>OY781463.1:0-5190514 GCA_963676725.1 Bacteroidales bacterium | reverse complement strand
GACGGTTTCGCATTTATGTGTGCAAATACGTCCACAAATTTCGGGCAAAGGATTGGTTTCGTAAAGCACGCGCAAGCCTTCTTCCATATCATCATTGCGCACGGCTTTGATATACTCCGGAATACCCATATGTGCGGGACAAGTTGCGGTACAAATACCACATTCCACACAACGATCAGCCTCTTTTTGCGCCTGTTCTTTGCTGTAGCCTTTAACAATTTCAATAAATGATTTATCACGCTCTTCCGGATGGAGGTGCTCCATATGTTCGCGCTCCAGCTGATAAAACTCATAATCCGGCCCGGGCTTTTTCCAGCCTTCTTCATTTTTGTCCCAATCTTTTTTATCCACACCCGGAATAAAACGGAAATTATCAGGATCCGTATCCACCCATGTGTATTCATTACTGAGGCTTAAGGAGTTGGTTGTGCATACATCGACACAAAGGGCACACCAGCAGCAGCGACCATAATCAATTTTCGGACGCAAGCCACTATCACCATCTTTTGTTTCAATGCCCTCAACAGGCACTAAATCAATGGCTTCATTTTCACAAATTGCCTCACATGTGCCACAACCGATACAGGCTTCAATATCATTTTTATGAAAACCACGGTAGCGAGGAGCCCCCGGACGGTCGTTAAACGGATCTTTAACAGTAACCGGTTCTTTTACCACATTTGCCCATGCAGTAAACGGACTAAGTATATCTTTAATGCTTCCCATTATTGGAATTTTTCTTGATAATCAATTGTTTAAAGAACATCATAATTTCTTGCCATATCGGCGAAGCTGCCTGCTCGGCCTTAGCGTTCAATTTCCGGCGGACAGGTTTGCAGTGAGACCATAATTGCCGCTGTATCAGCAATATTTGCATTTATCAGCATATGCTCGAGCAGAGAAACTGCATGTACATAACTTGGTCCGCGTAAATGAATCCGACGGGGTTTATCGCTGCCATCGCTCACCATATAAAAACCATACTCCCCACGCGACGATTCACTGCGGATATAGGTTTCCCCTTTCGGGATGCGCCAGTGCATTACATTGGGTGTGGGCGCTTTAAATTCGCCTTTATCGGGTATGCGTGCCATAATCTGACGAATCAGGTCAACGGTCATAATCAAGTCGTGCCAACGAAGCCTTGCCCTATTATAAATATCGGAATGATCCATCACCATAGGGTCAAAATCAAGCTGATCATAAACCAGATATGGATAATCTTTTCGCACATCCCTTTTAAATCCTGCAGAACGAGCATTTGGCCCAACAATACCAAATTGATCGACCCATTCAGGCTTAATTATAGCAGTATCGATTGCCCTTGATTTAAATACCGCATTGCTGAACATCAGCTTATCGATGTTTCCGATGAATTCATCAATTTTCTTCAAGTTTTCTTCCATACGGCCTCTAAAACCATCGGGCAAAAGCCCACGCACGCCGCCGGGAAGAATATACATATGATAAACACGGCCTCCGGTGAGTTCCTCGAAGCGATCAAGAATAAGATCACGAAGATAAACGCCCCATTGCACACCAAGGCCAAGGGCAAAAGTACCGCCCTGACCTGGGACAACACGCAATAAGGATTGCAGCCGCGCCATTTCCAAAATAAGGGTTCGCAGCCATTTTGCTGCTTCAGGAACCTCAATGCCGGAGAGCTCTTCAATGCCTGCAGCGAGGTTGTACTCATTATAATCCGGCTCAGCAACGCACATGCGAATACAGGTAGGGAAACATTGGATGTACTTTCTGCGCTCCATAAGTTTTTCAAAACCACGGTGCAAATAGCCCACATGTGTTTTTGCTTCCACAATTTCGTCGCCGCATACAGTAAGTTCCAGCGACATATTTCCGGTTACCCCGGGATGTTGTGGCCCTTGCCAAAGTTTCACATACTTCTGCGAGCTTAAATCCACAATGGGTTTGCCGTCGGCATCCTTCTCGGGATAAAGACTCCGATCAGGGTTGAGATTGAATAATTTATTTTTCTTCATTGGGATAAAGCTTTGATTTCATATAGGTTGAAGGATCGTTGGTTTGCCGTCCTTCTCTTGGGAAATATGTTTCCTCAGAATATTTTTTCGTATCAAATTCGCGGCGCATTGGCGGTATATCGTCCCAGCCTTCAAGTATAAATGACTCATCAACCCTTGGGCTGCCGGGAAAATCAATGCCATACATTTCTTTCAGCTCACGCTGATGGGTTGCAATTTGCTTCCAAAGTTTATGCGCCGATTCCATACTTGCATTATCCCTGCTGATAAAGGTACGTATGCCCAGATCGTATTTTTCTGTTGGATTGTTCAACAGATAGGTTAATTGAAAAAGCCCATCCTCTATCCAATCGACACAGGACAACATTACAAAATGCGAAAAACCTTCAAAATCACGGCAATGCGTTACCAAAGCCAAGGCATTTTCTTTTTGAACGCTTACAAAGCAAAGGTCTTTTCTTTGGTATACTGCATCGGTAAGCGCAAACGAATGCTGTAATTTATCTATCAATTTTTTCATAATCAGGGTTTTACCAGTTATAATCGGGCATATTCCAATCCTTAATAATCTTCTTCTGATTGGCTTTATACTCATCAAAATGCTCTACATACTCATTGGCTTTTTCGGCTTTTCCTGCTTTGATAAGCTCTTTGAGTTTCACAAATCCTGCAAGCAAAGCCTCCGGACGCGGCATACATCCCGCAACATAAACATCCACAGGTATATAGCGATCGAGGCGATTGATTGTATTATAACTATCATAATACATACCGCCATTAATGGTGCAACTGCCAAGAGCCAGAACATATTTTGGATTGGGCATTTGCTCATAGCTGCGAATCACCCTTTTCAGTGTTTTTACACTCAGATAGCCCGAAATAATAAACACATTTGATTGTCGGGGCGTGGCGCGCATCTGAACACCATAACGATAGGCATCGAAACGTGGCGTTACCAATGGCGGAATTTCTATACTGCCGCAGCCCGTTCCAAAACCCAGGACCCACAATGATTCAGCGCGAGCCCAGTTTAAAAACTTTTCAATTACAGGAATACTGTTGGGTTCATAAATTTTTGGACGCGCGTCAGAAAAGTAATCTTTTAAAGGATCCACTTCAATGATTTCGCCATCAGGGGTTTCCACTCTCCTGATTTTATTTTCAGGCGCCAGGAATTTATCTTCTTCCTGCGCTTTGTTTTTATGATGGAGTTCTTCGTTCATATCCATTTTTTCCATAATTGATTATGCCAATAAAATTGCGATAATGCCTAATACAAGAGGGATCTTCAAAAACCAGCGCACCGATTGTTCGATTCGGAAACGAGGGAAAACCATCCCCACAAATACAGACCAGAAATAGATAAAAAATGTTTTAATAATTAACTCGACCCAATTTGTAGCGCCACCAAAAAACAGGTTCATAAACAACACTGCTTCAATTACATGAAGTATAGCCGCATTGGTGCGAAGCACGCCCAGGAAGGTTCCGTGGTATTCTGTGGGCGGGCCAATCGGAATTTCATTGGGTGCTTTGATCAGATTAAAGGGCGAATGACTAAAAATCCCAAGAAGAGCCAACATGGCTGCAATCGTCGCAAAAGGATTGGTAAAAAGTGTCCAGTTTAAGATCCCACCTTGTTGTGCTGCAACAATTTCTGAGATAGAAAGTGTTTGATATTGAATGGCGATAGAAATTACAGCCAATGTTAATGGCACTTCGATGGTAGTAAATTGCCCAAGTCCACGACTAATACCAATCGTTGAGTTTGGATGTCCGCCTTCGCCAGCGCCCAGGGCCATTCCCAGCATTCCAAAAAACTGGAAATAGAGCAAAAGAACTAAATCGCCCTGAAAACTATAGTTTGTCCAAAGTTGGCTGCCAAAGATTAATGGCATAAACAAAAATAAGCCAACACCACCGGACAGACGAAAAACCGGCCCGAGGTAGAACATAATCCCATGACTCAGTTGGGATCGTATTGCATAATTCTTTATGAGGTCAATCCAGGGTTGATAAATTGGAATCCCATGGCGTTTTGCCACTCGCGCCCCGATTTTCCGAATAGTGCCGCCCATAAGCAAACCCCAGTTCAGGAGAATAAGCAGTCCCAGTAATGTGTACAGTAATTTGCTGATATCAAAATCCATGATTATCGGTTTATAAAATTATACAATAGCCTGAATGAAGGCGTAAACGACCAAAATAAACACCATCATATGAGCAAGGTATGTTTGGCCATTGCCGTTATAAATGCGCCTGAAAAATCCGGCCAAATCAATGAAAATATTGCTTATAAAATGCCAGAAAGCTTCAACCAATGGCGTTACTAAAAAGCCCAAAGCCTTATTATAGCCGGCATAAATATTATAACTTACATGTGTTGTCTCCGGACGGAATGGGCGTTCTGCTGAATAAACAATATTAAATTGTTCGATGCGCTGCGCCTTACGGCTCATAAGAAACAACCAACTAAAAAGCGTGGCAAACATCACGGCAACGGTAATAAAAACCCCAGTTCCGCTCCAATATCCTAATGGTGTTGAGGCCATGCTGCCATCCCACTGCAATCCACCTTCAGGAAAATATACGGCAATCATATCGCCCAAAGGTTGCAATATCCATTGTGGTTTCATGGAGAAAATCATGATTCCAATAATTAAAGTATAGATAGGGATGATAAACCAAATACTGATTTCCTTTACCTTTCGGTGATTATCTTTTAATTGTCCCAGAAATACTGAAAAGATCAGTTTGAACAGGTATAGAAAAGCGATGATGCCCGAGAAGAACACAATTGCGCCTTGGAAATACCAGCCTTTACTGAGAACGGCATTATAAAAGAGCCATTTTCCCGCAAAACCGGAAAGAGGAGGAACGCCGGAAAGTGCAATAATACCAATGAGTACTGCAATAAATGCAAAAGGCATTTTCTTAATCAAACCACCCATTTCATACATATTATGCGTACCAACG
Source organism: Bacteroidales bacterium (assembly GCA_963676725.1). Lineage (GTDB taxonomy): Bacteria > Bacteroidota > Bacteroidia > Bacteroidales > WRLA01. The sequence goes on along the minus strand of OY781463.1, from coordinate 5,185,538 downwards.
CGCAATACTACAGCACCAATGGCAAGGAAAAGAATTGCTTTGTACATAAAGTGGTTGATGGTGTATGTAAAGGCAGTCAGCCAACCCAGGTGGCTCATCATAGCCAGTGCAAAAAGAATGTAACCGAGTTGCGCAATACTTGAATAGGCCAACAATCTTTTGGCATCTTCCTGAAAAACTGCACCCAGGTTTCCTGCCAAAGCAGTGAGAGCACCCAACCAACCGAGGATATACACCAAATTCGTTGTTTCGGGATGCTGTCCCATGAAAATCATAAGCAGTAATAATCCAAAGACTCCGGCCTTAAGCAATATAGCAGAAACCATTGGTGAAACATCGCTTTCGGCTTCACCATGCGCTCCGGGCAACCAGATATGCAGGCCTAGGGACGCAGTTTTTGTCATAAAGCCTACAGCAAGCAAGCCGTAAATCCAGCCAATATGTTCCTGAACAAGACCTAGTGCATCGAGCGAAAGGTTTGCTGTTCCGGCAAATGTGAGGCCAAAGCCTGCAAGCAGTGCATAAGCGCCACCAATGGAAAATAACATATAGCTAAAAGCATGGGGCATTGATTTTTTTCCTCTGATAATCAGAAAATAAGAACCTGCAGTCATAATTTCCCAGCCAAAGAAAAACTGAAACATGTTTTCTGCTTCGATGATCTGCGTAAGGCCGGCAAACATCAATAATGCAACTGGATAAAACCCAATGCGTTTGCCTTTGTACTGATATCCGGCAATAAGCGTAAGGATACCACCAATCAGGAAAATGCCTTCAAAAATGAAACGCAGCATATCTGCATCAAATAAAGGAGGCAGTTTCAGCCATGCATAAAAGGCCATTCCTAAAATTGCAATGGTGTTTTTAATTGCTATAGGAAGGAAATCCAAAATGAAAAGCAAGGCCACAAACAGAAGGGGAATATAATTGATCGCCTGTCCGAACTGACTGAATTCCCCTGTAAAATAAGCTGCGACATAGAGTCCAATTCCAAAAAGGGCAGGTGGAAGCAGCTGGTTCCATTGAACATTTAGCTGAGGAAGTTGGGCTTCTTCTTTTTTAATAACAAATCCAAGCCAACGGAAAAGATAAACACCCTCGAGAAAGGACGCTAATAGTATAAAAAACAGCCATCCATACATTCCGGCGCCAGCAACGTTCATGATAAGTGCCCATTTTCCAAAAAATGCAGGAAATGGAGGAAAACCAACCAATGCAAAAACAAAAGTGCCGAATAAAAAGAGATAAAATGGATTGCGTCGAAGCACAGCCCAAGCACTTAAATTTTCTGCTTTAATGATGCCTGCCAACCAAAATAAACCGGCTTTCGCGAGGTAATGTGTAAGTAAAATTGAGAAGGCGATAAATTCCAGATCGTTGCCGAGTATGGGTTTTAGTCCCAGTACAATCATCAGCAAACCAATTTGCCCGATGGAAGAATAACCTAAAAGACGCTGTGGGTTTTGCTGTTGCATTCCGAGCAGGTTGGCACCAACAAAGCTCACTGCGCCAATATATGCTGTAATTTGATACCATTCAGGTCCGGCTAATGCAAGCAATTTGTATAATACAAAATACATGGCTGTGGCCGATGCGGCAGAAATTAATGCGGACAATCCAGGAGGCGCCGTCTGATAAACATCAAGAGCCCAACCATTTGCAGGAAAAGGTTTCAGTTCAAGAATTATCGCCATTAACACAAGAAAAACAGCCACGCTGCCTCCCTTCATTGCTGTAAGGCCTTGAGTACTGAGTAAATCGATATAGAGCGAGCCTCCAAAATAATAAACAAAAACAATTCCGAGTAAGAATAATCCGGCGATAAGCCCGGTGGCCATCATATACTTAAATCCGGCAGGAATAGCATTTTTCGATTTATCAAGAATAATTAAACCGGCTGTGGCAATGCTTACCACTTCCATAAATACAAAGAGGTTAAAGGCATCACGTGTCATAATAATGACATCAATACCCATTATAAAAACGAGGAAAACAAGCATGGCATGAAAGCCTTGCTGTTTTAGGGAGCGGAACAAATAAAGCGCACCGAGCAATCCTGCGATATTTATCATAGAGGTTAAAACAGCCTCCTGCTTGCCCATTAAAAGGTTGATAGAAAAGGGCGGGCGAAATCCGGCAGTAAACACTTCTGTAGCCTGACTTCCTGTTAAGAGGGCATAGAGCCATTGCAAGGAAAGTGCACTCATCAATGCAAGCCCAAGCAACATCATGCTAATGGTAAAAGATTTGCCCAGATTTTTGAACAGCCCAAGCGCAAACGCTACTCCAAGGCCGATGGTAATCATATGTATAGGAGAAATCATATGCTGTGTCTTTTTATAATCAATGGTTTTACAATACGATTAGCCTTTTAATGAGCTAAAATCAGAAATATTAAGGCTTCCGTTCTGACGGTACATTTTCAAGGCATAAGCAAGCAATAATGCCGTAACGCCCAAGCCAATAACAATGGCAGTTAGCACCAAGGCCTGAGGCAGTGGATCTACAATCATTTTTGCGGCATCGTTGATACCCACGGCTTCATCAATAATAGGTGCAGTAGCATTTCGAATATAAGCCACGCTCACCATAACCACATGCAAACCCGTGTCAAACAAGCTAAAGCCAATAATAATACGGATGATGTTTTTCCGTGTCAGAAGCGCCCAAAGTCCGGCGAGAATAAGCAGAAAACCGATTGTAATGCTGATATATTCCATATTCTTTGATTTTCGGTAAGTTAGTCTTCAGTTTGTACTTCTTTATAATTGGAAAGGATGTTGGACAATTCGGAGCCCACTTTAAGTCCTACAAAAATGTAGATAATCGGAATGGCTCCTGCGCTGATGAGTTCCCTCACTTGACCAACGGGCAGTATGCGGTTATCGAGGAATCCGCCTGCAAGCACAATTCCCAGCACGCCAATAAACACAAAAACAAGGCCTGAAACACTTTCAAGGCTTGTAAAAAGCTGTTTTTTAAAGCGATGACTCTGACCAACAAGAAGAAGCAACACAAAAGAAGAAGCAATAATTGCCCCACCTTGAAATCCTCCACCGGGCGTAAGGTGTCCGTTAACGAAGACATAGATGCCCAGAACAAAAATCATAGGCGTAAGCACCATAGCTGCGGTTTCAAAGATTTCGCTGGGCTTTCTAACTTCTGCTTTTTCATTGCGGTTGCGCACATTAACTTTCAGGAAAAAGCCAATGATAGCAGCTGTCAGGAATAGAATTGTAACCTCACCAAGGGTATCGAGGCCACGATAGGTAACCACAACGGCTGTAACAAGGTTGGCGGCACCGACATCTTCAATTTGTTGCGGCTGTGCATAAAATGAAGACAATTCGTTTAAGGCATCATTCCCATGAAACTCGGAGAACAAGCCATACAATACAAAACCGAAGCCGAGTATTAATAGTAAAATCAGGCTATTTCGCATGGTCTTTCTTTTTTATACGGTTCAACACATAGAAGAAAATAATGGTAGACAATCCGCTACCGATGGCCGCTTCAGTCATAGCCACATCAGGAGCAGCCAGCAACAGATAAAGTATGGAGGCAAAAAGGCTGACCACACCTGCTGCAATGATGGCAATAACAAGGCTTTTATGATAAATGGCGATTCCAGCCATAATTAGCATCAGAAGGCCAAAAAATCCGGCAAGTAGTGTAAATATCATGCTTCTGGGTTTTGATGTTCAACATTTTCATTTTTTAACTGACGCTCTTTAAGCTTGTCGACCACTGTTTTCGGACTGAGCGGAATGCCACTAAAATGGGCAGCCCTTGCCAGCACATGCGAGGATACAGGGTTGGTAATCAGTACAAAGATGATCAGGATTATGATTTTCCCGAACCATCCCGGCATAATCATGCCCAATCCTAAAAGCGAAAGCATTGTTCCGAGCGTGGAAGCTTTTGTTCCTGCCTGAATACGGTTATAGGCATCGGGCATACGAAGCAATCCCAGCGAGCCGAGAAACAAAAAAACAGCGCCAATTAAACTGACAATAGCACCGATTGTGTGTAATATTTCCATTGGAATAATTTTTTGTTTTATAAACCTTTTTCGAGATAGCGGGCAATAATTAATACGCCCAAAAAGCTAAGCAAACCATATACAATAGCCACATCCAGATAGATAATCCTTTGTGCAAAATAGGCCACAAAGCCAATAAGCGCTATGGATGAAATGGTCATCACATCAAAAGAAATGACACGATCAACCGAAGATGGGCCTTTAATAAAACGGTATAGACTGATAAGTAAACTGGCTGCAATAAGCGCCAATGCAATAGTGAGTAGTGTATTAACCATATATTACCTCCAGATATTTTTCAAATTTGCTAACGATTTCCTGAGTTGCCAGATTGATGTCGTCACTTTTTACATCAATCCAATGGATATAAAGCATATCTTCTTGAATGTCAACCGTAAAAGTTCCCGGTGTTAGTGTGATGGAGTCTGCAAGGATTAATCGACCCATTCGACTTTTTAATCGTGTTTTCACTTCTACAATACCCGGATTAATAGGTAAGGAAGGCGAAAGCACGCGTCGGGCAACATCAAAATTGGATTTTACAAGTTCTTTGAGAAAAACGGCTAAATAAAGAAAGGTGTATAAGAATGCTTTGGGCGTAAAGCGAATGTCTGAAAACACATTGCAGGAACCGCAAAAAACCAATGAAACCACCAAGGACACTGCAATGCCACTGAACCAAATAATTGGAGTAAAGCTATTGTTCAGCAGCATCCACACAAAAAGTAGTATGGTGAAAATAATGATAAAGTTTTTAAATCGTTTCATCTATCTAGGATTTGATATTATCAATTTGGAAGATGTTTGTTCTATAAAAAAAGGTGTTTTTCAATTTCTGTACAATAGAGCTGATGCAATTCTGGAAGCTTTGTACAATCGCAATGCTCTGAATAAATCCGGATATAATCCTCAAAACCACATTGTTGATAAAAAGCTGCCAATGCATAATCATAATTAGCAAAATCATTATTGACTTTTATGATGTCGGTAATTTTCTCAAAACTGCCCCAATCAATTTGACGGGGAATACGGATATACCTAAAAAACGGATTATCTGCGGCACGGTATACATTTTCATATACAGCCTCCAGCTCAAAATATTTTTTAATGCGGATCAAACTTGTTGCTTCAGTCACCTCCTTTGCTTTCTGAAAAACGATTCCGTTCTCCTTATAATGCTCTACAAGTTCGGGGACAATATCCATATCTGATGTATGAATCCTGATATGTGGCTGCATGATATTGAACAAACTAAGCTGACCCGGGCAAGAATCAAACACCAAAGAACTTTGTTGTTTAATTTTTTGGGTGATGCGAATAATATTGTCTTCGGTGCAAAGATTGGTAGGCTTTATTATAAAAAACAAATAATAAGGTGGTTTAATTCCTGAAGCCGGAGATTGAGGTCCTGTATAATATCCCGGAAAAGGCCTTCGTGCCTCAAGCACCATTTCTTTCATCTTCAAAGGATAGCTGGAAAGCACTTCTTTTTTGGTAATCGTACCATAAGCCTGCTTGTGTGTTTTTTCTACCATAACCATATCTATTAATCAGAAAACAAATGTAGGACAGCTTTGCGCCCGATCTTACGAATATGTACATGAGTAGATACATAGATGCACGACAATATTATCCATATGCCTCTATCAAATGATCGAAAAAAACTGATTTAGATCATGTTTCTTTAAAACAAATGGTACAATATCCTATGTATAAATAAGGCCTAGACTTCCCTATTACGGGAAAACTTATCATATAGTATTGACTAGCAGTACAAATAATCAATACCCATTTAAAAACGAATGTTTCTGAATAGATAACTCTAAGTTTTGGAAAGAAGCCTATTTCGTTCCATACGGGCCTTTTATTTGCGCCTCAGAATGAAGTTTCGGAGCCAACTAATCTTCTTGTTTTAAAAAAGCGTCAACCCTGACTCCCACATTTTCTTGCAGGTTTCTGTACCAGAAGGCATAATCATACCGATGGTATACTCCTTCTTTATATGGCCCAAAAACGAGTGTTTCTACATCCGCTTCCGGCAATGTTGTGAGCAATGCAGCGGTTTTGGTATTGATTTGCGCATCACAATAAGATTTTTCTTCCCTCAAAAACTCGCCTGTATCATTATTATAAAAGCGTGCGCCCAAATTTTCTGATGCAGGGGCTTTGGTGCTGTCGGTTTTCCAGTTCAGCGGGTTAATACAAATTGCTCCCGGGAGCAACATTGGCCCACCGGCAGAGGTTCTGGATTGTGTATTGAAAGAGATAATCACACCAAAATCATCTGCTCCTTTCGCTGCCTTCAGCCCACTGGCATCCAAATCGCTTTGCGTTACCGTAGAACCAATAGCATAGGCTGCGATCAATTGCTTGCGAAGGGCTTCATTATTGCCAAAGCGTTCCTTTAACAGTTCCAAAACCATCATTGAGCCTTGACTATGACCTGCAATAAAAAAAGGCCGTCCCTGATTCAGATGCTCAATATAATAATCGAATGCATCCAAAACATCAGTAAGCCCCAACACAAACTCTTTCATTTCTGAAGGTTGTGTTGTTGGGGTTTCTGGTTTTGCAGCTGTAGTCAATTGGCGGTAAAAAGGAGCAAAAAGGTTACAATCTTCCTCGAACACGCTTGCTTGCGCCATAAAAATCCCTTTTGCTAAAGCACGTTCCTCCTCATTAGCGATATCCATATTTCCGCTTGCATTGCTGCTCACAGTTGGATAAAGATAAAAAACATCAACATTTTTTGTAGTGGATGGGAAGGAAACCCAATTTGCCTTTTCGGAGAAATCCAGTGCTGTTTCCGTATTTTCCCCGTCGATCTTATTGTCCTTTTTTTGCTGTGGAGTGCATTGACTAAATAATATTGTTAATGTAAAAGCCATCATGATGAATCCTATTTGTTTTTTCATTTTTATTGCTATTAATGACTGTATTAATTGATCTTGAATTACTAATTTAAGCGCGGCCAAAAACTCCAGTAATCTATATTTTTGCTGCAGAAGAGCCATAGTGCAATTTCGTTCTTTGCAAAATGAGCCAAATATTGAATGCATAAAAAGCATTCATAATAAATAAGTTGCGATGAAAAATTGTATAAACCCTTGTATTTTTGCAAATAATAAAAGGGAATTATTATTTCATCTCTCAGGCTTATTTGATTTACTATCGGCTACATTTTTGAGTATAAATGTACCCAAAATTTATTAAGAATTCGCATAAATAGGAAAATCGTTCATTTTACGAAGGAATTTTCCGGCTTTTGCCAATAGTATGTTTTGAAGCAAAGGCACGGATTATGCCAATTTTTTATTAGTTTCGCTTATAGAAGTGTAAAAGCGATAGCTATGAGCAAAGATGAACTTCAGGAAAACTGTGCAGGTTGCACGCAAATGTCGGCCTGCTTTCGCACATTAAGCAGCGAAGAGCTAAAAATGGTGGGACAAAAAATGGTGAGGCTTCATTTTCGCAAAAATGAAATTATCGCAAAACAAGGAGCATTTGCCACACATATTATGTTTGTAAAATCGGGTTTGGTGAAGCTCTACCGCGAATCAGACAATGATCAAAATGACCTAATTATCAACGTTTTTGCCGCTGACAATATTCTTGGGCTTTCATCGCTTTATGGCGATAGTACGTTTCCGTATTCTGTTTCTGCATTAGAGGAAAGCAGTTTATGCCTTATTGAAATCAATATGGTTCGTGAACTGATTACCAAAAATCCTTCGTTTTCGATTTCCATAATCGAAAGGCTCAGTAAAAATAATTTATTGGCATACGATATTCTTTATGCCGCAACACATAAGCATTTGAATGGCAGGATGGCCACTGCCCTACTCTATTTTGCCCGGGAAGTATATGGGACCAGTTCCTTCAAATTACCCTTGTCGCGCAAAGAAATGGCTGAGTTTACAGGCATGTCGGTAATGAGTACTGTGCGCGCCATGAAAGAGCTAAAAGATGCGAAAGCGATTCATCAAAACAATGGGACTATTGAAATTATCAATATGGATATGTTGCGAAGAATTAGTGAGTTTGGATAAAACCAATGCTATTTTTCAGATAATTTTTCCAAAACGGATGTCGTATAAGTTCGCGATACTGCTATTTCAGGTAATCCACTTGCATCAAGACACAATTTATAAACAGAACCATCTTTCCTTAAATGGTGAACACGTTTTTGGTTGACCATAAAACTACGATGGCAACGAATTAAGCCCATATCAGCGAGTTTGTTTTCGAGGCGTTTCATACTGCTCCGAAGAACATATTTCTGTAGCTTACCTTCTTTCAAATAATAAATATCGACATAATTCTCACTCGACTCCAAATAGAGTAAATCTTGTGATTTTATGGTTATTTTCAGCACATTGCTTTCATCGAAAAAGCTAACAAAGGATTCTTCCTGACTTTTATTCTTCATCAAGTCTTCCATGTTCTTTTTTTTCTCCTGATTCGCAAAAAACAAAATGCTTATTGTATAGGGAATCAAGATTATCAGAGCAGTATTCTGGACAGCATTATAAAAAATTTCGCCCCAAAAACGAGCATCCTTCAGAACAAACACTTCAATAAGCATAAAGAAAGCAGCCATAAATACAATTTCGGCCAAAACCATCAGCAGATAATTTCCAATGGTAATCGTGAACTTTTTCCGTATTTGGGTCATAATTGTTCGGCTAATGACAACCACAAGCATCCCCCACAAAACCAAAAGGGCACTGTAAAACAAGAATTTACCCTCATTTACATTATACCAATGCCCGGAACCAAAAGGTTTATAAATATTGATAAACACAAAAGCAAAAATGCTTGTAAAGACGATCTGGATCGTTGTATTCGACCGCTCAATCACATAATCCGGAACAGCATTTTTTAGGTTCATCTTTTCTGTTTTCTTGCCTATTGCAAAAGTAGGTATAATTGAGAATTATTGCATGCTTTTGGATAAACGAAAATAGTTCTGAACACAAAAATATCATCCGGTTTTCCGAAAATCATTCAGCCCTGAATAGTGTATTTCAGCCCAAAAAAGCAGCATATATCACATCATTTGCGCAGCCAAAACATTCATTTGCAACAGTGGTCTTCGATGTGCTAAATTGCAGATAATTCGTGTTAAACTTTTATGGATTATACTGAAAAATACGCCTATTTAAGCAGGCAATTTGACCTGAACAAGGAGGAACAACATCTTCTTGGCAACAATATTTTTGTGCATACCTATCCCTTTGTCTCGGATCAAACTTTTTGCCATTGCAAGGAGGAGGATGAAAAGAATATGCACCCTGATTTGCATTCTTATTCCGGAAATTGTTCTTTTCGCTATCCAGTATTTCTTTCTCATAAGAGAAAAAAGCAACAAAAAGCGATTATTATGCTGCATGGCCTGAACGAACGAAGTTGGGATAAATACCTAAGCTGGGCTTCAGATCTAGCACAGCAAAGCGGCAAAGCTGTAATTTTGTTCCCCATTGCATATCATATGAACCGTTCCCCTGAAAACTGGAGCAATCCTAGGGAAATGTATGGACTGATGCGCGAGAGGGCCAATCATTCCACAGAAGTGAGCTTTGCTAATGTAGCATTGAGCACCCGCTTCGAAGTACGTCCCGAGGTTTTTTGCACTTCAGGAATACAAAGCTATTACGATCTAATGAAGCTTATCGGCCAGATTAAAACAGGCGAACACCCACTTTTTGAAAAAGAAAGCAGTATTGACTTTTTCGCCTATTCCATTGGCGCTTTTCTTGCGCAAATCCTTTTGCTCAGCAATCCTGATGGGATTTTTAATAAGAGTAAGACTTTTCTGTTTTGCGGCGGTGCTTCTTTTGATGAGATGCAGGGCACATCGCGCTTAATTATGGACAGTACTGCATTTCGGTCTCTTCGATCTTTTTATGTAAAAGACGATCCTAATGAAATACGCAAAAATATTCATGATCCCGGTTTTGCTGATTTTCCACATTTATGGAGATCCTTTGCCGCCATGCTCCGTATCGAGAATTTACGGGAATTTCGGGAGCGATGTTTTGATGGCTTAAAAAACAGGCTAATGTCGGTGAGTCTTTTAAAAGACAAAATTATCCCGGCAGAAGCTATTTTGAAAAACCTTACAAATAATCGTGATTTTGGGAGGCATTATGTACTTGATTTCCCTTATGCTTATACACATGAAAGCCCTTTCCCAGCCAACAAACCGGCCACCCGGCAAGAGGTGAATTCAGCTTTTAATCGAATTATTAAGGGAGCATCGGAGTTTTTGAGATGAGTTTATGGTTGATGAGTTACCGGAGGTCGAGCGGAGCCGAGGCCGAGTTTATTCGCTTTAAGCCAACGGAGGTCGAGCGGAGCCGAGACCGAATTTTAATTTTATTGTTTGAAAATTAGTGCTTTAGGTCGTATTTCCTGATTTTTTGATACAGGGTATTTCTGCCTATTCCCAAAATTGAAGCGGTTTTTGAAATATTCCCTTCACATTCGATGAGGGTTTCTGCAATACATTGTTTTTCATGCTCTTCGAGAGTTTTTGCTTCAAATTTTACTTGGTGGCTATTTTCTGCTTCTCGATGGTTGGCCTTTTCCGAAAGCGGCACATCCGGTTCAACAAAGCCATTCAGCAAAACAATTTTTTCAGCCATATTTTCCAGTTCCCTCACATTTCCCGGCCAGTTATGTTCTTGTATCCATAATCTAAGGTCGTCGTTTATTTCAGGAATTGGTTTATTCAACATTGCTGCTTTTGATTCGAGAAAATGACGGAATAGCAAAGGCACGTCCTCAGGGCGCTCACGTAATGCAGGCAGATGAATTGGAATAACGCTAATTCGATAATACAGATCTTCACGAAAGCGACCTTCCGAAATTTCATGCTTCAGGTCTTTATTTGTTGCCGCAATGATGCGCACATTCACCGAAATGGTTTCACTACCTCCAAGACGAGTAATCTGTTTTTCCTGAAGAGAACGCAGTAATTTCACCTGCATATCGGGTGGCATTTCACCAATTTCATCTAAAAAAAGAGTCCCTTTTGCAGCGAGTTCAAATTTTCCTGGCATCCCTCCTTTTCTAGCTCCAGTAAATGCACCTTCTTCGTATCCAAACAGCTCACTTTCAATTAATGTTGAAGAAATCGCACCGCAATTAATTGCTACAAATGGCCCTGCAGAACGCTCGCTTTGGTTATGAATTGCCTGCGCAAAAACTTCTTTTCCTGTTCCGCTTTCCCCTGTAATTAAAATTGTAGAAGGGCTTTTCGCAACAGTTTGCGCATACTCAATGCTCTTCTGCATAATCCTGCTTTGTGTTATAATATCGCGAAAGCTGTAATGATTAAATTTAGCAGTAAATTTATTGAACAGATTCACCATCCTGCTTAAAGGCCTAAATGTGAGCGTTATGCCCATATTTGCCCCGGCTTCTGAGCGCATTGAAAAAGCATTGCATAAATACTTTTCATGCACTTCAGGATAATTAATACGCATTTCTTCATCCAAAAGATAATGGCCATTAAGCACACTGCTTTTTATTTTTCTATAGGAAGGGATTAATGTAGTAATATCAAGAGTTAAAAATTCGGTTCGCCTGATGTTGAGCGAGCGACAAGCAGTATCATTCACCCATTGAATTTCATCTTTTTTATTAATCGCAATAAGCCCATACGACAACTGATTCATAATACTAAAGGCAAACTGACGGGCTTCATAAAGATCTTCAGTAACAATTTGGTTGCGGATACTTTCTTCGATTGCCTTAGCTGCTGCTGAAACTAAACCGAGTGTATGAGGATGGGTTTTCTCTTTTTTTGCGCTCAGGTTGAGTATCCCGATTAGCCTACCTGCAGGATCAAAAAATGGTGCAGCAGAGCATGTCCAGCGTTGAAAAGAAGTAACAAAATGTTCTTCTGCCGTAACCTGAACCGGCTTCCTTTCCAGAATTGCAGTACCCATTGCATTCGTTCCGACACTCGATTCATTCATACTGGCACCTTCAACCATTTTATAAGCTTTGGCATCTTCTATGGCATCTTTATCCCCAACTAGATGAAATATAATTCCTTTATCATCAGTTAGTAAAGCAATAAAACCATGATTCTCTCCGAGTATTTCCATTAAATCATTAATGTGGGGAGCAGCAATATCAAGCAATTTTTTTCGACCGGAGATCAGGTTTTTCAAACGATCCTGATCAAGCATTAGCAAGGGATAAGCCTGATTTTTATCGATTCCCAATTCTCCTGATCGTTCATGTGAACGCCGGATAATCTCCTGATGCCTGTTCTCCTCCATAGTCCTCAAATATTGATTTGCAAAATTACAGAAAAGCCACAACAATTTGATTTCCGACAAGGACGTTTTAGCACACAAAGAAAAGACAGATAAAGAAAAGGCACAAAACCGAGCTTACATTCTCAGTTTTGTGCCAACAAAATCATTTTATAAGACCGAATTACTTCGCCCAATTATTCGCAGCTTTTTTATTTCCGTTCAAGGTACAGCTTTCATATCGCGCTTTTCCATCTTCCAAGGCACTCACTCCATAAAGTGTATTATCGCATATTTTTGAATTTTTAGCAAGAATGCTCGAACCTTTTGACACAACGATACCACTTCTGCCATTAGTCGAAAAACTTGAAGACTCTGCAGTTGCTTTTGATTGCTCTAAAACGAACAGGCCATTTTCCCCATTTTCTTCAAAGCAACAATCATTAATAGTGCCCTCGCTGTATTTTTTTATAAGTACTCCGGTAATTTTGTTTTTCAGGATATTACAATTTGTCATTTTTAAAACGGAATGGTTGCGCACAATGACCCCAAAGCTTTGAGAATTTGATGCCGCACTATCATTCATTATCAGCTCTGAATGGTCGTTTACATCAATATTGCTGGATGGATGGCTTCCAATAATAGTCCCTTCAAGTTGCAGTCGGGCATGATCTTTTAAATATATTGCACTTGATTTTGGATTTTTTTCGATACGGCAATTGGACACAACGGCATTGGCATTTGAGCCAACCCATATACCAACATTTTCATTCCCATAAATTTGGCAATTTTCGAGTTTTCCACGAGCATCTGCATTAAAATAAACACCATTTGATTTTGCATGATACAATTTGCATTTGCTAATCACGGGGTCGGCATTCTCTTTAATTTCCAATGCGGAAAGAGTTACATTATATACTTCACAATTATTCATTGTCCCTTTTCCACCACTAAAATAGAAGACTCCCCCTTGCTCCGAATCGTGAATCCGGCAATTATTGATGGTTGGAGCACTTTGTTCATAGATAAATAAACCCGCTTTTTTTGTATTGAAAATTTCGCAATCTTCAATCGTTGGATTTGATTGTCCATAAATGCTTAGCCCGCCATTTTGGCAATCATAAATTTTACAGGAAGTTACTGTTGGTTGTGAGCTTCCGGATATTCTTAAAGCAGATAATTCATTGCCATAGAGCTCGCAATTATTCATTCTACCCCGGCCATTATCATCAAATGACACTCCATGGCTACCACTTTTATATACCTTGCAATTTGATAGCTCTACAAAAGATGATTCGGAAATTGTTACACCATTTGATTTATTATTATACACTTTGGAATCCTCCAATTTCCCTTGTGCGCTTTCATAGAAAAACAAACCACTTTGAGCACTATTGTATACATCACAGTTTTTGAGGTAAAGAAATGCGCTCTCATGAAAGACCCCAATTACAGAAAGACTGTTATTACTTAATTTGCATGAAGTTAAATGAAGGCTTCCTTTAGGAACAGAAACAGCAAAAGCCTTATCCTCATCATTTTTTTTCTGACCAATGATTGTGAAATTTTCAAAGCTTACTTTTTCTTCAGTGTTCATTATCAGCACTGCTGCAGTTCCCGGTTGCAGAATAGTGCCTGCCTCCCCAATAAACTGCATCTTTTTATCCAAAACAAGCCTTTCTTTATATACTCCCGCTTTTACGAAAATTACAGATCCTTCTGTTGCCGTATTTATTGCATCTTGGATATTCGTATAATCTCCTCTTCCGCTGCTGCTTACAACATAATCGGCTCTTGGAGCAGGGGCTGATACCGGTTCTGGACTGTAAGAACCGGAGCTACTGTCGTCGCCAAAAGAAAAACTGCTCCCACCGGCATCCTCAAGATCATCATCTTCAGCAAATTGTTCGCGAAAGCTGTCAAGAAAGCTGCCACCGCCGCCACCACTCACTTTTTTAGCACAAAGATCGCGTCGTGCCTGAACGATAAAATCATCATTAATGCGTAAAGCCATATCATATTTTGCAAGAGCAGCTTCATAATCATGCTCTTCGTTAAACAACTGATCGGCTTGTTTCACATACATATCAAAACCCAAAAGCTTTTTGCATTGCATATGCTTATACTTTATATCCTGGTTATCAGGATATTGTTGTACCAAAGATTCATATATACGATAGGAAGCCTGATAATCGCCTTCCTGAAACAGGTCTTGTGCTTTTTTTAATTCTTCCTGAGGCATGGCATTAAATTTTTGATTAGAAATGATTCCGGCTTCAAAGTTAATGAATCCTGTTCTTGTTTCAAATGCTTTATTGATCCGGTTTTCTTTTTCGTTTTTGATAAATCGTCTTTATACTGTTCGCAGGTATATCAATCAATGAGTCATACAAAAGAATAAATCAAAGGTTTAGCTCAATAATTATCTGTAATACAAAGATTGAGGTGTTCAATTGAGTACTTAAGCGGAGGAATTAAATTCAGTATTTTTCTATGAATGATGTTTTAGATTTCTCTCTCGGTCATTTATAGTGATTTAACGATTATTCTATATCAAAAAAGAATATAAAACACTGTAATTAAGAAAAATGACCCCTTTCTACTTCGATTAGAAGACGCATTTATTTGAACACCTCAATACTAAGAATTAATTCTGAATTCAAAAAAACTAGACTTTTGCTGCCATGAATAGGCCGCTCTTTTATAAGTGCAGGACGCCAAATGTTTTCAAGATTGTTAACACAACTACAGCAGCAACAATCCATCGCACAAAAGAAGCTCCTTTTTTTACCGCGAGACGCGAACTAAACCATCCACCGATAATAGTGCCGATTCCCAAAACTAATCCGTACCAAATATTTATATCGCCATGCCAGGCAAAAATCAGCACTGCCACAGGAGAATAAATGAGTACAATCAAAACTTTTAAGGCATTTGCCCGCACCAAATCATATCCGGCATTTAATACCAATCCGGCTAAAAGTAGATAACCAATGCCCATTTGAATAAATCCACCATAAATCCCTATAAAGAAAAATATCAGCATTTGCTTCCAGCTTATCGGGCGATTCATTAATTCTTCCTGGCCTTTCAGCCAACGATTTGGTTTATAGAACATCATCAACACCATGAGCACCATCACAAACGCAAAAGCAATTTCAATCACCTTCTTATCAACATCAGCTGCTATGAAGGCGCCAATAATACTTCCTGCCAAAGCAGGCAAAGCGAGTCGAATCCCTTTACGGAAATCGAGCACTTTTTCTTTTTTAAAACCACTTACTGCACCAATATTTTGCATCAGAATGGCAATACGGTTGGTTCCATTGGCCACATCGGCAGGCAAACCCATAAATAATAATAGGCTGATGGAAATTACTGATCCGCCACCGGCCATTGTATTAATAAAACCAACCAGCAATCCGGCAAAAGCAAGGATTATTCCATCGATAAGGCTCAATTCCATGAAATTCATTAGTGTTCGCTTTTAGGGGTGTCCATCTGTTTGCAGGATGGGGCTGTATTCTCAAGCCCTTCCTTTTTTCCAAAAACAGAAATAGTAAGATATAGAACAAAAAGTCCCGACGGGAACAAAATCCAGGAAGAAATACCCCAGGCCGATGGCAATGTTCCAAAGGCAAGAGAAACCACTCCAACACTTATTGCATAAGGAATTTGCGTGCGTACATGGGCAAGATGGTTGCAGCCACTAGCCAGTGAGCTTAAAATTGTAGTATCAGAAATGGGACTGCAATGATCGCCAAGTACAGAACCAGCCAAAACTGTTGATACTACATTGTAAAACAATGCCATAGACGTTTCATGATCGAGACCTGCATTTTGGGAAATCAGCCATCCTGCAGGCAGGATTAATGGATAAAGTATAGCCATAGTGCCCCAAGATGAACCCGTACTAAAGGCCACAAGGGCTGCTAAAATAAAAGTAATAAAAGGAATTAAAAAAGGTGAAACGGCAATTTCTACCATTAAATTACTGATGTATGTGGCAGTATGCATATGCTCTGTAAGCAAAGCAATAGACCATGCCAGCACCAGAATAACAATTGCCGTAAGCATTGTTTTAAATCCTTCGATAAGGCTGCCCATGCATTCTTGCAGATTCAAAAGCCTTTGGGCTATGCTCAATGTTACTGCTACCAGAACCCCAGACAATGAAGACCAAAGCAAGGCTTTATAAGAATCAGCGCCTCCGATGATAATGCTGATTTTTCGAAAAAACGAAAGTGTTTCATCATTCCAGACTGCAGAATCCCATCCTGTATAAAGCAATCCGGCGAGCGTTCCAAAAATAATAACCAAAACAGGGATGAGCGCATTATACCAGCGTGCCTTAATACCGGCTTCTACTTTAAAATCAGATTCAGCAGCTATTTTTGATTGATCATCGGTAGAATTTGGCGCTTCGCCTGCACGGGCTTTTTGTTCTGCTTTTCTCATGGGTCCAAAATCGCGTTTTCGCAAAATCAAGATCAGCATAAACCCCAAAGTAAATATTGGATAAAAGCTATAAGCCAGACTGTGAAAAAATACACTATATGCATTTTCTTCGATACCAATAGCCTCGGTGCCGCTTTGGATATAACTCAATTCTGCGCCAATCCATGTTGTAACAAAGGCAATAGCAGCGATTGGAGCAGCCGTAGAATCCACGACATAAGCCAGTTTTTCGCGTGATATTTTCAGCCGATCCGCCACGGGGCGCATTGTATTTCCAACCACAAGCGTATTTGCATAATCATCGAAAAATATCGCCACGCCAAGGAACCATGTTACCAATTGACCAGACCTGGGGCTGCGTGCATAGCGGGAAAGCTTATCCACAACCCCGTTCATTCCGCCATTGCGGGTAATAATATGAACCATTCCACCAATCAGCATCGAAAAAACAATTATTGAGATGTGTCCTTCATCAACAAGGGATTGCGCAATATATGTATCTACAATCCGGAACATGCCTTCAAAAACAGCAACAAGCATGTGAGAGCCACCATACCAGGCAATTAGCGCTGTACCAAACAATAATCCAATAAAAAGAGCGGAAAAAACCTCTTTGAGCAATAAAGCAAAAATAATGGCGATGAGTGGCGGGAAAACGCTCAGCCACAAAGGCACAGGCTGAACTTCCCTGCTTACCGAAAAGCCCGGGCCATTAACCATAAGCACACCATTCTGCCTAAAAGTATGTTCAAAATAATAATTATCGCCATCACGAAAAGCTGTTACCGGAATACTATTCACCGAAATTTGCAGACTGTCTTGTGGATTGACCAATTCAGGGGAAAGATGAATTCCAATATCATAGGAAATCCCTTGCATAAGAACATCAGGAAAAAAAAGATGAGTTTCTTCTGAATGCGCCTTAGGATGAAGCACAAAGCATAAAAAAATCAGCAGAAGAGGCTTGAGTAAGCTCTTATTTGCTGTGACCACTGTGCGCTTTTGAATCATAGAGTTTGGCAGATGAAGCACAAATGTAGTGATTTCGTTGTAATCACAAAAAACGGAAAAAATTAAAGGCAGGAAATTTATTAACCCTTACTTATTGAGCATGGAACGTATCTCTAAGGCAATGGAAGTCGCATCGAAACCACATTCGCGGAAAAGCTCTTCCGGGCTACCCTGCTCTATAAAGCGGTCAGGAACCCCAAGTCTTTTCACCTCAGCTCTATAGCCATTATCTGCCATAAATTCAAGCACGGCACTGCCCAATCCGCCATGAATTGTTCCATCTTCAACAGTAATCACCTTATTGTGTTTCTTGAAAAGTTGATGAAGCAATTCCTCATCAATCGGGCGAAGGAAACGCATATCGAAATGAGCTACAGAGGCCTCTTTTCCAAGAGATTTCAGTGCATCCTGCACAAAATTCCCCGGGTGGCCAATGCTGATTACAGCAAGCTCATCACCCTCAGAAATTTGTCGCCCTTTTCCAATTTCGAGTTCTTCGAAAGGCAGGGTCCATTTAGCAAGCACACCACGACCTCTGGGGTAACGGATAGAAAACGTTCCTTTGCCGTCGAGTTGTGCAGTGTACATCATATTTCGGAGTTCGACCTCATTCATTGGTGCTGCAATGGTAATTCCGGGAATTGCCCTGAGGTAAGCCAAATCGTACACCCCATGATGTGTTGCTCCATCTTCACCGACCAGGCCACCCCGATCGAGGCAAAAAACCACCTGCAGCTTTTGCAAGGCAACATCATGAATAAGTTGATCATAAGCCCTTTGCATAAACGAGCTGTAAATATTGCAAAAAGGGATCATGCCTTGCGCAGCCATTCCTGCAGAAAAAGTAACGGCATGTTGCTCTGCGATGCCCACATCAAAAGCACGTGTGGGCATCACTTTCATCATCATATTTAGAGAGCAGCCTGTGGGCATTGCAGGTGTAATTCCCACGATCTTTTCATTTTCTTTGGCCAGTTCTATGATGGTTTTACCAAACACATGCTGATATTTCGGCGGCTGCACCTGTGTGCACTCTTTCTTTATCAGATTGCCTGTATTTTTATCAAAAGCACCCGGGGCATGATAGGTTGTCGGGTCTTTTTCGGCCTGAGGCATTCCTTTCCCCTTTGTAGTAATCACATGCAGAAGCTTCGGTCCTTTGATGCGTTTTAGGTCGCGCAATAATTTCGAGAGTTTCACAACATCATTACCATCCACGGGGCCAAAATAGCGGAAATTGAGCGATTCGAAGAAGTTGCTCTTTTTCAGGATGGTCGATTTTACTGCATTGCTTAACTGACGCACAATAGCACGTGTGTTTTCGCCATATTTGGTGCCGCCACCGAGCAAATACCACACCCTGTTTCTGAATTTATTATAATAATGCGAGGCTGAAACCTCAGCAAGATATTCTTTTAATGCGCCAACATTTTTATCGATGGCGATGCCGTTATCGTTAAGGACCACAAGCATATCTGCCTGATTTCCACCAGCATGATTCATTGCTTCAAAAGCCATTCCGGCGGTCATACTTCCATCACCGATTACGGCAATATGCTTTCGGTCAAATTCCTTTTTTAAGGCCGATGCCGTTGCCATTCCAAGTATTGCAGAAACGGAAGTAGAAGAATGTCCGGTACCAAAGGCATCGTATTCGCTTTCATCCATTTTTGGGAAACCGCTAATGCCCTTATACTTCCGATTTTCATGGAAACGCTCTTTTCGGCCTGTAAGGATTTTATGCGGATAAGCCTGATGGCCAACATCCCACACTAATTTATCGTAAGGAGTATTGTATGTATAATGCAAAGCCACTGCGAGTTCTACTGCCCCGAGGCTGGCGCCAAGATGGCCAGGGTTTGCAGAAGTGATTTCAATAATATATTTACGGATATCGGCACAAAGCTGTTCCAAATCCTTTTCAGGTAGTTTTCTTAAATCTTCGGGGCCATTCACCCCGGCCAGTATTTTGTATTCCTCGCCGGACATAGTTTCTATTAAGTAGCCTGCAAATATACTTGTTTTTTCAGGAAAGGCATTGCTTGTTTCAAAATTGAAAAAACAGGATCTTCCCAATTTTTATTTGATGCATATCCACCTCAGGGCTATAAACAAATGACAGCCTGTAGCATAAGAACAAAATCAGCCAATATGATTCAGGTGGGCAATATTAGAGACGGGCAACAGCAGTATTCAGACGAATACTAAAACAACTTCCTTCATCTACTTTGCTTTCCAGCGAAAGTGTTCCCCCGAGTTTTTCAATAAATTCACGGCAAATTTTCAGTCCCAGACCTGTTCCTGCTTCCCCTTCTGTTCCCGATGTGGATTTAATTGCATCCTTAGCAAAAAGATCCTTTTGCTGCTGCTCCGTCATACCCACACCAGAATCCTTTACTTTAATGAGGACCTTTTCTTTTTCCTGCGACACACTCACAGTTACTTCGCCATTTTGGGCTGTAAATTTAATTGCATTGGAGATCAAATTTCGCAATACAGTCCCCAACATTGCTTCATCTGTTTTAAGACGAAGATATTTATCCGCTGAAAATCGGAGCACTACTGACTTCAATTCAGCAGAAGGGCTAAGTTGTGCTTTAATGGCATTTAAAAAACCATCCAAATCGATATCTGTCTTATTTACATTCACCCTACCACTTTGAAAACGTGACCATTCCAATAAATTCAGCAAGAGGCTGTAATTTTCAGCTGCTGATTTATTAATCATTTGGATCATTTCTGTCCGTTCTTTTTCCGATGTGCTGTTCCAATCCGTTAAAAGAATATCAGAAAAACCGAGCAATGCATTAAAAGGCCCTTTTAAATCATGGGCAATAATGGAATACAATTGATCGCGCGTTGCATTTATTTCCTCCAATTCCTGAGCATATTTTTCGATCGCATCGCGCTGGGTTTTTAGCTCTTCATTTGTTTGTGAAATCAATTTATTGCTAGAGTGTAGCTTTTTGTTTGCTCTGTTTTTTTCTTGTAGAAGCCAATAAATAAATACGAGTAAGCCCAAGATAACGAATCCAATCACAGCAAAAGACCAAATTAATACTTGTTGATGGTTTATTTTATTCTGCGCCAACAGTCGATCCTTTTTTAAGGTTTCTATTTCCAGCATTTTATTACGGAACTGATAACGGGCTTCCAATTGCTCCGCTGATTTTATTTTTTCTATTCCAAAAAGACTGTCCCGAAGCATTGCAGTCAACTTACAATAATCCAAGGCCTTGGTCAGCTTTCCTTGCGTTTCATAAGCCAACGAAAAATTCTTAATAGCTTGTATTTCAATACTTAAAACACCTATATGCCGAGAAAGGTTTAATGCGGAATCAAGAAAAAACAGGCTGGAATCCAAATTTGTTTTATGGTTTCCCCGCTGATTTCTTTCTATAGCGCGGTCTAAGAATAGGCGTCCCATATTGTTTAAAGCAATCGCCAAACTCTTTGAATTTTTGGTCTCTTGATTAAATCGAATAGATCGTTTGTAAAAATAAGCGGCAGAATCCCACTGCTTCTGTCTATGGTATAAGTCACCAAGATTTGTCAGGCAAATGCCGTTACTCCTTCCTTTATTATGTTTCTGATTAATTTCTAGGGCTT
The DNA here is from genome assembly GCA_963676725.1 of Bacteroidales bacterium. Lineage (GTDB taxonomy): Bacteria > Bacteroidota > Bacteroidia > Bacteroidales > WRLA01. Next base: position 5,164,148 of record OY781463.1, on the reverse strand, counting down.
TAATAAAATAATCCTTTGCCGTATTAAAATCTTTTTGTTCCATACGGATTACACCCATATTTAAGAGGCATTGTCCGATCCCATATTCATCATCTATTAAAGAAGCGATACGAAGGGCTAATGAATAGTATTGGAGTGCAAGCTCATAATTTTTCAACTTTTTGTGGACGATCCCGATATTGGTATAGCACGAACTGATTATTTCCCTGTCATTTATAGTATCAAGCCCTTTTAGTGCAGCCTGAAAAAAATCTAATGCAGCCGGATAATCACCCTTCATTCCATAAATTGTTGCGATTCCAAGCCTACAATTACTCAAATTCCTCTGCAGCCCAAGCTTCTGAAATATTTCTGCGGCAGCCTTATAGGCATCCAGCGCATGCTCATATTCGCCTTTATACCAATAAATAACACCCATATTCTTAAGGCTTTTAGCTTCCGCCCCCTCCATTCCGACCGACTTTGCGTACTGAAATGTCTCTTCCGCCAAATTCATTGCAGAATCCTGATGGGAATGCGCCAATTTATAGCTGATTACATTCATCAAATACAATCTCGATGAATCGGATTTTGCTCTCTCCAACTCTTGATATAAACTATCCGTAAGGGATTTCTGTGCGCTTAGGTTCAGGTGAAATGCAGAAATTAAAGCGAATAATACGAACCCGATTATAAAATCAGTCTTTTTCATATTCAAAGGTATGCTCATTTTCCGAAACTATCCTATCAGATATTAAAATACTTGATCGGAATATTTGATTTTTACTGAAATTCGATATCACCCACGCAACAAAAATCAATTTTGTACTTTTGCCACAAATTGCCCTCTATGACATTAATATTGAGTATTGAATCTGCCACTCCTGTTTGTACGGTCAGTCTCCAAGACGAGAACGCCATTTTTTTAGAGCGTTTTACCCTCGAAGAAAATGCACACAGCCGCAAACTTACTGTTTTTATTGAGGAAATTATGAAAGAATGCAATTATTCCTTCAAACAACTCGATGCTGTTGCTGTAAGCGAAGGCCCGGGCTCCTATACGGGCTTACGTATTGGCGTCTCTGCGGCAAAAGGGATTTGCTATGGCGCCGACAAACCACTAATTGCCGTAAGCACTTTGCAAGCAATGGCTTATGGCATGCTTACGCATGATGAACAAGCAAATAACAACACGCTATACTGCCCCATGATCGATGCCCGCCGAATGGAAGTTTATGCAGCAATTTATGATCATAAAAATAGATTGATGCGTAAAGTGCAGCCCGATATCCTGGATGAAGATACCTATATCGAATACATCGAAGGCGGCTACAGAATAGTGTTCGCCGGAAATGGAGCAGAAAAATCGAAACTGCTTTACGAAAGCTTCCCTAATGTGGTTTATCTAAATGATTTTAGGGTTTCTGCAAATTTTCTTGGCAAGATTGCGCTTCAAAAACACCAACAAAAAGAATATGCGGACACTGCATATTTTGAGCCCTTTTACCTCAAAACATTTGTGGCCGGAAAGCCAAAAGTAAAAGGCTTATACCAATAATCTTATGAAAAACATTATCATATTGGCTTCAGGCAGTGGCACAAATGCCCAGAGGATTGCAGAACATTTCGAAAATAATAAAGGCGTTTGTATTCAGGCCATTTTCTCGAACCGAACGGATGCTTATGTGCTGCAACGCGCTGAAAAACTTGGCATTCCCGCATATTCTTTTTCCCGCGATGATATTTATTCGAATGGCTCCTTGCTGAAAAAATTCGAGGAATTTTCCCCCGACCTGATTGTTCTGGCAGGATTTCTTTGGCTAATACCTTCAGAAATAATCCAAAAATGGCCGCTTATTAATATTCATCCGGCACTTTTACCAAAATATGGTGGCAAAGGCATGTTTGGTCATCATGTGCATGAAGCCGTTATTCGCAATGGAGAAAAAGAATCGGGAATTACCATACATCTTGTAAACGAAAAATACGATGATGGCCAACGTCTTTTTCAGGCAAAATGTCCTGTTTTTCAAGACGATGTAGCTGATACACTTGCAGAACGCATCCATAGACTTGAACACAAACATTTTCCCAAGGTGATCGAAACTTTTCTCGAAACATTATGAGCGTACATCATTTCAATATCCCGATATTCATCCCGGAATTAGCCTGTCCGTTTCAGTGTGTTTTTTGCGACCAGCATAAAATTACAGCGCAAAAACAAATGCCCACCGATGATGAAATCATACAAACCATAGAAAAACGACTAAAAACCATTCCCAACGACCATCACAATATTATAGAGATTGCTTTTTTTGGCGGAAATTTCACAGGCATTCCAATGGAAGAACAAGAACGATTGCTTTCTCTGGTTCAGCCTTATTTGGATGGGGAGCGCGTGCGGGGTATCAGGCTCAGCACCCGACCCGATTATATTAATAAAGAAAAACTGGAGCTGCTCAAAAAATACAATGTAAAAACCATAGAGCTTGGCGCACAATCCTTTGACGACGAGGTATTAATCAAAAGTGGACGTGGCCATACAGCAAGCGACATCGAAGAAGCAGCCGCCATGATTCGCTCTTTTGGCTTTGAGCTCGGACTGCAAATGATGACTGGATTGCCCGGAGATTCTTTGAAAGCCATACAGTTTACCGCCAAACGCATTGCCGAGTTGGGCGCATCAAACACACGCATTTACCCCATTTTGGTCATCAAAGGCACAAAACTCGCCGAGATGTATGAAGCTGGTCAATTTACTCCTCCCAATCTTCAGGAAACCATACAATTCCTGCGTTTATTATTGCCGTTTTTTGCTAAGAATAATGTGGACGTAATCCGGGTTGGCCTGCATCCTTCAGAGAATTTAAAAAAAGGAAAAGACCTGCTTGCCGGGCCATTTCATCCGGCTTTGCGCCAAATGGCCCTTACCGCTGTTTGGCAGGATGTGTTTTGGAATCATGCTTTTGATCCAAATTTCAATGCCATCGATATTTTTGTGCCAAAAGGCCAAAGGGCAAACGCCATTGGCTATGAAGCCAGAAATAAAAAAGAACTCCTGAGCACCTATCGTGAAGTAAAATTTTATGTTGATCCATTTTTAAGGGGATTTCAATTTTATGCTAATTATCGCTGATCATCGTTTGCCCAAAGAAGCTCAGGATAAACTGAGGCAATTGGGCGATTTCCTTCCCTTCTATGGCACAGCGGCTTATGAAGCCATTTCGTCGCATCCCGATGTATACTTATGCGCCATGCACGATCAAGTAATCGTTGCACCAAATGCTCCAAAAACACTTTTTGAAAGCCTGGAAAAAAATGGCATTTCATGGAAAAAAGGCTATAAAAGTGTAGGCATAAAATACCCTGAAACCGCTTTATATAATGCTGTAGCAACAGAGCATTTACTGATTGCCAATAAAAACATCAGCGATGAACGCATATTGCAATCCACAGGAAGTAGAACTTTTGTTCATGTAAATCAGGCTTATGTGCGATGTAATTTATTGATGCTTGGAAATCAATTTGCCATTACTTCAGACCATGGGATTTTTAAAGCATTAAGCCCCTATTGCCGCTTATTGGAAATCTCGCCAAAAGGCATTCAATTGCCCGGATTTGCCCATGGCTTTCTTGGAGGCTGCATGGGAGCATGTAACAATCAGGTATTTATCAGCGGATCCCTGTGGCATCATCCCGAAGGGATAAAACTAAAAACATTTATAAATCAAGCAGGATTTGATGTTGAAGAACTCTTTGATGGCCCTTTGCTTGATGTTGGGGGGATCTTCTTTTTTAATGATCATCAGGACAATTAAAGTGTGCGCTAATGTACAATCTAAAGAAATTAACGTTTTTTAATAGCCTGTATATATCAAACACTGCCCTTTTTTGTTACTTTTGAAAGCCTTGGCATAAAATTTATTGAAACGCGCCGGGAGAAACAACACAGAACGGAGGTTTTGGGAGGAATATTGAGGCAAATTGCAGATGATCCCAATTCCATTTTTTAAAAATTGACTGTATGAAAAAGAGACTGTTTTATTTTATAATCATTGGACTGTTTAGCCTGAATATGGGCTGCAATGCGCAAACGGCTCATGAAATTAAGAGAAATGCTTATTTGGTAAATCTGGTAAATAAAGCCTTGCAACAAGGTCATTACCAGCCGGCACAAATGAACAACGATTTTTCTGAAAAAGCCTTTGACACCTATTTGAAGATGATGGATCCCTTCAAACGCTTTTTTATCCAATCGGATATTGATACTCTTTCCTATTACAGGCACCTTTTTGATGATGAGCTCGAAAACACTTCTTTTGGCCTGTATGCGCTTTCGGTGGAGTTAATGAATAAACGAATTGCAGAAACAGAAGAGATGTATCAGGAGATACTCGATCAGCCTTTCGATTATGAAAAAGAAGAATATCTTCAGTTTGATCCCGAAAAAAGGGAATGGGTTGCTCATGAAAAAGATCTTCGTGACCTATGGCGGCGTATGCTCAAATATGAAAGCCTTTCTCGTTTAAGCAGTAAAATTGAAGAACAGGAAAAAGCCCTTGCAAAACAAGATACCGCCTGGGAAGAGAAAAGCTACGAACAGCTGGAAGAGGATGCTCGTGAATCGGTGCGTAAACGCTATAAAGACTATTTCCATTATCTGAGCCAGCTCGAAAACGAAGACCGAATTTCAGACTATATCAATGCTTTTGTGTCTGTTTATGATCCTCATACAAACTATTTTCCCCCAAAAAAGAAAGAAGATTTTGATATACAGTTTAGCGGCCAGCTCGAAGGCATTGGCGCCACCCTTACCAGCAAAGAAGGATATGTAACCGTAAACAATATTGTTCCCGGCAGCCCTTCATGGAAACAAGGTGATCTTGAAGTGAACGACAAAATCACGAAAGTGGCACAAGGCAATGAAGAAGCGGTTGATATTGTTGATATGCGCCTCGATAAAGCCGTGCAGCTCATTCGTGGGCCAAAAGGAACAGAAGTGCGCCTGACTGTTAAAAAAGTGGATGGCAGCACCAAAGAAATTCCTATTGTGCGCGATGTAGTCATCATTGAAGAAACCTATGCAAAATCGACCGTAATTACTGATGAGGAAAGCGGCGGCCGTATTGGATACATCTATTTACCAAGCTTCTACAATAATTTTAATGATACCGGCATTCGCCGTACGGCTGCTGAAGATATGCGCAAGGAAATTGCAAAACTCAAAAATGAGGATGTGGAAGGTATTGTGCTTGATTTAAGAAACGATGGTGGTGGTTCATTGCAAGATGCTGTGGAAATTGCAGGGATGTTTATCGATAAAGGCCCCGTTGTTCAAGTGAAAGCGCGTTATGGCAAAGCACGGGTTCTGGACGATCAATTTGCCGGCGCGGAATATGACAAACCATTGGTAATTATGGTAAACCACGGAAGCGCTTCTGCTTCTGAAATCCTTGCGGCAGCGATGCAGGACTACAAACGTGCGATTATCATGGGAAGCAAAAGTACTTTTGGAAAAGGAACCGTACAGCGCTTTTTCGACCTCGATCAGTTTGTGAAAGGAAATGACGATATCAAACCATTGGGCGCAATAAAGGTTACTGTGCAAAAATTCTATCGCATTAATGGAGGAACAACACAGCTCGAAGGCGTGCAGCCAGATATTGTAGTTCCAGACCTTTATACCTATATGGATATTGGCGAAAAAGATATGGACTACCCACTTCAATGGACGGAAATAGAGAAAGCCAATTATACAGAAATACTCGATTATGATGTGGCCATAAGGGAAAGCATTGCGAAAAGTAATAAACGCATTAAGCAAGATTCGGTGCTCATGCTGATCGATGAAAATGCCCACAGACTGAAAACACAGCGTGATAGAACAAATTATCCTTTGTCTCTCAAAGATTTCCAGGCGCGTCAGGATTCATTGGAACTCATCGGGAAAAAATATGAAAACCTGGGCAAAGACAGCCTTAACATTCAAATTTTCAGCCTAAAGGAAGACCTGCCGGAAATTGAAGCCGATTCGACGAAAAAAGACCGCGCCGAACGCTGGCATAAGCGACTAAAAACAGACAATTATCTCTATGAGGCGATACAGCTTGTGCAGGATGTTGCACATGAGAAAGAGAAGGCATCTAAGAATTAAAAACATATATGCATTTTACAAAAAGCCGGAACAAACCGGCTTTTTGTATTTATTGATAGAAATTTGATAATGATGCACATAATTATTCACGGAAAGGCAACTATTTGTATCTTTAGGGTTTTAATCACTACAATCACAACGATTTGAAATCATAATGAGGCATTATATTAGTATTTGTACAGCTTCTTTATTTTCTTTTTTCTTTCTATTGGTCGCCCATACTCAGGCGCAATTTCTCTCAATGGATGATACACAAACGCCTGAGGAAATGGTCGCATATATCTGTGGCCAAGGTGTTGTATATACTAATGTCACTTATACTGGCGCCAATAATGCAAGCGGAATCTTTGAGAATGGAATCAATTGTGGTTTAAGCATTGAAAATGGTGTTATCCTAACATCTGGAAAAGCCAGCAATGCAGTTGGTGGCGACCCCAATAATCCGGGTACTAATAATGGAAACGGAACAGGCACAAATCAAAATCGCGCAGGAGACCCTGACCTGAACGCGATAGCCGGAGGAAATACGCACGATGCCTGCATTTTGGAATTTGATTTTATACCCCAATCTGATACAATTCAATTAAATTTTGTGTTCGCATCCGATGAATATCCTGAATATATTTATTCCATCAATGATATTTTTGCCTTTTTTATTTCTGGACCCAATCCTGCGGGAGGGGATTATAATAAATTGAATATAGCATTGATCCCCGAAACCGATGCTGAGGTTTCTATTGATAGCGTAAATAACGGGTGTTATCCTGAAGATGGCTGCAACCCTGCGAGAAACCCAAGTCATCCCGATTTTTTTGTTACAAATTATTATACAAACTCAGGATCTTCTTTTAGTGTTGAATATGACGGGTTTACCGTTCCGATTACGGCATACGCCCATGTTGTACCCTGTCAAACCTATCACATCAAATTTACAATTGCTGATGAACAAGATCATGCTTATGACTCCGGCGTTTTTCTTGAAGGCAATAGTTTTTATAGCCCAAGTGTTACTATCGAACCGCAATATACTACGCCACTCGATAGCAATTTCGCCGTAGAAGGCTGCTCAGTTTCCAATGTAGTTTTTTCATTGCCTCAAGCGAGTTCAGACACCACATGGATTCCGCTGGGAACTATATACGGCACAGCAACCAATGGGGTTGATTATCTTGCTGTGGATAATCCCAGAATGATATTGCCCGGCGATTTGAAAGACACCATGGTCGTGAATCCAATATACGACCAAGACTTCGAGGGCATAGAAACCATGATCTTTGAGTACGATAATAATCCATGCACCGTCGATCCTGAAGTATTTATCGTAAAAATCGCCGATTTTATTGAAGCAAACCTCCCAACCGACACAACAGCCTGCAATAGTGTACCCATAACCCTGGATTGCGGTATGGATTATATGGATTTCCTGTGGAATACAGGCGAAACCTCCCGAACAATAACTGTCCTTAATCCGGGAGAATACTGGGTACTCGTAAATAATTACGGCTGTCCCAGTTCTGATACCGTTCAAGTAAGTCATCACCCAAGTCCTGGTGCGCCACCGGTAATTTACCACGACTAAAGCATGTCTGACCATAATGCCCGATCTCTTTCGTATTCATCACGCAGGAAGAAAGGCTTACTGAGCAAAGCAGAAAAGAACTAATGCGGTGTACTTTACCTATCACAACAATGGAAATCTACAAGAACCATCATTCTATTTTCCATGACCGCTGAAACAAAACAGCCTCCAAAGCGTATATATGTACTATAGAAAGCATTGAAGTGGTCAGATCGGGTTTAATCTATTTTTGTTTGTTTATTATGTCGCTTGGCCTACAAGCGCAAACTGGTCGTTATGCCCTCTCTTTTGACGGTATTGATGATTATGTGGGATTTGGCACAACACCTTCTTATGAAGACATCATCACTATTGAAGCGTGGATAAAAACTACACAGACCGGAATAGAGCATAACATCCTTTCCTGGGGAAATTCCAGCAGCACAATTGGCGATAATATTCAACTAAGGCTCGATGATGGCAAACTGACCTTTGGTATGCGCGATTTTGGAGATGGCTATGATCATGGCTGGGTTGCCATTACAAGCAATCAGCATATCAATACAGGAATTTGGATGCATATTGCCGTGGTGAAAGACGGCACAGGTGTTCAGCTCTATATTAATGGGGTTGCCGATAATTCGGGTACAATCGATAAAACAATGAATACAGACCGTTTTATTCTTGGGCATTTCTATGAAGTTGGAATGGTTGATGTTGATATGGCTTTTGATGGAGAAATGGATGAAGTGCGCATCTGGCATTCAGCGCGTTCTGCATGGGAAATACGTGAATATATGTATAAGGATGCCGGAAGCGAAATGGAAGCCTATTATAAAATGAGTGATGGTAGCGGCACTACTTTAACAGACAACAGCAAAAACAGCCATAGCGGCAGCCTGCAAAACGATGCTACATGGGCTGCCTCCGATTGCTTTGTTTCCAATGGAAATGCCTTGCATTTTGATAATTACGACAATCATGTCTTTTTTTATGAAAATAAACCGGCATATCAGTCAACAATAAGCATAGAGGCATGGATTAAAAGCAGTAGTACTGCAGATCATAAAGAAATTGTTTGTTGGGGCAATCGCATCGATAAGGATGTTGTTGAGTTCCGAATGGATGCAGGATATTTAGAATTTGGATTGTATACAGAGAGTGATAATGATTGGATTTCCGTAAAAAGCACTACTCTAATCAATACCGGGAACTGGACCCATGTAGCAGTTGTAAAAAACGGCACAAGCGTAAAACTCTATATAAATGGGTTTCTGGATGCCTCTGCCACTCTCGATAAAAACCCTAGCGTTACACATATGGAAATTGGAGTACTTTTTCAAGAGAACAATCAAAAACCCGGCTATCATTTTGATGGTGAAATTGATGAAGTCCGTATTTGGGCAATGGCGCGTACCGAAGAGCAAATCCGCGAACATATGTATGAAAACCTCAATGGAAATTGGGGCGGTTTAACAGCCTATTACCGAATGAATCAGGCTGTAAGTGATGTTGGCACACTCTACGATGCCACGGATAATTCATATGATGGATCTATGAACTATTTTTTGTCCGGATCAGATTTTAACAGCTCTCAGTATGTACATCAATGGCTTGGCTATGAGGATGCTGATTGGAGCCGTGCAGCCAATTGGAATACGGGAACTCTGCCCTCCACCAACAGTCATGTAAATATTGAAACAGACCCCATCAATAGCACCACTCTTTCCGGTGCTGCAAGCATTTATAATCTTTATATAGACTCATCGGCGACACTACAGTTGGATACAGATGCTCAATTGAGCATTAGCGGTCTTTTATATAAAGAAACCGTCTCTAATCAGGTGGTTTTGAAGTCAAGCCCGAGCGGAACAGCTTCGTTAATTGTTGAAACAGAAATCGAAGGTGAACTTACAGCAGAACGCTATCTTTCTAAAGATATCTGGCATTATGTATCAGATCCCGTGCATACCACAGGGAATTTTGCTGCTTTGAACTTGGATTTAAACAGCGGCGCAAATAATGATCAATTCTACCGCTGGGAAGAAGATTATTTATGGGATGGCTCAACAGGCATTTGGGTAGATATACTCAATGGCGAAGACGGTAGCGGAAATAATTCGCTCTTGGATGATGAGGGTTTTGAAACAGCCAAAGGCTATGGATTTACCTATAAAGATGTTGACAAAACCCTTAGTCTGAGTGGCACACCACTTATCGACGACCAAAGCATCATAATAACTAAAACCCCTGCAAGCAGCCATACAGGTGCTAATCTTGTGGGCAATCCATTTTGCTGCGATATTGCAATAAATAATGATGCAGATGCAAGCAATAATTTCCTATTTGATAATAGCGCAGTGCTTGACGGTTTATATCAGGCTGTTTATGTGTGGCAGGAAAGCGAAAACTGGGACGGCATCAGCAATACAGACTATGTGCCACTCAATAATAGCAGTGGGGCAACTTTTCTTGAAGCAGGTCAGGGATTTATGGTGATGGCAGCAGCACATAATACTTCTTTACAATTTAATAAGGCCATACGAAAACATGGAAGCGGAAATTTTTATAAATCCAATAATCCATTTAAACGCCTGAAAATCTGGATTAGAACAAATTCAAAAGCAGCATTTACAGAATTTGCTTTCCGTTCGGATATGACTGCAGGGCTTGATCCATCTTATGATGCAGCCAAAATGCGTGGCAACCCGAATTTGGCAATTTACAGCAAGCTTGTTAATGATATTGGAGAAGATTTCGCAATACAATCGCTGCCATTTTTGGCTCAGGAAGGCTATTGCATTCCGCTTGGTGTCGACATCAGCGAAAGCCAAGCAATTACTTTTTCGGCAAAAGAAGAAGGCCTGAAATACAGCAAAATAATCCTGGAAGACCGTATTATGAACCGCTTTATAAACCTTTTGGAAGAAGAATATACTGTAAATATTAGTCTTTCAGGCTACGGACGCTTTTTTCTACACCTTGGCAATATTACCGACATGCCTGAAAGTCAGAAGCTGGAACAGCCTGTATCAGTATTTTTCTCCGGTGGAAACATGATTGTCTCAAGCCATATGACCGAAGATGCAGTGTGCCTTCTATTAAATGCCTCGGGGCAAATAATCCATTCTTTTCAATTAGAAGCAGCGAAAAGCATAAAAATTGACGCTTCAGCCGGCTTGTATATCTTATCAGTAGTGACCAAAACAGATCAATATTCATTAAAAGTAATAAAGGCACAATAAAACCCTAATTTTTCATAGGGTTTATCTATTGTATTACAGGAATAAATTATTGAATCACAGCTTGTTATTACAAAAAAATTTGTACCTTTGGTTCAGGTAAAAGGGTTTGTTTAGCTAATTTTTTCTGTTCCAACCAAAACAGATTTCAATATTTAAACCATTTATGCTGGGGGGATAATGCATTGCTCATCCGATTTTTGGGAATTTTCGCGTAACAACATCAGGCTTAATGCTTCTAAAAACTCCAACAAATGAAAACAAAAAATTACCCCTCTTTTTTAATTTTTATTGTTCTCCTTTTCATATGCTCTCACTTTTCAGTGCATGCTCAAAACGCTCAAGACACCAATTATTTACCAAAAATCGACATTAGCTCGCTGAATGGCTTCGGTCCATTTGTCCTAGGCAAAAGCCGCAGTTTTTTAATAACAGCCGATCAACTGCCGAGCAATACATCTAAGGTCAATTTCCGGATTATTGATTTCAAAGGGAAGCCTATAAACAGCTCCTTTACGGCTAGCGGTCAAAACATGCAAAATGCTTTTTGGGAATTTAACTCCGACACTATTGATTTCCCCCTTTCCCCTAAATTGAACGTTGAAGTTCAATACAAAACCGATAGTGTCGCTAATTATTATATTCCCTTTCTGGTTTATCCGGACACAATATGGCTGCAGGCATCAAATGGCTGGGGGCCGTTTATCAGCAATCACTATACGCTAAGCGATACTTTATGGCAGCCTGCGCCAGAGCAATACAATACATTTACGGCCACCGATTTGCCGCCACGCACAGAAACCGTAAAATTCACCATCTTTTCGGCAGACTCCATCCCACTTGATTCACTTATTGTAAATGCCGAAGCAGGCAAATATCTTGATTCAGCTGCCTTTGAAGGCGTTCGTATGGATCAGCTTCCTGTTTCTACTTCCTTTGTAGAAATTGCTGTTTTTGCAGAAGGCGGGCCGGAAACCGGAATATTAAGAAGCAAAGAGCTTGATATAATCCCACAGCAGCCCATACTAAAATGCATCACCAAACAGGAAACATGGATAGACACCATGCCCCTTTTTATTCAAAACCACACATATGGCCAAGCCTTACAGTTTGATACGGCTACCTATGCAGAAGTACAAAATGGCCCCGGAATTCCCACTTGGGACTTTTATACCCCTCGATATCAAGGACCTTATAGCTTAGATATTGAATATGAGTATACAATTGAGGCATGGATTCGTTTTGAGTGGGATTCGATTACAAGCGATTGGGTCTATATGGAAATTATGGCCGTTGATTCTCTTTGGGGCATTACTCTTGGAGCTGTATCAGCTTTCCCTCAAAATCGGACACTAACTTTTCATTCATACGCAGGTGGCGATTATATGAATCTGGTAACTGTTGAACTTCCTCTAGATACACGAAGCCGCTGGCATCATTTTGCATATTCTTATAGCTATAATAAAGCCAAAAAAAACAGAAGCGTAAAAGTATATTGGGATGGGGAACCATTATCTAGTTTTCAAGTGAATGAAGAGAATTTTTCAAGCCTTATCAGTAGTGGCTTATATAAAAGAAATATGAAAACCAAAGCTTTGCGTTTTGGCTATAAGCGTGACCCTGAAATGCCCAATGCAAACTTAGCTACTGCTTTTGATGAGGTTCGGATATGGCAATATTGCAGAACAGATGAAGAAATAAAAAAATACTATAACCAAAGGGTCTTTCAGGATCAATCATTAGTTGGGTATTGGAATTTTGATGACCGTCGCAATCGATTAAAAATCATATCAGACCTGAGTTATAAAAACAATACCGGCAGACTGACACATAATGCCAAATTTATCCCTCAGGATATGGATACAGAACATTTTTCTGATCAACTCATCATTTCCTCCAGCGATGCACAAACCGATTCAATCCGGTTTTTCTTTAGCGACATTAATGGCACGCCACATTATGAAAAAACCCTGACTTGCACGAATGCCCAAGCAGAATTACGCATTGATTTATCTTCACTTTCCTCGAGCGTAAACCAACTAAACATCTATGAGTTTACACAAGGCCTTGATAGCGGCTTTTGCACAACTTACCCTCTTAACATCCTCCCTCCTTCTCCACAGCCAACACCAAAATACAATTGGGGCACATTTTATAAAAGCGACGAATCCTTCCCGCAACTGTATAATAGCATTCTTGTATCCGATTTCCCTTCAGGCACTAATAAAGTGCAATTGGGACTCGAAAAAGACGGTCAAAATTATGACGTAAAAACCTACACAAACAATAGCATTCCTTATGGATACTCCTTAAAACTCAATGGTACCGATAACTATATAGAAACCACTCAAAAAATAGATGTGCCAACAAACGGTAGTATTTCTATTTGGTTTAAGACAAGCTCAACGAAAGGCGGCAAACTGATTTGTTTTAGCGAAACACAAAGCGGTGCAAATAGCTCTAGAAACGAAAGGAACATCATTATGAAGCCTGACGGCACAATTCAATTTATCCTCAATAGCGATATAACGCTTTATGCAGAACATGCGTATAATGACGGGGAATGGCATCATGTTGAAGCTTCTTTTGGCTTAATGAGCGTAGACTTAAAAATGGACGGATGCAATGTTGACCACGCATGGACAGGATATCTGGAAAGCTATCAGGGTTATTGGATTATTGGAAGGGATTATTCCGGGAAACGCTTCAATTTGGAAGGGATTAACCAATATTTTCAAGGATCACTATCGCAGATTTATATTGATAAGCAGGAAAAAAGTACATCAAAGTTCTTATTGAAACTTGATGAGGGCAAAGGAACTGTGATAAATGACAGCCATGGTGATAATAATGGAACGCTAAAAGGGAGTAGTCAAAACTGGTCAAAATCTCAGAATGGGATTTCTTTCTTGCAATGGGATGGAAATATGATCAATAAAGATGAAGGCACTTATACATTTTTTGCCCACGTTTTTTATGAGGGTGGAGCTGATACAGGAATGTATTATCCTTTGGGAAATTTCAGTATCCAAAAACCATTTACCGGCTGTGAGTTCAGCTATTATTTCACAAACACTTTAGGCTTTTTTAATGAAGGCGTTTTATTGCTCAATGAAATGCAAGGCTCAACTAATTATACAGGCCAGAATGGAGCCGGTTGGAAAAAAGATTTTGTGCGTTGTGTCTATCTTACTCCCGATCATTTCATCATCAGAAAGGAAATGTACACATATACAGAGCCAAATGGGGAATTTACATTTTCTTTTGACATGGGTGACGCTCCTGTAGGAAGCTATATCAGCGTGCAGCTTGGCAGCATTAATAATCAGGATACAAATGTGAGCCAAAAGTTTTCCATTCCTATTTATACAAACCAAATAATTGCTCCTACAATGACCGGCGATCTTGGTCCTTTTCAGCAGGCTATTGCCCCGGGTGTGATGGCGCAAACCAATACATTTACCATTACTACAGAGCATATTAACGATCTAGATACAATAGTTGGAACGTTTAGAGATAATAAAGATAGGGAAATAGCTCGGGTGAATGCAAAAAAAATAAACGACACTACATGGCATCTTACCTATGATATGTCAAAACTTTCACCGCCATCAAGCTATCTGACCGTTGCATATTATCTCGGCGACGACCCTCATCCGGCACTTATCGAAGGACCATACGTGATCACCATAGACAAAACCCGTCCCCGATGGTTTGATTTCCTTAGTGATGATGAATTTCATAATATTGAAGAAAAAGGCGATGAGGTAACATTTTCTATCGAAACAACCCTAGGAAAGAATAACGATGTTGTTGCAACCAATAGCTTTTCCATCCCAAAAGGGGTTCCATTCATGGGAGGAACAACATTTCACACAGGAAACACGACTGTTGAGGCATATTTAAAATATAAAATATCCGAAGAACTATTGGAAATTGATGGAGAGCCAAACTTTCATCGAGAAATTTTCAAATTCAAAATAGGCCCACCGGAGATTGTTAATTTGGATTTCCAAATGAAGCAAAACGATTTTTATTTTCTTGATGACAATAACGATCTGATTGCAGACCAAAATTTTGCCAGTGCGCTTGACCTAACATTTAGCATTAAACGATTAATCGACAATCCTATTACTAAAATAATAAAGCTATATAAAGACCTTAGGATTAAAGATTGGTCAGAAGTGAAGCCAGTAGGAGTAACAGCAAACTTTACCGTTTCGCCAACAATTGGATATGCCTCTCGCCTTCATTATATTACCGACACGATTAAAGGCGGCTGGGGCTCATATGGAGAGCTTAAAATTGATGCCAACCCCGAACATAGGGAAGAATACAATAAAAGTGCTTCTTATAATTTTGTGTATGCAGGCTTAAACAACGAATTGTCTATTGGAGTAACATTTGCAGATGGGCTCGTTGATGTTTATGCAGCATTGGCTTTGGGTATTTATGCCGGAATGGGCAAATCATATATCGATATACCAAAGCACGACTGGCATTTTATTATGTCCGGTTTGGTGCAGTTGTATTTTAGGGTATACCTTACTGCTTTATGGGATTGGTACGAAGTAGATTTGTATGGACCAAAAGCAATTCATAGATGGTCGGTTGGAGAAGACAATATGACGAACTGCATCCCTCCTTTTGAAAGCAAGAAACACATAGAGACAAACTCAGAATCCATCGCATCATTGGATCGTTTAGATCCTGTTGGATGGTATTCTAAAATGCCATTACCAAGTCCTCAACATTCGATGAGCCTAAGCGACAAACATCGGGTTTTTGCATGGGTTGAACCCGGCAATGTAATCGGAGAAAGAGAGTTATGCGTTCAATATTTTGACAAAAATGAGGCAAAATTTGATAAAAAGCATATGATCTATTCAAATATGCATGCAATCCAAAAGCCTTTTGCCGAAATGTTAAACGAGCACACAATCGTATGCACCTGGATGCAAAGCAGGCATAACCCGGAAAGCTTCTACAACCAAAATCCGGACAGCACAGATATCGATGACATTATCGAAGGCATTGCAAAATCAACCGATATATGGTATGCTGTTTATGATACGGAGAGCGAAAGTCTTCTGACATCAGGACCTATTGAAGATAATATGGATGGGCTTCATACAGGAAGAGCCGAAGCAAAGCCAACGATAACAGTATTGTCGGACAAACAAGTCCTGGTTTGCTGGCAGGTTGCAAATCTTGAAACAAGTCAATCCGACATTTGGTATACTACAATAGAAAATATTGATGGTCAATGGATTGAATCCACCCCTGCGCCACTTGCCGAACCGGGTGGAATTCAGACAAATCTAAAACTTACGACACCTGAACCAGGTTATGCCCTAGCTGTATGGAAAAATTTTGATCAAAACAGCTTTATGGGTAATAGCCTTTTATATTCTGTTTTTGATGGCATCGAATGGACTCAACCCAAAGAGGCTGTATCAAAAGAAGCTCATATTGAAGTCAATTATTATGATATGGATTTTAATGGCGAATATGGCGCACTCATTTATACGACTTATACCGATGACACAAGTCAAACAATGGATGAAAATTTGGCTTTAATTGAATGGGATGCTGCGGAGCGCGAATGGAGCATCAATGAATCGATATTATATTCTGATTCCATGAACCATATCGAATTGCCCTGCATCGACATCAGAAATGACGGGGAAACAGCAATTGGGTTTAAAAAATCCAGACCGGGACTTTATGATGCTCATCAAAGAATAAGTCAGGTAGACCTGCTTCTGGGTAATCTTGATAATAATTTACCTGATTGGGAACATATTAAAGCAAATCCCTTTGTATGCGATACATCAAAACAGCTTTTAGAATTGAATATCAGCTTTGCTAAAGGAGACACACTATTGATAATGGGACAGGAATTTGTAATGTCGGCAACAAATGTTCATTATACTCCAACGAACGCCATTCGTATTGGAAACCCATTGATGAACCTCGTATTGCGTTCTGTTCAAATTGAAGACAATTACAGCATTAAGGATGTTGACGAACGAGGCTATTTCACAGCAATTAATGATGATTTAATCACATATAAAGACTTCGTTCTAAAGCAAAACCACCCAAACCCATGCAAGAACGCAACTACAATCGGCTTCTATCTGCCGGAAAATGATCATATTCTTCTGGAATTATTCGATAATCAGGGAAGAAAAGTGAATACATTCCTCGATCAGCAATTAGAGCCCGGAGAATATGAAATTGAACTCAATACCGAACATCTGCCTTCCGGCGCCTACATTTATACCCTGAGCACTTCGCATAGTCGTAAATCATTAAGCATGATGATCAGCAAATAAAAAACGAAATCTTATGAAATCGAAATACATCATTTTTATCTGTTTCATGCTGGGTATAGCAAGCAATATTATAGCTCAAAGTGATAGCGAACCCGGAACTGCACTTGAATTTGACTGGGACGATGATTATGTCTCTCTTGCTCAAAAAACAGGCTTCACTTTTGACGCTTCTTTCAGTATAGAAGCCTGGGTAAAAACCCATGAAATGCCCTCAGGAGGGCACACAATTGCCAAAAAAGGGGACGAATGGATATTGCGCATGTATGAATCATCAACCTTTATCATTCTTGAATTTGGCATCAACAACAATGCGCAGTTTTCTCAAATATCGCTTGACCCCTCCGATGTGATTGACCAATGGGTGCATATGTCTGCCTTTGTGGATCGCAGTACAGGCAATGAAAGCCTACAACTCTATGTGAATGGCGAAGCGGGAAGCCTACTTAACAACCCTGCAGCAATAAGCGGAACTGCGGACATACACCTATGCGAGGATTTCAAAGGAATTATGGACGAATTCCGCATATGGACCACAGCCCGTTCCGCTCAGGAAATCAGGGAAAATATGCATCTTACCTGCTCTGCAACGGCAACAAATCTCGACACCTATATACAGTTTAATGATGCATCAGGAGGCACTGCCGTGGATGTGGCCGGAGGCAATAACGGCACACTCAACAATATGAATACAGCAAGCTGCTGGACCAATTCCACAGCTCCGGTTGGTGGTGGCAGCAGCAATACCCAAACAGAAACCAATGGAAACGTTGAGTTTACAGGCACGGGTGTTTCTATGGATTTTAGCCAACAATCCGGAGCAAGCATTACAATTACACGCCTCGATAGGGCGCCAAATTTAAACCCCGTTTTGTTTGATAGTCAGTATTGGTTAATACACCGTTATGGAAGCGGAACATTTAGTGCTAATCTTAGCTTTACTGTTTCTGAAGATATCACAACGGAGGACGCATCTGTGCCTGAGCGAATAAAACTCTATAAACGAACAAGTAATGCCGACACCTATTGGAGCTTCGACCAAGAAGCGAATAGCGCCGATGCTTCAGAAAATAAGGCGGTTTTTAATAATATCAGCAGTTTTAGTCAATATGCCATTTGCCGTAGATTGCCAGCAGAAAGCACCTCAGGCCATGCCCTTAATTTTGACGGGGCAAACGACGACGTCTATGGGAATGGAATCCCGCTTAGCCTATCAGAAATAAGCCTTGAAGCCTGGGTCAATCCTGCGACATTATCCTCCACCGTGCAACGCTTCCTGACGATCGGGTCGGAAGTTGCTGTATTGCGCCATGATGGAACAGAAGATGGAGGGAACAGGGAGCTGCACTTTTATATCAAACAATCGAACGGATCCCTCTATTCGATTCGGGTAGATGATACATTGCATACCAATGAATGGCAACATGTCTGCGGCACCTATGATGGTACAGATATGAAGCTCTACCTGAATGGTATTCTGCTTTCGACAGTAAGCCCGAATGGGGGATTATACGCGCCCGATGGAAACGTGGAACTTAATTCATCCGGAGAACCAATGGCCGGGCAAATGGATGAGATACGCGTTTGGAACTATGCACGCAGCATTGAGGAAATAAGAGCTGATATGTATCAAACCCTTGATGGCACAGAACGTGGCCTAATCGCATATTTTCAATTGAATGAAAGCAGTGGTACTTCTGCAACCAACCTCATCGGGGGAAACACAGCAACCTTGCACAATATGACTGATGATAATTGGGTTGCATCAACAGCTCCGGTTCCCTATCAAAGCATAGCCGATGGCGATTGGGGCAATAATGCCAGCTGGCAAAGCGGTCAGAATTCTCCCACAAACGACTGGACAGATGTCTCTATCAATAATGCCATCAATTTAGATCGGAGCGATACCGTAGGCTATCTAGCTATTCAGAGTGGCGGATCCCTCACCATTGAACCAACATCATGCCTTACAGTAAACGATAGCTTGATGAATTCCGGAGGAACAAACGGGCTTATACTTCAATCCGACGAAAACGGAACAGCGTCCTTAATTCATGATGATGCGGGGATTGAAGCCACTTGCCTGCGCTATACAAGCAAAGATCATTGGCATTATATTTCTGCCCCGGTCATTGGGCAAACAATTAATGATGCGTGGATGAGTGCCAATAATATCTCAATAGGTACATTTCCATATCAGCTTTTCCGTTGGGACGAACCAACAGCTTATTGGATCCTCTACGGATCAGATGAAGATCCGGTTGCTTTTGCGGATGAAACATTTACGATAGGAAAAGGCTATGCAATGACAACAACTACTGATGTTAGCCTCAATTTTAGCGGAACACTGAATACCGGAAATACGGATACTGTCCTAACATATACAGCCGGTAAAGGAGATGGATTTCATATTATAGGCAATCCATTTGCATGCTCCATTGGTATTACTTCTGATGCTACTACCGAAGGCAATTTTATCAATGATAACTCAGGTGTTTTGGATGCTAGTTATCAGGCAATTTATATTTGGCAAGAATCTGATTCCTATTCTTATGGCGATAATGAGTATGCTGTAATCTGTAATACTGGCTTTTCCGGAGAAGGAGGCAATGGAACCCTAATTGAAAAGGATTATATTGCTCCGGGGCAAGCATTTATGGTAAAAGTAGGTGCTCCGGGCACAATCAGTTTTAATGCAAATACGCGTATTCATCAAAATGCCACTTTCTATAAATCAAAAGAAAGTAGTCCGGGTATTGAGCTGAAGGTGCATTCTGAAACAGCTGATAATTCATGCATTATTGCCTTCCAGCCTGGAATGACAAAAGGCTTGGATCCATCCTATGACGCAGCATTGGTGAGGGGAAATTCGCAACAGTCTGTATACACCAAACTTGTTGAAGATAATGGCTTTAACTTTGCCGTTCAGGCATTGCCACTTTATTCAACAGATGCATTTATTATTCCCATAGGCATAGATGCAGCAACAGAACGCGGCATCACTTTTAGTATTTATCAGGAAAAACTTGATGGAGCATCAATAAAACTCGAAGATCGAGAAAAAGGTGTTTTTACGAATTTGCTATCAAAAACCTATACAACTACTGTAAAGGAAAGCAATGCAAATCGCTTTTTTCTGCACCTTGATCATCTGACAGGCATTAGTGAATCCCAAAAGGAAAGCGCAGACATTCATGCCTGGACAACAAATTCGACACTATTTGTGGTGAGCGAGAAGTCCCAAAAGCAAGATTTAAGATTCTATAGCATTGACGGAAAACGGCTTATAAACTCGCCATTAAAACAAGGCATGAACCAAATAGAATTGAGCAATTTTCCCAGAGGGATCTATATTCTTGAAATAAATAGTACCGATGGAGTAAGCAGAAAGAAAATCAGATATTAATACAATAGTATTCTTTAAAAAAATAGGACTGTTTGGCATATTATCCTTAGCTTTACTCCCGTTACAGAGTAATCTTTCTCAATATTTATGCATAAGAGCAAGTCGATCCTATGAGTACAATAAAACCCGGAAAGCAAATTTTTCTTAAGCAAGCACCATTTATAGCGGCCCTTGTTCTTTTTTCAGTTTTGATTTTTTCGGCGCTGAAGTTCACGCAATTTAAAAAAGGGCAATGGGAAAAGGATATACGGAACCGGCTTTTAGAAACTCTTGTTGCAAAAAAATCTAATCTAGAAAAGGCTTTATTTTCAAGGATATACTATACAAAAAGCATCGCTGCTTATGTCTCTTTGCATCCGGAAGTCTCTAGAACCGAGTACAATAACCTTGCAGAGGAACTAATCCAAAAAGATTCGGTTATTTGCACAATGTCCCTTTCCAAGGATTGCATTATTAGTGCCGTTTATCCAATTGAAGGGCATGAGGCGGCATTGGGGCTGGACCTGCTTTCGCACCCTGAACGAAGAAAAATCGTTGAGAAGACCATAGAAACACATCACGCTTTTGTTGCAGGCCCGGTAGAACTGATTGAAGGCGGCGAAGCCTTTATCAGCTATAACCCTATATTTGATAAAACAATGGAAAATATGGGCTCTTTTTGGGGTGTTACCGATATCGTAATCTATAAACACCCATTATTAGCTGAGGCTCAGATTTTTGAAAGTGAAGGCGATTTTATATTTGCACTCAGGGGCATTGATGGTATTGGGGATTCCGGTACGGTTTTTTGGGGAGACCCCTCCGTTTTCACTATGAAGCCTGAAAAAATAAATATTGAGTTGCCTTATGGAAATTGGGTGCTTGCCGCAAGCCCTAAAAATGGCTGGGCAGCGTATACGGACCAAGATCAATTATTGTTGATTTTTCTCATTATCAGTTCCTTTATAATCTCCATACTGTTGGCGTTTTTTAGCCGCGCTATGGTCAGGATTCGTAAAAACCAACAAGAACTTAAAGCCATCTTTAAATCGATGAGCGGCATTGTCATTGAATTTAATGATGAAGGGCGTTATCTGCAAATTGCCCCATCGAACCAAGATCTGTTGGTAAAACCCAAAGAGGAAATGCTCGGAAAAACCGTTTTCGAAATATTTGACAAAGAAACAGCACGCCTTTTTTATGAAAACATCAACAAATGCCTGAGGACAAAAGAATTAACTATACTTGAATACCCCACCATCGTTTCCGGTAGAGAAAAATGGTTTGTTGCCAGAATAAGCTATCGCTCCGAAAACAAGGTGATATTTCAGGCACACGACATTAGCGCACAAAAAAAACAGGAGCAGGATTTGGCCGAATCTGCAAAATACATGAAGGAGCTTAATGCAACTAAGGATAAACTCTTCTCCATTATTGCCCATGACTTGAAAAGTCCATTCAATCAAATCTCGGGCTTCTCGCAAATACTGATGTTAGAATACGATGATTTAACGAACGAAGATCGAAAGAAATTTATCAAAATTATTAACCAAGGCTCCAATCAAACAGTATGGCTTGTCGACAACCTGCTCAAATGGGCACAATCTCAAAGAAGCATGCTGAAAATTAATTCCGAAAAACTTGTTTTACTGAATGTGGTTAGAAATTCAATGAAAACATTCATAACAAAGGCTGCTCAAAAAGACATCGAACTGACAACCACAATCACAGAAGAAATCCTTGTTACCGCCGATGAAGATATGCTGAGCTCTGTTCTGAGAAATCTTATTTCGAACGCTATAAAATTCACTTTTAGGGGAAATCGCATAAAAATTTCAATAGAAAATCATCCAACTATTGAAAACAAATACATCCTTTCGATTGAAGATAAGGGCGTTGGAATGGATACGGAGACCTTGGGCAATTTATTCCATATCGACAGCAATACTTCAGGCCTAGGCACTGAAAAAGAAAGCGGAACTGGTCTTGGACTCATTTTATGCAAAGATCTGATAAACATAAGTGGGCAAGAAATATGGGCAGAAAGCCGTGTACACGATCCGGAACAAGGCATTCAAGGGGGTAGTACTTTCTTTTTTACTATTGATAAGGCATAAAACCCTACTTCAAAGCTTGAAGATAAAACCATAGCGTTTATTCCATAAAAATGGGTGTTCGGGTGATAATGTTCAATCTCATTTTCATTTTGATACTCTAATCGGCTGCATTGGCCGCGGCATTTGACTGAAAGACAGAAACAATATTTCTTGATTCAGCCACTGTCCGAAAACGTACATCAACTGTATTGGCACGTACACTTCTGTTCTATAACGCACACTTATTTATTATTAACATATTAAATTTCAAACAAATACAATAAGTGGCACGAACATGGGTTTTCTATAGATCTATGAGGTGTACAATATGATTGAACTAAAAGACATTCACAAATCTTACAAGACAGGCCACAACTCTTTGCATGTGCTTAAAGGGATTGATCTGAACATTGCCAAAGGCGAAATGGTCTCTATTATGGGATCATCAGGATCGGGAAAATCAACATTGCTGAATATTTTGGGCATACTCGATAATTATGATGCAGGAAGTTATCGCATTGATGGCAAGCTGATCCGCGATATGAGTGAAAAGAAATCGGCTCAATACCGTAATGAAATGATTGGGTTTATCTTCCAATCCTTTAATTTGATTTCCTTTAAAAATGCAATGGAAAATGTGGCGCTTCCACTTTATTACCAGAAGGTAAACCGCAAAAAAAGGAACCGTATTGCCTTGGAATATCTCGATAAAATGGGATTAAAAGACTGGGCACATCATTTGCCCAATGAATTGTCCGGTGGCCAAAAGCAACGACTGGCAATAGCGCGTGCCCTCATCAGCCAACCCAAAGTAATTCTTGCCGACGAACCCACGGGCGCTCTGGACACGCAAACAAGTTACGAAGTAATGGATGTACTACAGGACGTTCACCGTCAAGGAATTACAGTGATTATCGTAACCCATGAAGCCGATATAGCAGCACGTACCGAACGCATTATCAAACTCCGGGACGGGCTCATCAGCGAAAATATTATCAATGGAGAATTAAAAAGATTCAAGGACAGGGCACTTTCGAATGAATTTGCCGTTGCTTAAACCCGATACCTATGTTTGATCTCGATAAATGGCAGGAAATTTTTGAGACCATCAATAAAAATAAACTACGCACTTTCCTCACCGGATTCAGTGTTGCTTGGGGTATTTTTATGTTGGTTATACTGCTTGGTTCGGGTTATGGCCTCGAAAACGGCGTTCGCAAAGATTTTGAAGGTGATGCTGCCAATACAATTTGGGTCAATCAAGGGATTACTTCTGTTGCTCATGAAGGCTATAAACCCGGTCGATTTATCCGTTTTACAAACGACGATCTTGATGAAACGAATAAAGTGGAGGATATCGAATATCTTGCTTCACGTTTTCGTGTATGGCAAAGCAATATCCTTTCCTATGGCAAGGAATACGGAAGCTTCGATGTATTTGCGGTTACACCAACCTATGGAAAAATTGAGAATGTACAGCCAATTAATGGGCGTTTCCTCAACCAAACCGATGTTCTTGAAAACAGAAAAGTAGTTTCTATAGGTCGATTGGTTGCAGAATCTTTATTCAAAAATGGCGAAGAACCGGTTGGAGAATATATTAAAGTCGGCGGCATTCCTTTTCTGGTTGTTGGCGTTTTTGAAGATCCCGGTGGCGATCGCGATATCAGCAGGGTTTATATCCCCACAACAACAGGACAAATGGTCTTTAACGGAGGCAAATACATCAATAATATATCCATGACTGTTGGCGATGCAAGCGTAGAACGATCGAATGCTATGGTTGACGAAATCAGGACACGACTGGCAAAAAAACACCATTTCTCTCCTGATGATCAGAGGGCGATACATATTTGGAATAATGTAGAGAATTATAAAAAATTTATGAGCCTTTTTGCCAGCATCCGTTTTTTCATCTGGATTATCGGAATTGGAACTATTATCGCCGGTATTGTTGGTGTAAGTAATATTATGATGATTGTTGTTAAAGAACGAACCAGGGAAATTGGCATCAGAAAAAGTATGGGCGCTACGCCGGGCTCTATCATTGGATTGGTATTGCAGGAATCCGTCTTAATCACGGCTTTTGCCGGATATATTGGTTTGGTACTCGGTGTTGTGCTGCTTGAATTTGTTGGTAAATTATTACCCGATATCGCCTATTTTGCGAACCCTGAAATTAATATTCATGTTGCTGTTGGCGCTACACTTATTTTAGTTGTGGCCGGAGCTTTGGCAGGATTTGTTCCGGCACGCCGTGCTGCATCCATTCGCCCTGTTGAAGCATTAAAAGAAGAATAAAAGCTGAACTATGAGACTATTTGACTTAGACGCATGGCAGGAAATCTTCAGCGCACTCAGTAAAAATAAATGGCGCACTTTCTTCACCGCATTTGGAGTGTTTTGGGGCATTTTTATGCTTATAATTATGCTGGGAGCAGGCACCGGTCTCAATAATGGCGTTAGTCAGGAAATGGGCGATATGGCCACAAACTCTTTCTTTATGTGGACCCAAAATACTACAATGCCATATAAAGGATTTAAAAGAGGACGAAATTATAATTTTACTAATGAGGATACTGAAGCACTGAAAAACAATATTCCTGAAATTGAATATATCGCACCACGCTTGCAAGGCTGGACCCGTGATGGCAACAATAATGTAGTGCGGAATGAGCGCACAGGCGCGTTCCGTATACAGGGAGATTATCCTGACTTTAACCGAATTGATCCCGTTGACATCCTCAAGGGACGCTTTATTAATGAATTAGATATCAAAGAAAAAAGAAAAGTGGCTGTTATTGGCCTGAGAGTCTTTAATGAAATGTACGAGCAAGATGAAGATCCCATTGGAACTTATCTACGTATAAACGGAGTCTATTTTAAAGTCATTGGCTATTTTAAATCACGGAAAACCGACCAACAAGCCGACAACGACAATCAGCAGGTGTTCATCCCATTTACTACTCTTCAAAAAACATATAATTATGGCAATGTTGTTGGATGGTACTCCATCACAGCAAAAGATGCGTCGGTATCTGAGGTAGAAGAAAAAGCAAAGGCATTGATGCGTAAGAGGCATAGTGTTCACCCTGAAGATGAACGCGCTGTCGGCTCTTTTAATGTAGAACTGCAATTCAAAAAAATGACCACACTTTTTGCCGGTATTAATGGCCTAATCTGGATTGTGGGTATCGGCACTTTGCTGGCCGGCGTGATTGGCGTAAGTAATATTATGCTGATTGTGGTGAAAGAACGCACACGCGAAATTGGCGTACAAAGGGCAATTGGAGCAACACCCTGGATGGTCATCAGCCAAATTATTACCGAATCCGTAATGCTCACAACTATAGCAGGTTACACCGGTTTGGTTTTTGGAGTTGCAATCCTAGAAGGAATCAATTATCTACTGAAACAATCTGGTGGTTCTTCCATGTTCTTAAACCCAGAAGTGGATTTTCATAAAGCAATGACTGCACTTATTGTATTGGTAGTCGCCGGAATGATTGCCGGATTTATTCCCGCAAAAAGAGCTGTGAGTATAAAACCCATTGACGCACTACGTGACGAATAAAAGAAAACACAAACATTATTGAAAAAACTAAATAAGCATAAATTATGAAAAAATTCCTGAAAATTTTCTTTGCCATCATCCTTTTGGGAGCATTTGCTTATACCATATATTTCCTGTTTCAAAAATCGCAGGAAAAACCATTGGTATTTGAATCGCAAACGGCGGAAATTGGCGATATCATCAAAAAAACTACTGCTACCGGCTCAGTAATCCCTCGTAAAGAAATTGAAATTAAGCCACAGGTATCCGGAATTATTGATGAACTTTTTGTGGAAGAAGGCGACCATATCACAAAAGGCTCCCTGATTGCGCGCGTGAAAATTATTCCTAATATGGTGCAGCTCAATGAAGCTGAAGCGCGACTAAAAAGGGCAAAAATACAATTAGCCGATGCCCAAAAAGATTATACTCGCAATAAAGGCTTGCTCGAAAAAGAGGTCATTTCACAAAGCATGTTTGAGGATTATGAAGTAGTTTATAATAATGCTGTGCAAGAAGTGGAAACCGCTGAAGACAATTTGGCTTTGATCCGCGAAGGACAAAAGCAAAATGCCAATGAGAGCAGCAATACACTTATTCGATCAACCATTGAGGGAATGGTGCTTGAGATTCCTGTTGAAATCGGCAATTCTGTTATTGAAAGCAATACATTTAATGCCGGAACAACTATTGCAACCGTAGCGGATATGAATGATATGATTTTTGAAGGAAATATAGATGAGTCTGAGGTGGGAAAAATTGAAGAAGGCATGCCAATGGTCCTGACAATCGGCGCCTTAGAAGACGAAAGTTTTGTTGCGATCCTGGAGCATATTTCCCCAAAAGGCACCGAAGAAAACGGAGCCATACAGTTTAAAATAAAGGCAGAAGTGTCCTTGCGTGACAGTATTTTTGTTCGGGCAAATTATAGTGCAAATGCAGCGATTGAATTAGAACGCCGCGATTCTGTGCTACAGATTAAAGAGAGCCTCCTGCTTTTTGACGGCAAAGACTCTGCTTATGTAGAAATTGAAAAAGCGCCACAGGAATACGAAAAACGTTACTTAAAAACCGGTCTTTCTGATGGGATAAATATCGAAATAATCGAAGGGCTAAGCAAAGAGGACAAAATAAAAGTACCCAATTCGGGCAAACCCATGCAGTAAATTGATGGTTTTTATGCATGCAGCCACTTCATTTTGGAGTGGCTTTTTTTATACAATTCCATGCTCGCACAAAGCTTTGATTCACAATATTTAAAGCATGATCTTCATTAGTTTATGCTGACATGATTCTGAAAGAATACTGCGAATTGAACATTTATTCAATAAAATATTTTACAGAAAGCAGTTAAATTAATGTATATTTCGCTATGTTTGCATCAAACAAAGAAATAGAGCGAACATGAAAATTTTATACACAACAAATAATCCTTTATCAACTGATAATAAAACAATTATATTCAATAGAAATTATCCAATAAGCAAAGACGCGATAACACAACTTATTACAATATTATTACTTCTGATACCCACACTTTCATTTTGTCAGGACATTGTTTATCCGGCATGCCCGAAAGAAATAGTTACAGAAAGCCACTTTTCCAAAAGTATAGATGACGAATACCGCTGGCTGGAAAACCCTGAAGACAAAAGGCTTGACGCTTGGCTAGAAGGGCAAAAAAAATTAACAGACAAGGCTTTGGCAAAGATTGCTTTCCATCAGAACGCCTATAAGGCGATTGATCGCTACTCTTACGTTAAGTACGACAATCCCCAAAAAGATGGAGAGTACTATTTTACCTATGCTTATTTTAATGATGTTGGGGCTCCTGCATTATTCTATCAAAAACTACTAAATGATAACCCTTCTATATTAGTTGATCCCAGATTTATTTCCTCAAAGGATAATATAAGTATCAATAACTATTCTGTATCAGGAAATTCCAAATTATTGGCATATCAGTTTAGCAGGAACGGCAGCGATTGGCAAGAAATTAAAGTCGTAAATCTGAGAACTGGTCATCATCTTGAAGACCATCTCAAACATGTGAAATTCTCAAATATCTCATGGAAGGATGATGGGTTTTACTATTCCAGATATCCTGATCAAGGAATGAAGAGCACTCAAGGCCAGGAGGTTTATTATCACAAAATTGGTCAGCCACAATCTGAAGACAAATTGATATTTCGGCGCAAAAAAAACCCAACGGCATATTTCAACGCGTTCACTACAGAAGATGAACGCTATCTTTTCATTAAGGAAACAGATGAAGAGAAAGGAATCTGGAATATTTTTTATATCGATTTTACTGCAGAAAACCCTGCCTTACGCCCATTAATTACACGTTTAAGTGGCGACGAACATTTGACAATTTTGGGAAATAATAACGACAGTATTTTTGCTACTTCTTTTAAGGATAACAATAACGGAATGATCATCAGGATTAACCCTCAAAAACCAAGGGAATGGAAGATTGTTGTGCCCGAATTTTCAACTGCCTTACTATTGAATGCAATCTTGCTGAAAGATAGGATCATTGCCCTATACTTATCCAACAGAAAAGAACAAATTATCTTTTACGACCTGAACGGAAAACTTCTTGAAGCCATTCAACTTCCTTTTGGGTTCAATGCCAATGGGTTTAATTGCAATAAAGACGATAAAGAACTTCTTTTTTCGTATTCAGGATATACACAGCCTAAGGCGGTTTACAGGCTTAGTACAGAAGATTTTAGCATGAAACCATTAAGGGCAACTACAGTAAATTTTGATTATACCAATTTTGCCACAAAAGAGCTTGAATACACTTCCTTTGATGGCACAAAAGTGCCTTTATTTATTATTTATCACAAAAAAACAGATCTGCACGCGAATAATCCTTTACTATTAAAGGCATATGGCGGATTTGGATCTATATCCATGCCTTCATTCAATCCGGGAATTGTTCATTTTCTCACTCAGGGCGGTATTTTTGCATTTGCAAATATCCGTGGAGGCGGTGACAAAGGGAAAGCCTGGGCACTCGATGGCAGAGGGATAAATAAACAAAATTCCTTCAAGGATTTTATTGCTGCCGCAGAGTTTCTTATCGACAGCAATTATACAAGCCCTGAGAAACTTGCCATAAGTGGAGCATCTAATGGCGGACTCGTTGTTGGCGCGGCAATGACTATGCGCCCAGAACTGTTTAAAGTAGCTGTCCCAATTGTTGCCCCTATGGATATGCTGCGCTTCGAAAACTTTACCATCGGACATCTCCATACTGATGAATATGGGAGCACCCAAGATTCAGCAGGATTTTATAACTTATTATCATATAGCCCATTACACAACATAAAGAAGGAAATAAACTATCCGGCAACACTCATAATGACCTCCGATAATGACGACCGTGTTCCGCCGCTGCATTCTTATAAATTTGCCGCCAAACTTCAAAATAGAAAAGCACAAAAAAATCCGGTTTTATTGCATGTAGAAACATCTGCAGGCCATTACGGTGCTCAAAGTAGCTTTAAAAAACGGATTAGCGAACAAGCTGATATGTATAACTTTATACTCTACTATTTAACGGAAGAACAATAAATTTTATTGAGGAATTCAAGTAAACACCTATTCTAATCGAAGCAGAAAAGGGACACTGCATTGTGCTGAGCTTAGTCGAAGTAAGCGAAGCCGAAGTGCCCGCAGGATCTTCTCTTCGTTTCGATCCCTTGGTCGAAAAGACAGCCACTGAAATATACTAAATTTCATTCCTTAGCCTAGATGCTCAATGAACACCTTATAAAGATAATAAAAGTCGGCCACTCTATTCTAAACCGCCTTTTAACTGTTTTTTAAATTGGGTTTAATTTCGCCTAAAGCCCTGAAGATATTCGTCCAATTCTTCAATACTCATTTCATATTCAAAAGCATTGTTGACTTTATAATAATTCCTATAATCCAATGTGCTTCCATAGGCGTATTTGGCGATTTCCAGCTTATCGTCTTCATAATCAAAAAGACTCATAAGCTCTTTTACCTGCTTGCTTAAAAGGCAATTGACATCAATAATCTGCTTGGCCATAGTCATTTTGCTGTCACTAAAATCTTTTGAGGCAATACTCCTCTTTGCATCGGCAAAATCCGGATCCGACATGGGTCGGGGGCATCCATAAGGGCCGTCATAAGCCGGAAGCACATAATTGGTCTGCTGCTCCTGGTAAACTGTTGTTGTTGTAGTTGTTGTTTCGCTATAGCTTTGACTTTGGTCGTTCACATTGACATCCATATTCATTTGAATGCCGGCCATATTTACATCTACTGAAACATGATCCCCGGTGGGCTGAACTCCTGTAAAAGTAGTGCTTGTGGTTTGAGTAACGCTTGTGGCTACAGCAGGGGTTGTTGTATAAATATAAGTTCTCTCTTCGGGCAGACGAATGGGTGCTTGTGCAAGAGGCACTTCATTGAAAAAGCGCAGCACATATTTTCCTTTTCGGTTTTGAATCAGCCGATAGGTAGCTTCGACGCCACTGCCCTGAAAATATATTGTTTTATCTAAATCCGGGATTTCCTGATTTTCAAAAATAATCTTCACTTTATAGGATGGAGCCGGCAGTCCGGTGATCTGAACATTTGTTTCCGGGGAAGCATTTTGGAGAATCCCATTCAGAACAACAGAAAAACGTTCTCCGTTTTCACTAAAAAGTGTCATATTAGAGTTCTGTGCATTAGCAATATAGCTAAATGTCATCAGTGCTATAAAAAATAAATACTTTTTAAAAGGCATAAGTGTGGTTTTTTGGTTTGATGCAAAAATGACAAAAATTTCTCTTCTTTCATAAAATTTTGACGGAATACAAAGAATTATTTGACTAACAATCATCAGGCCAATCTAATTGATATGAGTTACTTTGCGTGAAAACATCTCCCACCAAAACACTAAAACTTACACTTCTAAATCCAAAACCATCACCATCAAGGCTTTGCGACTTTGCGTGAAAACCCCTCTCACCAACACACCAAGGCTCACACCTCTAAATCCAGAATACCCATCACCATCAAGGCTTTGCGCCTTAGCGCCTTCGCGTGAAAACCCCTCTCACCAACACACCAAGGCTCACACCTCTAAATCCAGAATACCCATCACCATCAATGCTTTGCGTCTCTGCGCCTTTGCGTGAAAATATCTCTCACCAATACAATAAATAATTTGGTTCTATATCCAAAACATTCACCATCAAGGCTTTGCGACTTTGCGACTTTGCGTGAAAAAACCAAGGATTCTATTCTTATATCCAAAACAATCACCATCAAGGCTTTGCGCCTTAGCGCCTTCGCGTGAAAACCCCTCTCACCAACACACCAAGGCTCACACTTCTAAATCCAGAATACCCATCACCAGCAATGCTTTGCGACTTTGCGCCTTTGCGTGAAAACCCCTCTCACCAAAACACTAAAACTTACACTTCTTAATCCAAAACCATCACCATCAAGGCTTTGCGACTTTGCGTGAAAACATCTCCCACCAAAACACCAAAACTTACACTTCTTAATCCAAAACAGTCACCATCAAGGCTTTGCGACTTTGCGACTTTGCGTGAAAACATCTCCCACCAAAACACCAAAACTTACACTTCTTAATCCAAAACCATCACCATCAAGGCTTTGCGACTTTGCGACTTTGCGTGAAAACATCTCCCACCAAAACACCAAAACTTACACTTCTAAATCCAGAATACCCATCATCATCAATGCTTTGCGTCTCTGCGCCTTTGCGTGAAAATATCTCTCACCAATACAATAAATAATTTGGTTCTATATCCAAAACATTCACCATCAATGCTTTGCGTCTCTGCGCCTTTGCGTGAAAACATCTCCCACCAAAACACTAAAACTTACACTTCTAAATCCAGAATACCCATCATCATCAATGCTTTGCGGCTTTGCGACTTTGCGTGAAAATATCTCTCACCAATACAATAAATAATTTGGTTCTATATCCAAAACATTCACCATCAAGGCTTTGCGGCTTTGAGTGAAACCATCTCGCAATAAATGTTTTATAGCCCTTTCACACTATAAATCATTCACAACTCGGCTTATGCCGTCTTTGATATATTTTTCATTGAAGTTAATCAGCAATCCCAATCTATTATCCAAAATTCTCAAATAAGTCAGCAATTGCTTAGGATACACGGGAGCAATTCTTTCAACAGATTTTAATTCAACAATAACTTTTTTTTCAACAATCAAATCAGCTCTAAAGCCGATTTCCATTCTGATGTTCTTCCAGAAAACTGGAATTGGTTTTTGTCTTTCAACATATAACCCTTGTTCCGTTAATTCAAAATAAAGAATTTCTTCATAAACAGACTCTAGTAATCCCGGACCTAATTTTACATGAATGTCATAAGCTGTATTGACAATTATCTTTGCAATTTCATTTTCTGTCATATTACTCATCCCTTAAATATTTACTATAAATTACATACTGCTAAGACGATAAGAATCGAATTCTTGCTGATCAAAAACAAAGATGGCAATTTTTTTCAAAACATAATAAAAATATATGGATTATTTTCTATCCAAGACATGCATAAATAAAATCCTTTCTCTTGCAGTAAGACGGCTAATGATAATTGCTTCTTTTACACAGAATAGGCTGCATCAAGGCTTTGCTCCTTCGCGAGAAAACCACTCTCACCAACACTATAAATAATTTGGTTCTATATTCAGAACAGTCACCATCAAGGCTTTGCGTCTTAGCGCCTTCGCGAGAAACCCCCTCTCACCCAAACACTAAAACCTACACTTTTTAATCCAAAACAATCACCATCAAGGCTTTGCAACTTAGCGCCTTAGCGTGAAAACCCCTCTCACCAACACACCAAGGCTCACACTTCTAAATCCAGAATACCCATCATCATCAATGCTTTGCGTCTCTGCGCCTTTGCGAGAAACCATCTCCCACCAAAACACTAAAACTTACACTCCTTAATCCAAAACAATCACCATCAAGGCTTTGCGACTTTGCGCCTTTGCGAGAAACCCCCTCTCACCAAAACACTAAAACTTACACTCCTTAATCCAAAACAATCACCATCAAGGCTTTGCGTCTTAGCGCCTTTGCGAGAAACCATCTCCCACCAAAACACTAAAACTTACACTCCTTAATCCAAAACAATCACCATCAAGGCTTTGCGACTTTGCGCCTTTGCGAGAAACCATCTCCCACCAATACAATAAATAATTTGGTTCTATATCCAAAACAGTCACCATCAAGGCTTTGCGCCTTAGCGCCTTCGCGTGAAAACCCCTCTCACCAACACACCAAGGCTCACACTTCTAAATCCAGAATACCCATCATCATTAAGGCTTTGCGACTTTGCGTGAAAAAACCAAGGATTCTATTCTTATATCCAAAACAATCACCATCAAGGCTTTGCGCCTTAGCGCCTTTGCGTGAAAATATCTCTCACCAATACAATAAATAATTTGGTTCTATATCCAAGACATTCACCATCAAGGCTTTGCGTCTCTGCGTCTTCGCGTGAAAAAAACTCTCCCTTGAACGATTACTTCAAATGTTCCAATTCATTCTTGATCATTTCCTGCAATGACTGAGCCAGTTCCTTTGGATCACGTCCTTTTGGGTCTATTGGTGGCAACACTTTATAGTTAAGTTGAACACCAAATTGCAAAGGGAAATACCCCTCCTTTATCAGGCGATTATTGCCATCAATTACTAAGGGAACAATAAGTGCACTGGGCGCTTTTTTGAGCAATGCAGCAATTCCTGCATGTTGAAAATTCCGCAATTGACCGGTTTTACTACGTGTCCCTTCCGGAAAAATACTAGCACTGCATTTTTCCTTTTCTATAAGCCTTCCCAGACGGGCAATTTCCATTATTGCCTGCTTGGGGTTTTTGCGTTCGATAAGCGCAGAACCTCCATGACGTAAATTATAGGAAACACTCGGAATGCCTTTGCTCAGCTCTTTCTTGGACACATAACGCGGATGATATTTTTTAAAACCCCAAACAACCGGTGGAATATCAAAAAAACTCTGATGATTTGAAACGATAATAAATGGACCCTGTTTCGGGACTTGCTCAAACCCAATTAAACGGATACGAGCACCCATAATCATAGGGCTGTAGATGAGAAAAAAATTAAGGAAATCGACTGATTTCTTTCTTAATGAATATCCTCCTATCCAATGACATATAAGCTGAATAGGATGAAAAATAACCAGTAATAAGCCATAAGTCAGCCAAAAAATCGGGGACAAAATATAGGCAAGGATTTTTTTCATAATCGAACTCATTTTTGTTCAACAGCAAATTTACAAAAAATGCGTTTATAGAAGTAATATCCCACAGGCTCGAAGGTGTTTTTTGATCAGCTATCGCATTTCTTCTTCCCTCTCTTCCATTGGTGAAAAATCAGGATCGGTCTCCGACTCTATTTTGCATACCTTTGCAGCATGCAACATCAGAATATGAATACCGAACAAATCCTTGAAAAGCTGGGCATTAAAAAACTAAATGCCATGCAGGAAGAAGCTATTGAGTTGATAAATAGCAATCAGGAAATTGTCCTCCTATCGCCAACAGGCACAGGCAAAACCCTTGCGTTTCTATTACCGATGATGGCCGGTTTAGACCGGAATATCCCTGAGCTTCAATGCATCATCCTTGCTCCATCGCGCGAATTGGCCATTCAAATCGATCAGGTAGCCAGAAAATTAGGCACTGGCTTTAAAGTCAACGCTGTTTATGGTGGCCGTGCCGGATCGCAGGACAGAATCGACCTAAAGCATAAACCCGCTGTTCTTGTTGGAACGCCCGGGCGTATTGCCGACCATATCAGAAGAGAACATTTCTCCACAGAATTTATTCAAACCCTAATTCTTGACGAATTTGATAAATCTCTGGAAATTGGTTTTGAAAAGGATATGGTTCAAATTGTGCGCGCTTTGCCCAATGTTCGAAAAAAAATCCTAACCTCTGCAACACAAAAACTTGAAATCCCCGAATTTGTCGGGATGAGCAATCCTGTAACCCTTGATAAACTAGATGAAGAAATTCAAAATCTTCGTGTAAAAAGTATTGTTTCCCCAACAAAAGATAAGCTTAGGGCGCTTGTATCGGTATTAAAGCCGCTCTCCCATAAACAAGGGATTGTGTTTTGTAATTTTAAAGACAGCATACAGGAAGTTAGCGCTGCTTTGGCGGCAAACGATATTCTTCATGGATGCTTTCACGGTGGAATGGAGCAAATGGATAGAGAGAATGTTCTGATAAAATTCCGCAATGGAACTCATCAACTGATTCTTGCAACAGATCTTGCTGCCAGAGGCATCGATGTACCCGAAATGGAATATATTATTCATTATCAGCTTCCGCGGAAAAGCCATGAATTTTTACACAGAAATGGAAGAACAGCGAGGATGGGGAAAGATGGAACGGCATATGTCCTCAGGGGACCTAAAGAAGAACTGCCTGACTTTGTTTATCCAAAAGGAGTACAGGAAGAAATCGCAGAATTTACTGATATTGACCCGAAAGAGCCTGAATGGACCACATTATACATTTCCGGTGGCAGACGCGATAAAATTTCTAAAGGGGATATTGCGGGTTTCTTCTTAAAACAAGGTGGACTTGACATGGATGAGCTCGGACTGATTGAAATAAAACAAGAAGGTGCTTTTGTTGCCGTAAAAAAGGCGAAAGCCCAAGAAACACTTAATGCACTCAATAATACAAAACTAAAAAAGAAAAAATTAAGGATACGAATCCTTTAAACCTTCCTTGTTTCCATTTGCTTCTTAAGGAGTAAGGGAAGGCTTTTTTAATATTATTATTACCCATATTTTAGGATTCCCCCAAAAAATTATGGGCACATTTTATTTGACTGATTTTATCTTTTGAAAAATGCAGCTTCTGTATTAAATGCATATCGTTGTTTTTATTATATTTGCTTGGATGTAAGCAAGCATTATGAAACAATTTCGCCTTTTTTTCAGTCCATGGTTATTGGCATTATTGCCTGCAATTATTACGATATTGGCTGTGCCATGGAGCTTTAATAAGCATGAGCTGAATTTGCTGGAAATCTTCAAACACCAACAAAATCATTCTACATACTATTATTTTCATGATTTCAATCATGATGGAAAGAGCGAACAGTTTAGTATTGGACTGAACAACCCAGCTGCTGTACCTTTTTTTCGCTTTAATTACGATGAGAGCACAGTAATCAGTCAGCATAATTTTAAAGGAAAATGGCTGAATTATTCAAATATTAAAGTGGCCGATTATGATAATAATGGGCTAGATGAGGTCTATGCTTTTGCATATAAAGACGACAGCCTATTTCTCCATAGCGTTGAGCCCCCAATGAACAATCAGGAGGCTCATATCAAAAGCCGCTTTATAAGCAAAATTTCCTTATTTAATAAAAAGGAAGACTGGTTTGCTTATACAATTGCCTGTCCCGACCTGAATGATGATGGCTTCAAAGAAATACTTTTTTATGTAAATGCTTCATTTTCGAAAAGGCCAAGGGCTGTTTTTGCATGGGACATCCATAATGACACTTTATTAAATTCACCGCTTTCGGGCTTTTATATTTGTAATTTAATTTGCTGTGATGCTGATGGAAACGACAAGGAAGAGATATATATTGCAAACAGTTCCGTAAATAATTATCCCGATTCATCCACAACTCCTTATAAAGATGATCAGATTTGGACGCTGGCATTGAATAACAAACTTGAATTTTTATTTCAACCTGTATCTATTGGAGGGGAATATTGTCAAAATGTGCTAATTCCAATTAAAAATTCCACGGACATTCTTTCAACAACTTCAATAAAAAGAAATGATGAAAGAATTTTTATTACTGATATTTATAATTATAAAGGAGAAAAAATAAAGCATATCGACTCTTGTTATTATAAAATAATTGTTCCGGAAACAATTATTGCAAATCAATATACTGATTATTTTTTAATGGAATCCGAGGGATTTGATTTTTTTACTTTTAATAGGGACTTTGAAAAAGAAATCACATATATCAATGATATTCCTATTAATCGGCCTAATTTTTTCTCAATAGATCTAGGTCATGATGGGAAATTGGATTTTCTTGTGGAGGACTATAAAACAAAAGAGTGCTACCTCTGTATCAATGGATTTAAACAAACAGTCGAAATTGATCTTCCCATTAGCAATCGTCGTTCTATTAGTGTTGGATATTTCCCTAATAAACCCGATCAGCTGTACATAAATAATGGAAATGAAACACACCTTTATGAATTCAAAGAAAACAAATGGTATTTTATGAAGTATCTTATATGGCTGCTTGTATATCTGTTTTGGGTTGGTTTTTTTATTATGGTGCTTCGGATACAAAAAAAGCGACTCCAAAAAGTATATGAGATGGAAAGGGAAATCAACGAACTGCATATGATTTCTTTGCGCAACCAATTAAACCCCCATTTTATTTTCAATATTCTTACAACAATTAGCGCGTTAATTTATAAAGAAGACAAAGAAGAAGCCAATAATTTATTATTACGCTTTAGTAATTTGATTCGCCTAAGCATGAATAAAGCCGAAAAAACCAAGGTTCCGCTTAGCGAGGAAATTGATTTTGTAGAAGGCTTTCTGGATGTGCAAAAAATCAGGTTTAGCAATCATTTTGATTACAGAATCTCATACGATCAAGAACTTGTTCCGCAGCTATTTGTGCCCCGGATGATTCTGCAAATACATGTTGAAAATGCAATAAAACACGGCCTGATGCCTCGTAATGAAGGAGGAATGCTGGAAATCATAATAAAAGGCAGTCCTGAAGAATTTTCCGTCACAATTGAAGACAATGGCATTGGCCGCGAAAGAGCGAAAGAGCTAAAAACAGGTGGAACAGGCATAGGCATTCCCCTAAGCGAAAAAATCTATCAGCTTTTCGATAAACTCCATAGTCGAAAAATTGAACAAAAAATTGAAGATTTATATGATGAAAATGGTCAGGCTTGTGGAACTCGGGTTTTTATTCGCATCACCTCAAAAGAGTAAAAGCCAATACAGAAAGCTGTTTTAATCATCTTTAATGCGTGCATCAAATGGGTTACGAAGATTTTCAAAATCAATAAGCTCGGCAGCAACAGAGCCAACAACTACTTTTCCTTCAACCTTTAAAGGAATTTTATTTTTATCGGCGCTCACCCAAACAAATAAGGGATATTCATCGGCAAAAACCTTTCCCGTAGCCATCATCGGCGCAAATTTATGCGCACGGAATTTCCCTAAACGCGTCTTAATCTCCTCCACACCAAGGTATTTTACCATACTTACATAAACAGAGTCGTCGAGGAAAAAATCAATAGGAAATGTTTTGCCTTCCACTGCATTTGAAAAATCGAGCGTACGGGCATAATACACAGCAGACACAAAATCCTGAATATACAAAGGGATTTCTTTAGTGGTTTTACGACTGCGTGCAAAAAGGCTGTCCGGATAAAAATCCACATCATCGTCCTTTACATACCCTCCTTCACGCGTGCGCCGGATAAAATGATAAGAGAACATGGCCTGCTCATCAAAATAAGACTCGAAACGATCGCGAACCTTAAAAAACCAATCGAAAAATTTTGCACTTTTCCCCTCAGAAACAACATGATAGGTTGGGCGGCCATAAAATAGGCTATCTTCCTCGGTCACATGCAAATCGGCATAACCAGCGGTCATTTTCCCTGTAATCCATGAGCGATAATATGCCCTGAAACCAAGTTTTTCGCCACGATCGAATGCTTCGTTATTTATTGTCCTGTATTCCTGAGCATCGGAGCTAAAAGGCAAAGCCAACATCAAAAAAAACAGCACAAAGCTTATTCTTGTTTTCATCATTCGTGTTTCATTATTTCAAATTTCTGTACTACAAATATAAACGTATAATCATAGGATTTGATTGTATCCCTATACCTTCATTCGAAATTCTTCAAACGAATGATACATGGATTCACCACCATAAAAAGCATAATTTACTCAAAATGTGTTTGATGACCAATATTAACCTCTCGATAAATATGCATTAACCTGGCCTGATTTTCAGGAAAAATATAGAGAACTAAGGAATCACCTGATGAACACCAATGGGATAATCCTGCCTGATGATGGATGTCAGTTTTTTATAGTCTTCGGGCTTATGCACAAAATCCAATTCGTTTGTATCAATAATCAATATGCGCATTTGCGTTTGGCGGCGAAGAAAATCAAGATATCCGGATTGAATATTTTTCAGATAGGATGGTTTTATATCTTGCTCATAGCTCCGGCCACGCATTTTAATATTTTCCTGCAAACGCTCGATATGCACATAAAGATAAACAAGCAAATCGGGGCGTGGAAGCGAAAGGCTGATAATTTCAAAAAGATTGGCATACAGGCTAAAGATATCCTGAGGCAAGGTCTTTCTGGCAAAAATCAGTGATTTATTGATAAAATAATCAGAAATGGTAAAATCGCGAAATAAATCCTGAGCGCTTAATTGTTCGCGCAGCTGCTGAAAGCGTTCCGCAAGAAAGGAAAGCTCCAAGGGAAAGGCGTATTTATCTGGATTTTTATAAAATTTTGGTAGAAATGAGTTATCTTCAAACTGTTCCAGAATTAATTTTGCATTATAATCCTCCGACATCATCGTTGCAAGGCTGGTTTTCCCTGCTCCGATAGCTCCTTCTATGGCGATATAGTTATAATGCATGCTGCGAATTTAAGCATTTTGGAATAGCTCCACAGCCAAAGGGTCGGAACATTCTTTTAATAATTCATCCACATTCTTTTTCAATACAGGATGCACATAGGATGAAACCACATCATTTAGAGGCATTAAAGCAAACATCCGTTTATGCAGATGTGGGTGTGGAATTTGCAAATTCGGATTATGAATCACCTCATCATTAAAAAAAAGGATATCAACATCAATCGTTCGTGAAGAATAAGAACCATCAGCATTTCGTTTTCGGCCCATTTCCTTCTCAATAATTTGGATTTTATCCAAAACATCGGAGGCGCACAAAGGGGTTCTGACGCATAAAGCCTGGTTTAAAAAAGCCATTTTCGCATCAAATCCCCAGGATTCTGTTTCATAAATGGCAGAGCTGTCAAAAACCTGCCCGATTTCTTTTGCTATGGCATCCGTCGCAAGGGCAAGGTATTTCCTTCTCGATTTGATATTACTTCCGGTGAGCAGTATTGCAGTATTCATAGTATGCGAATAAGTTGCAAAATTAATGTTCTAATTCCACTTTAAGAAATTGTGCCGTAAGGCTTTTTTTATCTTGAGCAAGCTGTTCGGGTGTGCCGGATGCCATAATCGTTCCGCCTCTTTTTCCACCTTCCGGCCCCATATCAATAATATGATCAGCCACCTTAATTACTTCCATATTATGCTCAATGACCAATACGGTATTTCCTTTATCAACAAGCTTTTGCAGCACTTCCATCAGAACTTTAACATCCTCAAAATGAAGGCCTGTTGTAGGCTCATCGAGTATATAAAGGGTTTTTCCCGTATCGCGGCGTGATAGTTCAGTAGCAAGTTTTACCCTTTGCGCTTCACCACCGGAAAGGGTTGTTGACTGCTGTCCTAAAGTAAGGTATCCCAGTCCCACCTCTTTCAGTGTTTTAATCTTTTGCAGGATATTCGGAATATTCTCAAAAAACGCAACCGCCTGATTGATTGTCATATTCAGGATATCATTAATGGATTTCCCTTTATAACGTACTTCCAAAGTTTCGCGATTGTATCGTTTTCCGTAGCAGCTATCGCAAAGCACATAAACATCGGGCAAGAAATTCATTTCAATTACCTGAACCCCGGCACCTTTGCAGGTTTCGCAACGCCCTCCTTTAACATTAAAAGAGAAGCGACCCGGTTTATATCCACGAATTTGTGCTTCCGGCAATTGGGCAAAAAGCTTCCTGATTTCGTCAAAAACCTTTGTATAGGTTGCAGGGTTCGATCGTGGTGTTCTGCCGATTGGCGATTGGTCTATTTCAATAACTTTATTGATGTGTTCCAATCCGCTTATAGATTTATATGGCAAAGCCTTTTTTTCTGAGCGATAAAAATGAGCACTTAAAATAGGATAAAGTGTATTATTCACAAGGCTTG
Organism: Bacteroidales bacterium; assembly: GCA_963676725.1. Lineage (GTDB taxonomy): Bacteria > Bacteroidota > Bacteroidia > Bacteroidales > WRLA01. The sequence continues at coordinate 5,122,680 of OY781463.1, read as the reverse complement.
ATTTTCCACTGCCACTCACTCCGGTAACACAAACCATTTTTCCCAGCGGCAACACTAAAGCAACATCCCTGAGGTTATTACCTGTTGCCCCTTTTAAAACAATCATATTGCCGTTGCCTTCCCTTCTTTTTGCCGGCACGGGTATTTGCTTACTTCCGTTCATATAGGCACAAGTAAGTGTATCGCAATTGTGCATGTCTTTTGGAGAGCCTTGCGCAACTATTTCACCACCATGAATCCCGGCACCCGGACCAATATCAATCACATGATCGGCCGCGAGGATCATATCTTTATCGTGTTCTACAACAATTACGCTATTGCCGATATCACGAAGTTTTTTCAAAGAATCAATCAGCCTGTTATTATCGCGTTGGTGAAGCCCAATACTCGGTTCATCAAGGATATAAAGCACACCAACAAGCTGCGAACCGATTTGTGTTGCCAGCCTGATTCTTTGGCTTTCGCCACCGGAAAGGGTTTTGGCGCTTCTGTTTAAACTCAAGTAATCCAAGCCAACATCGAGTAAAAACCCAATCCGTGATTGCAATTCACGGATAATCTCTTTACCAATTGCCTTACGGCGGGAGTCCATTTTTTCTTCGAGCCCATTAATTTCATCTGAAAGCTGCTGCAAGTCCATGCGTGCAAAATCAGCGATATTTTTATCATCAATTTTAAAATACAAAGATTCCTTTTTCAAGCGAGCACCGCCACATTCAGGGCAATCAATTTTATTCAGGAAACCACCCACCCATTTCTGAATGGATTTACTCGGTGATTCCTGATACTGATTTAAAATGAAATTTACGACTCCTTCAAAATTAAGTGTATAGGTACTTGTAATTCCCATATACTCCTTTTGCACTTTATAGCCATCGGTTGAGCCGTATAAAATAGTATTGATTCCTTCTTCGGGAATATCTTCAATCGCAGTATCAAGATCAAAGCCATAGCGCAGCCCAATTGCTTCCACCTGGCTGAATATCCAATTATTTTTATACTCTCCCAATGGCGCAATGCCGCCTTTCTTTATGCTTTTTGTTTTATCCGTAAAAATTTTCTCCAAATCTATTTCCGATATTTCCCCAAGTCCATTGCATCTAGGGCAAGCACCATAAGGCGAATTAAAAGAAAAAGAATTTGGTTCAGGCTCCTCGTAAGACAAGCCCGTTTCCGGGCACATCAGGTGACGGCTAAAATGGCGCACGGTATCATCATCCTTTGAGGCGATCATCAGCATTCCTTTCCCAAGTTTCAGAGCAGTTTTTACTGAATTCCGTAGCCTTTGCAGGGATTTTTCATCTACTTTAATCTGGTCTACAACAACTTCAATATCGTGAATCTTATAGCGGTCGACCTGCATACGCAGTCCAATATCCTGCACTTTTCCATCAACGCGCACTTTCAGATAGCCCTGACGCAAGACTTGCTCAAACAATTCGCGATAATGTCCTTTACGGCCCTTTACCAAAGGCGCAAGGATATATATTTTGCCATCGCCATAAGTGTTTTGTATCAGGCTAATAATCTGATCTTCACTATAGCGCACCATCTTTTTTCCGGTATTATAGCTGTATGCATCAGCAGCACGGGCAAAAAGAAGACGGAGGAAATCATAAATCTCGGTGATGGTTCCAACAGTAGAGCGTGGGTTTTTTCCTGTGGTTTTTTGTTCGATGGAAATCACAGGGCTTAAGCCTGTTATACGGTCAACATCAGGGCGTTCAAGATTTCCAATAAACTGACGCGCATAGGCCGAGAATGTTTCCATATAGCGCCTTTGCCCTTCGGCATAGATGGTGTCAAAAGCCAGGGAAGACTTTCCGCTGCCACTTAAACCTGTGATTACAACCAATTTATTGCGTGGCATTTGCACATGCACATCTTTCAGGTTGTGCACACGAGCCCCTTCGACGCGTAAAACTTCTGTACTTTCAGAAAATTCCTGTTCAGGATGTTCTTCCTGCTCTACCATATCTGCCCTCAAAATTATCGCTGCGAAATTACTCTATTCCTTGAAAAAAGCCTTCATCATCTTCAGGTTTTTTGAGTTTCTCGCTATAATCCGTAAAACCTTCCTTGGGAAGCGTAATGGTATATTTCTTCCTGGATTTGTCCGGCAAACGTGGAGCACGCATCCATGGGTTAAATTCCTTCAGCAATCGATACGAAAGATCATAAGATTTTGCAAAGCGCACTAAATCATTAATCGTTGTATCAACAGTAATGGTATAGGTTGGGATAATTGGATAAAAATCGCTTTTTTTCAAATAGAAACCATATTCTTGCGGATGCTTAAAAATCTCCTTAATGGCCAGGATACGATAAACATAGCGACCTGTTTCCGTATTTAGGTAAAGCTCGTAATAGTTATCGGTTTTTTGATCTTCCAAAACCTTTTTGATGCGGCTTTTTCCCGCATTATAAGCAGCCGCAACAAGAGTCCAATTGCCATAAATCTCGTAAGAATCCTTGATGTACTCGCAAGCAGAATGGGTCGCTTTCACTAAATTGTAGCGCTCGTCAATATCTTTGTTCACTTCCAGCCCGTATTCCCTTCCGGTATGCTTCATAAACTGCCATGGACCTGCTGCTCCGGCAGGCGAAACAACATTTCTTAGCCCACTTTCTATTAAAGCAAGATATTTGAAATCATCAGGAACACCATGTTGCTTTAGAATAGGCTCGATGATGGGAAAATACCGATGCGCCCTCTTAAACAGCATGATCGTGGACGAATGAAAATACATATTTACGGACATTTCCCGATCCAAACTCTCCTGCACAAAATAGATTTGAAGCGGGGCCGCTTCGCCGGCAAACTCAATTTTTGAAGGTAAAGGAGGCGACATTACACGATACTCATCGCGAAATTGCTGCTCCTTCTTATCCAAATTGACCGATGGCTCCCGACTTGAAGTAATGAGAATGAATAAAACCAAACTAAAGATCGGCAGGCCAATATAGATGATGTTCTTTTTAAGATGTAATTTCATAATAGCGTCTGCATTTAAAAAAAGCTAATATTTGCATAAATACCCATTATGGTATGAACAACAAAAAAAGCAGAATGTTGCATGAAAATAAGATGTTTCACGGAAAGCTGATTTTAACTCTAAAAAAAATCAGTTGTTTAAAACGGCGAGATAAAATCTTTGAATAATGGCGAGATTTTATCTTTTTCTGAGAGCACCGGCTGATCGATTCCCCAATCGATATTCAAGTCAGGATCGTTCCAGCGAATGCTACCTTCCGATTCTTTATTATACACATTGGTGCATTTATAAAAGAAAACCGTATCATCTTCCAAGGTAACAAAGCCATGCGCAAAGCCCGGTGGCACCCAATACATAAACTTATTTTTATCGGTAAGCACGATTGATGCCCACTTCCCATAGGTTGGGGAATTTTTTCTGATATCAACGGCGACATCCAGCACAGCGCCCTTCATCACACGAACAAGTTTTCCTTGGTCATAAGGCGGTTTTTGAAAATGCAAACCTCTTAAAACCCCTTTTTTCGATTTCGATTCATTATCCTGCAAAAAGCGGTTTTCGATTCCATTCGAAGCAAAAAGCCCATGGTTGTATGATTCAAAAAAATAGCCACGCTCATCTTCAAAAACCCGTGGCTTAACAATCAGTAAATCCTGTATTTCCGTCTTAATAATTTCCATCGCACATCATTTAAGAACAAAACTACGGACAATTCCTGAAATCTACCTAATAAGTGGCTTGTATTTTTTATTATCAATCAAACATTCGGCTCAAAAACATAGTGAACAAGCATTTCACACTAAGGCCCTTTTTTTAACAAAAAAAGCAAAAATCCGCATTGCTTCTCCAAAAACAAAGATTTCCAAATCCTAATGAAAAATTATCGTAATATTTCTTCAGTATAGTGAAGAAAATAAGATTTTTCTGTTTGGTTAATCGCTTAAATTTGATTTTCTAATAGTGACATTTTCGGTCCTACCGAAATCCCTGCATGATGAAGATGAAAGCAATTATTGCTCTTTAAAAACCTCTTCCTGTACTTCATAGAAATCGATTTTTACATCGTCAATCAAAAAAGATTCTTTTTCCTTATTCCAAAAATACAAACGCAATTCATTCGGGATTCCTTTGCCGTATTTCACATTGATTTCCATAAAGGCAGTGTCCCAAACCCCAATGCGGTTATTCGGCATATCTTTCATTCGATTCGATTTGTAAAAAACAGTTACATTATTCCTGTCATTTGCCGATGCCACGAAAAAAGCCCGCATGCATGAATTCGTATCAATTTCACTATAAGCAAATTGAACCTGCCCCATCAAATTTCTATACTTTAATAGGGATGTATCTGTAATGATTAAACTCGCATTATATTCCGAAATGCTATCGAAACGGCAATACAAATTACTACTATCGTTTTTGGATGGATATAATTTTTCTTGATAAACAACCCATTCTTCGCTTGCTGTCGAATCAAAATCAAGCGAATAGCTTTTGATTAATTTCAATGGTGATTGTTTAAATAAATCATCAGGAGCATCGCCAAGCACATGCTCATAAGCTTTTGCGGTTTTCAAAAACACATACCAATATTTCTGTTTGTTCATGCTTTCCGGATGGATGATGCCCTGACTGTATTGATATGTTTGCAGGGCATTAAAAAGCACTACAACCGCCAATAGCCCATAAAAAGCATAGCGGAAAAAAGTGGTGCGAAGCGACTTCAAAACCACAGCGAGAAGAATAATGAATACAGGATAAAAATCCACAAATGGCCGCATTCCGAAACCGCCCCCATAATACCAATTCCACCAAGAAGCCACCATCCAGATTATAATGGCGAGAAACAAAAACGAAATAATGGCTTGATACGTATTGCGGCGGATCAAAACAAGGATTCCGATTAAACTAATCAATGTCAGTGGAGTATAAATAAACAAGCCTTTGCGATAACTAAAAAGGACATTGCTAATTTGCGGATCAAGAAAGAAAAAGCCTTCATTCTGATAAGCCCAAATCCATAATTGACCGCTCTGCAAATAGTAAATATACATCTGTATGGATGCAATCAGTAAAAAGGGAATCACTGAGAAAAGCACATGGCCTAGACGGAGGTTATTCTTCAATGTCTTTAAAAAAACCTTTGGCGAATTAGCCATAAAAGGAAGAAATAATACGATAAGCACATTAAAAGGCCTGATCAGGAAAATAAGCCCTAAAGTTATGGATAACAAAAGAATATATCGCTTTTTCCCCGACACAAACAGCATTCGTGCAGCATAAAAAAGAACGGAAACCATGCTAAACGAATAAACATGCGACATCCCCGGGTGCATAAATATATAGTAGAATAAATTGCTTCCAAAAAGGAATGCCAACATCGCAATAAGTGCTGTTTTTTTATGAAATCCCAAAGAAAGAAGCAGGCGCCGTAAAAAATAAAAGCCAATAAATGCATAAAACAAAGCAGCAAAACAAATTCCCCATTGGGAAATAGCAGAATAAGCGTCAGTAGATTGACCAAATAAAGCACTTAATTGCTTAAATATCAGATAAAAAGGAGCTTGAAGCAAAGCGACACCGCAAGTAAATTTATTGATCAGTATATCACCCAGTTCATGATAATAATGCCCCTGAAAATGTTCTCCCAAACGGGCTTTCTGTTGTTCCAGTACAGGCTGAAAATCAACACTTTGATATTCAAAAATAGCCGGCAGCCAGGCATAATAGCCGCGAGCATCCCCGGCAAGTATTTCGCTTTTAAATCCATGAAAATCAATGTTTGAAACAAACAACAAACCCACAAAAAATAGGACTATCAAAAAAATGAAGCTTGATCTTTTAAGTTTGAAATGGATGTAGTCTGCCATGAATCAGTAATTATAATCATCAAAAATAGGAATATGCTCCTAATTATAAACCAAAAACCAGAAAAGATATAAAAGCTTCTGCCGGTTTTTGGAATTCCAACAACAATGAAAACCTGAGGCGTTCAATAAATGCACACTGTTCAAATTCTATACACACACATTTTAGAATAAGCGTATTGAAACAGGACATCAGGCCTATTAAGAGAACGAATAAAAACTTAATCGTTTGATTATGATTATTTTAAAATATTCGGCACAGGCTTGGTTTATGAGCTGTTCAAATCATCAATCATGAAAAAAAATCAAATAGTAATTTGTCTCGGAAGCAGCTGCTACAGACGCGGGAATCAACAAGTACTCGAAATAGTAAAAACTTGGTTAGAAGAACACGGGCTCGAAGAAGATGTAGATTTTCGTGGGCAATTATGTTCCGGAAATTGTGCTCATGGTCCTGTAATAAAAATCAACGGCAAATTATTTCACGGCATCGATAAAAACTCTGTTATCCGCATTCTGGAGCAAAGCTTCTGTGCACAAAACGAAGAAGCATGAACATTTTACAGGCGATTTATACAGAAAAAAACAATTGTCAGGATTGCTATAAATGCGTTCGGCGTTGCCCTGTAAAAGCTATAAAAATTGAAGGGCATCGCGCATCGGTGATGGATGATCTTTGTATTTATTGCGGAAAGTGCGTTCAGGTTTGTCCTGCCGGCGCAAAAAAAGTGCGAAACGATATTGCCGAGGTAAAATATCTGCTCGGACGCAAACAGAAACTAATCTTGTCCTTAGCGCCATCATGGGTTGTGGGTTTTTCTGATTATAGCGTTCCTCAGCTTCAGCAAGCAATTGAAAGCCTCGGTTTTTATGGACTCTCTGAGACTGCAATTGGAGCAGAATGGGTTGCAAGCGAAGCCCTGAAACTGATCCAATCAGAAAAAGAAAAGTTGTGGATTAGCTCCTGCTGCCCGGTTGTTGTTCAGCTTATTAAAAAATATTACCCTCAATATCTCAACCATATTACGCCATTGCTCTCGCCAATGCAAGCACATGCTCGTTATCTTAAAACAATTTACGGTAGCGATTGCCTTGTAGTTTTTGCCGGCCCTTGTATTGCAAAGAAAACAGAGCTGCTCGCAGATGATAATGCCGTGGAAGTGGCCATTACTTTTGACGAATTACGTTCCTGGCTTGATGATGAAGCACTTACGCCCGAATTTCTGAATGGCAAAAACAATGAAAGCACCTATGCGCATAATCGCCCCGGATCAATATATCCTGTAGATGGAGGAATGATTTCTGTAATGCGCCAAAACGCAACAATAACCGATGCTCAAATGATGACCTTCTCGGGCTTAATAAACATCAGGAATATTTTGGATCAATTGCCTCAACTGCATGGCCACAGCCTGTTTTTGGAGTTAATGGCATGCGAAGGTGGATGTATTAATGGCCCCGGAATGAAACAAGGGGAAAATACAGCATCAAAACGACTGAATGTGCTTGAACACGGTCATTCATTGCCCGGACATCACGATGTTAAATTTCCGGCAGATTCTATTTGCCATAATTTTTGCGAAAGCAGCATTCAAAAACCCATCGAACATTCTGAAGCGGACATCAAGCATATGCTGAGCAGCATCGACAAACTCAGCCGCGAAGATGAATTGAATTGCAGTGGTTGCGGCTACGAAAGCTGCCGCGATTTTGCCTGCGCCATGCTCGAGGGAAAAGCGGAGCGCCAGATGTGCGTATCCTATATGCGCAAAGTGGCTCAGAATAAGGCTTCTGTACTTCTGCAAAAAATCCCTTATGGCGTCGTTATGGCCGATGAACATATGCATATTATCGAAAGCAATGAGTCCTTCGCGCAAATCCTTGGTGCCGATGCTATTGCGATTTACAAAGCTCGTCCGGGCATGCAGGGCACAGACTTGAATAAATTGATGCCCTTTTCAAAATTATTTAAAGGATTGCTGCAATCGGGCGAAGAAAGCATTGATAAGGACATACGATATAATAATCAGCTTGTGCATCTTTCTGTATTTAGTATCCAAAAGCATAAGATTGTTTGCGGCATTATTCACCCTTTAAGCAGGCAAGGCGGATTAAGCCATGAAATGCAAAAACGACTGCATCAGGCCATGTATGAAAACATGATGACAGCACAAAAAGCTGCCGCATTATTGGGCGAAAACGCTTCAAAAACAGAGTTTCTGCTGCATAGTGTTTTGGATGCATCACAAAATTCGGAACCCGACCATGAATGAGCAAATTTTTATCGAAATTGAAGAGGCTTCCGTTCAGAAAAACGGGAAAATGGTCTGTGGCGATGTCTTTCTTTCACGTAAGTTGAAAAATGAAAAACGCACAATTGCTGTGCTTTCCGACGGGCTGGGTAGTGGCATAAAAGCCAATATCCTGGCAACCATGACCGCCAATATGGCCATGAGTTTTACGGTAAATGATCAGCCTGTGGAACGGAGTGCGCGCTCCATTATCAATACGTTGCCCGAAGATAGTGTGCGCAAAATCAGTTATGCCTCCTTTACGATTGTGGATATCGCTTTGGATGGCGCTACACGCATCATCGAATATGGAAATCCACAGTTTTTTGTGTTAAGAAACGACGAAATTATTGTCCCTGAAAGTGTAAAACAGGAGGTTGAGGAACTCTTTTCTTATCGTTTTGATGCACAAATGGGCGATCGCATTATACTGTTCAGCGATGGGGTTACCCAATCGGGCATTGGGAAACAGGATATGCCATTTGGCTGGGGCGATAAAAAACTAAAAGCGTTCACTCAATCGTATGTGCATAATAATCAGGATATTTCCGCCTACAAACTGAGTCACCGCATCCTTGCCGAAGCTTTAAAAAATGATGGATATACGGCTGCCGATGATATTAGCTGCGCAGTAATCTATTTGCGACGGCCAAGAAAACTCTTGATTTCCACAGGCCCTCCCTATACGCCCGAAAATGACGAGCGCCTCGCAACAAGCATTAAAGAATTTCAGGGAATTAAAATTATTTGTGGGGGAACTACGGCACAAATTGTGTCAAAACTTTGGAAAAAAGATATTGATGTGGACATCAATAGTGCTTGCCATGAATTGCCGCCTTCTGCATCAATGGAAGGTGTAAACCTGATTACTGAAGGCATTCTCACACTGGGAAAATTATCCTCATTTTTGGAAGAAGGAAATGCAGACTCTGTTCCGGGTGATAATCCGGCCAAACAGATTTATTCCCTATTGATGGAAAACGATCAGATCAATATTTTGGCAGGTACATCCATCAATCCGTCACATCAGGATCCAAACCTTCCGGAAGAACTGGAAATCAGGAGAAATGTCGTGAAAAAAATCGCCAGGATACTCGAAGTGAAATATTTAAAAGAAGTGATTGTAAATTATATTTAATCATGAAAAAGGAGCATAAAGAGATTAGCATAAAGGTTTGCACAGGAACATTATGCCATGTAATGGGAGGAAGTAATTTGCCTGCATTAAAAGAATTATTGCCTAAAGAAATGGCTGCGCGCATTGCCCTTAAGGGCAGCATTTGCTTAGGCGCTTGCAAAGACCAGAATAAGCAACCTCCATTTGTTCTGGTCAATGATGTACTTATTGAAGAAGCTACAATTGAAAAAATTAAGGAATTTATTCTAAAATCTGAAGCATGACACGAACCAATAATGCTGTTCTGACCAGACGTGCATTGCTGATCGAGCTCTGCCGCATCCTGAATAAAAGCAGAAGCATGGAAGATACGGACCGTATTCCGCTTGAAATGCGTCCAAAATCAAAGACACCATTACGTTGCTGCGTACATAAAGACCGAGCCATAATAAAGTATAAGCTTATGGCTATGCTTGGCTATAATATTGATGATGAAGAGGATGAGCTGGTTCCGCTTTCTACTTATCTGGCAATGGCACGCAGAAATGATCATCCTACCGATATAGTGCTTACTGTTGTAAACGAAGCCTGCTCGAGTTGTCAAAAAGGGAATTATCATGTTACTGAACTTTGTAAGGCTTGTGAAGCCCGCCCATGTATGCTAAATTGCCCGGTTCAGGCAATCGAAATAAAAAATGCTCAGGCAGATATTGATATGGATAAATGTATTGGCTGCGGCAAATGTGAACGCGAATGCCCATATCATGCCATTGCCTATCAGCCTGTACCTTGTGAAGAAGCTTGCCCAGTAGGCGCAATCAGTAAAGATTCTGAAGGCGTAGAACATATTGATGACGAAAAATGCATCCATTGCGGGAAATGCATCACATCATGTCCTTTTGGTGCTGTGATTGAAAAAACATATCTGGCCCAAATTTATGAGGCAATGCATGCTTCTAAAGACATAATCGCTTTAGTAGCCCCTTCAATTAGCGGTCAGTTCAGGAATTCCCTACCAAAGATCTATGGCAGCATTAGCAAACTCGGTTTTAAACATGTGGCCGAAGTTGCTGCCGGCGCAGCGATTACTTCGGAAAAAGAGAGCATGGAGCTATCCGAAAGGCTCGAAAATGGCGCCAAGTTTATGACCTCATCATGCTGTAGGGTATATACCGAATTAGTTCAGAAACATTTACCCACTTTGCGGCCTTTTGTCTCCGATACGCATACCCCTTTGTTTTATACTGCAAAAATGTTGAAGGAACAGTATCCTGATGCAATGCAGGTATTCATCGGCCCCTGCATTTCTAAAAAACATGAATGCCTGGAAATTGAAGAGGTAGATTATGCCCTTAGTTTTGAAGAACTGGGAGCTATGCTTGTAGCCGGAGGTATTGAGATCGAGGAATGCGCCAATACAGAAGCAGTGCTCAAAGGAAACATTATGGATCATGGATTTGCTGTTGCCGGTGGCGTACAGAACGCAATTTCATCTGCCGTTCCCGAAAACCTAACAACGGATAATATTTCAGGACTCGACAAAAAGAGCATCCGTCAATTAAAAGCGCTCGTTAGGAAACCCCAAAGCAATTTTCTTGAAGTAATGAGCTGTGAGGAAGGCTGCGTTGGTGGTTGCGGCACATTAATCAATCCAGATCAGGCAAAAAAATTGCTGAAAAACGCTTTATGATCAGAAAGAAGGACTAGAGCAGGCGAAAAAACTAAAAACGATCCAGCACGGTTTTTATCAATCGCTCCACATGTGGGTGATAGTCTTTGCTAAAGGTTTTAGTGCGACGGTTTGCAATGGCCACACAAACAGTCAGGCATTTATGTCCCAACAGTTTACCAAGACCATACAAGGCAGATGTTTCCATCTCGAAATTCACGATACGTTTTCCCTTGTATTCGTAGCTTTCGATTAAATCGTTCAGCTCAGGATAAGCAAGTTTGGCGCGTAATTGCCTGCCTTGAGGGCCAAAAAAACCGGGAGCAGTTGCAGTAATGCCTTTTTGCATATCAAAGCCAATCTTATTGACCAAATCCGCATCGGCTTCAGCGCAATAGGGATAAGGAAGGTGCTGATTCCATGAACAATGGGAAATAAAATGTTCCGAATAATCGTCGAGCAGCATGCCTTCGGGCGTTTTATAGAAGTTGAGAAGCCCATCGAGGCCAAAAGCCATTTCAGAGAGCACAAAGCTATCCACCAAAATATCGTTCTGTAAGGCGCCTGACGTTCCAAGTCTAATGATATTCAAGCTTTTATGTTCATCTTTTGCTGTTCTTTTTGTGAGATCGATATTTGCCAAGGCATCCAATTCATTGATTACAATATCCAAATTATCCGTACCCATACCGGTAGACATTACTGTAATATGTTTGCCTTTATAGTATCCTGTATGCGTGACGATTTCTCGGTTTTGACCTTTAAATTCAATGGAATCGAAAAAGGCTGAAACTGTTGCCACCCGACCAGGATCACCAACAACAAGAATTGTATCTGCAATATCCTCAGGTTTTAATTTCAGATGATAAATACTTCCATCGGGATTCAGGATTAATTCGGATTCTTTGATGCGCATAATCATTATTTTAATACCTATAAGTAACGTCATTGCCATATAACTATTTTATGGTGAAGACTTATAGGGAATATTAGAGCACAAAAGTATAAAGAAAATATCTCTTTGAGCTTAAGTTTTTATTTCCGTATCGGAGAAATACCCCGAATTACTCCCCAAACAATTAATTCCCCCTGCGAATTGCAGTTTTTATTCGTATTAAATAAATGGTTGCATCAAAATAATTATTTTTGCGCCACATAAATAAGGGATACCTTATAATAAAAGCTGAACAATGCAAAATATGCTTTGTTGTATGGCTAGGGAAAGGAGTATTTTGACGCCTGTTTGACGCATTTACTATTAGCTTCAAAACATTGAAATACTTGAACTTATAGACAGAAACGTATTATGGAAGACGCAAACAATATTATTGAAGAAGTAACGCAAAGCGATTATAAATATGGCTTTGTTACTGATATTGAATCCGATCAACTGCCTAAGGGACTGAACGAAGATACAGTTCGGGCAATCAGTAAACGGAAAAACGAACCAGATTGGATGACAGAATACCGCCTGAATGCCTTTAAAATCTGGCAGGAGATGGAAGAACCTGATTGGGCTCATCTGAATTATCCAAAAATTGATTATCAGGACATCATCTATTATTCGGCACCCAAACAAAATGAAAACAATCCAGGCAGCCTTGATGAAGTTGATCCGGAATTACTAAAAACATTTAATAAACTGGGCATTAGCCTTGAGGAACAAAAACGCCTCACCGGAGTAGCTGTTGATGCTGTGATGGACTCAGTATCCGTGAAAACAACTTTTTCCAAAACATTGGAAAAACACGGCATCATTTTTATGGCCTTTAGTGAAGCGGTTCAGAAACATCCCGAATTGGTGAAAAAATATATGGCTTCTGTTGTTCCCGCTTCGGATAATTATTTCGCCGCGCTCAATAGTGCTGTTTTTAGCGATGGTTCTTTCTGCTACATCCCGAAAGGAGTGCGCTGTCCCGTTGAGCTGAGCACATATTTCCGCATTAATGCTGCCGGAACAGGGCAGTTTGAGCGCACACTGATTGTTGCCGACGAGGGCAGTTATGTGAGCTATATGGAAGGCTGTACCGCCCCAATGCGTGATGAAAACCAGCTCCATGCTGCTATCGTAGAAATTGTTGCCATGAAAGATGCCGAAGTGAAATATTCTACCGTGCAAAACTGGTATCCCGGCGATAAAAACGGAAAAGGCGGCATTTATAATTTTGTGACAAAACGCGGAATCTGCAAAGGCAATAATGCAAAAATCTCTTGGACTCAGGTCGAAACAGGAAGTGCGGTAACATGGAAATACCCCAGTTGCATTCTTCTTGGAGATCATTCTGTTGGGGAATTTTATTCCGTCGCCGTAACCAATAACTATCAGCAGGCCGATACGGGTTCAAAAATGATCCATATTGGCAAAAATACCAAAAGCACCATTATCAGTAAAGGCATCTCTGCAGGGCATAGCAATAATAGCTACCGTGGTTTAGTAAAAGCTACAAAACGAGCCGAAAACGCAAGAAACTTCTCTCAATGCGACAGCCTTTTGCTTGGCGACAAATGCGGCGCACATACATTCCCCTATATTCAGGCAGAGAATAAAAGCAGCATCATCGAACATGAAGCGACAACATCAAAAATCTCCGACGATCAATTGTTCTATTGCCTGCAACGTGGCATCGATACTGAAAGTGCCATTGGCCTGATCGTAAACGGATATGCGAGAGAAGTACTCAATAAACTTCCTATGGAATTTGCTGTTGAAGCGCAAAAATTACTAGCAATCAGCCTTGAAGGAAGCGTAGGATAATCAACGAAAAAAATTAAACACAATGTTACTACAAATAAAAAACCTCCATGCAGCCATTGGGAACAAAGAAATCCTTAGTGGTGTAAATCTAGAAGTAAATAGTGGCGAAGTTCATGCCATCATGGGACCAAACGGAACAGGAAAAAGTACGCTTGCCAGTGTTATCGCCGGTCGAGATACCTTCACTGTTACCAAAGGCGAAGTGATTTATAAAGGCAAAGACCTTTTGGATATGGAGCCGGAAATACGTGCCCGTGAAGGAATTTTCCTTGGCTTTCAATATCCTGTGGAAATTCCCGGTGTGAGCATAACAAATTTTATGCGTACTGCCGTCAACGAACATCGAAAATATCATGGCCAGGAAGCACTTACTGCTGCACAATTTTTGCAACGCATGAACGAGAAGAAAAAACTTGTCGAAATTCATGATAAGCTTACAAATCGTTCTGTAAATGAAGGCTTTTCGGGTGGTGAAAAAAAGCGCAATGAGATTTTTCAAATGGCTATGCTGGAACCAAAGCTGGCAATTCTTGATGAAACAGACTCCGGACTCGATATTGATGCGCTGCGTATTGTTGCCAACGGTGTAAATAGCCTGCGCTCGCCCGAAAATGCGACCATCGTGATTACCCACTATCAGCGTTTGCTCGATTATATTGTGCCTGATTTTGTACATGTGCTCTTTAATGGCCGCATTGTAAAATCCGGCGGCAAAGAACTTGCCGTTGAGCTCGAAGACAAAGGCTACGATTGGATTAAAAAAGAAATTGGGGAATCCTTGGCTTAATAACTGCTATTATGATGGAGAAAGCAAAGAATCACGAAAAACTCAAAAGCCGCTTCACAGCCCTTTATGCTTCCCGACGCGATGCACTGGCAGCGATGAATGGCCCCGAACTGCTGCAATTGCGCGATAAAGCCATTGCTTATTTTGACGAGCATGGTTTCCCTGATGAAAAAACTGAAAACTGGAGAAATACCAACCTTGATGCCTATCTTGAAGGATCGTATACAATTGCTCAGGATCCCCCGGAAGAGGTAATCGATGTGGAAAATATTTTTAAATGCGATATCCACGATCTCGACACCTTCATGGCTACTGTTGTAAATGGCTGGTTTGTAAAAAATCATGGGCCATTGCAAACATTGCCCAGCGGAACCATTATTGGCGGTCTCCGCGACGCCATGAAGCAATATCCTGAACTGGTGCAAAAACACCTGGCTTCCTATGCACAATGCACAAAAAACAGTTTTGGCGCTTTAAATACAGCCCTTTTTCAGGATGGAATTTTTATTTATGTGCCTGATAATACGGAAGTAACAAAGCCGCTACAGATGGTGAACATCCTAAACAGCAATGAGAATAGCTTTGTACAAACCCGCAACCTGATTATTGTTGGAAAAAACAGCAAACTTACTCTGGTGCATTGCGATGATTCCCTAAATCAGGAACCCTCCTTTACCAATACCGTAAGTGAGGTGTTTATCGATGAAAATGCTGAAGTTGACCACTATAAGCTTCAAAACCTGAATAATCAATCAGCTTTGGTAAGCCAAAACTGTTTTCATCTTTCAGCAAACAGCCGCTTATCGACCAATGCAATCAGCCTGAATGGCGGCCTTATCCGTAATGAAAGCCGTGTGGCACTCAGTGGCCCTGGGGCTTCTGCCGATGTGCTTGGTCTTTATCTTATGGATAAAAATCAGCATATTGACAATCAGGTGTTTGTCGATCATCAGGCGCCAGATTGCTATAGCAACGAGCAATTTAAAGGCATACTCGACGATTATGCAAGTGCTGTTTTTAATGGCCATATACATGTTGCACGAGATGCACAACGCACAAATGCCCAGCAGAACAGCCGAAATATTTTACTGACGGATAAGGCACGCATCAATGCCAAGCCTTTCCTCGAAATCTATGCCGATGATGTAAAATGTAGCCATGGTGCTACCGTAGGCCAGCTCGATAAAGAAGCGCTTTTCTATCTCCGCTCCAGAGGTATTGGTTTTGATAATGCACAAATGCTGCTGATGTATGCTTTTGCTGCGGAAATCAGCAATAAAATTAAAATCACTGCGCTGCATGACCAAATCGATGATATGATCAAAAAGCGCTTGAGAGGGGAATTGAGCATTTGCGACCAATGTGTCCTGAATTGCAAAAACCCCGAAAAACCACTTGAATTTCACATTGACGCAAGTAAAATATAATGTTGTCAGAAAATCAAATCAACGAGATTCGTAAGGATTTCCCAATACTGAAAACCAAGGTTTATGATAAACCCCTGATTTATTTTGATAATGGGGCAACAACTCAGAAACCTTTGCAGGTGATTGATCGCATCAGGGATTATTATCTGCACGAAAACGCGAATATTCACCGTGGAGCACATTATCTAAGCCATCAGGCAACAGAATCTTTTGAAGGCGTCCGCGCATTTGTTGCACGAACAATCCATGCCCAAAGCAAAGAAGAAATCATCTTTACTAAGGGCACAACGGAATCCATTAATATGGTGGCCTCAGGGATTATTGGCCAACTAAAGCCTGGAGATGAAATCCTGATTACTACTATGGAGCATCATGCCAATATTGTTCCTTGGCAAATGGCTTGCGAAAAAACAGGAGCAATATTAAAAGTTGTTCCTTTAAATGAACGCGGCGAATTGGATATTGAAGCCTTTAAGGCTTTATTGAACCAACGAACAAAAATCCTTTCATTGGCACATATTTCTAATGTATTGGGCACAATAAACCCTGTAGAAGAACTTTGTCGTCTGGCACATGAAAAAGGAGCATTTGTTTTGGTGGATGGCGCTCAGGCATTGCCCCATCAAAAAGTGGATATGCAGCAGATCGACTGCGACTTTTATGTGTTTTCCGGCCATAAAGCCTATGCTCCATTGGGTGTAGGTATTTTATATGGAAAAAAAGACGCCTTGGAATTGCTTGCGCCTTGGCAAGGTGGTGGCGAAATGATTCAAGAAGTTCATTTTGACAAGAGCACTTATAACGAACTCCCTTTCAGGCAGGAAGCCGGAACGCCAAATATTGAGGCTGTGCTGGGATTAGAATCTGCCCTGAAGTATATCAATAATTTGGGCTTGGAAAATATCGCCGCATACGAAAACCATTTGCTCGAATATGCTACAGAAGCATTTAAAAAAGTGGGTGGAATCAGGATTATCGGTGAGGCAAAACGGAAGGCCTCAGTGCTTTCATTTCTTATTGAGGGCGTACATCCTTTCGATGCAGGAACCATTATCGACCGTTTTGGGGTGGCAGTGCGTACCGGACACCATTGCGCACAACCATTAATGGATTATTATCAAATTCCCGGAACAATTAGGGCTTCTTTTGCTTTTTATAATAAAAAAGAAGAAATTGATGTTTTGGTGCAAGCAATAGAAAAAGTACAACAAATGTTTTTGTAAGCCATGAGTATACAAGAAATTGAAGAACAAATTATCGAAGAATTTAACAGTTTCGATGACTGGATGGACAAATACAACTATCTCATCGAAATGGGAAAAGCTGTACCACCAATAGAGGAAGCTCAAAAAACACCGTCCAACCTGATTGTTGGATGCCAATCGCGGGTATGGCTGCATGCCGATTTTAAAGATGGACTTGTGCATTTTACTGCTGATAGTGATGCGGTGATCACCAAAGGCATAGCATGGTTGTTGATCCGTGTTTTGGATATGCAAAAACCAATAGACATTATCCAGGCTGAAATGGGTTTTCTCAATGAAATCGGTTTAAAAGAACATCTTTCGCCAACACGAAGTAATGGCTTGGTTTCTATGCTGAAGCAGATGAAATTCTATGCGATGGCTTTTCAGGCAAAAAGTAATGCTTAAAAACAAAATACAATGAGTGCACAAAGCATACAAAATAAAGTAATCGAAAACCTGCGTACGGTTTTTGACCCCGAAATTCCGGTGAATATTTATGACCTTGGCTTGGTTTATGAAGTGAAAGCCACCGAAAAAGAAGACGGTAGTTATAAAGTATTTATGCTTATGACGCTGACCAGTCCAAATTGCCCCGTGGCAGAGTCATTGCCCGGAGAGGCAAGAGCAGCTATTATGCGGACCGAAAACGTAAGCGAAAGCGAGATCGAACTAACCTTCGAACCATCCTGGGATAAAGAGATGATCAGCGATGAGGCCAAGCTGGCTCTCGGAATGCTTTAAACCTTTAAATTTTAGCTTTCCCAAAGTATAAAACTTTAGAAAAGCTAAAATTTAAAATGCCTTTTATTTTTCCTCTTCCAAATAAGACAAGATCAGATCGCCCAATAACTGTTTCAATTCCAATTCATTGGTAATAAGACCGTATATTTGCAATAATTCATTGTCGACCGCCTGTAGATAAAGGTTTTGTACATCCCGATAATTAAAGGAATTGATGCTGCCATTATTGTATTTTTCCCTTGAGAGATTGAGGTTTAATTCTGCCACTTTTTTCTGTTCTACCGAGAGTTGATACAATTCCAGATTATTATTGTAGGTTTCGATTTGTTTTAATGCTTCATTGGTCAGGGCATGCATTAAATCTTCTTGATTAATCAAACTTTGTTGCTGCTGTATGTCTGCAATCCGCCTATTGGTTTTGTTTTTAAAGCCATTAAACAAGGTATAGTTCAAATTCAGCATGAGCGATGTCGTTCCTGTTTCCGTATTCATTGTTCCGCTTGGATTCAGAACAGAATGCGCAATATATTCATTATATCCGGCATTCAGTGATAAGCTGGGATAGAGACTGCTTTTTGCTGCATCTTGCGCTATTCCTGCCAATTTAATATTGCGTTCCATCATCAGCACATTAAGGTTTTGTGTGCGCATCCCGTCAAGAACCTCATCGGCAGTATAAACATCCTCAGGAACCTTTAAATCATCCGTAAAAGTATAGGTTTCATCCGTAGTAATGCCCATGATATAATTCAGGTTTCTGATGGCATTTCTATAGGTGGTTTTCTGGCTTAAATAGTCTGCTTTATCGCGCAAATAATCGTTTTGTGCCTGCAAAACATCATAGGTCCCCACGCCTCCAATATCATTGCTCATTTTCACACGTTTATAACGATCCTCAGAAATATCCATCAGCTCTTTATTGGTCTTTAGTTTTTTATCCTGAAGGAGCACTACATAATAAGCGGCAACCAATTGTTTTAGCATGCTTTCAACCTGCGACTGCAAATTGATTTCAGCAATTTCTTCATTCGTGCCCAATCTCTGTTTTTCAATTTGTGCGCGAAATCCGGAAAACAGATTCCAATCTAAACTTGCCGAGGGCGTTACAGAATTACTCCTGTTCAGATCCGCATCCCCATTTTGCCAATTATTGGTTTGATTTACGCCCATACTAATCAGGGGAAGCATTCCGGCATTTCCTTTTGTATTTTGTATATCAGCCGATTCAAGATCGAGTTTGCTCAGCCTGATGCTGTAATTTTTTTCGAGGCTGATTCTAATTGCATCGGAAAGACTGAGGCTTTCCTGAGCAAAAGCCCAATTATAAATCAATAAACTACAGGCAAGGATAATAATATATTTCGTCTTCATTTGATGTCAGTTAAATGTTCATTTTCTCTATTTCCTGATGTATGGCCAATGCGGGTTCTATAGATTCCGCGGTGATGTCTTTTCGTCCCATAAGCTTTCCAAACTGCATCTTTATTGAATTGGCGCTCAAAATAAGAATGGGGAAAAACAGCAAAATAAATATGGTGCCGATAAAAATCCCATAGGCCAACGAAATCGCCATTGGCACAAGAAACCTAGCTTGCATACTTGTTTCCAAGATCAATGGGTACAAGCCGGCGACGGTTGTAAAAGAGGTGAGCAGTATAGGCCTGAACCTAGATTTTGCCGCTTCAATCACAGCATCCACCACTTTTAATCCACCCAAAAGATTTTGATTGTAACGCGACAGAAACACTACAGCATCATTAATGATGGTGCCGGAGAGGGCAATCATTCCAAAGGCACTAAGTAAAGAAAAAGCATATCCTTCGATTCCATGACCCCAAATTGCCGGCATCCATCCTAAAGGAATAACCAACAAAATAAGAACGCCCTGATAAAATGATTTGAAATGAATCATCAAAACAATGACAATCAGGATAAAAGCAACTAGATATGCCCTCATAAGCTCTACTCCTTCTTCGTTCGAATCCTGCACCTGGCCACGATATTTATATTCTACTTCAGGAAACAGGACCATAAGTTCGGGGAGGATTTTTTCGTTTATTTCTTGAATCACAGGATTTACAGGCTCTGTGGGGTTTCGCATAAAGGCTTCCACATTGATTTCCCTCATCCCATTATAACGATTAATCGTAACAGGACTACGTCCGTAGCTCAGGTCTGCCAGGCTTACTAAAGGATATTCGCCTGTTGCTGTAGTGATTTTCATTTGATTGAGCTGCCCAATCATCGAGCGATCCTCACGGGGATAACGCACATATACCCTGATTTCATTTTTTCCGGAAACCAATCGCTGTGCCTGTCCGCCAAAAAACGCCTGCTGTACCTGATGCATTATTTTGCTTTGATTCAGTCCTAAAGCATAGGCTTCCGCTTTTGGCGTAATTCTGATTTCCTGATTTCCCAACTGATTATTGTCCATAATATTAAAAAGGGACGGCAATTCGGATAATGCTTCTTCGAGGAAGACACTCGCCTCTTTAAGTTTTTTATCATCGCGGCTGAGCAAGCTAATAGATACTGGGGCACCAAACCGTGCAGAAGCGCCTACAGCAAATTTTTCTGCCTCAGGAATATCGCCCACTTTTTCTGAAATCAGGTTTTTAAGCTCAGAAACAGACCATTTGGAATCCTCCATATCTTTCAATAGAATAGCGATGCTCCCGGTATGCGTACCGTTTTCCTGTCCACTAAATGCCGATCCAGTGTTGAGCCAGATATAACGGATTGCGTCTGTGTTTTCCTGATATTTTTCCGTTATTTCTTCATTGGCTTCATAGCAAAGCTGTTCTATTTCCATTAGTTTGGCCTTCGTGGTACTTTGGCTTGTTCCCGGTTTTAGGGCCAAATCAATCGTGAAATAATCATCCTCCACACTGGGGAAGAATGTGAGGCCAATTTTGCCGCCCAACAACATTCCGGCAGTAATAAATACAAGGAATAGTGGAATGAATAATGCAGCCCATTTATAACGGATAAGGTATTTTAAAGCAGGAACATACACGCGATCGCGAAAGCGGAAAAGGCCTTTCTCTATGCCCTTTCGCATTCTATAGATCACATTTGTTTTATTCTTTTCTTCGAGAACACCCGGGCGGGAGAGGTGGCCCGGCAAAACAAACATTCCTTCCAGTACCGACATTGCAAGGCTACCAATAACCACTGCAGCCATTTCAAACATCATCGACATATGCCCTTGCAGGAACATTAATGGCACAAATGCAAGAATTGTTGTCGAAACCGATGTGATAATAGAGGGCAACACTTCAAGGGTTCCGTCCAGCGCAGCTTTTGGAGGCGATTTACCTTTTTCATAATGTGCATAAATATTTTCCCCGATCACAATGCCATCATCTACCAGAATTCCGATGACCATAATCATTCCAAAGAGTGAGATCATATTCACGGTAAGCCCCATCAAAAAGGCCATTACAAACATCCCAAGAAAGGATGCCGGAATGCCCCAGGCCACCCAAAGCGATAAACGGAAATTCAGGAAAAGGCTTAAAAACAAGACAACAAGCAAAATACCAAGCAAACCATTTTTTGTGAGAATATTCAGCCTACTGTCTATAAGATCGCTGAAATCAAAGGTTTTTACAATACGCATAGAATCATGGGACGTATTAAAATCAGCAATATATCCATCAATAAAATCACGGATATCATCGAGGTCTTCATTGTTTAATTTATTAATCATAAAGGAAACCTGAGGTTTACCATCGAGCCACGACCCATTGGCCGATTCTTGAAAACGAAAATGCACTTCGGCCACATCGCCAATACGCACCAAACCTGCTGATTCATCAGAGCGGATTACAATTTGTTTGATATGCTCCGGATTAACCGAACGCATCCGCGATAAAATATTGATTTCTTCTCTGGGATTACGAATGATCCCACCGGCAATATCCAAATTATTGGAGGCAATTGCAGCTGTAAGATCATCAAAATTAAGATTATAACGCCTAAGCTGATCTTCTTTTATATCCACAGAGATTTCTAATCCCGGAATACCTTGTATGCTCACTTGTGAAATAATTCCGGAATTAAGAAAATCGTCTTCGATTTCATCAGCAACTTGTTTCAGATCAAGTAAATCCTCATTTCCATATAGGCTCATAAACATAGCAGGCACGCTGGCCTTTTTCCAATTCACAATTGGTCGGTCTGCAGCTCCCGGAAAATTGGAAATACCATCTACGGCATTTTTCACTTCCGTTAAAACCTGTTCTGTCTTTTCATTTTTCTTCACGGTAATGGTCAGTAAACTACTGCCTTCACGCGATACAGAACTTGTTTCTTTAATGCCCGGGATGCCCCTGATGGCGTTTTCCACCAAACTGGTGACACTTTCTTCCATTTCTGACGGGGAAGCGCCCGGATAAACAACACTAACACTTATCGTTTTGGATTCTTCAAGGGGAAATGTAGATTTTTTTAACGAAAAATACGCTCCAAGGCCAACTATGAGCAGCAAAAAGATAATCATACTGCCGTAAAAATGGTTCTGGATAAATGCTTTTATAATCGATTTCATAGAATATGCGCGTTATTTTTTATAATCATTTATGCTTGTGGTGTTCTGAAAATGCTTTTGCTGTTTCAGAAAAACAAAAGCCCTGTTTTTTATTTATCGAAGCGATCATTGCTGATGACGCGTACTTTTTCGCCAATAACCGGACTAAGAACACTTGTGACGACAATATTTTTATTGGGTTCAAAACCATTTACATAGATGGCGTCATCCATAGTTTGGATAATATCAATATCAAGTTTTTGCAATTTTCCATCTGCCACATGAAAAAGTTTTCCATCGGCGCTTAATGCTTCCCTAGGCAAAAGCATACATTGAATATCAGGGCGTTGAATATTAAATTGTGCCTGAACATATGCTCCTTCGAGGAGTTGGGCATTGTGGTTATTTACATTCAGAAAAACATCCACCATTTGCGTATTGCTGTTTACATAACCGGCAATCCGATTCAATTGGCCATCATAATTTATCCCGTTTGATATTATGGTGCAGGGCATGCCTGTTGTCAGCCATTGCAGATCCTGAACCCTTACCGGAACTTTTATTTCAAGCATATCGGCACGGATTACCGTTGCAACAGGCGATCCGGGATTAGCAATTGAACCAGGCTCTAAATTAACGTGGGTAATAAAGCCATTGAATGGCGCACGAATAATATGCTTGCGCAGAGTGATTTCCTGCTGCACAATATTATAATAAGTAGAAACAAGATTTTTTGTAGCGAGGAATACTTTTTCCTTATCCGAATTAAAAGAAGGGATTTTGGGTAAATCCTTATCCATATCAATAGCATTGAAATAATTGGCCCATTTGCTGTACTCATCAGGAAAGTCGATACGCAGATCGGGTAAAATACTTGCAAGATTTGTTAGATAGGTGCTTTTTGCTGCTTTTAGTGCGGCACGCGTCACATCATCTTCAATGCTCAAAAGAATTTGCCCTTCTGTAAAGCGAACGCCTTCACGAAGTTGCAGGTTTGATTTAAGGATTTTCCCACTCACTTCTGAAGAAATTGTGACCTCTCCGGAAGCTCCAACACGGCCTTCATAAACCAAATCAAAAGTCAAAGGGCTAAAATCTGCTTTTTCTGTGCGCACCTTTTTCAGCAATTCAGTGAGTTCCTCTTTCTTCACATCAGGTTTTGCTGCAATCATCGACAGCATAATCATTAATCCTGCTCCACTAATAATTATCAGGGCAATAATCTGAATAATTGTTTTCTGTTTCATTGGTTCGTTTTTAGTTTTTCAGCTGCAAAAGTGCCCCTTAAATAATGCTTCAGAAAATTATTTCAATCTAGGCCGGCGCATTTCAAGGAAAAGGCGTTTTTTTTCAATGAACGCACATTATTGAAATATTGCACTGCTTTATTGTCCGATTTCGGCCATTGTTTGAATAAACTTCGTACTTTAGTTCGCTACTGCATATATTTGCTAAAAACTTGAAAATGAGAAGACCCTCACACCATCTGGATTTTATGCGAAAGCCTTATGTGATCTGGTCAATAATCTGGATGATTCAGTTCCTCTTTGGCTGGCAGGCCTCGATTTATCTTGGATTATACCATGCAAGCCTTTTTACATTGGTTCAATGGCTTATTGTACATATTAATAATAAACTCTTTCAGCGATTTTATGATAACAACTATTTGCGATACACCTATTTCTCAATACTTGTTACCATTGGATTTAGCATTTTTACAATAGCTTTGGACAGTTTGCTTTTTACCATTTTTGAAAATATAATTTTCCCTGCAAGCAGCGACAGGCATCCATTTACCAACAGCATTTGGCAGCGATTAATTTTCGGCTTTATCATGCATTCGATACTATTTGGTATGACCTTTATTATCAGCACGTCCATTTTTCTCAGGGAGCGCGAAGCCGAAAATAAAATCAGGTTGCAGAAACTTTTGCAGGAGAAAACAGCCACTGAGCTGAAATTCCTCAAAGCACAAATCAATCCTCATTTTCTATTTAATGCACTCAATAATATTTATTCCTGCACATATCTTGGTAATGAAGATGCGCCCAATAAAATTTTGCAACTCTCTGATATGTTGCGCTATATCATATATGACTGCACTTCTGAATTTGTAGCTCTCTGCAAAGAAATAGAGTATCTTGAAAATTTCCTGAAATTTCAACGAATGAAATCGGACCATGAGCAGAATATCCGTTTTTTTGTTGATACCCATGGTGGTGAGCCCAAAATTGCCCCAATGATCCTAATCCCATTTATTGAAAATAGTTTTAAGCACAGCAAAATTGATCAGGATAAAACAGGGCATGTGAATATCGAGATCAAAACCGAAAAAGACCACTTGGTGTTTGTATGTGAAAACACAGTCCCCTCTGTCTCTGTGGCGCCTATGCTACAAAAAAACAAAGGCGTGGGCTTATCGAATGTGAAAAAAAGAATGGATTTAATTTATGGCAAAGACTATCATTTAGACATCAGCCACAAAAGCAATCTCTTTAGAATCGAATTAAATATTAAGATGCATGGATAAGGTTAAATGTGTCATTATTGATGATGAGCTTTTTGCACGCAAATTGCTCGCCGATTATATAAAAAGGATGCCGAACCTGGAGCTTTCCGGAGCATTTAGCAGCCCGGTTGAACTGATCTCTTTTCTGAATACCGAGAAGGTCGATTTAATTTTTCTGGACATCCAAATGCCTGATATTACAGGTATTGACTTTCTTAAAAACTGGAATATCGAACCGGCAGTAATTTTCACCACAGCCTATCCCGATTATGCTTTGGAAGGTTATCAGCTTGATGTTTCCGATTATCTCTTAAAGCCTTTTTCATTCGCCCGCTTTATGAAAGGCGTAAGCAAGGCGATCGAACATATCGAACTAAAAAGACTTAAGGTGGAATACGATGTGTCCGGCGCAGAAAAAACACCAAGCGAAGAGAGTGTACAAGATTATATTATTGTTCGATCCGACAGGAAAATTCACCGAATTTATTATGAAGACCTTTTGTTTGTGGAAGGCGCAATGGAATATGTCAATTTTATTACGACGGAACGAAAAATTATGGGATTGTTTTCGCTAAAAGAACTTACGGATACCCTCCCGGATTCCTTTATGAGGGTGCATAAATCCTATCTTGTGCATTTAAAAAAAATAGATTCAATTGATGGAAATCAAGTGATTATTGGCTCACATACTATCCCTGTAGCACGAAACCACAAAGCAGAATTATTGAAAAAACTCAATATGTAAGTCCTATTGATGAAAATAATACTATTCACATTAGCACAATATGAGGTCAGTATAATTGCGGGCTGAAAGTCCAGCATAAAAACAGTAAGTTCGCTGAATTAAAACAGCCCATTACAAAAGCCTGTTTTATTCCTTCCTGCCTATTTTTGCGTATTATGTATTTTAATGCGCTTCCAACCAATTCCTTCCCGTATTCATATCCACAAGCAAAGGCACATCAAGTGGCAGGGCATTTTTCATGCCATTGAGTACTAATGGTTTCAGAACATCCAGCTCATCGATACAAGCATCAAAAACCAATTCATCATGCACCTGCAAAATCATTTTACTCTTTAGGTTCAATCGCTTCATTTCTGCATGAATATTGATCATCGCCACCTTAATCATATCTGCCGAGGACCCCTGAATGGGTGCATTAATTGCAAAGCGCTCAGCAAGACTGCGCACAGTGCCATTCGACGAATTAATATCGCGCAAATACCGACGCCTTTTCATCATGGTTTCTACAAAGCCTTGCTCTTTGGCAAAAGCAACGGTATCGTCCATATATTTTTGGATGCCCGGATATTTTTCAAAATATTGCTTAATAATTTCTGCAGCTTCCTTACGTGGAATGCCTAAGCGTTCAGAGAGTCCAAATGCTGAAATTCCATAAACAATACCAAAATTCACCATTTTTGCATGACGGCGCTGCTCTTTACTTACATCTTCCAATGCAATGCCATAAACTTTTGCCGCCGTAGCAGTATGAATATCGAGGCCATTATTGAATGCTTCCACCATACCTTCATCCTTGCTTAGATGGGCGATGATGCGCAGCTCAACCTGAGAATAATCTGCAGCAAGCAAAATATGCGCATCATCCCTGGGGATAAAGGCCTTACGAATTTCACGACCCCGATCCGTACGAATAGGAATATTTTGGAGGTTTGGATTATTGGAACTCAACCTACCCGTAGATGCAACCGCTTGATTATAACTGGTATGTATACGTTTATCGCGAGGACTGATCATGCTTGGCAACGCATCCACATAAGTGGATTTTAGTTTCGTAAGGCTGCGATAATCCAAAATATCCTCAATAATCGGATGCTTGTTCACGAGTTTTTGCAGAATTTCCTCGCCGGTGGAATATTGACCTGTTTTCGTTTTTTTTGCTTTCTCCGTAATTTTCAGTTCATCGAAAAGCACCTCGCCAAGCTGTTTTGGTGAGGATATATTAAATCTTCTGCCCGCCTGTTCAAAAATACGCTCTTCAACCTGGGCAAGTTCGCCTTGCAGGGCGTGGGAATATGTGCGCAATGTATCCACATCCAGCATAATGCCCGATGCTTCCATATCCGACAATACATCAATTAAAGGGCATTCGATTTCATCGAAAAGTTTTCGTGTTTTTGTTTCTTCCAGCCTTGGTTCAAACACCTCCCTGAGCTGCAAAGTAATATCCGCATCTTCACAGGCATATTCGCTTACCTTTTCAGGAAACAATCGTTGGATATCCCTCATATTTGCCTGATTTTTCCCTTTTTTACCAATAAGACTAGAAATTGGAACCGTTTTATAGTTCAGGTAATTTTCGGCCAATGTATCCATATTATGGCGCTGATCGGGTTCGAGCAAATAATGCGCCAGCATGGTATCAAAAAACTTCCCTTTCACTTCAATACCATACCATTTTAGGACAGAAATATCGTATTTTAGGTTTTGCCCTGTTTTCTCGATATCAGGATTTTCGAGTACGCTTTTAAAGCCCTCTAGGAACTCTGTTGCCTGTTGCCTGCCTTCCGGTACGGGCAAATAATATGCTTCGCCGCTTTTCCAGGAAAATGATATACCTACCAATTCCGCTTCATGGGCATCCAGTCCGGTGGTTTCAGTATCGAAACAAAACATTTTTTGCTGCGACAGCTTTTCCTGTAGCTCCTTTATGCCCTCATCGTCCTGTATCAATAAATATGTGTGCTCTTTGGTGTTGATATCGAGGAAAGTTTGTGGTTCATCATCGAATAAACTTTGCTGACCACTGCCCTTTTTCAGTGATAGATCGGTAAACACCCTTTTCGCCAATGTACGAAATTCGAGCTCCTCAAAAATTGCTTTAAGTTCCTTTTCATTTGGATCCACCAGCAAAAGCGCCTCTTCATTAAATTCTATAGGCACATCAAGAATAATTGTAGCAAGTGATTTTGATTGGCGAGCTTGGTCGGCAAATTCAATAATTTTATTTTTAAGGCGTGCATTTTTGATCTCGTTTGCGTGCTCAATCATATTCTCAATATTATCGAATTCTGCCAAGAGCTTTTTCGCTGTAACCTCACCAACTCCGGGTACTCCAGGAATATTATCGGAACTATCGCCCCAGAGCCCAAGCATATCAATCACCTGATCAGGCCGTTGCACTCCAAATTTCTTGCATATTTCCTCCACGCCCATCACTTCAGGCTTTTTGCCGAATTTTCCCGGCTTAAACATGAAAATCTTTTCAGAAACCAATTGTCCGAAATCCTTGTCTGGAGTCATCATAAAAGTTGTGATGCCGGCCTTTTCTGCATTTTTTGCCAAAGTGCCAATAACATCATCGGCTTCAAAGCCATCAACAGAAAGGATCGGAATACGAAAAGCTTCAAGGATTTGCTTCACCCAGGGAATAGAAGCGGCCAATTCTTCCGGTATTTTTTGCCTGTTCGCCTTATATTCGGGAAACTCTTTATGCCTGAATGTTGGGGCCATTGTGTCAAAAGCCACACCAATATGAGTTGGCTGTTCGTTTTTCAGGACATCATACAATGTATTGGTAAAGCCAAGAATGGCTGAAGTGTTCAAACCTTTTGAAGTGATGCGTGGATTGCGGTTCAAAGCAAAATACGCCCTGTATATCAACGCCATAGCGTCTAATAGAAATAATTTTTTCTCGTCTTTCATCCGAATTGATTTATGATGTTTAGAAACATTGCCCGAAAGTACAAAATCTTGTGCCTCGACCGATTTTCAATAGAGATTTGATCGGGAATTATGCTGGTTTTTTTGTTTTATTCTAAGAATAGCCATCAAACTCGCTTCGACTCTACTCTATAACCCAATATTGAATTTAAACAACTTAATCAAAGGTGGCTGAGGCTCGTTGCTGATGCGCTCGAAGTGCTCGAAGCCCCGACCTCACTAAAAAATAATACTGTTTTTAAAGACAATTGTGTCAATAATTGCTTACCTTAGTTGATGCCTTCTCAGAAAACATAAAACATTATTTTACAGTAATTTAAATCTATTCATTATGGCTACTCAAAAGAAAAACACCGGAAAAGCGAACAAAGAACGCAAAATATTTGTACTCGACACATCGGTCATTCTTCACAATCATAATGCGATTCACTCTTTTGAAGATAATGATGTGGCAATTCCCATCACGGTACTTGAAGAACTTGATAATTTCAAAAAAGGGCACGACACAAAAAATTATGAGGCTAGGGAATTTATCAGGATTATGGATCGGCTGTCGGAGAACAATAGCCTACAGAAATGGATTCCGCTGGATATGCCCCTTGGCGGCAAAATAAAGGTTGTGCTTGAAGAAAATAAAGATGAAGGGGCAACACGGATTTTTGGAGGGCACAAAAACGATCATCGCATCCTGAATGCTGCTTTATCCATGAAGCAGGAATATCCTGATCGTCAGGTTATTATGGTAACAAAAGACATTAACCTAAGAATTAAAGCCAAAGCCCTGAACATTGCCGCAGAAGATTTCGAAACAGGCAAAATAAAAGACATCGAAACCCTTTATAAGGGCAAAGAATATTATGAAGGTCTTGGCACCGATATTATTGCCCAAATTTATAAAGATGGTTTTTGCGAACCAAAGGACGCATTGGTAGACAATCCGCTTCCGAATATGTACTATATTTTGAAAAACGGGCGTTCCTCTGTTTTGGCTTATTATAATCCGGCCAAGATGAATATCGAGCATCTGCCAAAACGGACAATTCACCGTATTACTCCCAGAAATGCCGAGCAGGTTTTTGCCCTTCATGCGCTCTTAAACCCGAATGTAAAACTTGTTACATTGTCAGGTGTACCAGGTAGTGGCAAAACCCTTCTGGCCCTGGCTGCAGCCTTGGAGCAAAGACGTGATTATAAACAAATCTACCTGGCAAGGCCAATTGTGCCTTTAAGCAATAAAGACCTTGGTTTTTTGCCCGGCGACGCCAAAGAAAAAATAACGCCCTATATGGAGCCTTTGTATGATAACCTGAAATTTATCAAAAACCAATATGGCGAGCAAGACAGGGAGTTTAAAAATATTGATAATGCCCTTCAAAGCGAAAAAATCCTGATCAGCCCACTTGCATATATCCGAGGAAGAAGTTTATCCAATATCTTTTTTATAGTGGATGAAGCACAAAACCTAACACCGCACGAGATTAAAACGATTATCACCAGAGCCGGTGAAGGAACAAAAATCGTATTTACAGGGGATATTTTTCAAATAGACTCACCCTATCTGGATGCACAAAGTAATGGCCTTTCGTATTTGATCGACCGCTTTAAGCATAAGGATGTGTATGCCCATATCCAGTTGGATAAAGGGGAACGCTCAGAACTTGCAAATCTGGCCAATGAGCTTTTGTAAGATTGTTTTGATATTCGCTGAATAATTATTTTTTATCGCCTGACATATAGTAAATCATAAAACTGGGGCGTTTAAACAAATACTTAAGGAGGTCTCTATTTAAGTGCATATCAGACAAGTCTTGTCGTAAGAATTATTAAAAGCAGATTTCTCTGCCGAAAAATCGGTATCGACCAAAGGGAGGAGAAATCTCAATGTTCCCGAATAGATAAGTAATTGCATTTATCTATCGACCTGAATAGACATCTTTCTACGATTCGAAGAAGGAAATATCCATATCAAAAGAATCTACAGCTTTTTTTGATCTACCAACATTCAAAAACAACAAATAAAGTTCTAAAACAAATGAATAATAGTTCTAATAATAACCGAACTTAATATATCTTTGCAAAAACAGATTATGAAATTAATCAATAGGAGTTTGCTGGAAAAATTAAAGAAAAAACAACGAGGCAATCAACCTTTAATTCAGGCTATTGAAAGATTAATTAGTGATATTGAACATAATGAATGGAACTCACAGCTTGATCTCAAAAAAACACGTCCAGATGCGGATTGTGTGCATAGCGATGGATTTTATTTTTTTAATCTGAATGTTCATAGAACGATGATATTGATTGAGTTTGACGATGATAAAAGAGCGAGAGTAATATGGGCAGGTTCTCATAGTGATTATGAGAAAGTGTTTAAGAATAACAGGAATGCAATTAAAAAGTGGTTAAGAAATAACGAACTGATATAAATCATAAAATATGAAAGAGCTTGTGAATATTAAGGATGTGGAGGATATTCAAAAATTGGATAATGAATATGATCTGCAAAAAGCACTCTTGCTTGACAGGAAATTGCGCCTGATGGTAAAAAAAGACATCTCATTAAAACCTTTTCATGATAAAATATTTAAGCTGATTCAAGCCTATGAGGCAGAACATTGGACAGAAAGTGAGTCAATTACAGATGAACAAATCAAAGAATCGGAAATCGCAAAGCAACTCATTGAAGCAGAGCGTATCTTTTTATTAAATAGAAAAAATATTATTCGAAAACGATTAAAGGCCTATGATATGACTCAACAAGATCTGGGATTTTTACTCGGACATAAAAAGTCATATATTTCTGAGTTGATCAATGGTGTTTCTCAGTTTTCTTTGAAAGATTTGGTTATTATTCACCGCATCTTAAGAATTGATCTGCAAAAATTAATACCAACTTATTTGCAAGCCGATATCAGCCAGAAAGTTCAGGGTTCAATAAGAAAACTGAATAAACCCAGATTAAAATTACGAAAGGCTGATCTAATAAAATAAATGAGGTGTTCAATTGAGTACTTAGTCTAAGGAATGAAATTCAGTATATTTCAATGACTGTTGTCTTAGATTTCTCCCATCGATCTGGATGCCATAAGGAAATATCCTTAGGCAAAGGCATAAAAAAACGGAGCCCCGGATTTCTCCGGGACTCCCACCCCAACCAAAAAAAAGCAGAAAATGAATCGTCAATCGACAATAAACTTGTCGTTGACTATTAATAAGCCCGAGCGGTAAGACGCTACAAGGATGTAGAAACCCCCGGGCAGAAAAGACAAATCAATGAAATCCTCTCTTGAAGGATTTTCTTTTGTTATCAGCAAATGTCCTGCGACATCATATATTTTTACATAATCAGCCTTTTCGCTAAACACCACATTAAGAACGTCTTTTGCAGGATTTGGATAAAACTGCATCATTGCTTCTTCCTCTAATAAAACAATATTCGTTGATGATTGGTTCACATCACAGGAACCGAATTTATCGTTTTGAAAATATTGCGTCCCCTCTTCATGAAAACACAATAAATCTGTATTGCCACAAGTCAGGAAATAATATGAAGAACCACTGAGGTGCAAACCATAAAGGCTTCCAATCCCTTCAATCCAGGTTTCTTCAAGCCCACCGCCAAAATCCTGTAATAATAGGCGTTTTCTTTTTCCGTTCCCTAAATCAACCGAATCGCTTTCCAGTACAATCAATTGAAATGGATCTTCAGAAAATTCATGGTTTATCAGACTTAGAGTGTCGCCCTTTTCTGCGGCAAAATCATAGACCAATCCTTCTTTTGATGGCCATACAGGACGATAATATACTTTTTGATCTTCCGTACGAAAGCCTCCAAAATAGATTTCCTGCCCGCCTTCTTCCATATACATCATCTTTTTATAGGCATTTCCTTCAATCATTGTATCACCATGAATAATGATATCGTATGAAGAATAGGTGTATTGCCCATTCGGCTGGCAAGTTGTACGAACATGCCCCCAGACCTTATTCTCTGAGATAAGAGGCGCAAATTGTTGTGCAAAAATCACATTTGCTGAACACAAGAAACAAAGAACAATAGTATAAAATCGAATAGAACGCGCAAGCATATTTAGATGTTTAGATAGCAAAGATACATCAAGCAATAATAAAGTCAAGGGATTTGGTATGGCTTAACAGAATATTAACTAAAACCATTCTAAATAAGGTTTATTGACTCGGACTAAATGGTGTTCGTCCATAATGCCAATTTGCTTTTTGATTTTAACAGGAAGTGCATTTTCTTATTGTAAATGAGCACTTTTGGACACAAATTACATATCCGCAGTTGCGGGATAAGGCGAAATGCCAATATGGAAAAAGCATTGGAAAGCAGGTAGATGATTTCTATAGCCTCCCTTGCAAAGACTGGGTTTTCTTAAAAAATGTGTAGGTACAGCCTCGAAAACAGAGAGAAAAAGCAAACATTACAGACGAATCACCGAAGTGGTTCCAACCATAATGTTCGCTATATTTTAATGGTTATTCAAAATAACAAGTGCTGCAATTACTCCGGGCACCCATCCTGCCAGTGTTAACAGAAACACGATCAGTACTGAACCACAACCTTTATCAATAACGGCCAATGGAGGGAACAATATCGCAAGCAAGACACGTATAAAACTCATATTTTCAGTAATTTAATATCCAACACGTCCCCAATCCCCCTGAATAATTACTTCTCGTTCAGGACATGGTTCTGTATCTGTTTTCAGCATCAAATGATACTGATCCGACATGGTGAAAAAATAGGCTCCATTCCCCAGGCAATCCTGATCAGACAGGGTAATTCGGTTATTCACAACCGTATAACTCCCTCCGGTATTCGTATGCCCCGGAACCGTTCCTTGCACAATAAAACTAAAGGTAAAATCCTGATTCAGGCTTAAAGTACCATAAAAACTGGTGTCGTTAGTAACAATCAAGCGTTTCCAGCTTCCAAATACAAAGGGCGTTGAATTCACGGTGCTCCATGTTCCATCAAGGCTTTTCACCCTTGGGGCGCAATTATCGGCTTCATGAGTTAAGGTTACCAAAAACTGGGCAAACTCGACCTTATACACACCGGGACCTGTGCAGTCTTCATCATTGATAGTCAGTTTATTATCAGCATAAGTATATGTACCTTGAGTGTTCCCATGACCGGGAATACTGTCTAGAATTACATAATTATATGTTCCTGATTTCTCGAAGCGTGCTTCCGCCCAAAAAACGGTGTCTTCCAATTGCACAAAGCGCGCCCAATTGCCTTCAACCGTATAAACAGGCGTATATTCGCTTTCGTCGGTTTTATCGCAAGCAAAAAACAATACGGAGACAAGCAGCAAAAGTGAGATCGATACGAAACTTTTAAAATAGTTCATTCATTAATTTTTAAGTGAATTAATCGAGGCTCCCAATCATTTTTGAAGGGTCTACCCATTCGTCAAATTCTGCTTCTGTAACTAATCCTAGTGCCAGAGCAGCTTCGCGAAGACTGCTGCCTTCAGCATGTGCCTTTTTTGCAATCTTAGCTGCTTTTTCATAACCGATATGGGTATTCAAAGCGGTAACAAGCATCAGGCTGTTTTCCAGATTCTTTTTAATGTCTTTGGTGTTTGGCTCAATGCCGATGGCGCATTTATCATTAAAACTCATACATGCATCGCCAATCAAACGTGCCGATTGCAATAAATTAGCCACCATAACGGGTTTAAAAACATTGAGCTGAAAATGCCCATGCGTTCCCGCAACAGCAATTGCCGTATCATTTCCAATCACTTGGGCACAAACCATGCTCATCGCTTCATTCTGTGTTGGATTCACTTTTCCGGGCATAATGGATGATCCGGGCTCGTTGGCAGGAAGCTGCAATTCTCCAATACTGCAGCGCGGACCGGATGCCAGTAACCTGATATTATTTGCAATCGCCATCAGGCTAACTGCTACGGTTTTTAGCGCTCCAGAAGTTTCTACCATGGCATCATGTGCCGATAATGCTTCAAATTTATTGGGTGCGGTCACAAAAGGCAGACCGGTTAACTCAGCAATTTTCGCAGCAACATGCACATCATATCCTTTGGGCGTATTTAGGCCTGTACCAACCGCTGTTCCTCCCAGCGCAAGCTCAGAAAGATGTGGTAACGTTGCCTTTAATGCCTTGATGCCGTGGTCGATCTGCGAAACATAGCCGGAAAATTCCTGACCAAGGGTTAATGGTGTCGCATCCATCAGGTGGGTGCGCCCTGTTTTTACAATATCTTTAAACTCAATGGCTTTCTGATGGAGCGTATTTCTAAGTGTTTCCAGTCCGGGGATGGTGGTTTCCAGAATCATTTTATAGGCAGCAATATGCATGGCCGTAGGGAAAGTATCGTTGGATGACTGACTTTTGTTCACATCATCATTTGGATGAATAAAGGGTTTCCCTTCACCCAGTTTATTGCCCTGAAGCACATGGGAACGATTTGCGACAACCTCGTTTACATTCATATTGCTTTGGGTGCCCGATCCGGTTTGCCATATAACCAAAGGGAAATGGTCGTTTAAACTACCTTCAATAATTTCATCACAAGCCTGTGCGATTAATTTCATTTTTTCTTCGGCAAGCACGCCGGATTGAAAATTTGTGATGGCAGCGGCTTTTTTTAGATATCCAAAAGCCTGGATAATCTCTGTTGGCATGGATGCTGCAGGGCCAATTTTGAAATTCTCTTTCGACCGTTGTGTTTGTGCTCCCCAATATTTATCAGCAGGCACTTTAACATCGCCAATGGTATCTTTTTCAATTCTGTAGTCCATAATATTTATTTTTTGTTTTGATGTTCATAAAGATGTATCCTACAAATTTCGGAATTTTTTTTGGAATTTGTTGTGAACCTCAAGACTCTTTCTCTTATGTGCTAAAATTATTTATTGAGCCGAGCAAATAATGCATTTTTAAGGCTTGTTTTTTGCTGTTGAAATTCTTCCTTTTGCCTGTCGACGGGCTAATACTATTCAAAAAAACAAATAACACCTTAAAAATCAATTAAATACCTTTATTCGACCCCATCCGGGGTCGTAGGTTGTAGGATAGCCATTGTTCTATAAACATTCAATCCCTCTGAGATTGGCAAGAAATTATATTTTCAAGGCTTAACTATCCGGAAAATGTGATATAATAATTTGATAATCATTGCTTTTGCGTGCTTGGAATGCCAACATAGACCAAATCCCGAAGGGATGACATTATTATAGAAACTAGGTTTTACATCACACAATCAAACCAAGAATGGGTGGCATTATGGTTTGATCTACAGAGGCTTGGCGTATTTGAAAAACCAACAGGCGTTTTTATAATAATCATTTCACCCCTTCGGGGTTTAACAAATTGATATTCAATCAATAATGCCTATTTTTTCACACGTTGGCGCGGATTTGTAATCCGTGCCTTCAAAAAAGAAAAAAAACAGAACCTACTAAATAGATATACCATTAAATATCAATTAAATACCTTTATTCGACCCCATACGGGGTCGTAGGCTGTACGATAGCAATTGTTCTATAAACATTCAATCCCTCTGGGATTGGCAAGAAATTATATTTTCAAGGCTTAGCTATCCGGAAAATGTGATATAATAATTTGATAATCATTGCTTTTGCGTGCTTGGAATGCCAACATAGACCAAATCCCGAAGATAGGGATAACATTATTATAAAATTAGGTTTTTACATCACATACCTAAACCCAGAATGGGTGGCATTATTATAGAAAACAGAAGGGAAACGCACGATCAAACCCAGAATGGGTGACATTATGATTTGAAAATTCGTGCCATCAAAAAGAGGAAGCCCAAAACCTAGCAGCAAAAACCAATAATGCCTTAAATATCAATTAAATACCTTTATTCGACCCCGCCGGGGTCGTAGGTTGTACGATAGCAATTGTTCTATAAACATTCAATCCCTCTGGGATTGACAAGAAATTATATTTTCAAGGCTTAACTATCCGGAAAATGTGATATAATAATTTGATAATCATTGCTTTTGCGTGCTTGGAATGCCAACATAGACCAAATCCCGAAGATAGGGATAACATTATTATAAAATTAGGTTTTTACATCACACAATCAAACCCAGAATGG
The DNA here is from genome assembly GCA_963676725.1 of Bacteroidales bacterium. Lineage (GTDB taxonomy): Bacteria > Bacteroidota > Bacteroidia > Bacteroidales > WRLA01. The sequence goes on along the minus strand of OY781463.1, from coordinate 5,085,929 downwards.
GTGGCATTATGATTTAAAAATTCGTGCCATCAAAAAGAGGAAGCCCAAAACCTAGCAGCAAAAACCAATAATGCCTTACAAATCAATTAAATACCTTTATTCGACCCCGCCGAGGTCGTAGGTTGTGCGATGGCAATTGTTCTATAAACATTCAATCTCTCTGGGATTGGCAAGAAATTATATTTTCAAGGCTTAACTATCCGGAAAATGTGATATAATAATTTGATAATCATTGCTTTTGCGTGCTTGGAATGCCAACATAGACCAAATCCCGAAGGGATGACATTATTATAGAAACTAGGTTTTACATCACACAATCAAACCCAGAATGGGTGGCATTATGGTTTGATCTACAGAGGCTTGGCGTATTTGAAAAACCAACAGGCGTTTTTATAATAATCATTTCACCCCTTCAGGGTTCTGATAACCAGTAGATTATGTTTTGTTATAATCATTTCACCCCTTCGGGGTTTAACAAATTGATATACAATCAATAATGCCTGTTTTTTCACACGTTGGCGCGGATTTGTAATCCGTGCCTTCAAAAAAGAAAAAAAACAGAACCAACTAAATAGATATACCATTAAATATCAATTAAATACCTTTATTCGACCCCGCCGGGGTCGTAGGTTGTAGGATAGCAATTGTTCTATAAACATTCAATCCCTCTGGGATTGGCAAGAAATTATATTTTCAAGGCTTAACTATCCGGAAAATGTGATATAATAATTTGATAATCATTGCTTTTGCGTGCTTGGAATGCCAACATAGACCAAATCCCGAAGGGATGACATTATTATAAAATTAGGGTTTACATCACACAATCAAACCCAGAATGGGTGGCATTATAAATATAAATCAACCGTTGCTGCAAGATTATTATCTTTGGACTTATCTAATTTTGTGGCGTATAAATAATGCTTTTCTAACCAATAATCTCTTGCTATTGAACACTCAGATTATCCGGCACAAAATCGCGCAATACGCTATGAATTTGCTTAATATATTGATCACCAATGCCTGAATAAACTTCGAGGCCGTGGGCAGTACGCTCAGGATTAATATAACCCGCACTTCTTTGTTTGGCACGAATTTCCCTAAAGTCCTTCATGGAGGGCATGGTGTTCAGAAAGTGCATATAATCCTTGATGGAACTTTGTGCATTGGGATAGGATTTTACCCAAAACTTAGGATTTTCTACACCTTTGGCAGACAATCCACAACCCTTTGTATAACAATGCACACCAAAATAATTTTTGGCTTCTTTGGCAAAGCGGGAACGCCCCCATTCCGATTCGATAATGGCTTGTGCCATACACAATCGTGCCGGAACAATATCCACCCTTTTCAGCAATTCATCGAATTGTTTTTGCAATACCGCTTGGCTGGCTTTGGGATGAAATTGGGCAAAGGGCATATTATAATGTTTTGCGGTTTGCTGCAAAAAAGCAATATCATGTTGACTTAAACGTCTATGCTTTTCCAGCTCGTGTTCCAGTTTAAGGATATACTCCCTGGTTTTCAAGATTTGCTTATTTTCATAAAGGATTTTTGGCCCCATCTGCTCAATAAAGGCTTTATCATTTTCCGACATCTTTTTTTTGCCATCAAAATTTGGAACCCAATTTTTTGAAGACATCATACTGGTGTCCACATGAACACTTGAAGAGCTATCGACTCGTTTTTCAGCGCAGGAGCTGCAAATGAGAATGATAAACAGAATAAGGGGAAATAAAATATACTTCATAGATTTTGTCTCTGGTTATTATGTTTATGGATGCCAACAATAAAAAATCAAGCCTCTGCATTCGTTAAAAGCGCTTTTTTGTTAAATCCTGAGCGGCTTTTACGCAATAAAGATAGAAAATATCTGGAATGTAGTAGCGTTTCCTTTAAAATCGATGTCGTTTCCTAGGAAACGATCTTCTCATATCAGCCATTTAAGCTTACTCCTGAATCATATTGCATGCGGTGATTTTTCAGCAGATGAAACCAAAAAACCTTACCTTCTCTCATAGAGCGCCCAACAAGGATGCAATTTCCCGGACAAAATTTTAATAGCGAATGGCTGCGCCGGAAACACTGACTAAAAGCCATTCAGTTTCATACTAACCGTTGGTATCAGCAGCAAAAACCCCAAAATTACAAGCACAAGCATAAATGGGATAATCCATTTTACCCATTTATCATAAGGGATTTTTGCCACACCAAGAACACCGATAAGAACACCGGAAGTTGGTGTAATCATATTTGTAAATCCATCACCAAACTGGAATGCCATAACCGTTGCCTGACGCGAGACGCCAATCAGATCGGAGAATTGCGACATTATCGGCATCGTTAAGGCTGCTTTTGCTGACCCCGATGGAATTACTACATTGATAATGGTTTGAAAAACATACATCATCCCAACGGAGCCAACCTTGCCCATATCGTCCATAGATCCAGCGATGCTATGCAAAATGGTATCAATAATCTTTCCGTTATTTAAAATAATAATGATGCCGCCGGCCAAGCCAACGACCATAGCTGCTGAAAGTATGTCTTTTACGCCTGTGAGAAAAAGGCTTGTTATTCTGTTGGGGCTATAATTCATGGCAATGCCTGATGCGAGACCCATCACAAAAAAGAGTGTGGCGATTTCCATAACATACCAGCCGTAGCCCATAACGCCCGTAATTAGATATAAAATAGTAAATCCCAGCAAATGCAAGATAAAAAAATGCACGGATTTCCTGAGGGCAAAAAAGCCACCAACAACAAAAAGCCCTGCAAGTGCCGGTAGGATATGAACAATCGTTTCTGAATTCCCTATTTTTAATGTGCTTACAGGAAAAATAAAACCATAAATAATTAGAACAACGGAAAGCAAAGCCCAGGTGACCCATGCGGAAATAGGTGTATAATATTTTACTGCACTAAGGTCTGTATTATGTTCTTTCCTCCATACTTCATCATCTTCATGCACCAAACTCTTTTCAGGATTCTTGCGGATTCTCGCAGCATAATGCAAAATCCAGGCAATACCAACCACATTAATCACTAGCCAGCAAAATAAACGGTATTCCAAACCGGAAAATAGCGGCAAATCACTTAAGCCTTGAGCAATACCAATTGTAAACGGATTGAGTAAAGCACCTGCAAACCCAAGGCCAGCAGCAACAAAACAGAGTGAAACCCCCACAATACTATCATATCCCATGGAAATTGCTAGTGGAACAAAAATAATAACAAAAGCAATAGTCTCTTCACTCATGCCGAAAACCGCACCAAAAATACTGAACATCAGCATTATTAGTGTAAATATAAAATTATCTACACCGATCTTTCTAAAAAAGGCAATTTTTTCCAGCTTTCGTGTAAAACCCAAAAACGAAAAAATTCCGACATCAATGGCCTTGCTTTCGTTCATAATCCAGAAAGCGCCGCCAATAAGCAGAATAAAAACGATAATATCTGCTTTATCTACAAAGCCATCGAAAAGGGCAGAAAAAATCTCCCAGGTTTGTGGCTGATTATCCACATATTTAAATGACTCGCTAACAATCACCTCTTTGGTTCCGCCATCAGGAAGGGCAACGGTTTTCCGCTCAAAAATACCCCCGGGCACAAACCAGGTGAGTACCGCAGAAAAAATAATAATATAAAATACAATTACATAAGTATGTGGAATTTTCCTTTTTGCTGCCATAGAAATGCTTAGTTTGAGATCAGTATTTTTTTAGTAATCATTTTCTTCGACCCATTGCTTTGCACCTGCAATAAGTATAATCCGCTTTTCTCGATATTCATATCAAAAGCCGAACCGTCAGACTTCCCTTTTCGTATTGTTTTCCCTTGTTCATCAATAAGTTGAAATGTACCGGCGGGAAGGTTCATCAAACGGACATTTCCTGTTGAAGGGTTTGGAAGGATCTGGATCCCATCCTCTTTAAAACCCTCTTCCATACCGACAAATACTTCTTCACAAACAGCCAGGGTATATTCTCCGGATTTAAGGTTTGGCACATAAATAAAACCTACATTAAATGGCCCAAACTGATTAAATTCAATGGAATGCCAATCGTCTGCGGCATCACGACGATAGAGCATCATCAATGAGTCTGATTGATTCGTAAGCAAAGTATTATCGAGGTAATTTGTTCTGCTGTACTTAAATTTTCCGGTGACATTTAGTTTGCCATCAAAATTCCCTTGAATATTCCAATAACGATAATCGGACAAACGAACGCCCTGCATCGGTTCTTTCATAGCATCGGGCGCCACCCAATTATGCTCCACGCTTACAAAAGCAGAATCTGTCAAGCCTTCAACCTCAAAGGTACAGAAGGTGTGTCCGAAATCGTACGTTCCTGCACTGCGTATTATTTTTGAATCCCTTGTAACTGCATCTGCCATAATATCTGAGGCATTGACCAGCACAAAATCTGGAGCAAAATCAAGCGTAAAAGTTTGGTTTCCAGATTCTCCATCCAATAGCATCAGAGCATCCTGCGTATGCAGTTCATTATCCATAAAACGGAGCATCACACGATTGTTGGTAAAATACTGCTCTGTGCCTTTAAGTTTCTGCTTCAGAAACACCTTAGCCTCAAATGATTCCCCCGCAGATTGAATTTGCACTGAATCGACGGAGAACTGAGGAAAACCAGGATTAAACACCCAGCTATCGAAAAAACCATTCAGGTCAATGCCACTATTATCAGCTAGTTGATCGCGCAAATCCCATGAGCTTGCATGATTGTAGGCAAATGCATCGAGATAGCTCCTCACCGCCGGGAAAAATGCTTCATCGCCCAAATAATTGCGCAAAGTATGAACCACAAGTGCACCTTTCTGATATACGGTTTCTCCATAAGTAATGGTTTGTGGAATGCCGTAAAGGGCGTAATATCCGCCATCATTGATGTGGGCAAATTGCAGCACATTCGCTTTTTTATCAAGATAATATTGCTGATAGGCTTGTTTTCCATAAAGGATTTCCTGGGTCAGGTATTCATTAAAGACAGCCCAGCCCTCGTTCAGCCACATATCTTCGGCTGTTTCACAGGTAACTTTATCGCCAAACCACATATGCGATAGCTCGTGGGCATAGAGATATTCATAGGTCAGTCCACCATCGATACAGCCCGAAGGATAGGCTACATTTGTTGCATGCTCCATTGCACCCTTTGGTGTGCTTACAAAGCCCACGCGCTCAAAAGGATACGCGCCCCAATGTGCTTCGTAGCCCTGCATAATCGCCCCAAGGTTCCGGAAGGAATTGACCGCTCTTAAACTATCTTTTGAAGGCACATGCAAAAACATCGGCAGCGGACCGTTGATCCCATCAAAAGATGATTCAATGGCAATATAATCCGAAACAGCCACAGAAGTCAGATAAGTGGGCAAAGTGTATTCGGTTTGCCAATGCCATAATTTTGTTCCATTTCCATTATCCTCAACACCAATAAGATGACCAGTACAAACCGCCATTTTATCCTCATCGGCAGTGATATAAAAATCATAGGTAGCACGGTCGATAAAATCATCGATGCATGGATACCATACGCGGCCATAATTATGTGGATAATCTTCAAAAGCTACACCAAGATTATAGGCGATGCTGCTATTAAAATGAAACCCACCCCAGCCATAAGGCTCTACATTGGGCTCACCATGATAATAAATTTTGATCGTAAACTCTTCCCCTGCGACAGCTATTTGTCCCAAATGAACCCTGATCACGGTATCGTTTCCCGTAACATCAATCTGCGCACCCTGATAAACGGCCGAATCAACGGTCAATTTGAGCAAATCGAGATTAAAGGCATCAATATTGTCCATTTTGGATTTCATATTCAATTCTGCGCTTCCATAAAGGACACCGGCATCAAAGTTTCGGATATCGAGATCGAGCCGATAATGGGAAATATCGATCGTATCACTAAGAAACTGAGCGTTAGTTGGATTTAAAAAACTGATAAACAAACCTATAAATAAGGCCAGATGCTTCAAAGGGGTATCGTTCTTTTTCATGATTTGCATTTTCAATGAATATTATTGAACAAAAATAGCAATTATCGCGCTTAAAACCGTAACTTTGATTGCATAAAGTAGCGCTGTTCAATATCGGACACCTCTTGTTGACCAACGTACACAGCTGCAACAGACACTAAGAGACTGAAGCTTTAAACCATCTGTAAATAAGATTGTTATAATCATGGCATGTTTTTGGCTAAGAGCAATAGCAATAAATGATCAACAAAATTTTGGATAATGAGAAAGACAAACATTTTCCGCTTTGCATGGATAATCGCACTTATCGGACTTTTTGGTTTTGAAAGCCTGCAAGCTCAGGAAACGAACGACAACAGCCTTTGGTCACTGGAGAAGTGTATTATCTACGCCAAAGAAAACAACATCAGCATTCAAAGGCAGAAGCTTAATATTGAGTTGGCTGAAAAAAACCTACTTGAAAGCAAATTGAGTTATGTACCTACCTTAAATGCTGCTGCGAATAATGTGATCAACTGGGGACAGACCATTGACCGATACACCAACCAATTTGCCACCAATTCTACACGATCCAATAACTTTTCTTTATCGGCACAATTGGATTTATTTAGTGGTTTTCAAAAATTGCACAATCTGAAACAAAAGCAACTTGCATTGCAAATCAACCAATACAATGTTGATAAAATGATTGATGATGTTTCATTGAACATCACCACTTATTATTTGCAGGTGCTCTTTTATAAAGAATTAGTGAAAGTGGCTCAATCGCAGCTGGAAATAACAAAGATGCAGGTAAGCCGCACCCAAAAACTGGTTGATGCCGGCACATTGGCAAAAGGCGATTTATATAATATCCAAGCCCAGGAAGCCACCGAAGAACTTAATTTGGTAGAAACCGAAAATAATCTCGAAATCTCGATGCTCACCTTGGCACAATTGCTCGACCTGAATAATGAAGCGCATTTTGATATCGAGCAGCCCGATCTGGATGTTGAAGCTGAAATGACACCTGCATCCTCCGGCGCTGTTTACGATTATGCCGTAAATCACCAACCGGAAATATTGGCCGCAGAACTGAATGTCGACCAAACCGATGTTGAAATAAAACTTGCCAAAAGCCAGTATTATCCAAGCTTAAACCTTTATGGAACATGGGCTACTGGATATAGTGGTGCAGCTCAAGAAGCCTTTAACACCCAAATGGGGCTATATCCTATGGGCATTGTGCAAAACACTATGGATACTGTAATGGGCTTCACAAGTTTTAGCGATTACCGCACAAAGTCCTTTGGCGACCAAATTAAGGACAACAACAACCAAAGCGTTGGCTTTTATTTAAGCATTCCAATTTTTAATGGTTTTCAGGTGCGCACCAATGTAGCACGTGCAAAAATATCCCATGCCGATGCACAATTGCAACTCGAGCAATCGAAAAACGACCTGAATAAAATCTTGCAGCAAGCGGAAGCCGATGCCCGTGCTGCTTATAAAAAATATTATTCTGCCGATAAAAAAGTCTTTGCTTCCGGTGAAAGCTTTAATTATGCAGAACAAAAACTAAATGTAGGAATGATCAATACTGTTGATTATAATGAAGTAAAAAAGGAGCTCACTAAGGCTGAAGCCGAGTTATTGCAAGCCAAATATGATTATATTTTTAAGATAAAAATCTTGGATTATTATTTAGGCAAACCATTAACTTTAAAGCAGAATTGATTTTGATTTAAGTATATAAACCCTGGTCCTGAAAACCTTCAGGACTTCGGTTTTTTTAAAGCAGCACAAAATCATAGAAACCAAATTGTTAACAAAAAAAATTAAACCATCAGACCATAAACCAAAGCTTGAACATCAATCGAAGCATTTGAATCCGTAGTTTTGCTGTGAAGCTTACTGCGATTTGTTGTAGAAAAAAGCCATCAAACCATGAAAAAAAATAAAACAAAACTTCTGTGGATTAGTCTTGCGGCATTAGTCGTTCTGCTATTTGTCGTTGCCATCGTGAAGAAAAAAGACAAGAATGAAATTAAGGTAATCACCGAAAAAGCAATAAACCGGAGTATTGTTGAAACGGTCTCTGCCAACGGGAAAATACAGCCCGAAAAAGACATTAAAATTACCCCATATATTTCGGGGGAAGTTGTAGAACTGCATGTAAAAGAAGGAGATCAGGTTGAAAAAGGGGACCTTCTTGCAAAAATAGATCCGGAAATCTACGTCAGTATATATGAGCAAAACCTTGCAAACCTCAATACGCAAAAAGCGAACCTTGCCAATGCAAAAGCTCGTATGGCACAAGCAAAAGCTAAGTTGATGAACGATAGGCTAAGCTTTGAACGAAATAAAAAACTCTATGAGCAGGAAGTAATTAGTGATGCAGATTTTGAGCAAGCAACGGCGAATTTTGAAATGGCAAAAGCTGATATGGATGCTGCCGACCAAAGTGTTCTGGCCTCCAAATTTCAGGTAAGCAATGCCGAGGCATCTTTAAAACAAGCCAAAGACGACCTCAATAAAACAGCTATTTACAGCCCGGCAAGCGGAACAGTATCTCAATTGAGCGTAGAACAAGGCGAACGCGTTTCCGGTGCATCGCAATTTAGTATCGGTACAGAAATTATGCGCATTGCCAATCTCGATAAAATGGAAGCCAATGTAGATGTTAACGAAAATGATATCGTTCGGGTAAACCTACTCGACACGGCCTTAATTGAGGTGGATGCCTATCTGAACAGGAAGTTTAAAGGCCTGGTTACTGAAATTGCCACATCGGCTAGCAACCTCAGCAGTAGCAGTGTGGATCAGGTGACAAATTTTAAAGTAAAAATACGCTTGATCCCTGAATCATATGCAGACCTGTTTGTAGGAAAAAAAATAAAAGCCAGCCCATTCCGCCCCGGCATGTCAGCAACAGTTGATATTCAAACAACGAGGGCCGGAAATATTCTAACAGTTCCGATTCAAAGCGTTACTGCCCGCCTCGATACAAACCTTACACAGGAACGTAAAGCAATGGGACGTAATCCGGACGAGGTCAATAAAACCACAGAGGAAGAAGATAAAGCAGAAGATTTTAAAGAATATGTCTTTGTGGTTGAAGAGGGAAAAACAGTCATGAAAGAAGTGAGCACCGGCATTCAGGACTCCCGTTATATCCAAATCACATCAGGCCTGACCGAAGGCGATGAAGTGGTAACAGGGCCTTATAATGCCATTGCGCGCAAATTAAAAAACAACGATGCAGTTCTTGTTGTAGACAAAAAAGAACTTTACGACGAAAAAGGAAAGGATTAACAGAAAAATAGACCTAAATCCGTCTTGACTCTCTTAATGCTGAAAATTTATTGCTCTTTGTCCGAAAACCCTTAAACAATACCATCTCTATGGACTATTGTTATTAGAGCTGTTGATCTTCAACAGTACGTATCTTTTATATTAAAAATTAAGACATTATATGTTATTATGCAAAATATTTAATTATTATGCCATATGATACACACATAACTTTTGTTCCTCGAGATACAGAAAACCCAATACGCAGCTTTTTAACTGATGCTTATCATTTATCGCCCAGGCATCGAGGAGTACGAGAAAAACCCAAAAGCGATATTGTTAAAAATGCCGGGCTACTCTTTCGTGAACATGGCAATTCATCGTATGTAGATTATGTTGCTACTCTTACTTTGGAAGAATTTCTTGATTTTCATAAAAAGCACTACGGTAAAAGCTTCCACCCTGAAGAAAAATACAAACAGTTCCTTAAGGAAGAAATTCATGATGTTTATTACAGATGGGTAATAATAGATTGCTGCGAATGGGAGAGCGGCTTATGTTAACTACAAAAAAATAAAACCGGCTTTTTAGCACCTTTCAACAAGAGAAATATTTCGCATGATTTAAAAATAGGATTCAATAAATCTCCTTATCTATTTTGGACAAAAATTTAAATAATCATATACTTTTAGAATTGCAGACTGAAATGCTTCGAATGGCCTCAGTCAAAAAGACATCAATTAACATATTGATTAGGGTTAAAGACATCTCTCTTAGCAACAACTTTTCTTACCTGACAGTGACCCGAAATGAGCAGGATTAAAAATATCCTTTATACACCTCTGCTTTTATATACAATCGATTGGCCAAATATTGATTGCAGTCTTTAAGTTGTTTGTGGATCCTACAGGCCTCTTCCTGATATTCTCTGATTTTTTCTTTGCTCCAGTGTTTTGGCGGAGATTGCAGATTTGTGATGCGATCGGCAATTTTTACCATTCCTACTTCCTTACATAACTTTCGGATTCTTGCCAGGCTATCATCCATACGATCCTTTTTAGACCGAATACTTTTATCCTTACTTAATGCCTCGACAGCATCGGCTGTTTTTCTATCGAAATGCTCCTGCAAATCATTTTTTATGCAATCTGTATCTTCAAGAACATCATGCAAAAGGGCAAGCTGAACAGCAAAATTGATATCAAAATCCGGCTTTTCAAAATAAGCAAGTAATATTTCCATAGCAACATTAGAAACATGGACGATATAACTGGATTTTGAGGATGGAATCTTTTGGTCTTGGTGTTGTTCACCTGCAAAACGGATTGCTTTTTGATATTTTTCCTGCAAACGCAACGGCAATGGAACCATAGGGTTGCGCTCTGCCTTTTCCCATTCGGTTTGCCTAATTCTAGGGCTATATCCTCCTTTTATATGTTGAAGTATTTCCTCATCGGAAAGTTCGTCCAATGCTGCCTGTTCATCCCCCCAGAGGCAATAATTCCAACCAAGATTATACGCTTTAAGTAAGAGGGAATCTTTATTTTTATCGTGATTATTCATTGTCAATATCTTGCTTTTTTGTGTGATTCATTAATTGTTCATTTCGCTAATTACGTATATTAAATTTGTTTGCCTTTTCCCAATCAAAAATACAAACTTATACTATATCTTTCAGAAATCATTACTGCCTGAAATAGGATTTTATTGGATTGGATTTTTTGATTTCCCTTTGTGTAAAAATAATAACAATGGCAGAAGGCATTTTTAATAGACAATATCGCCATAGGTTCCTTTTTTTTTCAATGATTTCATTCACAGAAAACCTACTCATATTTATGTGCAAGACCTGAAGAGCAATAAATGACTTTTTAAACTATTGAATTTATGGGAATTCCAAAAAACTCTTTTTGAAACCACAGATCAAAAGCCGGATCAAGAAATTCATACTTATCGTCATCTTGATGGATAAGGTCTGCATTAACCAGTATATTTTTGTTTTTGAGGACATTGTTTGGTGTTCCCAACAAATATTTCTGCATTACACCAGCGCTTGTAAGCTGCTTTTCTCCTTTTGATATAGCTTTTAACAAATTTAATTGGGTAGGGCTAATACCCTCAATTTCTTTTTGATACCATGGAGAATTCGCATTAAATAATTCCTGAAGTGCTTTATGAATTTGATTAATCCCGGCTTCTTTTTCCGTTAAATTCCAGGTGTAATGAGCGTGCTGCTGAACATACCATGAATGGTTTTTCATTAATTCCGGGATTTTTTCAGCGAGCCTGCCATCAACAGTTTTCCCGGTCTTTTTAAAACCGCTTTTAATGAAGCGAACCCATTCATCCCTTTCAATTTTAGGCAAAGAAATAATATCCCCAAAACGGTAAAACGGATTTGAAGGCTTATTAAAAATTTCCGACATCATATGACGTTTACTTCCACAGACACAATAAGTTACTGACCCCTGTCTTTGCCATGAAGCCCTCATTTTCTTTTCGAGAATATGAAAACCTTTAAATGTAGCCAGGTTCTGAAATTCATCTAAACATATTATAAATTTACATGCTTTGTTTTTTGCAAGCTTCTCCGGCAAATCCAGTATTTCATCGCTTTGTTTTTTTAATTCGTGCCAATCAAAGCTCAAACTGAAATCGTTTAAAGGGTCTATCCCAACACTTAATTTTGGAATAATTTTTTAAAAAAACTGCTGCCCGCTTTTCATCCATTCTTCCCAATGAGTAGATGATGCTTTAATGATCTCCCGGGCAAACTTTTCCAGAAACTCTTCCTCGCTTCCCACCGAAAATAAATCAATTATAACTGTTTTTGTAGCCTTTGATTCATTATTTATATCATTTATAACTTTCTCAACCAAAGAGGATTTCCCCCACCTTCGAGGCGATATAATCGTTATATTGATCCCGCTCAGAAGATTGCTTTTTAACTTATTGATCTCATTTGTGCGATTCGTGAAGGAAAATGAACTTACGGTTGTCCCATAAATAAACGGCGAATTATTCATGCTTATTAATTTTATACTATTTGGTATTATACCAATCGGTATAATACCAAATAGTATAAAATTTCTTTAAAACTCTAAAAAAAACGGAGCCACAAATTGCAGCTCCGTTTAAAGACAATATATGTCCGTATTTTATTCCCCGGCAGGTGATTCAGCCGCAGTTTTTTCTGCTTCGTTCAGCCATCCGCCTCCAAGGGCTTTATACAACTGTACATAAGCATCGATATAGTCATTTTTAGTTTGCACAACCTGCAGCTCAATGGAAAAAAGCGAGCGCTCTGATTCCTGAACTTCGAGATAATCGGTTACGCCACCATTATAGCGATCATTAGATAATTTTGCGGCATTACGCGCAGCTTTTAGTTGTTGTTCCCGTGCTTCCAGCTCCTTTTTATAAGTCTGGATACTGATCAGGGCATCTTCCACTTCCCTGAAAGCATTAAGTGCCACATATTCATAATCAAAAACAGCTTGTTTGGCAAGTTCGCGTTCCATTTCCAGATTATTTTTCAATTTATTAAACTGAAAAAGAGGCGCAAGTATATTCCCACTAATGGACCAAAGCGGATCACCGGAGAACAGATTATCTATTTCTCCGCTGGCAAAACCACCACTGGCAGTAAGGCTGAGTGAAGGCAATCGTGCGGCCTGCGCAACACCAACCTGTGCAAATTGAGCTTCCACAGAAAAAGCAGCCTGCAATACATCAGGACGGCGCTCCAGCAGCTGCGACGGAATCCCTGCGGGAATCGTTGGCACATTAAGCTGGTTTAGTAGATTTTCCGTTACAGCGATATCCCCGGATGGTCGTCCCAGCATCAGATTAATTGCATTTTCGGTTTGTGCTATCAAACGTTCATACATCGGGATAGAAGCCTCAGCCTCAAAAGCCTGTATTTGTGCCTGATTGAGATCAATTTCCGGGATCACGCCTTCATTAAAGCGTTCTGAAATAATCTTTAATGATTCCTTACGGGATTTTGAAGTGCTGACAGCAACTCGCAGGCTTTGATGATAATTGAGCAAATCCAGATAAGCCGAGCTAAGGCTGGCAATTAAATCCATTTGCACAATACGCAAACCCATTTGAGTGCCCAGCATTTCTGCCCGGGCAGCTTTAGATGCACTGCGGTATTTGCCCCAAAAATCGATTTCGTATGTTAATGATGGAGCAATATAAAAATTACTTGCCGTGGCAGGCAAGGCCGATGTTCCTGTAAAATTACCACGCGAAGCTCCTGCACTCAAATCCAAACTGGGAAACTGGTCTGCTTTGGTATAGCCCAGGGCTGCTCTGGCCTGTTCGAGGCGACTGGCAGCAATGCGCACATCTTTGTTTTGTTGCAGTCCCAGGGTGATGAGTTCTTTCAATTCATGATCCTGCACCAGATTCCACCATTCCAGGTTTAAGAGGCTGTCGGTTTGCTCCGAACTGAAACGGTATTGTTCGGGTGTTTCTAATTCTACCTGAGGAAGCTCTCCGGTTATTGTACAACCGGAGACAATAAAAATCAATAAGCTAAAATATATACTAATCTGTCTCATAGGGCTATACGTTTTGATTTTTTGATTCTTCCAGGGCTTTTTGTTTATCACGCTTTTTCTCATAACCCGCAAGTTTTCCGATTAAGACAAAAAGCATTGGATAGAAGAACACACCAATGAGTGTTGCGATAAAAAGGCCACTAAACACCGCCATACCCATAACTTTTCGGGCTTCGGCTCCAGCACCTGTTGCTATAAGCAGCGGAATTACACCGAGAATAAATGAAAAAGCCGTCATCAGGATCGGCCGGAAACGAATGGTAGCAGATTCTATAGCAGCCTGTACCAATGTTTTTCCCTCTTCGAATTTGATTTTCGCAAACTCAACAATAAGGATGGCATTTTTGGCGGCCAGGGCAATCAAGAGCACCAAAGCTATTTGAGCATATACGTTATTTTCATAACTCGTGCTCCCAAGGCGCGCCAGGTATAATCCAAGCAGGGCACCAAATACAGCAAAAGGAATACCCAGCAAAATACTAAAGGGCAGCGACCAGCTTTCGTACTGTGCGGCCAAGATCAGAAAAACAAAAAGTAGAGAGAAGACAAAAACCGTATTGCCTGTTCCTCCGGATTCTGCTTCCTGATAGGAAAGTGCATTCCATGCGTAGCCCATATCTTCTGGCAGACTTTCGGCGGCCACTTCTTTAAGTGCGTTCATGGCTTCAGTGGACGAATATCCTGCTGCGGGAGAGCCCATCACCTCTACAGATCGGTACAAATTAAATCGTGTCGTAAAATCAGGACCGGTAATTTCTTCAACTTCCACCAGTGTGGAAAGCGGAACCATCTTTCCTTCATTATTAATTACAAAGAAATTTTCCAGTTCTTTAGGCCCTAAGCGATACTCGGGCTCTGCCTGCACATAGGTTTTATACAAACGTCCGAAACGGTTAAAATCATTTACATAAACGCCCCCAAGGAAGGCTCCGATAGTAGTATGTAAATCGCTAAGGTTAACACCGGTTTTCAAGACCTTATCGCGATTGATATCCATAAAACGCATAGGCACGTTGGCCTTAAAAGTTGTGTAGGCACTCCCGATTTCGGGTCGGGCATTGGCTGCCTGTATGAACTCCATTGCATTCTTGGATAGATAATCCACTGAATTACCGCCTTTATCCTGTATCATGATGCTGAAACCAGAACCCGTACCCAATCCCTGAATAGGAGGTGGAGCAAAAGCAAATGCCTGCGCTTCGGGAATGGCCATATACAATTTTGCATTAACACTATTAATAATATCATTTACTGTTACTTCTCGATCGTCCCAGTTTTTCATGGTAATAAAGAGGGAACCCGAAGAGGAACTCATACTACCGTTGATGAGGTTATAGCCCGGGATGGAAGTAACAAAAGCAACACCTTCCTCCTGCATTAGGATATTTTCAATCTTTTCAAGAGTTGCATCCGATCTTTGAAGCGAAGCTGCTTCCGGAAGCTGAGCACTGATCATAAAATAGCCTTGATCTTCATTGGGGATAAATCCCCCCGGTACCAGTTTTCCGAGTATCAGAATCATTCCAAAGGTGATGGCAATAAAAACGGCACCACGTGTGAGCTTCCGCGTAATTACGTTGGCGAAGCTGAGGTATTTCTCAGAAGTTTTATTAAAACCTTTGTTAAATCCCCCGAAGAAACGACCGAGCAAACCTTTGGATTGTTTTTGCGGACGAAGCAGCAATGAGCTAAGCGCAGGACTCAGTGAGAGGGCATTAATAGAAGAAAACACAACAGAAACAGCAATGGTTATGGCAAACTGTTGGTAGAGCCTTCCGGTAATTCCACCCATAAAAGCTACAGGCACAAATACAGCAACAACAACTAAAGTAGTTGCCACAATAGGTGCGGACACTTCTTTCATTGCTCTTTGTGTAGCTTCTTTTGGGTTAAAGCCTTTCTCGATATTGGCCTGCACGGCCTCCACCACCACTATAGCATCATCCACTACAATACCGATTGCGAGCACAAGGCCAAGCAAAGAAAGCGTATTGATAGAAAAACCGAGCAATGGAAAAACGATGAAAGCTCCAATCAGCGAAACAGGAATAGCAAGTGTTGGGATGAGTGTTGCCCGATAATTTTGCAGAAAAATAAATACTACCAGAATCACCAATGCCAATGCCTCTAATAATGTAATCACAATTTCTCTGATACCCGCAGTAATCGGCTCGGTAGTATCGAGGGAAATGTCATATTCCATTCCTTCCGGAAAGCTTTCGGAAAGCTTTTCCATTGTAGCACGAATATCATTGGCGACGTTGATGGCATTGGAACCCGGTGCCTGATAGATAAAAACCAGGCCGCAGTCTTTTTTATTGACACGTGTAAATGCGTTATACATTTCTACGCCCAACTCGATACGTGCAACTTCTTTTAGTTTTAATTGCTTGCCCTCCTGAGTGGTTCGGATAACAATTTCTCCGAACTCTTCTTCGGTTTTCAGGCGATCTTTCATCATCACCGCATAAGTGAATTCTGTGCCAGGAGGCGCCGGTTCACCGCCAAAAGTACCACCGGGAACAATTGCGTTTTGTTCTTGAATAGCATTTGTAATTTCGGGGATTGTCAGCCCGAGTTGTGCCATACGGTCGGGTTTTACCCATATACGCATCGCATAATCGCTCACACCAATCACATCGGTTTTTCCAACACCCCCAAGACGCGCCAGCTCATCGGCCATATTAATGCGTGCGTAATTCCCGATGAAATCGCGGCTATATTTCCCGTCTTTGGCTGTTAAAGTAATGAGCATCAGAGGAAAAGAAAATGATTTTTCGGTAGTAACACCGGTTTGTTTCACTTCTGAAGGTAGTTTGTTTGTGGCCGTACTTACTCTGTTTTGCGTCAATACGTTAGCCATATCCACATCCGTACCGAGATCAAAGGAAACCTGAATGCTCATGGATCCGGAATTGGAGTTTGTGGATTTCATATAAATGGAGTTATCGACACCATTAATTTTTTGCTCGAGAGGGGTGGCCACACTTTGTTCTACAGTTGTAGCGCTGGCGCCTGTATATTGTGCCGATACATTTACCATGGGAGGAGTGAGGTTCGGGTATTGCTCAATGGGCAGTCCCAGCATAGAAATCACACCTACAATAACGGTAATGATCGCAATGACCATGGCCACAATGGGCCGGTTTACAAAGAAATTTCCCATATGGCTTATTATTTTTTGGTTGTGGTTTCAGGATCAATGGTTTCAGGTACTACTTTCATGCCACTACGCACTTTTTGCAGTCCTTCATAAATTATGCTTTGTCCTGCTTCAAGACCTTTTAAAATCACCCAGTCGCTACCGATTTTGGGGCCAACTTTTACTTCCTGAATTTTAATAGTGCTATCGGGCTGAACCAGAACAACCTGATGTATCCCTTGCAGTTCTTTGATGCTTCTCTGAGGAATTTTTATGGCATCGTTCAGGTTTTCAATTTGGGCTTTTATTTTGGCAAACATTCCTGGTCGCAGCATTCTATTAGGGTTGGCAAAACTGGCCTGAACCGTGATACTTCCTGTGGTGGGATCTACATTGCGATCTACAAAATCAAATTTCCCTTTCAGCGGATAAATCTCACCATCAGAAAGGATCAGTTCTAGGTAATTATCTGATTTTTCCCTGTTTTTGATACGCAATTGGCGTTCGGCGCTATCGAGTGATGAAATATACTGAGCCATTTTCAGGTAGTCGGATTCGCTGAGTGAGAAGCGTACTTTTATGGTGTCGATATCCGAAACTTCATTGAGCACTACAGGATTAGGACTTTGCCCTACAAAATCGCCTACACGCGCTTCCGAGATTCCAATAATACCCTTTACCGGGCTGTATATTTTTGTATATCCTAACTGTATTTGGGCTGCGTTCAGGTTGGCGTTGGCTGCATCAACAGAAGCCTGCGAAGCCTCATAACTAGCAACAGCTGCATCCAAATCGCTTTGGCTTACGGCATTTTTTTCTGCCAGCGGACGGATTCGTTTCAAATCATTATCTGCTTTTACCATTTGCGTTCTTGCTGACGCCACATCGCTCATGCGCGCTGCTACCGTAGCTTGATACGACAAAGGATCGATGGTGTACAGAAGCTGGTCTTTTTCTACGGGCTGCCCTTCATTGAAGTGCATGCTTTCCAGAAAACCTTCAACACGTGCCCTGATGGCGATATCAGATTGTCCATACACCTGCCCGACAAACTCTGTATAAACAGGCACATTTTCTGTTTTTATTGTAATCACTTCCACTTTTGATGGAGGGAGGGCTGTTGGCTTTTTATCTCCATTACAAGATGTTAGGAGTGCAAGGGCGAATACACTGATAAATGTAAGGCCTGCCAATAATTTCTGCACACGGATTCTGCTCATTGAAATTAGGTTTTAAAAATTACATATATACGGCTCAAGTGGTGCAAGGTAAACAAAATGTCATAGAATTGCAACGAAAACAAAATAAAAACAAGCCTAAGTGGAACAAAAAGAATGCGGTAGAAGGGTCGATTGGGCAAGGTTTAGATCGTGCATTTTACCTGAGCAATTGTGTTAAAAATATTCATTCCCACGGGGATTGTCTGGATATTAGGTTTACAAGACTTAACCCAAGCCTGAATGGATGATAATATGATTTCATGACCAGATGCTATTACGGATTTATAATCTTTCTCGAACTCGCTGGCGCGGATTTTAAGCCGTGCCTTCAAAAAAGAAAAAAACCAAAACTAACTAAATAGTTTCCGTCCATAGAGTCGTGAGTTTGTTCTATAAAGTTCAAATTCAAGGCGTGTGAAAAATCCAAACCGGATAATACTCAGGTATTTGAGGATTTGGATTTTGAGCAACAACGCAGAAGTTGGACTTTATAGACGAACTCTAAATAGATTGATAGATATACCATTATATATCAATCACATATACTTATTCGACCCCACTGGGGTCGTAGGTTATTTGATAACTATTTTTCTATAAACATTCAATCCCGTTGGGATTGGGAAGAAATTAGGTTTTCATGACTTAACCCAGAATGGGTGACATTATTATAAAAAACAGATATGCAAAACACAATCAAACCAAGAATGGGTGACACTATAGTTTGAATATTTGTGCCTTCAAAAAAACCAGACCCAAATATATATCTTATTGCATATCAAATATATACGCTTATTCAATACCGCTGGGATTGGAAAGAAATTAGGCCTACAAGACTTAACCCAGAATGGGTGACATTATTATAAAAAACAGGAATGCAAAACACAATCAAACCCAGAATGGGTGACATTATAGTTTCAATATTTGTGCCTTCAAAAAAACCAGACCCAAATAAATATATATCTTATTGCATATCAAATATATACGCTTATTCAATACCGCTGGGATTGGAAAGAAATTAGGCCTACAAGACTTAACCCAGAATGGGTGACATTATTATAAAAAACAGGAATGCAAAACACAATCAAACCCAGAATGGGTGACATTATAGTTTCAATATTTGCGCCTTCAAAAAAACCAAACCCAAACAAATATATATCTTATTGCATATCAAACATATACGCTTATTCAATACCGCTGGGATTGGAAAGAAATTAGGCCTACAAGACTTAACCCAGAATGGGTGACATTATTATAAAAAACAAGAATGCAAAACACAATCAAACCCAGAATGAGTGACACTATAGTTTGAATATTTGTGCCTTCAAAAAAACCAGACCTAAACAAATATATATCTTATTGCATATCAAATATATACGCTTATTCAATCCCGCTGGGATTGGGAAGAAATTAGGCTTTCATGACTTAACCCAGAATGGGTGACATTATTATAAAAAACAGGAATGCAAAACACAATCAAACCCAGAATGGGTGACATTATAGTTTCAATATTTGTGCAGAAAAAGATAGTTACTTAAAATAAAACACCCTTATTCGACCTCACTGGGGTCGTAGATTCTGCGTTAGTAATCAATTGAACATCCAAAAAAGCTTATATGCGATGCAAACAAAACCAAGCGGAATGCAGGGATAATTTATCAAACGAAACCTACCGAAATCTGCACAAAATTCTTAGCTTTGTGCTAAACCAAAGAAAATTGAGGATGCAGACATCTACACTAAAACAGGTATTTCTTTTTATAATAATCCTCATAGCAATCGCCACAAAAGCTGATAACGAAACAATTGACAACTTAAAGTCTGAACTAAACAATAAAGATTCCAAAACAGAGCAAGCAATACTCAAACAACTGGCAGATCAGCTTATTGCCAAGCAAGATAAAGAAGGCCTTCATTATGCACATCTTAGCTTACATATGGCCAAGCGCCTGAATCTGCAAAAGGAGCTCGCTCAATCGCAAATTATGTTAGGGTATTATTATGTAATGAGGGATCAACTCGACTCTGCACGCTTTTATTTTTCGAACGCATTGCACAATGCACGCGAGTTAAACGAAGCTCATTTCCAGCTTAATATAATAAATGGATTGGCCGAAACTTATTTTAACCTAATGGAATACGACTCGGCGCATCTATTATTGAATGAAGGCCTAAAACTTACTATTCATGAAAAAAACGAGGAATACCGGGCAATGATCTATAATGGGCTCGCCAAACTCCTAAGTCGTGAAGGCCAATTTGATACCGCAGTTGCCCTATATTATAAAGCCAGAAATATTTATCAGAAGGTTGGTGATTCTGCCGATGAAGCACATACTTTGAATAGTATGGCTGCAACCATTATGGAGTCCGGACAAGCCGAAATGGCCCGACCTATTTTAGAAGAGGCTGTCGCTTTAAGCAGGCATTTATCTGATAAAAGCATTTATTCCAATTGTCTGACAAATCTGGCCATTTGTTATAAAAAAATCGGTTTATTGCAGCAGGCTGAAGAGATGTATCTGGAATTATTAACACTGAACAGAAACAATATACAGGCAATGGCCATAAATTATATGAATATCGGCACACTGTATATAAAACAAGAAAAATACAAAAAAGCGTCGCTCTATCTCGATAGCTCTTTGGCTATCTGTAAAGAAAATAAGATTGCATACGGCATATTGCTTCATGCATATCATAAAGGATTAATGTTCTATAAAATGAAAGAGTACGATTCTGCAACACCTTTATTAAAAAAGGCATATCGGCTTGCCCAACCCTTCCGTTTGCTAAAAGAACAATCGGAAATCCAAGATAAGCTCTATAAAATATACAAGGATCTTGGAAACATTGATAGTGCATTGTTTTATTTTGAATCATACAGTACATTGAGAGACAGCCTTCACAATAAAGATGTACGGCAAAAAATTACAGAACTTGAACAAAAATTTGAGCAAGAAAAAAACCTGAAACAGATTGCCGAACTCAATAAGCTTAATTTTGAAATAAAGTCCAATCAACGCATTTTGGTTTTGGGCGCACTGATTATTATTTTATTCCTGATCACACTTTTTCTTTACCGAATTTTCAGACAGCGCAACAGGGTCTTACAGATCCGCTTGGTCGAAAAAGAAAAAGAAGCCCTTGAAGTAGAATTAAAAACAAGGGAAAAAGAGCTAACAATCAATGCGATGCATATGATTCGAACGAATGATATCGCCTTAAATGTTGCAAAACGATTAAAACTTATTTCACGAAGGGTTTCCGCGCAGAACCGCGAATTATTGGCCGAAACCGTAAACGAACTTGAAGTGAATGCCCCGGCAGAAATCTGGAATGAATTTGAAACACGTTTTAAAAATATTCATCAGGGTTTTTATAAAAAGCTCAACGAGAAGCACCCCGGCCTCTCCCCTACCGAAATCAAAATTTGCAGCTTTATTCGGCTTAATATGACATCAAAAGATATTGCCATACTCACAAACCGGAGTGTACGCACCATCGAAAGCACAAGAAACGGCATCAGAAAAAAATTGGCGCTCGAACAATGCGACTCTTTAACTAAATATTTGTTATCAATTTAATATCAGCAATTTAACAAACACCCCCGTAGTTTTCTCGTAGTAAGAAAAAGCGATACCCGTAGTTTTTAGGTAGTCGATTCCCTTTACAAGAACCCACTTATAGCCTATATTCGCTCTTGTTGAATTAAATCTTCAGCATGGAAAAGAGCCAAAATAAAATCGATTCACGGGAGGAATCCGTCTTTGATCGAATTATCAGATTGTCGAAAGAACGTAAAGATGCTTTTGAACGATTGATAAAAGCGATTGATGAAAGGGAAAAATCACGTGAAAACAAGAACCAAACGCTAAAAGAAGGAAACCTATGAGCAAATCAAAAAATACTGTTTTGATCATCTATGTGTTATTTGACGGTCTTTATTTTGAGTAGCATCATCGCCTTCTCTAAAATACAGGCCGTCGTTTTTTTACCACCAAAGCCTATTTATTATTCAATAAAGCAATAAAAATCGATCAAATAAAACCTATGATTATGAAAAAATTAGCAATTCTCTCTATTAGCATTTTAATCAGCATAGCGCTTAGCGCACAAGTACCTCCAAGTCCTAACGATGGTGGTGGAGCACCGGATGCAGGGAATACCCCTGTTGGCGGTGGCGCTGCAATTGGTGGTGGCATTGGCATCTTACTCGTTCTTGGCGTCGGTTATGGCATAAAGCGGGTCTATGATGCGAAATTACGGAAATTGAATGATTAATAATCCCCTAAAAAATCGAAAATGAAAAATTTTTATACACTATTTTTAGTGCTCGCCTGCTTGTTTAGCATCTCAAGCATTAGCGCACAAACAGCCGATGAACCAGCAAATGGTGATGGCAGCGAAGGCGATCCATATCAGATTGCTACTTTAGAAAATTTGTATTGGATAACCCAAAATATGTCAAGGTGGGGAAAAGACTATATACAAATTGCAGATATTGATGCATCCGAAACATCCGGGTGGGATGATGGCAATGGCGGCGACCCTGAGGGATGGAAACCTATAGGTATTAATTCAAGTTGGTATTTTTCTGGAACATACGACGGAGGAGGACATGTTATTTCAAATTTGTTTATAAACAGACCCACAACTGAATATGTTGGTTTGTTTGCAAGTGTTAGTGCTTCCGAAATACGAAATCTTATATTGACTAATGCCAGTATAACTGGTCATTCGAAAGTTGGAGGTATAGTTGGTTATTTGTTTAACGATAATGGACTTGTCTCGAATTGCAGTTTTTCCGGAACAGTAAGCGGAGATCCTTCTGTAGGGAATCAAATTGGGGGCATTGTGGGTTGTTTGTATTATTATGCTAAGATTACAAATTCAAATAGTTCCGGAGAAGTTAGCGGAAAAATTAGGATTGGTGGACTTGTTGGCTATGTAAATAACTCTAGTATTGTAGAACAATCTTTTAGCAATAGTGCCGTATCCGGAATATTAAGAGTAGGCGGATTGATTGGTTGTTTAAATGAATTCAGCAATTATTCTACTGTCAGGAATTGCTATAGTACAGGCGATGTAACCAGAGTCAGTGGGACTGATACTGATTTTGGACAGTTTATTGGAAGAAACTATATAGCAGAAAATAAAGTAGAATATTGTTATAGTTCAGGTAATGTCTATTACACTGGCAGCGAAAACCCTACGGATAAAGGTTTTATTGGATATGAATTTTCTGGCTCATTTGGTGCTAATTATAAGTCCAATTTTTTTAATTCGGGGGCATCCAATCAAACCACCGGAAATGGTGCTACGGCAAAATCAGATGCAGAAATGAAAACACAGTCTACTTTTACCGATTGGGATTTTGAAGGCATTTGGACCATTGATGCATTAGAAGTAATCAATTCTGGTTATCCCTATTTACAAAATGTACCTCCGCCACCTCCCACCTTCACTTGGGACGGATCGGAAAGCACCGATTGGAATACCGCCGCAAACTGGGATGGTAACTTAGCGCCAACCTCTAATGTTAATGTATTGATACCCATGGTCGGCTCCAAAATCACCCCTAATTACCCGACAATTAGTAGTACAGCCAATTGCAACAATCTCACGGTAGAAAACGGCGCCAGCCTCACCATCAACTTCGGCGCATCATTAATCACAAACGGCACAATCACCAATAACGGCACCATCAATGTGGAGCAGGACATTGACGGTGGAGCATGGCACTTTATCGCTGCTCCGGTATCCGGTGCTGTCAGCGAAATATATGACGGGAATTATTTGCAAAAGTGGAGCGAAATCGAGCAAAAATGGCTGGATATTACTACACTCACCGAGCCTCTCACTGCCGCTAAAGGATTCAGCCTGTGGTATGATGCCAAAACCCCTGGAACCACTTTCACTTTTAGTGGAACACCTTTTACAGGCGACCAAAGCATTGATCTGTATTATAATGGATCAAAAGGAACACCGGATGGGCATATCGGGACAAACCTTGTAGGCAATCCCTATCCATCCTATATCGACTGGAATGAACTTTCTGCATATGGCTCAAAATACACATGGAATGGCACTGGATATGACGTTTATGTGCCCGCAGGAGACTACGGAGAAGGCTCACAATATGTTGCTCCCATGGAAGGCTTCTTTGTAGTGGCAGAGTCTTCGGGCAGTTTTGACCTGGACAATACAGTCCGCACGCATAATTCTGCAAAAAAAGAAGCCGCAGTTCTCTCAAACGCAATCGTTCTCAGTGCTCAAAGCGAAAGCTATAGCGATGCGCTTTATATTGTATTCGATGAAAGTGCATCCGAAAACTTCGAGCTGCCCCGCGATGCATGGAAATTTATCAGCGGAACAAGAGGCATTTGCCAGCTCTGGACAGAATGCTCTGATGGCATATTGGCCGTGGATGTGCGTCCTCAAACAGAATCCATCCAACTCGGTTTCGTAAATAATGAAGCAGGAACCTACTCCATCGCGATCAAAGAAATCGCGGATATTTCTACGGCTGTCCTCGAAGATACCAAGCTCAATATCTTCCACAACCTAATCGATGGAGCTTATAGCTTTGACTGGGTCTTAACGGATGATGAAACACGTTTTAAACTGCATTGCAACACCACTGCGGTTGAAAACATCAGCCTTCCTGAAATGCAGGTTTATGTGGCAGCTGGCAACATCATTATCAAAAGCCAAAGCACAGCCCAACGCATCATCCTTACAGATATTACTGGCCGCACTTTGGGCGTTTGGGAAAGCGTGGAAAGCATTCCCGCCCCCAAAACTGCAGGGGTATATTTAGTCAGCATAGAATCAGATGGACAAAGGATTACAGAGAAATTGATTGTTGAATAAAATTATAAACTCATCAGATGAATGGAGTCATCTGATGAGTTTTTTCATAAAAAAGTTTAATTCAAGGGCTGAAAGTCCAGCGCGAATCTGTAATTATGCAGCAGAATTTGATCGTCAAATTATAATGTCACCCATTCTGGGTTGGTTTACGTGGTGTAACAGCTAATTTTTTGAAATTTTGGTGGATAAAAGGCAGAGGTGCCTCGACTCCGCTCGGCAACCTCTTTCGACTACTCTAAGCAGCCTTTTTGGCCTACGCTCAGAAGTACTTTTAGGCTAGGCTTTATAACCCAGATTATCTTATGGGTATGATGAATTTGCCAATCCCAGATAGGGATTGAATGTTTATAGAACAATTGCCATCGCACAACCTACGACCCCGGATGGGGTCGAATAAATGTATTTATTTGATTTTTAAGGCTATATCCATATTTTTATTTGGTTTGGGGGCTCATCTTTTATTGGCACGGATCTTCAAACCATAATGTCACCCATTCTGGGTTTGATCGTGCGTTTCTCTTCTGTTTTCTATAATAATGCCACCCATTCTGGGTTTGATCATGTGATGTAAAACCTAATTTCTATAATAATGTCATCCTTTCAGGATTTCATATATGTTGGTATTCCAAGCACGCAAAAGCAATGATTATCAAATTATTATATCACATTTTCCGGATAGAAGCCTTGAAAATAATTTCTTGCCAATCCCAGAGGGATTGAATGTTTATAGAACAATGGCTATCGTACAACCTACGACCCCGGATGGGGTCGAATAAATGTATTTATTTGAATTTTAAGGCTATATACATTATCTTTATTTGGTTTGGGGGCTCATCTTTTATTGGCACGGATCTTCAAACCATAATGTCACCCATTCTGGGTTTGATTGTGCGTTTCTCTTCTGTTTTCTATAATAATGCCACCCATTCTGGGTTTGATCGTGCGTTGCAAACACAATTTCTATAATAATGTCATCCTTTCAGGATTTGGTATATGTTGGTATTCCAAGCACGCAAAAGCAATGATTATCAAATTATTATATCACATTTTCCGGATAGAAGCCTTGAAAATAATTTCTTGCCAATCCCGGAGGGATTGAATGTTTATAGAACAATTGCCATCGCACAACCTACGACCCCGGATGGGGTCGAATAAATGTATTTATTTGAATTTCAATGTAATATCTATTTTTATTTGGTTTGGGCGCTCATCTTTTATTGGCACGGATCTTCAAACCATAATGTCACCCATTCTGGGTTTGATTGCGCGTTTCTCTTCTGTTTTCTATAATAATGCCACCCATTCTGGGTTTAGGTATGTGATGTAAAACCTAATTTCTATAATAATGTCATCCTTTCAGGATTTGCCATATCGTACATTTAGACCATCATCCCAGCTGGATTGATTTTGACTTTCACGCAATTATTTGCCACAGATTCCTCTGCCCGATCATTTAAGCCATTTCTTCGAAGGATAATATATGCCTCATTTTTTCTATATTTGTAAATCAGCAAGGAAAATGATTTTTGTTATGATCAAAACAAATATTGAATGATTCGGCTAAAGCTTGCACCTATTTATATACTATTGTTATTCAGCATAATATCCTGTACTGAACACGATATTCGTGAAGACTCCAAGAATGAACAATTGGAATCAGCAAGCCGCTTACACCTTATTAAACCCGAATACCGGGAATTCCTAAAAGAACATAAGTACATACACACCCTTTTGGATTCTTTTGAGTATTATTCCAAACACAATAAACCGAACGCTACTGCATTAACAAGAATCAAAATTGCTGACTATTTGCGTTCCACAGGGAATTATGAGGATGGTATTCAATTTCTTCAATCTGTTGTAACGCAGAATCTTTCCCTAAATAAAGGCATTAAAGCCAATACTTTTTATGGTTTATCAGCAATTTATTACGAACTCTCTTTTCATAGAAACAAGGATACTCAATATCTCGATTCCGCTAGATATTATGCTTTAAAAGCAATAGATATTAACAAAAATGAAGACTACGCTCTGACTTCCAATCTATTAAACATTATTGGGGGTATTTATTTGCAGCACAATAAAAGTACAGAAGCGATAATTTACCTTGATAGCGCTTTAAAAATAAGAACAGAAAGGCATTTAGATGCTGATCCGGCATTACTCAATAATCTGGCTTTTGCATATAATTTATCCGGGAATCACGAACTGGCTCTGAATTATGCGCAGCAATGCCACCTATTTGCCCTTAAATCCGGAAATGAAGTCTTTGCTTCAATTGCACTTCAAACAATGGCAGATATTTATCTGGCAAAAGGCGATAGCCTGATGGCTGTAGAAATAAAAGGTTATGTTGCAGTATAATGGAGAATTTTTATTACCTTTACGGTTATAAATACTGTTACTATGAATATAGATGATTTACTTAAGAACCTGACTTCAGAAGAGAAAGAACAGTTATACACACTCCTAAAAAAGGACATTGGCATAACACCTCAATTGGATAAAATTAAATCCGAACTTAATCAGGATCAAAAGATAGTATGTCCACACTGTCTTAGTAGCGACATTTATGGCCATGGCACATATAAAGGTCGAAAACGTTATAAATGCAAGCAATGCAAAAAAACATTTAATGATTTCACCGGAACTGCTGTTTCAGGCATTAAGAAAGTAGAAAAGTTTCAAGAGTATCTAGAACTTACGATTGAAAATTTGTCCATAAGAAAAGCCGCTAAAAAACTAGGGGTTAGCACCAAGACGATATTTGATTGGAGGCATAAACTATTGTCATCACTACAAACAATGAATGGAATGACATTATCGGAAATAGTTGAATGTGATGATAAACAGTTAGATATAAATGAAAAAGGCAAAAAGGGTTTGAATAGAAAACCGTATAAAAGGCCTAGTGATAGAAAAAAAAGCGTGGCGTCAGTAATGACAAGATATCAATTATAGTGGCCACGGATCGAAAAGACAACCCTACTATGCGGATTGCAAAAGTAGGGAGGATTGATGTTGAGAGTATTGAAAAAACCATTGGTAGTTTCATTGATTGCAGCAATGTTCTTTGCTCTGATTCTCATCCATCAATAATATCTTGGGCGGGTAAAAAAGAACTAGAACACCACACATTCATTGCATCAAAACGACATGTAAAAAATAAATGTTATCATGTACAACATGTAAACTCTCTTGACAATTTATTTGAAAGATGGCTAAAGCCTTTTTATGGTGTAGCGACTAAATATCTGCAGCAATATCTAAATTGGTTTGTGTTTCATGAAAAAACAAAAAAGTCGTCAAACCCAATGTCAGTCTTCACTAAAGCAATAATGTCAAACACGAATGCTATACGCGATTTTAGGTCAGTCGAGAAAAAATACTTGGAATTAGATATTCCACTTTATTCTACAACATAACCATAATATTTAAAACCTATAAAACATGAAAAAATTAGCAATTCTCTTTAGTGGCATTTTAATCAGCATCGCGCTGAACGCACAAGTACCTCCAAGTCCTAACGATGGTGGTGGAGCACCGGATGCAGGGAATACCCCTGTTGGCGGTGGCGCAGCAATTGGTGGTGGCATTGGCATTTTACTCGTTCTTGGGGCCGGATATGGCCTGAAGCGGGTCTATGATGTGAAATTGAAGAAATTGAATGATTAATAATCCCCTAAAAAATCGAAAATGAAAAATTTCTACCTAAAATTAAGCCTGCTCTTTTTAGCAATAATGGCCAGCTCCTATCTCATGGCAACCGACTATATCGTGACCGGTGCAGGATCAGACGAGGTCAATGGTACCTATGTTGAAAGTGGCACCTATTATGGGAAACCCCAATATATATGTGGAGAGTATTATTTGAGATATAATGGGCATTGGGAGATAGGGCGTATGTATTGGGGTAAATACTACTATACAGATAACCCAGGAAACACCCCTCCTTCCAGTGGTTGGACTGGTTGGATTGGATCAAATCCTGCTCCGAGCGTCTTTGAAGCGGCACCAAACCTTTCTTATAGTCCGGAAACCTTTCAGGAATCAGAAGCCAATGATGGAACCATAGAAAACACGCTAACGATTACTTATAACCTACCCGATGGCGACTATTTTACAGGAGATATCGGAGTCTTTGCTGCCACTAAGTATTCTGCTTCAAATATTCCATCAGGATTATCGATGGTGATTACAAAAGTAAGTAATACAGAACTAAGTGCTGCGCTTAGCGGTACGGCCACAAGCAGCAACAATGCCAACGATATTTCTGATCTGGGAATTGCATTTGACAATACTGCTTTTAATAATGGCAATGCCTCAGCAGTTAATAATTCTACTAAAAGTGATTTAGCTGTTAATTTTCGTGATCAAATTGATGTGGCTCTCAGTGGCGGAGATTATTCAACTATAGCTGCGGCCATTTCTGCCGCAAGCTCTGGCGATATCATTAATATATCTGCAGAAACGTTTACTGAGTATGGTCTGAGTAATGGAGGAAAAGATTTAATAATACAAGGACAGGGTGCCGAAGCTACAATTATACAGGCTCATGCACCTTCTGGGTCAGCTATTGACAGGGTTTTTCTTTTAAGCAGCGGTTCCATTACAATTAAAAATTTAACTATAAAAAATGGGTATAACCAAAATGGAGCAGGAGGCGGCATCCATTGTCAATCATCAGGTGAACTTAAGATTATAAATGTAGAGATTAGTAACAATTATACAGGTCAAACAGGTGGCGGTATTTTTAAATATGGCGGCTCCTTAGTTATAGAAAACAGCACCATACATAATAATACGAGTAATGGATCTTTTTCTGGAGGAGGAGGTGGAATACATGTTGATGGCAATGCAACTGTGACCATAAATAATTCAACAATAGCAAATAACAGTCAAGCGAATCCTTATA
Organism: Bacteroidales bacterium; assembly: GCA_963676725.1. GTDB lineage: Bacteria > Bacteroidota > Bacteroidia > Bacteroidales > WRLA01. The sequence continues at coordinate 5,055,938 of OY781463.1, read as the reverse complement.
ATGGTGGCGCTATATTTATGGATGGTTGTAATGTCACTATAACTAATAGCACAATTGCAGGTAATAATACAGGTGTTTATAATGGATCAGGTGGGAACCTAACAATTAGCAATACGATAATAGCCGAAAATAGCACAAACGACTATGAAAGTTCAACTGGTAGTTTAACCGACAATGGGTATAACATTGTTAAATATTCAAATGTTGCTACAACGTCAGGAGGATTTGACAACGCAAATTCAATCTTATATAATACTAAATATGCTACGTCTGGCTCCTTTTCCAGCTGGACCAAAGGTGGGAATGCAGTTGGTGGTACTTTGAATCTCTCCTCAACTCTTGCCGATAACAATACAGTCAACGGCACCAAAACTTTAGAAATTTCCTCACTCAGTTTTGCTATAGGAGCAGGTCTTTATGATGCCTCTGAACCGCAAGACCAAAGGGGTGCTAGCAGGCTGAATCCGCCAACCATAGGAGCTTATGAATATAAAGATATCACCCAAATCATGTGGGATGGCTCGGAAAGTAGCGCATGGAATACAGCTAATAACTGGAGCACAAGTTTAGTTCCAACTTCATCAAATAATGTAAGCATCCCCAATGATGCCTCTAATAACCCGGAGATAACCACAGGCATTGCCGCATCGTGCAACGACCTAACGGTTGAAAACGGCGCTACCCTCACCATCAATCCCGGCGGATCGCTCATTACCAATGGCACCATCACCAACAACGGTACCGTTAATATAGAACGCAGCATCATTGATGACAAATGGCACCTGATTGCATCACCTGTCAGCAATGCCACGGCGGCTATGTTCGAAGGAAATTACCTGCAGTATTACGATGAAGGCTGGCAGGACATTACCAACCTTACTACAACGCTCACGCCCGCACAAGGCTATTCCTTCTGGAGCGTGGCCGAAACCACCAGCACTACCTTCACCTTTACCGGCACTCCCAATACAGGCGATCAAAGCCATGCCATAACAGGAAGCACTTGGAACCTGCTCGGAAACCCATACCCCTCGCCCATCGACTGGGCGCAGTTAGACGACACCTACGGAGCCGTTTACTATTGGGATCCGGTGGGGCAGAATAACAAAAGCTGGAACAATGGCGAAGGAGCCGGTGTGCAATATGTGCCTGCCATGCAAGGCTTCTGGATAAAACCCGCAAGCAGCGGAACATTCAGCCTCAGCAATGCCAAGCGCACACACAGCGGAAGCTCCAACTACTATAAAAACAAAACAACACTCCCCTACTCCATTGAACTACAGGTAGATGCACAAAATAACTATTACGACCAGCTCTTTATCGTTCTCGATGAAAATACCAGTGAAGATTTTGATTTCCAATACGATGCCTGGAAACTATTCACCACTTCCGATCAGGTGCCACAACTGTATTCCTTCACAGGAACAAAAAGGCTGTCGATTGACCGCAGGCCACAATGCGATCAGATCCCGCTCGGATTTTATTGCGGCGAAAGCGGGCAGTTTAGCATCAAAGCCAATGAAATGACCGATATCAGCAAGTTGATCCTCGAAGATACCAAACTCAATATCTTCCACGACCTCACGAAAGGAGCTTACATCTTCGACTGGAGCTTAACCGACGATGAAACACGTTTTAAACTGCATTGCAACACCACTGCGGTTGAAAACATCAGCCTTCCTGAAATGCAGGTTTATGTGGCAGCTGGCAACATCATTATCAAAAGCCAAACCACAGCCCAGCGCATCATCCTCACCGATATTACTGGCCGCACTTTGGGTATTTGGGAAAGCGCAGAAAGCATTCCCGCCCCCAAAACTGCGGGGGTATATTTAGTCAGCATAGAATCTGATGGACAAAGAATTACAGAAAAATTAATTGTTGAATAAAATTATAAACTCATCCGATGATTTCGTTTCATCGGATGAGTTTTTTTTAAAAAAAAGTCTAATTCAAGGGCTGAAAGTCCAGCGCGAATCTGTAATTATGCAGCAGAATTTGATCGTCAAATCATAATGCCACCCATTCTGGGTTTGATTGCGCGTTTCTCTTCTGTTTTCTATAATAATGTCATCCTTTCAGGATTTGGTATATGTTGGTATTCCAAGCACGCAAAAGCAATGATTATCAAATTATTATATCACATTTTCCGGATAGAAGCTTGAAAATAATTTCTTGCCAATCCCGGAGGGATTGAATGTTTATAGAACAATGGATATCGTACAACCTACGACCCCGGATGGAGTCGAATGTGGCTAATTAATTGATTTATATGTTTTTGGCTTTTAGGATATTTATAAAGGCACGGATTGCAAATCCGCGCCAACGGGTGCGAAAAAGATTGCTAACCTAAGTTTGCCCAACCTTATTTATTCTGTGTTAAACCGATGTTTTTATTTGGTTCGGGCCAATCCCGGAGGGATTGAATGTTTATAGAACAATTGCCATCGCACAACCTACGACCCCGGATGGGGTCGAATAAATGTATTTATTTGATTTTTAAGACTATATACATTTTCTTTATTTGGTTTGGGCGCTCATCTTTTATTGGCACGGATCTTCAAACCATAATGTCACCCATTCTGGGTTGGTATGTGCGTTGCAAACACAATTTCTATAATAATGTCATCCTTTCAGGATTTAGTATATGTTGGTATTCCAAGCACGCAAAAGCAATGATTATCAAATTATTATATCACATTTTCCGGATAGAAGCCTTGAAAATAATTTCTTGCCAATCCCAGAGGGATTGAATGTTTATAGAACAATTGCCATCGCACAACCTACGACCCCGGATGGGGTCGAATAAATGTATTTATTTGATTTTTAAGACTATATACATTTTCTTTATTTGGTTTGGGCGCTCATCTTTTATTGGCACGGATCTTCAAACCATAATGTCACCCATTCTGGGTTGGTATGTGCGTTGCAAACACAATTTCTATAATAATGTCATCCTTTCAGGATTTAGTATATGTTGGTATTCCAAGCACGCAAAAGCAATGATTATCAAATTATTATATCACATTTTCCGGATAGAAGCCTTGAAAATAATTTCTTGCCAATCCCGGAGGGATTGAATGTTTATAGAACAATTGCCATCGTACAACCTACGACCCCGGATGGGGTCGAATAAATGTACTTATTTGATTTTTAAGGCTATATCCATTTTCTTTATTAGGTTTGGGGGCTCATCTTTTAATTGGCACGGATCTTCAAACCATAATGTCACCCATTCTGGGTTTGATTGTGCGTTTCTCTTCTGTTTTCTATAATAATGCCACCCATTCTGGGTTTAGGTATGTGATGTAAAACCTAATTTCTATAATAATGTCATCCTTTCAGGATTCGCCATATCGTACATTTAGACCATCATCCCAGCTGGATTGATTTTGACTTTCACGCAATTCTTTGCCACAGATTCCTATGCCCGATGATTTAAGTAGTTTATGATGAAGGATAAATATATGCCTCATTTTTTCTATATTTGTAAATCAGCAAGGAAAATGATTTTTGTTATGATCAAAACAAATATTGAATGATTCGGCTAAAGCTTGCACCTATTTATATACTATTGTTATTCAGCATAATATCCTGTACTGAACACGATATTCGTGAAGACTCCAAGAATGAACAATTGGAATCAGTAAGCCAGTTACACCTAATTAAACCCGAATATCGGGAATTCCTAAAAGAACATAAGTACATACACACCCTTTTAGATTCTTTTGAATATTATTCCAAACACAATCAACCGAACGCTACTGCATTAACAAGAATCAAAATTGCTGACTATTTGCGCTCTACAGGAAATTATGAGGATGGTATTCAATTTCTTCAGTCTGTTTTACGGCAGAATCTTTCCCTAGATAAAGGCATTAAAGCCAATACTTTTTATGGTTTATCAGCAATTTATTACGAACTCTCTTTTCATAGAAACAAGGATACTCAATATCTTGATTCCGCTAGATATTATGCTTTAAAAGCAATAGATATTAACAAAAATGAAGACTACGCTCTGACTTCCAATCTATTAAACATTATTGGGGGTATTTATTTGCAGCACAATAAAAGTACAGAAGCGATAATTTACCTTGATAGTTCTTTAAAAATCAGAACAGAAAGGCGTTTAGATGCTGATCCGGCATTACTCAATAATCTGGCTTTTGCATATAATTTGTCCGGAAATCACAAATTGGCACTGAAATATGCGCAGCAATGCCACCAATTTGCCCTTAAATCCGGAGATGAAGTCTTTGCTTCAATTGCACTTCAAACAATGGCAGATATTTATCTGGCAAAAGGCGATAGCCTGATGGCTGTAGAAATAAAAAAAGAAGTAACAACGCTTAAGTCAAGCAAAAACTCCATTTTAAAAACCCTGATTGCAAAAGAACTCATTTTAAATTACCACCATAACAAAGATTCGGAAATAATCTCAGACCTTAATGAAGATCACTATTTTTTAATTGGTATCTCTCGTTTATTGGCAATTACGGCTCTGCTCCTGATCATTGGTCTTATTCTGATTTTATATTTTTTCCGCCAAAGCCAAAAGCTGCGGCAATCAGAAAAAGAACTTCAGCAAAGCCATATTGAATCAAACCAGTTAATACTTCAAAATACAGAGCTCGAGCTCAAAGCAAAAGAAGCAGAAAGCCAGCTACTAAAATCGGATCTGGAGAAAAAAGAAGCCAATCTCGCTGCTAAACTCACAGCACTGTCCCAATCGAATGAATTTTTACTGAGCATTCGCAAGGAATTGGTTTCATTGAGCAAAAGCAAGGATACAGAAAGTGCTTTGGTCAAACTTACACAAATCGAAGAAAAAATCGCCCAACAGCTCAACGGCAATATATGGGAAGAATTTGAACTGCTGTATTCATCGGGCAACAGCTCATTTATCAAAAACCTCAGCGAGCAATACCCGGACTTAACGACCAACGACAAACGCTTGTGCTACCTTATTTTGATGAATCTCAGCACCAAGGAAATTTCAGGTGTTTTATCCAAAACAAGTCGATCGGTTGAAGTGGCGCGGCATAGGTTAAGGAACAAGCTCAGCCTGAAACGCAGTGATAAGCTGCATACTTTTCTGCTTGATTTCAGTAAAAATTTATAGGAGCCCCTGCTTCCCTTTTCTGATGACAGCTGTTTACACTATGGTTCATTGACCCACGCATTCGATGAACTTAAGTCATCAGATGAGTAATTTCCCATTCAAAACATCCCAAAACGCAAAAAAAACTGCCATTTGAGCCCTTTTGTGCAGTCTTTGTGCAGTTTTTTGTCCAAAATCCAGACAGTATTCGCATCTGCATTTTGTATATTTGGTTATCGCAAAAAAGCAATTATTGATAACCTTTAAAAAAAGCAAAACTTATGAAAAAAATTATCGCAACCCTCGCAATCGCTATCATGTTTTTTGGTGCAAACGCACAAGACCCGCCACATCCAAATGACGATGTTAACCCCACGCAGGCCGGATCCGGCAACAGCCCCGTTGGTGGTGGTGCGCCCATTGCCGGTGGCATTGGCATATTGATGGCGCTGGGAGCAGCATATGGCGGAAAGAAGGTGTGGGAGTACAGAAAAAAGATGGGGAAATAAACTGATTGGCCTCAAACATCAAACAGCATTTTAACACAACCAATATCGAAAGTTAAAAAAAAAAATTTGACTTATGAAAAATCTATTAATATTTCTAATATTAGCAACAAGTTCAATTTCAGCACAAGTAACCGGCTATGTTGATAATACGAGTGCCGGAACATCAGGTGATCCTATTGAAATAAGCACAGTAAATGATATAATCTATTTATCACAAACTCCTGATGATTGGGGAAAATATTTTTTGCAAACTGCCGATATTGATTTTGGCGCAAACGAACAAGCTGTGGACTGGGATAATGATGGTTCTGCCAATTGGGATACGGGAGATCAGGAAGGTTTAACACCAATTGGAAATATAAGCGGTGTTTTTTCTGGGCATTACGATGGCAATAATCACACCATTAATGAATTATATATCAATTGCACCAATCAATTAAGAGTGGGTTTTTTTGGTAGAACAAGCGCTGGAAGTATTACGAATCTTGGTTTAACAAATGTAGATGTAACAGGTACGCTTACTGGAGGACTTGTTGGTCATTGTTATAATACAGTAGGAAATTGTTATACAACAGGCAGTGTAACAGGTGATAGGCAAGTAGGCGGCCTCTGCGGTTTAATCCAAGGTGTGAATACACTATCAAATTGTTATAGCACGGCCACTGTTACAGTTTCATCTTCATCTAACGGTTCTGACATTGGTGGTTTAGTTGGTGTTGCTAATGCTGATATTTCAAATTGTTTTAGCACTGGTGATGTGACGGGTAAATCAAGAACCGGTGGATTTGTTGGTAGTTTAGATACAGATAATACTATAACTAATTGTTACAGTTTAGGAAATGTAAACAGAGCAAGTGGTGCAACAGCGACAAGTTTTGGCGGTTTTTGTGGAGAAGCTGAAGAAGAGGAGAACTGGGGATCTATAACGTCGGCAACGATAGAATATTGTTACAGTATTGGAGATGTAACTTACACAGGCGCAAGTAATCCAACAGATAAGGGCTTTTGTGGAACCACAACCGGAGATTTTACAGACAACTTTTTTGATTCACAAGCCTCCAATCAAACAACAGCAACCGGCGCCACCGCAAAAAACACCACTCAAATGACAACCCAAAGCACCTTTACCAATTGGAATTTCAATACTGTCTGGCAAATTAGTTCCGGTGTTAATGATGGATATCCGACTTTACAACCAGATTCTCCTCCTGTTACCGAGTACTATTACCGCACAACTGCTGATGGCGGCGAATGGGAGGTGGATTTTGCTGAATATACATGGACAAGGTCCCTAACCATTGATGGATCTTATGAGAATACTTACATTGCACCTACTGTGGAAAATTCAGCCTTAGTGACAATTGTTGACGGAGCAACGGTAACAGTTGCTTCAAATGTGGAAATCGACCAGACAATTGTTGCATCCGGTGCTTCTCTTGTTATCAACTCAGGATGTACATTAACCATTGCCGATGGCGATGGAACTGACCTTACTGTTAACGGCGCACTGGATATGGATGGTGGAACATTAACGGTTTCCAGCGGTGCCACCCTTTCCTATGGCAGCTCCTCAAGCCTAATATATTCCGATGTAAGTTCATCACAAACAACCACCACCCATGAATTACCGGCAAGCGGATGTGTGAATGTACAAATTTTGAATGAACAAGGGCTTACCCTTGGCGCTTCCACTACCATCTCAGGGGATTTGTATCTTGATTGGGCATGCACCTTCGCTATTGGGGCAAATAATTTCACAGCAGAGGGCAATACCGATATCAACGGAGGCCTTACGCTCAGCACGGGCACATATGCCGCCAACGGTGCTTTCGACGCCACAGGAGGTAGCGTTATATTTATTGGAGCCGCTGCACTTGAACTGGGAGGAACAGTAAGCGGTCTGGGCACATTCACCTGTGGCACAGGAACAACAGAATATAAAGGTACTGCAGACCAATCGGTTTATGGAAGCACCTATCATACACTTGCTTTTTCCGGCAGTGCTACAAAAACAGCAACAGATGCTGTAATCGCCAACAGCCTGACAACCTCCAACGAGAACTTCAATCTAATCTTGAAGGGCGATGGAACGACGATTTCCAATGCCGTGAATTTCCAAAATACAGGAACCTTAACTTTAGGCGATGCTACCTCGGATGAATTTAGCTTTGAAGGAGGAATATCCATAGCGGAAACGGGTCCATCTGCTGTAAGCCTGCAGGGCACATTGCAAACTTCCAATGCGAAAGCCGAGGGTGATATTGTACTCCGCAGGACTACCATTACCGGTGATGCTACCATAAATTCATTCTCTAATAAAATAGATATTTATGACAACCTGCTAATTAATGATGGAATTACTCTCACAGCCACAGGCGGCTCACTTGATCCTCAAAACTGGATTTATTTTCACGGCACCATTAATAGCGCCAACTCAGGTTCAGGAAACCTGATATTGAATCCTTCATTCGCAGCAAAAATAGGTGAAAATGTTGGCAGCACTACACCCTTGGGCACGATGACAGTTACTGCTGGTTATGTTGAATATACCAGTCCTGACATTACAGTGGAAAACCTGACAATTAACGGAGGAGGATATTTAGGCGGTGCTGCACCAAATGGCAACCTAAACATAGAGAACGTAAGCATTGCCTCCGGCGGCATCATGGATGGCACTTCCGGCTCTTTCAATGTAAGTGGTAACTGGACCAATAACGGCAACTACAACAATAACGATGGAACCGTCCTCTTTGACGGTGCAGGAACTTCAACAATCAGTGGCAGCACAGGATTTTATAATTTTACGTGTACTACTGCTGGCAAGAGCCTAAAATTTGATTCCGATGAAGGCAAAAACCAAACCATTTCCAATAATTTTATTATCACCGGCACCTCAGGAAATCCTGTTGTAATTTCAGCCACTACAGTGGGCAATGCTGCATCTATTAATGTTACAAATGCAAATGTAAGCTATGCAGATGTTACTGATTCCCAAAACAGCGGCAATACGATATATGCGACCAATTCCACAGATAACGGAAACAACACAGGATGGTTTTTCGGCGATGAAGGCGAATACATCTGGGCAGGCCGCACAAGTACCGACTGGAATACTGCCACCAACTGGGCTCATAATGAAGTACCTGACGAACTTACAGACAATGTGCTTATCCCTGATGAGGACAATGACCCCATAATCAGCCCAGCTGTTGGCGCAACATGCAACAATCTCACTGTCAACGCCGGTGCTGTACTCACTGTCAATCCTGAAGGATCGCTTATCACCAATGGCACCATCACCAACAACGGCACCGTCAATATAGAACGCAGCATCACTGATGATAAATGGCACCTGATTGCATCACCTGTCAGCAATGCCACAGCAGCCATGTTCGAAGGGAATTACCTGCAGTATTACGATGAAGGCTGGCAGGACATTACCAACCTTACTACAACGCTCACGCCCGCACAAGGCTATTCCTTCTGGAGCGTGGCCGAAACCACCAGCACTACCTTCACCTTTACCGGCACTCCCAATACAGGCGATCAAAGCCATGCCATAACAGGAAGCACTTGGAACCTGCTCGGAAACCCATACCCCTCGCCCATCGACTGGGCGCAGTTAGACGACACCTACGGAGCCGTTTACTATTGGGATCCGGTGGGGCAGAATAACAAAAGCTGGAACAATGGCGAAGGAGCCGGTGTGCAATATGTGCCTGCCATGCAAGGCTTCTGGATAAAACCCGCAAGCAGCGGAACATTCAGCCTCAGCAATGCCAAACGCACACACAGCGGAAGCTCCAACTACTATAAAAACAAAACAACACTCCCCTACTCCATTGAGCTACAGGTAGATGCACAAAATAACTATTACGACCAGCTCTTTATCGTTCTCGATGAAAATACCAGTGAAGATTTTGATTTCCAATACGATGCATGGAAACTATTCACCACTTCCGATCAGGTGCCACAACTGTATTCCTTCACAGGAACCAAAAGGCTGTCGATTGACCGCAGGCCACAATGCGATCAGATCCCGCTCGGGTTTTATTGCGGCGAAAGCGGGCAGTTTAGCATCAAAGCCAATGAAATGACCGATATCAGCAAGTTGATCCTCGAAGACACCAAACTCAATATCTTCCACGACCTCACGCAAGGAGCTTACACCTTCGAATGGAGCTTAACCGACGATGAAACACGTTTTAAACTGCATTTAAACACCTCTGCGGTTGAAGAAATCAACGGTAATGCCGTGCAGGCGTATGTGGCCGGTGGCAACATCATCATCCAAAGCGAACAACAGCCGCAGCGGGTCATCTTAAGCGACATCACCGGCAGGACTTTGGGCGTATGGGATAATACTGAAAACATCCCTGCACCATCAAGCACAGGCGTGTATCTTGTTACAGTGGAAACGGATCATAATCGTATAACGAAGAAGATCATTATTGAATAATGTTTTTCTGATTGTAGAGGCGCACGGCCGTTCGTCTCTACAATCAGAAAAAACAAATGAACCATTCATCCGATGACTTCGAGTCGTCGGATAAGTTATTTTCCATCCAACACATCCCGCAACCTAAAAAACTGCCATTTCGTCCCCTTTGTGCAGTTTTTGTGCAGTTTTTTGTCCAAAAACAGGACAAGTTTTTATTGCTCATTTAATATTTTTGGTATTAATCCAACAAAGCAATTTAAACCTATAAAAGTAATACCTATGAAAAAATTAATCGCCACAATCGCACTTGCCCTTTTTGCAATATCCATTAATGCCCAAACACCCCCTGAACCCAACGGAGGAAATGGAGCACCGGCAGGAGGAAATACACCCGTTGGAGGTGGCGCGCCTATTGGCAGTGGAATCGCTGTTTTGCTGGTATTAGGAACAGGATATGGGCTTAAGAAGGTTTATGACAGTAATTTGAAAAAACTGAATGACTAATTAGTTTCTGTCCATAAAGTCAAGTGTTTGATTCAGAATGTTCGAGGTCGAGGTGTTATGCTGAGCATGTCGAAGTACATTCGCGGGATTGAAAACAAGGAGTTTACATTGGTAAATGCGATGCACTGAGCCTGCCGAAGCGACTTGGTTTCAATACTAGAATAACGCTGAGATCGGACATTATGGACAAACACTAATTAAAAAAACACGGAAGAATAGATTTTGAAAATCGACTTAAGCCAAAGTCAATAAAACGCAACATCATGAAACACTTCTACGCATTTTTTCTTTTGCTAATAATTGCAACAATGAGCACCAGCCTGATGGCACAAGCTTACAGCGGCGGCAGCGGAAATTCCGGCGATCCGTATCTAATTGCTACAAAAGCAGATTTAAAGTATCTTTCGGAAAATTCCGGTGAATGGTCGAAGCACTTCAAGCAAACAGCCAATATCACTTTTACCGATGCAGATTTTCAATCTGGTGGTGATTTTTATAATGATGGAAAAGGTTTTATTCCAATTGGGTATGATTACGATCATTCATTTACCGGCGGCTACGATGGCGATGGCTATTCCATCGACAATCTCTACATCGACCGAAGCACAACCAACTACATCGGGTTTTTTGGATACCTTAAAAATGCAGATATTGATGGTGTAAACCTGAATGATGTTGAAATTTACGGAAGCAATCAAACCGGAGCTTTGGCGGGAACGTTTTATACTGGCACCATTGACGATTGTTTTGTAAGCGGCTCTGTTCATGGAGCTGACAATAGTGGCGGCCTTGCCGGCAATATAGTGCTTAGATCTGTTATGCATAATTGCGGTGCTGATGTCGCAGTAATCGGTACTTATAATGTTGGCGGTTTTGCTGGCAGGTTATATCACAATGATGACATTGACGACAACAAACCCCTGATAACTAATTCGTATGCAACAGGCAATGCATTTGCACAGGATCGTAATGTTGGAGGATTCGTGGGTTGGAATGCAGGACTGATTTCCCAGTGCTATGCAACGGGCAGTGCCACTTGCAATGATGGGAATCAAGGCCGCGCAGGAGGCTTTGCCGGTGCAGTTGCATATTTCGACGGAAGCACCGGAAAAATAGACAACTGCTTTAGTTCAGGTGATGTATCAAGAAATGGGTCAAATAACAACTACACTTATGGATTAGGTGGTTTTGTGGGTGTTTTTTATGACGGAGGCAGCATTACAAATTGCTATTCAACAGGAGGAGTATCGCCTCATTTAGGTTATTACGGAGGCTTATGCGGAAATATGAATAGTGGGACTTCCACTGGAAATTATTATAATAAAGAGACATCAGGCTGTGATGATACCAATGCCAATGCAAATCCAATAACCAATCGCGAAATGCAAACGCAGGGCTCTTTTGCAGGTTGGGATTTTATGGGCGAAAGCACCAACGGCAGCGATAACATCTGGGGAATTAACCCCTTTGATCACGATGGCCTTCCGTTTCTGGCATGGCAGGGCTATGATCAATTTGCCGTTACACCAACAGGAAGCGGAACAGAAGCCAGTCCCTATCAAATCTCTACTTTGCCTCATTTATACTGGTTGTCGCAATATTCGCAGGAATGGGACAAATACTTTGAGCAAAGCACAGATATAGATGCCTCATCAGCAGCTTCCTGGTATGATAATGCCGGATTTTTCCCCATAGGAAACGAAAACACAGGCTTTGCAGGACATTATGAAGGAAATAATCATACAGTCAGCAATTTAACCATCGACCGCAGTGATGCGAGTTATAGCAGTGATGAAAACTATGTCGGCCTTTTTGGTGCTACAGATGGTGCAACCATTGAAAACCTGAGTATAACTAACGCAAACATTAGCGGCAATGCATACGTCGGAGCCCTAGCCGGCAAAACGGCCTCAACTGTGGTGCAATACTGTTACAGCAGCGGAACACTGCTCGATGGTTCAACCATTGGCGGGTTGATTGGATGGAATGCCTCTTCTTCGGAAGTCAAACACTGTTATAATGAAGCGACTATAGATGCGCACACCAAAGCAGGCGGACTGATTGGCACAAACGAAGCTGTTGTAGAATATTGCTACAATTCCGCTAATGTGGTTGGTTCTTCAGAATATATTGGAGGTCTCATCGGACTCAGCAATTATTACCCCGGCCCCAAATACTGCTACAATACCGGGCAAGTAATTGGACTTCAATATGTTGGCGGCCTCATTGGATATGGTAGTGCAGAAAATTGTTATAATATCGGGCAGGTAAGTGCAGAGGAGGATTATGTGGGTGGTCTCCTCGGATACGGTTATGCCTCTTATTGCTATAATACGGGCGAGGTAACTTGTACAGGTTCGTGTGACTACAGTGGCGGCTTAACCGGTTACAGCTCCTCTTCAACCACAGCTTGTTATTATGACAAAAATGCCTCCGGGCAAAGTGATGACGGTGGCAACAGCCATGGCTTGAGCACGATGGAAATGCAAATGGAATATCAATACAGGGCAGAGGAATCATATCAAAGCGATTGGGATTTTATGACCCAAAGCAGCAGCGGAATATGGGGCATCAGCCCAATTGTAAACGATGGTTATCCCTTCCTGAGCTGGCAGGGAGATGACCTTTATGGCACGGAACCCGAAGGAAGCGGCACCACAGAAGACCCTTACGTGGTGGACGGGCTTACGGACCTCTACTGGATTTCCCAAAAAACCGATCGCTGGGACGATCATTATATCCAATCCTGCGATATTGATGCTTCGGGCACCACTTTTTGGTGTGGCGGCAGCGGTTTTCTGCCCTTTGGAGCGGGTGATGCCAACGATGAATTTTCGGGAACTTATGATGGGCAGGAACATGATATCAGCAGCCTGTGGATCAACAGGGAGCATGAGTATGAGGTGGGCTTTATTGGGAAATCCAATGCCATTGGTAATGTTGTCGAAAATCTCGGATTACCGGATGCATTTATCAAAGGATATATATACGTAGGTGGCTTTATTGGTTACAGCAGCGATGGTGATATTTCACAATGCTATATCAGTGGAACCCTTATTGGCATTAATGATTATGTAGGAGGAATCGTGGGGTACAATCACGGCTCAGCCCTTACCAACTGCTACAGCCAAAACAGCGTAAGCGGCCATGATTATGTAGGCGGCCTGGTCGGTGATCTCTCTTATAAATATATTAGAAAGTGCTATTCCAAAGGAGGTGTCTCGGGAAATTCATATACCGGTGGTTTGATCGGTAATGGAACAAATTGGGTGGAAGATTCATTCTGGGATACCCAAACATCAGGTCAGGTCAGCAGTGCAGCCGGAACTGGCAAAACCACTACTGAAATGACAACACAGAGCACTTATACCGATGCCGGATGGGATTTCACTACTCCAATTTGGGGCATTGACGAATCAGAGAATGATGGATATCCGTATCTGTCCTGGCAAACAAACATAGACCCCCCACCTGCAGGGGTTGAGCCAACAGGCAACCCAAGAGAAGTCTCAACTTTAGATCATTTGTTATGGATTTGTGAAAATAGTTCATCATGGGGTGATAATTTTATCCTTATATCAGATATTGATGCCAGCGCCACTTCTGCCTGGAATAGTGGAGCAGGTTTTAGTCCTATTGGAACAAGCTCATCCAAATTCACCGGTAATTTTAATGGTCAGAAGCATACAATATCAGGTTTAACAATAAACCGGCCAAACCAGGAATATATCGGATTTTTCGGCTATGTAAATAATGGAACAATTAGTAACATAACGTTGGAAAATGTAGATATATCAGGAGATGAGCACATTGGTGGTCTGGCAGCTTATCTTGCAGGAACCACCAATATCTCTTCATGCAATGTTACAGGGTCTGTGTCGGGTACTTACCGTGTTGGTGGTGTCATTGGATATGATTATATGTCGGGAATCGGAATCATTGAAGAGTCATCGTTTAACGGAACAGTAGCGGCAGATGGAGCCAATAGCGGAGTTGGTGGTTTTATTGGTGAAAAATCAGGAAATAGTATAATACAAAAATGTAGCGCAGAAGGAACGCTTACAGCTGCAGGTAGAGGTTGCGGAGGCTTCGTTGGCTGGATTGATGAAGGGGAAATCAATCAATCTTATTCTACTGTAAATGTAACCAGTAGTACATCTTCATATGGCCGTATTGGTGGATTTGCTGGAGCTTTGTCATATTATCAAACCAGAGCTGGTGAAATAAACAACTGTTATGCCAGCGGAAGTGTTTCTGCTCCAAATTCTACAAACACTTCATCTTATGGTATTGGCGGTTTTGTTGGGGCATACTATGCCGACGGTGATAACAAAGCCTATAATTCTTATGCAACAGGCTTGGTAAATGCTCCTAATGCGTCAAATTATGTAGGAGGTTTTAGTGGTGAAGATCATGGTATTGAATCAAGTTGTGGTTCTGGTAATTTCTGGAATGAAGAAACTACGGGACAGGATTGGAGCGGTTGCGAAGGATTAGGCGAAACCGGCAAAACCACAGCGCAAATGAAAACTCTATCGACCTATACCAATGCAGGATGGGATTTCGTGGGTGAAACAGCACATGGAACGGATGATTACTGGGATATGGATGAATCAAAAGTAGTAGAAGACGGCTATCCGTTTTTAGGCTATCAGGAAACACCCATGGACTGGACCGGCGCCGTAAGCAGCGACTGGAACGACCCGGACAACTGGTCAAAAAGCCTGGGCGTACCCAATGAACACAAAGATATTACCATCGAAGCCACAAAATCGCACGATCCGGAAATCCCCAACGATGGCGCCAGCATCAACAATCTGACGGTCAGCAGTGGTGCAAGCCTCACAGTTGGGGACGGCGGTTCATTGATCACCTATGGCACCATCACCAATGAAGGCACGATCAGCATAGAAAAAACTATTGCCGATGACGGGCACTGGCATTTTGTTTCAGCACCCACCAATAATGCCACAGCAGCAATTTTTAATGGAATGTACCTACAAGAATGGGATGAAGCCGCCAAAGAATGGCTTGACATTACAGATCCGGAAGAAGACCTAAGCCCAGTTCAAGGCTACAGTTTATGGAGCCCGGATGGAGGAAAGGGGAGTTTCACCTTCACCGGCACACCCAATACCGGCAATCAGGACATCAGCCTGGATTATCACGACAATAGCGCACAAAATGACGGCGCCAACCTCGTAGGAAACCCCTACCCTTCCTATATTGACTGGGATCAGGTAAGTGGTTATGGGTCAAAATATACCTGGAACGGAGCAGATTATGATGAACGTACGGAAGCCGGTACAGGCAATGGAAGTCGATATGTCGCCCCCATGGAAGGCTTCTTCGTGGTCACCGGTTCATCCGGCAATACATTTATGCTCACTAACGACATGCGCACGCACAATTCAGCGAAAAAAGAAGCTACTGCGCTTTCCAAAGGAATTGTACTTTCTGCCAAAAGCCAAAACTACAGTGATGCACTTTATATCGATTTTGATGAAGCGGCAAACGAAAACTTCGAGCTGCCACGAGATGCATGGAAATTCATCAGCGGAACGGCAGGCATTTGTCAAATCTGGGCCAAATGTCCCGATGGCAATCTGGCCGTGGATGTGCGACCACAAACCGAATCCATCCAGCTTGGTTTCGCCAATAACGAAGCCGGCACCTACAGCATTGGCATTCAAGAAATCGCGGATATTTCCACTGCCATCCTCGAAGATACCAAGCTCAATATCTTCCACGACCTCACGCAAGGAGCTTACACCTTCGACTGGAGCTTAACCGACGATGAAACACGTTTTAAACTGCATTGCAACACCACTGCGGTTGAAGAAATCAACAGCAGTGCCGTTCAGGCGTATATGGCCGGCAACATCATCATCATCCAAAGCGAAAACCCTGCAGAACGCATCACCCTCACCGACATTACAGGCCGCACTTTGGGCGTGTCGAAAAAGGTGGAAAGCATTCCAGCACCAAAAACGGCTGGGGTTTATTTGGTGAGTATAGAAGCTGAAGGGCAAAGAATTACGAAAAAAATTATTATTGAATAGGCCTATAAACTCATCCGATAAATTGAGTCATCGGATGAGTGTTTTCTCCTAATATAAAGAGAGGATTCCATTGAACCAGTACTATTAAGCTAACTTCATTAATTCATAAAAGAGCTATTGCTATTGCAAGATGAATCTGTTTTATTGACAGATAATTGGTAAACTGGATGTTAAGTTGTCCTTTCAGGACGCAGATTACGCATTAATTTTCTCAATATTTTTTCAACCAAGGAAAACCCTTCGTTTTACAAAATATATTCAAGGCTGAAAGCCTTGCTTAATTCAGACCCGGGGCAGCGCCCGGGTCTGAAAATCAACAATATACATTGGCGCCCTGAAAGGTAGGGTGTCCAATATTGTGTTCCAAAAAATTGATCGTTTTTTAATGATTTTTGGGTGTTTCATATAATTAAAATCCATTTGTTTAGATCATAATATTTTTGTGGTATATATTTGCACAATCCATTAATAATAAGTAATTTTGTTTTGAATTATTATACGAAATGCTATTATGAAAAAAACTGATATTGACGCCAAAAATGCTCTATTGAAAGAGGAAATTTCAAACTTAAAAAAACAGAACAAGAGCCTATCTAAAAAGCTGGAGAGGGCGAAAAACAAAAAGGATGAATTACAGAAAGAGTTAAAAAAAAACGGCGTACAGAAAATCACGTTGAGCAAAGAACAAGAACAATCACTTTCGAACCTATCGAAAGGCATAAATATTATGAACTTATTGTCCGATTAAGCACTGTACTTTATTCTCGTGTTAATTGCGGGTTTCGTCAAGTAGTGACGATTTTGGAGGTGGTAAACGAAGCTTTGGATGGACTTTTGGGTGCAATTCCCTGTCATAATACGATTGAAAACTGGGTAAAAAAGTGCGGGTTGAAAGTTTATGAAACAGCAGGTGAATCATTGCAGGATATTGATTATGCATATGTTGTGGACGAAAGCATGATGATTGGCAGCGAGAAGTTGCTTCTTACGATCGGAGTTCCTGCTGAACATCAAGGGAGACCCTTGAATTGTGCAGATGTAAATATGCTTGATATAGCTGTTGCAGATAGCTGGAATGGCAAAGAGATAGGAGAACACCTTCATAAAGCTGGTAAAAAAGCCGGACACGACCCTCTCTATGTAATAAGCGATAATGCTTCGATTATGAATAAAGGGGTAAGATGCGCACAGATGAATCATCAACACGATATTAGTCACTCATTAGGTATGTATTTAGAACGAGCATATAAGAAACAGCCAGATTTTATTGACTATGTTAAATTAATGTCTGAGTCAAAGGCCAAATATAATATGAAAAAAATAGCTTACCTGCTCCCTCCCACGCAGCGCACTATATCTCGTTTTATCAACCTTTCTGGATGGGTTAAATGGTCATCTAAAATGCTTGACATTTATCACACGCTAAATGAGAATGAACAAAAAATATTTTCATTTATACCTGCAAATGCCTCTCTAATAGAGGAGTTGGGTGATGTAGTAAAGTGTATAGCAAATATTGAACATATCTGCAAACACAAAGGGTTATCAAAAAATACAGTTTGTGAATGCAAAAAGGCAATTCATAAACATCTTTTAATTGGCAACTCTCGAATGATTGACCTAGGGGAATCTATTATTGAGTTTTTCACCAAAGAAGTAATTTTGGTTGAAAAAACAGGAGTGTCCGCACACAATAATTCTTCGGATATTATTGAATCTCTTTTTGGTAAGTATAAAGCTCGTAAGTCTCCAAATAAATTGTTTGGTATTACGCCATATGTCTTATTTATACCAATTTACACAAGGCTAACAAATAAAACTCAGGCCAAAACCTTTAACTTCAAAGAGGCTTTAGAAGAGAAACGTATTGGGCAAATAAATGATTGGGCAAAGAAAAATTTATCTCAAAATCTCGTGCAGTTACGCACCAAGCGCTTGCAAAAAGCAGGATGATTTTGGGTACATCACATTGGACACCCTACCTGAAAGGGCAGCTTAATATGACAGGCAGCAACATCATCAAAAGCCAAACTACAGCCCGGCGCATCACCCTCACCGATATTACAGGCCGTACTTTGGGTGTTTGGGGAAATGTCGAAAACATCCCTGCACCATCAAGCACAGGTGTGTATCTTGTCACAGTGGAAACAGATCATAACCGCATAACCAAAAAGATCATTGTAGAATAATATTTTCAGGTTGTTGTAGAGGCGCACGGCCGTGCGCCTCTACAATCAGAAAAACCAAACCCGTCAGGAACCCTAATTCCGGTGGCCGATCGCCCTGCCACTACATAGTTTCTGTCCATAAAGTCCGCTAACTTCGTTATGCTTGCTCTCAAAATGGTCATTTACCCCAGTAAACTCACATTTTTCGAGCTGCGCAAGCCTCATTAGCGAACTTTATAGCTCAGAAACCTGACTTTATAGACAAACACTACATAGCAAATTCAAAAGAAAAAACCTGAGAATAATCCAAAATAATTACTAATATTGCAGAGTTAATATGCTATTTACAGATTAACCATGCAAGAATAGTAATTATGGATATTGCCTTTGAAGAAAATATGGCGAAGATTCAGGGTGGCCTTATGGATCACGCTGCTTTAAAAAGTGTTCTTGCTAACATTGGATACTTGAACATCAATGATAAAATAAGAAAGCTAAAGAAAAAGGGCGTCCTTGTGCCCTTAATAAGAGGAATGTATCTACATAAACCGCCGGGCAGACAGGCGAACATACCAAAGGAAATAATATCCAACAACCTTTTAGGCCCCTCTTATGTTTCTTTGGATTGGGCCCTGAGTTACCACGGCTTAATTCCGGAAACAGTTTATACCCTTACTGCGATGACCACAAAACGCTCCAGAACATTTAATACAACAATTGGAGTGTTTTCGTACCGGCAAATCAAACCGGATATTTTTGGTTTAGGCATCACTATTGAAAAATCCCATGTAGGCAATTTTTTAATTGCAGGAAAGGAAAAAGCACTTTGTGATAAAATATATTTTATTTCCGATTACACCTTCACCTCCAAAAAAATGATCCATGCGTTTTTGAATGATGATTTAAGGATTGACTATGATGAAATAAAAAATTTGAACCCTGCAATAATATTGGATTATTACGAAATCACAAAATCAAAAAAAATAAAATTGTTGTACAATTATATCGCGGCACTATGACAATTATCGAACAAATGCTGGCGAAATATGCCATAGACACTGAAAATGACCTGATAAATGCACTGAAAGAAATATTTCAGGAAATTGTATTGCTCGGCTTATACCGGGGAAACTTTTTCTCCAGTGCGGCATTTTATGGCGGCACAGCCTTACGAATATTATATGGTTCGCGCCGCTTTTCGGAAGACCTCGATTTTTCGCTCATCGAAAAAAATCCTGATTTTAATATTGAGCCGTATTTCCAAAACATTATCGAAGAATTTGAGGCCCTTGGTTTACAGGTTGTCATCACTAAACGATCAGTAAACAAGGATGTATCAGGTATTGAATCCGCATTTTTAAAAAACGATACATCCATTCACACTCTGAACATAGCCGAAAACAACGGAAACCTACTCAGCGGCACACATCCCGGGAAAAAGTTAAAAATCAAGCTGGAAGTGGACACCAATCCACCCCTGAATTTTCAAACTGAAGTAAAAACACTCTTATTGCCGGTAACATTCAACATCGTTTCGATGACCTTGCCCAACCTCTATGCCGGAAAAATGCATGCTGTGCTTTGCCGAAAGTGGAAAACGAGGGTAAAAGGCAGGGACTGGTTCGATTTTGAGTGGTACGTAAGCAGAAACGCCAGGCTTAAACTTGACCATCTGCGCCAAAGAATGATCGAAAGCGGAGACCTGGAAAGGAATGAAAATTTGGATAAAAAAAAGTTTGTTGCATTGATGAACGCAAAAATTGATAATTTGGAAATAAACAAAGTAATTGAGGAAGTAAAGCCTTTTATCAGAGATCACAGGATTTTTGATTTATGGACGCGCGAACATTTCAGGATGTTGACAAACAGGGTCATTTTTTCCGACTGACCCTAGCCCGCAATAAAAATTTTGCGGGGGAAAACGGCCCCAGGCTGTGCCGGAAATAAGCGAAAGTGCCATGCAGGCATACGTATCCGGCAACAACATCATCATCCAAAGCGAAAGCCCTGCGGAGCGCATCATCCTCACCGACATTACAAGCCGCACTTTGGGCGTACGGGAAAACACGGAAAGCATTCCTGTACCAAAAACGGCTGGGGTTTATTTGGTGAGTATAGAAGCTGAAGGGCAAAGAATTACGAAAAAAATTATTATTGAATAGGCCTATAAACTCATCCGATAAATTGAGTCATCGGATGAGTGTTTTCTCCTAATATAAAGAGAGAATTCCAATGAACCAATACTATTAAGCTAAAGGTTCTACTTGGAATTTCGCGGGTCATCATAATGCCTAAAATTAAATATTATGCAAAGATTTGTTAATAACCTCTTTGCGAGAAGAGAGTGAGTTCCAATAGATTCCTCCCTCCTCAAATCCTTATACACTTCGTTTGGCATTGTTCCAGTCGGAATGACGCTGTTTATTAAGTGTTTAAGGCAAATGCGGCTTCTCGGCTCCGCTCGAAGACCTTATAGGTTGCTGGTCGAGTTGATATTATTGTTCTATATTACATCGGCATCTGAACTCGAAGACCTTATAGGTTGCTGGTCGAGTTGATATTATTGTTCTATATTACATCGGCATCTGAACTCGAAGACCTTATAGGTTGCTGGTCGAGTTGAT
Organism: Bacteroidales bacterium; assembly: GCA_963676725.1. Taxonomy (GTDB): domain Bacteria; phylum Bacteroidota; class Bacteroidia; order Bacteroidales; family WRLA01. The sequence goes on along the minus strand of OY781463.1, from coordinate 5,034,529 downwards.
ATTATTGTTCTATATTACATCGGCATCTGAACTCGAAGACCTTATAGATTGCTGGTCGAGTTGATATTGTTGTTCTATATTACATCGGCATCTGAACTCGAAGACCTTATAGATTGCTGGTCGAGTTGATATTGTTGTTCTATATTACATCGGCATCTGAACTCGAAGACCTTATAGATTGCTGGTCGAGTTGATATTGTTGTCCTATATTACATCGGCATCTGAACTCGAAGACCTTATAGATTGCTAGTCGAGTTGATATTGTTGTCCTATATTACATCGGCATCTGAACTCGAAGACCTTATTGATTGCTGGTCGAGTTGATATTGTTGTTCTATATTACATCGGCATCTGAACTCAAAGACCTTATTGATTGCTGGTCGAGTTGATATTGTTGTTCTATATTACATCGGCATCTGAACTCAAAGACCTTATAGATTGCTGGTCGAGTTGATATTGTTGTTCTATATTACATCGGCATCTGAACTCGAAGACCTTATAGATTGCTGGTCGAGTTGATATTGTTGTCCTATATTACATCGGCATCTGAACTCGAAGACCTTATAGATTGCTGGTCGAGTTGATATTGTTGTTCTATATTACATCGGCATCTGAACTCGAAGACCTTATAGATTGCTGGTCGAGTTGATATTGTTGTTCTATATTACATCGGCATCTGAACTCGAAGACCTTATAGATTGCTGGTCGAGCGGATTCGAGACCAAGCATGTTTATATGAACATTTCGAAAGTGAGGATAATAATTTTTTTAATTTAATCCTGCAAATTTAAAGGGTTTTGTTACTACAAACTGATCAGCAACATTTCCTGCATACGTATTATCGTTTCCAACAGGCAGCATTCTCGTTTGTGTTTCTTTAGCAAAATCAATGCCCTTCATATCCACCCAAAATGTATTGGGCGTTAGTACGGTTTCAAAATAATACACCAGATTTTTTTGATCGGAAACGGACCTCCACCTTGTGGAAGAAATATTGGGTTCTTCTTCTGAAACTATTCCATAAGGAACCGAGCAGTTTCTGATCACACTGAACACACTTGCAACGGCTATTCTGGGATCAGTAGTTTGCGGAATGGCTTTGACATAATAAGATGCACGCACAAAACGGTCTGCGGCACGATTGGTGCCGGGCAGCATAATAGTTCCCGGGATGCCTTCCCAATAGGTGTTGATTGCCAGTTGCTTATCGAATATGGGAGAATTGGTCATTACCTGATATGATGTATCATGATGGATCACCAATGAACCATCAATATACTCGAAAATAGCATTGTCGCCTGTAGCATCTGAAATGGACAAATGCAGTGTAGAAAATTTCGTTGTTCCCGGAATAAATGCGGACACCACCACAAATTCCTCTTTTTCAAAAGCGGCAACAGCCTCATTTACGCTGGCAAAATTATCGAGCACATACTGCGCCCATAGAGCAATTGAGAGCCCTTTTTGATCCCCCAGAGTGTCGAATGCGGGATATTTTGACTCGGCAAGCCACAGCATATTGGCCACCAAACCTTTTTCATTCATACCGTCGGAAACGGCGATGTCCCATGAGCTCGCCACCACGCTACCGTATTTTGAAGTCCAGGTGATGGAGTTGCGGCCAACTTCCCCATTTCTTTGCATTCCTCGTGGAAAAATCCATAGGTTGGCAGGGATCTCTCCTTTCCAGTCCATTGACCGGGCGGTGATATAAGTGCCATCAGGCCCGTGATAAACAACACGAGTACAGGCATTTAAACTATTAGGAAACCATTGTGAAACCAAAAAAAAGATCACAAATAATACTGAAGTTTTTAGATAATTTTTCATAAGATTCTGGCTTTTTCGATAAAGATAAGGTGTTTGAGCGAATCGACAAAAAAATATTATAAAAGCGTCGACCTTTGTTCTGAGGGAACCTCTTCTGTATCATTGAGCAGCTTGCCCAATGCCTGCAGATTTGATCTGTAAAGATATATCAATGTTATGTCTGGTTTTGGGGTTCCTCTTTTATTGGCACGGATGTTCAAATCATAATGTCACCCATTCTGGGTTTGATCTTGTGATGTAAAACCCTATTTCTATAATAATGTCATCCTTTCGGGATTTGGTATGTGCGTTTCCCTTCTGTTTTTTATAATAATGTCACCCATTCTGGGTTTGATTGTGTTATGTAAAACCTAATTTCTATAATAATGTCATCCCTTCGGGATTTGGTATATGTTTTCTTTTAATACCTAATCTCTGATTATCAATCTATAATGCCATTCATTCTGGGTTTGATTCTGCATTGATCTCCTAATTTCTTCCAATCCCGGAGGGATTGAATGTTTATAGAACAATGGCAAAAATACAACCTACGACCCCGGATGGGGTCGAATAAATGCATTTACCTGATTTATAAGGCACTATATATTTTCTATTAGGTTTAGAGATTCTTTTTTCTACGGTACGGATTCTCAAATCATAATGTCACCCATTCTGGGTTTGATCTTGTGATGTAAAACCGTATTTCTATAATAATGTCATCCCTTCGGGATTTGGTAAATGTTGATTTTCCTAAAACACAAAATAGCTGTTTATCATATTATTACACCTCTCATTCTGCATTTGGGCATGCGTTGCGCCCCAATGTCATTAAGTTAAGCTCTAAACAACTGGCATATAGGCTCTATGGAATTTTCTTTTGACCTTTGCAGTTTTTCCTCGTATATATTTTCTGTTTTTACGTATGGGTACAGATTCCTTTGAGACAGTTATTATTATATTTTTTATTTGGTTTGCTACATCAATAGCATCAAAAAACAAGCTTACAAAGCATTGTTTGATTTTTGCCAATAGAGCCCGTTTATTGGTTTTGTATTTATATTTTTTCTTGGTTTTATTCGACACTCGGTCAATTACTGTTTTGCATAGCATCATTGATAAATTGTATGTCAGTATGTTAGCAAAGTACTCTTGCTTGACTGAGTTAAGTTTCATGCCAATAAAATTTTCTACACAAATGGCATATTTCATGTCTTTGTATTGCTCTTCAACGCCCCATCGTAAATGATAAAGAGCTTTGAGTTTGCCGACTGTGAAAGTTTTTTGGTCAAATAATGAAGTCATTAAATATTCTTCCTCTCCAGTGTCTAGCATTACTTTTGTAAGGCGTACTTTTATGGCTCCTCCTTCAACCTTAATATATTCAATGCAGTCTTTCTTATTGCTTTTTATGAATGCAATAACTTCTCGACAGGCGTTCCGTTGCAGCCTGAAACAAAACTGACTCCCTGAACCAATAACTTTTTTCAAAAACTGTCTACCAAAATATCCACGGTCAAACAAGTAAAGGTTATTGTCTCCGAATTGCTTAAAAAAGCCCCAAGCTTGTTGGCCCTCAAATTGTTTATATGGGCCTATTTCTGCTCCTAAGCATATGTTATTGAGCACATCAGCTGCAAATGACACTTGTGCCTTCATCCATTTCCTGTTGTCTGATAAAACATTTTCACCGAACCCTTCTATCATTTCTTTAGTGCGCGGCAGCGTAAATACTGAACCGTCAATTGCAATAAGGCGGTAACCGTAATACTTCTTGAAATTATAATTATCGTAGAAAAAATGGTTGAGCTGTTCCAATGCATCTTTGAATGCAGTGTATTTAATTTTGGCTCTACACTGAGTGAAAGAGGAAGATGTTGCTAGTCTTATTTCTTCTGGAATATGGTGAAGTTTTGAGAAAAAACCATCAACTTCAGTTTGAGCTCTTTTGTTTAACAAACTGCAAATAAACAAGAAAGTAGTTTGAAAATCCCATTTTCGGTTTCGTGTAAAGAACTTTGGCAAGGTCTTGTGACACGAGATAAACTCATCATTTTCAATAATTTTTATCACAAAATCTAATAGTTTGGCACGATTTTTAGGCCGGGTTGATTGTCTTCATGTTGATTAAATTTTTACACTATTTATTAAACAAAGATAATGAAAAAACTCAATATTTGCAACATAATTAACTGTTATTCAGTCAAATAAACACCAACTTAATGACATTGCGTTGCGCCCCCAATCCCAGAGGGATTGAATGTTTATAGAACAATGGCAAAAATACAACCTACGACCCCGGATGGGGTCGAATAAATGCATTTACCTGATTTATAAGGCACTATATATTTTCTATTAGGTTTAGAGATTCTTTTTTCTACGGTACGGATTCTCAAATCATAATGTCACCCATTCTGGGTTTGATCTTGTGATGTAAAACCTAATTTCTATAATAATGTCATCCCTTCGGGATTTGGTAAATGTTGATTTTCCTAAAACACAAAATAGCTGTTTATCATATTATTACACCTCTCATTCTGCATTTGGGCATGCGTTGCGCCCCCAATCCCAGAGGGATTGAATGTTTATAGAACAATGGCAAAAATACAACCTACGACCCCGGATGGGGTCGAATAAATGCATTTACCTGATTTATAAGGCACTATATATTTTCTATTAGGTTTAGAGATTCTTTTTTCTACGGTACGGATTCTCAAATCATAATGCCACCCATTCTGGGTTTGATCGTGTGATATAAAACCTAATTTCTATAATAATGTCATCCCTTCGGGATTTGGTATGTGCGTTTCCCTTCTGTTTTCTATAATAATGTCACCCATTCTGGGTTTGATCGTGTGATGTAAACCGTATTTCTATAATAATGTCATCCCTTCGGGATTTGGCATGTGTTTTCTTTTCTGCTTTCTATAATAATGTCACCCATTCTGGGTTTGATCGTGTGATGTAAACCCTAATTTCTATAATAATGTCATCCCTTCGGGATTTGGTATGTGTTTTCTTTTCTGTTTTCTATAATAATGTCACCCATTCTGGGTTTGATCTTGTGATGTAAACCCTAATTTCTATAATAATGTCATCCCTTCGGGATTTGGTATGTGCGTTTCCCTTCTGTTATTTTTATAATAATGTCACCCATTCTGGGTTTGGTTCTGCATTGATCTCCAAATTTCTTCCAATCCCGGAGGGATTGAATGTTTATAGAACAATGGCAAAAATACAACCTACGACCCCGGATGGGGTCGAATGTGGTTAATTAATTGATTTATATTAATATATAAATCTTTTCTTTAGGCTTTTATAAGGCACGGATTCTCAAATCATAATGTCACCCATTCTGGGTTTGATCGTGTGATGTAAAACCGTATTTCTATAATAATGTCATCCCTTCGGGATTTGGTATGTGCGTTTCCCTTCTGTTTTCTATAATAATATCACCCATTCTGGGTTTGGTTTTTGATTTATGGCATGGATTGCAAATCCGAGCCCGCGTGTGCGCTATTCCGACATCCCTTCCATTTTCTTATGGTTGGCGATAAAGAAGGACGGAACCACACCCGTAACTTTTTTAAATGCGGCAATAAAAGTTCCCCGACTCGAAAAACCAACTTTTGCCGCCAGAGCCTCCTGCGTATAATCATCTGTATATCCCGTAGTAATCAGGCGAACAGCTTCGTTGATGCGATATTCATTAATAAAATTCGGAAAAGTCATATGGTACTGGCTATTAATGGCTTGTGATAAATAAGTCCGATTGGTGGCAAGTTGCTCTGCCAGACTAAGAATATTCAGTTTAGGATCAAGATAGAGCTTTTCCGTTTCCATAATTTTTTTCAATTGACGGAAAAGCTCTTTATCCCGATCTTCATTATCGGTCTTAGATTCCCCTTCCTCATCGGAAAAAGCTTGCTCCAATTTTTTATTAGCCTCATCTTCAATACTTTGAACAACTGACTTTCGCACCAACGCCAGCTTGGAGCGATGCAGGTTAAAAGAAACCCACAATAAAAACAAAAACAAAACCATCAAAATAAGCAGTCCCCAAAACAAATATTTCGATTGCGTTTTGGTTTTCTGCAGCTCCATTTTGGTAATGGTATGGTTATGATCCGACAAAATAATCATCGACTGAGCCAAATACTCATTGGATCGTATAGAGTCCATTTTTTCGATAAACAAATCGTTATAATAGATAGCCTTCTCATAATTTTGTTGCACACGGCATATCTCAGAAAGCAATTCATAAATATCCGGCACAAATCGCTGAAGCATCCCCGAAATTTCTGCTTCCTTTTTGAGAATATTTACTTTCTTCAGAGCCTCTCCATATTTTTGTTGGCGAAACAGCAGATTTGCACTTTGCCAGAGGTATTCCAAACGGACATCATTGGTTAAATGATCCTCCGGAAAAGCCTCATATTGCCTCAAAAATGCTTCAGCCTGCACCACATCACCCGTCTGCAAGGCTGTTTCAAGCAGTTTCAAACTCGTATATGCCAGAATATTTTCCTGATAAGAGGTATTCAGATGCGCTTTGGCTCGTTGCAGAGACAAACGGAACCAGAAGCCTGCCCTTTCCGGATCACGGGTTTTTAAAGCAATCTGACCCAGATTGTTCATCATTACATAGGGACGGTAAAAACTCCAATTATTTTCTTTCACATACTCATTATATAGCAACTCATACACTTCGGTAGCCTTATCATACAAACCCGCCTGGTAGTAGATATCGCCCATTAGGTTCACAATATTGCGGTAGCCCTCGCCTTTCATATCTTCCGGGGTCATATCACGATAGTGCAGTAAATAAACCATCGCAGAATCGTATTGTTTGCGATCATTGAAATAACGTGCGCGGCTGTATTCCACCAAACACATGGCATCAAAATCCCCGGACTTTTCTGCCAGCTTATATGCTTTGGCAAACAATCCGCTTTCTTCAGAATAGCGGGTATTCATTTTTCGAAAAAGAAGAGAGTGCATATGAGCCAGTCCCCCCCGCTTTTCTGTAAGTCCAAAAAGCTGTTCAGAAATGGCCGTACGGTCTGAAACATCGCCCAAACGGCTTACGGAATCATAAATCAGATGGATGCGCTCCAAAAATGCATCATCTGTGCTTTCAGACAAGTATTTGAGAGTTTTTTCGCTCAAAACAGACTGTCCAAAAGCTTGAAAATTAAAAAAATACACTATTAATAGCAACAAAAAAAATGGCTTTGATTTTGGCCTGTTATATATGTTTTTCACCTTCAATGCTGTTCGGTTTTACCAATTAGAACAAAATACAGCCCGAATATAAGGCATTTTGTAGAATATCGTCGTATTTTTAAACAGCAAAGCCAATTGAGTCTGTTTCGCAGCCAAAAGCAAAGCATGAAATCGTTGAAATGAAAACCTATAAAACCTCAAAAAATGAGAAAATCATCTACTTTTTTTAAACGCGCTTTAGCCCATTTGCGTGCATTTGTGATAATGACTGGTGTACTTATTATGCCAATCTTAGCCTTCTCACAAATTACCATCAGCTCAAACAGCACCACGGCCACAGTGAACCTAACCGGTGACCACGTTACGGTAACGGGGAGTGGCAACCTGAATGTTAGCGATTTAGCCAATTGGTTTGGAGACGGGATTTCCGTTTTGGTGGAGACATCCGGTGACATCAGTGTTACGGATAACATATCAAAAACCAGTGGTGGCGACTGCTATTTAACGCTGAAGGCTAATGGCAGTATTTTATTTCCGGCAAAAAAAATTATTAGTAATAGTTCTGCATCAGGTGCCTTAAGCCTGGTTTTTTGGGCCGATGCCGATGATGGTGGTGCTGGAAGCGGAGCAGTACAATTGTGGTGTGACATTACCACCAATGGCGGTGGTGTCTGGATGGGTGGTGGTGATGGCACTACTTTATGGACCCCTTACACTGGAGCCTCTGATTTGACGGTGGGCGATGGCCCGGCAACAGGTACAGCAGCATTAAATGGTGTAAATCTCTATCCAACCACCACTATTACCACTGGTGCAGGTAATGTTAGTATCTATGGTGAATACAGCTATGGTACATTTGGTAACACAGGATTTTATGGTCACGACAATACTAAGATTAATACCACCAGCGGCAATGTTGAAATTACTGGGATCAATAATAACAATCAATATGTTGGTGTGTGGACCAGAACAGCCATTACCACAAGCTCCGGCAATATTAGCATGACGGGCTCCGGTTATAACTGGGAATGGGGAGGACTCAATTCCGACTGGGGCCTTATGCTGTATAGCAGCTCCGGGAACATTACCCTTGATGGCACCAATAATCACCCAACTGGCCCCTCCATAAGGTTTGGTGGGAGTGGTAAAGTGGGCTACGATGGCACCATTTTAACTTCAAGTACATCAAATGTTATTTTCAGAGGGGATCGTTTTGTCTTGGGGACTTCCTCCATAAATACTTCGGGAACTTTCACTATAGAACCCAAAAGCGCCAGTTTTCCCTCAGCCTTCACCTGGCCATCTAACCTTTCTTTGGTATCAACGGTGTCCGGCTTAACCATTGGAAAATCAACGAACACTGCTAATGTTACCCTTGGCAATGCTTTAACAATCGCTGGCCCGATCACAGTGTATGGCGGAGATATTTCTGTCAATGCAGATCTGACCACCACATACAATAGTGCAACCGGTGCTTTATTGAAAGCCAGCGGCAGTATCATGCAAGCAGCAGGTGCTGATGTGACAACCGGCGGTGGCAGTGTAATTTTTTGGGCAGATACCGATGCAGACTCCGATGGGATGATCTACTCAAACACCATGACCATTACTACCAACGGTGGCCATCTTTGGATGGGAGGCGGAGCGGCAAGCAGCACATCATGGAACGGATTGACTGTCGGTAATGGTTATGCTGTTGGTAATGGCACGATGTCTTCAGGGATTGGTATTAATGCATCCTCCATCACTACTGCAGGGGGCAATATTGCCATGTATGGTAAAGGAAGAAATGGAGCTGGTGCTGGCTTTACCGGCAATACGGATGGTATTCGCTTAGAAGGGGTAAATACCATTAACTCAGGTACAGGCACCATTTACTGGAAAGGTATTGGGCAAACAGGCGGAAACACCTCAGCAAATGGTATTGAACTATCCACATCAGGTGGTTCTGTCATCAAATCGGAAAACACAACTGCTGATGCCATTTATATGTATGGTGAGTCAGCAGATGCGTCAGCAACGAACGCCTGGGGTATTTATTCCTGGGATAATACCATTGAAGCTACCGGAGCAGGAGGAGGAATTACCCTGGAGGGAAAAGGCTATAAACACAATGGCGTTACAATTACATCAGGTGGCTCTCTATTGGCTGCCAGCGGGCCAATCACGCTAAATGGACTGGGGCATGGCACTGGTTACTATGCGGTTCAAATAGATGGAAATGTAGGATCAAAGGATGGATCCGATGTTACTTCAAGCAGCAGCCAAATTGTTGTTAATGGTGATAATTTCACCGGCAGCGGTACAATAAATACTTCGGGAACTTTCACTATAGAACCCAAAAGCAACAGTTTTGAATCAAGTTTCAGCTGGCCTTCTAATTTGCAATTGGCAAGTACAGTTTCAGGTTTAACCATTGGGAAAGACGGAAATACCGCAGATATTAGCCTGGCAACCGCACTGGATATAGCCGGGCCCTTATCGCTTTATGGCGGCACAGTCACCGCCTCTTCAAACACCACCTGCACAAACCTTGTCGTCAATACCGGCACTACACTCAATTTTGATTACGGATCTTCTTTAATCACAAACGGCACAATTACCAATAACGGTACGATTAATATCAGCCATTTTGTTGCTATCGACAATAAATGGCATTTAATTTCTATGCCCAACAACAGCACTACTGCCAATACATTTTTGGATATGTACCTGCAAAGTTGGGACGAAGAAAACAAAGAATGGGTTGACATTACCAATGCAGCGGAAACCCTTACACCCGTAAAAGGCTACAGTTTATGGTGTGGTGACAGCAAGGGACCGGGGACAACCTTCACCTATAGCGGCACGCCCAATACAGGCAATCAACCCATTAGTTTATTATATCACGATAATAGCGAACAAAATGACGGCGCCAACCTCGTAGGAAACCCCTACCCTTCCTATATTGACTGGGATCAGGTAAGTGGTTATGGGTCAAAATATACCTGGAACGGAGCAGATTATGATGAACGTACGGAAGCCGGTACAGGCAATGGAAGTCGATATGTCGCCCCCATGGAAGGCTTTTTCGTGGTCACCGGTTCATCCGGCAATACATTTATGCTCACTAACGACATGCGCACGCATAATTCAGCGAAAAAAGAAGCCAGTGCGCTTTCCAACGGAATTGTACTTTCGGCCAACAGCCAAAACTACAGCGATGCGCTCTATATCGTTTTCGATCAAAGTGCAAACGAAAACTTCGAGCTGCCGCGAGATGCATGGAAATTCATCAGCGGAACCACAGGCATTTGCCAGATCTGGTCACAATGCCCCGATGGCAATCTGGCTGTAGATGTCCGCCCCGAAACAAAATCCATCCAGCTTGGTTTCGCCAATAACGAAGCCGGGACCTACAGCATTGGCATTCAAGAAAGCGCAGATATTTCCACCGCTATTCTCGAAGATACCAAACTCAATATCTTCCACGATCTGAGCGAAGGCGCGTACAGCTTCGACTGGCGTTTAAACGATGATGAAACACGGTTTAAACTGCATCTCAACACCACTGCTGTGCAGGAAATCAACGGTAGTGCCGTTCAGGCGTATGTTGCGGGGGGCAATATCATCATCCAAAGCGAACAACAGCCACAACGCATCACCCTCACCGACATCACCGGCAGGACATTGGGCGTGTGGGAGCATACCGAAACCATCCCAGCACCCAAAACGGCAGGGGTGTATTTGGTAACCTTAGCATCAGGGAATCAAATGTTAACGAAAAAAATAATCATTGAATAAAGTAGAACACTGATAACACAGATTGTGCGGATTTGCACTGATTTCATCCGTGTAAAAACAGTTCAATCTGTGTCATCCGCGTTCCATTAAAACCATATCATCATGAAAAAAATAATCACAACAATCGCAATCGCCATCATCGCATTATCTATGAACGCACAAACCCCACCCGACCCTAACAATGGCAACGGAGCTCCGGCTGGAGGGAACACACCCGTTGGTGGCGGCGCGCCTATTGGCAGCGGAATCGCACTATTGCTGGCTCTGGGGGGAGCTTATGCCGTGAAAAAATGGAAAAACACAAAGGATTAAAACCATATAAAGGCACAAAGCCACCTGACAACTTTATCGTCACGGAACTTCCCGCTTTTGTGGGACAACGGTTTTACCAAGGCATAGCCTCCGTCCTGCAAAAAGCAGCCAAAACGTGCAAATAAATGATCCGGAGCTAAAAGCCAAAAACCAATTTCAGTTTACCCCATTTTAACAACGAACAACTAAAACCTATGAAAAATTTTATACTAATTATCGGAATTGCTTTATTAAGCTTAAACATCCCTGCTCAAAACAATTGTTTGGAGTTTGACGGGACGAATGATTATGTCTCTGTGCCTGATGATATTGCTCATAAACCCGCCTCGGTAACAGTTGAAGCCTGGGTTTATATAAACTCAAATACAAATACAAATAATAGTGGCGCGCAATATGTTATATTTAAACAGAATTCCAGAACCGGACAATTTGAAGGATACTGCATTTATTATGATAATAGCAATAATTTTGTAGGTATTGTTGGATCTAGTGATGGTCATCAAAGAAGTGTTAGCAGTTCGGCAGTTAATATACAAGAGTGGAATCATGTGGCTTTAACAGCAAACGGAACAGAGCTAAAATTATATTTAAATGGTATTTTACAAGGCACCGACCCTGGTAGTTATTCACTTGATTATGGAACGAATCCACTATATTTTGGAAGAACAGGTTATGCCGATTGGGAAGGTTATTTCAATGGAAGATTGGATGAAGTCCGTATTTGGAGCGACATACGCACGGAAACCGAAATCCGCCAAAACATGTACCGGGAATTAACCGACCCCTCCGGTGAAGCAAACTTAGTGGCTTACTACAAACTCAATGAAACCAGCAGCACTACAGCTGATGATGCAAAAGGAAGCAATGATGGCACACTAAACAATATGGACAATTCAGACTGGCAAACCTCCCCTGCCATGTTTGGCCCAAAAAATTGTTTGGAATTTGATGGCAGCAGTGATTATGTAAGTATAAGCGGATTAGAACCAGATGGTTTTGGCGCTATTACAATAGAAACATGGGTGTACTTCAATTCATTTAATGATGGTTCGGATGCCAATATATCTAATGTTATTCGTAGCGGAAATGAAAATGCCTGTTTGAGAATCGGAGATGGTGATAAGGACAACAATATGCCACAGTTTGTGATAACAGTAAGCGGACAAACAAAAGTAGATGCCAACGCAAGATTGCAAACGGGCAAATGGTATCATATTGCCGGAGTGTATGATGGATCATTTATGAAGCTCTATATCAACGGGAAACTGGATAATTCAAGGCCGCTTTCAGGAAGCATTGCCAACACAAGCGAGCCATTTTTGCTTGGTGCGAACCCAGATGGCTCACGAGCAGTGGATGGGCAAATGGATGAAGTAAGGATATGGAGTGATGCGCGCACACAGACAGAAATTATTGATAACATGTGCAGAACCCTCACCGGAAATGAAAGCGGTTTGTTAGCGTATTACAATTTTGACAATACTTCAGGAACTGTTTTACAGGATTTTAGCGGAAACGGATATAACGGAGCACTTCAGAATATGGATAATTCTGACTGGGTTTCCTCTTCCGCTTTCAACACCTGGCTAAACACTTCTTCTTCCTCCTGGGCCACAGCAACAAACTGGAGCATGGGAAGCAAACCAGTATCAGAAAGTGTTGGAATATATTCCTATACAGGAGGAAGTACCCCAACATTTACGAGTGGCGATGAAGCAGGATGCGGAAATATTGTTGTTAATATGTCATCAGATTGGTCATTAGGTGGTTATTTTTCCGTGTCCGGAAATTTGATTACCGAAAGCGATATCAATCTAAATGGACAGACTATATCCCTAGGAACCTCAGCATATCTGATTGAAGATGAAGGTCGGCTTTATGGCAACAGCGGGCAAATCCAAACCACACGCAACCTATCCAATATCAATGAAAACGTAGCCGGCCTCGGCGCAGAAATTACCACATCGTCCAATATGGGCAGTACGACTATTACGCGCAGCCATACAGCCAACTCCAGCCCGGCCAGTATCGAAAGGAAGTACAATATTGCGCCCACAAACAACTCAGGTTTAAATGCCACACTGGTTTTTCATTATGATAACGATGAGCTGGATGGCTTAACCGCCTCAGCTTTGGAATTGTACAAATCAACAGACGGAGGAACAAGCTGGGCAGATATGAATGGCAGTGTAAATACATTCCATAACATAATTACACTATCAGACATTGATGCGTTCTCTTTATGGACGGCCATGGAATCGGAAGATGTGAACCCACCAATTCTGGAAACCGAAAACCCGGTACATGCCTATGCACAAGGCAGTGCGGCTATAATTCTTGCCCCCAACGCTACGGTTACCACCGCAAACAATATTGACAATGCCACGGTTTCCATTTCTCCTATTGTGGCGGAAGATGTTCTTTCCGTGAGCAATTTACCTCTTGGTTTATCATTCAGCTGGGACAATTCCACGAAAATCCTCAGCATTAGTGGCACAGGATCTAATTCCAATTACCAAACGGCCTTGCGCAATGTGAAATTTGAAACCACCTCCGCAGCGGAAGACACACGAACCATTGATTTTATTCTCGGAGACGGTGTTGGTTTAAGCATTGATGGGGAGCAGCACTTTTATGAGGTGATTCACGAATCAGGTAAAATCACATGGACAAATGCCCGCGCTGCAGCTTTAGCCAGTCGCTTTGGACTTGCCCAGGGCTATCTGGCGACTATTACCTCAGAAACAGAAAATGATTACCTCTACGATAAACTCTCTGAAGACACCTGGATTGGTGCCACGGATGCAGAAGAGGAAGATCTTTGGAAATGGATAGACGGACCGGAAGCGGGCATGCAATTCTGGGCTGGTGATGCTTCAGGATCTGCCGTAAATAATATGTACGAAAACTGGGCTGGTGGCGAGCCTAATGACGCTAATAATAATGAAGATTATGCCCATATGTATTGCAGGGAGGGTCTGCAAGGGGTTTGGAATGATTACAGTAATACGAATGATGTTTATTATTATATCATTGAATATGGCGGCGATGGCAGCGAGTTTACTACCATTGATTATGCCACTGTTGTAGTTAATGGCGTAAGCTGGACAGGCTCTGTTGATTCTGATTGGGGCAAAGCCGGCAACTGGAATAACAATTCTGTTCCGGGAAGCACCGATGATATCAGCATTCCTGCTACCGCCCATGACCCGGTAATATCCTCGGGCACGGGTGCAAATTGCAAAAACCTAAGCGTCAGCCCCGATGCATCCCTGACGGTCAATGCAGGCGGTTCACTTATCACCAGCGGCAATGTAAGCGGTTCTGTTGATGTTAAAATGGACATCACTTCCGGCGCATGGCATTTTATCTCCGCGCCCGTAGCTGGTATCCAAAGCGGAATGTTTGCCGGAAAATACCTGCAATTATATAACGAAAGCCAACATCAATGGGAAGACATAACCGGGCTCGACCATGACCTCAGTGCGGTTCATGGGTTTAGTCTGTGGTATGATGCCGGAGGGAAAGGACCCGGAACAAGCTTTACCTTCAGCGGAACGCCTTTTACCGGAAACCAAAACTACGCGCTTAGCTTCACCGAGTATTCTTCCTCAGGTGATGCCAACGAAGGCGCCAACCTCGTAGGAAACCCCTACCCTTCCTACCTCGATTGGAATGAAGTAAATGGTTACGGCACGAAATATACCTGGAACGGAACAGATTATGATGAACGTACGGAAGCCGGTACCGGCGATGGAAGCCAATATGTCGCACCTACAGAGGGCTTTTTCGTGGTCACCGGTTCATCCGGCAATACATTTACACTCACCAATGCAATGCGCACACATACCTCATCAGATAAAGAAGCTACTGTATTTTCCAACGGAATTGTCCTTTCGGCCAACAGTCAAAACTACAGCGATGCGCTCTATATCGTTTTCGATCAAAGTGCTAACGAAAACTTCGAGCTGCCCCGCGATGCATGGAAATTTATCAGTGGAAGCACAGGCATCTGCCAGATCTGGTCACAATGCCCTGATGGCAACCTGGCTGTAGATGTCCGCCCCCAAACCGAAAGCATCCAGCTTGGTTTCACCAATAACGAAGCCGGCACCTACAGCATTGGTATTCAAGAAATCGCTGATATTTCCACCGCCATACTCGAAGATACCAAACTCAATATCTTCCATGATCTAAGCGAAGGCGCGTACAGCTTCGACTGGCGTTTAAACGATGATGAAACACGGTTTAAACTGCATCTCAACACCACTGCTTTGGAGGAAATAAGCAGTGGTACCGTGCAGGCTTATGTAGCCGGCAGCAACATCATCATCCAAAGCGACCAACAGCCACAGCGCATCACCCTCACCGACATCACCGGCAGGACTTTGGGCGTGTGGGAGCATACCGAAACCATCCCAGCACCCAAAACGGCAGGGGTTTATTTGGTAACCGTAGCATCAGGGAATCAAATGTTAACGAAAAAAATAATCATTGAATAAAGTAGAACACTGATAACACAGATTGTGCGGATTTGCACTGATTTCATCCGTGTAAAAACAGTTCAATCTGTGTCATCCGCGTTCCAATAAAACCATATCATCATGAAAAAAATAATCACAACAATCGCAATCGCCATCATCGCATTATCTATGAACGCCCAAACCCCACCCGACCCCAACAATGGCAACGGAGCTCCGGCTGGAGGGAACACACCCGTTGGCGGTGGCGCACCCATTGGCAGCGGAATCGCACTATTGCTGGCTCTGGGGGGAGCATATGCCGTGAAAAAATGGAAAAACACAAAGGATTAAAACCATATAAAGGCACAAAGCCACCTGACAACTTTATCGTCACGGAACTTCCTGCTATTGTGGGACAACGGTTTTGCCAAGGCATAGCCTCCATCCTGCAAAAAGCAGCCAAAACGTGCAAATAAATGATCTGGAGCTTATAGCCAAAAACCAATTTCAGTTTACCCCATTATAATAACGAACAACTAAAACCTATGAAAAATTTTATACTACTGATCGGTATTGCTTTATGCCTTTTGCCATTTTGGCTATTTGGTACAACCTTAACTGCAACAAGCAATAATGACTGGAAACCTTGCTATGCGAAGGTATTAGCGCAAGAAGCAACTGATATTTCAACTAAAAGCTATGCAGCCAACTGGAATTTTTCGGGTGCCAACGGCAGTTATAACGAGGGCTATACCACTCAATATTCCACCACTTCTGATTTTTCGAGCGGAAATGCCACAACATCAGCTTTAATATCAGAAACCAGTAAGGCAACCACCGGCCCGGCAGATAATACGAAATATCATAAGCGGGAGATTGGAAAAAAAAGTGGATCTTCAACACAGGGGAATAGCAAAGTGAAACAATTGACAACCCGATCTTTAGCACCGGAGTATTGTTTGGATTTTGATAATTCGGATGATTATGCAAGTATAAACTCGGTGTTTGGATTGGGTACTACCAATGTAACTATTGAAGCCTGGGTCTACCTGCCCACAACCAGCGAATCAGGAACAATTGCCAGGCTGGGAACGCATGATTCCGGCTTTGGTATAGGTGTCGGTGACGGGCAATTTGACAATTCAGGCAATGAATTATTAGTACTAATTGACATAAAAAGATGGATTGATCCAAATGTTACTATTGGAACGGGTTGGCATCATATCGCTTTTAGTGTAGGATCAAGCAATGAAGTTAATATTTATTTGGATGGTGTAAATGTTTACACAGAAGCAAGCAACCCCAATCCGGCTGTCACGCCTGTTGCCCCTTCATATATCGGAGCGGGGAATACAACTAACAGAATTTTTTCAACAGGAAAAATAGATGAAGTGAGGTATTGGAGTGATGTTAGAACTGCGCAGGAAATCCGGGATTATATGACAAGCCCCTTAATTGGCAATGAATCAAATCTTGTGGCATATTACAGACTGGATGACGGTTCCGGCACTTCTGTAACTGACGCAACTATAAATGGCCATAATGGTACATTGACAAATTCTTCGTGGGTAAGCTCCTACGCCATGGTCAGTACCGAAGAGGCTACAGATATTACCGAAACCGGTTTTACCGTCAACTGGGATTGCCCGGCAGAAGCCAACAGCAGTTTTGATGGCTACAGAATTGAGTATTCCATAAACCAGGATTTCACAGGTAGTTCTACAACAGATGCTCTGAAATCAGAAACCAGCAAATCAATCACAGGTTTATCCCATTCAACCACTTATTACTACAGAGTTGGAGGCGTTAGAAGCAGTTCGGCAGCGTATAGTAATGTGAAGAGCCTAACAACTACAGGGCCTCAAGCCCCAGAATACGCTTTGGATTTTGAAAGAGATAATTCACAGTATGCTAATTGTGGAAGTATAAACTTAGGCGGCTCAGCAATCACCCTGGAATGCTGGATAAAACCGGAGAGTTTTCAAACAGCAGTCTCGCCATATATTTCCCAAATCATGGGGACCGAATCGGGGTCAAATTCGGCTTTTTTAAGATTGGGAGATGTAGATATCCCGGCCGGAAATAAAATTCAGTTTGTGTTAAATTTTTCCGGGGATCAACAAAAATTAACCAGCACATCCACACTGGAAACAGGTCGATGGTATCATATTGCAGGGGTTTACGATGGTTCAACTA
This sequence comes from Bacteroidales bacterium, assembly GCA_963676725.1. GTDB lineage: Bacteria > Bacteroidota > Bacteroidia > Bacteroidales > WRLA01. Next base: position 5,016,743 of record OY781463.1, on the reverse strand, counting down.
TGAAGATTTACATTGATGGTGTAGAGGATGCTAATTTATCGCAAACAGGAAGCTTTACATCGAACAGCACATTTTATTTGTCTACCAATGATGGAACAGGAAGGTATTTCGATGGAACTATTGATGAGGTCAGGGTGTGGAAAACTGCCCGGTTATCAACAGAGATAAACACGTATATGACCACCTTGCTGAACGGCAATGAACCGAACCTCGAGGCATACTACAGGTGTGATAATGGCTCCGGGACAGCACTAAGCGATCTAACTTCAAATGCCCATAATGCCAGTCTTGTAAACACTCCTTCCTGGGTAAACTCCTACGCCATGGTAATTGCCGAAGATGCTACCGATATTGCCGAAACCAGTTTTACGGCCAACTGGTCCTGCCCGGCGGAAGTCAACAGCAGCTATGATGACGGATATACGATTGAATATTCTACTTCGTTGGATTTTTCAGGTTCCTCAACAGTAACAGCTTCCAGTTCTGAAACCAGCAAGTCAATTACAGGCCTTACGGCTCCAACTACCTATTACTACAGGCTTAGTGGAAAAAGAAGCGGCTCCGGAACTTTGGAATACAGCAATGTTAAAAGTGTTACAATCTCAGCTTCACCCGCATATGTTGTAACCAGTAATGCAGATGACGGTGGAACCGGAACTTTACGCTATATTATTGATAATTGTGATGATGGAGCTACTATTACTTTCAATCTCAGTCCGGGGAACGAAACTATTACTTTAGGCTCAGAAATATCAGTATTATACAACAACAATCCAAAATCAATCAATATTGATGGAGCAAATACTGCAGGTAGTGGGACTGAGGTGACGATTCAGGTAACTGTACCAGGTGTAACCAATTCCCGCATATTTTATTTCAATCCGGGAGGCACTTACACAATAAATTTAAGCAACATGACCTTAAAGGGAGGAAATGTAACAGATAATGCGGCCGGCACGCTTTATATAAATAATCTTAACTCCTGTACCCTTACAAATGTCACGATTACCGGTTCCAAAGCTCCACAAGGCGGTGGTATATATGTATTTAGTTCATCTCTTACCTTAAATAACTGTACAATTTCCAATTGTCAGGCTACCTCTGGCAATGGCGGTGGTGTCAGTAATTCTGCAAGCAGCGGTATATTTACCGTAAACTCTTTATCCATTAGCAATTGTACTGCAACAGTGAATGGAGGTGGTGTATACTTGTCTTGTCTAAACTCCGTAAATGCTATATCTATTGATAACTGCACAGCTTCTTCCGGAGGAGGTATCTATTCTCAAAGAGAACTAACCTTAACCAATGCGAGTATAACAAACAATACTGCCTCATCTAATGGTGGTGGAATATATTTGGCTGTTAATCAAAATCCATCAATTACAAGCAGTACGATAAGTGGAAATTCCGCAGATAAAGGAGGTGGAATATATATTCAACCAAATCGTGATATTTCACCTTCACTCAATAATTCAACTATTTCAAATAATTCATCAACATCTGATGGTGGAGGAATCTGCTGTTATGCCGGCGAACCAATTATGGATGATATTAACCTGAATTTTACCGTATCAAATAGTACCATTTGTGGCAACACTTCCGGTGGCAACGGCGCTGGATTATATGCTTACGGCTATGGGATAACAGGTATGAGCACATCAACAACAAATGTCACATTCATCAATAGTATCGTAACTTACAATTCTGACGGAAGTGGATATGATGACATAATAGGCGAAAATACTTATAACTTCTATGGTGATTATAATATTATTGGTGGTACTCAAATTGGCAGCAACAGCGCGAATTACAGCTATACCAGCGGATTGGGCGCTGAGCTGTTTAATAATTATACAGAAGTTTCGGCTGGAGCAATCTACAAACCCGTGCTTGCCGATAACGGCGGTAACACCGAAACTGTGGCATTGGCTTCAAATAGCATAGCCATTGGTGCAGGTGTAAGAACCGGAGAATATGACGACAACGGCACAACAAAATATGTTTTCCATAATGGAACCAACTGGGTGAAAGCAGAAGATGGTTCTACAACAGTAGGTTCAGGGGTTACAGAAATCACTACCGACCAGCGGGGCTTTCCGCGCGACCCATCTTTAATTGCAATCGGTGCATATGAGCAAACGCTCCATTATGTAGTGACCAGCCACTTAGATGACGGCGGATCTGGAACTTTACGATATATTATTGAACATTGTGAAGAAGAGGCTACGATTACTTTCGACCTTGGCGCAGGTGAAGAAACCATTTCTTTAGGTTCCCAGATTTCGGTTTCAAAATCACTTATTATTGATGGCGACAACTCTGCCGGCAGCGGAACAGATGTGACGGTTCAGGTGACGACACCGGGCACCGGTGGTACAAATTCCAGGATAATGTATGCAAATATTGCTTCCGGCAAAACGCTTACGCTCTCCAATATGACATTGAAAGGAGGGGATATATCTTCCGGTTATTTGGCCCCGGGCGGAACGCTGCAATTTGAAGGAGGCGGAACGTGCTCACTGAGTAATATTACGATTTCCGGTTCAAGAGCTGTAAGAGGGGGAGCTGTACATGTGTCCGGTTCAACATTGAATACATCAAACTGCACAATCACAGGGAATACTGCTAATGATAACAATGGTAGCGGAGAAGGTGGTGCAATGTATCTGTTAAACTCTGCAGTTTCGCTGACTAATACTACCATGACTGCGAATACAGCAAGGATTAATGGTGGTTGTATTTATGTGAGTGGATCAACATTATCACTAGATGAATGCACTATCAGCTCAAATAGTATACTGGCGAATAATTCTGGTGGCGGTATATACAATGGGTCAAATACGACAACTACAATTACGAATAGTGAAATAAAGAATAACAGTGGATATTCTGGTGGCGGTATTTACAATTATCCAGGTTCTACTCTGATTTTAAAAAACAGTACAGTCAGTGGTAATCAATGCGGTATTGATTCGGACGGTAATGTAAGCCTTGATAATTGTACCATAAGTGACAATACGAATATTGGAATTATTACTTCTCTCGGTGGTATGGGCAGCAATGATGTATATTTAAGAATTACAAATTCTGTAATTTCCGGAAATACCAGCCCCTATGATGGCTCAGGCTTATATTTAAGCAATACGGGCATGGGTAATCTTTATGTTTACTTAACAAATTCAATTGTAGCCTATAATTATAAAACTGATAACAGTGCATATAATGATATTTATAATTATGGAGGAAGCCTGTATGGCAATTATAATATTATGGGTGGCACTGTTTTAAGCGGAGGCAACAACACCAACTACAGCTATACCAGCGGACAAGGCGACCCACTATTTGAAAGTTATACCACAATCAGCGAAAATGCCATTTACAAACCTGTGCTTGCCGATAACGGCGGTAAGACTGAAACTGTGGCCTTGGCCTCTAATAGCATAGCCATTGGTGCAGGCGTAAGAACCGGAGAATATGACGATAACGGCACAACAAAATATGTTTTCCATAACGGAACAAACTGGGTTAAAGTTGAAGACGGAAGTACTATTGTCAGTTCAGGTGTAACTGAAATCACTACCGATCAGCGCGACCTTACCCGTCATCAATATTATCCTTCTATAGGTTCTTATGAGCCGACGAATTACAACCAGCAATGGACAGGTAATGTAAGTAATTCATGGATTACAGCCGGAAACTGGTCACCCCAAGCCTTGCCAACTGCCAGTGATGACATCACCATTCCTCAAATGGAAGGCAAATCGCCCTCTCCTGCTATTGCAGAAACGGATACCGCAAACTGTAATGACATCACTGTTCAGGCAGGCGCTTATCTGACAATCCTGAGTTCATCCTCCGGAACCGGCTCCCTCATCATAAAAGGCGATACAAGCAACAGCGGCACCATCACATCCCAATCCTACCTGCCCGGTTCAGCTCAGGCATGGCATATGTTCAGCAGTCCGGCGGTATGCGATATCAGTGATAACGGATGGAATCCCGGCGCCAACGATGATTTCTTTGCATGGCTCGAGACTTCGCCCGGAACATGGATCAACTATAAAACAGATGATCCGCAGCAAGACCCCACATTTGCCGAAGTAAACGGAAGCGATAATTTTGTGGCCGGGAAAGGATATCTTACAGCTTACAACAGCGAAAATCCCACGAAATCCATCATTGGAACACCAAATACCGGAACCATCAACTTTCCTTTGGCAAACACTTCATCAAAATCCTGGACCTACAACTCCGGCTGGAACCTGATGGGCAACCCCTACAGTTCTTCCATCGACTGGAACCTGGCCAACCTCAGTAAATTCCAGGACAATTACGCCTACATCTATAACCCCAATAAGGAAGGAGGCGCAGGATTTATCTCTGTTGACGGTGGTGCTGCCGATGCCTTTATTCCGCCTCATCAGGGATTCTTTGCAGTGGCAAAAGAAGCTGCCATCGGGGAAAATTTCACCTTTACGCCGGCAATGCAAACACATGGCAACAGCAGCCACATCTACAAAGAAAAGGAAGCCGAAAACAGCATTGTCCTGATTTTAAAAGCAGCGCAGTATTACGACGAAACAAAAATCCGTATCGACAGCCGGAGCACATGGAAGCGTGATCGTTTTGACGCACTCAAACTCTTCAGCTATAATACAGAAGTTCCACAGCTCTACAGCCTTGCCGATGATGATATTTCCCTTGCCATAAACGGCATTCCCGAAGCCCAAAGCCGCGATTATATGCCGCTTGGACTACTGCTCCCTGAAGCAGATCATTACGAAATTGCTTTGCTGAGCGCAGAGGGCAGCTTTGCTCCGGCAGAAATCCTGCTTGAAGACAAAAACACCGGAACCCGCCATAAGCTGAAAAGCAGCTCCTATCATTTCAATGGTGAGAAAGGACTGAGCGAAGACCGTTTCGTCCTGATCTTTAAAGGCATCACCGGCATAGACGATATTGCTGAGGATGCAAACATCAATATCTGGCAGCAGGGCAATCAGATCATCCTGCGGGGAGATACAGAAATCAAACGCATCACCCTCACCGATATCACCGGCAGGACATTGGGCGTATGGGAAAGCACAGAAAACATCCCCGCACCAAATACTGCAGGCGTTTATTTGGTAACCGTGGAAACGGATCATAATCGTATTACGAAAAAGATCATTGTAAAATAATGTTTTTCTGATTGTTGTAAAGGCGCACGGCCGCGCGCCTTTACAACAATCAGAAAAACCAAAACCATATCATCATAAAAAAAACAATCGTCTTAACAAACACTCAGTATCTGGAATACAATCAGGAATATTAATAAAATAATTGCAAAAACTATATAAAACACAGCCTTATGAAGCTTCAAATAAAAATAGCCACAGTATTAATAATCGTTACACTACTCACTGCCGGTTCTACTTCTGTATTTGCCAGTGACCCTCCACCCCCACCTCCTGGTCATGGAGAAATAGGCAATGTACCTGGCGGTGGTGCGCCTATTGGCAGCGGAATCGCACTATTACTGGCTCTGGGGGGAGCTTATGCCGTGAAAAAATGGAAAAACACAAACGAATAAACCACATAATGAAGCAGATTAAACTCACGATCATAATTATACTGATTTCAGCAGCAGCTTTTGCACAAAATGTAGGCGTTAACGCCGATGGTTCGACACCCGATGCATCGGCCATGCTTGATGTGAAAAGTACTGATAAAGGCATACTCATTCCACGGGTAGCACTCACAGGTACTACAGACATTACCACCATCAGCTCACCGGCAACAAGTTTATTAGTTTACAACACTGCAACTTCCGGAGATGTAACTCCCGGATTTTACTATTGGAATGGCACATCGTGGACGCCTATTAGCGGGAGCAGTCCAACCACATATTCTGTAGGCGATTTTGCCCAAGGCGGTATCGTATTTTGGGTAGATGAAACTGGAGAACATGGGCTTATTTGCGCTAAAGAAGACCAAATCACGACGGGAGAAAGATGGAATGCAGGCATCTCTGGCAGTACGCAAGCCAAAGGAGATGGACCATATGCAGGTCAAGCAAATACGTCAATAATTATTGCGGCTCAAGTTTCAATAGGTGATGATGGTAGTACTTATGCAGCGCGTGTTTGTAATGAGCTAAAAATTACCGAAGGTGGCAAAACATACGGCGATTGGTATCTTCCCTCAAAAGAAGAATTGAATTTAATGTATCAAAACAAGGCCACTATTAATACTACAGCAGTAGCAAATGGAGGCAGCAGTTTTGATAGTGAATACTATTGGAGTTCTACCGAGTACGATTTCAACTCCGCGTGGGGGCATGACTTCGACCGTAACGCCCAGAGCGACGCCACTAAGAGCACCACATACAGAGTTCGTGCTATTCGGGCTTTTTAAAAATGATAATACGGCAAATATATAAAAGGATGAAAAAATTAGTATTGATTTCAGTCGTTTTAGTTTTAAGCATTTCTTTAAATGCTCAAAACGTAGGTATTAATTCCGATGGTTCAACCCCTGATCCTTCGGCCATGCTTGATGTGAAATCAACTTCCAAAGGTTTTCTCGCACCACGAATGACGGCCACGCAACGTGGAAATATTGAATCCCCAGCCACTGGATTGTTGGTATATCAAACGGATGGTACTGCGGGGTACTATTATTATAATGGCGGCACTTGGTTAATGGTTGATGCAGGCATGTGGACTTTTGATCTGGAAGAGAATATTTCTACTACCTACAAGGTCGGCATCGGGACAAGCACACCAGCCGAAAAACTGGATGTTAACGGAGTGGCCCTTTCCAATTTTGAGGGTTTTAGTTATAAGGTAACCGAATTAAATGTAGTAGCTGGCTCCTGGGAAACTTTGGTTATTCCGACTTTAGATTACAATACGTTTTCCGGCACTCCCTATAACACTACAACCGGTGCGTTTACCGCTCCAAGAACTGGATATTATCGTTTTTCGATTTTTGGATATGCCACAACACCCATGACTGCTGCCGGTGATCGTTATGCTTACGGCATTAACAATTCATTGAAAAGTTTCGCAGGCGGAAATTATTCAACTTTTGACACTCCATTAACAAGCTATTCTGCTGTTGTTTACCTCACATCCAACGATATTGTGAAACCTGCTATATTTTCATCTATTGTTGTTTCGCTGGGGGGAATAGCAGATGGACACGCATTCTGGTTCCAGGGGGAGTTTGTAGGTAAATAATAAATGTAAAAACCTGAAAAAAGCAGTATATACGAATTCTCAATTAACTGAAAATAAATAAACTAAAAATGTAATAACATGAAAAAAGCAATTTTTGTCACAATAATACTTTTCCTGACCCTCCTGCAAGTTGGTTATGCACAAAGTGTAGGTATAAACTCCAATGGTTCAACCCCTGATCCTTCGGCAATGCTGGATGTAGAATCTACCAATAAAGGGTTTTTACCTCCAAGAATTGCCCTCGCCGGAACCACGGATGTATCAACAATTTCATCTCCGGTTGCTGGTTTGTTAGTCTATAATACCAGCAACACCAATGATGTTACACCAGGTTATTACTATTACGGTGGTTCCTCCTGGATAAAAGTCGATGCCGGCCTATGGTCTTTTGATCTGGAGGAGGATATTTCTACAACCTATAATGTTGGCATCGGGACAACTGCTCCGCAACACAAATTCGTTGTTGCCGGTAATGGATGGTCACAATTTATGACGAATACAGACGCTCACAATCCATCTACTTCTAATAATTATGGAGTTTATATTGGATCAAACAGAAGTGGAGGTGCCACCGAAGGAAATATTGCCTATCATAATTACTTAACCTTTGCAGAATGGGATGGAACAACATACTCAGAAACAATAAGAATAGATGCAAGTGGCAATGTCGGTATCGGGACAACAACACCAACAGCATTGTTGGATGTTGAGGGTATAATCCGATCAACCACAGTATCTTTAGGAAGAGATAATGAAATATGGAATTCGGGAGATGCTAGTGATGCAGGTGCTATGTATGTAAACCATAGGGGATATAATGATAGTTTTGACTATTATAGGGATACTCATATATGTGATGGTAAACAACATACTATTACATTTTTTGATGGTTCTTCTGGCTATGTCGGTATCGGGACGATTTCGCCGATCGCACCATTACATATAGGAACCACTGCAAGTGGGGTATCCAATCCCAATGGATCCGATGCCAGATTGTTCAACGAAACGTCAGATTTGTATTATGATGCAACTAGTTACGCAACTTTCTCAGGCGTTTCAATATTTGCGTCTGGCCATATCGTTACCGCAGGATCAATGATGGCCGCTTCAGATCAAAGAGTTAAAACAGATGTGCTTAACATAGAAGGCTCACTGGATATTATTCAAAAACTTCGTCCCGTTCAATACACCAAGACTGATCGCGTTCAGTTTGGAAATCGATTGGAGTTTGGATTTATAGCTCAAGAAGTTGAAGAAGTACTTCCTGAAGTAGTAAACACAGGAAAAGGTGAAGTTCCGGTACTTAAACCATTTGATAAAGTAAATTTTGAAGCAGGTGTAACCTATACTATTCTTGTGAAGAACGGTGAAGACATCAAAGAACAAAAATACACTACTGCCGATTCCCGTCCCGAAGGTGAAATCATCGTGAAGTCAAAAACGGTAAATGATTTCAAATCCCTTTCCTACGATATGATTTTCACCGTGGCCGTGGGGGCTATTCAGGAGCAGCAAAAAGAAATCGAAGCATTTAAAGCCGAGATAGAAGCCCTGAAAGCCCAAAACGACAATTTAAAAGCTGAAAACTCCTCAATAAAATCAGATGTGGAAGCCCTTAAAAACGTGGTTTTTGGCACAGCTCAATTAAAACAACAATAATTTAATACTGAAGACCATGAAAAAAATCTATCTGCTATTAACCGTTTTGCTCTTCTCAGCAAGCACTTACGCCCAAAGCGTGGGCATAAACTCCGATGGTTCAACCCCTGATCCTTCGGCAATGCTGGATGTAAAATCTTCCACTAAAGGGTTTCTGGCCCCAAGAATGACAGCAGAACAAAGAGGTAGCATCGCTTCGCCTGTTGCCGGTTTGTTAGTTTATCAAATCGATGGTGAAACAGGTTATTACGAATATAATGGTTCATCGTGGGTGAGAACTACATCCTTATGGACTTCAAATTTGGAAGGGGACATTTATTATAACTCCGGCAATGTCGGCATCGGGACAGCAACACCTGGTCACAAATTAACTGTACAAAATGGAGAAATAGTAAGTGCCTCGGATACAGATGCTGGGTTGGTGTTTACTGGAACAGATGGAACAGCGAATGATATGGCTGTCAGATATGACAGACCCAATGCCAGGTTGGAATTTAGGGACAACCTAAACAGCGAAACCAGAATGGTCGTTAAACAAGACGGCAATGTCGGTATTGGAACAACTGAGCCACTTGCAAAGTTGGATATACAAGCTTCCGCAAATAACTCTAATGGAGGTATACGTTTAAGAGGTTTCACACACTCAACTGATGTAAGTTATTGGTCCGAGGGTCAGTTTGCAATGATGTTTAATGGAGCATACCCTAACGTAATTAGTTCAAATGGGGTGTCTTACTTTAACGGTGGAAATGTTGGAATCGGGACAACCGACCCCGGTTCATATAAATTGTATGTAAACGGTAGTGCTGGAGGAACAACTGGATGGACCAATACTTCGGATGCGAGACTTAAAAAAGATGTGCAAGCTATTGATGACGGATTGTCAAAAATTATGCAATTGCGTCCAATTACCTTTAATTGGAAACAGGACGAGTATCCTGATAAGAATTTTGACGACCGCAACCACATTGGCTTTATTGCCCAGGAAGTTGAGGAAGTAGTACCACAGGTGGTAACTACCGCCGATGATGAAATGCAAACCAAAAGCATAGCGTACAGCGACCTGGTTCCGGTGCTTACAAAAGCCATACAGGAGCAGCAAGCCGAAATTGAAGCCCTGAAAGCCCAAAATGCCATGCTTACCGGGAAAGTCACCGAACTCGACCAACTCAAGGCCGAGGTAGAAAACCTGAAAAAATCACTCGGGCTGGGCACGCAATTAACCGACAATAAATAAACCAATGTAAAAGATAACTCACTAGAAAATTATACACATGAAAAGAACATTTTTACTGTTAGTCGTTTTGCTCTTTACAGCAACCACTTTCGCCCAGAGTGTAGGCATCAACTCCGATGGCACAGCACCCAATACTTCGGCAATGCTCGATGTGAAATCCACATCTAAAGGGTTTCTGGCCCCAAGAATGACAGCAGAACAAAGAGGTAGCATCGCTTCGCCTGCAACAGGATTATTGGTTTACCAAACCGATGGCACAAGTGGGTACTATTTTAATAGCGGAACACCTGGTAGCCCTTCATGGATTCAGCTTTCCAATAGTCAATTAAGTCAGGGTAAAATATATATAGGTAGTGTTTCTGGTGTTGCAACAGAACAGACACTGAGCGGTGACATAACCTTAAGCGAGACCGGTATGACCAGTATTGGTAATAGTAAAGTTACCAATGATATGTTGGCCGGTTCAATTACAAACGATAAATTAGCTGGTGGTATAACCAATTCTCAATTGGCTGGATCTATTTATCCTGAAAAGCTTTCAATAGCCCAGGGTAAGATTTATATTGGGAATATCTCTGGTGTTGCGGCAGAACAAAGTATTACCGGGGATGTAAGCATATCCGAAGCAGGTGTAACCAGTATTGGCAATAGCAAAGTTACCAACGATATGTTGGCCGGGTCTATTTCAAATAATAAACTTGCCGGTTCAATTACTTCAGATAAATTGGTAAACGGTGAGTATATGATAACCTCTGCGGGAACCGATGGACAAGTCTGGACAAGCGATGGCAATGGTGCCGGCACATGGAATAATGACATTGATATTAAAGGAGATATTCGGGCTGAAGGAGAAAATGTTTATTTTCCAAACCTTTATACGTTTGAAACCCAAAACTATGCTGATTTAAGGATTAATACCGGTAATGGAAGAGTTGCTGTTGAAATGTCATCAAAACGCTATAAGGAAAACATAAGAGATATGGAGGACATAGATTGGATTTTCAAGTTACGGCCTGTTAATTTCAATCTAAAAACTGATTCTGAAAAAGGGAAAGCATATGGCTTGATTGCGGAAGAAGTTGCTGAAGTAAAACCTGAATTTGTTTTCTACAAAGACAATGTAATCGAAGGTGTTACGTACTCAAAATTCATCACACCTATCATCAAAGCCATACAGGAACAACAGAAAACCATCGAAGCCCAGCAACAGCAAATCGATGAACTCAAAGCTCAAAACACCGCCTTAACAAAAAAAACAGAAAGCATCGATCAGCTCAGAGCTGAAATCGAAAACCTGAAAAAATTAGTACATACGAACTACTCATTAACCGAAAATAAATAACATAAAAAATAACAGCTATGAAAAGAATCACCTTTTTAACAACAATTATTCTAGCATTCTTAATGCAAGTTAGCTTTGCACAAAGTGTTGGCATAAACTCGAATGGTACTGCGCCAACAAGCGGTGCCATGCTGGAAGTTGTACAATCAGGCACATCCAAAACTGCTCACTTCGAGAGTTCTAATGCGGATGGCTTGGGTGTTCATATCCGCACAACGGATAACGGCAATGATAAATATGCCCTTAAGGTAGATACTGATAATGGTGAGATTGAAGGATTAACTGTAACAAATGCCGGCAATGTCGGCATCGGGACGAATACCCCTTCAGTGCCTTTGCATGTTTATGGCACAGGAACAACAGGTTGGGTAGGAAGGGGCGCTTTTGGTGGTGAAAATGTTGCAGTCGTTATGGGAGAATATAGCGGATCTGCATATCTGGGAGCGCATAATGCAGCCTTGACAGGATGGGCTGATTTAATAATTAATGAAGGGGGTGGCAAAGTCTGCATCGGGACAACAACTCCGCATGGAAGATTGACTATTGGCGGGTTTGGAGCTGATGTAGCAGCAGGTATAATAATGACCCCGGATAATGATATTGTAGGTGGACACTATATGACATTTACAGACATGGGGTATTCAACACAAGTTGGAAGTATTGCAAGAGGTTCTGGCGATAACGTGCTTTACAACACATCATCCGATTACCGATTAAAAGAAAATGTTGTCAACCTCGATATTGATCAAGCCAAATCAAGGTTGATGTCATTACGACCGGTGGAGTATAACTATATTTCTGACCAGAATAAAACAGTCATCTCAGGTTTTTTGGCACATGAGATGGCCGATGCAGGATTTGCCAATGGCGTAACCGGAGAGAAAGACGCCGTAGATAAAGACGGAAAACCAATCTATCAGGCAATTGATACAAAATTCCTTATTCCCGAAATGGTTAAAGTGATCCAGGAGCAGCAGACCGAGATAGATGCGCTGAAAAAGGAGCTGGATGAAATAAAGAAGTTAATCCAATATAAAAAATAGAAGCCATGAAAAAGATAGTAATAACACAAATATTTGCACTCCTTTTTATTGGAGCTTATGCACAGGGAATCTATAATGATGGAGCCTATATTGTTAGTACTTCGGGTAGTTATTGGGTAATTGATAATGGAAGTTTTACGCTTACCAGCAATAGCCCAACCATCCCAACACAATTCGATAATCTTGTAATAACCGATGATGCTTCACTAACACTAGGTTCAGCTTCAACACCTGCGTATCTTACAGTTTCCGATGGACTAGCAATGACCACTCCCGCCAGTGTAACTATTCCTTCCGGTAGCTCTGGTTCGAGTTCCCTAATTGTTGGAACTGTAAGCGGTACAGGTAGTTTTACTGTAAACAGGTATATCACCGGTGCCAGCTTAGACTGGCATTTGATATCATCACCGGTTTATGGTCAGGAGATTAGCGGTGATTTTACTCCTGATGGCGCAGATTATGATTTTTACTATTACAGTGAACCCTTAAATATGTGGGTGAATAGAAAAAACACCAATGCCAGTCCAACAGATGATCCTCCTCAGTTTGACGATCCTGAAGGAAACGGAAGCCTGGATTTTGTTGCCGGAAGAGGATATCTTGCTGCATACAACCAGGCCAACCCTACCAAAAGCTTTTCAGGAGCTATTAATCAGGGTACCATATCACAGTCAGTTACTTTTTCCGGCACCACCGGATACAAGGGGGCATACCTTCTGGGAAATCCTTATCCCAGTAGTTTGGATTGGAAAGCACCAACTGGTTGGACGAGAGATATGCTACGAAGCGATGGAGGTGGATACTCAATGTATATTTGGAATGAAACAGCCGATAACTACGGGACATTCATTTCCAATGGAAGTGATGAAAGCGGCACTAATAGTGTAACCCGCTACATTCCACCCATGCAGGGATTCTTCGTTCGGGCTGCCTCTGCAGGCCCGTTTCAAATGACCGAAGATGTTTGTGTTCATGAAAGTGTGTCGTCATGGTTAAAAAACACTCATGTCAGCCCCAACATCATCAGGCTTAAGGTTTCGGGTACGGAGCATGGTTCCGATGAAGTTGTTCTTGAAGATAATGATGTAGCTGATGGTGGCGCAGAAAAATGGTTCAGCTTCGTAGAAACAGCGCCCTCATTATGGATCAACCATGAAGATAAGTTATACAGTATCCTTTTGGACGATGTTGTTCAGGATAAAAACCATTATCCCATTGGCTTTAAGCCGGGTATTGAAGCACAATACACCATTAATGCAACTTTTGATGCGGCACAATATACTGATCTGATACTGGAAGACAAGAAGTTAAACAAACTCCACAAACTACTGGAGTCGCAAACGTATCGTTTTTACGCACATCCGCAAGATGACCCCAACCGCTTTATATTGCATTTCTCCACTGTGGGCATTAACGAAACAAGCCCTGAGGATCTGATCCGCATCTGGCAAAACGGTAATCATATTGTCGTGCAGGGAAACCAGACAGCTGAACGCATCACCCTCACCGACATCACCGGCAGGACATTGGGCGTATGGGAAAACACGAAAAACATACCCACACCCAAAACGGCTGGGGTGTATTTGGTAACGGTAGAATCGGAGAATCAAGGAATAACGAAAAAAATAATAATCCAGTAAAGACGCGATGCATCGCGTCTCAAGACAGCGAAAAAAACAATACAGTTAAGACGTACGGAAGTTTCGGTACGTCTTTACAAAAAATTCATTCATCCGGTGGCTCCAAGTCATCGGATGACTTGGAGATATCCGATGAATAAAAACAGCATCGCAACACTCTTGCATCGGTGTTTCAACACTTTGCAACATAAATTCAAAAACGCCCATCCTCCGTGTCCTCAGCGGACAAAAAAAAATTTTATCCGCGAAGCACACGAATTACCGCTAAGATAAACCCCTCCGCGCCCTCAGCGCCCTTCGCGGATAAGAAAAGAGTTGAGCGCCAGCGAAACAAAAAACCTTCGCGCCCTCAGCGTCCTTCGCGGATAAAAAAAGAGTTGAGCAAGCTGTGGTGCGTTGTGGTGCGCTGTGGTGCGTTGTGGTGAGCGTAGTCGAACCAAGCGCAGTCGAACCAAGCGAAGCCGAACCAAGCGAAGCCGAAGTAAGCGGAGTCGAATCAAGCGAAACAAAAAACCTTCGCGCCCTCAGCGCCCTTCGCGGATAAAAAAAGAGTTGAGCGCCAGCGAAACAAAAAACCTTCGCGCCCTCAGCGCCCTTCACGGATAAAAAAAGAGTTGAGTGCCAGCGAAACAAAAAACCTTCGCGCCCTCAGCGCCCTTCACGGATAAGAAAAGAGTTGAGCGCCAGCGAAACAAAAAACCTTCGCGCCCTTAGCGTTCTTCGCGGATAAGAAAAGAGTTGAGTGCCAGCGAAACAAAAAACCTTCGCGCCCTCAGCGCCCTTCACGGATAAAAAAAGAGTTGAGCGCCAGCGAAACAAAAAACCTCAGCGCCTTAGCATGAAAGCCAGCGAGCAAGGCGAGCAACCTCAGCACCTCCCCACCTCTGCGGTAAAAACCCAACAAGCCCAGCGAGCAAACCAAAAACCTTACAAATCAAAAAATTTACAACATCCTTATCCATAAATTTCTTATATTCGTTACCTATTTCGCTTGCTATCTAAAACAGATCAAATATCAATAATAATGAACTCAGTAATCTTGCACCTGTTCTGCTTTTTCTTTTCCATATGTTTTGTCGCTAATGCTGCAAATCACACCGACGGCAGGCAATCGACCTTCAAAAATGAAAAAACCATCCAAAACCTATTGTCCCTTGCCGATTCAATAAGCAACAACTATCCCGACAGCAGCATGAAGCTTGCTCTCTCTGCCCTGCAATTGGCCGACAGCCTAGCATTACCATCCTTAGCAGCCATGGCAAATTATAAAGCAGGCGTTGCATATCTCAAAAGAAACCAATTTTCAAAAGGCAAAGCATATCTCACCAAATCATTAGCATACGCACAAAAAAACGATGATTATAAGCTTGAAGTAAAAAACTTAATAGGTCTGGCAGAAATTTATAGAGACAAAAAAGAAACTGATAGTGCCCGTACCCTTATTGAGCATGCAAAGGAAGTTGCCCTGAAGTACAACTATAAAAACGCTCTGGCCAACCTCTACAACAACCTTGCAAATATCTCAACTGATGAAGGAAAGATTGAGCAAGCTATCACCGAATACATCAAAGCAGCAAAACTCTTTCAGGAGCAGGATTATCCAACTGCCCTGGCCACCGTATACAGTAATATTGGCATGAAATACAAATTTTTAAAAAACTATCCCGATGCCATAGACTATCTTAATCAGGCAGTTGAAATCAATAAAAAAGAAAACTACCTCTCCGGGCTGCAAAACAATTACAACAACCTGGGCACTTTATATGCAGATATCCATTCCTATGAAAAAGCCAGGCATTATTATGGGCTGGCCCTGGATATTGCGCAAAAAGCAGGAGATGAGTACAGCATGGCCAAAGTATTCCTCAATCAGGCTAATTTACTGAAAAAGATGAAAATTTTTGATACAGCCGAATTATATTTTGACAGCGCCAATTTCTATTGCAAAAAAAACAATATCATCTTTGGCCTTGCCCTCACGGAAATGAACATGGGGTTTTTCTTTAATGAAACCGGCCAAAGCAAAAAAGCCCTAAAAAAACTCCGAGAAATACAAAACACCATAATAGGCTTTAATATTCCTGACCTTCAGGCGGCTTTTTATTCCGGATTGAGCCATACTTTTAAAGAGCTCAAAATCTATGATTCTGCCTTATATTATTATGAGCTTTATACTGAGCTTAACGACAGCATTGCCGGGCTGGAAACACAAAACACGGTCTTGGAGCTTGAAAAGAAATACCAATCGGAACGCAAAGCGCGTGAAATTGCCGAACTGGAAGAATCGCTCCTGGCTGAAAAGCTGTGCAACAAAGCCTTTTTGGCAGGATTGATTTTGGCAGGGATTTTAATTACACTCTTGTCATTATTGATTATAGCACGCCGTCGTGCAAACAAACTGGCAAAAAAATTGGCACAACAGGAATACCTGGAACTGAAAAACACCATGGAACTCAGGAACCAGGAACTCCTCAGCAAAGCCCTGATGGTTTCAAACCTCAACGAGCAGCTCGACACAATACACAAGCATGTCAGGCAAATTAAACCTGAGCTCAGCAAAAAAAACGCCAATAAGCTCGATATACTGATGAAATCCCTGGAAGTAAAGCTGCCCGAGCATGCATGGAATGAATTTGAAACCTGGTTCGATAAAGTCCATCAGGGATTTTTCCAGCAATTGATGCTAAAATACCCCGAACTCTCTCCAACCGAAATGAAAGTTTGCAGCCTGCTGCGCCTTAATATGTCCACAAAAGACATCGCCCTGCTCACCAACCGAAGCAGCGGAACCGTCGATAATATCCGATACCGTATCCGCAAAAAAATGGATCTGAGCTCAGACGACAACCTTGCTACAATACTGCTGAACCTCTAATAAATACCTTAGATGATGCGCATTTCATATTTGTTCTGCTTAAAATATCTTTCTTCAGGCCAAACAGACTTTCCCTCGGGAAAAACATTTGCGTTTTAATTTGCCCTTTCAGGACGCAGATTCCTAGGAATTTTAGATGCTTTAATGTTTTTCCGCTCAGCGAAAACCGATTGTTTTATGAACAACCTCCAAGGCTGCAACCCTTTTTTAAACCCGCTATTTCCCATAAAAACGGTAATTCATGCAATCCATTGTTTTTTAGGAATTTACACTATAAATTCCTCCAAGTGTGAGAAAAAAGTGAGATACTTTTTCCATACTGTGAGATAATCATGAGACATAAAACTTGCTCAGAACATAATTGTAATCGAAATTTGATAGATATTTATTGGAGATAGGGAAAAGCCGGACAATATCGCAGCCAATCAATCAACCGGACTATGTCTGTTCCGATAGAGCCAAAGCAATATAGCAATAATTTAAAACCCTGACCTATGAAGAATTTTAACTTTTTCCCACTACTCATTTGCCTGGTCTTTTTAGGCTACAGCATCCGGCTAAATGCAGAACCGTATTCCGACAGCAACGGAAAGCAGGATAATCCTTACCAAATTGCCAAGAAAGCCGAACTAAAAAAATGCTCCGCGGCTCAAAAGAACAGAAAAGCAAAGGCACAGCAAACTACAGATGGCAAAGCTGAACAACAAAAACAGGCCAATTTCAATAATTTATGGAGCTTAAACCCCACAGCAAACAATAACGAACCTTCCCTCCAAAGAAAAAACAGGGCATATGGTCCAAATCCGGAGGATGGGGCAACTAATGTTTCAATAACTGTTATGCTAACTTGGTTTTTTGATCCTTATCTAGTAGGTGGTTCTGGATGTACATACGAGTTGTATTTTGGCCCGGAAGGCAATATGCAAAAAGTAGAGGAAGAGAATATTATAATCTTTGAAGGAAATTATCAATGCCAGAACCTGGATCCTGGTACCATATACACTTGGCAGGTAAAGGAATATTCCCCTGATGGAAACCAAAATGGTGAAGCTCCAATTTGGTCATTTACAACAGAATCACTGCCCCTAACTTATCTCAACCCACAGGACAATGCCACTGATGTGCCTGTAAATGTTAGCCTGCAATGGCATAACAGCTCGAATGCACCGACCTATGAATTACATTTTGGCGAAACCGGCAATATGGTGGAAGTGGCATCCGGGGATGCCGGCCTGAACAAAAGCTTCCAGCCATCCGATGTGGAATATGGCACGGAATATCAATGGCAAATATATGAAATATTTCCTGGAGTAACCGGAGCCGGTCCGGTATGGAGTTTTACTACCGAGGCCTACCCTGTCGCTCATTTAACTTACCTCAGCCCCGAAGACGGAGCCACAAACATGCCTTTAAGTGTAAGCCTCAGCTGGCACAACAGCCCGGATGCAATAAGCTATGACCTTTATTTTGGCCCGGCAGGAAATACAACAAAAGTGGCATATGGTCCGGCCGGCGCATTCAAAAGCTATGAGACAAACACTTTAATGTACAATACTACCTATGAGTGGGAAATTGTTGAATCCTTTGATGGTGGAGGTGCAGGTGTTGGTCCATCACAATATTTTTCTACAGTAAGTAATTGCGTGCAAAATCCTGTTCCTCCTGTAAATACAGCGTATCATTCCAAATACGATGGACATTTTGAATGGGATGAAGTATATGACGCTACGGGTTATAGAATTACTGTATTTGAACATAACGGTTTCCTGAGCAACAAAATTGTAGATAATGTATATTGCCCAACAAATGAATACAACCATACAAGTTACTGGGAGCCTGGGAAACATTATTCTTGGCAGGTTGCAGCAGAAACCCTTTCCATTGGTCCAATCTGCCCTGGAGTTAACTGGGCCTTCACTATTGTTCCGGAACTTACGGAAATTGACTCCTATAACGACTTATTGCTCCTGTCTCAATTCCCGGATTATTGGGATTGGGGAGCTAATTTAGAACAAACTGCCAATATTGACGCATCCTCTTCCGTTTATCTCGATGACTCGGACGATAATAATGACGGCAATAAATACAACGATCCCAACGACCTTACATCTGCCGGCACAAATGATGGCTTTAACCCAATTGGCAGTGGATTTCCTTATTATAATTTTAATAGTAATTACAATGGCAATAACCATACTATCAGCGGATTAACAATTAATAGACCGGATCAGGATGCAGTAGGTTTTATTAGCTATACCAGAGAAGGTAACCAAACCCTATCCAATATTAGACTGGAAGATGCGCTAATCAATGCGGGAAATGCTTGTGGAATACTTGTCGGCAAATTGTATAATGAGCAAACTACCAACTGCAGGGTAAACGGCACTGTCACCGGTGCTGACGCTATTGGATTACTGGCAGGAGAGATCCCCTATTCCGAATGGGATGATGTTAATATAACAAACTGCAGTGCGACTGGAACTGCGCAGGGTCTGAGATTTGTTGGGGGTCTTATAGGAAAAATATATAAATATATTACTATTGAAAAAAGCTTCGCCTCAGCTATGGTTTATGGAACAAATTATGCCTCCGGATTCGTAGGTTATTCGGAGATATTTACCATTGGGAGTATAAAAATCAATAATTCCTTTGCTATGGGCGATGTTACCAGAACCTCAGGCGATGGGCAATATTTTGGTGGATTTTACAACACTTATGATGAATCAACAATCACCAACTGCTATTCAACGGTAAGCGTATCCGGAAATAACTGGAACCCTACAGATAAGGGCTTTATTGGATATCGGGATAATTCATCTGAGTTCCACAACAATTACTGGGACACCCAAAGCAGCGGACAAAGTTCAACATTAGGTCAGGGTGCAGGCGCAATTGAGGGCAAAACCACGGCACAGATGCAGCAACAGGCCACTTTCGAAAACTGGGATTTCGTCGATACCTGGAGCATCGACCCCAACTATAACGATGGTTATCCCTATTTGCAATGGCAAGACTGTTTCAACCCTACCGATGGAGGCAGCATTGCAGCAGAGCAAACAATTTGCGAAGGCAACACGCCCGAAGCACTTACAAGCATCACTCCGGCAAGCGGATATCTCGGAACACTCGAATACAAATGGCAGTACTCCACCACAAGCGCAACTGAGGACTTCGAAAATATCGACAACAGCAACAATACCGACTATGCCCCGGGAGCATTAAATGAAACCACCTGGTTCCGACGTCTGGCACGTGTTACCGGCATTCCCGGATGGTCAGAAGCTACACCATCAAATGTGGCGCAAATCAATGTTATTCCATTAATTATCCATATTACCGAAAACGGTGGCGCATCCCTGCAGGACGGAGCAAGTTGGGAAACTGCCTACGATAAAAACCATCTGCAACAAGCTATTGATGATGCCTGCCAGGAAATCTGGGTAGCAGCCGGAACCTATTATCCCACTACCGAAGCAGGCGGCAGCGGCGAGCGCTTCAAAACTTTCCAGATGAAAGAAGGCATCGCCCTCTATGGCGGTTTTGCCGGCAATGAAAGCAACAGCTACGACAAATCACTGCGCGACTTTGAAAGCAATGAAACCATCCTCAGCGGCGATATCGGAACACCCAATGACAATAGCGACAACTGCTATCATGTGTTTTATCATCCCGAAGGGCTTGGCCTCACTTCCGCCACACTGATCGACGGTTTTACCATTTGCGATGGCAATGCATACAACAGCACTCCGCATAGTGATGGCGGGGGAATCTACAATAAGCACAACGCCCCCGAGATCAAAAACTGCATCATCAAAAACAATACTGCTGTTGAAGTGGGCGGAGGCATCTTTAATTTCAATGGTACAGGCCAGTTCACCAATTGCAAAATCAGCAACAACACTGCCATGATATCCGGGGGCATATATAGCCAGGATGCAGATTTAAGCCTCACCAATTGCGTGATCAACGGTAACCAATCCACTTATAATGGTGGCGGCATCCTGATGGCTTCAGCAACCCTAAGCCTGATTAATTGCAGCGTTTATGGCAACCAAACTTCTGCAGATGGCGGCGGAATTTATAATGATCTGTTTGCAAATGACGCAAACATCAAAAACTCCATTATTTGGGGCAATAGCGCTGTAGGTTCTGGCAACCAACTATTAACAAGAAATTCCGCAAACCTGGATTATTGCTGCTATGCCAATGGAGATAACGATATTTCGGGCAATGTTACACCTGTCAATTGCATCACCGAAAATCCCTTATTTGTAAACAGCGGCAGTGAAGATTTCCGCCTTTTGGGCAATTCACCTGCCGTGAACAGTGGCAACAACAGCTATAACGCTACGGCGACCGACATCCGCGGACAAGCTCGCATACAAGATGTTACCATTGATATGGGCGCATACGAATGGACCAATGGCGTGGATCCCATGGCGCAATATTCCTGGACAGGGAACATCAGCAGTGCCTGGAACGAGACAGGAAACTGGTCGGAAGGCCAACTACCCACCGCCGATTATGATGCAGTTATTCCCACCGATTTGGGAAATTATCCGATTATTGCGCAAGGTGTCGGGGCCAATTGCCTCGGCATGGAAGTGCAATCCGGCGCATCCTTGACCATTAGCCCCGGCGGATCGCTTATCACTTATGGAAATATTACAAACAACGGAGCCATCAATGTGCAGCGCAGCATCAGCAATGATGTCTGGCACCTGATTTCTTCACCGATTTCAAATGCTACTGCTGCCCAATTTACCGGCGACTATCTGCAATATTATAATGGCGACTGGGTCGATATTACCGATCCGGCAACAGCGCTCAGCCCGGCCAAAGGATATTCGCTCTGGAGCGTGGCAAAAAGCGATACCTACAGCTTCACAGGAAACCCGAATACAGGAAACCAAAGCCACGGCATTACAGCCAATGAATGGAACCTGCTCGGTAACCCTTACCCATCGCCCATCGACTGGTCGCTATTAGACGATACTTATGGCGCAGTGTATTATTGGGTGCCCGATGATGAGAATTATATCAGCTGGAATAATTCTGTTGGTACAGGATCAGAATATGTGCCTGCAATGCAGGGGTTCTGGATCAAACCAACTGCCGGCGGATCATTCAGCCTGAACAATGACCACCGAACACATAACGGCAGTGCCACCTACTACAAAAACAAAACAGTACTCCCCTACTCCATTGAACTTCAGGTTAATGCCGAAAACGACTATTACGACCAGCTTTTCATCGTACTCGACGAAAACACCACCGAAGCTTTCGATTTTCATTATGACGCATGGAAACTATTTACTTCTTCGGAGCAGGTGCCACAGCTCTATTCTTTCACAGGAAGCAAAAGGCTCTCCATCGACCGCAGGCCATTCTGCGAAGAAATCTCGCTGGGCTTCTCTTGTGGGGAAAGCGGCGCGTTCTGCATCAAGATCAATAAAATGACGGATATAGGTATGCTCGTGCTGGAAGACAAAAAAACCAGCACATTCCATGAGCTTACAAAAAGCAGCTATTGCTTTGATTATCAATATGGCGAAGAAGAGCAACGGTTTAAACTGCACCTGAGTGCTGCCGGAATACAGGAAACCTGTTGGGATGATGTACATCCATATGTTTCCGGTGACAACATCATCATCCAAAGCGATCATCAGCCGCAACGCATCACCCTCACCGACATCGCAGGAAGGACGCTGGGCGTTTGGAAAAGCACTGAAAGCATCCCCGCACCGGAAACCGCCGGCGTTTATCTTGTTACAGTGGAAACCGACCATAACCGTATAACAAAGAAAATAATAATAGAATAATATTTTTCTGATTGTAGAGGCGCACGGCCGTGCGCCTCTACAATCAGAAAAACCTAAACCAATTAAAATGAAAAAAATCATCACAACCCTCGCAATTGCAATTATGCTTTTGGGCGTGCAAGCCCAGGGCGATAACCCGCCACACCCCAACGGGGGTGCAAACCCAACCGAAGCCGGTTCCGGAAACAATCCCGTAGGTGGTGGCGCACCCATTGGCAGCGGAATGGCTGTTTTAATGGCTTTGAGCGCAGCCTATGGCATTCGGAACTGGAAAAAATCAGCCGATTAATACGAAACGGCTATTGGTGCAATCTCATTCATCGGATGACTATGCCTCATCCGATGAATTCTTTTTGTTGCACTATTGCTTTGTATTTTGTATGGATCTATTAAATATCAAATTAAAAAACCCGAACCTATGAAAAAGAATTACTCAAAATTACTCATGCTGAGCCTGCTGTTCAGCCTAATCACCCCAGGATTACACGCACAAGAAAGCTTTAACGCCACAGGCAATAATATCTCGGGAACCGGAGGATCAACGAGTTATTCTGTTGGACAACTTGTTTACACCACCAATACCGCAACAAATGGTTCGGTTGTGCAGGGAGTGCAGCAACCATATGAAATTTCGGTAGTAACAGGACTAGAAGAAGCCAAAGGCATAAACCTTTCAATTTCGGTATACCCAAATCCTACAACCTATAATCTTACATTGGAAGTAAAAAGCTTTGAACTTTCAAACCTAAAATTTCAACTGTATGATATTCAAGGAAAACTTTTACAAGACGAAATAATTACCGACAACCGAACAAGCATTGATATGAGCAATCTTGTACCTGCTACCTATTTTATGAAAGTAATCCAAAGCGATCAAGAAGTAAAAACATTTAAAATCATTAAAAAATAAACGAATATGAAAAAGCTATATTCTATTTTAACCGCTATATTATTAACAATTGGTGTATATGCACAATCACCCGAAAAGATGAGCTATCAGGCAGTGATTAGAGACGCGAGTGATAATTTAATAACGAACCAAGCAATAGGCTTGCAGATCAGTATATTGCAAGGCTCTGTGAGTGGCTCGACAGTTTACTTAGAAACCCAAACCCCAATCACCAATGCAAATGGTTTGGTTAGTTTAGAAATAGGAAATGGAACAATAATAATTGGCAGTTTTGCTGCAATCGACTGGGAAAACGGGCCGTTTTTTATTAAAACTGAAACAGACCCAACGGGCGGAACAAGCTACACCATCACGGGCATCAGTCAATTGTTGAGCGTTCCGTATGCTTTACATGCAAAAACGGCAGAAACAGTTACAGGCACCATTGCCGAAACCGATCCTGTGTTTGAAGCAAGCCCAGCTGCAGAAGTTACAGAAGTTGACATATATAAGCTGAACAACCTTAGTGGTGTAAACACCGGCGACCAGGACTTGAGCACATTGGCAACCAAAAGCGAATTGGGCGATTCCACAGCACAGCTACGCAGCGAAATACCCGATGTAACAGGTTTAGCAACCACAATAGCAATGGATACCGCTTTAGAAAACAAAGTTGACAAAGTAGAGGGCAAAGGCTTATCAACAGAAGATTATACAACAGCAGAAAAAGCTAAACTTGCCGCAATTTCAGGCATAAATACCGGCGACCAGGACATTTCTGGTATTGCAACCAATGCAACGGCGATAAGCACCATTGAAGCAGAGCAAACTACACAAAATACAGCCATTGCGTTGAACACAGCAAAAACTGGCATCACTCCAGAACAAGCCAATGCAATAATTGCCAATACAGGCAAAGACACTACAGGCATTTACCATGCAAACCGTACGGCATTAAATGCGCTTAGTGGCGTAAACACAGGCGACCAGGATTTAAGCAGTTTAGCAACCAAAACCGCATTGTCCGATTCTATTGCACAAGTTCGTAGCGAAATACCAGCAGCAGCCGATGGTTCTGAAACCAAAGTAACAGCAGGAACAAATGTAACTGTAACAGGTGCAGGTACAACAGCAAGCCCTTATGTGGTAAATGCAACAGGAGCAACAGCACTTACCATTGGACAAAGCTACCAAGGTGGCATCATTTTTTGGTTAGATGCCACAGGGCAACATGGATTAATAGCAGCCACTACCGACCAAAGTTCGGCGATGCAATGGTACAACGGAACATATAGATATACTGGCACAACTGGAGACGGATTGTATGCAGGTGCAATGAATACATCTATGATAGTAGCTACACAAATGGCAGATAACCAAACTGGCAATTTTGCCGCAAAAGTTTGTGCCGATTATTCTGTTACTGTAAGTGGCGTAACTTATGGCGATTGGTACTTGCCTTCAAAATACGAGCTAAATTTATTATACTTACAAAAAGTTGCGGTTGGCGGTTTTGCTAGTGCCGACTATTGGAGTTCCAGCGAGTACGATAACAACCTCGCATGGATACAGAGCTTCGACGGTGGCTACCAGCTCTACTACCTTAAGAACTCCACGTACTCTGTGCGTGCTATTCGGGCTTTTTAACCATTTATCTATTTAACAATTTAACCGCGAAGCGGCGAATTTTTTTTCAATTATATGGCACTCTACTACGAATTACAGGTTTTTAAGGATGTTTATACGCGTGCTGGATCAAACCAACTGCCGGCGGATCATTCAGCCTGAACAATGACCACCGAACACATAATGGCAGCAGCTCTATTCTTTCACAGGAAGCAAAAGGCTCTCCATCGACCGCAGGCCATTCTGCGAAGAAATCTCGCTGGGCTTCTCTTGTGGGGAAAGCGGCGCGTTCTGCATCAAAATCAATGAAATGACAGATTTCAGCAAGCTGCTGCTCGAAGACACCAAACTCAATATCTTCCACGACCTCACAAAAAGCGCGTACCCATTCGACTGGAGCTTAACCGATGATGAAACACGCTTTAAACTGCACCTGAACACTACTGCGGTTGAAGAAATCAGCGGTAGTGCGGTGCAGGCTTATGTGGCCGGTGGCAACATCATCATCCGGACCGAACAACTGCCGCAGCAAATCACCCTCACCGACATCGCAGGAAGGACGCTGGGCATTTGGAAAAGTACAGAAAGCATCCCTGCACCGGAAACCGCCGGGCTTTATCTAATCACGGTGGAGATGGACAATCAACGAATAACGAGAAAAATCACAATACAGTAAAGACGCGATGCATCGCATCTCAACAAATGAACCATTCATCCGATGACTTCGAATCGTCGGATGAATATAAAACAAAAAATATGAAAAAAATCATCACAACCCTCGCAATTGCAATTATGTTTTTGGGCGTGCAAGCCCTGGGCGATAACCCGCCACACCCCAACGGGGGTGCAAACCCAACCGAAGCCGGTTCCGGAAACAATCCCGTAGGCGGTGGCGCACCCATTGGCAGCGGAATGGCCGTTTTAATGGCTTTGGGCACAGCCTATGGCATTCGGAACTGGAAAAAATCAGCCGATTAACATCAAAACGACTGTTGGTGTAATTTCATTCATCGGAAGACTAGGAGTCATCCGATGAATTGGGGTTTTTATAAAAGGTTCTACTCGGAATTCCGTGGAAACCTATAAAGTATTCAAAGTTTGGAATACAGTTTTAAATACCTATCAAAATTTAGAGAACTAATCCGGGACAAACTTTCCAAAGTTTCAAACTTTGGAAAATTTAACCTCCCATACTACCTCAATTTTGATTACCCACAAAAAACCGAGTAGAACCTTATAAAAAAAGACCTTCAAGTTTTTGAAAGCTTGAAGGTCTTTTAATTTATAAAAATCTCTTATTCCAATTATTAATGCTTCGCCTCTATTGCCTCAATACGCCTGAGCAAGTCTTCAATAAGCAATTGCTGTTGATCAATTTTCTGTTGCTGCTCAGCAATTATTGCTTGTTGTTCCTGAACGGCCTTTATTACCGGCATGATAAAATCGGTATATCTCAGGCTGTACACCTCATTGCTGTTTCGGGGCACTTCAATTCCCGGGAAATCAAAACCCGATTCTTTTGCTGCCTCTTCGACATCCTGAGCCAGCAGGCCAATGAAACGCACATCTTCCATTCCACTATGATCCATCATTTGCATCACACTATCTGGCGTCCCCCAAATTTCATGCAGCAATTCAGGCTTTTCAACATAAGTTACCGGCTTTAGCTTCAGGATAAAATCCAATCCCGAAACATCCTCTTTTACCTGAGTTTTAAAACGTTCATCAGAATATGTTGTTATACCTGAAACCTGTGCGCGGATCTGCTGCACCTGTGTATTGCCCAATATTACCTGATTATTTCCGGTACATTGAGCACCACTGATGAGACTGCCCAGCATAGTTACATTCCAACGCTCAGCATTCAATTTTGTATGAAACCCCAAAAATGTGGAATAATAATAATTAACATCATTTGGGTCATAACCGGCCTGTATACCCACAGCCACATTACCTTGCCCTAAAACATTGTTTTGAAGAGCATATGCCCCAATACCCACATTCTCCATTGCAGTACTGCCCTCAAGGGCCTTGCACCCTATAGCCAAATTGAAATCACCAGAGGTATTGTTATGTAATGCATTAGTACCCAATGCAATATTTTGCCAACCATTTGTATTGTAATAAAGCGAATTTAACCCAATAGCAATATTCTCACCTCCAGATGTGTTATTATATAACGCGCGTTCACCTGATGCAAAATTATGTCCTCCATTAATATTCTTATTCAATGCATCTGTTCCAATAGCAATATTTGAACTTCCTTCAGTATTTGAATAAAGTGCAGAATATCCATAGGCTACATTATAGTTTCCGGAAGTATTATTATATAATGCTTTGAATCCTGTACCAATATTATAGTAACCTGTTGTATTATTATACATAGCAGAAAGGCCATTAGAAATATTGCAATACCCGGTAGTGTTATACTTCATCGAATAAGGGCCAATAGCAATATTATTACTTCCTTCGGTGTTGTGATATAATGCATCAACACCTAGCCCAATATTATAACCACCACTTATATTATCCAAAAGCGCAAACTGCCCTATCGCGAGGTTTCCAATGCCCTCTGTATTAGAAAAAAGCGCTTTGCGTCCTATCGCAACATTGGTTCCCCCGCTTGTATTTGAAGCCAATGCACAATAACCCATAGCCACAGAGAAAGATCCAATTGTATTTGAGCAAAGTGTTTGATATCCAACTGCAACATTTTTATTCCCACTCAAACTTGATTTCCCACTCTGATACCCTATGAAGGTATTATCACCCTCTGCAATATTAACATTTAACCCAGATTCATATCCAATAAATAATGAATTATTGTTGCTCATATTTTCCAGTGCAGCACCCCTCATCATCCATTTTTCGCTACCACCCAAATCAAAACGGATAATATCCTCATCATCGCTTTCTTCCACTTGTATTTTTGTATCCCCATCTGCATCAGCTATCATAGCAGCAGTCGGAAGCTTAACATAACCTCCATCAGTAAGGTAAATTGTGTCATTACCAGCGCTAAGAAACTGTATTTCATTACTTACAGAGCCATCAACCTCCACACTTAGTTTATTGTTCCAGTAACTGGTATCTGTTCCGGTAATTCCGGCAGCAACAGAAGCAGTATAAACCGGATCCACCTCCTCAGTAATAAACCCGCTCACATCCGGGATATCCCCACGGATCTGTGCGGCAGTGTCCATGATGGCCTGGGTGTTCATACCAATGCCTGTAATATCTTGATCGCCCGTATTGATACCCGAAAGGTTGCCCAAATTAGTTATATCCCCTGCTGTGATATTCGCAGCTTCACTGGCAGTATAAACCGGATCAACTTCCGTAGTGATAAAACCATTAACGTCAGGAATATCAGCACGGATTTGTGCGGCTGTATCCTGTATGGCCTGTGCATTTTCAGCAATACCACTTAAATCCTGATCGCCGGTATTGACTCCGCTCAGGTTATCCAAATTTACAATATCGTCCTGGGTAACATCCGCTGCCGGGCTTGCCGAAAATACCGGATCGCTTTCATTGGCAACATTTTCTGCTGTTTTTGCATGCAATGCATAAGGTACGCTCAATAACTGGCTGATGCCCGTAATGCTATAATTTGTACCGCCTTCGGGATCAGTCTCGGTTTTTAGAAAAAACGGTCCTTCTGCCCAGTTAATTGCAGAAAAAGAACCGCTCTGCACATCGCCCATACCAATTTCTATGCTCAAAAGTCCATTTATATTGGTAAGCACAGATTGCGTTTCCACATAAACCGCCGTGCCACTTGCCGACCCCTGCAAAATACTAATTTGCATATTTATCGTCTCATTCGTGATCAGGTTCCCATTGATGTCCCGCACAACGGCCTGATAGGACATTTTTTCCGGTGACTGGGCAAAAAGGCTGTAAGCCATGAATATTGCAAATAAAAATGTAGATATACGTTTCATAATAGACCCCCTAATTTTTAATGATTTTAAATGTTTTTAATTCTTTATTTCGATCAATAACTTTTAACAAATATGCACCCGCAGGCAATTGGGCCATATTAATAGTGCTCTGCACTTTGGAAATACCGGCCTGATGCACGCATTGGCCGCTCAGGTCATAGAGCTTGTAGCTCATTAAACTGTTTTGGCAATCGCCAACATCCAGCACAAGGTATTTGCTTGCCGGATTGGGATAGGCTTTCAAGGATAGCGATATATCCGAAGCCTCATCCATTCCCGTAACAATGGAAATCTCGTAAGGCTGCTGCACCCCTTCGGCCAGATATGCGTCTTTAGCCCAATGGGTCTGACAAGCTATCTGCCCTACGGTAGAAGAGCTTGTCCCTCCACTGCCCGATGCCTCGCCCCCCGTGGCATTGACAGATTGCTGAGCATGCAAATCGAGCCGGCACAGGCCAGTGACCAGAAACATGCTCAGTACAATTGTTGTAATTTTTCTTAATTTCATAAATCCTCCTTTTTTATTGGTTAATATGTATGTGCAGTGAGTTGCAAATCCAACGGAACAGATTACTTAAGGAACAGCCCTTTTTCGGGCACTTTCCTTTTTGTTTCTCCAAAAAATCCTTTTGCGACAATGGATGCTTTTCCAAAGCATTGAGCAGCTTTTCCATTGCATTTCTTTTGGCGTGCCTATTTAAATTATCTGAATTTTCCATGCCCACTAAATTACAACACACGGGCCTGTAGGTCAATTTTTTGAACTCACGAAAATCTCATACCTCATCGAAAACACCTCATAATTTTCTCACTATTTGAAAAACAGTATATACATAACAGATATAAACCACTTATTCTAAGGAAATTTCATAAAAACAGTCCGAAGAAAAGTTCGAAGGAAAACATGAAAGGCAAATAATTATATTTTAGATGAGTTTCATCATATATTCTTCGGCGATAGGCTTTTCGATAGATTCGCAGCGGCGGTTTATAAAACCATAATATCACCCATTCTGGGTTTGGCTATGTGATGTAAAACCTAATTTCTATAATAATGTCATCCTTTCAGGATTTGAGCATACATTTCATTTAGACCATCATCCCATTGGAATTGATTTTTGATTTTCTTACATCCTTTGTGATGGTTGAATTACCGAAAAACATCATTATTCATTGGTTATCAAACCATTAAAAACCTGAAGGGGTGGTATGATTATCATAAAAATGCCCATTGGCTCTGCAATCACACCAAATCGCTGTTAATCATATTATTCTGTATTTGGGCATGCATTGCGCTCCCAATCTCGGAGGGATTGAATATTTATAGAACAATTGCTATCCTAAAACCTACGACCCCGGATGGGGTCGAATAAATGTATTTATTTATTTTTTAATGCTATATGGTTTATTGTTTGGGAATTGTTTTAAAAGGTACGGATTGCAAATTCGCAGCGGCGGTTTATAAAACCATAATGTCACCCATTCTGGGTTTGGCTAAGTGCTGTAAATCCTAATTTTTGTAATAATGTCATCCTTTCAGGATTTGAGCATACATTTCAATTAGACCATCATCCCATTGGAATTGATGTTTGATTTTCTTACATCCTTTGTGATGGTTGAATTACCGAAAAACATCATTA
Source organism: Bacteroidales bacterium (assembly GCA_963676725.1). Taxonomy (GTDB): domain Bacteria; phylum Bacteroidota; class Bacteroidia; order Bacteroidales; family WRLA01. The sequence goes on along the minus strand of OY781463.1, from coordinate 4,985,800 downwards.
TTCATTGGTTATCAAACCATTAAAAACCTGAAGGGGTGGTATGATTATCATAAAAATGCCCATTGGCTCTGCAATCACACCAAATCGCTGTTAATCATATTATTCTGTATTTGGGCATGCATTGCGCTCCCAATCTCGGAGGGATTGAATACTTATAGAACAATTGCTATCCTACAACCTACGACCCCGGATGGGGTCGAATAAATATATTTATTTGATTTTTAATGCTATATGGTTTACTGTTTGGGAATTGTTTTAAAAGGCACGGATTGCAAATTCGCAGCGGCGGTTTATAAAACCATAATGTCACCCATTCTGGGTTTGGCTATGTGCTGTAAAACCTAATTTTTATAATAATGTCATCCTTTCAGGATTTGAGCATACATTTCATTTAGACCATCATCCCATTGGAATTGATTTTTGATTTTCTTACATCCTTTGTGATGGTTGAATTACCGAAAAACATCACTATTCATTGGTTATCAAACCATTAAAACCCCGAAGGGGTGATATGATTATAATAAAGCCTAATCTACTGGTTATCAGAACCCTGAAGGGGTGACATGATTATCATAAAAATACCCATTGGTTCTGCAATCACACCAAATCGCTGTTTATCATATTATTCTGTATTTGGGCATGCATTGCGCTCCCAATCTCGGAGGGATTGAATACTTATAGAACAATTGCTATCCTACAACCTACGACCCCGGATGGGGTCGAATAAATATATTTATTTGATTTTTAATGCTATATGGTTTATTGTTTGGGAATTGTTTTAAAAGGCACGGATTGCAAATTCGCAGCGGCGGTTTATAAAACCATAATATCACCCATTCTGGGTTTGGCTATGTGCTGTAAATCCTAATTTTTATAATATTGTCATCCTTTCAGGATTTAAGCATACATTTCATTTAGACCATCATCCCATTGGAATTGATTTTTGATTTTCTTACATCCTTTGTGATGGTTGAATTACCGAAAAACATCACTATTCATTGGTTATCAAACCATTAAACCCCCGAAGGGGTGATATGATTATAATAAAGCCTAATCTACTGGTTATCAGAACCCTGAAGGGGTGACATGATTATCATAAAAATGCCCATTGGTTCTGCAATCACACCAAATCACTGTTAATCATATTATTCTGTATTTGGGCATGCATTGCGCTCCCAATCTCGGAGGGATTGAATATTTATAGAACAATTGCTATCCTACAACCTACGACCCCGGATGGGGTCGAATAAATGTATTTATTTATTTTTTAATGCTATATGGTTTATTGTTTGGGAATTGTTTTAAAAGGCACGGATTGCAAATTCGCAGCGGCGGTTTATAAAACCATAATGTCACCCATTCTGGGTTTGATCGTGTGATGTAAAACCTAATTTCTATAATAATGTCATCCTTTCAGGATTTGAGCATACATTTCATTTAGACCATCATCCCATTGGAATTGATTTTTGATTTTCTTACATCCTTTGTGATGGTTGAATTACCGAAAAACATCATTATTCATTGGTTATCAAACCATTAAAACCCTAAAGGGGTGGTATGATTATAATAAGGCCTAATCTACTGGTTATCAGAACCTTGAAGGGGTGATATAATTATCATAAAAATGCCCATTGGCTCTGCAATCACACCAAATCGCTGTTAATCATATTATTATGCCTTTCATTCTAGGTTGGATTATCCCTTGAAAACCTAATTTCTTCCAATCCCGGAGGGATTGAATATTTATAGAACAATTGCTATCCTACAACCTACGACCCCGGATGGGGTCGAATAAATGTATTTATTTATTTTTTAATGCTATATGGTTTATTGTTTGGGAATTGTTTTAAAAGGCACGGATCACAAAAAACGCCCCACAAGGCCATTAATAAGTTAACACAAATTAACAAAAGGTATCTAATTAATTACTAACTTTGTATTACCCAAACCTTAATTAAAATGAAATCAAAATTTTTATTGGCTATAATAGCCTTGTTTTGTTCTGCTTCACTTATGAGCCAGAACCATTCTTTAACATTTAATGGAAGTAATGAGTATGTTGACTTAGAGGACGGCATAGCCAATCATGATAATTTTACTTTTGAAGCCTGGGTGTATTGGAACGGCACAACGGATAAGGACTGGCAGCGGATCTTTGATTTTGGTCATTCATCTAACACAGGATATATGTTCTTAACACCTTGTGCCAGTGATGACAAAATACGCTTTGCAATAACCAGCTCTGATCAGAGTAATGAGAAAACGATCATCGGTTCATACATTTTTCCTGTAAACGAATGGCATCATATTGCTGTAACATTAAGTTCAACCGGAAACGGTACACTTTATCTGGATGGAGTAAGTATAGGCACGAATAGCGCGATGGCTATGAAGGCATCTCATCTTGGATCAACAGGAAATAATTGGCTGGGAAAGTCCCAATACTCAGAAAACCCTCTTTTTGACGGCAAAATGGATGAAGTCCGCATTTGGAGCAGCGTTCGCACTCAATCAGAAATCCGTGCCAATATGTATAATGAGCTTGCCGGCAATGAAAGTGCGCTTGTGGCTTATTATAAAATGGATGAAACGGAAGGAGAATCAAACACTACACTGCCCTGCTCCGCTTCCAATCCTCAGGACGGATCACTTGTAAATATGAACGACGACAATCTGGAAACATCCCCCGCTTTTTATGGCCCGGGGAATTGTTTGGAGTTTGATGGCAATAACGATTTTGTAGATTGTGGTACTCTGCCTGCTAGCATCTCGGATATAACTGTGGAAATGTGGGTAAAACCAACGGTTGACGGTGCATATAACCAATATCTATTTGGTGAATGGGGAGAACCTTATCGTGCTCAGTTTACCTACAATATGAATGTTGGAGATGATTACAAAATTTCATTTTATAATCCCGGAACAACAAATACTCTAGATGCCGGAAAGCGCATTACAGCACAAACCTCTTTGAATGACGGCAAATGGCATCATGTTGCCTGTGTGGACAGTGCTGATGTAAAATATATCAGAATTGATGGGGTAAAAGAGGCTTCAGGTACAGCAAACAGTGCTGTTTATGATGGAATGATCAGTCATATTGGGGGGTCAAACCAAGGGACAAATGACAATTTCAACGGTCAAATTGATGAGGTACGCATTTGGGATCATGCCCGAAGCCAGACAGAAATCATCCAAAACATGAACCGCCAGCTCACCGGAAATGAGGACGGCCTGATTGCTTATTATAATTTCAACAACGATCTTTTGGGCACATTACAGGATTTCTCGCCCAATGCAAACGACGGAACACTGACCAATATGGATGCTTCCACCGACTGGGTGGCATCCGAAGCCTATAATACCTGGCTCAATACTTCTTCTACGGACTGGGGCACGGCAACAAACTGGAGCTCCGGATCTATACCCGACGACAGCGATAATGTAGGCATTTACTGTGCTTCCAATGAAACGAATCCTGTTTTGGGCAATAACCTGGAGTGCAACCATCTGGTGATTTCCACAGAAAATACACTTGAAATAGAGAATACTGTCCACCGCACCATCCACGGAAGTGTTTTTAATGTATTCAATACCCGAATAAAGGATAATACCGAGCTGACGATTACCGGATCGCTTTATATGTTGCATAACTCATCTGTCACGCTGTATCCAAGCGCCCAATTAACAATTGGGAGAAATCTACACACACGCTGGCTGGGACTTAACGGAACATTTACGGTAAAAAGCGATGCCACTGGTTCGGGCTCATTAATTGTGGACGGATCATCTACCGGTGATGTGGACTTTGAATGCTATCTATCTGGCGAATCGCTGGCATGGCACACCTACTCCGCTCCCGTAAACAGTGAATCCATTGCGGAAAGCTCTTTCGATCCGGGTTCAGGTACTGACAATGATTTCTATTTATGGAACGAACCCGCGCCCGGCACATGGGTCAATTTTAAAAACCAGGATGGAAGTGGTGGAGAGCCGAATTTCCCAACAGCAAATGGCGGAAACAATAATTTCATTTCCGGAAAAGGATATCTGCTCGCCTATAATGAAGCCAGCCCTATAAAAACAATTGCCGGAGACATCAATACGGATGCTGTAAATATCACTCTCGAAAATTCATCAGCTGCCAAAGACGATTGGACTTATGCCAGTGGCTGGAACCTGATCGGAAATCCCTTTTCTTCTGCCATCGACTGGAGTATCGTGGATCACGATGCCGGAACGTCCCTTTTTCAGGATGTTTATGCCTATGCCTACGACCAAACAGCAAATGGAGACGCCGGTGATTATGTGCTGATCGACGGATCTCAGGCCAATGCCTTTATTCCTGCACAGCAGGGCTTCTTTGTTTTGGCGAAACAATCATTAGACAATCAAAACTTTAGTTTTGCGAAAAATATGAAAGTCCATGCCAACAATAATGTTTATAAAAGCGGCAGCACATCCTATGATCTGGAGCTATTGTTAACAGGCGAATCCTTTTCGGATGAAACATGGATCAATATCCACGAAAACAGCAGCACAGAACGCGACCATCTCGATGCACTGAAATTATTTTCTTTCAATACAGCCTCGCCAGCGCTTTATTCCCTTTCGGAAAATGAAGTAAAACTGGCCATAAATACTTTGCCCGACATCAGTGAAGGCAGCAGTATACATCTGGGTTTTAAGGTTCCCGGATCGGAAAACTACCGAATCTCAATTCGCCAGGTCAACACCTCAAACATCACTTCCGACATCTATCTTGAAGATAAATACGAAAACAATGTACACAATTTGAGCAAATCAGATTACAACTTTACTTCTGCTGAAGGCGAATTTGCCGATCGTTTTGTACTGCATTTTGGCACCACAGCCATTGATGATGAGCTACAGGAAACAAATCCAATGTGTGCTTTTGCAGCAGGAGATGCCATTACTTTCATCAATAATTCCGATCAGGAAGGCATAATTAAAATCACTTCCGTAAACGGGATGCTGTTGTATCAGGGCAATATCTCGAAGCAAAGCAGCAAAAAGCTCAGTCAAAACTTTGCTTCCGGTATTTATATTGGCAGTATTGAAACAGAAGGCTTTTGCCGGAGCACAAAACTTATTGTTTCGGGATTCTAAAACAACGATTATAAAAATATTAGGTTTAGCCAAAATGAGGGTGTCAGTTGCATTTTTGAGGCCCTCTTTTTTACACCCCCTTATTCATAGAGTGTTCCTACATAGCCCAAAGCTAATCGAAAGCCTATTTGTGCACTTTGTGTTAAACTGAGTAGTTTTTTTTAGGAGGTGGAGCAATCGGTATCATGTATTTTAAGCTGTCTTTTCAGGACGCCAATAATATTTGCGGTATACACCCCAGGCCTTGCCTGAGGTTGAAATAAGCTGTCCTTTCAGGACGCAGGCTCAGGATAAATTTTTGACCTTCAATAAGCCTCCATGCCGATAATCAAATGTTTTTAAACCCCATCTCCAAGACTGAAAGTAGTAAAAATTCAAGTCGGGGCAGTGCCCGGATTCTTGGCTGCAGAACAAAAACCGGCGCATGAAAAGGGCAATCTACTTTAAGCTTCTTTAATTTATTTCTTTGAATACCAGTAATATAGTATCACGCCCTGAAAGGGCAAATTAACATACATATTCCCGGCGTTTTACTATAATTATTTTGATGTGTATTGCGATCGTATTAAATCGTTTATGAATTTAATAAATTCGAGGCAGACCAAACTTATTTATACAAAACGCCCATATAATCCATAACCAATCGAAAACCAATGCGTGCACTGGAAGCATTTTGACTTTTAATCGTTACTGTTTTTGGGTTTAGATATATCGGAGGATCAGCCCAGCTGCCACCTTTTACTACGCGGGGATTCGTCATTCTTGCATATACTTCTTTATCGTGTTCGTAGCAGGATTTCATTTTTGCAAGCAATCCTTTCAGATAGGCTTCATCTTTTTTATGATAAACCTTGTGAACATGATTTGCATACTGCTTTTTTAATTCGGCCAAATCTCTTCTTAACTTCCAATGAGGGCCATAAGATTTGCCATTAGGCTCGACCGCAATTTTTTCCCTGTTAAAACTACGCAATATAATTGGTCTATTATTGCTAATCGTATCAAAAGCTATTTGATCAGTAACCTGTGGTGGTTTCAGATACCCCACTGGCTCTAAACTTTCCACTGGCTCTAAACTTTTATAAAAAGCAGTTATATCTGTTTCGATAATCGTCAAAAAGGCTGTATCAAAGAGCGCACAGAGCTCGATTAATTTATACTGCCCATAAATGAAAGAACCGAACCGAGGCTGTAAAACCTTATTTTGAACCCACTCTGCAACATTCCCTACCATGTCGTATAAGCCATTATCATTGGGCTGGTAATACTTAAGCGGAGTAGTAATTTGGCCTCCATCTTCACCATAGGATTTCACCAATTGATCATGCTGATCCCAAACTGCTCCATAATTGGCATTATAAACACTGACTTTTAAATCACCCCCACTATTTTCACTGGTGAACAGTGCTGTTACAGGCTCATAGCGATATTCCTTAAGCTTTGATTTAAACAGCTTTTCATCTTCCTTTAATGTTTTATAAGAGGTGGAAAAGGGCACTTTTTTGTCTGTAGCTGCATACATCCATTCCATATGAGTAGGAAGACGGAATCCGGGGAGTAATTTAAACCTGACATTGGTTTCCAGTAAGCTGTCAACCAGACTGTCCATATCAACAAAATACGATTCCTTACTGAGTACATTTTCGTCGATCAAAATCTGTTCATTAAGGCGGTCACTTCGCCATTTCGCATAAGCATTTGCTTGTTCCCAATTCACACCTACCACCGGATAATCATTATATGAAGCATCCCAAAAATAAGATTGAGAAAACGTGTTCATATCCCATAAATTCAATTCAGACCAAACCAGTGTGTCGGGATAAACCGCTATCCCATTGTAAATTAGTTCTCGTGTATCTAGTTGCGATTTTCGGAAAAAGTTGCCGTCATCAGGCAAGAAAAGATGATGCGCAATTGCAGTATCTGACCAGTCCACAGCCATATCTTCATTGATGCTCCCATCTTTCAACAGATATTTTTCGGGATAAGCCCCTGCCAGTATTTCATAGGCTGCACGCATTCTTACCCAATTAGTAAATTCGTGGTATTCAGCATTGCTTACTTCATGGTCGCAAATATAAAAACCACTTAAAGTGACCTGAACAGGAAAATCCAATTGGGTTAATAATGTCGTATCGCGATCAGTAAACGATTGAATCAGATTTGCACCTTTTTTTTTATAGGGACCTCCTGCAATAAAAACCATGCCTTCGTAATACTTCTTCGCCTTTGTTGGTATTCTTAGCGTCATTTGAAAATATTCCTTATTTGTGGAATTATCTGATGGTTCTGATCCATCAGTCCAAGCTTCAATCTCCTGAGCATGAAGGAGTGGAAATACAAAAAGCATCACTAAAAGAGAAAAAAGTAGTTTTTTCATGATTCTTGTTTTTATTGTAATAGCAAAACCAAATTTGTGCTAAAATACAAAAATTGTTTTGATTCTGAGCTGTTTATGGAAATATCCAAAAAAGTGCAATTGAGATCAGTAAATAAATATGGTTATTTATCCCCCGACCCCACTAAATTTACACTAATTCTATTCGATGTATAAACTTTTTTCTTATTTTTGAAGGATGCATTACCAAACAAAATTTAAGTTAATTAACGATATAGCCAAAGTTGAGGTGACTGGAAATCGTCGCTCCGGCCTAGAAGATTTCGATGGAGCAGAGGCATGGAGGGATATATCAAGATATTGCAATAAGCATAAAAAGACAAAAATATTGGTCATTTCGAAATTGGAAGGTGCTTTATCAACATTGCCCTCTTATGATATTGCTATCTCCTTAACAGATTTTGGGATAAATGAGAACTCAAAAATAGCATTTGTTGATTTAAGGAAACAATCTAGGGAAGTAAACTCATTTACTTCATCATTTGTCAAAAAAAAAAGGTATTCGAATAGAAGTATTTGCCGATGAAAAAGATGCCTTTGAATGGCTAAGCAATGAATAGGCCAGCCAATCATAGATCAATTAGAAACTCCATGATAATGGTCACAGTGAACCCCATCGTTTGACACAAAGAAATACTGAAAGAACATCTTCAAAAAGACTGTAAACCAACCGGCAATTACCATCAAGGCACTTTTTTCCATCAAATTTGAAAATACAAACCGGCGGGAGTAGGCTCCTAACACAAAACGGAAAAGAGAGTACTCCACATTTTTTGCATAAAAAAACCTTGAAAAACAAGCTTGCATCCTTTTTATAAAAGAACAAAAGACCCTGAACCACTGTAAAACAGCAGCCGGAGAGGATCTTATAAACCAATATACACACTTTGGGAAATTCCTATTTCCCAGAATCAAACGCTAGCGCGCTTTCCATTTCTTCACGCCATAAGCCGCTCCTAGGCCCAGCAGCACAAAGATATCCAGTGGGATTGAATGTTTATAAAAAACAGCAAAGAACAAACCGCCCCAAGAAGGATCGAATAACCCGTATTTAGTTCAGAGACAATGTTTTATTCTTATACAAGAAAAAAAATGAACCTACATACAATTCGCTTCAATCCGGAAAAATTCATCGGATAGGGTCTTTATTAACCTTTATTGAGGTGTTCAAATAAATACTTAACCTAATCGGTTGTTATATTGATAATTAGATTTCTCCCGCAGGATCTTCACTTCGTTTTGATCCCTTGGTCGAAAAGACAGGATTCGTTAGGGAGCAGACAAAAGTGGCGCGCGGACACAATAACTTTAAAATATATATGTCCGCGCGCCACTTTTGTCTATCTATATTTCACCATCTTGTCTTTTCGACTGAGGTCATTTTTCTTAGTTACAGTGTTTTATATTCTTTTTGATATAGAACACTCGTTAAATTACAAACATAAGATGACCGAGGGAGAAATCTAAAACAACATTCATTGAAATATACTGAATTTCATTGCTCAGCCTAAGTACTCAATTGTACACCTCATAACCTTTATATATACACATAAAGTGCGCTGGTTTTTATGAGGTTTTAACGTAAAGTGATGCCCTGATTTAAAATAAGTTACCTTATGATCCCCTATATTATGGATGCAAAAACATGCGCTAATCCATAAAAGATCGCTTAACCTTGTCCTAAAATTAGCGAACACAAATGATCTATAAGCAGATGTCATCAGATTATACTATTTTTGCGGCATGGAATCACAAAGACAAGAACGCATTGCCAATCTCCTGAAAAAAGACATTGGCGAAATCCTACAAAGGATGTCACGCGATATTTTCAATAGCGCCATGATCACTGTTACCAGGGTAAACATAACCCGCGACTTATCATTAGCACGCATCAATATCAGTATTTTTGCCGTAAATGATAAAGAAGCCCTCCTGAAGAAAGTCAAAGAGCGCACAACAGATATCAGATATAATTTGGGCTTAAGGGTCAAAAAACAATTGCGCGTTGTGCCCCAACTCGAATTCTTTTTAGATGATTCGCTTGATTATATAGAACGCATCGACAATCTTCTGGAAAACGATTAAACCGTAAATTTGCGATTATTTAAGAGAACAAAAAAATGAGATACGATCCAATTAAAAAAAGCCTCGGTGAATTTTTCAATCAAAGCACCTTCCTGCGCAAAATATTCTATCGACTGATTGATATCCTTCTATTACGTACCTGGCATGTTCATAAAGCGGTTCGTGGCATTGGGCAAAAAGGGAAATTCAAAGTCTTGGATGCGGGTATGGGTTTTGGCCAATATTCTTATTGGATGGCCAAAAAGCATAAAAACTGGACCATCACGGGCGTTGATGTAAAAAAAGAACAAATAGACGATTGCACCAATTTCTTCGAAAAAGCACATCTAAAAAATGCATCATTCCATTTTGCCGACCTTACAAAATATGTCGTCGAAGATCAATATGACTTTATTTTATCGGTAGATGTTATGGAGCATATTGAAGAGGATGTGCTCGTTTTTAGTAATTTCCATAAAAGCCTGAAAAAAGGCGGCATGCTGCTTGTTTCCACACCCAGCGATAAAGGCGGATCCGATGTACACGAGCACGAACACGAACATCATGAAAATGACGGCAGCCTTTCATTTGTTGACGAACACGTTCGTGATGGCTATAATATTGATGAAATTGGCGAAAAGCTGAAAAAAGCAGGTTTTCAAAAAAGTGAAGCTCATTATACATACGGAAATCCGGGGAAAATTAGCTGGAAGCTCAGCATGAAATACCCTATTCTGATGCTCAATACAAGCAAACTTTTCTTTATCATTCTTCCATTCTACTATATTTTAACAATGCCGTTTAGCCTATTGCTCAATTATATTGACACCAATACAAAGCATCAAACAGGCACAGGTCTTATTGTAAAAGCATGGAAATAAACCAATAGCCCTTGAAACTTTCTTTTTTTATAGCAAAAAGATACCTGATTTCGCGAAAATCGCATAATATTATCAATATTATATCGGGGGTTTCAGTTGTTGGTGTGATGGTCGGCACAATGGCCCTTATTGTGGTTTTGTCTGTTTTTAATGGCATCGAATCATTGGTAATGAGCCTATTCAATACTTTTGATCCTGATTTACGCATCAGCATTAAAGAAGGAAAAAGTTTTCATCCGGCAGACCTTCCTGTGGAAGAATTAAAAAAAATAGCCGGCTTGGCGCTTTATAATGAAGTGCTGGAAGAAAACGCCCTGATGAAATATCGTGACAATCAACATATTGTGCGCGTTAAAGGCATCAGCGAAGATTTCGAAAAGCATTCGACTATCGACAGTATGTTGGTGGAAGGCACTTTCAAATTACATGAAGGTTCGCGTGATTATGCGGTTATTGGAGCCGGAATTGCCTATTATCTAAATGCAAGCATCCATGATTTTTTAAACCCCCTTGTCCTTTATGCCCCTCGGCAAGAAAGCAGTATGGCCGGTTTAGATCAGGCATTTAATTCAAAAAGCATCTTCCCTTCTGCTATTTTTGCCGTACAACAGGATTTTGACAGCCGTTATGTACTTGTGCCGCTCAAATTTGCGCAGGATCTCTTTTCTTATCCCGACAGGATCTCATTTGTTGAATTACGTTTCGATAATGAAGCCGAAGCGATTCAGGCCAAAAAAGAAGCACAACAATTGGTTGGTTCCGATTTTCTGGTTCAGGATCGTTTTGAACAACAAAACGAAATGTATAAAATCATGAAAGCAGAGAAATGGGCTATTTTTATGATCCTTACCTTTATACTCATTATCGCCACATTTAATGTAATCGGAAGCCTGAGCATGTTGATGATTGAGAAAAAAAAGGATGTTGCCGTTCTCTCGGGAATGGGGGCAGACATCAAGATGATTCGCAGGATTTTCCTTTTTGAAGGAATGATGATCTCCTTGAGTGGGGCTTTGGCCGGACTTTTTCTTGGCGGTCTCGCCTGTTGGTTGCAACAAAGTTTCGGCTTAATCCCTTTGCAGATGTCGGGGGGGAGTTTTATTGTGAATGCCTACCCTGTTGAGATGCAAGCCTTTGATTTTATATTGGTGTTTTCAACCGTGCTGATTATCGGCTATTTAGCGGCATCTGTACCCATCAGGCAGATCAATAAAAATTACCTTAAGGAGAAACTTTAGAGGTAATTTTCTAATGCAAAGGCAACAGGGCACAAAAAACAAGCTTTTTCCTTACTTTGAGAGTGCATCAACCAAATCGATAAAATGTGTATCATGCTAATTTATTGGCAATGATTTATTGCGGGGTGATGCATGCAGAAGACATCAAATGATTGATCAGGCAATCGCTGGCTTAATTTTTATAAACTTAGATATAAGTCAAAAAGACTATTTCCCAAGGTATCGATCCAAGGTTGTATAGAGAATTTCCAATGGAATTGGTTTGGGCATAAATTCGAGGCAACCTGCATCGTGGCTATCATCAAGATCGCCGGGATAAACATGTGCAGTTTGGGCAATAATTGGCACATCTTTATTGATTTTCAATATCCTGTCGGAAGCCTCCAGCCCATTCATTACGGGCATATCCAAATCCATAAGCACCAAGTGAATATCCGGATTTTTCTGAAAAATCTCAACAGCATCCCTTCCATTTGAGGCAAACAAAAGCCTTAAGCCTGTATGTTTTAGGGCTGCCCTGAAATACATAATACTTGGTTCAGAGTCCTCTGCAATAAGGACAATCTTTCCCGACCAATCGTAATCTCTTGCTTTTTTCATGCCTCAGTTTCCTAATTTTTGCAATAAATCTTTCATTTTAAAAGGCTTACCAATAAAATCATTCATACCGGCAGCGATACAGTTCTCTTTATCACTTTCCATAGTATTGGCAGTCATGGCGATTATTCGAATGGGTGTCTTTGATTTATTTTTCAATTCAATTTCCCTGATTTGTATAGTAGCATCAATCCCATCCATTTGGGGCATTTGAACATCCATTAAAATAAGGTCGTACATATTTTTTTTAAATAACTCCACAGCTTCGAGCCCATTTTTAGCGAGATCAACAACATGACCAAATTTTTTCAGATTCACTATTGCTACCTTTTGGTTGATCACATTATCTTCCGCTAAAAGGATTTTCAAGGGGTTTATTTCCACTTTTTCCTTTGATTCCTCAACAGCTTTTGCCGGAGCGTCATTGGCTTTCTCGAACATTGCTGTAAACCAGAAAGTAGATCCTTCCCCTTCGACACTATCCACGCCAATTTCGCCATCCATAAGATGTGTCAGACTTTTTGAAATTGCCAATCCAAGGCCGGTACCGCCATACTTTCTGGAAGTAGAGGCATCTGCCTGAGAAAATGATTGGAACAATTTTTTACGCACTTCCTCAGAAATTCCAATGCCTGTATCCACTACTTTAAACAATAATTTAATAGTATTATCGCCCTCACGATGCGGAGAAACCAATAGTTTAACACTTCCCCTTTCAGTAAATTTCAAAGCATTATTCACCAAATTAATGATGATTTGTTTCAGGCGCAAAGCATCTCCCACCAAGCATTCAGGAACACCATCCTCTATATTTAATGAAAGCGCTACATGGTTCCTGCTTTTTGACGCCGAAAGCATTCTGATGCATTCATCCAATTGTTTTCCAAGGTTAAATTGCTGCTTCTCAAGTTCGATTTGGGCAGACTCAATTTTAGAAAAATCCAAAATATCATTAATAATCCGTAATAAATTATGGCTTGATACATTAATAATATTCAGGTATTCCTTTTGTTCTTCATTTAAATCTGTTTGCTCCATGATGTCGGCCATACCAATAATACCATTCATCGGGGTTCTGATTTCATGGCTCATATTTGCCAGAAACATAGACTTTACGCGGGTTGCTTCTTCTGCCCTTTCTTTGGCTTCTTTGAGCTGTTCGTTAATTCGCTCTTTTTCGCTTACCATACGATCCAGCTCCTTGCGCTGCAGATAGAGTTCGAGAAAGACCTTCACTTTGCCCCTCAGGATTCGCGGCTCAATGGGTTTCGAGATAAAATCAACAGCACCGGTTTCAATGCCTTTAATAATATGAAAGTCTTCTTTAAAAATTGCAGAAACAAAAATCACAGGCAGATATCGTGATTTTTTTATTTGCCGCATTAGTTCAACCGTTTCATAGCCGTCCATTTCGGGCATTTGAATATCAACGATTGCGAGGGCAAATTCATGGTTCATTACACGGGCAATAGCCTCATTTCCACCGAGTGCACGTATAAAATCAACATTATAGCCTTCCAGCAAACGCTCGAGGGCAATTAGATTCTGCAGTTTATCATCAACAATTAAAATCTTCGGTTTTGCATCCATGTCTTAAGCGTATAACCACACCCTCATCAGGGTTAAAAGTTTCTCAATATTCACCGGTTTGGTAATATAATCGTTGGCACCTGCATTAATGCATTTGCTTCTGTCGTCTTTCATCGCCTTAGCTGTTAAAGCAATGATTGGCAAGTTTTTGTGCTTATGGTTTTTTCTGATGTTTGCAATGGTTTCATAACCATCCATAACAGGCATCATAATATCCATTAGCACCAGGTCGAAATTATTTTCTTCTTCGAGCAGCGCAATAGCCTGTTCTCCATTCTCTGCTGCCCTGATATCTATTTGCTTATCTTCCAACACCTTGGTAAGCGCAATCACATTACGCATATCATCGTCAACGATCATCACTTTTTTATGCGCAAACAGGTGATCGTCGTCTTGCAGCATATTGATCATTTCCTGCTGGTGTTTTGGCAGCTTATCCACCATCCTGTGCAGGAATAATGCCGTTTCATCTACGAGGCGCTCTTCCGATTTAGCTCCTTTAATAATGATGGAGTCTGTATATTTTTGCAGTTCAAAATTTTCCTCCTTGGTTAATTCCCTGCCGGTATAGATAATGATTGGCGGCAAGCCATTTTTCATTTCTTGATTGAGTTTTCTCAAAAGCTCAAAGCCATTCATGTCGGGCAAGCCCAGATCGAGGATCATACAATCGAAGCTTTTCTTCCTGAGTGCTTCAATGGCTTCTTTTCCACTGCCTGCATCGGTAATTGTGATGTCGTTTTCGCCTATAATTTTTTTGATGCTGCGCCTTAGGTTTGCATCATCCTCGACAAGCAGCAGATTGCGCATTTCGCGCTCAATAAAACCTTCGAGTTTATCAAAAGCGCTTTCGAGTTCATCGGGCTGTACAGGTTTTCTAAGATATCCAATTGCACCCTTTTTCAAGGCATCAAGTGTTCGCTCATAACCCGACATCATATGAACAGGAATATGCCTAAGCTGCGAATGGCTTTTAAAATAATCCAGAACTTGCCAGCCACTCATCCCCGGCAAATGAATATCAAGGACAACAGCATCGGGCTTAATACGTTCAGCCATTGTAATCCCATCTTCACCGCTGCCACAAACAATCCCTTTAAAATTCTTTTGGCGGGCTTGTTTCAATAAAATACCGGCAAAAGCTGCGTCATCTTCTACAATCAGCAGAACTGTATCCCCTTGCTGGATATTATCCCTGTCGTCATCAACAATTACAATTGGCTCTGACCTCTGAAGAGGGGCATTCACAATACGTTGTGCATCCTGGGCAGTTTTTTTCGTATTCGATTCTGCTGCTTCCATTGGTTGCGGCGCCATTTCATGCCAATCGTGGCCTGCCGAAGCATTTTTAATGTCTGGAGTAGAACACGGTAAAATAATGGAGAATTCAGACCCTTCCCCATAAGTGCTTTCGAGATGAATCTGTCCTTTAAGGATCCGTGCGATTTCCCTGCTAATCGACAAGCCAAGGCCTGTGCCCCCATATTTTCTCGATGTACTTCCGTCGGCTTGTTGAAAGGCTTCAAAAATCGCTTGCTTTTTATCGTCCTGGATGCCAATACCAGTATCTTTTACCGCAAAGCAAACCCCTCCATTTTCCCTTAATTCGTTGGTTTGGAATTTTTCTGATGGAGCAACACGGAAAATTTTCAAGGTAACACTGCCTTTATGTGTAAACTTAATGGCATTGCTCATTAGGTTTTTCACTACCTGCTCCAATCGTTGCCTGTCAGAATACATACTTTCAGGAAGTCCATTTTGATCGACTTCAATTTTCAACTCCAGTTTTTTCCGTTCAACCACATGAGAAAAGTGCATCCGCGAATAAGCACCAACATCACGTGGATCGAAAGCATCGAGGTTCAGATCCATTTTCCCTGCTTCAATTTTTGACAGATCGAGGATATCGTTGATTAAAGTAAGCAGCTCATTACCACTATTATAGATAATATCTGCGGACTCCACTTGGTCTTCGCTCAGGTTTCCTTTTTTATTATCTGCAAGATTTTTCGATAAAATAAGCAGACTATTTAATGGCGTCCTCAGTTCATGCGACATATTCGCTAGGAATTCGGACTTATACTTACTGGCTTGTTCGAGTTCGGCAGCCTTATGTTTCAATTCCAAGCTAGCCTTCTCGAGCATTTCATTTTTCAATTCTGTGTCTTTTCGTTGCACTTCGAGATGTCCTGTTTTTTCTTGCAGTTCTTCGTTGGCAACGCGCAATTCTTCTTGCTGTATTTGCAGTTTTTCCTCTGAATCGCGCAATGTTTTTGCCTGTTGTTCCAATTCTTCGTTGGACTCCTTCAATTCTTCCTGCTGCACGCGCAATTCTTCTGCTTGTTCTTGTGTTTTTTGCAGGAGCAGTTCCATTTCATGATGCACCAGCAAACTATTAAAAGCAATTGCAATACTTTCTTCGACATGTTCGAGAAGATCTTTTTGTATTGGCTCCAAAGGGCCAATGGTTGCAAGTTCAATAACGGCACTTACTTTTCCGGCAAAGGAACAAGGTTGAATAAAAACGGAAGGCGCTTCACCTTCTGCCAAACCTGATTGTATATAAATAAATTCGCCGGGCACATGCTCAAAGGCAATGGCTTTGTTCTCTAATGCAGCCTGCCCCACCAAGCCTTCGCCAATACGGAATGTATTTGCATTGCTTTTGCGGTTTGTAAAGGCATAGGAACCGGTCAATTTTAATAATTCGGACTCATGGTCATACAAATAAATAGCGCCAACCTGCGCACCGGTGAGTGAAGCAAGTTTACTGATAATCTGATTTGCCAAATCACTAATTACCTTTTCGCCCCGCATTATATCTGCAATCTCAACCAAAGATTCCTGCAGCCATGAGTTCTTATTAATTTCAGATGTTAATTTCAGAAGGTTCTCCTGCATCATCACCAATGAATTCCCCAGGATATCCCTACTGCCCATTGGTGTATGCTTTTTCTCTAACTGACCCTGCCCGATTGCTTCCGCAAAAAGCGCGCTGTTTTTAATGCTTCCCGCCAAAATATTAAGCGCCTTGGTCATTTGTCCGATTTCATCCTTTCTGCTGGTGCTCAATTCCGAAACAGCATCCATTTCACCGCGAGCCATTTTACCCAGCACCTTCGTGGTCTGTAATAGTGGGCGCGTAATTCTGGAGGAAACAATAACAATAACAACAGCCAACAATAACAAGCCAAACAGACTAATTAAAATAGTAGTCCATAAGCCCTCATTTGCCTGTGCTTGAATAACTTTTAATGGAACAATAACACCAACTGTCCATGCTTGGGGCGCATCCCCTGAGGTTAGTGGTGCAAATGAAAAATAAGAATCCCCTTCATAAAAGGGGTCTATTGAACGAAACGAAAAAGACTGCCCTGACTTAATTTTTGTAAGTAAATCATGTTTCTTGGCAAATGCCGGAAAAACATCTTGGATATGTTTCCCAAGCAAAGAATCATCGGGGGAGGCCACAATATGCCCATCGGTTGAAATCATCACAACATAACCTTCATCGAAAGGCTTGATTTTATCAGCCCACAATTGAAAATTACTTAATGGCGCATCGACGCCAACGATACCAAGAAATTCTCCATCAACAACAATCGGGCTGATTGTGTTTGTTTGAAGGATTTCCTCCTCATTTCCCCTACTGTATGAATAATAATATGGATCGAGCAATGTTTCGCGCAGGGTTTGTTGAGGAATTGTAAAATAATCGCTCTGAAACAGGATCGTATTTGGATCATTTAATTCCAATTCAACCTGATTTCCCTTTTTAAAGAAGGTTGGTGAAAAATTTCCCAAACGAGTACTTCCCGCTGTATTAATATATTTTTTATCCAGGCTATCGAGTGTATTGGGCAGCCAAATGCTCCAAACAGCAAGAAAATCCTCGTTTTCCATGAGCACCTGCTTCATCATATTGGAATACAATGGGCGACGATAACGCTCAGGCACTTTCTTATAATCTTCAAACTGTTGTGCCAAGAGCCGCGATGCTACCATATACCTATTTAGGTTGTTCTCTGCTCTGTTGGCATATTCCTGCGCGTATGAGCGGGTTAGCTCCATGGCATTGCGCATAGACTTCTGATGATTATTATAGGAAACGATTGTAATCGTGAAAGAAAAGATAATCACAATCACTAAAAGTATGTAAAACAGTAACTTAGCATTAATTCCGATACGCATAGCATTGGTCTTTAGTGGAACTCCCTGAAATTTGAAACAAATTACAAAAATATCTGGTTCCTACGTATCATAATATGAAAAGTTTCATGCAACAAAAAGCGCAATCAAGAAAGAAGAATGCAGGAAAAAGAGCTTTTTGCTTCGATTAGAGCATTAAAATGCCCTAGCCTGTATGTATGTTAAAAATTTACAAAAATTTAGCCCATCAACAGCATTATGTCGATAAAAAAATGCCCAAAAATGACATTCTCTGATTGTATTCGCTGAGTAAAAATTAGGAAACCTTCTTTATCGCTTCCGCAAATTGTGTTTCAAAACAATTCAAATCATTTTCAGAAAAATCGAGATGGCTTACAAAGCGCACTGTATTTCCTCCCATGGTAACAGCAAGTATTCCGGCATCCTTTAAGGCAGACAGCAACTGTGGCACATGAAGCTCGGCTTTCATTTTTGCAATCACAATATTTGTTTCCACCGGCAGTATTTCCTGTACAAAATTATATTTCCCAATAATTTTAGCAATCGCCCGAGCCCTTCCATGGTCATCTTTAAGCCGGTTAACATGCTCTTTTAGTGCATATTCTGCAGCAGCAGCAAAAAAACCGGCCTGCCTCATTCCACCACCCATAACCTTTCGCACCCGCCTTGCTTTTTTGATAAAGGCAGCATCGCCAAGCAGCAAAGAACCAACAGGAGCACCCAAGCCCTTGCTCAGGCAAATACTGATGCTGTCGAAAATACGACCATAATCCGCTGCATTTTCAGGGGTTTCCACCAAAGCATTAAATAAACGGGCACCATCCAAATGATATGCTAATCCGGCATCACGACTAATCGTGGCCAATGCTTTGAGTTGGGCAAAATCCCAAATGCTTCCACCACCCTTATTGCAGGTGTTTTCTACAGATAACAAACGACTTATTGGCGCATGAATATCTTCAGGATTATTAATGTTTGCAAGAACATCAGCAGGGATAAAGCGACCACGATCACCATCCAACAAACGCACGGAAGCGCCTGCATTATAAGCAATTCCACCACCTTCATAGTGATAAATATGCGAAAGTTTATCACAGATTACTTCATCGCCGGGCTTTACATGCACCCTGATGGCTATTTGGTTGGTCATGGTTCCGGAAGGGCAAAACAAGGCCTTTTCCATTCCAAAAAGCCCTGCGGCATACTCTTCAAGGCTATTGATGGCCGGATCTTCCCCAAAAACATCATCGCCAACCGCTGCCTGCATCATCACTTCTTTCATGGCAGGCGTTGGACGGGTAACAGTATCACTGCGTAAATCAAGTATTTTCATAGGTTTTATTTTAAGAAACAAATGTACGAAATAACAAAAACCGAAGCATACGCAATTCAGCAATAAAACCTATTTTTGTTCCAACAAAAATACATCTTATGAAAAACATTCTCAGTTTTATTGCTGTTGTGATATTAGGCAGCAGCCTTTTTGCACAAAAAAATGTAGATTATAAAACATATTTTACGGACAACTGCATGCGTGTTGATTATTTCCATCCGGGAACGGCAACAGAAGAGCATTTTGCCATCGACAATATTTTTAATGATGGCCCTTGGAGTGGCAGTCGCCATAAGCTTCTCGATTCATTAGAATACGGCCCATACCTGTTTGAAATTCGTGATTTGGAAAGCAATACACTCCTTTATAATCGTGGATTTGCAAGTGTGTTCGGAGAATGGCAATCCATTCCGGAAGCAAAAAAAGAATGGAGCAGTTTTCATGAAAGTGTGCGTTTCCCCTGGCCAAAAAACGAAGTGTTATTGGTGATAAAAAAACGCGATGCCAAAAATATTTTTCAGGAAGTTTGGCGCACAGTAATTGATCCGGCATCAAGAAGGGTAAATCCGGCAAAAGCTCCTGAAACCTATAAAACATGGGATTTTATGGTGAATGGCCCTGCCAATGAAAAAGTAGATATTGTGATTCTTGGCGATGGATATACAGCAGACGAAATGGATAAATTCCATAGCGACATTGAGCGACTTACCGCAGAACTATTTAAAGTAGAGCCTTTTAAAAGCAGAAAATCTGATTTTAACATCAGGGCTGTAGAAACCCCCGCAACTGTAAGTGGCGTAAACAAACCTCATCCGGGTGTTTTTAAAAGAAGCCCTTTAAGCATGAGTTATAGTTCCTTCGATTCAGAGCGTTATGCTTTAAGCTATGATAACCGCGCCATACGCGATGCTGCCGCCCATGTTCCTTATGAATTTATGTACATCCTGATTAATGAAAAAACTTATGGTGGTGGGGGCATCTACCGCTTATACGCTACTGTTGCCACCGACAATAAATTCTCTGATTATATTTTTATTCACGAATTTGGTCATCATATTGCCGCTTTGGCTGATGAATATTATACATCAGCAGTGAGCTATGAAATGAAACCTCCAGAAGTTGAACCTTATGAAGCCAATATTACCGCTCTTTTCGATAAAGAAAACCTAAAATGGAAGCACCTTGTGGAGCCCGGAACCCCTATTCCCACACCTTGGAACAAAGAAGAATTTGATGCATTTAGCATGGAAATTCAAAAAGAACGAAAAAAATTGCGTGCTGCAAAAGTGCCGGAATCGGAAGTAGAAGCATTATTTATGCGTCAAAAAGAAGGCGAAACCGAAATGCTGGCAAAAATGAAGTATCAAGGAAAAGTAGGCGCTTATGAAGGTGGCGGATATTTGCAATACGGAATGTACCGTCCATATCTCGACTGCATTATGTATAGCAGGAACAGCAATAATTTTTGCCCTGTTTGCCAGGATGCGATTAGTCGTGTTATTGACCAGTATACTTATTAAGCGTTCTTTTTTAGAACTCATTTTACTGATTAATGCATTTAATATCAAGATTTAACAAGAATTAATATGCCCAATTATAAAAAGTATTTTAAAATACCCGCCCCTGTTGAAGAAATCTATCTTGCCCTAACCAATCCTTTTACGGTTGAGCTCTGGACAGGAGAAAAAGCAGAAAATACAGATAAGCTGTCTGCAGAATTTTCGATGTGGGGTGGCGCCATCAGCGGCAAAATCCTGGAGTTGGAAGAAGATAAAAAAATCGTACAGCAATGGTATTTTGAAGGCCAAGAAGAAGCGAGTATCCTTACTATTAAATTGCACAAAACAGGGCATTCAAGCTCCGTTGAAATAAACCATAACAATATTCCGGAAGAAGCTTTTGAGAATATCAGCGAAGGCTGGGAAGGCGTGTATATGGGGAGCTTACAAGATTATTTTGAAGATGACGAGTAAAGAAAGAAACGAATATCTATTCCCATTACTCGATGTCCCCCCGGCGCAAAGGATGGTCGATGGTATTTCTGCTTTTGTGTTGAAAAACCCGGAATTTTTCCCAAACATTATGGAGTTGATGTTCAATAATCCCCGAAGGGTTGGACGACATGCAGCATGGGCAGCAACAAAATGTGTTGAAAAAGAAAATAATTGGATTATTGATTATATCCCGGAAATAGTCCATTCAGTTCGGAATTTTGAACACCCTGCATTTCAGAGGCAGTGCATGAAAATGCTGAGCTTGGCGCCATTGCCCGAAAACCTAATTGGGGAGTTGTTTGATATTTGTGTCGAATTTTACCTCAGCGATTTGCCTACTGCCGTAAAAATTTTTAGTATGCAAGTGATGTACAATATCAGCAGAATGGAGCCTGAGCTGAAGCCCGAGCTTATTGACCTGATTGAAAGCCGCCTAGAATACGGCACCGCAGGATATATCAATAGAGGAAAGCGGCTTTTAAAGACCTTGTATAAAGAATGTAGACGCACTTAAAAACGTTCTTATCAGACCTTCCGTACAGAAGAATGATACCAATGAATATTTCTATAAAAACCCCAACACAAAGAACCGCTCAATGATCAGGCTTATCCAAAATCGCTGATTTTCTTTAGGCGCTCAAAATCAATAACTTCTATTTTCTTTCCGCTGAGTTCTATTAGCTTATCATCTTTAAATTCTTTTAGAATCCGAATAACGCTCTCGGTCGACATTCCGGTGAGTTCTGCCAGATCGTTTCGTGAAAGTGAGAGTTCAAACTGAAGTCTTTTAAAAATCCTTTGAGAGAGACATAATATAATATCTGCAATCCGGCCATGCAATTGTTTCCGTGTGAGGCAAAAAAAACGGCTATAAGTCTGAACAGAATTTTCGTTTAATATATTAATAATCTCAGTAGTAAAATCTGCATTTTTTCGCAGGATCTGTTTAAAAACATTAATATCGATCAGGCTTACATCAACATCGGTATAGGTTGCAACAGAATAGACAAAGGTATTATTTCCATCAAATAAGGAGGGCAATCCGATCAATTGATTTTCACTTACAATTTTAAGAATCAAGTTTTTAGGCCTTCCCTCAAGATAAACTTTCACGAGACCCTTTTTCAGGAGCATAATATGGGAAGCAAAGGAACCTTGCTTGCAGACAATATCCCCTTTTTTGTAGTGAACATCCAGACTACTTTTCTCCATCAGTTCCTTTTCTTGGGCACTAAGCGCATCAAAGGAAGCCATACAATAGGTGTCCACCGTGCAATTATTTATCGAATAGTTATTGATCAGCATATGTATTTCCCTCACATTCCTCTACAAAAATACAAAAGCTGACAGAAAAAAACATGATCTATATCATGTTTTTTTTGACGAAGGTCAGTTATTGATAAAGTCCATCGCAGCAGCAAGACTTACGGTCGCTTATTATTCGTGAGTACATTTGTTAATAGAGAAAAACGAAAGAACGCAAGATTTTTAGCAGTGTTTTTGTTTTGGCAAAATTAAAGTTCAACAAGGTATAATTACTTAAAAACAAACTACTTAAAATACAAAACAAGAAACACTTTTTCACATAAACACAAAGGAACATAGATACTTAAAATAAATATCAAAACCATATAAGCCCATGAAAAAATTAGTTATCACTACATTATTTTTATTCAGCTCGGTTATCCTGTTTGGTTTTTTTATGGCACCTCAGGAAGAGGTGACCGAAATAGAAACGGAACAGGTGAATGATGAGGGGGGAATAGATGTAATAAACTATGTACGCAAGGCCAACAGAAACACAACACCCTCTGTTGACCACAGCAAGTTCGAGATTCTTCAAAAAGAATTTGCCTCAGCCCATGAGGTTACAGCCGCCTGTTTAAGCTGCCACACAGAGCGCGATAAAGAAATTATGGCCACATCGCATTGGAAATGGGAACGTGAAGAAGAAATCGAAGGTCGTGGCGTAGTTGCCCTTGGCAAGAAAAACATTCTAAACAATTTCTGTATTGGCATTAAAGGCAGTGAAAAAACCTGCACACGCTGTCATATTGGATATGGTTGGGAAGACGATAACTTCGATTTTGGCGACCCCTTAAATGTAGATTGTTTGGTATGCCATGACAACTCCGGAACCTACGAAAAAGACAAAGGTGCTGCCGGATACCCAAAAGCTAGTGTTGACCTGAACTTTGTGGCTCAAAGTGTTGGTTCCCCAACACGCGAAAACTGTGGCGTTTGCCACTATTGGGGTGGCGGTGGAAACAATGTGAAACATGGCGATATGGAAAAAGCACTGAAAGACTGCTCACGCGAAGTGGACGTGCATATGACCACAGAAGGCGAAGATATGTCCTGTATCGAGTGCCATATCACAGAAAAGCATAATATCTCCGGAAAACTCTATGCGCTCTCATCAGAAAACAAAAATAGGGCTACATGTGAGCAATGTCATACAGAACGCCCACATAAAGATAATATCTTGGATGATCATACAATCCGCGTTGCATGTCAAACCTGCCATATCCCAGTATATGCGAAAGTAAACGGAACAAAAATGATTTGGGATTGGTCTACAGCCGGCCGGCTCGATGAAAACGGTCATGCCATGCATGAAAACGATGCCGACGGAAACCACAACTATTTATCGATCAAAGGAAACTTTGTTTATGACGATCATGTGATCCCTGAATATTTCTGGTTTAACGGCATTGCCAATCACCAGCTTATTGAAGATCAAATTACAGAAATTCCCGTTCAGATGAACTCATTGGATGGCTCCTATCGCGATAAAGGTCGTGATCAAAAATCCTCCCAGCCATCAAAAATATGGCCTGTAAAAGTTCATCGCGGAAAACAAATCTACGACACCATCAATAATACGCTTATCCAACCAAAACTCTGGGCTGCTAAAGAAGGGGAAGGTGGTTATTGGAAAGATTTTGACTGGGACAAGGCCTCTCGTATTGGCATGGAAAAAGTAGGTCAGGATTATAGCGGGGCCTATGGCTTTGTTGAAACCGAAATGTATTGGCCACTAAACCATATGGTATCTCCGGCCGAGCAATCGCTCACCTGTAAAGATTGCCATAGCCGCGACAATAGCCGTTTAGCAAATTTGACTGATTTTTACTTACCGGGACGCGATTATTATGCCGGCCTCGACACATTCGGTTTTGCAATAGTTATCCTTGCACTCATTGGAGTCATATTCCATGGCATCCTGAGAATTATATTCAAAAAGAATTGTTTGCACAGTACTAATAAATAAGAGACCAACGCTATGAAAAAAGTATATATCTATAAAATATTTGAACGTTTCTGGCATTGGGGCCAGGCTGCCCTTATCTTCTTTCTGATCTTAACCGGATTTGAAGTGCATGGCAATTTTGACTTATTTGGATATGAAGAAGCAGTTCGCATGCATAATACTGCGGGATGGGCTTTCCTTGTACTCATCGTTTTTGCCATCTTTTGGCATTTTACAACCGGTGAATGGAAACAGTATATCCCAACAACCCAGTATCTGAAAGAGCAATTTAATTATTATATAGGCGGGATTTTTCAAGGGGCACCACATCCCACGAAAAAACTTGTTTATAATAAATTTAATCCGCTACAGCGATTTATTTATCTGGGACTTAAAATATTGGTTATACCGGTACAGGTTATCTCTGGTTTTTTATATCTCTATTTCAATTATCCTGTTGCTGGTATTGAATTAGGCGGTCTTGATGTCGTCGCTTTTGTGCACACGCTTGGCGCTTTTATGCTTATGGCATTTATTATTGCCCATATCTATCTGACAACCACAGGTCACCGTCCACTTTCTTCTATAAAAGCCATGATTACCGGCTGGGAAGAAATGAGCGAAGAAGATGCCAAATCAGCGATTGTTGATGATATGAAGGTGAAACTCGAAAAAACACGATCCATACTTCGTGCTGGTGAAGACAAAAGCGAATTCCTTGATGCTGCACTTGATGAAGCGGAAGAAGAAGTAGGGAAAATAGATACACGTTTCCGCGATAAGGTAAGCAAAACCGGTGCAGGATATTTCTGCATCAGCCCCGAAGGTATCTATAAAAACGTAAACGAAGCCTGGATCGCACTTTATAAGTACAGCAGTCCCGATGAAATCCTAGGAAAACACTATTCCCTAAGCCGTACTGAAGAAGATTTTATCGAGCTCGAAAAATCCTTTAAACGGGTACTTGATGGCGAAACCATCCCTCATGGAGAAGTGCAGCGTTATTGTAAAGACGGCACTTTGGGTTATCATACACTTACAATGACCCCACTCGTTAAAGGCAATAAAGTAGTTGGCGTTGAAGGCTTTATTATTGATACAACCGACAGAAGACTGGCCGAAAAAGAATTGCTTGACAAACAGATTAGGTTAGAGAAAAATTTAGAACAAGCGAAATAAAAACCCAAAAAATTATATTCATAAACATCAAAACAATAAGTATTATGAAAAAGAAACTCCTGTTTAACGTTTTAGTGCTTGCAGCTTTTAGCTTGATCATGTCTGCTTGTACTTGCGAAAAAACATATGATAACGTTGATCAATTGGTTGAGACAGCCAAAACTGATATCGACGAGATTTCCGTTCCGGACTTTAAAGCAAAATATGATAATTACGATCCCTTTGTGTTAATCGATGTTCGTTCTGAAAAAGAGCACAACCTGGGGTATATTCCCGGGGCGATTAATATTCCCAGGGGCGTTATCGAGTTCCGCATTGCCAAAAAAGATTATTGGGACAATGCCGGGCTTTATATGCCAAATAAAGACGAAGAAATTATTGTGTATTGCAAAAAAGGACATCGCGGCACGCTCGTTGCCGAAACCCTAAAAAAACTGGGGTATACAAATGTAAAAAACCTTGAAGGTGGCTGGAAAAATTGGGAAATGAACTATCCACTGGAATATGAAAAGAACCTCGAAGAAACCAGCCATGATGCCGGCGGTGAAGTAGGGGGCTGCTAATGGAACTCATTATTATTAATTAAACATATATCAACATGAAATCACTTATTAAATTATTTTGGATTTTAGCTTTAGTACCGGCTTTAGTATTTTTAAACGGATGTAACGATGACGGCGACGACAATCCCGATCCCGATCCAGTTGCACAAGACAGGTTTGAAGTAGTAAAAAACTACGTAATTGCCAACGGAATGGATCTTCCTAACATCTTAGACTCGTGGATCACAACTTCTGAAAATGTGTATACCGTTATGACTGACGATGATGCTACAAACGATTATTACATTATCGACATCCGTACTTCAACAGATTTTGGTAATGGCCATATCCAATGGGCACACAACTCTACACTTGTAAATATTTTGGAGGAAGCAAAAAATGCTGAAGGCAAAAAAGTTCTTGTTGTTTGTTATACAGGACAAACTGCTGGTCATGGCGTTGTTGCTTTACGCTTAAGCGGATATCCAGATGCACAAGTACTGAAATGGGGAATGGCCTCTTGGAATCCAACAACTGCCGGCGCATGGCTTAACAGTACTGGTGATGCTGCCTCAGGAAGCGCGAATTGGACAGCTGCTCCCGGAGCTATTGCCACAAACAAAGTTGGCACTGCCCCAAAATTGGAATTCCTTACTGATGATCCAGCAGAAATCCTTGCCGACCGCGTTGGCGAATTGCTGGCAAATGGTTTTAAAGGCGTTAACGCTACTGATGCCCTTGCTGCACCTGACAATTATTTTATTAATAATTTCTGGGCTGCTACTGATGTTGAACATTATGGAAACATCAAAGGAGCTTACCGTATCAACCCACTGAGCATTGCAGGTGGCGAATATGCTTACCTCGATGCAGGCAGCAAAGTGCTTACTTATTGCTGGACAGGTCAGACTTCTTCTATGATCACAGCCTATCTAAATATTTTAGGCTTTGATGCATACAGCCTGAAATTTGGCTCAAACTCTATGCTTTATAGCACATTGGAAAGCCATAAATTCTCAGACACAGAAATAAAAGATTACCCATTGGCTCAATAATTACCTGGGGAACACATATTTTAGGTTTTAATGGTTTTAACATGACACACCTCCGGAAGGAGCCAAAATCCTTTCGGAGGCAGTCATCACAACGCGAAAGCCTTAATCATTCAATCGAATAAGAAATTCATTTTAAACAATTACTGATGAAAAAATTAATACTCGCAATTTTTGCTTTATGGTTGAGCATACCGGTCTTTGTGCAAGCACAAGGCTGTATGGAAGCAACTTCTGAAGACGGCGTTAGCGTTGTAGGATATATTCAGCCGCAATACACTTACGATCAAGCAAATGGCGCACATACAAGCAACTTCCATTTTAATCGTGCACGTATTGGCGTTGTCGGATCCATTCCTTACGACTTTAGTTATTATGTAATGACAGAGCTGAGCCCAACCAAAGGCGGCCCTTATCTATTAGACGCTTTTATTACCTATAGCCGTTTTGCACCATTTGCAAATATTACTGTGGGTCAATTTAAAATGCCCTTTGGCTTGGAACTTTCTACACCCTGCCAATCTCTGCATACAATCGATCGCTCACTGGTAGTGAACGAACTGGCCAGTCCTTTCCGCGATCTTGGCGTTATGCTTTATGGAGGCTATAATTTTGGCGTTCGTGAATCGAATATCATCGATTGGAAACTTGCCCTTACCAATGGAAAAGGCATGAACAAAACCGACAATAACTCCTTTAAAGACATTACTGCACGACTGATTGTGTCTCCTTTGGAATTTGTTCATATTGGTGGTAGCTTCAAAAAAGGCAAAGTACTGGCAGATGGCATTGATAACGACCTGCTGCGTTACGGCGCAGATATTTCTGTTGAATACTTCAACTTCTTGGTTCAGGCAGAATTTATTGCCGGTAAAGATGATGGTTTTAAACTTGAAGGTGGTGGTTGTGGAACCGATCCAACCATTGTTCCTTTTGATGGAAGCATCGAGAAAAACGGTTTCTTTGTAATGGCCCTTTATAATACTCCTTGGAACATCCAACCGGTTTTTAAATATCAAAGCTATGATGCTGATACTGATGTTGATAAAAACATGAAAAACAGCTATACTTTTGGTCTCAATTACTTCTTCAACGATTGGACACGCCTCCAGATCAACTATGTGAACAATGATTTCACAGGATTTGATAAGCCGGACGATGTAGTGATGGTTCAAATGCAGGTTAAATTCTAAATTCAATACATATGAAAAAATTAGTATCATTTCTTCTTATTGCATTTCTTTTTGTAAGTGCACAAGCTTTTGCTCAGGCTGATATGGTCTCTGTGCCGGATATGGTAAAATCCCTCAAGGATAAAAATACCGTAATTGTATCTGCACGATCAGATAAAGACTATAAAATCAGCCATGTGCGTAATGCCGTACACATCAATCACAAAGACCTCTATAAAGAAGGCAAACCCGAAGGTATTTTAAAATCCCCCGAAGAAATTGCTGCTTATCTGGGCAATCTCGGAATCTCCAATAATAGCAATATCATTGTTTATGATGATGGAAAATTAAAATATGCCGGACGCATCTATTGGATTCTTAAGTATATGGGCGCAAAAAACGTAAAACTCCTTGTTCGGGATATGGATGCATTTAAAAAAGCGCGTGTTCCTTTAACAAAAGCACCAAGCAAACCGGCAAAAGCAACATTTACACCGGAAGTAAATGCAAATATTATTGCAGATATGGCATGGGTAAAAGCTCATCTGAAAGATGCCGGTGTTGTTTTTGTTGATGTTAGAGCTGCCAATGAATACGATGGATCTTCTACAAAACCAGTAAGCCCTGGTCATATTCCCGGTGCCGTAAATGTTGAATGGACCATGTTCACAAATGGCGAAAAAGGCTTAAAAACCAAAGCAGAGCTTGAAACAATTTGCAAATCCAATGGTATTTCTGCCGACAAACAAATTGTTCTTTATTGTGCAACCAGCGTGCGCGCAGGTATTGTGTTTTTCGCACTTACTACCGAATTAGGGTATAAAAACGTCAGGGTATATGATGGAGCCATGAACGAATGGGGCCATGATGGAAGTAATCCTGTCGAAAAATAATTTCCCGTTTAGTTTTTTTTTAAAAGCCGCCCCGGCAATTTGGGGCGGCTTTTTTTGTGAAATGCTTTTATTTGATCCAGACCAATCCCGGAGGGATTAATGTTTATAGAATCATTGCTACCGAAAAATCTACGACTCCAGAGGGGTCGAATGTTGCTAATTATTTGGTTTTTAGATTCTTCTATTTGTTGTTAACTATTCTCAAACCATAATGTCACCCATTCTGGGTTTGTTTTGGTTTGGCTCCATAATTACAAATCCCAACCAGCAGGTTCTAGAAAAGCAGGATTAAAATAACAATCCTGCATGATCTGGTTTATCTGTATCAAGCGAATCGGCAGTATAATCGATGATGATTTCATCTGTGCTAAGCCGATGCTTTTATTTGATCCAGACCAATCCCGGAGGGATTAAATGTTTATAGAATCATTGCTACCGAAAAATCTACGACCCCAGAGGGGTCGAATGTTGTTAATTATTTGGTTTTTAGATTCTTCTATTTGTTGTTAGCTATTCTCAAACCATAATGTCACCCATTCTGGGTTTGATTTGGTTTGGCTCCATAATTACAAATCCTAACCAGCAGGTAATAGGGTGATAAAAAACCTAAACGAGCTGTTCTATTGATTACTTCGGCTAAGGAATAAAATTCTGTATATTTCAATGAATGCTGTTTTTAGATTTCTCCCTCGGCCATTTTTAACAATTTCACGATTATTCTAAATCAAAAAAGAGTACAAAATACTGTAATTAAGCATAATGACCTCAGTCGAAAAGACAAAATGGTGAAATATTAGTAGACAAAAGGCGCGCACGGACATATTTATTTTAAAATTATTGCGTCCGTGCGCGCCTTTTTTCTGTTCCCGAACGAATCCTGTCTTTTCGACCAAGGGGTCGGAACGAAGTGATGATCCTGCGGGAGAAATCTAAATATCAATACATCAACTGATTAGAATAAGTATTAATTTGAACACCTCAAAAACCTAATCTACAATTTATCAAAACGATAAAAAAAAACATGATTATCCCAAAAATGCCCAATGGTTTCTAAAACACACAAGTCTGCTGCATATCTCTCTTTAATGCCATCCATTCAGGATTGGTTCATACATCGCATTGCATTCCGTGCAACACACAAACTATAATCTCAAAAAAATCATAAATATCCACCCCTGTTTTTACTCTTTACGCGGATCTTTTGATGTAACTTCTTCACGACTAAATCGTCTTATAAAAAGACGACCCCCAAAAACGTCCTTGTACGATTTACAAATCTAACGATCAATCAGATGTTCAGGAATTTATTAAAGTACAGCATTCGTGCACTTCAACGCCAAAAGTCATATGTTCTCATTAATACTATTGGCCTTTCTGTAGGCATTGCCTGCAGTATGATTATCACCCTCTTTATCATACATGAATTAAGCTACGACCAATTCCATGAAAAAAAAGACAGGCTTTATCGGATCATCCTTCATGGCAAAATGGGTGGACAGGAAGTCGAGGTAACATCAACAGCTTCAGTGATTGCCCCAACGATGCTCAATGAATTTCCGGAAGTAGAAGATTTTCTGCGCATGAACGGCTGGTCAGAAACAGTAGTCCATTATAAGGAAAAGAACTATATGGAACGCTCCTTTCTGGAAGCCGATTCATCCTTTTTTAATTTTTTCAGCATCCCCCTCATCCATGGTGATAAAAAAACAGTGCTTAATAAAAAACATACAGTGGTACTGAGTGAAAGCCTTGCTTCAAAAATATTTGGCAAAGAATACCCCGTGGATAAAATGATCCGTATTGGAACGGATACCACAGCATATAGGATTACCGGTGTTTATCAGGATATTCCCGAAAACACCCATTTTCGAGCCAATATGATTGCTAGCTTTATGACAAACCCTCGATCCGAGCAACAGCATTGGATATCAAACAGCTTCGAAAGCTATGTACTCTTGCATGAGAATGCAAATACCGATCAAATTGACCAAAGATTTGAAGACATGATTATTAAATATGTCGGGCCACTAATTCAGGAATATTTTGGTGTGTCATTGGACGAATTTCGGGCGCAGGGAAATAAATACAGTTATTATCTACAACCCCTGCTCGACATCCATCTAAATCCCGCCATCGAACAATCACTTAAACCGGCACACGATCCCAAATACCTATGGATTTTTGGTTCTGTGGCCTTATTAATCATCATTATTGCCTCTGTAAATTTTATGAATTTATCCACTGCTCAATCGACCAAGCGAGCTAAGGAAGTAGGCATAAAAAAAGTAAGCGGATCGAGCAGGCGAACACTGATTGGGCAATTCCTGACCGAAAGCATCATTTTATCCTTAATCGCCCTTGTTTTTGCTATAATCATCACATACCTGTCATTGCCGTATTTTAACGACCTGATTAATGCCGATTTACATCTAAATTTATTCCAAAACATATACACAATTCCTGCCCTTCTGATGCTCAGCATTTTTATTGGCTTGCTTGCAGGGAGTTATCCTGCCTTTTATATCTCTTCATTTAATCCATATATGGTTTTAAAAGGGGCTTTGAGAAGCGGAAGACATAACGGACGGCTTCGTTCGGTGCTTGTTGTGCTGCAGTTCAGCATCTCTATTGCACTTATTGTTGGCACAGCCATTATGTTCAGGCAGCTTAAATTTATGAGCAAAAAAGATCTGGGCTTTGATAAAGAACAAGTGCTTGTGCTCTCACGCGCCGGCGCTTTGGGAAACCATATGCAAAGTTTCAAAGACGACCTTTTGAATGTCCCGGGAATTATGAGCGTATCTGCATCAACTGCTGTTCCCGGACGCAATAACAACAATAACGGCTACAAAGTAAAAGGCCGTGAGGAAGAAGGTTTCCTCCTACAAACCAGTTATGTAGACTTTGATTTTTTGAAGACCTATGGCATGAAACTAGCCTCAGGACGCTTCTTTGATCCAAAGCAAGCTACAGATAAAAAGGCCTGTTTATTAAACGAACAAGCAGTAAAGCACTATCAATTCGATAAGCCTTTTGAAGAACGGTTTATTGTAAATGATCCCGGCGAAGATCTTGAACTAATGCCGGTTATTGGTGTCGTAAAAAACTTTCATTACGAATCATTGCAAAGCCCTATTGGCCCATACCTTCTTAGGTTTAGGGAAGATGATGTACGCTGGGGATATGTTAGTGTCCGGCTTGAAAAAGGCGCCGGAAAAGAAACAGTTGAAGGCATAGAAGAGGTTTGGGGGAATTATACCGCGCACGATCCCATGCAATATTTCTTTATCGATAAAGATTTTGAACGCCTCTATCGGGAAGAAAAAACAAATGCAGAGGTCTCTACCCTATTCTCTATACTCGGAATATTAATTGCCGCCTTGGGACTTTATGGGCTCACGGCCTTCAGCGTGCAGCTGCGTACAAAAGAAATTGGGGTTCGCAAAACATTTGGAGCATCTGTCAGCTCCATTTGGATGCTGATTTCCAAAGAGATATTAAAACTAGTCGGAATTTCGACACTGATTGCCTGGCCTTTGATTTATTGGGGCGCAGACCATTGGCTCCAGCATTATCATTACCGTATTGACATGAACCCACTCGATTTTCTGATTGGATTGTTGATCGCAGCAGGCATCGCCTTGGCAACAACAAGTTTCCGGGTTATCAAGACCGCATCGGTGAATCCGGCAAAAAGCTTGCGTACAGAATAATATTGAAAGTTTATATTTTCACAGCGGGCTAAGTCCCTGTTGTGAAAATATAAGCCTTATCACATTCAGGATTTAATCCAATCAATAATTTCTTTATCGTTTGGCTTGGTTCGTGGCGAAATAGTTTTGATTAAATGGCCATTTTCATCTATCAGGAACTTTTGAAAATTCCATGAAATTTCTGTATCCAGAACACCATTTAATTCTTTAGTTGTTAACCATTTATAAAGTGGGTGTATCTCATCGCCTTTTACGGAAATCTTCGACATCATTGGAAAGCTAACGCCATAGTTTGCAGTGCAAAATTGCTTGATTTCATTATTGCTGCCCGGCTCCTGTTTCATAAAATTATTGGCAGGAAAACCTATAATCACAAAATTCTCTCCGCCATAACGCTCCCAAACCTCTTGAAGTTGTTCATATTGAGGCGTTAATCCACATTTTGAGGCAACATTAACGATCATCACTTTTTTTCCTTTCAGATCTTCAAAAGCATATTCATCGCCATTGATGTCTGAAACTTTAAAGTCATAAAAATTTTGAGCACTAAGAAATAGCGGCATCATAAAAAGAAGGAATACAAAGTTCTTTATCATTTTTCTGTTTTTAAATTATTTGTTTCGAGTAAACTTAGAACAATACAACAGCTTATTTGTTCTTAATGTATCAAGTTAATATTTAGTTAATCTTCATATAGCTGATCGATTGTTCCGTAAATTTGTGTCTTTAAATTATTTAGCCAATACTAATTTGAACTTAATATTCAGTTTTATAAAAATTCTATACGCATGAAAAAATATTTTGCAACACTCCTGATGATTACCATCATGATTCTACCGGAAGCCTTTTCCCAAAAAGAGCTTATTTCAGACAGTATCAGCATGGGCAATGGCTATGTTTTTGATGCCTTTTATGATTTTGGCAAAAAAGAAATCAATATGGCAGAACGCAACGAATGGGATATTGCCTTCGCTACCGATGTAATGAGCATTTCTGTTTTAGCAAACGATGCTTCCGGAATAGAAGTCTATACATACAATAAAGCCAATGCCGAAGAAGGCTGGGCAAATCCGGATACCAGTGGCATGATCCGCAAACTCATGTACAATTCAGACACTTCCTGGGAAATTGGCGCTTTTGTGCGCAATATCATTCCGGGCAACGAATTTGACTACGGCTGGGGAACCTACAATATGAACAACCACAAAATTACAGGCGACAGCCTTTTTATTATGAAGCTCGCCAATGATCAGTGGCTCAAATTTATGATCGTTGAAAAAGACGCTCCAAATAACTCATGGGTATTTAAATATGCAAATCTTGATGGCAGCGATGAAAGCACTGTAAACCTCAGCGCAAACAATTATTCTACAGTTCATTTCGTGGGTTATTCGTTCTCATCAGGGCTTTTTATGGAGCATGAGCCAATGAAAAAAGATTGGGATATTGTTTTCACAAAATACACTGCACCTATTTTTATGGGGCCAACAGCTGTACCCTACCCGGTGGCAGGAGTGCTTTGCGCTCCCGGTATTATGATTGAAGAAGTGCGCCAAAGCGGAATGGATCAGGCCAGCTTTGATGCCTATAATATCGATGCATTTATCGACGATCGTGCAGGCATTGGCTATGACTGGAAAGCGACCGAAGGAATGCCACCGGTTTATGTGGTTCTTGACACCATTATGTATTTCATAAAAGACTCGGATGGAAGTATTTTTAAAATGTATTTTACTGGTTTTGAGAGTGGAACAACAGGCGACGGCACTTTTTGGTTCCAGCACGAAACCCTATTGGATGCGAGCTCAGTAGACCAGCTTCCCGATATTCAATTACTCGAAGTTTATCCAAACCCTGCTTCTACAGAGGCAAATATTGCGCTTAGTTCGAGCAAAGCAGGCTTCTACCAAATCGACATCCTTGATCTCAATGGCAGGATTATCAAATCAGAACAATTAACATTGGGCTCCAACGAACTTCTGACTCATAAAATAGCTTTGACCGGAATGGAGAAAGGGATTTACCTGATCCGTTTTACTGCACAAAAGGGACAAACATACACACATAAGCTCGTAGTACAATAACAAGCACCATAAAGGGAAAGAATGGGAAAAACTTATTGTATCTTATTATTTTTCACGCTTTTAGGGCTAAGTTTTGTGCGTGGGCAAAATGCGCAGATCAGCGTAATTGATGCCAACACAAAACAAGCTTTGCCTTATGCCAACGTATGTTTTGAGCCTTTAGACAAAAGCCAAAAACCCTTACACAGCATTACGGGTCTTGATGGCACGATCAAAAATCCAAATACCGGACCAGTGCTTTGTGCGGTCTCTCATCTTGGCTATGCAAGTTTTATAGACACACTACAAGCTGGCGTAGCGCTTAAAGTACTCCTAAAACCCGTAGCAATTCAAATGAAACAGGTTGCTGTTTCTGCTCAGATTATTCCGCGAATGGCCGATAAATCCATTTATAAGATCAAAATGATCAACGAGAAAATGATTCGCAAGAAAGCAGCGAACGACCTTGGGGAATTACTAAAAGGGGAATCGAATATCCGAATTTCCCAGGATGCTGCCTTAGGGTCAAGTATGAGCATTCAGGGATTAAGCGGAGAACATGTGAAAATTCTCGTTGATGGCGTTCCGGTAAACGGACGCATGGACGGCAATATTGACCTCGGTCAATTAAATCTTGCGCAAGCCGATCATGTGGAAATGATTGAAGGGCCAATGTCTGTTATTTACGGAAGCAATGCACTTGCCGGCGCCATCAATATTATCACCAAACAAAACCAAATGCACAAACGCGCTGCCGGAGCAAACCTTTATTACGAAAGCGTTGGCGTATATAATGCCGATGCGTGGCTGAGCATAAAAAACGGACGCAGTTCCTTTAATCTTTCCGGTGGACGTAAATTTTTTGGCGGCTGGGATCCGGATGAAAATAAACGCAATCAGTTATGGAAACCAAAAAGGCAGTTGATGGCTGATGGGCAATACATTTACCATCACTATAAATTTGACCTACGCATTTCCGCCTCAGCCTTTGACGAAGAATTGCGCTCAAAAGGAAGCCCTTTGCCTCCTTATGGCGAAACCGCCTATGATGCATACTTTCATACAAGGCGCTATCGCACATCCTTACATTCTACTTTCAAAATATCCCATATCCGCAAGCTCAAACTACTTGCAGCCGTTTCCTATTATGAAAGGAGAAAAGATACTTGGTTTAAAGATCTTGTACATCAGGACGAATGGCTTTCGCCAAATCCGGAAGACCTTGATACAACACGATTTGTCGATTATATCGCCCGCACTATCTATACCAAAGGAGATACAGCCAAAAAGCTCAATTATCAATTTGGCATTGACTTAGCCTATGAAACTGGAAGGGGAAAACGCATCGATGGCAATGAACAGGAAATTGGGGATTATGCTGCTTTTTTCAGCTTAAACTACAGGCCTGCCAAAGATTTTGAACTACAACCAGGGTTTCGTATTGCTCACAATACGCGCTATTCCCCGCCATTGGTTTATTCGATTAATGCAATCTGGTCGCCAAATAATTTAAATTTCAGGGCATCTTTTGCAAGAGGGTTCAGGGCTCCCGGGCTCAAAGAACTCTATCTGCGTTTTGTCGATGTAAATCATAATATAATTGGGAACAAAAACCTAAAAGCCGAAGAGTCCTATAATTTCCAAACCGGACTAGATGCCGCATTTAAAGAAATGGGAGCAATAAAAGGAGCTTCAATTCAATTGTTTTATAATGATATTGATAACATCATCAGCCTTGCCCAAAGCGCCGAAAACGTGTATACATATATCAATTTAGACGAATCAAGAACGATGGGAGGAAATATCCAGTTGAGTGTAAGCCCATTTGATAAAACCAACTTTAAATTGGGCGCAGGGATTACGGCATATAGAAGCAGCCTGGATGTTGATAATGCAACAAATGTGCAATACCTCAGCTCCACAGACCTTACGGCAAGCTTCGACTGGGAACTCTTTAATGGATTGATGGATGTTGCCCTCTATTACAAATATACAGGGAAATTACCTCAATATTATGTGAATGCCGAAGGCGCATTAAGCAAAGGCGAAATATCAGATTATCAGATGCTTGACGCAAGTATCAATATTCCACTGCAAAAGGACCGCATAAGTCTGGCTTTTGGCGGCAAAAACCTATTTAATGTGCAGGACGTTCAGGTAAGTGGCGCAGCAAGTAGCGGTGCGCATAGCGGTGGTGGAAATTCAAGCCCTGTAGGTTGGGGTCGTACATTTTATACAAGATTATCATTTAAAATAGTTCAGTAAATGGGGAAATCATTTCATATATATTCTATTCCCGCATTGCTCCTTCTATTCGCATTAAGTGCTTGTTTTAAGGAAGATGATGCAGTGACACCACATCAGCCCGGGGCGGTAATTACTGCTTCCATTCCTTTAGGCCCTTCCTATGCCCGGCAAATATTCTATAATCTAAGCGACAGCAGCATCGTTTTGGATATTGACCGCTATTCATGGGATCTTTCGTTTAGCGGCGCAAACAATAATTTCCATATACGCCCCAATACTTCACGTTTTATGCAAGTAGCACAAACTGCTTCACAAAATTTTGATCGTGTATATGATCCGGAAAATTACTCCTTCTCTTTTGATGCTTCCAGTGGCAATACAGATTCCCTGGTTTTTAAAAATTGGTTTGAAATCTCCGCGACGGTTCCCGTTTCAAAAGGCGAAATCTATCTTTTGCAGCCTGGAGCAGACGCCAATGGCATTGATTTACCTTTATACAAAGTCCAATTTTCATGGATTGACAGCACCCATGTTGGCATTCGTTATGGATTAAACAATGCAAATCAGTCACTAGACGCAATTGTTGCACTGGATCCGGAACGAAATTATACAGGCTTTTCTTTTCAAGAAGGGCGCAGCATAATTTGCGAACCAAAAAAAGAAGATTGGGATCTATACTTTGGTCAATATTCAACAATATTATTCACAGATGAAGGCGAACCATGGCCCTATCTCCTAACCGGAGCATTAATTAATCCACTGAATGTAAAAGGGGAACAAAACGATTCCACAGATTTTGACAATTTTAGTTATGAACAAGCGCTGGAACTTCCGATGAACGGACAGCAGGATGTGATTGGTTATAGCTGGAAAGAGTATGATTTTGATGCGGGGACTTATACTGTGGATGCAAACAAACATTATATAGTGGAAGATTCTGAGCAGCTTTTTTATATACTGCGTTTTATCGGATTTAGTAGCCCTAGTGGCGAAAAAGGCTGGCCAACTTTTGAATACAGACAGCTATAGGCTTGTTTAGGATTTCTCTGCAATCCATCCCTTTTTGACCAATAAAGCAGATCAATTGGGATTGCGCATCTTCCGACTCCATCAGAAATTAGACTAAGATCGGACATCAAGAACAAGTTGCGATTAAGCCGTTTTTATATAGCGGTTCACCGAAAGGGCCAACATCAAAACAGCATAAATCGAAATCGATATAAATTGCCGGATAATATCGCCAAACTGACTGCCTTTCAAGAGAATCATGCGCATTACTCCTGACTTCGGCGATGCGTCACCCTAAAAGACAAAATGAAATTTATAACACATTTATTTATAGGTAATTAAATTATTGTTGGGTGACGCGTGTTGAAAGCAGGTGATGAGAAATTTAACAGGATATTCGACTCCTCCGGAGTCGGTTTTTGCTGTTCTTTCTTACTATAAACATTCAATCCCTCCGGGATTGCCTTGGGGTAAAATAAATTGGCCTTTCAGGTCGTGTTTCGGTTTTTATGTGAACTCTACTACTATTTTTCCTCACATCGGCAATGCGGCACATTAAAAAACAATATGAAATTTGCATCATGTTTATTTATAGGTGATTCATTTATTGCAGGGTGATGGATGTTGAAGGCAGGAAGATATTAGGCAGTTTTTTTATAGCGGTTTACCGAAAGGGCCAACATCAAAACAGCATAAATCGAAATCGATATAAATTGCCGGATAATATCGCCAAACTGACTGCCTTTCAAGAGAATCATGCGCATTACTTCGATAAAATAGGCAATAGGATTGATAATATTAAAATATTGCGCCCAGGTTGGCATGCTCTCAACAGGGGTAAACAGCCCACTAAGCAAAATAAATATAATGGCGAAAAACCAGGCAATAAACATACTTTGTTGCTGTGTTTCGGTAATTGTGGAGATAAATAAGCCAATACCCAGAATAACAAGCATATAAATACCGGCAAAAGCAAAGACCAGAAAAAGGCTTCCAACCATTGGAATATTAAAAACCAGCTTTGCGACAAACAAACCAAAAGCCAATTCAAAAAGTGCAATAATCCAAAAAGGGAGCAGCTTGCCCGTAATAAACTGATAGCGTTTAATAGGCGTAACATTAATCTGTTCGATGGTGCCAATTTCCTTTTCGCGAACAATATTCATACCGCTCAAAAAGAGACCAATAACTGTAACAAGCAGCACCAGGATGCCCGGTACCATATAGGTTTTATAATTCAATTCCGGATTAAACCAAAATCGCCAGCTTGTTTTGATCAGCTCCATTTTGCCAATTTCCGGATAATTCTCCGCGATAAGATTTTGATTGTAATCACGTATAATTGCACTTGCATAAGCATTGCGCAGACTGGCAGCATTTCCGTCCACAGCATCGTTTAATATTTGCACTTTTGCTTTGCCGCTTTTAGATAGCTTGCTCCCAAAACCGGGTTCAATAATCAATACTTGGTGTGCTTCACTCAACTGAAGCGCCTCTTTTGCTGCTGCAACATCATCCGTATATGATTTAATGGTAAAAAACGGGCTTCCTTGAAATTTCAGGATCAATTCCCTGGAAATAGGGCTTTTGTCTTGATCAACCACAATCACATCCGTATTCTTAATATCGAAAGTAGCTGCAAAAGCAAGGATCAGCAACTGAAATACAGGCACCACAAATATAATGGGCAGCATCATCCGGTTCCGGAAAATCTGCAGGAACTCCTTGCGTATTATAAATCCTATCGTTCTCATTGCAGTCTGATTTTAAATTTTTTAATGCTTAGTCCAATAAATACAAGTGTCATAACAATGATAATTAGGCTTTCCTGCCAGAGTTGGGCAATACCATTGCCTTTAAGCATAATGCCCCGAAGGATGATAATAAACCATTTTGTGGGCATCAGATTGCAAAACCATTGCAGCAGCTCAGGCATATTTTCGATGGGAAAAATAAAACCACTGAGTAAAATTGTCGGCAGCATCATTACAAACATCGAAAGCATCATGGCGGTTTGCTGGCTATTGCTGATGGTGCTAAAAAAGATGCCCAAAGCCAATGCCATAATGATAAAAATAATGCTTTCGCCCAATAAAAGCACCAGGCTTCCGCTCAATGGCATCCCAAATACAAAATAGCCGAGAAATAAAATAACAACCGCATTGATAAAAGAGAATAAAATATACGGAAACACCTTACCAACAATAATTTGAATCGGCTTCAAAGGAGATACAAGAAGGATTTCCATAGTGCCCAATTCTTTCTCACGGGCTATACTTATGGACGTCATCATGGCAGAAAGTAGAAGTAGGATTACAGCAATAGTACCCGGAATAAACAGAAAAACGCTCTTAAGTTCCTCATTGTACATCATACGGCTTTCCGTTGTAATTTCAATGGGTGGCTCCATCAAGCCCTGGCTGTATTCCATAGAATAATTCATCACAATCCCATTGGTATAATTTACCAAAAGATTGGCCATATTAGGATCCGAAGCATCGGCAATAATTTGTATTTCGGGCTTTTGTCCGCTCCCCAATTTTGACGCAAAATTATTTTCAAAAACAACGGCCTCCTTAATTTTTCCGCTCCTGAAACTCTGTTCGATATCAGAAGGTTGTTGCAGCTCTTTTTCGAGCTTGAAATAACCGGAAGAAGTAATTTTATCGACAATCCGCATGCTTTCTACATCACGGCTATTGTCCAAAATTGCAATGCGCGCATCTTTCAAATCGTTGGTAATGGCAAAGCCAAACAACATCACTTGCACGATTGGCATTCCAAAAAGGATGACCATGCTTCGCACATCACGAAAAATATGATAAAATTCTTTTATAATAAATGCTTTCATCATTCTTTACTCTTAGATTTTCTTGCTAATCCAATAAACACATCTTCCAAACTTGAGCAGCCATAGGTTTTTTTAAGCCCCGATGGCGTATCAAGAGCCTCAATGCGCCCATCCACCATAATAGAAACGCGTTCGCAATATTCGGCTTCATCCATATAATGCGTGGTAACAAAAACCGTTGTTCCCGCCTCTGATGCCTCGTAAATCAGCTCCCAAAATTGCCTACGGGTTATGGGGTCAACTCCCCCTGTTGGTTCATCAAGAAAAACAATAGCAGGATCGTGGATCATAGCCAGGGAAAAAGAAAGTTTTTGTTTCCATCCAAGAGGAATCGATTTAAGCAGGGTGTTTTTAGCCTTTTCCAATTCCAGTTTTTGCAAGTAATATTGGGTTTTCTCTTTGATGGCCTCTTTAGAAAGCCCATAAATGCCCCCATAAAAACTAAAATTTTCTTTAATGGTCAAATCATCATAGAGCGAAAATTTTTGGCTCATATAGCCAATGTTTTTCTTAATTTTTTCTGTTTCTGTATGCGCATTAAAGCCTGCCACAGTGATTTCTCCTGAAGTAGGTTTGGACAGTCCGCAGAGAATACGTATTGCTGTGGTTTTTCCTGCACCATTTGCACCGAGAAAGCCAAAGATTTCCCCCTTTTTCACATCAAAAGTGAGGTGATCATTGGCAACAAAATCGCCAAATTTTTTCACCAATCCTTTTACAATAATTACCTGCTCCCTGCTCATGCTCCCTCCTGCATTAAATCCATAAAACAATCCTCGATATTAGCATCTGCTTTGGTCCATTCAATGCCGTGATGCCCGTTTTGCTTTAAATATTGAACAACATTTTCGATATGGGCAGTCTTTTTCAGGCTGATATGGGCGTATTCACCAAAAGAAAAGACCGAATGCAATTCATCACATTTTTCCAAGTCCTTCATCATTTTATAGAATGTATCGCTTTTTATAGCAAACAGCGGCCAGGCATAATCGTTACAAATCTGCTGTGGCGTTTCAATGCGCATCAGTTTTCCTTCCTGCATCAGTGCAATACGGTCGCAAAGGCGTGCTTCGTCCATATAAGGTGTCGAAACAATAATGCTAATGCCTTTCTTTTGCAGATTTTTCAGCATATCCCAAAATTCCTTACGAGATACAGCATCCACTCCTGTAGTAGGCTCATCGAGGAAAAGCACTTCGGGTTTATGGATCAGGGCACAGCTTAAAGCCAATTTTTGCTTCATCCCTCCGGAAAGTTTCCCTGCCCTGCGCTTTTTAAAAGGCTCAATTTGCTGATAAATATCCTTAACCAAATCGTAATTTTCTTCTATGGTGGTTTTAAAGATGCTGGCAAAAAAACTAAGGTTTTCTTCTACACTTAAATCCTGATAAAGCGAAAAACGCCCGGGCATATAGCCTACCGAATTCCTGATTTTCTTATAATCTTTGATAATATCGAAACCGGCAACCTGTGCACTGCCTTTATCGGGCAAAAGCAAGGTGGTAAGTATGCGAAACAGAGTAGTTTTGCCTGCGCCGTCAGGACCGATAAACCCAAATATTTCACCGGGGGCGGTTTCAAGGCTAATTTCCTCTACAGCAAGGGTTTTACCATATGATTTACTGATATTTTGAAGTTGAATCATATTATTGGATAAAGTTTACTTCACCGGGCATTCCTATTTTAATAGCGCCATCGTTTTTTACACGAATTTTTATCGCATAGACCAAATTGACACGTTCTTCGCGGGTTTGAATCACTTTTGGCGTAAATTCTGCCTGATCGGCAATCCAGCATACTTCTCCCTCAACGCTTTGAAGGTTCAGGTCTTCTTTATCAAAACTAATGCGCGCTTTTTGACCTATTTTTACAGAAGGAAGCTGCGCCCCACTAACAAAGGCCTTTAGTTTAACGACATCCATATCTGCAATTTTATACAAGGGTTTTCCGAAACCGGTCACCTCATTTTCATAGGCGTATTTTGCCAAAACAATCCCATTTATTGGATTCACAATGACCGATTTACGGATATTTTCCTCAATCTGTGCAATCTGCTGATCCATGGCTGCAGCTTCATCCAAAACCGATTGCTTCTGTGTTTTTATGGCCGAAATTTGTTTATTTGCCGCATCCACCTGACCATCAACATCGTCCACTTGCTGTTGTGTTGCCGCCGCCGATGCAAAAAGCTTATGAACACGATCCTGCTGTATTAGGATATTATCAAGGATTTGTTTCTGCAATTGAATCTGGGCTTCAATATTTTCAATACGACTGAGTATTGCCTTTTTGGACTGGCGCAGCTGCTTTTTACTGATATGCAAATTAATTGTGTCCACATAACCAATGTATTGTCCTTGCTTTAGCTTTTGGCCTTCCTCCAGATTAAATTGCATTAGTTTTCCATTGGCTTCAGCAGAAATGGTAATTTCATCCGATTCAAAATTGCCAAAAGCATCGGGTTTGTCTTTCATTCTGGGGCATCCTGTCATCAAAATAGCAAGTAGCCCGACAATCCAGTAATTTTTTGTTTTCATATGCTTCTAATTTAATATTTTCCTTGGGTGAATAAATAATTGATTTTCGTATTGATCAGCTGGATTTTATGGTTTTCGGCATTAATACGTGCCTGTGTTTCCTCATTCAATTGTTTGATATATTCTGATGAAGTAATAATTCCGTTACTCAACTGAGCTTTAGCAGTTTTCACTACATTGCCCTTTAAACGGATGATTTCTTCATCG
This sequence comes from Bacteroidales bacterium, assembly GCA_963676725.1. Taxonomy (GTDB): domain Bacteria; phylum Bacteroidota; class Bacteroidia; order Bacteroidales; family WRLA01. The sequence continues at coordinate 4,941,688 of OY781463.1, read as the reverse complement.
CTTTGAATCAAGCTTTGGTATTTTAAAATTTCATTCTGAAGCTGCGCAAGACGTGTGCTTAGCTCTTTCGAAAGGCTGTTTTTTTCTTCTTCAATAATGCTTTTTCTAATTGTATTTTGCTGCTGCTCTCGTTTCACATTATTCCAGTTCCACGGCTTCCATGCTAATTTAACACCAACCATATAATATGCACTGAATTCATTATCAAGGAAGTTTAAACCCGGTCGACCATATCCGGCTTGCCCGAAGCCCAGCAGTTTTGGTTTATTTTGCAATGCAATCAGATTTTGGGATGCTTCCACTTCTGTTTGTTTTGAGCTCAGCAATCTGTATTCTGGTCGCATACTGAAATCATTGCCAAGATCAATTTCCACTGTTGGCAAGATCAAATCTGTGGGTTTTATCTGCAGCCCAGAGTAAATTTCAAGCATATCGAGCAGGGCTTTTTGATTAAAATCTGCTTCATTCAAAAATTGTGTGCTTTTTATTTTTGCTGCCATCAAATTATCGCCCGTACTCTGCAATACAGCCCCATTGCTAATGCCTGCGTTTATTTCTTCAATACTTGCTTCGAGGCTATTGATATTCTCCTCTATCAACTCTTTGCTATTTTCGAGCATCAATATTTGCAAAACCAACTCTTTAACCCTTTGGCGTAGCTCAAAAAGGGAAACCTCTACGGCTTTTTGTTCCGCATCTTCCCCGGCTTGCTGCATCACCCTTCCATAGCGCAAAGAACCACCATCGTATATCAACTGACTGATTTCCAAATTGATTTTGTACTGGTCTTTGTCTAAAGTCGGGATGCTCATATTCGGAATTGAGATGGGCAAAGAGGTCACTTCAGACTGATAGGTGGCCTGTGCATTTAGGCTCAGCTGAGGATACCAATTGGTTTCCAGATTCTGAAGCGCTAAAGTGCTTTTCTCAGTAATCAAACCCATTTCCTTTAATTTGGGATAATTCCTTTCCGACAAATTCAAAAGACTGTCGAGGCGAATGCTTTGCTGTGCTTGCACCCACAGAAAAGGCATCATACTTATAAAAATCAAGAGTTTTCTCATATTAATTCTTTTTTCTCAGGTTGTCTTGAATCATAATTATTATATCGTCAATCCGTGTATCAAGAAAAGCATCATAGGCCACATTATCACTTTGAAAAATAATGCCGGCCATTGTATTTCGCGCAGCAATAGGGAATAGCACTAGGGATAATATATTGACAATTAGTTCTCTGGGATCAATAGGGCGAATTACTTCCTTATCAACGGCTTCCATTATTTTTTTAAAAAACGATTCTTTAGGAATCTGTTCCTGCTCAAAAATACTGACGATTTTTTTGGGGTTTTTATTCAACTCATTGATCACAAAAAGCGGCACAAAGGGATGCTCCTTAATAAATGCATAATAAGTCCTGACAAACACATCAACGACCTCAAAAATATCGTCGTGTCGATCGATAATCCCCTGAAGGTTTGGGACCAACTGCTTTACTGTATTCTGAAAAATTGTATCAAACAGCTTCTCCTTGCTGCGAAAATAATAATGTAATAGAGCCTTATTAATTCCAGCTTCATCTGCAATATCCTGCATACGTGTACCATCAAAACCTTTGTGGATGAATATTTTTCTTGCTGCTTCAAAAATTATTTGCTCTGTATTATGCTGCTCCTTCATTTCAATTAAAGGTTAAATTCTTAGTTTAATAAACTGGTTTAACCAAAGAGTTAAACCATGTGGCAAATATACGCTATTAAAAATGGGTTTGTCAAGCAATTCTTAAAAATAATGCAAAAATATTCTATATATAGCTGAATTTAAGCATCTTATATTTATAACTGCTCGTGCTTGTATTGTTCTTACTTTGTCCAATTTAATTACTATTTTTGCTTAATACCATCACAAAACCTAAAAAAATGAACCATTTAAAAATGAGCGCCTTTTTTCTAGTGACTTTTTTTATCCTGATTTCAGATATTAAAGCACAAGAAGATACATTGTTTGTACAAAGCCTAACTTTTGATTCAATTACCACGCGTAGAGGTATTTGGCCTTTCCCCGAAGGAGAGACTTATCGGAAAATCCTGATGTACTATACCCTAAAATGCGATCCACAAACAGCCCACGATAAATACGATTGTGGCGAATGGGATTACCTAACCTATGCCACCGTATATGACCATACAGGCGTTTATGATTCAACACTTTATAATCAAGCTTCTTATAGCTTACTCAGTGGTGCTTCGCCGGATTCTTTTTCGATCAGCAATAGCCAAACCTATGAATGGCAGCGGTTCGAGCTTTCCACTGCTGTTTTTTCCGATACGACATCAATGTCTGAAGGAACAGTTGGCGAAGGGAATACACTGAACAACAATATTATAAACCCAAATTTGAGCGACAGCAGGCTACAATATATCTACACTGCAGAGGAGCTCACCAACTCAGGCCTTTCAGCAGGCCCGATAAACAGCATTGCCTTCTATGCAGAGGTTTCGGAAGCTGTCAGCCTCGAGCGTGTAAAAGTACGGATGCAGCAGTACAATCTGGAAACGCTCAGTCCTGCAGAGATGTCCAATACTGCACAAACGGTTTTCTTTGATTCGCTTCATATCAGTCAAAGCGGGGAAATAGCCATAAATTTTTATGAGGCATTCCAATGGGATGGCACATCAAATATCCTTTTAGACATTAGTTTTGAATATGAAGGTGAACCAACGGCCACACTCAGCCTTCAAGCAGATGAAACAAGTTTTAATAGCGGCATTAGCAATGCAGCAAACAATTACGCACTTCGCTTTGATGGTCAAAGCGATTATATTCAGCTCGAAGATGCCACCTATTTTAATGGTGATTTCAGCATTGAGACTTGGGTCAATAAAAAAGAAAACACACATTGGAGTAGGCTTATTGATTTTGGCAATGGCCCAGCAATGGACAATGTGATTGTAGCCCTTTCGCAGGCAACATCAGGTAAAATGAATGTAACAGTTTATAATGGAGGCACTTCAAAAGGATTTACCACCGATGAAGCTGTGCCTTTAAATGGCTGGAATCATATTGCAGTAACGATGTGGAACAATATCGGACGGCTTTATGTAAATGGGGAAGTGTTAAAAATGGGGCTTTTACAGGAACCAAAAGACACTGTTCGTGATCATTGTTATATTGGCCGCAGCAATTGGCCGAACGATGCATTTGCCAGCGCAATACTTGATGAGCTGCGCATTTTTAATTATGAGCGCCAGCCAGAGGAAATCATGGCGGAAATGCATACTAAAATTACTGATCCTGAATTATATCCCGGTTTAATTGCCTATTATGATTTTGATGATGCGGAAGGAAAAATTTTGCACGATCGCAGTGCTATTTCCTACGACGGACAGCTTATGGGATATCCGGCATGGGACAAAACCCTCGGCCATGAATTATTCACAGGATTTGCACAAGATAATCGCCGTTTAAAACTAAGTTTTAGGCAGATTGAGTGCAATTCTGACATAAGCCAACATTATTCTTTGGAAGCTCAGCCTGCTGCACTTACACAGCTTATGATCTTTGAAAATGATGACACACCCACTATTGCAAACGATACTATTGAGGTATATCAGGCCGGTTGGCAATATGTTTATGAAGAAGGAGCAATCGTTGATTCTGTTTTTTATACTGCTGATGAAACCCTATACAAAGAAATGATCCCATATTATGGTGAGCCTTTTGAAATTGTTGACCCATGGGAAATTGGCAGGTTTATTACCCCTTACGGCATCAATTTATCGCTTGGGCCCAATGGCTTTACTTGGATTTATGATGTAACAGACTATGCCCATTTGCTGCAGGGCGATGTAGATTTTGGCGCAGGAAACCAGCAAGAACTTATTGATGTGCGCTTTGCATTGATTAAGGGTACCGCTCCACGTGATGTGCTTCGTATCGACAGGCCATGGGGAAAACGATCATCACAACTATATAAAAACCTTGATGATGATGTTGTGATGTTTGACACGCTTATTGATTTACTCCCGGACGCAGAACAATTAAAGATGATTACGAGGCTTACGGGACATGGGCACAACTCAAATACAGGCGCTTATCCGCATTGCTGCGAATGGAAAGACAATACCCATTATTTATTGGCGAATGGCATACAGACCGGCGAATGGCATATCTGGCAAACACATGATTGCGGTCTCAACCCTGTTTACCCACAAGGTGGCACATGGAATGGCAGTCGCGAAGGCTGGTGTCCGGGAGATCGTGTGAAAAACTGGGAATTTGAACTTGGCGACCAAATCTCAAACGGCAAAATTTCTGTGGATTACGATATCACACCGGTACCAACAACAAACTTGGGCATGGGCAATGGAAACTATGTAATGGCCTTTCATCTAGTCGAATATGGCGCGTCTGCATTCAATACAGATGTTGAAGTTTATGATGTAATTACACCCAATAACGAACAATATTACAGCCGTAAAAACCCCATCTGCTCCGATCCGACTATCAAAATCAGAAACAATGGAACAACGGATTTGAGCAGCCTTAGCATCAACTATGGCGTGAGTGGTGGAGAAGCATACACCTACAATTGGACAGGTATTGTCGCTCCAAACAATTACGAAACAATTATTTTGCCTATTGATGCCAATGATTTCTGGCTGGGTGATGGTAAAAATATTTTTACCGTAACTATAAGTGAACCAAATGGTTTGAGCGATGAATATCCTGTCAATAATACCTACAACACTCATTTCACGATTCCCGATTTATATAGCGAAAAACTGGTGTTGCACCTCAAAATGAACAAACAACCTTATCGCTACAGTATCAGCATTAAGAATTTAAACCATGAAGAGGTTTATAGCCGCAGTGGAATGAAAGCTGATTCAATTTATATGGATACACTCGATTTTGGTGATGGTTGCTATACACTCGAATTAATTGATAATCAGGATATGGGACTCACTTATTGGGCTTATCCCGAGCAAGGCAACGGATACCTTCGCATATTTGATACGGACGGCAACAGACTCAAAAATTTCGATAGCGATTTTGGCCATGCTATTCGTTATTCGTTTAATCTTGGCCAAACCACCTATATTAAAGAGCCCAATATCGAACGGAATATCAATATTTATCCCAATCCGGTTGGTGATGTCCTAAAAATTCGTGGCAACCATTTTTATGGAATTACCAGTATTACTGCTTACGATTATCTTGGAAAACAGATAGGCAGCTGGGAGCTTCATGGCGGTGATCTACTGACAGGAGAAATAGATGTATCGCAATGGGCGAAAGGAATTTATGTAATTCGTTTTGAAAACCAGGGGCTTGTTGAGACCCGAAAAATTATGGTTCATTAAAATTGATTGACAATAAACCAAAAGCCCTTCGAAATATTAAACTTTGGGGGGCTTTGTTGGTTCAGGCTTTCGGCCTGATTGGCAAATATTGGTTTTGGAGATATTATAAAGGCTCGGATTGCAAATTCGCTCTAGCGGACTTGAGAAAAACTATAAATCTGCAGCAAAGTCAATTATGATTTCATCTTTGCTAAATCGATGCCTTTATTTGGTTCGGGCCAATCCCGGAGGGATTGAATGTTTATAGCAAAATTGATAGAGTAAAATACACGACCCCAGCGGGGTCGAATGATGATATTTAGAGCTTTATGACGTTTTGGGGGGTGGGTTTGGGCTTATATTATTGGCTCGGATTGCAAATTCGCAGCAGCTTTTGACAATCAAATTATAATGCCACCCATTCTGGGTTTGGTTTTTGATTTATGGCATGGATTGCAAATTCGCTCTAGCGGACTTGAGAAAAACTATAAATCTGCAGCAAAGTCAATTATGATTTCATCTTTGCTAAATCGCTGCCTTTATTTGGTTCGGGCCAATCCCGGAGGGATTGAATGTTTATAGCAAAATTGATAGAGTAAAATACACGACCCCAGCGGGGTCGAATGACGATATTTAGTTGAATTTTAGTGCTATAAGACCCTATTTGTTTGGTTTTGGAGATATTATAAAGGCTCGGATTGCAAATCCGCAGTTGCGAATGATCATCAAATCATAATGCCACCCATTCTGGGTTTGTTTTTTGATTTATGGCACGGATTTGCAAATTCGCACCAGCGGGTTCGAGAAAACTATAAATCTGCAGCAAAGTCAATTATGATTTCATCTTTGCTAAATCGCTGCCTTTATTTGGTTCGGGCCAATCCCGGAGGGATTGAATGTTTATAGCAAAATTGATAGAGTAAAATACACGACCCCAGCGGGGTCGAATGACGATATTTAGTTGAATTTTAGTGCTATAAGACCCTATTTGTTTGGTTTTGGAGATATTATAAAGGCTCGGATTGCAAATCCGCAGTTGCGAATGATCATCAAATCATAATGCCACCCATTCTGGGTTTGGTTTTTGATTTATGGCATGGATTGCAAATTCGCTCTAGCGGACTTGAGAAAAACTATAAATCTGCAGCAAAGTCAATTATGATTTCATCTTTGCTAAATCGATGCCTTTATTTGGTTCGGGCCAATCCCGGAGGGATTGAATGTTTATAGCAAAATTGATAGAGTAAAATACACGACCCCAGCGGGGTCGAATGATGATATTTAGAGCTTTATGACGTTTTGGGGGTTGGGTTTGGGCTTATATTATTGGCTCGGATTGCAAATCCGCAGTTGCGAATGATCATCAAATTATAATGTCACCCATTCTGGGTTTGGGTGTGTAATGTAAAACCTGTTTTTTATAATAATGTCACCCATTCTGGGTTTGGTTTTTGATTTATGGCATGGATTTGCAAATTCGCACCAGCGGGTTCGAGAAAAACTATAAATCTGCAGCAGAGTCAATTATGATTTCATCTTTGCTAAATCGATGCCTTTATTTGGTTCGAGCCAATCCCGGAGGGATTGAATGTTTATAGCAAAATTGATGGCGTAAAATACACGACCCCAGCGGGGTCGAATGATGATATTTAGAGCTTTATGACGTTTTGGGGGGTGGGTTTGGGCTTATATTATTGGCTCGGATTGCAAATCCGAAATTGCGAATGATCATCAAATCATAATGCCACCCATTCTGGGTTTGGGTGTGTGATTTAAAACCTGTTTTTTATAATAATGTCACCCATTCTGGGTTTGTTTTTTGATTTATGGCACGGATTTGCAAATTCGCTCTAGCGGACTTGAGAAAAACTATAAATCTGCAGCAAAGTCAATTATGATTTCATCTTTGCTAAATCGATGCCTTTATTTGGTTCGGGCCAATCCCGGAGGGATTGAATATTTATAGCAAAATTGATAGAGTAAAATACACGACCCCAGCGGGGTCGAATGATGATATTTAGTTGAATTTTAGTGCTATAAGACCCTATTTGTTTGGTTTTGGAGATATTATAAAGGCTCGGATTGCAAATCCGCGCCAGCGGGTTCGAGAGAAATTACAAATTCGCTCTAGCGGGCTTGAGAAAAACCAGAAACAAAAAAACACAGCCAAACGACTGTGCTTTTTTTCTTTCTTATCAGGGATTAATTTTTCTTATCCCAGATTTTGGTTTTTTTGAATCCATAAGCGGCCCCCATGACCAACATAATGGCCAGACCGCCACCAACAGGAGCTCCGCCACCAATTGGATCACCACCAACATTACCGCCACCGCCATTTGATCCGGGCTGAGGCTGGGCCATACCCGCTAATCCAAAGAAGACTACTGCTGCTAAGCTGAATATTATTTTTTTCATATCTCGATATTTTTAGTTTCAAAATCAAGACCATTTCCCCATTGCCAGGAAAATGGTCAAATCTTATTTATTGTACAAATACTTTTTGCGTACTCACTTGTGTGCCATTTGAAATCTTCAAGAGATAAATGGCAGAAGCAGCAGGAGCATCAATTGTATTGGAACCTAGAGCAGCTGTATAAGTCGCCAGTTTTTGTCCCTGAACGCTATATAATGTAAGCTCTACCTCATTTCCAAGTTCATTGTTCACAACAATTTGCTGATCACGGCCATATACAGTAATTTTTCCTGCAAATACGTCCTCAACAGCTGTTGAATTCTTGAAATGTAGTGCAAAACGGTCGGCAGCATCACCTGAAGTGGCAGAAAAATTATAGCTGGTTTGCGATGTGATTTCGATCATTTTATCCTCCATCTTATCTTCCAGCATCACTTCATAAGGCATCGTGAACGCAGTAATATTCAAGGAAAATTCCCCGGAACTTCCCGCTTCAAAATTCAGCACCATTTCTTCTGCAAATGGAAGAGTATTGATACTAATCATGCTTTCGCCAGCAAAGGTATAAAGTTGTGGTGCTAATTCAGAACCACGGATTTTATATGCATCCATTTGGTTGTCAAAAGCAGTTTGTGCAGACTCATTAAACAGAATCGCTGTTTCATCAAGGAAACCATTTACGGTATTGCGTACTGATAATTTCAGCAGATTTTGCACATCCTCTTTATTCACAGATCTTGAATCATGGGTTGCAGCATCAACAGGTATTGTAAGCGATGCGCCGGCAGCACTGGCTTTTACAAAGAAGCCCTGTCCAACACCAATCACACCATCGGCAAGAATAGTACCGATTGTACCATTCCATGAACCATAATTATTTGTTGCACTTTGCCAGATATAAATAGAACCATCAAGATTCGATGTATTCCAATTGCCTCCATCCCAATTAATTGCAGCAGGGAATGGGTTTCCAACAAAATGATAGCCCGAATAATCAACAACAGCACCCGTAACGCTTAAGCCGGCAAGAGGAATATCCGCAGTATTGAAAGCGCCTTCATAGCTAATATCTACTGTACCACCTTCGAGCCAGAGGCTATAGCCTTTCCCTGGCGTAAGCACATCGGTTTGTGTTTTATTGACCCAAGTTTGAGTTGTTTCGTCGTATTCGCGAACAAAAGCAGTAAGCGGAAATACAGAACCCGCTGTTGCTGATGCCATTGGCGACGAAATATAATGATAAATAGCTCCGGCAACATCTTTACCACCACTGGTTCCACCACTCAAGTTTTGAGTAATTGTAGCTGTTCCATTTACGGTAAGGTTCGCAAAACCCAATAAGGTTGCGCCTTCAGCCATCGTGATATTATTACATTCGCGAGCTTCATTTACAGTAGGATAATTTGTTAGGCCGGAAGGAATTGTCACATTTGTTGTACTTCCGGGAACACCATTATCCCAATTGGTTGCTGTTGCCCAATCATTATCTGTAGCACCAGACCATGTAGAGGCTGCTGGAGGATCTGTAATTGTTAAAACCCCCGAAATATTTGCTACGCCATCCCAAGGGCCTCCACCAAAACCACCATAAGTATAAGGGCCGCTTAGATAACTGAAGCGACTGGCATAATAATATGTTCCTGCCACCAAGCTTTGAGTATTACCAAGAGCAGCAGTATATTCATAATTATTGCCACTTTGCGCATTGTATGAAGCCACTACCCAATTTGACCAGGTAGAGGGATCTGTATCGGCAGAATTATAACCAATCCAACATTCAATATCACCTTCATTTCCGGCAACAGTTGTTACACCATCTTCATATGCTTGTGCGTATATGTTTTCATCCGCTGTAGGGTAGATGTTTGCTGTTCCCGGCCATTGAAGGTTATACCATGTTAAAGTACTTCCGCCACCACAATCAGAGCATTCGCCAAAACAAACCTCATCCAGTGTTGCATCACTACCTGTTGTTGTATAACCACGGTTTGATGTTGTAGGAACAACACATCCTGCAGGAACAGTTTCATTTTCTACCCATTCATCGCCATTGATGTACTTAAATTGATAATCAGTATTGGCTGTAAGCGTAAGTGTTACGGTATAAACATCATCGCTATCGCCATCGCTCATTGCAATGCCGGCAGGATCCCAGTCTGGATAACCATCAGCACCAAAATTCCCGGCAATATGCACGCCTTCAGCAGGAACCGTTTGGTTTTGCATATCCACTTGGAAGGTGACTTCTACAGTAGCTTCAGGATAGGTAAATAAACCACGACCATGTGTTGCAGCCAGCCATGTACGGTCGGCAGAACGGTACTGAAGCATGTCTGTACGAACATTTGCCAGGCCGCCATTTGTTGCACCCCATTCGGGTGATGCAGCAGTAATATCTGTTGTTGACCATACACCAACTTCTGTAGCCAAATAAACTTCACTGCGGTTCAGTGGATTGAACATTGCCCAACGAACAGGCATATCGGGCAGGTCGCCATTTTTGCTGGTCCAGTTTGTTCCACCATCTGTGGTTAGCCAAACATGGCCTACTCCATAGGTAGTGTACGTAAGTATCAGATTGTTTTCATCAGCACCTATATCAATGCTGCTAATATAACCACCGGGTAAATGGGCAGATGGATCAATATCAACAGAAGTGGCACTTCCATTTGCCGCACTGATTTTCAAAATATAACCACTTCCTGTGCCTACAAAAAGCACATGATCGTTATAAGGAGAAGCCAATATTGCAGAGGCTTTATCCCCCACGAGAGCAGCACCTCCAACAGTTATTGTTGTAGGAGAAGGGCTTCCACTAATGCCCGAAATACGGTAGAGCTCATTATTTCCTGCTGCAGCATATAAAATATCTGCATCATTATCATAATCAGCAGGATTGATAAAACGGCCTGTATTTGCACCACCGGAAAGACCGGAGAAGCTAGAGCCGCTATTTGTACTTCTGTACCAGTTATTATATACATAAGAAGTGAGTTGATAGGTTGGATCTGTTTGGTCGATAAAGCAAAATGCCCCATCACCACCCGAAACAGCTGTTCCGGCACCTATACCTGCAGATGTAAGTTTAAAGCTTCCATTATCCTGTGTGCCACCAAGGTAATAATTCGTGGCTGCAGTTGGATGAATGGCACAACTATAAAACTGTGTTACATTATATCCGTTATTCCGATCATCAAATTCAGGATCTGCAGTTCCGGAATCCCCAAGATCTGCAGAATAGCTTATACCTCCATCAGAACCAGTAACAACCATATCCGGGTTTGTTGGGTGAAATACGACAGCGTGCTGGTCGGCATGGACGTAATCGTCACACCATCCAGTCCAATAGGAAACCAAGCCAAAGTTGGCTCCACCATCGGTAGATCTATAAAGGTCTATCCCTCCCAACACAACTAAATTGGCATCCGTTGGATGAACACCCATAATCAGGTCATACCAGGCTTGTCCTCTGGCAAAATCACTAGCCCCAAAAACGCAGGATTGTTCCTTATAAGCGGGAATGCTTAGAGTGGACCAACTGCCTCCACCATCTGTAGATTTTTTAAACCAACTAATATTATTTCCATTTGATGCAACAGCATAAACAATATTACTATTGGAAGGGGCACAGGCTATTTCTATACGTTCGCCATTTGCTGCAGGAGTAATATCGGTCCAGTTAACACCATTGTCTGTAGATTTAAACATATATCCTGTTGAGAAAATACCAAAAGAGGCATAGATATCGCCATTTGCAGCAATTTCAATATCAGAAGCACGGTCATAATTTGATCCGTTTCCGTCATATACAGATTTAGAAACAGTCCAGTTGGCACCGCCATCGGTGGATTTCATAATACCACCTCGATTTATATAATATCCACGGCTTGCAGCAAAGACATCACCATTGGAAGCAACAACAATTTTTTGCACCCATGTAAAGTTTGATGAGCCAACAAAAGCACCTGGATCCGTATTGGCCAGTAAAGCCCAATTTGCACCGCCATCAGTGGTTTTCCAGATACCACCACCTCGCACAGCATCTGAATTATTATATCCTTCACCGGTACCCACATAAAACACTTGTGTATTTGATGGGTCGTATGCAATTGTAGTAATAGCAAGATTATCCCAAAAGTCATTAACTTTTGTCCAGCTACTGTTGGCATCTGTGATATCATCATTATACCACAATCCACCACTTACACCACCGGCCCAGACTTTTTTATAGCCATTGGCAGCATCGTTGGGGTCGAACATAATGGCACGTGTACGCCCGCCAATATTGTTCGGGCCGCGTTCGTTCCAGCTTACATTCGCAATAGCCCCGCGCATCGAACGTGTTTCTTTGGATCTTTCATAGGCAATTTTTAAGCGCTCGGAAGGAACGTATCCTAATTCCGGATCTACGGTCATCAAGAAATTTTGCTCCATTGCCAAATCCGGGCGGTCAGCCTTAGGCAAGGCTTTGATTTGCTCGGGGGTCATCGCTTCCCTCTGAGTATAAGGATGATTCGCTACAAATTCTTTAAAGGCTTCTTTCTTCGCCTTCCGCTCCTGTTTTCCATCCTTCATGAAAAGCGTGGAGCCTATCAGAGCGATGGCAAGAAGCCCAATAACGCTCAAAAAGTAGGTTTTTCTCATATTCTTAAGTTTTAATGTAATGGTTTACGCTTCAAAAATAAGAATGATTTTCGGAAACTCCAAATTTATTTAGACTGCTTCTAAAAGCTTAATATGCAATCATACATTATATTACATCAAAATCCTCAAAAACTATCAAATATATTACAATGCCAATACTATTATAATAATGTTTAATTATTACACAAATCTTCATATACATATTTAATCATGCATTAAGGGGTAAATTAGTTCAGCACACTTTATATACTGTTCTTAAGATATATAGATTGATAGGCATGGGGAATTATTGCACATTCTATCACAAGCAATTTGAATGTAAATCTATAAAGGATAACAAAATTGATTTCTAAAGAAAAACAGCCCTTTCTAAAGGACAAAAGCAGCAAACTCCTTATTGCATTGAACAGACAATAAACGAAAGACTATTGAATTAATTTGCTTAGCATGTGTGTTCAAAAAGAATTCTGTTAAATTTGTGCATCAATAAAAAACAAACAGATGAGAGAAATGCAAAATGGCTCAATAGCCATACTTACAGGTGGCGGACCGGCACCCGGAATCAATACAGTAATTGGCACCGTAGCAAAAGTGTTTTTACAATCAGGCTATAAGGTTTTGGGCATTCATGAAGGATATAAAGGGCTTTTTGCTGCCGAACCAAATTTGCAGGAAATTGATTTTTCTTTGGCTGACCGAATTCACAAACAAGGGGGTTCTTTTCTTCAAATGAGCAGATATAAGCCAAAAGACAGTGATTTTAGCTGTGATTTTTTTGTCAAGCACAACATTAAACTTCTTGTTACCATTGGTGGGGATGATACCGCATCAACAGCTAACCGCATCAGTAAATTTCTTGTTAGCAATGAAGTAGATGTAAAGAATATTCACGTGCCTAAAACCATCGATAACGATCTACCTTTGCCAGAGGGTTCCCCCACTTTTGGGTATCAGTCGGCAAAAGAAGAAGGCGCACGTATAGCCACAACTATTTATGAAGATGCACGCACCAGTGGAAATTGGTTTGTTGTTGCCGCAATGGGCCGTGAAGCCGGTCATCTTGCTTTTGGTATTGGCGCTGCTTGTCATTATCCGGTGATAATAATTCCGGAAATGTTCAATAAAACCAAAATTACTTTCGATAAAATCGTTCGCTTGGTTATTTCTTCAATGATTAAACGTCGGATTTTGGGCATACAACACGGTGCTGCAATCATCAGCGAAGGGGTTTTCCATTTTATGTCGGTAGAAGAAATCACAAATAGCGGCATTAATTTTACATATGATGAGCACGGACATCCTGAATTGGGCAATGTGAGTAAAGCTCATATTTTTAATATGCTGGTGCAAAGGCGATTGAAAACCATCGGTGTAAAAATCAAAAGCCGTCCCGTTGAATTGGGCTATGAGCTTCGTTGCGTTCAGCCTTCCGCTTTTGATAAATTATATTGTGCTCTGTTGGGCATGGGCGTTAAGAAACTTTACGATGATGGCTTTACAGGATGTATGGTTACTTCTGCCCCAAATGGGGATATTTCACCTCTATTTTTGAAGGATGTAGAAGATGAAAACGGAAAAGTACATCCACGACTTGTGAATATCAGCTCACAAAAAGCCCAGCTGGTCTTTGGCTCACAAGCCCAATACATTACAGAAGACGATTACGAAGAAGCCAAAGAATTTCTGGCTGATCCCGAGAAATATGATTTTAAGAAAATTCTCAAATGGGAATAAAATCTTCTTCTTTTTTCTAAAAAATGATTTAAAAACGGGGGCAATGTGTATCTTTGCCCCCGAATAAGCGGAAGTAGCTCAGTTGGTAGAGCATCAGCTTCCCAAGCTGAGGGTCGCGAGTTCGAGTCTCGTTTTCCGCTCCCTCATTATCAAAGCCTTATAGACGTTTCTGTAAGGCTTTTTTGTTTTTGGTTTGAACAGGGTTTAAACATCGTGCTTTTTTCATTTTTGTAATTTACCCTCTTATAGATCAATCTGTTCAACTCTTTATTCATGAGATGGTGATTTTTAATTGGGGTGTTCAAATAAACCTCATCGTGATAATCATCACCTACTGTAATAATTTGATTTTTATTGAATTATTTGCCACAAATTTTTTTGCGTAGATTCAGCGCTGAAAAGACTTTTCGTTGGTTTTTAAGATGCCAAATTGTACAAACCATTATTCCTGTTTCTTAAATAGCTTTAAAATTTTTGTAGATCAATTTGGACTATTCGCTCAACAGAACAGCCCAGTTCCAAACAGAAGCGAACAGAAGCGCAACAAAAACCCGCTAAGCTTTCCGATAGAAGAAAATCCTGAGGTTTCAACTACAGGAAAGGGTGAAACATTGCTTCAAAAAATCGAATTACCACATCTCAAAGACAAAAGCAATCTGTGCCGAAAAATCTTTCCTCAAAAAACCATTAGTAAATAGCTGCAAATAAGATACTTGGCATCGCAGAATAAAAAATACCCCAAAAAACATTTTGTTTAACGAAAACAATTAAAGATTAAACGTGTTGTATTCATCAAACGCTCTTAAACTTTTAGAATCTCAATAAAATTTATGCTAAATATTTGATTTAAAGAGATAGATTGATCTTAATTCAAATTGGCGATAGAATTTTAAGCCAGCTATAAGTTTAATTAATTTCAAATATCATTGAACAATATTAACTCAAACATATAATTTGAAAAACAAACAACAAATCATTTAGTAACTTAATACGCAACGAAATGAAAAATTTAAGACTTAACCCAAGAAACATAATAATAGCTTTTTCCCTGCTATTACTAAACCTCAACCTCTCGGCTCAAAACGGAGAAGTTCAGGGTGACATTATTGACCTAAACGATGAACTGAATGAAACAGCACGCGTTCAGGTAATCCATAATTCTGCTGATGCTGCTGCAGCTATGGTTGATGTATGGCTAGACGATGCCCTTTTAATCGACAACTTCGAATTCCGCACAGCGACTCCATTTATTGATGCTCCTGCAGGCGAAGAATTTACCATCGCCATTCAGGGTCCGGATAGCCAAAGCGCAGACAACCCAATTTGGTCACAAAACTACACACTTGAAGCAGGCGGAAGCTATATTCTTGTCGCTGAAGGAATTGTAAGTGCATCAGGCTATGAGCCAAACCAGCCTTTTGATATCGCTGTATATCCAATGGCGAGGGAAATGGCAAATATGAACGATAAGACCGATGTTCTTGTACATCATGGTTCAACAGACGCACCTACAGTAGATGTTTATGAAACAGGTGTCGGCATGATCGTAGATAATCTTTCCTATGGCGAATTCGCAGGCTATCTCGAGCTTCCTACTACAGATTATATGCTTGAAATCCGCGATGAAACAGGACAAACAACTGTTGCCTCCTACGATGTTCCCCTTAATGCCCTCAGTCTTGATGGTGCTGCCGTTACACTGATTGCTTCCGGATTCCTGAGTCCAGAAAATAATAGTAATGGCGCTGCCTTCAGCCTCTTTGGTATTACCGCTTCCGGTGATTGGGTTGATTTTGGTGAGCCTATGATGCAATCAGCACGCGTTCAGGTGATCCATAATTCTGCTGATGCTGCTGCAGCTATGGTTGATGTATGGCTAGACGATGCCCTTTTAATCGACAACTTCGAATTCCGCACAGCGACTCCATTTATTGATGCTCCTGCAGGCGAAGAATTTACCATCGCCATTCAGGGTCCGGATAGCCAAAGCGCAGACAACCCAATTTGGTCACAAAACTACACCCTTGAAAATGGCGGCAGCTATATTCTTGTTGCTGAAGGTATTGTAAGCGCATCAGGCTATGAGCCAAACCAGCCTTTTGATATCGCTGTATATCCAATGGCGAGGGAAATGGCAAATATGAACGATAAGACCGATGTTCTTGTACATCACGGTTCAACAGACGCACCAACAGTGGATGTTTATGAAACAGGTGTCGGTGCCGGTATGATCGTAGATGATCTTTCCTATGGCGAATTTGCAGGTTATCTCGAGCTTCCCACTACTGATTATATGCTTGAAATCCGCGATGAAACAGGACAAACAACTGTTGCCTCCTACGATGTTCCCCTTAATGCCCTCAGTCTTGATGGTGCTGCAGTTACACTGATTGCTTCCGGATTCCTGAGTCCAGAAAATAATAGTAATGGCGCAGCCTTCAGCCTCTTTGGTGTTATCGCTTCCGGCGATTGGGTTGATTTTGGTGAGCCTATGATGCAATCAGCACGCGTTCAGGTAATCCACAATTCCGCTGATGCTGCTGCAGCTATGGTTGATGTATGGTTGAACGACGCACTTTTAATCGATAACTTCAAATTCCGCACAGCGACTCCATTTATTGATGCTCCTGCAGGCGAAGAATTTACCATTGCTATTCAGGGTCCGGATAGCCAAAGCGCTCAAAACCCAATTTGGTCACAAAACTACACCCTTGAAAATGGCGGAAGCTATATTCTTGTCGCTGAAGGAATTGTAAGTGCATCAGGCTATGAGCCAAACCAGCCTTTTGATATCGCTGTATATCCAATGGCAAGGGAAATGGCAAATATGAACGATAAGACCGATGTTCTTGTACATCACGGTTCAACAGACGCACCAACAGTGGATGTTTATGAAACAGGTGTCGGTGCCGGCATGATCGTTGATGATCTTTCCTATGGCGAATTTGCAGGCTATCTCGAGCTTCCCACTTCGGATTATATGCTTGAAATCCGTGATGAAACAGGACAAACAACTGTTGCCTCCTACGATGTTCCCCTTAATGCCCTCAGTCTTGATGGTGCTGCAGTTACACTGATTGCTTCCGGATTCTTGAGCCCAGAAAATAACAGTAATGGCGCAGCCTTCAGCCTCTTTGGTATTACCGCTTCCGGTGATTGGGTTGATTTTGGTGAGCCTATGATGCAATCAGCACGCGTTCAGGTCATCCATAATTCTGCTGATGCTGCTGCAGCTATGGTTGATGTATGGTTGAACGACGCACTTTTAATCGATAACTTCGAATTCCGCACAGCGACTCCATTTATTGATGCTCCTGCTGGCGAAGAATTTACCATTGCTATTCAGGGACCGGACAGCCAAAGTGCAGACAACCCGATTTGGTCACAAAACTACACACTTGAAAATGGCGGCAGCTATATTCTTGTCGCTGAAGGAATTGTAAGCGCATCAGGCTATGAGCCAAACCAGCCTTTTGATATCGCTGTATATCCAATGGCAAGGGAAATGGCAAATATGAACGATAAGACCGATGTTCTTGTACATCATGGTTCAACAGACGCACCAACAGTGGATGTTTATGAAACTGGTGTTGGTGCAGGCATGATCGTTGATGATCTTTCCTATGGCGAATTCGCAGGCTATCTCGAACTTCCTACTACTGATTATATGCTTGAAATCCGCGATGAAACAGGCCAAACAACAGTTGCCTCCTACGATGTTCCCCTTAATGCGCTTAGTCTTGATGGTGCTGCCGTTACACTGATTGCTTCCGGATTCTTGAGCCCAGAAAATAATAGTAATGGCGCAGCCTTCAGCCTCTTTGGTGTTACCGCTTCCGGTGATTGGGTTGATTTTGGTGAGCCTATGATGCAAACAGCCCGTGTTCAGGTCATCCATAATTCCGCCGATGCTGCTGCAGCAATGGTTGATGTTTGGTTGAATGATGTTCTTTTGATTGACAATTTCGAATTCCGCACGGCGACTCCATTTATCGATGCGCCTGCTGGCGAAGAATTTACGATCGCCATTCAGGGACCGGACAGCCAAAGCGCTGAAAACCCAATTTGGTCACAAAACTACACCCTTGAAGCAGGCGGAAGCTACATTCTTGTCGCTGAAGGAATTGTAAGCGCATCAGGCTATGAGCCAAACCAGCCTTTTGATATCGCTGTATATCCAATGGCGAGGGAAATGGCAAGCATGAACGATAAGACCGATGTTCTTGTACATCATGGTTCAACAGACGCACCAACAGTGGATGTTTATGAAACTGGTGTCGGTGCAGGCATGATCGTTGATGATCTTTCCTATGGCGAATTCGCAGGCTATCTCGAGCTTCCCACTACTGATTATATGCTTGAAATCCGCGATGAAACAGGACAAACAACTGTAGTAAGTTATGATGCCCCATTAGCAAGCCTTGAATTGCAAAATGCCGCGATTACAGTTATCGCATCGGGTTTCTTTAATCCTGCACAAAACAGCAACGGCCCCGCCTTTGATCTTTATGTTGCCTTGGCAAGTGGCGGCGAACTGATTCAATTGCCTAGATCCTCGGCCTCAAGTGTAGCAGAAACCATTAGTCGTGATAATGTTTCGATATACCCAAATCCGGTAAAAGACCAACTAACAATCAATCTTGAATTGGAACAAACTCAGGATATTGAAGTCAATATGATGGATTTAACAGGAAGAACTCTTAAATCTATTGCTCTGGGATGGCAAAATAGAGTAGATGCTTATCAAATAGATGTACGCGATTTACCAAGAGGAATCTATTTCCTTCGGGTGGTTGCCGGACAAGACAGTCATACTGAAAAGCTGATTCTTGCAAACTAAACGAATAATTCAAATATCAAAAATAGCGGCCATTGATTGGCCGCTATTTTTTTGTCCTAAATTTTTTTCTTGCAATAAAGCATCCGTCTGTATCTAAAAACCAAATAGACTAGCAAGCGGGTCTTTGTGCGTCATGTGCAGGTTTTTAGCAAAACGAATAAATTGTATTCACTCAATGAAAAACAGCCTGGGGCTGAAACAAATTTCTATTACTTAAAACTTTACCCGAAAGAGTACTGACAAACTTTTGTTGCAGACTTACAGCCTGAAGAGCTGAGTCAAATTTCAATACAATAGAGGATTCACATACAATTTGGGAAAGCGAACTATTACAATCTATTTGGAATAAAAAAACACACAAAACCGCAAATACAAATGGTTTCTGCAGCAGTATGTGTTTTGTGTATGGCAAATCGGCCCAAACGAGCCGTAAAAAAGTAATATGCGAGAATCACCGACACCCCTTCTAAGAAGAGGCGTCGGATTATACTAAATTCTTGATTTCAGAATTGTTGCAACATCCTTAACTTTAATGTCGCCGCTGTATCCAATTCCCGGATACCCTCTATCTGTAAAACGCTTCACAATAAGATCGATGGTGTCTTCCATAATCCCATAATCGCCTAAGCGCGTTTTAACGCCCAATTGTTGAAAAAACAGCTCTGTCTTTCTAATGGCTTCATTGCATTTTTCTGCATCATCGCCTTCGGTTATATTCCAAACGTTCTGAGCATACTGCAGTAATTTTTCGCTGCGCATCCCTTTTGTAAACTCAAGAACGCCGGGCAGCACAACAGCAAGGCTTACAGCATGATCTAGGCCATGTAAAGCCGTAAGTTCATGCCCAATCTGATGTGAAGACCAATCACTTACTACTCCGCAGCTAAGCAATCCATTGAGTGCATTTGTAGCTGCCCACATTAACGTGCTTCTGTTTTCATAGCAGGGCTTTTCCGATTCAATTGCTTTTGGACCTTCCTGAATTAATATACGCAGGATTCCTTCCGCCAATGCATCCTGAACCTCCGTACCCATTGGGTATGTAAGGTATTGCTCCATCGTATGCACATAAGAATCGATAATGCCATTGGCCACTTGTCTTTGAGGCAATGAGAAAGTATATTCCGGATCCAAAACAGAAAATTTCGGATAAACCTTTTCCGATCCGGCGGCCAATTTTTCCTGAGTAGCAGATTTGCTGACGACGAAATTGCCGTTCATCTCACTGCCTGTAGCGGCAAGTGTAAGCACAGCACCAAAGGGAACAGCAGCTTTAATCGGAGCAGCTTTTGCGAGAATATCCCATGGGTCATCGCCCTCAAAAAGTGCAGCAGCAGCAATAAACTTTGTGCCATCAAGCACGGAGCCACCACCAACAGCAAGGATAAAATCAATATTTTGTTCTTTCACAATTTTTACGGCCTGCATCAGCGTTTCATATTTTGGGTTGGCCTCAATACCACCAAATTCCAAAAAACGATGACCTTTAAGGCTTTCTACAACAGCTTCATAAATTCCGTTTCTTTTGATGCTTCCTCCTCCATATGTTAAAAGGATATTTGCATCTTGCGGGATATGATTCTTCAATTCCTCAACTTTTCCTTTTCCAAAAAGGATACGCACCGGGTTATAATAATTAAAATTTTGCATGAGCTTAAAATTTATTTTTGTTTCTATAATACTCCTTAATAACAGATTGAAGAGCTGATTTGTTGTTGGCAATAAAACAAAAAAGCCTGAAATAGACCCAAACACAATAGTTCATTCGCACACAATTTGAAGGATTAATATATTACTGACTTACAGCCTGCCCTTATTCCTATTTATCCATAACCCAATGCGCTTCATTGGGTTATTTACACCAAGCTTTCCGCCTAAGAATCATAACATTTGGTGAAGATCAAATATTCTAGGCAGCATTGAGGAAAGCTTAAATACTGGTTTTTTTCTCGGTTTAAGCATCAACACTTTTTTAAACCATTTTTATCCACCGTAAAAAGCAGCCTTTCCTTTCTCCACATATTTTATACTTTTGGCATAAAATCAGGAATCCAATCCGATTAATTTTCCTCAGTTTATGGCCTTTAAAAAAAACCTTCAATATTATAAATTCTGCGCGTATGGGTTTTTCAAGAACTTACGGTTTTTTGAACCATTTTATATACTTTTTCTTCTTAGTCGCGGACTTACATTCCTGGAGATTGGCAGTTTATACACAATTCGGGAGATCCTGAAAAATGTGTTTGAAATCCCGGCAGGTGTTTTGGCCGACGCCCTTGGTCGGAGGAAGGTTATGCTTGTTTCCTTTGGTTTTTATATTGTTTCCTTCTTATGGTATTATTTCTCTGAATCATATTGGGGATTTGCGGCAGCTGTTGCCCTATTTGCATTTGGTGATGCGTTTCGTTCGGGAACGCATAAAGCCATGATACTTCAATATTTAAAAATTCAAGGATGGGAAAAAGAGAAAATCCATTACTATGGTCATACACGCTCCTGGTCACAAGCCGGATCTGCTTTTTCTGCACTTATAGCAGCAGCAATCATTTTCTATACAGGCGATTATGAATTTATTTTCCTTTTTTCAATCATCCCCTACCTTTTCGATTTGATTATATTATATTCCTATCCACGCATATTCGACAACAACAGCAAAGGCATTGATATCAAGCAGTTTCGGCAGCAGTTTGCGGATGTTGTGCGTGATTTTCTTATTTCATTCCGACAATGGAAACTTTTACAGGCCATACTGAACCTCAGCGTTTATACGGGTTATTATAAGGCTGTTCGCGATTATTTGCAAGCACTCATCAAAAGCATGGCAGTACTGATTCCCATTGCATTTCTAAGTCAGTTCGATGTAGAAAAGAAATCGGCCATTATTCTTGGTTTGGTGTATTTTGTGCTCTATATGATCACTTCCCGCGCATCACGCTCATCGGGAAAGCTGGCAAAGAAATTCCCAACGGTAGTTTTGCCTCTCAATGCTACAATTCTAATAGGATTATGCGCCGGCATTTTGAGTGGCCTTTTCTATATTTATGGCTGGATGCTTGCTTCCGTTCTTCTTTATATGATGATTATCATCCTCGAAAACATTCGCAAACCCATGGGTGTCAGTTATGTGTCCGATCAACTGGAGAAAGACATTATGGCCACGGCATTATCAGCATCCAGCCAAACAGAATCGCTAATCGCAGCAGTATTGGCTCCACTTATGGGTTTCATTGCCGACCAATACGGGCCCGGAATGGCCATTCTTTCTGTTTCGATCTTGATGCTGCTCTTCAGTCCTGTTTTTCTGGGAAGAAGAAAGAGTGCGGTAACATAGGTCCCTTATGAACAAAAAAAACGGGCAAACCTCCTTGGCTGCCCGTCCTTGTTCATCCGATTTTATTTAACCGCAATGATAATATTTTTCCACTAAAGCCATCACCTTTTTGGGTTTGTCTTTCAGCTCTTCGCGAATATTTTGATCTTTATAGCTCTTTAGTTTTTTGGCCGTTCCATCAATAATGCTGTCGGTGAACACACCATACTGCTTATAAATATCCTTTTGTCTTAGAAGTTCGTCGGCAGATTCCCAACAACTTACAGGCAATTGCGCCAAACCCTTCACTCTGTCTTTATGTTCCTCTTCAAAGATATTCACATCCACATAGGTCTTGGCAGCATAATCAAGTGCATCCTTCATTTCCAGTCCATGACGTGCAGCAACAGTAAGTCCGGCCATCAGCAGATAAATATCGGCAGAACCATCAGGGCAACGGAATTCTACCGTTTGTTTGCTTGTAAACTCAGGCATTTCTGCACTTTCCAAAGGATTGGCAATATGCAACATATTGGTTTTTCCTGTCCAGCCTAAAGGAACGCGCACCAAAACAGAACGGTTTCTATCGCCCCAACAAATATTTGTTGGCGCTTCCTGATGGGGCACCAAACGGAAATATGATGTTGGGTTGGTATTACCAAAAGCACTTAATGATGGTGCCAGATCGAGATAACCGGCAATGGCCCTTTTAGCAATATCGCTCAATACACCATTTTCCACCATGGCGTTTTTACCATCTTTCATCAAACGGGTATGCACATGCATTCCACTTCCTGCTTTACCAACAGTAATTTTTGGCGCAAAAGTGATATTCACTTCATACTGATATGCCAGGTTACGAAGAATCCATTTGGCAATCATCAACTGATCGGCAGCATCTTCCACATCCACCGGAAGGAATTCTATTTCGTTTTGTTCGTAAATTATGCCCTCATGCATAAAATTACCCACCTCAGAATGGCCGTATTTAATCTTGCCTCCCGACTGTGCAATATAACGCATGGCTTCCTTACGAAAATGGCTCCATTTGCTAAAAGGCGTAGATTCATGATATGCTTTTTGATCTTCGGCAGGAAACAAGCCTTCATCTTCGCTAATGATATAGTATTCAAGCTCTCCCATTGTTTGGAAGCAATATCCTGTTTTTTCTTTAAGCTCATCATGCGCCTTTTTGAGGATGTATTCCGGGGAACAGTCCAAAGGATTTCCGTCCTTATCAAAATAAGCACAAAGAATATCGAGTGTAGGAATCTCGGCAAAGGGATTATGAAATGCTGTTTTAAAACGCGGGATTACATAAAGGTCGCTGCTGCCGGCCTCAATGTGTTTAAAAAGGCTCGAACCATCAACGCGTTCGCCTGTTGTAAGGATTTCTTCCAAGTGTTCCCTGCTATTAATTACAAAGCTCAGCGCTTTCAAGCGACCATCTCCGCCGGTATAGCGAAAATTAAGCATTTGTATATTATTGGACTCAATGTAGCTGATGATGTCCGCTTTGGTAAACTGTTCGGAAGGCTTCTTCAGGAAGCGCACCAAAGGGTTGGGATTCATTAGTATGTTTTGTTCGGTCATGACAGTAATGCGTTAATTTATATATTATCCCTAAAAGGGCTTCAAATTTAGAAAATAAGCCAATCACTCAAGCCTCTATTCTGCAGAAAACGTTTTAATTAAGATGTTTGTGTTTAGATTAAGTAAAAATAAGGAGAAATATGGTTTTTTGAATATATTTGTTGCTCATAAAATTCAATCCCTATGCGAATTGCCTTATTTGAAGACAGTGCTTATCGTTTGTTTAATCCATTAAGCTATTTACGTCCGGTTTTTGACCTGCGCAGCGGTATTCTACTGATCCGGAAAAAAACCGAAAAACGACTAAAACAACCTACAGACTATTTTATACGTAGGCTTTTGCTGCCATTGGTTTCGGAACAGTATCCCGATGCCGTGATCAACCAATGGTTTGATGAAGATTATCTTTTTATTAATGGCCGCCTTTTAATGGATGACGCGCTTTTTCAGGAAATTATGGAATTGCCTGCAGGCACTGCGTTAAAAAGTGGACAAAGCATCATTGCTGCACATATCGAAGCAAAAGAGCTGCACAATATTAAACAGG
This sequence comes from Bacteroidales bacterium, assembly GCA_963676725.1. Classification (GTDB taxonomy): domain Bacteria; phylum Bacteroidota; class Bacteroidia; order Bacteroidales; family WRLA01. The sequence goes on along the minus strand of OY781463.1, from coordinate 4,917,265 downwards.
ATGATGAAGGATTACTGCTTTTCCCCGAAGACATTTGTGTGTTTCATGAAAAAGAAATAAACCTTCCCTCCTATTCCTGGGATTTAACAAGCTGCAATGCCCGCGAAATTGAAAATGATTTTCACCTGATCGGCAAGCAGGGCATTAAAGGCAATGTTCTTATTGGCGCCCATATCCTTCATTTCGATCATATTTTTATTGATGAAGGGGCGAAAATTTATCCCGGATGCGTGATTAATGCCGAAGAAGGTCCGGTATATATTGGCAAAAACACGATTGTTCACCCGAATGCGGTTATTGAAGGGCCTGTTTTTATTGGCGACAATTGCCGCATCAGCATTGGCTCTAAAATATATCAGGATGTGAGTATTGGGGAGCGTTGTAAAATCGGTGGTGAAGTAGAAGGCAGCATTATTCATTCGTTTTCCAATAAAAAACATGAAGGATTTCTTGGCCATGCTTATTTAGGGCAATGGGTAAACCTGGGGGCAGACACCAATAATTCTGATTTGAAAAACAATTATGGGCTGGTAAAATCCTATGCCGATGGCCGAGAGGTGCAAACAGGCTCACAATTTGTTGGCATGACGGCAGGCGATCATGCAAAAACCGGCATCAATACCATGATCAATACAGGTTCTGTTATTGGCTTGATGTCGAATGTTTTTGGCGCAGGTTTCCCTCCGAAATATCTACCCGATTTTTCCTGGGGCGGAGCTGATGGACTCACAGAATATCGGATTGATAAAGCCCTCGAAGTAGCCAAAATCGTAAAAGGCCGCAGAGGGAAAACACTCACAGAAATCGAAGCAGAATTGATCCGATTCTATTTTAACAGGAAAAAGCAATAAATCCCTTAAAAAAAACCTTGCTTTTTAGATTATCGCAAATAACTATAATTCAATACTATATCCGTTGACAAACGTTTACAAACGCATACAAATGTAAGTAAATGCGTAATAACCGAATCGACCTGTCACACCACTGTAGTTTTGCATCATCGACGTTTAACAATTGTTTCATTTAAAAATTTAAGTCATGAATGCATTAGTCAACAAAGTACAATTAATTGGTCGCTTGGGCGCAGATCCTAAAGTACACATCTTTGGTGAAGATCGTAAAGTGAGCCGTTTCCCCATTGCTACACGTGAGGGTTATAAAAATAAAAAAGGTGAGTGGATCGACCAAACGCAATGGCATCAGGTTGTTGCCTGGGGCGCAACTGCATCGCTTGTAGAGAAGCTGCTTACAAAAGGTCAGGAAGTGCTCTTGGAAGGAAAACTCAGTAGTCGGAGTTGGGAAGATAAGGACGGAAAAAAACATCTGACCACAGAAATCACCTTAAACGATTTTTTCCTGACCCAGCGAAAAGCCTCCTAGTGAAATATTTTTTCGCGACAAAAAGCCCTGTATTATTGCAGGGCTTTTTTTGGTATAGAAGCACGCACAAAAAACAGCCTGAAGGGCCGAAATAGGCTTCGACTTCTTGTGACTTTGCTTGCAATAGTCTTATTAACAATTGTTGCAGACTTACAGCCTGCCCTTATTCCTGTATATTCATAACCCAATGCGCTGCATTGGGTTCTATTGTGTCAGGCTTTCAGCCTGCGATTGATGCTGCACGCACATTTGTACTGTTGGTTATATTTTTAACAACTACTTGACTAACACGATTTCATTTCCAAAAAAACCACCAAATACTGTCCTCTCTCCATAAAAAACAGCCTGTAAGGCTGAAACAACAAAAGGCAGGGTCTGTCTGATAATACCAGAAACAAAATCAGCCGAGGAAACTATAGCACAGCACAATATAAAAAAGTTCTTCTTAATAGAAAACAAAAATGAGAAGAGATGTAGTTTGTCTGGTCAAAAGAGAAAGCGTATTTTTGCCCAATATTTATTTAGGCTAAAGTAATAGAATAGGATTCGATATGTGGAGATTTCTCGTCCGGCTTATATTAAGAAACCGGAATACCGTACTTATTAGCACTGTTCTCATCACCATATTCATGGCATATAACGCACGCAATGTGAAACTTAGCTATGAAATGGTGCAAATGTTACCCTCACACGACAGTACTTGGATCGAATATTTGGATTTCAAAGAGAAATTCGGGCAAGACGGCGCAGTAATGTTCGTCGGCATTGAATCTGAAGACCTCTACCAGCTCGAACGATTTCAGGCGTGGTACGATTTAACTTTTTCCCTAAGAAATAAAGAAGGCGTGGAGGAAGTCATGTCGATTGCCCGATTATACAACCTACGAAAAAACGATAGTCTCAAACAGTTTGAATTCCTTCCGGTTGTTGCCAAACGCCCCGAAACACAGGCTATTGTAGATTCAATCCATCGCATCATTGATGGACTTCCTTTCTATGACGGACTTCTTTTGAATAAAGAAACCGGTGTAAGCCTGATGATGATCACCTTAGATAAGGAAATGCTGAACACCAAGGCGCGCGTGGGCTTAATTTATGATATTAAAGACCGATTGGATCGTTTTGCCGAGGAACAAAATGTGAAAGTCCATTATTCAGGCCTCCCATACATCCGCACGATTACAACAAAAATGGCCGAAGATGAGCTACGCTTTTTTGTAATCTTAGCCCTGGTTATTGCAGCCCTTATTTTATTGCTGTTCTTCCGTTCCTTCAAAGCAACTATTTTTCCGATTATTATCGTGATGATCAGTGTTGTTTGGGCAATTGGAACCATTGGCCTGTTTGGCTTTAAAATCACTATGCTTACTGGCATTATCCCGCCATTAATTATTGTTATTGGCGTGGAGAACTGCATCTTTTTACTCAATAAATACCATGAGGAATACCGTGAACATCAGAATAAAGTAAAAGCCCTGGCCCGGGTTATTCTCCGTATTGGCAATGCAAATTTTCTTACAAATGCCACAACAGCAGCGGGTTTTGCTGCCTTTATTGTTACAGGGAACAAAATGCTTGTTGAATTTGGCATTGTTGCTTCGCTGAATATTCTCGCAGTATATTTATTGTCCCTTTTTCTTATTCCTACTTTTTTTAGCTTTCTGCCCCCACCAAAAATGAGGCATATCAAGCACCTTGATGCGGGTTTAGTCAATAAAATCCTGGATAAAATTACTTGGGCCGTCCAATACCGCAGAAAAGTGATTTATCTGATTACATTGTGTGCACTAATTTTGGCCGGATTTGGCATCAGCCGACTCACAACTTCCGGACGTGTGGTTGATGAAATTCCACAAGATCATCAATTATATCGTGATTTGATGTTTATGGAAAAGCACTTTAAAGGGGTAATGCCTTTGGAAATCACCATAGACACCAGAAAACCCAAAGCTGTATTAAAACAAAGCACCTTAAAACGCATCGATCAACTCGAACAAATGCTGGCAGAATATCCCCAGCTCAGCAAAGCTTTATCAGTTGCCGAAGTAGTGAAATTTGGGAAGCAGGCCTTTTATGGTGGGAAAGAAAAGTTTTATTCGATTCCTTCCCGCGATGAGCTCAATTTTATTGCAGGATATATCCCGAAAGGCATGAACAATGGAGGGAAAAACCTGCTCGATAATTTCGTGGATTCAACCTATCAAACTGTTCGTGTTTCGGTGCAAATGGCGAATTTAGGCACGCCCGACATCCAAAAACTCTTGGATGAAATTGAGCCGCGCATCGACTCTATTTTCCCTCCCAAGCGCTTTGATGTTTCGATAACAGGAACCAGCGTTACCTTTTTAAAAGGCACAAATTATCTTGCAAAAAACCTGTTTCAAAGCCTGATCCTTGCATTGGTTGTGATTACCATTTTGATGGCGTTTTTGTTTACCTCCATCCGGATGGTGTTTATATCACTGATTCCCAATCTTATACCACAAATTATGACGGCTGCACTTATGGGCTATTTTGATATTTCCATAAAACCCAGTACAATCCTGATTTTCAGTATTGCTCTTGGTATTTCGGTAGATAATGCCATTCACTTTCTGAGTCGATACAGGCTTCAACTTATCTGGAATGATTGGAATATCCAAAAGTCTGTAATCCTTGCCCTGCGCGAGACAGGCTACAGTATGATTTATTCGTCGGTCGTTCTGTTTTTTGGCTTTGCGATCTTCATCCTTTCGTCATTTGGAGGAACGGAAGCCTTAGGCTATCTTGTATCCTTTACATTATTGGTGGCGCTCTTCTCCAATTTATTTCTCCTTCCCTCTGTATTACTTTCAGCGGATAAGGCTGTTACAACGAAAAACTTCGACAAGCCTTATTTGGATGTTTTTGACGGGAATGAGTTGAGCGAGGATGTTGATGTTGAGGAGAAATAGTGCTTTTGGGGGAGCATTTTCCGGACAACCAGACATTAACACTTCAGCTGCCGGTATTTTGCACAAAGGCTCGTGTGAAAAATATCACATTTTATTGCCTATTAATTAATAATGCATCATTTGAAGCGGTTTTTCTTGCATAAAAATCGACAGCGAAAAGATATTTCGCTATTTTCTACGGGTGGATTGTTTTCAAGCGATGAAATATTTGCTCAGGTAAGGCCTAGGCATCCATCATTTTTGCTGAATATCAACTAATTGGCTCCAATAAGCAAAAACAAGCACCCAATTGTTAAAGCAGAAAACAAGAAGAGGCAAAGGATTTTTGTTTATATTTGTTATCAAACAAAAAAGACCCAATTATGAAAGGAATAATTCTCGCCGGAGGTTCCGGTACCCGCCTGCATCCTTTAACTCTGGCCGTGAGTAAGCAGTTGATGCCAATCTACGACAAACCAATGATTTACTATCCCTTATCGATATTATTAATGTCGAATATTAAGGATATTCTGATCATTTCCACGCCCTACGACCTTCCTCATTTTGAGCGGCTATTAGGCGACGGAAGTAGTTTGGGCTGTAATTTTCAATATGCAGAACAGGCGGTACCCAATGGACTGGCGCAAGCCTTTGTTATTGGCGCCGATTTTATTGGAAACGATAAAGTAAGCCTAGTTTTGGGCGATAATATTTTCTATGGTCGTGGGCTTCAAGGGCTTCTTCGCGAATGTTCCGATCCGGATGGTGGTGTTGTTTTTGCCTATCATGTACACGATCCCCATCGCTATGGCGTTGTCGAATTTGACAAAGACAATAATGCATTAAGCATTGAAGAAAAACCCAAACATCCAAAATCCAATTTTGCCGTTCCCGGTTTATATTTCTATGATAATCAGGTAATTGATATTGCAAAAAACCTAAAGCCAAGCGCGCGTGGTGAATACGAAATCACAGACATCAATAAGATCTATTTAGAAATGAAAAAATTAAAGGTCGGCATCCTCAGTCGTGGAACCGCTTGGCTCGATACCGGAACATTTACTTCATTAAATCAGGCCAGCCAATTTGTTGAGGTGATCGAAAGCCGGCAAGGCCTGAAGATTGGTTGCATCGAAGAAATCGCTTTTAGAAATGGTTTTATTGATGCCGCACAATTAGAAAAAATTGCACAACCCCTATTGAAGAGTGGTTATGGCGATTATCTGATGCATTTACTTAAGACGAATTATTAGGTCTTAGCAATTTCCGGACATAAGACTTTATAACAAACTCAGCAAAGTGTGGCTTTGCTGAGTTTTTATTGATCAATTATTTCAACGGCCTGTTTAAAGTCGCGACAAAGCCCTAGCAAATAGCTTATAAGTACGTTACAACTATGTTATAAGTACGTTTCAAATACGTTATATCTACGTTCCGGAACATAGATATAACGTATTTGAAACGTAGCTGCAACGTATTTATAAGGGTTATAATTAGGTTTTTGTATTGCTTTGATTCGCATCAGGGCATACCCGAATATGAGATTGATCCTCTAAGCAATATATACTGATGCTCTCGAAGCGCCTGTGCTGAGGTTCTCGAAGCGCCCCAATGTAGAGCCCATCGAAGCCTAAACGTTTTAATAAACGTTTATATCCGACTATAGTCGTTTAATAAAACGGTTAAGGCGTTTAAAATAATGGCTTCGAAAGAATTAAAAGATACTGAATACCAATGAGAACCAAGAATCGACTTTAAGCCGGAATATGCATTATACAATAGCATCCTAGCGATGCCAGGCATTCATTTTATGATCCATCGTTTTATTGTATTTTTAACGCTTATGACGACCGTCTACTACATAGTCCAGGTTTAATCAAAGGATTTAGGCGATGAAATAGATTAAATCATGAATTCTTCTGTTTCAAGGAATGACGTAAGGGACTTGATTTAGATGATATTCAGGAGCTTCCGGGGCACAACAGCAGTAAAACTACCGAGATATGCACACATGTAAGCACCAAAGATTTTGGGAGAATTAAAAGCCCCGGTGATTTTATTAAAATTTCATTGTAATTCAAATTAGATTTTTTATATTTGGAGATGGAAAGAATGAACAAAATGAAGCCTCAAAGACCAATATCTTATTCTGCTGATCGAAAGCGTATTATAGGCACACAACCTTCGCACAAAGCCGTTGTATTGGTAATAGGGGGTTCTTATACACAGTAGTTACCACACATTAGAAAGAACATGAAAGTACACATAATAATATTCGGATTAATTTTGAGTTGGTCTTCTTTATTTGGACAAACAAATAATGATTGCAAGCAGATATTAAGAAAAGAAATTTCGCTAAATGACTTACAAGAAAATATTGACCAATTTGTCATTGATTTTCAAACCCTGATTTTTTGTGAGTTTGACAGTATAGACTATCAAATTTTTATGGGACCTCAGGGAAATATGCCTTTGGTGGCACAGTCTGTTTTAGCATTCGGAATGCACCCCGAGAAAAAAGAGGAGAAATTTACATTCAATGACTTAAAGAAAACATTGGAGGAATTTAAACAACAACCTGAGTATTATCAAGCACGAAAAGTAGTTGAAGCAAAAAATGAAATAGTACAAAGAATTGCAAAAACATCGGATTGGAATACTGATAAAGAACTTTTGACAAAAATGGGATTTACAAAATCTCATCTTGACGATATTTATGCAATTATAAAAGAAAATGATTCAATTTCATATTCAGACATTTTTTTAATCTATTCAGACACTTTATTGGCGCGGAAAGAAAGGCAAATAGCAGAAAAAGAACTTAATGATTCAAAAATAAAACTTGAGAACCCTGGTCTTGAAGAGTGGATTAAAGGATTATATGCCTATAAAGATTATGAAACGGGACTCGCAAAATCAAAAGAGCAAAACAAACCAGTGCTTCTCTATTTTAATGGATATGGTTGTGTTAATTCTCGTAGGATTGAAAGTGAAATATTGCTAAAATCGGAAATTCAAAACTATATTAATAATAATTTGATTTTCGTAAGTTTAATCGTTGACGAAAGAACAAAAATCGACGATAGTGAGGTTTACTTTTCCGAAACATTGAATAAGGACGTGAAAACTACCGGACAGATTAGACTTGAATTGGAAATGAAGGAATTTAATTCTGACAGACAACCACTATTTGTATTGCTTGATTTGAGTGGGAACGAAATTTCAAGAATTGGTTATACAAATGACCTTGAAGAATTTGAATCGTTTTTAAAGACAATAGAGAAATAACATGTGGTAACACGCAATAAAAAACATAGGGCGGAAAGTGCTAAATTTGAATGACATAACATTTAAAAAACGGCTTGGTAACTTGATAGGTAGGAGCTTCGAAATGTCCTACGTTTTTTATTGTCATCCGTTGTAGGGCATTGGAAAAAGACCAAAACAGAAAATGACACCTAAATGAAAAGAGTTTTTTTAATATTGATTGCACTTGTTCTATTGAATAAAATCGGTTTTTCAACAGAACAGATTTCTGACAAATTAATAATTGGAAATGACACGATTTGTCTTCAAACATTTCCTCTTGAAGACTTGAATTTTAAAATAAGACCTTTTAAATACGGAGACTATGATTTTCCACACACAGCATGTTGGCGTGGATATCAAGCTACATGGAAAGTAATAGAAAATAAACTATTCTTAATAGAAGTTATTAGAGTAGACTCAATCCCTGACACACTTGAATTAGAGCAATACTTTATTAAAAATGGGTATGAACCACAAATAATAAATGGATTAATTTATGCAGACTGGTTTACAGCAGATTTAGAAAAATTTCCTGTATTATATGTTAATAAAGAATGTATTTACAGGTCATATAAACCTAAGAAAAAGAAAGTTGTGTTGAAATTTGACCAGGGTGAAATAATTGAGAACAAGAAATATGGAAAATAAACAACGACCCCACAACAAAAAATATAATGCATACCGCAGTTAAGTACTTCAAAGAAAATGATTTGTAAATTTGAAGATATAAAAAATACAGAAAATTTATTGAATATGGTGCGGCACGCATCATATTCAAACCGTTGGGTGCAAGGTTAAGTAGAAGTAATCAACATTATGGAACCTGAACAAAGAGAGAAATTAATAAAACTGAAAAGGGGAATAGAACAATTAAACAAAAAACTTTTTGTTGATTATCTGATACTCTCAATGGCTATTGCATCCATCCTAACAATAGTTATCGACTATTTATGGGACTTAAAATTAATTGTCTTTCTTATTTGGTTCATTTTTCTGACTTTCCTATTGTATAAGCTAATTTTTGAAATCACATTTTCCAGGATAAGAAAGGGTATTGATTTCAACCAAAATGTCGATGAAGGATATAAAGATGAAATAAAAGAAGGAATTATTACTTTAAAAATTGGTAAGTATAAGGTTAACCTAAATTTCAAAGACTGTGTTTATGTCTTGACTGATGACTTTGTTTTTGCCTTTCAGGGATTGAGAATTCTCGCAATTTTTATTATTGATAATACAAAATCGAAAAAAGAGCTGGAAGACTTTCTCTCAAAGTTTAAAAAACATAGAAACCTGAAATTAACCTCTGCAATTGCAGTTTTGATAGTTATATTGACCTTTGCATTGAAAATAAGTTTGATAACATTGAATCAAAATTCTTTTAAAGATGAATTCACTTATCAAGTCCAGAAAATCAGCATTGGCGACTCTATAATATATAACAAATCCGATTCAGAATTTATTATCTTAACTACAAACTTTTTAACTGATGAATGTCCTGAAAATAATGTCGTGAAATTTCATTGCCGTAATGAATATTTTAAAAGAATCAGATTGATATATAGAAGTTTTAAAAATAGCGATTGGAAGACTGAACAGAAATTCGGGGATAAATTTATGGGGACGTATTCTTATCAAATGAACAGTGACAAAATAATTCTTTTTAAAGATGACATTCAAATTATAATTGAAAAGAAACTTAAAGTAAACCCAGCACCCAACAGCGGCTAATATTGCATGCCGTAGATAGTGCTATTAAGAAAGAGAATTGTAAACTTGAAGATGGTAGAAATTAATAAATATAGAAATAAGAATGCGGCACGCACCATAGCCGCAAACCGTTAGCGGTCAGGTAAAAAAACATAAAACATAATGAATAACGGAAAAGCTAAAATTGACACAGGATTAAATGGTTTATCAATTATAATTCCATCGAAAAAGAATTGGTTCGCCTTACTTTTTGGGACAGCATGGATGGGTGGATGGTTCTTTGGATTCACAAGTGCTTCAGGAATGCTTCTCGGTGACGGAATTGACAACATTGGAGCGAACGGATTTATTGCTTTTTGGCTCTTAGCTTGGACGGTAGGTGGACTTGCAATTACTTTCATTCTTTTATGGGGATATTTTGGAAAAGAAAGCTTGATTGAAGATAGAAATCAAATCCTTTTCGAAAAGACCGTATTTGGAATTGGAAAGAAAAACAGACTTGATAAAAAGGAAATAAAAAATTTTAGAACTGAAAAAAGAAACGATAGTTGGTTTGGTGGCAATCGTTGGGCTTTTTGGGGACTTGGTCCAGGAAAAATAAAATTTGATTATGGACTCAAGACATACTCGTTTGGACTTGGGGTAGATGATGCCGAAGCCAATTACATTGTTAATATGCTGAATGAAAAATTTGAAAAAATAAACCCGAACCGCTAACAATTAAGCATCGTTTTCCGGCCTGAGCCGGAATATGTGCTTTGTGTTGAACGAAACCGGTGTACAATATATAATGGGGAATCAATTTTTCGTGTTTTTTCGGCAAAATGGCAATTGAAGGGAATATCGTCCTTTTGAAACGGTATTTGGCTGTTTTTGCGTCCACAGATAAGAACCTTATGCCGCTATTTGGAGCGGAGTTCTATAGCTTTTTCTTGGCTAGGGCAATATCGTTGCTGTCCTGCATAAACAAGATTCTAAAGAAAAACGGGAAAGTATTTGCGGCACGATTCGCCAGCAATACCTCATTGCTTTATCTGTTCTAATAGCCTTCATTTTGGCTTCCATATATGCGTTTTGCCGAAGGATAAAAAGCATTGCTGCCTAAAGGTATCGAAAAATAGATGCACTTAGAACGCAAATATTTGCTAAATTTATGCCGTATTTAGGTACAATTTAAAAGAGAACGGAGGTTTTAAGACAGACTGCCGTTATGGGCAATTAAACTGAACGACACTGAATGATATTTTCAACATCAAATATTAACCTGTTTGACAATAAGGAACAAGTAGCTTTTGATACTTATCATAGTTACTTACATTCTATTTCACAATCGATTGAATCAAATGTTGAGTCAATTGAAGATTTCTTTTCTGAATTTACTTCAAACAGAGCTTTCAATAAAATACAGACTAAGAAGAATGTTGACATCGAAAAGATATCTAAAATACTTCGCAATGCTTGGTATACAGAATTCCAATTAAAAAACTTATCTATAACATCAGATTTCGCTGGATTTTCATTGCATTGGGGACAAGTATATTCTTACTATGTTTGCTACTTACAAATTCGTGCATATTTGATTTGTCAAAATCAGAACGTTAACCCCAAACATAGGACTACTTTGAGACATTTCGCACAAGAACTTGAAAAGCGAAGAAATTTATTTCCTTCACCATGGAATGTTATGTGTTGCAACGACCCAAGCAAAAATGAATTCATAAATAAAAAGGAACCATATGTAGACTCTCATCAATTATCAAATATAGCAAAACAAAACCCTGTTGATAATTTTGCAAAATTTTTAAAAACTACCAGACAGAAAGAGATTAAAAGGAAATGCGAAGAATGGCGAGAAGATAACAATAAACGGAAAACTCCTTCGGCGATTAAGAAGAAAATAATTGAGGATACACCGCCAACATCAATTTATGATTGTCTGTACCGATTAAGAATTCGAGCGAATTACGAGAATGCTGATACTTTTATATTTTCAACGATACCTGATAATAAAGCAATGGATTTCCACAAATCTTTAAATAATATTGTATGGATTAGTTCATTAATTTTGGAAACTATTACGGCTAAGTATTTGTCATGGAAAAATTATAAGCCGATTCTTGAAAAATACGAAAATATGATGAGTAAAAAGGTTAATCAAAATGAATTACTTGACCCGAAAGCGAGATTTGATTTATTTGAAGGAATTATAAAATAAAAGCCCATAACAATGTATAAAAATAATAGCCGAGACAGTAGTAAATTCAAGGGTTGTAGCCCGGTTCAACTTTCTTGTAACTTGACAGGAAAGTGCCACGCAATCGGCTACTATTCTTATACTTAACGTCAGTCTGTCTTAAAACCTCCGTTCTCTTTTAAATTGTACCTAAATACGGCATAAATTTAGCAAATATTTGCGTTCTAAGTGCATCTATTTTTCGATACCTTTGGGCAGCAATGCTTTTTATCCTTCGGCAAAACGCATATATGGAAGCCAAAATGAAGGCTATTAGAACAGATAAAGCAATGAGGTATTGCTTAAATACATGAATGCCAAGGATATTCATAATACGACGTAAATTATAAGCAATAAATATAAATCCTACATCCGCCGAGGCGCGTTGTTTGCTGCGTTTGGTCATTATGTAGCTAAATCCCCATTGTCGCTTGATGGTGCCGTATGGGTGTTCCACAATTGCCTGTCGTCGGCGGTAGTAATCCAGGTTTTTCTCTATGTTTTCCTTATTTGTATTTATATATTCTTGATATTCAGATCGTTGTATTGCCTTGCCGTATTTAGCCTTAGAGCATTTGTCTTTTACCGGACAGCTCAGGCATTGGCGAGTTGTATAACGCTTAAATTGATAGGTTTTCGCCTGGTGCCATTTACCTGTTGTGTGCATCTCATGGCCTTGGGGACAATGATAACAGTCCTTGTCTTTATCATATCGAAAGTGTTCTACATTGTAGTGAGGATCGGGGGCATTGGCCGCTACTTTAGGAATGGCAACCAGTACATTTATGCCTAAATCGTGGGCGGTTTGAAACTCGCTGCCTGTATGGTAGCCTTTATCGTAGAGGGCGGTAAAATTATTGTGGCCAATGATGCTTTTACTGCGGTGGAGCATATCGCCCATTGCTTTGCTGTCGTTTTCATTGGTCACTTTATAATCGATGGGGATCATATGGGCTGAATCGACCGTTGTTTGTACATTGTAGGCTACTTCGGTGATATTGTTGCGTGTGATCATTTGCCTGCTTTCCGGATCGCTTGTGGATACCTGGGTTTCGCCGGATTCTTCTAATTGGTGTTCTATATCATGGTAGAATTGCTTGCGCTCTTTGTGTTTCTCAATCTCTTGCTGTATCAGCGCTTGATTGTCCCCATCAGCTTCGGCCAACTGCTCCTGGTAGGTAGCAAGTTTGTTGTCGATATAGGTCAAATGGCGCTCAATCTTTTTTGCATTATAATTGGTCTTCTTGGAATTCTGTGCCCGGAGTTTGGTGCTGTCTCCGGCAAGCAGTTTCCCGCCGATTAGTTCTAAGTTCTTGGCTATGCATACCGTGGCACGAAACACATTCTTTATGGCTTTGGAATGGTCGCGGCGGAAGTTGGAAATCGTATTATGGTCGGGCTTTAGGCCTTTGAGCAACCAAATCACTTCGATGTTCCGTGTGCATTCTTTTTCGAGCTCACGTGAGGAGCGTGTTCTGTTCAGGTAGCCATAAATAAAGAGTTTTAGAAGGTCTTTGGGATGATAAGCAGGTCTTCCGTTCTCCACAAAATCTACACGAAAGCCCATTTCTAATAATTCAAGGCTGTCTACAAAAAGATCAATAATCCGCACCTCATGATCTTTATGAATGGATTCATCCAAAGAAATGGGGAAAATTGATACTTGGTTCCGATCTTTTCCTATCATGTATTTCATGCTATGAATATACTAATAAACAAGCATTTATAGCTGTTGGTAAGTCGGAATGTTATCAACAATTTTGGGTGGAAGTTTTGGGGTTTTTAGACAGTCTGACGTTATGCTCTATTAAAACAAAAAAATGAACAAACAGAAAAATAATTACATAATTGCTTTTATTCTAGGAATAATAATCGCTTCAATTCCTTGGTACTTCCATTCAAAAAAAATCGAAAACCAGTTAGATCTGATATACTTAGGAGTATTAAATCCTGATGGAACTATCAATACAAAAAAAGACAGTATTTCTTTTGAAAATATTTTAGCTGATGAAGCAATTAAGAATAATAAAGTGATAAAGAGTGAATCTAATGAAATCATTGACAACGCATTGGAATCTCTAGATAATTTAGTGAAAGATAATAAATACGACAAATTTTAGACCAAACAGTTCCTGATTTTGAATACCCAGATAGAAATGGAAAATTAATTCACATTCAAAATTTTAGGGGAAAATGGGTACTCATTGATGTATGGGCATCCTGGTGCAAACCTTGTATGGGCGATATTGAACTTCTTAATCAATTAGAAAAAAAATACGAAAATAATAATATCGTCTTTTTAGGGGTAAGTATAGATACTGAAAATATGAAAGACAAATGGATAAATGTTCTAGATAAACGCAATCCATCAGGGATTCAGATACTAGCCGGAGATAAGAATAAGGATTTTAAACAAAAATTTATTATTGGAACTGTCCCCAGATATATTCTCATCGATCCAAATGGAAAAATTGCAGAAATGAACTTGCCAAGACCTTATAATCCAGAAATGGAAAAAATAATAAATGATTATATTAAAAAAACTAAATAACAGAGCATAACAAAGGCTCATATGCAATAGCGGCGGTAGTCGTTAGCACGGCTTACTCGACGATTCCTTATCGGTCTTGCCGACCGAAAACGAATCATCTTCGTTGTCCGCCACTGCACATAGCCTGAACGTCAGACTGTCTAAAAACCCCAAAACTTCCACCCAAAATTGTTGATAACATTCCGACTTATCAACAGCTATAAATGCTTGTTTATTAGTATATTCATAGCATGAAATACATGATTGGAAAAGATCGGAACCAAGTATCAATTTTCCCCATTTCTTTGGATGAATCTATCCATAAAGATCATGAGGTGCGGATTATTGATCTTTTTGTAGACAGCCTTGAATTATTAGAAATGGGCTTTCGTGTAGATTTTGTGGAGAACGGAAGACCTGCTTATCATCCCAAAGACCTTCTAAAACTCTTTATTTATGGCTACCTGAACAGAACACGCTCCTCACGTGAGCTCGAAAAAGAATGCACACGGAACATCGAAGTGATTTGGTTGCTCAAAGGCCTAAAGCCCGACCATAATACGATTTCCAACTTCCGCCGCGACCATTCCAAAGCTATAAAGAATGTGTTCCGTGCCACGGTATGCATAGCCAAGAACTTAGAACTAATCGGCGGGAAACTGCTTGCCGGAGACAGCACCAAACTCCGCGCACAGAATTCCAAGAAGGCCAATTATAATGCAAAAAAGATTGAGCGCCATTTGACCTATATCGACAACAAACTTGCTACCTACCAGGAGCAGTTGGCCGAAGCTGATGGGGACAATCAAGCGCTGATACAGCAAGAGATTGAGAAACACAAAGAGCGCAAGCAATTCTACCATGATATAGAACACCAATTAGAAGAATCCGGCGAAACCCAGGTATCCACAAGCGATCCGGAAAGCAGGCAAATGATCACACGCAACAATATCACCGAAGTAGCCTACAATGTACAAACAACGGTCGATTCAGCCCATATGATCCCCATCGATTATAAAGTGACCAATGAAAACGACAGCAAAGCAATGGGCGATATGCTCCACCGCAGTAAAAGCATCATTGGCCACAATAATTTTACCGCCCTCTACGATAAAGGCTACCATACAGGCAGCGAGTTTCAAACCGCCCACGATTTAGGCACAAATGTACTGGTTGCCATTCCTAAAGTAGCGGCCAATGCCCCCGATCCTCACTACAATGTAGAACACTTTCGATATGATAAAGACAAGGACTGTTATCATTGTCCCCAAGGCCATGAGATGCACACAACAGGTAAATGGCACCAGGCGAAAACCTATCAATTTAAGCGTTATACAACTCGCCAATGCCTGAGCTGTCCGGTAAAAGACAAATGCTCTAAGGCTAAATACGGCAAGGCAATACAACGATCTGAATATCAAGAATATATAAATACAAATAAGGAAAACATAGAGAAAAACCTGGATTACTACCGCCGACGACAGGCAATTGTGGAACACCCATACGGCACCATCAAGCGACAATGGGGATTTAGCTACATAATGACCAAACGCAGCAAACAACGCGCCTCGGCGGATGTAGGATTTATATTTATTGCTTATAATTTACGTCGTATTATGAATATTCTTGGCATTCATGTATTTAAGCAATACCTTATTGCTTTATCTGTTCTAATAGCCTTTGTTTTGGCTTCCAGACACGTATTTTGCCGAAGGATAAAAAGCATTGCTGCCCAAAGGTATCGAAAAACAAATGCCCTTAGAACGCAAATATTTGCTAAATTTATGCCGTATTTAGGTACAATTTAAAAGAGAACGGAGGTTTTAAGACAGACTGCCGTTAGGCTTCATTTTGAGTCACAAGACCAAGATGTCCTCAAATTAAGGTGAGATTTACGTAGATATATAAGTTATTAAATTTACTGACAGTTAGAATTTAAATGTTACTAATAAAAAATATCATACATGAATAAACTTGCAATAGCGACATCATCGGGAGGATACAAAGGAGTTTTTATACATGGTGTTTTATCTTTTTTTGAGCAAGAGAATTTTCAAGCAGATGCCTATGCTTCTTGCTCCAGTTCAGCATTATTTTCTGCTCTGGCTTCAATTGAAAAAATTAATACTATATCTAAATCAATTTGGAGCGAGGGAAATGAGATTGCTAAAATAAAAGGGAATAGTCAAAGTAATGTACAACTTATAAGCATTGATAAATTACTCCCAATTATTAAAGAGGAATTATTCAAATCGTTAAAGAGATTTCTGGTATCAACGAGTTTTGTTAAAACAGAAAGTGCTGCATTAGAAACTCAGTCAGAAAAATCAAGAATGATTGGGAGAAAACTATTAATTGAAGCCGCAAGAAATATAACGACATGGCGAGATGAAAACCTTGAACATCATCTGTTTGACACCCTTGATGATTCTAAAACCAAATTGTTAACAGAGGAAAATCTAAAAGATGTTTTATATGCTACAACAAGAATGCTTCATGCATGGCATATTCCAGCTTTTGTAAATGGAGAACCATATATCGATGGAAGTTATACTTCTATGTGTCCTGTTATTCCGTTAGCGGAACTTGGGTATAAAAATATAATTTGTATTACCACAGAACATACTCAAACTAAACTTGACTTTTTTTCTGATGAATATATTCCTGATCAAGTTGGAGACAGCAAGATAACTTTCATCAAACCCGATTATGACCTTTCAGAAATCAAAGTGGATTTTTTTAAAGTAACAGAAATTGGACTTGACAAAGCTTTTCAGCATGGTATTGACAAAGCAAAAGAATTTATTAGTAATCACAGGAGGTAATAACAAAAAACGAAACCCTAACAGCAAATCATAGCCCATAGCCGCTTTAGTGCTATCAAGAATAATGAGTAGAAGCATAAACATAAGAGTAATTAATAAACATATTGCAAGAGAACGGCTACGGGCCATATTTGCAACACGTTAGCAACAACCCAAAAAGCGAAGTGCAAAACATTAACACTGATTGAAAATGAGTTACGATTTAATGGTTTTTGAAAAGGATAAAGCTCCAAGAAAACGCAAGGATTTCATGGATTGGTATAGTAGACAGACAGAGTGGTCTGAAAACCATAGTTACGATGACCCTAAAGTTTCTTCTCAAAATCTTCGTGATTGGTTTACCGAGATGATTAAAACCTTTCCTGCGATGAACGGCCCATTTGCGAGCGATGATTATGATAATGATAATGTTTCAGATTATTCGATTGGGAAAGATTTGATTTATGTTGCATTTGCATGGTCGGTAGCTGAACAAGCATATAAAAGCATGATTGAATTGGCGGAGAAATTTGAAGTTGGATTCTTTGATGTTAGTTCAGATAATGGAAGTATATATTTCCCTGATAATGGTAAACTTGTACCTATTGATAAATCAACTAATAACGGAAAGCAAACCAAGACAAAACCTTGGTGGAAAATTTGGTAGTAATAAATATTCATAAACTTATAAATTCACAAAATGGAAAACCAAAAGAATAACAAAAAGACAGTTGGGACTGTTGTCGGATTAGCAGTCGGATTGATTGTTTATTTTCTTGTAAAACAGTTCGTTTTTGCTCCACCGTCATTTGATAAAGTCATGATGCAAGCTGCAAGTGAGATAAATGAGAGTTGCCCGATTATGGTAGACCAAGACACAAGACTTGATAATGCGATTGCTCTCCCTGAGAACATTTTGCAATACAACTACACGTTGGTTAACTGGGTTAAAGATTCTGTTGACTTGAAAGCATTTGAAGATTACATGCAGCCTATGATTTTAAACAATGTGAAAACAAATCCTGATTTAAAAATATATCGTGATAACAAGACTACAATGGGTTATAATTACAAAGACATGAATGGTGAATTTATCACAAAGATTTCGATAACAGCAGACCAATATTCGGATAATGAATAATGGGCAGTTGCTAATCGAGTAGGCTGCCGCTAGGCAGATTTGCTTAGCGGAGAACCTCTCACACCACTGTATCCTTCGACAAGCTCAGGATAAACCAAGCGGGTCTCGTATACAGCGGTTCATTAAGATGTGGGGCGATTTTTTCGTACATTTCGAGCAGGGACACATAGCCTCTTTTTCGTAGCCTTTCCAAGGTGATTGTTGTGCCCAGTATAGGGCTTTGAGCTACTGCCCTGCCTCCCATACGCGTCCATGCATATGCCTGCCCTTGGTTTACACCTAAACGTACAAGGTTTTTCCTTTTCCGTTCAGGCTTTTTCCAGTGGTGCCATATGCAATACCTCAGGCGGTTCCTTAGCCATCCATCAATGCTCTTGAGCTTTCCGGATATTTTTGCCATACGGAAGTACCCTAACCAGCCGCGTTGTACCTCTATTATTTTCCGAATGCGTTCATCGAAAGTCATAGGGGTAGTTTTACGGGTGATCACTTTGAGCTTTTGCTTTAAGGATTGCCACCGCTTTTTCCCAACAACCATTTGGTATTTCCCTTTCTCACCTTTAATGTAAGTTGGGACAAACCCAAATCCGAGTATTGTCAGCTGCACAGGTTTTCGGATTCCGCTTTTTTCCCTGTTGATCGGTAACTTCAACTTTTGTTTCAGAAATAAATAGGTGTTGTTTCCTATCCTTCGGGCTGCCGACTTGCTTTTTGTGTAAATGCTAAAGTCATCGGCATAGCGTATGAACCGAAGCCCTTGTCTTTTTAGTTCCTTGTCGAGCTCATGTAGCATGATGTTGGACAATAAAGGACTTTGCTGCCCTGCATTCCGGCTCGCTCGTTAAAAATATCCAGTGGATATTTTCTTAACACTCGGACCTCCTGTGGCACGCCCTTACGTCTTTTGGTCAGTTTGCCGTTGATCAAAATCGGCGCCCTGAGCCATTTTCGTATAAGCCGTAGGGTGAGCGGGCATTTTACTCTACTGTAGAGCAGTTGAAGCAAAATACAGTGGTCCACTTCATCGAAGAACCCTCTTAGGTCAATATCGACTATGTGGCTGTATCCGTCATTAATGTGCTCCTGTGCTTTCAATACAGCTTGTTGGGCATTCCTGTTTGGCCTAAAACCATAACTTTGGTCTTCAAAGCTTAGTTCAAATTTTGCCGCCAGTACCTGCCCTGTTGCTTGTTGCAATAGTCGGTCTGTTGCTGTTGGTATGCCTAGTAGGCGTGTTTTTCCATTGCTCTTTGGTATTTCTACCCCCAAAATAGCTTGTGGCAGGTATTTCCCGAGTCGTAGTGATGTCTCTAGAATATCACGCTGATCGGACAGGTGTTTGTACAGGAAGCTTACCTGCATCCCATCTATACCTGCCGCGCCTTTGTTCTTTACAACTTGCCTTAAGGCTCTCATTACGTTTCTTCGGTCAATTACTTGCTCAATCATTTTTGGGTGTTAAAAAATAATAATAATGTTTCCCTGTTCCGCTTATAAAAGGGCTACGGCCGTTAAGCTGATCCCTAATGCATTTGGAACATCTTAATGTTCAGTCCTTTATTGCTTTGTGAGACCTCCGTATATCTATTACGGCTCGTTGCCGGCAACTACTATGACTTCTGCTGACTTCTTGGCTTACAGAGAACACGTCTGTTCCAAGACCACCCTAGGCGCTGCAGTGAGCACGGCCGAACTGTAAGAACCCTATCTTTCTACTTATGCCTGACACATCTACTAAGCAAGGATTATTGGTCAAGGGCTTTGCAAAGATGTGCTTGCTTACCCTCCCTGTTTAGCCTCATATGTGCTTTCTGTTTAGTTTACCCTGAGGTGCTCGAAGGGTCAGTACAAGTATTTGCAGTCCTGCTTCCTTCAGTGAATACCTCGCGGTAAACCACCTTGCAGCTTGCTAATCGGCTTCACCAAATGCCGATAAGGGACTTTCACCCTCAAGATATTGTTCACCCACTTTTTGACTCTGAAAAATAAATTTGTATTTTTGACATTTTTCTAAAGCTTTCGGTGGGTGTGCTTAAGCTCATGCTGGGCACACACAAAAAACATATTGCATTTGGAGTTAAAGAGTAATAAATGACGATATTAGCTATAAATAAAGTGATTGGTAATTTGGAAAGAAAACGTTTCAAAAATCCAAACGCACCATGTTCCAAACGTCAGACTGTCTAAAAACCCCAAAACTTCCACCCAAAATTGTTGATAACATTCCGACTTATCAACAGCTATAAATGCTTGTTTATTAGTATATTCATAGCATGAAATACATGATAGGAAAAGATCGGAACCAAGTATCAATTTTCCCCATTTCTTTGGATGAATCCATTCATAAAGATCATGAGGTGCGGATTATTGATCTTTTTGTAGACAGCCTTGAATTATTAGAAATGGGCTTTCGTGTAGATTTTGTGGAGAACGGAAGACCTGCTTATCATCCCAAAGACCTTCTAAAACTCTTTATTTATGGCTACCTGAACAGAACATGCTCCTCACGTGAGCTCGAAAAAGAATGCACACGGAACATCGAAGTGATTTGGTTGCTCAAAGGCCTAAAGCCCGACCATAATACGATTTCCAACTTCCGCCGCGACCATTCCAAAGCCATAAAGAATGTGTTCCGTGCCACGGTATGCATAGCCAAGAACTTAGAACTAATCGGCGGGAAACTGCTTGCCGGAGACAGCACCAAACTCCGCGCACAGAATTCCAAGAAGACCAATTATAATGCAAAAAAGATTGAGCGCCATTTGGCCTATATCGACAACAAACTTGCTACCTACCAGGAGCAGTTGGCCGAAGCTGATGGGGACAATCAAGCGCTGATACAGCAAGAGATTGAGAAACACAAAGAGCGCAAGCAATTCTACCATGATATAGAACACCAATTAGAAGAATCCGGCGAAACCCAGGTATCCACAAGCGATCCGCAAAGCAGGCAAATGATCACACGCAACAATATCACCGAAGTAGCCTACAATGTACAAACAACGGTCGATTCAGCCCATATGATCCCCATCGATTATAAAGTGACCAATGAAAACGACAGCAAAGCAATGGGCGATATGCTCCACCGCAGTAAAAGCATCATTGGCCACAATAATTTTACCGCCCTCTACGATAAAGGCTACCATACAGGCAGCGAGTTTCAAACCGCCCACGATTTAGGCATAAATGTACTGGTTGCCATTCCTAAAGTAGCGGCCAATGCCCCCGATCCTAACTACAATGTAGAACACTTTCGATATGATAAAGACAAGGACTGTTATCATTGTCCCCAAGGCCATGAGATGCACACAACAGGCAAATGGCACCAGGCGAAAACCTATCAATTTAAGCGTTATACAACTCGCCAATGCCTGAGCTGTCCGGTAAAAGACAAATGCTCTAAGGCTAAATACGGCAAGGCAATACAACGATCTGAATATCAGGAATATATAGATACAAATAAGGAAAACATAGAGAAAAACCTGGATTACTACCGCCGACGACAGGCAATTGTGGAACACCCATACGGCACCATCAAGCGACAATGGGGATTTAGCTACATAATGACCAAACGCAGCAAACAACGCGCCTCGGCGGATGTAGGATTTATATTTATTGCTTATAATTTACGTCGAATTATGAATATTCTTGGCATTCATGTATTTAAGCAATACCTTATTGCTTTATCTGTTCAAATAGCCTTTGTTTTGGCTTCCAGACACGTATTTTGCCGAAGGATAAAAAGCATTGCTGCCCAAAGGTATCGAAAAACAAATGCCCTTAGAACGCAAATATTTGCTAAATTTATGCCGTATTTAGGTACAATTTAAAAGAGAACGGAGGTTTTAAGACAGACTGCCGTTATGGCTAATATAAATCCGATGAAACAATTTACTCTCATTTTAATAATACTGTTAGGATTCAACGTCTGTTTTGGACAAGATTCTACGACATTATACCATCTTTATCAACCGACATCAAGTATGTCAAAAATTGAGAAATGGAATATTCATGATACAACAAATCAGAGATATTTAGTAAGGGAAAAGATTGATAATAAAAACAGAGTAACGAGTATTCAGTTTCTTGTTGACGGAAAAATTGAGAATAGAAATCCGATGTACGGAATTGACAATATCACATTTGAATATGGAGAAAATTTCATAATCGAACGGTATCTGAATTATAAAGGAGAACCAATGACATTTTTAGATGATGAAACACCGACTTCTCGAAAATATTTCCTTGATGAAAACAATAATATTATTGACTGTAAAACAATTTATGAAATAACATTTGATGAGTTAACCAAAGAAAAACTTTTAGAGCTTGAAAATTCACTGAGATTTTGGAGAGAAAACGTGATATCTGAAACAGATTCGGGTGATAATAAAGACTGTGATATGGATTATATATATGGCTACATGTTTTCAGAGATAAAAATGGACGGAATTTTTCCGACTAAAAGGGACTATAAATTTGACTATGATTCATTTGACATGATTTATAGTAAAGAGATTTTAGATGAAATGAAAAATAAATACTAGCCATAATCGAGTAGGCTGCCGCTAGGCAGATTTGCCTAGCGGAGAACCTCTCACACCACTGTACGTACGGGTCTCGTATACAGCGGTTCGATACATATCGGCTTAAAGCTCTTTTCACCTTTAAACTTCTGCTCTAATTTAAAATAGGGCTAGTAAACTCGAGGTTTAGACCTCCCTATCGAATTTTAAGCAATGTATCGTTCAGTCCTTCATCAACTTGTGAGTCCTCTGTCTTGTCCTATTCTTTCAGAGGGGACAGCTCGTTACTGTTGACTACTATGACCTCTGCTGACTTCTTGGCTTACAGAGAACACGTCTGTTCCAAGACCTCCCCAGGTAAGAACCCTATCTTTCTACTTATGCCTGGCACATCTACTAAGCAAGGATTATTGGTCAAGGGCTTTGCAAAGATGTGCTTGCTTACCCTCCCTGTTTAGCCTCATATGTGCTTTCTGTTTAGTTTACCCTGAGGTGCTCGAAGGGTCAGTACAAGTATTTGCAGTCCTGCTTCCTTCAGTGAATACCTCACGATAAACCACCTTGCAGCTTGCTAATCGGCTTTACCAAATGCCGATAAGGGACTTTCACCCTCGAGATATTGTTCACCCACTTTTTGGCTCTAAAAAATAAATTTGTATTTTTGACATTTTTCTAAAGCTTTCGGTGGGTGTGCTTAAGCTCATGCTGGGCACACACATTTTGTATAAGTAATGGCAGGTAAAGTGTTAAATATCAAGGCTTGTAGCCCGCTCAAACTGCGTAGCGGTTTGACAGGAAAGTGCCACGCAATCTGCCACTACTCATACAATTTACCGTTGTGCTTCATTCCCCACATCAGCACCCCCGGAATAGATGGTAAGATAAAATATCTATTCCTAAAAAGCTGATTAATTTCTATCGCTAACGATAAAATTACAAAATATTGATTGACAGCAATTTACAATTTTGAAATTTTACCGTTAGTCAGAATTTTCAGAACGACACAGATTGGCCGTTGCAAAACTGTTTGAATTGATAGATATAAGTATAAACAACTATATTGATTTGAAAATAAACTAAAGAAATGAATAAGACTAAGAAAATAACGATAGGATGTTTGTCTTCAATCTTGATTTTCTTGATTCTAGCGTATGTTGGTGCTTGGATGATAGCGCCAGGTTCGTATCCAAGAGCGGAGCGATACAAATATATTATCTCAGAGGACTCATTAATTTCAATAATCAACCAAATTAAAGTTGAGAATCCTAATTTAGAACTGCCTTCGTTGATTAAATTACCAAATGGACAAACTACTGAATTAAATGGAGGAAGACGAAATAGTAAAGATTACTGGTATACCATATACTTCTACTATTCAGATAAGAATCAAATTTTACATACTTGGACTAGACCAATTGACAATAATTCAACGACTTTTGCATTTACAGCAATTAATAACGGATTGACACTTGGAAATTGGAAAACAGTGAATGAAAATTTCTGGTGGTGGAAAAATAAACCAGAGATAGCTGAATTTGAAACTAGAATATTAAAATTGATTGATGAGAAAACGGATACAAGAATTAAATAAAAAACGAAAGCACAACAATTAAGCATCGTTTTCCGGCCTGAGCCGGAATATGTGCTTTGTGTTGAACGAAACCGGTGTACAATATATAATGGGGAATCAATTTTTCGTGTTTTTTCTACAAAACGGCCATTGGCGGGAATATTACCATCTTGCGACAGCATTTGGCGGGTTTTGCATACACAGATAAGAACCTTATGCCGCTATTTGGAGCGGAGTTATGTAGCTTTTTCTAGGCTAGGGCAATATCGTCCTGCATAAACAAGATTTCAAAAAAAACGGGAAAGCATGTGCACCACAATCAACAAGCAGTTGGGGCACGTATTGGCTGATGGAATGCATTCGGGATTATTTCCACAATCCTCATTTTTGCCCCACAATGCCTGCAAAAGCCCACAACGATTTGTAATCGCGTTTCTGCTATTTGCTGCCACTTTAGCTGCCGTTTAGCCGGTTTTGCTTGCATAAAGTATTCAAAAAGAGAGAGCAAAGCTTTCCCCTTGGCAGCTGAAGACATAAAACCATAATGCCTAATACGGGTAAACCCATGTGGCAGGATGTGCAGGCAGAACCTTTGCAGGAACAATTCCCCTGGCAGTGTTGAGATTTTTTGCTTGTCGCCATCTTTGCAATTTGGCGAAGGTAATTTCCGTGGGTGGAGCGTGATCTGCCATTAATAAGCTGCATGAATTGCGTAGCCCCTTCGACTTCCCTTCGACTAAGCTCAGGACAGGCGCTCAGGGCATCGCATCTCACGGAAGCCTTCTACCTTAAGGCAGGCTTCATCTTGGATTGTTTTTCTCATAAGGATAAAATTTATCGATTAATAAATAAATCCTTATACGTAAAAGTCATATCTTTGGTGAAGCTGCCGACCGGAGGGAGGTTTAGTTCAACACGTGCTCATAAATAATTGCCGTTTAGTAGGTTATTCAGGGGTTGTAGCCCGCATTAAGTTCGGTGTAACTGGACAGGTAAGTAACCCGCAATCGGCAACTATTCATACCGCCATACGTAGCCAATCTTAAATTCAAGAAAACGACCTGCATAACAAGAAATTAAGCTGATAAATTTTATCTTTGGGAAAAATGTTAATAAATGGAATTAATTCAAAATTCGAGTGAATATAAAAAGTGGATTGAAGAACTAAAATCAGAAATTCAAAAATCCCAGATTAAAGCGGCAATTTCTGTAAATCATGTACTTTTGGATTTGTATTGGAGGATTGGTAAATCAATTTCGGAAAAAATAAATCATGGAAACTGGGGAACGTCAGTTGTTGAAAATGCATCGAAAGATTTAAGAAATCACTTTCCAAATCAACAAGGCTTTTCTCGGTCAAATCTTTTCTCAATGAGGAAATGGTACGAGTTTTATGCAAAATCAGGACTTGAAATTGAAAAAGTCCAGCAACTTGTTGGACAAATTCCATGGGGCCATAACGTACTGATTATCACAAAAGCTGACAAAATAGAAGAAGCTATATTTTACATCAACAAAACTTTAGAAAACAATTGGTCTCGGGCAGTTTTGGAGCATCAGATAGATTTAGATTTTTATAACCGTTCAGGGAAAGCCATAACGAATTTCAATGATACGCTACCAATGCCACAATCAGAATTAGCGATTGAAACCTTGAAAGACCCTTACAAATTTGATTTTCTGACTTTAAAGGAAAAGGCATTAGAAAAAGACATTGAAGAACAACTCGTTAAGCACATCACTTCATTCCTTCTTGAACTTGGAGGTGGTTTTTCATTTGTTGGGCGACAAGTTCCTATAAAAATTGACGGAGAAGATTTCTACATTGACTTACTTTTCTACCATATCAAATTGAAATGTTATGTGGTTGTGGAATTGAAATCAGTGAAATTCAGAGCAGAATACGCAGGGAAAATGAATTTGTATCTTTCGGCAGTTGACGATTTAATGAAAAGTGAAGGTGAAAATCCAACGATAGGGCTACTTCTTTGTAAAAGTAAATCGGAAGTGATAGCTGAATATGCATTGCGAGGAACAACTCAACCAATTGGGGTTGCTGAATATGATATTGTGAAATCGATACCGACTGACTTAAAGACCGAATTGCCGACAATAGAAGAGATCGAGCAAGAACTGGCTACAACAATTAAGCATCGTTTTCCGGCCTGAGCCGGAATATGTGCTTTGTGTTGAACGAAACCGGTGTACAATATATAATGGGGAATCAATTTTTCGTGTTTTTTCTACAAAACGGCCAACGGAATATTAAGGCTGTGACATCTTCTTTCACTATCCAATTATTGGAAATAGGCATACGGAAGCATCAAAGGAACCATGGGGATTTAGCCACATTATTAAGAAGGGCAGCAATCAATGCGCCTCAGCGGATGAAGGATTTATGTTTATTCGGCGTATATGAATGTCTTATGCGGGCTTGTCTAAACTCGTGTTTCTGGTTCAGAATGCTCGAGGTCGAGCTGTTATGCTGTGCTGAGCTAGCCGAAGTACGTGCTCAAAATCTAAATCCTCATCCCGCAGTTACGGGATGAGGATTTAGATTTTGAGCAACAACGCAGAAGTTGGGCTTTATAGACAGACTCTAATTAAACCTTATGCTAAGAATATAGTCTCAACATATGAAACTAAATACAACTTTGGTTCTTATGCCGGATAAAAACGCATATTTCAGCCAGGGAAGTAATTAATTACTAATATTATGAAAAGAATTTTCTTGGCCCTTGGGGGTCTCTTGTTGTCCTTTGGCATATTTGCTCAATCAGACCTTGTATTAGAGCCTGTTGGCAGATACCTTTACCAAGCCTCCGACATAAATTTTGAAGGAACCGACCATTTACTCGGTGCCAATGGTCTATCAAATGGCCGGATTTTAATTAATAGCGTTGGCCTTGCCATTGTCAATACGGAAACCATGTCGATATCAGGAAGTACCGATTATGACTTGCGTGCGCAAAGAGGTGGTGGACGAGATGTGGCTATATATAAGGATACCTATCTGTATGTAAACAATCATCAGTCAGAAGGGCGAGTCTCTACCACGGGCTTTGGCATATCCAAGATAACTGCAGATGATATTGTAAGTGTGAAAACTGTCACTGAGACCAATGTGTTCTTTGAAAAATTAAAGGTGTATGGCGACTTCCTCTATGCGGCAGCTCATGATAAAGGAATCAGGATATATGCTTTAACAAATCCAGAAAACCCTATTTTAATAGGATCGCTTACCGAAGGCTTTACCGATGTTTTTGATATGGCTTTAAGTGGCGACACACTTTATGTTGCTGACGGTGGCGGAGGATTAAAAGTTGTTGACATTACTAATCCTGCCACCCCAATAATTCTAGCAGGAGAAACAACGACAACTGGCATGGGCACGGCTCAAGATATTGAAGCAAGAGATGGTCGCGTTTATCTGGCATGCGGTGGTGCAGGTATTTGTGTTTATAAAAATGGAGATTTGTCGTCGCGTGAGGTGTATCCTTTAAGTGGTTGTGCCGAGGATGTTTGTTGGGTCGGTCAATATTTAGCCGCTTCAACCTTTGGTGGTGTTTCGGTTTTTGAGATTGGCGATGGGACAGAAATGACACTGGCTGCTTCGGAGAAAACAAGTAGATTTTATGAAAAAGCATATATTAGAACGTCTTTTGGTGTTGGTGCAGCTAATGACAGCACCCTATTGGTTGCTTGCTGGAATTCGGTTGATTGTTACCGAATTAAACCATTGGCTGAATCAAGCGTTCCGGACATAACGAGCAGTACACAACGAATCCGTTTTCCGGCAGCTGGGGGAACTGAAAATCACTATCTTGTTAATCAGGGTGGAGGTGCTTTAATTATTGATGATGTGTCAGTATTAACGGGTGACTTTTCGACTACCTTAACACCCCAATCTGTTGAACCCGGCGACACTCTTTTCTTTGACGTAAGCTATACTCAGGGTGTTGAAAACACAGGCGAGATATTATATATTAACTCTAATGATCCTGATGAAAACCCTCTTCCTATACAACTATATGGAAACACCTCATCATTAGATGCAGGCGAAGAAGTTCCTGATTTTACGCTTCCAACTATATATACTAATCCGGAAACGGGAGTTTATTCAGAGGGTGAATTCACGCTTTCTGAGCAAAGAGGAAAGCTTGTATGGATACAGGTATTTGGCACATGGTGTCCTGCTTGTCCCTCAGCTGAAGCAGACATGCAAAATACCATTATTAAGGAGTTTGCGGATAATCCAAATGTGGAGACCTATGTGCTGAATGAAAATCAATTTGAAAGAGATCCGCTAGATTGGATAAACACCTGGACGACTAATTTTTACCAACGTGGCCCAATGTTGTATGATGCTGACGGAACTATTGGAGGAAGTGTTTTATCGCATCCAAATGTTGGTAATATGCCGTTTGGGCGTGGTTTTATAATTGACCAAGAGGGAAAAGTGGTTAAAACTTTTTTTGGTCATCAACCACAGATGGTTATTTCTACGATTTACGATTTGCTTAATGCGAATCCATCTGGCTCAACAGAACTAATAGAAAGCACAGATATGGTTAGTCTGTTCCCCAACCCTGTAGTGGATAATTTAAACATAGTATTTCCGCAGCTTAGTACACCTATTACAGTAGATGTCTATAATACGGCCGGAAAAGTAGTGAAAAGAGTTTATGAGGCTTCCAATAATAGGATTGACATTAATTTTAGCGATTTGTGCAAAGGTGTATATATCCTTAGGATGTCTGCGGGAGATGAAGTGTTTGTGAAACGCGTGATTAAATAGTAGTCAAAAAAAAGAAATTTAACTGACAAAATTTAAAAAAATGAAGGAAAAAAGATTGTTATTTATTGCTTGTTTTTTTAGCTTACTAATAAGTTGTGAGAAAGACGAAGTTTCTTTACAAGAAAATGAAACAAATTTGAGTCATACCTATCCTATTGTTGATACTGATGTGGAAACCTTTTACACCGATCTGGCTATTAGTTCTACACCATCCCAGAGCGATGCGTTTTATGGACAAGATGCCAATTATACCGGAAATAAGCCATCATATACCAATAATGAAGATGGAACAATTACAGACAATGTAACCGGATTAATGTGGGAACAAGATATGGGGGAAAAGCTTACTTTTGAAAAAGCTTTCGAAAAGGCAGAGGAATCTACTTTAGGTGGATATACAGATTGGCGCGTTCCAACAATAAAAGAACTTTACTCCCTAATAATATTTTCAGGGAAAGTTATGGGAGAGAAGGCTATTGATATGTTTATCGATACTAATTTTTTTTATCAGCCAATAGGCGATGTTAGTATCGGGGAAAGAGAGATTGATGCACAAACATGGACGTCAACAGAATATATGGGCACAACATTTACAGACTCTGAAACTGTATTCGGAGTAAATTTTGTTGATGGGCGCATAAAAGGATATCCTAAATATAAGCAAGCTGCAGGAAATTCGACACCCAATAAAATGTATTTCAGGATGGTACGTGCTAATACAAGTTATGGAGTTAATGATTTTACGGATAATATGGACGGAACAATTTCAGATAAAGCAAGCGGATTAATGTGGCAAAAAGACGATGACGGAACAGCTCGGGATTGGGAGAATGCGCTTTCTTATGCTGAAAATTTGACATTAGCAGCTTATTCCGATTGGCGTTTGCCCAATGCTAAAGAACTTCAAAGCATTGTGGATTATACCCGCTGTCCATCAGTAACAAATTCTCCCGCAATTGATCCTGTATTTTCAACCACTTCAATTGAAGACCCCGACGGTGTGTCAGGTCAATACCCTTATTTTTGGACAGGGACAACTCATCTCGACGGGATGAACCCGGGGGCGTATGCCGTTTATATTGCTTTCGGGAAAGCACAAGGCAAAATGAACGGTGTTCTGTATGATGTACATGGAGCAGGTGCACAACGAAGTGACCCAAAATCGGGAAATGAAGCTGATTTTCCACAATTTAAGGGGCCACAGGGCGATGTTCGCATTGTATATAATTATGTGCGTTGCGTTAGAAATATTTCAAATTAAAACTGATCAACGTTATGAAAAAAATCATGTTTTTCGGATTAATATTGGCAATTAGTACGCTTTTAGTAAATTGCAATAAAGAAGAAATTCAAAATCCGACAGTGGAAAATAAAGTGTGGAAATTTGCGGTGGTTGGCGATACGCACGTAAGCATGGGCTCTGATACAATTAAAGAAATGATTCCCTATTTCCTTCAAGACAGTATTGATTTAATCTTGATTTGTGGAGATATTGTTGAAGGTGGTAAAATGACTTCGGCCACCGAACTTGAAACAGAACTAAATATGTGGCAAGTAATTTTCCAGCCTTTGTATGATGAGGGTATTGGAATTTATCCGATTCGTGGGAATCATGAAGATGATGCAAATAATGATATAACGATATGGAACAGTATTTTTGCCGGAGAGAAAGCTTTACCGCAAAATGGCCCTTCCGGTGAATTAAATCTTACCTACTCCTTCAATCATAAAAATGCTTTCTTTATTGGGCTAGATAACTATATAAATATTCATAGAATAAATCAAACATGGTTAGATGAACAGCTTGGCGAAAACATGCAACCACATGTTTTTGTTTTTGGTCATGAAGCGGCATTTAAAGTGTTTCATACCGATTGCCTCGATGATTATCCAACGGAACGAAACACATTTTGGCAAAGCCTAAGTGATGCAGGTGTTAAAACCTACTTTTGTGGGCACGACCATTTCTTTGATGCTACAGAAATAGACGACGGAGATGGAAATGCAGAAAATAATCTTTATCAATGCGTTGTTGGGAGTGGAGGAGCTTGGCTGATGCCTAGATACAAATACAATGGAGATAATGCTGATTATACAATCAACCCCATTTACCATAAAATAGAGCATGGATATGCACTCGTTGAAATTAGCGGAGAAACCTCTTCGGATCTTGATGTTACAATTACCTGGAAGGAACGGCTTGTTGAAGGAACAAGTGTGAAGTATGTTTCAACATCAAATGTCATTAATTATCAGATTTCCCAAAATCAGTAGCATAAGATAGCTTTTGAGAATAGTAAATATTTACGCCCGAATAATGCCTTAATCTATTTAACTGATATTTGGAATTACATTTTCAATAACTAGTCTGAAAGACAAGTAGATTTAAAAAATAGAATTAGAGAATGAGTCTGAAAAAAATACATTTTCTGGGTGCAAATGCTCTTCTTTACCGAAGTGTTTAAAAAATTAATGGCCTTAGCGTGCAAATATTTGCTAACTTTATGCAATATTACGGTAGAATCTAAAAAGCACGGAGGTTTTTTGATGCCCCCACGATAGTTCGCGCGCCCACAGCCTTCAAGAGACTGCCGTTCCATCTGCAAAAAAACCGACGATGAAAAAAACGCATATTCCATTCATTTGCCTTATCCTGCTCATTGGATGCACAAACACCAAGAGAGCAGAAGAGATTGCAATTTCCCAAAAACAAACTTTCATTCAGCCAAAAGCGGTTGCCGAAAAATACTTCGACACAATAATCTGCGACGATTTCAGGCAATTAGAAAATCTCAATGACACAAATGTCCTGAACTGGTTTCGGTACCAAGGAAAATATGCTGATTCTGTGCTATCTACTATTCCGGGCAGGGAGAATCTGATCGAATTAATGGATAAATATAATCACCGGAAACTAGAGCATATTACCAAAATCCGGACAACAAAAAACGATCGTTATTTCTACTTAAAAAGGAAATCTGATGAGGAGCTTTTTAAATTGTACTATCGAAAAAACCGTGCCGCAAAAGAAGAAATGCTTTTAAATCCCCTTGATTTAAAGTTAAATAACAATACCGATCTTGTAATATATGATTATTCGCCCGATTGGGAAGGCGATAAAATAGCCATTGCCCTTGCATCACAGGGTAGCGATAAAATGCAGATTGTGCTATACGATCTTTCAAGCAAGAGTATTTTACCACAAGTGCTTGAAAATAATTTTAATGCTTCCGAACAAACCGTTACTTGGTTGCCCAATAATAAAGGTTTTCTATATTTGGCCTACAATAATGATACAGCACTGAATAGCAATGCCTTATTAGACATGAAAACCATGTATTATAAAATAGGCGAGGATGCCTCAAGCCTTGTAGATGTGTTTAGCAAAGCCTCTTGTCCTGAGCTTGATATAAAACCAGAAGATTTCCCTGATGTTTTGCTAAACCACCAAAATTCCAAATATTTAATTGGGATCGTTTCCGGTCCCAATACCTTTAATGATGCCTATTATACAAGTGTAGAAAATGTTTCCAATGGAACACTTCATTGGAAACCATTATATAAAAAGGAGCACGAAGTTATTCGGGGTACTTTCGTTGGCGATGATTTTATATTTATTTCTGCCCACAATGCCTCGAACCATAATATTTCCAGAGTGAGTTTAAATAATGCTGACTTTAATTCCCCTGAGATATTGATTCCTGAAAAAACCGATGAGGTGATCCAAAATTTTAAGATTACAAGTTCCGGATTGTATTATACTACAAGCAAAAATGGTGTTGAAGCGAAGCTCTATTCCTACATCAATAATGAAGATAAAAACATGAAGCTTCCCGGTAAATTTGGTCGTATTTCTATTGACAGCAAATCACCAAGCTCCCCCGATTTATGGGTTTCTGTAAGTGGTTGGATCAATGATCTCCAACGAATGAAATATAATCCGATTACCAATAGCTTCACAAAGGAGCAGCTGGCTTCTGATGCAAAATACCCGGAATTTGAAAAGTTTGATGTTGAGGAATTAAACATACAATCGCATGATGGCGAAATGGTTCCCTTATCACTTATATCAAAAAAGGGAATTAAAAAAGACGGGAATAACCCCACCCTACTCTATGGATATGGCGCCTATGGCATCTCCTGGAGGCCCTATTTTATGCCCGATTGGTTAACTTGGGTTGAAAATGGTGGTATCTTATGTTTTTCGCATATACGCGGAGGTGGAGAAAAAGGGAATTTATGGCATACACAAGGAAAAAACCACAACAAAGCCAATTCTTGGAAAGATTTTATTGCCTGTGCTGAATTCCTAATAGATCAAAAATATACATCGAATAAAAAATTGGTTATTTATGGAGGTAGTGCCGGCGGAATTGTGATTGGCAGGTCAATGACCGAAAGGCCTGATTTATTTGCCGCTATAATAAGTGAAGTAGGAATGCTCAATGCTGTTCGCATCGCAAACATGCCCAGTGGGCTTAATCATGCTAAAGAATTTGGATCTATAACAGACTCTGCAGATTGCAAAGATTTAATAGAAATGGATGCCTATCTGCATATAGATAAGGATGCAAAATACCCTCCTTTTCTGGCTGTAGTAGGAATGAACGATTTAAGAGTAAGCCCGTGGCAATCGGGCAAGTTTATTGCTAAAATGCAACAAAACACTTCAGGTGACAATCTAAGTTTAATGATGGTGGACTTCGACGAAGGACACTATTTCAACAGTACGAAAACAAAATCAATGGAAAAATTAGCAAGCATCTTTGCATTTGCATTCTGGCAAACAGATTGTTCTGAATTTCAGGGAAAGAGCCCGAAAAAATAGATATATATATATTATTGTTATTCAAAACATTAAATGTGGCATAGTAAAATTAAGAAAGGCGCAGATTTTGGATCTGCGCCTTTTCTTTTTGCTGTGTATTATAAAAACCTATCGAACCATTAATTTAGCCGTGGCCCTGTGTTTTTTTCTGATGTTTGCATCTATGATGTATGTTCCGATTGGCAAGTCGTTTATATCAAGCATAATACTGCTTTGCGGATTGCTGACAGACCATTCCTTAACCAGCCGCCCCTCTAAGGAATAAATGGAAATGCTTTCAATTTCCCCATTGCTTTCAATGGTAACACTTTGATTGGCCGGGTTGGGCTTAATGACGAGCTTTTCATTGTTTGTTTTTATTTGCTGCAAACCTGTTGATGTATTCACAAAAGGCACAAAATTAGTGTATAAAGCCCTCGCTGCCGGATGCCAGACTTTTTTTGCGGTATCATATTCTACTCTGTAAAGCTCTTCCAATGAACCCATATAGTAAGTA
Source organism: Bacteroidales bacterium (assembly GCA_963676725.1). Classification (GTDB taxonomy): domain Bacteria; phylum Bacteroidota; class Bacteroidia; order Bacteroidales; family WRLA01. The sequence continues at coordinate 4,883,028 of OY781463.1, read as the reverse complement.
TATGTAATGCTATCGTCAATGGACAACCTTAATGGCTGATTGTATTCTTCTCTATTAAACTGGCGAAACCGTCTTTTCTTTCCATTGGCATAATTATCAGTACATGATTTGTTCCATACAAAAGGAATACCTATAGTATCTCCTTCCGGGAAATATAGTGTATATTGATATATATCAGTATCTCCATGCTCAAAATAGTGAACAGTGTCAATAGTGAATGTATAGAATGAATTATTATACCATCTATATACGTATCTACTGGAAATCCTGCTATAATAATTAAAAATTGATTTTCTAAAGTTCTCCCATTTGACGTCAACATAGTGAAAATCATTTTCCCAATAGTATTGATCATTTGTGTCAACAGACCATTTATACCAATAGAATTCTTCGGGTTCATTCTTATCATTTAATCGATATACAATGCGTCCATGATTACTCCATGTGTTACCAAATGAATTAAAAATGAATGATCTTGTGCTATCTAATCCAAAATTTGAATTACGGTAATTCACCCATTTATAAGAGTACACAGTATCCCAACCATTCTCAAGGTATTTACATATCGTTTCTTGCACTATGTCAAATGTGTCGATTCGGACATATGACTGTGCAATTGAGTCTTTAAATAGTTGGAGATTATGATCCCAGGCTTTCACTAAGGTTGTGTCTATTTGATTGTATTGATCGTAATAAAAAAGGGCTTTATACCTAAGCACCCATGCCATACTGTTTTTGCTGAAATCATAGCCTTTTTCACTAATTTTTTTGTTGTCCTGATCATACTCATAAACGAACTTAATTGTGGAATCCTGAGTGTTGGCATTGTAGGTTATTAAACTTTTCATTGCCCCGTTATTGTAGTAGTCTAACACATATGCCAGATCGTCATGTTGTAAATCCGTCCCATTCCACAAATAATAATCTAGATTAGTTGGCAGCCAAAGTGTATCATTGTTTGATTGACAATAACTCAGGTAATCTTTGGAGAAGTCTAAACCTTTATCGCTTCTTATATTATCGGTGCCCGCCCCTTTAAATCCCTGGCCAAATAAGCTAATCGGGACTATCATTATTAAGAAACAGGTTGTTGTTAGCAGAAGATTTTTTTTCATTTTTTTCATTTTTAAAAAGTATATGGCCGCAATTATTTGCTTATACCATATGCGGCCATATACATAAGCGTTAAAAATTAGTCAGTAATAGCGGGATCAATAATAGTTCTGAATTCCATATAGAGATCCAGATCCAAACTGACACCATAGCCAATAACATGGTCGGCTTCTCCATAACAATAGTAGTAGTCATAATCGACATTATTTCCTGCCGCAACAGTTGGTGTTTGAGCGTAAAAATGAGTTGAATGAGCTCCTGGCAGAAAATTATCCCAACAAATATTAACATTGATAGTGCCATTACCTGTCCAGCCAACTCCATTTGCCGCACCAAGTATCGGATGATTAGCATTTAGAGAGCCGATAGGAGGGCAGCACTCTGGGTTATGAACCCTAACTGTACACATCGATGTTGATCCTACTCCTCCGGATTGAGCACTTAAATTAACACTTACAAGAATTCCAACAATAAATAATAAAAACTTAAACAATTTCATAATAAAAAAATTATAATTTGCCTACTCATAAGTCTTTTCAGCATCCGCCCCAGAGCTTTTTAAACACTTGGTTTAATGACCCAATTAATATGTGCTCCGAAAAACACAGGAAATTGGCTATTACAGGCCGGGATATTTATCGCCGCCTGTTTTATGATTGCATTAAAATATTTCCTACATTCGCAATTACCTCCTTTCGTTTTTAGTTAAGCTTTACACCAGATCGCATAGCTTTAATGATAGGGGGTTTTTATTTCCCGTATTATAATAACGAAACAAATTTAAAATTAATTTGGATATTAGTATCATTTTATTATAATTAATTTTTCTGTTTTAACTAACTCCCTATATACCAACCTGTTAATTCGCAAAAAAATTCATTTTTTAAAATAGAAGGTATATCATCAAAAACAAGCACTTTACACCATTTTACTCGTACAGAAAATAAAATTCTATTAAAATATTTAATAGCTCTATAGCCCATATGGAGCATATTTTAAGGAATATGATGCTGATTATGTAGTACAGACATCTTTACGGCAATAACATTTGGCCAAACTGATCGATAGCTGATCTAGGACTGAATTACATACACTATATTTATTCAAACCAAAAAACACATCAGGAAAAGCAAGACCTGTTCCTTCCTGAGCGTAATCAAGGAAAGACACCGAATAAACCAAAAGGCGATAAATTATTGTTATTCAAAACACGAAATAGGGCAAAGTGGAATTAGAACAACAAAATTTGATAAATTTATGCCGTATTTTGATGCAAAATATAATAGAATGCTTGTTTTAACACACCCTTATAAATGAATTTATTTTTAAGAAACTGAAACACTATGAAAACTGAAAATTTGACGGAATTAAGTGAGCAAGAACTTTTGCGAAAAATAAAAAGTTTAAAAACCAATAAAATAATTGATGCGACAATTATTGGATTCACTATTGGAATCGCAATCTTTAGTGCGGTAAAAAATGGTTTTGAGTTTTTTACTTTCTTTCCTTTAATATTAGCATACCTATTTGTTAGAAACTCGACAAACAATAAAATCTTAGAAAAAGAAATAACAAAAGAATTAGAATCGCGAGCGCAAAATAAAAAGTGTTAAGGCCGCTGTTTTAGGGTGCAAATCAAATAAGCCTTTTCGTTGCTTTCTTAAGGCAAAGGCAGCGAATATTCTTTTGAGAATACAAAAAACCCAAATCCCTATTATAAACCCGGTATTTCAGCGCGACCTATTTTTGAAGAGGAAATATCAATGATCGGTAAAAAAATGGACTGACTAAATATCAAAGAGGATTTCAAAAGAAATTTTCTCATGAGAAATTGGTCGTCCTTTTTTTGAATTTGGCTATTCAACAGTTTGGCTCTAATTCTTTTGCGGAAGGACAAACAAAAAAGGAGGCATCTCAATTGATACCTCCTTTTTAGATAATGTAAAACCCAATAATGAAACAGGCTTTACTTTTCTAGCTTAAGACCATAATAAAAAAACTTTGAAAACTACTCGTTTTCGTTGAATGGAGACCTGTTGGTTATGGTTCCGTCGGGCATTTCATAGAAGATTTTGCCGTCTCTCGAATACACCAATGGCACTCCAAGTTTTTTATTTTCGTCTTTTACCTTGTTGATTGCCCTGCGGCCTATTTCGGAGATTTCACTTCCGATCCGGTAGAGCTCAAGGTCATTCATCCAATTAACTTTCATACCTTTTATTTTCAAGATAGGATTCAAAGATAACAAATTTATCCGGTTTCGTAATCACAAACTCGTTTTTTCTCCCGAAGGCGATTTCCAGAAACTGATCTTCTGAGTTATAATACAAAAACCAACTGTCCACTAAATTTTTATAAAGCCCCCAGAAATTATCCCTACTGCGATAAAATCGCCTGATAACAGCCTCATCATCAACATGATGCCCTCCTTTAATCACGCGCTCTTTAATCCGTTCAAGGCAATGTCCGGGCTCTTCCAAAAACACATAAAACATCGTAATCCTGTAACCTGCCTTACGGAATTCCGGAATGAACCTTTTTATATATTTGCCACTTAAAGTGCTTTCTATCAATATACTTTGTCCATCCTTCAAGGCTTCATACACCCTTTGGAAAAATATTTTTCCGGCGGTAAGCTGTACCTTTTTCGGATCGGCAGGATTGAGCTGATGTGCTATTTCATCTGTATTGATAAAGACATATGGATGACGCTCGAGAAACGCCTTCGCAAAGGTTGTTTTTCCCGATCCATTGGCGCCACCGGTAATAAAAATATGCTTATCAATCTTCTGTATCTCCACGCAACAAAAATACAAAAAAGCCTTTCACCTCAACTTAATTCTGATTTAATGGGAAAACAATACTGATTTTTACCGCAAAATTATCCATTGCATCATCAAAACCATAAGGTCCATAGCGGTAAAACGCACCCAAACCGAGATTATAAAGTTTTAAATCAAGCAGCTTATTGATGAGCAGGCCGGATTCAAAATATCCTTTTTCCATGCTATTCATTGATACACCTTGGTGCCTGCTTATATCCTGACCATCAAGATCGCCCCAGGCAATATTGGTTGCCACTAAAAATTCAGGTTCAAATTTATTGGTGCGTAATAAAAGTTTTCCAAAATTATGCGTGTAGTATAAAGCTATATAACGGCTTGAAACGAATTCGTTCATACGCATGGTGGCAAAACTGTTTGGCGCAAAAAGAGTAAAAGCACGATAACTGCCATTGCCATTAAACAGCTTATTATAAGGCACATCACCATCAATATATCCGGCGCGTAAAAGAAAGCTGCTCTTGCCGATATATTTGATAAAAAAGGATTTCTTAATTTGCAGCTCAAATTTATTGTAGGCAAAACCCCCGTCGGCCACATCATCCAGCCCTCGGCTGTACAAAAACCAAACAATAGGGAATTTTGTACCCAAACTCACCTGAGAATGTGTTGTGACCATAAATTTCTCGCGGAAGGCATAACGGAAACCCAATTGCATCTCCGTGAAATTGAATGTGTTTTCCCACAATCCACTCTTCGGGTTTTGATATGCATAAATATAAAGGGGTTCTTGCTTTTGCAGCTTCAAACCGCCTTCAAATTCCATATAACGCAACATCCTGAAACTTAATCCGCCATATGCCTCCCGATTGAAATCGAAGCGTTTAATCAAAAATTCACGCAGATAAGAGTCATCGAAAAAACTCTGCTTGCTAAAGGGGAATGAAACACCGCCGGTTTCCAAAAGATCATAATTATAATGAGCCTTTATCTTAAGCTGACGATATCTGTTGAGGAGCAAATCGCCATTAAATCCATATTTAAATCGCTGATCACCAAATCCATAAGCGGTATAGGCGCCTAAAGAAAACTTTTCAGAAAACTCAGGGTTTGTTTGCAACCCAAACCCAAGCCTGAGGCCTTCATAATCGTTAAAACCAAGGATTTTTTGGAGTGGGATATCGAATTTGCCCCATTTAATATTTCCACGGAAAAGGCTTTCGAAGGTTGATGCCATTTTATCAAAATTTTCGGCCTTACCGAGGCTGTCCATAAATTCATAGGTGCGTTCTTCACGGGCATTTAAGCTGTCTGAGCGCTTTGCATCCCAATAGGCCGCTTCTTTATGTGTGGCATCAGGGGCAACTTCCACCTCAATATGGCTGAACATGCTTTTCACGAGTTCGGGATTCAGTTCAATATCTTTTAAATAACTGCGGCCTTCGCCAAAAATTTTGTATCCGCTATTGCCACTATTTACTTCAACATTATTGAAATAAATATCGGTATTCAGCTGCACGGGAAACCACCTGCCCTGCGGCATACGCTCATACAACTGTTGTATTTTAATGCTTAGGCCACTTTTGTCGTTAAAAGGCCATGCCCGCACATTTTGAATAGCCCAACCATCGTTATTGATCGACAATACGCCCTGCATTGCATCAAAATTTTTGCCTTTACGTGGTTTAAAGGAAATAATAAAAACGCTATCGTTTTGCTCTGTATAGGTCGTATCTTCTATGGAGAAAAAATACTTCCCCGTACTTCCTTTGCTAATAGGATTGATGTAGTTTTTATCGGCAATATGGATAATCTCTTCATAAAAGGATGTTGATTGGATCTGGCTGAGCAAAAACACGAAGATAGGATCTTTAAAACCGCTGACCCTTGTTGCAGTAACTCGCTCATAATCACGGCTAGGAGCCATAAATTTACGCTCGGTTACATTCTCCATCATAAATATTTCCTGCTTTTCCACAAATTCCCGCATTCGCAGATGTGACGAATCAACCTCAATGGAATCTGCTTTCACATAAGTACTTGTGTCGATCTTTATAATGAATTTGTCGTAGGCTGTATAGCTGAACGTTTCGAGCTTCTTTGGATTATTATTGTCCCTATTTGCCACAGCATTAAGAATAATACGGTGAGCCGGATTTTCTCCTGCTTCAATCAAAACTTCATCGAGAAGGATTTCATCCGGAGCCAAAAAAACCTTTAAATTTTTACCAGATTCCTGATGAACAGTAATTATTTTTTGCTGGTAGCCAACATAGCTAAAACGCAACTTCTCGATAGGCACAGAAGAATGAAAACTGAATTTTCCGTCAATATCGCTGGTGCCACCATGCGGACTGTCGTTGATCACTATGTTTACAAAAGCTAATGGCTTTTTCGTATTTTCATCTAATACCCGCCCTGCAATATCATAAGATTGAGCAGATAGTTGAATGACACAAAAAAGAAATATAATTCCGGCAATAAGCTTTTTAGTAAACATAAACAGGAGTTTAAAAATTAAACAGCAAAATAATCCTCAAGTTGTTTTAAGGTGTCTTCTGTTTTGATGATGTCGTGTATAACTTTTCCCTCACTAAGCACAACAATCCGATCGCAAACCTCGGTAACATGGTTTAGGTCATGACTGGAAATCAGCATGCTAATATTTTTTTGCCCATTCAGCTCTTTTAGGGTTTTCTTTAAACGGATTTGGGTGGAAGGATCGAGTCCGTTAAAAGGTTCGTCAAGTACAAGAAGCTTTGTATCGCCCATAATTGCTGCCGCAATTCCTGTTTTTTGACGATTTCCCATGGAAAGGTCGCGTATATATTTCTTTTTTCCGAGGATTTCGCCATTAAAGAACTCTTCAAAATTCTTCAGGAAACCATCGAGATCATCTTTTGAAAGGCCTTTTATTTTTCCGGTAAATTCAAAAAACTCTTCAGGGCTTAAAAAGTCAATCAGAAAGCCTTTATCGAGGTATGAGCCTGTATATTCTTTCCAGTGCTCGCTTCCTGCGACATTTTTGTCCATAATTTCCACCCGACCTTTATCGGCACGAATCAGGTCGAGAATCAGACGAAAAAATGTTGTTTTCCCTGCGCCATTATTGCCAACAAGGCCAAAACTTTGTCCTTCAGGTATACTTAATTCCGGAATGTCTAAAACGGTAACATTGCCATAGATTTTTTTCAGTTCGATCGCTTTAAGCATCATATCGTTTGGTTTTTTTAATTGTTCCTAAAACTTTCTGCCATAATATAACGGCGTGAAATCAATTGTTTTTCAATAATCTTAATCATTGGGTTAATGAGCAAAAGCATTATCAAGCCCAAAATCCCAATAAACATTAATCCTGCATACGGATAACCAAACAGGCTAAACGGCAGATAGATTAATACGGGCAATAAAAATGCAGGCAACATGGCCAGCCAGTTTCCGGCGCCGATTCCCTGATAATTAAAAGCGGCACCTTTTGTGAGATCCATTGCTTTTTTATTGTAGGTGGCCGTATACAGCAGAACAACGGACAGGAAACCAATATTAAACAGCCATGTAACAGTATTGATCAGTAAAATATGCCAACCGAAAAACACATATGGAATGGTAATAATAAAACAGAAAGTACTCAGGATGATGCCGATATATAATTTTACCTTCAAATAGTTTTTTAGGTCGATGCGGCTTGACAGGATATAATCGAAATAATTGCTCTCATAGCCAAAACTATAATTTAAGTAATTGATCATTAAACCGCCGGACATAAAAATACCGACAAAAATCAGAAAACCACTCATATCTTTATAAAGAGGATTGGGATAGAAAAATAATCCATACAGCACAAAAAGCGGAAGCATATACAGCATGGATTTGGTGCGCTTATGCCGCAACCAAAGTTTCATTTCCAAACCGATAATTGTTCCGGTAAGGCCTAGTTCTTTCAGATACCTGATTTCGCTTAGGTTCTCAACCTTATTGCTTTTTCGGCGCACCAGTTCTTCGGGGTACATACTGCTTTTCAGATATTGAAAATTCAGGCTATAAGTAAATACTGCCAAGCCCAGGGCAAATAATATGCTTGCGGGATGCATTGCAACAAAATCAAAGACCATTGTGCTTATGGCCGAGAGGGAAAAGACACCAAAATAATCGAGCATAAAAACCGTAAGCAAAACACCACCTGCCCATGCAACGATGGAGGCTTTTCCAACGAGCTGGCGTTTAATCCATGTTGCCAGAAGGTTGTTGTTGAAGATCAGCACCAATATGGTAAGCAGATAGCCCAAAACCTGAACCCCATTATAGTCTTGCGCTATCACCTTAATACTGAAGGGAATAAATACAAGAAGCGGCAGAAAATTCAATAGACTGGTGAAGCTGCGCACAATCAGAAAATGAATTAAAAGAGTCTTTTTTACAGGTAGATGAAGAAATGCCTCTACAGAAAAAGTGGGCAAACTTTGCATCATATACCGAACAAACAGATCAAACCCAAAATAATATAATAATGCACCGTTGAATACGTCAATGGGTGCACGATCGGGAAAGAGTTTTAATAATATCTCGTCGATAAAAACCCCCAATGCCAAAAGGTAGAGCATTAGTATGAAAACAATAAAACCAATAAAAATATTGGTTACCACGCTCTTTTGCCAAAAAGAGGAGCGTATGTTTTCTTTCCATGTAAGCTGTATTAAACGTAGTATCATAAGCAGTATTTATTGCGTTTGCTATCAAAAACCATGCAAGTTATTATAAAATAATAGACTTCAAGCCATTCGCGGGAATATGCTTGATCAGCGAACAAAAAAATGCCCGAATTCGGACAGTTGTTTTGGTGCTTTTTACACACAAGATTGGTTGGTTTGGCTTGTTTGGGCGTTTTATTCATCCGATCAACCCGAAGTTAACGCTGGCGCGGTTTTGTATTCCGTTATGTCCAATTTCATTATAATCTTAGGATTTAAAGCTCATTGGATTAATTCAAAAACAAAACTAATTGAAATTCCAAAATTGTACAAACAGGACAATATATTGACATATAGATCAATATACAAACTTCCGTACTTTAAATATTTGCAGAGCTTTTTTATACTGGACTTTCAGCCCGCAATGGCTACTGGAACAATCATTAGCTCAAGGCCTTGCCTTAAGCTAATATAATTTGGCCTTTCAGGCCGTGGTATTTGTATTATTCCGCTGTTGCGGATTAGCAATCCGTGACGCCCCAATGAATAAAAATATAATTATTGCAGTTTTGGATTGTTTTTATGTCTGTCACTATCGCGGATATTCTTTTTTTCCAGGTTCTTTTTGAGCGCTTCTGTAAGGTCGATGCCTGTTTGATTGGCCAAGCAGATCAAAACAAACAGCACATCGGCCATTTCATCGCCCAGGTTTACTTCTTTATCGGATTCTTTAAAAGATTGCTCGCCATATTTACGGGACATAATCCGAGCGACTTCGCCAACCTCTTCCATTAGTATTGCAGTATTTGTGAGCTCATTAAAGTATCGCACACCTGTTGTGTTAATCCATTGATCAACAATTTTCTGAGCTTGTTCTATTGTCATGATGGAGTTTTTATTTCAGCACAAAATTTAGTATTTTCACGCAGAATTCCAAATAACGCAAAATGAATACGGAGAATCCTAAGCTCACCAAATTTACACTCATCCTAATTTCCGGGGTTTTGGTTGTGTATATCCTTACGGCGGCAAAGAATTTCTTATCGCCCATTGCCCTTAGTGCATTGTTTGCCTATATGATTTATCCTGTGGTGCATTTCCTAGAGAAGCGTGGTGTTCCGAAAGTCCCGGCCAGTTTATTGGGGCTTATTATTATTGTTGCTTTGGTTGGCCTTGCTTTATTTTTAATGTTTAAGCAAATTGAAAGCATGATGGGTGATCTGCCTGCACTTAAAAGACAAGCTATGCTCAATGTTGATCATCTGGAAAATTTTATCGAAGAAACATTCGGGCTTTCTGCTAGCAAGCAAAACCAATGGATGAAAACCCGTGTAAATGATCTCTTCCAAACTGGAAGCAAATTTGCAAATATGACCTTTAATGCAACAGCCGGAACCGTTTTTAAAATCGGCATGCTTCCTGTTTTTATATTCTACCTACTGGTTTCCCGTCATCAGATACAGGCGTTTTTGCTTAAAATTGTGCCCGCATACCGAATCAAAGAAACCAGAAAATTTATCGAAGAATCCTCTTTTCTGGCGCAACGATATATGGGCGGGGTTTTTAGTGTTGTGCTTATCTTGTCTGTTGTAAATTCTTTAGGACTGTATCTAATTGGGCTTCAATACGCAATTGCTTTTGGAATTATCTCTGCAGCCTTTAATTTTATTCCCTATTTTGGAACATGGATCGGGGCATTTTTCCCTTTTACTTTTGCATTGATCAGTTCGCCCGACCCCAATATGGCTCTTTATGTGCTGATGTTTTTTGCCGTGGTTCAGTTTACGGAAAACAATATCCTAACACCTAATATCACTGGTGCATATGTAAAATTAAACCCATTATTTACGATTATGGGCCTTATTGCCGGCGGCATGGTTTGGGGCCTTATCGGGATGTTTGTTGTTATTCCTGCATTAGCCTTATTAAAAATTATACTCCAAAATTTTGAGGAATTACGTCCCTATGCATTTTTAATTGGCAAAGAAAACAGCCGAAAAGATGAAGCACGCTGGCTAAGGTTGAAGGCTTTTTTTAGCATAAAACGCCGACGAAAACTAAAGGAACGCAAAAAAAGGCGCAATGCCAATCATAAATAATTTTTCTTGATTCGCCGATCAATTCTTTTGTATTCCTCTCACTTTAAATTATTTTAACGGAGAATTTTGATGCATTCCGAGAAAATCGATCGGAAACAAGCATAAGCGGCATGCTGACATATGGATTAAGCAGCCTTTATGCTCAGAAATATGTGGATGCAAACGAAGTTCGTATAGAATATTTTTATATTTTTGGAGAAAGCACGAAAATCTATGATTGGTTTATCCCCCATAAAAATATTATTGGTCGATGATACGCCCTCCAATATCATATATTTTAAGAAAATCTTAAAAAAGCTTCCTGTTCATATTGATAGCTATCAGGATGCAAGAAAAGGACTCGAGGCGGCAAAAAATACGGATTATCACCTTTTACTTCTGGATGTTCAGATGCCCGTGCTGAACGGAATAGAGTTTTGTCAGGCATATCGCCAAAACACAAATGCGCAAACACCCGTGCTGATGATCACCGCACATAATGTTGATTCAGAACTTATTACAGAATTATACAAAGCTGGGGCTTCGGATCTTATCCTAAAACCGATACATCCCGACGTGCTGTATAATAAAATCAGGTTTTTCCTCGATTCAAGCGTATATCTGCGCGAACTTCGTACCGAAAGACAGGGAAACCAAGAATTGAATACCATGTTGATGATGCAGGCTGAAGAAATTAGCAATCTAAAAAACATCGTCAATGCGCAACAACTTCCCAATAAAGCTGATAAGCCTGATTTTGAAAATTTCTTTCAAATGATCGATATGGCGGCAATTATTTTAGATGTTGATTTTACGATAATTAACATCAACAATAAGATGAGCCGCATTTTGGGCTACAGCCAAAAAGAACTCCTGAACAAAGAGGTTTTCCTGCTTTTTCAGCCCGACAAAAAAGAAAAAATTAAAGAGATATTCCAGCAACAAATCATTGGAAACAATTCTGCCAATTTAGTGCAACTTATTGGCCAAAATGCCATTCAAAAGCCTTATTATGTTCGTATTTCAGAAGGATATAGAAATGGAAAAAACTGTTTTCACCTTCTTATTTATGAGCAAGAAGCTCCGAAAAGGGAAGCACAAAGCATTCGGAAATCAGCAGAACATGCCCTACAATTGGCCGAAGAAAAATTTCGCCTTGCTTTTAGCATCAACCCGGCATATATGATGATTTATGATTTGAATACGCATATTATCTGGGATGTGAATGAAGCCTTTGTTTTAGGCATGGAATATCCAAAGTCAGAGCTCATTGGCCGCGATATAAAAAGTACAAATATTCTTCAAAAACACCTTAAATTTAATGCTCTCCTACTACGCCTTGAGCAGGGCGAGTATATTCACGGGGAAAATATTCACCTGAATTCAAAAAGTGGCCGAAGCATTTATGGACGCTTATACGGACGGGTAATGACCATTGAAGAATACCGATTGGTGGTCTTTGTAATAGCGGATATTACACAACAAAAAATTGCCGAAAACGAACTCAGGGAGAAACGAGAACAGCTACAGTTTGCCCTCGAAAACAGCCTGCAAGGTGTTTGGGATTGGAATATCAATTCAGATATAATTAGCCTGAACAAAAGCGCTCTCGAATTTATCGGCATCAACAAAAAAATATCAGGCCTTTCGAGCCACTCATGGTTTGAGAGGATTGTAGAAGAGGACAGAAAAAAGGTCATGGATGCATTTCTGAACCATAAAAATGGTATCAGCGACAAAATTGAAGTATCTTTTCGTGTTTTGAAGGGGGAAGATATCCGCTGGTTGGTTTGTCGGGGCAAAAGAACCTATAACAATAATGACAAAATCGACGAGCGCATTATTGGCATCATTGCCGACATCAGCCTGCAAAAACAAGCCGAAGAAGCCACCCAAGAATACCAAACAACTTTACAATTTTTGGTGAATGAGCGGACAAAAAAATTGGCAAAAAGCGAAAAAAAATTACGAAACATCTTTGATCATGTACAGGATGTTTATTTTGAAATGGATTTTAATGGAAAAATCCTTGAAGTGACCCCATCGGTAAGCTATTATAAACTAGGGGAAAGAAAAACAATAATCGGCCGAAATGCAAAATCATTTTTCTACGATGAGGCTGATTATAAACTATTTCTCGAAATCCTAAATAAGCAGAAACAGATTATTGATTACGAAATAGACTTAAAAACGGCTCAGGGTTCAATCATTCATTTTTCCATTACAGCAAGGCAAATAGAAGATGCTGAAAATCAAGAATCTAAAATTATTGGCTCCTTACGTGATATTAGCCGAAGAAAACAGGCAGAAAACAGCCTGCATGAACTAAATCGCAACCTTGGTCAAGAGGTAAATCAAAGAACAAAAGAGCTCGTGAAGAGCCAAAGAGCCATTACAGAATTATACACTAATTTATCTATCGGCCTTTATAGGGTAAGCCCAAAGGGAGATATTTTAATGGCAAACCCTTATCTAATCCAATTAATGGGTTACGAAAACCTGGAAGAATTAAAAAAACTTAATATCCCTTCCAGTTATGCAATTCCCGGGAAAAAGAAGGAGTTTGATGAGATAATGGAGGCTGAAGGCGAAATACATGGATTTGAAGCCCAATGGATTACAAAAAACGGAAATATACTCATGCTCAGGGAAAATGCCCGTGCAGTTTATTCCGACAAGGGCAACTTAAAATATTATGAAGGATCTGTAGAGGATATTAGCGAACGACAATTGATTTATGACAAGCTGCAGAAAAATGAAGAATTATTGCGCGCTGTCTTTGATGGAATGCAGTCGGGGCTTAGTTTACTGGACAACAATCTTCGCCCGGTAAAGACAAATAAATGGATGCATCAATATTTTGGGTCAAATATTGACGCCAATAATATAAGCTGTCATAAATATTTTCACAATAAAAATGACGTTTGTGAGGCTTGTCCGGCTGTAAAAACCCTTAAAGACGGAAGAAAAAGGTCATCAATAATAAAATTCAAAACAAAACAAAACGAGTCGAAATGGTTTGAAGTAAGTACATATCCAGTAAAAGACAAAAACTCGAATGTAACCGGGCTTATTGAAGATATGCGCGATGTTACGCCAAGAATTCAAGCAGAACAGTTTTTGAAATACAAAGAAAAATTCCATGAATTGATTATCGAACAAGCAGGGCTCTATGTAAACAGCAGCTATAGGGATATCGATAAATATCATAAAAGCACTCTAAAAAGAGCAGGTGAATACGCAGGAGTAGAACTCGCTGAGTTGTTTTTCTTTGATCATATACAACCTGATTATTTATCAAAAATTGCATGGCAAAAAAACACTGAAGGATTCACAACGGCCATATTGCAGAAGCCCGATTCCTGTTATGCCGAAATAAAAAGCTTTAAAGAAGGGGTAATCAGGCAAATTTCCAAAAATGAAATTCCTACCATATTAGAAAAATTTGATAGCCCAAATCCAGGGAATTTGGAAAGCATGATCTGTTTGCCTCTATTTTTTAGTAATGAATTAAAAGGCTTTATGATGTTTTGTGCCAGTGGAAACACAAAAAACTGGGAAGAACAGAATATACCAATGTTTAAAATCCTGGCGCAAATAATCTCCAATGCGGAAGGAAGCAAACGAAGCAGCCATGCCTTGAAATATGCGGAACAACGCTATAAAATCCTTTTTGAAAACGCACCGGTGGGTGTTTTTCAGTCGGATGAGCATGGTGAGGTAATCAGCATGAACGAAGAGGCCGCAAAGCTTGGTGGATTTAAAAGCATTGAGCATGCCCAAAAAGAAAACGCATCCCTCGTCGATTTTTATTTCCATAAGCATGAACGGGCGAGTATCTGGAATGAATTGATCGAGAAAGGATCTATTAAAAACAGGGAAATAAAAATAAAACGTTATGATAATAAGGACAGTTGGGCATCAATTAATCTAAAGCTAAGCTTCAATGCAGAGAAAAAAATAAATATTGTTGATGGATTTGTTGTTGATGTTACGGAACAAAAGAAAGCCATATCAAAAATGAAAGAAGCCCTGGAAAAACTGCAGGAGCTTAACCGATTGAAAACAAATTTTGTTTCCATGGTCTCGCACGAATTACGAACCCCCTTGGCCGGAATCAGCTCCAGCACAGAGATTATTAATCATTATATCGAAGAGTTGACTGAAGGAAAACAAGAAAAAGCACGAAAACACACGAATCAAATCCGAAGCGAAATAAACAGGCTGCTCCTGATGATGGAAGATGTATTGCAAATCGGGAAACAATCGGCAGGAAAAAACAAAATAAATCCAGAATTATTTGATTTAGAAAGCTTTGTGCAAATTATTAACGATCGGTATTTTTCTTCGATGCAAGATGGCAGACAACTGCAAATTTCTGTATTAGGCACAGCTAGAAAAATTTATAGCGACAAAAATCTATTGATTCAGACGCTAAACAATCTAATTTCAAATGCTTTTAAATATTCTGATGGAAAAAAAAGACCGGAACTACTAATTGATTATCGGGATTCCAAGCAGATTTCTTTAAGTGTCCGCGATTATGGCGTTGGTATTCCGAAAGAAGAACAGACTAAAATTTTTGACCTGTTTTTCCGTGCCTCCAATGTTTCAAATATTTCCGGAACTGGATTAGGAATGCATATTGTACAGCAAAATATACAGCAACTTGGCGGAAGTATAAAACTGGATAGTAAAAATAATGAAGGCAGCTGCTTTACTGTTTGTTTGCCAGATAGTTTATAATAAAATACTCGAAGCGATGAAACGAATTTTAATTGTTGAAGATGAGCCCATTATACGAGAAAATATAGCAGAACTGTTGGAGATTGCTGGCTATGAAACCCGCCAGGCAGAAAATGGTTATATAGGTGTGCAAAAAATTATTGATTATAAACCCGATATCGTTATTTGCGATATTATGATGCCCGGCCTTAACGGATTTGAAGTATTGGAAACCGTTCGCAAAGCCCATGAAACGGCTGCAATTCCTTTCATCTTCCTAACAGCCAGGGCTACAGCTGAAGATATCCGTAAAGGAATGAGCCTTGGCGCTGATGATTACCTGACAAAACCTTTCACAAAAGATGAGCTTTTCGGGAGCGTTAAGGCTCGTTTAGAAAAATCAGAAATTCATAAAAACCTAATAAACAAGAAATTAAATGAGTTTAAAACCCAAATCGGCAATATTTATTCCCATGAATTAAATACTCCACTGAATGGCGTCTTAGGGATTTCGGGTTTGCTGATGCATTTCTTCGACGACTTTAGTCCCGCAGAAATAAAAGAAATGATTTCTACAATGCATGCCGCAGGAAAACGAATGGAACATGTTGTAAATAATATGTTATTCTATTTCCAGATTATTCAGTTTCCAGATTTTTTAAACCATAGAGAAGGTGATTTCTCAGAAAGCATTGCTTACAGGCACAACCTTCGGAATATTGCACTCGACCACAATAGAGAAAAAGACCTGCATATCGATATCGATGAATTATTGATTCCCTTATCAAAAAATCTTTTCGACAAAGTTTTATACGAATTAACCGATAATGCGTTTAAGTTCAGTAAAAAGAACAGTCCCGTTCGGGTAAGCATCTTCGAAGAAAAAACGCATATTTGTGTTCGCGTTCAGGATGATGGCCGCGGCTTTGATTCCCAAATAACTAATGCCGGGGAAAGGCCATTTATTCAAATCGACAGGCAACAGAATGAACAACAAGGGCTTGGGCTCGGCTTGTTTATTGTTCGAAAAATAATGGAAACCAACAATATACCTTTAACAATAAAGAGCGCCATTGGTCAAGGTTGCCTTGTAGAAATGCAGCTCGAAAAAATGACCGAATAGAGAAGCACAATCTGAAAAACAAAACACAAACAGACAAAAACCAATCATTCTTGTTGTAGAAAAAGCTTGATAGCAATAAATAGGGCTTTTTAAGGTTAATGATGTTGCACCATTAATTATGTGCATATCAATTGTCGATATCATTCCTAAGAAGCCGAAAACAGATTCCCGAATCCGTGTCATTTTGCTCCTTCTCGAAAATAATACCGGCAGGATAAAGAATAATTGTATTTTTGTCAGCATTACAAATGAATTTTTATGAAGCGAATTATCTTTTTTGTGATTGGGCTCTCTTTAATGAGTCATTCTTTTGCTCAGGAAACTCAGGATGAAGCCGAGCCATACCGTAAGTATAGTATTGGACTAGAGTTTTTTAACGATATTTGGATGGATAAACCAAGCCATCTGGATGACAGCTGGCTGAACCGAGGCGTCAGTGTGTTTTCAACCTATAATATCAAAACTAAAATTAAAAACATCCATTTTAGTCCCGGTCTTGGTATCACAACGCGAAATTTATACAGCGATGCTTTTCTAGCGGATACCGGATGGGCAACAAGTTTTGAAACAATTCCTGATTCCTTATCCTATAGTAAAAACAAACTCTCGGTCACTTATCTCGATATTCCATTGGAATTGAGATACGATCCGGGCGATTGGCATTTTGCTCTTGGGTTCCACTTTAGTTATTTATTGGCTGCACACACAAAATACAAGGGCGAAGATCCTTCTGGTGGTGGATATGATGTAACTGTAAAACGAAGTGATGTCCGCTATCTCGAACCTTGGGTTTTAGGTGCAAGTGCGCGTATTGGCTACCGATGGGTTCATCTTTCAGCCTATTATAGTTTAAGCAAATTGTTTAAAAAAGACGAAGGTCCTCAGATGTACCCAATTTCTGTGGGGATTACCTTCATGCCATTTAAATACAAATAGTCTGCATGCTCATTTGCCTGTTTTTGTCCTACGGCAAAATACAAGGATTTCATTATTGGAAGTATTCGATAATGCAGACTGTCTGAAATAATAAAATAGCAGGGAACCTGATGTGTCATCACAACAGATTCCCTGTTTTTTTATGACTGAGGCGTGATAATAAAGTTAAGTGCCTGATTCATAATACTCCTTATCCTACTGACCCTGATAAGCATCATCTTGAGTTTAATTACCTATAAATAAGCAAGATAATTTTCATTTTGTCTATTAGGGCAAGGCATTGTCGAAGTGGAGGGTAAATAAATTTTCCTGTCGAAAATTCGGCGTCAAAATGACGGTTTTTTAGACGTTCCTAATCAAAACGGGATTAAAAACCGATAAATCAGAACAACAAAAAAGAAGCAAATAAAACCAAAAAACCCAAAAAGTATCCTGCATAAACCTGCGCAGGACTGTGGGCTTCCAGCTTCAGTCGCGCAAAGCCCGTTATGCCGCCTATCAAGAGCAGCAAGGCCACAATATGTGCAGCAGGCAATAAATACATATAAGCCAAACCTGCAAAAGTTCCGGCAGCAGCTCCGGAAGCACACATATGTACGCTGATTTTCCAGACAAAATTGATCAGGAAAACGGCAACAACCAAAAATGTAGCCCCGGTAATAAACAGATAAAATACAGCCGGAAGGTTAATGCCCGAAATAAGATAGTGTGTCAGGTAATAAAACACCATCATTGTGATATAGGGAAAAAAACGCTCCTCCTTTCGTTTCATTTGATAAGAAGAAATAATCCCGCTACGTTTATAAAGCAACATCAATAAGGCAGGCAAAATCAACGTATTAATGCTTACAAGGCCAATCAAAAACCATTTTGCCTGAGGGGTAAGAATCAGGATAAAATAATAATCCTGACTTAATAAAAGCAAGAGAACATAGAGAGGGAGTAACAAGGGGTGAAACAGCCAGGAGACAAATCTTGCCGCAGAATACTCCAGATGATCAAGTGTCATAATCAAAGGGTTTTTCGCAGGCGCGCGACGGGTATATTTAATTGTTCGCGGTATTTTGCAATGGTGCGGCGTGCGATATTATAGCCTTTTTCCTTCAGGATGGCTACAAGTTCCTGATCAGTGAGCGGTGAACTTTTTTCTTCTGCATCCACACAATCCTGAAGTATTTTTTTTATTTCACGCGTTGACACTTCCTTGCCACTGTCCATTTGCATGGATTCGGAGAAAAAGCTTTTGAGGAGGAAAGTACCAAAAGGCGTTTGCACATATTTAGAATTGGCCACACGCGAAATTGTAGAAATATCCAAACCAACAAGCTCTGCGATATCTTTGAGGATCATCGGCCTGAGCATTGTCTCGTCCCCGGTTAAGAAATAAGCTTTTTGGTAATCCATAATGGCTTTCATTGTCATATAAAGGGTGTTTTGGCGCTGACGAATGGCGTCAATAAACCATTTTGCAGAATCTATTTTCTGCTTAATGAACATTATGGTTTCTTTTTGTTTTTTATCTTTTTTGTTTTTTCGGCCCGAGAAACCCTCCATCATTTCTGTATAGGTTCGGTTGAGCCGAAGTTCCGGTGTATTGCTGGAATTCAGGCTGAGTTCCAATTCACCATCATTATTATGGATAATAAAATCGGGAATAATGTATTGGTTGGTTTTCACTGATTCGCTCAGTGAATTGCCCGGTTTTGGGTTTAATTTCAGAACCTCAGCAATACCTTCTTTCAGCTGCTCCTCGTCTATCTTACTCTTTCTTAATATTTTATCATAATGTTTTTTGGTAAACTCATTAAAAAATCGTCCAATTAACAATTTCGCGATGCGTATTCCTTGAGTTTCTTCTTTTCGGTTTAATTGAATGGAGAGACATTCTTGCAGGCTGCGCGCACCAACGCCTGAAGGATCGAATTGTTGAATAATTTCGAGCACCTCTTTTAATTCGTCCACATTTGCCTGAATATTTTGCAAAAAGGCGAGATCGTCGACCATCGCATCAAGTTTACGCATCAAATAACCGGCATCATCAATATTGCCAATAATATGTTCTGCGATTTGATGCTGCTTTTCGTCTAGGCCATACATGCCCAATTGGTTTCTTAAAAGGTCGTGAAAAGAAGTACCCGATGCGAAAGGAATATCCCTGCGCTCATCATCCGGCCCTGTATTATTTGCATTTAATCGGTATGCAGGAATATCGTCATCGTCGCTGATATAATCTTCGAGGCTAAATTCATCATCATTAGAAGCAGCATCCTCTTCCTGAGCATCGTCAAATTCCTGATTTTCATCATCATTTTGCTCGTTTTCACCAAGATCTTCGAGGGCTGGATTTTCTTCAATTTCTTGCTTAATCCTTTGCTCTAGGGCAACAGAAGGGATCTGCAGCAATTTCATAAGTAGAATTTGCTGGGGTGATAGCTTTTGCAGCAGTTTTTGTTGTAGCCTTTGATTAAGCATTTTTCAAATATGTTTTCAGTAGAGCTCTTTTATCAGGCTCTGAATTTCAAATATACGTATTATTGTGATAAGAACAGCAGGGCCACCGAATAAATTTCTTGCTTGGAATGATTCTTGCTATTCGGCGGCGCTGCATATTTTCGTTAAAATAACCTTTCTTAGAATTCGGCATTTTGTGGTGTGCGTGGAAAGGGAATGACATCACGAATATTAGCCATACCGGTAACAAAAAGCACAAGACGCTCAAAACCAAGACCAAATCCACTATGCGGAACGGTTCCGTATTTACGAATGTCAAGGTACCACCACATTTCTTCCTCAGGCACATTCATTTCTTCCATCCGTTTGAGTAATGTGTCTAAGTTTTCTTCACGCTGCGAGCCACCAATAATTTCCCCAATTTTCGGGAAAAGAACATCCATTGCGCGAACGGTTTTATTATCCTCGTTCACCTTCATATAAAAAGCCTTAATGTCCTTGGGATAATCCGTAAGGATTACAGGTTTTTTGAAGTGCTCTTCCACCAAATAGCGTTCGTGTTCCGATTGCAGATCTGTTCCCCAGCTTACGGGAAATTCAAATTTTTTGTCGGCAGCCATAAGTATTTCTACGGCTTCTGTATAGGTTTTGCGTTCAAAGTCATTGGTCAGGATAAATTGCAAGCGTTCCAATAGCCCTTTATCCATCATATTATTGAGAAATTCAAGATCATCCTTGCAATGCTCCATGGCATAATTGATCAGGTATTTCAGGAAGTCTTCGGCCAAATCCATATCATCATGAATATCATAAAAAGCCATTTCCGGTTCAATCATCCAGAATTCGGCAAGATGACGAGGTGTGTTTGAATTTTCTGCACGGAAAGTTGGGCCAAAAGTATAAACCTGAGAAAGGGCTGTAGCCGCTAACTCTGCTTCAAGCTGACCAGAAACCGTTAGATTGGTTTCCCTGCCAAAGAAATCCTGGGAAAAATCAATCGTTCCATCTTCCTGAAGTGGTGGGTTTTTCGCATCTAATGTGCTCACATGGAACATCGCCCCTGCACCTTCCGCATCAGACCCTGTGATTAAAGGTGTATGCAGATAATAAAAACCATTGTCGTTAAAATATTTATGAATCGCATAGGCCAAAGCATGACGAATCCGGAAAACGGCTCCAAACGTATTAGTGCGGAACCGAAGGTGCGCAATACTGCGCAGGAATTCCATACTATGCCCTTTTTTCTGCAAAGGATATGTATTCGGGTCGGCTGTGCCATAAAGCTCAATATCTGTTGCCTGTATTTCAACACTTTGGCCTTTGCCCTGAGAAGCAACCAATGTTCCATTTACCGACAGGCTGCTGCCCGTTGTAATCTGCCGGAGTAATTCTTCATCAAATGAAGCCACATCAACAACAACCTGAATATTATGGATTACGGAACCATCGTTCAACGCAATAAATGCTACATTTTTATTCCCTCTCTTCGTTCGTACCCAGCCTTTTATGTTCACCTGACGTCCATCACCATTTGATTGAAGGAGGCTCGCAATTTTGCTTCTTCTTAATTCGCTCATGTTTCATCGTTTTTCGAATGCACTAAAAGTTGCAAAAATAAGCACTTTTCTATGAAAAAAGATTTATTTCAATTATATTTACAGTTGAAATTTAAATACAGCAATTATGCAGAAGCAGACTTCAAGATTGGAATATGAAGAGTTGTTGCCAAAAAATCTTATTGATCTTGAAAAAATTAAATCATTCCTTAAATGCAGCTATCAAATAAACAAGCTTCCTATTGCTTTCTTTGATCAGCAAAACAGGGTCATTGCCTCATTTGGGCATGAAAATAATTGGTCAAATTTTTTTCATAAAAATAATTATTGCCCTAAAAATCAAGAAAATAATATTGATTTTCTTCATAGCAAAAAAGCCTATGTTTGTTCCTGCGATTCCGGGTTTACGGAAGCCGTTTTACCAATTCATCTTAGCAACAAACATCTGGGCTCCCTTATTTCCGGTGGTTTTTTTATAAAAGGCAATAAGCCAGACAAAGCATTTTTTCAAAAAATAGCAGAACAAAATAAACTGGATAAAAGCGATTTTTTAAAAGAAATTGAAAATATTCCGGTTTTGGATGACGCGAAAATTCAAGAAATTTTAACATATCTTGATAGCATTGGCGCACTTATTCTTGATGGGGCAACAGCCCGGATGGAGCATTTTCTCCAAATGGAAACAATTTCAGAATATTCTACAGACTTTATCTGGGAAATGGACCTGGATGCAAATATTAAGTACATTAGCCCCGCTGTTCAAAAATTAACAATCTATAAACCCTCTGATTTTAAGTTTTCAAAAATCTCCGTTTTATTCGATGCCGAGGATTATAAACGACTAAAACTTAAAATTATTCAATTGATAAGAAACGGCACACAATCAATAGATTTGGAAACCACCATTATTCGCAAAGACGGAAGTCGGTTTCCTGCAGAAATTATCATGAAACTCCTCATGGGGGACGATGACCAACCAGTATCAATTCGGGGCAGTATTCGGAATATTAGTGAACGAATGGCATATATAGCTGAAATTAATGAAAGCCGCGAACACTTTAAATCCATTGTAGATACACCAACGAATTATGCACTCTATCGCCTTAGGGCGGGAGCAAGCCCAATTGAAGCTGAGGTAATTATGATCAGTAAGTCCTTTGCCAATATAGTTGGGATTCATAAAAACGAAATCAATAATTTTGAAGCATGGTTTAAAAACACACATCCTGAGGATTTGCCACGATTAATTGCCAGCAATGAAAGAGGCTGTTCCCCTCCATTTAAATTTGACGAGATAGCTCGGATCAACCACCCTACTAAAGGGCTGCGCTGGATTCATATTCAATCAAGTGGCATACCCTTTCAAAACGATAAATCAAAAATAGAATATGCCAATGGCATTGTTCGCGATATCTCATCCCTGAAACAAGCAGAACAAAAAGCAGAAATAAGTCAGGAAAGGTATAAACTGGCAACCACAGCTGCAAATACCGGCATTTGGGACTGGGCCGTTGGAACCGATGAGGTTTATTTTTCAAGTGTTTGGAAAGCCCAGGTGGGATATTTGCCCGAGGAGCTACCCAACCTTTTTAGTTCCTGGCAAAATTTACTGCATCCCGACGACTATGCACCAATGCACCAAAAAGTAGAAAATTACCTTAAAAATCCAGACGGTGTTTTTACTGCAGAATTTCGTTTAAGGCATAAAAACGGGAGCTATCGCTGGATATTTAATCGGGCACAGTCTACTAAAAACAGTGAAGGGCAAGTTGTGCGGATGCTGGGAGCCCATATCGATATAACAGAACGCAAAGAAGCGGAAAATGCCCTTTTAGAAAGCGAAAAACGTTTGAATTTATCCTTGGAAATTAATGATTCTTCTGTATTTGAAGATGATTTTAAAACAGGGGGAATGATTTGCACACCCGAATTATTCCGTTCACTCGGATATAATGATGAGGAGGTTCCGGACACGATCGACAAGATGACAGCACTGATGCATCCCGATGATGTTCCTGCTGTACTATTGGCTGTAGAGAAACATTTCAAAAAGGAAAGTGATTTTTATTATGCAGAATTTCGTTTAAAAGCAAAAAATGGAGAATGGAGGTGGGTCGATGGCCGTGGACAAGTTGTAAAATGGGATCATGACGAAAACCCTCACATCCTTATTGGTATTTCCCGCGATATTTCATACAGAAAAACGGCAGAAGACCGTATCAAACAAAGTGAAAAGCGTCTTCGTGAATTAATCAATACAACATCAAAAATTGTTTGGTTTACCGATGGAGAAGGCTTCATCCATGAAGCGCAAACAGGTTGGGAAGACTTTACAGGACAGCCTTTTAGCGCGTATAAAGGCATTGGCTGGATGGCTTCTGTGCATCCCGATGACCGCGTTGATACAAAAATACAATGGAAAAAAGCCATCAGAAACCAAACACCCCTTTTATTGGAACACCGCTTGCGGCATCGCTCAGGAAGATACCGTTTTATGAGCATCAAAGCCGTGCCAATTAGCGATGATAAAGGAAACATCACAGAATGGATTGGAGCACATACCGATATTGATGTACAAAAAAAGGCGCAATTGTCTTTGCAGGAGAACGAACAAAAATACCGACAACTTTTCCATAATTTGAATGCAATTATCGAGAATAAAGATATTGCAATTTGGTCGGTAGATTGTGAGAATAAAATATTAGCTCTCAATAGTTTTTTTATACAACTATTTGAAAAAATATTTGGTGTTCGCTTAAAAATGGGTCAAAACTGTATCGACCAGATACCGGATTCTTTTGCACCCTGGCGCCTGCAATGGTCTGAACGCTATGCAAGGGCTTTTAATGGCGGGGTGTTCAAAGAACTGGATATTTACACAGTTGACGGAAAAGACCGATATTTTGAAATTATGGTAAACCCCATAACTGCTGAAGGGATTATCTCAGGGGCGGTAGTATTTGCAGCGGACGTTTCCGGGGAATATATCGCACGTAAGGAACTAAAAAACAGCGAAGAGCAACTAAGAAATGTTTTTGAATCGGTAACGGATGCTTTGGTGATTTTTAAAAGAGACGGCACAATAGTCGAAGTCAATCCTGCGGCATGCCAAATGTATGCTTATCCCTATGAAGAACTCATAAAAACCAATACTACTCAATTGATCACCAAAGAATTCAGGAAAGATGCACAGGGTTTAATCGGCGAGGTAGATCATGGTCGTATATATCATGGAGAATCTATTGATTTACGTAAGGATGGTAGTACTTTCCACACCTATGTAATTGGCACCGGGGTGCATTTTAGAGGGATGACGCATTTTATGGCAATTGTACGGGATGTAACGGATATGAAAAACGCAGAAAAAAAACTCACCGAAACACTCGAACGCCTAAAAGACTCCAATGCTCAGCTCGAACAATTTGCTTATGTTGCCTCTCATGACCTTCGCGAGCCATTGCGAATGATTACCAGCTTCCTGCAAATCCTGGAAATGCGCTATAAAGAGCAACTCGATAAACGAGCAAAAAATTATATTGCTTTTGCTGTTGACGGAGCCAAAAGAATGGATCAACTCATCAAAGACCTGTTATTATATTCACGAATTGGCACAAAAGGAAGTGGGTTTGAAAACACCAAACTCATGGATGTACTTCAAGATGTAAAAATGAACCTGCATCACAGTATTCAAGAAAATAAGCCTATTATTGAAATTGGAAAACTCCCGGAAATTATGGCCGATAAAATACAATTGGTGCAGCTTTTCCAAAACCTGATATCAAACGCCATCAAATTTAAAAGACAAGGGAAAACCGCGATCAAAATATCAGCACAGGAAGAAAACGACACCTATTGCATCACTGTTGCTGATAATGGCATAGGAATTAGTGAAGACAATCTCGAAAGAGTTTTTGAGATCTTCCAACGATTGCATACCCGTGAAGAATATGAGGGCACAGGAATAGGACTGGCAATCTGTAAAAAAATTATGGAACGCCATAATGGCAAGATATCGGTAGAATCTAAGCTTGGCGAAGGCTCTACTTTTTCCCTCTTTTTCCCAAAATTGAAATAATATTAAGAAGCCATGAAAAGCAAAACCGCAGAAATTCTCTTGGTCGAAGACAGCCTAGGCGATATAGAACTTGTTCGTGAAGCCCTGTCCGAATTTTCATTTCAAACAAATCTTCATTCGATAACCAATGGAGCCAATGCCTTGGATTTTTTAAGCAAAAGAACGCCCTATCAGGATGTTCCCAGGCCACATATCATTATCTTAGACCTGAATATCCCTATTATGGATGGAAGGGCCTTACTTAAAGAAATAAAAAGTGACCATGATTTGCAAAGCATCCCGATAATTGTGCTCAGCACCTCCGAGAATATTTCTGATATTAATATGGTTTATAAGCATAATGCCAACTGTTATATTACGAAACCCATTGATTTTAAAGAATTCGTAGATGTTGTAAAAGCCGTGCATGATTTTTGGTTTGGCATTGTTCGATTACCATCTTATTAAAAATAATGCAAATACATTAAAAAATAATATTATATTTGTAGCATACAATAATCAAGCTTTACCATGAATGCAGAAAACGCCATAAATCTTCTTTGTTTTGAGGACAATGATGGGGATTTTTTTCTGCTTGAAGACTTTTTACAAGAAGCCGGAATGGATTTCACCATCAGGCGTGTGCAGAGGATGAAAGAAGGGATTGAATTACTCTCAACATGGACTCCGGATCTTGTACTTTTGGATCTTGGCTTACCCGATTCAAAAGGGGTACAAACATTTCTTACACTTCAAAAAGCATTTCCCAACCTTGCTGTGGTTGTCCTAACAGGAACTGCGGAAAAAACTACCGGATTGGAAGCCGTAAAAAATGGCGCTCAGGATTACTTGAATAAAGGAGATTTTAGCCCTGCTCTTCTGGCAAAAACAATATTATATGCCATCGAACGAAAAAACCTCTACCGCTCCCTTGTTAAGGCTAGGGAAAAAGCCGAGGAAGCAGATAAAATTAAATCGGCTTTCCTGGCAAATATGTCCCATGAGTTGCGCACACCAATGAACGCAATAATTGGATTTTCAGAACTTTTACAATATACAGAGGACGCTGATGACACAAAAAAGTACACCAGGATTATTATGGACAATGGTGAACTCTTGCTCAATCTGATTAACGATATTATTGATATTTCAAAAATTGAAGCGCAGCAATTAAAAATTATTAAAGCCCCATTTGACCTGCATCAAATGTTGAAATCAATATTGGATGTTTTCAATGAAAGCCTCGATAAATCAAGGAAAAACAAAAACCTGAAACTAAATTTGTCGGTACCTCAGCAGATTCAAAAATTGTCTGTTCATAGTGACAAAAAACGATTGATGCAGATCATCAGTAACTTTCTATCGAATGCGATTAAATTTACAGACAGTGGATCGATTCTCTTTGGCTATCAGATAGAGACAGAAGTAATTCATTTTTTTGTAGAAGACACAGGCACAGGAATCGAAGAAAACAAACTAGACCTTATTTTTGACCGATTTGCACAGGCAACCCAAGAAGCCGTTCAAAAAGGAACAGGACTTGGCCTCGCAATAGCAAAAAACCTTGCCGAATTGCTCGGAGGCCGCATTTGGGCAACATCAAAAATCGGAACAGGTTCTGTATTCCATTTAACACTCCCTATAGAATGTATTCTCGAAAAACACGAAATGGCGGCGTCTCCAGAAGCCAAGATCAATAATATAGTGCATGAATGGCAGAATAAAAAAGTGCTTATTGTTGAAGACACTTTCGAGAATATGATGATTACCAAATACACACTAAAAGAAACAAAAATTCAAATACTTGAAGCACCCAATGGATTGGATGCAGTTGAAATTTTTAAAAATAACGATGATATTGATTTGGTAATCATGGATATAAGACTTCCGGGCATAAACGGGATCGAATGCACGAAAGCCTTAAAAAAAATCCGCAAACAAGTACCTGTAATTATGCTCACTGCACTTACAATGGGCGATGAGGAGCGCCAAAGCAAAGAAGCAGGATGCTCCGGCTACCTCACAAAACCTGTAAAACCGGCCTATTTGATCGACTACCTGAGCCGTTTTCTAAACTAACATCTACTTAACTTTTTTTAACAGCCTCATACTCGGTTCATTAATCTTTATTGCTACTTTAGCAGCGATGAAACTTAAAGCGTTTTCCATACTATTCCTTCTGATACTTTTTGGAAGTATTGGTTACAGCCAAAACCTGATCGAATATTCGGGCAGGGTTGTGAATCAAAAATTTGAACCATTAGAGGGCGCGTTGGTGCGTATTTTTGGATCCCATCTCGCTACCGTAACACAAGCAGATGGCACCTTCTTTCTGCCTCTTCATAAAGAAGACACTTTGTTGATTAGCTATATTGGTTATCTTCCTGAAATACTGTATATTACACCATCCGATAGCACGCAAGCCCCGGCAGCCCTGATTACTTTAAAAAGCACAAGCTACGAACTCGATGCCGTAAATATACTTCCTTGGCCGGAAACTTATGCAGAATTAAAACGGGCTATCATTCAATTGAATATTAAGGATGAAAAAATGGCACTTTTGAATATACCCGGAATCCCAAGAAATATACCCCAATTAAGTGATGGAACCTATGGTGTTACGGCAATGGGCCCGGTGCAGCTCTTGTATAACGCCTTTAGCAAACGCGCTAAACAGGCAAGGAACTACAGGAAGAAAGTGAAAATAGAAAAGCGCTTCGATCTGATTTATCTTAAATACAATCGCGAACTCGTAGCACGTATTACCGGACTGAAAGATCCCATAGAAACAGATACATTTATGAAATACTGTGGCCTGAGCGATGAATTTGTGCTCAGCGCCAAGGATTACGACATCTACCTCGCCATACTAGAATGCTGGCGAAATTATAAGCAAAACAAGGAAGGCTAAACCAAAACGGCCTCATTGGACTTTTTTTTATAACTTCCCCCCTCTTTTGCTAATGCCATGAATAGATTATTAAAAATTATACTGCTCGTATTCCTTCTTTTTGCACCTTTTACACTATTGCTTGCGCAGGATGTCGGGGCAAATGGGTACAAAGAGTTTTACCATCCGAACGGCATAAAAGCCAGCGAGGGAATGTTGCGCGAGGGAAAACCCGATGGATATTGGCGTAATTATAATGATAAAGGCTTTATCGTTTCTGAAGGAAACCGCAAAAATTTCCTGCTCGATTCACTCTGGAAATTCTACGACGACAGCAGTAAACTCTTGCTGGAAATCAATTATACGCTTGGGAAGAAAAACGGTTGGCGCACAACTTATCAATCGAATGAAACCATTCGGGAATATTTTGAAGAGGACGTAAAAGAAGGTTTTACAGAAATTCTTTTCAAGAACGGTCAACTCAGAATGGAGATTCCTTTTCGCGATGGCCTCGAAGATGGCCTCGCAAAAGAATACGACTCAACAGGCCGCCTGATTACTGTTATTACATATAGAAAAGGCTATGAAATCAGGAGGGAACGCATCAACAGGCTCGATCGCCTTGGAAAACGATTTGGCCCCTGGAAATTTTTCTATGCCAATGGTCGCTCACAAATGGAAGGAACCTATACCAATGACTTGAAAAACGGTTTCTTTAAATACTATGATGAGGATGGACTCTTTTTGAAAATCGAGAAATACGAAAATGGAGTCCTTAAGGTTGATGCTCCGGAAACCGCACGCCTCGAATTGGTGAAAGAATATTATCCAAACGGCACCCTAAAAAGCGTCTATGCCTTAAAAGAGAATGAACCTCAGGGAATGCGTCGGGATTATAATGAAGATGGAAGCTTGAAAACTGCCCGGGTGTTCCAAGATGGCCTTGTTTTGGAAGAAGGCTCATTGGCCGAAAACGGCAATAAAGAAGGCCCTTGGGTTTTTTATTACCCAAATGGAACAATTCGCGCCAAAGGAAATTATTTTAATGGCCTGAAACATAAACTCTGGAATTACTATTATCCAAACGGGCAATTGGAGCAAAAAGGAAGCTACAACAAAAAAGAAAAACCCGACGGGGAATGGCTGTGGTATTATCCAAACGGAACACTGCTCCGTTCTGAGTCTTATTGGAATGGAGATCCTGAAGGCGAGATGATTGAGTATAGCGATTCAGGAACAATTGTGGTGCAGGGGAGTTTCAGAAACGGCCTGGAAGAAGGCCCCTGGGTCTATAATTATTCCAGCTATACAGAAAAAGGAGCATACGAAAGCGGAAGAAAAGAAGGCGAATGGATTGCCCGGTATTATGATGGCGACCTCCTCTTTAAGGGCAAATTTATCTCGGGTCAGGCTCATGGTTGGCATCAATGGTATTGGCCAAATGGCAGAAAGAAAAAAGAAGGCAAGTTCGAATATGGTTTGAAAAACGGAAACTGGACGTCCTACGATGAGCAAGGGCTCCCCGTTTTAAGCATTACTTTTGATAAAGGCATCGAAAAAAAATATAATGGCGTGAAAATAAAACCCGCCTTTGAACCCTCTGATAATTAAAAATACAGCTTATGAATATTTCTTCAAATTTTGATGGTGGTAATATTATCGTAAAACGACAAGACCATCACGGTAGTTTTTGGCTCGACATTAGAAAAGACACAAAAAGTGATTATTTTCAATGGTTCTACTTCCGCCTTAGCGGCGCTAAAGGTGTTGAATGCCAGTTGGTTATTAATAATGCGTCCGATGCTTCCTATCCGGAAGGCTGGGAAGATTATGAAGTGCGTGGATCTTATGACAGGGAAAGTTGGTTTGCAATTCCCACATCCTACGAAGATGGAAAACTAATCTGGCATTTTAAACCCGATCAGGACTCTGTGTTTTTCGCCTATTTTGCACCCTATAGCTATGAGCGTCATCTTGGTTTGGTGCATAATGCGCAGCATTCCGAAATGTGCCGCCATAAAGTTCTGGGACAAACCGCCGAAGGACGAGATCTGGATTTGCTGATTGTTGGAAATCCAAAGGCAAAAAGGAAAATCTGGGTAGTGGCGCGCCAGCATCCCGGAGAAAGTATGGCAGAATGGTTTATGGAAGGTTTTATCGACAGGATTATTGATGATAGTGATGCCGAAAGCCTTACTTTGCTAAAAGATGCTGCTTTTTATTTAGTGCCAAACCTAAATCCTGATGGAACCATTGCCGGAAACCTGCGCTGCAATACGCTTGGAACCAACCTCAACCGCGAATGGGCAAACCCTTCTAAAGAAAAAAGCCCAGAAGTTTTTTACCTCTTAAACGAAATGGACAAAGTCGGTTGCGACCTTTTTCTCGATATTCATGGTGATGAAGGATTGCCCTATAATTTTATCTCCTCTATCGAAGGCATTCCCTCTTTTGACAAGCGGCTGAGCAGATTGCTGGATAAATTCCTGAATAAATGGAAAGAGGTTAACCCTGATTTCCAGACCAGGCATGGCTATCCCAAAAACAAGCCCGGCGAAGCCAATCTTTCGATTGGCTCAAAGCAAATTGGTGAACGCTTTAAATGCCTTTCGATGACCATTGAAATGCCTTTTAAAGACAATGCCGACCTGCCCGACGAATATAGCGGCTGGTCGCCCGAACGCAGCGTTAATTTTGGACGAAGCATTCTATTTCCAATCCGATCGTTGGTAAAAGAGCTGAGGTAGTATCTCTATAGAATCAAGGGGCGCGCTGACATTTTAACTTAAAGATTAATGCGTCAGCGCGCCCCTTTTGCCCTTAAACTCCAAAAAACAGCCTTCTCGATACGCAGGAAGAAAGTCGACTCAGAAATCCAACTACAACCGCTGGCGCAGATTTGTAATCCCTAACACAAAATCCATATCCTAATAGATTATTTCATAGAATAATAGATTTTCCCATTCTTCACTTCGTTTCGATCCAATGGTCGATAATCCCGTTTAAACCCGAATCCGACAAAAGCGAGAGATAATCGAAATTTACCAAAATAGACAACTCCTAAATGTTTGTCTTCCTGCATACAAAATATAATTCAAGCCATTGAAATGCGCTGCATTGCACTGCTGTGCGCTCTATTTGACTAAAATTTATTCTAACTTATTTATTATCAATTTTTTAATTCCTGCAATTCCCGATTAAATAGACTACCTTTACGGGAGGTTTATACCATTTTTGATTTCAATCTGCCCTGAAGTATTTTGCTGCACTCAAAAACCTTTCTCTCCAGCAAATAATTCCTCTTTGAATTACGGATCGTCGGACCGACAATAATTTGTTTTACAATAAAATAAACAAAGGAGTATTCATGAAAATACAAAGCTTAGGGGTTATAGGAACTTCAAAAAAAGAAGACGAAAAGCGTGTCCCCATTCATCCGGATCATCTGTCACGTTTACCACTGAATATCAGAAAACAATTAATTTTCGAAAAGGGATATGGCAAAGCCTTTGACCTAAATGATGATTATTTTATTTCTCGCAGCGGTGGGGTTGCGTCACGGCACGAATTATTAACTGAAACCGGATCTGTAATCATTGCAAAACCTGTATTGGCAGATTTGCAGGAAATACGTGAAGGCGGATTCATATGGGGTTATCCACATTGTGCTCAGCAAGGCGATATCACCCAAACTGCAATCGACAGAAAATTAACACTCATTGCCTTTGAGGATATGTTTGTTTGGACTCCTTCCGGCCAAATTGGAAGGCACACATTTTATAAGAATAATGAAATGGCCGGTTATTGCGCCGTGATTCATGCACTGCAATTAAGAGGCATTGATGGGCATTACGGGAACCAGCGCAAGGTAATTATTTTCAGTTTTGGTGCAGTGAGCCGTGGGGCTATTTATGCACTTAAATCGCATGGCTTCAGAGATATTACAATTTGCATCCAAAGGCCGGACCATGAAGTTCGTGAAGAAATTTTAGACGTGAACTATGTGCGTATTCGTGAAGGCGGCCCCGGGGAAGCCAGAATGGTAACCATAGAACATGATGGTACAGTTCACCCATTGTCCGATTTAATTCGTGAATCTGAGATCATTATAAATGGCACCTATCAGGATACAGACAATCCCATCCATTTTGTGACAGAAAATGAAAAAGATACTCTCAAAGCCGGAAGCCTGATTATTGATGTAAGTTGCGATGAAGGGATGGGGTTCTATTTTGCGAAACCCACAAGCTTTAAAGAGCCAATTCTGAATATCGAAAACGTGCACTATTATGCCGTTGATCATACGCCAAGTTATTTGTGGGAAAGCGCCTCAAGGTCAATTTCTGCTGCACTCATTGTTTATTTGCCAACGATTTTAGGAGGCCATTCAAGCTGGATGAATGATCCTACAATTCGAAAAGCAATCAATATTGATAAAGGCGTAATCGTAAAAGAATCGGTATTAACTTTTCAGAATCGCATGCCCAACTACCCTCATAAATTTATAAAATAGAGCGCTGTTTTGCATCTGCATGAATAAAACTCCCCTGCCTGTAAGCTCTTAACAGGCAGATCCTCGGAACCATGCCTAAGGAGAAGGAAACCCATCTAAAATCCCAGATATTAATACGGAAGTGTCACCCCTTTCAGTGTTTATAATCAATATATTACACCATTTGCTATAATAATGTCATTCCTACGGAGTTTGATATCAATACAGTTTTTCATTTTCCATTATCTCACATAGTACAATCCC
Organism: Bacteroidales bacterium; assembly: GCA_963676725.1. GTDB lineage: Bacteria > Bacteroidota > Bacteroidia > Bacteroidales > WRLA01. The sequence goes on along the minus strand of OY781463.1, from coordinate 4,849,875 downwards.
GAATCCGGGCCCAGCGGCAAACCAATCAGTATCCATGCAATCATGAGTAAAGTCCATGCAACAAAAAAGGCAATAGAGTAAGGCAACATTGTGGCAATAAGAGAGCCAATCCCTGCTTTTGGATCATATTTTTCAAAATAAACGATAATCAAAGCAAAAAAGCTCATCATAGGGGAAATTAGATTCGTAACACTATCTCCTATCCGATAAACTGCCTGTGACAATTCAGGGGAATACCCCAACAGCATAAACATAGGAATAAAAACAGGACCCATAATTGCCCATTTCGCCGATGCGCTCCCCATAAACATATTAATAATACCGGAGATGATAATAAAAATAATGACCATTGGAATAAGTCCTATATCAGCACTTTGAAGAAATGAAGCCCCCTTCACGGCAACCAGAATCCCCAATTGGCTCCATTTAAACCAGGCAACAAATTGCGAAGCAAAAAAGACCAAAACCAAAAAGGAAACCAAACTTTTAAAACTACTGTTCATGCCTGAAATCACATCTTCATGCTTCTTAAAGGTGCCACTCACATATCCATAGACAACTCCACAGGTGCCGGCAATAAGAAATAAAACAGCAATAAATCCCTTAAGAACAGGCGAATGAAGCACTGTATTGTCATCAGCACGTAAAATCCCCTGATCAGGAATAAGCCCTAAAGCAATTAAAACCACAAAAAACAGGAAAACAATGCCTGCCCACATCAATCCTTTTTTTTCTCTCCTGCTTAAATTGGTAATTTCTTCTTTTACAACATCGCCTTTATATGTTCCCAAACGCGGCTCAACAATCGCTTTGGTCACCCATGTCCCTGCAATCGAAATAACAAAAGTCGACACTACCAAAAAATAATAATTGGCTGTCGGCATTACATAATAATCCGGGTCTAAGATTTGTGCAGCTTCTGTGGATAAACCTGCAAGCAGAGGATCGATTGTTCCAATAAACAAATTTGCACTAAAACCACCGCTTACCCCTGCAAAAGCCGCCGCCATCCCGGCAATTGGATGCCTGCCCAAGGATTGAAAAATAATGCCTGCTAAAGGAATAATCAGGATATATCCTAAGTCTGACGCTGTATTTGACAGTATGCCTGTAAAAACAATCAGAAAAGTAACCGAATTTCTTGGCGCTTTAAGAAGCAAAAGGTTTATCGCAGATTTTATCAATCCGCTACTTTCTGCAATGCCTATTCCAAGCATTGCCACCATCACAATGCCCAAAGGGGCAAAACCGGTATAACTGCTTACCATTTCAAGAAGGATCTTATGGAGGCCATCCCTAGAAAGAAGGTTGACCACTTTTACAGTTTCTCCGTTCGCCGGATTAATTCCTTGCCATTGAAGATAATAGCCCACTAACGAAAGCAGCAAGGTAATTAGACCAAATAATGCGAATAAAGCTGCAGGGTGAGGCAGGGCATTTCCAACTTTTTCGACCCCTCCCAAGATATTAATTCGTATTTTCTTCATAGATTTTAAAGCATTTTAGCAAATCAAATGAGCGACCGGAGCTTTCATTACTGAATTTCGCAGAATATCTGCACTTTAAGAACCGGCGATTAAGTCAACTATCAGTTAAATAACCTATTATTAAAGAATTTGTTTAGTCTTTTAAAAAAAACTTCTGCCTTGAAATACTTTAATAATAAATGAGGTGTTCAATTGAGTACTTAGGCTAAGCAATGAAATTCAGTATATTTCAATGAATGTTGTTTTAGATTTCTCCCTCGGTCATCTTATGTTTGTAATTTAATGAGTGTTCTATATCAAAAAGAATATAAAACACTGTAACTAAGAAAAATGACCTCAGTCGAAAAGACAAGATGGTGAAATATAGATAGACAAAAGTGGCGCGCGGACACAATAACTTTAAAATATATATGTCCGCGCGCCACTTTTGTCTGCTCCCTAACGAATCCTGTCTTTTCGACCAAGGGATCAAAACGAAGTGAAGATCCTGCGGGAGAAATCTAATTATCAATGTAACAACCGATTAGGTTAAGTATTTATTTGAACACCTCAAAATAATAAATATGATGTCCGGTGCTTTTCGGAGAACCATCCATGCAAACATTCATATAGACACGCTTCGGACATTTATCGGAATCAATATCTTTTTGCAAGGGAAATTTAGACTTGTTTATGTATTGATTACTTACAGAAAAGGTGATCAAAAGCCATCCAAGAAGTTAACATCCGGGAGAGATAATTTTCAGTATATTCAAAATCCCTCACTACAGACCAAAAACAGTTCATCTTTGCTACTTCATTTATGAAAAATTATTCCGAATTTTGCCATGAATAATTAGTAATACTAAAAACATAGAAGAGAAGACCTGCTTTCTGAATAGTGCGGATGAATATTTATGTACAATTTTTGCAAAAGTCACGCAAATAGATAGAATAAAAACTTTCGACTCATTCTGTGCTATTCTGCCGGCGCTGAGTTTGATTGCAGCATCTCCAATAATCTCGTATACTCGTGAACAAAAAAAAATACAAACTACTGCTGGTAAATCCGGTAAACTCTTTGGCGAAAGGTTTTGTCGGCCATCCAAGTTCAAGTCATATGCCCTTAGCACTGGGCGTAATTGCCGCTTTAACACCCGAACATTGGGAAATTGAATTTGTGGACGAAAGTTTCGAGGAGCTGACGTTTCGCCCTGCTGATCTGTTAGGGCTCACGTCTTTTACTGCCAATGCTGTAAGGGCTTATGAAATAGCAGCCATGTATCGTGAAAAAGGCATACATACCGTGATGGGAGGCATTCATGCAAGCATGATGACTGAAGAGGTTATGCAGCATGTAGACACCGTTGTCAGCGGAGAAGCAGAAATAGTATGGCCGCTGTTTTTAAAGGATTTTGAATCGGGGAAGCCCGCTCCGCTTTATAAAGGAGGCATTGTACCCGTGGAACTGATTCCCAAAGCTAGGCGCGATATATTTCATTACCCTTATGTCTATGACCTGATTCAAACATCGCGTGGCTGCCCTATGGGCTGCGACTTCTGCTCTGTAACCCAGATGTGCGGCAAGAAATACCGCGAACGACCCATTGAGGATGTGTTGGATGAAATGGAAGAGATGCAGCGCCCCTATTGCTTTATTGTTGATGATCATTTGGTGAACAACAACAAACACTCACGTCAAAGGGCCATCAGCCTTTTTAAGGGCATGGTAGAAAGGGGGATAAAAAAACTATGGCTTGGCCAGGCTTCCATCAACTTTGCTGATGATGATAACGTATTACGCTGGGCCGCAAAGAGTGGTTGCACCTTAATTTTATTAGGCATTGAAGCCGAAACAGAACAGGCTCTTTCTGACGTAAAAAAACGGCTCAACCTGAAAAGAGGCGTAGATTCTTATAAAATTGGAATACGAAAAATACACAAGCATGGCATCGCTATATTGGGAGCCATGATTTTTGGCATGGAAAGCGACGGCAAAGACGAATTGTTTGCTCGCCGCGATTTTGTTCGCAGAAGCGGAATAGACGCCATGCAATTGAGCATTATGACTCCTTTGCCGGGCACCGGCCTCTATTTTCGCATGAGGGATGAAAATAAAATCGTCCTCAATAATTTCCCAAACGACTGGCAGCATTATCACTTTGTGCATGCCACCATGGGCACGTCAAAACTGAGCAGGGAAGAACTGGAAAAAATCATGCAAAATATTTATTGGAGCATGTACAATAAAGACAACTTCCGAAAAATGATGTTTAAAACACTTTGGCGTACACGCAGTTTGAAAGCTGCCTATTGGGCTTATGGCACCAATCACAACTATGGCCGCATGGTCCTTGAAAACAAAATCAATGATAAACCAGACGGCCTGAACAACAACCTTGAATGGAACTCAGGCAAACGCTCCCTTTATCTAAAACTTACCGATTATGTGCTGATGCTATTTTATGCCATCTCATGGAATAAACTTCAAAAACAACTGATCGGTCAGTATATAAATATCAAAAAGAAAGGATAATCAAGTTGAAGCAGGTGCTTGAAATAATTCACATTTACTAAAAAGCCGGTGTCTGCTTTTTGCACAGTAAATCCTATACGAGATTGGTCGATAAATCCATAATTCTTATCTATTCCGGAATTTTTAGATTTCTCCTCCCTTTACTGAAATTTTGGCATCGGAAGGAATAATACTCACTGTTTTAAATAAATACAGCCAAGGGCAATTGATTTGCAAATGATCTAATCTTATAGACCAAAAATAGTTCATCTGCCCTATTGCCTTTCTTGATATTTATACCGACCTTTGAAAAGTGAAAACTATTTACACAATAAAAGTTTTAGCACGGATCGCTTTGTGCATTGCACTGATTCACTTTAGTATGCAATTAGCACAAAGGATTTCACATGAAAACCGTTTAAGCGGATTTCTTTCGGGGATTACTGAAATGCAGGACGGTGATTTAGTATTCAGAAGGGGCAAAAGCCTGAGCAGCTACGCCGTTTTTATGACAGATGCACATAGTAATTTTTCACATGTTGGCATGATCGTACGCGAGAACGGCTGCCCATTTATTATACACGCTGTTCCCGACGAAAGCAAAGGCCCCGAATATGTAAAAAAGGAATTGCCCAAAGATTTCTTTTCATTTAAACGTTGTTCTTCGGGGGCCCTTTATCGCGTCCGCTGCGATACAAAAACAAAAGAAAAGGCAGCAGAAACAGCACATAACTTCTATGAAAAAGCAATCGAATTTGATCATGCGTTCGACCTTTCAGATCAGGAAAAGTTATACTGTACCGAGTTGGTTTATAATGCTTTTTTTGAAGCCGGTTTCAATCTTACCAACAACCGCTTTGACAGCATTCATTTTCCTACCGATAAAAAAATGCTTTTGCCAGGAAGTTTTCTTGCCTATGCTCCCTTAACCCAATTGAATTCTTTTAACACCTTTCTATTAACCAAATAAAACCATTATTATGAAAAAATTTCTTGTATTTTTTGCAGCAGTGTTCGCACTGAGCTTATTTGTAGGCTGTGGAGGATCTTCTTCCCCCGGCGACAAAGCAGTAGTAATTTATGAAAAGCTCGCCAATGGTGATGTGGATTTTGTATATGACAATATCGCGATGCAAGGCAAAGAACCTTCCGAAGAAGAGATTGCCAAATTAAAAGGCCTCTTAGGGATGGCAAAAGCAGAAACAGACAGCAAAGATGGCATCGATTCCATTGAAGTAATTTCCGAAGAAATTGACGAAGATGGCAATAAAGCCACCGTAAGGATTCAATTTACTTATGGAAATGGAGAAACCGACGAAGATGATGTGATCATGCTTAAAGAAGATGGCGATTGGAAAATGAAGATGTAACCCTCTTCAGAACCATAAAATGCCTGTTCGGTGAATTGCCGTGCAGGCATTTTTTGTTTGTGTTGAACCTACAATCCCAGGGCGATCTGTGCGGCTTTTATGATATACAAACATTCTTGGGTGCTTTTCGAAAATATTATCAAAAACTGCCCTCGGAATACCGGAAATCAGTTGTCTAAATCACCTATAGGAAGCCACTATTCTTCACATAAAAACATATATATCAGACTTTTGGTAGACAAGCGATTCGTTTTCTCTTCAGATAAAGATCTTCCCACAACACATCCTTATGTCTTGCTTAAAACACCACGGCTTTTTTATCTGCACATGCGGATGTTTTCATAAAACAGACCTGAACTGCAGAAAGAAAGATCAGCATTGCCAAATAATGGAACAGAATATGGACGAAACCAATAGAGCTACCAACCCAATAGATATGCAAACACCAGCGGTGCCACAATAGTAGCATCCGATTCTATAATAAATTTGGGCGTATCAATATCCAGCTTTCCCCAAGTAATTTTTTCGTTAGGAACAGCTCCCGAATAAGAACCATAGCTTGTTGTGGAATCGGAGATTTGACAAAAATACGACCAGAAAGGCGTATTTGTGCGTTCCATATCCTGATAAAGCATAGGCACAACGCAAATCGGGAAATCGCCTGCAATACCACCACCAATTTGAAAAAATCCAATGCCATTATTCTGTGTTTGTGCAGTATACCAATCAGCGAGCCAGACCATATATTCGATGCCTGATTTCATCGTAGAGGCTTTCAATTCCCCTTTAATACAATAAGATGCGAAAATATTGCCCATAGTAGAATCCTCCCATCCGGGAACAACAATTGGCAGGTTTTTCTCTGCCGCGGCCAACATCCAGCTGTTCTTTGGGTCAATCTCATAATATTGCTCCAAAACGCCTGACAAAAGCATTTGATACATATACTCATGCGGGAAATAGCGTTGGCCATTTTCTTCAGCCTGTTTCCAAATTTGAAAAATATGTTTTTGCAAACGGCGAAAAGCTTCTTCCTCGGGGATGCAAGTATCTGTTACCCTATTCAAGCCCCGATCGAGCAAAGTCCTCTCCTGTTCCGGGCTTAAATCACGGTACTCAGGGATGCGTTTATAATGCGAATGCGCCACAAGATTCATGATATCCTCTTCAAGGTTAGCGCCGGTGCAAGAAATAATATGCACTTTATCGTTTCGGATCATTTCTGCCAAGGATTTTCCCAGCTCTGCTGTACTCATTGCCCCAGCCAGGCTAATCATCATTTTATTTCCCTGATCCAGTTGCTGCTCATATGCTTTAGCGGCATCCACTAGGGCCGCTGCATTAAAGTGCTTATAATGCTTCAGCATAAATTGCGATATACTCCCTTTTTCTTTCATCTTGTTTCCTGTTTTTTAGGCTGTTTAAAAAATTTCAAGCAAATAATACACATAGTAAAGGACTAAAACATCATAAAACCTTAGTATCCAACATTATCTAAAGGCAATAGGAAATATTTCAAGCCATAGTAAAATTAAGATTTTTTCGGGATAATCAGAATGCTAATTACAATTGCCTTTAAAAAAGCACCAATAATAGTGTTATTGGTGCTTTTATCTGTCGTTTTAGCTGGTCTTATCGTACAATTAAAAGTTTCTGGATACTCCTCTCGCCGGAAGCGGTTTCAAGCATAAGGAAATACATCCCATTAGGAAGATCTGACGCAGGTAATTGATATTCAAATGTATGACTTCCTGCGGACAACATTCCATCAAAAACATGAGCGGCCAACACACCACCATTGGTATAGATATCAAGCGAAACATATTCGTTTTTGCTAATATCCACACGAATAGACGCATTGCTTCGTACCGGATTTGGCAATACTGCCAGCCTTTGTTGATTCTGCTGCTCTGCCATTCCTGCAATTAAATCGCTATCGAGTTTAATATACACTTTATGGAAACTATTTTCTGTTTCGATAATCAAGCTATCATAGTCGTAAACAATCTCATCACCAATTGGAATATTTATCACAACTGTATATTCATTCTCTTGCCCAGATTGCATCCAGAAATTTGGTTCATCCGGATAATTTGTTATGAAGGCGAGATAATTTTCCGTTTCAAAAGGAAGGTTTAGAATTTCCATAGAGTCGATTGCAGGATTAAGTATGCTGAATGTTTTTCCATCCTGGATATCTTGTTCTGTTAGGAAGAATAAAGTATCGGGAGCCACCACAACTTCCTGATAAAGAGCCATCGGATTCATAGCCAGCACTAATTTTTGCGTGCTCAATTCTGAGGTCATTACAATACTGTCGTATACCAATTCATCGCCTACAACAGGCCATTCAGCTAGTGCTTCCACATCAATATGCAATTCAATGCTATCCCTTGACATTACAAATGTAGGCAAATCGAGTGTCCAGGGATTAATAGCCCAAGAGCAGATTTCATTTGCACCTTCATGGTTCATAGAAAGGATATCGTGGTTGATCAGATCGCGGTTTGCAATAAAGAAATCCTTACCGTTCTGTATATCGGCACGGTTTAGAAACCAGAGTGTATCCGGATTTAAACGCAGATCAGAAGGCTCTTTTACATGCAATGTAACAGGAAGGTTTACTTCTGAATGTTGGGGGTCATTCGAGCTAAAAATAATGCGTCCGGTATAATCCCCCGCCGTTAAGTCTGTAGCATCCAGCGTATAATCCAGGGACATATTGCCTTCAGGATCAACGGTGCCGCTCATCGGATCCACACTAATCCAATTATTGCGCTGACTATTGGCAGCAAAAGCAAGTTCAATATTAGTCATTTGGGCGCCACCATCGCCAAAATTATCTTCAATCCAGAGCGACCAACGGCCATGCATCGATTCCCCTTTAAAGTCATCAATATCCAATTCATAAGCGCCAGCAGCAAGTCCTTTGGCAATCTTTATACTTTTTCCTGATGGAGCTTTCAGCCAAATACTGTTCTCAAAAGGATAATCATTTACCGAATAATCAAAGCTTAAACGGATATCTTTCACATCGGCATTGCTTTCGATCAGGCATTCACTGCTTTTTGCTTCAAGATATGTATTTCTTTCCCAGGCATTTGCTACGGGAGTATTTGCCAAAGCAAAGCTCTTGTATTCTTTTGCATCTTCTTCGATGGTGATTGTGAAATTCAAGGCAACAGCACCGAGGTTTGAAACAGAAATCTGACCACCACAAGTATGCCCTGTAAGGCAATTTTTATTTACAGAAAAAGGCGAAATTACAATTGTTGGATAAGCAGGTGCGCCTACTGTAAACATATGCGGTTCATAGGCGCCAATATAAGGATGCCGCACTGTTCTACCCGATTGATCGGCAGCATAGAGGTAGTATTTCACTGTACTTCCGTTATTTGCCGGTGGGATGGTTGCCGTAAACTGATCGTTACCAGCAGATGTAAGTGCTGTTGTTTGCCAGCTTCCTGAATTTACCTGATAAAAAACCAAAAGGCTGTCTGTTTTAAAAGCCTCACCACTTAATGCCTTGAGGGTGCAAGTAAGATCGAATGGCACACCTTGGGCGATGCTGCCAAAAAGCGGATGATGATCGATAAAGAGCATTTCTTTATCCGCCATTTCGTGCGTGCGGCAGTGCAATGCATCCGTAGATTCCCAATCGCCATAAAAGCCAAACACTTGATAACCGGGCATCGCATCTTCATAGCTTTGCAGGGCGTCATCGTCCCACTGGCTGTTTGTAATCGGTACATAGATTTTATTATTCAAAATCAGGGAATTGGAGTAAGGCTGATCGCCAGGCGTATAGACACGCACTACATTATACGGGTAGCCATAAGAACAAATCTGTTCTGCCCAATAGGCCGCCATATTTTCAAGGTCAGCATATTGCGCATGCGTTGCCGGAACTGCACGAATCAGGATTTTATCCACATCAAGGAATTTTCCCCAGCAGTCGATATGATCGATATAGGTATTGTTTGGATCATCAACAACATGATAATTTGTAATGCCCAGATAATCGGCAACAAGATCATCTACCTGATCGTGGCTGAGCGTTGGATTCTCGACCCAAACCAAATCTGTTGATGCTCCAATACCCATTCCATCGTTCATCCAATTACCTCCGGTATGGATCAGGTCCATGCCATAAAGCGGCACATCCATCATATTTGCAACAAAAACCGGCACATTATCATCATTAGGGCGAGGACGGTTGTATGGAAAATCTACAATGCCCACCTCATCATTGCCATCGATAATAAACCAGGGCCCAAAATCGCGGGTCCAATAAGAATCGGTTGGCGCGTGGAGAAATAAACAGTTGTCCATATTTACGCCATTCGACTGATAAATACTGATCACAGTATTCTCTTCAGACTGATCGGCAACGATTGTTGTAAGTTGGGCAGCTTCTGCAATTTCTTTAATAAGTGAAACGGGAATCCCGAATGGATAGCGCACTAAAGCGCCTTTCATTGGGGAAAATTCTGCGAGGCAATTGATTGGAGCCGGGGGAGGATCGGTTGGCGTAAAATTGCGCCCAATGAGATGCTTTTGAGCAGCCTCTTCGGCAGACATCCAATGCGTTAATTTTGAAGGTGTTTCATATTTATCGCTTTGTGCATTGAGCAAGGATGTAAGCAAAATAAAGATGAATGTAAGAGCGTAAAATCTGTTCATACTAGGTTAAATTTGTGTTTTAAAGCCATTTAAGAACCCACAAAAATTATGTTTTTGCCGGTTCTGATTCCATTTTTTGCCAAAAGTACTAATTCTGAAGGCAGATAAACAAAGAATTTGTTGAAAAAGAATAAGGGGAGATATCTCTAGCTCTTGAAGGTAAAGAAGATGTTCTTTTGCTGAGTTTTAAAGATGCCGGTGTTTTAATTCTTAAACAAAGCCAGATATTTGCTGTTCTATAAAAAAACAATATCATGAAATTACTCGAAAAAATATTAGTGCCGGTAAGAATCAACGAAACATCAACGGAGCAGTTGAAAGTGGCAATCCAATTAGCAAATAAATTTCATTCTGAAATAATATTACAGCATATTTTGCCTGTGGAGGCAAAAAAGGACTCGATTAATTCTCTTATTATAAAATATGTGGAACGCGATTTCGAGAGAGTTATGGGTCACTTAAGTGAAATGGGAATACATGCCAAAAAAAGAATAAGCTACGGCAATATGTTTGATCAGATTATCACCCTTGCAGAAGAGGAGAATGTTAATCTTATCCTGATCGAAAATGAACTAGAGCAGACTGACGGCAATATCAAAATTGATGTTGTAGCGGAAAAACTAATCAGGAAATCGGAAAAGCCAATATGGGTTGTTTCATCCAACAGCAATCCTGTTCCAGCAAAAATACTTTGCCCTGTTGACTTTTCAGACGCATCAGAAAGAGCACTGAATAATGCCATTAAAATCTCAAGAACCTTTCAATCCGAATTGTTTGTCATCAGCATTTTTGAGCCCCTTGAAGAAAACTCCTCAATACGATACGACATTGATTTTAATAAAGAAAACACTACTCTTCAAAAAGAATCGGAAAAGAAATTCAAGGATTTTATAGCAAAATTCAATTTTACCGATGTCGAAATTAAAACCGAATTGCTTCAAGGGAAAACACACGAGAAAATCAAAGAATTTGTAAAAATTAATAATATTGACTTAATTTTTATGGGTGCAACAGGCAAATCACTGCTTCAAAGGGTGCTACTGGGTAGTGTCACGGAAAGAGTGATCAGGGAGTTACCTGCTTCTATGGTCATTACTAAATCTGAGAATATCCTGAATTTGAAAATGGATTTCGAAATTTCTGAAATTGAGAAGCATTTCAATAATGCAATGAAACTTGAAAAATCAGGCTATTACCAAGAAGCTATTGATCAATTAAAAATTTGCCTTCATATAAACGATTTGCATATTCCTGCACTAAATGCTTTAATTCAATTATATAATAAAATTGGCAAAGAAGAATTAGCGAACAACTACAGTAAAAAATTAGAAGAAATTCTAAGGCGTTTATGGGATAAACAAATAGAATTTGAAATAAGAAAAAATTATAGACTAAATTTATAATGTTTGTTCAAATGAAAAAATACCTATCATTACCCGATATTATTGTAATCGTAATTACAATCGTTCTCTTTATTGTAGCTTTATTTGCAAAGGGCTTTACCAAAGATTTATTATTAGAGGCCGGAGTATTATTGGTTTCAATAAAAATTATAATGATGAATTATAAAGTGATTCTATCAAGCCAATCTGTCTTAAAGGAAATGGCTGAAATCAAAAAAAGCCTACAGGAATTAAAGAACAAAAAGGATTCTTAGCCGGTTCATCATCTGCTGACAATAAACCACTGGATGATTCTGGAATATTTCGTTTCCGGGGAATTGGCTCAAAACGGTCTGGCTTTTTTTAAATATGCTCTGTGCCACAAAACCGTTCTAAACATTATGAATAGTGCGCTTTGATTATAAAAAGCGGTAAATTGTTCCGAAAAGGCAGCAGCAAACTGTTTCTCTAATTTTGAAATTGTCATCACAAAAACGGGACTTATTCTGTTTTCACTATTTCGTCCAATACACTCACACGCAAAACCGCCAATATGCGTACATTTGTCGCATGCAAACACGGATTATTTTTGAAGACGAACAGCTTTTTGTTGTGCATAAACCCCCAGGGCTGCCAGTGCATAAAAATGAGCATATGCCAAAGGATGCCGACCACCTTCTTAAGGAAGTCAACAAACTCACCGGCAGGGAATTATATAATGTACACCGTTTAGACCAGCCCACTTCAGGACTGGTAATTCTGGCTGCAAATCAAGAAACAGCGCGGCATTTTGCCCGTGAATTCTCCGAAAAGCGCGTAGAAAAAACATACCTAAGCTTAGTGCATGGGCCTTTAGAGGAAGAAGGCCGCTATGATTTTCGGGTGCACGACAAAAGCAAAAAACGTAAAACGGATGCGCTTACAAACTACCGCTGTATCGGTCAAGGCAACATTCCGATCGCTTTTCGCGATGATGCCGAAGTATACGTAAGCCTGGCTGAAGTGCAGCCACAAACAGGTCGATGGCATCAAATCAGGCAGCATTTTGGTGGTACGGGTCATTATATCATTGGCGACAATCAGCATGGTTCACGACAGCTCAATAAAATCCTAAAGGAATTTTTAAACATTGAGAAATTGCAGCTTTTATTGCATGCTTCCTCCATTAGTTTCCATCATCCCACCACCAATGAACTAATGAGTTTCTGGGATGACTTGCCTGAGTATTTCAGGGAAATGTTAAAACTTGCTAAGATTGATATTTAAATTTTTGAAGCATATTTTTAGGAACAAGCAGCAACATTTTGGGGTCGAATGCTTTGTCGGACTCATTCTGTTTTTTCTACAAAAACACCTGATTATTAATTATATTATTTTGCCAAATAAATGAGCCGTTGAACTAAAAAAATGTCCAATAAATAGACATATTTGCCGTTAAGCATTAAAAAATAAATAGCCTTTGCAAACAAATTATTGGACTATTCAATACGATGTCCATCAAAATATTTAAAACAAACACGATGAAAGTAATAGGATTTAACGGAAGCCCCAATAAAAACGGAAATACTGCTATTTCAATGCTCAGAGTATTTGAAGAACTGGAAAAAGCAGGAATTGAAACAGAATTAATCCATGTTGGCATGGAAAAGATACAGGGGTGCACTGCCTGCCAAAGTTGTGTAAAAACGCAGAATGAGTGCTGTATTAAAAAAGGCGACTTGGTTAACGAATGGATTCAAAAGATGAAAGAAGCCGATGGTATCTTGCTAGGTTCTCCGGTTCATTATTCCGGCATTGCGGGAACCATGAAATCCTTTCTCGACAGGGCTTTTTATGTTGCTTCTGTTAATAAAGGCATGTTTCGACACAAAGTTGGCGCTTCGGTAGCTGCAGTGCGCCGCTCCGGAGGAATTCCAACAATTGACGCCCTTAATAAATTTATCAGTTATTCTGAAATGATTATGCCATCATCAAATTATTGGGCTGTTGCTCATGGAACTACACCGGGGGAAACTACAAAAGATGATGAAGGGAACCAAATTATGGAAGTTTTAGGACAAAACATGGCATGGATTATGAAAATTATTGAGCATGGAAAAGCGGAAATTCCTGCTCCTGCTCCCGTAAAAAAATCCTGGACTCATTTTATTAGATAGTAGTAATATAACATTTTATGAGGTGTTCAATTGAGTACTTAGGCTAAGCAATGAAATTCAGTATATTTCAATGAATGTTGTTTTAGATTTCTCCCTCGGTCATCTTATGTTTGTAATTTAACGAGTGTTCTATATCAAAAAGAATATAAAACACTGTAACTAAGAAAAATGACCTCAGTCGAAAAGACAAGATGGTGAAATATAGATAGACAAAAGTGGCGCGCGGACATATATATTTTAAAGTTATTGTGTCCGCGCGCCACTTTTGTCTGCTCCTTAACGAATCCTGTCTTTTCGACCAAGGGATCAAAATGAAGTGAAGATCCTGCGGGAGAAATCTAATTATCAATATAACAACCGATTAGGTTAAGTATTTATTTGAACACCTCAAAACATTTTTAGGAAAGCTTAATAAACATCCTTTATTCCAGTACCTTTGAGCATTAATTAAAAAATCCCTTACTTATGTCGTTTTCTAGGCTTGGCTTATCCGAAACTTTATTAAAAACCCTTAATGATCATAATTTTACCGAAGCGTATCCAATACAGAAGCAAGCCATACCGGCCATAATTCAAAAAAACGATATCCTGGGAATTGCAAAAACCGGCTCGGGAAAGACAGCCTCTTATGTATTGCCTATTTTAATGAATCAGCAGGGAACGAAGGACACAAAAAACCGTCATATCAATGTATTGGTCTTAGTTCCTACCCGCGAACTGGCAACACAGGTGCTCGATGTCTTTAAGCTTTTTAATCACGGATTTACAGAACCTATAAAAATTCAAGCAGTTTTTGGTGGCGTATCCATTAATCCTCAAATGAAAGGACTGCAAGGAGTAAATATTTTGGTGGCTACTCCCGGGCGTTTGTTGGAGTTATTGGACTCTAATGCCCTTCACATATCTACTATTGAAACCCTAGTACTTGACGAAGCCGATAAGATGCTCAATTTGGGTTTTAAGGATGAGATGGATCGAATAATCGCACTGCTTCCAAAGAAACGTCAAAGCTTATTATTTTCAGCAACCTTAAGTGAGGACATCCAAAGCATTCAGCAACTTTTATTACGCAAACCACTGGTTATTAAGATTAATGAAGACAAAGACCCAATTGAACTCATCCAACAGCGAGCCTATTTCATTGCCGATGAGAAAAAAGGGCCTTTGCTCCGATATCTTATAAAAAGCAAGGCTATGGATCAGGTTCTGATTTTCACTTCCTCGATCCAAAAGGCCGATCAGGTGGCCAATAAACTCCGGAATAATGGAATAGACGCACTGCCTATTCACAGTAAAAAAAGTCAGGGTGCACGAACAGATTTGCTGACAAAATTCAAAAACCGAAAACTCCCTGTATTAGTAGCTACCGACTTACTCGCACGTGGTATCGATATCGAATTTTTACCCTATGTAATCAACTATGAATTACCACGTTCTCCAAAAGACTATATTCATCGCATAGGACGTACAGGTCGTGCTGAATCGCCCGGAGAAGCAATATCACTGATTGCACCGGATGAAGAACACCACTTCAAAGTTATTCAGAAAAAAATCGGGAAATGGATTAGCCGGATTGATGGCAATAAGCTGTTGGAAACAAAGGCTGAAATATAAACCCTGAATATTCTGGTAAATATAGAGTTTTCCTTTCCAAGCCCATCTAAATGCCTTATATTTTGGCTTTTATGCCACGGGGACGAGCTTTCTAATCACAGAATATCAATACGTTTCGAAATTTGAGATGCACTAGCCTTTGATGAACCGAGCCCTTCCTTTCCTTTATCAAAGTGACTATTTTTGCAGCAAGACCAACATTGTATTAGAAGTTATCTTTTGCAAAGAGCTCTTGGCTTTTAAAAAGCATACATTGACACATAATCAAAATAAATTGCTATTTTTACAGCAACTAAAAAAACTAAGTAGTATATTATCACTACAATTTGGCTTTCTAATGTCGTTTGTATAATTTTAAAGAGTTTTCGTGTTTTAGGAAACAATAATTTTATTCAGGATTCAATGAGGTTATTTTTAATAATGGTGTTTACTTTATTATTTACGCCGCCTTTAATTTCGCAGGTCAAACAGAAGGTAGATAGTCTTGAGGTATACCTGATTTCAGAAAAAGACCCCCTACTTAAAATAGACCTTCTAGAAAAAAAATCGCGCAACTTACTAAATACTGATATTCAAAAAGCTTTGGAATATGCTGAAGAGGCACTTCAGATTTCAAAAGGGACAGGAAATATAGCAGCACAAATTAGCAGCACATTATTGTTGTCGGAAATATATTGGTCAAAAACCGATTATAAAGAATCAATGAGATTAGCAATTCAGGCGAGCAATCTCTCAGAAGAAAATAATGAACGTAAAGGACTTGCTAGGGCATATTTGATAATTGGCTCGATATACTTACGGCTTGACAGTTATAACAAAAGCCTTGAGTACTATTTTAAAAGCTTAAAAATTTTTAGAGAAATACAAGACAAAAACTACACCAGTACTGTATTAAACAATCTGGGAAGTGTATTCTCAGACCAAAAAAACTTTGAAAAAGCAATCGCTTACTACACGGAGGCTTTATCTATTGCTGAAGCTAATAATGACACAGCAAAGAAAGAACTTTGCCTTAGTAATATTGCATCAGCACTCTCCACATCAGGAGAGCTTGAAAAAGCAAAAAAAATGATGCTAAACGCCATGCTTTTACATAAAGACGAAGAGCTAAACAATTGGTATGGAACAAATGTAATGAACTTATCCATTGTTTATTCAAGGCTAAATCAATATGATTCAGCATCAATTCTATACCAAAAAGCAATGTCTATTTTCAATCAATTAAATGATGAGTCAAATAAAGCATTGTTTCATTTAAACTATGGGAACTTCTTTCTCGATCTTGAGGATTTCGAAAAAAGCATTTTAAATGCTAGAATTGCATTTGATAAAAGCCGGGAATTTGGTTTCCCCGACATTACCTGGAAATCGGCTAAACTACTTCGCGAGAATTATACTGCTCTTAATAAACTAGAAGAAGCATTAAGGTATTCATTGATTGAAATAGAGCTAAAAGACAGCTTGTACTTAGAAAGGAATAATGCTAAAATTTCCAATTATGAGTTGCAATATCAATTTGATATGGAACGACAGGAAAAGGAACTTGCACAACAACGTAAAGATTTTGTTATCGTTATTATTATTATTTTCTTTATTTCAATAATAGCAATTGGTGTTTTAATTCTTGCTCGTCAAAGAGAAAAATCCAAAAATATCTTATTAGAAAAGCAAAAATTGAAAGTTGAGCTTGAATTCAAGAACAAAGAATTTGCATCAAGTGTTTTATTTTTAATGAAAAAGAATGAACTCCTATCAAGGATTTCAGAAAAATTAATTCAAATTGAGGAAAAAGCTCAAAGTTATGAAATAAAAAAAGCCATTCATTTTATTGGCAAAGAACTAAAGAAAAGCAGCGAACAAGACCTCTGGGAAGAATTTGAAATTAGATTCAAAGAGGTTCATTCCGATTTTTACAAAAATCTAACCGATCATTTCCCTAAACTTACCGCAAATGATATCAGACTTTGTGCCTTTCTTAAATTAAATCTATCCTCTAAAGAAATCTCCGAAATTACAGGCCAACGCGTTGCTACACTCGAAGCTGCTCGTTCACGAATTCGGAAAAAACTTGGCATTTCAAAAACACCAATTGACCTGGTGACTTTTCTTTCTAAGTATTAAATTTTACTTGCCTTTATGCTGAGGAGTTGATAATGACCACTATCAAATAGTCTGTTTTAGCTAAATTACAGGTTTATTATAGGTGGTTTTTTCGCTTTTATAGTTTTCTTATAGGTTGTTTTGATCATCACTCACAACATTTCTAATTATTTTTGAATCATGAAAAGTCGAGAAAACGAACACATCATTTAATCAAATGGCCAAGAAAACAAAAAGGATCGACAGCTTGAAAAATGAAACATCTGACCCGGATGGGTTAAAGGCATTTATCAAGAAAAGCAATGAACGAAATAAAATCCTACAAAAACTACTGAACAGTATTAATAAATCAAATAATCTTAACAAAAGCGATAAAACATAATCATTCCATACCAATTATTACTATAAATTAAATTATTTACAATGAAAAAAGCACTTTCACTAATCCAGTTTTTACTAATTACATTTAGTATTTTTAGCCAAGGCAATTTGATGATTGATCGAAAGTTGCCGCATGCAGGTGCATTTAATCAGGATGAACAATGCAGTTTCGGACTTGAGAACAAGAAGCTCTTTCGGGAATCTGGTTATAATTCACTCAATATGTCTTTTCAGGGAAATTGGGCATTAGGTACTCCTAAAGATGTTGTATCAAGTATTACCGGCGACACTATTTTTATTGTTGCAGGTGGTGGTGTAATAATACTAAATATTTCAAACCCAGCTTCCCCTCAGATAATTTCAGAAGTGTATGCACGAGCAATGGTAGACTTCATGTATTACGATTATATAACGAAGCAACTTTATCTGGCAGCTTATTTTTCAGGTTTTGAAATTTGGGATTTATCTGATATTAGTGATCCTGTCAGGCTTTCGCGCACACCTACTGAGGAATTGCCCAGAGGCGGGATTTATGCATATGGTGGATACCTATACGTAATTACTTATGCTGATGGCATGCTGGTTTATGATATTACAGATCCCGCTCATCCTCAATATTCTACTACCATTAATATTAGTGGATTTACTGGGGGTTATTTTGCTGAGGATAATTTTTTATATGTAGTTACAAATAATGCAATTCGCTTGTTTGACCTCAGTGTCCCATCAGTTCCGGTTCCACGCGATTATTATCCTTGCACTCCAAAAGGGGTTCAGGTGAATGATGGGTACGGATATATTGCGGACCAATCTGGTTTAATAATTATTGACGCATCAAACCCTGATGATCTATCATTAGTTGGCAGTTTAGCTATTCCCGGAGCTTGTTATGATGTTGCTGTAATTGATGATTACGCTTATGTGGCAAATAACTGGTACGGCGGAACGGAAGGTGGAGTATATGCTATTGATGTCAGTGACCTGACAAATCCAATCCAATCAGATTTTTACAATAGCTATTTTACGGCTATTTCAGGTGTCTCAAATTATATTATATGTACCAATAATGAAGGTTATTCAATTTTTAATGTCACCACTCCAGGTCAACTCGAATTTGTCCAACAAACAGGTTTGCCCGGATCTGTTTTAGATGTTGCGATAAAAGAAAATTATGCAATAACCGCCAGTAATGGCATTAGGGTGTTTGATGTTACAAACAAAAGCAAACCAGAACAGTTGGCATTTATGGAGAGCAGCGCAAATCTGGTAAACATTTCCGGAGATCTGGCTGTCTGTACTCCTCAAAATATGGCAGGAGGCAATCGACTAAGCATTTTAAATGTATCTGATCCAACGAATTTGGTTGAACTGGGGCACTATAACAATATAATGCTTCCACAAGAGGCTATTATTCATGGAGATTATGTTTATATTGCCGGATGGTGGGATGGAGTTACAATACTGAACATATCCGATCCATCGAACCCTTCTTTCGTTAATAAAGTTCTTCATTGGACAAACGGTGCTATTCCTGGTGAAGAGTTTTGTTATGCCAGCGATATTAGTGTCCAGGGGAACTACCTTTATATCATCGACTACAAGCCTTTTGAAGCTGAAGACAGCAAAGGTTTATTTATTTATGACATTTCAGATCCTGAAAATCCGGTTTTTGTTTCCCGATACATCCAGCAATCAGAGATTGGGTGGAGAATAATGGTCAAAGAAAACTATGCATATATTGCTGATGGAGATGGAGGTGTAGAAGTGATAGATATTTCAGTCCCATTGTCACCAGAGACAGTTGCTTATCTACCATTAATGGATGTTGCCTATAATCTTGACATAAGCCATGATTATGTTTATGTTTCTTGCTATATCCTAGGCGGGGTTCAGGCAATTGACATATCTACACCAAAAAACCCTTCATTAACAGGGTATTACTATCAGTCCGGAATGTTCGCTTTGAATGTTACTGCTGATGGTCATGATATCTATATTGCTGACGCAAGTGCAGGATTCCAGATTTACAGACACGATGTTTCATTTGTCGGCATAGAGGATATAGCATCGACTAATAATGATGTTGCTGTTTTCCCAAATCCTACTGATGGAATTCTAAAACTGGATCTGGAATCAGCTAAAGAGATTTTACTTTTTGATGACGTTGGTAGGTTTATAAAACAAATCAATATAACAAGTGCTAGTAATAAAATCGACTTATCAAATCACCCGAACGGTATCTATTATTTGAAATTCAAAATAGATGGTCAAATCATTGTAAAGAAAATAGTGTTGATAAACTAATCTTCCCAAGCCCATAACAATCAATTTTAAAATGTTATTGACCTTTATAAAATAAATTTTGTATAAAAAATTTGGACAAACTGTTCTTTTACCTGCATAATTGAAGCATTTCCTGTTTTTGAAGAGCTTTACGTTCCCAACAAAAATAACCGGTGAATTATTCAGGTTAAATCTAATGAAAATTAATAAATAAAAATGAGGAGGATAACTATGTTTTTTACGAATATTAACAGATTGCTTTACGTAAGCACCCTAATTTTCGCGCTCTCTGCTAACATAAATGGGCAGACAAGCATTTATAACAACTTCGGGGTCGGACAGGATGGATGGGACTACATTTATACAGGTGGATGGACAATATCCGGGTATAATGTAGCGCAACAATATGGGGTTGAACAGGCAATGGGATTTGAATCAAGTTCGGATGGAGTTTTAAGTGATATTTGGTTAGCAATTTCTTATTGCAACCCAAGTAGTTTGCCTGATACTGTTGTTGTTTTCTTATGTTCGAACCCTGAAGGGCTGCCCCCAGATTCAGCAAATATTATGGAGAAGTGGACAATTACAGATTTATATTCATGGTCACAATGGAATACACCAATTCATTTAAGGGGAAATGGCTCATCCTTACTTCAGGAGGGATATTCATATTGGTTATGGACAATAGGGAAAGAAACTACCTGGGCGATGTGGTGCTATAATGTAGATGGCTCAGTTCTTTGTCCTCATACAATCAGGCGCGAAGGAGAAGACTGGCTAAGCATTAGCAATGAAACGGCAAGTGCATTTCGTGTTGATGTTTATGAAAATGTGGGTATTACAACACCCAAGACAAGTTTATCAAACAACAACGCGCTTTCACAAAACTATCCAAATCCTTTTAGTTCTTCAACAGTCATATCCTACCATATCGAAAGCCCAAACAATGTGAAGATTATAGTATGTGATTTGTGTGGAAAGGAGGTTGAGCTATTAGTTAATGCTTTTCAGGATGCCGGAGACCATACCATTAATTTCAACCCTGATCTACTGCCAAACGGAATCTATATGTACAAATTATTGGTAGGAAACCAAATAATTGATGTAAAAAAAATGTCTTGCTTAAAAAAGTAGCTTAAGCATCCACACTACTCGCTTTATGTGACGCTGATAAAGATAAAAAAAGTTGGTTAGTTGTATAGCCAACTTTTTTTATGTATTTCTAACTCTGACAACAAAACCCTCAACAAAAGCGTTTTAAGCGATCTCTTGATCTATTGTGGCTTTATTTCCAGTATTAAATCAACTATTTCAACTTTCTCACTCAAACCATTCTAATTAAATCAGCATAAAACAATAATCCACCTGTCCAACAGATCCTTCTTGTTTTTGAGTATGCGCCTAGACTTGATTTTATGAACAAAATGCAGGCTTTCAAGTTCCTGCTTGATATTGCTCACTAAACCAATGGATACAGCCGTACGTTTATAAAGTTCTCTGCACGGCAACTACATATTCTTAAATGCCTTTAGTAAATTAATTGCAAGCCAATTCTCGATTCTTGATAAGCCGCGACTGTTTAAAGTCAACTATAAAGGCCTATCTATTTGTGGGTTTTATGTGTGCAAAGGCTCCGTTTTGGTTTATACCACACTTTCCGTTTTATTGCGCCAAGGATCTCAGTTTCAGTAGCTATGGAATTAAATTCGCTGTTTGCAATAAAAGTTGTATTCTCTCCCTCTGTCATGTTTATTTATAATCCTTATAATATATTGATTTTTGATATTGGCCGCATTGGATAATATTTTATTGTTTTCAGAGCTTATAAAGCAGAAGAAAATTAAACATTCCGGAATAAATTGGTACATATTTTCTTCTACCGACCTCATATAAAATATACCCCCCCGATATCTGAAAGTGCATTTTTGGTTTTTGAAATTGTAAATTTTAGAAAATCTTATAAAGAACCGGACTTCCTTTTAAAAGACCATCCTCTCTTAGTAAAACCAGATATTTATAATCTTTTGCAAATATTTGTTAACTTTATGCAGTATTTCGGTACAATGAACAAAGTGCATGCTTTTTTCGACTGCCGGCACTTCGGGGGATCGCCATTGGCTCTAGTACACATTTAACCATTAAACTACTTGGTATGAAAAATCAATCTTTTCAAAAAAAAAGCATTCTTAAAAATGCTGCAGAATCTGCGAACAATCCAAATACTTTACAGATGAATAAATCGATCAGACCCACATTTCCGAACAACTTCCTATGGGGTGTTGCTACTTCTTCTTATCAAGTTGAAGGAGCGGCCAATGACGATGATAAAGGCAAATCTATTTGGGATATCTACACACATTTACCCGGGAAAGTCGTCGATGGCAGCAATGGCGATATCGCAATAGACCATTATCATCTGTACAAACAAGATATCCAATTAATGAAAGAAATGGGTGTAAAAGCATACCGGTTTTCTATTTCTTGGCCCAGGATATTTCCAAGCGGTAAAGGAGCATTCAATCCTAAAGGCTTGGATTTTTACAATCGCTTGACAGACGAATTATTAAAGGCAGATATCGAACCATTTGCAACCCTATATCATTGGGATTTACCACAAGCATTAATGGATGAGTATGGCGGATGGCAATCGCGGGAAACTGCATACGCATTTGCAGAATATGCCGGTTTTATGGCCAGTCAATTAAGCGATAGGGTAAAAAACTTTTTTACGATGAATGAATTTTATTCATTTGTAGATATGGGTTATCAAGGTATTTCTATTGATATTGGCGGTAAAAATGCGAACATAGAATTAGCTCCCGGCCTAAAGCTTTCAGATGCTGAGCTAAATCAGGTCAGGCATCATGCTGTATTGGCACAGGGATTGTCGGTAAAAGCCATACATGCCAATGGCAAAGCAGGAACAAAATGTGGCCCCGCAGATAATATAAATACCGCTGTGCCATTAATTGCCACTCCCGAAAACATTAAGGCAGCAGCTATAGCCACAAGAGAACTCAACGCCGGTTATTTAACGGTGATGCTCGAAGGAAAATATACCGATGCTTATCTGGCAAAAGCAGGAAAAGATGCCCCTCAATTCACAGAACAGGATTTAAAAGATATAGCAACACCGGTAGATTTTATAGGGCTTAATGTTTACAGGCCAACCATCTATGTAGAACATTCTGATGATTCAATTGGGTATAAAGAAATTCCGCTAAATCCGTCGCATCCCAAAATGTATTCAGCATGGCATAGTCTTGGACCGGAGGTGATGTACTGGGCACCAAAAATTGTTCAAACCTTATGGAATCCAAAAGAGATTTATATAACAGAAAACGGATGTGCTGCAAATGACAGTATCACTCCTAAGGGTGAAATATATGACACCGACAGAATTATGTTCTTACGGGCAAATCTTCTAGAACTTCAGCAAGCAATTAACGAAGGTGTGCCTTTAAAAGGTTATTTTCTATGGAGTTTTATGGACAATTTTGAATGGAGCGCAGGATATGGAAACAGATTTGGCCTTGTGCATGTCGATTTTAAAACATTAAAGCGGACACCAAAAAGCAGTGCAGCATTCTTCAAAGAATTATCAAAAAACAACTGGATTCCTTGATAATGGAAAATGGAGAATGGATAATTAATAGTGATGCGTTAATATTTCCTGTTTCGTTATAAATTTCATTAAATCAATTAATTACAAGTGTTTTTGGGCTTTAGGATTTGAAATGAATCTTAGTTTGTGCGATCAAAGTATAAAATTATGAATTCAGGGAAATACATTTTTTCCTTTTGCTATAAAACTTAATAGACATGTGTTTGATAAATAATGTTATACGATTAATGAGGTCCCCAGATAAATACATTTACTTATCTATTCGGGAACTTTTAGATTCCTCCTTCCTTCGGTTGTCAGACTGACTCGCAATTAGTTATTTCTTTACAACAGTCGCAATTCTTGATTTTACTGGGATATTGCTCGAATTAAGGCCGGGTGTTTGTCCGTGCATATCAAATTCCAATTTTACCTCCGGCCTGAAAATCAGGCAATGAGTAGAGCCTCCAAAATGGAACATGCCCAATTCTTCTCCCTTGTTCACATGCTGCCCTTCGTAAACAGTGATGTCGCAGGTGGACACCTCGGCCATTCCCACAAACATCACGCACATAAGGCCAATATCCGGATTGTCGGCCTGAATATAAACCAGCCCGCGTGTGGCCACTTCGGTAATATAGCCCTGAGAATCATTAGGTCCCGAAGGATCGAACCCTTCCGCAATAGTTTCGGCATAATAACTGCCATCAACCACTTCTGTTTTAACAATTTTTCCACTTACCGGACTATGCCAGCGGTGGTAAGCTAAAGCACTTAAAAATGCCTGATACACTGTACCCCCAACAAATTGGGCGGCTAGTGGATCGCCCTTGAGCATATAGTCGATGGAATAAGGTTGTGCCTTTATCCAAAATTTTTCTTGCTCACCAACATGAGTAGCCAATCGGTAAGGTGCCGATTCACAGGCATTGGCAATAACTGCATCATCATCAGGACTTGCTACCGGACGTTTTCCTTCTCTGAACTGCCGCGTAAAAAAATTATCCCAGGAGGTAAATCCATGATACGGTTGTGTGGGATCACAAATAAAATCATCCACAAAATTGGGCATAGCCTTTTGCGCATCTTCACCGAACCAACCGGAATGAGGATCCTTGCCCAATACCTCCCGCGAATCGGGCGAGCTTAAAAATACGGCCCATTCATTAAGTATCTTTTTTAATTGTGCGTTTACCTTGGGATTTAAAAAAGCTGAAGCTCCTGAAGTAGTTCCCATGGGCCAATCAAGAATGGCGTTGATGGGAAAGCCAACAAGACCGGTTTCGTTAAATTCGGGCGCTTTGGTCATCACCTGATTGATAAGCTGAAGCATATGCAGGTAGTCGCGCACCTGAGGCTTTCCGGCAGGATCTTGATTGTATGGTGGTTTGTTGGGAACCTGATTGAACATCTGATGAAACAGCATGTAAATCTCCGGATCACTTTCAATAAGGTTTTTAAACTCTTCCACCACCGGAAACAATGGTAGTGCGTCTGCATCCGTTTCCATGATAAGTGTTTGCATCCATTTGTCAAGAATCAGCTGATCGGAAGGCAGCCATGCTCCTACCCTGAAGGGCGCCGGTTTCGTGTTGATGTATTTATGGGCGGTCTGCTGTGCATGAGCGCTCATAAAAATCGAAATATAAAGGGCTAAAAAAAAGACGAATTGTTTCATTTTATTGTTTTTTAGTAAAATTGACATGAAGTGGCCACATACAAAGCCCGAAGATAAATATTATTTCGTCTTCACCACGATCTTTTACCGGATTTATTTCATTGAAATAATGAAGACAAAAGCACGATGCATTTTGAAGGAAGAATAGTAAAAAAATTCAAGACGCAAATCCTTGCCCTGTCAGCTGATGAATTCATGAAATTTCACCATGAGAACGTAAAACGCCATAAGAGAAAGGGAGCGCAGATTTTAGACACACAGGAATAGCAGAAGCTATTTCGTTAGCAAAAAATAAGCATTTCTTTCTATTAAAGTGGTTTGTGTTCGTAATAAAAGAATTTGTGAATTATTCGGGTATCCCCTACAATTAAAAAAGTTGGGTTTAAATCAAAGACAAATAAAGGCAGTACAATTTGTGAAAGAAAATGATTCCATTTCAAATTCTGAATATCAAAAATTGAATGATATTGGAAAAACAACAGCAACTGAAGAATTAAGTCAATTGGTAGATTTAAAGATATTAACTTCACCAAAGGCTAAAGGTCGTGGAGCAAATTACAAGCTTCTATAATTGGCCGCTAATTGGCCGAATTGGCCGCTAATTGGTTGGTAATTGGCCGAAAATAAGATACAATGAAAATCAACAGATTAATTTCTTATAACAATAGTTGTCTGATAATAAACCAAATTTTAATTATACAATACTGCTTTGCCTCTCTTCCAAATCCCAGATTCTGAATATTATTGTTAAATTATGTTAAAACCTAAATTATTGATATGTAGTGCATTATGCTATGAATGAGGTCAAATATTGCTAATTAGACCAAAAAAGCATCTCCTTAAATATTTTTCATGTAGGTCAAATTCGTATTAGATTTTTCACGTAATCGTTAACAATAATTTTTAAGCATGAATTACAACAGAAAAATTTCAAGCACTTTCTCTTCATTAATTGAAGAAGGTGGAGAGATGAGATGGCTTTACGACTTTGTCAAAGGAAATAATGAATTAGACTTTTTGATTGGAAAGAACAAATCAAAGGAATGGATTTCTGTATATCGTGGACTGTCAAGAGTGCTTACGATTACAAAGACAGAAGTAACGGACATTGTCAAATTAGAAGGAGCCAAAGCCTATAAAAATATTTTGCCGAAATTATATGGGGAAAAGTCTGCATCTATTATGTTTAAAAAAGAACTTGAACACCTTTTAAGCGTTGTTTCAAAGGATGAAAAATTTGACAGATACTACAAAAACAAAAAAGAAGGGTATTACCAAAATATTTTATCAAGAAAATATGGTATTTGTGGGAATAAAAATGATGATTTTGTTGTAGTTGATAAGGAAGCGGTTGTAGGATTCTTAAATCAAAAAGAAAAAGATACAGAGTTTCATAAATTTCAACCTAAATATAAACAACTTCAAAAAGATATTTCGCTTAAAAACAGCAAAAGGTACGGTAAGAATAATGATAAAAAATCTGTTGGAAATGAACTTGATTTTTTGGCATTAGATAAAAATGGCAATATCCTATTAATTGAGTATAAACACGGAACTAATACTTCTGGAATATATCTTAGTCCTATTCAACTAGGAATGTATTATGATATCTTTAGTAATCTTCCAAGAAAGGATTTAGAGAAAGCTGTGTTTGAAATGTTAATCCAAAAGCAAAAAATAGGTCTGATTTGTCCAAATTGGGTAATACCTAAGAAAATCAAAAGCATAATACCCGTTCTCATTATTTCGGAATATAATTACAATAGTTCTGCAAAGATTAAGTTTGATGAGATATTAAATCTTGTACAAAACAAACTAGGCTCTGGTTTTTTAGGTAATCTTAAAAGATTTGAATTTACAGAGTTTATTGGGTTTACTAGTTGGTAACTTATTTAATTAGTATTTATGAATTTGGTATTCTCCTCATTCTATAAACATATTTATAAACTAAATTTTAAGAAAATGAAAAGTTTTAAAGTAATCGATGAATTAGTAGTTGAATTTATTAATACAGCAATTAAGGAGCCGCTAATCTTCTTTTCTGAAGCAGACTTACAAAGTCTTTTATTTAAAATATTAACCAATAGATACAAGAAAAATTATCAGACTTCTTATAAAAAGGGTTTCGATTCAAAAACCAATTATAAAACTAGCCAAATTCATAGAGAATACGGCTTAAACAATATGCCAAACTCGAGAATGGATATTGTTTTTTTTGATAAAGAAAGTATTAAACAAATTGATAGTCCAAATTTGACTATAGATGGAAATTATATTGATCCGATAATAGGATTCGAACTTGGCACCCATAAAATAAGCGATTTTACTGAGCACTTGCATAATGATATAATAAAACTAAGTAAATTAAAGCGTGGTTACCTCATTTATTTAATGAGAGACGAAACCATTTCTTCACCTTTCACAGAAACTGGAATAAAAACAGAACAATGGTTTAAAAATAATATTGAAACACCATTAACAAAAATTGATTTTCCCGAAAGTATTATACCATTAATATTTTATATAAAAATACAGAAGAAATCCACTAATATCTGGGGGAAATGCAATTTATACAATCCGATAGAAAAAAGATTTAAAAGAACACCAAAAGAAAGTATTAAAACCAATTTATTGAATTATTTAAATGAAATTTAAAATCCACCGTGGAACAAAAGAAATCGGAGGTTCTTGTGTTGAAGTCTGGACTGAAAACACAAGAATCTTGCTTGATTTTGGAATGCCATTAGTTGAAAAAGACGGGAAAGAATTTGACTTCACCAAATACAAAACTCTAACTTCCAATGAATTAATTAGCAATGGCGTTTTGCCAAATATTGAAGGGCTTTATGATAATTCAAAGAACTTAATTGATGGTGTAATTATTTCTCATCCGCATCAAGACCACTATGGATTAGCAAATTATATAAATGATAATGTTCTGTATTATTTAGGCGAAGCAACTCACAAAATAATTGAACTCAATAATTTATTTACTCCGCAAGAAATCCATTTAAAAAACACGAACTATTTTGAAAAAGAAAAGACTTTTAAAATAGGCGATATTTCAATAACCCCTTATTGGGCAGACCATTCCGCATTTGATGCTTATTCTTTTTTAGTTGAAGCAAACGGGAAAAGCCTATTTTATTCTGGTGATTTTCGTTCTCACGGCAGAAAAGCAAAAGCTTTTTATTGGTTTACACATAATGCACCGCAAAATGTCGACTATTTGCTTCTTGAAGGAACAACAATTAGCAGAGATAACAAGCCCTTTAAAACCGAACCAGAAATTGAAAATGAATTTGTTGATTTGTTTCAGCACCAAGGAAAGATCAACTTAATTTGTACTTCTGGTCAGAATATAGACCGATTAACTTCAATTTATAAGGCTTGTAAGCGCACTGGAAAACTATTTGTTGTCGATGTTTATGTTGCAAAAGTTCTTAGTGAATTATCGCAATTTGCAGCTATCCCTTATCCATCTGATGACTTTGAAAATTTAAAAGTAATGTTCCCGTATTATACAAGCCGCAGATTGACTAATGAAGGAAATGAAAAAGTTTTGTTTCAATTCAAGAATTTCAAAATAACAAAAGAAGAAATTTCTAATCAATCTGAAAATATCATAATGATTGTTAGACCTACAATGCAAAAGGATTTAGAGAACATTAATGAAATTGAAGGCGGAAATCTGATTTATTCAATGTGGGAAGGATATTTAAAGAAACCTGCCACTATGAAATTTGTTGATTACCTGATAACTAGAAAATTCACATTGCATAAAATCCATACAAGCGGACACGCTGATACCAAAACATTAAAAAAAATGGTTGAAGCGATTAAGCCCAAAAATATTGTTCCAATTCACACATTTGAAGGAGAAAAATACAAGGATCTATTTAATGCGCCGATTGTGAATTTAAAGGACGGCGAAATTAGAGAAATATAAGTGAATGATGAAAAACGACCTACAATCGAGTAGGCTCCAGCTAGTCATATTACCGAGCGGAGAACACTTCGATAAAAATGCGGTGCATCGCCTCTCACTTTCTGCTGAGCTTGTCGAAACACCAAGTCTCCTACGACAAGCTCAGGATAAACCAAGCGGGTCACGTATACAGCGGTTTTCCGAAAAATTCGGGATAAGGCAATTTTTTCGTGCATTTCGAGCATGGACACATAGCCCCTTTTTCGTAGCCTTTCCAAGGTGATTGCTAAAAATCATCATTTACCATCGAAACCATAAGATATTTTACTTATATTTGATACTTGAAACAAAAATATACGGGGAATGATAAAGCCCAAAATCACACTGCCATTTGATGAGCACCGCAAGCAGGCGGTGGTTAGCCTGTGTTTTGAAAGGGACTCCACCATTATCAGGAAGGTAAAAAACCTCACTGATGCCCGTTGGAGCCAGAGCAGAAAGTTTTGGTACCTTCCAATGGAAACATTCAATCTTCATAAAGTTTTTGAAACCCTAAATCCGGTTGCCTATCTGGATTATTCTGCATTAAAAACAAAAGAAGCAAAGTCTGAACCGAATAAAATAGCCAGAAGACCGAAACCTAATCTAACTAATAAATTATCTGATATGCATCAGCATGAACTTGACGGGTTTCGAGTATGGATGCAGCAGCAGCGCTATGCCGCAAACTCAATTAAAATTTACCAGCATTGCATCGCTAATTTCTTTCGGTTCTACCCTGAAAAGCTCATTAATGAAGTTAACAATCATGATATTGAAAAATTCAACCATGATTTTATTTTAAAAAACGGATATTCATCCAAAACCCAAAACCAGTATATCAGTGCCATAAAAACCTTTTACCTGAAGATGAAAGTCACCAACCATACGCTTGCAAAACTCGAAAGACCTATTGAAGGACAGAAGCCGGAAACAATGTATTCTTCTACAAGCCTTGAAAAAATTTTTAAAAAACACTTGGCAAGGGTTACCTTAGACAACACTTTCACACTACATTGCCTGCGACATAGTTATGCAACGCATTTACTGGATATGGGTGTAGATTTGCGGATCATACAGGAATTACTCGGTCATAAAAGCAGCAGAACTACAGAGATTTATACACATGTGAGCATGAAGAATTTAAAAAACGTAAGAAACCCCTTGGATCAGTTTGGAGGTCTCGCATGAAAATTTTTGAAATATAAACAACAAAAGGTGAATATATCAGCGGTATTGCGCTGGATATAGTTACTAAAGGTGAACATATAAGTAGTTGTATGCAATTTCAGAAAAATACTAAGATGAAAAAAAATAATTAAATGAATGTAATAAGCTATGAGATCGAAATCAAAAGATCTAAGATTTTTTGGTATGATCGTTCTGACAAAAATAAGACAGTATTCGGATTACTTTCTGAATCATTTAATGATGAATTAGACCTTAGTAAAGACAATGTTAAAAGCAGTATTGATAATGAGTGGAACAACATTATCCACCCGGAATTAAAAGCTATCTATAATAGTAAAAATTGCTGTGGTTATGGAACTACTGAAAATTTAAAGTTCTTTTTATTTGAAAAAGTAAATTCAAATACTCGAAGCAAAAACAATATTTCATTGGAAGTAATTGCTTTTGGTAAACTTGATGCAAATAAAATTTTAAATCATTCCTTTATCAAAACAAAAGAAATTATATCTAAAAAAAATCTTTGCTGCAATTATATTGATGGAGCACAAGCCTTAATTTACCCATTCAATTCGCAAGAAAATGACATCTATTCTTACGAACTTAAAGTAAAAGCTGAGTTGATTTCACGTTTTAATATTGACGGAAAAGTATACAGTAGGTGGATAATAATGCTAATTGGTTTTTTATTAGCACTTGTGCTAAAAAACAGTAAAACTAGTGATACTACAAACGAAGTAGTATCTGGAACTACCAATAGTGGGATTTTAGATTCAATTCTCGCATCATTTATTTTCTATTTATTAGTTGAACTTACAATTTATTATATCATCCCATTTTTTTCACAACAAAGCAAAAAGTATTTAAGAATAACGAATCTTACAAGTTTCATTGAAAATGGCACTAACAGTAAGAAAACAGGATTAGAAAGTGAAAATTTTGAAACACCAAATATTTAACCTCTTATGAAAATACCATACATAAAAATAGAACAAAGGGGTGAAACATTTTTTTCCGTTAAATTTAAAGCCTCTTTTTTATTAGAACATTTAAACTTTCATTTCAGAGAACCATATTCTGAATTTGAGAAAAAAGATGTAATAGTGAAAAATGAAAAATACATTGACTCAATTAAAAACAAAGGAATTGAGCTAAACTCATCTGAAGAAGGTATACAAAGACGTCTTCAGATAAATAGAATAAATAGTATAAAAGATTTTATAGAAAGTAGTAATGATAATTTTTTACCTTCTTCTATAACACTTTCAGCGGATGTAAGTGAATTAGCAAATTTTGAAGATGAATATTTAAATTATGAATCACAGGAAATTGGACATTTTGAGTTTCCAAATGATTTTATGTTCTCAATTATTGATGGACAACATAGGTTAGCAGGCCTATCTATGGTAAACAAAGAAATTCTAAATGATTTTGAGATTTCAGCAATTTTACTTTTTAATGTTTCTAAATCAACCGCAGCAAAATTATTCGCAGATATAAATGGTAAACAAAAATCTGTTAATAAATCATTGATTTATGATCTATATTCGGATGTAGAATCGAGTGAGTTTAAACAAATTAAGAAATTCCATTCTATTTGTGAAAACTTTTATACAAATCCAAAAAGTCCATTATTTAGGCAAATTAAAATGCTGGGCATTGGTAGTGGTGCGATTTCACAAGCATTTTTTATCGACTATGTTAAAGATTCGGTAAATAAAACGCCATTAAGAGATGAAAGTGGTGAAGAAATTTTCAAAGTTTTGTTCTATTATTTTAGAGCATTCCAAAAAGCATTTCCTAATGATTGGCCAGTATTAATAAATTATAATTCTATTTCAGAACTCGAGAAACACGCAAATTTTGTTTTAAAAGAAAGAAAAAGTCAATTAGTAAAGACCAATGGTTTTGGAGCTATTATTAGAGCTTTTCCGAAAATACTCGCTAGGTGTGAAAATGATCCAAATAGATTTATGGATATAATTAATCCATTAAGTCCCAAAATGCAATGGACAAATTTAGAAGGAACAGGTAAAGCACTTCAAAATAGAATATACTCTGAATTGATTGAAAAACTATAAAAACTGCATACAATAATGGCTATAAGTAATTGCTGGTTCTCGCCTACTTCTGAAAATCCTCGCGGATTTTCAGTTTGGTGTGTACTTGCAAAGTTTAGTGCTAAACCACGCAACTACTCATAGCCGAGACCGTTGGTGGCAACCGTAGGACGACCCTAATAAGAACAGACCAATAATAAAATATAAACTGACATTTAGATGTTTTAAGTTTCGTAGAATAACGACAGAATATGAAGAATAAAAAATACTGGGTAATATCACCAAATGTAAAAAATAATGGAGAAGTTGAAAGTTGGAGAAAGTTTCTTTCAAAATATCCATTAGTCTGTATGGGTTGGAGTCCACAAGATAATGGAGGACATTATTTTTACAATGAAATGAAAATAAATGATGTCGTAATTGTTGCTCAAAGACAAAGTTGGAATTGGAATATATATTCACTGGGCATTGTTAATTCCGATGTATTTTCTGATGGTAACGGAATTGAATCCGGTGTTTGGGAAGAAATGCCATCAGAAAGTTGATATAAAAAATTGTCATTTTGGGTTTCTAAACCAAAGTTTGAAAACTTTAATGGTTATTCTGGACAAATCCCACCTGCGATATGGCAATTAACAGATGAAGAAACAATAAAAAGTATAAATACAATGATTGAAAATGAGAGAAAAAATATAGAACTAAATGAGACATTAAAAATGCTCAAGTTTAACAAAAACCTAATTCTAACTGGAGCACCTGGCACAGGTAAAACTTATAAAACAACTGAAATTGCAGTTGCTTTAATTGACGGTTCACTGCCACCTACAAGAGTAAAATTAATGGAACGTTACAAAGAATTGATAACCGTAGAACAAATTTCTTTTACAACATTTCATCAATCATTGGATTATGAAGAATTTATTGAAGGATTAAAACCTGAAATTGACGAAGATAGCGGAGAAATGACCTATCAAGTAAAAAACGGTATTTTCAAAAAAATATGTAATAAAGTAACTTCAAATCCAGAAAACTTGCAATTAGAAAAATTAGTGGAAAGCATTCTGGATAGTGCAATAAAAAATGCAACAGAATATGAAACAACATTCCATAAAATAAAATTTAAAATTATTGATTTTTCGAATGATATAATTAAAATTGAACACGGAACATTCAATAATCCAAATTGGAGCACTCCCAAAAATCCAATAGTAAAAATCAATTACTCTGATTTATTACAACTATTACAGCAACCTAAAAAAGTATTATCAAAAAAAGAAGTAGCAACCGTTCTTAAAAGAAAATCTAGAACAACGCCAGATAATTATTTAATTGCAATTAATGCTATTTTATATGACTTGGTAGGACAACACAATACTACTATTCAGAAAAATAATTCCGATGAACCCAAATATTACGATTTTATTAGAAAAGCGTGGTCTGGTGAAAAGCTAACAGATGGAAATAAAAACTACCCTATTGATAAGGTGGTTGAGTTTATAAAAAACGATATACTTTTTAAAAAAAAGGAAAACACAAATAGTCAACCTCACATTCTTATTATAGACGAAATAAATCGTGGAAATATTTCTAAAATATTTGGCGAGCTGATAACACTTTTAGAAAAGGATAAACGTATTGGTGAAGAAAATGAAATTACGGTAACATTGCCATATTCACAAGAAACATTTGGAGTTCCGTCAAATCTTTTCATTATCGGCACAATGAACACAGCAGACCGAAGTATCGGACATATCGATTATGCAATTCGCAGACGCTTTTCGTTTTTGTCGCTTAAATCGGACAGAAATGTGATTTCTTCTTATGACAAATATGAAAATGGTACAAAAGAAAAAGCGGAAAACTTGTTTGATGATATAAAGGATTTCATTTCAAGCAACATAAATGCTGACTTAGACGCAGACGATTTAATGATTGGTCATAGTTATTTCCTATGCAAAACATCAGACGATTTAAAAATGCGATTAGAATTTGAAATAATTCCACTCATCGAAGAATATGAAAAAGACGGAATAATAATGCTTGAAAAAAGTGCAATGAAATCGAAGTTTGAAGTATGGAAAGCCATTTTGTAATAAAAGAACAAGGTCAATTTTCTGAACAACAACAATCAGAAATAAGCCAGCATCTTGATTTGAAAAATAATTTCAAATTAGGTTTAGGTTTTGATAATTATGGCAATTTATGGTCAAGCTATTACATAGGAATCGATTGGATTAAAGAAAATGAAAGCTACATAGCTGTTGTACCTAAAATTGAAAACTTGGATTATGTTAAAATGTTTGTTCATTGCTTAAATCATCCCGAAATTTCAAAATTCATAAAAGAGGTTTATCATATAGATTTTAAAAAAGCACAAATAGAAACACAAAATGCCAATTGGGATTTAACACCATTTTTGGTAGTTCACTTTTTGTCGCTTGTTGAAACTATCACAAAACAAGGTTTAAAAAGTAATTATATCATAAGAGAAGAAAATCTTAGTAGCAAAATCAAAGGAAAAATTCTATTCTCACAACAACTCAAAAAAAATATTGTATCAAAACGAGAAGATAGAATTTATTGTCGTTTCCAAGAATACAGTATTGATTGCCTCGAAAATCGTTTATTAAAAAAAGCTTTGTTATTTGTTCAGCGATACACGACAAAACATTTAGACAAAGAAAAATATAAACTGCTATTTCAAAAACAAAACCGTTTATTATCAGCATTTGAGAACATTTCGGAAAATATTTCATACTCAGAAATCAAACGAATAAAGATTAATGCTTTATATAAAGAATATGTTGAAGCAATTGACTTAGCAAAACAAATCTTACGAAGATTTGGCTATTCTTATATGAACACAAACAACACAGACGAGAAAAAACTACCACCATTTTGGATTGATATGAGTAAGTTGTTTGAATTGTATGTTTATAGCTTGCTGAAAGATGCATATGGTTCAAAAATTATATATCAATTATCGGAAGACGGAAAAAGGCAGACACACGGACACTATGGAGATATTGACTTTATGAAGTTAGACGAGAAAATTTTAATTGACACAAAATACAAAGAGATTTATACACAACATGCAAAATACGACATTGACAACATTCGACAGTTAAGTGGTTACGCAAGAGATTGGGGTGTTTTGAAAAAACTTGACATTAAAAGCAACAATGAAGTAATTGACTGCATAATTATCTATCCTGACAAAACAGCGAATGACAATTTAATAAACAGAGAACTAAAAGAAACAAGTATTAAACAGTTTACAAAGTTTCACAAATGTGGAATTAAGTTACCTTCAAAATGACAAAGCGAAGGCACATAGCCCCCTTTTCCTTAGCCTTTAAAAAGTGATTGTTATGCCTAGTTTAGGGCTTTGAGCGCCCTCATCCTCATCACACCAAATCTTCTACAAAATGCTCATAAATCATCACCATGGCAAGGGTGTCTAGTTCGCAGTATTTTAGCAGGGCGCCGCTGAGTTCTTTGCGCTCACTGTCGGTCATATCGGTATATTGTAGCTTTCCGTAAGCTGTTAGAGCAGCTCCTCCATTGTCGATGTCTTTTATTTCGGAAAGTGTGTTTTCAATTTCTTCGGCTGTCCACTCTTCAAAGAGTCGGGGCAGCATTTTATAGGGATTGATGACCTCATTATTTTCAATACGCAGCCAAACATGATCACCGGAGAAATTTTTGCTGCTAATGTTTATGTCTTTCAGCTTCTGGGCGTATTTGTTTTGCAAAAATTCACTCTTGCCCAGGACTGCCGGCAACACTGCTTTAATGGAATTGGATCCTTTGGTTAAAGGATTGTAGTAATAGTCTTTAACCAGTGCGCAAAGATCAATCATGTCCCGTTCGCCTTTCCATTTTATGGCACTGTCTTTTTTGGAATGCGTTATGGTTTGGATAAAATCCATCAGCTCATCTTTGTCCGGCTCATCCGATTCCAGTAGTTGCAAGAAAATGGCATTCAGTATGGTATTTTCATGATGGGAAAACCGAAAAATGCTGCCATTATCATTTTCTAGTGCTTTTTTTAACTCCCGGCTAAACTCAAAATTCGGAAAATAACCCGCCTTATTATTGATGTATTCCGAAGCATGTTCTATCGTTCCGTCTTTGTGGTATTTATGATGTGAGAACTGGAAGCCCACCTGCTCATAAGGCTTTCTTCCTTTGTTGAAAGGCAAGGCGACGCAGCTTGTTTCAAAATCAATAAAATGAAGCGGATATTTAAAGGAATTGATTTCTTTTCGCAAACCTTCTATATCCACATAGATTTCACCATCGCCCTGAACCTCTTTTTCTATCTGTAGCCACTGCCTTTCTGTTCTTGATAATGTAGAGGCTGATTCCTCGTAGCCGATTAAATCCATGCTCAGCTCATCCATAAAATAATAGCCCTGTTCAAATAGTTTACCCCCTTTATTAAAATTCCATATTTCAAAAGTTTTCGGCTTCTCAAATTCTATATTTGTCCATTTATGCTGCTTCTCAAAGCATTCTTTATAACCTGAGCGAATACCTTTTTCCTCTTCTTCAGGTGTTGCCCTAAATTCGCAATCCCGACAGGCAGCATAAGAAGTAGGCGCATTGGCATAGATGTCTTTTTCGTACAGCTCCTTCATCCAGAACAGCGTTTCCTTAAAGCTGCTCTTTGGAAAATGAGGGTATTTATTATTGATGATATCGCGGACAATCGTTGTAATATTTGCACGGCTTAAGACCGAATCGCCCAACTCCTCCTTTGTGGACACAAGCGTTTTTATTCCTGTTCGCTTACCTGCCTTCTCAGTAATTCGGAAAAGCTGATTCAAACCGTCAATGCTGGCTGTTTTGGTTTTGTCGGCCATCATGATATAGGAAGTAATTTTCCATTCCGGAAAACAAAGCTGCATCACATATTTCTGGAAAGCGACATCAAACAGATAGGGAACCCAGCCTTTCACTATCCCACCCTTTTTTCCTATAAATGTATAATCATCATTGGGATCAAAGGATTTGGATTTCACTTCAATAAGCTCAACTTTATTGCCTTTTTTTACGAGCACATCCGTCCTGATAAAAAGCCCATCATAAAGAAATGCCGCTTCATAAATAGTCACATTTTCCTGTTGCAAAAGCTCTTTTGTTCGTTCCCAGAGCGCTTCGTATTTATCGTTATCCATTTCAATGAGTACGCCACCGGGGAATTGCATCCGTGCCATCTCTTCCACCTGAAAACCTCCCTGTGCCAATGCTTTCAGAAAAGGATCATCGCCCTTTTTGTTGGCATATCGTTCTTTACGGGTATAATAGAGTTTATTGGGGCATTCAAGTCCTAGTTTAAATCGTGATTTAGTGAGCACTCTCATGGTAATTCGTTTTGTGTTAAATATTATAATATACTTTTAATCAGTAGAATATGATGAATTATCAGTGTAGGATACGCACCGATCTATTCTTTATACATCCCCAAAACTTCCAAGAGCTCATTTTTGATCTCCATACGAAGGCTTGCCGGTTCGATGACTTCTACTTCTTTTCCCCATTGCAGGATTTGGCCAATCAGGGCGATATTGATGCTGAGTTTATAGCGGAATAAATGCCAATCGCTTCCTTGTTCGATTAATTCCTGGCTATGATGTAGGGGTTTGGAGATCAAATAATGACCATAATGGTTTTTAAAACGCAAAACGATTTCCACTGGCGGATGTTCGGGGACATGAACACCAATGAAATCACGGAAATATTGTTCCGCATTAAAGGGCGAGCCCAGCTTAAATTGCTTTAAATACAAACGATTGATTTCATGGATGCGCTCCAGTCCAAAAATCCGTATGGCATCACGCTCCTCGCACCAGGCCAGTAAATACCAGCGCATATTATATTCTTTCAGGAAGTATGGATGAAGCGTATAAATAATTTCCTCTTGCCTGTCGAAGGCTTGATGCTTGATTTGAATGACCGTTCGCGTATGAATACAGTTCACCAATTGGCCAAAATTATCCGAATGCTCCGGTTTTGGGTGGTTCTCAAACTCGATAAAACTCATGGCGTTCTTACGCAAAATCAAACGCCTGAAATTTAGTAAGTTTATCACTTTATTGATGGAGCCTCCATAATCCCTAAATTCCGGAATATTTTGGTAACTCGACAATAAACGCGCTGCCAAAAGCATATTTTTTAGGTCTTCATCAGCTATTCTTAACCCATCAATCGAAAAATCAGGATCAAGATAGTAATAGGCCTTTCTATTATAATCGTATGAAATAGGCGCTTCGTATCCCAGGGCGGCATCATTGCGCATTGCATTCAGGTCGTTTTCTATGGTACGCAGGCTTACAGGCTTTTCAATGGTTTCGCTGCATTTATCTGCCATTTGCCGCTTCGTTGCAGAACGGCCATTCAGCAACAGTTTATTGATGACTTTATAGCGGATCAACGCATTTTTATTTTTTGGCATCTGCACTATTTTTTGACTTACGCAATACATGGTGAACTGCGCTATTACTTTTGCAATACCAAAGATAACCAATAAAAAAATAATATAATGTATATCAGCGAATATATTGAACATATTGCCCAAAAAACGGAATCATCGCATCTAAAGCAGTTAAGCGGTATTAAAAACTACCTGAACGCCCTTGCAAAATTTTTATCGTGCAGCAAAGACCAGGCTCTTATGTTTGCGCTGGTGTTTTATCAAACCATGGAGCAGAGCGATGCTGATTTCAGCAGCCTTGCAAGCCATCTCGGAATCCCTGCAATGCGGATGTTGAAATACAAGCCCGATTTGGATTTTCTGCTGCGAAAAAGACTGATCCGCAAGCAAGATTATGGGCGAAACGCCTCAAACAACAACAACTTTTCCTATTATATTCCAACGCGGGTGGTTGATGGGATTATCAATAACCAATTGTCGCAGGGCTTTGAAAAAATGGAGTCCAATTATGATTTTATTATCCATGTGATGAATGAAATCGAAAGCAATACGGAAGAAAATCGTTCTTTAGAATTTCTTGAAGAGGAGTTTTTGGGCTTATGCAGCGAGAATACGAGCCTTTATTCGGCAAATAAATTATTGCATTCAAGCCTGAAGGTTGAAGACCGACTGTTGCTTGTATTCCTGGCCTATAAATTTATGGATGGGGACGACGATGTGAGTATTTCTGAGGCCATTCAATTTCTTGAAGTCGATAAAAGGCTCCAGATGAGAGAAAGGCGCTCTTTGATGCATATGAAAAACGATTTGATGGTCAGAGGCTTTATTGAAGGCTCTCCCGGGTCTTTTCGTACTGACAATGAGCTGAACATCACCGCAAAAGGCATGGAATACTTGATGGGGGCAGATGCGGTAAATTATAATTTTACCAATAAAAAGAAAAGCAATGAAATCCTTCCGGAGCAAATAAAGCCTGTAAAGCTCTTTCATAATAAGGGGGAAGATGCTGAATTACAGAAACTTTATGAAATATTTTCAGAGGAATCCCTGAAAAAGGTTTTTCATAATATGAACAACAAAGGAATGAAAGCTGGTTTTACCGTGCTTTTTTATGGCGATCCCGGAACAGGAAAAACAGAAAGTGTTTATCAATTGGCTCATAAAACCGGACGCAGCATTATCCCTGTGGATATTAGCCATACGAAAAGCATGTGGTTTGGCGAATCGGAAAAGCGGATCAAAGAGATTTTTTCCCAATACAAAGAAAACTATGCCAAACATGGCGATTATCCTATTTTGCTCTTCAATGAGGCCGATGCTGTTCTGGGGAGCAGAAATGCGCAGGCAGCATCCCCGGTAGGACAAACCTTAAATGCGATGCAGAATATTATCCTACAGGAATTGGAGGATTTTGAAGGCATACTGATTGCCACAACCAATCTCACGGATATGCTCGACAAGGCTTTTGATCGTCGGTTTTTATATAAAATCCGTTTTAATGCCCCTGATACTAGTGTGCGTCAGGAAATAATTAAAGACAAATTGCCCTTTCTGAATAAGGAACAAGCCGCTAAACTAGCCCACGATTTTTCAATGACAGGCGGGCAAATCGCCAATATTGCCAAAAAAGCAAATGTTCACCAGATTTTGAATGGCACACAGCCCTCTGAGGAAGATGTTTATGGCTATTGCGAAAATGAGCTTGCATTAATTCATCAGACAAAACTGGGCTTTTAATAAAATATTTGTACATTTATAGTTCTATGATGTGTATATAAATTTTGATGTTTCATTATCTCACTAAAAAAAACAGAATATTATGATTAAAAAAACACTCTACATCGACATGGATGGCGTATTAGCTGATTTCCAAAGCGGTATTAATCGTCTTTCTCCTGAATTGCAGAATCAATTTAAAGGTGACCTTGATGAAGTTCCCGGCATTTTTGCGCTAATGGATCCTATGAAAGGTGCTGTAGAAGCCTTTAAGGAATTAAGCGAGATTTTTGATGTCTATATCCTCAGTACTGCACCCTGGGAAAACCCTTCTGCATGGAGTGATAAGCTGCTGTGGGTTAAAAAACACCTTGGTCAGGAAGCCTATAAGCGTTTAATTCTCTCGCATCATAAAAATTTATCAAAAGGTCATTTCCTGGTAGATGACAGCGACAGAAATGGCGCAAAAGACTTTGAAGGAGAATGGATACATTTCAATAAAGCACCTTTTGAGAATTGGGAGAAAGTAACGGATTATCTAAAATTAAACGCATAAACTGATGGACAAAGAAAATTTTAAGAATGTCCTAGACATAATTGCAGGCACGATCCCAAAAGTGATCGAAACAACAGGATCAAATAGTGAAAAAATCCTAGCCTTGCTCGGCATTATGACGCAATATCTCGAAGAGCTGAATGAGCTGGCCGAAGATAGCACACATCCCGATTTTGATGACAACCTACTCGAATTACGGCAGAAAATATTTGACCTAATGAACGAGCTTATGGCTGCTGCTGTTGAAGGTCTCTAAACTGAATATTTAATTATTTGCCACATATTCAATTGATTAACTCAGGAAGACTATTCCTGCCGAGATAATTATGCCCCAAAATACTTTAAATTATGGCAATCGACTTAAACCTCTTAATGAACCTACTCGATCCCAATATCCATTTGGTGGATTTCGAGAAAATAGTGATGGATTATGCTGCTTTGAAAGAACAAATGGCGGATACCGAAAAGCAATCTTTTTATTTCAGGCTTGCCCTGGATGGAAAGAAGGAAAAGTTGAACCTATTGAAAGAACGGTTTCAGCACATCCGCAGACTGTTCAAAAAGCATACGGCCTATAAACTCCAAAAGAAGATCATGCGGCAGGAAAAACAAAAATTAAAAATTAACACGCCCTCTGACATCAATTTAATGGCATATATGCAGCTTGCCGCCATTGACAATCAAATAGCTGTTTATAAGAAAGTATTGGAATTGAAAGGCCGGGTACATACGATGAAAAACATTAATTATTATGTGGAGCGGCCTAATGAAATGTTAATCCTCCTGGGTTTTGCGGAGCCAGAGAAAGCGCTATAATACCTCAAGTGGAGGCCTACCTTTCTGCGAAATTACCTTATTGTATAACTAAAAACAAGCAGAGATGAAATTTAAAACAGACAGTGGATTGATTATGGAAATTGATCCGGAAAAATGGAAACTTCCCAAAGAATTGTATCCAAAAATTATTGAGGAAAAGAAAGACTCATTCCTGATTCAGGATGATATTGGATTAGTGGCCGAAATACACAAATCCATTGTGAAGGATAATTCCCTGACTATAAAAAATAACCGTATAGAGCTGAGTCAAAGCCTATATACACATTATTTTAACTCGGGCTTTACCGAGCGGTTTAACGGCATTAAGATGGCATTTTATAAAAACTTTGCCGCAGTGGTTGCGAATATGGATCTAATACTGAGTAAACCGGAATACTTTCTAATGCGACCCGATTTGTTGGGTTGTGGGGTAATGTATATGGGTGGCTTTGTTCCCTGCCTTGGTTCAGTATTTGAATCTTGGTCGCAGTCTGATCATCTAGTGCTAACAGATATCAAGGAAGCTGGTCGGCAACATCTAATTTCTCTACGTGGCTCACCAATGAGCGGTTCTTATTCTGCAACGGTCTGGTCTTATGAAACCAAAAAAGTCACATTCAGAAATTCTAGCGAGAATGCTCCAACATTGCCCCATAAATTTATGCATTGGGCAAAAAAATTTATTGCGCTGAACCAAAAGTATCCCATAATTATTGATGCCGATTATCGCGCAATAAACCAATTATTGGTAGAGATCGGAGTTACGGAAAAAACAGAAAGCTCTTTCGAGAACTATGGATAATTGGCTTTAATTGTGGGCTTGGTTAAAAAAATCATCAAAGGATGATCAATAGTATCCACATTTAATGTGGGGATTGTAGGTCGGTCACGTGCGATTTTAAATTGCTGCATTCGTTAGAAAATGAACACCTTAAACCTTGAAAACCCTCACTAAACATGGCAGCAAAATCCTTCACGCGTTGTGGATAGCAGCTCCATCCTCGCCTCAGAGAGATTTAGCGAAAAGCGCGGCGGCTTTGGCCGCAACGCTCAAGAAAATATTATAGCCATAAAACCCCACTAGGGAGTTGTTTTTAGCAGTATAAGAACCTTTTGCTTTTGAAAAAATATTTGTGATTCACATTAGATTATTTAAATTTGTGGTGCAAGAAACAATAATGATAATGAACCCTCAAACCCCAATAAGCTGTTTTGTTGATCGGATGTGTGTTATAGGAACTCCTGTTTCGTACAAAGCGGATGTATTGGTGATGGGTGTGTTTTATACACAGTAGTTGTAAACTATTTGACCTTAGAACCTGATAAGCACCGTATAAAAATAAGTTACTGTCGAAAAAAATGAAATTAAAATCATGAGAAAGTATATTTCAAAAATTGAAAAATGTAAAAAAAATAGAGACACATATTTTTATTTAGAAAATTCAGATATAGACTTCTTCCCCAAAAAAATTGTTTCGCTCTCACAATTAAAAGTATTAGATGTTAGTGGTAATAAGATCAAAAAACTACCAAAAGAGATTGGCGATTTGAGAAATTTAGTAATACTTGATCTACATAACAATGAATTGGAAGTGCTCCCGTACGAAATCAGTTTTTTAAATAAACTAGAAGATATTAACTTACAAAACAATAACCTGAAAGAGTTACCTTACGAAATTATAAACTTATCAAGTTTAAAGACTATTAATCTTGATGGAAATCCATTAGTGAAACCTCCTCTTGAAATTGCTAATAGAGGTATTGGAGCAATAAGAAATTACTTTAATTCAATTGTAAATTCTAAAGAAACCATTAAATTATTTGAAGCTAAATTATTAATAGTCGGTGAAGGAAATGTTGGAAAGACTTGTTTGATGCGGAGTATTTTAAAGAAAGATAATCAGACAAATACTTCAACAACAGAGGGTATAGAAATAAAAGAGTGGAAATTTACTAATACCAAGAAGGATAATTATAAAATTAACATTTGGGATTTTGGAGGACAAGAAATTTATCATTCAACTCACCAATTTTTTCTTACGAAAAGGTCAATTTATGTCTTTGTTTGGAGTGCAAGGACTGATGATAATTTATTAGCTTTTGATTATTGGCTTAATATTATAAAATTATTAGGTGATAATTCTCCAGTTTTTGTAGTTCAAAACAAAATAGATGAAAGAGTAAAAAATATTGATGAGTTACAGATACAAAAAAGATTCAATAATATTGTAGAATTTCATAAGGTTAGTGCACTAAATAATACAAATATTGATGAGTTAGTAAAGGCAATTCAGAAATCATTAATGTCTTTGGATCATGTTGGG
Source organism: Bacteroidales bacterium (assembly GCA_963676725.1). Taxonomy (GTDB): domain Bacteria; phylum Bacteroidota; class Bacteroidia; order Bacteroidales; family WRLA01. The sequence goes on along the minus strand of OY781463.1, from coordinate 4,805,577 downwards.
GACACACTCCCAAAGGTCTGGAATGATGTAAGATTAGAACTCGAAGGACGAAAAGAAGAATTTATTTCTTTAAAAGAATATCTTTCAATATGCAAAAATTTTAAATTGAGTGAGAAACAAGCTTTATTTTTAAGTCAGTATTATCACGATATAGGTGTGTTTTTACATTTTCAGGATAATTCAATTCTTAACAATATAGTTTTCCTTAAGCCAGAGTGGGCTACTAATGCTGTATATAAATTAATAGATACGAAAGAAGTAATATTAAATTATGGACGTTTTTCCTTTTCAGATTTAACGGACTTATGGAATGAATACCCTATTGAATATCATATTCATTTGGTTGAATTAATGAAAAAATTTGAATTGTGTTTTAATATAAGAGAAACAGAAGAATATATTATTCCTGAATTATTGAATAATAAATCATTTGAGTATGAATTACCTTTTTATGAGAAGTTGTCAGTTAAATATCAATATGAATTCATGCCTAAAGGAATTATTACTAGACTTATTGTAAGAATACATGATTTAATAAAAGATGATTTGTATTGGAAAAATGGAATAATTATTAGTAGTAAAGGTACAGAAGCGATCATTACTAGTGATGGATTTAATAGCTCAATAAATATTTGTATAGGGGGGTATGACAAAAATGGGTTGTCAAATATTATTACACGTGAAATAGAAAATATTCATAGATCAATGAACTATCCTGAAGTAAAAAGGATGATTCCTTGTATTTGTCAAAAATGCGCAAATAGTCCAACTCCCCATTTTTTTTCATATGAAGTATTAAAAAAATATCAAGAAAAACAAAAAAGTACCATAACATGTCCACACAGCATTGAAGAAATTAATATTGAATTAGCAATAAGAGGAATAGAAGGAAAATTACAAAAAGGGACTAGGGCAGGAAATAATTTATTAGAAAAATTAAAAAAATGTCCTTTAGGTAAAAAAGGTTGGCAAGATTTTGAAGAAATAGGAAGCGAAATTTTTGAATTTTTATTCCAAGAAGATTTTCATGATTATTCTTATATAAAGCAAGCACAAGGAGCTAATAAAAGTCAACGAAAAGATTTAATAATAAATAATAATTTTATTGATACTGCAAGTTTTTTTGGACGAATATATCAGGATTTTAGAGCTAAAGCTATTGTTATAGATTTTAAGAATTATGAGAGTAAATTAACTCAAAATGAATTCTTAGTTCCGTCAAAATACATGGATAGGTCTGTTGGTAATTTTGTGATTATAATAAGTAGAAAGGGGATTGACGACGGAGCCAAAGAATTACAAAAAGCAAATTTTTTAAATGATAAACTTATGCTCTCTGTAAAAGAACTTGACCTAAAAGAAATGATTACTTTAAAAATGAAAGGAGAAGATCCTAAAAAAGTATTAGATAACCTACTATTTGAATTAGTGAGAAAATGAAACAGTTTACAATCGAGTAGGCTGCCGCTAGGCAGATTTGCCTAGCGGAGAACCTCTCACACCACTGTACGTACGGGTCTCGTATACAGCGGTTCATTAAGATGTGGGGCGATTTTTTCGTACATTTCGAGCAGGGACACATAGCCTCTTTTTCGTAGCCTTTCCAAGGTGATTGTTGTGCCCAGTATAGGGCTTTGAGCTACTGCCCATCCTCCCATACGTGTACGGCTCCATGCATATGCCTGCCCTTGGTTTACACCTAAACGTATGAGGTTTTTCCTTTTCCGTTCAGGCTTTTTCCAGTGGTGCCATATGCAATACCTCAGGCGGTTCCTTAGCCATCCATCAATGCTCTTGAGCTTTCCGGATATTTTTGCCATACGGAAGTACCCTAAGGCCACCTTGTACCTCTATTATTTTCCGAATGCGTTCATCGAAAGTCATAGGGGTAGTTTTACGGGTGATCACTTTGAGCTTTTGCTTTAAGGATTGCCACCGCTTTTTCCCAACAACCATTTGGTATTTCCCTTTCTCACCTTTAATGTAAGTTGGGACAAACCCAAATCCGAGTATTGTTAGCTGCACAGGTTTTCGGATTCCGCTTTTTTCCCTGTTGATCGGTAAATCAAATTTGTTTCAGAAATAAATAGGTGTTGTTTCCTATCCTTCGGGCTGCCGACTTGCTTTTTGTGTAAATGCTAAAGTCATCGGCATAGCGTATAAACCGAAGCCCTTGTCTTTTTAGTTTCTTGTCGAGCTCGTCATAGAGTTTATCATTTTTCTCATAATGATTTTTTATCCGTATTTTTATGAAGTCTTCAATCTTTATTTTTAAGCCGACCAGCCATAAACGAAGCACCAAAAAAGTTCACACTAAAATCATTGAGGGGTTGGGAAGATTATTGTGAGTAAAAGCGATTTTGTGTGCCATTTTGTGTACCACCACAAAAAAAGCCTGTTACAAAAACATTGTAACAGGCTGATAATGAGGTGGAGAATAGCGGAATCGAACCGCTGACCTTTTGACTGCCAGTCAAACGCTCTAGCCAACTGAGCTAATCCCCCTTTTTGTCTTCTTTAAGAACAGACTGCAAAAATACACAAAAATCTATTTCAGGCAAGTCTTTTAAAAAATTTGAGCATCGAAAAACACTCGAAAACTTTTATAATTTAAATCCAATATTCAGAAAACCTAGAAGGGCGGCATCTTTATTCGATAAACTGAATGTCAGCTCCACTGGCCCTAACAGGCTTTCATACCCATATGTAAGCCCATATCCGCTCATATAATCCTTAAAATCCAGCAAATCCTCCGCATAATTTACAGCTCGACCGACATTCCAATGGGCAATGATATAATTTTTGCGAAAAATCTCTTTCTGAAGACTAAGCTTGCTATATAAGGCTTGACGACCTCGGGCTTCCATATAGTCTACCCCTTGAAACGGGATAATATTAGGAATGCGTGGCAGCGTATTTTGCCCTCCTAAATAAAAATTATACTGGGGGGGTAAACCTTCCGAAAAAGACAATCCTCCTCCCAGTTCTATTTTTACAGAAAACGATTGAGTTACAGGCAGGGCATGCCCATATCTGGCACAAACAATAAAAGCAGGATCAAGACCTGAATACTGACCACTAATCGGATAAACCAGATGCCCCTTCACATCAAAGGAATACCCGCTTGATGGATAAACAATTTTATCGTAAGCGTCAATATTTAAATAAGTAAAAGCATTCAGGTAGGTGTCAAAAATAGTATTAAAATCAATAAACGATATGTTTGTACTATATGATGTAAATTCAAAGGATGTACCCAAACCTAAACTCCATAAATTTTCAAACATTCGCTCACTATAGATTCCAAGAAGGTAATCGGAAAAATTAAATTTCCCTGTTTTTTTGCCATATGCATCATATTCATAAATATTTAAAAGGTATCCCCTTAAAAATGTTCCAAATCCCGGTTTTGAACCACGGTTAACAAAATAATATCCATCAAAATAAGGGGTTTCTCCCATAGCAAGCGAGAGGGAAAGTTTTGAGCCTGCCACAAGCCAGTTTCTAAACGTAAGGTTGGCATTTAATGCGGCGCGCAAATCACTATCATAGTGCAACCCAAGGCTTAAAATACCCGATCCTGCTTCTTTTATCCTGATAACCAAACGGTTTCCATTCTTTTCAGGAAGTAAGCGATAATTAATTTTTTTGAAAAATCCTGTGCCATAGGCCTTATTTAGGGCTTTCTCTAAGTCGATTAAGCGAATCCAGGAGTTCTTGCTTATTTTTAATTCCCCTTCTATATATTGTTCGGAAACCCAATAAAGCCCTTCATAATACACACTGGTAATAAAAGCGGAATCAAGGGGTAGGGTATTTTTATCTTTCGGTTTTTTATATTCAATGGCATTGAGTGAATCGGCAAGTTTTTTTAAACGGGGCAACATGGCCAAACCGGCACGTTCCCCTCTGGCAATCAATGAATCATAATCATTAAAATTGGCAATTCCATATCCTGTGATATCGGGTTTAATATAATAATCGGTTAAGGCCACATTTTCTTCGCCACGTTTTTTCGCATAGAAACTAGAGGCTTGATTGAGGATATTCAGCAAGGAACTCAGGTCTTCTCGGGTATAAGGATCGCTCTGAACATCCACACCAATAATAATATCCACGCCTCGTTGTTTCACGTCTGCAACCGGAAAATTATTCACCAAACCACCATCAACGAGGTAATGCCCCAGATAATCCATTGGTGTAAAAAAGGATGGAATCGACATTGAAGACCTCATCGCATCGGGAAGATAACCCCGATCGAGCGTAATTGCTTCGCCTGTAATAATATCGCAACCGATGCAAAGAAAGGGTGTCGGCAGTTCATCAAAATCGGTAACGCCTGAATAGGGCGACATAAGCCGTTCAAAAAGCAATTCAATACGTTGCCCTTCAACAACTCCTGCGGGTAATTTTACCTGCCCGTGACGCACAGGAAAACTGGCGAAAAACTTTTCATCGGTTCCTTTTTCATTTGGGGAAAGATATTTGCGCGCGATTTTGTCCCGAAGTAAATTATCCCAATCCTGAGCACGAACAATACGCTCCATAAGCTCCGGGCTATATCCGGCTGCATATAATGCGCCAATAAGTGCACCCATACTTGTTCCTCCAATATAATCAATTGCCAGTCCACTTTCTTCGAGTGTTTTTAGTACTCCTATGTGTGCCAGTCCTTTAGCGCCGCCCCCACTTAACACAAGACCAACTTTTGGCCTTTTGCTCTTTTCGTGTTTTATCGATTTTTGGCTGTACGCATCATTGACACCAGCTAAAAGAAAAATTATGAGGACAATAAGTAGTTTAGGGCTTTGTTTCACGTCGATCGGGTTTTGTTTAACCAAAGATAGAAAAATTTATTACTGCAACTCATAAATAATATCTCCCAACAGAACGATGCAGAATAAATTGACAGCATCGTTTTTTGCATCAAAATTCCATCAAAACCATTTTAGGGATTCTAGATGCAACACTTATCCATAATTTTCAAAAAAAATTTAGGGGCTTTGTGAAACAAAACCTTAAATGTGTACTTTCGTGTTAGATCTCTTATGACCAGTAGCATATAGCAAAGGCAATAGATTAATAAAAAGCACGAATGGCTTTGCCTTTCTGCCCGTGGGCATAATTGAGTCTGATTTTTTTGATGGGTACAAGTACATTTTTAGTCTTAAAAAAAGAAAACAATGCCAAAGGAGTTTAGAATAATTTGGAGGGCAGTTCGTGGCTTTTTGAGGCGAACCCTAAGCATCAGGGAAGGCGCTGATATTGAAGCGACCATAGCCGGGATTCAAAAAGACATACAGTTTCGTGGCCCTACAGCATGGATTCTCATGTTTTCAATATTTATTGCGTCTATTGGACTCAATTCAAACTCGCCTGCTGTGATTATTGGCGCCATGCTTATTTCGCCTTTAATGGGACCAATTTTAGGCATAGGCCTAGCTGTTGGAACCAACGATTTTGAAACATTATTTAAATCCCTAAAAAACCTTGGTATCGCTGTTGGTTTAAGCCTTCTTACTTCAACATTATATTTTATGTTGACCCCACTTGATATCGAACAAACAGAATTATTAGCGCGCACAAAACCCACAATTCTTGATGTTTTGGTGGCTTTGTTTGGCGGCCTTGCCGGAATTGTGGCGGGTTCGCGCAAAGAGAAAAGCAGTGTAATTCCCGGTGTAGCTATTGCAACAGCACTTATGCCTCCACTTTGTACGGCAGGTTATGGCCTTGCCGCCATGAAACCAGCCTATTTCTTTGGCGCTTTTTATCTCTTTTTTATTAATTCCGTTTTTATCAGCCTGGCTACATTTCTCGTTGTCAAATACTTGAAATTCCCATTGGTGAGTTATTTAGGACGAGCTAAATTAAAACGATATCGTATTATTTTTTATGTATTCCTCATTGTAACAATTCTCCCTAGCGCATTGATTTTCTGGGGAGTAATACAGGAAACACGCTTTAAAATTGCTGCAGAACGATTTGTGACCGAAAAATGCCGATTTGAAGGAACCGAACTCATCAACAGCAAAATACTCTATGCAGATACCGCTTCATACATTGACCTGTATTTTATCGGTGACCGCCTCAATGACGACAAAATTTTTTATCTGAGGGATATGCTGGGACAATATGGTATTAGCGGTCATGAACGATTTTCGGTTACGAACAGAACAGAACTCAGAATTCATCAACAAAGGGATCAAAACCCAGACTTTGACCGAAAAATTTCTGAAATGAACAGCCAACTTAAAACAGGAATACTTGAAGACCTCTATACGAGAAATCAGGATCTAATAAAGGACAAAGAACTAAAAATTGAGCTGCTCGAAAATGAAGTAATGCGCCTAAAAAACAAAAAAGTGTTGCCACTCGATCAGCTGAAACGTGAGATTCGATATCAGTTCCATGGCCTTGAGCGCATTAGCTATGCAGAAATGATTGAATTGAATATTCACAACGATAGTGTGCCGCAAGATACTGTTTCTGCATTTTTATTGCAGCAAATCGACAGCTTATATGCCAATGATAGCGCCAAAAACCAGCAACTTATTGCTGTTGAACAATGGTTGCGCATCCGATTGAATGATCCCACACTCAGGGTTTTTAAACGCGCGAATTAATGTTTTTAACAAAAACAGAGCCCTTTTTCACTTTTCATCGAAGCGGACTCTGTTTTTGTATTGAATACAATCACCTCAAAGCGAATTTATAAGCCAAGCCAAGCAATGGGTGCTTTGTTTTTTATCTTTTAAAATTGCTCTTGTAACATTCTAATATCTACTCCGGCATTTAAGCTAGACTTTTGAGTCAATCTCATGTACGGACACATAAATTTTTTCGTTATTTTAGCGCTCTATGCGAAAAATGCCTCGATTGGTTTCTGTACTGATGCTGCTTTTATTGGCGGTTTCTTCTTGTCGCGAGCAAGATGACCTGCCCCTAATTCCCCATATCTCCTATATTGGTATTACTCCTTTGATGAATGAGCAGTTGGGAATTCATGATCGTGCTGTTCTGGCATTCAGTTATGAAGATGGGGATGGCGACATTGGCCTTACAGCATCAGACACCCTCCCACCCTATGAATATGATTTATTCATCAATTTTTTTGAACAAAGAATGGGAGAATGGGAAGAAGTTTATCTTCGTTGGTACAATCAGGAAACGGAAGAATGGGATACATTAAGCCTGAATGGACGCCTTCCCCTACTCACTCCTGCCGGAAATTATAAGGGAATTAAAGGTGAGATTTACGATACTATTTTTATCTATAATTTTAATTCACCCTATGATACGGTGAAATTTACGGTTACCATACAGGACCGGGCACTGAACCTCAGCAATACAATTGAAACCCCACCTGTGGTTGTGCCACGGGCAGGGTCTACCAGGAAAAAATAGATTTGTATTTTGGGGGTGGGTTATTCGTATCTTAATGCGTTTACAGGATTTGATCGGGCTGCCCTATAGGTAATGATTGCAACCGCAATGAGAGAGAGTAGCATACTAATTAATCCAGAAAGCAGAAAATATATAGCTTGAATATCAATATGATATGCAAAATCAGAAAGCCATTGATCCATAGCATACCAGGAAATAGGCCAACTCAAAATAATACCGGCAAACAACCAAAAAAGGTAGCTTCTCGAAATACTAAGCATAATTTGACACACTTTTGCTCCTAACGCCTTCCGGATTCCTATTTCACGTGTTTTTTGTTCTGCCGTATAAACAATAAGCCCTATCAAACCAAGCAGAGAAATCATTAAACCAAGGATTGAAAAGACAGAAAAAATATCAAAGAGCTGTTCATCACGCTGATAACCATTCATCAAGTCTTCGTTCAGAAAGAAATAATCCAATGGGTATTTGCCAATAAAATCCTGCCATTCGCCCTGAATATTTGCTATTGTATTTTTCAGGTTCGCCCCATCAATTTTTATAAGCATAAAATTTTTATAGCTAGGAAGCAAAAGCATTGCCAGAGGCTCGATGGGCGCATGCAAAGTAGCATAATTGAAATCTTTAACAACACCTACTACTTTTCCATCAACACCGAGCCCGCATGCCAATCGGCGCCCCAGGGGGTTTTCTGTCCAACCCAACATTTTCACTGCTGCTTCATTAAGCACAATGGCACTTTCTCCATCGGTTTTATTTCGCTCATCAAAAAAACGCCCATCTATTAGTGGAATGTTTAATAAGTCAATATAATGATGATCAACAACATACAATGTCATCATTTGTTGTTCCCATTGACCATTACGATCGATATAAAAGGTAAGCCTTCCCGGCCGACGGCTGGGCACATGGCCCGCTATAGAAACATTTTTAATGCCCGATTGCTGCAAAAATCGTGTGCGCATATCCGGCAACTTTTTTATAAGAGTTGTATCTTTTGGTATTTGTAGGATCATTATATGTTCCTGATTAAAACCAGGATCATGCGATTTCATATGGTTCATCTGCGAATGCACAATAAGCGTGGAAAAGATGAGTGCAGTAGAAACAAAAAACTGAAATACGACAAGAACTTGACGGGAAATCCCCTCCAAATTTCCTGATTGTCCGCCCGAAACTGGGGCGCCTCCTCCTTTTATCGCTTCGCTTGGTTTAAAACTGCTTAAAACAAATGCAGGGAAAAAACCACTTAAAATACCCAATAAAACAATACCGGAAACAATGATTATCCATTGTCCTGTACTGAATAGACTAATATAAAGAGAATCCAGACCTGTTATCCTGTTAAAAAAAGGCAAAAGGAGTTCAGCAAGAACAAGGGAGAAGCCAAAAGCTATAAAAACAAGAAAAATCGATTCGGAAATATAAAGCCCGATCAAGCTTCGCCGTGTTGCACCAACAAGTTTACGGATTCCGGTTTCCCGAGCTCGCTTTACTGCACGGGCGGTGCTCAGGTTAATATAATTGATACTGGCCAGCAACAAAATAAACAAAGCAATTGTTCCGAAAATATAGATGAGTTTGGGGTTGCTATTTCCCGGAAAATCGTACTGCAAATTGCTTGTAAAATGTACGTCTTCAACGGCTTGGGCTTTAAAACCCAGGCTCCATGTAAGTTCGTGCTGCTTAATCCATTCCCCGATTACTTTTTCGTTCCACTCAAGCATTTGTTTACGGAACAAGTCCATATCCGGTGGGGACAGAAATTGAATGTATGTATAATTGACCATGCGCGTCCAATCCCTATTGTAGGAATCAACAGTCTCTTTGGTATAATTTGTATTGGGCAATAATATATCCGGATCAAGATGGGTTTTTACAGCACCGGCATCATATACAGCACTCACAACAAACTCTTTTCCTGAAATCCTGAGGCTTTGGCCAATTGGGTTTATCTCTCCAAAAATCCTTTGAGCTGTTTTTTTCTCCAAAACAGCCTTTTCGGGAGCATCAAGTGCATATGTGGCATCTCCGTATACAATTGGATATGGAAAAAAACTCAGGAAATTAGTATCAACATAATTCAGGTTTTCAACAGAGTATGATTGTTCTTCTTTCCAAACCAATTGTGGGCTGCCGCTGTATGAAATACGAGTATAAGCACTTATGGACGGAATACTTTGTTGCAGTGATGGCCCCAATGGAAACCCGCTTAGCGCAAAATCATCCACATTGCCATTATTGTAATTGATCCCTTCGGTCAACCTGTATATAATCGGATTGCCTTCCCATTGGCGATCAAAGGCGGTTTCATGCGCAATCCATAAAAAGATAATGAGTGCTGCACTCAGCCCTGCTGTGAGTCCGGCAATATTCAGGAAAGTATAGGTCTTTCCTTTGCTAAAGCGACGCAGGCTATGTTTTATATAGGCAGTAATCATCAAATAACATAATTTCCCGTATTTGTCTCAGGAATTATGCCATAAGACTAAGCACACTGAATATCAATAATTTATTGGTATACAGCTAAGGAATTTCAAATAAAATGTGTATTTATGGGTTCCGCTTCGTTCGGATTCGCACATTTTTTGCAATAAAAACGCTCAGTTAGAATTTATAATAACTGCATCCTGCCTGCATCCTGCCTAATAAAAATAAACAATAATACCGTAAACCCCCAGAGGGAACTGCCCCCATAACTGAAGAAAGGCAAGGGGATGCCAATCACGGGCACAAGTCCAATGGTCATACCAATATTTATAGCAAAATGGAAAAAAATAATCGCAAATACTGCATAGCCATAAATCCGGCTAAAATGGGATCGCTGCCGTTCTGCTACTTTGATTAGCCTGAGTAATAATGCTGCAAAAAGCAATATAGTAATTCCTGTGCCCAGAAAGCCCCATTCTTCTCCTATTGTACAAAAGATAAAATCGGTGCTTTGCTCCGGAACAAAATCGTATTTGGTTTGTGTTCCCTGCAAAAAGCCCTTTCCGGTTAGTCCACCCGACCCAATGGCAATAAGCGATTGATGTACATTATATCCGGCACCATGAATATCAGTTTCCTTTCCAAGCAATACATTAATGCGTATTTTTTGATGCGGTTCCAGAACATTATTAAAGGCATAGTTTACGCTAAAAATAATCCCTGAGCCTGCCACCAACATAAGGGCCAGAAGCAAATAATTCCGACGGCTTTTCTTTAAAAACAGCGAAAAAAGAATAATCCCTGCAGCAAAAAGCCCCAGCACTATATATTTATCAATCAGAAGAGTAAGCACAAAAAGAACCGCAATTATAAATCCAAGGATCAGGAAATCTCCGGAAAGGCCTTCACGGTAAAGCACCAAAATTAAAGCAAAATACACCAATGCAGATCCGGTATCATTTTGCATCAGGATCAATAAAGCAGGCAGGCCAATAATCATTGCACTAATGATTCTCGACCTTGTTTCTTTAAGGTTTATTTCTCGACCACTTAAGAAATGCGCCAAAGCAAGAGCAGTAGCCGCTTTAGCAAATTCTGACGGCTGAAGCGAAAAGGATCCGATTTGAAACCAGCTTTGCGCCCCTGCAACTTCTTTTCCAATAAGCAAAACGCTGGCAAGCAAAAGCAAAACGAGGCCATATATTAAATAGGAAAAAGCATAAAACAGCTTGCTGTCGATAAAAAGGATAATAATACCCAGTACAACGGAAGTAGAAATCCAGATGAGCTGCCTGCCGTAGTTCTGTGTAATATCGAGTATGCTTTGATGATCTTCGTTATACACAGCTGCATAAATATTGCTCCAGCCTGCAAAAACCAGCGCCAGATAGAGGAAAACCAATACCCAATCGATGTTTTGAAATATGTTGGTTTGTTTTCTCATTTTACTCTTTCGGGTGTTCGTTCATCATTTTTTCTTTAAACCAAGAGTCAGTGGTTTTTTTTCTCAGATATTGCTCGATCATCAGTGTGGCTATGGGAGCAGCCCATGTTGACCCGAAGCCGCCATTTTCAACCACAACAGCCACTGCGATTTTCGGATTGTCCTTTGGTGCAAAAGCAATAAATATAGAATGATCTTCGCCATGGGGGTTTTCTGCTGTTCCTGTTTTTCCGCATATAGATAAGCTATCGGTGCGATACCATCGTGCTGTGCCTTCTTCCCCCCTATAAACAAGATCCATCCCCTCAATAATGATTTCAAAATTTTCGCGATCTATTGCAATATCATGTTTTTCAACAACAACACTATCATTAGCCTCATTATTCCCAATACGGATCCCCAAGTGGGGCGTATAAAAATACCCACGATTTGCAATTGCCGCGGTATAATTTGCCAATTGCAAAGGCGACAACTCAATTTCCCCCTGCCCAATAGCCAATGATCGAACTGTTATGGCTTTCCAATGGTTTTTTTTGTGGTAATAATCAAAATAAGAGGATTTTGGAACATTCGGCTGCCGTTGGCTAAGAATATCTGTCTGAAAGGTTTTATCCAATCCGAATTGAATCACATAATCGCGCCAGGTGTTATAACCCAAATAAGTGTCATTAAAGTCCGGATTTTCGATAATGCTTTTAAACACATTCCAATAAAAAGGATTGCAACTGATTTCAATGGATTGCACTACATTTAAAGGGGTAGTATGATAGTGTGTGCATTTAATTGGTGACGATTCCGGCCCCTGACAACTATATTTTGTTTGCAGGGTCAAAACACCTTCCTGTAATCCAATAAGGGCATTCATCATTTTAAAAGTAGAACCGGGTGGGTAGCGGGCTGACACAGCTCGATTGAACAAAGGCTGAAGCGTATCCTGGCTCAGTTTGTGAAAATTCTTGCCCCTTTCGCGGCCAATCAACAGATTGGGATCAAATGCAGGAGAAGACACCAAAGCAAGAACTTCGCCGCTCGAGGGTTCTATCGCAACAATACTGCCTCTTTTGTTTTGCATTAATTGCTCGCCAAAGAGCTGCAAATCCCTATCGAGGCTTGTATAAATATTTTTCCCGGCAACGGGCTGCACATCATATTTTCCATTTTCAAAACTGCCTTTCTCCCTATTAAAGACATCAACGGTTTTGATGGCTTTCCCTTTTTCGCCCCTCAGTTCGTTTTCATAGTATTTTTCAAGCCCAGTTTTACCAATATAATCGCCTGAGCTGTAATACTCTTTTTTGTTTAAATCCTTTTGGTTTACCTCACTAACATAACCCAAAACATGAGCCGCAACTTTCTCGTCGTAATGGCGGATAGCTCTGGGCTGCACGAAGAAACCGGGAAATTCAAAGAGTTTTTCCTGCAAAAAACCATAGGTTTTCTTACTAATCTGGGCTTCAAAAACAGAGGCTTTGTATTTAGAATATTTTTTTGCCCGCTTCATTTTGAGCAGGAAATCTTCTCGGCTTATTTTTGTTAAACGGCATAAAAGAGCTGTGTCAATTTCTTTAACCTGCTTGGGGATAACCATAAGATCATAAGCAACATCATTGGAAACAAGCAATTTATTGTTTCGGTCAAAAATCAGCCCTCTAGAGGGATGAATGATTACCGTGCGCCGTACATTACTGTATGACAAAGCCTTATATTTATCTTCAATCACCTGTATATAAAACAGCTTGCCAAGATAAATCAATGCAGTCACAAATAATATGGTTATTAGCACATACTTTCTTGATGTGTATTGCTGTTGTTTCTTCATAAAAGAATGCTTAATCAGCGATTTTTTGCGCTTTTAAGAACCTTGCAAAAATATAGGTTTTTTGTGTGTTGATGGGAATCTTTTATATTTTCACGCCAATCACAAGAATATCATCAACCTGCTCTTCCGCGCCCATCCATTCGGTGATGGTATTGTTTAAAATGGTTTTTTGTTCCGGCATTGGCTTTTTATGGATTTCAAGCAACATATCGCGGAAACGCCTCGACATAAATTTTTTGCCTCTGGAGCCACCAAACTGATCGATATAACCATCCGAAAAGATATAAATCACATCATCGGGCAATAAATCAAAATGATGATTTGTGAAGAATTTTCTATTTTCAAAGGCTCCAATAGGCTGTTTATCAGCCTTTGTAATAATCAATTCGCCATTCCTGATCAAATAAAGGGGATTATTTGCCCCGGCATATTCCAGTGTTTTGTTTTCACAATCCAATAAGCATAAAGCCATGTCCATCCCGTCTTTTACTTCATGGTCTTTTTGCCGACTAAAACTTTTCACAACCAATTCGTTGAGTTTATCAAGAATTGCCGCCGGCCTGCTAATGCCAAATTCTTTAACCACGCGATTGATGCTGTTGTGGCCTACAATAGAAACAAAAGCGCCCGGAACGCCATGTCCGGTGCAGTCGATGGCAGAAAACAAAACCCCGGGATGCTTTTCAGGAAGAGCAAGCCAATAAAAATCGCCACTAACAATATCTTTTGGCTTATACAGCACAAAGGAGTCCGGCAAATACTTATTGATTAGTTCTTGTGATGGCAGAATTGTTTGCTGAATCCTTCGGGCATAACGAATACTATCAATAATTTTGACATTTTTCTCTTCGATAATATTTTTCTGGCCGGTAATCTCAACATTGGCCAACTCCAGATCTTTGTTTTTGTTCTCGATTTCCTTTTTTTGTTTTCCAAGCAATTCGTTGGCCTTTTTCTTTTGTCGATATCCCCTAAGGACAATCAAAGCAATAATAAGAACCATTGCAAGTCCGATAATCAGGGCATATTTTTGTAGTTCCTGCTGCTTGAGCCTCAGCTCCTGAGTGCCGAGCTTCACATTTGCCAATTCAATTTGTTGTTCCTTTTGTTCGGTTTGGTATTTTGTTTCCAGCTCCTGTAATTGCTTGCTAATTTCTGTTCCAGATATACTGTCCTTCACTTTTGTATAAAGCTTATAATAATCCAGGGCCCTTTTATATTGGCGTGTAGTATCAAAGATTTTCACAAGGTATTCATAGCTTTGCCTTAAATCGTCTCTATCTCCGGTTTTTTCGGCCATAGCAAGGCTTTGAAGTGCATACTCACTAGCTTTCCTAAACTCACCTTTTGCATAATAGATATCGGAAATATTGGCCAGGCATTTTGATTTAAGCGAAGTATTTTCATTATCGTCCATTCGATTCATGGCTCGGATATAATTTCCTAATGCCTGATTCAAATTTCCAAGCCCTTCGTGTGCTGTGCCAATATTAATTAGTGTTTGGGTTTTACCGCTTTCGTCGCCAAGTTCTTCGCGCATACTGAGCGTTTCCCTGAAATTGTCAATCGCGTCTGAATATTGCTCCAGCTGCAAATAAACAATGCCAATATTTTCTAGAAGGGACGCAATTTTTGGTTTATCATTTTTCGCTTGTCGTATTTTCAGGGCTTTTTGATAATACTCGAGTTGCAATAATGGCTTCCCCAGTTCGTCCATTATATTGCCAATATTATTATAAGATTTAGCAAGCAATATACTGTCATTCATGGCGTCGGCACTATTCTGTGCTTTTTGATAATAGGTAAGTGCATTCGGGTAATCCGTCAATCCTTCGTATGCGGCGCCAAGCCTATTATAGAATGTACCCATAGCCGCAGTATCGCCCAAACTATCGCAAAGCGCAATGCCATAAAATGCCGGAACCAATGATTCCTTATACTTACTAAGCGACAGCAAGAAGAAGTTAGAATAATTATAGCCCCGCAATCTATAGTTGTTCACATGATGTTTCTCGGCAAACTGAATCAAACGATTGCTGTATTCTACAGCTTTTTCCAAGTTTCCTGCACGGTAATACAGCATTACCGATTTGCTTAATAAGCGGCAGCTCAGGGTATTTTTATTGTTTTTCTCACAAAGAAGGATGGCTTTCTCATAAGACTTTATTGCAGAATCGATTACTGTATTTCCTATAGAATCGCCTAAAGCGATAAGTGCCTCAATACGCAAACTGTCACTTTGTTTGATGTTTGAAGCAATAGCCAATTGATCCTGACCCCAGACAGGGGGCCATAATAAGAAACAATTTAATAACAGCAAGAGGCACACTTTTTTCATTCTGCAGATGTTCTATGGACAAAGTTAGGCTTTTCATTTTAAAAACATCTGTTTTCTCTGCTTTTCTTCAATGCGCTAATTATTTTTAGAGGAATTCTCATTGATGCTAGCAAGATTTTAGATTAAGAAGCAAATCCAAGGCTTAAACAGATTATGGATGTTTACGAAACATGATTATTGTATTGTTCGCCTATTAATGAAGACTAATTCTAAATTTTGGAAAAACATGAGCAAAGTGCTGAAAATAAAGAGGAAAACTTTTGTAAAAATACTTATAAAAAACTGTTTATCAGCATTTAATAAGTATTTCTTTCTTTTCTATAGAAATAGATTGCAAGGATCTAATTCGGCATTAAAAATTCTTGGTTCTTAGATTTTTGCAGTAATTTTGTGAATCAATTAACATTGTTTTTCAACAAACAGATAATAAAACGAGATATTATGAAACCATCTCATATTGAGCACATTGGCATTGCAGTAAGCAAGCTTGATGAGGCCATTGCATACTATGAAAATGTCTTGGGCCTTACATGTTATGAAATCGAGGAAGTAAAAGATCAAAAAGTAAAGACCGCCTTTTTTATGGTTGGCGATACCAAAATTGAATTATTGGAATCAACAGATCCGGAAGGTCCCATTGGGAAATTTATCGAGAAAAAAGGGCCCGGTCTCCATCATATTGCTTTTGCAATGGAAGATGTTGGTGAAGCATTAAAAGATGCCGAAGAAAAAGGCGTTCGCCTTATTGATAAAGAAGCACGCAATGGCGCCGAAGGCATGCGCATCGGTTTCCTGCACCCAAAATCAACATTTGGTGTGCTCACAGAATTCTGCGGCAAGAAATAGTCTGAATATTATATTGATTTTAAATAAATTATAACATCTGACACCGGTTTCCGGTATTAATTATTAATTAAATGAGTAGTCAGGAAAAAATCAAAAAGCTTATTGAGCTTAGAGAAGAAGCCAAACTTGGTGGTGGTCAAAAACGTATTGATTCTCAGCACAAAAAAGGCAAATACACCGCCCGTGAGCGTATCGACATGCTTCTCGATGAAGGAAGTTTTGAAGAATACGATATGTTTGTGACACATCGTTGCACAAATTTTGGCCTTGAAAAAAACAAATTCTTGGGCGATGGCGTTGTCACTGGTCATGGAACCATTGATGGCCGTGTTGTATATGTTTTTGCACAAGATTTTACTGTTTTCGGAGGGTCACTCTCGGAAACCTTTGCGCAAAAAATTTGCAAGGTAATGGATCAGGCCATGAAAGTAGGAGCCCCTGTAATTGGCATCAATGATAGTGGTGGTGCACGTATTCAGGAAGGCGTAACAAGTCTGGCTGGCTATGCTGAAATTTTTCAAAGAAATATCAACGCTTCCGGCGTGATTCCTCAGATATCAGCAATATTTGGCCCTTGTGCCGGTGGTGCGGTTTATTCACCTGCCCTTACCGATGTAATCATCATGAACGAAAAAACCAGTTATATGTTTGTTACCGGACCGAAGGTAACTAAAACAGTAACAGGGGAAGATATTACAACAGAAGGCCTTGGCGGCGCTGATGTTCACGCAAGTAAATCAGGGGTCGCCCATTTTAAATCGGAAACTGAAGAAGAAGGCTTGATGCTCATCAGAAAAATGCTTGAGTATTTGCCTCAAAATTGTCTGGAAGAACCTCCGGTAACAGAAACAAAAGACCCAATTGACCGTATGTCGGACGAACTCAACGACATAATTCCTGAAAACCCGAACAAGCCTTATGATATGCTTGACGTCATCTATTCTATTGTAGATGAGGAGGAATTTTTGGAATATCACCGTCATTACGCCAAAAATATTATTGTTGGTTTTGCTAAATTCCACGGCGCTTCTGTGGGTATTGTCGCAAATCAACCAAACTTCCTTGCCGGTGTGCTGAATATTGATGCTTCTAGAAAAGCTGCTCGTTTTGTTCGTTTTTGTGATGCCTTTAATATCCCAATTGTAACACTTGTTGATGTTCCCGGTTTCTTACCCGGTAGTGGACAGGAATATGGTGGTATTATCACCCATGGTGCCAAACTGATGTTTGCTTATGGTGAAGCCACAGTGCCAAAAATTACGGTTACACTGCGTAAATCTTATGGTGGTGCACATGATGTAATGAGCTCGAAACAATTGCGTGGCGATATTAACTATGCATGGCCTTCGGCAGAAATTGCCGTTATGGGACCAAAAGGCGCTATTGAGGTCCTTGATGGACGAAAAATTCAGGAAATTGAAGACCCTGAAGAACAAGCAAAATTTATCGCCAAACAAGAAGATGATTATCGCGAGAAATTTGCAAATCCTTATGAAGCAGCACGCTTTGGTTATATCGATGATGTTATCGAGCCGCGCAATACCCGCTTCCGTATTTGCAGGGCATTACGTACCCTTGCAACGAAAAAGGACACCAATCCACCAAAAAAGCATTCAAACATTCCATTGTAAACCAAATAGTTATAAATTATGATTCTATTGGAAATATCAGCCGAACTTGCTGATAACCTCAATCAGGGATTGGTGATAACCCTCGTTGGTTATACCATCGTTTTTAGTGCTTTGGTGCTTTTGTTTTTTGTGTTTAGCAATCTCTCAAAGGTGCTCAGCTTTAATCTGAAAAAGAAGCTGAAAAAAGAAGGCAAAGAATGCTCTGATGGTGAATTATCGGTTTCTAATGAAGTGAACGCGGCAATCAGCGCAGCTATTTTTATGTATTTCAACGAAATGCATGATGAAGAAAGCAATATATTGACCATAAAAAAGGTCTCCAGGAATTATAGCCCTTGGAGCTCCAAGATATATGGAATGCGCAATACAAACCGCAGCTAATTTTTGAAAATTTTTAATATCAGCAATAAATAGATATCTGATGAGAAAATATAAATTCACCGTTCGAGGTAATGAGTATGAGGTGGAGATTAAAGGCTTTGAAAAAAACATCATAAAAATGGATGTTAATGGCTCTGCCTATAAAGTGGAACTCCACAAAGAAATAAAAACCAGTAAAACACCAACACTTGTTCGTTCGGCTATCGTAAACCCTAAAGGCAGCCACAAATTACCAAAACCTGAAGGTGCTAGTGCGAAACTCACCATCAAAGCTCCTTTGCCGGGCATCATTCTTTCCCTATATGTGAAAGAAGGGGATATGGTAAAAAAAGGCGATAAACTTTTGATGTATGAAGCCATGAAAATGGAAAACCTTGTTCTTGCTGAACGCGATGGACAAATTTCAAACATTAAAGTGAATGTTGGCGATAATGTTCTGCAGGAAGATCCATTGCTCGAACTGGAGTAAACCGTTTTAACGAAATTAAAAGCCGATACATTATGGCATTAAGAAAATTACTGACAATATTTGGTGTTATTGCCCTACTCGTTATACTCACTGCTGTTTTTGCAGATGACCTAAACGGCAAAACACAAACAAATAACGAACAACAACAAGTTGTTCAACAAGATGATGCGAAACCTTTTAATGAGTCTCTAACCTACCAGGGCTTATATAAGTTTTTCCAATATTCCGGATTTAACAACATTACCTGGGGCCATTTTATGATGATCCTCGTGGGATTGTTTTTTATCTATCTGGCAATCCGTTTCGATTATGAACCCCTCTTGCTTATTCCGATTGGCACCGGTATCATTATCGGAAATATACCGTTTTTTAATGATCCAAACATCAACCTTCAACTTGGTATCTATCAGGAAGGTAGTGTGATGAATTATTTGTATTATGGTGTAGTGAAAGGGATTTATCCACCATTGATTTTCCTCGGTATTGGGGCAATGACAGACTTTTCTTCACTGATTAGTAACCCAAGGCTGATGCTGCTTGGTGCTGCTGCTCAGGTAGGGATTTTCCTCACCCTGATCGGGGCAATCTTCCTAGGCTTTAACCTTCCGGAAGCCGGTTCTATTGGCATTATTGGCGGGGCAGATGGCCCAACAGCAATCTTCCTGTCTTCGAAACTTGCCAATGGCGGCATTATCAATGGGATGCAAACACAAAACCTGATTGGCCCTATTGCGATTGCAGCATATTCGTATATGGCGCTGGTTCCTGTAATTCAGCCTCCAATCATGAAACTACTGACAAGCAAACGCGAACGCCTTATCCGTATGAAGCCCCCACGGGCTGTATCGAAACTTGAGAAAGTTATTTTCCCGATTACCGGGCTTATCCTAACTGCTTTTATCTCACCGAGTTCATTGCCTCTTTTGGGGATGCTCTTCTTTGGCAATATCCTGAAAGAAAGCGGTGTTACAAAACGATTGGCAGAGACTGCACGAAATTCGATGATTGATATTGTAACCATTCTTCTAGGAATTACGGTTGGCGCCAGTACACAGGCCGATGTATTCCTTACACCCCAGTCTTTATTAATCTTTATTTTGGGTGCGGTATCCTTTATGATCGCTACTTCGGGCGGGGTATTATTTGCTAAGTTTATGAACCTCTTTTTATCCGCTGAAAACAAAATCAACCCACTTGTTGGGGCTGCCGGAGTTTCCGCTGTTCCTGATAGTGCACGTGTTGTGCAAACGGAAGGATTGAAAGAAGACCCAACCAACCACCTACTGATGCACGCTATGGCTCCGAATGTCTCCGGCGTTATTGGGAGTGCTGTTGCCGCAGGTATCCTGCTGAGCTTTTTGTTGTAAAATAAAAATATATTGTTTGGTGTAGGGGTGTCCTGTTACGACGGGGCGCCCTTTTTTTGTTTCACAACCTCATCAAATACCCTATACGAAACATCCCAACACGGTAATCGCGGCTGGGGTTATCATCTGCGAGCTTCTGCAGGGAGGCAATATCGGTCATATTATAAGCAGCATCATGAGAGAAACAAGAATGTGTTTTATACTTTAATGAACTCAAAAGATTAATAATCCACTAATCTGTAAAGTTCCAATTAATAATAGGCAAAGATCGCTTTTCGTTTTTATTCCATAAACCAATTTGAAAGCCTTTAAGTTTCACTGTTTTATTAATCAGCCCTAACTGAAAACCATTGGTTTTGAGATTACTATTAAACAAGCCTATACTCAATCCATTTGATTCATCATATAAGTTCCATAGCAAATTAACAGAAACACCATTAATTATTTTACCTCCACTCATACAGCAAGAAACCGAAAAACCATCAATTCTGCTCGTCATTGTTCCAAATGGAGAAATTATCAATCCTGAATGAAAAGATTTTAAATCTAAATTTTCATTCGAAAAATCAACAAAGGATTCAGTATTTTTGTAAGTTTCCTGAAACGGGGGATTAAAGGCTGTAAAAACCAACATAAAACCCTGACCAAATAACTGAATATTTAATCCGGTAGATTTTTTAATATATTTTACAGAACACAATACTTCAGACCCTAAAGGACCTACAGCTAATCCATAAATATTTGTTTTGGAAGAAGGCAAAAAAGCGATGGGATAACTTACATTCTTTTGTGCAAAAACACAATCATTAAAAAATGAGATAGAACAAAATAAAATTAGAAGAAAAATAAAAGTACGCATAAGATAATTACTATTCAATGAAGTGTGATTAAATGATATACAGCATCAAATTTTATTGATGCTGTATATCTTTATTAACCATCATTTTAACTAATATACATCCACTTCTACAATTGTACTTCCGTTTAAACTATGAGTATAACTTACCGGATAAATACCCTGCAACAAAATAACTGAATCTTTGTCAAAAACTTCAGATGCAAGTGGTCCAATATTAATGTTTTCGGGAATATACAAAGAATCATTATGTACAAATCCTGCGTGAATAAAGGTAATACCCAATGTGCTATCATTAAATAAAGCAAGCTGAATTTTTCTTTCTCCAAGCGTATAATCATTTGCACTAATAGTATAGGATTCGGTGATTGGCGTAAATACATTGTTATCTCGACTACCACCTATACAAATTCCCGCACAAGGACCACAGAGCATATTACCCTGACAGTTATCAAACAAATGCGTTCCAACATGAGCCTTCATCCATTTCCAGATTTTTTTAAAGATTCCTCTATTCTCAGAAGTATAATTCCCTGTAAGTTCAACTAGTCTTGCATCAATGTCGTTTGTCTTTGTCATATCCTGACTGGAATACGATTCCGTAGGGTTTTGTTGTTGTGAGGCAACCGCTTTTTCGGTAGCAGTATCTTCTTTTGAGCAAGAGATAATAAAAAGCAAGAGACACAGAAAACCGATAATTGCAGAAAACTTTAATTTTTTAACAGTCATTACATTTTATTTTTTAAAAACTGGGCTGCATTTATAGTGGCGTCACCCTTATCACTTACTATTCATTATGACGTCATTAAATAGTTGCAACAAAAATACCGGATAATATCCATGCAAATGTCAAATGGTCGTTTTATTTGATAAGCGGTATGTTTTACAGAATGAGCTGTTCATTTTTTTAAATGAGCGGTTTATTGGTTTAGCATATTTCGGAGTTCCTGCCAGCTCCTTCTGGAAACTTTCAATTTTTCGCCCTTAAGGATTTGAATAATTCTTTTTTTTCGGATACAAATTTTGAGAAATATCTCAGGTTGAGCAAAGTATTTCTGTTGATCCTATAAAAATTAAGCCCATCTAAGCGCTCCTCAATATCTTTTAGTAGATCACAGCAATGAATGGATTTGTCTTGTTCAGCGAGGTGTCTGCTGGAAGTACTGTCATGACATTCGATATATACAATTGTATCTACAAAAACCTGATACACTTTACCTCTTCCATTAAAGAAAAAGGATTTATCTTTTTGATTGCTATAATCCATTATTTTCCAGAATTTTATCCATTTCACATTCAGTCAACAACAATTTTAAAAAGCAAATCGCGATCAGAATTAAAAATTTATATCAGCTATAATTTCACAATGTTGGCACAATCCTGCAACAAATTTAATAAAATTTTTCTACCTATATATAAAATTTGTAATCGGTGAAATAGCAAACATTTTAATATCTATTTGATAAAATATGCTTAAATTATTAGGATAAAAGCACTGGCAACAAACATCTTAAAAAAAAATTACAACAACTAAAGCTGAGAAGCATAGACACCGACAGAGACTGTAAATGCAGTATTTTAACTAAAAATGTAGAAGTTTCTTTTGAAAAATTAAGCTTGTACGCACAAAATTTATTAATTTATTTAATGGGGTGTTCAAATAGATACTTATTTTAATTGCAGTAGAAAAGGTTCACTGCGATGCATTGAGGCTGTCGAGGTAAGGCAATCGAAGCAAGCTTACCGAATAATGCGAAGTCAAAGTGCCCGCAGTGTCTTCACTTCGTTTTGATCCCCTGATCGAAAGGACAAGATTCGTTCAAAACATTCATAGAAATATACTGAATTGTATTCCTTAGCCAAAGCACTCAATTAACGACCTCAGAACACAAATATATTGTTTGGCGAAGGGGTGTCCTGTTACGACGGGGCGCCTTTTTTTTGTGCTTTTTTCCCGCTACTATTCATACTTAAGCATATTGGCTGGATTGGCTTTGCTCGCGCGCCAGGTCTGGTGCATAATACTGACCAATGCAATCATCATACTCAAAAGCAAACTGTAGAGAAAATATTGAAACCCAAGAGCAATACGGTATTCATAATGGCTTAACCATGAACTCATAAAGAACCATACAAATGGCACAGACAAGATATTTGCGAATAAAACCCAGACAATAAACTGTCGTATAAACAATAAATGAATCCGCCAACTGCTTGCGCCTAAAACCTGACGAAGAGCAGCCTCTTTTTGCCGCAAACTTCCGATAAAAGTAGCCAATCCAAATAAACCAATTGCTGCAATAAAAATACCTAAAGCAGAAAAGAGGTCGATGAGTCTGCCCTGCTTTTTTTCTTCGGCATATGCCTCAATTTGCATTTCTTTTTGTGTGTGTATCTCAAATAAATCTTCCGGCAATTGCCTTGCCCACAAGCTTTCTAGTTGCTTTCGCATAATTATTGGGTCTCCTTCATAACGCAGGCTAATATAATTATAACCCATATCACCATTGTATTCAGGAACCGGACAGATAATAAGTGGCCCAATTTTCTGATGCGCGCTACCAAAATGGAAATCCCTGATCATGCCCACAACAGTCATCTCTCCATTTCGTGCTATTTTTTTACCAATTGGTTGATCCCATCCTAAACTATTGGCAGTAGATTGATTGATAATAATGCTTTTCTTGTCGCTCAAATTCGTAAACATTTCCCCTTCAACCAAATGAAGTCCCAATGTTTGCAAATAGTCCATGCGGGCGAATAAAACATGCATCAATTTAGGGTTTTTAAATCCCTCAGGTGTATAGCCGTTTCTGGTAAATCCCCTGCCCGGAACTTCTGAGCTACTTCCTGCACTGAGCACCCCCGAAATATTTTCTATTTGCCTGCATAATGCTAGATTTCCCATCCTTGCCTTTTCGCTTTGTAATGGAATGATATACAAATGATCCCCATTAAACCCGGTATCAAATTTTTCGACATAATCCATCTGCCTGTGCATAATAATAGTAGAGCTTATAAGTGTGGCCGCAATAAAAAACTGAAAAACCACAAGTGCATTTCTAAAAAAAGGGTTTCCTGAAGCTCCCTGATTTCCTTTCAATGCAATCAAGGGGTTTGTTGATGCAATAAAGCGCGCGGGATATATACCTCCAAACAAACCCGCCAGTAAGGCAATAAAAAAAGAAACCAAGAGACTCAGCCCTGCCTGTGGCCCATACAGGCCAATATTCAACCCGCTTAAACTATTGATTTGTGTGTGAAACACTTCGCCAATAATCAGTGCCAAAGGAAAAGCCAATACGGCCATTACAACAGATTCCAAAAGGTGCTGACTGATCAGACTTGCGTTCTCCGCCCCAACTACTTTTCGTATTCCCGCTTCTTTGCGGCGCTTGCTGAATAAGGCAATGGAAAGATTGGTAAAATTAATCATCGCCAACAATAATATACTAAGGGCAATCAGCGACATAAGGATAATTTTTTTATAGTCGGAGCGATCGGTTTGTCCACCCTTTGTATAGGAGTGCAGATGTATTTTTTTCAGGGGCAAAGGTTTC
This sequence comes from Bacteroidales bacterium, assembly GCA_963676725.1. GTDB lineage: Bacteria > Bacteroidota > Bacteroidia > Bacteroidales > WRLA01. The sequence continues at coordinate 4,781,029 of OY781463.1, read as the reverse complement.
AGAAAGAGCTCGATGCCATATTCGCGGTATTGATTATTGATATGGCGTTCCATAAATTCATCAAAACGGGCTTCCATAGATGTAATATTCGCCTTGGGATGCAGCATTACATAGGTCAGAAAAGCCCAACCTCCGTTCCAATCCAGCATACAACGATGCATACTGTTCAGGCTTTCAAACGAAGCAATGGCTTCGGGCTGTAGATGAGAGTTTTTTGGCGGATCTTTCATAATGCCCGTAATCAGGAAACTTTCTTTATTGTTCAGTTTAATGCTTTTCCCGATGATTGGCCCGCCATCGGGAAAAACCTTTGCCGCAAGGCTTTCGCTAAGAACCATACTGAATGCCTCCCTTAGACAGCTTGCCGCATCGCCCTCAATAAGCGGAAAACAAAACATCCTGAAGAAAGAACTATCTGCAAAAGCATAATCCTTGACTTTAATGTTCTTTTCTCCAAAACGTATAAACTCCGAATGCTCGGGCTTGACCCTGCACATGGCGTCCACCTCAGGGAATTCCTCCAACAATGAGGCACCAACGCCTGAAGTAATCTCTTGTGCCAACTCTTCCCCATTTTCGTCACGATCGAGTACATGAATTCTGTAAATCCGTTCTGAATTCTCATGAAAACGATCGAAACTGAGTTCTTGCAATACATATTGAAAAATCAGGCTGAATGCTGCCAGCCCTAAAGCCAATCCAAAAAGATTAATGGAACTATATATTTTATTCCTTTGGAAAAAACGGATGGCGCTGATTATATAACTTTTGTACATGGCAACTTTTTTATTCGTGTCTTAATGCGTAAACAGGATTCATTCGTGCTGTTTTTAACGATTGCCAGGCTATACTGCCATAAGTCAGCACAAGCGATGCAAGCAATACGTAAACATAATAATGCCAAGGCATTGATGTATGGTAAACAAAACTTTGAAGCCATTCATTCATAAAATAGTAAATAATTGGCCACACAAGAATATTCCCCAAGAGAACCAGCTTGATGTATTCTTTATTAAAACGACTGATAATATCATAAACAGAAGCTCCAAATGTTTTACGAATCCCTATCTCCCGGGTTTGCTGTACAAGCGCATAACTAATAATGCCGTAGAGTCCAAGCAGGGCAATAAGCAAAGCAACGAGCATAAATCCTTCAACAATATTTTTTAATCGGACATCATCTAAATAATAGCTGTCTAAATGATCGTTAAAGCTTTTATAACTAATAATAAAACCGGGGTATGTTTTTTCAAGAAATTCAAGCACTGTTTTTTTTACAGCTTCTGTCTGGCCGGGATGATGCTTCACCAATAATGTTCCTGTATGCTTGGGCAAGTACATAAATGCCAAAGGTTTAATCTTTGAACGCAAGGAGGAAAAATGGAAGTCTTTCACAATACCTACGATGCGCACATGCATACGACTGATTGTGAAAGCCGTTCCTAGTGTTTTTTCCGAAATTTCCAATCCGGTGGAATTTAGAAAACATTCATTTACAACTGTTTCAAAAATACTATCGCCCTCATTTTTATGATTTAGCCATCGTCCCTGTATCAATTTCAAACCAAAAAGGGATTGATAAATACTATCAACAGGCTTCAGGTAGAGCTGGAAATTATCATTCTTTAGCTCATCGCTCAAGTTAAAACTTGTGCCCATATTACTGGATGATGCGGGTGCACCAATGGCAATGCTTGAAGAGATAATGCCGGGTATTTCAGCCATTTTAGAGCGTATATAATTATGGCGCCCCGGATCACTATCGGGCAGTGAAAAAATCAAGGTATTCTCTTTTTCATAGCCTAAATCTTTTGTTTTGATGTAATTAATCTGATTGATAATGATAAGGACCGCAATAATAAGGGCTGTTGTAATAGAGAATTGTGCTACAATAAACACTTTGCGCAGACTGAAATTATGGAGTTTGCGCACCCTGATATTATTTTTGATGCTATCGATCGGACTGGAACGGCTAATGACCCAAGCAGGATATAAACCTGTGAGCAATGTTAGCGTAGCCCAAACCATAAATAAATTAATAAAAAGCCCCGGATCAGCATAAATACTCAACTTTCCTCTAGGCAGAATATGCTCATTAAAAACCGGCAAAAGGATTTCGGTAAGAATTATAGCCAGAAAAATCCCAATAAAAATAATGATGGCTGTTTCTGTAAGATGCCGGAGGATTATTTCCCTTCTTCCGGAACCCAACACCTGACGAATACCCGACTCTTTGCTGTGCTTCACCAATTGGGCTGTGCTCAGATTAATGAAATTGAAGGAAGCAGCAAGCAATATCAAAAGCCCGATCAATATTAGGTTGCTAAGAAAAGAAAGATCAACAGCATAATTTCCGGGGATATCCACTAGGCTTTTATTATAATGAAATGTGCTGAAAGGCTGCAGTTTATAGCTTACAATTGTGTTTTTTGGATGAGCATCTGTATTGCTATATACTTGTGTAATTTGCCTGATAATCTGTGCTGTATCCGTGCCTTTTGGGAGCTTTATTATGGTATTCATTCCACTTTTTGTGAGGCCCCAGCCTTTAAATTCAACAAAACCAAGCATATCGGCAGTCAGAAAATCCATAGGCACAATCATTTTATAGGGCAGGCTGCTATTCACCGCGGGGCTGCGCACAACACCTCTTACTATGGCCTGATTGCCTTTTCCGATTTCTATTGTTTTGCCAAGCGGGTTTTCCTTCCCAAAATATTTCTCTGCTAAACTATCTGTCAGAACAATGCCCGTAGGCTCACTCAAAGCGGTTTCAGGATTCCCAAGAATCCAATGAGGATGAAAAATATGACGAAAAACGCTATCAACAAAGAGAATATTTTCTTCCAAAAATGTATGCTCACCAACAAATATAAACTCCTGATAACTATCATAATAATGCGTAATTGGGTGCTCAGCCATACTTAGTCGCAATGCTGAAGCCAAAGGAAAGGGCGTGCAAGATTCTATTGCATCTGTTCCCGTATGATGGGTGATGCTGTAAATACGATAGATATTGTCGGCATCAGGCATATCTTTATCAAAACTATATTCGAAACGCACGTATAGGCTGATCAGAATAAAAGCTGTGATCCCTACACACAAACCAAAAATATTGATGAATGTGAATTTTTTTTGCCTGATGGCTTTTCGGTAACTGATAAGGAGGAAATTTTTAAACATCGCTTGTCTTATTTGATGGTGCTTTTTTTTGGCTGCTTTATTGCAGATTTACTATGTCAAGGAATATGCCCACAATATTAATCACTTGTAAATTAATGCCTTATAGATTACACGGAGCATTTGTACATGATTATTTGTTTCATTTTGATGCAAGAGGCTGTTCCGTTATGAAACAATTTATTAATTTTGAGGAAAGCTAAAAAAATGAAATCCAAAGGAAAAGTATTGGTTATTGATGATAATGAAGATGTATTAATAACATCCAAAGTTGTTTTACGCCATCATTTTGAAGGCGTTTTTACGCTTACGCATCCCAATTTGGTTCCTCAACTCGACGATTTTAGCTCTTTTGATGTGGTTTTGCTCGATATGAATTTTAGGCAAGGCGCTACCAGTGGCAAGGAAGGAATGCTCGCCTTAAAGGATTTATTAGTTTTAAACCCTGAAGCCCATATTATTATGATGACAGCTTTTGGCGATATCCATCTCGCCGTTCGGGCGATGAAAGAAGGTGCCATTGATTTTATCGTAAAGCCATGGGATAATGAGCGTTTTCTCGCAACAGTAAATTCGGTCTACAAATTAAAATGCTCACGGCGAAAGGTAAAGGAGCTCGAAAGTAAAACCAAAAACCTGAACTATGTGCTAAACCAAAAATCAGATCAGTTGATCGGTTCTTCTACTGCAATGAACGAGCTACACCGAATTATAAATAAAGTTGCTGATACTGAAGCCAATATTCTTCTTTTGGGAGAGAATGGAACAGGGAAAGAATTGGTAGCCAGGGAAATACACAAATTATCGCATAGACGTAATGAAGCTTTTATTCCTGTAGATCTGGGCGCAATCCCTCATTCGCTTTTTGAAGCCGAGCTCTTTGGCTATACAAAAGGGGCTTTTACAGATGCCTCAGAGGATAAGGCCGGTCGCTTGGAAATGGCAGAAAAGGGCACTCTTTTTCTCGATGAAATCGGAAATATGGATATTGGCCTGCAGGCAAAATTACTGAGTGTTTTGCAAAACAGGCAAGTGGTTCGTCTTGGAAGCAATAAGCCGATCCCCTTAGATATTCGCTTGATTTGCGCAACAAATATGCCTTTACACAAAATGGCCGAAGAAAGAAGCTTTCGCGAAGACCTTTTGTACAGAATCAATACCGTCGAACTAAAACTGCCGCCTTTGCGCGAGCGCATTGCTGATATTGAAGAACTGTGCACCTATTTTATTAAATTATACGCATCAAAATACCAACGCAATATCAAGGCGATTGAACCAAATGCAATGAAAAGCCTAAAAGCCTACAATTGGCCGGGAAACATCAGGGAATTGCAGCACCTGATTGAGCGTGCAATTATAATGAGCGAATCAGAAATGCTTGCAAAAGAAGATTTTATGTTGCGTGAGCTCCGTGAAGAAAACCTACCACAAGTGCTGAATCTTGAGCAATTGGAGAAAAACGCCATCACCCTTGCAATACAAAAACATGATGGAAACCTAAGCAAGGCCGCGAAAGAATTGGGATTGGGACGCACTACATTATACCGAAAAATGGAAAAATATGGCCTCTGATAATACCCCTTGGAGAATCTATTTGCGTATCGCTGCAATTGGCCTTTTTTTGTGGCTCTTCACCTTTAGCTTGTTTCAAGATCGATGGTATGTAACCTCCTTCACGGCTTTGATCATTGCCGTTTTCCTGAGTATTGAACTGGCACGAAACACGCAAAAACACAAACGTGAGCTAAAGGCATTGCTCGATGCGATTCGTCAAAAAGCTTATAACGACGACGGCTTGCCCATATCCGAAAAGGAAACCTATCGGGAAACCTTCACGCTGATTTTAAGCGAGATGAAAAACGCCCGCATCGAGAAGGAAGCACATTATCAATACCTGAACCATATTGTAAGTCATGTGCAGGTTGCTCTTTTATGTTTTGACGAAAATGGACGCATCGACTTATTTAATGAAAGCGCTTCCAGCTTGTTGGGCATTGGCAAACCGGACAATATCAGGCAATTAAGACGTGTTGATGATGCTTTAGAGCACGTTTTAATGCTGGTCAAAGATTCCGGAAAGGAAAGCCTGCGCATTCATTTGCAGGGCGAAGTTGTGCCCTTGGTTTTTTATGCCAGTACCTTTCGCTTGCTCGATCATTTCTATTGCCTCGTTTCCATCCATAATATTAAAGCAGAGCTTGATGCTCAGGAAATGGAATCATGGAAAAAATTGATTCGTGTTTTAACCCATGAAATTATGAATTCCGTAACTCCGGTCAAATCGCTAACCAGGGCTTTGCGCGATAATCTCGAAAAAGAAGAAAAATCCAAAACCGCAGAGCTGAATGCAACCGGACGAGGGGAAGTGATCGAAGCCCTCAGGACGATTGAAGGAAGAAGCTCCGGGCTTTTACGCTTTGTTGATCTTTACAGAAGCATTACCAGATTGCCCGAACCGGAACTGAGCCTTTTTAAGGCAGTGGATATTGTGCGAAATGTTGTCGCCCTTTTAAAGCCTGATTTTCAAAAAGATGAAATAAAAATCATCAGCAGTCATGATGGAAACGAAGCCATGATCAATGCTGATTATGATATGATTCAGCAAGTACTGATTAATCTGCTGCTCAATGCACAGGAGGCTGTAAAAGGCAAGAAAAACCCACTTATTAAAATACTGTCAGGAAAACAAAATGGCCGTACATATATTGAGCTCAGCGACAATGGATGCGGAATCTCTGTAGAAGATGCCGATCAAATATTTATTCCGTTTTTCACAACACGGAAAAATGGCAGCGGAATCGGCCTAAGCCTTTCCAGACAAATAATGCAATTGCATAAAGCCAATATTTCTTTTGAAAGCAGGGAAGGTGAAGGAAGTCGTTTTTGGCTCAGGTTCTGAGTCAAAGCAGTTGGCTTTGGATTTTGGCTTTGGTTTTTTCAATCATTTCCCCTGAAAATTCAGTGGAGAACCTTAATTTTGCGCCATGCAGAAATTGGAGAACATTATTTTTAAAGATCTGAATGAAGTGCTTTTTAATAAGTACGCGCTTCTACTGTATGAAGATCAGATGCTTCACAATCAAGTCTATAATCAGTTTGTTTCCACACTCTGCAAAGGCAAGCCCCCGCCCGATCACTACAGCCGTATTCCCTTTATGCCAATTTCCTTTTTCAAGAATTTTCGCATCAGCACGCAAAAAAAAACCGAGCATGAACTTGTGTTTAAAAGCAGCGGCACTACGGGAATGAACCAAAGCAGGCATTTTGTGCCCAAAGCATCTGTTTATATTGAATCATTTTCAAAAACATTTTACCGGTTCTATGGCCCTGTAAAGCAGATGAGGGTTTTTGCCCTGCTGCCCGCCTATCTCGAACGCGAAGGAAGCTCGCTGATTTATATGGCAGATCACCTGATAAAGCAATCGGAACATCCTGAAAGCGGTTTCTATTTATATAATATGGATGAGCTTGCACAGGCCCTCTCCAAAAAATCAAAGCAAAAAACATTGCTTATTGGCGTAAGCTTTGCCCTGCTCGATCTGGCAGAACAGCATCCCCAAAGGCTTCAAAACACCATCATCATGGAAACCGGCGGCATGAAAGGGCGCAGAAAGGAATTGGTGCGAGAAGAATTACATTCTATTCTTTGTCAGTCTTTTGGTGTCGAAAACATTCATTCGGAATACGGAATGACAGAATTATTGAGCCAGGCATATTCTAGCGGGAAAGGCCGTTTTTATACACCGCCATGGATGAAGGTGCTGGTACGCGATATGAATGACCCACTCAGCCTTTTAGGTTTTGGAAAAAGTGGCGGCATTAATATTATTGATCTGGCAAATATGTATTCCTGCCCGTTTATTGCCACACAAGATCTTGGCCGTTTCTATGCCGATAAGTCCTTTGAGGTGCTCGGGCGTTTCGATGACAGCGATATCAGGGGCTGCAATCTAATGGTTGTCTAATTTTTTTGCATAATTATTCCTCTTTCTGAAAATATTTTCAGCTTTTCCAATGTCTTCGCTATGATGGTGTTGATTAACGGACACTACATGAACGCAAACGAACACTTTTGGGGCTTTCGAAATTCAACCCCCACATAAGACGCTATATATCTGTGTGTTATATCTTGTGGCATGAATTTCGGAATATAGAGAAAAACTATTATAATGAAAATCGATCTGAAACCGAATGAAACCGTGATCCGTGCCGGAGACAGCAAATACCTGAACGGAGGAGGATCCCCTGTTCGCGGGAAGCTTATCATGACCAATCAGCGGCTGTATTTTCAGTCTTCCGACGATGTTTCAGAAAACCACAAGCTTGAGTTAGAGCCGAAAGAGATAAAAGATGTCTTATTTTTTCGCTCAGGCTTTATGCAATCTAACGGGCTAAAGCTCGTCACCAAAGAAGGAAAAGAGCTTCGTTTTGTAATCCGCAAACGAAATTCCTGGTGCGAAATGATTTGCAAAATGTGTTAAGGCCACTTGTCATCCAAATATTTACCCTCTCTGTAAAGAGCTGAATCTCCCCGATTTAGCTCTTTCTTCTTATAAACAAAACCGTTCTCATTGCGCCTATCCCCACAAAAGCCTGAACAATACTTTCCTATATTCTGTTTTATTTTTTAAAAATCCAGACAATTGAATGAAGCGGATCAATATATTTTAAGGCGTATAATTCAATGATAAATAATTTTTATTTAATCATGAGTTTTTATACCTTTGGCTGTTCGAATCAACAGACAATCGAAAGAATGAAAACCGGAATACATTTTTATTCTATTTTATGCCAGCCAAAAAGAGCATTATTGCCTTTAATTTGTTGGTTTTCTTCCGAACGTACGAGTAACTTAAATTTAGAATTAACCATTTATTAACCAAATTTAATTTATTATGAGAAAACTGTTTACCCTTGCACTCATGATGACTTTTGCCTTCGCAACTTATGCGCAGTCAATCATTTTTGAGGACGATTTTGAATCCTATGCTGTAGGTGCCTACATCGCAGAAAACTCTGACGTATGGACTACCTGGAGCAATGCCCCCGGTGGAGCAGAAGATGCAGTTGCTTCCGATGCTTTTTCTCACAGCCCAACCAAATCAATGCACATTAGTGGTACCAATGATATGGTGCTTCCTATGGGCAACAAAACCAGTGGCAAATACAAAGTTTCTTTCTACGTTTATGTAGAAAATGATGGTTCTTCTGAAGGTTATTATAACCTCCAGCACTTTGAAGCCCCCGGTACTGAATGGGCTTTAGAAGCTTATTTTAACATTGCAGGTGCAGGTCACCTAAAAGCTAATGGTGAAGATATCCCTTTCACTTATACTCAGGATGCATGGGTATATGTTGAAAATATGGTTGACATTGATGCCGATGAAGCAATGCTTTATATTGATGGTACACTTGTACACACATGGCCATTTGCAACACAAGCCGGTGGTGAAGCAGGTACTCCTCAACTTGGTGGCATGAACGTTTATGCCGGAGCTGAAGCGGGAACCCCTAACTTCTATATGGATGATGTTGTTTATGAAGCAGTTCCAGCAACAATTTTCTTCGATGATTTCGAATCTTATGATGATGGTGCTTATGTAGCATTAAACTCTGACGTTTGGACAACTTGGAGTGATGCTCCAGGTACTGCGGAAGATGCTGTTGTTTCTACAGCTTTCGCTTACAGCCCAACCAAATCAATGCACGTTAGTGGTACAAATGATATGGTTCTTCCCCTTGGCAACAAAACAAGTGGACAGTTCTGGGTAAATATGTATTATTATATTGAAAATGACGGTTCTTCTGAAGGTTATTTCAATATCCAACATTTCGAAGCTCCCGGTACAGAATGGGCTTTGGAAGTATTCTTCCTGCTTGATGGCACTGGTACTCTTGATGCCAATGGTGAAACTATTACATTCAACTATACTCAAGGTGCTTGGGTTTATGTTCAAACTTATGTTGACATTGACGCCGATGAAACAATGCTTTATATTGATGGTACGCTTGTTCATACATGGCCATTTGCTACTCAGGCCAGTGGTGGAGCAGGCACACCTCAACTTGGTGGCGTAAATATTTATGCCGGTTCCGATACAGGCACTCCTAATTTCTATGTTGATAATGTAGAATATCTTGGAACAAGTACTGTTGCCCCTCCAACTGTTGATGTAGATGTTTCTAATATCATTAGTACAACTGGTGACGATGAAATGTTCCATGTTGCTAATGTTGGTGAACAAGATCTTTTCTATGATATATATCCTGTTTATCCTAATTCCGGAAAAGCTTTAAGCCCAATTGCTCAAGAGCAACTTCCAAGAACAAATTATATCCCTGTAAGCGAAGTACAAACTGTTGTGAACACTTCTTCAGCAAAAGCTGATCGCGATGGTACTCTTACTAATGTTCAAAGTGAATTTGGTGGCGGTTTAGGCTATGGCGCTGAAGTTACTGTTCGTGCTGCTTCCCTCTTTACTCCTGCTGCTGTTGGCCCTTATATTGGCATGGAAATTACTTCCGTACTGATTGGCTTCAACGATCTTCCTAAAGATAATGTAGGCACATTAATGATCTGGGAACGCGGTTCATTTGCAGCTCCTGGCCCTGGCGCTCTGGTTGCACAAAAAGATTTTACTGTAAATGAAGTTGGCGAACAAGTACTTGTTGTTCTTGATGACCCAATTTATCTTGATGGCAATGAAATTTGGGTTGGTTACCAATGTACTGATCCTGGTGCTGATGTATTCCCAATGGGAATTGATGCAGGCCCAAGGGTTACTGGAGTCAACTGGCTTTCTACAGGCCCAGGCTGGAGTGAAGTAAATCCAGATACTGATGCAAACCTTTTTGTTGTTTGTAACCTTACAGGTGATGGTGTTACTCAATGGATGTCTGCTACTCCAAATGCTGGTACTCTCCTCGGTGGCGAACAAGATGAAATTACTGTTTCTTTCGACGCTACCGGTTTAGATGCTGGTTCTACTAATACTGCTAAACTGATGGTAGCTGCTAATGATGCTGCCAATGAATATACTCAAATCAATGTTTCATTTATCGTTCCTGCTACTGAAGAGTATACCGTTACTTTTAGTGTAATGGACGAAGCTGATGCTCCAATTGAGAATGCTACAATTACAATTCATGACACAGAACTGAATACTGACGCTTCAGGTATGGCTACAATCGATTTAATGGATGGAAATTATCCATATACTGTAGCTGCTGAAGGTTATGTTGGTGCTGAAGGCGAAGTTATTGTTGCCGGTGCTGCTGTATCTGAAGATGTTACTCTCATTATGGAGATTGTAACTTATCCTGTAACTTTCAATGTTGATATGAGAGAGCCAATCGCAATGGGTGACTTTGTCGTTGGTACTGATGTTGTTTATCTTACTGGTAGCTTAACTGGCTGGACTGAGCCGGGACAAGACGGAAGTATTATGATGACTGATGATGATGGTGACGGATACTATACTGCTATGGTTGATCTTGAAGCCGGGGATTATATGTATAAGTATTTTAAAAATGCCGGTTGGGACGGTGGCGAATGGGCCGGTGATCCAAACCGCGAATTTACTCTTGTTGACGCTGCCCTTACCCTTGATGACCTTTGGGGAGGATTCGTTGGAATCGATGAGCTTGCTGCACAAATCAGCATTAGCCCGAACCCAGCTGTAAATTATGTAAAAATTACTGCCGACCGCAACTATACTGTTGAAGTAATTGATATTACTGGCCGCGTTGTAAATAGCGCTCAAATGAGTGGCAATCAACTTATTGTTGATCTTAGCAACCAGCAATCAGGTATGTATATTGTACGCCTGACTAATGAAACTGCTACAATGCAGTATAAAGTGGTTAAACAATAAAAATCACACTATAAAAACACAAAAGCTGCCTCTCGGGGCAGCTTTTTTTTTGGATAAAATTCTAAAAACACTCATTTATCCTCATCCTGTCGACTGAAATTAGAGGGCTTACTCAACAGGCGGGTAAAAGTTCTTTCCCTGCCAACTTCCACGCTTTATAAGCTCTTTCTCAATGGCAACAACCACCTGGTCATACCTTATATTTCCCCACCTTGGCCCACAAATCAGTTTTGGGCTAACTTCACCGGCAAAACGCTCAATCATAATATCCGGCCTTAGATTTTCTATAAAAGCAACCATAAAATCGATATAATCGTCCAACTGCTCAAACAGATGAAAATCTTCAGGTACGGCTTCATATTCCGCAGCCATTTTCGTCCCTTTGATCATCTGCAATTGGTGAAATTTAATGCTCGTTAAAGGCAGTGTGTTAATGAGCTCAACAGAATCCATCATATCCTTTCTGCTTTCGCCCGGCAGTCCAAAGATAAAGTGCGCCCCCGTTTTTAATCCTCTTTTCACGGACGATTCAACAGCATTGCGCGCACAATCGAAGTCATGACCACGATTAATCCGGAGCAGGCTACTGTCATATACACTTTCGATGCCGTATTCTATAATAATGTAATGCTTTTTGGAGAGTTCTGCGAGATAGTCCAAAATGGCGTCATCAACACAATCCGGGCGTGTACCGATAACAAGGCCTACAACATTTTCGGTTTCCAAGGCCTCAGAATATCGTTTTTTTAAAATATCCAAAGACGCATAAGTATTTGAATAGGCCTGAAAGTATGCTAGGAATTTATTGGTTTTATAACGCTTTAGATGAAATTCCATGCCTTCCTGCAATTGCTGCCTGATGCTCTTTTGTGGGGAACAATAGGAAGGGTTAAAGGCTCTGTTATTACAATAAGTGCATCCGCCTACACCCTTTGTGCCATCACGATTTGGGCAATTAAACCCGGCATCAACAGAAAGTTTTTGCACCCTTTCGCCAAAATGTTTTTTAAAGTACGCCGCATACGCATTAAATGGACGCTCATGTCCCCAGGGATATTGATTCATGCGACAAAAATAGGATATTTAAAAAAGGTGAGGTCAAATTTATATTTGCTCAGCAAACGAATAGCATCAAAAAAGTCCCACCCGAAAAATATCAGGTAGGACTCTTAATAGTATCTAAAACTAAGAATTAATCAGTTTTTGTTGCGCTTTCGAGACGCTTAAGTATTGCAAAGATAAACATGGCTGCAAGGAGGCATAAAACCACCAATATTCCCCAGAATTGCCACAGTTGAACTTTATTCCATAAGATACCAATAAGCGCAACGCCGTAGTTACCAATAGCGGTAGCAGCCAACCATGCGCCCTGCATCACACCTTTATACTGTGGAGGTGCTACTTTGGACACGAAGGATAGACCTATTGGGCTTAAGAAAAGCTCAGCAATTGTTAGAATAAAATATGTACTAATCAGCCAATATGTGCTTACTGCAAAACCAGATTCAACACGGGTTTCGCCAATATTGCCAGGAGCCATACCTATTAGGGATAATGAACCAACAACCAATACTGTAAAACCAACAGCTGTAATAATCATACCAATACCAATCTTTTTGGGGTCTGAAGGCTCAATGTTTTTCTGAGCCATCCAAGAGAAGACCCCAACAACAATCGGCGTAATCGCTACAATAAAGAATGGATTAAAATGCTGGAACATTTGTGGTGTAAATGGATTATTTTCAGCATAACCGGATATACGGAAAAATGCAATGGTGGCAAAAGCAGCAAACATTACCAAACCTCCAATGCGTAGGCCTTTAGAGCTCTTTTTCATAAAGAAAAGCACAAGTCCTAAAACAGAAAGGCCAATAGAAAGAAGCCCAAAGAGGTCGAACCAGATATTGGTAAACCGACTAACTGTGTCTTGTGTATAATCACGGGCAAAAGCAGTCATAGCAGCACCATTTTGATGGAAAGCCATCCAGAAGAAAATCACAACAAACATCACCAAACCAAGGGCAACCATACGCTTTTTGGTCTCTTCCGGAGTAAGGATGATCATTTTATCTTTATGTTCAGCACTGGCAGCTTTTTGTTTTTCTGTCATATCAGCTGCTTTATAATACTTTCTGAATCCCCAGAAAATTAGCATAGAAGCAACAAGGGATAAACAAGCTACGCCGAAAGCCCAATGGTAAGCACCGGATAATTCGTTGATATAATAGTTTGAAAAATTTGTAAGATCTCCGCTCATTTCAGCAAAAGCAGGCTGTGCATTGGCCAGTTTTGTGAGTTCTGCAGTTTGTTCTGTGGTAATAGAACCATCTAAGAAATTATGCGCTAGCTTTGGAATTGCTCCTTCATAAAATAAATTAGAGCCTTTCAGCATCCAGTTACTCACTGCTTGTGCAGCAGTTGGTGCAAACATGGCTCCAATATTAATCCCCATATAGAAGATATTGAAACCGAGTGATCTAAACTTATCATACTTCTTATCGGCATCGTAAAGGTTACCAACAAGTGCTTGCAGGTTTCCTTTAAACAGACCAGTTCCGAGAGAAATAACGGCAAGGCCACTAATTACGAGAGGAAGGCCACTTCTTGGTGTTTCCAAAGACCATTCGGAAGGAATAGCAATGAGTATGTAGCCAATGAACATAACAATCAAACCAAGGCTGATTGTTTTACCGTATCCAAGCACCTTATCAGCAATAATACCTCCGATAAGTGGCATGAAATACACGAAAGCTAGAAAAATTCCAAAATACTGGGCAGCGGTTTCATAAGCAAAACCATACTTGGCCTGTAAGAACAGTACAAAGATTGCCAGCATAGTGTAATATCCAAAACGCTCACCCATGTTAGCAAATAGAGCAACAATAAGTCCTTTCGGGTGATTTTTCAACATAATTACAAATTTTTAGTTATTAATAAATTTAATGGTCTCAAATTCTTCATAAAGACTACAAAAATAGATAAATCCTTCGCTTATCCAAAATAAATCAAGCGCTTGCACAGGCTATTTTGATTTAAAAAATATTTTTTTCAGCGCCCTTGTAATGGAATCCACTGTTTCTCGTCTTATAAGTAGTTATGACCGCAAATCTGTTTAAAAAAATATTTTACCCAATGAAAGACAGGCTATTTCGATATGCTTTGGCTTTCCTGCACGATCATGATGAAGCAATGGATGCTGTGCAGGAAATCTACCTCAAACTCTGGAAAGGGCGCGAAGGATGGGGAGAATATAAAAGCAAAGAAGCACTGGCAGTCAGAATGATGCGGAATTATTGCCTGGACAAATTGAAATCAGCAGAATCACGCAAACGTTCTTCACAAGAAGTACCCGAAATACCTCTGCAACAAAACCCGTATAATATTACTGCCAACAAGGAGTCAGAGGGAATTTTAAACCAATTATTGAGCACCCTCCCTGAAATACAATCAGAATTAGTGCACCTCAGGGATGTAGAACAATATGACTACGATGAAATTACAGAAATTACAGGTTTTAATGTGAATTATATTCGTGTAAACCTGTCGAGGGCAAGAAAAAAGTTACGGGATGAATACATAAAAATTGAAAATTATGAATTGGCAAAAAATAGATAAAATCCTGGATAAATACTTAAAAGGCCTCACAAGTATTGAAGAGGAGCAAGAGCTGCGTTCCGCAATAAACCGCAGTGATGTGCCCGAACATCTGAGGCCCTATCGCCATATGTTTGATGATTTTGTAACACAAAAACTATCAAAAGGACCTGATGAACAAGAGCTTGACCGCTGGCTCAAACTTGAAACTGAGGACACCGAAGAAGAACAAAAGTCATTTATAATGTGGCGTAGCCGCATAGCTATTGCTGCAGCTGTCGCCATTATTATGGCTACAAGCTTTGTGTTTATCAATAATTCGGGTCTATTTCACACCTATTCAGAAAAAGAAGTCCTCACAGCCTATGATCAAGCAAAAGAAGTTTTTTCCTTTATCTCCGTTAAAATGAACGAAGGAATAACACCGGCTCAACCAATCGGCCTCCTGAATACTGCGGAAAAACCTCTACAAAAAATGAATCTACTCAATAGCGAAATCGAAAAAACAGCAAACCAAATCAATAAATTTAATACATATAAAAATAAAGTAACAACCCCCTTAAAAAACTAAATACTATGAACACTTTAAAAAAAATGATCGCATTAGTCTTTGTATTGGCAATCCCCGCTTTAATGATGGCACAAAGTCCTATGGACGACGTATTTGCCAAATACAATGGAAAAAAAGGTTTCACAACCGTAAAAATTAATAAGGAAATGTTTCAGTTGTTTAGTGAAATTGAAGTAAACACCGATGGTGAAAACTCCAAAGAACTGGCAGCAATGAAAGAGCTAACAGAACAACTCGATGGTATTCGCGTTTTGTCTTTTGAGCCCGACGACGATTATGATGGCCCTATGGTGAATCTCTATGATGAAGTAATGGCCAATGTCTCTAAATCTTTTGTTGAACTTATGTCTGTAAAAGACGGTGAAGATGATGTGAAATTTTTCATCTTGAAAAAAGGCAAAAAAGTGAAAGAACTTTTATTACTTGTCAATGAATCGGATGGAGAATCTGTTGCCATTAGCATTACCGGCCTTCTCGATATGAAAAATATTTCCAAAATTGCCCAAACAATGAATGTAAAAGGGATGGAAAAACTGGATCAACTGAAAGACAAAAAATCAGATCATGATTCGGATGATGATTCCGATAAGGAATAATACCATCCTTTAGAAATTATCTTTTAACACAAAAGGCCGCAAAATTGCGGCCTTTTGTTGTTTTTGTGTGCTAATATTTCCCTTTGAGGGCTTTTGGCTTTGGTATAAAGAAGTACGACTTGGAAATTCGCGTCAGCGGTTTGTAATATTATTTGTTTGTGACTCAAGGTTTCTTTCACCAAAGGCCGTCAATTAATTGCTGCTTTTCTTAAAAATCCGTCCCACTGGGTATAAATTAATTTGATCGTCCCAATATGGGCTTTGCTGATAAAACCAATTCAGCATAGCCCTTTGGTTTTCTCCAAATGTCCCTTTTACTTTTTCAAAGGCCATGCGCAAACTGTCGTTATTTTTTAACATCTCTCGTGCTAGCGGTTCCATTACATAGGTTTCTGCATACTCTTTCTGCTCAAATACCGGATCAAAAAAGCCCCAATACACATAAGAATCGCGTGCCATTGGCTCAAGGATGTGGGCAATAATACGGGCGGAGCGCTGGTTCATATCAATCACTGCAGACCCTTTTGGGTATACCACCACCTTTTTGATTTTCTCAGCCTTAGTGGTGAGTGCATGTCGTCCTTCAAAAGATTTATTTTGCCATTTTGGTTCATAAAAACGATAAGTTTCTACCTCAATTTCTTTATCTTTTTCAAGCCGTGATATGCTGATGCCGTGGCATTGAAGCCGCTCAATAACATCCTCCCACTGAGGCGGAATAATATATGCATCGGGCAATAAAACAGTATTTTTTGCTGTTGCTTCCGCGAATAATGGCAATCGATATGTTTTTGGTTTCTCCGGATGATATTGAAACCAAGGGCCATTTGTCAGCTCGCTTTTTACAATATCGTACTCTACGCCAAGGAAATCGACCATCACAGAATCCTTCATATTTGTTTTAAAATCAACGACAAAAGGCTGCGCACGAAAATCCGCTGAAGCAGCATACAAATCAGCTTCACGTATCAGGTTTTGGAGTTGTTCGTGTTGATTGTTCATCGTTTCCATTGTAAAACGGATCAGCTCAAAAGTACTTTCCACCCTTGGTTTATATGGTTTTAGCATATGCGTTTCGATCAATAAACCCGGACGGTTTTGCAAAGCCATATAGCCTTGCGAAATCATAGGCGGCGCTGCACTTCTGTACAAACCACTGCGGGGATCATGCCATTTCCTGAAACTTACATAAGGGAAAACAGGAAAGCCTTTGCTAAACATATCTTCTTCCATTTCAGGGATATAGTTGTTTTCCAGCCAATGCGTTAGGCCTTTATCCATATTTCCAAAAATTTCAAGGGAATAGGTTGCAACATATTGATAGTCTGCACCATCTGTAGTATGACAGTCGATAAAAAAATCAGGGAGCCACTGATTGAACATTTTCAGCCAATCCTGCATTTCCGGAGCATCGGCTTTTATAAAATCACGATTTAAATTCAAGTTTTTTGCTGTTACCCTCCAGCCCATTTCGTCCGGACCATTCTGGTTAATGCGGTTGTATTTCCCAAAACGTTCATGCCCATCCACATTAAAAATGGGAATAAACAGCAAGCTTACCTTATCCAACAGCTCTGCATGCTTTTGATAAATAGCCATATCACGGATCAGCATCAGCCCGGCATCTTTTCCTTCCGATTCACCCGGATGAATACAGGCTTCGACCAAGAGCAGGCTTTTGCCCGAACTATGAATGGTCGCAGCATCCGTATAACCATCACTATCAATAATTAACAATGGAAGATCTCGCCCCTGAGGGCTAATTCCAAAAGTGGTATAATGCACGATATCAGACGCATCAGCAAGTGCTTTACAATAATCGATTGTTGCATCATAACGCGGAGTGGATAGGAAACCGGATTGTTCATAATAGGTTGCCCATTGCTGCTCTTGTGCTTTCAGGAAAGCAAATGAGAGTAGGCTTAAAGAAATCAATAAAAACGACTTCATGGATGGATATGTCATTGGTTTTGTCTATTAATTCAAAGCAAATCATTCAAAAGTAGTGTATTTTGTTTAATCCTAAATCTTATGAATGCAAATATTCCATTGATAGCCGTTTCAATGGGATTATTATTTTTATCTTTGTGAATACTGACATTTTTTTTGCAAAAGGCAAATGCGTCTCTTTATAAAAACAAAAATCAACAATAATGAACAAGACAATAAGTGACAAAAAAAATAGTTTTAGCCTGAAAGAACGGATTATCAGACTTATGGCACATAACCCTTTCCGTGCTTTTAACTATAGGCAATTAAGCAAACAATTGGGGATTACTGATAAGGACATGCGCAAAAAAGTACAAAAAGTGCTGTCGAAAATTCTAGCCGAAGGAATTATTATAGAAGATAAAAGAGGCAAATACCGCCTCGATCAAAAATATATCGTTGAATTTAGCCCCGACACCTATCTTGAAGGCATTGTTGATATGAAAAAAACCGGCAAAGCCTATGTAATTGTTGATGGATATGATGAGGATATTTTTATAGAACAAGGCAATACAGGCAAAGCATTACCCGGAGATCTGGTAAAGGTTTTCCTGTTTCCAAAACGCAAAAAAAGAAAAAGGGAAGGCCAGATTACAGAGGTGATAAAACGGAACAAAACACGCTTTGTTGGCCGTCTCGAAGTTGGAAAACAATATGCTTTTTTAATTCCCGATCATGATTCTATGCCCGTTGATTTATTCATTCCCCTGAATAGCCTGAATGGCGCAATCGGCGGCGAAAAAGTAATTGCAGAAATCACCGACTGGCCCGATAAGGCCCGTAATCCCTTTGGGCAGGTACTCAAAGTTTTAGGAAAACCCGGAGACAATAATGTGGAAATGCAAAGCATTCTGTTGGAATACGGCCTGCCGTTGGAATTTCCTGATGAAGTGCTCGAAGAAGTAAAAAACCTTCCTTCTAGTGTTCCTTTCGAAGCGGCCCATCTCAGGGAAAATTTTAAAAACGTAAAAACCTTCACGATCGACCCAAAAGACGCGAAAGATTTTGATGATGCACTCTCCATTCAGGAATTGCCCAATGGAAACATTAGCGTTGGTGTGCATATAGCCGACGTTTCCTACTTTGTAAAACCAGGTTCGGCCATCGATAAGGAAGCCATGAATCGTGCCACATCCGTTTATCTTGTTGATCGGGTTGTGCCGATGTTGCCTGAAAAATTATCCAACGGGCTCTGTTCGCTGGTTCCAAACGAAGACAGGCTGGCCTTTTCTGTAATGCTTGAAATTGATGATGAAATGGTTGTAAGGCGTCATTGGGTCTGCCGTTCCATCATTAATTCCGACCGAAGATATACTTATGAAGAAGTGCAAAAGGTAATTATAGGCGAAGAAAAAGAAGATCCTAATGCCCCGGAATTGTTGACCTTAAACAATATTGCAATCAAATTAAGGAAAAAGCGCTTCCATTCCGGATCAATAAATATGGAATCAACTGAGGTTCGATTTTTACTCGACGATAATGGAAAGCCTATTGATGTGTACATCAGGGAACATAATGAATCCCATCAACTTGTTGAGGAATTTATGCTGCTGGCAAACCGTACAATTGCAAAATCCTTTGGGGTGAAAAAGAACACAAAAACCCCAAGACCATTCGTTTATCGCGTGCATGATGAGCCAAACGGAGAAAAAATAGGCACATTAAGCAAACTTGTGCATAAGCTTGGCTATAGACTCGATGCCCTCAACAGGGAATCATTAAACCAAGGGCTCAACAAATTACTGACGGAAGTAAAAGGCAAAGGCGAACAAACACTTATTGAACGCTTAACCCTTCGGGCAATGGCAAAAGCAATATATACAACAGAAAATATTGGCCATTACGGCCTTGGGTTCAGTCATTATACGCATTTTACATCGCCAATCCGACGCTATCCCGATTTACTTGTCCACCGCTTGGTTTGGGAATATATGGGCGGAAGAAAATACCTCAACCAGACAGAGCTGGAAGAGCTTTGCGACCATGCGTCCATCATGGAACGCCGGGCTCAAGAAGCAGAACGTGCCTCCGTGAAATACAAACAAGCCGAATATATGTCGGATAAAATTGGGGAAGTATTTTGTGGTGTTATCAGCGGCGTCAGCAAATGGGGCGTTTTTGTTGAAATGGAAACAAGTTTCTGCGAAGGAATGATCCGTATGCATGATCTGGATGATGATTTCTACTATCTCGATGAAGAAAATTATCAAGTAACAGGTCAGCGCCACGGGAATGTTTTTCGTTTGGGCGATAAAATTAAAGTCCGCGTGAAGCATGTCGATATCAATGCGCGAAAAATTGACCTTCAGCTTGTTGATGATTTTTGTTAGAGCAATGCGTCTGAATACGCCTGCTATTCTTATAATGTTGAACCCTGATGGTTTCCCATTTATTTGATCAGGCGCATTCTGGGGCTTTTTCTTGAATTATTTTTTGGTGTGTTTTAGATTCTAATAATCGGTTTTATGTTATTGCAGATTGTTTTACTGATACTTGGCTTTGTTTTACTGATTTTTGGCGCCGATCGACTCGTAAATGGCGCTTCTTCCCTAGCCCGCAACCTTCAAATTCCTGATATTGTAATTGGCTTGACCATTGTGGCCTTAGGAACTTCGGCACCCGAAATGGTCGTCAATGTGATTGCCGCTTCAGAAGGATCCACAGATATGGTCCTTGGAAATATACTGGGGAGCAATATTATAAATGTGCTTGTTATTCTCGGCATTACATCCTTCATTCATCCTTTAACAGTGAAATACAATACCACATGGATAGAGATTCCACTTAGCTTACTGTCGGCATTGCTCGTTCTTATTATTGCCGCCGATGTATTCCTTGATGATGGGCCAATCAATATAATTAGCCGTTCTGAAGGGGTTGTACTGCTACTGTTTTTCACCGTTTTTATGGTATATAACCTTTTTGTAGCAAAAAACCATCATCACGATTATGACGAATTGCCTGAAAAAACGCATCAAACAGGGCGCGCACTGCTTTTCGTGATTATTGGCTTGGCGGGCTTGGTTTTTGGTGGCCGTTTCATCGTAAACAGCGCGGTGAATATCGCTTCCACTATGGGCGTTTCGCAAAGGATTATCTCTTTAACCGTTGTGGCCTTGGGAACATCACTTCCTGAGCTTGCAACCTCCATCGTTGCTGTTTCGCGGGGGAAAGTCGATCTCGCTATTGGAAATGTCGTAGGCTCAAACCTTTTTAATGTATTTTTAATCCTGGGAATTTCAACCATAATAACTCCAGCCCTTATTCCCGACAATGCCTTTGTGGATATCTTGCTAAATCTGCTTGCCTCCTTTATGCTATTTATTTTTCTTTTTACTGGGAAAGGCCGTCGCCTCGAACGATGGGAAGGCGCAATTCTAATTTTGCTTTATCTTGGTTATTTAGGATTTATTCTTTTCTAATTGGCTTCTGGTTTTCCCCTTTTTGCCTAGATTTTTGGGGGAATATTCGCCTAAAAAAATTACAGGCTTTGCCTATGAACACAAAGCCTGTATTGATGAAATGATCTTTTAGGAAGCCTGACGATGAGTAAGATAGAACTCCTCCAGTAAAATTTCGTGGGTATAGCGCATCTGCCCGTTTTTATCTTTCCAGCTTCTGTTTACCAAACGGCCTTCAAGATATATTTCCTGGCCGCAACGCAGGATTTTCTCAACAAGCAGGGCGGTTGCGCCGCGAGCAACCACCTGATGCCACTGGGTGCGCTGTGTTCTGCCGCCATCTTTGCGGGTGTAGATTTCATTCGTCGCAAGCGCAAATCGTGCGCTCTTTTGTTCGTTCGAGAATTCTAAAATTTGTGGGTCTTTGCCTAAACGACCGATTAACTGAACTTTGTTGATGAGTGTTTTCATGATCATTATTGTTTTTGTGAACGATTCGATAAATATTGATGCAGCAAAACTACAGCGCGCCGAATTACCGATTCGGTTATTAATCAATTACTTACGTTTGTAGTCGTTTGCAAACGTTTGTCAACGGATAAATTACTGTAAACCATTGTTTTATAAAATTTAGCGTTTTTTCGGGACCCAGCATCATTTCGTTAAAAAACTGATAATAGATGCTTTTTTCATCTGTTTTTCAGTCCTCTTGCTTATCTTTATGGCTTCAAAAAAAAACCAAAAGCTCATTTAATTCCGATGAAAAATATATATTTATTACCTCTGCTTTTTATGTTTGTCCTGATGAGCTCCGCTCAACAGCAAAGTCTTACATACTCCCCTGACCTATTGAAAATTACATATCCCGATGATTATGCACGCCTGTATTATCCCGGACTGCCCAACAACTCTTTGGCTGGCCACCCACAGCTTCCGATGCAGGAATACCTCATCCCAAAAGGAGCACTCATTAAAAACATTCGCATTCTTCACACAGACAGTATTCGATTGGAAAAACCGCTTTACCCTGCTCAGAAACCACAAGCACTTTCTGTAGATCAAGGCCGTGTACTCTGGATCAAACCCGAAGCATCTGTTTATAATTCTGCTCAGGTGTATCCTCCCCAGATTTCTGCTTTTGAAGGGCAATCGCATTTACAAATTTTCCCTTTTCGGTATCTACCAACAAAGAATATGCTCATTGTGCATACGGAAATAGAGATTGAATATGAATACATTGCATACACAAATATTCGTGCGAACCAAAGAAGTACTGAACGCATTTTCGCTCCCGGAAGCTGGGAAAATGTACGGGAAAATCGTTTCATCCAAAATCCCGAAGAATATATTATAATCACTTCTGAGGAATTAAGTCCGGCCTTTGACAGCCTGCTTCTATGGAAAAAGCAGAAAGGGCTGAACGCAAAAATTTATTCAACCGAGCAGATTTATTCTGAATTTCAAGGCAAGGACAGGCAGGATGAGATTCGTCAGTTTGTTCGTTATCAATACCTTGAAAAAGGCACTAAATATGTTTTACTGGCAGGCGACACTTCTGTAGTTCCATCGCGTTATGCCTGGGCAATGGACTGCGAATACCCTTGGGGTCCGGAAAATCAAAATGATATTCCCTGCGATTTGTACTATGCCGATCTTGATGGAAGCTGGGATGCCAACCAAAATGGGATTTATGGAGAAATTGCTGATGAAATAAGCCTTATTCAGGAAGTATTTGTTGGGCGTTTGCCTATAGAAAGCGCCGAAGAAGCCAGAATTATCTCCAATAAAATCATAAGCTATGAAAAATCGCCTCCCGATGATTTTCTTGATAATATGCTCTTTCTTGCGGAAGTTTTATGGGATCAACCCTATACAAATAGCGGAATTGGCCTGAATTTTATCGACAGCATCTATGTTCCCGATTTTTTTAAACCCATCGAGAAACTATACGAAGCCGATGGCAACGAAAACGAAGCAAGCGTTACTGCTGCCCTGCAAAATGGAAAGCATATAATCAACCATAATGGCCACGCCTGGTTTGATGTAATGAGTACCGGAGATTATAAAATACGGCCTGAATTTGTGGCACATCTACAAAATCAACCAAAAAATTCATTTATTTATTCTATTGGCTGCTGGCCTGCAGCTTTTGATTATGAGTGTATTGCAGAAGATTGGCTAAGCAGCACCCAAGGTGGCGCATTTGCCTTTATTGGCAACAGCCGATATGGATGGGGAAGCCCCGGAAATCCGGAATATGGCTATAGTGATCTGTTCAATCAAGCCTTTTATGAAGAGCTTTTTACAAATGGATATAGCAAAGCAGGTGAAGCCCTGGCTTTGGCAAAAGCGCAGTTTATTGCTTATGCGCAGCAAGAAAACGTTTACCGATGGTGCCTCTATGAAGTGAATTTACTGGGAGATCCCGAAATGGCACTTTGGACTTATGCCCCTGAATCCTTCATTGTTCAGGGCATTCCCGATAGCCTGATAATTGGCGACAACATATTAAATATTAGTATTTTATCGAACGAAAAAACATTAAAAAATGCGCGCATCTCCTTAATGCAAGATGAATTCGCCTATGCTGCTGCAAAGATCGAAAGCTCCGGGCAGGCTGTACTGCCCATCCATTTGCTCAATAGCGCCCATGATGTTTTACTAAGCATTACTGCAGATGGCTTTCTTCCTTATCAAATCAGCATCCCGGTAGCCCAGAACAAGCCCTGGCCATCATTGGCAGCATATAATACGCAAAAAGGAGCACATGTTTTGGCCTGTGATGACAATACACGCATCAGCCTTTTGTTAAAAAGCAGCATGGCTGTAGAAGACTTATCGATTAGTTTGCGCACCGACAATGAGAATATTGAGCTACTGGACAGTACAGAATCAATTGAGGTTCTTCATGATTCCATTGTTCTTAATGATGCTTTGGCTTTTAAAATGATTGAGCCCTTGCCGAATTATGGCACAGTGGGGTTAAGGCTTCATTTCAAATGGAAAAACGGAGAAGAATATGATATTTCTATTCGTTTTAGGCAAATAGAGCCGGATATTCGTTTTGCAGGCTATTATCTTGCAGACAGCTCTGCTTCTTTTGAAGCCGGAACAAGCCGTTCTGTGGGCTTTATCATCAGCAACAGCAGTGCTGCCCAGGCGGAAAATTTAATCATACAATTCAATGATTCTTCAGGGCGGCTGCAATTTTCCCCCGAAGAATTTTGGCTGGAAAGCATGCCCCCAAATAGTGCGGACACTCTTTTTTGTGCCCTTACTGCTCTTGATGGAACTTCTCCTGCTTTTCCGGAAGTTGCAGTGGAAATCAGTCATCAATGTGGCATGCAGGAGAAGACTAACTTTAGGGTGGTGTTGGGCGAAACCGGCTTTTTTGATGATATGGAAAATGGCGATTCTTTCTGGACACATTGGGGCTGGCGCGATCACTGGCATATCAGCACAAACAGGGCATATTCGGGCACACACAGCTGGTACGTAGGTTATTCTGATTCTTTGCACTACGAAAAAGGGATGCTTTCACGCCTGAAAACCAAAACTTTTGTAGCAGGGACAAATCCGCAGCTTTCATTTTATGCATGGTATTTATTGCCAACTTATGGCACAAATGGAATTAGTGTAGAAACATCTAAAGACGGCATTGCATGGACTAAACATGATTATTTTGGAAGCGGTGGCGCCTTGGGTATCTTGTCTACGGGAAATAATTGGTTGCCTTATGTTTATGATCTTTCCCCTTTTTATGAGCCTGGGGACAGCATCAGCGTGCGCTTTAGTTTTATCAGTTCCTGGGAAAAACCAACCGAAGGGGTATATATTGACGATGTGCGTGTGGGTGCACCCAAGATCATGATAGAAACCGATATAGAAGATTTGGGCAAAGAGGCATTTCGGGCAGTTGTTCTAGAAAATCCGATTTCTGATCGTTCTATTTTGAGCGTGCATTCCGAGAAGGAACAGCATTTATTGGTTGATGTAGTCAATATGGAAGGTGCTGTTGTAGATCGGGTTTATAGCGACATTATATCCCAAGGCCCTTCCAATATCCCATTGGCCAGACTACAAAAACTCAATACAGGGATATACCTATTGCGCATACAATCACAGCAGCATCAGTTGTTTATAAAACTAATCCGTCCGTGAAAAAATGATTTCTTAAAAAAGGGGACTATTCGTGCCGCAATGATTCGATTGGGTCGAGACGTGCAGCCCTGTAAGCTGGAATAATACCTGAGCCCAGCGCCACCAAAAGACAGAGCACTAAACCAAGGCCAATCCACAGCCATGGAATTATAAAACTTGTCCCAACCATTTTGGCTACCATATTGCCAATTAAAATACCCATAATAACGCCAACAACACCACCAATTTGGGCGATTACAATAGCTTCCACTAAAAATTGGTTTCGAATAATAATTCTTGTTGCGCCAAGTGCTTTGCGTACGCCAATTTCCCTGGTTCGCTCAGAAACAGAAACAAGCATAATATTCATTAGGCCAATTGCCGCACCAATAAGTGTAATAATACCAATAATTATTGCAGCTAAACTTACCATACTCATATTATCGAGCATCATATTAACCATGCTGTCACTTTTTGTAATAGCAAAATTATCCTTTTCAAAGCTCCTCAGCCCACGAATTGTCCTGAATAAACCTGTTGCCTCGCTGATGGCTCCATCAATTTGCTTCGGATCGACTGTCATCACATTCAGGCTATAGGTAAGGTTTCCTCCCGACAAATAGGTTCTAAGGCTTGTAATGGGAATATAACAATTTCGATCGGTATTAAACCCAAAACTACTGCCCTTGGATTCGAGCACTCCAATCACCCGAAATTTCCCCGGGCCAACAGAGATGCTTTTCCCAATGGGATCGATATCGTTTTTAAATAAGGTTTTTGCAAGGTCGCTACCAATGATAGCAACCGGAGAACCGTAATTAATTTCGCTTATAGAAAAATTACGCCCTTTCCCTAGTTTTTCACCGGAAGTCAGCAGATAGTTTTCATCCGTTCCATAAATCCTGATATTTGGATAGGTTTTCTCGCTTTCATATTTAACTGTAGCATTTCCCGTGCCCCGTGTGTTGAGGGAAACATAAGCCGGGAATGTATATTCTTTTTTAAATTCCTGAGCCTGCCTGAAAGTAATTTGCTTATAAAAAGTGCTTTGGTGGCGTTGACCGCCCATTTGCATATCACGGTTTTGTATGCTGAAGGTATTGGAACCCATACGCATAAAATTATCACGCAAATTGCTTTTTAGAGCATCAATAGAGGTTAAGATACCAACCAAAGCCGTAATACCTATTGCAATAATTAAGACCGTTAATATCGTGCGCAATAATTGGCCTTTAATCGATTCAAGGCTGATCCGGATGTTTTCGCGAATAAGGATTTTCATGGGGTTTTTCTTAATTCATTTTTTGTCCGCTATTTAAAAACTTAATAAACAGATTTTAATATGCTTAGCTTATGATAAATCCAATAAGCCCTTCAAAAACAGCTGTTTTTAGCGCAAATCTTCTTTGGAACCATAGGCTAAATCACCGGCATCGCCCAGCCCCGGTACAATATAGGCTTTTGCGGTAAGGTCCTCGTCGATTGCTGCTGTCCAGAAGGTTGTATTATTGGAAGGCATTTTTTTCTTCATAAATTCCACCCCTTCCGTGCTTGCAATAACACTTGCTACATGTATGTGTTTGGGCTTGCCATGGGTATGAAATAATTCATTGCAGGTCAATGCCATAGAAGCCCCTGTAGCCAACATTGGATCGCAGATAATCAGCGTGCGGCCTTCCAGTTGTGGGCTTGAAACATATTCCACATGAATATCAAAATCACCACTTTTCTGATAGGATCTATAGGCTGAAATAAAGGCATTATCAGCATGATCAAAAACATTCAGCATCCCTTGATGAAAAGGAAGGCCTGCCCGTAATATTGTTGCGATAACAGGTTGTTCCTCCAAAACGGGCACAATAAGTTTCCCTAAAGAAGTCGTTACTTCCATGGGTTTATAACTTAAGGTCTTTGATATTTCATACGCTATAATCTCGCCGAGGCGTTCCATATTACGCCTAAAACGAAGGCGGTCTTTTTGGATTTCACAATCGCGTACTTCCATCATCAAATGATTGATGATGCTGGACTGTTTGCTGAAATCGATAATCTTCATATCCGCAATTTTGTTGTAAAGTTAGTATTTTTATGCTAGCCAACAGACTGAATAAAAAAATCACTATCTGCCCGCTCCTATTTTTTTATTTTTTGCATAAATGCATGAACCTTCATGATAAATGAAGGCAGTTTTTTAAAAACATAACGGTAATAATGGGTGTTTTGTGCTCCCCAACCTTTATAAAAGCGCGCCAGATTTGCGTCTGCTGAGCCTTCAAAATCAAGGATTAAATTTGTGCCCGAATATTGGTTGATGCATTGGTCGATCAAGTAAAACATTGCTCCCTGTTCTTTCCCGCCCTGACTAATTGCCGAGAAAAAGAAAATCAGGCGTTGGCTGTTTCTGATAAAAAAAGCAGCGGCAACAACTTCATTTTCTGCTGAAACAACAGCATGTATTTCTCCAAAAGCCCGATGTATCAGCGTATGCATCAATCGAGTAAGCCGCATATAATGCTTTTCCTTAATATGCTTTAATTCGCCGCCTTTATTCATTTGAAACAAAGAAACCAATGTCTCGGGTTGCAGGTTATGCACAATCTTTAAGCCTTTGTCTTTGCTTTTTTTTAGGTTGCGCAACGTATTCTTTGAGTAATTTGCCTTTAAAAGAGGATATGGTGAAATCAGATCCAATTCAAAGTTTGGCATATCTTTATAGGGCAGCTTTGTTTCGGGAATTTTATTCTGACTGTTAAAATTCAGCTCCCCATATTTATATTTCTCCGGGATATGGTTAATAAAAGATTTTACTTTATTGGCACTAAGCAATCCTTGAGAAAACACACCCAATTGCTGGGTAAAAAAAGGCTGAAAGATATAGGGAATAAAAAACTTTTGCCCCAAATTTAAGGGCATAACCCGCTCATAATCCCCTTCAACGAGCCCACTCCAATCTTCACAAACAATATCGAGATACCAAGAATATGCGTACGGCAAAGCGTTAAAGCTTCGGTCGATGCATTGATCCCAGCGCTCGCGATCTATTTCTTCGTATTTTAGGCACTTAATCATTTTGTTGTTTTTTGTTGGGAAGCGCATAATGTAGCATTTCTTCGTAAACAGTTCTCCATCCGGCCCAGGCGCCAGTATTGCTGAGGGAGTCGTTATGCCACAGACTGATAAATGTCCCATTCACTGCACGCACCTCATCAACCAACTGTTTTATTTTTCTTATTGCAGTTTCGGCATCAAGATTTAAATAGTCTTTCAGTGTTCCATCCATAAAAGCAAAGGGATGAATCATCAGCTTGGTTTCTTTATTGTGTTCCAGATCGAAAAAAGGATAAGGACTGCAAATGCCTGCCCGAAAACCCGGCTGCGCTGCAAAACCCATCGTATAATCATTTCTGATATCGAGGCTCAGCAGGTTTCTATAGGTCTCAGGAAAATTCAATTTTAAAAAATGCTGTCGCGAAAAAGTAATTTCGCGATTGAGGACTGTTGATAGACGCTTAACCTCCTGAGGCAAACGCCAATGTTCCTTATTGGAAGCAAAACCGGGATGTATGCCCACTTCTGCATAATCGGCCAGGCTTTTGATAAGAATCTGAAAGCGATTATTTCGAAAGCTAATATTCTTGTCGAGAGGGCCGTAATCAGCAAAAAGCACGAAATACAAACTCCGGAAGCCCAGCTTTTTTTTCATTTCCAATTGATAATCAAAAGTATCGAATGGATCTTTTCGCCTTCCCAAACGCACTGCTATACGCTCTTTCAAAGCATTCCAATCTGAATGCAGAAAGTCGCGTGCAATCCCACCACCGGTGCGCCATAGGCTTTTGCCTTTATACGACCAGGCTGCATCAATATCAATAGTAGAAACATATTGATATTCGCCTTTGATAAATTCTGTTCCGGGATAATATTGCATAATAATATCACGGATTTTTGCCGCCCAGATATTGATAACAGGTTTTTCTAAAAAGCCATGCTTACTGGCCAGGCTTCCATCCGCGGTAAATCTTCCGTAGCGATCAGGTTTATAGGGCAAATATTCTTCATAGCGCGATGCCAGATAAAAACTGGCTGCAAAGGGATCGAAGGGCAATGCTGATGTTTTTTGGTATACCGGAAAAAGAGCTTTTATGCCATCAAATTCGATAGTTGCAGGCTCTTCACCATTGATACGCCTTTCAAAAAGCAATGGACTTGAAGCAAAAAAGACGCCTCTTTCCAAGTCTTCCCCACTATAATTAATCTTTATGCCATCATAAGACATGAAAAAATCCTGAGAACCAGTAAATTCAATGCTTGCACCCAACAGCCTTTCAAAAATTAATTTGAAGGTATATTTCAGGCGTGCACTTTGCTTTGATGTGTATATTAAGATCATATTTCTTTGACAAAAGTGGTGTTTCCATTCGAGCCTTGCAACAAAAATACAGGAAAGCTGCAAAATGTTTTATAATTTTGGAGCAGAATCACCAAAAAGATTATGGATAATTATATTGTATCTGCAAGAAAATATCGTCCGGCCACCTTTGAAACTGTTGTTGGACAAGCATCTATAACGCAAACACTGAAAAACGCCATCCGCAACAAACAGCTTGCCCAGGCATTTCTTTTTACCGGCCCGCGTGGTGTTGGCAAAACAACTTGTGCCCGAATTCTGGCAAAAACCATTAATTGCCAAAACCTGAGCCCCGAAATAGAAGCCTGCAACGAATGCCCTTCATGCAAATCCTTTAATGAAAGCGCGTCCTTTAATATTTATGAGCTCGATGCGGCATCCAATAATTCTGTTGATGATATTCGCTCCCTTGTCGATCAAGTACGTATCCCGCCACAAGATGGTGATTATAAAGTGTATATCATCGATGAGGTTCATATGCTTTCACCCGGAGCCTTCAACGCTTTTTTGAAAACTCTTGAAGAACCTCCACCCTATGCAAAGTTTATTCTTGCAACCACCGAGAAGCATAAGATTATCCCGACAATTCTCAGTCGTTGCCAAATCTATGATTTTAAACGCATTTATATTCCCGATATCGTTAGCCACCTAAAATATGTTGCTGCAAACGAAGGGGTTACTTATGAGGATGCTGCGCTTCATATTATTGCCCAAAAGGCTGATGGTGCGCTGAGGGATGCGCTTTCAATTTTCGACCAAATTGTGAGTTATGCCGGAAAACACCTCGCATATCAAAAAGTAATCGAGAACCTTAATGTGCTGGATTACAGCTATTTTGTTAAAATTATCGATTATATCCTCGACAACAATATCCCGGAATTATTGCTGACCGTCAATAAAATTATTGATAGCGGTTTTGACGGACAATATTTTATTATGGGATTAGGGGAACACCTACGGAACCTGATGGTTTGCCAGAATGAAGCCAGTATTAAACTATTGGAAGTCAGCAAGGATGTTGAAAGCCTGTATCTGGAGCAAAGCAAAAGATGCAAAACAAGCTTTTTGCTTTACGCATTAAATATCCTGACCGATGCAGATATCAATTATAAGTCTGCGGGGAATAAGCGGCTCCACCTCGAGTTAATGCTTCTTAAAATGACACGTTCCGGCTACGAAGCCGGCCAAAAAAAAAAGGAACTAGATCGTTTTGAAATAGACCTCGATGTTCCGAGTTTAGTAGCGGAAGCTTCGCCGGTTTTAAAAACACCTTCAAACAATCCTCCCTCTGCCCCTGTGGCGGCTAAGCCTGCTGTTGACACCTCTAATGTACCCAATAAGCCATTAAGCCAAAAGCCCGAACCTCCTAAAGAAAAACCAAAACAACAGCCTAAGGTCAATCGTGTGGGAGCCATTCCTGGTGGAGGATTTAATATTAGAACCCTCACAACCCCTGAAATTGAAGAGAAGAAACCAGAAGAACAACTGCCCGATAAAGCCACACGATTTACACAGGACCAACTCGAGGCAGCCTGGACGGAGATGGCTGAACATTTTACAGAACCTATTCGGATAAATCTTACTCTGAAAAAAAACAAACCCATATTGGGAAATGATTTTAAAGTGGATTTTCATGTTGATAATAAAATGCTCATAAGTGATATTGAAAGCAAAATGCCTGAAATACGTAGGTTTCTATTTGAAAAACTAGAGAATTCTAAGATTGAAATAAACCTTATAGAAGTCTTTACGGCTAATAAAAAATCGGACAAGCCTTATACGCCTTCAGAAAAATTTGAATACCTCGCGCAAAAAAACCCTGAAATTTTAAAATTGCACAAAGCATTTAGCTTAAAAACAGATTATTAAGCAGATTAAAACCCCATATTATAACCTAAAGATTAAAATTAATGAATATGTTCAAAAAATTAATGCTGTTTCTAACAGTGCTCTTAATGATGAATGCCTGTATGAATACAAAAAATGTTGAAAACAAAGCCATCGACCGTGCAAATATGGACGAATCTGTGGCTCCCGGTGAGGATTTCAACCTCTACGCCAGCGGCGAATGGATGAAAAACAACCCAATTCCTGATGAATACAGCCGTTATGGTTCATTTACCGAATTGGCCGAGCGAAATCTGAATTCATTGAAAACCATTGTAGATGAAGCCTCATCAGCTCCTGCTGATAAAGGCACTGTTGCTCAGCAAATTGGCGATTTTTATGCCTCCGGTATGGATACTGCTACGATTCAGGCTTTAGGTGTGGATGCTTTGGCAGAAGATTTTGCCGCTCTGGATGCCCTGCAAAACGCATCGGACGTTGCTGCCGCAATTGGAACTTATCAACGCCTAGGAGCTTATCCTGCTTTTTATCCGTACACGGGTCAGGATAAAAAAAATACAGATATTGTGCTTTTTCAACTGAGCCAAGGCGGTTTGGGCTTGCCCGATCGTGATTATTACTCTGGAAAGGATGCACGCTCCAAAGAATTAAGGGAAGCATATCAGGAATATATGAAAGATATGCTCGTATTGGCCGGTGACGAGCAGGCTGTTGCAGATCAGAAATCTGAGGTGATTATGGAGATTGAAAGCAAATTGGCCGATGCTTCTTTCACACGCAAAGAAAACCGTGATCCTGATTCAACCTATAATAAAGTTGATGTGGCTGGTCTTAAAGAAATGGCGCCAAATTTCGATTGGGATGCCTATATGGAAGCCATTAATGTCTCTAATCCGGAATATATTATCGTTCGTCAGCCTAAATTTTTTAAAAACCTCAGCGCCATGATGAAGGATGTGCCATTAGAGGATTGGAAAACCTATTTGAAATGGAATGTTTTGAACCGTTCGGCATCGGCTTTAAGCCCGGAATTTGAAAATAGGCGCTTTGCTTTTTATGGCACAAGCTTATCAGGGCAACCTGCACAACAGCCACGCTGGAAACGTACCCTGCAACGAACCAGCAACGGACTGGGCGAAGCCTTTGGGCAGCTTTTTGTTGAGAAATATTTTCCTCCACAAGCCAAAGAACGTATGGTTCATCTAGTGGCAAACCTGAAAGAAGCAATGGGTGAACGTATTCATGATCTCGATTGGATGTCGGAAGAAACAAAGACAAAGGCTCTGGAAAAATTAGCCACCATGAACGTGAAAATTGGTTATCCTGATGAATGGATCGATTATTCTACTGTAGATATTAGTCCAGATCATTATCTAAAAAATATTCGCAATGCCAATGCTTTTGATTTTGACCGCGAAATGACCAAGGTCGATCAGCCTGTTGATCGTGGCGAATGGGGCATGTTTCCACAAACAGTGAATGCTTATTACAGCCCGACAATGAATGAAATCGTTTTCCCAGCTGCTATTTTACAGCCTCCGTTTTTCTTTATGGATGCCGATGATGCGGTAAATTATGGAGCCATTGGCGTAGTAATTGGCCACGAAATGACCCATGGTTTTGATGATCAGGGGCGGAAATACGATAAAAACGGAAATATGAATAGCTGGTGGACCGATGAAGATGCAGGTAAATTTAAAGAACGCACCGATGTTTTGGTGAATCAGTTCAATAATTTTGTTGTATTCGACAGCCTTCATGTTGATGGGGAATTGACCCTTGGTGAAAATATTGCCGATTTAGGTGGCCTGAACATTAGCTGGCAAGCCTTTCAAAAAGCACTAAACGAGAATGGCCGTCCTGCTGATATTGAAGGATTTAGCCCAGAACAACGTTTCTTCCTCTCTTATGCGCAGGTGTGGAAACAGAATATCCGCGATAAAGAACTCATGCGACGAGTCAAAGAAGATGTACACAGCCCGGGCGCTTTTCGTGTCAATGGTCCATTATTTAATATGCCTCAGTTCTACGAGGCCTTCCCTCAGGTTAAAGAAGGGGATAAGCTGTATATCGCTGAAAGCGATCGTGCTAAAATTTGGTAAACTGTTCAAATCTATAAATAATGCCTCGATAAGCCTAATGTGCTTTTCGGGGCATTTTTGTGTTTCAATCTGATTTTGCTTGTGCGCAATATTAAGGAATAGAGCCCATTCGGCTCTTTCTTTTTATGTTTTTCCTTTTATCTTGGATACATGGCTTCGAGACCCTCAGCCACCCCATATCACTCATAATCAAGTAAAAACTCTGGGCCTGTGTTTTCGGGGCATTTTTGTGTTTAACAGGTTTTATACCAGATTTAGGGAAATTGACCCTTTTCTCTCCAGCGCCATTTTAGGCAATTGTCGTACATTGCAGCCTAAAACAAGATTATGGCACTTACAAATAATGATATTTTAAAAAAACTGCGTGTTGCATTGAAACTGCGCGATGACGATATCGTGGAAATCCTGAAACTAGTCGAATATGAAATTACAAAGACAGAATTAAGTGCTTTTTTCCGCCGCGATGACCACCCAAATTATATGCCTCTGAAAGATCAGATTTTGCGTAATTTCCTCAATGGGCTGATTATCTACAAACGCGGCCCTATGGAGAAAAAACCATCTACGGAAGAGCCACGCCCAAAAAGGAAACGATTGTAGTTTTTTCTTAGCAGCCGAAAATCCTACGACACATCAAATTTTTTCTTAGGAGACTTCCGCCAATTAAAAAAAAAGGAACACTTAATCTTCCAGCGCCCTGTTCAGAAATGCATTCAATGGAACCATTGCTCCAAAAGCCTTAATAATTTGTTGTTCAATGCCTCCGGAGAGCAGTGCATCATCTGTAAGCATATGGGCTACAACATAATTTTTATGAAGCAAAAGGCCAATATGCTCAAAATCTTTGGGAAACCCAACTGGACCTTTCTTGAGCTTTTCCATCTCGGCCAATCCGCCAAAGACCTCTTTTAAATCCTTATCATTGAGAATCTTATTAAACTCTTCTGCATTATAATAAATCTCTGTACGCAGTTTTTTTAATTCAGGGCCTTGCGGGCAATAAATGCCACCGCCTACAAAAGAGGCACCCGGCTCAATATGAAGATAATAGCCGCCAAATGGGCTTTTGCGTCCGCCTCTAGAAATAAAGCAGCCAAAGTTATTTTTATAGGGATCTTTATTCTTTGAAAAACGAATATCGCGATTGATGCGAAACATAG
Source organism: Bacteroidales bacterium (assembly GCA_963676725.1). GTDB lineage: Bacteria > Bacteroidota > Bacteroidia > Bacteroidales > WRLA01. The sequence continues at coordinate 4,746,166 of OY781463.1, read as the reverse complement.
TGTCTTTTGCTTTGATTTCGCCCACGGAGGGATCGAGTTGCTGCGCTGCCGGAATGAGTGTTTCCACAATCAATTCAAAGGCCTTTTTCGCCTTCTGGTATTCTTTCTTATGCTCATGAAACCAATCTTTATGGTTATTGCTTTTTAATTCGTACAGAAAATCCAGTATTGTTTTTGTTTGCATCATAAGCCTAATTTTAGGCCAAAGCTATAAAATTATTCTTTGTGCATCCATTCTGCTATAGTGCTGCAAAAAAAGGTTTTTATTCTGATTTCGATGTTTGATGGAGAAATTTGAGCTGAAATTGACTATTTTTTATTACAAATTGTTTACGGCATAGGAAAAGATTGTATTTTAGTGCTAAATCTCAGAAACTCTTACAATGAAGCCTGTTTATCTGTTTTTAACCGTATTCTTGTTTTTTTCCTTAAAAGCTTATCCTTCCGGTGATAAAGTTGTTGCCGGAGCCCGTGCAATGGGCATGGGTGGCATTGGCATAACCCAAAACGGCCTTTGGTCTGTATATAATAATCAAGCCGGATTGGCGCAAATAAGCCAAACAACGGTTGGTGTGCATTTTTCAAATCGCTATTTGCTTGGCAGTTTAAGCGATCAGATTTTGGGCGTGGCCATTCCAACAAAATTTGGGGTTATTGGTGGAAGTTTCTATCACTTTGGCAATGCCAATTATAATGAAATAAAAGCCGGCTTGGCCTATGCGCGTTCCTTTGGTGATCGATTTTCCTTTGGTTTACAGCTCGATTACTGGCGCTTTAGCCTGGCCGAAGATTATGGAAACAAACAGGCCATAACATTTGAAGCGGGGATTCAGGCAAAACTTACCGACGAACTGACCCTAGGCGCTCAGGTCTATAATCCTGTACGGGCCAAAATCTCTGATTATGCCGACGAACGTATCCCCCTCGAATACAGCCTTGGCCTTGCGTATGCCGTCAACAGCAACTTTACTGCCGCCTTTCAGGTCAGCAAACAAGAAAATTTCGGAGCGAGGGCACATGCTGGGATTGAATATCTTTTCGGCAAAGGCTTCTACGCCCGTGCAGGCTTTATCAGCAATCCTGCAGAATATACTTTTGGCTTTGGCTTCCTGCTGAAGAAACTGCAAATTGATTTCGGAACAGGCATTCATTCAACGCTCGGATATTCGCCATCAGTATCATTAATATACAGCTTCTAATTATGAAATTGATGCGCAACTTATATGTTTTGCTCTTTTTCAGCTTGCTGGGCATCAATGTACTGGCGCAAGAAAGCGAGAATAGGGCTGCGGCACAAATGCTTGTCGAAAAAATAGAAGCACTAACGGAACAAACTGATGCCGCCCTCGATTTTTCAGACCTCCTCAATACAGTAGAAGAACTGATCCTACATCCAGTGGATGTAAATAGTGCCGATCCCGATGAATTATCCAGGCTCTTCTTTTTGAACGAATTACAAATAAACAATATCATCGCCTATGTACACCAAAATGGCGAAATCGTCAGCAAATACGAGCTTCAGGCTGTTGATGGGGTAAATGCAGAAGAGGCAGAACTTATCAGCCATTTTATCGTGTTTACACATGAAGAATACAATCCTTCTTTGAAACAAGTAGCCCGTTATGGCCGTCATCGGTTGATGATGCGAATGCAAAGGGTGCTCGAAGATCAGGCAGGATATGCTGAAGCTTCCGATAGCCTTCGACAGGCGTATCCTTCCCGTTATTATGAAGGCGATCCAAATCGTTTATATATGCGCTATAAGTTCAGCTATCCGGGAAAATTTCAAGCTGGTATAGTTGCCGATAAAGATGCAGGGGAACCCTTCTTTAGCAAGAATAACGAGTATGGCTTTGATTTTTATAGCGCACATTTATTTCTTGAAGATACTTGGGTATTAAAAAGCGCCGTTGTTGGTGATTATCATTTACGCTTTGGCCAGGGGCTCACCATGTGGTCGGGATTAGCATTTGGTAAATCTGCTGACGCAACTGGTGTTTACAGGCGCGCAAAAGAACTTTCCCCAAATAATTCGGTGAATGAATACAGTTTTTTAAGAGGTGCTGCCGCGAGTGTTGGTCTAGGAAAATTTACAATCACAGGCTTTTATTCAACACGCGATCTGGATGCTTCCGTTTTGCAGGAAGATACTTTGGATTTTTCAGAAGCATCAACCGTTTATGAAACAGGCCTGCATCGCACATTGACCGAAATCAGCAAAAAAGGACAGCTTAATATGCAGGTTTATGGCGGTCGGATAAGCTTTTCCTCCGGAAGGTTCAGCCTTGGTGTTAGTGGCTATAAAACACAATTCGACAAAGACATTAACCCCTCCGATAATGTGTATAAATATTATGATTTCCGTGGAACAGAAAATACCAATGCCGGTGTTGATTTTCGTTGGGTATTTAATAAATGGATCCTATTTGGTGAAGGAGCAAGCAGCAAAAATGGAGCAAAAGCAATGCTTATGGGCATACAGGCAATGCCTATTGATGAAATTGGCTTCAGCCTTTTGTACAGGCATTACGATAAGGACTATCAAAATTTTTTCAGCAATGCTTTTGGCGATCGCGATGGAAACCGCAATGAAGAAGGGCTTTATGCCGGTATTCGTGCCGACATTGCTGCCGGCTGGCAATTATTGGCCTATACCGATGTAGTTCGTTTTCCGTTTTTTCGCTATCGCGTCGATGCTCCTTCAAAAAGCCACGATTATCTGCTGCAATTAAATTATGTCCCCAATTCACGGCTTAATATGTATGTAAAATTCCGCGAAAAGGAAAATCAGCTCAATCAGGCATTTGATGAGGAATATTTTTATCAGGTTGATCCTGTTTTGCAACGCAATTACAGATTGCATGCATCCTATCAGGTTACAGATCAAATTGAACTGAAGAGCCGCGTAGAGTATGTGACCTATAAAAAAGCAGGAAACGCGCAGCATGATGGTTTTTTGGCCTATCAGGATTTTGTGTGGCGAAGTAATAGCCTTCCTTTGAATTTTTATGCCCGTTATGTGATTTTTGATACTTATTCTTGGGATGAACGTTTATACGCCTACGAAAATGATGTACTTTATGCCTTCAGTATTCCTGCTTATTACGATAAAGGAAACCGTTATTACCTGATGATTAAATGGGATGCCGCTGAATGGCTGGATTGCTGGGTACGCTTTTCTCAAACCATTTTCTTTGATAAAGAGAGCATAGGAACCGGCACTGATGAAATTGACAGCAACCATAAAAGTGAGCTAAAGGTTCAGCTACGGATGAAGTTTTAAAAAAACGGGAGGCCAAAGCCTCCCGATAAACGCGAACCCCTTCTTAAAGATTCCTTTCACGCCTGAAAATCTGCGTTTTATCAATCATCAATCTATGAAAAAATAAAAAGCTCTCTTTCTGTTTAATAATATCCTTACTTTATAATTTCCTGACTTCGACACTATAAAACAGCTTATTTCACAAGCAGCTTCTTCACGGCACTTTGTCCATAGCTGTTAAAACGAAGCACATATACACCCTTGGCATACTTGCTCAGGTCGAGTATTAATTGTTTACTGCCTGTGCTATGGCTGGCTAGAACGCGACCCGTATTATCACAAATACTGATTTCCATGTTTCCTTCACATTCAGGGAATTCAATAATCAAATTATCAGTTGCAGGATTTGGGTACATTGCAATGGCGTTGGCGAAGATTTCATTAACCCCAACACTATTATATACATTGATGTAGTCTTCCATGGTTTTCGTAACCTCATCAGAACCATTGCTTATGGTTAAAGAGACATCATATTCACCAACTTCGCCATAAACAACGCTAGGGTTTTGTTCGTTTGATGTGGCAGGATCACCCCCTTCAAATTCCCAAGTCCAGGATATTGCCCCTCCGCTAGAAAGATCAGTAAAATCAATGGTATTATTATAAAGCAAATCCAATGCTGTAGCGCTGGCATCAAAATTTGCTACTAATGGCACCGGCCCAACTTGTATGGAGAAATCTTCATCGGTATAAGAAAAATCTTGGATGTAGTAATACTGAACAGGAGCACCCGGATCACCAAGGGTCACATCTTCATAGGTGATTGGAAGCACATAAGAACCATCATTATCAATAGTATAGCGGCTCATGGTACCAAAGTAGGATTGCCACATGGCGGCAGAACCAAAGGTCACATTTGTAGGAGCATCTTCACCCATAAAATCAGCTGTAAGTAAGTTCGCTATTGGGTCAAATCCTCGCACCCACACATCCGGACTGGTGTTTTCTTCGGGATTTACTTCAGGATCCGTATCCAACCAGCTAAAGAACACCTTTGTGCCGTCCCAGTTGGTAGCAGCACAAACACGACTGTCTTCTGAATAACTGTCATCGCCACCGGCACCATATTCTCCGCGCATAATAGAAGGGCGAGCCAATTCCACAGCGTTCCATTGGTCTCCACCATCAGGCGAAAAGATATCGAAAATAGCATACCAGGGATTTCCTGAAATAATCGAATAATCATCGCTTCCCTGAACAGAAAGTCCCACAGCGATATGCGGATTCCCATTGACATCAACAACAAGATCAAAATCAAAAGCTGTTGTATAAGGAATTTCATCACGTTCCGGATCAGGATCAACAAATAAGCTGTCAATTTCAGCATCTGTCAGATATTCAAGGATTGCCGGTATCCCATCAGGGCCGTCCAATTGAATGTTCTTGGAATCACTCCAGCTTTCTCCGGCATCTTCAGTTTTCCAAACAATTGGATAATAAGACTTTTCGCCTTCCATTGCGAGCTCGTTTTCGCCATTGTTCGATAGCATTACGATGTAGCCGGTTTCCCCATCAGGGCCAAAAGCCACACGCACACAAGCCGGGCGAAAGATGACATCCTGATCAACGATTGGCGCATCAAGCAGGCTTTCCTCATAAACAAAGTCCTGAGTTTCTTCGCTCCAAACACCCCTGTTTATGATTAATGTATTGTAGTATTCCGGGGCTTCATTGTAGTTAATATCTGCTACAATAATAATATTGGAATTCCGTGCATATGCCATTCCAGAGGGAATGTACTGATGAAATTCGCCCATGCTGGGACGTAAATTTTTAGTTGTATCCACATTCGCCGGGGAACCAATTTTATGAATGCCGTATCCATAGCCTCCCCAGTCTGCACCACCGGCTACATTGGAACCATCCAGCACCGCTGCAAAAAATGCCAGATGTGCCTGGGCAGGATCGTTATTCCCCTCCGGATTAGTAATCACTGCTTGGGGATAACGTGCTGCATCTGAATAATATACGCCTGAAGGCTCGGTTGCAACAAAGGTTTCTACCATATTTGTCCAGCTGATTCCTCCATCGGTTGAAATATCATAGCCAAGGTCTCCGCTATATCCGCCTGGATCCAGATCGCCACCCATGCGATGGAAATTCGTTAAAACGTTTACATCTTCATTATACCATACAATGCTGCGTTGGCCTCCGCCACTGCCATATCCATAGGCATTTGCAGAACTACCAATTGAAACAACCGAAACTGCCTGCGGATCGCGATATTCCGGAATCGTCGGCTGTTGCGCTGCCGTTGAGGGTGTTGTTTTAAAAGGCTCTACAGCCACCGTTGTTTTGTTGATTGCCTGATGTGATCGTATCCCCTTTTTGATTTTCGGGGCTGTACTCTGTGCAATCAAGCTTATGCTTACACAGAAAATTAATGAGATAAGTACTATTTTTTTCATAATAATATAATTTGATAAATAAAAAATGGGTTTGCGAAAAATTTGACTTTATTTGAGATTCTAATGGCGCGCAGGCCTCCCAATGAAAGCGCCCCTTTTTGAGGATTGATTATCCTATTGCATTGATCTATAACAACTGTACAGCTTGTCGTTATGGGCTTCATTGGATCAATGGAATATTCATTGGCACCGATTTTTACGGTTCTGGATTGACCTGTTCGATTAATATATGGATTATACGATGTATTTCTATTAAGGCAATAAAATAGTGTCTTGCAAAAGCAATAAAAAAAGGATGTATTTGTTTCGAAAAAACAGGATTGTATAGAGCTTGTTTTTGGAGAATTATTCGCTGTATCGCCCCAATGCTTTCTAGCCGAAAAACCCGTTGTTTCTGAAAATTCTTGATCCCTACACAATGCTCCCGATAGAATACCTATTTCCTTTCTGTTCGCATTTTCTTGTCGATCAGCATAAATTGAATGGACTATATTTTGATGAAATTTTCTGTATATGAGCCTATATGAATTAAGAATAGCCTGAAACCAGTTCTTGGCTATACCAACGGACGAGCACGCATCCTTGCCAAAAACATGGCAATTCAGGCATACAGCCGAGCTGGAGACATTCCTTATGAAAATCCTGAACATTTGCTTCTTTCTTTGGTTTGTATTTGCGCACAGACGCGTTTGGGGTTCGTCTATATAATAGAGACGATTGAAAAACAAATACGTTACACTTTTTTGGATTTTATTTCACCTCAGCTGATAATTTTTAATGAGGTGTTCAATTGAGTACTTAGGCTAAGCAATGAAATTCAGTATATTTCAATGAATGTTGTTTTAGATTTCTCCCTCGGTCATCTTATGTTTGTAATTTAACGAGTGTTCTATATCAAAAAGAATATAAAACACTGTAACTAAGAAAAATGACCTCAGTCGAAAAGACAAGATGGTGAAATATAGATAGACAAAAGTGGCGCGCGGACATATATATTTTAAAGTTATTGTGTCCGCGCGCCACTTTTGTCTGCTCCCTAACGAATCCTGTCTTTTCGACCAAGGGATCAAAACGAAGTGAAGATCCTGCGGGAGAAATCTAATTATCAATATAACAACCGATTAGGTTAAGTATTTATTTGAACACCTCAAAATTTTTATTCGTTTGCAAAGCTTGCGGACTTACGCCACTCTATACACCATTGATTCAACATTTTTATTAGAAATTAAAACCGGAATCAACAGCAAATACACTAATCTAACAATAAAAAAATTTGGGAATGTAATTTCTTTCGAGCAATTTTGGCTGTTGCAGAATTTAATAATTGTTCTATGCGAAAAGCACATAGAAGGTCCAAAAGCTATAATACATATAATGCACTACCTCAGATGTTTATATCAAATTACACAGTTATTAATTCTATTTTCAACATGCATTAAGGTGATCCGGAAAAACCCGCAATAAATAAAATAGAAGCAAGTTAAAAACACAACATATTAATCAAGACACGCATAATATGAAAGATCAGACAAATCAACCCATCCCTCAGGGAAAATATAAAGTGGCTGTGCGGCATCAAAACCTGATATACACTTCAGGAATGACGCCTCGGGTTTCGGGCGAATTAAAATATGCCGGAATAATACAATCAAAGGATCCATTGGAAAACTATAAAGCTGCTTTGGAGCTTGCCACAAAAAATGCGCTGATTGCAGCAAAATCATGCCTGGAAGAACATGAAGAAATCAAATTCATCCCTCAGCTCAATGTGTTTTTAAATGCAGAACCCGGTTTTAAAGACCATGCTAAGCTGGGGAATTATGCTTCGGATGAAATAATCAGGCAATTGGGCCAACAAGCCATTGGCAGTAGGGCTGCAATAGGCGTTTCATCATTACCCGGAAATGCCTGTGTAGAAATTACGTTAATAGCAGCAGTCATCGAAAAATAAAACTTTACACCTATGCTAACGATATTCAAATCAAAAACACTCATCATTACACTAATCGTCATTAACTATGTTCAAATCAATACCATATTTGGACAAACTGTTGACCCCTTATTTCCAAATTCAATCGTTTCTACCGATATTGATTTTATTCAGGAAACAGATGAAGATTATTTTCTAAATCTTGAATTTATTGGTCGGCAAGACAAGGAAATGCCCGGTAATGGAAATAATCTTTTTGATGAAGACACCTTTGTTTTTAAAGCCACGTTTTCAAATGATAAAACATTAGGCATATGGTGTCACAGTTCTTTTGAAACACTGGAAGCCGCTCAGGAATATGCTGAAAAAGTTTGTCCCAGACTTGGCAAACTTCCGTTTGTACAAAGAGATATGCTGGATCATGTGGTTATCAATATCGGAAACCATACCGCATTTGCAGAAACAGCAGGCCATTTCTTTGTGCTTTATTCTGAGAATATGGATAATCGTATCAGCACAAACGATCTGGAAGAAACTGTTTTCCACGAATCGGTGCATGCTTCACTTCAAGACTTATATGAGCAGGATACGGCATGGACCAATGCCCAAGAGGCGGATGGAAATTATATTACATACTACGCTCAGGATCATCCGCATTTGGAAGATATGCCCGAAACAGCCATTTTTGCTTATACCATGATTATGCATCCCGGCAGGCTCTCTTCCGACATTGAAAACTGGGTACTAAATAATATCCCAAATAAGCTAAAATTCTTCGAAAGCATATACGGTGCATGCACTGTTGGCATCCAAGAAAGAGCAATACAACTGAAAGCAGGCCTATATCCAAACCCATCCACAGATAAAACCACGATTGAATTCCAAAAACCCCAAGAAGGCCGCAAATTATTCATCTACAACGGGTCTGGTAACTATATCCGAAGCATTCTGATTGAGGAAAAACAAAATAAAATCAACACAGATGATCTACCTGCAGGAATTTATCTGTTTTCTATACCAGAATATAAAACCATTGAATTTTTAAAGCGATAAGTTTCGTATCTTGCGTTCGTTGACCAGAGGCTTTTCAAAGAATTATTTTGCTATCATTCACTGAGATATGAAGTATAATCATAAACACATCCTTTTTACTGTAATTTTCAGCACTATATACCTGTTTGCACATGCTCAGGACAAGGATCTTCTAAGAAAACAATTTGATTTTGCACAAAAAACTGAAGACTTTTTAGAAGGATATCATCATAATATTGACGATAATAATTTTGAATACCACAGCCTTCGGAAGGATATAAACGAATGTTTACTCACCCGAAGCACCGACGGTAATATGCAAATCGAATGGGAAACACAGGCAATCCCCGATGATTTCAAAGGAAAAGAGGTTTCATTTGTATGGCTGGCAGCAATGGACCTTACGGAAAAGGCGAATCGATTTGATGTGTACGTTAATGATGTGAAGCGCTTTGAGATCATCTCCGGCACAAAAACAAATTGGAAAATTAAAAATAATGAGGGAGGGGAACTGGAATTCCTCACCTTCAAAAAAGATCAACATGGCGACGCTCATGGTTATATGATGCTCAGGGCGCCAAAAAAATGGGTAACTAAAGGCAAACCGCTTCGAATAAAGATTGCTGGGCACAACGAAAACGAAAACACCTGGATCATTGTATATAAAGCGAAAGATAATATTTCCTATCTGCTGAATGCAGCGCAATACGAAACCTGGATGGATGTGTACTGTGAAGCTCAAGATGATGGATATAATCTTAGGATAGAAGCACCTGAGCACATGACGGGAAGCAAGATTCGAATTGAATTTGGCGACCATCAATCGAAGCTGGAACTAAAGAAAAACAATGGGTCAGCAAGGGCATCCATTTCGCTGAAAAAAACGGACAATCCCCACCTGATTATCAATGACGGCATGAATCGCATTATTGATATTGAAAATATTGACAGCGCGATAACAAAGCAGATCATTCTTTCCAAATCACTGTTAATTATTGAATCAAAGAAGAATGGGAACATCATTGAAATCAACAGCAGAAGGGCATATACACCTAATACTGTGAAAAGCCTTTTGGAATTAGTACAATCAAACTTAAAGAGCAGTACGATATATCTTATGAATTCGAGCCATCAGGATATTGCCTGGATGGATAGCCCGGAAAAATGTGTGCTTGAAAGAGACACCATGTTAATTACGCCAATGATCAATTCTTTGGAAGAGAAGTCCTATCTAAAATTTGATATAGAAGATGTGCTGATGATCAAAGAATATATCGACAGGCATCCGGAAAAAAGAGAGCTTGTCGGGCAATTATTAAACGACGGAACACTCTCATGTGGATCAACCTTTATTCAGCCCTACGAAGAGATGTATTCAGGCGAGGCATTGGCCCGGCAGTTTTATTTGGGTGCCAAATGGCTAAAAGATGAATTTGGTTATGAGGCCAACACTTACTGGAATGTAGATGTTCCGGGCCGCACACGGCAAATGCCTCAGATTATGAAGAAGGCAGGAACGGATTATATGATGATCAGCCGGCATGAAAGAGGCATGTTTTTTTGGGAAAGCCCAGATGGATCATCGGTTCTAACTTTTTCTCCCGGGCATTACTACGATGGATTTGTCCCTCTTCAAAAAGAGTTTTATGAAGCAGCAGAATACATCGCTTCCAGCACACTCGACTGGGAGAAGTATTTCATTTCCACCACACAACAGCCGGCCATTCCTTTATTATCCAGTGCCGATATGAGTCCGGTTCATGATTATAGCCATATCATTAAGCAATGGGAAAGTATTACTGAACTTGAAGCATCACCCGGAAAGACAATTTCTGCCCGTTTGCCCAAATTCAAAATCGTTACCAGTCCGGAATTTATGAACGCTTTTGAAAAAGCGGCAACGAATATCCCCTCTATCAAAGGAGAGCGTCCTGCCGTTTGGCTTTATATACATGGCCCCGGACATCAAAAAGCCCTTAAGGCAAGCCGTCAAGGAGACATCCTGCTTACAATGGCAGAAAAATTCGCAAGCATGAACGCCATGGCACAAAACAGCTTTGCAAACTACCCACAAAGCAGATTGAACAAAGCCTGGGAAGCTAAAATATATCCGGATCATGGATGGGGTGGAAAACAGGGCGATATTACTGATGATCTGTTTCGGAGAAAATTTGAATTTGCTGAGAAGGAAGCAAGTCAAATCATTGAGAATGCAACAAAATCGCTGGCAGGACACATAAAAACAAAAGAAGATAATGGTATTCCAATTCTTGTTTTTAACAGTATGAACTGGATCAGAGATGACATGGTGCACTGTACTCTCAATTTTGACCCGGGAGAAGCCAAAGAATTCGAAATACAGGATGCCAATAATAAAGAAATAGATCATCAAAAGCAAAAAACTGAATTCTACAGTGATGGCTCCATTAAATCGACGGATGTGTGTTTTATCGCTACGGACATACCTTCTTTAGGTTATGCGACCTTTTATGCAAAACCTATTAAGAACCCAACAAAAATTTTCAAGAATAATCCTTCCAACACTTTTGAAAACCAATTTTACAGCATCAAATTTACCAATGGCGGATTGTCAAGCATTTATGATAAAGAGCTTAAGACTGAGCTTTTAAATACTGAAAAATTTAAAGGCGGTGAAGTCTTCACAATGAAATCGGAAGGTAATGGAGCCGGTGAGTTTGATGATGTTCAAAAACCCACAATGGAAGGTTTTGATAAAACAAGTAATTATCAATCCAATTGGGAGCTTATCTCAGATGGACCTGTTTCAACTTCTTTCAGGATGCGGCAAAAAATCCGTCATGCCGTTGTTGAAGAAACCATAACCATATATCACGCCATAAAAAAGATTGATTTTGATATTGCATTGTTAAATTGGGAAGGCATTTTATATCGGGAATTCAGGATGGCAATGCCTCTGAATATGGAAAATGCCCAGGTTTCCTATGAAGTGCCTTATGGTGTGAGTGAAGTTGGAAAAGATGAAATTGAAGGCGCTGCAGGGGAACGTTATCTGACAGCTGCTGCCGATATTCATCCCCGTGGCATCGAAAACTGGTTTAGTGCCAGCAATAATGATTTTGGCGTCACGCTCAGCTCTTCCGTAGCTGTGGCCGATTATATCGACCCGACAGATAAACCTGTTGATTACACCATATTGCAGCCGCTTTTACTAGCATCAAGAAAAAGCTGCCATTGGGTTGGAAATGAGTATCTTCAAACAGGTGACCATCATTTTTCATTCTCCTTAACTTCCCATCAAGCAGGCTGGGAAAATGGTTTCCGGGCAGGAAAACAGGCAAATGAAAAACTCGTAAGCCTTGTAAATCCTCCTCAATTTAAGAAAGCATATTTGCCTGAAAACTTCAGCTTTTTTAGCGTCGATGGCGAAAACGTGATTATTTCTGCCATCAAAAAAAGTGAAGATGACAATTCCATAACAGTAAGGCTTTATGATATACTAGGGCAGGATAATCAGATCAATCTCAAAGTGAATAGCATTTTTCAGCTGCAAAAAGCTTTTAAAACATCCCTGATTGAGGAAGAGATCAGCGAACAGCCGCATTCAACTGATAATCTATCGATTGAGCTAAAGCCTTATTCCATTGAAACCCTTAAAGCTTTTATCAATAATCCCGTATTTTAGCCGCTTGAATTATTCAAAACTTTTGACCATGAAAATTAAACCGCTCATTTTCCTATTGCTTGCATCGCTGATGATTACTGCCACAGCTCAGGATAAGATAAGCCTGAAGGAATATAACAAAGCTGTAGGGTATTTATATAAAAACTATCACAACAAAAAGTTATTCAATGCTTACATAAACGCCCATTGGTTTCCGGATAGTTCAGGACTTTGGTTTACACATTATTCACCCGACAAAATAAGCTATCTTAAAATTGAGTTCCCGGATTTAACACCATCTAACCTATTTGATCACAACAAATTGGCACAGATACTGTCGGATTCTTTAGGCGAGGAACTCCATACAGATAGCCTCCCAATCAACAAGATCGAATACAAAAACCCTGATGAATTGCTCATATCCGTAAAAGGCACATCCTATTTGCTGGACACAAGAGATTACTCACTGAAACACCCTCCGGCATTAAGCACGTCAAAAGATGGCGAACAAATTTCACCCGATGAACACTGGATCGCTTTTTCGAAAGATTACAATCTGTATCTTAAATCAGCCAAAACGGGCGAAACAAAACAGCTAAGCAGTTCAGGAAGAAAAGGATATGAATATGCCAGTTGGTTTGGATGGGCAGATGTTATAAAAGGCGAAAATGGCGAACGACCGGAACATTTTGGCGTAAACTGGTCGCCAGACAGCAAATGGGTTTCAGCAAGCATATGCGACCTTCGATCAGCACAAAAAATGCATTTACTTGATTGGAGCATTGACTCTTTATACAGGCCGCAATTGCTATCGTATTATCGTGGTTCGCCCGGAGATACAGGTATGATTTATATGGAACCGGTGTTTTTCAATGTAGCATCCGGCAAGGAAGTAAAAACCGGCCTGCCCAGAAGCACCCATATTAACGACATCGAAGTAAGCTGGTCAGAAAGCCCGGGAAAAGTGTATCTAATGCGTCAAAACAGGGGCTATAAAGATATTCATTTTTATAGTTTTAACCTGGAAACTGAAGTTTTGGACACACTATATTCGGAATACAGCGCAACCAATATTAACAATACCAATTATCGGTTTGCGGAGAAAAGCGGACTCATGTTTTTTATTTCGGAGAAAAGCGGCTGGCGGCAGATTTACAGTTTGAACCTGAATACAAAAGAAATAAAAGCGGTTACCCACGGATCATTTGTGGTCAATAATATTGTAAGGATTGATGAAGCAGAAAAGGAAATCTATTTCATGGCTTCCGGTCTTGAAGAAGGAAGAAACCCTTATTTCCAAAGTCTTTACAGCATATCGTTTAACGGAAAGAAAATGAGATCGCTCAGCCCTGAAAACCGCCATCATATTGTAAGCATTTCACCTGACGGGAAATATTTCGTTGATAATTTCTCGACCGTTCGCATCCCAACAAAAACTGTTTTGCGCAAAACAAAAAACGGAAATATAGTTTCTGCACTTGGCGAAGCAGACACAACACTCCTTAAAGGCTGGAGTCCGCCCGAAGTATTTAGCACGACGGCGCGAGATGGAAAAACAAGCATTTATGGTGCAATTTGGAAACCCGATAATTTTGATGCAACAAACTGTTATCCGGTAATTGAGTATTCCTATACCGGGCCTCACACACAGGTATTTCCAAAAGATTTTTCCAGCGCATTAAGAAACCAATCATTTGCCGAACTGGGCTTTGTTGTTGTGGTTGTTGATGGCCTGGGCTCATCGGGCAGATCAAAAGAATTTCATGATTATTCGTATAAAAACCTGGGAGGAAATTTAGAAGATCATGTGCGTGCGATCAAACAACTTGGTAGGCAGTACAGCTGGATCGACACAACACGAGTCGGGATTTTCGGCCATTCTGCCGGAGGCTATGATGCGGGTCATGCCGTTCTGGCATATCCTGATTTTTACAAAGTTGCGGTAGCAAGTTCAGGCGATCACGATCACAGAATGGAAAAAGCATGGTGGCCCGAAATGTATATGGGCTGGCCCGTCGATTCGTGCTATCATCTGCAATCCAATATTACAATGGCCGGCAACCTTAAAGGAAAACTCCTGCTTGTTCATGGCGGCATCGATGAAAATGTAAATCCTTCGGCTACTTTTAAATTTGCAGAAGCTTTAATCAAAGCAGACAAACCATTTGATATGCTCATCCTGCCAAGCCAAAGGCATGGATACACAGGCACACATCGCAATTATTTCACCAAAGTACGATGGAATTATTTCATTGAACATCTGCGTGGTGTTGAGCCTATATGGGATATTGATTTGTAGCCTGGAGAAAAAACAAATGGTTTTGTGGGGTTTATCTGGTAACAGCGGAGTCGGTGAATCAAAAAATATCGGGAGAAATCTTCATCCGTAAAGAGGGGTTGAATCTGTCACGGGATATATATGAACATTCATCGAATCAAAATTCAGTGAAAACAAACCGAAGCAACGGGAGGCAAAATGGGCTGAAATTTAATAAATGCAGCAACTTCAATGTCCTGATATATACTTCTGTTATTTTACAAAAATGGATTATTGATGGTAATGCCTCATTTTTGACGAACACCAAATTTTCCGCTTTTGAAGCATGATCACACAAAACACCTTTTTTTTTCTGAGAAAAAACATTAAATCAATTGTTTTAAAACCATAATTCCGTGGATTCCACTTGCAAAATTCTTTCAAATATTTTATTTTAGAGCTCAGGTTATAATAACATTTAAGGGCCAAAAGGTTATCTATGAAACTTTAACATAATTTTCTGAATCAATTCTATTTTATAAACCACAAAACCAATAAATTATGAAACACGCTTACTCTTTAAAAAATGCTAATAGGGTGTTCCTTATTTCCATTTTATCTTTAATGTTTATTGCTGCCAGCTCTCAAACCAACTTTGGGGGATTGGGAGCAAATGATTCCGGCGGTTCCGGATTTAAAACCATGGCGAACAATGCTAATCTGGTGGTAAGTAACGACATGCTCAACGATGGTACTGATATGTATACCAATACACAAGGATATGTTTTTACAATAAAGGCATATGGTGTTGATGATTTTACTTTCAATGACATGAATTTTCGTTATTATACAACAAATAATACTGTCCATGTCGATGGGAATTCTACCATAGTGTTTAAAGATAAGAATGGTAGTCCTATTCAAACAATGTCGCTCAACGATGATAAGCCCCTTACCAATGTATCAGTAAGCGTAACAGATTTTTTTGATAATGGTACAACTACACCAATAAATAATGTTGCTGAGATTATTGTAAATATCCGAGATTTGGCACCACCAGCACCAGGGTACACAAGGAATTATAGCTACGAGGATATTACAATAAGTCAATCCGCAGATTGTCCGGTCGTTTCAAATGATGAGACGTTTAGCAGTGGTTTTACCACCCCTACCGTAGCATGGAATGTTGGCAATAGCTTTACGGCATGCCAGGATGGTATAATCTCAAAAATTAATGTATTATCTGTTGATGCTCAAACAGGTGTTACAATGAAAGTATATGAAGGCAATGGAGTATCCGGAAATTTGCTGCAAACTATTACTGGAATTGCTTTAAGTAATGCATCTACAATAATTGATTATACCGAAATAGACGTTTCCTCCTATAACATCCCTGTTACAAGTGGTATTCAGTACACTTTTTATTTTTCTGATCCTGATTCAAAAGTTAGAATCTATTTCAACACAAGCAACAGCATGTATGAAGGAGGAACATATTGGGTTGATGATGAAGGAGTTCAAGAAGCACCAGACAGAGATTTGTATTTTGAAGTAGAATTTACTGATGCTCCTGCTGCCAGCACCCCTACTCTATCAACGCAGGCTGTATCCAATTTTACTGCCACATCTGCCACCATGGGAGGAAGCGTAACCAATGATGGCGGAGCAGCCGTAACAGAAAGAGGCGTAGTTTATTCACCTACTGACGCAACACCTACAATTGGCGAAGGAAGTGTTACAAAGGATGTAAATGGCAGCGGAACGGGCAGTTTCAGCGAATCAATATCAAACTTGACACCCAATACAACATACTATGTGCAGGCATATGCTACAAATTCGGCGGGAACCAGTTATGGTGGAGTTGAAAGTTTCACAACAAGTTTTGCCAACCTGACCTGGGATGGTTCAACGAACAGCGATTGGAACACTGCCGACAACTGGGACGGAGGCACTATTCCAACTTCCGCTTATAATGTCACAATCCCGATTGTTGCAACCTCATATCCGGCAATCAGTCCGGGTGATAATGCCATATGCAACAACCTAACAGTTGCTGCCAGCGCAAGCCTTACAATAGAATCAGGCGGATCGCTTATCACCAATGGGACCATCACCAATAATGGATCCATTACCATGCAGCGCGCAATGGATGATGGAAAATGGCACCTTATTTCAATGCCTTGCACCGGTATAACTGCCAATACTTTTCTGGGAGATTATCTCCAATACTGGACTGAAGACGGCCAAAGCTGGGCTGACATTGTTGAACCAACAAGCCAGGAATTGTCAATAATGCAGGGTTATTCACTGTGGGGAACAGCAAAAGGAAGCTATAGCTTCAGCGGTACACCAAATACAGGTTCGCAGAGCATTTCTCTTTCCTATCATGAAAATCTGGATCCTGAAAAAACTGCTGACGGATTAAACCTTGTTGGCAATCCCTATCCTTCATCCATAGATTGGGCTACTCTGCAGCCAACTTATGGTACAG
This sequence comes from Bacteroidales bacterium, assembly GCA_963676725.1. Taxonomy (GTDB): domain Bacteria; phylum Bacteroidota; class Bacteroidia; order Bacteroidales; family WRLA01. Next base: position 4,729,083 of record OY781463.1, on the reverse strand, counting down.
CCTATGTTTGGAATCCTGCCACTTCAAATTACATATACAATACTGATGCTGATATCGCACCCATACAGGGCTTTTTTGTTTATACCACCATCAATGGCAGCAGCTTTGCTTTAGAAAACGCAAACCGATCGCATGGAGGCAGCTTTTATAAAAACAGTTCACAATTGACTCATGGAATAGTGTTGGCCGCATCATACAAAAACCATTTCGATGAACTCAAAATTTTATTCGACAATAATGCAGCAGATGGTTTTAACCTTATTGATGACTCCTGGAAGCTCATCTCAAGCGGCGCAGGTGTTTCACAAATCTGGACATACAGTCCTGATGGCAAGCTCGCCATAGACAAACGTCCTGAAACAGAACTCATCCAACTTGGTTTTGCCAACAATGAAGCCGGCTCATACACAATCGGCATCAAGGAAATCGCTGATCTCAATACTGCTATACTCGAAGACAGCAAACTGAACATTTTCCACGATCTTAGGCAAGGAGATTACAGCTTTACCTGGAGTTTAAACGATGCAGAAACACGGTTTAAACTGCATTTCAACACTACTGCTGTGGATGAAATCAGTAGCAATATGCTGCAAGCTTATGTTTCGGGCAATGAAATCATCATCAAAAGCGAAGTACAAGCTGATCGCATCATCCTCACCGACATCACCGGAAGGACGCTGGGCGTATGGGAAAATGCAGAACAAATCCCGGCACCTGAAACAGCTGGGGTCTATCTTGTTACAGTTGAGTCTGAGAATCAACAAATAACGAAAAAAATAATAATACAGTAAAAATGTTGCGCATCGCGTCTCAACGAAAAACCAAATAAAATGAAAAAAATAATCACAACAATCGCAATCGCAATCATCGCCTTATCAATTAATGCACAAACACCTCCTGAGCCCAATGGTGGCAGCAATCCGGGCGGCGGGAACAATCCTGTTGGTGGCGGTGCGCCCGTGGGCAGCGGCATCATTGTTCTGCTGGCACTGGGCGCAGCCTATGGGGGCAAGAAAATACATGAACACAAAAAGCAATAAGTGCTTTAATAAACCCATAATAGTTCAAATAAACTCCCGGGGCAACAAAGGCTTTCGGGAGTTTTCTTTGTGCAATATAAGGCATAATGAGCATGTTAGCATCAATGGGCAGATATCTTTAAAAACATGACTCAATGAATAAATTTCTTTACTCTGGAAATAATTATCTTTGAGTGAATTTTAATAATTCACTAAATTTACAAGTATGAAATTAAGACTATTTACTATTACGTTTTCCTGCTTATAACAACTTGCATTATAGCCCAGGAAGATTTTTCTGATTCAGATAGTACAAAAGTTGTTATGCTGGGCTCAGGAAACCCGAATCCAAACCCATTTCGCTCCGACGCATCCGTAGCAATTGTAGTGCATGATACACCTTATATTTTTACTTTGGTCCGGGGCTAATTCGTCAAGCCGCCGCAATGTCGCCACGATACGGAAGGCATATAAAAGGGCTTGATGTGAAGAATATAAAAAGGGCTTTTCTGACACACCTGCACTCCGATCACACAACCGGATATCCTGATTTGATTTTAGTATCATCAATGACAGGGCGTTGCCCTGCCGTTGGTTGTTCCAGCCCTAGAGGCTGTGTTTTGGATATTGGATAAGCTGCGAAAGAAAAATTAGTGTTCTATTTCCTGCCTTCGATACTCATCTCCCAACAATAAATTCATTGCCTATAAATAAGCGTAATGCAAATTTCATATTGTCTTTTAGGGTGACGCATTGTCGAAGTCAGGAGAGCCGAATGGGAAATTATAGTATTTGTATCAAAAAGCCATTTGTGATAAACCTGATGACATAAGAAATCCAATGAGAAAAGCACACATTCTTTTATTTAACAATAGGTTTTAAGCCATAGATTCGCATTATATTGACGCAACAACAATATATTTGCTAAAAGATCTTTTTATTTTACCAAACTTATTAGAGAAAAACGGCTCATTTTATGGGCTATAACTCAAATTCAGACAATTAAGACCATTAGCTGTTCATCAAAAGGATATGATGCATCATCAATAAAGCGGCGACAGATTAAATTACGATAGCCTTTGAAGCCTGAATTTTATCAAATACAGAACAGCCGATGCCGATCCCTTTGGTAAAAGGATCAGCCAATATAAATCAATCCGTCGACTTTATGGGCAGCACTATTGAATAATCAGCTTTTGAATTACACTACTTTTAGAATCTGTAATGCGAACATTATAAACCCCACTGCTATATTCACTTATATTGAAAAATAGCTTTTGCATGCCTGATGCCGGTTCAAATTCTGCCTGTTCAATAAGTCGTCCTGTAATGTCCATTATGCGAACCAAAACTTTCTCGTTTGTTTGATTGCAGGAAATATTCAATTCTGTGCTTGCCGGATTTGGATACACATGAAATTTGTCGGCAAAGAGTTCATCAACACCAACAAATCCACGAACATAAACGCAAGATTGTTCTGTTAAAGTGTCTGATCCGTATTTATTAGAAGCAATAAGGCTTACTGGATACACCCCTGCATTATAGTAGGTTACTTCAGGGTATTTATCTGTGGAGGTAAATGGATCCCCTCCGGGAAATTCCCAGTCGCGGGCTGTTGCATTATCCGATAAATCGAAAAAAGTTACTGAGCCCCCTTTATAAATATATCCTGTAGCATTAGCGGTATGGCCAAAATCAGCAACAGGAGGAGCATTGGGATAGCGCACGCTCATATATTCGGCTTCATATTTAGCGGCTTCCTCGCCAAGAGCATTTTTTACTGTAAGCTGCACATAATAATTTCCCGCTTGCCAATAAGTAACAATTGGGTTTTGCTCTGTTGAGGTTAAAGGGTCTCCCCCTGCAAAGATCCAAGACCACTCGAGGGCACCGCCTGCAGAAAGATCAGAGAATTGTACACTTGAGCCTACGAATATATTTGTGCTGTCTGAAGTAAAATCAGCAATTAAATTATTAGGGCCTGTTGGAATGATAAAATCCTCATCAGAAAAAGAAAAGTCCTGAATATATTTATATTGTACGATAGCGCCAGGGTCTTCAGGGTTCATGTCTTCATAAATAATAGGCAAAATATATGCACCCTCCTGAGTGATTACATAATTGCTCATTGTGGCGAAATAGGCCTGCCACATTGCTTCCGATCCATAGGTGATATTCGTTGGCTTATCTTCTCCCAAAGCATTTGCAGAAAGCATTTGTGCTATAGGGTCAAATGCGCGCACCCAAACATCCGGGCTGGTATTCTCTCCTAAATTGACATCAGGATCAGTATCTAACCAACTGAAAAACACTTTAGAACCCGACCAATCCATGGCAGCACAAACACGACTGTCTTCATAGAAGCCATCGTTACTAAAATAGGCGCGCATTGTTGCAGGCCTTCCCAACTCCACAGCTTGCCATGTATCCCCACCATCGGGCGACCAGATATCAAAAATAGCATAGCAAGGGCTTTCTGCAACAATAGAATAATCTTCGTCGCCCTGAACGCTTATGCCAACAGCAATATGAGGATTTCCATTTGCATCCACAACCAAATCAAAATCAAAAGCAGTGGTGTAAGGGATTTCATCACGCTCCGGATTTGTGTCTGTAAAAAGATTGTCTATTTCCTGATCTGTCAGGTAATTCAGGATTCCTGGAATGCCATTGGGGCCATCGAGTTGTATGTTTTTTGAAGCGCTCCATGTTTCGCCGGCATCTACTGTTTTCCAGACAATTGGATAAAAGCTTTTTTGGCCTTCCGTTGCGTTTTCGTTCAAGCCATTATTTCCCAACATGACGATATAGCCTGTTTCACCCTCGGGGGCAAAAGCTGTACGCAAGCATTCTGGTTTCTGCACAATATCATGGTCAATAATAGGAGCATCAAGCAAAGTAGCTTCATAAAAAAAATCCCCGGCAATTTCGTTCCAAATACCGTGGTTTATAATTAATTGATCCTGATAATCATGCTCCATACTTTCTGTCAGATTGGTATTAATATCTACAACAAAAATAGCGTTTTGACTGCGCGAATAATCCATCCCTGAAGGGATATATTGATAAAGATCACCGCTGCTTGGCCGCATGTTTTTTGTCGTATCCACTAGGGAAGGGGAACCAAATTTATGGATTCCATACAAATAACCACCCCATGAACTATTGGTTGCATCGAGCAGTGGTGCAAAAAACGCCAGATGGGCTTTTTCTGGATCTGTATTTCCTCCCGGATTTGTTATCACAGCCTGAGGATAGCGGGCTGGAATAGTGTACCATGTCCCGGGATCTGTATAGGCAACAAAGGTCTCCACCATAGTGGTCCAACTAAGCCCACCATCATAGGAAACATCATAGCCAAGATCGCCACTATAGCCACCAGGATCAAGTAGGCCGCCCATGCGGTGCATATTTATTAGGGTATTCAGGTCTTTATTATAGCTTATCATGCTGCGCTGACCGCCCCCATAGCCATATCCATAGGCATTTCCTGATGTACCAATAGAAATAATGGAAGCGCCCTGAGGGTCTCGGAATTCCGGAGGCTGTGGCTGTGGAATTGTTGCGGCAGCTTTTTGCTTCAGCGCTTCAACAATCGGCATTGTTTTATTGATGGATGTGTATGACCTTAAGCCCTGCTTTAGTTTTGGGGCTGATGTTTGTGCAAACATAAGGAAAGATGCACAGAGAAAGATTGCAATAAAAACGGACTTTTTCATTTATGTGCTTTTATGGTGATGGAATTGGTTTTTGCCTCAAAAAATGATCGTATATAATTTCCTTTGCTGTTTACAAAAATATATTAGATTTCTATCAAAACCAAGGATTATTAATTATTTTTTTTGTACTTGCCTTTCCAGATTAAAACAGGAGGGATTCCATGAAGTATTTCATAAATTCACGAGAGAAGATCCTTCCTATAATATTCATTTTGATGAAGACACGGAAGAAACCCTCACCGCCGGAATGAGTGAGTTTAGAATTCGTGCTATAGTCTAACTGCCGGCCGAGCCGACGTTAATTATTTGTGTGTTGATATTCCGATTTTTTTCATTTTTATTATTGACAAAAAGTATACACCACATCATCAACCATATCTACATTATGCATCAAACGAAATGTGGTTGCTTTTACATATTGAAACCCAACTTTCTCCATCTTTGATATAAGCAATTGTATGTCAACGCTGCCGGGATGAGGGATTGCTGCAGGATAGATACAAACAATTCCTGTAGGCTTTAACACAGTCTGAAAATAGAGGAAGAGCATATCCCAATCGTGTACATACTGCAAAACATCAAATGCCAAGATGATATCTATACTCTTTTCTGACAGTATCGCTAAAGATTCTAAGCTGTCTGTTTTAAGACACCGAACATAATCAGGATTCGAGAATAGTGGAAGTCTTTCTTGTACAACTGAAATGGAATTTTCATCTCGTTCCACGGAATAAACGCAGCCATGTTTGCCTACAATTTGAGATAAAGGAATTGTATAACGCCCTTCACCACAGCCATAATCAATTACATTGTAGCCCTGTTTCACGCCTAAATCCATGAGCATTTTTGCTCCTTCACTTTCCAACCAAAAGGTTTCATGCTTAGATATTTCCATCATAACCCAACTGTTATCAACTCAAAATTTATAAAATTAACTATTATAGTGCCTACTTATTTCATCATTTTCAAATTATCTGTTTTAAGCGAAACAATTCACAAAATCTTTTATTCCAAACGTAAACCCTTCAATAGAAAGGGGTGCTTAGTTTTTTATGTTCAAAATAGCTATTGGTATTCCTAAAAAACCTGCGTCCGCTTTTTCTTATTGTATTTTGCGCTGAGCACCTACATCTATAGAATGTGTTCATCACAAAAATTCATGAATTAATCCGCTTAATTCTTTCAAATGCAATATCGAATTAAAATTGTATGCAATTCCACTGCCAACGCCCGTTTGAATTGCACACATATTTCTTGGAAGTACTAGAGAAGCGCACAAAGCACATATTCCGGCTCAGGCGAGAAAAGGACACTTTATTGTGTTGTGTAAGGATAACGTTTTACTTTTCAATCCATTATCCAATTCCTAATACTCGCTTTGATTTTACATGCTTGGGTTCTAAATCCTTTTTCTTCGGTTTTTTAATTATTCTATTAAATATTTATGAACCTATTGATGCAATAAGAACATTCGTGTAATTAAAAATAGTAAGTATATAGGAATGCTGCTCCCAGAACCGTTCCACTGGGTTTGTCTTTTGCAAAGAGGGGAATATAAAATACTTTTAAGCCGACACCACTTTTAACAACAGATTCCTTTTTAAATTCAATTCCGGTTTTCCAGCTAAGGAGAGGCCCAATGGCAAAAAATGATTCACCAAGGTTATTAAGATCAGATTTATAATCAGGACCATAGTGAAAGCTAATCCCAATTCCCGGGCCTGTTACAAGGTTGATTTTTCCATTTATTAATTTATTGTATTCAAGCGAAAGTTCGGGCTCAAACTGTAGCATTTTAAATGCCAATCCAAATATGATTGGACGCAGTATCGGAAGATTAAACGTTAAGGAATGCCTGTCATTTAGTCTATGTTTCGTGAAAAGCATAATATCTGCCATAGGCCCACCTTTTACTCCAGCAGAACTTGCAACACACATTCGATAATTATCGTACCTCCCTCCTGCCATGAATAAAATACCATATGAATTTTTGCTCTTATCTGAATCTTGTCCGTAAATACTTTGAGTTAAACTTATAAGAATGCTCAGTGCCAAGATTGTTTTTTTCATAATTTGCCTCAATTCTTTTTAATTGTTCTAATTCTTATCTTAAGATTTCAGCAATCATGTCTTGTATCAAAATGATGCCTAACGACTTCCGCCTTAAAACCTCTGCTCTCGTTTAAATTGTATCTAAATACGGCGTAAATTTAGGAAATATTTACGCTCTAAGAGCATCTGCTCTTCGATAGCTGTATCCTACAATGGCCGTCTTGCACAAAAAAATGATTCCCTGATACATATTGCACACAGCGTTCTTGGAAGTGCTCGATGCGGGTACAAAGCACAACTAAATATTATTATTGATACCTGGCCCTTCTGGTTTCCTGTTCGGGCCGAAAAACAATGCTTAATTGTTGGGCAACATTATTATTTTATCATTTTCAATAGTTCAAAAAATTCGCTTCTTAGTCTTTCTAAAGCCCTTTTTAGAAACCAAATTTGAAAAATCAGTCCAAATAATAAAATTGCTGTCATTCCAGCAGCAATTATATATTTTGTCTCTGATTGTCCAAACACAAGATTTAATACTAATAAAATAACGATGAAAATATTAAATACAAACTCGTTGTAATCCGGTTTTATTTTAATTTCTAATGTCGAATTGTCAATGTCTTTTTGTTCTAAGCGCCCGTTTATTATTCCTCGTCCAGATCGAAAGGGATTCAGTGAGTCGCCTTTTTTCCGAATTTCAAAGTTATAATTAGTCTTGAAATTCAAATGTTTAAGCAAAAGGCCTAATTGTCTTTTTTTGAAGGAATTCCGAATTATATTTGTCTCAATATTCAATGATTCACAGCGATTCTTAAATTCTTGCGGATTCAAATTCAAGTTAATATTCGAGTTATATTTTAAGTCTAAATTGAATTTCATTTTATGTTTTTCAATTTTACACAACTACTGTGTATAAGCACCTCCCTATCACCAATACTTATGTCATATCTGAATGCTGTTATTTTATAATACACTTTCGATCAGCACAATAAATATTGGTCTTTGAGGCTTTTTGTGTTCGTTTCTTAACTACAGCAAATATAAATAATCTAATGTGAATCACAATAAAATTCCTGATTAAGAGGTGTTCCATTAAGCGACTATGCTGAATAATGAAAATGAAATTCAGCAGATATTATTGATGATCCCGAAAAAATTAAATCCTAAAGCCCTTATAACATGAAATCTAGCAATAGCATTTAGTGCTTTTTTTAGATTTGTTCTATAGCATCCTCAATGGGACTTAAAAAAAAACGCTAATTATCATTGTTTCTAAAAACAATTTGGTAATTTTGCCAAATAGCTAATTAACTATTATTATGAACAAGGACATCGAAAAAGATTTCTTAGAAAAAGCGGAGGTATTTAAAGCCTTGGCACATCCAACAAGGCTGTATATTATCCATACTATTCATGAGCATAGGATGTCTGTAAAAGAATTATCCGAAGCTGTGGGCGTGGATATTTCAACCATGTCAAAACATCTTGATCTCCTAAAAAAGAATAAAATCATTGAAGGGGAAAAAGTTAAAAACTTCATCTATTATCGTTTAGCAATTCCCTGTGTACTCGATTTTATGAGCTGTGCAATGAAAGTGATCAACAAAAAATAAAAAATTTACACCTCAAATTGACTATTTTATCAAACTCAAATACATCTATAATGAATGATCTAGAAAAAGTAATCAGCACCTTGGATTTTGAATATTTCGGCACAAGCCAGCACAAAATGGAACCCGAGCAGTTTTTTGAGAAAGAAAACACTGTATTTTTAGATGTTCGGGCACAAGAAGAGACCGAAACCATTAAAATTCAGCTATCAAAATATTGTGAGGTGCTCGAAATACCAACCCATGAAGTTCCTCAGCGGATCACTGAAATTCCAAAAAACAAGACGATTGGTGTTTTTTGTTCTGCCGGTATTCGGGCCAGCATAATTTTCGCCTACCTAAAGAGTAAAGGATATAATGATGTAAAGATTATTCCCGGAGGTTATCCCCCACTTATGTCAGCAATCATGCCCGGAAAACTCTATAAAAAGCTCAATAAGTAATTTATGGAAATCTGGATTTTAGCAATCATTATAATGCTTATTGCATTTTTAATGACCATGACGGGCCGGGGAGGCGGGAATTTTTATGTGCTTAGCCTAATCTTGTCAGGGATTAGCATGAACCTTTCGGCATCAACAGGACAATTTATTTTAATGTGTTCATCCCTTATGGCTGCGATTCTGTTTAGTAAGCAAAAGATGACCCATTGGAAATTAAGCATACTGCTGGGTATATTGATCTTTATTTCAGCAATTAGTGGCGGTTTTTTTGGTCAGTATTTTGATGAAAAATTACTGAAAGCCATTTTTGCCATTATTATGTTTCTTGCCGCGGTTTTAATGTTGCGAAAGCCAAAACAACATCTTCAAAGCAATCATAAATGGGTTATTTCACTGAGATCAAACCAGGAAGAATACCATGTGAATCTATTGGTAACGGTTCCAATAGTATTGTTGACCGGTTTTCTATCGGGCATGGTAGGTGTTTCCGGAGGGTCCTTTTTAGTGCCCTTGATGCTTTTAACCATGAATGTTCCCATGCAGACAGCCGTGGGCACATCCACAACTTTGGTTACAATTTCGGCGGCTGCCGGATTTTTTGGTCATCTGGGGGCAGGGCTTTTCGACTTTAGCCTGGCGATTCCCTTAGCAGCAGGCGGCATTATTGGTGCTTTTGCCGGAGCTAAATTGGCATTAAAATCCAAACCCCAAAATTTAAAATACTTATTTGCAGGCACTCAATTACTTGCTTCTGTTATAATGATTATCAATATTTTATAATAAGAACAGTATTTATTTTGATACAGCTTTGTGGTGTGTTTTCTATGGCGATAATTTAGATTTCCTCCTTTGGCCTTTTTTGATAATCTAACAATTGTCCCATATCAAAATAAATTACAAGGTGCTGAATTTAAGGATAATGACCTCATATGAAGCGACTAGATAATTAAATACAGGCAGGCAAAAGGGATTGAAAGTTGGTGGAGATCCCTACGGGGAAAATCTAAAGTTCAAGTGAATAAAATAAGCATCTATTTGAACACTTTAAAAATTTGAAGAACTCTAAAAAAAAACGGAAATAAAACATGGCTCTTGGGTCATAAATTATTGTTATCCATGATGTTAGAAATAATCTATGACCCAAGTTATAAGCCGGCCTATTATTCCTTAATGATTTTTTTAGAAATTAGAATCCTATTGTTTTTATCAAAAATATTTAAAATATAAATACCTGAAATATAGTTTGAGATATCAATCGTTTGAATACTTGCTTTTACTTCTCCATTTTCAATTAATTTACCGGTAACATCAGCAAAAGTATAGCTTAAATTATTAAGATTAGACTGCTTAACATCTATAAACACTAAATTATTTGAAGGATTTGGAAAGACATTTATAACTTCTGATGATCTCAAATCGTTGTTTTTTACTGTTGCCCCATCATCCGGACAATCTATTAAGGTAAAATTTAATTGCCCTGAATTGTCAAGTGTCCCTCTCCAACAATTTCCATCTGGAGATTTCATAATAATACCATTTTCAATATCACTAATATAAATATCTCCTTCTGCTATTTGCAATTTAGCTTTAGGTTCTTTAGTTCCTATACCGACACAGCCTGTATGAAGTATTGACATTTTTATATGGCTTGAACTGAAATAATCACCTCCAACACCAAAATCAATTTGACTGTTACTTCTATTACTTAATTCTAATGATGAATCATTAAACTGAATTAATGAAGCATAATCCATTCCACTAAAATCACCATCAACACCATCAACAAAAAGACCAGCATAACCATTACCCAAGTAACCTATACCAAGCAATGCCCGATTTGCGCCCAATGTTGGAGAATATGCATCGTTAAAGATCATATGGGATTTATTATCATAGGCTTCAAATTTATGTTTAACCTCGTTTGTTCCAATTCCGACTCTACCCTCATTATAATATAAGTTCGTATCGGATTTCAACCAATAATTTGTACTACTTGTTGATAAAGACTCCCCATTATCTAAAAAGCTATGACTAGATGAAACATTTATATTTCTATTTACATCCGATTCATATTTTGCAGTATCAATACCAAAATTTGATTCCCCCTGACTAAAACACAAAACAGATAAAGTCATTATTGTTAAAAGAATACTAATTTTTTTCATGATTTTAAATTTTAATGTTCCTATTTTTAAGTTACTATATCTATTTTCTACGTTTTGAATATGATGCGTGCCGCATTGTATTCAATAATTTTTCTTTAATTCTATATCGTCAAAGTTACAATTCATTTTCTTTTAATGACTTAACTGCGGTATGCATTATATTTTTTGTTGGCATTAGTAATTTATTTAAGTCTATAAGCAAATGACACTTCTGTTGTAATGGTGTTTGTTGTTATTTCTCCTCCTGATATACCTGTCCCTTGTGGCCAATCAGCTACTTTGTTTAAGTCAAGATAATAATTACACCTAAGTCCTAATTGGAATTTGCTAAATTCATATTTTATTCCACCTCCAATTTGTAAGCCGTAAGAAATATTGTTTAATTCGTTGATATCGTCAACACTGTCAAAATGATCACTATAACTTGTCAAAAAATCAACTCTGGGTCCTAAGCTTAAAAAGGGAATAAAGTTCTTTTTTATCGGATATTTCAATTCGATAATCGTATTAAAAGACAAATAATTAAGTCCTGGCTTTGATGTTATGGTTGAGTCAGTAAGGTTCCCTTGTGAATCTGTTAAAGGTATTTCCCCTCGTCCACCTCTCTGAATATATCCAATATTTGATGATAGATTATAGTATTTTTTATTCAGGTAATCTATTCCTGCAAATATTGAGAGTCCAATTAGAGTCTCCTTATATGGAGGGTCAAGATTTATTTCGTCAAGTTTCCACTCAAGTTTTGAAAATGAAGTCCCAGCTTTTATTGTTATTATTTGTCCGTAAGTTAATTGGGTAAATAGAAGTCCCACAATTATTATTATTTTCTTCATTTGTTTGGGTTTATTATTAATGCCAACTTGCGTATATAAGAACCTCCTATTACCAATACATCCACTTTGTAGGAAGAGAGTCTTTTTATAACACACTTTCGATCAGCGAAATGACTTATTGGACACAGAAACTTCATTTTGTTGGTTTATTCTCTCTACAAATATAAAAAATATACTAATATGTTTCTCCATCGTCCTTTCTCACCCCAAACCAGAATCTGTTTCATCCGGAACATCTTCATTTTAACAATACTTTAAAAACCCGAACAAACCATTTTAAAAAAGAAGCGTAATTTTGCAGCCTGATCCAAACAGGGAAAACCTGCTTTTTTCTGTTTCTGTGTTTTTGTTTTTAAATAATTGATCATATGAAAAAAGTCATAGTTGGCCTTTCCGGTGGTGTTGATTCGAGTGTTGCAGCCTATTTATTAAAAAAGCAGGGCTATGATGTTCATGCTGTGTATATGGTGAACTGGCACGATACAGATGGTTTGCGCTCAGGGGATTGCCCTGCAACTGAAGAAAAACTGGTGGCAGAGCTCGTTGCACGAAAGCTGAACATTCCTTTTCATATTGTTGATTTTAGCGAGGACTACCGCAAGCGCGTGGTTGATTATATGTTTGCTGAATACGAAAAAGGACGCACACCAAATCCGGATGTGCTCTGCAACCGTGAAATTAAATTCGACCCGTTCCTGAAGCTTGCCGAAGAAATGAATGCCGATTATATTGCCACAGGCCACTATTGCAGAAAAGAAAGCATCGAAAAAGAGGGCACTATCGTTCATCGTTTGCTCGCCGGTTCCGATCCCAATAAAGATCAAAGCTACTTTTTATGCCAGCTAAGCCAGAAACAATTAGCAAAAACCTTATTCCCTATTGGCGATATCCATAAACCTGAAGTGCGTCGTATTGCTGATGAACAGGGGCTTGCTTCGGCACACCGCAAAGACAGCCAGGGAATTTGCTTTGTGGGGAAAGTGGATTTGCCTACTTTTTTGCAACAAAAACTCACATCACGCAAAGGCGATATTATTGAAATTCCAAATACTTATCCTTGGCCCGATTTAAGCCAATACAAAGCCACTGAAGCCGCAAATCTCCCAACCGATCAACTGATAAGACTTTGTGCAGAACGCTCCTATAAAGCCTCTGACGGGCAAAAAGTGGGCACACATATTGGGGCACAATTTTATACAATAGGCCAACGCAAAGGACTGAATGTTGGCGGCAAAACAGAACCGCTGTTTGTGATTTCCACGGATATTGAGCAGAACATTGTTTTTACGGGTATGGGACATAGCCATCATGGGCTGAACCGCCCCGGATTGTTTATTGCCCACAACGAAATTCATTATATCCGTCCTGATCTCGCCATGAATATTGGGGAAATAAAAGCTTATGATGTGCGCATTCGATATCGCCAACCTTTGCAAAAAGCCCTATTGGTAATGCGTGAAGAAGGACTTTTTATCCTCTTTGAGGAATTACAACGCGGTATTGCTTCGGGGCAATTTGCTGCATGGTATGATGGGGAGGAACTGATTGGTTCGGGGGTAATTGCATAGAACGAAACCATAAACTTTCATAAAACAAAGAAGGGAATGCTGTAGTAGCATTCCCTTCTGTTTTATATGTTCCTCAAACTATTGTTTGATCGCTTGATAGGAAGGCAATTGGGTGTTAAAATCGAGGATAAACTCATAAGTTCCACCATCGGGAATTGGAATATCAGCACCACCGGGAACAAGGAACCCATCATCAGGATCACTAATACCGAGGTTAATATCCCAACCATCATTGGCACGGAACTTAAAGCGTTGGTCTTCCTGAGCTGGGATATCGGCAACAATAACATGCAACCAATTATTTTCAGCATCCCATTCCATATTAATATCTTCAGCCCAATCTAACCATTGGCCAATTACACCCCAGTCTTCTGCAACATAAGACCATGTTAGGGTATTTAGATCAACGGTAATCTGATAACCGCCTGCGGCAGGGAGTTCGAGGTTTCCAGCACCACCATCAGGATCAAGAACACCTTCGGCTTCTGCAGCGCCATAATTTATTCCGCCCCATGAAGGCTCATTAGTAAATTTAAACTGGAAGGAAGCAGCATCTGCAGACATATACAGATAACCGGTAAAGATTCCATCACCATCCCAATCATAGAGGTTCGGTGCTGTAGCAGGATCCCATCCTTGATAATCGCCAGGCATCCAAAGCTTAGCAGCATCAAGAGAAGCAGTATAAGGAGTTATTTTCACAGGAACAACTTCAGTAAAAGCATCAATAACATTAGAAACAGAGTTCGCGTTTACATTTGCTTTGACACTAAAACCAATAGTAATCACGGTATCTTCAGGAAAATCTGTTCCAATAATTTTAAGAATAGCTGTATTTAAAGCACCTTGGGTAATTGAGGTGTTTGTTTCAGGTAGGGTAAAAAGTTCGATTGTTTCACCCCAAGCTGAATTACCATCTACTTGTGCAGGGAATGCAAATCTCATTGTATACAAAGGACTTGGCAAATCATCCAAGGCATAGACTACATCCGTCCATTGAAATTCTGCCAAAACCACATCGGCCGAATCTTGGGTAAGAATAAAATGCGTGTCAGCAGCGGGAGCCTTTACCCATGCGGGATTAACCGTTGCTGCGGTGTCGAGAACGGGCTCGGCATCATCTTTTTCACAGCCGGTAAAAACTACGGCCAGTGCAAAAAAGAAAAGTAATATATTATGAATTTTTTTCATCACATGAATATTTTAAAAAATTAATAACCAGGATTTTGCGTTACATTCGGATTTGAGTTCACCTCAGAAGCAGGAATTGGGTAGACATTATATTTAGAATCTGTTGACTGACCTTGTTTTACATTTCCTTTCCATTCCCAAACATAAGTCGACTGACTGAATTTACCAAAACGGATTAAGTCGGTACGTCTGTGGCATTCCCATGCTAATTCACGAGCTCTTTCATCAAGGATATAATCCAGATTTAGATCGTAAGTTCCGCTAATACCTGCGCGTTGGTGCAATTGGTCGATATATCCTTTTGCTTCGGCTTCGCTTCCACCGGAACCACCTCTAAGAACAGCTTCTGCATACATTAGGTAGATATCAGCAAGGCGGAACATTGGAAAATCAGTATCGGCAAATGTAGCGTCAGAACCATTTGTTTTTACATCATTAATAATCGAATAATTCACAAATTTAGGATATGCATAACCATCATTAAATGAATTGATATCATCGATGCTTAGGTTCTGGCCATCAGTAAAGAATGCCGCTCTTTTATCATTATCGGCATCAAATTTACCTACAAACTCTGGGGTTACACGTGTACCACCCCAACCGGCGTTAATTGTAAGGCCATAGCTGGCAGCATCCATATTACCACCAATAGCAGCATTAATAATAAACGTAGTACCACCATTTGTGTGTTCATGGATCCCATCAAAACGAACAGGGAAGATAATTTCATTCATGGTTTGTGCATCAAGGTCGTTATTTGCCCAGAACAGCTGCTCCCATGTTGGAGACAGAGAATAACCTGAAGCAAGAACCTGATTTACATAAGTCAAGCATTCGGTATATTTTGGCTGGCCAATATACACCTCAGCATTTAGGTAAAGTTTTGCAAGTAAGGTCCAAGCTGCTCCTTGGTCGGCGCGGCCATACTCATTGGTTCTTGGTGCCATCATTTGTGAAGAAATATCGATCAGTTCAGATTCGATATAACGAAACATTTCTTCTTTAGAAACCCTTGTTGGGAAATAATCGGGATCACCAATAGGATCATTTTCTGTTACCAGGACAACACCACCGAAGAGGTCGAGGCCATGCCAGTATGATAAAGCCCTTAAGAACCTGGCCTCTAAGCGATAGTTAGCAATTTTGGTTTTCCACTCATCACTAACGCCGCGATCGGCAAGTACTTCATCCGTTGTTTGACGAAGGAATTCGTTTGTGAGGGAAACCTGATAGAGCACACGGGCATACATTGCAGTAATAAACACATCGCTACTACTCCATTGCTGGTAATGAAAATCCTTGATAGTTTGATCTTCCCAAGCAATTACAGCCTCATCAGTAGATAATTCCTGATGATACCAAAACTGACGTAGATAAGGGCTGAAACCGCCATCAATACCAGCGATATCGCCTTGACCATCACCTTCGTTTCCACCCAAAGCCAAACCAGCATAGCATTTTGCCATAAACTGTGTATAAGCTTCCGGTTCATCAAATGCATTTCCGGATGTAACAACATCTGGGTCAATAGGAGAAGTATCCAAATCTTTTGTACATGCATTAAACAGGCCTCCTATAGCTGCTAATACAAATATATATATAAATTTTTTCATATCAATATTTTTTTAGGATTAAAACTGAACATTAACACCAAATACCCAAACACGTGAACGGGGATACAAATTATTATCGATACCGCCAAATACTTCAGGATCAAGTCCTTCGTAATTTGTTATCACAAATGCGTTATTGCAGGTAGCTGATAAGCGAACTTTTAAATCTGTTTGGAATAATTTATCCAGTGTATAGCTCAGTGTGATATCGTCCATACGGAAGAAAGAAGCTTCCTGAACAAAATAATCAGAGAAGTATTGTGGGATATTAAAATTAATATCGCTTACAGAAGACAATACATTTCCGGCATAAGGGCCTTCATCGCGATAGAGCCTGTCATAAGTAGCAAGTTCTGATTGTGCATTATTATAAACATAGTTGCCAAAGTTGGCACGGCCAGAGAAGAATAATGACCATTGTTTATAATTGAATGTACTTGTTATCCCAAAGTAAATTGGTGCACTAGCACTTTTATAGACATACTTATCATCGGCATTGATTTGACCATCTCCATTGCGGTCTACATAAAGACCTTGGATTGGCGCACCATCTTCATCATAAACCTGCTCATAGACATAGAAAGAATATGCAGATTCTCCTACAGCATGCACCTGGATATTATTACCAACACCACCGGAGATACCACCTGTTTCGAGGCTTGCACCCTGATAAAGTTCTGTAATTTCATTCTTATTATAAGTAGCGTTCAGTCCAAGTTCCCAATGCATATCCTGATTTGAAATAATGTGTCCATTTATTGAGAATTCAACACCTTTATTTTCCAGTTCCCCGATGTTTTGATCTAGGTTATTGGTCAGGTTTGTTCCTGCAGGCACGGGAGCATAAGTTAAAAGGTCGGTTGTTTTCCGGTTATAATATTCGATCGAACCAAATAAGCGATCATTAAAGAAACCATAATCAATAGCAAAGTTAAGTGTAGTCGTTGTTTCCCATTTCAAGTTTGGATTATATCCTTCAGGGCGTAATACTGTATAATACGTGCTTCCAAATGGATACATAGAATATTGGTTTCCATAGGTATAGCGTCCTTGATATGAATAATATCCACCAACATCCTGCTGACCTGTTTGGCCCCAGCCAATACGAAGTTTCAATTGCGATAATGCCTTGGAATTACTTAAGAAAGCTTCTTCATTAATTTTCCATGCAAAACCAACGGCAGGAAAAAGACCCCAGCGGTTGTCTGGAGAGAAACGAGAAGTTCCGTCATTACGAACAGTAGCTGTTAATAAATAGCGATCTTTGAATGCATAATTCAATCGTCCAAAGAAAGAGACCAAATAGAGCTCTCCTTTATCAATACCGTCATTATGATCGAGGTATTGACCAGTAGAATCACCATTTTCATCAAGATAAATTGGGATATTATTATCATCAAAAGTATTTTCATAATAGAAATGCTGCCAAGAATAACCAGCCATAACATCAAATGAACTTTCAATAGACTCAACATCCTTTTTATAATTGAGGTAGAAATCAATTAATTCATTTTCATTTTTACCTGTATAGGAATTATTTTGTCCACCGCCTTTTTCCTGATCATAGGACCATGCAGCAAAATTTGGAACATACACAGTACCATCATTACTGGAATTATCCATAGCAACATTAATATTGGCATGCAAATCAGGGAAGAAATGCATTTTATAGTCTGCCTGGAAATTACCATAAAAGCGGTTCAGATTCGATTTATCAGTTCGTTGTTCGAGAAGGGCAACAGGGTTTCTTGTGGCAAGGGCATTAATTCCACTACCATTTCCTAACCATGTATAATAGCCACCATAAGATCCGTCGTTACTTGTAACTGGTTTTGTTGGATCCATTTGGATTGCTGCACCAATGGCACTGCTATTTGCAAAACGGTTTTTAATGAATGTACCATTAGCATTGATGTTTAATTTCAAATGGTCATCCAGTAAAGTTGGGTTTAAAGCTGCACTTAATGTAGTACGTTTAAATTCGGATGTTTTCAGAGTACCATCCTGATCGGTATAACCTACAGAGAAACGATAAGGCATCCATTTAAAGGCACCGGTTGCAGAAACCGTATGATCCATTGTTAAAGCACTTTGATAAATCTCATCTTGCCAATCTGTATTATAGATTTCATGGGTTGATGTTTCCGTTCTGTCGTTAGCAGCAACCTGGTGTCCATCCTGATCGTACCATACGCCGAGCATATGCACATAGTCAGGGTTTTTCTCGGTAAACAAGCTAACGAATTCATCAGAAGAAAGAACGCTTAATGGTTTTGGCTTCTCATAAACAGAAACTTTACCTTGATATTCAATGCG
Organism: Bacteroidales bacterium; assembly: GCA_963676725.1. Lineage (GTDB taxonomy): Bacteria > Bacteroidota > Bacteroidia > Bacteroidales > WRLA01. The sequence continues at coordinate 4,710,551 of OY781463.1, read as the reverse complement.
AAGAGGCGAACCTGCTTTCCCTTTTTTGGTAGTAATCAGAATTACACCATTAGAAGCCCTAGAACCATAAATTGCGGTTGCGGAAGCATCTTTTAGTACGGTAAATGTTTCGATGTCATTAGGGTTAAGCGCATTTAAAGCACTTCTTGAACCTGAACCACCTTCTCCGGAGGTTACAACACCATCGATAACAATTAGTGGGTTATTGTTTGCATTTAAGGAAGAACCTCCCCTAATGCGGATAGTAGCAGCTCCACCGGGAGCACCACTATTGCTTGTTACTTGCACACCGGCAACTTTACCAGTAATCAGACCACTGGGGTTTGTGATGGACCCTTTATTGAAATCTTTAGTGCCAATCGCCACAACAGAACCTGTTGCATCCGATTTTTTCTGCACACCATATCCAATAACAACGAGCTCATCAAGGCCTGTTGCGGCAGAACTCAGGCTTACCTCAACGGTAGTACCCGGTTGCACGAGCAATTCTTTGGTTTCATAACCAATATAGGAAATCAGCAGCGTTGTGTTGGGTTCTACAGAAATACTGAATTTCCCATCAATGTCGCTAATTGTCCCCGTTGATGTTCCTTGAATTTTAATGGTAGCTCCCGGAAGTGTCGATCCGTCCATGGCATCCCTAATGGTGCCATCTACCATTCCTTCCTGTGCAAAAACCACTCCTGAAATCAATACCATAAATATGGCAAGAAGCAGTTTTTGTCCGATCATTTTGTACTTGTGTTTCATACGTGTTGGTTTAAAATAAAACGATTTATAATTGCATAGAACTATTAAATTTGTTCAATAGCGTAATGTATTTTCTGTTTTTTCAGCATTGCATAAAATTAGTAAAAAATTCATTCAAATGTTGCTCTTTGTTAATTATAGTCAAAACATGCGTATTCGCTGTTTTTAATAAAAAAGATGAGGGAAGCAGACCAACCCCAAAAACCATTTAAATAACAATCCCTCATCTTTTTCTCCAACATCAACATCATATGAATTCATCTTTGGCCTGCTGTTATTTATTTCTTATTCCAATTCCAAGATAGTAGCACTACGTGCCGGCACTACTAAATCATTTAGATTTAAAGCTTTACCAGTCAAAACATCTTTTCCTTTGCTAAACCCCATCAGGCGTTCTGCAAAGCGGTTTGTATCAATAAATGTAGGCTTCTTATTTTTGTTCAGAATCACCATCACACAATCGTCCTCAGTATATCGAAAATAAACATAGACGCCATTTTCCGGGGAAAACTGCATTAATTTGCCCTGATGAATGGTTTTATTGTCTTTCCTCCAGTTAAATAGTCTTTTTGCAAAATCCTGCGCTTCCTTTTGCTGATCGCTCAGGCCTTTTCCTGTAACAGCATTTACGGCATCCCCTTCCCATCCTCCGGGAAAATCGCTGCGGATTGTACCATGATCCCTACTGTCGGTGTTTTCCATCAACACTTCTGTACCGTAATATATCTGAGGGATACCCCGCATTGTTGCAATAAAAGCCAGTCCGAGTTTATACATATCAAAATCTTCATTGATTTGTGTATAAAAACGGTCCATATCGTGGTTATCAGGGAAAATAACAAGGTTAAAAGGATCAGCATAGAGGAAATCGTTGGCGAGCATAGAATATATGTGGATAAAACCGTCGGAATACCTACTTTCCCCTTCACGTAAGGCACGAGTTAAAGCCCCTTGCAGAGGAAAATCCATTAAACCGGGCAAACAGGAAGTATAACCATTAGGATTCACCTTTCCTTTTTGCCAATGCGCCACAAGTGCCGGATTTTCTGTCCATTCTTCCCCAACAATATTCAAATTTGGGTATTCATCCATTAAAGCGCAAGTCCATTCGCTCATAAAATCTTTATCAGGATAAGGATAAGTGTCCATACGAATGCCATCGAGTTGTGCGTATTCGACCCACCAGATACTGCTTTGAATTAAATATGTACCCAATAAAGGGTTTCTTGGGTTCATATCGGGCATGGTTTTTACGAACCATCCATCCGCAAAAGCATCGTAATCTGATTGTGATGCGTATGGATCCTGAATCACCTGTCTGCGGTGACTTGTAGGGACGAATTCTGTTCCATGATTGATCCAATCTTTTGTCGGAAGGTCTTTCATCCACCAATGTTCTGACCCACAATGGTTAAATATTAAATCCATAATCATTTTAATGCCCATGGATTTTGCCTTAATGCTCAATTGCCTGTATTCTTCATTGGTGCCATAACGAGGATCAACCTTATAGAAATCTGTAGCAGCATAGCCATGATAGGAATATTCCGGCATATTATTTTCGAGCACCGGATTCACCCAGATAGCAGTAAATCCCATATCTTTAATATAGGGTAACATCTTATCGATCCCGGCAATATCGCCACCATGCCTACCATCTTTATTTTTTCTATCTGCTTTCTCTGTAGTTTCGGGGCTGTTATCATTCTCACTATTCCCATTGGCAAAGCGGTCGGGCGTAATCAGGTACATAACATCCTCCGGGCTAAACCCATGATAATCTGCAGCTAATTTTTCACGTTGCCTCAATTCATAGGAAATACTCAAAGCTTCTTTGCCTTCTTTTGTGAAAGAAACAGGAAAGGAACCCGGCTTTGTTTCGGCTGCAATATTTAGATAAATGAAGAGATAATTCGGGTTTTCGGTTCGAATTACACGATCGAGACTCACTCCGGCATAATTGATCACAGGCATCAGGTCTGAGATGTTCTTTCCATAGACCATTATTTGTAATTCGGTATTGTGCATTCCCACCCACCAGAAAGGGGGTTCAACTTTAGAAATTTCAAGCTTTGCAAAAGCACTTAGTTGCAGAAAAAAAAGCAATATAAAAATGAAAAGCGATTTGTGTGCAGAATAGTTTCTAAGCATTATTATCTTCTTGAATAATTATTAACGCAAATTTAAGATTCATTTAACAAAGTCAGCAATAATTGAGGGGTACAATAGGTAAACACAATCATTCAAATCAGCGTAAAAATATAATATAATATTCTATTTTTTAATCATTTAGGAGGTTATCAAAAGATAGACAAATAAAATAAACACAGACAAAAATAATTTAAGCAAAGAATGAATATTCTTTCCGGACATTAAGCAAGCCAGAGAGGGCGGGAAAAGCCGTTCGTTTAGATGGTCATTAAAAAGTCGAGCAAGCTCTGTTGTGGTCCCAGCTGAAGTTTTTTCTTGAGGCGGTAGCGGGAAGTTTTTACGCTGTCGGGAGAAATACCAAGCAAGTTGGCACATTCATTAATATTCAATTTTGAGCGAATGAGCGCACAATGCCGTAAATCCTGCGCAGTGAGCAAAGGAAAGTTTGATGTTAATTTTTCATCAAAGCCACGGTGTACCCCTTCAAAATAGAAGCGAAATGCCTCCCAATCTTTATCTGAAACCTTATTATGCTCAATGGTTTTTAACAATGGGGAAATCATTTCCTGCATATGATCAGGACTTTTCTTCAATAGCTTTTTAAGCTCTGTATGTACTTTTTGCAAAGCCCTGTCTTTTTCGATGCCCCGAAGCAATTGTGTGCTTAACTGCTTATTTTTTAATTCGATATCTTCTGTATATTTATGCATCTTCAGGTCGCGGTATTTTATCTCTGTATTGAGGATGCTTTTTTCTGTATCGAATTGACTTTTTATCTTAGTGATTTGTGATTTCAATTTCTCACTTTGCCCCTTTTCCTGCTGAATAAGTTGTTTAAAGGACTCTAGCTCTTCTTCATTTTGTGTCTGAACTTCCGCAATGGTCCTGATTTTTTTCAGTTCGATGCGTTTTTTTAATACAGCATACACTATCCAGACAAGACTCAGGAGCATGAAAAACATCGCAGACAAAAACCATACTGATTTAAACCAAGGTTTACTTACAGTAAAAGTCTTGCTGGAAATCTTGGACCTCAGCATTCCTTTATAGCCCGCCCGCAGTTCGAAAGTATAATTTCCATCTTTAAAATTCAATGCTTTGAGATTGTTCTCCGGATCCATATTACTCCAGCCCGTATCTATTTCCAGTATTCTTGTCTGGAACGTTACCAGGTCTGAGGGGAACATTTTTGATAAAAATTTGAATTCCAGATTACTCCCATAGTGGAAAGTATTTTCAATTACCCCTTCAGAAGATTCAAATTGGTTTTCTGTTCCCCATTCTGTAATCAGGACTTCGGGTGTAGTGCTTCGATGGTTTAATTTTTCGTATTCCGGCAGCATTGCCAGACCCTTTTCAGTTGCCAGCCACAAATCCCCTTCTTTATCCAATTCAATTCCTCGGAAATGAAGGGCACCGGATGGTAAGCCGTTGGAGTGATCAAAGCATTGTACTTCCTTGCCATTATACCTCATCACCATTGTTTCTCCGGCCAGCCAAAAAGCGCCATCAGGGGTTCTGTTTATCGCTTTTAATGTGATATCGGCTTGTAGCCCTGGCAAATGGATCCGAACAGCTTTTTTCGGGAAACCCGCCTTTTTGGACAAAACATAAAGCCCCATATTTGTTGCAAGATAAATACTGTCGCGGCCAATAAACAAATCCTCTATGGCAAACTGTTCATCCGGTCGAGGGTCAAAATCCAGGTCAATCAAATCAAAGTCTTGCGTGCGAAAATTAAAATGAGCCAACTGATTTTCTGATAAATCACCTGCTGCATAACATTCCCCATCCTTTCCGCAACGAATCACACGAATATCACGCAGACCCTCGGAGGCATAGGAACGAACATTAAAATTACTGTCCATACGCACTAATCCGGCGCGTTTGTTCCCACAAATCCACAATTTTTCATCAATATCCTGATACATCCATTGAATCGCTTCTCCTTGTGGGATTTTATTTAATCGCTCCAGATTGCTATTACCGGGATTAAACACATGCAGTTGTCCGAGCTGATCGCCCAAAATATATAGTCCTTTAAATGGAATGGCCCTAAAAAAATACAGCCCTTCGATATTGTACTCATTTTCTGCTTGCCACTGCCCATCAAGCCTTTGCAACTCGGTAATTTTAAAATCCGTTGCTGCAAGAACTTTTTTGTCGTTTACCGGATGCACGGATCGAATCAAATTATAGTCTGAATCAATTTGATAATATACAAATGGGCTGATATTCAATGCGCCGATTGTTTCACTTCCGACGATCCAAAATTGCTTATTATTCCTTTTTTTAATGGTGATTACATCATTAATTTTGGGCAAATCAAGCTTTTTAAATAAAAATGTCCCCTGATTCCTATACCCCATAAACAGCCCCTGACTCCAGGTGCCAATGAGCAAATAATCAGCACTAACAAAATGCAAACAACTGACATTGCGTATATTAACGATTAATTCAGAACGAATTACTTCTCCTGCAGCATTAACTTCAATTTCGTAAACACCCTCTGCTGTACCAAGCCAAAACACATTGACTTCCATTTTATACGAAAAACTGAGCACCCGAAGGTCGTGTGGCAAGGTAACGCGCACAAAAGTATCCGCTGAAGGCACATAGCGATGAATATGGCCAATAAAACTAAAGACCCAAAAATTGCCGTAGCCATCTTCCTGAAAAGAGTGACTTGTGATATAATTTCTTGATTGCCAGTTTTGACCAAGCTCGTAGCGTTTCATTTTACCATCCCTATAACGTACGATTGTAGAATCTTCCCCAATCCACAAATCCTTATTTTTTGATTGATAAAGGGTTTTGGGATAATTGAGCGTAGTATCTGAAAACACGCCCTTTGCTTTTAGAAGATTATCAAAAACAGGCATATTGTTTTCGAACGTCAGAAGTTCCAAACCTCCATCATCGACAATATAAATGGAGTCCTTCTCCCCTTTCAGCAAGCTTTTTACATAATTGCTTTGCGTGGCGTCCTTATAAGCGTGAAATCTATGCCCATCATACATATGGATACCGTGATCTGTTGAAATCCACAGTCTGTCCTGTGAGTCAATAACAATATCCTTATAACGGCCCGTACTGGCAATTTCTTCCATCGGATAATAATTTGCCCAAGGAAGTTGCGCCATAGAAGGAAAAGCACTGCAAAAAAACAATATCGTCAGCAGAAAAAAAACCGGAGAGGCTTTCTTAAGCATATACTGAATTGCTGACACTGTATCACGCATAGCAAAAAAATATCGTTGATTCACAAACAATTAAAAAAATGAACATAGCTATTGTTCACCTTTTGTTCACTTAGCGAAGATACAAAATATTCTGAGTTTTGGAGAAAATGACGTAATGGAGGGAGGCAAACAAAAAAGGCTACCAATATTGGCAGCCTTTACACTTATTTCTTTTTCGACCAGGAGTCTCGCAATGGCACTGTACGGTTAAAGATCAATCTTTTTTCTTTTACAGTATCCGGATCGAGGTTAAAATAGCCAATTCTTTGAAACTGAAAATGGTCAAAAGGTTTGGCATTTTGTATGGCCGGCTCAACTTTTGCTTGGGTGTTAATTTGCAATGAATCAGGGTTTAAAAACTCTTTAAAATCCTTATCGGGATGTCCGTCCGGATCTTCATCCATAAACAAGCGATCGTAAATACGCACCTCAGCATCGAGGCCGTGCTCACAGGAAACCCAATGCAATGTTCCCTTCACTTTACGACTTCCCTGACCTGTATTACTTTGGGTTTCTGGATCATAAGTACAATAAACCTCTTCCACTTCACCTGTGGCCTCATTAATTTTATAATCCTCACATTTCACGATATAGGCACCTTTCAGTCGCACTTCACGTCCGGGGCCAAGCCTAAAGAATTTTCTGGGAGGATCAATCATAAAGTCATCCTTTTCGATAAAGACCTCACGGGTAAAAGGCACTTTTCTGCTTCCCTGTGTGTCGTCCTCTGGATTATTAATCAGCTCCATTTCTTCGGTCTGATTCTCAGGATAATTCGTAATAATCACCTTTAGGGGGTTTAGTACGGCAAAATATCGGGGTGCGATTTTATTCAGGTCCTCACGCACAGAATGTTCCAATAAAGCGACATCAATCACATTATCACGCTTGGCAACACCAATAGTTTCAGCAAAATTCCGCAAACTTGCTGCTGTAAATCCCCTGCGCCTCATTCCAGTGATTGTGGGCATACGCGGGTCATCCCAATTGTTCACATAATTCTCTTTGACCAATTGGAGGAGCTTTCGCTTACTCATTACTGTATAGCTCAGGTTTAAGCGAGCAAATTCGGTTTGTTCTGGACGTTCGTCCCCATCTTCAGCAATTTGATCGAGAAACCAATTGTATAAAGGCCTGTGCACTTCAAATTCGAGGGTACAGAGTGAATTTGTTATGCCTTCAATAAAATCTGATTCACCATGAGCATAATCGTACATTGGGTAAATGCACCATTTATCCCCGGTGCGGTGATGTGGTTTATGCATAATGCGGTACATAATTGGGTCGCGCATATGCATATTTGATGAAGCCATATCAATTTTTGCCCTGAGGACTTTTTCACCATCTTTATAGGCACCTTCTTTCATTTCACGGAAAAGCTTCAGGTTTTCTTCGGCAGTACGATCTCTGTATGGACTAAATTCGCCAGCCTTAGTTGGTGTTCCTTTTTGGGATGCAATTTCTTCGGCAGTTTGATCATCGACATAGGCTTTGCCATCAATAATCAATTTCTCGGCCCAAGCATAAAGCTGATCAAAATAGTCAGAGGCAAAAAATTCATTATCCCATTTAAAACCAAGCCATTGCACATCGTTTCGGATGGAATCTACATATTCGGTTTCCTCTTTACTTGGATTTGTATCATCGAAACGTAGATTGCATTTTCCTTTATATTTTTGTGCCAGGCCAAAATTAAGGCAAATAGATTTTGCATGGCCAATATGCAAATAGCCATTTGGCTCCGGTGGGAAACGCGTATGTACGCGCCCATTGTATTTTCCTTCGGCAAGTTCCTTATTGATTTTTGCTTCAATAAAATTCGTTTTTACCTTCTCATCAGCTGCGCCATTTGCGGCAGCATTGCGTTCATTGCTATCAGACATATTCAAGTTTTTATATCATTGAAAACGAAAGGACAAAATTAGGGATTCAAAACGAAGAATTCTTATTTTATTCGCGAAAAGAAAGGAAATTTTGCTGTGAAACAAAATATTTTTATCTTTGCCGCCCAATTGGTCACGTGGCCGAGTGGTTAGGCAGAGGTCTGCAAAACCTTGTACGGCGGTTCGAATCCGTTCGTGACCTCAAAAACAACCTGCTTTCGTAATGAAGGCAGGTTTTTTTATGTGCATTTCCAATTGATCGCATACTTCACTTTCATTTTCATCGATTATGGATCTTAAATCCATAAACTGCATCCATCCCACTAAAAGATTAAATCCATTTTTGGCTCTTTCCAAGATAATTTTCCAAAAAAACAGAAAAAATTTGATTTTCCAACTTTACCCATAAAATACTATGAAACAACATACTATTCGTTGACAAACGCTTACAAACGACTACAAACGTAAGTAAATGCGTAATAACCGAAACAGGAACGAAAGCCGCCATAGTTTTGCTGCATCATCGTTCAACAAAATGTTTCACTAAAAAAATTCTTTATCATGAACGCACTTATTAACAAAGTACAATTGATTGGCCGCCTAGGCGCAGAACCGAAAATCACACAATTTGGCAAAGACCAAAAGGTCGCACATTTTTCACTTGCAACGAGCGAGGGTTATAAAAACAATAAAGGCGAATGGGTCGAACAAACCCAATGGCATAAAATCGTAGCATGGAACAATCTTGCCGTTTTAGTTGAAAAACTGCTCGTAAAAGGCCAAGAAGTCCTTATTGAAGGAAAGCTTGTAAACAGGAGCTGGGAAGACAAAGACGGTAGCAAGCGCTATACCACTGAGGTACATATTAACGATTTATTTCTGACGCAACGCAAAGCCGCATCCTAAAAAGCTGCACTTTACAGAAAAGCCCCAACCTTTTTGTGTTGGGGCTTTTGCTGAAAAAACAATTATTATCCCAATTCGCTATGCCTATAGCATTTTGTAAGATGGTCGTTGACCATTCCGGTGGCCTGCATATGGGCATAAACCACAGTACTTCCTGTAAATTTAAATCCTCGCTTTTTTAATTCCTTGCTGATGAGATCTGATAATTCTGTTTTCGCCGGAACATCCTTATTTTCAGCAAAAAAATTAATGATGGGTTTATTATTCGTAAACGACCATATCCAGGAACTGAAGCTACCAAATTCCTCGCGAATCTTCAGATATGCTTGTGCATTAGTGATGGCAGCACGGATTTTCAGCTTATTCCGTATAATTCCGGAATCCTGCAACAGGCTTTCTACTTTTGCTTCATCATATAATGCGATTCTATGAAAATCGAAATGATCGAAGGCCTTGCGGAAATTTTCCCTTTTCCTCAAAATAGTAATCCAGCTGAGGCCTGCCTGAAAAGTCTCCAGTGTAAGGAATTCAAAAAGCAATTGATCGTCCTTCACAGGCACGCCCCATTCTTCATCGTGATATTTTAGATATAAAGGATCTTGGCCTGGCCAGGTACAGCGTGTTTTTTCCATAATAACAACTCTATATCAACGCTTTATAAGCAAAACACCTCAGATTGTGAATCGTATTGTACTCGTCCTCAAGCCAACCCATATGGCCAACCTGTCCCAGGATAAGCATTTCAGCATGTTGCGGCAACATTGCCTGCGCCATAACCTTATTTAAAGGAATACGGGAATCCTGTTTTCCTGCAATAAACAATACTGGCGCTTTTGTTTGCGACAAAAAGTTGACCCGTGAGGGGCGTTCTTTCATTCCGGCAAGGGCAGCAGTTATGCCTTGGGCAGGATGTTCGATTGCACGTTTTTTGAGCTCATCGATTTGAACTGCAAAATATGCACGATTATCCGGTGCAAAAAGATCAGGGATAAAATGCGTAATAAATCCCGTTCTATCTTTATTCACAATATCAATAGTACGCAATCTATTCTGTTTTACTTCTTCAGGATCTTCTGATGCATGAGAGTGGAAAAGACAGAGGCCTTTCAGCATTTCAGGATAGTTTTCCCCAAAGGCGAGCGCCGTATATCCACCCATTGAATGACCTGCAACAACGCACTCTTTAATGTCGAGCTGATCCAGCACAGCTTTTACAGCCTCTGCCATAAAATCCATTGTATGGCAATCGCCGAACACATCACTTTCTCCAAAACCGGGCAAATCAATGGCAATAATCTGAAAATCCTCCTTTAGGAAATCAGCAAAGCGCTTCCACATCTGTTTATTTTCCAAAAAACCATGCAATAGTACCAGCGCAGGGCCATTCCCCTCCTGTGTAAAAGCAATTCTTTTATTCTTAAAATCAACAAATTGACTCATAATACAATTTTAAAAAAACCGAAAACCATTCAGGCTTTCGGTTTTAATTTTAGACATGAATATTTTTATTCAGCACAAAGCTTTTCGATCTCTGCAACCGTTTTGGGGATTGGCTTTCCTAAAACGCGATGACCATTTTCTGTAACGAGAATATCATCTTCAATGCGCACGCCACCAAAATCCATATACTTTTCTGCTTCATCATAATTGATAAAGTCCATATGCATTTTCTCTTCTTTCCAGCGTTTGAATAATTCCGGAATGAAATAACAACCAGGCTCAACAGTCAGGACAAAACCAGGTTTCAGTTCTTTCCCAAGCCTCAGATAAGCTGTACCAAACTGATCGCTACGAACAGTTGTTTCGTTGTAGCCCACATAATTTTCGCCCAAACCTTCCATATCATGCACATCGAGTCCCATCATATGGCCAAGGCCGTGGGGCATAAACATTGCATGTGCGCCGGCTTTTACGGCAGCATCAATATCGCCTTTCATGATGTTCAGTTTCTTCAATCCTTCTGCGATGGTTTTTACGGCAAGAAAGTGGATTTCCCTATATTCGATTCCTGGTTTAATGGCCTCGATTGCTTTCATATTTGCTTCAAGAACGATCTCATAAATAGCTTTTTGGCGTTCATTAAACTTCCCGCCAACCGGCACTGTGCGTGTAATATCACTAGCATAGTGCATTGTTGTTTCAGCACCTGCATCAGTAACCATCATACGCCCTGTTTCCAAAGTATTTCCATGATAATGATTGTGCAGTGTTTCGCCATGCATGCTTAAAATCACGGGGAAAGAAACCGGACCGCCTTTTGCCAGGCTGATTCCTTCAATTGTTCCTGCTATTTCGCGTTCAACTACGCCCGGTTTCGCCATTTTCATGGATGTTGTATGCATTTCATAGGCAATATCCACTGCTTTTTCAATTTCAGCAATTTCGTGTTCGTCCTTTATTTCACGAAGTTTCACAACAGCTTTAATCAACTGAACGGATGCATAATCTTTGATTTTATCTTTACCAATACCGAGTAAATCTTGTAGCTGCATGATTTGTTCGCCACGATATGGAGGAAGAAAATGTATCGGGCGCCCCTCTGTAATTGCTTTAGCAATCATACAGGCCAGTTCTGATAATGGCGCAGTATTCGCAACAGCTACTTCTGCAGCCTGATCTTTAATAGTTGGCTGTGGCCCCATCCAGATAATGTCGTCGATATCAACGTCATTACCGAAAATATAGTCTTTTCCTGCGTCCACATCCATAAGCCCGACAAGATTATAGAGATCGATACCAAAGAAATACAAGAAATTACTGTCCTGACGGAAATGGTAGGTATTCGCCGGATAATTAAAGGAGGCTTCCTGATTTCCAAGGATCAAAACAAGGCCTGAATTCATTTCATTTCTCAGGCGGTTTCGCCTGTCTGCATATACATTTTTATTAAACATAAGACAATTTTAGGTTATCACTTATTAAAACCCAAAAGTACAAAAATGCTTCAGAACCAAAGGGATTTTCCGATATTAAGAAGTAGAAAAACACCATAATCTTCTCATATTTACATCAAAATGCAAAAACAAAAGGCCCTGATATGCTTCCTAGATTTTCTGATCACATCCGCAAAAAAACCTGTTAAGCACTTTTATCCCAATAATTTTATAATTATTGCCTTAAATTTGCCCATTAACAATCGTTTATGCAGAAAATAAAGAAGGCATTGCAAAATAAGGAAACCAAATATCTACTTGGACTGATCCTGTTCGTGGCAATACTTTTGCGATTTTGGAACGCCTTTGCTATTCCATACACATACGATGAGCTCAGCTCCCTGTTCCGGTCACAATACGAGAGCTTTAGTGAGCTGATTCAAGAAGGTGTAATGATTGACGCGCATCCTGCCGGCGGTCAGATTTTATGGTTCTATTGGACAAAACTCTTTGGCACAGAACCCTTTATCGTAAAAATTCCCTATCTACTGATGGGTTTAGGATCTGTTGTCCTGACCTATAGTGTTGGCCAAAAATGGTTTAACAGCCAGACAGGCATCGTTTCGGCGGCATATGTTGCCAGCATTCAGTATACGGTAATGTACAGCCAAATTGCAAGGCCGTATATCAGCGGAATGTTTTTCGTTTTATTGATGGTGCTTTTTTGGACTCGCATCATGCAAAATCCCGAAAGCCATTTGAAGCGAAATGCTGTTTTCTATATTCTATCTTCGGCATTATGTGCTTATAATCATCATTTTAGCTTATTAATTGCTGCCATGGTTGGGCTCAGTGGGCTTTTTCTACTTCCCAGGAAATACCTTTTGCGCTATATCATTAGCGGACTGCTTATTTTTCTATTATACACCCCTCACCTAAAAATATTTTTTGTCCAATTAAGCAAAGGCGGCGTAGAGCAATGGCTTGCAAAACCCGATTTTGACTGGCCGCTTTATTATATTTCTTATGTGTTTCAATTCAATGATTTTGCTCTAATATTTGTTGCCGCACTTAGTGCTTTTTCGATTTATACGGGATGGGGGAAATTAATCCAAAACCGTTTTTTCTATATCTCAATTCTCTGGTTTCTGTTACCCTTTCTTATTGGATTCTTCTATTCAAAATATATCTCTGCCGTTTTGCAGCCTTCTGTTTTGATATTCAGCTTTCCGTTTTTTCTGTATATCCTTTTTGGAGGGATATCCATCGCAAACAAAAAAATATTTTCACTATTGATTATCGGCATACTCCTAATAAACAGCCTGTTGTTGATTTTTGTACGCGATCATTATTCCGTTTTCTATAAATCTGTTTACAAAGAACTGATCGTAGATCAAAACCGATTTGCCCAACAATACGGTTTAAACATATATTCGACACTCAATGCCGAAAAAGCCAAAAGTGATTATTATATCAAAGCCAGCGATCTTGACACAAGTACTTTTATCTGGCAACAATCCATCCCTTCAATTTCCGCATTCAGGGATACAGTTCAAAGCATATCCAAAACAAAGGATGCCTTTTTTTATGGGGCATTATCGGCTTCCGATGCACGCATTTTACCCGTGGTTCTCGATTTTTTTCCGAATATTCATTGGCAAGGAAATTATGCCGGAGGAACATCATTTCTGCTTCACAAAGAGGGCGATTCAACAACAAAACCCGTTCTATTGGCAACAAAAGAGCTTCCTTGGAATGAATCCCTTATGAATGGCACAAAAGAATGGGGCGCTTCTATCGAACTGGATTACAACAATATCAATGCCCAGCAGAATGATTTTATCGATATTCGTGCACATATAATCTCCGAGCATTTGCCGAAAGAACTCCTCTTAGTCTGTTCAATCAAAAAAGGGGACAGCAGTTTATTTTGGCAAAGCAGTGATTGTGCAGATTTTTATCCCCATTCAGACACGGCAAAACTAAAATCATATACGGCACACCTTTGCCTAAAGCTTTCGGATATGCCAATTGAGACTTTTAATGATGCCGGAATAAAGTTCTTTATATGGAATAAAGGAAGAAATTCCCTGGCAATTGAAGCCCTTGAGATAAGCAGAATTAAGGGAAATCCGAATTTATATGGTATTTTTGAAGCGCTTCAATAATTGCTGATTTTTACTAAAATGCCAATTCGACTCATTTTTATATTTTTGCGGGCTTAATGATTCATTTATGCTGTGGTTTTATTTTTGGACAGGTCTTTATCTCATTGTGATCATACTGCTTACTTTACGGCATGTACATAGCGATAATCTGGAAGAATATTTAGTAAACAACCGAAGCACACGAACTTTGCCATTGGTTTTCACCACTTTAGCCACATTTGTTGGCGGGGGAACTTCTATTGGGCTTATGGCAATGGGCTATGAATCCGGTTTTGCTGCCGTAGGAATTGGGATTGCTTATGTTATTGGCTTTGGAATCCTTTGGCGTTTTGCAGCACAAATGCGCAATACAGGAGCCCAAAAACGCATTTATTCGCTGCCCCATTTTCTCAACCAGCATTATTTGCCCGGAGCCAATAAAAAAATCTCCTCCGGTTTTAGCGCAGCAGTGAGTGGTATCAATATTTTCATCTTCTTTTTTCTACTTGCTGCCCAATTTGTTGGGATGGCTTCTCTTTTAAAATATTCATTGGATATTGGTTATCAGAGTGCTGCCATTATTTCGTGTCTTGTGGTTATTGTTTATACGGCATTTGCAGGGCTTAGCGGTGTAATTATCACTGATTTTATTCAATTTATTATCATCGTTGTGATGATTATAATCTTGTTTATCCCCGGCATCCTCACAGACACTGAAAACCTGCAGCGCCTCACAGAATTACCCCCAAAAATGCTCAACGGTACTTTTTATGGCATTCTTTTTCTTATAGCGCTTCCGATCTTTATTGCCCCTTCTGTGATGGCGAGAATGGATATCTGGCAACGCATATTGGCTGCAAAAGACGGCAAAACAGCCCGCAGGGTTAGTTTGATTTCCGGTTTGGGGATGCTGCCTTTTTACATCATTTTTCCTTTAGTTGGTATGAGCATCCGAATTATCAGCGAAGATGCCATTGCACCACGTGATGTTGCCTATCTTTTTCTCGATCGCCATGCCGGGGAATTTCTTCTAGGTTTTGCTGTTGTTGGGCTGTTGTCAGCACTCATGTCGTCGGGAGACAGCTTTCTGAATATTATCAGCATTTCCGCCATTAATGATTTCACAGGCCTTAAAAAAGAGGGGCGCGATCCACGAAAAACACAAAAGCAAATTCGGATCGCCTCCATTATTTTTGGCTTATGCGCTTTGGTTATGGCCTTGCTTTTTCCAAAAATTGTGGATTTGATGGTTGTGGGCATTGGCACTATTGCCATTTTTGTTCCTGTTACCCTTGTTGCCCTTTTAGATAAAAACGCCGCAGACTACCGACTTACAGCCACATGGAGTATTTTTAGCGGCTTTTTGGTAAATCTTATTTTTTTTATTTGGGGTGTACTAAGCCCTGAAAGCTTCCAACCGAAATCCTCCTTTATACCGGCATTTATTGTTGCCCTTTTGGTGATGGTTTTGGGGAGATGGTGGAGGAAAAGAAGCCACACCTAAGGCATGGCTTCCTACCAAATATTACAAAAATGAAAACTAATTGATTGTAAGCTCTCCAGCTTGGTTCAATTTCATATAATATCCTTTTCCCGGTTCTAATGTACCGATATTATCGACCCATCCCCAGGGCATATGCTGGAGGATATTCCCTTCTTCATCAATTACTTTGATCAGCTTGCCATCATCAATAAGCGATTGAAAAAGCTCCAAAGCCCCTATTGTCTGTTGAGAAGGGTATCCCATAATACTCCAACCTTCCTGAAACTGTAGTGTTATCGGTAGGGGAATTTGGTCACCACCAATCATTAGGCTTGTCATATCATTCATTTTCAACATATAGCCTTCGCCTATGGTCATATCGCCAATATTATTGACCCAGCCCCAAGGCATTTGCTGGATAATGTCTCCATTCCCATTAATCACCTTGATCAGTTTTCCTTCATCAATAATTGGTTGCAAAATTTGCATGAGATCCATTTGCTGCGGCTGCACATTAAAGGAAATAATATTCCAACCCTGAGACAGTTGCATTTGTTGTGGCATCAAGGAACAGCCTGCTCCCGGGGTTGCCCAAATCGTGTCCCCTGCAGTATTTATTGCTGCGAAATCAACACTGGCGGACCAGTTTGCAGGATCATCATTCTCCAATGAAGGAATGCAAAATGTTAAGGAAGGGCCAAAGCCATCGGCTTCCTGAGGCCAGTCACCACCATCGTCATAAGTTACGGAGAACACAGCCGCACTATCAGCCGTATTCAAGCTAATACTTTCTCCACTATTGGATAAGCTTCCACCGATCCATTGGTAGGCTTCAACATTAAATGTGCTCTGCATTGCGCTTGAATCCACGGCGATTAATAAATATTCACCCGGAAGTAAATCTATATCAGGAAAAACAAAGTCAAATGCATCATTAATATACCAATTATTTAAATTGTAGGTGATGCTGTCGTTATTATAGATTTCGACAAACTCCGTAGAATCCGAGCCTGATTCCGGGCCATTATACATAATTTCGGTAAGTACAATTTTTGGAAGGCCGCAAGGCATTTCATAGCTGAGTGTCATGTCGAGAGTATCGGCCACATAAAACGGCCAATTCCCGTCAATCCACTGATGCTGATCGTCATTAATTCCCCATTCCCAAACAACTGTACTATCAAGCACCAGAAGCGTTTGCATACAAGTCCAAATATGATCTCCGGAAGTTTCATCACCATGTGTTCCGTCATCATAAAAAGCAGAAATCTCATTGCCACCATTCCATTGCGGATCGTAAAGACCATTCTCATCAAAACTTCCTTTGAGGTAAAAGCCATCAGACTGTTGACAAG
Organism: Bacteroidales bacterium; assembly: GCA_963676725.1. Lineage (GTDB taxonomy): Bacteria > Bacteroidota > Bacteroidia > Bacteroidales > WRLA01. Next base: position 4,693,761 of record OY781463.1, on the reverse strand, counting down.
AAGCATCATTCACTACAAAAGTCACTTCTTTCCAAAGTGTATCCGATGGGGCATCTTCAATAACTGTGGTAGTATTGTTCACAAAATCATAGATAAATTGTAATGGCTCATTTCCGTAGCTATAGAAACTAACATTATCGCCGGTATTTTGATTCCAGCTGTTGTTTAGTGCCACTTTACACAACCAGTTTCCCTCGGGTATATTTATACTGATTTCATAAACCTGATCGCTATTATCATCGAGCATCTGTCCCAACATCTCGCTTGGCGACCAGTTTATGCCACCAATTGTATCGAAGAACGATCCGGTGAGCACAGGATTGGTGTGCATTACAAGATCGGATTCCGTATTGATCAGAAAAGTAACATCGCTGGCAGAATCCAGCAATAAAACAGCATTGCCATTATAGGGATAATTGGGATCTGACCAGCTTGTTCCTTCTATTATTTTATAATCGCTTGAGTCTGCCGTAATATACTTTTGAAGCTCGTAGATACCGTTCGCATTCAAGGCTGCCCGCCAATCCGGGGATGAAGTGCTCCATCCGTTAAAATCGCCTGCGATCTGCACATTTTGTTCTTCGGTTTGATGCACATCGCTCCATGAGCGCGGATTAATGCGGTAATAAGCATTATCGTTGTCCCAATCAATGATTCCTTCAATGCCGTAATAAGATTCCCCCACTTCAATATTGGGAGTATTGGAAAACTGATAATCCACACCATCTCCAATATGAAAAAATACCGTTGTGTCCGCATTGCTTCGGCAGCGGTAATCATAATCCTCGTATGAAACTACGGTGAAATTAAACAGATTAACAAACTGGCTTTCCCATTTTTCAGCAGGCAGCTGATCTTCTCCAATTGTTTCGTCAATATCTGCAGAGGAGTATAGATAACCAGGAAATGAGTAAAAACCCGGATCTGTATATGCGCTATCGAAAACAATATCGGTTATTTCAGTCATACCATCATAGGTTGTTCTTTTTCCTACAATAAATGCACTTTGACCAACTTCCATCTGATTTACAAGAGAGTTACTATAAATCATCGTGGCATGATAAGCTCCCGTATCCACACGATAAAACAGGCTGTTATAATCGTCATTGGCAATGATTTCCGCATTAAAAGTCAGATAGGCAACATTACCAAAATAGTGCCCATCAGGATAAGCTGCATTCATAAGGTTCATAGACGCAAAGCCCATATTAATAAATTCGTAGGTAAAGTAACTGCCTGAGGTGTAGAGTAAGGTGTCAGGTGTCAGGTCGGCAAATTCGGGTACATCATCCACGGTAAGCCAGTACGCCAGATCATTTCCGGGAACCTGAGCCACATTGGTAACATTTGCCTGATATGACCCGCCACTGATTTGAAAATCGGAAGGCTGTGGCATTTCGGAAGGCTGCTGATTAAAAGTCACCTTCACTTTTTCGGAGGGAAGCATATAGGCTTCTGTGATTTCAAGTGGCACAGCTGACATGGCGAACACTTGGAAATCATCGTAATAAACCACACCTCCGCCATCATTATCGTTATAGGTGCGCACTTCAAAGCGCAGGCCATCGGCATTAGCCGGAGCAATGAGTGTATCTGACCAATATTGCCAAATGGTGTCATTTTCCGAGTAATTGTCGGAGCGAAGCTCCGCGGCATTTTCATTTAGGGGTGTGCTGCCGTTGAGCCAGTATGACCAAATGCGTGATTTTGCATTTTGCGTACTGTCATAAAACATATAAGAAATAAAATAGGCTGTACCCCCGGAAATACCTTCCACATTTTGCATCAGGTCTTTGGTGCCGGCGGTTTGTGCAGCACAGTAAGCCCCTTCGGGAACAATCGCTCCCGAAGTTTTGGTTATGGCTTCGGATTTATCCCAATTTTCGGGAGTATTGTCATCCACCCAATTTTCAAGCCCTCCATTCAGTACCAAATTTTGTGCACTCAACGAAAGGAAGCCAAAAGCAAGCAGCACAAAAAATATTATCGTTTTTTTCATAATGTTCGCATTTAAATATTTTAGAAGCAACGCCCTAAAATGAGGGCGTTGCTTCAGCTAGGTTTACTTAAATATCAACTTCACGACTTCATGATCGTTTGCTGATGTGATATGCATAAAATATGTGCCTGAAGGCAGATGCTTTAGGTTGAATTCCTTTGTTACCTCTGCTTTTTCGGCTTCATATTCGCGTGTAAAGATCGACTGTCCACTGATGTCTGTTATAAGGATCCTATATTTAGCATCAACAGATTGCAGATGCAACCAGAAATGCTTATCGGAAGGATTCGGATATACACTTACACTGAATTTTTCGTTGGCAAGTTCGTTTACATTCGTTGTAAATTCAATGACTACTGGGTTCAGTGCATATTGTCTTACACAATTATTTTCATCGCGTACTGCAACATTGTATTCTCCGGGAAGCAGACTTGTGAAAGCCGGTGCCGACTGCCAAGTACTACCACCATCAACAGAGTATTCGAGCACTCCTGTGCCGCCATTTGCCGTGATAACAATCTGTCCATCAGCACAATTTGAGCCACTAGCATCTTCAGATGTTACTTCTGTAATATTAATTGCCATGGTATTTAAAACAATTGGATTGGAAGCGTAGGTCAGCTCGCAATCGTTTTCATCTTTCACAGCGACATAGTATTCGCCATTGCCCAAGCCTTCAAACATACCACTGGTCGACCAGTTCTCTCCATTGTCGATAGAGTACATCAAACTTCCTGTACCACCCATTACATCAATATCGATGCTACCGTTTTCGAGTTCGGCACAAGTTGGTGCTTCTGAAGAAACGGCCTCGAAGCTAAGCACTTCAGGATTGTTTAGTACAAGGGGAACATCCATATTTCTTTGACAATCATTTTCATCTTTCACGGAAATATAATAAGTTCCTGCTGCCAGGTTCTGGAAATTGCCATTATTATCAAACCAATTAGAACCATTATCAATGGAGTACATTAAGTTTCCAATACCACCCTGTGCATTAATTTGGATGCTTCCATTTGCATTGCCATTACATAGAGGATCTTCACTTGATACGGATTCAATCTGAATGGCATCAGGTTCGTTGATCACAATTGGATTGTTCTGATAGTCTTTAATACATCCGGCTACATCTTTCACTTTAGCATTATATTGGCCACCGTTCAGGTTTGTAAATGCACCGTCAAGGCTCCAGTTTATGCCATTGTCAATAGAATACCATAATGTGTCAGTTCCCCCTTCAGCACTTAGCTGAATGGATCCATCGGCACTACCAAAACAACTTACATCATTTATCTCAACTATTGTAATAAGGATTTCATCAGCCTCATCAATGACAACAGGATTACTGCCATATTCTATGGAGCATTCATTTTCATCTTTTACCCAAAGATTGTATGTGCCGGCTTCAAGATTATTAAAGACACCATTGTCCGACCATTCGAGGCCACCATCAATAGAATAATAGAGCATTCCTGTTCCGCCCTCTGCATTTATGTCAATGCTTCCATCTCCCTGACCATAGCAAATAATATCTTGCTCAGCAACTGAGATGAACTGGATTTCCTCAGGATCGGTCAATACAAGCGGATTGCCGATGTATTCTTTTAAGCAATCATTATCATCCTTCACAAAGATGTAGTATTCCCCTGCGGTCAAGTTATCAAAATTTGTATAGGGTACCCAGGTAGCCATACTATCGATTGAATAATAGAATGATCCTGTGCCGCCTTCAGCTGCAAGGGCAATAAAGCCATCGGCAGCGCCATAACAATTAGGATTGAGTGGATAAACGGTTGTAATAGAAATGGAATCAGGTTGTGGCATAAAATATGGGTTTAAGCCATAAGTTGCTTCACAATCGTTTTCATCCTTCACAAAGATATAATAGGCATCCGGACCAAGGTTCATAAAATGAGGATCCGAAGACCATGTATTCATACTGTCGACAGAGTATTCAAATATTCCGGTACCACCTTCAGCTGCAATAAGCAATTCTCCATCATTATTCCCATAACAACTTGGCAATGTAGGGGTAAGACTTGTAATAATAACTTCTGTGGGCTCATCAATATAGAATAGCATCGTATCCTGACAGAGATGTTCATCGCGTACATAAGCAATATGTTCGCCAGCAGTTAGTCCTGTGATGGTGGATCCGCTTTGCCAGTTGCCCAGATTGTCAAGATCGTATTCATAAACGCCTGTTCCGCCTTGTGCTGTAACAATTACTTCTCCGTTGGCATTGCCGAAGCAGCCACTAACATTTGTGATATCGAGATTCGAAATAATCAGCTCATCAGGTTGATTAATGAGCACAGGGTTTGCTGGATATTCATATTCACAATCGTGCGCATCCTTCACCCATACATCGTAAGAGCCGGCGCTTAGGTCTACAAATAGACCGTTATCTGCTTGCCAAGTAGCGCCATCATCAATCGAATAAGCATAATCCACTGTACCGCCGATTGCTGTTATTTCCAGAGTGCCATTATCATCATTATAACAACTCAAGTCTGTGGTTTCCACATCAGAAATAAAGAGTGGAGCAGGTTGTGTAATAATTACAGGATTATTTGCATAAGTAACTTCACAGTTATTTGCATCCTTCACTTTGATGTAGTAGAGTCCGGGAGTCAGATTAAGGAAAAGTGAATCTAATTGCCAGTTTCCTCCATTGTCGATGCTGTACATCAAATCAGGTGTTCCTCCTTGTGCAAGGATATTAATAAAGGCATCAGCTGCGCCATTACAGTTCACATTTTCCGCATAGACTTCGTCGATAATAATTCCATCAGGTTCAGTAAGTATTACCGGATTATTTACATAATCAAGCGAACAATCATTTGCGTCCTTCACCAAAACATTGTACACACCTGCTGTTAGTCCGGTGAATACAGCAGCATTTTGCCAGTTAGCTCCATTATCAATACTGTATTGAAGCAATCCGGTGCCCCCTTCTGCGGTAATAGTAATACTGCCATTGGCGTTGCCATAGCATCCGGTGATGTCTTGTGCGTCGAGATCAGTAATCAATACTTCATCAGGTTGTGTAATAATTATCGGGTTCGCCCCATATTCCGAGATACAATTATTGACATCTTTCACAAAAACGTTGTATGTTCCAGCCGTAATGGGATCAAACATGCCGTTATTACTGTTCCATGTACCCATATTGTCGATACTGTATTGCAGGCTTCCTGTTCCACCAGTTGCCGTTACGGTTATGGTAGCTGTTGTATCGCCATGGCATCCCATAATATTTGTGCTCACGACATTAGAAACAAGAAGTTCTTCTGGCTGATCAATAAGCACGGGATTATTTCCCCAAACAGTCTGACAGTCGTTGGCATCTTTCACGATAACATTATAACTACCTGCGGCAAGGTTTTCAAAGGCAAAACCCGCTTGCCATGTTGCGCCATTATCGGTGCTATACATCAATTCGCCCGTTCCTCCTTCGGCGGTGATATTGATACTCCCGTTTAGATTTCCAAAGCAGCCGGTAACATCTGTACTTGCAACATCATTAATCTCCAATTCGAGAGGTTCTGTGAGTTCTGCAGGATTTGAAGCCCAGCTTTGCGCACAGGCAAAGGTATCTTTTACCATGATTTCATAAGAACCAACGGCAAGGTTATTAAATAGGTTCTGGTTCATTGCCCAGTTTACACCATTATCAATTGAGTAGTATATATCATCGGTTTCTGCAGTTGCAGTGATGTCGATTTCCCCATTAGTATTGCCAAAGCATCCGGTGATATCGGTTAAAGCCACATCACTAATTTGAGGCAGTTCGCGCACTTGTGCAATCCCATTAATAAATTCGGATTCAATTACATAGAAACCGCCGGTTTGATGGGTATATTGACCAGACATTTCGAGTGTATCGATACCGGTTTGGTTAAATTGGTTTATTAGAACAAGGTCAAACAGTTTCTCCTCTGTAAACTCCAGATTATCGGCTGCCATGCCAATATTGATAGTACCATCCTCACTATCAAAAGAGACATTGCCCAAATCAGGATGAATATTCCATACATCCATAAAATAGAAGAGTGTTGTATCGTAATCGATATGAATCCATGCAGAGTCCATTTCATGCATTCCACGTGCAATAACGGGCGCAAAGAGTGTATCGTTCATACAAACAGCGGCATCTTCGATCCACGTAAGGATTCGTGGGATACCGTTGAGGTAAACGATAGAGGTTTCATTTACGGTAAACACATCAAAGGCAAATAAAGGGTCGTATGGATAAATATCGTCTACAACAATAAATTCTTCTTGAGTAGCATCATTCCACAAACGGTAATCTACATCATTTCCGGGAACAAAACCGTCTATACCTGGTGCTGCTTCATCATCAGCAGAGCATGTTACATAAAGATACGTTGTATTATTGAGTGAATCAATGGCTTGAGTAAGCACGGCTGCGCCAACACAATTGTCGCCATCGAAAATACCAATTTCATCACCTGCCTGCATTAAGAGCCCATCAATTGCTGCAGAGCTAACAGTTACTGTCATTGGATTAAAAGCACCGCCACTCCAAATTTTGGTAAAGTGTGGATCATTGATCGTTATAGGGTTATTGGCATATATTGTGGTACAACCATTAACATCTTTCACCTGAACATTAAACGTTCCACCATTCAGTGTTGTGAAAGATCCACCGTTTTGCTCCCATGTTGCGCCATTATCAACAGAATAGCTGAGCATGCCCGTTCCTCCGGTCGCATCAATGATAATTGTAGCATCACCTGCACCGGATGATGATTCTTTGGTAAAAGTCAATCCATTGATTACCAATTCATCCGGTTGTGAAATCACAATTGGGTTTGCCGCATAAATTTCCTGACAATTGTTAGTGTCTTTAACCACAAGGTTGTAATCACCTGCAGCAAGATCTACAAAATCTGCATTGCTTTGCCAGTTGGCTCCATTATCAACAGAGTACTGATAGGGTGCAGTCCCGCCTCCGGCACTAATGCTAATAGAACCGGTTTCATCCCCATAGCAGCCCTGAACGTCTATAGGTGTTACATTGGTAATGAGCAGCTCATCCGGTTGGGTGATCGTAAGCGGATTATTGGCATAAGTCCAAATACAATCATTTTCATCTTTTGCTTTGAGGGTATAATCCCCTGGTGTAAGGTTTTCAAAGACACCTGTTCCGGCATCCCATGTGGCGCCATCGTCAACAGAATACACTAGGCTTCCTGTGCCTCCGGTACATTCAATTGTAATACTGGCATCATCAGCGCCATTGCAGCTCACATTTTGTGCAATGACAGTGTCTTTTGTAATAACTGTGGGTTCAGTGATTTCAACTGGATTAGAGGCATAGGCCATTTCGCAGTTATTGGCATCTTTCAGTATGATATTGTATTGCCCTGCGGCAAGATTTTCGAATAAAGCAGCAAGCTGATACGTTGCGCCATTATCAATTGAATAATTCAGATCGCCTGTACCACCACTAGCGGTAATTTCGATACTTCCTTCTGCTATTCCATTGCAGCTAAGATCAGTAAGCACTACAGCAGTAATCAAGATAGAGTCTGGCTCAGCTACAACAACAGGATTCGATGCATATTCCAGCACACAGTCCTGAACATCTTTCACCTGCACGGTATATTCACCGGCAGCGAGGTTTTCAAATAGACCTGCTGCTTGCCAGTTGCTCCCGGCATCAATAGAATACTGTAGCCCTCCTGCTCCACCTGTAGCCGACAAACTGATGCTTCCGTTTGTATTTCCGGCACAAGTAGTAACATCGACAACAGTTGGTGGATCAAGAACGATTGGATCCGGGGAGGTAATCGTTACCGGATTGCTAACATAATCTGCAGAACAATCATTGGCATCTTTTACTTTGAGGGTATAATCTCCGGCCACAAGGTTTTCAAACAAACCTGAGCCTGATTGCCAAGTTGTTCCATCATCAATGCTGTATTGTTTTGTTCCGGTTCCGCCGGATACAGTAATATCAATACTGCCATTATTGTTATTGAAGCATCCTGTAACATTGGTTGTTGCTACATTATCGAATGAAAGAGCAGCAGGATCTGTAATAAGGACGGGGTTATTCGCCCAAACATCCTGACAACCAAAGGTATCAGCAACGATTACAGTATAATCCCCACCACTCAGGTTATCAAATACGTTTTGACTGCGCGCCCAATTGCCGCCATTATCAATGGAATAATCGATAAGTGTTGAAGCCGTTGCTGTGATATCAATGCTTCCATCATTACTTCCATTACAACTTATGTCTGTTGGAGTTACAGCAGTAATCTCAGGGTTTCCCACCAAATACGAATAGGCTCCGCTAAATTCTGCAGCTTTATCGTTTCCATAGAAATCGCGATAAGCACTAGAGGCTTCCCAAGTAAATTCCAGGTCACCTGTGCTGTTTTTGGTGAAAACAAGCGTAAGCAGCGTATCGTTTTCAATAAATGCCGAATCGGTGGTATTACTCCAAGTAATGCTGATCAGGCCGGCATTATCACTTACGGTAATCGGATCGCCATCAAAAACAGCATTTTGCATTCCAATGCTATTGTATGTTATATGAGTTGTTTCGTAGTTTAACCCAAGATCGATTTCATAGGCGGCATCCATCCCGGCAACCATAATAGGCACGGTAATTTCTGTTAGGCTGCCATCATCACAGAAAATCTGATCGGGAATGGTTGTATTAATAGAAAGAAATCCATTCAGACCAACCACACAAGTCTCGGTTGCGGTAAATGTTTCATGGTTCATGCCCCAAGAAGCAGCATACTGGAAAAAATGGTTTACAACTGAGGACTCTTTGTTTTCAGACTGATCCCACAACTTATACGTAATTGTGTTTCCATTCACAAAGCCATCCTGAGCCTGTGTACCGGGATCATCCTGACCACAAGCAACAGAAAGATAGCTTGCTTGGTCGGCGGAGTCTATCACTTGCGTGAGAACACTCACACCCACACAATATTCACCATCGAAAATACCAACTTCATCCCCTGCTTCGAGATTCTCCCCGGCAAGAGTTGCATGGGTAATCATAAATGTCATCGGGTTTAGTGGATTTCCGGCAAACACTTTTTGAAAGTGCTGTGCATTTAATTGTTGCTGTCCCAAACCAAATAGGACAATGAATGCAAGCAGGAACCTTAATCCCAACGTACAATTCATTAATTTTTTGTGTAATTGTCTACTTTTCATATGATTATAGTTTAAAAATTAGGATCACTATAAATACCCCACCCAATTATGGGCAGGGCATTTTATTCTTAATAAATCACGATTCGTTTTGCTTTTATTTGCACGTTGTCACCAGTGATAAAGCTCAGGCGGCAATAGTACATTCCTGCAGGCCAGTTGGCTGCATTGATTGTTTTTGTATAATGGCCAGCACCCAGTTCTCCTTCATGCAATACGCGGAGGTTTTTGCCTGTTAGGCTTAAAATTTCCAATTTTACATTTCCGTTTTGCGGCAAATCAAAGCTGATTTGAGAGCGTTCATGGAAGGGGTTTGGCTGATTTTGGAAAAGCTGTAATTCATTCAGGCCATATTCATTATTGCCTGTAGCCTCTTTCAATTCCCCAACAAAAGTTCCGCGTTCTGCAAATGTTTTATCGCCTTCGATATAGCTTATTTGTAGACTTTCGGATTGGTTCATATCGGCTGTACGATATCGGAAACTAAATTCACGACCTTCTGTGAAGCCTTCGATTTCTGATGTTTCAGCTTCATCCATTCCTGCCGCGAGATAGATATATTCTCCTGTTACCACTGCTACCCCAAGGCAACGCTCGCCTTCAAAAACGGCAAGTTCAGCGCCATCGGGCAGATTATTATTGAGTTGAATGGCAAAGGTCATTGGATTGTAGGGATTTCCAGTAGTTTGGGATTGAAAATATAGGGAACTGGAAGAGTTGGGCTTTGTTGCTTTCCCACCACCTGAAGGTTCATTAATTGTTAGGGTGCAAGCAGCATTGGTCTTCACTTGATAGCCTTTGCCCGGCTCCATATCACCGATATTATTTACCCAGCCCCAAGGCATATTTTGCAGGATATTGCCATTTTCATCGATGACTTTCAGCAGCTGATTGCTGCTAATGATGTCGGCAAATACGTCTTCTGCATCTTCTCCGGATTGTGCAGGCCAGCCCATAAGGTTCCAACCGCTGAGCATAGCGATATCTATAGGAAGTGCCACTGCGGGTCCATCAGTAGAAAGGGTGCATTCGCTATTGGTTTTTACCTGATAGCCTTCGGTATTGGCCATATCACCAATATTGTTTACCCAGCCCCAAGGCATATGCTGTAAGATATTGCCATTTTCGTCAATAACTTTCACAAGTTTCCCTTCATTAATAATGGGCTGTAGGACATCCTGAATATTCATATTTGCAGGACAAACATTCCATGACAATAGGTTCCAACCGCTTACCAGATTATGCTGCTGGTTTATACTGGAGGCACCATTGAGTTGCACGATCGCTGTTTCGCCCTGTATAAAATTACTGAACTCAAATGTTGGATATAGGAACACAACGCCTACTGTTTGTGCTTCAAAAAGCAGATCCTGATCCCAGAGGCGATATGTGATTGGATTTCCTGAGATATAGCCATCCTGTTCCGTTGTTCCCGGATCATTCTGAGAGCAGGTGATGTACACATGGGTTGAGGCATTATTTGGATTAATAACAGCATCAATAACAGCTGCACCCACACAAATATCGCCATCGAAAACACCGATTTCGTCGCCTGCAATAAGGTCTGCGGCATCGAGGGTGGCAAGGGTTACTGTTATGGTCATTGGATTTAAGGCGCCACCACTCCAAATGGGAACAAAATGCTGCCCTGGCTCTTCAACCACAGTAATATAATCCACTTTGGTTACGGTATTGCTTTGCCCGCCGGCATTCTGTACTGTAAGGCTAACATCATAGCTGCCTGCCTGATTATAGGTAACCGTTGGATTTTGCTGTGTGGATGTTGATGGCGATCCTCCTTCAAAGGACCAGCTCCAGCTTGTTGGGTTTCCTGTGCTGATGTCGGTAAAATCAACACTATTGCCGACGATAATTTGTTGAGGGCTGCCAGTGAAATTGGCTTCAGCATCTTCAAAAATAATTACCATCACACTATCGCATTTCACAGATTCGCCTGTTGTAGGCTCGCCATAAACCGCACTTACTGCATATTCATGCGTTCCGACTGCAACGAACATATCACTAAAAGTCAGCACATCAGCATCATTTTGCGCGATATAGGTATCATCACGGTAGATATTAAAAGCAATTAGATTCTGAGGAGCCTCAGTAGCAGTAAGTTCATAACCGAAGATTGACACATTTTGGACACATCCACCAATAGTTACGGAAGATCCAACGATGCCGCCTTGTGTAAAGAGACCACCGGCAAGGTCGCCAGCAATACCTACGTCAGGAACAACATCATGGGTAACACCTGTTTCTGTTCCTGTAGCGATATCATATTGTACGAGTACGCCACCAGAACCATCTTGGCTAAAGCCCCAAAGGAATGGACCACCTGATGAGTAAGCATCGTAGGCAAAGCCATAATAAGAGCCATAAGCACCAACTGCAAATGAGTTGAGTGTGGCGCCGGATCGGCTATAAAGTGTAATGGCTGTTGACCAGTTATTGCCCCAGAAACCATCTGCACCATCATCATAAGCAACAGCACGTGTGGCTGTGGCAGCAGAAATTGTAGAAACCAAGGTTTCAGAACCCGGTGTAAAGTCCATTTGATAAAGACTTGTTGAAGCAGCAGCGCCATAAAAATAAGTACCGTCATATGCAAGATCACGACAGCCGGAAGTACCAGCTACGGTAAATGTTGTCAGAAATGTTCCATCAAGAGCATAACGATAATATTCATCACCATTCCATTTTGTGGTATAAATATATGTTCCATCACATTCAGCGCCGGCTTCACCAGCAGCAGCACCACCTGTTGCGGCATAGTCAAACTGGAGGTCGAAAAGGGCACGTGTTTGTGTTTGTTTTTCTACATCACGATAAGTTGGTGAAGCTTCAACATTTGGATTTATGTTTTGCTCCCTTGCAGCTTCTTTAATTACACGCAGCCCACTATTCATTGGCAGGGGATAATCCCAGCTAAGATTCACAGTATTTCCTTGTGTTGCTGCTACAAGGTTGCGCGGTGGGTTTAGGGTAAAATGATCTACAATTGCAATGGCAGGGCCTTCGGCCTCAGATTCGCCATCGGAATAGAGAGCAGTAACCAGGTAGCTGTATGTTCCATTTTCCAGATCCAAATCCAAATAGGATGTATCCGTAATAACAGAGCTATTTAAAATTGTATTATCGCGATATAGGTTATATCCAATAAAGGATAAGCTTCCAGATTGCTGCCCAATTTTTAGTTCCGGAATATAATATTCTCCGTTCCAAGCAACTTCTGTGCGGCTTGCCGTTGTTTGAGCAACCGCATTGTATGTTTGACGCACTTTTCCTTGTGCAGGGCCTACATATACATCATCAACAAAAAAGATAAATGCATCGTAGGATACGCATTGAATCGCCAGGTACGCTTCCTGACCGGCATAAGCGCTGAGGTCATAAGTATATTCTGCATAAGCAGAAGCTGGAGCCTCAACATATTCACCCTCACTGATCTGAACAAAAAGGTCCGGATTAATATCTGTAGTACTTACTAGCACTTTAAACCGCTCAAGACCATACATATCAGTATGCGACTTAGCATAGAAACTAAGAACATCACCATCAGCAATCATGATCTTAGGAGTAACAAGATAGTCGTTATTTGGAGGACTGGTAGCAGAAAAACAAGCAGCCATCTTATCTCCACTATGTGCAAGGTTCTCGTCCATTGGAGGAGTAGTTGCCAGCGAATTGAATACGATGAATGCCATTGGGGCGCCATTGTTTGGGAATGTAACATCAGTGATACCATAAGTAATAGATCCGTCGAGATCCATCATACTCCAAGGAGTCATAGAAAGAGCAAAATCTGCATAAGATTCAAAACCATCCAGCCAACCAGCTGCAATATCAGGGCTGCTCCATGTAAGGCTCACATCATCATCCAAAACGGAGGCCATCAGGTTTTGAGGAGCGGGCAGATCACTTCCACCACCACCGCCGGAACCACCCAGGTAAAAGCGGGTGTTGGGGAGAATATCCTGAATACTACCATTGGTGGTAGGAAAAGAACCATCAGCATATTTGTAAACAGCACGATCTGTGGCTGTGCTGTGCAACCATCTCGGATATCCACTAGCCCAAGCTCCATCACGGTTTTCCCAAACAACAATTAAATTATCGCCGCCATTATATTCAAAATCAGACTCATTAAACTCGATTTCAACCCAATCACCAATACTTCCTGTAAAATTAATTTCACCGTCAAATACCTTGGTAAATCCATTGGATTCTGGGTCAAGATAGGATGCATCCGTAATATTTTCATCGGTTGTATGTTTCATCCAGATGCTTTGGTTGGGCATGATATATCCTGATACTGCATTACCGTATTGATAGGATATTTTATTAAAAGTGGCCGCTGCTTGCAGTTCTGATTGCTGGTAAACCACGCGCGACCAGGAATAATCGTAGAAGCCATAAACCGGCACATAGTAAGTTAATTCCGTTCCTCCACCCACTTCGATATATTCCATCCCGATATATAAATTGAAAGTAATAGCATCCTGATAGCTACCTGATGCGGCATCTGCAGTGAAAACCGCCTGTGATCCAAGGGGAGCGCTGGCATTAACAAAAACCTCAAAAGAAGCGATTGCAGAATCCTGGCTGCTGATGGTTCCTAAAGACTGGCTGGCGCTTCCAACGATTGTTACGTCCTGGGAAGTTTCGGAGAGGCTTGCCTGAACATCGGCAGCATCGGCATGACCGTTATTATGCACAACATATTCGATATAAGCTGTTTCGCCCGGATCGAGCAGGCCATTTCCATTTCCGCTTGCTACATCGTTGACCAAATATTCTGTGATTTCCAAATCCGGAGCATTGATGCACAACTGAAAACTACTTTGCCAACTATCACTTGTTGTATTGCTATGCGCCAGGCAATTGAGTTCCACCATTTCCTGATCGGGTACATTGCCAGCAACAGTTAACGAATAACCATTATTTACACTTATTGAATCGCCTGCAGAAAAATTACCATAGGCCGCAAAGGTATCGGTTAAGGTCACGTAGCTATTATCCGTTGATAAGCTCATCTCCACGCTATAGGCGGTTTCGGTGCCTACATTTTTCAGGTTAATGGTTATGGATACAGATTCTCCGTTGTCCAATTGTCCATTATTGTTTCCCGCTGCATCATCGATCAAATGGCTGTTATACATCACAAATGGGCCATCACTGATTACAGAAATTGTTCCCTGATGCCTGTTGCGGTTATGAGCAATAATTGAAATACTGATTTCTGCAGGATCGTTTATTGGGTTTGCAAATGTTAATGTAGCATCCCCCTGACTATCGGCAAGAGCCCTTGCGATCAACAGGCCGTTCTGCATCAAACCAATCCGGCAGTCCGGAGCGTCTGTTTGGATCATAAATTGAGCCGATCCTAAAGTAATTGCCTGATTGTAGGTCGCAATAATATCCGTTGGCTGAGCAGTCCATATATCCATACTGGGATCACCAAAAAGATTGGTTTCATAGGTACTCCAACGCATATAACTATTTGCATTAAAATAGGATTGATCCTCTTCTTTGCAATCATTATTGACCAGACCAATCATTGTAATATCTTCGCCAAAAATGGCATCATAAAACTGACGGTCGAGGTATTGAGATGTACTGTTCGTGCCTCCGGGATTATACCAACCATAACGTGAATTGGCCACGCAGGCTACTTCCCCTGTTGCAAGATTAGTGAATTCCTCAGCAATACAATCAGCCCCATAATTAGGATTCCAATCGCGGTTATCAAATGCACCATTATAACAGCCCTGAGAATAACCAATCACATAGCCTCTGCTTACACCATCATTGGTAAAATTTGACGTGGTTAAATCGGAGGAAGACAATTTCATATTAAACCAGGGGCTGGAATGACCCAGATGGTTCAGCAGGTTAACTCCTGATGTATTAAACTGACTGAAAACATCATATTTTGACCAGCTTTGATCCCTTTCGTAGAGTTCGCTTACCGTAAAATTAGATGAAACACCTACTGTTGTATAGCCATTGGCGGAGCTACCATCTGCAACCTCATCTTTATAATCGCCGCCATTTGTTTGAGGGTCATCATTCAGCTCTTCCCCCACCATAAGTGCCTTTTCGATATCGGCAATTACCGGACTATTTTGATATTTCTTAAGCTTGGCGGTATTGTTTGCTATTTCAGTTGCATTATCAACACAAATTCTACCAACACCAACTTCTGCATAGAAATCCTCTTCTCCCGGTTCACCATATTTATCATCGCCATCGCTATTCCAAGTGCCATCGAGGCAACAATAATACATATCGGAAGGCATATCCGTTTCGGTTTCAGAGCCACATACGATATACATACCACGGTGTGGGACAATATTTTGCGCAGGATCGTTCGGATCTGTATCTCCTCCCAATATGACGAAACTAATTCCATAATTGGTATAATAATCGATGATGCAGTTCCGGATTTGCTCTTGCTCATCCACTCCTGTATAGTTACTATAAATGCTTTCTGTTGAGACAGCACTTACAATAAAACCCGTTGATGTTTTAAAATTCACATATTCATCAAATGCAGGAAGCAAGGCCGATGAAGTAATAAGCAAAATATCACTTTCTGTATTATCACGGCTTTTTGGATACGAATATAAAGCAACATCTTCCGGATTAATAACCAGATCCTGTATACGATCCAGAATACGATTAGACTTTTGAAGGAACAAACTCCCTTGCGCTGCCTTTTCCGTTTGTACCGTTTCAATTTCAACACTTAACGACTTCAGGAAACGAGCTTCGCGGGATGCCGGAATAAACTCTATTGGGCAAACACTGAAGGAAGCAATGGAATGTCCATTGAGATATTGTGTGGACAAATGCCCACATATTTTCCCGGGATAAGGTTCAGTACTTGAATAGATTGCCTCATTCATCTGAACCTTATAATCATCAGGCACTTTTTGTGAAATTGGAAACATGCGCGAAGCAGGCTCAAGAAGAACATCCTCTGTTACAGGATAGTAGTCCTTTGCAAGTATGCGCACATTTCGAAGTTCATGACCTGCAGGGATAATAATTTCTACGCCTAAATAGGAAAGCAGTGGGTTTCCTTCATCAGCAGTAGAATAACAGTCCTTATAATTTACGATTGTATAGCCATCTGCATTGGTTTTTACATCCGGATAATCGAAATTAAATTGAAATGAGGTCTGCTGTCCGAAAAGGCTGAGCCCCATAGAAGCAAACAAAACCCAAAGGGCAAGAAAACGCGCCAAATCTTTGGCAATTAAAAAGCATTTTTTGTGTAATTGTTTAAATTTCATATAATTATATTTTGATTAATTAGGGTCTTTGTGAATGCCCCACCCAATTATAGGCAGGGCATTTCCTTCTTCTGTTCTAGTAAATCAATATTCGTTTAACTTTAATTTGCACTTCATTGCCACGGATAAAACTCAGGCGGCAGTAGTACATTCCTGCAGGCCAGTTTGCCGCATTAATTTCCTTGTTATGCCTACCAGCATTTAGTTCGCCTTCATGCAATACACGAATTGTTTTACCGCTAAGGCCTATAATTTCCAGTTTTACATTTCCGTTTTCTGGCAGATCAAAGCCGATCTGAGAGTATTCATGGAATGGATTTGGCTGATTCTGGAAAAGCCGTAATTCATTCAGGCCATATTCATTATTGCCTGTGGCCTCTTTCAATTCCCCAACAAAAGTGCCTCGCTCTGCAAATGTTTTATCGCCTTCGAGATATGCAATGGAAAGCATTTCTGATTGGCTCATCTCTGCTGTGCGATAACGGAAACTAAAATCGCCGCCTTCTGTAAAGCCTTCGATTTCTGTTGTTTCTGCTTCATCCATTCCTGCAGAGAGATAGAGGTATTCTCCTGCGACCACTGCTGCGCCAAGGCAACGATCGCCTTCAAAGACGGCAAGTTCGGCGCCATTGGGCAGATTATTATTCAACTGAATGGCAAATGCCATTGGGTTGTATGGATTGCCGATGCTTTGAGGCCGGAATAATATAGCTTGGGGCGTATCAGCCTTTAGTGCTTTACCACCGCTTGATGGCTCGTTCACGACTAGGTTGCAGCCGCTGCTTACCTTCACTTGATAGCCTTCGCCCGGCAATAGATTACCGATATTGTTCACCCAGCCCCAAGGCATATGTTGCAAGATATTGCCACTTTCGTCGACAACTTTTACCAGAGTGCCACTACTGATTAATGCGGCAAATGCGGTTTCAGCATCTTCGGGAGATTGCGCTGGCCAGCCCATTTGGTTCCAGCCGTTCATCATTGGAATATCTATAGGAAGTGCAACAGCAGAACCGTCAGTAGAAAAAGTGCATTCGCCACTGGTTTTCACCTGATAGCCTTCAGTATTGGCCATATCACCGATATTGTTTACCCAGCCCCAAGGCATATGTTGCAGAATATCACCGTTTTCATCGATGACTTTCATTAGTTTACCTTCATCAATAATAGATTGAAGGATATTTTGGATATCAACATCGCCGGGAACAACATTCCAGGAAATCAGGTTCCAGCCTGAGGATAAATTATGCAATTGTGTAATGCTACTCATTCCATTGAGTTGCACTATGGCTGTTTCACCCTGAGCAAAAGCACCAAATGCAAAACTTGGGTATGGGAAGATGACATTTACCTGTTGCGCTTCAAATAATTGATCCTGATCCCAAAGGCGGTAACTAATATCATGGCCTTCAATATAGCCATCTTGTTCTGGTGTTCCGGGATCATCTTTAGAACACGTAATATACAGATGTGTTGATGCGTTGTTTGGGTTTATAATTTGATGCAGCACAGCTGCGCCCACACAAACATCTCCATCGAAAACTCCTATTTCATCATCAGCGAGAAGATCTACAGCATCAAGGGTGGCAAGGGTAACGGTTATGGACATTGTATTATATGGATTGCCGATCCATATAGGAACAAAATGGCCATTTGGACTACTATCTCCTTCTTGCGTAACAGTAATCACCTCATTAGGAACACCATTTCCAATAATCGTAATTGTCCCAATTCTTTGGCTATTGTTCGTGTTTGCGGCATAAGAAGCCACTATTGTATTATTATTACTTCCGGATGTCGGGGACACTGTTAACCATGTAGCATCATCGGACACATTCCATGTAACGTTAGAAGAGACTGTAAAGCTGGTTGAGCCCTCTGTTGAATTCACATTTTGATTAGCCGGAGTTACTGTTAAATAAGGTGCAGGAGTATAAGCAGCCTGAGTAACGGTAACATTTACAGCAGGTACACCATTCCCGGATACAGTTATTGTACATATTCTTTGGGCACCACTATTTGAGTTAAATGACGCTGTTATAGTCTCATTGTTATCACCTGTTGTTGGAGAAACACTCAGCCAAGAAGCATTATCCGATATAGTCCAAGATGTATTGGAAAGAATACTAAAAGTTGTGCTACCAGATGCGGCGCTAACATTTTGATTTGATGGCGTTACTGTTAGTGTCTGGCTTGATGGCATGGCTGTAACAGAAACATTAACAGTTGCTTCATCTGGGTCGTCAGAATTTATAGTAATAGTTCCTGTTTGTGCGTTGGATCCAACTAATGTCCAGTCTATACTGACATTAATTTGCTGGCTACTATTTGGAGTAATGGTAAATGGAGCTGTTGGATACCCAGACACAGTCAACCAATTTTTATTGTCTGATATTGATGTAACCGATAAGTCTGCATTCCCAAGGTTTTCAATGGTGAAATAATCACCTGTTGCTGGTGCAGGTGCTAATTCTACAACAGTCATTCCACTATGCTGCATTCCTGAGTAACTGCCACCCCAACTCATGGAATGAAGGCTATAATCCCAAGTATTGTGCAAGTATATAATATCAGAACTACCACTTTCATAACCAACGCCCAACATTGTATGGCCGACAACATGTATTAATACAGCTCGCCCTTCGTCAATTTCCGCTCTATATTGAGATAATGTGAACCCTTGTGTGTTTCCGTTATATCCATAAATACGCTGTGAGTAATTATTTACGACATCATAACCTCTAGATTCAAAAAACTCCCGTAATCCATGACACCCGTCTATACGTCCCGGCTCACAACCCGTATAATCGTATAGAGGAGAGCCATTAGGAGAAAAATAAAATGTAGTGCCGCCATCTACATTCTCGTATGTTGATTGGCTCGTGCCCATATAATCGGCCGTACAACTTTCCCAAGAATGCTGAGTCCAACCATTAGCAATCCAAGGGTCAGGCCCAGCATTATCACTCACGATCCAATAATCATCGACATGTCCTCTTGTAGTCCTTCCGTCTAAACCATCATGTGTTGCGCTTAATGGACACTGATCTCTTGTTTCACCACTAATAACAACGTCTGGCCATGATGAGTTATCTAAAGGACAGACACCACCATTTGTTGGTCCTGTATACATATTAGGATAACCATTGTTGTCATAATACCCTGCCGCCATAGCGGCAGATGTTGCAGAACAACCAAAACACCAACTAAAAGCGGGTACATTGGAAAGCATTACAGCACTCCTTGTGGGGTATGCTATTGGTTCTTTACGAGGAGTTATATACGGAACCACAACACCTACAACCGTGTCCCCATTATCGACAATAGTATCAATTACATATTTTGTGTTAATTGGCTTATATTTAGTATCATATGGTGAAATTATCCTGTTTACAGATTTTCCTGAACCTGATTGTTGTATAGTAAGAGATGATGGACTAACATTTATATCTGGCTCACCAGCTGGTGTCCATGTTGTCTGGAGGGTGTAAGAATCGGAACTGCTGTATGCACCTGAATATCCCATTACTCGAACATAGTAATATCCACTAGCAGTAAAATTTGAAAAAATTATCTGCTCTGAGTTTGTTCCTCCAGAGGCCGAATAGCTAAGTTGATTTAGATTAGGATCATAAAAATATAAATCATAATCGTTCGGCAAATTCGTCAGGTTAATCGTAATAACACCATAACCACTAATCGGAATTTTAAAATAATCATCATCACCAGTTGGATTAATATATGCATCGCCAATATTAAACTCTATTGACATTGAAGTTGCCTCTGTAAATGAATTGTTGGGCTCATATGGATCCGTTGGACCAGGATCATCTATTGTTACAGTTGGACTAGACCAATACCATATATTGTCGCTTTCATTAGATTCACTTACTTCGCCCTCATGATCGATATAATAGATAACATAATATGTCCCGGGAGGAATTGCTGGCGAAATCGTTGATACATCAACAGATATACTTTCATTACTGGTTTCTTGTGGCGATAAACTCGACACATAATCAGTACCAATTAAATAATCATCACTAGAATTGAATGTTGTATTTTCAGACAGATAATAACCTAAATGGCTAGAGCCGGCGCTACTTCCCCCGTCATTAATTACTGTTACAGAAATATCAACCGTTGTTCCTGTTACTGTCAAACTTGAATTACCCGAAACCCTTGTTAAATTAGGATCGGGAGCAGATATCGTGACCGTTGGGCTTGACCATAACCATATATTGTCGCTTTCATTAGATTCACTTACTTCGCCCTCATGATCGATATAATAGATAACATAATATGTCCCGGGAGGAATTGCTGGCGAAATCGTTGATACATCAACAGATATACTTTCATTACTGGTTTCTTGTGGCGATAAACTCGACACATAATCAGTACCAATTAAATAATCATCACTAGAATTGAATGTTGTATTTTCAGACAGATAATAACCTAAATGGCTAGAGCCGGCGCTACTTCCCCCGTCATTAATTACTGTTACAGAAATATCAACCGTTGTTCCTGTTACTGTCAAACTTGAATTACCCGAAACCCTTGTTAAATTAGGATCGGGAGCAGATATCGTGACCGTTGGGCTTGACCATAACCATATATTGTCGCTTTCATTAGATTCACTTACTTCGCCCTCATGATCGATATAATAGATAACATAATATGTCCCGGGAGGAATTGCTGGCGAAATCGTTGATACATCAACAGATATACTTTCATTACTGGTTTCTTGTGGCGATAAACTCGATACATAGTCAGTACCAATTAAATAATCATCACTAGAATTGAATGTTGTATTTTCAGACAGATAATAACCTAAATGGCTAGAGCCGGCGCTACTTCCCCCATCATTAATTACTGTTACAGAAATATCAACTGTTGTTCCTGTTACTGTCAAACTTGAATTACCCGAAACCCTTGTTAAATTAGGTTCTCCAGCAGCATCACCTGTAACTTTCATATGATCTAATGAAGCTCCATAATAATTATTATTGCTTATGTCGGACTGAAATCTAAATTGCCAATAGAACATTGACCATCCCCCAGTTAAATTTGTTGAAACATAAGTCCAATCAGCATAACCATCATATGATTGAGCTAAAGTCCACGTAGAACCATCTGATGAATAATATCTTTTCAAATAATCATAGCCCTGCTCTGTATCATATTTTCGGGCATAATAATATTTTAGATCAGAATAACCCCCGACATCTATTCCCGAACCATTATAAACATATGCATCCATATAATCATCATAATTTTGACAATTTGGCTCTCCTCCCATATCAGCACACCAAATGCACTCATCAGCACTAGCAGGATAATAATCGCAATCCTCATCATCCCAATAATCTTCACCATTTACTGAGTTATCGTCACCAACAGGATATGAAGAACCAGGGAAACTATCTTCAAATTCTTCCTCCCATATTGTGCTTCGTGTGTTATCGGGAGAACTTGAATACGAATCCTTATTTGCCCCATAATTGGTTTCTATTGTATATTTTATATTTTTTTGGTTCAAAATATCAATGTCTATTTCCGGCAACAGAACAAGCACTTTACTACTTACATAATCCGGGATATCAATGCCCATATTTATTAACAAAGACTTACTGTAGGCATTAACATCAACATAGAGCATATGGAATTTTGATTTATGGACATCTGTGCTTTTGCTGTCAAGTGAGGTAATCCTCTTATGATACTCATGTATGTTCAGTACTTTCGGAGATAAAAAATATTCCTTTTCGCCATAAAAGCGTTGCCATATAATATCAGACACCAAGAAAGCTTCATCATTTGCATTTAGAAGAGGAGTTTTCTGTTGTTCATAAAATAAACGGATTTGTCCCCTTCTTTCTTCTTTAGTTTGATGGCTATTAGCTACAAAAACCGAACTATCTTTTAGTGAATTGATTTTCTTTAATGCATGATCATTGTATAAACCCGTGTTAGCATTGTCGGAGATAGTCATTACTTGTTGGTCGACAGTGCTATTTGTCGCGTTAATATCATTACTACTAGTTGTAGTTTTTGTGCGTTGAGTCTCATTTTGCGAGCAAGTATCCTTTGCGATAATAAACGCCATTAAGAAAATAAAAACTTTGATGGCACAATAGTCCAAATCAAACAATTTGAGAGAATTTATATGTTTTATCATAATGCATGGTTTTTATAAATATTTATAGATTAGAGTCTTTGTGAATGCCCCACCCAATTATAGGCAGGGCATTTCCTTCTTCTGTTCTAGTAAATCAATATTCGTTTAACTTTAATTTGCACTTCATTGCCATGGATAAAACTCAGGCGACAGTAGTACATTCCTGCAGGCCAGTTTGCCGCATTAATTTCCTTGTTATGCCTACCAGCATTTAGTTCGCCTTCATGCAATACACGAATTGTTTTACCGCTAAGGCTTATAATTTCCAGTTTTACATTTCCGTTTTGTGGCAGATCAAAGCCAATCTGAGAATATTCATGGAATGGATTTGGCTGATTCTGGAAAAGCCGCAATTCATTTAGATCGTATTCTTTATTACTTGTCGATTCTTTCAATTCCCCCACAAAAGTGCCGCGCTCTGCAAATGTTTTATCGCCTTCGAGATATGCAATGGAAAGCATTTCTGATTGGCTCATCTCTGCGGTGCGATAACGGAAACTAAAATCACGGCCTTCTGTAAAGCCTTCGATTTCTGTTGTTTCTGCTTCATCCATTCCTGCAGAGAGATAAAGATATTCCCCGCTTACCACTGCTGCGCCAAGGCAACGATCACCTTCAAAAACTGCGACTTCGGCGCCATTGGGCAGATTATTATTCAGCTGAATGGCAAATGCCATTGGGTTGTATGGATTGCCGCTGTTCTGAGGCTGGAATAATATAGCTTGGGGCGTATCAGCCTTTAGTGCTTTACCACCACTTGATGGCTCGTTCACGACTAAGTTGCAGCTACTGCTTACCTTCACTTGATAGCCTTCGCCCGGCAATAGATTACCGATATTGTTCACCCAGCCCCAAGGCATATGTTGCAAGATATTGCCATTTTCATCGATGACTTTCAATAGCTGATTGCTGCTGATAATATCGGCAAAAGCCGTTTCTGCATCTTCCGCTGATTGTGCGGGCCAGCCAATGAGGTTGAATCCTGAAATTAATGGAATCGTCAGCGGTAGTTCAACAGCAGCCCCTTCGTTGCTCAGCTGGCAATCTGAGGATACTTTGATCTGGTAGCCTTCGGGATTGGCCATATCGCCGATATTGTTGACCCAGCCCCAGGGCATATGCTGCAGGATATCGCCGTTTTGGTCAATCACTTTCACCAAATGGTTCTCATCAATCAGGGACTGAAGCATATTTTGGATATTCATATCTTCCGGGCTGATATTCCAGGAAACCAAATTCCAACCGCTGCTCAGGTCGATGGTTTGGGTAATGCTGCTCAGCGCATTCAGCTGTACAATATTTGTTTCGTTGATGATAAATTCCGTAAAGTCATATTGCGGTGCATAAGGATAGACGACGGAAATGCTTGCTGATTCGAATTCTTCACTCAGGTCATAAACACGATAGCTGATTGTATTTCCTACCGTAAACCCATCGATTTCGGGCGTATCGGGATCATCCTGTGCACAGGCGATATAGACATAGGTGTTTGGAGTATTTACATCTATGCTTTCCTGCAGGACTTCAGCGCCCACGCAATAATCGCCATCGAAAATCCCAATTTCATCACCGGGCTGCAGAGCCAAATTATCGAGCTCCGCTTTGGTGATGGTGATGGACATTGGGTTGAGTGGGTTGCCGGACCAAACCGGTTCGAAATATCCGGAGCTTCCTTCAAGCTCTACAATAATGGTTTCATTTTCTATAAAGGTTTCCGACATAAAATTTGGTGCATAAGGAAATTCTGCCGAAACGCTACTTGTTTCCATATTAAGGCTTTGGTCAAACATCTTATAGATAAGGGTGTTTCCGGGCGTGTAGCCATCTACCTCAGGCGTATCCGAATCATCTTTGGAACAAGCAATATAGATATAGCTTGCATTATTGTTTGGGTCGATGGTTTGGCTTAGGGTAGCTGCGCCCACGCAATGTTCGCCATCAA
Source organism: Bacteroidales bacterium (assembly GCA_963676725.1). Lineage (GTDB taxonomy): Bacteria > Bacteroidota > Bacteroidia > Bacteroidales > WRLA01. The sequence goes on along the minus strand of OY781463.1, from coordinate 4,669,132 downwards.
AGACAGCAATTTCATCACCGGCTTGCAGATCAAGGCTATTCAGCTCTGCTGCCATTACGGTAACAGTCATGGGTGAAATCGGGTTGCCTGTCCAATTCGGATTGAAATGCGGCCCGGCAGCAATATGGATATAGTCCTCTTTGAGTAAAGTCTCAAAGCCGCCATTGCCGTCCATCACGCTCAGTTGCACATCATAATCACCGGCTGTATTATAAACAACTTCAGGGTTTTGTTCCGATGAAGTGCTTGGTTGCCCTCCTTCGAACGACCACGCCCATGAAGATGGATTTCCTGTGCTCAAATCCGTGAACTGTATTGTATCGCCAGCAGCACAATTAATCTGATCCGCTGTAAAATAGGCGTTTAGCCCTACAGGACCAACAACTATGGTGAAATCAGCATCCTCGAATGAAAAGTCTTTGATATATTTAAATTGAACAGCAGCAGTTGGATCACTGGGGGTCATTTCTTCGTAAACAAGAGGAAGGGTATAAGTATCACCATCCTGAATCACGTAGCTACTCATGGTGCCAAAATAGGCCTGCCACATTGCCAAAGAACCAAAGGTAACATTTGTAGGCAGATCCAGACCTTGGCCATCAGCTGTTTTCATATTGGCAATAGGGTCAAAACCACGAGCCCAGATATCAGGGCTATTGTTTGTGTTACTTACTTCATCGTCGGTATCTAACCATGAGAAAAACACTTTTGTTCCGGACCAGTTTGTAGCTGTGCATATACGGTTGTCTTCTGTAAGATCACCAAATGTACCACGGAAGTTTTCCGGACGGCCAAGTTCGATTGCTGCCCATGTGTCACCACCATCAGGGGTGTAGATGTCCATTAGACAAAAATAAGGATGTCCACTACCAATGGTATAAGCTTCAGCTGTGAGGTCACCAACACCAACTGCTACAGCAATATGTGGGTTTCCGTTTGCATCAATAACGAGGTCACAGTCGAAACTGGTAGTAAACGGAACTTCCTCACGTAAAGGATCCGGATCAACAAATAGCTCATCCCACTGCTCATCAGTCATATAGTTAAGTACACCGGGGAGTCCGTCAGGGCCATCCATTTGAACATTAATAGGATCGCTCCAGGTTTCACCATCATCTTCTGATTTATAAAGCACAGGATAATAGGTTTTTTGGTTTTCGATAACAGGTTCGTTGTTGCCATTATCACAAAGAAGAACAATCCATGCTGTTGCTCCGTCAGGAGAATAAGCAACCTTGATGTTTGCGGGGCGAGCCTGGAGAGCCATATTCACCACAGGTGCATCGATTAGGATTTTTTCGTAAACGATATCACCAGCTTCTTCGCTCCATACGCCGCGGCTAATCAAGAGTTCTCCTGTATATACAACACTACCGGTAGCCCAGTCTTCATTCCTATCAGCAACAAGAACAGTACCTGTTACACGATTGATGTCCATTCCGTCAGGAATGTACTGGTAATATTCCCCAGCAGAACCCTGAAGGTTTTTGGTAGTGTCCACATTAGAAGTTGCTCCAATTTTTGCAAGGCCATAAGAATAACCACCCCATGTGCCGTTTGTAGCATCAAGGTTCGGTGCGAAGAAAGAAACCCATGCGTTTGTTGGGTCTGTATTTCCTGCAGGATTATAAATCACAGCCTGTGGATAACGAATTGCATCTGCATAATACTGTCCATATGGCTCAGTAGCAACATAACATTCAACCATATTGGTCCATGTTTGTCCGCCATCTGTAGAAACGTCATAACCAGCGTCACCACTATATCCACCTGGATCGAGTGCTCCACCCATACGGTGAAAATTAGTAAGGGTATTCAGGTCGCCATTGTAATATATAATGGTTTTCTGTCCACCACCATAGCCAAAGCCATAAGCGTTGGCAGAGGTGCCAAGATCAATTATAGAAACAGCATTGGGGTCAAGGGGAGCTTTCGGCAGGACAACAGTCGCAGTCGTATTGTTTGAGCTTTCTTTATGGCCAATCATATTTTTATTGATAGCAGAAACCGACCTTGTGTTTTTTGCAAATTTATAATGCGATTGGGCATTTAGTCCAAACATCCCTGTAAAGAGGGCAATTGCGATAAAAAGTATTTTTGCTTTCATGATTTTGGTTTTTGGATGATTATTGTTTGTTGAAATGATGGGGAAATAAAGCGAAGCTGATACAGCCCGGCGCTGAGGAAGGACAGATTGATTTTTAATCTGCTCGATAAGGAAAGATATTGTTTTTCAAACAGTTGCCGACCAGAGAGGTCGTATATAGAAACCGATGCCTGAGAGTTCATCAGGATCGTTGGAATCATTAGGGAAATTTCTTTTTGGAAAGGATTTGGAAATACGCTTATCTCATTGTCGGTAGAATTTGACCATAAAGATGTTGGCGCATCAATCGTAATCGGGTTGTTTTGCCAAGCACGAATACAGTTTTCCTCGTCTTTAACTAATAAGGTATAATCCCCACAGGCTAAATGATCAAATTGAGGATTTTCTTGCCACTGGCCGCCATTATTCATAGAATAGTTTAAAACACCTTCCCCGCCCGATGCATCGATAAAAACGCTTCCATCAGCTGCTGCGCATGATGTTGCTTGATTCACAATAATCTGGTTTACAATAATTTCAGCCGGTGAAGAAAGTACAACAGGATTATCCGGAAAGGGGATTAGACAATTGTGGGAATCTTTAGCCCATAAATCATATACTCCGGGGGCAAGCCCATCAAAGGATGCTTCATCCTGCCAAGAAAGCCCATTATTAATGCTGTACGAATAAGCAGCTGTACCGCCATTTACCTGCATCCGAATAAAACCATCGGGTTGATGAAAGCAATGGGCATCACGCAATTCTGCATACTCAAAATAAAACGAATCCGCGGCTTCAATTTCTAAAAGGCTATCGGGCCAAATTGTTGTGCATTGATAGCGGCTTTGCACCTGAACAGAATATACACCGGCATGGAGTCCATAAAAATTAGGCTCACTTTGCCAGTTTAGCCCTTCATTGATGCTGTACCAAAGGCTATCGCCAAAATCGGCACATTGTATCCGGATTATCCCATCTGAGGAGGCAATACAGCTTTCATCGCTTAATAATACGTCATCAATAATCGGAAGCGGAAAAAGACTTATGCCTTCGCTTTGACTTTGGAGAGGGAGTGTGTCGCCATATTGGTTGAGAAAAACCGAGCTCGGCAGAATACTCAATAGCGGATTGCCATCGGTCAGCGCCTGAAATTGCAATAGTAAAAGCGTATCCTGCTGGAGAATATGGAAACTTCTATTTTCTGCAGATTTAGAAATAATCAAAGCACTGGGTCCTTCTATTATTTGCACTGCAGATTGAGCAATAGCATGATGAATATTGCTTAGGGAAAGAAAGCGCAAGATCGTAGTATCGTAGTCTAATGCGATCAAAAAAGAATCTGCCGATGCAATGCCTGAAACCAGCAAAGGCAATTCCAACAGATTGCCCGTGCAAATTTCTTTTGTCGGAGAATTCAACTGCACCATTGAGGAAGCCTGTATCTGCATGATACTCGTCTGCATGAGCTGGAAAGTGCTGTCGCAGAATTCTGGGGCAAAGGGGTAATCAATAAAAATATTATGTCCTTCAAAGGATTCGGACTGGTCATAATAACACAATATGATGGGATTACCACTCTGATAACCATCAATTTCGGGAGAGCCTGGGTCATCTTGGGCACAACTGATATACAAATAGGTTTGGTCATCATCGGGCATTACTTCTTGCTGCAATACCATAGCGCCAACGCAGATATTCGCATCAAAAACACCAATTTCATCTCCGGCAGTAAGTGGAAGGCTGTCGAGCTGGGCAGAGGAAATAATAATGCTCATGGGGTTTAATGCCCCCCCGGACCAAGAAGGTGTAAAGTATTGACTATAAAGTGAAGGGCAACCAAAAAGAATAGCGCTAATTAATATAAACATGTGCTTATAAGCCTTTCGGGGAAATAAGGAATAGAAAATACTGATAAAGAAACGCTTATCTCTGCAAACCATAGAAACCATTTTTCATTTAACTGCAAACATCAACAACAAACCTCGTCTAAGTTGAAAACAAAAAATAGAAAAAGCAAGTAAATTAAGAGATAATGTACGAAGGGGCCTTTTTGCCTGACGAACCCCCCCTTTTTCTGTACGAAGCAATAATTTTTCTGTTTTTACCCTGCACTTTTATCCAAAAAACAGAAGGATATTTTTTGCCAAAATCATCCCTGTCGTGTGCAAACCCGGTATTTTAATAAACCCGAGATGTTCCAATAAATATTTACCCTGATTATTTGTTGTGTTGAAATTTAGATTTCACTCACCGGATCTTCCATTCCTTTCAAACCAATGGCTGAAAAGACAAAATTGGGATTGGCCTGATACAAATCACCATTCGTCACACCGCTGATGCGAATTTGTAATTTATTTTGCTGAGCGAAGTCGGGAAGGGTCACTAAGCGAAGTCGGGAAGGATCTCAGAGCCCTTGTTGGCATTTAGCAAACCCCTACCATCCGGCTACCAAGTGGGTATTTTGCTCCCAACAAAGAATTTTTGGATGAATTTATGCTTTCAAAATGTGCCGATATCGATGCTCATTTGCCCCTACTTGGTATAGACTTGGTACGGACTTGGTACGGACTTGGTCACTTCGGTATACTTTTATAGGTTTTGACGTCAGGTGATGAAAAATTTAATAGGATATTCGACCGCTCCGGAGTCGATTTTTGGTCACTTCGGCTCTGCTGAGTACAAGTGTTGATATTTTTTTATAGACATTCAATCCCTCGGGATTGTTTTAGTTTTTATACGCTGGACTTACAGCCCGCTAATTGTTGTGAATATTTTAGCCCTTGCCTCGGGCAAAAATGAATTGACCTTTCAGTCCGTATATTCGTTTTTGGGTTAAACTACGACTATTTTTTTCTGACTGCAATAATACGTTGCCCTAAAAGACAATATGAAATTTGCATCATGTTTATTTGTAGGGGGTTGATTTATTGCAGGATGATGCGTGTTGAAGGCAGGAATAGAACACTAATTTTTCTTTCGCAGCTTATCCAATATCCAAAACACAGCCTGTAGGGCTGGAACAATAAAAGGAACGCCCTGTTTCAAAAATGACAAGAGCTCAAAATTAGGCCATAAGCCTCACACAAATTTCGACTGCTTTTGGCTATGATTGCAAGAGAGCTGATAAACTTTTGTTGCAGACTTACAGCCTGCCCAAATTTCTGCTTCTCCATAACCCAATGCGCTGCATTGGGTTTTGTTGTGTCAGGCTTACAGCCTATAAAACAATACAATAGATAAAGATTCAATATTTCAAATTGCTAGAAAATGAAATAGAACACTCATTTTTCTTTCGCAGCTTATGCAATATCCAAAACACAGCCTGTAGGGCTGGAACAACAAAAGGAACGCCCTGTTTCAAAAATGGCAAGAGCTCAAAATCAGGACATAAGCCTGACACAAATTTCGACCACTTTTGGCAATGATTGCTAGAGAGCTGATCAACTTTTGTTACAGACTTACAGCCTGTCCAAATTTCTGCTTCTCCATAACCCAATGCGCTGCATTGGGTTTTGTTGCGGCAGGCTTACAGCCTGAAAAACAATACAATAGATAAAGATTCGATATTTCAAATTGCTAGAAAATGAAATAGAACACTCATTTTTCTTTCGCAGCTTATGCAATATCCAAAACACAGCCTGTAGGGCTGGAACAACAAAAGGAACGCCCTGTTTCAAAAATGGCAAGAACGTAAAATCAGGCCATAAGCCTGACACAAATTTCGACTGCTTTTGGCTATGATTGCAAGAGAGCTGATCAACTTTTGTTGCAGACTTACAGCCTGTCCAAATTTCTGCTTCTCCATAACCCAATGCGCTGCATTGGGTTATGTTGTGTCAGGCTTACAGCCTGAAATACAATACAATAGATAAAGATTCGATATTTCAAATTGCTAGAAAATGAAATAGAACACTCATTTTTCTTTCGCAGCTTATGCAATATCCAAAACACAGCCTGTAGGGCTGGAACAACAAAAGGAACGCCCTGTTTCAAAAATGGCAAGAACGTAAAATCAGGACATAAGCCTGACACAAATTTCGACTGCTTGTGTCAGGCTTACAGCCTCGCGACTTCGGCAATGCGTCACCCTAAAAGACAAAATAAAATTTATAACATATTTATCTATAGGTAATTAAAATATTGTAGGGTGACGCGTGTCGAAGTCAGGAATAGAACACTCATATTTCTTTCGCAGCTTATGCAATATCCAAAACACAGCCTGTAGGGCTGGAACAACAAAAGGAACGCCCTGTCATTGATGAGACTAAGATCAAATCAGGCTGTAAGCCTGACACAAATTTCGACTGCTTGTGTCAGGCTTACAGCCTCGCGACTTCGGCAATGCGTCACCCTAAAAGACAAAATAAAATTTATAACACATTTATTTATAGGTAATTAAAATATTGTAGGGTGACGTGTGTCGAAGTCAGGAAAACAAGATAGATACAAACATTCGACCTCGCTGAGCTCGTAGATTAAGGAGGGTAATTTGTTCTATAAACATTCAATCCCGCCGGGATTGGCCTGATACAAATCACCTTTCGTCACACCGCTGATGCGAATTTGCATTTTATTTTGCAGAGCGAAGTCGATTAGGGTCACTGAGCGAAGTCGATAAGCGTCACTGAGCGAAGTCGATAAGCGTCATTATGCGAAGTCAATAAGGGTCACTGAGCGAAGATGAAGTGCCATAAAAAACCAAAGTCCCATAAAACATATAACACTAAAAACAAAATAGATACAAACATTCGACCTCGCTGAGGTCGTAGATTAAGGATGGTAATTTGTTCTATAAACATTCAATCCCGCCGGGATTGGCCTGATACAAATCACTATTCGTCACACCGCTGATGCGAATTTGCATTTTATTTTGCAGAGCGAAGTCAATAAGGGTCACTGAGCGAAGTCGATAAGGGTCATTATGCGAAGTCAATAAGGGTCACTGAGCGAAGCCGATAAGGGTTACTGAGCGAAGTCGATAAGGGTCATTATGCGAAGTCAATAAGGGTCACTGAGCGAAGTCGAAGTGCCCAACTTTTATTCTAATCGCTTATTTCATAATATATTAGTTCCATCAAAAACGAAATGAGCCCTACATCCTCACAATCCGCAAGACTTTTTCTTGATAAGCGCTTTCATTCTCGATTTGAATTTTTAAGAAATATACTCCGGGCGAAAATTCGCTGAGATTTATCCTTTGCCTTTGTGCTCCTTCCGGCTTTTCTGTTCTTTCTTCCAACACAATTTTTCCATGGCTGTCCATTAAACTCAAATACAGTGTTGTTGGTTCAGCGAGCGACAGATCCACAAACACTTCATCCCGTGTTGGATTTGGATGCGCTTCGCCAATCCAAGAGGCTGTGGCCTGAAGGTCGTCTGCTGCCAGAACAGATTTGATCTCGCCCACAAAGGTTCCACGCTCCTGGATGCTTTTATCGCCTTCGATATAGGCTACTTCAAGTTCTTGCGCCTCCTGCATTCCTTCGGTGATGTATTTAAAATGGAATGCTTCTCCCAAACCAAAACCTTCTTTTTCTTCGGTGTCGGGCTCATCCATTCCTGCCGTGATATAGATGTATTCTCCTGTTAATACGGCTGCCCCAAAGCATTGATCCTTGTAGTACACACCAATTTCTGTATTTTGGGGGAGATTATCATTATTACGCAGGGCGAAGGTCATGGGGTTGTAGGGGTTGCCGTTTTGTTGTGATCGCATGAAACGCGTTGGCGGCGTATCAACAGGGGCGGCGATATGATCGCCCAAGGGTTGATTTATGGTTATAGCACAATTGCTGCTTACTTTCACTTGATAGCCTTGGCCAGGACTCAGGCTCCCGATATTATTTACCCAGCCCCAAGGCATTTGTTGCAGGATATTTCCGCTTTGATCAATCACTTTGACAAGATGGTTCGTATTGATTAATGCTGTAAAAGCAGTTTGAGCATCTTCTGCAGATTGAGCAGGCCATCCCATAAGGTTCCATCCGGAAATAAATGGAATATCCATGGGTAAAGCAACAATAAGGCCTGTGGTTGAAAGCGTGCATGGCTCAGCAACTTTAATTTGATAGCCCTCAGCATTTGCCATATTGCCAATACTATTGACCCAGCCCCAGGGCATTTGTTGGAGGATGTCCCCATTTTGATTTATAGACTTAATCAATTGACTATTGTTTATAAGGGGTGACAGGAGCTCCTGCATATTTTCGTTTTCTGGTATTACATACCAGGATGCCAGGTTCCAGCCTTCATCAAACTCAAGCAACTGTGTCTGGTGTTTGGTAAAATTGATTTGCACTACAGCCGTTTCCAATGCCGTATAAACACTATCCAGTTCAGGATGAAAAACTGCCTGATAGAGAGCACATTCTTCCTGGCTTGCACCAGACCAGAGCTTAAAGATTAATGTGTCCCCTTCTGTATAACCATCAATTGCTTCGGTGGTGGGGTCATCACTTGAAGCGATAAGCACAATTGGATTGGACAGGGAAACCGTATCGACCAATGTCGCAACAGCCACACAGATTGAATTACCGAGGCTATCCGTATCGAAAAGAGCGATTTCATCGCCCACATTTGCCGGCAACGAGTCCACACTGAGATGTGTTAAAACAATGTGCATGGGCTTAAAGGGATTGTTTTCCCAAACTGTACTATAGTGTTGCGCCATAGCCGTTATTGGCGCAAAACACAGAAGAATAAACAGTACTACTGCACTTTGAATATATTTAATCATATGGCTTAATATTTATTCTTAATAATAATACTCTTTTAAAATTATAAATCTTTGATGCATCTGGCACTAAATCTTATTCTGCCATAAAAGCAGTGTAGATTGGTAAATGATCAATAGCTGCTAAAAAGCACACAATCAGTCTTTGACGCAACGGACACTTAAACCGAACGTTTTGTTAATATTGCCCGAGTACGTACGACCGTCCTCTCTTGACAGGTGCAAAACACCACCATCCGTATCTAAGTACTCCTCACTCGACCAAAACGCAGTATTGTTGCCTAGACGGTCGAAATATCCATAACAGCTACGATGCCCTCCTGGAAGAGCAGTAAAACCACTAGCATTAGTTGCACCTATATTTGGTGAATACCAATGTGTTGTTCCAATTTCTTTCATTTTTCCTCCTGCATCATATGCCCCACCAAGAAAACCGGTAAGATATGTCCACTCAGAATTAGTTGGTAAATGCCATCCGCTAGGACAAATGCCTTGCCCTCCCTCGGTATTTATGTATTGCATCATTTCATCCCATTGGTATAAGCCTCCATAAACATCACCATTGGCAAGGTCGTTATTGTAACAATACTTCTCAACAATACTATTATTAGTTTGATTATTTGTTCCATTAATCATTGTACCTATATTTAGGTTTTCTGCCATCCAGCATTGTGAACCAATTTGCACAGTATTATAAGCTTGTCCATCGCGGGAGTCAACTATGGCATCACCACATTGCCAAGATAAAGGTGACTCGCCAATTGTTAAGGTTTCGTTTGAAGTTACCTTGATATAATAACCCTTACTTGATTCAAAATCACCAATGGTATTATGCCAACCAATATCAGGAATGTTCTGAATAAAGCCTCCAGTTTCATTGATCAATTTCTCCAAAGACCCTGTATTAATGATTGGTTGTAAAACAGTAAGAGCATCTTGATCAGTTTGAACAGGATACCCCATAATATTCCACCCTGTTTGAAGTGGAATTTCACATGGTAAAGCAACTTTAGTTCCTGTAATAATCATGGAGTCGTTGTCATTTACTTTAATGTAATACCCTTCGGTGTTTTCCATATCTCCAATGGTATTTAGCCAACCAACTCCCGGAATATTCTGGATGAATCCTCCCGATTCGTTAATGACTTTTAACAGATTTCCAGAGTTGATGATTGGCGAAAAAATAGAATCGAAACCTGTTTGTGCAGGATAAACATAAAAGGAAGTCATGTTCCAACCTGTAGTAAAAGAGACTTGCTGAGCCGTAAAATAAGGAATTGAAAAAGACTGTTGTTCAGCAAATATTCCTCCTGCAAAAGAATTGTCAATTGCTTGTACACTCCAACAATAAGTACCTATAGGTAAACTATCTAGTTTAAAAGAATTTTTGAGGGAAGTGTTCCCAATCCCAACAATTTTTCGGAAACCAGAACTTGTGTCTGCCAATGGAGAAACAACATAACTGCTATCAAGGAGACTATAAACATAAATATTATATGAAATTGCTTCTTGAGGGGTTGAATCATCGTCACTCTTATCCCATTGGAAGATAATACCAGTTAGTGTTTGATTTGTTTGGAGGTTGGTTGGCGCAGAAGGTGGCGTATTTATAACTGCAGAGTCAACTCCATAACAATTGCGATAAACTGCATTAATGGTCTCATTGTTTTCTGTTGATCCAGATAGATAAAAGTCCGGAAATCCATCATTATCAAAGTCGCCAATAGAGCAAGAAGTAAATGCGATATTTGGTAGATTGGAGTTCTTAAGCTCTGTAAAAGATATTGCGTCTATGTTTTTGTACAATTTGATTGCTCGACTAGGATAGTTTAAGAACCCTCCTAAGATAATGTCTAAATATCCATCTGCATCAACATCTACCCATTTGGCAAATCCTCTAAAAACACCTGGAAAATTCAATTGATTGGAGTAGGAATATTCAAAAACGCCATCGTTATTGCGATATATTCTGGTAATAGCGTTATAGACTGTTCCTGGCGATCCACAGATCAATAAATCCAAATCTCCATCACAGTCGTAGTCTCCCCAATCTAGAGTACCAACATTAACTCCTAGAATTTCGGCCTCGATATCAACAAATTGTCCATTTTCGTTCCTATAAATTATTGTCTTTCTTTCATTATTTGTAAAACACATACCACAGATAGCAATATCCTGATCACCATCATTGTCATAATCTCCCCACTCAACTGCACCTGTTTTAAATCCTAACAAATTAATTGCTGAATCTGAATATTCATCAATCTCCTGATTTACAAATATTTTAGAGGCACAAATGGCACTATTGGAATCTAATCCAGAATTTAAATAATCAGGTTTATTATTCGAATTAGCATCACCTAAAGATGATGCGGACTCATTTAATACTGGGGATAGTAATTGCCAATTATTGAATTGATCATTTCCATCATTCCTATATGTTTTTTCTCCAATTATTAAATCCAGATCACCATCTGAATCAATATCTCCCCAATTTACACTTCCATTTCCAGTGAGTACTATTCCAATATCTTGTAGATTTCCATTATTGCTTCTGAATATTTTTGTGGTTGATGCGAGGTCAAGATCCCCATCATTATCGTAATCCCCCCATGCGAAAGCACTCAACTCATCAGATATTTGACCATCTAACTCTTTGAAAAGCATAACATTTATATCATATCTTGAGCTTTTTAATCCCCAACAATTTCCATCGTATGGACAAATATAAAAATAGTCGTTGGTGAAATTGTTGGTGATATAACTTAGGTTTTCGACATCACTTAATGGTAAGGTTTGATATTGAACAACTGGAATTCCATCATATGTTAGGGTACCGTGTACTGGCAAACTATCAATTCTTATAGACTGAAGTGAGTCATTTTCAGGATCATAAAAAGCGTCTAATATTTTTTGTGAAGATAAATATGATGGTATGTTTAAATAAACATTTTGACTTGTTGGAATCAATTCTGAAGGCATATTATTTCCAATGATATTAAAACTATCTATAACAGAAAAATCCGATGCTATATAAGAATTGTCTAAAGATTGTACACTCCAATAATATTTTCCATTTAATAAGTTTTTAATTGTCCAAGAAGTATCCTGACAGGTATTACCTCTTGACATCACAAATCTATGACCTAATAATGAGTCGCTTAGAGAAGAGTAAATATCACAACCATGCGGAGTAGTTCCAATACGAATATTATAAGTCAACCCATTAGTATTAGTGAAATCATCAACAGAACGATTCCATGCTATAGTTACGTCATTGTTTGACGTGTCAGACATTAGTCCATTTGGAGGAGTAGGCGGGAAATTATTTGTTACAGAATTATTGTTATATAAATATGAACCAAAATTAATACCTGACCCTGTAGAGTCATCATGATATAGGCCTGTCATTAACAAATCTAATTTATTATCATTATTGTAATCGATCCAATTTATTGAACTAAGTTTATTAAAACTATGTAAATTAGATTTCGTTAGAGTAAATTGTCCATTTGTGTTAATTAAAATTTTCGTTGAATATGATGCTAGCGCTATTATATCTAAATCCCCATCATTATCAATGTCGCCACAAATAGATTGAATATTATTGCTATTAATATTTAATAAAATTTCAGAAAAATTATCATCACCATCATTAATAAGAATAGAACCTCCAGATAATAAATCCGGTAATCCATCTTTATTAAAGTCTCCCCAAGACAAGGAGTAATTGCGCCAATCATTATGATAAGAGTATGAAGGTACTGTAATAGCAAGGGCATAAAATTCTCCATTGCCTTCATTTCTATATATTTGGGTACCAATAGCAACATCTAAATCGCCATCTAGATCATAATCTGCCCATGATGAAACAGCTAATTCATCTCCAATTATACCCTGAAAACTAAATCTTTTATTCCCCAAACGCTTATAAAGATTATTTCCAAGAAGAATATCAGTTTTTCCATCATTATTATAATCCATGAACGAAAAAGGATAGTCAATATGAAGCGGTATATCTACAAGGGTGTCCAGGTTTAAAACACCATTAACGTTATTTAAATAATGTAAAAGATCAATTGAACCATTAAAAGGTCTCTGCCCTGAAACAATAAGATCGGGAAAACCATTATTCTCTATATCGGCTGCATGTATAAAACTTGGACTAAGTGACGATGAAAGATTCATTTGTATTTCAGTAAAGTTTTCACCGTTATTCTTATATAGTTGTTGACTAGAAATTCCAGAAATTAAAATATCCTGATAACCATCTATATTATAGTCTATAGCCATTATTTTACTATCATTGCCCGCTAATGCCGTATTTGACAATAAAAACGGGTCTCTATAAATATGAACCCAGTTTTGTGTTGTGTCATAAATATTATTTTTCCCTACAATTAATGTGACTAAATAATTCCCAGTGTCGGCATAAATGTGATATGGATTTTGCGAAGGTAAAGATGTTGAATCACCAAAATGCCAAATAAATGTGTCAGGGTTTCCCAAAGAATTGTCAATAAATTGTACTTGGTAATTGGTGTCTGTTCTAATTGAATAGAATCTGGATGTAAGTGGCGAATATTCTGGAAAAATATTGATTAACGCGGATTGATGATAACTGAAATTATATCCTGGTGTTAAATCATCTATATTCCAATACCCATCGGAAGAACCGCTCCACCCCCAATTTATATGAAAGAAATTTTGACTGTCATATCCATCACATACAAAGGCATGACCTAAAGTGCGTGCTTCGTTATAACCATCTAAAAGAACTGGTCTTCCTAAATTAATGTTGTTTTGCAACATTTGCATCCAAGTGCTATCTGTTAGTTCAGAACGATAGATTTGTGAAATACTGTCAGAATAATCAAAATTCTCTTCAAACCCAATTAAAGCCTTATATAAATGTGCACCTGAACTATATGGACTATATTCCATCTGGGCTGAAACACCAACATGGTACATCAATGTAGCAACAGCTTCATTTTGAGAACTAACATTATTTGGCATTGCTGTCCAATCATAATTCGTCTCATTAAAAAATACTGTGAGTTGACCATATTGTTGATTATTTCTAGGAATATAACTATGCATTCCAACTCCACCTTCTGGATAATTCCAGTATTTCATTATTTGTGCCATCGCTGTTGCAGTGCAACCCACTGGTACATGTCCGCAAGCGCCATCAGGATCAGCAGGACACATTTCATTATAGTAACACCCCTGATCCCAAGTAGTAGTAAGCAATGGTTCCACCGCATCTCTCTGTGAATCAGGAAAGTTATTCATGATTATCTCATTCCATTTGGCTGACTCTTCATCCGATCTCAAATTCAGCACAAAAGCAGTATCAATCTGTCGGGCATATCCATCAAACCAGCCTTTTACTGCTTCATTGGTAATTTCATCGGGCACTCCATGTTCAAAACCATATCCCAAAATTGGTGTTACCTGATCATTTGCGGATACTATTACAAATCCGCCTTGGTCGAAAGAGCAGATGTAAAAGCTGGTGCGATCGCCCCACTTGTATCCTTTTACCTTGGTGATGCTGGCTTGTTGTTTTGAAGCAGGCGCATAATGTTGATACCAATTGGTGGCTACTTTGCGCGCTTTCTCTGCATCTACTTTATCACTAAATGCACTTGTGGAGAACATCAAGAAATCAACTATAAGAAGTGCATGTCTTTTAAATAGCATCATAGGTATTATTTGTATAGGTTATTAATAGGTCTTTATCCATTTTGGACAAGCTATAGTTTTCATAAAAATCAATATCCCCCCCTTTAATAAATAAAAACTCAGCAGAAGAACAGCTATGGGACAGGCGAACTCACCAGACTTTTATTGTCTTTGTGAAAAGAGCCGGAGTCCCCACATGAACTCCGGCATTGAAAAGCGAAATTTGTTCGCCTAGGCAAACCAAAAACCAATGTTTTGCATCAGTTTGAAACTTAAAACCTCCACTGCTTTTTATTAATTGTGTTGCTAAGTTAAATTAGGCTAGTATTCCCTGCAAGCTTTTTTTGAGATATTGTACGAAGGGGCTGTTTTGAGGGTTGAACACCCCCTTTTTCTGTACGAACCAATTTTTGATCCATTTTTTAAGCGGATTATTTCTCAAATTTTGGAGGTCTTTAGTCCACAGAAAAGCGATAATCCAATGGAATCTCTACCCGAACTTTTGTGCCTTTTGGTTCTCCTTCGGCATCAAAGAGGTCTTCGATAAAAAATCCGGCTTTTTGTGTGTTTACCTTGTTAAGGATCTCAAAGAAATGCCGAAATGATTTTAGTCCCAAACCTGTTGAAGATCGCTTTCTCCTTTGTGAAGAGGCTTTGCGCCCGATGCCGTTATCCTCTATTTCTATATATAAAACGGCATTGTGCTTGGCAATACTAATGTTTACATGACCACCATCCGGCTTGGCTTCCAACCCATGTTTTACGGCGTTTTCCACAAATACCTGAATAGATAATTTTGGCACAACAATTTGATCATCAACATTTTTATCTATATGTAGTTGATATTTGACTCTATCGCCAAACCTGAGTTGTTGTAGTTCCAGATATCCTTCAACAACCTGAATCTCCTTTTCGAGTGTTCTTGTAACTGACTCCCGATCGACTAAAGAGCTACGAAACAGCCTGGTTGCTTTTACAAAATAATCGTAAGCCTGTTGTGTATTATTCGTTAGCACCTCAACAGAAATTGCTGAAAGTGCATTAAAAACAAAATGAGGGTCAAGCTGTGAGTTCAAAGAATTTAGCTGCACCTGAACTAATTGTTGCTCGGCCTTTTGGCGCTGTTTTTCATTGCGTTGTTTTCTCCTGAAATATAAATATAAAGCAAAAAACAGCAAGCCGCCGGCAATTAAAACAAATGCAATCTTAAAAACAAGCATTTGCCAAAAAGCGGGAACAATCTCCAATTGCATTCTTGTTGGGCTGGCAGACCAATAGCCGTATTCGTTGGCAGCAATCAATTCAAAGGTATAATGCCCCGGCTCCAGGTTTGTAAATAATGCTTCATTTTCAGCCACTTCACTCCAGTTCTCGCTATAGCCCAATAGCCGATAACGATATTTCACGCGCTCAGGGCAATGGTATTTGATGCTATGAAAATAAATCTTGATATTGTTTTTATCCCATTGCAATTTGTATATGCTATCACTATTTATCGGGTATTTATCCCTTTCCGCCCAATTCAGGTTTCTGCCCGAGACATCCATAGAAGAAATGTAGGTTTTGGGAGGAATAGTGTCGATATATATTTTTTCGGGCATAAATTTTACAACACTTTCAGAGGTGGGAATCCAAACATTATTCTGTGAATCGACACAGCTTCCGTTTTGCCCACATTCTTTGCCGATAAAACCATTAAAGCGATCGAAAAAATATGCGAAATCTTTTTCACCAGCATAAAAATCGTCCAGATTTAGATACAGCACCCCAAAGGTGTTTCCGGCAATGATATGCGTTTTCTTATAATTATTAATAAAGGTAAAAGAGCCATCCCAAACCTTCTGCAATGAATCATAATTATAGAGATATAGCCCTTTTTTATTGGCAAGCCACATATTGCCTTTGGCATCGGGGCAACAGCTCACAAAAGGCTGATGCAATTCCTCTTGCTTTTTATAGATCCCGTTCAGGGTGTCGCCTTCATATAAGAACACTTTTTTTGAGGTACAGAACCAGAGCCGACCATATTTGTCTTTGGCAATATCCAAAACATTTACCCCATCTGTTTGAATGTTTTTGACCAACATTTCTTTTGCGATATCAAAAATGTAGACCCCATTGGGAGAGCCCAAATAAAGCAGATTGGAAAGCGTGTCCTCATATGTGCAAAATGAACAGAAGCTATCTGGCCTATCAGAAATCAAGCGTTGCTCTGATGCATTCCCATAAAACAGCCCCACCGACATAGGAATGGCCCATTTGCCGTTTTTAAGGGCAAGACCACCCATATAAAAACTGTAGGGGTATTGAAACGAATAATCCCGGATGTTTAAGGGTATCTCGCCTTCCACTTTATTCTCTTTAATCCTGAGGAGTTTTCCAAAAAAAGAGGCTAAAATAATATCATTATGAGAATCCTCAAAAACAGACCAAAGCTGTTTTGGAATATTATCCCTGTACGTATAATTCACAAAAGCGGCAGAATTGCGAACAAACAAGCCCACTTCTGTGCCAATGAAAAGCGTATTATTGTATTCTACTAAACCCCTGATCCCGGCATCTGGTAGGGAATCAGCATCAATAATCCTTAACGAATCATTGAGTCGGAACCAATTTTGTATTTGCGTTCCTGCAATAATATCCTTATCAAGAATATAGCAATTAGTGATAGACTCTTTTTCGCTAATAAATACTATATCAGATGTTTCTTCTTTAGAATTATACCTGAATAGAGTATCAGGGAATGACAAATTGACTCCAAAATACACATCCTTATTATTCTGTCTAAAAATGTCATTATAAAGATGAACAGAATCACGTATCAGCTCAACACCCAATGTGTCAACCTTATATAATTTAACATTTTCGAGCCAAAGCAGAAATTTTTCTTTTGAGATAAACCCAAAAATTCTTAGTTCATGCTCATCATCTCTGTATAATTCTTCGACTGGTCCGTTTCGGAAATAAGAAACAGCATGATTGGTATTTACGATAAATCCATTTTCCTCCTGCGCCCAAAATATATACATAATCGATTCTTTTTCGGACGTAAAAATCTTCTTGAATGCCCCATCTTGCATCTGAAAAAGATCCCTTGAGGTATAATAATACAAAGTATCCTTAACGGAAAAGATCCCCCTTACATGATTATTGGCAGAGCCTGAAGAGGTATAATGCACAAAGTCTTCACCATCGAAGCGGCAAATTCCCCCTTTTGTTCCGATCCACAAAAAATGATCATCATCTAAATACAAATCTGTAATTTGATTTTGAGGCAGGCCATCAAAAATCGTATAATGCCTATAGCTATACTGCTGAGAATAAGTCTGCAAAAAAGCAAACAGAAAAAGAATAAAGAGAGACTTCTTCATAGGTTAAAAAACTACCGGCTAAAATTAAGGATTTTTTCATGCAGCAAAAAATATTTGCCCTCCTTTATTCATAAGGGCAGCTTATAAATGGATTATTTGTCTCAATTAGCAAAACACGACAAAAAAGAACCGGAGTCCCCACATGAACCCCGGTTACCACAAGCGAAAAAAAACGTTTGCATAGGCAAACAAAACCAAAAACCAGTGTTTTTTATGCTTTTTGGCAAAAAAACTCTACTGCTTTTTATTAATTGCTGTGCTAAATTAATGTAGTTCAATTTCCCAAGCAAGCTTTTTTTGAGTTATTGTACGAAAGGGCTGTTTTGGGTGACGAACACCCCCTTTTTCTGTACGAACCGATTTTTTGCTTCCTTCGAGAACAAAAAAAGCGCCCCGAAAACAGGGCGCTTTTTACCAATCATTGCTAAAACTATTACTTCAAAACCACAATTTCATGAGTGGCATCAACTGCTTTATTCGTTATTTTATATTGAGGGCCATCTTTTTTGCCTTCATAAACAAGATCAAGAACGATATTTGTAGAACCATAATTGCTCCAGTTGATGTTTTCCCAATAGACATACTGATTGCTGTTCATAAAATGACATTGGATATTTGTGTTGCCCCAAAGATTATAATATCCCATGTTTGTTTGTCCTTGGAAGAAACCAATAACTTCATTCTCTGTTACTTCTGATTGCAATCCGGCATTAATTACTTCCTTATTAAAAGGATCTGCGCTGTTTTCAATAGTCAGGAAGAAATAATCACTGCTTATTTCAAAATCTACGGTTTTATCTCCATTAGATAGGTCAACAGTTGTAGTACCGGAACTCAGTTCAAGACCAAGAGAAGCCTGTGTTGTTACTTTATAGGTAATGCTTTGGTCACCATTTTCATCAAATAATTTAACAGTTTCGTCTGAACTGATATATTTATATGTTCCTTCATACTCGACTTTTACCATTGAAGGCGTTGTATTATTAAATGTGATGCCAGGGGCATATACTTCAAAACAAGCTGTATGAGTTGTTTCGTCTGAACCGTATTCATTGATAACTTCCAGAGTAACATCATAATAACCAAGAACATCTGGAGTAATAGTAACTTCCTGATCATGATAATAATAGTTGGTTCCATCAGGATTGGTTACAGTCCAGTTCCATTCAGTTACATTTCCTGCAGATTCGTCGGTTAAAACGATATCCTGACCCGGGTCGATACGATCTGAAGACACACTAAAACGTGCTGTTGGTGCAGCAGCCTCAACAGTGATATAATCTGTTTTTGTCAGTTCATCAGAACCTGCTTCATTGGCAACAACTAATGTTACGGCATAACTACCGGGAACATTATAAGTAACCTCAGGATTTTTTTCTGAAGAAACAGCAGGGTCGCCGCCTTCAAAAACCCATGCCCAACTTGTTGGTCCATTGGTTGATAAATCAGAGAATTTTACTGTCTGACCGGCATCAATTTTAGTATCGCTAACAGTAAATGCCAGATCTGGTTTCAACACTTCTTCATCTTTACTACAAGACGAGAAAACAAACATCATGGACAACAGTCCGAAAATTAATACATTTAACTTGTTCATAATCAAATTTTTATATTTATAATTAGCTTCTGATAAATAATCCTAAGACCTGTAAAAGCGCTTCATCGAGAAATCCCATGTTCAGCTGCTTCTAGTATTAGTAGCGTACCACTTTATAAATTGAAAACTTTTTGCAAAAAAAACCAATCACACTAAATTTCCATCCAAACTGCCTGAATTAGTACTATTAAAGACTGATTACAAATTGATTGGAAAATCGAGAAATTCGTTTTATATATTTAGTACCTTTGCCTTTTTACGAAATATTTTCAACAAGCTATGCTGCCTACACCCTTTGAGATCACAAAAGAACAACTAACTGAATATCCAATTAAAAGTTTTGGGGGACCTATCTTACTTATTGACAAGGAAGAACAACTTTCAGGTTTGGGCAATTACTTTAAAAACGAACGCATCCTCGGCATTGACACCGAAACACGACCAGCCTTTAAAAAAGGCACTTCTTATAAAGTTGCATTGCTTCAAATTGCCACCTCAAAGCATGTTTTGCTGCTGCGCCTCAACCATATGAAGCTTCCTTTGCTAATTTCTGACATCTTCGAGGATAAAAGCATTATAAAAGCCGGAATTGGCCTTACGGATGATATTCGCGCACTGCATAAAATCGCGGGGTTTCATGCCGAAGGGTTTATTGATCTGAACACAGTTGCTCAACAAAAAGGCTTTGTGAGTATTGGCGCCAAAAAACTTTCCGCTTTAGTTCTTGGTTTTCGCATCAGCAAAAGGCAGCAACTTAGCAATTGGGAAGCACAAGAACTAACAGACGCCCAACAGCTCTATGCTGCTACAGATGCTTGGGTCGCCAGGGAAATCTATTTAAAACTAAGGAAATATAAAACAAAAACACAAGAATGAAAAAATTAATTGCTCTATCAATTATTGTGCTTAGCTTTCTGGGAACCGCTGCTTTTGCCGGAAACCCTCTCTCTTCTTTTGAAGACCTGATGAAACAGCTTAACTCAGGAAAAACCGTACGCATGATTGTTCATTATGCTGATTGTCAACTTATAAGTGGTAATGAAATTAAAGAAAAGGTGCCCAATGCCATTGGCGGAATGAATATAGATGTGTATGAATATTTTGCAGAAGGAGCAGTATACAATAAGCAAGCCTTTGTTGTTTTTTCCACATCAAAGCTCATACAAAACCCTATTGGCGATGGTTATGTATATAATTATGTGAAAGTAAAAGTAAGTGCCGACAATAAAGTAAAAATAACAGCCCGCTACCTGAACCCACAAACCCAAGAAGAGTTAATGGACGAGAATTTCTTCTCGGAAATTCATCATGATGATACTGGAGCAGTCTATTTTTACGTGCAATAATTTGATTTAAGTTCCTTTTAATGCAAAACCTATAGGTTTTCCTGGGCAGGAAAGGTCTCAAGGCTCCTGAATGTTTTAAAAACCGTACGCCCTTTTATAATATCCACATTCATTTCATGGGTCGAACTCATGGTTTTTCCTGAGGTTTTTAGCTCTACTTTATGAGTCCCTTCAGGCAGTGAAACGCGTGCATAGGAAATAGAATAAGGCAGAGTTTGCCAATTTCTTGTGTCTGCTTTTTCCGTTAATGCATTAAGGATACCCACAGCGGCACCAATATTCTTATCCTGACTGCGCACTGCCGATTCGACAAGTTTTTTTGATGCCAGACGGAGCAAAGAATTGCCCAATTCTCGGAGCATTCTGTCTTGCAGTGTCTTAAAACTAATCTCATTCAGGTTTTCTGCTAATTCCAAGGGATAGGCGGCATTATTAACCTTCAGTTCGGCCGCATGAAATACCGGTGGACGTGTAAGGTATTTGGGAAAAGCAACGCGCAGAAAACTCAGGTCAGAAAATTCGCTTTGTTTGCTCGATGACCAATCCCCGATAAAAAACGGAAAGCTTAGCCCAAGATCGTCATTAGCAAATGTTACCATGCCACCGGAGCCTTTCATAACGGAGAAATTAATGCTCCATTCAGATTTTACCGGTCCAAACCCATTTTCCCACAAAACGATTAAGGTTCCGCCTTCTTCCTTTTTATGATGGTATTTCATTTTAAACTTCCGCTCATAAAAATCCACCTGATCCTGAAATCCTGTTAAATAGGCTGTGCGAAGAATATCATGTTTTAATTGTTCCGGGGCTTCCAAACCAAAATTTGGTGTATATATTTCTTCATAAACCTTGAGTGCATTTCGGTAGGCAATAAAGGCATTATTATAATCATTATCGGCATCATAAACCAAACCAATCAGCACATGGGCAAAGGCATCGTCAGAGTAGCGATTCTTATGGTCTTTGTATTTATCGTTCAGCGCATATAGTTTTTGAGTGATTTTTCGCGCTTCAACCAGAGACCCGCTCAGGTTTTTCATCAGCAGATAATCAACTGCTTTATAGTAATTGGTCATTACATTCTCCACATCCTCAGGCTTATAAGGCTTCACCATTGGATTTGTGATTAATGCGAGCGCTTCCGCACCAAGGCTTTTCTGATAATCTTCGATATACAAATCTGCTTTCTCGAACCATTGGGTACTGGGCTGATATTCTTTTGACATATAATCGAGCCAGCCCATATTAAAAAAATGCAGCACCCTGTCTTTCCCTTCAGAAGCTTTTACCGAATCGCGGTTGATGAATTTTTTTGCTTTATCGATCTCCCCCTTTTGCACCATTTCCTGAAACTTCTGGTTTTTTTGGTAATAGGTAGCACATGAAGAAAGCATGGAAGCCAACATAATAAAGAGGAACAACCGGCGCATAGGCATTATCATTTATAAAAGCACATCGCCCGTAGAATAATACAACGGGCGATGGTTTAGTGTTTCAAACAATTCTATTTATTGATGTATTTTTTAATCTTACTCTCGCCAATCCAAACAATCTCATTTGTTTCGATATTCGTCAGTTGGAGGTTTACCTGATAAAAGTTCACTTTTTCATCTTTATAGCTATCTACGATTTGTGCAATATCGCCCTGCAACATAAAATCGGCACCTACTTCCTGTCCCCATTTTTTCATGGTCGCAGCAGAGGAATAATCCTGTTGTTCTGCGCGTTCACCACGGACTTCCTCACGTTTTGCCCCACCGGCGACCAAGCGTACTTGCCCGGAATTAATAAAAGCCCTTTCGAGGTCTTTAATAAATGTTTCCGGATCAATATGTTCGGCTGTTTTATTTTTCACAAAACCACAAATCACAACGGGTTGTTTTCCGGCATGTTCGCGATCGAAATTAAGCAGCCAACGCCCTCCTAGGGCTTCTGTGATCATATCAGTTGCTGTTTTTCGCGAATCCACATCATTCCATCGACCGCTCAGGTCAATCGTTGTATCTTCGCTAACACGTGTTACTTTTCTTGGATTACATGCTGCCAGCACAGCAATCACCATAAGGACCAATCCGATGTTGAAAAAACGTTTCATAGATGTTGTATTTACAATTTATTGTACAATTAATTCATTGAAGCAAATCTTTATACAAGCTTCGTGCCATGAGCATCGGCCAGCATAAAGATCTTTTGTTTTAGAGTTTGATGGCTAAATTACGGTTTATTTGAAAATCGCACACAATTATTTTTCCTTGTAAAAATATCCATTACGGCAAAAGGCAGTTAAAGCCTTATACATCCCATAAGCGGATTATCTTGCTTAGCGGGAAACTTTTACATAAAAAACTATTGCATAAGCCCTTGATTTTTTGTATATTAGAAGCCGCATTTTTTAGTACAGACTTAAAAACCAAAAAACGGAGGTCAAAAATGAAAAAACAATTAATCATCATCATGTTCTTCATGATTGGCATGAGCTATGGCATAAATGCTCAAAGCCTAAACCACCCTGATGCAGTACAGCTTGCAAAGGCAAAATCATCAGCAATTCTTAAAGGCACTATCGATCCGGCAGCATCAGCGGCAAGCAGGCAAATAGAGCGAATAATAAGCCAAACCAAAGATCTTGTTGTAAGCGAAACAATACACCAAATCTGGGAAGACGGTGTCTGGGAGAATGTTGCAAAAAGCGTTTACACCTATAATGGAGACGCATTCCTCCTTGAAGAGATCTCAATGGCATGGATGGCAGGAGCATGGCAAAATTTTTATAAATATGTTTATTCTTATGATGAAACAGGCCAAATAAACATCATTATGGGCTATTTTTGGTATCCAGAAACCAGTGAATGGGGCGAATTCATGAAAATGAACTATATTTTTAACGACGGCCTCATTTCTGAAGTATATGTGGAAACCAATTATACCGGCCAATGGATGGGCACAAGCAGATATTTATATCAGTATGATGCCATGGGAAATATGGTCGAGCAGCTGGAAATAGATTATGATTTCGAAACCTCCTCATGGGTAAATGACGATTTGAATACATGGGTGTTTGATGGCAATCTACCCATCGAAAATATTGAAATGGAATGGGAGGATGGAGCATGGCATTATGACAATAAAAAAACATGGACATATAACCCACAAGCTTATTATACGGAAGAACTGCTTTATTATTGGCGATCAGAAGCTTGGGAAAACACAGAAAAAACCACACCTACTTATGACGGCGCATGGAATATAACCGAAGAACTTACAATTGCCAACTATTCCGGTGCATGGGAAAATTCCATATGGAAACAGTGGACCTATGACGGCGCAGGAAATACAATTTCTAAATTAGTGCAAATCTGGGAAGCAAAGGGATGGGTGTATTCAGAAAAAGAAGAAAGCACTTATATGTTGGTTGGAACCGATGACTTACTCTTTCCTGCGTCAAACACATTAAATGTGGACGTTGGGCCTAATCCTTTTAGAAATTTCACAACAATTTCTATTGATGGAGCTGCTTCGTCTGATCTCGAAATAGGCATGTACAACCTCAACGGACAAATGGTATATAGGGTGCAACATCCAAAAGGGATTGAGTTTCCTTATCAATTTATTTGGAGCGGCCACAATTCTGAAGGGCAAGCACTTGAGAATGGCATCTATTTTATTCGGGTAAAAACTGCCGGACAAACAAAAGTGATCAAGACGAGCATTATTCGTTAAGAAATTTTGACAAGAAACAACCGTCCTTTCGTTTGATTGGGCGGTTTTTTAATGCCTCGCAAAAAAAAATGAAAAAAGTAATTCTCTGAAGAACGCCTGTATGCTAATTCCATAGAGTAAAATATAGTTCGGCATAAACAGTGCACACTCATTAAATGATAATAATCAATGACTTAAAAAACAAACCAAAGACAGAAATAAACTCTATTAAACATCTTCCGGCAAAGTGATATCTGCTATAAAATCTCTAAATTCCAAAAAAGTTTCCTCAAAAACGATCATTGTGCGAAACAAGAATTCATGTATTTCGGGCCAATCGTTTTGTTGATAAATATTCACGTTTTGCAAGAGGCAATAAATCCGGGAGGTTTCTCTACCATCATCCTCCAAAAACACCAAATCATAAAAAACCTCATCAGTAAGCTGTTCCGAAAGAATTGTTTTAATGCTCTCTATCTTTTCATACAAAGCCATTCGTTTTGCTTCGTTTTGGGTAGAAATAACAATCCCTGAAAAAGCAGCATTTCGGTCTACTTCAAATTTAAGGTTTAAGGCTTTTATTCCGGTTTTTTCGAGCATCCATTTTTTGGGCAAGCCTTTCTGCCTTCTTTTGGGTGCTGAATATTTTTGGAAGCTGTTCCAAAATTCCAAACGGATTGTTTTTGCTTCTTCCTTGCTATACATAAACGAATTTTCAAACAAAGCTATAAATTTAATGCGAAAACAGGCATATGTTCTTTTTTCAAAAACTCAATTGACGTATTCATATAAATGCTTCCTCTAATCAGTTGTTAAATTTAGATTTCTCCCGCAGGATCTTCACTTCATTTCGATCCTTTTGTCTATCAATATTTCACCATTTAGTCTTTTCGACTGAGGTCATTTTTCTTTTTTACAGTGTTTTATATTCTTTTTTAATATGGAACAATCGTTAATTACTAAAAATGACCGAGGGAGAAATCTAAAACAACATCATTAAAAATATACTGAATTTCATTCCTCAGACTAAGTGCTCAATTGAACACCTCATAAACTTTAAGCGCATCAAAATATAAATGAAATTCTCCGGGCTTATTATCTTTGCAGCATGGATAAACAAACAAGCTTACTCATTAAAAAGGCGGAACATTTTGCCCGCAATTTTTTGGAAAAAGAATCCAGCGGACACGATTGGTGGCATACCAAACGCGTGAGCCAGATTGCCTTGAAGCTTGCTCAGAAAGAAGGCGCTAATGCTCGTATTTGCGAACTTGCTGCTCTTTTGCATGACGTAGGAGATCATAAATTGCACGGCAATAATCCTGAAAAAGGAGAAGCTTTTCTGAAAAAATGGATCAACGAAAACCTTCCCGAGGAAATCGGTCTGAGGATTTTTCAAATCATTAGCGAGGTTTCATATAAAGGTGCAGAAGTGGAAACCCCGACCAGCAATATTGAAAGCGCTGTTGTTCAGGATGCCGACAGGCTTGATGCGATTGGAGCAATTGGAATTGCACGCACCTTTGCTTTTGGCGGATCAAAAGGCAGGGAAATGCATAATCCGGAAATAAAAAAGGAATTCCATCAGGATTTTCATTCCTATAGAAACAGCCAAGGCCCGACAGTGAATCATTTTTATGAAAAGCTGCTACTGCTCAAAGATCGCATGCAAACCCAAAGCGGAAAAAAAATGGCCGAAGAACGCCATCAATTTATGGAAGGATTTTTAGTCCAATTTTTTAAGGAATGGGCAGGGGAATAACAAAAAGTTTGACGCTTAATTGTTATATGCCGGGCTTTTTATTGCAAAACAAATGGCTGAATTAGATGAGAGTACTCATCTAATTCAGCCCACAAACCTCTGATAATTAATTTCTTACTAAACGCACACAATTACGTATTCGAAGCAAATCATCAGCATTGTCGGATTCCAGAAGGTAGTCATCTACTTCGCCGGTTTTTGGGTCAGAGCGCTGTGCACCAGCACCATGCCAATCATAATATTCTGTAGCAGAACTATTATCCCTACTGTATGCTTTACCAAAAGCAATGTAACAGGCGGTGTATTTAAAATCTCCTTGGGTTGTACTTGTCCAAAACCAACTGTCGCTATCGGTGCAGGTAAAATAGCTTTCGTCAATAGCCGGAATTGTAGTTTTTTCATAATCAACGATACTTTGCAATTCTTTGGTATTGGGTAAACGCCAATCGGTATATCCGGCTAATTCACTTTCCGAAGCATAAGCTAAAGCATCTGTCCAATCATAAGTATTTCCGTCGTCGGCTTGTTGCCACATAAGTCCTGTAGCTTTGTCTGTTACTGTACCGTCGCCATTATCAACAAAATCGTTTACGCCATATACATTTTCTTCACCACGCACGGCTCTTACAAAACAACCGGGATCTTGAACTCCCGAGCTACCATCGAAATACAATCCGGTTTCATAGGATTTGATGTGGCCATCAGCAAAGTTAAATCCAAAAGCACCTTCAATATTATCGGTTTGCAAACCGCCTTTTACATATTTAGTGCTTGACCAATATTGTCCTGCATAAGGTATATTGTTATCATACTCAAAATCAAAGTATTCATCATAAAGATAAGGTTGTGAACCGCTTGTATTTGTTGGATCTAATTCACCATTAGAATTTAATAGCGAATATAATTCTTTAATGGTGGGCAGTCTCCAGTCAGTGTATCCACCAGTTTCTAAGCCATCAACATAATCAAAGGCATCGTAGTAGTTATGGCGTTCGTAGTCTGGTGTTTGCTGCCACATTAAACCTGTGTTTAAGTCGGTAACCGTACCATCGCCATTGTCTTGGAAGGCTGAAGATACTCCTGTAAACTGCGCATCTTGTCCGTAAAAATCTTCGCCTTCACTAGGTCTTGAAATTTCATTGCCATCAGCGTCATAGAAAACATCTTGGCCTGTGTCAGTCAAAAGAAAAGTCACGGTTGGCACGGCTGTCTCTTCCACTTCTTCGGTGGTTTCATCATCTTTTTCGCAAGCTGTAAAAACAGAAATCGTGAAAATCAGGAATAAGGAGATTAAAAACCTAGTCTTGTTCTCCATTACACTACTTAAAGAATACTTTAATCTGTTAAAAAATTGTGTGTGTTTCATTTTTTTCATGTCTTTTATTGCTAATTCATATAATCCTTGCACAAAATAAAGACATCCATTATGCTGCAAGAAACAAAATCAACGAACTCAGTAGTTGTATCATCATTAGATGGTATTTTATCTATGATAGATAATTTTTATTTAATATTCCCTGATCCTGTACACCGGTTTCCACGATGCGCTTAATTGTTAGCGTTTCGCGCTTTCTCTTCGGTTAAGTCGTGTGATGGCAGGCAAGCTCTTTGGCTTGTATTGGTTGTACATTCGCTAGTGCGACTGGATAATGTGTTTTAATGGGAAGAATTGGCATTCTGAATGCATCCTGTTTGAGCCCATATTGAATCACAAATACTTAATAAAACAATCCATTAGAATATGAGTTTAGGCTCACGATTTGCAAATTCGCGCCAACAGTTGGGGCTTGGGTTTCTCTGTCTTTTTTTGTGATCTTGTAGCAAAGCTGCCAAAACTTTATACACCAATAAAGCCTTCCAATTCGTGAAATTTGGAAGGCTTTATTCGATATGTATTTTGGCAATTCGCCGCTTATCGTCCAAATGAAAGGACTTTAAACTACCATTGTCCGCCCAGGGTAACGCTTTCTTTAAAGGTTTTTACATTGCCTTCGGGATTATAAAGCTCCACATAAATGATATAAATCCCAATGGACGCTTTGTTTCCATCATTATTAATCCCGTCCCAAAAATACTCTGCCTCATTGCCGGGCATCATATTTCCACCGAGGTTTCGAACCAAACGTCCGCGACTATCAAAAATCTGTATTTTAGCCATATAGCCGGCATCGTCCAAATGGAACGCAATCGTTAGCAGATCATCATGGCCATCCATATCGGGTGAAAAGAGCTCCGGGCTAATTTCTAGTTCTTCGGTA
Organism: Bacteroidales bacterium; assembly: GCA_963676725.1. GTDB lineage: Bacteria > Bacteroidota > Bacteroidia > Bacteroidales > WRLA01. The sequence continues at coordinate 4,640,592 of OY781463.1, read as the reverse complement.
CCGTCTGCATTTGCTGCCACAACAGAATTTTTTGCTGCAGGCGTTCCATAACCAACAGATTCTGCCGCACTATGCCAATTACTTTCTTCGGTGGTAGACACATCAGCGCTTACCCTTTCCAAAGAAACGCCATCAACAGAGCGCAAAAGCGGATAGTGCATGTCTTCATTATACGCAAAAACATCATAAGTGCGATTGGCATCCGACATCTGCGTAAGAGAAACAATCCCTTCCGTACTTCCAAAATTTGGGAGGTTTTCTGCTTCTACAACAGCATTTGGATATGGCGTAAGATATTGTTTCAAAACCATTTCCGGAGATTGACTAAAGGCTACCCATTTGCCGGGCATCAATAAATACTGTGGAAGAAAACAAATATCCGGATCTGCTTCCGTATCTTTTTGGTAAACCACAGACATCGTACTCATATCCAGCACTTTTTGGGAATTATTATAGATTTCAATATAATCATCACCATCGGCATATGGATTAAAAAGCAATTCGTTAATCACAACATCACCGGAATCAACAGCGACGGGGACGCCAAATTCAATGATTAGCTCTTCCTCTGCCGTTTGGCCTGAACAGCTTACAACATTTTCTGCCTGAATACGCAATGTATAAACGGTATTTTCAATAAGGGCCTCGGTCAAAAACAAACGGACTTCATCAAAAAACACACCAATAGGCTGCGCATTATCAGGAAATCCAATTTGTGGTTCAATAGAATATATAGTGGCATCAGCCATTGCCAGGCTATCCATTGGTTGATCAAAAAACACAGAAATTTCCAATGGATTTTGATAAGTAATATATTTTATTTCCGGAGCTGCTGGAGCATCGATGCTTGCCGCCACAGAGTTTTCCTGTCCCGGTGTTCCGCCCTCCATTGCAATCGAAGCAGTCCAGTTGGGCGCTTGCACACAAGGGTTTTGTACATCAATCATTTCCAAGGACCAACCGCCTTCCTCTTTTGCAGAAGTTCCATACCAGTCAACACTATACTCAACAGCATGAATCAGCAAAGCATCTTTATTCCTTAGGCTAAGCAAAGCGCCATCATTCCCCAGGCTAATACTTTCTACAACAAGGCTTTTCCCGAAAAATTTAAAGGCGGCCACAGCCTCTTCTTCAATTAGGATTATGCGCTCACCGGCATCCAAAACAGTTGCACCAAGTATCGTTGAGCTGCTTCCCATAGTCAGTTGCCACTGATTAAGCTGCACAGCATGTTCGCTTACATTTTGCAATTCAATATATTCGTAGGGAGGCAATCCTACTTCAGGTGTTGGATCGGCCATAATTTCCGTTATCAAAACTTCATGAAAAACCGTTGGTAAAGGCATTGCAAAAGCAAACTCCCCTCCTGCCGGGATGGGTGTTCCACTGCAATTCAGCAAATCTTTCTGAATGCTCAACAGATAGTCGATGCCTGCCACAAAGGGAACCGGGAAGTATATAATAAATTCATCAAGTGCATTTTGAAAACTGCGCACAGAGTCAGGGGACATACCCACCGGACTTGCCAGATAAGCACTTATATCTGTTACCGAAGCAATATCCATCATTTGGTTAAAGGCAATGATTAAGGAAATGCTATCGAGCAATGTTACAGAAGAAATTTCCGGGCTTTCATAATTCGGAGCGTTTACGGAATTGATGCTGCCCGGTGTTCCTCCTGCAGGATTTACGGAAGCCTTCCAATTATTTTTCCCCATACATGGCGCCAAAGGATCAATTTGTTCTATGGTCCAGCCGCCCTCATCTTTTTCAGGATCGGCATACCATGAGATATCGTACTGAACGGAATGGATCAGTACATCATTATTATTGAGCAGCGAAAGCAAACGACCATCATTTGCAAGGCTAAGCCCTGATATGCCGGCAGTTTGCCCATAAGGAGCATATAATGCCTCTACTTCGGGTTTGCATAAAATCAGATAGCCTTTGGGGGAAATGCTTACGGCAGGAAGCTCTTTTTCTGTAGTTCCCACAACTAATTTCCAGCTTTCCAAAGAAATAGGAATCTCTGTTGTATTATAAATCTCAAGGAATTCTTCGGCAGGAAGGCCAACTTCCGGGGTTGGATCGGCCATAATTTCATTAAAAACAATTTCAAAAGGAGCAGCCTCATACATGCTGAATTCCAAAATTGTATCGTTCATTACATTATTATTAAGGTCGCTTTGATTTTTCACCAAGAGCTCGTATGCCTTTCCATCGTTAAAGTTTTTGGTGTAGATCAGCTCCAGTGTTGTTTTTGCTTCATCAAAAAAACTTACCGCAGCTGCTTGTCCAATTTCGTTATTGATGATAAAGTTGGCAGGATTTAATGCCGGGCTTTCTTCAAGGGCTTCGCTAAACTGAAGGCTGATGCTTGAGCTGCTTAAAAGCTGAAAAGCCATAATTGAAGGAGGTGTATTATCAAGGAGTATTGGTCCTGTATAGAAGTTATCGAAATAAAATTTCGTGCTATTGGAGGAAGTGTATTTGCAATAAAGGGCAAATTTGGTGGCTGAGAAATCAAAAGCATCATCTGCTTCGGCAAGCAGTTGGTAATTATCCCCACCATCGGGATCTGCAAAAAGCTGCCAATGGTTATTGTCACGAATAATACGCACGCTCACCCCAAAGGAAGAAGCAATCATTGCATCCGGGCCGCGGCATACAGATGTTTCGGTACCGTTTTCCAATCGAAAGATTTCTATCGCATCATTGCTGCCGGCTTCGCCCAATTGCACAAAAAATCCATTTTGTGGGTCTGGATATTGATCCGCCGCAAGAAATACACGTGCATTATTATTCCCGGAAGGGCTAAAAGCCAAGCGAATATAAAATCGCCACTCTGTTTGTGTCAGGCTATTGGAGGCGGTATACAGAAAAGATTCGCCTTCACCTTCTGCATTCAACTGCAATTGAAAAGCATCGTTTACAATAAATTGCGTACTATTACCCAGCCATTCAGGATTTTGGGTGAAGTTCCCATCTGAAAAATCATCAGTAAACTGTGCTTTTAAAGAAAATGAAGCCAAGGAAAGCAACAGAATAATGAGAAGAATAGGGACATTGTTTTTTAGAGAATTGCACATAATTAATACTTTTGCATGATGTATTTTGAAAAAGTAAATATACAATAATATCCTTTGTTAAAAATGAAGAATATATGAAAATTGCGGTTGTTGGAGCTACAGGACTGGTAGGCAGAGAGATACTAAAAGTATTAGAGGAAAAAAGTCTATTTAACGACATAAATATCCTTGCTGTTGCTTCAGAACGCTCTGCCGGAACTTTGCTAAAGCAGGGCTCAAAGGAGCTTATTGTGCTCAGCAAAGAAGAATGTTTGGCAAAAAAACCTGATATCGCTATTTTTTCTGCAGGAGGTGCAATTTCAAAAGAATGGGCGCCGCGTTTTGCAGAAGCCGGCTGTACCGTAATTGATAATTCTTCGGCATGGCGCATGGAAGAAGGAATTCCGCTTATTGTTCCCGAGATCAATGCCGGAATTTTAACACAGCATAATAAAATTATTGCCAACCCTAACTGTTCTACAATTCAAATGGTTCTGGCTTTGGCCCCTTTGCATAAGGCATATAAGATTGAGCGCGTGGTGGTTTCTACCTATCAATCGGTGAGTGGTAGTGGTGTTTCCGGTCTTCGCCAGCTTGAAAATGAAGAGAAAGGAATCATAAGAAACGAAGCCTATCCACATCAAATCCACCGCAACCTTTTGCCACATGGAGGCGATTTTCTGAGAAATGGATATACCACCGAGGAAATGAAACTGGTTCATGAAACAAGGAAAATACTCAATGCGCCACAAATGGCCATAACGGCAACCGTGGTTCGGGTTCCGGTAACGGGAGGACATTCAGAATCGGTGAATGTGGCCTTTAAAAAAGCCTATCAAATAGAAGATGTTCGCAAACTACTTGAGGAATTTCCCGGTCTTGTCCTTTTGGATGAACCATTGCAAAACATTTATCCCATGCCACTCAATATTCGTGGAAGAGATGAAGTTTTTATTGGCCGTTTGCGTGTGGATGAAAGTTGCAAAAATGCACTTAATTTGTGGGTTGTTGCCGACAACTTAAGAAAAGGTGCAGCAACCAATGCAGTGCAGATAGCAGAACACCTTATAAATCACAAACTCGTTTAATACAGTTTTATATAGTGAAGGTCTACCATAATATCAATGAAGCGATAAACATCAAAAACCCAGCTGTTACGGTTGGCACTTTTGATGGAGTGCATATTGGACATCAGGAAATCCTCCGGCGCTTGCGAAATGTAGCATCCGAAATTGGAGGCGAATCTGTTGTTATTACTTTCTTGCCACATCCCAGAAAAATACTGCAAGAAGACCACAGCAAACTTCGCTTAATCAATAATCCGGAGAAAAAAATTGAGCGTTTATTGGACTCCGGGGTCGATCATTTGATTATCCATCCATTTACCAAAGAATTTGCTTCTTTAAGCTCAGAAACATTTATTACTGAATATATTAGTGGGATGCTTGGCACAAAAAAACTGATTTTGGGCTATGATCATCATTTCGGGCGCCAAAGGGAAGGCAATTACGAACAACTTAAGAAACTTGGCATAAGCCACGGCTTTGAGGTTTGCGAAGTTCCCGGTGTTGCGATTCACGGAAAATTAGTGAGCTCAACGAAAATCAGGCACGCACTAAATTCAGGCAAAATATCTTTGGCAAATGAGTATCTCGGCTATACCTATTCAATTACGGGAAAAGTTATCCATGGCAATCAAAATGGCAGAAAAATGGGCTTTCCCACGGCAAATATTGAATTGGACAACCAATATAAGCTGATTGCTGCCAATGGTGTTTATGCATGCAGGGTGCGTATTGGTGATGAACTTTTTGATGGGATGGGAAACATTGGGATACGCCCAACCCTGAAAAACAGCAGCTTTGCAATCGAAGTCAATATTTTTGATTTCGATAGGGAAATATATAATCAGGATATTAGCCTCCTATTTTATGACCGCATACGCGATGAAATTAAATTTAAAGGCTTTGATGAATTAAAAACCCAATTATTCCTTGATGAACTGAAAGTGAAGGAAATACTCAAGGGGATGCCTGTTTAGAATTTTGCCTCTTCTATTTTCTGCTTCGGATGATCGGGCACAAGGCGATTATAGATTAGAACCACCAACAACACAAAAAAGGCAGCAATAAGGCCAAGACCCGCATTAATTAATGGAGGTGCGGTTAAAGCAAGGCGAATAATCACCGTAGCCAATGCAAAAGCCGAATTTCGAAAAACAATAATATACGAACTGCTGTATCTCATGGAGATAAGTACAATTAGTATATCACTAAATATCAATACTGTATAAAATGATTTGAAGAAATCATACACAGGCTCATTGCCAATAAAAAGGACAAAATCGCCCAAGCCAATACACAACAATAAAACCAAAAGCAGAAGGGCAACCGCTTTCTTTACCTTCACAAAACGAACCTGTTCAACAGCACTCTTGGTAATGGGCAGATGACGCTGAAAACGAGCAATAAAAACAACAAAGAAAAAAAGGAAAATAGCTCCTCCGGCATCGGAAAGAACATGCAAAACCGGTTCTTGCATCAAAGTCCAATCCATTGGTTCGGGAAAAGCCCCAAACTCTTTAAAAGCCTGACGCAGCATAATTAAAGAAAGTATTTCGAACTGTTTAAGCATAGAAGCAGATACAGAATGAGCCAGAGTGAGCACCAAGCTCACAATTTCGATAAAAAGCAGAAGGATAAAAGCCCATTCTATTGCTGCAAAATGATTTAAAGGCACATAATGAGCAATCGCTTTCGGAAGCAATCCCCAGATATTTCCCTGTATCAGGATTAAGCCGAAAAGAAATACGGAAACCAAAAGTCCGGCAGAGATCCTTAGGCTTGTTTTGCTTTCCCAAAAATGATTAATCCGATCATAAATTTTGCCTGCAATCGTAAACCCATTCTCAATAAACAACATAAAGACAGTTTTATACTATTTCACGCCTTATGCGTATTCCGGATTATCAAAAACACTCATCCTATATTTAAGGCGTCTTTTTGCACTCCAAATATAAGAAAAATCTTTAAGCTGAAAAATAATATATTCATGTGTTTTTCATATATTAAAGACAACTGTTCATTAAATTTATTCCAGTGAAACCCTATTTATTCACTTTTGTGTTTTTTGTTGAAAAATTAAGCGTCTTCATAAAAATTACATTCCGGCAAAAATCAATAAACACTGTAAATCAGGGGCAGTGTACGAATAATTTACTCGATATATTTCATTCATTTCTATCGTCTTATAAATAAAACACGCTCTTTGAACTTTGAAAAAAATATTGTGAAACATTTCGTGAACAAATAAAAAGAAAGAAATAGAATCCTCACATTTTTTTGTATCTTAGATAAGAGTAAAAAAGGATGCAATACGTATAATTATAGAAATGAGAGAAAAACCACTACGCTGTCTATTAGTAGATGATGAACCCAAAGCACGCTTTCTTTTGTCGTCTTTTCTAAAAGATATTAAAGGCGTAGAAATACTAGGGGAAACTGGGAATTCTCAAACTGCTATTGACCTGATCGTGGATGGAAATCCCGATTTGGTTTTTTTGGATATTGATATGCCCGGCAAAGACGGCCTACAAATAGCCAAAGAAATACGTGACCTAAATCTCGATACACTTATTGTTTTTGTTACTGCCCACGACACTTTTGGCATCGAAGCCATTAAGCTGTCTGCCATGGACTACCTCCTGAAACCGATTTGTCGTGAAGAGCTAAGGAAACTAATTGCCAGAATACGCTGCTTGCCCGACAGATTATCCAACCCCCAAAAACTGCAGGATTTAATTCAATATGCAGAAACAAAAAAAATCCGTTTCAACACCCGTTATGGCTTTAAAATCGTTAATGTGTGCGATATTATTTGCATTCAAGCCGAAGGGAATTATTGCAATCTGATTCTCTCACAAGATTTAGAATTTATGGTTAGCTATAACCTCTCCCATGTTGAACGACTTATTAACGATAAGAGGTTTATACGCATCGACCGCTCGACATTGGTTAACCTCGAATACTTTTCGGAGCTCAATAAAAAAACCAGAATGTGTTCCTTCGAAAAAAATGGATTTATTTTAACACTAAAGGCCTCAATAAAAGGAATAAAAGAATTAGAAGACCGCCAACTTTTTTAAGCTAAAAATCAAGAACACCAAAAAATCATTCATGCCCTTAGTTGGCAGGGAAATAATTATGTGTTCAAAGCACTTAATACTGCTCTAGGCTTTCCTTAAAACGCCCAATCATTTCCTTACTCGCATAATTATCCTCACTTTGGCACACTTCCGAGGCCAAATGAATTGCTGCGTCAATAATAAGAGGCCATTTTGCTTCTGAGAGTTCATCTTTTGCAAGACCCAACAAACACAATGCACCCATCAATCCCGCATTAAATGTATCACCGGCACCAATCGTGGAAACAACTTTTGTGACGGGTGCAGCAATGGAATAATACTGATTGCGCACAAGAAAATCAGCTCCCATTTCGCCCCGAGTGCAGATAATTATTTGATTTGGTTCTAAGGCCAATTCTTTGGCAAAGCGTTTAATATCATCGTGTCCGCATATCGCCAAAAGGTCTTCATCTGAGGCTTTGATAATATCAGCAGCGGTTAAGTTTTTGCGAAGCAGCCTCTGTTGTTCTTTCATAAGTTTATGCGCACGGATATTTGGATCATAAAAACCAATACATTTGTTTTTTCTACATTCTTCCAGCATTTTGCTTAAAAAAGGCTGAATCTGCACATCGAGGGAAAAACTGCTGCCAAACAGAAAGCAATCCCCTACTTGAAATTTAGGCGTTGAAACTTGCAGCCTCTTTAAAGGTTTCTGTTTAAAAAAATCATATTTGGCTTTTGCCTGATCATCCAAAAATGCAAGGGCAATTCCTGTGCGACCACTTTCTTCACGAGCGATGAATGAGGCATCCACATCATTGGCCAATAAAAAATTTACGATTATTTCACCCGCAGCATCATTCCCCAATTCGGAGATCAGGGAAACAGGAACACCCATCCTGCCAAGGCTTACAGAAGAATTTAACATGGAGCCACCTGCTTTTGATGCCACAGCTGTTCCGTTTCGGAAAATAATATCAAGCAATATTTCGCCAATGCTGTATATCTTTGCCATTGTATTTCTTTTGTCATCAAAATTATTGAATAAAATGAATTATAAACATCAATTTTCAAAAGTCTCCCTTTACTTTCTTCTTGTTGTTGTCCTTCTCTTTAGTGGATGCGCTACGCAGCGCAATTTAAAAACGCCTGAAGTAAAATATGTTTTTTTCTTCATTGGTGATGGAATGGGGCTGGCACATGCCAATGCCACAGAAGCATATCTGGGCGCAACCAAAGGGGATACAGCTCTCTATAAACTAAACCTCAGCAAATTACCGGTACAATCTTTTGCAAGCACTTATGCTGCCAATCGTTATATCACAGGGTCAGCAGCTGCCGGAACAGCATTGGCAACAGGGCATAAAACCAGTATCAATACGATTGGAATGGCAGCAGATAAAAAAACACCATTGAAAACAATTGCCGAAAAAGCACATGAAGCAGGATTTAAGGTTGGGATCATCAGCAATGTGCAGCTCAACCATGCTACTCCTGCCAGTTTTTACGCTCATCGTCCTAGCCGTAGCGATTATTTTGAGATTGCCATGCAATTGCCCGAAAGCAATTTCGAGTTCTTCGGAGGTGGTGGCATCGCAAAACCCATTAAAAAAGTGGATGAAACGGCAGTAAATGCGATGGAGAATTTGCGTACTAAAGGCTATACCTTTACCAATAACCGTGCGGCAATGCAAAAATTAAAAAAATCTGACCTTCCTGTTTTTGTAACAAGCCCAATACTTGAGCCGGGAAGCCGTGCAAACCGTTATGTATTAGACTACGACAGCACAGATTTAAGTCAGGAAGAAGTTCTGGATAAAGCCATTAAACTTCTGGATAATGACAAAGGCTTTTTTATAATGCTTGAAGGAGGAAAAATAGACTGGGCCAGCCATAGCAATGATGGAGCAACAATGATTCATGAACTGCTCGCTTTTGATGAAGCAATAGGGCGTGCACTCCTTTTTTATGAGAAACATCCTGATGAAACACTCATTCTTGTAACTGCAGATCATGAAACAGGAGGACTTAGTGTTGGAAACAGATCAAAACAATACGACCTTAATCTGGAATTACTACAATATCAGACAGTATCCGCACCGATGTTTTCAACAATCCTCAAAGAAAAAGCAAGAAAAAACAAAGGGGAAATCAGCAAAGAAGAGATGTACCAGATGGTTAATCAATATTTTGGTTTGGGAACTCGAGTATCATTAACTGTTAATGATAAAAAACAGCTAGATCAAGCATGGGAAAAAACATTTTCTATAGAAGCCGCAGATGAAAGCGGATTGTATGATGATATGGATGAGATCAGCACAAGCGCAATGAATATACTCAACAAAAAGGCAGGTTTAGGCTGGACAAGTGGCAGCCATAGTGGAATACCCGTTCCTGTACGCGTTATTGGCCCCGGAAAAGAATTATTCGGCACCTACTTAGACAATACTGATCTGACTCCTTTGATTTTACAACTGATGCAGATAGGGCAAAAGGCGGAAACAGAAAAATCCACAAATAAATAATCCTTTGTTCCGGTCATAAATAAAAAAAATCTGCGTTACTCTGAGAACAAGGAGAAAATTATTTAGTATATTTGAAAAAATTGGATCGGATGCAAGAGGATTTTCAAAAGAGTATCGATTTGTCTTTGGATGAGGCAAGGCTCATTTATCTGTCCACACAAAAAATGGGCAGCATCATGGAAAAAGACTATATGAAGAAAAAAAATAACGAAGGTTATGCTTCAGAAAGTGAGTTGCGTAAGCTGCGTGATATTCATGAGTTAAATAATAAGCTTAGGAAATTCATCAATCGGTTTTTGGTAGAAATTCAATAAATCCCGATTTGATTTTTGATGCAGACGCAAATTCGTTGTAATATTGCTTTCCATTTATTTAAAATTTTAGTCTATGAAAAAATCACAACTTTCTTTTCTATTCCTTGCATTTGCCCTTTGCGCCGTATGCTTTATCAGCAGTTGCAGTAGTGATGATGATCCTGATCCCGCTCCAACAGTTGTTGCATATCAAGGAAGCTGGATTGGCACAGATACAATAAGCCCAATTATTTCGCTTACTGTATCCAATATAAACGATCAGTCTTGGATTACTGCTTATAGTTATTCAATAACACAGCAAAGCGGAGGCTCAACATGGTCTACCAGTAGGAACCGTACTGTTAGCACAGGCATTACACAAATTTCAAATAATAGTTTTACGATCAACACATCATTGAAAAAAGATGGTGATAATGAATACATTCAAGGCACTTTTACAAGTGATACCGACTTAGGTGGCACACTGCATATTCTTGATCAATCGGGAAACATCTACGTTGACATTCCTTTTATGGCCAAGAAAAAATAGAAACTACGCGTGGTATTTATATGCCGCCAATCCAATAATAAATAGAAAAGCGCCTGCCGCAGACAGAATCCCAAAAATTCTGTCTGTGCGCAGGCTTCTGTATTTTACAGGCATACGCTGCCCATAAAGACCCGTGAGCATACATAAAAAACCAAAACCGGAAGCTATTAACAGCATTTTATCAATCAGTGGCATCTTTCGTTTATTTGGGCGATAAAATTAAAATATCCTAAGAGCACAGCAAAGGTTTTTCCTCCAGAAACTGAATCCAACACACATATTCCAAACAAATTCAAAAAAAAATTTGGTCCAAGTTTGAGGTACATTTCAATTTATACACCTTTTATTCAAATCATCCTGATTAAGATTTATTCTATGAATCCGAGCGAAAAGCAGAAAAACCTTGCAATTACAAGCGAAAATGATGAATTTTGCAGCCCCAAAGAGAAAGACTAAAAATCTCTTTTTTGGAAATGGCCCCATAGTTCAAGGGATAGAATGGAAGTTTCCTAAACTTTAGATCCAGGTTCGAGTCCTGGTGGGGCTACATAAAGCCTTAACTATTAATTAGTTAGGGCTTTTTTGATGCCTTTTTGTGGGATTATGATGCGGGTATATGTCCCTCTTTGACGGATCATTACAGTAAAAAAAACACCTAAAAATCCATTAATCGTTAGAGCCCTGTCTTTTGCTTTCTACTGCTTCCAAATAGTCTAATCACCAATAATTTGCAAACGATCGACCTCAAATTCTTTTTCGGAAATAAATTTCATTAGGGCATATTCGTTGATATCGACTTCCAGTTTCAATCGTTTTTCCAGTTTATCCTTAATCTCCAGGCTCATCATAAAATCAACACGTCGCGAGTATTCCAGCACGATTTGAAGTTTTGTGTGTTGGTCTTGTTCGTCGCGCACATAAGCACCAAAAAGCCAAGCCCGTTTAATTGGATATGGCTCCAAAATTTCCATAAGAAGCGGAATCAGATCCTCTTTCATTGGAAGCAGCTTTCCGATATTTGATTGATATTCTATTTTCTCGATGGTTAGCTTCAGTATTTCCAGAGCCAATGGATCGCCGCGAAGCCCTTCACTAATCTTCTCGCTACGAAAATTAATATATAATGCTTTGCGCGAGACCTGAAACAAATCAGCAAGTTTTTCGACAGTTTCTGATGAAGGAAGCCTTAATCCCCTTTCCACTTTACTCAGCAAAGACACATCAACATTTGTCGCTTTTGCAACAGTTTGCAGGCTTAGTTTTCGTTCTTTACGGTAGCGACGGATAATCTCTCCAAAGGAATCGGGAATTTCAATCATTTTTTTTGCAATTATGTGCCAAAAATAAACAGGATGATCCACATGAAAAAGCCCTTAACAATTATTTAAAGTAAAAAACACACAACATATGCCCATTATACTGTTTGGTCTGTCGAGCTGTTTATGGAAATGTCATAAGCATTTTAAGGTCGGCAGATTAATACATTTACTTAACTATTCAGGAACATTTAGATTTCTCCCGAGAATTAACATGTCCGCGCGCGCCTTTTGTCTCCCAATATTTCATCATCTTGTCTTTTCGACTGAGGTCATTTTCTGAATTACAGTTTTTTTTATTCTTTTTTTAATTTAAAACGATCGTTAAACCACCAAAAAAGACCGAGGGGGAAATCTGTTTCTAATAATTCTTATAATAAGACTTATTTGATATGCACTTAAATACCGAGCTCGTTATGCATTGAACATTTTGATGCTTTTCTGAAACATCTGCATATCTTTGTATCATAGTGCTGACCTAAAAATATCTTCTATGACAACAATCAGGCATTCAATACTCGGTCTTTCATTTATTTTTTTATCCATTGCATCATTTGCTCAGTTTACAGGTCCGGCACGCTATTCGGAAGCGCGTTTTGCCGAAATTAGCATCGATAAAAACATTGTATATGCTCAGACTCAGGCTTTGGCATTTCCATGGATGAACCAAAACAATACAATCCTCCAGAACCTGAATATTGATATATACCGTCCAACAAACGACAGCATTAATAAGCGGCCTTGCCTTATTTTTGCACATAGCGGAGGCTTTCTTACAGGTAGCCGTGGCCATGACGATATGGTCGCTTTATGCGATAGCTTTGCTCATTTAGGTTATATTTGTGTTGATCTCGAATATCGCTTGGGCATGAGTAATGATTCGATGAGCAGCACTCGTGCCGTTTACCGTGGCTTGCAGGACAGCAGGGCGGCCATCAGATATCTTAAAGAATTCCATACTGATTATGGCGTTGACACTACGAATATTTATATCTCCGGAAGTAGTGCGGGATCTTTTGTAGCGCTTCAAAACCTGTATTTGAACAAAGAAGAAGAACGCCCTTTAGCTACTTATGCAGGTGGTAGCGCACCGAACACACATCCGGACCTAGGCTGCCTCGATTGCAGTGGAAACACTTATGCGCAGAACGGTAGGGCAAAAGCAGCTATTGGCCTTTGGGGAGCGCTTAGCGATACGCTTATCGTTGAAGCAGAAGATGGCAATGCGGTGCTGCTGGTGCATGGCACAGATGACGATGTCGTGATGTTTGATAAAGGCCCGCCATGGGGATATAGTTTTCTGCCTGTCGCTTGGGGATCAAAAACAATTGCACAACGTTTAGAGAGCCTTGGGTTTTCGCCAAAAACCTATTTTGTCGAAGGCAAAGGCCATGAATTCTATAATACCAGCAACGGCATGTGGAGCCCTGCACCAAATGCATATTGGGATACTATTTATTATAAAGCCCTAAACTTTTTTTATGAGCAACACCGCCCAATCGCTTCATTTAGTTATAGTTCCGATTATACAAATATTCAATTTACAGATGCGCAGCCCGATTATCCTGATGTCCTTTGGGATTTTGGCGATGGCGAAACATATTCCGGGCATAACCCATTGCACACTTATGATACCGCTGGCTTATATTTAGTACAAATGTTTGTTCAAAATCAAATTGGAAGTCGAGATTCTACTTCGCAATGGATTGAAGTTTTCGATAAAATATATCTTACATCATTGGAGGTTTATTCTGTAAATGGAGTTTATGAAATTATTGAAAATCAAGGAACTTTACAGTTTTCATATCGAGCAGAACCCGAAACGGCTTCAGATACTACAATCATCTGGTCGTTGAGAAATATTGATGGCCTTGCCCAAATCAATGCTTTTGGCCGATTGCAAGCCTTACAAAACGGGAGCATTTATGTAATTGCAACAGCACGCGATGGTTCTTTTGTACGCGACTCCGTGATGGTGCAAATAAGCGGTCAGCATATTTTGGTTGATGATATTGATGTGCTCAGCAGCACAGGTTCATACAGTATTGATATTCCTGCAGGTCAATTGCAAATGGAGGCAATTGTCCATCCTGATAATGCGACAAACCAGAATATTGCATGGAGCATTACTTCAGCAGACGGCATGGCTGAAATTTCAGAAAACGGCTTAGTCACTGCTCTGGAAAATGGCCTTGTTTATACTGTTGCCACAGCAAAAGACGCATCAGGCACTAAAGATTCTGTTGCTGTTTTAATCAGTGGGCAACACACATCCATAGGGGAAAAGGACGCTGCTTTTTGGCCTGAATATCGTTTGCAGGCCGATAAAGTCCTGTTTTTTGCTTCGGAAAGGACTTCCTATACTACGCGTATTCTAAGCCTTAATGGGATTGAATGCAGGACAAAATCAGCTGAAGGAAATGCTACAATTGAGATCGATGGACTAGCAAAGGGTATTTATCTGCTCCAGATTAGTGCTCAGGGGATATCCAAAACACAAAAGCTATTAATCAGTAAATAATTAAATATTTGGAAGCTTATAGACAACTACATTTACCTAACTATTCTGGCCTTATCTATTCCGGAATATTTAGGTTATTCTTCCTCATTTTTAATCACAACACCAACACTTGAAATCCCTTCCAATGCAGCACTGCTCATTAAATTTTCGAGGGTAAACGTATAAATGCCTTTTACGTTAAAATAATATTGATGCCTGATGGGGATGCAAATGCTCCAGACATCGCCTTTTTTCTCGGCACGAAAACTGCCGTCTCTATTTCTTATGGTTAAATTCAGATCGAGATTGCGTTTTTCGCCATTGGGGCCAGCAATGCCAAGTCCGAGCAAAAGCTCATCATCCATATAAGCCTTCGTATGTTGCACGTCGATCAATATTTCATAGGCAACTTGAGTGTTTTCAATTTCGAAATCAAAACTCAATGGGTCATTTCTTTCCCATTCATCAGAAGAAAAAGTTCTTATTTGCTTGAGGCTAATATCATTTCCACAAGAAAACATCACAAGAAGCAATAAAAAGAACACAGAGGATTTTAGTACAAACTTCATAATACATTATTTTAGGCGAAATTGCATAATAACCGGCTGATGATCAGAATAAAGAAAATCATTATCCACTGTATTTACAGCCAATGCTTGAATATTTGGTGATACAATAAAAAAATCGATGAGCTGAACCTTTGTTTCCCCTTTTTTATAGGGCATATCAACAGCTCTGTTTGTTGGCAGGCTTGGCCGACTGATATATTCCCATCCTTTAGGCAACCAGTCGTTTGGAATCTGAATTGTATTTTCTAAAAGTGGATAATTTTTGCCCATTAAATCTGGCTGAAAAGAAGCCGGTGCCATATTCCAATCACCGCCAACAAGAACGTAATTTCCTTTTCGGGCTTCCATTTCCATCACTTTTTTTAATTGTTCTAATTGTCCCTTGCGGAGGTCACCATCATCAAAGGCTGAATTATGCAGATTAATAATGACCAATTCTTTTCGGTTCACCAAAGGGTATCTACTCAAAAGAAAACAACGGTCGAGCATAAATAGTTTTTTAGGAAAGGCGAAGTTTCCTGTAAATGAGTATCGATCAGCAGATAATGGCATCGGCAATGACATACTCAGCAAACCACTACGCACTTTGCCCATTGGCTCAAGTAAGGGCAGCGGAACAAAAGAAACTTTATAATTATCGGCATAAAGCCCGCTATAAAACCATAATCCTTTGAGTAAATATTGTTCTTCATCGGTATAATAACTCCGTTTAGAATCCCTGTCCACTTCCTGCAAAAGTACAAAAGTAGTATTGTCATTTTCAAGAAGGAAATCCAGTATTCCTTTAAGGTTCTCTTTCACAGCTGATTCTTTGGGGCGCACCATTGTTCCTCCATCGTAAAAGAAATCTTGTTTTTGCCCCAGGCCGGCATAACCGATATTCCATGTTATTATGGAAAACGTATCGAGAGGCAGGGCCATTACCTCCTTAGGTTCAGGACTGTACACATTTACTCTACTGATACGTTCCGGCTGATAATCATTTTTCCAGGCAATAGAAATCACGATTATTGGGTATAATAGAAGCAAAGCAATAATAATGGACGCGTACTTAAAAATCTTCTTTTTCATTTGTCTTTTATTTAATTGGGGCTGATGCCCCCCTCCATAAATCCTTCAGCAATCGCAATAGGATAAACTGAAAGTGGATAAACCAGCACAAAAATAAGCATACTTCCGGAACGAGTAAAGCGAAAAGCCTTTGCCGAAAAACAAAATTGAGGTGTTCATTTTATTTTATTCCTTTCAGAAAGCCGCTTCAATTCTACTAAAAACCTTAATTTTGCCCTTTTTAGGAAATTTTCTATTTATGTTACCGATATTTAAAGGGGTTTTTGTTGGAATTACTTTAGCTTTAATAGTAGGCCCCGCTCTTCTGGTACTATTACAAACAAGCATTCATCGTGGTTTTAAATCGGGGCTGTATATTGCTGCCGGGATTTTCCTCAGCGATATTACTGTTCTGGCTCTTGCCTTTTTCGGTATTTCACAGGTTTTGGGGAAAGACCCCCGAGAGAATATGTGGTTTGCCATGATTGGCGGAATTGTGCTTATTATTTTTGGCACCATAACATACGTACGAAAGGCCCACCTTGAAACCCCGGATGTTCATGGGCAAATAGAAAATAATGCGAAACACCCAATGGTTTATATTACCAAAGGCTATTTCTTAAACATCGCCAATCCGGGCGTATGGTTTGTTTGGTTAACGGCTATGGTAACTGTAAGTTCTTCGTATCAGGCAGATTGGAAAGCTGTTACTGCTTTTTTTGCAGGAACACTCCTAACGGTTTTAGCTACAGATGCTTTTAAATGTTTTATTGCGCACCGCATTAAGACTTTAATGACTCCTAAAACCGTTGGGATAATCAATAAAATTGTTGGGTTAATACTGATAATCTTTGGCACTTATTTGATTATCAATATATTTTATGATTTAGAGAGCATGGTAAATCTCGATAAAATTGGCCATGCAGTCGATAGCCTTCGTCGGGCTTAAAACATCCTAAAATATTGCATGGATTTTCGTAGAAATTTCCCTCAAAAAAAATGGGAAAAATAGACGTATTCGGGTTTTCAGACTATATCAAAGGAAATTAATAAGGATATTCAAAATCTTCAGCACTATCTGCTTTGATGTCTTTCACATTCAATTGAAGGCTTATTTTTCCGTTCCACTCGTTTTCTTCGAGGTGGTAGCAAATTGAAAATGGCTTTGTGCTTTTCACCACATCGAGTTGATGGCCAAGTTGAAAAGCAATTCCGGAAACAGGAAAGCCTGAAATATGGGGATGCACCAATGATAGTTTCAAATGATTTTTCCCAACGATACGGCTAAAACCTGTATCGATCAATTTTTCTGTTTTAAAAACCGGCGACATATTTCCCGGACCAAAAGGGGCAAATTGTTTTAGGATTCGATAAAACTTTGGGCTAATGTCGGTTAGGTTGAGCACAGCATCTATTTCCACTTCAGGAATCATCATGGCTTCGGTAATATTTTCTTCCACCATTCTCATAAAGCGTGCTTTGAATTTCTCCAGGTTCTCCGGCTTCAGGGAGAGGCCTGCGGCATATTTATGGCCGCCAAAATGCTCCAGCAAATCACTGCAAGCATCAATCGCATCATAAACATCAAAATCTTTTACGGATCTGGCAGAACCGGTAATGAGTCCGTTCGACTTACAAAAAACAATGGTTGGTTTATAATAAACCTCTGTAAGCCTTGAAGCAACAATTCCGATCACCCCTTTATGCCATTCCGGATCATAAACGATTGTTGCTTTATTTTTTCTCAGCTCCTCACTTTGCTCAATCATTTCAAGGGCAGCAGCAGTAGTATGACTGTCTAAACTCCGGCGTTCGTTATTGCATTCATTAATTTGCACCGCCATACGTTCTGCATCCACATCATTATTTGTGTTGAGCAGTTCCACAGAATTGTTTCCTGTTTCGATTCTTCCGGCAGCATTTATACGTGGCCCAACCATAAAAACCATATCAGAAATGGTTAAATCGCGGGTCATTTTATGTGTATTTCCGTTGCTACGGTTCAGATTTGCCGATTTTAAAATTGCTTTAAGGCCGGGTCGAGGAGATGAATTAATTAGTTTTAGGCCAAAATGGGCCAAAATCCTGTTTTCTCCGGTAATTGGAACGATATCAGAAGCAATGCTAACAACAACGAGGTCGAGGTATTGCATCAGGTTTTCGAAAGGCAATTTATTATTGATTGAGAAGGCCTGTATAAGCTTAAAACCCACGCCACAGCCGGACAATTCTTTATAAGGATAATTGCAATCAACACGCTTTGCATCAAGTACAGCAACAGCAGGAGGAATAATATCACCGGGGCGGTGGTGGTCGCAAATAATAAAATCGACGCCTTTTTCTTTGGCGTATGCAACTTTTTCGACGGCTTTTATCCCGCAATCAAGAGCAATAATGAGTTTAAAATCGTTCTCAGCAGCAAAATCGATGCCCTTATACGAAATACCATATCCTTCCGAGTAGCGATCGGGAATGTAAAAATCTATTTGCTTGTGGTATGTGCGCAAAAAAGTAAAAACCAAAGCAACAGCCGTGGTTCCATCTACGTCATAATCACCGTAAACGAGTATTTTTTCTTTGTTCTGGAGAGCGGAATCGATGCGGTCAATGGCTTTATCCATATCTTTCATCAGGAAAGGGTCGTGCAGCTTTTTTAAACTTGGGCGAAAAAAGTCTCGGGCAGCCTCATAGGTATAAATATCGCGTTGAACCAACAATTCTGCTAGAGTGAACTCGATGTTCAAGGCTCTAGCCAAATTGTCAACCAACTCAGGATCAACTTTTTGCTTTAGTACCCAACGTTTTATCATACCACTATTATCAATTGGTAAAGTTAGGGATTATCTTACAGAAACAACACAAAATCGGACAATAAAATGTAATGTGTTTATTCTCATAATTTTAAACCTATTGCTCAAAAGCATCTTGAAAAGCATTTCCGGGCCATTTTGTAATGGTTGTGTTAAGTGCCGATGTATTCATCCGGCAGCCAATCAAAGATCAGCAACAATCCTCTGTAAGCCCTTTAGGAAATAAAAGCACTAATGTGTTGAATTCCATAAAATTAAATATCTAAAACAACAATAAAGCTGTCTTTGTGTTTTAAGGGTATTGGTTAATTACTACATTTGAAGACTGAAAAAAGAATTATGATTCGCCTCGACACCATAAAAAAGCCTGTACAACCACATATTAAAGCCTTTGAAAAGGAATTTCGTGCTGCAATAAAAAGCAATGTGTCTTTGCTTGACACCATAATGCGTTATTTAGTGAAACGAAAAGGGAAGCAAATGCGTCCACTTTTTGTTTTTTTAACTGCCGGAATGTTTTCAAACATCAATAAATCAACCTATCATGCAGCCACGCTGATTGAGTTATTGCATACAGCTACTTTGGTGCATGATGATGTAGTGGATGACTCCAATATGCGTCGCGGTTTCTTTTCCATCAATGCCCTTTGGAAAAACAAAATCGCAGTTCTTGTTGGCGATTATCTGCTATCTCGGGGTTTATTACACGCCTTGGAGAATAATGAGTTTGAATTATTAAGGATTGTTTCTGAGGCGACAAAAGAAATGAGCGAAGGGGAGCTTTTACAAATTGAAAAAGCCAGAAGGCTAGATATTGAAGAGACTGTTTATTTTGAAATTATCAGAAAAAAAACAGCCTCACTTATTGCCAGCTGTTGTGCTTCAGGGGCTTCTTCCGCCGGGCAAAATGAAGAAACCGTGAAAAAAATGCATCGTTTTGGCGAATTAACAGGCATTGCATTTCAGATCAAAGATGATTTGTTCGATTATTCGAAAAGCATGGAAACAGGCAAACCCAACGGCCTCGATATCAAGGAACAAAAAATGACATTGCCGCTTATATATACACTGAACAATGTTCCTGCATCAGAGAAAAAACAGCTGATCCGCATTGTAAAAAGGCATAATACAAACAAAGAAAAGGTTGCCCAGCTCATCAAGCGGGTGCACGAATGCGGAGGCATTGATTATGCACGGAATAAAATGAACGAATATCGAAAAAATGCAATTGATTGCCTGTCTGGTTTTCCTGATTCCCCCGAAAAAAGTTCTTTAATTGATTTGGTAAACTTCACTGTTGAAAGGAAAAAATAATACATATGAAAAAGATACTCAGCCTAATCATAGCTTTACTAATCTTCCAATATATTTATGCTCAGGACAGCATACAACAAGTGTATTTTACCGATAGTTTATCAAAAATAAAGGCAAGCGAAGGTCTTCTTGTCGATTCGGTGCCTGAGGGGAAATGGGTATTTTATTATGCTGATGGATCAACAATCAAAGAAAGCGGCGAATACACGCATGGGAAAAAAACAGGTCTTTGGCTCGAGTTTTACCGAACCGGTGATACCTTAGCAAAAAAACCAATAGAAGAAGGGCTATATCAAAGCTTCTATTTATTGCAACAGCCTCTTTTTGAAGGCAACATCACTAAAGGAGAAAGAAACGGACTATGGAAAGAGTATTACGAAAACGGGGCTTTAAAACAAACGTATAATTATATAAATGGGGTTTTAGATGGCGAAACCCAAGCCTATTATCCAGATAGCAGCCTGCAATTTATTTGCGCCTATAAAAACGACAGCCTAAATGCTTATGGCAGTTGGTATTATCCTGATGGTTCGCTCGAAATGCAGGGGAAAATCCTGAATGACCTCCAAGACAGCGTCTGGTTATTTTATTATCCCGGTAATATTTTGGGCAGTATTGGCCCCTTTGTTGCCGGCCAACAAGAAGGCTTATGGGTATATTTTTATGAAAGTGGTGAAGTTTGGAAAAAAGGTGATTTTCATAATGGAAAACGTAAGGGCATCTGGACAACATGGTACGAAAATGGCGCGAAACACCATGAAGGGAATTTTACGAATGATCTCGAAGATGGTCATTGGGTGAATTGGTACGAAAACGGTCGTATTAACTATGAAGGCAATTTTGCCCTCGGAAATATGGAGGGTATATGGAAAGGGCATTATCCTAATGGGCGTATAAAATATTCTATTGCCTACAGCAACAATATCAAAAATGGGCCGGCACAATACTGGGGCGAAAATGGCGGCAAAGTGTACGAAGGGAATTTTCTCAATGGACAAAAGCATGGCCTTTGGATCGATTTCAATGAAAATGGCAGTATTTTTCAAAAAGGGGAATTTGTTGACGGCCTAAAAACAGGAAAATGGTCTTTCTACGACAATAACGGCAGAATCATGAGGATTCAGTCCTTTAAAGACTCCAAACCTTCGGGTTATTGGGCAGATTTTTATGCAAACGGAAAAAAAAGCGCAGAGGGGTCTTTTATTGATAATACACGAAATGGTCCTTGGTCTACGTGGGATGAAGACGGCAAACTCACATGGAAAGTCGTTTATGAGAATGGCGTTATTATGAAAGTAGTAAAGGAAAAGGAAAAAGCGGATAATACGAAGAAAACAGCCCAGCCTTTTCGGTAAATAATTATTTTGCTTTTTCGAGTGTAAACCCAAAAGTTGTTCCAACATTTAAAGAAGAACGCACATGCACGCTTTGCCCGTGTGCTTCCACAATGTGCTTCACAATGGAGAGACCTAATCCGGTTCCGCCTTGGGAACGGCTTCTGGCTTTGTCGGTTCTGTAAAAACGCTCAAAAATACGTGGCAAATCTGTTTGGGCAATACCCGGGCCGTTATCGCTTACTTCCACCAAAAGGCTTTCGTCCATTGTAAAAAAACTAATTTTTACTTCAGCTTTTTTTGCCGGGCCATATTTGATGGCATTATCGATAAGATTTGTTAGCACCTGATGAATCCGATCTTTGTCGGCCAGAACAAATATTCGCCTATTGAACTCCTCGGGAATATAGATTTTTGCTTTTTTTGTCTTCGCTTTTAGCTCGAGGGCATCAATAATATCGCGTGTCAGTTCGACAAGATCAAAGCGGGAGATATTCATATTGAGCTTTGCGGATTCCAGCATATTAATGGTTTCCAAATCTTCAAGAATGGTGATCAGGCGTTCTACCGATTTTTCGGTGCGTATCAGGTATTTTTTATTGATTTCCGGATCATTTAATGCACCATCGAGCAAAGTGAGCACATAGCCCTGTATATTAAAAACCGGTGTTTTAAGTTCATGGGAAATATTTCCGATATACTCACGGCGATAGGTTTCCAGCTCACGGAGTTTGTCTATTTCCTTCGTTCTTTTTTGGGTCCATTCGAGCACATCAGCATTTACCCCTTCCAAGGAATAGGAAGCGTTCTTGGGCAGTTGCCCTTTAGATGTTTTCAGGCTAAGGATGGATTTATAAATAACCCTAACTTTTTCATAAATGTATTTCTCTACTGTGATGCGTACTACAAAAAAGGAGAATAGAAACAATATCCCAATAAACGGCAATAAATAGCACGTTTCTATGCCTTTATGCATCAGCCCCAAAACAAGGAATACTATGCCGACAAAAGCAGATATATAAAAAGAGATGTATAAGGCAACCTTGCGGCTGTCAGTATATCGCATAATGTTTGTATATAAATTTTTCTATTGGAAAACTTAGGCTAATTCATATTTATAGCCAACCCCTTTAATCGTTTTGATGTTTTTTAACCCAATTTTCTCGCGGATTTTACGCACATGAACATCGATGGTGCGATCACCTACAATAACATCATCGCCCCAAACTTTTGCAAAAATTTCGTCGCGGCTAAACACTTTATTCACCTTAGATGTCAGCAATAATAAAATCTCAAATTCCTTTTTCGGTAATGTTAATTCTTCGCCATCTTTAATAATAACGTATTTCTCTTTATCAATGATAAAGTCCTTAACATCCACTACATTTTGCTCCTGCTCTTCTTCTTTATACCGCCTCAGAAGTGCTTTTACGCGGCTTACCAACACTCTGGGTTTTATGGGTTTATGCACATAATCGTCGCCCCCTGCATCAAAACCTGCAATTTGTGAGTAGTCCTCGCCCCTGGCGGTCAGAAAGATAATGATACTATTTTTCATTTCCGGCAAGGTCCTGATTTCGCGGCAAGTTTCTATACCGTCCATGCCCGGCATCATTACATCAAGAACAACCAAATGGGGCTTTGATTTTTTGGAGATTTTGATGGCCTCCTTGCCATTATCGGCAGTATAAACTGTATATCCCTCTTTTTTAAGGTTATAGCTTAAAAACTCCAAAATATCCGGCTCATCATCAACAAGCAGTATCTTATAATTAGCAGTATCCATTTTCATAATTTTTATCCCTGCGAAACTATAGTTAATTATAATTGTGGGTGTTAAGTTAAAGTAAATTTTGGATAAAATTGTTCCAAATATTCTCATTGGCCATTTTTTCTACAGAGGCATTCCTTTTCCTTCGGGCAATATCCTATCTCTTCCTATCAAATAGTCCTAATCACAAAAACCAACAATGCCTCTGGTCTGGGGAGACAATAGACCCAGTGTTGAAATATGCATAAATACACCTAATTTCAACGGAATATTAATCTATTGATGTGCTCAAATGATTGTTTCGCACAAAAAACAAGGGCCACAAAACCCTCAAAAAAAAGGCTAAAAATATTTTAGGCCAAGCCGACATCTTGGGCTAAAAATCATAACTATTACCCTCGCGGGCTGAAAGTCCTGTTTAAGAAAGCAAGAAGTCTTTCATTGAGGAGTGCAACATTACAATTTCATTACTTTTGTCCAAAACAGTATTTTACCACTATCATCATGTCCGGAGATAAAATACATCCCTTTACTAAACGAAGAAATATTAATCGTTGTATTCAACTCATCACCAAGTATTTCCACTCTATTACCCCAAATTATACGGCCATAAATATCCTCAATATTAATAGTAACCTTTTGGGCATATTTACCTGTAAAACTCACATTAATGCTACTATTTGTAGGATTTGGGAATATGCTCACCAAAGGATCCGATTCGTTTATATCATCTTCTAAACCAGTGGTTTTAGAAAGGCTTATATCATCGATAGCAAAATCGCCATATTCGCCACAACTTGTAATGCCCCGAAACCTTAAGGCAATTATTTTATTGGCCCAAGGCATTAGGTCAATTTCCAATTCCTTCCATTCATCGCCCTTATTTCCCATAAGAGGAGGACAAATATCCTCTATAATTGTCTCCCCATCAAAAAGATCCACATGAAATTGACCAATATCCGGTCCCCAAGAATTATACCATAGCGTCATGCCCGGAGAAAAGCCATTTGCTAAATTTATACACGGACTATTAATACATGCTGATTTATTAAGACAATATAGCGATGGTTCCATATAAAGATAATGACCGGATGCAGTTCCTGAAGTATGGTCATTTTGGGGACCGGTAAATGGTGATGGTGTGCTGCCCGAATACACACGCCAATCGTGCTCATCGTATTGTGCATTATCAAGATTTATCCATCCATTGTCCAAAATACAGGAAATGGC
This sequence comes from Bacteroidales bacterium, assembly GCA_963676725.1. Classification (GTDB taxonomy): domain Bacteria; phylum Bacteroidota; class Bacteroidia; order Bacteroidales; family WRLA01. Next base: position 4,616,136 of record OY781463.1, on the reverse strand, counting down.
TTCACAAGCCGGTGCGGCTGTACATTTTGCCCAGGAATCAAAATTTTCGACGGTTCCTAAAGGGACTGTTGTGCCTTCAATTACCTCAAATGATTTTTCCAGGAGGTCATTCTCCGGATTATCGTCTTCGGGATACTCAGCCCAAGCCTTAATCGTATAATTTCCTATTGAAGAAATATCAATGGTCTTTGAAAACTGAAATAATACAGATTCGTCAGGTTCAATTGCCCCAAGATAGGTTTCACTAACGACCTCATTATTGCCCAACATATATTTTAATGGAATATTGGAGATTGTTTCAGTGCCATAATTACGGAACAACACCTCTACTTTCACAAGGCTTAAATTCATTGAGGCATTTTGGTATATTCCCCATGCAGCGGTTGGTATCTCTTCCATCATCACATCATTAGGCTTACAGTTATAAGAGCCTTTTATACGTTCAAGCGCGATAGCCCGACGCCCTACAGCTCCATTATCACCAATAGCCCTTACACTAAACCATGAGTTCGTAGCAGTATTTGAGTCAGTAACAATAACAGAAGTTTTTGTCGTTCTTGTAAGAGGTTCCATGACTTTTTCCCCGAGAGCCATAATTTCGTATGAGTTAGCCCCCATTGCAGGGTTCCAACTGAGGTGAACCAAATCGCCACAAGCCCAATCCACTTCGAAACCACAAGGAACACCAAAAATGGAGAATGGTGCTTCTGTAGTAGAAACTGAAGCGCCTTTAGTAATTCTCATTAAGGCTTTTCCTGTATTTCCGGCTGGCACATTCCAGCTATAATGCCGTCCTTCTCCGGGCAAATTATCTGCAATAGTATGCCAATTTGCACCATTATCCATTGATATTTCCAAAAGGAATGTTCCTTCATTTCCTGAAGCATCCCAACGAATTACTTCTTGTTCTCCAGGCACAAGGGATTCGCCACCAACAGGATAAGTTAATATTACATCTTCGGGAATAAATTCCCAGACAATTGAATATTCTTGTGGACCCTCCGGAATAGAAAAGCCATCAATATTAACTGTATATATTCCTGCCTGAGGATTATCCAAGGTAATTTGTTCAACATTATTCCGATCGTCCACACCACGAAAAGCTGGCATATCAAGGCTATCAGGATCAGGATAGTGGCTAAGTTTCCAGGGGCGCCAGATGTTTGAAGAAGGATCGTTTAGTGTCATATTCAGATTGTTTACCAATGTCCAATCGCTAAATTGAACGGCAGGATAATCTGTCCAGGAAACCATAATCTTTAATTGCCCCAATCCGGCCGGCACCTCAATGTCATAAGAATTTTTATCTCCTTGGTTAACAGCTCCGGAAACAAAACGGTTTTCTTCAATTACTTTCACTGCCCTAAGTGCATTAATTCGACCATACCCAAATTTAAAGTCAGGCCCAGGATTACCAAGGTCATCGGCAGTATTAAGGAGTATGGATTTCATCAGTTCTGATTTTGGGTCTTGTCCTGAATTATATTCACGATAGGCTTGGTAAAGTTGCGCAAAAGTTCCTGCAACAGCGGGGCACGACATTGAAGTCCCTGTTTTATAGGCATAGGTATTTGGGTTAATAGTAGAATAAACATCTCTACCTTTTCCAACAAGATCGGGTTTTAGCCTACCATCCGGAGCAGGCCCCCTGCTGCTCATATCCGACAGATCGTCGTCCCAACCAACCAATCCAACAGTAATCACATTTTTTCCTGTTTTATGTCCTCCGGTGATATTTCCCCAGCCGGGACCTGCACCATAGCCACAATTGCTGTTTCCGTCGTTGCCTGCCGAAAAAACATGCATCAGTGAAGGAAACTCGCGAACCTGCTGGTCGAGCATTCTTGCACGATAATTATAGCCGGTATTACATCCATCGCTATATGATGTGGAAGTAATACGTATACCAAAATTTTCATAGTCTTCCGGAATATTATTAAAACCGGGATATGCGGATGGGGCATTATACACATAAAGCACCGAACCACTTGCCGTACCTTTCACCATAGGGTCTAAATTGCCTGCACCCATAAGTATTCCCGCACAATGGTCGCCATGGTTTCCTTCATTATTTGTTGGAAATTGCTTTGCTATTCTTCCTTGATAATCTATATGTGGCCCAATAAGACCATCATCCTGAAGCTCAACAACTACCCCACTGCCATCATAATGCCTCCCGGTAGTATAATTTGTCGCAATGGCATTGCCGCGGTGAAGTGTTTGTCCTGTATAGTTTTCAGGAATAGGCTCAGAACCAATTGGTTCAAGATAAAGCACTACTGGCAAGCTGGCTATTTTTTCTATATCTGATGTCTGTATATTAAGAATCATAGTCCTACTGAAATCGTTTTGATCAATAACAGCACAAGCATTTGACAGAAAAATCTCCCGAACAGTTTGGGGATCCAGCCCTTGAAAATAGCTAGCAATGACACTAATTGCCCCATCATCTGTCAATGCATAATCCGGATAATTTCCATCAAAAAGTAATTGTGAGCATTTATATTGACTCTTGATTTCAATAATGCTTCTAATGGAGCGTAGCGCCTCAGAATTTTTATCAAAATCAGATGAAAACACAGCAATATATGCCTTGTTGGGCAAATAATCTAAAAGGCTAATGCCTGCATTATAAAGCGATTCTTTTGTTTTATTACTTGGGATATCATAGAACTGAACAATCTTGTAAAATTGATTTTGAAACACATTTTCTGCCAAAGAATTATACGAATCAATAAAAGACCTGACATTAGCATCAGGGATAATAGTAGCCGTTTTTAAATTAATGGCATAATCTGCTTTATTTGATTGAGCTGAAATTATTGAAGCAGACAATATCAATAATGCGAGTAAAATGTATCTGATTTTCATATACTTTTATTTTAAGTGGGGTTTAAGCTGTTTTTCGTATTTATCCCTGATAAAATGCGCTTGCTTACTAGTCCTGTATTTACAACCTTTCCCTATGAAACAATACCCTTCATTTTTTTAACAAGATGGACCATCATATTAAAAAAAATAAAACAGGATAGCATACTTCTGCCCTATCTATCGCTTTAAAATAAAGGAGGAACCAACTAATTCAAATTAAATTAGTTAGCTCCTTCTATCCTTTGATTGATTCCAAATACTCCTATCGTATGCTACAAAAACGATCCCTCCAAAAGCAGCCTTAATAGCACTAATTTTGCCTAGCAGAACAATGTAAGCGCACCTAAGAGTCAAGCATTGGATAGCCCCTTTTATAAAAAATGTTTAACTAAATCTTCATAAATAATTTATTGTAAATCAGAATAACCGCAATAGAAAAGAAAGACCCATTTTTGAGGTTCAAAAAACCTATATAAACTTTCTTGTTCACCAAAACCGGGACATTCTTTCTTTTACAATTGCAGATAGCCCTTCATTGCAATGGCTTCTTTCTAATTCAAACAAAGATTATTCTACAATGAGTTTGCCATTAATACTATTGCTTCCATTTGATATGGAATAAAAATAAACACCACTGTTCAGGCCTTCCATATTGAGCGTAATTTTATGAGGGCCATTGCTTAATGTACCAAAATCACGGATTTTCACTAATTGCCCTATAGTATTAAATAATTGGATTTCAATATCACTGTTTTCAAAAAGATTGATATTAAAATTGGTTTCATATGTGCACGGGCTAGGATAATTCTGAGAAACAGTAAAATTTGGTTTAGCAGTATTCTCTTCAATGCCTGTAGTCATATAAGTTCTCTTAAAATCGGGGATATACCAAAATTGCACAGGTTCGCTTATATCGAGATTTGGAAGTTCTTCATAAACAAAAGGAATAGTACATTCAAGGCCTCCATTGCCCGTAGCATCAGAGAAAACATAGTGCGACATACAGCCCCAATAAGCGGTCCACATTGCATTCGAGAAACTCGTAACATTGATTACTTCTTCGCCATGCTGCTTGCTTTCAGGAAAATAATCCCTAAAGAAAATATCAGGATTACTATTCTCTGTTACGCCATCTATGCGTGTATCAAGAAAAGAGAAGAAAACAATTGTTCCATCTTGTGTTGTGGCAACCTGTGGGCGGTTATATTGTTTCATAGTGCTTCCACCGCCGGCAAATTCCATATCGAATGTTTGAAGATTATCGACATTAAAAGCCTTCCATGTTTCGCCCTGATCTTCAGAATAAATATGGAACATTGCAAAAAGCCCTTCGCTATGATACCAGCTTTGTTCCTCTAGATCGCATAAAGCTACAACACCAAGAATATGAGGATTGCCCCAAGCATCAACTGCGATATCCATATGGTAACCCATATAATAAGGAATTTCATCGCGTGGTGGAGCCGGTTCCGGATCGTAAAATTCAGCAAGTCTTTCGTCTGTAATAAAATCCCTGATTGCTGCTAAGCCATCTTCACCACCCAATTGAACTTCAATAGGGTCCTCTGACCAGGTAGCTCCACCATCAGTAGTTTTAAAAAGAAATGGATGGTACCAAGTTTCTTCAAGAGCTGATTCACCATCGGTTAAAGCGCATATCCAACCGGTCATACCATCAGGACTAAAAGCAACTTTTACATCATTAATACCACTTTCAGGGTTTGTTGCCAAATAATGGTGTTCAAAGTTAAAATCAAAATTTTCCGCACCATCATTCCAGATACCATGGCCAACAATAAGATTATTTGTATATACATAATCTCCTGAAGCCCCGCTTTGTTCTTCGTCAACAGTCCATGCTTCGCCTAATTGAGTAATTGTATAACCTGATGGCAAATATTGATAAAATCCATCTTCGGAAGGTTTATTGGTTTGTGTTGGTGATGATGTTCCGGAAAGTTTACTCGCCCCCCAGGTATACCCCCCCCAATTACTACCGGAAGTAGTGGCATTTGATCCATCGAGGGTTGGTGCGAAATACGAAAAATATGCATTATCGGGATCGGTATTTCCAATCGGATTGTATATCGCCCCTTGTGGGTATCGTGCATTATCAGGGCCAGATATTGTAGGATCATACACCTGATTATCAACCGACCAAGTTAAGCCCCTATCTTTAGAGATATCATAGGCCAAATATCCTGTTCCGGGATATGAAAGCATTCTGTGTATAAAAGAAACCGAGTTTATGTTATTGTCTGCCCACAAATAAGTTGTTCGCATATAGGAAAATCCCCATGCGTTTCCTGATTGGCCGATAGTAACAGGATTTACAATATCCCTTTCCTTGAAATTTTTAGGGGGGGTCTGTTGCACAGGAAGCGTCGTTTTAACTGTTTTATTTGTTTGTGCACCTTCAAATTGTTGGGGTAATTTACCCGGTGAACTAAATTTACTCTTGTTGATGTTTTGTGCTGATAATCCTATAGCACTCATCATACAAATTAAAAGGAAAAATTTTTTCATTTTTTTAGTATTAGGTGAATAATTTATCTTAACCGTTTGTAAAACAGCATTATATTAGCATAAAATTACTCACATACAAAGCTAGATCAAAATTGATTTAATGCTATTTTGTTTCAATTTTCGTGGAAACAAAGAATTATTATAGTAAAAAACGATGTTTCAATGGAGGGGATATTTGACTTAAAAACTGATGAAATAGCAAATAAAAATTGCTCAAATTTCGATTATTCAGCAAAAAAGCCACTCCGGTTTTTACCCCAAGTGGCTTTATAGATTAATGTTCACAGAACTTATTTTTGTAGGATTGCACTGATTTCAACATCGAAATTCTTAAAATCGGATTGAACAACAATTCTTGCAGGAAGTATTCCTGTGAAGAAAGCTTTATAGGCAGTTTCAAATTGAGGTTTATAAGCAAGATCGCTTAAATAGAGTTCGTCTATAAAGACCAACTTCTGCGTTGTTGCTCAAAATCCAAATCCTCAAATACCTGAGTATTATCCGGTTTGGATTTTTCACACGCCTTGAATTTGAACTTTATAGAGCAAACTCACGACTCTATGGACAGAAACTAAATAGTTTCTATCCATAATGTCCGATCTCAGCCTTATTCTTGGTGTCGAAACCAGTCGCTTACTTTAGTAAACTCCTTATTTTCACCACCAAGAATGCCTCGAACATTCTGAACCAGAAACGGCCCTTGTGCTAATATAGCCTGACTATAAGTCCCGGCAGGTTGTGGCGAATTTTCTGTTTTAATCTCTTTAAATTTTTGTATCGCCAAGATTATTTTTAATTGCAAGCTTATTTAATACTGCCACCATTCTGTCCATGGCTTTTTCCCAAATTTCTTCATCGCGGGCATAGCAAACCCGGAAACACCCATCACCCTGAATACCAAATTGATAACCCGGGCTTACTAATACAGCTGCATCTTTCATAAGGTGTTGGGCAACTTCAGAATCTTTCATGCCCAAAGCAGAAACATCTATCCATGCATAAGCTGTTCCTTCCTGAGGTTCCAGTTTAATCCATGGCAATCTTCTAAATGATTTTACGGTCATATCACGTAAGTTTGTAAATGCCGGCAAACGCGCATCTAACCATTCCTTATCTTCTGACAACCAATACGATAATAGGTGTTGTGCATATGCGGGAGCACGCAAAGCAATAACCGAAAGGACATTCTCCAAACGAGGCATCAGATATTCTGGTGCCACAACGATTCCAAGCCTGTACCCACTTAAAGATTCTGTTTTACTTGGGCCAAGTAATGTTATTGCCCGATCTTTCATACCGGGCAGGGATCGCAGGTGCGTATATCTATGACCATTATGCATCAGCCTGGAATACAATGAATCGATCAAAACAGTGACATCATATTTCTCCGCTAAAGCGGCAATTGTTTTAAGCTGCTCTTCGCTATAAACAAAGCCTGTAGGATTATTTGGATTTGATAAAACCAGAACCCTAGCTCCATTCTCAGAAAATTCTTTTTCCAATATAGCAAAATCCGGACATGGCTTTGTGCTGCTTTCGCGTATTGGCACATAGCCTATATTGGCTCCGAGATATTTCAGGATTCGTGCATTAAAAAGATAATCCGGGCACATTAGGGCTACCCTATCGCCTTGCTCCACGACAGAAGACAGCGTGATAAATAATCCTGCTTGGGTTCCTGGTGCAAGAATCAAATTGGATGTAGAAATTTCAGTTCCCATAAACTTGGAAATGGAATTACTCAGCTTCTCCAAAACATTTTTATTGCCACGGTATGGAGTATATGCCAAAGATCCATCATTAGCTGCTGAATTAAAAATTTCGCTTGCCCAAGATGGAGGGGGAAACCGGACTGTATCAAAATGTGTTGTATCAAGAAAACCTTCTGGAGCAAGATCTAAGAGCTCGATATCGGCTTCACGTGCACTCACATTTCCTTCTCTTTTTGGTAGCTCGAGTTCGGCTATTCTGTTTGGAATTTTGGAATTCATGGTTCGTTCTATTTAGCAGTTTCTAATATTTTTATCGTTAAAGAAGTTACTATAAATGAATCGGTTTTCGTAGTTTTAGATCGTATTTTTCACCAGCCATTAGCACTACAGGCTTATTCATTGGGGATGAAGCAGCATTTTCTTTTTGCGTGTTTTTGAGGTCATAAAAGCTTACCGAATGTGGGCCTAAAACCTCGGCAGTATTCCCCTGAACCCAAATAGCTGTCGTTTCATCAATTCCAATGCCAAGCATCTGCGGATATTGAACCAAAAGCGAAGGTAAAATATTTTCGCGTCCGCGTTCTCGGAAATGCGCATCGATAATTACGCCCTTTATGAAACCAAGCCCCATATCATTACCCTCCATCCACAGAGTATTGTTGGTGCGTGGGTCGCCCCTGATTAAAAAATCGCCTTGAATCTGTGCCCCTGCAGAACCGCCTAATATTATTCCACCGCGTTCAAGGACTTTATTCATCAACAAATGCGCTTCTGTACCAAGATATGCATCCATAAATTTATAGGTTCTCCCTCCTCCAAAATAAATAGCATCAGCATTTTTTAGATCTTCAAGAAACTGAGGATCATCAGCCTGCCCTATTCCGTTAACACCGGTCTTTACTATGTGAACAGCAACATTCTTACAATCAAAACTTCGCAGCATTTTGGCTCCAGTGCTACTTGGGCTCTGTGAAATGCATACATAATTCGCATCTTTCCCGCCCGCAAATTCAATCACTTTTTCCCACATACCATCAGGGTATCCATGGCCACCAATTATTACTAAAGCCCCATGAGGCACTTCCGGAACCGGCGCCACAAGAGGAGGAAATACATCATCGAGGCGTTTGATGGCCGAGCGGTTCCATGAAATTAAATCGGCAGTATATGCGAGATCTTCAATAGGAGGGCCATAAGTTTCAATACGCTCAGGCCAATCCCCATTTGCGGCGGTTCTGATTGTAATTTCCGGGAAATCTATTACTGAAATTTTACGGCCATCACAAAGAACAACCGACGACGAAGGAGGGATTTCCCAGCCTACACGTCCGGGAAGACTCTTGAGTGTTTCTATAAATTGTTTCTGCCCGCCTTTGCGTGCAGATACAATGGAGTTAGGCAACAAATTAAACCCATCGCGGGTTTTATTGCCCTCCATAATTAAGGCGGCAAGACTTTCGGCTGCAGCACCTTTACCACCAACTAACCCATCTTTTCGCAACAAAGAATGAAGCTCTTCTTTCAGTTGCATTGCGGTAGGATATTTTGAGAAATCTTCTTCCAGCCAAACAGCTGTTGCTGACCTAAGGATTTCAAGTTCTTTGCCTGATAAAGTTTTATTGGCTTTATCCAGTTGAAGCTCTCCAATGTTGCCAATAAGGTGCTGCCATTTTGGGCAGGTTTTTATTTTCGATCTTCCAGATTGTGTCAGAATTACTAATTTACCTTTTTCTTCTCCGGCTAAAAAAGCAAAGGTTGCTTCTGTCCGTTGCGATATTTTGCCATCGCCAACCAACATCAATTTTCCATGGATTGGTGTAATCAAATCGGCTGATACCAAGTCTTGTGCAACAGCATTTATAAAACCGCCCAAACCAAAAATGGCAATAAGTAAAATTGTTTCTAAACACTTGAATTTCATTATGGTTTTCATATATATTAAGCTTATGGTATTATCACTTGATTGAGTAATTCTTTGTTGTTTAAATGGCGTTTAAAGTTTTCCGCTATTTGCTCCGTCGCATTTTTTATATTGGTTAAACTTGCAATATGCGGGCTGATCTGAATATTTGGGTGGCTCCAAAATGCATGATCTTTGGGTAATGGCTCTGTCCTGAACACATCCAATAATGCTCCGGACAAACAGGAAGAATCAAGCAGGTCAATTAAGTCTGAATCCACCAAATGCTCTCCTCTACCTACATTTATTAAAAATGCGTTTGGAGGTAATTTTTGTAAATTTTCTTTGTTCAGAATCTCTTTCGTCTTTTCAGTCAAAGGCAATAGATTAATTAAAAAATCCGCATTTTTTAAACATGATCCTAAGCTATTATTCCCATAGAAGCTTTCAATATTTATAATATTCTTTTCCGATTTGCTCCATCCTTTTACTTTAAAACCCATTTGAGCAAATTTTTTGGCCGTGTAAGCGCCTATTGCTCCCAATCCTAAAATCGCAACAGTAGTTTCATTTATTGATTTGTATTGATGTTGTTTCCAAATGCCAACACTTTGCTGATAAGAATACGTTTTGACGTTTTTTAATTGATTTAAGACCGCCATAAGAACAAACTCAAACATATCTTGTGATAATTTTGGATCAACAATTCGAGTAATTATGGTGCTTTTGGAAATGTTTTGTGTGTAAACTATATGATCGACAGAGGCCCCAACAGATTGGATTACTTTAATATTAGGGAATTGGGATAGTAGATTTTCTGGAGGCTTCCAGCAAATAACAAATTCTACTGATTCAGCATTTTCAACATTAGGATATACCTCTACAATTGCTGGAGCAAGTTTTGCTGACAGTATATCAGCCCATGGACGAACATCTTTTTGTTCAAAAATCAGTAATACACTCATGCTGAAATTATTTTTAACAAAAATATATTTATAGCCCAAGCATCCAAAAAGGAATAATTGGGATTTTACTATATTTGCCCTCGAAAAACCAACATTATAAACAATAAATAACCGAATCAATGGCAGACACTATAGATAAACAACTATTGCGTGTTTTAAAAGAAAATTCCCGTCTATCTTTTGCTGATTTAGGAAGAAAAATAAATCTATCACCCTCAGCAGTCAGGGAAAGGGTGCAAAAAATGGAAGATGCCGGGATCATCCTCAAGTATGATATACAAATTGATAATAAAAAGTTAGGATATGATCTGGAGGCATTTATTTTATTAAAGGTTTTTCAGGGCCTTCTAAAACATGCTCTTGAAAAAATTAGCGAGTTTCCGGAAATTACTGAAGCCCACCGAATAACAGGAAATCAAAACCTTCATTTAAGGGTTGTCGTAAAAAATCAAGTTTGTTTGCAACAGCTTTTAGATAAATTAATGGCATTTGGTGATACGAATACGTTATTGGTTCTTTCTGAAGTACACCCTAAATAAGTGCTTGTCTATAATGCCCGATCTCATATTGCTCAAAATTATTAACTCTATAATAATTTATTTTTTTGTATTCTTAGAACATCTTTCGCTACCAAATAATCAGCTAGGGGCTTGGTTTTTTAGTGTGTTGTGCTGTATGTTTACTATGTGTGCCAAACTTAGATTATGATGCGGTTCATAACATCTGATGCTTCAAAATCCACCAAAATTCAGCTTGTGCAGCAAAAAATCCTCGTTTATGGGTAATCAGCTAAAAATAAATGATTAATTTTGAGCTGAAAGTTAAACAACAAACGAATAATATGGGCAATTGGCTTGAAGAAGCAGAACGCGAAGTCAGAAGAAATGAACCCGGCTTTCGTGCAAGCACGGATCGGATTAAAATTAAAAAAGACAGGATCCGGGAGAATTACCTTAAAATACAACCCGCTTACGACGGATTTATTCAGGAAATGAATAAACTGATCGATCGTGTAAACACCCTCCCTCTAGAAAAAAGGCAAAACTTTGGAAAGATTGACGCGAAAAGCAAAGCCAGTAAATTGGATAACGAACTATATATTTTTTCGAGCAGCACACGTATTAAAAGGCGGACAATCAAAAAAATATCTTCCTTTTTTAAACCATCGCATTTTAAACATGTGCGCGTATTCTTTATTAGCATTTCAAAAAACGAAGGCCGCGTTGATGTAGAATTAAAAGATTCTTATCTGGTTCGCGAACGCATGAAAAGCCATAGCAAACGCAAAGAAGATCAGGATAGCGACAAAAACCAAAAGTTAAATTTATTGCTCTCCGAAGATATCTCATGCTTTAACAAAGATGCCGCAATGAGCATTGTAAGCTGGTTGGCTTTTAAAAATGATGTGGATTCGCTGCCCTTTGACCTGAATAAAGCGCTTATAAAAGAATAAATCACTCATTTTACGCCTAATAATTCCTATATTTTCAAAACTATTTATGCCTTTTAAACACAATATTTCCTTATTGTTGTGAAAAAAGATTCCGACAGATAAATGCGCGACAAATAATTTATTGAATATCAACAAACAGTAGAATGTGATTATTTTTACGATAAGATGTATCCGATATGGACTTACATACCGATCTCGATATTGTTAAATGAGAAAATTATAGAAAACACAAAACCACCTTCAATTTTCCAAAAAACACACAATTAATAGCGGCGATTAAAAATTCTATAGAAACTAAGCCAAATAAGTGTAAATACTTTGCCCAATATAAAAATACATTATTATACCCAAAATATCATTAATCGTTGTAATAAAGGGGCCGGTAGCCAAAGCGGGATCAATTTTGTATTTGTTGAGCGTTAATGGAATAAGAGTGCCAAACGCTGAAGCAAACATTATAATGGAAAAAAGCGAAACGCTTACCGTCACTGTGAGCATAAAATTATTGCTGAAGAAATAATTATAGGCAAAAACCACAGCAGCACAGATTAGGCCATTTAATAAGGCAACCACTAACTCTTTCATTAATTTGGGAATAATCGCTTTCCCCTGTATGCTGTTGTTTGCCAATCCTTGCACAACAATGGAAGAGGATTGCACACCCACATTGCCTCCCATGGCAGCAATTAATGGCACAAAAAAAGCCATTTCCGGATTATTAGAAATTTGCTCTTCAAAAACCCCTATGGATTTTGCTCCAATAATCCCTCCGGCAATACCAATAAGCAGCCAAGGTAGGCGGGCGCGGGTTACACGCCAAACACTATCGTAAACTTCGATATCTTCGGTAATCCCCGAAACCATTTGGTAGTCTTTTTCCGCTTCATCACGAATAAAATCCACCACATCATCAATGGTAACACGACCTACGAGCCGACCAACCTCATCAATAACAGGCACTACAACAAGGTCGTATTTTTGCATAATATGAGCCACTTCTTCCCCCGACATATTCACCTTTACAAAAACCACTTCTTCTTCCATGGCTTCACGAATGGTTTCATTGTCTCTGAGAAGGATTAATTTTTTTACAGGCACCCAGCCTTTCAGCAGATTATTTTCATCAACAACATAAACCGAGTATATCTGCTCTACATCTTTTACCTGCTGCCTGATTTCCTCAAGACCTTTTTTTGTGCCCCAATCGAGTTGTACGGAAACCAGCTCTTTGGCCATCAAACCACCGGCTGTATCTTCATCATAATTAAGAAGATCGGCGATATCTGAAGCCTGTTCCACATCTTCCTTTACGATAATGCGCAGAACTTCTTCTTTTATTTTCCCGGGTAGGTTATTCAGGATATCGGCGGCATCATCAGATTCCACAAAATCAACGAAATAGCCTGCAATTTCTGTAGGGGTGCACTCTTTCAAAAACTTTTCACGGAAATCTTCTTCGAGCTCAACCAACACATCGGCAGCGGTTTCTTTGCTCAAAAACTGAAAAATATACTTTACATCATTTACTTTAAACCGGTTCAGGACTTCAGCAATATCCGCAGGGTGAATACTTCCCAAACTACCCTTTACATATTCCTCGTTTTTCGATTCAACCGCTTCTTCGAGCTGCTCCAAAAAATCAGTAGTTATTTCAAATTGCATAGCCTGTTCTTTCTATTTAATGTTCTATTTTGATCGGAATTGCCCTCTTTTTACATCCATTTTCGTCGTTTAAAATATGCAAACATCGCCACCACAAGCACGAGCATCACGACCATCACAAAATAAAAAGCATGGGGGTTTTCTTGAATTGGAAGTAGAACATTCATCCCATAAAGGCCTGTAATAAAGGTTAATGGAAGTATAATTGAAGATATTAATGTAAGGATCTTCATAATTTCGTTCGTTTTATTGGCCTGCAGGCTATCAAAGGTTTTGGAATATCCTTCGATCAATTCCGAATAATCTTCGATAAGGTCCCACATTTTCTGATAATAATCAAGGATATTCCCCCAATAATCTTCCATATTATGAGCAAATCCTTCAATAGTACCACTTTCCAAGCGATTAAAAAGAGGTAATTGAGGTTTAAAAATTGTATTCAGCAGAATAATGTTTTTCCGTGTTATCGAAATGCGCTCAATGGTGTTGATGGAGCGTTTATTAAATAGGTACCTGCCGGCTTCATCTACAGAATCGCCTGTTCGCCTGATAATGCCGTAGGTTACTTTCATATGGTATTCAAGTAGTCTATAGAGCAGCTTATCGGAAGTCCCGATGTCCAGTTCTTCTTTATTCTCAAGTTTTTCACGGATTCGCTTGAATCGCTCAGACATCACCCAATTTTCGCGGCCCATTGTAATAATGAAATCCTCACCCCAAAAGATTTTTTCTTCGCGTGTTCGCAAAAATTTATTGGCCTTATCGAAATAGGGAAAATGAAGGATTAGAAAATAATAATCGTCATACACATCAATTTTTGGCCGTTGGTTCAAAACACTTCTACAGTCTTCGATATCAAGCGCATGAAAATGAAAAGTATCCTGTAAAAACTGCAAATCATCTTCTGTTGGCTGAAGCACATGATGCCATTTAATCGTGCCTATTTTGACAGTCTCTATCATTTTCCCTCCGTCTTTAATGTGTGTGAGCAGATTTCTACATCCCTAATTTTTTTGTCAAATCAGGGTCAAAAGTAGTTAAAATATCACAAAAGGGCGAACTATACTGCTTCAGGCAATGAAGTGTTGGCTTAGTTTTTTTCTTTCCACCGAAAGGTTTCGAGCATATGTAGCACATCGGCACGAACAAAATCGAGAACAGGCCTCAGGCTGTCGTTATTTGGGCTTGTATAAAAATATAAGGAGCCACGGAAAAAATGATGGCTGCTATCGGTTACATAAAACTGTAAGGCAGAGGCCGTTTCATTCCCATCTATTGTATACAAAAGGCCATAAACGTCACGTGCCGTATCAGATAAAATGCTTTCGTTTATTGCAGAAGCCTTAGGAATATGCTTCATTGTGAGTTTTCTGGAGTCTTCGAGATGCCTGGCCAGATCACCATGAAGCTGCTGATATGTAAGATATAGGTTGCCTTTAAAATATGGAAAATCAATGGTAAACCAGCTTGCTCCTTCTGTCTCGGAATTTTCTTTTTTTATGGATGCGTATACCGGATATTCAAATACACAAGGCACAAAAGAGGTATCCAAAAGTTGATAGTTTTTTTGCGGCATTTCAATGCGATAATAGCCATACGGTTTGGGCGTATAATTACTATCACAAGCCAATAAGGCAAACATCAGGATCATCAAAAAGAAGGCTGATCTTTTCCTCATAAGCGTTTTTTCCCTTTCGCTATATTGTTAATAATAAACTTAATGCTTTTAATCCTACGTTCATCAACAGCCTGAATCTCAAAGTCAAAATTTCGGAAACTCACCTTTTGTTTGATATCGGGAATATCGCCTGTAATTTCCAGGATGAAGCCTGCCAAAGAATCAGCATCTCCTTTTGATCCTTGAAAAACCCGCTCGTCGATTCCGGTAATCTTGCAAAAATCATTGATGGATGTTTTGGCATCAAAAACCCATGTATAATCGTTAATTTTATCAAAGTTTACCTCATCTTCACTTACATCAAATTCATCGCTAATTTCGCCGACTATTTCCTCAATAATATCCTCGAGGGTAGCAATGCCCGATGTGCCTCCGTATTCGTCAACTACAAGGGCAAGATGGATTTTCTTTTCCTGAAATTCCTTTAATAAATCATTAATTTTTTTGTTTTCAGGCACATAAAATGCAGGGCGCAATAATTTATTCCACTCAAAATTGCTCCCTTCTTTCAGGAAGGGCAATAGGTCTTTAATATAAAGGATGCCGGAAATATTATCGAGATTGTCCTGATAGACAGGGATACGGGAGTATCCAGAGTCTAATATACGATGGATCAATTGATTATATGCGAGGTGAATATCAGCAGCAACAACATCAATACGCGCTCTCATTACATCGCGCACTTCAATATCGCCAAAGCGAACAATTCCTTTAAGCATTTGCTTTTCGCCGGGTTGTTCTTCCCCGCTTCCGGTAATATCAATGGCATCAGAAAGTTCGTCCATACTGATATTATGCCCCTTTCGCACCACCCTTTTATCAATAATATTTGTGGCACCCATGAGCAATACACTAAAAGGATAAAAAAACTTTTGAAGGACATTGAGTGGGCGCGCCATCAATGAGGCAAAAGAAAGCGCTTTTTGTGTTGCATAAATCTTAGGGATAATTTCCCCAAAAAGCAGAATAAGTGCTGTAATAACAACTACTTGAATAAAAAAGCCTAAAATAGGTGCATCGCCAAAATTAAAAAGGTTTGCTGTGAGAAAAGTAGAAAGAATAACAATGCCTACATTAATAAAATTATTGGATATCAGAATTGTTGCAAGCAGTAATTTTGTGTTTTTAAGATGCCTTCCAATTAATATTCCATTGGAAGTGCTATCGGTTTTAAGTTTTTCTATACTTGAAGGGCTTAATGAAAAATAGGCAATTTCACTACCCGAAATCATGGCAGAAAAAAACAAAAGAATTATAAGGATCAACAATCCAAAGAGATCTCCAACATCCGGGCTATTCAGAATAGTCAGGCCAATAGAATGTGCAATCTGTTGATAAGGGTCAGGGTCAGCGGGTTCCAATTGATTTTATCTTTTATATTCTGCAAAAATACAATTTAGCACGAATTCCGATCGAAATAAAGACAAATACATGCTAAAAAACATTAAAAAGGCAAATCGTCATCCTGGCCTTGCTGTAAATCAGGCACCTGAGGTTGAGCTGGGTTTACCCCTGCCGGTGGTGGAGCATTAAATGGAGCTGCCGGTGGAGCCTGTGGAGGTGTTTGAGGCGCTGCTTGGGGTGGATTTTGATACACAGGCTGAGCTTGCGGTGCTTGCGCCTGATAAGGAGCCTGCCCTTGTGGCTGCTGCTGGTAGCCCTGAGATTGATTTGGATAAGACTGTTGCTCGTCATCACGTCGATCGAGCATCAGCATATTTTGCGCTTCTATCTCAGTAAAATATTTTGTGATATTGTTTTGGTCTGTATATTGCCGCGTACGCAAACGTCCTTCAATATACACTTTGCTCCCCTTGCGTAAATAACGTTCGGCAACATCGGCCAAACCTCTCCACATCACTATATTATGCCATTCTGTGCGATCTACTTTTTGGCCATTTCTATCTTTATATGATTCATCTGTAGCTATGCTAAAAGAGGCTTTTTTTACACCGGTATCAAAACTTTGCACTTGTACATCGCGTCCAAGATTGCCTACTAAAATCACTTTATTTATTCCATTCGCCATAATCCAATTTTTTATACAAAGGTAATTGTTTTCAAAGAGTACAAAAAGTTTTGTAGACACTTTTTCATCATTCAGCAGAAAAGCAGTATTTTTGGATAAAGCTTATTAAAACAATAAGCCCACAAGCAGTTTTTAACCATAACACATTAGTCACGAAATATGGAAATCATACATTTTTCTAAAGATCAGGCAGAAAAGTTTCAAACAAAGGAAATACTTAAACGCTTGAATGTAAATCTGGAAGCAGGACTGAAACAAGATGAAGCAGAAAAAAGGCTTGCTGATTTTGGCTATAATGAATTGCCGGAAAAACACGAAAGCCTGCTGATCAAATTCCTGAAAAATTTCTGGGGCCCTATTCCCTGGATGATTGAGGCTGCCGTTATTCTCAGCATTATCGATAAAGACTGGGACGATGTTGCTATTATTGGCTCTTTGCTTTTCATCAATGCTTTTATAGAATTTTTTCAATCATACCGGGCTGACAATGCCATCGCGATGCTCAAAAGCAGCTTGGCCCATAAAGCTATTGTACTTCGTGATGCTGCTTGGCAGCAAATTGATGCCCGATTGCTCGTTCCCGGCGACATTATCCGAATCAGGCTTGGCGATGTTATTCCTGCTGACGTAAAACTTCTTTCCGGTGACTATTTGATGGTTGACGAAGCCGCCCTCACTGGCGAATCCCTGCCGGTTGAAAAACATAGTGGTGATATTGCTTTTAGCGGCGCCATAGCCAAACAGGGCGAAATGAATGCCATTGTTTATGGAACAGCAGAAAACACTTTTTTTGGAAGAACAGCAAAGCTTGTTGCCGGAGCAAAAACACAAAGCCATTTCCAAAAAGCTGTTATAAAAATCGGCGATTACCTCATCATCCTGAATTTTGTTTTGGTCATTATTGTGGTTATTGCAGGGCTCTATCGTCATGAAAGCGTTTGGGACGTTATTCAGTTTGCGTTGGTGCTGACTGTAGCTGCGATTCCTGCTGCTTTGCCTGCGGTCTTAAGTGTTACCATGGCAGTTGGCGCTGTAAAACTCTCTAAAAAGAAAGCCATTATTTCTAAACTCACAGCCATTGAAGAAATGGCCGGTATGGATGTTCTTTGCTCTGATAAAACAGGAACCATTACGCAAAACAAGCTTAAAATTTCCGGAGCTTTCCCGCTCGGAAATTTTAGTGACGAAGAAATTTTTCTTTACGCAGCCCAAGCGGCAAAAGCAGAAAACAGAGATCCAATTGATGATGCTGTTCTTCAGAAACTAAATGATTTCCCTCAAGGGGAAACAACTCTGAAACAAAGCAAACAACTAAAATTTATTCCCTTTGATCCGGTAAGCAAACGCACCGAAGCCTCTGCCGAAAGCAATGGAAAAAACTATAAAATCAGTAAAGGCGCGCCGCAGGCTATTAGTCATTTGTGCAAAGCGGATGCTGACACAGAAAAAAAAGTAACAGAAATTGTTGAAAATGCCGGAAGCCATGGATTCAGGACAATCGGCGTTGGAAAAACCGACGAAGAGGGAAACTGGCAGTATGTGGGGCTTATTGCACTGAACGATCCTCCACGGGAAGATTCAGCAGAAACCATTCGCATTGCTCGTGAACTTGGCGTTGATGTAAAAATGGTTACTGGCGACCATGGCGTTATCGCGAAAGAAGTCGCTAAAAGTGTGCACATCAAGAGTAATATTATTCCTGCAGATGAATTTACAAATTTGCCGGACCGTAAAGCACGCGCCCTTGTAGAAGAGGCCAATGGTTTTAGTCAGGTGTTCCCCGAACACAAATATGAAATTGTAGAGCTTCTGCAGGCAAATGGGCATATTGTTGGCATGACCGGCGACGGGGTAAATGATGCCCCAGCACTCAAAAAAGCTGATGCTGGTATTGCTGTCGACGGCGCCACGGATGCAGCAAAAAGTGCGGCAGATATTGTACTCACTTCTCCCGGGCTTTCTGTAATAATCAACGCAATTGAAGAAGCCCGCAGGATTTTTCAGCGCATGCAGAGTTATGCCATTTACCGTATTTCCGAGACAATTGACGTTTTGTTCTTTACCGTTTTGGCTATTTTGATATTCAATACCTATCCAGTTACGGCTATAATGATTGTGCTATTGGCCGTTTTCAACGATTTTCCCATTATGTCGATTAGTTATGATCGTGTACAATATTCTCAAAAACCCGAAAAATGGGATATGCGTAAAGTGATCAATATCGCTTCCGTGCTCGGTTTTACCAATGTAGCATTTACTTTCCTTATTTACATCATAGGTCGCGATGTCCTTAAATTTGATGCAGATACACTAAAAACCCTGGTATTTGCAGAATTGTCCATTGCCGGCAACCTCACTATTTTTCTTGCCCGTACCAAAGGGACGTTCTGGAGCATTATGCCCGGGTCGGCACTTCTTTGGTCGACCTTTATCTCAAAAGGCATCATTTCAGTGATTGTAGCCCTCGGCTTTTTAATGACGCCAATCGGTTGGTGGGTCTTTTTTGTTTGGGGATATGCTATGGTGCAAATGTTTGTTACAGATTTTATGAAACGATTGGCCTATCGTGTTTTTGACCATTCTGATTCATTAATGAAAGTAAAAAAACACCACCATTTATAAAAACCCCAAAGGAATCGAAGGACTTTCTGTAATTCTAACGAAGAAACAAAACACGAATAAAAAAAAGCCTTCCAAAGTTTAGACATTGGAAGGCTTTTTCGATTCAATACAGGAGATTACTATATCCAACCCCTAAGTTTGTAGTATGCCAATGCTGCGAGTTCACGGGCGACCATTATTTCGTAGGTCAGGTGGTTCCATAGCTGATAGCGCAGGGAAATACTTTCGCCCACATCGGGAACAATCAGGCTTTCTTTGCCCAATAAATCATCATCAAAGCTCAAATCCGCCTCGATATCGTTCTCAAAGGCGGGCAGTGCCTGCACGTTTTCAAAGCCGGCTTTTTGAAACGCAAGCACAGCACGACGCATATGTTCCGGAGAGGTTACAATCAGCACAGTGCGGCTTGGATCTATTATTTTGGAGCAATAGAGCGCCTGAGCCCTGGTGTTGGTTCCTTCATTTTCGAAGAGGATGCATTCCTGCTGCACATTCCTTAAGAGCAACTCTTCCTCCATACGCCTGGGCGTGCTAAGGCTGTCGCATGTGTCGCCAGGCATGGCGATTAGCACAGGCGTTGCAGGAAATGCAGCCGCGGCTTTTCCTGTATACCAACAACGAATTAGGTTCGATTTTCCGGGCATACCACTACCACCTAGCAATACAATAGATTCAGGCTCAGTAGTAAATTGTGACTTGCTTGTGCCCAGCCAGTAGTATAACCAAAATGGCCCGGATGTAAATGCGAAGGCAATGGCCAACAGCAAAACAATTCCGAAAGTGATGCAACAATAACGGGCAAATTTTAAGAATACTTTAAGAAATCGAATCATTCGTGACATAGAAAACCCTCAGGATTTTATTCTCAAAATGTGGATACCAATGTACGAATAATTCTAATAAAAAGGATCAAAATGCAAAAAGCATCATTTTTTATGGTCAATGGCATTTAATGCAAAGGCATAAGCGCCAATAGAAACCGCCTTTGAAGTACCCAAACGACTAATTCCTACACCAATACGTTTCAAGGGGTCATAAATTAGCTTTTTATCGGAATAGGGCACAGCAATTTCATGAGGTTTTCCTTTAATGAATAAGGAAAGATCCGCATCATCTTCCAAATTAAAGGCAGTCACTTCCATACGGTCGAAACATCCATTATCCGTGGTCTCGTATGCACGATTCATTTCAGCCACCAGATGATTGAGAAAGACAGAATGCGCTCCAGAGAGCCCTCCACCAATAACTACAAGGCCATCCACCAAAGAAACGGCATCTGCCAATGCATTTCCGGCAATTAAGGCAAACTCTTGAAAGGCTTTTTGTGCAGAAATATGCAGTTTATCTTCGGTGTTTTTCGCGATCATAAAAATCTCATACGGATCAGGACAATCCTTGAAGGCCATCCCGGCTTCCTGAGCAAATAAACGGCGCAAACCACGAATAGAGATATGCTCTTCAACACTATAAGCTATATTATGAGGATTGCAAAAACGGTTAATTTCACCTTGAGCCGAATTATCTCCGAGGAACAGCTCCCCCTTTCGGACGATGCCTCCTCCAAAACCGGTTCCAAAAGTAACGCCCAGCAAATTTTTATACTGCTTTGGACTACTGGAATTCTTTAATTTATTGTTGATTTCGGGCAATAGACCCGCAATAGCTTCACCATATGCAAAAAGATCACCATCATTATTAATAAAAACAGGCAATTGAAAAATTTCTTCAAGCATCGGCCCCAAGGCAACTCCGCCACGAAAAGCCGGAAGGTTTTCCAGATTCCCAATAATCCCGTTTTCATAATCTGCAGGACCCGGAAAGCTAAATGAAATTGCAGCAGGTTTTTCACCCAATTGCTCCATGCTTTGCTTAAATCCCATGATGATTTTCTGCAGCACATCATCAAGCTTTTCTCCTTTAGCAGAAATGTTTATAGGCTGGATTACTTCTTCGCCCGATTTAATAGCTGAGAATACAAAGTTCGTCCCCCCGGCATCCAGTGTCAGCACACTTCGTTGATCTGTATGGTATGGCATTTTCAAAAACTTATTGCAATTTCATACCACAAAAAAACAAAGAATAATCTTTATTTTATAATTTTGCCCTCTTGTTTTTAAAATTAATTTCTTAACCAATTAATATTAAATTATTTATGAAAAAGCAGATTAGCAGTTTCCTTTTTGTATTACTGGCAATTATGGCCTTTGGCCTCAAACCGGTACAGGCAAGTACTCCTCCCGACGAGGGTATGTGGCTACCGATGTTTGTTGAGCGTCTAAATTATTCGGATATGCAAAAAATGGGTCTTCAACTCACTCCTGAAGAACTTTATAGCATCAACCATTCCAGTCTGAAAGATGCCATTGTAGGTTTGGCTCAAGGAAGTGCGCCTAATGGGTATTTTTGCACCGGTGAAATTGTTTCCTCCAAAGGACTTATTTTCACAAACCACCATTGTGGTTATGGTTCTATCCAAGAACACAGCTCCGTAGAGCATGATTATCTTACCGATGGCTTTTGGGCATATAGCCTGGAAGAAGAGCTTCCAAACCCCGGGCTCACTGCCTCTGTCTTAATTCGCATGGAAGACGTTTCAGAAAAAATCCTTCCCGAACTTAGCGACACAATGAGCGAAGATGCTCGTACTGCAAAAATCCGTGAAATCTCCAAAGAACTGCAGGAAACTGCTTCAGAGGATGGAAAATACAGCCCTATCGTAAAAAGCTTTTTCGATGGAAATGAATTCTATATGTTTGTTTATGAAACATATATGGATGTTCGCCTCGTTGGCGCACCTCCTTCATCTGTAGGAAAATATGGTGGAGATACAGATAACTGGATGTGGCCACGCCATACCGGAGACTTCTCAATTTTCAGGATTTATGCCGATAAAGACGGAAAACCTGCTGAATATTCTGAGGACAATGTGCCACTGAAACCACGTCATCACCTGCCTGTTTCTATTAAAGGTGTTGAAAAGGAAGATTTCGCCATGATTTGGGGATTCCCCGGCGGTACAGATCGTTACCTTACCTCTTTTGGCGTGGATTATGCCATCGAGAAAAACAACCCAACCGTTGTAAAAATCCGCGATAAAAAACTGGAAGTTCTGCGCGAAGACATGAATGCCGACCAGAAAGTGAAGATTATGTATTCTTCAAAATATGCCGGAACAAGTAACTATTGGAAATATTTCATTGGCCAAACCAAAGGACTGAAACGCCTAAATGTTTCAGAGAAAAAACAGGCCATCGAAAAAGAATTTACCAATTGGGTAAAACAGGATCCGGCACGTGAAAAGAAATATGGCAATGCCCTCAACCTCATCAAAGAAGGTTATGAGAAAATGGAAAAATATTCTTTGGTTTCAACTTATTTAAATGAAGCCGTTTTCCAAGGCCCTGAAATTGTTTATTATTGCTATAGTGCTTTCGGCCTTTATTCGCAGTTAAAAATGCAAGCTGATGCCAAAGGAAAAGAGAAAAAAGCATACGATGAGGACATCAAATTAGCAGCAGAAAAAATGGTGGCAGAATCACCGGAACATTTCAAAAACTTTAACCTGCCAACAGACCGCAAATTATTTTCTGCCCTTTTGAAAATGTATTATACAGATGTTCCTAAAGATCAGCAAGCTGAAGTATTCAGGAAGTTTGAGAAAAAATTTAAAGGCGATTTTGATAAATGGGCAGATTATGTTTATGAAAAATCAGCATTTGCCAGCCCATCAAACCTTGAAGCATTTATGAAAAAACCCAGCCTTAAAAAGCTGAAAAAAGACCCTGCTTTTGAAATTGCATTGTCTATGGTATCATCAATTCGAATGGTATATCAAGAGGTTGGTGAAATTGAAAGCAATTATCTTGATAAAGGAAACCGCCTTTTTGTTGCAGGACTTATGGAAATGGATGCCGACAGAAAATTCTATCCAAATGCCAACTCTACATTGCGCATGACCTATGGAAAAGTTCTGGATTATTATCCTGCAGATGCAATCCATTACGACTTCGTAACAACTCTCTCTGGCGTTATGGAAAAAGAAGATGCTACTTCCTTGGAATTTGTTGTAAGCGAAAGACTTAAAGAGCTTTGGTCAAACAAAGATTTTGGCCGTTATGGTACAAAAATCAATGGTCGTGAAGATTTGGTTACTTGTTTCCTCTCTACAAACGACATTACCGGTGGAAACTCCGGAAGCCCTGTTATGAATGCCAATGGCGAATTGATTGGTATTGCTTTTGACGGAAACTGGGAAGCAATGAGTGGCGATATCGCTTTTGAAGACGAATTGCAACGCACAATCAACGTGGATGTACGCTATGTGCTTTTCATTATTGATAAATATGCCGGTGCGAAAAACCTGATCGAAGAACTGGATATTGTTGAATAAACAATCTGAATAAAACCTACGAAAGCCGGGACAATCTGTTTCCGGCTTTTTTTATGCTAAAATGCGAGCTTCAATTGCGTTGCTTCCATTCGTTTTTCGCAAATGCTTGATAATGAGCACAAATCACATTTGGGGTTTTTCGTGCAGAATGCTTTTGCGTGTTCCACGATTAACCCATGATAATAATCGTAGGTTTTTATTTCCCGAGGAATATAATACTCCATCTTTTTACGCACATCTTCATAATCCTTTGGAAGATTGATGCCCAATCTGTAAAAAATCCTCCGTGTATAAGCATCTACAACAAAAAAGGGTTTTCGAAGCGCATAAACAAGAATGCTGTCCGCGGTTTCCGGTCCAACACCGTGAATTTCAAGCAGTTCTTTACGAAGAAGTTCCCCGCTTATTTTACGTGCTTTTTCAATATCAAAACTATATTTCTCAAACCAATTGCATAAAGCTTTTAGTTTTATGGCCTTCTGATTATGGTAGCCGCTTGGGCGGATGATTGCAGCAAGATCGATCGTGCCAATGTTTTGAATAAATTGTGGCGATAGCTGTTCCCCAAAATTATTCAGGGCTTTCTTTACATTAGTCCAGTTGGTGTTTTGCGTAAGAATTGCCCCGACCATCATTTCAAAAGGGTTTTTTGCAGGCCACCACGGCAATGGACCAAAATGCGCCGCCATTGTATGTAAAGCAGCCTGTATTCTTTCCATGTCGATCAACTCTTGCTTGAGTTCCAAACCCAAGGCATAGCCAACGAGTTTTTTGTTTAAGCCAATCACCCGATGACAAGGGATAATTATTGGTAGAGGATTTCGGTTATTTGCCAAGCCAACAGCACGCGCTGCATTAGGATTGCCAATTCGTGTGGCGACCTCTTTATAGGACCGTATTTTACCAAAAGGAATCTCCAATAAAGTGTTCCAAACGCGCTTTTGAAATTCAGTTCCGGAAGGGTTCAGCTTCAAAGAAAATGAAAACCTTTTGCCCTCAAAATACTCATTTAATTGTATTTCAGCATCATAGAATAAGGCAAGAAGAGAAGCAGGCGGTTGCGGAGCAAGGATTTTTTCATCGATTTCGTTGAGGTTTAAACGGGCAATTCCGTTTTCATCGCCCGTAAGGGTCATCTTTCTGCCTTTAACAGTAAACTGATATTGGTGCATGGTCTATTCGTTCTCCAAAACCCACTTTACAGCTCTTTCCGCATGAATCCTTGTTGTATCGAAAGTGGGAATATTTACATCATCATCGCAAATAAGCAAAGGGATTTCGGTGCAACCCAGGATTACTCCTTCTGCCCCATCTTTTTCCAAACCGGCAATGATGTTTTTATATACTTCACGTGAAGCATCGTTTATCTGCCCTTGAACCAATTCCCCATAAATTATTTGATGAACACGATCCCGTTCAGCAACATTGGGAATGATCGTTTCAATTCCAAATTTTTCGAACAGGACTTTCTTATAAAAATCCTTTTCCATTGTAAATTTTGTTCCAAGCAAGGCGACTTTTTTAATATTCCGTTCTCTTATTTCTGCTCCGGTTGCTTCGGCAATATGAAGAAAGGGAATCGAAATTTTTTCCTCAATGGCATCACTACAAAGGTGCATGGTGTTGGTGCAGAGAACAGCGAGATCCGCCCCGGCTTTTTCTATGCGCTCGGCTGCATCCGCCATAATCATGTCTAATTCTTCCCATTTGCCCTGATGTTGCAACTTTTCAATTTCGGCAAAATCTACAGAATACATCACGCATTTGCATGAATGAAAGCCTCCGAGAGCTTCTTTTATCTTTCTGTTTACCAGTTGATAATAAACTAAAGAGGATTCCCAGCTCATTCCCCCAATAAGGCCAATGGTTTTCATATGTTATATCTTTTTGTTTCTGCGAAGGTAATAAGAATCTCAATTAATGCATTTTCCAAAAATCTAATAGGATAATCTGCCCAAGATAAAAACCCACAACACCTAAAACCGCTGAATATCATATTATAACGCCACACATTTTGGGTTTGATCACACTTTATAATCTTTTTAGTGTTTTTTGACATTGAATTGGGAGTAGAGAGGCCAACATTGAATTTTAGGCAACTTTAAAATAAAATATTGTTTCCTAATATGCATGATTAATTTTCGGCACAAAAATTAATTCAGTTAATCCAGAAGGATTTTTCCATGCCTTTTTGGCCTGAATCAGTTTAAATTATAGATTTGTCGAGATATTTAGATGTGAAAATACGTCCTCACATTAATGATTTGTTATTTTTGCAATCGCAACTATGAACCAAGAAACAAAAAATTTTAGTACCATGAAGAAATTAATGCTGTCCTTTTTTGTTGTGCTTTTTGCCTCAACAGCCTATTCGCAAGAACTTAAAGACTATGGAACACTACCCTCCATCGACATCAAAAACATCAATGGTGAATCTTTTAATACCAGCCAAATTGAAAACGACGGCAAGCCTGTTGTTGTTTGTTTTTGGGCAACTTGGTGTAGCCCATGCATGGCTGAGCTTAATGCAATTAGTGATCTTTACGAAGATTGGGTTGAAGATTATGGGGTGAAACTTTATGCTGTTTCGGTTGACAATGCCCGTTCATCTTCACGCGCAAAATCTACTGCCAATGGCAATAATTGGGAATTTGAAGTCCTGCTGGATCCAAACAACGATTTTGGAAAAGCCATGCAAGTAGCAAATCCTCCAAAAACATTTATCCTCAATGGCGAGGGAACCATTGTTTGGCAGCATGTAAAATACGCTCCCGGCGATGAAGAAGAATACGAAGAAGTGCTGAAAAAACTCAGCGGGAAATAAGCCATAAAATTCAATATTCATTAAAAGCATGAAGTTTTGAAAGCAAGAAATATCATCAAAACCATTATTGTACTGATGCTTCTACTGCCTTTTGCCTCCAAAGCGCAAAACCTGGCAGAGACGATTAAGTCAGGTAGTGTTCGGGGCGATTTTCAGGTAAATGCCCAATATTATGTAACCGATTCGGCTATTGGAGCATACGAAGTACCCGAAAAATTTAAAATGAATGCCTACGGAAATATCCTCTATACCAACGGCAATTTTACTGCCGGCATGCGTTATGAGGCCTATTTAAATCCACTCGAAGGCTTTGATCCTCGTTATAAAGGCAATGGAATTCCTTATCGTTTTGTTTCTTATAAAAATGATTTTATTGAAGTAACGGCTGGTAATTTCTATGAGCAATTTGGCAGTGGCCTGATTTTCAGAGCTTATCAGGAATGGACATTGGGCTATGACAATTCCATTGATGGGATTAACGTAAAGTTGAAACCTTTTAAGGGCGTAACTTTTAAGGGAATCTACGGAACCCAGCGCTTTTTCTGGGAACAAGGCCCCGGTATTGTTCGTGGTGGCGATGCAGAATTTTTCTTGAACGACATCTTCCCTTCGATGGCTGAGAGCAAGCTCAGACTAACACTTGGTGGCAGTGGCATCAGCAAATACCAAGAAAACCAAGATATTGAAATTAACACTGAAACCGACACTTCCTACAATATCTACAGCCTGAACCTGCCTTATAATGTTGCGGCCTATTCGGGACGTATGCGTTTAAATTATGGCGGTTTTAGTTTTGAAGGGGAATATGCCTATAAAATGAACGACCCATCAGCATTAAACGATTTTATCTATAAATCAGGAAATGCCCTTTTGGTCAATGCGACTTATTCGCAAAAAGGTTTAGGCATCTTCCTTTCGGCAAAACGCACCGATAATATGAGCTATAAATCGAATCGACTGGAGCAAGGTATTCCGCTCGATATCAATTTCCTGCCGCCGGTCACCAAGATGCATACCTACAGCCTGATTTCGATGTACCCATATGCTACGCAACCCAATGGCGAAATTGGAATTCAGGGACAGCTTATCTATACTTTCCCAAAGAAAAGCCTTCTTGGAGGAAAATACGGAACTACAATAACAGCCCATTATTCCCAGGTTAATTCACTAAAATTAAAACAAATAGATCCGGAAACACCTATTGGTCAAAGCGGCACAAAAGGATATGAATCCGATTACTTTGCCTTTGGCGATGATAAATATTTCTCAGATTTTAACTTGGAAATCAGAAAGAAAATCAACAAAAATTTAAAGCTGAAAGCCACCTATTTCAATATCTTTTATAATATGGAAGTTATTGAAGGCCATACAGGCGCACCAGACGTATTTGCCAATGCCGGTATTCTAGACCTGACTTATAAATTCAGTCGTAAGTACAGTGTTCATGGGATGTTTCAGGCTTTGTTTACAGAACAGGACGAGGGCGATTGGGCAGCAGCATTTGTTGAGCTGAACCTTTCCTCAAAATGGTTTATTGCTGTTGGCGATGAATACAATTACGGAAATTCTGACACAGATAGACGTTATCATTATTATACCGTGGCAGCAGGATTTACGCATAACACCACTCAATTATCATTGCGTTATGGCCGTCAGCGCGAAGGGATTCTTTGTGTAGGCGGAGTGTGTAGAAACGTTCCGGCTTCCAATGGCCTGACACTCACTTTAACCAGTAGTTTCTAATTCAAAAAATTGTGTACAATGAAAACATTTAAGTATATATTTCTGCTCATAAGTGCCGCCTTTCTTATTTTAGGCTGTGATAAAGTAGACGAACCATATGCAGAACTTACGGGCTATGTGAAAAAAGGCAGTGATGTGAATTATGATTCCACAAAACGAGTTGTTTTACTGGAAGATTATACCGGACACCGTTGTGTAAACTGCCCTACTGCTGCTCATGATGCTCATATTAAACAACTTGCAATGGGTCAAAATCTTGTAATTATTGGTATTCATGCAGGTTATTTTGCCGAACCTACAGACATGCTCCCTGAAGACTTCCGCAATGAAACTTCAAGCGAATTGGATGCCTTTTATGGTGTTAGTTTGGTTGGAAACCCAAATGGATTGGTAAACCGCACAGAATTCAACGACAACCTCATCCTTGGGCCCAGTTCATGGAACGACGCGATTAATACTGAGTTTGAAAAGCCCAAAATGGCCAAACTAAAGATTGAAGCAGGCTTAAATGACGGAAAAATCGGCGGAAAGGTCATGGCAACTGCCGTAAACCTTCTCGAAGGCAATTATAAACTTTGCGTTTATGTTGTTGAAGACAGCATCGTGGCCCCACAGGAAAACAATAATCCGGAACTTGGGCCAAGCCCGCACTGGGAAGATTATGTGCACAGGCATGTACTTCGCGGCTCAGTAAACGGCGCATGGGGCTCCAATTTAATAACAGGCTCACTTGCCACCGGTGAAACCGAAAGCTATTCTTTCTCTGACTATGAACTTAATCCTGAATGGAATGAAGAGCATATTTATCTCGTTGCTGTTCTTTATAAAGAAGACACAAAAGAAGTAATTGAGGCCTGGGAAAGCCATATAGAATAAGATCTCGTTCAATCACATAAAAACAGCCATAAAACAGTGTTGAACCATTGATTTATGGCTGTTTTCTTATCCGTTTATTTCTCCGGAAGCCTCTTTTCAAAAACAATCTCCGGCAAAATAATACGGGCTTCTTCTATTGCCCCTTCTTTTTTCCAGTAAATTATAAAGCGCACTTTTGCCTCTTCTGGATAAAAATTATTTCGCGTAAAACTCTCCATTTGCTGCAGAAATTGTGAAGAAAATTTTAATACAGTCCTGCCATTTTTATCAAGGCATTCTTTTCCACTTATTGTTAAGGGATCACCGGCGGTTAATTGGGAGATATGATATTGTCGTGTGGTGAAATAATCGAGCCATACATCTTTAAAGGACAATTGGACGATCAAATCGGTGGGAGGCTGCCAATCTTGTTCGTCCTGTATTTTTATCATATTTTCTGTTGCAATTCGGTCCAGATAAGTTCCGCTTGTATGGATGATCAGATTTTTCTTTGCTCTGGTCATTGCTACATATAATTGGCGTTTTATCTCATCATTCAGCGTATTAATGTTTTCCAACATCAAAAACACAGTATCAAACTCCTTCCCTTTTGCCTTATGAATTGTTGAAACATAAATCGTTTCGCCTTTTTCCTTATAAAAATCCTCTAATTTTGATTCCTGTATAAACACCTCAAAATCAGATTTATATTTCTTTTTCGGATTGCTTGCTTCAAAGTCTTTTACCAGGTTCACACAAATATTTATATTGCTGCTTTCTTTGTATGTATTCCAGAGAGCCCGTTTCGCATTCTTCCATAACTCATCGCTAATAACATATACATCCTCATCAAGCTGCAATTGATCGAGGAAGAAACGGATTTCGAAAAGGTTGCCCAGAGGAAAGCCATCGTTGGAATGTATTAATTTTGCAGGCATTCCGTTTTTCAGAAGAAGCCCGGTGATTTGCAATGCTTCAGCATTTGTTTTTGTAAGCACAGCCGTTGTGCCGCAGAGATCGGTTGTCAGGATATCGTTCACCAAAGGCACAATAAGTTGATTGCATTTATATTTGATCAGTTTGATGCTTCCATTTTCGGGGGTTTTCGCAACAATGGGCACGCTTTTTAGGCGACGCTGTATGCTTTTGACAAACTGATTAGTAAAATCAACAAGATTGCTCCTGCTTCTATAATTTTCGATCAATTCATATTTTGTTGCATTATTATTGCGGATGAGGCCTTCAAGATGCATTGAGCTTGCCGCCCTGAATTGATAGATATTTTGGTCATCATCACCAACGGCGACAACCCTCATTTCTTCATTATGCTGCATCAGGGCACTGATCAAAGCAAATTCATCTGCATTCATATCTTGTGCTTCATCAATCACCAAGACTGTTTTCGTAATTCTGCTGAGTTCTACATCGCCGTTTTTAATTTTTTCGACTGTTTTCTTTAGAATTTCATCCGATTTCTCAAGAGTGCCAATTTTGCCCAGAAGATCAAAGCAATAAGAATGAAATGTTTTGATTTCTATATAATTAGCAGCATTTCCAATAAGCTTGATCAATCTCTTTTTAAATTCTGTTGCGGCTGCTCTCGAAAAGGTGAGCATCAGTAATTGTTCATGCTTCACGTCTTCCATGAGCAATAAAGAAGCTAATTTATGAACAAGTATTCTTGTTTTTCCACTTCCGGGCCCTGCCGCAACAACAATGTGTTTCGATTCTTTGTCGTTAATAATTTTTAGCTGTGAAGCAGAAAGTTCTCCAAAAAGCTGTCTGAATTTTGTTGGTGTGAGATTTCTATTGATTTCCTTTTTTCTACTTCCTTTAAAATATTTATTTACAAAGGAAGCATAGTTTAAGTGGAAATAATCTTCAACAAACTGTAGTGCTTCCTGATAATCGCTAATCATTTTCTTTGCATATTCACCAACAATATGAATTTGCTGCACTTTATTGTCATAAAATTGATTCAGCTTTTTATAATCATCTTTCTTATAGCGCTTTTTATTATCCTGCTCCAAGCGTTCTATAGTCAAACGGTTATAAACGACCAGGAAACCACCTTCAATTTTTATTGCATCGATGCGGGACAAATAGAAAAGTGTATCTTCAATATCGGCAATGGAGATATTGGATTTAAAAAGCTTCAATTTATTTTCATAGGCAGTTTTTAGCTCATGTACAGAAAATTCAATTAGAGCTTGCCCCCTTTTTTTCTCGTCATTTATGTTTGGACTAATGCTTTTTACATATAGATATTCAATAATAAATTTTGCTAATTCATGTCTCTTTTGAAGCTTTTCCCTTAAAATTTCTTTCGGTTGCACGCAAAGAATCAGCATGTGGTTTTTTGAAAAATCCCTGTTTTTTCTTTTGATCCAATTTTTTATGGCCCAAAAATTTATGATTGTTTTTATCTTTTTTGGCGTACAGTCTTCACATCCATCTTTTTCAGCAAGTTCATTCAGTTCTTTGATATGGAACATTTTTTCTTCTTCCTCAAAAAGGTGCAATAAAAGATTTTCAATTTTCGCGTAGTTTTGAACGATATTCAGAGAATGGTTTTTATTCTCCCCTTTTTTAATAAATGCTGTTAAATCTTTGGCATCGGCGAGTATATTTTCCTCACGGAGCAGGTTTACCACATTAATTACCTCCTCTTTAACAATCCCCAAATGATCCGAAATATAGTCAATACGAGACTCTGCCGCTTCATCGGTTTTTTGTTTTCTACTCTTACTGGAAAACAATTTTTTTATAATACGAACCCCTTGTTCTTTTTGGTTCTCCCGGAATTTTTCTGAGGCATTAATCTGATCAATTGCTTCTTGGGCGTTTTTCGATAAAATACTGTTTGCAAAAATCCGAGGTATATTTTGCCCCCTTTTGAGGTATCCGGCATCTTCCAAAGCTGCAATTGCTGTTGTTACCCTTGTTTCTATTTCTACAATGGTGTCGTCCCAACCGGCTTTTCTTGCAATTTCAAGGGCAGAACTAGAAATCTTTGAGCGGAATCGGGTGCTTTCTTTGATTGCCTTCCAGACCTGTTGAATTTCTTTGATGCTCAGCTTTGTCTGATTGAGCAGAATAAAGTGTTTGCTTAGGTCTTCTTCATTAAATAGCACAAAGCAATCGGCTGTAATATCTTCATCGCGCCCTGCCCTACCCGCTTCCTGTATATAATTTTCCAGAGAATCAGATATTTCAAAATGCACCACCAGTCCCACATCTTTCTTATCGACACCCATCCCAAAGGCAGAGGTCGCTACAATTATTTGCACATCACCCCGAATAAATTCATCCTGATTTTCAGACTTTTCCTTTTTGTCCATTTTGCCATGATACGGCTTGGCAAAAAAGCCATCGCTACTCAGTCTTTCGGCCAAAGTATAAGCACGGTGAGTTCTGGAAACATAAACAATTGTCGGGCAGTTTTTTTCTTTGATTAAATCCCGAAGGGTATTGTATTTATCTTCCTCATTTTCTTTCGGATACACTTTATATCGCAGATTTGTCCGCGTTGATTTTGAACAAAATATCTCCAATTCCAGCGACAGCTTCTCTTGAAAATAGTTACAAATATCTTCAATCACATTTTGCTTTGCCGTTGCCGTAAAACAAGAAACCGCAATGGGTTCTGCCAGGCATTTCTTCTCCTGAATGGATCGGATAAAGTCTCCTATATATAAATAATCAACGCGAAAATCTTGCCCCCAAGAGGAAAAACAATGGGCTTCATCAATAATAAACCGAACGATATTCCGACCCAAAAGCAAATGTTCAATGGTTTTTGATCGCAAGGATTCCGGAGAAATATAAAGAATAGACGCCGAACCATCTTCAACGCGTTCGATAGACTTTGCCCGTTCTATGGGATCAAGTAATCCGTTGATGGTAACCGCTTCCGTAATGCCCGTGTTTTCCAGATTATCAACCTGATCTTTCATTAATGATTGTAAAGGGGAAATAACAACGCTTAAACCTTTGGCATTTCTGCCACTCATTAAAGCCGGGAGCTGAAAGGTAATGGATTTACCCCCGCCCGTTGGAAATACGGCCAATATTGATTTACTATTGATAGCGGCCTGAGCAGCCATTTCCTGCAAGGGTTCATCGCCATATGTCCGGAACGTTTTGAATCCAAAGAAACGCTGCAAACCTTTATGGATATTTAAAGCCTTCCCGCAGTATGAACAAGTCGCTAAACAAGGCGTGTTTCTAAGCACATGAATAATACGTTCTACATCGGGATAGTTTTTTATAACCCAGGGAGGTGTAATCGAATAGCGGCTTTTGGCATGAATTAGGGACAAACAATAAGCCAATTCAACAGGCGAATCATTAATAAGCGCTTTAAGCTTTGCATTAGCGCAAATATCGGAGGTGAAGGCCTCTCGAATAAGTGCTTCGGTATTCTGTTGTTCGCTTTGATATCCGACAAATTTGAAAAATGAGTTAAATTCAGGAATCTCATGCAACAACAAATAATATATTTGCTTTAGTGTGTCTTCAATTTGCCGGAATGCTGCAATTTCATCAAAAAATAAATCCTTTGCTTTAATCGAATCGTTTAATGGGTTATTGATGTCCTCCGTTTGCAATTTATCATCTTTTAGCAAAGCGTGGTAAGGCTTTGCCGGGAATAATAATGGTGATAGCGGCAAAGTATCGATAAGGAATACCTGCCTGTTCGCATCATGAATTGCATTTTTAAGATATTTCAAATCATGATGAAAAATATTATGCCCACAAACAAAGTCTGTATTATCTAGAAAACGAATGAAATCCCTTACCGAAGAAGAATGAAAAAACTCGCCTGTAGCCTTTACACCTCCAATATCCATAATTTCCAGACTTTTAGTATCAATTTCTGTGTCTATAAAAGCGATGGTATTCATGCAATAACTTTCATTAGGATGCGGTTTTGTTTCGACCGAATATCCAATCGGTATTGAATATTTATGCGCAATATAATGATAAGATTTGAATTAACAGAGATAGGATACTCTCCATACAAGAAGATTAAGGATGCTTTTATCGTTTTTTTATTTGGCAATACTGCAGGGGAAACTGCAATAATTCCACTTATG
Organism: Bacteroidales bacterium; assembly: GCA_963676725.1. Classification (GTDB taxonomy): domain Bacteria; phylum Bacteroidota; class Bacteroidia; order Bacteroidales; family WRLA01. The sequence goes on along the minus strand of OY781463.1, from coordinate 4,581,807 downwards.
CACAAAGGCTTTTATAAATTCAGGACGAAATGCTTCTGGTCGCATAAAAATCTTACCTTTATCTTCATTTTTCAGTTTACAATTACTTATAACTTTGAATTAGACCAATTTAAAGCAATTATTACTGATTTTAACAGCAATTTATGAATCGCAAACACGAAATTTTAGGATACGAAATAACAAGCGACCCGGAGTTTTTAAACTCGATTGGATCTGTTGATCCTGAGCTTGCCCGACTTCTTCCAATGTACAAAGAATTGGCCATGGAAGGAAGAAAGTCAAGTATCAATATACTCTTAAAGGCTATTGAAAAATTTCCCCAGAGCCCACAGCTTAAAATTTATTTGCTCGAGCTCTACACCATACTTGGAGAAACTCAAAAAGCCGACGAAATCAACTACAAGATTTTTGACGAGCATCCGGACTGTGTTTTTGGCACAATTAACATGGCTTTTATGTTTTTTTATAAAGAGGAATACGAGAAAATACCGGAACTTCTGGGCGAGGAAATGGATTTGAGCCTTTTATTTCCACAGCATGATATATTTCACATAACTGAGGTTACGGCTCTTCTTAGCCTTACTGTTCTTTATTTCTCAGCTATTCACGATTTTGAGCAAGCTGAAAAGCGTTTCAATATACTGAGCGAAATTGCACCAAACTCACAGGAGACAGAAATGTCATTTATTTTTTTAGATAATGCACGAACAGCCGCCCTTTCAGATAAAATGTTGGATGAAATCGAGGCCGCACAAGATACATCTGACACATATTTTGAAACACCTGTTTTCTTCCACGAAGAAATAAAACAAATTTATCGCCAAGGATTGTATATTGATGAGGAAATTCTGGAAAGCATTCTTTTGCTTCCCCGCGATAGTGTCATCCGCGACCTGGAATTAGTTCTCACCGACAGCATTGATCGCTACGAATACTTTAAAACCTCCTCAGAACATGCATTCTGGGATGAGGATACAATGTCCTTTGTTCTGCACGCAATCTTTCTTTTAGGTGAGTTAGAATCCTTGGAAAGTATTTCCGTTGTATTCAAAGTAATTTGTCAATCTGATGATTATCACGACCTCTTTTTGGGGGATTTTCTACAAGAAGCCCTCTGGGAGCCAATCTATAAAATGGGAAATACTCAGCTGCACGTTTTGAAGCAGTTTTTAATTGATGCGGATGCGGATCCATTCAATAAAGCAATCATATCCCAAACCGTGGAGGAAATTGCACACCAACAAATTGATCGAAAAGAAGAAGTAATTCAATGGTTTCAGGAAATCTTCCAACTGTTTTTAGAACGCAATGCGGAAGAAGATAAAATTGACGACGAGTTGGTCGGCCTTATTATTAACAGCGCAGTCAATATCGAAGCAAAAGAACTATTGCCGCAAATAAAACAATTATACGACAGGGGTCTTATATCGGAAATAATCTGGCCTGATTTTCAGGAAATAGAATCCTCCATTACTAATTCAGAGGAATACCATCTAGAAAGAGAAATATTGCCCATAGCAGAAAGATACGAAGAAATCACTTTAACTTGGGCGAGCTATACAAGGGAATATGACGACGATGAAACATGGGAAGACGAACTAGAGGAAGACTTTCTCGAAGAGGATGAACTAGCGGAAGATGATTTAGAAGAAGACGATTCAGATCAAGATTTTGATTATCTGCACGCAAATTCAAAGCCAATTACAGCAGAAAAAACGCCGGGCAGAAATGATCCTTGTCCCTGTGGCAGCGGAAAAAAATATAAAAAGTGTTGCATGAATAAATAGATGGCGCTGCCTATGGGGCTCGTCTGCAAAAAATTATCCGTTTTTCTTCTGCTTCGATCCATCCCAACGATACCCATCAACATCAAACCCTGCAAGCGAAAGCACGCGCTCAATAGTGTTGCTCAATAGTTGTTCGATTGTTTCAGGATGGTGATAAAAACCCGGTGCTGCAGGACAAATAATCCCGCCATTATCGGTGATTTGCAGCATATTTTGAATATGGATCTTACTCAATGGCGCTTCTCTTGTGACGAGGATTAATTTTTTTCGTTCTTTGATCATCACATCGGCAGCCCGCGTCATCAAACAAGACGAAACACCATGGGCAATACGCCCTAAAGTGCCCATACTGCATGGGATGATGATCATTGCATCATATCCGGCAGAACCGCTTGCAGGAGGGGCGAAAAGATCATCAGAGGCAAAACGTCGAAACGAATAATCCTTGTATGAGGCCGCACCGAGCTCATAAGCCCAGACCTGTTCGGCGGTTTTCGATAAAACCCATTCCGTTTGCAGCTGATCCTGATCTTGCAAAATATCCAAGATCATTTTGGCATAAATAGAACCACTCGCGCCCGTAACCCCTATGAGCAGTTTTTTAGCGTTTCCCTCTTTTGAATTCATATACCAAGGATAAGGTTAAAACATCATTATACTGCCCGCGATTAAAAAGCCTTTTTACGCCCGAAGCATGATCACGCACCGCCATTAAACTATTTGTTGTCCTAAAATTCACCATCCAGTTCTCACTAAAGCGATAATATAATCCCACAATCAGGTTTAATGCACTCTTATTAAACTCAGTCCCGGCCACCTGATCGCTGAAATTTGCTTCTTCAAAAGTGGATAAAAGATAGCCATAAGAAAGACCGCCTTCAAAAATGAATTTCCCATAAGTATACTGGTATAGGATGGGGATATCGATATAATTCAAGCTCAATGTATATTGCTGGTAGCCATTATCCTCATCAGGCACAAGCTTACTGCCCTTTTCGCTGTATTCTATTTCCATTTGCAAACGGGCATTATCAGAAATGCTTACATTGACAAAAGCGCCACCAAATAAACCTGCTTTATCATATCCCGAGCAGCAATCACCGGCAACTTGCGATGCATTAATCCCCGCCTTAAACCCACCACGAAATTCCTGAGCCTTCGCGCCAAAAACAAGCATCATACTTAAAGCAAATAATAGTATCGATTTTTTTATCATTTTCACAAAATTTTATATTTGCATTCGTTTTATTTCATTCGTAAAAAGCCAATAACACTCATTCAAAGCCTTTTTCCGATTTTTTCTTTTCTTCATTGAATCAATTAAACAAGATGAAACCCTCCGGTGTTCGATTAATTCAATGCAACAATTTGCTCCATAATATCAGGCCAAATTTCAGGACCCATTTTCTTTCCCAGACGTACAATAATTATATTTTTTTGGGGCGACACAAAAATAAACTGCCCCAGATGTCCTTGGGTGAAATAATTGCCTGAAAATACACTATTTTCCCAGCTAAATGGCATTACTTTTAGAAGCCCGGCTTCATAGGTTTGATTCTTGCGAATGCCCCACCATTGGTTTTTATAACCGTATTTCCTTCCTCTTGGAAATTGGATATCTGTCGATGTTTTCACCCATTGATACGGAACAATTTCCTGATCATTCCATTCGCCTCCATTCAGATACAAACGGCCAAATTTTGCAAAATCACGAGCTGTGGCATTCAGGCAACAAAATGCTTTTGCCTGAGCGTTTTTCCGGCTGTCGATACTCCAACTTGCGGCATATTCCATACCAAGTGGCTGCCAGATTTTTTCATAAAGATAAGCATCCATTGTTTTTCCGGTGGCCTGTTCAAGTGCTTCCCCAAGAAGCTGCGTATTTAGGCTGATGTATTCAAAACGCTGACCCGATGGTTCTTTTATTTTTAATGATTTAATGTATTTATTCAGGTTATTGCCATAATAATATTTGGCTACATCGCCAAAAGGATTGGAATAGCCCTCATTAAATTTAAGGCCACTTTTCATATCCAGCAAATCCTGAAGGCTTATTTCATCAAATTCAGGTGCATAATCCCCTTTCATATATTTTGTAAAAGGATCATTGGTTGATTCAATATCGCCATCCATCATTGCAATACCCACCATAGCAGAGACATAGCTCTTTGTTGTTGAGAACGAATTTACCGTCAGGGAAGCATCATCGCCTTGTGGGTATTCTTCAAAAAGAATACTATCATTGCGGATTACCAAAAAAGCCAGGGTTTTCGTTTCTTTTAAATATTCCTTAAAAGGGATATCGCCTTTTTCTGTGTGGATACGTTCCGGAAGAACAATTTTAACCTGTTGATCCTCAAAAAAATAAAAGCTTTGCTCCGGTTTTTCAATGCTGCGTTCCGGGAAACGCTTATAATCGTCCCAGTCGGGAAAATTCCAATAAAAAAAGCGTCCTGCATGGCAAGAACTCAAGAGCATGGTGAGCAAAAACAGACGAACAGCATTTTTCAATTTCATAAACACATCACTAAACAAGGGATAAAAGTATGAAATTGTGGGCAAAAAAAACATAATCTTTTTCGACGCTCATTCAATAGAACAAAGATATTAGAAGGCCGACTGGTGATTTTTTCTATTTTTGCCCCCATTATTAGGCGATTTTTTTCTCACATCAAATTTCACATGAAAAAAGCATATAGTCAAAAAAACATAATTTTTATCCTTCTGCTTTTATTTAATATAAGCAGCATTAGGGCCGCCCTGCCGGATTCCCTGAACCTAAAAAAATTGATCTATGGCAATGAGCAGGCTTTTGCTACGATTTTTGCAAATTTCCATTCATCCATTTCTGAAGGCAACAACCCATCGGCCATGGAAATAAGCCGCGCATATTTTGGCTATAAAAAACATCTTTCGGATCGTTTTTATGCCAAAGTAAATTTGGATATCGGAAGTCCGAATGATGAATCACAATATGCCCTTCTCCGTCGTTTTGCCTATTTCAAAAATGCATATATAGCCTATGAATTTAATGGGCTCAAGGCAAATTTTGGGATTATTGGGTTGCACCAATTCAACATTCAGGAAAAATTCTGGGGACATCGTTATATCTATAAAAACATCATCGACGAGCATAAATTAGGTGCTTCTGCGGATATAGGTACTTCTATTTCCTATGATTTTACATCTTGGTTTGCTGCCGATTTCACTTTTATGAATGGCGAAGGCTATACCCATCTTCAAACCGACAATACCTATAAAGTTGGGCTTGGCCTAACATTTAAACCCATTAATGGCCTGATTATAAGATTATATGGCGACTATGAAGAAAAATCTGTCGATTATTATTCCTATACAGCCTTTCTTGGCTATAATTTCACAAAAACCATCAAAGCCGGTATTGAATACAATAGCACGCAGAATTACAAATACATCGAAAACCATAATCGTGAAGCGTGGTCTGCTTATGCCAGTTGGGGTTTTATCAAAGATTTTCAACTCTTTGGGCGCTATGACAAAATCTCTTCCAACATCCTTGATGGGGAAAGCAAGCCTTGGGCCTTGGCAAACGATGGTTCGGCAATTATTGCAGGAATACAATATCAGCTAGTGAAAGGGCTTCGCGCCTCCATTAATTATCAGGATTGGTATCCGAGTGCTGCCAATGAGAATAATGAAGCTTTTATATACCTAAATTTTGAAATAAAGTTCTAAGAATGAATTGCAAATATATATATCCTATTGCCGTAGTAATATTAATAATCCTTTCATCATCTTGTCGAAAAAGTGATTATGAAACCGATGCCACCGTTTATATCAGCGATGATGGAAGCGGCACTGGTACTACGACTTGGAAAGCCGATCAGGAATATATTCTTGATGGTTTGGTTTTTGTAAATGATGGGCAAACACTCACCATTGAAGCCGGCACCATCATACAAGCAAAAACTGGTCAGGGAATTAATGCCAGTGCGCTGATTGTAAGCCGTGGAGGAAAAATAATAGCACAAGGAAACAGCCAAAGCCCGATTATTTTTACCGTTGAAGGTGATGATTTGCAAGGAAGCACACCATTGCAAGCAAGCGGGCTGTGGGGCGGATTAATTATTTTGGGAAATGCGCCCCTCAACACTTCCGGGGGCGAAGCACGCATCGAAGGAATCCCAATAAGCGAACCAAGGGGTGTGTTTGGCGGGCAAAATCCTGAAGATAATTCCGGAATACTGCAATATGTCAGCATCAGGCATGGCGGCACCAATATTGGTGAAGGCAATGAAATTAACGGACTTACACTCGGTGGCGTTGGCAACGCAACATTAATAGATCATGTCGAGGTTGTTTCAAATGCAGATGATGGTGTGGAATTTTTTGGTGGCACAGTAAATTGCCGCTATCTTGTTTCTGCCTTTTGTGGCGATGATGCCTTTGATTTCGATATGGGCTTTCAGGGAAAAGGACAATTTTGGCTTGCAGTACAAGAAGAAGGGAACGGAAACTGCTTGATTGAAGCCGATGGCAATGCCGACCATATTTCTGCTCGGCCATTTACAGCCCCCCTTATTTCAAACCTCACAGCCATTGGCCGGGGCGCAGGAACTGGGGCATGGACTTGTAGCTTTCAAAATGAAGGTGGTGCGGCTATTTTAAATAGTGTTTTCCTAAATCAGGAGAATGGTGTTGGCTTAGAATTTGTTGCTGGAGGTAGTAGTTCCTATAACCACTGGAAAGATGGATATACGCGTTTTGAAAACAATTCATTCTACGATATTGCCAATAATACGCCAGCGGGTATTTTCCTGCTTCGCGGCGAAGGCTTTACCGAAGCGCAAAAACTTGAATGGCAGCAATACTTCAATGATGCGGGAAACAAAGTAAGTAATCCGGGAATCCTCATCACGGAAGAAGGCATAAACCCCCTACCAGAATATCCTGATTTAGAAGTAAATACAATCTCAGACACTTGGTTTCTAGAAGTGAACTTCCGCGGGGCATTTTATAATGATAATTGGTTACGCAACTGGAGCTATCTCGACCAAAGTGGGTTTATATTCTAAATTTGATCCTACTACTCTGAAGGAGCCATTCTGTCTAGAAAAACAAGCAAACTTTCAGAACGCCATCATCAAATAAATACAGTGGTATATGCAAGTAGGAATAATTATTCAGTTCAGTAAGTGAACTAAACAATAATGCTTCTGAATTCGGGGAAACTTCCGCTTAAAACATCTATTGCTGTTTCCCTGTCTACATTTTCATTGATTATTAAAAGAATAGTGTCATTTCCTGCCACAGTGCCAATTATCTCAGGAATTGCTTCATCATCAAGCTTTACGGCAACACTATTGGCAAAACCGGGAAGTGTTTTCAAAACAGCCATATTTCCTGAAAACTCGAGGGACACCAAACCTTGTAATGGAGGCTTTTTCTCACCGTCCATAAGGGGTACTTCATCGGGGATAAAATAGATGCTGCCATAGTGCACATCATGGATTTTTCCCACTTTCAACTCGCGCAAATCGCGTGAAAGAGTGGCCTGGGTTGTATCTATGCCACGATTCACCAAGAGGCTTAAAAGCTCTTCCTGTCTGTGGATTTTATTGGTATTAATGATCCTTCTGATCTCGAAAAGTCGCTCTTGTTTTGATTTCATCTCCAATTATTTATATGATGGTTATTCATAAATTTCCCAAAAAAAATTGAATAATTATTCAATCGGGCACAAAATTATGCAAAACACTGTTTCAAAACCCGAAAAAGTTATGAACACCTCTTTATTTTTTAGCCCTTGCGGTATAATTATACACCTTCTTTATTCCTCCGCACCTTTCCTGCAGCTGTTCAATCATTAAATCGAGAAGACGATAAAAAATATGTATACGTGAACAATATAAAACGCTATAAATCACATTTTTAAGTACTGTCCCGATTTAAAATCCAAGCCTTATTTTTGCTTCCGTTTTGTCGATATTCGCCTTTTTAAAGGGATGTGCCTCTGTATTAAACACATATTTATCAAAATCAAATCCTTGCTGATGATGCGAGAAGGTCAGATAAAGATATTTCAGAGTTTCGGCAAAGAAAAATGTGGGCATATAATCTTTTTGTTTCATGGTTTCCACATTTTGAACAGAGGTAAAAGCCACTTCAGTTTTGCAATATCTTTTTATATCGCTCCAGAATGACTCGTTCATTGTATAATAGCTACTATCTCCAGTAATATGAAACAGATAATAAGCCGATTCGATGATTTCAGGATTCAGGTCATAAGCAGGATAATTCGGCTGTTCCTTTTTATAATCGTAGACCATGGGTTCGAGACCATATTTGTTCCATAGTCCTGCCCAGGATTTTTGTAATTCTTCTGCTCTTTCGACATCACCGGAAAGGCCCAATATAGCAGGAAAAAACGCATCATAAAGGGTAATAACAGCGCTCAGTTTTTCTCCTGTTTCCATATCAACACGGCCATACCATAAATTGCCTTTATAGTCCTCCGGCAAATATTTATTGATCGCCAGAAGGCTTTGCGCCCACATTTCATTCAGCTCCGGATCTCCAAAAAGCAGGGAGGCTTTAAAAAGATATTCGTAATAAGAATCAACGCCCGCACAAATATGGCTCTGTTTCGAAACCCATTTGCCGCTTTGCACATCAATCACATCGCCAATTAAACCAATTTTAGATCGTCTGGAATAAACCGCCCTATTCGCCTTTTTTGCTGCCTGATAATATTTGGGATCCTTTGTATGATAACTCAAAACACCCATCTCCAAGAGGTATGATGCCGCTTCGGCAACATTCACTGTATCTCCTTTGGCCTTTCCTGTCCTTAGGTTAACCCAATATTTTGGGATTCCTGTTTTCGTATGAAATGCGGGCAGCATCCGGTCTGCAAAATCACGTGCTTTCTCAAGGATTAAAGGGTTTTCTGACAGCTCATACATGGAAAGCAGTCCGCCTAGGATACGGATATTTACCTCAAAAATTTTAGCGTCTACATCTTTATCAAAACTCAATGAGTCAACAACATATATTTCAATTTCTTTGGCTTCTTCGGCAAAACCCATTAAGTATAAAGTACTATATGCGTCGATTGGGGAAATATAAAGAGGTTCAGAATACCAATCAGAATAAGTTTTTGATAATGGTTTCAAAGCATCATGACCCCAGGCATATTTTTTATATGCATTCCAAGATCTGAGGCATTCGTTTTTCACCTGATCTGCCAAAAGATTTGCCCGTTCCTCTATTACGGCTTTGTTTTCTTTCTGGTCCGTTTCCGCATTTTGTGTAGCGTTCTGACATGATACCAGCATAAAGACAATCAAAAAAGGTGCAATAATTTTTTTCATAAATCATCCGTTTTTAGTATGGCTAAATTACTCTTTTGAATGAAAAATAGCACTATAAAATGCACTCAAAGCCTCTGTGTTCGCATTCATAAAGAAAAATCTTCATATGAAGCATTGCACAATTTAAGCTTTTTCACTATATTTGTCTGTTGAGGATGATGGTTTCCAAAAAATGGAAAAGGGCAGAGAAGATGCTTTTTAAGGAGATGGTATAAAATCTAAGATTATGAAAAGCTTTGACACAGAGTGTTCAAAAGATTATCTAAAAAACCTGCTCAGCGGGGACCGAGAGATGTGCTTGCAAATAGCCAATTCTTATTTAGAAAAAAAGCCTTCCATTAAAGACCTCTACGAATATGTTTTTAAGCCTGCTTTATATGAAGTGGGCAAGCTTTGGGAAACAAATAAAATAAGTGTCGCGGATGAACATATGGCCACTGCAATAACGGAGGGCATTTTGAATCAACTTTTTGAACAGCTTATTTCCGACGAGCGAACGGACAAAACCGTTATTGTGGCCTGTGTTGAAGATGAAAAACATCAGGTAGGCATTAAAATGGTAGGAGATATTTTTGAATCGTTAGGATGGGACAGTTACTTTTTAGGTTCCGGGGTTCCTCTCAAAGAACTCACAAAATTTATTGATAAGCTAAAACCTGATATGCTGGCAATATCCCTGAGTGTGTACCATAATTATTCCAATTTAATAAATATGCTCGACTATCTAAGTAAGAAATATCCCTACTTAGCAATTATTGTCGGAGGTCAGGGCCTTCGCCATATCGATATTAAAAACGATTATCCGAACATCAAATATTTTGAAGACTTATTTTTACTCGAAAATTATTTAACAGAAACAAATCAATAAAAACATATCATGACAAAAGAGGCCTTATTAAAAACAGCAAATGAACTGAAAATAATTCAGCCTGAGCATCTTGCAGAATATAGCAAAAAAAGGGATTTACTCATCGAAACGATGAATCAAAGGATGCTGGCACGTCCTGATATTGAAAAAATTGCAGGCACCGATAATCTATCCATGATGAAAGACAATCACGCCAATCATGCTCGTTTTATGGAATCCATATTTCGGAATTATTCCCCGGATGTGATGGTTGACACCATTTTATGGGTTTTTCGCGCTTATATGTCACGGGGTTTTGCATCAACCTATTGGGCTGCACAACTAAATTTTTGGCTCATATTATATAAAGAATCGCTCACAGAAGACTGTTACCAAGCAATTTATCCGTATTATGAATGGATGCAGATAAATATCCCTACATTTACCGTGCTCGCCGAAACAGAAATTGAAGCGGCACAGTCTGCTCATTAAAGAGCACTTTACGGAATATTTTTGCTAAAATAGTTATTGTTTCATGCCCTCAATCGGACATTAATATCATTGATTATGCATCATAATGGCACATTAAACCACTCAAAGTGGATGGACATCATCCAGCAATTTGATGTGCAAAATAAATCTATTGCCTTGGCCATTTATACGCATGAAGGTAAATTACTCGATTGCAATGAAGCCATGCAGTATTTTTTAAATATTGACGAGAACGGAGAAACCAAAAATAGCATTATCAATCCGGATTTAAATACTCTCGGAAAAACATCGAAAGAGGGATTAGTGTTTAATGGCATGCTTACAATCGGAAACAAAGGAGATACAAGCTTTACCCTTCAGTCTCAAATCATCAAAAAAGACGATTCTCTTTTTGTATTTTGTGAAGCAGACATTGCCCTTCTTTTTCAGGAAAACACACAAATGAGTGTTTTAAATCAGGAAATCAATAATTTACGTCGGCAGCTCATAAAGGAAAAAAAGACGCTTCAAAAGACCTTGAAAGAACTCCAAGAAACACAGCAGATGCTTATCCAATCGGAAAAAATGAATGCCTTGGGACAGCTTGTTGCCGGTGTTGCTCATGAAATCAATAACCCAATTGCATTTATCAATAGCAATTTATTTTCTTTTGCGGAGTTTACCGACGATATAATGAAGACTTTTGATCAAATCGAAAAAGAACTAAACAATAGTGGACGTGCGGATTTAATCGCCGCAGTGAACAGGATCAAAGAAGAAAATGAGATCGATTATCTCTTCGAGGACATCCCCGATTTAGTGAAAGAAACAAAGAACGGAACCAATCGCATAAAAGTCATTATTGAAGACCTTCGAAGGTTTTCACGCCTTGATGAGGCGGAAAAAAAGACGATCGACCTTATCGAAAACATTCGTTCAACAATAATTATTGCGAGTGGTGAATTTAAAAAACAAAATGCGCAAGTCCATTTTCATGGCCCGGAAAGCTTAAAATGCAGCTGTTATCCCGGGCAGCTCAACCAGGCATTGCTCAATATACTTATAAACGCTGCTCAAGCCATTGGAACGGGAGGAAATATCACGATAAGTGTAAAAGAAAACAAGCAAGATATTGAAATTTCCATTCAGGATAATGGTTGCGGAATAGATCAGGAGAATATCAATAAAATATTTGACCCCTTTTTTACAACTAAGGATGTTGGCTCCGGAACAGGATTAGGACTGAGCATTACTCATAAAATTATTACCGGCCTCCATAAAGGAAGCATAAAAGTGAATACACAATTGAATCAGGGAACAGAATTCATTCTTTCAATTCCAAAAAGTGAAAAATAATGTCAATAGAATCAATCAGTCAATTTAAATATAATCTGCTTGTTGTCGATGATGAGCTAGAGGTAACTAAGTCCCTGAAACGACAATTTCGCAAGAAATACACTGTTTTTACGGCGAATACGGCCAAAGACGCCCTGAATATTATGGAACATAATGACATACAGGTTATTATATCCGATCAGCGGATGCCGGAAATTACAGGTATCGATTTCTTTATGATGATCAAATCGAAATACCCAAATGCGCTAAAATTAATCCTAACCGGATATTCAGATATTGAAGCAGTAATTGGCGCAATTAATGAAGGGCAGGTATTCCGATACATCACAAAACCATGGCACCCAAAAGAGCTGGAAGCTATTATTCAGGAAGCCTTTGAGAAATATGAACTGATTACGAAAAATAAGCGACTTATGCGCAGCCTTCAGGAAACAAATCTTTCTCTTGAAGAAAAAGTAAAATTCCGCACGAAAGAACTCGAAGATGCTAATGAAAAATTAAGGGATTTAAATATTGAAAAAAACAAATACATTGGAATTGTTGCCCATGATCTAAGAAACCCAATAGGTGCTGCAAAATCATTTTCCGACCTGATGCTCCTCGATTTTGATTTATATGATAAGGAAGAACATGATATGTTCCTGCAATCCATTAATAAACAATGTTCTTTTGCCCTAAATCTTATCGAAGATTTTTTAGACATCTCAAAAATTGAAGCAGGAATTTTTGAACTAAAGTATGCAAAACACGACTATATCACATTCGTTAAAGAGAATATTACTAAAGAACAAACGCTCTTCCGGAAGAAATCTCAAAAAATATTTTTACACACAGAAATAGATTCTTTGCCTTTTTTCTTTGATAAAGATAAAATTGAGCAGGTCATGGACAATTTGCTCAGCAATGCTTCAAAATATTCACCGCCCAAAACAAATATCGATGTTTCTATCGTTCTAAAAGACAATCGGGTCTTTACAGAAATAACAGATCATGGACAAGGAATTGCCCGAGAGGAGCTTGATCTACTTTTTAAAGCATATAAAACAACATCAACGAAAAGTACTGCACAGGAAAAATCTACCGGTTTAGGTTTGGCAATTGTAAAAAAAATAATTGACGCTCATGAAGGGAAAATATCGGTAGAAAGCACTTTTGGCGAAGGATCAACATTTATCTTTGAATTGCCCTTTCGACAAAAAATATAGATTTAAAATTTCAATAAAACATTCCCTTCTAGACAAAGCATTAAAGCAGAATAGATTCAGGCGTAAAAAAAGCGGGCTAAAGCCCGCTTTTTTTATTAAAATCTTATTTATTAGGCAATTACTTAGTTTCTGTCCATAGAGTCGTGAGTTTGCTCTATAAAGTTCAAATTCAAGGCGTGTGAAAAATCCAAACCGGATAATACTCAGGTATTTGAGGATTTGGATTTTGAGCAACAACGCAGAAGTTGGTCTTTATAGACGAACTCTACTTAATAACTTTAAGCTCTTTACCTATTTTAATAAAAGCAGCAATCGCTTTATCCAAATGTGCTTGTTCGTGTCCGGCAGAAAGCTGAACACGGATGCGTGCCTGTCCTTTTGGCACTACAGGATAGTAGAAACCAATCACATAAATCCCTTCATCTAGGAGCTTTGCAGCAAAATCCTGAGAAAGTTTTGCATCATAAAGCATTAGGGCACAAATTGCTGAACGTGTAGGTTTAATATCAAATCCGGCTACAGACATTTTCGACATAAAATATTCTGTATTGCGGTGCAATTTATCTTGAAGTTCTGTTGTTTCGTTCATCATATCGAACATACGAATGCCGGCATTTACAACAACAGGAGGCAATGAATTCGAGAAAAGATAAGGACGAGAGCGTTGACGGAGCATCTCAATGACTTCTTTTTTCCCTGTAGTGAAACCACCAATAGCGCCACCAAAAGCTTTTCCGAGCGTCCCTGTGATAATGTCCACTTGGCCACGGATATTGAATAATTCTGTAACACCTCGGCCTGTTTCACCAACAACTCCGGCAGAATGGCATTCATCAACCATCACCATGGCATCATATTTCTTGGCCAGTTCTGTGATTTTGTCCATTGGGGCAACATTTCCGTCCATTGAAAAAACACCATCAGTAACAATAATCTTAAAGCGAGCAGTTTTAGACGCTTCAACTAATTGTTTTTCAAGATCTTCCATATTGGCATTTTCGTAGCGGAAGCGCTGTGCCTTGCAAAGCCTTACGCCATCAATAATAGAAGCATGGTTCAGGGAATCGGAAATAATTGCATCCTCTGCGGTAAAAAGGGGCTCAAATACACCTCCATTTGCATCAAAAGCTGCGGCATAAAGAATAGTATCTTCAGTGCCAAAAAATTCTGCAATTTTATGCTCAAGGGTTTTATGCAAATCCTGTGTGCCACAGATAAAACGAACTGAAGACATTCCAAAACCATGGGTATCAAGCGCTTCTTTGGCCGCTTTAATCAGCTCCGGATGATTGGACAGTCCAAGATAGTTATTGGCGCAAAAATTAAGCACTTCCTGACCGCTGGTAAGCGAGATATCTGCTTTTTGCGGGGAATTAATGATGCGTTCTTCTTTATATAGCCCGGCTTCGTGAATGGCTGCGAGCTCATTTTGCAGGTGTTCTTTGATTTTATCGTACATAGTTAATATTTTTTTAAAAGGAATACTCCCTTATTATTCTTTGATGCAAATATAAATGAATATGCGGATTTTTTGAAGCTTCTGGGAATGAAAAGAATTTCCAATCTATTAACTTTTCCAAAGCATTGTGCCTTGGAAATGTTAATTTGAAATATCCTTATTTAATTAGGAATGGGAATTTATTAAAATTCTTCAGGGCAATTCCTGTTCCTCTTGCAACAGCCCTTAAGGGGTCTTCTGCAACATGTACAGGCAATTTCGTGCGCAAGGATATTCTTTTATCTAGGCCTCGCAGCAAAGCACCACCACCGGCGAGATAAATACCTGTTCGGAAAATATCTGCTGATAATTCCGGAGGGGTTTCTTCCAAAGCGTGGATAACGGCCATTTCAATTTTCGAGATCGATTTATCGAGGCAATGGGCAATTTCTGCATAGTTTACCGTAACCTCTTTCGGAATACCTGTAAGCATATCCCTGCCATGTACAGCATAATCAGGTGGTGGGTTTTCAAGATCAGTAATTGCTGCTCCCACTTCAATTTTAATGCGTTCAGAAGTGCGTTCACCAATATTGATATTATGCTGCTTTTTCATATACTCTTCGATATCAGCATTAAACTCATCACCGGCAATACGGATGGATTCGTTATTTACGATTCCGCCCAATGCAATTACAGCAATTTCGCTGGTACCACCACCGATATCAATAATCATGTTTCCTGTCGGTTCGAGTACATCAATTCCAATACCAATAGCAGCAGCCATAGGCTCGTGGATCAGTTTCACTTCTTTTGCGCCTGCTTGTTCTGCAGAGTCTTTCACAGCCCTTTCTTCCACTTCTGTAATTCCTGAAGGGATACAGATCACCATTTTCAGGGAAATAGGAAAAAACGACTTACTCAGCCCCAGGTTTTTGATAAATTCACGGAGCATATATTCAGACGATTGGAAATCAGCAATAACACCATCACGCAAAGGCCTGATCGTTTTAATATCTTCATGTGTTTTCCCATGCATCATCATAGCACGCTTGCCTACGGCCATAATTTTTCCGGTGCTGCGCTGCAAGGCAACGATACTTGGCTCATCCACTACTACTTTATCATTATAAATAATAATCGTATTGGCAGTACCAAGGTCAATGGCTATTTCTTTGGTTAAAAATGAAAACAATCCCATAGTTTAATCTTCCCTTTAATGTTTAAAATGCCGAACTCCGGTAGTGACCATAGTCATGCCGTGTTCATCGCAATAAATAATACTGTCCTTGTCCCGAATTGAGCCGCCCGGCTGTATTACTGCCATAACGCCTGCTTTCTGTGCTATTTCAACAGAATCGGCAAAAGGAAAGAATGCATCAGAAGCCATAACAGCTCCATTGGCATCGAGTTCAAAAGCCCGCGCTTTTTCTATGGCATGTTTCAGGGCATCCACTCTTGATGTTTGCCCGGTTCCGCTGCCGATTAGTTGTTTCCCCTTTACCAAAACAATCGCATTACTTTTTGTATGCTTCACAATTTTATTGGCAAAAAGCAAATCCTCCTTCTGCATATCGTCCGGAGCGACTTTTGTAACCACAGTTAAATCTTGCTCTTGCTCTGTATGTTGGTCTTTATCCTGACACAAAACACCATTGAGCGCAGACCGAAACTGTTGTTTCCCAAAATCAAAGGACTTCTTTTGCAAAATTATCCTATTTTTCTTGCTTTTTAGGATTTCCAATGCCTTTTTTTCATATCCCGGGGCAAGTATTATTTCAAAGAATATTTTATTGATTTCCTTAGCTGTTTCTTCATCAATAATTTGGTTCGTGATAAGCACGCCACCATAAGCTGAGAGCGGATCCGCGGCCAAAGCAAGTTTCCATGCTTCACTGAGGCGCTCACGACTGGCCAGACCGCAGGCATTATTGTGTTTTAAAACAGCAAAAGTTGGTTCCGTAAAATCACTGATCAGGCCAATTGCTGCGTCAATATCAATAATATTGTTGTAGGAAATAGCTTTGCCGTGCAATTGGTCAAAAACCCCATCTAGTTTACCATAAAAAACCCCTTGTTGATGTGGGTTTTCGCCGTAACGCAGCACATTGGGCTCATTTGCACTAGAACGAAAAGCTGGAATTTCAGCCTCTTTATTAAAGAACTTGAAAATTGCAGTGTCATAATGCGAAGAAACGGCAAAAGCCCTTGCGGCAAACTTCTGTCGTTCTTTGAGGCTTGTGCTTCCATTTTTATCCTGCAAAATTGCAATCAGCTCATCATATTCATGAACTGAGGGCACAATGAGCACATCATTATAATTTTTGGCCGCTGCCCTGATGAGGGAAATTCCTCCAATATCTATTTTTTCAATAATTTTCTGATGATCATCGGTTGTTTCTAGGGTTTGCTCGAAAGGGTATAAATCAACAATTACAAGATCTATTTCCGGAATAGCATAATCCTTCATTTCTTGGATATGGCTTTCACTCTCCCGACGCCCCAGAATACCGCCAAAAACTTTAGGATGCAGTGTTTTTACCCTGCCTCCCAGTATGGATGGATATTCTGTAAGATCCTCTACAGCATGGAGTTGCAATTGATCTATTTTAAGGTTTTTGATATAATCGAAGGTTCCCCCGGTTGAATATATTTCCACATTCAGTCGGGCTAAATCGCGGCATATTTTATCGATTCCTTCTTTATGAAAAACTGAGATTAATGCCGATTTGATGCTCTTTGTGCTGGTCATAAATTTGATGCTGTTTTGCCTTAGCCTATTCTTGATTAATACATTTTATTTGCTGCTGCAAAGTACGCAAAACTAATTTCATTCGGCAAGAAACCTTTGCTGAAAATACATCATATGTCGGGGATTCTGTTAATTTTGTGTCATTATTGCTGTTCGTTCCGGTATTCAGGTATTTTTCCAGTTTAATTCCTTGTTATGAAAGCATATCAAAAAAGATTTTTAGTTCTTCTGAAGCTCATGCGTGAGAGTTATATTTTTGCTTTTCAGGCAATTATTGTGAATAGGGTGCGCACTATTTTATCCCTTTCCGGCATTACAATAGGCATTTTCTCCATTATATCGGTTTTTACCATTTTTGATTCGCTGGAGCTTTATATTAAAGACAGCCTTTCAAAATTGGGCAATGAAATGGTGTATGTGCAAAAATGGCCATGGATCATGGGCGATAATTACCCTTGGTGGAAATTTGTAAACCGTCCTTATCCATCGCAAGAAGAAGCTCAAATCATTAGGGAGATGTCGCAAACGGCCAAAGCCGTTGCTTTTATGGCAGGCACAGGCCGCACCATATGGCATCAGGATAAAAGCATTAATAATGTTGCTGTGATGGCTGTTTCCTATGAATATAGTGATGTGCGGAATATCGACATCGAAAAAGGCCGCTACTTTACTCCCGGAGAAGCAAAAGGAGGCAGCAATGTGAGCATACTCGGAGCAGATATCGCAGAAAACCTCTTTGGAAAAGGCATCAATCCGGTCGACAAAAACATCAAAATCGGTGGATTAACGGCTCGGGTTATAGGCGTGCTTAAAAAGGAAGGAGAATTGCTTGGCGAAAATATGGACAAACAAATCCTGATACCAACCGGTTTTGGCGGGAATTTTATTAATTATCGCTATGATGGTACGATAATGGCAACGCCAAAAGATGAGATCAGCCAGGAGCAGATGAAAGACGAGCTTACCGGCATTTTACGTTCGGCCCGCAGGCTAAGCCCTAAGGAGGAGAATAATTTTGCTTTGAATGAAATCAGTATTATTACACAGGGCTTTGAAGGTTTCTTCGCTATTACGACCTTGATTGGCTGGGCCATTGGTGGTTTTTCTTTGCTGGTTGGCGGTTTTGGTATCGCCAATATTATGTTTGTAAGTGTGAAAGAGCGCACAAACATCATTGGAATTCAGAAAGCATTGGGGGCAAAACGCTATTTTATTTTACTTCAATTCCTCTTTGAAGCCCTTTTTCTAGCGCTTATCGGAGGAATTGTTGGTTTGGCGCTGATTTTCCTTATCACGGTTATCATTCGCATTAGCTTTGATTTCCCTCTGATTTTAACTCTAAATAACGTTCTTATCGGCATTTTGGTGTCTTCAAGCATTGGACTGATATCAGGTATTATTCCTGCTTATTTTGCTGCCAGACTTGATCCGGTGGAGGCAATACGCTCAAATTAGTTTCCGTCTATAAAGTCCACTATCTTCGTTACGTTTGCCCAAAAAATGCTTACTTCGGCAATGCTCAGCACAGGCATTTACCCCTGTAAACTCCACTTTTTCGGGCTGCGCAAGCCTCGATATTGACCTTTATAGCTCAGAATGTAGGATCTCTTTTATTGCTTAAATAATTCCTTGTTTTGCACAGGTGATATCTTGAAGAATAGCTCAGGTGATTTTCCGAAACGTTGGAATACTGTTGTAGGAAAAACTGTTTTTGGAAATTTTGCCTTAATTTGATTAAACACTATAAAAATTATAAAATATGTTTGGAAACATAATGGAGAAAGCGCAGGAAGCGCAAAAAGAAATGAGAGCCAAATTAGAAGGCATTCACTTGACCGGAGATGCAGAAAGTGGCATGGTTCGCATCACTATGAACGGAAATAGAAAACTTCTCGATATCCATATCGACAATGAGCTAATTATCCGTGGCGACAAACAGGCCATCGAAGAACTATTAACAACAGCCTTTCAACGAGCTTTGGATAAAGCAGACGCATTGCATGCCGAAGAAATGAAAAACACCGCAAAAGGCATATTACCAAATATTCCCGGACTCTTTTAATCCATGGAATTTATCGTGCTGCATATGACCGTTCTTGATGTGCAGCACGATTGCTATACCCTCGAAATTGAGGGAATGGAGCAAAAAACAAAACTGTACTATTTCCATTCCCGTGATGAAATGACCTGCGTTTCAGAGAATAACCTATGCCAATGCCTGCTCGATAATCGCGGGCAAATACGGAAAATCCTTAATAACAGAAAAGGCCATGCAATAAAAAGTGGCTTTCAACTTCGTTTTGTGCTCAGTAATAATAAAGATGTTGCAGCATTTAACGACCCATCAAATATTATTGTTTGGGATAATCAAAACGACGATTTGCGAATTTACCCAACGAAAATAAAAAAAACCTCAGCGACAAAAATATTTATTGATGGTTGCTATTTACCCAAAAAAGAGCGGGCCGGATATGCGTTTATTATTCAGGCTCCGGGCAAAAAAGAATCCATTTATTCTAAACCTTGCGCCCCACAAAACAGCTGTTTGGTCGAGCTATTGCCTGCCATCGAAGCATTAAAAATTTGCCATGACACCAATATCCGTTTTATCAGTGATAGTGTATATGTACGAAAGGGACTTACAGAATGGCTGCCCAATTGGGAAAGAAACAATTGGTTAACGGCCAATGGAGAACCCGCACGCAACCAAAAAGAATGGAAAGAGTTTAAGGCTCTGGCAGGAAAAAGATGTATTGAATTTGAATGGGTGAAAGGGCATCGCGATCATCCACAAAATATTTTATGCGATCGCTTGGCCAAGGAAGCTGCCCTTGGGGATATTTCCGGTGAACGGATTAACAAGAATCTCAATCAATCCATCAAAAAAAGCCAATAATTTTAAAAATGCTTTCGACGCATAAAGCTATTTCAGGATGATTCTTCCAAGCTCACCGGCCAGAGCTGTTTTCACTGAATTCATTGTTTTTATTTCGTTCAATAAGACCATCAATTTTTCTTCACTCATTTCATGAGCTTTTTTTAGCTCTTCCTGCTTTATGGTCAACATTTTTTCTAGCATCCTGAGTTGCAAGGAGTAAAGCGTATGAAGCACTGCCTCCTGTAAATTATCTTTTTCTGTAGGGGTGATAATCCGATGACGCTCAAACCAATACTTGCTGATTGAAAACCGATCGTCAGTAATACGAATGGCCAATTGCACAATGGCAGGATTTTCATGGTTGAAGAAATAATCCGCTTTTCTGATTTCCGCTGTTTCAAAAAAGACCTTCATTTCATCAAAAATTTGCTGCAAACCCTGATCACCAAAGGTGTACTCTTCATTCATCAATTCGTTTAACAAAAAGGGGGCAACTTTCACCGGCACCTCAAAGGTTTCCCCTTTTTCATCAATACCTTTTATATTAATTTCTTCTTCTCCATACAAAATAATCAGACGTAAAAGCTGCATTTCCAGAGCTTCGGGGCTGGAAGGTACATTTATTGTTTGTTGTTGCTGTTGCAACTGTTTGGGAGCGGCAGCTTCTGCATCAGTATAAGCCTGACGATCATCCGGACCCAGTTTCTTCTTGTATTGCGCCCTTCGGATTTTCTGCATTTCCTGCATGAGCAAATCCTCTTTGATGTCCATCAAACCTGCACATTGTCGGACAAATAATTGTCGAGCAATACCATCTGGAATTAGGGCAATAGACTGCACAACATCCTTGAGCAGGGCTGCATTTTTTACCGGATCATCACCGGCCTCTTTCCGTAAAACCTTTGTTTTAAAGGTGATAAAATTATCGCTATTGGCTTCAATAAAAGCCAGCACCTCATCGGCACGGTGTTTTCTAGCAAAAGAATCCGGATCTTCGCCATCAGGAAACAATACGATATTCACATTCATTGATTCCTGCAAAATCATATCAATACCCCTGAAAGACGCTTTTATTCCGGCTGCATCGCCATCATAAAGAATTGTAATATTTGGAGTATACCGCCGAATCAGTTTGATTTGAGCCTGGGTTAAAGAAGTGCCCGAAGAAGCCACAACATTCTCAATACCGGCCTGATGCAGGCTTGTAACATCTGTATAACCCTCAACCAGAAAGCAATTATCTTTCGCAATAATAGCGCCTTTAGCCTGATAAATCCCGTAAAGGCTATCACTTTTGACATAGATATCCGATTCGGGGCTGTTTACATATTTTGCTTTGCTTTTGGAACTATCGAGTATGCGACCACCAAAAGCAATTGCGCGTCCGGAAAGGGAGAATATTGGGAAAATCACACGCGCACGAAAACGGTCGTAGGAACGGTTTTCTTTAAAAATAGAAAGGCCTGCCTTTTCGAGGAATTCGCGTTTCACGCCCTGATCCAGAGCATAAGAAGTAAACGCGTCCCAAGATTCAGGGCTATACCCCAGGCCGAATTTCTCGATTGTTTCTTTTCTAAGACCTCTTTCCTGAAAATAGCTTAGTCCAACAGCTTTTCCCTCATCGGTTTGATGAAGTGATCGAATAAAGAACTTCCGCGCAAGCTCAACAACATGATAAAGGCTCTCCCTTTCATTGGCAGCCTGCTGTTGTTCAGGACTTTGTTCCTTTTCCTCTATTTCGATATTGTACTTTGAAGCAAGGTAACGCAATGCTTCCGGAAAAGTCATATGCTCATGTTCCATAATAAAACCGACCGAATTGCCTGATTTACCACAGCCAAAACATTTAAAAATATTTCGAGCAGGATTTACATTGAAGGAAGGGGTTTTTTCATTATGAAAAGGACATAATCCCACAAGGTTTGTCCCGCGCTTCCTAAGCTGAACAAAATCCCCCACAACTTCTTCGATGCGAGAGCTTTCTATAATATTCTCTACGGTTTCCTTTGGGATCAATGTTATAAAATTTGAACAAAAATACGATAATTCAAGAACAGATGATCATTTGCGCGAACGCCTTCTTGAGAATAACTTGCAGGAAACAAGAAGCAAAACCCGCTTAGAAGCAAAAACACAGAATTCAAGAAAAACCGAAAATTAGTTGTTTTTTTTACAAAATTGACCTGCATTTTGGATCATCTATTGTTTACCATAAGAGCTCAAAATATATTATAACAAGCTGTATTTTAATAATATTACAGCTTTTTTTGAAGAGAGAAAAAAATCACCCCCTGCAAAATGCCCCAACAGTTTGTATACATCAAAAAAAACACTATTAAATAAATTGACCAATAACCTTAAATAATAAAGCCCTTTAATAAAGAAAAGTATAAAAATCTTTATTAAGGGGCTTTCCGGTATAAATAAAAACCGAATTTTTTAACGGCTGCTTTCTCAGAAAATCTCCCTACGGGAATGGCAGTATGGAACGCCGCCTGTTTTATAATAATAATCCTGATGATAGCCTTCAGCTTTCCAGAATTCCCCGGCCGGTTTAATTTCAGTAGCAACTTTATAGCCCTTATCTATCAATAACTTAACATATTTTTCTGCTAAGTCTTTTTGATCCTCATTATAATAAAAGATAGCACTTCTATATTGTGTTCCCACATCAGGTCCCTGCCTGTTTATCTGGGTGAAATCGTGGGTTTCGAAAAACAATTTCAATAATTTTTCATAGGAAGTGCGTTCAGGATCAAAGACGACCTCGACTGCTTCCGCATGCCCTGTTTTCCCACTACATACTTGTTTGTAGGTTGGGTTTTTCACTTCTCCTCCTGTATAACCAACGCGAGTAGCTGTAACTCCCGGAGCTTTTTTCAAATAATACTCCACGCCCCAAAAGCAGCCGGAGGCGAATAAAGCTTTGTTTATAGGGCTATCTTTAGCACTTTGTGCTTCAAATTTCAAGCTGATAGAATTCACACAATGACGAGTATTCTTCGATGTAAAACCCTCTCCTTCAAAAACATGACCTAAGTGGCCGCCACAATTAGCACACACAATTTCTGTTCGTCGTCCATCGGCATCAGGGATTCGTTTTACCGCCCCATCAATTTCATCATCGAAGCTTGGCCAGCCGCAATGGCTGTCAAATTTATCGGAAGAGTTGTATAGGGGCGCATCGCATTGTTTGCAGAGATATATACCCTCTTCCTTATGCATTGTAAACACTCCTGTAAAAGGGCGTTCTGTTCCTTTATGAAGAATAACACTTTGTTCTTCCGGTGTTAATGGATTGAATTCTTTTAATTCCATGTTTTGTGCATTTTGGTTTTGAATTACAAAGAGCAAGAGAAAAATACTTGCAAAAATTTTCATGTCGTTCCTTTCTCAAAATAAGTTCATTCTGTACGGAATATAAACAGCAGGTGTCGGCAATTGTTCGGTTTATTGATGTTAATAAAATACAAAAAGCCACACTCAAAAAGAGGTGGCTTTCATAGAATATAAAGTAATTACAACTATTTGCTAGAAGGAGAATTTCGCTCCGGCAGAAGGCATAACGGGCAATTGGTTTACCCGTTCTGATGTAATCCGGTCGAAATAAAAGATATTTTCCCGATCGTAAACATTTGTTACACCAAGGTTTATTTCCAATTGGGAGTAACTACCAATTTCAATCGTTTTCTTCAGGTTTAGGTCGAGCCTGTGATAATCGGGTAGGCGGCCTTCATTCAGATCGCCGTAAAGCACGCCCAATTCCCCGTTTTCTGTTGTGATATCTGTTCCAATGCCCCCGCTAAAGTTGAGCTGCTCATAGAAGCCCTGTGTTTGTGTAAATGGGAAACCGGAGCCAAAATTCCAGCGTGCATTTACTTCCCAGTTTTCGTTTTTCCCGAAGCGATATGAAGCCAAGAGGTTAATATTGTGCCTACGGTCATAATGTGGTACATAATCAATCAGTTCATCTTTTCTGTTTACGTATGCAAGCGAATAAACGGCCCAAATATAGAGGCGTTTATAATCATATTTAAAACTGATATCGACACCATATGCATCACCTTTTTCGATAATAAAGTCCTTTTTGAGATAGTCGGGCTTATAGCTTGGGAGTGATGGATCGGAATATGCCGGGCTGTCATCAAAGATTTTATTTCTGTTGAGGTTGGTCAACTGACTGAAGTTTTTATAATATCCTTCCAGGTTCATAGTAAGTTGCCTGGTTAGGTCTATTTCAAAACCACCAATAAGGTGTTGCCCTTTTTGTAGGCTACTGTTGACTTCTTCGCCACGAAATTCGGATGGGATATTATCAGGACCTGATAAAAACCCACTGAATAAGTTCACAACATCGCGGTCGGATGTGGCACTAATCAGGTTTTGGGAATAGAATCCTCCTGCCATTTTAAAACGCAGCCAATCGGTAATATTATATTTTAATGCTAGGCGAGGCTCTGGGGACACTTCCGATAATGATGCATACCACTGAATACGCATACTCGGTTCGATCAGGAATTTCCCTGTTGTCATTTTGTATTTAAAAAACAAGCCAAGCTCTGTGGTGTTTTCTGTTTGTTGTATCTTCTTATTTAAAGAGTTATAGAAGTAATAATCTGTTTTGAAGCCCAATATTTCCAGTCCGTATTTAAGCTCATCCTTGCCTAGGAAATATGTGAAACCAAGACCACCGTTAAATCCATTAATTTTACTGCTTCTGTCTGCGGCATTCGGTTGCGACATTGTAATTTCATATCCAGAATATGCAAATGTACCTTCAATAAGCACGGAAGAACGCGCGGGGATCACAACAAAATTGGCGCCTGCACCGGAGGAAGTCCAATGGAAATCGCTAATGGCTTTATAATTGTTCACCTGATCATCAAATCGGAATCCAAATAAATTGACCTTGCTGCCATTACTACCATTAATACTCACCTTGCCGTAGATATCAAGATAATTAAAGGGCAATCCATCCTTATCAATATAATCGTAGAAAATTTTAGAACTCTGTTCCAGATAAGAATTTTTCACAGAGAGAATAAAAGAGGAGCTTGTTCCGCCCTCTTCTTTCTGTTTCACTATCGGGCCTTCTAGTAAAAGATTTGCCCCAAAAGTACTGGCTTGCACCGATCCGGCAAGTCGTTTTTTATTTCCATCGCGGGTAGTAATATCCATAATAGAGGATATTCTGCCACCGTATTCAGCACCAAAGCCCCCGGTATAAACATCTGCACTTCTCAGGATGTCTGTTTCAAAAACAGAAAACAGGCCAATGGAATGGAATGGGTTATAAATCACCATACCATCAAGCAACACTTTATTTTGAATTGGGCTTCCCCCCCTGATGTAAAGCTGACCTCCCTGATCGCCGGTAAAAATAACGCCGGGCAGGACCTGCAAATACTGTGCAAGGTCTGCAGTACCGCCAATGGTAGGGATTTGTTCAATTTGTTTTGGTGTAATTTTCACCACAGACGTTTTGGTTTCTGTTCTGGCTTCTTCACGTTCAGCGGATACATTAAATTCCTGAAGCATTATTGAGGCCTCTTGGAGAAAAAGGTTTTTAGACATTAGTTCTCCTGTTTTCAGGCTAATTTTGTAGGATAAAGAATCGTATCCCATTGCTGTAACGAGGAGGGTATAAGACCCTGCAGGAATTTTGGAGATCACGTAATAGCCATTTACGTCTGTTGAAGCTCCATAATTTGTTCCCTGAAGATAAACATTAGTAAAAATAACCGGTTCTCCGGTATTCTTCTCATAAACAAAACCCTTTATACTCGCATTCTGTGCATATAGAAATGCTGGCAGTGAAAGAATAAGCGCCAGAACGCTAATTTTCATAAATCTCATCGACATAGATAATGACTTTTGTACGTAACTTTCCCTTAATTTGCACAAAAGTAAATATTAAAGGATTAACACGAAAGAAATTAAAAGCAAATAATGCATAAACTGCATAAAAACAGGAAAATCCGACCTACTCCCCAATGACTTCCAAGCGAAAACCTGTGCCGTGCACATTGGTAATTTGTATGCGCGGATCTGATTTTAGGTATTTTCTGAGTTTGGCAATAAACACGTCCATGCTCCGCCCATTGAAATAATCGTCGTTTCCCCAAACGGCATTAAGAATTTGTTCCCGTTTTAAAAGCTGCCCTTTATTTTCGCATAAAAAGCCAAGCAATTCTGCTTCTCGCCTTGTTAAAACCTTTTGGAATGTTTCCGAGGACAAAGTCATATTGTTCACATCAAAGGTAAAATCGCCCATAACAAAAACATCTAAAGGCTCTATTTTGCTTGATATTGGAATACTACAGCGTTTTAAAACCGCTTTAATACGAAGGCTAAGTTCTTCACTACTAAATGGTTTTGTGATATAATCGTCGCAACCTGCTTTAAAACCCGCAATACGATCTTCTTTCATGGCTTTAGCCGTAAGAAAAATAATAGGTGTTTGTTGGTCTGTTTTCCTGATATCTGCAGCAAGAGTAAAACCATCTTTGCGGGGCATCATAACATCAAGCAAGAGCAGGTCATATTTTTTCTTTTTGAATGCCTCAAAGCCCTCGTGTCCGTCTTTTGCGAGTGTTGTTTTATATCCTTGCATTTCAAGGTAGTCCTGAATAATCATACTCAGATTTGGATCGTCCTCAACCAATAATAAATCAAAATGTGTTTTCATAAGTGCTTTTCTTTTAAACGGATGTACTTCCAGAAAAAGGCAATAGCACTTCGAAACAACTCCCTTTCTTTAATTCGCTTTGGAGTTTCACTGAACCATTATGTGCCTCAACCATTGTTTTCACATAATAAAGCCCGAGTCCAAAGCCTTTTACATCGTGCAGGTTTCCTGTTGGCACCCTATAGAGTTTTCTAAAAACCTGCTGTTGGTTCTCTTTGCTAATACCAATTCCATTATCCTTTATACTAACAATAATACCATGCTCATTGTTTCGTGTATCTACATGGATTATCGGACTTTCGGGACTATATTTTTCGGCATTATCGAGCAAATTAATAAAAATATTGGCCAAATGCACTTTATCAGCATAAATTTCATCATTGGAAGCAGAGGGTGTATAGATAATTCTGCCGTTCCGTTCTTTCATACGCAACTCAAAATTATATATTAATTTCTCCAAAATATGGTGCACGTTCACTTTTTTTTGCTTTATGGCAAATTCCCCTTTATCAAGAATAGCGATTTGCAAAACATTTTCTACCTGGTTCTTTAATCGAAGGTTTTCATCATATATAAGTCGCGCATACTTCGAAACTTTCGCGGAATTATTAATGACTTCAGGTCTTAAAAGCATTTCGCTGGCAAGGGACACCGTGGAGATAGGCGTTTTAAACTCGTGGGTCATATTGTTCACAAAATCATTTTTTATCTCCGATAGGCGTTTTTGCCGAAAAAGCCCATACAAAGTATAAAATGAAAGGATAAAAAGCACAAGCATCATCACGGCAGTGAGCACAACCCAGCTAATCATTTTTTTGACCATCACACTTTTCAAATGGGGAAAATAAAGCGCCAGGGCATAATCATCGGATTGATGAAGGCAGCTTAAAGAAACATTAAAGCCTGTATTGAGTAATTCCTTTTCGTAGTTTGCATAGCTACCCATCAGAAATTCATGGGTGTGGCGATTGAATACGGCATATTCATAATCGCGGTTGATGCGCATACAACCCAGTTCATTTTGAATGAGGGAATCGAGTTTTATCGGACTGATGATCTGTTTTATCCGTTCATCAGACAGCAAACAATGCCTTTGGCAACTATCCTGAATCAAGGAATAGCGGGCGTTTTGTATGTTAAACAAATGATTTACAACTGTTTTTAACGCAATGCGCACACGATTATTAAACTGTTCCTCTCGGAGTTCAACAGCGTGACGAATCCAATAAAATTGGGTAAACAAAATCCCCAGCAATACAAATAATGTAATACCTGCAATAAACCTGATGGTGGCAACCTTCATAAAGCAATTTTTGAGAACCTGAAGCCCACCAAAATTATTTATAAATCATCTAGGCGGGAGCATGCAAAAATAACTCAAACTTTACTAAAACAGAAGGCTTAACAAAGCATTAACAAGACTTAACAGCGCATTAACAGTAAGAAAGCCTATGAAGGTTTAAGTTTGCTGCTGTAAAGTTAAAACTAAATTGATATGAAAAAGACATTATTCGGTATTATCGTAGCCTTATTTTTTGTTGTTGCTTATACAGGCACTGCATATGCAGGCGTAATTACAACAAAAACAGGCATTGAACTCCAGAAAACGGACGATCCTCCTAAAAAGGAAACTGCAAAAACTGAGAAATCAGCTACAAAACTTAAGAGTAAATCAGATTGCACTAAAAAATGTGCTGGTGATAAAAAATGTGTTAGCAAATGTGATAGTAAAAAAGCTACCCCAAAGAAAAAATGTTGCTCAGGCGATAAAAAATAATCTCTCAAAGAAATTTCATTTTGCTTTTAAAGACCGGTTTGTGCATTTTGCCAGCCGGTCTTTTTTATTTGTATCCCGTATGAAAAGCCATTATTTTTGCTGCAAAATATATCCAATATGATTACTGTACAAACAGAATACCTGGGGGAACTCAGAACAAAAGCGAGACACATTCATTCGGACAACAATCTGATTACCGATGCGCCCATCGATAATAAAGGCAAAGGGGAATATTTTTCTCCTACCGATCTTGTTGCCACAGCTTTAGGAAGTTGTATGCTAACAATTATCGGAATCGAGGCCGAAGAACATAATTTTAATATCACCGGTACTGTTGTTGATATTACCAAAATTATGGCTGCCAACCCACGCCGTATCTCAGAAATCATTATCCACCTGAAATTCCCTCAAAAGGAAAAATATAGTGATCAACAGAAAAAAATAATTGAAGAGGCTGCACGCAGCTGCCCTGTTTGCAATAGCCTCAGCAGCGAATTGAAAAAAACATTCTTTTTCCATTTTTCATAATCTATGGAGATTCTAATTAAAGAAAAAACCACAGGCCAGCAGCAACGGACTGTAGAACAAAAAGATACAGCCTCTGCTTATGGCTCAGGACTGCTTGATGTTTATGCTACACCTGCCGTAGTAGCCTTTATGGAAAACACTGCTTTGGAAAGCATTCGCAATCAAATTCCGGAAGGCTACGACACTGTGGGGACACATATTAATATAAAGCACATAAAAGCAACCCCTGTAGGGATGAAGGTTCAATGCTCTTCCATTTTAAATCAACAGCAAGGCAATAAACTTCTGTTTGAGGTAGAAGCTGAAGACGAAAATGGAATTATTGCTCAGGGAACACATACGCGCTATATTGTTCATAAAGCGCGCTTTCTTGAAAAAATATCGAAATAAGGCAACCCTTTTTACTGCTTATCTTTTGTGTCAATGATGATGGTTACCGGCCCATCGTTTATAAGGGCGATCTTCATATTTGCACCAAAGGAACCATGTTTCACTTCCTTACCAATGGTTTGCTTCATCTTTTGAAGAAAACTTTCGTAGAGAGGAATAGCGATCTCAGGTCGCGCAGCTTTAATATAACTTGGTCGGTTTCCTTTTTTTGTGCTCGCATGCAATGTAAATTGGCTCACAACCATTATATCGCCTGCAACATCAAGAAGTGAACGATTCATCACAGAATTTTCATCGTCAAAAATACGTAGTCGGCTAATTTTTCCACAAAGCCAGTCAATATCGGATTCATTATCTCCCCCTTCAATTCCAAGAAGAATAAGCAATCCCTTGTCGATCTTTGCGAACAATGCTCCTTCTACTTCAACTGATGCTTCAGAAACCCTTTGAATAACAACCTTCATAAGATGTAATTTGTGCTAAAACCTCTTTAAAATCTGATGTATTTAGGAAACATGAATTCTGATCACAAAGAGAAAAGTGATCTTCCTGCCCTTTCGCGATAGCGTTTCCCGGAACAGTAAGAACATATGGGTTTTTTCTTTGTGCGGCAACAATCTGCTCCGGGGAATAAGTGCCCATACGCAGTATATAATTCCTGCTTTCCCTTCTGTCTATTAGTGAAGCCCATTCTGAAAATGCCGGGATATGCTGCTTTAATCTCGGATAAATATTCTTCAACATTTGCAAGAGCATCTGATCAAATAAGGGGTTTCCGCTTATTAAAAAAGCGTCATAAAGAGCATGTGCAAACACTGCCGATGATGAAGGGATTACCATATCATGAATCTCATGTTTTCGATAATCGATTTGCTTTAAATCCTGATGTGTATAAAAAAACATCCCATTGGATGCGTCCAAAAAATGGCGAATTACATAATCGATCAATTCCATGGCCCGTTCAAAAAAGATTTCCTGAAACGAGTAACGATATATTTTTAATAAAGCCCTGATTGTAAATGCATAATCATCAAAAAATGCAGAGCATCCATCTGCGACTTCCTTATGAGCGATTCGTTTCAGCCCTTTATCCGGCGCAGAAAATTCACTTATGGAAGCATGTGAAAGAGTAATTACTTTTTCTAAAAAGTTTGTTTTCCCTGTTGCCACAAAAAGCTCCGATATTCCTTCAATCATCAATGCATTCCAGGAGCAAATCAGTTTATTATCGAGAGCGGGTGCAGGGCGTTTTTTGCGCTCTTCCAGTAGTTTTGCTGAGACCTCAGCTCGAATATTGCAAAATTCTTCTTCAGAAATTTGGTGAGCTTTTGCAAAATCAGCGGGCAAATCAACGGCAAGCAAAATATTTTTATCCTGCTCCCAGAAAGCCTCTTTGCCAACACCAAAATACTCTTGCATCAGTTCGGCATGTTTTCCTGCCAAGTTTCTAAATTCTTTCTCTGTCCAGACATAGAAGCTTCCCTCCTCCCCTTCACTATCAGCATCTAAAGCAGCATAAAATAATCCTTCAGGGCTTTGCAATTCTTCAACAGCAAATCGAAAGCTATTTTCTGCAATTTCCAGCAATATTGGTTTATCAAAAAAAACAAAAGCCTTGGCATAGACTGAAATCAGCTGGGCATTGTCGTACAACATCTTCTCAAAATGAGGAACTTTCCACTGATTATCGACACTATATCTGGCAAATCCACCACCGATCTGATCGTATATTCCTCCTTGTGCCATTTTCTGCAGGCTCAAAAGCACAAAATCTGCAATATCCTGATGATGGCGCTTATATGCATAATGCATCAAAAAAGATAAGCTGGGCGGCATGGGGAATTTCGGCGCCCCGACAAATCCACCATTCTGATAATCAAACTGTTGCTTCCATTGTTCCACGACAACATCAATACCGTCAAAAGATATTTCAGAATGAACGACTTTTATTAAAAACTGCTGGTGCAGCCCCTTCTCTAATTGCTCTGCTTGGGCGATTAATTCATAGGCTTTGTTTTGATAAAGGGATGCGACCGACTTCAAGAGACCCAGCCATTGATTTTTCCGAAAATATGTTCCGCCCCAAAAAGGTCGTCCATCGGGCAAAGCAAACATATTTAAAGGCCAGCCTCCATTTCCCTGCATCAGGTGGAGTGCATCCATAAAAAAGGCATCAATATCCGGTCTTTCTTCACGATCTATTTTTATGCAAATAAAAAAGCGATTCATTAAATCCGCAACCTCTTCATCTTCAAAAGATTCACCTTCCATAACATGGCACCAATGACAAGCAGAATAACCAATACTCACGATTAATGGTTTTTGTTCCACTGCTGCTTTTTTCAGTGTTTCATCGTTCCAGGGCAGCCAATTTACCGGATTATAAGCGTGTTGCAAAAGGTATGGGCTGCTTTCGTAGATTAATTGGTTCGGCTTTTTTTTAGGAATCATTGCCTGTAAGTTTTTTCTGGACACGCAGACGTCCTGCCCGTGCTTTTTGTTTGATGCTTCCTTCGTATTGGTCAAAATCCATCGAACGCACCAATTTATAAAGCCTTAGAGCTTCTTTGTACATTTCTCGTGATTCATAGATTTGACCCGATTTTAATGCGGCATTTGCAGCGTAATAAAACTTTTCATTGCTGCCATTCTCGATGCTGAGTGCATAATGGCTTAAGGCCAGAGGAATATTCCCCATTTCATGATATACCCTCGCGATACGATAAGCATACTCCAGGGAATCTTCCTTATCCCTTAAAGATAAAAGTGTTTTCTGATTTAAAAACAATTCGATTGCCTCTTGGTAATTTCCACCATCAAATAATAAGCGACCTTTTAAAATTTGACTATTCGGCAAACGGTCTTCATAAGAAAAATCCTGTGCTACTTTATCCGGTTCACCCTCCTTTTGCCCAGATTCACGGATCATCAGCTTATAGGAATTATATGCCTCCATATTATTGTGAACCAGCGCATTCCACGATAAATACATATAAGCAGCTTTTATAAAATTCTGTCCTTTAAAATGATGAAGGTAATCAAGAAAAGCCTGTTCTGCCCGTGGATCCAGATCGTATAAGCGAGCTTTTCCAAGCATAAAATACAGATAAGGCATTGGATAATAGTTTTTATCGCCATAAGGGTATAGCTCAAGGAGTTCTATTGCCTCTGCATTCTTGCCTGTTTTCATAAGCAGTTTCGCATAAATATAGTATAGGATTGGCGAAAAACCTTCCTGTCCGGGCAAAGAACAATATTGAGCGACCTGATCCCTCATTTGTTCTGCCTGTGTTAAATCTTTATGCAGGTTCAAGTGAATAAAAGAGAGAAAGAGCAAGCTTTGTGCGCGTAAATGAGCATAATTTTCGGAGGAAATAGATGAATCGAGAACGGTAGTAAGTTCTTTAATTCCCTGATCCATATCACCCTCAACACCAACTATATCCGTTACCCAACGATAGTTTTCCGGAATAGAGCCGATCAAGGTATGCAAAAAACCAAGTCCTACAAGGTTAGGCAAGAAATCGGGATATAATTCTTGGTTTTCTTCCAATAATTTATATGCCTTTCGCACTTCAAATAAGGCAGCAAAATACTGATGAAACTTCACACGGGCAAAAGCCCATTGAATATTCACTTCCGCAATTGAGTAACGGTAGTATGGGTTATCCTCTTTGCCTTTTTCCAACATATCGATCCGCACATCCTTATTGTCTTCAAGCTCATCGAATAAATTTTCGTCTTCGGAAATAAGCAATTCCAAAAAATCTATACTGTTTTCGATATGGTAAACAGCCAGATTATTTGGATGATTCAATTTTTCATGATCCAAAATTTGCTTTGCCTCTGTCATTTTCAACTGCCCGATATACTTATATGCATTGATTACCTGCACATTATAATCATAATAATATTGTGCGTTAAGGGATCTTGCATTCATGCAAAATATCAGGAAAACGAAAATTTTCAGAAAACTGGATCTTAAGCTCATCATGGCTACAAGTATATATAAAAATCCCGAAAAAGGACACAAATAGCGTGTCCTTTTCCGGGATAATATTAAAACAGCTTCTTCTTACTGATTTAAGCCGCTTACGATTTCCTCAATAGAATCATCAACAAGCAGACGTCCACAATACTCACAAACAATTATTTTTTTGTGCATACGGATATCAAGCTGATGCTGTGGAGGGATTTTATTAAAACAACCGCCACAAGCGTCACGTTCAATTTTCACCACAGCTAAGCCATTGCGGGCGTTTAAGCGAATACGTGTATAGGCAGTAGCCAATCGTTCCTCGATACTTTTCTTAAGCTCTTCTGAGCGCTTGAGCAAAGCTTGTTCTTCTTTTTCAGTTTCTGCAACAATATCTTCCAGTTCTGATTTTTTTATTTCGAGATCGCTTTTACGCTCATTTAATTTTTGTTGCGCAACGGCAATTTCTTTTTTTCTGCCATCAATCAAAGCCGAGTTTTCTTTGATCCTTTTTTCGGAAAGTTGAATTTCAAGGGTTTGATATTCAAGCTCTTTTGAGAGGGAGTCATATTCCCGGTTATTGCGGACATTCATTTGCTGTTCTTCATATTTTTTTATCAGCGCCTGACTGTCTTTAATTGAGCCTTCTTTTTCCTTCACCTTTTTTTCATACTCATTGATATCAGCAATATACTTATCTATTCTGGTTTGAAGGCCTTCGATCTCATCTTCAAGGTCTTCTACTTCCAAAGGAAGTTCACCACGTACGATACGAATATTATCGATCTGGGAGTCTATTTGTTGAAGGCTCAGCAGCGCAACGAGTTTTTTCTCTATGATATTTACAACTGATTCCTCTGCTCCGGTGGTTGATTTATTTTCTGAATCCTGAGACATAGTACTGATATTTAACTAATTAAAAATAATTAACTGCATTTGTTTTTACCTCTGAAATAAGGAGTGCAAAATTAGTAAAATTTTTATTAAGTAGCTCATATAAAAGTTGTTTTGCAAATTGTTCGCTCTCATAATGACCGACATCAAGCAAAAGCAGTCTTCTTTCCGGCAGAAAAAAATCGTGGTATTTAATATCTCCGGTTAGAAATGCATCTGCTCCTGAGCGAATAGCATCCTGAATCAAAAAACTACCGGATCCACCACACATCGCGACACGTTGAATCATTTTTCCTGTTGTTGGGCTATGTCTGATTATGGCCAAACCCAAAGTCTTTTTCACCAATTTCATAAAAGAAAGCTCATCCATTGGCTCTTTAAGGAGGGCAATCATACCTGAACCAGCTTTTTCCCACTCATTATCAAGTAAATAAACATCATAAGCAACCTCCTCATATGGATGCTTATTCTTTAAAGCCTTTAATACAGCTTTTTTTTGATAGGCAGGAAACACTGTTTCTATGCGCATTTCTACTTCATGATGGATTTGGCCAATCTCACCAACAAAAGGATTACTCCCTTCATTTGCCTGAAAGCTACCAAAACCTTCCGAGTTAAAACTGCAATGATTATAATCTCCTATGGCTCCTGCACCGGCAGAAAACAGTGCGTTTCTTAATGCATCAGCATGATCTATCGGACAATAAGTGACTAGCTTCATCAAACCGGAGCGCATTGGGCGAAGAATACGCTCGGGAACCATTCCTAGAGTTGTTGCAAGGATATGGTTCACACCTTTCCATGTATTATCGAGGTTTGTATGAGCTGAATAAATCGCAATATCATTCTTTATAACCATTTGCACGATACGTTCCACATCATTTTTCCCATTTAGCCTTTTCAAACCTTTAAATATAACAGGATGATGCGAGATAATCAGATTACACTTGTTAAGTATCGCTTCTTCAACAACTTCCGTTGTAATATCAAGGCAAACTAAGACAGCATTAACCTCCAAGGAAGGAGATCCGACGAGTAAGCCACTATTATCATAATCTTCTTGCAAAGATGGATGAGCCTGTTTTTCAATAACATTTATGATTTCTGAAAGTTTAATATTATTCATAAGAAAAATGTTTTTGTCTAAATTTAGAACTAAAAAGACTTGCAAATTAAGAAGATTTCATAACTTAGTGGCGATGAATCCCGTTAAATTTCTTTTGGCTCCCTTTGCCCTGATCTACGGAACTGGTGCTTTTATTCGAAATAAATTATACGATTATAAGATCCTGAAAAGTACATCTTATAAGCTTCCTGTAATTAGTTTGGGTAACTTGGCTATGGGAGGAACGGGAAAGACGCCCCATGTCGAATATCTAATCAGGCTGCTGCATGAACAAAAAATCAGCACTTGCACATTAAGCCGCGGGTATGGAAGAAAGACCAAAGGCTATCTGGAAGCGGATAATAACATGACTTACAAAGATATAGGTGATGAACCAATCCAGTATTTCTCGAAGTTCAAAAACCTTCGGGTTTTTGTTGACGAAAGCAGAAAACGAGCGATTCGTATTATTCGACAAAAATATCCGGATATTGAGAGCATATTGCTTGATGATGCTTTTCAGCATCGCTCTGTAAAGCCCGGTTTAAATATTATGCTCACAGATTATCATCGGATTTACACAAAAAATTATGTTTTCCCGATGGGAAATTTACGGGAGAAAATCTCTGGGGCAGAACGGGCCGATATTATTTTGGTCACAAAAACCGGCCCAGTACTGTCTCCGATTACACGAAAAATGATTTTAGAAGACATTAAACCCCTTTCGCATCAATCTGTGTTTTTTAGCTTTATTGTTTATGAAAAAATCAGGCCTTTGCCTGGTATCAGCCCACATTCTTTTAGGCCCAAAATTAATACGATCATACTTTTGGCAGGAATTGCCAACCCGTATCCCTTAGAATACCACCTTAAAAACGATTGTTACGACCTAATCACGCTTAAATACCCCGACCACCACCATTATACAGAAAAAGACATACTAGACGTTCTGGAAACCTATAATGAGCTGATGTCGCAGAATAAAGTGATCATCACAACCGAAAAAGATGCGATGCGGCTGCAATCGAAAGAAATTCTTGAGTTTTTGGAAGGCTATCCTGTTTTTTATATCCCTATCCGGGTAAAATTCCATGATAAGGACGGGGAATCTTTTAACCAGCAGGTTTTATCTTTTATTGACCAAAAAAAATCTTAGGAAGCTCCTGATCTTTATAGTCGGAAAGAAAAATCACTTAAAGCCATAAACAAAACACAAAAAAGCTCCTCATAAAATTTATGAGGAGCTTTTTCAATTATAGATTTTATCTCTAATAGAAGTCAACTCTATTGTCCTCGATATCGGCTTTTTCTTCCAGTGCTTTATAAATATAATTCACTGCACGGGCTCTAAGGCTATTCACCATCTGGCCTTGTTCCCTGCTAAAATCTTCTTTTACTGCTGGCTCAGAGATTTTATCCACGATAAAGACAAAAGCAGCGTTATTTCCTTCTGATGGCGCGGAAAGTTGTCCCTCAGCACTACCCATCAGCTGACCAATAATTTCCATTTCGCGGCCAACTTTTGGCAGGTTGAAGGAAGTAAACGAGATTGATTTCACTGTATCAATATCCTGATTTAGTTTTGCAGCATAATCAGCAAGAGAAGTAGCATTTAAAGCCTTCATACTTGCGATGATTTGGTCTGCTTTTTTCTTTTTCAAAACAAGAGGTTCGATCACTTCTTTTATTTGGTTTAGAGGGGCTAGGCCTTCTTCGCGACGCTCTTTGAGGGCAGCGACAATAAATTTATCATCTGTCTCAAACACTGAGGAAACACTTCCTACAGTAGTTTCTTCATTGAAAGCCCAACGTACAATAGCTCTAGGGTTATCAATACCGGGGATACGATCATCCATAGGGTTCACATACTCCCTTGTACGCTTATTTAAACCTTGTTCAGTAACGCTCGCATTAAAAGCTTCGAGTGTAGTATTTTCACCGGCAAAAGTACTTGCTTTCTGATAGATTGCCTGAATGGTTTGGTTACTGGGGATGATTTCGCGATCAATCATAGCAACCTGAACTTTTTTCACGTCTTCTTTTTTGCCGCTTACTTTCACAACATGGTATCCAAAAACGGTTTCTACGACAACAATATCGCCAACTTCTGCATCAACCACAGCTTGGTTAAAGGGGCCAACCATAGCTCCATCTGCAAACCAACCCATATCACCTTTGTTTTCTGCGGCACTTGGGTCTGTGCTGTATGTAACAGCCAGTTCTTCCAATTTTGCCGGACGGGCTTTAATAACCTCATATAAGCTGTCAGCAAGCTCCAATGCGCTTTCTTTAGGCATTGCATCAGGGCGTGCACGGAATGCTCCTTGATAGCTAATAAGAATATGACTTGCTTTCATAGAATCAGGACGCATAGCCACATTCATCAGACGGGCAATATGGAATGTATTGTTGTCGAGATAAGGCTTTGCAATAAAACCGGGCTCACTATCAAACATAAGACTATCGATTTGAACGGGCAGGCTTCCCTGGGTTTTCCAAGTACTATCATAGCCATTATCGCTATTATAGGAAACAAAACGGGGCACATTTGCCGCGCGCACATCCTTAAACTCATTATAGATATCATCTACCAGTTTTTGTGTATACTGGCGATCATCATTAGAAGGACGGATATCATAAATAAGATACTCTAAGTCGCAACTAGTTTTTTGTTCGTAACGTTCTTTATGATCGTTATAAAAATTCTGGAAGTCTGCATCTGTTAATTGGATGGTGCTATCTGCAATAGAAGTATAAGGCACAGCAACCATTCTGCAATCAACTTTTTTATTTTTCCTCACATAATCCATTTCGGCAAAAGCCGTTGGCATATAATATCCTTTAGTTATGAGGTTATTATATTTTGTGTTGAGGGCATCCTGCTTGATTACTTTAATAATTCCTTCCATTTGTTTTTGCACGGAAGCCTCTCTTTGATCGAGGGTTTGCAGGAAATTGATCAGCAAATCGCGGTTGAACTGACCTGTATTCGGGTCTGTAAAGTTCTGAACAATAAACCTATGGGGATTTTCTCCTTGAACAAGGTCATTGAGTTCTTCTTCTGAAATCTCAATTCCTAGTTCTTCATACTGCTTGTCCATGATCATTTCATTTACAAGCTGTTGCCAGGTGTTTTGCCTG
This sequence comes from Bacteroidales bacterium, assembly GCA_963676725.1. Classification (GTDB taxonomy): domain Bacteria; phylum Bacteroidota; class Bacteroidia; order Bacteroidales; family WRLA01. The sequence continues at coordinate 4,543,222 of OY781463.1, read as the reverse complement.
ACTGAGAACAATTCCTCAGCACTTAATGCTGTTTTTCCAGTATTCATTTTTTGAAGGTCTGCATTTTGATCTACAACCTCTTCAAATTCACGATAAGGGATATCTTCTCCATCAACAACGCCAACATTAAATGCTTTTCGAGGGCTGCTTTTTCCAAGGTCTCCAATAACAAAAGCAGCGATTGCTACGCCTACGATTGTAACGACAAGACCTGAGTGTTTTCTGATTGAACCAATAATAGCCATTTCTAACGGTTTTTTTTGAGTTTGCAAATGTACAACAGAAACCCAAACATTAAAAATATTTTTTAAAATGAAAAACGAATACAGCCTATCAACTAATAAATTAATTATCAGGATATTATTCGCTAAAGGCTTTTTGTTGCCGAGAATAGCGAAAAGAAATTTGTTGAAAAACGGTGAAAAACCTCTGTGTTTTTGGCCGAAAAAAAATTATGAACTAATTTTTAAACGCACTTTTTCGATTTTAAATTCCGTTGCCTCCAGTATTGTGAATGAAAAAACACCAACATCTATGATTTCCTGCAAATTAGGGATATCTTCATGGAAATGGAGAATAAGCCCGGCCAAAGTTTCATAGTCTTCCGATTCTGGAAGATTGAGTTTATATTTTTCATTTAAATAATCGATTTCCAGACGAGCAGAAAACACAAATTCATGCTCATTAATTCTTTTTTCGAGCATAATGTCCTTATCAAACTCATCATGAATTTCCCCTAAAATCTCTTCAATGATATCTTCCATTGTCAGCATTCCTGCTGTTCCTCCAAATTCATCTACAACAACAGCAATACTTTTATGCTCACTAATAAATTGCTGCATCACGCGATTTGCAAGCATTGTTTCCGGAACAATAATCACCGGCTTAATGACTTCGCGCACAGTAGATGGGCGTCGAAACATATCGTAGGAGTGCACATATCCAATAATATTATCAATATTTTCTTTAAAAATAAGGATTTTGGAATGACCTGTTTCTATGAATGTGTTTTTTATGGTTTTAATAGGGTCATCTTCTGCGTGAGCAATAATTTCATTACGTGGCACCATGCAATCGCGTAATCGGGCACTTCGGAAATCAATAACATTCTGAAACATTTGAATTTCATCAGGAACATCAACACCTGTCTCATTATCAGGGTTTAACTCCCGAACAAAGTGATCGAGATCGACAGGTGAGAAGCGTATATTTTCGGAAGAAAACTGAAGTCTGAACCATTTTTTTAATATCAATTCAGCCGTTCCAATAAAAAACCAAATAATGGGATAGGCCAAAAAATAAAAAATATAGGCAGGAATTATTAAAGCTTTTAATGCAGTATTGGGATTAATCTGAAATAAAATTTTTGGAATAAACTCGGCAAAAATTAAAATTATTATAGTGGATATCAATGTTTTAACAAGAAGAATAAAAAACTCTGTGTTTAGATTTACTAAAACCAGAAGATCATCGACCCAAGGCGACAGGACAGCAGACATTGCCATACCATAAATAACCATAGCAATATTATTTCCTAAAAGCATAGTGCCAATGAAGCGTGATGGCGCACGCAAAAATCCCGAAAGGATTTTTCCGGAAAGAATCCCCCTGCCCTTATCAAGCTCTATTTTCAGTTTATTGGCGCTAATAAAAGCGATTTCCATTCCTGAAAAAAAGGCGCTTAAAACAAGCATATAAAAAATAATGTGCCCATTTTCCATAAGCCTAGTATTCTTCCTCCTGTTTTAATTCCAAAGTACCGCTTGGTTTTAGTATTTTTCGGTTTCTAAAGGCTTCATCCGACTCAAAGCCTTCGCCAAAAAGCACTTTATCATTTGTTGTTATTTTCACAAACACATCAGAATATATTTTTTTTGCCCGTTGATCCCAAATTAGGTGCTCAGTATTTAATTGTTCGTGTTTCTTCAAATTAAGCACAACCACATCATTTTTTGCTTCCATACGTTTTTCGTCCGTATAATTGACCCCATAGTTTGCTGTCAGGCGGGTTTCTTCTTGAAGGCTATCATTAAAAAAAGTGATAATAAAACCATCGGGGAATTCTATTCGAGGTGATTTATCGTTATAACGAATAATTTTCGGGCTTGTAAGCAGCACTTTTGTGCGACCACTATCGGAGTATATCATTTCGGCATCAATAATATATTCACCGGGAAGGCTGTCTTGAACGCTAAGTTCCTGAATGGACTGCAGATCGTTTTTACACGCAAAAAGCATCACCGTAATAATAATTACAGCAATGCTCTTTCCGATCCAATAGTTTTTATTCACTGTCGTAAAGCCATAAAATAATTATATCAGCGATTAATTATCTGAGGCGCGAATTTCTGTGGTTTCATTAATCCAGCATCCCAGTTGATATTTATCGCCAACCTTCATTCCGTGGAAAAAGATGGTTTCTGTCTTTGGAAAATGCTTTTTATAGGTTGCAATACGCTTGTTGGCTTCGTCGGCAATAGAAGGATCTACATTACGTGCCTGCTGATATTTATCAACTGCGGCCCAATAACCTGCGCTTTGCTCAAGGTCGTTGCTTCCACACTTTACAGAGCTGGCAGCATACATATCACCGATAAGCAGCAAAGGACTTCCATTATTTGGCCTAAGCTTTAATGCACCACGAGCATGCTTACGGGCTTCCGGATAATTTTTCTCACTAAAATAGACTTGTGCCAAAAGGTATTCAGCATCTGCCTTTTTCTCTGTATCCTCAAAAAGATCGATTGCTTCGAGCAGATATTGTGAAGCTGTTGCAAAATCTTCCTTTTTTATGAGCATACGTGCCATCAGGTAAGCTGATGCAGGAGTTGGCTCCAGTTCATGCAATTTTTGTGTTGCAGTAAAAAACAACTCGCTACCGGTACAATCATTTTTATCCAATACTTTAGTAATCTTTTGGATTAGCTCAATATCTTCAGGGGTTTCATCGAATTTTTTCTGATAAATTGCTACGAGGTCATCGCAAGTAGCATATGGCTCAAAAGTCAATTCAATATTATTCTTTGCTGTCTCATAATTCGCAAGCTTTTTCGGTTTTGAGGCATACTTTTTAATATTTTCATCAACGATTTGTGAGAGTTGATCGTAGGTATCAACAATTTCTGCCTTATCGATTTTCCCGTTTTCTGCCAGTTTAATAACCATTCTGAAGTAGTATACGAGTACATCCACTTGCGATTTGTTTCCTTCCAATTCGATGGATTGTTTTAGCAAATTATATACTTGTTCATAATCGTTGGGGCGATATTTATATAAATCAACCCCTTCCCTTCCAAGAATAAAACCTTCCTGAGATTTTCCGGTTCGATAATGATTGGGGAAATTTTCGATTCGTTTTGAGTATGTTAAAAGAAGAGTATCAATCATGCCTTCTTTCGCTGCATCATTGCCTTTGGCTTTTTTGATGCGGTATTCGATAATTTTATTCCCATCCGTATAAATGGATTCCATTGCTTTAGGACAATTATTAAATACCCAGTTCCATGGTCTGTATGCATCATTAACAGCGGTATTTTGATAGCCACTGTTTTTCCACTGTTTAAAAAACTCGCGGTAAAGTGATAATTTTTCTACACAAGTCGCGCTGTCTGCTCCATATTTTGATTCTTCGCTTTGCGCCTGAACTTTTGACGATGGCGCGGCAAAAAGAAACAAAATTAATACCCCAACTGCTGAAATAAACCCTAAATGCTTCATAATATGTGCAATGTTATGTTTTTAATGTAATTGCCTTGATAGACAAACAAAAATAAAAAAATATTTTTAAACGACCTTAGTTATATTTCCTTTTAAAAAACCAAAACTCTGATATTGCCATTCCAATAGAGAATTTGACGTAGTTCTCTTTAATCAGATCGTCTTGAGTAGTGCCTCTTGTACCGAGCTCAACACCAAGATTTACTGTTGTTCTGGTCCTGGGCAAAGGCAAACCAAACCCAAAGCTAATAATATACTCATTCAGACCATGATCGCGTAAGCTAAGATAGTCTTTTTTATATCTCATACCGACGCGGTATTTTACTCTTTGCCAATATCCCGAAACACTTGTATTGCTTGGTATCCATTCTGCTCCCAATGCGACATAATAAGTGTTTTTTAAGGAGTCGTTTGACCCGAAGGCTTCATAATCCTTCCAGAAAGTCATACCAAAATCCGCGCCAAACGTCCATTTATTCGGTTTTTCAAAAGAAAAGCCCACACCAAACTTACTTGGAAGTTGAATAGTGCCATCTTCTTCTATTATATTTTCAACTGTATCAATCCCAATTTCCGTGCCTCCTTCGAAGCCTCCGAAAAGGGTTTCAATAAGGCGTGTTTTATCTCCACTGATTTCGGTTTTATTTCCAAAAGTAGCACCGGCTGTAAAATTTAAACCGCTAATCTGTCTATGGTATTGAATACCAAAGAGGTAATTAAAATCGGAAACAGCAAAATCATCGGTAACACGTGTATTTTTGATGTAAACACTATCAGGGAAGTGCGCCATCCTTTGATGCTGTATCGTACCAAACATATAATAAATGTTGGCACCTAAGGAAAGATGATCATTAATCTTAAAACCATTGCCCCAGTAAAAGTTATTTAAACCTCCATCACCTTGAAAGGAATAATAAACCTGTCCGAGTTTCTCATTCTCTTCGAGGCTATAAATATTATAACCAACACTACTGAAAGGCAAGAGGCCAATACTTGTTTTCCACCAATGCGTAATAGGGAAACCCATAGTAAGATACTTCAGCGATGCATTGGAAAATGAATTTGACACTCCGGAAGACGAAAGGGTTCCTGTTTGGGTATAAAGAGCTGCATCAAAAACAAACATCAATGAATCCATAGCAGTATATGATGCCGGATTTTGAGGGCTCAAATGAGTCGCACTTCGAGTACCAATTACAATGCCCCCCATAGCAGCATTTCGAATATTAGTTGTCTCCATGATATTGCCCAATCCAAACCTTGAATATGGAGAGCTTGTTGAGTTCTGAGCCTTTATTTCATACCCAAGAAGGAGAATAAAAATTAAAGACAGGCCGTATACGCACTTAGTTTTTTTGCTCAGCATTGAAATCCAGTATTATATTTAAACCCAATAGCACTAAATTTGGGTGTGCAAAGATGTTAATTTTTAGCTTTTTATCAAAATAATTCGTGTCACCACCGGTAAATACCACCTGAACATCAGGAAAAACATCTTTAAATCTGTTAATAATTCCTTCCACTTCGGCCAAAATACCTCCTGTAACACCGGCAATAATAGACTCTTGAGTTGTTCTCCCAAAAAGAATCGGATCACTTTTATCGCTTATTAACGGCAAACGCTTGGTAAAAGTATGCAGAGCCCGATACCTCATGTCGATTCCGGGGCTAATTCCTCCACCTTTATATTTTTTTCCATCTTCAACAAAATCCCATGTCAGGCAACTTCCTGCATCAAAAACTAAAATATTTGACTGATCGTATAAGGATGCTGCCCCAACACAAGCCGCCAAGCGGTCAGAACCCAGGGTTTCGGGGCTTTGGTAATCATTAATAAGAGGTGTTTCTGTTGTCTTGGTAAACTCTACAAATTTAGGGAATAGCCTATTTATGATGTCCCTTACTCCTTCACCATCGCCAACAACGGAAAGGATCACCCTTTTACAATAAGGGGCAAATTTTCTAAAATATCTTTCAAACTCAATCAGGTCAGCTGATAAAACCTGCATTTTCCGGGTAAGCAAATTTTGGTCAAACAGAGCCATTTTGATATTCGTATTTCCTACATCAACAACCAAATTCATAAAAACGAATAAATTTTATGCAAAAATGATAAGAATATTTGGTCGAACTTCATTTTTTTTTGGGAATTTAAAAAATAGCTGTACATTTGCACCTCCAAAAACGATTGGTACCATAGCTCAGTAGGTAGAGCAACGGACTGAAAATCCGTGTGTCCCTGGTTCGATTCCGGGTGGTACCACGTAACCCTCTAACAATGATTCAATTGTTAGGGGGTTTGTTTTTTAATAGACTTTATAAAATAATCAATCCCGAATCCATCCGAAATATTTGTTCATCTTCAAAATGATTTGTATATTTGGTGAGTAAGAAATCTAAAAACCACCAAGATATGAAACGTGTAAGCAGCTTATTCGCATTAGCACTTGTCCTCATTTTTTCATCCTGCAACACTGATTGCTGCGATAAAGGGAAAAGCCAGATTGATAATCAAGCAGAAATTGATGCAGTTGGCACATTGCTTGAGAAATATGTTATTGCTCAGGAATCTCAGGATTTAGGCCAAGTACAGGAAATTTGGGCTCCTGATGAAGATATTGTTATTTTCGGAACGGCAGGCGATGAAAAACTTGAAGGCTGGGAAGAAATACAGAAGGCCTTTAAAGAACAATATGATTTATTTGATGAGGTTTTTATCACTGTCCGAGACCAGCAGATAAAATTAAGCAAAAAATGCCTTACTGCATGGTTTTCAGAAGTTATTGATTATAGCTATACAGCGAATGACGAAGCAAAAACCTATGAAGGCATTCGTTTTACAGGCGTCTTGGAAAAAAGAGATGGAAAATGGTATATTGTACAAAGCCATATGTCTATTCCGGCTTCCGATTAACTTATTGAAAACGGATTTTTATACCGCTTTTCTCTTTGCCACGCATCAGGGCATCTAAAGAATATCCACGTTCAACATAGCCTGAGTTTTTTTGCACGTAATATGGATTTCTGGTGGCTTTGGATATTTTTCCGGGCATTCGGTATATTTCTTTGATCTGAACAAATTCCGCAAACAAATCAAGTTGTAAGTCGTCTTGGCGCTTTAGGTATCGGCGGATAAAGGGAGCAAGGTTTCTAAGGGTTATTTTACCATTTTTCACTTTCATGATATTGGGTTTCTCCCTGTCAAGGCCAGCCAGCGCATAAATTGCCCGATTAAACGCATGATAGTTGGTAAATTTAAAGGAAAGGGATGTATAGCCTTTACGGCCGGATTTGCCTATACGCACCATGCTTATCCCCTCTTGTTTTTTTAGGATCGCAGCATATTCTGAAGCCAGCTTCCTTGATTCTGAAGCAAGTCGTCGTTCCATATCGTTGAGCCCCGTATATGCAGCCAATTGCCGCATTCCGCCATAATCAAAGCGTATTTGAAACGAGCCTGATTCATCTTTGTTCAACTCCACTTCCTGTACAATTTCAACACAAGAACTGAAGGCCAAAGCAAGAATCAGAAGAATAAAAATAAACCTAATACGAGGAAGGGATAAAACCATAGATTCATAAGATAAAAAAAAGGGAGAAAGATCTCCCTTAGATTTATTCTGCAAGTATCACTACTTTATTATCTTTCACTTCGATGACACCACCATTTATCCGAAAAAATTCTTCTTCCTGATTTTCTTTCCGAATTTTCACCGACCCTGCGGCAAGGACAGAAATCATTGCGGCATGCTGGTTCAATATTTCAAAAGATCCATCAATGCCTGGGAGTTGTATTAACTGCACTTCTCCCTGAAAGATTTTTTTATCCGGTGTAGAAATTTCAAGTATCATAATAATGCTTATTTTCGGGTGCTTTCTTCAAGGATTTTCTTTCCTTTTTCAATCGCTTCTTCAATTGTACCCACAAGGTTAAATGCAGCTTCCGGGTATTGATCCACTTCACCGTCCATAATCATATTGAATCCTTTGATTGTATCTTCAATACTCACAAAAGTACCCGGTATCCCGGTAAATTGTTCGGCAACATGGAAAGGTTGAGAGAGGAAACGTTGAGCACGTCGTGCGCGCTGAACAACGAGTTTATCCTCTTCAGAGAGTTCGTCCATACCAAGAATAGCAATAATATCAAGCAATTCGTTATAGCGCTGGAGCAGCATTTTAAGGCGCTGTGCCGTTTCATAATGTTTTACGCCAACAATATCAGGGGTAAGGATGCGGGAGGTAGAATCCAGAGGGTCAACAGCAGGATAAATACCGAGTGATGCAATTTTACGACTGAGTACGGTAGTCGCATCGAGGTGTGCAAAAGTTGTTGCAGGAGCAGGGTCTGTAAGGTCATCCGCGGGAACATAAACAGCTTGAACCGATGTTACTGATCCTCGTTTTGTGGATGTGATACGCTCTTGCATAAAACCCATTTCGGTGGCTAGTGTAGGCTGATAACCTACAGCAGAAGGCATTCGTCCGAGCAGGGCAGATACTTCTGAACCGGCTTGTGTAAAACGGAAAATATTATCGATAAAGAAGAGAATATCTTTTCCTCCGGATTTCTCATCACCATCACGGAAATACTCCGCCATTGTTAAACCCGATAGTGCAACTCGAGCACGTGCGCCGGGAGGTTCATTCATTTGGCCAAAGACCATGCTCAGCTTGGAATTATTTTTCAGCGCTTCCAGGTCTACTTTACTCAAGTCCCAGCCACCTTCTTCCATGCTTTTCTTAAATTCTTCGCCATAGTCTACAATACCGGCTTCAATCATTTCGCGCAAAAGATCATTTCCTTCACGGGTGCGCTCACCAACACCGGCAAACACAGAAATTCCTGAATAGCCAATTGCAATATTGTTAATAAGCTCCTGAATCAAAACTGTTTTTCCAACCCCGGCACCACCAAACAATCCAATTTTTCCCCCTTTTGAGTAAGGTTCGATAAGATCAATTACTTTAATACCTGTAAAAAGGATATCACTTTTGGTAGAAAGTTGATCAAAACGGGGTGGTTTTTGATGGATATGATATTTGGGATTCTTCTTTACTGCGGGCAAACCATCGATCGGATCACCGATTACATTAAACAGGCGTCCTTTAATTTCGTCTCCTGTTGGCATTGAAATTGGATGGCCAAGCGAAACAGCTTCCATTCCCCTTCTCAAACCATCTGTACTGTCCATTGCGATGGTTCTCATTGTACATTCGCCAATATCCTGCTGACATTCGAGCACAACTTTTTCACCATTTTCCCTTGTAACCTCTAAGGCATCGTAGATATCGGGCATGTATTTCTCCTGTTCAAAAACAACGTCTGCCACAGGTCCGATTATCTGAGCAATTTTACCTATAATTTTCTTCTCCATAGATACAGGTATTAGAATTTCAGCAAATTTAAAATTATTGTTGTTAACAAAAACAGTTTTTCTGACAAAAAAGACTTTGAATACTTAATTAAGACAAAAACCTGAACAAAATAGAATAAATCCCGCTTGCCATTTTCTCAGAAAACCCATTCTCATCCAACACCAAAACGCATTAGGAAATGGTTTATTTTTCGCTTTTATAAAACTTTTTCTGGCAGAATAACAACAAGAACACACCAATTGTTATTGCAGAATCTGCAATATTAAAAACCGGCCTAAAGAAAACAAAATGACTATCGCCACCAAAAAGGAAAGAGGGAAACCATGATGGAGCGTCATTCCGATGAATATCAATTAGGGGGAAATACAGCATATCAACGACTTTTCCATGCAAAACGCCCGCATAACCTCCTCCCGCAGGAAAAAGTTCTGCCATTTGATTGTAATTGCTCTCGCTGAAAAGAATTCCATAAAAAACACTGTCAATTATATTACCCAATGCTCCGGTAAAAATCAAAGCAATACTAACAATCAGTATTTTATGAGACTTCTTTCGGATAAGGTAATACAGATAGTATCCAATGGCAATGATGGCCACAATGCGGAAGACACTCAGAATTAGTTTGCCATATTGTCCGGCAAACTGCATTCCGAAAGCCATGCCATTATTTTCTGTAAAATGGATAATAAACCAATCAGGAAACACTATAAATTCCTGACCGATAAACATATGTGTTTTTATATAAAACTTACTTATCTGATCGATCAGCAGAATAACAACAACAAGAATGAGTGTTTTTTTCAAAATATACTTCTTAAAAAGAGGAACAATCCCATTGTATAAACACAATATTAGATTGCATTATAGCCTATTTATCGTATTGTTTTAGTTTTGCCTCTATGCTTAATGTTGCGTGGGGTACAATCTTCAGGCGTTCTTTGGAAATCAATTTTCCTGTAACCCTGCAAATCCCATAGGTTTTGTTTTCAATACGAATCAGAGCATTTTCAAGGGAATTGATAAATTTTTGCTGGCGGGCAGCAAGTCTGCTGTTTTCCTCTTTTGAAAGAACCTGATAGCCCTCTTCCAACACTTTAAAGGTTGGTGAAGTATCGTTTGTACCATGGTCATTATGATTGGTATATGCATCTGTGAGCATTTTCAGGTCACGTTTTGCCTTTTCCAGTTTTGTTAAAATTATTTCTTTAAATTCATCAAGCTCTTCGTCTGAATAGCGAGATTTCAAAGCATCATTTTTTTGCGTCATTGTTCCCTCCTTCTTTAAGTGATATTTAGTTCATTACCTTAATACTCATTTGGATTTTAAGGCCATCGGCCAATTCAACTTCCTCTGCACCATCAATACTATTTGAAACCTGAATAATCTCCAATTTATCTGTTAATGTTTCTGAACAAATATAGGAATTATTGTTGTTGATGGCATCCATTATTGCATCATTCTCTACAATCTGTAATGTTATGCGGTCTGTTACTTCAAAGTTTCTATCCTTTCTCATGCTTTGAATCCTGTTCACCAAATCCCTTGCAAGCCCTTCTAAACGGAGCTTCTCGGTAATATTGATATCCAGTGCAACAGTTAAACGCCCGTCATTCGCAACAATCCATCCCGGGATATCTTCAGTGATTATTTCAACATCTTCAGGGCTGATAACAAACTCCTGGCCATTTAGTTTTATGAGTAAATGACCATTGCTTTCTAATTCCGCAGCATCATTTGCTCCGAGTTTTTTTATTTCTTCGGCAAGTTGTTTCATAAACCTGCCGTATTTAGGACCTAGGGTTTTAAAATTCGGTTTGATTGTTTTTACGAGAATTCCGGAATTTTCATCAATAAGTTCCAGCTCTTTCACATTAAGTTCTGAAAGAACCAAGGCCTCAATTGCTTTCAGCTGATCTTTGAAATCATCCGAACTCACGGGAATCATAATCTTCTGCAAAGGCTGGCGCACACGTATATTATTTCGTTTTCTCAAGGAAAGCACCAATGTAGTGATTTTCTGTGCCAGCTGCATGCGTTCCTCAAGTTTCTTATCAATATGATCCTCATTTGCTATTGGCATTAATGTTAAATGCACAGAATCCACATCCTCGATACCTGAAACGGCGTTTAGGTCGTTAAACAGACGATCCATATAGAATGGTGCTATTGGGCTTGCTAAGCGTGCTACTACAGACAAACACTGATAAAGTGTTTGATATGCAGAAATTTTATCTGTAGAATAATCCCCTTTCCAGAAACGGCGGCGGCTTAAGCGCACATACCAATTACTTAGGTGGTCGTTAACGAATGAAGCGATATAGCGCCCTGCGCGTGTTGGTTCAAACTGCTCTAAACTTTCATCCACTAATTTGATGAGTGTATTCAATTCTGAGAGTATCCAACGGTCGAGCTCGGGACGCTTTTCAAAAGCAATATCTTCTTCCTGATAGGCGAATCCATCGATATTTGCATAAAGAGCAAAGAATGAGTATGTATTATAAAGTGTGCCAAAAAACTTCCTTTGCACCTCAGTGATTCCGTTCAGGTCGAATTTTAGATTATCCCAGGGCTGCGCATTTGTGATCATATACCAACGTGCGGCATCTGCGCCATATTTCTCGATTGTTTCAAATGGGTCAACAGCATTTCCAAGCCGCTTCGACATTTTGTTGCCCTTTTTATCGAGCACCAAACCATTAGAAACACAGGTTTTATATGCTACCGAATCAAAGACCATTGTTGCAATAGCGTGCAGCGTAAAGAACCACCCACGGGTTTGGTCAACACCTTCAGCAATAAAGTCGGCAGGGAAATATTGCGCCGCATCTTTGTTTTCAAACGGATAATGGAATTGGGCATAAGGCATCGATCCGGAGTCGAACCAAACATCAATAAGATCGGGTTCGCGATAAAGTTTCTGACCTGATTCGGATACCAAAACAATATGATCGGCATAAGGCCTATGCAGGTCAAAAGTTTCATAATTTTCTTTAGAAAACTCCCCGGGCACGAAATCACCCATAGGGTTGTTCTCCATAAAACCGGCGTCAATGGCTTTTTCTATTTCAGCCTTAAGCTGTTCGGCACTTCCGATACAAATTTGTTCTTTTCGATCGGTGCTGGTCCAGATGGGCAGAGGCACGCCCCAGAAACGGGAGCGACTCAGGTTCCAATCTACAAGATTTTCCAGCCAATTACCAAAACGTCCGCGACCTGTTGCAGCCGGCTTCCAGTTAATGGTATTGTTTAGTTCGATCATCCGATCGCGATATGCAGTTGTTTTAATAAACCAGCTATCAAGCGGATAATAAAGGATTGGCTTATCGGTTCGCCAGCAATGAGGATAATTATGCACATGTTTTTCGACCTTAAATGCTTTATTTTCCTTTTTCAGCATGACAGAGAGGTCGATATCCAGGCTTGCATTTTTATCTGTTAGTTCCGGGTCGTATTCATTTTTCACGAAGCGTCCGGCATATTCATTATAAAGATCTAAATCTACTTGATTTGCAACAAATTCAGGATCCAGATCTTCGATTCGATAAAATCTTCCCTGCAAATCCACCATTGGGCGTTTGCTGTCGGCTTTGTCAATCAATATTAAAGGAACAATGCCACTTGCTTTAGCAACACGGTCATCATCTGCACCAAAAGTTGGCGCAATATGAACGATTCCCGTACCATCTTCTGTGGTTACATAATCTCCGGAGATGACCCTAAACGCATCACCATTCGGTTTTATCCAAGGGATTAATTGTTCATAGGCTAATCCGAGAAGTTCTGAGCCTTTATATTCTGCTATTATTTCAAATGGAATTGCCTTATCACCGGCTTTATACTCATCAAATGCCAGACCAGCATTTTTTTCCGGGAAATATGCCGATAAACGATCTTTTGCTAAAAAGACCATCATCTGCTCAGCAGTATATGGGTTAAACGTTTTCACCTGAACATAAGAAATACCCGAACCTACGGCCAGTGCAGTGTTTGAGGGCAGGGTCCAGGGAGTTGTTGTCCAAGCGAGGAAATATATGGGCAAATTTTCCTTAACTGCGAATAATTTCTGTGACTGTTCATTATTAATGAGCCTGAATTGAGCGACAACTGTAGTGTCTTTTACATCACGATAGCAACCGGGCTGATTTAATTCATGTGTGCTTAAACCAGTGCCGGCAGCAGGGCTATATGGCTGAACCGTATAGCCTTTATACATCAATCCTTTTTTATAAAGCTCAGACAATAAATACCATACGGTTTCAATATACTTATTATCAAATGTGATATACGGATCATCAAGGTCAACCCAATATCCCATTTTTCGGGTAAGATCGTCCCAAAGGCTTTTATATTTCATTACTTCTTTCCGGCAAGCCTGGTTGTATTCTTCCACACTAATGCTTTTGCCGATATCTTCTTTAGTAATGCCGAGTGTTTTTTCAACGCTGATTTCAACAGGAAGGCCGTGCGTGTCCCATCCTGCTTTACGTTTTACCTGAAAGCCTTTTAATGTTTTGTAGCGACAAAAAATATCTTTAATAGAACGGGAAATCATATGGTGAATACCGGGTTTTCCATTTGCAGAAGGAGGGCCTTCATAAAAAACAAATGCTTTTTCGCCTTCCCTGCTTTCTAAACTCCGCTCAAATGTTCTGTTTTTTTCCCACTCTTGTCCAACTTCATTAGCTATTGTAGTGAGGTTCAGTTGTTTATATTCCCTATATTTCTTTTCCATTCGTATAAATTCATTAATGCTCCAAAAAGTTTGCAAAATTAATTAATTTTTGGATAATATCCATTTTCCAATCTTAAAAACATAAGGATATGAGAAAGTTAGCCGCTTGTTTTTGGGATGGCGCTGTTTTACGCATTCGATAGTAGGGGAGCGCCTACGGGTCTGTTGCGTTTCCAACGCCGATGCGACCAGAGCCAAAATGCAGGCTCATTTATAATTTGTCGTTCCAATGCCCTGATGTACAAAAACATTAATTCCTCCTCGCTATGGGTGGATGCATCTTCTGCGAGCAACCGGAAATTTGCCTTATAATGCCCTCTTTTGGTTTTCCGAATATCGAGAAATACGAATGCTTGTTGAAACTTACGGGCAATTTTGGCCGGGCCTTCAAAAAATGCGGTTTCCTGATGCAGAAACTTAACCCAAAAACGCGCATTTGTCATTGGGGTTTGATCTGCAATAAAATAGGTCATTGTTTTTGTGTTTTCCCTATGATGTTTTAACAGCCTTCTAAATGCCGTGGCCATTGGGGTCAGTTCAGAACCAAAGCGTGCGCGTGATTTTTTTATAAAGGCGTCCATAGATTTATTGGCCAATGGATGATAGAGAGAAATGCAATGATAATCAAAACTTAGGGGAGAGCCCAACATCCATTCCCAATTGCCATAATGACCACCAACCAAAACAATACTTTTATTTTGTTGATACAATTGGTGAATCAATTCCGGATTGCTATATGTTAAGCGTTTTTGCAATAATTCCGGTTTTATTGATGAGGCCTTAAAACTTTCTACTGCAAGATCACAAAAATGCCGATAGAAGTCTCGTTCAATTTTCTTTAACCGCTGCCGATTTGCATCAGGAAAAGACCTTTTCAGGTTTAAACGAACAATATTCCTCCGATAGCGAAAAACCAAAAAAACCAGAACAAACAGAATATCAGAAACAGCATATAAAAACCACAAAGGCAAGCGGGTGCCGGCGATAAAGACCTTTTCTAAAAAACGAACAAACATAAAACGGAAACTACTCGGGTTTAAAAGAGGGGTTTAAGACCATGGCCAATAATATTTCGAGAGGAATATTTGCTGGCAAGAGGTGGAAAATTGCTTTCAATTGTTCTTCCTTCTCTTCGCGTTTATCGTCAGAGGAAATAATTGCCAGCAGCTTCTTATAATCCTTGCCACTCAAAGAATCCCTGAGGGCCGGATCAATAATTTCGGAATCCTTAAATCCTTTCACTGAAGGCAATCCAAATACTTCCAGCTCTTGAATGGCTGCATTTAAAATGACTTTTCCCTGATTTTTGCAAGAGCTTAAAGAAGATTCTATTCCCGAAGAATCGCGAAGAGACCAACTATTATATTCATAGTCAAGTTTTTCCATCATTTTAACCTTTTTGCTATCAGGGCCAAAAACGCTCTCAAGGAAGAGTACACATGATGTTCTCCAGGCTTCCAGATCAAATTCTTTTTGCGATAATTCTTCAATCTTTGCTTTTAACCAATCTATTTCTTTCATCGTCCGATTATTTGAATTTTCTAAACATCTTCAAAGATAATCAATAGCAGCAAACCAATACCTTTCTATGCATTAAGGAGCACAAAATAAAATTATTGTATTGAGGTGTTCAAATAAATACTTATTCTAATCAGCTGTTATATTGATATTTAGATTTCTCCCGGCAGGATCTTCACTTCGTTTCGATCCCTTGGTCGAAAAGACAAAGTTCGTATGGGAACAGTCAAAAGGGGCGCACGGACGCAATAATTTTAAAATAAATATGTCCGTGCGCCCCTTTTGACTAAGAATATTTAACTATTTTGTCTTTTCGACTGAGGTCATTTTTATTATTTACAGTGTTTTGTATTCTTCTTTGATTTAGAACAATCGTTAAACTACTATAAATGACCGAGGGAGAAATCTATAACAACATTTAGAGGAATATACTAAATTTGATTCAGCGGCCTAAGCACTCAATTGAACACCTCATTTATTGTATTAAGGGAATTGTAAAGGCAGGGATCTATCCCGGGTGGGAAATATAGTTTTAGGCTTCAGATTCTTTAATTCTTTTAAGAAGCGCCTTCACTTTATCCTGTTCCTCAAAATCTTTAGACAGATTATCAATTGTTTTAAAATTTGCCTGATTTACATCCATAATCATAAGAGCATCGAGGCAATAATTGAAATGTGGGTCAATATTAAAACCAATCGTTTTGGTATTCAACATATTAATATATTGTCTTACAAGAATTGGCGTATTAAATCCCTTTTCAATATTTTGGATAAAGCGATCGAGCAAGCTAAAATCACCTTTAGTAATTTTCAGGAAGGTATCAAGATCAAAATCCTCATCCAATATCAAGTCCAGTTTTTCCCTATTGGTTACATATCCGGAGAATTCCTTATTAAAGAAATTTGCTTTTAGGAACTCCATTGTAAGGGCTTTGGCAATATAAGAAAACTCACCACTAATACTCACCGGGCCAATCAGGTACCTATAATCATATTTAATTAGCAGGTACAAAAGGGCTTTCCAAAGCAAATATAAAGGAGTTGCTTTACGCTGATAGCTTTTGACGACAAAAGAGCGCCCCAATTCCAGGGTTTCATTTAAGATTGGAATGAGCTTATCATCAATTTTAAATAAGCTGTTGATATAAAGCCCGTCCATTCCTTTCTCCCGGATAATATCGCGCACAGAGCCAATACGATAAGCCCCGACCATTTGGTTATTTTCATCATCCCATATAAAGAGCTGATTAAAATAACTGTCATATTGATCCAGATCGTATGACTTATTTGTTCCTTCACCAACTTCCCTAAAAGTAATTTCGCGTAAGCGGCCAATTTCTTTCATAAGAAGCGGCATTTTCGAAGAAGGGGTATAATAGACACTATAGGTTTTCACCTTAAACAAGAAGCCTTCTTTAGGAATGGATGCTATTTCTTTTAACAGTGCTTCGATAGGTTGTGGATCGATAACTTTCTCCTGAACTGCCGGCTTTACTTTTTCGGGCATTTTT
The DNA here is from genome assembly GCA_963676725.1 of Bacteroidales bacterium. Taxonomy (GTDB): domain Bacteria; phylum Bacteroidota; class Bacteroidia; order Bacteroidales; family WRLA01. The sequence continues at coordinate 4,526,364 of OY781463.1, read as the reverse complement.
TCTTCATAGGAAAAGCCAAGGCTATAGGTCTTCAGTCTTAGCATTGCCGTATAATCTTTCAAATCGGGAAGTTCTATTTGCTCTTTTGGAGTAATTGGCTTGCCGATCCGTATCTGTATTTTTTTCTTTCCTACATTGAGGAATTCCCGGGGCAACATAATCGTGCGCATTGATGGGTGTATTTTTCCCAATTTATGAAACATGGAAGAATTAGATCCTTCAAAATAAATAGGGACAACAGGTACAGCCGCTTTTTGGATTAATCGCATTACGGCCGGTTGCCATTGCCTGTCGATAATACCTTTTGATTTTTTTTGATAAGTTGACACTTCGCCTGCCGGGAAAAAACCCAAAGGTTTTCCCTCTTTCAGGTAGGCAAAAGCTTTTCTCATTCCTGAAAAACTACTTCCTGCTTCTGGTCTGCTCTCAAATGGGTTCACAGGCAGAAAAAATTCGTTCACATTTTCTATCCTATTGAGCAAAAAATTGACCAAAAGCTTATAATCGGGGCGTTTTTCGGCCACAATGCGTGCGAGGATAACACCATCGGCCCCGCCAAAAGGATGATTTGAAACTGTGATAAATGCCCCTTTTTCGGGAATATTTTTGAGGTCTTCGGGACAGATTTCATAGTTCACACCAACCCGATCCAGTATGGCTTTCAATCCATCCAAACCCTTTTTATCCTTCACTGAATCATATACATCATTGATTTCATGCAGTTTCAGTAACCGCATAATCAAACCAGCTAAAGCAGAACCTCCAAAGTACTTTAGTTTGGTGTTTAAGGATAATATATCTTTCTTTGAAACAAGACCCATTGATGCTTTGTAAACATGTAAACAAAAATCGAAATGCGAAATTACAAATAAATTAGGACATCGCCTTTAATTATTCTTTAAACTATACAAAATTAGCCACTAAAGATTAAACCATAATACCCATTTCCCTCATTAGATGTAGGGCATTCAGGGTTTGTGCTGTTCCATCTTTTATCAAATAATCGAAGATCATTCTTGAATTAAGTATTTCAACCTCAAAGCGTTTTGGGATAATATTATCCGGTTTTTGTTTGCTGAGGGCACTCAATTCCAAATCATGAGTCGCAATCAAACCAACCGCATTTTGCCGGAGCAATTGAAGCAGCAAAGCCTTACTCCCTTCGCGCTTATCGATAGAGTTTGTTCCCTTCAAAATCTCGTCGAGGATTAAAAAAAGTTGTTCGCCTTGGGCAAGCTGATCAATAATTTCCTTCAGTCTTCTCACTTCCGCAAAAAAGTAGCTCTCGCTATCTTTCAGCGAATCCTCTGTAGAAATACTTGTATATATTTTCAATGGTCTATAGCGCATCTTATCTGCACAAACAGGCGCTCCTGCCCCTGCAAGCACCAAATTAATGCCGGCAGTACGTAAATATGTCGTTTTGCCAGCCATATTTGCTCCTGTTACAACATAAAATTGATGTATTTTATTTAATATTAGTGGATTACAAACTCTGTTCTCTTCTGAAATTAGAGGATGGCCCATTTTTTCAGCAACAAAAACAACATCTTCACAAGGTTCCGGAAAAGCAAATTCCGGATGATTAAATGCAAAATTCCCAAGAGATATAAGTGCCTCCATCTGATCGGCATTATGCAGCCACGATTCCAAGTTCGAGCCATTATCCCTGATCCACTTTTCGAGCCTGCGTGTTTGCTTTATATCCCATACAAACAAAGCATTTAAAACCGGCCAGGCAAAAAGGTTCAAGCGGTTGTCCAAAGCATTCATAATTGCTTTTAGTTGTTTCACTCTCTGAATAACTTCATTTCCGGATATTTGCCTATGTATCTCTTGTAGAATATCCGCAGAAAATTGTGCTTCTCCGATTAACTCAAATTGTTTTATATAGCGATCGATAAGTGGTAAAAAAGCACTTAATTTATTGTGTCGCTTATTGATTTTAAAGGCATAGAAACCGGATAATGATAAAGGCAAAATCAGCCAGGAAAAATACCATTCCAAAGGCATAAACCCAAAAAATAGAGCCGCAATCAACAATAAATTTCCAATCGGGATAAGAAGAACAGGAAGCATGAAAGCAGTCTTCAGGAAAAATGGGGGAAGTTGCAACCATTCTTGAACCTGCTTATAGCTTGGTTCCGACTGATCAATATAAGAAAAAGCCAAAAAACGATGATTAAACCCTTCTTTCCCTGAAAGTTCTTGAACTGCCTTTTGTCTTTTCAAAATATCGCTTGCATTAAAAAGGCTTTGTTTCAAATATCCGGCGAGAAGACTTGCGGGACGATGAAAAAGAGAGCGGTTTACATAATGAAAGAGTGAATGTTCACCAAACAATAATAAATCCCTTGCATAAGAATGCTTTGGATCATTATACTCAAAACCTTGCCCTTGTTCCGGAAATTTAAATTTCAAATAATCTGCTTCTTTTCGGTAGACCTTCGCCAAAGCATTTAAAAAAGCCAGTTTCTTAAGTAGATTATCATGCAATTTTAAAAGCGACAAAAATAGAGGCAATGCAACAACCAAAAACCAAAAATAATATGCGTCCTCTGAAAAGCCTGCAATAATTAGAGCGACAAGTGCAATAAAACACAATAGCCTCAAAACAGAATATCGAAACGATTTCTTCTTCAGAATATCAATTGATTTTTGACCCTCTGATATTTTATTGCTATAAAATTCCTTTGTTTGTTTCTTCATAAAAAGCATTATTTGCGTCTTCAAAATTGCAGAATTTTTTGCTCCGCTTTGCTGTGAGGCTCAAATTAACTCAAATCATTCCGTTTTAAGCGGGGTTGTTTTGCGTTTTTTCAAAAAATTGGCTTTTAAGCCGAATCACTCACAATTTCTTTTATTACGAACGTAAAACCCTTTAATACAAAGATTCATGAATTATTCAGGCTATAGGTCTGAGTCCAAGAATGAAAAAATAGTACCTTCGCTCGATATTTTTGTTTGATAATATATAATAAATAGTGGAAAATGAAGGAGGATTATTAATTTATTTAATTACTTGACAATCTTTATATTCATTAAAAAAAATTACGCAAATATCAATAAAATGATTGATCGGGATGCTCTTAAAATAATCGTGAAAGAAGTTCTTGCAGAACATCCTCGGGAAGTTTTGCGTTATAGAAATGGAAATGGCGCAATGATTGGATATTTAATGGGCATGGTGCTAAAAAAGTGTAGGGGAGGGGCTGAGCCGGTGCAAATCATGATCATTTTGGAAGAATCGCTAAAACAGTAAAATACTTCATGAACAACTATAATGATATTATTAAAAAGCTGAACAGCTTTATTCGGAAATACCATAAAATCCAACTTTTAAAAGGTTTGATTTTAAGTATTGCCTTACTCGTGGTCTTTTTTCTTGGAGTGGTTCTGCCCGAATATTTTGGGCAATTTGATACAACAACACGTTCTGTTCTATTTTATAGTTATCTCATTTTCGCCTGTTTTGTTCTTATTCGATGGATTCTTATCCCGCTACTTCGGATTATGAGTTTAGGCAATAGCCTGAGTCATGAAAAGGCATCTGCGATTATTGGCAGGTTTTTTCCTGAAATTCAGGACAAATTACTGAATACATTGCAATTAAAAGATCTTGCGGATCAAGATTCTTCCGAGCTTATTCGGGCGAGTATCGATCAAAAAGCGGGAGCCTTAAAACCATTCTCTTTCAAACAAGCAGTGAACTATAAGGACAATATAAAATACCTCAAATATGTTCTCCCTCCATTATTGGTGCTGTTTGTTATCTATTTTGCCAGTCCTAAGGTAATTACAGGTCCGGCAGAACGTATCGTAAACCATAATATTTATTATGAGCCGATACAGGATTTCCGCTTTATCATTTCTAAGGATAGTCTTCAGTGTGTTCAACTAGATGATTTTACATTACAAATTGAAACAGAAGGAGATAAAATCCCTGAAGAGATTTTTATACGCTACAATAATAATGAGTTTGCATGTCGGAAAAACGCTCCCAATTCTTTTAGCCATACCTTTCGAAATATGCGTGAATCTACTGATTTTGTATTGTTTTCCGGGAATATACGCTCTGAAAAGCACAGGATTACTGTAGTTCCAAAGGCAATCATCACCGGGTTTGAAGCAGCTTTGCTTTATCCGGAATATACAGGCAAGCAAAACGAAACCATAAAAAACGCGAATGAGTTAACTGTGCCCCAAGGAAGCCAAATGGAGCTAAGCTTTTTTACAAGGGACACAGAGTGGATCCAAGCCGGCAAACAAACTATCCGAAAAGAAGAAAATAAATCCGGTGGCAACATCTTAAAAACGACTGCAGTTTTCCTAAAAGACAGCATCTTCTCAGTATGCGCCAAAAATAAATACCTTGCCAAATCGGATAGCATTACTTTCCGCATCCATGTTCGAAAGGATCAATATCCTGAAATTAGGGTCCAGGAAATGCAGGATTCTATTTTTGGTACACGCATCTATTTTCGTGGGTTGATCGAAGATGATTATGGTTTTTCTTCTTTATCATTCATTTATCAATATATTGATAATCAGAATGATAAACCCATTTCTCAGAATATTCGGATTGCACAAAAGCCTGCACAACAGGAAGTTTATTATTCCATCGACATAAATGACCTGGGCATCAAAGAAGGCGAAAGCATTGAATATTATTTTGTTGTGCGCGATAATGACGCAATAAATGGCCCTAAGGCGGCTCGCTCGCATAAGATGATTTATAGTAAGGCAACACGAACGCAGGCAGACAGCATCAGAAAAGAAGAACAGGATAAAGTGCAAAAAAGCCTTGAAAAAGCCTTAAACGAAAGTGTAGAAATTCAAAAAGCAGCAAAAGAATTACAAAAAATGCTGCTTCAAAAAAAAGAGCTGAGTTGGCAGGATAAAGAACAAATACAGGATTTGCTCAAAAAGCAAGAGAATCTAGAAAAAACCATCAATCAGCTGAAAGAGCAAAATAAGATTAATGAGCAAAAAGAAGCGGCACAAAACGAAAAAAACAACCGGCTTGCTGAAAAACAAGAAGAACTGCAAAAACTATTTGACGAGTTAATGAATGATGAAATGAAAGAATTATTCGATAAACTCGAACAAATGATGGAAGAAATTAACCGTGAAAAGGCCAACGATTTATTAGAGCAGATACAAATTTCTGATGAAGAACTGGAAGAGCAGTTGGATCGAAATATGGAATTACTGAAACAACTTCGTTTTGAATCAGAAATGCAAAAGACTATTGATGACCTTGAAAAATTAGCTCAGGACCAAGAAGAATTATCGAAAGAAACCGAAGAAAGCAAGAAAAATGAACTTGGGGAAATTTCAGAAGAGCAAAAAGACATCAACGAGCATTTTGATGAAATCCGCAAAAAAATGGATGAATTGGATGAAATGAACCAAAACCTGAATGATCCCAATGATTTTGATCAACAGGAACAGCAGCAAGAAGAAATAGAGGAGGAGTTGCAAGAAAGCATGGAACAGTTGCAGCAGGAAAAACAAGATGCCGCAGGAAAATCACAAAAGCAAGCCGGCCAAAAGATGAAAAAAATGGCTCAAAGCATGCAAAGCATGATGAGTATGATGCAGCAGCAAGCTATGGGTGAAGATATAGAAAAATTACGCGAAATCTTAGAAAACCTGATTCAACTCAGCTTTGAGCAAGAAGAATTAATTTATAAAACACAAAAAATTAAACTTCAGGATCCACGCTATATTGAGGTGATACAATCACAAAATAATCTTAAAGAAGACCTTGTTTCTATCGAAGATTCACTCAGGGCTTTAGCAAAAAGACAGATGGCAATACAGCCGCATGTGAATAAAAAAATGGGTGAAATTGAACTAAATATTGAAGCTACTGTGAAGCTACTTTCCGATCGCATGCCTGCTAAGGCAACAGCAAAGCAACAGTACGTGCTTACAGCCATGAACGATCTTGCATTAATGCTTGCGGAAGCTTTGGATCAAATGGAAGATCAACAATCATCGATGCAAAGCAGTGGCCAATGCAATTCCCAGCAAAAACAGGGCGGAGGAAAGCCCTCACAATCGATGAAATCAATGAGTCAATTGCAGGAACAGCTTAACCAGCAGCTTCAAGAAATGCAGCGCCAGATGGAGCAGCAAAAACAAAAGGGCAAAGGAAAGCAAAAGCCGGGCGGACAATCAATGAGCGAGCAATTAGCAAGAAGTGCGGCGCAACAACAAGCCATCCGAAAAAAGCTCGAAGAATATATGGACGAAATGAAAGATCAAGGTTTGACCCCAGGAAAGGAGCTACGTAAAATTGCCGAAGAAATGGAGCGAACAGAAACAGATCTTGTGAATAAAATGATAACACGACAGACCTTAGCACGACAAAAAGAAATATTAACACGTCTGTTAAAGTCCGAGAAGGCCGAAAGGGAGCGCGAAAAGGAAGAAAAAAGGGAATCCCGTGAATCAAAAGACCAAAAAATTAGTAACCCTGAAGAGATTTTTAAGTATAATGAGAAAAGAGATTATGAACGAGAGTTTTTGAGAACAATACCTCCTGAACTTAGACCGTTTTATAAGAAAAAAGCAAATAAGTATTTATACCATTTTTTGGACTAACACTATGAACACGCAAGCAAACACACTCTGCATTCCTTCAGATTTAAACCAGCTCTATAAGGTGGATAAATTTGTTGAGGATATCTGCGACCACTACAATATCAATAACAATTACTTCGGTAATATTATCATGGTATTAACTGAAGCTGTGAGCAATGCGATAATACATGGCAATCAAAGCAATCCTGAAAAAAAGGTCAAAATCCATTTTCAGTCTGGGGCTTCAGGTCTATCATTTACGATTGAAGATGAGGGTGCTGGTTTTGATGCCCAACAAGTGCCGGATCCAACAGATCTTAATGTTGAATTCAAAGAAGGATTGGGTACAGGGATTTTTCTGATGCGCAGTTTATCAGATCAATTAGAATTTCTTGATCATGGCAAAAAAACTGTAGTACTTTTTAAGATTTCCAGTATTAATTACGAATTATCGGTACAGCGCAGCCAAGCAATTTTATCGTATTTCAAACAAGAAAAGTTTTTGCATAAGGGCAATCAATATGAATAATATCAGCTTTTTTACCGAAGACATAAGCTATACCGTAAGAAATAAAAAACACCTTAAAAAGTGGATTACGCAATCGATCGAAAATGAGTCCCTAAAATGCGGTGATATTAATTTCATTTTTTGTTCAGATAAATATTTGCTTGAAATCAATGAAAATTACCTGCAACATTTTGATTTAACGGATGTTATCACTTTTGATTATTCCGAGAATGAAATCGTTTCTGGAGATATATTTTTAAGCCTCGAACGCATTCGAGAAAACGCCCGCCTCTTCCATCAAAAAACCAAAGATGAAATTCATCGCATCATGATTCATGGTGTTCTTCATTTAATGGGGTATCACGATAAAAAACCCAAAGAGAAAATCCTGATGACCGAAAAAGAAGATTATTATCTATCTTTGCGCCCTGAAATCAGATAATTAGATTCCTTGTTTCACGTGAAACAAAATTCAAAAATTCCTCATGTTCAAAAAATACGATGTTATAGTTGTAGGAGCTGGTCATGCCGGTAGTGAAGCGGCGGCAGCGGCTGCAAATCTCGGTTCATCTGTACTGCTGATTACAATGAATATGAATAATATTGCCCAAATGTCGTGTAATCCTGCTATGGGTGGGATTGCAAAGGGTCAAATTGTTCGGGAAATTGATGCTTTAGGCGGTTTAGCTGGAATAATCACTGATAAAACAATGATTCAATTCCGAATGCTTAATAAATCAAAAGGGCCGGCAATGTGGAGTCCGCGAGCTCAATCTGACCGTATGCGTTTCTCAGAAGAATGGCGTTTAGCACTTGAAGCTATTCCAAATCTTGATTTTTGGCAAGATACCGTAAACGATGTGCTGGTCAAAAACAATAAAATCTGCGGCGTCCGCACCGCGATGGGGATAGAAATTGAAGCAACATCTGTAATTCTTACAAATGGCACTTTCCTAAACGGAAGCATACATATTGGTACAAAAAAATTTGGTGGCGGAAGAATGGGGGACAGGCCAAGTATTGGTTTGACCGAAAGCCTTAACAAACTTGGCTTTGAATCGGACCGAATGAAAACAGGCACTCCTGTTCGTGTTGATGGCCGCTCTCTTGATTTTTCCAAAATGATTGAACAGGCCGGAGACGAAAAGCCTGCTCGATTTTCATTCACAGATACTCCATTGCTACAAAAACAAAGAAGTTGTTATTTAGTGCATACGAATGAACAAGTTCACGACACTTTACGAACAGGGTTTCAATTTAGCCCAATGTTCAATGGTCGAATTCAAGGAGTGGGGCCAAGGTATTGTCCGAGTATTGAGGATAAAATTGAGCGATTTTCTGATAAAAACAGACATCAGCTCTTTATTGAACCAGAAGGCTGGAACACCGTTGAGTATTATATTAATGGGTATTCATCAAGTTTGCCGGAGGATATACAATTTAAAGCCTTGCGCCAAATTCCAGGTTTTAAGGATGCAAAAATTTTTAGGCCGGGCTATGCGATAGAATACGATTATTTTCCGCCGGTGCAACTGAACTATACACTCGAAACAAGAATCATTGAAAACTTGTATTTTGCCGGCCAGATAAACGGAACTACCGGGTACGAAGAGGCAGGTGCACAGGGTTTGATGGCGGGAATAAATGCACATCAGAAAAATAATGGATTAGACCCATTAATACTAAAACGATCCGAAGCCTATATTGGTGTACTTATTGATGACCTGATCACGAAAGGAGTGGACGAACCATACAGAATGTTCACGTCAAGGGCTGAATATCGCATTTTGCTAAGACAAGATAATGCCGATATTCGTTTAACGCCTATAGGACATGAAATAGGATTGGCATCAGATGAGCGCTTAGAGAAAATGCGCCTCAAAAAAGAATCAATTGAAAATATTATTGATTTCACAAAGAAAAATAGTGCAGAGCCCATCGAAGTAAACTCTTACCTTGGCGAGCAGCAGACTCCCGAAATTAATCAAAAAACAAGAATTAATCAGTTAATCCTTCGTCCTCAAATACACCTTGAAGGTTTAATTCATTCCATTCCTTCTTTCAAGGAGTTTGTATCAGAAAATAATTTCAATACAGAGGACATACTCGATAGCGCTGAAATCCGATTGAAATACAATAGTTATATTAACAAAGAAGAAGAAATCGCCACACGTCTTGGAAGATTGGAGAATTTAAGTCTTTCTCCTGACTTTGATTATAAATCACTATTAAGCCTTTCGTTTGAAGCGAGGGAAAAGTTAAGCAAAACAAAACCTGCTACATTGGGTCAGGCTTCAAGGATAAGTGGCGTTTCCCCGAGTGATATTAACGTACTTGCTATTTATATCACAAAATAGCTTTGACCTCTATTTCTCGGCTAGAATAATTGCTGAACTCAATTGGAGAAAAAGTGAAATTCAGGAAACACTAATCGGTTTCCAAGCACAACTATTGAAGAATAAAATTTATGTTTCACGTGAAACAATCAAGCACAATGTCTATAAACCAATGTCTTATCTGTGGAAACACTGCCTTAAAAACCAAATTGGAAATTAAGGATTACTTTCTAAGCAAGGAAGATTTTCAAATTATTGAATGTGAGAACTGTGGTTTCTTGATGACCGCGCCAAGACCTACTGAAGAAAACATAGGCGCGTATTATGATTCTACCGAATATATATCCCATTCAAATACTAAAGGCGATTTGATCAGCAACCTGTATCAAATGGCACGCAGCCTGTCTTTACGAAAAAAGTACCGCCTAATACAGTCCATTTCCCAAGGGAAGAAACTTCTCGATATTGGATGCGGCACAGGAGAATTTCTTCATTTCATGGATACGCAAAATTATGATGTAATGGGAATAGAGCCGAATAAATCGGCCAGAGAGCAATCAATAAATAATTATTCCTTAAACGTTGGCGATGAATCTAAATTAAAAGAATTTCCCAACGAAAGCTTCGATATTATCTCGCTATGGCACGTCCTTGAGCACGTTTATTCCCTAAACGAACGAATGGAATGCCTTTATCGATTATTAAAGCGCGATGGGAAACTAATTCTGGCTCTCCCAAATTTTGAATCAGGAGATGCAAAATATTATGGCAAATACTGGGCAGCATGGGATGTTCCTCGTCATTTATATCATTTTAATGAAAAAAGCATCCGGTATCTTTTAGATAAGCATGGTTTCAAGTTGGAGCAAATCAAACCTATGACAATGGATTCTTTTTATGTGAGCCTTTTGAGTGAACAGTATAAAAACAATAAAAAGAGTTTAATTAAGGCTTTTTATAGAGGATTGGCGTCAAATTTGCAAGCAATTAAGACCAATCAATACTCAAGCCTAATTTATATAATAAGCAAAAAGTAAGATTTTGATAAAGCCATTACATAGAAAACACAGCCTAATGCTTCTGTATATTATACTGACTGCTCTGGCTATTTCTATGTATTCACTTCTCGTAAACACCTTAGAAAAAGATAAATCGGCGGAAAAAGGAAAGCAAGAAGTAGAAAAAGCTTATTCGCTTGTTGCACAGCAATTGGACGCTGCTCAAAAAGACGTAATTCGTCTTTTAAACTTACATATAACACGAGACAGCCTTATAAGCCTTTTAGAAGAAACCGCTGAAAATAAAACTCGGATTTCCTACCTCATCTGGTTTCACAATGAACCATTTTTTTGGCATAATAATCAACGATCGCTCGCAAGCGCAAAACAGGAAATCAATTCGAATTCGATAAGGTTTAAAAAATTTAAGGATGGATACTCCTTCTATTTGAAAAATCGTAGCGGAAAATTCACCTATATGATTTCATACAAGGTGAAAAATCATTATGCCCATCTCAATCGATACCTTACAAGGGAATTTTTAGGGCCTTTTCGGGCATTGACTTTTTTAAGGATTTACGAGAAACCTACGTCCGGCAAAACATTTTCCCTACTTGACCCTTCCGGAAAAACCTTGTTTTATTATGGCTTTTCCAGTAAAGGAATTCAAAAAACAGGTGCGCTCTACTCTTTATTGCTCCTTATTCTATATGTATTCAGTATCATTTTCTTTTCATCCTTTTTAAGACAAATCTATTTAAAGCACTATAGAAGACTCCATCTCAAAAGCGGTTTCATGTTAATCCTTTTCTCAGTTGATGTTTTGCTGATTCGCGCCCTACTCTTCTATTTCAAATTTCCAGAATCATTATATACAAGTATATTATTCGATCCTCGTTACTTTGCTTCTTCAAATATTCTGCCGTCTTTGGGGGATCTACTTATTAATACAATACTTATTCTCTATCTCTCTTATAGTTTCAATCGATTCTATAAAATCAATCCAAATATACGCTTCAAAAGCAGTCTTAGGAAGAATTTTGCAGTTTTCACGCTATTTTTGCATCTTTTTATCTTTTTAGGGATTATCTCTATTCAAAGCCAAAGTCTGCTTACAAATTCAAGTATCAACCTGAACCTCAACAACTTATATAATACAAATATTTATACATTTCTTGGATATCTAATTTTAAGCCTCTTTATTTTAGCATATTTTCTGGTCAGCGGGAAGATCCTCGAAATATGCCAAAAATATGGCTTTAAAAATCGACAGCTTTTTCAGGTTTTAGGAGCCGCCTTTGCTTTTTACCTAGTCTTCAAATATATTCTGAATAATGATCCTTTATATTGGCTTGTACTTCTCACCACTACAATTTTTATAAGTCTTAGCATTTTATTTATTCGGGCCAAACTTACAAGCTTCTATATAAATGTAATGCGTATCGTTTTGTTCAGTATTTTTATCACAGTCATACTCGATATTCGGTTCGACATTAAAGAGAAAGAACAAAGAAAATTTCTGGCTTCAAATTTATTATTGAAGAGCAATGATCCAACAGCAGAATATTTCTTCACACGTATTAAAGAAAAGATGCTTCATGATAAAGAAATAAAGAGTTGGAACAATGACTACGTTTTAAATAAAGCTGTCGATGAAGATTCTCTAAGAAATATTATTATTCAACGCTATTTTCAAGGCTTCTGGAAAAAATTTGATTTACAGATCACAATATGCAGGGCTACAGATTATCTCGACATTGAATCCATAAATACACGAATAAACTGCTTCGATTTTTTTGGCCACCTAAAAGAAGAGTATGGCGATCCCAGTTCTTTTTCTGATCAATTATACCGTATTGAATATGCGAATGGAGAAAGCGGATATCTGGGAATTGTTCGCTATAGACCGGAGTTTATGGGAAAACAGGAAGCTGTTCATTTCTTTCTTGAGTTTATGCCTTTGCATGAAATAAAGGAACTGGGTTATCCCGATTTACTGATTGATGACGAAATCGAACAAACGCATATTCCGCCATACTACTCATGGGCCATGTATGAAGGCAAGGTTTTAAAATACAGAAATGGTTCTTATGCTTTTCGCGATCAGCCCGATAGAAAGGTTTTAACACGTGAAAACACCTTTTTTAAGGAGGAAGGTTATAGTCACTATTTTACGAGTCAAGACAATAAATCCATTTATATTGTTCGGGAAATTCCCTCAGGCTTAGAGCTACTTACACCTTTTCCTTATATTTTTGTATTGCTTTTGCTTGCAAATTATTTGCTTCAATTAAACAGTCAATCATTTCGAAAACCGAGGGCGAGCTTGCTGCAAAAACTTCAATTGGTTCTGCTTGGAATTTTTATTATCGCTTACTTTCTTATCGCGCAAAGCGTTCTGTCTTTATTAATTAAACTTGATAAGGAAAAAAATATAGAAACGCTGAATGAAAAAACGCATTCGATACTGATTGAGATGCAACATAAACTCGCCAACTACGAAAAAATAAAGTTAGTGGACCGCGATTTGCTTGATCAGATTCTCACCAAATTCTCCAATGTATTCTTTACCGATATAAATATTTTTGCCCTAGATGGGCAGCTTATTGCTTCGTCCCGTTCCGAAATTTTTGATCAGGGTCTGAGTTCAGATCTTATGAATTATACAGCTTATCAAGCCTTGAGTCTAGAAAAGAAGAGTTTGTTTATTCATACAGAATATATTGGTAATCAGGAATATTATTCAAGTTATATACCCTTTGTAAACGAAAATTACGAAACCATTGCCTATTTAAACCTGCCTTACTTTGCTCGTCAAACCGATTTACAAAAAGAAGTTTCCTCGGTTGTTGCAACTTTTGTGAACCTTTATGTGTTGATCACAATCATTATTATTGTATCCATTGTATTGCTTAGTAGACTAATTACCAGGCCGGTACAATTACTTATTGACAAAATAAAAACCATACAACTGGGAAGGCATAACGAAAAAATAGAATGGAAAAGCTCCGATGAATTCTCCTATCTAATTGCAGAATATAACCGAATGATCGATGAACTGGAAGTGAGTGCTGAGAAATTGGCTGTGAGCGAAAGGGAAAATGCCTGGAGGGACGTTGCGCGACAAATTGCCCACGAAATTAAAAACCCATTAACACCTATGAAGCTCAGCGCGCAACAACTAATGCGCTCGTGGAACGATAAAGATCCGGAATTTGAAGCGCGCTTGAATCGCTTTATGACGACAATAACAGAAGAAATTGATACGCTGAGTGGTATCGCTTCCGAGTTTTCACGCTTTGCAACTTTACCAAAGCCGGAATTCGATAATATAGACTTGCTTCAAGTGGCACGAACCGCTAAATCCTTATTTGAAACAGAAGAAGTACAGATAGATCTGGAGTTCGACCCAACAGATAATTTTACTATTGTTGCAGACAAAAGACTATTAAATCAGGTTTTGAATAACCTGATTAAGAATGCAGTGCAATCAATCGTTCGCAAAGAAAATGCCTATATTTTAATCGATTTAGAGCGACGTTTGGAAGATATTCTTGTAAGCATCAGGGACAATGGAAAAGGCATAGAAAAAACGGTGCAACAGAGGATTTTTGAGCCAAAATTTACGACAAAATCAAGCGGAATGGGACTCGGCCTGGCAATGGTACGCACGATTATCGAACTCCATCACGGAAAAATATGGTTTGAATCGAAGCCGGGCAAAGGCACAACATTTTATTTTACTATACCTTTGCGTACACTAAGCGAAACATTTTGAAAAATATTGAGGCTTGAACCTTTTTAAAAAATTAGCAGGGGAAACAGCAGTATACGGTTTACCAAGTATACTCGGTCGGTTTTTAGGATACCTGATGGTTATTGTTTATACCCGGGTATTTTCTGAAGCAGAGTACGGCACCGTGTCGGTATTTTATTCCTATATCGCTTTTTTGATGGTGATTCTCACCTATGGAATGGAGACTTCCTTTTTTCGCTTTTTTGAAAAAAACAAAACAAACCCTAAAGTTTTTAGCTCAGCATTCTTTTCTATTTTAACAACAACTTCAATTTTTATTCTTGGGGGTCTGCTTTTTTCAGAAAAATTGGCTCTTTGGATTGAGTATCCGCAATACACAAATATTGTACGATGGGTCATATTTATTATCGCTTTTGATGTGCTCGCCAGCTTGCCGATGGCATACCTACGTGCGAAATCGAAAGCCACGCGATTTGCCTTTATCCGATTCGTCGGAATTCTCAGCAATATCGGCTTAAACCTCTTTTTCCTCCTTTTGCTCCCCGACATACAGAATAATTTTCTTGTCCACTGGATGTTTATAGAAGGCTGGGGCATTGAATACATTTTTCTGGCCAATATTGTTTCGAGCCTGATTGTATTATTACTTTTAAGTGATATTGTAAAACTTGGAATTAAGAAACCGGATTTTTTGCTACTAAAACAAATGCTTGCCTATGGTTGGCCTCTGTTATTTGCCGGTTTGGCGGGTATCGTAAATGAAACGCTCGATCGTGTTCTCCTTAAATATCTATTGCCTAATGATATAGCCGATGCCCAAGTTGGGATTTATAGCGCCTGTTATAAAGTATCCATTATTATGACACTTTTTGTTCAGGCTTATAGATATGCTGCAGAACCTTTCTTCTTCCGGCAAGCAAAAGAAACAAATGCCCAATCGACCTATGCGCGTTTAATGAACCTTTTTGTTATTGTTATTGGGAGCATCTTTTTGGGCACTTTGCTCTACCTTGATATTATCATCCTTTTAATTGACACAAAGTTTCAAACAGGGGCTGCTGTTATTCCTATCCTATTATTAGCCAATGCCTTTCTTGGCATTTACTATAATCTATCCGTTTGGTTTAAGGTTTCCGGAAAGACAAAATATGCGATTATCATGGCGCTATCGGGTGGAGCCATTACTATTGCTTTTAATGTGCTTTTTATTCCTGTTTGGGGATATATGGCCAGTGCTATTGCTACTTTAGCCTGTTATTTCGTAATGATGCTGCTTTCTTTTTGGCTAGGTGCACGTCATTATCCCATTCCATATAACTACCGAAAAATTATAAGCTATTTAGGCTCGGCAATTTTGCTGTATTTTGTGTCGTTATTCCTGAAAATTGATAATGACATTTTCAAGTTCTTTATAAACACACTTATATTTATTGCATATTTAAGTATTGTCCTATTTATTGAAAAACCTTGGAAATACCTGAAAAACAATTAGAATATGAAAGTAAAAATTGTTAATAAATCGAATAACGCACTCCCTGAATATGCCACAGAATATTCAGCAGGGATGGATTTAAGAGCATCTTTAGAAGAAGCTGTTGTGCTAAAACCCTTAGAACGCACTCTAATTTCTACGGGCTTATACATTGAATTGCCCGCTGGTTATGAAGCACAGGTTCGCCCAAGAAGCGGTCTGGCCATTAAAAAAGGGATAAGTGTATTAAATGCACCGGGAACCATTGATGCAGACTACAGAGGCGAAATAAAGGTGATCTTAGTGAACCTCTCTTCTGAAGAAGTCCGCTTTGAAAATGGCGATCGTATTGCACAAATGATCATTGCACGTCACGAAAAAGCGATTCTGGAAGAATGCGACGAATTAAACGATACAGTTCGGGGAAGTGGCGGATTCGGCCATACAGGCATAAATAACTAATCATTATGAAACAAACAATTCGATTCGGCATCATTCTTTTTATTTTAAGCCTAAGTAGCATTTCGGCATATACTCAAATATATGATAGCGTTGCCCAAGCCAGGAAAAATACATCATCATACCTCGATGCCTATAATCAACAACTTCTTGGAAATATTGATAAAGCCGTATCAATGTATGAACAACATCTTGAAAAATTTCCTACGGATGATGCTGCTTTTTATCAACTAGCCAGAATTTATACGTCAAAAGGGGAACAAGGAATTGCCGGAGAATATGCCAGAAGGGCGGTTGCCATAAATCCCGATCAGGATTGGTATCAATTGCTCTTAGCGGATATTTATAAAAACTCCAGACAAATCGATAAGGCGATAGGCATCATGGAGAAACTGGTTAAAAAAAGGCCGGATAATCTCGAATATATTGACCGTCTGGCATTGGCTTATGCACTGACAAATCAGTATAAAAAGGCTCTGGAGCAATATCAGATCTTGGAAGAAAAAACCGAAATCTCAGAAGAACTTTCCATTCAAAAACAAAAATTGTGGCTGTTGCTTGATGAAGAAGACAAAGCCATTGAGGAAATTCAAAACCTGAGCAATCGTTTTCCTGATGAAGTGAAATATTATTCGATGCTGGCTGAGCTCTATTTGAAAAATAATGAGCGCGAAAAAGCATTGGAGGCCTACCAAAGCGTAAAACGGCTCAATCCAAACGATGAATATATTCATATCTCAATGGCCGACTATTATATGGATGCCTCAGAATATGATCGTGCTATTGAAGAACTAAAACTAGGCTTTGCGCAACAAAATCTTAATATTGATACAAAAATTCAAGTATTGCTAACATTTTATTCTTCCTTAAGCCAAACAGAAGGTTTTGTGGATCAACTATCCGAATTAGCATCCATTCTGGTAAAAGCACATCCAAATGATGCCAAAGCTTATTCTGTTTATGGTGATATGCTCAATCAGCAAGATAACAAAGAGCAAGCGCGCGATGCCTATGAAAAAGTAATTCAGCTTGATTCGTCGAGGTATTTTATTTGGGAACAACTGCTTTTTATCTACAACAGCCTGCAGCAAAACGAAAAATTATATTTCTATAGCGGTCGTGCCACTGAGCTGTTTCCAATGCAACCAATCCCATATCTATTTCGGGGCATTGGTGCATTTTCAAAAAAAAATTACGACGAATCCCTTAAATTCCTAAATAAAGGAAAAGACTATGTTTATCAAAACGATGCCCTGCTCGAACAATTCTATATTTTTCTTGGCGATGCTTATAATGAGGCGGGTAACATAGAAAAATCGGACGAAAGTTATGATCGGGCATTAAGCCTAAACCCTAAAAATGCCTATGTAATGAACAATTACAGTTACTATTTGACTTTAAGGGGTGTACAGCTAGAAAAAGCACGTCAGATGGCTAAAATGGCCAATGAAATTGAAAAAAACAATGCAAACTATATGGACACCTATGGCTGGGTACTCTATCAGCTTGGTGAGTATAAGGATGCAGAAAAATGGTTAAAAAAAGCAATTGATCTGGATTCAAAGAATGGTACTTTATTGGAACATTATGGTGATATTCTTTTCCGGTCGGGCAAAGATGCAAAAGCCTTAAAATATTGGAAAAAGGCAAAAGAAACCGGAGAATTCAGTGATAAGCTGGAACAAAAAATCAAGGATAAAAAACTCTATGAATAAAATCATTTCATCTATACTTGGATTGCTTTTCGTGATTGCACTTATTGCGTCTTCCTGTCATTCATCACGCAGTATGCTTAAAAAACCCTTAAAGGCAAAAGGTTCGGAATACCTGCTCCAACAAATGGAACGCAGTGAACTGGATTTTAATACACTATCGCTTAAAGCAAGTGTAGAAATTATACAAGAAGGAAAAAAACAATCGTTTAAGGCAAAAATGCGCCTCCAAAAAGATAGTTTGATCTGGATCAGTATCAGCCCTCTTTTAGGAATAGAGTTTATACGGCTTGAACTTACAGCAGATTCCGTAAAATTGATGAATCGTATTGATAAAAACTATTTCTGTGGAGATTATAGTATTGTAAATCGCTTTCTTGAAACCAGTGTTGATTTTAATATTTTGCAAGCTCTTATTTTGGGAAATGATTTCAGCTATTATGAAAGGGCAACATTTCGGGCAGATATCGATCATAATGAATATAAACTGAGTACAGCCAAAAGGCATAAGCTGAAAAAGTATATCCGCAATAGCGAGGATGAGCAACGCACTTTTCTGCACGATATCTGGCTTAACGCAAATAATTTCAAAATTACACGCATCAAATTAAAAGAGGCAAACAGAAACCCACGTAAAATCGAAGCAATCTATTCTGACTATAATTATATTAGTGGTCAACTTTTTCCAACAAATATTTCCTTTGAGATTAATGCAGATAAAAAAACCTTATTAGATTTGTCCTATGGAAGTATTAAAATCAATGAAGAACTTGCTTTTCCGTTTAAAATATCATCAAAATATAAAGCCCTGAATATTGCCTACTAAATACAACATAGTAATCGTTTTTTTTAGCATATTGATGCTCCTGTCTTTTAAGGAAGTTGGTGCGCAAAATACCGATAAAACCAAGCTTAAAAAAGATAAAGAGCGCATAGAACAAGAAATTGCCTATGCAAACAGCCTATTAAATGAAACAAAGAAGAACAAAAAAAATACGGTCAATGAGATTGTTATCCTAAATACAAAAATAAAAAAAAGGGAACAGCTCATCAGGAATATCAATCAGGAAATAGATGGAATTGCACAAAACATTACTCGTCTACAAAAAGGTGTAGAGCAAACCAAAAAAGATATAAAAGACCTTAAAAACGAGTATGCTACGCTTATTTACCATGCTTATATAAACCGCAATAATTATCGACGTTTGGCTTTTATTTTTTCCGCCAAAGACTTTAATCAGGCTTTTCAGCGCCTGAAATACCTTCAGCAATACACATCATACAGGCAGCAACAGGCAGAATTAATCGTGATCACACAAAAAAAACTAGAGTATGAACTGGAAGCACTAAACGAAGCCAAAAACTCTAAGTTAAGCTTAAAAAACGATGAGCTCTCCGAAATGAAATTATTGGGCTCTGAAAAAAACAAAAAACAAAATACCATCAACAATCTCACAAGCAAAGAAAAAGAGCTCAAGAAATCAATTCGGCAAAAAGAAAAAAATGCTCAAAAACTACAAAAACGCATTCAGGAAATTATTGCCGAAGAAATTAGGCAGGCCGCAGAACGCGCCAATAAAAAGAACGACAAGAAAAATTTTGAATTAACACCGGAAGAAAAAATCATCTCGGGCAATTTCTCGAAAAACAAAGGAAACATTCCTTGGCCTGTTGAGCGTGGTATTATTTCATCGACCTATGGAGAGCACGCCCACCCGGTTTTGAAACACGTAAAAACCAAGAACAATGGTATCGATATCCTCACAACGGAGGGCTCAGCAGTAAGAGCGGTTTATAAAGGAACTGTTACTCGCGTGCTGAGTATTCCAAATTACCATAATGTGGTGATTATTCGTCATGGTGATTTCCTTACAGTCTACTCCAATCTCGAAAAAGTGCTGGTAGAAAAAGGAGAGCAGGTGGATACCAAACAAATCATTGGAACGGTTTATACCAATGCCGCCGAAGGAAAAACGGAACTTCATTTTGAGCTTTGGAAAGGAAAACAACTCGAAAACCCATCGCGTTGGATTGCTAAAAAGAAGTAGCGTCACCATCTTTCAAATAAATGGTCTTTAGCCGGCCAAACCGTGTCATTGTATTAATGATCAACTTTTTGGATGATAAAAATTCAAATGCCACGCTATCGCTTATTTGTGCATCGTCAAAACGGCTAATAATGCTTTTTTGGTTGCTTCCAAGCCGCCAATAGCCTGTATGAATGCTCCCGGGGCTAACAAACTCTATTTGATGATCGGAATGTACTACAATATAAGTGCGCTTCTTTAATTCAATACCCTGCTGGATTAATGCATGCGGAATGCCCGAAGTAGAAAGCGTATCTAATGTTATAGAATGCACAATCCACGTACCTTCAAGCATATGCTCTGCAGAAGGTTTACATGAGTAAAGTACGACAGAGGCAAAAAAAATGAAAATCCATAATAACTTTCTCATAGGCGTATTGCACAAATATAACAAAATTGATTCAGGCATCAAAAGATAATTAAGCTATGCGTAGGCCTATGTACCAAAGCAAGTTTATTAGCTTTGCACAAAAAATGCATAATTTTCATACACATACCCATTTTTGTGATGGTTCTGATCGACCTGAAGCCTATGTTGCTTCTGCCATTTCCTTATCATTTAATAAATTAGGCTTTTCAGGGCATGCGCCAATATCCATTGAAAATCATTTCGCCATTCCGGACGCTAAGTTTCTGGATTATATAAAATCAGTACGGGCACTTAGCGACAATAAGAGCTTTTCAGAACAAAACGCCCCCGAAATCTATCTTTCCCTAGAATTTGATTATATCCCCGGCATCACAAAGCCATTTAAAGAGATCTGCCAAACGAACGACCTTGATTATAGCATTGGCTCTGTGCATTTGGTAAAGTCGCCGGAGGGCTTGCTTTGGTTTATTGACGGGCCTAAGAAAGAAATCTATGACGAAGGGCTTCAGAAATTCTTTGAAAATGATATTAAAAAGGCAGTTCGGGCATATTTTGCGCAACTCAATGAAATGATCTGCGTGGAAAAACCGGATATACTCGGCCATTTCGATAAAATAAAAATGCATAATAAAGAGCGCTATTTTTCAACTGCCGACGATTGGTACCAGAAAGAAATCGACCAAACACTAGAGTTGTGCAAAGAATTTGATATCGTAATAGAAGTGAATACCAGAGGCTTATATAAAAAGCATTCTCATACAACATTTCCTGGCCCTCAGGAATTACTAAAAATAAAAAATGCAGGCATTGATGTAGTCATCAGTTCAGATGCCCACAAACCGGCAGAACTTGCCCTTATGCTGCCTGAAGCGCGTACTTTACTCATTGAGACAGGCTTTAAAGCAGAGCGAATCCCCGATAAAAAAAACCAGTGGGAATATTGTGCCTTATAGGAAAGGGTATGGTTTATGGCTTATTTGCCTGCATAATACATAAAAACATGAGGGATATCTGCTTCATAAAAAATAGCCCCTTTCTGCACAAAAGATTCTTTTTCATAAAACCCGATAACAGCTTTTTGGGCATTTAGGCAAAGCAATGATCTTTCTTCCACAGAAAGTGAAGCAATTATTTCCTTTAATAAAAGTGCACCTATTTTCAATTTTCTAAAATCCTTT
Source organism: Bacteroidales bacterium (assembly GCA_963676725.1). Lineage (GTDB taxonomy): Bacteria > Bacteroidota > Bacteroidia > Bacteroidales > WRLA01. The sequence continues at coordinate 4,504,897 of OY781463.1, read as the reverse complement.
AAAACAGCAAATCGCTCCAATTTCAACATAAGCCCGATAGTTCTCAGCCTGCTTGTGGCAATAGCTTTATTTCCATGCATCAATAAAAAGTGCTGGCAATCTTCATCTTTCCCATCCACATCTATGGAATAAGGAACATTTTGCTCTTTAATAAACACTTCATTTCGTATTTCCAAAGCTTTGCCAAGAAGATCCCGCTTATCGCTTCCCTTAAAATTGTAGATTTTATATTTCATAAAAAAAAAGGATAGACTTCACAAAGCCTATCCCTATATTTAAATGTTCATAATTCATTTACTCACCGTCATAGGCCCATTTAACATACATTGAACCCCATGTAAAACCTGCGCCAAAAGTTGAAAGGATTAATTTATCCCCTTTACGCAATTTTTTTTCATAATCGAATAAGCACAAAGGAAGTGTGGCAGCAGTAGTATTGCCATAATTCTGGATATTAATCATTACCTGCTCTTTTTTGATGCCCATTCGTCTTGCTGTTGCTTCAATAATACGGTTGTTTGCCTGATGCGGCACCAACCAATCGAGTTCATCGCCTTCAATATTATGACGTTTCATCATTTCTACAGAGACGTCAGCCATTTTAGAAACAGCAAATTTAAAAACAGGCTGACCTTCTTGATAGATAAAATGTTCTCTGGCTTCAATGGTTTCATGCGATGCAGGATTAATTGAGCCACCGGCTTTTTGATGGAGGTGTACCCAGCCGGCTCCGTCGGATTGCAGGATTTCGTCCATGATTCCTACTTCATTATCCGCACTTGGTTCGAGCATAACACAAGCTGCGCCGTCACCAAATATCGGGCAAGTGGAGCGATCTTGGTAATTCACAATTGAAGACATTTTTTCAGCGCCAACCACAATCACTTTTTTATATCTCCCTGATTCAATATATTTTGACCCGGTAGCGAGGCTATAAAGAAAACCACTACAACCAGCATTGATATCAAAGGCAAAAGCGTTTTTAATTCCTGCTTTATGTGAAATAAGATTTGCAGTAGCCGGAAATTGCATATCTGGAGTAACTGTAGCACAGATCAATAAATCAACTTCTTCAGCTTTTGTATTGGTTTTTTCCAATAACATTTTCACTGCTTCAGCGCCTAAATCACTTGGCCCTCTTCCTTGTTCCTTAATGATATGTCTGGTTTTTATTCCGATGCGTGTCATGATCCATTCATCAGAAGTATCTACCATTTGGCTAAGTTCGTCGTTAGTAAGAATATAGTCTGGGAGTTTGGCTCCTACGCCGGTAATCGCAGCTCTTATCATGGATTATAAATTTTACTTTAAATTCAAATAATAATGGCTTAAAGCGTTTTTAATGTTTTTTACAAGACGTTGTTTATGAACATTTCTCGCAAGTAAAATCATGCTTTTAATTGCCTGTGCATTAGAGATACCATGGCCAATAATAACAGGGGCATTAATTCCCAGAATAGGTGTACCGCCAATTTTTTCGTAATCAAAATTATCGACCAAACTATCCTGAATGCCTTTTTTTAGCAAAATTCCATAAAGGCTTTCGATAAGCTTTAGAACGATATTGCCGTTAAAACCATCGGTAACAAAAACATCTGCTTTATCAGAGAAAAGATCTCCACCTTCGATATTTCCAACGAAATTGAAATCATCATTATCTTTCATCAGTTGATGAACCGATTGAAACAGCAGGTTTCCTTTTTTCTCCTCTTCGCCAATATTGAGTAATGCAACACGCGGTTTTTTGATATTCATCATTGTTTCCGCATAAACAGAACCAAGCAGGCCAAATTGATAAAGCACATCGGCTTTACAATCCGGATTTGCCCCTATATCCAACAACAGGCTTTGGCTTCCATTTTCTTGGGGAACAATAGTAGATATTGAGGGTCTAATAATGCCTTCAATATTATTGATGACCATCATACCGCCGACGAGCATTGCCCCGGTATTGCCTGCACTGGCAAAACAATCGATATCTTTATTTCTCAGGAATTTAAAGCCCAGTGCAAGGCTGGAGTATGGTTTTAGGGAGAATGCCTTGAGGGGGCTATCTCCCATTTCTATCACTTCAGGGGCATCAATGATGTCATAACGCGAGGCATCCATGCCCTGCTTTTGAAGTTCAGTAAGGATCAACGACTTTTTCCCGAAAAGAACGATTTTATCGCTTTTCGGTACTTCAGCTTCGGCCAATTTTACTCCGGCAATAGTAGCTTGCGGGGCAAAATCGCCTCCCATAACGTCCAGTCCAATTTTCATTGGTTTATGGGCTTAATTTAAAGTTCTTCTCCTACTACTTCAATCGCCTGTTTTCCACGGTAATATCCACACTCAGGACAAACATGGTGATAGAGTACCGGAGCCCCACAATTTGAACAAGTAGAAGTAGTAGGTGCAACTGCTTTATAATGTGTTCTTCTTTTATCCCTTCTTGTTTTGGAGATTTTTCGTTTTGGATGTGCCATTTCTGTCTATCTTAATTTAGTTAAAAAATACCTATTTCTTCAATTTTTTTAATGCATCCCATCTTGGATCTTCTGAGCGTGTGTGCTTCAGTTCTTCAAGTTTTTGCAGCATTTCGGGATTGCAGCCTGAGCTACCATCCTCATTATCAGGGTGTATATGTTGAATTGGCAGTGATAATACTACAAATTCATAAATATACTGTGCCACATTTACCTTATGCCTTTTTTCAGACAAAACAATTAAATGATCGTCTTCCTCATGGTCGTCTTCCCCAAACTTTGCAACAATCTGATGATTAAGGTCAACTGCCATTTGAAAAGGCTCAAGGCAACGGTCGCATACTACGGTTAATTCCCCTGTAATTTGAAAATCAAACACAAGCATACGATCCTGACGGTCTAAATCTAAATGAACGTTTAAATCGGCATCAAGAACTTCTTCGTTCGCAAATTCGCCTAAAAAAGACTTCCCAATATGATAATCATAGTCGTAAAAGCCTGTTTTCAAGCCGATAAATGCTATATCGAATTCTCTTAATTCTTGCAAAATACCACTATTTTAAATTGGTCGGCAAAAGTATTAATTAATATTTTGAATTACAAATAAATAATAGGAATAGACTGATTTCTAAAGAATAATATTGTTAATAAGTTTTTTAGATTCGGTATCCAATAACCAAAATATCATCAATTTGTTCGTAGTCACCCTGCCAATCCTCAATGCTTTGGTTCAAAATATCCCTTTGTTCTGCCATAGGTTTTTCCTGTATTGACAGCAATAATTTCTTAAAATTCCTTGAAAGGAATTTTTTATTTCGTGGTCCACCAAACTGGTCAACATATCCATCTGAGAAGATATAAATACTGTCGCCGGTCTGAAGTTCCATCTCATGGTTTTCAAAATTAATTGTTCTTTCTGAGCTTCCAATGGCCTTTTTGGTCCCTTTGACTTCAATCAGTTTTCCTTCCCTGATCAGGTATAAAGGATTATTTGCTCCGGCATATTCCAGTCTTCGGTTTTGAATATCAATAAGGCATAAGGCCATATCCATCCCATCTTTCACTTCTTCGCTGCCCTGCTGTCGGAATGTTTCCAGAACAAGTTCATTAAGTTTATCCAATATTTCTGAAGGCCGTGTAATACCAAACTCTTTTACGGTACGGTTTAAAGAGGTATGCCCAACCAAGCTGACAAAAGCACCAGGAACACCATGCCCCGTGCAATCTACAGCAGCATAAAGTATGCGTTGCCCCAAAGGATGCATCCAGTAAAAGTCACCACTAACAATATCTTTTGGTTTATATAAAATAAAAGATGCATCCAGTGTGCGTTGCACCAGTTTATCGTGGGGCAAAATAGCTTCCTGAATACGTTTTGCATAACGGATGCTGTCTGTGATATTCCTGTTTTTATTCTCTATTTCATCTTTCTGCTTCATGATTTCGTCATTCTGCACAGACAATAAATCCCTTTGTGCAGCGAGTTCCTCGTTTGATTCTTCCAATTGTTGCGTACGCTCTTTTACCAAACGCTCTAAAAGAATCTTTTGCTTCTGCAGTCGCCTTACGCGCCATTTATAGATCAATAGGAACAACGACAGAACTGCAATAAAAACGGCAATGCGAAACAACCAACTTTGCCAATAGGGTTTTTGTATGCTGAAATTTAGGGTTTTGGCATATCCCCATAATTTGTCTTTTCCTCGGGCTTTATACACAAATTCATAATGGCCTGGAGGCAAATTATTAAAAAGAGCAAGATAGTTAGAGCCTTTTGAATAGGATTGATAATCATTGCTCATGCCACGTAGATAAAATTCATATTCAACGGCGGTTTCATCGCTATAGGACAAAGCTGTGAGTTCGATGCTGAGATTATTCTGATTATGGTTTAAGCGCTGATTTTCTTGTATATTGCTTACGGAACCATTGATTTCAATTTTATCGATAAAGCATACCGGGGCATACATTGTATGATCGCCTGCTTTCGCAGAATAATTAGCAATGCCATGATAGGTGGCAATCCATAAAACGCCTTTATTGTCCATAAACAATCCGTCGGGGCTTGTTTCATCGGCAGGCAAACCATCTTCCGCATGTATTTCATTTTCAATAAGGTTCATCTTCATATTGTATTGATAGATTCCATTTGCGGTAGCCAGCCAAATTTGATTTTGATTCCGACCCTTGCATAAATCGATCATAGCATATTCAGTGGGGAACACAACTTCCGAACTTCCATCGCGGAACAGCTCAAACAAGCCCACGGCAGTGGCAGCAAAAACACGCCCTTCGGCTTTTATTATATCATTGATTTTTAATTCTGTTGACTTAAATTTTTCCAATGAAAAAACAGAATATTGATAGAGCTCCTTATCGGTAATCAAATAAATACGGTCACCAGAGGAACGCATTTTTAGTGACTGAACTTGTCCAAGGGAAGCTATATACTGCAATGCTCCATCATCCTGAACCTGATACAAAGCTGTAGTATCATTGGCACAGATACTCAGGATCAATCCTGTTGTTGGAGTATAAGCAGATGCTGTATATTTTTGATTAGAATTTGCTTTTATTGATAACCGCTTTCGTGTTGCTGGATGAACCAGCAGCAATTCATCATCCGTCTGCAAAAAAATCATTTCCTTATCTGCCGTTCCACCCCTTTTATAGTTTTTTGTGCTGAATTTATTGTTTTCGGTTTTTCCATTATTCATGATGCGGTAGGTTCCCTGATTGCTGAGAACCCAATAGTATTTTTCATCATCCTGAAAAACCTGATAGACAACGGAAGAAAACAAATCCTTTTCGAAAAGGCGTAAACCACTATTCAGCAATATTTTTTGAAGGCCACCGGAATAAGCAACCCACAAATTACCTTCCCGATCTTGCATCATAGCATTTAAATTTGCATGCTGAAGCCCGTTTTTCCGATCAAGCTTAATCCCACGTTTTTCGGGGCTTTGCTGACGAATCAGGGCATCGTCCGTCATCATCCAAAAACCCACATCGCCCGAAGGCTCAATTGCGCGTATTTTATTAGGAAATCCACTAATATTCTGAACATCAGATTGTGCTCCGAGATAATCATTCGCATTGGATATTCTGCAATTTCCATTATGGAATAAATAAAGCTCATCATTTTTAGATACATAAATAAAATCAGCAGGGATTTTAGTTTGATGAAGCTCTTGTTTATCAAGATTATATACAAATAGTTGCCCATCTTCAATGCCATAAAAAAAGTTTGTGGCCGAATCTGTTGCAAACAAAGCGGGCGCAGCATGAATACCCATCTCAAGGGGCTCTATATAAAACGTTCCTTCTTTCTCCAGAAACCTTCCTATTCCTTGTTCCTCCTGTATATAAATATTTCCATTAACTGCAGTAAACATCGATTGCGCATTATTCAGTGGCATAATATGCTGCACATCTGCCGATTCATTAAGAACTACAAGCTTATCCTGTAAAAGTGCTAAAATAAAACTCTTATATTTACTGATTTTCAACACTTTATTCTGAATACTATCTGCTGAGAGCACTTCCATTTTTCGCCCGTTATAGCGCACAAGCCCATGCTCGGTACCCAACCAAAGGTAGCCTCTATTATCCTGAAAGACACATCCCACATTTTCATAGGGCAGCTGATTTCGTGATGTATAAAACTCATAAGGAAACTCCCCTTTTTGACGTGCATTATGAAAAGCAGCCAGTAAATCTCCTGCAAGACCTTGACCTGCATCGTTTTGTATTTCTATCAATAGATCAAGCAGGCCATTACTTTTTGCGGAACGCAAGAAACTCATCAGGGCTTGTTTCATTTTTGGCTTATCCTTTTTAACAGCCCAATTAATACTACTTTTTCCAAGGCTGATTTTCTTTTCAAAATCAGGATAATCTTTCAGGCTGAAAAAAGGTTCATCAAGTATTGTAAAATCTGCCAGACCACTATCAATCGCCGGAAGAAGATTTTTTGTTTCTCGGTAAATCACATTTTTAACACCAATATTTTCAATCAATTTCTCATAAATACTGCCCTTTGTTGTTACAGCCCGAAGCTTCTTTAAATCTTTTTGTCTTCGAATACTTGTTTTTTTTGCAGCAACGACTACAGTATTTACCGGGAATATTTCAACGAGATCAATCACAGATTCCCTCCAGGGATCGGGTGATAGCACATCGCAGGCAACATCAAAATGCTGAAACCATTCCGGACAATAAATACTATCACGATTGATTATTCCAAGTGAATCCTCAAAGTAATTTGAAAAAGCCTGTGTTAACACAAAATCGGCTTCAAGGCCAAGATACCAGGCAAATTCTTCTGCAAGCGTATGCATCAGTTGCTTTTTTCCTGTTTCCCGATATACATAATCCCTTTCCCTGAGAGCCATCACAATAGAACCATCCTTTATAATATCGTCGAGATCGCCATTTCGCAACACAGCCCTTTGGTGTGGATCAATTTTTTGGGTGTATTCAGAATAATGCATATTAAAATACTCAAAAAACAAGCTATCCAGCACGCCATTATTTTCAATGGTTTGAAAAAAATCTTCCACTTCATCGCGCAATGGGTTCTTTTTTTCTACGACCCATGCCACATATGTTGGTGTAGTTACGGGCATCGCTATGGTAAACTGCGGTTCCCTACTGATAAAATAAAGCGCTTCATCCGCATCGAGTATGATACCGTCGGTATGGCCTTGCCTCAATTTTTCTTTTGCCTCATCATTACTTGCATTTTCATCGAGGATAATACCTCCCCCAATTCGATCATTAATTGCCTTGATATGATCTTCGTAACTGGTGCTTCCCATATAGCTAATGGTAAGGCCTTTCAGCTGGCTTGGCGAAGTAAATTCCTGTCCATTTTTTGATACAACAAGCACTTCTGTTGAAATCATGGTACTGGCAAAATCAAATAATTTTTTCCTCCATTCTAAAACCGTAAATGTAGAACTGATAATATCTGCTTTTAAGAGGGCATCGGGCGTATAACGAATGGCCGGATCTGTATGGAGTCCATTAGGAATGATTCCGTTTTGACTAAAGGCTTCATCCCATTCAATTTCAACAATCTCCAGATCTACATTAAGATATTTTGCCAATTCCAATGCAAGCGGATAATTAATATTTTCCAAATCATCCCCGGTAAATGCGACATATATTTTCCCACTTTTGCGTATGCTCTCCAGATCCCTGGAAACTGCAGAAGGAAGAAGGAAACAACTAATAAAAACAAAAAGCAATGTCTGATAAAAAATCTTCATTATTTTTTACAATTTGTGAGAGCGAAGCACTATCAAAAAGATGAAATGCTAAATTTACAAAAAATTGAACAGCAAATGTGCATTTAATATTCAGACAAAACTGCTTTTCTTGCGACACATTTTTTTTATTTTGGCCATTTCAATGAAAAAGAAGGGACATCCACCATTAATAATCAGCAAAAACAGGAACAATAAGGAACAAATCATGTAATTTTGTCGCCCTTATTATCAAAACATAAGAATCATGGAAACGCAAGCATTTACTATTTACAACACACTAACGCGCAAAAAGGAAGTTTTTGAACCCATTAACCCACCTCATGTAGGCATGTATGTTTGCGGTCCGACAGTTTATGGTGATGCGCATTTGGGACACGCCCGTCCTGCAATAACATTTGATATACTATTCCGTTATTTGCAGCATTTAGGTTATAAAGTGCGCTATGTTCGCAATATTACAGATGTTGGTCATTTGGTGAATGATGCAGATCATGGCGATGACAAAATTGCCAAAAAAGCCCTTTTGGAGCAGCTCGAACCTATGGAAATAGTTCAAATGTATACCAATCGCTATCATCGTGATATGGATATGCTGAACGTACAACGTCCTAATATTGAACCACATGCTTCCGGGCATATTATTGAGCAAATGGAGCTGGTACAAAAAATTCTTGATTCCGGTTTTGCTTATGAAAAAAATGGCTCAGTTTATTTTAATGTAAAAGCATATGCTGAAAAATTCCCTTATGGTGAATTATCGGGCAGAAATTATGAAGAGCTTTTAGAAAATACACGCACTCTGGCCGGTCAGGAAGAAAAACAAAACAGTGCCGATTTTGCCCTCTGGAAAAAAGCGGCTCCGGAACATATTATGCGCTGGCCCTCGAAATGGAGCGATGGCTTCCCGGGATGGCATATGGAATGCTCTGCAATGGGAAAAAAATATCTTGGTGAACGATTTGATATCCATGGTGGTGGTATGGATTTAATTTTTCCGCACCACGAATCAGAAATTGCTCAAAGCAAAGCAGCCAACAACGGCCAAGAACCCGTTAAATATTGGATGCATAATAATATGATAACCATCAACGGGCAAAAAATGGGAAAATCATTGGGCAATTTTATTACTCTTGAAGATATGTTTGCCGGAAATAGTGAACTGCTGGAAAAAGCATACAGCCCGATCAATATCCGATTTTTTATGTTGCAAGCACACTATAGAAGCCCGCTTGATTTTAGTAATGAAGCGCTTCAGGCAGCTGATAAAGGCTTAAAAAAACTGCTGAACGCTGCGGAAACTTTACAAACACTTCAAGCAAATGCTGCAGAATCGGATGCTGATATTGAAGCATGGAAAACAAATTGCTATAATGCGATAAATGATGATCTGAATACTCCTATTCTCATAGCGCAACTATTTGATGCTGTGAAAATCATCAATTCGGTGAGTGAAGGAAAAATGCTGCTGAAGGAAGACGACCTAAAACTACTCCAATCGACATTCAATGCCTTTGTTTTTGATGTTTTGGGACTCGAAAAAGAAATCTCCGACAACAAAAGCGACCACCTGATTCAAGGTTTAATGGAATTGGTTTTGGATATGCGTATGAATGCCCGCAAAAATAAAGACTGGCCCGCTTCCGATGCAATTCGCGATAAACTTAAAGAACTGAATATAACAGTTAAGGATGGTAAGGAAGGATCAAACTGGGAGATTTCTTAAAGGATCTTGTCCATAGTGCAGGATTCCCTGCATCATTCTTTTATTCAAAAAAGGTTTGGTTTACTATAATAGAAACCAAACCTTTTTTTTTGCTGCAAAAGTGTCTAAACCACTTTTACAAGAGAATAATTCTTTTTCCCTCTTTGTACCAAAATCCATTGATTGTTCAGAACATCTGTTTCATCAACCATTTTCGTATCCTTTACTTTTTCCTTATTAATGGCGATAGAATTTTCTTTTAAGGCACGCCTTGCTTCTCCTTTTGATTTTAGAATACCGCTTTCTTCACTTAAAAAATCAATGATGGAAATGCCTTCAGATATTTTTTGTGACGCAATTTCAAACTGAGGAACACCATCAAAGACAGACAGGAAAGTGCGCTCGTCCAATTTTTTCAATGATTCTGTTGTTCCCTTGCCAAACAATATTTGCGAAGCTTCCACAGCCATATCATAATCTTCCTGAGAATGTGCCATAACCGTTACTTCGCGGGCAAGCACTTTTTGCAGCTCCCTCATATGTGGCGCTTCTTGATGCTTTTCGATCAATTTTTCTATTTCCTCTTTTCCGAGCAAAGTAAATATTTTAATGTATTTTTCTGCATCAACATCAGAGCAATTCAACCAAAACTGATAGAATGCATAAGGCGATGTTTTTTCAGGGTCGAGCCAAATATTTCCACTTTCTGTTTTTCCAAATTTTCCACCGTCAGCTTTGGTAATCAAAGGACAAGTAAGCGCATATGCTTCTCCACGTCCAATACGCCTGATCAATTCTGTACCTGTTGTTATATTTCCCCATTGATCGGAACCGCCCATTTGCAATTTGCAATCCATGGTTTTATTCAAATGCAGAAAATCATAGCCCTGCACCAATTGATAGCTGAATTCTGTAAAAGACATTCCTTCCTTTTCTTCCCCTTTGATGCGTTTTTTAACAGAATCTTTAGCCATCATATAATTGACGGTAAGGTGTTTGCCAACGTCGCGGATAAATTCCAGAAAACTAATTTTCTTCATCCAGTCGTAATTATTCACCAAAACAGCTTTATTGGGCAGTTCACTTTCAAAATCGAGAAATTTAGCCAGTTGCTTTTGCAAGCAATCCTGATTATGGCGTAGTGTTTCTTCATCGAGCAGGTTTCTTTCCTGTGATTTTCCTGAAGGATCACCAATCATACCAGTTGCGCCACCTATTAAAGCCAAAGGCCTGTGGCCTGCAACCTGCAAATGTTTCAACATCATAATGCCAACCATATGGCCAATATGCAATGAATCAGCTGTAGGGTCAATCCCTACATATGCAGTAACCATTTCCTTCTTCATCAGTTCTTCTGTTCCGGGCATCATATCATGAATCATGGCCCGCCAGCGGAGTTCTTCTATAAAAGACATAAAACAAAAATTTGCTGCAAATATAAAGCAAAACAAAGCGTAATAAGCACCATTAGTTCATGAACATAAATTTTGCCTTTAAAATTTATGTACACTCAATCGCCTCAAATACTGTTGTATCTTTGCATCAAATTTAGATCATTATGATTTTTGTAACAGGAGGAACAGGTTTTTTAGGAGCACATTTACTGTATGATCTGCTAAGTAATGGAGAAAAAGTTCGCGCATTAAAACGCGTAAACTCTTCCATTGATACCACTAAAAAAATATTTTCCTATTATACTTCCGATACAGGCTTATTCGATAAAATTGAATGGTTTAATGGGGATATTCTTAATTATGCTGATCTACAAGAAGGTCTTAAGGGATGCCAAAAAGTATATCATTGTGCCGGAAAAGTTTCCTTTAATCCAGCCGAAAAGGCAGAAATTATTTCTCTGAACCATATAGGAGCTGTTCATATGGTAAATGCTTCCCTGGAAGCCCAAATACAAAAATTTTGTTTTGTAAGCAGTATTGCAGCACTTGGAAGAACCGATGAAAACAAAGAAATTACAGAAAAAACTCAATGGGAAACAAGTAAACACAACTCTGCCTATGCAATTGCAAAATACAAAGCAGAAATGGAAGTGTGGAGAGGAACCGCTGAAGGTTTGAATGCAGTTATTGTAAATCCATCCATAATTCTTGGCCCCGGAAACTGGAAAAAAGGCAGTTCAGAACTTTTTCATTTGGTTGCTAAAGGTTTTCCATATTATACGGAAGGCATTAACGGATTTGTTGATGTTCGCGATGTTAGCAAAGCAATGATGCAACTAATGGAAAGCGAAATTGTAAACCAACGCTTTATACTAAACTCAGAAAACATCACCTATAAAAATCTGTTTTTTGCTATTGCAGATGCCTTAAAAATTAAGAGACCCTCAAAAAATGCGACACGCCTTACTACAGAATTGGCTTGGCGTATCGAAAAAATTAAGTCTTTTATCACAGCAAAACCACCCCTTATAACCAAAGAAACGGCACAAACTGCTCGGGGAACCCATAGGTATTCCTCATCCAAAATTGAGGAAGCGCTAAATTTTTCCTTTATTCCAATTAAAAAATGCGTGGAAGATACGGTCGGTTTATACAATAGTGACCAAAAATCCAAAAACTAATTTTTCGGATGCTTTTCCTTCCACATTTGATTGAAATTTTTTTTCGCAATCACTGGAACATTACGATTTGAGCCCCACATTCCTTTCACAAATGTGCGCATAAACATATTTTTCATTCCACTGCTTCCAAAATTCATCATCCAACGATGCAGAAAAACCTGTTTGGAACCAAAAGCGATCATGCGCCATTTTGCAGAAGTAACCTTCTGTTTCACAGATTCATTTCGATTTAATAGCAGCAATTCATGCAAAGGTATTTTCACCGGGCAGACATCGGTACATTTTCCACAAAGCGACGAAGCAAAACTTAAATGGTTATATTCCCTGAATCCTTTAAAAAATGGTGTAATTACAGAACCAATAGGACCTGAATATGTAGTTCCATAGCTATGCCCACCAATATTTTTATATACCGGACAACCGTTGAGGCAAGCACCACATCTGATGCACCATAAAGCTTGACGTTGTTCTATTTGCTCGAGGATCTTACTTCTTCCATTATCCAACAAAACAACATACATTTCTTCTGGTCCATCGCTTTCTTTTTCTTTACGTGGCCCATTAATAATTGAATTATATACGGTCATATGCTGACCTGTACCATGTGTCGATAAAAGAGGCCAAAATAATGCCAAATCATTTATGGATGGAATAATTTTTTCGATTCCTGTAATGGCAATATGTATTTTTGGCCAGGCCATACTTAATAAACCATTACCTTCATTTTCTGTTAAAGCCACGCTACCTGTATCAGCAATTAAAAAATTGGCACCAGTAATTCCGGCACCTGCTTCTACAAATTCTTTGCGGAGTACGTGTCGTACATGGTTTGTTAAAAATTCAGGTGTAGAATCAGGAGGCGTACCCTGCAATTTATGAAATAGCTCGGCAATATCTTCTTTGGATTTATGCATAGCCGGAGTAACAATATGATAAGGTCTTTCGCCTGCTATTTGAACAATATATTCACCTAGATCTGTTTCAACACTTCTAATTTTATTCTTCTCAAGGACATGGTTCAGTTCAATCTCTTCGGTAACCATTGATTTTGATTTTACCACGAGCTTTACTTCATGCTTCTTGAGGATTTTCACGATTTCCTTAGTTGCTTCTTTTTCATCAGCAGCCCAAATCACCTTACCGCCACGACGCGTAAATGCAGCTTCAAATTCCACAAGGTATTTATCCAGATTTTGAATCGATTTTCTCTTGAGAATATTTGCCCGCTTTTTAGCCAACTCCATATTTTGATACTGTTGCTTGCCTAAAGCAACAGCATTATCATAGCGTGATATATTAAATTTTATCTTTTCACGATGTATCAGGTCGAAAGCCTTTCTGCGTGAATCCTTTAAAAACTCTTTATATACATCCGGCATAATTTCCTTTTTTTAATCAGCAATTCTAATTTTTTCTACCCTTCTTTGATGCCTTCCACCTTCAAAATCAGTATTTAAAAATACCTCAAGCATTTCAAATACAGTTTCTTTATCCAAAAATCTTCCGGCTAAAGCTAAGATATTGGCATCATTATGCATTCTGCTCAGTTTTGCTCTTTCCACATCGCAGCATAAAGCAGCACGAACATTTGGATATTTATTGGCAACAATACTTACGCCAATGCCAGAACCACATAATATAATAGCGCGTTTATACGATCCATTATCCACAGCTGCTGCCAATGGATGAATAATATCAGGATAATCGACACTCTTGGCAGAATTGCATCCAAAATCTTGCACATTATATTTATGTAGGCTCAACCATTCCTTCACTAATTCTTTCATCTCATAAGCTGCATGATCGCAACCTAAAGCTATAAAATCATCATTTTTACCCATTGTTGATAAAATTTTTTGTCGCACAAAATTACGAATCTATTTACATTAAAAAAGCCCTTAAAAACTAAGAACTTAAGTTTTTCTTGTTAAATAGCTAAAAACTGAAATCGCTTCACTTTCAATTTTATATGATTTTTTAACAACAGAAAGTTAATAATCCTGTTAATTTTGCAGCAGGCTTGTGCATAATTCTGTGGCTTTATTAACAATCTCGGTTTTACCAAAACTTATGCACAGCTTATCAAAAGTTCTTAAGACGAAATGAACAGTCTGATGGCCTATTTTATTGTTTATTCTTTCAACACTCAATCTTATCAACAGATTGTTAAAAAAGGGATAATTTTTAGATTTAAAGCCTTTTAAGCTGTTCATAAATATGATTTTCTTGTTCATAAACCTTGAATAGCCACTTATGCAAACTTTTTGTATAAAAGTTATTCAGCTATTAACAGGCTAATTATTATAAGTATATTTTAAATTTAATAAAATAATATTAATACTATGCTTCGCAAAGAGGATGAAATTCTGATTGATGAAATTAATTATCTTCGTGATCAGAAAAATGCAGTGATTTTAGCGCATTACTACCAAGTTCCTGAAATTCAAGATATCGCAGATTTCAAAGGCGACAGTTTAGCCCTGGCGCAAAAAGCAACCCAAATTGATGCCGAGCTGATCGTTTTTTGTGGCGTTCATTTCATGGCAGAAACAGCAAAGATACTCAATCCTGAGAAAACTGTTGTCCTCCCGGACCTTAATGCTGGTTGTTCTTTAGCTGATTCTTGCCCGGCAGGTCCTTTTGAAAAATTTCGGGCACAATATCCTGATCATAAGGTTATTTCATATATTAATTGCTCATCAGATATTAAAACCCAATCTGATTTAATTTGTACTTCAGGCAATGCCGTACAATTGGTTGAATCCTTTCCTAAGGATGAAAAAATAATTTTTGCCCCGGATAAAAATTTAGGTGGATACATTAATGCTTTAACAGGACGCAATATGGTGCTCTGGGACGGTACTTGTGAAGTGCATGACTTGCTGACTACCGAAGCACTTTTTGCATTAAGTAAGCAGCATCCTGAAGCGAAAATTGTGGCACATCCCGAATGCAGCGGACCGGTTTTGAAGCTCGCCGATTATATTGGATCAACAAAAGGAATGCTCGATTATTCACGCCAAAGCAAGGCACACAAAATTATTGTAGCATCAGAAACAGGCATCTTACACCAAATGCAACTCGAATCGCCTGATAAAGAATTTTTGGTTGTGCCTGCTAACGAAAGTTGCAATTGCAACGATTGTCCTTATATGAAAATGAATACCTTGGAAAAATTGCGTGATTGCATGCGCGATGAACAGCCGGAAATTCTTATGGAGGCAAAAACAATCGAAAAGGCACGTATTCCTATTGAGCGTATGCTTGATTTGAGTCGGAAATTAGGTATTATAAAATAATACTTTTGCATCATTAAAAGAGGGCAAATAGCTTTTATTAATAATAAAACACCAAAGCATATCCCACCCAATGATGGGTATTTGCCGGAGCTGTTGTCCCCATTTTAGTTCCTTTTAAGTCTAGCTTTGGATGATCGATGCTGTTTGCATAGGTTGCAAGTTTTCCGTGCAGTTGCTTGCTATTGGTTTCGAGCTGCATCGCGCTTAAAAGTCCAAAAGGTATGGAATATCTCCCACACCATGTCCATTTATATTTATGAAAATCAGAGTTTTCTGTTGTGAAATTAATAAATTTTTTGATTTTTGATTCATCCATAGCACCGCTTAGGCTCTGCTTAATAATTATTTGTTCATGGGCAAAAGCTTTGGCATTTCCGGCTGAATCGCTACCATAAGGAGCCAGGTTTTTTCCACCCCAGCCCTCATCACCATAATGCACGGCATCCGATGAGATTAAAATACTAATATCTTTTCCAAGGATTATATTTTGGTTTTTAGCAGCACTTTTTATTGCATTTGTCAGATTTTCTGAGAGTTCTTTCATCCGATCGAAAGACATTGCAGGAACAAGCAGTGGAATAATTTTTGTTCCCGGGCGATAATATTGTAAAAAGGGAATAAATGCTTCGAGCGAATGTTCTGTTTGCATCATACTGTCCGAAACAATATAATCAGCAGTGTCTAATTTTTGCAAAATTGAATCGCGCAGATCTGATACTTCAGTGAGCATTAATGGGCCACGCCAATGTGTGAAATTTCCAAAAACCAATTGGTTTTCCACACCAAATTTAGCCGCTTTATGAAATACACCTACAAGTACCAGTGTTTCCGCTTCAAGGTATTCAAAAGCGGGAGGATATAGATAAGATGCATAAGCATAATCATCATGTGGTATAATCAGTGCTTTTGGCGGAATAAAATCTTTAATTTCGGTTAATATCTGATTTTCTTCTTGTTTCCAGTTTTGGTCTAGTTGATGCATTACTGTATCCAGATCAGTACTATTGGCAGCAAATCCTATCGGATCGACCATCTCACGAATGTGTTGTTCGGGCCATTCCCAATGACGAATACACGATGTTGTTAATAAAAGCAATCCCAGAAATAGATATTGTGCCAGCCTGAATTTCATAATTATTTTTTTTATGATCAAAGCTAAGCAAATTTTCCAGAATACTTATTCGTATTTGAGCGCATCAACAGGCTTAGCCTTTGAGGATTTAACTACTTGATAAATAATTGCTAAAAATATAATACCCAACATAATTATTCCCGGTATTAGTATTGTCCAAGCATCAAAATGAATACGATGTGCAAAATTGTTCAGCCATCGATTCATAATATAAATAGCCAATGGAAAAGCAATAATTGCAGAAATAATGAAGAGTTTGATATACTCGCTTGTAAGCAATCTCATAATACGACCTTCTGTGGCTCCATGTATTTTTCTTATAGCGATTTCGCGGGTGCGCTGTAATGTGAAATATAGAGCCAATGCAAACAAGCCCAAACTGGCAACAATTATGGCAAATATTGCAAAGAGCCCAAAGGTTTTTCCAAAATGGATATCGTCTTTATATTGTTCTTCATAATGTTGATCAAGGAAGTAATATTCAAATAAATTGCCTGGATAAAAGGATTCATATTTGTCCTGAATCAATGCAATTGTTTCTTTCATATTATTTGTTTTCAGGCTGATAGAGTAGTTTTTTGAGTAGCGGGGATGCATCAAATGAATAAAAACCAATGGTGCAAAATCTTCTTTGAGCGATTCCTGATGGTAGTCTTCAACAACCCCAACGCATTTACCCACACGATTCCATAAATCATTACGCAATTCTGTATTTAAAACATCCTCAGGATTTTGATGTCCAAGCAGTTCAGCTGCTTTTCTACTTAGTATATATGCAGTGCGATCTTCCTGAATATTCCGATCAAAATTGCGCCCTGCAATAAGTTTCAATTGATAAAGGTCTACAAATCCATCATTCATAAAATTGGCACAAAGCGTTCGTGAGCCCCTTTGGTTCGGATCTTTCACATTACTGAATGGCAGGGTAAACCAAACTTCATCGCCGGGTACAAAGAAACTTGCACAAATGCCTTCAACCTGACTACTATTGAGCAATTCTTCTGTAAAAGAGTTTTCTTTTGACCGAAATGTAGAATCGAATACAGCGGGGCATTTTACAATAAGGGTTTGCTCAATTTCAATACCCGGATCCTGATTTCGCATAAAATTCATTTGCCTATAAACAGTCAATGTTCCGGTAATCAGAATAATCGTTATAATAAACTGAGTAATGATCATTACTTTTCGAAAACTCAGGCCACTTTTTGATGCCCGTTTTTTCATGCGAAAAATACTGATTGGCTCGAAGGATGAAATTACAAAAGCCGGATACAAGCCTGCCAAAAGTGAGCCTGTGGTAATGACCAATCCGAAAACCAACCAAAATGCAGGTTTTTGCCATAAATACAGGCTTACTTCGAGGCCTGTAAATTCGTTAAAAAGACGATAAAGCGATGCAACAAAAAATAAACCGAGTAATACAGCAATGAGATTTATAAACAAAGATTCGAGTAAAAATTGAGTAATAAGTTGTGTTTTTGTTGCACCGGATACTTTTCGTAAACCAACCTCACGGGCTCGTTCCAAAGAGCGGGAAGTAGCGAGATTGATATAGTTTAACCAAGCAATAAGAATGATCATCAAAGAAATTGCAAGCAGAAAATATACTGATTTATAATTTCCATTTTTCTCAGCTTCACCGGGATAGTTTGAATATAGATGAATGCTGTTGAATGCTTGGAGGGTAAATTTCATTGCTTCATTACGCTTCTCTAATTCCTCTCCCAAACGCTCATCAATAAAGCGTTCTACTTTCAAGGAGAATTCATCAGGATCGAGTCCGGGCTGAAAAAGAAAATAGCTTAAAGGAACATCCATAAACCATTGTGTATTCATCGCATCTCCATAAATACCCACCATGGTTTCATAAGAAAAAAGAAAATCGAAATGGAGGTGTGTTGGTTTGTCTACTTTTTGAAAAATACCAGTGACCATCATTGAAATCCGATTATTCCAAAATAGGCTTTTACCAATTGGATCGGTATTTCCAAATAATTTTTCTGCCATTTCTTCGGAAAGAACGACAGTGTTCCTTTCTTTTAGACATGTCTCCGGATCACCATGAATTAATGGGAAGCTAAAGACTTTAAAAAATGATTCAGAAGCAAAAAATGCTTGATTATCAATACGGAAGCGTTTTTCACCATAACTGATGACACCTTCCAGTTGAAAATTGCTGAGACGCACATAATCAATTATTTCAGGAAAATTAGCTTTTAATTCCGGTGTTAAAGCACAAGGTGCTGTAGCCATTTCTTCGGCTAGTTCGCCTTGGCTATATCGGTCGAGCCGGATGCGATAAATATTATCTGCATGTTCCTGCCAGCGATCATAGCTTAATTCGCGATACGCATATTGAAAAATAAGCAAACTGGCTGCAATGCCAAGAGCCAGGCCAAAAATATTGATAAAAGTGAAAAACTTATGCTTTAAAAAGTTGCGTAGTGCAAGATTGAAATAGGTCATAAACATGGCAATATCTTTTGGTTCGTTTTTTTGAATGTTCAATTCTAATGCCATTTTTATAAACCACTGAATTACAGTATATAATAAAAATATTGCTCAATAAATTAGTCGATTTTCATTGTAAAAAGGTTTCTTAAACTGTTTGATATCGGACAGTTGTGGGTTTTATCAATATTTTAAGGGATAAATCAATAAATACGAGGGAGACGATCAAAAACCCCCATCCTATTTTAAATTTCGAGTAATAATGAAGAGTACATATAGGAAAAATGTGTTATTTTTGCTTATCTACTAAAAACAATAAAATGAAAGTATTCACCGAGAAGGATTTACGAAAGATACAAAAACTAATAGAATCATCTGATTTTGAAAGTATTATACAATCAGAAAAATATGATGATTATAATGTATTCGTTGTGCTGAGTAAAGTACCAATGGACGAATGGGAATATGAAGGAACATATTTTTTAAGAGAATTTGCCTTATTAAGGGAAGATGGGATAATAAAATCATATGGTTATGATAATTGTCCGATTAATGTAGATATTGAACCAAGAACTTTGAGCTCTATAAAAAGTTATTCTGATAAAGGAAAACATATATGGTCGTTGGGCAATACTTTAGAATATGAGCTGAAAATTTTCGATAAATAGTGTTCTTTTATTAAATATTTATTCATGCCTCAAAGCATCAACAGGGTTTGAGTTTGCTGCACTAATGGCCTGATAGAACATGGCGATACCGCCAACGAAAAGGGCCAAAGCTGCTCCGATAAAAAACAGCCACCAATTGTTGAGGATGCTTATACGAAAAGCAAAATTCTGTAACCAGTTGTGGATCAACCAGAAACTTAATGGCCAGGCAAGGAGGTTTCCTAAAATAATCCACTGGGAAAGATCGCGCATCAGCATTTGAACAATAGAAGTTGTGGACGCCCCAATCGCTTTGCGGATTCCAATTTCCTTTATTTTTTGGCGCACTGTAAATGCTGTTAGAGAATAGAGGCCTAACATCGAGATGATAATAGCAAGTAAGGCCGCTGCTGTAATCATATCGTTTATTTTTTCTTCCTTTCGGTACATTTGTTCAAAATCCTTATCTAAAAACGAATAGGAAAAGGTATAGGACGGATCAATATCTTTAAGGCTTTTTTCAATAAAGTTAAGGGTTTGGGGAATATTTTGTGAGGAAATGCGCAGCGTATACATTCCAAACCAATTTGAATAATGTGTTAAAGCCATGGGATCTATTTCAGAACGCAAGGAAGCAAAATTATAGTCTTTAACAACCCCAATTATTTTTAAAGGAGCTTGCCAGACAACAATATTTTGTCCAATAGGATTTTCGAGGCCCATTTTTCGCACGGCGGTTTGGTTGAGAATCACTGAGGCTGTATCCGATTTTCTATCCGGATCAAAATCACGCCCTTCAATGAGTTCTATACCCATTGTTTTTAAATAATCGTCCTGCAAACGGCATTCATACATCATAATACCAGTTTTGGGGTCATCGCCTTGTTTATAGCAATTCTGCAAACTGAAGTCGCCGCCGGGCACACTTTGGGAGGTGGTCAGGCTGATAATATTGGTATGCTGTAAGAGCTCTGCTTTAAGGCTTTTTCGGTTGTTACGGAT
This sequence comes from Bacteroidales bacterium, assembly GCA_963676725.1. Lineage (GTDB taxonomy): Bacteria > Bacteroidota > Bacteroidia > Bacteroidales > WRLA01. The sequence continues at coordinate 4,484,348 of OY781463.1, read as the reverse complement.
GTCTGGCGTTAACTTATCAAGAATAAGCAGGTTTTCTACTTTGAAGCCTAAATCTTTGTGCTTGGCAAATAGGATTTGTTTATGCATCAGCAAAAGCGAAATAATAAGGAAAATGGAAATGCTAAATTGCAAACTTACGAGTGCTTTTCTCATCATATTAGGCTTATGGTTACTGATGCGGTTGCCTTTTAGAATCATTGCCGGGCGTAGTGAAGAGAGTACTAGTGCAGGATAGATACCTGCCAGAATGCCCAAAATCAACACAAAAAGGACAATGAGAAGCATAATTTTTGGATTTGTCCAATAGAATAAGGGCATATTTTCTCCCAATAATTGGGCAAAAGGGGTGGATATAAGTTCATTAATAAACAATGAAATAAAGAAAGCAATGAGGGTAATAAGAACTGATTCGCCAACGAATTGCTTGATTAAATCCCATTTTAATGCCCCAACAGTTTTTCGTAAACCAATTTCTTTTAGCCGTTTTTCTGATTGTGCAGTCATCAAGTTTATATAATTGATGACTGCAATAAAAATAATGAAAAAGGCTAAAAAACTGAATATGTATATATTACGTATATCTCCATATTTATTATTACGAAAATTCAGCCCCTCCGAATGCAGGTAAATATCATAAAAAGCTTGAATATTATGCACGATTTTTATGCCGTAAGGGCCAAAGCGTTCTTCGGCTTTTTTGTCGGCGGCTTCCAGGATTTTCGGAAAAAAAACTGATTCCTTAGCATCTGCTTGTACCTGAAAATAGGTAGGGAATGAAATCCCGTTGCGCTCTACGATATTATAATCAGGACGAACTAGAGAAATAAAAGATGCAATCATATCTGCCTGCATATGCGATTCTTCTGGGAAATCTTCCATAATTCCGCTAATATGGTAATCTGTTCCGTCTACTTCAATCTGTTTGCCGAGTACATCCAGGCTGCTAAAATATTTCATGGCAATGCTACGACTTAAAACGATTTCAAAAGGCTCATTAATTACCTGGTTTATATTTCCTTGCAAAAGGGGGAAACTAAACATCTCAAAAAAAACAGAATCACAAAAAGTAACATTATCGTTATTGTAGCGCTTATCCTCAAGAACGATTTCATTGCTGCCCCAATGATAGATGCGACAACTATTTTCAACTTCCGGGACAGTGTTTAATAAGGTTTCGCTGATTGTACCACTCGTAACGGCGGCTTTGAGTTCCTTACCATCGGCCATACTCCCGGTAATGGTTAGCCTGTAGATATTTTCGCCATGTTCATGAAAGCGATCATACTGCAATTGTTGATATATATAATTGATAATCAACACCGATACAGATAAACCAATGGCAAGTCCAAGAATATTAATAAAGGTATTTGCTTTATTTTTTTTGAAAAAACGAAGGGCAATTTTAAAATAATTCAAAAACATAATCAAAGAATATTGGGGTTATTCAATAGACGACTCTCATATGGTTTTGTTACAGATTTTGCCGATTTTTTTTTAAGTCATAGGGATTTAATTTGAAGTTTTGTAGGCTTCTACTCTTCTATACGCTAAGGATAATGTTCTATTCTATTTTATAAGATACTTTAAATCAGATTATTAATAGAGTAGTACCGCAGATGTTTGTAACCCCTCAAACATCTTTGCGTCAAAACTGCAAACAAAAAATTATTCACAATAAAATTTGAAATTATGGGACCTGAGATTTTTGTACCGCTGGGATTTTTCGCCTTTATTTATGGGCTAGTTTATTTGAATAATCGCAAGAAAGAACGAATGGCTTTATTGCAATTTGGAAAAGATGCTTCCGTTTTTGAAAAGGCAAAACCCGATCTTGTCAGCCTGAAATGGGGGTTTATACTGATTGCTATCGCGTTGGGTATTTTGTTTGGGGATTACCTTGTTGCCCATACCAATATGGAAGAAGAAGTTGCATATTTTAGTATGGTGTTTATTTTTGGCGGAATCAGTTTGATCATCAGCTATTTTGTGGGATTGAAGCAAATTCGCGACAACAAAGATAAAAATGAGGAATTACCAAAAGAAGATTAAGAAAAGCTGTGCTTGCTGATCAGCAAATTCGCAGATAAATTTTTTAAAGGAATCAGAATTGCTCAGGCCTTAAAAACGCCCGAGTTAAGATGGGGCTTCAATGTTTTTACAGGCATTGCAAGCCCCATTATTTTATGAGTCCCTATTTTTTGGCCGGATCAAAGACACAATTTTGGTTTTTAAACTAATCCATAGGACTGTAAGTATGCCTTTCTGAGAAAAAAATCCCGGAATATTTGTTTGCAGCCGGAACCCAGAAAAATCCGTTGCAATATCTTCTAATTCCTTTGAAATTAATGGAATAATAGCTTTATCAACATTACCTAAGAAATGCAAAGTAAGATGAAAAATTATTTGGTTGGACCCAAGGGATGTGCTCATCTCTGGTCATTTGTTGCAGCTTATGATATGCTTTCAAAAAGTCATTGGAGGGCATAAGCTTTAAGGCAATAAACGCCCTGATTTTTTTATGATTTATTTTTTTCCTTTGCCGGCAGGCTAAAGAAAAAGAAGCTGCCTTCGCCTACACTGCTTTTGACCCAGATATCTCCATCGTTGCTTTCAATAAATTCTTTACATAATACAAGTCCTAAACCTGTTCCCCTTTCATTATTGGTGCCGGGAGTGCTGTGGTTTTGATCGATCCGGAACAATTTTTTAACGGCCTCCTTTTCTATTCCCATGCCTTTATCAGCGATTTGTACAATAACAGAATGACTTGTCCCTTTGATATCAATCAGAATCTCTGAACCCTCGAAAGAAAATTTTAAGGCATTGGACAGCAGGTTGCGCACAACTGTAGTAACCATATTTCGGTCTGCATAAGCATTGATATCCTCATTGCTACTTTGTACTTTTATTGTTATCTTTTTATCGAGAGCAGTTTTTTTCAGTAAATCAATGCTTTCATTAACAGAATGTTGTATCGGAAAAAGTTCTTTTTGCACTTCGAGTCGTCCTGTTTGTGCCCGGGCCCATTGGAGTAGGTTTTCCAATAAGTTTACGGAGAGTTTTACGCTATCATCTACTGCCTGAATATGCTTTTCCATGCGTTCATACTCTTGTTTATTAAAATAAGTATGGAGCATATGGGCCGACAGGATCAGGCTTTGCATCGGATTTTTTAGGTCGTGGGCAATAATGGAGAAAAATTTGTCTTTCGTGGCATTCAGTTCGATGAGCATTTTATTTTGCTCATCAATTTTTTGATTTTTTTGCTCGAGTGTATCGTTAAACTTATGGATTCGTTTTTCAAGCCGATCGCTTACCGTAATGATAAATTGCATCTGCCGCAGCAATTCCTCGTAATAATCCCCAAAAGTTTTTAGGGCTTTTCTTAATTCTTCCTCGCTTGCATCCGGATTATTTGTTATTTCCCGAATCTCACTCAAGCGGCCATTCTCAAGATTATATATTTCTGAAAAGTCCATAGACACTGTTTTAATGCTCTAAGATACAAAAATTTAATGCTCTTTGAGAAACAATGAATGAATTTGGAAAAAATTTTAAGAATTCGATCTGTGAAAATACAAACAATTTGGAAATGAGAATTTAGTAATGGAATCGAACTAAAATGTGCCACCGGCAATCCATAAACGCTTCTGCTCTGGTATAAAATATCCCATTTTTATAAGGAGATCGTTTCGTTTAAAGGCATCAAAAGCCTGGTCTTTTTCCGGAGCAAAGATTAATATTTCATCATGCCCAAGTTTTGCGGCAAATAGCATTATGCCTGAATTATATGCGTCATTGATAAGCGCAAGATGTTTGCGATATTCCTGATCAAGAATGGAAGCTTTTTCGGCCTTCTTGATCAATCGGATAAAATCCAAACTGATCATATCATAAACGGAATCAAGTACTTTGTTTTCACCTACAATGATTTCCATAGGATAGGTTTCGAGCAGGAAACGTCCGGCCTGAACCGCCGGATCTGTATTCAGAATGAGCTGTGCAGAATCGATATCAGGGGCACGAAGTATAAAAATACCGCCACCATTTTCAAAAGGACCTGCTGCTGTGATTTTTTTAAGCGAATACAAAGAATCAATATTTGCTAAATGGGCTACTTGCAGGCTTTGAACACTGTCTTCTTGTAATGGTTCACGATCAGGATTTGAGTTCAGAAACACAAAATATCCCGGTAATTCATATTGGGCAAAAGCCATAAATGGCAGCATCAATAAAAGAATAATGATATTTTTCATGGCCTAGGATTAATGGTGAATTAAATAAAAAACAGATGATTCGCATTATTGTTTATGCGGTGGAAAATATAAGCAGGCAGCATCAAGGCATTGCCGATTATTTTGATGAAAACTGCATTCAATTTTTGGGCTTAAAGGCAAATGGATATCCAGCTCTTCTTTAATAAAATTCAGGCTACATGTGAGCGCAATAAAGGTATCGCGTTTGCAGCAACGAGGGCCACCATTTTCAGCAATTTCCTGAAGGCATTTTGATGTGAGCATATTGGAGAGCTTCCATTCTTTATGCGATAAGGGCGAGGCTCCTGTAAGTATGCTTAAAAAGACGCCGGAGCCAATACCGGCACCGCAACAGCCATGTGATCCACAAAATCCTCCCGGAATAAATTCTGCTCTGCGTCGGGCTTCTTTAAGGGCTTCTTTTTTTAATTGCAGAGCATTCTTTTGATTAAACCAAGCCGAAATCAATACTGCAGGCACAATAAAATGATGCTCGGGACCATGCATTTTTATCCCTTTATTTTGCATGATATGCTCCGCCATTTCAATGGCATTGGTGCTTGCACTGTGTTCGCAAAATGATTCAATAAAGTCCATCCCACCATGGGCGTGGCAGTTATCACAGATAAAATGCCCATTAGGACAAGAAACTAAACTATATACAATTTTATTGCAAACGGCGCATTCCAATTCTACAGCTGTTGGATAATACTCCAGTTCACTGCCACAGAAAACGCAACCTTGATTAAAATCCTTCATAATCATTTATTTATCCGGTAGCGGCACGAAAAATTATTTTTTTGTGCTTTCCCCTTTTTTTCTCAGATACTCTGAAAGGTTGTATAAAAGGAGCAACACACTTAAGAATAATGCAATATTGGCAATATAATCCCCATGGAGCACATACCAGGTTTTTTCATTATTTAGCGATAGGCTATGCCTGATGGCAGTTTCTTTATAAACACCGGCATCAAGAAGAATATCGCCTTTTTGATTAAAAAATGCAGAAATACCTGTATTCGCTGAGCGTGCCATAGACCTTCTTGTTTCGATACATCTTAGGGAGCTGAATGCAAGATGCTGCTTTCGCCCGGGCGAATTGCTCCACCAGCCGTCGTTCGTAATTACCAGCAGCATATTAGCGCCTTTTTTCACATAGTCTGTTACAAATTCACCATAAATGGACTCATAGCAAATAATGGGTGCGGGGCGCAGATCGCCTGAAGCATTAAAAACAGTACGCTCTTCATCTGAACCAAGGCTTCCAACCGTTCCTCCCAAATCGAAAGCAAGCTCCTGAAATGGCTTTAAAATGCGGTGGAAGGGCATTTTTTCCGGACCGGGTACAAGCTTTGATTTATGATAAAGCTCAATCTTTGGTTCTGCAGTGATGTATAAAGCTGTATTATAATTGTCGTACAAAACACTATCGCCATTCGCGCGCACATAAAGCCTATAGGTTTTGGAATTGGGCAAGCCTTCTGTATAATGCTTTGATGTGCTTGCGCCAACAACCATATGCAATCCCGGATACTGTTGAAGAAAACGCCGGATCTTTTTTATAGGTGCTGAGTATTTGAATTGATGTTCCCAAATATCATCGTAGAGGGCAGATTCCGGACAAACAATAAGTTGTACAGAGGAATCAATAAGTGGTTTTGCCAAATCAATCAGCTGCTGTGCTACTTGATCGCCTGAGAGATTATACTGCTCCGTCCATGGATCATTATCGGGCTGTACAATGACTATTTCTGCCGAAGAACCCTTTTCTTCGTAGGTAGCATACATAATTTTCGAGAGGATAAGCGGCCCCAAAAAGAAAAGAAAAACCATAATTAGCTGCACCTTGAATAATCTGCTTTGTACCTTTTTCTGAAGGATTGCATTAAGGATTTTGAAAATCAAAATATTCACAATCAATATCCAGAACGCACCGCCAAATATGCCGGTAAATTCATACCATTGCACCCAGCTATGCCACGAGCTGAAAACATTGCCAATATTTAGCCATGGCCATGATAAATCCCAATCGAGATGCAAGAATTCAAAACTGATCCAATAGAAGATGAGCGCCCATGATGCGCTGTTTTTTGATGGCAACCATTTTCGAGTACTATGAAAAAGCCCAAAGGTGATGCTCATAAAAAGGGCGTTGAGCAATATGGCCATAAAAACCCCGAAAAGAGTGGAATATCCAACCCACCAGGTTGTTGCGGCATTCCAAATAAGAAAAGCCGGATAAGTATATTTGAATAAGGCACAACAAGTAGATTTTCTGCCTTCTCCCAGCACAAATTCTTCAATAAAAAGCAATGGGACAAAAGCAAAGAAAATAAGAAAAGGCAAACCATTTACCGGCCACGAAAAGGCAAATAGCGCACCGGAAAGCATGGAGAGCAAAAGCAGATGTCGTTTTTTCATTGATGGGCTTTTTGCAAATTTACTTTTTATCCAGATAAGAGGCAGCCTCATCATTGATTAATATTCCATTAATTCAAGAAAGCCGCAATTATTTCATTGGATATGAAAAGCTTTTTACATCAGGGAATTATGAAAGTTTGCTTATGCTATTGCATCAAAAAATCAGATAATTTATTAATTATCAGTATTTTATATGCTATTCTTCGGGAACTTCATAGAGAAAATTATTGTAGGGGTAGCGTGCAATATGTATCTCTTTTACTTTCTGATAAATCAGGTTTTTAAACTCCTGAATATTTTGTTTTTTCTTGGCAGAAATAAAAAGGCAATGTTTGTCTTCGCGCGCCATCCACGTTTTTTTCAGATCATCTAAAGAATAGTTTTCCGGTAAAACAGGGCTGAGGTCGTCTTCATCTTTCTCCGTCCATTGGTATGCATCTATTTTATTAAATGCAATAAGATAAGGCTTATTCATCGCACCAATTTCGTCGAGGGTTTTTCGTACTACCTGCAGTTGTTCTTCAAAATCGGGATGCGAAATATCAGAAACAATAACAAGCAAATCCGATTCCCGTACTTCATCAAGAGTCGATTTAAAGGAATCAACCAATCCGTGGGGCAATTTTCTGATAAATCCAACAGTATCAGAAAGAAGGAAAGGCAGATTTTCGATAACAACTTTTCGTACAGTTGTATCAAGAGTAGCAAATAGTTTGTTTTCAGCAAAAACATCCGATTTGCTGAGCATATTCATTATTGTTGATTTCCCAACGTTAGTATATCCAACCAATGCAACACGAACCAGATGTTCACGGTTTTTACGTTGTGTGGCTTTTTGATTGTCAATCAGTTTTAATTTTTTCTTGAGAAGCGATATCTTATCGCGGATGATCCTTCGGTCTGTTTCGATTTCACGTTCACCCGGGCCTCTCATTCCAATACCGCCTCGTTGGCGTTCAAGGTGTGTCCACAAGCCGGTAAGTCTTGGTAATAAGTATTGATATTGAGCAAGTTCTACCTGTGTTTTGGCATTTGCTGTGCGTGCCCTTTTCGCAAAAATATCCAAAATGAGATTCGTACGGTCGAGGATTTTTACTTCCAGGACTTTTTCGATATTGCGTAATTGGGAGGGGCTCAGCTCATCGTCAAAAACCACCAAACCAATTTCTTCGGCATCGATATACTCTTTTATTTCGAAGAGTTTTCCGGAACCGACATAGGTTTTTGTATCGGGATGATCGAGTTGTTGTGTAAAACGGTTTACGGGAATACCACCGGCAGTTTCAACCAAAAAGGCGAGTTCTTCTAGGTATTCGTCGAGTTTAATCTTCGATTGATTATCAAAAGAAAGGCCGACCAATACGGCCTTTTCAATGTTTTCAGGCTTTGTTTTCATAAATGCTTAAGAAATGAAATGCAAAGGTATAAAATTGCTGAGATAAATGAATATCAGCAAACTAATAGGGATATTCCCTGAATACAACTTACACTTTTATTTCTTTTTGCTCTCGGTTTTTTTTGTTGTGCGTTTTTTTGTTGTAGTCTTTTTTGTTGTGGTTTTTTTTGCTGCCGGCTTTTTGCTCGCTGTTTTGCTTTTCCCTTTATCACCCTCTTCAATCAGTTTCAGGCAGTCCTCGTAGCTGAGTTTTTCAGGTTCTACGGTTTTTGGGATGCGGTAATTTTTCTTCCCTTTTGAAACATATGGGCCGTAGCGTCCTACTTTTACCTTAATTTCTTTATCTTCTTCAAATTCTTTGATGAGTGCTTTCGCTTCCTGCTCTCTTTTTGCAATAATGATTTCTACTGCACGCTCGGCAGAGATGATTGCAGGATCATCGGTTTTTGCAAGGCTGAAGAATTTTGATTTATGACGGACATAAGGGCCAAAACGGCCTACAGCAACAGTCATTTCCGCATCTTCATAAGAACCTAAAACGCGAGGGAATTTAAGCAGTTCAAGGGCTTCTTCCAAACTAATGGTTTCGATGCTCTGGTTCTTTTTCATTCCGGCAAAACGTGGCTTCTCCTCGCTATCAGGATCGGCTTCACCCAATTGGATCATTGGGCCAAAACGGCCAATACGTGCAATTACATTTTTATTGCTGGCCGGATCAACTCCTAAAATACGTTCGCCTTTAACTTTTTCTGAGTTTTCGAGTGTATCTTCTACATTTGCATGAAAAGGACCATAAAATGTTTTCAGCATATCTTGCCAAACCATTTTACCTTCTGCAATTTTATCGAATTGCTGCTCTACCGATGCGGTGAAATTATAATCCATGATTTTATCGAAATAGCGAACGAGAAATTCGTTCACAAGTTTTCCGATATCTGTGGGAAATAATTTCCCTTTTTCGTATCCTGTTTTTTCTGTTTTCAGTTCGTCCGTGATTGTTCCATCAGACAGTTTCATAAATACGAATTGTCGTTCAACGCCATCGCGGTCTTCTTTCACGACATACTCTCGTTTTTGAATTGTTGAAATAATTGGGGCGTAGGTAGAAGGTCGGCCAATACCAAGCTCTTCTAGTTTACGCACCAGGCTTGCTTCTGTATAGCGCGGCAAATGCTGGCTAAAGCGTTGTTGTGCCGTAATTTCTTTAGCCATAAGAACCTGTCTAATCGCCATTTGTGGCAGAACCCCTTTTTGTTCTTCGGCATCTTCATCATCGCGTGATTCAAGATAGACCTTTAGAAAACCATCAAATTTAATGACTTCACCTTTGGCAACGAAATTTTGCTTTGCCTTGGAAACGTCAATGGTAATACTGGTACGTTCTAGTTCGGCATCGCTCATTTGAGATGCTATGGTACGTTTCCAAATAAGTTCGTAAAGACGTTGCTGATCACGATTTTCGCCTGCAGAATGATTGTTCATATAGGTTGGGCGAATGGCTTCGTGCGCTTCTTGTGCACCTTTGGATTTTGTAGCGTATTTTCTTGTTTTGGCATATTTAGCGCCATAAATGCTTTCAATTTCATTATGTGCCGAGCCCAATGCCATATTCGACAGATTCACAGAATCGGTACGCATATAAGTGATTTTCCCAGATTCGTAGAGTTGTTGGGCAACCAACATGGTTTTTGATACAGAGAAGCTAAGCTTTCTACTGGCTTCTTGCTGAAGTGTTGATGTTGTAAAAGGAGGTGCCGGACTCTTTTTGGCCGGTTTTTTTTCGATATCAGTAATGCTAAAATCTGAGCTGAGGCACAATTTCAGGAAATTTTCTGCATCTTCCTTGCTGTCAAAGCGTGAGGGCAACTCAGCCGAGAAGCTGTTTTTCGCAGAAATCGTTTCACCCTTAGGATAGAAAATACCACTTATTTTAAAAGAAGATTTGCTGGTAAAATCTTTTATTTCGTTTTCACGTTCTACAATCAGGCGAACGGCAACAGACTGAACTCGTCCGGCAGAAAGCGATGGTTTCACTTTTTTCCAAAGAACAGGAGAGAGCTCAAAACCAACAAGACGATCTAGAACACGGCGAGCCTGTTGGGCATTTACTAAATTGATGTCGATTGATCGTGGGTTTTGCACGGCATCAAGTATCGCATTCTTTGTGATTTCGTGAAAAACAATACGTTTTGTTTGGGATTCTTTGAGCCCAAGCGATTCCTGAAGATGCCAAGCAATGGCTTCCCCTTCACGGTCCTCATCCGATGCAAGCCATACCGTTTCAGCATCTTTGGCGAGTTTTTTTAAATCCCTGATCACTTTTGTCTTATCCGGACTTATTTCGTAATCGGGTTTAAAATTATCATCGACATCAACGCCAAGCTTCTTTTTGGACAAATCACGAATGTGTCCAAAGCTTGATTTTACTAAATAATCTTTCCCTAAAAAACCTTCAATGGTTTTTGCTTTTGCGGGTGACTCAACTATAACTAAATTTTTTCCCATAGGTGCTGTGGATGCGTATTATTTTTTCTGTAAGCTTAATCAAAAACGGCGACAAAGGTATAACATTAAAAGGCTATAAATCAAATGAGGTACGCAAATTCATTATAATAATATGTCATAGAACCATTATTTTATCACTAATTTTGCCGTTCGTTTTATTTTTAAAGCCTTGATAAATATAGCTCTGGTGAATAAAAAACAGGAAAACGACTTTGATAAAAACTACTTAACAGCTTCTTTGTTTATTTTTTAATGCTATAAATATTTTTATGAAAAAATTATCCAGATTATATATAGAGACCTATGGTTGTCAGATGAATTTTTCTGATAGCGAAATTGTTGCTTCAGTTCTCACTGATGAAGATTTTACTATTGTTGATGAGGCCTCTGAAGCAGATCTTATCTTGCTGAATACTTGTTCGATACGCGATAAAGCAGAACAAAGGATATGGAAACGACTGGAACATCTGCACGCACTGAAAAGGAAAAATCATCAGTTAAAAATTGGCGTTATTGGCTGTATGGCCGAGCGTTTGAAAGAAAAATTGCTGGAAGGTGATAAAGCGGTTGACCTGATTGCCGGACCCGATGCATACCGCGATTTGCCCAATCTGGTGCGTGAAATGGAATTAGGGCAGAAGGCTGCCAATGTCCAATTGTCGCTCGAAGAAACTTATGATGATATTCAACCTGTGCGTTACCATAGCAATGGAATATCAGCATTCGTAAGCATTATGAGGGGCTGCGAGAATTTTTGTTCTTATTGCGTTGTTCCTTTTACTCGTGGAAAAGAACGAAGCAGGCCCGTAGAAACAATTATCGGGGAATGTGTTGTATTGCAGCAAAAAGGGTTTAAAGAGGTTACTCTTCTTGGCCAGAATGTGAATTCATATCTGCATACAGATGAAGAAGGACAGAGCATTAATTTTGCTCAATTGCTCGAAAAAGTAGCACTGACGGTTCCGGAAATGCGCATCCGTTTTACAACATCGCATCCCAAAGACCTGCCCAATGTGCTTTTGCATACCATTGCTGCCAATAAAAATATTTGCCATGCGGTGCACCTTGCAATGCAATCGGGAAGTACCAAGGTGCTCGAACAGATGAATAGAAAATATACACGCGATTTCTATTTGGAAAGAATACAAGCCGTGCGTGAGATTATTCCTGATGCTGCCGTTTCAACAGATATTATTGCGGGCTTCTGCGATGAAACCGAAGAAGACCATCAGGAAACACTTTCTGCTATGCGTTCTGCCGCTTTTGAATATGCCTTTATGTTTAAATATTCCGAGAGGTCGGGAACAATTGCGTCAAAAAAATTCACAGATAATGTTCCTGAAGAAGTGAAAACGAGAAGGTTGGAGGAAATTATCCATTTGCAGCAGGAATTATCCCTCGAAAGTAATACTCGTGATATCGGAAAAGAATTTGAAGTTTTAGTGGAAGGGGTTAGTAAAAAATCTGAAAACAAATTATTTGGGCGAAATAGCCAAAATAAGGTGATTGTTTTTGGAAATACAGGGCAAAAAGCGGGTGATTTTGTTCGTGTTGTTGTGACAGAATGTACTTCTGCGACTTTAATCGGTGAAGTAGCGAAATAAATTATTCGCCGGCAGGAAAACGTGGGTTTTGATCCATTTTTAGGCGTTCATCAAGAAGCTGGTTCATTTCTTCCTCGCTGAGGTTGGGGTTTTGCAGCATTTCATCGATTGCCTGAACATCTTTTAGAAGCTCACGTTTTTCTTCGATAATACTCACTTCTTCCTCGCTTGCATCGGCCATACTGAAATCATCCGTTTCGTTTATCTCACGGCTTAATTCTTTAACCAATTCTGCGATAAGATCCTGGATGGGAATGCCCATCTGTTGAAACATATCCGGTGATATATTATTTTTAAAAGCCTCGAAATTCTGGATAATAAAGTCGATATTATTGCCAAACATTGCAGCATTTCCACCAAACATATCCAGCTTGATATTTTTTTCTTTGATCTTCTTAAAAAGGGAAATTAATTTCTCTAAATTTTTTCTGAACTCCTCAGTATTCTCCTGCATAGCAATAATATTTAAAGGGATAACGAAAACAAAGCCTGTGCCATTGCCCAAAAGCGACAAAATGGCACAGGCTGTTTTAGGAAAAGAAGAAATTTACTTCATTTCCTCAGCAAAATACTTATAAAAATGGGCAATAGTTTCAATGCCATTAAAGAACTGTTCCAAGGGGAAATTTTCATTGGGTGAATGAATTGCATCCGATTCGAGGCCAAATCCCATCAATACTGATTTAAGCCCAAGAACATCTTCAAAGGTTGAGATAATTGGAATACTTCCACCACTGCGAACCGGAACAGGAATTTTATTATAAACGGTATTATAGGCCTTTTCAGCTGCCTTATATGCAGGAATATCGATGGGGCAAACATAAGCCTGGCCGCCATGAAGTTTGGTAACTTTTACTTTTACATATTTTGGAGCAATACTCTCAAAATAATCGACAAACATATCGGCAATTTTCTCATTATTTTGATGAGGCACCAAACGAGTGCTTACCTTAGCATAAGCTTTTGAAGGCAGTACAGTTTTTGCTCCTTCGCCTGTATAACCGCCCCAAATACCACAAATATCAAAGCTTGGGCGTATGCCTGTGCGCTCGTTGGTAGAAAATCCCTTTTCACCATAAAGTTCTTCAACATCAATGGCTTTTTTGTATTCCTCTTCGCTAAATGGGGCTTTGGCCATGAGTGCGCGTTCGTCATCAGATACTTCCAAAACATCATCATAGAAACCCGGAATTGTGATGTGGCCGTTTTCATCAATCATATCGCTGATCATTTTTGACAGCACATTAATTGGATTGGCAACAGCACCGCCAAAAAGACCTGAATGCAAGTCACGGTTTGGACCGGTTACTTCTACTTCCCAATAACTTAAGCCACGAAGTCCTGTGGTAATGGATGGTATATCCGGTGCAATCATTCCAGTATCCGAAACAAGGATAACATCAGCTTTCAGCATTTCTTTGTGTTCTCCGCACCATTTGCCAAGATTGGGCGAGCCAATTTCTTCTTCGCCTTCAATCATAAATTTAACATTGACGGGAAGCATATTGTTTTTCACCAATAGTTCAAAAGCTTTGGCATGCATAAATGCCTGGCCTTTATCATCATCAGCACCTCTTGCCCAGATTTTTCCATCCCTTACAACCGGTTCAAATGGTTTGGATTTCCATTCCTCCATTGGGTCAACGGGCATTACATCCATATGGCCATAAATCAATACTGTAGGCAATTTTGGATCAATGATTTTTTCACCATAAGTTACAGGGTTTCCATCGGTTTCAAAAACTTCAGCTTTATCAACTCCGGCTTCAAGCATGCTTTTTTTCCAGTATTCTGCAGCTTTGTACATATCCGGCTTATGATCTGCAATAGAGCTGATGGAAGGAATCCTGATTAATCCGAAAAGCTCTTCAAGGAAACGTTCCTTGTTTTCTTCAATATAATTCTTAATAGTGTCCATAATATTTATTTAGTTGATTTAAAATAATTTAGGTTCATTTCTTTGCCATCAAAAACAGCATAGGAAAAATATGTGATCCAATCGCCAAGGTTTAAATAATTCGATGTTTCACTCAATGGAAATATTATTGGGTAGTGCCAGTGACCGAATACAAAATAATTGATGGAAGGATCTTCTTTGAGTTTTTCAGCTGCGAAATAGGGAAGACGTTGCTGCATTAAATGATCGATATTTATTTCTTTTTTTTTGCGTGGTTTTTTTTGTTCCCTAGCCTCATTAGCATAACGACTTCGGCGCGACCAGAATAGGGCAATGCTTGTGGCAATATCGGGATGAAGCCAACGAAACAGCCATTGGTTTATCTTGTTCTCGAAGACCTTTTTCAGGAATTTATAAGCATGGTCTCCGGGACCAAGGCCATCGCCATGTGCGAGAAAAAAGCGTTGTCCTTCGAATTCCAGAATGCGCTCCCTGCGGTGCAACTGAATCCCGATTTCGCTTTGCAAATAATCGAAAGCCCAAATATCATGATTGCCACGAAAAAAATGAATCGGAATTCCGGCATCTGTAATTTCTGCCAATTTGCCAAAAAGACGCACATAGCCTTTCTGAACCACAGTTTTATATTCATACCAGAAGTCAAACAGATCGCCCATAATGAAAATAGCTGCAGCATCTTTAGCGGCCATATCGAGCCATTCTACAAATAAATCTTCACGCTTTCGGCTTGACAAACGATCGGGAACACCAAAATGATGATCTGACGAAAAATAAATCTTTTTTTTCGAGCCCTCGGGTTTTATATGGATGATGTCGTTCAAATTTTACACTTTATAAACTCAAAAATACGAATAAACTTCATGCTTCCTGATCTGTTTCTAAGCAAAAGAATGGGATTCGGACATAATAGGCAAACACAGATTATTGTTTTCCGAGCTTGCGCAGGGCAACCCATTGTTTAAGTTTTTCCCTTGAATCTGCTGCCGGATAGCCCAAAACAGTCTGGCCGGCTTTTACATCGTTCAGAACCCCTGAGCCTGCGCCAACAATTGCGCCTGAATGTATGGTGAGATGGTCTTTTATAGAAGCACTGCCCCCAATAATTACGCCATCGCCAAGCGTTACAGAACCAGCCAAACCACTATTGCCTGCCATGATGCAGAAACGTCCCAATATACAATTATGACCGATTTGCACTAAATTATCGATCTTGCAGCCATCGCCTAAAATTGTAGAACTGAATTTGCCCCGATCCACACAAGAGTTGGCGCCAATTTCAACAGCATTTCCAATAACAACATTTCCAATCTGGGGAATTTTCACCAATCCCATACCATTGTCTGCAGGCCTGTATCCAAAACCATCGGCACCAATGCTTACATTGGAATGGAAAATGCAATAGCTCCCTATTTCACTACGCTCACGAATAACCGTTCCCGACCAAATAACGGTATGGTCTCCGATAATCGTATCATCTAATATTGTAACATTGGGATAAATTAGGGTATTGTCGCCAATAACAACATTTTTTCCAATATAGGAGCCTGCACCAATTTTGCAGCCTTTGCCAATGCGTGCTGTTTTATGGATTATGGCACGAGGATCAATATCTTCATCAAAAGAGGGTGGACCCGGATCGAATAATTCAAGAACTTTAGCCATTGCAAGATCGGCATTAGTTACTCGAATCAAAGCTCGGCCATCGCCTGGTTCGCACTCGATGGAGGCATCGATAATTGCTACTGAAGCATTGGAATCAGGCCATTTGCGGGCATACTTGCGATTGCCAATAAATGTAATATGATGTTTTTCAGCTTTTTCTAATTGTTCTGGAGCACTAATTTGTTCTGTGCTTTCCCCAACAACTTCTCCATTCAGGATGTCGTTGATCTCTTTAACAGTGAATGATTTCATATAGAAATTTTGTGTGATTCGCAGTATTTGTTTTAAGATGCTAAAGTACAAAAAACAAATGAGCCTGCTTTTTGATTTCTATAGTTTCAATATTCTGGCAGTTGTTAGGAAAAAAAGATAAAAAGAAGGCTAACACTGGCGACACTCAAAATTAAAGTGGTCATAATGGCAAGGGAAACAAGCTCTGGTCTGCAATTGTATTGCCGGGCAAAAACGACGCCGAGTATTGCAGAAGGAAGAGCCGTTTCAATAAGAACAATTTGTTGCATCATTTCTGTAAAATCCCCGTTATTGGTAAACCAAACAGCCAATAATGGTTTGATAATGAGTTTTAAAACAACGGCAAGTGAGAGAAAAAGAAAGATATTTTTTACCCCTTTAAACTCAATAAGCAAGCCTATTGTTAAGGCAACCATCAATAGATTAGCATTACCAATAAGATTAAAAAATCGAATAAAAGTGCGAAAAACACTATTGTTCTGATCTATTTTCAAAAATGAAAAAGCAACACCCGCGATGAGTGCAATAAATATTGGCGACACAAAAAATTTCTTGGCAGACTTCAGGATGAAGCGCCCTTCTACTTTAGACTCCCCATAATACATGGCGATTAATGGTCCGAGAATAAACAGCAGAAAACCAACACCAAACTCACTCGTTACCACCGCCTCTTCCATAGCCATGGCATTGCCTGGAAATACCTGGCTAATAATAGGATATCCGAGCATTGTTGTCATGCCAAATGCTGAAACAAGGATCAAAGCGCCTTTTTTCCCCTTTTCAAATTTGAGCAATGTTGCAATAAGCCAGGCAAGAATAATTACAGCAATTTCGATGACACACATGATGAGGGCCATTTTAAGGAAGCGAGCATCAAAATCTTTAATCGCCAGCGATGAAAAAATAAGTGCAGGCAATGTTATCTGCATCACTATTTTGCTGAATAATAAACTATTATCCTTTGTTAGAATTGAAAATTTCCGGAGGATAACAGCAAGGGAAATAATTGCCAGCATTACAATTACTCCTTCTAGCAGGCTTTGTGTGGTACTCATGGTTTGCAATTTTATGGTTGGAATTATTAAACCAATAATCTTTCTGCCCTAAAAACACGTAGAATATTCTGTAACTACAAAAACATCAACGCACATTAAAATTATCCTCAAAAGATAAATTTAGGGTAAAGATAAGATAATTTTAGTAGTGAAACAGCTGAAATCGTGACTTTTATTGTTTTAGAAAAAGCGCATAAACTATTAGGCCCGATGCGCCACTCTTGAAGGATCAAAAAAGGCGAAACATTTAGTTCGTCAGGGTTTTAGTGTTTTGTAAAGAAATTCATTTCTGCAACATATTTCGCCACTTTGGGAGGCATAAAACGATCGGGCTTATGTCCTTCCTGAATGGCATTACGAATAAAGCTCGAAGAAATTTCCATTTGTGGTGCATGAAAAAGCTTTATAGAAGGATGTTGTGCGAAACTTCCTCCATCAAAACCCGGACGGGCATAAACATAAACCTCATGGTTTTTTAGGATTTCTTCCGGATTTTTCCATTTATGAAATGAGGATAAATTATCGCCACCAATAATGAGAACAAACTCCCTGTCGGGATATTTCTCTGTGATATATGCCAGTGTATGAGATGTATAACTTGGTTTTGGCAAACGAAATTCAATATCAGATGCTTTAAATCGGGGGTCATCATCAATAGCCAAACGAATCATTTCCAGACGATGGCTGTCAGGCAAAAGGCTTTTTCGCTCCTTTAGGGGATTGTGCGGTGTTACAACAAACCAAAGCTCATCGAGATCGCTAAACTCGACCAAATAATTGGCAATAGCCATATGGCCGATATGCACAGGGTTAAAAGAGCCAAAGTAGAGTGCCGTTTTTTTCGCCATAGAATTAGTTCATTTCTATTTTGTTTCAAGAAAAGTATGGATTTTTGCTTCCGTTTCCTGAACCGCATTATCCAATTGATTGTTAATGATTACAATATCAAACTGCTTTGCAAAACCCAATTCATATTCCGCTTTAGCGATGCGTTTTTGTATGGTTTCCTCATCATCGGTAGAGCGGGTTCGAAGTCTTTTTTCGAGCTCTTCAATGGATGGAGGCATAATAAAAAACGACAGGGCTTTTTCGCCAAAATATTTTTTGATATTGATGCCACCAACAACATCGACATCGAAAATAAGTTGTTTTCCCTCTGCCCAAATTCGATCTACTTCAGATTTTAGAGTACCGTAATAATTTCCAGGATATACCTCTTCCCATTCCAGAAAAGCATCTTCTTTTATTTTTTGCTGAAAAGCCTCTGTACTAAGAAAATAATAGTCGCGGGCATGGGTTTCGTTTTTGCGTGGAGCTCGGCTGCAAGCGGAAATAGAAAAGCTTAATTGAGGAAAAACCTCCAGCATTTTTTTTACAATGGTGGTTTTGCCTGCACCACTTGGGGCAGAGAAAATTAAGGCTTTATTTTTGCTCATAATACATTCAGTACCTGTTCTTTAATTTTTTCGAGCTCATCTTTCATTTGCACGACAATGCGTTGAATCTGTGCATCACTCGCTTTGGAACCCAGGGTATTAATTTCGCGACCAATTTCCTGACTGATAAAATTCAGTTTTTTACCATTGGTTTCTACATCCTGCATGGTTTCCAGAAAATAAGTACAATGTTTTTTGAGCCGGGTTTTTTCTTCCGTAATATCGAGTTTTTCGAGGTAAAAAATAATTTCCTGCTCAAAACGGTTTTCATCGAGGCGAACATCTTCATTCATATCGGCAATATGTCGGCGAATTCGTTCTTTTAGATTTATTATACGTTGAGGTTCAAGCTCTTCAACTTGTTTTAGATATTCAAGGATTAGTGCAATTCGTTTTGTAAAATCAGCTTCGAGGCTGCTTCCTTCTTCAATTCGGTATTCATCAATAATTTTTAAAGCATTTTCAACTTCTGCAATCAAAACAGACCATTCATTTTCATCAATTTCTATAATCTCGCTTTTAAGCACATCGGGCATACGCATTATCATGGAAAGGTAATCGGGGCTTTGCTGCTGGGAGATTTTATCGCCAATATTTTCGAGTTCCTGAAAATAACGTAGGGCAAGTTCCTGATTGATGCTGTAATTGCTGGCATCTCCCATAGCTTCAATATAAATGGCAAAATCTATTTTACCGCGGCTTAAACCTTTGGCGAGCATAGAGCGAAAAAGCATTTCTTTTTCTCTGTAAACCCCAGGTATGCGAGTATTTAAATCGAGTTGTTTGCTGTTGAGGGATTTTATTTCAACAGTTATTTTTTTGTTAGCAAGTACGGTCTGGGATTTCCCAAAACCTGTCATTGATTTTATCATTACAGTATGTTTTGAGGCACAAATATACTAAAAAGCAAACAGCAGAATTCGCTTTCACAAAATCCTGCTAACCGAAAATGGGTGAAGGAGTAGATTGGTTCTTCGTTAATAAAAAAACCTTTCCAAAGTATTGAAATTTGGAAAGGTTTTGGCAGCTTTAAAAACCAATCTACTGATTATTTTTTCTTTAGTTCTACGGGAATTGCTTTGGAATTGTGGCTTTGTAGAAGGTTTTGTACCCAATAAAAACATCCTTATAAAACCAAATTGAATAATCATTTTTATTACTGTATTTCTTGCATTATACAATTATTCCATATACTTTTGCATAAACAAAGATATTTTATTCTTATGAATTTGCTATAACAGAAAATTGATTATGAACCCCAAACCCCCAAAACTAAGGAGCATTATTGGCCATAAAGCCTTATATACATGCTTTTTATGCATAAAAGACAGTAAATGGGGGGGGGGGTACTCAAAAATCGTTGCATCCACCTTAAGTGGTTAATTATAAAGTAAAAACACGTTTTTAAATTAACCAACCAGATTAAATTTATAAAAAAATGAGAAAATTCTTTATAGTATTGGCTGTTTTGGCCATTGCCGTAACTTCATGTAAAAAAGACGAGAATGAAGCCATGGCAGAAAAAACAACAAAAGACCCGATTGCCGCAAAGCTTTTAGATTTTAAACAAACGATTCAATCCCAAAACAAAGAAGTTGTGCTTTATAATTTGGAAGAAGCAGAATGGAATCTGGAAGGATTGCTTAATCTTGAAGAAGCCAATAACGAACACAACTGGTACGGCCTGGAATTTGAGAGCAGGATATATGAGGTTCCTGTAAGCAATGGCCAGATTAGTAGTAGCGACCTGAACCAAGCTTATGAAAACTTCCTAAGTGAAATTAACATCATACTTGCTGAGGATGAAAATTTAGTGAGCGATATTGTTGATATTGAGATAACAGAAAACCAGCTCAAAGATGGAATTGCAGCTATGAATATGATATTCAGTTTTGGTTCAACCGTTAACTTATACAATTATGTTCAATTCGGCCCAACTGAATATTGGGTATGGTGTGAAAACGGAGGACCCTGTGGTTCAAATCCTAGTATAGAAATAACAGGAGGAACAGATCTTCTGCAATACAAATTTAATCATCCACTTTCTACAGGACAAAGTGGGTATTATACCAATGTTAATAGCACATCCGCTTATCCAATGGACTTCCCTTCCAACCCCAATAATCCGGCATATCCTGATAGGGAATATATTATGTATCAAGGGTATTCGTGGAGTGATTGCCTATCCCCGGCAGAATTGAATTTTTACTTAAATCATTTTGATTATATTAAAGCAAACAAAGTGCCTTTGAACAAAGATTATAAATCGGTGGAAGTGCAAGATGACATGCTTGGGCCATATGTCATGTGTAATGTCTACGAGATTTTTTACGGGGATTTTCATTTAGGAGGATCAGGTGGCGAATAAGAAAATTTATTTTTACAGTCATCTTATTTGTCAATTCAGGTAAAACATATGTTCATCCAAGCAGGGCAATATAAACCTGCTTGGGTATTTATTAAAACTAAACCACATGAAATTAATCTATAGCTTTTTCTTATTTTTCCTGCTTTTTGTGTCAAAAGCAATGGCCCAAACTGATTTTTTCAAAACTTATACTACACCCTTAAGTCTGGAAAAAAGTATTGCCATCCAAACGAATAATGACAATTTTTTAGTTTCTATAATGGAAACAGAGCCTGAGCGAACAAAAAAAAATGGAGGCATTATTAAAATAGATTCTGACACACAAATTATTGACTGGAAGTTTTTTAACGGTCAAGATGGAGGGTCAATAGATTATATAATTAAATATAATACTACTCAGAACCTATACATTATTGGCGGAACAAAAGACAGTATTGCATCAGGGCATTTATATACGAATCTTTTTTATGAAATTATCAATGAAGATTTGCAATCTATCAAAACACAACCGCTTCTCTTATCTGAAGATACTATTCAGGAAATACATCAAATGAACCTGGTCTCAGACAGCATATTGTATATTCTAGTCAATAGGTGGCCTTATATGCACGGTAGTTATTTTGACTTTTTCATAATTAAAATAAACCTGAACACTAACGATCAAATTATTTATAAGCCAACTATTAAGTCTTCCGTTTCATATGATATGATTTATTGGCCAAAACAAGAAAAAATATCAATTTTCTATGCTGGAAATGGTGCGGATAAGCAAGCTTCTTTAGCTAAAACCATGGAACTTGATAAAGACCTCAATTATATGGGTTATGATAGCCTAGTTTATGGTATGACTTA
The DNA here is from genome assembly GCA_963676725.1 of Bacteroidales bacterium. GTDB lineage: Bacteria > Bacteroidota > Bacteroidia > Bacteroidales > WRLA01. The sequence continues at coordinate 4,462,623 of OY781463.1, read as the reverse complement.
TTATACTGATGCTCAAATAATAAATGATTCAACCTACATGCTTAGCAGCAATGGATATTCTCACTACCAGCCCTTTTCCTCCTGTCATTCAATGTGTTTTTATGAAATGGATTACAATAACGATAGTATTAAAGGTTGTCAGTATTATCCTGAGCATCCTGAAGACAGCATAATATATTCCTTCCTTTATGAAAGTTTAGCTAAAAATGATGAATCATTTGTTGTAGGAAGTGTTGTTAATATAGAGCCATTTCAATATCCTTATCGACAGACAGAGGCTACATACATTCAACTCTCTTTTTTCGATTATGACATCAATATGCAAAATCAGCTTTATTATGGTAATGGAGTAGATGTATATTGGCCTATATCCATACAGCCTACCATGGACGGTGGTTTTGTAATTTGCGGAGCATGGCGGAAACCGGAAATCACCAATCCACCAAATCAAGACCTGTTCCTCCTCAAAGTCAATAGCGAAGGGCTTATTACAGGCATGGAAGAACCGGAAGGAATTTGCGCATCGGAAGCATTGGTGTATCCCAATCCGGGTGGGGAGCAGTTTCAGGTAAAATTGGCCGCACAGCACCAAAACGCCCTTTTGGAGATGTACAGTTTGAATGGCAAAATGCTTTTAAGCGAGCAATTAAATCAGGCGCAAACCACAATCAATGCCCAAGCATTGCCCCAAGGCTGCTATACCTATCGCATAACAGCCAATGGCCTAAAAATTGCCAGCGGGAAATGGGTGAAGGAGTAGATTGGTCCTTTGGTTAAAAACAAACCCTTTCCAAAGTTTTGAACTTTGGAAAGGTTTATCAGTTTTTAAAACCAATCTACTCCTTTATTTTTTTTCAGTTCTACGGGAATTGCTTTGGAATTGTGGCTTTGTAGAAGGTTTTGTACCCAATAAAAACATCCTTATAAAACCAAATGGAATAATCATTTTTATTACTGTATTTCTTGCATTATACAATTATTCCATATATGTTTGCATAAACAAAGATATTTTATTCTTATGAATTTGCTATAATAGAAAATTGATTATGAACCCCAAACCCCCAAAACTAAGGAGCATTATTGGCCATAAAGGCCTAGATACATGCTTTTTATGCATAAAGGACAGTAAATGGGGGGGGTATTCAAAATTTGGCGCATGTTTTTGCACCCGCCTTATGTGGTTCATTTAAAAGCAAGAAGTTTTTTTATTAACCAACCAGATTAAATTTATAGAGAAATGAGAAAATTAATTATAGTATTGGCTGTTTTGGCCATTGCCGCAACTTCATGTAAAAAAGACGAGAATGATCTAAATAAGACAGGTAACGGTATTCTGAAAACAACAATTCTTACAAATCCTTATGATTATGTAGGTAATTACCATAATGATGCTCTTGATTATATTATCAATAGTAATAATATAAATGAATTAGAAAATGAAATTGAAGAAAACAGAGTTAACGCAATCTGTACTTTAATAGAGGAATACCAGTTAAATAATTATTCCACTTCGGTTAATAACCCAATATCTGAAAATAGTGGGTTATTAGACATTTCCGACAATGCTTACGCAATATATTATGATGATACAGAATATGATCTTTCCTATTTTACGGAAGAATTCAATAGCTATTTAGCAGAATTAACAAGTATAATGAATCACACAAGCTACTCAATGAGTGAAAAAATTATTCAGTTTCAAAATACGGAGCAAGATATTTTAATGAGCCCATTAAATAATGATGTTGAACAAGCAATACTTCTTGTTTCAATTTCAGTAGCGAAGTCTTCATATGCATATTGGATGAATTTTATGGCCAATTATGGGTTTAAAAACACCAATGAAAGCCCAGGAGCAGCTATTGCAAACTCAGACATTGCTGGTGCTATTTCAGGTGCTATAGCTGGTGGAATTATAGGTGGATTGGGAGGATCATGGGCTCCTGGACCCGGCACAATAACTGGCGCAATATCAGGTGCCGTAATCGGGGGGGCATGGGGTGCCGTTACAAGCTCGGCTCTAACAGGTATTATATGTATTTTTGATTAGATACTAGTTAAACTAATATGAAAAAGAAAAACAGAAAAAAACATATTCTAATCAGGGGAATTCTACTGTTTGGTATTCCAACAGCGATTTTAACCTGTTTGTTTCAGGAATTAATTCAAAATGGTACAATTTTATTGGATAAATCATTCATAATTAGGTTAATATTTTATATTATTGTTATAGGATTAGGGGCAGGAATCTCCTTTGGTTATATTTCGCTTCGACAAATAAATAGAAAACAGAAATAATTAATAAGCGGGTCAGTTTTTTGATCCGCTTAATTAATTATTAGGAGCGCTTTGTGCTTTATTAAAATCCCTATTAGATTCTCTTATCTCTTTCTTTGCTTGCGACTGTATTATAGGATACAAAATATTTTTGGCGCAACAGCAATCACATCCAAATGGTTGTTTATGCTCATTGAAAAATTGCTAACGGGAAATGGGTAAAGGAGTAGATTGGTTTTTTGGTTAAAAACAAAACCTTTCCAAAGTTTTGAAATTCGGAAAGGTTTTGTCAGCTTTAAAAACCAATCTACTGATTATTTTTTCTTTAGTTCTACGGTAAAATGCCGCATAATTGGGGCTTCGTAAGTGATTTCGTAACCGCTGGTGATTTCGTTCCTGCGGTCGAAAACATTTTTTAGCGCAGCAGCAATCACATCCATATGGTTGTTTGTATAGACTCGTCTTGGTATTGCCAAGCGAAGCAATTCAAGATCGGGATAACGGTTTTCACGAGTTTCCGGATCGCGGTCAGCAAGTAAAGTGCCAATTTCCACCCCACGAACACCTGCTTCAATATACAACTCAACACCAAGGGTTTGAGCAATTAATTCTTCCTTTGGAACGCGAGTAAGTACTTTTTTTGCATCAACAAAAACAGCATGGCCACCAATAGGCCTTTGTACCGGAATGCCATACTCAATGAGTTTCTGGCCAAGGTATTCTACCTGTTTAATGCGGGTTTCCAAATACTCAAATTCTGTTCCTTCATCAAGACCTTGTGCTAAAGCATTCATATCGCGTCCGGACATTCCGCCATAGGTGATATATCCTTCAAACATGATGTTGTACATGCTTGCATCTTTGAATAATTGCTCTTCTTTGAAACCGATAAAGCCGCCCATATTTACAATTGCGTCTTTTTTGCTCGACATGGTTGCAAGATCAGCATATTGATACATTTCCTTCACTATTTCCTTGATGCTCCAGTCTTTATAAGCTTCTTCGCGGAGTTTGATAAAGTAAGCATTTTCGGCAAAACGTGCACTGTCGAAGCATACACGTGTCCCATATTTTTTGGCAAGGGCATAAACATCTTTGATGTTTTCGAGGGAAACAGGCTGGCCTCCAGATGAATTGCAAGTAACCGTTACAATAATCATCGGGATATTCTCAATAGGATTGCTTTTTAAGACGTCCTCAAGTTTCCTGAGGTCGATATTGCCTTTAAAGGGATGCTCTAATTCTGTATGAAATGCTTCATCGATGGTACAATCAACAGCTTTTGCTTTTCGAAATTCGATATGTCCTTTAGTGGTATCAAAATGAGAATTACCGGGGATGATGTTGCCTTCTTTTATCATTAGAGAAAACAGCACATTTTCTGCTGCCCTTCCCTGGTGGGTTGGCAGGAAATGGTCGAAGCCCAAGATATCCTTTAGGGCTTTTTTCATTTTATAATAAGAGCGTGCGCCGGCATAACTTTCATCACCGAGCATCATTTCCGACCATTGGCGATCACTCATGGCGCCGGTGCCGCTATCGGTCAGCAGATCAATAAAAACATGATCGCTTTTCAGGTTAAATAAATTATAACGGGCTTCTTTGATCCATTGGATACGCTCCTCACGAGTACTGCGGCGGATGGGTTCCACCATTTTAATTTTATACGATTCTGCAAAAGGAATTTTCATAATGCCTTAATTTTTAATGATTAATAATATAAAAAATTGAAAAATGCTTAGTAAATTTATCCTAAGCAGGCATAATGAAAAGCATCGCGTTCCTTTACATTTAGATAGCGAAATTGTGCATGAATATCGAAAGACTTTAAATACAACATATACCGCCGCTTTTATGCAAAGGTAAGGAATTTTTCAAAAGAACGATGATTATGATTTAGTAGCTCGAATTCCCCATTTTTCATTTTCATGGTGTCACCCTTTCAGGGTTTATTATCAATACATTACACTGTTTGCTATAATAATTCCACTCCTTCGGAGTTTGTTCACAATACAATTCTCCGTTATCAGCTCGTAATTCTCCATTTTTCATTTTTCATTTTTCATTTTCCATTCTCTACGTTTATATACTCCAACACCACATTTACTTGTTTTTGCTTGCTATTCAATTTTGGGCTACCTATCTTTACTCTTTATTTTTGTTTTTGGATTTGCTTTTTGGGGATTCATTATTGGAACGATGAAAAAATCACTTATGATCAGATTAATAAAATATACGGTCCTTCTTTATGTTGTATTTATGCTAGCTGCCTGCACAAAGGATCTTGACAAAACTGATATTCCTGATCCGGAAGCATCATTCTCGGAAAAAGTATTTTCTTCTGCTTTTACATGGAAAACAGATAAAGATGTTCAGGTAAATATTAGCCTGTATGAAAGCACAATTATCGAAATTTATTCCCCCGATGCGAAAACACTCCTTCATAAAAGTTTTTATAGCGGCATCGACAGTGTATATCATTTGCAGCTCAATATTCCGACGTATTATAACGCATTGGTGATCAATGGTCGAACAGCAGAAATCGTCGATAATACGGTGGATATTGATTTTAACAAGCAAAAAGGAGCATTTAAAGCGCAGTCAAACATTAATGATTTAGTGAGTTATTGGTCGATGGACGAGAGCAGCGGCACCCTTGTTATTGATGAAAATGCCAATAATAACGGGGAATTAATCAGTGGAAACAGAACTCAGGGCATTTCCGGTGGAGCAATCGAATTTAACGGAAGTTCCGGTCTGGTAAGCATCCCTGAAAATGACAATCTTGCGGTTACGAATCAAATTACCTTAACTGCATGGGCAAAAGCATATGATTATAGAGAAGCAAAGATTGCCCAAAAAGGCGATTGGGACGGATATAACCTTGGCTTTGGAAAATGGAATGGCTGGAAAGCATTCATCTATATGGAAGATCGAACATATCATAAACTAGAATACCAAGATGGACGGCCCTTGCTGAATGAGTGGTATTATATAGCCATGACCTATGACGGAAGTCTTTTCACCCTTTATGTAAATGGAGTCGTGATAGAAAGTGTGGCCGTAAGTGGTAATTTATACGATAATGGCCGTGATTTTTCAATTGGCTCTGACAATGGTTCCCAGAAGTTTTTTAATGGAGTGATTGATGAGGTAATGCTCTATAATACAGCATTATCTGCCGAAGAAATTATGCAGAATTACCAAGTGATGCCCAATACGGATTCCGATTCTGATGGTGTTCCCGATTTTCAGGACGACTATCCAACAGACCCTTTGCGCGCATTTAATATTATTTGGCCTTCAGGAAATCCGGGCGGATTGGCTTTTGAGGATTTATGGCCGGCTCAAGGCGATTTTGATTTTAACGACCTTGTTATTGATTATCAGTTTCAAACGGTGCTTAGCGCATCGAATAAAGTGGTCGAAAGTTATGGCTATTTTACGATAAAAGCGGTAGGTGCAAGCCAAAGGAATGGCTTCGGTTTTCAACTCAGTGAAAACTTCCCCAATAGCACGATCAGTGTGAGCGGTTCTGAATTATCGGAGGGTATTGTGAACCTACAGGCCAATGGAACAGAAGCGAATCAGGATAAAACATGCATCATCGTTTTTGATAATTCCTATGCCGTTATGCCTACAGCCGGTGGCCCTGGTGTAAATGTAGATCCTGATTATCCTTATACAGAGCCTGTTACTGTGCAGATCCTAATGGATTTCGAAGAGAATACTTATACTTTAGCCGATTTAGACCTTGAACATTTTAATCCGTTTATTTTTATGAACAGAAACAGGGGGCACGAACTCCATTTGCCAGATTATGAGCCAACAAGCTTGATGGATACTGATTATTTTGGAACAATGAACGATGATTCAAATCCGGAAATAGGCAAATATTTTAAATCAGAGAATAATGTACCATGGGTGATTAGCATCCCGCAAAGCTTTGACTATCCAACAGAAAAAGTAGAAATTACCGAAGCCTACCTGCATTTTGTGGAATGGGCCGAATCAAGCGGCACTCAGTTTCCCGATTGGTATTTAAATAATTATGGCTATAGAAACGAGTCCCTGATTTATCAATAAAAAAACCGGAGCAAAAACCCCGGTTTTATGATGGTAACAAAGCCCCCTTAATTACCGGATCATTATTTTTTTAGTGGATTGAAGTTGCCCTGCATCTATACGAATAAAATAGGTTCCGTTTAAAGCATCGGACAGCGTAATTTTTTCTTTGACCCACCCCTTTTGTTTGCCCAGATTTTTTTGAAAAATTTCTTTTCCATTGCCATCAAATACACGGATGTTTACCTTTTCTTTTTTATCGAGATGAAATTTTATTTGGAATTCCCCATCATTGGGGTTTGGAAAAAGAAGGAAGGTTTCCTGTGGGTTTTTATTTTCCGAAAAATCAATACCGCTTTCCTTGAGCAAATTCATGTCCTCATCATTAATTTCCTTGAGTTTAATAAGGTGTCCCTCTTCCCCATCCATATTTGTATAAACAATAACTTCTGTTTCCATTTCTTCTCCATCATTTAATTCGCGGACGATCGTTATTTCTGATAATTCTTCATTTTCAAGAGGGTCTTCCCCGTCTGTAATCGACCAGATATAGCTTCCTGAGCTTGTGAATATTTCACTGCTTTTTCCATTCTTGCTGATAAAGACCATATGGCCGCCCAAAGTATCAATACTCCTGATGGTTTCGTCCTCGCCATTAATGATAATCTGGCCATTCTCGGTATCTTTGATAATGATGTCCATTTTTATACTATCCCCGCCTAAATACATAAGGTCTTCTGTGATTTCAAAGTCTATCATTTTCTTATCGATTAGCAGCTGAATACTGTCCATATTAATTTTTACGTCTATATTGGCAAGGATGGAGTCCATATCCGGAAGCTGCATGATCATTGAATCGGTGATCACCATAATTTTTGCCATCTTCCCTTCATTTTCTGATAGTATAAACTCAATATGTTTCAGCTTTTCGTCCAAGTCTCCATGTATGGAATCCATCAGCACATCAATTGTTTTTATATGTCCCTTATGGTCACCGTTGATATGCCAAACCAAAGTGTCTGCTGTTTGACCGTCTTTTTTAATGACGATTACTTTTTCTTGGCTATTTTTAGCTGTTTGTGCCTGTGCTTTGCTAAATACATAAGAGTATAAAGCAAGAAGGATAATGACAATAATTCGGATGATGTGCGTGCCTAGATTTTTCATATTGTTTGTTTTTTCTGGTTAATACAATTCATTATAATTCCTTGAGTACAAAAGTAGCTCACGAATATTGTGTAAAATCCTAACAACAGGTTAAACAAGGTTAAAGGAAGGTTAAAATGGCCCTATTGAATTCAATAATGTTGTACTTTTGATTTGAAAACCAAACGATTTGACAAACTATAGAATTAAAATACTCATCAGCACAGCTGTTTTTGCCTTACTGGGCATATTGTTTATGCAGTTTTTATGGATGCGGCATGCCTATCTCATTCATGAGGAAGATTTTGAGCGTAAAGTCTATGAAGCTCTCAATGCTTCTGTGCAAAAACACCAGCAACAAAATGATATTCAGTATATCGTACGTAGAGGGAATTCTGATTTTACAACATTGGATTCTCTCGGTAGTTTTACTCTGATTTCCGATTCGCTTACAGCAATTATGAGCGATGAATATGATGAAATCACAGTGCTGAGCGATCTGGATTTGGATTTTGATGAGCAAAGGGTGCGAGTGCGAAGCAGAAGTGATCATCATGTTGATGAAGATGAAGATATTCTTTGGATAGACGAGAATGAGGCCAATACGATTACCGATATTCATTTCGAAAAAAAAGACAGCATATTCAGGTGGCATTATAAAAAAATGGATTCAATTCAGGTCATTATTGAAAAAACCATGAAAGGCTTCGAAGAGAGAACGGTGGAGCTGAATAAAACCTTTGAAATGGTGCGTATTGAATTGGATAAGCTTAATAATCCGGATATTATTCTAGATTCTTTTGATGATATCGACGGGCTGCTGCTTACAGAATTGACAAAACGGGGAATAGAACTCCCGTTTCATACTTATATCCTGAATTCTCCTTTCGACAGCATCCCTGATCAAAAGGCAGCATATAGTGTTCCGCTTCATCCATATGGTATTATTCAGAATAAAGGGGTTTTGTCGGTCACTTTTGAAGATAAAGCCGGTTTTCTTTTTGGTTCGCTTATTATTATGGCTTCTGCAAGTCTTTTATTTACAATGGTTGTTGTGCTTATTTTTATTATTACTGTTCGTTTGTTTTTGAAGCAGAAAAAAATATCGGATATAAAAACGGACTTCATCAATAATATGACGCATGAATTTAAAACGCCTATTGCAACAATTTCATTGGCAACCGATTCCATTGATAACGAAAAAGTAATCTACGAACCCGAGCGCATCCGTTATTTTACGGCAATGATCCGGGAAGAGAATAAGCGTATGAACAGCCGGGTGGAAAGTGTTTTGCAAATGTCATTGCTCGATAAAAAAGATTTTGACCTAAGGCCTGAACCTGCCCATATACACCCTCTTCTGATAAATGCCGCAGAACATATTCGTTTGCAAGCCCAAAAACTTGAGGGTGATATTCAGCTCGATCTACAAGCGAATGAGGACATTTTACTGATCGATGAACCTCATTTTATTAATGTATTGTATAATATTCTCGATAATGCCCTGAAATACACTGATAAAAAACCGTTGATCAAGATTTCTACCGAAAACCGAAATAAGGGCCTGTTCATCCGAATTCGTGATAATGGTTTTGGGATGGACAAGCAAACCCTTGATCACGTTTTTGATAAATTTTATCGGAAACCCAGTGGCGATATCCATAATATTAAAGGATTTGGCCTCGGCCTGAGTTATGCTAGGGCGCTGGTTGAACTGATGGGGGGAAGTATTTCTGCGGAAAGCAAGAAAGAGAAAGGCACAGTATTCAGTCTGTTTTTTCCACAAAGCAACCATCTAAATAATTAAATATCATGGCAGAACGAATTTTTCTTGTGGAAGACGATATCAATTTTGGGTCTATTCTAAAAGCTTATTTGGAGATGCATGATTATGAGGTGTCTTGGGAAACCGATGGAGCCAAGGCTTTGGATGCTTTTGAAAAAAGTGCTTGTTCCATTTGTATACTCGATGTGATGTTGCCCCATAAAGATGGTTTTGCAATTGCAACAGACATCCGGAAACGAGACGCCAATATTCCATTGATATTTTTAACGGCAAAAACCCTTCGTGAAGATGTTTTGAAAGGTTTTAAAACCGGTGCCGATGATTATATTACCAAACCCTTTGATTCAGAAGTTCTGCTGTATAAAATCCGGGCGATTTTAAAACGGCAGGGCATAAAGCAGGATATTCCCGATGGCCCTTTTTGCATTGGCATTTTTCAATTCGATGTGCAGGTGCGTAGGCTTATTTATAATCAGCAACATATCCAACTCAGCCCCAAAGAAGCTGCGTTATTAGAGATGCTTTATGCCCATAAAAATGCTGTGATGCCGAGAAAAAAAGCACTCAACGAAATTTGGGGCACAGAAGATTATTTTACTACAAGAAGCATGGATGTTTATATTTCAAAATTGCGAAAATACCTTTCTTCAGACCCTTCTATTGAAATATTAAATATACACGGAACCGGCTTTCGCCTTCAATGCCCTGATGATGAATAGACCGTTAAAAAATCTGCTGTTTTTTTGATTCGATGCATTTTACAGGGTTTTACAATAAATCGTACCTTTGCTTGAAACAAGCATAATCTTTTTCACCAAATTTGAAGGAGTCTTCCTTGGATCAAAAGCTCTGATTTGGTGGAAGCGTTTAATGCCAGGAAATAAGCAAATTAATGGAAAAGCAAAAACCAAATATTCCCGAGGAAAAAACTTCTGCTTTAAAAGTTCAGGAAGGTATAAATCAGCCCCCATCCATAAATGCAAATGCTGCAAAGCGAATTCGGCATCAGCGCAAAGCGCTTTTTAGCCTCGATGAATATGTTCAGGGCATAATTGCCGGCAATCGAATGATTTTAAGCAAGGCGATTACATTGGTTGAGAGCCTTTTACCGGCACATCATCAAATGGCTCAGGATATTATTGAGCGCTGCCTGCCCTATGCAGGAAAATGTGTGCGCATTGGTATTACAGGCGTGCCCGGTGTGGGGAAAAGCACATTTATTGAAGCCTTTGGCACTTATCTAACCCAAAAAGGGCATAAAGTAGCCGTATTGGCTATTGATCCCAGTTCTCAAAGAACCAAAGGAAGTATTCTTGGTGATAAAACCCGTATGGAAGATCTTGCCAACGATAAAAATGCGTTTATCCGCCCAAGCCCTTCAGCCGGATCACTTGGTGGTGTTGCACAAAAAACCCGTGAAACCAGCATTTTGTGTGAAGCCGCCGGATTTGATGTTGTGATTATTGAAACCGTTGGCGTTGGGCAATCCGAAACCGCTGTGCATTCGATGGTGGATTTTTTCCTTTTGCTGATGCTTGCCGGTGCCGGCGATGAGCTTCAGGGCATTAAACGGGGCATTATGGAAATGGCTGATGCCTTGGTGATTAATAAAGCCGATGGCGATAATTATAAAAAAGCTACAGCTGCTAAAGCAGGATATCAAAGCGCATTGCACCTTTTCCCGCCAGCAGAATCGGGATGGAACCCCAAAGTAGGCCTCTGTTCTTCCGTTGAGAAAAAAGGGATAGATACTGTTTGGGAAATGATCTCTGAATACCTTGAAAAAGTGCACGAAAATGGGTATTTTGACCATAAACGCGCTACGCAATCAAGGCAAATAATGTTCGAAAGTATTGATCAAGAACTGAAATCGGCTTTCTATAACGATTCCTTTATTAAAAAGGAAATGGATTTTATCGATAAAAACCTTTTGGATGAGTCACTAAGTTCTTATCAGGCTGCAGCAAAACTTCTCGAAATATATTTTAATAAATGCAAGGCGGCTAAAAAGTAATCAGCTCTTATACATTCGATTCAACTATTGCTTATGGTCTCTCTGTCGGTTGTCATTATTACATATAACGAAGAACGTAATATAGAGCGTTGCCTGAAATCTGTACAGGATTTTGCCGATGAGGTTGTTGTTCTGGATTCGTTTTCAACAGATCGAACAAAGGAGATTTGCAAAAAATATGGTGTGCGTTTTTATCAGCATAAGTTTGATGGCCATATCCAACAAAAAAATAGGGCATTATCTTATGCAAGCTTTGCCTATGTTTTGCAACTCGATGCTGATGAAGCTCCCGACGAACAGCTTAAAGCGGAGATTATTCGGGTAAAGCAGGATTTTAAAGCCGATGGCTATACCTTTAACCGCCTGACCAATTATTGCGGTCAATGGATTAAACATTCCGGTTGGTATCCTGACCGTAAGCTGCGTTTATTCGATAGTTCGAAAGGCAAATGGACAGGAACAAACCCTCACGACAGGCTCGAATTGAAAAAAGGAAGCTCCATAAAACACCTGAAAGGCGATTTGCTCCATTATTCCTTTTATACAATTGAGGAGCATATACAAACCATTGATAAATTTAGTAGTATCGCAGCACAACAACGTTTTGAAAAAGGAAAAAAGCCATTTGTTCTTAAATTGATTTTCAGTCCGTTGTCTAAATTTTTAAGTAGTTATATTTTTAAAGGAGGCTTTTGGGATGGTTATTATGGATGGGTGATTTCAATTAATTCTGCCCATTCCAGCTTTTTAAAACAAGTAAAACTTCGGGAGCTTTGGAAAAAACAAGCCTAATTGGAAAGATCTGTTTTTTTAATTCCTGCAAAGATTGGGGCGGGGGAGAAAAATGGCATCTCGATATGGCCATCAGCCTGAAGCAAAAAGGATGTGGGATCATTGTATGTGCCGATAAAAAAGGTCCTTTATTTGCGAAAGCGCAAGACGCTGGCCTCAATTGTCATCCAATTTCCATACATGCTATCGAAATGCTTAATCCTTTTAAAATAAATCGTTTAAAAAGGATTTTTAAGAATAATAAAGTACAACATCTTATCCTCAATCTGCCAACCGATTTAAAAGTGGCCGGTCTTGCAGCAAAACAAGCGGCTGTGCCCAATATCATTTATCGCCGCGGAAGTGCAATTCCAATTAAAAACAGTTTTCTGAACGCATATCTTTTTAAAAATATTGTCCATAGGATTATTGCAAATAGCGAGGAAACAAGCCGAACAATCCTTGCAAATAACCCCAAGCTATTCCGAAAAGACAATATTTTTGTTTTGTATAATGGCATTGATTTTCACGATTTTCCTGATGCCGCAGAAATAAGGAAAACGCCATCTAAATCGATGGTTCTTGGTGCAATGGGGCGATTGGTTCCTCAAAAAAACCAGATGTTTTTTATTCCTTTGATGGAAGAATTGAAGCGACGGAATTTGCCCATACAACTTCATATAGCCGGGGAAGGAAGCTTAAATGCATTGCTGCAAAATGAAATTATAAAGCATGGATTGCAAAATGAAATGAGGCTTATTGGCTTTCAATCAAAGGAATTTTTAAAAAATTGCGATCTCTTTGTTCATGCGTCTTTATGGGAAGGTTTTGGTTATGTACTCGTTGAAGCTCAGGCGTATGGTTTGCCTGTAGTGGCATTCAACAATAGCAGTAATCCGGAAGTTGTACGGGATGGGGAAACGGCCATCCTTGTTCCCGAAAATGATGTGCAGGCTTTTGCCGATGCTGTGGAAGATTTTTCCAATCATCCCGAAAAGCGACAAAAATTTGGGCAGCATGCAATGCGTTGGAGCCGGAAAACTTTTCGATTGGAAGAAAGCAGCAACAAACTTATTCGGTTTCTTTCAGAAGATTAAAGGATTTTTAGGCAATTTGTTTGCTAATTTCATAGAGAGCAATTGCGAGTGCATTGGATAGGTTCATGCTTAGGTTTTGGCCCTTCATTGGAATGTGAACACTTAATTCGCTTTTTTCAAGGGCATCACGGCTAATTCCTTTTGCTTCTCCGCCAACAATCAGTGCTAATCTTTTGTATTGCGAAAAATCAGTAAAAGAAATATCCTTGCTCAAGTTTGTAATTTCAAGAGCAATAAGGCTATAGTTGTTTTTTTTAAAGAGGTTAAGCGCTTCGCAAATATCCGGACAATGCCGAAACTGCACAGCAGACAGTACGTCGCGCGATACTTTTTTAAGTTTTCGTCCTTTAAATGAAGGAGCATTGCCACAAAACACAACTTCTTTTATAGCAAATGCATCTGCCAATCGCAGTATAGCTCCTGCATTGGCGGGGAGTTCAACACTATCGCAGAGGATTACGAGTTCGTTTTTTTTTCGCTCTGATGAATAATCAGACCATGATAATTGTTCTTCCGAGTTCAAGCCTTTATTTTTTGTGATTCTCTATTTATCAGTTCATTTTGTTTTTTAACAGCCGAATTGACCAAATAAACACCCAGCATGATAATACCAATAGCCAGAAACTGCCTGAGACCGATTATTTCGCCATCAAAAAGTCCCCACATAATTGCAAAAACCGGAATAATATAGGTTACAGAACTGGCAAACAAAGCTGTTGTATGAGCAATTAGGGCATTAAAGATCACAAGGGACATTGCCGTGCCTACAATTGCAAGAATACTGATATACCCGAGTGCTTGCAGCCATTCTTGGGGTGGTGCTTGAATATTGGAATAATCGGCAAATAGTAAGTACAGCCCGGCAAATGGGCCTACCATAAGAAATCCTAAAGCTGTAATATGCAACCCTTTAATGCCTTTTAGATGGTATTTTACCTCATTTACATTGGTGCCGTAGCAGATTGTTGCAAGCACAACAAGCAGTCCGTAAATGCTATTGCTGTCAAGAAGAGAGCCGCCTTTATAGATCAGTCCGCTTGCGCCAATTAGGCCCAAAAGCACGCCCAATGCGTTTTTCCACCAGACTTTCGTGCCAAAAAATAATGTTCCGATAAGCAGTGTAAAAAAGGGCGTTAGGGAATTTAACATTCCGGCCAGACTGCTGTCGATGCGTGTTTGCGCTAAGGTAAATAGAAAAGCAGGAATTCCAGATCCAATAAAGCCAACAATCAAAAAGCTTTTGAGATTCTTGCGGGTGATAATGTACAGGTTTTTTAATGCAATTGGTGCCAGACTCAGAAAGGAAATAAAAATGCGTAATGCCGCAACCTGCATATAATCAAATACAAGCAGGCCTTTCTTCATAAGTATAAAGGAACTGCCCCAAATGAAAGCCAAAAAAATCAGGGCAATCCATTGCCAGGAGCTTTTCTCAAAATCAATTATTTTGTTCATTGGTGATTTATTATAGTATTATCCCAATTTCTGAGACGGCAACGAAAATAGCTTTATTCTGCGAATTCATGAAGGTTTAATTAAACCCCTTTCCAATAAGTGGAGTTCAGGTTCGTATCACCCAATTCGATCAGAGCCTGTTGCATGGCTTTATCTATTTGATGGTAAGTCGGATAAAAACCTGCATCATCCAAAATATTGCGCGCGATATATGCCTGTAATAAAGTGCGGATTCTTTTTTCGGTTCCTGCTAATTCCTTTTTCGTTATTTCCAGGCCTTCTTTTTTACAATAATCCAAAAAGGACTGATAGATTTGGTCATCAAGAACAAAGGCGTTTAGAAAGGTTTTGGTGTCTTTGTATTTTTCGAGGCTATTCCTGTGATTATCTGTATATTCAAAAGCAAAGCGATGCAATACGCCTCTATCGATCAGCTTATTAAAAATGATAAATTCTGTGCCGGATTCTAAAGGAACATAAACATCGGGCATGATGCCACCACCTCCATAAACGGTTTTTCCACCCGGTGTAGTAAAGCTGAGGCTATCAACAAAATGTATGCTGTCTGCCGAAGTGAGTTCGCCATGATACAATCGTTCAGCTAATTCGTATTCATAGGCGTCATCTTGCCCATGATATTCTTTTTGAATGGAGCGTCCCGTTGGAGTAAAATATCGGGCAACGGTTAAACGGAGTGCAGAACCATCGGGGAGGTTTAGCTGTTCTTGTACCAAACCTTTTCCGAACGAACGCCGCCCGATAATTGTTCCAATATCATTGTCTTGCAAAGCTCCGGCAACAATTTCACTGGCAGAGGCAGAGCCCTCATCAATCAAAACCACCAGCTCGCGCCCTTCAAAAAGGCCTTTATCTGTGGAGTAATAATCACGGCGTGGGCGTTTGTTGCCTTCAGTAAATACTATGGTTTTCCCTTCCGGGAGAAAATGATCGCTTACATCGATGGCCGATTGCAAATATCCTCCCGAATTGCCACGCAGGTCAAGGATTAATGATTTGCAACCGAGAGAATCCAATGCCATTAGTTTCTCTTCAAACTCGTGGCTTGTTGTTGCAGAAAAACGGCTGAGACGGATATAGCCAATGCTGTCGTCGAGCAGATAAGCAACATCAATACTGTAGGTTGGAATAATATCGCGTGTAATATTAAAAGGAAGCAAACCAGAATGCCCTTTCCTGAAAACATGAATATCAGCAGCACTACCGCGTTCCCCTTTCAGGCGGTCAATCACATCTTTATTGCTCAGGTTTTTTCCTGCAAGGGTATCATTATCAACCATTACAATGCGGTCTCCTGCTTTGATTCCTGCTTTTTCTGATGGCCCGCCACTAATGGATTGAATGACCATTATTGTGTCTTTTTCAACACGAAACTGAACACCAATTCCTTCAAAACTTCCCTCCAAAGGGTCGTTCATTTCGTCAAATACTTCTGCGGGAATATAAGCAGAATGCGGGTCAAGGTCTTTCAACAGACCCTGAATAGCATTTTCTGTGAGGCCTGATTCATCCAGACTGTCAACATATTCCTTCAGAATAAAATTTCGAATATCGCTGAGTTTATCATAGGAAGGGCTAAATGAAAACAATTGTGTTTCGCTTGAACCTGTTTGACGGAATAGGCTGCCAAGGTATATTCCGGCAACAATGGCCAATGCGATGAATACAGGAAAGTAAATGATGATTCGTTTCTTTGACATGCACGCTAGTTTATTCGTATTGGCCACATTAACGAAAGTGCCAACAGTTTATTATATCATTTTTTCCTTGTTTGATAGAGATAAATGCCAGCAAAAGGAACAAATAGAAAGGCAAACACCAGCATACCGCAGATCAGCAAAATATTTGCCCCTTGCCAATGAAGGAGTTTAAACAAAACACTCAGTGGAAGAAGCATAAACGAAAGAACGCCGGTACTATAAACGAATAGTCTCATAAAATTTGTATAAGGATTATTATCCGTGCAAGATACGATTATTCATAGCGTAATGCATGAACAGGATTAGAATTCGCCACGGCAAATACCTTAATAATGATGGTGAGAAATGCAATTACTAGGGCAATCAATAGGCTGATAATGAAATAATGGGCGCCAAGCGTGATTTTATAGGCAAAATGGTTGAGAAAATCATTGGCAATGATATATCCAAAAGGAATGGCGATGATTCCCGATATGGCCACAAGGCGAATAAAATATTTGACCATGAGCATACTAACGCTATAGGTGCTTCCTCCCAATGCTTTTCTGATGCCCACTTCTTTTGTTCTTTGTTCGGTAATTAATGAAGTAAGCCCAAACAGTCCCATACAGCTGATGAGGATGCTGAGGAGCGTAAAATAGCTAAACAATAAGAGGCTGTTTGCTTCTTTTTGATATTGTTTGTTCACCAGATCGTTGATAATCATATAGTTCATGATTTTGCCCGGAAAAAGATCTGCCCAGATTTTCTCTGTGTATTTTTTTACGGCATCTTGTTTTTCGGGATGATAGCGGACAAGTAAGTCGGTAAAGCTCTCGGGATGCCATAAAAAGGCTGCAGGCTCAATAGGGTTGTGCATGCTGTAGTAATTATAATCAGCGATCACACCAATAACGCTAAGCGAAGGAAGGCTATCATCATAATAATTTTGGAATTTTTTCCCAATAGGATTTTCCCAACCTAGATAATCAACGGCAGCTTGGTTTAAAATTACACTGTTTTTTTTGTCCCAATCACTTTCGGAGCTGAAATTTCTTCCCTTAACAATCGGTATTTCCATGGTTTTTAAGAAATTGGGATCAATAAAGCCGATGCGCATCATTATTTTTGATTGGACAGTATCATCGATGCTTAATGTAGATTGGTTTCCGCTGGCTCCATTAAAACCGGAAGCAAAACAATAATCAGTAATATCGGCATTTTTGCTGATTTCTGCAGCAATATTCTCCATGTCTTCCTCTTCATCATCACCGTAAAGGGGCACACCGGCAACATTATGGTAATTAAAACCGGGATCTTTTTCGCGCATAAATGAGATTTGCGATTGAACCACAAGTATGGTGATAATCAACACAACAGAAACAGTAAACTGAAAAATAACTAATCCTTTACTAAGCCAACCGCCACTGTTTGCGCTTCTTCCGGAGCCCGATTTCAGCACACTTGCAGCTTCATAGGAGGAAAGGTAAAATGCAGGATAACTCCCACTAATTAAACTAACAAGTATCCATAATGCAGGGATGACCATCATAAAAAAGTGATTGCTTGTATAGCTTAATTCTATATGTGTATTCAATAACTGATTAAAGAAAGGAACCAATAGTTCGACCATCATTACTGCAATGATTACAGAAGCCAATACCAGAAGCAAGGATTCGCCAAGGAACTGTCGTGTAAGATTCATCCGACTGGCTCCCAGAACTTTTCTCATACCAACTTCACGGGCTCTTTTTACCGATCGGGCAATGCTGAGGTTAATATAATTGATGCATGCAATAATGAGTACAAGAATGGCAATGGCACCGAAAATATAGATATTGGAGATATTGCCCATATTGTAATTGGTCTGAAATTTTATATGGCTTGATTGAAGGTGAATTTTATTAAAATCTTGAAGGTAAACAGAGTACGGATTATCATTCTTTTCCATAAATCGTTCAGCAATATATTCTGTGAATTTATTACCAAGCATTATAGGATCTGTACCCTCCGCAAGGCGAATGTATGCTGCCGTGCAGTTTGAGCCCCAGCCACGTATCCATTCAAATTCTTCCTCAATGGTTTTAAAAGGAATAAGCATTCCTGCTTTCAAATGGCTGGTTTCCGGAAAATCTTTCATAACACCACTTACTTTAAAGCCACTATAACCCTGAAGGTCAATAATTTGATTCATAGCAGAAGCGGCATTACCAAACATCTTAATGGCAGAAGATTCCGAAAGAACAACAGAGCGGGCTTCATTAAGGGCCGTTGCTGTATCTCCATAAAGAAGCTCAATATTTAGGCTGTAAATGATATCAGGATCAGTAAAAGTTACATTTTTCTGTTGGAAGAAGTGTTCCCCAATTTTTACGGGAATTGTTCCCCAACCCATAAACCTGAAGCCATTAATGACTTCAGGTGTGTTGTCAACCATAGCTTGAAGCATTGGTCCCGGTGTGAAGGCAACATGTTGTTCTCCAACACCTTCGTGGTTTTGTATTTCCACGACCCGGTAAAGGTTTTGGCTGTTCCTGGCCTGATTATCAAAAGATAATTCGTATTGCACATACAAAACAATTAGCAGAAAAGAAGCAATACCTACACTTAGCCCGATTATATTAATAAGCGAATAAGCTCCTTGACGATAAAGGTTTCTGAAAGCGACTTTAAAGTAATTCCGGATCATGGGGGTTGGGGTGTTATGGAGGTTAGTTATCGAGGATTTAAAATATTGGTTTTAGAGGATACTACGCGATTTTATGTTTTCATTAATAACCTGACCATCAAAGAGGCGAACAATACGTCGGGCGTATTCTGCATCGCGCTGGGAGTGGGTAACCATCACAATAGTGGTGCCGCCCTGATTCAGGTTGTCCAGAAGGTTCATTACTTCTTCGCCATGAGCAGAGTCGAGGTTTCCTGTTGGCTCATCCGCAAGAATGAGTGAGGGTTTTGCTACCACAGCGCGTGCCACAGCAACACGTTGTTGTTGACCACCGGATAGTTGCAGGGGAAAGTGTTTTTTACGGTGGATAATTTGCATTTGTTCCAACACCTCATCAACACGGGCTTTGCGCTCCTTTGAGCTGTATCCCAGATAAATCAAAGGAAGTTCAACATTTTCAAATACATTGAGCTCATCAATCAGGTTAAAATTTTGAAAAACGAAACCGATGTTTTCTTTACGAAGTTTTGCCCTATTGCGTTCACTGAAACGGGAAACTTCATTGTCAAGAAAATGATAGGCACCGCCACTGGGGTTGTCCAGCAGCCCGAGGATATTCAGCAATGTTGATTTACCGCAGCCCGATGGGCCCATAATTGCCACAAATTCACCTTTTTCAATTTCAAGGTTTACCTTGCTCAATGCAGTGGTTTCAACTTCATCAGTCCTGAATACTTTCATCAGTTCTGTAGTTTTGATCATTTTTTCCATGTTTGCAGGTTTTATTGTTTATAATTTCCAGTTAGATATTGTGCAAATTAATAATATGAAAAACAAGGTATTACGCAAAAGCGCGACTGTTTTGTTTTTTATTTGAATATAAGTTTGTCTTTTCCGCCAAAGCTGTCATAGGATGAAATAATAACTTTTTCGCCTTCATTTAAGCCTTCCATTACTTCATAATGCCTTGTGTTTTGTCTTCCTAAACGGATGTTGCGTTTTACAGCAAATTCACCACTCGGATCAACTATATAAATCCAGTTTCCTCCGGTTTCTTGGAAAAAGCCACCTTTTCTGATGATAAGTGCATCTGTAGCACTACTGAACTTTAAGCGGAGCTGAAGCGTTTGTCCCCTTTTTATATGGGTTGGTTCATCATTTAAAAACACCAAATCTACCTGAAAGGAGCCATTAGTTACGTCGGTATATATTTTACTTATGCTCAAATTATATACTTTTCCACCAAAATCGTATTCGGCTTCTTGTCCGATAAAAACCCTCGAGGTATATCGCTCATCAATATTTGCACGTAGTTTAAAACCGTCGGCAATATCTATTTGACCAAGATGTTCGCCTACATTTTTTGTTTCGCCAATTTCTGCTTCAAATGAAGAGAGTTTTCCTGCTGCCGGTGCTTTTATATATAGGTTTTCTAGGTTTCGGCGCAGAAGAAGCAGGTTGTTGTCCATACGCGCAATACTATTGTTGATTTGCCGAGTTTGTTTGATGGCAGAGAGACTGTCGAGGCGCTTAAGTTTTAGCGATATTTCCAATTGCTTAATGGAATAATCAAATTCGCGTTTTGCATCTTCGTACTCTTTGTCAGAAATAAGTTGATCCTGGTACAATTGGTCCTTGCGTTCAAAGTCTTTTCGTGTTTGATCTATTTGAAAGGACACTTCAATGATTTCTTTTTGTCGCTGAAAACCATTTCGTTCCAGACTAATCATTGAATTTTGCAGGTTGTTGATGGCATCATAAATGCGGGTTTCCTGCTCCATGAAGCGCAGTTCCATATTCGCATTATTTAATTTTATAATTGTATCGCCTTTTTTAAGGAGGGCGCCATCTTCAACGAAAATATGTTCAACAATTCCTCCCTGCACGGCATCAATATGAATGGTTGTTTTTGGATGAACAACACCATCAATGGGAATAAATTCTTGAAATTTGTCCAAAACAACCTCCGTAATTGTAAGTTGTTCTTTTTCAACATATAGTCTGCTGCTTTTGTCTCTGAGGAACAAAATGTGTACGATTAAAAAAGCAAATAGTGCGATAGCTGCTATGCTCGCGATTTTTTTCGTAGTCCATTTCTTCTTTTTAATAATTTTATCCATGAGTGTAAAATTTAGTCGGGCTGTTAATGATGCTTGCATTTACCAATTTTGTGCCAATCTGTGTAATTATCTGATTAACAGAAAACTAAAAAACAGTGATTTTGCTTGTTGTGAAAAGCTTGTACAATTATTCAGGAACATATGTACGTTAACGGACAATTTTTGTACCTTTGATTAGGACTTGAATAGTATAACAGCCTGTTTTATAATAAAATAGTACTTTGGTATGATCTTAGTACATAGTTTAAGTGCGCGCCCAGAGAGCAGAACACAAAAAATTTGAAACCTAAAACCACCCTCTGATGGATAAGCTTGATGCCAAAATATTAATAGTTGACGATGATACTGATGTGTTGCTTGCTGCTAAATTATTTTTAAAGCAACATATTCGCATTGTGCACACAGAAAAGAATCCGGAAAATATCCCTTCACTCATGAAAAGTGAAAATTATGATGTGATTTTGCTTGATATGAATTTTTCGAGAGATGCCACCAGTGGCAAGGAAGGTTTTTTCTGGCTGAACACAATATTGGAATCAGACCCGGCAGCAGTTGTAATTTTTATCACGGGTTATGGAGATATTGAACTGGCAGTGCAAGGCATTAAAGAAGGTGCTACAAATTTCCTTTTAAAACCCTGGGACAATAAAAAGCTCCTGGCCGAAATTCAGGCAAATATGCAGGTGCGGCAATCAAAAATGGAGTTGGAAGATTTACGCAGTAAAAAATCCTTATTGGTTTCCGGTCAGGATTCGCCCTATTATGATATTATTGGCAATTCTTCTGCCATGCAAAAAGTGCTGGCAACAGTGAAAAAAGTAGCACATACCGATGCCAATGTGCTGATTCTTGGAGAGAATGGCACCGGAAAGGAATTAATCGCCAGGGCAATCCATCGCTCCTCAAATCGTCGTCCCGAAGTATTTGTTAGTGTTGATTTAGGCGCCATCAGCGAAAGCTTGTTTGAGAGTGAACTATTTGGCTTTAAAAAAGGTGCATTTACCGATGCAAAAGAAGATCGGGCGGGGCGCTTCGAGGCTGCGAATAAAGGCAGTATTTTTCTTGATGAAATTGGGAACCTGAGTTTCCCTTTACAATCAAAACTGCTGAGCGTACTGCAAAACAGAAAAGTAATCCGTCTGGGTACCAATAAAGAAATATCAATTGATGTTCGCCTGATTTGTGCAACAAATATGCCTCTTTATGAGATGGTTAAAGATAATAAATTCCGACAGGATTTGTTGTACCGCATCAATACCGTTGAATTAAAAATCCCTGCACTCAGAGAGCGTATCGAAGATATTCCGGCACTGGCAGAGCATTTTTTGGCTATTTATTGCAAGAAATACAAAATGCCCAAAAAACGCCTCAATGCGGCAACGATCAAGCGTTTGCAGATGCATAACTGGCCGGGGAATATACGCGAACTGCAACATGCTATGGAGCGTGCTGTTATTATGAGCGAATCAAATATTTTGCAAGCCCACGATTTCTTTTTATCGCAAAAAAATGAAGAAGAGGATACTTTTAACCTTAATGCAAACTTTAACCTCGAAGAAACAGAAAAAATGCTCATTCGCAAGGTTATTGATAAGCATGGAGGAAATATCAGTAAAGCAGCTAAAGAATTAGGTTTAACCAGGGCCTCTTTATACAGGCGCATCGAAAAATATGGTTTATAAGAATTTTCGCATACGTATTGTTTTCAGGGTGATGCTGCTGTTTTGCAGTGTTTTCGCACTGAGTATGATCTGGGGGGCAGAAGCCTATCGGATCAGTTGCTTTATTATTCTGGCCATTATTGTGCTCCAGGTTATTGAGCTGATTGCCTATGCAGAACGAACCAACAGAAAATTAAGCCAATTTTTACTTGCCATAAAACATGCCGACTTTACATCATCATTTCACTATGAAGAAAGTGGTAAAAATTTCAAACAACTTACCGATGCTTTTAATGATGTAATTGATGAGTTTAAAAAATACAGAGCAGAAAAAGAAGAAAAACACAACTACTTGCAAACAGTTGTGCAGCATGTGAATATCGGTATTTTGGTGTATATGCGCGATGGAAAAGTGGATATGTACAATAAGGCCGTTCGGGATCTCCTCGGAATTCCCGGCATGAAAAATATTCATGAGCTGGAAACAGTGCGTAAAGGTTTGCCCGATTTGCTGATGCGGATGAAATCAGGTGAAAAAAACTTGCTGAAATTATACCATAACGATGAAATTCATCAGATATCCATTCTGGCCACAGAGTTTAGAATGCATAATGAGAGTTATATCCTTGTTTCTATGCAAGACATCCATACACAATTGGAAGAAAAAGAAATAGAAGCTTGGCAGAAAATGATTCGTGTGCTCACTCATGAGATTATGAATTCCATGACACCAATTTCCAGCCTTTCGGATACAATTACAGAACTGCTTTTTGACGAAAATGATGGGCAAAAACAAATACGCCAACTCGATCAGGAAGACCTAGAAGGAGTCTATGACGCAATACACACAATTACAAATAGGGCGCAGGGATTATTGAATTTTGTGGAAGTCTACAGAAATCTGACACGTATACCAAAACCAAATTTTCGGTATTTTGAGGTACGTAATCTGTTTGAACGTGCCCGCCTTTTAATGAAAGCACGCATGGGGGAAAATCAAATAGATTTTTCTTATGAAATATTTCCGGAAGATATGATGATTACTGCCGACCCGGACTTAATCGATCAAGTGATTATAAATTTGATTGTTAACGCTATAGACGCCGTAAAACATATTGACCGCCCCATTATTAAACTCCTTGCCTTTAAAAATCACAACAACAGGGTTTGTATCGAAATACGCGATAACGGGCAAGGCATTAAACCGGATATTCTGGATAAAATTTTTATGCCCTTTTTCACCAGTAAAAAGTCGGGAAGTGGTATTGGGCTGAGCCTGTCGCGCCAGATTATGCATCTACATAAAGGAAGCGTTGCCGTGAAATCCAAGTTGAACGAAGGCAGTGTATTTACCCTGATTTTCTAAAACCAAAGAGAAAGCTTTTCATTTGTGCTCAGCAAATTCATTCATGAATATTTCAGATTCGGCGCAACTAAGTGTGTAAATCCTTGTTTATTTACTGTATTTTTGTGCATCCCGGTATTTGAAGCAATAGCATTTATTGATCATAAGACAATTAAAAGGAAGAAAATCATGAAAAAAACAGCCGACACCAAATTCGCCATTATTGAACCAATTAAAGAACGCTGGAGCACAAGGGCTTTTAGTGCGAAAAGCGTAGAACAGGAAAAATTGCAGCGTATTTTTGAAGCTGCAAGATGGGCCTCATCAGGGTTTAACGAGCAGCCTTGGCGTTTTATGGTTGGTACTGATAAGGATGAAACATATATGCGCATTTTTGAAAGCCTAATCGAGTTTAATCAACTCTGGGCAGCATCTGCCCCCGTTTTAATCCTGAGCTGCGGAAAAAAATTCCTGACACAAAACCCCGAGCAACCCAATGCTTCTTTTCAATATGATGTGGGACAGGCCGTTGCAAATATGGCGATTCAAGCGACACATGAAGGCTTGTTTATGCACCAAATGGGAGGTTTTGATGCGAAATTGCTCTCTGAGTTATTTCTTATCCCCTTCGATTTTGAGCCACTAACAGTTATTGCCTTAGGCTATGCCGGCGAAGCAGAAAATCTTCATCCTAATTTACGAAAATTAGAAACAGCTGCCCGTGAACGAAAAGATTTTGATGAGTTTGTATTTAATACTGCCTTCGGACGAAAAACCAAGTTGTTTAAATAATATTGCCCTTAATGTTCGATTACTTTTTAAGCCTTCTGATAAGTATTGGACTTATCCTTGTATTCAGGGAAAGTATCATGCTTTTTTCTACGCCTGCCGACAAGAAAAGTCTCTACCTTGGAGGAAAATGGGTTTTGGGGTTTATGATCCTTTTTGGATTTTTCCTTGGAATGCTTTTGTCGAAGCTTATTGATGTGTATGCCGGGGAATTTAGCAGGCATATGGGAGCTGCGCTTATGGCCTTCCTGGGGGCAAAAACCATTATCAGTCGCTGGAAAAATCAAATCGCCTATCATGTGTACTATGTGCACTCCTTTTCAGCGGTTTTGCTTTTGGGATTTGCTGGCGCAATAAATGGTCTGATTGCAGGAATTGCCTCTGGCCTCCATGCAAATACATATGGCGGTATTTATATTATTATCAGCGCATTAATGGTGTCTTTAATTCTAGGGCAAAAACAAGCAAAAGACGAAAAAGCAGCAAAACGATCGGGTATAATTGGAGGAATTGTCTTTGTTTTGGCGGCAATTGTTTTTGTTTTTATCTAAGCTGATGAATTTATGAATCTTTGTAATAAGCATATTCGAATTCTAAGGCTCAGTGATCCGGCGTAAAACCCAATAGAATAATCGGAATAAAAGAATTTGTGAATTATTCAGACACAACACTTATCCATCGTTCTATTTTTCTCGGCACGATTTCATAAAGAAAAAAGGAGAACTTTTTTTATTGAGTAAGGCACATTGCACGTCGAAATTCATGAAATCGTGAAGCGATAGGCAATTCATTGAAGAGCGTCCTAAAATAATCCTAACTTTGCGCCGTTTATTTTCCACTTAACAAATCACATCTTTATGAAGTATTCTTATTTAATTGCTTTTCAGGCAGCACTATTATTTTTTAGCCTGAGTCTCTTTGCTCAAATCCCTTCAGGATATTATGATGGTACAGATGGTCTCAATGGGCAGGAGCTCAGGGGAAAGCTGCATCAAATAATCGACGACCATAATTCAATATCATATAGCTATATCTGGACAGCTGTAAAAACTATCGACCGCAGGTCAGACGGAAAAGTTTGGGACATGTATTCAACCTGTAGTTTTACCTTTGGCAGCGATCAGTGCGGTAATTATTCCGGTTTATGCGATTGCTATAATCGTGAGCACTCCTGGCCCAAAAGTTGGTTCAATGATAATTCCCCAATGAATACCGATCTTTTTCATATTGTGCCAACCGATGGTTATGCCAATGGCCGCAGAAGCAATTACCCTTTCGGGGAAGTAGGAAGCGCAACCTGGTCGAGTAATAACGGAAGCAAATTGGGAAACTGTGTTTATCCCGGTTATACCGGAACAGTTTTTGAACCCGATGATGAATATAAAGGCGATTTCGCACGTATTTATTTTTATATGTCAACACGCTATTATACAGAAGATAATAGCTGGCAAAGCAACGGTATGGTTGATGGTGCCGACCTGAAACCCTGGGCTCAGGAAATGCTGCTTAAATGGCATTATAATGATCCTGTTAGCCAAAAAGAAATTGATCGAAATAATGGGATTTATGATATTCAACACAACCGGAATCCTTTTGTAGATCACCCCGAATTTGCTGCCTATATTTGGGATCCAACAGCAGCTACTCAGGAAATTCCTTACGAATATGTGGTTGATGTATATCCAAATCCGGTTGCGAGCCAATTATATGTGGATTTTACCCAGCCAGAACTTTTTGAGGGATATACACTCACTGTGTATGACCTTACAGGAAAAGAAGTGGTACAAATGAAGGAATGCACCGGCGAACGAATTGAAATGAATACTCAGGCACTGATGCCCGGAATGTATATACTCAATCTGAGTAATAAGCAAAATCAATCGGTTTATCGTTGTAAAATCACAAAATAAAGATTGTGGCAAAAATAAGGATTACCAAAGAGTTTAAATTTGAAACAGCGCATGCTTTGCATGCATATGACGGCCTTTGTCGTCATATGCATGGGCATTCTTACACCTTTTTTGTTACGGTAATTGGTACGCCAATTATCGATCCAAAGGATCCTAAACTTGGAATGGTTATGGATTTTGGCGATCTGAAAAGAATCGTGAAAAATGAAATAGTAGATCCTTTTGATCACGCAATCGTTTTAAATAAAAAAACCGTAGACGAAATTCAATGTTCAAAACATGAAGTCTTTGAGCGTCTAATCGTTGTTGATTATCAGCCGTCAAGCGAAAATATGCTGATCGATTTTGCGGAAAGGATTAAAGCGAAATTGCCTAAAAATGTGCAATTGCACAGCATGAAACTAAATGAAACCATTACTTCTTATGCGGAATGGTTTGCTGAAGACAATGTTTAGCCTTTGTGCTAAATTTTGCGCTTTTCTTTAAAATAATTTTGAAGGAGTTCGGAGCATTCATTTGCTAGGACTCCTTTTTTTATTGTGGTTTTTGGATGGAGCAAAGATTCTGATATCCTTTGAAATCCTCGTTTTTCATCGGATGCGCCAAAAACAAGCCCACCAATTTGTGTCCAAAACGATGCTCCGGCACACATTATACACGGCTCTAAAGTGACATAAAGGGTGCATTTGTCTAAATATTTCCCTCCGAGATAATCTGCTGCTGCCGTAAAAGCCTGCATTTCTGCATGGGCAGTCACATCATTCAGCCGTTCTGTGAGGTTATGCGCCCTGGCGATGATGGTGTTATCGCACACAATTACAGCACCGACAGGAATTTCATCCGCCTCATAAGCTTTTTGGGCTTCCTTAAGGGCTTCGCGCATAAAATGCGTATCGCTGAAAATACTTAATTCCATGTTTTTTTCGCAAAGATACAAATTAGTATTCCCCTGAAAGCGATGCAACAAATTCGTATTTTTGCTGCACTAAAAAAGATACTATGTATATCATTGACCAAACAATTGTTTCCGACGATATTTTTGAAATTGAGTTTATTTGCGATCTGGAGCAATGCCGTGGCGCTTGCTGTGTTGAAGGCGATGCCGGCGCGCCCCTCAATGAAGAGGAAATCGCTATTCTGGAAGATATTGTTGATGAAGTAAAACCGTATATGACCCCTGCCGGAATTCAGGAAATTGAACAAACGGGCACTTTTGATTATGATGAAGACGGTAGTTTTGTAACGCCACTCATTGATGGCCGCGATTGTGCATATATCTATTTTGATGAGCAGGGTATTGCCAAATGCGCCATCGAAAAAGCCTTTGAAGAAGGCTGTTCCGGTCCTTTGGAGCATAAATTTAAAAAACCAGTTTCCTGCCACTTATATCCTGTACGCCTTGTTCAATTGGATGAGTATGTTGCGGTGAATTATCATAAATGGCAGATTTGCAAAAAAGCCCTAAAAAAAGGAAAAAGCGTGGGCCTTCCATTATATAAATACCTGAGAGAACCTCTGGTGCGTTATTTTGGTCAGGCTTGGTATGATGATTTATATGCCGAAGGGGAAAGAAGACAAAAAGAGAAATCGCTCTGATCAGATTAATTACCAGCAGATTCTTATTAAAAAGAATTGAGGTGTTCAATTGAGCACTTAGGCAGAGAAATAAAAATCAGTGTATTTCTATTGATGTGGCTTGAGATTTCCCCCTCGGTCATTTTTGGTAATTTAATGGATGGCCAAAATAAAAAAACATAAAACACTGTAAATAAGAAAAATGACCTCAGTCGAAAAGACAAAATAGTTAAATATTTGTAGTCAAAAGGGGCGCACGGACATATTTATTTTAAAATTATTACGTCCGTGCGTCCCTTTTGACTGTTCCTAAACGAACTCTGTCTTTTCGACCAAGGGAAGGAAATGAAGTGAAGATCCTGCGGGCACTTCGACTTCGCTTAGTGTCCCTTTTCTACTTCGCTTAGAATAAGTATTTATTGGAACACGTCAAAAAAAATCCCCGAAACCATAGATTCCGGGGATTTTTTTTATGCGAAAGCGGCTTCTATTTTTTTGTAGGATTGAGGGCGATTTCCAATTCATCCAACTGCTGCTGTGCAATAGGCGATGGAGAATCGATCATCATATCCCGACCGGAATTATTCTTTGGGAAAGCAATATAATCCCGAATGGAGTCTGAGCCACCAAAGAGTGCGGCTAAACGGTCGAAACCTAAAGCAATACCACCATGTGGTGGAGCGCCAAATTCAAAGGCATTCATCAGGAAGCCGAATTGTGCTTGGGCATCTTCATCTGAGAATCCAAGTGCCGTAAACATCTTCCGTTGTAATTCCCTATCGTGAATACGGATGCTGCCGCCACCAATTTCCACACCATTAATTACCATATCGTAGGCATTGGCGCGCACTTTTCCCGGCTCTGTATCGAGCAAAGCTAAATCTTCGGCTTTTGGCGATGTAAATGGATGGTGCATTGCATGATAGCGTTTGTTCTCCTCATCCCATTCCAAAAGGGGAAAATCAACAACCCAAAGCGGAGCAAATACATCGGCATTACGAAGCCCTAATTGTGTGCCCATTTCGAGGCGAAGCTCGCATAAGGCTTTTTGTGTTTTTTCGGTATTTCCAGCTAAAACAAGCAATAAATCGCCCGGTTTTGCATCCAATGCTTCTGCCCATGTTTTGAGCTGTTCCTCATCATAGAATTTATCCACACTCGATTTAAAACTTCCGTCTTCATTGTATTTAACATAGACCAAACCATTGGCACCAACCTGTGGCTTTTTCACAAAGTTCGTTAGCTTATCCAATTGCTTTCTGCTGTATGAAGCGCAATCAGGGGCGCAAATACCCACAACAAGTTCTGCATCATCAAAGACTTTAAATCCTTTGTTTTTCACCAACTCATTCAGTTCGACAAACTTCATCCCAAAACGGATATCGGGTTTATCAGAACCATAATATTTCATGGCATCGGCAAAGCTCATCCGTTGGAAACTGCCGAGATCCATCCCTTTTAGTTTTTCAAAAAGGTGACGGGTCATTCCTTCAAAAGTGTTGAGGATGTCTTCTTGCTCCACAAAAGCCATTTCACAGTCAATTTGTGTAAATTCCGGCTGACGGTCGGCACGTAAATCTTCATCGCGGAAGCATTTAACAACCTGATAATAACGATCATATCCGGCCACCATCAGTAGTTGTTTGAATGTTTGTGGTGATTGGGGAAGAGCGTAGAATTCGCCGGGGTTCATGCGCGAAGGAACAACAAAATCTCGGGCACCTTCCGGTGTTGATTTAATAAGATATGGAGTTTCAATTTCCATAAATTTTTGGGTATCAAGATAATTGCGTGTTTCCAATGCCAAACGGTGACGCAATTCCAGATTCCGGCGAACCGGGTTGCGGCGCAGATCCAAATAACGGTATTTCATGCGCAGTTCTTCTCCTCCATCTGTATTGTCTTCGATGGTAAAAGGTGGTAATTTGGATGCGTTGAGCAATTTTATATTTGTGGCTTTTATTTCAATATCGCCGGTAGGCATATTAGGGTTTTTGCTTTCCCTCTCAATCACAAGGCCCTCAACCTGAATAACATACTCTCGACCAAGCTTTCGGGCTTGTTCCAGTAATTCTGCAGTGCATTCGCCTTCCTGTAAAAATAATTGAGTAATGCCATAACGGTCACGCAGGTCAATCCATAATAAACTTCCCTTATCGCGTATGCGCTGCACCCAGCCACTCAATTTAACGTTCTGTCCTTTGTGTTCGATGTTTAATTCGCCACATGTGTGTGTTCGTAACATAATCAGGCCTTATTTAAAATATCAGTAACTACTCATTGAATAAACGCTGGCGAAATTACAAATTTCTGAGAATAGGTGTATCAGCTGTTTATCAAAACGGAACAATCTTTGTTATAAAAATGGTTTAAATAAGTAATCGTATCTTTCCACCTCAAAAAACAGCTGCTATGAATCGAAAAAATATTTTTCCTGTTGTAATTATTTTATTTTCGAGTATCTTTTTTATTGGCTTTAATGTCGTAAAAAAACCTCAGGACCTTGGTTCTGATGATGAATTTAAAAAAGAATGGAGCAAGGTTGAGGAATTTATTTCCCAGGGACGTCCGCGTTCAGCAATAGAAATAGTGGAAAATATTTTTAATGAGGCACATCAACGAAAGCTTATCCCTCAGGAACTTAAAGCCGCCGCATATAAATGCCAATTATGGCAGATGTACGAAGAAGATCCTATAATAAAAAGCATTGACTATATAAAAAGCCTGAAATCAGAACCTAAAGGAGTTGCCAATAGCATCTATGAATTGATGCTGGCCGGGCTTTATAGCGATTATTTGGAGAGGAACTCGTGGAAATTACTCAAACAGCAGGCGGGTAAAGAGCTTTCTGAGGATCTTCGTTTATGGTCTCCTGCACAATTTGCTTCAGAGACTCAGAAGTTGATCATTAATGCACTAAAAAATCAGGAAGCAATGCAGAAAATCCCTGTTGCTAAGTATCAGGCAATCCTTTCTTCCGAAGACAGTTCTGCGCTTTTCCGACCAACACTATATGATATTGCGGCTTTTTATGGCATCGAAAAACTGAGTGGCCTTGCACGCTTCGAAATTCCCGGGCCTTCAGGTATTGCAAATCCTCAATCGCTTATGGTTCCTGTTGATGCGTTTTTGAAATTGGATTTTGATATTTGGAAAAATGCAACACAAGCCCGTTTACAAATTTATCAGAATATTTTGGCCTTCCATCAAAAAGAAGGAAATGTAAATGCCTTAGTGGATGCCGATCTGCACCGCCTCGATTTTGCGTGGAGTGTATTTGATGAAGTGAAAACAGATGATTTTATCCATGTGCTCGAAGCGCTTGCCGATCAATGGAAAAATAATCCAATCGCTTCTGAAATTCAATTCAAACTGGCAAAAACATTATACGAAATCCGTTGGGAAAAAAGGGATAAAACTGTTAATGAGAATAAAATCAGGGCAATGGAAATCTGTAATTCGGTGCTAAAAAAATATCCCCAAAGCCGTGCAGCCAAAAATTGCAAAATCCTTAAGGAAAATATATTAACACCTTATCTAACTTTAGAAACAGAAAATACCTGTTTGCCTCAGGAAGAAATGCCGCTAAGAATCAATTGCCGTAATACGGATACAATATGGCTGAATGTTTATACGGCTGACATCAATGATTTGATAGAAAGCAGAGGATATTATTTAAATAAGAAGACCACTCAAAAGTATATGAAAAATACTGCTTTGCATTCTTGGAGCGTGCAAATGCAAGGTGTACAGGATTATGATGAGCATGAACTCAATACTTTTTTACCACCACTTAAAAAGGGATATTATGTAATTGTGGCTTCTCGCAAGCAATTTCCTGAAAAGCATAAAAATGACATAAGTGCTTGGATTGATTTTCAGGTTACCGAACTTAGCTTGGTGACGGATAAGGCTAAAGAAGATCTTCGGTTTTTTGTGCAGAACAGAAAGGATGGAAAGCCATTGGCCAATGTTGAAATAGAGTTGCTGCTAACCTGGGGAGACAAAAATTCACATCCGCAAAAATTGTTGACGAATACAAAAGGGGAGGCCTCAATTTCTAATGATGAGAGCGAGAACTATCAGGTGATCTTAAAATCCACTGAGGATATATATGTGCCGCAAAAAAGCCTTTATACATCAAAGCACTATAAACAACTTGCTAAACCCAAAACGTGGTTTTTTACCGATCGGGCAATCTATCGTCCCGGACAGAGGGTTTTTTATAAAGGAATCACAACTCAGCAAATAGAAAAAGGATTTGAACTCGTGAAAAACGAAGAAACACATATTTATTTTTACGATGTAAATCATAAAGTAATTGCTGAAAAAGAACTCAGCACAAACGAATTTGGCGCTTTCGATGGAAGTTTCAATATTCCCGAAGGACTACTCAACGGCAGTATGCAAATAAGAAATGAATATGGCAGTATTTATTTTGATGTTGAAGAATATAAGCGCCCCACTTTTGAGGTGAAATTAGAACAGCCAAAAGGCAGTTTAAAACCCGGTGCAGAAATAAAACTCTACGGAAAAGCAATTACATACAATCAATTGCCCCTCAGTAATGCCGTCGTGCGTTATCGTGTTGAACGCAGCGATTACCTGCCTTATTCTTGGTTCTTTTATCAGCCCAATCAGGCAGAAAATATAACATCAGGGGAAATTATTACAGATGCTAAAGGAGGCTTTGAACTCTCCTTTATTGCCCGTCCTTCAGAATATTCAAGCGGGAGCTGGCGAAATTATCAGTTTAGCGTATTTGCCGATGTAATTAGCATTTCCGGCGAAACCCATTCTGATGAATTAAGCGTATTTATTGGTGATCAGCCATTCTTTCTGACCGTTGAAGGTACCACAACAATAGTTGATAACAACATCCAACCCTATAAATTTAAATCGATTAACCTCAATGGTGAAGATGTAAAAACAAAAGCTACATTGCAACTATTTTCTTTGAAAAGTAATGAGGATTTACCGAGAACATCATTTTTTGGAGAAGCATATAACGAAAGGCCTGTTGAAGGAGGGTATCGGTCTGATATAGAGTATATCAGCGAAAATTCGCCTGTTTTCCAAAGGGGGAAATTGGCTTATGAGCAGCAAATTGAGATTTCAGATAGTGGTTTTGTTTTAAGTACGGCAGGTCTGGAAAATCAAAAGCCGGGAAACTACAGGATTTTAATAAGCTCAAATGCAGAGGGTAAAATCATCAGTGATTCTTTGGATGTTCTGCTGGTGAACTCAAAAAGCAATATGATGGCTTTTACAAGCTGGTCTTGGTTTTATGTGGACAAAGCAAATAGCCTGCAAGTGGGCGATTTCTTTGATTTTTATTTAGGTAGCTCTGCTGAAGATGTTTCCGTGCATATCGAAATTAGTCAAAATGGGGATATCCTAAAGCAGGAAGATCTTATTTTAAATAATGGGGTTAAAAAATTGACCTATAAAATAGAGGAAAGCTGGCGTGGAAATGTTGGCTTAAGCGCTTGGTTTATCAAAGATAACAGGCTCTATCGTTTTACCGAAATGATACGGGTTCCATGGAAAAACAAAGAACTGGAAATCAAAACAATAACTTTTCGGGATAAAATGAGCCCTGGTGCTAAAGAATTGTGGAGCTTCCGTATTTCCGGACCAAATGGAGAAAAAGCTGCAGCTTCTGTTCTTTCAGGAATGTACGATCGTTCTTTAGATGTGTTTGCCGAAAGCAATTGGAATTTTGTGCACTATCCCACTTTTGGTCACAGGCAGTATTTTTGGGATGCCTTCGGAACTTCTTCTTCGACTTCTTTATATAGCTACCCATACAGATATAAAAACTACCTTATTCAGTATTACGATCAATTTAATATATTATCCTTTTCTGCCGGCAGAGGAAGAATGCATTATTCAAGAGGTGGAGAACAGCCCGTAATGTTGATGAAGGAGAAATTAAGTGTTGCTGGTGATGATATGGATAAAAATGCTGAATTCCTTAATAATGAAGAGGTGGAGGATGAAGAGGTTTTGTTTTGTATGGTTGAGGATCAAGTAGAGCCGGAAAGGCAAAAGAAAAAGACAATTCCTCAGCCGCGTACCAACCTAAATGAAACAGCATTTTTCTATCCCGATTTACGCACAAATGTCGAGGGCGATGTGATTGTGGAATTCACTGCCCCAGAGGCCCTAACCGCTTGGAAATTCCGTATGCTTGCTTATACGGAAGACCTTAAAACGGCACAAATTACAAAAGAAGCAATTACAACCAAGGAGCTGATGGTGTTTCCGAATATGCCTCGTTTTGTTCGTGAAGGCGATGTTCTGGAACTTCCGGCAATCATC
Source organism: Bacteroidales bacterium (assembly GCA_963676725.1). Classification (GTDB taxonomy): domain Bacteria; phylum Bacteroidota; class Bacteroidia; order Bacteroidales; family WRLA01. The sequence goes on along the minus strand of OY781463.1, from coordinate 4,427,923 downwards.
CATAATAAAACCGATAAGAACTGTGATGCTGAGGCATTTATTCAAATTCACAATCCTTTAAATGGCAAGGATATTACCGATGAAATTTTGCAAGGTAATAACCGCATCGTATTGAATATCAATGCACAATCAGCAGGGAATGCCTCGTGGACACTAAAGGTTCCGAATGCAGAAATGCCTTTGCAGATTGCTGTTTTTGCAGAAACGGAGAAACATCAGGATGGCGAACAGAGAATTTTACCCGTTTTGAGCAGCCGTATTCCCATTACCGAAAGCAGGCCAATTTATATCAATCCGGGCACCGAAAAGCAACTCAATATGGAAGAATGGGTGCAGAAACTGGAGCGTCAGGGTGTGGAGGAATACCGCTTAAGCATTGAGTTTACAGGAAACCCCGCTTGGTATGCAATTCAGGCTTTACCGGCTTTGGCTGAGCCTGTTTATGAAAATGCCCTAACATTGTCGAATGCATTTTATGCTACATCGGTTTCCGATAAAATTGCTTCATCATCCGAACGAATCAGAATGGTAATCGAAAGCTGGAAGCAATTGCAACCGGAAGCTTTGCTCAGTAATTTGCAAAAAAATGAAGAATTGAAAGAGATTCTTTTGCAGGAAACACCTTGGGTTTTGGAAGCTGAAAACGAAAATGCCCAAAAGCAGCGCCTCGCTTTATTATTTGATCTCAACACCTTAAGTTATCGTTTGAACTCCCATTTTAATAAACTTGCCGACCTTCAGAATGCTGATGGTGGTTTTGGATGGTTCAGCGGAATGCGTTCCGGACTTTGGACTACAATGGCCGTTTTGGATAAAATGCTGCGCCTCGAAGAAATGAGTATTAAATTGCCTGCAAAATCGAAAAGCCTGATCCGTTCTGCCATGCGTTTTGTCGATGGCGAGATTTTGGAAGACTATAATAAACTTATAGAACACAAGGATTTTAAAAAAGAAAAATTTCATCCGTCCTCTTTGGTTGTTGCCTGGCTCGAGATGACCGAAAACTTTAAGCAATTGGGTCATAAAATGCAGAACAGCGACACGAATTACCAGGAAATGCATGAGTTTTTCAGTAAGCGTGTTCTTGAGTCGTGGACGAGCTATAATTTATATGTCCAGACAAAAATTGCTTCTTATGCTTTTGCCATTGGCAATGATAAAGTTGCAAATGCCATTGTTGCCAGCCTTCGCGAAAAAGCATTGCATAGCGATGAAATGGGGATGTATTGGAGGCGAGATAATGGATGGTATTGGTCATCTGATCCTATTGGTCGCCAAACGGCAATTATTGTGCTTTTCGCCAAACATAGCTTATATCCCGATGAAGTGGAACAAATGAAAATGTGGTTGCTGAAGCAAAAACAAACCGGTATTTGGCCATCAAACAGCAATACTGCCGACGCTTGCTATGCGCTCTTGCTGAAAGGCACAGATTTATTGGAGAATGAAGATAATTTGAAAATAAGCCTGAATGAAAATGGTCGTTTTATTCCGCTTGAAGTGACTAAGGAAGCGGGAACAGGCTATTTCAAAAAGCAATGGAACAATCAAAAAACCGATAATATTGCTATTCATTCTGTGAAGATGGTTAATAAAGGCACAGTTCCTTCATGGGGCGCTGTTTATATGAGTTTTTTGGCAGATGCCTCAAAAGTAGAAGAACATCAGGGGCCTTTATCAATTCAGCGTATGTATTTTATGCAGGCAACAGACGGAAGCTTAACAAAATTGAAAGAAGGAGATGAGATTCATCCCGGGGATCGTATTATGGTGCGCCTGATTGTTGAGAGTGACCGAAAGCTGGAATTTGTGCATATCCGTGATTATCATGCCGCCGGTATGGAAGTGGAAAACAGTAATTCGGGCTATTTCTGGGGCGCAAGCACGGGCTATTATCTCGATATGAAGGATGCAACAGCCAACTTCTTTATCGATTATATGCCCAAAGGCCTGTATCAGTATGAATACAGCCTTATTGCTGCACAAAAAGGGCAGTTTAGTAATGGCCTAGCTTCGGCGCGATGCTTATATGCACCTGAATTTGCCGCTCATAGTGAAGGCAGCCGTTTGATTATTAAATAAATATGAAGAGGTGCTTAATAGAGTACTTCGGCTAAGGAATGAAATTCAGTATATTTCTATTGATGTTGTTTTAGATTTCTCCCTCGGTCATCCTATATTGGTAATTTAATGAATGTTCTAAATCAAAAAAATAAAACACTGCAAATAAAAAAATGACCTCAGTCGAAAAGGCAAGATGATAAATTATTATTCCCGAACGAATTCTGTCTTTTCGACCAAGGGATCGAAAGGAAGTGAAGATCCTGCGGGAGGGGTCTATATGTCAATATAACAATTGATTAGAATAATGATTTATTTGAATACCTCAAAAAATATGATGAGCTCAGGCATAAGAATGCTTGGGCTTTTTATACGTTCAATTCTTCGCCCTCAGTCCGCGCAATAATTACCGCGCCACAACTATCGCTCCATACATTGGTAGCAGTGCGCAGCATATCCAGAAGTTGGTCGACAGCCAATATCAGGCCAATGCCTTCTAAGGGCAATCCAACAGCAGAAAGAATAACCGCGATCATTACCAAGCCGGCCATAGGAATTCCGGCCGCACCAATGGAAGCCAATAATGCTGTTAGCACAATCAGAATTTGCTGGCCAATACTTAAATCGATACCATAAGCCTGAGCAATAAACATGGCTGCCACACATTCATAAAGAGCGGTCCCATCCATATTGATGGTTGCGCCCAGAGGAAGTGTGAAGCTTGTAATTTTATTTGAAACGCCCGATTTTTCTTCAACAGTCGTCATGGTAAGTGGTAGCGTAGCGCTTGAAGATGCAGTAGAAAAAGCCGTAATTAGGGCAGGTCGCATATTCATCAGGTGTTTGTAGGGTTTCGATTTACCGATAAAACGAACCAAAACAGGTAAGGTAATAAATGCGTGTATGCTTAGGGCAAGAACAACGGTGAGCATGTAGAGCCCCATGCGACTGACCAATGATAAAAGATCGTCTTGTTCGGACATCACCTTGGCAATAATGCCGAAAATCCCCAATGGCGTAAAGCGAATGATAAAGAGGGTGATTTTCATCATTACATCAAAAACCGCCTGAAAGAAATCGCCAAGGATTTTACTTGATTTCGAGGATGTTTGATTAACAAAAAAGCCGAAAACAATAGCAAAAAAGATAACGGGGAGCATATTTCCTGTAGAAAGCACCTGAAAAATATTTTCCGGAATAATATTGATTAGAGTATCCCCAAAAGATTTTGTGGCAACATCAAGCCCTTCTACTTTCTGACTGAGGCCAAGGTCTGCGCCAATCCCCGGCTTCATAATATTGACCATAAACAAACCTGTAAGAATAGCAAAAAGACTGGTTACCAAATAATAAGCCATTGTTTTTAAACCCAGCCTACCGAGGTCTTCCGGCTTACCAATATTTGCAACACCCGATATAATGGAGCTTAAAATTAATGGTAGGATTACCATCTTTAATGCACGGATAAATAGGGTCCCCATCCATGCTACATAGGGAATTCCCTCTTTAAAATAGATGCCGACAAGAGCTCCAAGAAAAAGGGCCAGAAGAATTTGTAGGATAAAGCTGTTTTTTTTCATTAAGGCTGATCGTTAAAAGGGGGTTTTCAAGAGAATTGGCATTTTGCCCGGAATAAAAATTGGCCAAAGAACTTAATATGGAAGCAAATTTAGTGATTTGGATGGATTTTTGGTGAATGGAGTAAAGGTGATAAAAAAATAAGTGGTGAAATTTTATTCAGAGGGTGAAACTTAATAAAGGAAAAACCGTATGAAAGCAGCCGAATGGAACTCCCCTTTTTGTATTGCGTGCCGAAAAAGTGTAATTTCGGCACAAAAATGAGGTTTTTTTTGAATTGGATATACAAATAGCTATATTTGCCTGTTGGCTACAAATCAAAGGCGTATTATACAACCCTGATACAATGAAGAGATTCTTACTGATTAACATAATTTTTCTGTTTATAATAGCATGTGTTTCGGCGCAAACTGATGATCAACGTAGACTTAAAGTGTTGACCGGTAATAAGGAAGGCACTTATTATCAAATGATGAACGATATCAATCGTCTTGCTGATTCAGTAGTGCTGATTGATTCAATTGTGGGCTTTAGGTTTGAAATAAAGCAAGTGCCAAAATTTAAAGATTCGTTGGCGATTTATCGCGATCCCAACAATGGCATTACAAAAACTGATACCATCAAAATCCCAATTCTTGATACTTATGGTAATCAGGCCTATGAAGAGGTAATTTTTCCCATCACCGATTCAATCTGCGATACAATTCCTTATATTGATGTCCTTACTTCCGAAGGAAATTTCAGAAATTACCAAAAATTGATTAGCAATGAATACCGCTATGCCGATGTTTATTTTCTGCAATATGATGTGCTTTTATATCAGGAGTTGAAACAGTTAAGGGGAAACCAAAGCCTCTCACGTGATGTGCGCATCCTTTTGCCATTGGGTAATGCAGAAATCCATCTGATTACTCGCAGGGACGCAGAAATTGATTCACTTCCAAACCTCGAAAAGAAACGCGTTGGCGTTGGCGTTCAGGGTACCGGAATTACAGCAGATATCATTAAAGAACGTACCGGAATAAAATGGAAAAATGTTTATGTGGGATTTAATAATGCTCTAAGCGATTTGCTTAATAACCGGATTGATGCATTCTTTTATGTGGGCATGGCGCCTGTATATAAACTGGCAAATACATCCCCTCTCCTCAAAAACCTTATTAAACTTGTTCCTGTTCGTAGCGACAGCCTTAAAGGTATTTATGAAGAAACAACCATCCCTGATGGTACGTATGATTGGCAAGACTCAACAATCAGCACATATAATGTAAAAATTATGTTGGCAACAAATATCAGCAGGGAGTCTTCTGCTGACCGCAGGAATATAGAAAAATTTATGAACCTTATTCTTGATAATAAAGATGTACTAACAGATCCATATAACGAATTTCATCCAAAATGGAACGAAGTTGACCTGAATATCGATCTGAAACCACCTAGATTCCGGTTTGATGATATTGAATGGAAGGCGCATAAAGTGGCTAAAAAACTCTTTATCAATCGACCATCAGGTCGGGGTGGACGTTAAATAGATTGTTGCCCTGTCCTTTTCAAACGAAATCTTTCTACCATTTTATTATCTTTTTGCTTGTTCATGGATGTATTTTCCTTCCTGTGTCCTGAATGTAAATGCATTAGTTCCAAAATAAAGTCCACTATCATGAAATATTTATTTCTAGGGTTTCTAATGGTTTTGATTACCTCAGCATCTTATGCGCAGCATGCGAATGTGATGATTAGCGACCGCCTTTATCCCAATGAACCCTCTATTTTTATAAACCCTGCAAATACCCTCGAAATTGTTGCCGGGACAAATATGAACAACCAATATTTCAGCAGTGATGGCGGTTTGTCATGGACAATACAGACATTGAACAGTAATGCCTATTCTGTTGCAGGAGACCCATGTATTATTGCAGATACAGCAGGAAATTTTTATTATTTCCACCTTTCCAATCCTGCTACAGGCTCATGGCTCGACCGTATTGTCTGCCAAAAGTCAGTAGATGGCGGACGGCTCTGGAATGATGGTACGGGCATTGGATTAAACGGCAGCAAAGATCAGGATAAGGAATGGGCTGTTGTTGACCCCTACAACAATAATATTTATATTACTTGGACCCAATTTGATGCTTATGGCTCTACAAATCCTGATTGTCAAACAAATATAATGTTTTCAAAATCTTTGGATGCAGGTGAAAGCTTTTCAGAATCGAAAGTAATTAATACGATTCCGGGTAATTGTATTGATGAAGACAATACCGTTGAAGGTGCTGTACCGGCAGTTGGTCCCAATGGGGAAATATATGTGGCATGGTCCGGTCATGAGAAAATCTATTTTACAAGCAGCACCGATCAGGGTGAAACGTGGTTAGAGGAAACAGTTATTGCTGATCAAAACGGTGGATGGGATTTTGCTGTTCCGGGTATTTATCGGTGCAACGGAATGCCAATCACTGTTTGTGACCTTTCTAATGGCCCAAACCACGGGCGCATATATGTGAACTGGTCTGATCAGCGAAATGGCCCCGAAGATACCGACATTTGGCTGAAATATTCTGATGATGGCGGGCTGTCTTGGAGTGAAGATATTCGCGTGAATGATGATGGCAGCGGAAAGCAGCAATTTTTTACCTGGATGGCAATCGACCAAACCAACGGAAACCTTTATTTTGTGTTTTACGACCGTAGAAATTATGAGGATGAGAATACCGATGTTTATATGGCTCTAAGTCGTGATGGTGGGAACCAAATTATGAACTTCAAAGTCAGTGAACTACCTTTTCTCCCAACAGATAATATTTTCTTTGGGGATTATACGAACATTAGTGCCCACGACAATATAGTGCGCCCAATCTGGGTTCGGCTGCAAGATGGGCACAGAAGCATTTATACAGCCATTGTAAATACGGATATCATTACCGGAGTAGAAGAAGAACATTATGTGCCTTTGAGTATGGAACAGAATTATCCAAACCCTTTTAGCTCTTCTACAACATTTTCCTTTAAAATTAATCCACCACAAATTGTGAGTCTCAGCGTTTTGGATATGTATGGGCGGGAGCGTCTGCGGATTATTGATGATCAGCTATTGGAAAGCAGAAAGCATATTATTTCCTTTCAGCCCGAAGATTATTCCTTGCCTCCCGGTGTTTATTATTTTCGCTTAAGTGTGGATGGCTACAGTATTCAGCAAAAAATGATTTTTGTACAATAAAAAAAAGGCGTCTCATTCCGACGCCTTTTTTAATTTTCAATCTAAAATGAGTGTCTGCCAGAAGTAGGGCATATGCTCATATACTATTTGAAAGCTTTTTCAAGCAAACCATCACCATTAAGTGTAAGGCGCTCAAAATAAGAAGGAACATCTTTTCCGAGCAGCTTATCCACATACATCTTGGCAAGATATTGTCCCAGCATAAATCCCTGACCTCGTAATCCAATAAACAAACCATGATCAGGATCAAGAATCATCCGAGGTTCAACATAATAGCCTGCCCATATGGCCTGGAAGCCTACATTGGATAATTGAGGAATCCAATCAACAAATATTTCAGAAACAATCTCAAGAAATTCTTTTGAATTGATTTTGAGGTTTTTATCTGCTTCCATTGGGTCTACAGCAGGGCTGGCACAACCAATAATCTGGCCTGTTTCACCGAGTTGCTGGCCATAAACAGCGACAAATCCTTTATAATTCCTGCGATCGATAATCATAGGTAGAGGTACTCCGTTCATGCCCATCATCGGTAAACGGCGTGTAATAAATGCCTGATGTTTCACCGGATAGATACCACTTTCTACACCAATAGCCTTTGCAAATTTTGCTCCTTGTGGACCTAAAGCATTCACAAATACCGGAGTTTCATATTCAACATATTCATGACGGTGATTGCGTGTTAGGGCAAAATAGGTGTCCTTTTCTTTGCGAACATCGAGCAACTCACAGTCTTCTTCAATGCTTCCTCCGGCTTCAATGCCGAGTTGACGGATTAAATCAACGACACGCCCTGGAGTTGCCTGCCAGCAATTTTTAGTAATTAAGGCTGCCTGATATTTTGTGAGTTGTGTGTTGAAATTAGGCGATATGCGTTTGCTAAATTCCGAAGGTGCTATCATTTCAGCATCAGACCAAGCCATGGATGCTTCAAGAGCCTGATACATATGGTCATCGTGTGCAAAAGTAACATAGTCAATAGGCCGGTAATCGATATTTTGAATATTTTGCAACTCCTTAAAAATATCCTGATTCCGTACTGCAATTTCCGATAGCTCAGGAATACTAAAATTGGGTCGTCCTCCGGCAATATTGCGCCAAGAAGCGCCCCTGCCATAATTTGCTAAAACTGGTTTCAATCCGCCTTCGGCAAGATAACGAAATACAGCGCTTCCGCCAATACCACCACCGGCTACAAGGGCATTCACCTTTATTTTTTTTATCTGATGCTTCTTGTTGATAATCTGTATTTGTTCATGAGATTCTTTCGGGAACATATCGCCCATACTTACCTGATTGGACAATGGCCCACGTGGTGTGGCATCACCAACAACAGAAATCCCATAAGGGCGAATCATTTGTTTTAGTCGGGGAATGCAGCGTTTTCCGCGGCAGGCGCCCATACCCAAACGGGTTGTGTGCTTGATTTCATCAACAGAAATGAATTTGCGATCGCCAATTACATTTAGTATTTCATCCAAAGAAACATCATCGCAATGGCATACATAGGTCTCTGATTCTATGGCACAATCGCAATTTTCTTCATGCACTGCTTCTGGATAGTTTTCCTTAACAATAAATCCCCGCACATTGGTTAATTCTTCTCCGTGAATATCGAGTGATCTTACACGCGCAACATGGGTTTTATTGGCTTTGCGCATAATTTTTTCGATAATACCTTCACCCAGTTTTTTGCCGTTATTATCAATAAGGAATACTTCTGATTTTTCGGCAGCTTCGTATTCAATGGGTAAGAACAGCCAGTCTTTCTTTAGATTATATCCAAAAATCGCCAAACCGGGGCATTGATATACACAGTCCATACAGCCAATACATTTTTCGTAATCGATATGTGGAACAGTGCTTGTTGATGATTTCGTAATGGCTCCGTGCGGACAGGCAAAACTGCATGGATTGCAAGCAAATCCATAGAGGCAATCGATTAGTACAAATCCTTTTTGTGCCATTCTTTCGGGTGTTGGCATAAAGGGCTTTTCAATAATCTGAACAGGATGTTGTTGGGAATCAATATATTCCTTTGAAATTTTTAGATAATGCTCATAATCATAGCGTAGCTGAAGGTTTTGCAGTACTTCATAAGCTACTTGTTTTCCGCGTAAAACAGCACTTGTGCCTTCACCAATGCGAATGGCATCGCCTGCGCCATAACAATTACGCCCAAAAATCTCATTACCCTTAATAAGTAATTGATCATCAGGAACTAGGCCGGTGCAAATATTAATGGCATCAATGCCTTTTATAATTTTTTCCGTTCCTGGAATCGCTTTAAAATTCTCGCATTCTGCAATTAAAGCGCCAATTATTCCATCATGTTTTTCGTTGGGAATGGCTTTTAATAAGATATGCCCCAGCATAATAGGTATGCCCAATCTACGAACACGGTTTGCCTGAACAGGAAAACCACCTTCATGGGGCTGCGCTTCGATGATCGCCTTTACCTGTGCGCCTGCCTGCATTAATTGGTAGGAAGTTAAATAGCCAATATTTCCAGCGCCAACGGTCAATATATTTTTACCAAGAAGTGTAAATTCCTGATTCATCATTTTTTGAACAACTGCTGCAGTATAAACGCCAGGAAGGTCGTCGTTTTCGAATGTGGGCATAAATGGAACCGCTCCCGTGGCAATAATGAGGTGCTCTGCATCAATATAATAGACCTCATCGGTTTTAATATCTTTAACGGCCAAACGTTTACCATCAAGAATGTCCCAAACAGTGGCATTCAGGAAAATACCGTCATGAGAATCACCGGCGAGGGTTTTGGCAATATCGAAGCCCCTCATACCACCAAATTTCTTCTCTTTTTCAAAGAAGAAAAACTGATGGGTTTGCATCAGGAACTGACCGCCAATTTGATCATTATTATCGAGTACAATATTATCAACACCGTGATTATTCAATTCTTCACGGGCAGCAAGCCCTGCGGGGCCGGCACCGATAATTGCAACGCTTGTTTTGAATACCTTCACAGGGGTTTTCGTTTCCGGTTTTTTCGCTTCAGGATTAAAATCTTTTGGGATTTCCCTGACTTCCGAAATGCCATCAACTTTGGTGATGCAGATTCTTTTTATCTGGCCATCAACCAGCATCTCGCATGCCCCGCATTTACCAATACCACATTCAAGGCTTCGTTCACGGTTTTTTAAGCTGTGGCTATGCACAGGGAAACCTGCCTGATGGAGGGCGGCGGCAATAGTAAATCCTTTTTGACCAATAATTTTTTGTCCGTTGTAGAGAAACTCAACGTTTTCTTGTTTAGGAATTTCAAGAACAGGATGCGCATTGATCTTATACATAAGCCTGATATTTTTTAGTTTGTTAAATCACGAACAGTGTTAATTCATTAACAAGCAAAATTAAATTTATTCTTAAATGGTCAAAGCACGACAACTTATTTATTTTGAGTTAAAATAAGTGTATGGCTCTTTATATAATCTAGCTTCGCGAAGTCTCTTTTGACAATAGGGATATAATTCCTCTAGATGAAAACGGTTTCCGTCAAAAAATGGAAGTGTGTTGAAGAAAGTTTATGGTCGAACTGTTTTAAAGAGTCCTTAAGTTCAATTAGTAAATGCACTTTTTATCGCATATCATGTGCGTAAAATTCTCTATTTTTGTATGCTACATTTTAAATAATTATTTCATGTTCAATAAAATGATTGCGGGGATATTGCCCTTTATGCCAAAAAAATTGGTGTGGGTTTTCTCGAAAAAGTATATTGCAGGGGAAAGCATCTCGGATGCTGTTAAGGCGAGTAAGGAGTTAAATCGTGAGGGCTGTATGGTAACCCTTGATATTTTGGGTGAATTTATATCTGACCTGAACGAGGCAAAAGCAAATCGTGATGAATATCTCGAATTGATTGATGCCATTGAAAAGGAAGATATCGATGGAAATTATTCATTGAAACCCACCTCTTTTGGTTTATTGATCGATGAAGCTGTTTGTTATTCATACATCCGCGAAATTGTTGCCAAGGCTGCTTCTTATGGCAATTTTATCCGCATCGACATGGAAGATTCGCGCTGTGTTGATAAAGAAATCCGGCTGTATAGGCGTTTGCACCAAGAGTTTCCTAAAAACACCGGCTTGGTAGTACAGGCTTATTTGAAGCGCACCTTGCATGATTTAAACGATATGCGCGATATGAATACTGTCGAACAGCCGCTTAATTTTCGTTTATGCAAAGGGATTTATGTGGAGCCGGAAAGTATTGCTTTTAAGAAATATGAAGAAATCAACCAACACTTTTTAGAAGATCTGGAGTATATTTTTGAACAAAAAATGTATCCGGGCATTGCCACCCACGATAAGGCTTTGGTTGATGGTGCAATGAAGTTAATAGAGACTTATCAGCGGCCAAAAGACAGCTATGAATTTCAAATGCTTTATGGGGTAACACCGGAGCTTCGTAAATCAATTGTTGAAAAAGGGCATCGTATGCGTGTTTATGTGCCTTTCGGCAAAGACTGGTTTGGATATTCTACGCGAAGGCTAAAAGAAAACCCCAAAATGGCAAGCCATATCATGAAAGCAATATTTGTGAAGTCCTAAGGAAGATTTTTGTTTCTGAATAATTACAAGATTATTTTGTTTTCTGCTCAAATTTTTTCATCAAATGATAACGGGAAGCAGTTTAATCATAGGTTTATTTGTGTAAAAGCGCATAAATCCGCTAATATTAATAAGGGTTTATGACATATTATGCTCGAAAATGGCAAAAAAATGTTAATTTTGCAGTTCCAAATTATTCAGCATTAAACCATTAGTTTAAGATAAGTTGAAATATTAAGTCTGGAAAGACATTGGTACGGGATGAAATTATAGAATTAAAATCATAGGAATATGAAAAAAAAGGCGCGTGTTTTATTTGTTTCTCAGGAGATTACACCATATTTAAAAGAAAGTCCATTAGGATTGATTGGTCGGCATTTACCACAGGGAATTCAGGAAAGAGGTAAAGAAATTCGTACTTTTATGCCTCGGTTTGGGTGCATTAACGAACGTAGGAATCAATTGCATGAAGTGATTCGCCTCTCCGGTATGAATCTTATTATTGACGATACAGACCATCCGCTCATTATTAAGGTTGCCAGTATTCAACAGGCCAGAATGCAGATTTATTTCATTGATAATGAGGATTATTTTCAGCGCAAATTTACTCTGCGTGCAAAGGATGGTTCTTTTTATGAAGATAATGATGAACGCGCCGTATTTTTCTCAAGAGGGGTTTTAGAAACCGTTAAAAAACTTGGATGGGGTCCGGATCTCGTACATTGCCATGGTTGGATGACTTCCCTTATCCCTCTATACCTCAAAAAAGCATTCCACGATGACCCATTATTTTCTGAAGCAAAAGTAATTGTCTCCGTTTATGATGATGAATTTACGGAAAAGCTGCACGAAAACTTCACACAGAAAATTATGCTTCCCGGTATCAATGATGAAGATATTGAAAACCTGAAACAATGCGACTTTGTTGGTGCATATAAGGGTGCCCTTCAGTTTGCTGATGGTATTATTCAAGGAAGTGAAACCATTAACCCTGAGCTTGATAAGTATATTCAGGATAGTGGGAAACCATTCCTTCCATATCAGGGCGAAGAGAATTATATTGATGTGTATAACGACTTTTATGATCGGTTGCTCGAAGATTCTGAAGAAGACTAAGAATAAACTGTTCTATTCTGCGTTAAACTAGCTTAAATTAAGTCAAATTTGTTCGATGAGACGAAGCCTGTTATTATTGCTATTTGCTGCATTTGTGGCGATTAATTTTCCTTCTTGTGAAAACGACCCCGGAGAAATTGGATTGGGTATCCAACCCAGTTCTGATCAGTTAAGTATAGGTTTTGATACCAGCTTGTATGTGCAGGTATATTCTGAAATTGAGGATTCTATACGTACCGATCGTACTTCTTTGAATGTGCTGGGAAGTATGTACGACCCCGTTTTTGGAAAAAGTACAGCCGGGTTCTATACGCAATTCAGGCTTTCATCTTCCGGCCACGATTTTGGAACCAATCCTGTTGTTGACTCCCTAGTGCTTAAATTACTCTATGCCGGTTCTTATGGCGACACCCTAAGTCCTATAACGATTAGGGTGCAAGAACTTACGGGAGATCTTTATGCAGACAGCCTCTATTATTCTGTAAACCGTACTGCAGTTGATGAGTCGATTATCGGAGAATATACCTTAGTGCCAAAACCACGTGATTCGGTCCAAGTGGATACTGTTTATTATGCTCCGCAATTATGGCTTAACCTCAGTAAGAACAATCCCGCCTTGGCGCAAAAACTTATTGAAGCTTCTCCTGAAGATATGGCCAGTAATGATGATTTTTTACTCTTCTTTAAAGGTTTATCGATCTCGGCTGCCGAAGAACAAAATCCGGGCAGTGGTCAAATTGCCTATTTCTCAATGGAAGCTGCTACATCAGCATTATATATGTACTATCATAACGATGAAGAGGATTCTTTGAGCTTTATTTATAATGTGAATAGCTATTGCGCACGCTATAATACATACGAGCATTATGGATATCAACATGCAGACCCAAGCCTGCGTAACCAGATCCTGAATAATGATACTATGAGCGGCGATCAGATCGCATATTTACAGGCAATGGGCGGAATTCGTGTGCGCTTGCAAATGCCAGATTTAGAGCCACTTAAAAATATTGGTAACATTGCACTCAATGAAGCCAAACTGGTTTTTGATAATGCTCAAAGTGATGAAGATTTGTTTTTCCCTCCACCAACTTACCTTATTTATCATCTTGATAAAGAAGATGGATCATATGATTATATCAGTGACCAATACGAAGGTACAGCCTATTTTGGAGGCAATTATAACTTCGAAACCAACGAAGTTTGGATGCGTATTACAACATATATGCAATCGGTAATGGATGGGGAGACCTTTGATGGAAATAATCTCTATCTCGCCGTGTCGGGTGCATCAATTAAAGGGAACAGAATCCAATTAGTTGGTGGAAAACCAGATGATCCGGCGCTTTTCAATAAAAGAATCCGGCTTGAAGTTGTCTATTCCAAAATTCAATAGTTTTTTATTTGCCGATTTTTCTGTTTATTTGCAGTAGAATAAGACAGATAAATCTAAAAAGTAGTTAACATGTGTGGTATTGTAGGTTATATTGGCCCAAAACAGGCAAGCCCTATTTTGATTAATGGCTTAAAAAGACTCGAATACAGAGGATACGATAGTGCAGGTATTGCTGTATTGAATAGTCAGTTGAAAGTATTTAAAACAAAAGGCAAAGTTTCTGAGCTGGAACATCACATTATTGACAAAGATGTTAGCGGAACCATTGGTATGGCTCATACACGCTGGGCTACTCATGGTGCCCCAAATGAAATAAATGCTCATCCTCATTTTTCCCAATCCGAAGAATTGGCTTTAATCCATAATGGCATCATAGAAAACTATGAAGTGATTAAAAAAGGCTTGATTCAACATGGTTATAAATTCCAAAGTAATACTGATACAGAAGTACTTATTCAATTAATCGAATTCATTAAAAAAGATGAGAATATTGGATTAGTAGAAGCTGTGCAATCTGCATTAAACCAAGTTGTTGGAGCTTATGCCATTGTTGTGATCGATCATTCGAACCCAGATATGCTTATTGCAGCCCGTAAAGGTTCCCCTTTGGTGGTTGGTATTGGTAAAGATGAATATTTTCTTGCGTCCGATGCAACACCAATCGTAGAATACACAAAGAATGTGGTATATCTCGATGATGAGGAAATTGCCATTATCAACCGAAACACCGGCTTGAAAATTATGACGCTTAAGGATGTGGAAAAATTTCCTGTTGTTCAAACACTGGAAATGAGCATCAGCCAACTGGAAAAGGGCGGATATCCTCATTTTATGCTGAAGGAGATTTATGAGCAGCCTGTGACAATTCGCGATAGCTTTCGCGGACGCATCCATGATGATAATGACATCATCAGTATGGCAGGAATAATTGATCATGAACACAAATTTTTGAACGCTAAACGAATTATTATAACTGCTGCAGGTACTTCATGGCATGCCGGTCTGGTTGCTGAATATCTTTTTGAAGACCTCGCCCGTATTCCTGTTGAGGTGGAATACGCTTCGGAATTCCGTTATAGGAATCCTGTTATTTATGAGGACGATATTATTATTGCTATTTCCCAATCTGGTGAAACTGCCGACACCCTTGCAGCCATAGAACTCGGCAAGAAAAAGGGTGCATTTATTTATGGTATTTGCAATGTGGTTGGTTCGTCTATTGCAAGGGCTTCTGATGCGGGTTCTTATACCCATGCCGGCCCTGAAATTGGTGTGGCCTCTACAAAAGCATTCACGGCACAGGTTACCGTTCTTACTCTTATGGCTTTAGCCATAGCTCGTAAAAAAGGCACAATCGATAGTTCAACATATCATCAGATAAGTAGGGAAATCAAGGCGATCCCTGATAAAGTAAAGCGTACCCTTGAGCTGAATGATAAAATTAAAGATATTTCAAAAATCTTTACATACTCAAGGAATTTTCTCTATCTGGGACGTGGATATAATTTCCCAGTTGCCCTAGAAGGTGCGCTTAAGTTAAAAGAAATCAGTTATATACATGCAGAAGGTTATCCTGCGGCGGAAATGAAGCATGGCCCTATTGCACTTATTGATAAGGAAATGCCGGTGGTTGTTATTGCAACCAATAGGGGTGTTTACGAAAAAGTGATTTCAAACATTCAGGAAGTAAAGGCCAGAGAGGGAAAAGTAATTGCTGTTGTTACCGAGAATGATGAAAGCGTTGCTGCATTGGCAGATTTTGTGCTTGAAATTCCGGAAACAATTGAATTATTGGTGCCTCTTCTTGCTACAATACCCCTGCAATTGCTCGCATACTATATCGCGGTTAACCGTGATTGCAATGTTGATCAACCACGGAACTTGGCAAAATCAGTAACCGTAGAATAATACAATAAAACATAAAAAAAGCTGCTTCAAACAAATGAAGCAGCTTTTGTTTTTTAGGCTTACAGTCTGCCTGCAACAGTTTTCCAATCAACAAGCTTCCAGAATGTTTCTATATATGCCGGACGCTTATTTTGTTGGTCAAGATAATAAGCATGTTCCCATACATCGCAGGTTAATAATGGGGTAAAACCCTTGCGAATGGGGTTTCCTGCATTCGATTCTTGGATAATTTCTAAATCACCCTCTTTGTTTTTTACCAGCCAGGCCCATCCCGATCCAAAGAGCGTGGCAGCAGCTTTGCTAAAGGCTTCTTTAAATGCATCGAAAGAACCAAATGTCTTATTGATTGCGTCTAAAAGAGCACCTTCGGGATTGCCACCACCGGAGGGGCTTAAGCAATTCCAATAAAAAGTGTGATTCCATACCTGAGCGCCATTATTGAAAATACCGCCATCAGCTTTTTCGATGATTTCTTCGAGGCTTGCATCCTCGAAGGCTGTGCCCGGAATCAGATTATTCAGGTTATTCACATAGGCCTGATGGTGCTTGCCATAATGAAACTCAATTGTTTTTTCTGAAATATGCGGCTCAAGCGCATTTTTTGCATACGGAAGTGGTGGTAATTCAAAAGCCATATTCTTATTTTTTTTGATGGTTAATTGTGTGTGTTAAAGATACAAATAATATGATAATTTGTTCAGCTTTTGGGCTTATATTCCGGATTGACTGCCACTATTGTTTTTAAATAGGATCGAATGCTGCAGGCGCTGATGAAAAAGCTGTTGTGTATTTTGTATTTTTGCAAAAAAATATAATGGCAGGATTTCTTTTTGATCAATTGATTTTTGGCCCTGTTCGCAGCAGGCGTTTTGGGAATTCGTTGGGAATTAACCTGTTACCGGTCGATAAAAAAATCTGTAGCTTTGATTGTGTCTATTGCGAATGTGGTTGGACTGATGATGCACAGAGCCAGAACCTCCCCAAAACGGAAGAAATTGTGCAAATGCTGGAAAAAAAATTGCTTTCCATGAAGCAAAATTCAGAGGTTCCTGATAATATAACATATGCCGGAAACGGAGAACCAACACTTCATCCTTCTTTTCCTAAAATCATTGATGAAAGCATCCGCTTGCGTGATCAATATTTTCCTAAAGCCGAAATTACAGTATTGTCGAATTCAAGCATGCTCCATCGAAAAGAAGTTATGGAGGCCCTGATGCGTATCGATAATAATGTGATGAAGCTGGATGCCGGCACAGACCAAATGCTCCAGATGATTAACCAACCAAAACGAAAAATTACTATTGAGGAAATTGTGGAGCAATTATGCCGTTTTAATGGAGATCTGGTGGTTCAAACTTTATTCCTGCGTGGAACCTATAAAGGAAATAAGCTTGATAATACGACTGAATATGAAATAAGCAGATGGTTGGAGCATATAAAACGCATTCATCCTCGGCTTGTAATGCTGTATCCAATTGCACGTGAAACCCCGGCTCAGGATATTGAGAAAATTGGCAAAGCTGAATTGAATGCAATTGCTGCCCGACTCGATGCCTTAGGAATAAAATCTGAAGTATATGAATAAAGAGTTCAGGTATCCGGCCAAAATATTGCTCGCTTTTGGAGAGTCCTTAAAAGATAATAAGGAGATTCATAATTGGTTGTTGAAAAATGGATACCCCGAACTTGCTGCTTTATCGAATTCGATAAATGGCAGCACGAAAGCTTTTGATTGGTTATTGAAAAATTATCCCCATTTGGCGGCTTTAGACCATGCGATTGACGGCTTTGAAGCTCCAATTCCTTGGCTGCTAAAACATGGTTTTAAATTCTATGTTATTTTTGCCCGTGCCTGCCAAAACAAAGCAGATGCTTTAAGGTATCTGCAAAAAAACGATTTGCAGATTTATCTTCATCTTGTAGCAATTATCCAAAAATGCCTAGAGCTTAAAGAACCTGATTATCATAAGAAACGCTTTTCTTAAGGAAATAGACATTGGGTTCGTGGACAGACACTAGTTACTGCCCTTCTTCATACACGGTTTGCAAAACAACTTTCCCAACCACCCTAAGGGTTGTCGGGTCTATTTTATCGATAGAATCGCCCATTGTATGCCAATAATCCACAAAAGTACCATTGGAAGAAGAAGGTTCTAGATGGATAATATCAATCGTGGGAATCTGTGCAATATTATTGATATAATAATGATCGTCAGTAATATACCCGCCTTTTTCTTTAATGAAATAATCGCCATAACCAATACGCGCGGCAGTTTCCCATACTTTTTTCACAAGGGATGGTGCGTAATATAATGAGTAGCCTTCCATTGGGAAACGTGCTTTAGGATCTCCTACCATATCGAGTAATATTCCGTATTTGGCCTGATAATCATATACATGAGGGTTTTTTGCCCAATATTGTGAGCCCAATCCCCAATAATCGCCTCCATCACGACTTTGCTGATCTTGTGGCGCACCATAATCTTCTAAATCGAAGAGAATAATATCGACACCAATAGGTGGAGGATTTGTTGCGAAAATTCGTGCAATTTCTAAAAGAACACCCACACCACTTGCGCCGTCATTTGCACCATCAATCGCTTTATTATGATTGCTTTCGTCGGGATCGTGATCGGCTGTTGGCCTTGAATCCCAGTGAGCAGAGAGAAAAATCCTGTTTTGGCTTTCCGGATTGAATGATGCAATAATATTTTTTCCGTTCAGCTGCTTCCCATTATAAGCATATGCTTTGAATTGTTGTACTTGCACATCCTTTGTGAAACGCAAGAGGGTTTTTTCGAGGTATTGGGCACATTGTGCGGCCGCTTCAGAATTTGGAGTGCGTGGGCCAAAATCGGTTTGCGCTTTTACAAACTGAAAAGCACTATCCGCATTAAAATCAGGCACAAAAACGTGTTTTTGCTTTTGGGTGCTCTGTTTTTCCTCATTTGTTTTTTTTGGAGCACAAGCCAATGTAAAAAGGAAGACGCCTAAAATCAGGCTTATCAATTTGAAGTTGATTCTCATTGTTTTATTACTGTATTTGTTTGAGCCCTTCAAGTGCGCTTACATCGTTGGGCCTTATCATTAATGCTTTATTGAATAATACTTTGGCCTCCCTGAGTTTGCCAAGTTTCAGCTCAATCCAGGCCATTAGTATGGTTCCATCATAATCAAAAGGGTAGAGGTTTACTACTTTTTCGATATAGCCATATGCTGTAGTATAGTTTTGCTGATTATAGTAATAACTAGCCATTCGATAGTTCACCAAAGAGTTTTGTGGGTCAATTTTTAAGATTTCATGGTATTTATTGATTACAGCATCCCAGTTGCCTGATGCTGATGTGGGCAAAGCATAGCCTAAGCGCGCTTCTATTGATAAAGGCATCAGGCTAATACTTTTTTGATAATAGGCCATGGATTCATTGAATAATCCCTGCATATAACTTAACCATCCCAAACGAATGTTTTGTGCGTAGGACTCTGCATCGTATATTGCTTTTAAATCTTCGGCCGCTTTTGAATAGTCGCCAGCATATTCATCGGCATAACTCTGCTTAAATGCATCAATTTGTGTTTGGTAATCTTGTGCATTTAATGCGAAAACCGTTATAAATAGGATCAGGATGCTTAGTATAATTTTTCTTAAAAGGTCCATTTTATACCTCCATTTATTGTGTGTGAATAATATTCCTGTTGTACAAAAGTAATTTCTTTCTGCGAAGATACGGAAATGTACTCTTGGTTTTTTTGTTGGAAAACATAGTTCAGGCTGAATTGCAGGTGTTCAGAAATTAAATAAATAAATCCTGCACCTGTGCGCAAATTTACTTTTTCGGGCTGATTAAACACTAATGAACCTTCCATAAAGTTTGCTTGCTTTATCCGGCCTGCCTGAAGCCAAGTATTGAACCATAAACTTTTTGATAATGAAAAACCTAGGAGCCCATCAGCAATAATTGAGCCATTTCCATCATCATTAAGATAAATTCCGCCTGCCTGTAAGTAGAAATTTAAGTTACCTTGGGGGTAAAATGTATAGTAGAGCCCGGCTTCATACTGATTTCGTTCCATAAAATTGCTGTAGGTACCAAAGAGTCTGATGTTGCTTTTTCCAAAATCGCCTGTAAACCCCAAATAAACAATATGTTCGTTGATGCTGATCCTGCCGTACTGCTTGTTTGTGTATTGATAGGTTTCATATTCCATTGGTAGAACAGAATCTGTTGTGGCGATATACAAGGCAGTGTCGTAATGAGATTCAAAGGTAATTTCGGAACTAATATTGGGGATTTTTACCTGAATAAAATTCACAGCGGCATGCAGCATCCATTTTTCAGATAACTGCAGGCCTGCCTTAAGATAATATTCGGATTGGTTTACCTTCCCTGTTATTAAGGTTTCTGACGGTTTTGCCGATAAATCCACGCTTCGAACAAAGCCCCAACTGTAATCTACCTGACTTATTTCTGGGTCATTCTGATCATAAAACTTGATGTGTTCATTTTTTTGAATAGTCAATGTTTTTGCTGAGAAAGTAAGGCTCAGAAAATTGCTGGGAACCATTGTAAAATTCGCTTCATAAACGGAAGAACTGCTTTCTTGGGCGTACTGAACATATACATTGTCGCTATTTATTGAGGGATCGTTTCCCGGATACGAAAAAGCGGTACTTGAAAAAGCCGCATTGGCATCCAATACAAAGGAGACTCCTTCGAGATCGTGTTTTCGGGCATAAAAGGCGGCTCTCTCTTTTTGGCCACTATATTTTAAGGATAAAAAGTACATCTGCTTGGCAATATTATCCTTAGGGGAAAAAAGGAGCGATTCTTTAAAATGCTTGCCCGCTTTTCGGTAATTACCTAAATAAAAATAGGCATATGCCATCCGTATTTGAATAAAATATGAGCTAAAACCTTGATCAATAGCTTCGTTGCACAGAACAATTACTTCATCCCATGCGCCAGCACTGTATTGGGCATATGATGCTGCATCATAGTAGGCATAATTCTTATTTTGAGCCTGTATGCTTAGGCTTAAAAGAAAAAGCCCACATACGAATAAAAATTTTTTTGAGCTATTATGAAATTGGATACTCGTCATAAATAAATTGAATTTTACAGCCAGTGCTAAATGAAATGTTTTGAACACTGCTGTTTTGGACAGTAATTGTGCTAGAAATGCTTATTAATTTTCGACCAAAAGCATATTGGTCAAAATTTGATTCTAAGATGCTTACAGAATCGGATATATCGCTTTTTTGGTTCGAGTAACCAAGTCTGTATGATGCTTTGCTGAAAATAAAAAATGGGGCGCATAAATCTTGTATCAGATTGACCCATTTGGGGAGCAAAATATTATCAGGAAGTTGTTCTTCAAGTCTTAGCCCTTTAATAAAACCGCCAACAATTTTGAATGAGGATAGGTAAAACCAAAAAAGGGCAGAACTTTTGTTCCCTTCGAAATATGTGAAATAGAAGATGCCTTTTTGATGATGGAAATATGCTTTTGAATTGGTTTTTGAACAATAAAACCATTGGTTATTCAGGCTGTCTGATTTAAGCTCCCAACTGAAGTCTTTCGTTATTTCTTTGTCAATCCATTGACCTTTAACTATTTGACCTGGAACAAAATGGAATGCACCGGCAAGTTCTTTGCTGTATGGCAATGATGAAACCGTTTGTGAAATTTTGGGAATGGTATAAGTTTGAAGGAGGACTTCATTTTTTTCATACACAACAAAATCGCTCAGTGGATACTCCAATGTTTTACTACCAATATAGGGTGTGGTTTGTATTTGCATATGCAGGTGGGGCACAGGACTTCGTCCGGAATTTCCTGCAGCGGCAAGAACCTGTCCTTTTTGCACCTGTTGACCAATATATACTTTAAATGATGCATTTTGAAGATGGCATAGTTTTGTGAATATGCCTTCACCATGTTTTAGGATGATGGTATTTCCCCAGTTTTGCTCCAGGTTCATATCTCCAATATCATTATCTTCGATGCCATCGAGTATATCATAAACCATTGCATCGGAGGGAGCTACAACCGGTTTGCCATAGCAATAATAATCACTGAGTTGATTTCCTGCTCCTTGAAATGTGTTTCCTTCGTCATCGCGGATTTCAAAATCCCAGGCATGTTTCCAATCGTTTTTATGCGTATGTTCCCCATCATGCCCCTGGGTGATAACCCATTCTCCCCAGAAAGGCAAACTAATGCTAAAATACAGTCCATCATGAAAACGTTGGTCGTAATTCCTGTGGGCATATAGATTTCGTTCCGGCGAAAAGTGCTGAACACGAACAATTTGCGGGTTTTTTACGCCTCTGGTTCGGAAACGCAGCACATAAAGAAACATCAAGACAACAACATTAAATGGCAAGGAGTATACAGAAAGCTGAAACTGACTGAAAAAGAATGCTGTACTTGTAATCATCATGGCAATTACAGGAACAAGCAGTATAACCGAAAGTACAGCGGTTCGGTCGGGAATTAGGAAAATACCGCCTAAGGCAATGGCTGTTAGAATAAAATTAAAGCCAATATAGTAGTAACTTAGTTCTTCAATGTTGGCTCCTGTAAGTCCATAAAACAGATATGCAGAAAAGAAACCAATAAGCGACATCAGAAAAGAAATGCGCGAATAATACAATAAACCTAACGCAATCAGAAGTCCTGCAAATAAATGGTACTGAAAGAAAATGGCTCCGAGAGACCGAAAATAAATAGTAACGGGTTCGGGAAGTGCCAGGTTATTAAACCATTCATAAACGCCTAAAGCATGCGGTCCGCCCAATTGCTGCATCTCATTCATCATATAAATGCCGCGTTCGCTGATTTCCAGCATTCCAAATTGGCGCCCCGCTAGACTTACGGTCCAGATCCCAATCATAAACGCAAGGCTTAGGTAAGGCAAACCGTATTTTCCGATCATCCCTTCAAAAAACAAACAGAGAAAAAGCGTGAAAACGGAAACAAAGAATAAAACCATAAAAAATGCTAGGCCGGGCTGATAATACACCCCAAAACCTAAACCAACAAGCAGGGCATTAAACCCATAGAAACCCAAGCGGATATTGGTTCTATTAAAACCCATTACCCAAGCAGAGCCATTGGCAACAACAACAGCCAAAAGCCCACTAAAACCTGCGTTAAGGTCGAAAAACGAGACAAATAACAATATTAATGCAAAGCGTCGGTTGCCGGAGAAAAAAACCTGAGCGTAGCTTTGAATAATGCCTTCCAGAAAGGCCTCGATATGTGTTCTGTGTGTTTTCAGAATTTTAGTCTTTCACAAATTTACCATAAAATAAGTTAGAACAAAACGCCTTACTTTGCCTTTCTTGAAATATACCCCCTTATTGCTTCTAATGCCCGCTCTATTTCTTCTTTTTCCCGAGCGATATTGATGCGGATAAAATTCCCTGCTTTTTCAGAAAAGTGAATTCCTGGAACGACAGCGACTTTTGTTTTTTCATATAAATCAATGGAAAAAGTATAACCATTTGTAAATCCATCGGGAAGACGGCACCATATAAAATAGCCTCCTTCAATTTTGGGAATTTCAAAGCCCAATTTTTTTAATGCCTTTTGTGCCAATAGAAGGTTTGAGGCAATTTTTTGGCGAAGCTCCAGCACATAATCTTTTCCAAAATCAGATTTTTCTAAATATCGTGCTGCTGCTTCCTGCAGGATGGAGCTGGCACACAAACCGGTATAATCGTGGATATTTCGAATATGCATCATATGATCAGAATGGCAAATCAAGTAGCCAATACGCCAACCGGTAATGCTCAACAGCTTGGATAAGCTGTTAAGATAGAAAACCCGTTTATTCATCCGATCAATAGGAATGTATGCTTTATAGCTCTTTTCAAAAACAAGCTCGCGATAAACAGCATCAATAATAAGGTAAATACCATGCTTTTCGCAAATATGAAGGAGTTGATCAAATTCCTCTTTAGTCCAGACTTTTCCTAAAGGATTGCCGGGGGAATTAATAAAAATGATGCCTGTGTTTTTATCCCAAATGAAATCTCTCAAAGCATCAAAATCAATGTCAAGATTATTGTTTAGGTCAAAAGAGTGGTATTGCCTGTTATGGATTTGCGGCAATTGCTGATAGGTTTCATAGGCCGGATCAAAAGCCAGACAGGATTTATTTTCGGGCAAAATTCTGTTCAAGTATGTAAATATAAGAGCAGCCGCTTCAGTTGCGCCTTGCACAACCAATAATTCATCTTCATTAACCGAGGCTTCGGCATAGTGATTTTGCAGGCATTTTACAAGGCGGGCATTTCCATTGCCGGGAGCATATTGATGAATATTATCATAAGTAAGTTGATGCAGTTCATCGAGTAAAGTAGCAGGAGGGGGAAAGCCGGGCAAGCCTTGCGCCAGATTTATACCCCCGCCAGATTTTACCTTATTGCTCATAAATCCAATTAAGGATTCTTTTGGTTCTTTTTCAGGGATCATTGGCGCTTAATTTCCTGCAATTATATCAAATAATTCACGAGGAGTTTGTCCTTTTCGTGTAGAAATTTTCCGCAAGGATTCGTCTTTGTTGAATTCGGTATAGCCTGCAGCCTTCAATCGTTCCTCTGCCAATGTGTATGAAACGCCTGCCTGCTCCAAAGCATCGTTCATGCTCATGCGACCAAAGCCTTTGCCTTGATGTGCTTCATGTTCCGCTTCAGAATGAAGGCTCTCCCTTTGTTTCTGCCGGGTTCCCTGTGCGTTATGTCTTTTCCCTGTTTCCAAATTTGCTTGATGCCTGCCTTTTACGGCTTGTGTTCCGGGCTGTTCCCAATATTCTTGGCGAAAATAATCGCGCCATGTTTGTAGGTTTCCAAAAGGCCAAACGGTGGATAGGGAAAGGAGAAGGATCAATACAAAGCCAAGAAAAGCCAACACCCATTCTTTCCGAAATGCCAGCTTTTTTGTGATATGGCTTTTGAAATAATGAAGGAAGCAGCTAAAATTATAAATCACATGAAATACAATACCAATTAGGAAAAACAGACTAAAAACAAGGTGTACATCAGCCCAGTCGTCTTTACTCAGCCCCATAATCTGCCAATGATCTGCATGAGCAATACGCCCCGAAGGCACCAAAAAGAGTATGATGCCTGAAAGGATTAATGCGATGAAAATGAATGAGAGTAAAACCGATACAAATTGGCGGCTGTTGAAACTATTGTTTTTTTTAGTTTTCATTTCGATGCTCTTAAAGATTAAAATCACGTAGGTGTTCGGGTAGCCTTTCCTGATCACGTATGCTGTTGATATTTTCTTTTTCCCTAATAATGTGCGTTTTAGAGTGTTCGTCTATAAGTACAACATTGGGTCTTAAAGTAATAAACTGCATCCATTGTGTCATATTGTATGCCCCGGCATGATGAACAATAAAATGATCGCCTTTATTCAACAGTGGCATATCAAGGGATTCGCGAATGACATCAATATTCATGCACAGTGGCCCGTAGATCGTTGTAGATTCGGTATACTGTGAAAATTTTTGCGCCGGACTGATTTTATGGTCATACCAGAATGAAGTAAACAGAATATTTACCCCCACATCAACAATCGTAAAGCGTTGACCTGTTTTTGAGCGTTTGTTTGCAAGTACGGTGCCCAATAAATATCCGGCAGTGTCGATGAGTGCGCGGCCTGTTTCGAGGATCAGCAGTGGCATGTCTTCGGGGGGAAAATCGCTGTTCAATAATGCGGTGCTAATTGCTTCTGCATAGTCGTCCATGCGTGGGCTTAGGTCTGCACCCTGAAGATAAGCGCCTTTTAGTGTGTTTGATGAAGCAAAACCGCCACCAAGATCAATATATTTTATTGTGTGCTTGTATTTCAGTTTGAGTCCGGTAGCAAGGTCGGCAAGTTTTCGTGCTGCAACAGCATAAGCATCGGAGGACATGATGAATGTTCCGATATGGCAATGGAGGCCAACCAGATCCATTTTTCCAGAATGCATGATTTTATTTAGGGCATCCCAGGCTTGTCCGTTTTCATAATTAAAACCAAAACGATCCCACATCGGATAAATACCCGTATCCATATTTACACGGATTGCAACCTTCGGGCGTTTTTCTTCTTCGCCACAGAGATCAACAATTGTGTAGAATTCGTCGAGGTGGTCGATGTGAATCAGGGAATTATTGCGAATTGCTTTTCTTAAATCTTCACGGCTTTTGTCGGGGCCGTTAAAAATAA
Source organism: Bacteroidales bacterium (assembly GCA_963676725.1). Classification (GTDB taxonomy): domain Bacteria; phylum Bacteroidota; class Bacteroidia; order Bacteroidales; family WRLA01. The sequence continues at coordinate 4,401,838 of OY781463.1, read as the reverse complement.
TATGACTGCCTTCAACGCCAAGGGAAATAGCTTTGTCGTATTCAAATCCACTAACTACTTCCGCCCAGCTGCCTTCCTGATGGTAAATGCTGCATACAGTGTCGAGATAATTGGTTTTATAAGACCAGGCAAACTGTACTTTCGGATAGCGCGTTTCGAAGGCTTTTTTGGCCGTACGGAAATTGCTTCTGATTTTATGCTCAGAAAGCACAAAAAGAGGAGAGCCAAATTCAGAAATCAGCTCTTTAACAGCTAATCCATCGATATGAGATTGAGGTGTATACTCGGTTTTTAGTCCAAACTTATTGGGCATACTACTTTCCAGTTTTTTAATGGCCGGACGTTCATAAAGTTGTTTTTTCATGATTTATGCTGTTTTATTATAATTCTCCTGTTGTTGAAATTTGCTGAAATTCGTTTAAATCGACAATCATATCCCATGCATAGCGAATAAACATTTTTCCTGTAAGGAAAGTTTCATATGCCGGTACTTCATTGCCTAAGGCTAATTGCACCAAGGCTTCCGGAATGTTCTGACCCGCTCCTGCTGAGAGGTAGATCCAGGCAGGCATTCTTGGATTGATTTCGAGAAGATAGAATTCGTTTTTATCGTCCTTCATTAGTTCAAGCTCGAAACCACTGCGCCATTTTGTTTTGCTAATAAAATGGCGAGTAAGATCAAGCATCTTTTTATCGGAGATGCTGATGCCTCCCCAGGCTTTTCCTTTGTCGGTAATATACTGCTTTCGCATCGGAATTGCTGCAATTGTATTTCCTTTTCCATCGCCTAAGCCGGTAACATTATATTCCGAACCATGCACAAACTCTTGGATAATAATGGGTAAACCCCATTTTGCACTGATTTTATTGAAAAGATTTGTGACCTGATCTTCAGAATAAGCAATGCCCGCATCGTAATATTTCCCTTTCACAACAAGTGGAAAATCAAATTCTTTTTTGAGGGAATGAAGGTCTTTTAGGTCGTAGATGGCTTTGGATTTTGGTACCTTGATGCCGTATTTTTCACCAAAGTCGTATAGGTTGATTTTCTGGCGCTCTTCGAATTGCTCCATCGTGGGCAGGTATACTTTTATACCCATTTTTTTGAGCTCTGGCTCTAAAAGGATAAAAGGATAAAGCTCCGCATCAAAATTTGGGATAATCACATCCAGTTTTTCGATCTCATGAATATAACGAATACGCTCAAGAATAATGTGTGTGCCCACTGATGGATACGGAAAATGATAGGTTTTGTCGAAAAGATCGTGCATATAAATACCGGGTTCCAGAGATTCATAAGCAAGGCCGATCAGTCGGGCATCGAAACTTTCTGCTTCCAAAAGGCATCGTGCCACAGCAACACCGGGTCCGGGGCTGTCTATGGCGTTAAGCCCTGTTAATGCTATATTAAGGCGTTGTTTTTTCATCTTAATCAATGAGTTGATAACGATTTAGGTTGTCCATGAAATCCTGCAAATCTTTTTCAATAGTAACTTCATCCGCATTGAATTCAGAAATTAAGATTTCTTTAATCTCGTCTTCTGATTTGCTTTTGCTCATTAAATTTAAAATTTGCGCGCCGGTTTCGTTTACTGTAAACGATTCACCATTCACCGGATTAAAAACAAAACCCGATTCGCTTACTGCTATATTGTCTCGTAATTTCATTTTGTTGATTTTTATATTAATTTTTAACAATTTTTCCTGTCGATATGGTCTGCCCTTTCATGGAGACACTATAAAAATAGATGCCTTGCTTTTTATTCTTCATCGAAATAGAAATAAGCTGTATTTGCTCGGATAATGGGATGCTTTCCAGTAATTTTCCTCCTGCATCATAGAGCACCAAAAGATCTGCACTCTTGTTTGATGGTAAGGGAATATTTACGCTCTCCCTTGCCGGATTGGGCCAGGCCATATATTCGTCTTCTTTTTGTATGGATGCCATTGATGTCCAGGCACCCGGGATACCATATACTTTTGTGTCGAGTGTTGATGGATATACAGAATAATCATAAACAAAGGATAAGAGTTTATAGCTTGTTTCATTCGGTTTGATAAGACTTAAATAACCAGAGCCGGGCATGTCTTTTAAAATAGCACCACTCTCATTTACAATGCGCCCGCCATATTCCCAATAGTACCCAGCCGTATCGTATCTGTAATAAGTAATGGCCATTTCTATTTGATCATCAGCATCAAAAAGGTGATCCGTTACATATTGAATATCATAGAGCGTAAAAGCTGTTGGAATGGGAAGGGAAATGCTTTTCCATTGTGAAAAATCTTCGTTGTATACGATGCATTGTGCAGTTGCAACATCCATTGCATAGTATTTTATTGTTCCATCATTTAAGGCAGTGATATTTGCCGACATACCGTTGAATGTATGTTCGAGTTCAATTTGTGCAAGAAGTGAACCGGCATTAAGTACGAGAAAGAAGAGAATGAGCTTTTTCATTTTTTTTATTTTAGTAGAATTTGAGATTACAATATTAGAACAAAGTGCTCCTGCAGCCCTTACAGAATTTCAGGATAATTGTATAAGATTTTCGCTACGATATAACACCCTAATAAACAATTGCTTATGAATCGTGTTTGCGATATGTTGAATGAAATGGGCACAGAATTAACCCCAAATGGCTATATTTGCACAACCTAAAACAATAAAATTATGAAGCCATTAGTAAGTATTATTATGGGAAGTACCAGCGATTATCCGGTGATGGAGGCGACTGCGAAAATCCTTGATGAATTTGAAATTCCATTTGAAATTAATGCTTTGTCTGCCCATCGCACTCCCGAGCAGGTTGAGGTATTTGCCAAGGGAGCAAGAGATCGTGGTATTAAGGTAATTATTGCTGCAGCCGGAATGGCAGCCCACCTTCCGGGTGTTATTGCTGCTATGACTCCTGTTCCTGTAATTGGTGTGCCAATAAAAGCGTCTTTGGATGGCTGGGATGCCATGCTGGCAATTCTGCAAATGCCCCCGGGTATTCCTGTTGCTACCGTTGCCATAAATGGTGCGCAAAATGCAGGTATTTTAGCCGTGCAGATGCTTTCTGTTGGCGATGAAGCGCTTATGGAAAAATTTATCCAATTTAAAGAGAACCTAAAAGGGAAAATCGTTAAAGCAAATGAAGAACTGGCAAAAATAACTTTTAAGTATAAAGTGAATTAGAAGTGAATTGATAAAATAAATTACTTTCAGATTACCATTGATAAAAAAAAGCCTGGCAAGTCCAGGCTTTTTTTTTCCATAAGTCAGGATTTGAGTATATATAGAAATTATTTACTACTTTTGGGTAATGAAACACAATATCAGAATTGGAATATCAAGTTTATTAAGTGTTGACTGTTGTGGGGCTTTTGCCATGGTGTAGGCATTGGTATAAGCGGCAGAAACCAAAAGATATGCGTGAAACAATAAAAACATTTTATCAAGAAAAACCATCATTATTGGAGCATGCCCTTATTAAATTAGGCGTCTCTGTGTACTCGATATGGGGTGGATCCATTTCTCATAATAATCCTAATATTCAAGTGGTTGACGGATGGGGGGATTAGAAGGGGAATGGCCTAAGAATGTTAGAAAGCAAAAACCAGAACCAATGAGAAAAATAATTATTTTAGGTTTAATTATGCTAAGTGCTTGTCAGCCTAAAAATGCTGATTTTTATTATTTTAGTAAGAATGTTGAGATAAACAATAACGTTATTGAAATGTTTCTATCGCTCTGTAATGATGAATTTGGTAAAATCAAACAGAAAGGGTTTAGTTTCTATGAAGGGTACAAATTAACCAAAACGGGAAGTATGGGTATTATTTATGAATTAACAAATAGTAGTTTTGATACGATTTGGAAATTTGTAAGCGATAAATCAATTTATAGTGATACTAGTGTTAAGTTAATTATGAAATGACGTAATTAATCTGTATCTTTGCCCAAAAAAGCAATGGCCAGATATACTATAAAATTAAGTCAAGAAGAAGTCAAGGAACTACGTGCAATTATTAATAAAGGATCACATACCTCACAGACTTTTCGGGGAGCATACATTTTATTAAATTGTGACGAAGGGGACTTCTCTGAAAAGGTTACAAATGAGCAAATTAGCAAGGTTTTAAAGATAGGGATGCGAACAATTGATCGGATAAAGAAAAAGTTTGTTGAAGAAGGCTTTGAAGCTGTACTAGAACGTCGCCCCAGCTCTCGCGTGTATGATATTAAAATAGATGGGGACGTAGAAGCCAAACTTGTTCAGCTTTGCTGCAGTGAACCTCCTTCTGGATTTGCAAAATGGTCTTTACGTTTATTGGCCGACAAAATGGTTGAACTACAATACGTTGACAGCATTTCTTATGTTTCGGTTGGTAATGTTTTAAAAAAAATGAACTTAAGCCTTGGAAAGTAAAAGGCTGGGTCATACCCCCGAAAGAGAATGGTGAGTTTGTGGCAAATATGGAACGCGTCCTTGATATTTATAAAAGACCATATGATGAAAATAATCCAGTGGTATGTATGGATGAATCGCCGAAACAGTTGATTTCGGATGCAAATCCTTCAATGCCTATGAAGCCAGGGCAGGAGATTCGTAGAGATTATGAGTATGTCAGGCATGGAATGGTCAATATATTCATGGCAAATGAGCCATTAAGAGGTAAGCGATTAGTTGAAGTCACCGCTTTCAAGACAAAGAAAGATTGGGCGAAATTTATCAAAAGAATAGCAGATGAGTTATATCCCAAAGCAGATAAAATAACCTTGGTGATGGATAATTTCAAGACACATTCAGCCTCAGCATTTTATGAAACATTCGACCCAAAGGAAGCCAAACGGATATGGGATAGGTTTGAATTCGTTTTTACGCCAAAGCACGGGAGCTGGCTTAACATGGCAGAGATAGAGTTACACGTGCTAAATGGGCAATGCCTCAATAGACATATTTCAACAATGGAAAAAGTAAAAGAGGAGACGGATGCTTGGCAAAATTACAGAAACAATAAAGAAAGCACCATAAACTGGCAGTTTACAACAAAAGAATCAAGAGTGAAATTAAAAAGACTTTATCCGTCAATTGACGATTAACATAACACTAGTTATTTTCAAAAGAATTCGGATATCTTTAATTTAGATGTATTAGTTGGTCATGATACTATTTATATGTCACCATATTTTATTTCGGATATTGAGTCTGTGACAACAAAGAAATATAAGCGCAATGATTTTGTGCCATATATTATTCAATATGGTGAAGTCGAAATATTTAGATGCGAATTAACAAAATCACATCAACAACAAAATTACACACTTGGTGTGTATTTGACCAAGGATAATAAATATGCCGTTTGCTGGCTGTATTACTATGATTAAGGTGTTTTATTGAATAATTATAGGTATGAAAAGAACTAAAATATGCTTCTTTTTTATTTGTATCACGCTTTTTAGCTGCGAGTCTATTGAGCAAAGAATGATGAATGCGCGAATAAGAGATAATCTAAAAACCCAAAAATATAATTTTGAGGAGTATTGCGTTGAAGAAAATTTGTTTGATGTATTCCCAAGGAATCTTTCAAGTAAAAAATATGGTTATTTTGCCTCCCCCCCTTCGGTTACTGAGGATTGTAAGCGGCACATACAATGGGGGATAGTTACATTAAAATCATTAGACAAAAGTGATGAGGGACAAAATTATAACTCAGACCATATTTTGTATGAGGCTGACTATTATTCAGCTAAAAATTGTATAATATATTTGGGCAGAAGCGCACAGCTTATTGATACTGCAAAAAGATATAATGTATTTGAAAAAGGCCTTCTTCCCGTTCCTTGCTTTGAAATGAATTATATATTTTCAGATAGCGTATGCAATAGAATGGAGGTTACCGTTGATAAAGACCAATATGTTGTTGATACATATTATGTCCCCTCAGACCTGCAAGTACATGTTGTGGATGCCAGGGCGGGCAATTTTTGGAAAAATGATTGCAACGAATATCGTCCGGAAAGCTTAAAAGAGTGGAAACATGGCTATTCCAAAGGATTTGCAACATCAAAAAAAGAAAATATTATAGTTTATTGGACAATGATATGGTAAAGCGAAGTTTGGCATATTGTTTGAAAATATTATTAACATCATGAAAAAAAACATAATTATAGTACTTGTCTTCCTTTTCACAACAAGTCAGGTTTTAGCACAATCCAGTACATCGGATTCTGCTGTTTTAGAGGAAGTTGGATATGGCGTAGTGGAGGATATGCCCTATTTTAGAGGAGGAACAGAAAAAATGCATAAATTTATTCAAGACCAAATTCGTTATGATTCTATTGAAGAAATTAAAAATGATATTACAATATTTATCAGCTGTACGGTGGATACTCATGGGAAAACCTCTTTACATTATATTCTTAATAATAGTCGGGATGACATTGACAGAGAAGCCCTGAGGATTTCTCGGCTAATTGAATTTGATAAGCCCGCAAAACAAAGAGGCAACCCTATAAAGATAAAAGAATATGCGATTCCTGTTAAATTTTATAAAAGCAGATTAAAGCAAAATAAAAACAGCTAATCAATTTGACTATATTTTGGTTTTGTCTGACAATAATGATATAATTATAATCCATAAAATAGTTTAGCGACATGAAATCTTTTTCAATTTTATTATTTTGTTCATTGTTTTTTATATCATGTAATGACAATGAGGTTGTCGTAACTAAATCTGATACTCTTATTTACAAGTATATCTGCGAAAATGGTAGCGACACATTAAATAGTGAACGGTATAGATTTCTTAATGGGATTCTTTGTTCGAAAACCCCATTAAAAAATGGGGTGCCAGAAGGTGAAGTTGTCGCCTACTTTCCAAATGGAGATGCAAGTATTCGAACGAACTTTAATAAAGGTTTGGTTCATGGTGTAAATATGGTTTATAATGAAAATGGCGGTTGGATTAGGAGTTCCCTTTATATTAATAATTTTCAAGCACTTTATTACGATAATATGGTTAAAGAAGACACAACTATTGGCAGAAAAAGAGTTTTTGGGAAGCTAAATGGTAAGGTTTTTTGGGCTGGGGAATTATACTTTTATTTACGTGATAGCACCTCTTCCGACGAAATAATCCAAGGCATGTATGTAGATGTGGTAATGGATGATACGATTTTTGTTAATGAAGAAACACAGGTGAAGCTTGATATTACCTTTCCAGAAGCTGTTGAAGGGGCCAAGATACTCATTGGTGAGTTTGACAATTCATTTAATTGTTTTGACACTTTGCAATATGTGTCCTTCGACACTTTGCCAGATTACTATTCTTTTTACTATACAGAACAAAGACCGGGGAATAGTAATATAGTTGGCCGTTTAATGATACCAGACGAATATCTTAAAGAAGATATTTATTTTTTTAAAGGTTTTTTTGTGTCATGCTCTAATTTGGAATAATAGTCAAAACTATCTGAAATCCTGAAAAACAGCAGTTTAAGTTGGTGTTTGGCACAAATTAGCACAAAAAGAGATTTATTAATGTACTTTATTAGATATGGTCTCACCAAGAGTTTTGAAAGGAATTATATATTCGCAGATAGCGTATGCAATAGAATGGAGGTTACCGTTGATAAAGACCAATATGTTGTTGATACATATTATGTCCCCTCAGACCTGCAAGTCCATGTTGTGGATGCCAGGGCGGGCAATTTTTGGAAAAATGATTGCAACGAATATCGTCCGGAAAGCTTAAAAGAGTGGAAACATGGCTATTCCAAAGGTTTTGCAACATCAGAAAAAGAAAATATTATAGTTTATTGGACAATGATATGGTAATTTTTTACCTTTACTGTGGATGCACTTCCAAAAATGGAGTATAATTCTAAGCTTTAGCCTCTCTGAAGTGCATCAAATCTACAGAAAACCGTAAGCCCTAATACCCAAAATCCAAACCTTTAATATCTTATTAGATCCGGTTTGGATTTTGAGCAAGTATTTCGACAAGCTTCGTTCGGGTTTCACGGCGCAAAACAGAATAATGCATCACAACACAGCACAGGCTGAGCGCCACATAATGCCCAGCAGAAACCTATTCGGGGATTGAACTTTGTGGATAGAAACTATCGACGTCCGGCTTTTACAAAAGCATTATATTCTGCTGCTGTAAAATCAAGTTTTTCCCTGATTACATTTGCCTTATCCCAATATTTTGAAATTTCGATGCGTTGAATATCTACACCATCTTTCATAACGACTTTCGAGCTTTTGTCGTATTCGTTTTTTGTGAAATTGATGTATTGGGCGATGCGTTTCCAGGCCTCGAGTTGATCTTGTTTCGGAAATTGCCTTAGCTCATCAACGATCATTTGAACAAAGTCGTTTTCGTTCATTTTGTCCCAACGCTCAAAAACCTGTTTTTTTTCTTTGGATGACATTTTAATGAAGTGATCAAAAACTTTATCGATTCGTTTTTTTTCGGTTTTTGTTACATCTTCGTCTTCTCCGGCAACTGCAACCAAGCCAGCATAAACAATTTGCTTAAAATTTAGTTCCGACATAATTTTCCTGATTTTTGTTAAACGCTATATTATAATTGATTATGTTTTTATTAATCGTATTAGACATCAAATTCTTCCAAGAGAATATCAATCCAACCCAAAATACGTTCTTCGGTTAATTCCGATTGTTGATCTTCATCAATGGCCAATCCAAAGAAATAATCCCCATCAACGGCTTTGGAGTCGGAGAAGTCGTATCCTTCTGTAGGCCATGCTCCAACAATAGTGGCGCCTTGTTTCAGGAATTCTTCCCGAAGAATCGCCATGCTATCAACAAAGTTATCAGGATAAAGAACCTGATCGCCTAGACCAAAAAGAGCAACTTTTTTTCCTGTAAGATCCATCGAGTGGATTAAGGCATAAAAGCTGTGCCATTCATTGTTGTCGTCTGTATTTTGCCAGTTATCGGCGCCAACAGTTGGTCCGCCTACAATTAAGAAATCGAAAGAATTAAGTTTGTCTTCGTTTAATTGATTGATATGGACGCTTTCACATTTCACTCTTTCTGAAAATCCCTGGAGCTTTTCTTGAATTTTTTCACTCACAGTTTCTGTGTTTCCACCGAGGGGCCAATATATAATTCCTGCTTTTTTCATAGTATAAAATTTGTATAATGAACATCAAAATAACTCATATCCAAAGGGTAAAAATAAATAAAAATGCTGAAAAAACTTCAGTTTTATCCTAAAATATTTTAAGAATCCTATGAATTGATTGGACATATCCGCCCCCAAAAAGGTTTACATGAACCAATAGTGGGTATAAATTACAGATATCCAAACGCTTATTCCAACCGGGTTCTAGTGGGAAGAAGGAATTGTATGCTTCATAAAATCCTGAAGAGAAACCTCCGAATAAGTGTGTCATGGCCAGATCCATCTCCCTATGCCCATAATATACAGCGGGATCAATAAGGCATGGTCCGCCATTATTGTGCACATTACCGCTCCATAAATCGCCATGCAATAATGCCGCTTTCTCCTCCGGAAAAATGCTTTCAAGCCTTAGGAATAAGCGATCAAAATTCCGCACTAATTCTTTGTCTATTGCTTTTGCATCTCGTGCTTTACGCAGCATAGGTTCGATGCGCTCATGAATAAAAAATGGGATCCAATCTTCATGTCTGCTATTGCTTTGATGTAGGGAACCGATATAATTATCTGTATCCAACCCAAAAGAATCGGATGTGCTGCGATGAAGCTCGGCAAGGCCTTTTCCCAGATTGCGATGATAGTCCAAACCTGCAGTGGCCGGAGCTAAGTATTCTAAAATCAAAAAGGCATCTTCTGATGTTTCGCCAAAGCCAATAACATCAGGCACCTTCAGTGAAGTATTTGACCGTATTAGCTGGAGTCCCTCAGCTTCGCGTTCAAACATTTTCGGATAGAGCGAACGCTTATTGCTTTTTAGAAAGTAATTTCCTGAATTTGTTTTTAACAGTGATGCATGATTGATATCACCACCGCCTATACTCCTACTTTCGAGAATTTGGGTTTTTGCCGATATTTTTTCCTGAAGTATTTTTTCTGCTTGTTCTTGAAGTTCTTTTTTCATGATGATAGTACGTTGATAAAACCTGGTTTTCACAGCAAGAAGGGCAGAAAACCCGGCTTATTGGCCGTTTTATTCGAAAAACAGCTCTTTTCTTAGATGCAAAAAGACAGGCTGTTTATTGTTCAAATATAGCAAAAAAAAGGATGAAGTTCTGTGCTTAATGCCGCAGGGGAAGGTGTTCCTACGCTAGAAAAAACCCTGCGCTTGTCCTCGATTTGAGCAGTTTGTCGAGAAGGAATAAACTAAGCAAAGCAAAAAGGACAGTAAATATAAGCGTATTTGGTTCAAAAGCAGAAACCTTATCCATCATTGTTTGTGCCATACGATGCACATAAATCAGCAAGCCAAATTCGATTTCCCCGCCGCCGGTAAGTGCAGAAAACCATCTGCTTAGTGGGAACTGCATATAAAGCAAAATAATGGCCACAAAGCCTGAAATGCTCATAAGTATGTACCAAATAAGCTTCGAGGGAGTGTCTACCACATTGAGTGAAACTTTCTCAGACGAAACACCAATTCCGTTCATTACGCGGTCGGTAAAATCAGCAGAGGGTTCCATCATCGGAAGTGAAGAAAATAATTCCTTAAATAATTTATCGTTTATGTCGTTTGTCTGTTCCATTAGGCCAATTCTTTTTTTTGTTCATCCAAAATCCCTTGTATCTCCACAGCCATTTTTCTTCGAATACGAAAAAGTTTTACCTTAACATTGGAGCTTGATAATCCGGTGATTGATGCAATTTCTTCAATGCTTTGGCTTTTATGGTAGAAAAGCTGTATCAACAATTGATCACCATCGGTTAGTTGGCTTAACACCATTTCCACAATTTTATAACGCTCTTCATCATCTAAATTGTGCATATTTTCATGAATATCATCTGTCGAATAGCGTTCAACCATATCATTGCTGATGGCAGTATATTCATGAACCTTCCTGCGTGTTCGGCTAATAGCGGTTGTATAAGCAATCCGGTATAACCATGTAGAGAATTTTGCTGTGCCTTTAAATCCTGCTAATGATTTATACGCCTTAATAAATGCGTCCTGTGCCACTTCTTCTGCATCTTCACGGCTTTTCAATATACCGAAAACCATAGTAAATACCATCGCTTTATGCTTTTCCACCAGGCATGAAAATGCTTGTTTGTCGCCCAATCGAATGCGCTGAATGTATATATGGTCGTCTTGATAGCTCATCTCTGTTTCATATGACGCAGTAGCCTTTGCCGGGTTACAGCTTACAAAAGAAAATTGTGCAAGGAACATTGATGCTGTATTTTTTTACAGCATGTTTTTCTATGCCTTAAAGGTATAAAAAACAGAGGAATAAATGCGGGGATTCATAAAAAATGCGGAAAAACCCTGAGGCATCCGCATTTGATCTTTAAATTAAAAAGGAGTCGTAGCCCCTGTTTTACTCACATTGGGCAATGGCCGCTTTTATTGTTTCAATAACTATCCGTGCCGATTCGATATCGTTTTCACGAATAAGGACCTCATCAGTGAATTTTTGAGTCTTTCCGTCTTTATAGCTTTTGATGATTTTTTGTTTGAATTTTGTAGTGAGTTTTACAAAAAGGTCTTTTCCTTTGATGGAGAATTCGACCATATTGGGATCAATATCGCATAAGTTAAATTCAAAAACCTCATAGGTGCTGCTTTTTTTGCCTGATGTTGTTAGCTCAAAACGGATGTCGTCCCCGTCTTTTATTTCGAGTTTTTGTGTATAAGTTGCATCGCCTTTAGTAACATCCGGGATACGCTCAGAAAGCCAACTGATTTTTTCCGTCATTGTTCCTTCTGGAACCGGACTTTGATATGTGTTTTTGCACAGTTCTATAAGTGCTTTTAAGCGGTATACAGTCAAACGGGCAGCCTCCGGATCATTTACATAAATGCTCATTTGCTTGCTGTATTCTTTAATTTGGCCATCTGCCGTAACCTTGATCAACTTTTGTGCACTTTCCGTAAAGAGCTCAATTAGGAGCTCGTTCCCTTTTACTTTATAGGCGACTAGATTTGCGTTTAAGTCGTTAAAATTAAAGCTATAACTTTCTTCAGTGCTCGATTTTGATGTTACTTTCTGAAATCTGAATTCTGTAACACAGTCTTTTGTAAAAGATTGACTAATTTGCTCTGTGTTTAGGTCTACGGCTTTCACATCTGCATTAATGGCTTCAATTATCAGTGATGCTTGATCCGGAAGCACAGGCAATGCTGCTTCTACCAATGGACCGGCTTTTTCAATCGCCATTTTAAACACATTGGTAATATCGCGTGCCTGATCAATGCTTTCGGCATATATTTCGATGTCGTTGCGGTAGTTTTTTAATTGGCCGTCTTCAAAGGTTTTAATCAATTTTAATGAGCGCTCCACCTGCACATTGATTTCCAGTTTATTGCCCGAAACATCAAATTTTAATAGATGAGTACTTAAATCTGCAAGGTTAAATTCATATAAAAAGGACTCTACTTTTTTTCCGGTCGAGTGAACCAATTTCATGGAGACTTTTCCTACAACATCCGGATTGAAAACCAATTCCTGATTGTATGTATCGCTTCCTAGAATTACAGTGCCGATATTGTTTTTTAACCATTCCTGCATTTGTTCGTAGGAAGACAGCTGAAGTCTGTTTTTCATTAATTTATTGGCAAGGGGCACAGTTTCTTTCAGTTTGTCGATAATAATGCGTGCATTATCTACATCATTTACATAAATCCTAAATTCGTTTGCATAGCCTTTTTGTTCGCCATCTTCGCTGTATTTAAAGAGCTTTTGCTGGTTCTTTGACCGAAGGCTTACATACATTTGGCTGCCCGAAGATTGCCTGCTGATCAGGTTTTCATCAAGATCGGCCAAATTGAAAGTGTAGACTGTCTGCTTCGATTTCCCTTTTGAACTTATTTCATCTACTTTATAGTTCAAAATATAAGCCGCGGGTCCTAATATTGTAAGATCTTGGTTATAGGTTGTCTTGTCGGTCGATACATTTTGGATTCCTTCTTTAAGGGCTTCAATCCCCGCATTTAGGGCGTCCTCGTCAGTATCAGCTGAAGCGGTAAAACTGCCTGCAAATAGCCCAATCAACAAGAAAGCATTAAATAAAATTGAAAATAGAGTTGGCTTTTTTTGTGGGACCTGCTTGTGATAAATTCTCATAATAAACTGTTTTTAGGGGATTACCGGAAACTATTTTGATTTTGCTTGATTTTCAACTGTTTCTTAGAACAAATATAAGCATATTCAGTCAGAAAGTTGTTTTTACAGACAGACTGATCAGTAAGGATTAAACAGTTTTTTTATCGGCTTGTTCAATAGAGTTTTGGGCTGGATTTGCTTTTCTGTTTCCGGGTTTTAAAAAGGGGAATAATTTTCGGTCGCGCAAATTCATAAGTGGTCGCTCAAAATAAGCATAAAGCAGGCTGGAAACCCCTATAACAATTAACCAATAGAGAAAGTATTTCAGAATTCCTTCTTGAGGACTTTCCAGAGTAAAATGCTTTTTTATCACTTGCGACACCAGTCCTAAGTTAACAAGGTACATCGAATAAGATATTAAGCTGATGTGCGTTATCATTTTTCCTATTTGGCCTTTATAAGAGCGTGTCATTTCAGCTGCCGGTAAAAGGCACATTGCACCAAATGAAATAATGCTAAAATAAAATGTTTTCACAAAAAAGTCGTTTGGCGCCATGGGAACAAATCCAATTCCTATTATAATAATTAAGCCAAAAACGAAGAAAAGGCGAGCATATTTTTGCCAGAATTTTATATGGTAAAAATGAATATATGCAGCAAGGACTCCGTAAATAATTGCATCTAAACGCATCACAACAACTTTACGAAATAACACATCCCATCCATATCCGTCTACTTTATGCCCTGATTGCAGTAAACGGAAAAAGAGTGGGGCAAAAAGCAATAATAGAATAATACTGAGAATCGCTTTCTTTTCCTTCAAAAAAGGAAGAGAGGTAAAAAACCCTAAAGGAAGCAGGATATAAAACCATTCTTCAATGGTAAGGCTCCATGATTCCCAGAAAAAGCTATGGAAAGGCCATGAAAAATTTTGCAGAAATAGAATAAATTTCCAGTTGAATTGGTGATAATCATTCCCGTTAAAATGGAGATATGCAAAGAGGATGTTTATAAAAAGAATTAGATAATAATTGGGTAAGGTTCTGAACCAACGTCTTTTCCAAAATTGAAGCACTAATTTGAACGAAAATGAACCTTCGTTTTTCCGGATCATCCTTAATAGGATGCCGCCAATCAGGAAGCCACTTAAGACAAAGAATAGCTCCACACCATCAACGAGGGGTATCCAAGGAAATTTTTCGAGAAAGGAGCCTTGCAGCATCCATGCACCATGTACATGCACCACAATAAGAATAGCAATGGCTCTTAAAACATCTAGACCATAAACCCTGTTTTTGGAGCTGTCTTTGCTCATTTTCAATCTGATTTATTATTCACCAAAAACAGTTTCAAAGCGATTCAAAAGACTGTCTTGCTCTTGCTTATGTATATTATGAATGACATATACCCATTCCAAAGCATTAAAGTCGGTCGATAGTTTTATATCCAGTTCATAATAACTGTTCCCCGGCAGAATCCTTATTTCTTCTATGGTGCCAATCATCAATCCAGGAGGAAAAACCATACTAAATCCGCTGGTTACAACGGTATCTCCTTTTTCAACAGCAACATGTCCGGGTACATCTTTCATGCTCACCATGCCCGTTTCCTGTCCGTTCCAAACAACGCTGCCTACTTGTCCGTTTTTTTGGATACGGGCACTTACTAGAAAGGCTTTATGCAGTATTGGCATTACTAGTGAATAGTTATCAGATGCTTGCACTACAATACCCACGATGCCATGTGGGCCAAGAACACCCATTTCTTTTTCGACACCCTTCTTTTTTCCTTTATTCAGCATCATCACATTATTGCGTTTGTGCACACTATTGCTGATGACCTGGGCGTGTAAATAACTGTAGCCTTGCAGGCTGTCGCCAACATCTACTTGCAAAGTGTCATACATAATAAAGGAAGAATGCTGCTGATTGAGTAAAAGCCTGTTTTGTTCGGCAAGGCGTTCATTTTCTTCTACAAGGCCAAAATATTGGCTAATATTACTCAGCGCCGAGAAAGTGCTTCCCCTAAATTGGTTCATTGTATTTGTATACATGCTTCCCTGATAGGGATTATAATTGATGAGTAGCATTAAGGATGCCAGTTCCAGTCCCAAAAAGAGAAAGAAAAATGAATATCGGTACAGAAACTGAAAAAGGCGGTACATCAGTATTTGCTTGAGTTTTTAACGAATTTCGCTGCCATTTTTAATTTCATCGCTATCGGGAAGAACAAAATGAAGGCTGCCATCGGCGTTTTCTGCCATCAAAATCATGCCTTGAGATTCGATGCCGCGCAATTGCTTTGGCGCTAGGTTCACTAAAACGCTTACCTTCTTGCCAATAATATTTTGTGGTTCGTAGTATTCTGCAATGCCCGAAACAATGGTGCGCGTATCAATTCCTGTATCCACTTTCAGCTTCAGTAGCTTCTTTGTTTTAGCAACTTTTTCGGCCTCAAGAATGGTGCCTGTTCTAATGTCTATCTTTGCAAAGTCCTCAAAACTAATATTTTCTTTTGCAGGGCTTGCCGATTTATTGGCAATTTCATTCTGTTTTTTGATGTCGAGCAGGCGCTGAACCTGTGCTTCAATCTCTTTGTCTTCTATTTTCTCGAATAAGAAGCTGGCCGGATTTAATAGATGGTTCGCCTCGATAAGGTCATGACGCCCTGCATCTGCCCATTGATGTTCGCCCAATTGAAGGATCGTTTTTAATTTTTCTGATGTAAAGGGCAGAAATGGAGCACACAGGATGCTGAGGTTGGCGCAAATCTGCAGAGAGACATTCAATACTGTTTTTACGCGCTCGGGATTTGTCTTAAATATTTTCCAGGGCTCCTGATCGGTAAGATATTTGTTTCCAAGGCGTGCCAGATTCATCATCTCACTCAGCGCTTCACGGAATTTATAATGCTCAATGGATTGTCCAATGCTGGCAGGGAATTCGGCAATACGACGGAAAACTTCTTCGTCTGCTGCTTCAAGTTGTGTAATTTCCGGAACCGTTCCCCCAAAATATTTATGCGTTAGCACAACCGTGCGGTTCACGAAGTTTCCGAAAATAGCGAGGAGTTCATTATTATTACGCGCCTGAAAATCTTTCCAGGTAAAATCATTGTCTTTCGATTCAGGAGCATTTGCACAAAGCACATAGCGCAACACATCCTGTTTGTTTGGAAAATCCTTTAGGTATTCATGAAGCCAAACGGCCCAATTGCGGGAAGTAGAGATTTTGTCGCCTTCAAGGTTCAGGAATTCATTGGCAGGCACATTATCGGGCAATATATAACTGCCTTCTGCCTGAAGCATGGATGGAAAAACTATGCAATGGAATACAATATTGTCTTTCCCAATAAAATGCACCAATTTCGATTCCGGGTCTTTCCACCATTTTTCCCAATCCTGATTATTGCTTTGCCCCCATTCCCTTGTGGCAGAGATATAGCCAATGGGAGCATCAAACCAAACATAAAGCACTTTTCCGTCGGCACCTTCAACAGGAACTTGAACGCCCCAGTTTAGGTCGCGTGTTACGGCGCGTGGCTGCAAACCTAAATCGAGCCAAGACTTGCATTGTCCATAAACGTTTGACTTCCAGTCGTTTTTATGTCCTTTGAGTATCCATTCGCGCAGAAAATCTTCATAGTCGTTCAGTGGAAGAAACCAATGTTTTGTCTCACGCAATTCCGGGATATTGCCTGTAAGGGCAGAAACCGGATTGATTAGATCTGTTGGACTGAGTGATGTGCCGCAGCTTTCGCATTGATCGCCATAGGCTTTATCGTAATTGCAATGGGGGCATGTACCTGTGATGTATCGGTCGGCAAGAAATTGATTGGCTTCAGGATCATAATATTGCTGCGATGTCTTTTCGATAAATTTGCCGCCATCATAGAGTTTTTTAAAGAAATCTGCAGCTGTTTTGTGGTGAATTTCTTTTGATGTTCTCGAATAGACATCAAAAGAAACGCCCAGATCTTTAAAACTTTCTTCGATGATATGATGGTATTTATCAACAATATCCTGAGGATGAACGCCCTCTTTTCGTGCTTTGATGGTGATGGGCACGCCATGTTCGTCAGAACCACCGATAAACAGCACTTCCTCCCCAATTGAACGAAGATAGCGTGCATAAATATCGGCAGGGATATAAACCCCGGCAAGATGGCCGATATGAATTGGTCCATTTGCATAGGGAAGGGCTGAGGTAATTGTATATCGTTTTACGTTTTTTTCTGCGCTCATAAATTGAAGATATTTTGTGTGAGTAATTTTTTATTTTGGGCTTGTTTTGTTAATTTCGGCAAAGATAAAAATTTGATACTGAAAACAGCCTTATAGATACACTATGATTCAATCCAAAGCACTTAAAGAAGGGGATATGATTGGCATTATTGCCCCTGCAGGGCGTATTGATTATAAAGAAATTGAAAAAGCAGCCGGTTTTATCAGCCAAAACTGGAAGATGAAAGGGCACATCGACCCACAGGTGCAGGAGAAATACCATCAGTTTGCCGGTACCGACCAGCAACGCATCAGCGCCATGCAGGCAATGATTAATAATCCGGAGATCAAAGCAATTTTGTGCGCACGTGGCGGCTACGGTTGTGTGCGAATTGTGGATCATATCGACTTTAGTCCTTTATTAAATGAGCCCAAATGGATTATTGGATATAGCGATATAACGGTATTTCACAACCATCTTTCAAAACTAGGTATCCAAAGTCTGCATGCCACAATGCCACGTAATTTTCCTGATGGAACCGAAAGCCTTTTTCAGGCAATTACGGGCACTCTTAAATCGTATTCCCTACCACCGCATCCTGACAATATATTCGGATCAGCGAAGGCTGTCTTAACAGGTGGCAACCTGAGTGTTTTATGTAGCCTTTCGGGTTCCGTTTCTGATCTCGATACTAGGAGAAAAATTTTGTTTATTGAAGATCTGAACGAGCATCTCTACCATCTCGATCGCATGATGCATCAGCTAAGGCGAAGTGGAAAACTCGATGCAATTCATGGGCTGATTGCCGGAGGCTTTTCTGATATGAAAGATTATGATACCGATTTTGGAAAGCGCGTTGAGGAAATCATTCTCGAAGCCCTTCCAAACAAAGAGATTCCGGTTTGTTTTGATTTTCCTGCCGGCCATATCAGCGATAATAGGGCATTAATTATGGGCTCGGAAGTACAATTTGTTGTAAACGAAAAAGGAACTTCTTTAGAATTTCTATAAAATGGCAGAGCATAATGAATTAGGGAAAAAGGGAGAAGAAGTTGCAATGGAATATTTGCGCAAAAAAGGCTTCGAAATCATCAAATGCAATTGGCGCTACCAGAAAGATGAAATAGATATTATTGCCCGTGATGGTGAATTTCTTGTTATCGCGGAAGTAAAAACACGTTCGTCTGCTTTTTTTGGCGAACCGGAAACTGCCGTAACGCGAAAAAAACAAAAGTACTTGATTCGTGCAGCAAATGAGTATATTTACCAAATCAATCATTTGGGTGAAACCCGTTTCGATGTGTTGGGCGTGCTTATTACACCGGAAGGGACAAGTATTAATCATATTGAAGACGCTTTTTATCCTGAATAAGAAAAGCAATGGCAAAAAAACCTATAGACAATGGAAAACTGAGGAAAAGGCTTTTGGCCTTTATTCTATTGCCTTTGCTTCTCCTTCTGAGTGTACATGTCTATTTCACATTTTTTGGGCAACATTTTCTTGATGGCGTTTTGCGAAAAATATTAGCTAAGGAAAACAAAAACCTGAACATCTCTTTTGAAGACATTCAATATACCTATTATAAAGGCCTTCTTGAAGTTCGTGGATTTCAAATGGATTTGGCTAAAGCAGAGTCCGATAGTACACAAACAAAGCTTTCCTTTGAGCTGCTTTCTATTAAAGGGGTGAGTTTTTGGCAAATCATTTCCAACCAGGAAATAAAGGTTCTGGAACTGGAGATTGTCAAACCTTTTCTAAGCCATAATCAGCCTGAAAACAGCAAACATCAGGCTACAGGATTTATTATCAATAAACTAAAAGATCTTGAGGTAAAACGGCTCTATATTCGTGATGCCTCTGTATTTCTGCAAACGGAGCATTTTTCCGATAGTGTGCGCCATATTGATTTTTCCCTCGACCCGCTTTTTGCCGATTCCTTGTTCAGCGATGATTTGATTCCGTATTTATTGAAAAACGCTCAAATTCGGCTTGGTGCAAATGAAATTCAAGTCCCCGGTGGACAATTGGCTTTTGCATCATTGCGTCTTTTTCCCGAGGGGAATATTGATGCAAAAAAGCTGAATTTTCAGGCAAATGATTCTTTGGCAAATTTTCAAAGTATGAAGCTTACGGATTTGATGCTGAAGGATATCTATAGGGAAAAAAATGGCGCTTTTTATTTCCGCTTACAAGCTGATGGTGCAGAAATTAGCCTTTTGCAGGATTTCATGATAAAAAAGAAAGCACAAAAAAGCCATTTTCCAAAGAACCTTTTCCCCCTTGAAGTAGACATCAATCACCTAAATATTATCCTTTTAAACCAACATCATCACGAAACGAATAGAATAGAAGATATTGACCTGTCTTTTTCCGGAAATAGTAGTGATAGCGATTTTTGGATTCCCGAAAAAATTAATTTAAGACTTGGCCCTCAGGTGGTGCATAATTTATTTGATGTGGATGCTTCCTTTAATGCGCTTACTTATTCATCAAAAGAAGGTGATCTTGAGTTAAAGGATTTTTCTGCCACATATCAGAAAAAGCAGGCGTTTTCAGGGGAGCGACTTGCAATTCATGCTTTGTTTTTTAAAGATTTATTGAGGGAAAAATCCTTTAATCCGGATGTCCTTGAGCTGGATGGAGCGTCCATTAGCCTTTCGTTGGATGATGTGTCGCAAAAACATCAGAAAGGGAGGTGGAATAATTTCACAATCAAGCAGATGCGCATTAACAAGACAGAAATTTCCTTGGCTTCAGCTTCCTATAAAAGCGATATTAAAAACCTGAGCGTAAAGATTGAGGATTTTAATTCGGCAAGTATTTCGGAAAATTTAAGCAAGCTTTCTGTGCGTGATTTTGCCTGTGGTGAAATCAGCATTCGTGGTGATATAACAATTAAAGCGAAGCAAGCAAGCTTGGATGAAAACAAACAGTTTCATCTGTTTCATCCACGGTTTTCTTTTCAGGAAGGTGCCAACATTTTTGATGTTTCTTCTGATCATATTACCATCGCTTGGCCTGATTTTGAAAAAGAACCGACCCAATATATGAAATGCAAAAGCGTAAAACTGGGTGATCTAAGCCTTGTGATAAAGCCTGCAGCCGCAAAACAGAAAGCATCAGGAAAACAAAGGTTGTCTTTCCAGTTTGATGAGGTCGATTTCGATTATTTAAGGCTAAAAGATGGCTCTGAAGAGAAACAATTCACAGTGTTTTGTGTACATCCTTTTATAAAAAACCTTGAAATTCATGGGGGTGATATTCACCTTGGCACTTTCAAAACCGATTCCATTGGTTTCAGTGCATATAAATTTGAGCACGGCATTGGATTGTCATCCTTGAGCTTTTCAGGGCAATCTAAAAAAGCAATTATTCATGATTTAAGTGTGTTTCCAATTGGCACAGACCAGCCTTTGGATATTAAAGCAGATTTTAAGAAGCTATTGCTTGATGGAGTAAATTTAGGGCTTCTGAAAACAAAAAAACTACCGAAGCAAATTCTTTTTGCTCATGGGCAAATGAAGGTAAAAAGCAGGAAATCGGGAAATAAGCAAAAATCGAAATTCAAGATGCAGGAATTTCTGGACAGATTTCAGGATTCGCGTTTCATTTTGGAAGACATCAATACAGAAATAGCTTGGATCAATGATTCGGCTGAGGAATTGTCTGTTCGGTTTTTATTGGACAAAGCAGGAACTTCAAAATCCCTAAAAGAACCATTCCCGTTTTTACAATTGTCCGCATTAAATTTTGAGGGGGGAAATACACCCGTTTTTGCTCGTTTGGACACATTGGAGATTTGCTTGAATAGAAGAATTTTGTTGAGCAAAAACATTAGCTTTCAGAGGAAAAATCCAAGCAATAATGCGAAAACAATAGATTTTAAAGCGGTTGAAATTTTTTGTGAGAGCTTTTCTTGGAATGATAAAAAGGGCTTTATTGGAAAATTCCTCGATTTTGAAGGCTTTTCACTGGATTTATTGCTGCATAAGGCAAAGCAAAAACATTCTTCCTTTCTCATGCCGGACTACCTCAGGAATTTTAAACCTATACTGAGGATGGAGGATGCGCATTTTGCTTTGCTAGATCACGATAGCAGCATGATATGGTTGAATGATTTTTCCTGCGAATTGGATAATCCAGCCTCTTTTGTGAATAAGGAACTGATTCAGGATCAGATACATAAAATTGAATTCGAGGAAGCCGGATTGCATACAAAATCACGAATGGCTTTAAATTTTTATGGGGGTGTTTTTTCTGGGGAAAACCAACTATTTGTTTTGGATAGCCTGCAATTGAAACCTTTGGTCAATAAAGAGTTATGGGGGGAAATGAATGGTTTTCAAAGCGATTGGACTAGCTTAAAAACAGATCGGATCACAGCCAAAGGCATCGATGCATCCCTGAATCAGAGCGCTTTTCAATTGTGTGTGAACAGTATTGATATCCGCTCTTTTATTCTCGATGATTATCGCGATAAGCGCTTACCGATGCCAAAGAATCATTTTCCAAAGCTACCGGCAGACCTAATTCATTCATTGCCATTTCAATTGTGTGTGGATAGCCTTATTGCCCCTAATGCATTTATTCAATATACAGAGCATGAGTCTTTTGCGCCAGAGCCGGGAACAGTCTTTTTTGATTCTATGGATATCTTGCTGAGGAATATATGCAATATAAAGCAGCAGCAAGGCAACAATCCCGACCTAAGCGTATCTGCTTCAGGCAGGCTAATGGGGCAGGCAAGGGCAGATATTGAAGTATCTTTGTCATTAACAGATACAGCCCAGCCTTTTCGGATGGAGTGTCGTCTGGGTACAATGCAATTGGATCATATGAATAAATCGCTCGAAAATCTTGCCTTTCTGAGCATCCGTAGTGGAGAATTACAACAGATGAAATGTTCTGCCCAAGGGAATGCAATGAAGGCTTGGGGTGAGATGGAGTTTTTATACAATGATCTAAAAATTCGGGTTATCGATCGCAAAACACTAAAGATGAATTTTGGCGACGCCTTGCTTGGGTTTTTTGCAAACACTTTTGTTGTAAAGAAAAGCAACCCCACTCTGCTTCTTGTGCGGAAAGGTCCTGTATTCTATGAGCGCAATACGACGAAATCAGTCTTCAACTATTGGGTGAAACTGGTACTAAGCGGAATAAAGACAAGCATCGGTTTTGAAAGAAGAAAAATTGAAAAAAAAGTAGAACAATTTTCACAAGATTAAGGAGCTTTTTGTAATTTGAGCGTGTAATTAAAGCATATGAAAAACAAGATTAATAGCGGATTTGACTTTCAGGATGAATATATTGTGTTGGAAATAAGCACATTACTTCCTGATTATGGTCTATGCTATCGCTTAAATAAAAATATGCGTTTTGGCCTGCACCGCTTGAAAGACCTGCGTGTATATCAGGCGAGAAATAAAGAAGATGTGCTTTATTCACTCTACAATTGGAGCCCCAACAGGCATCACGACTATTTTCTGATTTCGGAAGTAGGCCAATATTCTGTTTTAATGCCGTCTTATTATCTTTTACTTAAGGGAATTTTTACAAAAGACAATGTCAATTCAATGATTGATCAGATTTCTTGCCTCGATCAGGTAATCAGTTGCCACGAGCTACGGTATACAAAAAACACCGGAGCCTCAATGCGTAAGCTTTTTAATCAAATGAACTTTATTATCAATGATTTGGAATACCATCTCATTGAGCTACAAAAAAAGAATTCTGCAAAGACTTCTTATAAAGGAAAACCCAGAAAGAAAATAACATTAAACTAATGAGAACAAAAATTATTGCCACAATTGGCCCGGCATCTGCAGACAGAACTGTTTTAAAGCAGTTGATAAAAAGTGGGATGGATGTTTGTCGCCTGAATTTTTCACATGGCACACATGAAGAACATGGAAAACTAATACAAACCATCAAGGAATTAAATATTGAGATGAACAGCAATATTGCCATACTTGCAGACCTGCAAGGGCCGAAAATCAGGCTTGGCGATATTGAAAACGGGGAAGTAATGCTCCATCAGGGCATGAAGTTGCTTTTTACGTCAAAACCCTGTTTAGGGACGAAGGAAAAAATGTATGTGAGCTATAGTAAATTGGCTCAGGACGTGCGTCCCGGGGAACATCTTCTTATTGATGATGGGAAGATTTGTGTGCGTGTTGTACAATCAGATGGAGTTGAAAATATTGAAGTAGAGGTGATTGAAGGCGGACCGGTGCGTCCAAAAAAAGGGGTGAATATGCCAAACACTTTGCTGTCTCTGCCATCTATGACCGATAAAGACCGCCATGACCTTGCTTTTATCCTGACTCAGGACGTTCATTGGATTGCCCTCTCCTTTGTGCGAAAAGCAAAAGATATTATTGACCTAAAGCAATTGATGAAAAATGCGAATCCTGATCGAATGCCTTGGGTTATGGCAAAAATTGAGAAGCCGGAAGCCATCAACGATATTGACAAGATCATTGAAGTGAGCGAAGGAATTATGGTTGCCCGTGGCGACCTTGGAGTGGAAATCCCGCTTCAGAAAGTCCCGATGTTGCAAAAAAAATTGATTAAAAAATGCATCCAAGCCGGCAAGCCAATTGTTGTTGCCACGCAAATGCTCGAAGGCATGATTAATAGCAGCAGACCAACACGCGCAGAAGCCAGCGATGTTGCAAATTCTGTTATGGATGGAGCGGATACACTGATGCTGAGCGGAGAAACATCCGTAGGGGAGCATCCTGTTGAGGCCGTGGTTACCATGAACCGGATCATTGAAGATGTGGAAAGCTTTCAATCGATTTATTATAAACACAATAAGCCTGAGCACCCGGAGAGTGAAAGATATTTATCTGAGGCTATTATTTTTGATGCATGTAAATTGGCACGCCAAATAAATGCAAAAGTATTGTTCCCAATTACTCATAGCGGTTTTTCTGCACTAAAAATGGCTAGCCACAGACCAGAGGCCAGAATATTCGCCCTAACCTATGATAGATACTTATTGCAGCAGCTTAGCTTAGTGTGGGGTATTACAGGTTTGCTCATCGAAGGCGATATCAAAACATCGGTTGAAATAGTGAATAATACAATTGACCAGCTAAAACAAAAAAATATTGTTAAGGATGGCGATTTGTTGATCAATACTGCCAGCATGCCATTTTATGTGAAAGGAAAGACAAATTCGCTTAAGGTGACTGTGGTCGGGGAAGAATAAAAATAAGTAGATATGGGTGATGATGTTTTTTACTGCCTTATTCTTTTGATGTATGAACATTAAACCAAAACAGCGGTTCGGTTTTAGAGACGATAGAAGAATGGCTTTCATTTTTTTTAAGGATTCATGTACTAATGTATCTATGGGCATCGTTTTAGCAAATAAATAGGGAGATGGATTTAGCAGGTTTTGATAAATATTATTCAGTGAAGGCTTTGGTTGACAAGCTGAAAAGCCTTGGCAATAAAGGGAAGGAAAAGCTGCTTTATATGGTGTTTCTTTTGATGAATATTATGAAATCGAAGGAAGTGCCCATTAAAAGCAAGGCTCTCATTGCTGCAGCCCTTGGCTATTTTATTCTTCCTGCAGATCTTATTCCCGATTTTATTGTAGGCATGGGTTTTACCGACGATTTAAGTGTTTTGATGATGGTTGCCGAACTGCTTTCCCATCAAATTACAGATGATATACGCGAGAGAAGTAGAACCCAGGCCGGAAAAAAGGATATTGACTATGCTACATCAACAGCCTGAAATTAGTTTTTTAAAATTAAGATCGTTCTTAGAGGGGGCGGCCGTATTATACGATTAATCTTTTTGATATTTGTTTTTTTGCACGAAAAGGAGCATAAGACATGCATCGATGGAAGAAAAATCTTTAATTGAGCAAACTAAGTCCTGAATAAAAATCAGGGCAAAAGCGGATAAATTTGGAGAATATTTTATAAACTTGCACGGAAATCCGGTTAATTGGTTGATTTTATGAAAAAGAAGAGCAAAATTACCGTCAAAAATATACTGCAGTTCCTAACTGCGGCACTGCTTATTACCGTCTTTTTGTATCAATGGACGACCCCAATATTATTGGCTCAAACTCATCATAATGAGCAAAATAATGAAGCTGCGCTGCCTGAAGCTGATGCTCCCTACGAAGAGATTTATGAGGGAGAATACAATGCCGGAGAGATGATTATCGAGCACATTGTTGATGCGCACGAATGGCATATTGCCGATTTTGGCCATACGCATATAACAGTATATCTTCCGGTTATTTTAATTCACGATGCTCAAATTACTGTTTTTTCTTCAAAACATATTGAGCATGGACATGCTGCTTATAAAGGTTTTGCCATTGCACATACAGGCGATAATGCCGGCAAATTCGTAAAGATTGTTGACAACGATTTCCTCGAAAGAGGCATTATCACGGAAGATACATCCTCAACACTACCATACGATTTTTCCATCACAAAAAATGTAATGGCCATTTTCGTCAGCATGATTATCCTTTTATGGTTATTTATTGGAATTGCTAAAGCATACAGCCGCAGAGAAGGCAAAGCGCCAAAAGGAATGCAATCGCTGCTTGAACCGATTATTCTTTTTATCCGCGATGATATTGCTAAAGCCAGTATTGGCGAGAAAAAATATGAGAAATACATGCCCTATTTGCTCACTTTGTTCTTTTTTATTTTTCTGAACAATTTATTGGGACTCATACCTATTTTCCCGTTTGGGGCAAATGTTACCGGTAATGTAGCCGTTACAATGGTGCTTGCCGTATTCACTTTTGTAATCACAACGTTTAGCGGCAATAAGAACTACTGGATGCACATTATAAATGCACCGGGAGTGCCTTGGTGGTTAAAATTCCCGATTCCTTTAATGCCTATTGTTGAAATTATTGGCGTATTCACGAAGCCTTTTGTTTTGATGGTGCGGCTTTTTGCCAATATTGCGGCAGGCCATATTATCGTTCTGGGCTTTATGAGCTTGATTTTTATCTTTGGCGGCATCAATGCATGGCTTGGAATGGGCGTTAGCGTGGTTTCTCTGCTCTTTAGCGTTTTTATGAGCGTACTCGAGCTTTTGGTCGCATTTATTCAAGCATATGTTTTCACGCTCCTTTCGGCTTTGTATTTTGGCATGGCCATCGAAGAGCATCATTAATATTTATGGATCTCCATGTACTCACTTAAATAAAATGTAATTATGGAACTTCTCGCAATTTTATTACAAGCAGTAGCAGACCTTGCTCCTTATGCGAAACTCGGTGCCGGATTTGGTGCTGGTATTGCAGCAATTGGTGCTGGTATTGGTATTGGTCAGATTGGCCGCGCAGCTGTTGAATCTATTGCCCGTCAGCCCGAGGCTGTTGGCGATATTCGTTCAAACATGATTGTTGCTGCCGCCCTTATCGAAGGTGTGGCCTTTTTTGCTATTGTTGTTTGTCTGTTGATTGTATTTATATAAGCAATGGATTTTGTCTTTGCATCCCTGCGATTGGCCGGGATGCAAAGCTTTTTTTGAAAAAAAATTAAATAATATATTGTTATGGAACTTGTGAATCCGGGTTTGGGATTGATTTTTTGGATGACTGTTTCTTTTCTCATCCTTCTGTTCTTATTACGTAAATTCGCTTGGGCACCTATTCTTCTGGCTTTGAAGCAACGTGAAGACAGTATTGATGATGCCCTAAAAATGGCCGAAAAAGCCAGAGAAGAAATGGCACAACTGAAATCGAAAAACGATGAGCTCCTCAAAGAAGCCCGCGCAGATCGTGAAATACTCATGAAAGAAGCACGTGCTGCGCGCGACCAAATGATCGAAGATGCTAAAGCGAAAGCTGTTATTGAAGGCCAGCGTATTCTCGAAATGGCAAACGAAAATGCTGCCAGAGAAATTTCAGCAGCAAAAGAAGACTTGAAAAATCAATTGGCTGAATTCTCACTGAAAATCGCAGAACAGATCCTGAAAGAAAAATTATCGGACGATAAAAAACAACAGGAACTCATCGCCAAACTTATTAAGGAAGTGAATTTTAATTAAATCAATAAAACAGAAGAATGTTTGCAGCTTCATCACTTTGCACAGGAAACATTTATTCTTGTTTTATCGGTTCAGATAATTTATTCGTATGAAATCAACACATATAGCACGGCCCTACGCCAAAGCCCTTCTGGATTTTGTTGTCGAAGGGAAAAATGAGGACGCAGTTGCCGGAGATATGGAATTGGTGCTCAATACCTGCAAAGAATCGCGTGAATTGATTGCGCTGTTCAAAAGCCCGGTAATACGTGAAAGCAGAAAAATTAAAATCGTTGATGCCATTTTTGGATCAAAAATTAGCGAAATAAGCTTGAGGTTTTTAAGGATTATTATCCAAAAAGGGCGCGATTCTTTTATCCCTGAAATTGCTGCACAGTTTATTTCTGAATACAAAAAGCTGAAAGGAATACTGAGCTCCGAGATTATTAGTGCTGTGGCTGTTGATCAAAAAAGCCGCAAGGAAATTATCAGCTTATTAGCATCATATACAGGAAAAGAAATAGAGCTGACAGAAAAAACCGATCCGGATCTTATCGGTGGCTTTGTTTTGAATTTTGAAGATAAAAGGGTTGATGCCAGTGTGCGCTCCGAATTGGAAAAGCTGCGCAATGAATTGGTTTCAAGATAAATACATAAAGAGTATTAACAGTAGAAAATAGATATTATGGCAAAAATTAAAGCCGCTGAGGTATCCGCAATATTGCGCCAACAACTGGGCGATTATCAAAGCGAAAGCGAATTGCAGGAAGTAGGCACTATATTACAAGTGGGTGATGGTATTGCTCGTGTTTATGGACTGAATAATGTTGAATCCGGCGAACTTCTCGATTTTGGTAGCAATGTAATGGGTATTGCCATGAACCTTGAGGAAGATAATGTTGGAGCTGTACTGCTCGGGGAAACATCCCTGCTAAAAGAAGGAGATACAGTAAAACGTACCGGAAAAATTGCTTCTATCGATTTTTCAGAAGGGATGCTCGGACGCGTTGTTGATACACTTGGAAATGCAATTGACGGAAAAGGGGAAATTGGTGGAAAGAAATTCACAATGCCTCTGGAACGTAAGGCTCCCGGCGTAATCTTTCGCCAACCTGTAAGTCAACCATTACAAACAGGGCTTAAAGCCATCGACGCGATGATCCCTATCGGAAGAGGCCAGCGTGAACTTATTATTGGTGACCGACAGACAGGAAAATCAGCCATCGCTGTTGACACCATCATTAACCAAAAAGAATACTACGATAAAGGCACACCAATTTATTGTGTTTATGTAGCGATTGGACAAAAAGGCTCTACTGTTGCCAATATTGTTGATACGCTTGAAAAACATGGCGCAATGGCCTATACTATTGTGGTAGCAGCAACAGCATCTGATCCTGCAGCAATGCAGTTTTATGCGCCTTTTGCTGGAGCTGCCATTGGTGAGTATTTCCGCGACACAGGCCGCGATGCTTTGGTGATTTATGATGACCTTTCAAAACAAGCTGTTTCTTATCGTGAAGTTTCTCTCTTGCTGCGTCGCCCTCCGGGTCGTGAAGCATATCCCGGTGATGTATTCTACTTACACTCACGTTTGTTGGAACGTGCTGCGAAGATTATTCAATCCGATGAAATAGCATCGAAAATGAATGACCTGCCAGAATGTTTAAGGCCATTAGTAAAAGGCGGCGGATCGCTTACGGCACTTCCAATTATTGAAACTCAGGCCGGTGATGTTTCTGCATATATTCCTACGAATGTGATTTCTATTACTGATGGACAGATTTTCCTTGAAACCAATTTGTTTAATGCCGGCATTCGCCCTGCGATTAATGTGGGAATTTCGGTTTCGCGCGTTGGAGGGAATGCTCAGGTGAAATCCATGAAAAAGGTATCAGGAACGCTTAAATTGGATCAGGCTCAATATCGTGAACTTGAAGCCTTTGCAAAATTTGGTTCTGATTTGGATGCTTCAACACTTGCCGTTCTTGATAAAGGAAAAAGGAATGTGGAAATCCTGAAGCAACCACAATATTCACCGGTGCCAATTGGGAAGCAGGTCGCTATTATTTATGCCGGAACAAAAGGCTTGCTGCGCGATGTTCCTGTGGACAAAGTGCGCGATTTTGAAGAAGAATTTTTGGGATATCTTGAGCAAAAGTATAGTGATACCCTTGAGGCATTAGCTTCCGGTAAATGGGGCGATGAACTTGCCAAAACACTGGAAACAGTGGCAGCAGAGATTTCGGCCTCCTACAAGATTTAATAATCCTATTTCGAATTTAAGGAAGATATACAATGGCAAACCTTAAGGAAGTACGTACACGCATCGAATCGGTAAAATCCACAAAACAGATTACCAGCGCCATGAAAATGGTTGCTGCATCAAAATTGAGGAAAGCCCAAAATGCAGTGCTTACACTCCGGCCTTATTCAAACCGATTAAGTCGGATCATGCAGAATATTATGGCGAGCCTTCCAGAAGAGCAACAAAGCCCATACAGCACCAAACGCGCCGAAAATAAAGTGCTTTTTGTTTTGCTTTCTTCAAATAAGGGACTCTGTGGCGCTTTTAATGCAAATGTGTATAAAAGAGCACGAAAACTTATTGATGAAACCTATAAACAGCAGCTCGATGCCGGAAATATCGGAATTATCTGTTCCGGTAGAAAAGTGGGTGAACTGATGCAAAAACTAGCTTACCCTGTAATCAGTAGGCATGATGACTTGTTCGACCGCCTGAATTTTGATGATGTCGCTGCTTTTGCACAACAGATTATGGACATGTTTACTTCCTCTAAATACGATAAAGTAATCGTAATCTACAATCAATTTGTTAATCCGGGAACACAGAATGTTGTTGATGAACAATTTTTACCTGTATCAGATGCAGAAGTAAATCAGAATGAAACCCAAAATACAGATTATATTTTTGAACCAAACAGGGAAATTATTGTTAAAGAATTGATACCTAAAATATTAAAAGTGCAATTGTATAAAGCATTTCTCAATTCTTATGCTTCAGAACATGGTGCACGTATGACGGCCATGCATCAGGCTACAGACAACGCAACACAGATGTTGTCAGACCTGAATCTGGCCTACAATAAAGCCCGTCAGGCTGCGATTACTACCGAAATTGTAGAAATAGTTAGCGGGGCGGAAGCACTTAATGGATAGTTTATTAACAAAAAAAATCACAGAGATATGATTTCTAAAAAATTAGAAGAAGCAATTAATGAGCAAATAAAGAAAGAAGAACATTCTTCACGCCTTTATCTTGCTATGGCATCTTGGTGTGAAACAAATGGTTTTCCCGGCGCTGCCGCTTTTTTGTATGAACAAAGTGTTGAAGAACGCGACCATATGATGAAGTTTGTGCATTATTTGAACGATAGGGGCGGATATTCAACATTGGCGGAATTAGAAAAGCCGGCTTTTGAATACAAATCACTTTTAGATGTTTTTGAACAAGTGCTGGAGCACGAGCGCTATATCACAGCATCTATTAATGAGTTGTACAGCATTACCTTGGATGAAAAAGACTATACAACAGGTATTTTCCTTCAGTGGTTTATTAATGAGCAAATTGAAGAGGAAAGCACTATGTCTGATATCCTCGATAAAATCCGTCTTATCGGCGATGCAAAAGGAGGATATTTCCATATGGATAAAGAATTAAATACAATGGCAGCTGCCCGCCCTGAGACTACTGCTTAAAATGAATTAAAGTATTGATTAATGAAGCTGCCTGGAGGATTATTCCATGCAGCTTTTTTTAAAATTATTTAAAATGAAATATTTTATCGCCCTACTAATTTTTGGCCTGTTCTCATATACAGGGCTTAAAGCGCAAAGCCCCGCAAATTCAGGAAGCGAAACTGTGCAAATGGATAGCACCAGTATTCAGAAAATTATTTTATTTCATAATGATGGCTGTGGGAAATGCCATGTTGCAAAAGAGTTTTTGGACGAGAATGAAATCCCATATCTTGGAAAAAATATCGGCGTAGCCGAAAACCGTTCTGAAATGCAGCAATGGGTGAATAAAGCCCGCAATAATAAAGCTGGTGGTTTTTCTTACCCAGTTATTGTTTTGAATGAAGATAGCGTTTATTACAGCATCCCCAATATCCATGCTTTTCTTGACGAGCTTAAAATCGCTTGGGAAACGGGGAAATTATAAACAGATTCTGTTTGACATTAAAAAAGCCGAAACGAATAAAGTTCCGGCTTTTTTGTGCTTTTATTTGAAATTTTAGATGTTCAGAATGTCTTATTTGCATTTGTTTAGAGAGAAATTTTTTTTTCATTGAGCCATAAAATGCAAATGGATTTTCTTTATTCAACCTAATCCATTGATTCATCAACAACAAATGAGGAATTCGGAACAACGAACGCATAAATCAGGCAGAAACGTCTCGCCGGGGGCGAAATATCTTTAAACGGACACAAATGAAAAGCATTAGTTTATTCTGCTTTTTTGTACCATGGTCCATGTCCCACAGGCCAAATCGGTGAAACCAGAATTTCAGCACTTTGTTCCATTTGTTGCTTTCCCGTGATCAGCCTGATCAGGTATTTTCCGGGTTCTATATCCTGTGTATCCCAATAAACAAGGTGAAAGCCTTTTTGCTGATCAATCGATAAGGTGTCGAGGGAATGACCCTCCGCGTCGAAAATTTGCAGCCAGGCTTTGCTTGCAGGTGTTTCTTTCAGGAAGTAATAAATGGCCAGACCGTTGGGTTCATTGGGAGACCTGAGATAGTTATCTCCAGTATGTTCATAGTTTCCCCACAGAGCGCGTTGCGAATAGTTTCTTTGTGGCTTGCTTTCTATCGGGAATAGATGCATAGGCTTTTCGGTGATGTCGGGCGAGAAATGCTGCAAAGGCCAGGTGTCAGTAATAAACCCACCACGACCGTATGTTCCAACCACCAGATCATTTGCCTGCGGATGGATTTTTAGGTCTTTTACCGGAGCTGCAGGCATATTGTTTTTAAATGCTTGCCAGCTGTCTCCGTCATCAAAACTGATAAAGACACCTTGATCGTTACCTAGGTATAATAATCCTTCGCGCTGAGGATCTTCTGCAATCACGTTCACCGGGGCTTCAGGTAATCCTGCGCTGATGTTTGTCCAGTTCTGGCCAAAGTCTGTGGTTTTAAAAACCATCGCCCTGAAATCATCACTGCGATAGCCTGATTTGCAAACAAAAGCTTTCCCTGCCTGGTGAGGTGAAGCCAGCACTCTAGAAACCCATTCTTCAGCCTTACCTCCGCAATTTTCAATATCAGCGGTAAATTCCTGCCATGTAGCACCATTATCGAGAGTAGCCCATACATGCCCGTCGTCGGTTCCAACCCAAATCAGACCTTCCTGCAAGGTGGATTCGGAAATGGTGGTGATGCTGCAATACATCATATGGCCTTTTCCAGCAATTTTTTCAGCATCATTGCTGGTAAGATCCGGACTGATTTCCTCCCAGCTATTGCCCCTATCAGGTGAACGCAGCAGCATCTGCCCGCCGGTATAAATCACCCTCGGATTGTGTGGCGAAAGCTCCAAGGGGGTGGTCCAGCAAAAACGATAGTCAGCAGTGCCTTCCGGGGCTTTGGGTTCGATACTTACTCGTTCGCCCAGAAATTGATCCACACGCAGGTGTGATCCAAACTGCGTAGTAGTATAAAGCCAGCGACAGTCCTGTGGGTCAACTTTGGTGTACATACCATCCCACATCCCGGTGATTACCCAATCTTCAGGGCCTATTTCGCCTGACCAGCTGTTTGATGGCCCTTTCCAGACTTCATGATCCTGTAACCCAAAGTAAATATTGTAAGGAAAAGCATTATCGGTTTCAACGCTATAAATACCGCCAAGAGGAATGTTTTCATGATGGATAAAAGTCTTGCCACGGTCGAAAGACTCATAAGCACCGCCATCGCTGCCAAACATGAGGTGGCGTCCGTCCTTTGGATCCATCCACATACAGCGGTGGTCCCCGAAGATTTTAGCACTGAGCACCGTGGGTGGCCATAAATAATCGGGCCAGGTTTTGCCCCCATCCTCTGAATACATCATCAAGTCGCTTGAAACATATACGATGTCAGGATTGTCAGATGCCACCATGATTTTGTTGAAAGAATATGCTGCCTTTGCCGACAGGTTGTAACTGGTATCGTTGCGTTTTTCCCAACTCTGGCCATTGTCGGATGAACGGTATAGTTCGCCGCCAATCATCTGGTCAAAATAGCTGTCGCGGAGATGATTCATTCCAACAGATTCGTTGATAGTGACACCAGGTTTGGGGTTTAGGTTTTCAATTACAGCATAGACGATCTCCGGTTTGCTGTAGCAGAGTGCTAGACCTATCCTGCCGAGCTTACCGTCTGGTAAACCGTTAGCTAGCCTTGTCCAATTCTCTCCCCCATCGATCGATTTGAAGATGTCGCTATTGTTGCCTCCGGCTTCATAATGCCATGGCAGCCGGTATTTTTCATAAGTCGACGCATACAGGATATTGGGATTTTCGGGGTTGATGATCATATCGATTACACCGGTGTTTTCATCGATATACAAGACTTTTTCCCAGCTTTCACCTCCGTCAGTGGTTTTAAAAATTCCGCGTATATCGTTGGGAGAAAACAAATGGCCCATTGCTGCGACCCAAACGATTTGTGGGTTTTTGGGGTGGATGATCACTTTTGAAATATGCTGGGAGTCCTCAAGGCCTTTGCAGACCCAGGATTTCCCTCCGTCGTCTGATTTATATACACCTTTTCCTGCATGTGAGCTTCTGGCATTAGAAGCTTCGCCTGTGCCCACCCAAACGATTTCAGGATTCGTTTTTGCAATGGCAATATCGCCGATGCTCATTACTTCCGTTGAATCGAAGACCGGAAAAAAAGTGATGCCCCGGTTTTCGGTTTTCCAGACACCACCATGACGAGCACCGATGAAGAAGGTGTAGTCAGATTGGGGCTGATTGCCTTCGGGAACGGCAATAGCCGAAATCCACGAACCGGCGCGGTAGGGACCAAGCGCCCTATAGGTTAGCACCTCAGTTATGTTTTGCGCCGTAGCGGAAACACATAAAAGGCCCAACAAAATTGTTACTATCTGATGTCTGAATAAACCCATAATGCTTTTTTGCGTGTAAAGGTATTGGTTTTCGAGCAATAGCACCTTAAACGCTAAAAGAAAGAAAACACTTCACACAATTTGCAAATTTTCCAGAGTAAACCAAAAGTCACTATATCATAATATGTAGATATTCAGAAGTATAAAAATGGTTATATATATTATTGGAAAAATTAATGGAATCACATATAAAGTTCTGGCGGTTTTTAGATGTCAAATTTTGCAATTAAAAAAAGTGAACTGCTTCCAAAAGGCCTACGGCTTATCTATAAAATGACGACGGGTCAGTTTGCATATGGTCGGTATCTTTATGATTATTGACGCAAAAAAGCCGGAACCAAAAAAGGCCCGGCTTTTTTATTAAATCTGGCAAGCCTTTATTCTGGGCTTTCTATTTGCATTTGTTTTGCAAGGAATTTTTCCATAGCGCCATAAAATTCAAATTGGTTTTCTTTGTTATGGAAACCATGGCCTTCGTTGTCTTTCACCATATATTCCACGGCAACATTTCTGGCTTTTAAAGCAGCAACCATTTGATCAGATTCATCTTTGTTTACACGTGGGTCGTTTGCGCCTTGTGCAATAAAGAGAGGTGTGATAATTTTATCAGCATTGAGGGCTGGAGAAGTTGCAGCCAACTGAACGCTATCAGTAACAGGGTTTCCAACCATTTCATACATCATATCAAGCATGGGCTTCCAATATGGAGGAATGGTTTTCATAAAGGAAAATAGATTGGAAACACCAACATAATCAATAGCAGCGGCATAAAGCTCAGGCGTAACCACGATACCTTGTAATGTAGCATAACCGCCATAGCTTGCGCCATAGATAGCTATTCTGCTTTCATCTGCAATACCTTTTTCAACCAGCCAATTTACACCATCAGTGATGTCGTCCTGCATTGTAAGGCCCCATTGCTTAAAGCTTTTTTCCCAGAAGTCTTTTCCAAAGCCGGTAGAGCCTCTGAAATTCATTTGTAGAATAGCATAGCCTCTGTTTGCAAGGAATTGGATTTCAGGATTAAAACCCCATGAATCACGTGCCCAAGGTCCTCCGTGAGGATTTACAACAACCGGAAGGTTCTTGGCGTTTTCCATAGTATATCCTTTGGGAAGTGTAAGGTATCCCTCTATTTTCAGACCATCACGGGCTTCATATTTGATTGGGAATACATTTGCCATTTCATTTTCATCAATCCAAGGGCTTACATCAGTAATTTTGTCCAAAGATTTTGTTGCAACATCATATAAGTAATAAGCACCTAAAGAACGGTCGCTGTATGTACGAACGATGTACTTATCCTCTTCTTTGTTGCGCGATGTTACAGCAATCTCATAACCGGGCAGTTTTGTCATAAGATCCGTAAAAGCTTCTTCTGAAGTCTTATCAAAGAATTTGTATTCTTGCTTGTATCCTGTATAATATGCAGCAGTAATTACCTTGCGCTTGCGGGAATAGCTGATGCCACTCACGTCATAATTTGGGTTTTCATACAGCACTTCACTCACTTTTGCTGTTTCCAGATCAAAAATTACGGCAGCAGATTTGTCGCGTTCCAGATTGGAAGTGGCATAAAGGTTTTTATTATCGAAGGTAAAGAACATAGGAGAAAGCTGATCTTTAAAACTTGTTGTTAAGATCGTTTTGAATTCGTCCTTTTCAGTTTCACGATAGAGCATACTTGTATTTACACCATCAAGAACATAGGCTATACGGAGTTTGCCATCATGGTCAGTCATCCATCCCTGGATATTTCCTGGGTTTTCATAGAGCATAGTCATTTCACCGGTTACGATATTCAGGCGGTATGGATCAAAAACCATTGGGTTTCGCTTGTTGAGCCCAATAATTACTTCATCAGGAATATCTTCCAGATCATCAATAATTTGTGTTCTTACGTCTTTAAAATCAGTAAAACAAACTTGGTTTGATCCGTCAATATTTACGCCATAAAGCTTGAAATTTTCATCGCCGCCATTGTCTTTTAGATAGAGGATGCGATTGTTATTGGCCCAGAAGTAACCGGAAATAGCACGGTCGGTTTCTGATGTTAAACGAACAGCTTCTCCGCCATCAACAGGCACAACAAATACATTTAGCCTGTTTTCGTAAGGCGCTTTATAGCTGTAATATTTGCCGTCGGGCGAAATTTGATAACTGGTTTTCTCCGGATTTTTGAAGAAATCCTCCAAAGGGATTTGTTTTGCTTTTTCAATAACCATTTCTTTGTCTTGAGTTGGGCAATTGCATGAAAACAACATCGTTAAAGATGCCATCATCAGCAATGTAGCCATGAACATTGATCCTTGTTTTTTCATACGATAAATAATTTGGGTTTAGTTGCTTGATAAATTGATTAACACAAAGGTAGTAGAAAAAAAATCATTTTGTTGGAAAAAGTACTGATGCGTTTTAAAACACACAACCTAAGTTTTGTATCATCGGCTGAATAAATTATTTCGCCACCAATAATTGTTTCTGTCAGCCGGCGAGATAATAGCTCCCGGAAGAGGGTAAAGTGTTTTATAACTATATGAATTTGAGGCTTTTAAAAAACGCTCTGCAGGCTCATACCAGGAATGTAGGCTTAATGAAAATTTCCCCCAATGAACAGGAACAACATAGCTTGCGCCAATATCTTCCCCAACTAGGGCTGTTTCTTCCGGCATCATATGGATATTTGACCAATATTTGTTGTATTGGCCGTTTTCAATAAAAGCAAGATCAAAAGGCCCCAAGCGCTTTCCAATCTCTTTAAAGCCTTGAAAATATCCTGAATCACCACTAAAGAATACATTTTTATCATCCCCTTTTAAAGCAAATCCTCCCCAAAGGCTTTTGAAGCGGTCTTTGAGGCCGCGTCCGCTAAAATGTCTGGTAGGCGTTAGTGTGATTTTGAGGCTTTTAAAATCAGTTTCCTGCCATCGGCCCAGTTCAATAATTTTGTCCTTTTGAATGCCCCATGTCCGCAGATGGGCGCCAACCCCTAATGGGACAATAAAATGCGTTGATTTTAATTGCTTTATTGTGTGATAATCCAGATGGTCGTAATGGTCGTGAGAGATTAGTGCCAAATCGATATTTGGAAAATTGCTTAGGCTAATAGGCGATGAATAAGGAAATGCTGATGGCCCCAAAAACGAAAAGAGGGACGCCCTTTTTGAAAAAACAGGGTCGATAAGAATATTCAAACCGGCCATATTCAGAAATATGGAAGAATGACCAAGCCAGGAGGAAACGGGAAATTCATTTGACACTGCCTGATTGTATTCTTCATGGTTGGGAGCAATACTTGGTATTGGGGCTGATGGATAGCGGTTTTCTTTTCGAAAAGCAAAGTCCCACATAATTTTTGCAGGTGGTGGGGTCATCATTGTTTCCACCGGATTTACAAAACGATTGTGTTTAAAATAGTCGAGTTTTTTAAATTCGGCTATTTCTTTTTGGGATGCACTTGCACCCAATTGGGGTATATGGAGAAGATTACTAAAGAAACCCATAAAAATCGTTTTGTATCGTATATCTTAGACTAAAGAAACAGGGATACTGCACAATTGTTGAAAAATTAGAAAGAATGAGCAAAAGGGCGATTTTTATTCGGCTTCTTTCCAATCGCCATTGGCTTTTATCAATTCTACTAATCGTTGAACGGCTTCATGTTCGGGGATTTTTTCGCTAACGGCTTCCTTGCCCTTAAACAGCACTATCGTTTTATTTCCTGCGCCAACATAGCCATAATCAGCTCCGGCCATTTCCCCGGGACCATTTACAATACAACCCATTACACCAATAGTGATGCCGCTTAGATGAGATGTTGCTGCCTTGACTTTTTGAACAGCGTCCTGAATATTATACTGTGTTCTCCCACAGGAAGGGCAACTGATGTATTCTGTTCTTGAGAAGCGCCGGCGCGCTGCCTGTAAAACAGCAAATGCCGTTTGCGTTAAAAAAGGAGTATGTAAGAATTCGTTGTGCAGCCAAATGCCATCACCAAAGCCATTACTGAATAAATTTCCGGCAATGGAAGCAAGCTTTAATTGGTAATTTTCTTCATCCGCTGAATGAATGATTGGTGCAAGTACAACAGCTGTATCAATTTTGTGCTGATGTAGATGTTCAAAAAACTGATAATATTGAGATACATTATTAAAAGCCGCAATCAAAAGGGTTGCGTCTTTGTCCGGAATAATATCTGTTTTTGTGATGTATAAACCTTTTATGTTTTCATTTTGGTGGGAGCGGAAAGTAATTTTATCTTGCTGCTGCTCAATTAATTCATAGTCGGGTTGGGGTTTTGTGTTTGCTTTCGTAGAGAAAACCCGGGGAATCTGATCGCCTCCAATAACTAAGACTTGTCTGCTTTTTCTGCGTTCAAAGCCAAAGGGATTAAAAAACAGGCTGTAAATTTGATTGTTATCGGTTCTGTTTTGGTCAACGATTTTTTTCGCTACGGGCAGTTCAAATTCAGGGTCTTCGGTCAGGCTAACGCGAATTGTATTGCCAATTCCTTCAGCCAGCAAAGTACCGATGCCCAGGGCAGATTTTATTCTTCCATCAGCTCCTTCACCGGCTTCGGTAACACCAAGGTGCAATGGATAATCCATGCCTTCTTCCATCATTTTTTGTACCAATAAGCGGCTGGCATAAATCATAATGCCTGTATTGCTCGATTTCATTGAAAGCACCAATTGGTGGTAATTGTTTTTTCGGCAGATACGCACAAATTCGAGTGCAGATTCTACCATACCATCTGCTGTATCACCATATCTTGCCATGATTCGTTCGGACAGTGAGCCATGGTTTGCGCCAATGCGCATTGCTGTATTATGTTTTTTGCAGATTTCGATTAGAGGAAGCAGGCGGCTTTCAATTTTTTTAATATCGTCTTGATATTCTTCCTCTGTCCAATGGGTTTTGCCTCGTTTTTTATCTGTATAATTTCCCGGGTTGATGCGCACTTTTTCTACAATAGTGGCGGCAATTTCAGCAGCTTTTGGACTGTAGTGAATATCTGCAATCAGGGGTACATCATAACCGGATTCGATGAGGTTCTTTTTTATCACAGATAAATGCCCAGCTTCTTTTACACCAGGTGCTGTGATGCGGATAAGCGCACAACCTGCTGCAAGCATTTTCCTGCATTGCGCCATTATTGCATTGGTGTCCATAGTATTGGCAGAGGTCATGGATTGGAGGCGTACGGGTTGGTTTCCGCCTAGCTTTAGTGATCCTATAGAAATTTCCCTGCTGATATATTGACGGTAATCTTTTGCCATGATTTTTTTTGCAAACTTACAAAATCAGACATGAAATTTCTGTTGTACCATGACTTAATCTAGCAGCACTGCTTATTTTGGGGAGCTTTTAGGCATTTACTGATAATTGCTATTTGGTGTTGATGACTTCAACGCCATCCCAATCATCAGAAATTCCGTTTTCCATAATATCATCACAACGTGATATATACAGCTGAACTGCCTGATCATGTGGGTTTATTTCCAGGATTTTTTCAAAGGTTTCTTTGGCCTTTTCAAAATCACGGATTTTATAAGCATCGAGCCCGATTCCAAATTCTTTGCGGGTTTTAATGCGTAATTGCTTGGCCTGGTCGGGCAGTCCGTCCAATATTTCAAAAATATAGACAGATTCTTTTTTCCCCCGTACTTTTACCACATCAAGGAAGCGGTATGAATATAGAGTGGGATTATCGAGTTTTATCAGTGTATCCTGACTGATAATTATTGATGTTCCATAAAGCTTTGTAAGCCCTTCTAAGCGGGAAGCAAGGTTTACTGCATCAGAAATAACGGTTCCTTCCATACGGCCTATTCCGCCAACAACGCCCAGCATAAGGTTGCCGGTATGAATACCGATTCCTGTTTTAATCGGAGTATTCCCTTCTGTCTCTCGGATTTGGTTGTAGTCGTTCAGCGTGCGTTTCATTTCAATGGCGGCATTCAGGGCTTCTTCCACTTTTCCGGGAAAGAGGGCCATGATTGAATCGCCCATAAATTTATCAATAAAACCTCCATGATGTGTAATTACAGGCTCCATCAACCCGAGGTAATTATTGATAAAATTAAAGTTTTCCGCAGGGGTCATTTGTTCTGAGAGGCTAGTGAATGAGCGGATGTCAGTAAAAAGCACCGACATTTCTTTTTGCACCTGATCGCCTAATTTTACATCTACAACACTCTCTTTTCCAAGAAATTCGAGGAATTGCCGGGGAACAAAACGGTAGTATGCTTCATTCATTCTGCTGATGTTGGCGATATAATCGCGTAGGCGTTGGGCCATTTCATTGTATCCCTCTGTAAGCTCCCCAATTTCATCATTGGTTCGTACCATACTAAAGCTGCTTAGGTCGCCTTCGCCGGTTTTTTGCATGTTTGCAAGTAGCTCTTTTACAGGATATACGATATCATCAGTAGTCCATTTAACAAAGAAAAGGATATAAAGAAGTGAGACAAAAATACCCGAATAGATACCGGCAAACATCAATACCCTGTCTGTAATATTTACGTAACTTAGGTTTTCTGGGTTCATCTTTTCTGTAATGTCCAGCATCCAAGAAAATCGTGAATATTCCCCAAAAAGGATTTTTATCTGATCCTCTGACAATACATCGACTGTAAGCCCAATATCCGATAATGAAGTAACGCTGCGGTAGAGATATATAATCACAATAATTAACGGAAGGAGGGTGGTCATAGCGGAAGAAATCCAAAGACGTGTGCTTATTTTTCCCGCTTTTTCACGAAAAATACGTCGTCTTAATTCGCCTTCAGTAAAGAAACAATGGAGGTGTTTGAGGTGTACGCGGTGTTTTGTCCAGAAATACACAAACAGCAATGCCATGATACTGGCAATGAAAGAGACATAAAAAAATTGCTTATAGATCAGGAATTCAAATTCGTTCTCAAAAGCTGATTGTTGCTGCACATAATACAGCATATTCGCATTACTGATTCCATAAGTAATCAATAAAATGCCGGTATTAATTAAAGGCACTTTAAGGAGCAGCGATTTGCAAAACCGATAGAGCCCCGGGGAGATTTTTTTATTTTTTCGTTTTCTATTGATGTAGCGTTTAAAAGGGTAATTGAAAATCCATCCCAGCAGAAAAGAAATGGTAAGCAACATAAAAAAGAGGTTAATCGCTTTACCAAGAAGGGATTCGCTATCATCTTGGTTTATGCTTCTTTGTTGCCTGAAGCCCCCTACCAGAGTATCGCCAGTATTTACCATCGTATCAACCTGAAGAGTAAATGGGTTGATCCTTAGGGATGTATCATTGGGGTTGAATGTTGTGTCACTTTGGTTAACAAGACTATCATTATGCACCGAAACATTAGTGAGCACCGAAGAAATCTCGTCCATCTTTGGCATGTTCTGAATAAGAACAATCAGCAGTGAAGGGAAAACCAAAAGCATATATATGACAGTGGAAGCTGCATAAATTCGAAATCCGTAAAATCTGGGGATACGTTTTAATTTCATCAGAAACGTAGATTTTTACCAAAAATAGAATAAGCTGGCATTAATTCCAAATTAATGTTCTTTTTCTTAAAGAAAGGAATTAAGACCTATTGGATTGTTAACGGTTGTTTAGCATATATTGGGCGTCTAAAATCAGCATGGAATCTAAGGGAATACCCCTTCGTTTTGCTTTATTATTAACAGAATTTAACCAGTTTTTGTCGGCTTTGATTTTCCTGATAATTTTTTGGATTTCTTCCTTTTGTTTGTCTGATTCTATTGGTTTTTTTCTTTTGCCTGTATAGTAATCATACATTTGATCGATAAAATTCCAGGCAAAATTTTCAAGGTTCATCACTGTTGATAATACAATAAAATAGTTGTGATCATTAATTTGCGTGCCAAGATCAAGGTCGGCAACCATTCCAATTTTCTGATTGTCATTATTATATACTTCTTTGTTGTAATACCAGAATTCAGAATTTTCCGAAAAATATTTTTTAGGGATGCTACTCCATGATGGTGCATGAAAATAGCTGTCAGCGATTACAATAACTTTTGGCTTCTGTGTAGCTGAAGAGTCTTCGATTAAGGCGCCGTATTGCAAAGGAAACTCATCCCATTGTGTATAAATGTTTAATGCATTATAGATGTCCACATCCGGAGCCCAAGGCTTTTTTCTTATTACAGGCGGTTGCCACGATATCTCAGGATATTTTTCATTACTCAGATGTTGCATATAATGCATTATTGAGTCCATGGCAACAAATGATGCTAGTTGCGTCCAGTGAATGCCGCCTTTA
This sequence comes from Bacteroidales bacterium, assembly GCA_963676725.1. Lineage (GTDB taxonomy): Bacteria > Bacteroidota > Bacteroidia > Bacteroidales > WRLA01. The sequence goes on along the minus strand of OY781463.1, from coordinate 4,358,925 downwards.
GCATAGACCGGGATTTTTATAGTGTCCTGTGCTTTGAGAAACCAATCGTTCAGATCAATCATATTTGCATTTTGCTCAATCAGCGATGATACAATTTGCTTATAATTATTGGGCAGAGTGTCTGGGCTACTGTTTTCCGGAGGTAAATTGGCTGCGTGATAATAATGTTTCGCGGGAGCAATGGCAATGATGATGTGTTTGCCTAATTTTTCGAGGGTGTCTTGTACAAATTTTAGCTTATCGGTTTTCTCGCTGAGCCATTCTTTGCCGCGAAAATTTGTATTGTATTTCATACCTGGAGCATAAAAACGATATAAGAAATGATTGCTGCCTTCATAAACATTTTTTGCATTTATCTTTCCCAGTAAACTGTATTCCAGTTGATTATTAAGCCGAACGAAGGCTGGCCTAAAGCCAAAATTTTCATTCAACCATTTGTCTGTATTTTCCTGATAAGACCCGTCGAGCCAATATTTAGTGTTTAATGGTTTGTAATCTGCTTTAATGGAAGCTCCAGCAAGAGTCGGTTCAGGGAACAAATGGAACATTTGCTGAAATGCAGGCAAAAGCAAAACGGCTATCAAAGCGATAAAGAGGGTGCTATGTAGTTGTTCCTTTTTCATGCGTTAAAACCTGAAATAGATAAACGGATTAAATCCAGAACTTGTTACCGAGGCCAATGAAAAACCTAATAATACGATGACGACAATCAACATAATCAAGCTGCCTTTTATTGAATAGGAGCTGTAGAACACTTTATCCTGCAAGCGGAGCCCGTATTTACTGAGTGTAATCCAGGAAAAAATGAGTGCAAAAGGCAATATCAAGAAAAAGCGCCCTGAATCATTTAAAGATAAGCTTGAGAAATCAAAAGCAAAAAGGCGTCCGTAAAATGTCATTGCGGCATTAAAATCTTCGATGCGGAAAAGCACCCAGCCCATCACTGCAAGGAAAAAAGTAATCAAAACGGATGGGTATTTGCCTAATTTATTCAGTATTCGAATTAGGAATATACGGTCTAGGATCAGGAAAACACCATGAAATGCACCCCAAAGCACAAAATTCCATGATGCTCCATGCCATAATCCGGAGAGAAGAAAAACAAAGCCAAGATTGAAATAGAGCCGAGTCTTTGATTTTACTCGGTTACCGCCAAGCGGGATGTAGAGATAATCTTTCATCCATGCGCCAAGAGTCATATGCCAACGACGCCAGAATTCAGTAATGGATTGTGAAATATAGGGGTTATTAAAGTTTTCAGGGAAACGAAAACCGATCATACGACCAATCCCAATCGCCATATCCGAGTATCCGCTAAAATCGAAGTAGATCTGAAATGTATATGCCAAAATACCTATCCATGCTGTTGTGGAATTCATATGCACAAATTCCCTGGCCAGAATATCATCGGCAACCGCTCCCATTACATTGGCGATTAGTACTTTTTTTGCAAGACCAATGGTAAAGCGGTAAAAGCCCAAAAGACGATCTTCAGCGGTGGTGTTTCTATGTTCAATTTGATCGGCAATGGTGTTAAAACGAACAATTGGCCCGGCTATCATTTGTGGGAACATCATGATATAGAGCATATAATCGGTGAGCTTTCGCAGAGGGTCATGCACTTTTCTGTACACATCCACGGCATAGGTCAGGGATTGAAAAGTGAAAAATGAAATTCCAATAGGCAAAGCAACAGCAGTCCATTCCAGGTTGGTCATTCCAAGCCCGCTTAGCAATTCATTCAGGTTTTCGACGAAGAAATTGGCATATTTGAAATAGAGCAATAAACCAAGATTAAGCCCAACAGCAGATGTAAGCAGCCACCGACGTTGCTTTCTACGGCTTTCTTTATGCAGTGCCTGTACAAGATAAAAAGTAAGCACCGTTGAAAGAATTACTAAAAAGAGAAAACGGGGAGCCCCCCAGGCATAAAAGAAAATGCTGAAGGCGAGAGTGAGGATATTTCTGAACCTTTGGGCAACAAAAAAGTAAGCCACAATAAAAATGGGCAGAAAATACAATAAAAATAACGCACTGCTAAAAACCATGTGTCGTATATTTCATCAAAATCAGAGCGCGAAGTTAAAAAAAGCATTCATTCTAATTGCAGATCTCGACGATTTACATTACCTCTGAATAAGCTTATAATTATGAAGAACCTCCAACATATATTGCCGGTTTGCTCTAAATGTATCCTTTTTTCTTTTTAGTGAGAAAAAGATAATCCAAGATTAAGATCATTGTAAATGAAACCAATGTACTATAAAACCAGCGGTAAAAAATCTGTGTATAATCACTGCTGCCTAAGTTTTCAAGGAATGTAATTGCAGCAACTTGAACAGCAACAATTATTATTGAATAGCCAATAAACCAGCGAGGACCCATATCCCTGATTCCGGGAACTAAGCCTGGTTCATAATCCCTTCCTGATCGCATCAAACGAATAATAAGAGGCCTTATAAATGCAGCAAATACAGTAGCAGAAGCATGTAAACCCGGTGTTGCCACGAAAATGTCCATAAGAAACCCAATCAAAAAAGCAAGCAGTAGCAACAACCAACCAGGAATATCAAATGGCAGCTTTATAATGAAATAAATATAAATAAGGGGGGTTACAAAATGATAAAGATGTATGTTGTTCAGAATCAAAACCTGAACCAGTAATAAGAGAATAAACCGAACGAATGATTCTTTAAACATAATGCACCTTATTCTTCAAAGGACGGTAAACTTACAAAATAAGCTTAGCTAAAACAAAACCAACGAATAAAAGCTCACAGATGGAGTTTTTATTCGTTGGCTCATTTGCTTGGTCCTTTTGTTATGATTTTCTGAAAATACGCTTTAGTACAGATTCTCGAGCGGCATTTTTATCATCGGAATAATATCCATAACCGTATCCATACCCATAACCGTATCCATATCCATATCCATAACCATAGCCGTATCCGTATCCATAACCATAAGCATTCTTGCTTAGTTTTACGTCATTAATCAGAATACTGGCATTGGGGATATCTCGTTTTTCCACATCCTGAATAACTCCTGCAAATACTTTTTTATTTGTATAACCTTGGCGCACAACAAAGACATTGCTATCGGTATACTTCATGAGCAGGAACGCATCTGTTACAAGCCCAACAGGTGGTGTGTCAAGGATAATAAAGTCGTAAATATCTTTAAGGCGAGCCATTAGTTCTTCTGTTTTAGCCGAAGCAATAAGCTCTGCAGGGTTTGGAGGAACCGGGCCTGCCATAATAATATCGAGATTGTCAATGGGCGACTTCTGAATAATGTCCTCGAATTTGCTTTTATTAATCAGGTAGGAACTAATCCCTTCGGTATTGGTCAAACCAAAATCCTGATAAATTTTAGGTTTCCTAAGGTCATAACCCATAAGGAGCGTCTTTTTGCCATACATAGCAAAAATAGAAGCTAAGTTGATGGATGTAAATGTTTTACCTGCACTTACAATATCTGAAGTAATCAGGATAACCTGTTTTTCCTTGCCTTTGGCCATATATTGCAGGTTTGTTCGCACAGAGCGGAAGCTTTCAGCAATGGATGATTTTGGCGAATCGGCCACAACAACTTTGCTTTCACGGCTACTGTGAATGATATGACCAATAATTGGAATGTTTGTAGCATTCTCTACATCGCGTCGCTCATTAATCTTGTCGTTGAAGAAATCCTTTAGATAAATATAAACAGCAGGAAGGATCACGCCAAGAATAAGGGCGATCATATAGTTCAGGCTCTTTTTGGGATAAACAGGGGCCTGACCGACTTCCATTGCTTTATCAATAATTTCGTTATCCGGCAGGTTGGATGCTTTTGTAATTTGCGCTTCAGCACGTTTTTGTGTTAGGAAAGTAAACAGCTTATTGCTGAGTTCAAATTCGCGCTTATAAGTGAGCAGTTGTCTTTGGCTCGCAGGCAAGGACATCATTCGTGCATTCAATTCACTAATGCGTGAGTCGATATCATCAATGGCAATTTTAGAGCCGTTTACAATATTCCTGATATTTTCGACCAAATTGCGTTTAGCACTTTCAATTTTTTGATCAACCATAACCACAGCAGGGTTTTTCTTTTTTGAATTGATCATCAAGGTAGAGCGCTCATCGTTTAATTTCACCAATTCTGCAATAAGTTGACCCAGCAGAGGGTCTTCGATGCCCATTGCGGAAGGAACAAGTATTTGACCTATATCACTATTTTGACTGACATAGTCCTCAATAAACTTATAATATTTCGATTTAACAGTAAGCTCTGCTTTTTGTTGGTCCAACTGGTTCATATATGTAAAAACCTGATTTGCTTCAAAGCTTAGCTCCATAATTTTATTTTGCTCACGGAAGCTTTCCAGTTTTTGTTCTGCAGATGTCAGCGAGTCCTGAATGCCAACAATCTCTGTATCTATAAACTCAATGGTTTTTGTGGCGATTTGGTTTTTGTGTTCCAACTGCCGATTTAGGTATTCCTTTGTAAGTTCGTTTAGGAAATCAACTGATTTTTTAACGTTATTTCCTTTTAGTTTAATTTGAACAATGGAAGCATCTTTGTTGATAGGTTCAATATCAAAACCACGCATCATCTTCACCATATCATCCAGCATATTAAACTGGAAATGCATTTTTCTGCTGTTGTGCGTTTCTGCTTCGTAATTATTGTTCAGGATAATGCGAAAGCGATAATCGTCTGATTCAATGATCTGGTCGAATCGATAATCATTATTGAGTGAAATTTTCTCCGCAGTAACATCTTTTCCGTCATGCTCAAGAATTTCATTCGTAAGGAAGTCGTATAGTTTGATATTTTCCCCTTCTGCTTCGAGGTGATAACTCTGCCCATTAATAATGGTAATATGAAATTTTTGATTTACGGGTTGAGGATGGTTTGTGTCAAAAACAACAGTATATGGTGATTCATCATACATCTCTGAAGTGATGAAATTTTTCTCGCCATAGTATGAAACATCCAAACCAAGTGCTTTTACAGCCCTGTGTGTCAGGGTATAGGAATTTAAGATGCCAATTTCATTATTTAAATTTTGCATCGAGTTCCCTAAGCCAAGACCTAGAAGTGCCTGTGCATCACCACCACCTACACGGTTGTTTTCTTTAATCAATACAGTTGTAGAAACCTCATAGATTGGTTTCGTATATTTGTTAAAGAGAAAAGCGATAACAAGGGCAATAAAAATTGTAATTGCAAAGAAATACCAAAAACGATAAAACTTAAAAAACAATTGCCTGAAATCAATGGATTCTTCTTCCGCCTGATCGTAAGGCCTTTGATGGTTATTTTGATTGTCGTTCACAGTTTATGAATATTTTTTAGTGTCTGATTTATTTGTCTTAGCGCTGCTTAGTTGAAATAATTCAGCAACAGTATTGTTGTGCTAATAAGAGAGAATATTACAGCATAAGGGAAATTAGCAAATGTAAACTGCTTGCCCCTCAAAGGCTCTACATATACGATGTCATTGGGTTTCATATAGTAAAGATCGGAGGCAAGAATGTCCCGTTTTGTGAGGTCAACTTCGTGGATTACCGCTTGCCCGCTTTCTTTTCTAATGATTTTTACATTATTTCTATTGGCAAAATCGGTCAGGTCTCCGGCTTTGGCAATGGCTTCAAAAATATTGATTTTATCCTGATAAATTTGAAGTTGCCCGGGTTGCTTTATTTCGCCGATAAAAGTAATCCTGAAGTTTACCAATTTCACAATAACGGTTGTTTCAATCAGGTACTCATCAATGATATTTTGCAGTTTGGCGGTAATTTGTTCCGTATTCATGCCGCGGACATATATTTTTCCAATAAAAGGAAAATCAATATTTCCGGAATCGCTTACAGAATACGAATTTAGGTAAATACCTGCTTCATTATAATAGTTTCCACTATTATTTGAACTTTTTGCTGTATTGAAAAAATCATATGTTTTTTCGTCCAGACTGGAGACTTTTATATATAAATTATCTCCCGATTTCACTTTATAATCAACCTGAGCGGCATAATCATAAATAAGGGTTGAATCAGTTTCACTGACTTGCTGCAGGTAACGGATACGTTTTTGAGGAACACAAGAGGCCATTAAAGCCGCAAGGAGAAGCAATAATGCTCCTTTTCTTAATAGCAAACCATAGATTTTTTTCATCCTAAATAACTACTTAATATTGAAAATGCTTAGAAATTTGAATCAATCAAGCTGCAAATGTAATTCATTTTAATAATTTGTCAAAAGCCTTAATGAAAGAATAATGCAACTAAACCAATGATTTGACGTTTAAATACCAAATCATAATAGATTAAACCATTTTTGCGGCCAGTTGTTGAACGCTAAAATAAAAAAAGCAGAGAATGATGAGTAATAATTTAATGGACCCAATCGGACGCCTGATGGGATTAAGGTATAAATCACATCCTTGGCATGGAGTGGATATAGGGGAAGATGCCCCGGAAACAGTAATGTGCTATATCGAAATGGTGCCAACAGATACTGTAAAATATGAAGTGGATAAAACAAGTGGTTATCTACGCTTGGATCGGCCACAGAAATATTCAAATACGGTGCCGGCCCTTTATGGCTTTATTCCACAAACATTCTGTGCCGAACAAGTAGCGAAATTTTGTATGGAAAAAACAGATCGTTCTGAAATTAAAGGTGATGAAGATCCCCTCGATATTTGCATTATGACCGAAAAGGACATTACCCATGGTGATATTTTGGTTCGAGCACGCCCAATTGGTGGTTTCCGTATGATTGATGGCAATGAAGCGGATGATAAAATTATTGCTGTTTTGGATAACGATATGGTTTATGGTGAATATAAGGACTTAACAGATATGAGCCCTTTGGTTATCGAACGCCTTAAACATTATTTCCTGACCTATAAAGATCTCCCCGGGAGAGACAGAAATGCAGAAATTACTCATACCTACGGAGCAGAGGAAGCTCATGAAGTAATTAAATTTTCTATGCAGGATTACCAGCATAAATTCGACAACCTGAGAAGAATGCTTTCGAGTGTGTAAATAGCTTACAACAAATAGATTATAGGTTGATTTTACAGGACATCCCAGTAAATTCGCCCTTTTTTATATCTGCTTACACAGCAATTTATAATCGATCCAATTTTAAAATCTTTATAGGTCTTTGAATTTTGCACATTTACTCGAAATGTTCGGCCACTTATTGCGTGCCTTAAATAGATGTAGTGTTTTAATCCTCGTAATAAATCATCCTTTATTTCATAAGATAAAAACTGAAGCTGATGCTTGTCCCCGGGAAGAAAAAGAGGGTCTGCAGGTTCTTTATAAATGATGTTTTTGTGATGCTTGTCTCGGAAAAAATAGAAAACCTGGCGACTTCCGACATATTTTGGCAAAAATAGATATGCATCACTTTGTACAAGCACGGGTGATTGGTCTTCCCCCGAAAACACATGGAATGACTGACTGTCATATTGTATAAAACCTTGTAAAATAAGGGATTGTTTTTTGGGAATATTCGTTTTTTGAAACGAATCGGCAGGATAAATCCGTCCCTTGCTTATACGAACAATGGGAACAGAAATATTTTCTCCGACTCCCTTTGGGTTTTCTTTTGTGCTGTAATAAGTAAAATGATGCCCACTCCCATATTCCATTAGATAAATTAGATATGGAGACCAATGAAATGAAAAAACTTTTGCGATTTTAAATTCAAATGATTTTCCGACTTTATATTTTGGATGTATGGGTTCAAAAAAATAGCGCCCATTGCAATTTATTTTATCAATACGGCAATTTATTTTTGAACCTACTTTTATTTGATAGTCTTCATATGGGGCTTTTTCCATTAAGCGCCTGTATCCATCTTCACCTTCTAAAATATAATATGGCGTTTGCTCATTGAACATGATGCCCCGAATAATAAATGTATGCTGTTTATTTTTCATTATGTTTCGCTTAGAGGAACCACCTCTTTTTTTGATGAGGCATTTTGCATTGATCAAAATTATAAAAATCCTGCTTAGTGAAAGGTTTTTAATTGATGGGGAAACACTATGGTATTTCAAATGTTTCGCATGTTCATTAATAAATTTCAAAAAAAACATTGACCACTGAGCCACTAATGTGTAATTATTTAGTATTTTGGCGTCCTTATAAGGGAAAAGAGGTCAAGGTTTTTAAAAATTACGTGTTAAAAATGTGTAATTCAGTTTATTAGCGACAAATGTCGTCTTGTTGGATTATAAGTTAATGTCTATAGTAAAGATGGATCGTTTCGTTGGAGAGACTATTCTCGATGTATTTCAAAGAACATTGAGGAAGCACCCAAATAACAAAGCTGTTGTTTGGGAAAATAAAAGCATCAGCATATGCGAACTGAACACATTAAGCAATGCACTTGCCCTGCGCATTCTTGATAGTGGTTTCAAAAAATCAGATATTGGAGCAGTTATTTGTGAGCCTCATTTGGCGCAAGTTGCCGGGCCTTTGGCTTTGCTCAAAATTGGGGGCGTATTTCTGCCTGTTGACTATCAATATCCGGAAGCTCGTATTCGCTATATTATTGAGCACAGCCGGGCAAAAGTGATTATCACAACAAGTGATTTTAGCACAAAACTGACCTGGTTCACCGGATCTATTGTTACTTTGGATGATCTAACACACGCTCAGGATACGTCTTTGCCTGAGGAGGGGCGGCCGAAACCATCAGATATTGCCTATGTGATTTTTACCAGTGGGAGCACAGGAAAGCCAAAAGGCGTGATGGTAAGTCATAAAGCATTATATGAACGCATGATGGATATGATTCACAGAATCGGTGCCGGGCCCGGTATTCCAATGTCAAAATATGCTGGTTATGGATTCGACGCCACCATAGGCGAACTCTTCTCGTCTTTTCCTGTGGGCGCTGAATTACATATGATTTCGGAAAATATCCGCTTATCTGTAGTGCGTATATATGACTATTTTGTCCAAAATGGAATACGTATTGCCTTCCTCCCTACGCAGCTTTTTGAGCAATTTGTTGAAATAAAGGGAAGCACATCCCTCACTATGCTTTATACAGGTGGAGATAAACTTCAAAAGTTTAAGAATCAGGACTATCAAATGCTGAATGTATACGGGCCGGCAGAGTGCACTGTATATGCTACAGCTTATCTGCTTGAGGGACAAGTAGATAATATCCCAATAGGGAAAGCTGTTGCCAAGACACGCATTTATATACTTGATGATAAACTCGAAAAAGTCCCCGACGGGAAAATAGGGGAAATATGTATTGCTGGGGAAGGACTGGGTGAAGGATATCTCTATTTACCGGAAGAAACAGAGAAAAAATTTGTTGCAGACCCATTTCTCCCAAATGAAAGAATGTATCGAAGCGGTGACCTTGGCTGTATTATGCCGGACGGTAATTTGGAGTTTCATGGCCGCATGGATGACCAATTTAAAATTCGGGGACTAAGGATAGAAACAGGGGAAATAGAGAGTTGTTTGAATCAGGTCGTGGGCGTTCATAACGCATTTATTCGGCTCGAAGGGGAAGGGGCCGGCAAAAGTATATCCGCTTTAATCAAAGAAAGCCCAGGGGCAAATATTCAAAACCTGGCATGCACACTTCGGGCCAAATGTAGAGAGCAACTTCCTGCTTATATGGTTCCTGCCCGTTTCTTGTTTATTGATGATGTGCCTTTAAATGCAAACGGCAAGGTGAACCGAGAGAAAATTAAAAATATTTCAGGGATCAATCCGCTAAGAAATTTTAAACGCCTGCCGAAAACATCAACGGAAAAAGTTATAGCAGCATTTTGGAAAAATGAACTAAACCTTGATGAAACACCAGGTTTAGATGATCATTTCATTGAAATAGGAGGGCATTCGCTGATTGCAGCAAAAATTATTAGTGATATTGAAGAACAACTGTTTAAACGCATTAGTTTTATTGAGTTTCTGTCTGCAGAAAGTTTGGAACAACTTAGTGCATTTATTGATCGTATGCCTCTGCATAAGTCGAAAATGCCAAAATTATTAGAACCTTCCGGCCTTGTTCCTTTGTCTTTTAACCAGCAAAGACCATGGCTGTTCTACCAGATGGATAGTAATTCCCCGGCTTATAATATTCCAGTGGTTTATCATATTGATGGCTCACTCAATACCGAAAAGTTTAATTTGAGCATTCAGCATCTAATGCGAAGGCATCAAAGCCTTAGGTCTTATTTTGTTGAATCTGATGGAGAGATTTGGCAAAAAGAAACAAAATCCAGTAGTTTCCCATTTCAAGTGATTGATTTTTCTGAAAAGGCTGAAGCAATCCCGGCATTTATAAAAACGGAGACAAATAAGCCTTTTGACCTACGTAAAGCTCCCCTTTTCAGGATTTATTTGCTTAAATCCCATGAAAATCAATACACTTTTTTCTTGCTCATTCATCATATTATTAGTGATGGATCATCCATTTCATTGCTTATACAGGAACTGTCGTCCGTTTATAATGCCATGGTTTATGATTTGCCTTTGCCGGAACATCAGGCCGTTTTTTCCTATAGAGCCTATACCAATTGGCAGATAGATTGCGTAGAAAGCGGTGTATGGAATAGCCAAAGGGATTATTGGTGTCAAAAATTGAAAGATTATCCACAATATCTGGAATTTCCTCTGGATTATCCAAGGCCTAAAAACCTTAGCATGAGTGGAGAAACCTTAAGTTTTGCGATTGAAAAGAGTTTTGGAGAACGTATTTTGGAAGTCAGTAAAATTCTTAAAACTAGCCCGTTTAATCTGTTTTTATCCGCCTTTTCTTATTGTGTTTCGTGCTGGTGTAGTCAGGAGCAATTTCTTATAGGCACGATGATGGCTAACCGCAGACAGGCCGAAACAAGAAATATTGCAGGTTTTTTGACTCAAGTTGTGCTTTTACCAATGGATATTGTACACGAGTTGAGTTTTTTAGATTTTTTGAAAAGACAAAATGATATTGCAAGTATAGCTTCTGAAAACCAGGAATATCCGTATGAGCTTATCGCAAATGAAATACAGAAGGAGCGAACCGGCGCGTATAATCCAATTTATCAGTTGATGTTCATTTACCAAAGTATGGATCTTGAAATACTAAAACTTGATGCATGCAAAACCCACTTTTCCCCTACGGCATATCAAGGCTCAAAACTTGATATTACCTATAATGTTTTTGAAACCAATACAGGATTAATTGCAGAAATAGAATATAATACGGATGTCTTCTGCCGAAAAACCATAGAGAACCTGCATCAAAACCTGATGTTTTTTCTTGATCAAGCAATCCAGAATCCTCAAAAGCAATTACAGAGTTTTTTGCTTATTAATCCGCAAGAACGAAAGCTCTTGGAAGATTGTGGGACAAATGAGCATCATTTCGCGAAAAATGGAGGGTTTTTTAATGGCTTTGAATATTCTTATATAAATTATCCCAATAAAACGGCTCTACGTTATCAGAATACAAGTCTGTCATATAGGCAATTATCTGCTTCCGTGTGTTGTTTCAAGCAGTTGTTATTGGAAAATGGCCGAACAGAAAACCAATATATTGGCATACTTCTTCCTAGAGGTATTGAGCTTATTATTAGTCAATTGGCAGTTTTGGCTTCAGCTAATGCATTTGTTGTTCTTGATCCGTCTTTGCCTGAGGAGCGCCTCAGTTTTATCTTGAAGGATGCACAAATCGATAGGGTAATTGCCGACCCAATGTTCTCTAAAAGAGAGATATTAAGCGGATTAAAAATAATTGCGCCACCGAAAATACAGAAGGTTGTTGATGAGGATCTGCTGTGTGATTTTATTCCGGCAACGAAGGCCTATGCGATTTATACCAGTGGAACAACAGGAACTCCAAAAGGCGTAGAAATTAGCAGAAAGGCCTTAAATAATTTTGTGCAGCATTCATGTCAAGCCTTCAAAACAACACATCAGGATAAGATGCTTCAATTTGCCAGCATTCATTTTGACACCTGTATCGAAGAAATTTATCCCACACTTGCATCAGCTGCTGAACTAGTTATTCGTGATGATTCCTGGCTTGATTCTGTTCAGGCTTTTATCGAAAAAGTAAAAGAGTTTGGAATCACTCAGTTAGACTTACCAACAGCATATTGGCATTATCTTACAGATGTATTGCATAGTGAGAAGTTGAGTTTGCCAGATCATGTCCGCGAAGTTATTATTGGTGGGGAAGCTGCTTTGCCGGGAAGCATCAGGACATGGAGAAAAATGTACCCTGAATATCCTCTATTATATAATACTTATGGCCCTACAGAAACTACTGTTGTTGCTACTTATGAAGTGCTAAAAGCCGACACGCCCGACAAAATGCCCATTGGAGGCCCAATATGCAATGCAACGGCAAGAATTTGCGATAAATATGGAAGACTGCTTCCTGCGGGAGCAAAGGGAGAGCTGCTTATCGGAGGCTTAGGCTTAGCGGATGCTTATATTGGTCGACAGGAGCTTACGCAACAAAAGTTTGTTTTTATTGATGGTGAACGCTACTATAAGACCGGAGATCTGGCATATTGGAATTTGAATAAACGCTTAGAATTTGTAGGTCGGGTCGATAATCAATTAAAAATTAATGGGTTTAGGATTGAGCCGGAAGAAATTGAGCAAAAGTTGAGCGAACATGAATCCATTAGTGAAGTGGCTGTTGTCCCTTATCATGATCATGGAAAAACACTTGTTCTTGCGGCCTATTATGTAAGTAATAAACCATTGGATGAAAGGGAGTTGCGATTATTCCTCGAAAAGAGGCTGCCTCAGTATATGATGCCTTCATTTATTATTTATATGGAGGCTTTCCCAAGAACAAGCAATAAAAAAGTGGACAAAAAGGCCCTGCCTCGCCCCAAAGGCAAGCGCATCCCTTTATCGAAAACAGAAGAGCCCCCAAAAACAAAAGATGAAATAGAGCTCAGTCAATTGTGGTGCCAAGCCTTAAAGCTTGAACAGGCTTTTTTGAACGATAACTTTTTTGATTATGGCGGTCATAGTTTGCTGGCAACTCAATTATTGTCGAGGATACGAAGCAAGACATCAAAAAAAATATCCCTTAAAGCATTTCTTGAAAATCCCAGCCTGAAACAACTTGTTACTCTTGTTCAACAACAAAAAGCGGATGAGACAAGCCAAATTATCATAAAACATTTGGGCGATAATGAATTGTCTGAACTATCTGCTTCGCAAAAAAGGATATGGTTTTTATATCAATTGGAGGATCCGGGTACGGCATATAATATCCCAATTTCTTATAATATTCAGGGTGAATTTAGCACCGTACTTTTTGCAAAAAGTGTGCAGTTTATGATGATGAAACATCAAATGCTTCGTGCTTCAATCATTGCGCAAAAAGGTTTTCCAAAACTGAAAATACATGACCTTAAGACATTTAATCCGGAATATTTTGATCTTACCACAAAACCAAATCCTCAAAAGGAACTGATTGATTATGAAGCGAAATTTTTTGATCACCGCTTCGATTTCGAAAAACCCCCGCTTTTTAGAATTTCAATCATCAAATATGGAGCGCAAGAATATAGGCTTCTTTTGAATTTTCACCATTTGATTGCTGATAATTGGTCTGTTGGCGTTTTTATTCGGGAAATAAACGAAGCCTACGCACACATAAAGGCAGGCAGTTCGATTGTTTTAAATTCTCAAGCAATATCCTATACCGATTATATTTCATGGCATAACCAATACATAAATAGTGCTGAAGTAGAGGCAAAGCTGGATTTCTGGGCAGAATATCTTCAAGGAGCCCCGGAGCAGACCAGCCTTCCCATACAAAACAAAAGGCCTGCACGGCAAACATTTCGTGGTGAAGAAATCTGCAAACATATTGATAACGAAGTGTTTGGTGATTTGAAAGTTTTTTGTCAGGAACAAAACCGGAGTCTGAATATGTGCCTTTATTCAGTCTTCAATATTCTTTTGCACAGGTATACCGGAGCGCTTGATCTCGTTACCGGAACCCCATTGGCAAACCGGAATTTTGCGCAAACAGAAGCGCTATTTGGTACATTAATCAATAATTTACCGGTTCGTTCGCAGATTGATCCTCAAAAAGCTTTCACAGATTATCTCGCTGATTTTTCTGACGGATTACTTCAGGTCTTTGAGCATCAGGATACAGCATTTGAGCGCATTGTTGATCGCCTAAAACTCAGGCGTGATCTTAGCTACACTCCTGTTTTTCAATGTATTTTTAACTATCTAAATGCGCATTCCGATTCCTTCAAATTTGAGGGTGCTGAATGCACCTATGTACATTGGTCCGTGAAGTCGAGTATTTTTGATTTAAGCCTCGTTGTATATGAGCAAAATAATGGACTATGCCTGAATTTTAATTATAATACAGATCTATTTGATCATAGTTTTATCAGGGCTTTTGCGGATCATTATGTGCAACTCATACAGGAAGTGCTAAAAAATCCGGGGACAGCTTTGGGGAGCTTTAACTTGCTAACAGACAAAGAGAAATCTTGGTTATTTCATAATATCAACAATACCAATACTTTTCTTGCCGACAATGCTCATTTTTTAAATGCGTTTGATCTGGCAAAAATGGCTCAGCCCGATAAGATTGCCCTTATTACGCAAAACGGTCAGAGGATTTCTTATGCAGAGCTTGATGCCCGAAGCTCATTAATTGCCCGAAATCTTATAAATAAAGGCTTTAAACCGGGTGATCTTGCTGCAATTTTCCTTGACCGAAATGAAGATTTAATTTTTAGCCTTCTTGCTGTGATGAAGGCGGGAGGTGCTTATATTCCGCTTGACCCTGTTTATCCAAATGATCGAATTCGATATATTCTGAATGATTCGAATGCCGGTTTTCTGATTTGCCATAAGGATGATGCGGCAACATTGCTGGGAGAAAACACGAAACATGTTGATATTAATGAACTGCTTCTTGAGGCAGAAAAAAGCACTGTTTTACCAAAGCCAAATGCCAAAGCAATAGCATATATTATTTATACATCGGGATCTACAGGAAATCCAAAAGGTGTTGTTATCTCCCATAAAAACCTGATTAATTTTTTGTATTCAATGCAAAAAAAGCCCGGCATTCAGGAGCAGGATAAAATGCTTGGGCTAACAACTATTAGTTTTGATATTGCCGGATTGGAAATCTATTTGCCGCTGATGTCCGGAGCAACACTGGTTCTTGCCGGTGCAGATCAAATGCTGGATCCGGATCAAATAGCAATGCTCATTGATAAAGAGAATATAACAATGATGCAGGCAACTCCGGTAAGTTGGCAAATGCTGATATTGAGTGGTTGGGAAGGGAAGCAAGACCTAAAAGCCTTGGCAGGAGGAGAAGCTTTGTCCTCGGATCTTGCATATAAATTATGTGGGAAATGCCAAAGCCTATGGAATATGTACGGCCCGACTGAAACTACGATCTGGTCAACAACTGTTGAGGTAAACAATCTCCTAAAGGAAGGTTCTAATGAATCTATCGGATACCCAATTGATAATACTCAGGTTTATGTTGTTAATGAATGCATGAGCCTTCAGCCAATAGAAACAGCAGGAGAATTGCTTATTGGCGGACTCGGGGTTGGAAAGGGATATTTTAATAATAAAGAACTTAGTCGCTCTGTATTTTTACCGGATCCTTTTACCCATGAGGATGGAGCAATGGTTTATAAAACCGGAGATTTGGTTAAAATGCATGCTAATGGAAACCTTGAATTCCTGAACAGAATGGATAATCAGGTTAAAATTAGGGGGTTTAGAATAGAGCTGGATGAAATTGAGGCCTGTATTCTTAAGTCGACTTTTGTGGAGCAATGTGTTGTAATTGTAAGGGAAGATGTTCCGGGAAACAAGTATATTGCAGCATATTTAAAAGAGAAAAACACCAAAACAGACATCAAAAAACTACGAAAAGATCTTATGCAGCAGCTTCCTGATTATATGCTGCCGGCAAGCTTTTCTATAGTTGATGAAATCCCATTGACACCCAACGGGAAGATTGACAGAAAACGGCTTCCAAAACCGGAGCAGTCTGCAGACCTATTTGTTTCGGACAGGGAAATTGTGCTGCCACAAACAAAATTGCAACGAAAATTATTGGATATTTGGCAGGCATTATTGCCACATGTCCAATTAAGTATTGAGGACGATTTCTTCACCATTGGTGGGCATAGCCTGATGGCAGTTCAGATGATGAATAAAATTGAAGAAACCTTCGGGCAGAGGTTACCATTGGCAGTTTTGTTCTCTGATTCGAGTATTGAAAAACTATCAAAACACTTGAGTTGTAAGGAAGAGCAGACCTGGAGAAGTTTGGTTGCAATTAAACCCAAAGGCAATAAAACACCTTTGTTTGTAGTGCATGGCGCCGGGCTTAACTTGCTGTTGTATAAATCATTATCAACACATCTTGATCCAGAACAACCCGTTTATGGTTTGCAAGCAAAAGGCTTGGATGGGAAAACAAAGCCACTGGAAACGATGGAAGAAATTGCAGCTCATTATATCAGTGAAATTAAAACCGTTCAAGCTGAAGGACCATATTTATTGGCCGGTTATTCGCTGGGAGGTATTATTGCTTATGAAATGAGTTGCCAATTACTGAAGAATCATGAAAAAGTTGCCTTTACGGGTTTGTTCGATACCGTTGCCTATACTTCAGATAATTATTTGAATCCATGGAGAAAAAAACTCAGAAGACTTAAAATTCGGGTAAATCAGGCCGCTTTTGCATTTTGGCTCTTAATCCGCGATCCCGATAAGAAGCAGGTAATTGGGTGGAAAATAAAATCTGTCCATAGAATGATTGCTAATATTAAATCGAACAGAAAATACAAGAAAGCTTTTATTGATGGTGATAAAGAAAAATTACAGGATTATGTGCTAAGTGTGCATGAAGCAAATAACAGGGCCGGAGATAATTATGTGTTGCGTCCCTGCCCAATTAAAATATTCCTGTTTAAAGCAAAGCGAAAAACATTCTATATTGAAGACTTTAAAACATATTCATGGGATAAATATGCACAAAAAGGCGTGAAAATCTTTGATATACCAGGGGAGCATTCTGCTATCTTTGCACCACCAAACGATTATGATTTCGCTCGAATACTGCAATCATGCATTGACAACGAATTGAAGAAATAAAACAAATGGCACTAGTTCAGGTTTCTGTGGGGCAAGTTGTTAAAATGGATTTAAGTGGCGCAGGCTTTTTAAACGCCAAAAATATTCTTTTATGTCTGAACATTGAGGGAGAGGCTCCGCCAAACCTTAAGGCTTTTCTTCGCAAGGAGGAAATTGAGCGAATGGAACGCTATAAATTTGAAGCAGATCAAAAAAGGCATTTAACTGCTCATGCCGTTTTACGGCTTATGCTTTCTAAAATATTGAAATTAAATGCTTTAGATATAAATATTGCTACTACTGCAAAAGGGAAGCCTTTTTTGCCAGATTATCCTCAAATACAGTTTAATTATTCCCATTCAGGACAACGGGTCGCTTTTTTTATTTCTAATCAAGAATGCGGAGTGGATGTAGAACAGATGAAAAAGAAACGAAGCCTTAAAAATATAAGTAAACACTATTTTCACCCGGAAGAAGAAAACTGGGTAAACGATAGTGAGGACGCACTTACAGAACGTTTTTTTTGCATCTGGACAAGAAAAGAGGCTTTCCTGAAAGCAACAGGAATCGGTATTAGTACAGATTTGAACAGTTTAAATTTGCTTCATGGCCGACGCAAAATTGGCATGGAAGATCCTCTTTTGTTCGATAGAAAAGAGGAGTGTTTTTCTATACAAACAATTGATATGGAGGACTATGCCCTTTCTTATTGTCAAAAATCGGACAAGATAGAGCCGAATATTCTTTTTGTTGCAGGTTTAAACGATTTTGTAAACTTGCTCCTAAATAATGAGAAATAGAAACCTTAAAATAGTGCTCCTGATTTTGAGTGCAGCTGCTGTAATTTATATTATAGCTTCGGTGCTGTTTTATTCTTTTGAAGAAAAATTAATTATGTACCACAGGCCGATTGCTGATGATTTTGAATATAGTTTTGATATTCCATTCGAAGAAATCACAATTAAGCCCGATAGTGAAACCGTACTCAAGGGGTTACATTTTTCTCATCCTGAGAGCAATGGCGCTGTGATCTATTTTCGATCGTCCGGTGCTATGTTGAAAAATATACGTTTTGAAGACAATCCATTTTATCGGGCAGCTAAGGATATTTATGTGATCGATCATCGTGCAAACGGGAAAAGCAGAGGAAGCTATAACTCTTTTGAAGACTTTAAAAATGATGCGGAATCGATATATCAATACGTGAATAATGTATGGCCGTCTGATAAAATTATATGCTATTCGATCAGTTTTGGAGCAGGTCAAGCCGCCTGGATCGCTTCGCAACATCCTGTTGGTGCTTTGGTTATCGTAAGTGGTTATTTTAGTTTTGATGACTTGCTTGGACGAAAATTTGCCTGGGTTCCTTTTGGTTGGCGTCGTTTCGATATACCTGTCTATAGATATGTAGAAGAGGCAAAATGTCCCGTTCTTTTTCTTCATGGAGAGTTGGATAATAGTATAGACAAAGGAGAAATTAGCCGGATCAAAGAGTATTTAGGAGAGAATGATGAGCTATATTTCATTAAAAATGCGGGGCATACGAATCTTACTGCAAGAAAAGAGTTTGGCGAAAAAATTAATCAATTTATCCAAAAGAATGGTTTATGAAAATTCTGTTTATTACTGAACATCCTGTTTTTGGAAAATATAACTATGAGGTTTTTAGTCCAATTTGGGACAATCCCCGATATGAAATAGTGGGGGTAATTATTAACCCCCGACAAAAAAAGCCCTTAAAAGAAATGATAAAGACGAGCTTTCGAAAAAAAAGGGGTGGATATATGATGATTATGGCCTTCGGGCTTTTTTGGAGGAAGGTAAAAAACTGTTTTCAAAAAAATAGGGACGCGGCTGCCTTATATAATATAAGATTGGAGCTTGGAGAAAAGAAAGGCTTGCCGATCACTCACTTTGAAAAATTGTATACGCCAGAAGCACTTTGTTTTATTCAAAGTCTAAATGCCGATTTGGCGATCCTTTTTGGATATCATAAAATTGTACGAAAAACCCTAATTGATCTTTTTCCCCGAGGAATTCTATCGTTCCATTATGGAGATATGCGTAAGTACAGAGGGCAGCCCCCGGGTTATTGGGAGTTGTATTTTGGGGAGAAATTTGCAGGTATTACCGTTCAGTGCATTGGAGCCGGTGTGGATTGTGGCATTCCAATCTGTGAAAAGCAAGTCCCTGTATTTTTGTCGGATACTTTAAAAACATTAAATGACAGGCAATTGAGAGCTTCTGAAGATATGATGGTGATTGCTGTAGAGCGAATATATCAAGCGGATTCCAAATTTAAGACACTTGATAATTATGGCAAAGTTTATAGTTTCCCCGGTTTTTTTCAGCATATTTATTTTTTATTGAAGATGCTGCCGAGGAATATCAGGGCTTTATTTAGTAAAACAAGCGCTAAAATAACTGTTTATTAGAGTTCTGCGACATATTCACCCGGCTTTTTCAAAAACCACAAGCATTCCAAAATATAGAAACTTTATGAAAGTTGGACATTTTCTTGGGAATGTAAAAATGGCAATAATATGATTTATAGGCATTTATAGAAAGGCATGATTTGTGAATATTGCCTAAACGAAAGGGTATTAATAGTAAAACGTTCTTTTAGCAATTGGCTCTTAAATCAGGTTTATTCAATAAACCAAAATACAACCCCTTATATTAATACTTCTTTTATTATTATTTCATAGGTTTTCCATACTATTAAACCCTCCACCCCCCGGAGGGTTTGGTTTTTTTAGCCAAAGAAAAACTCTAAAATATCATTCCCCTTTTTAAAAATAATGTAGAGCATAAGTAGAATTTGTTCTCCAATAAATATTATGGTTAAGACCCTATCAATCGTAGGTCTCTTTTTTGCTTGTTCTTTATCAAGTTTAAATTGATCTGTGTTCATCCGACAAATATAATAAAATACATATGTAAATCCTTGGAATTTAAAAATAACTTAGTACTTTTACGCTCTTAAATTGTTATAAGTTACAAATATAAGCAATGATTAGGAAAGTATTAGTAGCAAACAGAGGAGAAATTGCAATAAGGATCATGCGTTCTTGCCGCGAAATGGATATTCGTTCGGTCGCTGTGTTCTCGGAAGCAGACCGCACTTCGATGCATGTTCGCTATGCGGATGAGGCTTATTGTATTGGTGCACCTCCATCAACAGAAAGTTATTTGAAAATTGAAAAAATAATTGATGTTGCAAAAAAATGCCAAGCCGACGCAATTCATCCAGGTTATGGGTTTTTATCGGAAAATGCTGATTTTGCCCAAAGATGTTCTGATGAAGGTATTGTGTTTATTGGCCCGGACCCCTACGCCATTAAAACAATGGGCGATAAAATTACAGCACGAAAAACAATGATTAAAGCAGGGGTTCCTGTTGTTCCCGGAACATCGGAACCCATCCTTAGCGAAGAAGATGCTCTAAAAACCATTATGGAGATTGGCTTGCCTGTGATGATTAAAGCCTCTGCCGGAGGTGGTGGAAAAGGGATGAGGCTGGTAAAAAAGCAAGAAGATATTTTAGACAGTTTGCGCTCTGCGCGCTCAGAAGCAAAAGCTGCTTTTGGTAATGATGCGGTGTATATTGAAAAATATATCTCATCGCCTCACCATATAGAATTTCAGATTCTTGCCGATAAAGCAGGCCATACTGTGCATCTTTTTGAAAGAGAATGCTCCGTGCAAAGGCGCCATCAAAAAGTAGTCGAAGAAACGCCATCACCCCTGCTCAATGAGGCAATCAGGGCGCAAATGGGTCAAGATGCTGTTGCTGCTGCAAAGGCGGTGCAATACCATGGCGCCGGAACGATTGAGTTTATTATGGACGACAACCTCAATTATTATTTCCTTGAAATGAATACACGACTGCAGGTGGAACATCCTATTACCGAACGAGTTGTGGGTGTCGACCTTGTAAAAGAACAGATTAATATTGCTCAAGGAATGGATTTGCCCTTTGCTCAGCAAGACCTGAAACAAAATGGTCATGCAATTGAGTGCCGTATTTATGCGGAAGATACGGATCAGAATTTTATGCCCAGCCCCGGCATCATTAGTCATATTACTGAGCCACTTGGGCTTGGTGTGCGCCACGATGGATATGTGTATCAGG
Source organism: Bacteroidales bacterium (assembly GCA_963676725.1). Lineage (GTDB taxonomy): Bacteria > Bacteroidota > Bacteroidia > Bacteroidales > WRLA01. Next base: position 4,337,658 of record OY781463.1, on the reverse strand, counting down.
ATTATGAAATACCAATCCATTATGACCCAATGATCTCTAAGTTGATTGTTTGGGCCAGTAGTCGTAATGAGGCGATCCGAAGAATGAACAGGGCGCTTTATGCATATAAAATTACTGGCGTGAAAACCTCGATCAAATTTCTCGAAAAAATTATGCAACATCCTGTTTTTGTTCAAGGGAACTACAACACCCATTTTATAGAGGATCATTTGGAAAGCCTGCTTCAGAAAGATGCCTGCAGCGATGTTTGCGAGGATATGGCTATAATAACAGCTCTTATCGATTATACAGACCGGCTCGAGAAACTTCAGCCCAGCAAAATCCCGGCTCAGCTTGGAAATAATTGGAAGGATTTTGGCCGCAAAAAAAGTGTTTTACGATTTTAAATACCAGATATGCTTGAGATTAAAATTGGCGATAGAATCGCGGAAACTGAATTTTTGGGACGTGACGGAAATAAAGCAAGAATTATTGTTGATGGAAAAACCTATGAGGTCGATATCGTGATGGTTGAGCAGGATGTTTATTCCCTTCTTTATCAAGGGAAATCGTATAATATCGAGCTCATCAAAACAAAAGAAGCCAAAAAATTCACCGTAAATACCTATAAGGACTCTTATGATGTGCAGATTATTGATGCTGAAACCAAATATTTAAACAGCAGAAATCAAGGCAATGATGAGGATGAGGGCAAAATAATTTCAACACCAATGCCCGGAAAAGTTGTTAAAATATTAGTGAAGCCCGGTGATGAAGTGAATGCCGGAACAACTTTAATTATTGTTGAGGCTATGAAAATGCAAAGCGAATACAAAGCAAAAACGGATCGACACATTCAAGAAATCCTTGTAGAGGAAGGCCAGGCAATTACAGCCAATCAGCCATTAATTATTTTGGAATAAAACAGAATTTTAGACTATGGGAACAAGAGAAGAAAAATATCAAGAGCTCGAAGCAAATAACGAAAAGGCTCTGCTCGGTGGAGGTATAGATCGTATTGAAAAACAACATAAAGCCGGAAGAAAAACAGCTCGTGAACGATTAAAATCATTATTAGATCCGGGAACCTTTGTTGAAATGGATCGATTTGTTACGCATCGTACCCACGATTTTGGAATGGAAAAGAACAAGATTATCGGTGATGGCGTCGTAACAGGTTATGGAAAAATTGATGGTCGCTTGATGTATGTTTTTGCTCAGGATTTTACTGTCTTCGGCGGGAGTCTGAGTCGTGCGAATGCTGATAAAATTATAAAAATAATGGATCTCGCCATGAAAATGGGTGCACCTGTTATTGGTTTAAATGATTCCGGAGGCGCCAGAATTCAAGAAGGAGTGGAAAGCCTCGGAGGTTATGCTGATATTTTTTATCGGAACGTAATGAGTTCAGGCGTTATTCCTCAAATCTCGGCAATTCTTGGCCCTTGTGCCGGAGGGGCTGTCTATTCTCCTGCCATTACCGATTTTATTATGATGGTGCAAAAAACCAGTTATATGTTTGTAACGGGTCCGGATGTTATTAAAACTGTCACCCACGAAGAAGTGAGTAAAGAGGATCTTGGAGGGGCGATGACCCATAACAGCAAAAGTGGTGTGGCTCACCTGATGGCTGACGACGACGAAATGGCAATGATGATGCTGCGCGAGCTGATGAGCTTTCTGCCTTTGAACAATATGGAAGACCCTCCTGTGAAAGTGTGCACTGACGATCCAAACCGAAGCATTAAAGCGCTTGATGAAATTGTTCCGGTTGACCCCAATAAGCCGTATGATATGAAAGAGATCATTACGAATGTCGTTGATGATCAGCATTTCTTCGAAATTCAGGCTCATTATGCACAGAATATTATTATTGGCTTTGCAAGGCTGAACGGGAAACCTGTTGGAATAATTGCCAACCAACCTTCAGTGCTGGCCGGTGTCCTCAATATTGATGCTTCTGTAAAAGCAGCTCGTTTCGTGCGTTTTTGCGATTCCTTTAATATCCCCTTGATTACATTGGAAGATGTTCCTGGATTTTTACCCGGAACAGAACAGGAATATGGTGGTATCATCAAACATGGTGCTAAATTGCTTTATGCATATGCCGAAGCAACTGTTCCTAAAATTACGCTCATTACCCGCAAAGCTTATGGGGGTGCATATGATGTAATGTCGAGCAAGCATATAGGCGCCGATGTGAATTTTGCTTATCCAACAGCTGAAATAGCAGTAATGGGCCCTGAAGGTGCAGTAAATATTATTTATAAAGGCAAACTGACTGAAGAAGAGCGGCAAAAAGCAGTAGAAGATTATAAAGCGCGCTTTGCAAGCCCTTATAAAGCGGCTTCCCTGGGTTATATTGATGAGATTATTTATCCACGAGACACAAGAAAAAAATTGATTCAGGCATTGGATATGACCCAGACAAAGAGCAAATCAAATCCGCCCAAAAAGCATGGAAATATTCCTCTTTAATCAGAAAGGGGTTTTTTGCTTTTGTTTGATCAAGCCATTTTAAAATAATTGTTGTTCATTTGTATTATGGGCAGTATTAAAATAGTACGATGGCTTCCGCATATGGCATTATTGGCCGTTAGCCTGATTTTTGGGTTAAATTATTTTATTGCCAAGAGTTTGATGCCCGGATATTTAAGTCCATTACAACTTATTTTTTTTAGGGTAAGTATCACTGCTGTTCTTTTATGGCTGATGCATGCTTTTTTTGTGAAGGAAAAGGTACAGAAAAAGGATTTGGCTCGCCTCGCTTTTTGTGGTTTTGTTGGCATTACTGTGAATCAAATTGCAATGTTTGTCGGGCTGAATTTAACCACGGCTGTGGATGCATCCATTATTCACAGCACAAGTCCCATATTGGTACTCATTTTTGCTGCTTTAATTGTTCATGAAAAGGTGAGCCTGACTAAAAGTATTGGTGTTATTCTTGGCTTTTGTGGCTCCATCATTTTGATTCTTCATGGTAAAGAGATGGATTTTAATGCTTCAGGCATGCTTGGTAATTTTCTTATTTTTCTAAATATCAGTGCATATGGTCTTTATTTGGTTGTTGTAAAACCAATGATGGCAAAATATCACCCGGTTACCGTAATGAAATGGGCTTTTACCTTCGGTTTTCTCTTCGGGGCTCCTTTAACTATTCCTGCCTTATCAGGGTTTAATGCCGCGCATTTAACAATAAGTGCCTGGATGTCATTGGGATATATTATATTTATTGTTACTTTTCTGGCGTTTTTGTTAACAGCTTGGGCACTGAAGTTTTTAGAAGCCAGTACAACAGCCTATTATATATACCTGCAGCCACTAATCGCGGCATTTATTGCCTGGGCGACAGGGCTTGAAAATTTGGATATTATTCAGCTGGCTGCTGGAATTTTGATTTTTACAGGTGTTTATATTGTAAATAAAAACAAAGGAAAGACTGCTATAACAGATGGCGAAATGGAACGATAAGCCAAGAAAAGAATTTTTCAATTTGTGAACGGTTCAGCCATAGATCATAATCAAAAGCAATTGAATTTTCTAAGCTTCCTTCAATATGCCGCTGCAATTTGCGTACGATTTGTTTGTTTTTTCCAACGATAATTATTTCATGCTGAAAGCGAAAGCTACGATAATCGAAATTTGGGGATCCTATAGAAAAAATAGTGTTATCAACAAATAATAGCTTTGCGTGGAGGTTCTCCGGTGTATAATATTGGATTGAAACCCCTTTTTTATGGAGCATTCCCAGATATTTATTTCTGAGTATATCAACCATTTTTACATCAGAATTTTTTGGTGTAATGACCGTGACTTTTACCCCTCGTTCTGCAGCTGCCATTAAAGCCTTTCTCAGCAAAAAGCTGGGCAGAAAATAAGGGGTTTCAATAATTATACTTTTTCGCGCGTTTCTAATTAGCCTCAAGTACTTTTTTTTGACCGGCTGCCTTCTGATTGATGGAACGTCACGCAGGATGGTCATGCCGGCTACATTTATGGGACGTGTATATATGGATTTTTCGAGCAGGTATTTATTGTACAGATGAAACATTTGCAGAAAGACATTTTTTAATGCCAGTGCAATATCAATATTTGTTGATTTGAGAACCAGCTCGCGCCAAGAAAGGTTATATCCGGTTAGGTTACACGAGCCCAAATAACTTATGCGGTCATCAATAATAATAATTTTTTGATGGTTACGTCGATGACTATTTGTGAAAAAGTTGAGGTTCAGTTTAATTCGAGAAAATGCCCGAACTTCTGCATTGAGTTCTTTTAATGAAGAAAAAAAAGGATCCACATTTGCTGTGCCCCAAGAATCTACAAGAAGCTTTACTTCAACGTTCTCGAGTAGTTTCTTTCTTAGGGCTTCTCTGATTTTCTTGCCAATAGCATCATGGCCAAAGCGATACACCTCTATATATATGTATTTTCTGGCTCTTTGAATATTAAACAGAAGATCATTATAATAATGAAGTGGATCGTCATAGAGAACGTGTCTTGAACGTGATTCAGCTGTTGTCATGCCAATATTATTCAACTTGTTCCATTAATGCATTAATGAGTAATTCACGCCTTCTGTTTGATACTTCTACTTTTGTGTTGTCGATCATTGTTACGAGCATTGAATTTGATTTTCGATCCAAGGACACGACATGATCCAAATTAATAAGGTGCGATTTGTGCACACGAAAGATATTCTTATAGTCTTTTGCCATTTTTTCAAAGTCACTGAGGGATTTAGAAATTACAATATCGTCCCTGTCTTTAAAAATAAGACGGGCATATTTGTTTTCTGTTTCAGCATGTATCAGTTTTTCTAAATCAATGAAAAAAGTAGCTGTAGATGTTGATATTTGGATTTTTTTCTTAACAAATAGATCTGCTGGATATTTCGCTAAAAATTGATTTATTTTATCAATCAAATCCTCTTTGGCTTTGTTCGTGCTAATCTTGTTGATTGCATGAATGAGTTGATTTGGTTCTATTGGCTTTAATAAATAGTCTATAGCGCTGTATCTAAATGCCTTAACGGCGTATTCATCGTAAGCTGTGATAAAAATAATATGAAAATCAATTTTTTGAAATCTACGCAGTAAATCGAAACCGGTTCCATTGGGCATACGAATGTCCAAAATAAGAAGATCGGGGTTCTCGCTTAGAATAATTTTTTCCGCTGTATCGATATTGGAGGCTTCTCCAACAATATCAATATTCTTGCAGTATGCCTTAAGGATTTTTTGAAGCGATTCCCTAGCCATAAATTCATCATCTACAATTATCGTCCGCAATAATTTCATATGGGTTGTTTTTTAAATCAGGCTTTCAGCACAAATATACAAAAGAAACGTTTATAGAATGGCACTTATTTGATCCCCCTTTCGCCTATAAGCAATGGACGAGTTGGTATAGGAGCAATAGATTTTTGTGCTTTTTATAACTTAGGGGATGGAATCTTTTCTGACTCAGGAAAATAGAGCTAATGAACAGTAATGCCTATTTTTTACTGGCATCACTTTTATATTGAACCGGCAAAATAAAAGTTACAATAGTTCCCGGTTCGTCGGCTTCCGGATTGACCTCATTTATAGTAAAATGAATTTTTGCTTTTCCGCGTCTACTTAGGTTTTCAATGCGTTCTCGTGTAATTAGTGTTGATAATGAAAGGTGCTTTTGGTTTTTTGAGCTTTTTTTCGAATGATGTACTCCAATGCCATCATCTTCGATCTCAATATGCAGTGAAGAGCCATTAATAAAAAAGCGAACATCAATGGTGCCACGGCTAAGTTTCTCCTGCAATCCATGCTCAATAGCGTTTTCAATAAATGGTTGGGCTAGTCCGGAGGGAATGAGAATATTGTCCTTATCAATTTGTGGATCTATATGAATATTGAATTCAAATTTGTCGCGAAAGCGGATCGTTTGCAGTTGAAGATAATTCGTAAGCGTTTCAATTTCAACGTCAATGCTAATAAAATCGCTTCGTGAATTATTTAAAAACAGGCGCATTAATTTTGCATAACTGGATAGATATTCCCCAGCCAACTCCGCCTTATTTTGATAAACATATCCTTGAATTGCGATAAGAGAGTTAAACAGAAAATGCGGATTAAGCTGTAAACGCATTACTTTGTCGCGCATTACCATCTGCTGCTGTCTTGATTTTTGCTTTAATTGAACGATTACTAAGAAGACAATTATTAATATAAGCAGAACTAATATTAATAGGATATATAACACCAAGGCTTCAGCCCTATTGTCTTTTTCCTCTTGCTCAAATTTTAAGCGCTTTTCTTTAAATTTCCATTCATAGGTAATTGCTTGTAATGTTTGTTTGTTGTTGAGTTCCTGCAAGCTATCGGTGGAATTTTTGTACTCGATATAGTATTTTAAAGCACTGTCGCTCTGCTCTATATCTCTATATAGTTGATAAAGTTTATCGCAATCATTAGGCAGGTATCTATCGATCATTCCCGATTTTTTATGAATACCATAGGCCTTTTTAAGAAAAATAAGGGCCGAGTCTGTCTGGCCGGTGTTTAGGAAAGAGTTGGCAATGTTGGCATAGGAGCTTCCGACAAAAGTTGGAGAAGAATGAATCATTCGGGACTGTAATGCCTGGCGGTTATATTCTAATTGCATATCGTAATCTCCCAAAAGTTCATAAACATATGCAATGCGGGTTAGCAAATGGCCAACACGATAATTGATGTTTTCTTTTTCGTAAATCTTAAGTGCAAGGTCATAATAATGAGCTGCTTCTGAATATTTGCCTTGCCGAAGTAAAGCGTCACCAATATTGGTATAGAGTGTAATCCATTCGTAGGGCATTGTATTGCCTTTGGCTAAATCGGGAAGTTTTTTGATGATAATATTTGCACTATCGTATTCTTTGATTGCAACATAAGATAACATTAATAACTCTAAATCGCCGATGTAAGCAGGATTATTAATGTTATCTTTTTTTTCTGCTGAATTGATGCTCTCTTGAAGCAGAAGCATGGCTTCATTGAATAATCCGGCCTTGTATAATGTTGTAGAAAGGGTGTGTCGAAAATATTGCACATCCTTTAAATGTTCCGTTTTTTTTGCATGATCAACAGCCAACTTTAGATATTTTAACGCTGGCTCATATTGTTTTAAACCATCGTATAAGCGACCAAGAATATAATAATGCCTTGCGAGCTGATGTGTGTCTTTATGCACAAGGGCGTTATCTATTCCTTCATAGGTGTTTAGAAGGAGATTGTCAAAATCAGCGCCCAAACGGATTAATGATTCAGATAAAAGAAAAGAAACCCTATTATACTCATCATTCCAACCATTTTGTTTGCAAATATTGGAAATGGACAAGAAAAATTTTCTTACTGAATCCGGATTACTATTTAACAATACAATTTTATTTCGCTCAAGGCTGTCTACAAAAAGTTGAATATCTTCAGCTTTAGTAAAACGCGCCTCCAAATCACCACTTAACGTTTGAGCTGTCAGGGGTGAGCCGCTTGTGAAGCAAAAAATTAAATATAGCAGGAAAATATTCAGGAGACCATTTCTCATAGGCAAACCTCTACATCAATATTATTAATTTTTGGCCTCGAATGTTATTCCATTCGTTCATGAAAATACGAAAAATCAAATAATCGCTCGCTCTTACTTTATTCCCATTCAGCTCTATATGCCTGCTAATAATAACTTTATTCCCTTTTTGTTCCAGTTCAATTTTAAAATTACCGAAACTCTTCATTTTTTCGATTTTCATCTGTTTATTGAGCAAGCGTGCGCCATCAGGAAGTTCTATGCTTATTTTATAGTTTTCTTCAATGGGCTTTCCGGTATATAACTCCGTAAAACGCTCATTTGGCAATGCTGTTAAATGGCGATGTGCGATTCCATCACGAAAAACCGGAAGTTGAATAAAATAATAGGAAGAATCTGATTTTAGTTTTTTATTGGATTTTATGCTAAATGTTCCTTCAAGGATCTCCTGATTAAAAATCGTTGTTTTAAAATCAAGAATATCTTTTTCGCCAATAAAACCATGAATTGAACCAATTGATTTTTGTGGGCCATTCGCTTCCCAAGGCAAAAAATCGTTCATATACTGGCTCATTTTTATTTCCCCTTTTCCACTATAATCTCCATCACTTGTTAGAGTAAGTTCTGCTTCAAATTCTGCATCAGCCTTTAGTCTGGGGTTCTTGCCCTTTTCAATTAGTTTAAGGCTTTCAATAGCGCCATCAAGAACAAGGAAATCTTTGTCAGGCATTTCATAAATTAGGCTATTGCTGTTTTTATTCGTAGTGCTCAGCACAAAATTTCCTTCTTTATTGTGCACATTTACTGCAAATCCTTCAAAAATATCTAAAGAACCAATAGCCGGTTCGTACAAACGCCCTGGGATTACGGCAAGCATATCAGCTGTAAATCCTGCCTCTCTCATCATTGCTGTCATCAATAACGCTTTTTCGGCCTGAGTTGCACCATTTGATGCCCATACTTCCGCGATCGGACGAAGTTGATAATTAGTATATTCTAAAGGCACGGGCCAATAATTTATGTTTTGAATAACATAATCGCGGATAGCAGTCATGAGTTGGTTTTTGGCGACAAATTTTTCTTTGAACGAACGCACAATATTTTTTGCCGATTCGGGAAGGTCCAATTGTTGAAAAGCGCTTTGGCCAACAAAAGCATCATAAACACGATGAAGGTCTTTCGCTGAACTATAAGTCAGGCAGGGCTGATAAAAGTCTGCCGGTGGCAAATGGGCATCACCGCTTTCTTGTGGCAGGTTTGATATGCGCCAGATATAGATGTCTTGGCCATTTTCGCTCATCATTTCTGGGGCAAGACGCAGGTTAATCATCCTATGATGGAATTCTTGGCCTTCGGGCACACGAACAATAAATTCATAAGAACGCACCGGACTTCTTGATTCAATAGTTTTATTGCCCATGAGTGCAGGAAAACTACCGGCTTTTGTTGTTATCTTGTATTCCAATTCAATGGTAGCTCCAATTTCCAGTGCAGTGTGTGTTACAACCATTTCCCGAAGATGGTTAAAAGGTGGAGCTCCGGCAGCAAAACGAGGTAAAACCTCATTGAATGCATTCTTGGGTACTTCAACCACTTTTCCGTCGGCCATTGTTGTCTGAGCCTTAATAATATCCAGTTTTTGGCATTCCGGATTATAGACGATAAAGGTCTCTCCATACATCCTGTTAAAAGAATAATGGGTTTTTAAAGTGAGCTTTTTATAGGAGTGATATTCAATGCTTCCATCATCCAAAAGCGTATAGGTGTCCGATAATTTGTCGTAGACGGCGTCTGCTTTTTCATATTGACTAAACAGTATGGAAGGTAATGCAAACGTGATCAATACTATTACGATTATATTCTTCATTTTCTGTGTTTTAAACGTTTTCCCTTAATAATTAATTATCTCTTGAGAATGATGCGTTGGTCTGCAAATTTTTTCTGTGCCAGTACAGCATCACGAAAATAAGGCCAATCAGAAACATCATAAATACGCTTTCCATACACAGCTGTTTCGGTAAGCTCGAGGTTTCTTCCGTCTAGAATATATTTTCCTTCAAACTGCACATGTTCACCATTCACTTTTTCATTGGTGGGTAATGCAATAACTTTTTTATAGGCTGGTAACTTTATGTCTTCTTTAATTTCCATAAGGCGTGAACATCTGTCCCGGAACGGAAATTCGCGTTCTATTATAGATGTATTTGCATATAAATGAGACATTGCCCGAGCAAAAATGTTTTTTGCCAGTAGTGGGGTGAAAATAATTTCATGCTCGGTTACAAGGGCAAAATCGGGGATTTCATATTCAAATTGAATAAGAACCGGCTGTTTTTGATAGTCTTCATTCTTCGTATATTCCAGTTCTTTAATAATGGCATTTGGTGCAATACGGAGTAATTCCATTTCTACATTTTTATGCCATTCGGCTTTCTGAGAATAATTGAATACTCCGCGAACAGCTGCATCGCTTTGGCCTTCAGCATTTACGATAAACTCGCCAATTAATGTGCCTTCATCATCAATCTTAGAGCTGCCAATAATTTTTAAGTAATGGTTTTCGGGTGGTGATACAGGCGTTATCATAAGATCTGCTCCATCGGGAAGCCCCATTAGGTAATTTTGCTGCTGTTCTAAGCTAGACCATAATTCCCTGACCCCGGGCACCCAGGTGGGATCCAAAATCATATAAGTGCCGTCATGCTTTTTCACAATAGTAACGCTATGGTTGAATTGATCTGCAGGGATTCTGTCGATGCGCTCTCCGGCCATGGTCATAGCTGCATAGGATTGAAAACCTGCTGCTCGTAACATTGTAATGAGCAGCCCTGCTTTGTCTTTGCACACGCCACAGCGATCGGTGAAATTCATTTCCCCATTATGCAATGTATATCCTTCACCTTCACCCATCGAAATGCCGCTATAGCGCATATTGTCTGCAACCCAATGCGTTAAGGCAGCAATTGAGTCCATCTCGTTTTCTGCCCCGACGAGTATTTCGGCTACTTTTTTGTCAATATCCGGTGTTGATTCAAAGCTGCCAAAGTCTTCGTTTACTCCATAAAACCATATTGATTTTGCTTCCCAATCGGGACTTGTAGACATCAAGAGTTTCGTAAATACATCGTTGTTTGCAAGCATTCCCTGTTCATGTTTCACTGCCTGGATGTTCTCTTTTTCAAAATGATAGTGCAAGCGGTCTTCTTTGATTAAGAAGGATGACTGAAGGTCGCCATTATAAATTTTGTACTGCATGAGCTTGTCCTTTGGAAGGCTCACCTCATATACTTTTTTTATGATTGGATGATTGCTCCAAAAAGGGATAATATCATAAAATTGGCCTTTCATTGGTGGAATAAACCGACTTTCATCATCATCATAAAGCAATGCATAGGTAAAACCCTTTCTAAAATATTTTATTTCGATGGCATCACCGGGTTCCAGCCTGCCAATTTGAATCATTTGCTGACGCGCGCCCCAGTAAATAGCGCGCGCAGGAGCGGCATAATCAAACACCTGCGATGCAATATCGATATCTTCAATCGTGCCGTTCTTCCGGTATATTTTTGCCATCAGTATATCAACATGGGCAGAAAGAGGGTCATAATCAACGCGATATACATTGTTGGTTTTTGCTCCCTGCTCGTCGAGGATTTTGGTCAGGCTATGCACATGCACATAACTCAGACCACTCTCTTTCACAAAGACATTGGTCGAGTCAAAAATTGTAAGCTCGTGCGCTCCTTTATAATCAGAAGCACCACCCGATTTGGCAATTTGTTGTTGAATATCTGTCTGGCCATACATATAAGTCACTGACAGAATAATCATTAAAAATGTAGATAAAATCTTTCGCATAATGTATGTTGTTTTGGATTGTGTAAAATTAGGATTATTTTGCGCAAGTACATATTTTTTTGCCGTCTTTTTAAATGGAGCTCATTATAAAATCATTTGCTAATTATTTTATAATGAGCTACAAACATGTCTTTTCTTTTCTTAATTTTGCAGCCATTTTAAAAAACACCATGAAAAACAATAAAGCCGAGGGAAGATCAAAAGGAAAGAAGCCGGGAGAACGCTCAAAATTTAAAGGCGAAAGCAAGAAGCCTTATCCTGCTAAACGTCAGGGAGGCAAGAAGTTTGCCGATAATCGTTCTAAAGAAGATCTCGCACCGAAAAAGGCGCGCCCGGGTATTAAGAACTACAATCCGGATGAAATGCGATTGAACAAATATATTGCCCATGCAGGTATTTGCTCAAGACGTGAGGCCGATAAACTCATTGGTGCTGGTGCTGTTACTGTAAATGGCGTCATTGTAACAGATTTGGGGATAAAAGTAAAACGTACTGATAATGTGCATGTTGGAGAGCAAAGGATTCGTCCGGAGCGCCCTGTTTATGTTCTTTTGAATAAACCTAAAGGTTTTATTACAACAACTGAGGATCCCTTCGACCGAAAAACTGTAATGTCGTTGGTGAAAGATGCTTGCAAAGAACGGCTTTACCCGGTGGGCAGGCTCGACAGAAACACAACAGGATTGCTGCTTTTTACTAATGATGGCGAAATGGCCGAAAAACTGATGCATCCATCCAATAGCATTCATAAAATTTATCATGCATCGTTGGATAAAAACCTGAAACAGGAAGATATGGATGCAATTGCCAAAGGGATAAAGCTCGAAGATGGTCAGATTAAAGCAGATGATATTTCATATGTAAATGATGGTGATGATCACAGGCAGGTTGGCCTTGAAATACACTCAGGACGAAACCGTATTGTGCGTCGTATCTTTGAGCATTTGGGTTATCAGGTTGTGAAGCTGGACCGGGTGATTTTTGCCGGATTGACCAAGAAAGACCTGCCCAGAAGCAAATGGCGTTTTCTCAGTGCAAAAGAAATCGATTATCTTAAAATGCTTTAAATTAATGGATAGAGGAATCCTTCTGTATCAGACTTAATTCTTTATCACATTTTTATAATGCTCATAGCGTTCTAGAATCTCATACACAAAAGCATAAGGTTCTTCACCACGGCAATAGCCATATTTTACCACATCATCCTGATAATAGGCCGGCTTGGATTTATTCAACAAGTAAAAATCCACACTACTGTCCCATTCAATAGGGTTTTTGTCGTTCTTTTCGGCAAGGCGTTGAGCATCATACACATGGCCAATGCCAACATTATACGAAGCCAAAACAAATTTAGTGCGTTCTGCTGAATCGCTTATAATTGGCTTGAACTGGCGATCGAGCCATTTTAGGAAATTTACACCGGCAGCAATGTGTTCTGCCGGAGTGGAATTGGTGTCAACACCATAACTGCGCGCAGTTTGCGGCATTAACTGCATCAAGCCATAAGCGCCTACCCAGCTTTCTACCTCAGGATGAAATCGTGATTCCTGATAGATTAATGAAGCCAAAAGACGCCAGTCCCATCCTAATTTTGCACTTTCCCTTCGGATTATATCATCATAATCGGAAATTTTCCCTCCTTGAACAGAATGGAAATCGCTGCGTGCCATAAACACCTGACGTGGATTGTGGAAATATTTGTTATATACATAGGTCGCCAGCGGTTTTTTCTTAAAGGCATCGAGCCAAATATTGATGGTGTCAACGAATGGTTCGTTCCCTTTTTTAATGGCCCAGGCAATGTTTTGCGAAAAACTTACAGGTGTTTGCACATCAATATCCGGATAATATTTTTCGTTGATCAGGCCAATATGCTCATCGCAAACGGTATAGTCGATTTCACCTGTATTTACTGCTCGTATTAGCTCTTCCACGTCGCGTTGAGGGTCTTGTACGATATGGATGCTGTCGCCGATTTCTTCGGAAAGGTTTTCGAGCCTTCTTTGAAAGGTTGTGTTTTTTTGAATAAAAACGGTTTTTCCGGCAAGTTCTAAAGGTTCGCGTATTAAGTGTTTCTCCATTTGGTTCACAGTACGCATATTTCGCCAGCCTTCCGGCTTTCTTTGTACCAAAACCTGACGCGTTTTTTGTAAGGGCTTTGTGAAATCGACCAGCTCTGCCCGCCTTCGTGTTACGGCTAGGTCCATTGCAATAATATCAATATTACCACTATCAAGCATTTGAAATGATTTGTCGAGATCGTGGTTTACAATAATTTCGAGCCCCACGCCAAGATAATCTGCTAGAGACTGCAATAATTCATATTGGTAGCCCATTGGCTCTCCTCTATAAACAAAGTAATTTATGGAGTTATAATCAGTAACAGCAATAAGTTTTCCTCTTTCCTTGATGATCTCGTATCTGGATAAAGCGATCTCAGGAATCTTCAGGGAGTTCTTATCAATTTTTATTTCATTATGTGTACAAGCGAAAGAAAATAAGAGGAAAAAAAATAGAATAAAGGGTGTTCGAACATTCGTTCTCATGTAAGTTTATTTGGTTCAACCATGGGCAAATCTCACCCTTTAATAAGTCAAAATGCTTAATATCAGGGAGATGTGCCAAAAAAACTTTTTTGCTCCATTATAAAGAACGCAATAATTTTCTTATAACGCAAACAATTACGATAAAAAACACTTTTTATTGCACTTTGTTCGCATTTTGTTCCAAGTTCGGCAAAAAGCCTTATTTTTGAAACAAAAACAGTACATCATGAAAATTCAATCAACATTCAGGACAATTGCCTGCTTGCTGTTCTTGTCGAATCTTGGGCTCTTTTTGTCCGCACAGGATGGAAATGGGACAATTAGTTCTATGGGAGCAGGAAATGCAACAGCTTATCTTAATGATTATCAATCGTCAGGAATAAATCCGGCAAACCTCGGTTGGAGCCGTGACGGAAAAAAGTTTCACTTGGGCTTGGGTCAAGTCACATTCTCCATTTTTTCTCAACCGCTTGAAAAGCGTGATATCCAACGATTTTTTGAAAAGGATTATAGTTATGTTTTACAGGAAAAGCTAAATATTGTAAATGATTTTGCCGAAGCAGAATTTAATCTTGATGGAGCATTGCTTATTGGAGGAATATCCTATCAAGACCCAAAATGGGGCGGAATTTCTTTTACGGTGCAAGAAAAGGGCAATTGGAACTTTCAATTAAACCAAACGGCGAGCGAATTTCTTTTTATGGGATGGAATTCCGATTATTTTACGAATTATATTATTGATCCACAAAGTGGCGATACGCTCGAAGGCTACCGTTCCACAGATTTAAAGACGGCTTCAGAATTATTTGAAGGATCACGATTTACAACCCTTTGGAGGCGTGATTTTACCTTTAGCTATGGCCTTGAGGTTTTAAAACGGGAGAATTTTAGTCTGTCTTTTGGCGCTGGAATAAAATATATTAAAGGTATGGGCATTGTGAATGTGCGTTCCGATAAGGGAGATGCTTCAATTTCCGGTTATTCCAGCCTTTCGCCTTTGTTTAGTATCGATTATCCTGTCCCCAGTCCATCATCAAGGCCCGGCGACGGCTTTGAGAGCGTTGGAAGTGGTTGGGGATTTGATTTAGGTATGAGCCTTTTGATTTATAAAAAACTGCGCTTAGGCGTGGCTATTACTGATATTGGCTCCATTAATTGGGATGGAAATGTGTATCAGGCAAACTGGGAAGCAAAAGTAGAACGCATTGCTTCTCCAGGTCTAACAACCAATAATTTACAGGATATTCTGGAGTCAATAGTTATTAGCGAGGATATTTATGATTGGGAAGGGCTGGAGAAAATGAAGGTGAACCTGCCAACACGTTTCCGCCTGGGCGCTTCTTATTCTATAAATCCAAAATTAGATCTTGGTATTGATGTGCTCACGCCTTTAAATTCGGAACCCGGAAACCTGGAATCGCCAATGTTTTCTTCTGGTGTGCTTTACAGACCGGCCACATGGGTTGAATTAAGCTCAGGTTTTATATCGGGAGGAAATCACGCATTTAATGTTCCCTTAGGAGCTACTTTTAGCATCAGTGGGAATTGGGATATTGGTATTGGTGTGCGCGATGTGCTTACTCTGTTTAAACAAACAAACCCAACCGTTTCCTTTGCTTTTGGTTTTATCAGAATAAAAACGGGTACATATACTGCAGAAGCAGCAATGCCTGATGCTGAGTCCGAGGGGAGTCTATGATGATGTAATGAGTTTAAAACCAACACCATGAACATTCATCAGTTCGATGGTTGGATCTTTACGCAAGTATTTTCGTAATTTGGTAATATACACATCCATTGAGCGGGCATTGAAATAAGAATCATCATGCCATATTTCTTTTAAGGCAAGGCTGCGATCGAGCACATTATTGGCGTGTTCGCATAAAATGCGCAGAAGTGCTGTTTCTTTCGAGGTGAGTTTTTGCTCTTCAGTACCGAATCTTAATATTTGGCGAGTGAGGTCGAAATCAAAATTCCCTATTTTATAAAAATCCTTTTTTTCTGCTTTTTTTCCACGCTGAGTTTCGCTGCGCCTCAAAATTGCCTTCATGCGCACCAAGAGTTCTTCCATCGAAAAAGGCTTGGTGATATAGTCGTCAGCCCCAATATCGAAGCCGCGCAATTTATCTTCTTCTAGTGATTTTGCGGTTAGAAAGAGCAATGGCACTGTTTTATCTTTAGCGCGAATTTCTTTAGCCGCAGAAAATCCGTCTTTTACAGGCATCATTACATCAAGGATGCAAAAATCAAAGTCGTCTTTTAAAAAGGCTTCGCTAGCTTCGGCACCATCAATACATAAGGTACAATCGTAGCCCTTTGCTTTGAGGTAGGCCTGAAGGACAGTGCCTAGATTTTTGTCGTCTTCGGCCAGTAATACCCTAATTTTGTTATTCATTGCCTATTGTTTTATTTTGAAAAGGTAAATATACGCTAAATTTTGTTCCTGATTTTAATTCACTATCGAGTTTTATTGTGCCTCCATGCAATGCAACAATAGCTTTTACATAGCTTAAGCCCAAGCCAAAACCTTTTACATTATGAATGTCGCCATTACTGACCCTGTATAGTTTTTCGAAGATTCTTTTTTGGTCGGCATGACTGATTCCAATGCCATTATCTTTTACGCTGAAGCTTATTCCCTGTTCTGTGTTTTCTGTTGTTACAATAATTTGAACACCATCACCTGAATATTTGATGGAGTTGTCGAGTAAATTGCTAACCACATTAAGCAAATGTAGTTTGTCGCCGACAATCATCGTTTCTGTTGCGTAGAAATCGGTCAATATTTTTCCGTTTTTCGCCTCAACTTTTAATTGTGCCGAAGCTATGGCTTCTTTAATAATTTGTTCTACATCAAAGGATTCTAAACGTAATTGGAGCTTGCCTTTTTCGAGCAAAGCTGTTGTCAGGACTTTTTCTGCCATATTTTTCAATCGGCTGTTTTCTTCGCGAATGATTTGAATATAGCTTTGGTATAGTTCTTCTGATTTGGCAATATCCTTGTCACTCAGGGCTTCACAGGCTAAAGAAATGGTCGAAATGGGTGTTTTAAACTCATGGGTCATATTATTAATGAGGTCGTTTTTCATTTCTGAAAGCTTTTTTTGCCTGAAAATAATATGTGTCGTAAAAACAAAGGATAATACAATGATTGCCATAAGCAGGCCCGAAATAGACAACAGGCTTTTTAACTGGGTTAGTAAAAAGCGTTTTTCGTTGGGGAAATAGAGTAATAAAAATGAGGGGTTAAACGACATTTCGCCGGGGAAAAGCCGAAAACGAAAGGGGGATTCCAGCAACTCTTTAGGAAATTGCCCGGATTTTTGCTGCACCAGAAAATTTCGGCCCGGATCAAAGATCCCATATTCAAAAGTAGTAGTAACTCCGTAATTATCCAGACTTTGACGGATTAGGGAATCAATGAGGCTTGCTTGTATCCGTTCTTCAATTGGTTGAAAGCTGTTGATATTTAACCAAGGGGATGCATTGAGGCGAAAGCTGCTTTCCATTAAACTGTTCACGGTTTCTTCCCTTAATAGAATCAGTTTTAAAAAGCTGCTATCGGTTTTTTCTGCCAGACTCTCGTCTTGTAAACCACGAACACCATCCGGCGAATTGATAATTCTGTTGATTTGCGGATCAATTAAGCGCCCTTGCTGATCGAGCATATCGGGATGCTGCTGCACATAATACCGGATCTGATAATTAATGGAGTCGATGCGCCTGTATAATTGTTCGCCTTGTTGATAGCGTTCTAAAGCCTTTTCGCGCTCGATCTGATGTAAATTGTCAATAACCTCTGATGCGGAACGGGCTACACTGCTTCTAAATTGCGCCTCCTTTACCGTGATGGCATTCTTGATCCAATACCCTTGAATCAGGATCAATCCAACAAAAGCAATGCTTGTCAGAACAATAAGAAAGTAGATTTGTTTTTTATTCACAAAGCAAAAGTACAAAGCGAAAAGCTTTGATTTTCAGTCATTAACTTTTTTTAACGTTTGTTAAAGCCCCTTAACACTTCAGAGGTGTGAAGCGATGTACTTTTGTATCTCAAAGATTCTCAAACGCTCTTTATCATACCATAGAATACTTTGTGCGCTTAACTATGTGGTTTTGGTTATTAAAAAAGCAGCCCCTTTCTTCGTGTGGGCTGCTTTTTGCATTTTATAGAGTTTGTTTTAAAAGATCTTCCTTATTCCCAGCCTGCTTTAATATGCGAGCCTGTTTTTTCGTCCATTTCAATATTCAGATAAACACCAATATCCTGTTGTAGTTCTTCTACATGACTGATGACGCCTACAATTCTGTTTTCCTGTTTTAAGGATCTGAGCGTATCAAAAACGATATGCAACGATTCTTTGTCAAGTGAGCCAAAGCCCTCATCCATAAAGAAAAACCGGTTTGTCGATCCACTCATGGCCTGCACATTATCCGATAATGCAAGCGCTAAAGAAAGTGATGCCTGAAACATCTGTCCACCGGAAAGTGTTTTTATGTTTCGTGTATGGCCATTATTTAAAAAATCGCGTACAACAAACATACTGTCATCATTCAATTCAAGGCTTAATCGTTGGCCGGTAAGTTTGCGGAAGCGTTGATTCGCCTGCTGGCAGATGTTTCTAAGAAAAGCCCCGGAAACGAAATGAACAAAACCCTGTGCTTTAAAAAGACGTTTCATCAGGGCAAGGTTTTCACTGCGTTTTTGTGCGTCACTTATTTCTAAGTGTAATTTTTTTCTGCTGTCTTCTTTGCGCAATTCCTCTTTAACAATCAATTCTTTTTCGGCAAGTTTAGTGCTTTGAAGTTTCAGGGATTTTTCTTTTTCTGTGAGTTGCACCATTAAACTTTTGTGCTGTTCTGCATCATATCTGCGTCCTTTCAGGCGGCTGTTTACATCAAGCAATCGGGTTTTTACCGTGCTGAACTGGGTGTGGAAACGATTGATTTCCTGTCGCTCAGCGCTCACATTTATTGCGCTTTTCAGGATTTTGTATGCTTGTTGTTTGCTTTCATAGGCGCCTTCAATTACATGTCCTTCAATTTGTGCATTGATCGCTTTCAGGTGTTCTTCCAACTCATTGCTGCTGTTTGTGTTTGCCGTGATTAAACCTTCTTTGATATTGTATTCTGCCGTAAGCTTGCTTTTGGTTTTTTCTAGTCGCTGGTATTTGTCCCTGATTTGTATTTGAAATTTTGCTAAATCATTTTCCCTTTGATTTAGCTCAGCAGCTGTTTTTTCTTTAAATGCCTCAGCATATGTAGCCACATTATTCATATTCTCTTCAATGGAAGCCCGGCAAGCAGAAAGCTCTTGTTTATAGGCGTTTATTTTTGCTTTCGCACGATTTTCCTGATCAATGAGTTGAATTATTTGCGTTTCAAATTGATCTCTTTCGTTGCGCTTTTGCGTAATTTGTTCGAGCTGAATATTTGCTTGCTTAATTTGTTTATCTACTGTTAATGAGTTGCTTATATCGTAATCGTTCCAGATAAACCCTTTTTTGTGTGCTGCAATTTCGCTGTCAAGTTTTTGCCCGTTTTCTTTTATTTTTTGCAGGGACCCTATTTTTAACTGCTTCCCAAGGATAATGTTGTTCAATTTATGGCAAACAAATTCGAGCTGTTCTAATTTTTCTTTGTTGGTGGCTATTTGTTGATCGACTTGCTTTATTTGGACGGCAACATTTGTGCAATCAAGTTTTTTTGGATGATGGTTTGAACCGCATAAGGGGCAAGCTTTTCCTTCTTCCAAAGAATTAGCCAGATGCTCTAGGTTTTGCTCTATTGCTAATTTATTTCGTTTTTCATTCAGCGTATCTATCTCTACCTTAATTTTATCACCTTCTGCAACAGATTGTTCTACAATTTTTTCTGATGGATTATCCGTAGCAATTGATGGAAATGTAGAAATAAATCCCTCTTTGATATAGGTCCATTTCTTTTGTTCCATTTCAAGAATTTTGTCGTCAATTCTTTGTTCGTCAAAGACCAGTTCTTTCTCTTGCTTGAGGAGTTTTTGAAAATAAATATACCAATTCTGAATATCACGAAGTTTTGCCAGATCTGCCTGACCTTGTTCTAGTTCTTTGATATTGGATTTCAGGCTGTCTAATTGTGTTTTGAGGACGGCAGATTTTTTTTGCACCTCTTCGATTAGAAATTTTTCGCCTTTTGCTATTTGAGTATTTAGTGTTTCTGCCTGTTTTTTGCTTTCCAAAGCTTTTTGATAGTGCTTTAAAGCAATTATTTCTGTCTGGATTTTTTCAATGCCTTCAAATGCTATTTTTGCCTGATTGAATTCGTTTGTGCACAGATGGAGTTGTTTGAGAAGATCGTCTCGTTCCTTACGGAAAGTGTGTAATTTTTTTTGCACTTCTTGCAGCGATTTTTCAGCATCTTCAGAGCGGGCAAATAGAGTTCCAAAGCGTGTGGAGCATTCTTCAAATACGGCAAGTTTTTGTTCTCTTTGATCAATTTCAGGTTTTTGCCTTAGCAGGCTCTGCTGCGTTTTTTCTAAATTTTGCCGAAGCAAATCGTCTTCTTTCAGTGCTGCCTGCCATTGCTCCTGAGGGCGCAATTCGAGTAATTCTTTTTCGAGAATTTCTTTTTGGTTTTTATGTTCAGCAATTTCTTCCCGAAGCAATTTCATCCGTTCCTCATCTGCTTCGCCAAGTTCCTGCTTTCGTCCTTCAAGCTTTTGCAGCACCATTTGGCATTGGTTTTCCAATGAACGCACTCTGCTGAATAAATCAAATCGTTGGAGTTGAAAGAGTTCTTTCAGCATTTGGGTGCGGTCGGTCTTCGATAGGCTTAAAAATTCCTGAAACTGCCCTTGCGGAATGATGATGCATCGCTTAAAATTCTCAAAAGAAAGCCCAATGGCATCTTCTATAATTGTTTGCTCAACAGGGATCCATTCATCGCCTGTTTTTATATAGGTTTGACGGTCAAAAGCGTTTACATCGCCAAAGCGCTTGGAGTTTCTGCGGCCACTTACAACAGCCCTGAACTGCTTTTCGGGGCTTCCGGAACGAAACTCAAAATCAATAAGCAAGCGATCCGATTTCAGGTTCATCATATTATAATATCGATTGTCGCCTGTTTGATTGAGTCGTGTTGTTCGTCCGTATAATGCAAATGTTATGGCTTCAATGATGCTTGATTTACCACTGCCAACTCGTCCAAAAACACCAAAAAGTCCGGCAGATGTAAGCGCGCTAAAATCTATTTCCTGTTCGCTTAGATAGGAGTATAGGCCTTTTATTTTAAGATTGATCGGGATCATAATTCCTTTGCGATTATTTCGGTAAATAAATCGAGGATTTCTTTATTCGGCTCTTGCTGTGTCATCGAGCGGAAATATTTTATAAACAATGAATTGCGGTCGCTTGATGGGTCAATATCTGTTTGCTTTTCCTGCTCTTCGCCTAGTATCTGCACATCTGGAATCAGCTGAATAATACCATCATGAGCAGCAGCCAGTCTTTTACGGTCGTCACTTGTTAGATACTGCTCAGAGCGCACGCATAATTCTACCAAAACATCCGGATTGGCCTCCAACCATTCAACTGCTTCATCAATCCCATTGCATTTTTTGCGGATCAGCTTTCGTCCTTCTTTTAATGGATGCTTTGTTGTTATGGCTTCTTCTCCAGGCTTTATCGTGACAATATTCACAAATTTTTCCTGCATTGCTTCACTAAAACTATATGCCAAAGGACTTCCGCAATAACAAATATTTGTATCCGTATTTTGAAAACGATGCAAATGCCCAAGTGCCGTATATTGAACACTTTCGGGTATGGAAGATGTGTATATTTCCGAAACCCCTCCTGGATGCAATATCGGTTTTTCCCCTTCCTCGGGTTCAAGAGGCATTGGATCGCCTTTTTTCATAAAGAATAAATGAGCCGACAGAATATTTACGCCTTTTTTATCAAGATATTTTTCGGAAAGCTTTGCCCATTTTTTTTCGAGCAGATCACGCATGGCTTGGTCTTTGTCTTCCGGATGCAGCATGCTTTTTAGTCTGAATTCGTTTGCATAGGGTGTTAGCAATAAGCGCAAAGGAGCATCCCAGGAAGGGTGTTTGAATTCAGCAAAACCCTCATCGGATTGAAGAACGGACACACCATTTTTATTGTCTGTTACCGGAATTACCGAAGATGGATATCCTGCAAAAAAAATGCCCTGAATGCGTGCCAATGGATCGGGTGCTTCAATGCGGTCGGGAGAATCGTGATTGCCGGCAATGACAATAATGGCGCGCTGTCCGTTATTGCATAAATCCCTAATTGTGCGATAGAACAGTTCCACTGCATCTGTTCCAGGGTTGAAACTATCGAAAATATCGCCGGCGATAATAATGGCATTAATATTTTCTTTTTCAGTGATTTGACAGATTTCTTTTAATACGGACTCTTGCTCCGGAAGCCGTGAAAATGTTCCTAATTTCTTTCCTAGATGCCAATCAGAGGTGTGGAGTATTTTCATAGGTTTGTTTTTTTGCTGTATGAGCTATTCATCAGTCTTTGGGTTTTGTTCAAAATCGCTTTTGGCCAATGCATAAAAGTACGAAAAATAGCATCGGGGCTTTCGATTTTTCTAACAGTTTAACAGGAAAAGGGATGAAGTGTCGCTTTAAAAGAAATAATATAACTTAGCAAGTCATTCTAAACCAATAAATTGCATGGTTCGATTTGGTGTCAAGCTATTTGCTGATGCGAATAAAATGCAGTTTTTGCCCTTACATCAATTTCTGATATACCTGCCACCACCGATCCGGAATATCATTTTCGCAGGCTGTTAGATAATCTTTATACGAACAAGGAACAAGGTAATGCCGCTCATATTTATGCCTCAGATTGGTTGGGCAGTTTACTTCCATCCACCAACGGTCGGTGCGTTTGCTTTTGAAAAAGATTACATCTTCGCTGAGTTCGTCTGTATTTACAATGTATTTCAGGTAGTTGTTTTTATCCCTAAATGGGAAATCTTTCTGGCGATTATAAAATCCTTCAATAAAATGCCAGATTGCCTGTGCCACCAAGTGGGTCGTTTGGCCGTTTACATCGCACGCAGGATTTATTTCATAAAAACCAATCGACGACAGCTTGTCGCTCATGCCGGCAAAACGCATCATCTGGCATAATTGTTCGCCATAAAAACCATTGGGCGTTGCATTTTTATTTCCGGGCGCATCCGATTGACGAACGGCAGAAATATCAACACTAAGCATATCTGCATTGCGCACCAAAGGCTCCACTTCGTTGAGGTCTTTTGTTAATTCACCCAAGCGGTATGAGTCGAACAAAAGATTTTTCATTAGGTGAACAGCTTCTTGATCAACAAAATATCCCTGATATCCAATATTGGTATAATTGAAAAGAAAATTGGGTTGGTGCAGAATAATTTTTGTAAGGTATGATCGCGAATTAAACTCTGTATGGGTTTCTCCAAGATCAAATTCAGAATCAATAGACACAATATTAATGATCCTGCCCAGATTTTCATAGGCCAGATAATTGGCATAGCTTAAGTCCTGACTTCCTCCAAGGACGATTGGAACGATATTCATTTCGAGCAATTCTGCTAAAACAGTGCTCAAAGCAAAATAAGTGTCGTCAAGTTCATAACCTGCAGGGATATTGCCGAGATCAACAATTTTCAAGTTTTGATTTGGCGGGAAGAGCTTATAAAGATATTGTCTAATTTCGTCGGGAGCCATGGCACAACCCTGATTGTGGAATGCTTTCCGGTCTTCCAAAACACCAATAATGGCCATATCCATGTTTTCAACATCCGGAAAACTTGTGCCTGTAGTGTATTTTATCACCTTATCGCCGAAACGCTTCCTTTCAAGGTCAGGATAACTGACTTTGTCGGGATCAATTGGTTCAAATATTTCGCTAAATTCCATATGACCTAGTCCTGCTTTTCAATGCTTTGTCATTAGTACGGTGCGAATAAAAAAAAGTTGCCCGATACCTAATAAAAAACGCATCAATTTTTAAAACCAATGCGTTTATTTTTCGGGAAAAACAGATTGCTTCCATCCTTCTTTATCGTTTCGTTTTCAAGCGCTTTTGCAATGATTAAAAATAAGCACTATTTAGTGCTTGTCCATAAACTGGTGTTTCTGAGCTATAAAGTTCAATATCGAGGCTTGTGCAGCCCGAAAAAGCGGAGATTACAGGGGTAAATGCCTGTGCTGAGCATTGCCGAAGTAAGCGTTTTTCGGGCAAGCGTAACGAAGAGAGTGGACTTTATAGGCGGAAACTAATTATTTGGACGAAGACGTCCGGCAATAATCCCACTCAACTGCTCGATCGGAATACGTTCCTGCTTCATGCTATCGCGTTCGCGAATGGTAACCGTATTGTCTTCAAGGCTTTGATGATCGACCGTAATGCAATATGGTGTTCCAATCGCATCTTGCCTGCGGTAACGTTTGCCAATTGCATCTTTTTCCTCGTAATAGCACATATAATCGAACTTCAACTTGTCCATGATTTCGCGTGCTTTTTCGGGTAAGCCGTCTTTCTTAATCAGTGGGAGAATCGCTGCTTTATAAGGGGCCAATACCGGGGGTAATTTCAGCACAACGCGTTCTGATCCATCTTCGAGCTTTTCTTCTATATAGGAAGCAGAAAGAACAGAAAGGAAAGTGCGGTCGAGGCCAACAGAGGTTTCAACAACATAAGGCACATAGCTTTCATTGATTTCAGGATCGAAATACTGCAATTTTTTCCCTGAAAGTTCAGAATGTGCCGTAAGGTCGAAATCGGTGCGTGAATGGATGCCTTCCAGTTCTTTAAAACCCATTGGGAAATCAAATTCAATATCGGCGGCTGCATTGGCATAATGAGCCAACTTTTCATGATCGTGAAAACGATACATGCTTTCAGGAAATCCCAAAGACTGATGCCATTTTATACGTTCATTTTTCCAGTATTCATACCATTTTTTTTCTTCTCCGGGACGCACAAAAAATTGCATTTCCATTTGTTCAAACTCACGCATCCTGAAAATAAATTGCCGTGCAACAATCTCATTTCGAAAAGCTTTACCAATTTGTGCAATACCAAAAGGAATTTTCATCCTGCCTGTTTTTTGCACATTAAGGTAGTTCACAAAAATCCCTTGGGCCGTTTCCGGACGGAGATATATTTTGCTGGAGCTGTCGCTGGTAGAACCGAGGCGTGTGTCGAACATCAGGTTAAACTGACGCACATCTGTCCAGTTTTTTGTGCCGGAAACAGGACAAGCAATGCCAAGTTCTTCAATTAAGGCTTTCACATCATCAAGGCGTTCTTCTTGTAAAGCGGGCCAGAAACGATCGTTAATGTCTTGAATTTTTTTCTGGTTGGCAAGAACACGAGGGTTTGTTTCGCGAAATTGTGCTTCATCAAAAGCTTCTCCAAAACGCTTGGCCGCTTTGGCGACTTCCTTGTTGATTTTTCCTTCAATTTTGGCAATATGATCTTCAATCAGCACATCGGCGCGATAACGCTTTTTACTGTCTTTATTATCGATAAGCGGATCGTTAAAAGCATCTACGTGACCAGAGGCTTTCCAAACGCTTGGGTGCATAAATATCGCAGAATCAAGGCCTACAATATTTTCGTGCATTTGTACCATGGCTTTCCACCAATAGGCTTTGATATTATTTTTTAATTCGGAACCGTTTTGGCCATAGTCATAAACGGCACTCATTCCATCATAAATTTCCGATGACTGAAACACAAAACCATACTCTTTGGCGTGTGCAATAATTTTCTTAAAAAGATCTTCGTTCATGCCGCAAAATTAGGGTTTTTATTGTTTCGATAGAAGGTGTCGTATAGCATTTTATTCTTAAAAAGTGTTTGGTTTAACTGTGTTCTGAGCTATTTGAGAGCATGAATAGAGCAGATAATGGACAAAATGAGGATAAAACATAAAAATAAAAATCTGTGATTTGTTTCATTGAAATAGAATTATGTACTAAATTTGAATGCTAAAACAGCAAAGTGAATCTACGACAATATTTCAGGGTCTATAGCCCACACAAACTTTAAAGTTGTTTGATAGGAAAGCGCCACGCAACCTGCTACTACTCGGGGAGTATTCAGAACAAATTAAATGTAAGTAAAACACTTTGTGAAACAGAATACTTGACAATGGCAAAACAACAAATTGAGACAGTGCAAGAGATGATTTACTTTTCTTACTCGAATTTAGCAATGGCTCATACTGCAGTTGCTAAGAAACAAGAAAAATATGGAGCGTTTAACTTTATGATCAGATCCCGGTTATTCAAAGGACTTAAAGCGGGCACTATGAATATGCGTACAATTTTTGATGATGAGAAAATCAAATTGCAAACCGGACAGATTTGTAATTATTGTGGTTCGACAGACAATTTAGTTTTGGATCATATTTTTCCTAAAAAGCTTGGTGGACAGGATGATGCAGAGAATTTAATTTTTGCTTGTAAGTCCTGTAACAGCTCAAAAGGGAAAAAGGACTTAATGGACTGGATGAATTTTAGAGGACAATTTTTACCATTAATGATAATCAGACGATATTTAAAACTGACTTTTAATTATTGTAATGAAAAAGGACTTCTAGACAAAAAAATTGACGAGTTGAAAGACATGGAATTACCATTTCGAATTGACTTATTGCCAATAAAATTTCCTAGTCCTAACAAATTGATATTAAACGCAGAACAAATAAAGAGGGTATAAATTAATAGCTTTATTTAATTTCTGTTTTCCTTAGCTCAACTTCCTTTTCAGCCCGTAATATTGGCGTAGAGTCACTACAGAAAAAGTAGACAACTCAACATAGCGCAACCATTAAAGATAGACTTAGGAAACAGATGGTAGTTAATCAAGAAAACGAGACCAAGAATAATTTTAAAGAACAGAAAGTGTTTGTTAAATTTGCATATCAAAAAAATGGATATTACTTTTGCAAATAGAAAATTAAAAAATTACGGGAATAATTTCTCCCTTGCGCAAAAGAAACTAGGTAATGCCAGAGCTACTAAATATCATCAAAGACTCGGAGATTTACGAGATGTGGAAAGTTTTGACGACCTGCAATTTTTGCCGGGAAACTTCCACAAGTTATCAGGTGATAGAGATGGTCAATGGTCTTGTAGTTTAGACCATCCGTACCGACTTATTTTTGAACCTGCAGTAAAGCCAGTTCCAACAAATGAGCACGGCACTCCTCTGCTAACAGAAATGAAAATTGTAGAGATTATTGAAATTGTTGATTACCATTAAAAATCATTTTATGACACTTGCAAATCAATATATGCCCGACATTGTATTTCATCCTGCTACAACATTGGGTGAAAAGATAAGGGAAATGGGAATGAGTATAAAAGAATTTGCCCTTAGGACAGGAAAGCCTGAGAAAACCATACTTGCTGTCTTGAGAGAAGAGAGTTCCCTAACCCCTGAGATGGCAATTTTATTTGAGAACGTAACGCAGATTCCTGCTCAATTCTGGATTAATAAACAAGCTAGATATAATGAATATATTGCACGAGTGAAACAAAAGAAAGCTGTTGAAAATGCAGTGAAATGGGCAAAGGAATTCCCTTATTCAGAAATGGCTAAAATGAATTGGGTTCCAACAACGAGAAAAATTGAAGAGAAAACTGTAAATATGCTTAATTACTTTGGGATTGCCTCACATCGTGCTTGGGAGAAACTCTATATTGAGACCGAGTTAAAAGTCGCTGCTTATACTTCTCTTAAACAAACTCATCAGCCACATGCAATTTCTGCTTGGTTAAGACAGGGTGAATTGCAAGCTAAACTTATTAATGTAGATGGGTTTAATATTAAAACTCTTAAGAATAATATTGCTCAAATGAGACAACTAATGGTCAGCCAACCTTTTGACTTCTTTAAACGACTTCAGGAGCTCTGCTTAGATGCTGGTGTTATATTATTGTTTACACCTAAACTGCCAAAGGTGCCATTAAGTGGATCTACCCGTTGGTTAAATAGCACTCCATTAATCCAAATGACAGCAAGATACAAGAGAAATGATAATTTTTGGTTTACTTTTTTTCATGAGTTAGGACATATTATTTTACACGGAAAAAAATATATTTCTTTAGAGAATGTTGATTTTGCAGCTGCAGATCCTGAAAAGGAAGAAGAAGCTCACAGCTTTGCTATAAAACACACATTTACTAAGCACCAAGAAAAGGAGGT
The DNA here is from genome assembly GCA_963676725.1 of Bacteroidales bacterium. Lineage (GTDB taxonomy): Bacteria > Bacteroidota > Bacteroidia > Bacteroidales > WRLA01. The sequence goes on along the minus strand of OY781463.1, from coordinate 4,309,514 downwards.
TTTGCAAAACAAAAATATCACAGAGGAAGATATTATTGATTATGCCGCAAAGTTCAATACACATCCTGCCATGATAATAGGGCGATTACAATATGCTGGATTTCTACCTTATAGCGTTGGCCGACAATTTATGGAGCCTATCGACTTGAGTCCAAAAACTTGTTAAATGAGGAATATGAGCAAATATAAGAGTCAAAGTAGATATTGTCAGAACTAAGTTTTTGATATTTTCCCCGTTTTAAACGTGAAATATCTTTGAATTAAATAGCTGTAAATTACCACCACAACGGTAGTAATCATTTTAGCTACGGTCGGCCAGATGTGCATGTATTCTACAAATAGCTTCAAACAAATGTAGTTGAGCAGGATGCTGCCGCCAACGGAAACGCCATACCTGATGAGTTGCACTTTTCCCCGCAATGGAGAATCCAAAAACGTTACGTATTTGGCCAATAAAAAACCTGTGGTAAATGTAATGGGAAACACAATAATAAAGGCGGCAATGTAAGGGCTGATAGCTATAAATTCCAGATCGACAACTTGCTTATCCAGAATAAAATTATAAAAAACAAAATACAGAAAAATATCGAGGGCCGTATTAAGCCCGCCTGTAGCCGCATACCTGAAAGTTTCGGGAGGAATCAGCCTGCTGAAAGGGGGGTAGAACCAGTTGATGGTTCTAGTAAATAAGTTATAGCGACCCGGTTTTCCCAATTTTGAGATTTGTTAAAAATAATGGCTGCAAAGGTAAATGGTTTTTGAAAATTTGCAACTCATTAGTTAAAAACCAAGGTCAGCTCCGATTTTATCAGGGTGAACTTGCCAATAGATTAACCTAGAAGTTTCCAAAAGATGTGTAGGAGACTTTCAGCGCTAATACAATAAACCAGATGAAATATTTCCCCAAGAACTTCCTGTATTTTCCGTTTTAACAGCTTTTGTTTTTAAACACGCATTTTCCCGAAGGATAAAAAACAGATCCACCGAAAAGTATCGAGAAACAGATGTCATTAGAGAGCAAATATTTGCAAAATTATTCTGTATTTTAGTGCACTGTAAACGAAAGTGATAGGCTAACTGATGTTATATTATCGCCGATAAAAGGCGAAAACACAACAAAAATTAATACATTTGACGTATGAGATACTAAAAGTCGGTTAAAAGAGCAGGAAATAATAAAAGCAAATAGATATGAAGAAAGTAAGTATGTTTTTAAGCGCAGTGGTAATGACTGCATTCGTGATGACAAGTTGTGGCGATGCCCCCAATAAGTCAACAACAGATAAAACAATAACAAATAAAGCAGCAGCTAATGATACTACAAAAAAGGTAGCAATTGGCGAACAGTTTTGGATGGTAGAAAACCTGAATGTGGATAAATTCCGCAATGGCGACCCTATACTCGAAGCCAAAACAGAAGAGGAATGGCAAAAAGCAGGAGAGGAAAAGACTCCCGCTTGGTCTTATTACGACAATAATCCCGAAAATGGGTTAATTTATGGCAAATTGTATAATTGGTATGCAGTAAACGACCCCAGAGGTCTTGCCCCGGAAGGTTGGAGAATTCCATCAGATAAGGATTGGAGTGAATTAACGGATTTTCTTGGAGGAGAAGCTGTTGCTGGTGCTAAAATGAAATCTGGCGATTTTTGGAAGGAGTCAGAAGGTGCTACCAACGAAAGTGGCTTCTCCGGTCTGCCGGCTGGTAATCGCAATACTTTCAATACGTTCCAGAACATGGGAGACTACAGTTATTGGTGGAGTTCTGAGGAAAACGGCCCTGCCAATGCTTGGTACCGCTTTTTGGAGCAATCCAATGGCTATGTTGGGAGAAGTGGCTTCGGCAATAAGGTGAATGGATATTCTGTGCGTTGCCTTATGGATTAATAAATCTGAAAAATTTTTGCTTACCACTTTTTGCTTAAGTCTATTAAGCATTCTGTACCTTATTTTGCATGACTTGATTGGCATTCCAACTTTAGGTTCCAATTCATATATTGTGGAGAATAAAAGTGATTCCGACTAATGGTTAAATAAAATAAGCTAAATTAGTGAATGCTAAGTGTACTTTCAGATTTTGGCACATTGAATATATCCGAGTATTATGGTCATTCGTTTTTTTCTTTAACAAAACCTGATCACTTTGTGCTTCAGGAAACAGGGATAATAATTTTTGGCGGCAAACGATAAAGGCATTGTATAAGCATATAATGAGTATTTTGGCGGTCCTTATTTCGAAGATTGAGAATAATATGAAGAAACCAACAGCTGTTTTTTTGAAAAATTTGCATGATGCCGGCCACCTATAAAACACGAGCAATAATATTTCGCACCATCAAATATGGGGACACATCATTAATTGCCCAGATGTACACGCTCGAAAGAGGGGTGCAATCGTATATGCTCAGGGGTGTTCGCAAAAAAAACGCAAAGATGAAAGCAGGCCTTTTTCAGCCATTGCAATTACTCGATATGCTCTGCTCCGAAGGAAAAAGCAATGACCTTCATTATGTAAAAGACCTTGTTCCTTTAGGATTGGGCAATAGTGAAGATTTAATGAAGAATGCCGTGCGCATGCTGCTGAATGAAATTTTAATGAAGTGCATCCGTGAATCGGAATCCAATGAATCCATGTTCCTTTTTATTGAAGAGTTTTTAATGTGGTATGCTCAATGTACTGTTTCATGCCATAATGGGTATTTGTCGTTTTTGCTCGAATTTGCAAAACGCATTGGCTTTGCACCCGACCTTCGTCATACGGAAGAAAAACCTTATTTTATTGATCTATATGAAGGCTGCAGCACCATAGAAAGACCGAACCACAAAGCTTTTATAACGCCGCCACAAAGCAGCACTTTTGCCTATCTCGCAAGGCATCATTATTCAGAATGCGGAACAATCCGTATGAACGGAAACATCCGTTCCGCACTTTTAAATAATATTGTAGATTATTTCACGATTCATGTTCCTTCTTTTGGAAAATTGAAATCATTGGATGTATTGCAGGCGGTGATGCTTTAATATTATTTTTTTCCTATATCATCATATACTAATCTTAACATATATGGTTTCATATATTTGTGTGTTAATATGACTTTTTTTCCAACATCTACACAAAAGAATTATTATAAATAATTATTAAACAGGTTGTTATATTTATGGCATGAGTTTTGAATTATAAAAAACCATTGTTAATACATTGTTAAAAACTCCTTCAGATATGAAAAAAAGACATGTAGTACTCGTCAGCCTGATGGCATTGGGTTTCTTCCTTTCTTCGTGCAATAAGGATAGAGAAGTATATCAGGAACCCTACGGAAATGAATCGTTTAAAGATTTGAAGGTGCCGGATAATTTTACGTGGTCAGCTATTGCTGATAAAAACCTGAGCGTAACAATTCAGTTAGACGGACAAGAAACTTCTGCCTTCGATGCAACACCATTGGATCTTATGGATGAAAACCATAACCTGATCGACCGTTCGACCATCTATAACGGACAAGTGGAGTTCTTTTTTAGGGTACCCACCAAAACCAAAGCCATAAAGCTCTATTCCCCATTGGTGAATGAATCGCAAGACTTCTCCATCGATGAAAATGTTGTTTTATTGAATTTCGACATCAAACCGCAAAAAGCCGCCTTAGTTGATACCGATGGTGATGGTATTGCAGATCGTTTTGACGATTTTCCACAAGATGCCCAAAGAGCCTATAGTATTTCCTTTCCTGCAAGCGCAAACAAACAGTATCTGAAAAATGCAGTTCCCAGCGATTTTAAGGGAGGACCTGCACCAGGTGAGCCTGAATACACAAGCCCTGAAGGAGGTGAATGCTATTATTATCAAATTTTTGAAGATTTATGGCCAAGTATGGGTGATTATGACCTCAACGATATGGTTTTGAAAACAAAATATGGCTGGGACAAACATTCAGATAATTCGTTAAAGCATGTGTATTTTCAAACAATTGTACAGGCAGTTGGCGCAAGTATAAGAAGTGGACTTGGCTGGGAATTTCTGAAATACAATGGCGTTGAATCAAAATACCTCGACAATATTGTAACATGGTATGGAGCTCCTGCTGATCCTGACGTAAACTGTGGTGTCATTTGTTTTAACGATGTAAGGGATTGGCAAACAACACCTTATCATAATACCAGTGCTTCCGGTATTGATGCAAAACCCGATACAATCGAATTTCAGGTATATATTCCCCGAGGAGTTGTATGTGGCTTTGAATTGATCCCTTATTTGTTTAGAAGCAATAACCCTTCACATCAAGTACGTCCCTTTGGAGCGCCCCCAACGGCCTCAGCAGATATGGGTTTATTCGGCACTTATGACGATGCTTCCCCTTCAAGCTGGAATGGAAGCCCGGGAACAGTTTTCCCTACCCCACTTACAGGAGAAGATGCTTTTTACCGTACAGCAGAAAACCTTCCATGGGCGGTAGAGTTTATTGCCGCAGATTTTGAAGTCGCTGAAGAAAAAACAGATTTCCTTCTGGCTTATCCATTATTTCAAAACTGGGCAGAGTCCGGTGGCACTGAAAATCAGGATTGGTATCTCTATCCCGATCATACGAATACTTATGTTCCTAGCTGGTAAGAAAATCTATCAATAAAAATATTGGAGGGATTGTCTTTAAGCAATCCCTTTTTTTGTGTCTATAACTGCCGGTGGAATATTCGGTATGCTCCTATTTCTGAAACCTTCGTTCGGAATATTGCCCCAAAAAATAGAATGCCAAAATGGGAATGAACATAAATTTTGCCCCTTTTTCGAGTAAATCCATTTCATTGAGTAAAATCAAGAAAATTGCGATGATTAATAGTACGAGGATATTAAATAACGGTTTTTTCATAATATTCCTTTTTTTTGCAAATATAGATTATCTGAAACGACAAGCAATTCGTAAATCAGGATTATTTCAGGCACTTTAAAAACGAAGCGGATAAATCAGCGGAAGGACTTATCTTTGTGCGAAATCAGGATATATGTCAAAAAGCTACCTGAACGATATTGTTAAAGTGTTTAGCAGCAATATAGCAGCACTAATTTGCACTGGTGTTGTGTATGTTTTGCTTACACGGCTATTGATGCCAGAAGGCTATGGTATCTATATCTCATTGCTTGTGGTGCCTCTAATTGCCGGAAGCCTGGTGCAAATGGGCATGCTCCGTGCATCCATTGTGGAACTCGGTAAAAAGGAAATCCCTGCAGATAAGCTTATTTCATCGGTATTCAGTATCTTTATTTTAAGCTCCCTTTCTGGGATGTTGCTGTCGTTTTTGGGTTATATTCTTCTTGATAATCCCGATTTTACGCCAATGATGATACTATTGGCGATTTTACTTATTCCTGTGTATCTTGGCACATCTTATGCCCGTGGCATTTATCTCGGAAAGCAACAAATTGGCACTTCCAACCGCCTGATCTGGGCACCTTTTACCCTAAATGCACTACTGATTGTTTTATTTGTCTTGGTGATGGATTGGGGGGTAGAAGGAGCTGTTCTGGCTTTTTTTGCAGCCTATGCTTTTGTGTTTTTTGTGGCTCTTTATGATTTGTGTAAACATCACAGGATACGTGTTCATTTTGAGAAATCGTTAATTTTTCGATTGATGAGGCTTGGGATCGTATTTGCTGCAGCCAACCTCACCTTTTTACTGATTTATAAAATCGATATCTTAATCCTGCAAAAAATGCTCAGTGCCGCCGAAGTGGGGATTTATTCGCTTGCAGCATCTTTGATAGAGCAAATTTGGCTTATTCCACAAGCAATGAGTGTGGTGATTATGAGCCATGCTTCCAATGAGAAAGATATACATAAGAGTAAAGAAGAAACACACCGGATGATGCGCCTAGGTCTGTTGGCCGGAGCTCTTGGGTCTGCCGTTTTATGGGTTTTTGTTCCTTGGGTGGTTCCGGTGTTTTTTGGTCAAGCCTTTTTAGAAAGCGCCTATATGATGCGATTGCTTAGCCCGGCCATTATCGTTTTTATTATTGTGCGGGTTTTGGATAGTTTTTTGGCGAGTCAGGCTAAGCCCAAATATGCCCTTTATGTATTTATGCCGATGGTTTTTGTGAATATAATGCTGAATATTTTATTGATTCCACATTTTGGTATTGAGGGGGCTGCATATGCAACCCTGGTAGCTTATGGTCTTGGAAGTTTGATTTATGTTTTTGTTTATATGCATATTACACAATCCAGCCTTCAATCGCTTTTTCGGTATCGAAAGGATGATTTTAAAGAAATCATTGGTTTTTTGAACAGGAGAAAGAAAGGCTAGTAGCTTGTTGCAGACTTACAGCCTGTTAATTCAGTACCGAAACAGCATATCTATAAGCAGCAAAAGGCTAAAAAAAGGTATTAGGTTGGAATTTGCACAATACAGGATGTTTCAAAAAGCAGCCTGTAGGGCTGCAACAACAAAAGGAACGCCCTGTTAATCAAAGTATAAGAAATAGAAATCAGGCTGTAAGCCTGAAACAAATACCAAGGGCATGTGTCTTCGAGCACACAATGTAAAGCGCAGTGTCCATGCTGTTATGCTTCGTTTTTAATCATTCTGATATGCTTACGGCTATAAACCCGTTTCAACCATCCCGGTAGGATGAGTGCACCAATAAAAAGATATGGATAATAGCTAATTAACCGCCATAATAGAGCCAATGCTGCCGAAGCGCCCACTGGTATAAATTCGCCGAGAAAATCTGAAAATATTATTTCAGCAATACCACTTCCGCCCGGGGTTGGGCTAATCAGCATAATGACCCACATCACCAATTGCTTGGCGTAAATCATAAAATGTTGATTTACGGGGATCACCATCATTATCAGAAAATTAACCACCCAAAAGCGGGCTGTCCAGCTAAAGAATGTTGCAAAATATGCTTTCAGCCAAAATACAAATGGCTTTCCTTTCATTTCATGGCTTGTCGTTATAATTTCATTTCCGGTTTCGCCAGCCTGTATGCGCCATTTGCGAAGAAAAGGGATTTTGAAGACCCATAATAGAAGCCATTTAAAGCCTCTTGGCTGGAAAAAGACCCCATAACTAATGATAGAAATTAAGATTAGCATAAAAATATAGCCAATCACAAAAATGCCAACGGCACCAAAAGATGTGTTAAAAAGCTGAAAACTACCATTATAATTAAAAAGAACTGTTGGGCCGGCCAGTAGAAAAACCACAGGAACCATAGTTACATAAAAGAGCTCATCAAGAAAAGCGGTAATTAGTACGATGGCTGTTGCCCGACCTGTTTTAATGCCTTCACGACTAACAATATACATTGCAATAGCCGAACCTCCAACCACAGAAGGTGTAATTGATGAGGCGAATTCCCAGAGCATGATTACATCAAAGGAACGACGCCAACTCAGTTGTTTGTCGGTGAGTAAACGAATCCGGTACATATAAGCCACATCCCTGATAATCATGAGGATTATGGCAGTAAAAAACCAAATAATGCTATAAAAAGACCAATGGATGTTTTCAAGCGTTTGCTTATCAAAACTGCGCACAAACATCCATGTAGCTACACCTAAGCCAATAAGTATCGGCCATATGATACGCTTAAGACTGAAAAAACGAAGAATGCGTCTGTGCTCGCGCGACATTGTTTTTGCTTTAAGGATGCAAATGTAGAACTAAATAAAAAACAATAGAAAACTGTTTTTGCTCAAATAGCGGAGATTCATCATTTTTTAGTCGAAAGAAAGAGGGCAAATCCCCCGCGAAGATAAGTATATAATATTCATCAAAACGTCAGTGTATTCCATTGATTATATGACTTATAAGGGATGTAAAAATGGAGATGGAGTAAAGTGTAAATCAAAAAACAAGACATTTTGACGCTCAATATTTTCATCATCTGACATATTGTCTTAAAAAATTAAATAGAATTCATTGGCATAGGAATTGAGAATAGCAATCTACAAAACAAATGAATTTTTAAAACAAACAAAATAAGGAGGACCAAAAAATGACAATTACAAAATGGCGTAACCAAGCAAATTATTCAGATTTATTTGACTCATTGTTTCAACAGCAAACAGAACGTTTTAGGCACAGCAAGCACGAATGTTCCCCAGCAACAAATATTGTTGAATCTGAAAGTGGTTTTGAACTTGAGCTGGCAATTCCCGGATTAAAAAAAGAGGATTTTAAAATCAATATTGAAAAAGACGTATTAACCATCTCAAGCGAAAAGGAAACAACAAAAGGCGATGAGCGGAATTTTACCCGTAGGGAGTTTGTATATGGCTCATTCAGTCGCAGTTACACTCTGCCCAAAAGCATCGATCAGGAAAATATTTCAGCAGAATATACTGATGGAATCCTGAAACTCGTTTTGCCAATAAAAGCAGAAGATAAGAGTAAGCTGAGCAGGGAAATCAGCATCAACTAATCAACAAAACTTTGCATAAAAGCCTCTGAATACAGGGGCTTTTTTCGGTTTTAGCGGAAAATTTCTGCTGAGAACGTACAAAGTGTAGGTGTTGAAATGCTAAGGATATGTTAAGAAAGGGGTGCTCTTCAACTTTTTTATATCTTTGCTCTGAAATAATTAATTAAACATTATACAAGATGAAAAAGAACTTATTTGCCCTCGTGCTCCTAGTTTTAGGTTTTGGCTTGTTTCAATCATGTGATGAAACAAAAGATGCGATAAACGACTTGGCTACATTTGAAGTAAACTACGACCTGCCCGCAGTTCAGTTTGAGCTCGATTCATTAAATTTTAAAGCTACTGAAGTAGTTTTGGCAGAAACTACAATTAGCGTGAATATTGACAGTATCTTAAATGCAAACAATGTCAGTTCCGGAGCCCTGGAAGGAGCAACTTTCACGAAAATTACAGTAAGTATTCTAAGCCCTGATGGTGCAAATTTCGATTTTGTCGAGAATATGCGTATTAGTGCGGCATTCTTAGCTGATTTTTCAGATGAAGTTCAGTTAGCCACTACGGGAACCATTGAAGACGGCAGCACTACTGTTGATTTTATTTTTGAAAACAACGACCTGACAACTTATCTTCAAGCGGAACAGTTTCATACACGGCTGTATGGCACTTTGAACGGACCTGTTCCTTTTGGACTTGTGGGGATGGAGTGGCTTTCTACAGTGCAAATTACGATTGCTCCTTTAAATTAGAACAAAATTTTAGCATAAAAAAAGCCGGCCACAAGGGCCGGCTTTTTTTGTTTGTATAAAATACTCTTTGAAATTAGCAAGCTTCATTTTGAATGCTGTTTTCTCCTTTTTGTTGCTTGATGCTGTATTTATTGAATAGGCTCCAGATTCCTAGATGTTATTCCTGAATACAGCAAACATTGGAAAAGCAGATAGTCTCTACTGTTTGAAAATCCCCAAGAAATATATTTTCTTCTGTGTTGTATAGATCGAATAATCAGGCATTGATACAAACAATTACTGGATAAATACTAACGAAAACAAAAAATACAGCCAAAGTGTTGACATATGTAGATTTTTAGATGTATTTTTGCGGCTTCAAACTAAAAGCAAAATAGTATTATGAAAAAATTAGGAGACACTTTTAACCCGCTGTATTTTTTATCTGCCCTGGGAGCGGGAGGGCTTTCCGTTTCGTTTTTTATTTATTTGCAGTTTATGGTACCGCATAAAGGGACACCCATGGTAACATTTAACCACCTCATTGATTCTTTTGGGCAAGGCTCAGTTTTTACCAAAGTAGGTATTATCCTTGCAATTAGTGGGCTAATTGCCTTTGCTTTATTGCATATCCGTTTGCTGATTTGGAATTTTATTGAGTATAACAAATTTAAGCACAGTCCTTCATATATATCGATGAAGGATTCCCCGGCAGCGATTTCCTTTATGGCCATTCCCTTAACCTTGTCTATGACAATCAATGTTTTCTTAGTGCTTGGAGCTGTTCTTATCCCGGATTTATGGGCGAATATTGAGTATTTATTTCCTCTTACATTGCTTGGTTTTGGTGCTGTAGGATTTTATGCACTTAGTATTTTTGGCCGGTATATGGTGCGTGTATTTGCTGTTGGCGACGCTAATTTTGTGAACACCAATAACCTTAGCAATATGCTGTCTATTTTCACATTTGCCATGATTGCCGTCGGTTTCGCTGCGCCCGGCGCAATGAGCCATACAATTCAAGTAAATTCGATTGGTATTTTTATGGGCATCCTGTTCTTATCTCTTTCGGTTATCCTTGCTATTGTTAAGTACACGCTTGGTTTTAGGAGCATTATTGAAAAAGGGATTGCCGTGGAAGGTAGTCCAACCCTATGGGTTGTTATTCCATTTCTTACACTGATTGGTATTGCAGCAATTCGTTTGATGTTTGGCTTAGATCATCATTATGGCGATCCGGTATCTAATGCATCACTATTTGTTGTTACAGCAGGAATTGTGGCAATGCAAATCCTTAATGGCGCTGTTGGATATGGCGTTATGAAAAAAATCGGCTATTTTAAAGATTATGTGGGTGGCAAGAAAAAAAGTCCCGGAAGTTTGTCCTTAATTTGTCCCGGGGTTGCTTTTGTGGTTTTTGGGATGTTTTTCATTCATTTTGGAGTCGTTCAAAATGGCATCCTAGATAAATTTTCTATTGCTTATTTCGTCCTTCTATTGCCCTTCGTCTACATCCACCTGAAAACGATTAATGTATTTATTAAGCTTAATAAAAAGCTGATATTTAATTAGATATAGTATTGTTCTTTCTGAAATAAATTCGTCGAAAGCAAAAGAGCGGAATCCGATTTGGTTCCGCTCTTTTTTTATAAAAATAGTTGTTTTATTTCACAACTATATTTACAATCTTCTTGGGAACAACAATTACTTTTTTAACCTCTTTGCCCTCAAGATATTTTTGTGCAGCCTCGCTTTTCAGAATTTCAGCTTCAATGTCCTTTGGCTTGGCATCACTTGGGAATGCCATTTTAAAACGCATTTTCCCATTAAAGGAAACAGGATATTCAAAGCTGTCTTCTTTCAGATATTTCTCATCATAAGATGGGAATGTTGCTTTTGTAATACTTTCACTATGACCCAATAATGACCAAAGCTCTTCGGCAAGATGGGGCGCATAGGGAGCGAGCAAAATACTAATCGGCTCAAGGATTTCTTTTTTATTGCACTTCAATTCCGTTAATTCATTCACGCAAATCATCAGGCTACTGACTACGGTATTAAACGAAAGTCGCTCGATGTCGTCCTGAACTTTTTTAATGGTTGCATGCAGCACCTTAAGCTCGGCAGCTGTGGCTTTATCATCAGAAACCTCAAAATTCTGATCAAAATTATTATGGTATAAGCGCCATAATTTACGGATAAAACGAAATACACCTTCTATCCCTTTGGTATCCCATGGTTTATGGTTTTCTATGGGGCCAAGGAACATTTCATACAAACGAAAAGTATCAGCACCATAACGCTCTACAAGATCATCAGGATTTTGCACATTGTACATGGATTTCGACATTTTTTCTATCTCCCAGCCACAAATATACTTTCCGTCTTCAAGGATAAACTCGGCATTTTTATACTCTGCACGCCAATTCCTAAATGCTTCAACATCCAGAATATCATTATCAACAATTTCTATATCTACGTGAAGAGCCTGTGTTTCATGCTCTTTTTTTAATCCCTTAGAAACAAAAGTGTTTGTCCCTTTAATGCGATATACGAAACTTGATCGTCCTTGGATTTTCCCCTGATTGATGAGTCGTTTAAAGGGTTCTTCTTCACAAACCATTCCGATATCATACAGGAACATATTCCAGAAACGGGCATAAATCAGGTGGCCTGTTGCATGCTCATCACCGCCTAGATAGAAATCCACTGCGCGCCAATATTCATTGGCTTCTTTTCCAAAATACTCTTGCTCATTATTGGGATCCATATACCGAAGATAATATCCCGAAGAACCGGCAAAACCGGGCATTGTGTTTGTTTCCAGAGGATAACCTTCTTTGGTTTTCCAGTTTTTTGCACGCGCCAAAGGGGGTTCACCATCTTCTGTGGGCAAATATTTATCTACTTCCGGCAGCTCAAGTGGCAGCTCACTCTCATCGAGGGCGTAAGGAACCCCATCTTTATAATAAATTGGGAATGGCTCACCCCAATACCTTTGGCGGCTAAATATCGCATCGCGCAGTCGGTAATTAATGGTTCCATAACCCAATTTTTGTTCCTCAATTTTTTGAATTGCTGCGCGGATGCCTTCTTTCACTTCCATGCCTGTGATAAAACCGGAATGAATCATCACGCCTTCTTTGCTGTCGTATGAATCTTCCCAGGTGGATGGATCAGAGATTTCTTCGCCCACTTTATTCACAACCTGTATAATTGGCAATTCAAAATGTCGCGCAAAGGCAAAGTCGCGGCTATCGTGACCGGGAACAGCCATAATTGCACCCGTTCCATAGGCAATCAAAACATAATCAGCAATATAAATAGGAATTTCTTCTCCATTTAAAGGATTGATGCCGTAAGCTCCGGTAAACTGCCCACTCACTTTTTTTACTTCCGACATCCGTTCACGCTCCGAGCGATTTTTCGCCCAAACGACATATTCCTCAACGGCTTTCCTATTTTCCTCTGTTGTGATTTTCGATACAAGCTCATGCTCCGGAGCCAAAACCATAAAGGTGGCGCCAAAAATTGTATCAGGACGGGTAGTAAACACTTCGATGAGTTCATCATGCCCTTTAATGCCAAAATTTACAGAAGCTCCTTCGGAACGGCCAATCCAGTTGCGCTGTATATCGCGCAATGATTCGCTCCAATCAATATTATTTAGACCTTCGAGTAATCGCAGCGCATAAGCAGAGATACGGAGCGACCATTGTTTCATTAGTTTGCGTTCCACAGGATGTCCGCCGCGTTCAGAAAGGCCGTCTTTTACTTCGTCATTTGCCAAAACCGTTCCTAAAGCAGGGCACCAATTCACCATAGTATCCGAAAGATAAGCCAAGCGGTAGTTCATCAGCATTTCCTGCTGTTGCTTTTCACTCATGGCATTCCATTGCTCCGCAGTAAATACATCTGCATCACTACAAGCAGCTTTTATGCCGGCATTTCCTTCTTTTTCAAAAGACTGCACAAGGGCATCCAATGCTTCCGCTTTATTGGTTTCCAGATTATACCATGATTGAAACAATTGAATAAACGTCCATTGGGTCCATTTATAATATTTTGGGTCACAAGTTTGCACTTCACGATCCCAATCATAAGAGAATCCCAACTGATCGAGTTGTTGACGATAGCGTTTAATGTTTTTTTCGGTGGTAATGGCAGGATGAGTTCCTGTTTGTATGGCGTATTGCTCTGCAGGCAGGCCATAAGCATCGTAGCCCATTGGGTGCAGCACATTAAAGCCTTTAAGTTTTTTATAGCGCGCATGAATATCTGAGGCGATATATCCTAGAGGGTGACCAACATGCAAACCCGCTCCGGAAGGATATGGGAACATATCCAGCACATAATATTTGGGTTTATTCGTGTCAATTTCTGCCTTATAGGATTTATGCTTCCGCCAATATTCCTGCCATTTTGGTTCTATTTCCTTAAAATTATAGTCCATTTTGTTCTGTGTATTTTTAGTATTGTATCTTTTTTAAGTCATCGAATGAAAGGTTCAACAGCTGAAAATTTTCCCAGCCTTTCATATCATAATGCCACCATTCATGTTCATTTACGCTAAAACCATATTGATCCATGATCCGGATTAATAAATCCCTGTTCTTTTTTGCCTCAGCCGAAATATCTTCATAATCAGGCGCAGCTTTTTCCGAAAAGTCATCAAAAGCTGTGGGCATTTCCAGTTCTTTTCCTGTAGAAAGGTCAATCAGGCTTACATCAACAGCACAAGCACGATTATGCCTTGATCCCGTCCAAGGGGATGCCACAAAATTAGTGTCTCCATAAACTTCATAAAACTTGAGTGTGGCATCATAAGGACGATATGCGTCAAATATTTTCAAGCCGATATTTTGCTTTGCCAGTTGCTTCTGAATCCGGGCTAAAGCCTTTGCTACATGTGCACGCGTATAGGCTTTCGGAGCATTATAAATAATTTCACCGGTAAAATTATTTTTCGTTGCATAACGGATGTCGAGTTGAATTGTAGGAGCAACGTCTTCAATATCCAATAATTTATTCATTTCATTGTCTGCTACTGTTGCTTTATAATCGGCAACATTTTCGAGAACAGTAAGCCCATATTTGTTTTGTGCGACCGCCGACAAAGATGCTAGAAGGAAAAATAAAGCACATAGCTTTTTCAAGGAAACCGATAAATTTTTCATAGTTATCACCTTTAATTTATGGAAGTGGGCATGCTTTGGGGCATAGCCTGCTAATTTTCAAGCGGCAAAGGTAATAAACCTGTTTCAAATCCCAACAAGCTTCATTTATATGAATCCGGGGTATTTTCAAAGGGCTTTAATCTCCCTCTTTTGTTCTTGCTTTGCAAAATGCAGGCCAGAAGTCAAATATGCCTCGTGTTTTCCGTCATCCTCTTGATTAGGAATAAAATGTGTATCTTTAATCCAATTTATGAAGGCAAAGAACGATATACACAAGCGCACCGTTTGGGCAGCAACGAGATCGATGCTTGAAACCGATCTTGCAAAACGGCAACGCAATGGCGTAAAAAGCAAAAGAAACTGGAAGCTTTTTAGCTTGCTGATGAAGGGATTTTGCCTCGGCCTTAGAATTACCGGCCTAAGGAAACGTGGTATGCGTAACGCTTTGGATATTTCGCTAACGGAAAAAGAGGTGTTTTTTGAAGACCTTCCCGACGCTTTTGATGGCTATCGTATTCTTTTTATGTCTGATCTTCATCTCGATAGTCATGAGGAATTGTCTGACCGGATTGTTTCCATCATCCAATCCAAAACCTTTGACCTTTGCTTATTAGGTGGTGATTACAGAAAGCATATTATGGGCTCATACAATAGTATTAAAGGGCCTTTTGAAGAAATCCTGAACAGCATTAATGCAAAAGACGGGACTTATGCAGTACTTGGCAACCACGATACCTATTTAATGGTAGAGCCAATGGAGCGCAATAATGTGCAGTTTTTAATCAACGAGCATATTGTGCTTGAGCGAAACGGACAAAAAATATGCATCACCGGAGTAGACGATCCTTATTACTATTTCACTGATGCGGCCATTCAATGTATGGAGGAAAAACCGGCAGAATTTGGGATTGCTTTGGTGCATACTCCTGAATTATATGATATTGCTGAAGAAAACGATTATCGTTTTTACTTATGCGGGCATACACATGCCGGGCAAATTTGCCTGCCGGGAGGGCGTCCCATAATCACGCATTTGTCGAATGGAAAGAATTTTTTTTATTCGTTTTGGAAGCACTCCAATTTGAAAGGATACACATCGGCTGGCGTAGGAACTTCGGGATTGAGTGTTCGTTTTAATTCAAGAGGGGAAGTCTGTTCTTTTGTGCTGCGAAAAAAAGCACTAAAAGCATAATCCTGGTTTCAGCTTGGCTAAATTAAAGTGAAGCTATCGATCTGCCCCCGGCGAAAATTTGCTTGTAAAATACTCCCGCAGGGCTAAATGAAACAAGAAATCTAACTTCATAGACAATAATTAAATAGTGTTAAAATAAGTCATCAGCCTGAATTTTGATTATTTTAGCAGCCTGTTCCAGAATACTATGCAGCAAGATAAACTTAATAAACGCCGTTTACAAAGCTCCTACCTCACGAGCATTATCAGTATTTCGCTGGTTTTGTTTATGTTAGGAACTCTTGCCTTTATGGTGCTTAACGCAAAAAAGCTGTCAGATTATGTGAAAGAAAACATCGGCTTTTCTGTGATAATGAACGATGGCGTAAAAGAGTCGGAAATCATTAAATTCCAAAAATCCCTCGATATTAAAGCTTTTGTAAAAAGCACCGAATACATCACCAAACAGGAAGCTGCAAAAATGCTGACAGAAGACCTTGGCGAAGATTTTATCGGTTTTCTTGGTTATAATCCACTTCTTCCTTCTATTGATGTGCGTTTGGTTGCCGATTATGCGAATAATGATAGCCTTTCGGTGATCAAAGAACGCATCATCCAAAACAAGGATGTTAAAGAAGTCTTTTATCAGGAGTCTCTTGTTGAATTTATTAACGATAATCTCAGGAAAATATCCATTATTATCCTTGCATTTTCTGCTTTGCTGATGCTGATTAGTGTTGCGCTCATCAATAACACGATCCGCTTAAGCGTATACAGCAAGCGTTTTATCATAAAAACTATGCTTTTGGTAGGCGCTACCCAAACATTTGTACGCAGGCCATTTATCAGAAGGGGGATTCTTCATGGCGTTATTGGGGCTCTGATCGCGGTTCTTTTATTGACCGCAATTCTTATCTTTAGCCGTGAAAGCATTCCCGAACTGATCAACCTCGATCAAATCGACACCTATGCACTGCTCTTCGGGCTTATTATTTTGCTTGGCGTCGTTATTTCTTGGATATCTTATTTCTTTGCGGTACGGAAATACCTGCACATGAAAACAGATCAACTCTATTATTAATTTTTGCATCGAAATTAAACCGGAATATGAAAAATAAAACAAATAGAAACAAAGCAAACGCAACTGTCTCCGAGATAGATAATGAAAATTCAGTGGAATTTGCTTTTGGTAGGGAAAATTATAAATGGCTACTCATTGGCCTGGGTTTTTTGGTCGTTGGTTTTTTATTAATGATTGGTGGTGGCTCTGATGATCCTAATGTTTTTAGTGATGAAATTTTTAGTTTTAGAAGGTTAACCTTGGCTCCCATATTATTAATTATTGGCTATATCATCGAGATTTATGCAATTATGAAAAAGCCTACACAAAAAACGGAAAATTAATATGGACTGGTTAGAAGCGTTAATTCTAGGTGTAATTCAGGGACTTACCGAATTTCTACCGGTCAGCAGCAGCGGGCATTTGGAAATAGGGAAACACCTGCTGGGCGTAGAGGCAGCAGAAAGCCTCACATTTACAGTTGTCGTGCATGGAGCAACCGTTTTAAGTACTATTGTTGTTTTTTATAAGGAGATTATTCAACTGTTTAAAGGTTTGTTCAGTTTTAAATGGAACGAAGAAACCCAATATATTGCAAAAATTGCGCTTTCGATGATTCCTGTAGGACTTGTTGGCGTATTTTTTAAGGATGAGGTCGAAAGCCTTTTTGATGGAAACCTTGTTTTTGTTGGGATCATGTTGCTGTTTACAGCTGCATTGCTTGCCTTTACTTTTTATGCAAAACCCCGATCTAAAAATATTTCGTTTAAAGATAGTTTTATTATTGGCCTTGCTCAGGCTATAGCAGTTTTGCCCGGTATTTCACGCTCGGGAAGTACAATTGCTACAGGTCTTTTATTGGGCAATAAAAAAGAAAATGTTGCTCGTTTTTCCTTTCTGATGGTTCTTGTGCCCATTATCGGTGCCAATCTAAAAGACCTGATGAGCGGTGATATGGTCAGCGAACAAGGTGTTGGAACAATGGCATTGGTAATTGGCTTTTTAGCTGCATTTTTCAGTGGCTGGCTGGCTTGCCGTTGGATGATCAATATTGTGAAAAAAGGCAAGCTGATCTGGTTTGCTCTTTATTGTGCCATTGTTGGCCTGATCGCCATAATAAGTGGGGTAATATAGCGGATGTTAGAACAGTTTAAGGAGGAGGATTCCTTTCATTTTCGTCGTGGTTCCCTGATTCTTATAGACAAACCTCTAGAGTGGACGTCTTTTGATGCGGTAAACAGTATCCGTTATGCCTTGAGGCACCATATAAAAATTCCTAAGATAAAAGTTGGCCATGCAGGCACACTCGATCCTCTGGCAACAGGTCTTTTACTCATTTGCACTGGGCGTTATACCAAAAAGATTGATGAGCTTCAGGCAGAGGACAAAGTGTATACCGGTAGTTTCTATCTGGGAAAAACAACCCCTTCCTATGATGCAGAAACCGAACCCGATGCAGAATACGACATTTCAGGGATTAGCGAAGAAATGGTGCATCATGCAGCAGAAAACTTTGTTGGCACAATTGAGCAAATGCCACCACAATATAGTGCCATTAAAATTGGCGGCAAAAAAGCCTATGAATTGGCACGGAGCAAACGCCCAGCACTTTTAAAGAAAAGAAGCATTACCATCCATTCTTTTGAGATTACTAAAATAGAATTTCCGGAAGTTTTTTTTAAAGTACATTGTAGTAAAGGGACTTACATTCGATCACTGGCGCATGATTTTGGAGCTTTCCTAAATAATGGCGCTTTCTTGAGTTCTTTACGCCGCACTCATATCGGTGATTATAATGTCGAAAATGCAATCGGTCCGAAAGAGTTTAAAGAAATCCTTTTGAGAATTTTAGCAGCACATCCGGAATTGAAAGACGAAGATTTGTAAAGCTTTACCATCTATCTCATACCGCGGCAAATTTTTATTTTGTTGAATTTTAAAACTTTAGCGCTTAAAAACTTGACAAAGGCATAATTTTTGATTAACTTTGCAAACTTTTTTAGACGAGGTATAATATAAAATTGTTGGATATGAAGTTGTCGCAGTTCAAGTACGATTTACCTGATGAACTCATTGCCAGTCACCCACAACAAAATAGAGATGAATCCAGATTGATGATCCTGCATAGGGACACCAAGACAATAGAGCATAAGCGCTTTAAGGATATCCTTGATTATTTTGACGATGGGGACATTTTTGTTTTAAACAATACAAAGGTTTTTCCGGCTCGCCTTTATGGTGAAAAAGAAAAAACCGGAGCAAAAATTGAGGTCTTCCTCCTTAGGGAACTAAACAGTGAATCACGCTTATGGGATGTACTGGTAGACCCTGCCCGTAAAATCCGTATTGGAAATAAACTTTACTTTGGTGAAGACGATGCTCTTGTGGCAGAAGTAATTGACAATACGACCAGTAGGGGACGAACCCTGAGGTTTTTATACGATGGCCCTTATGATGAGTTTAAGAAAACCCTCATGAGCCTTGGCGAAACACCTCTTCCTAAAGACCATCAACGTCCTATTGAACCCGAAGACGCAGAGCGTTACCAAACAATTTATGCAAAGCATGAAGGAGCCGTTGCAGCTCCTACAGCAGGGCTGCATTTTAGCCGCGAGCTGATGAAACGGCTTGAAATCAAAGGAATAGATTTCGCAGAAGTTACTCTGCATGCCGGACTCGGAAACTTCAGGCAAATTGAAGTGGAAGACCTTACAAAGCATAAAATGGATTCGGAAGAAATGTTTATTTCCCAAAATACCTGCACAAAAGTGAATGCAGTGAAGGAAAATAAAAAACAAATCTGCGCCATCGGAACAACAAGTATGAAAGCCATCGAAACTGCCGTAACAATTAACGGACAGCTGAAACCTTTCGAAGGATGGACCAATAAATTTATTTTCCCTCCTTATGAATTTACTGTTGCAGACGCTTTAATCACCAATTTACATAGGCCAATGTCTTCGATGATGATGATGGTTGCTGCTTTTGCAGGCTATGATTTCTTAATGCAAGCCTATAAAGAAGCCGTAAAAGAAAAATATAAGTTTTTTACCTATGGCGATGCCATGCTGGTTTTATAATACTGCTTATAATTAATTCTTTTTCAATACAATATAAAGCACCGATAAATTTTCTACATTTGTCGGTGCTTTATTTTTTGTTCTATGGATAAATTTGCAATTATTGTAGCCGGTGGTAGTGGCAAACGGATGGAATCCAAAATGCCAAAACAATTTCTTCAGGTTGGTAAAAAAGCCATCCTTATGCATACTCTCGAGGCTTTTTATAGTTACGATCCAGAGGTGCAGATCATATTGGTTTTGCCCGAAGAACATTTTGAACTTTGGAAGTCTTTAGAGAGAAAATATCGTTTTCAAATAAAAACACAACTCGTGAAAGGCGGCTCTACACGCTTTTATTCGGTAAAAAACGGTTTGCAAATTGTTCCTGATGGGATTCTTGTTGCTGTACATGATGGGGTGCGTCCTTTAGTCACCCGAAAAACGATTGCAGAATCGTATAGGATTGCCGAAGAAAAGGGAGCTGCTGTTCCCTGCCTCAGCCTTTCCGATTCTGTTCGTCTGATTGAAGATGATGGTAGCCGTGCATTTGATCGTCACTTGATTAAGCGTGTTCAAACCCCGCAAACATTCCGTTCTAATATCTTAAAACGGGCTTATACACAAGAATATTTGCCCTCATTTACCGACGATGCTTCTGTTGTTGAAGCGATTGGTCAGGAAATTTGCCTCTTTGAAGGAAATAGGGAAAATTTAAAAATTACCCGCTCTTTCGATTTGATTGTAATGGATTGTTATATGCGTAAAAAAGCTGCCGGATTACTTGATCCTTTTCAAAAGGACAGCGTTCATCATTAATTGATTATTGATGGCGTAAATTTCCTCCATCTCCTCATCAGAACAAGAATATAAAACCTTCAGCTCCGCATCCCTTTTATCGAGATCAACATTTACTAATATACCTGTTACTTGCTTTGACCCATTCTCTCCAAGCCAAATGTCTATCTCGGCTTGATCTGTTGATCGGCTTCCTTCCAAATAACCATAATCATAGGGATAAATAAACTTCGGAAAACGGGGATGCGCAGAGTTTTTGGGGCGATCAATATGGATTGTAGATTGCTCAACCAAATAATCCATTGATTCCCAATATTCCGTATTGTAAAAATATTTTTTCTCGGACATTTTATTCAGCTTAAAATGAATAAGACCTGTTTTTCCATTGATAGGGTTTTGTAAGTGTAAGCACAACGGTTGCCAGTATATAAAACGGATAAACCCATTCAAACACAAAAAATGCAGGAATAATAAGCCTTCGCCCGCTAAATCGAAGGTAGCTTCCTGTTAGTAATATATCGAACAGGCTTTTCAGCAGCATCCATACGCCGGCAAAAACAAGGTATTTTATGCTTAGAAACGCCATAATATATAAGGCCAGTTGAACAATTGCTGCGATAAATACCATCAGGGCGACAGATATAATATATGCGTTTTTATAGCCTCCTGCTTTGCTGGTCCAACGCATCCGCTGACTAAAAAACCGCTTTAAACTGTCGGGGGCTAGGCTTTGTGCAACAGCATCGGGGTTTTTTATAAACCCAAGACTTTGGGCGCCATATTTCTTTAGGCAATGAAGCATCAGAAAAGCATCATCGCCCGAAGTAAAAGCAGAATGATATGGGTCTTTTTCGTTTTCGATGAGACTTTTACGATAGCCAAGATTGGCTCCATTACACATTAATGGTTTATTATTGCCCAAGCTCCCCGCCCCGGAAGCTATGAGAGAAGCAAATTCATAACGAAAGAATAAGGATTGCAGGCTTTTTTCTTTTTGAAAAAGCAAGCCAGCGGTAAAAAAGTGTTTCTTTTTTTCTTTAAATGCACTGGCATAGGATGCAATCCAGCCCGGAGGCAAAACACAATCGGCATCGGTTTGTAAAATAATAGTGCCTTTTGCTTTTTGAAGGGCTAATTTAAGGGCATCCTTTTTTCCCTGCTGATGTTCCGAACTTCTAAAATACCGGATATTCAAAGCCGGGAAAATATGTTGGTATTTATCAATTAAGGCTGCACCAGAGTCGGTACTATGATCATCAACAAGAATAATTTCGTAATAATCAGAGGGATAATACTGGTTTTTCAGGCTGTTTAAAAGCATGCTTAACTGATCGTATTCATTACGGAAAGCAATTAGCACACTAATCATTTCATAAGGGGCTTCGTGTTTTTCTTCTGTTTCAGGCATTTTTTTCCAGCCTCGGTAAAACCAGAGAATCATCAGGCAATAGGCCATCAAAACGATGGAAAAAATCAATATGTCAGTGTCAATGGGCATGTCGGTTACTAAAAAAATGTAATTTATAAACAAATAGGGCTCCAATTAAGGCCGGCAAAACAATATTGATCAGCCAAAGTATTCCGGCAGCTGTTATGGCTCCCAGTTCATTAAAAGACTGTTCCCCTCCGCCAAAATAAAAGCCCAGCACGCTTATGGCAACGTTCCCTCGGATACTCAGCTCGGCTAATGCAACACTGGGGATTGCAGTAAGAACAAAAAAGATCACAGAGATTACCATTAGCCCGGTAAACACGCCTAGATCAATGCCAAAGGCCCTGAAAAGCAAGTAATACTGAAGGGAAAAAACCAAAAACCGCAACAAACTATACGCAAGCACGCGAAGTAATTCTTTGCTGTGAAACATCGAAACAACTTTCAGGTAATTCCGCATCCGTTTCCATTTTGCGTTGAGCAGTCTTTCCACCCATTTGGTGATAATGCCTACATTAAAATAAAGCAGCAACAAAAAAGTATTGAATATCAGAACGGCAAACATCAAAGCCCAAAGAAAATAGGTGTTCTCCCAAAAATAATCGATATCATATTGAACGACAAAAACAATAAGCGCAATGCTGCCACAAAAAAGCGTAATCAGCAATTGGCTCATACTACCTAAAACAGTGAGAAAAACGGCTTTCCAGGGATTTGCTTTGCGCAGCATAAACACACGGCCAAAATATTCGCCAACACGGTTTGGCGTAAAAACACTTACGGTAACGCCACTTAAAACAGCGCGATAGGCTTTGGAGAAGGAAATCGTTTCGATACGGTTGATCAGATAATGCCATTTCGCCGATTCGATGCCCCAATTGACAAACACCAATAATAATGCAGCAGAAAGAAAAGCCAGAGAGGAATTCGATTGAAGAATATCGCTGAGCTCGCTTATATTGGCAAGAATATCCTTTTCATAGAACAGCTGATAATAGATAAAGCCATAGGCCGCTATTATTATTAGTCCGCGAAGCAGGATGTTATAGGTTTTATTTAATTTTGTTTTTTCCATTAAACGAATACAATTTGAAAAAAGAACGGCTGATATTGGGCATCGATCCCGGAACCAACATAATGGGATATGGATTAATTCTTATCAAAGGAAACGCTTTGTCCTTGGTTTCCATGGGAGTACTAAAACTATCCAAGTATAATAACCAGGCCTTAAAGCTAAAAAGAATTTTTGAAAGATGCCTTCAGCTTATCGACGAATATAATCCTGATGAAGTTGCCCTTGAAGCGCCCTTTTTTGGGAAAAATGTGCAGTCGATGTTAAAACTTGGACGCGCTCAGGGCGTTGCTATGGCTGCTGCATTATATCGCGATATTCCTATTTTTGAATATTCGCCAAAAAAAATCAAACAATCCATTACAGGAAACGGATCAGCATCAAAAGAACAGGTCGCTGGAATGATAAAAACCCTCGTGCGCCTCACAGAAGCCCCGGAATACTTAGACTCAACAGATGCCCTGGCGGTTGCTGTTTGTCATTATTTTCAAAAACAACCCGATGATTCCGGTTCCTCTTATTCCGGATGGTCTTCTTTTGTGAAACAAAATCCAAAAAGAATAAAATAAGGTCTTTATTTGCCCGGTATTTTATTTGGAACTATTCTGTTTAATTCCTGATTGTTATTTATTTAACAAAATCTTACTTAGCTTTGCACTTCAAAACAAAGCCCCTGTTGAAGCCGTAAATTTAGCTTTTTGATATACAGGTAAAATACTGATATTATGAAGAAAATAATACTTTTTTCGCTCTTTGCTGTATTTTCTACTACAGCATTTGCTCAGTTCGACAGTCTGTTTTTAAACCAAAGCCTCCGTTTCGATTATTATCATTCGGGCGATAAAGATACTGAAGCCTACTTTTTTGATGAAATTTTAGTGGAGCCCTTTTGGGGAGGGTCGCAAGTAAACCTCATCGATACATTTCAATACGGAAAATATTTCTTTGAGGTGCATGACGCAAAAACCGATGCCCTTATTTATTCCCGTGGATATTCCAGTTTATTCGGCGAATGGCAAACCACTGATGAAGCAAAAAAAACAGCGAAAAGCTTTACCGAATCGGTTGTTATGCCTTTTCCAAAAGAAGATGTGCGCCTTGATTTCTTTTCACGCGACAAAAAAGGCATATTCCTGAAAGTGTTTTCCTATGATGTTGATATCGATAGCTATTTTATAAAACCGGAACGCCGCCTTGAATACCCTTCTTTTGATGTTATGGTGAATGGCGATCCTGCGAAAAAAGTGGATATTGTAATCCTGCCCGAAGGCTATACAGAGTCTGAAATGGGGAAATTTATCGCCGATTGCCAGCTCTTTACAGATCAGATGTTGGCTTTCGAGCCTTATGCGAGCCTTAAAGATCAATTTAATGTGCGTGGGGTTTTGGCGCCATCACTGCAATCGGGCAATGATATCCCCGCCGATAGTGTTTGGAAGAAAAGTATTATGAACACTTCCTATTATACCTTCGATAGCGAACGTTATTGCATGACAACTGATCATAAAAGCGTGAGGGATTTAGCAGCGAATGCTCCTTACGACCAGATTTATATACTCGTGAACAATGAAAAATACGGCGGCGGGGCCATTTATAATTTTTATTCCGTTAGTTCTTCTGCAAATGCAAAATCAGCAAAAATTTATGTGCATGAATTTGGCCATGGTTTCGCCGGTCTGGGCGATGAGTATTTCAATAGCGAGGTGGCATTCAGCGAATTCTACCCGATTGATGTAGAACCTTGGGAGCCAAACATCACTACTTTAGTCGATTTTGATAGTAAATGGAAATCCCTTCTGCCCGAAGGAACGCCTGTGCCAACCGCAGACAGTCTCAAAAACGCTTATCCGCTTGGTGTGTATGAAGGTGGTGGATATGTTGCAAAAGGAGTATACCGTCCATCTTACGATTGTTTGATGAACACATTTAATGAAGATCATTTTTGTGGTGCATGCCAGGATGCGATTAAAAAAATGATCCGTTTTTATACTGAATAAACTTGATAACAATACAATAAATTATGGCAATTACGAAACTTGAACAAATGTTCGACCTCCTGAAAAACCGGGAGAAAAAAATACTTGTAGCAGCATATGCTAATGATTCTCATACTATTAGCGCGGTTAGTAAAGCCGTGGACCTTGGCATTATTGATGCTACTTTGGTAGGCGACCAAGAATGCATTAAAAAGGTTTGTGCCGAGGAAAAGATCGATATGAGAAAATTCCGCATTGTTCATGAAGCCGACGAGGCCAAAGCCGCAATGAAAGCGGTTGAGCTGATCAATAATGGAGAAGGAAACCTCCTGATGAAAGGATTGGTAAGCACCGATAAATATATGCGCGCAATCCTCAATAAGGAAAAAGGCCTTATGGCGCCAAAAGCGGTGCTCAGCCATATTACAGTGATTGAAAACCCGAATTACGAGAAACTTATGGTTGTGGGCGATGTGGCAATTATTCCTCAACCGGACCTGAAACAAAAAATAGCGATTACCAACTATCTGATCCATACCGCAAGGGCAATTGGTATTGAAAACCCAAAAGTTGCTATTATCGCTGCAACGGAACAAGTAAGTCCCGGAATGCAGGCTTGTGTGGATGCTAGTATTCTTTCAAAAATGGGCGATCGCGGCCAGATTAAAAATGCCAGCATTGACGGGCCCCTTGCCCTTGATGTTGCTATTGATATGGAAAGCGCACAGATTAAAAAAATTAAAGGTGATGTTGCAGGAAATGCAGATTGCCTTCTTTTCCCGAATATTGAAGCAGGAAATGTGTTTTATAAAGCCAATACAAAGCTTGCCAAAGCAGAACTGGGAGCAATGGTGGTAGGTGCTAATGCGCCTGCAATTTTATCATCACGTGGTGATTCAACACAAACCAAGTTGTATTCTATTGCTTTAGCGGCTTTAACAGCAAAATAATTTTTATAAGGGCAGCGAAAAAAGGCTGCCTTTGTTTTTTAAAAGCATTATTATGCACCCAATCAGAAAACTCGATGAAATCGCCGAAAGGCTGAAATCGAAAAATAAAAAATACCGTATTGCGGTTGCTTTAGCAGAAGACAGCAATACTTTTAATGCTGTGCACCGAGCTGTAAAGGAAGGTTTTGCCATTGCCCAGATGATTGGCAATCCGGAAAAAATTCAGGCACTTTGTGAAGAAAACAAAGCCAATCGTGCTGATTTTGAAATTATTCCTGCACAAAACGAGATCGAAGCACTGCAAATTGCCGTTGAAATGGTGAAAACCAATAAGGCAGATGTGCTGATGAAAGGGCTGGTGGGAACAGATAAATTCCTGCGCGCTGTACTCGATAAAAATAAAGGACTGATGAAAGCCGGCAAAGTAATGAGTTATGTTTGCGCTATTGAAGTACCTGATTATCATAAACTGATGTTTATATCAGATACGGCAGTACTTACGTTTCCAGAGCTTAAAGAACGCAAAATCATGATCGACTATACAGTGGACATGGCTAGGCGTTTCGGTATTGAAGAACCAAAAGTCGCCCTTATTTCCGCGACGGAAAAAGTTACCCCATCCATGCCCTCAACAATTGATGATGCTTTGCTCTCAAAAATGGCAGATCGGGGTCAAATTCAACATTGCATTGTGGATGGCCCAATGGATGTTTTTATTGCCTGTGACGCAGAAAGTGCACGAATTAAAGGGGTAAACTCCCCAGTTGCCGGTGATGCCGATGCATTAATCTTTCCAAGTTTGGAATCCTGCAATGCTTTTTATAAAGGCTTAATGCTTTTTGGAAAAGGCGAACTGGCCGGATTAATACAAGGCACAGAGAAGCCTGTCGTCGTTATGTCGCGCAGTGAAAGTGAAAAATCAAAGTTTTATTGTATCGCATTGGCCTGCTTAATGGCCGACTAAAATCATAAAGAAATGCAAAGAATTTTAGCGATTAATCCCGGATCTACATCAACAAAAATTGCCGTATTTGATGGGAATAAATCCATCTTCCTCAAAACATTGAGGCACTCAACAGATGAACTCAAAGGATTTACGCATATTGCCGAGCAATTTGGCTTTCGTAAAGATATTATTATGCAGGAGCTGGCAAATGCCTCCATCGATATTGATAGCATCAATGCAGTTGTTGGTCGTGGCGGACTGATAAAGCCCATAGAATCCGGTGTTTATGAAGTAAACGACAGGCTAAAAGAAGACCTTCAAAATGGGGTTTTAGGAGAGCATGCCTCCAATCTGGGCGGACTGATTGCCAGCGATATTGCCAATAGTATTCCGGGAGCCAGGGCATTTATTGCCGACCCTGTTGTGGTTGATGAGCTTCAGGATGTAGCGCGCATTAGTGGCCATCCTGAATTTGTACGTATGTCGATTTTTCATGCCCTCAATCAAAAAGCAATTGCCCGCACCTACGCCAAATCCATCAATAAAAGCTATAAAGAACTCAATCTTATTGTGGCGCATCTTGGGGGCGGAATTTCTGTTGGCGCCCATCGCGATGGAAGGGTTGTTGACGTAAACAATGCCTTGGATGGCGAAGGCCCTTTTTCTCCCGAACGCAGCGGAACATTGCCTGCCGGCGCCCTTGCAAAGCTCTGTTTTAGTGGAAAATACACCCTGGAAGAGATTAAAAAAATGATCACAGGAATAGGTGGTTTTGTTGCCTATCTCGATACCAATAGCGCTTATGATGTGGAGATCAAGGCAAAAGACGGCGATCCAAAATGTATTCTTATTCAGGATGCAATGGCCTATCAAACCGGAAAAGAAATCGGGGCAAATGCTGCCGTTCTGCATGGTAAAGTTGACGCGATTCTGCTTACCGGCGGCATTGCACATAATACTTATCTGGTAAACTATATTAAAGAGATGTGCTCGTTTATTGCCCCAATCATCGTTTATCCGGGCGAAGACGAAATGCAGGCACTTGCTTCAAACGGCCTGATGGTGCTGAATGGCGAAGTGGAAACCAGAAATTACGAATAGAATAATATACCCAAAATTAAAAACGCTTCATTCGAATGGATGAAGCGTTTTTTTATGCTCTCGAAAAACACATGATTCACGGCACTGCGCCGTGCTGAGGCTTATTGGGTCGCTGAGGCCCTCGAAGTGACCCGAGTTGAAGTAAGCGGAGTCGAAGTGCCCTTTTAACTGCTTCAATCAAAATATGCTGAATATCCATCTTCAGGAGAAGCACTTAATTGAATAACACAGTATGAGTTATTAAGCAGCTGCATCTATTTGTCGTAGTGATATTTACAACTATAAATCAATAATTCATTATCAAAAACTTGATATATGAGCCTATGTTCTCTGTCGATACGACGCGACCAAAAACCGGCGAGATCATATTTTAAAGATTCAGGATTTCCTAATCCATGGAAGGGGGTTCTCTGAATTTCTTTGATTAATTGATTAATTCTCTTCAATGTTTTCTTGTCTTCTTTTTGCCAAGAAAGATAATCTTCCCAAGAATTCTTCGAAAAAGTAATCTTCATTAGTCTTCAATTAATTCCGGGTTAATGATTGTGTTTCCTTCTTTTATTTGTTGAATTGACTCATACAGCCTGTCTGCATTTGCTTTCGAGCTTAAAAGATGAACTGTTTCCATGATTGAATTGTATTCTTCCAAGGAAATCATAACAGTTCCTTTTCCTGATTTTCTTTTGATCACTAATGTCTCATGATTATTTTCAACATCATCAAGGAATTTTTTTAATCCGGTTCTAAACTCTGTGAAATTTGCTGCGATCATGGTTCTATTGTATAAATTATTAATTAAGTACAAATATAAGTACTTTATAGGATTGTTGCAAGCCTTTTGTTTTTTTGAGTACTTCAAATAAATACTATTCTAATCAGAGTCAAAACGAGACACTGCACTAGGTCGCTGCGCCCTGCTGCAATGGGTCGCTGCGCCGTACTGCAATGGGTCGCTGAGGCTCTCGAAGCGCCCGTAACCCGAAGCAAGGCTCTCGAAGCGCCCCTATCGAAATAGCAAGGCTCTCGAAGTGACCCTCAATAAGGCGTGGTTCGCTGAGACTTAATGGGTCGCTGCGCCCTGCTGCAATGGGTCACTGCGCCCTACTGCAATGGGTCGCTGAGGCTCTCGAAGCACCCGTAACTCGCAGCCCCCTATTTATATCTTTTGCACAGCAATAAAGTCTCTGAATTTTTCGTCTAAATAATCCCTATTGATTAATCCGGAAATATATTTTTGAGGAATGGAATTATATCCAAATTTTGCTCCGAGAAGGCTCCCTGCAACACAGGCATTTGTATCCGCATCACCACCTTCATGAATAATTTGTAAAATGCCATCTTCGAAATCGATCGCATGAAAATATGCCCAAAGCCCTGCAGACATCGCTTTTAAGGTATAACCTATTGAAGTCGATTCGCCAAGCTGTAAATCTTCAATTTTTTTCGATAAGGAAGCATCGATAAAAGCTTTGATCCGCTCATCATATTTATTCCCTATTTCTGTTAGCTCGCCTGCACTTAAAAATTTGTTTTCATTTAAAATATGGGCAATCAGTAAGCTGATAATCACGCAGGAGCCAACACATCGATTGTCCCAATGGGTGACTTTAGCGATCTTTTCGGTATTTTGGATCACTTTGTCATACGACCAAAAGTCGAATGTTCCCAAGATTGATGTTCTCATAATTGCTCCATTGGAAGCATTTCTTTTCTTCGAAATTTTCCATACTAAATGTGCCCCTTTGTGAGGATATAGTGTAAACTGAGGTAATGAAACCACCTTATAAACCGTTTGGCCAATGCCCATCGGTACTCCCTTAAACCATTTGTACAGTTCGTTTGCAAAAGCCAATTCATCAACATCGCCCGTTTGGAGGATGGAATCACAGATGCATAAAAACTGATCTGTATCGTCGGTCCATGCCCCAATTTCCCAGCGGCTTCTGTGTTTGTCTTGCACTATTTGCGCATAGTCCGATAGTCCATTTGGATAATATTCTGCGATTTGCTGTTTATTTAGAAATTCTGTCCCCAAACCAAGGGCATCACCAATGGCCTGCCCATAAAAAACACCTTTTATGATATCTAATTGTCTTACTGTCATTTCCTTATTTTATGCTTCGTGCCAAACCTTTTCAGGAGTACTCTCCTTGTCAAAGATACTAAGATTTTCTGAGGCTTAATGGGTCACGGCACTGGGGCGCTAAGGATTATTGGGTTGCTGCGCCCTACTGCACTGGTTCACTGCGCCCTACTGCAATGGGTCGCTGAGGCTCTCGAAGCGCCCTATCGAAATAGCAAGGTCCTCGAAGTGACCCTAATAAGGCGTGGTTCGCTGAGACTTAATAGGTCGCTTCGCCCTGCTGCAATGGGTCACTGCGCCCTACTGCAATGGGTCGCTGCGCCGCGATGAGGTTCTCGAAGCAAGGCTCTCGAAGCGCCCCTGTCGAAATATGCTGAGCTTAGTCGAAGTAAGCGGAGTCGAAGTGGTCACTGCACCGTGCTGAGCGGAGTCGAAGTAAGCGGAGTCGAAGTGCCCAACACCAAACAATCAATAAGCACTAATATTAATATCAATATGAATCAAAAAATGCAATCCCCCCGAAAGCCCAATCCGATAAAGTACAATCATCAAAACAGCCAGCATCAACCACATAAAATTCATACGCGTTTTGCGGCGACTCAAACCAATGCCACTGATATGTGGATGCACATTGCTGTTAAAAAACATGGGAATAATTAAGGCAAGTATGGAAAACAAAAGAACAGCATCATAAATTAAGATATTGCTATGCTGTGGCGCCGCATTGGGCAGTTTAATAAACAACAAAACAAGCGTCCCCAAAAACCAGGGGATCAAACCCTGACTCAGAATAAAATACGGACGGTTGTGCTTGCGAACACGTGCCGCCGATTGCGATGTTTCAAGGAATATATTGGTGCTTTTATAGCCAATCAGCATCATCAAAAAGATAAATACCAATGAAATAAAGAATTTCACGGCAGTAGGCAGGAAGAGCCAGTTTGCAACATAGCCAAAACCCTGATTAGTAATAATTCCGGCAGTCCAGGCGCCAAAAAACATATTCAGCGAATGGAAAGACATCCAGATTAAAAACAGCCGCAGCAATTGGTCTTTATAGGCTTTTTTCAATAAAAACCAGCGATAGTAAAGGATGCCGAGCAATGCGCAAACCAATGGTCCGGCAAGGGTGATGCTAATAATGCTGAAATCGGTCCAAAGTGCGCTTTGATTGCCAATTGGGAACATCACTTCAAAATAGTATAAAACCGAATCGATGCCAAAACGGCTTGCCATAAGAATAACCGAGAGCTGATAAGTAAGATAAACAAGAAGATAGGCCAACACATATAAAATACTGCTGTTTACCACATAAGGCACCCAAGGCCTGATATTCAAGCGGCGTTTTTTGCTTTTTTCCGGACTCTCTTCTGCCGGCCTGTCGGGATGAAGCCAAGGATCGTAGGGCGTATCTGTAAGGTAGAGACGGTATGAAATCTCATGAAGCTTGCGTTTGAATTTTCCGGCGCCGCCAATATCCTGTGATTTTCGTTTTTTGGGTGCTGTATAGCGTTTCTTGGTGTTTTTATAGCGCTCTTCCGATTTTTGCTTGGCCTGATGGTGCATTTCACGATCGAGACCCGGCGAATAATCTGTAATCTGCCCACCGGTGCGCAAAAAAGTATCATGCGCCTCAGGGGCTTTTTCTTTGATGTATTTATCTTTGGTGAAGAGCTTTAAGAGCTTGTTTTTCAGGCTTTTTTTCTTGTGCCTTTTGGATGCGTGCTTGCTTTTCCCTTTGGAGGTTTTATGGGGCTTAAATAAAGAGGAAGAGCCAACAGATGCATGGGTTAAACGATACCACCAGCGCCTTAAAGGACTGAAGCGTTTGAGTTTTCCTGATTTTTTTTTGCTCTTATGGGCCATAAATACAATGAAAGAGAACAAATGTAGAAAAATATTTATTATATTAGCAGCTTAAAAGGTTAGGGGTGTTTTATTCCAAAAAAACAGGATGAATCAAATAGTAAATTAATTATGAATTAACATGCATTGGGCAATTTATTTTTTCCTTTGTACGAATGCGAAAACACACAAAAATAATCACACAAATATTCATTAAAAATCTTAAAACATGAAAAAATCTACGCTTTTTACCCTTCTAATGGCATTGTTGATTGCATTGCCTGGAATGAGTTGGGGACAGGATAGGTCAACCTATAGTGAAAACTTTGATCAATCTGCTTTTTGGGCGGGAGGTTCAATGACCGGTTATAATGCAAAAACGTATATCAACACTTCTGATCCCGATAATGATGAATTTAGTACGAGTGCTGCAGTGCGTGAAACAAGTAATGTACATAGCGGCGATTATGCTTGGCGCGTTGATGATCTTGCAAACGCATATTTTCGTTATGAATGTGAAGAGACTGTCACGGCTTTTTCTGTATGGATGGCAAGGTGGGATAATAGCCCTAAACCGAATGTTACAATAAGATATAGTGTTGATGGAGGTGCTAATTATACAGATATTGAAAGTATCGATGGTGATTGGTTTACTGGAGATAAAGTATACAAACAGTATACTCACACTTTTGGTGCAGCAATTTCACCATCTGCTGGCCAAAAAGTCTATATTGAGTTTTTAACTACTTCAGGGGAACGTATGTTGTATGATGACTTCGAACTCACTTATGGCGCTGCTGCTACAGATCCAGTAATCACCAATATCACTCAAACTCCCGATGCTGATATTACTTCTGCAACAACAGTTTCGGTTTCTGCTGATATTACCTCCGCAGCTGGTGTTGTGGGAGGAGAAGTCCAATGGGGAACAGCTTCAGGTGTGTATGGTGATAATATTGGTATGTCAGGCGGTGTTGGTAATACATACACAACAGATACAGATATCCCGGCACAAGCAGATGGAACAACCGTCTATTATGTTGTATATGCTTTAGATATGAATGGGGATGAGAATACCTCAGCAGAACAAAGCTATACAGTTGCAGATCCTGATCCCAATGCACTTTATGTTGTGGGAGATTTTAATGCGTGGACACAGCTTGAGGCTTATAAAATGATCCTTGGCGCTGATGGTATCTATACCTGTACCGGCACTGTAGGTGTTGGTGCTGATATTGAATATAAAATCAGAAAAGGCGATGATTACTCTCCTGGTGACAATTATACGATCGCTGAAGTTTTGGTTGAAGAAGACATTACTTTCTACGGAAATGCAACGCTTCAAGCTTACCATATTGCACCTAAAGTTTCAGGTAATTTTATTGATCAGCTTGGTGGTACAAACTGGACTCCTAGCGATGCTGCTGGAACAATGAATGGCCCTGATGATGCTGGTGTTTTTACTTTTTCTGGATATTTGACCGCAGGTGACTATGCATTTAAAGTGACATTCAATGACGTTTGGACTAATGCTACTCCATCTTCTAATTACGAATTTAATCATGCCACAACAGGTTATGTTGAAATTACTTATGATTTTGTAAATAACACAATTGCTGTAGCTGAACCAACTTGGACTGTTCCTTTTAATGAAGATTTTGAAACCGTAACGGCTAATTCTGATCTATCTCTTTTGGGATGGACAAACGCAAATGTTGAAGTTGGTGGTGTTCCAGTATGGCTAGGTAAAGAGTATAGTGCAAACAAATATGCACAAGCGGCTTCATACGGGTCGACTTCTACTGGTGCAGATCAAATTTGGATGATTACTCCTCCAATTAATATGGATGCTACTACCAATGAAGAGTTCTCCTTTGACATAAATGTTGGTTATTGGACACATGCCGGACTTTCTGTTAAAATTTCAACAGATTATGACCAAACTATTGCAGGTATTGCAACAGCAACATGGACTGATGTAACAGCTAATTTTACTATTCCTGTGATTCCCACAAACGGTTACGGCGATTTTGCAACTGCCGGTACTATGGATGTTTCTGCTTATAATGGCACAATGTCAATTGCTTTTGTTTATGATGGTAATAAAACTGATGGAGAAACAACTACATATCAAATCGACAATGTATTAGTAGAAGAGCCTGCTGCACCTCCTGCCACTTCAACATGGACAGGAACGACCAACAATGATTGGGCTACTGCAACAAACTGGGATAATGGCGTTCCCGGAGCTACAACCGACGTAACTATTCCTGCCAGCCTAACAAATTATCCTACTATTTCTGCAGCAGCTTCTGCAAACACTATTGCAATAGCCGAAGGCGCAACCCTGCTTGGTTCTGAGAACCTTACTCTTACAGGTGATGCAACATTTACACAATCATTATCCGGTGGTGCAGATGTTTACCATATGATTTCCGCTCCTGTATTTGAACCAACAGCAATTTCGGTTTTCCCTGCTACTTCTTTTGTTCGCTCTTATGATGAAACAACTACTAACTGGGTGAACCTTACGGGTGCTGATCCGCTGGAAAAAGCAGTCGGATACAGCCTTAATATTCCCGAAGCAGGCGATCATCCAATTACTTATACAGGCGCATTAAATACTGCTACTGTTTCTTCAGGCGCTTTAAGCCTTACCGGTGCTATCGTTGGTTACTCAGGCTGGCATCTACTTGGCAACCCATTTGCTGCTGCCCTTGAATATAGTGCAGGCACATGGAATGAAACCAGTGTTGAAAACTTTGTAAATGTTTGGAGTGGTGTGCAATACCTCACATCAGATTCAGATCTGCCGAGCAACATCATCCCTGTTGGACAAGCCTTCTTCGTGAAAGCAACTGTTGACGGTGGTAGCATCGATATTCCTCTTGATGCATGTGTTCATAACAGCACAAGCGTTTATAAAGAAAGCCGCACAAATTATTTCGCGCTGAACATCACCAATGATGCCAACAGCTATAGCGATAATACATTTGTTCGTTTCGGTCAGGCTTATGCCAACGAATACGATGCACAAGATGCAACAAAAATGTATGGCCTCGCTGCTGCTCCGCAAATCTACACTATGGAAGCTGAGCATAAGCTGAAAATCAACAGCCGTCGTTCTGCCGAAAGTATCGACCTGAACTTCGAAGCTGGTGTTGAAGCTACTTATACCTTCACCGTAAGCGAATTTAGCATCGACGGAAAAGTAATGCTCGAAGATAAGGTGAATGATATTACTGTGGAGCTCGAAGGCGCAAGCACTTATGAGTTTACTGCAATGCCTTCTGATCCTGCCAATCGTTTTGTACTGCATTTCGACGGGCTTACTGCTGTTGAAGATATGGCTCTCGAAGGCATTAATGTATATGCTGCCAATGATGTAATTTATGTGAACAATGCTGCAAGCGAAGCCGCTGAAATCACAGTATTCAGCATCACCGGACAAGAAATAATGAGCACAACAGCTGCACAAGGCCTCAATAGCCTGCGCATTAATGGTGCTTCAGGAAACTATCTTGTACAGGTGAAAAATGCTTCAGGCATTATGACCGAAAAAGTATTTGTACAATAAAAAGAATTCGGGCTGTTCCTGCGATGGAACAGCCTGATTTTGAAGTTTAGTTAGAAATTATTAGATTTGCATAAAAAATACAGAATCATGAAAAAAATATTAGCAAGCCTCGCAATCATCGGAATGTTTAGCTTAGGCGCTATTGCACAACCACAGCCCGGATCTAATGGTGATACTGGTGCAGTTGGTGGTGATCCCATCGGCGGTGGCGCACCTGTGGGCAGCGGCATAGCAGTTTTACTCCTTGCCGGAGCAGCCTATGGCAGTAAAAAAGTTTATAATGCACGAAAACGCCTGAACGACTAATCACGCGTTTACCCGAAATAGAAGAGCCTGATCTGTCACGATCGGGCTTTTTTTGTGCTTTTTTGCTAAAACACATCCTTATGTCTGGCTCAAAAGGTACGGACGTGTTGCCCAAAAGGTACTGATGTGTTGCCCAAAAGGTCTGTATGTGTTTTGAAAGAAGCCTTTTTCCCTTAAAAATGGGGTTCCGAAGTGCTGATTAAAAAATATTCAAGACTTAATCCAAGAGAATTTCCGTATGATTCAAAAACAAAGAGTATTGTATATTTTTATGATATTGGGTCGCTGCGCCGTGCTGAGGCTTTCGAAGTAAGGTTTTTGAAGCCACGTATCATCGAAGCCACCACGAAGCACAATTAAAAAACTTCCGGCATGAAACCACCTCAGGTTCCCACGCCAGCAATTTCATGCTCAACCTCAATTTTAACAATAAAAAAAGCAATACCAAACTGACCTCAGCGAGATCATATGTTTATAGAAAAGAAGAGAATAGAACCCCATCGACCCCGGAGTGGGTCGCACATCCCGGTCTCGGCTCCGCTCGACCTCCGATAGAAAAAAATATTAACCAAAAATCCATCACCGTCATCAACCACCTCAGGCTCCCACGCCGGCAATTTCATGCTCAACCTTAATTTTAACAATAGAAAAAGCAATACCAAACTGACCTCAGCGAGATCATATGTTTATAGAAAAGAAGACGATAGAACCCCTTCGACCCCGGAGTGGGTCGCATAACCCGATCTCGGCTCCGCTCGACCTCCGATTAAAAAATTATTGACCATAGCTTCCAATTACTGACCTCAGGCTCCTACGCCGGCAATCTCATGCTCAACCCCAATTTTAACAATAGAAAAAGCATTACTAAACTGACCTCAGCGAGGTCATATATATTGGGTGGCTGAGGCCCTCGAAGCCACTGTTTTGATAGGTGGCGCTTCGAGAGCCTCAGCGACCCATTAATCCCATCGACCCCGGAGTGGGTCGCACATCCCGGTCTCGGCTCCGTTCGATCTCCGATTAAAAAATTATTGACCATAGCTTCCAATTACTGACCTCAGAGAGGTCATATGTTTATAGAAAAGAAGAGAATAGAACCCCATCGACCCCGGAGTGGGTCGTACATCCCAATCTCGGCTCCGCTCGACCTCCGATAGAAAAAACGCATCAATCAAAAATCTATAAACCTATCCATCATCATGCTCAACCTCAATTTTACCAATAGAAAAAGCAATACCAAACTGACCTCAGTGAGGTCATATGTTTATAGAAAAGAAGACGATAGAATCCCTTCGACCCCGGAGTGGGTCGCATAACCCGATCTCGGCTCCGCTCGACCTCAGATTAAAAAAATTATTAACCAAAAACCCATCACCGTCATCAACCACCTCAGGTTCCCACGCCAGCAATTTCATGCTCAACCTCAATTTTAATTATAGAAAAAGCATTACTAAACTGACCTCAGCGAGGTCATATATATTGGGTGGCTGAGGCTCTCGAAGCCACTGTTTTGATAGGTGGCGCTTCGAGAGCCTCAGCGACCCATTAATCCCATCGACCCCGGAGTGGGTCGTACAACCCGATCTCGGCTCCGCTTGACCTCCGATAGAAAAAACGCATCAATCAAAAATCTATAAACTTATCCATCATCACGCTCAACCCCAATTTTAACAATAGAAAAAGCAATACCAAACTGACCTCAGTGAGGTCACATGTTTATAGAAAAGAAGAGAATAGAATCCCATCGACCCCGGAGTGGGTCGTACATCCCGATCTCGGCTCCGCTCGACCTCCGATTAAAAAATTATTGACCATAGCTTCCAATTACTGACCTCAGGCTCCTACGCCGGCAATCTCATGCTCAACCCCAATTTTAACAATAGAAAAAGCAATACCAAACTGACCTCAGTGAGGTCACATGTTTATAGAAAAGAAGAGAATAGAATCCCATCGACCCCGGAGTGGGTCGTACATCCCGATCTCGGCTCTGCTTGACCTCAGATTAAAAAAATTATTAACCAAAAATCCATCACCGTCATCAACCACCTCAGGTTCCCACGCCAGCAATCTCACGCTCAACCTCAATTTTACCAATAAAAAAAGCATTACTAAACTGACCTCAGAGAGGTCATATGTTTATAGAAAAGAAGAGAATAGAATCCCATCGACCCCGGAGTGGGTCGTACATCCCGATCTCGGCTCCTCTCGACCTCCGATTAAAAAATTATTGACCATAGCTTCCAATTACTGACCTCAGAGAGGTCATATATATTGGGTGGCTGAGGCCCTCGAAGCCACTGTTTTGATAGGTGGCGCTTCGAGAG
Source organism: Bacteroidales bacterium (assembly GCA_963676725.1). GTDB lineage: Bacteria > Bacteroidota > Bacteroidia > Bacteroidales > WRLA01. Next base: position 4,271,493 of record OY781463.1, on the reverse strand, counting down.
CCTCAGCGACCCATTAATCCCATCGACCCCGGAGTGGGTCGTACATCCCGATCTCGGCTCCTCTCGACCTCAGATTAAAAAAATGATTAACCAAAAATCCATCACCGTCATCAACCACCTCAGGCTCCCACGCCGGCAATTTCACGCTCAACCTCAATTTTAACAATAGAAAAAGCAATACCAAACTGACCTCAGTGAGGTCATATGTTTATAGAAAAGAAGACGATAGAATCCCTTCAACCCCGGAGTGGGTCGTACATCCCGGTCTCGGCTCCGCTCGACCTCCGATTAAAAAATTATTGACCATAGCTTCCAATTACTGACCTCAGGCTCCCACGCCGGCAATTTCATGCTCAACCTCAATTTTAACAATAGAAAAAGCAACACAAAACTGACCTCAGAGAGGTCATATGTTTATAGAAAAGGATATAATAGAAACGATTCGACCCCGGAGTGGGTCGTACATCCCGGTCTCGGCTCCGCTCGACCTCCGATAGAAAAAACGCATCAATCAAAAATCTATAAACCTATCCATCATCACGCTCAACCTCAATTTTAACAATAGAAAAAGCAACACAAAACTGACCTCAGAGAGATCATATGTTTATAGAAAAGAAGAGAATAGAATCCCATCGACCCCGGAGCGGGTCGTACATCCCGATCTCGGCTCCGCTCGACCTCAGATTAAAAAAATGATTAACCAAAAATCCATCACCGTCATCAACCACCTCAGGCTCCCACGCCAGCAATTTCATGCTCAACCTCAATTTTAATTATAGAAAAAGCATTACTAAACTGACCTCAGCGAGGTCACATGTTTATAGAAAAGAAGAGAATAGAAACGAATCGACCCCGGAGCGGGTCGTACATCCCGATCTCGGCTCCTCTCGACCTCAGATTAAAAAAATGATTAACCAAAAATCCATCACCGTCATCAACCACCTCAGGCTCCCACGCCAGCAATTTCATGCTCAACCTCAATTTTAATTATAGAAAAAGCATTACTAAACTGACCTCAGCGAGGTCACATGTTTATAGAAAAGAAGAGAATAGAAACGAATCGACCCCGGAGTGGGTCGCACATCCCGATCTCGGCTCCTCTCGACCTCAGATTAAAAAAATGATTAACCAAAAATCCATCACCGTCATCAACCACCTCAGGCTCCCACGCCGGCAATCTCACGCTCAACCTCAATTTTACCAATAAAAAAAGCATTACTAAACTGACCTCAGAGAGGTCACATGTTTATAGAAAAAAGGATCATAGAACCCCATCGACCCCGGAGTGGGTCGCACATCCCGGTCTCGGCTCCTCTCGACCTCCGATTAAAAAATTATTGACCATAGCTTCCAATTACTGACCTCAGGCTCCTACGCCGGCAATTTCATGCTCAACCCCAATTTTACCAATAAAAAAAGCAATACCAAACTGACCTCAGCGAGGTCATATATATTGGGTGGCTGAGGCCCTCGAAGCCACTGTTTTGATAGGTGGCGCTTCGAGAGCCTCAGCGACCCATTAATCCCATCGACCCCGGAGTGGGTCGTACATCCCGATCTCGGCTCCTCTCGACCTCCGATTAAAAAAATGATTAACCAAAAATCCATCACCGTCATCAACCACCTCAGGCTCCCACGCCGGCAATCTCATGCTCAACCTCAAATTTAATTATAGAAAAAGCATTACTAAACTGACCTCAGCGAGGTCACATGTTTATAGAAAAAAGGATCATAGAACCCCATCGACCCCGGAGTGGGTCGTACATCCCGATCTCGGCTCCGCTCGACCTCAGATTAAAGAAATATTAACCAAAAATCCATCACCGTCATCAACCACCTCAGGTTCCCACGCCGGCAATTTCATGCTCAACCCCAATTTTACCAATAAAAAAAGCAATACCAAACTGACCTCAGCGAGGTCATATATATTGGGTGGCTGAGGCCCTCGAAGCCACTGTTTTGATAGGTGGCGCTTCGAGAGCCTCAGCGACCCATTAATCCCATCGACCCCGGAGTGGGTCGTACATCCCGATCTCGGCTCCTCTCGACCTCAGATTAAAAAAATGATTAACCAAAAATCCATCACCGTCATCAACCACCTCAGGTTCCCAGAAGAGCACCCTATCTCATAAAGAAAACAGTACTTCCGGCTTTTTGGCTGTCAACGTAAATATCAATACTATAACGCCCGGCTTCAAACTTATCATCGCTGATCAGTTTGTTCCAGTTCAGGCACATTTCATAAGGTTCACCGGTATAATTAAAACCTTCTTTCAGGCTGTATTGAAGCTTTTGTCCTTCATATTCAAAAGAATAGGCATCGCCTTTATCTTTGAAATACACATTTCCTTCAGGATCTGTCAGACGGATATACACCTCTTTATTTCCTTTAGAAACCAAGGGGTTTGGTTGGAGGGTAAAGCAAACCTTAATACGTTCAACCCTACGGGCTTTATCCGTAGCCACTTCCCGATTGCTGCCTTTTAAGCGGCTCGTAGTACAAATAATATCGAAAGCGGTAATGCGTGCAGCATCTTCAATTTTTTCTTCGATTTCTTTTTGCTGTTGCTCCAGTTTTCTGGATTTCTGAGAAACACGTTTTATCTCCTGCTTCATTTCTGTGTTTTCGACTTTCAGGTCGGCATTTTCACGGTAAAGGCTATCCATTTGATGGAGGTAACCTTGAGTAATATTGCGCAGGCGATCTAGTTTTTTCTTCACTTTATAATACTCCCATTTCGTGGCAAGGAGTTTTTTAATTTCTTTGGCATTTGCTTGTATTACACTGTCTTTGATGGCAAGAGAATCGGCAAGAGTACCGTACTCTGTTTTTATATGATTGTGTTCGAGAACCAAAGAATCGAGCTCGATCGTAAGCTGGTTCCGCTGGGCTTCTTTTTCGATGCGAAATTCTTCATATTCTGAGCGCATGCCCATCCATTGCCACAACAGAAATGCTGATGCCGCCAATAAAACTACGAGTAGAATAATAAGCAGGTTTTTGTTGCCTGACTTTTTCTTTTCAACCGGAATGTTTTTCCCTTCTTCCATATTGCTTAAAAAATTGTATGCTATTATCGTTCAAATAACTCCAGCACATGTTAAATATTGCACAAATATACACAGACTAATCAGAAGGCCAATCAATAGGGAAGATTCTCTGCCTTATTTTCTTTTTTCATATCAGGAATGCGGTATTTTTCACCGTCATTTTTAATAATTTCACGTTTCCACATCTCCGGATAACCCGGGGCATGCATTGGCGTTTCTTTGTCTTTTATATAGCCATCATTATATTTCATCACAAGGTATTCGCCCAGTTCTTTCCATTTTTGATGCGTCATCACACCCATTTGTTCTGAATAATCGGTGAGTTTTTGTATACGTCCAATTTTATCGTATTTCATCAGCGATTGCTCGATGCTGTCTTGTGCTGCAAAAAAACCGTCTTCTAATTCGTTTTGCACCTTCTGTATGTCTTTAATCATATAGGAATACTTTAGGTTGCTATATCCGGCAACGAAATTAAAGACCCACCACATACTGTCCCAGCTAAATTTATTGATATCGCCTTTAGTGAATGGCTCCGGAATGGATGTATTATTGCAATAAATGGGCACATAACAGGTATAATAGGAATCATCAACACCAAACCATAAAACGCCCCCCAGTTCGTTGGGTAAAAAAGCCCTTGCCTGTGCTATAAACGAAAATGCAGTATTGTACGAGCTGACAGATCTGCCCCAAGCATATTGTGTGGAATCTATTTCCCAGCTTAAAGGTCGCCAGTAATTTGGTGAACCAAAAGGACCGGCAGCAAGGCCTTGGGTCATATCAAAGTCGGTTCCTTCAAAATGGTCGCGTACCAAAAGGCTGACGTCTTTAATGCTTAATTTTTTATCGGGTTGTATCCATAATGGATAACGTTCTGCATCCTGCTTTGCCATAAAATAATCGGATTTTAATTGCAATGATGGTGCGGCTCGTCTAAATAAACTCCAGACTCGTCCTTCGCAATAGCGCAGTTTGTCGGGTGATGGCGGGCAGTATACTGTATTGAATTCAAATTTTTCCCCGGCATCTGGATCAAAGTAGCCTTTATCAACAGCAAAATTTATTACGTCCTTGCTGTAGAGGCAATTTTGGGGATCATCCAATGGAAATTGGCCAATTCGGGCCATATTTGCATGAGCAGAAATCATCCCATCAGGAATACGCATGGCTACCCATTGCGGTGGAGCAGAGGCTTCTCCGCTTCCAATCATTTCAACAATCCATGCTTCGTTGGGGTCGATAATGCTGAATGATTCCCCTTCGCTGCAATAACCATATTCTTCTGCAAGTTGAGTAATTACAGCGACACCTTCGCGGGCTGTCTTTGAGCGTTCCAGAACTAGCTGCATCAACTGCCAGTATTCGAGGCCTTTACCATGGTTCCATAGTTCTTCGCGTCCTGTAAAAGTGGTTTCGCCTATAGCTACCTGATGTTCATTCATTTGGAAACCGACAACGGCATAAGTATGTGCGGCTTGGGCAAGCTTTATAGGGATTCTCTCCCTGTTTAGAAACATCACACTATCGCCTGCTTCATAATTCATTGCAGGAGTGATGCCCGGGGTATAAAGCCACTCGCCATCATTGGTGTAAACCAACATACAGCTTCCGTCTGCGGAGGCGCCTTTGGTAACAATCAGGTTGGTGCAGGAAAATGCAGCGGAAGCAATAAAAAATGCGATAATAATTAAAGTGAATTTTTTCATGATCATAAGAACTTGGTTTGGAAGAGAAAAGGAGCCTATTGTAGTGTTTGTCCATAATGTCCGATCTTAGCGTTATTCTAGTATTGAAACCAAGTCGCTTCGGCAGGCTCAGTGCATCGCATTTACCAATGTAAACTCCTTGTTTTCAGTCCCGCGAATGCCTCGACCTCGAACATTCTGAATCAAACACTTGACTTTATGGACAGAAACTATTGTAGTATCCATAGATTGGGTTTGTTAAAGGCGCATACTGAAGATGTTTATTGCTGTAAAAGTACTCATTTATGGGAAAACAGAATAAAAATGGAGCTTGAAAAATTGATGAGAACAAAAAATTTACTGAAGAGGGGACATACAATCAGGGAGAAAGTTTGTTGCAGCCCTACAGGCTGTCATCGTTAATGAGTGCCTATAGAACAATGCTGGTTTTTGTGGCACGGATTGCAAATTCGTGCCAGCGGTGTTGAAGATGATTTTTGATTGTGAAGACAGACGTGTTCGTTTGGGTGACGGATTATAAATCAGCGCCAGCGGTTTTAGGGATGTATGTCCAAACAAAAACCTTCATCCCAATGCTATGGAATGAAGGTTTTTATAAATAATCTGTTTTCAATGTCTTATGAAAGAGATCGGACATTATGGGCAATCACAAATTAGTGTTTGCCTTATAATTGGTGTGATTGACTCAGAATGTTCGAGATTGAGGCTTTCTAAGTTTTGAAAATAAGGAGCTTACTAAGGTAAGTGACTGGTTTCAGAACTTAGAATAACGAAGAAATCGGACATTATGTGCAATCACATTAGTGGCTGCTTCCGGTAACCTTAAGCTTATCCCCTGTCTCCTCAACAATTTGGCGATAAAACTCAGGGCTGTAGCCAGGCTGATCTAATGAAGGAGCAATATATTTATATCCTTCAGGAATAGCTTTGGCTTCTTTAATGTTGCCATCCATATATTTCATAAACAGTTGATGATAGAAGCATTTCCAGTCCATCACGATTTTATTGCCTTCTGTGCAGGAATAATTGGTCAGGTATTCAACAGCAAGTTGTGGATCCTGATCATAAAGGGCTTTGGCTCCGGCATCAATAGCGGGCATAAACTTCACAAAGTTCTCTTCATCATTTTTTTGCTTGGCTGCGATTTCGGGGTGAATGTAGTTATAGCGTGTATAAGCAAGGTTTGAGATTTGGTTAAACACCCAGAAAGCGGCATCATCAGACCATTCCATAATACTACCATTACCTACGGCATAGGTATAAGGAACTTTTGTAATACTTGAATACATCGGAACAAATACAGTGCTGGAAGCATCATCAACACCAAACCAGATAATTCCACCAATTTGATTGGGCAGCCAGCTCCTAGATTGGGTTACAAAAACGAAGCCGGTTTGTTGTGTGGCTGTTGCACGCTCGTTGCAATAGGATACTTCATCAACTTTCCATGTTAATGGACGCCAGCGGTATGGCATATGGAAAGGACCTGCGCCAACATCGGTACTCATATCTAATTCTGTTCCTTCGAGGTGGTCGCGCATATAGGCCATAACATCTAATTGGCTTACTTTTTTATTTGGTTTTACCCATAGAGGCATGCGGTTCGTAGCATAATGATTTGGATTTTTGCGGCCATCGGCAAATTTCTTGTCGTGAGCGATGTTTCCTTTAACATATTCCCAGTATTCATCCATGCCGTCAGTCACCTGATTAAACATGGTCCAAACGCGGATTTCGCAAAAACGTGCGCCACCAAAATCAACGGGAGCATAAGTGTCGGAGAAACTAAAGTCTTCATCTTTTCCTTCATACCAGCCCATATCGCGTGCAAAAGACACGACATCTTCAGCATAAACAGTAGTAATTCCTGGGTTATTAATATCTTGAAGATTTGCGCTACTTAAAGAGCTTTTGTTGTTATCGAGAGGGAAGGTTGTGATGCGTGCCTGATTGGCATGACCTGAAACATAACCGTCAGGGATCATACGTGCAACCCAAACTGCGCCTTTTTCTTTCATGCCCTTGCTGATCATTTCTAAGATCCATACTTCATTGGCATCAGCAATGGAAAAAGATTCTCCGGAGCTATAATAACCATATTCTTTTACCAATTCAACCATGTTTTTTATGGCTTCACGTGCGGTTTTTGATCGCTGGAGGCTAATATAAATCAGACTGCCGTAATCTATAATTGCAGTGGAGTCGTGAAGTTCGTGGCGGCCACCATAAGTAGTTTCGCCAATAGCCACCTGATATTCGTTCATATTGCCCACAACATTATAGGTTTCTGCTGCTTGCTTGATTTCGCCAAGATATTTGCCTGTATCCCATTCATAAACACTGAGCATTGTGCCCGGGGCATATTTTGCTGCAGGCCAATGGTACAATTCACCATACAGCAAGTGGCTGTCGGCGGCATAACTAACAAAAGTACTTCCATCGGTTGAAGCACCTTTGGTTACCAGATAATTAGTACACGCGCTTATTTCCTGGGCACCTATAGTTAAAAGTGCAAAAGCTAGCGCAATTATTATTTTCTTCATAGATTTGTGTGTTAAGTGTATTGATAAAATTGCTTTTGTATTTCTCTATTAATGACTTAGGCACAAAAATAAGAGAAATCCGCTAAAGCCCCAGAAAATGAATGGATTTTTCTTGATGAATAATTTGAGTAGTTACTGTTTGTGCAAATAATATAACCCTTTTATGGGTTTAAGATGTTGATTTACAATCAATAATTCTAAACTTAGCACGATTTCCCCGTCAAATTTCCTATAAACCAAACAAACAGTACAACAGCACCAACAATCCCGAAGGGATGACATTATTATAGAAATTTAAGATACATCGCAAGATCAAACCCAGAATGGGTGGCATTATGTTTTAATCCGCTATTTCGTTTAATGGTTTGCGAAAATGAATGTGTGTTTATATCATGTCACCCTTTCAGGTAGGGTGTCCAATATTGTGTTCCAAAAAATTGATCGTTTTTTAATGATTTTTGGGTGTTTCATATAATTAAAATCCATTTGTTTAGATCATAATATTTTTGTGGTATATATTTGCACAATCCATTAATAATAAGTAATTTTGTTTTGAATTATTATACGAAATGCTATTATGAAAAAAACTGATATTGACGCCAAAAATGCTCTATTGAAAGAGGAAATTTCAAACTTAAAAAAACAGAACAAGAGCCTATCTAAAAAGCTGGAGAGGGCGAAAAACAAAAAGGATGAATTACAGAAAGAGTTAAAAAAAAACGGCGTACAGAAAATCACGTTGAGCAAAGAACAAGAACAATCACTTTCGAACCTATCGAAAGGCATAAATATTATGAACTTATTGTCCGATTAAGCACTGTACTTTATTCTCGTGTTAATTGCGGGTTTCGTCAAGTAGTGACGATTTTGGAGGTGGTAAACGAAGCTTTGGATGGACTTTTGGGTGCAATTCCCTGTCATAATACGATTGAAAACTGGGTAAAAAAGTGCGGGTTGAAAGTTTATGAAACAGCAGGTGAATCATTGCAGGATATTGATTATGCATATGTTGTGGACGAAAGCATGATGATTGGCAGCGAGAAGTTGCTTCTTACGATCGGAGTTCCTGCTGAACATCAAGGGAGACCCTTGAATTGTGCAGATGTAAATATGCTTGATATAGCTGTTGCAGATAGCTGGAATGGCAAAGAGATAGGAGAACACCTTCATAAAGCTGGTAAAAAAGCCGGACACGACCCTCTCTATGTAATAAGCGATAATGCTTCGATTATGAATAAAGGGGTAAGATGCGCACAGATGAATCATCAACACGATATTAGTCACTCATTAGGTATGTATTTAGAACGAGCATATAAGAAACAGCCAGATTTTATTGACTATGTTAAATTAATGTCTGAGTCAAAGGCCAAATATAATATGAAAAAAATAGCTTACCTGCTCCCTCCCACGCAGCGCACTATATCTCGTTTTATCAACCTTTCTGGATGGGTTAAATGGTCATCTAAAATGCTTGACATTTATCACACGCTAAATGAGAATGAACAAAAAATATTTTCATTTATACCTGCAAATGCCTCTCTAATAGAGGAGTTGGGTGATGTAGTAAAGTGTATAGCAAATATTGAACATATCTGCAAACACAAAGGGTTATCAAAAAATACAGTTTGTGAATGCAAAAAGGCAATTCATAAACATCTTTTAATTGGCAACTCTCGAATGATTGACCTAGGGGAATCTATTATTGAGTTTTTCACCAAAGAAGTAATTTTGGTTGAAAAAACAGGAGTGTCCGCACACAATAATTCTTCGGATATTATTGAATCTCTTTTTGGTAAGTATAAAGCTCGTAAGTCTCCAAATAAATTGTTTGGTATTACGCCATATGTCTTATTTATACCAATTTACACAAGGCTAACAAATAAAACTCAGGCCAAAACCTTTAACTTCAAAGAGGCTTTAGAAGAGAAACGTATTGGGCAAATAAATGATTGGGCAAAGAAAAATTTATCTCAAAATCTCGTGCAGTTACGCACCAAGCGCTTGCAAAAAGCAGGATGATTTTGGGTACATCACATTGGACACCCTACCTTTCAGGGTTTTGGTAATCAGTGGGTTGGGTTTTGTTATAATCATATCACCCCTTCGGGGTTTTAATGTTCTGATATGTAATAAATAATGCGTGTGTTTTCACATAAATTTCCTATAAACCGAACAAACAGTACAACAGCACCAACAATCCCGAAGGGATGACATTATTATAGAAAAATGTGGAGCAGAGCAAGATCAAACCCCGAAGTGGGTGGCATTATGATCTGATCCAGAGGTTTATTATTTGATCATTAGCAGAAATAAATGTGCATTTTTATCATGTCACCCTTTCAGGGTTTTGGTAATCAGTAGTTTGGGTTTTGTTATAATCATATCACCCTTTCAGGGTTTTAATGTTCTGATATGCAATAAATAATGCGTGTTTTTCACATAAATTTCCATTAAAACCGAACAATCGGTTCAACAGCACCAACAATCCTGAAGGGATGACATTATTATAGAAAAATGTGGAGCAAAGCAAGATCAAACCCCGACGTGGGTGGCAATATGTTTTAATCCGCTATTTCGTTTAATGGTTTGCGAAAATAAATGCGCATTTTTATCATGTCACCCTTTCAGGGTTTTGGTAATCAGTGGGTTGGGTTTTGTTATAATCATATCACCCTTTCAGGGTTTTAATGTTCTGATATTCAATAAATAATGCGTGTGTTTTCACATAAATTTCCATTAAAACCGAACAATCGGTTCAACAGCACCAACAATCCCGAAGGGATGACATTATTATAGAAATTTGAGATACAGAGCAAGATCTCCCGTTTTTGGCAAAACGTAAGGAGAGGACAAGAAATTTTATCACCGCAAATTACCAATAAGGGTAGTATGACAAAATGATGAACCGATATTTTTCAAGAAAGAGTGAAGCGATTGTTATTTTTTTGGCGCATCGCCATCAGGCTCATCGTCTTCATTATCTAAACCATCTTTAAAGCTTTTAACGCCTTTCCCTAAACCTTTCATCAGCTCAGGAATTTTACGCCCACCAAAAAGTAGCAGAACAATAACGAGAATAATAATAATTTCAGTACTTCCGAACCAACCTAAAAGGATACTATTGTGCATCATAGGACTTGCTTTATTTATAAGGGACAAAGTTAGCAAAATAAATGCTTTGTTGGTTTTATCAATCGTGCATGCGTGCATTTTTTTGAATAGCGGTTCTATAATTAATTGATTTTTTGAAAAGCTGTATGTGTCCGTATTTATTTTTAAAAGGCTAAAATGATATTATTAGAGGGCGTAATGTTCTTAAAGCATAGCTATTAATGGGATTTAAAAAGATATTTGCGTAAAGAATTCACCTTCTCAATCGGCCTGATCTAAAAAAAAATCCCTAATATTGTAGCTTAAAATTAGCACTATGGATGTGTATTCCCACATTTGTGAAAAACAAACATCAGGTCAAGTACAGTTTGCAGTACTTATTGATCCGGATAAAGCGGGCAAGAAAGAACTGCATGGCTTGCTGAATGAGTCTGTAATACAATACGCAGACGTTTTTTTTGTGGGAGGCAGTTTGTTGAGTACTACCAACTTAAATACAACCATTCACTTTCTTAAAGAGCACACCACACTTCCTGTTGTAATATTTCCCGGCGATCAGATGCAAATCAGCCCCGAAGCTGATGCTATATTGTTTTTAAGCCTGATCTCGGGCAGAAACGCGGAAATGCTCATCGGACGCCATGTAATTACCGCGCCATATATTCGTTCGAGCAAACTCGAGAGCATTGCTACAGGTTATATGCTTATTGATGGTGGTCGTCCAACAACAGCCTCTTATATGAGCAGTTCCATGCCGATACCTTGGGATAAGCCCGATATTGCAGCTACCACAGCACTGGCAGGGGAGATGCTGGGGTTAAAAACAATCTACCTCGATACCGGAAGCGGCGCGAAACAGGCCCTTAGCACAGAAATGCTTCGTGCAGTTAAAGAAACAGTGAGCATACCTATTATTGTGGGCGGTGGCATACGTAGCCCTCAGGAAGCTGAACGCATTGCAAAAGCAGGTGCTGATATTATTGTTGTAGGCAATGCTTTGGAAAAAGACCCCAGCCTTTTACGGGAAATAGCAGACGCAATCCACCTAGTAAATACAGAACAATAAACCCATATGTCTGAAGAAAATAAAGTACCCTATGTTCGTCCAACTTGGGATGAATATTTTATGGAAGTAAGTCGTACTATTGCCAAACGGGCTACATGCGACAGGGGACGCAGTGGCTGTGTTATCTCCAAAGACAAACAAATTCTTGTTACCGGATATGTTGGCTCTCCAAGAGGTTTGCCTCATTGTGATGAAGTTGGGCATTTATTTAAGAAAATGGTTCATGAAGATGGCCATGAAAGCAATCATTGCGTGCGTACAGTGCATGCCGAACAAAATGCAATCTGTCAGGCAGCCCGATTAGGGATTGCTTTGGAGGGAGCAACGCTTTATTGCAAAATGACCCCCTGCCGAACCTGTGCTATGTTAATTATTAATTGTGGTATTGTTCGTGTGGTTTGTGAGAAAAAATACCATGCAGGCGCTGAGTCTGAAGAAATGTTTCAACAAGTGGGGGTGCAATTGGATTATATCAGCACCGATTTTGAACAATACGAAAATCAATAAACCCGGGAAATTCATGATTATTAAAAATATTGGCCTTGTAGCGCACGATAACCGCAAAAAGGATTTATTGGAATGGGTCGCCTATAACCGCGAAAAACTTATTGGCCATCAGTTGGTTTGCACCGGAACCACAGGGCGTCTGGTTGAAGAAGAGCTTAAAAAATCCTTGAATCATAAACAAATCAGTATTATGAGGCTAAAATCTGGCCCTTTAGGAGGAGACCAGCAGCTTGGTGCTATGATTTCTGAAGGAAAAATTGACGCACTCTTCTTTTTCTGGGATCCTATGTCTGCCCAACCACATGATGTAGATGTAAAAGCCTTATTGAGGATTACGGTGCTTTATAACGTCATTACGGCGAGTAATCGTTCAACCGCAGATTTTATTATATCAAGCAGTTTATTTGATCATCCGTACGAAAGACGCTTGAAGGATTATTCAGGCTATATTTTGCGTAATCTTGAGGATGTAAATAAATAATTGATTCACAAACTGTTTCACTGAAAACGAATAGTGGAGCGGCTTGCGCAAGGCATAAGGCAGAAAAATAATCGCCAAAATATTTGTGTGGAAGTAAAAAAACTATAATTTTGCGCTCGCATTTAATGTTCAGCCTGCCTGATGGTGTAATTGGCAACACGTCTGATTTTGGTTCAGAAGAGTTCAGGTTCGAGCCCTGATCGGGCAACACTAAATAGCAAAACCTGTTAGGATTATTCTTAACAGGTTTTTTTGTGGGTAATGCAAAATGGATTGCATCTCCATACCAGTCACCGGATAAAAAACGACACTTATTGCTTTTCAAAAACAAGGGACAGTAGTCTGGGGGTTTCGGCATCCTCATCAAACCATTCATTCAGTTCAATAATTCTGAAGTTATTTTTTGTCGCTGCATTTGTATATTCAGACAGATGATGAGTATATGCAGTTGGTTTTATTGTTTCTCCTCGAATATCGAAGCGTGCTTTGCTTCCGTTATACTGTTTATAAGGATGGAATTCGCATATATAAAACAGACCATTGCGCTTTAATTTTTTATGGCCTTCCTGAAAAATAAAGTGGAGGTCTGAAAGATGCTCTAAGGTTAAACTGCATGTGATTAGGTCAGCAGTGTTGTTGGCAACCGGCCAGGGCTTCCGAAGGTCTGCCAAATAGAAATGAACATGTTTTGCATTAATTTTCTCTTTAGCTTTTTGCAGCATTGCTGCCGAAAAATCTATGGCAATAAGAGTCTCCGCTTTTTTTTGAAGCCATTCTGTGTTTTTTCCGGTACCGCAACCGAGCTCAACAAGGGATTGAAAGCTGTATTTTTCTAAAGTACTTTGTGCGGCAATTTTCTCTAAATCACGCGTTTTGTTTTCAGAGTCGTCGTAATTATTTGCCCAGATATTGTATGCTTTGTCTACTTGCATTTTTTGCTTTTCTTATGATTTTGGTATTTAAAAAATGTATGCAAAGATTGGCGATAAAACGAGTGTCTGCAGAATAGCCTGTTTTGATGCTATTAAGGACAATGTGCTTTATGAATCCCCAAATATTTTGGAAATATTTTTGATAACCTTTTTTTGTGCAAGGCCTTTATCGGGCTTGCATTGAACGAATTTCTCAGGGTAGATAAACAAAGGTAGATCGTCAACAATAGCAATGGTTTTATCGTAATTGCGCCCTACAAAAGCTTTAATTTCTGCTTCACGTGTTTTGATTTTCTTTTGAAAATAATCAAAGAGCAAACGATATTTATAGGCGAGGTCGGGGGTGAAGCCTTCGGGTCCTTTTAAAACCCCATTGGCGATAAAAGCTTCAGAAAATAATGCGGTATCGTGCAGGTATGTTTCCCTCCAATCTGATGAAACAATAATTTGGGGGTCATATTTTTGAATGATGGTATTCAGGGCTTCAACACAGGCTTTGTCAAATGGGGGGCCGTATTTATGCTGCCTTGTGTTTAATTCATCCTCACCCTCTTTATGGGTAATCAGCACTCCATCAATATCAAGAATAAGGCAATTCATAAAACAGGCGGTTTTAAAACACAGCTCAATTATGTTCGACAGTCATTTTTTAGAATATACAAATATAATAAAAAGGACATAAGCGTACAGAGTCTGGAAAGAACAGGAAATATTAACCGTCTTTTTTTATTACTTTGAGCACGTTTTTTCTAGGAATATTGATGGTAAATGCTTTATTGATGCTTTCAATTTGCACCAATATTTTTTGTCTGTTGCCATGAGTGATCAAATGCCCACGCAAACCAATTAAAGGCCCTGTTGCTATTTCTACTTCATCCCCAATAAAGAGCTTGTCAATATCTTCAAAGATTTCATTTTCTCCTTTAACAAAATGTTTGATGGCTTTTATTTGTTCTTCGGGTATGGGCACCATTTTTCCTTCAAAGCTAATAATTCGGGCAACCCAAACGGCAGTAATTACATCGAAGTATTGTTTTTCTTCAATAAAAACAAAAATATAGGATTTAAATAGAGGCTCTTCGATCCATTTTTTGCGATCGCTCCATTGCCGAAGCACTTTTCGCACAGGCAAATAACACTTAATGCCCCTGCCTGTCAGCTCTGCTTCAACCTTCTTCTCCGAACGTGGCCTTGTGTATACCGCATACCAGTTTTTTATACCTGCCATCTCTATCCCTCTTCATTTTAGCTGCGCGAAATTAAGAAAATTATTGCTGTCTTATGATTTGTAGAATACTTCCCTGCACGCTTTAATTATTTATACTTTTGCACTATTGATTTTTGACCTAGGAGTATTTGTCGATGATGTCCGGTCTCATTTTTACTCTTGGTACAACAAAACACAAGCAATAATGAATTCATCTATAGGAACTTTTGATATAGGCTGGCATGATGTGAATGCAAGGGGAGATATTAAAATCCCTTCATTATCAAACCTTTTGCAAGAGATGGCCTGGCGTCATGCTGATGCATTGGGTGTGGGTTATGAAAAATTATTTGAACAGGGAATGGCTTGGGTTATCAGCCGTTTCCGCCTTCAGATTATTCAGCCTCCTGGATGGCTCGATACAATTAAAATAAAAACCTGGCCATCTGGGCTCGATAAATTTTTTGCCAATAGGGAGTTTCTTGTGTATAATGCTAAGGATGAAGTAATTGCCAAGGCATCATCAGCCTGGCTGATTATTGATTTTAACAGCAGGCGATTATTAAAACCAGAGCCTTTGAATTCTATTGCATATTCTTATAATTCGGAAAGGCCTTTTGAAGAAGGATTGCAGCGACTTCATCCTGCAAAAGAAGAAGAAAAATTGGCAACTTATGAAGTGCGCTGGAGCGATATGGATAAAAACCAGCATGTGATCAATACGAAATACATTGAGCAGGTTATCGATACTCTTTATGCTTATAAAGGCTTTGAGCAAGTGAAAGAGGTCAATATGAATTATCAACACGAATGCCTGAAAGGAGACCGATTAGAGCTTTTTGGACATGCAGAAAACGGACTGTTTATCTGTCGTGCCGAAAATCAAAAAGGACAAACAGCTTATACCGCCCAGATCACTTATGAATAAAGCACAGAGAAAATATTTTTTAGGACTGTTAATTGCAGTGCTTTTATGGCAATCTTGCGATAAAATGGAGCCTCTTCCGGAACCGGTGCAATTAAAACTGAATATCGAATGCTATCGCGAAAAAAATGGAGCGGCAATAAGTGATTTCCGCTTTATACTGCAAAAGCGAACAGAAAGCCCCGAACTTTGGCAAGCAATTGATACCCTCACAACAGATTCCAAAGGATTAATTTCTTATGAAACAGAGGATAGGGAAGAGGTTTTGATGATTAGCACCAACAGCCACCTAAATCCTGAATACCTTGTGCCTTTCGATAAAACAGAACTGAATATTTCCCCCGGCGATAGTGTGCGCATAGCTTTTACCAAAAAGAAGGTTTTTAAACTTCATGTTTATAATGTTAAAGCCGATTCTGCTTTGGATAATTGTTCCGGTTTTATGTATATCCGTGATATCAAATGGGGATTTATCCCAACAGATATTAAATGGCATTTCGATGGGCCTGTGGAGGATACTTCCTTCACCTACCTTTTACAACCGGAGCAAAAATATTTTATCAATTGGAATGTCTATACCCATATTGGTGGATATAGGGATTATACCCAGGAAGTAATTCCAAATGAAGCAGACAGTGTTTTTGTGACGATAGCTTATTAAACAACGAAAAATGGCAGTTCGCTTTATTCAACGAGCATCAAATGCTGTTTCCTGGGATTATTGGATGGTTCTAATAGTACTCAATTTCCCGTGTAGTTACAGAAGATAATGTTCCGTTTTTAAATTCTTTTCGTTCAATCCAATTTAATTGATCATCGTAAGTATATCGATATTCTATAGGCTTAGTCTTGGATAAATTATCAGTGTAAGAAATAATAGTTCCGTTTGGAGCCTGCACTATTTCCGTGTCGATTAATATATGTCTAAACTCTTTTGCAATCGATTTTTTTCTGATCGAACCATTTTTCTGATATGTATATTTGGTGCTAGCCTTAAATCGATCTGGTCTGCGAGAAGGAAAAAATATTTCTTGCACTAATTGACCATTTGAGTAATATTTTTCTAAAGTCCACTCGCAGTATTTATAGCAATTAGTAACAAATATACTATCCGAATCATGAGGAACTAAAGTGTCAAAAACAGCTTCTCTGTCTATATATTTAAAGAGTTTATCATCTACCTGTCCATATAAATATTTATAAGTAAATTCAAACCAAGACAAGTCATATTGAATTTGCATTCCATTTTTATCATAAAGCACTATGGTACTGTCTTCGTATCCATACTTTTCTTTGTGTTTAGAAGAAAAACCATTACAGAGAATATCCATTTCGGAAGAGGTTTTTAATCGGTTCAGACTGTCATATTCATAAAGGGTTAAATAGTTTTTGTCTCTTATTTTGAACATAAGTTTCCCATCAGGATAATATTGATATAACTCTGAATATGCTAATGATTTGATGACCGCAGTGGCATTGTATTCATTATCACTATTTTGAGGAGGTGTTTCAATATCATAATTGGATAATTTAACTATGTCCCCATTCCTATACTCATAGGAAATATTGTTACGCCAAGTATTATTATAGATTTCTTTGCCATCACGCACGGTTTTAATAGAATGCGAATATAATTCCACGTCTTTATTATTGTTGTATAAAAAGTCAATTTTGAGAACAGAAGTATCTATAAAAAAATTTATATGATCTTCACTAATATACTCTTGATTTTCGACGAGGCATTTATAAGATATTGCCTCGACAGCATTATTAGCGATGGTTAGACAGAGCTCTCCATGCCAATTAAAACGATGATTTTCCTTATCGAATACTTCTAATAAAAACCGAGCACTATGGCCATCAAAATCGACAAGTGTTATACGCCATTTTTCGCCAAACAAGTTAAGCTGATTCTCTATTTGGATTTTTGGTTCCATTGAAAGGATTATTTCATCAGGTAAAAGATGCTTAATGAGATCAGAGAAATATCTCCCAAAGTAAAGGTGCGAACCCATATCTGTAATGGATCGCAGATGGTTGGAGTTATCATATTGATAACTAAGGCCTCTTGCCGGATCCTCAATAATATTTCCCTTTTTATCATAGCTTGAGGGCGATATTTTAGTGCAAATACAAGTATCATTCGTATAGGCTAAACCATCTGCATTGCGAAATGAATCCAATTTTTTAGTGGTAATATTATCAATATTCCCCTTTTCATCATAAGAAAAACTAGTTTTAGAAAAAAAATATTGGGGATATTCATTCGCTGCACACTCTTCATCATGCGTAATAAGCATCACTGTATCCGAACCCTTATAGCTATATTTTTTTCTGCTAATATTGTTAAAATCATGTTGATATTGCTCCATAAGATTCCCTGTGCTATCGAAAATTTTATAGCTAACACCTGCGGTATTACCGCCTTTATCAAATTTTAAAAAAAGAGTGAGTATGCCGTCATATCTGAAATATTTAATCCCGTCCTGAGTTTTAGGGTCATAATCTGCAGCAGAGGCAGAGAACGAATAGTCATCACAATTTATAGAATGTATAGGCTTGTCCTGGCCTACAAATTGCGTTTTTTGGGTTATTTTCTTAATAGCCTCCCGCAAAGGGACAATATCCTTTTGTGTGTTTTTATAGGGATCTATTCCATAATTAGTCTGTGCAATAGATGTAATTGAGAAAAAGGAGATTGTGATTGCCAGCAACAGGGGCATACAGTTCCTTTTAGGTGTAAGTTGTTTCATTGTATAGTCTTTACTTGGTATTTATAGTGCTTTGCAGAACAAATCTATTAAAATTCTGTCTAATATACAAATGAACACAATTCGAAGAAGTAAATGGTACACGTCATTCAATTTTATAGCCAAAGTTTCGGCTTTATGAATTAAATTATGATTCTTTATACTGAAATTTTAAGTCCTTTATAAATTTTTTTCCAAAAGCCCAATAATCTGTGCCGCCTGCATCACACCCGATTGGCGGAATTTTATTTCACCATTTTTAAAAATGATGAGGGTGGGCACGCCCTGTATCTGATATTTTTGTGCCACAGCAGGGTTTTTATCAACATCAATTTTTAAAATTCGGGCTTTGCCCTTCATTTGTGCTGCTACTTCCTTTAATATGGGCGCCTGCATTTTGCATGGGCCACACCATTCTGCTGAGAAATCTACGAGTACTGGTGTATTTCCTTGAATAATTGAACCAAATTTTTCCATAATAATTTTTTCTTCGAGCAGAACAAATACTATGCTGCAAAAGGATTAGCACCGTTTTTTATCCGTTTTGTCAGGAAAGGCCTTCATATATATGACAGATTAACATAATTGCATATGTTTTACGACAGAATTGGCTGTTAAAAGTTAAAATGTGGAATTAGTCTTTTGGCGCCTCTCCAATAAAATTGTAGTTTTCGAGTAATTTATCTTGTTTTATATTGCCAATAATTTTCGAAAGGCGCCTGTCTGTATTGTTTAAGTGATTCATAAACAGTTCATAAGAAATCTGTTTGTGTGTATTCCATATTCTTTCGTTCATAGTGGGCAAGCGTTTTCTGAGGCTGGGAATTTCTGAAGTTCCGGGCTGCTCCCAAGCACACATTTCGGCGCCGATAATTAAGGGGCTTTCATCTAATTGAATGGGCGTAAACGAAGGGGCTTTTGAAAACCAGTTTTCCCATCGCCAGATATTCCATTGATAAATAGTTTTTGGCTCCCATTTTTTCCGGTTCACTACATAAAGTGGTTTCCATGATGTATTCACAACCTGATAGCCATCCTCGACTAAATGATTTGGCAGATAGCGGTTTGTTTCAAACTCAAACACCAATATATCTTTTGGGATGGGAATATCCCCCTTACGGCCAAAACCTTCCCAAACGCACATTTGCTTTTGATGCTTTTTCACGATATTGTTGAGCCGAACTAAAAAATGCCTGTATAATTCATGCACATCTTCGCCTAGTTCGTGTTTTTTCATATAGGTTTTCACTTCGGAATCCTCGCTTACTTTATAGAAAATAGCTTCGTCGCCGCCAATATGAAAATAGGGTGTGGATTGAAATATCCCGCAGACCTCGCCAATAATTGTATCCAAAGCCTGATATACATCCTCTTTTCCCATATGAACGATCCATGGGTTTTCTTTAATGGCTTCGATGGCAAAAATTTCAGAATATTTTTCGACAAAAGGGCTGGAATGTCCCGGTATATCGATCTCGGGGATGATGCTTATTCCCCTTGTGTTGGCATAATTTTCCAGATCTGTTAGTTCATCAAAACTGTAGGTTTTGTTATCTGTTGAGAGCTTTGGGAATATTTTAGAAGGCAAAGTATAGGATTGATAATCACTGAAATGCAAATGAAGATAATTGGATTTATAGAATGCGGCCAGATCGATGCATTGTTTTATTGTGGCGATATCATGCCATTGGCGCGCCAAGTCGAGCATCAATCCACGGTATGCCACATCCGGATAATCAATCAAATTCAAAACGGGAAAGGCCAATAAGCCATGTTCTATTTCAACCATTTGAATTAAAGAGCTTTCAGCCATTTTTAATGCCTGATAACTTCCCCCAAGAACATGAATTTTTTTTTCTATATCTATGTGGTATTCTTCTTTTTGCAAAGACGTGTCGATAAGAAAAATTACATCGGCATTTGCTCCATTTCTTGATGTGGTTCCTAAACCAATGCCGCTAAGTTTTTGTAAGTCAGCATCGAATAATTGCAGCAATTTTTGTGCTGTTTCATCAGGCGAATAGGATTTGCTTTCTTTGCTGAGAAGCAGGGTATTGCCTTTATTTAATAGTTGTTTTGGCTGAGGAACAATGCTTTCCTGCACTGCTTGTTTTATGGTTTTGGTGCTATTATCGCAAGAAAAAAGCATTAAGGAAATAGACAAAAAAAGGAGGGATTTTCGCATAATGTTTGTTTTTTGGTGGGCAGTTTTAACAAAGGGATGGTTTTATGAAAAAGGCAAAACCCACATATCAAAAGTACAAAAAAAAGCAATGAAAGCGTTTTTTAAGAGCAAAAATGGATTAGTGGGTTTGTTTCGGAATAGGTAGGCATAAAAAAACCCGGCTCCCGCCGGGTTTAACCATCAACCATTACTAACCAAAACCGGTTAGAAAAAAACCATCTTTAGTTATAAACCAGATCCATTTCAGCAACAAGATGCTTGGCACCGGCATATTTATCAATTACAAACAATACGTATCTGATGTCGCAAACAATGGTGCGTTGCAGTTCTTCATCGAACTCAATATCGCCACTCATTGCTTCTGAATTTCCATCGAAGGCAGTACCGATTAATTCACCATTGGCATTGATTACAGGGCTTCCTGAATTTCCGCCGGTAATATCATGGTCGGTGAGGAAGCATACAGGCATGCGGTCACCCATCCCATATTGGCCATAATCTTTATTATTATAAAGTTCTTTTAATTTTTCAGGAACAATAAATTCTTCGTTAGATGGATCTTCTTTTTCCATTACGCCATCAAGGTAAGTAATGAGGTCATAATGAACAGCATCGCGCGGGAAATAATCTTTAACTTTCCCGTAAGTAACCCTCATTGTACTGTTCGCGTCCGGATAAAAAAGCTTTTCAGGCTTCATGATGCGCAGGCCACGAATAAACAAACGGCGGGCATTGGCTAATTTTTCTTCAAAAGGTGCTGCTTGTGCATTTGCTTTTTGGAAAGCACCAAATACCGAATTTACTGCTTGCAGCCCGGGGTCTTTATCGAGTTTTTTTGCTTTTGGTTTTTTCAGGAAATCATCAAATTTTTCTTGTGATGCAAATATTGATTTTTCATAAACCCAGTTAGTATATGCATCAAAATCGCCTTTAAATTTTGGAAAAACAACGTCTTTAAAAATAGAAGGGCGCATATGCGGTGGCATATGATTGTTCCATTCGCGCAGCATTGCAGCAAAAATCTTTTTGTCAGTAGGCAGGTTATAGTCTTTATAAAGTTCGGCGGCGCGGTCTTTATATGCTTGGGCGCGTTCTTCAGACCAATCATCGCCTTGCAGTTCTGTTTTTAGGGCCTGCATACGGAATGCGTTATACAAGAGCTTTGAGCCGGTAAGTGTTTCAACAAAATACCAGAACATAACATCGGTTTTTTGCTCGCTCTTATAGGCATAAGCATCAGCGATATCTGCGATGACATTTCCATAGATTTTTTTGCGTTGCGGATCAGCATTTGCCCATTGATTAAATTCTTCTTCAAGAGCGCGTTTTTGTCCGGCAACATCGAGGCGTTTTAGAGCTTTTGTTTCTTCGTTGGCTTTTTTCCAGAAATTACCAAGGTATGCATAATCACCTGCATAAGCGATACGAATAGCGTCATCTGCATCCATATCTTCCTTCATAATCTTCATTTTAATATCTTTAAGCTTATATTGTGTTGGATTCAGCTGGTCGATTGTTTCTTCAACACCATAAGATGTACGATAACGGTCAGTGCTGCCCGGGTAGCCCCAAATCATAGCAAAATCGTTTTCCTGAACCCCATTCAGGGAAACAGGAAGATGGTGTTTTGGAGTGTATGGAACATTATCTTCAGAATAATCAGCAGGTTTGCCATCAGGAGAAGCATAAACGCGGAAAATACTAAAATCGCCTGTATGGCGTGGCCACATCCAGTTGTCGGTATCGCCACCAAATTTTCCGATAGATGAAGGAGGCGCACCAACAAGGCGTACGTCGCGGAAAGTTTCATAAACAAAAAGGTAGTATTCGTTGCCTTCGTACATATTTTTTACATCGGCATTATAATCAGTGCCTTCAATTGCTTTTTCAATGATTTCTGTTCTGGCTTTACGCACGGCATTATTTCTGTCTTCAGTGCTCATATCATCAGTAACATCAGCAAGAACCTGATCTGTAACATCTTCGATACGCACTAAAAAGGAGGCTGTTTTTCCGGGGTTTGGCAGCTCTTCATTGAGGTTCATTGCCCAAAAACCATCGGTTAGATAATCGTGATCTACGGAGCTATGCTTTTGGATATCTTCATAGCCGCAATGATGATTGGTGAGTAATAGGCCTTTGGAGGAAATAATTTCTCCGGTACAATTTCCACCATCCAGCATAACAATTGCATCCTTTAAGCTGGAATTGTTTACACTGTATAGATCGTCAGCGCTTAATTTGAGTCCCATTGCCTGCATTTCCTTAATGTTTTTATTCAGGAGAAAGGGAAGCCACATACCTTCATCGGCGCGTACATTCTGCATGGACACCAAAACGATGGCCAAAACAATTGTAAGTAATTTCTTCATTATAGACATTTATTATTGATTATAGTGCTGTGGTTATCAATAATCATTCCTAAATTTATAAGTAAATGTATATCAGTATTTAAAATCTGCAAATTAATCAAAAGATGTTCGAATTAACACAGAGCGGTGTTCATAAGCGTACATTAAAAAAGAAAACATATGCGAGGAGTGTGAAAAAGTGTTTTGCTTCGCTATTGTTCGGGGGATGATGGTTTTTTTGCTTTTACTCTATTTTGCGCCAGGAATTACTTCGTTTGGGAGTTGCGAATTTTCTACGAGCAGGTATGTAATTTCATTATTGAACGAATCTTTAATTTCCAGAATACTATATTGGTATAACTTGATTTTTTCTGCCAAACCTTCTAAGATGGGCCTGATGCGCCAATCGGCAGCATAAACGTTCATCCAGTTTTCATAAAGCATCGATCCCATCATACAATACCCGGGATTAATTCTGGCGAGGGGAAATTCTGCTTCGATTTTTGGAATGATTTTGTCGTATTCTTTTGCAATAACGCAGGCCACAACTGCTTGAATGCGTGTGCTATTTTTTTCATTTTTGACAATAAGGATGCTGCGGTATACACTTATTCCATAAAGGTTTAAATCAGAAATTAGTCCGTTCGTAACATTTTCTAAACCATTTGGGTCTCCTGAGTATGAGCGATAAACGACATTAAAAGGCTCAACATAGCTTTGGCGGATTTCCGGTTGTTCAAAAATACCGGCATACCAGCCCATAAGTAAAATAATGAGTCCAATAATGGTTAAAGACCATAAAGATGTTCTTAATAATTGCATCCAATAATGTTTTGTGCCACCAAGGTACAAAAAAGGGCACTACTTGAAGCAGTGCCCTACAGATATCCTTTGATCTCTTTCTTTAAAATGATCTAATGCCTATAATGTCGCGTACTTCACGTATCGTTTTTGAAGCACTTTCGCGTGCTTTTTCTGCGCCTTGTTTCACGACTTTACTCAGGTATTCGTTATTCCCTTTAATATCTTCAACCCTTTGCCTTATTGGCTCTGTAAAACGAATCACATCTTCAGCCAATTGTTTTTTCAGGTCGCCATAACGTATTTCACATTTGTTGTACTGATCATCAAAATGCGCTACAATTTCTGCATCTGTAACAAGCGCCATAAGGTCAAATAGGTTCTGAATGGCATCTGGTTTTTCAGAGTTCATTTCTGTTGGGCCTGAATCGGTTACCGCCCGCATTATTTTTTTCTTTATTTTTTTTGGGTCTTCCGCGAGAAAGATAGCGTTTCCTTCCCCTTCCGATTTGCCCATTTTTCCGCTTCCATCGAGCCCGGGAACCTTAACAAGCGCTTCGCCAAAATTGAAGGCTTTGGGAATTGGGAAATAATCGACTTTATACATGCGGTTAAAGCGGCGTGCAAAAGTGCGCATCATTTCCATGTTTTGTTCCTGATCTTTTCCAACCGGCACACTAGTTGCCTTATGAATAATAACATCAGCAGCCATAAGGGTCGGATAAGTTAATAGTCCGGCATTCACATTATCAGGTTGCTTGCGCACTTTGTCTTTAAAAGAAGTGACTCTTTCCAGTTCACCAAGATATGCGTTCATGTTCAGGAGCATATATAATTCGGTAATTTCCGGAACATCACTTTGGATATATATAGTAGATTTTTCGGGATCCAACCCGGCAGCAAGATATTCTGCCAGCACTTGTTTCACGTTTCCATGAAGGTCTTTGGGTGTAGGATGTGTAGTTAATGAATGATAATCAGCAATAAAAAAGAGGCAATCCTGCTCTTGTTGCATTTTGATAAAATTACGAATTGCACCAAAATAATTTCCGAGGTGCAGGTTTCCTGTTGGTCTGATACCGCTAACAACTCTTTCCATAAATTCCTTATTTTCAGCTCCGCATGTATTCGTTTTTGCTCCTCTGGTTTTATATATGCTTAGGAAACGAATAATTTATTAGTGTACTTCCTGAATATCAGCTAATATATATGGGCGGGCAGTATTAAATTTTAATTTCTTCATTATTTTTATTAAAAAAATGATACTCAAGCATATGGTACGAATTTTCTGATTTTATCTTGATCCATTTTTTATATTTGAAATACCATTGGGCACGCATAGAAACCCAGCCTTTTGTGAGATAAGAAGCAAGAAAAGGATGCACACTTAATGTCAGTTTGCTCTCATTTTGCTCATGGATGAGGTATCTTAGGTTGCTGCCAATTTCATCGGTAAGGATAATGCTTGGCTTAATTTCTCCTGTTCCCCTGCACACAGGACATTTTTCCAACACCTTTACTTTTGTTTCAGGTCGCACCCTTTGGCGTGTAATTTGAACAAGGCCAAATTTTGATGGGGGTAGAATCGTATGTTTGGCATTGTCCCTAGCCATTTCGGCTTTCAGGTGTTCGTATAGTTTGCGGCGGTTTTTAGCTTCGCCCATATCAATAAAATCGACAACAATAATACCCCCCATATCGCGCAAGCGTAATTGGCGTGCTACTTCTGTTGCAGACTCAATATTTACTTCTAAAGCATTGGTTTCCTGATCGCTGCCTTTTTTCACCCGATGGCCGCTATTGATATCAATAACATGTAGGGCTTCAGTATGCTCGATGATCAGATAGATGCCGCTTTTAATAGTTACGATACGGCCAAAAGAATTTTTAATCTGCTTATCGACGCCAAACTGGTCAAAAATTGATGTTTTCCCTTTAATATATTTAACAATATCAACTTTATCGGGCGAGATAGTTTGGATATAGGTTTTTATTTCCTCTGCCATATTTTGGTCATTTACATATACATTGTTAAATGACTCATTAAGCAAATCGCGCAATATTGCTGAGGTTCTATCGAGTTCACTACACACTTTTTGTGGAGGGGTTACCTCCGGCAGGCGTTTTAGAACCGACTCCCATTTTGTCATTAAAACCCTGAGGTCAGAATCCAGTTCTGCGACCATTTTATTTTCGGCAACAGTACGGATAATAACGCCGAAATTTTTAGGCCTGATGCTGTTTATAAGCCGCTTCAGCCGCTTTCGTTCTTCGGGATTTTTAATTTTTTGAGAAACAGATACTCTGTTTGAGAAGGGGACAAGTACCAAAAAGCGTCCGGCAAAACTTATTTCCGAACTAACCCTTGGCCCTTTTGTAGAGATGGGTTCTTTGGCGATTTGTACTAAAACGGGTTGTCCAACAGTAAGTACGCTGCTGATTTTTCCTGTTTTTTCGATATCCGGCTCTTGATTAAGGCTGCTGACATTCAGGTTTTTAAGCCTGTCGCCCATAGCAAGGCGCAAACATTTATTGAGTGTAAGCACTTGCGGGCCAAGATCAAGATAGTGGAGAAAGGCGTCTTTTTCGTAACCAACATTAACAAATGTAGCATTGAGCCCGGTCATTATTTTTTTGACCTTGCCAATGTATATATCACCGACAGCAAATTCGTTGCTCCCTTTTTCTTCGTGTAATTCAACAAGATTCCTCTCTTCAAGCAGCGCAATACGCACATCCGAAGAGCCGGAATCAATAATTAGATCTTTATTCACATTTTAGTTTCTTAAGTTCCTATTTTACAAATACTTTTAGTTACAGGGTAAATAACATTGTATTTTAGAAAACAGGATTTAGGCAATATTTTGCCTGGGTAGGTATAACATAAAACAATGCTCCCAAATTTGGAAGCATTGCTTTATATGACTGATAGCGTGAAGATTAATTATTTCTTCTTATGCCTATTCTTCCGTAAACGTTTTTTCCGTTTATGGGTTGCCATCTTGTGCCTCTTTCTCTTCTTTCCGCTCGGCATTTTGAATGATTTTAAATGTTACAATAATTAAATTAACCTTCAACTTGTACGTTATCTTTCACTTCGCTAACGAAAGTCTTTGCCGGCTTAAATGCAGGAATGTTATGAGCCGGAATAATGATGGTCGTGTTCTTGCTGATGTTACGGCCAGTTTTTTCTGCTCTCTTTTTGATAACAAAGCTACCGAAACCTCTTAGATAAACATTTTCTCCTTTTGCGAGTGATCCCTTGATAGAATCCATGAAGGCTTCAACGATATGTTGTACAGCAACCTTCTCAACATTAGTTTTGTTAGCAATTTCTGCTACAATTTCCGCTTTAGTCATGATCCAATATGTTTTTAAATAACTGATTTATAATTTTCCAACAAGGCTGCAAAGATAAAAAAAAATTGTAGCACACTATATTTTTTCCAATAAATTTTTAGGCTAATGTGCTCGAAATAATAATATTGTAGGAATGCCTGAGCATACGATTACAGGGTGCAGCAACATTTTCCCCGCAAATATTGTTCATAATATATGATAAAAAATGCAATTGTACCCAAGGAAATTGAGGCAAAATGGTTTGCTAAAACCTTGAATAAGTGGTATTTAATCAATAAAAGGGATCTGCCATGGCGTAACATAAAGGATCCTTATACTCTTTGGGTTTCGGAGGTAATCCTGCAACAGACTCGTGTTGAATACGGCAAACTTTATTTTAAAACTTTTTTAGAGGCTTTTCCTAAAGTAGAGATTTTAGCGGCTGCCTCAGAGCAAGATGTCCTTCAAATATGGCAAGGATTGGGCTATTATAGTCGAGCCAGAAATATGCACAAAGCGGCAAAAATTGTAGTTAACGATCTAGATGGGCACTTTCCGGAAAGTTTTCAGGCACTAAAAGCCTTGCCGGGAATCGGTTTATATACTGCTGCTGCTGTGGCTTCATTCAGCTCTGGCGAAGCTCATCCTGCTATTGATGGGAATGTGATTCGTTTTTTTAGTCGATATTTTGGGATTACAGAACCAAAATATTCTTCAGAAGCCACCAAAAATATTTCAGATATTGGATATGCACTCATTGCAGACGCAGATGCCGCAAGCTTTAATCAAGCCATTATGGAGTTTGGGGCCTTGCAGTGTACTCCAAAAAAACCTGATTGCCGAACATGCCCATTCAATAGCTCTTGTGTTGCGTATAAAAAAGGTCTTGTTGCCGATATCCCTGCTAAAAAACAAATGCCGAAGCCGATTAATCGATATCTTAATTATGTCCTTATACATTATATATATAGGGGTTCCAAAATGACCTTGATTAATAAGCGTGATTCAAATGATATTTGGGCGCATTTGTTCGAGTTTCCCCTAATTGAAAGCCCGAGTTCATTGGAGCATGGGCAAATTGCATCGACTGTGTTTGCCGGTTTTGAGTTGAATCCGGATTTAAATAGCATTATAGGGATATCGCAAACGATAAAACACCGGCTCAGTCATCAGCTTCTGCATATTCGCTTCATTCATATAGATTGTTTGGCTCAGCCAAACTTTAAGGATAGTTTAAAATACAAGAGTGTGAATTTCCAAGATATTCGGTTATATCCATTTCCTGTAGTTATCAGCAAATACCTCGAAAAAATGGCGTTTTAAAGAATATTTTTGGTAATTCTGGAGTAGTATTTTGGGCATAAATACTGCTTTTGGGCTAAGTTCCTAATAATCTTATCTTTGCATTTTATAAATATTAGTAAATTTCATATTCATATAAAATATAGAATATCAGTTGATTAAAAGATTTGTTCTTTTATTAATAATTTATTGAAATATTGAGATATATCTACTGATAATTTGATGTATATACTTGTAAAACAACAAATTATTGGCATTGTGGTATGGATTAAATAGTTTTTTTTTGGATATTGTTTAATTAATTAGTTTCTTTGCAGCCTGTTTAACCAAAATTTTAAAAGTATGTCTGATATTGCAGAAAGAGTTAAAAACATCATCGTTGATAAGCTTGGTGTTGATGAAAACGACGTAACTCCTGAGGCAAGCTTCACCAATGATCTCGGTGCTGATTCTTTGGATACAGTTGAACTCATCATGGAATTCGAAAAAGAATTCGGTATTGCAATTCCGGATGATCAGGCTGAAAAGATCTCGAACGTTAAGGAAGCAATTGCTTACATCGAAAACAATGCTAAAAACTAATTTCATTTATTAATGAAGTTAAAAAGAGTAGTTGTAACAGGGCTGGGATCGCTGACTCCAATTGGTAATAGTACTCCTGAATATTGGGAGTCGCTGATTAATGGAGTCAGTGGTGCCGCAGCCATCACCCGTTTTGATGCATCAAAGTTTAAGACGCAGTTTGCCTGTGAGCTTAAAGGTTTTGATGTAAAAGATCATTTTGACCGTAAGGAAGCCAGAAAATATGATCGTTATGCCCAATATGGCTTAATTGCTTCTGATGAAGCTTTTAAAGATGCAGGATTTGCCGAAGGCAGCCTGGATCTTGATCGTTGTGGTGTTATTTGGGCCAGCGGAATTGGTGGTTTGGATACCTTCCTGAAAGAAGTGGTTGATTACGGTCGTGGTGATGGCACTCCTCGTTTTAATCCTTTTTTCATCCCTAAAATGATTGCGGATATTACCGCAGGGCATATTTCTATTAAGTATGGTTTTAGGGGTCCGAATTTCGCAACAGTTTCAGCATGTGCTTCATCTGCAAATTCAATTGTAGATGCCTATAATTATATACGCTTAGGCAAAGCCGATGTGTTTATTACAGGCGGTTCTGAAGCAGCAATTAACGAAGCTGGTGTGGGTGGATTTAATTCTATGCATGCTATTTCAACTAGAAATGATGATCCCAAAACAGCCTCAAGGCCATTTGATAAAGACCGTGATGGTTTTATACTTGGTGAAGGTGGTGGATCACTTGTTATCGAAGAAATGGAACACGCATTGAATCGTGGAGCAAATATTTATTGTGAACTTGCAGGTGGTGGATTATCTGGTGATGCATATCATATGACAGCTCCCCATCCTGAAGGCCTTGGCGCAAGAAACGCTATGAAATGGGCTCTTGAAGACGCCGGTATTGAACCTGGCGAAGTAGACTATATTAACACACATGGAACTTCAACACCATTGGGTGATATTGCCGAACCTAGGGCAATTGTTGCTTTCTTTGGTGAACACGCATACAATATTCAGATTAATTCCACGAAATCAATGACAGGCCATTTACTTGGTGCTGCCGGTGCTGTTGAAGCGATTGCTACGGCCCTTTCCATTAAACATGGTATCGTGCCTCCAACAATCAACCACTTTACAGATGATCCGGAAATTGATAATAAGCTCGATTTCACTTTTCACAAGGCTGTAAAAAGAGATATCAGGGTTGCGCTGAGCAATACTTTTGGCTTTGGTGGGCACAATGCTTCTGTCGCGTTCAAAAAATTTGAGGAATAACCTTGGTTGGCGTACGATCGATTAAAGCATCACTATCTCCTGATAAGGATTTATATTACTCTATAAAAAATATTTTCGGGTTCTATCCCGGAAATATTTTTTTATATAAACTGGCTTTTCGCCACCGTTCCGCAGCAGAAGAATTAACCAATGGCGTTAAAGTAAGTAACGAACGCCTCGAATACCTCGGTGATGCCGTTTTAGGTTCTATCATTGCCGATTACCTCTTTAAAAAATTTCCCTTAAAAGATGAAGGCTTTCTTACCGAAATGCGTTCTAAAATTGTTAGTAGGGATCAGCTCAATAAACTCAGTGTAAAATTAGGCTTTGAAGATTTAATTCGTTCTAATTCTGATATTTACCATAAATCAAAATCTGCAATGGGCGATGCTTTTGAAGCATTTGTCGGGGCTTTATACCTTGATAAAGGTTATATGCCCACAAAAAAAATTATCCTCAATCGTGTTGTAAAAGTGCATTATGATATCGATGAACTCGAAAACACTCAATTAAACTTCAAAAGTAAATTGATTGAGTGGTCGCAGAAAGAAAAACAGGAAATCGATTTTCATTTGCTTCAGGAAGTGGGCAGTGGCCATAAAAAACAATATAAAGTCGAAATCCTTCTGAATAAACAAGCTATTGCTACAGCTCAGGATTACTCAATCAAAGGGGCTGAAAAAATTGCAGCCGAAAAAGCCTGCAAATATCTCGAGAAAAAGCTGGGACACGATATATAATCAAGCACCTCTATTTTTTTTCCTGCCATCTCATAGTAATCACTTCTCTTGTGGTTTCTATGCCCGAAGTTTGGAAATAATTTTATGCTGAATGAATCTTCATAGTTTTGTTCTTCTTAACTTGAAAGAAACACGAACAACAGGACAAGAGACATTGAAGCGGCATTCCGCTTGCCGATCAGTAATTTATAAGGGCGCAGCAATAAAGAGCTATTTTAAATCCTGCAATACAGCAGCAACAATATTTTCAGCTCCATCGGCTATATCCAAAATGCTTGCCTCCAGCATATAGCAAGGTGTTGAGTACACTTTGTTATTTTCATCAATAATTACTTCCCCATGTGTTGTTGTCTCATGATTTCCCCCCATGGCTTCAATTGCCTGAATGGTTCCTTTATCCTGCCCAATAGTTACTGCTGCTCCTTGAATAATTTTGGCAATCATGGCAGGGGCAATACATAATGCTGCGATTGGTTTTTCTGCCTTATGAAAAGCGAGCACGACCTCTTCAATTTGTGGATCAACCACAGCATCAGCTCCTTGAAAAGCCAAAGTGCATAAATTTTTTGCTACACCAAACCCTCCCGGAAACAAAAGTGCATCAAAATCAGCAACATTTAACTCAGAGAGGTCTTTTATTGCTCCCCTTGCAATGCGTGCCGATTCGACAAGGACATTTCTTTTTTCGGGCATTTCTTCACCGGTCAAATGATTGATTACATGGTGTTGCTCTATATTTGGGGCAAATATTTCGTAGGCTGCTCCTTGTTTTGCAATGGCATAAAGGCTAAGGGTTGCTTCATGAATTTCTGCTCCGTCGAAGACGCCACAACCGGCAAGTATTACTGCAAATTTTTTCATCGGTTTCTTTTTTTATTCGTAGCTATTGTATGAAAATATTTCATGGATTTTTTTTCTCCTTTTCTCTTCAGGGGGCTTTTGATCCGGATATCCTAAGGTAATTAGAAGGCCAATGGTTTTTGACTTTGGGATCGACAGCAGTTTTTGTATTTGTCGTTCGTTAAACCATCCGAGCATACAAGTTCCAAGACCTAATTCTGCGGCTTGTAAGCAGAAATGCTCGGCAGCGATTCCAATATCGATCAGACTGAACTCTTTATGCTTAATTTTTCCGCCCAATTGAGTTATTAAACCGGCTTTTTCCATGACAATGGCAATAATTATCGGAGCTTTTGATGCAAAGCGATTAAAAGAAACAACGGAATTATAGGTTTCCCTTGCCACTTGATTTTTTAGTTCGGGATCATCCACAATCACAAATTTCCAGGGTTGGGCATTGCTTGCCGACGGTGCTATCTGAACAGCCTTCAGGCATTGCTCAATTTTTTCCGGTTCAACTTTTTGTTCTGTATATTTCCGCACGCTAAAGCGTGATAATGAAAGCTCAATAAATTTCATAATGTATCATTTAAGGCTTTTACAAATATAGTATCATTTTTTGATACTT
Source organism: Bacteroidales bacterium (assembly GCA_963676725.1). Classification (GTDB taxonomy): domain Bacteria; phylum Bacteroidota; class Bacteroidia; order Bacteroidales; family WRLA01. The sequence goes on along the minus strand of OY781463.1, from coordinate 4,239,177 downwards.
AAAAGTATAGCAAGAATCTTAACAGTATTCCTGATTATTCTATTGCTGATAATGGGCATTTTAATCCCTGCCATTTAGTGAGGTAGGCTTTTACGGAACCAACCAAGATTTTTGCTTTTACCATTATTGGGATGCGGTTGTCATCATCACTTACCCATACTTCAAGGTCTTCGCCTCCTTTAAAAATAGTTCCGGAAACCAGCAATGCAGAAAATTTCAGGCAGCGATATTTCTCGCCATCACGATTTTTAATGGTTTCCCTGCCCAAATATCGTACATACAAATTATAGTCTTTTCTGTCGATAATGACCCGAACGGGCACTGTATCGCCAACCTCAATATCCAGAAAAGGCAGGTTTCGGGTATGATATGTAGCCGTTAGAAGATCGAAAGTGTTTTGCTTCCACGCTATGGTGTCGTAGCGCTGTGGCCTGTTTGAATTTTGTGTGATGCAATAGACTCTCCTGTTTACTTCATCGAAGCGATATGAATAATTTGTTTCAAAGCCCCCTTCGTAAGTTTTTCTGTGATAGGAAATCGGGTTCAAATCTTTCTTTACTGCAATAGATGAAAATGTGTCCCTCACCTTAAAAAGCCAATCGTACGCCTTGAAGGAACTGCCGATGCTGCTGAAAGAGAAACAGTTTTCATCATTTAGTATAGTGTCGGATACGGTAAAGGTGACCTTTCCTGCTTTAATCCAAAGAAAACCCCAATTATATGCTGCTTCATAAGTTAGTTGCTCTCCTGCTGTAAAAACATTTTGCGCCATGGGTTTCATAAGATAGAAACAGCTCAGCAACAGTATTGTAATCAACCGCTTCATGGAGCCAGACGTGTTTTTTTCCATTTCCCGTCTTTAGAAACATAGAGAAATCGGTCGTGCAAGCGCCCGGGGCGGCCTTGCCAGAATTCGATGCTCTGCGGACTTAGGCTGTAACCACCCCAAAAGGCGGGTTTTACAGGGGGGATGCCCTTTTGTGCTTTGGTAATTTCTTCGGTAAAAGAATGTTCGAGTTCGTCCCTGCTTGCAATTATTTTGCTTTGGGGCGATATGCTCGCGCCAATCCTGCTTTCCAATGGACGGCTGTTGAAATAAGCTTCTGATTCTTTATAGGATAGTCGTTCCACACTGCCCTCAATACGTAACTGCCGTTCCAATGACGGCCAGAAAAAAAGTAAAGCAGCATTTGGATTTTTCTCCAATTCAGCCCCTTTACGCGATTCGTAATTGGTATAAAAGACCAGTTTGTTTTCTTTAATGTCCTTCAGTAAAACAATACGTGAAGAAGGCTTTCCTTCGGGGGAAACGGTGGTTAAAGCCATAGCTGTTGGTTCTCTTTCACCAGAATGCAGCGCCTCGGTTAACCAATTTTGAAAGAAATCCATAGGCTCATCCGGTATTGAGCCTTCATCGAGTTGGGCTTTTTTATAATCAATTCGTATGTTCTGCAAATGTTTCATATCGTGCGAATGGCAAATATAAAGCATTATAGTAAAGTACTTAATAGTTTGTCCATAATATCGCAATGTTTTGAAAGTCTTTCAATGTTTTGTAAATAGATCAACCGGAAATAAAATTTAGGCGCTAATCATATTTAATTAAAATATGAGGTAGAAATATCAATCAGGACCGTTAAACAAAGGCCGGCAGTGGTTCGTTTAAAATCAAAGTTTGGGGAAATGAAGGCATATTGCAAAACAAAAAAAAGAAATATAACTCATCCAAAACAAGAGGTGTAGTAGTATTCTTTTCATTCCGCTTTGATGATTTTCTTTAAAGGGATTCATTGAATTTACAATTTAGTTGCAAGATATGAAGATAATCAGATTCTTTGCTTCCATCGACTCTTTGTCAAAGACCGAGTCTACATAGTTTCCGTCTATAAAGTCCGATCTCATCCTTATTCTAGTGCTCAGCATAACACCTCGATCTCGAACATTCTGAACCAGAAACCGGACGTTATAGACACGCACTACTTAGTTTGTACTTTTCATATATGGTTGCCAATTTACGATTAGGATTTTTTCATGGTCGATTTCAAAATAGCCATACTCATAGCAAAATTTATACTGGTTGTTCGCTTTGGTTGTGAATGTGTGCGTATGATACCTAAAATCGAAATTTAGCTTCTCAAGATAATCTCTACGAATTGTTGTTTTGCCTTCCGGGTTAAATTGCTTCAGGATTTTCCGATTGTATCTTAATATTTTATTGATCTCAATAATCGTTTGTTCGCTTTCCCGTTTTATTTTGCTGTTGAAAGTATTGCGACACTGATCATCGCAAAATTTCTTATCGGATCTGCCTTTAATGGGTTTTCCACAGGCAGGGCATTTTTTATCCATAATTTTGTAATTATAATTGATTTGTAGTTTGTTAGGGCAAATATAGGAAATTCTAATCGTTTTAATAAACGCTTATATCCGACTATAGTCGTTTAATAAAACGCTTACTGCTCAATTGCAGCTTATTTTTGCAGCATCGTATCAATAATTAATAAATCATGAACAATACATCAAAGGCCATCCTATTCTTAAACAGGATAGAATTGGGCAATAAAAAGTGCATTAAGCTGTATTTCTGGAGTAATGAGTTAATATTGAAGCGTATAAAGGCCAATGGCTGGATTTGCTTTGATGTACAGCATAGCATTTATTATGTTGAGGAACAGGCAAATACATTAGGGCTGCTTACAGAATTATTTGAAGATATAGCCCTTGTTCGTACTAAATATCTGGATAAGATACCCGGAACAGCACCAAAAAATAAAGAAGCAGTATTGGGTACAGCTTTTGATACCTATCGTTTGAAGAAGCGAGGGTATTTGCCCGATTTAAAGATACTTACCGTAGAGTTAGACGGGAAAGTGTATTTGGGGATCAAGGCATATTTCCCTAAGGAGATTTATTTAAAACTATCCAATGAAAAATTTATTCGATGGCACAACAAAGAAAAGATTTGGTATTTTGAGAATAGCTCAAGGAATTTTAAAGAAGTATTTATATGTTTATCAGAGTTTTACACTATAAAATTAAGTGCAACGGTAGAAAATAAGGATTCACAGATCAGGCAGATGTTGTGGGAACAATCATATGAGAAAGGCAAATATTTTAAATCAGTGCCTATAGAATTTATTGAATATATGAGCCTGCATAATTATGCCGAGAACAGCATACAGATTTATTATAATATGGTCTTTCACTTTATCAATTCCTTTCGCCATAAAAGCCTTCTGGAAATCCATAGATTCAGTGAAAAAGAAATCGACCGTTATCATTTGGGTTTGACCGAAAGAAGAGCTTTATCTGCATCAACGATCAACCAATCGGTTAATGCCATAAAGCTCTATTATAAGGTTATGGCAGGAACACAGATACGGCTCAATGAAGTAAGTAGGCCAAAAACGCCTAAGATATTACTAAAAGTTCACAGTCAGGAAGATATGCAAAAGCTTTTGAGCAGTATTGAAAATCTAAAACACAAAGCCATAATCCTTTTGATGTATTCGTCCGGTATTCGCATCAGCGAACTGATTAGAATGGAGAAAAGCGATATAAATTTTGAGCGTAGGCTTGTTTTTGTGCAAAAGTCCAAAGGATATAAGGAAAGATATACGGTACTATCGGATAATGCAGCAATGATTCTTCGTGAATACATAGCACAATACAAACCGGAAAAATATTTGTTTGAGGGGCAGTATGGGCATAAATACACCGATACCAGTGTGCGCAAGATATTAGCAAACAATGAAATACGGGCAGGAATCAGTAAAAAAGGCGGACCACATGTTCTACGGCATTCCTTTGCTACCCATTTATTAGAGCAAGGTGTTGACCTACGTTATATCCAGGAGTTACTAGGCCATAATAGCAGTAAAACCACAGAGATTTATACGCACGTAAGCACCAAAGATTTTGGGAGAATTAAAAGCCCCGGTGATTTAATAAAAATTTCATTGTAATTCAAATTAGATTTTTTATATTTGGAATTGGAAAAAACGAACAAAATGAAGCCTCAAAGACCAATATGTTATTCTGCTGATCGAAAGTGTGTTATGAAACAACAGCCTTCGGACAAAGCCGTTGTATTGGTAATAGGGGGTTCTTATACACAGTAGTTACCACACATTTAAAAAAAAGACGATTAATGAGAATAAACACTTTAATATTAATTTTCTTCATTTCCATTTTTAATCTTTCATTAAATGGACAAGAATCTTTTACTGAAAAATGTAACATTTCTGTAGTCCTTGAAATGCATGAAAATTTAGAAAACATTTCGGAAGACTTAATGTTGAAGTTCTTAAAAACGTTTGGCCCAGAATGTAAAAACAATGTTGAGTTCAGCGAATTTAGTAATGAGACATTATTTAAAGTAGTTCAACAACAACCTGAACTTTTCGGAAAGACATTAGATAAGCATATAAGTGATTTAGAATTTGATTCAATTTTATTCGTTTTAGAAAATCCACTTCATGATTTAATAGACCTTAATCTTACAAAAGAAAGAATTTCTGAATTGGGAATTAATATGGAGATAAAAGAAAAGCTTTTAAAAGCATTAGACTAAACAAATGAAAAGGATACTAAAGTGGATAATATTAATCATAGCATTTTTTATAATTGCTCATTTTACTATTGACATTTATTTTCAAGGAATTAATTATAAAGAGACAATTAAGACTAAATATCATACTGAAGGTAACTATCAAATAATTGAAACTTCTCACTTCAAGATTATGACTCCGAAAAACTGGATTCATGTTTTTCAAGGTTATGGAGAAGAAGCTAATGCATGCGGTGTATTCTTAACTGGAAAAGGAAAAATTGAATATGATTATGGATTCTTCACTGATTCATTTGAAGTTGATTCGATTTTTGTTTTTAACCAAGACTCAATGACATTAAATAGATTTATGATATTCATTGGGGAAAATGAAAATAATGAAATTGGAATTCATATCCCAAGGCAACATGAAATGGAATTTTCTTTCTCATTTTTCATGAGTAAAGCTTGTAAAGAGAATTTTAAAGAATTAACCACAGGAATAAAAAGCTTAGAATTTAAGAAGTTCTATAATATTGAATGGACTGAATAACAAAAACGTGTGGTAACAAAAAATATAATGCATGCCGCAGTTAAGTCATTCAAAGAAAATGATTTGTAAATTTGACGATATAGAAATTAACGGAAATTTATTGAATAAAATGCGGCACGCATCATATTAAAACCGTTGGGTGCAAGGTTAAGTAGAAGTAATCAACATTATGGAACCTGAACAAAGAGAGAAATTAATAAAACTGAAAAGGGGAATAGAACAATTAAACAAAAAACTTTTTGTTGATTATCTGATACTCTCAATGGCTATTGCATCCATCCTAACAATAGTTATCGACTATTTATGGGACTTAAAATTAATTGTCTTTCTTATTTGGTTCATTTTTCTGACTTTCCTATTGTATAAGCTAATTTTTGAAATCAAATTTTCCAGGATAAGAAAGGGTATTGATTTCAACCAAAATGTCGATGAAGGATATAAAGATGAAATAAAAGAAGGAATTATTACTTTAAAAATTGGTAAGTATAAGGTTAACCTAAATTTCAAAGACTGTGTTTATGTCTTGACTGATGACTTTGTTTTTGCCTTTCAGGGATTGAGAATTCTCGCAATTTTTATTATTGATAATACAAAATCGAAAAAAGAGCTGGAAGACTTTCTCTCAAAGTTTAAAAAACATAGAAACCTGAAATTAACCTCTGCAATTGCAGTTTTGATAGTTATATTGACCTTTGCATTGAAAATAAGTTTGATAACATTGAATCAAAATTCTTTTAAAGATGAATTCACTTATCAAGTCCAGAAAATCAGCATTGGCGACTCTATAATATATAACAAATCCGATTCAGAATTTATTATCTTAACTACAAACTTTTTAACTGATGAATGTCCTGAAAATAATGTCGTGAAATTTCATTGCCGTAATGAATATTTTAAAAGAATCAGATTGATATATAGAAGTTTTAAAAATAGCGATTGGAAGACTGAACAGAAATTCGGGGATAAATTTATGGGGACGTATTCTTATCAAATGAACAGTGACAAAATAATTCTTTTTAAAGATGACATTCAAATTATAATTGAAAAGAAACTTAAAGTAAACCCAGCACCCAACAGCGGCTAATATTGCATGCCGTAGATAGTGCTATTAAGAAAGAGAATTGTAAACTTGAAGATGGTAGAAATTAATAAATATAGAAATAAGAATGCGGCACGCACCATAGCCGCAAACCGTTATGCCCGATTTTCTTTGCTGCGGTGTAGCGTTTTGGAAGGAAATTTTTGCACAATTGTTCTTTGATACTTAAAAACCTGCAATCGCTTACAGCACTGGCCCACGCTTCGGAAGCAGGTTTTGCAGGGTAAAAAAATTCGAGTTCCAATCCTAATTTTGTGATGAAACACGCAAAAATATTTTGATGTGCTATTGTACATTTGGCCTTTTTATTAACTTTGGCTCTGGCCAGCGCATTTCAGCCAGCGCACAATGCCGACGCTATGTCCGGCGCACATTAAGAACCGGGCATAACCAAAGCTATTCCCCATAAGGGGTTTAATCGTTAAAACAAAGATTATGCAAGTGAAAATTATTAGTAGTAGATTGATAATTTGTGGTTTTGAAGTCCCTTACGTGGGATAGCTAGAACGTTGTGTGCCATTTGACGAGACTGCATAAAATAACGAGAGATATGAAATTGATTTTTGTAATAATCGCTTTAAATTTGATTTCTGGGCTTGCATTTTCACAGCAAGAGAGTGAAGTAAATATCGATGTTACTACTTTCACCTTATCTGAAATACCTGATTCTTTAACAGGGTGTTCATGCTTGTTTTCGAATTCCAAAGAAGAATACGAATCGAATAGATTTATATACTTCGATGATATCGGAGATAATTGTTTAATCTCTATTAATGGTAAGATTGTTTTTCTATATCAAGATAATGACAAATACATAAATGAATATTATACTATTTATATTCAAAACAAAAAACAAGTTTCAAAGGGGTATGAAACAACAATATATACAGCTGAATTAGTCATAATTGATAATAATGGAAATAAAAGAAAGTATTCGGTTTATGGACTTTGTGGTTGCTAAATCGCTAAATATGCGATTAAAAACTGTGATTTTTATTATTATTTGTTTAGCTGTTTTATCATGCAGTTTGAAAAACAAATTATTAATAATTGATGAGAATGATAATTATTGTTTACCAAACTCTGAATTTAGAGTTGGTGAGATTTGTTATCAAGATTCAATATCAAAAATAAAGGAAATATTAGGAGAACCTTATGAAATAGATGAGTATCTCGATTTAAATTTAAAGACATGGAAATACAAAGATTTCGTAATAGAGTTTCATAATAATTTGGTATGGTCGGTGAAATTTCTGAATGAAAAATACACAACACCATCTGGATTAAAATTAGGACTATCAAAATCTGAAGTAATTCAGAAACTTGGATACAATATTAAAGATAACGGAGTGATTGTTTCTGAGGACAATTTAGAGTTTCAAATAATTAATTGTGAATTAGGAAATTATATGATTTTCAAATTCGATTCTAACGATAAATTAATAGGATTAGAATTCGATAATGATATACCATAAAATAAAAAACGGCACACAACAATAAATATACGTAATGCGGGGCGATTTAGTAAATTTTAACTTTAAAGCAATATTAAACAGCGTAGCGGTTTGATAGTGAAGTGCCTTGAAATCCCGCACTACGCATATTCGAGCCGTCAGACTGTCTAAAAACCCCAAAACTTCCACCCAAAATTGTTGATAACATTCCGACTTACCAACAGCTATAAATGCTTGTTTATTAGTATATTCATAGCATGAAATACATGATAGGAAAAGATCGGAACCAAGTATCAATTTTCCCCATTTCTTTGGATGAATCCATTCATAAAGATCATGAGGTGCGGATTATTGATCTTTTTGTAGACAGCCTTGAATTATTAGAAATGGGCTTTCGTGTAGATTTTGTGGAGAACGGAAGACCTGCTTATCATCCCAAAGACCTTCTAAAACTCTTTATTTATGGCTACCTGAACAGAACACGCTCCTCACGTGAGCTCGAAAAAGAATGCACACGGAACATCGAAGTGATTTGGTTGCTCAAAGGCCTAAAGCCCGACCATAATACGATTTCCAACTTCCGCCGCGACCATTCCAAAGCCATAAAGAATGTGTTTCGTGCCACGGTATGCATAGCCAAGAACTTAGAACTAATCGGCGGGAAACTGCTTGCCGGAGACAGCACCAAACTCCGGGCACAGAATTCCAAGAAGACCAATTATAATGCAAAAAAGATTGAGCGCCATTTGACCTATATCGACAACAAACTTGCTACCTACCAGGATCAGTTGGCCGAAGCTGATGGGGACAATCAAGCGCTGATACAGCAAGAGATTGAGAAACACAAAGAGCGCAAGCAATTCTACCATGATATAGAACACCAATTAGAAGAATCCGGCGAAACCCAGGTATCCACAAGCGATCCGGAAAGCAGGCAAATGATCACACGCAACAATATCACCGAAGTAGCCTACAATGTACAAACAACGGTCGATTCAGCCCATATGATCCCCATCGATTATAAAGTGACCAATGAAAACGACAGCAAAGCAATGGGCGATATGCTCCACCGCAGTAAAAGCATCATTGGCCACAATAATTTTACCGCCCTCTACGATAAAGGCTACCATACAGGCAGCGAGTTTCAAACCGCCCACGATTTAGGCATAAATGTACTGGTTGCCATTCCTAAAGTAGCGGCCAATGCCCCCGATCCTCACTACAATGTAGAACACTTTCGATATGATAAAGACAAGGACTGTTATCATTGTCCCCAAGGCCATGAGATGCACACAACAGGTAAATGGCACCAGGCGAAAACCTATCAATTTAAGCGTTATACAACTCGCCAATGCCTGAGCTGTCCGGTAAAAGACAAATGCTCTAAGGCTAAATACGGCAAGGCAATACAACGATCTGAATATCAAGAATATATAAATACAAATAAGGAAAACATAGAGAAAAACCTGGATTACTACCGCCGACGACAGGCAATTGTGGAACACCCATACGGCACCATCAAGCGACAATGGGGATTTAGCTACATAATGACCAAACGCAGCAAACAACGCGCCTCGGCGGATGTAGGATTTATATTTATTGCTTATAATTTACGTCGTATTATGAATATCCTTGGCATTCATGTATTTAAGCAATACCTCATTGCTTTATCTGTTCTAATAGCCTTCATTTTGGCTTCCATATATGCGTTTTGCCGAAGGATAAAAAGCATTGCTGCCCAAAGGTATCGAAAAATAGATGCACTTAGAACGCAAATATTTGCTAAATTTATGCCGTATTTAGGTACAATTTAAAAGAGAACGGAGGTTTTAAGACAGACTGCCGTTAGGCTTAATGGAAAGAAACGCAATACAAAATTGAAACTATGCATATAGAAATTAACGGACATAATTTTTCAAATCTTGACGAATTCTATGATGAGATAGAAACCAAATTGACTAAGAATTTGGAATTTAAGATAGGTCGTAATTTAGATGCATGCAATGACGTTTTAGCTGGTGGATTTGGTGTTTTTGATTGCGAAGAGAAGTCTGTTGATTTAATCTGGATTGATTCAAATAAAAGCAAGTTGGATTTAAATGAAAAATACAATAATAGTGGAAAAACGATTTTTGAAATAATCATTGAAATAATCAGAGACAATGACCATATAAAATTAATTCTCAAATAGAACTATTGAAAATGCAGGATTTAAGTCAAAAAGATTTTTCGGATTTCATTAAAAATGGATTACTTAAAGATTTTCCATATTTTTCTGATTATATAAAAATCAAGGATGATATTTTGACAATTGAATATCCAAGCCAAAAAAAGACTGCAACTTTCTGGATTACAACACAAGATTTAGAAATTACAATTGGATTTGATAATAGCGAAGGAAATTGCAGTTGGCATACACATATGAGTTTATTTGGAGCTTATGAACCTGTAGACGAGCTGAAAACTTCGATTGAATTGATTAAAAACGTTTTTAATGGAATTGAGATTTTAGTATTTGAATCAGACTCTATCATTTACTTGACTAAAAATCCAGATGAAGAGATTTCAAATGCAGAGAAAAATCAAATTCTTGAATTTAAAAAATGGACTGAAATATAGAATCCACTAAGCCTAACAAAAAACATAGTGTATTTGGAAAATAGAGTAATAAATGACGATATTAGCTATAAATAAAGTGAGTGGTAGATTGAAAAATAAAGGTTTCAAAAATCCAAACGCACCATGTTTCAAACGTTGTGGCCAATTAAAAAAAACACCATGAGACATATGAAAATATTGACGACATTAATCCTCACTCTGATTTGCGCATATGGATTTGGACAAATTGATATTGAGAACGAGATAATTTCAGCTTTGATAAAAAGTGAGATAAAATCAACACCGAATGACACTGTATTTACTCGAAAAGGACAGATTAAAAAGATAAAAACATTTAAAGCCCCTGATGTAATAATAGTAAATGAAACTGAGACATTTCTTTTTGACCCCAAAGTCGATTCATTAGGAAGATTTAAAAATGAAACAAATGGATTGCCTTCACTTGAAAATGATACTTATCTTAACTTTATTGATAAGAACAAAGCTAAGATTCAAATTGATTCAGTTAAAAATTTTTCGGGGACAATAACATATATTACAAAACAAGCAATAGAAAATATATTCAAGCAAGGTGGTTGGGATAATTATCATAAAATTTTCGGATTTAAGCCAATGATAAAGATATCAAGACCTGGATTAAATTCTGATATGACAAAAGCATTGATTTATTATAGCAGTTCAAGTGGCGGATTAAGTGGTGCTGGATTTTATCTGATTCTTGAGAAAGTGGATAATAAATGGATTGTTAAAGAGTCTATGCTTGCGTGGATTTCTTGACTAAATGACTGAAAATGAAAGATTAACTGGCCACAACAATGTATATAGCAAATAGGCGTGATAGTAGTAAATTCAACGGTTGTAGCCCGCTTCAACTTCATCTCGGTTTGATAAGTTTGAAGCCCGCAATCGCCTACTTGCCATATACTCAACGTCAGACTGTCTAAAAACCCCAAAACTTCCACCCAAAATTGTTGATAACATTCCGACTTACCAACAGCTATAAATGCTTGTTTATTAGTATATTCATAGCATGAAATACATGATAGGAAAAGATCGGAACCAAGTATCAATTTTCCCCATTTCTTTGGATGAATCCATTCATAAAGATCATGAGGTGCGGATTATTGATCTTTTTGTAGACAGCCTTGAATTATTAGAAATGGGCTTTCGTGTAGATTTTGTGGAGAACGGAAGACCTGCTTATCATCCCAAAGACCTTCTAAAACTCTTTATTTATGGCTACCTGAACAGAACACGCTCCTCACGTGAGCTCGAAAAAGAATGCACACGGAACATCGAAGTGATTTGGTTGCTCAAAGGCCTAAAGCCCGACCATAATACGATTTCCAACTTCCGCCGCGACCATTCCAAAGCCATAAAGAATGTGTTTCGTGCCACGGTATGCATAGCCAAGAACTTAGAACTAATCGGCGGGAAACTGCTTGCCGGAGACAGCACCAAACTCCGGGCACAGAATTCCAAGAAGACCAATTATAATGCAAAAAAGATTGAGCGCCATTTGACCTATATCGACAACAAACTTGCTACCTACCAGGATCAGTTGGCCGAAGCTGATGGGGACAATCAAGCGCTGATACAGCAAGAGATTGAGAAACACAAAGAGCGCAAGCAATTCTACCATGATATAGAACACCAATTAGAAGAATCCGGCGAAACCCAGGTATCCACAAGCGATCCGGAAAGCAGGCAAATGATCACACGCAACAATATCACCGAAGTAGCCTACAATGTACAAACAACGGTCGATTCAGCCCATATGATCCCCATCGATTATAAAGTGACCAATGAAAACGACAGCAAAGCAATGGGCGATATGCTCCACCGCAGTAAAAGCATCATTGGCCACAATAATTTTACCGCCCTCTACGATAAAGGCTACCATACAGGCAGCGAGTTTCAAACCGCCCACGATTTAGGCATAAATGTACTGGTTGCCATTCCTAAAGTAGCGGCCAATGCCCCCGATCCTCACTACAATGTAGAACACTTTCGATATGATAAAGACAAGGACTGTTATCATTGTCCCCAAGGCCATGAGATGCACACAACAGGTAAATGGCACCAGGCGAAAACCTATCAATTTAAGCGTTATACAACTCGCCAATGCCTGAGCTGTCCGGTAAAAGACAAATGCTCTAAGGCTAAATACGGCAAGGCAATACAACGATCTGAATATCAAGAATATATAAATACAAATAAGGAAAACATAGAGAAAAACCTGGATTACTACCGCCGACGACAGGCAATTGTGGAACACCCATACGGCACCATCAAGCGACAATGGGGATTTAGCTACATAATGACCAAACGCAGCAAACAACGCGCCTCGGCGGATGTAGGATTTATATTTATTGCTTATAATTTACGTCGTATTATGAATATCCTTGGCATTCATGTATTTAAGCAATACCTCATTGCTTTATCTGTTCTAATAGCCTTCATTTTGGCTTCCATATATGCGTTTTGCCGAAGGATAAAAAGCATTGCTGCCCAAAGGTATCGAAAAATAGATGCACTTAGAACGCAAATATTTGCTAAATTTATGCCGTATTTAGGTACAATTTAAAAGAGAACGGAGGTTTTAAGACAGACTGACGTTGTGCAAAATTAGAGGAAACACCCTGCTACTATAAAAAAGCATGAATACTGAGAACACGATACAAGAGATAAACGAACTGATTGAGATTTGTGATTATAAAAAAGCGAAAAAGTTATCTAAAGGACTGATTCGAAAAAAAATCATAGATGGATATTATCTATTGACAACGGTTTATGACGAGCTGGATAAAACAGACAAGAGTATTAAAACTCTCACGACTGGATTAAAAAGACATCCAGATGATTGGATACTTTGGATGAGATTGGGGAATTATCAATCTGACAAAAAGGAATATGACTTTGCCATAGATTCTTTCAAAAAAGCTCTTAAGCAAGATAATGCAGATAAGGATTTATTAAATTTAAATTTGGCTATCCTTTATAACCGCTGGGGAAAGATTGATAATGCAAAAGAATCGATTGGTAAGGTATCAGCTGGCAGTTACGATATAAGAAAATTGAGAGTTCAATTATCAATCCTACTTGAAACACAACAATATCAAGAAATAATAGAAAATATATCTAATAACAAAGATTTACTTAAAACTACTCCAGATGATGAGTTTTCTGATTTATCATTGGTTTTATATTTTTATTCCTATGCATTATGGAAAACCGATAGCATAGAAAATGCAAAAGAGGTGATTAAAGAGGCTTTGTTTTATGACCGACTCAATAAAGATGCTTATTGGCTTATAAGAGAGATTGACAATAATTGTTCGAGTAATAACAAATATTTTCGGATTCTAATTACTGGCGACTGGCTTGGAGAAGATGATAAAGTCAAAAAATATGGATTCTACAGTACTTATGATATTGTAGCGGATTCTGAGCAAAAGGCACTTAACCTGATTAAGGAATTTGAATCTGCGCCGATTGATAAAGAATCTGTAAAAATCGATGAGATTAGTGAGATGAAATTTGACATAAACGAGAATCCATCTGGAATATATAATGTGAATGGATTCAGTATTTTTGACAAAGAGGAAGAATAACTTTGCACAACACGCAATAAAAAACATAGGGCAGAAAGTGCATAATTTGAGCGACATAACATATAACAAACCGCCTGGTAGCTTGATAGATAGGAGCTTCGAAATGCCCTACGTTTCTTATTGCCATCCGTTATGCTCTATTAAAACAAAAAAATGAACAAACAGAAAAATAATTACATAATTGCTTTTATTCTAGGAATAATAATCGCTTCAATTCCTTGGTACTTCCATTCAAAAAAAATCGAAAACCAGTTAGATCTGATATACTTAGGAGTATTAAATCCTGATGGAACTATCAATACAAAAAAAGACAGTATTTCTTTTGAAAATATTTTAGCTGATGAAGCAATTAAGAATAATAAAGTGATAAAGAGTGAATCTAATGAAATCATTGACAACGCATTGGAATCTCTAGATAATTTAGTGAAAGATAATAAATACGACAAACTATTAGACCAAACAGTTCCTGATTTTGAATACCCAGATAGAAATGGAAAATTAATTCACATTCAAAATTTTAGGGGAAAATGGGTACTCATTGATGTATGGGCATCCTGGTGCAAACCTTGTATGGGCGATATTGAACTTCTTAATCAATTAGAAAAAAAATACGAAAATAATAATATCGTCTTTTTAGGGGTAAGTATAGATACTGAAAATATGAAAGACAAATGGATAAATGTTCTAGATAAACGCAATCCATCAGGGATTCAGATACTAGCCGGAGATAAGAATAAGGATTTTAAACAAAAATTTATTATTGGAACTGTCCCCAGATATATTCTCATCGATCCAAATGGAAAAATTGCAGAAATGAACTTGCCAAGACCTTATAATCCAGAAATGGAAAAAATAATAAATGATTATATTAAAAAACTAAATAACAGAGCATAATAAATAGGACTATGAGCGGTCTGCAAGACCAAGCGATGAGTCCATGTTGAACTACATCCCGAAAAATTACCTATGCACTTATTAAGGGGTTTGAGGGGTTTTGGAAAGAAAAAAGCGAAGGGAGAGAAGCGATAAGAGTGTGTATTTGTTCTGCTAAAAGATAATCAGCCACTAAAGAAACATGCCTTTTAGCAGCTTTTACCAACCACTGGCCAATACAATGCCAGGCTTCATGAAAATGAAGCTGTATGCGGGGTAGCGGGATTTATGACAATACAGAAGCGAAGAGCTTTTTAGCTCGCAAGGCAGGAGATCGTATCTTGGGCAATTCCCTGATTTTATGCATTATACCGTTTTTGCAATACGGGCATTTGTACACATCAAATCCGGTAAGTCGTTTTATGCGCTGCTGAGGAGTTTCATTGACGGGTTTATCGGCCTGCTCGATTATATCGGGCTTTTTAATAAGCTCAAACTGCAGGGCCAGATTGCGTTTTATAGTGTGGTTGTATATTCCGTAGCGCCTGATTTTCACAAAACGCTTTGGCAAAATATGCAAACAAAACCGCCTTAAAAACTCGTTACCTTCCAATGTCACAGGCTTTTTGATCGCCTTGTCCCTATAATCTTTGGCCATAAAGCGCACATGAGTGTTGGAGACATCTAGAATACGTTGGTTTGTAATGGCCACACGATGGGTGTATTGACCCAGATATCGGATTACATGCTCGGCTTTTGCTAAAGAAGGCTCACAATGCACCACCCATTTTGTTTGCCATGCTTTTTCCAGCAATGGCGCAAAAACAGCGAGCTTCTGCTCATTTTTCAGCAATCGTTTTAAGGAAAACATAGAGAAAAACCTGGATTACTACCGCCGCCGACAGGCAATTGTGGAACACCCATACGGCACCATCAAGCGACAATGGGGATTTAGCTACATAATGACCAAACGCAGTAAACAACGCGCCTCGGCGGATGTAGGATTTATATTTATTGCTTATAATTTACGTCGTATTATGAATATCCTTGGCATTCATGTATTTAAGCAATACCTCATTGCTTTATCTGTTCTAATAGCCTTCATTTTGGCTTCCATATATGCGTTTTGCCGAAGGATAAAAAGCATTGCTGCCCAAAGGTATCGAAAAATAGATGCTCTTAGAACGCAAATATTTGCTAAATTTATGCCGTATTTAGGTACAATTTAAAAGAGAACGGAGGTTTTAAGACAGACTGCCGTTGTGTGCAATTGAGGACACGACACTGCAAACATAAAATTACATCATGAAAAGGCTGATTTTTTTAATTGCGTTAACAATAAATTCAGGATTATTACTCGCTACAGAGCAAGAACCTGATTTCCTACACTACGATGGAAAAAAATTGACTTTATCAACAGGATGGGGACACCCTTCTCCGCTTGAGACTTATTATTCTCAAAATAATATTGAATATCCTTTTACAATGTTGCATACAGCCAATTATCGTGGACATGTAGCCATTTGGGAGATTTCCGATGATAAATTATTCTTGAAAGAAATACAAATCGAAAAGGCTAAATATAAACCTGAGAAATTTGATGTAAAATCGCAATCAGATTCTTTATCATCTAAAGATAAAGTATTCGCTGATTGGTTTACTGGTGTTATAATTGGAGAAGAACGAAATAAGAAAAACTATTGGGAAGTTGAAAAGTCCTATTATTTCTATGTTAAGTATGGTAAAGTAGTTGATACACAAGAATTGACAGAAAAGGATTTTAAGCAAATTGAAAAAATTTCAGAGAAAGATACTTCGAACCATGATTTAATGGCAAAATATTCAATGCTATATCTTAACAATAATTATATCTCATACTACTTTCGGATACATGGAAATGACACGATAATATTTGACAAAAAGGGAGGTTATTTAAGCGGCAATTCGGGTTTAAGTCCTGTTTTGTTATATTTTGATAACGACCATTTGAAATGGCCATATAACTGGGAAAATTTTGAAAAAAGTGGAGCTCCCTTTTGTACATGGATTATTGAAAATGACAGTTTAATGTTGACTAATATTGAATTACATACAGGCACAGGTTTTTATTCGATTGACAAATTCTCGGTTGATTTGGTGGATATATTCCCAAACAGATTAAAAAGCAAGAAAGTGTTTGGTGATTGGGTTTCGGGGATTTATGTTGTTCGTCATGGTAAAAATGAGGAAGATGAGAATTTACCGGGATATTTTGAGTTCAAGGCATCAGAGTTAACATTTATGAGACTGAAAAATGGAATTGTATTGGAGAAATATACTATTCCTGCGGATTTTAACTTCGAAAATATACCTGCGAATACGGATGAAGGATTAAAGAAAATATTAGATGAACTTAAATAATCAACTGCCCACAATAGCCAATATAAGTAAGCTGGGGGTTAGAGGTTTGCGGAAAGTTAATACATTTAATCAAAATAGTAACGGGCTGATAAGTAGGTGGCACAGAAATACCAGCCTCCTCATATTGGCGAACCGTTGGCATTCATTGTAAGAAGCATCCTGCAAATAATTAAACACGATTGATGGAAGATAAAATAAAGAAATATTTAACTGATTTAGAGAAAGAAAAAGGTATAGAGATTTTGCTTGCCTGTGAGACTGGTTCAAGAGCATGGGGATTTCCATCACCTGATAGTGACTTTGATGTGCGGATAATATACAAACACCACAAAGATTGGTATTTAAGTTTGACCGAAGAAAAAGATACAATTGAATGCTTTTATGAGAACAACGATATTGACATTAGTGGTTGGGATTTGAGAAAATGCTTACGATTAATGTGGAAATCAAATCCGCCTTTGCTCGAACGGATACAATCACCGATTATCTATCAAGTTGACAAAGACTTCCAAGTTGGAATTAATTCAATTGCACAAAATACCTATTCAAGAATTGCGACTATTCATCATTATTTAAGCATGGCAAAAAAGGCATTAGACGAAGTTGTAAGCTCAAACGACTACAAACTCAAAAGATTCTTTTATGCTCTTCGTGCTTCGGTAGCTTGCTTATGGATTCTTGACAAGGAGGAAATTCCACCAATTGAATTTGGAAAAATGGTTAGCGGATTAGACTTATCTGATAATTTAACAAATAGGATTAATGAGCTAATAGAACTAAAATCAACAATTAGCGAAACATACTTACATAATGGAGAACAAGACTTAATTAAGTTCATGGAAAGTTGCTTGGAAAGAGCTGATAACGAATCAAAAAGTTTACCTGCTTCAAAAGGACAAATGAGTGAATTAAATGAGTTTTTCCGTAACACATTAGGTTAATCAATGACAATTGAGGTTTTAAGAGATAAAGGATTAATAATACTTGAATGCATTAGTGGCAGTAAGGCTTACGGACTGGATACGCCTAGCTCTGACACAGACATTAAAGGAGTTTTTATTTTACCAAAAGAGGAATATTACGGATTAACCTATACTCCTCAAGTAAACAATGAAACAAGCGATATCATTTTTTATGAGTTCGGACGGTTTATGGAATTATTATCATTAAACAATCCAAATATTCTTGAGTTACTCAATACGCCAAAATCTGCGATAATTTACAAGCACCCATTTTTAACGGAAATAAATTCTGAACTGATTTTATCTAAGTTGTGTAGCAACACATTTGGTAAGTTTGCTTTATCTCAGATTAAAAAGGCAAAAGGACTGAAAAAGAAAATAGTAAATCCTGTTGCAGAAGAGAGAAAAAGTGTATTGTCATTCTGTTTTGTAAACTATGACCAAGGAGCAATTCCGCTTTTAAAATACCTTGAAATAAAAGGTTGGCAACAAGAACATTGCGGACTTGTAAATATTCCACACATGAAAGATGTTTATGGATTGTACTATTCTGACCAATTAGGATTTAGTGGAGTGCTTCGAGGAAAAGATTCAAATGACATTTGTTTAAGTTCAATTCCAAAAGGAACAGACCAAGAAGCCCTAATATATTTCAATAGAAATGGATATTCAACTTACTGCAAAGAATATCGAGAATATTGGGATTGGGTGGAAAAGAGAAACGATGACAGATACGAAAACACTAAAAGTCATGGAAAGAATTATGATTCAAAAAACATGATGCATGTGTTTCGACTTTTAGAAATGGCTATTGAAATCGGAAATGAGAAAAAGGTCAATGTAAAAAGACCAAATCGTGATTTTCTACTTGACATTAAAGCAGGAAAATTTGAGTATGAGGAACTATTAAAAATGGCAGACCTTAAACAAACTGAGATGGAAACAGCATTTGAAAATTCATCTTTGCCTGATAGACCAAATTTGGAGCTAATAAATGACCTGACTTATAGATTGAGAGACAAATTTTATAACGATAGAGAATAAACATCGAAATGCCAATCGAGTAGGCTGCCGCTAGGCAGATTTGCCTAGCGGAGAACACTTCGATAAAAACTCAGTGCATCGCCTCTCACACCACTGTATCCTTCGATAAGCTCAGGATAAACCAAGCGGGTCTCGTATACAGCGGTTCATTAAGATGTGGGGCGATTTTTTCGTACATTTCGAGCAGGGACACATAGCCACTTTTTCGTAGCCTTTCCAAGGTGATTGTTGTGCCCAGTATAGGGCTTTGAGCGAAGCCCATCCTCCCATACGCGTCCATGCATATGCCTGCCCTTGGTTTACACCTAAATATACAAGGTTTTTCCTTTTCCGTTCAGGCTTTTTCTCCCGCAGCTGCGGGACCATATGCAATACCTCAGGCGGTTTACTCATGTTGTTGTTTGTTTTTATCGGTATTCGTGATTCGCTTCGCTTAATTCTTAGCCATCCACCAATGCTCTTGAGCTTTCCGGATATTTTTGCCATACGGAAGTACCCTAAGGCCACCTTGTGCCTCTATTATTTTCCGAATGCGTTCATCAAAAGTCATAGGGGTAGTTTTACGGGTGATCACTTTGAGCTTTTGCTTTAATGATTGCCACCGCTTTTTCCCAACAACCATTTGGGATTTCCCTTTCTCACCTTTAATGTAAGTTGGAACAAACCCAAATCCGAGTATTGTCAGCTGCACAGGTTTTCGGATTCCGCTTTTTTCCCTGTTGATCGGTAAATCAAATTTGTTTCAGAAATAAATAGGTGTTGTTTCCTATCCTTCGGGCTGCCGACTTGCTTTTTGTGTAAATGCTAAAGTCATCGGCATAGCGTATGAATCGTAACCCTTGTCTTTTTAGTTCCTTGTCGAGCTCATCATGATTTTTTATCCGTATTTTTATGAAGTCTTCAGTCTTTATTTTTAAGACCACCAGCCATAAACGAAGCTCCAAAAAGGTTCATACCAAAATCATTAAGGGATTGGACGATTATTGTGAGTAAAAGCGATTTTGATTTTGTGTACCACCATAAAAAAAGCCTGCCACAAATTTTTTTGTAACAGGCTGGTTTTTAGCGCTCCCCCTTCAGGACTTGAACCTGAGACCCTCTGATTAACAGTCAGATGCTCTAACCAACTGAGCTAAGGAGGAATGTTTGTGAATGAACTTTCTTGTTGAAAAAGTGGTGCAAAAATACTGCCTTTCTTCAAATAAACAATACTTTTGCTAAAAATATTTTAAATTTTATAGGAATTTAGAATCAAACACCTGATTAACAAATATTTATATAAATGAAAAAGGTATTAGGACTGGGCAATGCATTGCTCGATATTATCTATCGCATTGACGATGACAGTATTATTAACCAATTTAATTTGCCCAGAGGCGGAATGCAGCTCGTAGAAAGAGCTATAATTGATGATATTATTTCAGCCCTTGCAGGAAAAACGCCACAGGAAGCCGCTGGCGGCAGCGCGTCAAACACAATTCATGGCATAGCCGGATTAAAAGGAAAGGCTTCTTTTATTGGGAAAATCCAAAATGATAAGTACGGAAAAATATTAGAAAGCAGCATTAAGGATGCAGGCATAAAACCGCATCTGCTTTATGGCAAAGACGAAACAGGCATTGCGCTTACATTGGTTACACCGGACAGTGAGCGCACATTTGCTGTATATCTTGGTGCAGCACTCGAATTGCTTCCCGAAGATTTAAGTCAGGAACAATTTGAAGGAAACGACATTCTGCATATTGAAGGTTATCTGGTTCAAAATCATGACCTCATGTTGCGCGCTTTTGAACTGGCAAAAGCCAATAATATGCAGGTTTCGCTCGATTTGGCATCCTATGATGTTGTACGGGCAGATTTAGCTTTTTTAAAGGAAATTGCAAAAAATTATGTAGACATCATTTTTGCAAATGAGGAGGAGGCCAAAGCCTTTACAGGAAAAAGCCCTGAAGAATCATTGCATGAAATCGCCCAATTATGCAAGATAGCAATTGTAAAAACCGGTGCAGAAGGCAGCATGATTAAATCCGGTCAAAACAGCTGTTTTATCCCGGCACGAAAAGTCAAGCCAATTGACACAACAGGTGCAGGCGACCTTTATGCCGGCGGTTTTCTTTTTGCTTTAACACAAGGCTGCCCAATAGAAACATGCGGAAAGTTGGGTACATTATTGGCATCAAAAGTTATTGAAACCATTGGTGCTAAACTTACTGAAGCCCAATGGAAGGATATAAATGCCGAATGGGAAAGCATGAAAAATTAATAAGAACTTAGATTTATTTTAATGAGGTGCAGAACATTCTCCATTATTAATCAGAATTTTATAAATTTGCGCTTCATTTTTGATTTTATTAGTATTAATCCATTTAAGACATAGGTTAACGAGATGAAGGTTTATCAAACGAAGGATATCAGAAACCTCGCGCTTCTAGGAGGAGCAAAGACTGGTAAGACCACCCTGGCTGAATGTATGCTTTTTGAAGGGGGATTGATCAACAGAAGAGGATCTGTTGATGATAAGAATACAGTTTCCGATTATCGTGAAGTAGAATTGGAGCGTCAAAACTCTATATACAGCACTGTTTTGTACAGTGAATACGAAGGAAAGAAAATTAACTTCATTGACACTCCCGGAATGGATGATTTTGTTGGTGAAGTAATTTCTGCACTCTCTGTTGCCGATTGTGGAATTATGCTTATTAATGCACAGAATGGCGTTGAAGTTGGTGCTGAAATCGCTTGGAGAAACGCAAGCAGATTTAACACTCCTGTAATTTTTGCAATGAACCATCTGGAACATGAGAACTCAAAATTTGACGAAAGCATTCGCCAGATGAAAGCTCAATTCGGTAGTGGCATTACTATTTGTCAATATCCTGTAAATGCAGGCATTGGTTTTGATTCGGTGATTGACCTGATCAAAATGAAAATGTATAAATTCCCCACTGAAGGCGGAGCTCCTGAAGTATCAGAAATTCCAGATTCTGAAGCTGATAAAGCACAGGAATTGCAAGCAGCAATGATCGAAGAACTTGCTGTGAACGATGAAGAATTAATGGAAAAATTCTTCGAAAACGGAACACTTTCTGAAGATGAAATCACCGCCGGAATGAAATTAGGTATTAACAACCGTGATTTCTTCCCTGTATTCTGTATCAACACTAAACACAATATGGGTGTTGCCCGTTTGATGCAGTTTACAAACAGAATGGCTCCTGCCCCTGATGAGATGCCCGCTTTAAAAGATAGTGAAGGCAAAGAAATTGTTTGTAATTCAGCTGATCCTACTTGTGCTTTTGTATTCAAAACATCCATCGAATCGCATTTAGGCGAAGTAAGTTTCTTTAAGGTTTTGGCCGGAGAAGTTGCTGAAGCTACTGACTTGATGAATGCAAATACAAGCACAAAAGAACGCATTTCACAGATTTTTGCCATGGCTGGGAAAAACCGTGAAAAAGCAACAAAATTTATGGCCGGCGATATCGGCTCTGCCATTAAATTAAAAAACACCAAAACAAATACTACACTCAATTCGCTGAAGACCTCAGATAGAATTGTAGATCCAATCGTCTTCCCCGCTCCGAAAATTCAAATGGCCGTGAAAACAAAAAATCAAGGCGATGAAGAAAAACTCGGAAGTGCATTCCACGCATACCATAAAGTGGATCAAACCCTTACTGCTCAATACAGTAAAGAACTTAAGCAACTGATCGTTAGCGGCCAAGGTGAATTGCACCTCAATATTGCCAAATGGCAAATAGAAAATCTAGATAAGGTAGAGTATGAGTATTATGCTCCAAAAATTGCTTATCGGGAAACCATTACAAAAAAAGCAAAAGCAAGCTATCGCCACAAAAAACAATCCGGTGGATCCGGCCAGTTTGGTGAAGTGCATATGATGATTGAGCCTTATACAGAAGGAATGGCCTGGACCACAGAATTCCCTGTTCGTAATAGCGAAGAGGTAAAACTGGATTGGGGCGGAAAATTAATCCTCAACAGCTGTATTGTGGGTGGTGCTATTGATGCACGCTTTGTTCCTGCAATTATGAAAGGTTTGATGGAGAAAATGGAAGATGGCCCATTAACAGGTTCTTATGCCCGCGATATTGTTGTATATATCTATGATGGTAAAATGCACCCGGTTGATTCCAACGAAATTTCATTTAAACTAGCATCGCGTAATGCATTTAGGGAAGCCTTTAAAAATGCCGGGCCAAAAATTCTTGAACCAATTTTTAATGTAGAAGTTCTGGTTCCTGAAGAAAAAATGGGTGATGTAATGACTGACCTTCAAGGACGCCGCGCTGTAATTATGGGAATGGAAGCCGAAGGAAATTACCAAAAAATCCGTGCTCGCGCTCCCCTTGCAGAAATGAACCGTTATTCAACTGCCTTGAGTTCCATTACCAGTGGCCGTGCAATGTATTCTCTCGAATTTGCAGAATATGCTCAAGTTCCCGGTGATGTTCAAACAAAACTACTCGCAGAATACGAAGGCGAAGACGAAGATTAATCATATCGAATTATCATTCTTCTTTTATAGAAGTATTGTAATAAATCCAATAATAAAAGGGTGCCCCAAAAGGCACCCTTTTTTGTGGCCGCACCACCGGCCGTATCAACCTATAACCAAAAGAAAATTCTAGCATAAAAACCAGCCCGTTTTATTAAATATCAAATAGAATGTTCGGCAAAACAAGGATTGCGAGCGAACGGGCATGGTTTTTAAATCTCTTAATTTCCGTAATATACTTGCTTAAAAATGGACTCAAAATCATCAATAGCAGTTTCGCGTGGGTTGCAACCTGTACAGGCATCTTTCACAGCATTTTCGGAAATTTTTGTCAGATTATTGAGAAATAAATCTTCATCAACACCATATTCTTTGAGTGTTTTGGGTATTTCCAGCTTTGTATTTAGATCTCTAATACATTCAATATATGCATCTACAGCCTCTTTCTCTGTTTCACCATTAAGTCCGATAAATCGAGCAATATCAGCGTATCTTGATTCACAGCAATTTCTGTTATATTCGATAACATATGGGAGATAAATACCATTTGCACATCCATGAGGAATTCCGAAGAGCGCTCCTGTTTTATGAGCCATACTGTGGCAAATTCCCAAAAGGGCGTTACTAAATGCCATACCTGCAAGGCATTGGGCGATATGCATCTGATCGCGTGCTGTTTCATCACCATCGTAAGAGGCAATAAGGTTTTCCATTATCATTTTAATGGCTTTTAATGCCAGAGGGTCAGAAAAATCAGAATGATTCGATGCAACATAGGCTTCAGTCGCATGTGTCAGGGCATCAATTCCCGTATGTGCAACCAGTTTCTTTGGCATCGAATAGGCGAGTTCCGGATCGATAATGGCAATATCCGGCGTAATTTCAAAATCTGCTAGCGGATATTTAATTTTTTCAGAATAATCTGTAATAACAGAAAATGCGGTTACCTCTGTTGCCGTACCACTTGTAGAAGGAATAGCCACAAAGCGCGCTTTATTTCTGAGTTCTGGGATATTGAAAGGTTT
Source organism: Bacteroidales bacterium (assembly GCA_963676725.1). Classification (GTDB taxonomy): domain Bacteria; phylum Bacteroidota; class Bacteroidia; order Bacteroidales; family WRLA01. Next base: position 4,214,469 of record OY781463.1, on the reverse strand, counting down.
GGCGACTTCTTTAAATTCTGCCTCAGGATGCTCATAAAATATCCACATGGCTTTTGCCGCATCAATGGGTGAACCACCGCCGATACTGACAATCCAGTCCGGCTCAAAATTGCGCATAGCTTCTGCACCACGCATTACTGTTTCAACAGATGGATCCGGTTCTACTCCCTCAAATAACAGGGTTTCAATTCCGGCTTCCTGAAGATATGCTTCTGTTTTTTGCAAAAATCCTGAGCGCTTCATGGAGCTTCCCCCTGTAACAATAATAGCTTTTTTCCCTTTTAGGGTTTTTAAAACACTAAGTGATCCTTTTCCAAAATAAAGATCTCTGGGCAATGTGAATCTGTTCATAATATTTGTTTTATGTTCGATCCTCTTATTATAAACACCGTGCCACTTCGTTTAAATTGTTGAAAATTAGCATAATACACCTTCAAACCATAATTGAGACCGATGACTGTTCCATTAGCGAACACAGATTGAGCATGCTAAGTGTGCAGGAATAATACAGTGTTCACAAAAAGAACACAATGTTCGGGTTTTTTAATTTTTTCTTGTTAAGAAACTATTTTCCTGCGTAAACGTACAATGTTATTAATTGTCGCTCAACACTCAATAATGGATTTTAGGATAGAATAAGCAATAAAAGGTTTGGCAGTCATTTTTGAATCTTCTATATTTGTGTATTGTTTATTTTGGTTTTTTTGTGCGATCATTTATTAGGTATTTATTTAAAGGTTTTTTTCATGAACAATAACTTTTCTTCCCCTATGATATTGGTTGTTGATGATGTGCGCGAGAATGTTCTTGCGGTCACCAACCTGATCAAGGAGTTTGGTGCTCAGGCCGTAGGTGCTTCCAATGGCTCGGATGCGCTTGATATTGTTCGTGAAGTAAAACTGGCTTTATGCATACTCGATGTGCAAATGCCCGAAATGGACGGCTATGAACTTGCTACAAATATTCGCCAAAGTCCCCTAAATGCAGACACACCGATTATTTTTCTAACAGCCGTTCGTATCGACCAGATCAGTGTGTTTAAAGGCTACCGCACAGGAGCTGTAGATTATATAACAAAACCCATCAATAAAGAAATTCTTCTTTCAAAAATCAGGGTATTCCTGAAACTGGAAGAAATTAGAATGAAATTGGAACGGACCGAAAAACGCTATGAAAGCATTCTTCAGGAACAATCTGATATTGTCTTCCGCACAGATATTTCTTTTAAAATCACTTTCGTGAATAATAGCATGGCGACTCTCTTCAATAAAGAGGCGATAATGATGCAGGGTTTATCTTTGTTTGATCTGTTTCCGGCTATTGATAAAGCAAACTATATTTCGGAAGCAAAAAAACTTCAACCGGATACAAATAGTTTTTCTTTTGAACATAGTTTGGATCAAGAGGATTCTTTGTCCGAAAAAAAGCAAAAATGGTTCTTCCATCAGCTCAATGGCATTTTCAATGAATACAATGTTTTGGAAGAATATCAGATTGTTTGCAATGATATTACTGAGCGAAAAAGCATGGAAGCTGAGCTGATTGCTGCACGTCGAAAGGCTGAAGCGGCAACTGAGTCCAAATCAAGGTTTTTAGCCAATATGAGCCACGAAATCAGAACCCCGATGAGTGCAATAATCGGCATGGTCGATTTGATGAAAGAAACGGAAATGTCAGAGGATGCACAGGAATCAATGGATATAATAAAAATTTCCGCGAACAATCTTTTGTCCATTGTTAACGAAATCCTTGACTTTTCCAAAATTGAAGCCAATCAGATTGATATTGAGCAGGTTAAATTCCATTTAAAAGACTTAATAACAGATGTAATTAAGGTTTTTGAATATGCTGCCCGCGATAAAAAAATCAGACTTTTATATGAGATTGATGCAAATGTACCTGATGAAATAATTGGCGACCCTGTGCGTTTCAGGCAAATCCTGATTAACCTTATTGGCAATGCTGTTAAATTTACGCATGAAGGGAAAGTAGATGTACAAGTGCAATCGAAAAGCATTGATCACGAAAACATAGAACTGTATATACAAGTAAAAGATACTGGCATAGGCATAAGCGAAGAGGGACAAAAACGATTATTTAAACCATTCGCACAAACTGATTCAGATACAAAAAGAAAATATGGAGGAACAGGCCTTGGTTTAGCCATTAGTAAAAACCTAGCCGAATTAATGGGGGGCACTGTTGGGATGAAAAGTAATGATGGCGAAGGCTCTTGCTTTTGGTTTAGCGTGCGTTTCAAACAAATCAAACAACAGGAGCAAAAAGCTCAAGCTTTAACCGCGAGTAAAATAACGATGAAAGCAGGAGATGCCCTTACTGTTCTTATTGTAGAAGATAATGTGCTGAACCAAAAAGTAGCTTCAGCAACATTAAGAAAAATGGGGCATAAAGTCGATATTGCAAATAATGGAAAGGTTGGCCTTGAAATGGCCACAAGCAATAATTACGACCTTATTGTGATGGATATACAGATGCCTATAATGAATGGGCTCGATTCTACTAAAGCAATTCGCCAATACGAAAAAGAGCACAACATAAATCCTCCTGTAAAAATTGTTGCCCTAACAGCCAACGCTTTATTAAATGACAGGGATATTTGCCTCGAAGCAGGCATGGATGAATATATCAGCAAACCTTTTAGAAAAGAAGATTTTATACAAGTATTGGATCGAATAATGGACTAATTTCTGTCAAGTATTATGGCCGCCATCCTTTGTTCGATCATTCGGCAAACGAAAATGTTTTTTACAACATAAACCCACAAAAAGAGCCTCTGTTTATTTAAAGCGACCCCTAATCGCTGAAGGCTCCTAAATGATGGATTTTTTAATCATTAACATGGATTGTTTCCTGCTTTGTCAAGGCAATAGTCTGAAAATAATTATATCTTTGACCCAAGCTAATTGGGTGATTTCTCAGGAGAGGACGTTTTATATAAAATTTCGGGGAAGCGTTTATATCTTTTTATCCTGATCGGGATTATTTAGGAAATACACTTAATGGGCCTGGCAAAAACATTAAAATAATCATGAAGATAAAGCATACTATTGTAGTCCTGCTGATTATCCTCTGTAATGCTGCAATTTCGGACGAAAGTCGTATTGATAGCCTACAGAATATAGTAATGCAGGAAAAAAACGACAGCCTGCAACAAAGTGCATTGCTCTCCTTTGCACTTGAAATAAAAGATATCTTTAACGAAAAAGCAGCAGAATATGCTGATAAAGCCATTAAAATCTCACAAAATGCCGGGAATAAGGAAAAAATGGCTCATGCATTTGTCGTACTTGGAGAAATTCAGGCGAGCGGTAATAATTTTCAACAAGCTATTCATTCATACAAAAATGCATTAGAATATTATATTGACCTATCCGAAAAACATGCCGGCGATACCGATAACTTAAGGGCGATGGCGCAAGCTTATTATGGTTTGGGGAAAGTCTACCAAATGATGGGAGAGCATGAAACAGCTTCGCTAAACTATAATAAGGCAGAAACTGTATTCTCGAAACTCCAAGATATAAACGGACAAAGCCAAGCACAAATAGCAAAAGGAAACTCTTTTCGCGACCAATTGAAATATGAAGAGGCCTTAAAGGCATATTTTGCCGCTCTTGAGCTGCAAAAATCAAAACCATTTTCTCAGGAACAGGCCGAAATTTATCGAAAAATAGCTTTTACCCACAGCCTTATGGGGCAAACAAACAAAGCAATCGATTATTATAATGAGTATATACGCATTGAAAATAAGCTCTCCAAGCCGGAACGAATCGCCAGGGCATATAATGAAGTCGGAGGATTTTACATACGCCTAAACCAAACGAATAAAGCACTACAATATTTTAATGATGCCCTACAAATTGCCATGAGTATTAACAACAATACCGAAATTGAAGTAGCTTCTTCGAACCTATCGGATATTTATGCGCAAATGGGAAATTATAAGAAAGCTTTTGACAATCATATCATCTATTCGGGTGCACGTGAATTCAACTCCTTTAAAAACAAAAGGGAAGAATTGAGAATTCTGGAAATGAAAAATGATTTGTATCGTACAGAAAGCAAAAACCTTTTTACAGAGCAATTATATAAAGAAGAGCAACTCAAAAACAGAAACGCTTTCTTTGTTATCTTGATTCTCACCTCGGCTTTTGTTATTGTTCTTGTTCTCGTTTTTCTTTTGTATAGGCAAAATAAAAAGAATAAAAATGTTCTGCGCCTCTTATCCGAACAGAATAATGAAGTACAGCAAAAAACAGAAGAAATCAGAATGCAAAATATCCGGTTGGAACAAATAAACCGCGACCTGAACCTTTCCAAGCAAAAAGCTGAAGAAGCCACCAATAGCAAATCACTCTTCCTTGCAAACATGAGTCACGAAATTCGTACTCCTATGAATGGTATTATTGGTATGGCTAATGAAATGAAAAACACACAGCTCAATAATGAACAATACGAAGCATTAAATATTATCACAGTTTCCGCAGAAAACCTCCTCACAATTATTAATGAGATTCTGGATTTCTCTAAAATTGAATCCGGCAAATTAGAACTCGAAAGCATTCAATTTGACCTATATCAGGAAATCAAAAGCCTTATTGCCTTGCTCAGCCTGAAATCCAGAGAAAAAAACTTGGAACTTCTCTCAGAAATTGACCCCTATGTGCCACGCTATCTGGTTGGCGACCCTGTACGCTTAAAGCAGATTATTATCAATCTGGTGAACAATGGCCTCAAATTCACAGAGAAAGGCGGGGTGCGGGTGAATGTTGTTGTGGTCGATCATATCTCAAGAACGACAATAATTAGAGTTGAAGTGATTGATACAGGCATTGGAATTACGGAAAATGAAAAACAAAGGCTTTTTCACTCATTTTCACAAATGGATGCTTCCTTTACAAGAAAATATGGCGGAACAGGCCTTGGTCTTGCTATTTCGAAAAACCTTGTCCAGCTAATGAATGGTGAAATTGGCGTGGAGAGCGAATACGGCAAAGGGTCAAAATTCTATTTTACTGCACGATTTACTGACGGAGTGCCTCCTCAAGGATATATACCACGAAGGGAGCCTTTAAAAATTTATGCCCGCATTCCCGAACTGAAAAAAACAAGACGGGAGTTTTATCCTGAAAATCAACCAGTACAAAAAATGGAGCAAAAAGACACTAATAATGCAGAAGGGCTTCGCATACTCCTGATCGAAGATAATCTGATTAATCAAAAAGTAGCTCTCTCTGTTTTGAAAAAACAAGGCCATAGCGTTGAAATCGCAGGAAATGGAAAAATCGGTCTTGAAAAGTATATTGAAGGCTCTTTTCAAATTATTTTGATGGATATTATGATGCCTGTTATGGATGGCTTCGAAGCGACAAAAAAAATACGGGAGTATGAATCGGAAAATGGCCATAAACATGTTCGCATCGTAGCGATGACAGCAAATGCCCTTAAAGAAGATCGCGAAAAATGCCTCGCAGCCGGCATGGATGATTATATCAGTAAACCCTTTAAACCAAAAGAACTGGCGGAAAAAATACGGACTATATAAATTCATATAGAACTGACTATTTCCCTTCCTTAAACACACTCCGCCTATTGTTTTGCATCAATTTTTTGATGTGCGTAAATGCTTTTTCACATTTATTAACACAGAATGTGGGAATGCCGCTTAAACCTTATTCATGTTTCCCTATCTAATACTCGTATAAACTAATAAAATTAATATCATGAAAACAAAAAGTTTAAGTCTAGCAGCATTAATTATGGCCGTCCTTTTCAGTATGCAGTTAATGGCACAAAAAGGTGGCCAATCGCCTAAGGGCGACAATGATCAATTCCCGAGAAAAGAGCGTTTCCTTGATCGCTTACCAGGAATAACAGATCAACAAAAAGAGGAAATTAAAAAAATTCACCTGCAAACAATGAAGGCACAGCAACCTCTAAAAAACGAAAAAGATGAATTGCAGGCAAAGTTAAAGACCTTGACTACTGTTGATCAACCGGACACCAAAGCAGTTAATGCTGTAATTGAAAAAATTGGTAGCATCAACACAGAGATGATGAAAAAAAGAGTTTCTGAAAAATTGAGTATCAGAAATTTACTTACTGAGGAACAGCGTATTGTTTTTGATGCACAAGCACAAAAAATGAGAAACCGCAGCTTTGACAATGATCGCCGGCCTAATAAAAAACGGGCATCAAAACGGGCTCAAAATTTCCCGAACGAATAAAAACGCCTCAAATGTATTTGATTTATTACGAAAAAAAACTACCTTCGGGTGGTTTTTTTTATGTCCTATTTTCATGATTTCATATCGCTGTTTTATCCGGACACCTGTCTGGCCTGTGGCTTTAACCTGAAGCGGCAAGAAGAAGTACTATGCACTTCCTGCATGTATCAATTGCCAAAAACAGGCTTTCATAAGCAGCATTTAAACCCCGTTCATGAGCTGTTTTGGGGCAAGCAACAATTATATGCTGCAACAGCAATGTTCTTCTTTCATAAAAAAAGCAAAGTACAACACCTAATTCATCAACTGAAATATAAAGGAAAACAGGAAATTGGTGTTTTTCTTGGGCAAGTTTATGGTGCTGAGCTGCAATCTGAAGCTCTTTTTGCTGATGTTGATTTTATTGTGCCGGTCCCGCTCCATCCATCAAAATTGAAAAAACGGGGCTATAACCAAAGTGAAACTTTTGCAAAAGGACTTTCTGAGACTATGAAGGCAACTATGAACACAACAAATTTGCTGCGCACAACTGCCACAGAAACCCAGACAAGAAAATCACGCATTGAACGATGGAAAAATGTACAATCAGTCTTTACTATAAGCGATGAAGAGATGTTCAAAAACAAGCATATTCTTTTGGTCGACGATGTGATTACAACGGGCTCCACCATGGAAGGCTGTATCGAAAGAATGAAAAATATTGAAGGAATACGAATTAGCGTGGCTGCTATCGCTGTGGCCGATCGCTAAGTGGTTGTTTTATAAAACTTTCAGAATTTCTCGAAATACAAACCCTCTTCTCATAAAACCGGAAATCCGATTGGAATTTCTCCTATGCACTTCAACGGGTCTACTTTGCGTTGTGCAGCACATACCAGAGTTTAAACCCGGAATATGCACAAGCACAACGCAAAGAGCACCCCAAAATATTATTGCACAATCAGCTTAAGGAAATATTGTTTCCCGCTATTATCAACAACTTTCAGCACATAAACCCCTGAGGCAACATTTTCTATATTTAACCGAAGCTCATTGACATTACCCGCATATTGTTGCAGCAGTGTTTTTCCGCTCAAATCCATCAGATATATTTCGGATATTCCAGATACCGACACGCTATTTCTAAGCCTTACAAGCACTTGATCATGTGCCGGATTTGGCAGCAATAGAATAAATTTGGAGGCATCATTTTCCTCGATGCCGGTACAATCTTTGAATTCGACAATAATTTCATCTTCGGCTACACACAAATGTTCATTTGTAATTTTAACCTGAATATTCATGCTTGTTACAATCCCTCCGGAGTTTAAGCTGATCGTCCTGCTTGTTGCGCCTGTTGACCATAAATAGGTGCTGCCCTGGTTTCCGGCATCCAATACAAGAGTTTTTTCCTTACATAAAGCTGTATCGCCCCCAAGATCTACAAGAGGACTACTTTTATATACCTGACAACTAACAGCTTCACTTTTACAGCCTTTAAAGCTTTCGACAATCACACTATATAAACCTTCTTGATTTGTAGTAAGTGTTTGTCCATCAAAACCATTAGACCATTCATAGCTTGCAAAGCCCTCGCCTGCATTAAGTTCAGCCTCGCTCCCATTACAAAACCAAAGTTCAGCAGGGAGTTCTGGTTGGGGGGAAGGAAGCACCTCAACCATTCTGCTTCCAAAGGCATAAGATCCGTCACTTTTTTCAGCACGAACGCTATAAGTTCCTGTACTATAAATTGTTAAAAATCTCTCTGTAGATAGCCCGTCATTCCATTCATAGGATAGATATCCTGAACCTGCATCCAGAATTATGCTGTCGCCGGCACAAATACTAGTATCGTTGCCGATATTAATATATTCAGGAGCACCAAATTCATATGCGCCCATATCAATTATGGCTGTTCCACTGCCGTTTCCATCCCAAACGCGGGTGTTTCCTGCCAAATCGGTGTATTTTCTATGCTTCGCGGCAGGATTTCCGGCATCAACGCATAGAGAAGTAGCCACTAAGCGTAGGTTCCCTGATGGTGCATCAACAAATCCGGGTTCAGCGTCAATATTTCCGTTGCCGCCACTATATCCCTGAATATTTGAATATTCGATATTGATCATTTCATTGCTTGTGAGAGCCGTTTTTCTTAATATAGAATTAGACACAAGCGAAGAAGTGGCAGGCAATAGTGAAATTTCCGGATTTGAGCTCCCTATATTGCCCAGATTTTCACTGAGGCTCATGTTTTCAATAATAAAGGCTCCGTTCAGATCAAGGATTTTATCCGCCTTATTATTGTATACTTCCGTATTTGTTATTTGTAAAATACTGCTGGCATCACAATAGAGAAGTGGTTGCCCTGCTTCGTTTTCTGTTGTTTGGTTTTTGATACTGCTATTAATAATCTGACAATTCGCATTTTCCCAAACAGACATTGCCCGCCCCCAATTACCGACATTACTATTGATGGTACAGTTCCGTATACGGCAAGTGGAAGCATTTACCCCAATTGCCGCTGCGCATCCGGCTGTATTTTGTTCAATGATACTGTTCTGAAGAATGGCATTTCCGCCATCATGGAAAAAGATACCGCCACCACAATCACCGGAAGTATTATTGTATATCATCAGGTTTGATAAGATTGGTGAGGATCCAAAAACCTGAATGCCACCACCTGAATTATTCGGCCATTCGCCTGATGTATTCCCATTCGTAATGCTTAAGCCAATAATCTGACATGCATGGTTTTCACCATCAAGAATCCGAACAACAGATTGTGTTCCACTGCCCCTGATAATGGTTTCTTGTATATGTGCTGCATCGCCATCAAGGATATATTCACTTGCAAGAAGCACATTTTTGCCTTTCATGTAAATGTCTTCATTATATTGTCCATCCAAAACAAGGATAGTATCGCAATGGCTACTTTGGTCAATTGCAGCCTGAATACTGTTCATGGGATTCTCTATTGTCCCATTTCCGGTGCTGCTTCCAGAGGTGGAAACATACCATCTGCGGGTATTGCTTTGCTCTACGGTTAAAATACCTGAAATATTAGTTTCTCCATCCCATGCGCCTCCTGTGGAAACACCATCGCTTGGAAAGCCACCATAAATATAAGGGGCATCATCGATGCTAAAACGACTGGCATAATAATATGTTCCGGGATCCATACTTCCGAATGTGAGCACATATTCATCGTTTGCCAAAGCCAAGCCGGAAGCTGACCTGTCGCCATTATAGGCTGCTTCATGCCATTCCCAATTGTCTCTCCATGGTTCATTATCCATCTTTGAATAACCAATCCAGCATTTTACTCCTTCGGCGCGTCCTGCTTTATTGGTTCTGCTGCCAATAAATATTTGCGCATACACATCAAAGCTTTCGCAAGCAAGTGCTGTATATTCACCAGGATATTGAAGGTTAACCCAAGTACCACTTTTGGTTGGCGTAAATATTTTGAATTCACCAGCTCCAAGATAATAGGTATCAGAAGTGCTATTAACCTGCTGAGCTTCCCCTGTAAATGCATCGAACCATGTACCCGTATGGTGATAATATGGGGTAACATCGCGCCCGGAGGTTCCAAAATTTCCAATAATGATTGCTTCACCCATTTCGAGTCCACTATTCGTCAGCTTAATACGCCTTTCTTCATTCTGCACGTCCATTTCAACAGTAGTATAAGGGCTTTGGAAAAGGTCATATTGCTTCCGAAGGGCTAATAGCTTGCTGTACACATCGTAAAGGGCTTTCCTGTTGGGATTTTCGAGATAATCCCATCGTGGAGGTTTTGCTGCTGTACGGCAATCTTCAGTCATGCAAGGCCAGTTGATGGAATAATCATAGCCTGTTTCGCCAAATTGCCAGATCATTTTTGGTCCGGGAATAGTCAATAAGAATGCGGCGGCGAGTGCAGATCTTTGCAGTGCAATACTTGTATCGGTAATGCAGTAATTGGTATTGCTGCAATTTCCATAAGTTTCGTTTTTATACATTTGGCGTTCTTCATCATGGCTTTCCATAAAGGTAACCAGGTTTGGCTGTGACCAGCCACGGTTTCCATAATAACCCCATGACAAATCAGACGCGCTGCCATTATATCCCATAGAAGCTTCCGCATAAGGCTTGTCCATATTTCCCCAAAGCATAAGGCCATTATTCGACAATTCCTTTTCTTCATCATTGTTGGCAAAATGCTCAAGGATGACATAAGAGCCTTCTTTTGCGCTCCAGCATTGATTGCCAATGCGTTTTAAATTCTCAACACGTGAATAATCATATTCGCTCCATGCACCAATATCACTGGTTTGTGTTTGCGTAATTCCTTTAGAGAGATCCAAACGATAACCATCAAAATGATAGTCTTGCAGCCAGTATTCGAGGACTCTTTTCACATAGTTTTGTGTATAGGTGCTTGAATGGTTTAAATCATGAAAAACACTTAAAGGGTGTGGAGCAATTACGTTAAACCATGGATTATTTGCTGCGGTTTGGTTATTGGCATCATCCCAATAAAGTTGCGCTAAAGGGCAGTTGCCTGTTGCATGATTCAGTACAAGATCCATAATGACCACAATACCACGCTTATGACATTCATTAATCAGGCTTTTTAGTTGATCTGCCGGACCGTAATATTTGTCGGCTGCAAAGAAATAGGAAGGGCCATAACCCCAGCTATCGTTGCCGTCGAATTCAATCACGGGCATCAGTTCTATTGCATTAATACCCAATTGCTCCAGATAATCAAGTTTATTAATTACAGATTCATAACTGTGGTCTTCTGTAAAATCGCGTATTAACAACTCATATACAACAAGTTGACTAGCCCAAGGCATTTGAAATTCTTCATCTTCCCAAGGAAACTCTTCCCGACCACTTTTCAATACAGAAACGATGCCTGTTGTTTTTCCTTCAGGATAAGGGATTAAATCCGGATATACGTTTTCCGGGATATACCGGTCGTTCCAAGGGTCGAGGATTTTTTCACTATATGGATCACCGATTTTCAGCAAGCCGTCAACATAAAATTGATAGGCATATTCTTTTTCGGGATTAAGATTATTGAGTTGCACCCAAAACTGTGTGCCATCGGGAGTTTTATTCATATAATTCTCATTACTGAATGCCCAATCGTTAAAACTGCCAATAACAAATACAAAATCTTTTTGGGGCGCTGTAAGCACGAGGGTTACAGATGTAGGACTGAGATAATTGATGCCATCATGTATCCCTTCAGGCAATTCTGCGACAGGAACATCAGGCCGCACAAAAAACTGCACGGTATCAAAAGCCTCTTCAGCTGCATTTTTCGCTTGGATTACTGCAATATAATTCTGTTGTGCAGTTGGCAGATATTCATAGCTTAATTCATCTTCATCAGTTTGAGCTTTTAATTCGCCATTAACAAACAGAAAAAGGCTGTCGGCATTGAGCGATTGCGCAAAAAGATTAACGGTCTCGTTTATTTCAACAAGGGAATACTTTTGGGTTGGATTGATAAATTGGACATTCAATCCGCCGCTATACATATTAATAAAGATATCGCTGCCATCTTGGTTTTTCCCTTCCAACCAAGCGCCACCAACTTCAGCTTCACTACGAAAAACAAAAGCCATGGAAACAATGCTCTCTTCCTCTGGCACACCATAATATTCCTTTACAGAAGGGTTGATAACCAGTTCATAAAGATCATCCCCGAGACTTGTAAGCTTGGTTTCCGGAGTATTTTGCCCCCACTCTGTTTTCACATATTTCCAATCGGATGTTGAGGTGCTTTGATCTGTAATTACGCCTGTATGCACATAAACATCCCCGGTATATCCTGCCAGGCCGGCATTGCCTTCAGCAGCATTAAAAACGATGCTTACTTCATCATTTTCATTTGGGAAAGGAGGATCACTAATGATTAATTGTGCTGCCAATTGAGCAGTGATCATTAAAAAGAGAACGAATAAACTTGCAAATTTTTTCATCTGATAATTATTTTCATATTAAGAAAATGCACCCGCCACTAAATTCATTTTGGTTTATTCAACCGGATGATTCCTGTATTATATTTTAACAATCGAAGTAAAAGAGAAAAGCCACCTTTAAAACATTTGCTGCTTCAAGGTGACTTTTGCTTCTAATAAACAATAACTTTTTTGCTATCAATCATCATCGAACCTGAAATACTCATATGGTAATAATAAACGCCCGGCTTTAGGTTGCTTAATGAAAGGTTTATAATATTTCTTCCTTGAGAAAAATGTCCATTCACGATGGTTTGTACTTTTTTCCCTGTGATGTCGAAGAGTTCAATCAGAACATCTTCGCTTTGAGCGATGCCAAAAGATATTTGCGTTTGATCTGTCGCCGGGTTTGGCTGAGGAACGCCAAGATATGTTTGCTCATCTACATTGGTACTGATGCCCACAAGGCAAGGCTCGCAGAAGCCAAAGCACACATAAGGCAATTCGGTATCGGTTTCCGGAACAATAAAGTAACGATTTCCATTACTGGCACAGGCTTCAGGAACTTGTTCATCATCGCCCCAAATATTGCCGTTAATAAATTTATACTCCTGATAAGAGCCAATAGGCAATCTAAAGGATGCTGAATAATAATCTGTTCCGGGCACCTGATTCATCATTGTACTTCCGGGGTTCCAGTCTTGGAAACTTCCCGTTAAATGAACGCCATAGCCGGAAACAGTTTCCTTTGCCATATCCACAAAGAAAATTACTTCAACACTATCTGCAGTACTGCTGCATGGGGCACAACTTCCAAAGCAAACAGCACTTAGAGTGGTGTCGTTTGCGCCAATATTTATAAAACGGTTTTGATTGAGTGCGCATTCTTCCGGAACAGTTTCTGCGCCCGCCCATGTATTTCCGTTAATATATTTGTATTCATATTGTGTTCTGGTTCCAAGAGGGATAGTGATTTCGAAAATACCATTTCCAACCGAAGCCATTTGGCTGCCTGCGGGATTCCATCCTTGGAAATTTCCGGCAATATGTACACCTTCATCAGCAAGGACGCTTTCAGTCATATCAACACGGAATGTAACCATTACTTCATTTGTCGTAGGGCAACTGTCGCAGCTTGCAAAGCAAACTAAGGGCATGATGCTGTCTGTCTGAGGAACCGTAAGAAAGCGGTTTTGATTTTGGGCGCAGGCTTCAGGAACGCTTTCAAAACCCGCGTCATCTATCCCGTTTACAAATTTATATTCGATATAAGTACCTGCATTCAGAGTGCTTGTATATTCATAAATATCATTTTCTGTATTGACCATTGTATTTGCCGAAGGGTCCCATCCGGAGAAATTTCCGGCAATATGAATTCCTTCTTCACTAATTAGCTCATTGGCCATATCAACACGAAAAGTTATATTCACCAAATTTGGCGTGCTGCCGCAAGGGACACAGCTTCCAAAACAAACAGAATCGAGGCTGCTTTCTGTTTCTGGCACAGTATAAAAGCGGTTGAAAATTCCAAAACCATCATCCACGCCACATTCTTCGGGCACAATTTCATAATCCTCATCCATAATTCCATTAAGGTATTTGAAGGTGATGTTGTCTCCGGCAGTAAGACTAATCTGTGCTTCATAAATAGATCCGCTTGTGTTTGTCATCGGCGTAGCAGCAGTGTTCCAGTCGTTAAAACTCCCGGCAATATGAACACCATCGTCAGAAACAATTTGTTCGCTCATATCAACGATAAAGCTTACCATAACCTGAGGTGGTGGTGGAGGGCAGCCTTCGCAGCTCCCAAAACAAACCAATGAAAGTGTGCTATCTATATCAGGCACTTCAATAAAGCGGTTTCCGTTTTGTGCACAGTCGTCTGGAACCATTTCTGCATCATCCCAGGCAATACCATTAATAAATTTATACTCATAAATTGCCCCTACTTCTAATTGGATCGTGGCTTCAAAAACACTTTCAGAAGTATTTGTCATAAAAATTTCCCCGGCCACCCAATTATTAAAGCTTCCGGAAATAGTAACCCCATCGGGAGAAATATCTTCATAGGCAAGATCAAGCCTGAAAGTAACATCTACGAAAGGTGCAGGAGGAGGGCATTCTGTGCAACTGCCAAAACAAACAAGGCCTGCAGCTGTGTCTTGGGTTGGAACAAACATAAAGCGATTGTAACCGCCCTGGCCATTATCGACTCCACAATCAGAAGGAACGCTTTCTTCATCGTCCCAAGTGTTCCCATTTATAAATTTATATTGGATTTCTTGTCCAGATGGAACAGTAATGGTAATTTCATAAATTTCATCAGTAGTATTGTTTAGAATAGTTGTGGCAGGATCCCATCCCTGAAAACTTCCGACAATATGAACGCCTTCTGGTGAAATTTCTTCATTTGCCAAATCTACACTCAAAGTAACATCAACATCCGGTGCAGGTGGTATGCATTCTACACAACTACCAAAACATACAAGCCCTGCGACTGTATCTTGGGCGGGCACAAACATAACCCGATTATAACCGCCTTGACCATTATCTATGCCACAATCTGCCGGAACGCTTTCTTCTCCCGTCCAAGTATCTCCGTTGATAAATTTGTACTGAATTTCTTGTCCGGATTGAATAGACATTGTAACTTCATATACATCATCGCCGGTATTTGTGAGAAGGGTAGCTGCTGGATCCCATCCCTGAAAATTCCCTGCAATATGAATCCCATCAGGGGAAACCTCTTCGTTGGCCAAATCCACTTTAAAAGTAACATCAACATCCGGAGCCGGTGGAACACATTCAACACAACTACCAAAGCAGACGAGTCCGGCGGTAGTGTCTTGCGCCGGAACAAGCATGGCACGATTGTATCCTCCCTGACCATTATCAACACCACAATCTGCCGGAACAATTTCTTCTCCTGCCCAGGTGTTTCCATTAATAAATTTATACTGGATATTTTCTCCCGCAGCAATAGTGATACTTGCAGAATAAATATCATTGCCCTCGTGAACTAATGGGGTGTCGGAAGTGCTCCAATTATTAAATGATCCTGCTACATTTACACCGTCTGGTGAAATAATCTCGTTGCTTAAATCTACTTTTAGTGTAACTTCTGTGGCTATAAGGTTGATTGACAACAATCCACAAATCACAAGAATGAAACTCAGTTTTAATTTACTTGTCATGATAATTATTTTAGAATAAGAATACAGGAATGGACTCATTCCAACAAGCTGCTAAGATAATCATATCCTAACAAAAATGGAGAGGGAAATTAATATGGAGTAGAAAATTTATGAAAAATTGGGAAACATCCTGCCCTGTACCAAAAGGTGTAGAATAAGCATCGGATTTATCCAATCTTTAAGCCAGCTCAAACACTAATTATTGTGTTGATGATACAGTTTTGTAAGAGTATATCCTGCACCAAAGATTACCAGAATTGCAGCAACACCTATTATCGTATGGTATGTTTGAGATGCTGAACTCAATTGTCCGACCTCCTCTACATCATTTCCATATTTTTGTCCATCAGGCATAGGCACAGGTGGATCTGCAGCAATTGCAAGATTTACTGACAAGGAAAGAAGGCTTAAAACCAGCAGGAGCAAAAAAAATGCACGCCTTATTAATTTAATCAATTTACGAAACATATTACTGTCTTTTAATAGAGATCAGGGCAGATATGCAAATGTTCATTAACCAAATGAACTACAAACCAAATAGAAACACATCGCCCTACCCACTAAATTTTACTCTACAAATGTACAATATTTTGATAATATATAATAAAACATGAAAAAAAAATTCTAGCTTTTCCGATTCTACGAGCCAAAATAATTACATTTCATGCTCAAAATCAAAAAATAAGTGAAGAAATAGTTTGTTGTGTTTGCAAAAGATACTGCGATTTTATATCTTTGAATGACTGCAGAGAAAAATACAGTGTTTTGAAAAATTTAACCTATGAGATCTGTTCTAAGCCTCAAGCTGTCTATTTTGAATAATAAGCTTATTTTGGCTCAGGGAGCCAATAGGCAATTAAACACATTCTTTTATATAGAAAACATTCCGGAAGTGACACAAATTGTTCGGGATATTTTAAAGGGTGGGCAATCCACATCTATTGACATGCCTTTAAAAAAACCTGAAAAACAGAACTATAAAGTCATCTTTTATTCGGTTGGTGAATTTGTTTCCTTTGATGTTTTCGAAGGCGCGAAAGATCAGCCTGCAGATGTTCACGACCAAATGGACTATTTATTTGATCAATTTAGATGCGGTCTTGCTGTTTTTCATCCCATTGATGATGGCACAGATTTTCTTATTACTAAATGGAATAAATCAGCGGAGGAAATTGAGTTAATCAAAGCTGAAGAAATATTGGAGAGGAAAGTATCAACAGTTTTCCCTTTGAATGAAAATAACATTATTCTTTTAAAAGCACAAGCCTGTTGGAAAACAGGAGAGCAAATAGTCATCGACGAAATCTTGCTAAAGGGTAAACATACGGAAGGATGGAGGAAATTACACTTTATTAAAATAAAAACCGGTGATATTGTACTGATGTTTGAAGACATCACTCCTCAAAAAAAGGTCTTAATAAGCTCATTTGAAACACGAAGAGAATTTCAGGCAATATTTTCAGCAATGACTGATGCTGTTTTTATTATTGATAGTGAAGGCCGCTATATCAAATTTCTACCCACTTCAGAAACATTATTGTATACTAATAAAGAAGGGCTTATCGGTAAATCGGTAAATGATGTTTTTGAAAAAAAGATGGCAGATTACTTTATGCAAAAAATAAAAGCTTGCGTAGAAAGTGGGCAGGTAATCAATTTGGAATATATGCTCGAAATCAGAGGGGAGGAAAAATGGTTTGATGGCTATTTATCCAAATTGAACAATAATCAGCTTGTTTTTATTGCCAGGGATACCAGCGACCGAAAAAAAACCGAACTGGCACTCCGCGAAAGCGAAGAAAGGTACCGCTCCCTTTTTGAAAACAACCACACGGCAATGCTCTTAATTGACCCATCAACCGGAAATATAACAGCAGCAAATACTTCCGCATCGGAATACTACGGTTATTCTATTGAAGAGCTAAGTCGCATCGGAATTAATGATCTTGATATAGACGAAAAAGGCTGTATGCTGCATAAGATTCATGAAGCACCCGAAACAGGCTATTTTGTTGTTCGTCATAAATTGGCTTCCGGCTCTGTGTGTGATGTAGAGCTGCACACATGCCCCGTATTGATCAACGGTCAAAAGCACATCCACATCATTATTTATGATATTACCGAACGTTTAAAAGTGGCAAGTGAACTCAAAAAATCTTCTGATGATCTTGAAGAAGCCAATGCCACAAAAAGCAAATTTTTTAATATTATTGCCCACGACCTCAAAGACCCCTTCAACGCAATACTCGGTTTTAGCAGCCTATTGCATGATGAGTATGACCGTTATACCGAAAAAGAAAAAAAGTATTTTATCCAACAAATCGATTCGGCAACACAAGGCACGTATAAGCTGCTTGAAAACCTTCTGCAATGGTCGCGCTCGCAATCCGGAAAAATGGACTGCGTTCCTGAACTTATTGATTTTTGCAATGTAGCCAATAATTTGGTAGCCATTCTTAAAACCCAAGCTGATGCAAAAAACATAAAATTATACTCTGCCATTCCTTTTGGCACTATGGTTTATGCCTGTGAAAATATGGTTGGCACTGTATTACGCAACCTGATTACCAATGCAATAAAATTCACGCCAAGAGGTGGCCAAATCATTATTACAAGCAAAAAAGAGAAAAACATGGTTCGCGTCGATGTGCGTGATTCAGGGATTGGTATCAAAGCAGAGCATCTTGATAAATTATTCAGAATCGATACTCAATACAAAAGCGTAGGCACAGAAAACGAAAAAGGATCAGGCCTGGGCCTCATCCTTTGTCGTGAATTTATTGAAAAAAATAAGGGTCAGATTAGCGTTGAAAGTGTACCCGGAAAGGGCAGCGTCTTTAGTTTCACACTTCCAATCGCCAATGGACGCTCTATGGCCGACTAAGAATAAAACGGCTGCTTACGCTTGTTGTCTCCGATTGATATACAAGTAGATAGACGCCTTCCGGCAAAAACGACACAGCAATATCCTGCTTTGTTCCTGATGAGATATCTTTCTTTAATACAATCTGTCCACTACTATTATAAATAGTGATCAGTCCGGAAGCATGAAACTCATGTTCTACGATTAAATGATCACTAACCGGGTTTGGATAAACAACTATTTGAGAATAATCCATAGTGTTTATACCTTCAGTATTCAGTATATGGATATCGAGTGCATCACCATAAGCACTTGTTCCGCAATCATTCATATTAGCAGCGGAAAGCGCAGCAATACCACTAAAAAGACCACTCCACTGAATGCGCAAACTATCGCCATCCATAGAAAAATTCCCAGCATTCACTGGAATAAGCTGCCAGACTATATCGTCGTACGGATTAGGGACAAAATAGGCACTTGACATTCCTGCTTCATTTTGAAGGAGGCTATCATTTCCAACAGGCATCGGTGGTATAGCAGGCAATGGGTTTACCTCAACTGTTAATGATTCTGAAGGCGCTCCAAATCCATTTTCATTTTCAGCCATAACGCTGATGCTGGCAGAGCCGGCAAAAGAAGCACTCCACTCAATATTCAGACTTGTATCATTTTGTATCATTATTCCTGCCGTCTGCGGTGTCAGTTGCCATAAATAGGACTGCGCTCCTGGAACTGACATTGTTGTATATTCTTCCGAAGTTGAAGCACATACAGTAGCTGTACCGACTGGGGTTTCTGCTTGCTCAGGGCGCTGCAGAAAGCCAAAAAATTCCATATAACGACGCATCAACTCATCCTTTGTTGAAGGAAAATCACCATCTTCCAAACCGCCAAACTCAAAGCTTGTACCAATGGTTTTGTAGTTTTCCTGTTCATAGGCAACAGCAACAAAAAAGCTGGGCATGGGGTTATAAAAAAGATTTACTGCAGATTCGGTTCCTTTAATGTGGTCAACCATGCGGTTATCGCCGGTATATTTAAAAGACAAACCCCCGGTAAATCCACCAACAGTAGCATCAACATTATTAAGGTTATCACTACCATCATCGAGCCCTTCAATATGGAACATTGGATGAACTGTCGTTTTTGGATTAAAAACCCAAACATCACCGCCTTCAAGATATAATCGCCCGTCCTTTTCAAGATATTCGGCCAATTGATCCCCTTGATTATAATTAATCACAGAATTTGTTCCAAACATGCCCAGACAGAGAAAAACGGATTTATATTCATCAAATCCTTCTGGCCATTCCTTGGTGTATTCTGCTGAATATCCCAAGTTTGTAAGGCTTTCAACAATTGCCGGTGCAGAATTATTATTGCGGTCCAAATCAAGGACAAGAGCTGCTTTTCGGCCGATTTGTATTGGGATGGTGTCGCTAAGATCAAAACCACAATCCGCTGTAATATGAGCAATTAAAGAATAAACAGTGCCCTCTTTTACAAAATCTTTTGCCCTCAAGACCAAGGAAATACTGTCAGAGCTTCCGGGATCGATAGACGGGCTTCCTCCATTAATTGAAGTAATTTCGATATCACTGGAACCGCCTTCGAAAGCAAAAGCAACATCAGTATTATCTAATATAGCTGATCCTAAATTATTTATACTAATGTTCAGTTGAGCAGATTCTCCGGGCTCAAACCAGCCATTATTATTGCCTTCGAGTTCTTCGATATCTCCAAAAACCAATGATGGATCAGGCGCATGCACATAAATACGTTGTTGCTGTTCCCAATTCCCCTGAGCTGTTTCGATCTGAATATCTACCCAAAAATCTTCTAAATCAGCAATATTACACGCGGCGCTAAAAAGAAAATTATTCGTAAAAACACGGACACTATCTTTGTTAAGTTGATCGATATATAGTGTCGCATTCTCTATTCCGATTTGCTCACCTGAACAGCTCATATTTAAATTGATGGCGCTTGCATCTGCAAAACCAATATTTTCAAGCGTAAAACCCCAATAAGCATCTTTTCCTGCATCAAGCTGTTGATTAGTATTCTGCCAAACAAATTCGTGGCAAACCAGGAAAGGCCCATTGTTTGGGACTACTTGTATTTCATATTCTGTGCGAATTTTATTTGCAGAAGTAAGAACTACTTTTAACCTTTTACCAGCAGTTTGTGCAGGAAACCCCAGGCTTTGTTCCTGGCCTGTGGCATAGCATGAATTAAGGAATTCCCCATCAACACTTAAACCTATTTTACAATTTTCGGGGGCAGTAAATACAATTCGGCTCGCAGTATCAGTAATGCGCTCTGGCATTGTTGCGCTGATATTTTGAGGCACTTCCGAAAACAATTGCAGGTAGGCATCTCCATGGTGATGGAAAAGCATATAGGTCACTTCTTTGTTGTTTTCATTCCATGGCCACGAAGAGGCTTCTAGAAAATATTTTCCGGAGACATTTGCAAAAGCCGGGAAAAGCTGCTTTCCATTATCTTCACCAAAATCGGGCAAAAAATCAGGATACATATAATCCATCACTCCCCACATATAGGCGTCGTTTACAAAAGAATAGGAAACCTCTGTTGCTGCAATAATCCCCAAAGCCCTTTTGGGATGACGGTAAAACACTTCTGCAAAACAACTTCCACCAACATTAAACTTACCTGTAAGGCAATTAATGCTAAAGATAAATGGAAGCAATTCATTATTATTTAAACCACTGTTTATATCGTCACTGTCGTAGGAAGGCTCTCCCCAACCGTTTACCGAACCGTGGTCGCGATGAATCAGCATAAAGCTTCCTTCATTCAGTGCATCGTTTACGGCTGTTGCATTGCCACCGGTCCAACCACCGAGTTCTTGAGGTGTTGCTGGAATATAGCCAAGCCCATTGGGGCCAAAAGTATTGATGATCATATTGGTATTTGATGATGATGACCACGGATCAACATTGGGGTTTCCTTCATAAACATCATTAATGCGTACGGGGTTTTTGCCTTCCTTGCGAAAGTATCCCGAGATGGCTTCACTACATAATTGAAACCAACGCTCTGTTTGCCAGCCCAATGCTGTTATTGGCTTATTATAATATGATTCGTCGAGTGGTGGATTTCGTTCAAAATCAAGGGTTTTACGCACCATATACTCTAGTTGTGTGGCATTTTGTGCCGGCATACGGGCAGTAACCACATCAGGAAGGCCATCGTTATCAATATCTGCAAAAAGATTATCGGAAATACAGTAATCGTCCCAGACGGGCGACATAATTCGATCGTCTGCACTTACTCCATAGTCGGCCATAAACAATATTGCAGCAGGTGGGATATCCCAATTTTCAAGTGCATCTTTAATATAAGCGCTAATGGCTGCGGGTGTGTTTGCGCCAATCTCTTCAATACGTACAATTCCTGTTTTTATTCCTTGTTGGTTTCTAAAAATCCTGAGGCTATCAGCCCATGAACTAAAAGCACTATAGTTTGGCACGATGATCAGGTATTCATATCCGTTTGCGCGACTTAATTCACTGCCTTTATAAGGAGGCATGGCTTCGGGGTTTTCTACCTGAGAGGCAACAATTTGATCCCACATTGGGTTGCGCATACGATCATCAGATAATTGACCGCTCCCCCCAATGAAATGTAGGGAAATATTAATTTCTTCAATAACAATCAACTCTTTGCTCACAGGATTATACCTGAAAGGAGTCCAATTGAGTATCACTGTTTCAAAACCCCTAAAATTTTGCGTGGGGGACATTTGAATTATATTTTCAGGATAAAAAGCATTACGGGAGTATACTTCTGTGTTTTTCCGGTACAGCTCAATACTGTCGGTTTCGAAAGGAATTTCAGGAGCGGGAAGTATGTCGATTCCTGAGATGGTTTTTTGGCGGATAATATCGTAGCGAACCTCTACTTCTGCGCCAAAGGGAATAATGTACCTTCCACTATATACCGGCAGATCGGGGCAGCCGGATTGAGCAGGGAGCTGAATACCAGTCATACTGATGCTCTGCCCGCTCATGTCTTTTCTTTGTTCCTCAACTATTGAATAATCGGGTGTTTTGAAGGAGAGCTCAATATTTTGATGGTCTGTGTGAATAAATACTGGTTTTAAACGATTGTTTTGCGCTTGAGCGGATGCCTGGATATGCGTGAGCAGTCCAAAGGCAAGAGTCAGTAGTATAACCCGAAAAATATGCATAAGTTGAATTTTAAATTTCAATAAACAGATTCAATTTTTGATTTGGAAATTTGGTGTTTGGAGGTTCCAATTATGGAAAAGGGCATTTAGAAAAAGCCTGCCACCGGGTTTTTCGGTGGCAGGCTTAAAAACTATATTCAAAGAATATTATTTCTCAATAATAACCTTCTTAATCACATTTGTGAAATCATTTTCAATAATCATAAGGTAGATTCCTTCTTCGAGATTACTAAAATCGAATTCACGTGTAAGGCTTCCGTTTACAAGAACATTCTCTTCCTTATAAACCTCTGTACCAACAGTGTTGATTAGACGGATGCGAAGGCCTTTATCACTTTTCATATTGATTTCCAAGCTAAAGTTGCCATTAGTTGGGTTTGGATAGATACCGACATTTAAAGCCAGGGCTTCGTCAATACCTACATTATTATCAACCATAGTTACAAAGCTTTCTGAGCGTTCACTGGTTCCACAATCATTCAGGGCGCTAACAGCAATGAAAGCCTCACCTTGATAATCTATATTCCATGTTGCGGTTGCAGTTGTTGTTTCGCCCATGATTGTTCCAGCTTCAGCAGGACTGATTTCCCATGCATAAGAAACTGCTTCAGGAGTTTCTGCAACAGTATATTCGCTTGTTTCTATTTCATTAATAAAAACAGTTTCAGGTCCGGCAGGCATTGCAGGAGCAACAGGAACATCATTGATTGTAATTTCCAGATCGGAAGTAACATTTTCACAAGGAGCCCAAGCCATAGCTTCAACATGAAGCATTACACTACCATTGGCAATATCAGTAGCTCCGGGAGTATATACCGGAAATGGTAAGGTTGCATTATCAAAGATACCATCACCATCTGTTGTCCAGAATAAGCTTTCATAATTTTCATAAAGCCCTGCAATTTCTGCTGTATTTCCTGCACAAACAACTAAAGAATTACCTGTTTCTACAATAGGTGTTTTATTGATTGTAAGCGTCATATCGTCGCTAACATCGTCTTTTGCACCACTAGCAGTAATTGTTAAAAGGACAGATCCGTTTGCAATATCATTTGTACCCGGAGTATAAACAGGGTCAACAATAGTTTCGTCTGAAAATTCACCATCACCATTGCTTGTCCAATTGATGTCTGTTGAATTGATCACGCTTCCGCTAAGCTGATGTGTGCTTCCTTCACAAATTGTTGCATCCTGACCGGCACTAGCTACAGCTCCGCCATTTTCAGGGAAGTAGATATAATCAACCCATGCTGCATCATCACCGGCAGCGCCACTACTGTTCTTCACAAAACGCCATTCAAAAACATGGTCTCCGGAAACAACCGGATAAGATTCTTCACTCCATCCTGATAAGCCACCCCAAGAATCCTTGAGCACGCCATCAATATAGAATTCGAGTTTATCAGCACCATCTGTAGAGACCATCTTATAGAAGGTAATCATCGACATAAATGTGTTGATATTCATCGAGATTTTCATGCTACTAAACTGATCATCAGCAATAGCACCCGATTGGGCAGAATATGCACCATGGAATACTTCAGATTGGTTTACTGTCCAGTTAACATCGCCTTCGAGTTGCCAAGGATAAGCATTAAAGCTACCGCTTTCGAAATCTTCATCAGGAGGGCTGTTTGTAGAGAAAGTCCAAACGTCCCCTTCGGTTGTTCCATAAGTGTTTGTTGAAACAATTTGCCAGAAATATTCTGTGTTATAATCAAGCTCATCAGCTAAATTGTAGATATTTTCTGTAAGCTCTTCACCATTAACAATATTTGTTGGAGGGTTATTTGTTCCCAGATAGAATTTGTAAGTATCAGAAGGAGTTCCATAACCATCTTCCCATGCAAACTGAGTAAATGGGGCTACATTAATTTTATTGTTTTGTGGCTGAGGACTGGCGGCTTGTGCCGGAGCACCTGCAACCATTATACCAGCGCTATAACGATAATAGTTTTGCTTGGTCACAGTTAACAAGACATCACTACCCGGCATTTGGGGCTCAATATTAATTGTTGCTGTTCCACCCATGCCCATTCCGCGACCGATAATCTCACCGTCAACAGAAAGACAAATTTGTGAACCGGAAGGAGCTTGAACATTAAAGGTGTTCACATTTGCAGGAAGAAGGTCTTCATGAACCACATTCATGTTCATAGGAACTTCTGAATATACATTGAGGTAAGCATCTCCATGGTTATGGAAAAGGTGATAAGTTACTGTCTTATTGTTTGTATTATAAGGCCAGTTGGAAGCAGCAAGATAAATTTTACCTGCAGCATTAGCGAAAGCGGGGCGGATAAAATTCATATCAAAATCGTTTCCACCATAACCTGGGTCAAAATCAGGCCACATATTGTCCATCATACCCCAAACATAAGTATCGTTTACAAAAGAATAGGATACTTCAGAAGCAGCCATAATCCCAACACATCCATATTGATGACGATGGAAAGCTTCAGCAAAGCATTCACCGCTCCAATTGTATTTACCTGTAAGGCAGTTAATTGAAAGAATAAATGAAAGATCTTCATTGTTTAGCCCTGATAGATTGGAATTTGTATAGCTGGGTTCACCCCAACCTGTTTCCATTCCATGGTCGCGATGCATCAGCATAAAAGCGCCATCGTTAATAGCATTATTGATGTCTGAAGCGTTACCACCTGACCAGTTTCCCAATTCACTTGGAGTTGCAGGAATATATCCAAGGCCATTAGGGCCAAAATAATCAACAACTATACCGGTATTTGTTGCTGTAGACCAGGTACTTCCCGGGGAACCGCTATAAATTTCATTGATCCGCACAGGTTCTTTACCAAGCTCATTTTTCCAGAAACCGCCAACAGTTTCAGAACAAATTTGGAACCAACGCTCTGTTTGCCATCCACAAGCAGTAATTGGGTGATTATAAAAATCACTGCTGGTTGGAGGGTTGCGTTCGTAATCCAGAACCTTGTTTACCATTGTTTGCAGGTGAGCTTCATTTTGTGCTGTCATGCGTGCAAAAACAACATCAGGTAAATCATCATTATTCACGTCGGCATAGATATTATCAGACACACAATAGTTGTCCCAAAGAGGAGAAACCAAACAGTTGTCTCCGCTAGTACCATAATCTGCCATAAGTAAGAATGCAACAGGCTTAGTAGACCAGTTTTCATAGGCATCGTTTACATATGATTCAATTGCTCCTGTAGTATTGCCACCAATATCAGTAACTTTAACAACACCTGTAAGGATACCTTGCTGATTTCTGAATTTCTTTAGAGAGTCAGCCCATTGTTGATATACTGGATTGTCAGGAATAATAATCACATATTCATATTCGCCTTCAGCGCGAGTTGCTGCAGCACGTGCATTATAATCAACAACAGGGAGTTGCTGTGAATTGATAAACATATCAGATAAGATATTGTCCCACATTGGGTTACGATATGCAACATCGCCAAATTGACCGTTTCCGCCATTAAAAACAATCTCTATTTCCAGATCACGATAAATCTTAAGTTGCTTTGTAACAGGATTATATTGGAAAGGAGTAATTCCCAAAACTGCAGCGTTGATGCCACGAATTTCGGTTTGTGCGCTAAATTTTACTGGTTCTGCAGGATAAAAAGCATTTGTTTCATAAACAGCCTCATTTTTTGCATAATGCAGTGGGCCTTCATCAGTAATTTTAGGAATGCGTGGAGCCGGAGCAATTTCCACATTCTCAATAGTTTCAATACGTTGATTTAAAATATTTAAACTAACTGTTGCTCCATTTGGAATAGCAATATAACGTCCCATTCCTGCTAGATCAGGATAACCTTCATCATTTGGAAGGAAAACGCCGGGGAGTTCAATTTTCTTAAGCATCTCACCATCAAGGTTGAGTTCGCTCATATTAAATTTCTCAATGGAGAAATTTACGACCATTTTGTTTTGGTCTTGCTCGAGTACTGTGTACCCTTGCTGGTTCCAGCTATCAGAATAGCTGAAACTTTGTGCCATAGCGGTGAGGCCTGTAAAAACCCCAACAAAAGCCAGCAGCATCAAATTTCTAAAAAAGCTGTAAAAGTGTGCCTTCATTTTTGTTGATTTAAATTTAGATTAGATATAAGGTTCGATTAATTGACAATAATTTTCTTGATAATTTTTGCAGTTCCGCTTTGAATCGAAATATAATAAACACCGGCCTGCACCTTCGATAATGAAATATCTGTTTGCTGTATTCCTGCTTCAAGGGAAATGCTTTGTTCTGAAATCTTGCTGCCCCGCATATCATGAACAGAAATAATCATGTTTTGCTGACGGGATGATCCAATGTTTAAATATACCCGACCTTCGTGCACCGGATTTGGATAAAGGGATTCGAGCCATAAGCTTTGCTCTCCTTCATATATTTCAATTGCTGTGAGGCTAGAAACCGGCGGAAAAATAATTTCATCTACCCAGCTTTTGTCTTCGCCTGCATCTTCAAACATATCCTTTTTATACATCCAGCTAAAACTATGGATGCCTTCATCTACCAGAACACTGTAACGCGACCAATCATGAATTCCTGACCATTCCCCAAGCTTGTTTCCATCAATTGAAAACGAAAGTTTATCATAACCGTCTTCGGTAGATTCTTTGTGGAAAAAGCTGAGGGTATCTGCACTCAACACATCCAGAGTAAGCTGCATGACCGACTCTTGCCCTGCTCCGATATCGCCGGACATAGAGCAATAGTTGCCCTCGTATGGGGCTTCGGTGCAGATTTCCCAGGCTGTTCCGTCAAATGCCCAATCGAAACTTGAATAATTACCGCTTTCAAAGTCTTCATCAATAAAACCAATCGATTGTGTAAACTGTGCAACGTCAGTATAATCATCACAATTCAAGCTATAATTAAAATGGGCTAAGCTATAAAGAGGTATATCCTGATTTACCTGAACATCAAAAATAAGTTCGCGGAATTTTCCTGCACCGATATCTATTTGCTGTTGCCCATTAGCAATAACAACCATCTCGTTGTCAACAGTCAAGTTTACTTGTGTTGCTATGGCATCGGCATGGCCTTTATTATAAGAACGTATCAGGATGCGTGCGTTTTCCCCGGGGTCGAGGCGATTGTTTCCATTTCCTGATGCGGCATCATCAATAGTGATTTCGCCAACAAGCATTTTGGGCGCATTCGGCTGAATAATAAAGTTTTTGTCCCAGCTTAATTCATCGGCAGTAATATGAAGGCTGAGCATCACCCAGTTTTGATCCGGTACATTATCAGCTAAGCTAACCGTATATGCGTTTTCACGTAAACTTGTTCCAAGTGCCTCAATATCGCCAAAGTTTTCTTCGCTGTCAGTAACCGTGGCATATTCACTAGTTGTTGAGAGCGTTGCCACAACATTGTGAGCATCGGCATAGCCAATATTTTTCAGTTCCATATCCAGATTAAAGGTTTCCCCATAATCGGCCTGACCATTATTATTTCCGTTTTCATCACGTATTGCAAAAGAAGAATAATTCACAACAGGGGTTCCTGATTCAACAATACCTACAGGAAAAGATTGTGAAAGGATATTATATCCAGAAATCACAAGTTGCGCATCGCCAATATTTTCGATCAGCGGATCAATTTGGATTTGTGCATTTCCATCAGCATCTGTTATTGCGCTTCCATGCAAAACGCCATCCTTTAAAAGAGCACAACGATAGTTCTCTATTGGCTGGCTATACTTCGTCACCTTTACGTTCAGTGTTTCCCAACCAACAGGAATTTCTTCCTCATAAACGGCATTGATTCCATTCATCGGCTCGTCTGTCCAAACTGCAAGGGCTGGGTCTCCAAACATATTGCAATCATAGAAACACCATCTAAGCGCTCCTTCTTCGTGCTGCCCCGGAGCAGTAACCCATGGAGATGTTTCAATTTTTGAAATCATATGTGCTGTGCCAATATGGTTTTCCTGATCATTATAAAGCGCATCAACAAATTCCCTGTGCATATGGGCAGAAGGGCCTTCGGTTTGTCCTTCGTTAAACCAACCGTAGCGTGAGTTAAAAGCTCCGGCAACAGCCATATTATCAATACCCACCATACGTTCTGCAATGCAATCGGATTCATCAAAAGCGCCACAAATACAACCATGTGTATAAACTAAGGTGTAATTATGATCAACGCCATTGGCCTGTGAAAAATTTGCATTTGTAATATCGGAAGTATTTAGGCGCATTACCGAGCTTGCATTTGCGTGGCCACTATGGTGAACAAACTGTTTTCCGGAATTAATCCTGTTGATAATATCATTTTTGCTCCAGCTTCCCATATCGCGATCGTACATCTCTTCGATATTATGGTTTTCAGGAATGCCATTGGTTGTATATCCATTATCTTCATGGTAGCCAATAAGCAGTTCAAGATATTGAGCGCCCCAGGTTTGTGGGCCGCTATACAAATCTTCTCCGGCCATCAAAGGATTTTTGAGTTCTCCCAGAACAGGGTTTGTTTGGTATTGAGTGCTTTTATGCACAAAAATGGCCTGTTCGTTTGCATTATTAAAGGTCATACGGGCAACGGCAATATCCGGCAAAAGATCATCTTCGCCGGGCTCGCCCCAATTGTTATCATTGTCGTCGTTCCATGTTCCATCGAGTGCAGAATAATACAAATCAGCAGGGATGTCGTTGTCTGTATATAAAGACGATGATTGTACTTCACAATAGAAACCACGATAAGGGACTACTTCGACATCGCCGCCAAGCAACACAAATTGAATATCGTGTGTATTATATTCCTGTATGATAAAATTCCGAATGCGCTCCGGTGTGTCTGTTCCGGTCATTGTTGTATTGATGCTGTCAAGATCAACAACCAGGGAACGAAAGCCTTTTTCCTGATACATACTCGTAAGGTCAGCAAAACCATCAACAAAAGAGCTGCCCGTTACGATAAGCATATCATAGGACTCTGTGCGTAATTTTGCGGCAGAATAGTTTTTGAGCATTTCTGGGTTTTGAGCAAATGCAGCGACCCTTGAAGTGATTTCTTTATTGGCAGAAGCGCGCAATCCGGCCTTACGCATTGGCGAAGTATGCACAGTAATAGTAACTTCCTGATAAAGTGTGATCTTATTATCAACAGGGCTGTATTCTACCGGCGTAAATGAAGACAATAAAAATTCATAGCCATTCATGGATGCCGTTTCAACAGCGCCGCCTTTTTCAGTAGGAAATGCCTGCAAATCAGTATAAACTGATTCGTCTTTCAAAAATGTACCGCTTGAACCTTTGGAAAGAGGGCTGGAATATTGCATAGGCGCAATCTGTTTGTCCAGATCAATAACAATAGGTTTTTTTGGTGTAATCTCTACATAATCAACTTTGTGGTTGTCTTCGATCAGTAGCGATATACTGCAATAAGGGATGGCAGGTTTTCCTTGTTCGGCGGTATTCAGGCAGCCATCGATGTTAAAGCTGATATACTCGCCATGATTAATGATCTTATAATCATTAAAGTGGTAGGTTTTTTTGATGATGTCGGCATACAATAATCCCGTAAAGATGAACATCATCAGTACACTAGTAAGTATTTTTTTCATGGGCCATTAATTTGTTTTTTTCAACACTTGTTTTAACCACCTTTTAAGCTGTCTCTCTTTAGTCGTCTGTGTACAGTTTTATAGCGTTAAAACCGCCCATACCAATTAAGCCCTGTTTAAGATAACATGCTTGAGCATATCATCAAAAGTAATCAGGGGGTCATGGTTTTGGCTCCCATTTAATCTCATCAAAGCCCCTTCCCAACTATAGATAATGAATTCGGCCAATTTATTGGTGTCAATATCCTTATTGAGACCCCCTTTAGTTCGGGCTTCTTCAAGACATCTTTCATGTTCTTCTATCAATCGATTGTAGACCAATTCTACTGCTTCTTTCACCTGCTCGTGTTCACTTCCTATTTCCTGGCAAATTCTAGTGCCAAAAGCTCCATAAGAAAAGCCTTCATTCAGCGAATAATTTTCAATTTGCTTCTGGTATAAAGATACAATTCTTTGAAGCGGTGGTTTTTTGGTGTCAGCGAGGGTTTCAGCAACAATTTCGATTAGGCGATCCGCATAGTAATTAAGTATTTCAATCGCAAAGCTTTCTTTGCTTGAGAAGTAATAATAAAAAGAACCTTTAGGAATACCTGCCAAATGGATTATTTCATTAACCCCTGTAGCATTATAGCCTTTTACCTTCATCAAAGAAAACCCCTTCTCTATGATTTCCAGCTTTTTAAGTTCTTTCTTTGTCATGAGACCACAAATATATGACCGGTCGGTCTAAAAAACAAATTTTAGGGAACTTTTTTCCTGTCTGCTATTCAGTCATTTAGGTTCGTGTTAACATTTTTTAAGGAGGGTTTCTTTCCAATTATGCCTCATTTTGGTATAATTTTCCACACAGGCCGAATTATTATTCATTAAAAAAGCCCAACCAACAACTGGTAAGGCTTTTGTCGGGATGACAGGATTTGAACCTGCGACCCCTTCGTCCCGAACGAAGTGCGCTACCGGACTGCGCTACATCCCGATTTCTCATTGCGAACTATTGAGGCTGCAAAATTAATTCTTTTTTCACAGGAAACAAGAAAGCGGAGCCAAATCTGAATGATATAAATAATCGGCTTCAACTTTCCCGCCAATACATTAAAAATGAACACTTTCGTAATAACTTTAGGGTACAAACACTTCTAATAATTTACATCTTTCTTTAGGAAAGAGCTGCGCTTTTGTGATCCCATTGGGTATAAGAACTGCTTCACCCATTCGTAAACCGGTTTCTGTTTCTTCAGCAAGTATGTTACATACCCCTTCCACACAGATATAGAGGATAAAGGAATCCATTTCCTCATAATCTTTAGCAATAGCCTGATCAAACTCCAGAATATTGGTCTTAAAATAGGGGGAGTTTACAACTTTTGAAGTGCTGTTCAATTTTGATTTATAGGTCGTTTTATAGTCTTTATGCACTTCAAAATCTATGGCATCGAGTGCTTCTGCGATATGCAGTTCCCTTCCATTGCCTTGCTCATCGACCCGATCCCAGTCATAAATACGATAGGTTACGTCTGATGTTTGTTGGATTTCGGCGAGAAAAATCCCGGGACCAATGGCATGGACCCGCCCTGAGGGCATATAATACACGTCTCCTTTCTTTACTTTCTCGACATTTAAGACCTCGCGAAGTTTCTTCTCTTGAAGTAGTTTTTGATATTCTTCTTTATCAATTTTCTCACGAAAGCCGCTGATTAATTCGGAGTCTTTATCGGCATCCATGATATACCACATTTCCGTTTTTCCGGCAGTCAAACCGCGTTTTTGCGCTAGGGCATCATCAGGGTGCACCTGTATGGATAAATAGTCGTTTGCATCAATAAACTTGATTAGCAAAGGAAACTCTTCCCCGAATTTCTCATAAACCTTTTCGCCAACAAGCTCATCCATATAAATTTCGATAAGTTCGTTTAGGTTATTTCCGGCTAACCAACCATTGGCAACAACAGTTTCATTTCCCTGCACACCTGAAATAACCCACGCCTCCCCACAATTTGGCAAAGGGTCAAAATCAATTCCTGCCAGACTCTTCATTTTTGTGCCACCCCAGATTTTTTCTTTCAGAAGGGGATAAAACTTTAAAGGATATAATTTGTTCATAGTGCAGATTATTTTGAAAAAACAAAGCGTAAAAGTACAAAATCTTAAGAAGTAGTGGAGTGGAACTCTTCAGGGATTTTTACCTTTGCCAAAAATATGCAAGAAGTATATCAACATAAATCACTTGATTTCTTTCAAGCATGAATTATTTGTGCATCCGGGACTATCGGGCTATGAGAACAATACATTTGCGAACAAACTAATACAAAGGATAAAATGAAAAATATTTGTGTATTCTGCGGATCAAGCACAGGCAATAAAGAAATTTATAAAGAGAGTGCCAGAAGACTTGCTTCGCACTTGGCTGAAATGGAAATGGACCTTGTTTATGGCGGCAGTAATATAGGCCTCATGCGTATTTTGGCCGATATTATGATTGACCAAAACAGAAATGTAATCGGGATTATGCCCGAAATGCTCATTAGCAAAGAAATACTGCACGAAGGAATAAGCGAAATTATCCGTACAGACAGCATGCACGAACGCAAATTGCTTATGGGCGAGCTTTCCGATGCCTTTATTGCTTTGCCCGGAGGTTTTGGAACCCTCGATGAAATTAGTGAAGTGCTTACATGGAACCAGTTGGGCATCAATGAAAAACCTATTGGGCTGCTTAATGTAAACGGCTTTTACGATTCTTTGATCGCCTTTTTGGATCGTGCCGTTGAAGATGGTTTTCTAAGAGCAGAACACCGGAGCAATATTGTTGTTGAAAGCAATGAAAAAGACCTAATCAAGGCTCTTTTGAATTTTGAAAAAACAGAAGTTGACAGTAAGTGGGTGGATGAACTTAAAAAACAGGACGCTAGATAGTTTCCGTCTATAAAGTCAAGTGTTTGATTCAGAATGTTCGTTGTTGAAGTCTTGCGCTGAACTTCTTGAAGTAAGCTTGCCGGAATAAAGTTTTCAAGGAAAGAGTAACGCAGAAATATGCGAAGCAATTCACGAATACTTATTAAAATTTTTGAGGTGTTCAAATAAAAAGGTATTCGAATCACTTGTTAAATTGAACGTTAGATTTCGACCGAGAGATCTTCCCTTCGTTTCGATCCCTTGGTCGAAAACGACAGAAATCGCTGTAATGTGCTGAACACAGCCGGAGTAAGCACAGCCGAAGTGTCCTTTTCGACAGAGGTCATTTTTCTTATTTACAGTGTTTTATGTTTTTGTGCTATAGAATAATCGTTAAACTACATTAAATGACCGAGGGAGAAATTTAAAATAACATTCAGAGGAATAGGCTAAATTTCACTGCTTAGCAAAAGTGCTCAATTGAACACCTCATGAATCCTTTTAATGTTGAAACTGCACAACGAAAAAAGCAAACTGTATTCCGTCATAAAGGGCGTGTGAAATGATAAGTGGTAATAACCTCCGGTATTTATAAAAGTAAATACTGATTACTACGCTTTTTAACCCTATAGATATTATTCCGGCTGTTCCTTGGTATAAATGCGCGACCCCAATGAGTGTCGAAGCCAAAAGTATGGCAGCAAATTGCCAATTTTTATTGTCATTTATATTCCAGAGGCATTTCAATAAGAATACTCTCGATAATTCTTCAAAAAGCGCAATGCCTATCCACAAAACAGGCCCAAACCAAATAATCATCAATAAGGGATTATTTGCCAATTCCATCATTGTATGAATCAATTCGGTGTTTGGCGGATTGTGATTCGGTATCCACTGATAAAGTGTTGCTCTTTCTAAAAAGAACATCGCAAAATAAACGATGGTTAATCCGAAACCGATTAAAATATCCCAAAACCAACTTCCTTTTCCTGAATTAAAGGTTTCTTTGAAGGTGTCCTGAATCAAGTGTTTATTGAGGACTAATATCAAAAGGCTTATTCCTCCACCAAAAATCAAGGGATAAACGGTCATATCCGTTGTTGAAAAACTTTCGGTTTGCGTTAGTCGATACCAAATCATTATGATGTTGATTGGTAGAATTGCAATGCTGATTGCTAAAATATTTCGTGCGGTTTTATTCATAATTTTTGCTTATTTCATATTCCCTACAACGATAATATTCAGGCCATTGTAGTCTAAGGTGCGATGCTGCCTGCAAACGAAACCGCAGAAAGTGTTTTTTGACAAATTGTCTTGTAATACGGTATAAAGTTAGCAAATATTTGTGTTCTATGAGCATTTGTTTTTCGAGGCTTTTTAGAGATGTATACTAGCGAAGCGATCACCTTGGAAAGGCTACGAAAAAGAGACTATGTGTCCCTGCTCGAAATGTGCGAAAAAATTGCCCCATCCCGAATTTTTCGGGAAACCGCTGTATACGAGATCCGCTTGGTTTATCCTGAGCTTGTCGATGGGTACTTGGTGTTTCGACAGGCTCAACAGGACTGTGAGAGGCGATGCACTGCATTGTGCAGCACTGTGCTGCACTGTGCTGAGGTACTCGAAGCAAGGTACTCGAAGCAAGTTTATCGAAGTGTTCTCCGCTAGGCAAATCTGCCTAGCGGCAGCCTACTCGATTGTGCACCGTATTTACTTAATTTTATGTGGTTTTCTCTGTGGCAATAATTTATATTTTCTAATATGCTTTTTGTACTCTTTGTCACTTAGAATTTTGTAGTCAGTCAATGATATTTTTATTTCATTCTCAAGATTTATTGTTTTAAATATACCTACTTGGTCAAAGGGAATTATTATAGGTTCTCCATAATCATTTATTTCTTTTAATATTCCCCCTTGTAGAACGTGCCCTTGAAATAATCTGATTTTTAAATATGTTGAATCTAAATTTAAACTTTTTGGATTTAAATGAAAAAAGCAATTTCCATTAAAGTCTGTTTGCTCACAGTTGAAAACAAATCCACTTTTGTCTGATATGCATAATTCTGCAAAAGGGACTTCATTTTCAAAATCAGTTTGATAAACTTTAAATTCTAGAAAATACATACGTTCATATTCTAATTCCTGGGAGAGTAAACTTGAGCCAAGAAATATGAATACCAATATGAAGATTATTTTATTCATGTCTTGTTTTCTTTATATGGTGTACAACTACTACATATACATAACCCCTAATCCCCAATACATCGACTTTGTGCGAAAACCACTTATTCCTAACACACTTTCGATCAGCAAAAAAACATTGGACTTTGATGCTATATTTTGTTCGTTTTTTACCCAACAAATATAAAAAAGCTAAATTGATTTGCAATGGAATTTCAATTAAAAGGAATATGCGAACACTTAAGTTATTGCGTCCGAAGGCGCCATTCGTCTATTTCCAAACCAATCCTGTTCTTTCATACGCTCAGGATCATCATTTTTAAGTGTTTTTAGCAACTATTACCCGAGATAATCCTTCATTTGAGCAAAGCTTCTATCTTTGCATCAAAAGATGCAGTATGGAAGAAGCTTCCTTAATTTTAGTTCCTACGCCCATTGGCAACTTGGAAGATATCACTTTTCGGGCAGTGCGTGTTTTAAAAGAATCTGACCTTATTCTGGCCGAAGATACCAGAGTTACAGCTAAGCTTTTAAAACATTATGGCATTGAAACCCGCATGATGGCTTTCCATCAGCATAATGAGCACCACAGCACCAAAAAAGTAATCGACCTTCTTTTATCGGGCGAGAAAATTGCGGTGGTTACTGATGCAGGTTCTCCGGGCATCTCCGATCCCGGTTTTTTGTTGGCGCGCGAATGCATCAAAAACGATATTCGAATCGAAAGCCTTCCGGGAGCTACAGCCTTTGTGCCTGCTTTGGTTAATTCGGGCTTGCCGTGCGACCGTTTTGTTTTTGAGGGTTTTTTGCCACACAAAAAGGGGCGCAATACGCGTCTGCAAAAGCTCAAAGATTCTGAATATACCCTCGTTTTTTATGAATCACCCTTTCGTTTGGTAAAAACACTCAACCAGCTTGCCGAAGTATTGGGCGAAGAACGCTCGGCCAGTGTTTCCCGCGAGCTTACTAAATTGCACGAGGAAAACCGAAGGGGGACTCTTTCAGCATTGGCACAACACTACGAAAATGTTGGCGTTAAAGGGGAGATCGTTCTTTGTGTTGCAGGAAAAACAGAATAATTTATGGCTTATACATATAAATATCCCCGTCCTGCCCTTACTGTTGATGCGCTGGTTTTTGCTGGAAGCAAGAAAACGATTTGGTCTGTCCTGTTGATTCAAAGGAAGAACGAACCCTTTAAAGGACGGTGGGCTTTACCCGGGGGCTTTGTGGATATGGATGAAGACTTGGAAACAGCTGCAATCAGGGAACTGGAAGAGGAAACATCATTGAAAATGAGTGAGATGCAACAGTTTAAAGCCTATGGCGCTGTTGATCGAGATCCGCGTCACCGAACGGTTTCTGTTGTATTCAGTGCGTTTATCGAACAAGAAAAAGATGTTCATGGACTTGATGATGCGGCAAAAGCTGCTTGGTTCCCACTAAATAATTTACCGGAGCTTGCTTTTGACCATGCAAAAATACTCTCAGAAGCGAAGATGCATTATAATCTCAGCTCAAAAGAACAATAAGTATATTTGCTTGTTTATGAGGTGTTCGGGCTGTATCCGAATTCCTGATGAACAAGAGCCATTAAGAAGGACTAAACACTAAATTAATACAGTACAGAATGAAAAAACTGATTACACTCTTCGTTAAGTATCCTTTTTATGCCAATATGATCATTGTAATGATGCTGCTGGCCGGGGGATTTTCGTTCTGGAGTATGCATATGTCATTTTTTCCTGAACGCAGCACCCGCGATATTCTTGTATCTGTGGCTTATCCAGGCGCTTCGCCAAAGGAAATGGAAGAGGGAATAACCACGCGCATCGAAATGGCAGTGCGCGGACTTGTGGGCATAAAAGAAATCAACAGCACCTCCTCTGAGAACTTTGCATCAGTAATAATCACAACAACGGGTGAATACGATATTGATGAAACCCTTACCGAAGTAAAAAATGCGGTCGATGGCATCAGCTCTTTTCCGGTAAGTGCCGAGAAACCGATTATTTTTAAACAGCGCTCGGTAACCATGGCGGCTTTTATGGGCCTAAGTGGCGATGTTGACCTTATGACACTAAAAAATATGGCAAGTGATATTGAAGACGACCTGCTTGCCTCGGGAGTTATATCACAGGTAAGTATCGGAGGCTATCCCGCGCTAGAAATATCTGTCGAAGCCAGTGAAGACGATCTGATGCGTTATAAGCTTACATTTGATGAAATTAGTCGTGCAATAGCGCTGAATAACCGTGATATTTCCGGGGGAATTATCCGTTCTGAAGATGAAGAAATCCTGATACGCTCCAGAAACCGTTCTGTTGATCCTGATAATATTGGCGATATCGTAATACGGGCAGAGCCGGACGGAAGCATCCTAACGATTCGGGATGTGGCAACAGTAAAAATGAAGTTTGCTGATGTGGCAAGCGGTTCTTCCATGAATGGAAAAACATCGGTAAGTATTAATGTTCAAAAACTTGCTACAGAAGATTTAAAAGCAATTTCTGTTTTTCTAAATGATTATGTGGATACATTCAACGAAACCCACGATCATGTACAATTAGATATTACCTATGATTTTTTGGAGTTGCTAAAAAGCAGGCTGCATCTGCTGTATAATAACGGGGGTATTGGCCTTTTGCTTGTGATTATTGCCCTTGGCCTATTTTTAAATGTGCGCCTTTCGCTCTGGGTGGCATGGGGTATTCCCAGTTCTTTTCTTGGGATGTTTATACTTGCAAACCTCACCGGAGTAACCATTAATATGATTTCCCTTTTCGGGATGATCCTGGTGATTGGTATTTTAGTGGATGATGGTATTGTAATCGCCGAGAATATTTTTACCCATTTTGAAAAAGGCAAAAGCCCCAAACGTGCTGCCATTGACGGCACAATGGAAGTAATGCCGGCTGTGGTTACCTCGGTATTAACCACTATGATTGCATTTACGCCACTTCTCGTTGCTGAAGGACGGATGGAGTTTCTCTATGAAATGGCTTTTGTGGTGATTGCCAGTTTGGCCTTTTCATTGCTTGAGGCCTTTTTTGTGCTTCCCGCCCACTTGAGCAGCAAACATATTTTGCGCCCTAAAGCAAAAACACAAAAGAAAAATATCCGCCATTATCTTGATGCATCGATTCACTTTATGCGTTCACGGGTTTATAAAAAAATACTGAAGCATGTGATTCAATGGCGCTGGGTTTATGTGTTTTCTCCTATTGCCTTGATTATTATTACATCGGGCATGTTTGCAGGGGGTGTAATTCAAGCTACTTTTTTCCCGTCCATTCCTTTCGATTCTTTTAATATTAATGTTGCCTTTACACCGGGAAGTGGCGAAAAGAAAACACACGATTTTCTCAAGGGCTTTGAGGAAAAAGTGTGGCAGGTGAATGAAGAGCTGATGAATGAATACTCAGACACCAATACATTTGTGGAATATACTTTTCTGAATATTGGCAATGCTTTTGACGGCCAAGAAAACGGAGCCCATGCGGGCAATATTTTCG
This sequence comes from Bacteroidales bacterium, assembly GCA_963676725.1. Lineage (GTDB taxonomy): Bacteria > Bacteroidota > Bacteroidia > Bacteroidales > WRLA01. The sequence continues at coordinate 4,175,856 of OY781463.1, read as the reverse complement.
TTCTCTTGCGCGATATGGAAGATGCTCCTGTTTCTAGTTATGATATTGCCAATCGTATTCGTGAAAAAATAGGTCATGTGGAAGCATCGGAGAAATTTTCCATTGGGGGTAGAAATCGTTGGGGATCGCCTGTGTCTATTAGTTTGCTTGGCAAAAATCTCGATCTGCTCAATGAGGCACGCGAATATATGATGGGGCAATTAGGGTCCCTGGAGTCGCTTAAAGATATTACAAACAGCAATGCCATTGGAAAAAGGGAAGTGCGCTTGGAGCTTAAGCCAAAAGCCTATTTCCTTGGGCTTAACCTCAACGATATCAGCCAGCAGGTGCGCACAGGCTTCTTTGGGGGGCAGGCACAAAGACTGCAATCGGGCAAAGATGAGGTGCGTGTTTGGGTGCGATATCCGGGCGAGGATCGTATGAGTATTGGCCAGATGGAGTCTATGAAAATAAAAACACCTATGGGCGAATATCCTCTGAACGAATTGGTTTCCTATCATATAGAACGCGGCCCTGTGAATATCAAACGCTTTAATATGCAGCGTGAAGTGCGTATCGATGCCGATCTTGTTGATCCATACGAGCCTGTACCACCAATCCTTGAACGAATTACCAATGAAATTGTCCCGGAACTGCAAGCTAAATTTCCCGGCGTGAAAGTGATGTACCAAGGGCAGCAACGCGATAGCAGCGAAGCCACAGCGGACCTGATGAAATATTACAGCATTGCATTTATCTTAATGGTTTTGATCATTATGATCCATTTTAAATCATTTAGCCAGGGGATGATCGTCCTGATGATGATTCCATTGGGATGGCTGGGCGCTCTTTGGGGACATGGTATTGAAGGAATTCCCGCAAGTATGCTCAGTGCATGGGGAATGGTGGCCCTGTCGGGGGTAATTATTAATGATGCGGTGGTGTTTTTGCAAAAATACAACAGCAATTTAAAGGAAGGGCTTTTAGTGAAAGATGCAATTCTGGATGCCGGTATGTCGCGCTTCCGGCCTATAATGCTCACAACAATTACAACAGTTTTAGGGCTTTATCCAATAATCTTGGAGACCAGTTTTCAGGCGCAGTTTCTTGTGCCAATGGCTGTTTCTTTGGCCTATGGTGTTATGATCGGAACAGGGTTTATCCTGATGTTCTTCCCTGTTCTAATTATGGTCTTAAACGATACAAGACGATTCCTATTTGGGTTCATAAAAAATAGGGAAATGACCCCTGAAGAAGTTGAAAAGACTATTATTTATTCAAAGAAGCACATTGACTAAGCCCGTAAAATAAAGACAATATGAGAAAATATTTTGCCGTATTCGGCATGCTGATACTGGGTGTGATTCACCTAAATGCTCAGGAAGCCATTAGCCTTGAACAAGCACTTAGTACGGGACTGGAAAAGAATTACAGCATCCAAATTTCGGCCATCAATGAGGATGTAGCTGCCATAGACCTTGGCTTGGGAACTGCCGGCGGATTGCCGATTATTACATTGGGCCTTAGGCAAAGCAATCGCTACGATGATATTACATCTGCTATTCAATCTCATGGTATTACACCATCGGTAAACCTGAATTGGACGCTTTTTGGAGGTTTTTCCGCACGCATCCGCAAAGACACCTACGACAGGATTTATGACCTCAGCCGTGGAAATTCCGATATTCTTGTGGAAAACACCATTCAAGCCATTAGCTTATCCTGGTTTAAAATATTGCTGGAACGCGAAAAGCTGGATGTATTAAAAGAAGTAATGGATCTTTCCGGAGATCGTTATGCTTATTTTCAATATAAAAAGCAATTAGGCGCTGCCGTAACTTATGATGTGCTTCAGGCCAAAATTGCCTATTTAAGCGATTCGTCCAACACCATCCAACAGCAGTATTTTTTAAAACGGGCAAATCGTACCCTCAGTCTTTTATTGGCCGATTCGAGCGGAAGCATGTATACTGCCGAAGGAAGCTTGGAGGCTCCCTTGTTTCAATTCAACCAAGACTCTTTAATTCAGGCACTCTTTTCCAATAACCTTTCATTGCGCAATAAATATTTGAGCCAAAAGATTTTGGAGAATAATATTGGGTTGAGCAAATCGCAGCTTTATCCTTGGCTCTCCTTCAATACGGGTGCCGATTTCTCGGAAAGCTGGTCAAAACCTGATGGTGCGTCCGGAAGCTGGTCAGATGCATTGGGCGTTTACGCAACTTTTTCCCTTTCCTATACATTATATAATGCCGGAAATATCCGTGGGGCGATTGATCAGGAAATCCTTAAGGAAGCAGGGGGCTTAATTGAAATTAATGAGATGAGGCATAGTTTGCGCCTAAATATGCTCAATCAGCTCGATTTATTTAATAGCAGAAAAGAACTGTATAATGTTGCTTTGGAACGCCTCGAAAGCGCAAAATTAAACCTGGAAATCTCTGAGCAGAAATATCGGAACGGATCTATTAATTCATTTAATTATAGGGATGTACAATTGACATACCTAAATGCGGCACTGTCAAAACTGCAAAGCACTTATGATTTGATTGAATCGCATATGGAGCTATTGCGCTTGAGCGGCGGATTGCTTCGTGTTGGTTTGTAAATCCACTAAATTGTTATGTTTGCTCTCAAAATACTCACTACTGCAAGACTACTTCGGCTGGTATAGCACTTGTCGCAGAGTATTCCGTTAGTGAATTCTTGAGCTCAGCAGCTCGGTTTTATAATGAGAAAGTGCATACAGTAAAATAGAGAAACGAATGAAAAAATTACTCAAAATACTTGGCTACTCCTTATTGGCAATCATATTATTTGTCGTTGGGAGCCAATTTTATTTTTACCAAAGCTACCCGGAATATGAATTTCAGGAGCCAAAACCATTTCATGGGGAAAATATTTGGAACCCTTATCAAGACATAGATACGAACAATTGGTTGAAAGCAAATTTTCAATTGCAATCGAGGGCATGGGGCGGCATTACCAATGGCCGTAAAAACCAAAACGATTCAGTAAAGGCTATTTATAGAAAATTGGGTTATGATATTGCTGCAATTTCCGATTATCAGAAAATTAACGAATTTGAAAAAGACAGTGCCTATCATATTCAAACCTATGAGCATGGATATAATATCCATAAAACCCATCAGGTTTGTATCGGGTCAAAAAAAGTATTGTGGCGCGATTATTTCTTTCGTCAGAACCTCAGTCAAAAGCAACACATTATAGATTTACTAAGACCTGATAATGAAATCATTGCTCTTGCTCATCCCGATTTACGCGATGGCTATATGAAGGAGGATTTTCGCTATTTGTGCAATTACGATATGATGGAAGTATTAAATGGAGCCAGAAATTCCTTCGATCATTGGGATGCCGCGCTTTCTGCAGGGCATTTTGCTCCAATTCTTTCAAACGACGATGCCCACGATATCAGCAAAGCAGATGAAGTTGGCATCCGAGCTACTTTTATAAACGCTCCCGCAAATGAAAAAAATGTAGTCATTGATGCAATGAAAGCAGGTAAAACCTATGGTGTTGACTATGATCTGGTCGATGAAAACTCTTGGACGGAGAAACTGGAAAATGCACAAAATCTTCCCTTTCTGAAAAGCGTTCGCGTGATCAACGACAGTCTTTTTGTTCGTTTTAGTGCGCCAATGTTGAGGATAAAATTTGTTGGACAAAACGGCAAGCTCCTCAAAACGATGGTAGATCGGCCTGATGGTTTTTATAAAATAAAGGATTCAGATACTTATGTCCGCATAGAAGCTGTTGATGTGGATACCAACCTCTTTTACTTAAATCCTGTATTTCGTATTGAAGGTGATAAGCCTATACCACAACGACTTGCGTCAATAAAGAGCCAGCCCGGTGTTTTTAAACCATTTGTTGGCTTGTTGGTATTCATTGCCTTAATTCTGATGTATCTAAAAATCCGTAAACGATGGAAAAGGCAATAAAGCAACATTCCTATGTGCGCCCGCTCTTGATTTTGATCCTGTTTTCGGCAATTATCAGGGGCCTTGTTGCTGCATTTACCGAGCTGGGAAATGATGAGGTTTACTATTGGACTTATGCATTATTTCCCGATCTGAGCCATTTTGATCATCCCCCTATGGTGGGCTTCCTGATTCAACTAACAACATTCAACCTGCAATTTGTCGATGAATTTTTTATCCGCTTGGGTGGAATCGTTCTCGGCAGTTTGAATACATGGATCATCTATTTGCTGGGCAAACAACTTTTTAATCAAAGAGCGGGATGGATTTCAGCACTTTTATATACAGCCTCTATATATGCCGGAATTATCAGCAACACCTTTATCTTGCCCGATACACCTCAATTGATTTTTTGGTTGCTGAGCCTCTATTTGGCAAGCTTGTCTTTTGTCCGTACCCAGGAAATCTCAGCCAATTCGCGTAACTTTTTGTTTTTGATGGGGGTTTCAATAGGTGCTGCGATCTTGTCAAAATACACTTCTGTATTTCTTTGGTCCGGAAGCATAGCCTATTTGATGTTTCATAATCGTAAATGGTTTAAAATTAAAGAATTATATTTTGCACTCTTTGTATCTGCCCTGATGATTACCCCTATTTTATTTTGGAATATGGAGCACGATTTTATCAGCTTTAGCTTTCATAGTGATCGTGTAGGTATATTTCATTCGGGCTTTCGATTCGATTATTTCTTCACAGAATTGCTCGGCCAATTTTTTTATAATAACCCCTTCGTTTTTGTTCTGGTTTGGTTTGGGGTATTTGCAGCATTTCGTAAGGGTTTGAATCATATTCCCGAGGGAGGGCGATTCCTGATTTATACCGGCTTGCCACTTATTGTTTTGTTTTTATTCTTTGCTTTATTTCGTCGTACCTTGCCCCATTGGACTGGCCCGGCTTATGTAACCTTGATTCCTTTGGCAGCATGGCGTATTGATGCCATCATGCAGGCAAAATCACGCCAACACTTGATTCCTCCTATTGTGAATGCAGCATTAATGCTTTTTTTAGTGATTATTCTGGCAGGCTTTTTACAGATCAATTCCGGGTTTTTCTGGCAAGACAATAAAGGTAAGATAAGCTCATTCGGCAAGATGGATCCTAGTCTGGATATGTATGGATGGGATCAATTATGCCATTCATTTAAGCAAGCACGTGAACGCGATATTGCATATGGAATTATGAGTCCCGAAGCGGCCATCATCACAAATAAATGGTTTCCGGCTGCGCATCTCGATTTTTATGTGGCCACGCCTTTAGGCATGAAATTGAAAACATTGGGCTCATTAATTGATACGCATAAATATCATTGGATAACGGAGGAACGTGGTGGGCTTACTGATGGCGAAGATTTTTATTATATCAGCTCGAGCCATGCCTTTAAAGATCCTCTAACTCTCTATAAAGCCAATTTTGATGAGATTTTACCGGCAGACACATTACCGATCATTCGAAATCAGGAGATTGTTGAATATTTTTTCGTCTACCATTTAAAGGGCTATAAGTCGCCGAAAGATAGTTCCTTACAATAATTGGTTTTGTTGAAGCATTATAATTTTTGGCTGACGTAAATAAGCATATGAAGTGTTCAATTGAGTACTTAGGCAAAGCAATGAAATTCAGTATATTTCTATGAATGTTGTTTTAGGTTTCTCCCTCGGTCATTCTGGGTTTGTAATTTAACGGGTGTTCTATATTAAAGAAGAATATAAAACACTGTTACTAAGAAAAATGACCTCAGTCGAAAAGACAATATGGTGAAATAGTGATAGACAAAAGTGGCGCGCAGACATATATATTTTAAAGTTATTGTGTCCGCGCGCCACTTTTGTCTGCTCCCGAACGAATCCTGTCTTTTCGACCAAGGGGTCAAAACGAAGTGGAGATCCTGCGGGAGAAATCTAACGTTCAATTTAACAACCGATTAGATTAGGTATTTACTTGAACACCAAATTAAATTTCTGATGCTTCCATAGCACAATAAAGTATATTCACAGAAGTCTTGCCATCTCAAAATAATTTTGGATAAGATAAAAAAAGGGCTGCTAAGATATCTTAACAGCCCTTTTAAAATGAAGGTCTTTTTTATTCCACAGTGGATGTATATCTGATTTCCATCTTTGCTTCTCTTTCTTTTGCTTCTTTTTCCCATTCGGGCACGAGCTCTTCTTTGAAGCGTTTTTTATCTTCTTTCAGTTTTTCTACAGGCAGGCCTATATATTTTTGGGCTTTCGCTTTTGTAGATATATCCGGATAAGGAATTGCTTCATTCATTCCCAAAGAGCTAAGGAGGCGTGCCAGTTTAATTCGTGCCTCTTGCGCAGTAGTAATGCCTGTTGCAATGACGCGGGAAATTTCTACAGGAGCGTGAAACGAACCGCCATGCGATGCTGCTGCATAATCCCAGCGCCATTGTGCATGACGGATGTCCTGAAGTGTTGCAGCCATTTGTTCTTCTGTAGCGCCTAATTTCCAGGCTTCCCCGGCTTCAACATGAGCGCGAACAATCAATTCTTCGAGTTTGTCGCGGTTTTCGATGATCTTATCCTGACGCTCGAAAACGTCTTTCATAAGCTGCCCTGTTTTTTCACGATGGCAAACTTGACAAGAATTCTCTACATTATTTAATGGACTTTGAATATGATGGTCTGTGAATTTTTGGCCGCCTTCCGACATAAATGGCATATGGCAATCGGCACAACTTACGCCGCGCTCGGCATGTACTCCCATTGAGTACACCTCATAACCTGGATGTTGCGCTTTCAGCATGGGCGCTTTACTGATGGCGTGTGTCCAATCTGCAAAGTTGATATTGTCGTAGTATGCTTCCATATCTTCAACAGTTTGACCATTGTCCCAAGGTAAAGTAAGATATGCAGCTCCTTTTGCGTCAGGGCGCTTTTTGTCAAAATAGTATTCTACATGACACTGGGCGCAAACTAGAGAACGCATTTCATTATGTGTAAACGATTCTACATCTTTTCCTTGTCTTTTTAATGCTTCAACAAGAACCGGCCTGCTGATTTGCAGCTCCATAGTTTCGCTATTATGGCAGTCGCCGCAGCCAATAGGATTTACGATTTCCGGACCTAAACGAGCCCATTTACCGGTATAGAATTCTGCTACACCTTCTGCATTCATAACCCGTGGCACATCTGGCGATTTGCAGGTCCAACAGGTTGCAGGCATTGGCCCGTCGTTTGGTCCTGTTGGTGCTCCGGTGCGTAATGAGTTTGTAATATCTTCAATCGCATACTTATGTCCACGACCCTGATTATAATCCTTAGAAAAACCATAGCCGGCCCAAAGCACAACAAGGCGTGGGTCAACAGCGAGCATATCAATCATGGCAGAGCCATTGTATTTGCTTCTGAATTGAGTGTCGGCAGTTTGTTCATAGGTTTCATATTCCCGAGGATAATTGCGACCCCAAACATCATTTCTGGGATCAAACTGATCCACAATTACTTCGGGTTTATAGACATAATCTTTTTCGGCTCGGCGTTCTGTGATGGAGGACGCTAAAAGACCGAGGAAGAAAACAATAATCATGGTCGCAATAAACAGCAACCAATTCGTAAGTGCACTTTTTTTCTTTGCCATTGTATTATCTGTTTTGGTTATTTTGTTATTTTTTTAATCCATTTTGGAATAGCCACTCTTGTCGCAGGAATGTGTGCATTTGGCATCGATGCAAGGGAATTAACGCGGCCATGGGGCACTTCCCTATGGCAGTCCCAACATTGGCGGTCGCTGCGAAATTGATGCAATTCGTTTGTTTTTGTGAGCATTAAATCATCTGTAATCAACTCATTATGACAGCGTAAACAGTTTTCTTGAACAACGGCCTTTCCTGCTTCTTTAATCTGGATGACCTGCGGCTCGGAACGCATCGTAAAAATACTGGCATGTCGCAATCCGTCCTGTGCCTTGAAATAGTATTTTTCTACAACATTATTGTGCGGAACATGGCAGTCGTTGCAACTAGCCCTTTCGCGATGCGAACTATGGAACCATGTAGCATATTGAGGGTTCATTACATGGCAGTTAATGCAGGTTTCAGGCTCATCAGATAAATAGGAAGCTGCATTGCTGATGTAAAACACATAAAATCCTAGCCCAAAAAATGCCCCGGCAAGAATGATTACGGGCTTTCGCCAGGCAAGAGGCGGGATAATTTTCTTGAAAAATTTCATCATAATATTGGCATTAATAGCGTCTCGGAGACATCATATGATTAATTACTTTTGAAGAAAGTAGGCTTAAAGGTGACCATAACCCAAGCCCAATTATTATTATTTTCATAATTGCCACCTTTTAATACCTGAAGGCTTTCCGTGCCCAGCATTTGAGAATATCCCGCGCTCAGGTTCATGCTTTTAGAGGCAGTATAGGTCATCGAATAATCAATTTCCACGCCCAAACCATCGCTATAATCTTTTTGGCTTCCATCTTCCTGTATGGTCGAAATCGTAGCGGCTGCCATAAAATAGTGCGGGATCATTTTGAAAGTGAGCTTTTTTATTTTTAGGCTTAAGGGCATATATACATCAATCAAACCATTGCTGCCATTATAACTGCCTACATAAAAATAGTCCATCCAACCGTTAAATTTGTGGTTGGTGCCATAAAGAGGTGTAAAGGATTTGTCTTTTTTTGACGCATCGTTTTGATCAATACTGCTTGTGCCTGAAAGATATTCGCCGCCCAAACCAAAGGTAAATTTTTCGCTTAGGTCATAGCTGAGGTTTGCACTGAAATAAAGGGCTGAAACATCCCTATTGGATTTGTTTTTACCGGTTTGTGCGTAAAATGCTCCATCCAAAGAAAGTTTATTGTTCTTAAAAGTAATACGTGGCCCAAAGGTTTGACTGCAAGCGGTTTTTTGTTCTAAGCTGTCTGCCATATAGGTCATGCCGTTATTTAAGGCCAGAAAGCTAATCCCTACTTTATTAAAGGTTCCGTGATACCAAATATAACCAAAACGTTTATAGCTGTTTACGGTATAATTTTCGTTAAAGAGGCTTTCCCCATTATTATTATATGCCAAACCTACATCAATGCGGTGTTTGTCAGAGGGTGTGTATTTTAATAATGCGGCGTCGTGGCTACGTGCTTGTTGTGCCCAACCAACGGTTCCAAAAATACGATGGTCGTCGTAGGCAATTTCCTGACGGCCTACTTTTATGGATACCTTATCGCTTAAAAAGGCTTCACCCCAAGCTTCATGAATCGATGGGCCAAAAACATCTGAATTATTAAGTTGAGGAACATCTCCCCATACACGAACATCCTGAATCACAAGACCAACACGAAACAGCTTGTCTTGATAGATTGCATTCAAACGGGTTCTTTGCGAAACAAAAGCTGCGGCATCCACGCCATCGGGGGAGAGCGTTTTATATCCATGCCTGAACTCAAAGCGAGGGCGTATTTCACCACTCACAACAACCTCTTGGGCAAATGTGCCCACCGGAGCCAATGCTAACAGGCAGATAATGCTAATCAATGTGTGTATTCGTTGTTTTTTCATCCTTCAATTGTATTAAGTTAATCAGGTATTTAAATACTCAAATACGAAACTACAAATTTTCTTAATTCAATCCTCTATTTCGGCATGTTAATACCATAATTTAAATTGATTTTAAATAAATAAGGCTCAGACGCTTGTTTATAAATTGCTGCTCATACATACAGAAAAAACTATGCTTGGGTATCGTTTTCTTGTAATCGCTTTGTTGGTGTGTATTGTTCGATAGCGAACAATCACTGCATCAGTATGAACAATTCTTTGTTTTTTCTACTACTTCGCTTTATCTAATGGTCTTATAATAAGTTATATATAAATTTTGGCATGCTTTTTCCACATAAGTATAAAACGATGAGCCATGAGAGAAGTAGTGATATTAATACCAGACATAGATGCGGAACAAAATGTAGAAATTGATGTGCGCATAAATGGTCGCAAAAAGACCATGCAATATAGGGTTGAATTGATTGATTGGGAAGGGAATGGTGTTCCTCCGAAAGATAAGGTTACGGTTTTGCGCCATAAAATTGCCGAGTATGATAAGGATTGGGAATTAATCGAAGTTGGTGCGCCCAATGAGAACAATATTCCCCTGACGTTCAGGCGACGCATCGATGAACAGGATGAAGATTAGTATTTATAATACCCCAATTTTTATTCACCTAATAAACTTATTATGAAGAAAATAGTCATGTATGCCCTGCTTCTGTTCATTCCCTTTGGACTGTTTGCACAGGATGCGGATAAAGAAGCCATTAAAACACTGATTCAGGAAGCTTATATCGACGGATTGCAAAATAATGGCGATCTTCAAAAAACCAGAGAAGGTTTTCATCCTGATTTTAATCTATTGATTTTAAAGGACGATAAACTGGATAAACTCCCGATTTCGAAATGGCTCGAATATGCTGAAGGCCGCAAGAAGAAAGACCCAAAGCCTCCGGTGGAGGATAAAAAAACCACTGTAGAATTTGTGGATATTGATATTACAAGTAATGCGGCTGTTGCCAAAATTGATTTGTTCCGGAATAAAAAGAAGATTTATACAGACTATTTATCGCTCTATAAATTTAGAGATGGCTGGAAAATCGTGAGCAAGATTTATTATAAGCATTAGTTTTCATAAGACAGGTTTTTATTGGAAGGAGCTTTCGGGCTCCTTTTTTTATGCTTGATGATTCAGAATTTTATCGTTTCCCTGCCTTTTCCTAAGCCAGCCCAAAGCTTCTTTGCTGCTGAGTGGCTGCAATGGCTCTTTGGATACAAATTCCTGCACTGCTTTTGCATCGGTTTTGCTGTATTCGCGCAACACCCAGCCAATGGCCTTGCGAATAAAAAACTCTTTTTCATGCATCAATTCCCTGATGAGGCGAAACAACAAATCTATATCTGTTTTTTGTTTGTACTTTAATTGAAAGAGCAGGCAAGATCGCTGAAGCCAGATATTGCCCGAGTCCATCCATCGATCACAGACCTCTTTTATTGCTTCCGGATATTGTTTTAAATACTCGCCAAGTGTTTTGGCGGCGATAAAGTCTACGGTGTCCCACCATGATTTTTCTGTGATGCAATATTCAATAAGGCTTAAATCCTCCGGGCTGAATGCCTTCCTGGAGCGAAAGTGCAGATCCATAGCAATGTATTGGATTTCGCGTTCGGGAAATTGCCATAATTCTTTGATGATATGATGTCTGTCTTCAATAGGGAAGGGGTTTTTTGCCAGAAACTCTTTTTGAAGCGAAGATCGCAATGGCGCTTTGATGCCAAAATATTCAAACTGCCCACGCATATAGTCCTTCATCTTTTGTGCATTTTCCTTATCACTATGCGGTTGCAGAAAAGTGCTCAGCAGGGCAGACCAGTTTTTATTTGCTTTCATGATCATCCAAATTTTGGTTGAGATAAAATAAAGGATCTTTTTTAAAATCGGAAACAGAAACGCCCGTGATGCTTTTGAATTGTGTGCTCAGATATTGCACGCTGCTGTATCCGGCAATAAAAGCAATTTCGCTCAGGGTCATTTCGTCGCGCATAATCATTTCCTGCACTTTTCTGATCTTTTGGCGGATAATGTATTTTTCGAGCGTAATGCCTTCATTCTTGCTAAATATCCCGGAGATATATTGGTAGGATAGCTGAAATTTCTGTACCAGAAAATCAGAATTACGTACCATTGCATTATCTGTTGTTAAATACACCAGCTCATAAACCGTGCTTTTTACCTGTTCAACGAGTTGTTGTTCACGATCTTCAATAATATCAAAACCTTCCGATGCGAGCATTTTTCTGATTTCATCCAGGCTGATTTTTTCACCGGGTATTGAAAAACGCACACAACCGAGTTTTATCTGCCGCACTTGAACACCTGCATTTTCGAGCAATAGATGAACTAGGCGATTACAACAGGCGCAATTCATATTGCTCAAAATCAGCCTATGTTCTTTGTTTTTGCCCATTGGTTCTCTTTACGGCTTATTCTTCGTTCAGCAAATAAGCAGATTTAATATAATACCCGCCGGTTAGAGCAAACAGTGCTTGATCAGGAGGTTCTTGCATGAATTTTATGGCAACAAAATTATTTTCTGCTTTCCCAACATCAACGGCAACAGACCGAAACCATCTTCCTTCTTCTGTTTTCCATGCCGGAAGGGAATAAAAAACTGTTTCCAGGCCTTTTTGCCTGAAAATAGCAGACTCGGGCAGGCTTAGGGCTTTTTCTTCCCCGCTCAGCACATTGGCCGAAACAAACATCCCCGGCAATAGATTAAGTGTTTGGTCGTCAACGCTAACAAGCACTTTTACGGTTCGGTCGTTTTCGTCTACACGGGCGCCAATTGTACTTATTTTTCCTTTATATGCCTCTCCTTCCATACTTGATCCGGGACGAAATAGAACAGTCTGTCCGGGTCGTACAAAATGGATGTCTTTTTCAAAAACCCTCAGTTCTATGATCACTTTGCGCGTGTCCATAATCTCCAACACAGGGCTTCCTTGTTCGATATAATCTCCTGGGAATAAGCTGTTCATATTCACTATGCCACTTATTGGTGCCTGAACATGATGCACATCGGAAACCTCTCCTTTCAAAACATTTTCCGGAGTGATATGCAATTGTCTCAGGCGTTTTTCAAAAGCAGCGATTTGCACTTTAAGGGCGAGCACACGGTTTTTTAAATTATTTATTTCTGCTTTGGAAACCACTTTATCCTGAAGCAATTCTTTTTTTGCTTCCAGCTCATTGTAGAGGTTTTTGTATTGATACCAGGCTGTGGAATAATCAGCTTGTATGTCAATAATATCGGGGTTTTCAATAGAAAATAAATCGTCTCCTTTTTCAACAAATTCTCCGCTCATAATAAAGATTTTCTTGATCCGCCCCGGATAAAGTGCAGATAATATGGCTCCCGATTCCGGAGGTAGGATCACCCTTCCGCGGGCAGAAACAGGATTGGAAATTTCGCGGATTTCCGCCGCGCCGAGTTCAATGCCTGAATTGCTGATTTGTGTATTGCTTAGAAAAACCCTTTCTTCTGTATTGCTTGATTCCTCCGGGTTGTCTGATGGTGTTGTTGTACATGAAGCAGTTAAGAATGCCAGTACGATGATCCAAAGATATTTATTCTGAAACATAACCTAATTGTTTATTGATGCTGAGTAAACCTATTTCGATAATTAATTTATTATAGTCCCTGACTGTTGCATAGTATTCGTTTTCAAGTTCAAGGGCTTGTTTTGTTTGCTGCACAAAGGCTTGAATATATCCTGTTTCGCCATCAAGAATGCGTGAGGCAGTTTCAAAGATCATTCGTGTTGTGGGCAGCACATCCTGTTCATAAAAGCTGAGTCGTTGCTCAATTATTTGCTTTTGCTCCAGCAATTGAGATCGTCGGCTTTCCAATTCCCTTTTGATCATAAAGGCATTGTTTTCTGATTGCTGCAATCTGATTTTTGCCACATTTTTAGTAGCCACTTCCGACCATGCCCATACAGGCAGGCTAATACCAAATTCCCAACCACTAAAGCCAGTTGTTTTGTCGAGGCTTTGTGTAAAATAGCCAACACTAAAGCCCGGCATCAGCGACCACTTGGCCTCCTTGAGCAAAGCCAGGTTTTTTTGTGTTTCCAGCTGCGAAATTTGTATTAATGGACTGTTTATCCTCGCGCTGTCAAGTAGATGCATTGCTTGTATGGATGTTTTGTGGAATAAATCTTCCGGTAAACTATCGCTGAAAACAATGTTTTTTAGTCGGGTTAAAGTCTCTGATTTCTTTCCCAGAAGATCAAGATAAGCTGTGTGGATCATTCCCGAAGAAGAAACGGCGGTCAGATAATCTAAACGGGCAAGAAGACCGGCTTCCAAGCTTTTTTTTGCAGCTCCGGCTGTGAGTTGTGCCAAGCTATCAAAGCGCTCCATGATCAGTGTTTGTGTTTGCAGAAACCGATATTCATTATAGACAAGCAGCAATTCCCTAATAATTTGATTGTGCGCTGAAACATAGGAAAATCCGGCTATTTCTTCGGAAAAATTCAGCGCTTTGGCTCTTGCTGCATAAACAGAAGGAAAATCAAAAGATTGTTTAATACGAATGGCATAATCGGTAAGACTGCTGTTAATCTGCCCTGTTTCGTATGTAATTTCAGGCCGTGGTAGATTGATGGCGGTCTTTCTTTGATTTTTTGCTTCATCAATGCTTAAATAGGCATTTTTAATATTTGGGTTGTTTGTATTTGTCTGCTGTATCAACATTTGAAGCACTTCATCCTGCCCCGACTGTGCTTGCGCCTGTGCAAAAACAAAGAAAGGCAAGAGCAAGAGAACTGCTTTTCCCGGGCGTATTTTTACCCGATTAAAGAGCACATAAATTACCGGCAATAGAACAAGGGTAAGAAAAGTTGAAGTAATAAGTCCTCCAATAACTACGGTAGCAAGTGGTTTTTGAACCTCCGCGCCCGGAGCTGAGGATAGTGCCATGGGAATAAAACCAAGGGCAGCAACGGCTGCGGTCATGGTAACAGGCCGCAGTCTTAATTTTGTTCCTTCAATAACACGTTGGAGAATATCTTTTACGCCATCCTTTTCGAGCTGATTATAATAGGAAATCAGAACAATGCCATTGAGCACCGCCACACCAAAGAGGGCAATAAATCCCACCCCCGCCGATATACTAAAAGGCATATCGCGAAGATATAAAGCCCAAATCCCCCCAACTGCGGCCAAGGGAATTGCCGTAAATACCATTAAGGCTTCTTTCAGGGAATGAAAGGTGAAATATAGGATCAGAAAAATTGCAATTAAAGCGATAGGTACTGCAATTGCAGAATTCTTTTTGGCCGCCTCCAGGTTTTCAAATTGCCCACCATAAGTGAAATAGTAACCCGGGGGCAGGCTGATGTTTTGTGCTAATTGCTCTTGAATTTCATTTACGAATGATTCCACATCGCGATTACGCACATTAACACCGATCGTAATGCGCCTTTTTGTGTCGTCGCGGCTGATCTGCATTGGCCCTTCTTCAAAGCTAATGTCGGCGACCTGCTCCAGCGTAATTAATTCGCCACCAGAGCGGTTCACCCTTAAATTCCTCAGGCTTTTCAGCTGATTACGGCAATCTTCGCAAAGGCGAACCACAAGATCAAAACGGCGCTCTGATTCAAAAACAACCCCTGCAGAAAGCCCGGCATAGGCTGTGCGAATTATTTTATTCACATCATTGATATTCAGGCCATATAATGCAAGTTGGTCGCGTTTATAGCGCACAACAAATTGAGGCAGGCCAAGGATTTGTTCGACACGAACATCGCCGGCACCTTCCACTTTTTGTATTACTGAAGCGGCATCGGAGGCGTTTTTGAAGAGGGTATTCAGGTCTTCACCATAGATTTTTACGGCAACATCGGCTTTTACACCGGTCATTAATTCGTTAAACCTCAGCTGTATTGGTTGTTGAAACTCAAAAGCAGCACCCGGGATAACCGACAGTTTTTCCTTCATTTGGTCCACAAGATCCTCTCGATTTGTTGCCGATGTCCATTCCGTTTTGGGCTTCATAATGATCATGATATCTGCATCTTCAATAGCCATTGGATCTGTTGGGACTTCGGCGGTGCCAATTTTGCTGACCACTTCAATGACTTCAGGAAAATTATGAAGCAGAATTTTTTCTACCTCGCTGCTTGTTGCAATACTCTGTTTTAATGAAGATCCGGGAGACAAGGTCATTTGCACTGCCAAATCCCCTTCTTCGAGTGTTGGTATAAATTCTCCGCCCATTTTGCTGAAAGCGTAAAAGGAAATAGCCACAATTAAAAGAGTAATAACACTGAGCGTGACTTTGAATTTCAGGGCCAGCTGTAAAACCGGTTGGTGCATTTTGTTTAAAAAGGCAATAATGCGGTCAGATATTGCTGTTGATGTTGATATCTTTTGCTTCAAGGCTATAGCCGACATTACAGGGACATAGGTGAGGGAAAGAAGCAGAGCGCCCAGAAGTGCAAAACTGACTGTTTGTGCCATTGGCTTAAACATTTTGCCTTCAATGCCTGTAAAAGTAAGGATGGGGATATACACAATTAGGATAATAAGCACACCAAAAATGGCTGATTTTCCCACCGATTTACCTGCCAAAAGGATGTTTTCGCTCATTTTCTCCCTGCTGATATAGCTGCCTTTATACCGGGACTGCAATCGATGAACAATTCCTTCCACAACGATAACCGAGCCGTCAACAATCAAACCAAAGTCGATGGCACCGAGGCTCATAAGGTTTGCCGAAACACCAAAAAGGTTCATCATCGAAAAAGCAAAAAGCATGGAAAGGGGAATAACAGAAGCCACAATAAGTCCGGCACGAAAATTTCCGAGCAGTAAAACCAGAATAAACAAAACAATCAGGCCGCCTTCTATCAGGTTTCGGCTAACGGTTTGAATGGTTTTGCTAATTAATGAGGAGCGATCGAGATAGGGGTGGATATGTATGCCTTTGGGCAACATTTTCTCAACTTCGGTAACGCGCTCTTTTACACGCGCTAAGGTTTGTGCTGAGTTTGCCCCTTTTAGCATTAGCGTGATGCCACCAACAGCTTCGCCTTCGCCATTGCGCGTCATGGCGCCAAAACGTGGAGGGTGCCCAATATTAACCTCGGCAATATCGCCAATAAGCACCGGGAGGCCATTGGTGTTTTTTACCTGAATACTCTTAATATCCTCAGCGTTTCGGATCATGCCTTCTGCACGAATATAGAATGCTTCAGGACCTTTTTCTATATAACTTCCGCCTGAGTTTTGGTTGTTGCGTTCGAGGGCGTCAAAAATATCGATTAGGCTGATGTTCATATCTACCAGCCGACGCGGCACAATACTTATTTCGTATTGTTTTAGGAACCCACCAAAGCTGCTGACTTCCACTATACCCGGAATGCCTGCAAGGTTTCGCTTTACGATCCAATCTTGTATGGTACGTAATTCCATTGCATCATATACCCCTTTGTAGGCAGAATCAACATCAAGAACATATTGATAGATTTCCCCAAGGCCTGTGGTTACCGGCATCATTTGTGGATGGCCATAACCCTCAGGAATATCTTCCATGGCAATCTGTATTTGCTCATTCACTATTTGCCGTGCCAGATAAGGATCTGTTTTATCGTGAAAAACAATGGTAACAACCGATAAGCCATAGCGTGAAACCGATCGGATTTCGGTCACATCCTGTATGTTTGCCATAGCAATTTCTACGGGATAAGTAATTAGTTGCTCAACTTCCTGAGGGGATAAGGACGGCGCGCTCGTAATTACCTGCACCTGATTGTTGGTAATATCCGGAACAGCATCAAGCGGTAGATTGAAAAAATTATAGACGCCCCAGGCCATCATCGCCAGTGTCATTAAAAGAATTAATAATTTATTCTTTAGGGAAAAGTTTATTAGTGCTCCTGCCATAATAAATGGAATTTAAAAACATAAAGATAAGAAAAAAACAATACAAATTCAGGCAGACTTTGGCGGTGCCCTTAATTGGGTTTGTATGTGTATAGAGCTATTGGTTTTTTCAATGGAGAGCATGGATGTTTGTGTTGTTTGCCCACTCACAGAAAAAATAATTTCCGTCCCAGAGCAAGGCGCAACAAGGTTTTGGAAATCAAAATCAGTGGATTGCATTATGTCTTCAAGATGATGTGCCCCGGGGTTTGCGGAAAAAATTTTTTGAAGGAAATTGCTTTGCATCGGAGCAAAAAAGCCCAGGTCTTCTTGTGTGAAGGCTTTATGTTGATGTGGAAAAATAGAATGCAGGAACAAAATAAGCAGGGCCAGTCCATTAAATAAAATGGATGTTTTCTTCTTATTATCACTGAAACCCGATAGTTTGTTCATGAATTGCATTTGCAGTAGACAACAATATTCCCCTGCAAATGTTTCATTCAATGCGATGAATTGATCCATAAACAGAGACAATATTCATAAAAAAAAGCGTTAATATTGGTGATCATTCGTACTATTGCAAGAACGTTTAAAAACAGGCTTTTTAATTAGTGCTTGCCCATAATGCTCGATCTCTTTTTTGTTTTTGATGCTGATAATTTCTCTTGCCCCGGTAAGATCCTTATTTACAGCACTTAAAATAGATCGACATTCTAAAACAACCGTCATGGTTAAGTGGGGTTTAGGGCAAAACGAATAAGGGCCGGATTTTCTTAAGTATGCTTAAATTAAATTTATGAAGAATATTATTTTTACTGCCTTAATTGTTTTTCAGTCTGCCTTTCTTATGGCTCAGGAAATTGGCATTGGCCAATGGAGGGATCATTTACCATATCGTGACGGACAAAAAATAGCAGTTGCTGATGAGGGCGTTTATTGCGCAACGCCATATAGTTTATTTTTCTACGATACCGAAGACATGAGTATCGAACGATTATCGAAAATTAATGGTTTATCGGAAAATTTTATCAGCACTATTCGCTATAATTCTTTTAATAAGACTTTGTTTATCGCCTATCAGGATGCAAATATTGATATGATAACCCCCAATGGTATCGTGAATATTCCGGACATCAAGCGCTATCCGATTTTGGGCAATAAAACCATCAATAATATCATGTTTATTGATGACCTTGCCTACCTGAGTTGTGGTTTTGGTATTGTTGTGGTTGATATGGCAAAGCAAGAGATTAAAGACACCTATTATATTGGCCCCAACGGGCAGCAAATTAATGTGATGGGTCTAACCATTAGCCCCGAGTATTTTTATGCAGCCACCGAACAAGGCATTTTCAGTGCCGACCGTTCAAGCAGCCAACTTGCGTATTATGAATCATGGTCGCAAGACACAACCTATCCCTACAGAGATGATGCCGTGAAACATATACAGTACTATGAGGGAAATATTTTTGCATGTACAGGCCAGGAAGATTTTTTACACGACACTGTTTTTGTAAGCAGCATCGGAAGCGGACAATGGGAGGCTTTCAATCCGTATGAGAATTTTAAATGCTACGGGATAAGGGAAAGCGAAAATTCTTTATTTCTTACATTTAGCTTCTCGGTAAGTGTATATGATAAGAACCTGAATAGGGAGCAGGTTGTATTTAAGCCTTCAAACATACAGATTTACCCCAAAGACTCTGAAATGCAAAATGGGGATCTTTGGATTGCAGATAATGTATATGGAATGGTTCATACCTTTCAATATGGGGCGGCCGGGCAGTTTATCACTCCAAATGGGCCATACAGTCAAACAGTTTACGCGATGGCAATAAATGGAAACGATCTTTGGGTTACTTCCGGAGGATTTACGCCGCAATGGGCGAAACTATACAGGCCTTACGGTGTCTATCATTTTAACGGCACTCAATGGATGAACCATAATAAAACAAATATGAGCGCCTTTGATACAATCAGCGACCCCGTTTCTGTGCTGATTGACCCTTCATCCCAAAAAACATATATTGGAACCTGGGGAAAAGGTATTATGGAATTTACAGGCGATGAACTGTCAAATATTTATTATCTCGACAACAGTAGTCTGCAAGGCATTCCGGCATGGTCGAGCTTTGTGGCCGTTGGTGGAATGGCTTTCGACAGTAAAAAAAGCCTTTGGGCGGTAAATACCGGGGCAACAGACATCCTTTCAGAAATGAAAACAGACGGAAGCTGGCAATCCTATAACCTTGGAGGCCTCGGAAGTAATATTGATGTTGCCGATATGATTATCGATCAATATGACCAAAAATGGGTGCGTATGCGCGCCGATCATTCTTTGCTGGTGTTTGATGAGAATCAAGCCGCAGGAAATCAGGTGAAAATCCTGGATAACCGAACAGGCCGCGGTAGTATTCCCGGAAATAAAGTTTATGCCATGGCCGAAGATTTGGAAGGGGAAATCTGGATCGGGACCGATGAAGGAATTGCTGTTATTTATAATCCCTGGAATGTTTTTAATGGAGGGAGTTATGATGCCCAAAGAATTTTGGTCGAATGGGATGGGTATGTGCAATACCTTCTTGAAACAGAAGTAATTACGGCAATTGCCATAGATGGGAACAACCAAAAATGGATTGGAACAGACCGCGCCGGGGTTTTCCTCCTCTCTGCCGATGGTACCGAACAAATTTATCATTTTACTGCCGACGATAGCCCATTGTTCTCGAATTCAATTATTAGTATTGCGATAAACGGCGAAAGTGGTGAAGTGTATGTTGCTACAGATAAAGGGATTATTTCTTATAAAGGACAGGCAACAGACGGTGGGGAAACCAATGAAGATGTCTATGCATATCCAAATCCCGTAACAAGTGGATATACAGGCCCAATTGCTGTGAAAGGATTGGTCGAGAATGCCTATGTGAAAATTACCGACATTAGCGGATCTTTGGTTTATTCGACTAGGGCCGAAGGCGGACAAGCCGTTTGGAATGGAAAAACAATGAACGGCGACGATGTGCATACCGGTGTTTACCTAGTATTTATCACCGATGAAGAAGGCGACGAAACTATGGTAACCAAAATCCTTTTCCTGAATTAGAAGAATTATTTTAGGCTTTGCAATAAGCATTGCTTTTCTATTTCTAAGAAAAACCTTCATTTCACTATTTTGGAATGAAGGTTTTTTAATATACGCCATCAGCCCATTGGTTCAAAAAAATGGAGAATTTACTTGCTCTTACCAATAAACGAATGATCCAATATTTAAATGAGCTCATGGATTTTCTTGTTGATAGCCAGCAATTTGGTACGGGATTTCAATATCAAATTTTTATAATAAGCATAGCCTCTTGGCTGTTTAGCAAAAAAACCTAATTTTGCCTGTTAATGAATTAACATAAACCTAAATTGCAGAAATGAAAAAAATTCTGGTTATTGGTTCTTTGGGACAAATAGGCTCAGAGCTAACAGTAGAACTAAGAAAGCGCTACGGAGCTAATAATGTAATTGCCAGCGATATGCGTATCCCTCTTTCAGGGAGTGCACATGCTATTGATGGCCCAATGGAATGTGTCGATGTAACAAATGCCGCACGCATTGCCGAAGTTGTTAAAAAACATAAAGTTGATGCTATTTACAATCTTGCAGCACTTCTGTCGGCAGTGGCCGAAGAGCGCCCACAATCGGGATGGAATGTTGGCATTAATGGCTTGTACAATGTTTTGGAAGTCGCACGCGAAAATAACTGTGCCGTATTTTTCCCGAGCTCTATTGGTGCTTTTGGTGCATCAACTCCGCTCGACAATACGCCACAAGATACAATTCAACGTCCAGGTACAATGTATGGTGTTACCAAAGTTACCGGAGAATTGCTTAGCGATTACTATTACAAACGTTTTGGGGTTGATACCCGTGGTGTTCGTTATCCCGGAATTATCTCCAATGTGACCCTGCCCGGCGGTGGTACAACAGATTATGCAGTGGAAATTTACTATGAAGCGGTTAAAAATGGCCACTTTACCTGCCCTTTGCCTGCAGATGCTTTCCTCGATATGATGTATATGCCCGATGCTATTGATGCTGCTATTGATGTTATGGAAGCCGATCCTTCAAAATTAAAGCACCGCAATTGTTTTAATGTAACATCAATGAGCCTGAACCCCGAAATTATGGCGGCATCTATTCGCAAGCTTCTACCCGATTTCAAAATGGATTATAATGTTTGCGAAGTGAAAAAAGCGATTGCTGCTTCATGGCCAAACAGCATGGACGATAGCGCAGCCCGCGAAGAGTGGGGATGGAACCCGAAATGGAACCTCGATCGCATGACGGAGGATATGCTGAAAGTTATTGGCGAAAAACATAAAAAGGGATTGCTCTAATCAAAACCCTCAAACAAAAAAAAGGCTGAAGGAAAAACCTCCAGCCTTTTTTAATGCCCTTTTCAAAAGGGTTCAAGGTGATTTTTGCATTAGATCATCAACAGATGGAATTCCCCTTTCTCATCCCTCAATTCTTCATTCTCCATTTTCAATTCTATTGATTTCTGTGGATGATAATCAGCCCACCGGTACCATTTGCAAGGAAGATATAATTGTTTCCTCCGGCAGTAACGAAATTGGCAGAACCATCAAACTTATAGTTTCCAATAACAGAAAGGTCTGCACGATTCAGGATAAACATACCACCTGCGCCATTGGCAACATAAACCAAGTCGTCGTCAGAATCAACACCATTGCTGTTTCCATCTTCTGCATTGTATGAAAGCACAGGGCCTTCAAGTGTTGCGGAATTAAAAACTTTTAAACCGGCAGCGCCACAGGCAACATAAGCCTTGTCGCCATTGATATGCACTACTGATTTGCCATCACGGGGCTCAATGCTTCCAATCGACTGACTGAAATCCGGTGCACTATAATCCGGGTTTGTAGCAGGATAATGATAAAGCATAGCGTCGGTTTCTGAAGCCGTTAAGCTAATCAGGTTATTATCATAAAGGCTGAGGTATTTTGCAAAATCAAGCGTAGTAAAGGAATTAATGCCTTTTGTGGTATAATCCAGCACACTGATGCCGCCATCGCTACCGGTAACACAAATCAGGTTGTTTCCGTTTTTCTGAACACTGTTTCCTGAATACCCTTCCAGATCAACAACAAGATCGATATATGGATCAGCCATTAATTCGTTTTGCAGCACTAATTCTGCAAGGATGGCAGGAGAGTTAAGGGTTTCGGAAGAGGAAAGGTTTTGTGATCCCATGACCCACATTTTCCGTGTATTCCCAACGCTTACATCGTCGAGTTTTAGTTCATTAAAATCGTAGATGGTGCTTAATAATTGCTGTTCAATTACTGGAGTTCCTGTCGCATTTAATTGGAATATTTCAATAGCAGCGCCATAAGGTTCGCCATGCAGGTGATAGGAAACATAAGCCCTGTCGCCAATAATTTGAACACTAGTAGCGCTTAGGTTGCTGCCCTCGAGAACGGGAGGATCAACTTCGGCAACAAGAGTAAACTCAGGCAATAATGGTTCTCCATGACCCGGGTTGCAGTCTGTTGGGGGTATATATGCTTGGCAATAACTTACTTCAGGGCCTACTGTGCCGCTCCAATTGGTTACTCCATCTGCGCAGCAAAGGTCAATTTTGCCGCTCACATCGCCACCGTTCATAGCAATGCGGGTTACTGCCTGAATCATTGCGTAGGAAGATCCTGTATTATAAATATCGCTATTAATAATAATTTTATCGCAGGTCAGAAGAGAGCCTTCTCCCATTTCAAGGTCCGAATTATTGTTTGAATAAACAGCTCCGCCAACTTCAATAAAAGACTCATTGATAAGAATATCGTTTATTGGAATATTTGTGCCCACACTTAGCGAACAGGTATTGACAAAACTAGAGTTATTATTAATACTCAGCTGACCACCCATTGTCATGCTTCCGTGGTTTTCAGCCAGATTATTTGTAACAAAACCCTGGCTTAGTTCTATGATTCCATCATTATAAAAAGCGCCTTGTGCATCAACGGAAATAGCAGCAAAACTCATATTACTATGGTTTTCAAATTGTCCTTTAATGCTTACACTTGTCCATGAAGGAACATCCAATGTTCCATAAACAGCAAAGGTTAATTGTGGGTCAATAGAAAGGCTGCTGCAAGCATAAGTACCTGTTTGATTGACTACGATTGTGCCCCTTCCTGTGCTGATATAGCTCACATTTGCGGTGCCACAGACAGAAAGTGTTCCGCCCTGCATTTTAATGCCGCCTGTAAAAACGCCTGTTTCGGTGATACAAACCACATCGCCGTTTTTAATGGTGATATTGTCATTATAAACACCATCAATAACAGTAGTACAGCCTGAGCTGCAATCCATTTCGGGTGTAGGAACAATTGGATCGACAACAGTAGCCGATTTGACCTGATGCTGTTTTCCTCCAATATCGAGGGGTTCGTTTACATAACTGATGCGTTTCGACAACTCAGCAGAATTATCGCTTACGACAATAATAGGGTCGTCGTTTTCGACGGGCTTATCTTTTTTGCAGGATGATGTAATAAAAATAAGACCTATGGCTGCGAGGCCAAGAATGAATAATTTTTTCATGGTATTGCTTTTTGTTTCAAAAATAGTGGATTCATAACAGATAATCAAGCAGAAAAAAGTTTTCGTGCTTAATTGTTATGTTTTTGTGGCTAAATACACGCTTTTAGTAGAATTTCTGTACCAGATCGCAAACTAGGTCAATATCATTTATGCTCAATTCATTGTAGAAAGGGAAGCGGATAATACAGTCAGAATATCGTTCGGCATTGATCAATTTTCGTCCGTGGTATTTGTCTTTATAATAAGGGCTCTCGTGTAAAGGCAGATAATGAAAAACCGCGTGTACATTTTTTTTGCGTAGATATTGTATGAGTGCGTCGCGTTCTTTTTTAGAATGACAGACCAGATAAAACATATTCCCGTTTCGGCTTGCATAATCAGGGAGTTTAGGAATATGGAATAAGCCTTTTTCGGCCAGAGGGTCTAAGTTCGAGTGATATCGTTCTTCAATCGATATGCGCATTTTTTGGATTTTACCTGAGGCTTCTAATTGTGCATACAAAAAAGCCCCAACCATTTCCGGGGGGAGAAATGATGAACCCAGATCGACCCATTCGTATTTTGCCACTTCACCACGCGCAAATGCCGCACGATTGGTCCCTTTTTCCCAGAGGATTTCGGCACGTGCACGACAAGAAGCATTATTAATGCTCAGCAAACCTCCTTCACCGGAAATAATATTTTTTGTTTCGTGAAAGCTAAATGTTCCAAAATCGCCAATGCTTCCCAATGGTTTTCCCTTATAAAAGCTGTCGTAGGCATGTGCTGCGTCTTCAATAACTTTAAAACCATGCTTTTGCGATAGTTTTATAATACGATCCATATCGCAGGCAACACCGGCATAATGCACCACAACTAGAGCTTTTGTTTTCGGGGTTATGAGTTCTTCGATATGATCAGGATCAATATTGGGATGATCGGGCTGGCTGTCTGCAAAAATAATATTTGCGCCTCGCAGTACAAAAGCTGTTGCCGTAGAAACGAATGTATACGAAGGCATAATCACTTCGTCGCCCGGCTCAATCCTGCAAAGCAGCGCGCTCATTTCCAGGGCATCAGTGCAACTTGTAGTCAGTAAAACTTTATCAAAACCATTGTCTTCAAAAAAGTTATGGCATTTTTGGGTAAACATCCCGTTTCCGGAAATCTTGCCACTTGCTGCCCCAACAGTCATATTATGGGCTTCCTGTCCAGAAAAATAGGGTTTATTGAATGGGATATGATGGGCCTTTTTCATGAAAAAAACTATTATTTCCACAAAGGTAGCATTCGGCATTTAAGGGGCGCAAAAAAAAAGGAAAATTTCCTGAAATTATAACTTTTTGCGTTCAATTTAATGGGGCGAAAACTTGCTGAGGTGGCTCAATAAATGGCCGCGAAGAATTAATTGATAGAATCAATTATGTAGTCGCGGCCATTTTATTTGTTTGATGTTTTGTTCTTTCAATAGGGCGTAAAAATTTTCCCAAGAAATTTATTTCCTGCTATTTCTAATTGCCCGAAGCGCAGAATGAACCCCCTAAAATATTCTAGATTACAAAGGGCTAGTTTCTTTTATTCACTGCCGTTTTTTATCTTTTTTTCAATATATTTCGAATTAATGATCCTGAGAATTCCCATATAATCCAACTTAAATTCAATGAGGTCGCCCACTTGATATTTCTTTTTGTTTTCGCCTAGGTCAATTATGATCATATCGGAGCTGGCTCCTGCCAAGGTCAGGCTTTTATCAACTAATTCAAGATGATTTACCTCAACATCGAGAAGCCCTAAATCAATAATTGCCCGATTCGATGTTTCACCGATATCGGTTTGATCAAATTGATAACTCTCTCCTTCAACATTTGTCCCAAAGTCGCCCATTGGAACAACCGGCTTTTCGGTGAGTTCGATGATTTCGGAATACAAACAAAACACATCCGAGTGCATTTTTTTGAATTTTGTGTTGTTGTACACATCGGTACCTAAAAATAAGGTTTCACCTACCCTGAAATGATTGATTCCTTTTGGCAAAAGATTTTGAAAAATTAGGGGAATTGTTACCGAAGAACCACCGGAGACATATGGAATTTGTTTGTTGAATTTGGCTTCAATTAATTGTTCGTATAAACTTAGCTGAATTAATTTATCATGGTTTGGCAATACGCCATATAAACACGATAAATTTGCCCCAATGCCCACAACTTGTATGTTTTCTAATTTGAAAACACTTTCATAAAAGGCGATAAAATCTTCGCCCAAAACGCCTTCCCTGAGTTCGCCAAGCTCGATCATAATAATAATTTTATGCGTTTTGTTTTGTTTTTTTGCTTCTTTCGATAAAAGTTTGATTGTTGTGATTTCGGTATTCATGCTGATATCAGCATACTTAACAATATTTGATATTGAGCGTTTCGCCGGCGGTTTAATATAAATCGTTTCAATTCTGGGATTGATTGATTTGATCACTTTTAAATTGGTTACACGAGAGTCGCAGATTTGCCGCATATCAAATTTTAAGAGCTCTGTTAAAAACAGTTTATTGCCACTCAACATTTTTGATACGATAGACCATTCAATGCCATTCTTTTTAAAGAGTGTATTGAGGTAGTCAAAATTTGATTTTAGTTTTTTTATATCTAAAGTTACAAATGCCATTATTTCTCCTTTTTGTATCTCATTTCAATGTATTTACTGCTAAAACCCACTTTTTCATAGAGATGCCTTGCAGGATTTTCGGGCTCAACATGCAATGCAATACTGCCTTTTGCAAAATCAATGGTTTTTTTCATCAATTCTTTGCCAATGCCTTTTCCTCTGTGCATTTTGTGTGTTGCAATATAAACAAGTATGTTTTCCGGGATATAATCTTTCATCCCTGTTTGATTCACGACGACTACGCCCGAAATTTCATTTTCCAGATAAGACACCAAAAGGAACCCACCAAAAGAAGTAGTTTCTTTTAATGCATAATCTACAGCTTTTTCTATATCCGATTTTGGGTCGCCGTATTCTTGCAGGTTTTCGTACAGGAAGCTTATAATGCTTTCTTTTTCTTTTGAGTTCGGTTTGTTTGTTACGTTAAAAAATTTTGTTTCAACCATAAAAATAATTCTTTTTAATTGATAAATATCTGATCTTAGTATAAGATTTTTATTGAGTTATGCAAGTTTTTTTTGGTTTATTGTTTTTGCACTCTCATGATGAATGCGTGAATCATTGTTAGCGGCCTATAAAATCCTGAAGAAAAAATGCACTCGGGCTTTCAGGATTAGATAAAGCTATTTCGAATACTAAAAAAGGGATCTATTTCTTTTGAAGCACTTTACGCTCGGAATAGAAAAAGGGATCAGCCAAAACGATCACTGTATGATGCATGGAGTGAAATAAAATTTCCAATATGGTATAGGATCGTTTATTAAGTCGATCTTTTTTAAATAGGATAAAACCCAAATACGATTCCGTGATAAGTTGCTAATACAGTCGACAAGAGTTTTATAGTAAAATTTTCAGGATAGTTTTTATTATTTTGACCGGGTGTTTTTACCATATCTCTCTGAGGTTTAAGTGTCGGCGGTATACCTTTTGTTTTTCTTTGCGGGTAAAAAAGTGAGGCGACAATTCTCGCAAAAACAGCAAATTTGTTGTAAAACGGTATCTAAGCCTAAAAGCAAAAAACCCAGCCAATTGATAACCAATTGACTGGGTTTAAAAAAGTACCCGGAGCCGGGATCGAACCGGCACGAGTGTTACCTCATTGGTTTTTGAGACCAACGCGTCTACCAATTCCGCCATCCGGGCAATACGTATTTGTGCGTTTTTTGAGGTGTGCAAAGATATAAAATTATTTGAACTTACAAATAAAGTGACCGATAATTTGAATCCTTTGAAATTAAGTGTAATTTTGCAGCCCAATAAATGACCCGAAAGCATTAATAATCATGGCAAAACCAAAAGTACAGATTTTTTCAGGAAGAGCAACAAAGTATCTTGCAGAGAAAATTGCGGCCTCTAATGGGCAAGAATTGGGCGAAGTGAAGACCACCACTTTTAGCGATGGCGAATATCAGCCTTCTTTTGAATATACCCTTAGGGGCGATGATGTTTTTATTATCCAATCGACATTTGCTCCTGCGGACAACCTAATGGAATTACTCCTTATGGTTGACGCCGCACGCAGAGCTTCTGCCCGTAGGATTATCGCAGTAATTCCATATTTTGGTTTTGCGCGTCAGGACAGAAAAGACAAACCCCGTGTTTCTATTGGGTCAAAACTTGTCGCCGATTTGCTTACAGCAGCAGGCGTAACACGTGTAATAACAATGGATTTGCATTCCGATCAGATTCAGGGCTTTTTTAATGTCCCTGTGGATCACCTTTTTGCAAGCTCCATTTTTATTCCATATTTGGCCAGTCTTGAGCTTCCCAATTTAGTGATCGCTTCCCCCGATACAGGAGGAACAAAACGGGCTGCTGCTTATGCCAAAATGTTGAATTCTGAGCTGGTTATGTGTTATAAGCAACGTACCCGCGCCAATAAAGTAGATCAGATGACGATTATTGGGGATGTTGAAGGAAAAGATGTTGTGCTCGTTGATGACATTATTGATACTGCTGGTACAATAACAATGGCTGCTGATATTATGAAAGAAGCAGGAGCAAATTCAGTGCGCTCCATTTGTACTCATCCGGTTTTCTCCGGTGAAGCCTATGAGCGTATAGCCAATAGCGCTATTGAAGAGGCAATTGTTGCCGATACAATTCCAATCAAAGAAGGGCAAGCGCGTATTAAGGTATTATCCACCTGCGACATCTTCGCAGATGTGATTTCAAGAGTGCATAAATACAAATCGATTAGTTCTCACTTTAAGTTTAATACACAAGTTTAATTATTTAATTCAATTTTATTATGAAAGTTTTTTCTATGAGCGGTTCTCTTCGCGAGAACGTAGGGAAGAAAGAAGCAAAGAAAAACCGTAGGGAAGGTCAAGTCCCTTGTGTTCTTTATGGAGGCGAAAAACAAATCCATTTTACTGTTTCTATTAAAGAACTGGATAAAATCCTCTTTACTCCTGAGGTTTATCTAGTTGAACTGACTATTGACGGTAAATTGCATAAGGCAATCGTTAAAGATCTTCAGTATCACCCAATTACAGACTTAGCAATTCACGTAGATTTCCAAGAATGCTTTGAAGGGAAAAAGATCACCGTAGGTCTGCCTGTTTATGTTGTTGGTTCTGCAAAAGGCGTTATCAAAGGTGGGCGCGTTCTTAAGAGAATGCGTAAAATTGTTGTAAATGGATTGCTCGAGCATATTCCTGATGCTATTGAAGTGGATATTTCCCCACTCGATATTGGCCAAGGAATCCGTATCCGTGACCTTGCAATTGATAAACTTACCTTTGTTGATCCTGCTAGTTCAATGGTTGTTGGTGTTAAATCCGCTAGAGGTGTTTCTTCTGTTGATGCAGAGGAAGAAGAAGGCGAAGAAGAAGCTGCTGAATAAATTATTCAAAAATAAATACAAGGCTGTTTTGATTGTCCAAAGGGCAGCAAAACAGCCTTTTTTCATTGATGCATTATGAAGTACCTGATTGCAGGACTGGGAAATATAGGCGCAGAATATGCCAATACCCGACATAATATTGGTTTTTTGGTGGCAGATGCTCTTGCTGCCGAGCTAAAAGCTGAATTTGTACCCGGGCGACTAGCCTCTGTGGCCAAAGCACGCTTAAAAGGAAGGCAGGTCTTTATTATTAAGCCTTCTACATATATGAACTTAAGTGGAAAAGCATATAAATACTGGCTAAATACAGAGAAAATTGAAGTGGAAAATTCTTTGGTGGTGGTTGATGAACTGGATCTTGAATCGGGAGTGCTTCGACTGCGACCAAAAGGGAGTGGGGGATCGCATAATGGGATGAACCACATTATCGAATCCATTGGAAATAATGTTTTTCCACGCCTTAGGTTTGGTATCGGAAATGATTACCCTAAAGGAAGACAAATTGACTATGTGCTTGGATCCTGGTCTGCTGAAGAAAAGGAAATGCTTCAAAAACGACTCCCACTTGCCGTAGATATTGTGAAAAGCTTTATCCTTTCGGGTGTCTCCAGAACAATGAACGCATATAATAATAAATAATATAAAGGCCGGCTTTTCCTGAAACAGATGTCTTTATTCAGGGAGAACAAGCTGCTGGACGAAATTCACTAAATTTGTGGAAAATCTTTAAAAGGCAATCGTTTTTA
The DNA here is from genome assembly GCA_963676725.1 of Bacteroidales bacterium. GTDB lineage: Bacteria > Bacteroidota > Bacteroidia > Bacteroidales > WRLA01. Next base: position 4,145,582 of record OY781463.1, on the reverse strand, counting down.
TGGTAAGCATTCAAAATATCTCTGTCCATTTTACCGGAGAATACATCTTTAAAAATGCTTCTTTTCTTATTAATGAAAAGGATCGTATTGGTTTGGTAGGACGCAATGGTGCCGGAAAATCGACTTTGCTAAAGATTATTTGTCGAATTATGGAGCCGGAATCCGGGAGTATTATCGCCCCCAAAGACTGTACTTTTGGATATTTGCCTCAAGAGAAGATCAGCAATAGCAAGCTAAGCATCATTGATGAAACGCGCAAAGCTTTTTCAGAGTTAAACCGTCTGGGTGATGAGCGCGTCCGATTGGGAAGTGAACTATCGGAACGCATTGATTTTGAGTCTGAATCATACTTGAAGCTGATCGAGCGCTTTCATGAAACGGAAGAAAAATATAATCTGCTCGGAGGAAATTCTGCGGAAGCGTCACTCGAAAAGGTTTTGCAGGGTTTAGGCTTTGATCGCAAGGATTTTAACAAGCCCGTAAATACCTTTAGCGGTGGTTGGCAAATGCGTATTGAGCTGGCAAAGATATTATTGCAACGCCCTTCTGTGCTTTTGCTCGATGAGCCTACCAACCATCTTGATATTGAATCGATTCAATGGCTTGAAGATTTTTTGGTGAATTATTATGGTGCCGTTTTGCTGGTTTCCCACGATAGGGCATTCCTCGATGCAGTAACGAATCGTACCGTGGAGATTAGCCTTGGCAAAATTGAAGATTATAAAGCCAGTTATTCTGCTTATGTGCAGATGAGGGATGAACGCCGTGAATCCCAAATAAATGCTTTTAATAATCAGCAGAGACAAATTGCAGATATTGAGCGGTTTATCGAAAGGTTTCGCTATAAGAACACCAAATCAAAACAGGTGCAGTCCAGAGTGAAAATGCTCGAAAAAATGGATAAAGTGGAAATAGACCGTATGGATAATGCCAATATCCATTTCCGCTTTCCTCCTGCACCACATAGCGGAAAAATTGTTCTTGAAGCCGAAAAGCTTTCAAAAAGCTATGGCGACAAAGAAGTGCTCAAAAATCTTGAGTTTCTTATTACAAAAGGAGAAAAAATTGCCTTTGTTGGGCGAAATGGCGAGGGAAAAACAACCCTTGCGCGTATGATTTTGGGGGAAATTGATTTTGCCGGGAAATTAAAACCGGGCCATCAGGTGAAAATTGGTTATTATGCCCAAAATCAGGAAAAAATGCTCGATCCTGAGCAAACAGTATTTGAAAGCATCGACGAAGTTGCTGTAGGAGAAATGCGTGCCCGAGTGAAAAGCCTGCTGGGCTCGTTCTTGTTCTCGGGCGAAGATCTTGATAAAAAAGTGAAGGTGCTTTCGGGTGGGGAAAAAGCCAGACTGGCATTAGCGCGTTTATTGCTCTTCCCTGTTAATCTGCTGATTCTTGATGAGCCTACAAACCATTTAGATATGCGCTCTAAAGATATCCTGAAAAGTGCATTGCTCCGCTATGATGGAAACCTAATTTTGGTTTCCCACGACCGTGACTTTTTGCAAGGACTAACCGATAAAGTATTTGAATTTAGAAATAAAAAAATCAGGGAGCATAAAGGGGATGTATCTACATTTTTGGAAACTAGGCGCATAGAGCATTTGCGCGATTTAGAGGCCGTGAAGCGCGCCGAAAATAACCAGCAAAGTGCTGTTTCAAAAAACAAAATGGATTATGAGCAGCGCAAACAAGCCGAAAGAGAGAAAAGAAAAATTGCTGCACGCATCGAAAAATGTGAAGAGTCAATGATGTCGCTCGAAGGCAAAATTGAAGAATATGATAGCATGCTTGCTAGTCCGGAAAAGCACCAAAAAAGAATCTCTGATGGAAGTCTTTATAAAGAATATGAAGACTTGAAAAACAAACTGTCTTCTATAACGGAAGAATGGGAAGAATGGCATCTCAAACTGGAAGAGTTTGAGTAAACTCATACAGCCGTTTTTTTTTGTATAAGTTGATTCGTTTCCCTTAATGTCTGGTACAATAAGAGTTAAAAAAGACTGAAATTTTTTAGAGTAGGTCACAAAAAAAGGTCATCCCAAATTTTTTGGGATGACCTTTTTGATTGGATGAAACCGTAGTTTTATCCTTGTTTATCCATCATTGGATTTGTTTTAGAATTTTCTGTGCTTGTAGGCAGCAAGATAATTTCTATATGGTCTTTGCCAAAATATTTCTTGGCCGCTTTTTTAATGTCTTTTGCATTTAATTTATTGACCATTTCGGTGTATTTCAACACATCGTTTTTCGGTTGATTTTCTTGATCCATGCGCTTCAGTTTGCTGAGCCATTTTCTGTTTTCTTTCAGGTTTTCCTGATAGGTTTTCAGCAAGTTCTCTTTAACACCCTGAAGGTCTTTTTCTACCGGGCCTTCTTTTTTCAGTTTTTCAATTTCCTTATAAACAATTGCTTTCAGTTTATCGGCATTGCCCGGATCACAATCAAAATAAATGCGCACATTATAATGAGGATAAGGGAATTTTTTCTGGCTTACGCTGCAGCGTACACCATAGGTTCCGCCTTCTTCTTCCCGTATGGTTTCTGTATAACGGATGTCCAGCACATCAATTACAGTAGAGAGCAACATGCGGCCATAAGCATCGTCATAATCGTATTCGTCATTAAATTCAATATAGACTGTTGCTTTTGGTGTTTCCATATCACGATAGATTTTCTTTTCTATCACTCCTTTTGGAGGCCTGATGTTGTGGTCTACAGGGCTTTCGACGCGCTTTACTTTAGGTAGTCCGCCAAGATATTTTGCAATCAGGGGTTTCGCTTCGTCCGGATTAATATTTCCAACAAAATAGAAGGTGAAGCCCGATGGATCGCCAAAGCGTTCTTCAAAAATAAAGTCCATATCTTCAAGGTTTGCCTCGTCTAGTCTTTCGGCAGTCAGTGGTTTTACCCTTGGATGGTATGATGCTGATGTAACCATTGCTGTGTCCATAAGGGCAGTCATTGGGTTTGCTGATCTGTTTTTAAGCGAAGCCTGAATGCGCGACATAAAGGCATTGAATGCTTTTTCGTTCATGCGTGCATCTGTAAAGTTCAAATACACCATTTGAAGCATGGTTTCAAGATCTTTTGGCGTAGTTTTTCCGTTAAAACCTTCTTCATATGTGCGAATATAGGTTGATACACTTGCCATTTTTCCGCTCAGTTTCTTGTCAAGGGAAATTCTATCGAAATCACCCAAACCACTTTGGTCGGCAATATCTGTAGCAAATTCAGCGGAAATTAATTCGTTTTCAGGATATAGTGATGTTCCGCCCGGGCTGTAGGCAGTCATCAGGATTTCGTTGTCTTTAAAATCCGTTGGTTTAAATACGACCTGTACGCCGTTTTCGAAAGTCCATCGTGTTGTTCCAAAATCTGGATCTATAGCACCGCTGACTATTTCACCTGCTTCAGGAATTTCTGAAACCAACGGCTTATCAAGCACCTGATCAACATAAGCTTCTATTTCTTTATTGTCGGCTTGTTCAATAGTTGCCAGAACTTCTTCTTCTGTTGGGATGCTGATTTCTTCGTTTTCCGGGCCAGTGATTACAACTACCCTGTTTTTGTCTGTAATCCATTGGCCGGCAAGATCATTCATTTCATCCAGTTGTATGCCGGGTAGTGTTTCCTCAGTAAATTTATAATCGAATTCAATTCCGGGAGCAGGTTCGTTTTCGAGAAAATGGCTGAAATATTCCCAAATATATTCTGAGCTTTTGCGTTTATTTCGTTCGTTATAAAGTTTTTCTACCTGTGCCGTAATTTCAGATTTAGCGCGTTCGAGTTCGCCTTCAGTGAAACCGAATTTCTTTACGCGTTGATTTTCTATAATCATGGTTTCCAGGGTTTCCAACGCTTTATTGCTTTTCGAAAGGCCAAACATAATGTAGGCATCTTTTGTGCGCATCAATGGAGTATATACCGAAACGCCATAAATAAATGGAGTGTTTTCTTCTTGCAATAATTCGCCCAAACGTGCATTTACCATTGCATTATACAGTTGTTGCTTCAGCGATTCGCGATAATATTCCATGCCTTTTTCTTTGGCAGGATTGTGCTTATAATATACCTGAACCATAGTATTTGTTGCTTCTTTATCTGTTTCAATGGCAACAAGGGTTTCATCATGGTCGGGAATTTCTGATAATGTTCTTGGACGTGGGTTTTCATGTGCCGGACGTTGTGAGAATAAAGCAGTTAATTTTTGCTCTACGAGAACAGGGTCAAAGTCGCCAACAGCAATAATTGCTTCCAAATCAGGTCTGTACCAATCTTTATAGAAGTCTTTTATTGTTTCATACTCAAAATTATCGATGATATCGATATCGCCAATAACATCATGCTCGGCATATTTTGAATCTTTAAAAAGTACTTTATTATAGCGTGTGCTCATGCGGAATTGGGGGCTGCGCCTTGATCGCCATTCTTCGTGAATCACTCCGCGTTCATTGTCAATTTCTTCATCTTCATAAGACACATTTCCTGCCCAATCATACAGGATCATCAAGGAAGTGTCTATATTTTCCAATACATCTGTTGGTACTTTTTGCAACATATACGCAGTAACATCATGCGAGGTAAACGCATTGATTTCCGGGCCGAATTTCATACCAATCGACTGTAAATAGTTGATAATGTCGTGCTTTTTAAAGTTTTTTGTGCCATTAAAAGCCATATGCTCGCAAAAGTGAGCCAAACCATTTTGGTCGGGGTTTTCTAAGGTGGCCCCGGCATTTACGACCAAATAAAATTCTGCACGATTGGCCGGTTGGGCATTCTTACGGATGTAATACGTAAGGCCATTGTCGAGTGTGCCCATTTTTACATCAGGGTCAAGAGGAACTGCTTTTGCAGACTCTGTTTGCCCCATGCTTTGCCAAGTCATAGCTAAAGCAAAGAATACAAATAAGATTATTTTTTTCATAATGTTTATTTTGAGTGAATAGATTTCTAATCGTAGTGCAATTATTTTATTTATAGGCTGTTGAGTGTAGTAATTTTGGCTTTCGATACCATTGGAGTGTTTTCCTGATATCGTTTTAAAAGGCTAAACATCTTGATGTTGGTCGTTTTTAAGGAACAAAAATAATGCATTTTGAATATATGCGAGCGAAGCCTATGAATTTATTTTATATATAAATAGTGGTTTAAAGTTAAGCTGTACGCTGATTCTTAATGGAGTGAATAATATTTTTGTCTTCTGTTAAACCAAGAAAAAGCAGTTTCAGGCAACCGTTTTTTATTTTTTGAGTTTTTTATAAAACTAACCCAAAACCCCACATCCAATGTATAAAAATCATTACACAGTATTGCTCTGCGCTATTCTGTCTGTTTTTGCCTTTATGCCAAATATACAAGCGCAGGAGTTTCTCCCTTTTGTTCATAGTCCGTATGCAGGCGTTTCGTCAGTAGGTTTTCAGCCCGCTGATATTGCTGCATCACGCTATCGCTTCGATATGACAATTCTGGGGGTGTCTGCACAATTATCAAATGATTATCTTGGCTTGGAACGCTCTCAGCTTTTCAATTACAGCAATTATGATCAGGAAGATTATCATAAAAAATATCTTGGACAAAACCTGAATGGCGACCCGAAGACAGGAATCGTTAGTGCGCAAATTCAGGTGGCCAGTTTTATGATTAGCTTCGACGATAAAAGTGCTTTTGCCTTTACATCACGTGCACGCAGCTTTGTAAATGCGGATAATGTGAGCGAAGATCTGGCAATACTTCTTTATGAGAATCTGGATTATCAACCCCTTCAGAATCAAAAATTAAAAAATCAAAATCTTCGCATGAGCCTGAACAATTGGGCCGAATACGGACTTACTTATGCCCGGGTCATTATTGATAAAGGCCCGCATATGCTTAAGGCCGGTGCTACTGTAAAACTGCTTCAGGGTCTTGGCGGTGCGTATATTTCTGCCGAATTGCTCGATTATAGTGTGCAAAACAAAGACAGTATCAGTATTTATAATTCACAATTTCGGTATGGTACTTCTAATAATATTGATCAGGATTTTAATTATACATTCGTGTCAAATCCATCTTTTGGTCTTGATTTGGGTGCTGTTTACCTCTATCGGCCCGAACATGAAAAATATCGTTATGAGATGGATGGAGAAGAAGGGCTTTATCGACGTGATCTCTACGATTATAAATTTAAAGCCGGTATTTCCATTACCGACCTTGGATATTTGAATTATGATAAGGGATACAATAGCCAGGATTTTTATGCCAATGTTGAGAATTGGAATATTTCCGCAGTGAAAGTGGATAATATTCAGGAACTGACAGACACATTAATCAATCGCTTTGGTACAAATGGAACCGAGACCAGTTTCAAAATGCAATTGCCAACGGTAATTAGTATGCAATTTGATTATAATTTGTATCAGCGTATTTTTTTGAATTTCAGTCCTTATATCGCTTTTAGGCAAGGGGATGCGGATATTCATAAAGTGCATCATATCACGAATTTCAGTTTTACACCGCATTATGAAACCTATGGCTTTGGTGTTTCTTTGCCCTTGCAATACAATAATTTAGGTCAGTTTAATGCAGGTATTGGTTTCCGTTTTGGGATGTTCTGGGTTGGCAGTAATACTCTTTTGGGAAGCTTGTTTCAGGATTATACCCGCGATGTTGATTTGAGTTTTGCTTTTAAAATCCCTGTACGTTATAAAGGCCCGCGCGATGCTGATGGTGATAAGGTTTCCGACGCAAAAGACCTTTGTCCGGATGTTCCGGGTCTTTGGATCAATGAAGGCTGCCCCGAGGCTGTTGAACCACCACCGCCACCACCTGTAGAAATTGTTGAGACTGACACCATTGAAGTGGAAGTTATTGATCCCCTTGAATTGCCTCCGCCACCTGAGCCGATTGAAGAGATTGTTGTGGAAATCCCGGAAGAACCGACCATTGTACCCGAAACAAAACCAATCCGTTTTAAGCTAAATAGTTCGGAACTTGAAGCTTCTTCATTTGAAGCATTAAACAATATAGTAGCTTTCCTTCTTGATATGCCCGAAAGTAAAGTGTTGATCAAAGGATATACAGACACAAGTGGCGCAGATGCTTATAATTTGGCCCTTAGTGCAAAGCGAGCAAAGTCTGTATCTGAATACCTTGTAAAACAGGGAATTGCTCAAGAACGCATCGCAACAAAAGGCATGGGCAAAAAAGATCCCATTGCTCCAAACGAAACCATTGAGGGCAGGCGCAAAAATCGTCGTGCAGAGATTGAGATCATTATTCTGTAGTCCAACATTAGATTGATAAGAAAGCCGCAATATTATTGTGGCTTTTTTTGTTTTGAAGCCTTTTTTTTCTGATAAATAGGTTTCCTTGAATAATGCTTATATATCAGTATATCAACGATTTACTAAAATTAAGGAAAATGGCTGCGTTTTTTTGGAAAAATACTGCACGAATTGTTAATAAAATAGCTTCAAATCAAGCTTTGCAGGCAATATTATCCCTTTAAAAGTGTTATTTTTGCAGGAAGAAAGATTTGTTTATAAGAGTTTGAATATGAGCGATAAAGAAAAAAAAGAACAAAGAGAGCAAGAAGAACAATATAGTGCAAATAATATACAAGTACTTGAAGGTCTAGAGGCAGTGCGGAAGCGCCCGGCCATGTATATTGGCGATATCAGCTACAAAGGTTTACACCATTTGGTTTATGAGGTTGTAGATAACTCTATTGATGAGGCCCTTGCAGGATTTTGTGATGAAATTAATGTTATTATTCACGAGGATAATAGCATTTCTGTTATGGACAATGGCCGTGGTATTCCTACAGGAATGCATGAGAAAGAAGGTCGTTCAGCCTTGGAAGTAGTTATGACCGTGCTTCATGCCGGGGGTAAATTCGACAAAGGTTCCTATAAGGTGTCCGGAGGCCTGCATGGTGTTGGTGTTTCATGTGTTAATGCCTTGAGCTCCACATTAAAAGCAACTATTTACCGCGAAGGGAAAATATTTTATCAGGAATATCATAAAGGTGCTCCCGTAGAAAATGTAAAAGTGATTGGTGAAACTGAAAAAACAGGGACAAAGGTTACTTTTTATCCGGACAGGAGCATTTTTACAGTTCATGAGTATGACTTTAGTATTTTATCAAATAGACTGCGCGAACTTGCTTTCTTGAATAAGGGCATTAAGTTGAACCTTATCGATGAGAGAACTAAAGATGAAAAAGGCGAATTTCCATTTGCTGATTTCTATTCTGATAAAGGTTTGCCCGATTTTCTTGACTACCTTGATGCTACAAGGGAAAAACTTATGCCCGAACCAATTGCTATTGAGGGCGAAAAAAACGGTGTTCCTGTTGAAGTGGCAATGCAGTATAATACCAGCTTCTCCGAAAATATTCATTCCTATGTGAATAATATCAATACGCATGAAGGGGGTACGCACCTTAGTGGATTCCGCAGGGGCTTAACACGTACGCTTAAATCATATGCAGAGAAATCAGGAATGTTGTCTAAACTGAAATTTGATATCAATGGAGATGATTTCCGAGAAGGCCTAACAGCCATTATTTCCGTAAAGGTAGCGGAGCCTCAATTTGAAGGGCAGACAAAAACAAAATTGGGAAACAGTGAAGTAATGGGATCGGTTGACCAAATGGTGAGCGAATCCTTGTCTTATTATCTCGAAGAAAACCCAAAGCAAGCCCGCACCATTGTAAATAAAGTAATCCTTGCTGCAACTGCGCGTCATGCTGCCCGTAAAGCACGGGAGTTGGTGCAAAGAAAAAATGTCCTTTCCGGTTCCGGTTTGCCTGGTAAATTAAGCGATTGCTCAGAAAGGGATCCTGCAAAAGCAGAGATTTACCTCGTGGAGGGTGATTCTGCCGGTGGTACTGCAAAAGCTGGCCGCGATAGGCGCTATCAGGCAATATTGCCACTCAGGGGAAAAATCTTGAACGTGGAAAAAGCCATGCAACATAAAATCTTCGAAAATGAAGAAATTAAAAATATGTTCACTGCACTTGGGGTTTCTATTGGTACCGAAGAAGATAGTAAAGCCTTAAACTTAAACAAACTAAGGTATCATAAAGTGATTATTATGACGGATGCCGATGTGGACGGTAGCCATATCGCCACACTCATCCTTACCTTCTTTTTCCGTTATATGCGCCAACTGATCGAAAGTGGTTATGTGTATATTGCTACTCCTCCGCTTTATTTGTTGAAGAAAGGAAATAAACAACAATATGCTTGGTCCGAAGAGGAACGTAAAGCCATTGCAACGGAGTTTAGCCCCGATGGAAAAGGATTGCATACGCAAAGATATAAGGGTCTTGGTGAAATGAATGCAGAACAACTTTGGACAACAACCATGGATCCGGAAACAAGAATCCTCAGGCAGGTAAATATCGAAAATGGTAGCGAAGCAGATCGAATTTTTTCCATGCTAATGGGCGATGAAGTGCCTCCACGTCGAGAATTTATTGAGAAAAATGCAAAATATGCTAAAATTGATGTGTAATAGGTAAATTATAATTTATTGAGAATCTAGATAATCCAGAACCGCCTTCATAAATCAATTGGGGGCGGTTTTTTTTGTACACAAATTTCTTTTATCTTTAAGGCCATAAAAAACAGGAAAAATGAATAAAACAATCCGTTATGTTCTTTGGGTAATTTCAGTCCTTTTCGTTTTGTTAATGCTCTGGTATTTTTTAGACATCGTTGTTTATATTGTCATTGCCGCCGTCCTTTCAATTATTGGCAGGCCTTTGGTAAAAAAACTCGATAAAATTCACATCGGTCGTTTTAAAATCCCTCATGGTCTAAATGCTTTTTTGACATTGCTGTTGATGATGCTGCTTCTTATATCCTTTATTATGCTGATTGTGCCACTTTTTGTGCAACAAGCAGACTTAATCAGTCAAATAGATAAGGAAAGTTTGGGCACAAAACTAGAACAGCCCGCCGCTGAAATTGAGGTGTTTATGCATAAATATGGCGCATTAAAACCCAATGAAAATGTTGAAGACCTGATTACTGATAAGCTGGAATCTATTGTAAACTTGGGCGCTTTCTCTAACCTGTTCAGAAATGTATTGGGTTTTACCGGTTCCTTCTTTATGGGGGCTTTTTCTGTACTCTTTTTGCTGTTCTTCTTTTTAAAAGACGACAGGCTGGTGATCAATATTTTTCTCGCATTCGTTCCTGAAGGAATGACCCGGCGCTCCATTCGGGTAATGAAAAAGGTGAAAACTTTGCTCACGCGCTATTTTGTTGGCTTGTGCATCGAAATCACCTCCATGATTACATTGCTTATTACAGGATTATCAATTTTTGGTGTAAGCAACGCTTTTCTTATTGGTTTTCTAGGTGGCCTGATGAATGTAATTCCCTATTTGGGGCCAATTATTGGTGCAAGCGTAGGTACTGTTTTGGCGTTGATTGCTGCTTTAAGCCTTGGTATTTATGTTGGTTTAGGATGGACAGCAATTACTGTTTTGGGTGTTTTTCTTGCAGCAAACCTTGTTGATAATGTGCTATTGCAGCCATTGATCTATTCAAATAGCGTTAAAGCGCACCCCATTGAAATCTTTTTGGTGATCATTATGGCAGGAAGCCTTGCCGGTATTCCCGGGATGATTCTTGCAATACCATCTTATACGGTTTTAAGAATTCTTGCAAAAGAATTTTTTGGGGATGTACGATTTGTGCAAAAACTTACTAATAAAATCTAAGCTGAATCTCTTAAGAATGCTATCCAATAAAAGAAAAGCACTCTTTTCAAGCGATTCGATCGATGCATGCCTATATTTATAAGGGTTTACCGATGTAATTATTTAGCAAATTATTAATAGAGGTTTTGTGGGATAGTTGTAACAAAAGGCATGGATTTTTCGTATATTGTCGAGAATTACCAACATTAAATTTAAAGCATATGAAAAGTTCAGATTTATTTTTTGCTTTTGTAGGCGGTGCAGCCCTCGGTGCATTGGCCGGCATTTTATTGGCGCCTGATAAAGGATCAGAAACCAGAAAAAAAATTGTCGATACTGCTAAAGACTTTAGTACAGGCATTCATGACAAACTGGATGACCTTAAAGAATCGGTCAATAGTACAATCGATGATATGAAAGAAACCCTGCATCATGAACGGATGCGTGCCGAAGCAGAGGCAAAAACAGCACAACAAAAAGTAGAGGATGAATAAGGAAACTATTGGAGAACAAATACAAAGCCTTGGGAACGATACCCGAGAATATGCCCGTTTGCATATTGAGCTGCTAAAACTACATCTTACTGATGGCACTGCTAGGGTGTTTTCTGTAATCACTACACTGATTATCCTGATAGGCTTTGGTTTTTTTGTCTTGTTCTTTATTGCAATGATTTTGTGGTTTGTTTTTGTCGATATTACAGGGAGTGTTATTTGGGCTTCTACCATTATTGCTCTGTTATATAGCATATTGGGTTGGCTTACCTATGTTTTTCGACGCAGGATCATCCTCGATCCAATGGTCAATGTGCTTACACGCATCATACATTCAAAGGAGGGAAGTGATGAGGAATAAGCCGATAAAAACATATGCTGATCTTCAGGAAGAAAAGCAGTGGATTAAGCAACAAATCATGCAGAAAGAGGCAGATATCAGGTCGCACTTTGATGAGCTAAAGCGTTTGCCCCAAACAATTGTGCAAGAACAAAAACTGCAAAATAAGGAACGCATTCTGATTGGGATAAAAGTAGCTTGGAGTGCTTTTCGTATGATTCAAAAAATGAGAGCTGCCCGAAAAAACCGTGCCCTTTAATGAAGATCTATCTGAACACTGTCTTGGAGTTGCTTAAATCACTAACACTATTCAAATGCTGGAATAGCTTTTTACTTCGATTTTCTTATCTCCTGAGTCGCTTTGCAAAGCAACCCATACATTGGGGTTTGCCCGAAAGCGCAAGTATTGAGCCTACAACAAGCTGTAATTTAAGTTGTTCTGAATGTCCTTCGGGTTTGAAGATGTTCAGTAGGCCAACAGGCGCAATTGGCATCGAGCCATTTCGGGCTATGATTGATGAAATGCACCGCCATCTTATTTTCCTGATTTTGTATTTTCAGGGAGAGCCCTATCTGAATCCCCATTTTTTTGATATGGTTCGCTATGCCGTAAGTAAAAAAATCCTTGTTGCTACTTCGACAAATGCTCATTTTTTAACAGAACAAAATGCCCGACGTACAATCGAATCGGGTTTGCAGCGCCTGATTGTTTCCCTCGATGGTGCCGATGAAGAAAGCTATCTAAAATACAGAAAAGGGGGCGATTTTCATCGCGTGCTGAAAGGGGTTAAGAATATAACAGAAATGAAAAAGCAAATGAAATCGTCTACACCACATATCATTTTGCAATTCATTGTTTTTCAGTCGAACGAACATCAGATTGAAGAAATTAAAGTGCTTGGGCGATCATTGGGAGTGGATGAGGTTCAGATAAAATCGGCACAAATTTATAACTATAAAAATGGGCACGATTTAATTCCGAAAAATGAAAAATATTCGCGCTATAAGCAGCTTCCTGATGGTACATATACTATAAAGAATGACTTCAAAAACCAATGTTGGCGAATGTGGCATTCTTGCGTTATCACTTGGGATGGAATGGTGGTTCCCTGTTGTTTTGATAAAGATGCCAATTACCGTATGGGAAAACTAAAGGAATCTTCTTTTAGGAACATCTGGAGGGATAAAAAATATTCCGGCTTTCGAAAAGCGGTGTTTACCAACCGGCCTGGCATTGATATATGCAGGAATTGCACCGAAGGGATGAATAGGGATTAAAGCTTCAGCATAATTTTCCATCCCCGCTTTATTGTTTTTGCACTAAAAATTTTGAGACTCCCTGTTTCAGGAAAATGAAATAAAAAAGGCCGCCCTTAGTTTGAGCAGCCTGTATGTTTTCTAAATTATACCGTTAGAATGTCTTTTTCCTTTTCGGCAAAAAGCTCATCCACTTTTTTGATATATTCGTTCGTAAGTTTTTGAACATCCTCCTCTAATTTCTTAATCAGGTCTTCTGCTGCGCCATCTTTTTTAAGTTGTTTCCCTTCGTCATTGGCCGCTCTTCTGATGTTTCTAATGCTCACCTTGCAGTTTTCCGATTCTGTTTTTGCCATTTTTACTAATTCTTTTCTGCGTTGTTCTGTGAGTGCAGGAACAGAAATACGCAGAATTTCCCCATTATTTTGAGGATTGAAACCCAGATTGGCTGTAAGAATTGCTTTTTCAATCGGTGCCAGCATTGATTTGTCCCAAGGCTGAACAATAATTTGCCGTGGGTCGGGTGTTGTTATATTCGCTACTTGCGATAATGGGCTAATGGAGCCATAATAATCAATTTTTACTCCGTCGAGCATTTGTGGGCTGGATTTCCCTGCCCTAATTTTTTGGAATTCTTTTTCAAGGTGATCCAGTGAATTGCTCATGCCTTCTTTGGCTTCGTCAAGACAAAATTCTATTTCTTCAGTCATAATTTGGTGTTTTGCTTGTTTAAACAGCGCTACAAAAATAATATAATGTTCGTTATACGGAAATAGTAACAGCTTTCGAAGCAAAAAAAAGCTTCTTAATAATACAAATCTTGTTCGTGTAATTTATTGTAAGGCTTTTATTATAAGCTTTTTGTGTATGATGCTGTTTTTTTATATGTTCAAGGAAGTGTTTCAAATTTTCATGTATTTTTTAAAGTAGGCCAAGTTGTTTCAGGATATTGTTTTTATAAATGTGGCAATTTGCATCTTTTTCAGATGGAGCCCATGCTGCAAAATGTTTGTCATCCTCCGGGCTATATGGACCATCTTTTACCTCATAAGCAACCGTTCCTTCATCGAGCGGAATAATTGTATGCCAGCTGCGAGGAGCTATTTCGGCGCCAAAATTTCCTGATGCCGGATCAAGAATGCTATGATCGGTTATTTTTCCGCCATCATCAAATTCCACTACAACAAAACGTCCTCGCAGACTAAAAAAGACCTCTGTTTTATCCGGATTTTCGTGCTTATGGGGCTGAATATAAGTATCAGGTTCCATGGCATTCAGCATCCGTTGTAATGTTGCGGACATTTCTTTGTGGAAATTATAATTTTTCCTATGGCGATCAGAAACTTTTGCCTCTGCTGATGTTTTGTCAATAAATTCAGTATTAATTTTAATCATGATCTTGTGTTTTGTTGTTCGTTATTTTTTGATGCATTCTTTTGCTTGCATGAATAAAAATAAGGATTAATCCAAGAACCGACAGCAAGAGAAATATGCTGAAAATTAATGTCTTTTGGTTGATTGCCCCATCATTCATCAGCGCTTCATGAATGCTTGCAGCTTGCAAACCGCTAAAGAAAAACAAGGCTGTTCTCGGCAACATCCCAAGCAGTGTGCCCGATAAAAACGGAATCCATCGAATGCGCAAACGAGAAACGGCCATATTCACCGATGCAAATGTGAAAATGGGCGAAAGGCGCACAAAGAATAAAAGCAGAAACTGAGATTCCGCAAAAGCTTCGCTATAGTCAGCAAAGGATTTTGAAGCAAAGGAAGCCCGCCCTGTGATGCTTTTATTCATAAAACGGCCTACAAAAAGTCCGGCAACAGCTGCAAACATATAAGCAGCCACCATCAATGGAAATGCTTGCCAGCCATATAAATATCCGCTTGCAATCGCCATAAATGTGGATGGTACAAGAGCCATTGCCATTCCAATGGAAGCTAAGCCATAAAAAAGCAGAATGCCCAAGGCATTGTCCCTGAAGAAACCGATATTTTCGCCAAAAACAGCTATGGAAATACCGGCAACCGAGACAGGAAACACAAAGAAAAAGGCAATGAGTAAAAAATAGCGTCCATCGGGGCTTTTAAAAAACGCCTGTGCTTTGCGCCACATCCTTTAATCTACCTTAAGCTTCTTATAACGAATGCGCTCTGGGCCTCTATCGCCGAGACGTTTTATGCGGTTTTCTTCATAATCTGTATAGCCACCTTCAAAGAAATATACTTGTGAATTTCCTTCAAAAGCGAGGATATGTGTTGCAATCCGATCTAAAAACCATCGGTCGTGACTAATAACAACAGCGCATCCTGCAAAGTTTTCGAGACCTTCTTCAAGAGCACGCAAGGTGTTTACATCAATATCGTTGGTGGGTTCATCGAGCAAGAGCACATTGGCTTCTGAGCGTAAAGTGAGTGCAAGATGCATTCTGTTTCGTTCCCCACCGGAAAGGACTCCGGATTTTTTTCCTTGGTCGGTGCCACTGAAATTAAAGCGTGCAACATAAGCTCTGGAGTTGATGAGCTTTCCGCCCAAACGGAGTTGCTCGTTTCCTTCAGAAATAACTTCCCAAACATTTTTTTCAGGGTCAATTTGTTCGTGCGCCTGATCAACATAGCCAATCGTAACAGTATCGCCAACAATAAAATCGCCTTTATCGGGTTTTTCCATGCCCATAATCATGCGGAAGAGCGTTGTTTTTCCGGCACCGTTTGGCCCAACCACGCCAACAATTCCTCCCGGTGGCAGGCTGAAATTTAGGTTTTCGAATAGCAATTTATCGCCAAAGGCTTTGCGAACATCTTTCACTTCAATTACCTTATCACCGAGGCGTGGGCCATTGGGGATATAGATTTCCAGACGTTCTTCTTTAACCTTCGATTCCTCATTAATCATTCGATCATAAGCTTTCAGTCGTGCTTTTGATTTTGCATGGCGTGCTTTTGGGGACATACGCACCCATTCCAGTTCCCGCTCGAGGGTTTTGCGTCTTTTACTAGCCGATTTTTCTTCCGAAGCTAAACGTTTCGATTTTTGATCCAACCAGGAGCTGTAGTTCCCTTTCCAAGGAATGCCTTCCCCGCGGTCGAGTTCCAATATCCAACCAGCAACATTATCAAGAAAATAACGGTCGTGGGTTACGGCAATTACCGTTCCTTTATATTGTTTTAGATGTTGTTCCAGCCAATGCACAGACTCAGCATCTAAATGGTTTGTAGGCTCATCGAGCAATAAAATTTCCGGTTCAGAAAGCAATAGCCTACAAAGGGCTACGCGTCTGCGTTCCCCTCCGGAGAGATTATCAATCAGTAAATCAGCATCGGGACAGCGTAAAGCATCCATGGCACGATCGAGACGGGAATCGATTTCCCATGCGTTTTTTTGATCCAAAAGCTCGGTAACAAAACCTTGCCGTTCAATCAACTGCGTCATTTCATCATCGCTCATGGGTTCGGCAAATTTCATATTGATCTCCTCATATTCTTTCAGGAGGTCAACAGTTTCCTGCACGCCTTCTTCAACGATTTCCCGAACTGTTTTTCCGTTGGAAAGATGAGGTTCTTGTTCGAGGTAGCCTACATTATAGCCCGGCGAAAAAGAGACATCGCCCTGATAGGATTTATCGAGTCCGGCAATAATTTTCAGTAAGGTTGATTTACCGGAACCATTTAATCCGATAATTCCAATTTTTGCCCCATAAAAAAAGGAAAGGTAAATATCTTTAAGTACTTGTTTGTTTGGTGGGTATAGTTTTCCTACACCTGCCATTGAAAAAATGACTTTTTTATCGTCTGACATATTTATTGTTTAAATGTTTATCTTGTCTGGTGAAGGTGCCAGGGTGAAAGAAAAAATACTTCCTGCGCCTTCTTCTGTTTTAAAGAAAATCTGCCCGCCTTGTTTTTCGATGAATTCTTTGCAAATGAGAAGCCCCAAACCACTTCCTTGTTCTCGGTCTGTGCCCCTTGTTTGTACTTTGCGTTTGATTTCAAAAACATATTTGGCCTGCTCATCACTCATGCCCACGCCATTATCAATCACTTCGACCTGAATAAAACCATTTGTTTTAATTTTGGATTGAATGCGGATAATGCTATTTTCATGCGAATACTTCACAGCGTTGGAAATCAGGTTTCTTACGACAGTAATCAGCATCTGATCATTATAATACGCAATAGTATCAGGTGGTATATCATGCTGAATAATTATACGTTTTTTTAGAATGGAAGCATTCAAAGCCTCAATGGCAGATGAAACGCTTTGGCGCACATCATTAAAACACATTTCCATTTCCGATTTATTGGTTTGTGATGCAGACCATTCCAATAGGTTTTCAAGAAAGTGGTAGGTTGAGTTGCTTGCAGAATGAAGTTTGTTAATGATTTCTTTTGTTTGCTCCGTGTTTTGCTCTAAAGAGCCGGATTTCAATAATTCTGCATACCCCAGAATGGCATTAAAAGGGCTTCTCAAATCATGCGAAATAATTGAGAAGAACATGTCTTTGGATCTATTAAGCTGTTGCAGTTTGGATTCTGAAGCCTGTAATGCCTCCATCGTTTGAATGCGCTCGGTTATATCGCGTAAATTCCCTATAATCAGGCGGTCACCATTTTTTAATTTGAGATACCCTAATGTGTTTTCGGCATGTATAATTTTTCCGTTTTTATGAAGCAAACGAAATGTCATAGAGATTTTTTCATCGGGCATGGAGAAGGCATTTCTATAATCCAATAAGAAGCTTCGTTTATCCTGAGGATGAATTAGTTCAAAAATACTTTTGTTTTTTAATTCCTCAGAGGAATAACCCAGAACCCGTTCAACCGGATCATTCACAAAAACAAGTTTTCTTTTCTTGATGATGTAAATAATATCTCGGCTTTGTTCGATAATTGTTCGGTATTTATGTTCGCTTATTGCCAGAATATTCGTGTTTTTTTCTAGCTGTAATTTTTGTTTTTCGAGCCTGTTTTTTGCCTTATGTATTTTTATAATAGAATACACGAGTATAATAACAAGAATACAAATAATTATGAGTGCGCCTATGAGATAAACATTATTTCGTTTCTGGTGTGCCAGGCTAATCTCTTGAATTTCACTGTTTTTGCGTAGGAGCGCATTTTCTGCACTATCTTTGATATGAGTGTATTTAAGGTTTAAGCCACTAATAATTCGTTTATTTCTTTCGCTAAAAATGCTGTCTTTCAGTGATTTTGCTTCTTTGAAATATGCAATAGCATTTTTATAATTACCCTTAGCTTCAAGCAAAGATGCTATAGTAAATGCAATTTCGCTTTGTTGATCGCTTAAATTCGACCTTTTTGCGTGATCGTATGCCCGCTCAAATTCTTGTAATGCTTTTTGGGTTTTATTCTGTTTTAGATAGTATTTGCCAAAATTGCTTTGCGTTGTTGCTTTATAAACAGGGTTGTTTAATTTTTTGTTTTGTTCTGTTGCTTTCATTAAAAAAAGGTGTGCCAATTCCAATTTATTTTGAGCCAGATATATACTGGCGATATTGTTATAATCAACGATCAGGTTTTCTGTTAAATTAGCGTCATAATCTGTTTCTAATGAACGGTTATAATAGTCCAATGCGGCTTGGTAATCACCTTTTTCTTTGTATATCAGGCCAATATTAGAATAAGCCATAGAAGCATAGGCGGGGAGCTTGTTCAATTCTGCCAATCGGGCGGCTTCATTATAATTATTTAGGGCGTCATGATAGTTTTTCAGCTCATAATTTACATTGCCAATATTGTTGTAACTCATCATCAGGCCGGTTTCGTTGGGCCGGTGCTGTTCCAGATTCCTGACTTGTTCATAGAATTTAAGAGCATTTTCATAATCCCCCAAGGCATAATAAACATTGCCGGAGTTGTTTAATGGTTTTGTTAACTGAAGGCTGTCCTTGGCTTTTAGGAGAATAATATATGCTCTTTCATACAAGACTAGTGCAGAATCATAAACGCCCTGAAGCTCATAAATAATGCCCTGATTATTTATTGCAAGCGCTTCTTGCCTTGGAAGGGAATGCTCCTGTGCCAAGCGTAATGACTTTTGGTAATAAAGGAGAGCAGGTGCATATTGTGCACGAAGATAATAGTAAACCCCGGCCAATCGAAAAGCCTCGCTCTTATGCAGAAAGTCCTTATGGGCTTCGGTAAATTGTATGGCCAAGGATATTGCATTGAAAAACTGAGCAGAATCGCCATAAACGGCAGCTTTTGCTTCATCAAGCAGTTGAATAGCTGATTGTTTGGGATTACTGTTGTTTGTGTTTTGCGCAGAGGACAATGCAGTGAAACAAGAGAATGCCAATAATAGAAGCATTTCTATAAAGCTGAATTTTTTTATAAATTGTTTCATGCGGCTCATGAAACAAAATTACAAAAAATTTCGGCTGATGTGAACCGGAATATTTATACGTATTCTGAAATAAATGAGAGGGTTTTCCCGAATTTTATGCGGGGAAAAGTGTTCGAAAGTTTTTTGTTTTCTGCGACAAAAAGAACGGGCTCCCTGATGCAAAAGGGAGCCCGTAAGTGGTGTATATTGTGATTTTAAACCACTATTAACCAGAAGAAATTTCTTGTGTTATTTCTTTATAAAACGGGTGCTAAACTTTTCCCCATTTTCAGACAGAGCTGTTAGGAAATATACACCTGCTTTTAGTTGCCCAACCTGAATGCTGTTGTCTGCGGCTTCTTGTTCCAAAACCAGAGCTCCTTGCATATTATAGATTCTCATGCTCTTGAAGGTTTGTCCCATATAAATATACTGATCAGCAGGATTTGGGTAGATGTTTATCGTTTGATAATTCGCCTCATTGATTCCTGTAGCTCCAAGTAATTTGATATCGTCGAAATAAAATTCTGCAGGAACAAAATGGCCTTCACCGCCTAATTGCACAACGATTTGATCGTAATTAGCACTATCGGCAATGGCGCTATAATCAAAGACCAAACGAACCCAAGCATCGAATTCAGTGACCTCAAGTTTTATTTCGGTTTGAGTGCTCCATGCGTCTCCACCAAGCAAACTGTTTTGAAGCTTGAGTGCTGCCGTTGGTGTTAATTGCTCATCATAATTATTTGTGGATGGGAAATAAACATAGAGTTCAAATTGGTTTCTTTCGCTTAAATCCATTCTATGATCAAGAATTACCTGAGCATTGGCCCATTCAAAATCACCTGAGCGGATATAGTCAACAACATGATTTTCTGCATTCATCGGATCTTCAACAATTGTTAAATCCATCATTTCGGGGTCTTGGAATTTCCAATCGTGCATTGTAGATGTGCCGTCGTTTTCAAAGTTGTCTTGAACATCTGTTGCTAATAATGGTTTTGGACCCGGGCCGCCCATTAAAGCGAAATCGTCAAAATAGAAGGTTCCTGCTGCAAAATGGCCTTCGCCGCCAAACTGAACAACAATTTGGTCATAATTAACACTATCCGCTACTGCGCTAAAGTCAAATACTAGATCAACCCACTGATCCATTTCGGTTACTTCCAGTATAATTTCTGTTTGTGTTGACCATGCGTTTCCTTCCAAAAGGCTATTCTGTAGTTTTATAGCCAGTGTTTTCGTTAACTGATCGGAATATGTGTTGGTAGAAGGGAAGTATGCCTTCACTTCAAAAACATTTCGCTGGCTAAGATCCATGCGGTGGTCAAGGACACATTGTGCATTTGTCCATTCGAAAGTGCCTGAACGCATATAATCTGCTACGTGATTGGCTGCATTTAGCGGATCTTCAGTAATAGTAAGATCGACCATTTCGGGGTCTTGAAATTTCCAATCGTTGATGGTTGAGTAGCCATCGTTTTCAAAATTATCCTGTACATCTGTTGCCTCTAGTGGCTTTGGTCCGGGGCCTCCGGCATAGGATGGGCCTGCCAGATCGTCGATAAAGAAAGTGTTGTTATTGGCCATGGCAAAATCAGGGAAAATCACAATTTTGTCGTAAATGTCTGAGGCGCCACCGGGGAAGGTAAAGCTTAGCTCAACCCACTGCGAGGCTGTTGTGATGGTTTGTGTTGATTCAATAAAATTATTGGGATCAACACGGCTTTCCAATTTAAACAATACATCGCAGGCAATTGGCGACCATATTTTTAGGTAGAAAACCTCTCCGGTAGTGAAATCAACTCTTCCCGGGATTTCCAGGAACATATGTGAATACATTTCTTCACTGCGTTCCCATTGGCCAACATATGCAGAGGTGTTAATTCCGGAAACGTCAGGGTTTTCGATACGTGTTGGGACATTTGGCCAACCCTCAATTGGATCGGTTTGGTTTTCGTCAAAATCATTGTAGATATGCGCTGCAATTGGTGGTGTTCCTGTACCGTATTCCGGTCCGATGACATCATCAAAATAGAAAGTATGGTCTTCGACCGTTGCAAAATCCATGAAGATGATGATTTTGTCGAAGGTGCCCGTAGCAGCTTCGCTAAAATCAAAGCTCAGTTCAACCCATTCTTGTGTGGAAGAAATGCTTTGGCTTACTTCTGCAAAAATGCCTGCATTGGCCTTGTCTTCGAGCTTGAAGAGGATATCGCAAGCAATTGGTGACCAAATTTTCATCATAAAGCTTGTGCTTTCTGTGAAGTCGATTTTTCCGTCAAGTTCACAATATACGTGGGCCCACTGGTCTCCGCTACGAACCCATTCGCCAACATTAGCGCTGGTATTCAGTCCGCTTGCATCGGGGTTTACGATTGTGGTCGGCACATTTGGCCAGCCGCTAAATTCCTCATCTGCCGAGGATTCAAAATTGGTGTACACATACTGTGCATTGGCTGTAAAAGCCAGGAGCACAAAACTCATCAAGAGATAAAAAGTTCTCATATTGTTTGATTTTTGGTGAATAAAAGGTGATTTGAACATTATTGGTGTTTTTTAAGCTTTACGTCTATATCATTGATTTCCCGGGTGCAAGAATGAAGAAAATCGGTTTTATTGATGATGATCGCGTCTTTTTTCTCCCAAGTGAAAGGAATGCTTTCCCCATTAATTCGGACAGATTCAATTTCATAGGAACCAAAGGATACTTTTTCAGGGTTCAGATAGCTTACTTTAATGCGCTTATTCATGAAATTGCAGGTGATTGTCGCCTGTCCGGCTGTTGTAAATTGTTCGCAATGCAGCTGTGGATGGATCATTAGGTTTCCTTTTTGTCCCCTTACGCCAAACATTTGCGTCGTCAGGCTTAAGAGCATCCAAGCAGCAGAACCTGTTAGGTATGCATATGCACCTCTGTTTTCAGGATCAAAATAGGATGGAAGCCCGGGGAAGATCAGGTTTGTTTGGGAATCGGTACTCAGGTGCATGATTTCTTTAAAAAGAGGATATGCCAGCTGTGGCATTTTTCTTTGGTAGAGACCATACATAAACATGATATTTTGCTGCATCCATTTGCTGCCGTGTTCTTTATGGCCATAAACGAATCCCGTAATACGCCCAATATTCATATTCGGCTCCGGGAATTCTGTGCAAAGCCTCAGGCCTCCTTTTTCATGATCGTGCAATACGGAATAAACAGCTTTTTGCATCATACTGCACTGTTCTTCTGAGGCAACATTGCACATGATTGGCATAACCTGAGATGTTAAATCCATCTGGATATTCCCTTTTTTTAGACCATGCATCGGTTGTGCCAAATTATCGTAATGACCGTTAAAAAAGCCTTCAGTAGCATCAATTTCAATCCATTCATTCGTGCGTATATGTTCACGAATATGTTCTGATTTTTCTTTTAAATCATTGATTAATAGATCAATATTTATTGATGTTTGCGCTCCGCTAACAGTATGCTTTATGTTGTCAAAGTATTGTTTCAGTCTTTTTCTGCGTTCTGCAGGATCATCATAATCAACTTTTTGCTGATTGGGCAAGCGATCAAGCAGGATGAGTAAATCCGACAGCAATTGGATTTCAACAGTGCCTTGCTCTTTGAGTGCTTCCAGCATTTCTGCGATCAGCTTAAAATTATGGCTGTAAAAATTATGGAAACAAACAGACTCGCCTTTTTCCCTTGCCATATCGAGCGTATCATTCCAATCAGCTCCTTCAAGCAAAAGATTGTTGTGTTCGCCTACATTATAAAAAGCGCTAAGTTGTTGAATGAGCATATGCTCCAATAGGCTCCCATGATATTCGTCGCCCTTTTTTGTTTTTTGCCTGAAATTCTGTGATGCGTTCCACAGAGTGTCAGTTTCTTTGTTTCGATGCGTAAATTGGTCTTTCCAATAAGGAAGTTTTTGAAGCAAGAGATCAAAATCGCCGGTTTGTTGAAGGTAGAAATTAACAACAAAAACAGGCCAGGCCCCATGGTCACTCCAGCTACGTGCTACATTGTTTCGGTCGGCAATAAATTCACCGGCTTTTGTTCCAATGATTGTTGCATTTGAGCCATCAATACGTATTCCATTGAAGTTATTCAGGATTTCATTTTGGGCGCCTGAGGGATCAACCAGAAAAATACTGAGTAAATCCTGCCATAAATCGCGCCAACCTCTTCCGCCACGGCCATAGCCAAAGTCGGGGAGATATGAATTTCCGAATATTTGCCTGCATTTTAATTGAAAAGCAATCCAACGAGCCCAATTATCAAATGTATCTACTGCCGTATCAAAGGCAACATTTTCTGAAATGGCTTTCCAATACGCCAGGTTTTCCTCTAAATATGTGTCGAAAGCTTGAACAGAACCATATTGTTTTATCCAGCCCTCAATCGTTGTTTCATCATTGCTGATGCCATGCATAACAACATATTCAACCGAAGCTCCGGGGGCTAATGCAATATCTTGATACTTAATTGCTCCTATGGCTTCTTTTCCATCGTTTATTGCATTTTGATCGGATGCTTTTTTATTTAAAAAGACAGCTTCAGGATTGTCGAGGCTTCCTCCTTCACCCGTAAAATCCTGTTGCGATGACCAGACACTTTGTGGTGCTGAGCCGTCGGCTTCAAAGCCATAAACTATATAGTTCACATCGTTTATATTGTGTCCATGCTCGTCGTGTACAATCAATGGTTTTACACGTGTACCGTATTTTTCATTATAAACTTTTTGAAACATCGTGGTAACCTGCCGATGATCACGGAAATTATCGGGATGCCTCCCAAAGATCGGAGTGGCTGTATATACAGCGCAATGAAGTGTTTCCGTAGAGTCGTTTTGAATTTGCACCTTCATTAATTCAACGAAATCCTGTGTCTGCGGAACAAAAACAGTGATTTTACTGCTGATTCCAATTTCATTGTTTTCACGGCGCAGAATAAAAGCACCAATATGGCCTTCAACTTCGGAAGCCTCTTTTTTATCAGACCATCTGTTTGCTTTTTGGAGGGCACTATTGCCGGTAGCAGACCATGCTTGATGACCTTTAACTGTGACCCAAACATTTCTGCTTGAGAGGTTTCTGCTTAATTCTTCTGTTCCTGTAGCCGGCGTCAGATAATGCTGGAATGATGAAGCGATATCGCCTTTTAGCTCGGGGGTTACCGATGACTTCATGCCTGCTTCATTCATCAATGGAAAATACAAACGAGAGATGTATTCAGCAAAAGGAGCAGAGAAGGATCCGTCCTTTTTATCCAAGAATTGCCATAAAGGCCCTTTTTTGCTGCGGGCTGCTAATCCGCCAATATCTGTATTTGTTTTTGATTTCATGAATGAATTATTTTACATAAAAAGGAATATTTGCTGTAGCCGCATTATTGTTCTGATCGTATGCATAAACAAGCAGCCGATATGCTCCTGTTTCATCAGGGGTTTTTAATTCGACAGAATTTTTATCGGAAGAATCAAAGACAATTATTGTTTCGGGGCGTTTTTCATGGTCGCCACCATCACTTTTGTCTTCATCTGCTACTTCATGGGTTATTTCCCAAACATAGCTTATTGCATCACCATCCGGATCGCTTACACTAGCGATGGCGTTGATGGAGCTTCCTGCCTCAAGATAAATATTATCATGAGCGCCTTTATCATTGATTTTTAGTTCTTCCAGCTGAGGAGCCCTGTTTTCTGGCCAGCTTCCAGTCCATACATACTCCATAACATCTACCGCTTCGGTGTTTTCGCCGTTTTCAAGAAATAATCCGTACCAAGTTGGCGTACGTTCTTGTTTCTGACCCCATAAGAAGACGAAAGATCCAATACATTGGTTAGAGTCTGCAGCAATAACGTTTTCATAGCGCTCGAGATAGGACATTGCTTTGTTGTGGCTGTTTTGCTCAATTGGCTCGCCCCACTCAGTTTGTGGCATTTCCCAATGACCTGTTGGTCCCCATTCCGAAACAACATAAGGGCCGGTATAGCCGCTTTCTTTAAGGTATTTTGGAAGGTTCACAATATCTCCATACAATTGAAAACTTATGAAATCTAAAGAGGGGCAACGTTTTAGAAGATTGTCGATATCTGCTTTTCCTGCCCCGGCCAGCATTGTTGTTGTTGGATGGTTGGGGTCAATTTTATGGATATGTTGGGCGATATCGTTTACGGCATCCCAAACTTTTGGGTTTGTTGCGTGAAGATTTAATTCGTTGCCAATACCCCAGGCCAATAATGCAGGATGGTTTTTGTATTTTTCTACTTCCTGAAGGGCATATTCGAGTTGCTTGCTTACATCTTCTGCATTATTATAATCAAACCCATGGCGTTCGCGTGCAATTTCAATGCCCATACACACCTTGATGCCTGCTTTCTGTGCTTCATCAAGGATTTGCTGGCCACTACGAAACGAATTATCCGTGCGCCATGTGCGCATTGTATTGCCACCACGATCGGCTAGTTCTTGAATATCACCACCTTCCAATCCGGCGCCTTTGATATAATAAGCTTTGCCATCGCAATACATTTGGTATTGGCCGCCTTCATTACGAATTTCCACTTTCGTTGGTTTTTCGCTTGGCTTCTTTGCTGTTTGGCAACTAAAGGAAGCGATGATAATAAATAAGAAGAGAGCAGTTATAAAGAAAATGTTTGTTTTCATGATCAGAATAATTTATAAGAGGATTATTTTTTAGGCGTATGAACCAGCATTGTTTCCAGTTCTTCCAATGTTTTGTTCTTGGTTTCTGGGATTACCATTATAATGAAGAGAAGACCTGCAAGCGCAAAGAGACCATAGATGAGAAAGGTAAAAGTGTTGCCCAAAACATCAAGCTCCCAGGGGAAAACCAATTGTACAGTAAAACTGACTCCCGAATTTATAAATCCGGCAAAGGAAATAGCCAAACCACGAACCCTATTAGGGAATAGTTCAGAGAACAGTACCCACATCACAGGTCCTATTGAAATAGCAAAGGATGCTACAAAAGCGAGTATGCCGATTAAAATAAACCATGGGTTCATATGAATGGCCTCTTTGGTAAGAACAGTCTCCAATGTTCTGGCTTTTTCAATTCCTAGATTCGTTTTTAGAGCCTTTTTGAACGCAATGTCGCTCATATAAGTTTTTTCAAGCATGGGTGTTATTGCTTGTTGATCGGCGGTTTCTGTAATTTGCACAAGAGCGTCTTTTTCGAGGCGATATTCTGCTTCCGAAAATCCCCATGCCAATAAGAACATGCTTATAGCAATACCGCTCACGCCAATAACCAAAAGAATTTTTCGTCCAAAACGATCAATAAAGAGAATAGCCAATACTGTAAAAACAAGGTTCGTCAATCCGACCAATATTGCCTGTGAGAAAGCGGCGTCTGTGCCAAAACCAGCCTGTTCAAAAATCATGGGGGCATAGAAAAACACCGAGTTAATTCCTGTTATCTGCTGCAAAACAGCGACAACAATCCCTATTGTCAGTACAAGTTTTAGAGCGGGTTTGAATAGTTCGGAAATGTGAACTTTTGTTTTTTTGCCTGTAGCTGCAATGCTTGTTTCTACCGTTTGAAGAATTATTTTTGCTTGCTCTACTGAAGCAATCCTTTTCAAAACAGTTAAGGCTTCTTCGGCTTTGCTCTTCATAATTAACCATCTAGGGCTTCGTGGAACAGCAAAAAGGAAAACGAAATATAATATAGCCGGCAATGTTTCCAGTCCGAGCATCCATCGCCAGTTGTATTTCAGTATCCCTAATTTTAGTGCTAAGGGGCTGTCACTTTGCCCCATTTTTAGAATTAGGTAATTTGTGAAAAAGGCTACGGAAATACCAATAACAATATTTAGCTGATTAAAGGATACCAATCGTCCACGGAGTTTTGGAGGGGCAATTTCAGCAATATACATCGGAGCAATAATAAGAGATGCACCAACACCTATTCCACCAATCATTCTGGCAATCACAAGGGTGATAAAATCCGGGGCAAATGCCGATCCAATAGCAGAAATAGCGTAGAGTATTGCAGCGTACCTAAGTACAGTACGTCTTCCTATTTTATTGCTCAATGGCCCGGCAGCCATCATGGCCAAAGTGGAAGTAAGGGTTAAAGAGCTCACAGCCCAGCCCAGCTCTAACTTGCTGAGCTGAAATTCGGCTTCAATAAACTTAACAACACCGGAAATAACCGATGCATCAAAGCCCATTAGAAACCCGCCCAATGCAACAATAAGGGAAATTTTGATTGTGTAGAGTTGTTGTTTGCTCATAAATGTGACGCTTAATATGTTTAAGAAAAACCGATTGTATTTGTATAGTAGTGAATCCTTTAATTCGCAGTTTGAAAATTTTCTGCTAGGTGCTCGTATTCTCCATCTCTTAATAGAACAGGCCCAAAGTCATTGAACTCTTGTTGTTTGGAGAATGCGGCAAATAACATATACTGTGAATCAGTAGCTTTTTTAAAAATGTTCCTAAATAAGTTCTAGAGAAAAAAGTTGCCGCACTCTGTCAAATCAACATCCACCATAGAATACACTACACCAACCTCGGCGGCAACTAATTATGAAACACAAAACTTATTTTTGATACACTCTTACGTATTCAATTTCCATGGTTTGTGGAAAGATATTATCATCAATACCCTGAGCTCCGCCCCATGTGCCGCCAACGGCAACATTCAAGATCAGGAATTGCTCTTTATCAAATGGCCATGTATCATCATTATATACATCCGGTTTATAGGTATAGAATTGGATGTCGTCCACAAAGAATTTGATTTCTGTTTCTGTCCATTCGATACTGTATACATGAAAAGCATCTTCACAATCAGGAACATTTAATGCCCCAGTATTTTGTGTAGCGCCGCTGCTCGATGGTGTATGAATAGAGCCATGAATTGTTTCCGGTTCAAATCCTACATGTTCCATGATGTCAATTTCTCCACAAGCAGGCCAACCGGCTGTTGGATTATTGCTTCCGAGCATCCAAATGGCAGGCCAAATTCCTCTGCCTTCGGGTAAACGTGCTGAAACATCGACACGGCCATAGGTAAAAGAGAATTTGTTTTGAGTCTTTAAGCGTGCAGAAGTATATTTAGAAGTACTGTAATCTTCGCGCATGGCAGTAATGTTTAGGGTGCCATTACTAATATAAGCATTTTGCATACGGCTTGTATAGAATTGCTCTTCGGAGTTTCCCCATCCGCCTTGACCTGTGCCTAAATCATATCCCCATTTTGTAGCATCAGGGCTTCCGGCATTTTCAAATTCATCGCTCCATATTAGCTGATATTCGCCACCGCTTCCGTCTTCGAGCAATTCAAAATTATCCATATAGAACACAGCACTTTCAAAGTGGCCTTCGCCACCGGGCTGCACAACGATAAAGTCGAAATCTGTTCTTTCAGAAATTTCAGTAGCGCTAAAATCAAAGACGAGTTCAACCCATTCGTCCAATTGAGTTACTTCATGTTTGATTTCTGCTTGTGTAGTCCAGGCATTTCCTCCCAGTTTGCTGTCCTGCAATTTAATGGCAATAGTTTGGTTTTCTGCACTTAAGGATGTATTTGATGATGGGAAATAGACCATCATACTAAATTTGTTCCTACTGCTTAAATTCATTCGGTAATCCAATTCAAAAGAGGCATTTGTCCACTCAAAAGATGCGTCACGTTCGTAACGGGCTACTTTAGCCGACTGATTGATGCCCGAAGGGTCCGGATTATCAAAATCTTGATCAAATGTTCCGGCATCACCTCCTTGGAAGTTCCATTCCATCGTTCCCGGAGCGTCAAAAGTGTCGTAAATATCGTTTACTTCGAGGGGTTTTTCAACAGGTGGAGGAGGTTCCGATCCTGCAGTAGTGAATTTATAAAACCATTTTAAATCGGGATGAGTGCTGGAAAGCTCCATCAGGTTTTCTGTTAGGGTGATGATTTCATATGTAACAGGCACACCATAATAATAGCTCATAAAACCGTTGGAGGTAAAGCTGATGAATTTTTTTCCATCTGCTTCGGTAATCGAATAGGTCATATTGTCTGCCGGTGTATAATCTGCAGTGAAATCTTCTGTTGGTTGTTCTGCCAGTCCAAAATCCTGCCAGTAAGCAACATTTGAATAAGTAGTTCCATTATTAATATAGGTATACCTGAGCTCATCCATTTTAAAATTCATGGTATCATCATACATGCCCAGGCCTTCTTTTTCGTAGGGGGCTGCAGACCACCAATCAGGTCCGGCAGAACCTACAGGGCCTACACCAAGGTGTCCGCTTTCTGCTTTGTTCCATACCCAGTTTTTTCCCATTGGATTATCGCAGCCTCCGGTGAGGTTGATATAATCTTCATTGGTGCAAAAGCCTTCGAGATCGTCTTCGGCAATAGGGACAATAAGTGTTGAACTGGCGCTACCACCTCTGGCGTATAGGCTAAGTTCGACGGTATAATCACCTTTTTTTGGGTAATTAGCAATAAGTGTATTGCCGGTAACCCTTCCCGCATCCTGGCCAAGATCCCAGCTAGCAATTCCAGTAACACTGGATTTATTTTCGAATTTGATTTGATTATCAGTAATATAGGTATATGTAAATGATACTTCTGCAGCTGTTGGCGGTGCCCCCATTTCAGGGCCTTCCTCTACTTTTGGCTTGCATGACGACCATGTCAAGCTAAGAAATAGGATGATAATTATATATTGAATTGAATTCTTTTTCATAATTCGTGATATTATTAAGTATTAATAACCAGGGTTTTGCTTAATTGTGCTGTTTGTATTATCAATCTCAGATTGTGGGATGGGCAGATAATTGTTTTTCCCGTCTACCCAGCCAAGAGGGCCAAGTATTTGTACTGCACGTTTTGTGCGGATCAAATCCCAATATCTATGTCCTTCCAGTGCCAATTCTAGTCTGCGTTCTTTATAGATTGCATCTAATAATTCAGCGCCTCCTGCTGAAACATCATCAAGGCCTACTCTTTGGCGTACTTGGTTGAGGTTCATTGCAGCATTTGCATCATCTCCCATGCGGGCATGTGCTTCGGCACTCATAAGCAGTACATCCGAATAGCGGATTACTTTCACATTATTGGGGAAATTAATCATTGGTTCTCCATCAGGTGAGATATTGGATTGAAGCGGAGCATATTTATTGTTAAAATAGCCTGTATTTTGGAAGCCCGGTTTGTATTTTGCAGGCTGGCCATCAATGGTTGTGTTGAAAAAACCATCCCCACCGAGTTCTCCTTCAGCAGCATCAATTACTGTAGCAGCAAACCTTGGGTCGTCTTTTAATTCGTCGACGAGGCTTTCTGTTACAGGACAAAAGCCCCAACCTGCCTGATAACTACTTCCGTTATAATCACGCATCCCATTCATAATAATGGCAATATTGCCTTCTCCACCGGGTAACCAGCCCCAGTCTCCCCAACTAGAATTTGATGAATGCTGGATTTCAAAAACAGATTCAGCACAATTGCGTCCTTCTGATGTAAAATTATCAGCAAAATTGTCCATAAGCTGATATGCTCCCGAATTAATTACAGCATCTGTAAGTTCAGCTACTTCCGACATTCTAGTATCATCATCTTGGAATAAGATAACTTTTGCAAGTAATGAACGAGCGGCGCCGCTAGTGGCCCTACCCAGCATATCGGCTGATTGTGTTTCAGGTAAATTTGGAATTGCACTGTTTAGATCTTGTTCTATTTGCGCAAAAATTGCGGTTGGTGCAGATTGTGGATAATTATATTCCGAAGGGTTTAACACATTTAGGATGAGTGGCACATTGCCAAACCATCGAACAAGGTTAAAGTAATAATATGCCCGAAGGAATTTTACTTCAGCAATACTGGTTTTGCGAAAATCATCTGAGCTTTCAGCAGCATCTATTTTTTCCAAAAAGATATTTGCGCGGTAAATGCCCCGATAATAACGACCCCAAATACTTGCTTGTGGGCCGAGTGTTGGTGCTAATGTATATTGGTCGAGAGCCACCCATGATGGTTGGTCGCCTGCATTTGCCCCGCCGGCATAAGCATCGTCAGAGGCGACATCACTTAAGGATTCTTCGGGAACATAGCCTTTATAGCCGCCCCATTGCAAGACATCGTATGTTGCAATCATGGCTTGATACATGTCTTCCTGAGTTTTATAAAAATTTTCTTCAAGCCTGCTGTTCTTGGGTTCTAATTCCAGAAAATCTTTTGAGCAGGATGAAATCATCGCCATAAGAGCGATAAAAAGCAGAGGGTATATGTTTTTTAATTTCATTGTGTCTATTATTTTTGATTTCATAATGCAGATTATAAACTAATGTCGAGTCCGATTAAGAAAGTACGTGACTGTGGATAGATTCCACGGTCGATGCCACCTACGATTTCCGGGTCAAAACCGCTATATCCGGTAATGGTTACCAGATTGTCCATAGAGACATATGCCCTTAATTTTTCGAAAGGCAATTTGGCAATAAGGTCTTTATCAAGAGTATATCCAAGTTGGAAGTTTTTTAACCTGAGATAAGCGCCTGATTCTACATAAAGGTCTGATGAACGATAATTTCTGTTCAGGTCGTTTGTTGTTACGCGTGGCAGAACATTAGAAGTTCCTTCGCCAACCCAGCGGTCGATAATGTCGGATGTGCGGTTGGCAATCGGTAAATCGTAGCGGTGAGAGGCGTTGTAGATTTCGTTCCCTGTAACTCCTTGGAAAAAGATATTCATATCGAAGCGACGGTAATTGAAACCAAGAACGAGACCGAATGACCAATCAGGTGTTGGATCGCCAATTTCTGTACGGTCGTCATCATTAATAAGGCCATCATTGTTTATGTCCATAAAACGAACATCGCCAGGAACAGCATTTGGCAGTAAAAGTTCTCCCTCACTATTGGTATAGGCAGCAACTTCTTCGGCGTTTTGAAAAATACCGTCTGTTTTCCATCCGTAGAGGTAACCAAAAGGCATTCCTTCTTCAATACGAGTGATCTGCATTCCTTCAGGGCCCCAAGTTTGACCTGTAATATATCCCGATTCATTACCAATAGTAACTACTTCGTTTTGTAAGTAAGCAACATTGAAATTTGTGCGCATTTGCAATTCGCCAAAGGTTTCTTTATAGCCAATTTCTAATTCGAATCCTGAGTTTTTCATATCGCCGAGGTTGGTTACCGGAGCATTATTTCCTACTAATTCGGGAATTGGTGCAATAACAAGCATTCCTTTGGTTGTTTTTTTGAAATAATCAAGGGATACACGAATTTTATCCATTAAGAAGCCCATATCAACACCTATATCTGTTTGCTCTACAGTTTCCCATTTTAATTCGGGATTGGAAATGTTTTCAGGATTGGATCCCGGAGTGAGGTACTGGTTGTTCCCTAAAGTATAATTGCTTCCGCCATAAATAAGTGATGTATATCTAAAATCACCAATTTCTTGGTTTCCGTTTTGTCCCCAACTTACACGTAGTTTCATAAAGTTAATCGTCTTGTTTTCGCTGAGGAAGTTTTCTTCTGAAAGGATCCATCCTGCAGATACGGAAGGGAAGATTGCATATTTATTGTCCGGGCCAAAACGGGAAGAACCGTCCCTACGGATAATACCTGTAAAGAGGTATTTATCATCGAAAGCATAATTAACACGGGCAAAAACAGAAGAAAGGCTGTTTTCCCACCCATAACCATAAACCTGTTCGCTTTCTTCGTTTTGAGCATAATCAAAATAGTTCATATTTGGATCGTAATAAGGCATGCCTTGTTTTGAACCGCCCATATTGTCTCCAGAGCTTTTAAATGCTGAGGTTCCGATGAGTGCTGTAATATCGTGTTTCTTGGCAATTGTCTTTTGATAAGTCAAAGTGTTTTCCCAATTCCAGGTTGTTCCTTTTGCTGATGCGCGATTCATTGAGTTGTAATCGGCATAATTAGTTGCATTCAGATAGAATTTTGGGTGCGAACCATTGCTTCCCCAAAAGGCCAGATCTGCTCCAAATTGTGTCCTGAATTTTAAACCGGAAATAATTTCATAGGTGGCAAAGAGGTTTCCAACAAATTTATCGGAATATCCTTTTTGGTTTAGAATAGAGAGGGCTGCAACAGGGTTCAGTATTTCGGAAGTAACATAGGGCGAAATGCCGTAATAATTTCCGTCTGCATTTTGAAGCGCATTGGGGTAATTTGCTGCATATTGGGCTGCAATTTCCGGATCTGTGATAACTACCGGAGTTACAGGATCCATATTTAAAGCGCGGGATAGGGGTGAGCCCCATTCTGAGTTTTCATCAACACCACGGCTTTGAACATGCGCATAACCAAAGGTATTTCCAAAGGTAAATTTGTCTGTTAATTTGTGGTCTGAATTGAATCGCAGGGTAATTCTTTCGTAATTGGAGTTTCCCTCCGCAACAATACCGTCCTGGCTAAAATATGAAAAAGAGGTGAGGTAGCTGGATTTATCGTTGCCTCCTGTGATACTAATTTGGTGGCTTTGGATTGGAGCATTTTCATAAAACACTTCGTCTTGCCAATCAGTGCCTTCACCAAGCGATTGAGGATCGCTAAATATTGGTGTTCCTCCACCATTAACGGTGGCTTCGTTCATAATAACACCATATTCGCGTGCATTAAGAAGGTCTAGTTTTTTCCAAGCATTTTGCCAGCCATAGTAACCGGAATAGCTTACTTGAAATTTATTTTCGGACTGTCCGCTCGGGCCTTGTCCTGTTTTTGTGCTGATTAATACAACACCATTTGCTGCACGTGAACCGTAAATTGCTGCAGAGGCAGCATCTTTCAATACTTCTATGGAAGAGATGTCTCCGGGGTTCAAAAAATCAAGGCCACCGGTAATAGGGATGCCATCAACAACATAAAGAGGTTCGTTGCCGCTGTTTATTGATGATGTACCACGGATGCGCACCTGTGCCGAGGCTCCCGGTTGTCCGGAATTGGAAGTGACAGCAACGCCGGCAAGTCTTCCTTGCATGGCGTCTTCTGCGCGAACATTTGATGTTTCATTGATGGCGTCTGAATCAATCTTGGCAATAGAGCCGGTAACAACGCTCTTTTTTTGTACACCATAACCCACAATAACCACTTCGTCCATATCCGTGGCGACCGGTTCTAATGTTACATCCAATTTGACCCTGCCGTCATATTGAAAGGCATGAGTAGTCATTCCTATATAAGAGAACAAAATAGTTGAATCAATAGGAACGTTTTTGATGGAATAATTTCCGTCAATGTCGGTTGTTGTACCGTTCATTGTGCCTTTTACCAGCACTGTCACGCCTGGGATGGGCATGCCGTCATCGCCGGAAATAACCACTCCGCGCAGCTCATTCTGTTGAGCCATGGCGAGGCTGCTGAGCAAGAGAAATGTTAATACTAATACTGTGTACTTTTTAATCATTGGTTTAGTAATTTGGTGAGTAATGCGGTTGATTTGATGAAAATTCCAGTGACGAAAGTAGTTCATGTATGAAAGGGTTTCCAAATAAATAGCTTCAACAAAAACTCATCATTAAAGAGTTTTTATTACATCAATAATACATCAGTATATTTTTAATGTACTGATAAACAATAATATAGATATTTAGAAAGTTTTGTTTTGCCTGCTCATTTATATTTCATATCCAAAGCCCGGTGGTAGAAGAAATATAGACTGTGACAAGAAATAAGAAGTGGTGTTTTGGAGAGTGTTTGCGGAGATTTTCTAGAATTTCATAATAAACTCTGTCAAATTAGTTTCGCGGCTTATATTGAGTTTTTTCCTGAGGCGGTACCGACTTATTTCGACCCCCCTTGTCGAAATGTTCATCAGTGTGGAAATTTCTTTGCTGGAAATATTGAGCCTCAGATAGGCGCAGAGTTTTAATTCGCTAGGGCTTAAATCGGGGTATTTTGCTTTAATACGTTTGAGTAGGGTTTCATGAACGTTCTCGAAGTGATCTTCAAACACCTTCCATTGTTTTTCGCTATCCATTTCCCTGTTAATCTTACGAATTAATGTGTTCATTTGGTTCTTTGTTAATTCGTCGTTTGATTCTGAGGAAAGTCGTTGCAAGCTTTTTTTAATAACGGACAAAGATTTGTTTTTTTGAATCATCTGCATTGTTGCATTTGCCAATTCTTTGTCTTTTTGGATCATTTCGGCTCTTAGATTTATATTCCGAAGCCGTATTACTTCTTTTTCTGCTTCAAGGGCTGATGTTTTTAATTGTTTTTCGCGTTCACGGTACATTTGCTCTTGGCGCTTTTTTTCCTTGTCTTTCATTCGCTGTGTGCGATACCTGACATAGCGATAAAATAAAAAAAGCATGATCAGGAAAAGAAAGAAATAGAGCGTATAGCCGTAGCTGCTAAAATACCATGGGGGCAAAATTGTGAAAGAAATTTCTGCCTTTGAGGATTCGTGGCCATATATATTAAGGGCTTTGGCATGAAAGACATAGTCTCCATAAGGAAGATTTGTGTATTCTTTAGACATGCGTTTTTGCCATGGCGACCATCCTTCTTCAAAACCTTCCAGAAAGGTTGCGTATTGCAAACTGTTCGGATTCTCAAAATCATTGGCTGCAATTTGAAAATACAACTGATTGTATTTAAATGGTAAAGAGATTGCTAATGAGTTTTGCGTGGGGAGGTTTCCTCCATATAATAAGGAGTCGTTTGCCAGAAGTTTGACTGATTGAATATAACAATTGTATTCCTGAGTGTAATTTTTTTGGTATTCCGGGGTATAATGCACATATCCTTTTTGGGTACCAAAAAATGTGTTTTTATAATCTAAAGGGTATACAAACTGAAATCCTTTAATGAAACTGCCTTTTAGTTCCCGGAAAGGGACATCTACATTTCTATAACTGCCGTCTTCTTGCAGCCGAAATACCCCCGCTTCGGTTTTTGTGAAATACCATAGGTTATTTTGCTTGTCCTCGTAAATTGTTTCTATTCCTTCAACGGGAAAGAGATTGTTTATGCTTTTGTCTTTATAAAATTGTTTGGATAAATTATTAAAGGAATAAAAGCCGTCGCTCGTTGTAAATACTGGTTTGCCAAACAATTGAAAAACATTTGCCCCGGTATTGTCTGGCAGGCCATCGCTTGTGTCGAAAAGGTTTATTTGAATTGCGCTGTCCAAAGAGTTGTTTAATACGATTTTATAGATGCCTTTATATCCGTGGCTCATCCAGAAACTATTTTTGCCGGCATTGGCAAGAAATCGGGAAGATTCACTAAAGTTTTTTACTTTCCCTCCGTTTTCCCATTTGCCATTAATTTTTTCAAAACGGATTAATCCGTTATATGTGCCGCAAAGCAGTAGGCTTTTATGATTTGTGGGTCGAATAAAGGTCCATCCGCCCGGCTCTTTGGAGATCCATTCAGCCTTGTTGTTCTGAATAATGCATACTCCGGAATTATGGCCACAAAAAAGGTTATTGTCGATAACACTTAATGACCACACTTGTCCTTCTGTCCCGGGGACAATTTTAAAAATATTTTTGTTGTCGCTTTCCTGCAATCTTGGCCAACTCGCATAAAATAGACCTCTATTGGTTCCAAAATATAGGTTTTTGTTATGCAATACGGCTGTATAACCCGCACTGAGACCATTAAAATGCCCTAAGTATGTAATGGGTGAATTTATTTCAGCATAGTCAATGCCATGGTCAAGCCCCAACCAAAGGTTTTGATATTGATCTATTTGCATGCTTAGAACAGTATTGTTCTGTAATCCGTTTTCAAGATTAATGCTTTGCAATATGTTTCCTAGGGTGTCGCATATAAGAAAACCGTCCTGAATTGTTCCAAAAGCATAATTATTGTTGGGGAGATGCAAACCGCAAAAGAGTTGTTTTTCGGAAAGCCTTCTCGATGCCTGATTGTCCCATTTTGTAAGCTCCAGCCCATTATAAAGGAATATTCCATCTTGTGATGTGGCAATAAGTAAATTATCCCCAAAAGGCAAAATAGACCAAATCAACATTCCCTTTAAGCGATTCAGTCCCGGCATCCTGACGAGTCTGGAGCCAGAAAGCCTCATAATCCCAACTTCTAGGTCATTAACATAAATATCTCCGTGTACGGAATATGAAAAATGAAATTGCCCGGGCGCTTTAAGAACATGAAAAGTGCTGTCCGTTAAAATCATTATTTGCTTATAGCATTGAAAAACAATGCCTTGTGGTGTGTCGTAAATTTTCCATAAATCCCCAAAGTCTTTTGCTTCTTCTGGTAAGAGAGGAATTAATGAATGATATAGTAAATCGCCATTGAATCCAGCTGAGAAATAGCCGATCTCATTAAATCCACCCACATAAATTTTTCCTTCATCCGTTGGATAAACACTGCGCACAACGGTTGCCTTGGGCAGAGGATAGATTTCCCAATCCTGACCGTTAAATTGTAGCAGTCCGTCGTTATTTGCAAAATACATTATTCCTGAACTTGATGTACTGATCATCCAGGTTTGGGGGCCGGCAAGTATTGTGGAATTGTCGTAGTTGCGGACTTTGGGTGTGCCGGTGCTATTAATTTTCGCACTAATGTGAAAACATAATAAGACAAAGAAGACAGTGAAAATTATTGGATTTGTGATGTTTCTTCGCATTTCTAATAATTATTGGTTGATTGGCTGTTCGTATGCTCCTGTAAAATTACGGAATATTGGATGAAATTTCGCTGTTTATGAATAATATTTCTGTTTTTTGATGTGCAATTCTCTTCAAGGACGATGGATGGGCGTGCTTTTTCTGTTTGATATATGTGGTGTTTTTGTGTTTTAAAAATGGGTGTATTGTTGAAGTATTGCGCTTTTTGCTTTGGTAAATGGATTGAATGACTGGGGCAAAATCCTGTTTTAGTTTTCCTTTTCCCCTATTAAGTAACTATGTTGCTCAATTTTCGTAGAAATTATAGTGTTGTAAAAGAATCTATTAGGATTATTAACTTATAGTATGGGATTTTCTGCCGAACATAGTTTGTTTAATAATGATGTCGCTCATTGTAACCTATTGGTTTACAAAGGAGAACTTGGTATTTCTTCCATTAGGGACATAAGTGCCGAAGCGGAAAAAGTAAGTGGTGAAAGTAAGCCGCTTTATATACGATTGTCAGAGGTGGAAAGTGTGGATATTGCTTTTTTGCAGATGCTATTTGCAATAAAAAAAGAACGTGCTGAAAAAAAGCTGCAAACAAATATTGAAGCTGTTCTGAGGGACGACCTATACATTCTTATTTGTAATAATGCTTTAGATGTTTTGTTTGATGAACTGTCAGGGAGCCAAATATGAAAAAAAATATTCTGATTGTTGATGATTCTGCAAGTATTCGTGAAATGCTCGAGTTCACTTTAGATCGAAACGGCTATAATGTGATGAAAGCAATGGATGGCCGTGATGCGTTGACATATTTTGATGGCCGTACCATCGACTTGTTGATGACGGATTTGCATATGCCCAATATGAATGGCATGGAACTTATTGCTGAAGTGCGTAAATTAGATGGATACAAGCATATCCCAATTTTGTTTTTAAGTACTGAAACAGGAATTCATGTCAAAAAGGAAGCCAGAAGCAAAGGGGCAACCGGTTGGCTAACAAAGCCGTTTCAGGAGGATAGACTTATTGCTATTATTAAAAAGGTGCTGCGATGAAAGAAGAATTCAAGCAGAAATTCAGGGAAGAAGCTGCAGAGTTTATTGCGCAGCTTGAAGAGCTTTTGTTGCGTCTCGATCAAAATCCGGAAGACAAAGCTTGTGTGAATGAAATTTTCCGCTTGATGCATTCACTGAAAGGTAGTGGGGCAATGTTTGGCTTCGACCGCATCAGTAAGTTTACGCACCATTTAGAGTCGCTTTACCAAAAAATCCGAGATGATAAATTATATCCCGGCCAGCAAATTACTCAGCTGAGCCTCAATGCCGTTGATCATCTTAAAGCCTTATTGAACGAGCAACCCGAAAAAGAATTAGATGAAGGGCTTCTCGTTGAGCAAATAACACAAATACTAGGAAAGCCCGACCAACAAATACAGCAAAAGGCGGCAATTTCTATTTCATCTGGGGAGCTTTCCCCTAAAATAGACCAAATAGAACAATTCGTATGGTATATCGAATTTATACCTGACGAGCATATTTTGGAAAATGGAACAAGTCCACTCTATCTCATCGATGAACTCGCAGGAATGGGTGAGATGATCTGCTATGCAGACACATCAAAAATTCCTGCCTTTTCTGTATTGAACCCACAGGCTTGTAGTATTTCATGGCGAATGTTCTTATGTACTGATGCTTCGGAAAGCGATATTCGTGATGTATTTATTTTTGTTGAAGACGATTGTGCGCTTACGATCGAAAAAACGGAACAAACAGCTTTTTCTGTCCAAAAGGAACAAATACTAGAAATACTCTCTTTTGGAGAGGATTGCCTAAAGAAATATATAGCAATCGAAAAGCATGCATTGGAGCAGTCCCCTCAGGAATCTGTTGTAGAGAAAAAAGAAACACTTCAAAAGAAGAATTCAGAGGAATTGGATTCGGAGAAAAAAATCCTGGAAACTGCTTTTGGACAGCAGATTAGTACCATAAGGGTCTCTTCCCAAAAACTCGATCAATTAATGAATGTGGTTTCAGAAATGGTAACTGTTCAGGCTAGATTTGCGAATATAGCAGATATGCGTCAAGATAATGAATTGATCGCTTTGGCAGAATCTATTCAGAAGCTTACACGTCGCTTAAGGGAAAATGCATTTGATATTTGCCTCGTGCCCCTGAATAGCCTGTTGACACGCTTCAGAAGGTTGGCAAGGGACTTAGGTGCGGCACTCAATAAGGAAGTGAATTTGCTTACTGAAGGTACTGATACTGAATTGGATAAAAATATAATCCAAGAATTGGCTGATCCAATAATGCATATTTTAAGAAACAGCATCGATCATGGAATTGAAAGCACAGAGGAACGGATTGCCATGGGAAAACCTGCTGCAGGGCAAATTATGATAAAATCTTGGTATTCAGGAACAAATGTATATATTTCCCTTAAAGACGATGGCCGCGGACTTGATGCACTACGCATTCGGGCAAAAGCTATCGAAAGTGGGATGATCACCGAATCAACAATATTATCAGAAAAAGAAACCTGGCAACTCATTATGAAACCCGGCTTTTCTACTGCAAAGGAAATTACGGATGTGTCCGGAAGGGGAGTAGGAATGGATGTTGTTGGCCGAAAACTTGAAGAATTAAGGGGAAGCCTTGATATTAGCTCAGAGAAAGGCAAAGGATCTGTTTTTACCTTGAAACTTCCTCTTAGCCTCTCTATTCTTGATGGCCTGCTTGTAACTATTGGGTCAAATAATGTGATTTTCCCAATGAGTATTATCGATACAGTCTATCGGGGCGATGATGTTCATATGTCAAAATTTACTGATGGCTTAATTCATATTCATGATGCACAATTGCCTTTTGTTGATCTGCCTCTTCTCCTTTGTGAAGATGCGTCTAATGGTGAAAGTTATGTGGTTACCGTAAAGCAGGAAGAAAAGCTTATTGCATTAAAAGTGAACAATGTTGTTGGTGAACATCAGGCCGTTCTCAAACCATTAGGCAAGTATTTAAGAAAACATGAGGTTTTTTCCGGAGCTACGATATTGGGAAATGGAAGCATCGCTCTGGTCATTGATATAGACAATATTGTTAAAAAATTTATTAATAAGGAATAGCTATGGAACAAAAGTCTGATTCCTATCTGGTGTTTCAAATAAATGAGGAGCTTTTTGCATTGAATGTGCAAAGGGTTTTGAAGATATTGGAATTGCAAACACTTACTAAGGTTCCCCAATCTCCTCCTTTTGTGAAAGGCGTAATCAATCATCAGGGCAATGTGCTTCCTGTTGTTGATACGCGAGCAAAATTTGGGTTGGAAACCATCGAAAATACAAGGGAAACATGCATTATTGTTGTCGAAATCAATTTTAACGATGGGTCTTTTGAACTAGGGATGATTGTTGATCGTGTGAAGCAAGTGTACCGATTCGATGAAAGCAACATCATTGATTTTCCTGATTTGGGGAAAAGGTTCAATTCCTCTCTGATCCAAGGCGTAATGCGCTTGAACGATTTCTTCGTTATGATTTTGGATATTGATAATTTGTTCTCCCGCGATGACACCCTCTTTATAAAAACTGAATTAGAAAATTAACATCAAATAATAGCAAACATGAGATTCAAAGACTTAAAAATCCGGCATAAATTTATTCTGTCGTTTGGTATTGCATTGGTGATGATCATTGCTCTCTCCATTGGCACTATTATAGGGATTAATAAATTAGTAGATAAAGCTGAAGAAGCTCTGGAAGGAAATAACCTGAAAGCTCTATTTATACAAAAGCATGAGGATCATTTAAATTGGGCATTGCAGCTTTCTAAGGATATTATCAATAACAATAACGATTTGATTGTGCAAACAGATGCGCATCAGTGCGGCCTCGGGGAATGGTATTATGGAAGTGAGCGCGAAAAAGCTGTTTTATTAGTTCCCGAGCTAAGATCATATCTCCGGGAAATAGAAAAACCCCACCAAGAACTCCATCAAAGCGCAATGAAGATTAAAAATTTATTGGCCAGCGGAAACGATACTGACTATAAAGAAGCTCTTGATATCTATCAAACACGAACCTTGCCTCTGTTAAATCAAGTGGGTAATTTGCTGGCAGATATGGAATCTGTTGTGAGTCAAAGCCTTGAAACCGATGAAGGAATGTTTAAGCTAGCTAATGAGATAGAATGGGTTATCTTTTTTGTGGCACTTTTTATTGTGCTATTTGGCGGTCTGCTCGCCTATCTAATTGCTTTTAATATTGGAAGCAGTGTTCGAGGTATTTCGGCATTTGTTTCTGAAGTAGGCAATGGCAACCTTGATGCTGAATTCGATTTTGACCAAAAAGATGAAATGGGCCAACTCGTTATTTCCTTCCGGCAAATGCTCGCAAGGGTTAAAGAAGTGCTGGTTAATGTTAGTGGTGCTTCACAGAATGTAACCGATGCAAGTATGCAGCTAAGCAATACATCTCAGGATATTAGTCAGGGCGCCTCCGAACAGGCTTCCTCTGTTGAAGAAGTGAGTTCCTCTGTTGAAGAAATGACAGCAAATATTCAGCAAAACACTGATAATGCAAAACAAACAGAGATAATTGCTGCTAAAGCAGCCAAAGATATTGAAGCTGGAAGTACAAAAGTGCATACAACAATGGAGGCAATGAAATCAATTGCGAATAAAATTAGTATCATTGGTGATATCGCCTTTCAAACAAATATACTTGCTTTAAATGCTGCTGTTGAAGCTGCCAGGGCAGGCGAACATGGCAAAGGTTTTGGTGTTGTGGCCGCAGAAGTGGGCAAATTGGCAGAACGCAGTAAACTGGCTGCTGCCGAAATCGATGAAATTTCCCGTAAAAGTGTCGATATTGCTGAAGATGCATCGGCAATAATGAAGACGATTGTGCCTGATATTCAGATGACTTCTCAGCTTGTGCAGGAAATCGCCGCAGCAAGTATGGAACAAAATGCCGGAGCAGAGCAGATTAATAATGCCATCCAGCAATTAAATGAAGTTACGCAACAAAATGCTGCCGCTTCAGAAGAAATGGCTACAAGTGCAGAGGAGCTGAGTTCTCAAGCGGATCAGCTTCTGGATGTTATTTCCTATTTCCGAAGCCGCCAGATTGGGAAACAAAACATCAAAAGAAAAGAATCAAAGCCAAATAAAGCACAAACATTTCGTGCGCAATTTAATAATGAAGCTCCAGGGAAAAACAAAGGGGTTCATATTGATCTCGGAGATTCCCTAGATAGCGAATTTGAGCGTTTTTAAACCTAGTCTCCTGCCGGTTTGTTGATGGCAACAAGAGAAAGGAAATGTTGATTGTTTGAATGAATTTCCACAGGAACGAATAGAATTGATTGGTGTATATGGATAAAAATCAGGTATTTGCAGATTATAGCCCATTAAATGATGAGGAGTTTGCGCGCCTGAGCCAATATATTGAAGGACGCTTTGGAATCAAACTGCCCCCGGGGAAAAAGACAATGCTTCAGGGGCGCCTGCGTAAAAGGCTCATTGCCTTAAATATGAGTGGCTATTCTGAATACATTCGCTATCTGTTTAGCGCAGAAGGAGCTCGCAAAGAACCTACTGAACTGATCGATGTTGTTTCAACAAATAAAACAAGCTTCTTCAGGGAATTTCGGCATTTTGAAATTCTTGAGCGAACAATTATTCCTGAGATTCTGGTAAAACGCAAGGATTCCAAGCCTCTTATGGTGTGGAGTGCGGGCTGCTCAACCGGTGAAGAACCTTACAGCCTTGCATTCTTGTTGCAGGATATGTTGCAGGATAAATGGCCTGCCGGCTTTATCATACATGCCAGCGATGTTTCCTATAATGTGTTAAATACAGCACAAAAAGCTGTTTATCAGGGCGAAAAGGCTATGGATATTCCGGAAAGGTTTCGGCATAAATACTTGCTTCGCTCTAAGGATCATAGGAAAAACCTGATAAGAATTTCTTCTGAAATCAGAAAACGGGTAGTCTTTTCAATTTTCAACCTTTTGGAGAACTTTCCAAACGATAAAATTGCCGCCTATGATCTGATTTTCTGTAGAAATACTTTAATCTACTTTGATCGCTCCATCCAGAAAGAAATCAGTATGAAATTTGCAGAAAGCTTAAAAAATGGAGGCTACCTTTTTATTGGGCATTCTGAATCTTTAATCAATATGCACATTCCATTGCAAAATATTTTACCGACTATTTATCAAAAAAACAGCATGTAACATGGATAAAAAAGATAAAGAACTAATTGCTTACCTAAGCGAGCGTCTCTCAGAGTATGCCGGCTTAAAAGCCGAGATCGCGTCCTTAAATTCAGAATTGGTGCTGATTAATGAACAGCTTCGGCAATCTGAAGCAATGAAAAGTCATTTTATCTCAAATATAACTAATGAACTAATAAATCCTTTTGCATCGATTTTAGGACTGGCCGGTAGTATCCAAAAATTGCACGATGATGAAGGTCAGGTGGCTCGTAAAATGGGCGATTTAATTTATTCTGAAGCATTTTACCTTGATTTTCAAATGAATAATATTTTTGAAGCTGCACGAATTGAGGCCGGGGAAACATCACTGGAGCCTAGCCGGACCAATATTGACGAGCTTATCCAGAGTATTGTGGCGAACCATAAGTTTGAGACCGATAAAAACCGCATTAAAATAGATTATCGCCTCATAAAGAATGAGTATATGCAAAAAGCTTTTTCTTTTGGAACAGATAAGCGAAGAATTGAT
This sequence comes from Bacteroidales bacterium, assembly GCA_963676725.1. Classification (GTDB taxonomy): domain Bacteria; phylum Bacteroidota; class Bacteroidia; order Bacteroidales; family WRLA01. The sequence goes on along the minus strand of OY781463.1, from coordinate 4,101,112 downwards.
TTGATAATCAGTAATATACTTAGTAATGCCCTTAAATTTTCGCGCATTGATTCGTCGGTGCAAATTCATATCGAATGTTTTGAAAATCACATCGAAATCCATATCAAAGATAATGGTGTGGGTATTAGCGAAAAAGACCTGCAACGAATTTACCAGCGCTTCAAAAAACTTGATGAGAGCATACATAGCCTAAATACAGGTTCAGGCTTGGGTCTGTCTGTTACAAAAGCCCTCGTTGAGCTTCTCGATGGCGAACTCCGTTTGCAGAGCAAAGAAGGGCAAGGAAGTACATTTACTGTTGTTTTGCCCGAACTAACGAATGAGGAAGAAGATGAAGATGCACTGTTTACTGATGAGGAATTGTTTTGATAGGCGATAAAGAAATAAAAAATATTTTCCTGAAGCCTTGCGAAATTTATTTTTCTAGTGAGGCTGAAGTGAGCACGCTATTAGGTTCTTGTGTGTCTATTTGTTTTTATGACCCACACCTTAAAGCCGGTGCAATCTGTCATTATATGCTGCCATTATGGAACGGGCAGGGCCTTCAATCTCCAAAGTATGGGAATATTGCTGTTTTAAAATGCCTTGCTTTATTGGCAAAAAACGGGTCACGGCGCAATGATATTATTGCCAAGATTTTTGGAGGGGGCAGGGTAATTAATACCGAAAATGATGTTTTCAATATTGGCGACCGCAATGTGCAAACCGCTTATGAGCTTTTAAAACAAGAAAATATAAAAATTTTAGGGGCTTCAACAGGTGGTAATTACGGAAGAAAGATTATCTTTAATACCCAAACGGGTTTAGTGAAGATGAAATTTATCAAAAAGCAGGGAAATAAATAAAGATATAAAAATAACAGATCATGATCGGAGATAAATTGCGCGTTCTTATTGTAGATGATTCTGCATTGGTGCGTCAATCATTAAAGGAATTACTGGAGGCGGATCCTGTTATTAGTGTAATTGATACTGTATCAGATCCTTATCAGGCAGTTAAAATGATTCAGAAAGAGGTGCCCGATGTTATTACATTGGATATTGAAATGCCACGCATGGATGGGCTTACTTTTCTGAAACGTTTAATGAAGCAGCATCCAATACCGGTTGTTATTATTTCAGGCTATGCATCTGATGGTTCTGTTGCTGCTTTAAAAGCGCTTGAATACGGAGCTATGGCGGTTATTCCGAAACCAAAAATGACGACAAGGGAGTTTTTTGAAGAATCCCGCATAATGATTACAGATGCTGTAAAATCTGCAGCAATTGCTCGTTTAAGTAAACACATGAAAAGTATTCAACATTCCGCAGAACCAAAACATTCTGCAGATGTGATGCTGCCTTCGCCCAAAGAAAAGTCATTGAAAAACAGGACGAATGACCCAATTATTTTAATTGGTGCTTCGACCGGAGGAACTGAAGCAATTGCCCATATCTTGTCAAATATGAGTGCCAATGGGCCGGGAGTGGTAATTGTACAGCATATGCCTGCCGATTTTACCCGCTCTTTTGCAGAGCGTTTAAACCGTATATCCCCATTAAGCGTGAAAGAAGCAAAAAATAATGATACCGTAGGAATTGGGGAAGCCCTCGTTGCTCCGGGTAATTTTCATTTGATCTTAAAACACAACGAAAGAGGTTATTATGTGCAAATAAAAGATGGCCCACTCGTAAACAGGCATCGACCGGCTGTTGATGTTCTCTTTCGCAGCGGAGCAAGAAATGCTGGAGAAAAAGCAATTGGGGTTTTGCTTACCGGTATGGGCGATGATGGAGCGCAGGGCTTACTGGAACTGAAACAATCCGGAGCAAAAACGATTGCTCAGGATGAAGAAAGTTGTGTTGTTTTTGGTATGCCTAAAGAAGCGATAAAGAAAAATGCCGTGGACCATATCCTGCCTTTAACTCAAATTGCAGCTTTTTTAAATAAATTATAAGATTATCAAAATGAAAGAAGACACAGTGAAGATACTTATTATCGACGATCAGGAAAGCTCTGCTTCCTTGATGGATACTGTGTTAAGCAGCCAGGGATATAAAACTGTTATTGCTCATAATGGACTACAAGCACTCAATAAAGTGCGGGGAAATGACTTTGACCTTATACTGCTTGACGTTATTATGCCCGATCTTAACGGTTATGAAGTGTGCAGAAGAATAAAAGCGATTCCCGAAAAGGCGCATATTCCTGTGCTTTTTATTACTGTTCGTAACGATACTAAAAGCACATTAGAGGGGTTTGAATCCGGAGGTGTTGATTATATTCATAAGCCTTTTAATGATTTAGAGTTGTTGGCTAGGGTTAAATTACACCTCGAATTAAAAAGAACCTATGAGCAGTTAGTCAGGGAAAAAGAAATTGCCAGAAAAGCCGAACAACTCAAATCAGCCTTTCTTGCAAATGTGTCCCATGAAATACGTACGCCAATGAATGCAATAATTGGCTTTACCGAATTGCTTACCCAAAAGCAACTTTCCGAAGAGGAAAGGGACAGCTTTCTCAATATTATCAGTAAAAGCGGGGCTCATCTCTTAAGCTTGATTGACGATATCGTGGATATTTCTAAACTCGAAACAGGAGCAATCCAAATTAGTGAACATGTGTTTTCCCTCGGCGAATTAATGGACGAGCTGTATAATAAATTTCTTGTTCAAAGAAATAACATGAGCCGTGCCCATATCGATTTTATTTATAAAGATGCAGGCGCTTTAAAAGATGTATTTATTAATACAGACGAACATCGCTTAAGACAGATACTCGAGAACCTGATAAGCAATGCCTTTAAATATACCTTGAAAGGAGAAGTGGAAATGGGCGTAGAAATGCCCGGAAATAATAAAGTGCGTTTTTCTCTTCGCGATACAGGTATTGGTATCCCTGAAAACAAAAGTGAAGATATTTTTCATCGTTTTACGCGTTTAAACCATCAAAGTATTTACGATGCCGGAGGCGCCGGTTTAGGGCTTTCTATTTCCAAAAATTTAGCGGAAATGATGAATGCCCGCCTGTGGTTTGAGTCAAGGGAAAATGGAGGTAGTGTTTTTTATGTCCAGTTTTCTGATATTCTTGCAAAGGGAAATATTGGGCAAAAGGAAGATGTGATTGCTAGGCACGAGAAAATTGATGCACTGCGTTGGAAAGGAAAAACAATACTTGTGGCAGATGATGTCCTTATGGTTCATGAGTATTTGCAACAGGCATTAATGGGAACTGGTCTTCGTATTGTAAAATGCATCGACGGTATGCAGGCAGTAAATCAATTTAAAGAAGGTCGGAAAAAATTTGATCTCGTGATCATGGATTTGCAAATGCCGGTAATGAACGGATTCGAAGCAACAGCTTGGATTAAAGCAAATTATCCTAAGATCCCTATTGTTGCCCTAACAGCCTTAACAATGAATAATGAGCGTGTAAAAGCAAGAGAAAGTGGGTTTGATGGCTTTCTGTTAAAGCCTTTACAGTTAAACCGACTATTTGATGTGCTGGAAGAATATTTGCATTAATTGATTTGAATATGAATACAAACAATAAAACAGCAAAGATTTTGATTGTTGATGATGTTCAGAGTAATATTGAGCTCATGCAGTCAATTCTTGGAGAGGTCCCTCATTATAAAACGGCTTCGGCTCGTAATGGCCGAACAGCACTGTCTAGGGCACGTGCAAACCGTTTTGATCTGATCCTATTGGATGTTGTTATGCCCGACATTGATGGCTTTGAGGTGTGCAGGCAACTCAAAGCAAATCCTGCAACTGCTGATATTCCAATTATTTTTATGACCAGCCAAACAGATGCCGACAGCCTCGTGAAAGGCTTTAATGCAGGGGCTGTGGATTATGTGCAAAAACCTTTTAATACAGAAGAACTTAAAGCAAGGGCTCAGGTGCACCTGGATCTTCGTTTTGCAAAGCAAGAATTAATTAAAGCCAAAGAAATGGCCGAATCGGCAGCCAGTGCCAAATCAATGTTCCTTGCAAATATGTCGCATGAAATTAGAACCCCCATGAACGGCATTGTTGGGATGGTGGAAATCCTGAAACGCACACAACTCGATGAAAATCAAAAAGAGTATCTTGATATTGTTGATGTGTCCAGTGAAAACCTATTGACAATCATTAACGATATCCTCGATTTTTCAAAAATTGAATCGGGCCAACTGGAATTTGAAAATATCCGATTCAATATCCGCAAGGAAATTGATGCCGTTCTTAAAATATTGTCCTTTAAAACAAAGGATAAGGGCCTATGGCTAAAATTGGATATTGCAGAAGATATCCCGGAAGCTATAATAGGAGACCCAACCCGTTTAAAACAAATATTGATCAACTTATTAAATAATGCCATAAAATTTACACATCAGGGCGGTGTGTCTTTGCATGCAAAAATTGAAAATAAAGAGGATCAGTCCCTGAAATTGTACTTTGGGATAAGCGATACTGGCATTGGAATCTCTGAGGACGGGAAAAAAAAGCTGTTCCGCTCTTTTTCCCAAACCGATTCATCAACCACAAGAAAATATGGAGGCACAGGGCTAGGACTTGCTATTTGCAAAAGCCTGTCGAAGATGATGCAAGGCGAAATTGGAGTAAATAGCGAAGTGGGGAAGGGCTCAGAATTTTGGTTTACAGCATGTTTCAAGGAGGCTTTGGCTTCTGGAAATGAAAATGTAAATAAGGAAAGTAAAAAGCAAATCATGCGAAAAATGAACCTGCTGCTCGCAGAAGACAATCAAATAAACCAAAAAGTAGCCACACACCACCTGAATAAACTAGGGCATGAAGTCTATATTGCCGATAATGGAAAAATCGCGGTAGAAAAATATTTTGAGATCGGTTTCGATGCTATTTTTATGGATGTACAAATGCCCGAAATGGATGGCGTGGAAGCAACAAAACTAATTCGCCGACTCGAATCTGAAAAAGGGATCATTACACCGGTTCCAATTATAGCAATGACTGCGAACACAATGAAGGGCGATAAAGAAAAATTCCTTGAAGCAGGAATGACAGATTACATTGCTAAGCCTTTCAAACAATTGGAGCTCTTTGAGGTTTTAAATAAGTATGCACCCACAACTGAATAATTGAACGAATGCAGGATAATTTTAAATATGACTGGAGTGGAAAAAGCATCCTGATTGTTGAGGATACAATCACCAGTAATTTATATTTCAAAGTGGCACTGAAGAATTCAGGAGCACTATTGCTTTGGGCAGAAAATGGACTAGAAGCGATCACTATTCTTGATGACAATAAGGTGGATCTAGTGTTGATGGATCTAGATATGCCCGTGATGAATGGTTATGAGGCAACTGCGCGTATTAAAGAAGTACTCCCTGATCTGCCGGTTATAATACAAACAGCGTATGTGCTTTCCGGGGAAGAACATCTGGCGTATGAAGCAGGTTGTGATGCGTTTTTATCGAAACCGCTTCGACTGGATAGTTTAATTGATAAAATTCAAGAGTTCTTATTTCTTGGTGAGTCCTAAAGAAAAACAGAAGCAACTCCCTTTGCCCGGCTCGCTGGTGAACTCAAGTTTGCCCCCCATAATGCTTATAAAATCACGGCACATAATTAAACCTAATCCGGTTCCTTTTTCGTTTTCAGTGCCTTTCGTGGTATAAGTATTGGACAGACTCATTAAACCGGCTTGCTGTTCTTTTGGAATGCCTATGCCATTATCTTCAACGCAAACCTTTAATGCATCCTTTTGCTTTGTGCAGTAGATTTTTATTTGCCCTCCTTTTTGAGTAAATTTAATTGCATTGTTGATGAGGTTTAAAAAGATAGTATAGGTCATATGGTGATCTGCTGTGACAATGCAGCTCTCTTCAATATCCAGCTGTATATCAATATTCTTCGCATTTGCCCTGTTTTTTAACAGCTCGAGGACTTCTTTGGCAAGGTCCTTCAAGTTGATCTCCATTGGGGTGTGCTTTATTAGGCCACGCTGCGACCGTGCCCATTCGAGCAAGTTTTCCAATAAATAAAGAGTATTGTTGCTCGCCCCTTTTAATTCTTTAATGATGGCTTTTAATTCATCTGCAGAAAAATCGTCAAATTCTTTGTCGAGTAAATCAAGATAACCAACCAGAATATTGAAAGGACTACGGAGGTCGTGCGCAATTATGGAGAAAAATTTGTCTTTCGTGTTGTTTAGATCCTGAAGGCTTTTCTTTTGCTCAAGCAATATCTGATTTTTCTGTTCCAGCTCATTGTTTATTTTGCGTAAACGCTTTTTATGCCGTTGAAAAAGAAGTACAATCAATAAAAGAAGCACAGATACGAGACCTGAAAGCCACATAACATATTCCTGGTTTGCTATGATGCGCTCATTTAGTGTTGTTTGCTGAAGTAGTGCATCCCTCTCTTTTTCAATAAGATCTGTTTCATAGGCAATGGTGAGTTCGTTTACACGGTCAATGGTTTTTTGGTTTTGTATGCTATCATTTAATCGGGCCATTTCTTGCTGTCTGGCAATGGCACTTAGGTAATTACCTGTAATGGAGTCTATATGAAAAAGTGTTTGTTGTGCAATAAGTTCAAACAGCTTATTTCCGCTTTCTCGCGCAGCAATAATTCCTTTGTTCAGGTAGCCAAGCGCTTGTGGATAATTCTTCTCTCTATATAAAATATATCCAATATTGATCTGAACAGCAGCTCGCTCCATATTTAAAAATTGCATGCTTGGCAGCTTTTCCGCTTTTTTATAATAGAATAAAGCACTGTCCATGTCTCCGTTTTCTTCAAAAACATTTCCAAGGTTTACGAATGCTCCAATGAAGGGGTTGTTTTCCTTTTCTGCAGATTGAACAGCCATTCTTCCATAATAAATGGCTGAATCCGTCATTTCGAAATTTTTCAGGTATAGATTGGATAGATTAGAAAAAAGAATTGTTCTAAAATATATGGGATTCTTGTCTAAATAAGCGTAATGTAATGCTTTCAAGAAGTGATCCCTTGCCTTTTCCTTCTGTCGCAGTTCTAAATAATTAATGGCTAGCCCATTATAGATTTTAGGGAGGACTTTATTGTTCGTGTCGTGCTTAATATAATCAAGAAGATGGAAATAGAGCTCAATCGTTTGGTCATACATCTGCAACCTCCTTTGTGCTGATGCTGAGCCAAGCATGATTTCCAAATAAGATGTGCTGTCTTGTAGCTTAGTTGCTAAAGCTCTGGCTTTTTCTAAATAGACCAATGCTTTTTCCGGTTGCCCCATTCTCTCAAGAATGTTTCCGGCTCTGTTATTTGATTTCATTTGAAGCGAGGGGATTCCTGCACTATCTGAAAGATGCACGGCATATTTAAAGTCTTCTAAAGCTTTTCCAAATTGTTTTTCTTTCTCATAGAGCATCCCTGATTTAATATAACATTCAAGCAGGCATTGAATACAGGCTGAGTTACGGCTTATTTGTATTAGCTTATCAATTTCCGCATGGATGTCTTCATCATTATCAACAGATATTAAGCTATCTAAACATGCAAATACAGAAGCGCTGTCGCTTAAATTATTGTTCGCCTGAGATACTGCTTTTTCTGTCTTGAAAATAAATAGCAACAGAAAAGTTAATAGAAATAGTGCCTTGAAAAGGGAAGGTTTTGAATTCATGCCTAAATATAATTATTTTTTTACAACAGACTTGTTTTTTAATGAAATTATTCAGGTTTAATAGGTTTTTGCATAGAGTGATAATTTTTTGCGAATTCTTAGGAAACGTTTTCATTATAAAATGTTTTTTATCTACTTTTGCCGCTCCATAAAAATACGATAGTGAAAGAAATAAAAGAAATCATAGAGAAAACCAGGGTGCTGGCAGAGAAATACTCAATTAATAGTATGAGTATTAACACATTGTGTGATAAAATCGGAATCAGTAGGGATGAATTTTATGTTCATTTTAAAAGTAAAGGCGATCTGGTGCATATTGTGCTCGAATCAGAAAGGGGAGCCTTTAACAAGATTTTTGAGCGTTATGATTTTGAAGGTGTGAATGCAATTGAAATACTTTTTGTTGTTAGCCGCGAAATCTGCAAAAATTTTAAAGATGTAAGCCCTTCCATCACTCATGGGCTTAATAAGAATTTCCCCAATATTTATAATAAACATGTAGAAAAGCGTATTGAATTTATCTTTGAGAAAATTAAAATTAATTTAGACAAAGGCATTCAGCAAGGGATGTACAGGAATGACCTAAGCAAAGAACTGGTGGCTCGATTGTATATTAGCCGGCTGCTCGACATCCACAACCCCGAACTCTTTTCACCCCAGAAATTCTCTTTCGAAGTGCTTTTTGATGTTATGTTTGAGAATTTTGTTAGAGGGATTGCTACTCCTGAAGGATTGGATTATTTTGAAGAGCAAAAGATGAATTCACGCTTTTTTAAAAACGAGTAGATTCTTTGGAGGTTATTTATGAGCGATGGTAAATATTATGATGTTCTAAGTGGCAGTTTAGAATTATTTAGGGAGTTTGGAATCCGAAGCCTTTCTATGGACGATTTGGCACGGAATATGAAAATCAGCAAAAAAACACTGTATCAATTTTTTGATAATAAAGAGGACCTTGTACGTAAAGTATTATTATTTCAGGCAAAGGAAAATGATGATGCTTTTAGAACTTTGATGAACAAACAATTAAATGCTGTTGATGCCCTCATCAGCGCAAGCAGGATGGTAAACACGCAAATTGCAAATTTGAATCCTGCCATGATTTTTGACCTAAGAAAGTATTATCCTGAAATCCTCGAGCAATTAATTCACGAAAAGAAAAGTGTTGTTTATGATTATATTACGTTTAATCTTCAGCTTGGCATTAGTCAACAGCTATACAGAAAAGACATAAATATTGATGTAACAGCGGCGATATACTTGGAGCAATTAGAATTGATGCATCGTTCCGAATTTATGCATTCCAAGGATTTTTCATTCTCCTATATATTTGATACCATGTTTGATAATCATATCAGGGGTATCGTTAATGAAAATGGATTGAACTATTATGAAGAAAAAATTAAAAACTTTAAAACGAATGAGTAAGCTAAATTTATTCGCTCTGCTTAGTCTGATAATCATTCTGCCTGCTTTCCTGCATGCTCAGGAAGAGCCTTTATTGGAACTAAGCCTCGATGATGCCGTGCAATTGGCGCTTGAGAAAAACACTCAAGTGAAAAATGCACGCATTGATACCCAAATTGCTAAAAAGAAAATATGGGAATCTACAGCAAGTGGATTGCCGCAGATTGATGCCAGCGCTCAATACACAAATATTTTTAAAGTGCCTGTTGCGCGCTTTCCAAATGGCGATGGAACTTACAGCGAGGTGCCGCTTGGCGTTGTTGATAATACAGTATTTGATATTACCGTAAGCCAGCTGATTTTTAGCGGACCTTATATAATTGGCCTTAGGGCTTCAAAAGTGTATTCGCAACTGACCCAAAAACAGCTGAATATTTCCGAACAGGAAGTAAAAGCCTTAATCGCGGAATCTTATTATCTCGTTCTGGTTTCTAAAATTAATACTGATATACTTAGCGATAACCTGCTTTCCATGGAGCATTTATTGAAGGAAACAGAAGCGTACCAGCAAGAAGGATTTGGTTCAAAAACTGATGTGGATCAGCTGCGCGTAAACGTAATTAATGTAAGAAATGCCAAAACAGAAAGTGAACGTAATTTGGAACTGACCTATAAAATGCTCAAATATCAAATGGGCATTCCATACGATTCGCAAATCTCTTTGTCACAGTCTATTGATGACTTCCTCGAACAGGTAGATGTAGAAAGCTTGGTGTCCATGAATTTTGATATATCATCGAACCTAAACTACCAGTTGATGGAGACGCAAAAGAAATTATCAAAATTAGACTGGCAACTCTCTAAAACCGAATATTTACCCAATATTTCCGCATTTTATCAACATGAAGAGAAATTGAATAAACCGGATTTCGATTTTTCTAATCCCAATATGATTGGTATTACAGCAAGCATCCCTATTTTTAGTAGTGGACTGCGTTATGCAAAAATGAAGCAAAAGAAGTTTTCCTATGATCAGGCCGGAAATAATCTGGAAGATTTGGAAAGAGGATTGGAACTGCAAGTAGAACAAGCCCGCTCCGATTTGCGTACTTCTTATGCAACCTATCTCAGCCAGAAGGAAAACAGCAAATTGGCCGATGATATCTATGATCGAATTGAAACGAAATATAAAAACGGAATGGCCAGCAGTTTGGAGTTGACCCAAGTGCAAAACCAAAAACTTACAGCCCAATTCGACTATTATGCAAGTATTTATACTTTGCTGCAAAGGAAAATTAATTACGATAAGCTCCTGAATACATTATAAGGGGGTTTTGAAAATTGCTTCGGTATTCTTGAAGATGTCCGAGCATTCAAATAAAAGTATCGATTTTAAAGCAGAAAAATAAAAAGACACAATAATGAAAAATAGTATAGTAGTTTTAATGGTATTGGCCATTTTTATTGGCTCCTGTTCCAATGAGAAAACCCAAAAAAGCCCCGAGCAGCAGCTTGCTGAGCGAAAGGCTGAATTAAAGCAGTTGCAAGGGGATATTAATGAACTCGAAAATACAATAGCCAAAGAAAATCCGGTGGAAAAGAAAGGCATTGTTGTTCGGACAGAAAAGATTCAAGGGCAGCCCTTTGAACATTTTTTCCAAACAACCGGCTATGTCGAACCTGTTGAGGAGGCATTTATCAGCCCTGAAATAAACGGGCAGATTAAAGAAATTTTTGTGAAAGAAGGGGAACGCATCACAAAAGGACAAAAATTATTGCGCCTAAACACCTCGGTTACGGAAAGCAGTATTAATGAAGTGAAAACATCCTTGGGGCTGGCTAAGATCGTTTTTGAAAAGCAAAAAGCCCTTTGGGACAGGGAAATAGGTTCTGAAATCGAATATCTTCAGGCTAAAAATAATGTGGAATCATTGGAGAGTAAGCTTGAAACACTAAATAGTCAATTGGATATGGCTATGGTGAAAAGCCCAATTGATGGCTTGGTTGATGAAATCTTTGTGAAAAAAGGTGAAATGGCCATGCCCGGCATTCAATTAATGCAAGTAGTTAATTTAACAGAACTTTATATTAATGCAGATGTTTCTGAAAACTATTTGGGAACAATTAAAGAAGGGGAATTGGTTGAAATTAGCTTCCCGGCCTTTCCTCATTATAAGGAACAACTGCCTATTTATCGACTTGGAAATGTAATCAACCCTCAAAACAGAACATTTCGCTTACAACTAAAAATGGATAATGCCAATGAAAAACTGAAACCAAATATTCTGGCGATGATCCAAATCAGGGATTTTTATACCGATAATGCCATTGTTATTCCATCAATGCTTATTCGCAAAGACCTTAAAGGGGATTATGTGTATGTTGTGCAAAATATTGACGGGAAATTGATGGCGGCAAAGCGTTATGTGCAAACAGGCCGGAGCAGCGATAGCCGCACAATGATTGCTCAAGGCTTAAACATTGGTGATATGATTATCACAGAAGGATACCAAATGGTGTCGGATGGTGTGCGTGTGAAGCAGGAATTAGCTCAATAGTAAATCAGCAAAGTAATGGAACAAGAAAAAATAAAGAACAGGGATTTTAAATTAACAACCTGGGCCTTAAAAAACAGGAACACCGTATATCTTATGATGGTGATGCTTATGGGTTTTGGCTTTTATGCTTATATAAACCTTCCCAAAGAGCTCTTCCCGGAAGTTTTTATGCCAACGGTTATGGTCCAAACCATTTATCCTGGAAACGCTCCTGTAGATATGGAGAACTTGGTTACCAGGCCATTGGAAAAGGAAATTGAAAGCATTAGGGGAATTAATGAAATGACTTCGGTTTCTGCACAGGATGTGTCCATGATTTATTGCGAATTTAATATGGACGTAGAAATCAATAAAGCACTTCAGGATGTGAAGGATGCGGTTGATAAAGCAAAACGTGATCTGCCAAACGATCTGTTGGAAGATCCTGTGGTGAATGATATCGACTTTACGGAATTCCCTATTATTAATATCAATTTATCAGGGGATTATAGCATTACAGAATTAAAAATGTATGCAGAATACCTTGAAGATGAGCTGGAAGGCATTTCAGAAGTATCTAAAGTGGAAATTAAGGGCATTAATGACAGGGAAGTGAATGTGCGTGTTGATCCGTACAAAATGGAAGCCAGAAAACTTTCTTTTACCGATCTGGAGAATGCTATTGCTTTCGAAAACCTTTCAATGGCCGGCGGCGAGTTGAGAATTAATAATACAAGACGCTCTGTGCGTATTATCGGTGAGTTTCAAGATGCTTCAGAAATTGAAGATATTATTGTAAAACATGAAAATGGCAACATCGTTTATTTGCGCGATGTGGCTACTGTTGAAGATGGTTTTAAAGACCCGAATAACTACGCCCGTCTTAACGACCAGGCTGTTGTAAGTTTGCAGGTCGTGAAAAAAGGAGGGGAAAACCTTCTTGAAACAACCGACCAGATTTTTCAAGTAATCGAGGACTCTAGAAATCATCATATGATTCCGGAAGATTTAGTAATGACACTCACCAACGATCAATCGGATATTGTGCGCAAGCAGTTGAGCAATCTCGAAAACTCCATTATTATGGGGGTGATTTTTGTGATCTTGGTGCTCTTCTTTTTTCTTGGTGCACGTAATTCCCTTTTTGTCGGCATGGCCATTCCAACAAGTATGCTTGTTTCGTTTGTGGTTCTGAGCCTGATGGGCACAACAATAAACATGATCATACTTTTTTCCCTAATCCTTGCTTTGGGAATGTTGGTCGATAATGCCATTGTTGTTGTGGAAAATATCTATCGCTTTATTGATCAGGGTTATGGAAACCTCGAAGCGGCCCGCCTTGCCGTTGGGGAAATTGCAATGCCGATTATTTCATCAACAGCAACAACGCTTGCGGCTTTTTTCCCCTTAATCTTTTGGGATAGTATGATCGGGGAGTTTATGAAGTTTTTGCCTATTACCCTTATTATTGTGCTTACTTCCTCTTTATTTGTTGCCCTAGTGATTGTGCCTGTTATTTCAGCAACATTTATTAAACCCGGGGAACAAACACCAATACCAAAAGCAAAGCGAGCATGGATTCTGGCCTTGGTTCTTGCAGCACTTTCTGTCCTCTCTTTTCTTGCCGGATCAAACACCATGGGAAACCTTTTTGCCCTTTTTGCTTTTATCGGTATTTTAAACCTGTATTTTCTGTCTAGGGCAGCACGCTGGTTTCAAAATAGTTTTCTTGTATGGCTCGAAAATATATATACCCGTGCACTGAAATATGTTTTGAGTAAATCACGCCCCTTTATGGCAATTGGAGGTACTTTTTTATTGCTTATTATTACCATTGTTTTTTATTTCTCAAGCAGCCCGAAGGTCTTATTCTTTCCTGATTCGGATCCAAAATTTGTGAATATCTTGGCTGAATTACCCATAGGAACTGATCTCGATAAAACAGATTCACTCATGATTGTGATGGAAAGTGATGTGAAAAAAATAATTGGAGATCGTAATGTTATTGTTGAATCATTGCTAACGACAGTGGGCACCGGTGCGCGTGGTGAGAATGATATGTTTAGCATCGAAGAAACGCCGCATAAGGGATTGATAACAGTTACTTTTGAAGATTTTGAGTTGCGCGGTGATTTAAGCTCCAGAGACTTACTTAAAGATTTAAGTCAGGGGCTTATAGGGAAATATCCGGGCGTGCAAATATCTGTAGAGAAAAATCGTGAAGGGCCTCCAACTGGATACCCTGTGAATATTGAAATTGCAGGTGCCGATTTCGACCGCCTGATATTTCTCGCGGACAGCCTCCAGGCATTTATCGAAAATAAATCTATTGCAGGAATAGAAGGACTAAAAGTAGATATGAGCCTGAGTAAACCTGAACTTCTAATCCATATCGACCGCGATAAAGCACGTCGCTTTGGATTGTCAACAGGGCAAATAGCTCAAACAGTACGAACATCTCTTTTTGGGAAAGAAGTATCTGATTATAAGGTTGGTGAAGATGAATTCCCGATTCAATTGAGGATGCAGGACGAATTTCGTTATAATGTGCCTTCCTTATTAAACCAAAAAATTACCTTCCGCGATCCGGCTACAGGAAAAATTCATCAAATCCCAATCTCTGCTGTTGCCGATATATCATACGGAACAACATACAATAGTGTGCGCAGAAAAGATATGGATCGTGTGATTACTGTATATTCCAATATTATTGCTGGTTATAATGCCACCGAAGTGAATAATCAGATTAAACAAGCCTGTGAAAATTTTGTCATGCCCGATGGTTATACGGTATCCTTTACCGGTGAGCAAGAAGAGCAGGAAGAATCAATGGCTTTCTTGATCAGCGCGCTATTAATTGCAGTGTCTCTGATTATGATAATCTTGGTAACGCAATTTAACTCCATTGCAAAACCGGCAATAATTCTTGCCAGTGTCCTCTTTAGTACAATTGGTGTTTTTGGTGGCTTAGCAACCTTCAATATGTCTTTTGTTGTTGTAATGACAGGTATTGGTATTGTTTCCCTGGCAGGGGTGGTCGTTAATAACGCCATTGTGTTGATCGATTATATTGATTTGCTCAAAAGCCGTAGAAAAAATGAGTTGGGCATTAATGAAAATGAACTGCTTTCTGTAGAAGATTCCCTCGATTGTGTTGTGCGCGCCGGACAAACCCGTTTGCGCCCCGTGCTTTTAACTGCTATTACTACAATTATGGGTCTTATCCCCTTGGCTGTTGGTTTAAATATAAACTTAATTACTGCACTCAGCGATTTTGATGCCCAAATTTACTTTGGAGGAGATAATGCCGCTTTCTGGGGACCAATCTCTTGGACAATTATTTTTGGATTGTCTTTCGCAACCTTCCTTACTTTGGTTATTGTGCCAAGTATGTATCATGCTTTATGGCTCGTTAAAGTGAAAACATTTAAAATAATTTCAAAATAAGGAAAATCGCTTCATCAATCCAAAGTTATGCCATAAAAATACATATGGTATAGAGAGTCGGCAAAAGCATTAGGGAAGCATAAATCAATGCTGTTGCTTTTGTCGACTTTTGTTTTCTTTAAAGCCTGTCTGTAAATTGGTGCTAAAAAAATGTGCATGTTTATGCGCTTCATTACCAAAGTTTTGGATAAATATTAGCTTCGGTCCGACTAAACCTGACAAGCTTTGGTTCGGAATTTTTACGTATCTTTTCGCCCAAAAACAGCCTTTGTCTGAAGATTAAAATAATTATTAATTCTCAGGCAACCATAAAATTAACCAGAAGTCTAACCATTAACATTTTGGAAATGCAGCCAGATGAAAAACTGATTAGAGGATGCTCCGCAGGTAAGCGTCGCTATCAGAATAAGCTGTATACCCAATATTCACATCAAATGATGGCAATTTGTCTGCGGTATTCAAAAAACCGCAATGACGCTGAAGACATATTGCAAGAAGGTTTTGTGAAAATCTTTCTTAAAGTGAAAGATTATAAGTTTGAAGGTTCTTTTGAAGGTTGGATGAAACGTATTTTTATCAATACAGCAATTACGCACTACAGTAAAAACTTGAAGTACTCTGTACATACTGATATTGATAATATGGAAGAACGCCTGGCCGGCGATGGTCCTTCTTACTATGAGACCGAATCACATAATGGAAGGGAAAAAGTCCTGATGAAATTAATTCAGGAACTGCCAGAAGGCTATAGGTTAGTGTTTAACCTCTATGTTTTTGAAGGGTATACACATCAAGAAATAGGAGAAGTGCTCGATATTTCTGATAATACCTCGAAATCACAATTGTCAAAAGCACGCAAATACCTGCGAAAACGATTGGAAGAAATGAATTTTAAAAAATAGGCCATTGGCCGCTTAAATAGTTTAATGAAGGAAGAATTCGATCATATTGATAATTTATTTAGGGACAATCTGAGCCATGTTCAGGTGCCTCCCTCTGCTTCCGTTTGGTCCGGAATCAGTAGTAAATTATCATGGAATGAATTTACTTCCTTAAATTTTTCTAATTTCTCCAGCAATATCTATCTGATGGGATCATCCGCGGCAGCAGGCCTAACATCTATAGTTATTGCCGCATCTGTTATTATTGGTATGCAGGAGAATAGGGAGCAGCCTGTTGATCCTGCACTTATTAACCCTATTCCATCGAAACAAATCGCTATTGAAAAGGAACCTATCAATACAATTAATGATCGAACCTTTGTGGTGCAAATGGATGAGGCTCCGGTTTCGCCCAAGGCCAGTCCTGTAGCAAAGCCCCTCGAGGAAAAGCTTATAGAAAACAAGATTGTTCAGGTGGAAGAAGAAAAGCCCGAGACAGATTTTGAAATTAATCTTGTCAGCGAAGAAGTTGTGCAAGAACGATTTGGTGTCCCTGCTTTTATGAAATCTAAATATCCACAAGGCTATATGTCCAATGGTTTAATGTCGCAAATGCCGGCAGCATGGGATTTCCGACTTTATGATGATTATTCCAAACCATCGAATATTAGTTTTGGTCTGAAATCAGGGCCTGAATTTATTGATGTGAACAGCAGCCAAAACACAAATATTAGTCAAATCAATGCAGGCTTTTTTGCCCGTTATGAGTTTGATGGCGGCATGTATCTGCAAGCAGGGGCAGGCATCTCTTTGATGGAAGATGAAACTCCTTTTGTGCTCGATTATAAATCCCTCGACAGTGTAGGCTTTTATTATGATGTACATTATTATGTGCCCGATCCTACCAATCCAGATTCTGTTATCCTAATCACTACCATCGAAACAATTTATGATTCGGTGACCCATAACGAAATTGCGTATACAAACAATCGATATACCTATCTGAGACTTCCTTTGATGATTGGTTATGAGATTGTTAAATATAAAAACTTTGGCTTGAATATGCAAGCGGGTGGTGAGTTCGCCCTCATTTTGAATCGAACAGAACCAATGGCTTATATTCCTTCTGATGTTCGGCTACTCAATTATGAGCGGGCAATTGAAGAAAAACTCGAAAGTAATTTGCGCATGATCCTCGGGCTTAGCTTGGAATACCAACTCAGCGATAAATTAGCCCTGCAAGTAGAGCCTACCTTTAAATATTATTTCCGGTCGGTTTATAATAGCCCCGGCGAAAATGCTTCTTCTTTTAGCATCTTTGGTGGTGTTCGTTATCATTTCTAAGCGAAACCAAATCCCTTTAATTTTACTTATCTCTTTTCCTGTCATTCTTTTGAATGCTATTATTTATTATTTTTACCCCTGTAAATTGACTCATACTACTATGCTAAAAAACTTCAGGGAACAAATCAATGCATTTATCGATAAATACAAGCTGCGCTCACTGAGCGATGTTGCTTTGTTTGGGTTAATAACAATTGTCATTCATTTCGCATGGAGAAGCTGGGCAGCAGATGCGCTCTATTGGCCGATAAAACCCTTTATGGATTGGGCTTATGAATTTATGGCACATCAGGTTTTTGTTCAGAGCCATTGGTTTGATGTGCATATCCTCGGTATGGATATTACAACTATTGATAATACTATGTACTTTAGTAATAAAGGTTATATCTCTATTACTGCAGGCTGCTCAGGGCTGAAGCAATTTTCGCAGTTCGCCATATTAATGATGCTCTTCCGCGGCCCATGGAAGAAAAAACTTTGGTTTATTCCTTTGGGCGTTTTTATTGTACACCTTACAAATCTGTTCAGAATTACAGGCTTATCTGTAGTATTACTTTGGCAACCCGATTATTGGCAGTTCAGTCACGATTATTTGTTCCGCCCGTTTTTTTATGTAGTGATCTTCTTTATGTGGATATGGTGGGTCGAAAAAATTGCTCCATTGAAAGAAAATTAACCGAAGAATGAAGCGATCAAATTCCCAGTTTTTCTTGAATATTTTGAGCTGAGGATCGGATTATTTCATCGTCGTTCCTGAAAATTGCTGCAGTTCAAATTGCAGATATTGTTTGCACAAGAACAAAAACCAAGGCTTTGTATACGGAAACAAAACAGGCCCTACTAGAACCATAAGATGCTGTATCTTTGCCAATTATTGAAAAGTGGTGAGTAGAATCAAATCTATTTCCTTTCAATAAAGCATTTGATCATAACAATAGTACATCAGATTAATTATTTTTTTGTGAATAAAATAAAAGCAATAGTAATTGACGATGAGCCGGGAGCCATCTCGTCTCTCGAATTTATCTTGAATCTGTATAAGGATGATATTGAACTTCTTGGGAATGCGCGTGAAATTGAGACAGGCTGGTCATTAATTCATCGTGTCAAGCCTGATTTGGTTTTTTTAGATGTTGAAATGCCTAGGGGAAGCGGATATGATCTACTGCAACGTTTTCCGTTTCGAGCATTTGAGGTGGTAATTGTAAGTGCTTATAATGCGATTCCTCAAAAATTGGCGGCACATAAGCCCCTGAGGTATATTAATAAGCCGATTGATCCAACGGAAATAAAAAAAGTAATTGACGCATTTCGGCAAAAAAAGATTTCGGCAAAAAAGAAATAAAGTCAATTATTTCTTTTCTTTGATAATCCCTGCTAAAACAAGTGTTGCTGACTTCCAATCATAATGTTGATGCACAAAAGCCTGTCCCTTTGAAGCAATTTCATCGGCAAATGCTTTGTTTTCAAGTAAATGGATAATATGAGAGGCATAGGATGCAGCATTACTTCCAATAAGAAGCTCTTCCCCTTCCTTGGCGCCTAAAGCATCATTTGCCAGTGCAGACGTAAGTCCGGGTAATTTCATGCTCATTGCTTCTAACAATTTATTTTGCAATCCCGTTCCAATTTGCATCGGGGCAATAAAAATACGGCTTTGATTGTAGGCATCACGAATATCATCCATCCATCCCGTTGCAGTTATGTATTCCGATGCAAGGGCCTGAACCCTAGGGTGCGGCGAAGCTCCTGCAATCATTAAACTTACCCCGGCTTTGATTTTATGTACTTCCGGAAGGATTTCCAGAGCCAAAAATTCAGCACTATTGATGTTCGGAGGATAGCTCATATTCCCTGTAAATACCAGATCTACCTTCTTTTCGGAATTTTTTTGCGGACTAAAAAAAGTATAATCCACGCCATTCGGAATGATATGGATCTGCTCCCGATTCGGATGTGGAATCAAATCACGGTCGGGCTTGCTAATAATGGTTTTATGCTCGAAACAGTCGAAGACTTTTTGTTCATACTGAAGCAGGCGTTTATATTCCATGCGGAAAAGCCCTTTAAGGTAAAAGGGTGCTTTTTTTATTCTTCTTTCAACGCCTTTCGAAAAAACATCCTGATAATCAATGGTTTTTATGCCTTGCAGGCCTTTAGCTAATTCAGCGGTACGAATAAGCTGACAATAAACATAGTCGGCTGCAATGCGCTGTGCATTTTTAAGAATGCTTCGATGTGCCTTTTTTGTATAAAAATAGCCCAATTGAACAGGCTGGCCTTTGAGGAAAGCAAGCATCATATTCCATCCAATAGCACATTTGCTGCGATGTATAAAGTGAATCTCCTGACAAAAAGGGTTTAGTGCTTTTTTGGCTTTATCAATAGCAACAGTAGTGTTATTGAGTGCGAACAAATAGATGCGAAACTCATGCGAAAGCTCCCGAATTTGGTGGTACGCCCTGAGTTTATCACCTTTTTCAAGTGGATAGGGGATGCGCGATAATATGACAATTAATTTCGGTTTCAAGGCTATGCTTATAATTGTTGGTAGAATTTGATAAGGCGATCGATTATGCGTTCTCCATTGTGTTCTTCTTCAATAAGGAGCCGACCTTCTTTGCCAAGCTTAATGCAATAATCCGGATGGCTGTAGCATTCATGCATATGATGAATAAATTCTTCGGGAGTGCTGGCAATCAGCATGTTTTTGCCTTGTGTATATTGTATGCCCTCTGCGCCTATTGGTGTGGAGATTACCGCACGCGAGCATGCTAGCCCTTCAATAATTTTAATGCGGATGCCACTCCCGCTAAGCAATGGCACAAGCATTATAGATTTAGACCGCATAAAATCCATGGCATTATCTACTTCGCCCAATACCTCAACGCCTTCTTTTTGCATATTGATAAGCCATTCAGGCATATTTCGTCCGGCTAGATAAAAACGTGCTTTTGGATGTGATTTATAAAAGTTGTCCCATACTTCATCCAAAAACCATTTGATGCCTTCCTGATTTGGGATCCAATCCATACTGCCAATATGAAAGAATGAGCCTTCTTCTGGAAGAATGTCCTGTGTGCAATCTTCAAAACGCGATTTTTCTACACCAAAAGTAATATCAGTGATTGGTACATTGCAGTCGTGGTCCTTAAAAAAACGGGCATCTCGTTCCGTAATAGTAGCAATTCCATGAAACTGATTGATGATTTTCATCTCATAATGCTTGAGGGTCTTGGCAAGATGGCGTAGATAGGTTTTCTTAAGAATGTTTTTAGTGCTTTCTGCCACGCGCCACCAGATCAGGTGCTCGATATTATGGGCGCGTAATACGATTGGTGCCGACGACCGGCTGCGGATAAGATCAAGATATGGAGCCATATAGATGGTTTCCAATTGGATAATATCAAAAGTTTCTTCTGATAAAACGTTGTTAATCTTGGATTTCAAAGCTGGCGAATCAAAGCGCTGTACATGATATGAATCCTTTGTGAACAGATTAAAGAATGCTGCAATTGGTTTCACGGAGAGATCGAGCTCAACACTTTCAAAGGAGGCTTTTTCTCTGAATTCTTCCGGCATTGCTTTTGGGTCGGCGGGAAATTTATTTGAGCTGACTGCTATTATTTTTACCTGATGTCCGGCCTTTAACAATCCGCTTATTAATGCGTTCATGGCAATTGGTCCGCCTTCATTGGGCGGCCATGGGGATTTATTACAGAGGAACAGTATTTTCATTTGGCCTTGGGTTTTATCCGGTTCCACAATCCCTGAAATATTTTTGTATAGGCTTCCATATCAAACAATGGGCTATCGCTGGTTGCTTTAATCGTAAGAAAAATCCCGATCGGTAGAAAAACAATGGAGGCAATCCACATTCCTTGATAAACAGGAAGAACATCGGCTTTGGCGTATTTTTCACCTGTCATGCTTAATATATGGTAAAGCACAAAAAATACTGTGGAGATAACCACAGGAAAACCCAATCCGCCTTTCCTGATAATGGCTCCTAGGGGTGCGCCCACAAAGAATAAGATAAAGCATGCAAAGCTTAGGGTGAATTTTTTATGCCAAACAACATAATGCTTTCGGATTAATTTTTCACGTCCTTCGTGGTCATTAATGCTGTGCCCGATGTTTTCGGTAATATTGCGCGCAGCCTGCAATGCCATTTTAATATCTTTCTTAATATTTTTTGCGGGGAAAACCTCCAAAATACTCGTGTCGAATACGATTGTGCTGTCCCTTTCCAGAAGCATGGTAGAGTCGATACGTTTGAGGTAATAATAACGGTTGGAAATCGATTTTACATTGGTTTCTCGTCGTAACTCCAATCGTTTTTTTAATGAATCAACAGCTGTGGCCAGTTGATCCAAATTCAGCATTTGATAATTGCTTTTGAATAAATCTTCATCGGTGCGTTGCAAAGCAAAATCAACCAAATCGAAGCGTTTGTACTGTTCTTTAAATTTCACCCTTTGAAACGGCCTCGAAACCCGATAGCCTTTACGATCTACTTGATCTTCATAAGTGTGGCCATCAAATAATTGAAAAACAATAGATTGTTGGTCAGGAGACATTTGCATAATTCCTGATTCTGCAACCGTGGTTTTGATATTTCCCATATTATCTGAATGGTCGTAGATCATCACGCCATGAATGGTTTTTCCGTCTTCTTCTTTGCTTTCAGCCCGCATCACAAAATTTTTGATGCCATGATAAAACATCCCTTCTTTAAGATTGAAGGCCAGCTTTTGCTGTTTTACATCATAAAGCAGTGATTTGAATTTGAGATTTGCCACAGGCAAGACATTATTCGAAAAGAAAAATGCAAAAACGCTAATAAAAATAGAAAGGATTACTAATGGCATCATAATTCTGCGCAAGCTAATGCCCGACGCTTTCATGGCAACTAATTCGTAATGCTCCCCCAAATTCCCAAAAGTCATCAGGCTGCTCAATAAGATTGCTAAAGGTAAAGCCAAAGGAACAAAAGTCGAAGAAGCATAAAAAAGAAGCTCTGCAATTACATACCACTCGAGGCCTTTGCCAACAAGGTCATCGATGTATTTCCATAAAAATTGCATCAACAAAATAAACAAAGCGATGAAGAAGGTCATAAACAATGGCCCCAGATAACTTCGAATAACAAGGATATAGATTTTTTTCATCGACTTGATATAATGCGCAAAGATAACAATCAAACGTCTTATCTACCGTATTATTCTATCAAAATTTCTGTGCGAAAACGAACAGTGTTTCTGGCTTTGCGTACACTATTTTTTGGGTATATTCTGTTTATTTATTGGTTAATATGTTGAAAAACAAATTATTGTGACTTTGGCACAATGAGTGCATATTGAAATATGAAATCTATTTGTTTTTCATCCTGTTGTTCTTAAATCCATCATAATGATTAAAAATTACTTTCTCATTGCTTTGCGTAACATCAGCCGCAACAAATTTTATTCTTTTTTAAATATTTTTGGCTTGGTTACCGGTCTGCTAGTTGCGGGTTTCTTAATCCTTTTTATTCTTGATGAGCTTTCTTTTGATACATATCATGAAAAACATGAACGGATTTATCGACAGGAATCCCATTTTAAAATTGGCGATAAGCATGATGATTTTGCTAGTTCCGCCATTGCAATGGGCCCTGCATTAAAAATTGAATTTCCGGAAGTGGAGACCTTTGTGCGTTTTGCTGATGCCGATAATGTGCTCTTTGAATATGGGGATAATGAAAATTATGAGGACTTAATCTATTTTGCGGATTCCACTGTTTTTGATGTTTTTACACACCCTTTTATTTTGGGGGTGGCAGAAACTGCATTGGTTGAGCCTTCCAGCATCGTATTAACAAAATCGCTTGCCCAAAAATATTTCGGTGACAACAACCCGATTGGCGAAACAATACAGCTGGATCATGAACGGAATTATCAGGTGACTGGTGTTATTGAAGATGTTCCACAAAATTCCCATCTTAGATTTCGGGCTCTCCTTTCTATGTCTACCCTAACCGAAATGTTTGGTGAAGAGCGTTTTAATAGCTTGGAGCCGGGAAGTTTCTGGAATATAAACCCTTATACATATATTCTTTTAAAAGAGAATGCAGATGCTGAGAATATTCTGGAAAACTTTCCTGCATTCTATGATAAATACATGAAAACAATAGGTGATCAGATTAATGCGTCCTTTAATATTTCTTTAACTCCTTTGGCTGATGTACACCATAGTCAGCCTATTGGTGGCGACTTACCGAAAGGAAACAAAGCCTATATCTGGATTTTCAGTCTTGTTGCTTTATTTATCCTAAGCCTTGCAAGCATCAATTATATGAACCTGGCTACGGCACGATCGTCAAAAAGAGCAAGGGAAGTGGGTATTCGAAAAGTAGCAGGAGCTTATAATGGGCAAATTCGTAGGCAGTTCCTTAATGAGTCTGTTTTTATGGCTGTTACGGCTTTTGTTTTGGCAATGATTTTTATGGAGCTTTTATTGCCTTATTTTAATGAAATATCAGGAAAGTCCCTAGAATTTGGTTTGATCAGGAGTACTAATGTTGTTTTGATTATGCTCGGGATTGCCCTTTTTACTGGCTTTGCATCCGGAATTTACCCCGCATTCTATTTGGCAGGATTTGAACCCGTTGAGGTATTAAAAGGCCGTTTAAGTACTGGTGGAAAATCAGGATTCCTGAGGAAATTATTGGTTGTATTCCAATTTTTGATTGCTATTGTGATGATCACAGGAACAATAGTGGTTGGCAGGCAATTGGATTATTTTCAAACAAGCGACCAGGGTTATTCTAAAGAAAACCTGATTAGTTGTGAAGTGCAGGATACAACTTTTCGATGGAAATTACCGGAATTTAAAAAACTGCTCATGCAAAATCCTCATATATTGGAGGTGAGTTGCGCGAATGGGATCCCGGGCCGCATCAATTCTATTCTGGTTATGCGTGTTGAACAACAAGATGGCATGAAAGAAATTGCCCTTAATTTAACTATGGTAGATACATCTTATATTGATGTTCTGGGTTTAAACCTAATTAAAGGCCGTAATTTTTATGGTGGTGGCGGTTCTACAGACCTGCTGGAAGCTGCAATTATTAATGAAGCGGCGGCCAAAAAACTTGGCTGGCATGATAACCCAATTGGTAAAAAGATCCACTTTGGTATTGATGGGGAAGGGAATATTGCTCGTCCCACAAAAGTGATTGGGGTTGTTAAAGATTTTAATTATCGCTCTTTACATAATCCTGTTGAGCCATTAGTTTTGTTTTTGACCCGCAGGCCTGGATTCTTGCTCAATATTAAAATGGATGGGGTAAATACTGCTGAGACACTCGGGTTTATAGAGGAAAATTGGAATCAATTCACAACAACCCATCCCTTTGATTATGAGTTCCTTTCGAAAAGCCTTGAAGAGATGTACCAATCAGAAAAAAAACTTTCTGTGATTTTCAATATTGCTGCAGGATTTTCAATTTTTATAGCATTGCTCGGTCTTTTAGGACTGGCCTCTTTTATGGCAGAACAAAAAACTCGTGAAATTGGAATCCGTAAGGTTATGGGTGCCAATATAATGCAGATTTTTATTTTGCTCTACCGCGAATTTGCCGTTTTAGTGCTCATTGCTTTTGTCATTTCTATCCCCGTTGCACACCTGCTCTTAAATCAATGGCTGCAGCAATTCGCCAGTCATACGAACATTACTGCGGGGGTGTATATACTTGCAGGGGTGCTTAGCGGGCTAATTACCCTTTTTACAGTTAGTTGGCATATCCTTAAAGCGGCAACAGCAAACCCGGCGAATGCCATTAAATATGAATAGTATTCCGTATATCGTTCTGCGGTTATCCTTTTGAAGATGTTTTCTGTTGATATGAAAGGCTGATATTAGTGGATGTTTTTATGATAATTATCCTATATCGAAAGGAGAAAAGCATTATCTTTGAACAAACCAGATATTACTCTAAATCAAATTACCATGAAAAACCTATCTATTTTACCTTTTTTGTTTGTCATGATGTTTTTTGCCGCATGTGATAAAGACGATACTGACGACACGCCGGTTGATACGCATGATGAATTGTATGTTAAATTTACAAATGAACCCACTTCAGATGTCTCTATTATAGGGATGCAGATGCGCCCACATGGAAGGGCAGATGAAGACACGGGTCCTACCGGAGACTGGGGCGATAATATTATTCCCGGCATTACTCTTGCTCCGGGAGACCATACCTTTTTTACCCTAAAAATCCCAAACCTCAATCGTTGGGAATATCGGCTTACAATCAAGGATGCTGATGGGAATTCTGTAAACCTTTGGGAATTGCCTTACTGGGGCGATGGTGAGTATTTTATTACACATTGGGGCGGAGATGATAGAACAGCCTATGTAACTGTGCGTCAGGATCCCGAAACAGGCCATTATTGGATTCAGGGATGGGGCGGTCACGCCGGAATTGAATAGGTTTGTTTTGACATTCCTTTTTTAGCAAATCCTCCCCCTTTAACAATTGTTTTAATAGGCAATCTTTTTGTATCAAATAGCAGAAAGATTGCCTTTTTTTATCCTAAAATGTCCCGGATTTGGCTGGTCGGTTTAAAAAGACGGCAAATATTCATTCTTGCTGCACAATTCCCATCTTTATATGTATTTTTGTCTGCGAAAGGAATAATTACATCTATGAAAAAACTACTTTTATCGCTCATCCTGGCTTGGATGGCTGTGTTGGCTTATGCTCAAACATCAGAATTAGAAAATCAAGCCCGAACATCAACTTTTTATCAAGAATTTATCAGGATTTCTGATTTAGGGAATCCTGATAGCCTTTTACTCTATCATGCGGAACTGGCTCAGGCAATGGATACTGCCGGGCAAAATACTGCAGAGCAGATTCTTTATGCTCAGGCAAGTATTGCCAGGGAATTTACTTTGGCGCAGATGATGCAAATGTCCGACAGCATGCTGTTTGATGCCCAAAAGAACTATTTGTTAAAGGGCTATGATACCTTAGTCTATGCTTATGGTGCTGTTTATCAGGTGATGGGCATCAATTCAAATTATCTGGATAAGCAAAGGTGTTTTCAGGATGTTAATAAAATGGCAAACATTTTTTCAAAGCTCGGCGATCCTTTTTTAAACGCAACTAGCCTTATCGAATTGGCGAATAATATGCCGAAATTAGAGTCGATTAATCAAAAACTTATAATCCTCGATTCGGCGATTTCGATTTGTGATCGACATAATTTCTATTTATATGGGGGTATTTCCCTAGCTCTTAAAGGGGAATATATCAGTAATTATGACCCTTTATTCGCTAAGGAAGTGCTGAAGCAGGCATTAAAAATGCTTCAAAAGGCCGAGCGCCCAAATTTAGGGATGATGGCTGTTGTGTATGGTATGCTGGCAACAACATTTAATAATTTGGGTGATGAGTATAAAGACGAACAGTTCTACTGGTACAAAAAGAATGAAGACCTTTTTGCCGTCGATGGGCTCAATCATGCGCCCCGAAAACTGGAATTATACCTGAATCTTTTCGATGCATATATGCGCTTTAAGGATTTTGATAATGCCGAACGATGTATGGATTCTACTGCCCAAATTTTTCATACTCAGCTCGACAGCACCCACCTGTATTATCCCGAGTTTTTATTTCGCCAAGGGAGATATCACATCAAGAAGAAAGAATTTGAAGCAGCATTGCCTTATATGGAAGATGCTATGAAAGGATATGTTGCATGGGGAAACTACCTTATGGTGCAAAATGTTCGGGATGCCTTGGCTGAAATCGCATATGAACAAAGTGAACCTTATAAAGCATTGGCATATCTTAATGAAGTATTATTTGAAAGCATGGATCAGCCCTTGCCGCAAAATCAGCTTGATGCTCCTTTGATCCCATCCATAGAAGAGGGCTTCGTGAGTGTTATTCCCAATGCTTTGAAGAATAAAATTATCCTTCTTCGCCAAATGTATGAGAAAAAGCCTTCAGACACACTCCTTCAGGCAATTACAAATCATTATCAAGGCTTTATTGAATATAATGAGCGCTATATGGTTTCCGCTCTGAGCATGGAAGAAACGATGATAAACTATTCCAAAGAACTCGATTTGCTGACTCATGAAATGCTGGAGTTTTATGCGGAAATTGATTTGTCGGATAAGGACACCAAGATATTATGGGAAATGGTCTCAACCAATAAGGCCAATCAATTATATATCCAAAAACTGAAAGCGAAAGAAACAAAGAATGCCTCCAAGCAAGAAATTGCAAAACAGAAATTATACCGCGAAATTTTGGATATTGATACGCAATTGCAACAAATAAAGGATAGTAGCTCTGCTGAATTTATCTCTATTCGTGATCAATGGTTTGAGAAAAATCAGGAATTGCTTGTGATGCAAATGAGATCGGATGAAAATAGTTCTGAAGCGCAAATGCACCAAAGCGCTCAAGTTTCTCCAACGGAGCTGCAAAAAGCAATGCCCGAATCGGCAATCCTGCTCGATTATTACTATTACGATTCTGTTGTCTATATTTTTGATGTTTCAAAAAACGGCGTTTTTTTGGCGCATAATCAGCTTAATGTCGATCTGGGAAAAGAGGTGAATACTCTCTTTCGAAAGATTAAAACGGGCGATATGGCCAATATGCCTGCGAATCACATTTTATATGATGCCTTGCTGAAGCCTGTGAAATCGAATATAAGTGCAAAGGATAAATTGGTAGTTATTCCGGATAAGATGTTGTTTTTGTTGCCATTCGATTTGTTGCCTTCTCCGGGAAACGAAGGGAAAATGCTTATCGAAACCCACGATATCGTCTATAATTATTCGCCTGTATTTTATTATGAATCCTTAAAGGAACAACATTTGAATGATGAGTCTATTTTTATTCTTTCCCCGGGTTTTGATGGGGGTGACGATGGTGCTTTGGCCAGTCGTTCTCCTTTCAGGGATTTGCCATTAGACGATATGGATGTTTTTGCGGCGGATGAAGCCCATCTAATGCCTCTTCCTTTTGCGGTCGAAGAAGCGCAGGCAATCAATCAACTGTTTCAGGATTTTGGAATAATATCTGACTTAAGGATCAAGCAAGATGCTACGGAAAAAGCCTTTCGTGATAATGCCTCAAAATATGGAATCTATCATTTTGCGACCCATGGCGTTGCTGTTAAATCACAGCCTTGGAGAACAGGTGTGTTTCTGAGTCAAAATGGGGATGGAAATTATGATGGTTTCTTGCAAATGAGTGAATTGTACAATCTCGACATTCATGCTTCCCTTGTTGTTCTTAGCGCGTGCAAAACAGGCTATGGATCAATTACAGATGGAGAAGGAATCATTGCATTGCCTAGGGGCTTTCTCTTTGCAGGAGCAAATAATATTCTTGCTTCACTTTGGAAAATCCACGACGAACACACCAAAGAATTTATGCTCAATTTTTATCGATATGTTTTGGAAGGCGATTCATATGCAAGTGCTTTGCGAAAAGCAAAACTTTCGGCAATAGAAAAGAATCTTTTGCCTATGGATTGGAGCGGTTTTGTGTTGATCGGTCATTAAGTTGTATCTGGCCATACGCCAAGCCGGCTGCCATTGGGCAGGTTAAATAAAACGATGATAATTTAAAAGCCCCATATCGAATCGGATATGGGGCTTTTTCTGCTTTAGGAAATGAAGTCGCTAATTATTTTACGTGGAGAAAGTGTTTGCCAAAGCGCTCAAAGGCTGCTTTTTCAAGATCTTCGCGATGGTTCGGATGGGCAATTTTGATTAAGGCGTGTGCCCTTTGCTGTAGGTTTTTGCCATATAAATCGGCAACACCAAATTCAGTGGCAACATAATGCATATTTGCACGTGTGGTAACAACACCTGCGCCTGTTTTTAACATCGGGCTAATTTTACTGAATTTACCGTTTTTCGTAGTAGATGGGATTGCAATAATTGGTTTTCCACCTTCAGAAAATCCTGCCCCGCGAATAAAATCAATCTGTCCACCAACGCCGCTATAGTGCTTGCATCCAATCGAATCGGAGCAAACCTGGCCTGTTAGGTCAATTTCAATAGCCGAATTAATAGCGGTTACTTTAGGGTTTTTTCTGATTGTAGCAACAGCATTTACGTAAGCAACATCCATCATGGCTACACCTGGATTGTCATCCACAAAACTGTAGGTTTTTTGGGTTCCCATAAGGAAAGAAGCCACGGTTTTGCCCTTGTCAATGGCTTTTAAACTATTATCAACGGTTCCGTTTTCAATAAGGGGGATGAGTCCATCCGAGAACATCTCAGTGTGAACACCAAGGTGTTTATGGTTTGTTAATGAGGCAAGTACGGCATTTGGAATTGCGCCAATACCCATTTGAAGACATGCGCCGTCTTCAATCAGTGCAGCGCAGTTCTGGCCAATTTTATATTCTATTTCTGATGGTTCGGGAAAACTGGCTTCAATTAAAGGGGCATCATGAGCGACAAAAGTGTCTATTTCACGCATATGGATCATAGCATCGCCCCAAGTGCGCGGCACATATTTGTTCACTACGGCAATCACATGTTTTGCTTCCTGTATAGCCGCTAATGAGCAATCTACTGATGTGCCAATTGATACATAGCCAAAGCGGTCGGGTGGGCTAACTTGAACCATCGCAACATCAATAGGCAATACCCCTTCACGGATTAGCCTGGGGGTTTCGCTTAAAAATACGGGAATATAATCGGCGCGGCCTGCTTGTGTGGCCTCCCGAACATTATGCCCAACAAAATAGGAGTCAAGATGAAAAATCCCTTCATATTTTTCTTCTGTATAAGGTGCCGGGCCTTCTGTGTGAATGTGAAGAATATTTACGTCTCTCAGCTCCGAAGCACGACCAATCATTGCATCGATAAGGATTTTTGGGGCAAGAGCAACGCTGTGAATAAACACACGATCTCCGCTTTTAATAATTTTAACTGCCTGATTTGCTTCTGTCGTTTTGTACATTTTTGCTGCTATTAGGGTTTATAGTCTGATTTAGAGGAGCAAAAGTACACCCAGACACTGATACCTGCAATTATTCTGCTTATTTATATATAAATTCATTCTAAGTTTGCGTTATAATATCTTTGAGATTAGATGATTAAAGTGTTTTTTAAGTGAATCCCAACGGAATGGGATATATTTGTTTTTTCCGCGAATCGCTAATAATGGCTATACATAATTGGGATTAGCGTAATTTTGCGATAGATTTGTTTTCTTACTCTTTTGAAGATTTATATGATGAAAAATAGTTTTTTGATATTCTGCCTGATTGCTTTTATGAATAGTGCAACGCTTGCAGATACCCTGAGTGTTGATAATCAGGCGCGGGAAGATAAAATTAAGCAATTGGAATTTGCTCAGTTTCGTTTTGACACCCTTGATGATGGGTTTATCATGAAAAATGATTCCCCTTTGCTTGCAATGCTCGATAGTCTTGCCCTTAATTTGGTTTATCGTTTCGATACGCTTGAAACAGATACCAATATCCTGAATATTCATGCATTCGCTCCCGAAGAAACCCCTGAAGTATCAGATTCTGTGATTAATGCACGCATAGAAGCTTTAAATGCCCAAACACCTATTGAGCTGACCTATAATAAGGTTGTTGATAATTTTATTGATTTATATACCAAAAGGCGCAAACAGCTTACCGGAAAAATGCTTGGGCTGGCCGAGTTGTATTTTCCTCTTTTTGAAGAAACACTCGACAAATACAATATGCCGCTGGAAATTAAATACCTTGCAGTGGTGGAGTCGGCTTTAAACCCAAAAGCTCGTAGTCGGGCTGGCGCAAAGGGATTGTGGCAGTTTATGTATTATACGGGCAAAATGTATGGCTTGAAAGTGAATAGCCTTGTAGACGATCGAAACGATCCAATAAAAGCAACGGATGCAGCCTGCAGGCATCTACTTGATTTATACGAAATTTATGGAGAATGGTCTTTAGCGCTTGCTGCTTATAATAGTGGGGCGGGAAATGTAAACAAGGCAATCCGTCGGGCAGGTGGAACCAAAAATTATTGGGCAGTTTGGCCGTATTTGCCACGAGAAACCAGAGGATATGTTCCTGCTTTTATTGCCGTAAACTATGTGATGAACCACTATCAGGATCATAATATCTATCCAATAAAGCCGCAAATTGTTTATTATGAAACAGATACGATTTTTGTCCACGATGCATTGCATCTCGAACAAGTCGCCGGGGTTTTGGATGTGCCTATCGATATCCTGAGGGTGCTTAATCCGGCCTATCGCAATGATATTATCCCGGCCAGCGCAAAAAAAATGTATGTTCTGCGTTTGCCCAGAGAAAAAATTGGCAGCTTTGTGAATAATGAAGAAGCGATTTATGCCTATAAAACAAAAAGTGGCATAAAGCGCGAAAAGATATTGGCGGATATTAAAAAAGCGCAGGAAAGACAGGTGCATATTGTGAAAAGTGGTGAAAACCTCGGACTTATTGCGCGAAAATATCATGTCTCTGTGAACAGCTTAAAGAAATGGAACAATAAAAAGAATTCACGCATTTATCCCGGGCAAAAATTAGTAGTATTTCCGTCTCCGGGATATTGGGATAAAAAAGGAAGCACAAAAAAGACCTCATCAAAACATACGAAAAAGTCGGATTCTGGCACGCATATTGTAAGTCAGGGAGAGTCCTTAAGCCTCATCGCATCCCGAAATGGTATTGGTGTAGAAGAATTAAAACAATGGAATGGCCTTAAGGGAAATACTATCAGGGAAGGTCAAAGATTAATCGTTCGCGACCCTTCTGTTGACCTCTTAAAAAAAGGTCATGAGATTGTTTCCTATAAAGTGAAAAAAGGGGATACTTTATGGGATATTGCAAACCAATATAACGGCGTAAGTGTCGAGGAATTAATCGCATTAAATAAGTTAACAAAGTCGAAAAGGCTGAAGCCCGGACAAATAATAAAAATCGCAATACCTCAAACCTAAAAAAAGCGGATTCTTATGAAGCAGAAATCTTTTTTACTAACGTTGATTCTAGCCCTCTTTGTTCTAACGTCCTGTAACCTGAGTAAATCGGGTAAGGGTTCCAAACATTCCGGAGGGAAAACGAATGAAATTATGGCCGTAACCAATACCGATGTCATGTGGCGCGGATTGATTGGAGATACGATTACTCAGTTCTTTGGAAGTATCCGCGAAGGATTGCCACAACCGGAACCTATGTTTACCATCGCTTTTACAAATGTGAAACAATTCGAATCCACTAAATTGCTTAAAAAGCACCATAATGTTTTTATTGCCAATATAGATGCAGACCTTCCAAAATCATTTATAGAAACCAAGAAAAATTTATGGGCCATTCCGCAGCGGGTCGTAAAAATTAATGCCAAAAATGAAGAGGAGTTCTTCCTCCTATTTAATGAGTATAAGGAGTCTTTCCTTCAGCTATTTGATGAACTTGAAATAGAACGAACCCAAAAAACTATGAAATTGGGACAGGATTTAACACTTTCGAATAATCTTGCGAAAAAATTTGGCTTTAGTCTGATTATTCCTGCCGGATTTCAGGTGGTGAATGAGGATAGAAACCATGCTTATTTGCGTCAATCTATTACGAAAGCCAAACAAGATTTGATCGTTGGCCTGCTTATTTATCAGTATCCTTATAAAGATACCCTTTCCTTTACTCCGGAGCGGATTATTGCTATGCGCGATTCTGTATGTAAAAAATATGTTCCCGGACCAACCGATAGCAGTTATATGATTACATCCGTTGATGTAATTCCCCCGGTTTTTACCGCAACAGGCTCTTTTATTGATGGTTATGCAGTGGAAACATCAGGGCTTTGGGCGCTTGAAGGAGACTTTATGGGGGGTCCCTTTTTAAGCTATTCGTTTGTTAATGAGCGCACTCAGATGTTTGTAACCATCGAGGGATTCGTGTATAATCCCAATAATAAGAAAGGCGTTTATCTGCGTCAATTGGAAGCCATGATGAAAAGCATTGCTTTTTCAGAAAACTAGTTTCTTAATTCAGTAGCAAAACAGCCGTGCGCATTGCGATATTTTTTAATTTCGCAGTATGTATACACTGGATGAACTAAGCAATATATTTCAGGAGCATTTAAGCAATCAGCCTCTTTTGCAAACTCCTGAGACTCTCTATGAACCAATTTTGTACACGATGCAGCAGGGCGGAAAACGGATTCGCCCCGTGCTGATGCTTGCTGCTTGTGACCTTTTCTCGGGAAACATTCATGAAAGCCTTCATACCGCTGCCGGGCTCGAAATATTCCATAACTTCACATTGGTGCACGACGATATTCTTGATGAATCGCCGGTGCGCCGTGGCCGCGAAACCGTATACCGTAAGTGGAATATAAATACAGCAATTCTTTCGGGGGATGTGATGTTTGCCCTCGCATACGAGTATTTTCTTAAGGCAAAATCCCCACATATTATTCATATAATGCAGTTGTTTAATAAAACTGTTGTTGAGGTCTGCGAAGGTCAGCAGTACGATATGGATTTTGAACAGGCAAAGGAGGTTACTGTTGAAGAGTATATTGAAATGATTCGACTGAAAACAGCCGTATTATTGGCAGCAGCCCTCAAAATAGGTGCAATGATGGCCGGTGCCGATGAAGATGCCTGCGAACATTTGTACCGATTTGGCATTAATACGGGTCTGGCGTTTCAGCTGATGGATGATTATCTTGATACCTATGGCGATGAAAAAACCTTCGGAAAACGCCCTGGAAACGATATTGCAACCAATAAAAAAACCTTCCTTTATCTTACTGCCCTGAAACTTGCCAATAGCGACGATCAGAATAAGCTTATTGAGTTTTATAGCGGCAAGGATTTTAAAAAGGAGGAGAAAATACAGTCTGTCAGGCAAATATTTGACCGTTCGAAAGCCGGAATCGCAACCCAAAACGAAATGAAAAAATACCACAAAGAAGCATTGCTCGAACTGGATATGCTTCAGGTCGATGATGAACGGAAAAATGTGCTGAAGGCTTTTGCCAATAAATTAG
This sequence comes from Bacteroidales bacterium, assembly GCA_963676725.1. Taxonomy (GTDB): domain Bacteria; phylum Bacteroidota; class Bacteroidia; order Bacteroidales; family WRLA01. Next base: position 4,066,830 of record OY781463.1, on the reverse strand, counting down.
TCCAACGAAATTATTAATGACCCCCAAATTATTTTATCCTATGAAAAATTTAGTTCTCTTTTTGTTTGCTATGCTTTTTACAGGGCTTTTCCATCTTCAGGCCCAGGACAAACAATTTACCGCTGCAGATGCTGCATATATGAATTACAGCCTTTATCCTGAGCGTATTACAAATTTGCAATGGCAGGCTAAAACAGATTATTTCACCTATGTTGGTTCGAAATATCAAAGCATTCTCCGCGGAAAAGCCAATAATACCCAACGCGATACCTTGATTACTTTAAGCCAATTAAATTCTGCTCTAAAAAAAGCTGAACTCGATACATTGCGCTATATCGCATCTGTGAATTGGCCGGAAGAAAACACCATGCGTTTTAAAGTCAAAAACAGTATTATGTTGTATCATTTTGATGAAAAAACAGTAGAAAAAGCAAATTTTTATCCGGCTGAAGCTGAAAATGTTGATGTGTCTGATAAGGATTATCGAATTGCCTATACCAAGGAGAATAATCTTTTTCTGAGCCTTGATGGAGAAGAAATTGCCATTACCAACGAAACAAATCCCGGAATTGTTTGTGGCCATAGCGATGTGCACCGCAACGAATTCGGCATCGAAAAAGGAACCTTTTGGTCGCCTGATGCCCAGATGCTTGCCTTCTACAGAATGGATGAATCAATGGTAACTGAATACCCAATTGTGGATATTACGGCAAGAGCTGCAGAAGTAAAACCGACGCGCTACCCAATGGCAGGAATGAAAAGCCATGAAGTGACATTAGGCGTTTATAATATTCAGAATCAAAAAACAATTTATCTGGAAACAGGAGAGGAAAAAGAACAATACATAACGAATGTAACCTGGTCGCCCGATTCAAAATACATCTATATTGCCGTACTCAACCGCGATCAAAACCATTTAAAATTAAACCGTTATGATGCCGAAACAGGCGCTTTGGTCAATACACTTTTTGAGGAGAAAAATGAGCGCTATGTGGAGCCGGAGCATGGCCCGTTTTTCCTGAATAATAAAAATCAGGATTTTGTTTGGTTTAGCGAACGCGATGGTTTTCAGCATTTATATGTTTATACCCAAGAAGGGACATTAGTCAAGCAATTGACCCAAGGGGATTGGACTGTTACCGCAATTGCAGGGCAGGATGCCAAAGGTCGGAAACTCTTTATTACAACCACCATTGGAAACCCACTGCAAGAACAGATTTATTGCGTGGATATTACTTCGGGCAAGATGCTAAGGCTCTCAAAAGAACATGGCACCCATGCTGCACGGGTAAACTATAAAGGCAGTTATATCATTGATTCATATAGCAGTACTGATGTGCCCCGCATTATTGATGTGATTGATGCCAAAGGAAAAGTAGTTCAAAACCTGCTTACTGCGCCGGATCCATTGAGCGAATATGCTTTGGGAGAAACAAGTATTGGCAGCCTGAAAGCTGATAATGGTGATGATTTATACTATCGTTTAATAAAGCCTGCCAACTTTAAGGAAGGGGAAAAATATCCTGTTTTTGTATATGTCTATGGTGGACCTCATTCGCAATTGGTCAATGATTCTTGGCTTGCCGGTGGTGGGATCTACCTAAACTATATGGCGCAGCAAGGCTATGTGGTTTTTACACTCGACAATCATGGAACACAAAACAGGGGCTTTGAATTTGAAAGTATGATCCATAGAAATCTTGGAAAACAGGAAATGTCAGACCAAATGAAGGGCATAGAATTCCTGAAAAGCCTCGATTATGTAGACACAACACGTATGGGTATTGATGGCTGGAGCTATGGTGGTTTTATGACCATCAGCATGGTGCTGAACCATCCCGATATCTTTAAAGCAGCCTCTGCCGGTGGTCCTGTTATCGACTGGAAATACTACGAAATTATGTATGGTGAACGTTATATGGATACACCACAGCAAAATCCGGAAGGCTATGATGCAGCACGCTTAACAGATAAAGCAGGGAATCTGAAAACAGATCTTCTGGTGATTCATGGTACCAGCGACCCTGTTGTGGTGTGGCAAAACAGCTTGTCTTTTATTCAGGCCTGCATCGAAGAAGGCGTGCAAGTAGATTATTTTGTATATCCCGGACATGAGCATAATGTGCATGGAAAAGATCGTGCCCATTTAATCCAAAAAATTTCGGATTTTATGGAATTGCACCTAAAATAAGTGAGCAGAAATTTTTTAAAAAAGAGGGTCTTGCTTTGAGTAAGGCCCTTTTTTATAATGCAGAAAAGATGTATTATCCTATATGGAATAAATTTGTTTGATGGCTTTGGCTCAAAAAACAGGGGAGTACTTGTTCTATTATTTGATTTATACAGGAACCATCCCTATACCATCGCTATATCAAGACCTAATATATCAATAGCTACATCAGCAGTCAATACACACAAATTATAGGATGAAAATTGTTTGCCGAAATCAAAATTCCTGCATTAGTCCCGCTTGCTTCCTATTCTCAAGCTGTTTGATGGTTTTACTCTTATATTTCTTCGGCAACGAGCTGCAGGTTTCTTCGGCTTTTTTGTTCCAGTAAAATGCGATGACCCACAGCAACCTTGTTTTCGCATGCGTTATCGTAATATCTGATATTGAATAATTTAACAGGATGATTGTAGCGTACCTCATAGGTGTCTTTTAGGCTTTCTGTTAATAATTCAAGACGTTTTTCGTCATAATCAAAACAAAAGGAAAGACTTAGTGCAGCATTTTGCATCAATCGGATTTTTATTTTTTGCTTTTCAAAAAGGCTATAGATTTTCCGAATATGATGCTCGTTTATAAAGCTTAAATCCCTGGTTGATAATGAAAATAAAACCTGATTCCCTTTTTCGATATAGCAAGGTGGTATTTTAAGGTCCTCATCAAAATAACTGATTAATGTTCCCGGGGCTTCGGCGTGCAAAAAGGATTTTAGGTAGAGTGGAATCCTTTGTTCATAAATAGGTTTTATCGTTTTGGGATGCAGGATTTTTGCACCATAATATGCTAGTTCAACAGCTTCTGAATAGGGAAGTTTTTCCAAAACAACAGCATCAGGATACTTGGCCGGATCGGCAGTCATAAAACCCGGAACATCTTTCCAGATTACAAGCTTATCGGCTTCGAGAAGTCCGGCAATAAGCGAGGCTGTATAATCCGATCCTTCTCGCCCCAAAGTAGTTATTTTGCCATGGTTGCTAGATGATATAAACCCTTGAGTAATAATCATATGGCCGGGAGCTTCTGTTTGTGCTTTTTTGTATAGGTTTTGGAGCAAAGGCTTTGTGCGATAAAAAACAACAGGACTGTTCTCTGCGTCTTCCTTTGTTTTGATAAAGTTGCGGGCATCAGTCCAAACAACCTTTAAACCAATGCTTTCCATATATTCATGGATGATAAGCGTGCTGAATAATTCGCCCAAAGAAACAATAAGTGGATAAATATTTTGGCGGCTGCGCACCGTGCTTATCTTGGTTAAAGCGTTGATAACATGATCTTTTAACAGAATTAGTTTTTCTGAAATAAGATGATTGCCAGGCCATAAATCACGAATTACCCGTAAATGCTGTTCTGTTATTTTTTCTAAGGCAGCAATAGCCTTTTCTTTTTCTTTTTGCTTCCATAGCGCAACTACTTTTTCTAAAGCATTTGTGCTTTTTCCCATAGCTGAAATAACAATAAAATCCGGTTTTTCTTCAGAGTTTTCTATTAGATCAACCATATTCCGGATCGATTCGGCATCTTTTACGGATGCTCCTCCAAATTTATAAACAAGCATATCTTAATGTACTTTTTGTTTGGTGTGATGGGCAATTTTCAGGGCCCTTTGTGCCACAAAGATACAATAATGCCTTTTGTTCACTTCAATACGGAAGTGATTGATTTGAATTCACTAATTTTGTGCCAGAAAACCAAACGCTTTGGAAAATCAGCCATTACTCGATATAGTGCACAAAAATCCTCATATTAAGGAAATAGCAAAAATCCTTAAAAATGATGAGGAGAAACATATTCAATTGAACGGACTTCGTGGTTCAGCTCCTGCTGTTTATGCATCAGCTATTTATAAAGTAATTCGGGGTATTCATTTATTTGTAATGCCCGATAAGGAAGAAGCCGCATATTTCTATAACGATTTGGAGCATTTGTTCGACGAAAGTGACTTAAGCTTCGATCAGCGCAGGATATTGTTTTTCCCTACCACCTATCGTAAGCCATACGAGATAGAAAAAACCGATAATTCCAATGTCGTGCTCCGTGCAGAAGTGCTGAACAAAATCAGTACTATTGGTAAGGATCTTTTGATTGTTACTTATCCGGAAGCGCTTGGCGAAATGGTGGTTACAAAAAATTACCTGAAGAAAAATACGCTTACCATCCGACAGGGGGATGATTTGGGTCAGGATTTTGTTTTGGATGTTCTGGTCGAATACGGTTTTGAACGCGTTGATTTTGTAATTGGCCCCGGCCAGTTTAGCTTGCGTGGCGGTATTATCGATGTTTTTTCCTTCAGTAGCGATTTGCCCTATCGCATCGAGTTTTTTGGCGATGAAGTAGAATCAATCCGGAGCTTTAAGCCTTCAGATCAATTATCGGTAAAGATGATGAAAAAAGTGTCTTTAATGCCCGATATTCAAGATCGTACCGTAGAAGAAAAACGGGAGTCTTTTCTCGATTTCCTGCCAAGCCGTACAATCCTCTGGTTGAATGAAACAGATTTGTGTGCCGATACCATCGCGTCATCCTATAAAAATGCAGAACAGCTTTTTAATAATTTGGAAGGGGAGGTTTCGCATTTGCCTCCGAATCAGCTTTTTGTGCAAAAAGACGGATTTTTAAACAGTATTGCTGCCTTTAAAACTATTGAGCTGGGTAAAAGAGCTTTTTTTCCGGCCAAGAAATTTGCCTTCAATACAGAATCACAGCCTCATTTCAATAAGAATTTTGATATGCTCCTCGAAGCAATCAAACAGAATTATCAGGATCGTGTGGATACCTGGATATGCTCCGGAAGCCAAAGGCAGTTAAAGCGTATTCATCAGATTTTTGAGGACATACGCGAAAAAGAAATGAGCGAAGATGCCCTGCCGTACAAAAGCCTAAACCTTGATTTGCATGCCGGTTTTATTGATGCAGATGTAAAACTGGCTTGTTATACGGATCATCAGATTTTTGACAGATACCATCGTTTTCGTTTGCGTGATGATTTTAGCGCTCGGGAAAGTATTAGCCTAAAAGAAATTTATAATCTTCAAAAAGGGGATTTTGTAACGCATATTGATCATGGAGTAGGCCGTTTTGACGGGCTTGAAACCATCGAAAATAATGGAAAAAGGCAAGAAGTTATTCGCCTTATCTATCGTAATGAAGACTTGCTTTATGTGAGTATTCATTCGCTGCACCGCATTGCGAAATATGTCGGCAAGGAAGGCACTAGTCCATCTTTAAATAAATTAGGCACAAAAACCTGGGCAACAACACGAAATAAAACGCGCAAAAAGCTTAAAGATATAGCCCGCGAGCTGATAAAGCTCTATGCCAAACGAAAAGCCAGTGAAGGTTTTGCTTTTGCCCCAGACACCTATTTGCAGCATGAACTCGAGGCTTCTTTTATTTATGAGGATACGCCCGATCAGCAGAAAAGCACCGCAGCTCTTAAAAAAGACATGGAATCAGATGTGCCAATGGATCGCCTGATTTGCGGAGATGTGGGCTTTGGAAAAACTGAAGTGGCCATACGTGCAGCATTTAAAGCAGTAGCTGACAGTAAGCAGGTTGCTGTGCTTGTGCCGACAACCATTCTGGCCTTGCAGCATTATCGTACTTTTACTGAACGCCTCGAAGAATTTCCCTGCACTATTGATTATATCAACCGTTTTAAATCCTCGGCCAAACAAAAGGAAAGCTTGGAGAAGTTGAAGAAGGGGGAAATCGACATTATTATTGGCACACACCGCTTAATTGGGAAAGACGTTCAGTTTAGCGATCTCGGCCTTTTAATTATTGATGAAGAACAGAAATTTGGTGTTTCTGCTAAGGAAAAGCTTAGAAACCTAAAACTAAATGTTGATACGCTAACACTTACGGCAACGCCAATCCCCAGAACCCTTCAGTTTAGCATGATGGGAGCCCGCGACCTTTCTGTGATTAATACACCGCCACCAAATAGGCAGGCAGTGCAAACAGAGATTCGGCCTTTTAATGAGGAAATCGTCAGGGATGCCATTCTTTTTGAGGTGAATCGTGGCGGTCAGGTATTTTTTGTTCATAATCGCGTGCAGAACATTATTGATGTGGCCGGCATGATTAAGCGCTTTTGCCCCGATGTGAAGGTTGCTATTGCTCATGGCCAAATGGATGGAAAAAAACTTGAACAGGTGATGCTCGATTTCATCGATCATGAATATGACGTGCTTGTGGCCACGACGATTATTGAATCGGGACTGGATATTCCAAATGTCAATACGATCCTGATTAATGACGCGTATAATCATGGGCTGAGTGATTTGCACCAATTACGAGGGCGTGTTGGCCGTTCTAATAAAAAGGCGTTCTGTTATCTGCTTTCGCCGCCATTGTCCTCTCTTACCGAAGAGGCAAGAAAACGATTAAAAGCAATTGAGGAATTTTCTAATCTCGGTGGTGGCTTGAGCATCGCAATGCGTGATCTCGACATTCGAGGGGCAGGGAATTTACTCGGCGGTGAGCAAAGTGGGTTTATCTCCGAGATTGGCTTTGAAATGTATCAGAAAATTCTGGATGAAGCCCTGCAGGACTTGAAAACAACAGAATTTAAAGGCTTGTATGAAGAGGAGGGAGAGGATGTTTTTGTAGTTGATTGCCAAGTGGAAACAGATCTTGAAATTATGCTGCCGGTAAATTATGTGACGAGTATCACAGAAAGGCTGGTGCTTTATAAAGAATTAGATAACCTGAAAACAGAAGAAGAACTTCTCCTTTTTGAGAAAAACCTGATTGATCGTTTCGGTCCCTTGCCTCAGCCTGCAAAAGAATTGATTCAAACGCTGCGATTGAGGTGGCTGGCCGGAAAACTGGGTTTCGAGAAATTGGTGCTAAAGCAAAAGAAAATGGTCTGTCATTTTACACGAAGCCAGCCAGCGTTTTTCGAATCAGCTGTTTTCCAAACAATATTGCAGAAGCTTCCGAGCAGTTCTCAAAGCTGCCGGATGAAGGAAGTGAATGGTGGTTTGCGTCTGATTTATTCCAAAGCTACGGATGTGCAAATGGCTTTTGATTTGCTGAAAGTATTGCAGGGCTAGTTTATTTATCTCGTAAAGAGTTGTTTGGGATGTTTTTTTTTGCTAGTTCTCGGAGGGGAATGAGTGCTGTTATTTGTTTTTTTGAAAAAGGATATTGCGCATCAGTCCTTCGTATTTGCTCCGTTTTACGGCAGATTTTTTAAAAATCCCCCGAAATTCTTCTTTGCTCAGTTTTTCCCAAGAATCTTTATTCATTTCAAAAAGGGCTTCATTCGGATCAAATAAGTTTTCTGTATGAGCTTTGGCGTGTCGGTTGTGCGGGCAAACCTCTTGGCAAATATCGCAACCGAAAATAAAATCCCTACCTTTCCCTTTAAATTCCTCCGGAATTTCACCTTTTTTCTCAATGCTTAAATAAGAGAGGCATTTTCGGGCATCGAGTTTATAGGCGTCTGCAAAGGCAGAAGTGGGGCAGGCATCGAGGCATTTGGAGCATTTCCCGCAAAGGTCTTTTGTAAATGCTTCGTCGGCTTCAATATCAAGCGAGCAGATAATTTCTGAGATAAAAAACCATGATCCATGACCTGGAACAATAAGATTTCCGTTTTTTCCTATGGCTCCAAGTCCGGCTCGCACCGCCCAAGCTCGTTCCAATACAGGCGCAGAATCAGTAAAAATGCGGTATGAAAATGCACCGAATTCTTGTTCCAGATTCTGAACTATTTTGCCCATTTTTTCTTTTAAAACATGATGGTAGTCTTCTCCATAGGCGTAGCGGGCAATTTTAAAGTTGTTGGCAGTTTTTAGTTCTGTTTTTGGGAAGTAGTTGTGCAAGAGTACAATAATGCTTTTGCTTCCTTCTACAAGTTTTTGTGGGTCGCATCGTTTTTCAAAATGCTTTTCCATATAGGCCATTTCCCCATGCCAGCCATTGCTCAGGTAGTTTTGAAGATGCTTCTGTTCGGAATTTAGAATGCCGGCATGAGCGATGCCACAAAAATCGAAACCGGCTTCCAATGCAAGCTCCTTAACCTTTTGCTTATTTATGGTTTTTTGAGTCAAAGCTTTTATTACAGATCGCTGAAAAGGTCTTTTTGTTGGTTCAGGATGGTTTTGCCAAGATGTTTCAGGGCTTTTTCTGTCACTTCGCGTCCGCGTGGTGTGCGCATAATATATCCTTCCTGTATCAGAAATGGCTCATAAACTTCTTCAATTGTTCCTGAATCTTCGCCAACGGCAGTGGCAATTGTTGTTAAACCAACCGGCCCACCTTTAAATTTTTCGATGATTGTTGATAGAATACGGTTGTCCATTTCATCGAGGCCATTCATATCAACATTTAGTGCTTTCAGGCCATATTTTGCTATTTTAAGGTCGATATTCCCATCGCCTAATATTTGCGCAAAATCGCGTATACGCCTTAGCAAGAGGTTGGCAATCCTTGGGGTTCCACGGCTTCTTCGTGCAATTTCGAAGCCTGCATCTTCATCAAGCTCAACTTTAAGAATGCCCGCAGCACGCAGAACAATATGTGCCAGAGTCTCTGTATTATAATAATTTAGTCTGGAGTTGATTCCGAATCGTGAGCGCAAAGGTGCTGTAAGTAAACCACTACGGGTTGTCGCGCCAATAAGAGTAAATGGGTTGATTTCGATTTGAACGCTTCGTGCATTTGGGCCTGTTTCAATCATGATATCGATTTTATAATCTTCCATGGCCGAATACAGATATTCTTCAACAACAGGGCTTAGGCGATGAATTTCATCGATAAAAAGAACATCATTAGGCTCCAGGTTTGTAAGCAATCCTGCAAGATCGCCCGGTTTATCAAGCACAGGGCCCGAAGTCATTTTGATGTTCACGCTTAGCTCATTTGCAATAATATAGGATAAGGTTGTTTTTCCCAAACCCGGTGGGCCATGGAGCAGTACATGATCGAGGGCTTCACCGCGTTGACGCGCGGCAGCCACAAAAACACCTAAGTTTTCAATAACTTTGGGCTGACCAGCAAAATCTTCAAAAACTGCAGGTCGCAAAACTTTTTCAATGTCTTTTTCGCCTTTGCTTAATTGTTGGCCGCTGGGATCAAGGTTCTCATTCATTTTAAAACGATATATCACACAAAAGTACAAAATTTCCCCCTGCACTTTTCGTTAAGATAATTAAGGGTCTTTTAAGAGAGTGCCAGAATATTTTTCGATTGCCCGAAGTTTTGGTGTGATCTCGTAAAATATTTTGAAAGCCGAAAGATCTTTTTTGTTTTTATCAGGAATATGCGTATATTAGCAAAGAACATTTTACCAGAAGGGAGGGAAATGAAAAAATTATTAGTAGCCGTAGATTTTTCGCAAGGATCCATTCATGCATTGAAATATGCCATCATCCTTGCAAACCGCATCAAAGCTGATGTTACCATGCTTTGGGTCGATGATCAAATAGGGGAATTAAACCTCTATAAAGGCTCCCGAGTAAACTACCGGAAGGAAGACAGGGAGTCGTTTGAAGAATTATTAACAGACCATAAGGGTCAACTTACGGAAGGTAAGCTTGATTATAAATTGCGCAGAGGCAAGGTGTATAAAGAAGTGGCTTTTGTTGCAGACCAAATCAATGCTGATTTGGTTATTGTTGGTTCGCATGGTGTTAGTGGTTATGAGCAGTATTGGATTGGTAGCAATGCATACCGCATCGTTACACATTCTGCTTGTCCGGTGATTACAATACGCAGCGATTATTCTTTAGAAAAGAATATGGATACTATTGTTTTTCCTGTTGATAATACTACAAGCACGGCACAAAAAGCACTTGCCGTGAAGAAATTTGCAAAAGCAGCCTCGATGAAGGTGCTTATCCTGCAATTGTATAAAACTAACCTGAAGTCAATCCGGCGTAAGGTGGATGAATATACGCATAAAGCGGAAGCTTGTTTTAAAGATTCCGGAGTGGATTATGAAATACATTGCTTGGAAACCTATAACCCATCCTCTTCAATTCTTTCATTTGCCAGAAAAAAAGGCGCGGATATAATCGCCATTATGACAGAGCAGGAAACTACAGCGGCAAGTGTAATGATGGGAACCTTGGCCCAACAATTGGTAAATCATGCTGATTGCCCGGTCTTTAATGTACAATCAAAGTCATAATATTTTAAAAGCCGCTTTGATGAATAATTTGGCGGATTAATAGTATAAAGGGATGAAATTACGCTATAACATTTTATTTATTTTTCTGTTTTTGGGCTTTGGCTTGAGTGCACAAACAGGCTCGGTACGTGTTTATCAAGATGCACGTATCGATACTCTATTGGATAAGAAATTGCAAATCAATATGATGAATCCGGGTATTGAAGGATTTCGGATTCAGGTGTTTTTTGAATCAGGCAATAATTCCAAAAAACTAGCCAATGACACACGAGACGAGTTTCTGGGTTTATTCGAAGAAACAAGTGCTTATGTGCTTTTTAATGAGCCCTATTATAAGGTTCGTGTTGGCGATTTTCGTAGCCGTATGGATGCAGAAGGGGCACTCGAAAAAATCAGCAGGGAATACCCAAATGCATTTATCGTTCCTGATTTTATTCATTTGCCGAAACTTAAAGAGTGATCCTTCGTATACAAACCATCAACCACTTGCACCATGAAAAGAGATATTGTCGTAGGAATCGATTTTTCAGCTTGTTCTGTGAATGCATTATGGCATGCTGTGTCGATTGCGCAAAAAACCGAAGCTTTTATTAAATTGGTATGGGTAAAACGTCCTGATTTTACTAAGGAGGTTATCTATAAATACCAAAATATTGAGGAAGAAATTGAAGCGCTATTCGCCGAATTAGAAGATCAAATAGCGGAAAAAATTGCGCGCGATAGGATCTCTCATACCATCAGGGAGGGGAAAGTATATCAGGAAATAGTGAACTATTCCCAAGAAGAAAATGCATTCATGATTATAATTGGTACTCATGGTGCGTCAGGTTTCGAGGAATTTTGGATGGGAAGCAATGCCTATAAAGTTGTGTCGGCGGCAAGTTGCCCGGTGCTTACTATCCGTGAAAGTTGTCAATTGGACAAACCGCTTCAGAAAATTGTTGTCCCAATCGATTCTACTCTTTCGACTCGACAAAAAGTGCCTTATGCCGTGCAATTTGCCCGCTATTTTAAAGCAGAAATCCATATTCTGGCACTCTATTATACATCTGTAAAAGCCGTTCAGGAAGATGTAATTACTTATAGCAAACAAGTTGCAGAATATCTTGAAGACCAGAAAGTTGATTTTGTGTTGAAATCAATTGATACGAAAAATGTTACGAGTAGTACCTTGGATTATGCCCATGAAGTAGATGCAAATATGATTGTTATTATGACTGAGCAGATTACAACCACTTCGAACCTTTGGCTTGGCCCCTACGCACAACAAATGGTGCATCGTTCCGATATTCCTGTTTTGAGTATACACCCCAAAGAATATTCCCGGACATTTAGTAGATAAATTTTTGCTGTTTAATAAAAAAGGCTGTTTCAAACATTATTTTGAAACAGCCTTTTTTGTTGATTAGGGCATGCTATATATGCTCTGAGGTAAAAAATATATCAATAGCTTCGTATAGGTTTTCTTTTTTAACAGGTTTGGTTAAAAATGCGTCTGCCCCAGCTTCGATTGTTTTGCTTTTTTCTCCGGAATAGGCATAGGCTGTTACTGCAATAATGGTTAAATCGGGTCTGAATGATTTAATCTGACTGATGGCAGAGCGCCCGCTTAGTTTTGGGAGGTTAATGTCCATCAGTACCATATCAATTTTTTTGTCTTCTTTGCATAATTCTACGGCTTTTTTGCCATCCTGTGCCCAAATTACTTCAGCCCCCTTGAGTTCCAGAAGGCTTTTTAAATAAATGTAATTATGCTCCAGATCTTCTGCAATCAGAAAAATACGGTCTGTCCAATTTTTTACTGTTTTGTTTTCTTCCATGATGCTGTTTTTTTAATTGCCGCTTTTCCCTGCAATATACAAAATATATCCTTTTACTGCATCAGTAATTAAAAAATTTTTGTTCGCATGATTAGGGATTGTTCTGTGTGATCAATAGGTGCATAAGCCCTGAAAACTGCTTTAGAGTAAAGCCGACGACTCCAGTTTGCATGGCAAGGTGATTGAAAATGTTGATCCAAGCCCTTCTTCGCTTTCAATATGCAGTTCCCCTTTTAGTAGTTTAAGATAACTTATAACTGTTTTAAGACCAAGGCCATAACTACTTTGGCCTGTATTCCCTTTTGTCTGTAGCGGGTGTCCACTTTTTATACTGTTGATGGTTTTTTGCGACATTCCAATACCAAAATCCTGAACCCATATTGTGCATGATATACTATCATTTTTAGCTCCAATAATAATCTTGCCATTTTTATGGCTGTATTTAATGGCATTTTGTGCCAAGTTTCTCATTATATATTTTAAGATAAATTCGTCGGAGTCAATCAGCTGATCCTTTTTTATCTCGTTTTTGATTGTGATATTGGATCGATTTAGGTTGTATAGTGATGTAAGCTCCTGAATCAATGGAGCCAGCCGAAAAGTTCTTATGTCAGGTTCAGGCCCATTCTTAAATTGCATTTTCCCCCAGAAAATAAGGTCTTCCAATAGGCAAAATGTTTTTGTTGAAAGCCGTTCAATTCGTTGCTGTATTGATTTTTGTTCTTTCTGTGTAGAGGCTTCCTCCTCAAGAAGAAGTTTGCTCAGATTCATCAAGGCCCCTAGTGGTGAACGAAGATCGTGTGCAAGTATGGAGAAAAACTCATCTTTCTTTTGTATGATATTTTTAAGCTCCTCAGTTTTTTCATCAACAATTATTTTCAGCTGATGTTGCCGTTTTCTTCTTATAAGGAGTCGTACAATAAGTACAATAATAAGAAGAAAGGCCCCGGCCAATAATACCAGTAAATATTTCAGGGTATTATTGCTTTTTTTGTTGATGATTTCACAATTTTGGGGGAGGTCTTCCTTTGTTTTTTTGTGCTTTATCAGTTCCAGATTGTCGAAAATAAATTTATTTTCCACATCATATACCTTTTTCTCCGGATTAAAGCTGCTGTCTTTGATCATTCTTTTAAGTAATTGTGCTGCCAGCATCCCCTGTTGGTATCCGGATGTAATTTTGCCGCCAAAGAGGCCTTTGTTCAGGTAAAAATCCCAAGATCCAAAAATGGGCAAATCCGTAGCTGATTGTATCTGTTTGATGCCGTTGCGATAGGAAATAAATTTACCGTTTTTATCCTGATTCACAACGAGTAGATAAATTATATTGGCATCGCTAAGCTTTGCAACCTCTGATTTTAATTCTTGAAGTGTGAAAGAGGAGAGGAATTTAATATGCTGTTTTTGATGATATTGTGAAAGAGCATCTTCGAGCTCCATTCGAATGGCTTGCCCGGTGAGCGTATTGTCGTTAATGATAACAATTGTGTCTTTTTCGGGGAAAATTTGAGAAATGGCATTGAGGTTGGCAAGATGATCTGCTGTTTCGCGAAATAGATAATAGTTGCTAAAAGGGCGAATACGACTAGTGTCTGCTTTATTTACACCACAAAACACAATTGGAGCGTCTTTATAAAAGGGTGTTCCATAGTCTGTAAGAAAATCATAAGCTGCATTATCAGATGCTATGATGCCGGCAATTGGGATTTTTTGTTTTTTTATCTCCAAGAAAGATTTCAATTCTAAAAGATAGCTGTCGGAGCTGTTTCTTTTGGTGTCCATATATTCAAATACCAGATTGAATTCAGGGCAATCTTTAAAAGCATCCAAAATGCCTTCGGAAATATTATCTGTCCACTCAAGCCCTTGATGATAAGAATGGAGAATGATGATGTTTTTTTCCTGATATTTTTCCGCGATGTCAATACATTCACTCCTCAGGTGAATGGTTAATGTGAGCAATACAGCGAGGCATAATAAAGATCTTACTCTCTTGTTCATATTAAAGCCTTTTGGGAAAAATCATGTGTATTCTAATTGTTCGTGCAATATACTAAATTCATTGTTTGTGAACATCAAATAAAAATGGAAAGCAAAGAAATACAAATCCGTTTCCAGCCATTGGCTTTGTGCTATAATTGAGTCAGATATAATAAATTGAGGCATTTGCGCTCCATTGTTTTAAAATGATGTTTTTTTTAGTCATTGGTGGGTGATTCTAGCCTGATTAATTCATGAATCTTTGTCATGAGCACATTCGACAGACTCAGTGACTCAATGCAAAGCGCAATAGGAGAAAGGGAGCGCAGATTTTTGGCGCACAGGAATAGCCATGCTATTTTGAGCACAAAGAATTAAGCATTCCTTTCTATTGAGGTGGTTTACCTTCGTAATAAAAGAATTTGTGAATTATTAAGGCTAAATGCGTTTTTCTATTGAGTTTGCAATGATAATAATGTATCAGGGTTTTGAGTCTTCGCATATTCTAATGCACCTCAGACTATTTATTCCGATTCGTATGCTGTTTATTATTAGTTTAATACAGGTATATTATCAAATCTAACAAAAACTTAATCTTGGGAATGCCTAAAAATAATTATTTTTGCATCCCGATAAGATTATTTAATTCGGGTCAGTGAAGAGATTACTAATTTCCATACATTTGAATATCGATGGGTGTCCTGACCCGGTAGTAAAAATATTTTTTAAACAACAAGGGAAGCTTCGTTAAGAGGTTTCCCTTTTTTTATTTCACAAAAATGCAAAAATCACGAAAAGCAGAACTCCAACTCAAAGATGGAACAATTTTCCATGGTTACTCCTTTGGTTACGAACAAAGTGCCGCAGGAGAAATTGTTTTTAACACTGCTATGACCGGTTACCCCGAAAGCCTTACGGATCCTTCGTACAAAGGTCAGATATTAGTGGCAACTTATCCTTTAATCGGTAATTATGGTGTTCCCAATCCGGAGTTTGATCCTGATAGCGGCCTAATCAATAATTTTGAATCGGAAAAAATTCAGGTAACCGGCCTGATAATTTCAGATTATAGTTTTGAATTCAGCCACTGGGCAGCTCGAAAAAGTTTGGGCAAATGGCTCGAGGAGAACCAAATTCCGGGTTTGTATGGAATCGATACCCGTGCTTTAACACAACATATCCGCACGCATGGTGCAATGCCTGCAAAAATTATCATTAATAATGAGATAGAATGGTATAATCCCAATGCGGATAATTTGGTTGCAATGGTTAGCACGCCTGAAAAACAGGTATACGGAAAGGGCAGGTACAAGATTATGCTTGTTGATTTTGGCATTAAAACAAATATTCTAAGATGCTTATTGCAAAGGGATTGCACAATTATCAGGGTTCCATGGGATTACGATTATACAAACGAAGACTACGACGGGCTTTTCCTGTCTAATGGGCCGGGAAATCCTGAAATATGCGTTGCTTCGATTCGTCATATTAAAGGGGCTATGACAGCGGAAAAACCTATTTTTGGGATTTGTCTGGGGTCGCAGCTTATGGCACTTGCTACGGGAGCGAAAACCTATAAATTGAAATATGGTCACCGAAGCCACAACCAGCCTGTGCGGATCGTTGGAACCAATAAATGCTATATCACCTCTCAAAATCATAGTTTCGCAGTAGACACAAAAACGCTACCCGACGATTGGGAAACCTGGTTTTACAATCTGAACGATGGCACCTGTGAAGGTATTCGTCATAAAACCAAAATGGTGTCAGCCGTTCAATTTCATCCGGAAGCCTCAGGAGGACCTACTGATACAGAATTTCTTTTTGATGATTTTGTAGATCAGATTGTACAATCTAAAAAATAAAATGGACCAGGAATTTCAATAATATTCAGCAGCATGAAAAAACACCATAAAATACAAAAAGTACTTGTTTTAGGCAGCGGTGCCTTGAAAATTGGCGAAGCAGGAGAATTTGATTACAGTGGATCGCAGGCATTAAAAGCGCTTCGGGAAGAAGGGATTACGAGTGTGCTTGTTAATCCTAATATTGCAACCATTCAGACTTCCGAAAAAATTGCAGACAAGACCTATCTCTTGCCTGTAAACAGCCTGTATGTTACAGAGGTTATTCGTAAAGAGAGGCCACAAGGGATCATGCTTGCTTTTGGAGGGCAAACAGCCTTAAACTGTGGTGTGGAGCTTTTTAATAATGGCATCCTGAAAGAGTATGATGTAGCGGTATTGGGTACACCTGTGGAAACCATTATGACGACCGAAGATAGGGAATTGTTTGCTCAAAAATTAGATTCAATTGATGTAAAAACGCCGCGCAGTATTGCAGCATCCGACCGGAAGGAAGCAATGAAAGCAGCCCAAACCATTGGTTTTCCACTGATCATCAGGGCCGCCTATACCCTTGGAGGACAGGGAAGTGGTTTTTGTAATAATAAAGAAGAACTGGTTTCACTTCTCGGGAACGCTTTCTCCTTTTCCGAACAGGTGTTGGTGGAAGAATCACTGAAAGGATGGAAGGAGATTGAATACGAAGTCGTGCGCGATCGATACGACAATTGCATTACTGTTTGCAATATGGAAAACTTTGATCCTTTGGGCATTCATACAGGTGAGAGTATTGTTGTGGCTCCATCCCAAACCTTATCCAACCGCGAATATCATCTTTTACGCGAGCTGTCCATCAAAATTGTTAGAAGCCTCGGTATTATCGGAGAGTGTAATGTGCAATATGCCCTCGACCCAAACTCCGAGGATTACCGAGTAATTGAAGTCAATGCACGTCTGTCGAGGTCGTCTGCACTGGCCAGCAAGGCAACCGGATATCCTCTGGCATTTATTGCCTCAAAATTAGTTTTGGGCTATGGACTTTTTGAATTAAAAAATTCAGTCACAACGGAAACCTCTGCATTTTTTGAACCCTCATTGGATTATGTCGTTTGCAAAATTCCACGATGGGATTTGGGGAAATTTCATGGAGTATCGGCGCAAATTGGTTCGTCAATGAAAAGCGTTGGTGAAATAATGGCCATTGGGCGTACTTTTGAAGAGGCCATTCAAAAAGGTCTTCGCATGATTGGCCAGGGGATGCACGGCTTTGCGGGCAATAAAGAATTTAGGGTACATAATCTTGCCAAAGAACTTTCAGAGCCAACCGACAAGCGTATTTTTATGATTTATCAGGCATTCCTCGAGAATTATCCGCTTGAGGAGGTTCATGCCCTTACAGGTATCGATCTCTGGTTTCTTGAAAAACTGAAGCATATTTATAATATAGAACATGTTTTGCTAAGGTCAAATACCCTTGAAAATCTGTCGGTTGAATTGCTCAGGGAAGCCAAAATGGCCGGATATTCCGATTTTCAAATTGCACGGCTTGTGCTAAAAAGTGAAGATGCTGATATTTCTGAGGATCTCCTGCGTGTGCGTAATTACAGGAAAAAGTTGGGTATTGTTCCCGTGGTTAAGCAAATTGATACCATGGGGGCAGAATATCCTGCTGTAACCAATTATTTGTATATGACCTATGGCGGTGAAAGCAATGATATAGACTATGAAAACGATGGAAAATCGGTCATTGTGTTAGGGTCCGGGGCATACCGTATTGGCAGCAGTGTGGAATTTGATTGGTGCTGTGTGAATGCGCTGGAAACAGTGAAGGAACAAAAATACCGCAGTGTGATGATCAATTCAAATCCTGAAACTGTAAGCACGGACTACGACATTTCCGACAGGCTTTATTTTGATGAATTGAGTTTTGAGCGTGCCATGGATATCATCGAAGCTGAAAATCCAAAAGGAATCATTGTAAGTATGGGCGGGCAGGTGCCAAATAACCTGGCCATGAGGCTGCATGGGCAGGGCGTAAAGGTTTTGGGAACTTCGCCCTTGTCGATCGACAATGCAGAAAACCGCCATAAATTTTCACAATTACTTGATAAGCTGCATGTAGATCAACCGGAATGGAAAGAACTTTCGTCAATGGATGAGGTTTATGAATTCACCAAAATGGTTGGTTTTCCGGTTCTTATACGGCCATCCTACGTGCTTTCCGGAGCAGCAATGAATGTGGTTTCGAATCCTGAGGAGCTGGATGGGTTTTTAAAGCTGGCCACACGTGTTTCAAAACAATATCCGGTAGTGATTTCTAAATTTTATCAGGAAGCCAAGGAAATCGAAATGGATGCTGTGGCCAATGGGGGCGAAATTATAGCTTATGCCATTTCAGAACATGTGGAATATGCCGGTGTGCATTCGGGAGATGCCACCATCGTTTTCCCTCCCCAAAAGCTTTATCTCGAAACCATTAGGAGGGTGAAGCGTATTTCGGCAAAAATTGCAGCCGAATTGAAGATTACCGGGCCATTGAATATTCAGTTTTTAGCCAAGGACAATTACATTAAAGTGATCGAGTGCAACCTGCGTGCTTCGCGGAGTTTCCCTTTTGTTTCTAAGGTTTTGAAGATAAATTTTATCGACCTTGCCACCAAAGCCATTCTTGGACTGCAGGTCCGGAAGCCGTTGAAAACACTCTTCGATATAGATTATGTAGGGGTAAAAGCGTCCCAGTTTTCGTTTAATCGTTTGCAGAAGGCCGATCCGGTTTTGGGCGTTGAAATGGCCTCAACAGGTGAAGTTGGTTGCCTGGGCGATACACTCAATGATGCTATTCGTACGGCAATGCTATCGGTTGGATACCGCATTCCTGTAAAAGGTGTTTTGGTTTCAAGCGGAACCATGCGCGATAAAGTAGTATTGCTTGAAAGCTGTCGTATGATCAATGAAAAAGGAATCCCTATTTTTTCGACCGTTGGTAGCCGGGAGTTTTTGGTAGCAAATGGTGTGGAAGCTGAGATGGTGCATTGGCCCGATAAAGAGAATAAACCTAATGCACTTGATCTGATCCGAAACAGGAAAGTGGATCTTGTGATCAATATTCCGAAAAATTTATCGAAAAGCGAATTGCATAACGACTATTTGATTCGTCGGGCTGCAATAGATTACAATATTCCTTTGATTACAAATGCAAGACTTGCCTCAGCTTTTGTTGGCTCCGTTCTGGAAAATTTTGATCTTGCTGAGGACATTAAAGCATGGAATGAATATTAAACCCGGAATATGCATTGGACAATTTATTGCGCATTGAAACTACCGCATAATCCGAGTTAAACTGATACCACAAAATTCCTTCGGGCATAAAGGCAAACTAAAAACGGGATTGCAAGAAATACAATCCCGTTATTTATTCTCTCAAAGTGTTTTGTCGTTAATTGCCTCCATTAAAATGGTTTAAGATCGGACATTCTGGGCAAACATTAATTGCGGTCTAAAGCATTCAGGTCGCGATAAGCCTGCTTAATCCTCTCTTTCATGCTGATTTCGCTTTCGCGCAGCCATTTGCGCGGGTCATAATACTTTTTGTTGGGCTTGTCTTCTCCGTCAGGATTGCCAATTTGCCCTTGCATATAGGCTTCATTCTTTTTATAGAAATCCATAACGCCTTTCCATGAAGCCCATTGAGTGTCAGTATCTACATTCATTTTGATTACGCCATAACCAATGGCTTCCTTGATTTCCTCTGGGCTACTGCCTGATCCGCCATGGAAAACAAAATTCACCGGTTTTTCAGCAGTATTATGCTTTTCCTGTATGTATTTCTGGCTGTTGTCAAGGATTTTAGGAGTGAGTTTCACATTACCCGGTTTGTAAACACCGTGCACGTTGCCAAAAGATGCGGCAATGGTAAAGCGATCAGAAACGCTTTTGAGGCGTTCATACGCATAGTTCACCTCTTCGGGCTGTGTATACAGTAATGAGTTGTCGATATCGCTATTGTCAACGCCGTCTTCTTCGCCACCTGTAACGCCAAGTTCAATTTCTAGGGTCATGCCCATTTTGTCCATACGCTTCAGATGTTCTACACTAATATCGAGGTTTTCTTCAATAGGTTCTTCAGAAAGGTCAAGCATATGGGAGCTAAATAGAGGCTTTCCTGTTTCTGCGAAGAATTTTTCACCTGCATCAAGCAAACCATCAACCCAAGGGAGAAGTTTTTTTGCGCAATGATCGGTATGGAGAATAACAGCAACGCCATAAGCCTCTGCTAGTTCATGAATGTGTTTGGCGGCTGAAATTCCACCTAGTATTGCTGCTTTCTGATTTTCGTTTGATAATCCTTTTCCGGCATAAAAGGCAGCACCACCATTGGAAAGCTGTATAATAATCGGACTGTTTACGTCTTTTGCGGCTTCCATTGCGGCATTTACTGAATCCGTTCCCACACAGTTGATTGCCGGAAGGGCAAACTGCTGTTCCTTGGCAATGCGAAATACTTCGCTTACCTCATCACCGGCCAGTACACCGGGTTTTACTTTGTCAAAAATTTTTTCTGCCATAATAGTTTGTTTAAATTCGACCCAAAGTTAATGATTTCATTTTATTGCTGAAGCCCTGACAGTAAATTTATTGAAAAGAAAATATTGCCAATGACCATTGAAAATAGCGGAAATCTTGTTTTAAGTAATTATGTGAGTGTTGCAATCTCTGTTTTTAGTGAATATAAAGTTTCATTGTAATCCTCTAAAATCCAAAGAACAAACAAGCTTAGCGCCTTTGCGTCTTTGCGAGAGAAGAAATATACTCATCCAATGTAGAACACAAAAAGGTCATTCTAAAACCCAAAGAACAGACAAACTTAGCGCCTTTGCGTCTTAGCGAGAGAAAAAATATACTCATCCAATGTAGAGCACAAAAAGGTCATTCTAAAACCCAAAGAACAGACAAACTTAGCGCCTTTGCGTCTTAGCGAGAGAAAAAATATACTCATCCAATGTAGAGCACAAAAAGGTCATTCTAAAACCCAAAGAACAAACAAACTTAGCGTCTTAGCGTCTTAGCGAGAGAAAAAATATACTCATCCAATGTAGAACACAAAAAGGTCATTCTAAAACCCAAAGAACAAACAAGCTTAGCGCCTTTGCGTCTTTACGAGAGAAAAAAATATACTCATCCAATGTAGAACACAAAAAGGTCATTCTAAAACCCAAAGAACAAACAAGCTTAGCGCCTTAGCGTCTTTGCGAGAGAAAAACATTATCCCCATTCAATGCAGAGCACAAAAGTTTCATTCTAACCCTCTAAAATCCAAAGAACAAACAAGCCTTTGCGCCTTAGCGTCTTTGCGAGAGAAAAAATATACTCATCCAATGTAGAACACAAAAAGGTCATTCTAAAACCCAAAGAACAAACAAGCTTAGCGCCTTTGCGTCTTTACGAGAGTAAAACATTATCCCCATTCAATGCAGAGCACAAACGTTTCATTCTAGGCCTCTAAAATCCAATCAACAAACAAGCCTTTGCGTCTTAGCGTCTTTGCGAGAGAAAAAATATACTCATCCAATGTAGAACACAAAAAGGTCATTCTAAAACCCAAAGAACAGACAAACTTAGCGCCTTTGCGTGAGAAAAATATACTACAGCAATAAGACTTAGCCTGCTAGCGTGAGAACTTCTTCATCAATATTGCAATCGAATCATCGCCACCCTTTGCACCATTTCGAGAAAAAAACCTATCATCACGATTAATATAAGGCATCACTCTAAAGCACAAAAACGCAAAGAATATAGAAATATCCGTTGCGCCTTTGAGAGAGAAAATATTCGCATTTCCCGAGAGAAATACTATTTATTCTTCGTCAGGGAAAATCTTCAAATCATCAAGAATACCCATAACTTTTTTTACGGAAGCTGAAGAATCAACCAAAAGTTTTTGTTCCTCTTTATTGAGATTAACCTGTACAATTTCTTCAATACCATTGCGTCCGAGTTTTACAGGAACGCCAAGATAGATGTCCTTAATATTATACTCGCCCTGTAAATATGCACATACGGGGAAAATACGCTGTTGATCATCAACAATGGCTTCCACCATTTGTGCAGCAGCAGCACCGGGGGCATACCATGCAGAGGTTCCCATCAGGTTAACGAGTTCGCCGCCACCTTTTTTCGTGCGTTCCACAATCTTATTAATTTCATCATCGCCAAGAAGCTCCCTAATTGGAATGCCATTAATTGATGTATATCTTGGTAGCGGAACCATAGTGTCCCCGTGACCACCCATCAGAAGGGCATGAATGTCTTTTGGTGAAACGTTCAGGGCTTCGGCCAAAAATGCGCGATAGCGACCTGTGTCTAAAATACCGGCCATGCCAAAAACCTTGTTTGGTGGTTTTTTTGCCGCTTTAAAAGCAGCATAAGTCATCACGTCAAGAGGGTTACTTACAACAATAATAATGGCTTCCGGCGAATATTTTATGGCTTTCTCTGTTACGTCTTTTACAATCGACGCATTAGTTTTAATCAGATCATCGCGCGACATGCCCGGTTTGCGAGGGAGTCCAGAGGTAATTACGATGATGCCGGAGCCTTTTGTTTTCAAATAATCATTAGTAACGCCTGTAATGCGTGAATTAAAGTGGTTAATAGAGCTGGTCTGCCAAATATCGAGGGCTTTTCCTTCTGCCATTCCTTCTTTAATGTCGAGCAAAACGACTTCTTTTGCTAAATCTTTGTGAGCAATCACATTGGCACACGTAGCCCCAACATTTCCCGCTCCAATTACTGTAATCTTTTTCATTGTATTATTCTTTATTGTTTGGTGTATTTCTGAAGTATCGGGCAATAGCATCATATACTATTGCCCGAATATTATCTATATCTGAGGTCCGGCCTGAACCAGTCCTGCTCCTTCTTCGTTATCAGTGAAGCTCTTAAAATTATTGATAAACTTTTGTGCAAGCTTCCGTGCATTTTCTTCCCATGCTTCGGGGCTTGGCCAGAGATTCTGCTGACATAATATCTTGCTGTCAACGCCCGGCACTTCTTTTGGAATGGCCAGATTAAAGATAGGGGAATTAATAAATTCTGCATTATCCAAAGTGCCATCAAGAATTGCATCAATAATTTTTCTTGTTGATGGAAGGTCGATGCGTTTGCCTGTGCCATATGCTCCACCGATCCATCCGGTATTTACAAGGTATGCTGTTGCTCCGTGCTCTTCCATTTTTCGGATAAGCTCTTGTGCATAAACCGTTGGGTGAAGCAATAAGAATGCTGCCCCAAAACATGCTGAAAATGAAGGTAATGGTTCTGTAATTCCACGCTCTGTTCCGGCAACTTTGGCTGTATAACCACTGAGGAAATGATATTTGGTTTGATCGGCTGTAAGTTTAGCAACAGGTGGCAGAACGCCAAAAGCATCGGCAGTTAAGAAAATCACTTTTTTTGCATGGCCGGCCTTAGAAATTGGCTTTACGATATTATCAATATGATAAATAGGGTAAGAAACACGGGTGTTTTCTGTTTTTGCATTGCTGTCAAAATCGATTTTCCCTGACGTTTCATCAAAAACTACATTTTCCAGAAGGGCATCGCGACGGATGGCATTATAGATATCCGGTTCTTTTTCTTTGCTCAGGTGGATAGTTTTTGCATAACAACCGCCTTCAAAATTGAAAACGCCGTCTTCGTCCCAGCCGTGCTCATCGTCACCAATCAGCGCGCGTTTTGGATCTGCAGATAGTGTAGTTTTTCCTGTACCCGATAGCCCGAAGAAGATGGCTACATCGCCTTCATTGCCAACATTAGCAGAGCAGTGCATGGCGGCAATGTGTTTCAGTGGAAGGAAATAGTTCATCATCGAGAAGAATCCTTTTTTGATTTCCCCTCCATACCATGAACCGCCAACTACTGCAAGACGTTTTTTGATGTTGAATACGGCATAAACATCGCTATGCAGGCCGTGAGCTTCCCATTTTTTGTTTGTTGTACGGCAAGCATTCAGCATAATAAAGTCGGGCTTAAAGTTTTCAAGCTCTTCTTCGCTTGGGCGGATAAACATATTCTTCACAAAATGTGCCATCCAGGCAATTTCGGTTACAATGCGGATGCGTAAACGGGAATCTTCGTTAGCGCCTGCATATCCATCCTGAACATAGAGTTTCTTTCCGGTTAGTTGCGCAGCGCTGTTGTCATAAAGCTCTGTCCAAACCTCTTCGCTAATAGGTTTGTTGTCAGAACCTTTTCTTTCAGGGCTTGCCCACCAGATATTTCCTCTGGATTCGTCTTCGTCAACAATATACTTGTCTTTTGGCGACCGGCCAGTAAAAATGCCGGTATCCACTGCTACTGCTCCAGTGTCAGTAACAAATCCCTTTGCAAAACCTTCGTTGGTGGGGTCGGTTTCATGTTTAAAAAGATCGTCATAGTCAAGATTGTAGTAAATCTCGCTGAAATCCTCTATTCCATAGGACTTCAAATCGGATTTTACTTGTTCTAGATTTTTTGCCATGATGTTGATTTTTAATGCTTTTTACTTAGTTTAATTTATAGGCACAAATATACATATTTAATTTCAATGAATGATAAAATATTTCAATTGAATGCTTTGAGGATCATATTCTTGTGTATTCAATTTCTTGCCGAATTCCGCTTAAATATTAGTAACGAGTCGAAAAACCTTTTGGTATTTCGCAAAATGGGTGTAAACGAATCCATTGAAATGATCCGTAAAAACCGTCTAAGAACGTTATAATAACAGTTTAAAAATTAAAATGGTTTTTAGTGAAGCCGTTTTTTATTTGCCGGAGCATGAAATTATGGGTTTATCATTGCCACTGTTGAAGAAAAGCAGCCTGGATCCTTTCATGTATTGGACCAAGCTGCTTTTTATTGATAATAAATGTGAAGTTGGTGCATTAACAGTCGTCTGTTCTCCGCTCGACACATTGTGCATCAATAACGGCAATGCTAACCATATTCACGATTTCATTCACGCTACATCCCATTTGCAATACATGAACTGATTTGCTCAGCCCATTAATTACTGGGCCTATTGCTTCAAATTTCCCCATTTCCTGCATCAATTTATAGGCAATATTTCCTGCAGTGAGGTATGGGAAAATCAAAATATTTGGTGGATTGTTTACCAGTTTTGAGAAGGGGAAATTCTCAACAAGCAATTGTGGATTGAGTGCGGCATTTGCTTGAATTTCACCATCAACGATCAATTCCGGATTTTCTGTATGCAAAATATGCACGGCTTCACGCACAATATTTGGGATGCGCCCTTGATTGGAGCCAAAATTGGAATAGGCAAGCATGGCCACACGCGGTTCAATATTGAATTGTTTTACTGCATAAACGGTTTGTCGTGTAATTTCCACCAATTGTTCGGTGCTTGGGTTTTTATTTACCGTTGTATCTGCAAAGAAGTATGGCCCTTTTTTGGTATTTACAATATACATACCGGAAACAAGTGATGCTCCTTTTTTCTTGCCGATAATTTGAAGTGCAGGGCGAATCGTATTTGGGTAGCTATTGGTCAATCCACTCACCATTGCATCGGCATGTCCTGTTTCTACAAGCATGGTGCTAAAATAGTTTCGATCGTTCATCAGCTCTATGGCTGTATTGATCGACATTCCTTTTCTTTGGCGTTTTTTATAGAGTTTTTGAGCAAATTCGTAGCGACGTATTTTTTGCGCGTCAGATTTTGGATCTATTATTTCAACGCCTTCCAGTTCCAAATTATTTTGTAGAATCAGGCTTTTGATGATTTTCTCATCGCCAAGCAAAATAGGCGTTGCTACTCCTTGATTTAGCGAAATTTCCGCAGCTTTAAGCATCTTATAATGATCGGCTTCTGCAAAAACAACACGTTTCGGGTCTTTCCGTGCGCGGGATTTAATTTGCCTGATAAGTGTATTGCTTGTGCCCAACCTGCTGATTAATTTTTCTCTGTATGCATCCCAATCGGTGATGGGTTCTCGTGCAATACCGGAATCCATGGCAGCTTTAGCAACTGCAGGAGCGACAAACTCGATAAGCCTTGGATCAAAGGGTTTTGGAATAATATATTCTTTTCCAAAGGAGAAGTTAGTATGATGATAGGCGAGATTTACTTCATCGGGAACAGGTTGGCTTGCCAGATCGGCAAGGGCATAAGATGCGGCAAGTTTCATTTCCTCGTTGATGGCAGTAGCCCTCACATCCATTGCGCCCCTGAAGATAAATGGAAATCCCAATACATTATTTATTTGGTTTGGAAAATCGGATCGTCCTGTAGCCATAATAATATCGTCGCGAGTATTGATGGCTTCATCGTATAAAATTTCAGGAACCGGATTGGCCAAAGCAAAAACGATGGGGTTTTTTGCCATCAGTTTGAGATATTCTTTCTTTAATACGCCTGCTTTGCTTAATCCTAGGAACATATCTGTGTCAACTAGTGCTTCTTCTAAAGAATGCACATTGCGGTTGGTGGCAAATTGCCGTTTATATTTGTTCAGGTCTGTACGCTCTGTGTGGATGACCCCGCGGCTGTCGAGCATAACAATATTTTCGATTTTTACGCCAAGGGCAACATAAAGTTTGGTACAACTAATGGCAGAAGCTCCGGCGCCATTCACGACAAGTTTTAGGTCTTTAATATCTTTTCCATTGATTTTTAGTGCATTAATAAGTCCGGCAGCTGTAATAATTGCCGTACCATGCTGATCATCGTGCATTACTGGGATATCGAGTGCAGCCTTAAGTTTTTCTTCGATTTCAAAGCATTGTGGAGCTTTAATGTCTTCCAGATTGATGCCTCCGAAGGTAGGGGAAATGGCTTTTACTGTTTCAACAAATTTGTCTATGTCTTTTTCATCTACCTCAATATCAAATACATCAATATCAGCAAAGATTTTAAAGAGTAGTCCTTTCCCTTCCATTACGGGTTTCCCGGCAAGTGCGCCGATATCACCTAAACCCAAAACAGCTGTTCCGTTTGAAATAACGGCCACAAGGTTTCCCTTAGCCGTATATTTATAGGCATCGGCAGCATTCTCTTGTATTTTAAGGCATGGATCTGCAACGCCGGGAGTGTATGCGAGGCTGAGGTCGCGCTGCGTATTGTAAGGCTTTGTTGGAATTACTTCAATTTTTCCCGGTCTGCCTTTTTCGTGATAACTGAGTGCATCATGTCTGAATAACTTGTCCATAAGGGTAATTTTTGGTTGGTATTATTATCTAACAAAGCTATTAAAAACTAGGCTTTCCTGTATCAAATTTTTAAGAATTGATTTATTCTTTCCTTTTTTTCTAAATCTGACAGTTGGTTTTTTGCTCTGGTTGTTTTTGTAGATGATGATGTGGCATTGCTCTAAGATTGATTTAGCTTAAGAA
Source organism: Bacteroidales bacterium (assembly GCA_963676725.1). GTDB lineage: Bacteria > Bacteroidota > Bacteroidia > Bacteroidales > WRLA01. The sequence continues at coordinate 4,039,422 of OY781463.1, read as the reverse complement.
TTTTCTTAGAGTATTATTGTTGATAATCAATGTTTTATTTGGTCAAACTTTTCCTGTATCAAAGAAAAACAGTGTTTTGTTCTAGTCAATTAGTTAACAGAAAGCAGTATTATAGGAAATGCGGCTTAAGGTTGAATAATTATAAATTCATTTTATTAGGCATGAGTAACTTTACTTTAGATTCTCGAATGAATAAGCTGAAAGCTTTCTTAAGAAGAAATAGCCTATTGTTTGAAAAATTGTATTTTTGCACGGTTTAGAAAATTTTGTTCCTGAATTCAGTGAAAATCAAACCATATGTATTCCTTTATTGAAGGCAGACTTGTTGAAAAGCACCCGACACATGCAGTGATTAATTGCAATGGTGTAGGCTATTACCTGCATATTTCTTTGAATACTTTCAGCCAAATTAAGGATGAGGAAAATATTCTTCTGCACACTCATTTGGTTGTACGCGAAGATGCCATGATGCTTTATGGGTTTGCTTCGGATGAGGAGCGGACTTTGTTTCGTCATTTAATTACGGTCAATGGTGTGGGCGTAAATACTGCTCGTGTGATCCTTTCTTCGATGAGTCCTTTTGAAGTATATCAGTCTATTGTGCATGGAAATACAAATGCTCTTACAAAGGTAAAAGGGATTGGCACAAAAACAGGGCAACGAATTATTCTGGATTTGAAAGATAAGCTCAGCAAACAAGAGCTAAGTGGAGACGAAAAAGTCTTGCATCAGAACAATACAAGCCGAGATGAGGCGTTACAAGGTTTGATTGTTCTGGGTTTCCAAAAAGGACCCGCCGAAAAAGCATTGGATAAGATAATAAGCGCATCCGACCATGAATTGAAGGTTGAGGAACTTATCAAAAGTGCATTGAACGTCTTATAATTAACCAAAGCCACTGTTGTAACATTGAAAAAATCAATACTTTATACAAGCTGGATATTCCTTGTTCTGATTATTGCCGGAATACAAACGAAAGGGTCCGTTAATTCTGATCCTTTGCTTCAACTGAATCCTCCACCTGATTCTATTCCTGATTCTGTGCAACTTCGATACCCTATCCAGAGGGAAGAAGGACTGACGCAGCAGTCAAAAATATACAGCAGCCCGCTCTATTTTAATGATCCTGCAAATATTACTACTGAAGTGGAATATGATCCGCTCTCAGGCGATTATATCGTAAAGCGGAAAATTGGTGAACTCGAATACCGTCCTGCAAAGTATTTTACAATGGACGAGTATATGGATTATAGCCTCGATAAATCAATGCAATCCTATTGGAAAGAACGGGCAATGTCTTCTGCTGCAGGTGGTTCCGGCGGAATTATTCCTGAAATCTATATCGGAGGGGAGGCCTTCGACCGGATCTTTGGATCCAACACTATTGATATCCGTCCTCAAGGTTCTGCAGAATTAATCTTTGGCGTGACAGGAAATACCCGTGATGACCCAACCCTGAATGTCAGGCAGCGAAATACACTGAACTTTGATTTTGAACAGAAAATTCAAATGAATGTGATCGCTAAAATTGGAGATAAAATCGAGTTTAAAGCCAATTATAATACAGAATCGACCTTCAACTTTGAGAACAAATTGCAGCTTAAATACGAAGGAAAAGAGGATGAAATTATTAAACTGATCGAAGCGGGAGATGTAACCTTGCCCCTGAATAGCACTTTGATTCAGGGAAGCCAAAGCCTTTTTGGGATTAAAACAAAATTGCAGTTTGGGCGCACAACCGTTACTGCTGTTTTCTCGAAGCAGGAAAGTGAAACCCAATCAATTACTGTTGAAGGTGGTGCCCAAACAAATACCTTTAATATCCGTGCCGATGCTTATGAAGAAAACCGTCACTTTTTTATTGCACAATATTTTCGAGAGCATTATAAAGAAGGCCTAAGCCGCCTGCCTATTATCAATTCGAATGTGTCCATTACCAAAATGGAAGTTTGGGTTACAAATATTGGTCCGGCTGTTACCGATAATCGCAATATTGTTGCTTTTCAGGATCTTGGAGAAATAGACCCCTATCGTGATGATAAAATTCATCCGTCTTTTATGGCAAGCTCTTATCCGGATAATGAATCCAACGACCTTCTGGAAATCATGAACATCACAAGCGTTCGTGACATCAACAGGGTGTCGAATTATCTGAAAAGCCCTCCATTGAGTTTTGTTGCCGGTGTGGACTTTGAGAAAGTGGAAAGTGCCAGAAAACTCTCCGCATCAGAATATTCCTATAACCCAAAACTGGGTTTTATCTCTTTAAATACAACTCTGAATTCTGATCAAACCCTTGCTATTGCATATCAGTATACTGTTATTGGTGATACTGCAGTATATCAGGTAGGTGAATTTTCTGATGGTGGCGTGAGCGATCCTTCCTGCCTTATCGTAAAATTACTGAAGAGTACTTCCTTAAACACTCGCATTCCTATGTGGAACCTGATGATGAAGAACGTTTATTCATTACGTGCTTATCAGGTGAACCGCGAGGATTTTATATTAAATATCGTTTATAGTGGAAGCGAAAACGGTGTGCCAACCGGTTATATCTCCGAAGGTGATATTTCGGGAGTTCCTTTGATTCAGGCATTAGGGCTCGACCGTTTGGATCCACAGCTAAACCCTCCTCCTGATGGGGTTTTCGACTTTATTGATAATGCTGCCACAGTGGGAGGTACAATTCAATCTTCCAATGGACGTATTTATTTCACTATTCTTGAGCCATTTGGCCAAGATTTACGTGAAGCCATTGGCGATGATCGTATTGCCGATAAATACTGTTATGATTCGCTCTATACAATGACCAAAACAGGGGCACAGCAATACCCTGATAAGAATAAATTTTATCTCGATGGTTATTATAAATCTTCATCGGGCAGCGAAATCAGCCTTAATGCTTTAAATGTGCCTCAAGGCTCTGTTAAAGTTACTGCGGGTGGGATAACGCTAACAGAAAATGTTGATTATACCGTTGATTATACCCTTGGACGTGTGCGTATTATAAACGAAGGAATCCTTAATTCCGGTACACCCATCAATATTTCAATGGAAAGCAACAATATGTTTAGCATCCAGTCGAAACGATATATGGGGGTGCATGTCGATCATGTAGTGAATAAGAGGTTAAGCCTCGGTGCCACGATCATTAACCTTCATGAACGCCCACTAACTCAAAAAACAAATCTGGGTGATGATCCGATCTCCAATACAATTTGGGGCTTTAATTTCAATTATAACGATCAATCCCGATTAATTACCAAAATTGTAGATAAGCTGCCGGGAATAGAAACAAAAGCTCCGTCAAAAGTTATTATTGAAGGGGAATTTGCTCATTTTATCCCGGGGCATCCGAGCGTTATCGGTTCATCCGGAACGAGTTATATCGATGATTTTGAAGGGGCTAAATCAACTATCGACCTCAAAAATACCATCAGCTGGTTTACAGCAAGTACGCCGCAGGGGCAAACCCGTAGTGGTATGTTCCCCGAAGGGGCAATAGGCACTGGTTTGGAATATGGATACAATCGTGCAAAGCTTGCCTGGTATATTATCGACCCATTATTTTACGACAGAAATGGAACCTTAGTGCCACCAAACGTTGATAATGATGAGCTTTCTCAAAACAGTGTACGTCAGGTTCTTGAAACAGAGGTGTTCCCAAATAAGGAAATTCCAAACGGGAGCCCAACCAATATTGCAGTTCTGAACATGGCTTATTATCCTTCCGAACGAGGTCCAAACAACTATGATGTTGAAGGAGCTCCCGGAATTTCGAGGGGTGTAAATGATCAGGGAAAATTAGTCGATCCCGAAACGCGTTGGGGCGGCATTATGCGCCGTATCGAATCCTCAGACTTTGAATCAACTAATGTTGAGTATATCGAATTTTGGATGATGGATCCTTTTGCTGATAATCCGAACCATCCCGGTGGGGAGCTTTATTTTAACCTTGGGGATGTTTCTGAAGATATCCTGCGTGATAGTCGTAAAGCCTTCGAAAATGGTTTGCCTATTAGTGCAACTGTTGAAAATGTTGATACTACAATCTGGGGACGGGTGCCAAATAAACAAAATCTTGTAGATGCTTTTGATAATAATGCCGCTTCGCGTCCATTCCAGGATGTTGGTTATGATGGACTGAGGGATGATGATGAACGAACATTCTTTGAAGCATCATACTTAGGCCGCATTGCCGCTTTGCATGGCGTTGGTTCGCCAGCTTATGTTACTGCTGCAAATGACCCCTCATCAGATAACTACCATTATTTCAGGGGAACTGATTATGATGAAGATCCGCTTTATAGCAGTATTCTCGAACGCTATAAGAATTATAACGGCCCGGATGGCAACTCACCGGCAGCAGAACAAAGCAACGAAGCATATCCAACTTCATCTACACCAAATCCGAACGTAGAAGATATTAATAAGGATAATACTCTTTCCGAGGACGAACGCTATTTCCAATATCGTGTTGACCTCCGCCCGGAAATGATGAATATTGGTGAGAATTATATCGCCGATGTGTATGATGCAACCGGGATTCCTTTGGCAAATGGAGATAAAGGAAATGTTCGGTGGTATCAGTTTAAAATCCCTATTAACAGTCCCGATGAGGTTGTTGGAGATATTAGCGATTTTAAATCTATTCGGTTTATGCGTATGTTCTTCAAAGGATTTAGCCAAGAAGTCGTTTGCCGTTTTGCTTCACTCGAACTTGTACGCTCTACCTGGAGAAGATACGAATACGACCTTTTATCTGCTGGAGAATATATTCCTTTGGATGAACAAAGCGAAACCAGCGTGATTCTCTCAACCGTAAATATTGAAGAAAACGGTTATCGCGAGCCAGTGCCTTATGTCATTCCTCCGGGTATCGAGAGGGAGATTAATTATGGTACAACGAATTTTACAAGACTAAACGAGCAATCAATGTCGATTAAGATCACAAATCTGATGGACGGAGACGCTCGTGCTGTTTATAAAAACACTGATTTTGATTTCCGACAGTATGAACGATTGAAAATGTTTGTGCACGCGGAAGATGTCTATGCAATTGATCCAAATCAAACAGGTGATTTAAAAGTATTTATACGTTTGGGTGCTGACTTTACCCAAAACTATTATGAATATGAAATCCCATTGGTTTTTACTCCTTGGGGCACAGCGCGTACCGATGAATACGGGATTTGGCCCGAAGCCAATGATTTTGATGTGGAGCTTCAAAAACTGGTGAATGCAAAAATTCTGCGAAACACAGATATGCGTGAAACAGGATCAACAGTTACACTAAGCACCAATTATATTGTTTATGATGGTAAGAATAAAATTACTGTTGTTGGTTCACCAAGTATCAGCGATGTAAAATCAATTATGATTGGTGTGCGTAATCCGAAGAAACACTCTGCTGTTGATACTGATAATGGATTGCCACGTAGTGCAGAAATTTGGGTGGATGAATTGCGCCTCACAGATTTTGTGAATAAAAGCGGCTGGGCTGCCGTTGCTCGTATGCGTACCGACCTTGCCGATGTGGGAAATATCCAAGTGAGTGGAATGCACAGTACTCCTGGCTTTGGAGGAATTGAGCAAAAAGTGAATGAACGGCAAATGGAAACAAAAACCTCCATCGACTTTGCGACAAATATGCAACTTGGGCGCTTTTTCCCCGAAGATTGGGGATTGCGTGTACCAATGCATTTTGATGTGAGCCATGCCGTGAGTTCGCCGGAATATAATCCGCTTGATCCGGATATTAAACTCGAAGATGACCTCAATACCTATAAAACAGAGCGTGCAAAAGACAGTATACGCGACCTGACACAAGATGTGATTACACGCTATAACGTTAACTTTATGAATGTTCGTAAAGAACGCGTAGGTGCCGATCAGAAACAGAGGGTTTATGATGTCGAGAACTTTGATGTAAGCTATTCTTATTCCAAAACATCAATGCATAACCCCGATATAGAATATGATAACAGGACAGTGTATCGAGGTGGGCTTGGCTATAATTTTACCAATAAACCTAAAGAGGTGAAACCTTTCGATAAAGTGAAGTTGTTTAATAAGAGTTATCTGAAGCTTATTAAAGATTTCAACTTCTATTATTTGCCTAAGATGTTTAGCTTCCGTACCGACTTAAATCGTGAGTATACAGAGAGAAAGTTGAGGAATAAAACAAGTGCCGACATCATTATTCAGCCAACCTATATGAAGTCCTATACCTGGAACCGTACATACGACTTAAAATGGGATCTTGCAAAAAGCCTGAAGCTCGATTTTAAAGCCATGGCCGATGCATTTATCGATGAATTGCCCGGTAGCCGCGATGGAGATGATTATGGTTATACTGCTGCCGAAAAACGGGAGCAGGTAAATGATCAGCTGCTCAGCGGAGGAACAATGGACCGGTACTATCAAACGACTAGTTTGAACTACAGATTGCCATTAAATAAAATCCCTATTGTTGACTGGATTAATGCAACAGCGCGTTATCAGGCAACCTATACCTGGAAAGCCAGCCCAACTTCGGTACAGGAAGCTATGGGGAACAGTATTGAAAATGCGAATACAAAGCAGATCAATGCAAATGCCAAGCTAACACGTTTATATAATAAAATCCCTTATCTGAAAAAACTGAACAGCTCCCGTAAAACACAAAACAGGGGGCCTGGAGGCATGGGTGGTCCGCCAAAACGAAACCCTAAGCAACAACAGGATACAACCAAAAAGGATATGAACTATTTTAAATTGGTTGCTGATAATACCCTCAAACTGCTTATGATGGTGAAAGACGCAAGCCTTAGCTATTCTGAAACCAATGGAACTTTTCTGCCAGGTTTCCTGCCGGAACCGGATATTCTTGGGAACAGTACTGCAAACGGCATGGCACCGGGTATTCCATTTGTTTTTGGAAGCCAGGAAGATATTCGCTGGGATGCTGTTGACAATGGTTGGATAACTGCCGATTCAATGTTCAATACGCAGTATATGACTAAATATACAAACAACCTAAATGCTAGGGCAACCATTGAGCCAATCAGGGATTTGCGGATCGAACTGAATGCAACGAGGACTTATAGCCAAAACCATTCCGAATATTTTAAATATCAGGATGGTGCTTTTGGAACTTTCTCACCATTAGACAGGGGTAGTTTTAGTATCTCAACAATTTCTATTGCAACCGCCTTTAAAGGCCCCGATGATAATAATCAGTCTGAGGCTTATGATAATCTGCGCGAATACAGGGAGGATGTTGCATTCCGTTTGGCACGCGAAAATCCAAATTGGTCAGGAAGGGTCGTTGATTCAACCGGTTTCCCGGAAGGGTATGGACCAACACAACAAGAAGTGCTTCATTATGCGTTTCTGGCTGCTTATACCGGTAAATCACCTTCATCGGTCAGCCTAAATGAATTCCCGGTGATTCCTTTGCCAAATTGGCGTATAACCTACAAAGGATTAACGAAATATGACTTCTTCAAACAATATTTTAAGAACTTTACTATTTCCCATTCGTATCGTTCAACCTATAATGTTGGCTCTTATGTGACAAGTGTCTTGTTTAAAGAAGAAAACGATTATCCTGTTGCGGTTGATGATGCCAATAATATTATCTCTGAATATGAAATAGGCCAGGTTACAATTACCGAACAATTTGCACCACTATTTGGGATTGATATGACATGGAACAACAGCTTTATGTCCAAACTGGAATTTAAGAAATCGAGAAACCTGTCTTTAAGTTTCGTGAATAATCAGCTAACAGAGGTTACAAGCAATGAATTCGTTATTGGACTAGGTTATCGCTTTAAAGATGTTCCATTGATCATTTCATCGATGGGTGGAACAAAAGGGAAGCGTCTGAAAAGTGACCTGAATATTAAGGCAGACGTGTCTGTGCGAAGCAATAAAACAATACTCAGAAGAATCGACACTAATGTAGATCAAATCAGCTCAGGACAGGAAGTGGTTAGTATTAATTTGTCTGCTGATTATATGATCAGCCAACAATTTAATGTGCGCTTCTTTTTCGATAAAATCATCAACAATCCTTTTGTATCGAACCAATACAGTAATTCCACAACTAAAGGCGGTATTAGCCTGAGGTTTACATTAGCACAATAATTCGAAATAAATAGTTCTAAAGGGGGCACTTTATAAATGCCCCCTTTATTTATACCCTATTTAAAATATGCTGTAACAAGCTAATTAATAGCGTTTTACCGGGGTGTATGCTTTTCACTTCCTGCTTCTTGCCGTGAGTTGGTTTCAGGATGTCGCCTGAAATTGAAAAAAGCGTACATTTGCCTATTCAAAAACAACCAAAATACGTTAAAAAATGAAAGTAATAGACGGTCTGAAGTACACTAAAAATCATGAATGGATCAAAGTTGATGGTGATGAGGCATTGGTAGGAATTACCGATTTTGCCCAAGGTCAACTTGGTGATATCGTTTTTGTTGATGCTGCGGATTCAGTAGGGGAAACCATTGAAAAAGGAGAATCCTTTGGTTCCATTGAAGCTGTAAAAACAGTTGAGGATGTTTTTCTTCCTGCATCCGGTGAAGTATTGGAGTTTAACGAAGAACTCGAGGGAAATGAAGAGGTGATCAATGCAGATCCTTATGGTGCTGGATGGATTGTGAAGATTAAACTCACAAATCCAGAAGAGCTCGAAGAACTTCTTGATGCATCCCAATACCGCGAAATTATTGAAGCTGAATAACAAAAGATTGCTCTTTATTAGAGCCTTTGTGCCTTTTTTTGTTTGGATCGCCTTCATGTTGGTTTTATTGAGTATGCCGGCATCAAGTTTTGGTCATCCAATGAATTTCTGGAAAGGGATTCATATCGATAAATGGGTACATGCAGTGCTTTTTATGGTTCTTTCAATTTTGCTCGCTAGAGGAATAATGCATTATTATAAAAAAAATGCGCGCTCTGTACACTATGTAATTCTTTCGATTGGTGTCGGAATTTTGTTCGGAAGCGCAACAGAAATCATGCAAGAACTCTTTTTTAATAGCAGAAATGGAAGTTTCTACGATTTTTTAGCAAATGTTATGGGTACTTTTTTGGGTATTATCTTCATTTGTTCTATTTTTGGAAAAAATTTTGAAAAGGCACATACTAAAAGTGGCAAGATTTTTGTTTTATAATTGGAAATTAATCACATAAAATAAACCAAACCATGGAAATAAAAAAATCACCAAAAGCAAACCTGGAGACAAAGAGAACTCTCTTTATCCAGATTGGGCTGGTTGTGGCATTGGGTTTGGTCCTTCTTGGTTTCGAATGGAAAAGCTATGATAAAATCGAGCTGACCATGGTAGAGCGCGTTGTGGAAGATGTTCCCGAAGAGCTTGTTCAAATTACGAAGCAGGAAGTAAAACCCCCGCCACCAAAACCCCCTCCACAAACTACCATCCTAAAAATTGTTCAGGATGATGTAGAAGTTGACGACGAAATTATCATCGATGCTGAAGCCGATGAAGACCTCGAAGTGGAAGAGTATATTCCAATGGAGGTTGAAGAAGAAGAAATTGTTGAAGAAGAAATTTTTACCGTTGTTGAAACAATGCCTGGTTTTCCGGGAGGTGAAATTGAACGGATCAAATTCCTTCAGAAAAACATTAAGTACCCGCAAATGGCTCGCGAAAGCCAGATTCAGGGAACCGTATACGTAACATTTGTTGTGGAAACAGATGGAAAAGTTACAGATGTTCGGATTCTCCGTGGTATCGGAGGTGGCTGCGACGAAGAAGCACTCCGCGTTATTAAAATGATGCCAAAATGGAACGCCGGAAAACAACGCGGTAAACCTGTGCGTGTTCAGTTTAACATGCCGATAAAATTTACATTACAGGGTTAATAACATTTTATTACTGAAAACAGGCCTGTTTGTCTTTTTACAAACAGGCCTTTTCTGTTTTATCCCTTCTTGAAATGTTCAATAATGAGATGGGCTTTGGCCTGCCCAACAAATTTTGAGAGTTCCGAATGATCAATTTCCTTAAGCCGTTTTACTGATTTAAACTGCTTTAATAAGATATCTTCTGTTTGTGGACCAATGCCTTTAATTTCCATCAAGGCACTTTGCAAACTGCTTTTGCTCCTTTGATTTCTATGATGAGTAATCCCAAAACGATGAGCCTCATCCCTCAGGTGTTGAATGATTTTTAAAGTCTCTGAAGTCTTGTCAATATACATAGGAACACTATCGCCGGGATAATAAATTTCTTCTAAGCGTTTTGCAATGCCAATAATGGCTATTTTACCCCTTAAGCCAAGTTTGTCCAAACTGCGCACTGCTGCGCTTAATTGCCCTTTTCCTCCATCAACAATGATTAGCTGAGGGAGTTCTTGCTTCTCTTCCAATAAACGGCTATACCGACGATATACTACTTCTTCCATGCTGGCAAAATCATCAGGGCCAACAACTGTTTTAATGTTGAAATGTCGGTAGCCTTTTTTATGGGGTTTTGCATTACGAAACATCACCATGGCTGCAACCGGATTGCTTCCCTGAAAATTGCTGTTGTCAAAACATTCTATATGCTTTGGAAGGCTTTTTAATCGCAGGTCTTTTTGCATCCTTTCCAGAATCCTTTGTGTGTTTTGCGCCGGATTCGTGTGAGCCCGTTGTTTGTCTTTCTCTAATTTATAATATTTTGTATTGCGTTCCGAGAGTTCCAAAAGGTGTTTTTTTTCTCCGATTTTTGGTATACTGAAACGAATGCCGGGCAATTCAATCTGCGGATCAAAAGGCAGGATCACTTCTGGGGCTTTGCTGTCCATTGTTTTTCTGATCTCAATGATGGCATGCAACAGCAGGCTTTCTTTGTCCTCTTCAATGTGTTTTTTTATTTCAATAGTATGTGCTTGAACAATAGCTCCATCAATCACTTTAAGGTAATTCACATAGGCTTCCTTATCGCTATCTAAAATGGAGAACACATCCGCATCTTTAATGCCGGGGCTTACAATCGTTGAGCGCGATTGATATTTCTTAAGAATGTCAATTTTTTCTTTGATATGTTGTGCATTCTCAAAATCCAGCCCTTCGGCATACTCTTTCATTAACTGCTGTAACTGCTTAATTACCTGGCTTATATTCCCTTTTATTATATACCTTATTGTATTAATGTTCTCTTGGTAATCCCTTGGGCTTTGTTTGCCGATACAGGGAGCAAGACAATTGCCGAGATGGTATTCGAGGCACACTTTAAATTTTTTGGACTTTATATTTTCTTCAGACAATTTCAGGCTACAGTTTCGTATTGGATAAATTTGCCGGATCAGGTCGAGCAATGTATGCATCATCTTCGCGGAAGCGTATGGGCCAAAATAATCTGAGCCATCGCGAACAATTGTACGCGTTGGGAAAATCCGGGGAAAATCTTCGTTTTTAATGCAAATCCACGGATAGGTTTTGTCGTCTTTTAGCTGAATATTGTATTTAGGCTGGTGTTTCTTGATCAGGTTGTTCTCAAGAAGTAAAGCGTCTAGTTCGGTATCAACAACAATAAATTGAATTTCCTGGATTTTTCTGACAAGCATGCGTACTTTCCCTGAGATTTGCTTGTCTTTGGTAAAGTAACTGGCAACCCTCTTTTTTAGGTTTTTCGCCTTGCCCACATAAATGATAAGCCCGTCAGCATTATAATATTGATATACCCCCGGTTTTTCAGGTAGGTTCCTGATTTGTTGCTTTAGGAGATCATATTGTTTATTTGTGCTCTTCACCATTATTGTTTTCGTAGGCTTTGATCCAGCCTGGAGCAGAAAGCTCAATGAGCCGTTCGTCTGTTGTCACTAAATGGTCGCCACTTCCTTCTGATGTAATATGACCAATAACTTGAATACCAGTTATAGTTTTAATTTTCTCATAATCAATTGCTTTGACTGTGAAAAGAAGCTCATAATCTTCGCCGCCATTTAAGGCAACTGTTACGGGATTGAGATTAAATTCTTCCGACAGTTGAATGCTTTCGGCATCAATCGGGATTTTCTCTTCATAAATGCGACAGCCTTTTTTGCTGGCATGTGTAATATGCATGATATCAGAAGCAAGGCCATCAGAGATATCGATCATTGAAGTGGGTTTGACCCCTTTTTCGCGCAATTCGTTTAATAGCGCAAAATGAATATCGGGTTTTAATTGTCGTTTTAATAAGTAGTCAAATTTATTGAGCTCCGGTTGCATCTCAGGATTTGCTTCAAACACTTTTTTCTCGCGTTCTAAAAGCAAAAGGCCAAGATATGCAGCGCCAAGATCGCCCGTAGTGAGGATCAAATCGTTTTCTTGTGCGCCATTTCTACGCACAATATTATCCTCTTTGGCATGGCCTAATGCTGTAATACTGATGACCAGACCAACTGCCGATGAGGTAACATCGCCCCCGGTAAGGTCAATTTGGTAATGTGTACAAGCAGCTTCAATTCCTTCATAGAGTTCCTGAACGGCTTCAAGGCTAAAACGATTGGATAAGCCCAGTCCAATTAAAACTTGGGAAGGGGTTCCATTCATGGCATAAATATCCGAAACACCGGCAACAACGAGCTTATACCCCAAATGCTTCAGAGGTGTATAAGAAAGGTCGAAATGCACTTTCTCAGTGAAAATTTCTGTGCTGACCAATGTTTGTTCATCCGAATAATTGGCAATGGCGGCATCATCTCCGCTACCAAGGATGTTTTTATTATTCTTAATACTCAGGTTCTTAGTGAGTTCCCTGATCAGTCCAAATTCACCCAGACTAGATATTTCGGTTCTTTGCTTTTTTTGTGATCGATCTTCAAACATGCTGCAAAATTAAACGTTTTAAGCATTGGTTTTATAAATTGATGTGGAATCTTTGATACTGAAACAGATAAAAACCAGAGAATTGAATAGAATCGCGTCTTATCGAATTGGCTTAAAAGTATTTTGCTGATCTTTTCCCCCTGAAAATAAGTGGGTTTTTGGCAAGCATAATAGGCTTATTGATAGCATGGGCAGAAATAAAGAGAACTTTTTATTGTTCCCGTTGTTTTTAAGCTGAATGATTCACAAAGTCTTAGATTTCGAAAGCAAACCGCTTCGATAAAAGGGATTTTTTTTTCGCCAAAAACAAAGCCCCCTTTCTCTGATTCTATTTTTTGCTTTTAGTGCAAAGATTCCTGAATAATTCGGCTTAAATTGTTGTGAATGTGTAAATTTGTCGACTTCAATTAATATTCAAGCTTATGTCTCGTAAATTAACGATTATTGTTTTTGTGCTTTTGCTCCTTGGAGGGTCGGCCGCTATTTCCTATTTTTTTATGGGTTTAAAGGAGTCTCCATCCAAGAAGGCTATTACAGAGCGCAAACGTTTTGTAAAAGCTATTCCTGTTGATTATTCGGTTGTCCGTTCAGAAATAATTGTTTCCGGCAGATTGCTCAGCAGCCAAAGTTTCGATTTGGCCGCCGAAGTTCAGGGCAAAATACTTGAAGGCGCTGTGCCATTGAAAAAAGGACAAACATTCGTTAAAAATCAGGTCTTGTTTTCAATTTATAATAAGGATATTGTGCAATCGCTTCATGCAAAAAAAAGCCGTTTTTTAACCTCACTTGCTAATAGCCTTCCCGATTTCCGTATGGATTTCCCTGAACGTTTTGAAGTATGGTCTGAGTTTTTTAATCAATTGGACATCAAAAAGACCTTGCCTCCATTGCCTGAAATTTCTGATCGTCAGGAAAAAATATTTTTAGCCAGCCGCAATATCCTCAGTGATTATTACTCGATTATTGGAGATGAAATTCATTTGGAGAAATATGAAGTCAGGGCACCTTTTCAAGGGAGTTTCACAGAAGTTTATCTAGAAGTTGGAGCAGTGGCAAATCCGGGTTCCCGCATTGCTGCGATTATACGCACAGACGCCTATGAGCTTGAAGTGCCTGTTGACGTGCAAAATATTGATGCTGTTTCTATTGGTGAAAATGTAGTTGTAAGCAATGAAAATGCTACCGCAAAATGGGATGCCAAAATTGTTCGTATTGGTAATTTTATTGATGTGGCTACTCAATCTGTGCCTGTTTTTGTGACTGTCGAACAAAATGCTGCTTTCCCCCTCTATGAAGGGCAGTACCTTAAAGCATTTTTCCCGGGAAAAAGTCTGGATGAAAGCATGGAAATTCCTCGGAAGGCGGTTTTTAATCACGATGAAGTATTTGTTGTTGAAGATGGCCGGCTTACAAAAAAGACCATACAGGTGCTTCAGGTAAATGATGAAACAGTTATTTTTTCTGGACTGCAGGAAGGGGTTTTTGTTGTTGTTGAACCCATGGTGAGCGCTTCGGAAGGAATTGCTGTCGATATAATTTAGGACTTGGTCATAAATCCCAAGCCTTTTGAGTGTTTTCTCCTAAGTAATAAGCACAAATAAATTAAACGAGCATTCATCATTCACGATCAATGCATTGTAAATTTTTGTATTGCATTGATTTTCAGGTGAACCAAATCGGTTCTGTTTTGTTTTACTCTCGAATCGTTTAAAATAGAATCAGATGAAGAAAAATGTAGGTAAATTAGATATGATCCTCAGGATTGTGATTGGTATTATAATTGGTGGAATAGGTTATTATATGAACTCTTGGTGGGGGCTTATCGGCATCATTCCTTTCATGACCGCTTTTATGGGTTGCTGCCCTTTGTACAGGCTTATTGGAATAAATACCTGTCCACTAAAAAACAAATAGAGCAAAACTTTGCTTTTTTATTTTTAAATGCCTGCTTTTTGCGGGCATTTTTGCTATAAGAGCTTTTTATCCCTATAAGCGATGGAAATGACAACACTTTTTTATTTGTGTTTCCTTCATGCTGAATACTGCTTGGGAATAAATAAAATTGTTTAATTTAGCGGGTGTCAAAATATTTTTATGGGACTCTTCAGGTATATTGGAGCATATATGTTGCTCATGCGTTCGGTTTTTCGAAAACCTGAAAAATGGAATGTTTTTAGAAAGAATTTTTTTAGTGAAGTCTTGCATTTGGGCATTGATTCTTTTGGAATTGTTGCCGTAATATCGGTGTTTATGGGCGCGATTGTTTCCATTCAAACGGCCTATAATATCGATTCTCCCCTTATTCCGTTAACCATGATTGGTTTTACTGCACGACAGTCGGTTATCCTGGAGTTTTCGCCAACAGTCATCAGCCTTATTCTGGCAGGGAAAGTTGGCTCACGCATAGCATCAGAGATTGGAACCATGAGGGTTACCGAACAAATTGATGCTCTGGAAATTATGGGCATCAATCCTGCCGGATACCTAATCCTGCCAAAAACTACTGCCCTTGTTTTTGTAAATCCTTTGCTGATTATTTTCAGTGTTTTCTTTAGCCTTATTGGCGGTTATTTAGTTGCTGAACTCACTAGCCTTTATACCCCTCACGATTATATCGCCGGCCTACGTTTCTATTTTGATGGCTATACGGTCTATTATATGCTTATTAAAACAGCAGTTTTTGCCTATATCATTGGAACAGTATCAGGATACTGTGGTTATAATATTAAAGGTGGTGCGCTTGATGTTGGCGCAGCAAGCACACGAGCTGTTGTGCACAGCAGTATATGGATTATTCTTTTTAACCTGATTTTAACACAACTTTTACTCTCATGATAGAAGTACGGCATATCAATAAAACATTTGATGGTCATCAGGTTTTGAAAGATGTTTCATTAACCTTTAAGCCGGGTATCAATAATTTGATTATTGGGCAGAGCGGTTCAGGAAAAACAGTGCTGATGAAATGCCTCGTTGGGCTTCATGAAGTGGATCAGGGTGAAATCATTTATAACGAAAGGGTATTTTCTGCTATGTCCTTCAAAGAAAAAAAAGCCATTCGTAAGGAAATTGGCATGCTTTTTCAAGGTGGAGCCCTCTTCGATTCCATGAATGTGCAGGAGAACGTAATGTTCCCCTTGAATATGTTTACCGATTGGGATGCCGCAAAAAAGCTGGAAAGAGTTAATTTTTGTCTTAAGCGAGTAAATCTCGATGGTTCCAATCATTTGATGCCCTCAGAGTTAAGTGGGGGGATGATAAAACGTGTGGCCATTGCCCGGGCGATTTCTATGCAGCCCAAATACCTTTTTTGTGATGAACCCAACAGCGGCCTCGATCCCAGAACTGCCGGGGTAATCGATCAGCTGATTAGTGAAATTACTAAGGAATATGGCATTACTACCATTATCAATACACATGATATGAATTCCGTGCTGGAAATTGGTGACCGTATTGCGTATATCTTTGAAGGCAAATTATGGTGGCAGGGAAGCAATACCGAAATCTTAACCGCTGATAATAAAGAATTGCAAGATTTTGTGTTCTCAACAGAATTGACAAGACGATTAAAACAAACCCACATATGAGTTATATTGACATTTTTATTGCACTTCCGCTTGCTTTTTTTGCATACCGCGGTTTTATCAAAGGATTAATTGTTGAAGTAGCATCACTAATCGCCTTAGTGCTTGGAGTATATGGCGCAATCTATTTTTCTGATTATGCGCAGGCTTTTCTGGCAGAGCATATAAGCCTTGATGCCGGGGTGCTGAAAATTGCCTCTTTTGTCGTTACTTTTTTAGTGGTCGTCATTATCGTGCACCTGATCGGTCGAATTGTCGAAAAACTTGCAGAAGCGATTGCGCTTGGGGCAATCAATAAAATTCTTGGGCTGCTCTTCGGTTTACTGAAAGGGGCTTTCGTAATTAGTGTTCTTTTATATGTAATAACCACATTCACAGGAAAAAGCATTATTTCAGATGATGATTGCAATAAAAGCTATTTGTGTAAACCAGTCTCAGTAATCGCACCAGCGATTTTTATTGGCATTGGGGATTTCGATATAGATGGAGATCAGATTGATGATGCGAAGAAGAAAATTCAAAGCGGAACATCTATTTAGTAATCTATTGTTTTTGAGGGTGTTCAGAAATTATTTCGTTTCTTTTTAAAGACTGTTTCGCCAATTCAATGCCGCTGAAATATCTGTCCCTATGTGCTGAATCTACAGGATTTGCCGGGGGTGATTTCATTTTTAATGGATCAATTGCTGCACCATTTTTAAACACCCTAAAATCTAAATGAGGTCCGGTTGCTAAACCTGAGGAGCCAACATAGCCAATCAAATCCCCTTGCTTTAAGCGTTTGCCGCTTTTTATCCCTTTGGCGTAGCCGTTGAGGTGCATATAAACTGTTGTATAAACACTATTGTGCTTAATTTTTAAATAGCGTCCACCACCATTTTTTTGATATCCTTTTTTAATGATCACACCATCACCAATGGAATATACAGGCGTGCCTCTAGGGGCGGCATAATCAATTCCATGATGTGGCCTTCTGATTTTGAGCACAGGGTGCAAACGGCTATTGGAGAATTTGGAGCTGATCCTGCTATAGCGCAATGGGGCTTTCAGAAAAGTGCGCCGGAGGCTATTGCCTTCTTCATCAAAATAATCGCCGCCTTTTATAGTGTCCTGATTGAACCAAAAGGCATAATATACATCATCGTTATGTCCAAAAGCTGATGCGAGGATTCTTCCGGGGCCAATATTCGTGGTATCAATAAATTGATTTTCATAAATGATTTTAAACCAATCGTGTTTTTGAATGCCGAAAAAATCAATAGACCATTGATAGATTTCCGACAATCCAACGGCAAGCATAGGATTATCCCCTTGATCAGCAAGGGCATTCCATAAGGAACTTTGTATCTCTCCTTCGCAGGTGTCGATGCGTACGATTAACTCCCTGCTTCCTGAGAGAATTTCCAAAGAATCACGCAAGCCAAAAACGAAATAGTTGATTGGGTCCGCTTCATAAATAAAATAGGCAGCAGAACGCAGACTGTCTTTTTCGAGCAAAATATGATAGGGCTGCCCTTGTCGAATTTTACGCACATCAAAAATCTCTTTTGATTTTCGTGCTAATTGATCAATCGTTTGATAATCAACATTATAATCCAGTAAAATATCGGCCAAAAATTGGTTTTTATGAACATAACCATGTTCTGCTTCAAATCTGTCCTCAGGAAAACCAAAATAGTCTTTTATTATCGGCTGAGGAATATCTGCTGTCTCGATTGTGTTTATCGAAGAAGGGGTTTCAGAATCAGTATAAGTAATTGAGATAATGATCAATAAGGCTGAAATAAAGCAGATCAGGATAAGATCTTGAAATAGAGGGTGTTTTTTCATAAAATAGTTTCATTTGAAACAGCAAAGACTACGGAAGATCGAATTTGGGAACCTATAAATTAGCTTAGATAAAATTCCACAAAATGATCAACAGTTCCTTTTATTATTTATTGTGGAATATGATGTTTTTAGTCAGAATTTTCTGTTGCAAATGTATCAATAAGGACTGTTTATTCTACTAAAATCACAAAAAAAACGCGGCTTGTTTGAGCCGCGTTTTTATAGTTATTATTGCTTATTTTATGTATTCTTCTGCGAAGTCACGACCGGCTTTTAATGCTTTGATGTTAATGTCAACAACGTCTTGTCCTTTTCTGCCAAAAATAGTTTTAATAGCCTCTTCTAATGATTCATAAGGCATATTCAGATATGGGGATGCTGCTCCAAGAATTACGATATTGGCAGCTCTGGCATTACCAAGATCCTTTGCAATTTGATCGGCATCAAGGGCAATATGTTTATTAATGCCCCGAACTTCTGTCATTACATCTCCAATTTCAGGGTAGTTTGGTACATTAATAAACGGATTGGTGTTTGTGATAAGCCAACCATTTTCATTATGCAGATAAGGAAGATAACGTAGCGATTCCATAGGTTCTACAGAAATAATCATATCGCATTTTCCAAACGTAATTAGGTCAGAGGCAATTTCTTTGTCCGATAAACGAAGGTGCGACTGTACATCACCTCCGCGCTGGCTCATGCCATGAACTTCGGCTTGTTTCACAAACAAATTACTGCTTACTGCTGCTGTGCCAATAATTGTTGCAATGGTTAAAATTCCTTGTCCGCCAACACCGGCTAATATAATATCAGTTTTCATTGTATTCTGCTTTTAAATTAATCCAAACGATTCCGATTACTTTTTGTTTTTGAATTTTAAGCGCATGCGTTTATTCAGTGTTTGAATACATTCACGACGAGGAATAATTACCGAAACGCCATCGTATGCAAGCTCTTCTTTCATTACCTGAACCATTTCGTCATGATTCTTTTTCAAGGGTTTAAGTACGCGGATGTGTTCTTCTTCAACTCCAATGCCTTTGCAAATTGCTTCTATGCGTCCGAAGGCTGCTGAATCCTGTCCACCGGTCATTCCTGTTGTGGCATTATCCAGAATCAGAACCGTAATGGGTGATTTGTCGATCACTGCATCGAGCAGTCCGGTCATTCCTGAATGTGTAAAGGTTGAATCACCAATAACTGCAACAGCGGGAACAAGTCCGGCATCAGCAGCTCCTTTGGCCATTGTAATGGAAGCTCCCATATCTACACAGCTGTTGATTGCCTCGAAAGGAGCGAGTGCGCCAAGTGTATAACAGCCAATATCAGACATTACCCTGCCGCTGCCAAAATCTTTAATGGCTTCATTCAAAGCGTTATATGAGTCGATATGTGGGCAGCCGGGGCATAATGACGGTGGGCGTCCTACAACCAAATCAGGAGTGTCTGAGCCATATGTATCAGTTTTTCCTAAGCCAACGGCAACAATGTTTGGGTTTAATTCACCATCGCGAACCAATGTGCCATCGAGGCGGCCTTTAACAAGTATGCCACGACCAAGATATCCTTTAATCAATTCTTCGATAATCGGCATACCTTCTTCGAGAACAAGAATGCTTTCGCAGCTATCAGCCATGCGTATTACATCTGCTTTTGGAAGGGGATATTGGCCTATCTTTAAGACCGGATACGGGCATTTTCTGTCCGGATAATTCTCCATCAAATAATTGTATGCCAGACCACAGGCGATAATGCCCATGCTTTTGTCTTCGCCTTCGGTATAGGAATTAAGACCTGATGTTTCTGATTCCATGATAAAAGATTCATGGTTGGCAATCAGTCCTTTATAGCGCTTACGTGCAATTGCGGGCAAGAGTACGAATTGGCGTAAATCTGATGGGAGGTGAAGCTCGTTCTGTTCTTTGATTGCTTTACGCACAACGCCGGCGCGTGAATGGGCAAGCCTTGTTGTAATCCGGAATAAAACAGGGATATTGTATTTTTCAGAGAGTTCGAAACCATAGTGAACCATATCGTATGCTTCTTGCTGGTTGGATGGCTCCAAAATGGGCATCAAAGAAAATTTTCCATAAAAACGGGAATCTTGCTCATTTTGACTGGAGTGCATTGATGGGTCATCGGCAGCAACTACAATAAGTCCGCCATTAGCACCGGTAATTGCTGAATTAACAAATGCATCAGCGGCAACATTCAAGCCGACATGTTTCATGCAAACCATTGTGCGTTTACCGGCATATGACATGCCAATAGCAGCTTCCATTGCTGTTTTTTCGTTTGTAGACCAATTTGAGCGTATGCCCAGTTTGTGCGCTTCTTTCGAGTGCTGCACATATTCTGTGATTTCCGTAGAAGGAGTTCCCGGGTACGCATAAATGCCAGACATGCCTGCATCGATAGCAGCCTGCGCAATTGCTTCATCCCCAAGTAAAACTAGTTTCTGCATTGCTGGAATATTTTAAATTTATTTTTACGTTTTCTATGCAACAAAACTAATCTATTTCTACGGATCTCAGGTTTAAAACGCACTTATTTATAATTGTTTTAAGTAGATTTGCCCCAAAATTAGCCTAATGAATTTTTTAGCGCATCTTATCTTATCCCCTCCCAATGAATTGGTGCAATTGGGTAATTTTGTGGCAGATGCAGTGAAAGGTAAATATTCGGCAAGCATGCCGGAGGCCATGATTGATGGGATTAAATTGCATCACAGTATCGATGAGTATACCGATAAACATCCTGTAAATCGTGAAATGAGGAAGTTATTAAACCCTGATTTTAGAAAGTATTCGGGAGTAGTGTTGGATATTTATTATGATCATTTTATTGCGCAGCATTGGAATCAGAATGAAGTGCCCCTGCGCGATTATGCCAGGAAAATTTATGAAATTTGTATAGCCAACTTTGATCTCCTGCCACCGAAAACAAAACGGATTCTTCCATACCTTATCTCAGGAAACTGGTTGTATAATTATGCTAATTTTAAAGGGCTCGAAAATGTTTTTAATGGGATGTTGGGCAGGGCAAATTTTGCAAGTGGAATGGAGCGTTCTGTTGAAGTTTTAAAGCGTGATTATAAAATTATTGAAGAAGCCTATTTTCGATTTTTCCCTGATTTAAAGGAGTTTGTCGAAAGCAGGGAAATCTATAAAAAATATATGGAGTAATTTATTGCTCTTTATTCGTTGCTTTGTGCAGGTTTTTGCGAGCAATTTTGTCCTGCGTTTTTGCACAGTAAATTCCTTTTTTCTTTAAAGTTGGGTTGTTTCCAACCTGTTGGCGGGGGAATTTTCTTTGAAACAGGATGCCAATAGAAAGTGCAAGAACAACAAAGCCTATGAGAACAATGGCAATAAGAAAAGTTTTTGGAATCATGGTCTGTCTCCTTTTTCGGCAAATTTAATACTTTTGTCTGAAGTGGTTTTTTAAAAGAGCCCAGCTTTTGCCTCAATCGATGAATCTTAATTGTTTTAAAACACAGCATGATGAAAAAACTAAGCACCTTAATTTTCGCTTTATTCATTTCATTTGGGCTTTTTGCCTATACGGGTCAAATCAAACAGATGTTTGATGCCCCTGCCGAATGGTCTACAGGAATGACCTTTGATGGGACTCATTTATGGCTTGCCGACCGAAAAACCGATATGCTTTATTGCATCAATCCTAAGAACGGAAAAGTGGAGCGCGAATTGCCTGCTCCTGCATACTGGCCAACGGGTCTGGCTTGGGATGGTGAGAATCTCTGGTGTGCAGATATGAAAGGGGGCTTGCCCCTTACAGAGAATTATTTCGGGAAAGTTTATAAGATAAATCCTAAAGATGGAAGTATTTTACACGCATTAAATGTGCCTGTAAGCGCTCCAACAGGGCTTACTTGGGATGGGAATTATCTTTGGTGCGTCGATCACCTGAGGCACGAACTGGTGCAATTCGATCCGGATGATGGAACGACAATACGGTCTTTTCCATCTCCTGCGTCAGATCCTCGCGGTCTAACATTTGATGGTACATACCTCTGGATTTCCGATCGTTTGAAAGATGAAATTTATATGGTGGAGCCTAAAAATGGAAAGGTAATCATTGTTTTTCAATCACCTGATCAATATCCAAGAGGCCTTGCATGGGATGGTGAAAGCCTTTGGAATGCTGATTCTCAGTCAGATAAAATTTATAAGATTCAAATAAAAGACGATGAATTGTTCAGGGTGTCAAATCCTAGGCAAGCATCCGTAAAGCTGATTCATGAATATACCAATTTTGGACCCGGTGACGCCTTGTCAACAACGGCTTTTCTAGCTATTCCTGTAGATCGGCCATCTCAGAAAATCATGGATGTCAGCTATAGCGAAAAGCCGGATAAAATCCATACAGATCAATGGGGGCAGCAAACAGCTGTTTTCGAAAAGGGCGTTTTGGTGCCCGGTAAAAAACGGGAAGCGTGGATGCACGTTCGGGCGGAGCTTTATAATGTTGATTATTTTGTTTTTCCTGATCAGGTAGGTTCAGAAAGTGATATTCCTTCCGAGATAAGTGATAAATATCTTGTAGACAATGAGAAATACGACATTACAAACCCGATCATCCAAAAGGGATTAAAAGAGGCAGTTGGAGAAACAAAAAACCTTTATTGGAAGGCGCGCCGCATTTTTGATTATTTGATCGATCATATGTATTATGAAATGCAGGGCGGCTGGAATACGGCTCCTACTGTATTGGAAAGAGGAAATGGTTCCTGCAGTGAATACACTTTTGTGTATATCGCAATGTGCCGTGCTTCGGGCATTCCGGCACGTTATGTTGGCTCTGTTGTACATCGTAGGGATGATGCTGCTATGGATGATGTGTTCCATAGGTGGGTAGAAATTTATCTGCCCAATTTTGGGTGGATCCCTGTTGATCCAAGTCGTGGAGATAAGCAAAGTCCGCGCGATCAGGCAATGGCATTCGGGCATTTATCAAATTCTTTTGTAATCACAACCCAAAGCGGTGGCGGTTCAGAAACAATGGAATGGGATTATAATTTTAATGATCGCTATACCTCACAGCCCAAAAGCTTTGTTGTTCCTGATTATTATGCCGATTGGGAATTGGTTAAATAAACCTTTGAAAATTCTTGCCTTGACTACTTGAAATGAGGACGGTTAAGTGATAATACTTGCGGTAATATTCCTGTGTCCTCCGTGCTCACGAAATTCACAGAGATAAATTCCCTGCCAAATTCCCATATGCAGTGCGTGGTTTTTAATGGGAATACTAATGGATGATCCGGACAAACTCGCCTTAATATGTGCGGGAAGATCGTCGGCGCCTTCAAAAACATGCCTGTATCTGCGATCCCCTTCAGGAACGAGGGTGTTAAACACTGTTTCGAAATCTACGCGTACTGTAGGATCTGCGTTTTCGTTGATGGTTAATCCCGCAGAACTATGCCGTATAAACAATTGAAGAATACCATTTTGTGGTAGGGTTCCCAGCGATTTTTCGATAAGATGAGTAATCAGGTGAAATCCTCTTTTAAAAGAAGGAAGTCGGATTTCGATATGTTGTACCATGCTTTTTTCTTTCAAAAATAGAAAGAAAGGGCGTATTTATGCTGTTTTATCTGCATAAATACGCCCTAAGGCAATATACTGTTTTAAAAAGCTAAGCTTCCTGTGTTTATTCTGCTTTGGAAGTGCTTTTTTTGACAATCTCTTCCAGCATGCTTGTTGTGATTGATTTGGGGCGTTCCAGAGGGAAACCCAAGGCACGATCCCAAATTAGGTTCGCAGCGATTCCAAGCGAACGGCCAATCCCAAACAATACGGTATAAAAATCATATTCACGAACACCATAATGCCATTGGATAACACCGGTTTGTGCGTCTAAGTTAGGCCATGGGTTTTTAGCTTTTCCGTGTTCCTTCAGGATTGATGGAACCACTTTATAGAGCATATCCACATATTTGAAGATGGGGTCGCCGGGCATATGTTTCAGGCAGAAATCTCTTTGCATTGAATAGCGGGGGTCTGTTTTACGTAAAACAGCATGGCCGTATCCCGGAATAACCTGGCCATTATGCAGGGTGTCCCAAACAAATTGGCGGAGTTCGTCTTCTGTAGGTTCTGCTCCACCCATCTTGTCCATCAGATCTTGCAGCCAGCGCAATACTTCCTGGTTTGCTAGTCCATGAAGTGGCCCTGCCAAACCGTTGATCATCGATGATATTGAATAATAAATATCAGCTAATGAGCTGGCAACCAGATGCCCTGTATGTGCACTTACGTTTCCGCTTTCGTGGTCGGCATGGATAATAAAATGCAACCTTGCTACATCGTCATAAGGAGAATCAATACCCATCATATGTGCAAAATTCCCTGCAAAATCTAAATTGGGATTTGATTGTATCCTTTTTCCATCACGGTATAGCTTAGCATAGATATAGGTTGCAATTTCCGGGAGTTTGGCAATCAGGTTTAAAGCATCCTCATAAGTGGGATCCCAATAATCCATTTTGTTAAGCCCGGCACGATATTTTTTAGCGAAAAATGATTCACGCTGCATCGTCATAATTGCTGCCGAAAACATAGCCATTGGGTGGCTGCAACAAGGGAATGCGTCCAAAACGTCATAAACATAACGAGGAAGGATGCGTCGTTTATTAAAATCATCTGCTAAATCAGCTACCTGACTGTCTGTAGGAATATCGCCTGTAAGAAGGAGATAAAAAAGTCCTTCAACATAAGGCATTTCGGCTTTAGGGGGCTTGGGGAGCTTTGTAAAAACCTCAGGAAGAGTATATCCGCGATAGCGGATGCCTTCCATGGGGTCGAGATAGGAAATGTCTGTGATTAGTCCTTTCACTCCCCTCATTCCTCCAATTATTTGATTTACGGTAATAGTATCAACAACAACATCACCGTGCTGATGAACCAGATCCTGTATACGTGGGCGCCAGGACTCAATTTTCTCATAGAGCTTTTCTTTTAACATGGGCTGTGTTTTTTTTAATTTATTAATAATTTATTGTGCCAAAGCTTCACGCAGATTTTCGTCAATAGCTTCTAAAAATTCTAGTGTGTTGAGGTAATGATCTGCTTGTAAGTTCTTGCCGTGAAGAATCAAGGCAAGATCTTTTGTCATTTTGCCGCTTTCTACGGTCTTGATACACACATCTTCCAGTTTTTGCGTGAAATCCACCAATTCCTGATTGTTGTCTAATCGCCCGCGATGGGCTAGTCCCCGAGTCCATGCAAAGATGGAAGCTATAGGGTTTGTGGATGTTGGTTTTCCTTGTTGATATTGCCTGTAATGGCGTGTTACGGTTCCATGTGCTGCTTCAGCTTCCATTGTTTTTCCGTCGGGAGTAATAAGAACAGATGTCATAAGGCCAAGAGAACCAAAGCCTTGAGCCAGAGTGTCACTTTGCACATCTCCGTCATAATTTTTTGCAGCCCATACAAATCCACCTTCCCATTTTAATGCAGCTGCCACCATATCATCAATCAGGCGGTGCTCATAAGTAATATTGAGGGCGTTCATTTCTGTTTTATATTCTTCATAAACTTCCTCAAAAATATCTTTAAAACGTCCGTCGTATTTTTTCAGGATGGTGTTTTTTGTGGAAAGATAGAGAGGCCATTTCTTTTTAATAGCCATTTGAAAGCATGAATGGGCAAAACCCCTAATTGATTCATCAGTATTATACATACTTAAGGCTACACCGCCTTCCCCTTCAAAATTATAAACTTCCCAGGTTGTGGGCTCACTGCCATCCTCCGGTGTGAATGAGAGTTCGAGTTTTCCGCGGCCTTTTATTACTGCATCAGTAGCACGATATTGATCTCCAAAGGCATGACGTCCTATCACAATGGATTTTTTCCATCCGGGTACTAGCCTTGGAATATTGCTAATCATAATGGGCTCACGAAAAACAGTGCCGCCAAGAATATTTCTGATCGTGCCATTGGGTGAACGGTACATTGATTTCAGTCCAAATTCTTCTACACGATTTTCATCGGGTGTAATTGTAGCGCATTTTATGCCAACATTGTATTTTTTTATGGCTTCTGCTGCATCAATGGTAATTTGATCGTTTGTTTCATCACGGCTTTCCATGCCAAGATCATAATATTTAATATCAAGATCCATGTATGGTAAAATAAGTTTCTCTTTAATAAGCTTCCAGATGATACGGGTCATTTCATCGCCATCTAGCTCAACAACAGGGTTTTGAACGTTGATTTTCTTCATGTTATGCAATGCTTTTGTTTGATTAGTGAATCTATTTTTTTTCTCACATCGAGAAAATGACGTGGTAAATTTAATAAAAATATCGGTTATATGTTAATATCTATATTCATTAATTTTAAAACCTTAGTCTATTAACAATCAGGAAGCTTCTTTGTTTGCAGCTTCTGCGAATTCAAAAAAATTTTTTTCGTGTAACCCATTTTATATTTGTGCGTCAAAAGGGCGAACTAAAACTTGATATGCCGTGAGAGAGTCAAAACAACTATTCAGAGGAAGCAAAGATGTAGTCTTGGGTGGGGTTTGTTCAGGGATAGCAGACTTTATAAATACCGATGTTACAGTAATACGTATCGTTTTTGTACTTATTGCACTTTTTTGGGGAAGTGGTTTGCTTCTGTATATCCTTTTATGGATTTTTATGCCTATCGCGCCTTTAGACTATGAATTTGGACAAACATTTAATAAAATGCATGATAATATGGATAATTTAGAACAAGATGATTTCATGAAGAATTATCAGAAACATCAAATTAAGAAGAAGCATAATGCAAATTTTATCGGTGGAATTATTTTAATTACCGTTGGTATATTGTTTTTAATCAGTGAATATATTCCTCGCATTGATTTTAGCGACTTATGGCCGATTATTCTTATAGTTATCGGAGCATTATTATTGAGGAATAATTATCAAAGCCGGAATAAAGAGGGGCAAAATCCTGATAGCACTTTTTAGTTTTTCTTAAACTGGTTCTGTCGTTTTGCCTGCTTTCATACTTCGGTTTGTACGATAGAATTTATTGATTGCACATAGCCCGAACATATTGAATCAGAATCGTGATCTATGGTCAGAAACAAATAGTGCACAGGAGTTATTTTTAGGAATTTAAAAAATAATCAAATGAAATTCAGAAATCTATTTTGGGGAGTCTTATTGGTTACTATAGGCTTGATGTTTGTATTGCGAAATTTTGAGATCATTGATTTTAGCTGGCGGTCTTTTTTAGGGCTTTGGCCGATGTTGCTTATCCTTTGGGGTGTTAGTATATTGCCTGTAAAGGATTTGTTTAAGGTGGTTTTGGCTTTTCTCATTATTGCAGGATCAGTTATTTATGTGGTGCAAGACACGCAATATAATCATTGGGAATTTAACGCTTTTGATCATTCTTATTCTTCAGATCAGGATGAAGATTTTGTGGAGGAAGACCATCAGTGGAAGGATCAGCATTTTACAGAGTCTTATGATGCCTCCGTTGCAAAAGTAGTGCTTGATTTTGAGGCTGCTGCCGGCACTTTTTATATTTCTGATACAACTAGTGAGATGCTTGACTTCAGTTCGAGAGGAACGATTGGTAATTATTATATGGAAGCTCGCGATGAAGATAGCGTCCGGTACATTAACATTAGCCATGAGGAAAATGTGCATATAAAAGGGCCCTATAAGAACAATGCAAACCTTCGCTTAAACATATTACCAATCTGGGATATGGATATTGATGTTGGGGCTGCAAAGATGGATATGGATTTAAGGCCGTTTAAAATCAGCAAGCTGGATATTGATGGCGGTGCAAGTTCAATTAAACTCAGGCTGGGCGAACAGGATATCAATAGCCGTATCAATATTGAAGCAGGTATGGCATCCATCATTATCAGGATTCCCGAGTCTGCGGGATGTCACCTGGAAACATCCAATGTGTTATCGAGTAGGAATATTAAAGGATTTATCCGTCAGGAAGATGATACATTTATAACCCCTGATTTTGAAGAAAGTACACAGAAAATTTACGTCGATATCGAAACTGCGTTCAGCAAATTTACCATCAAAAGATATTAAAAGCGATAAGGATTATTGTCAATAATGTTTGGACTTCACCGGAGGTTTTGGAGGGCTGAGGTTCTTGAAGCAAGCTTATGGTTGCTTCTGGAGTCTCAGCCGTCAATACACGATTATGAAAAATATCGGATATTCTGAACAATCATTTTACTGCCGGAGAAGTGTTGCAATATCTTCCACCTGCGTTGTATGCCCAATAATATCCCCTTGCTTGTCAATAATATAATATACAGGGAGCTCCTCTTTGAGGTTATAGGCTTTAAGTACAGGAGTATTTGGTGCCTTAAGATCGCTGATGTTGAGCCAGGGAAGATGGGTTTTTTCAATTGCTTTTTTCCATAACACTTTTTGTCGGTCAATGGATACCCCAATAATTTCTATATCTGAAAATTCAGAATGGATTGTTTTTAGTTTGGGGAAATCGCGTACACAGGCATTACACCAGGAAGCCCAAAAGCAAAGCAATACTTTTTGTCCTTTGTAGGACGAAAGACTGTGCATTTTTCCTGAAGTGTCAGGCATAGTAATATTTGGAGCCGGTTTTCCGGGACTTAGTCGTTCAATGGCCAATTGTTCTTCAGCCTGTTTTTTCTTAAAATCACTGAGCCTTGTATGATGGTGCAGCACATGCCTATTTTCCGGGATTGTGCTTAGAAGACAGCTGTCGATATAGCTAAAAAGCGGAGTGTCTTCTTTCAGAAGGAAAATTTGCTCAGGGCCAAGGCGTTTATTAATCATCAATAAGGCTGCAATACTCGATGAGTTTGCGCGAATTAGTGAATCAGCATATATTTTATGGTTATGAAAAACCTCTTCGTAGGCTTGAATTAAAGAATCCCTCTTAATTTTAAAATTAGATTGGGTCTTCATTTCTTCGTAGCTTGTTCCTATTTCCTTCAATTTGTCACTGACCAACTGCGTTCTCCTATTAAATAATGCTAGAAGAGATGAACCGGGCGAGCCTTTGACTTGATAGTGTTGTGGGTTTTTTAGGTCAAGTTCCAGTACAATATTTTCTGATTTTTTCACACAGAGCGGAATGTGAATACCATCAGGGAAACTAAGCATAAACAAGGCTTCATCATCCACAAGAAGGCGAAAATTATAATTGCCAAAGGAAGAGATGTCTGTAGAATCGAGCAATACAATTTCTCCGGGTAAAATTTCTTTAAGGATAATTTTGCCTTTATTCGGATTCTTAATGTCTACATAAAGACTAGCCGTATTTGCCTGTTTTTGTTTATTGCCATTGCAGGAAAGCAACAGAAGAACAAGTATGAAAAGAAGAAATGATGAAGTCCTTCTGAAATTAAATATTTTATAGCTTGACTTTAACATTTGATGTATTTTGCTGTTACTATTATGCAAATGTAGTGGAATTATTGCATCAGTCGTGCTATTCATGAAATTGTGGAAACCGATGAGCTTTTGTCTAAAAGCTTTTATTAAAATAATTATACTATTTTTGCCGCTCAATTCGAAAAAAATTTTTATTCAATAAAACCACTGATCATGAGTTTCTCAGATTATAAAATTGCAGATATTGGCCTTGCAAAATGGGGTCGGCTTGAACTGGAAATCGCTGAAAAGGAAATGCCGGGTTTAATGTCGCTTCGTGAAAAATATAAAGGACAAAAACCACTAGCCGGAGCGCGCATCACCGGCTCACTTCATATGACCATCCAAACAGCTGTTTTAATTGAAACCCTTACCTCTTTAGGTGCTGATGTTCGTTGGGCAAGTTGTAATATCTTTAGTACTCAAGATCATGCTGCCGCAGCTGTTGTAAAAGACAGTCAGGTGCCCGTTTTTGCTTGGAAAGGTGAAAGCCTTAAAGATTATTGGTGGTGTACATTGCAGGCGTTGTCGTTCCCCGGAAATAAAGGGCCACACCTTATTGTAGATGATGGCGGCGATGCCACATTGATGGTTCATATGGGTTTTGATGCCGAAAATGACGCCTCCATTCTTGACCAAGAAGCCGGAAGTGAAGAAGAAGCGGAAATTATGGCCCTCCTCAAAGATGTTCTTCAGAAAGATGGTAATAAATGGCATAGAGCTGTTGAAGATCTCAAAGGTGTTTCTGAAGAAACCACTACAGGAGTGCATCGTCTTTATCAAATGATGGAAGAAGGAAAACTCCTCTTCCCTGCAATTAATGTCAACGATTCGGTAACAAAATCCAAATTTGACAACCTCTATGGTTGCCGTGAGTCACTTGCAGATGGGATTAAACGTGCAACTGATGTAATGATTGCCGGAAAAGTAGTTGTTGTATTGGGATATGGTGATGTAGGCAAAGGTTCAGCCAAAAGTATGCGCTCCTACGGAGCAAGGGTTTTGATAACTGAAATCGATCCTATTTGTGCACTTCAGGCTGCAATGGAAGGCTTCGAGGTAACAACCATAGACGAAGCCCTTGCCGAAGGAAATATTTTTGTGACTACTACCGGCAATAAAGATGTTATTACTGCCGAGCATATGAGCAAAATGAATGATGAGGCAATTGTTTGTAATATCGGACACTTTGATAATGAAATTCAGGTAAGCAAATTGGAAAAGTGGCCCGGAATACAAAAAATTAATATCAAACCACAGGTTGATAAGTATGTATATGAAGATGGACATTGCATCTATCTGCTCGCCGAAGGTCGATTGGTTAATCTGGGTTGTGCTACAGGGCACCCATCTTTTGTTATGAGTAATTCATTTACTAACCAAACTCTTGCACAATTGGATCTTTGGGCAAATGACTATAAAACAGATGTATACCGATTGCCAAAATCTTTGGATGAAGAAGTAGCCCGTTTACACTTAGAACAATTAGGCGTGAAATTAACAAAACTAACACCCGAACAAGCCAAATATATTGGTGTGCCTGAAAATGGTCCTTATAAGCCGGAGCATTATAGATATTAATCTGATTCATTTATGAATTAGTCCCAAAAAGGCTTATGAAAAAGCTGAATGAAAGGCACTGCATTGATGTAGTGCCTTTTCTTATGAAAGACACTATTATAATATGTTCAATTAATGGCGGATTTGAAGGTCTATATTATAAGGAGTACGAAATAGTCTTTGTCTTGAGACGAATAAATTGTTTCTATTGAAACTCTAATTATAAACGTGAAGCAATCCGGTAGAAGGATCCAAATTTGTGTTGTATTGTCTAAGTGGGATTGTAGCTTTGCTGCCTTCTAATGGGCTTCCATCTGTGAGTACAAATTGTGACATACAGCAAGAGTCAATAGCCACAAGGCCTCCATCGATTACACTAACACGTGCACAATCGTTTTCCGGATCAAAAGTACAGCAACGCTCGAAAGCCATATATTGTTGGTCATAAAGATGGTAGATAATGATACCCCGATAACCACCTGTAACATATACCCAGTTGCCGGGCACATTCAGTTCTCCATATTCAATAGATTCAGGATTAATTGTGAAATTTACCCGCACATAAGGGATGAGGTTTTGATCATCATCAGAAGCACAACCACTGAAAATGCTTAGAAGAAAGACGAATATTACAGGAAAAAGCTTAGTTTTGTTCATTGGCTGATTTGATTGTATTCATCGTTTAACGTAAGAAATGAGTATATTATTCTTTGGATTAGTGTTAAAAAATCATCGATGGGTACAATAATGAGGTAGGATTCATAAAATTATTCTATCTTTAGCTCATAATTACACAAAGTGCTATTTATAACCATTATAAGAGCTAATAATTCTATATTTGCGTGAATTTTATGATTTTGGTTTCCGGCAGAAAGTGTTTGATAATGGTTTGGCTTTTTTGCCTGCCATTTTTATTTATTTCATGCAGATCGAATAAAAATGCGGCGGATAAAGCTCGCTCGAAACAGTTGAAGGAGATAGAGCAAAAGCATAAGCAGAAGGAAAAGGAGCTTCAAAAAGCTTATGAATTAAGGTCGAAACGCATTTATGATATTCAGGATGATGATGGTAAAAAGCGTATAAGAAAGGCGAGACAAGATCAGAAAAAATGGTCGCAAAAAGGAGAATCAAAGAGTGGTTTTTTCCTTTTTAGGTGGTTTCAAAAAGATAAGAAAAAGGCAAGTTGCCGTTAGGCAGCATTATATAAAAAGCAAATGGAAGATTTTCTCTATATATTAATAGGTGTCGCTTGGTTGGTATACAGTGTGTATAAAAGCCAGAACAAAAAGACTGCCAATCGGCAAGCTGCATCGAAAAAGGATGAAGATCTTCGGGATGAATCCTTGGAGCCAGCATCGGAAGAAGGCTATGGTCAAGCCCGCAATTCTAGCTATAATAGTATGATTGAGGAGCTGTTGGGAAGAGTTACAGAACCGGCCTATGCTCCTGCTCAGCCTGTTGCGGAAGTACAGGAGCCGACTTTTTCGCAATCATGGAAAACCCGCACCGATCTGCTAAAGGAGCAAAGGGAATTAGCAAAGCCGAAGTATGAATCTATAGAATTTATAGATACTTCTCCGGTTCGCTTAGAAGAGGATATTGGACACAATTATACTGATGAACTGTATGAAGGCTTTGATAGTTTTGATTTAAGAACAGCAGTAATTTATTCAGAAATACTTAAAAGACCTGAATATTAATTGGTTATAAGAATTTGCGTATTTTTGACTGTCAATTATTTTTGGAGATTATATTAATTTATTCATAAATTTACGGACTTTTTAAGCACACGAAGAAATCTAACATAAATATTACATGGTATGATAAGAAATATACTATTGACTATTGGGATTGTACTGGCAGCGCATATGCTGGTCTTCTCTCAGGCCACCGGAGCACTTAAAGGGAAAGTGATCGACAAGGAAACCAAGGAGCCGATCCCCTTTGCAAATATTGTGCTTGAACTCGATGGCAACATGATTGGTGGTGCAACCTCCGACTTTGATGGCAACTACATGATTAAGCCGATTACTCCGGGTCGTTATGACTTGAAGGCTACTTTTGTAGGCTATAAGCCTTTTATGTACAAAGGTGTTATTATTGGTTCAAACAAAATCGTTTTTCAGGATGTTAGCCTTACATCATCTGCTACGAACCTAGACGTTTATGAGGTAGTAGATTATAAGGTGCCTTTGATTTCAAAGGATGAAACATCCAGTGGAGCCACAGTTACTTCCGAAGAAATCGCCAAAATGCCTCAACGTAGTGCAAATGCTGTTGCTACAACTGTAGGTGGTGTATTCTCCCGCGATGGTGAACGTGGTAATGTCAGGGGCTCACGTAGTGATGCAACCGTTATGTATATTGATGGTATTAAGGTAACAGGTTCCAGTAGCCTTCCTCCTTCTGCCATTGAGCAGGTTTCCGTAATCCTTTCCGGTGTTCCTGCTCAATACGGTGATGCAACCGGTGGTGTTATTAATGTAACAACAAAAGGCCCTTCAAGGAAGTTTGGAGCAGGTTTTGAAGCCGAAACTTCTGAGCTTCTCGATGATTACGGGTTTAGCCGTGTTGGACTGAATATTAACGGCCCGATTTTCAGTAAAGAAGATAGTGTTACAAACAGAAAAAATTCGATTGTAGGTTTCTTTATTGCCGGCGATGTTACTTATCGTGGAGTAGATTATGTTACTGCCAATGGTATTTATAAAGTGAAGGACGATGTCCTTCAGGATCTTTTATCGAATCCACTCCGTCCTGCCGGATTAGGTGGGGGAGGAACCTATCCTAATGCCGCTTTCCTAAGTAAGGATACTGATATGGAATTGGTAAAAAAGATACCTAATAATAGTGACCTAAGCGCAAACTTCTCTAGTAAGTTTGATATTAAAGCTTCAAAAACGATTAACTTAACATTAGGGGGATCCTTTAATTATGATAAAGGGAATCCTTATAATTTTACTTCAGGATTGATGAACTGGGATAATTTTGGCCAGAATACCAATTATACCTGGAGGGTTTTTGGGCGTTTTACTCAGCGATTCCCAACTAATCCGGAGAATAATTCGTTTGTGAAGAATATTTATTATAGTATTCAGGCCGACTTTACCAAGTTCTATAGCCAAAATGAGAATAAAGACCATGGCGATGACCTTTTCAAAATTGGTTATCTTGGAAAATTCGAAACATTTACCGAGCGCTCTTATGAGTTAGGCGATGTTACCATTGATGGTCAACGTTATGAAGATGTTTATGTGCATAACGGATACAGAGATACTTTGTTTACCTTCAATCCTTCTGATCTGAACCAAGGTATGGCTAATTACACCAGCTCTTATTACGATCTATATCCGGATCCTGCCGGTCACTGGAACAATGCAACTGATGTTCAACTTGGTGGTGGTAAAATCAACGGCCAGACTCCAGACGCTATTTACTCAATGTGGTCTGCACCGGGTACAGTATATAATAACTACTCTGTTATTGATAACCAACAATTAGGTATTAATGCTCAGTTTTCTGCTGACGTTGGAAACCATGCCATCCAGATAGGATTCCAGTACGAACAGAAAAAGAATAGTGGCTATGGATATGGCGATTACAGAGCTCCTTCAGGTCTATGGACACTGATGCGCGGGGAAACAAACTTCCATATACTCGAACTTGATGTGGATAATCCAATTGCTGTTCGTGAAGACGGTGTGTTTATGGACACTGTTTATTATAACAGAAAATATGATGCTCTTTCACAAAGAACTTTTGACTACAACCTTCGTCAAAAACTTGGTTTAAACCCAATGGGTACCGATTTCATCAATATCGATTCTTATGACTTTAATAATAATAGTATAAACTATTATGATGAAAATGGGAATTTGAAAACTGCTCAGGTTGATGGCGATTTATTTGACATCTCTATGTTCTCTGCCGATGAGTTATTAAACGATGGTAATGCATATGTATATTACTATGGTTATGATTATACCGGAACGAAGCTTTCAGGAAAACCAACTTTTGAGGACTTCTTCAGCAAGAAGGACGACAGAGGTGATTTTGTGCGTGAAGTAGGTGCTTTTGAGCCGATTTATATGGCCGGTTATATTCAGGACAAATTTGCTTTTAACGACCTTATTTTTAACGTTGGTGTTCGTATCGACCGTTTTGATGCCAACCAATTGGTTCTTAAAGATCCGTTCTTATTGCAACCAGCTCGTACCGTAGGTGAAGTTAGCTCTATTGGTGGTCAAACAGTAAGTCATCCTGGAAATATTGGTGATGATTATATCGTATATGTAGACAAAGTAAATAACCCATCAAAAGTAGTTGGTTACCGTGAAGGTAGCGTTTGGTACAATGCACAGGGTATAGAAATTTCCGACCCTAATATTCTTGATGTGGGTTCAGGTGTTTCACCTTATCTGCAGGATCCAAATAATAAGAATATTCAGAAAGAAGCTTTTGAAGATTATGAGCCTCAAACCAATATTATGCCGAGGATTTCATTCTCATTCCCAATTTCTGATGAAGCATTGTTCTTTGCACATTACGACATCCTTTCGCAAAGGCCAACTGGTAATATTCGTATGAACCCTGTTGATTACTTATACTTTGATACAAGGACCGCTACAATATCAAATCCAAATCTGAAGCCAAGTAAAACCATTGATTATGAACTTGGTTTTAAACAAAAGCTTACAAACTCTTCTTCATTATCCCTTTCAGCATATTATAGGGAAATGAGGGATATGATTCAAGTATTCCGTTATAATGGTGCATATCCAAGGGATTATACATCGTATAATAATATTGACTTTGGAACAACCAAAGGGATGACGATTACTTATGACCTGAGGAGAACAAACAATGCTCGTTTACGTGCTAGTTATACATTACAGTTTGCCGATGGTACAGGATCAAGTACAACACAAGCTGCTGCACTTATTGCTGCCGGTCTTCCAAACCTTCGTACCCTAACTCCACTCGCATGGGACCGTCGTCACCAGTTCAATGTTGTATTTGATTATCGTTGGGGTTCAGGAAAAGACTATGATGGACCTAGAATTAAGCGTAAAGATCCTGAAAAAGCTCCTTTCGAGTTGCTACAAAACACTGGGATTTCAGTTACACTTACAGGCGGTTCTGGTACACCTTATACCCGCTCTTCCAATATCACTTCAGCTATTACAGGAGGAACACAATTGCTTCAAGGTTCTTATTATGGATCACGCCTGCCATGGCAATTCAGAATGGACCTGAAAGTAGATCGTGATATCTACTTCAACCTGAGCAAAGACGAAGAAGGAGGCAAAAAAGGACGCGAAGCATATTTGAATGTGTATTTACAAGTACTGAATGTACTGAATACAGAGAATATTATGCAGGTATGGCCTGCCACAGGTAATGCAAGCGATGATGGTTATCTTGCTGCTGCCGAATGGCAACGTCAAATTAATGAGCAACTAGACCCTTCAGCTTATAGGGATATGTATGGCATATTCGTTGACAGGCCTTGGTTTTATTCAAGCCCAAGGGTAATACGTCTCGGTGTTATCTTTAACTTCTAAGTCTAAATCATCAGGAAATTAAAAATAAATGGTTATGAAAAATATATTCCGATTTCTGTTCATTTTAATGCTGAGTTTAGGGATTACTGCCTCTGCCTGGTCAGAGCAGGTTCCTGAACATCTGTTAAAGAAAAAATCACGGCAATTGAAAGCCAGCACTGCAGGTTGTTCTGCTGGTGCAGCCTTTCGTTTCTTGGACGTGAATAATATCCGCGCTCGTATTAATACGGGCGGTGATATGTGGTGGGATCTTGGCGCCGGTGTTGGAGCACAATATTATATTCCGGGAAACACTACAAAAACATCACTTTTTTCCGGTTCGCTTTGGATCGGTGGTCTTGACGTAAACGACCAGTTGAAACTTTCTGCCCTTCGTTATCGTCAGGTAGGTAATGACTATTGGCCTGGCCCACTTACCGTGGATGGTACAGCTGCTGTTGATGCCGAAACTTGTGCCGCTTACGATAGGTTCTTTAAAATTACCCGTGAGGAGGTCGATGAATTTTTAGCATGGTATAATTCTACAAACAGAGCCGAAGATTACCCTGATTATTCAATCCCGGCTTCAATTACTGAATGGCCTGCACATGGTGATGTTAGTAAGAACCAAAGCTATTATCTTGCACCTTTCTTTGATGCAAACGGTGATGGTTTTTATGATCCAAATAGCGGAGATTATCCTTATTATGATATTGATAACAGCCTATGCCCAATCAACTATGTAGGCATTCCGGATTGGAAACCAACCCCGACTCCTGAAACTGTTGAAGGAATTACTAAGGGCGGTATCCTTTCAGATCAAGTAATCAAGGGTGATGAAACTTTATGGTGGGTTTTTAATGATAAAGGGAATTTCCACTCAGAAACTCAAGGTGCATCCATTGGTTTTGAAATTCGTGGTCAGGCTTTTGCCTTTGCTACCAACGACGAAATCAATAATATGACGTTTTATAGTTACGAAATTATTAACCGTTCAACATTCCGTTTGCGCGAAACTTATTTCAGCCCTTGGACAGATACCGATTTAGGTTATGCTTGGGATGATTATGTTGGTTGTGATGTAGGACGTGGAATGGGTTATTGCTACAACGGAAACGCTATTGATGGTAGCGGTGAAATTGAAGCCTATGGTACGCAACCACCTGCTATTGGTGTTGACTTTTTCCAGGGACCTTATATGGATCCTGATCAATTAGATAACCCTAAGTTTACTCAATACATTGATCCTAATGGGGACACACTGCAACTTCCTGTTGTAGGCCCTGCAATCAACGGTGTGAACTTTGGAAACGGTATTATCGATGATGAACGTTTTGGTATGCGTCGTTTTGTCTACCATAATAATGGTGGTGCAGATTATATGACGGATCCTGAAATTGCTCCTGAATATTATAATTACCTACGAGGTATTTGGAAAGATGGTACGAAAATGCTTTATGGTGGTAATGCTCATGTTAGTGCTGGTGCTGTAGGTCCCGAAACAGATTTTATGTTCCCTGGAGATTCTGACCCATTGAACTGGGGTACAGGTGGCCAGCCGCCTAACGGAGGTTTCAACCAAAATGGTTTGTATTGGACTGAAGAAACAGCTGGTAATACTCCAAACGACAGACGTTTTATGCAATCGGCCGGACCATTTACACTTGAGCCTGGTGCAACAAACTATATTACTGTTGGTATTCCTTGGGCACGTGCAATTAGTGGCGGACCTTGGGCTTCTGTTGAACTCCTTCGTCAGGTGGATGATAAATGTCAAAGCCTTTTTGATAATTGCTTTAAAGTAATTGATGGACCAGATGCTCCTGAGCTTACATTTAATGAGTTAAAAAATCGTTTTATTGTTTATATTTCAAACAGAAAAACATCCAATAACTATAAAGAAGCTTATTCCGAATTTGATCCGAATATTCAGTCGCCTGATACATTAGGCCCGAATGAGCGCTGGGATTCTATTTACCGTTTTGAAGGATACCAAATTTTCCAACTCGCTACAGCCTCTGTAGGTGTTGAAAGTTTAAGTGATCCTGATAAGGCGCGTCTTGTAGCACAGTTTGATAAGAAAAATGGTGTTACTAAATTGGTGAACTACTATTATGATGGTACATTGAATGCCAACGTTCCTGTTATGGAAGTAGAAGGCGGAGACAATGGCATAAGCCATACTTTTGAAATTACAGAGGATGCTTTTGCTGAAGGAACAAATACAAATCTTGTGAACTTCAAGCAGTATCATTATATGGCCATAGCTTATGCTTATAATAACTTCAAAGAATATAGCCAGTTTAATGCGGATCAGTTAGATGGACAAAAGAAGCCATATCTTGCCGGTCGTAAAAACATCAAACGCTATACTGCGATTCCTCATCCTACGATTAATGGAACTGTAATGAATAGTGATTATGGCAAAATATCTGCAATCACTAGAATACAAGGACAGGGTAATGGTGGCATGTATCTGGAATTAGATCCTGCAACAGTAAATGAGATTTTAAGCAAGCCACCTGCTGATACAATGAATAATACTTATGGCTCTGATGATTATCCAATTGCCTATCGTGCTAAGTATCAGGCAGGATTTGGTCCAATCAATATGAAAGTTATTGATCCTCTTAGTGTTATTCCCGATAATTATTACCTACGTATCGACTCTGTTTATTCAGTAAATACCAGAGGAAATATTGTTAAGGCCGATTGGGAGTTAATGAATGAAGCAGGTAAGACCTGGAAATCTGATACTACAATTGATATCAGGGATGAACAACTTTTACTCGACTTAGGACTTAGTATTACTTGGGAACAAGTTCCTGAACCCGGTGATTCAGTAGCCGTTAATAATGGCTTGCTTGGTTCATCTATTACATATCCTGATAGTAGCAACCAATGGTTAAGCGGTATTGTGGATAATGATACTCCTCCGGGTAGCGAATTTAACTGGATTCGTTCCGGTACTTATAAAGATGATGAAAACGTTTCTTTTAACGACTGGGATATGAGTCCGGATCCAGCAGATCCTTGGGATGCTGGCGAGTATTATGAAAGAGTAATCAATGGCACATGGGCTCCTTATGGAATGGTTGCGCATAGCGATCAAAGTCAATATGGCCCTGCTTGGAAATCAATTTCAAAAATTGTTGCAACGCTTAATAATACAGCAAGTATTGATGTTGTATTTACTCCAAATAAAGATCTTTGGACACGCTGTCCAGTTATTGAAATGTGTGATGATCCTGCATTATCAGAAGGAAATATTGAGCGTTTTGATATCAGAGGATCTCAATCAGTTGATAAAGACGGAAATTTTGCAGCTGTAGGTAGTGGTCCAAGTACCGACCCCAATGCAGCGAATTATATTTCAGAAACGGGCATGGGTTGGTTCCCAGGATACTGTATTAATGTTGAAACTGGTGAACGCCTCAATATTATGTTCGGAGAAAACTCCTATCTTGCTGAAGACAATGGCCGGGATATGGTGTTTAATCCTACCTCAAACTACTTCAGGGATCAAGGTACAGTCGTTATGGGCGGTATGCATTTCGTTTATATAATGGCGCATAAAGGACTGATGAAAACCGAGCAACAAGGACAGGTGTACACTTATAATGCCGATGCTTATGATGCCGGTGCTAAAATTATGAGTGCTATGCGTTTAACTCCATTACTCGTCTACCAACGTATGGTATTTGGATCATCAATGTGGGTGGGTATGCCTATTCCTGGATTCCAAAAAGAGGACGATTGGTTAAGTCAAGAAGCAAAGGTGTCTATGCGTGTTGCAAAACCCTACAGAAAATACTATTCTGTCGCTTTAGACACAACAAGTACAGATACTGAAAATGACAATAATCCTTTATATGCATTTTCAACCGGTGGTCTGGAAGTTACTTATAGCGTGGATAAATTAATGCTCGATTTAGATGAGATTGGCGTTGTTCCAAATCCATACTACGGATACTCTTCCTATGAAGCGAACCCTCTCGATAACCGCGTAAGAATTATTAATTTACCGGAACAATGTATCGTTAGTATATTTGCAATGAACGGGACACTGATCAGACAATATACAAAAGACGAACCTGTTACATACATTGATTGGGATCTTAAGAACTTTGCCGGCATTCCAATTTCCGGTGGAGCTTATTTGATCCATATCGAAGCAGGCAACGATGAACGTATTATTAAGTGGTTTGGTACAATGAGACCTGTTGACCTCAATACATTCTAAATTATCATTGATTAATAAGTAGTTTAAAATATAAAAATGATGAGTATGAAAAATATTTATAAATACATCATAGCCATCTTTCTAACAGGACTGGTTGTCATACCATGGTCAGATCTTACAGCTGGTAACAAAGACCGCTCCGGGCAAGCCGGAGCCTCAGAGTTGCTTATCAACCCTTGGGCCCGCTCTTCAGGTTGGGGTGGTGTTGATATTGCTTCTGTAAGAGGTTTGGAAGGGATTTTTACCAACGTTGCAGGTACTGCTTTTACAGAAGGCACGCAGGTTACTTTTTCCAACACATCTTGGTTAAAAGGTTCTGACGTAAGTATTATGGCTTTCGGCTTTTCCCAAAAAGTAGGAGAGGGTAGTGTTCTTAGTTTTAGTGTTACAAATATGAGTATGGGTGATATTATGGTACGTACTGTAGAACTGCCGGAAGGTGGTATTGGTACCTATTCGCCCAGCCTTATGAATGTTGCTGTTTCTTATGCAAAAGCATTCTCAAATAGTATCTATGGTGGTATGACATTAAGAATTCTAAACGAAAGTATTTCTGATGTCTCCGCAGGGGGTGTTGCTATTGATGCCGGTATTCAATATATCACCGGTGAAGAAGATAATATCAAATTCGGTATCACGCTTAAAAATGTTGGACCTCGTATGAGCTTCTCTGGTGATGGTCTCACAATTAAGTCTGAACTACCCGGTCAGGAAACACAGTTTGCTTTAAACCAAAGATCTGCTGAATTTGAATTGCCTACAACAATGCAATTGGGTGCAGCCTACGATTTTCTATTTGAAAGCAGCCGCTTGACACTTTCAGGAGCATTTGTTTCAAATTCATTCACAAACGATCAGTTTATTGGTGGTGCAGAGTATTCCTTCAGAGACTATGTCATGCTTCGTGCAGGCTATGCCTACGAAGATGGTATTACCGATGCTATGGATAGTGGAAACCGTTATAACGTAAATAGTGGTTTTAGTGGTGGTCTTACGATACAAGTGCCATTGAATAAGGAGAAAGGTCAAATCCTTTCAATTGATTATTCTTATCGTGCAACAGATAATTTTGACGGTACCCATACTTTTGGTGCGAGCATTACCCTCTAGGGGATAAGGCGCATTTCCAGAAGTTTATAACAATATTATTTTAAGGGAGACTCAATTTGATTGGGTCTTCTTTTAGTATTTTCTTTTTTGAAATTAAATTCAAGTCTTATGTCGGATACAGTATATTATACCAAAGAAGGGATCGATAAGCTTAAAGAAGAAATTAAACAGCTTGTTAATGTTGAGCGCCCAAAAATAAGCCAACAAATAGCTGAAGCCAGAGATAAAGGCGATTTGTCTGAAAATGCTGAATATGATGCGGCAAAAGAGGCTCAGGGACTTTTGGAACTGAAGATTAGTAAAAAGCAGGCATTATTAAGAAATGCCAGGGTTCTTGATGAGTCAAAAATGGACACATCAAAAGTCTTGTTGCTTTCGAAGGTTAAAATTAAAAACACAAAAAATGGTGCGGAAATGACTTATCTTATCGTTCCCGAAAATGAAGCAGATTTGAAAACCAAGAAGCTTTCAGTGACTAGCCCTATAGCGA
Organism: Bacteroidales bacterium; assembly: GCA_963676725.1. GTDB lineage: Bacteria > Bacteroidota > Bacteroidia > Bacteroidales > WRLA01. The sequence goes on along the minus strand of OY781463.1, from coordinate 3,996,826 downwards.
AAGGATTGCTTGGGAAAAAAGTGGGCGATTTGGCAGATATCAATGTACCTGCTGGTGTTATGACTTTTGAAATTATTGAAATATCACGTTAATAAAGAAAAACTATGGCCGGTTTATTTGCGAAAATCGCTTCAGGGGAAATTCCTTCCTATAAAATAGCTGAGAATGAACATTTCTTTGCATTTCTCGATATTAATCCTCTTGCAAAAGGGCATACTTTGGTAATTCCTAAAACCGAAGTAGATTATATCTATGATCTGGATAATGTGACTTTGTCGGGATTAAATATTTTTGCGAAAAAAATCGCGAAAGCAATAGAAAAAGTAATCCCTTGCAAAAGAATCGGTATTGCCGTGCTTGGCTTGGAAGTGCCTCATGCCCATATTCACCTGGTCCCTATTAATTCAGTTTATGATATTGACTTTAAAAAGGAAAAACTGAAATTTAGTGAACAAGAATTTAAAGAAATTGCTCAGGCGATTGCTGCTGTTGTGGAACTATAAAGATTATCAAGCAGAAAAAATACGCCCCATATTTTATTATATGGGGCGCTTTTTTTAATAAGCTCGAATGTTTTTGCCTTCAATATAATTTATAAAAGCCTTATTTACTATTTTATTGCCGCCGGATGTTGGATAATTGCCCGTAAAATACCAATCTCCAGAATGCCCCGGAAGTGCTGCATGCAGGTCCTCAATGCTTTGGAATACAATTTCCACATCAGCCTGAACTCCTGGTGCTTTTACTAAATCAGCGATCTTGGAAGAAATTTGTTCTGCAGTTAATGGGCGATAAATGTCTTTTACGAAATTTTGTATTTCTTCTTTAGGCAAATGCTCCTGAGCCTTGCATTTACGATAAACCTCATTAATAACGCTCTGTTGATTGGTTTCTTTCAGAAGTGCAATTGCTGCTTTAAACGCAATAAAATCTCCAATCTTGGCCATATCTATTCCATAACAATCCGGATACCGGATTTGTGGTGCCGATGAAGCCACCACTATTTTCTTAGGTTGCAAGCGATCGAGTATGCGAATAATGCTTTGCTTTAGTGTTGTGCCCCTAACAATTGAATCGTCCAGAACAACTAGATTGTCAATGCCTTCCCTTATTGTGCCATATGTTATGTCGTAAACGTGCGCTACAAGATCATCCCTGTTGTTATCGTTGGTAATAAAGGTTCTTAGTTTTATGTCTTTAACAGCAATCTTATCGGTTCTAATTTTCTGCGATAAAATCTTCTCAAGCTCATTTTGTGTGGCATTATTCCCTAGTTGAAGGATTTGATCGCATTTTTTTTGATTATTGTGTTCTTCCAAGCCTTCCAGCAAACCATAATAAGCAACGGCTGCGGTATTTGGAATATACGAAAAGACAGTGTTTTCAATATCATAATTGATAGAGCGAAGGACTGAAGGAGCAAGCAATTGGCCAAGTCTTTTGCGTTCTTTATAAATATCTTTATCCGTACCCCTTGAAAAATAAATCCGCTCGAAAGAACAGGGTTTCTTCGCTTTGGGTGCTTTAAATTCTTCCAGTGAGTAATTGCCGTTTTTACGGATAATCAGAACCTTGCCGGGATCTAATTCTTTTATTTGTTCTGCTTTTAGATTAAAAGCTGTTTGTATGGCCGGACGTTCCGAAGCAGCAACAATAATTTCATCATTGGCATAATAGAAAGCCGGACGAATACCACATTCATCGCGCATAACAAATGCATCGCCATGCCCAAGCATTCCACCAATCACATAACCTCCATCCCAATGTTGGGCAGATTCTTTTAAAAAAGAAGTAATGTCGATATGCTCAATAATCCGATCAGTGATTTTTCGTTTATCAAAACCTTCCAAACGGTATTTCTTATACAAGCGCTCATTTTCTTCATCTAAAAAATGACCAATCTTTTCCAGTATTGTAACAGTATCTGATGTTTCTACGGGATATTGCCCAAGGTCAACGAGATTTTCAAATAATTCATCAACATTGGTCATATTGAAATTGCCTGCAAGAACTAAATTCCTTGTTATCCAATTGTTTGCTCTTTTTACCGGATGCAAATAGCCAATATTATCGCCACCAAAGGTTCCGTAGCGTAAGTGTCCGAGAAATACTTCCCCAGAAAAATCTACATTTTGTTTCAGCCAATGTACATCCCTGAGTAGCCCGGTGTTTTTTTTCTGAATTTCCCTGGGTTTTTTATATGCTTGCTCAAAAATATCTTGTATTGGCGAAGGGGCATTAGAGCGTAAGCGGTTGATGTAGCGTTCACCGGCAGACATATCCAACTTGATATTGGCAATGCCAGCACCGTCTTGGCCTCTATTGTGTTGCTTTTCCATAAGCAAATGAAGCTTATCGAGGCCGTAAAAGGCTGTTCCGTATCGGGCTACGTAATATTCCAGCGGTTTTAGCAGCCTAACAAGGGCTATGCCGCATTCATGTTGAAGAATGTCGCTCATGTTCTATTGTATTATCGCGCAAAAATAAACCTTTTATTTAATTGAAATCATCAAGTCTTTTTCACAAAAATTGTGCGATTGATAGTCTTTATGTACTTTTGTATCAATCAATGTTTTAAAACCTTTCTTATGTTTCGAAAATTTAGCTCATTAATCCTAATTGGCCTCTTGTCTATTGGACAAAGCATTGCTCAGATCGATAAAACAGATTGGGTCGGCGGTTTTGCTGATGGATGTACCTCTATAACTGTTGGTAAAAATGCCAGTTTTGATGGCTCTGTAATGACCTCTCATACCGATGACAGCCATAGAACCCGGTCATGGATGAATATTGTACCGGCTGCAGACCATAAAAAGGGGGAAACAGTAAATATGTATAAAAGAGTGGCTTGCGATACTTTTGCAATGCCAACATACGCCCATAATCTTATTGGCACTATTCCTCAGGTGAAACATACTTACCAATATATCAATACCGCTTATCCTTCGATGAATGAAAAACAATTGGCAATTGGCGAGTCCACTTTCGGGGGTAGGGATGAACTCCAATCGGATAAAGGGTTGATTGATTGCCAAAGGCTTTGTCAATTAATGCTCGAACGCTGCACAACAGCTCGCCAGGCAATTCGAATGGCAGGGGAATTAACGGCAGAATATGGATGGAATGATGCGGGGGAATGCCTTACAATCGCTGATAAATACGAAGTCTGGCATTTTGAAATTGTCGGCCCAGGAAAAGGGAAAACAGGCGCAATTTGGGTGGCACAACGAGTGCCAGACGACCATATCGCAGTAAATGCCAATGCAAGTACAATCAAAGAAATTGATCTGGGCAATCCTGATTATTTTATGGCAAGTGAAAATATATTCACCATCGCTAAAGAGAATAATTGGTGGAATCCTGAAGAAGATCCTTTCCGTTTTTGTTATGCATATGCTCCGCACAGCAGAACATCAATGGCATCGCGCAGGCGAGAATGGCGCGTATTTGATCTTCTCGCTCCTTCTTTAAAACTCGATGCCAATGCTGAAAATTACCCGTTTAGTGTAAAGCCGGACGCAAAAGTTACTTTGGAGGATATGGTTACTGTGTTTAAGGATTATTACGAAGGCACGGATTATGATATGGTTAAAGATTTGACTGTTGCCGATGAGAACGGAAAAATGGTGATTTCCCCTCTGGCTAATCCTCATTTGCCCTATGATATGAATAAAATGCTACGCATCAACGGTGGCTGGGGCTGGCGCGGTGAACGTACAATTGCCCGATGGTATACCATGTATGGAACTATTATCCAGTGCCGCGATTGGTTGCCAGATGAAATAGGTGGAATAGTATGGCTGGCTCAGGATAATATTGCCACCTCAATTTATATCCCTGTCTATTGCAGCGTGAGCCATCTGCCAAAATCATATGAAACACCGGGTAGGCCTAATGGATATACTCTGGAATCGGCATGGTGGGCTTTTAACAGATTGGGAACGCTTACAGCACAACGTTGGGGCGATATGCGACATGAGGTGGACGCCACCTGGAACCCTCTTCAAAAGAAATTATTTAAACAAGTTGAAGCAACTGATGATAAGGCGCTGGAGCTCTATAAAAAGAGCCCTGAAAAAGCAGCAGTGTTTTTAACAGACTATACAAATGAATGGGGAAATAAAGTTGTTGATGAAGCTGTTTTGCTCGGTAATTTATTATGGACAAAATACGACGAGAAATTTTAAAAAAACAATGTATTGTCTCATTTTAGCCTAAGGTAATTCATTGGCATAATGTTTTTTAGGCATGACTTTCTATGATTTTTGTAACCCGCAGTACCTTCTTGAAGTGCCTGCGGGTTTTTTTATTGAAATTTGGTTTCATCCAATATTATTAAAAATGGTCTTTTTATTAAAAAATCCCTTTGGGCAAGGCTTTTGGCATGCATATTGGATTCATGGAGGACATTAAAAAATAGACTGAGAATTACAAAAAGAGTTTCCAAATGATAAATAGAGTTCAGCAACCTTCAATGCTTATCGACTTGGCGCAGGCACGCAGGAATATCCGGAAAATGAAACAAAAGGCAGATGCCAATCATTTGATTTTCAGGCCGCATTTTAAAACCCATCAATCGGCAACAATAGGGGAATTGTTTCGTAATGAGGGGGTTAGGCAAATTACTGTTTCATCTGTTCAAATGGCTCAATATTTTGCCCAAAATGGATGGACGGACATAAGTATTGCTTTTCCTGTGAATCTCAATGAAGCAGGGGCAATCAACGATCTAGCCGAAAAAATATCATTGAATATATTGCTGGATTCAGAATTTGTTGCTGAGCAATTGCATCATCAAATCCGTTTTTCTTGTGGGGTTTTTATCAAAATTGATACAGGTTACGGCAGAGCCGGAATTTTATGGGATGATTTTGAGGCTGTTAAATCATTGATAAACAAAGTTAAATCTCTTGGCAGATTTTCTTTAAAGGGTTTGTTGGTTCATGATGGAAACACCTATCATGCCCATTCACAAGAGGAAATTCTTCAAATTAGGGCCTTGTCCCAAAAGCGCATCAGAACCTTAAAAGAAAAGGTAGATCTACAGAATGAACTTCTTGTTTCTGTGGGAGATACGCCCTCATGTTCTATTATTGATACATTTGAAGGCGTCGACGAAATACGCCCGGGGAATTTTGTTTTTTACGATTTGATGCAGTTGAATGCTGGGGTTTGCTCTGAGTTCGATATCGCTGCCTTTATGCAATGCCCTATTGTTGGTGTTTATAAAGAGAAAAACCAAATCATTGTTTATGGTGGTGGCATCCATTTTTCAAAAGACTTTTTAATGTGGGGTGCAGAGAAGGTTTTTGGAGCATTAATTCAGCCCGGGACGGATGTTTCCCAAAGAAAAATAATGAAAAGCTGTTTTTTAAGAAGCTTAAGTCAGGAACACGGAATCGTGCAGGCAAATCAACAGCTGATAGAAAGTGTACAAATCGGCGACCCTTTGCTGTTTGTCCCTGTGCATAGCTGTCTAACAGCCAGCATTGCATCAAATTATTTTGATTTTCAAGGCAACCGAATAGAAAAATACTGGTCTACTAATTAAGTGATTATCAAAATAAAAGCCCGATGTCTGCTTCAAATGAACATAATGAACTAAGTGCGCTCATCTCCTTACTGGATGAGCCAGACGATCGTGTGTTCTCTCAGGTCAGGCAAAGGATTTATGCTTTTGGCAATGATGCAATATCAACCCTTGAAACTGCATCATTGGACTTTAATGATCCTTTGGCACGCGAACGTGCTGAAGAACTGATTCTTCATATTCAAAGGGATGAACTCTACCTTGAATTGGTCAACTGGCTGCATTTCTCCGATCACAATTTGCTTCAAGCTGCTTTATTGGCCGCGAGGTTTCAGCAACCAAATATAGAATCGGAACGAATACTTAAGGAAGTTGATATAATTACAACCCACATTCGTATGCAGCTTAGTCCGCATCTGACAAATCTGGGTATTATTCGTGTAATCAATCATGTGCTCTACGCTGTGCATAGTTTTAAAGCAAATCGCAAGAATCTTAATTTGCCTGAGAATATGTTTATCAGCAATCTTCTGGAAAGCCGAGACGGGAATCCCATTAGCCTTGCATTGCTGTATGCGATCATTGCACGTCGGCTGAATCTTCCTGTTTATGGAATCAATCTGCCGCATCATTTTGTATTGGCTTTTATTAAAGAAAACCAAGAGATTAAATCTTGTAAAAAGGCGGATGTGCTTTTTTATATTAACCCATTTTCTAAAGGAACGGTTTTTATTGCCGATGAAATTACTCGCTATTTAAAGGAAAGTGATATGCTTCAAAAAGATGTGTATTATTTGCCGGTTGACGATAAAACCATGATTCATCGATTATTCAAGGACATGCAGCTTTCTTACCGTAAAGAGGGGATCGAAGACCGTGCTGCTGCTTTAGAGCGTTATCTCGACGTTTTTCGTTAAAAGCTTATAATCTTTCCAATTGTTTTCCCTAAAATTTTTATATCCGTAATGAGGCCTTTGTTGCGCATATAATCAAGGTTTAATTGCAGTTTTCGCGGCATGATTTCTTTGATATATGTTTCCTCTGGATTTTCGGATGCTGCTAAAAGTTCATTTTCCCGGATATATTCCAAGGAAGCATAATCTGTAAGTCCCGGACGAATGCTTAATACAGCTTTTTGCTCCTCATTATAAAAATCTACATATTTGCGAACTTCCGGACGTGGTCCGACAAAACTCATATCCCCTATTAGAATATTGAATAATTGGGGGAGTTCATCCAGTTTGTATTTGCGCAACCAAATGCCGCTTTTTGTGATGCGGGCATCGTTCATGCCAATAGTTAGCAGGCCTTTTTCGGAACTGGCTGGTTTCATACTCCTGAATTTGAAGATTGTAAAATCTTTATTCTTCTTGCCAACCCTTTGCTGGCAATAAAAAATGCCGCCTTTGGAATCAAACAAAATCCAAAGGCCCAATGCCAGCATCAATGGGCATAAGATAATGATTGCCAGGGCAGAAAGAAAGATATCGAAAATTCTTTTCAGCATAGAAATAGAAAATGAGTAATTTGGCCAACAAATTTAGGATAATCTGACAAACATGTTGTGATTATCCCTTTGAAGACATAATTACTTATCATATGCTGCATCAATTATTCTCTGCTTTTCTGCTTGCTTTCTTGTTGATTCAACCACAAATTGAGCAGAATAACCCTCCACAAGTTCGTGATCAATATACACCTTATGAAGGGATTATCAGTAAAATGTACGATTTAGAGGCCAATTTTCCCAATATCTGTAAGGTTTATTCAATGGGATATTCGGTAGAAGGAAGAGAATTACTCTACCTAAAAATCAGTGATTTTCCTCAATTGAATGAAACGGAACCAGAACTCTTGATGGACGGGGGGATTCATGGCGATGAAACCATGGCTTCTGAAAATATGATCCGTTTCGCTGATTTTTTATGCGAAAGCTATGCTGTCGATCCGGATATCACATACCTGATCAATAATCGAGAGCTATTTATCTATTGCATGGTTAATCCTGATGGAAGGGTTCATATTACACGATACAATGCCAATGATGTGGATCTAAATCGTGATTATGGTTTTTTCTGGAAACCTTGGGGAGGCGAGATAAGTCCATTTTCCCAGCCTGAAACAAGAGCTGTGCGAAATCTGATGATGCAACAAAACTTTTCCTTGCATTCCTCTTTCCATGCCGGTTATGAAGGGGTTTATTACCCGTGGACTTATACAGAATACCATGCACCTGATGAGGCTGTTTTTTTTGATATGGCAAAAATGTATGCCGATGCATCCGGCTATGACACATTGGAATATGGTCAGACTTCGATTGTGCTGTATAAATCTCAGGGAAGCTCTAAAGATTATTTTTATGGCGCCCTTGGTGGTGTTGCCTGGACCATGGAAATATCCAACGACAAGACTCCGCCGGTTTCTATGATTCCGCGCTATTTTATGATTAATAAACAGCCAATGATTGAATTAATGCGGGCCTCAGCATATGGGCTGCATGGCTTTGTGCGAGATGCCAACACATTACAGGCTGTAAAAGCACACATGAAACTTTCCTCTGAGCATCCCTATTTTTTTAATGATGCTGAAAACGGTGATTTTCATCATATTATGACTGAAGGAACTTATGACCTGATCGTTTCGGCAGATGGCTATCAAAACGATACGGTGCATAATATTGTACTTAGTGCTCAGGACAGCAGTTTTGTTGATATACAGCTTTTGCCAGTGGATGTTCTGCAAAACACCGCATATCGATTTTTGGCATGCAGTCGTGCAATCAATAATTTTGCAGACAAACCCAAACCCTGGGATTTACTAGGATTGCCCGACGGGGCGGAATGTTCTTTAGGTACTGCCGGCTATATAATTTTTGAAACTACAGAAAATGTGAAAGACACTAAAGGTGCTGATGTCAAACTTTCTACAAATGATGTGAATGGCTTCGATGGCTATGTGGAATTGGAAGCAGCATCAACACCGGATGGTCCTTGGCTCCATATGGAGGAAATAGCAGATGGGACTTTCGATCTGGCAAGCACCAAACTTTTAAATGCCCGTTATTTTAAAGTCCTAGATACCCACGACCCTGCCTTAAGCGACAGCGCAGTAAGTATTGATGCCATGGAGCAGCTTGTCAAAGAGCCTCATCCTTGGGTGCTGCTGAAACATCAGCTTTTGGAAGATGAAAACGGCAACAACAGACTGGATCCGGGAGAAAGCGCTCAATGGTATTTTACTCTCAAAAATAATGGTAATTTGGAGGATCCAATGATCAAAGTTCTTCTTACAGATTCTTCATCTTTTGTAAATATTAGCCCTTCTTTTTCCTCTGTTACCGGGCTTGAACCTGATGGAGAAACCGAGCTTGTTTTTGATTTAGAAGTGGCGTCTGATGCTCCTGAAGGCCTGATTGCCAATTTCGGGCTCGGTATCTTATTCAATAATGCAACCGACACAACGCTGTATCGGTTCCAGCAACAAATTGGAGAAATTGATGTAGCAGTTTTTGATCTGAGCCTCGATCATAAATCAGCCCCGGAAATTCAAAAAATGTTGGCAGAAAGCAAGGTCTTTACCTCTGCTTTTGATCAATTAAGCGATACCTTAATGCATTATAGTACAGCCTATATTTGCTGCGGGATGCGGCAGTTTGGTCATTTGATGAACCCTTCCGACCTTCAATTGATTGAATCCTATTTATTGCAAGGAAATGCTTTATATATGGAAGGAGGTGATCTCTGGTTTTTTAATAATCAAACAGAATTATCAACGCTTTTTGGAATTCAAGCAAGCTCAAATGGAGATGATGACCTTTTTTATATTGAGGGGGAGCCTCAGGGGTTTTTAAGTGGTTTTTCTGCTGAGTACTCTGGGACAAACCTTTCTATAGACCACATTGAAGCAATTGGTAATGCATTTCCCGTATTGCGTAATTCTACTGAAAATTATAATGTTGCCATTGCGCATGAGTCTGGCGAATACAGGACTTTTGGCGCGTCTTTTGAATGGGGCGGTCTCCCGGATACAGAAAATGATCTTCTCGCTGTTCATGAATTCTTAAAGGGGATTTATACGGGCATAGAAAATCAACAGATAAAGCATGATTCCCGTTTGAAACTTTGCTATAATGGCGCTTCTGATGATGTTTGTGTTAGTTTTTTTGCAGGTGGATCAGAAGCAGTTCAAATATTGGTATATACGATTCAGGGAGAGTTGATTGGGAAAATGGATGCAAATAATTTTCATCAAGGGTGGAATACGCTCGTTTTGCCATTGGATAAACTCAATAAACCCGTTATGCCATTACTAGTTTCCTTTTACCAAGGGGCTTATCAAGAATCTATAAAAATTATGCGTCCATAAGCTTCAAAGCCTTGTCGGGAAATAGGATGAAGCTTTTTTGGTTACTTTTGTTCGCTTTAGAATTTTATTTTTGTGAGAATTGAATATTACTTGAACCATTTTAATATAGATCAAAATGCTTAGGGCCTTCTATTGAAAGACTCTGCAGCAAAATGAAGAACTATCAAAATTTATACAAATGAAGAAATTTACACTCAGTATTGTGTTATTGATGAGTTTGGTTTTTATGGCCGGAGCTCAAAATTTAAAGGAATACAATTATCCTGATGCCTGGGGGCAACAAGGCTTTACTTTGGATGAGAGCCGTTCTGATGCGGTTTATGTGAATTATTCTATCAGGAATTTCACGTTAAATCCCGAGGATATTAATGGCGAAGATATGATGAAAATCACCCTGCCAGGGAACTTCCTTCCTGCAGATGAAGGAATGCCTGATTTGCCTGGTGCAGCACGCTATATTGCTATCCCACAAGGAGCAGATGTGCAGGTGAATATTATTTCTTCACGAACTCAAACTATCCAAAATGTAGAGATTGCTCCAAGTCCCCGTATTCCGCTCGATACGGATAATGGGCCACTGCACTATGAGAAAAATGCTAAGGTATATCAAAAGGATGCTTTTTATCCTGAAGCTCCGGCAAGTATCTCTTCTAAAAAGAAAATTCGTGGCGTGGATGTAGTGCGCCTTGCAGTCACTCCTTGGCAATATAATCCTGTTACAAAAGAGCTTATTGTTTATCACGACATGAAAGTCGAATTATCGATCAGTGGAGGAAATGGCTCTTTCGGTGATGTTCGCTACAGAAGCTCTCAGTGGGAAAGTATACTTAGAAACAGCATATTAAATTATGAAAGCCTGCCTGTTGCCGACCTGAATCAAAACAGTAAAGGGGGCCAACGTACTCCCGATTTAGAGTATATTATTATTTGTCCGGATGACGCAGGATTTTTGGCTTGGGCAGATACAATTGCATTATTTCGAAATAAACAAGGGATAAAAACTGGTGTTGTAACGACTACAGAAATTGGAGGAAATACAATTTCTGCTATCGAAAATTATGTTAATAATGCCTACAATACATGGGATATTCCACCATCAGCAGTATTATTGATTGGCGATTATGGTTCTAATGGAAATACTATTGTCTCGCCCATCTGGAATAGCTATTGTGTTTCCGACAATATTTTTGCCGATGTGGATAATGATAACCTTCCCGATATCGCTTTTGCCCGTATGACCGCTCAAAATACGGATCAACTGGAGACTATGGTGACGAAATTCAAGAACTATGAAATGGATCCTCCAACTGACCCTGATTTTTATAACCATCCGATTACAGCATTAGGTTGGCAAACCGAACGATGGTTCCAGATTTGCTCAGAAACAGTAGGTGGTTATTGGAAAAATGAATTGGGAAAAGACCCTGTTCGTATTAATGCAGTATATTCAGGATCGCCTTCAGGTACCTGGTCAACAGCCACAAATACCAGTACTGTATTGGCCTATTTTGGGCCAAGTGGTACAGGCTATATTCCTGCAACTCCCGCAGAACTTGGCGGATGGACAGGCGGCACCGCTTCAGGCGTTAACAATGCCATTAATAGTGGTTCATTTATGCTCCAGCACCGCGACCATGGTTGGGAACAAGGCTGGGGAGAACCTGACTATAGTAGCTCAGATATCAGTGGGTTAACAAATACTGATCTTACATTTGTTTTTTCAATTAACTGTTTAACAGGTAAATATAACTATACTTCTGAGGTTTTTGCAGAGAAATTTCATAGATATAAATACAATGGTCAGAATTCTGGAGCGCTTGGGATTATCGCAGCTTCAGAGGTTTCCTATTCTTTTGTAAATGATACTTATGTCTGGGGTATGTACGATAATATGTGGTCAGATTTTCTTCCTGATTACGGCACAACAAATGCTTACGATGATGTTCGTCCCGCCTTCGCAAATGTGAATGGTAAATATTATCTGGATCAATCTTCTTGGCCATATAATACGAATAATAAAGTGGTCACATATATGCTCTTTCATCATCATGGCGATGCATATTCCACTGTATTTACTGAAGTGCCTCAAAATTTAACGGTAGTGCATAATAGCGTACTTTTGAGTGGCGTAACACAGTTTGATGTAACTGCTGATGAGTATGCTACAATTTGTTTGTCAAAAGATGGAGAAATCCTTGGCGTGGCTCAGTCCGATGGCACCGGAACGACTCTTTTGATTCCAGCTCAAACTCCGGGTACATTGCTTGATTTGGTTGTAACCAAGCAAAATCATTATAGGTATACTGCTGTTGTTGAGGTTATTCCTCCAACAGGCCCTTATGTAATTAAAGACAGCTACATATTAGACAACGGCAGTGGCAGTAGCAACCCAAGCCCCGGTGACGATATGGACCTTAGCCTTACGATGAAGAACGTAGGCTCCGAAGATGCGACCAATACCGTAGTAAGCATAAGCAGTACAGACAATTATATAACACTGACCGATGCCACAGAAAACTACGGCACGATCACTGCAGGCCAAAGCAAATCCATTACCAATGGCTATGGCTTTAGTGTAGCCGATTCCATTCCCGATGGGCATATGGTCTCTTTATCAATATCCTCCACCGACGGCACCGATGTTTGGGCCAGTTCGATGGCCTTTGAACTCTATGCCCCCTCCCTCGCAGTCGGATCAATCAGCATCGATGATGCAGCAGGGAACAATAACGGGCGCTTAGACCCAGGCGAAACAGCCTCGATAACCGTAGCTGTAAGTAATAATGGACAATCCTCTGCTGCCAGCGTCTTGGCCAACCTGAGTACCACATCCACCGATATAACGATCAATACGAGCAGTGCCGATTTGGGCACACTAAGCCCCGGTGAAACCGATAACGCCACCTTTGAGATCAGCATTTCTGCCACAGCACAAATCGGCAGCATCGCCAATTTCAGTTTTGAGGCCAATAGTGGGCCACATTATACTGCTAGCAAAGACTTTAGTTTGAGCATCGGATTGATCGTAGAAGACTTTGAGAGCGGCGATTTCAGTCATTATAACTGGCAAACTGGCGGCAACGCCCCTTGGTCTATCACCACTAACCCTGTTTATGAAGGTGTTTATGGCGCAGCCTCCGGCGATGTCAGCGATAATCAAGATTCCGAACTGACCATCAGCCTTGATGTAACTACCAACGATAGTATTTCTTTCTATAGGAAAGTATCCTCAGAAAGCAATTACGACTATCTACGATTTTATATCGATGGCACTGAGATGGGCGAATGGAGCGGAACAATGGATTGGTTAAAAGTACAATATCCCGTAAGCGCCGGCTCCCATACATTCAAATGGGCCTATGAAAAAGACTATAGCCAATCCAGTGGCGACGATGCCGGCTATGTAGATTTCATTATTCTTCCCCCCTTCAGTACCCCCACGGCCAGTGCCGGCGACGATGGCGAAGTATGCCAAGCCAGCGGCTATACGCTGAGCGGCTTAGCAACCAACTATACCAGCATTTTATGGGAAAGCACCGGCAACGGAATTTTTGATGATGCTACCAGCCTGACAGCCACCTATACCCCCGGCAGCCAAGATGCTACAGTAGGAACAGCTACTTTGACCCTTAATGCCATTGGCGGATCGACCACAGTTAGCGACGATATGGTGCTTACTGTCCATCCATTGGCCGGCACTCCCGACCAGCCAACAGGCGATGCCGTAGTTTGCGACCAAAGCATAAACTCCACCTATAAAACCATGCAGTTGAACGAGCCCGGAATTATGGCCTATATCTGGGACCTGAGCCCGGCCTCTGCAGGAACGATAAACTCCACCGACACCAGCGCCGTAGTAGATTGGGATGCAGGATTTAGCGGATTGGCCTATGTAAAAGTAAAAGCAGAAAACAACTGTGGCGAAGGCGATTATAGCGACGCGATAGAAGTATCGATCAGTGAGATGCCCGAAACAGCAGGTACGCCAAGCGGCGACAACCAAGTTTGCCAGGCAGCCCAAACCGTAGAATATACGACCACGGGCGCCAATAATGCCACCAGTTATGAATGGGCGCTAAGCCCAACCGATGCCGGAACAATCACCCCCAATGGCACTACAGCAACAATAGATTGGTCAGCCGATTTTACCGGCGATGCCCAGCTCGTAGTCTCAGGCGCCAATGCCTGTGGCGCAGGTCCAGCCTCCGATGCCCTAACGATTAGTATCTCAGAACTGCCCACACCTATAGTTTCCGGCCCCGATGCCAGCTGTCAGAACGATACAATAGACTATTCTACCACAGAAAATGCCGGATGCAGCTATGAATGGACCGTTGCCGGAGGAACAATAGTGGAAGGCGGACAAAGCCATGAAGTACGTGTCCTTTGGGACAGCTTTGGAGGCTGTGCGCTGAGTGTCACAGAAACTATAGACGCCAGCGGATGCGCTTCAACCACCGAATTGTACAATGTGGCAGTAGAAGCATCCCCAATACCGGAGATCAGCGGCCCCAACAGCGCCTGTGCGATGGAAGAAGGAATGGTTTACAGCACAACGGATGTAAGTGGCGACAGCTATGAATGGACAATTATTGGTGGCACGATCACCAGCGGCCAAGGCAGCAATGAGATTACCGTCAATTGGGACGCAGCCGGAAACGGGACACTAGAATTGACCCAGACCAACAGCAACAGCTGCCATGGTTATGCCGAAGCCTATATTGTAGCGATCCACGAATTACCAGTAGCCGAAGCCGGAGCCGATGCCTCGATCGCCAACGGAACGACAACACAACTGAATGGCTCCGCAACAGGCGGCTCAGGCAGTTATGCCTACCATTGGGAACCCGCCGACAAATTGGAAGACCCCGATGTGTCCAACCCAACGACCCTTGCCTTGAGCAGTACCACAGTCTTTACACTGAGTGTTGCGGACAATACAGGCGGTTGTACAGGCGAAGATCAAGTGACGATTACTGTAACCGGTGGAGCATTGGCCGTAGAAGTAAGCAGCGACGATGCAGCCATATGTAATGGCAGCAGCACGATACTCCATGCCCTTGCCGGCGGAGGTTCAGGCGAATACACCTACAGTTGGAGCAGCGATCCAGCAGGATATAGCAGTACAGAACAAAACCCTGAGGTTAGCCCAATAGAAAACACGACCTATTTTGTCGAAGTGAATGATGGTTTCAATAGCATTACTGGCCAGATAAGCATTTTGGTAAATGAGCTGCCTACGCAATATGAACTCAATGGCGACAACAGTTTCTGTGAAGGCAGTGCCGGCGCAGTAATTGGATTAACAGGTTCAGAAACAGGCGTTGTTTACACTCTATACAAAGATGGCGGGAATACTGGCATAACCGCAGAAGGAACAGGCAACGCAATTAGCTTTGCCCCGCAAGCAGTAGCAGGTACTTATACAGTTTATGCAAAAAACGCAACGACGAACTGCACTCAGGATATGGGCTCAGAGATGATTGTTGAACGGATGAACCTTCCTGTTCAGCCCGAACAGCCCCAAGGCCCAGAGCTTGTCGATTTGAACACAGTACAAGCAAGTAGCTACAGTATAGCAGTAAGCCCCAATTCCAGTGATTATATCTGGCAGCTAGACCCTGCAACTGCCGGAACCCTAACTGTTGATATGACCGATGTAACAATCACTTGGGACCAAGGCTATCTTGGCACAGTATTGTTGACTGTACAAGGCGTAAACGATTGTGGTGAAAGTGCTGCATCAACAGCTTTAAGTATTGCTGTTGACAGACTTGAAGGAATAGAAGAGACATCAGATGGTGTGATTACTGTCTAT
Organism: Bacteroidales bacterium; assembly: GCA_963676725.1. Classification (GTDB taxonomy): domain Bacteria; phylum Bacteroidota; class Bacteroidia; order Bacteroidales; family WRLA01. The sequence goes on along the minus strand of OY781463.1, from coordinate 3,981,113 downwards.
CCTAACCCATCTCGTGGAGTCTTCACTATTGATCTTAAAGCCCTAACGTCTAATAATTTAAACATAAAAATAATAAACTCTGTTGGTACCTGCGTATATGATGCCAATCGTGTAAAGCAAAGTAGTCACTTATTGGATGTTGATTTGTCAAACTATTCTGATGGAGTGTATTATCTTATAATTCAACAAGATAAGCTTGTGTTTACAGAGCGTTTGTTGTTAAGGAAATAGTTTGTTTTGACTTCATTGAAGACCTGAAAGGCAGTTGTAAGGCTGACTTTCAGGTCTTTTTTGTTTAGGAAAATCGTTGATGCAGATAAAAACTGACGGGTTCAGGTAAAGGAACCTATTATGTTTCTTATATTTGCCTCTTATGTTTTATAGATTAAAGTTAGCATGCTGGCTGAGAAACCGCAGTGCAACCATGGAACGAGGTGAAATTGTTTATATTTGACACAAAAACTTAAATGGCAAGAGAATCCGAAATTATATTTTATCAATCTGATGAAGGAAGTATAAAAATAGAGGTAATCTTTCAGGACGAAACATTTTGGATGACCCAAAAGAAAATCGCTGAATTATTTGGAGTTCAAAGACCCGCAATTACCAAGCACCTGAAAAACATCTTTGAATCAGGAGAATTAGTCGAGAATTCAGTTAGTTCCATTTTGGAACATACTGCGGATGATGGAAAAAAATATAAGACAACGTTTTACAATTTAGACACAATTATTGCTGTTGGATACAGAGTAAATTCAAATAAGGCAACCAAATTTCGGATATGGTCAACCAAAGTATTAAATGAGTTTATAACAAAAGGATTTGTATTAGATGATGAGAGGTTAAAACAAGGCAAACATTTTGGAAAAGATTATTTTGATGAGCTTCTTGAGCGGATACGAGAGATTCGAGCAAGTGAGAGAAGATTCTATCAAAAGATTACGGATATCTATGCTTTGTCGATTGATTATGATAACTCGGATACATTGACTAAGGACTTTTTTACTACGGTTCAAAATAAATTACATTGGGCTATAACAGGAAAAACTGCTGCAGAGATTATTTATTCATCGGCTGATGCGACAAAAATATACATGGGATTGACTAATTGGAAACATGCGCCAGATGGCAAAATATTAAAATCAGATGTTTCGGTAGCAAAAAACTACTTAAACGAACAGCATATTAAAGAACTTAATCGGATTGTTTCAGCATATCTTGATTTAGCAGAGAGCAGAGCAGAAAGACAAATACCGACTAATATGCAGGATTGGATTAATTTCCTTCATCAATTCCTTGAATTATCAAACTTTCCGATTTTAAAGGACAAAGGAAAAGTAAGTGCATTAGAGGCTAAATTAAAAGCTGAACAAGAATATGATAAGTATCGAAAAATACAGGATAAGAATTATACGTCTGATTTTGATAATGAAGTGAAACGATTGAAAGGTGAGGAATAATGCACGAAATGCCAACAATATGTATAGTGCATAAGGGATTCAGAGGTTTTCGAGCGTTTACGCTCGCCTCAAATTCGGCGGGTAAACTGATAGGTTTGAGCACCGTAATCCCTTACGACACCATACATTCAACGTTGTTGCCAAAAGAAGAGAATAACCATTAAATAAATTTCTTATGAGGAAAACTTATCACTACACTATTTTAATGCTGCTGATGTTTTGTGTTGGAACACAAGCAAGCTTTGCTGAGAAAATTAGCTTTGCAAACTCTGATAATAATCAGATGTCTGTGACAGAAAAAAACTTTGACTCTTTTACTTTCACGAGTGAACTGAATGGCTTGGAGTTTTCTTATGAAAATACAGGAACAGATATTTTTACAAGACTTTCCTCAGAGGGATATGCGAGTACAATTGTGCCGGGCAGTCCATCTCTCCCTGTTTTAAAAAAATTAATCGAAATACCTCAGGATGCAAATCCCGTAATTGAAATATTAAGCGCAACAGTAAAAGAATATACTTTAGAAGAACTGGGGATAGAACATCCTGTTTTCCCATACCAAGCTTCATTGCCCAAAATTAAAAACGCTTCCGCTCCATTTGAGTATAATGCAGAGGCTTATGCAATGGATGCATTTAGCCCCAATCAGTTGGTGAACATAGAAGAAGTTGGAACAATGCGTGCCATAAGGCTTGGGCGTATTAATGTCAATGCAGTACAATATAATCCTGTTCAGGGAAAAATTAGGGTCTACTCCAATATTAGGGTGAAGGTGGTTTTTGAGAATGCCAATTATCAGAAAACTTTGAAAATGAAGCAGAAATTGTATTCGCCTTATTTTACGAAGGCTTATGCACAGCTCATTAATTTTGAACCCATGCAACTTAGGGATGAGATAACACAATTGCCAATCAAATATGTTATTGTATCAGACCCTATGTTTGAGACAGCACTAGAGCCCTTTGTCGAATGGAAAACCCAAAAAGGCTTTACAGTAATCGAAGCGTATACAAATAATCCTGCTGTTGGAACAACAACAACTTCTATTAAAAATTATCTTCAAGGGCTTTACGATGCAGGAACACCGGATGACCCTGCTCCTACTTTTGTTTTGTTCTGTGGCGATGTGGCGCAAATTCCTGTTTTTAATGGTTCGGGTCATGTTACAGATCTATACTATTGTGAGTATGACGGTGATTATATCCCTGAAATGTATTATGGCCGTTTTTCGGCAACCAATGTTAGTGAATTGAGCCCTCAGGTAGAAAAAACCGTTGAGTATGAAAAATATGAATTCCCTGACCCATCATTCCTTGGAGAATGTGTGATGATTGCCGGTGTAGATGCTGGCCATGCCCCAACCTATGGAAATGGACAAATTACTTACGGTACTACCTATTACTTTAATAATGCTCATGGTCTCCTGAGCCATACTTATTTATATCCGGAATCAAGCAGTGCAAGTGCTGCAATTATTCAGCATGTGAGCGATGGTGTTGCATATGCAAATTATACTGCGCATGGCAGTTGGGAAGGTTGGTATGACCCTTCCTTCGAAAATAGTGATGTTCCCGGGCTTCAGAATGAGCATAAATACTGTCTGATGGTTGGAAACTGCTGCCTCACCAATAAATTTGAACTAGGTAGCTGTTTCGGCGAAACCTTGTTGAGGGCAGATGGTAAAGGTGCTTTGGGATATATTGGCGGAACAAATAGTACCTATTGGGATGAAGACTATTATTGGGGAGTTGGTGTTGGTGCTATAACAGCTACTCCTACCTATGCAGGAACCGGATTGGGTTCTTACGATAAACTTTTCCACGATCATGGTGAAGCCTATGCTGACTGGTTTACAACTCAAGGACAGCAATTGTATGGTGGCAATATTGCCGTTACCGAAGGCGGTACCCGTGTGCAGTATTACTGGGAAATTTATGCCCTGATGGGTGACCCATCCTTAAGCGTTTATTTTGGTGTGCCTCCAACAATGCCGGTTACTTATGATGTTATGCCTATTGGCTCTGATCAATTTGTCGTAAATGCTCCTGCTTATTCGCTCGTTGCCATATCTTATGGTGGAACACTGCGAGGTACAGCCCAAGCAAATGCAGCAGGTGTGGCTACAGTGCTTTTTGATGCACCAATCATGGGTGGTGGTGAAGCTGATATTGTTGTAACCGGTCAAAATTATGAACCATTTTTTGGTGAAATTACAATGGCAGGGACTGATGGCCCTTATGTAATTAAAGACAGCTACATATTAGACAACGGCAGTGGCAGTAGTAACCCAAGCCCCGGTGACGACATGGACCTTAGCCTTACGATGAAGAACGTAGGCTCCGAAGATGCGACCAACACAGTAGTAAGCATTAGCAGTACAGACAATTATATAACGCTGACCGATGCCACAGAAAACTACGGCACGATCACTGCAGGCCAAAGCAAATCCATTACCAATGGCTATGGCTTTAGTGTAGCCGATTCCATTCCCGATGGGCATATGGTCTCTTTATCAATATCCTCCACCGACGGCACCGATGTTTGGGCCAGTTCGATGGCCTTTGAACTCTATGCCCCCTCCCTCGCAGTCGGATCAATCAGCATCGATGATGCAGCAGGGAACAATAACGGGCGCTTAGACCCAGGCGAAACAGCCTCGATAACCGTAGCTGTAAGTAATAATGGACAATCCTCTGCTGCCAGCGTCTTGGCCAACCTGAGCACCACATCCACCGATATAACGATCAATACGAGCAGTGCCGATTTGGGCACACTAAGCCCCGGTGAAACCGATAACGCCACCTTTGAGATCAGCATTTCTGCCACAGCACAAATCGGCAGCATCGCCAATTTCAGTTTTGAGGCCAATAGTGGGCCACATTATACTGCTAGCAAAGACTTTAGTTTGAGCATCGGATTGATCGTAGAAGACTTTGAGAGCGGCGATTTCAGTCATTATAACTGGCAAACTGGCGGCAACGCCCCTTGGTCTATCACCACTAACCCTGTTTATGAAGGTGTTTATGGCGCAGCCTCCGGCGATGTCAGCGATAATCAAGATTCCGAACTGACCATCAGCCTTGATGTAACTACCAACGATAGTATTTCTTTCTATAGGAAAGTATCCTCAGAAAGCAATTACGACTATCTACGATTTTATATCGATGGCACTGAGATGGGCGAATGGAGCGGAACAATGGATTGGTTAAAAGTACAATATCCCGTAAGCGCCGGCTCCCATACATTCAAATGGGCCTATGAAAAAGACTATAGCCAATCCAGTGGCGACGATGCCGGCTATGTAGATTTCATTATTCTTCCCCCCTTCAGTACCCCCACGGCCAGTGCCGGCGACGATGGCGAAGTATGCCAAGCCAGCGGCTATACGCTGAGCGGCTTAGCAACCAACTATACCAGCATTTTATGGGAAAGCACCGGCAACGGAATTTTTGATGATGCTACCAGCCTGACAGCCACCTATACCCCCGGCAGCCAAGATGCTACAGTAGGAACAGCTACTTTGACCCTTAATGCCATTGGCGGATCGACCACAGTTAGCGACGATATGGTGCTTACTGTCCATCCATTGGCCGGCACTCCCGACCAGCCAACAGGCGATGCCGTAGTTTGCGACCAAAGCATAAACTCCACCTATAAAACCATGCAGTTGAACGAGCCCGGAATTATGGCCTATATCTGGGACCTGAGCCCGGCCTCTGCAGGAACGATAAACTCCACCGACACCAGCGCCGTAGTAGATTGGGATGCAGGATTTAGCGGATTGGCCTATGTAAAAGTAAAAGCAGAAAACAACTGTGGCGAAGGCGATTATAGCGACGCGATAGAAGTATCGATCAGTGAGATGCCCGAAACAGCAGGTACGCCAAGCGGCGACAACCAAGTTTGCCAGGCAGCCCAAACCGTAGAATATACGACCACGGGCGCCAATAATGCCACCAGTTATGAATGGGCGCTAAGCCCAACCGATGCCGGAACAATCACCCCCAATGGCACTACAGCAACAATAGATTGGTCAGCCGATTTTACCGGCGATGCCCAGCTCGTAGTCTCAGGCGCCAATGCCTGTGGCGCAGGTCCAGCCTCCGATGCCCTAACGATTAGTATCTCAGAACTGCCCACACCTATAGTTTCCGGCCCCGATGCCAGCTGTCAGAACGATACAATAGACTATTCTACCACAGAAAATGCCGGATGCAGCTATGAATGGACCGTTGCCGGAGGAACAATAGTGGAAGGCGGACAAAGCCATGAAGTACGTGTCCTTTGGGACAGCTTTGGAGGCTGTGCGCTGAGTGTCACAGAAACTATAGACGCCAGCGGATGCGCTTCAACCACCGAATTGTACAATGTGGCAGTAGAAGCATCCCCAATACCGGAGATCAGCGGCCCCAACAGCGCCTGTGCGATGGAAGAAGGAATGGTTTACAGCACAACGGATGTAAGTGGCGACAGCTATGAATGGACAATTATTGGTGGCACGATCACCAGCGGCCAAGGCAGCAATGAGATTACCGTCAATTGGGACGCAGCCGGAAACGGGACACTAGAATTGACCCAGACCAACAGCAACAGCTGCCATGGTTATGCCGAAGCCTATATTGTAGCGATCCACGAATTACCAGTAGCCGAAGCCGGAGCCGATGCCTCGATCGCCAACGGAACGACAACACAACTGAATGGCTCCGCAACAGGCGGCTCAGGCAGTTATGCCTACCATTGGGAACCCGCCGACAAATTGGAAGACCCCGATGTGTCCAACCCAACGACCCTTGCCTTGAGCAGTACCACAGTCTTTACACTGAGTGTTGCGGACAATACAGGCGGTTGTACAGGCGAAGATCAAGTGACGATTACTGTAACCGGTGGAGCATTGGCCGTAGAAGTAAGCAGCGACGATGCAGCCATATGTAATGGCAGCAGCACGATACTCCATGCCCTTGCCGGCGGAGGTTCAGGCGAATACACCTACAGTTGGAGCAGCGATCCAGCAGGATATAGCAGTACAGAACAAAACCCTGAGGTTAGCCCAATAGAAAACACGACCTATTTTGTCGAAGTGAATGATGGTTTCAATAGCATTACTGGCCAGATAAGCATTTTGGTAAATGAGCTGCCTACGCAATATGAACTCAATGGCGACAACAGTTTCTGTGAAGGCAGTGCCGGCGCAGTAATTGGATTAACAGGTTCAGAAACAGGCGTTGTTTACACTCTATACAAAGATGGCGGGAATACTGGCATAACCGCAGAAGGAACAGGCAACGCAATTAGCTTTGCCCCGCAAGCAGTAGCAGGTACTTATACAGTTTATGCAAAAAACGCAACGACGAACTGCACTCAGGATATGGGCTCAGAGATGATTGTTGAACGGATGAACCTTCCTGTTCAGCCCGAACAGCCCCAAGGCCCAGAGCTTGTCGATTTGAACACAGTACAAGCAAGTAGCTACAGTATAGCAGTAAGCCCCAATTCCAGTGATTATATCTGGCAGCTAGACCCTGCAACTGCCGGAACCCTAACTGTTGATATGACCGATGTAACAATCACTTGGGACCAAGGCTATCTTGGCACAGTATTGTTGACTGTACAAGGCGTAAACGATTGTGGTGAAAGTGCTGCATCAACAGCTTTAAGTATTGCTGTTGACAGACTTGAAGGAATAGAAGAGACATCAGATGGTGTGATTACTGTCTATCCTAACCCATCTCGTGGAGTCTTCACTATTGATGGCAAAAACTTCACGTCTAACAATCTAAATATAAAAATAATTAACTCTATTGGTATGTGTGTATATGAATCTGATAAAGTGTTGTTTAATAATGGTTTAATATCATTAGACCTTTCGGAGTTATCGAACGGAGTGTACTTTTTAGTGTTACAAGATGAAAAAATCATGTTCACGAAGCGCTTGCTATTAAGAAAATAGTTGTTATTTTAGTGCCCAAGAAGGGTCTAAAAGGTTTTAGCTTTTACCTTTTAGGCCCTTCTTTAATGTTAAACTTAAAACCAGGAGAAATTATGAAGAAAGTTTTACTCAGTATTATTGCAACTGTTTTTGTGCTCTATTCGAGTGCGCAAATGGTTGAACGGCAAATGGTTGTAGTTGAGATTGCTACCGGTACATGGTGTATGTGGTGTCCGGGGGCATCAGTTGGCGCTGATGATCTGATTGCAGCAGGTTGCGATGTTGCCATTATTAAAAATCAAAATGGCGACCCATATGCCAATGTTTATTCAAATGCCCGTAATAGTTATTATGGTATTTCAGGCTATCCTACTGCAATGTTTGATGGTGTTGATGACGATGGCGGTGGAGCACAATGTCCAACACCCGTTGGTAAATATGACGATTACCGTCCAATTTACGATACGCGCAAAGCAACAAATTGTGCCTATACTGCTGATATTTTTGGAACACAGAATGGGACTAATTTTGCTGTTGAAGTTCATTTAGCTCAGGTTGCTGAATATGCCGGAACAGATATCGTTATGCAATTCGTTATTACTGAATCACATATTCAAGAGAGCTGGCAAGGCTGTATGACAGAACTCAATCACGTAAATAGAAAAATGATTCCTAATCAAAGTGGTACTCCTATCAGTCTTTCAAATGGTGAAACTCAAATTCTTGAATTAAATTTTGATATTGATGCTTCATGGAATGTGGATAATCTGGAATTTGTTGCGTTCCTTCAGGACAATTCAACCAAAGAAATACTTCAAGCCAATATGGTAGAAGTTCCAAACTTGATGCCTCCACAAATTATGGCTACTTTCACCGCCGATAAAACGGAAATTTGTGTTGGTGAGACCGTAAACTTTACTGATGAGTCTGTTGGAAACCCAACAAATTGGTCTTGGACATTCCAGGGCGGCACCCCCAGCTCATCGAGCGATCAAAACCCAAGCATTACATACAATCAGGCAGGAACATTTAATGTGAACCTAACCGCATCAAATGCTACATCCAGCAATACTGTAATGAAGCCATCTTATATCAAAGTTTTAAGCGCTCCCATGAAGCCACCGCAACCAAGTGGTGATGCTGAATTATGTCAGGGAAGTGCTGCTGATTTTACAACCAATGGTGTTAGTTCCGCATCTTCTTATCTGTGGAATGTAGAACCTGCAGAAGCCGGCACAATTGAAGGATCAGGAAAAACGGCTAGTTTTACTCCTGCTGATGATTTTAGCGGTGATGTTCAAATTACAGTTCAGTCGATTAATAATTGTGGTGAGAGTGCATTTTCAAATCCATTCTCTGCTACTGTTGGCACAACTCCGGCGGCAGCTGTTCTTCCAACTGGTGATACAGAATTTTGTCAGGGTCAAGCAACTAGTGACTATGCTTCTACTGAAGTAGAAGGTGCCACTGGATATCTTTGGGCATTGGAACCACGTGAAGCAGGTACAATTTCCGGAAACGGTCTTACTGCTGTAGTCAATTGGGCTCCAACTTGGGGCGGCACAGCAAAAGTTTATTTGCGTGCAGCAAATGATTGTGGATCAGGTGAAGCATCAGAAAAACTTGAAGTGAATGTCATGCCAACTCCCGAAACTCCATTAACTCCTATGGGTCCTGCTCATGTATTTACAAGCGAAACCCCAACAACAGAGTTTACTACCGAAAGTGCTTTTGCTCAATCTTTTGAATGGCTTATCACTCCTACAGAAGCGGGAACAATTCAAGGAAATGATGCAACTGCCATTGTTGAATGGAATGATGCATTCGAAGGTCCTATAAGCCTTACTGTTAAAGCAGTCAACGATTGTGGTGAGAGTCAATTCTCTGAAGCCTATGAAGTGGCTGTGGAAATTAGCGTTGGTATCGAAGAAATGGCCAATACTATGGTTCAGGTGATGCCGAACCCTTCAAATGGTCAATTTGATCTGATGTTGAAAGCTGGTCATGGCGAAAACCTAAGCCTAAAAATTGTGAATTCAACTGGTTCTGTTGTTTTTGAAAAGTCATCTTTAACTTTCGATGGTCAGTATACAACAAGTGTTGATTTAAGTGAATATTCCAAAGGAGTATATTTTATCCTTGTGGAAGGTCAAAATATTCAAATTCGTGAAAAGTTGATGTTACGCTAATAATTTGTTAACAGGCAACTTTTTATTTAAGAGATTGTTCATAAAGGAGGGGATATTCCCCTCCTTTACTTATTTTTGCGAAAAATATTCTCTTTTGAGCCTTAAAAATTATTATTATGAGAAAATTTACCCTTATTATTTTATTAATTGGTTTTGTTTCAGTTGGTTGCTTGTATGGCCAGCAAGAAAGCCAAAGCCAGCAAGTGCCGGAGGGTTTTGTCCCGAACAGTCGAGTAGACAACAATGGTTATTGGAAGCGCATGGCAAAATTAGGCCTTGCAACACTTAACCCTGTTGTTGAAGTGAAAAAAGCCAGATATACTGGTAGTGAAATGCGTTTGCATGGCCGCGTTATGGATTCACCGGATGTTGCTGTTACTTCAGAAGCTTCCACTCAGAGTGAAAACTCTGTCTTTGTGAATCCAAATGATCCCGATAATATTTTGAACACCAATAACAGCACACCTCAAAGTGGTGGTTCTGTATATGGCGCAGATGGCCTGTTTTCATTTGATGGGGGCGTGAACTGGGATGGCTCTGTTCAGGGTACTGCCGGAACAAACCAAGGTGACCCTGCTGCTGCCATTGGTCATGATGGTACATTCTACAATGGATTTATTTATGATAATGGTCAAGCTGTAGCTGTCTCTGATGATCAGGGTGCTACTTGGAGTAGATATATTGTTGCTCCTGGTCCTTCAGGATTTAATTCCCTACTCGATAAGAATCATATGTGGATTGATAATGCTCAAGGGCCTTTTCAAGGAACACTCTATAATGCATGGACAAACTTTGGTGGCTCAAACGATAATAATATTGAAATGAGTATTTCTACAGATAAAGGCCAATCTTGGACCCCGGCTGTAAACCTCAGTCAGGCAATTTCAACAAGTGGCCATCATCAGGGTGTGAATATCAGCACCGGTCCTAATGGGGAAGCATATGTTGTCTGGACAATTTATGATAACTGGCCACAAAGTGAAAATTCTATGGGCTTCACAAGATCTTATGATGGTGGTGGCTCTTGGGAACCCGCTTGGCGTATCATTGATAATATCAATGGCATACGAAACGATGGCGTAAATAAAAATATGAGGGTGAATTCATTCCCTACTATGGCTGTTGATTGCAGCGATGGACCATACAGCGGAAACATCTATGTGTTTTGGGCAAATGTTGGCGTTCCCGGAATCAATACAGGAAATGATATTGATATTTATATGATCAAATCTGTCGATAAAGGAACAACATGGGCTGATCCAATCCGTATTAATCAAGATCCTACCGGCTTAGGTAAAGAACATTATCAGCCTTGGGCTGCAGTGGATGCCGTAACCGGTGCTATTGCTGTGGTTTATTATGATGATCGCAATGTAAGTGCCACAGAATGTGAAACATATGTTTCCTATTCTATTGATGGCGGCAGCTCTTGGGAAGATATGAAAGTAAGTGATGTTGCTTTTACCCCAACCCCAATCCCTGGTTTGGCAACTGGTTATTTTGGTGATTATCTCGCATTGCATGCACATGGCGGCAAAGTTTATCCTCTCTGGACAGATAATCGTACAGGTACTGCTATGACCTATGTTTCTCCATTTACTCTTGGCGTTGCGCCGGATCAGGTTGTGAATCCGAGCCCGTCTAATAACGCAAACCAAGTAGGCGTTTTTACAAAGCTGAATTGGGAAATGGGAGGCGGATTTGAACCAACATCCTATAAGTTATACTTTGGAACCGATAATCCTCCTACAAATATCCATAATGGCATTGAAATTTCTGATCCTACATTCGAATTTGTGAACCTTCTGGATTATACTACCGAATATTTCTGGAGGATAGATGCTGTAAACGATTTTGGTGAAACGACCGGTGAAACCTGGAAGTTCAAAACAAACCGTGAACCCGACGAAAATTTTGAAACGGGTAATTTTAACGATTATCCATGGACTTTTGGCGGTGATGTAGATTGGGTTATTGATGATGCTATTGCTTTTAATGGAGTTTATTCTGCCCGTTCTGGTGAGATTGGTGTTGATCAATCCAGCTCTCTCATCCTTGAAGCAAACATTGAAGGATTAATGGGATTTGTTACCTTCCATCGGAAAACCCAATCAGTGGGGATCTTTAATAAAATGATTTTCTTGATCGATGGCGTTGTAAAAGATGAATGGAGCGGTAATAGCGTTTGGACAGAGGAAAGCTTTCCTGTAACCGGAGGAAACCACACTTTTGAGTGGCGTTTTGAAAAAGGTGAGGCCGGTCAGCATTATGCTTGGATCGACTATATTTATTTCCCTCCTTTCGCAACACTTTCTGCAAATGCAGGCGCAGATGCTGATATTTGTGAAGGAGAAACTTATCAACTAAATGGCGGCCAATTTGGAGCTGTATCCTATTTATGGGCAAGCGATGGCGATGGCGCATTCGATAATCCTGAAATATTAAACCCAGTATATACTCCTGGCAATGATGATATTGCAAATGGAAACGTAAAACTTACACTCACCGTCACAGATGGAGGTGGTGAAACAGCCAGCGATTTTATGATGCTTGCAATCAACGGGCTTCCAATGTCTGCTGAAGCTGTAAACGTTGATTTTAACGATTTTTGCGCCGGAAGCGTAGAAAGCATCGTTCTTACTGCTGAAGGTGGTCAGGGAGAAACACTAAACTGGTTTAGCGGAAGCTGTGGTGGCGAAGCAATAGCTACAGGTGTTCAGGTTGAAATTATGGCACCATCGGAAAGTATGACCTATTATGCACAATGGTCGAACCTTTGTGGCCAATCAGAATGCAAGGAAATACTTGTAAATGTGCTTCAACAGCCTACCCAACCTGCAATGCCGGAAGGCCCTGTGCTTGTTTTGGTCAATCAAACCCCTGTTTCTACTTATTCTACAGAGACAGTTCCTCTTGCAAATGCTTATACTTGGATGCTAACTCCACAGGATGCAGGAAATATTGAGATGAACAATCAGGAAGTAATCATCACTTGGAATGAAGATTTTATCGGCGATGCAATGCTCTCAGTAGTTGCAATAAACGATTGTGGTGAAAGCGAAGTATCTGAAGTACTCGAAATCGTTGTTGATAATAATGTTGGAATCAGTGATGGGACAATCAGTCAACTCAGTATACTGCCGAACCCAAATAATGGCCAGTTTGTGGTTCATTTTTCTAAAGCATTGTCGTCTGCTCACACAGTTCGAATAATGGATAATGCCGGAAATATTATTTATAAAAATACCTATACTCCGGATTTATCAAAACAACTGCTTATTAAACTCGATAGACCTGCAAATGGTATTTATTTCTTGGGAATTAGTGGCCCGGAAATCAATATCAGCAAAAAGCTGCTTATAAAAAATTAGAAAATAATACAACCCCGCATGCTTTTTTAAGCTGCGGGGTTTTATAAAACTGCTAATTTTCAACGAATACTAATTTCAGCTTGACATTGTTTCAACTATTTTGAATCTTTGCATACGCATTAACCAAAATGAAAATCAATCAATTATCAATTATCTTATCATGAAAAGTATTTACAAATCTTCTTTTTTAGCCATCTTGGTTATTTTTCTGGGAATAAATCTTTCCTATGGAGAAATAGTCAGCCTTTCATCATCTGAGAAAAATCAGGTGAACGTGACTAATAATTCATTCCAGACATTTACTGTAACAAGTGATATGGCCCAGATTGAATTCAACTATGTGCAAACAGAAATGGGAATCTATGCCCAACTTGCATCCGATCATTATGCAAGTACAATTGTTCCCGGAGAGCCTGCTCTTCCCGTTCTGAAAAAACTTATTGAAATCCCCCAAGGAGCAACATCTTATGTTGAAGTTGTGAATGCATCCTATAAGGATTTTACGCTGGAACAATTAGGAATAAACCATCCTGTTTTTCCATATCAGCCTTCCCTGCCAAAAATTAAAGATGCCACAGCAGATTTTATTTATAATGCTGAAGCCTATGCGGTAGATGCGTTTAATACAGATCAACTTGCTGTTATCGAAGAAGTTGGAATGATGAGGGCAATCCGTTTAGGCCGTTTGAATATTCAGCCTGTTCAGTATAACCCGGTTCAGGGTGTTTTACGGATATACACTCATTTAGAATTAAAAGTTGTTTTTGAAAATGCTGATTATCAGGCAACCCAAGATCTTAAAACAAAACTTTATTCTCCTTATTTCACAAAAGCTTATGCTCAGCTTCTGAATTATGAACCAATGCAAATGAGGGATGAAATTACTCAATTGCCTATTAAATATGTAATCGTTTCTGATCCAATGTTCCAAGCTGCACTTCAGCCCTTCGTTGAATGGAAAACCCAAAAAGGATATACTGTTGTTGAAGGATATACCGATGATTCTAATGTTGGTAATACTACCGCTTCAATTAAAGCCTTTTTGCAAGATATGTATGATAATGCAACCACCGCTGACCCTGCACCAACCTTTGTTCTTTTTGTAGGTGATGTGGATCAGATTCCTGTTTTTAATGGTTCCGGCCATGTTACAGATCTTTATTATTGTGAATATAATGGAGATTATATCCCGGAAATGTATTATGGTCGTTTCTCAGCAACTTCGGTGGCTGAACTTACTCCACAAATTGACAAAACACTGGAATACGAAAAATTTGAAATGCCGGATCCATCCTATCTAAGCGAATGCGTTATGATTGCCGGTGCTGATGCAAGTCACGCCCCAACATATGGCAATGGCCAAATTTTTTATGGAGTAAATTATTATTTTAATGACGATCATGGCCTCGAAAGTCATACCTATTATTATCCTGAATCAAGCAGCTCCAGCGCGCAAATCATTCAAAATGTGAGCGATGGCGTTTCTTATGCCAATTATACTGCCCACGGAAATTGGGATGGTTGGTCAGATCCTTCATTCAATAATAGTGATGTCCCCGGGCTTCAGAATGAGCATAAATACTGTCTAATGGTTGGTAATTGCTGCCTTACAAATAAATTTGAACAAGGGAGCTGTTTCGGGGAAACCCTCCTACGTGCCGAAGGGAAAGGCGCTTTAGGTTATATTGGTGGAACCAACAGTACCTATTGGGATGAAGATTATTATTGGGGTGTTGGTGTTGGTGCTATTACCGCTTCACCTACATATGAAAGTACCGGACTGGGCGCTTATGATCGGCTTTTCCACGATCATGGCGAAGCTTATGCTGATTGGTTTACAACTCAAGGACAACAGATGTATGGTGGTAACCTCGCTGTTACTGAAGGAGGTACACGTGTTCAGTATTACTGGGAAATATATGCGCTTATGGGAGATCCTTCCATTAGTGTTTATATGGGCGTTCCTTCTTCAATGAATGTTTCTTATGGTGTAATGCCTGTTGGTGGTGATGAGTTCAGCGTGAATGCCCCCGCATATTCTTTGGTTGCAATTAGCTATAATGGCGATTTGAAAGGAACTGCTCAGGCAAATTCAAGCGGTCAGGCTACCATTCATTTTGATGAACCAATTATGACTGCCGGCGAAGCCGACATCGTAGTTACAGGTCAAAATTACGAGCCCTTCTTCGGTACTGTGCTGCTCGCCGGTGCCCCGGAATCCGCCACAAGTCCATTACCATTGAACAATAAAATGAATGTTTCTGCTCTTACAAAACTACAATGGACAGACCCAAGTCCGGTTCCTGCGGAAACATTTACACTCTATCTTGGGACCGATAACCCACCAACAAATGTTCTAAATGGTGAAGAAATTACTACTGCTTTTTATCAGCCTGATCAACTCGATTACGAAAAAACCTATTATTGGAGAGTAGATTCTGAAAATGAATATGGCACAGCTGAAGGAGAAGTTTGGACATTTGCAACAATGCGTGCTCCTGATGAAAACTTTGAAACTGGTGGGTTTGGAGAAAACCCATGGCATTTCGGTGGTGACCTTGCCTGGTCTATTACTCAGGAGGATGTATTTAACGGGATTTATGCAGCTCGCTCCGGTGCTATTAGCGATAACCAAACATCTTCATTAATGATCGATGTAAATGTTACTGTTTTTATGTCTACTGTTAGTTTCTATAAAATGGTCAGTTCCGAAGGAATGACTGATGTTCTGGAGTTTTATATTGATGGAAATAAAATGGATAGCTGGGGAGGCCTCTCCGGTTGGTCTTTGGAAGAATATAACCTTGCAAAAGGTCAGCATGAGCTCGAATGGCGGTATGTGAAAAATGAATCAGGTGCTGCTGGTGAAGATGGTGCATGGGTTGATTATATTTATTTCCCGGATCCTACAACTACAACTGCTTCTGCTGGTGGTAATGGTATTGTTTGTAGTAATGAAAGCTACCAATTGTTTGGTACAGCAACTCTCTTTAATACTATTGAATGGACAACAGCAGGTGATGGTAGTTTCGATGATGCTACAATCCTAACTCCTGTATATACCCCCGGCGATAATGATATTCAAAATGGCAGTGTTGAGCTTACCATTACTGTAGAATCTTCAATGAAAGAAACTGTTTCTGATCAAATGACACTCACAATTGAAGCAGCTCCTGTTGCAGTAGCTGGATCTGATTCATATATCTGTGCTGTGAACTCTGAAATGAATGTGCTCGCAGAATCAGATACTGCAAATTGCATCGCAATGGAATGGATTAGTCTTGGTGATGGTAGTTTTGATGATGCAAATGCATTGCATCCTTCATATACCCCCGGCGAAAATGATATTGCTGCCGGTATTGTTGAACTGGTTTTTGCTGTTGAAGGAAATGGTCCTTGTGGAATTGTTGCAGATACAGTACTTATGGAAGTATTTACAACTCCTGCGCAGGCTCTGACTCCGGTTATTCCGGCAGATATTAATACAAATATGCTTCCTGTTGTGGATGTAAGTGTCGAGGAAGTAGATTTTGCTGTTTCTTATGAATGGATGCTGAATCCCGAAAATGCAGGAACCATTACTACATCCGGAGAAGGAGTTAGCTGTTCTATCGAATGGAATACTGATTTTGAAGGTGATATTGAATTGAGTGTTCGTGGACTGAATGGCTGCGGAATCGGTGAATATTCTGAAGCTGCTACAGCATTTGTTTATTTCAGTACTGGAATTGAACAACAAGAAGCATTGCGTTTTAACGTATATCCAAACCCTGGTAACGGTCTGTTTACTGTGAATTTGAATACAGATAAAAGTGCTGAAATTCAAGTATATGATATGCTTGGAGCGCAAATATTCAGCATGAACGCAACGACAAGTATCAGCCAAATTGATTTAAGTGCTTATAGTGAAGGCGTTTATTTTATCTGGGTGAAATCAGGAGAAAGCACAAGCGTGAAACGTTTGTTGATTACTAAATAAACATATTTTTAACATAGTTTAAGAGCTCTGGCATTTGTTCAGAGCTCTTATTCTCATTGTTTTATATATCTTTGTGTCATGTAGTGTTGTGGAAAATATTTTTTCAAGCAACTATATGATATTTTTGAGTTTAATAAAAGCAAACATTTTGAGATTAATAAAACCTACCATGAAAAAAACCTTAATCACGTTTATTATGCTTTTAGGGATTTCCTCCCTGATGGCTCAGAATTGGATTCCGGTTACTGCCAATGCGCCCAGTAGTGCATCAAAGCAGCTCCTGAATTCCAATATCCAAACTACAAATCTTCAGTTCAGTCTGGACGGATTTTATCTTTATGATGTTGAAACACCTGAAGGAAGGCAGCAGATTGTTCGCCTAGATGGTACTTCAAGCATACTCGAACAAGGTGCACCGGACCTTGCAAAAATGACAGCATCAATCATTATCCCTGCTCAGGAGAAAATGGAAGTGGTCGTAGTGTCATCATCTTACAGAGATTTTGAAAATATTAATATTGCTCCATCCAAAGGTAATTTTACCAGGGATATTGATCCTGCAACTGTTGCTTATGAGTATGGTGATGCATATAACCAAAACGCTTTCTATCCGGCAATTGACGCCGAATTGCGCGCGCCTCATATTATTCGCGATTATAGAGGACAAACAGTAGTGTTTTATCCTTTCCGCTATAATCCGGTAACAAAAACCTTAAGGGTTTATTATGAGGCAGAATTAAGCATTCGCTCTACTGGGGAAATGGGTGTAAATACTCTGACTCAAGTAGCACAACCCGAAACAATCAGTTCTGATTTTTCACTTATTTATAATAAACACTTTCTGAATTATAGTAGTGCTTCTCGTTATACTCCACTCGAAGAAGACGGAAGTATGCTTATTATTTGCTATGACGATTTTATGGTAGCTATGAATCCATTTGTTGAATGGAAAACTATTTCGGGGATGACCGTAGAAATGGAAAATGCCAGTCAATTTAGTTCTGCCACAGAAATTAAAAGCTTTATTGCCGATTATTATAATACTAATGGTTTAACCTATGTTTTGCTTGTTGGTGATGCAAATCAGGTGCCTACAATCAATGCCTCCAGTGGCCATTCCGATCAAAGTTATGGTTATATTGATGGCAGCGATTCATATGCAGAGGTATTTGTTGGGCGTTTTTCAGCAGAAAGTGTTGCCGATGTTGAAATTCAGGTAACCAAAGCCGTTGAATACGAAAAAACACCAAACACTAATGGTACATGGATGAGCCATAATGTTGGTATCGCCTCTGATCAAGGCCCCGGCGATGATAATGAATACGATTATCAGCATATCCGCAATATTCAAGCTGATTTAATTGGCTATACTTGGGAAACATCTGCAGAATTATTTGATGGAAGCCAAGGTGGTTTGGATGCCGGTGGAAGTCCAAGCCCTTCGGATGTTGCCAATGAAGTAAATGCAGGTACATCAATTATTTGTTATACAGGCCACGGGAGCACTACTTCTTGGGGCTCCTCAGGTTTTTCTAATTCTGATGTAAATGCTTTAGTAAACGACAATATGCTTCCTTACATCTTATCAGTAGCTTGTGTTAATGGTAATTTTGTGAATAACACTTGTTTTGCCGAAGCATGGTTGCGTGCTAGTAATGGCGATGAGCCAAGTGGTGCGGTTGCAACAATAATGTCGACAATCAACCAAAGCTGGGATCCACCAATGCATGGTCAGGATGCAATGGTCGATATTTTAGTAGAATCGTTCTCGGATAATATCAAACGTACTTTTGGGGGCGTTACTGTGAATGGTTGCTTCGAAATGAATGACGAATACGGTTCCGGTGGTGATGAAATGACTGATACCTGGACAATTTTTGGTGACCCATCTTTGATGCTGTACACAAAAATGCCGGCAGTTATGAATGCAACTTATGAGCCAATTATCCCCATTGATGCAAATACATTTAATGTGTCTACAAATGCTACTGATGGCCGCGCTGCCTTAAGTTATAATGGTCAACTTCTCGGAGTTGGATACCTGAATAATGGAAATACTGTTATCAACCTTTCTGAGCCATTAACAAGTACCATGCTGGAGCTTGATCTGGTAATCGTTGGTTTTAACTTTGAACCACATATTGCAACAGTTCAAATTACTGCAGAACCCGGTCAGGTAATGAGCCCTTCACCATCAAACGGAAAACTGAATGTATATCCATTCACTCAACTACAATGGGCTGATGGAGTCGGTGGAGACCCAACAACATATAAGTTGTTTGTGGGAACTGATAATCCTCCAACAAACTTAGTAAACGGTGAAGAAATTTCGGAAGACTTTTATTCTTTCGTCAATGATTTGGATTATGAAACCGAATATTTCTGGCGTGTTGATGCCATCAATGATTTTGGTACAACCGAAGGAGAAGTGTGGCATTTCTTTGTTGCACAACCTCCTAGCGAAGATTTTGAAACCGGAAGCTTTATGGGGAATGCTTGGACAATGGAAGGCGATGCTGATTGGACAATTACAGATAGCCCAACTTTCCATGGTGCCTATGCTGCCCGTTCAGGTGCAATCTCCGACGATCAGGTGTCAACATTGAAAATAGAACTCGATGCAGAAGGATTTATGTCGCACATTAAATTTTTCAGAATGGTCTCAACAGATGGTTCCGATAAATTACGCTTCTATATTGATGGAAATATGATGGGTGAATGGGGCGGTTTAAGCCAATGGACTGAAGAAACATTTAATGTAACATCAGGACACCACGTATTTGAGTGGAAATATGAAAAAGGTGCTGCCAATGCTGGTGGCGATGATGCTGTTTGGGTTGACTTTATTTATTTCCCAACACTCTCCGTTTTATCTGCTAATGCAGGTCAGGATATGCAAGTTTGTGAAGGAAACTCATGCACATTGAATGGTTCAGGTTCAGGTTATACATCAGCTACATGGTCTACTTCCGGTGATGGTAGTTTTGATGACGTCAGCAAACCTGATGCAATCTATACTCCTGGTGCAACAGATATTGCTAATGGTAGCGTTGAATTGACTTTTGAAGTAAGTGATGGAGATGCCAGCGATGCAGATAATATGCTTTTAACTATAGACGCAGCTCCCCTGGCTTATGCTGGTGGTGAAATAACAATCTGTGGTAATGGTCAGCTTGTTTTAGAAGCCGCTCAAGCCGAAAATTATGAGACACTCATCTGGGAAACTGAAGGCGATGGCTCATTTGATGATGCCGGACGCTTGCACGCAATTTATTCCCCGGGTCCCACAGATATTGAAAATGGTTCTGTAAACCTTATACTGAAAGTGCAGGGGGCTGAATCATGTGGTGAAGTTCTTGATATGATCGCTGTTGGTGTTCTTTCAGAACCCGCTGCTCCTCAAAAACCTGTTGGCCCTGAAATCGTTCTTGTAAACCAAATAGAACAATCCGAATTCACTATTGAGCTCGTTGAAGGTGCAACTGATTATGAATGGGCAATCTCCGATCAAAATGCCGGGGACCTAAATTTTGAAGAAAATAACGCCACAATTACTTGGAATGTCGATTATGTTGGTGCCGTGGAACTTACTGCCATAGCAAAAAACAATTGTGGCAGCTCTGAGTCTTCTGAAGCATTGCTCATTACTATCGACAATAATGTAGGTATTGGCAATCTGGAAAATGAAGACTTTAGTTTCTATCCAAACCCAACAAGCGGTGCCTTTACAATTCAGGCAAATATCGGTTCAAAACTGCGCATCCTGAATCTGGTTGGTGCTGAAATCTACTCAATTAACGAGACAACAGAAGCAAATACACAAATTGAACTTTCAGATGTTCCTAATGGAGTGTATTATCTAATCCGCGAATCCGCTCAAGGAAATCAAGTGAAAAAACTGATTATCAATAAATAGTTTTTTGTTTTCATAATATTTGCCCCGGTAGTGAGAACTGTCGGGGCTTTTTATTTATGTTTCATTGTGTGTCGGATGGAACTACTTTTTTGCCGGATTATCTATTGTTTGGTTATGTGTGGAAATTCACCATCGAACAAACCGAAACCTTTGTTATCTTTGCAGCTTATTTTTTAGAAATTCTGGCAGAGGATTTCTTTGAGGGTGATATCTCCGTTTTGGGGCATATCTTAATCAAAACACAACAAAATCAGGCCAATGAAAAAAGTACGTATTAAGGACAAAGAGTTTGCTATCAATATTACACATGCGCAGCTTATCGAAACCATTAAAAGAATGGCAGATGATTTAAACAAAGATTATGATGGGAAAAAGCCTGTTTTTCTCGTAATTCTTAATGGCGCATTTATGTTTGCAGGCGACCTGATGAAATTCGTTAGCATCGACTGCGAGGTGAGTTTTATTAAAGTTGCGTCTTATTCGGGCATGGCTTCCACAAATAATGTCAGGGAATTAATTGGCATCGATGAAGGCCTTAAAGGAAGGCATATTGTTATTGTTGAAGATATTATCGATTCTGGTTTTTCCATGAATGCAATTTTGGAGAATTTGAGTAAAATGGGTGTGGAAAGTTATGAAATTGCAACACTCTTGTTTAAGCCTGGCGCTTTTAAACAAAATTATCCAATACGCTATATAGGCAAGGAAATTCCAAATGATTTTATCGTAGGCTATGGTCTCGATTATGATGGTTATGGCCGCAATTTGGCTGATATTTATAAGCTTATTCAGGAGTAATTCTCATGTTTAATGAGAAGCAGCATAAAATGGAGCGGAAAATCTACATTGGCTTTTCTGCTTTTTTGTTTTTGTATATTGCATTAAGATCTGTTTTTGCGCTGCCTGCCCATGATGAAATAGCAACCTTTTATTATTATATTTCTCAAGGGGAATTTCTGCCATATCAGGCTCATTGGGATGCAAATAATCATATCCTCAATTCCGCATTAAGCAGCTTGTTTTACTCTTTATTTGGTGCTCACACTTTTGTGTTTCGACTGGCAAACCTCCTTTTTCTGCCTGTCTTTTTTGTGTTTAACTATTTGATCGCCCAAAAAATTAAGAAACCCTATTTACGGCTGCTCCTTTTGTTTGTATTGCCTTTAGTGCATAATTTTTTGGAGTTTTATGGTGCTAGCCGTGGTTATGCAATGTCTTTCTCCCTTATTTGGATGGCAGTGTATTATTTAATGAAGGCAAATGAACGCCCTCAACTCCTTTATTATATTGCTGCTTTGCTTGCTGCCTCTTTGGCTGTCTTGGCAAATATGGCCTTGCTCAATAGTTTGCTTATTGTTTTTGTACTCTTGCTGTTCCTCTTTTTCCGACAAGTGAAGAATTGTTCATTGCGCCAAATTTTTCTTTATGCGAGCGTTTTTATTTTTATTGGACTGGTTCCTGTTTTATTTTTCGTAAGCTTATCATTAAAAATGAAAGAGTTAGGCTTGCTGTATTATGGCGAATTGGATGGGTTCTGGACATTGACAGTGCGTTCATTATTGCGCTTGCTCGTTAATAATTATCAATTGCTTCCACAGACACTCGCTGCTTTGCTTTTTGGTATTGCACTTTTTTTCTTTGCGAAACAGTTAATTAGAAATAAAGTATGGGGAATTCTTTTTGATCAGCGAATGATTTTTCCAATTCTGTTCTTTGGAAATGTTGTTGCTGTTCTGCTTATGGCAATTATTATGGAGGTGAACTATCCGGAAGACCGGGTAGCTTTATACCTGTTTCTGTTCCTTTTTCCGGCTTTACTCTTCCTATTGGATGTAGAAAGCAATCGCTTTTCACGCATTGCGGGAGTTTTTGTACTGCTTGTTTTTTGTGCTTTTCCGCTGCATTTTATTGCTGTGGCCAATATGACACATCTGATTCATTATAAGGAAGATGCATTTCCGCCTCGTTTTTATGACACTATACGCGAAGAATCTTTAAAATCAGGGCAATTGCCCACAATTGGTGGTTATCGGCAGAGGGAAATGGTTTGGGCTTTCTATGATTATCAACATGATGGAAGCCAGAATCCCATACATAAAAGCAATTATCCGGGTGTTGATGCTGATTTTCAAATTATTTGTCCGGATAGCTTGCCGCAATGGAGGACCTATTACGACAGCATCGACTATTTTGCCCCATCAAACCGTATGCTTCTACGCAGGAAACATTTTTTGCAAAGGCATGAAATACAGAATCATACAGCACATAATATTCTAAATGAAGATCGGCAATATTTTAATTTATATAGTGGCAGAATAGAAAATCTGCATGGAGAAGGCCTTTATGTTGAAGTAGAAGCAGAGATACAATCAGAGGCAGTGCCTTTTAATGCATGGCTGGTTGTAGAATTGCGCAATGCCGCCGATAAAAGTATTGGCTACGAGCGTTTAATGCTTGATTGGAAAAAGAAAGAATGGAACGAGCGAACTGCCCACACAAAGTATGGTTTTGTATTTCCCGAAATCCCTGATGAGGCGGATAAAATGATTGTTTATCTATGGAATATACGGCAGGTAAATTGTTCCATAGAAAATACTCACGTACGTCTATGTAAACTGGAGCGGGATTTTCACTAAATTTGTCTTTAATCAGTTGAATCAATCAATTTTTCTGTAATAAAAAGATTTTGCCATGTTAAATATTGCACTTTTTGGACCTCCCGGTGCTGGTAAAGGAACCCAGTCCCAGAAACTTATTGAGAAGTATAACCTGATGTATATTGCAACAGGTGATATATTAAGAAAGGAAATTTCAGAGGGCACCAAGCTCGGCATGGAAGCGAAATCTGTCATTGAAAGCGGTGGTCTTGTTTCTGATGAAATCATTGTTCAAATTATTGAGAAATTAATTAGTACGAATACAGATGTCGGCGGAATTCTTTTTGATGGCTTCCCGCGTACAACCGTGCAGGCATATATACTGGAGGGTTTATTGCTGAAGATGAACTCCACACTGAATTGTATGTTGAGCCTCGAAGTTCCTCGTGATGAATTGGTTCACCGCTTACTAAGCCGAGCTAAAATATCCGGGCGTATCGACGATACCGAAGAAGTGGTTGAAGTGCGTTTGCAGGAATATGAAAATAAAACCCTGCCTGTGGCTGAGTTTTATAAAGACCGCAATAAATTTGTTGCAATTAATGGAGTGGGGGATATCGAAGATATTTACCAACGACTTACAGAAACAGTTGACGATACCTTGAAAAAGGAACTTCTGAATGTTGTGCTCTTAGGCCCTCCCGGAGCAGGAAAAGGAACTCAAGGGAAATTGATGGCCGAAAAGTATAATATGACCTATATTTCAACAGGGAAGCTCTTTAGAAAAGAAATAAAACTGGGAACAGAAATTGGGAAAAAAGCTGCTCCATATCTCGAAAAAGGGGAAATCGTTCCCGATGAATATGCCATTCAATTGATCGAACGCGAAATAACAACTCATCCGAATACCAGGGGATTTATTTTTAAAGGATTTCCAAGAACCATTGTGCAAGCATATATTCTTGATGGTTTGCTGCGCCGGATCAACTCCTCTGTTTCTTTTTGCTTCGAATTAAGCGTACCAACTCTCGAATCAATCAAAAGGCTCTCTGCGCGCTCCAAAACAGAAACAAGACGCTCTTACGATATGACTACGGATATGATTGTGAAACGCCTCGAAGAATACGAACACAAAACCTCTCTTGTCGCTAAATTCTATCGCAAACAAAAGAAATTCAAATCTATTGATGGGATTGGCGAAGAGGATGAAATCAAAAAACGATTGGATAAGGCATTCGAAAAGGCCTTTAAAGATGTACGATAATATATGATCAATATTGTAATGATGGGGCCTCCGGGCTCCGGTAAAGGAACTCAATCGGCATTAATTGCCAAAAAACATGGCCTGGCTCATATATCAACAGGCGAAATATTCCGTGAAGAAATAAGTGCTAAAACTGAATTGGGGATTCTTGCCGATCAACTGATTAACAAAGGTCATCTTATTCCTGATGAATTTCTTCTTGATGTTTTGCGGGCAGGAATCTCACGAAAGGCGAATAAAGTGGGCTATATTTTTGACGGATTTCCCAGAACATTGCCGCAAGCTGAGGCCTTCGATGGTTTTATGCAGGAAATGTCCCTTTCAAATACCTTGTTTTTTGCTTTGATGATTGATGCGGATGAAACAATGAAAAGGCTGCTGAAAAGGGCTGAAATAGAAGGAAGGGAAGACGATACAAAAGAAGTTATTTTGGAGCGAATAAAAGTATATCACAAACAAACCGCCCCAATTATTCCTTTTTATGCAGAACGAAAGAATTTTTTACGCCTTGATGCTAAGGGCGAAATAGATCGTATTTTTGCCGATCTAAGCAATTACATCGAAAAAACAATTCAATGAGTCAAACAAATTTTGTTGATTACGTTAAAATATTTTGTGCCTCAGGAAAAGGGGGCTCAGGTTCTGCGCATTTTTTACGCTCACGATTAACAGCGAAAGGTGGCCCTGATGGCGGTGACGGAGGTCGTGGTGGCCATATTATTCTACGGGGAAACAGTCAGTTGTGGACATTGCTTCATCTAAAATACACCAAGCATATCAGGGCAGAACATGGCGAATCGGGTTCTAGTAACCTGAAAACCGGTGCCGATGGTGCCGACAGCTACATCGAAGTGCCCCTCGGAACTGTGGCAAAAGATTCTGAAACCGAAGAATATCTTGGCGAAATCACAGAAGATGGACAGGAATTGATTTTGCTCCCGGGCGGTAGGGGAGGTCAGGGAAATGACCATTTTAAAACCGCCACAAACAGAGCGCCAAGATACTCCCAACCGGGAGAAGATGGGGTCGAAAACTGGCTTACTCTCGAACTTAAATTGCTGGCAGATGTTGGTCTCGTGGGATTTCCTAATGCCGGAAAATCAACCTTATTATCCGTTATTTCTGCTGCAAAACCCGCTATTGCCGATTATCCTTTCACAACTTTAACGCCGAATCTCGGGATTGTTAGCTATCGCGAAGGACGTTCGTTTATTATGGCGGATATCCCGGGGATTATTGAAGGCGCTTCTCAAGGGAAAGGTTTGGGAATTAGGTTTTTAAGGCATATTGAACGTAATTCGGCTTTGCTGTTTATGGTGCCCGTGGATAGCGACAACATCTCAAAAGAATACAATATCCTGCTTACTGAACTGAAAACATACAGCCCTGAGTTGCTGCATAAAAAACATTTACTGGCCATCACAAAATGCGATATGCTCGACGAAGAAATGTTGCAGGAGATTAAAGCAGATCTTCCCGAAGGCATTCAGACCGTTTTTATCAGCTCCGTTTCTTCCTTTGGGATTCAGCAGTTGAAAGATGCGATTTGGCAGATTCTAAACAATGATTAATGCTTCAGTTTTTAGATCAAATTGATAAAGATTTCCTGTTGTCCCTCAATGGTTTGCATTGCGAGGCAATGGACTTTATCATGTATTGGGTCAGCGATAAATTTATCTGGATTCCTTTATATCTTTTCTTTCTATTGAAGCTTATAAAAAAATACGGCAAACAAAGCTGGATTGTTATTCTAACTATTGTACTTTTAATCACGCTGAGCGATCAGATATCCTATTTTTTTAAGAATTTTTTGATGAGGCCAAGGCCAACTCATGATGCTGTTATCGGAGAATTGGTGCATATTGTAAATAATTATCGGGGAGGGAAATTTGGCTTTTTTTCAGGGCACGCCACCTCTTCTTTTGCATTGGCTGTTTTCCTAATTCGAATGAGCACTTTCCGCCATAAAGCATGGACTCCAATTCTTTTGTTCTGGGCTGTATTGGTCTCATACAGCCGAATTTATCTTGGCGTACATTATCCTTTTGATGTGCTTACCGGCGCTATTGTTGGTTCCGGCCTTGCCTGGATTATTTCCCATTATTGTTTGAAGGTTTTAAGTTCACAGAAAAATGCTTGAACGCTTTAAAAAATATATTCAGCGCAACCAGCTAATTAAAAATGGTGAAACAGTTTTGCTGGGAATTAGTGGTGGCGTGGATTCAATCGTAATGGGGCATCTGTTTTTTCAGGCAGGAATTAAAACAGAATGGGCGCATTGTAATTTTCATTTGCGTGGCAGCGAAGCCGATGGCGATGAAGCTTTTGTGCGTTCTTTTGCATCAAAGCTTGAGGTTCCTTTGCATGTGCAGCAGTTCGACACCAAAGGATATGCACAAAAAAAAGGAATCAGTATTCAAATGGCAGCACGTGATTTGCGTTTTGGCTGGTTCGATGATTTATTGGTGCAACTAGGGTGCAACAGTGTTGCAACAGCGCATCATTCTGGCGATTCCATAGAAACATTTTTTGTAAATCTGCTGCGTGGAACAGGTTTAAAAGGCCTGAAAGGCATTGCGCCAAAAAATGGGCATCTTATTCATCCCTTACTGTTCTGCTCCCGCGAAGATATTTTGAATTATGCCCATCAGCATGAGTTGGCCTTCCGTGAAGATTCTTCCAATGCCTCTGTGAAATATCTGCGGAATAAAATCAGGCATCAACTCCTGCCACTTCTAACAGAAATGAACCCTGCTTTTGAAGAAAATATGCTTGCAAACCTGCAGCACCTGCAACAATCATGGGAGATTCAGGAACAGCAAAATATCAAAGCAAAAACTGCTTGCTTTTCTCATCAAAAGGCATTGATGCGTATTGATTTACAAGAACTTAAAAAATGGCAGCCCGAAAACGCTTTTCTCTTTTCTATGCTTGAGCCTTATGGATTTAATGGTTCCGATGTGAAAAGTATCCTAAGTGCGGTTTCTTTTGGCTCAGGAAAGATCTTCCATTCTTCGACACATCGTTTGCTTATCGATCGGAATTGCCTGCTGATCAAAAAGAGGGGGAGCACGAAGGAGTCAACGAACTATATCATCCATCTAAATGAAAACAATCGAATAAATTTTCCATTGAATTTGACTTGGGAATGCTTCGATCGACAAAGCGATTTTAAACCTCATGCCGATCATTCTGTTG
Source organism: Bacteroidales bacterium (assembly GCA_963676725.1). Lineage (GTDB taxonomy): Bacteria > Bacteroidota > Bacteroidia > Bacteroidales > WRLA01. The sequence goes on along the minus strand of OY781463.1, from coordinate 3,953,213 downwards.
CTTTTTTTGATATGGATACCCTTAAGCATGAGTTGCATCTAAGGAAATGGCAATACGGCGATTCTTTTATTCCATTTGGGATGCAGGGGCGCAAAAAAATCAGTGATTTTCTGATCGACGAAAAAGTGAATGTCTTTGATAAGGAGGATGTTTATGTTTTGCTTAGTGGCTTGGAAATTATTTGGGTCATTGGCTATCGTTCTGCTCAGCCGTTTCGGATCACTCCAAAAACAAATAAAATCCTGAAAATCAAATTGTTTTAGCTACAGCACTAATCACAGCATCAATAACCAATTGCTGCATTTCCTCACTAAGATCATAATAAACCGGTAGGCTGATTTCATTTTTATATAGATTATATGCTTCAGGATATTGATTTATATCATATCCGGAATTTTTATAAAAAGTCATCAGCGGAAGTGGAATAAAGTGCACATTTACAGCAACTTCCTTATCAAAAATTTGTTGTATGATGCAATCTCTTTGTTCTTCGGAACAATTTCTGATGCGCAGCAAATACACATGCCGTGAGGACGAGCGTTCCCCATTTTCATAAGGGGGAAGTTCAGCCCAATTATACTGAGCAAAAGCTCGTGAATAGCGATTAAAAATGTCTTTGCGTTTTTTTAGCATATCATCTTCATAGCGCTCAATCTCCACCAAACCCATACTGGCTTGGATATCCGTCATATTGCATTTATATCCGGCTTCGAGAATATCGTAGCGCCAGTTTCCAATTTGTGTTTTTGCAAGTGCATCTTTCGATTGACCATGCAATGATTTCATATTTAGGTCTTTATAAACTTCTTCATGATCGAAATCATCCGGAAGGTTCAGGCAGATAGCTCCACCTTCTGCCGTGGTGAGGTTTTTTACGGCATGGAAAGAATAGACCGTTAAATCGGTCAGGGCTCCGGTTTTGCGCCCTTTATATTCTGCGCCAAGCGAATGGGCGGCATCAGAAAGAACCAAAATACGCCCAAGTTTTTCCTGATTGGGATGTTCTGCCTTAAAAAGCGATTGCGCATCTTTTTCCCGAACCAATGTGTTGATGGCATCATAATCGCAAGGCCAGCCCGCGATATCAACCGGCATAATGACTTTGGTTTTTTCAGTGATTAATGCCTTGATTTTTGATGCGTCCATATTAAAATCGGCTGCGGAATCAATAAAAACAGGCTTCGCGCCACAATGCACCACAACATTTGCCGTTGCTGCATAAGTATAGGCAGGCAAAATAACTTCATCGCCTTCTTTAACCCCAAACCAGCGCAGCATAAGTTCCAGTCCTGCCGAGCCACTGCTTACACAAAGTGTCGATTTTTGACCACCATATTGTGTGAGTTTTTTCTCAAAAAGTTTGGTTTTTGGCCCGGTGGTAATCCATCCTGAACGCAGGCTGTCGTTTACAGAATCAATAATTTTTTGATCCATGCGGGGCGGTGAGAAAGGCACTTTCATAAAAAGGTTTTAGTAAGGTTTTTGAGTAAATGGCGGATGCAATAAGTCGTGTTTTTTTGAATGGATGATGATTTCGCTTAAGAATAAAATTCGATACGAACAATATCATCATATTCCAAGCCCATCAAACTGGCAGCATTTCCTTTATTAATGGCGATTTCCAGAAAACCATGGCTGCCAAAAAGAGCCAGTTTCTCGCCGTCGGGCACATCATGATAGGATGTAGAAAGCCGCTCGATTGAATAACGGCCACCGCTAAATTGAATCGAATACTTCTTGTTTTGGCGGCATTGGTTAAAATATTCATGGGAAATATTAACAACAACATTCTCGTATCTGTCGATATAAATAATGTTTCCTTTCAGGATATTTCCGGATAATACAGGTTTCACAAGCACACAGGGATTGAGCTTTTCTTTGCGGTCACCAAGTTCCTCTGGCTTTTTTCCTGAAAGCAATAAACAAGCAGCTTGCATAAAAATGTCCATGGATGGGAAAGTGAAATAATCCCTTTCCTGCATCAGGTCAATTTCGATGATTTCATCAGGCTCTTCATCAAAAATCAAAGAAAAAATACCATTATCGGCACCAATAAAGTAATGCCCTTTATAGCTTATAAGTACATGGGGCGTTTCCGGGCTAACTTCTGAGAGAACAGCCAGAATGTGGATGCTCCCTTCCGGGAAATAATGATAGGCATTCCTGATAACAAAGGAAGCCCTTTTTAGGTCAAATACCGGAATATCATGGCTAATATCAATAATGCGCGCATCAGCACAACGGCTCAGTAAATAACCCTTTGATGCTGCAATATAGTGATCGCGCAGCCCCCAGTCGCTTGTAAGTGTGATTATTGGCATATGCTAAACTGATTTAATCCTGTTGAGCAAAATTCACGTATTTTTGCAGTTCAAAAGTACTAATTAATCACCATGAAGCCCGTGTTTTTTCAGTTTTTTTGCCTTTCTTGAAATGTGAATTACTGATTTCTTCCACTTTATGATGTTTATGAAAAAAAGATTATGCCAGAAAAAATTCTTTCAACCGATACATTTTCCGCATTAGATATATACGGACCAAACGATATAAACCTGAATGTGCTGCGTGCACATTTCCCAAAATTACGCGTCGTTGCAAGAGGGGATATGTTAAAACTCATTGGCGATGACTCAGAAATTAAGGCTTTTGAAAAGAAGTTTAATCTGTTATTGGTTTATTTTGAGCGTTTTAATAAGCTAACACCGCAAGATGTGGCACAGGTTTTAAGCAGTGTTGCCGATACTGTGCAGCATGAAAAGCTGAATTTTGCCGAAGTGATTGTACATGGCCGAAATGGGAAAATTATTAAAGCCAGAACGCCAAACCAGCTGCGCCTTGCCGAAAGTGTGCTGAAAAACGATTTGGTTTTTGCCATCGGACCTGCAGGTACAGGAAAAACCTATACAGCTGTTGCCCTTGCTGTGCGTGCATTGAAAAATAAAGAAATAAAACGGATTATCCTTACGCGTCCGGCTGTGGAAGCAGGAGAAAACCTTGGTTTTTTGCCCGGCGACCTTAAAGATAAACTCGATCCATACCTTCAGCCACTTTATGATGCTTTGCGCGATATGCTGCCAACACAAAGATTGCTAACCTATCTCGAAGATGGCACTATCGAAGTAGCACCCCTGGCTTTTATGCGCGGACGAACCCTCGATCATGCCTTTGCAATACTCGATGAAGCCCAAAACTGCAAAGAAAGCCAATTAAAAATGTTCCTTACCAGAATGGGGCCTTCGGCGCGCTTCGTCGTAACAGGCGATATCACTCAAATCGACTTGCCCGGAAATCAAAAATCAGGATTGCCCGGAGCCTGCCGCATGTTAAAAAATATTCCCGGAATTGATGTTGTACAACTCGATGAACGGGATATTGTTCGCCACCGATTGGTGGGCAGTATTCTGAAAGCATATGGCCGTAAGGATGATATTAAAATATGATAGGAACAATTGTTAATATTGTGGCAATAGCCATTGGAAGTACGATCGGCTTACTCATCCGTTCAAAACTGCCCCCACGTTTGTTCGAAATCGTGTTTCAGGTTTTAGGATTGTTCACGCTTTTTCTTGGCTTAAAAATGGCTCTGGAAACACAACGTATTATTTATGTTGTTTTTAGCTTGCTGATCGGTGGCCTTTTGGGTGAGTTTTTGCAATTAGAAAAACGGATTGACTACTTAGCAGATATTTTGAAAAAAATAATCCCGGGAGATAATTCCCGTTTTCAGGAAGGCCTTATTACTTCTTTTCTATTGTTTTGCATCGGCTCGATGACAATTATGGGAGCCATTGAAGAAGGCTTAAATAATAATCCGGAATTGCTTTTTACTAAATCCTTGATGGATGGATTCTCCTCCATCGCGCTGAGTTCAGCAATGGGAATTGGTGTTTTGTTTTCTGTAGTTCCTGTGCTGATTTTTCAGGGAGGCTTAACTTTGCTCGCTTCTTCTGCTCAGGATTTTTTAAGTCCGATTATGATCAGCGAACTTTCTGCAGTGGGAGGGCTTTTGCTTATTGGCTTGGGAATAAATATTTTAGAGATAAAAAAGATAAGGGTAACCAATATGCTTCCGGCTTTATTGGTTGTTGTGTTTATGGTACTGATTTTTGGCTAGTTTGTGTCCGCCAGAATGTCCTATATCTTCGTTATTCTTGTATTGAAACCAAGTCATCCCGAAATTTCTGGACTCCTTATTTTCAGCAACAGAAATGCCTCGACATCGAACATCCTGAATCGGACATTGGCCTTAATTGATTTTTCTATTCCCCTATCGCGATGCTGGCGCGGATTTCAATTTTCCGCTGCCAGCGGATTTGCAATCCGTGCCACATAATACTTAAATAATTAGAAATAGCAAAAGTCTATTTACTTGATAATCAAATTATAAGACTCTGTTTTCCTGCTTTTTTGCACAATCAAATAAAGACAGAAGCAAACAATTGTCAGATATTCTGCTTTGATTCGTATTTTTGCACAAAAAAACACAATACCAATGAACGCAATAGTAAAAACAGATTTTCATTTTCCCGGACAAATAACCAAGTACACCGGAAAGGTGCGCGATGTATATAATATTAATAACGACAAACTGGTGATGATTGCCTCCGACCGCATCTCCGCTTTTGATGTGGTTTTGCCAAAAGGAATCCCCTATAAAGGACAGGTGCTCAATCAAATTGCTGCGAAATTTCTCGATGCAACAGCAGATATTGTTCCAAACTGGAAGATCGAATGTCCCGATCCTATGGTGACTATTGGCCATTATTGTGAGCCCTTTCCCGTAGAAATGATCATCCGTGGTTATCTTACCGGAAGCTCATGGCGTTCGTATAAAAAAGGCGCTCGTGAAATTTGTGGCGTGCCAATCCCGGAAGGGATGAAGGAACATCAGCGTTTTCCGGAACCAATTGTTACGCCTACTACAAAAGCGCAAGAAGGTCATGATGAGGATATTAGCCGCGAGGAAATTTTCAAACAAGGCCTTGTGAGCGAAGAGCATTATCAACAGCTGGAGGAGATCACAAAAAAGTTATTCCGTCGTGGAACCGAAATTGCTGCCAAAATGGGGCTTATCCTTGTTGATACCAAATATGAATTCGGAATAAGAAATGGAGTCATCACTCTGATCGACGAAATTCATACGCCCGATTCTTCGCGATATTTTTATAAAGATGGCTACGAAGAACGCTTTGCAAAAGGGGAAGCCCAAAAGCAATTGTCGAAGGAATTTGTGCGTGAATGGCTTATGGAAAATGGCTTCCAGGGTCAGGAAGGTCAGAAACTTCCTGAAATGTCTGCCGATTTTGTGGAAATGGTATCGGATCGTTATATTGAGCTTTACGAACGAATTACAGGAGAAGCCTTCTTAAAAGAAGATGTCTCGAATGTAATTGGCCGTGTTCAGGAAAACATCCTGAATGCCTTGAAGTAAAAGCAGTAAAGCCCGATTCTTCCTAAAAATTATTAAAAGGACAAAGCATCATTGCCAAAGAATGCTGTACTGCTTTAAAAAGCCTTAATTTTGTCCGAACTAATACCGAAAAAATGATCCAACTATTGAGAAAAGAAATTTCGGCTTTCCTGAATTCATTAATCGGGTATATTGTAATCGGGGTGTTCCTGATTATTAATGGTCTGTTTCTGTGGGTTTTTCCCATGGATTTTAATATCCTGAATTTTGGCTATGCAAACCTTGATGGTTTATTTATGCTGGCACCATTCGTTTTTCTATTCCTGATCCCGGCCATTACGATGCGCCTATTTGCCGATGAGAAAAAAAGCGGCACTATAGAATTACTGTTTACCAGGCCACTCACCGATTTGCAGATTATCCTTGCCAAGTATTTCGCCGGATTATTGCTCGTGATTTTTAGCCTATTGCCAACCCTAGTATATTTCTATTCAGTATATGCTTTGGGTTACCCACAAGGGAATATGGATATTGGAGCAAGTTTGGGCTCTTATATCGGATTGCTTTTTCTTGGGGCGAGCTTTGTGGCAATTGGGCTTTTTGCATCATCAATTACTGATAATCAGATTATTTCATTTATTCTGGCCCTTCTGCTTACCGGCTTTTTTTATGTTGGCTTTGAATTTATTTATAGCCTCGATTTATTCGGGAAAATTGATCTTTTTGTGAAAGCATTGGGCATGAGCGATCATTATACATCAATAAGCCGTGGCGTAATTGATACCAGGGATATCGTTTATTTCTTCAGCATTATCAGCTTCTTTATTATGCTGACCAAACTATCACTTCAAAGTAGAAAATGGTAATCGCATGAAAAAAAGCAATAAACTGAAACAACAAAACATCATGCAGCTGCTTTATGGCCTGCTGATTATCGTGTCTGTGAATACAATCGCACAATTTGTCTTTACACGCTTTGACCTTACTGCCGAAAAACGTTATACTTTAAGCCCAACAACAAAAAGCCTTTTGGCTGAATTGGACGATATTGTTTTTTTTAAGGTGTACCTCGAAGGCGATTTCCCTGCAGGTTTTAAACGCTTGCGCAATGCAACACGGGAAATGCTGGACGAATTCAGGGCCTATTCTGATGAAATTGAATATGAATTTGAAGATCCAAATGCCCTGGACGATATCCGTGATCGGGATAACCTTTATCAGGAGTTGATGGAAAAAGGTTTAAAACCTACTGATTTACAGGTGAATGATAAGGATGGAATGCGCCAGCAAATAATTTTTCCCGGCATCATCATCAGTTACAAAGGCAGGGAAATACCTATAGACCTGCTCGTGAATCAAGCAGGCGCGGCGAATGAAGAGATGCTGAATAATTCCGTACAAAACCTGGAATATGTTTTGGCGAGTGCTCTAAGGCGTCTGGTGGATACGTATAAGCCGAAAATTGCCTTTTTGGGCGGCCATCGCGAAATGGAGGATTCGGGCTTAGCTGATATTGCACTTTCTTTGTCAGAGTTTTATTCTGTTGAAAGAGTGGCTATTGATGGGCAAATTGGTAGTCTCACCGATCATAAATTAGTGGATACCGTGAAAGGGGATTTCCGCATCAGAAATAAGTACGAAGCAATCATTATTGCAAAACCCGACAGTATCTTTTCTGAAAAAGACAAGTTTATACTCGATCAATACATTATGAGGGGAGGAAAAGTGCTCTGGCTTATTGATCCGGTAATTGCTGAAATGGATAGCTTGCAAAAACGCTCACAATTGTATGCTATTCCGCGTGACCTAAATCTGGAGGATATGCTTTTTAAATATGGCGTAAGGCTCAATAACGATTTGGTGATGGATATCAATAACCTGCCTTTGCTGATGGTTACCGGACGTATGGGAAATCAGCCGCAGATGAGTTATTTGCCCTGGCCGTATTTTCCTCTTTTGGTGCCTGTATCCGGGCATCCTATTGTGAAAAACCTGAATGCGATAAAATCACAATTTGTGAGCAGCATAGATACTGTGGGAGCCAAAGGCATTCAAAAAACGATCTTGCTTTCTTCTTCGGATTATAGCCGAACATCTGCCAGTCCTGTGATTGTTGATCTGAACAGCGTCAGGGAAACACCCGATGAGCGCTTGTACAATAAGTCAAAAGTGCCTGTGGCCGTGCTTCTCGAAGGTGGCTTTGAATCATTGTACAAAAACCGCATCCCGCCGGCGATTGCCAGCGATGAGTCGATTGGTTTTATTGCCGATGGCAAGCCTACGAAAATGATTGTATTTTCTGATGGCGATATTATCCGCAATCAATTGCACCGAACAAAAGGCTATCCACTGCCATTGGGTTATGATCAGGATACGCGACAAACTTTTGGAAATAAAGACCTGATTTTAAATGCTGTGAATTATCTTGTGGATGATTCCGGGCTGATATCGGTGCGGAACAGGGATATAAAAATCCGTTTATTGGATAAAACAAAGATTCAACGCGAACGACTTTATTGGCAATTGCTCAATACATTATTGCCCGTATTGCTGATTGTTGTTTTTGGGGTGTTGCATGCCTGGTTGCGCAGAAGGCGTTATGCCCGCTAATTGGATGCCGGGCTTCTCAAAGCGACTTTAATTTGGTGCAAAAAATAATCACGAAGAGATCGGGCATTATGGACGGACACAACATCGTTTATTGTTCCCGATCACGCCGCACAAGAGCAAAATAATCATTGTCTATTGGCAAATAGCCGTATTCATAACAAAAATAATAGACTGTTCCTTTCTTTGTTGTATAAATACTTGTAAAGTGATTGAAGTCGAAGCTGCGGTTTGCAAGCTGATTTCGATGTACTTTGGTTTTTCCATCGGGATTAAGCTCTGCCATAATACTTCTGTTTTTTTTGATGATGCGGTTAATCCGGCGAATATAATTGTTCACATCGCCATGTTCCCTATTATGGTATAGGTTGCGGCAAGCATCTGAGCAAAAAACTTTGTCAATCCTGCCAAAAATAGGCTCTCCGCATTCCGGGCAAAGGCGTTTTTCTTCCTTCATAGCTTCAATTTTGTAGTAAAGTTAGAAATATTTTTAATACAAACCATATAAGCGATTATAGAAAGAAGAAATTAAGTGGTGCTGTTGGGTGTTTTCTGGTGATGGCACAAAAAAAGGGCAGCCAATAAATGACTGCCCAAGACCGGCTCTGACTTTTTATTCGCTATGAACTATTCGCCGAGCTTAAACATTACACCTGCTTGAATGGCGAAGTAACCACCGCTGGCAAAAATATATCTTGGCTCACCAAAGAGGACAACATTATCTGATAAGGAAAATTCAGCATTAGCACCTAGAGCAAAACCAATGTTAGTGCTGCTGGTACTTACATCACCTAAATCATCAAATAAATCGTCGAACTCATCGTTAGTAGATTTATACTCGATATCATATATATCACTTGTGTCCCAATCATAACTGACGCCTGTAACAATAATACCTGCAACTCCTCTTAAAGTAATCGCATCTGATTCCATTAATTTGTAACGTGCATCTGCACCAAAAGACCACCATTTTAGACCATCTTTAGGAAGATAATAAGTGAAATGTGCTGCTGCACCCCAAGTGTCGTCAAAGTCATAAGTTCCTTTTACAAAGAAACCGGGTGAGCTGATTCCTGTAGCATATGCTACACCACCACCAATAGCAATCTGTGCTTTTGCTTCGTTTGTGGCCACAACCATAATAAGGGCCATAACTAAAATACTAAGTAATTTTCTCATCGTTCTGTGTTATTTTTTGTTAATAATAAAAAATTCGTTCCTTCATTTTTAATCTCTTCAGGCAATTTAATCTCGATTGCCCGGTAGAATCATCTCTCTTGTTTATTGCAAAATCCGGTCGCTTTTCGTTGAGGGATGTTGGTTGGCTTCAGGGAGGCTTATTTTGTGGTTGAAACCTCCTATTATTTATTTGTTCATAGCATTACCTTCTATGTTTTGGTCACTAAGTATAAGTTGCATTTTGAGGGATCATTTGAAAACAAAATGGATAAATTTCCGGATATTTTCCCTTTAAAAAAAATAAACCGGCCTTAGATCCAAAAATTCTAATGATTCCCAAAGGATTAAAAAACAACAGTTTTTGTGCAATGAATAAATGAAAAAGCGCGTTGCAAAAAATACGGATTTCTTGCAGGGAGCAATGGTGTTGATACTGTTGTTTCAAAGGTTTTTTCATATCTGGTGTAAACCTATCGTTGCGGCAAATATAGTAATTTTAGTGAAATGCAATAAACACCTCTCTTGCGAAAGTTTTTTCTATTATGAAAAATTATGTGCCTATAGGGGAAAACAAGGGATTAATTCATCAATTTTTTCAGAAAAGGTGAACCTGCCCCTTATTATTCGGGAACGATAAAGAACAACCTATTTTTTGGACCTATTTTTGGCTGAATAATTGGAATATTCCTGAATATTTTTGGAAATGTCTTGATATGCCGACCCCATATTTTGCAGTTTAAGCCAATTTTCAATGATGTTCCATTATGCTTTTTGATAGATTGGCTCTCATACGCACCGTAAAGATGACTGACTTTCTGAATGCATGCGCACTATAAATAAAGCAATTGATTATCTTTGCGCCCTATTTTAAACGAAAGTATTATGGCATTAAGCGAACAGGAATTGGTAAGAAGAAGCTCTCTGGAAGAGCTCAGAAAATTAGGGATCGAAGCCTATCCGGCAGCACAGTATCCGGTTAATACTACTTCAGTAGAGATTAAGAATAATTTTAAGGATAAAGAAGAGGATTTTCAGAGTATCTGTATCGCAGGGCGTATTATGAGCCGCAGGATTATGGGTGCCGCTTCTTTTGTAGAAATAAAGGATCATAAAGGAAGAATTCAGCTTTATCTACATCGCGATACGATTTGCCCCGGCGAGGATAAAACAATGTATAATGTTGTATTTAAGCGCTTGCTCGATATAGGGGATATCATTGGTGTAAAGGGTTTTGTCTTTATTACTAAAATGGGCGAAATCAGTGTTCATGTTAAAGAATTGACCGTATTAAGTAAATCGCTCAGGCCTTTGCCTATTGTGAAGGAAAAAGAAGGGAAAGTCTATGATGCATTTTCTGATCCTGAATTGCGATACCGTCAACGTTATGTCGATTTAATCGTGAACGATGAGGTAAAAAAGACCTTTGAAAAACGTGCGAAAGTCATTACTTCAATGCGCGAACATTTTAATAAGCAAGGATATCTCGAAGTGGAAACGCCTATTTTGCAGCCGATCCCCGGTGGTGCTTCCGCGCGTCCTTTTATTACACATCATAATGCGCTTGATATGCCTTTATATCTGCGTGTTGCGAATGAATTATACCTGAAGCGCCTTATTGTAGGGGGCTATGAAGGCGTTTATGAGTTTGGGAAAGATTTCCGGAATGAAGGCATGGATAAAACCCATAATCCTGAATTTACCGTAATGGAAATTTATGTGGCTTATAAAGATTACAACTGGATGATGCGCTTCGTGGAAGACACATTCAAGAAAATAGCCCTTGATGTAAATGGCTCAACGGATGTTGTTTTTAAAGAGAAGACAATCAGTTTTGAGCCTCCTTTTGCACGCGTACCAATTTTGGATGCAATTAAAGAGCATACCGGCTATGACCTGAATGGGAAAAATGAAGAGGAAATCAGGGAAATTGCCAAATCTATTGGTATTGAGGTGGATGAAAGCATGGGAAAAGGAAAATTGATCGACGAAATTTTTGGTGAAAAATGCGAGCATCATTATATTCAACCTACTTATATCATCGATTATCCTGTTGAGATGAGCCCTTTATGCAAGCGTCATCGGGAGAACCCTGAGTTAACAGAGCGCTTTGAATTGATGATCAACGGAAAAGAAGTGGCCAATGCCTATTCTGAATTAAACGATCCGATTGATCAAAAGAAACGCTTTGAAGAACAATTCGCCCTTTCAGAAAAAGGCGATGACGAAGCCATGTTTATCGATCAGGATTTTGTTCGGGCGCTTGAATATGGAATGCCCCCTACTTCCGGCCTCGGAATTGGTATCGACCGTTTGGTGATGTTTCTCACAAATAATGATTCCATTCAGGAAGTGCTGTTCTTCCCACAAATGAAGCCTGAAAAAGTGAAACTGGCACCAAAACCTGCTGATTTTATAGCAATTGGCGTTCCTGAAGAATGGGCTGAGCATCTGATTAATGCTGGTTTTGAGTCTATTGAAGCCCTGCTTGAGCTTAAACCATCACAAGTGCATCAAAAAATGAATGGCTTCCGCAAAAAGAATAAATTGGATGTGGCGGCTTTGCAACTTTCTGATGTGGAAAAATGGTGGCAGGAATAAGTCCGAGAGCAATATCGGATATATATAGACGTTTATATATGTTGGGAGAAATATTTTTGTTTATATTTGCCTCCTTTAAATCAATAAATTAATCTAATAAAAAAACTATGACAATGAAATTAAACATCAGCAGTCTCTCAAGAATACTGATTTTAATTGTTTTTTCGGGTTTATCAGTAAGCCTTTTTGCTCAAACAATGAATGATGCGGGCGACAAGTTTAATAATGCTGCCCAGCAATTAAAAGCCAAAGATTATACAAAAGCAATTCCGGAATTGGAAGCATGCATCAATATATGCAAAACTATTGGTGCAGAAGGAGTTGAACTTAGGGGAAAAGCTGAAAAACAATTGGCAAATGCTTATTATAAGAAAGGGATTTCTCTGTATAAAGCAAAGAAATTTGATGATGCGATAACTACTTTTGTAACAGCTCAAAAGAAAGCTACTGAATTAGGGCAGCCTGATATTGCCAAAAAAGCGAAGAGCTTGATCCCTAATGTTTATTATACAAAAAGTAGTGGCTTGCTGAAAAGTGGTCAATTGGACGAAGCTCTTGCCGCTGTGAATAAGACTATAGAGATGAAACCAAATTTTTATAAAGCATACCTGAACCAAGGTTTGATTTATAAAGATAAGGGCGATTTGACCAAAATGAAGGTTTCATTGGATAAATGTATTGAACTGGCCGGTGTTAAAGCGAAAGCGCAAGAAACAGTAACCAATGCAAAATCAGCAGCTGCCGGAGCATTTACTTCCTCAGGAATTGATGCAGTAAAAGCAGGTTCCTTTGATAAAGCAATCTCTTATTTTAACACCGCTTTGTCTTATGAAGATAATGGGGATACTTATTATTTCCTTACAACTGCTTATAATGGTAGTAAAAAATGGGATGATGCAATCGCTTCTTCAACAAAAGCCCTTGCTATGATGACCGACGGTAAAGAAAAAGTGTATTTTGAGCAAGGACGTGCTTTTGAGGGAAAAGGCGATGCTGCTTCTGCTTGCGCGTCTTATAAAAAAGTTACTTCCGGACCAAATGCAGAAGCTGCAAAATACCAAATAGAGCAGGTTCTCAAATGTCAATAGTTTTGAAATAAAAGACATAAAATAAAAAAGCTGTCCGAGTTCGGGCGGCTTTTTCTTTTTAAAGAAATTTTTTGTGGAAGATATTGGATCAACTCATAGCCTTTCTTTACTGGATATTAGCTTCCTCTTGGTGTATGCACTAATCTGCTTGCTTATAGGATTGATCGGATATAAAAAGAAAGACGCAGCAACTTTTATGATCGGGAATAGAAAATTGAAAACCCCCGGTTTTGTATTTTCTGTACTTGCGAGCTATATTGGTGGAGCTGCTGTTGTTGCATATACTGCTTATGTGTATCGTTTTGGTCCGGCTGCCATTGCTGTTTTTGGCGGAACAGCAATCGGTTTTCTGGTGTTTGTACCTTATGCTTTGCGTATTAAAAAATCGGCCAAATCCAAGCAATTCCTCACCTTGTCCGATTGGATTCGCCATCAAAATGGAAACAAAGCCGGCCTGATTTCAAGCCTAATCCTTTTTGTTGTTTATTTTGGGATGTTGCTCAATCAGTTTATTGCAGGCAGCAGTATTCTGGCATCAATCAGCGGTTGGTCCTATGAAACTGCCCTGAGTATTTCTGCCTTTGTTATTGTTATTTATCTGAGTGCAGGTGGTTTTAATAGCGTAATCCGCACCGATATTTTTCAATATTTTGTGCTGCTTGGATTAATGATCCTCTTACTTTTTTATATGCCGGAGCATAGCCTGAGCAATGTGTTTCAGAAAGGTGCTTTTGAAAAATTAAGCCCGTTTTTATTGATTGCTTTTATGGCTTTTGGGGTTTTTATCGTCTTTCAATCAGCGGAATATTGGCAAAGGGTTTATGCTGCAGAATCAACAAAAGTTGTAAAAAATGGTCTGATCTGGAGCGCCATTCTGGTATTGATCAGTGGTGTGGTTATTTCCTTTGTTGGGCTTAATGCACACTTTGCTGCTGCTGATATTGAACCAAGGAATGCTTTTGCGCACGGGTTTTCCCTTTTAATGCCAGAGCACTTCCTAAGCCTTGGCCTTGTATTGATTTTTGCAGCAATTATGAGCTCTGCCGACACAATTATTTTTGTGCTTGCTTCCAGCCTATCGGTAGATTTTATCAAAAAATATAGGAATCGCGAGGCAAATAAATCGATGGCAAGTACTACGCGTTGGTTTATTATTTTGCTGTCTTTGGCTGCTTTTGTGTTTGCCTGGTTTTTTCGCGATTTGATTCAGGTAATTGTCTTTATTACCGGAATGGGATTTTCAATTATTCCGGCCGTTATTATCGGATTTCACTATAAAATTCGTTCAGAAAGTGCAATTATAAGCTTCTGCACAGGAATCATTTATATCTTTATCCTGCTTTTGACAGGAACACTTTATGCCGAAGCTTCTATAGCAAGCATAGTGGTGAGTTTTATCAGCCTTCTTTTGTCACAATTTTGGTTTTATCTAAAAGCAAGAAAATGAAGATTAAATACCTGATTATTAGTTGGTTTTTATTATTTGCGCTCTTGAGTTTCGGGCAAACCCCTCTTGATAGCAGCACGAATGTTTCCGGCGATAAAATTAAAAAGGGATTAAATATCGGCGCATTGCCATCCATTTTATATAATTCTGATCTTGGATTTCAATATGGTGCGTTGGCGCAGCTATTTAACTATGGGAAAGGCGAGCATTATCCGGGCTATATCTGGTCTGTTTATGCTGAGGTGGCCCGAACAACAAAAGGTGGCGGCATCAATCAGTTTACTTTTGATGCACAGAATTTATTGCCCCATAAAATTCGCTGGATTACTGATGTGAGTTATCTTACCCAGCAAGCGCTGAATTTCTACGGTTTTAATGGTTATCAGGCAATTTATAATCCTGATTTTGAAGAGGATAATAGCCCTGAATATATTAGTAGGATGTTTTATAGGCTGGAACGAAAACTTACTCGCATTGCTACCGTTGGCCGCGGACGACTGGCAATGAATAATCTTTTTTGGCTGGCCGGCTTCAGCTATTACGATATCCGTATTCATTCTGTTGATATTGATCGCCTGAATAAAGGGAAAGATGATGAAGATAAACTTCCTGATGTGCCCGGTTTATATGATAAATATATTGATTGGGGCATTATTTCTTCCGAAGAAAAAAACGGAGGGCAGATTAAATTACTGAAGCTCGGACTCGTTTTTGATACACGCGATAATGAACCAAACCCAATGAGTGGAATGTGGTCTGAAGCATTGTTTGCAATTGTCCCGGAATTTCTTGGCAATAAGGGGCATGCCTATACAAAGCTTGCTTTGGTGCATCGGCAGTATTTGACTCTGGTGAAAGATAAATTGTCTTTAGCAGGACGGGTGGCCTATCAAGGGACAATTAGTGGCCATACGCCTTTTTATATGCAATCGTATATGATTGAGTCTTATCCCAAAACAACTACTATTGACGGATTGGGAGGGAAAAGAACATTAAGGGGCGTTTTGCTCAACCGTGTTGTTGGAGATGGTATTTTACTGGGAAATATTGAAACGAGATGGAAGTTCCATAAGACTTATTATGCCCGTCAGAATTTTTGTTTCACCCTGAATGCCTTTTTTGATGCAGGACGGGTAGTGCATAATATTGATGTGGATTTAAGCAATGTGCCCGAAACGGATGTAAATAAATATTTCGACACGTCCATTAAGGAGGATTCATTTCATTTTAGTGCCGGTTTGGGTGTGCACTTCGCTATGAACCAGAATTTTGTTTTTGGCATTGATTATGGTCGTGCCTTAGATAAACGGGATGGCAGTGGAGGTGTTTATATCGGGCTGAATTATATTTTCTAAGCGGATATATCTGCTTTTTCTTCTCCACAAATAACCCGTACAGCCTTTTGCTGGATGGTAATACGACATGGCAGATTTCCAAGGCTTTCGCCATCTGCTTCAATAATGCATTCCTTAGCTCCTTTGATTTCTACTTCTTTTCCCTTATAAGTAAACACCTCTTTGCGCGAAATAAAAGCCCCTGAAAATAAATTTTTAATCTGGCTTAGCACCATCCATTTGCCAATTTTTGGGATCATCATAACATCTAGTATGCCATCTTGAGGATCGGCCATAGGGAGTTGCCGCATTCCACCGCCATTATACTGACATATTCCTACACTTAGTGTAAACAGCTTTCCACGATGTATTTCTTTGCCGTCCAAAACGATATTCATTGCTCTGGCCTCAAATACAATCAGACTTTTTAGTAATTGCCAGATGTAGACAAAAAAGCCACCGCCGCCCGATTCTTTCATGCGGTTGGTGCGTGTGGCTACTTCAGCGTCAAAACCAAAACCCGCAATATTGATATAAAATTGTTGATGTTCCTCTCCTGCATGCTTATGATAATGGATAGTTCCAACATCATGAAGACAGCTGATTTTGTTTTTTATCAGAAGGATGTTTTGTTCTGTGTCCAGTGGAACCGATAATGTCCGACGCCAGTCGTTGCCGGTACCAATCGGCATGGAAGCGACACAGAAGTCATGTAAAGGGGCTTCTTTGCATTGTGCAATACCATTTAATACTTCATGCAAAGTGCCATCACCGCCAACAGCAATAAAATTGCGCCAGCCTTTTTGGGCTGCGTCCAGACTCAACTTTATAGCTTCTTTGGCTTTGCTTGTGAATATATGTTTGTACTGAATTTGATGCTGTTGCAGCTGCTCAGCAATCTGTACCCATAACTTTCGTGCTTTGCCATTACCGGCTTTTGGGTTGATGACCACAAACCAGCCTTCTGTTGTTCCCTTTTCGCTTCCTTTTTTCATGCAGAACAGCAAATATATGAAAAAGGAGAATTACCCGAAGCCTCCGAAAATTGAAAACCTTTTGGCTTAGATCTGTTTTTTCTTCCAATGACCGGAATAGAGATATATTATTGAGAATAGACCGAGAAAAGACGAATAAACATATTCCGAAAACCATACACGATCAATAGACCACTGAAGGGATATGGCGAAATAGTATACAAAAAACAGATAAAGCATGATGGTGCCCACCTCAATAAGTAAGGCCATGCCCGTGTTTCCTGTTCCGGAAATCCCGGAAAAAACAACTACAGATACAGAAAAAATAGGCAAAACCCAAATTACGACATAAAGTGCCGGTATAGAGTCGATAAGTAGCTTCTGGTTATCTGTGTATAGTGCAATCATGCTTTGGGGCATCATTAAGCTAATCCCCATAATGACAATGCTTGAAAGCATGGTTAAAGTAACGGTTTTCCAGATAATGCGTCGTACATAAACAGGCCCATCCCTTCCTATTGAATTGCTAACCAATGTGTTTGCTGCTGTGCCAAAGCCAAAAACCGGAATAATCAAAATCATATAAATGCTTCGGATGATATTGGAAATAGCGAGATTATGCTCTCCTGTTTGCTCTATAACAAGGAAAAAATAGAACCATCCTGCTATGGAAATAAAATATTGCAGCATTACATAGATAGAAACATCAAGGATTTTGCCAATAGCAGTAAAGCTGATTGATTTAAAACGAAACAGACTAAACTGTTCTGATGGAATTTTAATTTTCACATAGGCCATGAAAAACACAACAGCAGCACCTTCTGCAATAACAGAGGCAAGCGCAGCACCTTCGATGCCCATGGCGGGCAAGCCAAAATGTCCAAAAATTAGAGCATAATCAAGAACAATATTGACGATTGCCATAACGATGGCGCCATAACTTAAAATTCGTGTTCGGGTAATTCCAACAAAAAATGCACGGGCACCTACATTCAGAAAAGCAAAAATAATCCCGTAGTTCCTGATGCTGAGATAGCTGTTTGCTGCTTGTCCCACTCGATCCGATGAAACGATCAGATCGAGAAGCCCTTGGGAAAAGTAATGCACAAATAGAAAGACAATGATGCTGAAAACTAATAAAAAGAACAGTGTTTGATCGGTTAGTTTACCGATTTCCTTATAGCGCTTCTCCCCATTACGTCGAGAGATAAGGATTTGTGCCCCTGTCCCAAAGCCAAAGCCGAGCATAAAAAGAACATAGTAAAACAATCCGCCAATGGCTGCCGCACCCAGCTCCACTTCGCCCAAACGCCCCAGAAAGGCAGTGTCAATCAGGTTGATAAGGTTTTGGGCAATCATCCCAAGGATGATCGGATAAGCAACTTCCCAAATGTTTTTGAAACGGAGCATGCAATTATTTTTTCCAGAATGCCGGAGAGAGTAAAATCAGAACAGTAAATAATTCTAAGCGGCCCAATAGCATCAAGAATGATAAAAACCATTTACCAAAGTCATTGATTTCTGAATAGTTAAGCACCGGGCCAACCGCACCTATACCAGGGCCAATATTGCCAAGGCTGGCAATAACAGATCCAACGGAAGATTCAAAATCAAGGCCAGTTGCAGTCATGACCAAAACGCCAAAGCCAAAAATCATAAGATAAATTAGGAAAAAAGCCATCACTTTGGTGATGATTTCTTCTGAAACGCTGCGTCCATTTAGGCGAACCGGAATAAATGCATGTGGGTGGATAATCCTTTGCAGCTCCATCCGGCTGTTCTTAAACAGTAACAATTGCCGAACGACCTTAACACCACCGCCTGTACTTCCGGCACTTCCGCCCACAAACATCAATAAAAAGATTATGGTCCATAAAGGAACCGGCCAAAGCAGATAATCGTCTGTAACAAAGCCTGTTGTTGTTATAATTGAGACGACTTGAAATAAGGAATCTCGGAAGGCTTTTTCCACGTCCCTATCCATAATAAAGATGAGCCCTAAGGCAATAACAATGGCGCTGACAAAAGTAATCAGCAAATAATAACGGTATTCTTCATTAGCAAATACGCGTTTAAATTTGCCACTGAGTGCGAAATAGTGCAGGCTAAAATTGGTTCCTGCCAATATCATGAATAATATTATAATATACTGTATGTAAGGCGAATAATTTGCAACAGAAGCGTTTTGGGTGGAAAAACCGCCGGTTGCCATGGTAGCAAAAGCATGACAGAGGGCATCGAAAAAGTTCATCCCGCCAAACATCATCAGGAAGGTTTGAACAAATGTAAGCAGCACATAAATGCCCCAAAGCCTCTTCGCTGTTTCTTTGATACGAGGGTGAAGCTTGTCTTTTGTGGGGCCGGGCACCTCGGCAACAAAAAGTTGCATTCCTCCAATACCCAAAATGGGCAATATGGCCAAAGACAAAACGATAATACCCATTCCGCCGATCCAATGGGTCATGCTACGCCAAAACAGTATGCCTTTTGGTGCAGCTTCAATATCGTTGAGAATAGTGGCTCCCGTAGTTGTAAAACCCGACATTGTTTCAAAAAAGGCATCCGTAAAATTTGTGATGGTGCCACTGAATAAAAACGGGAGTGTTCCAAAAAAGGAAATAATTACCCAAGCCAAGGAAACAATCAAATAACCTTCCCTTTTTCCGAGTTTATCGTCGTTTTGTTTTCGGGTAATAATATACATGAAAAATCCGGCAGCCAGTGTAATTAGAGCACTAAAAAATAGGCTGTGGCATTGTGTTCCGCAATAATAGAGCGAGATAGGAATTCCGGTCATCATCATGATTCCTTCTATAATAAGGAGAAATCCAAGAACTTTGGTAATAATACCAAAATTCACTTTCTTTAAGACGATTGAACGCATTCGCTATTATTTAAATAATTTCTCAACTTTATTAATGGCCTTAGGTAGCGAAAAGACAACCACTTTATCTTTTTCCTGAATCTGAAAATCGCCGATGGCAATATAGCCTTTGTGATTACGAATAACCCCTCCAATAATGGCATCCTTAGGCATTTTAATATTTCTTATTGGAGCTTGTGTAATGGGTACGCCCGGCTTCACAATAAATTCCATCACTTCGGCATCAACACCATTCAGGCATTTTAAAGAAGAGACTTCTGCGCCCATAGTAAAACGGGCTATATAACTGGCAGTAATCAGTTTTTTATTTATAACAGTATCAATTCCAATTGTTTGTGCGATATCTATATAATCAACATTTTCAACGAGTGGAATAATTTTTTTTACGCCGTATTTTTTGGCAAGCAAGCATGCGAAAATATTTGTTTCTGTATTATTGGTAACGGCGATAAAGGCGTCAATATCCCGAATACCTTCCTCTTCGAGTAATTTTACATCGCTGGCATCTCCGTTAATAACCAAAGTGCGTTCTAGGCCGTCTGCAATGCTTTTGCATCTTTCTTTATCGATTTCGATGAGTTTAACATTTATTGTTTTTTCGAGGGCACGGGCTGTTTTTCTACCAATGCGCCCACCACCAATAATCATGGCGTTTTTAATATCGATTTGTTCTTTGCCGCCGAGCTTAATTAATTGATTGATGCCTTCAGGACGAGTAATTACATAGGCCATATCCCCAACCAAAAAGCGGTCGGCACCTCGAGGAATAATTGTTCTGGAGTTTCTATGGATGGCTACCGCACGAAAATCAAGATGTGGATACATATGAGCAATTTCATCGAGACTATGGTTTATAACAGAAGCATCCTCGTCGAGCCGGATCAGAAAAAGTGATAACTTTCTGTCAGAAAAATCAAAAGTTTCTGTTGCTGCTGTTTGACGTAGTAAGCGAACAATCTCACGTGAAGCAATGCGTTCTGGCCCAACCATAAAATCAACACCAAGGCTTTTAAAAATTTCTTTATTGCGTTCGGTGAGGTATTCGGTATTGTTAACTCTTGCAATACAACGTTTTGCGCCTAATTTTTTACCTAAAATGCAAGTGATAATATTTATCGATTCATCATGAAGTACAGAAATGAGTAAGTCGGCCTTTTTAATGTTTGCACGTTCCAAAACAGATATGGACGTACTGTCACCGGCAATAGTCATCAGGTCTGTATAAGACTCTACCATTTTCAGCAATTCTTCATGCGGATCCACAATGGTAATATCATGATGGCCGCTTTCCGACACTATTTTTGCAAGGTGAAACCCTACTTCTCCGTCTCCAGCAATTATTATCTTCATCTTTTCTCCCTTTTCAATCTGCGAAATTAAATTTTTTCGCCATAAAGCAACGATAAGATTCGTTTCATAAAGTTTCAATTTTGTCCCAATCCAAAGAAACCCTGAATTTTTCCCTAAAAGCAGTGAGTTCTGAATGGCTGATGCTGCAACTGACAATCGCCTCAGAATCAGCTCCGGCAGCATCATATAAATATCCTTTGGGGTCAATTATACAGCTGTCGCCGGAATGAGCAAAAGATTGGCCATCCAAACCAATACGATTTACTCCCAGAACAAAGGCTTGATTTTCAATAGCTCTGGCAGTAAGTAAGCTTTTCCATACATTTTTACGCACTTCCGGCCAATTGGCAGTATAAATTAATAAATCATAGGTAAATTCACCATCAATATAGGCATTTCTACTCCATCCCGGGAAACGCAAATCATAGCAAACCAATGGCATGATTTTCCAACCATGCAATTCGCCCACAAATTTTTTTGTTCCGGCCGTAATATATTGATCTTCTCTGCCCATCCTAAATAAATGTTTTTTGTCATAGGTGCCAAAACTGCCATCGGGGCGAACCCAAAACAAACGATTGTACATTTTTTCATCCTCTTTTATGAGCACAGTAGTGCAAATAACCGAGTTTTTTTTATGAGCATTTTCCTTAAGCCATTCAACAGCAGGGCCATCCATGTTTTGGGCTGTGGCAGGATTAAAGGGACTGAAGCCTGTATTGAACATCTCCGGTAGCACAATTAAATCAGCCTGTCTGATCGATTCCAGCTTTTTGCTGAACTGTTTCAGGTTGCGTTCTGAGTCCTCCCAATGAAGGTTCGCCTGAATAAATGCAATGCTTAAATTGTCTTTCTTCAATTTATATTCCTTTTAAATAATATATGGCCCACTGCCACAAAAATAATATTTGTACTTTAGACAGGATAAATATACCCAATTAATTTGGAAAACAATAAAATAAACCAATGAACGCACTTCGATTTTTACGACCAACAGCCAGCTGGTTTCTTCGCACGGCACTTGTTTTCTTTTTCTATGTGCAGTATTTTGATGTCGCAATGAGCTTTCGATTGAAAAACCTGATGTTTTATATTGCTGCTGTTTTTATTGTCGGTGGCATTGTGTTATTTGTCGGTGGATTTTTACGGAATGCTCGCCTCACTGTAACAAGCGCTTTTGTTTTGTTGCTTGCTGCAATATCGCGCCTGATTGTATGCATTGAATCTGGGGGGATGGACTATAATTTTGCTGCCATACTTTTGGTGAGTGCCGGTTTATTGCATTTTGTAGCAAACGGTAATAAATATTAAGCCCATGAGCAAGCAAGAATCACGAAGGGAATTTTTAAAGAAACTGGCTTTGGGAAGTGGAGCAGCCGTGCTCTTTGGTAGTTTTGGGTTGATAATGCACAGCTCGCCCGATAAAAAACATTTTAAAGTTATTATTGTCGATTTTGATAAATGTGCAGGCTGCCGTACCTGCGAAACCGTTTGCAGCGCTGTGCATCATAAAAGCATTATCGATGGAGCTTTAATGGATGGACTGGGAAATCCAAAATTGAGCAATATTAAAGTCTACAGTTTTAATCCTGATGCCGATGTGCCTATTGTTTGTGCATTATGTCCAGATCATCCCTGCATCACGGCCTGTCCGGTGCCTGCGGATTTGTTTACCGGCAGAAAAGCCCTTTATAAGCATCCTGAGACCGGCGCTGTGACTAATGACCTTGATCGCTGTATTGGATGTGGACAATGTGCCATCGCCTGCGAAAGCTATAGAACAGGAACCATCAAGCCTAATGCTGAAACTAATAAACCTGAACGGATTTGCGATTTATGCGGGGGTGATCCTGCCTGTGTCAAAGAATGTCCTTTTGGCGCACTTGCATATAAAGAAATGGAGATAGAAAGTCCGTATTTCGGGAAATCTGAAAATGAAATTGGCGCCATGCTGATTGAAAAATTCTACGGCATTGAAAACACAGAAGCTTCAATAACTCAATAAAAAGCACGAATTTATGAGTGATGCAATTTTTGGCTATTACGGAAAAATCCTTGAGGTGGATTTAACTAGCATGAGTACAAAAACCAGGGAAATTCCTCATGAGGATATTCGTTTATTTGTTGGTGGAAGGGGCTTGGGAGCAAAAATCCTTTGGGATGAATGCGCTCCCGGAATGGATCCTCTGCATCCTGATAGTCCTCTATTATTTATGCCCGGAACTTTTTCGGGTTTTCCAATTCCTTCTTCATCAAGAACTTGTGTTGTTTGTAAATCGCCGCATACTTCTGCTGTTGATCCTCTTTTTGAGCATTCATCCACAATTAGTTATTCAAATATTGGTGGTTTCTTTGGCCCGGAAATTCGTTTTGCCGGTTATGATGGAATCATGGTTAAAGGCAAAGCTTCTTATCCTGTTTATTTGCATATTGATGGACAGAAAACAGAAATCCGTGATGCGCGTGCCTACTGGGGTATGGATACAGATAATTTTGATAAAAAGTTTAATGAGGACTTAGGCGACCCAGATTTTAAAAGCCTATATATCGGACAAGCAGGCGAAAATATGGTGCCAATTGCCAGTATTATGAGTACGGCTGCACGTTCAGCAGGAAGAGGTGGTACAGGCTGTGTAATGGGATCTAAAAACCTAAAAGCCATTGCAATAAAAGGTGATACTATGCCTACGGTAGCGCAGCATAAAGGTTTTTTGGAAGCATTGAAAAATGCCCGCCAGATTTTTAAGGATGTTGATAGCGATTTCATAAAATTTTGGAGAGAACAAGGGACGGCAGGAGCTATAGAATCGTCAAGCAATCGGGGAACACAGGCCGTGCAAAATTATCGGGAAGGCTATTATAAGGATGTTGAGAAAATAGGCATCACAGCAGCCAAAACCTATTGGTCGAGAAGTTATGCTTGCTATTGTTGCCCTTTGGCTTGCAAAAAAAGTGGTGTAATCCGTAAAGGGAAATATCTGGGTGCATTCCACGATTCGCCCGAATATGAGACAGGCACAATGGTTGGCGCCAACCTGAAAATCAATTCATTTCCGGGTATGACTGAGTGTATTCGCAAAGGCGATGAATACGGTATTGATATTATTGCTGCAGGGAACTCAATTGGTTTCTTAATGGAGTGTTATGCAAAAGGATTAATTGATAAAGACTTCCTAGATGGTATCGACCTGCAATGGGGCAATGTTGAAGGAAGCGTGGAAATGATAAAAAAGATGGCTCTGCGTGAAGGTGTTGGAAAGCTCGCCGGACAGGGTGTAAAAAAACTTGCAGAGGTGATCGGGCAGGACAGTCATAAATTTGCAATCCATGTGAAAGGCCATGAATTGGCCGCATGGAATGTGCATAAAGATCCGGGCATGGGCCTGAGCTATATGTTTGCGAATCGTGGAGCCTGCCATCTGAATGGACGCTCTATTGATGGACAAAATACAACAGCAATAAAAGATTCGTTGGCTATTTGCCTCTTTGCTAGCGGTTGGGCAGGGTATCCTGACGATCAGCTCCGCGAATTGTTTGTGCAAATCTCCGGTATTGAGTGGAGTGAAAAAGATTTTACTTTGGCAGGAGAACGGATTTTTAATCTGGAAAAAATGTTTAATGTGCGCGAAGGTTTTGGTCGCGCCGATGAGGTCTTGCCGGATCGGTTTTTTGAGGATGAATTAACACAAGGGGAATTTAAAGGGGCTGTTCTCAATCGGGAAGATATAGAAGAACTCCGAAAAAAATATTATTCGGATCGTGGATGGTCTTGGGATAAAGAACGTCCCGATGATGATAAACTTAAAGAATTAGGACTGGAGTTTTGTTTGGGGTAGGGATTTAGGAAGAGGTTCTCACGCAAAGACGCAAAGGCGCTAAGAGGTGTTTGGGATGATTTTCGTGTGTTGGAAGTTGTGATGAGAAGGATTTCACGCAAAGACGCAAAGGCGCAAAGGGGTGTTTGGGATGATTTTCGTGTGTTGGAAGTTGTGATGAGAAGGATTTCACGCAAAGGCGCAAAGACGCTAAGTGGTGTTTGGGATAATTGCGGAGTATTTGGTGGTTGTGATGATAGTTTTATCACGCAAAGACGCAAAGGCG
Organism: Bacteroidales bacterium; assembly: GCA_963676725.1. GTDB lineage: Bacteria > Bacteroidota > Bacteroidia > Bacteroidales > WRLA01. Next base: position 3,928,241 of record OY781463.1, on the reverse strand, counting down.
CTAAGGGGGTGTTTGGGATAATTGCGGAGTATTTGGTGGTTGTGATGATAGTTTTATCACGTAAAGGCGCTAAGTGGTGTTTGGGATAATTTTCGTGTGTTGGAAGTTGTGATGAGAAGGATTTCACGCAAAGACGCAAAGGCGCTAAAAGGTGTTTGGGATGATTTTCGTGTGTTGGAAGTTGTGATGAGAAGGATTTCACGCAAAGGCGCAAAGACGCTAAGTGGTGTTTGGGATGATTTTCGTGTGTTGGAAGTTGTGATGAGAAGGATTTCACGCAAAGACGCAAAGGCGCTAAGTGGTGTTTGGGATGATTTTCGTGTGTTGGAAGTTGTGATGAGAAGGATTTCACGCAAAGACGCAAAGACGCTATGGGGGTGGTGAGGGTGATTATTACGCCAAAGTAGTAGAGGCTGTTCAAAAAAGGAGCATATTTTCCCGTCCGTTCCTATAAGTTTTGAGGGGAGCCATATGTTTTTTTCGTTAAATACTTTTATAGGCACAATAAAATCTCATTGCTTTCATTATCTTTGAAGCGAATCTCACGTTTTATTAAAAGAATGATTATGACAATTGACGGATTTAATTTTGAAGGGAAAAAAGCGATTATTCGCGTGGATTTTAACGTTCCGCTGAACGAAAAATTTGAAATTACGGATACTACCCGTATTGATGCAGCTATTCCAACCATCAAAAAAATTATTGATGAAGGTGGTGCAGTAATTTTAATGTCGCATCTGGGCAGGCCTAAAACCGGCCCCGAAGATAAGTTCTCATTAAGGCATTTATTACCTTACCTTTCAGGGAAATTGGGAAAAGAAGTTGCTTTTGCAGATGATTGTATTGGCGCTCAGGCAACCGAAAAGGCTGCTGCGCTCCAGAATGGCGATGTGCTTCTGCTCGAAAATCTGCGCTTCTATAAAGAAGAAACCAAAGGCGATAAGGAATTTGCCTCAAAACTGGCACAACTTGCCGATGTTTATGTAAATGATGCTTTCGGAACAGCGCATAGGGCACATGCTTCTACAGCGATTATTGCTGAGTTTTTTGAAGGCAAAAAAATGTTTGGATATATCATGGGCAACGAAATTGCCAGCATGAATAAAGTCCTCATTGATACAAAAAGGCCTTTTACTGCAATTATCGGTGGAGCCAAAATCAGTGGAAAAATTCAGATTATCGAGAATATGCTCGATAAAGTAGATCGGCTGATTATTGGTGGTGGTATGATGTTTACCTTTATCAAAGCGATGGGGGGCAGCATTGGTGGTTCTCTTGTTGAGGAAGAATTTGTGGAACTTGCAGCGCAAACCATGAAAAAAGCGAAAGAAGCAGGAGTGGAACTTTTGATACCAACAGACGCCCTTGTTGCAGATAAATTTGATAATGAGGCAAACACAAAGATTTGCAAGGCCGGCGAAATTGAAGATGGCTGGATGGGCCTGGATATTGGAGCAGATAGTATTGCAACATTTTCGAAAATGATTGAAGATTCTGCAACTATTTTATGGAATGGCCCAATGGGCGTTTTTGAAATGAGTAGTTTCGAACACGGCACCAAAGCTATAGCAGAAGCTGTTGCAAGGGCAACCGCTAAAGGTGCATTTTCATTAATCGGAGGTGGCGATAGTGTTGCCGCCATTAATAAGTACCATATGAAAGATCAGGTAAGCTATGTCTCTACAGGCGGTGGCGCTATGTTAGAGTATATTGAAGGACGTGTTCTTCCGGGTGTGAAAGCGATTGGAGAATAATTGTATTTGAATACGAAAATTATTGGTGAAAATAAAAAAGCCATTCCCTGTTCTGGGATGGCTTTTTTATTTTGAAGCAACTTTATTGATTCGTCCGATTAGGCTGCAGAAGTAAAATTGGCTACTGCTGATCTTTCGTCAGATGGTCTAACCCTTCGGAAATATTCATGGCTTCTCGGATGATTTCGTGTGGATATCCATTTATTTCCAGTATCCTGATGGCGTTTCTGTTTTTTAATTTCCCTGCTTTGATTTTGTAATCGAAATCCACATTTTTTCCATCCACTATTTCGCTAAAGTGATATAACTCATATTCATTCTCAAGTAAATCGGTGAGTTCAATATCGTGGGTTGACACGAAAACAATATTATTGGCACTCGCAAGAAAGGATAATACTGCTTTTCCTGCTGAAATCCGTTCTACAGTATTTGTGCCTTTAAAAATTTCATCCAGAAGGAAAAGGTTTTGAACGCTTTTGGTGCTTTTCTCAATCATCTCTTTAATTGCCAACACTTCCGCAAAATAATAGCTTTTATCGTTTATCAGATCATCGCTAATGCGTATGGCAGAATAAATCCGGCTTCTAGGAATGCAGATGGATTCTGCAAAACAGGTGTTTATGGTCAATCCGGTGATGATGTTCAGCCCAATAGTGCGGATGAAGGATGTTTTTCCGGACATATTGGATCCTGTAATCAGAATGGATTTATGATCAACAGAAATATCATTCCTGACACAATCTGTAATCAGTGGATGATATAACTGACGGGCGCTAATGCGTTTGCTGTTTTTCTCTGGCAGGCAATAATTGTCGAGGCCTTTTCTTAGTGATAGAATAGAAATCAAAGAATCAATTTTTCCAACAAAACAAAAGACTTCCTCAAGCTCTTCCCTTTTTGCATCAAGGCGTTTCAAAATGCCAAACAATAATAAGGGTTCCAAAAGAAAAGTAATTTTAAACAGCTCTAAAACAGTCCAGAAAATTGCCTCGAAATCACCTTGTAGCTGTGCTTCCAGCCTGAAAAAAGACATTCTGTTCCGAATCTTATTTATTGTCTTTATTGATTTGCTAAGATTGGGTTTTGTTTTTTGATAGATGCTTATTTTATAGAGTTTTGTGGCTACATTGTTTAGTATCAATAGTTGAGGTAATGATCCTAAGTATTGAATCAGACTGTTTTTATTCAAATAATGGATCACAAGGTTTACAATAAATACGGCGAGAAAAACAAAAAATAATCCAGGATTGAACGGCATCATGATAAGAGATAATAATGACGTAAAAGACAATAGGGGAACCATGAAAAACCATTTTGGCGGTTTTTGGTGCTCATCCTGAAAAAGAGAGGAAATATAATACACATCAAATTTCGACAAGCGGTCAAGAAGGAGCTGCGACCTAATCCTGAGCTCAGAATCTTGTGTAAGCTCCTGTATAATTTCTTCGTCTAATTCGTCTGTGTTGCTGTTCTTTGGGATGCTTCTTAATTGATTATAAAGAGTTTGTTGCCCTACTTTGGATGTCGTTCTATCGATAAACATGAATAATTCATTAAAATCCAAATCATTGCAGGTTTTGTCAGATAAATACTGAAGGACATCCTTATTTTTTTTGTTTTTAGAATATTTTTCGATTAGCTCAAAATTGAAGTCGTCTTCTTTTCTTGACCCAAAGGAAGCTTCTATGCGTTCAATATCTTTTTTTCTGCCCATGTGTTTTAAGTTTGCAGATTTTACTCTGTTGATAAACAAAATATAGCTTGAATGAAAAGAAGGATGAAGTTGCAAGTAGCATATAATTAGCAGGTTAAAAAGAAAACGGTGCTCACTCTTCTTGTTCAAATCACAAATCTATGGAACTTTAAACTTAAAGTTATACTCTTATGCGTGCAATTTTATGCGATAATTTGAATTTTAGATGTTTGTTTGGATTCTTTCCGGAGTCCATTGTTATAAAAGGTAAATAGTTCGTAGGCTTTATTATTTTTGCAGCTTAATACTGTTTTTTTGAAAAAACTCATCATCTTTATTGCATTTCTTTCCGCCATGCAGCTGATGGCTCAGCAAAAGGAAGTCCCTTCTTTTTCTAAAGGGCTTTATTGGGAATTTAGTGGACTTGGTGGTCGTATGATTAAAAATTATCCGGATTTTCCTGAGCACGGTCTTTCTGCATTTGCTTCTATTACAATGGCTCGGCAAACCTATGGGCGATCTATTTGGAATCAATGGTATAATTATCCCAAAACAGGTCTGATTCTCAGCGGTGGGGGTTTTGGAAACCATGAGGTTTTTGGCGAAAATATCTCAATACAAGCTTTTATTGGGCTTGATCTGGTGAAGCACCCCAAATTCAGTTTTGAAACGAAAATTAGTATGGGTTTTGCGTTTTTTAATAAGCCATACGATTATGTAGAAAATCCTGAAAATACGGTTATTGGTTCGCGTATTACAAATATTACCCAGCTTTCTTTTTCTGCCTATATCCCATTAAATACACAATGGGAAATCCTGACAGGTTTTAGCATGATGCATTATTCTGATGGTCATACGCGCCTACCGAACCTTGGGGCAAATATTCCTCTGATACAGGCAGGATTGCGTTATCGGCCCCAGGAAAGGCCTGAAATAATTCGGTTGCCTGATACTTTGCCAATGAACCATAAATATTTGATGAATATTGAGGCTGCTTATGGGTGGCATGAGTTTGGTGAAACCATGGGGCCGGTGAATGGGCCAAAGTATTCGATTTATTCGATTGGGATCAACCTTCAGAAACGTTTTGGAAAAATACATATGTTGTCCGTCGGTGCTTATTGGAATTATTATACCAGCTTCTTTGATTTTATCACAAGTCAGGATTTTTATAAAAATAATGCCGGGCTTCATTCTTCAACATTTATTCTCTATTTTGGGCATGAGTTTATTATTGGCCACTTGGGACTACTTAGTCAAATTGGATTTTATTTGCATAATGATTTTCGGAAGGATTATACAGAAAAAGTAGAGGACAAACCGGCGGGTTTTAAAACGATAAATACCAACAAATTGGGAGTGAAATATTATTTTAAACGACCAACTTATAGTTTGAAAAACAATTTTTATTTGGGCCTAAATATAAAGGCAAATGCAGGACAGGCTGATTTTGTAGAATTTACAACAGGTTTTTCATTCTAGTACAAGCCGATAAACCTCGCCTTCTTTGCTTGCTGCATAAGCAATATTGCCAACAATGCTTACAGCCTTAAAATTCACATCAGGCATATTTTTGGCAATTGTCCAGTTATTTCCCGGATAGGGTGAGTAGGCAAATCCTCCATTTCTTCCAGTCAGCACAATAAACTCTTTGTTATTATCCATATCGTTGATTTCGAATGGTGCTGTAAATGCCGTTTCCCAGTTTTTTCCACCGTCTGTCGTTTGAAAGATTTTCCCACTATAGGTGGCCGCAAAACCCGATTCATCCCAAAATGCCAATCCACGGAAATATTCCTGGTTAAAATCAAGGACCGAATAGGATTTTCCCCCATTTTGGGATTTCAGCATCAAGCCATAGCCGGCAAGATAAACAGTTTCGGGATTTGTGGAATATACGGCATTCATTTCGTTTTCATAAAAGATGAATTCCCAGTTTTTCCCTGCATCCCGGGTGCGGTAAACTATGCCTTTATTGTAGTTCTCTCCACCACAAACGAATCCAATGCTGTCGTTCAGAAAATTAAAATTTGAAAGCCGAGGGCGATTGAAGCCATGCGTAGGGACATTATCGGCCAGCCAATAAAAATGCCAGTTTTTTCCGCCATTATGAGTGTATCCCATATAGAGTGTGTCGCCGGCAATCCAGCCGTTTTGTTCATCAAGAAAATGAATTCCAAAAAGTTTTCTACGATCTACTTTATTGCTTAGAAACCAGTTTTTTCCTGCATCAATTGTTTTAAAAACATACCCTTCACCTGTGATGCCCCCACAGCAATATCCAAGACTGTCATTGACGAAAGAAATATCGTATAAAGGAATTTTTTGTGGCACGGCACTATAGGTCCATGGCAAGTTTTCTTCTTTTTGCTTCGAACAGGAGAAGAACAAAATAAGGGCAATGGGTAGCAATGCAATATGGAAAAAATTGCGAAGCATTATTCAGCTAAACGTCTGATAATCCGTGCGGAAATTAAGTCTATGGCTACTTTGTTTTTGCCGCCCTGAGGGACAATAACATCGGCATATCGCTTGGTAGGTTCGATAAATTGAAGGTGCATGGGCTTTACAAATTTATCGTAATGGTCGAGTACTTCCAAATAGTTCCTGCCCCTTTCGGCTATGTCCCTTTTGATTACGCGCATAAGGCGATCATCCGCATCTGCATCAACAAAGATCTTGATGTTCGTTAGATCACGTATGCGCTTTGATGTAAAAATTAAGATGCCTTCAATAATGATTACCTTTCTTGGGGAAACAGGCATAGTTTCTTTTGCTCTGGCACAAGTAAGATAAGAATAGATTGGTCTTGGTATTGTCTTCCCTTCCTGGAGCATCTCTATATGATCAGCAAGTAGTTTAAATTCTATGGAGGAAGGATGGTCAAAATTAATCCTTGCCCGCTCTTCAGGGCTGAGGTGGCCGTTATCCTTATAATAGGAATCTTGAGAAATTACTGCAACAGAATCTTTTGGAAGGTTATCGATAATTTTTCGAACAACAGTTGTCTTTCCAGAACCGGACCCTCCGGCAATACCAATAATGAGCATAGCAATAGTTTTGGACAAAAATAGCAATTAATGGGAATAGAAGAACATACCGACTCCTTTAATGCAGTTGTGATTATCATTTTGCTACAGATAATCCTATGAAATATTGACTTGTATCAGTTTTTTGACATAGGGATTTTAGTTAATCCTTTAATATGCAGGGAGTAAAGGTTCTGTCTTTTTAATAGCTGATGAATAAAAAATTTCTGATGCAGGCTCGAAAAGTAGATGGATGCTTTCAATTGCTAGTGCCATTTATTTATCAAGAAGACGTGCCGTGAAATATAGAAGGGCGCCGTTTTTATATTGTTTGCTTTCAAATTCAAAACCATGTTCACTAAAAAGCGCATGCAATTCTGTTTCTGTATAAAGTGTTCCCCTAATCGTGCTTTTTTCCGGTTTCCTTTCCGGAATTGGGATGCTGCAAAAGAATGTGGATCCAAGATTCAGTGTTCTGGCTAAATCATCTAAAAACAGATTTATATCCTTAAAAAAATTCAAAGAGAGGTTGCATACGGCGAAATCAAATGAATCTTCAGAAAAAGGCATTTCCTCAACAGATACATTAAAAAGCTCATATTTTTTAAAGGCATTTTTTTTAAGTCTTTGATGCGCCTGTTTTAGTAAGCCTGTGCTGATATCAATTCCTGTATATTTATTGTCCGGAGGCAAATAATCGCTTAGTGTGCCGCTGCCACAAGCAATTTCAAGGATGTTTCGATTATGAATCTGGTGAAATTCATGCTTTAATATTTCAAAATGTGTTTCAATTTTAGCACCAAATAGCTTCGGGAAAATGGATTTTTCCATAATCTTGTCGTAGAGAAAAGAAAGTACATCTCCAAGCCATGGTTTAAACTTTCTGATCCTACCGTTTTTGTCAATTAAATAGTTTATTCCCCCCCTTTTTTATCGTAGGGAAAAGGATTTTTGACCCGTCTTTTTTCATTATTAAACTATTTTTGTATATGCTATAGCATTGAAAATATGATTGTTGTATTTTTATTGCTTTAGTGTCAATAATGTCTTCCGATTAGATTTCAGGTCTTTAGGGTCAAGCGCTGAGTATAGCTTTTTTGTTCTCATAGCAAATATAATATATTTCGATGAATATAAAGGAGATTTGAAGTCGGTAGATAATTGCATTGTTTTTAGCTTTTCAGGAATATTTAGATTTCTCCTTTCTTTGCCCTCTAAAAACAAACTAATGTCCTTTCGACAGAAAGTTTGCAGTAGAGCGGATGGCTGGAGAAATTTGGTTTTAGTAATTCACTAAAAATCAAATTATTATAGGGTGTGATCATTTTTAGGATAAAGCTTAGGCACTTATTTACCTAGTTCGAAAAAGGGTAATGAAATGCTTGGGCAGTTTTCCGGAAAACCAATTATTTTACCCGATAAACCAAATAAAAGCTGTTTTTTGCTCCGGCCTTGTTTTCTTGTTCAAATAATTTTTGTAAACGCGTATCCTTGTTAAGTGCGTCTTTGGTGAGGCCATACTCTATAGGGCAAAACCAATTGTCCCAGATTATGAGATCCCCGGATTGAATTTCCATCCCGTAGTCCTTACTTAATTGCATCCGTTGCGAACCAAAATGGTCGATCCCGAGCAGTAAGCTTAACAATGGTTGTGCATGAAAAACGCGAGAATCTTTGATTGGTGTTGCTGCGAGTTCATTTGCCATTTCTTTGGCTGCAATCTGACGCTCACTCAGCATCAGGTCTTTTTGCCAATGAATGGCCCCCGGGTTTTTAGTAAAAGGAAAAATTAGAATATAGGCTATCATTGCAATCTGAAATCCTTGCCCAAGTAATTTATTGGTTTTTATCAAGAAGCTGCTTGCAAAATTAAATCCCTCCAATGCGATGATCCCAATAAAAGGGACAACAGCAATAAGGACTCTTTTTAATCCCATCGAATTGAAAATGCCCAAATACCAAAAAAGGCTATGTGCAATAAAGAAGGCCCAGAACCCCAACCATACAAAAATGTGCAATTCTGCATCGAATCCTTTCTTAAAAAGCCGGACAATGAGCGATATGTTTCCAATCCAAAAGAGAAGAAACATCGGCACGCCGATTACATAAAGCAATTGATCGACGAAATGAAATAGACGGCCTTCTCCATATATGCTGCCAAGATGGGCATAAGGGATCTTTGTGAAAACCCATAAAATATCATGCGTAACAAAATATCCTGCTATGGAGTAAATTATATGCCCAACGAGAAGCAAGGGTAGGTATTTCCACCTTTTCTGCATTACTAAATAGAAAGCGAAAACACCAAGAATGATCAGGCCTTCGGAGCGCACAAATGGAAGAAAGGAGATTAATATTGCCACAGGAATAAACCGTTTTTTGAGGCTTAAGAAGAGCGAAAAGCTTAGCATCATTGCAAAGAGAGGTTCGGTTAATCCTGTGAATGTCAGTATAAAATAATAGGGGACAAGCATCAAAAAAAGCGGGAGAAGAAGTGTGTTTTTTAAAGGGAAAAGTCGCGCTGATTGCCAGCAAAACAGAAAGCACAGCAGAGCGTTTAGAGTATTAAAAATCTTTATGCCAACAAAACCAATTTGCGCAAACGGAGCTGCCAACAATACATAGAGGGGTTTTGCCCAATGGTCGAAAAATAGTTTGGGATGTTCCGGTGCATATCTCGCAAACATATAATGGTAGATGCTGTCTTCTTCGCCGCCAATACCATTCGCCAAAAGTATTGTAAGTAAAGCGCTTAGAATATATGCGACAAAAAGCAGATAAATCAGCAGATGATGTTTTTGCCTGATAAATATTATTGTTTTGTTCATATTGCTGTCTTATTCAAAACCAGAGTAAAACCCATTATCTGATGCTTTTGTGCCGAATCTTTCAAAGTGGTGTAAGTTGCCGATAAAATTAATACAAAAAACCAAAAAGCCAGAGTGGAATTTTTTGGGAGAATCCGGTTTCAATTCCATCAAGTGCCAAGTATGCATTTTCGATATCGTGGATCTGATGCATGTTTTTGCCTTGACCACCAATCTCGAAGGTGAATTGTCCATCAACCAAGAAATCTCCTTTTGTCGGTATTTCAATGTGATGGAACGGACTAAGTTGTTGAGCAAAAAATGTTTCCCTGCTATAGAATATTATGCGTTTTGAAAGGGCCTTGAGAAATATAAAGACCGATAAAGGAATTTTGCTTAAATTTGGAATCAGGCTTTAGGTTTAAGTAAATCTTTTTTGAGAGATTCTCGTGTTTTGTTTATCTATAGTATGTGTTCGTCTTTTTTATTTCAGAATGAAGAAAATGGGAACATAATTATTCTTGGAGAAAGCGAGGTCCAAAATTTCTGGAGGGGAGTTAAAATTTCCGGAGAGAAAGGGGGCTTTTACTGCAATATTCAGGTTATCTTTATTCATTAATCCATATAATAGACTAATTATGAAAACTTTATTTACAACAGTTTTGGCCTTATTTGTAATGACACTCTTTGCCCAAGAGGGAGTTGATAATTTCAGGGGCATCATGTGGGACACTCCTTTTGATGAAGTATCGGAAGGGATGACCAAAAGTAGCAGTAAAACCCCTGGCTTCAAAGGCTTTGAAAAAGCTGGCGATGACATGAATTTTGAGGGCATTGAAGCGCACACTGTCATCTATCTATTCAAGAAAAATAAGTTCGTTGGAGCCTCTATGGGCATCACTAAGGGGCAGGTGGATGATGCTGTTGCCCTTTTTACGGAAAAATTTGGCGAGCCAAGGTTTACTGATACGCCTTTCCTTAAGAACTATGAATGGGTGCTGGATAAATCCGTTGCTGTTATCTCTGTTTTTCCTACGAATAAGAGTGAGAAAAGTGCCACCATGGCAATTCGTAAACCGAAGTAATTTTAGATTGATTTTGGTTTTCAGCATTGATTTTAAGTGCCGGTGCTTTTAATTACCGTTTTTTTATTTACAGAAATTCCTTCTTTGAATCAGATTTTTAATCAAAGCAAAAATCTGAAAAGCTCAAAGTGCACATAAAAATTCCGGACTTTTCAATAGTGCAGGAATTCTGGCCTGCATCTTGAAAAGCCCGGAAAATTGTTCGGGCTTGATTGGAAAATTTCCCCCAAAAGCTTGGCTCCATTCAGAATGAGAATGCTTGTCATATCTGATGGAGCTGATAAGCATTAAGCCATCGGCTGACCTTTGCCGTGGCAATTTTTAAATTTTTTACCACTTCCACATGGGCAGGGGTCATTTCGGCCAATTTTTTTCTCTGCTTTGATTGGCTGCGTTTTTTCAGGTTTCTGAGTATTGCTGTGCGATTGCGACAAAAGGTCGGAGCGCTGTTCTTTAAGTTTTGAAAGGTCAAGTTTTTGCAATACAGGGGCTTCCTTCACCTGAGGTTGTGCCCCGGGTAAATCACCTTTCATCAAAAATGAGGCAATATCCTGATTGGTGTTTTGAACCATTTTTTTGAATAGTTCAAAGGATTCAAATTTATAAACCAAAAGCGGATCTTTTTGCTCATAGGAGGCATTCTGAACCGATTGTTTTAGATCGTCCATCTCACGAAGGTGTTCCTTCCACGCATTATCGATAAAGCTAAGTGTGATGCCTTTTTCTATGGAAGTAATAATCTCGTTCGGGTTTTTATAAGCTGTTTCGAGATGTGCAATAACCTGTGTTTTTTTGCGCCCATCAGTAATGGGAATTGCGATATTTTCGTATTGAGATGATTGGTTTTCATAAACATCCCGAATCACAGGATATGTTTTATCTGCAAGAAGCCTGTTTTTCTCTTTCAGGATTTCATAAGTATGCGCAAAGAATTTTGTTGCAAGCGCTTCAGAATCGCTGGTTGTGGAAAATTCTTTTTCTGTAATAGGTGGTTCAACGGCAAGTATTTGCAATGATTTTTGGATAAATGCATTATAATCGCGACTTTCCTGATGTTCGCTAATCAACTGCTCGCATACATCAAAGAACATATTTGATACATCCACAGCAAGGCGTTCTCCGTATAATGCGTGATGGCGGCGTTTGTATATTACCTCACGCTGAGCATTCATCACATCGTCATATTCCAAAAGGCGTTTCCGTGTTCCAAAGTTGTTTTCTTCTACTTTTCTTTGCGCTCTTTCGATGGATTTGGTAATCATTGAGTGTTGGATCACTTCGCCTTCTTTCAATCCCAGGCGGTCCATAATGCGTGAAATCCTGTCTGAGCCAAACATACGCATAAGGTCGTCTTCGAGGGAAACAAAGAACTGGGAACTACCCGGGTCACCTTGTCGTCCGGCACGACCACGCAACTGGCGGTCCACACGTCTCGATTCGTGGCGTTCTGTGCCGATAATGGCCAAACCACCGTTCTTCTTTACTCCGTCACCCAATTTAATATCCGTTCCCCTACCGGCCATGTTGGTGGCAATGGTTACTTTTCCGGCAACACCCGCTTCGGCAACAACCTCTGCTTCTCTCTGGTGCATTTTGGCATTCAGAACATTATGGCTGATATTCATCCTTTTAAGCATCCTGCTCAATAATTCTGAAGTTTCCACAGATGTTGTCCCTACCAAAACCGGTCGGCCCTGCTTAACAAGGTTTTCGATTTCAGTAATTACAGCATTGAATTTTTCGCGTTTTGTCTTGTATATTAAATCCTCACGATCATCTCTGGCAATAGGTTTATTTGTTGGGATTACAACAACATCCAATTTATAAATGTCCCATAATTCCCCGGCTTCTGTTTCGGCCGTACCCGTCATACCTGCCAGTTTACGGTACATGCGGAAGTAATTCTGCAAGGTAATTGTTGCATAAGTTTGAGTCGCGGCTTCAACTTTTACGCTTTCTTTTGCTTCAATGGCCTGGTGTAATCCGTCAGAATACCTTCGGCCTTCCATGATACGGCCTGTTTGTTCGTCAACAATTTTAATCTTGTTTTCCATGATGACGTATTCCACATCCTTTTCAAAAAGTGCATAAGCACGAAGTAGCTGGTTTACAGTATGAATTCTCTCAGATTTAATCGAATAGTCCCTGATGAGTTCATTTTTTCTTTCTGATTTTTCTTTTTCGTTCAGCTCTTCTTTTTCAATATCGGCAATTTCACTGCCAATATCCGGAAGGATGTAAAAATCCTTATCTTCCTGCACGCCTGTAATCAGGTCGATCCCCTTTTCTGTCAGCTCAATGGAATTGGATTGTTCTTCAATAACAAAATACAGCTCATCATTGATTAGGTGCATGTTTTTGGATTGTTCCTGCATGTAGAAATTTTCTGTTTTCTTCATGAGGGTACGCATACCCGGTTCACTGAGGAATTTTATGAGTGCTTTGTTTTTTGGCAGGCCATGAAAAGCCCTGAGGAGTTGTTCACCACCTTTTTTCTGGTCTTCCGCATTTGATTCATCGGCAAGTAAGGCTTTAGCTTCAGCCAATAATTTTGTAACCAATTGGCGTTGTGCGCTATAAAGGCGTTGTACTAGGGGTTTATAATCATCAAACTCCTGATTGTCACCACGAGGGGTTGGTCCTGAAATAATCAGCGGTGTACGTGCATCATCAATAAGCACACTATCGACCTCATCCACAATGGCATAATTATGAGGGCGCTGAACAATTTCATCTGGATTCCCTGTCATATTGTCGCGCAGATAATCAAAACCAAATTCATTATTGGTGCCATAAGTAATATCGGCACGATATGCGTTTCTGCGGGCTTCGGTATTTGGTTGGTGTTTGTCAATGCAATCGACACTCATGCCGTGGAACATAAATAGCATGCCCATCCATTCGGAGTCGCGTTTTGCCAGATAATCGTTTACGGTGACCAGATGCACGCCTTTTTCTGTGAGAGCATTAAGATATACGGGTAGCGTGGCCACGAGGGTTTTTCCTTCACCCGTTGCCATTTCCGCAACTTTCCCTTCGTGCAAAGCAATACCACCGATAAGCTGCACATCGTAATGAATCATATTCCATGTAATTGGAGTGCCGCCTGCTTCCCATGAGTTGCGATAACGCGCTTTATCGCCATCGATAATAACATGTTCGAATTTGGCGGCAAGATCGCGATCCATATCATTGGCAGTCACCTCAATCCATTCATTTTCAGTAAATCGACGAGCAGTTTCCTTCATTACAGAAAATGCTTCCGGAAGAATTTCACTAAGCACATTTTTTGATTGTTCGTAGCGCTCATCTTCCAGCTTATCAACTTCAATCCAGTGCTTTTCGCGTTGGTCAATGTCATTTTCTGTTGATATAGTCTCTTTCAGACTTGCTATCTGATTATCAATATCTTTAAGATGATCTTTAATTCGCTGTTTAAATTCCCCTGTTTTTGCCCGAAGTTCGTCATTTGAGAGAATTTTAATCTCTTCATATGCCGCTTTGGTTTTGTCGAGTATGGGTTGAATATCTTTGAGATCCCTGTTGGATTTGTTCCCGAGTAGTGATTTTAAAAAACCTATCATTATAATGTTATTTTTAAAGACGATATCAAAAGCCGTGCACAAAGCATAATAATGGCCAAAATGACAGCCATTTGTTTGGGGCAAAAATACATTATTTTGGAGGAAAACAGATTATTGGCTGTTCTGAATTATCATAGAACTGATGAGAATATAAAATTATTGTCGCAATTTTTAAAAAATGTTTTGATTCTTTTGCTTGTGGGGTACGCGCAAAAAAAGCAAAAGCGGAAAGGATAGTCCTTTCCGCTTTTGAAAAACAGAGTAATCTGATTTTGGGTTAATACTCATCTTCATGGAAGAAAAAATCTTCCTTTGTTGGATAATCAGGCCAAATGTCTTCGATACGTTCGTACATTTCACCCTCATCTTCAATTTCGCTGAGGTTCTCAACAACTTCTTGTGGTGCACCAGTACGGATGGCCCAGTCGATTAGTTCATCTTTTGTTGCCGGCCATGGTGCGTCCTCGAGTTTTGAGGCTAATTCTAACGTCCAGTACATTTATTAATTATTTTATTAATTTTTTGCAAAAGTAATTTTTTTTCTTATAAAAGCAAGCATAAATGAATTTCTTCCGTAAGGGGAGCAAAAAAATTTTTAATACTCTGGTTTCCAGATTATTTCGGTGGCGCCTAATTCTTTTGCCAACATACGGGCCAAAACAAAAAAGTAATCAGATAAGCGGTTGAGGTATTTCATATTTAATTTATCCACATCATTTTGCCTGCTGATGCGCAAGCATACCCGTTCTGCCCTTCGGCAAATAGTGCGCGCAATATGGCAATACGAAACCGCTGCATGGCCCCCGGGCAATACAAAATTTGCTAATGGAGGAAGCTCATTATTCATTTCATCAATGGCATGCTCCAGCATTTCTATGTTCTGTGACCTAATAAATGGCAGGGTCTCGGTTATAGACTCCTTGTCGGTAGCAAATAATGATTCAATAGTAAATAAATCTTCTTGAATTTTGATGAGGATTTTTTTGTATCTGATGTCAATTTTTTGATCACGCACCAAACCAACAAAAGCATTCAGCTCATCTATGGTGCCATAAGCTTCAATGCGCTCGTGGTATTTCGGAACACGGGAACCACCAATAAGTGAGGTTTCGCCGGCATCTCCCGTCTTGGTATATATTTTCCAGTCTTTTGACATAAATTATAGTTTTAATGTGCTTTATGCATAATCAGCAACATTAATGATATTTTTGTTCATTTCATCGCTTTCTACCAGCCCATCGCGCAGGCGGATGATGCGATGTGCATGTAAAGCAATATCTTCTTCGTGGGTAACAACAACTATGGTATTTCCGGCTTTATGGATTTCCTCAAACAGCCCCATCATTTCTATGGATGTTTTGGAATCAAGGTTTCCGGTAGGCTCATCTGCTAGAATTAAGGAAGGCTTATTTACTAAAGCGCGCGCTACGGCAACCCTTTGTCGCTGACCCCCTGATAATTCATTTGGTCTATGTGTCATGCGATCGGATAAGTGCACTTGCTTCAGTACAGCGGTAGCTACTTTTTCCCTTTCGATGCGGCTATAACCGGCATAAATTAGTGGTAACATTACATTTTCTAGTGCTGTTGAGCGAGGCAATAGGTTAAATGTTTGAAAAACAAAACCAATTTCTTTGTTTCGGATTTCAGCGAGTTCATTATCGCCTAGCTTGCTCACATCTTTGTTGTTTAGAAAGTAACTCCCATTTGTAGGGGTGTCAAGGCAGCCCAAGATGTTCATCAAAGTCGATTTTCCGGATCCGGATGCCCCCATAAGAGCAACATACTCATTTTCGTGGATTGTAACTGAAACCGATTGAAGTGCCTTAACGATCTCTGCACCAACGTAATAATACTTACGTATATCATCTAAACGAATAATTTCCTTACTCATAGCTTGTTAATTTTAACCTTTTGGGATGAACAAAGATAAAGAAATATCAAAGCCTTATGGAAAAATCTTGTTTTTGATTTTCCTGCCGAAAAAACACCAAGCCAAAGGTATAAAAATCAAGACTGATTCGTATACGTTTATCGCGGATGATATGACTCCATGCATCGGACATCCCTTTCGACCAATGGATATCATCAAAGATAAAAACTGAATTATTGTGACTATATTTCATAAGGCTATTGAAATATCTAATAGTCGGTTCTTGTTGATGGTTCCCGTCAATATAAATTAAATCAAATGACTGATTTTCATCTATCCTGTTATTTATTGCTTCATCAAATGGGCTTACAATGAGCTTAATGTTGTGAGCTTCCAAGCGATTAAAGTTATTTTGGGCAATTTTAGCGGTTTCCGAGCAGCCTTCAATAGTAGTGATATTGCTATTTTCTAAGCCTTTTGCTAAATATAAACTCGTGATACCCAATGATGTGCCTAGCTCTAAAACAGATGTTGCTTCTAAAAATTTTGCCAAAGCCAGCAGGCGTAAACATGATTTTTGTCCCTGCAAGGAGTGTGAAGCAATTTTTTTTATTGCAACCGTATAATTACGATCTTTCAACCCGCCTGCTCCATAATCTGTTTTTATAATGCTCTCAGTCGATTTGAGCATATCTTTTCGAACAGCTTCAATCTCATTAATGAAGTTTTCTTTGGGCGGGGTTTTTCTGAGGCCTTCTTCTAATAATTGATAGACAAATGGCGAATGAATGGAATATCGTGATTGGCTCCTTTGCAGGTGCTTCAGAAAAGAGCTAAATCTATGTGCAAATTGCTTCATCGGGCAGCGAAAGTACAAAATCCATGATTTTGGCTGAGCTTTTTATTAATTAATGTAATCTGTTTCAAGATGCTTTTCTCGCTGTTTTATTTGTTTTGTGTGCAGAAATTCGTGAATTATAAGCATAATTGAACGATCTATCGTTTTCTTTGTTGCTTACGAAATAAAATGCTTTTGTACATTTGCACTTAATGATAAAACTCATTTTCAATAAAACGGGCAATTATATGTCGCTGGTGAAAGTCAGCCATACCGTTTTTAGTATGCCTTTTGCTTTGATCGGTTTTTTTATGGGCGTACATGAACCGGGCTATTCATTCTCTTTTTTTAAGTTGTTTTTGGTTTTATTGGCAGTTTTTTTTGCACGTAATGCGGCTATGGCATTTAACCGATATGCCGATCGTTATTTCGATGCTTTAAATCCGCGTACCGCCATGCGTGAAATTCCCTCTTCGATTATTCGCCCGGGTTCTGCACTGAAATTCGTTGTGTTGAACAGTTTGTTATTTGTTATAACTGCATGGTTTATCAATGATTTGTGTTTTTATTTATCGCCACTCGCTTTGATGATTATTACTGGTTATAGTTTAACCAAGCGTTTTACTGCACTTTGTCATATTATATTAGGTGCAGGCCTTGCGCTGGCGCCAATTGGAGCGTATCTTGCCGTTACGAGTACTTTTGCCCTTGCCCCACTTATGCTGTCTTTTGCGGTTCTGTTTTGGGTTGCAGGCTTTGATATTATTTATGCGCTTCAGGATGATTCTTTTGATAAGAATTTTAAATTGAAATCTATTCCGGCTTTCCTTGGAAGGAGGCGATCTCTTGTCTTGTCGTCTTTTTTACATCTTATTTCTGTTGTATTTGTTGTAAGTGCAGGCTACATCGCAGCGCAAACCTTTGGCCTAATCTATTGGGTTGGGGCGGCGGTTTTTGCGGGAATGCTTATTTATCAGCATACGATAGTATCGGTGAATAATCTGAGTCGCGTAAATCTTGCTTTTTTCACGACAAATGGAATTGCAAGTTTAGTTTTTGCCATTATTGTTATCTCGGGCATGTATTTGTAAACAAGGCTTTTGAGAATAGTATCCCCCCTTTATTATAAAAGAGTTTTGAGCATTGCGATAAAAATCCCTTGCTGCCAATTCAGCTGCTTTTCCCATCTATTGTACCGAATTATTCTTAAATGGGGGATTATTATCGCTGTGGTTTTTTTTTCATAGAATACTCTACAGGTATTTTTATGCTGATGCAGTATCCAAAGGCTTGCCCTGAACTCGAAGTGTAAAATCATGATATCGATTATCGTATTGTACTTGCTAATTGTGCAACTATTTTTACATTCCTTTTGTCTTTATTATGTCTGAGATCTATTTTTGGCTTAATCGGTTTAGATGTACTTTTTGGGAAGTTTATGAACAGTTTGCTTGTAATAACTTGAATAAAAATCCTTAAGGCTGTTAAAAAAAAGGATGGGCATTTGTTTTTATTCAGGAAAATTCTTAATTTTGATACATTGTTTTGAAAATGGACAGACGCTAGGTTTTTTAAGGTAAATATTATTTTTTATTAATTATAGAGATATGAAAAAGGTTGATGAAAGCACCTATTTAATCTATTTTGCGATTTTTCTATTTCTGTTTATTGTAATTTTGGTCTATCTAACATCTTAGTAATGTTAGTGTTCCAATAAATCAAGAGCATCAGCATCGATGACCTTATACACTTTGTCGCCCCGGCGAACCAGGGTTTTGACAGGAATAGAAAACACCTCTCCCTTGGAGACGGAATTTACGGTTTGGAGTTCATGCCGGATTTCTGTTATTTGGTCTTCGTAAACGCCTGTATTAGGCCCTAAAATACGAATGTCTTCTCCAATCTTTAGGCTCTGCGCTTCCAGTTTTATTTCAGCTACTCCAATTTTACTAAAATAATTAGAAATTTTCCCGATGTATGTCTTTCGTTTCGTTGCAAGAGAACCATATTGTTGCGTCCATTCGCCCATTTTTTTTCCTAGATAATATCCATCCCAAAATCCCCGATTATAAACAGAGCGAAGTTGTTCGTTCCAAATGATGAGTTTTTCAGCAGTAAATTCATTGGCAAACCATGCATCAACAGCATCACGATATGTTTTTGCAACGGTTTTTACATATTCAGGGCTTCTGCCACGGCCCTCAATTTTTAGAACACGAACGCCACTCATAAGTATTTTATCAAGGAAATCAATGGTTTTTAAGTCTTTAGGAGACATAATGTATTCGTTGTCTACCTGAAATTCATAATCACCACCCATTTCACTGACTTTGTAACCGCGGCGGCATGGTTGCAAACAGGAACCACGGTTGGCACTGCTGTTCATATTGTCGAGACTGAGGTAGCATTTACCGGAAACGGCCATGCATAGGGCTCCATGGGCAAAGATTTCTATCTGAACTAAATTTCCCGATGGTCCTTTTATCTTTTGCTCTTTTATTGATTCAGTGATATCATAAACCTGCCGAAGATTTAATTCCCTGGCTGTAACCATTACATCAGCAAATTGGCTCCAGAATTTTACTGCTTCAATATTTGTGATATTGCTTTGTGTCGAAATATGAACTTCCATGCCAATACTGCGGGCATATTGGATCACAGAAATATCCGTGGCAATAATTGCCGAGATACCGTGTTTTTTAGCAGCATCCACTGTCTGATGCATATCCTCGAGCTCGCGGTCATATATAATTGTATTGACTGTGAGATAAGTTTTTATACCATGCTCTCGGCAGATGCGTGTAATTTCAACCAGATCATCAATAGTGAAATTTTGTGAAGAACGTGCCCTCATATTCAAATGCCCAACGCCAAAATATACGGAATCAGCATTGCCCTGTATGGCAGCCATTAATGACTCATAAGATCCCACAGGAGCCATAATTTCAATATCGCTTGCTGAGATGCTGTTTAAATGGCTGGCGTCTGTTCTTTCAATAATGCCTTCTCTCATACTTTTGCCTTTAATGATTCTTAATTTGATATTTTAACAGGCTAATGTACACTCCAATTTCTTGAAAATGCTTATTTTGCATGCAAAAGTAGTATTTGCTGAATTATTATGAACCGATTTTCTTTCGATTATTTGAAATACCCTGAAATACAAATCATTTAAACCACAAACATGAAAAATTCTTTTTTGTTGGCTTTTGTCCTCTTTTTTTCGATGACAGCTGCATCCGCACAGAAAACGCCGGCTCAATGGTTGCGTTATCCAGCGATTTCCCCGAATGGACAAACTATTTGCTTCTCGGCTCGGGGCGATTTATACCTTGTCCCAGCAAATGGCGGTGAAGCAATACCACTTACAATCCATGAATCTTATGATTATATGCCCGTTTGGTCGCCTGATGGAAAACAAATCGCTTTTGCTTCGGATCGATTTGGGAATTTTGATGTCTTTGTTGTGGATGTTGACCAAGGTGAACCACAAAGGCTTACTTTTTATTCGGGAAATGAAAAGCCTTGGTCATTTAGCCCTGATGGGAAAAAAGTGCTTTTTTCGGCAAGTATTGAAGATGATCCTGAAAATATTATGTTCCCTTCCGGAGCAATCACAGAGCTCTATTGCGTGAATACAGAAAATAAGGGTCTTGAACGCATTTTAACCACGCCGGCAGAAGAAATTGCTTTTGCAGAGGATGCAAATACATTTTATTACCAGGATCGAAAAGGTTATGAGAATATTTGGCGAAAACATCATACAAGTTCCGTAACTCGCGATATTCGTAAATACGATAGAAAAACCCGGAAACATTCTAAAATTACTAACTTTGAAGGAGAAGATAGGGATCCTGTTTTTTTAAATGACACACTCTATTTTTTAAGTGAACGATCAGGAAGTATGAATGTCTGGATGTTGCCTACGACGACCAATGGCACTCCTGCTCAACGTACTTTTTTCGAAAAGCATCCCGTTCGTTTTCTTAGCATTGCCCAAGACGGAACGCTTTGTTTTTCTTATAATGGAGGTGTTTATACCTTAGGGACTAAAGCCACAGAGCCGGTTTTACTCGATGTAAAAATGAGGTTGCGCAATCAGGAAAATCAAACCGTTTATAAAAAACACACCAATGGCAGCTCGGAAATGATTGCCAATCCGGAAGGGACTGAAATTGCTTTTATTGTTCGCGGAGATGTCTTTGTAACATCTGCAGATTATAAAACAACCAAACAGATTACTAAGACTCCCGGGCAGGAACGTAGCCTGAGTTTTAGTCCTGATGGCCGCAGCCTTTTGTATGCGTCTGAACGGAATGATGGCTGGAATATTTATTGCACGAGCCTTCAGCGGGCAGATGAGCCTGGTTTTGCATCGGCCACCCTGCTCAAAGAAGAACCCTTGGTTGTGCGAGAGGAAGATTGCTTTCAGCCTGCATATTCGCCCGATGGTAAAGAAATTGCATTTCTGGAGGAACGAACTACCCTAAAAGTTAAAAATCTTGAATCGGGTAATGAACGCACAGTTTTGGATGGTTCGTTAAATTATTCCTATTCTGATGGAGACCAACATTTTGAATGGAGCCCTGACGGAAAATGGCTGCTCGCTACATTTTCTCCCAATCACCTATTCTTACTTGACATAGCTTTGGTAAAAGCCGACGGCAGTGAAAAACCTTTTAACTTGACCAAAAGTGGTTATTCCGATAATAGACCGAAATGGGTGCTCGATGGTAAAGCAATGCTTTGGTTTTCTGACCGTAGCGGTTTGCGTTCGCACGGAAGCTGGGGAGCACAGAGTGATGTTTATGTAATGTTTTTAACAAAAGATGGTTGGAAGGAGTTTAATTTATCCAAAGAAGAAAAAGAATTAAAAGAGAAGCTGGAGAAAGAAAAGAACAAAGAAAAAAAGAAGTCGAAAGAGGATAAAAAGAAAGATAAAAAGAAGAAAAAGGATGAAAAAGTAGAAGACAGCTTAAAAGTGGAGATCGATTATGCTGGATTGGAAGATAGGGTGAAACGCTTGACCATCAATTCTTCCAGTCTTTCTGATGCTGTGCTTAGCCTCGATGGGAAGAAACTGTTTTATCTTGCACGCTTCGAGAAGGGATACGATTTGTGGGTGCACGACCTTGTTGATAATAAAACCACACTGCTTATGAAATTAAACGGTGGTGGAGGCTCGATGCAGCTCGATAAATCAGGAAAAAATCTTTTCCTGTATTCCGGTGGCAGTATCTATAAAATTCCGGTTTCGGCAAGTAAGCCATCCAAAAAAAGTGTCAACTTTTCGGCGGAACAGAGCCTAGATTTGCAAGCAGAACGCGCCTATTTATACGATCATGTTTGGCGGCAATGCCAGAAGAAATTTTACGATACAGCTATGCATCAGGTAGATTGGAAATTCTATGGCGATAACTACAGGCAGTTTCTGCCCTTTATCAATAATAATTATGATTTCGCCGAAATGCTGAGCGAACTCCTTGGCGAGTTGAATGCTTCTCATACCGGTTCTGGATACAGGCATAGCGATAAGCAAGGCGATAAAACAGCAACGCTTGGCGTCTTTGTCGATTTCAATTATCAAGGACCCGGTATAAAAATCGCCGATATTATTGATGAAAGCCCACTTGCATATTCCGATAATATAAAAGCAGGAGCAATTATTCTTCGTATTAATGGTGAAACTGTTGATTCTTACGCCGATTATATTCGTTTGATGAACCATCAGGAAGGGAAAAATATCCTTTTGGAAGTTTCAAATAATAAATTGGTAGATACCCTGACTGTTAAGCCGATTAGCAAGCGAGCCGAAAGCCACCTTCTTTATAAACGATGGGTGAAACGTCAACGCGAGCTAACCGATAGCCTTTCGGGAGGTCGCATTGGTTATGTGCATGTGGCCGGAATGAACAGTAATAGTTTCAGGCAGTTTTATTCGGATGTCTTGGGTAGAAACCATGAAAAAGAAGCGATTATTGTTGATACCCGTTTTAATGGAGGCGGCTGGTTGCACGATGATCTTGTTACTTTGCTTTCCGGCGAGCCTTATGTTCAGTTTGCCCCACGTGGCCAAAAATTTGGTTTCGATCCGATGAACAAATGGATCAAACCTTCCGCTGTTTTGGTGAGTGAAGGAAATTATTCTGATGCCCACGGCTTCCCTTATGCTTATAAAACCTTGGGCATTGGAAAAATTATCGGCATGCCTGTTCCGGGAACAATGACAGCTGTATGGTGGGAAACCCTGCAAGATCCGACTTTATATTTCGGTATTCCGGAGGTAGGGACTCTTGATATGAATGGACATTATCTTGAAAACCAACAGCTTGAGCCTGATGTAGTTATCGATAATGAATATGAAATAGTTTCCGAGGGAACAGACCAGCAACTTTCAAAGGCTGTTGAAGTCTTGCTGAAAGAAATAGATCAATCCAAAAAATAATATGATGAATAAAATTTGCTTAAGCCTTTTTATTGTTTTCTTTTCTGCGATGCAGCTTTATGCTCAAAAGGTGTACAAAGTCGCTGCTGAGCATAGCGCTGATGTAAAAGTGTTTTCGGTGGAGTACGAGTATCAATGCGATTTGAAAGTGTATGTTGTTGATTATGAATATCAAGCCAAAAAGGACGGCAAATGGTTTTTTGTAGATTATGAATATCAGGCGGATAAGAAAATATATTTCGTTGATTATGAATATCAGGCCGACCTGAAAATATATTTTGTAGATTATGAATATCAAGCAGGATGGAGGAATCGGGATAAAATGCACCTGATGCTTTAGTCAAATGGATTTTCATAACAGTTTCAATATTAAAGAAATAGAATGAACGTTAACGGAATACCTTATAAAACTGTATGGATGGAAGGCTCATCGGTTTTCCATATCGAACAAAATAAATTGCCTTTTGAGTTTGCTGTTTATGAAGCCAAAACATATCAGCAAAGCTGTTTCGCAATTTCCAGTATGATTGTGCGCGGTGCCGGGGCTATAGGTGCTTCGGCGGGCTTTGCTATGGCTCAGGCATTTTTAAGCGCACCAACAAATGCTAGGCAGGAATATTTGCTCAATGCACGAAAAGAGATTGAAGCTACCAGGCCTACTGCGAGAAATCTGTTTTTTGCTACGGAAAAAGTTTTTGAAGCAGGGCAAATATCTGTGGAAAACGCTGTTGCTTGTGCGCAAAAACTTGCCCATGAAAACGATGCCGATGGAGAAAAAATTGGAATACTTGGCAATGAACTGATTCAAGATGGTTTCCGTATTGAAACGCATTGCAATGCAGGTTGGCTCGGTTTTGTTGATTGGGGCAGCGCCCTTGCACCCATCTATAAAGCGCATCAAAGCGGTAAAAAGATTTTTGTCTATGCTGATGAAACACGCCCTAGAAGCCAGGGGGCAAGACTTACTGCCTGGGAAATGGTGCAGGCCGGCATCGAGCACAGGATTATCCCTGATAATGCCGGAGCATATCTGATGGCGCAGGGAAAAGTGGATCTGATGATTGTTGGCGCCGACCGCATTGCAAGAAACGGGGATACTGCGAATAAGATTGGGACACTAGAAAAAGCAATTGCAGCTCAATATTATGGTGTGCCTTTTTATGTGGCAGCACCTTTCTCTACATTCGACTTAGGTTGCCCGGATGGTGCACATATACCAATTGAAGAACGCTCTGAAGAAGAAGTCCTAACCCAAACAGGTCCTGATGCAGATGGAAAAATCAGGACGATACGTGTGTGTGCTCCGGAGTCCAAAGCAATAAATCCTGCTTTTGATGTTACTCCTGCCTCTTTGATTCAAGGGATCATCACCGAAAGGGGTATTATTAAGCCCAATGAAAAGGAAATTCTAAAAATAGCCCAGCATGACAGATAGCAATCTAAGCCTGAAAGAAGCCTTCCTGATGTTTTGTTATACACCAAAAGGCAGTTTAAGAACAGCAAACCCTGAATATGGAATTGCTACGGCGGCTTTAATCGAGCTGGTGATGGAAAAGCGTATCGATTTCCGAGGCAATAAATTATTTATTTTAAGTGACAAAGCTGTTGGAGATCAACTTAATGATGAAATACTCCATTATCTTTCCTCCTTGAAGAATCCTCCAACCTTTAAAGGGTTTCAAGGAAAATTGGCCATGAAAGATATGAAAAAGAAGAAAAAGGTTAGGGATGCTTTATTGAAAAAGAGGGTGTTGCGCAAAGAAAGAAAGCGTTTTCTTTTTATTCCTTATGCTGTTTACCCAATAGACAAGTATCGTCTGAAAGAGCATTATCAGAGAATGATGATCAGGGTTCTGGATGGGAAAGAACCCGGCGATGAGTTTTCGTTGTCACTTATTGCCTTATTGGAAGCTGCTCAGATGATGAGGCATCTTTTTCAAAGCAGAAAAGAGTATCGTCCGTATAAGAAAAAAATCAAAGAAATTATGAATAACAGTGATTTTGCCAAAGGGATGAGCGAAGCAATTGTTGCAATGCAAACAGCAATGATTGCCACAACAATGATTACTAAAATGCCCTAAACAACAATTGCTGCCTCATGGCAAGGGAAATAAAGATTTTACAGGATATTGAAAGAAGGGATGGGACTATTGAAAAGTAAGATAGAGGAGTATAAAATAACGGATTGGCTGCCAACAACACGCAAAGAAGTGGAACAGCGAGGCTGGGATGAGCTGGATGTAATTCTGTTCAGTGGCGATGCTTATGTGGATCACCCTTCCTTCGGCGCTGCTGTTGTTGGGCGTATCATCGAAGCGGAAGGCTATAAAATTGCTATTGTGCCACAGCCAAACTGGCGCGATGATTTGCGCGATTTTAAAAAATTGGGAAAAGCCCGTTTGTTCTTTGGTATCACTTCGGGTTGTATGGATTCTATGGTGAACCATTATACGGCTGGGAAACGCCTGCGTAGCGATGATGCCTACAGCCCTGGAGGGAAAGCGGGTTTTCGTCCCGATTATGCTGCCTATGTTTATGCTAAAATCCTAAAAGAATTATATCCGGATGTGCCCGTGGTCCTTGGCGGTATTGAGGCGTCACTTAGAAGGTTGACCCATTACGATTATTGGTCAGATGCTTTAAAACCGGGCATACTTGCCGATACAAACGCAGATCTTTTGATCTATGGGATGGGGGAGAAGCCCTTGAGGGAATTGCTGCATCGCCTCGATAAGAATAATGAAGTTGTTTCTGATATAAAGGATTTAAAACAAAGTGTTTGCCTATTGGATCACCATCCGACAGATGAGGATGTGATGGAGCTTCATTCGCATGAAAAATGCCTGAATGATAAACGGGCTTATGCCGAGAATTTTAAAAGCATCGAAGAAGCGTCCAATAGTATGTCGCCGCCTAAACTTTTACAGGCAGTTGGTAAGCGCTATTTAATCGTGAATGAGCCTTTTACCTCTTTAAGCACCGAAGATCACGATGCTGTTTATCAGTTGCCATTCACACGTTTGCCTCATCCTAAATATAAAAAAAGAGGCGAAATTCCTGCCTATACCATGATTCGTCATTCGGTAAACATACATCGGGGCTGCTTTGGCGGATGCTCTTTTTGCACCATTAGTATGCATCAGGGGAAGTTTATACAGAGCAGATCAGAAAAATCTGTGCTTCAGGAAGTGGAAGCCATATCTAAAATGGAAGATTTTAAAGGATATATCTCAGATTTGGGAGGGCCTTCTGCAAATATGTACCAAATGAAAGGAAAAAATGAGCTGATGTGCGCGAAATGCAAGCGCAGCAGTTGTATTTATCCAGATATATGCAAAAATCTGAATACAGACCATCAACCACTAATTGATTTATACAGAAAAGCAGCGCAAGTGAAAGGCGTGAAGAAAGTGTTTATCGGCAGTGGTATTCGTTACGATTTATTTCCTGCTCCTTTGGGCAATGCAAAAGAGGATAATCATGGCCTGGAATATTTTGATGAGCTTGTGGAGCATCATACCAGTGGACGATTAAAGGTTGCGCCGGAACATACCTCTGATGCTGTGCTCTCACGAATGCGAAAGCCTTCATTTCGTTTGTTCGATGCACTTAAAAAACGATTCGAAAAGGTGAATCAAAATGCAGGGCTGAAGCAACAGCTGATCCCTTATTTTATTTCCAGTCATCCTGGAAGCAATGTGGCTGATATGGCGCAGCTTGCTTCAAAAACAAAGCAATTGGGCTATCGTCTCGAACAGGTTCAGGATTTTACGCCAACGCCAATGACGCATTCTACCGTAATGTATTATTCCGGCATCGATCCTTATGGCATGAAAGCCGTTTATACAGCCCGAAGCAAGGAGGAAAAATTGGAACAAAGAACAATGTTCTTTTGGTATAAATCAGATTATCAGGTAGATATTAAAAATATTTTGCAGCGTAACGGACTTCAGAAATATATGAATGAACTGGGGATCCGACCTGAAAGAGGAGGCTCCGGGCCTAAAAAACAAGAGCGATCGAAGAAACAAAGGCGTAGAAAGTAAAAGCCAGCGATCAGTTCGAAATATTTTTTTGATATTTAAGCAGGATATTGTACTTTTGCGCTCCTGTTTTGAATTAATGTTGTTGATTTTTACAGGAACAATTTGGGCCTATAGCTCAGTTGGTCAGAGCACCTGACTCATAATCAGGTGGTCCCTGGTTCAAGTCCAGGTGGGCCCACTTCAAAATCAGCCTGTTACAAAGAAATTTGTGACAGGCTTTTTTTATGGTGCAAAGATATTTTAAGATCCCCCTTTTTTGAACAATCCTCTTTTTCTATTTTTCACGAAAGATATCGTTATGTTGTGCTTGCAAAGCTTATTGATGCAATGAGAGGATTTGGGATGATCAGCCTGAAAATTTTGTTTCCTTCATCAATATTCCTTTTAAATACAATTATTATATTAGGCCATCTAACCGAACTGGAGAAGAAATTGAAAACAGCGATTTGATTGACCATATAAACAGGGGCGGAATTGTTTGTTATAAAAAGTGAGAGCTTAAGTTCAATTCCTTTGAGACGATAGTTCGGCTTTTAAGAATTTAAACTAAATTGCATCCCATACTCGTTAATCTGATGTACAATTTTGTTATAAGGTTATGATTTCTTTAGTGAGAAAAACATTTGCGCTGAGTTTTGTATTTCTGCTGATAAATAATGCAAACAGCCAAAGTAAGTTTGAAAAAAATCTCTCCTTATCACGCAAGAATGCCCATTGTATTCAAAGTTTAGTTTCTGAAGAGTTCAATGATCTTGAATTCCTAAAGGATGAAATTCGAGAAAAACGAATAGTTTGCCTAGGCGAAAACAATCATTGGACTAAAGAAAACAACGTATTGAAGCTTCGGCTGATAAAATTACTTCACAATCAAATGAGTTTCAATGTTGTACTATTTGAGAGTGGAAGTGGAAATTGCGGGATTTCAAACCTGAGCAAATCCCGGATGAATCCGTTTGAGTTGTTGTATACTTCATTATTAGGTGCATGGAGAACGGAAGAAAACTGTTCCCTGATGGTTTTCATGAAACAAAATTCAATGAGTTTGGCAGGAATGGATCCAAATTTCAAAGCCAGATATCCATCAAAAGAATGTTATCATTTTATATTTAGCCCAAATACTGAATTGGCTGAAATTTATTTCCGACTTGATAGTATGAATACGTACCTGCATGCAGACATGGCAGATTTATATCATACTAAGGCCTCTAAAAAAGAAAAAATTCAGAGAGCAAGAAAGCTTAATGCGCTCTCAGATTCGCTAAAAAGGCGATATCATCATATATTGCAGACAATTGTTCCTCAGGATATAAACCCAGAAATCCAAGGCAAAAAAGCAATCATGATCATTAAGCTAGGCTTAAAAAACAATATCTATGATCTTTCAAAGGATCTAACAAATTTTAAAGATGCGGAATCTTTTTGGGTGACCAATAGCCAGCGTGATAGCCTGATGGCCGCAAATCTTACCTTTCTGATCGACTCCGTTTATACCGATGAGAAAATAATTGTCTGGGCGCATAATGCACATATTAAGAAAAGCAAAGAAACACCATCAAAGAAAGCCGCTCCATTGAATAGTATTTCGCTCTATCTACCGGAAAGGATTAAAAATGAAATTTTTACGATTGCATTGTTCGCAGATTATCAGAAAAACAAATGCTCTAAGAATTCCATTTTTAACATTTGCAGAGAAGTAAATATGGGTACATTTTACTTGAATACAAAGTTATTCCCGGAAACGCCCTCACTTAAGGCTTCGGATTATTGGGTCTATTCTAAATGTCCTGAGTGTAACAAAATTGAAGGCGTGTATCAATCATTAGCAGATGGCTACGATGCATTGATCTATATTCCAAATGCGCAAAAATCGGTTTTATTAAATTCGGATCCATACCAAAGCAGGATGAAGGAATAACAGATGGTCTCAACAAACGGGACTTCGCCTAACCATATCTTTTTTTTTTAGTTTTGCATCAAATTATCAGCTATGATCCGGAATATTATTTATGATTTTGGTGGTGTACTCTACGCGATTGACTATTTACGATGCTTCAATAGCTTCGATGCTATAAATATGGGTTCTGTACAGCAAGCTTTTACTAAAGCAAGCCAAACAGAATTATTCAGGGATATGGAGGTTGGTGCGATTAAGGATGAAGATTTTCCTATCATGCTGAATGCTTATCTGCAGGCTAATGGCGATAAACAGCAAATTGTAGATGCATGGAATAGTTTGCTTGTTGGCTTTCATGAGATGAACATAAAACTCGTGATGCAAAGCAGAAAGCACTATCGTACATTTATTTTGAGCAATACCAACAGTATCCATTATCAGTTTTATTCAAAGCAATTTAGCGATCTTTATCAAATAAATTTGGATGATGTTGTTGATGCTGCTTATTGGTCGCATCGTCATGCAGCCCGTAAACCGGATGTTGGTTTCTATAAGATGTTGCTTCATGAACAAAATTTAAACCCATCCGAAACGATTTTTATTGATGATAGCCCACAAAACTTACCATCGGCTGAGGCTTTAGGAATCAAGACTTTATTGCTAAATAAAATAGGCGATTTAGGGAAGTATTTTACTTCAAGCGGTTTATTAAAGGAAGATTTGATTTAGTTGATTCCTATGAATTTGGGTGTTCAACAGCATCCTTCTTGAGCATCCGATATACCGTTGTTTTGCCAATTTCCAGTTTCTTGGCCACAATCTTGATATCATTATCGTATTTCTTCATGAAATGCTTCAGTATGAGTAGATTGTATTCATTCAAAGAACACTCTTCGGTAAGTATATCATCAATGGTTAAAGCCGAGTTGAATGAAATATCTTCTGCTTTAATTTTATCATCGTTCGACATAACTGCTGCTAATTCGATCA
This sequence comes from Bacteroidales bacterium, assembly GCA_963676725.1. Classification (GTDB taxonomy): domain Bacteria; phylum Bacteroidota; class Bacteroidia; order Bacteroidales; family WRLA01. The sequence goes on along the minus strand of OY781463.1, from coordinate 3,898,203 downwards.
GTGCTTTTAGCTCCCTGACATTTCCCGGAAATGGGTAGCGTTTTATTTTATCAATGGCGGCCGGCGTCAGGGCTTTGGCTCCCATATTATTCGCGGCACAGAAATCTTGCAGAAATGTTCGTGCAAGCAAAACGGCATCATTATCTCTTTTTCTTAAGGGTGGGAGTTCAATAGGTAAACCAAGTAAGCGATAATAAAGATCTTCCCTGAAATTTCCTTTGCGCACCTCTTGTTTTAGGTTTTTATGTGTTGCCACAATTACGCGCACATCGAGTTTGATGCGGTTATTTCCTCCCACTCTTGTTACTTCGCTTTCTTGAAGCACGCGCAGGAGTTTTGTTTGCATATTTAAATCCATATCGCCTATTTCATCAAGAAAGAGGGTTCCTTTGTTGGCTTCTTCAAACTTCCCAATGCGACGCGATTCAGCACCTGTAAAGCTGCCTTTTTCATGGCCAAACAGTTCGCTTTCAATTAACTCTGGCGGTACTGCTGTAACATTGATTGCTACAAAGGAATGACTTTTGCGATTGCTGTTATAATGGATGGCCTTTGCTACCAGCTCTTTTCCTGTTCCTGTTTCTCCTGATACGCTTACTGTGATATTTGTATTGGATGCTTTCTCGATTAGTTGAAAAACTTTGAGCATCGCATCACTATTGCCTTTTATAGACTTTCTGAATTCATATTTTTTTCCGATTTCTTCTTCGAGATAGCTTATTTTTCGTTGCAGGCTGATATGTTCTTTGAGTTTTTCAACAAGGCTGTTTAGCCTGCTTTTCATGTTTTTGTCTTTAACAACATAATCGTATGCACCCATTTTAACGAGCTCTACAGCGGTATGGATGTCTTGTTGAGCAGAAACAATAATTATCGGGATGTTGGCATTGTATTTTTTGATTTTCTTCAGCAGTTCCATGCCAGTATAGTCCGGGAGTAAATAATCCAGACTAATCATATCGGGGTTTTTATACAGATTGTTCAGGAAGCTCTGTCCATCGGAAAAAATTTCTACTTCAATATCTGTATTTTTTATTAAATGCTGACGGATTACCTTCCCGATGATTAAGTCGTCTTCTACAATAAATACTTTGTATGGATCCACGATAAAGTTTATTAATTGATTCTATGGCACTAATTTTCTTGAAGCAATAAAGTTAAAGAAAATTTTAGAAACTTGAATAATATGCTTCTATTTTTTTAAATATGTCTTCTGTTTCTTCGGCTGTTGTTGTTTGCATAAGTTGCATCCGAAATTTTTTAAAGTCATCAATTCCTTTAAAATACTTTGTATATTGTTTTCTCATTTCAATAACAGCAGATTGGGCATTCTTATACTTTATTTCTTCGGCTAAATGCTTGCGGCATACGCTCAGGCGTTCGTGTATGCTCGGAAATGGCAAGATCTCTCCTTGATTTAGATAGGCTTTTATTTGTGTAAAAATCCATGGGTTTCCTATGGCAGCGCGGCCTACCATAAGTGCATCCACACCATAAGTATTGAATTTTTCTGCGGCTGTTTCAGCACTGTCTATATCTCCATTTCCGATGATGGGGATGTACATTCTTGGATTATTTTTTACTGCCCCAATCAGACTCCAGTCTGCTGTTCCCCCGTAGAGCTGTGAACGTGTCCGGCCATGAATGCTTATTGCTTTAATGCCTACATCCTGAAGTCGCTCGGCAACATCAATAATTGGTTTGCTGTTATGATCCCAGCCCAAGCGTGTTTTTACCGTTACCGGGATGTTTACAGCATCAACAACGGCTTTTGTTATAGCCACCATTTTGGGAATATCCTTTAAAATGGCAGAGCCGGCACCTTTTGATACAACCTTTCGCACAGGGCAGCCCCAATTTATATCAATAATGTCTGGACAATACGCTGCAACTTGCTCTGCTGCTTTTGCCATACTATTGATGTCGTGGCCAAAAATCTGAATGGCAACAGGGCGTTCCTTCTCCAGGATTTGGGTTTTTTGTAAGCTTCGGTCAATCCCCCTTATCAATGCTTCCGAGGAAACAAATTCGGTATATACCAAATCTGCTCCATAATCTTTGCAGATCAATCGGTAAGGTAAATCGGTAATATCTTCGAGAGGGGCCAAAAAAACAGCGCGGTCATGAAAACTTACATTGCCTATGTTCATCCTGATAAATCCTTTGTATTTTTGCAAAAATAGTGATTTGAGCAGGATAATAATAGCTTTCGCTATTTCGGTCGAATCATTTTAATAATTATCCAATAAGAAAGTGTCCATGAGATATACTCCTCCTTTTGCCAATACAAGTCCCGGTCTTCGGTTGCTTTTTTTTATTATTATTATGCTCGTATCCCTTTTATTCGCCAGTTTACTTGCAGTACTTGTGGGGTATTTTATTTGGGGTTCTTCATTTTTATTTGAATCTATTAGTACTGCTGAAATTGTAAATCCTGCTCAGCTGGCTTTTTTAAAGCTGATGCAGTTTGCCAATCAAGTGGGAATGTTGGTTTTTCCGGCAATGATATTTACCTATTTTACAGATGGCAAAGGGTTTTTACGGGCAATTGGTTTTAAAAGACCCCTGAATGCATCCGTCATAACATTGAGCATTGCTTTAGTTTTTGTCTACCTCCCTTTTGTTATTTCTTTGTCTGACTTTAACGAAGGCATGAAGTTTCCGGAATATTTATCGGGCCTTGAGGCATGGATGAAAGAGCAGGAAGCCACAGCAGCGCGTCTCACGGAATTATTTTTAAATGTTAAGGGCATTCCTGCCTTACTTATTAATATACTCTTGATCGCCATTATGCCTGCATTAGGAGAAGAATTGGTTTTTCGGGGCGTATTACTGCGTTTATTCAGGGGCTGGTTTAGAAATGCTCATTTTGCTGTTATTGTATCGGCATTTATTTTTAGTGCGATTCACCTTCAGTTTTATGGGTTTTTGCCTCGTTTTGTTATGGGATTGTTTTTGGGATATTTATATGTATTCTCCGGAAATATTTGGTTACCGATTGCCGCACATTTTGTGAATAATCTTGTGGCAACAATAGCAGCTTATCTGATGTTTAATGGTTATACAAATACTTCGGCAGAGGAGTTTGGGCATTCTACTTCACCGGTATTGATTCTGGCTTCAGCTATTGGCAGCTTTTTGATTGTCTTTCTGATCCACAGGATGTATCAGCGTCAAGGGATTGCACAGGAATAAGTGATTACTTGGATCTCCTGATTTGTATTCCAGTAGAATCCCTTTCATATCATGAATCCTGAGCCTTTCAGGGTGTTTACTGCTCTCGCCTAAATCTGTGATTATAAGTTATTGCAACAAGCTGAAGGAGGTTGATGGATAGGCTTGCATTTCGTGTTTTCTTGCAAAGATTTTTCGCCACCGGCATCAATATAAAAGATAGGATAGTGCATAAAAAAAGCGGAAACATTGTTGTGTTTCCGCTTTTGTGTATTAAGAACGCTTAGAAGCTATCGTTTCTTTTCCATCTGGGATTTTTTCCGTGTAGAATAGTTGATTTTAAATGCACCAACTTTTCTAAGCTCTTGTTTGATATCCGTAACAATACCCATTTTGGTTTCCATATCTACTTTCAAAGAAGTATAAAGAAATTTACGGTCAACTTCGTCACGAGCTTCACGTTCCTGATGAATAAAGTCTTGAATATCATTTGTAGTGGCAAATTGGTCGTTCAACTGGATACGTGATTCAGTACCAAGTTGTTTTCTCATTGGAGGGCCAACATAAATGAAACTCACCAATGATTTTTTCTCCAATTTTTGCACTTCAGTAGCCTGAGGAGCAGAAATTTTCACCAGCAGGGTGTTTTCACGCATTGTTGTACTTACCATAAAGAAGAACAAAAGCATAAATACAATATCAGGCAGGGATGCTGTTGAAACTGCAGGCAATTCTTTTGAGCCCTTTTTCTTGAATCTTGACATACTATTTGTCTCCTATATTTTCGGGTTCAGCTTCTGAAACGGAAACAGGAATGGCTGTTTGAATCGCATTGATTTTGTCTTCGTCTTTTAAATCGTCGAATTTCATTCCGAATTTGTCTTTCGACAGCTCATTTCTGAGTTCATTCACTGCGGCAGTTAATTCATTCTGAACCTGTATATACATATCATATGAAGTACCACGGTCGTTCTTAAGTGAAATTACCCCTTTTGAAACCATAATATCACCAATTCCTTCGATGAAACGCATTGATTTTTCGGGGAGGTCTTCACGATTGTAGGGATTACCAAGAAACTCTTTTGCATCCTCTTTCAATGTGGAGATGTCAGAAGGTTTTCCTTCAACCATAAGACCATCATATTTATTCACCAGAACATTAAAGATATTCCTGTCTTTAATTTCAGGAGGTTTTTGTGCCGGATCCGGTGGCGGAGGAAGCTTCCTGGTAATACCTGTGTCTACGTCCATCGTTGTGGTAACGAGGAAGAAGATCAACAGCAGGAAAGCGATATCTGCCATGGAGCTCGCATTAAGTTCCGGAGTTTTTCTTGAGGCCATAATAATTTATTTTGCTTTATTATTTCAAGGCACTGGAAATAGATGCATAGATAATCGAAAGAATAGCAAGTGCCCCAACGATATAGGTAAAGTATAATGCTGCACCTACTAATTTTGAAACTTCTGCTGTTGTTTCCAGATTAACTAATTTTACTTCCGATAAGGTATTGCCTGCTAAACTGTAGGATATAAAACCTACAATAATGAGACCGGCAACACTAATTAAAATTTTAATAGCGCTTTTTGGGCTGCTAAAAATCTCAAATATCGGAAATAGGATAGCACCAGCTGCTGCTATTCCTAATGCAATGAAACTCAGGTTTATAAAATTATTGAGAACAGGTGAATCTTCGGTAATACCGTCAGCACCTTTCACGAGAACCATTAATTGTAGCACAATTGCAAGTGCCATAATAATCCACGAGATAATTTTGAAAATGAGAATTACTTTCTTATCCATAATTATAAGGACTAAAGGTTAAAAATTATTTGCTCGCTTTAAATTTGCTCAAAATGTCGATGAAAGAAATGGAACTGTCTTCCATATCATTCACGATACTGTCGATTTTAGCGACACAATAGTTGTAGAAAATCTGGAGGATGATGGCAACAATAAGACCAAATACTGTAGTCAAAAGGGCTACTTTAATACCACCAGCAACAACTGCCGGGCTGATATCACCAACTGCCTCAATAGTATCAAAGGCTTGAATCATACCAATTACTGTACCCATAAAACCAAGCATAGGAGCCAAGGCAATAAATAGTGCAATCCATGATAAACCTTTTTCTAAACGGCCCATCAAAACACCACCATAAGAAACAATTGCTTTTTCAACGTTTTCCAGACCTTCATCATAACGATCAAGTCCTTGGAAGAAAATACTTGCAACAGGACCTCTGGTGTCGCGGCAAATGTCTTTTGCTGCTTCAATACCACCTGTTTCAAGAGCAGTTTCTACTTTGTTAATTAACTTTTTGGTGTTGGTAGTAGAAAGGTTCAAATAAATAATCCTTTCAATAACCAATGCCAAACCTAATATTAATGCCAGCAATACAATACCCATAAATCCCGGGTCACCTTCAATAAATTTTTCCTTCAAGATTTGATGGAAAGTAGAAGATTCTTCTACAACTGGTTCTGTGAGGGTTTCTTCTACAGCAATTACTTCATCAACAACTGTAGTATCGGTTGCAACCATCGTTGTATCAGCGCCCGTGTTATTGTCTTGGGCCATAACAGTGTTGGAAACACCGAATGTAAGAATTCCTGCAATCGCTAAAAGTGCAAAAAACTTTTTCATAGCTTATTTTAATTGATTTTGAATAAGTGATTTTGATTAGTTTCGTCTCTAAAATTATTGCGGAGAGAGGGGGATTCGAACCCCCGGTACACTTTTGGCGTACACACGCTTTCCAGGCGTGCACCTTCAGCCACTCGGTCACCTCTCCTTTTGTAAAAGAACATTGTACGCCAAGAAATTCAGGCTGCTAATATACAAAAAATACTTTCTCCTCTCATATCTTAGCACACTATTTAGAATTTAGAATGCTTTGTTATAACGGGGCTTACTCATTGATATTGCCTGAAATAGCATGCTATTTACTAAAATGAATTTTTATGCTTCAATTGTTAATTCTCCGCGTAAAGAGCGTTTTAATTTTTTTAATATCTCCGAATGCTCTTGATTACTCCCTAAAAGCACCATCAATTTGCTGATGGCCGACTCTATGCTGATATCAGCACCACCAACAATATTTTCATGCCTTAAATGCATGCTTGCCTGATACTTGCCAATATCAACGGCTCCTTTTTTGCATTGGCTGACAACAAATATAATTACTCCCCGCTCTGCCGCATTACGGATTGATTGGGTAAACCATTCCGTTGTGGGCGTGTTTCCGGAGCCATAGGCCTCAATAATTATTGCCTTTAAGCCCTGAGTTTCTAAAATAGAATCAACAATTTCCTGACGTATCCCGGGAAAAAGTTTTAATACGCAAATATCCTGATTTAGAGCAGTGTGTATTTTTAGTTTTTTAAATTTCGATTTTGAAATCTTCGCTTTATTGAATTTTAAGTGAATTCCGGCTTCTGCCAATGGTGGATAATTCGGGGAAATAAAAGCGTCAAAATCCTCTGCATTGAATTTCGTTGTGCGATTGCCCCGAAATAGAGTGTTTTCGAAATAGATACAAACTTCCGGCACAATCGCCGTTTCATCTTCATAACTGGCTGCAATTTCTATCGCTGTTATAAAATTTTCTCGCCCATCAGTCCGCAACATGCCCAATGGTAATTGAGACCCTGTAAGAACAACGGGCTTCGATAGGTTTTCCAGCATAAAACTTAATGCAGAAGCTGTATAAGACATGGTATCTGTTCCATGTAGGATTACAAAACCATCGTATTGTTCGTAATTGCTTTTTATGAGTGTGGCCAACTCTATCCATAATTCGGGCGACATATCCGAACTGTCAATCAGTGGGTCAAAAGAAATTGAATCTATTTTAAAATGAAACTGTTTTAAAACAGGAATTTGCTTATAAATGTTGTCGAAATTAAAAGGGACCAAAGCGCCTTCGGCATTTTGAATCATTCCAATAGTTCCCCCGGTATAAATCACCAGTATGGATGTGTTTTCGGTCATAATATATTACAATGTAATATGAAACAAATTGATGGCGTTTTGTGTCGTCCTATATGCGACTTCTTCAATGTTTTGCTGTTTTATTCGCGCTAAATGTTCTGCGATAATAGCTATGTAAGCGCTTTCGTTGCGCTTTCCGCGATATGGGGCAGGAGCTAAAAATGGGGAGTCCGTCTCTAAAACAATATGCTCCAGAGGAATGTTTGCAATGCTCTCCTTAAGTTTGCTGTTTTTAAAGCTTAAAACCCCGCCAATCCCTAATAAAAATCCATGGTCAATTATTTCTAACGCCTCCTCCTCACTTCCTGTGAAGCAATGAAAGATACCTTTTAGACCCGTATTTTTGTAGTCCCCAACAATATCCATAATTTCCCGATGTGCATCGCGGCTGTGAATAATTAAGGGGAGATGATAATCCAAAGACCATTGTATTTGCGTTCTGAAAGCAGTATACTGCTCTTTTTTGAAACTTTTGTCCCAATATAAATCAATCCCAACCTCTCCGATGGCAATAAAGTCTCCTTTTTTTAATTGATTTTCAACAATTTGAAGTTCTTTTTCGTATTCTTTATTTACCGATGTGGGATGAAGCCCAATCATAGGGTAACAGCTATTGGGATGTTTTGCGCATAATTCCAATAAGGCAGGCAAGCTTTTGCTGTCTATGTTTGGTAGTAAGAATTTTTGAACGCCTGCATTTTGGGCGTTCAGCAATACACCTTCCCTGTCTTCGGAAAATTCATCGAGATATAAATGTGTATGTGTATCAATAAATTCCATTTTGCAAAAGTAACGCAAAAATATTTCCTAATTTTGCCAAGATGTGCGGCATGAATAAAATTTTAGTGATACGGTTTAGTTCCATAGGCGATATTGTGCTAACAACGCCTGTATTGCGCTGCATTCATCATGCGTATCCATCGGCAGAAATCCACTATCTTACGAAAAAGGCTTTTGTTCCATTGCTCAAAGCAAATCCTTATATTTCTAAAATTCACGCTTTTGAAGGAGATCTGATGCAATCAATTGTTGATTTGCGAAAAATTGGTTTTGATGCTGTTGTCGATCTTCATCGCAGCATGCGTTCACGTTTGCTTTGCATTGGATTGGGAAAAACTGCCGGAGGTTTTAATAAATTGAATGCGCGTAAATGGCTTTTAGTCCATACGAAAAGGGATTTTTTGCCTGATATACATATTGTTGACAGATATTTTAATGCTGCAAAGGCTATCAAGGTGCAAAACGATCATCAAGGCTTGGACTATTTTTTGCCGCAGGATGAAAAGATCAATTTAACCGAATTGCCTGAAGCTTTTCATCAGAAGTTTATTGCTGTGGTGATCGGCGCCAAGCATACAACCAAGCAAATCCCTGAAGCATTACTTGTCAAAATTATTCAGAAGCTCCCTCATCCAATTGTACTTATGGGCGGGCCAGAGGATAGGGTCAAAGCAGAAGGGCTCTGCGAGACACTATCAAATAGTATGATATTCAATGCTTGCGGAGGTTTTTCAATAAATCAATCGGCCGATCTTATTCGCCGAAGTTCTATTGTGCTCACAGCAGATACAGGCCTGATGCATATTGCCGCTGCTTTTCAGAAAAAAATAGTTTCTGTTTGGGGAAATACTGTTCCTCAATTTGGTATGACCCCATATATGCCTCAAAATGAATTAAATTCTGTTTTTGCTGAGGTTCGGGATTTGAAATGCCGCCCATGCAGCAAAATTGGATTTAAGAAGTGCCCCAAAGGCCATTTTAATTGTATGATGCAGCAAGATGCGGATCAAATAGTTTTGGATGTTCTTAGGTTGTTTCATTCCTGACGACTTTAATTTGCCAGATATACAAAAGGATTATTTTTTTTCTCATATCCTATTGTTGTGTGAGGGCCATGTCCGGAAAAAACGAGGGTTTCATCAGGCAAAGAAAAGAGTTTTGTAATAATAGTTTCGCGTAATTTATCGTAATTGCCTGTAGGTAAGTCGGTTCTTCCTATACTGTCTCTGAAAAGCACATCGCCACTTATCAGAAAATGATCTTCTTCGCAATACAGGCAAATACTGCCATCTGCATGACCTGGAGCATAAATAACTTTTAAGCTGGCGTTTCCAAAAGCGATAGTATCATTTTCTTCCACAAAATTTTCCGGAGCAGCGATATCATCAACAGGTATGGCCATTGCTTTGCCAAACTCTTCAGCTGATTCCCAGAATATTTGACTCGCAGGATGAGCGATGGGTTTTAATCCATATGTTTTGGTAACCCAGGTATTTCCTAAGATGTGATCGAGGTGCATATGTGTGTTAATGAGCTTAGTGGGCTTTAGATTTTGCTCGCTTATAAATGTTCTTAATTCATTTCGTTCTTCCTCAGTGCCGCAGCCCGGATCAATGATCACACATTCGTTGGTGTCATCGGCAAGTATATAGGTATTGACTCTGAAGCTATTAAAAATGAATGCTTTAATCTTTATCATGATAATAATTCCCTTTTATGTTTAATTTGCTTTTAGTGCAAAGATATTTCCATTCGGCATAAGGGCACTGGAGGGCTTAAAAAATTGTTTTAATTTAGCCTGCCACAAATGAACTGATACAAGCATAACAACAGAGGATGAAGAAAATTGTTGCTGCATTTTCTATAAATCGTAGGATTTTTTTCCTGAAAATGGGAATGGTCATGGGATTTCTATTGTTTGCAGCTATTGCTAGTGCTCAGTTTTATAATGGTTCTCAGCTGTCTTTTGGCAAAAACAGGGTGCAGTATAAGCCCTTTTTATGGCAATATCAGATCTATGATGCATTTGATGCCTATTCATATAATAATAGTTCCTACGAATTGGCATGGCATTTGGCAAATTATGCCCCGGATCAAATTGATCAAATCGGAAGGCGATTAAATGCGTTTTTGGACAGAAAAATCCAGTTTTTGGTTTTTAGTAGCCTGGCTGACTTAAAACAAACAAATATTGGTTTGCAAACCGAAGACAGTTATAATACCGGAGGAGTAACACATATTATTGGAAGTCAGGTTTTTGTGTATTATAATGGTGAAATGGCTGATTTTGAAAAGCAAATCCGCGCCGGAATAGCCCGCTTTTATGTGAATCAATTAATTTATGGGAGCAGCTTTACTTCGCAAATGAAAAGTTCGGCGCTGACTGTTATGCCTGCCTGGTATGTTGACGGGCTGGCTTCATATCTAGCCGAAGACTGGAATACTACTCTTGATAATCGTTTAAAAAATGCGTTTTTGGCTGGGGATTTCGATCATTTTAATTTTATTGAAGGAGAAAATGCTGTCCTTGCCGGCCATTCAATTTGGAATTTTATAGCAGAGAACTATGGAGATGATGCTCCGGGAGAAATTGTGAATGCCACAAAATCGGGCCGCAGTTTTGAAACAGGTTTACTATACACTATTGGTCTTTCTTATGATGCTTTGCTCGATCAATGGTACAATTATTATTTGAGTTTGTATCTTGATGAAATTGAGAAACGACCACCTCCAGACGGAAATGTGGTGCTAAAAGGGCGAAAGAATAAATCGCGAAGGGTCTATAGCCAATCTTGTGTGAGCGCCGATGGAAAATATGTTGCCTATGCAGCAAATGAAATTGGAAAAGTGAAGCTTTGGGTGCAGGATATTCAGTCGGGAAAGCGAAAGAAATTGCTCAAATATGGTTGGAAGCTGGTTGAAAAAACCGATTATCATTATCCTATTTTGCGCTGGGCACCGTCGTCCCAAATTCTTGCTCTTATTTTTGAGCATGAAGGGGCTTTGCGCTTACGCTTTTATAATATCTCGGATCAAACAATGTCTGAGCGGCTATTGCCCGAATTTGCCTTGATTCATGATTTTAGTTTTAGCCCCGATGCAAAACATCTTTTGGTGTCTGCGGAAAAGAATGGTCAATCAGATATTTTTAGTCTTCATTTAGCGACGGGCCAAAGCAGTCAGATTACAAATGATGTTTGGGACGATATTTTTCCGTGCATACTTCATGATGGGAAAACGCTGGTATTTAGTTCAAGCCGTGAGTCCGATAGTTTGTTTGCCAAGCCTTTATCAAGCACTGTAGTTACCGGACTGAATCCAAACCACGATTTGTTTCTAACCTCTTTTCCGGAAGCTGCTCCGGTATTAAAGAGGATTACGAATACTCCTGATATTGATGAAATCCAGCCTTTAGCATACGAGCAATCCTATTTTATTTATCTATCCGACGAAAACGGGATATATAATCGCTTCTTGGCAAAACTCGACAGCTCCATCGCCTCGGTTGATACCGCTGTGCATTATAGGTATTTTAGCAATTCCTTCCCTATTACCGATTATAATAGTTCCATCCTTTCTCAAAATATGGTTCATGGAGGGAAAATGATATCGCAGGTGGTCCTTGATGAGGCGTACCATCGCATGTTGCTTATGCCAAAACAAAGTCTTGATATGCTCAATCCCCAACGACCTACAGAGACGTTTTTTCAGAAAATGCACATAAAAAAGCGTGAAGTCTTAAATTCGGAGGAGCCCGCGGTGGACACAATAGAGGTGGTTGTTGCTAAAAAGAAGGTTCGCTTCAGGAATGTTCAGAGAGAAGAAGTCTATTCGGAAGGGGATAGCCTGATTGGCGATATTAATAATTATGTATTGGATCAACGTTTTGATAGTAACAAACTAAAAGATAGTGATGCAGAAAATAAAGGGGGTTGGAAATCACCGAAACAAGGTTCTGCATATACATTCCCTTATAAACCAAGGTTTACTATTGATGAACTGGTAACGCAAGTCGATTTTAATTTTGTGAATGAACAGTATCAGCAGTTTACTGGGGGAGGTTCGCCAATCTACCTTGATCCGGGCTTTAATGTGTTTTTAAAAGTTGGGGTTACGGATCTTTTGCAGGATTATCGGATTACAGGAGGTGTGCGTTTGGCACCGGATTTAAGAAACAATGAATATCTGCTCAGCTATGAATCTCTTAAAAACCGCCTTGACGAGCGATTGGTTTTTCATCGAAGGAGTTTGGAAGAAGCCACTATATTTTCTTTGGTGCAGCAAATATCGCATTCGATATACTATCAATTGAAATGGCCATTTAGTCCTGTGCTCGCCGTGCAGGGCTCATTTATGCTGAAAAATGAGAAAACAGTTTATTTGCCAACCGATGACCTAAATCTTAAAAAGCCTGATGATATAAAAAATTGGGCAGGCATTAAAATAGATCTTACTTATGATGATACCAGACGTTTGGGGCTCAATTTATATGAGGGCACACGATATAAATTTTTTGCAGAATACAATCAATTGATCGATAAATCCTTTGAAAACTTGATGGTTTTTGGTTTTGATATTAGGAATTATTTGCGTATTCACAGAAATTTTATTTGGGCTAACCGCTTTGCTTGCAGTACTTCGCTCGGAAGTCAACGTCTTATATATTATATGGGTGGTGTGGATCGTTGGTTGAATGCAAAATTTAATAATAATACGCCCATTGACCAGGATCAATCTTATACCTATCAAACCTTGGCGACAAATATGAGGGGTTTTGATCAAAATATCAGGAATGGAAATTCTTTTGCAGTGATTAATTCGGAATTACGTTTTCCTGTATTTAAATATTTTTTAAGGCGTCCTATTCGTTCAGATATGATGAATAATTTTCAGATTGTAGGTTTTGGCGATATTGGCACAGCCTGGACAGGCCTTAATCCTTATTCTTCTGATAATGCTTTGTTTACGCGTTGGATAAGTCAGGGGCCTTTATTGATAAAAGTTGAAGAACAGAAGGAGCCTATTGTTGCGGGAACCGGATTGGGCATGCGTACGCGCTTGCTTGGTTATTTTGTAAGGGCAGATGTTGCCTGGGGTTATGAAGATGGAGGGTTTAACCCGCCCGTTTGGTATTTTAGCTTAAGCCTTGATTTTTAAATGATGAAGCAAAAAAAGATGAGTATTACATTCTTTCTAATATTGTTGATGATCGGTTTAATCGCCGGTATTTTTAGTGGCATGGTTGGATTGGGCGGAGCTGTGATTATTTTGCCGGCGCTTATATATATTGTAGGTATGAGCCAATACGAAGCTCAAGGCACTAGCCTGGCTGTTATGCTTCCGCCTATTGGAGCCCTCGCTGCCTGGAATTATTATAAAGCCGGAGCTTTAGATCTGCGGGTGGCCCTCATTATTGCCTTCGCTTTTCTTATTGGAGGATATTTCGGAAGCAAGCTGGCTTTGATGATCCCTCAAAATATTTTGAAAAAATTGCTTGCTCTTTTGCTTTTGGGTATCGCAATAAAACTATTCTTTTCTAAAAATTAAGCGGATGAACCCGATTGATCCACGTATCATAGAATTTATTCAGGAACATCATGTTCTGACTTTGGCTACATGCAAAGAGAACCATCCCTATACTGCAAGCTGCTTCTATGTTTTTTTGGAAGATCAGGTGTCTTTCATTTTTACTTCAGATACGGATACAAGGCATGGGGAAGAAATGCTCCTGAACCCGAATGTGGCCGCAAACATTGCGCTTGAAACAACAATGGTGGGTAAAATTCAAGGAGTTCAGGTGTGTGGAAAAGTAAATATTCTACAAGATGCAGAATTGCAGGCGGCGCGTAAGGCTTATCATAATAAATTCCCTGTTTCCCGTTTGGCCAACCTAACACTGTGGGCGCTTAAACCCCAGTCGATAAAGATGACGCATAACCGCCTTGGTTTTGGTAAAAAATTGATTTGGAAGAACTTGTAAATTTTCTAAAAGTTTACTGTAGCAATAATTTTACTGTTGTTCACAATTGATTTAAGCGGTTTTAGCGCCTGCTGTCATTCCTAAGTTTTCAGAATCTTAAGGTTTTTGTTTCAAAAGTTTAGCGAATTCTGTTCATTTCGTGTTGATAAATTTTTATCTCTAGGGTCTTTTTTCTGCTTATATTGCAGAGTATTTTTTTAAAAGGATTACGAAAAATTACCATAATTAATTCATAAAAGCGCGCAACTTATAATGGAAAATAGCCTTTTTTCAGAACAGCAATTAGCCGAGCAGCAAAATCAGCAACAAGATTTTTATGGGGATGTTTTACAGAAACGAATGAGGCCAAGAATGACCACTACCAATGCTCCCCTGGAAAAAGCTACCATTGTGCAGGAAGAACAAAAACCAGAAATGATAAAAGACACACCAGAAGCAAAAGATGCTAAAGAGTATAAAGCAGTTCTTGAGGGAACAACACAATATTTCAAAGGCGATGAACTCGCAGCCAGTGTTTGGGTGAATAAATATGCCCTCAAGGATTCCGATGGTAATATTTTTGAAGCTACACCCGATGAAATGCATCATCGCATTGCTTCAGAAATAGCACGAATAGAGCAAAAATACCCGAATCCTATGAGCAAAGAAGAAATTTTTCAGCTTATCAAGGATTTTAAGTACATCATCCCGCAAGGGAGCCCGATGGCTGGCATTGGAAATAATGCGCAAATTGTTTCCTTATCTAATTGTTTCGTTATTGGTAGCGATGGCCCATCCGATTCATATGGTGCAATTATGAAAACAGATCAGGAGCAGGTGCAGTTGATGAAACGCCGAGGTGGTGTAGGGCATGATTTGTCCCATATCCGTCCGAAAGGGAGCCCGGTAAAAAATAGCGCATTGACATCCACCGGCATTGTGCCCTTTATGGAGCGCTACTCCAATAGCACCCGCGAAGTGGCACAAGATGGCAGAAGAGGGGCCTTGATGTTGAGTATTTCTGTGAAACATCCTGATGCTGAAGATTTTATTGATGCAAAAATGCAGGCAGGAAAAATTACAGGAGCAAATGTTTCTGTGCGCTTGACCGATGATTTTATGCGCGCTGTAGTGGCTGATGGCACTTTTACACAGCAATATCCTGTCAATAGTGAGAATCCTTCTGTTAAAAAAGAAGTAAACGCTCGGAATATTTGGAGGAAAATTGTTCATAATGCTTGGAAGTCTGCTGAACCGGGTATTATGTTCTGGGATACCATTATCAGAGAATCCGTAGCGGATTCTTATGCAGATCAGGGATTTAAAACCGTATCAACAAATCCATGTGGAGAAATTCCACTATGCCCCTACGACAGCTGCCGATTGTTGGCAATAAATTTGTATTCTTATGTAGAACAGCCTTTTACGAAAGAAGCGAGTTTTAATTCTGAATTATTCGGAAAACATGTGCGTAGTGCTCAGCGTATGATGGACGATATCATTGATCTGGAGATTGAAAAAATTGATAAAATACTTGATAAAATAGATAGTGACCCTGAAGATAGCGAAACAAAACGCTCTGAAAGGAAACTTTGGGAAAAAATTCGCCAGAAGGCTTTGCAAGGCCGCCGTACAGGTTTTGGAATTACTGCCGAAGGCGATATGCTTGCCGCTTTGGGTGTGCGTTATGGATCCAAAGAAGCAATTGATTTTTCTGTAGAAGTGCACAAACTTTTGGCAATAGAAGCCTATCGTTCCTCGGTGCAAATGGCCAAAGAACGAGGCGCTTTTGAAATATACGATTATCGTAAGGAAGAAAATAATCCTTTCATTCAACGTTTGCGCAAAGCAGCACCTTTTGTGTACAACGAAATGAAAAAATATGGGCGAAGGAATATTGCCCTTTTAACAATTGCGCCAACCGGCAGCGTGAGTATTTGCACCCAAACAACATCAGGAATTGAACCTGTATTTCAGGTGAGCTATAAAAGAAGGCGTAAAGTAAATCCAAACGACCACCAGACAAAGGTTAGCTTTACCGATGAGGTGGGCGATTCATGGGAAGAATTCAATGTTTTCCACCCTCGTTTTATTGAATGGCTTAAGGTTAAAGGATATAATCCTGAAGAAGTACAGGCTTATCCGGAAGAAAAATTGCAGGAATTGATTCAAAAGTCACCTTATTATTTGGCAACAGCCAATGATGTAGATTGGCTTGCTAAGGTGAAAATGCAAGGAGCTGTGCAAAAATGGGTGGATCATAGCATCAGCGTAACCGTAAATTTGCCTGCAGATGTTGAGGAAAGTCTTATCGGGGATATCTATAAAACAGCATGGGAAGAGGGTTGTAAAGGAATGACTGTTTATCGTGATGGATCCCGTTCTGGTGTTTTAGTGAGCGATAAACCGAAAAAAAGCAAAAAAGTTGTTGAAGAAAATCAGGCTCCACCCAGGCATAAAAAATTAGAGGCTGATGTGATTCGTTTCAGTAACGATCGCGAAAAATGGGTGGCTGTTGTAGGTGTTATGGATGGCAGACCTTATGAGATTTTTACAGGAAAAGCCGAAGGTTTTTATGCCCCGAATTGGGTGAAAAAAGGTTGGGTCATTAAAAATCGGACTGACGAAGGAAAAAGTCGTTATGATTTTCAGTTTGAAGATAAAGATGGGTATAAAACTACAATCGAAGGCCTTTCACGCTCTTTCGACAAAACATATTGGAACTATGCGAAATTAATCAGCGGAATTTTGCGCCATGGTATGCCACTAACAAATGTTGTTGACCTGGTTTCTAAACTTACGCTCGATAACGATTCCATTAATACATGGACCGTAGGTGTCGCCCGTGCACTTAAAAAGTTTATTGTTGATGGGGAAAAACCAAAAAATGCTGCTTGTCCAAAATGTAGCGATCCACAAGGCCTAGTTTATCAAGAAGGTTGCCTTGTGTGTAAGTCTTGCGGCTACTCGCAGTGTGGCTAAAATTGTTTTTTTGTTGAAAAAAGCCATAAGAGCATATTTTCTCTTATGGCTTTTTTATTAGGCCTTTTTTTGTGCCAATACTGTTGTGATTTTAAAAATCAGTTCGCTTTTCTTTAATGGTTTCACGAGATGATCTTTATAATTGGGCAATTGCATGCATTTTGAAATTTCGGATGGATATGCATGGGCTGTTTGAATAAGAATTGGAATATTTGGAGCCAGCTGAAAAATTAGTTCCGAAGCTTCAAAACCATCCATAACAGGCATTCTTATATCCATAAGGATTAAATCAATATCTGTATTGGTTTGGGCATAAGCTACCGCTTCTTGCCCGTTGAGCGCATGTTTGATTTTTATTTTTGTGTGTTTCAGATATTCTTCGATTAAAAGAAAATTGTCTGGATTGTCTTCTGCTACAAGAACCTTTCGATTTGACCAATCGATGCTTTCATAGTGTCCTTCATAAGATCCGGTGAGGCTCGAATGTACTGCCTTTCGCAAAGGAATACTTATAGTAAAGCAACTGCCTTTTCCTTCGGTGGATGCCACGGCAACATTTCCTCCCATGAGCTGAATAAGAGCCCGAACAATTGACAGTCCCAAACCCGAACCGCTTTTTATTGCTAATGGGTTTCTATCATCTTGTCGAAAGCGTTCAAAAATTATTTCAAGGGATTTAGGGTTGATGCCAATGCCACTGTCTTCAATATAAAATTGAAGTGTTTTTCCAATTACCTCATAACGCAAACTGATAAATCCGTGTTCGGTAAATTTTGTTGCATTGGCCATCAGATTTATTATTGATTGCCTGATTCGGCTTTTATCGCCAATGATCGTGCAATCCGTGTCTTTAAAGGCCGTTGAGAGACGGATGTCAATACCATTTCGTATAATTTTTGGGTTTTTTCGAAAGACATTGGCAATCTCTTCCAATAAGATGTTGAGGTTAAATGCTTTGCTTTCAAGGTCTAGGTTGCCGGATTCAATTTTTGAAAGATCAATTATATCATTCAACAAATCAAGCATATATATGCCATTTCGTTTAATTGTGGATATATAGCGGTCGCGTTCAGTAATGTCTTCGGCTTCTGGTAATAGGTCGGTAAATCCCAGAATAGAATTCATTGGTGTCCTGATTTCATGGCTCATATTAGCGAGAAATGCAGATTTAAGCTGATCACTTTGAATTGCTTTAATTTCAGCATTTTTGAGTTTTAAAAGTGTGCTTTTGTATTCGCTTATATCCACATAGACAGCCACATTTAGCGTATGGCCTTCAAAATTTATTATTTTATAGATTGCTTCTGTGGTAAATACAGATCCGTCTTTTCTTTTAAAATTTAGTTCAATGGCTTGGCTGCTATTTGCATTTTTAGAGGAATTTGCCATCCATTCCCTCATCACTTGTTTGTCCGTTTCTGAGGCAAGAAAAATGAGTTGGTTATTATTGATTAGCTCTTCAGTGCTATAGCCCAAATTCTTTTGCATTTGTTTATTTATGGCTGTATGGTGCAGGTTTTTATTATCGAATAGCGAAATCATTAAAGGATTTTCATTGAATAGCATTTGATAGAAAGCTGCATTTTTTTTCGATGCTTTTTCTGCTTTTCGTCTTCTGATAATATTATATATACTGATTGCCAATGCAATAAATATGACAAGAAAGATAATTATTCCCCAAGTAATCCAAAGGGGATCAATAGGCTTTTGTGTATTTGTATCGTTGATCCAGATGACATCAACTGGGCAATTTTTTGTTTCTATATTTAGCCTTTTGATTTCCTTCTTGTCTAGAAAGAGTTTGTTTGTGTTTTTTTGAAAAACCTGTTGCCCTTTTTGTGTGCCGTTTAATATATTTTTTGCAATCAGTGCAGCAGATTTTCCTTGATCCAGATGATCTGTCATATACCCCCCAATAATTCCTTGGCCAAGCCCATGAAGCCATAAGTGATAAATGGGCAATGTTGTGTGATTCCTTATCAATGAAAGGCTTTCCTGAAAATCGAGATGAGCATCGGTTTTATCAGTATAGGCAGAAAGCAGAAGAATAACCGCCTGTTGATCCAGTTTTGCAAGGCTGTCAGCTAATTCATAAAAACTTAAATTTTCAAGAGATAATGTCTTGAATGATTTATGGCTAAATATTTTTGCTGTCTCAGAGAATGATTCGTCATCTATTTGCCCAGAAGTTGTTTTGTCGGTAATTGCATAAATTGTGTTTTTTTCTTTTTGTAAATCGAATGCAAGACCAATAGTAGCTTTCATTGATACCGTCTCAAAAACCCCACTGATATTTTCTGAGTTGTACAGGGAATCTTTAATGGCTTGGTTATTTATTCCACAAAATACGAGGGGAATATTATGGAATAAATCGTCTTTATATTTCAAAACAAAATTGAGTGCATTATCATCGGATGTTATTATTAAATCATAGTTTTTTCTGTTTTTGAGCTTATAGGAGAGGCTTCGATAAAAATTCCTTTGACTGATGCTGTCGTTTAGTCTTTTACTATCCATGAATTCGATGTTAAGGTCGACAGAATCGGGATGAAGGATGGATCGAAAACCGTTAATTAAGGGGTGGGTTGTGGGAAATCCTGGATGGTAGGAGTTTATGTAGAGAATGCGCTTTTTTGTGATTTTTTGGTGTGCGAAAGAACTCTGGAAGCTGAGAATAATTATTCCCGTGAACCAAAATATTATTGAACGCTTAAGTGTCCACATGTCAGTATTTTATTAATTGTTCACAAATATAGCTTTTTATTATATCTGTCAGCAAATGAAAAAGCCATTTCTGTTGACAGCAACAAAAATGGCTTTATAATAATAGAGTTTAGGGTTACCTAAAACAGAGTACTTTCAAATTGCTTTAGGAAGCGCATATCGTTTTCAAAGAACAATCTTAAGTCGTTGATTTGGTATTTTAGCATAGCGATGCGTTCGATGCCCATGCCAAAAGCAAAACCGGAATATTTTTCGGGATCGATTCCGCAATTTTCTAAGACATTGGGATCTACCATTCCACAGCCTAATATTTCAACCCACCCAGAATATTTGCAGATATTGCATCCTTTTCCTCCGCAGATATTGCAACTGATATCCATTTCGGCGCTTGGTTCTGTAAAAGGAAAATAGCTTGGACGAAGTCGAATGCGTGTTTTTTCATCAAACATTTCTTGTGCAAAATACATCAAGGTTTGCTTTAGGTCTGCAAAGGAAACCTTTTCGGCAATATACAAACCTTCAACCTGATGAAAGATGCAATGCGCACGCGCAGATATAGCTTCATTTCTGAAAACCCTACCTGGGAAAATCATGCGCAAAGGAGGTTTATGTGTTTCCATTGCACGCACCTGAACAGAGCTAGTATGTGTCCTCAGTGCAATATCAGGGTCTTTTTCAATAAAAAAAGTGTCCTGCATATCCCTTGCAGGATGTTCCGGTGGAAAATTAAGTGCAGAAAAAATATGCCAGTCGTCTTCAATTTCCGGTCCTTCTGCTACTTGAAAACCTATTCTGGAGAAAATATCAACAATCTGACTGCGCACCAATGACAGAGGATGCCGTGATCCGGGCATACTAAAATCAACAGGAAGGCTTAAATCGCCTTCGCTTTTTGCTGCGCTATCGTCAACATTTTTGCTGTCTTGAAGTTTATTGAAATGTTCCTGAGCATGGGTTTTTAAATCGTTGAGCAATTTGCCCATTTCCTTTTTTTCCTCATTGGCCACATTTTTAAATTCACCAAAAAGGTTTTGAATCGCACCTTTCCGGCTTAAAAAACGAAGCCTGAATTTTTCAATATCATCTTGATGATCAGCCTTATAAGATTTAATCTCTTCAAAAAGTCCTTCAATTTTTTTCTTCATATCAACAGCTTTTGCCCGGCAAAATTAAAGATAATTTCTGTTTAGCGAATTATTTCGATGCTCATTGTTACATCTTCTACAGGTTTGTCGCCTGCAGCGGTTTCAACGGCAGCAATTTTATCAACAACATCAAGTCCTTTGGTTACCTCTCCAAAAACTGTGTATGCACCATCCAAATGAGGTGTTCCGCCAATGGTAGAATAAGCTTCGATTTGTTCCGGACTAAATTTAAATCCTTCACGATCGCCCCATTCGGCATCAACCATCGCCTCTATTTTTGCGCCAATTAGCTCAAGGCTATCCATTTTTTTCTCCATTTGGTAGCGGCGGACAATATCTCTTATTTCTTGATTTTCAGGACGGCTAAAAATTTCGCGGCCAAGGTTTTGTTTTTCCTGCATATTTAGCTGCATTTCCATTTGGCTCAGTTGAGCAGTGTCATAAGCATTTCCTTGTACAATATAAAACTGGCTGCCGGAAGAATTTTTTTCGGGATTAACCCTATCACCCATCCGAGCTGCTGCTAAAGCACCTTTTTTGTGAAACAATCCCTCTTTGATCTCTGCAGGAATTGTGTATCCGGGATCTGACTTCCCTTCCGCATTTCCACCACCTTGTATCATAAAGTTTTTGATGACGCGATGGAAAGGGCTTCCTTCATACCAACCCGAATCAGCGAGCTTTATAAAATTATCGCGGTGAAGAGGTGTTTCGTCATATAATACGCCTTCAATATCACCATAGTTTGTGTGGATCACAAATTGTGTCCGACTTTCGTTGTTCTGCGAACATCCGCTGAATATCACGATAAACAGCAGTGTTAATAGGCTTAATTTTTGTTTCATTTTGTGTTTTATTAAACAGTAATTAATTATGTTGCTTTTCTAATATAATCTCACAACTTATTGGCATTGGTGTATTTGGATAGTTTCCATCTTTGTTGACAGGTGTAGCTGCAATACTATCTACAACATTCATTCCCTGAATGACTTCCCCAAACACTGTGTATTTTTGGTCGAGCCATGGTGTGCCACCAATTGTTGTATATGCAGTGCGTTCCTCTGCGCTAAAGGTTTTGTTTAGTTTTGCTGCCAGGCTATCGAGTTCTGCCGGGCTATATACACGTCCTTGCACAATATAAAATTGCGATGCAGATGAGGCCATTTCAGGGTTGATGTCGTCGCCTTCTCGGGCTGCGGCCAATACGCCCCTTTTATGAAATATTCCTTTTCTTATTTCCGCAGGAACTAAATAACCGGCATCCAATTCGCCTTTCTCACGACCACCGCCCTGTATCATAAAATGTTCAATAATCCTGTGAAATTCACTTGTGTCAAAATATCCGCTTTCCGTAAGTTTCAGAAAATTACTACGGTGCAGCGGTGTTTCTTTGAAAAGGCGCAGAAGAATGTCTCCTTTCGGGCTGTGTAATAATACCAGGCTGTCTTGTTCCGGGCTTTTTGGTTTTTTTTCTTTAATGTTTGGAGTGCATCCAAGAAGAAGGCTCGAAAGAAAAAGAATGCTTAGGAATTTTTTCATGGGTTTTATTTTGAAGTTTTGACTTCCTTGAGGTAGCATGATCGGCAAAGTGGCTGGTAACTTTCTGTTTCACCGAGTAATACGCGTTTTTCATTTTGAACGAAGCGATGGGAAAATTGTGCCAGGTTTCCGCATTTCATACAAATAGCGTGTACTTTTGTAGTGAAATCGGCTATCGCCATAAGATGGGGCATCGGGCCAAAGGGTTTCCCTTTAAAATCCATATCCAATCCTGCAATAATAACCCTGCTGCCTTGATTTGCTAGCTGATTACAAACTTCGGGCAATTCGTCGTCAAAAAATTGTGCCTCATCAATTCCAATCACATCTGCTTCGTTGGAATAAAAAAGGATTTCCCCGGAAGACTGCACGGGTGTTGATTTGATCGCGTTTTCGTTATGCGAAACAACTTCTTCTTCGCTATAGCGTGTGTCGACTGTCGGTTTAAAAATTTCCACTTTTTGTTTTGCTATACGCGCGCGATTCAGCCTGCGTATAAGTTCTTCGGTTTTCCCGGAGAACATGCTGCCACAGATCACTTCAATGGATCCGGTGCGTTCTTTGTTATTTCGGTTGATTTCTAAAAACATTTTCGCTTAGATGCTGGCTAAAACTTTATATCTTTATCGTTCTTTTGGCTACAAATTTAAGAATTCAATAACGGAATAAACGATTAATTTGATATTTAGCATGGATAAGACCTTTTTTTTTAATGAAATTGATGATTTACTGAATGTTATAAATGAACAGCATGAGATTATCAAAACCTATGATTTTTATACACCACAAATAGAAATTGACCTCATTAAAGCGAATATCCGTCGATTGTACGATTATTATCACAAAATAGATAAACTAAACAATCGTGCGGAAGAACCAATAGTGGAGGCAACAGCTGCAGTGCCCGCCAAAGTAAAAATAGTTAAGGATGTGCTTCCTGATGTTTCTGTTGGCGAGAAAAAATCACTATCGGATGCGCAAGTAAAAATTGAAAGTGTTCCAGATGATGTTAGCCCAAAAGAAGTGGCTCCTAAGGAAATCGTCGTGGAAGCTCCGCAAGCACCAAAGGCAGATGCTGCGCCTATTGTGGCTCCTGCCCCAAAAATCGTAGAAATTCCAGTTTCCGTGCCCGAGGAGAGTCAGCCAAAAGCAACAGAGATTCCGAATAAAAAGCGACAAGAAAAGAAGCCAAAGAGAAAGCCGGTAGAAGTTTCCGGAAACCTTTTTACAGACCAGCCATTAACAATAGGCGATAAGCTTAAGGCTTCAGAGAAACCATCTTTACACGAAAAAATTGATGTGTCTGCAAAGAATAGCAGTCTTATTAGCCGTTTGCAAAGTAAATCGATCAAAGACCTGAAATCAGCAATTGGCTTGAATGATAAGTTTCTGTTTATTAATCAGTTGTTCCATGGTTCTTTAGGAGATTATACTGATGCTATTGAAAAATTCAATAAGGCAGAAAATCCAGAGTCTGCTTTGGAAATGCTTGAGACATTGAGAAATGATAGGGACTGGGACGAAACCACTGAGGCTTATCAGAAGTTATTGGGGTTTTTAGAAAAACGCTTTTCGGTAGAATAATAAAGCAGATATGAAAAATAGATTGAGAGTTCTTTTTTTTGGTTTTTTAATTTTTGGACATAGTCTTTTTGCACAAGATACTTCATGGGCACGACAGCAGCTAAACTTGCTTGCTGCCGATGAAATGGCAGGCAGAGGATATACACATGATGGCGCCTTAAGGGCTGCACGACATATTGTGCAGGAATTTAGGGGTATGGGCCTTGAATCATTTCATGGCGATTATTTGCAAGAATATCATTTTCCCATTAATACGCTTGTAGGAGATATTGTTCTAAATGTCGATGGAAAAGAATTGATTACGGCCCGAGATTTTATGGTCTCCCTTTCTTCTCCAAGTATTCAGGGACGCTTTGATTTGGTCTATTTCCTTGATGATAGTTTAAAGAATACAGATCGCCTTGAGAATCTAAAAAACCAGGATCTTGATGGGAAGGCATTAGTGGTTGATGCATTTCATCGAGATTTTTTGCAAAATAATCCAACAAATGCCCCCATTATAATTTATCGGGCAAAAGCGGGCAAAAAACTGGTTTGGAGTGTTTCCAGGGCTTTTGAGGTGAAGGAGTTCGTAGGTATTCAGATGCTGCCGGAGGCTTTGCCTATTGATGCTCAAAATATTACGATTAGTGTGAACAATCATTTCTTAGAGGATTATAAATCCTATAATGTGGCTGCTTATAAACCGGGCAAAACAAACTGCGATTCAATGATTGTTTTCACGGCTCATTACGACCATCTTGGGGAAATGGGCAAAGGTGCGATTTTTAATGGTGCGAACGATAATGCCAGTGGTACAGCAATGGTTCTGACATTGGCTAAATATTTTTCGGAAGAAGTACATCAGCCGGATTGCCCTGTTGCTTTTGTGTTGTTTAGCGGGGAAGAAGCTGGTTTGCTGGGAAGCAGTTATATGGCCGAGCATCCTTTATTTGATTTGGGAAAAGTTCGCTATTTAATTAATCTTGACATGGTAGGTACAGGTAGTGAGGGGATTACAATAGTAAATGGTGCAACAGAACCTCTTTTTGATAAAATGGTGGCTTTAAATGAAGAGTTTTCTTTACTTACTGAAGTAAAACCAAGAGGTGTTTCCTGCAATAGCGATCATTGTCCTTTTTCCGAGAAAGGTGTTTCCTCTGTTTTTATATATACAAGAGGTCCTGAATTTAGCGAATATCACAATCTGGATGATCGTCCGGAGCATCTCCCCCTGACCGCATTTTGGGAGCTCAGCCGCTTGCTGATTGAAGTGGTTGAGAATGGGGATTAGTTGGGTGGTGTATATTATTCGTAAAAAAATAATTCTGTAGTATAATGGATTGCAAGCTTGGTCTTTATGAGCAAATTATTAATAAGCTTATTTCGCAGAAACTTGAGCTGCTTGCTGCTGATGAGTTTTTTATTGAAAAGTCACCGCTTGATAAAGAAGAGGCAGCATCATATCTTAGTTTATATGTTGCAGATTTAATTCGATTTGCTTTAAATGAAATTAGTGATCATGATCGCCCCTATAAACAAATAGAACTTTCGAATAAGATTATTAGTCTTCTATCTAAAGAGTTGAATAATAATGATATATGTAATAATCTTATTGAAGCTCAAGGGAGAATTTTACAAGCCATAGTATCAAAAATTAGCTTCCCATTTCCTGATATTTCAAAAAGAATAAAGCAGATTACACCCCTTACACGTTTTAGCCAAAGTGAACTATTTACCGGTAGTAATGCGGGTATTAGCATTGATAGTGAATTGCGAAAAGAAATATTATCATCGGATGAGATATGCTGGCTGGTTTCTTTTATTAAATTTTCCGGCATTAGAATATTCATGAATGAGCTTAAAGAATTCACTTCACGCGGATGTAAAATGCGCATTATTACGAGCTCGTATATGGGGGCTACAGATGCCAAAGCTGTGGAGTATTTGTCTCAGCTGCCTAATACAGAGATAAAGGTATCTTACAACAATAATAATGAGCGGTTACATGCAAAAGCTTATTTATTTCTAAGAAATTCTGGCTTTAATACCGCCTATATTGGTTCGTCGAATATCTCTCATTCAGCCTTATCAAAAGGACTTGAGTGGAATTTAAAAGTAACAACGAAAGAAATTGGTCATATCATAGAAAAATTTCAAAAAACATTTGAGACGCTATGGGCTGATGCTGATTTTGAAACATATGATTTTAAAATAGATAGGGAAAAATTGCATCGTTCTTTAAGGCTAAATAGATCTCCAGGGGAATACAAAGGTTTTACGTTTTTTGATCTAAAGCCCTATCCGTTTCAGAAAGAGATATTAGAAAAACTGCAAGTAGAAAGAAATCTACAGAATAGGTATGCAAATTTAATTGTTGCAGCAACAGGTACAGGCAAAACGATGATTTCCGCCTTTGATTTTAAGGATTTTTCTGCCCAGAATAGAAATGTGCATTTTTTATTTGTTGCGCATCGAAAAGAAATATTGGAGCAGGCACAGGACTGCTTTCGTCATGTTTTGAGAGATGCCAATTTTGGTGAATTGTGGGTGGATGGACTTATCCCGCAATCAAATCAAGCCGTTTTTGCATCTGTTCAAACGTTAAATAACCAACTCGATGAATTAAAGCTTGCCTCTGATTATTATGATTATATTGTGATCGATGAGGTGCATCATATTACAGCAAAGTCTTATAGACCTATTCTTAGTCATTTTTTGCCAAAAATTCTTCTAGGTCTTACAGCAACACCTGAAAGGCAAGATCAAGAAGATATTCTGGAGGATTTTTGTGGTGTTATTGCGGCTGAAATCCGACTTCCAGAAGCCTTGAATAGAAAGCTGTTGTGCCCGTTTCAATATTTTGCACTTTCTGATTCTGTGGATATTTCTCGAGTGAGCTGGAGACAGGGGAAATATGATGTGGCAGAATTAACACGCTTATATACTGAACATAATCGACGGGTCATTGAAGTTATTTCAAATTGCGAGAAATATCTCACAGATTTAACAGAAGTGCGGGCTCTTGCTTATTGCGTAAGTCAGGAACATGCTCGTTTTATGTCTGATGAATTTAATCGCGCTGGTTTGAAGGCAGCTTTCTTGACGAGTCGTAATTCGAGTGATAGGGCAATTATACGGCATCAGTTAATGGATAAGGAAATCAATTTCTTGTTTGTTGTTGATATTTTTAATGAGGGTGTTGATGTCCCTGAAATTGATACTGTTTTGTTTTTACGACCCACAGAAAGTCTGACGGTTTTTTTGCAACAGCTTGGACGTGGTCTTCGCCTGGCGCCCAAAAAGGAGACTTTAACTGTTCTAGATTTTGTTGGGAATGCAAGGCCTGAATATGACTTTGAGCAAAAGTTTAGAGCACTTATTGGCCGTACGCATACTTCGGTGTATAAAGAATTGCAAAATGACTTTCCTCATCTCCCTTTGGGATGCTCTATTGTTCTTGAAAAAGAAGCAAGAAAGACTATATTGAGGAACATTAAAAATATTATAGAATTCCGTAAGGCGGCTTTAATTAAAAAAATACAAAATTTCAAGTATCAGTCTGCTTTGGAATTATCGCTGAAGAATTTTATGGAGTTTTATCATATAGATTTACCAATAATTTATAAGCGTGATTTATGGAAGCGTCTCTGCGCGGATGCTGGCCTAATACCAAATTTTGAAAGTGCTTATGAAAAAAACGTGAAAGTCTGCCTTTCGAAAAAACTAATGGCTTGTAATTCAATGTCATACTTTAAGTTCATAAAACGTTTATTGAAACCAGGATTTGATTATGATAATATTGCTGAAAATGAACGTCTTATGCTTATAATGTTTCATTATGATTTGTGGCAAAAGGCAGGAACGAATCTTGGTATGGAGTCTGTTCAAGAAGGGGTCGACTTGATTAGGAATAAGCCGGTTTTTATTCAAGAAATGATTGAATATATTGATTTGAGAATAAGCAAATTGGATGTGCTAGAAAAAACGATTGATCTTGGTTTTGATTGTCCATTAAAAGTGCATGCCCGTTATAATCGGGATCAAATTTTAGCAGCATTGCAATTTCACTCTTTCGAAACAGCTTCCAGCAATCGAGAAGGAGTAGCTTTTAATAGGGTGTTGAATACTGAGGCACTCTTTATAACATTAAAAAAATCCGATCAGGATTATTCGCCAACTACCATGTATGATGATTATTCAATTAACGATGTTTTATTTCATTGGCAATCACAGAATAGTACATCTCCTGAGTCTGTAAAAGGAAAATCCTATATTAATCATGAGCAAATGCAGAAAAAAATCTTGATGTTTGTTCGTGAGCGTAAGAAAGACGAACATGGCAACACTATGGGATTTGTGTTTTTGGGTGATGTTTCCTATGTGAATTCCAATGGTTCTCGGCCTATGAATATTAAGTGGCGACTCAAAGAAAGAATCCCTTCATATTTGCTAAAAGACAGCGGAAAACTTCAGGTTGGTTAATCATAGGATTTGATTGGTATAGAATAAAAAAAGCCCCCAATAATTTGGAGGCTTTACTATTTTATGGAGAGAATGCTATTCTACTGAAGAGGCTTCTTCCTGTACTTCTGCTTCTATTTCTACGTTGGGTGCTAATTTGGGTGCTTCATCTTCCTCGGTAATCACCATTTCGTCAATGAGGTTTTGAGCTCCGGCATATTTATCAATAATAAACATTACGTAGCGGATGTCTACATTAATTGTACGTTGTAGCTCTGGTTCAAAAGCGATATCGCCACTCATAGCTTCCCAATTGCCATCAAAAGCAAGGCCAATTAGTTCGCCTTTACCATTAATTACAGGGCTTCCGCTATTGCCACCGGTAATATCGTGGGTTGTTAAGAAACACACTTTCATTTCTCCATCATCACCATAAGGGCCAAAATCTTTGTTTTTGATCAGCTCTTTAAGTTTATCAGGTACTACAAATTCCCAATTATTTGGATCTTCTTTTTCTAAAATACCATCCACGGTAGTGAAATAATTATAATGTACCGCATCGGCTGGATAGTAATCTTCAACAGTACCATAAGTAAGGCGCTGAGTAAAATTAGCATCAGGATAATAAACCTTATCAGGGTTCATCTTGCGAAGCCCATCAATAAAGAGGCGGTTACCGCGTTCAAGCATTTTATCCGATTTGCTAATTTGCTTGTTGATTTCACGATAGTTTTTCATAAAAGCTATTGATGCTATATAGGCGGGGTCTTTGGTGATTGATTTTGCTTTTGGTTTTGCTAAAAACGCATCAACTTTTGCAAGGCTGGTAAAAATTGATTTGTCAAAAACCTTGGCGGCATATGCATCAAAATCTCCTTTGTATTTTTTAGTCAGGTCTTTCATAAACTCCGGCTGCTGATCCTGTGGAACATTTTCTGCATACATTTTCAACATTGCTGCCAGAAGTTTTTGGTCGGTTGGGGCATTATAATCTTTGAAATATTTCGCAGCACCATCTTTAAGGCGTTGGGTCATTTTTTCTGCTTTTTCAGTATCATCTTTATTTTCCAAGGCTTTGGCTAAACCACCAAAAGACATGGCATATCTCAGGATTTCCGGTCCACGGTAGATGCCTTCAAAGAAATAAGTTTTTGCAAGATCAAATGTTTCAATATTTTTATATGCTTCTTCGATCATGCCAAGAGCATCGCCATATTTTTTCTTGCGTTCTGGTGTGGCATTTGCCCATTTTGTGAATTCATCTTCGAGGGCTTTTTTCTTAGCAGCAACATTTAAGCGCTTCAGGCCTTTTGTTTGTCCGATAAAATATTTCCAATAATTTGCAGTACCGGCATATTTGCTGGCATATTGAATACGAACAGCATCACTTGCGTCCATATCTTCACGCATGATGTCTAATTTTTTGCGACGAATATCAACAATTGTCGGATTGGTTTTGTCGATGGCCATTTCTACACCAAAAGAAGTAAGATAACGGTCGGTGCTTCCCGGATATCCCATTATCATACTAAAATCACCTTTTTCTACACCACTGATATTGATGGGTAGGAAATGCTTCGATTTAAGAGGAATGTTTTCTTCACTATATGCAGCAGGGGCGCCATCCGGGGCTGTATAAACCCTGAACATGCTGAAATCGCCGGTATGGCGAGGCCACATCCAGTTGTCAGTATCGGCGCCATATTTTCCAATGGATGAAGGAGGTGCGCCAACAAAACGGATGTCAGTGAATGTTTCATAGATATATGCGTAGTATTCGTTTCCGCCAAAAAATGGTTTAATAACCGCTTTAAGATCAGTTCCTTCTGTGAGTTGTTCCGCGAGGGCTTTTCTGTTTTTGTCAATGATTTCATTGCGTTCGTCTTCAGTCATCTCGTCTGTAACGCCTTCGAGTATTGTTGCCGTAACGTCCTCAATGCGATCGAGAAATTGAACAGTAAGTCCTTCAATTGGGATTTCTTCTTTTTTTGTATAGGCCCAAAACCCATCAGTTAGATAATCATGTTCAACAGTACTTACTCCTTGAATGGATCCGTACCCACAGTGGTGGTTTGTGAGCAAAAGGCCCTCGGGTGAAACAATTTCTCCAGTACAGCCGCGTCCAAAAATTACAATGGCGTCTTTTAGGCTGGAGTTGTTGATGCTGTAAATTTCTTCGGGGCTAAGCTGCAAGCCCATCTTCTGCATTTGTGCATAATTCAGCTGCTTGACAAGCATGGGAAGCCACATGCCTTCATCGGCTTTTACATATGTGCCAAAACCAATAAAAAAGGCTAAGGCAAGTGTTAAAAGTCTTCTCATAATGAAATATTAAATTAAGTGATTAAACAAATTTTTCTCCTTTTTTAATCTTCACGGTATTTACAATATCGCGTAACTGCTGCTCATTGCTTTTCTTGCAAACAAGCAATATGTCGTCGTCTTCAACCACGATATAATCATCGAGGCCTTCCAGCACAACAAGTTTTTCCTTAGGCATGTTCACAATGCAGTTATAAGTATTATACATTAGTACATTATTGCCCATAATTGCATTTCCATTATCATCTTTTGAGCGTGTGGCATACAAAGAACCCCATGTGCCGAGGTCTGACCAGCCAAAATCACTGGACAGAACATAAACATTTTGTGCTTTTTCCATGATGCCGTAATCAATGGAAATGTTTTTGCATACGGCATAAGTTTGCTCAATAAACGAATCTTCTTCTTCGGTGAAGTATTTATCAACGCCGCTTTTGAATAATGTATTTACATCTTCGAGATGATCCTCAAATGCTTGCAAAATTGATTTTAGCGACCATACAAAAATTCCGCCGTTCCATAAGAAATCGCCACTTCTTAGGAAGTCTCGGGCGAGTTCAAGATTGGGTTTTTCTGTGAATGTCTTTACTTTATGAATTCGTTTGTCTTCGTCTTCAACAAGATCCTCAGTATATTGAATATAACCATAGCCGGTATCGGGCCTGCTTGGTTGTATCCCTAAAGTAAGCAGCCAATTGTTCTGTTCTGCTGCACGTAAAGCGGATTTTATTACATCGTCGAAAATATCTTCTTTTAGGATGATGTGGTCTGAAGGTGCTACAACCATCACTGCATCTTTGTTTTTTGATGCTATTTTATAACTTGCATAAGCAATACAGGGCGCTGTATTTCTTCGTGCGGGCTCGCATAATATTTGGTCGTATGAAATTTCGGGCAATTGTTCTTTAACCAATTCGCGGTATATTTCATTAGTAACAACATAAATATTTTCGGGGGGGCACACTTTGTTGAATCTTCTGAAAGTTTGTTGTATCAGGGTTTCTCCTGTGCCAAGAATATCAATAAACTGCTTAGGGTGCGCCGTGCGGCTCATTGGCCAAAATCTTGCACCTATGCCACCGGCCATAATAACACAGTAAAAGTTTTTGTTCATGGTATTGCTTTTTATCGTTTTATATTGAGGGCTAAATCGTTTGGTTTTCCATTTAGGAGCTACAAATATAGGGATTCAATTCTAATTCTCTGAGCCTTCGATTCGTTTTACTTCTGCCAGAGGATGCACCCGATACTCTTTTTTATTGTTTAGTGAGATGCAATGGAAGTTTTTGCGCAATTGCTTTCCTTTAACAAAAGTACGTCCGTCCCGAATTGCAAAGCGACTTCCTTCTGGCAGGTCCTGCAGAAATAATGTTTCGGATTCCGGTTTTTTTGTGTCATATGCAATAAGCGCTTTACGCAAATTTAAGTCGGAATATGTTGAAGCACGTCCTTTTTCAAGATGCTTTATAAGTATTGGATTAAGCTCATGAGGAAAAACGCCTTCTGCAAGTAAGGGGCGCATAAGCCGAATAAAACTACTTTGCCATTCAGTTCCGTGTGGTTTAATGCGTGGCCCATATTTAATAAATGCTTTCATATGAGCTAGTTCATGCGTTAATGTAAGCAAAAAAGCATAAGGGTTTAGGTCGTGGTTTACGGAAATCCGGTGTATGCCTTTTCCTTTTGCAGGTGGTCTGTAATCCCCTGATTTTGTGTTTCGTGTATTTGTAATTCGCAAATGGATCGGGTCTTCAATAAACCATTTACAAACAATCGCTAGGCTTTTTTCCGGAATATATTTGGCTAAAGTGTTTTTTATGTGATCTTCATTCATTTGTACGGAACCATTGTAGATTATTGCTTGTTGGCTGTATTTCCTGGTTTGATTGAGAAAAGGAAGGGCAGGTGTTGCAATTGCGTGGAGACCTTCTTTTGTATTTTCTTTTTTTCTGAACAAAGCATGAGGATAGAAAGATTGCTATAAGAGCAATGAGAATTAAATGAATCAAGTTTTTGTTATTGATCTTCATGCCAGATTTATATGGTAAAGCAAAGGGCTGCTTTTAGATTATAACTGCAGCCCTTTGCAAATTAGTATCCGTTTTATTATTTGTAAACAGGAAGGGTTCCGGGAACCCAAGGGGCTTCAATGCTTTCCATTTGAGAGCGAAGCTCCGGAAGTTTTAGTTCTATAATGTTTTGCAGTTGTTTATAAACAGGTTTGAACTCTGTGTCAATGATGTTGTAGGCCTGTTTCATTGTTGTTGTTGGTGCAGATGTTGATCTCCAACTACCATACATCAGATTGCCA
Source organism: Bacteroidales bacterium (assembly GCA_963676725.1). Taxonomy (GTDB): domain Bacteria; phylum Bacteroidota; class Bacteroidia; order Bacteroidales; family WRLA01. The sequence goes on along the minus strand of OY781463.1, from coordinate 3,865,248 downwards.
AGGCGCTCACTGATTGAGGGAGGCTGATTGCCATTCCTTTTGCTAATGCTCTCATCGCCGGTGAGTTTTTTCATGAGTTCCTGAAGTTCAGATTCAATATTTCTGGCATCGGTTCTCATTGCTGTTGTTGCCTTTGGTGCATTTTCAAGTGATGTGCGCATTGCTGCAATTTCGTCCATCGCTTTTTCGGTTTCCCTGATGCTGCCCCTGACTGCGCGTCCCAGCTTTTGAGTTTCTTGCTCAAATGCAAAAAGTGCTTGTTTGTCCTTGGCTGGTAAAGTGGTATTGTCTAAGGTTTTTACCGTAAACTTAGTTGCCTCGCTTAATACTTTTTCTTGTCCATCATCAACTAAGCTAACTTCAACGCTATAAGTGCCGGGCATTACACGCATACTGCCTCCAAGACTTTGATAATCATCGTTTTCTTTGTTCCTGAAAGGCATAATAGTAGCATGCCTTAAGTCCCATTGCACCCGATTGATTCCTGAGGATGGTTTTTTGCGGATTTTCCGAATAATATTGCCCTGCTCATCTCGAATAGTAAAAATGAGCGATGCTTTTTCTTCAAGGTCTTCTTTGCGAAGCTCTTCAAAATTAGGATAATCGATATCTTTTTCTGCTTTGCGGGCTTCTTTCTCCGCTTTCTTCCTTAATTGTTTCAGGCTTTTTGGGGCCTCCTTCATATAATAGGTGAAAGTAGCAGCAACTTTTGGGTTTTCAGCAGCATAATAGGTTTCGCCCTGATTGTATTTTCCTCGTTTTGGGATAAACATTAATGCATCTTTTATCGGGAACATAAGAAATTCGTCTTCGAGCATTTCCTTATTCAGCTTGCGTAGAGGGCTGTAGTCGTCCAAAACATAGAATCCCCTTCCGAAAGTAGCAAGCACGAGGTCGTTTTCCCTTTTTTGAATTTCCATATCGCGCACCTGGATTGTAGGAAGTCCACTTTTCATTTGAATCCATTTTTTGCCGCCATCAATGCTGCAATAAACACCAAATTCATTGCCGCAGAAAAGTAATTCGGGCTTTTGATAATCTTCTTCAAAACTATAGACAGTTCCTTTCTCGGGTAGGTTTGCAGTGATGTTTGTCCAGTTTTTTCCTTTATCTGTACTCTTGAGCAGATAGGGTTTCAGGTCATTTTTCTTGCGCCCGTCAAAGGCAATATATACTGTATTGGCATCATGTTGGCTAGCATAAATCATACTAATATATGTTGTGTCAGGAACACCGGGGAAATGCTCCTGCTTTGTCCATGTTATGCCGCCATCTTCTGTGATCTGGAGGAGGCCGTCATCCGTGCCTGCGTAAATCAGACCTTCCTGTACCGGCGATTCAAATACTTCTACAATACTGCCATAAAGCGATGTTGATGCATTTTTAGCTATTGCTTCAGGGTCTTGAACTTCACCCATAACAGGAAGCAAGTTTCTGTTGATTTGTCGTGTTAAATCCGGGCTGATTACTTCCCATGTGTCGCCACGATCGTCGCTGCGGAAGAGTTTATTGGCTGCAAAATATAGACGTGTTGGTGAGTGTGGGCTTACCATCAATGGGCTGTTCCAGTTCCATCTGTATGCTTCACCTGCGGGTGGTTCCGGCTTAATGGAAATGCTTTCCCCACTTTGTTTATCATAACGTACCAGCCATCCGTATTGCGATTGGGCATATACAATATTTGGGTTTAATGGGTCAATTTGCGATTCAAAACCATCGCCACCATTGGTAACAAACCAGTCGTCGTTTACCACGCCTTGTCCGCTTATGCTTCGTGATGGTCCGCCAAGGCTGTTGTTGTCCTGTGTTCCGCCATAAATAAAATAAAATGGTTCAGAATTATCAAGGGCAACGCGGTAGAACTGTGTAATGGGTAAATTCTCTTTATAATCCCAGTTTGTTCCAGCATCCCAGCTTTCATAAATACCACCATCACAACCAATCAGGATATGATCTGTGTGTTCCGGGTCGATCCAGAGTGCATGATCGTCTACGTGTTTATTCTTGGTGCTCAGGTTTTTCCATGTTTTTCCTCCGTCTTTAGTTACTTTTGAATAGGTGTCCATTGAGTAAACCTTGTCGGCATCAACAGGATCGCAATAAATTCGGTTGTAATATTGAGGGCTGCCACTCACATATTTATTCATTTTTTTCCAGCTTTCGCCACGGTCTGTTGATCGGAAAAACCCACCGGACTCACCTTCTGCTTCAATGATGGCATAAACGATATCCGGATTAACGGGGCTAATAGCCAATCCAATACGGCCCATATCGCCGCCAGGGAGGCCTGTTTTTAGTTTTGTCCAATGTGCTCCGGCGTCGGTAGATTTATAGATTGCAGATTCAGGTCCTCCATTAATTAATGTAAATACATGTCTTCTGCGCTGATATGTTGCTGCATAAAGAATGTCTGGGTTCCTTGGGTCGGCCACAATATCTGTAACGCCTGTATTTGGGCTTATTTCCAGTATATTGTTCCATGTTTCACCACCATCGATAGTTTTGTATAGTCCGCGTTCTCCACCAGGGCCCCATAATGGCCCCTGAGCCGCAACATAAACAGTATTTCCATCGCGTGGATCAATGAGGATACGTCCGATATGCTCGGAGGTTTTAAGTCCCATATTTTTGAAACTATTTCCTCCATTTGTTGATTTATAAACGCCATCGCCATAACCAATGGCTCGTTGGCTGTTGTATTCGCCTGTTCCGACCCAAACAACATTGGGATTGCCGGGCTCTAGTTCAACATCGGCTATTGACCAACTGCCATAACCATCGAAAACAGGCGACCATGTTGTTCCTGAATTTGTTGTTTTCCAAACATTCCCAGCTGCAACCCCGACATAGTATTCTGCCGGATTATTTGGGTTTACTGCAAAATCAGCAATACGCCCCGATGCAACAGCCGGGCCTACTGAGCGGAATTTTAATCCACTAATTGTGCCGCTGTTGGGTTTGTCTTTGTCTTCATCTTTGTCTTTCTTTTTTGCTGCTTCAGCTTGAAAAGAGCTGATTATCAGCGTTGAGAAAGCGAGTAGGAATAATTTGTATGCGTTTTTCATAAGAAATAAAGTTTTGGCTTGTTTTTTGATACCTTTAAGGCCTTGCAAGATACTAGTTTCCTAAACGAAAACCGAAGCTTTATGAAAAAAATTGTACCATTTCTTTTCTTTTTATTGTTCCTTCCAAGCGTATATATGTTCGCACAATCTCGTGCCAACAGCAGTTTGAGCATCAGTCACCGTCTTCAGGAATGCACTCAGGAACGCGATAGCCTTTATGCTTTTTTTGAAGCGAATAAAACGGAAGGGGCTTTGCCTTTGTCTGTATTGTTTACGCAAACCGGAACAGTAGAAGGAGTAAGTTATCAATGGAAATTTGGGGATGGGGGTGAAAGCACAGAGAAAAATCCTCAGCATATCTACCAAAAAGAAGGCTTTTTCTCGGTTGCACTTTGGGTAACCGATGCAAACGACAGTACCTTCGTTGCCTATCGGAATAGATATATCACGGCAGGTGATCCAATAAAATATGATACGCTGAATTTCCCAATTCCGGGAACCTTTTCCTTATATACAGTAAATCCGCCCCAATCGGGTTATGTGAGCGGGAACAATAGTTTTAAAGATGTAATGAAAGCGGAATATTTTGAGAAACAGGCAGGATTTTTCACCATTAATGATATCTGGTTTGATTTTGCCGTTGCAAAGCGGGATACTGCTTATGCAGACACTACTGTTCGTTTTTTGATGTATTCTGTTGATCCTGAAACGGGAGCGCCATTATCGAATGTGCATAATTTCTACCTCTCCATGGACAGCATTATTAAAGATGTTTCATTGGATCAGGCAAGTCGTTTACCCCTCAATGCCTTTGATTTTAAAGAAGATTTCTTTCTTGCCGTTCTTTTGCCCGAATATGAGGGAGATACGCTTGCGCTTTGGTCAAACACAAGTGGGGATGTCAATCCTGGTGATGCCTGGGAAAATTGGCAGGACGGAACTTGGGTGCCTTTGAGCAGCGATCAGTCTTGGGGCTTGAATATTAATTTTGGAGTTTATGTGTCCCAGTTTCATGGGCCGCTCTCAGTTCCTGAAATATTGGATTTTCCCGAGATGGCAATTTATCCTAATCCTGCCAATGATGTTCTAAATATTAAGCTTATGGAACATTCCGACCGACAGCTGACATATACTCTATATAATATTTTAGGGAAAAAACTAAGTGGGGTACAATCGATCGAAGGCAGCCGCGATTTGGTAACAATGTCTTTGGAACAATATCCGGCAGGCATGTATATTTTAAATATTTCTGACGGAAGTAATAATATTGCTCGAAAGATCAGTATCACACGATAATGCTCTATCTCGCTTTGTTTTGTACTTTTGCGGCAAAATTAGAGCAATATGGCTGCCAATAAACCATCCATTCCAAAAGGAACACGTGATTTCGCCCCTGAGATTATGCTCAGGAGAAACTATATTTTCAATGCAATCAGAGAAGTATTTCAAAAATATGCTTACCTGCCCATTGAAACCCCTGCTATGGAAAATCTTTCTACGCTTATGGGAAAATATGGTGAAGAGGGCGATAAGCTGTTGTTCAAAATTCTAAATTCCGGAGATTGGCTTAAAAACATCCGTCATGCAAATGTGCAGGAAGCCGATGCGGCACAAACGGCGCCCAAAGTTTCTGAGAAAGGTTTGCGTTACGACCTGACCGTTCCATTTGCTCGTTTTGTTGTGCAAAATCGGAATGATCTGGTTTTTCCATTTAAACGCTATCAAATACAGCCTGTTTGGCGTGCTGACCGGCCACAAAGAGGTCGTTATCGTGAATTTTATCAATGCGATGCTGATGTTATTGGCAGTACTTCATTGCTGAACGAAGCCGAATTGGTGCAAATAATTGATGAGGTATTTGAAAAGCTTCAGTTGCGCGTTGAGGTGAAAATTAATAATAGGAAAATCCTTGCAGGAATTGCTGAGTATATTGGCGCCTTAGATCGTATGACCGATATTACTGTTGCTATTGATAAACTCGATAAAATTGGGATTGATAAGGTTAAGGAAGAATTATTGCAGCGTGGATTGAGTGGGCAACAGATTGAATTATTGCAACCTGTTCTTGATCTAAGTGGTTCTTTTCATGAGAAAATCGCAAGTCTTTCCAATATACTCAAAGATTCTGAGACTGGTTTAAAGGGAATTAGCGAGATTAAAAAACTCTTCGCTTATGTTGATGCCATGAATGTTCATTGCGCCTATGAACTGGATCTTACCCTTGCACGTGGTTTAAATTATTATACCGGAGCAATTTTTGAGGTGAAAGCACTCGATGCAGAAATGGGAAGTATTTGTGGCGGTGGACGTTACGATGATCTTACCGGTATTTTTGGGCTGAAAGATATGTCTGGTGTAGGCATTTCCTTTGGGGCAGATCGTATTTATGATGTGATGGAGCAGCTTAAATTATTCCCGGAAACAGGAGAAGGTGCCACACAACTTATGTTCGTGAATTTTGGAGAAAAAGAAGAAGCCTACTGCCTTCCATTTCTGTCGGAAATCAGAAAAGCGGGTATTAACGCAGAAATATTCCCGGATGCAGCGAAAATGAAAAAGCAAATGAACTATGCCAATAAAAGGAATATCCCTTTTGTGGTTATTGCCGGTGAAGAAGAAATAAACCAGCAGAAACTTACCCTCAAAGATATGCGCAAAGGGGAACAACTGAAATGCAGTATCGCTGAATTGATCCAAAAAATCCTTGCGTAAATGGCGTGGCAATTGAATTATAAAGTGCAATTGAACCGCACAGGGCTGTATTTACACGCATAAACCGTTTTATGCCTGATGACTGTTGATGGCGGGAAATCCCGGCTAGTCGAATTATTTTTTAACAGGCATTCCAATTCTTTCTTTAAGTTTTTATGCTACTGATATTCAGTGGTGTATTATGTAAATTAGTTTAATCAATTCAAATGAATACTATTTATCATATTAGTCCTGAAAAACTAACTTTTCAGAGTGTTTTCGATATCCTGAACCTGAATAAAAAATTAAGCCTTTCCGAAGAATCAAGAGGCCGCATCATTAAATGCCGTACCTATCTTGATAATAAGATGAAAAGCCAGAAAGAACCAATTTATGGGATCAATACAGGTTTTGGTTCTTTATGTAATGTGAGTGTATCGAATGAAGACCTGAACCGTCTTCAGGAGAATCTGGTGATGTCTCATGCATGTGGAACAGGTGAGGAGGTTCCTGCAGAGATTGTGAAATTGATGCTTTTGCTTAAGATTCAGTCCCTTTCATATGGGCATTCGGGTGTACAAATAGAAACTGTAGAGCGCCTGATCGAATTTTTTAATAATGATGTATTGCCTGTTGTTTATCAACAAGGTTCTTTGGGTGCTTCCGGTGACTTATCGCCTTTGGCACATATGTCATTACCACTTATTGGGAAAGGGGAAGTTGTGCTAGCCGGCGAAAGGATGACTTCTGCCGAGATGCTTGAAAAAATGAACTGGAAGCCTGTTCATCTCGCTTCAAAAGAGGGTTTGGCCTTACTCAATGGCACACAGTTTATGAGTGCTTTTGGGGTGTATTGCCTGCTGAAAACCTTTCGTTTAAGTATGCTTGCCGATGTTATCGGAACCCTTTCGCTCGATGCTTTTGATGGACGTATTGAACCATTTTTTGAGCAGTTGCATTTGATAAGAAATCATCGCGGACAGATAAAAACAGCAGAACGCATCCGTAAATTAATTGATGGCAGCAGCCTTATAAAGCGTAAAAAAGAGCATGTGCAGGATCCATATTCATTCCGTTGTATCCCCCAGGTTCATGGTGCTTCGAAAGACTCCATTAATTATGTTGCCTATGTTTTTAGTTGCGAAATTAATGCCGTAACCGATAATCCAATGATTTTCCCTGATGATGATTTAATTGCTTCGGGAGGGAATTTCCACGGGCAGCCTTTGGCTCTTGCTCTTGATAATCTTGCTATTGCATTGGCAGAACTTGGGAATATTTCTGAGCGTCGCACCTATCAGCTGGTTTCAGGAAAGCGTGGTTTGCCCGGATATCTTGTGGCACGCCCGGGTTTAAATAGTGGATTTATGATCCCACAATATACAGCGGCAAGTATTGTAAGCCAGAACAAACAATTGTGTACTCCTGCATCCGTAGACAGCATAGAGTCTTCGCAAGGTCAGGAAGATCATGTAAGTATGGGCGCAAATGCTGCCACAAAGGCCCTGAAAGTTGTGAATAATCTGGAGCGCATTCTGGCTATAGAGCTTTTTAATGCTGCTCAGGCATTGGAATTTCGTCGTCCTGAACGAAGCTCCGAGTTTATTGAGAAAATTGTGGCAGAATTTCGAAAAGTGGTTCCTTTTATTGAAGATGATACCGTAATGCATCCACATATCCAAAAGGCAATTGAGTTTCTGAAAGTTGTGCCCCTTGATATTCCTGATGCCTTGGTTGAAGGTGTTTAAGCGTTTTTTGCAAAATATTGAAAAGCCCGGAGAGATTCGGGCTTTTTTATATGCTTATTTTGCAGACAGCATACAAAGCAATTATTTTATAGGGATGCGATTTTGTGATGCATCAATATGCAATAAGCCTTCCGGCAAAAAGCCATGAATCGTTTCGCGGATTAGCTTTAGCAATCGTGCTTTAAGGAAATCTTCTCTGGTGAGTATGCTGATTTCACGCACAGGCACCGGTGCTTCAAAATATCGGATATATTTTTGGGATTCTAACGGAAGGGCACGGGCAGCAAGTAGTGGCAAAAGAGTATAGCCGCCACTGGAGTTAATGAGCCGTATTATCGATTCTAAAGATCCGGTTGTATAACTTAGTCCTGTTTTATTTGGCCGAGCTCCATGCCCACAAAAATTAAGTACTTGGTCGCGAAAACAGTGGCCATCTGTTAATAACCACATATCATTCACAGAAATGTCTTTGCTGTTAATCTGCTTTTTTTGGAGCAAAGGGTGATCTTTGTGAAAATATGCAACAAAAGGTTCATAATATAAAGGATGCTCAATCAGTCCTTCTTCATCCAATGGTGTGGCCAGAATGCCAAAATCAATTTGATTGTGCCTGATTTGATGAACAATCTCCTCCGTGATGCTTTCGTCAATGCGTAATGCAATTTGAGGGAAGTTTTTATTGCGGACTTCTAATAATGAAGGCATTAAATATGGGGCAATTGTTGGAATAGTCGCAAGATGAAGGTTTTTTGGAAGCTCATCGCGTAGCTCCGCAATTATTTCCTGAATGCGAGTTGCTGCATTAACAACTTTACGTGCCTGCGCTATAATTAGTTTACCGGCTTCTGTTGGGCAAACAGGCTTACTATTGCGGTCGAAGAGCAGGACGCCCAGCTCTTCTTCCAGTTTTTTTATCTGCATGCTTAGTGTCGGCTGCGTCACAAAACAGTGCTCAGAAGCCTTCGTGAAACTTTTATGTGTATCCACGGCGATCACATATTCTAATTGTAAAATGGTCATTTTATGGTGTTTGAGGCAAAGGTATAAATTTTATTGATGATACTATAAAAACAATCAATTTGACTTATGGTTCGTCTTGTTGTATCTTTGCTTCATTATTACAACAATTAATAACCTCTAAAAAGCAAATACAATGGAAGAACAAATGATGCAAATGCCAAGAATTGGCGACATGGCCCCGGATTTTGAAGCAGTAACAACTACTGGTAAATTGAAATTTTCTGACTATAATAAAGGTAGTTGGGTTGTTTTATTTTCACATCCGGCTGATTTTACCCCTGTTTGTACTACAGAAATGTCAGGTTTTGCCGAGCGTGAAGATGAATTCACTGCTTTAAACACAAAACTTATGGGTTTGAGTATTGATAGTATTCATTCACATATTGCTTGGGTGAATAATGTTCAGAAAAATACAGGTGTACTGTTTAAATTCCCCATTATAGCTGATATCGACATGAAGGTTTCAAAGCTTTATGGAATGCTTCAGCCGGGCGAAAGTGAAACAGCAGCAGTTCGTGCAGTATATTTTATTGATCCTACAGGAAAAATCCGTTTGATTATGTACTACCCGCTGAATGTTGGTCGGAATATGGACGAGATTATGCGCGTATTAAAAGGACTTCAAATCGCTGATGAGCATAAAGTTGCTTTGCCACTCAATTGGCAGCCCGGTGATAAAGTTATTGTGCCTCCACCAACAAGCGTAGATGCCATGATTGAACGCGAAAAGAGCGGCTACGAAATGGTTGATTTCTATTTAGCTAAAAAGTCATTATAATTCCTTTGGGAATTCTATTTATAAAAAAAGCCACTCTTTTGGAGTGGCTTTTTTTATTATAAGATTCTTTGGAGGATCTTACTCTCCTGAAACAATAATTTTTTGTGTAAAAACCTTTTCATTCGATTTGATGCGCAGAAAATAAATTCCGGCAGATAGCGATTTGGTTTGCAGGTTTATTTGGTTCTCTCCCTCAGACTGAAGCATTTTTTGTCCGTTTGTATTGAAAAGGCCGGCTTCAAAATACCCAGGCAAAGAAATTGTCATAAATGATTTTGCAGGGTTTGGAAGGCATGAAAAATCTTCCGGAATGAGTTCTTTTGTTGAGGTGAGTTGAATAGTAAAACTTTGTTCTTCGGCAAATTCAGAGCCTGCAAAAATATGATTTACAGATTGTACACTCCAATAGTATGTTCCTGGCGATAGATTTTTGATCGTCCATGCTGTATCTACGCTTACATTGCCTTTTTTCTGGATATACCTGAATCCTGTTTCAGCATCAGCATATGGGTTTACAATATCGGCAGCTCCCGGACTTGTGCCCATTCTTAGGTTATACGTCATTGGGATTTGCCCCTTCCAACTAAGGAAAACATCTTGACCGTTTACTTCCGCATTGAGTTCTGTGGGAAGGATATTGTTGTTGTCTTTTCCTGCAGGAGTATATAATGGGTTTTGGTATAATCCTGTAAAGCCTTCATTACCGGCATCAAAACCACAAAGAAGTATGTCGAGGTCATTATCATTATCATAATCGCCCCAAGCGGCATGCGATCTTTGTGTCGGTAAAAGCCCAACGCCAGCATCATTAAAATAGAGCCCGTCATCATTTCTTAGGACTTTTGAGAAAATAAGCCCGCATCCGGCGCCTTTGCCGCAATAAAGCATATCCAGATCTCCGTCATTATCAAAATCGCCCCATTCCGCATTTCCTGTAGCTGATTTATCCGGATATGCAGGCACTATTTTCATATCCTGCCCGGAGGCATTTGCGTAGAGCAAAGTCATTGCTTCCAGATATTCATCAAAACCATTAACGAGCAAATCGAGGTCGCCATCATTATCGAAATCGCCCCAATCGGCACCGCCTGCAAATTGCGAGGGCATATCAAACATCATATCGGTAAAATTCCCTTTGTCATTGCAGTAAATTCTTGAAAACATGATGTTTCCATTTCCTGCAAGAAATAGGTCCTCATCGCCATCATTGTCAAAATCGCCCCAAGCTGCAATGGTGTTTTTGGCCGGCTCGAGTTCAATTTCTGTGGGTTCAAAAATGCCGTTATTGTTTTGATAGAGCATTGTAAAAGGATTATAACTGCTTTTGTCTCCGGAGATCAGTACGTCAAGATCGCCATCGAGATCATAATCAGACCAAGCGGCGCAGCCTTCAATTACAGTTTGTACGCCAATATTTGCCGGAGTAAATTGGCCATTGTTATTTGCGTAAATATCTGTTATAGCGCCCTCACTACTCCGACCGAGGAGCATAATATCAAGGTCGCCGTCAAGATCATAATCGATCCATTCCACATCGCCTTTTTCAACCCCCGGAAGTCCGGCTTCGATATCTGTAAACACACCTTGATCATTTCTATAGATCTGGGTATATGCATTAAAATTATCGGTGCCCATAATCAGGATGTCCAAATCGCCATCATTATCATAATCGCCCCAAGCCGAAGAGGATTCTCCTAAATTAGTAATGGGGGTCTGGATTAGCTCGAAGGCTTGTGAAAAAAGTTGAGTGCCAATAAAAAGCGATAGTGCTGTAATAAGTATGTTTTTTTTCATGATTGTCTATTAAAATTTTAGAGCCCAAATATATAACTTTTTTCATATGTCGGCAAGTTCATCAGATGGGCTTATGATGCCTATTACAAAAAAACCGACATCTTTAATTAAGATGTCGGTATATATAAGGCGCTTATTATTATCTATTTGCCTTTATTAAAATTTTCTAGTCCATCTTCTAAAAAGTTTAAGAATGCATCTACATCAAGGTCGTAGGCTCTGGGATCTACTAATTCGTTCCCTTCGGTATCCAGTAGTACATAATATGGCTGAGCGTTCACATTAAAACGGCTGATCTGGAAATCGGCATATTTTTTTCCAATGGTCTTTTTTGTTTTGCCATCATATTCAGATACAATCCATTCTTCTTCAGGTAGTTTTGATTTATCATCAACGTAAAGTGCAACCACAATATAATCGTTTTGAAGGATGTTTAATACTTTTGGGTCTGACCAAACAGCAGCTTCCATTTCGCGGCAGTTTACGCAACCGTGGCCTGTGAAGTCGATAAAAATGGGTTTATTTTGTTCTTTGGAGCATTGCAATGCTTGCTCATAATCAAAATACCCTTCCAAGCCATGTGGTAAATGCAGGAAGTCTGCATATTTGGGTTTTTCACAGAGCGATTGTTCCTCTCCGGCAGCGGAGAAATTTGCTGTTTTGATATTGTCCCGAACAATTTTATTCATATCAAAATCAATACTTTGCTGTGGTGGCATATAGCCTGATAGCGCTTTAAGAGGAGCGCCCCACATTCCGGGAATCATATACATCACAAAAGTAAAAGTGATAATGGCCAGCATCAGACGAAAAACGCCGAGGTGTTCCATTTTGCTGTCGTGGGCAAAGCGCAGTTTTCCAAGAAGGTAAAGCCCCATCAGCGCGAAAATCACGATCCAAAAAGCAAGGTAAACTTCTCTGTCGAGAATTCCCCAATGGTATGTTTGGTCGGCAATGCTGAGGAATTTTAAACCCAAAGCAAGTTCCAGAAAACCTAAAACAACTTTTACGGAATTGAGCCAGCCGCCTGATTTGGGCATATTGGCAAGCATGGCCGGGAAAAATGCGAAGAAAGCAAAAGGTAGGGCAAAGGCCAAAGAGAAACCAAACATCCCGATAATGGGTTTTAAAATTTCCCCGCCGGCAGAGGCTACAAGAATGGATCCTACAATTGGTCCGGTACAACTAAATGATACCAACACTAATGTAAAGGCCATAAAAAATGCGCCGGAGTATCCGCCTTTATCCGCTTTGGCATCACTGCGATTTACCATCCAAGAGGGTAATGTAATTTCAAAAGCTCCAAAAAATGAAAAGGCAAAAACGATGAAAATCAGGAAGAAAAGTATGTTTGGAAGCCAGTGTGTGCTTAACCAGTTTGCGAAATTGGCGCCCAGGGTCACAGCAACAATTGTTCCGATAATTGTATAAATGGCAATAATGGAAACGCCAAAAAACAAAGCTTCTAAGCGTGATTTGGCCTTGCTTCCGCCATGCATAAAAAATGAAACCGTCATTGGGATCATCGGGAAAACACAGGGGGTAAGAATGGCAATCAGTCCGGCGCCAAAAGCAATAAAGAAGATATACCATAGCGAATCTTCATTGCTGTCAGCAAGGTCGTTTTCTGCTTTTTCTTCGAGTGTTGTTTGTGGGATTGTTTCGTTTGATGCAGCATCTTCAACAATAATTTCTTTCCCATCCGGGTTCGCAGGAAGATTAAAACTAAATTCTACATCAGCAGGAGGGAGGCACTGCTCATCATCGCAGCACATAAACTCTAAAGCGCCTGTAAATGTTGTTGCTTTATTGCTGAGTACTTTAATTTTTTGGGTGAAAACAACATCGGAGCTAAAGTACTGCAATTCCATTTTGAAATTGTTGTCATATTCGGAATGGGCTTCGGGCTCTATTGTTTTTCCAATAAGTTCGATGGCCGGGTTTTCGTCAAAATAGAAGCTTGTGGGAATTGGTCCGCCCTGTTCAATAAACTGGGAATACAAATGCCAGCCGCTGTCAATATGGGCCTTAAAAATTAGTTCGTGTTCGCTTGTGGAAAGTTCTTTTTGGCTAAAGCTCCATTTTACGGGTTCCAGAATTTGTGCGCCCGCCGTAAAGGCCAATAGCAGAATGGCTAGAATTGAAACAGTGATTTTTCTGTAAAGCATAAGATCGTGTTTAAAAATCCTCATTAATTTTGCATGCAAATATATAAACATACCTGAATAACTAGATGTTCAATCATGGTTTTCAAGCAAAAAATCTTTTTATTCACAGGTTTTTTTGGGGGATTGCTTTAGAAAAGCTTAAATCCCGAAATATGCATTAGAAAATATAATACGTGCTGAAATTGCTTCAAAACAAGTTGTTAGGTTTTCTTTTCTCAACATACCATAGTAATGCTGTGCTTCGTCTCCAAATGGAATGTTTCATTAGAATTTTCAATACTCATCGCAAAGCTCCAATGCATAACTCGCGTTAAAAAATCATAAATCTCCATAAAAAAAGCCACGGGAATTCAATCTTAAGGATTGATTTACCATGGCTTTTTTGTGTGAGTTCCTAAAAGGAGTACCCGGAAGGATTATTCTGTTTTACGATTTAGGCTATTGTCTTCTGCTTTTTTACCATTGTTAAGAGTAAATTTGATCGGCATATTGAAGGCAACATCAACAGCTTTTCCTCTTTGTGTGCCAGGCTTCCATGGAGGCATGATGCTAACTACACGCACTGCTTCTGCGTCGATGCTTTTGCAAACACCACGGAGCGCTTTAACATCCCTGATTTTTCCATTGCTTGCCACCACAAATGAAACATATACGGTTCCTTGGATTTTTTTTTGTCGGGCATCTTCGGGATATTTCATATTACTGCTGATAAATTTGAATAATTCGGCATTGCCGCCGGGGTATTCGGGCATATCTTCTACTACCGTAAAAACCAACTCATCTCCTGCTTTTTTGCTTTGTGGTTTTGTATTTTTGATTTTCTCCGGACTAGTGATTGCGATTTTTTCGCCATTCATCTCCATGGTTACGGAGCCTTTTTCTTTCAGGACCTTCATCAGTGAGTCGTAGGCTTCTGCTTTTTCTTCGGTTGTTGTTTGTGCATTTACCTGAAATACAGGATTTATAACCAAAAGAAATGATAGAGCAAAACCTGCTGCAAATGTCAGGACTGTTTTGAGCCTGCGTGGTTTCGATTGTTTTGTTATTGTCATCATTTTAATTCGTTTTAAGATTAATGATTTGTTAAAATTGCTCCCGAGATGCCCACTTTTATTGCCAAGGCTGAGGTTGAGCAGGAGTTGCCTGTACGCGCTCAGGTCATGTCCGGCTTTTACAACAGCACTGTCTGCAAGATATTCATGAACTTCCCTAAGGGAGATGCGATAAAACCATATCACCGGATTAAACCATTGTAAGATCAAAACAAGCTCAGCAATAATCAGGTCGGCCGAATGAAATTGCCTGATATGTTGCCTCTCATGATCAATGATTTTTTGCCTGTCTTCATTGTTTAATGATTGATCATCCAGAAATATATAATTGAAAAATGAAAATGGGTTTGCTTGTGCTACATAGATAATTTTGTATCCTTGCTCTTTTTGCTTCTTGTTTTTATGGATCAATATAAAGAACTGAAGCAGCTGAAAAAGAAACCGCAAGAGAAACACCGTTGCTCCAGTCAGATATACTGTAAATATTATTTGATAGAGACCAATATGGGTGCTGACCGAGTTTTGGATTTTATCGGCATGAATGCTAATGGTATCCAAAACAATATAATAAAGCGGTTCTGATTCGTTTTGAATTTCAATAACCGGAGAGATTGCAGGAATGATCATGCTCACAATCAATGCAGCGAGCAAATAGAACCTATTAAGTACATGGTTTCGCTCATGGCGCAGGAAAAGAGCATAAAACGCATACATAATAATCAGGCTTACAGCACTCTGCAAAACATATTTTATGATTAGGCTACTGCTCATTTCCATTTGTGTTTTTTTGTAATTCCTTAAAAGTATTTACATCATTTTTTGCTGCAACTTCATTGCCAAATATTTTATATAAACGGCTGCGGTTTAGGTATGCTGCGGCACATTCTGGGTCTTTTTTAATCGCATGATTGTAGTCTTCTAAAGCGAGGCTGTATTTGTTTTGGTAGAAATACACCAAGCCTCTGTTGTTGTAATAGAGTGCAATATCCGGCTGCAATTCAATAGCTTTTGTGTAATCGCTTATGGCTTCATCATCGCGGAGCATCCAATAATATGCATTGCCTCGGTTGTGCCAGATGCGCCCGGCTTCCGGATCTTTTTCCAATGCTTGGCTAAATGTTTCTATTGCTTTTTTCCGTTCATATAAGTCCAGTAATATCAAGCCTTTTAAATTAAGGAGTTCTGCGTCTTCAGCTTGAATGCTTAGGGCATGTTCTATATCCAGATATGCATCCTGATAGCGTTCTTGCTTGCGATAAGCATTTGCACGATTCATTAAAAAATCAATATTATCGGGCAGAAGATCCAGCGCAGAAGTATAACAACCTGAGGCGGTTGTGTATTTCCCGCTTTTATAATAAATATTGCCCTTTGCATTCCATGCGCTCAGATTATTCGGGTTTCGTTCCAATAATTCATCGTAATAATTCAGCGCTTTTTGAAACTGCCCTGATTCTTCGGCGGATTGTGCTTTTTCCAGAATTCGTTCTGGGATGCTTTTGGTAAAGGATTGCATTACAATAATAACCAATGAAATAGAAAGAACACTTCCGGCAATAATTTGCCAATGCTTTCGGCTGAGCAAAAAAGCCTGAGACCAGGTATGTCGCTCGAAGCTACGCATGGCCTTCTTGCTTTTTTCGTTCAATTTCCTGATTGATCATCTGGTTTATTTCTTCCAGCTCCTGAATGCTTAGATTGTTTTCGCGCGTAAAAAATGAGGCCAAAGAGCGATAAGAACCACTGAAATAATTTCGCATCAAGCCCGAAAACATGCTGCGCATATAACTTTTGCGGCTAATAATTGGATAATATTGATGCGTTTTGCCAAAAGCCTGATGCTCTACGAAACCTTTTTTTTCTAAAATACGAACAATGGTAGAAACCGTATTATAAGCGGGTTTGGGCTCCGGAAATTTTTCAAGGAGATCATTAACAAAACCTTTCTCGATTTTCCAAAGTATTTGCATTAATTGCTCTTCAGCTTTTGTGAGGTCTTTCATAGATGTATTTTTGCGGGATATTGGCTTTTCCTGTTGCTTATTATAATAACGCAAAACTATAACTAATATTTTAGTTGAACAACTATTTTTTTAGTTAAACAAGAGAATTTTTTATAAGCAACTGTTATTCAGTTGAAAAAAAATTAGCTTTGTACTCGAGATGTGTAATTTTGCACGGACATCAATGACTATTCTGTTTGGATTCGATGCAGAAGTATGGTTTAATAGGATTTAGTGTGATTGGCCGTTATGAATTTTTTCTGCATGGATGGCTGCACCAATAATTCCTGCAAGATTGCGTAGCTCAGCAGGAACAACTTCTGCTTTCACATTGATCTGATCGCTAAATTTATTGAATTTTTTACTGGCACCACCACCGAGGATAAAAATATCGGGGGAGAAGAGTTTCTCCATATAATGAAGGTATTTATTAAAGCGTTGGCCCCATTTTTCCCAAGTGAGGCCTAATCTTTCGCGTGCTGAATCAGAGCAATATTTTTCAGCGATATCGCCTTTAAACTCTATATGCCCAAATTCTGTAGAGGGGATAAGTGCTCCATTATTTAGAAGTGCTGATCCAATCCCGGTTCCAATTGTTAAGAGCAGTGCCACGCCTTTTCTGCCTTTTCCGGCGCCAAAATATAATTCGGCAATTCCTGCGGCATCTGCATCATTCAGAACACAAACATTGGTTCCGCATGTTTTCGAGAAAATTTGTTCTGCCTGAACACTAATCCATGATTTGTCGATATTGGCGGCTGTTTGCACAAAACCATGATGAATAAGTGCAGGAAACCCACAACCAATAGGTCCGGAATAATTAAAATGATTGACCAATTCTGCAACAGTATTTGCAACAGCCTGAGGAGTTGCAGGTTGTGGTGTTTTAATTCTATGCCTTTCGGTGAGCAGCACTCCTTCTTTAGTATCTACAATAGCTCCTTTTATGCCGCTCCCGCCGATGTCGATGCCTAATATTTCCATGTAAATTCGTGTTTTTCGTTTCAAATATATGAAAATTGTCTTGTTCTTGAGAAGATGGATTTTGATTTATTCAAATCCTTCTCAAGTCGGTTGGCGTTTTTTTCTTTTGAAATATACCATATAACAGATGTAAATTCTGAAATTCGAGTGAGCATCTGCACTAATTTTTGTACTGTTTGCGTTTGTCTGTTCACGATTGTGGGATAATCCTATATTTGTAGATTAAAATAACAGCCTGTGCGAAATCTTTTCAAAGTTCTGCGATATGCTTTTCCTTATTGGAATTATGCTTTGCTGAATATTGTTTTTAATATTTTATCGGTATTGTTTTCCTTGTTTTCCTTTGCCCTTTTTATTCCGGTTTTGGAAATACTTTTTGATCGGACCAAGCGTATAACCCAGATTCCCCCTCCTTTTGAATGGGGCTGGAATATGTTCAGCGATTCCTCTTTGCTCAAGGAACATTTTTATTATGAAATAGGCCATGTGATTGAGAAATATGGTGATATGCGCGCCTTATTTTATATCGCACTTATTATTGTGGTTTTGTTTTTCCTGAAAAATTTATTCCGCTATCTGGCGATGTTTTTTCTTGCCCCATTGCGAAATAGTGTAGTGCGTGATCTGCGTAATGCAATGTATCATAAGGTATTGATATTGCCTTTATCCTATTTTAGCGAGAAACGCAAAGGAGATATTATTTCCAGAATGACATCCGATGTGCTTGAGGTGGAATGGAGTATTATGAGTTCACTGGAAATGTTTTTCCGCGAACCAATTACAATCCTTACTTTTCTAGGCACATTATTTTTTATTAGCCCACAGCTTACTCTCTTTGTGCTTGTCTTGCTTCCCGTAAGTGGTTTATTGATTGGACGCATCGGCAAAAGCCTCAAGCGTACTTCTGATAAAGGGCAAAGAAAGCTTGGATTTATATTGTCGGTTATCGAAGAAACTATCTCAGGATTGCGTATTATAAAAGCATTTACGGCCATCGATTTTTCACACGATCGTTTTAAAAGGTATAATGCTGATTATGCTCGAGTTATGACCCGTCTGTATCGAAAAAAAGACCTGGCTTCGCCATTGAGCGAATTTCTTGGGATTTTGGTAGTGGTAATTATTATTTGGTTTGGCGGGCAATTGGTGCTGGGAGAGGAGCATAGTCTGCAACCTGCTGTTTTCTTAGTGTATCTTGGAATTTTTTCTCAGCTTATTCCGCCATTTAAGGCCGTAACATCTGCTGTTTATAATATTGAAAAAGGAGCTGCATCTGTCGAGCGCATTCAGCAAGTTCTTGATGCCCACGAAGTAATCGAACAAAAAGAGAAGGCGAAAAAAGTGCAAAAGCTATCCAAAGGCATCGAATACAGAAATGTGTCCTTTCGCTATGAGATGGAGCCGGTTTTGAAAAATGTGAGTTTCACTATAGAAAAGGGGAAAACTATTGCTCTTGTGGGGCCTTCGGGCGCAGGAAAATCTACACTGGCAGATTTATTGCCACGATACTATGATTGCACAGAAGGGGAAATATTAATTGATGGCATCGATCTGCGCGATTTTGTGATTGATGATTTGCGTGGACTGATGGGCGTGGTTACTCAGGAGAGTATCCTGTTTCATGATACCGTGTTTAATAATATTACCATGGGCCTCGAAAACATCCTTGAGGAAGAGGTTGTTGCAGCAGCAAAGATTGCAAATGCCCACGAGTTTATCGAAAAATTACCGGAAGCCTATCATACAAAGATTGGCGATCGTGGAACAAAATTATCGGGAGGGCAAAGGCAACGATTAAGCATTGCGAGGGCTGTATTGCGAAATCCGGATGTTCTTGTGCTCGATGAAGCAACATCGGCACTCGATACTGAATCAGAAAGATTAGTGCAGGATGCTCTTGAAAAGCTTTTAAAAAATAGAACTTCCTTGGTGATCGCTCATCGCTTGTCAACCATAAAAGGTGCTGATGAAATTATTGTGGTCGAAAAAGGCGAAATCAAAGAACGAGGCAGTCATGAGGAATTATTGGCGCAAGATGGTTTATACCGTAAATTGTATCATCTTCAGGGATTTGGTGATTAAAAAAACACTCTATAAATTTTTTTCACAATAATTTGTGCTTTTGTAGTTTTCAGTGGAGGCTTCAGTACACATAGTATTTTTCCGATTTTCATAAATGCAAGATAAAGCGCCTTTTCGTATCTTTGGATTTTAAAAGAACGAACAAAAAATCCTTTGTTTATCAAGGTGGCTTTGATTAAAGTTTTGTAAATCAGATGAATTGTATGGAAGATATTAAACAACAGATACGCACACTAGCCAATGAGTACCATAAGGATTTGATTGCCATCCGTAGGCATTTACATGCGCATCCGGAGCTAAGCAAAAAAGAAAAAAACACGGCAGATTTTATTTCTACAGAACTTAATAAGCTGGGTATTCCTCATCAAACCAATGTTGGAGGCTTTGGGATTGTTGGTCATATTCAGGGGCAAAATCCTGAGAAAAAGCTTGTTGCGCTGCGTGCCGATATGGATGCCTTACCCATTAAAGAAGCGAATGATGTTTCTTATAAATCTATTTATCCGGGCATGATGCATGCTTGTGGCCATGATGTTCATATGGCTTCTTTGCTTGGCGCAGCTCGTATTTTAAAGGAACTCGAACAGCAATGGCAGGGGAGTGTTCGTTTGATTTTTCAACCTTCCGAAGAGGAATATCCCGGAGGGGCAAGCCTAATGATCAAGGAAGGGGTATTGGAAAACCCAAGGCCTTCCGCTATTTTTGGGCAGCATGTATATCCCGAAATGAATGCTGGAAAAGTGGGCATGAAAGCAGGAAAATATATGGCTTCTACCGATGAATTCTACATCACCGTAAAGGGAAAAGGAGGCCATGGAGCCCTGCCTGATCAGTTAATTGACCCAATTGTTGTTGCAGCGCAGATTGTTCTTGGCCTGCAACAAATAGTAAGTAGAAAAGCTTTTCCGGGAACTCCTAGTGTGTTAACGATCGGGAGATTAATTGCCGATGGGCGCACAAATATTATTCCTTCTGAAGTGAAAATGGAAGGGATAATCAGAACTTTTAGCGAAGAATGGCGCGAAGAGATAAAGCAACAGATTACAAAAATTGCTACAGGAATTGCAGACAGTTTTGGAGCTAAAGCCGATGTTTTTATCGATAAAGGCTACCCTTTTCTAATCAATGATGAGACCCTTACAAAAAGGGCTTTTGATGCGGTGAAAGACCTCTTGGGAGAACAAAATGTGGAGGAACTTGAGTTTCGGATGACTGCCGAGGATTTTGCCTATTATTCGCAACAGGTTCCTGGATGCTTCTATCGACTCGGTACACGCAATGATTCGCTGGGCTTTACCTCAGGGCTGCATTCCGATCGTTTTGATGCGGATGAACAAAGTTTGATAAGCGGTCCGGCAGTAATGGCATGGCTGGCAATTAATGAGTTAAACCAATAAAATCAAAGTTAATGAGTACGATATTTGAAAGCTTCAGTCCAAATTTATTGACAGATAAAATGGAAGAAAGCATCGCTTTTTATGAAAAGGTGATGGGATTTGAGAAAATAATGTTTGTTCCGGAAGAAGGTGTTCCTGTCTGGGTAATGCTGGAACGTGACGGGCAAAGCATTATGCTGCAATCACGCGAAAGTATGTCGGAAGAAATTCCGGGTTTCACAGACATGAAAAATGGTGGTTCCCTTCTTTTTTACTATAAAATTACCGAAATTGATGCTTTTTACTTGAAGTGTAAAGAGGCGGGAGTAGAAATTGTGAAAGAACCGTATACTACATTTTATCAAGCGAAAGAGTTTGTGCTTCGGGAGCCAAATGGCTTCTTAATTGTTTTTGCAGAAGATGTTCAATAAAAAAAAGTCCGGACAGTTGCCGGACTTTTTGGTTTTTTAATCGCTTTTTTTTGATTCTTAGAAATCCATTTCGTCCACCGAATTTCCATTATCCCCATTATTTCCTGTGGATGGCTTTCTTTCGCGGCCATTTTTCATCGATCCAAACCTATATGAGAAAGACAGACTGGCAAAAACAGTGCTTGGTTCTCGTGTAAAATCAGAAGTAAAATATTCTCCGCTGGTATGTGATTCCCATTTACGTGTTTGCAAGACGTCACGCATATTGAATGAGATGCTTGCTTTGTTTTTGAGTAAATTTTTACGTAAGCCCATATCGATGCTGAAATTTGCAGAGGCTTCTCCCTGTGCAATAACCCTTGGAGCATAATATTGTGAAGCAAATTGCAGGGATAAATCCCAAGGCAGTTTAAAAATGTTAGACGCCTTAATGTTCCAGTTTGTACCGCTATTGCTTAGTTCTTCGTTTTCATTTGTTCCTCCAAGATCTGTATGGAAGATATTAAAACCACCCATAAGTTGCCACCAATCTGTAAGTTTTAGCGAGAGACTGATTTCTCCCCCCCAATCGCTTTGGCTGTTGAGGTTTTCGTATGTGGAGACACTTACTCCGTTTGAGTCGATAGATACAAATCGTTCGATCACATCGGTAGTATAACGATGATATATTGTTGTATTTACTGAACCTGATTTGCCGAGGAAACGTTGCCATGAGAACTCATAAGAATCAACATATTCCGGTTTCAGGTATGGGTTTCCCCTTCTAATATTCATCGGGTCGGTTGAATTCCCAAAAGGATTAAGCTGCCGTGAGCGTGGACGATGTACCCTGCGGCTGTAATTGAGTTTCAGCTCGTTGGACTTGCCGAGTTTTTGCAAAATGAATGCGCTGGGATATAAGCTAAAATAATCGGTTTTATAATCTTCCCCATTGGTTTTTAATTCCGATTCGGTAAATACCTTTTCAGCACGCAATCCTGCTTGAAAAGAGAAAGAGCCTAAATTCTGCGCGTATTGGCCATAAACAGCATGAACTTGTTCTGTATAGATAAAACGATTGCTTTGTGTGGGATCGTCTACCCAGCTTTCGTTTTCCAAATTGTAGACCATATAATCATCATCCATATTTTGGATAGTGCTCTTAATACCAAGTTCCAGATTATTGTCTTTGCTGAAGGGTTTGGCAAAATCCAGCCTGAATTCTGCATCATAGTCCTTGCTGTCTGTATTGTTTTTACTCATATCCGGCAATCCCAGTGGTATAAGTTCTTCGTCTAATCCTTGCTGCATCCAGTTTCCCTTGCGTTCATTGTCTTCCTGGCTGAAATTTATTCCGGCTTTTAGATAATGGTCCCTGCTGGAGAATATTTTTTCATAATTCAGATCCAGATTATAACTCCAACCGCTTCGAGTATTATCAGAATAGCCCATATATGATGTGTCATAAGCTTTTTCTTCGCCTTTAAATTGTTGGTATAAAGTGTTTTCACTCATCGAGCGATCGCGTAGGTTTAGTCGTCCTTTTAAGGATATCGTTGAGCTTGGGGAAAAATAGTAGTCGCCACCCAATGTGAACATTCCTGATTTCATGGCACGTTCTGCATCAGAATTTTGATCATAATAAATGATGCTGTCGTTATACCATGTTTTGCGGGTGTTGATTCCGGTAAGGTCAAAATTCATTTGCCGGAAACTGGCGGAAGTATAAATATTGAATTTTTCGTTGCGTTTGCTGATATTGAAAGAGCCATTGTATTGATCGTTAGGTCCGACACCACCCGCAACACTTCCGCTGATACCACGTATTTTGCTCTTTTTTAGTACAATATTAATAATGCCGGCCATGCCTTCGGGGTCAAATCGTGCCGAAGGATTGGTGATCAATTCGATATTTTCAATCGATCCCGAGGGCAGCTGCTCAAGAATTTCTCCGGCATTATCTGCTGCAATACCACTGGGTTTGCCATCAATCAATACTCGGATATTCTCGCTACCACGCAAGCTGATATTTCCTTCAAGGTCAACATCAACAGAAGGTGCGTTTTTAACTACATCCAATGCTGTGCCACCGGAAGACACAATACTTTGTTCGACATTAATGATGCGGCGATCGATTTTATTAACAAAAAGTTGCTTCTCAGCTGTAATTTCAATGCCTTCCAACTGACTTGCAGCAGGCCTGAGAATGATATTGTTAAAGAAATATTCTTTGGATCTTGGCGTAATTTTTAAGCTGTCTTTTTCCCAGCTTTCGTAGCCCATGAAATCTATTTTTAGAGTATAAAACCCAAGGGGGATCTCGCTAAGCTTAAATGTCCCTTTGGACTGCGAAATAGTTCCTGCTGTCAGTTCCCCTGTATTTTTTCTTAATAGTGAAATTGTAGCATACTCAATGGCTTCCCCTGTTTCAGAATCAGTGATTTTTCCACTGATGACTCCAATTTTTGGGAGTTTGGATGGATCCATATTTCCTCTTTTCCTTTTGTCCCCTTGAGTGTTTTGCGCAAAGGAAGTAAGTGTAATAATCACTATAACAGCTGTTAGGGTAATTTTTTGCATTTTGGGTAAAAAGCGTAGTGTCATGCTAAAGTTATTTTTGTGTCAATAGGACAATGTTTATGCAATAAAGTTTAAATAAAGAAAAAATATTTCAGCAATATTAAAGATTTTGCTCATATAGGCTTTATGTTAAAATTCACCCGTATATTTGTAATTCAACAAAAGATATAGCTGCAGGTTTAATTCCCGGTTTTTTGTTGTGTCCTATTCGGGGCTTAATTGCTCTGTTGGGGAATTTTGATGATGAATCATCTTTTAGTATGGAGTATCCTAATAAAACCTATGTGTACAATGGCTCTGGAAAATCATGATAAAGTTTTTACTGAAAAGGATTTAGAAGCAGGAAATCAATTTTTGAACCAAGGGATTAATACACGGCTTGCTGAAACAACTTTTGATGGCGTTGCTGTTTTTAAGAAAGGTGCTTTGAATTTTTGCAATTCGATTTTTCGCGATATTTGTGGTATTCGCTCGAAAAGTTGCCAAGGTTTAACACTTAATGATTTTTTTGATGATGATGCATTAAAACTAATTTCCAATCATAGTTTCGAGGAAGAAAAAGATGTGTTTTCTGAGCAGATTTCAAGATTACGTAGGAGAGACGGTACGTTTTTTCGCTGCAAGCTCCGATTCTCTTACCTTGAAAATGAGGGATTATTAATTTGTGCAAGAGATACACGAAAACTCGACGAAGCCCTAGAAGAATTAAAGCATGCAAAAGAAGTTGCAGAATTTGCCAATATGGCAAAAAGCGAGTTTTTGGCAAAAATTAGCCATGAAATCCGTACACCACTGAACTCTATTCTGGGTTTTAGCGATATGCTTAAAAGGGATATAACAAATGTGGAGCATCAGGCTTTTTTGGAAACAATCGCTTCAAGTGGAGAGAACCTATTGTCTATTATTAACGATATTCTTGATTTGTCGCGTATCGAAACCGGGCGCCTTTTTTTAAAAGAGGAAGATGTTTTGTTTGAGCAACTACTCAGAGATATACTCGCTTCATTCCGCACTCAAGCTACTAATAAAGGCTTATCCTTAAATCTGAGCCTGCCGGAAAATCTGCCTGATATTCTTGTTTTAGATGCTTTTCGCATGAAGCAGATCCTTTTTAACCTAATGAGTAATGCAATAAAATTCACGAATAAAGGCTCTGTGCAGCTATTGGTCGATATTGTAAAACTAGAAAATACCAAGGTTTCATTGAATATCAGTGTGAAAGATAGCGGTATTGGAATTCATGATGAGATGCTTCACCGGATTTTCGAAACCTTTAATCCCAATAGCACACTAACGAAAACGAAACATCATGGCGCAGGCATTGGGCTGTCTATTTCAAAACAATTGGTTTCATTAATGAAGGGGAATTTGTCCTGTACATCCCAAAAAGGTGTTGGAAGTGTGTTTACGCTTACGCTTAATGATGTAGAATATAAAAATTCAAGTGGTTCACCTGTAGCAAAGAAAGCCAACGATACAAAAAATTGCCTGAAAGGACGACGAATCCTGATTCTTGATGACGATTTTTCTTCAGCAAAACTCATATGGGCATACTTTAAAAATTATGAAGTCGAGGCCTCTTTTATTACAGAGGAACATGAATTTCTGGAAAAACTAGAATCGTTTCGGCCTGAATTAATTTTATTGGACTTGAAGCTGAAAAGCCTTACAGGTTATGAACTAGCGAAAAAAATTAAAAACGATTCACGTTTCGAAGATGTGATTATTGTTGCTTTGAGTGGTACAGAGACCCTGGATCAATCATCGGCACAATTTTTTGATGATTTTATCCAAAAACCGGCAAGCCGCCAAAGGGTTTTGGAGGTTTGTAGCCGGTTGTTTTCAAAAAGAACAACATGTGTCAGAAAAAGCAATCTGCTTGATGATGGTTTTAAAGTGCAGCCTTCACAAAGGCTTGCTATGCATAATTTTCTGAGCCAACAGGTTATTCCTTTGTATGAACGAACAAAGAAAATCTATATCACCGAAAATGTTATGGAAATAGCGCAAAAAATAATTGAAGCAGCAGATTTTTTTAATAATAATTATTTGAATACCTTTGGAGAAGAATTGAGCACATATGTGCGTTCTTATGATATTGAAGAAGCCGAGAGATTGCTTAACGAGCTTCCTAATTTGCTGCAATATCTTGCTAATCTGCAAATTGAGAAGAAATAAATTTGTTTTAAGGCCTTTTTGATATTGGTATTGTGTTAAAAATGATTAAGGAAATTGATCCATATGAAAACAGCAGCAGATCCACTTATTCTTATTGTTGATGATTTTCCGAAAAACCTGCAGATCCTTGGCAATATACTTCGTGGAAATAATTACCGTACCGCTTTTGCCAGAAGCGGCCAAATAGCTCTAGATTCAATTAAGGAAGAAAAACCGGATCTTATCCTCTTGGATATTATGATGCCGGAAATGACTGGCTTTGAAGTGTGTAAAATACTTAAGGCGAATCCAGACACAGAAGATATCCCCGTGATTTTTGTTACCGCCCTCAATGAAATGGATAAAAAAATTGAAGGCTTCAAAGTAGGTGGGGTTGATTATATATTAAAACCAATACAACAAGAAGAAGTTTTCGAAAGGATAAAAACCCATTTGTTGATCAGAAAGCAACAAAAGGAAGTGCTTGAACTGAATAAACGCCTTCAGGAATCAAATGAAGAGTTGCATCTGATCAATAATACAAAAGACAAATTATTCTCTATTATTGGTCACGATCTAAGAGGTCCGCTCAGCAACATTAATAATTTGCTGAAGCTTATTCTTGATGGGGTTTTGGATAAAGATGAGCGTGAAGAATTACTCAATGAAACCATGAAGTCGGTGAAATTGACATACGACCTTTTGGAAAACTTGCTGTTTTGGGCTAAAAATCAACGCAATGAAATTGATTTTCACCCCACGGAAACGATTATTTCAACAATAATTGATGATAATATTGCGCTTCAAGATAGTATTGCCAGAGATAAAAATATACGATTAAGGGCAGAATATATTCCGGGGGTACACGTGTTTGCAGATCGGCATATGCTCAATATTATCTTGAGGAATTTGATTTCCAATGCCATTAAGTTTACCCATGAAGGTGGGCAAATCGCTGTGATTATGACCCAAAAAGAGGATAAAGTTAAAATAACTGTAAAAGATGATGGCGTTGGGATCAGCCCGGAAAATCTGGATAAGATTTTTAATTCATATGAGAATTTTACTACTAGGGGAACTCGTCTCGAGAAAGGAACCGGTCTCGGATTAATCCTTACAAAAGATTTTATTGAGAAAAATGGTGGTAAATTGCATATAATAAGCCAAATGGATAAAGGGAGTGAGTTTTCATTTACCCTACCTCTTTCGACTACAAATGAATTTTAGGAAACATTTTTGCTGTTAACAATTGGTTAAGAGCATTTTGTTTAGAAATATTCTTATTAATTTAGCCTTCTTTATCGCCAAAAGAATATGAAAATGTCCTTTATTAGAGGACATATGCATCAATTTATAGCATTAATTAACCCTAATATTATGAATAAGTACATTGCTTTATTTTTTGTTTTTATTGTATCCGGCTTTATTTTACGAACGTCGGGGAAAGAAATTCAAATACCGGGTCAAGAGGATTATGAAAATGGATGCAGCATTAAAGCTACAACATCCTCAACTTTGAGTGTCAGTTTTGACTTGGGAAATTTTGAACAACAGATCGTCGAAACCCCTAAAGGCGAAGCTTGGATTTTAAGAGGCGAAAATGGTGTTGCCCTCTTGCAAAAAGCTGCTCCTGATTTGCCCCGCTTCACCAGCAGTCTGATCATACCCAAACAATCCGAGATAATCGTGGATATTGTGGGTTCCAAATACATAGATTACCCTGATGTAGATGTTGCTCCATCCAAAGGAAACCTGATGCGTACTCAAATTCCATCGGATATCCCATTTGAATATGGTCCGGTATATTCCGAAAACGCCTTTTTCCCCGGAGAACTGCTCACAACTCGAGAACCTTATACGATGCGTGATGTGCATGCTCAGAGTATTGTTTTTTATCCCTTTCAGTATAATCCTGTTACTAAGGTTCTAAGGGTGTATTATGAAATTGATGTTGATGTGCGATTGAAAAATGATGTCTCCTTTGAGTCAGTTCTGCAACAAAAGAAACCAAACCGAGAGTTTTCGGAAATCTATAGAAATAGGTTTTTAAATGCCCCTCAAATGCTCGGACGCTATGATGCCTTATCGGAAGATGGAAATATGCTGATTATCTGCTTCGACGATTTTGTGGATGAAATGCAGGATTTTGTTGATTGGAAAATTTCTACAGGAATGCCTACGGAAATTGTTCCTGTAAGTGTTGCAGGCGATAATCGTGCTACTATTCGTGATTTTATCACAGAATATTACCAGACCAATGGTTTGACTTATCTTCTGCTGGTCGGCGACGATGAAGAAGTGCCCGCAGGTTATTCCAATGGACCATCAGATAATTATTATAGCTACCTCGACGGGAACGATCATTATCCGGAAATATTTGTTGGCCGTTTTTCTGCTCAAACAGAGGAGCAAGTGAATGTGCAGGTACAAAAAGTGCTCGAATATGAAAAAACGCCCATAACAGATCAAACCGATTGGTATAAAACTGTTGCAGGTATTGCCAGTAAACAGGGACCTGGAGATGATAATGAATATGATTACGAGCATGTTCGCGGAATGCAGCAAGATTTGCTGAATTATACGTATACCAATAATCCTGAATATTTTGACGGGAGTCAGGGTGGTAATGATGCCGACGGGAATCCAGTCGCTCAGATGGTTGAAAATCAGGTTAATGATGGGAATAGTTTGATACTTTATACGGGTCATGGAAGTACTTACGCATGGTCTACATCCGGCTTTAATTCGGGTGGTGTAAATAATTTGACCAATGTTGGGATGCTTCCTTTCATTTGGTCTGTTGCCTGCGTGAATGGCGATTTTGTGAATAAAACCTGTTTTGCTGAATCCTGGCTCAGGGCTACACATATGGGTGAACCAACCGGTGCAATAGCTACAGCAATGTCTTCCATTAATCAGCCTTGGGATCCGCCGATGGATGGTCAGGACGAAATGGTGGATGTGCTTGTGGAAAGTTATACCGACAATATTAAAAGAACCTTTGGTGGACTTACCATTAATGGTTGTATGAAAATGAACGATGACTACGGCTGGGAAGGATATCGTGTAACAGATACTTGGGTCGTTTTTGGGGATCCTTCATTAATGGTGCGCACCGATGTGCCTCAGACAATTAGTGCAAGCCATCCAGAACAATTGTTTATCGGGGCATCGCAGCTTACTGTAATTTGTTCTAACGAACAGGCAAAGGCAGCTTTAACCGCCAATGGGGAAATTCTTGCTACGGCCCTTGTTGAAAATAGTCAGGCAGTGCTTGTTTTCGATGAACTAACAGAGCTTGATACGCTGCATCTTGTTCTTACTGCCTATAATCATATTCCGTATATGGCTGATATTATGGTTCTCCCACCTGATGGTCCTTATGTTATATATTCCGAGCACTCTTTGACGGCAGATCCGAATCAAAATACACAATTGGATTATGGTGAATCTGCGGCACTAGGGATTTCCATGAAAAATGTTGGTATTGATGCTGCTGCAAATGTTCAGGTAAATATTGAGATTGATGATGAATTTATTTCCGTAACGGATGCTACTGAAAATTATGGCGATATACAACCCAATGAAAGCATTACGATTGGTGATGCTTTTGGCCTGAGTGCCTCTGTTCAGGTTCCTGATATGCATCCCTTTGTTGTTAATATCACAGCTACAGATGGACAGGAAAACTGGAATTCAGCCTTTACGATGCTAGCTCATGCCCCTATTCCCGATCTGGCAGATTATGCCGTTGTAGATGAATTTGGAAATCAGGATGGTATTTTGGATCCCGGCGAATCTGGAATACTGAAAATTGCTGTTAAAAATACCGGTAGTGCAACAGCAAATCTGGTTCATGCTACAATAAGCACTCAAGACCAAGGAATTGTGCTCTCAAATCCAATACAGGATTATGGCAATATCCCTGCAGGGGAAGAAAATGATGCTTCTTTTGAAATTTCTGCAGAAACGACATTGCCTTCCGGAACGATAATTCTCTTTTCACTGGAAATAGAAACAACAGAAGGGATTAGTAAAACAGCAACTTTTACCCTGAATATAGGAAAAGTGCCTGTTGTGGTAATTGATCTGGATGGGAATGCCAATTCGGGACCAGTGATTTGGGAAACAATTGCCGGTTTGGGTGTTGCTGCTGATTATGCTACAGAAATTCCCGAGGATATGAATGTCTATAGTGCGGCATTTGTGTGTCTGGGAATGTTTAATGTAAATCATGTTCTTTCTGTTGAAGAAGGACAAAAACTGGCAGACTTCCTTCTTGCCGGAAACCATTTGTATATGGAAGGTGGCGATACTTGGTATTATGACCAACAGAATAATCCAACCGCTGTGCATCCACTTTTCCGCATTGAAAGTGTGGAAGATGGTGAAAGTGATCTATCGACAATTGAAGGAAGTCCCGGATTGCCAACACAAGGAATGTCGTTTGATTATATTGGTGATAATTTATGGGTGGATAGGATTTCGCCCATAGGAGCTGCATATCAGTTGTTTAGCAATAATAATCCATACTATGGCACTTGTGTGGGAGGAACAACATCTTCTTATAAAACCATTGGGACAAGCTTTGAATTTGGTGGATTGAAAGATGGTGATGCCCCATCTACAAAAGTGGTGCTCGCAGCAAAGCTTTTGGAATTTTTTGATTTATATAATGCCCAAATTATTCCTGACTTTAAAGCAGATCGAGTAAGCGTTCTTCCGGGAGAAAGAGTTGTTTTTACGGATAATTCTCAAGGGTTAATCAATACTTATGAATGGGTGTTTGAAGGGGGAAGCCCTCAATCTTCATCAGATATTAGCCCTGAAGTTGTTTATAATCAGTCCGGAAACTATGATGTGAGCCTTACAATTAGTAATGGTGTTCTTACGCATACATTGGTCAGAGAAAATTTTATTGATGTACGCACTCCTGCAGCTACCGAGGAAACTTTTGTTGTTGGAGCCAGCTCTTTGACTCCAAATCCTGCGATAAATTCCGCTCTGCTTTCGTTAAATGAGCAGTATACTGGAGACGTCCGTATCAGGATTTTTAATGGAACAGGTATGTTAATCAGGGAGACTTCAATTGATGCGCAAAAGAAAAGCCTTGTTTTGGATGTTCAGTCGCTCGGAACAGGGGTCTATTATGTGCACCTAATTTCTCAGGCGAAAGCAGAAATCTTAAAGCTTATTGTTCGATAAACTTCAATGTTTTCACTTAAAAAATGCCCGTAGAAATCCTGCGGGCATTTTTATTTTTAAGAAATCACCGAGTGATTACATAGTTGTATTATTTGCTGTCCGGTGCTGTTAGATATTGGTCGTTCCTGTAATCGTCTTGATCTTTATACCAATCTGTATAGGATTGCCCTCCAGATTCTGCCCAATCTGCAAACTTTGTATAGCCCATAATAATTGGGTATCTTTCTTTTGGATAAACAAAATCATGAACAATGTCTATTGCCCAAGGCAGGTTCGTGCTGTTTTTGTAATAGCGGTTTGTTGCCGGGTTACTGTCGTCATCGCCTGTTCCAAAATATGCTGCATTTACAAGATTTGTCGGAGCCATATTCGATAGGTGCACTTCGCGACCACGATCACCATTAACAAAGATGAATGGGTTCTTTGTGCCGAAAAGGTCTTCTGAAATTGGACTGGCATAGCTGATAAGAATTTCCAGCTCATTTGAAGTGCTAGAGGCTTTCCAAGCATCGTCGAAAACAATAATAACAGGTTTGCTTTGTCCCGATTCTAAACCTTTTGAATTGAGGTTCACGATATTTGATTGGAGGTTATAACCGCTCACATTTGAAATCAGGCCTGCATTCATATCGAGTTCAATACCAAATCCGTTTCTAAATGAGCCTCCTATATTTTTAATATTGAAATTTAATTTCGTTTCAACAATCAAATCGGAAGAATTAAAAACATGTGTATACCTATAGTTCAAAACGAGGTCGTTAAAGTCATAATCTCCTTCACTTGGCCATAAATCTTCAAAGGCATAGCTTCCCCAGCCATATATTGATGGTGTATATGTGTCATAGGCTTTGGTTGCATCATCCGGATATTCATCATAAAAATCAATAATACCATCGCCATCAGTATCTGTTTGGGGAATTTGGCTTTGGTCCAGTGGCAAGGTTGCCAGATCGTGGATGTAATTGTTCGGTAAAGCCCATCGGTCTTCAAATCCACCGGTTACGGTATCCATGATAAACAGTTTGCCTTCATAACTACCCTGATTGTTTGCAACATTTGATGCCCACCATAATTCTTGGTTTTGGTCAAACGTAAGGGAGTTTGGATAATTGGGAAGGTTGTCTGCCGAGATTCTGCTGGCCTGAATATTATTTCCGTTTGTAAATTCACATTTATATAAACCTGACTCACTGGATAAGTAAAGGGTTCCTCCATCAGAAAACACCAAATCGCCACCATCAAGATCGTGCAAGCCATTTACTTTATAATAAGAAGTCATTTGTCCGTTTTCGGGATTGATTACTAATACCCAATAACTAAATGAATAATAAAGCATACCATCATTAATATTATAGCCCAATCTTGGTCCGCTATAATATGTGGCTCCACGGGTTTCCCAGGTTCCACTGTTTATATCATAAGCATATAAATAGTAAGGGTATTTTATGCCTATAGTATAAAGTACTTCAGAAATTGGATCAATGGCGCAGGCCCAACTGCCATTAGAGTTGGAAGGGAGTGTGGAAACCATATCAAGCTCACCTGTAAGTGGGTTTACCGTATATAATTCCCTCAGGCTATTTACCCCATAAAGTATGTCAGTTGGATCGTCTTTAAAATTTCGTTTATCAGGTAGGTTTTTGTCTTTAAAATCTGCTTTAAGGTTACTGGATGTAATCGGAACATAGGATGTGGAATAGGAGCCCATTTCATTTTTTACAACCAAAAGCGTATCGTAATATGCCGGAACAGTAATGTTGAATGTTGGGTTTGGATCGTCCGTAATCATCACAGAATTCAGATTATTCATAACATCAACCAAAGTTCCACTTTGGGTAAAGCTGCTTCCGTCGTCTCCTTTGCTGTCAACGCTTATATCAATACCTTGTGAATCATAAAGATATACTTCGTATTTTATATCGTCGGCTCTTCCCGATTTAAATCCCCCAACTGTAAGTTGAACTTCTTTGGCGGTTTCAAAATTAAAAGCTTCCGGAATAACCAGATCTTTCATGTTTGGGATTGTATCCTGAGGGATAACAGGGTCTTTATCTAAATCTTTTTTGCAATTTGTGAATAATAAAACAAATGCAATGAGGCTCAAAAGGGCAAATATTTTTTTCATGGGTCTAAAGTTTTTTATGACTATTCAAAGATACGAAAAAAACGTTTTTTTCGGGGTGTCGTTTACGTCTTTAAATGCAACACTTACGAATTGGTTTTCATTTTTTTTAGTCTCTGACTCATTCATTTCATGAAATTATGATTCGGCTTCTGTTCTGTTGCCCGATTCACTAAAAAAATTATATTTGCATACGATAATATTGATTTATTGGTTCTTATAAGTCTTATTCAAAAAAACCGGATGACAAATGGTTTTCTTTAAGGCTTTGTTATTCAAAAAATCTACAGTTTACTCAATTCATATGGTTTTAAAAAAAGTGGTTTTATTTCTGGCTCTTGTGTTAAGTGTTTCTTTACATGGACAAGAGTTGAG
Source organism: Bacteroidales bacterium (assembly GCA_963676725.1). Lineage (GTDB taxonomy): Bacteria > Bacteroidota > Bacteroidia > Bacteroidales > WRLA01. Next base: position 3,831,638 of record OY781463.1, on the reverse strand, counting down.
ACTTGCTGATGCCATTGCCTCTGCCCTGCAGAACAACCCACGCATAAAGCAAAGTCAGCAAAAAGTTATGCAAAAAGAGTATGAGCTCAAAGCAGCTAAAGGGAATTACCTTCCCACAGTAAACCTGCTTGGAGGTTATACCTATCTCAGCGAAAATATTGAAATAAATATGGAGCAGGTCAAAGGCTCCTTGGATGATATTTTGGCAAAATATGGCGTTGCTGCTATAGGGAGTGTTATGACTCTGCCCCCCGAAATGCAGGCTACACTTTATAATGATATGGTTGGATTGCTGGGGCAAATGCCTGCCTATAACCTTATCGTTGATAATCAGGGAATGGTTACAGCAAATGTTATGGCAGTGCAACCCATATTTATGGGTGGTAAAATTAATGCCGGAAGAAAATATGCCTCTGCTGTTCTCGAAGAATCTAAGCTTCAACAAATCCAAACAAATAATGAAATTATTCAGGAAACCATAAACAGATATCTTGGAGTATTGCTTTTGAATGAAGTGGTTGAAACCAGAACAGCTGTTTTGGAAGGGATGAAAAAGCATGAAAAAGATGCAGAACGATTGGTTGAAACGGGAATTATTCCACATCATACACTATTACGTGCAAAAGTTGCTGTTGCAAATGCCGAACAGGAACTTGACGATGATATGAATAAGCGCGATTTGGCTGTGCTCGCCCTGAAAACAACAATGGGCATCCCTCAGGATTCCATAATCAGCATCTTTGGGAAAATGAATTTTAATCTGGTTGCCTTGCATTCGGATTCCCTGATTTCTGAAGCAATGGATGCGCAACCAATTTTGAGGATAATCGAACAGAAAAAAGTAATGGTAGAGCAAGACCATAGCTTACATCTCGCTGAGTTTATGCCCGAAGTATTTGCTTTTGCTGAATATGGGATGTTCCGAAACGAACTTCCAATTATTCAACCGCCTTTTATTCTTGGTGTACAAATGAAATTGAATATTTTTAATGGGTTCAAGGATTATAATAAGCTGAAGGTTTCAAAACATCTTATGGAGGAAGTTAATTTTGCCGATGTTTATGCCCGCGATCAAATTAGGCTTTGGATCAATAAGGCCTATCGCAATGTGTTGAATGCCCAAACAAAATATAGTAAATTAGGTTCTACAATCCGCCTGGCGCAATCAAACCTAAACGTAACCGAAAAAAGATTTAATGAAGGCGTCGGGCGTTCCCTCGATGTGATTGATGCCCGTTTATTGCTCGAAGGTTCTGAAGTGCAGCGACTTGTTGCCTTATATGAATATTACAGTTCGCTTACCGATTTGTACCTTGCAGCAGGAAAACCTGAAAAAGTTTTAGAAATTTATCAAGAAAATAAATAAATATTTGTCCTTATGAAGCTGAACAAATCCTATCTGATTTTAGCTATACCTGTGATTATTGTGGTGGTTGCCATCATTTTTCTTATTGGCCGCAAAAGCCCGACCGAACAGACCTACATAGTAGGAATGGTTGAAACCATAGAAGTGGATGTTGCCTCGGAAATTCCGGGGAGACTAAACAATATGTTTGTAGATCGTGGCGATTATGTGAAAGAAGGCCAGCTGCTGGCAACCTTTAAGCCCAAAATTGTGGATGCAAAAGTTGGCCAGGCAGAAGGTGTGCTCGATGCTGCACGCTCAATGATGCAAATGGCCAAAAACGGAGCCCGTGCTGAAGAGAAAAAAGCGGCAAAAAGCCAATACGAAATGGCAAAAAGCCAATTTGAATTTGCGCAAAAAACTTACGACCGCTTCTTGGTGCTCTATGAAGACAGTATCATCTCCAAACAAGAAATGGATGAAATAGAATTTAAATATAATGCTGCGCATGACCAGATGAACGGAGCAAAAGCAATTTACGAAATGGCCGAAGAAGGTGCACGTAAAGAGCAAATCAATGCAGCGGAAGGGCAGTTTTTGCAAGCAGAAAATGTTTATAAGGAAGCATTGGCTTATCAGGAACAACTAGATATTATCGCTCCTGTCTCGGGGGAGATAAGCAATAAAATTGCTGAAAATGGTGAAGTGATTGCTGCCGGATATCCTGTTTTTTCTATTCAGATCCCGGAAGATGCGTACGTAATTATCCAATTGAGGGAAGATAAAATGAAGCAATTTCAAAAAGGCAGCTCATTTATGTTGAGGTTCCCTGCATTGGGTGATGAGCATTATGAATTTAAAGTAAGCTATCTTTCCCCAATGGCAGATTTTGCTACCTGGCTGCCAATAAAACAAAGGGAAATGATCGAACTGCGCACCTTTGAGGTACACCTTAAACCTGTAAAAAGGATTAAGGAACTCAAACCGGGTATGACCGCAGTTGTTGAATTATAAATATCCTTAATGAAGCATATTAGCAATATTTTTCGAGTAATGCAACGCGAGTTTGGCCGTATTGTAGGAAGCCGTTCTCGGGTGTACCTGCTTATACTGCTCCCGCCAATATTGTATATTTTCCTGAATTTTATCTATATCCGTGGCGCAATTCATGAAGTGCCCGTGGCAATATTCGATGATGACCAAACTCAGCTCACCAGAACATTTATCCGCTTTGTTGAGGCAAGCCCAAATATGAAAATTGTGGCTTATGTGTCAAATAAAGAGGAAATAAGAGAAGGTTTCGAGGACGGTTTGTTTAAAGGCTGTTTCCATATCCCGAATAATTTCACGAGCGATATCAAAAAAGGAAAACAAACCCAAATACAAGCCTTTAATAATTCACGGAACATCGTTTATGGAAACTTGCTGCTAAAAGAGGCGACAAAAATTATCCTGACAATTCAGGGTGGTGTTATTCAGCAGAAAGCCTTGGCAAAAGGCATGAGCTACGAGCAGGCACAAAAATTTATTCAGCCTATTGGCATGTCGTCTTCGTCATTGTATAATCCAATGTATAATTATTTGTATTATCTGACACCGGGACTGATGACAGTATTGCTGCAAATGTTTGTGATGTTTGTAGGAGTGCGGACAATCAATACAGAATTTAATGAGGGAAGCTATGAAGATTGGCAGGAGATTGCAGGAAACAATCTTTTTGTGATGCTTGCCGGTAAATCATTGCCTTATCTTCTGCTCAATGCAATAACGGCCTTGTTGATCATCGGAGTGATTTATCCGGTGTATGATATTCCTCTTTATGGTTCTTTTGGGCAGGTGTATTTCATACTGCTTATGCTTGTTCTTGCCAGCTTTTATATGGGAGTGCTTTTGTCTGCCATCTTTAGGGATGAAATAATGGCCCTAGATTTTGCATTTGTGTATAATTCGCCGGCATTTGTTTTTAGTGGGTTCACATTTCCAATTTGGGGAATGCCCTTTTTCGACAGCCTTTATGCACAGTTTATTCCATATACGCATTTCCTCTACGCATTTATAAAGCTCTATCAAATGGATGCCCCATTTCATTATGCTTATCCTGATTTATGGAAATTATTATTGTTTTTATTGGTTGCCCTGATAGGAATTATTCCTGCATTGCTTATCAATATCAAGAAATACAAAGCAGTTAAATCAAAAAGCCAAACAGCCTAAGAGGTTTATGAAGTCATTTTTAAATATATTCAAAAGGGAAGTCGCTTTTATATCTGGTGATCTAAGCATCATACTAACTATTATTGGCGCACCATTGCTCTATTCTTTTTTTCTGGGCTCTATTTATATGTTTAAGGATGTAGAAAAAAACGACTTTGCACTTGTTGATATGGATCATACAGCGACAAGCAGGCAGATAGGTAGATTTATGGGAAGCTCCCAAAAAATTAACCTGAAATACGAATGCGTCGATTATACAGAAGCCGTGGACAAGCTTTATCGTTTGGATGTGCAGGGTTTTCTTATTATCCCCAAAGGTTTTGAAGCGAATTTGAAAAAAGGCGAAGGTTCAGATGTGCGCATATTCTTGAATACAAGCAGGTTTTTGCCTTCAAATGACATAAATAAAGGCCTCACAAATGTTTTCTTAACCGTAGGGGCGGGGGTCAGGCTAAAATATTATCAGGCAAGTGGCCTTACCTATAAATATGCCATGGAGAATGCAGCGCCTGTTTTGCCCGAAATTCATAGTGTGTATAATGTGAACAATAATTATGGGGATTTCCTGCTGCCCGGGCTTTTTCTGCTGATCCTTCAGCAAACCTTGCTAATTGGCCTTGGCGAAAGTATTGCCGACGAACGAAAACATAAAAATATCGGAAAATGGATTGCTATGGCCGGAGGGAATGTTTTTAAGGCAATGCACGCCAAAGGATTGTTCTATATTCTGCATTATTTTGCGATGACATTTTTCTTTTTGGTTGTGGTTTTCCATGCCTTTAATGTGAGCATCGGGAGTCAATACCTCTATTTGGCCCTTATTAGCTTTGTGTTTATTATGGCTGTTTTTTATTATACAATGTTTTTTAGCAGCTTTTTTAAAACGCCCGGTGGCCTGATGGAGTTTTATGCATTTACGACCTATCCCATTTTTTTGGTTACAGGATATTCTTGGCCAAAAACCGAAATGCCTTTAATATTACAATGGATTGCAGACAGTATTCCGACTACGCCATTTTTTAATGCATTTCTTGAAATTACACAACAAAACACCCCTGCCGATAAGTTAAACGGCTACCTCATTCATTTACTTATTCTCGCTGTTGCAGGAATGATTGCAGCTCATCTTCGCCTCGATTATCTTCGGAAAAAGAGTGGTATTATCGATCTTGCTGAATAATTCTTCAAGCTTACTGCCGCTTTTGCAAAGAATCTTTTTTACAGGTTTCATGGAAATAAGGACGGACTGCATGGAAATAAGCAGGGATTGTAAAGAAATTGATGCGGATTGCACCGAAATAACCACGGATTGGTTAGAAATGATTTCGGACTTCATGGAAATATAGACGGACTGCATCGAAATGAATGCGGATTACATGGAAATATCCACGGACTGCATCGAAATGATTGCGAATCGTATGGAAGTGATGTCGGATTGCATCGAAATGAACACGGACAGTGTGGAAATGAATGAGGCAATATTGAAACAATCAGGAAACGACCCCACTCATATACGCAAGAATTATCTCTGTAGCACCAACTCCGTTTTCAATCCAGGTTTTACTGCTTTTTGCTGTGCTTTGGTATTGAGCCTGATTTGTATCCATCCTTTTTGTTAAGAAATCCAGACTTTCGGAATTGCTAATTTCAAAACCGCCGCCGGCATCGATCAGCATTTTAGCCTCAGGGTATTTTTCTGTTTTTGGCCCGTAGAAAACCGGAATGCCATAAGTAGCTGCTTCGAGGATATTGTGGAGGCCTGAGCCAAAACCACCTCCCACCAAGGCATAACGGGCATATTGGTATAGGCTGTTGAGCAATCCAATGCTATCAATAATCAATACATCAGCATCAACGGCCTTTTGAGGGCTAAATTCAGAGTATCTTATGCAGGAAAAGGACGAAAAGCGTTCTGTTATTTGCCTGATCCGTACTTCCGAAATATCATGAGGCGCAAGGATCAGTTTATAGCTATTTGTGTTTTTATGAAACCATTCTTCAAGGATTGATTCCTCGGTTTGCCAGCAACTTCCTGCCAGCATAATGCTTTTATTTTCAGCAAAAAGTGCTATGCCTTCGATTGGTTTGCAATTTTCTGCCAATGCCGCAACACGGTCAAAACGTGTATCGCCACTGATGCTTGCCTGTGTGATGCCTATAGTTTTAAGGAGTTGAATGGAGTTCTCGTTTTGAACAAAAAAATGATCTACATTTTTTAATTGCCTGCGAAACCATTTGCCATAGGATTTAAAAAAAAATTGGGAAGTGCGGAATGCAGAAGAAATAAAGATCAGTGGGGTTTTTTGTGCTTTTATTGCCTGCAAATAATGAAACCAGAATTCATACTTCACAAAAACAACGATATCCGGTCGCATGAGGTCAATAAATTTTTCTGCGTTTTTTTTGGTATCTACAGGTAAGTAACAAATATAATCGGCAGGGGCATAATGTTTTTTATTTTCATAGCCTGATGGAGAAAAAAAAGTGATCAGGAGTTGAAAATCGGGATATTTTTTTTTGAAGGCCTCCATCACAGGCCTGCCTTGCTCAAATTCTCCGAGTGACGCACAATGAAACCAGATTAAGCGCCCTTTTGGTGTAAATTCGGTTTTGATTTTATGGAACAGTCCTTTACGTCCTTGTTGCCATAAGCGCGCTTTTGGATGAAACAAAGCCGCAAAGCCAATAGTAGCTGCATATAATTGTATAAGTAGGGAATAGAGCATGCCGTTAATCGAAGTAATACTCCCTTGCTTCGCGTTTATAAATCGATATTACCCAGCCAACTTTAAAACCATTCAAAAGATCAAATCTGTTTTCGACATCTTTTTTCATTTCAGTGAAATCATATTCCCGCCTCGATTTTGTCCAGGCTTGTGTAAATTCAAATCCTGCATAGAAATTAACCACGCGGCTATTGCCCATATATAAATATCCAACCATTTGGTTTACAGCAAGGCCACTGCATAGTTTGTCGTAGCCTTTTCGGTAATCTCCTGCAACCGCTGCGGTCATATTATCGAGGCTTTCGATATGGATTTTATGCTGTAAAAAACCCAATCCAGCCATCACAAAGACACCGGAATTAGGGTTTGGTGAAAGCACCGGAAAGAGTTTGCCAAAACGGCCAAAAACACTAAAACCGCGTTCGTGGAAATTTATCTCAGCAGGCAGTCCTGAGTTGTCAATAATAAAATCGTAGGAGGTTTTTATATTGGATAAAAGCTCGTCTTTATTTTCAATGTTTTTTCCAAAAATATAATTGGCATCAAATCCGAACATCCAATTTGAGGCTGTTTTAAAAAGCATACCACCGCCTACACTGCTGTTCATCCCAAACCGATCTGCTAGATCGCCACCGGGAAACTGCATTGCATAGCTAAAATGCGCCATCGTCATAAAAATACTGGAATCGGAGACAGATTTTTGGGCTTTTGTGCTTGCAGTGCCGAAAAGAATCAAAACAAGGACTAAAGAAAAAGTATGGGTTTTTCGCATATGGATAAGGTCTTTGCTATTAAGAATAATAATGAAAACGCAAAGATATGCAATTGAGTATATCCCTGAATAATTTCTCTGAGGATTAGTAAAATTTGGTGTTTTGGATCGAATTGCCTTGTTGTTGCTTTCTTGAAATATTATATATTTGCAGGAATTGTTAAAAACCTTAAAGTGAAATATATGAAGCCAGTCCGAATGGTAGATCTTCACACTCAGTATTTGAAGATAAAAGACGAAGTTAATAATGAACTACAAAAAGTACTCGAAACGACTCAGTATATCAATGGCTCTGCCGTACAAGAATTCCAAAAAGCACTTGAGAAATATCTGGGTGTGAAGCATGTAATTCCTTGTGGCAATGGTACTGATGCATTACAAGTTGCTATGATGGCTTTAAACCTAAAGCCCGGTGATGAAGTAATTACAACTTCCTTTACCTTTATTGCAACGGCAGAAGTAATTGCTTTGCTGGGACTTACACCTGTGCTTGTCGATGTAGAACCCGACACATTCAATATCTCTCCGGAAGCAATCCGTAATGCAATTACTCCAAAAACAAAGGCCATTGTTCCTGTGCACCTTTTTGGACAGTGTGCTGATATGGATGCAATTATGGATATTGCAAACGAATTTAATCTGTACGTGATTGAGGATAATGCCCAGGCAATTGGTGCCGATTATACATTTAAGGATGGTACAACAAAAAAAGCCGGAACTATTGGCCACATTGGATGTACTTCCTTTTTCCCATCCAAAAACCTCGGTGCTTATGGTGATGGTGGCGCAATTTTTACCAATAGCGACGAATATGCAGAAATGCTTCGTGTAATGGTTAACCATGGCATGGCAAAACGCTATTATCATGATTATGTTGGCGTAAATAGCCGTTTGGATAGCCTGCAGGCAGCAGTCTTAAAGGTGAAATTGCCACATCTCGATAGCTTTGCGCAAGCGCGTCAAAAAGCAGCTAATTTCTATAATAATGCTTTTGCCAATTGCCCAAATATAATTACCCCACATACTGCTGATTTTACAACTCATGTGTATCATCAATACACTCTTGTAACCAAAGATATTGATCGGGATAAATTGCACGAATATCTGTTAACTAAGGATATTCCCAACGCAATTTATTATCCAGTGCCTTTGCATATGCAAAAAGCATATCAAGACCCACGCTATAAAAAAGGTGATTTCCCTGTTACTGAGGATTTGTCAGAACGTGTTATCAGCCTGCCAATGCATACAGAACTTGACGAAGAGCAATTGAACTATATTTGTAATTCAGTGCTTGAGTTTATAAACAGATAATATGGAAAACAATTATTTCTCCCATGAAACAGCAATTGTTGATGATGGTTGCACAATAGGTGCCGGAGCAAAAATCTGGCACTTTAGTCATATTATGTCGAATTGCACCATCGGGGAAAATTGCAATATTGGTCAAAATGTGGTCATTTCGCCGGAAGTAGTGCTCGGAAAGAATGTGAAAGTGCAAAACAATGTTTCCATTTATACGGGAGTGATTTGCGAAGACGATGTTTTTCTGGGTCCATCCATGGTATTTACCAATGTTGTTAATCCAAGAAGTGGTGTAAACCGTCGTGGACAGTATTCACGAACCCTTGTAAAAAAAGGGGCTTCTATCGGTGCCAATGCAACCATTGTTTGTGGCCATGATATTGGAGAGTTTGCGTTTATTGGCGCAGGAGCAGTTGTAACTAAAGAAGTGCCGCCTTATGCGCTAGTCGTTGGTAATCCGGCAAGGCAATTGGGCTGGATGAGTGAGTTTGGTCACCGTCTGAAGTTTGATAAAGATGGTTATGCCCTTTGTCCCGAAAGTCATGAAACCTATAAACTTGAGGACAATCGGGTAAAGAAAATTACAGAATAAGAAAAAACAGACAGTAGTTATGAGTAATTCAAAAAAACGGTTTGCACTGATTGGTGCTGCGGGCTATATTGCCCCAAGGCATATGAAGGCAATTAAAGAAACAGATAATGAGTTGGTTGCTTCGCTTGATCCATTCGATAGTGTTGGGATAATTGACAGCTATTTCCCGGAAGCAGATTTTTTCTTAGAATCGGAGCGTTTCGATAGGCATCTAGATAAGCTGAGGCGCAATGGGGGCAAAATTGATTATGTCAGTATTTGCTCACCAAACTATTTGCATGATGCACATATCAGATTGGCTCTGCGCAACCAATGCCATGCAATCAGCGAGAAACCTATTGTGCTGAATCCTTGGAATGTTGATGCACTTCAGGAAATTGAACGGGAAACAGGAAAAAAAATCTATAATATCCTTCAGTTGCGCCATCATAATGCAATCTTAGAACTGAAGGAAAAAGTGGATAATGCTCCTGCTGACCAAATGTTTGATATTGATCTGACCTATATTACCTCGCGTGGCAGATGGTATTATATGTCCTGGAAAGGGGATGCTTCAAAATCTGGCGGTGTTGCTACAAATATTGGTGTGCACTTTTTTGATATGTTGAGCTGGATCTTTGGACCGGTGAAGGAAAATATTGTGCATCTTTCTGAAGAGAACAAAGCGGCAGGTTTCCTTCAATTAAAACGCGCAAGGGTTCGTTGGATGCTGAGCCTCGATTATACAGATATCCCGGAACAAATTCGGGCAACAGGCCAAAGAACATTCCGCTCTATTAATGTCGATGGGGAAGAAATTGAATTTAGTGGAGGCTTTACCGATTTGCATACCATCACCTACGAGGAAATACTCAAAGGAAACGGATTTACACTCGAAGATGCACGGCCATCAATAGAGACTGTTTTCCATATCAGAAATTCAAAAACAATCGGACGAAGAGGGGATTTTCATCCATTTCTTAAAAAATAAGTAACAATTAATCTAAAAAAGTAACAATGAGTATCTATCAGGATTTACTAGACAAAAAAGCGAAATTATCAGTAGTAGGACTGGGTTATGTTGGTTTGCCCATTGCACTCGAGTTTGCACGTAAAATGGATGTTATTGGTTTCGATATCAAAGAGGAACGTGTTGAAATGATGCGGAATCATATTGACCCGAGTGAAGAACTCGCCGCTGAAGAATTTGAGGGCTGTTCCATTGAGTTTACTTCTAAAATGGAAGACCTTCGTGCAGCTCAATTCCATATTATTGCAGTTCCTACCCCAATTGATAGCCATAAACTACCCGATCTAACTCCGCTGCTCAAGGCCTCAGAAACCGTAGGGAAAGTCTTGAAAAAAGGGGATTATGTTGTTTATGAATCAACGGTTTACCCGGGTGCAACAGAAGAAGATTGTATCCCAATCCTCGAAAGGGAATCGGGACTGAAATTCCCCGATGATTTTAAAGTGGGCTATTCTCCGGAACGCATCAATCCGGGCGATAAAGTATATACGCTTACAACAATCAAAAAAATTGTTTCGGGTTGTGATGAGGAATCACTCGAAAATATCGCTAAAATATATGAGCTTGTTGTTACTGCCGGGGTGCACCGTGCGCCAAATATGAAAGTTGCAGAAGCAGCAAAAATTATTGAAAACACTCAGCGTGATGTTAATATTTCTTTAATGAATGAGCTGAGCATTATTTTCAACCGCATGGGCATTAATACTTATGATGTGCTTGAAGCTGCCGGAACAAAATGGAATTTCCTGAAATTCTATCCGGGACTGGTAGGCGGCCATTGCATTGGCGTTGACCCGTATTATCTTGTGTTCAAAGCAAGGGAATTCCGTTATCATTCACAAGTGATTACAGCCGGTCGTTATATTAACGATTCAATGGGCTTTTATGCTGCGAAACAAACAGTGAAAAAAATTATTGCTGCGGGTAAAAACGTGCTGAATAGCAAGGTTCTCGTTATGGGAATTACGTTTAAGGAAAATGTAAGCGATATTCGTAATTCGCGGGTGCCAGATATTATCAGCGAACTGGTGAGTTATGGTGTAAATGTAGAAGCTGTAGACTGTTACGCAAACAGAAAAGAATTTTTTAAAGAATATAATTTTGAGCTCTCTGAAAAACCGGGTACAGATTATGATGCCGTAATTGTTGCGGTAAACCATGATAAGTATATTGAGCTTGATGAAGCATACTTTAAGTCAATTACCAATGATAAGGCAATTTTAGTCGATATTAAAGGGATTTACAAAGATCAGATTCAGGATTTAACTTACTGGAGCTTGTAGTTTTTTCCAAAGCTTGCCGAAAGGTGTATGTGCTTTTTTGGAGTTATGATGGCTTGGTGCCCTCTAATTTTTTAAAAAGTTCATACACCTTTTTTGTTGATTGCCCGAAAAAGTCTATATTTGATGGAGCCCAAAAAATGGGCGAAAAGCGACAGTTTCAAGGAAAAATTTACGGTAATCATTTAAAATACAGATTATGAAGATATTAGTTACAGGCGGAACCGGCTATATCGGCTCCCATACAGTAGTTGAGCTGCAAGCAAAAGGCTATGATGTTGTGATTGCAGATAATTTGTCTAATTCATTTGAGAATGTAGTCGATCAAATTGAGTCCATTTCTGGAAAAAGACCAATATTTGAACAGATTGACCTGATCGATCAGGCAAAAGCAGCAGATTTTTTTCAGCGACATAGCGATATTGAAGCGGTGATCCATTTTGCTGCCTACAAAGCTGTTGGGGAATCTGTTGAAGATCCGCTGAAATATTACAGAAACAACCTTTTTTCTTTGGTGAATATTCTTCAAGGGATGAAAGACAATGATATTAAATATATTGTGTTTTCTTCTTCATGTACTGTTTATGGCCAACCGGAAGTGCTGCCCGTTAAAGAGGATGCCCCAGTTCAAAAAGCAATGTCGCCTTATGGTAACACAAAGCAAATATCTGAGGAAGTTATTACTGATCTTCAGGCTGTGTCCAATATCAACGGCATATTATTGCGTTATTTTAACCCTATTGGCGCTCACGAATCGGCACTTATTGGCGAATTGCCCTTGGGTGTGCCCAATAACTTGATGCCGTTTATTACCCAAACAGCAATTGGAATCAGGGAAGAACTGAAAGTTTTTGGTGATGACTATAATACTCCCGATGGAACTGCAATCAGGGATTATATTCATGTGGTGGACCTTGCTCAGGCTCATGTAGTGGCTGTCGATCGCCTTACAGCTCATAAGAATAAAAAGCCCCTCGAAATTTTTAACCTTGGAACAGGAAATGGATACTCTGTGCTTGAGGTCATTAATTCTTTTGAAAAAAGTACCGGCAAAAAATTAAATTATAAAATCGTTGGCCGTCGTGCAGGAGATGTAGAACAAGTATGGGCAGATACACAATTTGCAAACGAAGAGCTCGGCTGGAAAGCAAAAAAATCTATCGACGAAATGACACTCTCGGCCTGGAATTGGGAATTGGCACTGAAAGAAAAAAAGTAATATTTTAAAAAGCGATCTATTATGAAAAATATTTTAATAACCGGAGGCGCAGGTTTTATCGGGTCTCACCTTGTTCGGCTTTTTGTGAATAAATATCCAGAGTACAATATTGTTAATCTGGATAAACTGACTTATGCCGGGAATCTTGCAAACCTGAGCGATCTTGAAAATAAACCCAACTACGAGTTTGTAAAAGCAGACATCGTTGATGAAAAATTGATGCTCGATATTTTTCAGAAGTATCAGTTTGAGGGTGTTATTCACCTCGCTGCAGAGTCGCATGTGGACAGGAGCATTACAAACCCAACAGAATTCGTAATGACGAATGTGATTGGTACGGTAAATCTGTTAAATGCTGCCCGAACCATTTGGAAAGATAATTTCTCCGGAAAACGCTTTTATCATGTGTCAACAGATGAGGTTTATGGAAGCTTAGGCAATGAAGGCATGTTCACTGAGCAGACTTCATACGACCCTCATAGCCCGTATTCTGCATCCAAGGCTAGCTCTGATCATTTTGTGCGTGCATATCACGACACCTATGGTTTGCCTATTGTGATCTCGAATTGTTCCAACAATTATGGTAGTTTTCAGTTTCCTGAAAAGTTAATCCCGTTGTTTATCAATAATATAAAAAATAAAAAGGCTTTGCCTGTCTATGGCAAAGGGGAAAATATACGCGATTGGTTGTGGGTAGAAGACCATGCACGGGCTATTGATGTTATTTATCATAATGCAGCCTTAGGGCAAACCTATAATATCGGCGGTCATAATGAATGGACAAATATCGACCTGATTAAGGTGCTTTGCGATATAATGGATCGAAAACTTGGTCGGGAGAAGGGAGAGTCTAGAGAATTAATTACTTATGTAAAAGACCGTGCAGGGCATGATCTGAGATATGCTATAGATTCTACCAAACTTCAACAAGAATTGGGCTGGGAGCCTTCATTGCAATTTGAAGAAGGCCTCGAAAAAACAGTTGATTGGTATCTGGCCAATGAAGAATGGCTCGATAATGTAACTTCCGGAACCTATCTGAAGTATTATACAGAGCAATATGTGAACCGATAGGCAACATATTTCTTTTTCAACTGTTTCAACTGTATGAATTTTTTTAAAAATATTTTTACAGGCAGCAAAAAAGAACTCCCTTTTGATTTTTCTTTGCTGCGTGTAGATATGCATTCCCATTTGATTCCCGGGATCGATGATGGATCCAAATCAATGGAAGAGTCTATTGACTTAATCAAACAACTGCATGAAATGGGGTTTAAGAAGCTGTATACCACGCCCCATATTATGCACGATTACTATAAAAATACATCCTCAATTATTTTAACAGGATTGGATAGTGTTCGTAAACGGCTGAAAGAAGAAAATATTGATGTGGAAATTAATGCTGCTGCCGAATATATGGTAGATGATGGGTTTAAGGAACGAATTGATAAAAAAGAGTTCCTGACCATTGGAGATAATTTCCTGCTGATTGAGCTTTCTTCTTTCTCTCCACATCCGGAGTTTTCTTCTTTTCTGTTTGATTTACAGGTAAATGGATATAAGGTTATTCTGGCTCATCCGGAACGTTATTCGTATTGGTTCACCGATTTTGATAAATATGTTGAGTTAAAAGATCGGCAAATATATTTTCAGCTAAATACCATATCACTTAGTGGATATTATGGCGCACCAGTAAAAAAAATGGCGGAGAAGTTGATTGATTCCGGGATGATCGATTTTGTTGGTTCCGATATGCATAATCAGACGTATATGGATGGGCTTCAAAAAGCCCGAACCGAGAAATATCTTCATCAGCTTTATGCTTCAGGAAAGATCCAAAATGACCAATTATAAAAAAAAGGGGGACGTAAATTGTCCCCCTTTTTTGTGTCTTTAGTGGATACTAAATGCCCGCACTACTGGTAATAATTGTTTTATCGACTTTTTTCACCAGCCCTTGAAGCACATTTCCCGGGCCAACTTCGATAAATTCTTTGGCACCGTCAGCAATCATGTTTTTCATGATTTGTGTCCATTTTACCGGAGAAGTTAATTGTGCAATCAGATTTGATTTAATAATCTCAGGATCAGAAACAGGCTGTGCTGTAACATTCTGATATACTGGACAAATTCCTTTACTAAATTTTGTTGAATTTATTGCTGCAGCGAGTTCAATACGCGCAGGTTCCATTAAAGGGCTGTGGAAAGCACCTCCTACTTTTAATGGTAAAGCACGTTTTGCCCCGGCTTCTTTCATTTTTTGGCATGCTATTTCTATCCCTTTGATGCTTCCTGAAATAACAAGTTGGCCGGGACTATTGTAATTGGCCGGAACCACAATTTCATCCTGAATGGCATGGCATATTTTTTCAACATCATTATCGGCAAGGCCAAGAATTGCAGCCATTGTAGAAGGCTCTGCTTCACAGGCTTTTTGCATGGCAATAGCTCGTTTGGAAACAAGCTTAAGGCCATCTTCAAACGACAATGTTTTATTGGCTACCAATGCTGAAAATTCACCCAGGGAATGTCCTGCAACCATATCAGGCACAAAGCCATTGCCCAAAGTGCGGGCAAGCAATACAGAATGCAGAAAAATTGCAGGCTGGGTAACTTTTGTTTGTCTTAGGTCATCCTCAGTGCCTTCAAACATTAACTTTGTAATGTCAAAGCCAAGGATCTGATTGGCTTTTTCAAACAATCCTTTTATTTCAGAAGAACTGTCGTAAAGGTCTTTTCCCATTCCAACAAACTGAGCCCCTTGGCCCGGAAAAACAAACGCTCTCATATAAGATAAATTAGTTTTTAATTCAAAGGCGTGATCAACAAATCACTTATTTTCTTGCGCCTAAAAAACGCAGCAAAAATAGGAATAAATTAATGAAATCGAGATAAAGGGTTAAAGCACCCATAATTGCAAGTTTTTGTGCCGGTTCGCTACCGTATTCTACACTACTGCCAATGCGCTTTAATTTTTGCACATCATAAGCTGTTAAACCGGTGAAAATGAGTACACCAAAAATGCTGATAATATAATCAACCATAGCTGAGTGCATAAACATATTGACCAAAGAGGCAATTATGATTCCAATGAGGCCCATAAATAAAATAGAACCGAATTTGGTTAGGTCTGTTTTGGTTGTATATCCCAGTAATGCCATAATACCAAATGTTGCACCGGTGACAAGAAATGTTTTAAATACACTGCCGGCAGTATAGTCTAATAGTATTAAACTCAGGCTCATTCCCATCAATACACTGAAAACGCCAAATAGCAAGGCTAAACTTGTGGCGCTTAGTTTGTTAAAACCAAATGACATGAGAAGCACAAAGCCAAAAGGGGCAAAAGTTACAATCCAGCCTAAAGCAGTCATGCCCGTTTCATTAACCAATAAGCTGATTAATGAAGCATTTGAAGCAAAAACATAGGAAGTATATGCTGTGATGGCCATTGCTATGGTCATCCATAGAAATACACGCGACATGAATGTTTTGGCCAAACTACCACTAGTGGCCTGCTGTGCCCAATTTTGTGGATTAAGATTTTGCATCATGATTATTATTTAAGGATTAATGAACAAAATGAATAGATCCCCTACAGATCAAATACTATACCAATAGTTTCGGGAGCTTGTTTGCAAAAGAAAATAGCGATTAATGGAGGCGTGCCCCAATTAAATGAATAAATTCTTCTCTTGTTTCTTTGCGGGTAAATGCGCCGGTAAAATCGCTTGTAGTGGTTACTGAGTTTTGTTTTTGAACACCGCGCATGGCCATACAGAGATGCTGCGCTTCAATGACAACAGCAACACCCAAAGGGTTCAATGTATCCTGTATGCAATCTTTTATTTGAGTTGTAAGGCGCTCCTGTACCTGCAAACGCCGGGCAAAGGCTTCAACAACACGTGCTATTTTGCTTAAACCAGTGATGTAACCATTTGGAATATAAGCTACATGGGCTTTTCCGATAAAGGGAATCATATGATGCTCGCACATCGAATAAATCTCGATGTCCTTTACCAAAACCATTTGTTTGTAATTTTCTTTAAACATGGCAGAACGCAATATTTCTTTGGGATTTGCATGATATCCTTTTGTTAGAAACTGCATTGCCTTAGCAACCCGTAAAGGTGTTTTTTCAAGGCCTTCACGATTAGGGTCTTCTCCTAATTGGATTAAAATTTCACGATAATGTTCTGCCATTTTTTCAGTGGCTTTGGCATTATAGTGTTCTGTCATTTCATATCCATCGGCTTCCTCGGTCAGCAGAATATTGCTTTTTGTTAAATGTTCTTGCATAATTAATTTTTTTCGAATAATAAATTGCTTTGCGGCAATAGATTAACAGGTGGAACAGGAAATTTTAGGTTCTAAGGTAAGGGTTGAAATTGCTTAGTGGTCCTTTTTAGGCCCATAATATTCAACATGATTATTTTCCGTCTCTTGAAGGCGAACGCAGTGCATCTCTGCACCTAGGGCATTTACTTCTTTTTCGATTTGCTCCCAAATACCAATTGCAAGCATTTCTGTTGAGGCATAACGCCCTTTCATAAAATCAACCTCCAGATTGATGTTTTTATGGTCTAGTTTATCAATAATTTTTTCACGTATGAGTCGGCTCAAATCTTTCAGGTTAATAAGAAATCCTGTTTCCGGATTCACATCGCCCTTCACAGTTATATGCAGAATATAATTATGTCCATGCCAATTAGGATTGCTGCATTTACCAAAGGTTTCCAGATTTTCTTCATCAGAAAAATCATCCCTGAACAGCCGATGTGCTGCATTAAAACGTTCTCTGCGTGTGATATGTATCATGATAATTGGTTAAGGATTTTTAGGTCCTGAGAGCAAGATACTGCTGACTTCAAAAAAGGTGAATACTAAATAATAAACAAAGAACCAAACAATAAAAGGCGCAGCCTGCTCTCGGTAACTTAATGCATATACGATAATTATGCCCATATATACAAACAACTTAATAACGGCAATCAGCATAAAAAAGTTCACCGAACGGGCGGGTCTTTCGCGAATAGCCTTGCTCATGCTTTTGTGCGCTAAAATGCCTACAGCTATAAAGAACAATAGCATAAAAGGCCATACAATTGGAACAAATGAAGGTGGTAATATCTGACTAACACCAAAACTGATGATTGCCAATATGGCGCTTAATATAAGTAGGCGTTTTAAAAAAGTTGTTTGAGGCATATTATTTGTTTTTGCGCAATAAATCTTTTACCATCTGATAAATTGCTAGAACAACAGAAGCTAAAGAAAATAAGACAGTAAATATGGGCTTTTGAAACCCAAGATATTTGTCGAGTTTCACACCTCCAAAAACACCAATCAATATAATGGCAAGCATTTGAAATGCCATTCCACTATACTTTGCATAATTGAAGTAGGGCTTATTTTTGTCGTTTTTTATCATTCATCCCATCAGGGGCAGCTTTGTCCATATTACACGAGCCGGTAAATACTGCACCCGGTTCAATAGATAATTTTGAGGTAAAAATATCGCCGTGCACACTAACGGATGCTTTTAAAACAAGTAGTTCCTCAACACTAATTTTCCCTTGAATAATTCCGGCAAGATCCGAATTTTTGGATTGTATTTCTCCTTCAACCACTCCCGTCTTTCCTACAACCAGCTTGCCTTGTGTTTTTATGCTGCCTGTTAGTTTCCCGTCAATTCTGATGTCGCCACTGGAAATGATATCCCCTTTTACTTCTGTGCCGGGACCCAGTAAGTTGATGCTTCCATTTTCAGTATTATTGTTTCTGGCCATATTATTGAGCTATTATTAACTATTTTTCGTCTTCGCTAAGGTATTTTTCTTCAAAAAACAGGAGGTATTTATCAATATCCTTATCCTTGTAAAAAACTGGATAATTGTCTGTTGATATGACAAAATGGCTGAATACATCATCGCCCATTCCTCCCATTACATAGCGATCCTTCTTGATATTCAGATAATAAGCTTTTGCTTGATCGCTATCTAGGAAATTACCTACCGTAATCATATGCTTGTTTTGATCGAGCATAACACTCGAAACAGTAAGATCTTTCAATTTGTGGTAGCGTTTATTATGATCCGAAATTTTTGTTTTCAGTGGGTTGATTTTAACCTCACGATCATCAGCAATAAGGATGTAATAATGCATTGCCTTATTATTGAAGGCATAAATGCTAGCCTCCTCTTTGGCTTGCTGTTGAGCTGCGTCGGCCTGGGCTTCCATGGCCAATTGGCCACCACTAATGCCTAAGCGTTCGGCGAGAGACTGATCCTTTGCCAGCATCTTTTTAAGCATATCTTGTGCAATAGGCGTGATTTCAGCACCCGGATATTTTCGGATCAAAGTATTTAGGCTTGAGGCCAGAGAATCCAGAGACTCCAGCGATCCGATTGATAATGCCCTTAAAAACAAGAATTTGGGAATGAGCTCATGATCCGGATTTGAAATTAAAACGTCATCGGTATTCAATAATACAAGGTAATGCTGGTCTTTTTTAAAGGCTTCCCAAGTATCTTTGTAGAGGTTGTTTACGAAATTTATCCGCTTCTGAATTTCTTTGTAGTAATCGGGATCAATTAAAATCCGTGCGTAATCGCTATCAGGAAAATCGCTGATTATTAAGTCGCTATATACTTGGGCTTCATCCGTATTCCCCAATGCCTTATGTATCAGATACAGTTGAAAATAAGATTGAAGCAGGTAGGGGTTGATTGTTGTATCCGGGTAGCGTTCTACAAGTTTAAAAAACGCATCTGCTGATGCGGGCAAATCCTTAAGACCTTGTTTATACACAAAGCCAATATTATAAAAAGCGTCAATAATCTGCTCATCAGAGGCAAGCATTTGTTCTTCGCTAAGTGGAATGTTCTGAAGATAAGTTTCCCGTTTTTTGGGATCTGTACTTAAAGTGGTTGTGTCAGCAGCTGTAGTATCGCTTTCTTCGGCTAAAAGGTCATCAAATTCGTCAAAAGAGACCGCTGTTTTTTTGCTGAGTCGCCAAAGGTCTTCCAGCTTCCTTTTTCCCCAAGATTTGTTGAATTCAGAATATCCCATACTCATGGCCGATGGATTGTAGAAATACCAACTGCCACCACTTCCTCCTGATTGGTTCATGCTTCTACTGGCTTGCTGTAGTAATTGTAGATCCTCCGAGCGGGCGCGTTCTTCTTCCTGAAGGCGTTTTTCTTCTTCAATATAGGCGGCAATGATGCCGTCGATAATTGCATTTCGCTCGGCATTGTCCATTCGTGCCAGCTTCTGCAAACTATCTTGTTCCTGAATAACAATCAAATTGCCAACCAAAGAGGATAATACACCTGTTTTGCGCTCAATTTGTTCGTAATCAGGATAATTTTTCGGCAGAGACATCATCGTGGTATCATAATATGCTTGTGCATTATTATAATCCTGTTTTCCAAAAAAGATGTCGGCAGCCTGTAAGGCAGATACTGATTTTTGATAATCATTGCTGATGCTGCTTGCAACAGAAAGGCACAAATAGTCGAGACCTTGCGTGCTGTCTTTTTCTTTGAGCGCTATTTCTGCCAAAGCATAGTATATCTGGTCTTTATAATCAAAGTTTTTGGCGTCATCGAGCATTTTCATCAATTGCTTCACAATAGCATCGCGGTTTCCACTTTCTGCATCAAAACATTTGGCCATATTTATCTGTGCATTAAAAGCCATTTCATAGGGAGGGTTGCGTTTGATGACTTTTTCAAAATAGCTCATAGCTTCTTCATTATTCCCTTCACGATAATAAATCTGGCCTAAGATAAATTGAATGCGCAGGCGGGTGTCTTTCTTGCTGATATAATCCAAAGATGTTAGCAAATGAGGTTTCGCAAATTCATATTTCCTCTGCAAAATATAATGATTGGCAAAAACCATTTCATAAAACCCTATAAGTTTGTTGGGAATAGTCATATCCTGAGCTTGTGCCCGGAGAATTTCCAGTTCTGCTTGCGCTTTAGAGAATTTTTCTAATCGATCGAAAGTGCGTGCCAACCAAAGCCTTGCCTTGATCGTCATTTCCTTATCATCATATTTGCTTAAGATAAATTCAAAAGTACGACGGGCGCTTTGATATTCTTTTTTAAAGAAATAGGCCTGACCAATTAAAAAATAGCTGTCGTCGATCCAGGAGCAATATTCTTTCTTGTTAAAATACATGGAATGGCGCTGAATGACCATACTTCCTTTTTCGATAGCGCGGTCTGCATAAGGGGCAATGGATGTTTCATCGCCTGGATTTCCTATTTTGAAAAGAGGCAGCACCTCCGAATAGTTGTCGCGTGTGCCATATTCTAATTCATAAAGC
The DNA here is from genome assembly GCA_963676725.1 of Bacteroidales bacterium. Taxonomy (GTDB): domain Bacteria; phylum Bacteroidota; class Bacteroidia; order Bacteroidales; family WRLA01. Next base: position 3,810,838 of record OY781463.1, on the reverse strand, counting down.
CCTTCTTTTATGCTCTCATTTCCGTTCCACCAACCATTATAGTGGGAGGTCAGGTTATGATAAACACGACGGGTAAATGTGTTTTTCTTGGTGGAGCATCCCGATAGGATGACAAGTAATAGTAACAGCCAATTAAGGTTGAAATATTTTAACAGGGCGTATCGCTGGTTTGTTCGCATTCAGTAATCTGATTTGCAGCCAAAAAGGCTAGGTGAAAAAAAGCATTTTATTCTTTGTCTAAAAAAGACTTGAGCTTTTGTAATAAACAGATTTTCTGCAAAAATATTTTATTTTTTCTAATCTCATGCCTGCTTTCTATAAGGTTTATGATGATATTGGCTTATTTGTTTGATAGAATTGCTTAAAATGACACTGAAGTGGCCATAAATTTTACAGATTTACGATATTTGCAGCCTAATAATAATGTGCATGCAAAAATCGCAGCCTAAAAAAAATATTCTGTTCAGGAAATTTCGCCATAAATATCGTTTTGTGGTGCAAAATGAAAGTACCTACGAAGAACGCTTTTCTTTTCGGATGTCGCGCATGAATGTTTTTATTTTTTTGGTGGGAATGAGCATTATACTTATTGCTTCAACAACCTATATTATTGCTTTTACTCCACTGCGTGAATATATCCCCGGATATACTGATGTTACTCTGGCAAAAAAACTATATGACTTGCAGCTTCGCGCCGATTCGCTGAATAATGAATTCAGGCAAAAAGACCTCTTTATTAAAAATATTAAAAATATTATTGCAGGAAATGCCATATACGAGGAAGAAGATCCGGATCAAATTCCCGAAAATGATTACTCAGATATAACCATTACGCGTTCTGTTGAGGATTCTGTATTGCGTCAGGAATTTGAATCAAGAGACAAATACAACCTTTATCCTTTTTCAGGAAATGTTGCCTCCAGTGATGTGCCAAGCCTTTCGGTCTATAGTTTTTTTCCTCCATTAAAAGGGATAATAACCAATCATTTTGATCAGGCTTCCCAGCATTTCGGGATTGATATCGTAGCCCATAGAAACGATGCCGTAAAATGCCTGCTCGATGGAACCGTAATTTTTAGTAACTGGACCTTGGCAACAGGCTGGGTCATTGGTGTGCAACATAAGAGTAATTTAATCAGCGTTTATAAACATAATGCTGCTCTGCTGAAAAAGACAGGGGATTATGTAAAAGCCGGTGAACCGATTTCAATCGTTGGAAACAGCGGAGAACTAACAACCGGGCCACATTTACATTTTGAATTATGGCATAATGGGAGACCTTTAAATCCCGAAAATTACATCTCTTTTTAATCTGTAGATATGTCAGAAATAAAGAAAATTGCACTATTAGGTTCTACGGGATCCATTGGATGTCAGGCGCTTGAGCTTATTGATGAACATCCTGAAGAATTTCAGGCGGAAGTGCTCACAGCATGGTGCAATGTTCCATTACTGGCAAAGCAGGCTCGAAAATATAAGCCGAATGCCGTTGTGATCGGGCAGGAGCAGCTTTTTGAACGACTTGTAGATGAATTAAGTGATGAGCCCGATATCAAGGTTTTTGCAGGAGCAGATGCCATCGCTCAGGTTGTGGCTTTTGATACCATCGATTTGGTACTTGTTGCATTAGTGGGTTTTTCCGGATTGCGGCCAACACTTGAGGCAATAAAAGCCGGAAAAGATATTGCCCTGGCAAATAAAGAAACCCTCGTTGTTGGTGGTGAAATTGTTATACGTGAAGCCATAAAACATAAAGTACGCCTGCTCCCTGTTGATTCTGAGCATTCAGCAATCTTTCAGTGTTTGGCCGGCGAATTCCATAATCCAATTGAAAAGATTATCCTGACAGGCTCCGGTGGGCCATTTCGCACCACAGATGCTAAAGATTTTTCCCGGATTACCGTGGAACAAGCTTTGAAGCATCCTACCTGGAGCATGGGAAAAAAAATTACCATTGATTCAGCATCTTTAATGAATAAAGGCTTGGAAGTAATTGAGGCCGGATGGCTCTTCGATTTAAAGCCTGAACAAATTGATGTCGTGATCCATCCGCAATCTATTGTGCATAGTTTGGTGCAGTTTCAGGATGGGAGCATTAAGGCGCAAATGGGTTTACCCAATATGAAGCTCCCAATTTTATATGCTTTTTCTTATCCGCAAAGACTGCCGGCAAAAACAAAGCGCTTTAATTTTTCTGAATACCCACAGCTGAATTTTGAAAAACCTGATTTTGAGAAATTTCAATGCCTTGGTCTTGCCTATGAAGCGATGGGGCAGGGCGGAAATATCCCCTGTGTGCTCAATGCTGCAAACGAAGAGCTTGTCTATGCATTTTTGCGCAAAGAAATCCCTTTTACAGATATTCCCAAAATTATTGAACAATGCCTGCGTCAGTCTGTATTTATAGCGAAGCCTGATGTTCAACAGCTTTTTGATACAGATAAAAACACAAGGCAATTAAGCAAAGAAATAATTAAACACAAGAATAATAAATAGAGTATGACCGCACTAATTATGGCCGCCCAGCTTATTTTGGGCCTTTCGATATTGGTTATCCTGCACGAATTTGGGCATTTTATTGCTGCCCGTGCTTTTGGTATAAAAGTCGAAAAATTTTATCTCTTTTTTGATGCCTGGAATATTAAATTATTCAAATTTAAAAAAGGCGATACAGAATATGGTATCGGTTGGTTGCCCCTTGGCGGATATGTGAAAATCGCCGGAATGATCGATGAATCAATGGATAAGGAAGCAATGAAACAACCTGCCCAACCATGGGAATTTAGGAGTAAACCTGCCTGGCAGAGGCTTATTGTTATGATTGGAGGCGTTGTTGTGAACCTGATTCTCGGTATCATTATTTTCGCCTTTGTAATCCTTCGATATGAGCAAAATTATCTTCCAAACGATGAAGTTTCCAAGCATGGTGTTTATGCTTCAGAAATTGGGCAGCTCGCAGGGTTCCAAACCGGTGACCGGATACTTCAAATCAATGGATCTGATATCGAGCGTTTTAAAGATGCACAATCTGTAAATGTACTCTTTGGTTCTACAGTAAGTGTCGAGCGGAATGGAAATGTGATGGATGTTATTATTCCTGATACTTTTTATAAAGCGGCAAAAGTAGCCCGCCGGACACGTTTTATCGATTTTTTTAATTATCCGGCTGTTATCGATAGCCTGATTGTAGGAATGCCTGCTTCTGAAGCAGGTTTGCAAAAAGGGGATTTTATTATTTCATTGAATAATGAGCCGGTTGCTTCCTATGGCACTTTTCGTGAAATGGTCGCAGACTGTGATACGGATGTTGCGCAGATTCAGTTTATCAGAAATGGAGATACATTGCAGCGTGCCGTAGCAATAGACTCAAGTGGTTATATTGGGGTTTTCACGAATGTTCCTTACGAATTTAAGGAGTATTCCTTCCTCTCAGCGATGAAATATGGCTATAAGGATGCTATTAATATGTTGGTTGTTAATGTAAAAGGATTTGGCAAAATATTTTCCGGTGAAGAAAAAGCCACAGACAGCCTGCAAGGGCCTATTGGTATCGCAAAAATTTATGGTGGTATTTGGGACTGGCATAAATTCTGGTTTATAACAGGTCTCTTATCGCTTATTCTTGCGTTTATGAATATACTGCCAATTCCTGCGCTCGATGGGGGTCATGTGATGTTCCTTTTGTACGAAATTGTAGCAAGAAGGAAACCAAGCGATAAATTTATGGAATATGCCCAGGTTGCCGGGATGGTGATTTTGCTTGGTATTATGGCCTTTGCTGTTGGGAATGATATTTTTAAACTCTTTAAATAAGCAATCATAGAAAATAAGAATGCTTCTTTGCACTTCAGGATAATCTTGATTTAATGATGCATTCTGTTGATACGGATAACTAAAACCTTTCGATATGCATTTGTTTTCAGAATATACATACAGTGATCAGGAGATTCAGGATAGGGTAGGGAAAATCCTTGCCAAATCTGCCGCTGAGGCTTCCAGAAAAGATTGGATAAAAATATTGGGTTTTATTGACCTGACGACTCTGAATGGTGATGATAATGAGGCGAAAATTGCTTCATTATGTGCTCAGGCTCAATCACTCACAGATGAGAAGCGAGGAATCCCCGGTGTTGCAGCAGTTTGTGTATATCCCAGTATGGTGCGTCAGGCTGCCAGCCTGCTTCAGGAAACGCATCATTGTATTGCATCCGTGGCAGGAGCCTTTCCGTCCGGGCAAAGCCCTCTTTTTGTGAAGCTCTCTGAGGTGCGCTATGCTGTTGAGGAAGGAGCCACAGAAATTGATATGGTCATCAGTCGGGGAAAATTCCTCGAAGGACGTTATGAAGAAGTGGGCGGCGAGATCCGTGCAATTAAAAATGTATGCGGAAATGCTCATCTGAAAGTAATCCTTGAAACAGGGGAACTGAAAACAGCGGCTAATATTCGTAAAGCCAGTGAAATTGCCATAAATAATGGTGCTGATTTTATCAAAACATCTACCGGCAAAATTAATCCGGCTGCTACTCTAGAGGCTTGCTTGGTGATGATGGATACAATAAAGGAGTATTACGAGCATACCGGAATTAAAATTGGATTAAAACCTGCTGGGGGAATTAGTGAGCCTGATGATGCTTTTACTTACTATAGATTATTGCTGGACGTTCTTGGCGAAGAATGGAATAATCCTGAATTGTTCCGAATCGGAGCGAGCCGTCTTGCAGGCAAAACCGCTACCCTTATAGACTGATATTAACGCCTTTTTAACATAATAGGTTAATTATTAACAAAATACAGCTTGGTGATAAACATATCGGGCTGTATTTTTGTTTTTTAGATGCGTTGGCATATTTTCATTATGATGCCATCCAAAAAAATATTAATCCAGCGATTATGAAAAAAATACAAATATTCGTCTTTCTCATCATATTGGGCCTTGGGTATAGCCAAGCACAGACAACGCTAGAGTATGCTGTCGATTTCAGAATTAAAACTATTGAAGGGGAAAGTCTTCACCTCTTTGATATCTTGGCTCAAGACAAAATTGTGATGATTGATTTTTTTAGTACATCATGTGGCCCTTGTCATATTTATGCTCCGGATCATCAGGCAATTTATGAGGCATACGGAGAAAATCAAGGCAATGTTTTTGTTGTAGGAATTGCATGGGGCGATGATGATACGGGCGTTTATGTGTTCGATACAACCTATGGAATTCAGTATCCTACAGCAAGTGGAAGTGATGGCGCAGGGAATATCACAAATAATGATTTTCAGATTCTTTCGCGACCAACTGTGCTTATTATCACACCGGATAAAAAGATTGTAGGCAACCTTTTTATGCCTTATGAAATCCCTGATTTTCATAATATTGATAGTATCCTTATTGAAAATGGTGCTGTTTCTACATCAATAAGAGTGGCTCAGGATACTGAAGCCCTTTTTAAAATCAGTCCAAATCCTGTGCAAGATCAATTGAAGCTGGTTATGGACAAAGCCGCTGCTTTTTCGCAAGCTGAAATTTATGATCTCTCTGGGAGTAAGGTCCTCGGATTTAATATCAATGAAAATCAAAGTAGCCTGGATGTTGCTATGCTTTCACAAGGCATTTATTTGCTGCATTTAAAAGGTCCTCAAAAATACGCCACACAGAAATTTATAAAGCAATAAACGCCTTGATGCTTGCTATACGGTCTGATTTTTGTAATTTCATCGCGAAAATTAATTCAATAGTGATTTTATGAAGCGTATATTAAGCCCAGCTTTCCCCCTGTTTATTCTAATTGCTCTTTTGTTCTCTTTTTCCGGATGCACTGAAGAGGATGACATAATTGATCCTATCAATGATGCCCGTGAAGCTTATATTGATGAATGGCTTTGTCAGGAAACACAGAAAAGCACAAACAATACCTATACCGTTACAATTGTTGCCGATCCAAGTAATTCGGCACAGGTTTTAATTAAAAATTATATGCAATTAGGAGTAGAGCTTTCTGCTTATGCCATTGTTACAGAGCAAAGTATTAGTGTTCCAAGTCAGAAAATAGAAGGTGATGAATCATGGACAGTGAATGCTTTTGGTACTTTTACTGATGACAATACGATCACTTGGGAATATTATAATGCCAATCAATTGCAGTTAAAGGCTGTTTTTACCCGAAAAAATTAGGTTTGTTTTGCTGTGAGGCGAAAAGCGATAATTAATTTGCTTCTGATTCCATTCTACTTAATCGTGTAACCACATCTGTATAAACAGATTCAAGGCTTTCCAGTTTTGCCTTATAATACTCCAGGTTTTTATCTAGTGTTGTACGGTCGATTTTATATTTATCAAAAACAGCGGAATAATAATGATCCCGAAGGTTCAATACATTTTTCCCTTCGTTTCGAGCCTGTACCAATTCTGCTTCAATAAGCTGAAAATCAGTCAAAATTAATACCAAAGTATCTCTGGAAACTATATAAGCGGGTGCTTTGTCCTGTTCGGTCTTTTTCGCAGAACAAGAAGGGTTCAAAATGCTAATAAGACCAATCAGAACAGCCCCTCCAAAAAAGATTCGTTTTATATTCAGCATAAAATGTGCAAATTATTAGTTGCCCACCTCTGAGATAAATTTAATGCGCATAAGCCTGATTTCATCCCTTGAATATTCATCGTCCCCAAGTTCTTCGAGGGCATTATCTACAGAATCACTTTCGGCTTCATGAAAATAATCATAGATTTCTTCCTGATGGTATTCGTCAACATTTTCATTGATGTAGTAGTCAATGTCGATACGGGTACCCGAGTCAACAATGCTCTCAAGTTCCGAGATGATTTCGTCCAGGCTTAAATGTTTGGTGTTTGCGATATCGTCGAGAGAAAGCTTTCGGTCAATACTTTGAATGATATAGACTTTCAGTCCTGATTTATTGACAACAGATTTTACAACCATATCAGTTGGTCGGATGATCTCATTTTCTTCAACATAGTTTTTGATGAGTTCAATAAAGGGTTTGCCGTATTTATGGGCTTTACCGGTTCCAACACCTGTTATTTGTTTCAGTTCATCCATACTGATAGGATACTGAATCGACATATCTTCCAAGGATGTATCCTGAAAAATTACAAAAGGAGGAAGGCTTTCTTTTCTACTAATGGATTTTCTGAGATCTTTGAGCATGCTGAACAACTGAGTGTCAGCAGATCCTTGTCGTGATGAATTGCTGCCGGTGATGATGCCTTCATCATTGTTTTCATAATCATGGTCGCGTGTAAAAAGCAATGACCATGGTTTGTCAAGGAATGCCTGACCTTTTTCGGTTATTTTCAGGAGGCCGTAATTTTCAATATCTTTTCTCAGCAAATCATGGATTAGGGTTTGCCGAATAACAGCATTCCAGTATTTATCGTCTTTTTCTGATCCACGACCAAATGCCGCGAGTTTATCGTGCCTTGCCGCCCTGATATTTGCTGTAAGATTACCGGTGAGGATATTGTTTACGTGATTGGCTTTAAATAACTGTTTGATTTCCATGATAATGTTAAGAAGCAGTTCAACATCCTCAATTGCTTCAAAGCGCTCTTTTGGGTTTAAACAGTTATCGCAAGCACCACAGTTTTCCTGTTTGTATTCTTCTCCAAAATAATGAAGCAGTTGCTTGTGCCTGCATACAGAACTTTCTGCATAAGCTACTGTTTCTGTGAGTAATTGCTTGGCAATTTCCTGTTCTGCGACAGGTTTCCCTTTCATGAATTTTTCAAGCTTGAGGATATCGTCATAGCTATAGAAAACGATGCAGTTTCCTTCTCCATCATCCCTGCCACCACGGCCTGTTTCCTGATAATAGCCTTCGAGGCTTTTTGGGATATCGTGATGGATTACAAAGCGAACGTCGGGTTTGTCGATGCCCATTCCAAAAGCAATCGTAGCAACAATGACATCAGCATCTTCCATAAGGAACATATCCTGGTTTTTTCTTCGTGTTGCAGCATCTAAACCTGCGTGATAGGGAAGGGCCTTAATACCATTTACCTGAAGGGTTTCTGCTAGTTCCTCAACTTTTTTGCGGCTCAGGCAATAAACAATGCCTGATTTTCCTGCTTTTGATTTAATATAGCGAATAATGTCTTTGATAACATCTTTCGTTTTTGGCCGAACCTCGTAATATAAGTTGGGTCGATCGAATGAAGATTTGTAAACATCAGCATCCGGAATTCCAAGATTTTTTTGAATATCGCTTTGCACTTTTACTGTTGCTGTGGCAGTAAGGGCAATAATAGGCACTTTCTTGCCGATGGCATCAATAATTGGCCTTAGCCTTCTGTATTCCGGACGAAAATCATGTCCCCACTCTGAAATACAATGGGCTTCATCAATAGCGTAGAAACTTATATCTATTGTTTGTAAGAACTCAACATTTTCTTCTTTTGTCAGCGATTCGGGAGCAACATACAAAAGTTTGGTACGTCCGCTGCTGAGGTCGTGTTTTACTTCTGTTATCTCATTCTTGGTAAGTGAGGAATTTAAAAAATGGGCAACACCGGAATCATTTCCGTAATTGCGGATACTGTCCACTTGATTTTTCATTAAGGCAATAAGTGGACTAATTACAATAGCAGTACCTTTATTAATAAGGGCGGGCAATTGATAGCACATAGATTTACCGCCGCCGGTGGGCATGATAACAAAAACATCCTTACCGGAAATCAGGCTACGGATAATATTTTCCTGCGTACCTTTAAATTTATTAAAGCCAAAATACTGCTTTAAATATACTTTTAAATCAATTTCTTGTGAGACCATAATACCTACACATTAAACAACAACACTATGCTTCATCCTTTTTGTAATGGATGTGCTTATTAAAACCTGCAAACCAATGATGATGCATGCAAACCTAGGCCTATCTTAACGTACCATATACAAATATAATACAATAAATCCTGATTATTCGCAAAAAAGAGGGTTAATATTTTTAAAAATAAAGGGTTTTTTGCAAAAGCCATACAAAAGTAGTCTTATTTCACGATCAAACAAGTGAAAGACCCTTGAAACAGGCTTATAATATCTCAAGAAATAATTACCAATGCTTTATCCAGATTGTCTGAGTGGATATTGTTATTGGTTTAGCTCTGATTTGTATCTTTGCGTTTTAAACATTAAATCAATCTGTATTGAAAAGCTATCAGGATATTTGTCGGTCTGCCATACGGACTATCACCTCCGAAATAGAAGAACTAGCAAACTTGCCTAAATGGGTAGATGAAGATTTTGCCCGCTCTGTAGAATTAATTTTTCAATCGCATGGCCGTGTGGTTGTTACCGGTATTGGCAAAAGTGCAAATATCGGACGAAAACTTGTTGCCACACTTAATTCAACAGGAAGCCCGGCGCTTTTTATGCATGCTGCTGATGCGATTCATGGCGATATTGGAACCATTACTAAAGAGGATGTTGTTGTGTGTATCTCAAATAGTGGGGATACACCTGAAATTAAGGTGCTGGTGCCCATCCTTAAATCCTATGGCAATAAATTAATTGCACTTTGTGGGCGAAAGGACTCTTTTTTGGCGCAAAACTCTGATTTTCTTATTAATACCTATGTAAAAAGGGAGGCTTGCCCAAATAATCTGGCGCCAACTTCAAGCACTACGGCTCAGTTAATTATGGGTGATGCTCTTGCCGTAGCTCTACTCGAATACAGGAATTTTAGCTCTCAGGATTTTGCCCGCAATCACCCGGGAGGTGTTTTAGGCAAGAAAATGTACTTGAGGCTTGCAAATATTTATACCCAAAACGAAAAACCATGCGTGGGTTTAAAGACACCTATAAAAGACGTGATTGTTGAGATGACTTCTAGTAGGCTTGGGGCAACAGCGGTAATGGACAATAATCAGCTAAAAGGAATTATTACTGATGGGGATATTCGCCGTATGTTGAGTAAATATGAAAATATTGGTGCAATTTGCGCCGAAGATATTATGTCGCCCAACCCAAAAGCACTGGATGAAAACATCCTTGTTGTTGATGCCTTAAGTTTGATGAGAAACAAAAATATTACTCAAGTCCTTGTGTTGAAAAACGGACTCTATTCCGGAGTAGTGCATCTGCACGATATTCTAAAAGAAGGAATTATATAGCGTTTGAATGTGCAACTTTGCAATTCGAAATCGAAAAATATTATTGAAAAGAAGATTTATTCGCAAGACACTTAATTAGATGAAGCTCCCATGAAATTATATACCAAAGACATCGTCAAGAAATACAGGCACCGCACAGTAGTGAAAGAAGTCTCTATTGAAGTGAACCAAGGGGAAATTGTAGGGCTTCTTGGCCCGAATGGTGCTGGCAAAACCACTTCTTTTTATATGATCGTGGGTTTGATAAAACCTTTTGCCGGTAATGTTTACCTCGATCAGCAGGATATTACCAATCTGCCTATGTATAAAAGGGCTCAATTGGGTATTGGCTATCTGGCTCAGGAGGCTTCAGTTTTTCGCACTTTGAGCGTAGAGGATAATATCCGGGCTGTTTTGGAATTTACTGACCTTAAAAAAAACGAACAACGTGATAAACTCGAAAGCCTGCTCGATGAATTTGGCCTACACCATATCCGCAAATCAAAAGGCATCCAATTAAGTGGAGGCGAAAGACGCAGAACCGAGATTGCACGCGCTTTGGCAACCAGCCCCAATTTTATCCTTCTCGATGAACCTTTTGCCGGTGTAGACCCGATCGCTGTTGAGGATATTCAAACCATTGTTGCCAATCTGAAAAACAAAAATATTGGCATTCTTATTACCGATCATAATGTGCATGAAACTCTTACAATTACTGATCGAGCCTATCTCTTGTTTGAAGGTTCTGTGCTAAAGGCCGGTTCTGCTGAGGAACTTGCCGCCGATGAACATGTACGCAAAGTGTATCTTGGAAAAAATTTCAAACTCAGACGACAAAAGTAATATGGGAAAGAAAAAACAAGTTCGAAAGAAAGAAAGCCTTTTATTAAACCCTAAAACAAGCTATCGTTTATCGCAGTTGTTGATTGTGCTGCTGGTTTTTCTATTGTATGGCAATACACTCTTTAATAAATTTGCCCTAGATGATCATAATGTGATACTGAATAATGAGCAGGTGCAAAGGGGAATTTCTGCTATTCCTGAAATATTTACTACTCCATACAGTACTGAAGAAGGTCTTTCTTTTGATTACCGTCCTCTTGTGAAAGCTACTTTTGCCATTGAATATAGTCTATATGGTTTGCGCCCTTTTTGGCATCACTTTATAAACCTATTGCTCTATGCTCTTACCGGTTTATTGTTGTTCCGAATATTAAAGCAGCTTTTGGGAGGGAAATATCCGGCTATCCCTATTTTAGCTACATTGTTGTTTATAGCTCATCCTGTTCATACTGAAATTGTTGCAAGTCTTAAAAACCGTGATGAGCTTTTGAGTATGCTTGGTGCTTTACTGAGTGTTTTTTATCTGTTGAAATATGCGAATACCAATAAGCTCAAATATATTGGCTGGATGAGCTTCTTTTTCTTGATTGGGATGCTTGGGAAAAGGACAACAATGACCTACCTCGCTGCATATCCGTTAATTCTTTATTTTTTCACCGATATGCCCCTAAAAAAACTGTTCCGAACATTCGGGCTTATTTTTGGTGTTTTTGTTATTATTATGATGCTCTATTGGGTGTTGACCCCTCAGGAAGTAAGGCCGCTACAGTTTTTTGAAAATCCCCTTTATGGAGACAAATCTTTCATGCTTCGTATTGGCACGGCCTGCACTTCGGTTGCGTTTTACTTGAAACAGCTGTTTTTTCCTTATCCTTTAATTAGTTATTATGGCTATAATGCTATCCCTGTTGGTTGGTCGGGACTTTGGCCTTTTGCCGGGCTTGCTTCAATTGGTGTTTTATTGGTGCTTGCATTCAAAGGACTGAAGCAAAAAAGCCTGATTAGTTTTGCAATACTGTTTTTCTTTATTACTGTTTCTATCGTAAGTAATGTCCTTGTTCCTGTTCCGGGCATTGTTGCGGATCGTTTTGCCTATTCGCCTTCCATAGCCTTTGTATTGTTGGCCGCTTTATTGATGGTGAAAATAAACGCAAAAATGCAAAAACAGAAGATCAATGGAAATGCCCTTTTACTCCTGCTGGCATTAATTTTCCTTATTCCCTACAGTCTTCTTACTATTGATCGGAATAAGGATTGGAAAGATCATATCATTCTTTTTAGCCATGATGCAAATCTGGAGAAAAACAGTGTGAAATTGCAAGCTCTTGCTGCCGAAGCATATTCCAATAAAGTGATTTACGATAATCGTTATGGTAGGGATATTAGCTTAATACCTGAAAATCAGCAAAAAGTAATTAGTTACTATGAGGATGCCCTGAGCATTTACCCTGAGAATTATGAAGTCTTGAATAATTTGGGCTCGTTTTTAAGCTTGCATATGCGTGATTATGAAAAAGCCAGGCCGTATCTCGAAGAGGCGGTAAAAGTCAAGCCTGAAGAGTCTGCGGGCTGGTTTAATCTGGGTTTTGTATACGAAAAGCTCAATTTGTCAGAAAAGGCTGAAGAGGCATATAAAAAGTCAATTGCATTAAATGCACAAGATTTTGAAGCACAATCTTTTCTTGCAAACCTTTTATTTAGCCAAGGAGATAAAAAAGGGGCGATAAAATTGAATCGTGAGATGGCCAAAGAGCGCCCAGATTGGGATCAACCCTATATTAATCTCGGGAATTATTATCTGCAAATGACAGATACACTTCAGGCAATCTCACAATGGGAAGAGGCTGTAAAACGATATCCTCAATATCAGTTGGCAATAAAGCTGAGCACGCATTACCGAGGAAAAGGGGATATGGAAAAATCAAAATATTTCTATCGCCTGGCAATGCAGGCGCGTCAACGCGATAAAGGGAAGATGTAATAGAATTATTTTAAAAACCGGAACATCCTTTAAAAAGGTTTTTTGTCAGGAGATCGTTTTCTTTATGATGCGGTAAGGATGCTTTCTGCCAATACGAAGAGTGTTCTTTGAAGGCTCCATTGCCCCTTGCAATCAATTTACACAATTTAATGATTGAGAGAAACAGGAAGAAAAATATATCGATTTAGTCCCATATAATTTCTTCCTTGGTCGTGTATACTGTCCCATCTTTTGTTTCCTGAACGGAATAGGGCAGCCCTGAACTTTTAAGTCCTGCTAAGAATTTTTGCCCTACTCCCATCTTCAAATCATCTTCTGTTACAATCAACACCATATGGTCATTATTCCCTGAAATGACTTTTGCTGCTTTTCTGATTTTAGGGCTTTTCTTTAAAAAACGTTCGCGTGTCATTACATACAGCTGATTTTCAATATTTTCCTGATTATCACACAACTCATAGCCCAGTGCAGTATTGAAATCAATCACATTTTTATTTCCTTTGAGCATGCGTGCAAAGGATTTATTCCATCTCAAAAAGAAAAAAGTCGCATCAATGCCGCATAAAGAGACAAGAATGGGGATGTGCGAATGATAGTATTTGGGATCCTTTAGAAAAAAACCTGATTCGCTTGTTTTATTTTCCCAATCTATGTTTTTATCGTTCATCAGACCTATAGCTTCCCCCTTATATTCTGCAATCATATACAAATATTCAGGGCTGTTAACTTTTCGGTACCATGTTTCCTGCATTTCCGGGCTGATATGTTCATGATATTCCATGAATTGGTTCACCCATTTGGAATTTCTCCATTGGCGAACCATTTCAATGTCTTTATGCTCCATGCGACGCAGTTTTATGCCATAGTGGGATATAATCATTCGATTATTTTTTGAATGGAATAAGGAGGCTTCTTTTGCTGAAGCAAATAGATGCGGCTCAGGTATTCCCCAATAATGCCTAATCCCAACAAAATGAGACCGGTACTAAAGAAAATGGCCACAATTTGTGCAGTAAATCCTAAGGGAACTTCATGAACTATTTTTCGATAAATAAAAAAAAGCCCAACCAGAAAACTGAAAAATGAAAAAGTGAGCCCTCCATAAACAATCATACGAAGAGGGAAGTTCGTATAAAAGAGAACAATATTGGCCACTAAACGAAATAGACTGACTTTGCTGTATCCGGATGATTGATGTTCTCGTTTATGATGCTCCACTTCAATGAAGTAAACTGAACGTGTATACCAATTAATCAGTTCATCAATATAAACAAAATTGTGATCATGCTGAAGAATCTGATCGATTAAATCCCTGCTCAGAATCCTAAATGAGGATCCGTTGCCGGGATTATCGTAAAATAATTTTGAAGATTTTTGCAAGGTTTTGCTGCCTGCATTTCTTACTTTGCTATGGTTTTTTTTGTTGGCAATGCCATAAACTACGCTGCAATTTGTTTTTTCGCGAACTTCTATTAGTGCAGGAATTTCTTCAGGTGGGTTTTGCAAATCATCATCCATTGTAATAATCCATTGCCCTTCTGCAAAAGAGAAACCACAAAATGTAGCATTATGTTGCCCAAAATTTCTGCCGAGCTTAATCGCTTTGACCTCTTTAGGGAAATGTTTTTTTAATTCACTAATAATACTCCAGCTTTCGTCCTGACTATAATCATCAACAAAGATGACCTCAAAACGATCATTACGTGCATTAAAAACAGCTTTAATCCTTTCAAAAAGAGGTTTTAGGGATTCGCTGCTGTTATGCACGGGCACAACTACTGAAAATTGTATTTCGGTATTCATATCAACCTCCTCCTAAAATCAGATTCGTTCCTGTAACCCATTTCGCTGCATCGGAAAGGAAAAACACAATGGGGTTAGCTACATCTTCAGGATCGCCCAGGCCCAGAATTTGTTGCTCTTCAATTTTTATTACGGCTTCATGAGAGTAATTTGTAGCCGTTTGATCGAGCATGGGGGTTCTGACAAACGCAGGGCTCACACAATTAACCCGAATGCGCCTTTTTGCAAGTTCTAAAGTCAGTACACGTGCATATCCTTCAATGGCAGAACGTGCGCTGATGTACATTGCGCCTCCGACAAAGGGGTAACGTGTTGAAATAGAGCTGATAAACACTATTGAGGCATTGGTGCGTTGCAGTTTTTTCTTTTTTAGGATGCGTGCATTTAATAAAACTGTTGCATCAAAGCTAATGCTAAAGGTTTTTTGAATAGCCTCTTCATGAATAAATTGTGCAGGCATAAGATCTGAGATGCCTGTCGAATATACAATTCCGTCGAGTTTTGGAAGGGCATCCGTTAAGAGTTCCCTGTCTTCCTTTTTAGTGAGATTAGCAATAATAGCTTGGTGTCCACTGCCCTTGAGCGATTTCATCGTTTCATCTAGGCGCTCTTCATTCCTTCCGGTGATGATTAATGTTGCTCCTTGCTCGCTGGCAGAAATGGCTGTTTGCCGTCCCAGTCCTGATGAAGATCCGGTAACCAATATTGTTTTTCCTGTAAGTTCAAATGGGTTTTTCATTGCTAAAGCTCTAATAATTTAGGACATACAATATGATCTGTTTCGATAAATGTAGTGCCCCAAGATAATCCAATGCCAAAGGCCGATAATAAAAGCTTTAGTTTCTTATTTTGCAGTTCATCACGAAGTTGACTCACCATTGTTAATGGAATGGATGCAGAACTGGTATTGCCAAATTGATGAATTGAAAAAGGTACTTTCTCTTTATCTACTTTGAGCATTTTGCGAATGGTATTGTTAATCAGTAGGTTAGCCTGATGAAACAATAGGTAGTCAAAATTTTCGAGGTGTTCATCGCATTCTTTAAGGGTTTTTTTAATATTGGGCACAACCTCCCTGAGGGAGAAATTAAAGACTTCAACACCATCCAATTTAATATTCATTGGAGCGCGCTCAATCCCCTCAGAGATTTTTCGCATCGTCAGGGAGTCTTTATTAATTGTATTGCGCACTCCTCCGTCTTCAATCATAATGGCTTTATGGCCTGAGCCGTCTGTTTGAAGGTTAAAAGGCATAATAGCCGCTTTTGGGTCATATTCCAAAGCGGTTGCTGTTGCCGAATCGCCAAATAGCGGATATGTGCTTTTATCTTTATAGGAAGATGTTATATTGGACAAATCGCCAACCAATAATAAGGCTTTTTTGATATGCCCGGAAGACATCATGCTGCTTGCTACACTGAGCCCATAAATATATCCGGAACAGCCTAGGCCAATATCGAATGCGAGACAGGTTTTTGGTAGTTTTAGCCTGTCCTGCAAAATAGGAGCCGTTGCCGGAATAATATAATCTCCTGATTGACTTACGAATATAAGCATGTCAATCTCTTTTTTGTCCCACTTTAGATCACTCAGAAGTTTTTCTGCGGCTGTAAAAGCAAGGTCGGAGGTTGTCATTCCCGGAGGGGCAACCCTGCGTTTGTTTACGCCAATGGTTTTAATAAGCAGTTGCCGCTCTTTCTCACTAATCCAATCATAATCGTCATTAGATATCTCGTTTGTGGGAACACAGGCCGCTAATCCAACGATGCGTGTATTTGATGTATGGAGAATCGCCATAAACAGGGTTTTTATTTAAGGTGTTTGAACAAAATTAGTGCTTATTTTTGAATTATTCCTGCCCAACAGTAAATTAAAGAAATTGGCGCAAAACATTAAAATAGCACAAAGCATCGAACCCGTATGGTTTTGATCTTATGCGGGCGATAGAACCTGAAGCAGATAATTCTAAAGCTCTTGGTATGCAGGATATTGTTTCATAGAAAATTTAAGCCGAAATATAGCCTGTAATCCTGCAATAACACAAAGCAGGCGTCTGTTTCACAGAATAGGTAAACTAAAAAACAGGCTGTAAGCCTGCAACAACATAAGGCAGGGCAACGCCCTGTTACAAAGTCGCTAAGATACCAAAATCAGGCTGTAAGCCTGAAACAAATCCCAATCCAATACAGAATCTTCGCTTTGCAGGTGCAGACTGTTGCAAGTCAATGGGCTTGCAGTTGCCATTAATTATGTTTGAGACTAATGAAAGGCCAAATCAACAATTTTGAAGTATATGGTGACGATAATCAATACGATTTTTTCCGGATCCGACACAGTGAGCGAAGCAGGAAGATGTGGCAGTTAGATTGTGCAGCCCAACAACTCATTGAGATATTTATGCAAGAATAAACAAAAAGCTGCCTGATATTCGGGCAGCTTTTTGTTTTTGAAGGGGGAAATATGAGTTATTCTCCGATAGGCTTTTTGCTGATCACATCAAAAAGGTCCTGAACCGTTTTGGCTGAGCCAATTTCTTCTGCATTAATACTTACATCGTATTCGGTTTTCACCATAGCGATAAAAATCAATGCATTGATAGAATTCCATTCAAAAACTTCACGAAAAATCGTTTCCGGTTTGAGTGCGCCCGGTTCTATATCTTCAAACTCCTCTTCAATCGTAAGGATAAAATCTTCTATCTTCATAGTTATTATATTAGTTTGGACAAAAATAAAAAATTATGCTGCTGTTTTTATGATAATTCTTCTTTTAAATAGGCTTCAAGCAGTTTATAGCGTTGCAGCTTCCCTGAGCTTGTTTTTGGTATTTGTACAGGCTTAATCCAAATAATTTCATGGATTCCCACGCCCATGCGATCCGTGATTAGGGTTTTAAGTTGTGTTTCGGTATCTTCTCGTTTCGAAGGGCTAATGCCTGCCAGAAAACACAAGACCTTATCTTGCCCCAGTTTTTCATCAAAAAGGCCGCAAAAGATCACTTTTCCATATTGAAGTCCTTCAATTTCTAAAGCCACATATTCAAAATCATGGGCATATAAATTCCTGCCGCCAAAAAATATGATGTCCTTATAACGGCCTGTTATGAATAGTTGATTGTCATAATGGAAGCCCATATCGCCTGTACGAAGCCATCCATCTTGAGTAAAAATGTTTTTATTGGCATCCTTAGAGTAGTAGCCTTGTGTTATACTGTTTCCATAAATTTGGATATGCCCGATGTTCCGTTCTTCCACTGGATGATCTGATGAGTCTACGATGCGATAGCTGATATTTTTCAGGTTTTTCCCTACTGCAACAATTTCTTGTGCATCAATATGTTCTGCATCTACAATCTCGGCATATTTATCCCTGATAATGCGATTTCTATTGAAAAAATATTGTTTTCGTTCGCCGTAATATTCTGTAAAACTAACAGCCAATGTGGCTTCTGCCATACCATATACGGGCATCATTGCTTTCGGACTGAAGTTATAAGGCGCAAGCAATTCATTAAATTCGTACATCACTCTTGCTGAAATCGGCTCGGCTCCATTCAGCAGGCCTTCTAAAGCCGTAAAATCCCAGTTTTTATTTGGTGGACGTTTTTTTAGATAACGGTTCGTAAGCACCAGCCCAAAATTTGGGCAACCCGTAATCCCTGCTTTTTTTTCTGAGAGGGCATCTAGCCAAAGGTAAGGGTTTCTGATAAAGTCGATGGTTTGAATATGATATTGCGGAGTGCAGGCATGAGTTGTCGTTAAATGATATCCAATCAGGCCCATATCATGGTATAAGGGCATCCAGTTCACGGTAGGTTTATACGGATGGAATTTTAAGCCAATCGAAATTGCCTCTATATTGCTCGTGATGTTTTGATGGCTAAGCACTACACCTTTTGGTTGCCCCGTGCTGCCGGAGCTAAATTGGATATAGGCTGTTTGATCTGCTGTTGCCTTTTGATGTATGGTATTAAAAGATGCTGCCAATTGTTTTTTGAATAAATCCCAAAAATGAATTTGCGCATCAAACGAAGTATCTTTCAGTCCTTCATCTTCCTGCTGAATGAATAAATGCGGTTTTCCCAACACCCTGCATACATTCGAGATTTTCTGTGCAGCCTGATTTGTAGTATTATATATTGCAGGTGCCTGCAGAATAGTCGGAATGATGCCACCAAAGAGGCACGACCAAAAGGCAATAATGCAATCTTCATTGGAGTCAAGAGCAATAATTGCGTATTCTCCGGACTGTAAACCTTGTTGTTGTAATATATAAGCGCCCCTGCCTGCTGTTTCATAGAGCTGTTGATAGGAAATAAACTTGGTTTGTCCTTGATTATCAATAAAACCAACACCATGATCCCGTGAGAAAGAGGACGCGCGAAAGAGTAAATCCTGAAGGGTTTGAACCTTTTTCATAAATCGTATAATAGGTTGGTGCAAAAGTAAGAATTCGTATGGATATCGATCAAATAAAAAAAGCGCCCCGAGTATTCGGGGCGCTTTATCATATATTATTGCGAATGATTATTCAGCAATGGTAACACGCTTCGTAGTGAGTGTTCCGTCAGCAGCACGCATGCGCAGCATATAAACACCTGATTCGAAGTTGTTTGTGTTGATTGTAACAACAGTTTCAGTAGACATGATTTCAGCAACTACCTGACCAACTGCATTAACAACGGTGATCTGTTCGATCTGGCCGTTATGACGGACATAAACATTGTCCTTAGCAGGGTTCGGATATACACTGATTTCAGTTGCGTCTAGATCATTGATGCCAACAAGCAGACAAACCTCGTTTGTAGGTACGCTTTCACAGTCTGTATAAAGAGCTGTTACAACATAACAATTTGTAGTATTTGTAACAGGGTTTGTATCAACATAAGTCATGTCAGTAACGCCTTCGGCAATTACTTCACCATCCCTATAAACGTTGTAACCTTCCAGTGCACGACCTGCAGGAGCAGTCCATGTAAGTTCAGGATAACCATCGTTGTTGATCATACCCATAAGTTCGCCAGGAGCAACATACTCTTCAACAGTTACTTCGAGTACATCTGTTTTTTCAGAAGTACCTTCGTCGTATACAGCATTCACCTGGAATCCGTATGTACCGGCTTCAACACCTTCTACAAGATAGAACTCTTCCATAATAAGTGCAGTGTTGATTTGTGCGTCATCCATAAATACATTGTATCCTTGGAGTGCGCGATCAAGACGTACATTAGACTTAGGAGCATATACTTCACCGTTCCAAGCTACTTCTGTGCGGTTTGCAACAGTATTAGCATTTGGATTGAATGCCTGAGCAACTTTTCCTTGTGCAGGACCTACATATACATCATCAACAAAGAAGATGAACGCATCGTTGGAAACACAATGGATAGCAAGATATACTTCCTGACCGGCATAAGCGCTAAGGTCATAAGTAAATTCGCCATAAGCATCAACAGGAGCTTCAACATAGTCGCCTTCGCTGATCATAGTAAAGTCTGCAGGATCAACTCCTGTAGTACTTACCAGAACATTGAAACGCTCAAGGCCATACTGGTCAGTATAAGACTTAGCATAGAAACTAAGAACATCACCATCCTCAATCATAACCATAGGAGTAATCATATAGTCATTGTTCGGAGGAGCAGTTGCAGCAAAACTAGCAGCCATCTTATCACCACTGTGTGCATAATTCTCGCTCAATGGAGGAGTAGTTGCCAGTGAATTGAATACGATGAATGCCATAGGTGCACCACTGTTCGGGAATGTAACGTCAGTAATACCATAAGTATTTGCGCCATCCACATCAAGGAGTGTCCATGGGTTCATATCAAGTGTAAAGTCAGCATACATTTCGAAGTCGTCCCAAAGTGTTACGTCTGGATCTCCCCAAGTCAGTAAGATGTCATTACATTGTACGTCAGCAGCTAAGTTTACTGGAGGAACTGGAAGTTCACCCAAACGAATTTCAATAGGTCCTTCAGGATAAGATTCACCTTCGTCATAAACAGCTGTTACGATATAAGTGTATACACCTGGGAGCAGGTCCATATCATCATAAGTAGTGTCAGCAATTACGTCCATGTTTACTGGGTCATCGTCACCATCACGGTAAACATTGTATCCAAGAAGTACAGCGCGGCTGCCTGTAGGCAGAACAGTAGCTTGTGGTTCTACGTCTGTAGAAGCAATTGCTCCAACTTCAGTATACTGAACATCGCTGCTGATTGGTGCCATAGCCATCTTGTCACCGGATTGATCTGTTACATAAGCACGTATCATCCAGTTGTAGTCAAGTGTTGGGGCAAGTTCGAGCAGTGTAGCCCATGCGCCGTTATAATAAATCATATTACCAAGTCCGTCGTCGGCAACTGCAGATCCTGCAGCAGCAAAGTCTCCGTCGGGCTCATCAATATAATAACCGAACCAAAGTTCTTTAGAGGCATCGATAACAAGAGCTGTTTCCAGTTCGTAGTCATTCCATGCATCCCAAACGATGCTCGCTTCATCAATATCAAATTCAGCAACAACAACAGGATCATTAGAACCGTCTTTTGTATAAACGCGGCCCATATAATCAGAGTTAATACCACTGGTTGACATATAAATACGCAGTGTAGTCAGGTTCAGTCCGTCATAAGGAGCAAGAACGCTTACAGGGAAGCGAACAGCTACGTCAAACTGAGCTGCACCGGCACCAACTGAAGAAGCATAAACGCCATCGTCATAATACATCCAAGTGCTAAGGCTTGTATTAGGAGCATTCCACCACAGGTGAGCTGTCATATCCATTACTTCGCCCTGAAGATCTTCAGGAGCTGGCAAATGACCACAAACATCAACTTCTACTTCAAGGGCACATGCATGGCCTTCGTCGTATTCAGCAGTAACACCATATACATAAACACCACCGTAAGGAGGAGTATCAGTATAAATTGTAGAGCCCGGGCTTAACATTGCATCACTAATTTTGTCACCATCACGGTACACATTATAACCACGTAATGCACGTGCTTCACGGCCGTCAGCATATACAAATTTACCGGAACCAACTTCCTGGAGTCCTGTTTGAACAACGGGAGCAGAAGCAGTAAGGGCATTTACATTAGCAGTAGCAGGAACTTCAACGCTGCTGGCTTCAAGTACACGGTCACCGAAGTACATACCATATACATGAGCTTTGAACATAAAGTCTTGATAAGCTGCAACACCCCATGGGTCACCAGCTGCACGGCTATAGCTACGGTTTACACCAGCGCCTTCATCGATACCGATTGGAGGACAGTCAGGATAAACACCGATTTGCTTCATAGCTGCGTAGAAGTCACCATCAGTAATGGTAATTCCAAGGTCGCTCATATCAACTGTAACCCAGTTGTATCCGGTTGGAGTAACAACTTTACTTCCAAGAAGTGTTCCTGGGAGTCCGCCTGTACCGTCACCGGCATAAACAAGAACTTCCATTGGGTTGAGGATATTACCTGCTGGCCAAGTACCGTCATAGATGTTTAAGGAGATAGAGAGGATGTCGCAAGGATAACCGGCTGGGGTCATGCGCAGTGCGTTTTCACTATCAACAACGTTCCATGCAGTAGCATTTTCGGCAGTATTGTCAGTATAAACAATATCATATTCTTGTGGCTCGAGGTCTCCCGGTGGTTCCCAAGTAAGCTGAACGTCACAATTGATCAGTGTAGCTTCGAGGTTACGGATCGGTGCAAAGAAATCACAAGTATAATAAGTAAATGGATAGAGTACAATTGGGCTTTCGCAGTTTGTATACTTAGCGCTAACGCCACCAATGTATGTTTGAGCTACGGTAAGTCCTGTATAAGTATAGGTAAGCTCAGTAGTGAAATCTTGGAACAGGCCATTCAGGTATACATTATATCCTTCGAGTGCTCTGTCGTCACCTGGCTCAACGCCTTTAACTACGCGTACATTGTCAAGTGCAATGCCTTCACCACCGGTTGTAGGAGCTGTTCCTTCAAATGCGAAGTAATAAGTTCCTGTTGGGTTTGGAAGATCAATATTGCGCTTAGTCCAAATATCAACGTCACCGGCTTCTGCAATAAGGGCTTGCCAGCTACCGCTAGAGGAGTTTTTATAGAATACTGAAAGTTTGTCTTGACCACTGCTTGCAGGTTGTGCAAACCAGAAACTTAATTCAGGAGCAATAGCACCACTAAGGTCAATTGCAGGAGTAACAAGTTTAGTGATTGATGAACTTCCAGTAAATGTTGCATTGTATTCGCCTTCGAATGCGCCTGCTGGGTTGCCACCAGGGCCACCTGTTTGAACAGTCCACATATCAGGGTTCATGTTTGGATCAGTAATCTGTGTCCAGCCTGAAGGAATGCTTCCGCCTTCAAAACCTTCGAAGAATACTTCTTCATACTCAAGTACTGGTGGTAACCATGTTGCGATACCGTCCATAGTAACGTTGAACATTTGTGGAGGCAGACATGCTTCGTTAAGAACCACTTCGATTTCGATATCTGCATTGATATACAGACCTTCGAGTACGTAAGATTCGTAACCTGGCTTGCTTACATCAAGGTTGTACCAACCGTTTGGTGTTTCGTGGAATAAAGTAACACCATCTTCAGGAGCATACATTTCCATAGGAATACCTGTTGCTTGAGGAGTCAAACTAACAAGGGCGCCTTCTGGGCTGTCACCTGTATTTGTGCTAACAATAATCGTTACATCTGAATCTTGCAGACGACCTACAACATTAGAGAATGCAGGTTCTGACTGATTGAAAGAATATACACTAACTACTGCATAGCGGTAGAAACCAGCTGGGAGTGTTGGCCAATCCATATCAACATAGAAGGTTTCTGTTTGTCCTTCAGAAAGGAATGTCCATACGCTAGGATCGTTTTCTTGGCCTTGCTCCAGACGATAAACAGTATAGCTTTCCAGCTCACGGTTATCGGCAGTATTGATGCCTACATAACGTCCCATTTTTTGTGTAGTTACTTGAGGAGTAGTTACAGCATACTTGCTTAAAGTATTGGCAGTTGTTCCAACTTCGCCTTCAATGTTTTCATTGAAGTTGAGGGCCATGCGGCCACTTGTTGGGCTGTATACTTGAGCGCGGATCATATAATCCTGGTATGAGCTCATTTCCCAATCACGACCACCAGAGATGTAGCGGCTGTAGCTGCGGTTGGCACCTGAAGTACCATCAACAGCAATAGGGGCACAGTTTGGATAGTCTGTTCCTTGAACCATAACGAGATAGAAATCACCTTCTTCAACCATGTTGCCACCGCTGAAACTGAATTCTACCCAACCATGGGCTGAAGGCATTACTTCTACACTGTCGATAGCAGTTCCGGGCATTCCGTCTACACCATCAGCAAGAACAACCTTCATTTTGAATGCTTGCAAAGAGTTTCCACTTGGCCAGCTACCATCATAAATGTTCACTTTACCACCAAGAACATCGCAAGGATATCCGGCAGGGGTAAATTTAACAGCATTCATGTTTCCAGCTACGTCCCAAGCAGTTACGTTTGTAGGAGTATCATTATCATAAATGATTTCATAATAGTTTGTAGGCTCGTACCATGTTACATCAACTTGAGTATGCTCATAGTTGCGCTCAGCATAAACACCAAGTGCAGGGTCTGGGAACTCAAGCATAATGAAATCAACAATAGTGCTGCCACCATTATTGATACACTGTCCGTTTACTTCTTGTGGTTGGAAACCATCGGCTTCACAAACAACAGTATAACAAGCTTCAAGAACAGTCATTGAATAAGCACCGTTCATATCAGTTGTAGCCATAGCTTCGTAAATCAGTTCATCACCAACTTCACGGAAAGCAGTTACTGTAGCACCTTCTAAAGGTACAAGAGGTGTTCCCATTACACTAACATTACCTGTAAGTGTACCTTCACCATAGATATAAAGTTCAATTGGGCCTTCTTCCAGTGATTCACCGGCAGTAGGAGCTCCATAAACTGCAGTTACTGAATAATAATGTGTTCCGGCTGGAGCATAAACATCAGTATATGTGCGAGTGTTTTCGTCGGTTTGACCAATATAGAAA
The DNA here is from genome assembly GCA_963676725.1 of Bacteroidales bacterium. Taxonomy (GTDB): domain Bacteria; phylum Bacteroidota; class Bacteroidia; order Bacteroidales; family WRLA01. The sequence continues at coordinate 3,786,051 of OY781463.1, read as the reverse complement.
CCATCACGGTAGATATTGTAAGCGATCAGGTTTGGAGCCTGTCCGCCACCACCACCACCGCCACCGGTAGCAGTAAGTTCATAACCAAAGATAGAAGAGTTTTGAACACAACCGCCAATAGTTACGGAAGATCCAACGATGCCGCCTTGTGTAAAGAGACCACCGGCAAGGTCGCCAGCAATACCTACGTCAGCAATAACATCATGAGATACACCAGTTTCTGTTCCTGTAGCGATATCGTATTGTACGAGTACACCACCTGAGCCATCTTGGCTAAATCCCCAAAGGAATGGGCCGCCTGATGAGAAGTTATCATAAGCAAAACCATAATAAGAACCAAAAGCACCAACTGCAAATGAGTTTAGGTTGGCTCCTGTACGGCTATAAAGTGTAATGGCTGTTGACCAGTTATTTCCCCAGAAACCATCTGCACCATCATCATAAGCACATGCACGAGTGGCAGTAGCTGCAGAGATTGTGGTGATTAATGTTTCAGAACCTGGAGTAAAGTCCATTTGATATAAACTTGTTGAAGCAGCAGCGCCATAGAAATATGTACCGTCATATGCTAGGTCACGGATACCACTAGTACCGGCAACGGTAAAAGTATTCATGAATGTTCCGTCAAGAGCATAACGATAATATTCTGAACCATTCCATTTTGTAGTATAGATATATGTTCCGTCACATTCAGCACCTGCTTCACCAGCTGCTGCACCACCTGTAGCGGCATAGTCAAACTGAAGATCGAAAAGGGCACGTGTTTGTGTAAGAACTTCTACATCACGATGAGTTGAAGAAGCTTCAACATTTGGATTTGTGTTTTCACGGCTTTGTGTACCAAGAACGCGGAAATAAGGACCACCTTCGAGTGGGAAATCCCATGTTAAGATTGCGTCATGATCCATTACTTCACCTTCAAGGTTTCTTGGAGGAGGTAAGAATGCAGCTGTGAATTCATAAGTAATAATTTCTGATACGCCTGAGCTATATACAGCACCAACACCGGCAACATAAGTTTGACCGAAGTTCAGGTTTTGATATGTCCAAGTTAATACATCAGCAGGAGTACTACCAACTAAAGCAGCATCAAGATATACATTATAAGAAGAGAGTTCGCGAGCACCTTTGCCGCCAACGCCGTCCCATACTTTCACATTATCAATAGCCCACCAGTAATCCCAGTCTGCTTGATAATAATGGAAACGTACTTTCATGCCAATGTTTGCATAAGCAGTAATATCGATATGTTGATGGTTTGGAGCACCAAATCCACCAATTGATGAGGAAATTGAATAAACAGTCTGCCATGCAGTACCATCCCAAATATCAACATCACCAATACTTGATACATACTGTTGGAAGTGCTGGTCAAAGTCAAGATAGAGTTCGCTTACACCACCTGTGTTTACAACAGAAGTGATCAGTTGTTCATCCATAGTGCCACAAGTAGAACCTGCGCCATCGCTATTAACGAAAGCCATTTGTGTACCGTTCAGTCCACCATTATAGGTAGAAGCTTCCCATGTTGCAGTACATGTACCACCGTTTACAATGGTAAAGTCTGCAGGAATACCGGCGTCAAAAGTCCATTCTTCTGCTGGGAATTCTCCCGGAGGGAACCAAGTAGCAACCTGAGTAACAGGATCTACATAAAGGCCTCTGGCAGGAACTTTTGTTTCACTGAGCATAACAGGGATTGTCATTACTTCGTCAATGGTCATACCCATCATTTCGTAAGGATCGAATCCGTTAAGAACTACAGAGAAGTCGTATGTTCCGTCCCATACATCTTCGAATACAACAACACCTGATGCAGGAGCAAAAGCTTCATACATTTCGTAAGGATACTCAAGACCGCTAAGCATAACATATGCTCCTTCTGGGCTTGATCCATCAGTAGTTGCGATTTCAACAGTAATGTCATAACGCAAAGCGTGACCAACAACATTGGTAACAGCTGCATCAGAAACTTCACCGCTTTCATAAACAGCATATACATTATAACGATAGTAACCGCTGGCAAGAGCGCCAAAGCCGTTATCATTATATGTAAGGCCGCTTACATTATTATTAAGGAGTGTTTCAACACCCGGATCCATTGGATCTTCAGGATCGAAATTAGAAACACGATAAACAGCATAATGATCAACACCGCGTGTTTGGCCTTGAACAGGCTGATAAGCAGCAGTACCTTCCATACCACGAGTTGCAGCAGATGGGTTTAGGCTGTTTACATCACGAGTGTCTGTAGAAGGAATCACTAATCCACCACGTGCAAAATCTCCGGCACCACCTTGTGGTCCGTCAACCATAGCGTGAATCATGAAATCCTGATAAGCAGAAACAGACCAAGCTGCACCGGCACCTAAGTTGCGGCTATAGCTACGGAATTTCTGTGGAGGAGTTTCGTCAACACCAATTGGTGCACAATCAGGATAGTTACCACCTTGAACCATAGCGATATAAAAGTCGCCATCTTCAATAGTAGCAGTTAAGCCTGAAAATTCTACCCAACCAAAGTCGTTAGGAGTAACAACAATAGAATCGAGCAGTGTACCGGGCATTCCGTTTACACCATTGTCATCATAAACAGCAATTCCAAAGTCAACGCCAAGGAATGTGCCACCTGCAGGATATGTTCCGTCACCTACATAAACTTTACCACCGGTAACATCTGCAGGATAACCGGCAGGTGTAAATTTAACGGCATTCATATTGCCGCCAAAGAACCATGCAATATAGTTTTCAGCTACGCCATCGTCATAAACGATTTCGTATTCACCTGAAGGAAGGCCCCATTCAACAAGACAAGCATTGTCAGTAGCGTTTACTGTAGCAACAGCAAACATTGGCTGATAAGCAGTTTCTGTCATTGTTACATCAGGAACTTCAGTAGTGTCGCCGTTAACAACAACAATACCTGCCTGAGCAGCTGCAGCGAAACCTGTTTTAACGAAGTCAAGATCATAGGTACCGGCTGCTACGGGCATATAATATACACCGTTTTCGCCAGACATCCATGTGTACTCCATCATAGTTGTTGTTTCAGTAGCTGTAATAGCAGCGCCTGGAATAGGATCGCCGGTAGCAGTATTTTCTACAATACCGTGCATCATTCCTGATGTTGCAGGAGGAACCGGAGTGTAGAAAAAGCGTGTGTTTGGTAAGTAAGAACTGATAGACCCAGCTGTTGTTGGGAAAGAATTATCAGCATACCTGTAAGTCGATCTAGATGAAGTTGAAGCATAATACCACCTTGGATAACCACTGGCATAATTGCCATCGCGGTTTTCCCAAATGACTAATAGATTATCGGTGCCATTATAGTCGAAGTCGGATGTGTTAAAAACAACTTCGAACCAATCGCCGGCTGTACCGGTAAAATCAATGGCTCCGTCATAAACTTTAGTAAATCCGTTTGCGGCTGGATCCTGATACGCACCTGAAGTGATTGTGGCATCAGTTGTATGCTTCATCCAGATTGACTGGTTCGGCATTACATAACCTGAAGGACTTGTGTAGAGCTGGTATGCAATACTTTCAATAGTTTTTGCATCTCCCAGATCTGACTGGAGATAAACTGTTCGGGACCAGCTGTAATCGTAAAAGCCGTAAACCGGCACATACGATGTTCCACTGGTACCCCCTTCTACTCCCACGAAATCTGCGAAAGTAGCCGTTGTTGTTAGTATCATTACTAACAGCAAGGAAAGAAACCTGGTAATTCTACGCATAGAATTTGAATTTTGGTTAATAATTAATGAATTGAATAAAGGGTTTTCTTATAAAAAATCGACCAAAGTTAAAAAAAATTGGTCAAAACACAAGATTATCCTGTGTTCTCATACTACGAGACTATATAATGATTAAAGGGTTGCTTATAATTTGGATTATTTTTAAAAATATTTTGAGTAATTTTTTTTGTGGTTTGAATTTTTCTCATCAATTATTTTCAAGCGGCTTTGTTTTATGATGGAAGTTGTTTGTGAATAATATTCAGCATTCAACGAAAGTAGGCATTTTTTGTTTCAATTGCCGATATGGGTCAAAAGATTTGTTGGACAAGAGCTTGTGCTGGTTGATATTAAAAGACGCTATTTTCAATCTAAATGAAAGCAAGAAAGCCGGATCGGTCCGGCTTTCTTGGTGATTTCGCTGTGAATTATAATGTTGAAATAGCTTTTTCGTAATTATGTTCTACTTCATTCCAATCGATGATATTCCAGAAAGCAGAAATATAATCCGGTCGTCTGTTTTGATAATTCAGGTAGTAGGCATGTTCCCAAACATCCAGGCCCATAATGGGTTGGCCTTTTATTGCAGCAACATCCATTAAGGGATTATCCTGATTTGGTGTGGAACTGATTTGAAGCTTGCCTTCCGAATTGACGAGAAGCCATGCCCAGCCGCTTCCAAAACGGCTCGCTGCTGCACTTTCGAATGCCTCTTTAAGCGCATCGAAACTTTCCAGGTCGCGTTCAATGGCTTCTGCCAGTATGCCTTTTGGGTTGCCACCACCATTTTTCGACATAATTGTCCAAAACATGCTGTGGTTCCAATGACCACCACCATTATTTCTAACGGCCGCAGGATATTTACTGATGTTTTTTAAAACATCTTCGAAATCAGTTTCTTCAATGGCTGTTCCTTCGGCTGCAGCTTTTAATTTAGTGAAATATGCTTTATGGTGTTTTGTGTAATGCAATTCCATGGTTTGAGCGTCAATATGTGGCTCAAGTGCATCGAAAGAATAATTTAATGCAGGAAATTCTATGTTTTTTACTGTATGATCCATGACTTTGTTTTTTATAATTTAGATTCATTCTAAAAACAAGGGTTAATCATAAATGTTCAAAGAATTTAGTTTTCGGATCAAACAATTGGAGTGCTCAGGTTTATAGGGTATTTGAGTAAAAGGGCACTTCGGCTCCGCTCAGTGACCTTTCTCGGCTCCGCTTACTTCGACAAGCTCAGCACAACGCAGTGACCTTTCTCGGCTCCGCTTACTTCGACAAGCTCAGCACAACGCAGTGACCTTTCTTGGCTCCGCTTATTTCGACAAGCTCAGCACATTTCGACAGGCTCAATGCATTGCATTTCGACAGGCTCAATGCATCGCATCGCAGTGACCTTTCTCGGCTCCGTTTGCTTCATGCTCAGCACATTATATCGTTTGCCTCTTTTGATTGTTTCTGCTCTCAAATTCTGTTTTTTCGATGCTGAATTTTTGACCTAGGGAGGAGAAATCGATATTTCCCCCAAAGATAGCTGCAAAATATTTTTATAAAAATTAAATCTTCTTAAGAATCATAAGTCCATCACGGATTGGGAGGAGTTGGTTTTCGACTCTAGGATCATTCATAACCAGATTGTTAAAATAGCGTAATGCAAGGGTGTCTTTATCTTTTTCATCCGGATCAATTACTTTTTCGTCCCAGAGAACATTATCGGCAATCAGGAGTGCCCCTTTGTTCATTTGCGGGAGAATTAGGTTGTAATATGCAGGATAATTATGCTTGTCGGCATCAATAAAAACAAGATCCCATTTTTCCTGTAGGCTTGGAATAAGTTCCTCGGCTTTTCCAATGATTTGGTGGATTTGTTTTGCAAACGGACTGAGTGCAAAATATTTCGATGAGATTGCACAAAGTTCATCGTTATTGTCAATGGTTATGAGTTTTCCGTCTTGAGTAAGGCCTTGGGCTAAATGCAGCGCAGAATAACCGGTAAATGTTCCAAGTTCGAGTATGCGTTTGGGTTGAAGGAGCCTGCTGATTAAGGAAAGAAAAGCCGCTTGTGTTTTTCCGGACAACATTCGGGGCAATAATGTTTTTTGGCAACTTTCTTCCCTGAGTTTTTGAAGATATTCAGGTTCTGATGTAGTATGCGCTTCCACATACTCTTCAATAATTTGCTTGCGGTACTTTGGATTGATCATATTTTATTATTCGCTGAAAGTGAGTCTAATATGTGGGTAATTGGGATTGGCAAAAATAAAATCTGAAGACTCCCATTCGCTGCTTTTCCCGTTTTTTTCTAAAAGCATCATCCTGATTTCGATTTTTCCAATGTCTTTCGGGTCGGTGCTTTCCCACGAGTGAATGCGTGTTTTAGTTTGGTAAGGCCTGAGGTTGTTAAATAAATAGGATTTCCATCCGGAGAGGAAACGGCCATCTGCATAGCGTATACTGACTTCAACCCAAAGGTGGTCAATTTTTTCTGAGGATTGATTTGTGCAGGCTAATTCAATGACGGAATTTGTAAAATCTTTATATACATTTTTCAATTCAAGGAGGTAGGGTCCAGGAATGGCTCCGGCTTGTTTTTTAAGGCTATTTTTGTAAAATTCAAAATCGGTGTAAGTGTCGGTTTTTTCTTGCGGGATACGGTGAATCATTTTGCTGGCTTCCTCATAGCATCCGTTTTCATAAAAGATTTTCATTTGCTGATATAGCGAGTCGTAAGATCTAGATAGATAGCTTCTTATATATACCCCGTCTTTCGTCCATCTTTTGTTTGTTGAAGTGTTGTAGCTCTTAAAATCTTGAATCGAATCGAGTAGGAGTAAGGCATATTCTGCATCTTCAACCGATGGATATTTCATTAAAAGATTTACTTTCTCCATTTGTTTGTTAAAAACAATGATCGGGTGATTTTCTAGGCTGTCCAGGGTATATTCCAATTGCAGCTTTTCTTTTCCTAAACGTTGATTTTCTTCCATCCAATGGTTATTGCATGCACTGATAAAGAGGATGCTTAGAAAGATCAAAAGAAAACCAGTTAACTGCTTCATTATTTATGTATCGCTGGTGTATATCAAACTGCTAAAAGAATCTTTTTTGTATATTTCCTCTGCCAGGGAGCGTAAGTCTGCAGCTGTAACCGCATGAATTTCTTCAGCAATTTCATCATAAAGTTTCAGTTTTTGCCCCATCAACAATGATTTTCCTGCAGTCATCATTTTGTTGGCACCTGAATCGTGACTTACTGCATGCTGTCCAAGTATTTGTTTTTGAGACATGTGAAGCTGAACTGTGCCGGCATTTTCTGATGCGAGTTTTTCTAATTCCCTGTCAACTAATTTAAGGCTTTTCTTTAGGAAACGACTGTCTGTTCCAAAATAAATTGTATGTAAACCCTGATCTTCATAGGGTGTATAGGATGATTCAACCATATACGTATAAGCATGCTTTTCCCTCAGGGACATATTCAGTTTGGAATTGAGGCCGGGGCCTCCTAAAATATTGTTTAGCAGCGTCATGACAGGGCGCTTTGAATCATCTAATGCAGGGGCTGACATCCCTAAGATGCAATGAGTCTGATAGCTGCTGCGATTTTTCGACATACGAAATGTCTTGCCGCTAAAATGTGGGTTTAAGTCTCTTAAAACCGGTGTTGATGGTGCATCAGAGGGCGCAGAAGTCGGAAAGAATTTTTCAATAGATTTCAATAGATTTGAAAAAGATGTATCTCCGCAATAACTAATTACCATATTATCTGGGCGATAGTGTTTTTTTACAAAACGAACAAGCATATCCCGATTAAAGCCCTCCAGGCTTTTTTCACTTCCTAAAATTTGGCCTGCCAGTGGGTGCTCTCCATAGAACAACTGCTCGAATTCATCGAAAATGTATTCGGAAGGGGAATCGAGATAGGAGTTAATTTCGTCAATAACGATGTCTTTTTCCTTAAGTATTTCTTTCTCCGGAAAAGTTGCACGGAACAATATATCTGCAAATAATTCTACAGTCCGCGCAATATTACCATCTGTTGTAAAAGAAGCGTAGAGGCATGTTTCCTCTTTGGTTGTATAGGCATTGAGTTCCCCTCCGATTCCTTCGAGGCGGTTAATTACATGATAGGCCTTTCTTTTTTGCGTTCCTTTAAAAAGTGTATGCTCAATAAAGTGCGCCATTCCCGATTCATGGGGTTCTTCATCGCGGCTGCCAACTTTAATAAAAACACCAAAATGGGATACGCCTGTCACCCATGGCTGATACACCAACTTCAAACCATTTGGGAAAGTGATTTTTTCTATTCGATCTTCCATCTTCTCGTCCTTCTCTCCTTCTATAACCTGAATAACGAACTATTGTTCTTTGCTCCCCCTAAAATTTTCGGAACTATATTATAATGTATGTTTGCTCGAATAATTCAAAATTCTTTTCCTGCGATTATCAATCGCTTTAAGAGAAAGAAATGCTTGTTTTAAGTGCTCGAAACAGCTAAGGTTATTCCTGAAAAATAGCGTTCCTCTCTTCATGCATTTTACGCACTCATGATCAAGATTTATTACTTCATCGGCCTAAAAAAAGCGTGATTTTGAATTATTCTGCCGATTTTGGGCAATGCTCGTCCATTAATTTTTTTAAATCGTCTCGCTTATAAATTACTTCATAGCCAAGCACCATTGCTTTGTTTGCATAGAAACAAGCAGCATCGGGATTGTTTATGTCAAACATCATTATTGCCATATTCCGATAGAGGTAGGGATTATTGGGGTCTAATTTTTCAGACTCTTTAAAATCTTTGAGGGCTCCCCGAAAATCTTTTAATTTATACTTAGCAAAACCTCTGTTTGAATACGCAAAAGCGTCATTATCAGTCGAGTCAACATTAATGGCTGTTGTAAAATCTTCGATGGCGCCGGCATAATCTTCCAAATTTAATTTTGCATAAAATCCACGGTTGTTGTATGCATCGCGGAATGCTGCATCTTTAGAGATTGCGTCATTAAATGCCTTTAGAGACTCTTCGTATTGACCTTCTTCGCCGAGCAGGATGCCTTCCTCATATGAATCTGTTGCGGATTTATGACTGCATGAGCTTAGAATAAAAAGCAATGCAAAAAGCAAAAATGGAATTTTTTTCATTTTATGTGTATTAGATTGGTTTTCAAAAAATTTACTGTATTGAGCCCTAGATTTTAGTTACAAAACCGGCTGCTAAGATACAAAAAACCCGCATCCTGATTACGGACTGCGGGTTTTTCGTTTTATTGAGGGAAGCTCGTTTAATTGAATTTTTTCATACTGTGCGGACGGATCATATTTTCAGGCAGCAGTAATTTGTCTAATTGTTCTTTCGAGAGAAGCTTCTGTTCGAGAACAAGATCATAAACTTTTTTGCCTGTTTGTAAGGCTGTTTTGGCTAATAGGGAGCTTGCTTCATAACCCAAAACAGGGTTGAGTGCAGTAACAAGGCCTATGCTGCTTTCGACCTGCTCGCGGCAATGTGCTTCATTGGCTGTAATGCCGTTAATGCATCTGTGAATCAAAGTTTCCATACCATTTTTTAGCATCTCAATCGACTCAAAGAGGCTTTGCACGATTACAGGTTCCATTACATTGAGCTCCAGTTGTCCTGCTTCTGCAGCCATGGTTACGGTCAAATCATTTCCAATGACTTTAAAAGCAATTTGATTGACAACTTCTGGGATAACAGGGTTTACTTTCCCGGGCATAATGCTTGAGCCGGGCTGCATTGGAGGCAGGTTTATTTCGTTAAAACCTGCTCTTGGGCCGGAAGAGAGCAAACGCAAGTCGTTGGATATCTTCGATAATTTAACGGCCAGGCGTTTTAAAGCGCTGGAATACATGATAAATGCTCCTGTATCTGATGTTGCTTCAACCAAGTTTTCAGCAAGAGACAGCTCCATACCGGAAATAGCACTTAGATGTTTGGTTACTTTTTCAGAATATCCTGGTTCTGAATTGATGCCGGTTCCAATGGCCGTTGCGCCCATATTTATTTCAAGAAAAAGGCTTGCGTTTTGGTTCAGGCGCTGCACTTCCTCGGAAATTGTTGTAGCATAGGCAGCAAAGCTTTGTCCCAGTGTCATTGGTACAGCGTCCTGTAATTGAGTTCGCCCCATTTTAATGACATGCGCAAATGCATCTGCTTTTTTCTGAAAGGCTTCAATCAAATGCTCAACGCCTTTAACGAGTTTTCTGTTCATCAATATTAAGGCAATATGAACAGCAGAAGGGTATGCATCATTGGTTGATTGAGAAAGGTTTACGTGATTATTTGGATGGCAATACTTATATTGGCCCCGTTCATGGCCTAAGATTTCAAGGGCACGATTTGCAATCACTTCATTGGCATTCATATTGGTTGAAGTTCCTGCTCCACCCTGAATCATATCCACAACAAAATGAAAATGATATTTTCCGGTCATTATTTCCTGACAGGCCTGCGAAATTGCTTCGCAAACGGGCTTGCTTAATAAACCCAGGTCATAATTTGCTTTTGCAGCAGCCATTTTTACCATGGCCAATGAATTGATGAGATCCGGATAGAAATTCAAGCTAACACCGCTCATATTGAAATTTTCGAGGGCGCGTAATGTCTGAATGCCATAATACATTTCTGCAGGCACTTCGCGATCGCCAAGTAAATCGTGTTCAGGTCGTGTTCTGCCCGATAAATATTGAGCAGCAGAGTGTACGAGTTTATTATTGGCGTGACGCATTCGGCGCGAAATAACCTTGGCTACATTGGAGAAAATTTTGACAGCCTCAGGTCCGTGCTCTTTAAAATAATCTCGATGTATTGATATCACATGGCTATCCATAACAACACGTGCTGATGTTGAATGGGGAGAATCACCCATCAGTGAACCTTCACCCAGAAAGTCGTATTTCCCAAAGAAAGCAAGACGTTCTTCTTTGCCATAGGGGGTGCTTTTAATCAGTTCTACTTCACCTTCAAAAATAAGATATATAAATTCTCGCGGGCTATGCTCTTTGAAAAGATAAACTCCTTCTTTGTAAGGAGTTAAGGTACAATTGCTGACCAAGTCTTCTGTTTCCTGCTCATTTAGCCCATTAAACAACTCGATGCGTTGAATAAAAGAAATCATTGTGTTTTTTTCCATAACTCAATTCAATTAATAAATATTAGCAAGCGCCAAAGGTAAAAAATATTATAAACTGTTAATCAAATAACGGTGTTAATTAATTAACAAAAGAATTATTTTGAGGGCTATTTTATAAAGTGCTGCCTTGGTTTTATTTTAATCCGGGTTTCATAACCACGCCAAGGCTTTTTGCTCCATCTATTTTCACAATAATTGGCTTTTTGAAACGAATATGGCGAATAAATTCGTCTTCATAAATGGCCTTTTGCCTGCTTAAGAATCCCTGATCGTAAGATCCGTCATTTATAAAGGGGTTAATTGTGAAATAACCTACACTAAAAGATGTGAGGTTTTGGAAGAAATGGGTTCCCTGACTTGGGTCGATGCGGTAATTTTTCAGTCCGCTTTCAATAATTACGCGTGCTGCTGAAATATGAGGCCATTTTACAGGGATTCCCAGCCATGGATCACTGCTTCCCCAGCGTCCTGGACCAATAAGCACGTAGTTTTTATTGTTTTTTGCAAATTGTTCGTTTATGGCTGCAATTTTTGGCACTATTTCGGGGTTTCTGCCGGCATCAAATTCATCGGTCTTAATATATACAAGGTCATAAAGGTTTGAGATAACCCCATTGCCCAATGCAGATTTTGATGAAATAATAGTGTCTTCTGTTTGAACAGATTTTACATCGGCAGAAATTCCTTTAGTTGTATTCACAATGGGACGGATCTGCAGAAGGGAAAATACTTTTGAGGCATTTTTGGGCACATTCAGGTTTACGGCAAATTCGATTTCAATCGGATTGTTCATTTCTTCCTGACCAATCATAAGCACTTTCTGGAGGATTTCCGCCAGTGGAAAAGTGTTGTATTTAAGGATATGGTTGAATGTGATGATTTTTTGACCCTCTACAAAACTACCTTCCTTAATTGTTCCTGTGTTCCTGTCGATGGTCGATGAAATCATTTTTAGGCTATGATGTTTCTCCGCATCTTTAATCGAAAGATGTTCTAGGTTCACGCATTCGTCAACGCATGGATGGTAGCGGTCTTTATTGAGCGATAAAGCGTAGAAATCTTTTTGCGTTTCTTTCAGGGCCATATCTGAGCTGGAAAGTTGCAGTATTTTTTTTGGGTATTTTGGAGAAAAGCGTAATGTTACTCCACCATCTACTATATGTTTCCCCAAGCCCAGTGCAATATTTGCGATGCCATCTTCTGCTTTTTCCGGAGGGATTGGATAGAAATTAATTGAACGGGCAACGCCACTAAAACTGGGATAGAAATAATCGTCATGACGTGTGCCACAAACTTCTTGTAAAACGATGCCCATTTTTTCTTCATCAATTACATTGCGGGTTGCCATCATATAGGCTTTGGAGTCATTAAAAAATGCGGAAGCATAAACGCTTTTAATCGCATTACTTAATTGCTCCATCATACGCCTTTCATCACCGGGTGTGTTTGGCACCATGTAGGTGCTGTATATTCCGGCAAATGGCTGATAATGCGAATCTTCAAGAAGAGAGGAAGATCGAACAGCAATCGGGTTGCGGATATGAGTAATAAAGGTGTATAAATCTTCATGAATACGAAACGGCAGGCGGGCACGCACAAAGCGTTGCAAAACATCTTCATCTTTTTGATCCGAGAGAGCAAATTGATATAAGTTATTTTCTTCCATAAACTCATCAAATACATCCGTTGAGATAACAACAGTTCTGGGGATAGTAATTTGGACACCCGGAATATTATTCAATGTGGCTTGTCGTTTTATCATGGAATCCAGAAAGGCCAAACCCCTTGCTTTGCCTCCTAAAGAACCTTCACCAATGCGTGAAAACATCAGGTATTCATCATAACGATCGCGGTAGAATTGCGCGATGATGCCTCTGGCTTTATTCATCCGAAAGCTGGCAATGGCATCAAACATAAACCTGCGTGCTTCATCCAGATTATAGAAGTCGTTGAAAGGCATGTCTTTAAATACCTTGGCTAATGGAAATAATGCTCTGGCATTGAGCCATTTGCTCATATGATTGCGCGTAAGGTGGTAGGCGAGTGATTCATCAGGGACTTCAAATATCTTCTGTTGCAGTGATTGAAGGTCACGGGCACGGTTTATTTCTGAACCTGTATCAGGATCGGTGAATACAAAATCGCCAAAAGCAAAATAACCCATAATAAAATTGCGCAACTCCATGGAAAGCGTTTTTGAGTGCTTATGTAAAAAACCCACTTTTAGTTTTTTTGTCCTGGATTCGAAATGCGCATCAGAAGATTGAAGTAAGAAGGGCATATATTTTTTATCCCTTTTCACCATTTGTGCTAGTTTGATGCCCGCTTCGGGGTCTCTTTTTCCTTCGCGTTTGTAACTGATATCAGAAATAAGGCCAAGCAAGTTTTCTTTGTATTTCCAATAAAGCGATTCTGCTTCTTCATAATTCGTGGCGAGTAATATTTTTGGCCTTCCACGCATTCGCAGCATTTTCTGGTGCTCATTCAAGCCTTCGGTCATGAATTCCTTAGATTGCTGGAAAATGATGCGATAGATATTTGGTAAATAACTGGAATAAAACCGAATAGAGTCTTCTACCAGAATAATGACCTGCACGCCAACTTCTTCAACATCATATTCAACATTCATTTTGTCCTCAATCAACTTAATAATTGCAAGCAAAATGCTGGAGTCGCCGAGCCATGAGAATACATAGTCGATAGAATTTAGATCTTGGCCGGCAAGTTTTATTGAAACATCGCGGCTGAAAGGGGTCAAAACCACGATGGGCTTTTCGGGATATGATTTTTTTATTTCTTCGGCAAAAGTAAAGGTGTCCGAGTCTTCAGGATTGAGCATCGTAATAATCAGGTCAATCTGGCCTTCTTTGAGGATTTTCATGGCTTCCTCTTGCGTATTTGCCTGAATAAACTGTGGAGGATATCGAAGGTTTAAGCTCACATACTCATTAAAAATCTGTTCATCAATACGCCCGTCATCTTCCAAAATAAAGGCATCATACCTGCTAGAAATGAGCAGAACATGATAAATCCTGTTTTTCATCAAGTTGTTGAAGGAGGCATCATTAAGTAAATGCTTGAGTTTTTCTACAGCGGGGTGATTTATATGCATCGGATTTGTTTTGGTTCTATTGTCTAAATTGTTGTTTTTCAGAGCCAGTTTTTATTGTTCTGGCTTAAAGCGAACAGCGTGGTTTTATTAGCTAAACGGACTGGTTCACTATCCTGTTTTTTATTTCACAGGTTAAAGGTACAAAATGCAGACGAATCTTATAGATTATTTATAAGCAGGGCATTGTTTTTTCGGCTTCTCTCAAAATAGAGCAATGACCCTTCCCGACTTTGATCAGCAGCATTAAATTGCAAATTTGCGCCGGCATTTTGGGCTTGGTTTTCTCCGTCGGCTTTCTCGTCTCTTCTCTTAATATTTTTAATGCCCAGATACTCATTACCCTAAACAAAAAAAGGGGGCAAAAGCCCCCTTTTATAAAAACATTGTGTGTTAAAATGCTGCCTCAAAATCTTCATCAAAAGCCTTGTTTAAATAATCGCAGGCGAAATCGAATAGTTTTGGATTTGAATCGCCATTGGTAGAAATTAATTGTTTTGGCCAATGAATTTCTGCGGGCAATAAAGCCACAGCTTCTGCAAATGTTTCATAAGGATTTGTCAGTCCGTTTATATCGAATTTCGCAAGCAATGCGACAAGCTGCTCGAAAGAAGTAGTGCCACATTTTGGTTCAATTTCAGCATAAAACTGTTGTAAAGTACGCTGTGTATTGGAGAAACTTCCTCCGGATTCGAAGGGGAAGGATGCAGGCATTACCAGATCAGCGCCCATTGCAGTCTCAGTTAGGAAATAATCCTGAATCATAACAAAATCTGCTTTGGAAATCATATCATGCATCTCCTGACGGTCTATTGCACAGCCAATTGGGTCTTCGCCAAAAATTAGTAGGTTTTTATTCGCGCCATCTTTAAGCCTTTGATAAACATCCACAGACTTAGAGGCGAGCGAATCTTTTTCCCACAGATCTTTCATCTGCGCGATAAATTCGGCATCATCCAATTCGCGGTATCCAACACCATGACTGCTAGTAATACCCATATCGAAGAGACCTTGCGCATTTGCTTTTTCTTTCAGACTGATTAAGCCATTGGAGCGTTTTCCAAGTTTGCCACAAATCATCGCCAGGTTGAATAGCTCACGACTAGCATGGGCAGAGACTTCTTTTTCTGAGAAAATCAGGATTGCATTTTGCTCATTATTGTAAGTTTTTGCAAATTCGATGAGGTGATCAACGCAACAAGCTCCTGATTTTTCGAATAATTCGTCAAAATCCTCTTTAAGAAGCGCTGTTTTATACTCTTCAAAACCATCTACATTATCATTGATAAACATACCATTATGCAACTTCTTTGATAAAAGGTAATGGTTCACTGTTTTAATGAAATAGTAGAAGGAATCGACCTTGCGCACATGATCTACTTTGCGCTTCATCGGGCTTTCGTCACGGTTCGAAATCAATTCAACCGGGATATTATTATAATGACGGTTTTTTTGAACCAGATATCCAACAAGAGGGTTTTCTTCATTAAGCTCAGCACCAAGTAGATAGATTCTGCTTGCTCCGCCAATGGAATTTAATTCTGCATTAAAACGGAAATTCGTTGCATAATCGTCCCCTCTGTTCAGGTAATGGAAGCTTCCAATATTATTGGTTTGTACACCGGCCCTGGCGAGCTTTTGAATCATGTACATTTCTTCATTTGTGAGCCTTGCTCCCGCGAAGAATGCATTTTCATCCGCTTTTACGCCTTTAATTTTTTCTGCAATTAATTCATAAGCTTGCTCAAAGCTGATTGGCTTAAATTGGTCGCCATCACGCAATAAAGGAGTTAAAATACGGTCGGTCCTGTTTATCAGTCGATATCCAAATTTCGCCCTGCGGCTGATGTTGCCTTCTTTGTTGATATTTCCAACACGGCCATCTGTTTTATAAATAAAGCCATCCTTGTGATAGAGATCCATTTCAAAGCCTTCGCTGCCAAAGAAATCAATGGTTGGCGCTTTCTGAAGTTTCACAGGCCCCGGTTTAAAGGGAACGTTTTCAGTGATTGCACCTGTTGGGCAGGCAGTAATACATAATCCACAGCTTTCGCAATGAGTGTCGAGCAGCGAATCGCCCATAGCCGGAGCTACATAGGTTTCAAAACCACGTTCCACGAGCCCTAGGGCGTTTGCGCCTACGACCTCACGACAAATTCTGATACACCTTGAGCAAAGCACACATTTATTATTATCGATCTCAATAAACGGATGACGAAAATCTTCCGTATATGCTTTATATTCACCGGCATATTTTGTTTGATCTGCATTGTATTCTGTAGAATACTTTTGCAAATCACAATCAAAAAATTCGGAACAGCCACATTCCAAACAACGCTGAGCTTCATGGCGGGCAACTTCTTCGTTGGCATAGCCCAATTCCACTTCTTTAAAATTTAACCTGTCTTTCGGATCCAGTACAGGCATTTCTTCGCGCTTTTGCAATGGGAAAACCCCTTCGAAAGCCTCCTTAGGAAGTTCTTTATTAAAGTTTTCTTTTCTGGAAAAGAAGGGTTTGGGGTTTAGTTTAATCTCTTCACCTTTCAGGTACTGATCGCAGGAATCTGATGCAATTTTGGCTTGGGCAATGGCTTCAATAATTGTTGCAGGACCACTCACGCCATCACCGGCAGCAAATACGCCCGGAATACCTGTTTCCAAAGTTTTTGTAGCATCAAGATCGCCCCAGCGATTTATTTTTAATTCACCTTTATCAGCATATTTATTGATATCTTCGAGGAAACCAACAGTAGTTTTTTGACCAATTGCTGCAAGTATATAATCCAGTTCCAGATCAAAATCAGAACCTTCCATTGGTAAAGGTCTACGCCTGCCGGATGCATCGGGTGCGCCCAGTTCCATTTTAAGCAGAGTAACCGATTTTAGATTGCCATCTTTATCCTTATTTACTTTCTTTGGGTTTGTAAGGAAAAGATATTCAACACCTTCCAGTTTTGATTCGTGGATTTCAATTGGGTTTGCAGGCATTTCCTTTTCGGTACGACGATAAATAACGTAGACTTTTTCGGCGCCACAACGAATGGAAGTACGGCAGCAGTCCATAGCAGTATTTCCACCACCAACAACAGCAACGGTTTTACCACTAAAATCGGCTCTTTTCCCTGTCATTTCCATATTTCTCAGGAAGTCGATGCCTGAAAATACATTATTTGCGTCATCGCCTTCACAGCCGATAAGCGTTCCCTTTTGTGAGCCAATTGTTAGCACACTGGCGTCATAAGTAGCTTTGATCTCTTTATAAGAAAGGTTTTCGCCCAGTTTTTTATTATAAAAAATCTGCACGCCCATATCTGTGATATTTTTTACCTCTTTATCTAGGATGTCGTTGGGCAAACGATATTCTGGTATGCCATAACGCAACCAACCGCCTGATTTTGGGGCGGCTTCAAAGATATCTACATCATGTCCTTTCACCCGTAGAAAATGAGCTGCAGACAAACCACCGGGGCCGGCACCAATTACAGCAACTTTTTTGCCTGTTTTTTCTGCAATTTTTGGGATGTATTTATTTGGGGATGCAAGATCATAATCAGACGCAAAGCGCTTCATATAGTCGATGCCAACACCGGTGCCTTCATCGAGGAGGTTTCGGCGACATGCTGCTTCACAAGGACGCACGCACACCCTGCCGCAAATTGCAGGAAGTGGGTTTGTTTCTTTGATCAATGCGACTGCTTCACTATATAATCCTTTGTCAATTAGAGAAATATATCCTTGAACATCAACACCCGCGGGGCATGTTTGTGTACAAGGGCCTAAACAGTCTGCATAGTGATTACTCAAGAGCAATTCTAATGCAGTGCGTCGTGATTTACGCACTCCTTCATTATTTGTTTCTACTTTCATTCCTTCTGTAAGGCGTGTAGAACATGCAGGCTGATGTCCGCGCATGCCTTTCACTTCTACAACACAGAGGTAACAGCTCGAATAGGGTTCAAGCCGGGGGTCATTGCATAAAGTGGGTATCTCAATACCTTCTCTTCTGCATAGCTCAAGAATAGTTTCCCCCTCAAAGCCTTTTACAATCTTGCCGTCTAAAACGATATTATATGTCTTCATTTTTGTTCAGATTTGATTTCTATTACAGCTTACATGAGTTTAATGGCATCGAATTTACATTTGCTATAGCAAAGGCCACATTTGATACACTTATCCTGATCAATGAAATGGATGGTTTTACGCGCTCCTTCAATAGCATCAACAGGGCAATTGCGTGCACATACAGTACAACCGGTGCATTTTTCTTCATCAACAACATAAGTAAGCAGTGCTTTACATGCTTTTGCCGGACATTTTTTGTCGCGGATATGTGCTTCATACTCATGCCTGAAATATTTCAGGGTAGTAAGTACCGGATTTGGAGCTGTTTGCCCCAGACCACATAAGCTGTTTTCTTTGATTTCAGCAGCGAGTTCTTCCAGGCGTTCGATATCACCTTCTTTTCCTTCTCCTTGTGTGATGCGTTCGAGGATTTCAAGCATCCGTTTTGTTCCGACACGGCAGAATGTGCATTTTCCACAGCTTTCTTTACGCGTAAAATCAAGGAAAAACTTAGCCACATCGACCATACAAGTTGTTTCGTCCATTACGACCATACCGCCGGAGCCCATAATGGCGCCTGTTGCATTCACGGAATCATAATCAACAATAGTGTCGGCAAGATATTCAGGGATACAGCCGCCTGATGGGCCACCCAACTGCACTGCCTTAAACTTTTTATCGCCAATAATACCGCCGCCAAGTTTAAAAATTATATCGCGGATGCTGATGCCCATGGGAACTTCAACCAATCCGGAGCGCTTAATTTTCCCTGCAAGGGCAAATACCTTTGTTCCTTTGCTCTTCTCGGTGCCGTATTGAGCAAATGCTGCTGCGCCTTTCAGTACAATCCAAGGGATGTTGGCAAAAGTTTCAACATTATTGATGTTGGTAGGTTGTTTCCAAAGTCCTGATTCAGCAGGGAATGGAGGTCTTTTTCGGGGCATTCCCCTTTGGCCTTCCACAGAAGCAATTAATGCGGTTTCTTCGCCACAAACAAAAGCTCCGGCTCCTTCTTTGATATAAATATCGAAATTAAAGCCTTTTATTCCGCCTGCATTTTCACCCAAATAACCTTTTTTACGGGCTTGCTCTAAAGCGATATTTAAACGTTTGATTGCCAAAGGATATTCGGCGCGGCAGTAGATAACACCTTGTGAGGCTCCGATAGCATAAGCGCCAATAGCCATACCTTCGAGAATGGAATGAGGGTCGCCTTCAAGAACAGAGCGATCCATAAAAGCTCCGGGGTCGCCTTCATCTGCATTACAAATAATGTATTTTTCTTCCGAAGTATATTTATTAGCAAAGCGCCATTTTAGTCCTGTTGGGAAACCGCCGCCACCACGACCACGAATCCCCGAGTCAAGAACAGTTTGGATCACATTTTCCTGATTGAGGGCTTCTTCGCCAATTTTTTTCAGGGCAAGATATCCTTCACGGGCTTCATATTCCTCAATGGATTCGGGATCCATATAGCCACAATTGCGCAAGGCGATTTTTACCTGATCTTCTGTAAACTCATTATCAACGGTTTCAATAAGATCGCTTTGAACAATATATTCTTTGATGGGGCTTTTTTGGTTGATATGGCGCTCAATAAGTTCAATCGCCTTTTCTTCATCAATATGGCCGTAGAGGTAATCTCCTGTTTCATCGTGAATTTCCACGAGTGGTTCACGATAACACATACCCACACAACTTGTTTTTTTGAGTTCAAAGTCAAGATTATCAGCTGCTTGTATGGCTGCTATTTTATCATAGGTTTTTTTAGCGCCGGCAGCGATGCCGCAACTTCCTAAACCCACTATTACTTTTATTTTTTCCATAATTATTTGGGTATTAATTACTTTCCTGGATCTTGATGTTTTTTAATATCTTAACGGCAGCGCTGCCGGTCAGCTTTCCATAGGTTTCATCACCAATCATCATAACCGGTGCCAGTGAGCAACAACCCAGACAGGCAACAGATTCAAGGGTGAACATACGGTCTTCTGTAGTTTCGCCATCTTTTATTTTCAGCGATTCCTGCAATGCATCTGTAATCTCATTGGCATTTTGCACATGACAAGCTGTGCCGTGGCAAACTTTAATAATATGTTTCCCTACTGCTTCGAGCCTGAATTGAGAATAAAAGGTTGCAACACCATAGATTTCACTTAATTCGATGCCTGTTGCTTTGGAAATGCATTCAAAGGCTTCTCTTGGAAGGAAACCAAAAATATTTTGCGCGCCCTGAAGGATAGGGATCAGGCTGCCTCTTTTATTTTTATACTTCTCTAGAATTGGGTTGAGCAAATTCATGTCTAATTCGCTCGGCTCTGAGGCAGGCTTCTCTTGGTAATTTCTCCGAATTCTCATAGCGGTTTATTTTAAAAATATGAATATCTGTGTTCTTTTTAGGGTTTAAAGTTAGAAATTGATGCTTAGACCTTGGCCCTTTTGAATTGATATCCAGTAATTTATAATTAATCCAAATAAGATGTTTGGGCTAAGTAACTGGATTCCTAAGTTTTGCGTTAAGGTGCTTTGATATGTAGGTTTATTTTGCAATGATTTATTAAAGTTGTTGATTGACAGCCTTTTGCGAAATAAACCTATTTGGTTTAAGTGAAACACGCAAAGGAAATAAGGAAAGTAACAGGGGGGCTAAAGCGTATATGTAAATAAGATCTTGTGCTCCTATCATACAAAAGCAAATGGAAACACATGTTTTTATTTTTATTGAACGCCTCATTATTTTTAATGTCGGACTTACAGCCTGCAATCGTTTAATGTGCGTATGCCTTTCAGGCTGTGAATTTTTTTAATCTCCAAACCGCTGATGCGAATTTATAATCTGTGCCTTATAAAACTTATTGATCCGATGACTCCAAGTTCATCGGATCAATTATTATCGCAACCATCGGATCAATAATACGAATAGGTTGACATAAAAAAAGCCGCCTTCAAAGGAAGGCGGCCTGTTTTATATCGAATAGTTATTGATTATTGAACAACAACTTTCTTAACGATAGTAGATTCAGCACCTGTAAATTGTACTTGGTAGATCCCTTTGTTCAGATCAGACAGGTCGATATTAATTACCTGGCTTCCCATAGTTGGGGTAATCTGACGTTGAGCAACAATACGGCCTACATTGTCGATGATAGAAACTTCAACTTCTTCGTTGATGTCGCTATAAGCAATGTTCAGTTGGCCATTTGTTGGGTTAGGATATACATTAAACTTAGCGGCAAATTCTTCAGCAATAGCAGCAAAATTATGAACCTCAATATAATCGGCCATTTCTTTCATGTTTTCGCCATATTCGTTTGTAGCAGTAAGTTTTACTGTGAACATACCTGATGTACTCCAAGTAACAACAGGGTTTTGCTCGTTAGAAGTTGCTGGCTCACCACCTGCAAATTCCCAGCTCCATGAAGTTGCGCCTGTAGACATATCTGTAAAAGTTACAGCTTCGCCATAAGCAACAACAGTTTTGTCAGCAACAAAATCAGCTACTGGAGGTTCACCACCGGCAGATACCATAATGTATCCTTCTTTAGTTTTCATAGCTTCGTCGCCACTGTCATTAGTAACTGTAAGAGTTACATCATAATCACCGGCAGTTGCATAAACAACAGAAGGATTTTGTTCTGTAGAAGTTGCTGGCTCACCGCCGTCAAATTCCCAGTACCATTCAGCAGCACCACCTGTAGACATATCAGTAAAGTTTACAGTAGCACCTTCTTCAATAGAAGTATTGTCAGCTTCGAAATCAGCTAAAAGAGGAGTAGGTCCAACAGAAATTGTAAAGTCAGCATCTGTGAAAGAGAAGTCTTTGATATACTTAAATTGTACAGCAGCACCTGGATCTTCTGGAGTCATTTGTTCATAAACAAGAGGAAGGGTATAAGAATCTCCATCTTGGATAACAAAGCTACTGAGTGTTCCCATATAAGACTGCCACATTGCAGCAGAACCAAAGGTAACATTTGTAGGCATATCTTCACCAATGCCATCAGCAGTTTTCATATTAGCAATTGGGTCAAAACCACGAACCCAGATATCAGGACTGTTGTTGTCTTCAGGATTTACCTCAGGATCAGTATCAAGATAAGAGAAGAATACTTTAGTACCATCCCAGTTAGTTGCAGCACAAATACGGTTGTCTTCTGTAAGATCACCAAAAGTACCACGGAAGTTTTCAGGACGGCCAAGTTCGATGGCTGCCCATGTGTCACCACCATCAGCTGTGTAGATGTCCATTAGACAAAAATAAGGATGTCCACTACCAATGGTATAAGCTTCACCTGTGAGGTCACCAATACCAACAGCAACAGCAATATGTGGGTTTCCGTTTGCATCAATAACGAGGTCACAGTCGAAACCGGAAGTAAAAGGAACTTCCTCACGTAAAGGATCCGGATCAACAAATAAACTGTCCCATTGTGCATCAGTCATATAGTTAAGTACGCCGGGGAGTCCATCAGGGCCATCCATTTGAACATTAATAGGATCGCTCCAGGTTTCACCATCATCTTCTGATTTGTAGAGTACAGGATAATAAGTTTTTTGGTTTTCGATAACTGGTTCGTTTTCACCATTATCACAAAGAAGAACAATCCATGCGGAAGATCCATCAGGTGCATAAGCAACCCTGATATTAGCTGGGCGTGCCTGAAGGTCAATATTCACAACAGGTGCGTCGATCAGAATTTTTTCATAAACGATATCTCCAGCTTCGTCGCTCCATACGCCGCGGCTAAGCAGGATTTCTCCTGTATACTCAACACTACCGGAAGCCCAGTCTTGGTTTAAGTCAGCAACAAGAACAGTACCTGTTACACGATTGATGTCCATTCCGTCAGGAATATACTGGAAGTATTCGCCAGTAGATCCTAGCAGGTTTTTTGTTGTGTCTACATTGGAAGCTGATCCGATTTTTGCAACACCATAAGAATAACCACCCCATGTGCCGTTTGTAGCATCAAGGTTTGGTGCGAAGAAAGCAACCCATGAATTTGTTGGGTCTGTGTTTCCTTCTGGGTTGTAAATAACAGCTTGTGGGTAACGGGCTGCATCAGCATAGTACTGACCACTTGGCTCGGTAGCAACATAACATTCAACCATATTGGTCCATGTTTGACCACCATCTGTAGAGTAGTCATAACCCAAATCGCCACTGTATCCACCTGGATCGAGTTCACCACCCATACGGTGTAAGTTGGTAAGGGTGTTCAGGTCACCATTATAATAGATAATGGTTTTTTGGCCACCACCATATCCGAAACCATAAGCATTAGCAGAAGAACCAATGTCCATTACAGAAACAGCATTGGGGCTGCGGTAATTTGGAGTTTGAACAACAGCAGCAACCGGAGTTGTCTGAATAGGCTCAACACCGACCATATTATTATAAGTGGCCTGATTAAATTTTAGCCCGTCGCGTACTTGAGGTGCATTTTGCGCATAGCTCATAATACCAAGGCATAAAACCATTGTTAAGAGTAACAATTTTTTCATAATTTGAATTGATTTAAGTTAAACATAAGAAGGTATTTGAAACAAAGATAAACAAAATATTAAGTTCCAAAAATAAACTTCATTTTATTTTAGGGTAAGATGGAGGTCTGTTTCTTATGTTAATTTACTTATAATAAGGTATTTATCATGCATTATTTTTCTTTAATGCTATAAGCAGATGTTTCAGCCTTTGCCAACTATTCATCTTTTTCTATCGCAATAGCACGAAAATACACAAATTGGGAAGCGGTTTGATTAGGCTGTTGAACCTTCGAAATGTTGTTTGGGGCATTCCTAAAAAAGAACCTTATGTTTTTTTGCCTGGTACGGCAGGAGGAAGGAAAAATATATGCCATCCCACTTTTCGGGATGGCATATATAATAATATGTGTTATTGGACAACAACTTTTTTAACGATTGTAGATACAGCACCGGTAAATTGTACCTGATAGATGCCATTGTTCAGGTCAGACAGGTCGATATTGATTACCTGACTTCCCATAGTTGGGTTAATCTGACGTTGAGCAACAATACGGCCAACATTATCAATAATAGAAACTTCAACGTCTTCGTTGATTTCGCTATAAGCAATGTTCAGTTGACCATTTGTTGGGTTTGGATAAACGTTAAATTTAGCTGCAAATTCTTCAGCAATAGCAGTAAAGTTATGAACCTCAATATAATCGGCCATTTCTTTCATGTTTTCGCCAAAAGCGTTGGTTACAGTTAGTTTTACGTTAAATTTATCAGAGCTATTATAAGTAACAACAGGGTTTTGCTCGTTTGAAGTAGCAGGATCGCCACCTTCAAATTCCCAGCTCCATGCAGTTGCACCGGTAGACAGATCAGTAAAAGTAACGGCTTCGCCATAAGCAACAACAGTTTTGTCGGCTGTGAAATCAGCTACTGGAGGCTCGCCTGCAGAAGTTACACTAATATATTCTTCCTTAGTTTTTGTAGCATCGCCCTCTGCATTGGTAACAGTAAGTGTTACATCATAATTTCCGGCAGTTGCATAAACAACTGATGGGTTTTGATCTGTTGAAGTTGCAGGTGTTCCGCCTTCAAATTCCCAAGACCACTCATTTGCGCCACCAGTAGATAAATCCGTGAAGTTTACGGTTGCGTTTTCTTCAATGCTGGTATTATCAGCTTCAAAATCAGCTACTAAAGGGGCTGGGCCAACAGAAATGGTGAAATCAGCATCCGTGAAAGAGAAATCCTTGATGTATTTGTATTGTACAGCAGCACCAGGATCGCCAACGGTCATGTTTTCAATTGTGATAGGAAGAGTATAAGCATCACCATTAGTGATTACATAGCTACTCATTGTTGCAAAATATGATTGCCACATTGCGGCAGAGCCAAAGGTGACGTTTGTAGCAAGGTCTGCTCCACCAATACCGGCAGTAAGCATATTCGCTTCAGGATCAAAACCGCGAACCCAAACATCAGGACTAGTGTTTTCGTCAGGATTCACTTCAGGATCAGTATCAACCCAACTGAAGAAGATTTTTGTACCGGCCCAATCAGTTGCAGCACAAACACGACTGTCTTCTGTATAACTGTCGTTACCACCGGCAACGCCATATTCGCCACGCATAATAGAAGGACGGCCTACCTCAACAGCTTGCCATGTATCACCTCCATCAGGAGACCAGATATCGAAAATTGCATAATAAGGATTTCCTGAAATAATGGAATAATCATCACTTCCTAGAGGAGCAACCCCAACAGCAATATGTGGGTTTCCGTTTGCATCCACAACAAAATCACAATCAAAAGCAGTTGTATAAGCAATTTCATCACGTGCAGGGTTTGGATCAGTGAATAAACTATCAATCTGAGCATCAGTCATATAATCCAGGATTCCGGGGATTCCGTCAGGGCCATCAAGTTGGATGTTGATTACATCGCTCCATGTTTCGCCACCATCTTCTGTTTTGAAAACCATTGGGTGATAAGACTTCTGGTCTTCATAAACGGGTTCGTTTTCGCCATTGTTTCCAAGCATAACGATATAGCCAACATCTCCTGTAGGAGCAAAAGCTACACGTGTACAAGCCGGACGATAAGTAGTTTCTTTATCAACAATTGGAGCATCGATAAAGATTTTTTCATAAACGATATCCTGGGCTGCATCACTCCATACACCACGGTTGATGATCAGTTGGTCGTTATATAATGTATTGGCTACATCATAATCTGCATCGGTTGTGATTACAACACCAGCTTGTGTAATGGCCATGCCTTCAGGGATATACTGGAAAACACCATTTTCGGAAGTTGTCAGGTTTTTAGTTGTGTCGACATTAGAAGCGGCACCAATTTTTTGAACACCATAACCATAGCCACCAAAACCATCATTCGAGCCATCAAGTGTGGCAGCAAAAAATGCTAAATGGGCATTCGCAGGATCTGTGTTGCCTTCAGGATTATAAATAAGGGCTTGTGGGTAACGGCCGGCATCAGCATAATACTGACCTGAAGGTTCTGTTGCAACAAAACATTCAACCATATTGGTCCATGTTTGGCCGCCATCCAAAGAGATGTCATAACCTAGGTCTCCGCTGTATCCACCTGGATCCAGTTCACCACCCATGCGATGAAAATTAGTTAAGGCATTAATGTCGCTATTATAATAAACAATTGTTTTTTGTCCTCCGCCATAGCCATAGCCATAAGCATTTGCAGAAGTACCGATATCCATTACAGAAACGGCGTTAGGATTGCGATATTCGGGGGTTTTAGGAGCAGGAGTAGCAGCTCCTTGTGCTTTAATAGGCTCAACGCCAACAACTCTTTGTGTTGTTGCTTTTAGTGT
Source organism: Bacteroidales bacterium (assembly GCA_963676725.1). GTDB lineage: Bacteria > Bacteroidota > Bacteroidia > Bacteroidales > WRLA01. The sequence goes on along the minus strand of OY781463.1, from coordinate 3,759,669 downwards.
TTTAATGTTTTGGTTCATCTTAGGAGCTGCAATTTGAGCAAAGCCTAAAAAACCGATACATAAAGCCACTGTTAACAGTACTAGTTTTTTCATGATTGATTGAATTTAGTTAAAAATATTAGAAGAATTATTTCAGAATGCAAAGAGGATGATCAACAGAACACAGGCTGTTGTTTCACTTAAATCAAATGGTGGAATAAGGAGTAAATACCAAAAACTCCCGGACATAGTTGTCCAATCACCAAGGTGTTATCGAATAAATTATTGGGAAAGAAGGCCAATGGGCTGGTAATTAATGGTTCATATTTTGATGAACCTCTTTGATCTCTGATGAAGCCGGCCTTCTAAAACGACTTCAGGTTTTAATAACGAATAAATGATCGTAATTATTCTGCAAATGTATACTTTTTCTGATATACGGGCATTAATTTTTGATTTTTTTCTGAATTTTTTAAGCCGGATTTGCAGTACACAATTGTAATTGTGATGTTTTCAAACGAAATATTATTTTCAAAACGAAAATCATTTTGGTTTAGACAGCGGGCTTCTCGACTCCGCAGGAAGACCTGGAATCGAGGACACCGTGCCACTTGTGCTGAGCTAGTTGCACAGGTCTTAGAATTTGAAGTAAAACAAAAGGTAGAAGAATAGAAGTCAATGGCTTATTTGATATTCATTATCGTCATGAATTAATCAGGTGTAAGCTTCCATCTGCGGTGCGACCAAAGCCAATCTTGGGGTTTTTCTTTGATTTTTCCTTCAAGGGTTTGGGCAAATTTTCGGGTAATTTCGCCTTCCTTATATTTATTTGGCTGTGTTACCAATGGAATTAGTTCAATTTTATAATACCCTCTCTTACGTCTTTGTATATCTACATAGATGATTGGGTAATTATATTTGCGGGCATATTTTTCAGGCCCATGCAAAAAGGCTGTTTTTATTCCCATAAAGTCGACCCAATAGCTGTTTTTGCTTTGTGAACGACTGGGGCTTTGATCGGCAGCCATTAAATACACACAGCGTTCGCTTTTAAAGCGCTCGAATCCCGCAGATGTTTCAAAAATACTGAGCATTTCCGTACCGCTTCTTTTGCGCGCCCCATTCATAAGAAGTTTGTCTATATATTTATTGCTGAGAGGTTTATAGAGGGCAATGGCCTTTAAATCGGTTTGCAGGCTTGCAGACATGCTTCCCCATTCCCAATTTCCATAATGAGCAGCAACGGCAAGTACACTTCTGCCGGCAAATTCCGGAGTATTTAATATCTCAGGGTTGAGAATCCTGTGTCGTTTATTGATTTGTTTCTTGCTGATTGTTAGGCCTTTAATTCCTTCAATCAGAATGTCTGTAAGGTTACGATAGATTTTTTTCACCAATTTATTTATGGATTTTTCATCCATATTGGGATAGGCCTTTTTTAGATTGGAAACAATCACTTTTTTTCGGTATCCGGAAAGCCGAAGCATAAAGTACATAAAATCGGAGAAGCGATAGAGGCACCAAAAGGGCAGAATGCCAATAATAGCCACGAATAGCAGAAAAAGAAACGTTAATAAAAAGTTCATCCGGTGTAAGATGTTCGATTGCTTTGTGTTATGACGTTTGTATCAATAATGGTCAAGCCGGGGTTTCCAAAATGGAGGCTTCGATTTATGATTTTACATCATTCAATAGGGGCACAGGCAATCCGTTAAAACACAAAACTAATGCATTTTTCAAGATTGCTCTATAGAAGGAGAGAGATTTATTTTTGCCTGAAATAGATTTGCATGGGCACACCGGAGAAATCGTATAAAGACCTCAATTGATTTTCGATAAAACGTTTGTAGGGGTCGCGCACATACTGAGGAAGATTGCAGAAAAACACAAAGGCAGGAAATGGCGTTTTCAGTTGAGTGACATACTTAATTTTCACATACTTGCCCTTAATTGCAGGGGGTGGAGTAATTTGAATGATTTCCAGCATTTTATCGTTCAGCTCAGAAGTGGATATTCTTGTGCTTCGGTTTTTATATACTGTTCTTGCTGCTTCAAGGGCCTTATGTATGCGCTGCTTATTGATCACAGAAGTAAAAATAATGGGCACATCTTTAAAGGGTTCCAGTTTTTTCTGTATCATTTCCCTATAGCGCAGATGGTCATTGGAGTCTTTTTCGATCAGGTCCCATTTATTCACAAGGATTACAATTCCTTTACGGTTTTTTTGTGCCAGTTGGAAAATATTCAGATCCTGGGCTTCAAATCCTTGTTGTGCATCAATAATAAGAATACAAACATCGGAATATTCGATAGCCCTGATGGAACGCATCACAGAATAGAACTCAATATTTTCTGAGACTTTCCCTTTTTTTCGTATTCCGGCCGTATCAACCAGGTTAAAGTCGAAGCCAAAGCTATTATAACGGGTAAAAATCGTGTCGCGTGTTGTTCCTGCAATATCGGTTACGATATTTCTATCTTTGCCAAGCAAGGCATTAATAAAAGAAGATTTGCCAACATTTGGTCTTCCAACAACAGCGAAACGAGGGAGTTCATCGTCGTTTTCCACAACGGTATCTTCGAGGCATTCCACCAAGGCGTCAAGGAGTTCTCCTGTTCCGCTCCCGCTGATTGCGGAGATGCTAAAAACATCACCAAGCCCTAAGGCTGTAAATTCATAAACTTCATCGCGTCGCTTTTGGTTATCGACCTTATTCACGGCGACAAAAACATTTTTCTTTGATTTTCTTAGAAAACGGGCCACATCATCATCAAGAGGACTTAATCCTTGCTCAACATCAACAACAAATATAATTGCATCAGCTTCATCTGTGGCCAATTCTGCTTGTTTTCTGATTTCTTCTTCAAAAATATCATCACTGCCATCAACATAGCCACCAGTATCGATAATGGAAAATTCTTTGCCGTTCCAATCGGATTTGCCATAATGGCGGTCGCGGGTAACACCGCTCACAGAATCTACTATGGCTTGCCTCATGCCCGTTAATCGGTTAAAAAGGGTTGATTTCCCCACATTCGGACGCCCTACAATAGCTACCAGATTTCCCATATACATAAAATTTTAGCGCGCAAAATTACAAAAAAAACTAAGGCGAAGAATACTTCCTATTGATAACCAAAGTATTTAAGGTCACGATCTTTATCTCGCCAATCTTTTTTTACCTTCACAAAAAGTTCTAAAAACACTTTTTTACCGGCAAATTCTTCAATATCCTTACGCGCTTCGGTGCCTACTCGTTTTAATGCCAGTCCTTTATTGCCAATAATAATAATTTTTTGGCTTTCCCTTTCGGTATAAATTTCCGCACGGATATGAATGATGTCCTCAGACTCTTTATATTCTTCAACACTGATTTCCACACTATAAGGGACCTCTTTTTTATAATGCATAAGGATTTTTTCGCGAATAATTTCTTCTACGAAAAAGCGCATGCTTTTGTCCGTTAGTTCATCTTTGGGGTAATAAGGTGGAGAATCGGGCAGCTTTTCAAGGATAAGGTCAAAAACCCTGTTGAGATTGAATTTATGCAAAGCCGAGATGGGCATAATTTCTGCTTCCGGTAAGATGTCGCCCCAATGATCCAATTGTTTTTTCACTTTTTCTTCATCGCCCAAATCAATTTTATTGAGTACAAGGATGATCGGCTTTTTCGATAATTTCAATTTTTCGATGACCTCTTCCGGTGGATTTTTTTCGCCCAATTCTACTACATATAAAAAAATGTCGGCATCAAGCAAAGCGGTGTTCACAAACTTCATCATCGACTCCTGAAGCTTATATCCCGGCTTTAAAATACCCGGGGTGTCAGAATAAATGATCTGAAAATCCTCTCCATTCACAATTCCCATTATGCGGTGACGAGTTGTTTGTGCCTTCGATGTAATAATGCTAAGTCGTTCACCTACAAGCGAATTCATTAGAGTTGATTTGCCTGCATTAGGGTTTCCAATGATGTTAACAAAGCCTGATTTATGCGCCATTTTAATCTTTTTTAATTTTTTTCTTGGAGCAAAGAAACAAATTATTATCTTTGCACTCCCGTTTCGGGGATAAAAGTTCTCAAAAAGACTAAAAATACTTAAAATATATTGCGGGGTGGAGCAGAGGTAGCTCGTCGGGCTCATAACCCGAAGGTCGTTGGTTCGAATCCAGCCCCCGCTACTACGAAAGCCTGACATTGTCAGGCTTTTTTTGTTTCTGCTTGCTTTATCCTGCCCGATCTCTTCCCCTTTATCATCCCAATAGGTTTATTTTTTAATACGGAAACAGTTCAGCGCTTGGCAAGCCGAAATTTAGGGCTCCTTAATTATTAAAACCCCTTTTTATTGACGTTTTCTTATCCAAGAGAAAAAAGCGGGTTTTTTAAGGAACACGATACGCATGTTTTTCCCTTCCAATTTTATTTCATAGCTAAAAATCTTACTTTTGCGCGTTTCAAACTAAAAGAAGAGTATGGTATTTAGTAGCATCATCTTTCTGTTGGTCTTTTTGCCGATATTTATTTTATCGTATTTTGCAACGCCACGCAAACTCAGAAATTATGTGCTGCTTGCCTTTAGTGTGTTTTTCTATGCTTGGGGCGCACCTTGGTTTATCTTCTTCCTTCTTTCATCTACTGTGATTAATTTCTATCTTGTACAGTGGATGTACCAAAGCTCCCAAAAATTCTATAGTCGATTATTCCTAGGCCTTTCCATTCTTGTAAATGTGGGCCTGCTGCTGTATTTTAAGTATGCCAATTTTTTCATGGAAAACGTCAATTACTTCCGTGATTGGATGCATCTTACACCATTGGAATGGAGCAGGATTATGCTGCCTATCGGGATTTCCTTCTTTACCTTTCAATCGATTACCTATTCAATGGATGTTTATCGGAAAGTGCATAGCCCTTTAAAGAATCCCTTTGATTATATGCTGTATATCATGATGTTCCCGCAAATGATTGCAGGGCCAATTGTGCGTTTCCAGACAATCGCCGACCAAATAACCGATAGGCGCGAACGCTGGGATGAATTTCTCTACGGTTTTTATCGCTTTTCAATCGGGCTGGCTAAAAAGGTACTTATTGCTGATGTCCTTGGTGCGCAGGTCAATAAAATTCTGGCTCAGAATATTGCAGAAATGGACGCTTCTATGGCCTGGATTGGTATTCTAGGTTATACATTTCAATTGTACTTTGACTTTTCAGGATATTCTGATATGGCCATTGGAATTGGACGAATGCTGGGTTTTAAATTTCCGGAAAATTTTAATAATCCTTATGTATCAAGGTCAATTACAGAGTTTTGGCGACGCTGGCATATGACCCTTGGAGCATGGATGAAAGATTATTTGTATATCCCACTTGGTGGCAGCAGGGTGAAATCAACAACAAGACTTTATTTTAATCTGGGACTTGTTTTTTTGGTCTCCGGTTTATGGCATGGTGCCTCGTGGAGTTTTGTTCTTTGGGGAGCCTATCACGGAATTTTCTTAATTCTCGACCGTATTTTTCTTCTAAGGGTTCTTGAGAAACTTGGGAAATTTCCGTCAGTGGCAATAACGTTTTTTCTGGCAGTAATGGGGTGGGTGATGTTCCGAATCGAAGATTTTCATCAATCCATTCTTTTTTATAAGACCTTATTTTCATTTGATTTTCAGAAAGTTGATTTTTCAGGGCAAGCGCAATTTTATGTAATATTACTTATTGCAGCTTTATTCTCCTTTATTACCCTCTTTAGGCCCGGCTTAAAATTGCAGGAAAAATTCTTTTTTTCAGAGTATTCGCCAAAACAACATATCGCCTATTGGCTTATAGCAGTATTGCTTTGTGTTTTGTCGATTGCAGCTCTCACAGGAACAGGCTTTAGCCCATTTATTTATTTTAGGTTTTAGGCATGAAATCTACCATAATTCATAAAATATTAGTTGTTTTAACAGTTTTGTTTCTGTTGCTTCCTATGTTTCAGATGCTCACACGGAGCTTTCCTGTGCAGCCGCTTCATGGTGTATTTCAGACGCAGGAACTTCCGGAGCTCCATGTGAAGAATTGGTTCGATTTTGAATATCAACCAAAGTTTCATCGTTATTTGCTTGATAATTATGGCTTTCGTGAATGGGCAGTGCAAATCTTTAATCAAATTCAATTCTCTCTGTTTGGTATAGGAAATCCCAATGTAACTTATGGCAAAGAAGGCTATTTATACGAACCTTGGTTTATCGAAGCGTATTATGGCCGCGATTATATCGGCGATAGCCTGATAGCATCCAATGTAGAAAAAATAAAAGCCATTCGGGATACACTGAAATCGCTCAATAAGGATTTGGTCATCGTTTTAACCCCAGGAAAAGTGGATTACTGGCCGGAATTTGTGCCGGATGAACTTAAGGGCGTTCAAAATAAAACTAATACTTTGGCATATGCCGAAGCTTTTCAGTCTGCCCATTATCCAGTGCTCGATGTAAATACTTGGTTTGCTGCGGCAAGAGACAGCTCTCGGATTCCATTATTTCCCAAAACAGGAACACATTGGAGTGTTTATGGAGCAGGACTTGCAATGGATTCATTAACAAAGTTTATAGGAAATCAAACAGGAAAATGTCTTCCGGAAATGGAATTCTATGATGTGCAGGAAACCACTCATTTAGATAAAGGCGATAAAGATATTGAAGGGCTATTTAATCTACTTTTCCCATTGGATCGTTTGCCTTTGGCATATCCAAAAACGCGTATTATTGCGCCGGAGAATGCCTATATGCCTCGGGTTAGTTTTATCAGTGATAGTTTTTTCTGGAATATTTTTAATTTTTATCCGCTTAAGGGCAAGATTTTCGATGATGTGAGCTATTGGTACTATAATAATACGATTTATCCCGATGCGTATAAAAAGCCAATTACAACAAAAGATCTCACGGTTGAAGAATTATTGTCGAAAAATGATTTGTTTGTTTTGATGGCCTGCCCGGCAAATGTAAGTGAATTGGGCTGGGGCTTTATTGATCGTTTCTACAGTCATTTTTATGAGCAAAAGGAAACCAATGCCGCGTCCATGGAAATGAACCGCCTGATTGAAGACCTACAGAAGCAAATCTTGTCTTCGGAAAAATGGACGGCCAAAATCAGGGAAAAAGCCATGAAAAAAGGGATTTCATTCGATAGTATGCTTTATCTTGATGCGCGTTGGATGGCGCGTAAGAAATTGGAAAGCAAACAATAAGATTTGAGTTATATTAAAATGAAAAGCCCCAAAATTTTTGTTTTGGGGCTTTTTATATGATTTCAGGATATTATCCTACAAATGGATGCATTCATCGTAAGCCTGTGTTACGGCTTCCATAACTGCTTCCGACATTGTTGGGTGAGGATGCACTGTTTCCATGATTTCTTTGGCAGTCGTTTCCAGTTTTCTGGCAGCAACAACCTCTGCGATCATCTCGGTAACATTGTCGCCAATCATATGAGCGCCAAGCCATTCACCATATTTTGCATCAAAAATCACCTTTACAAAACCATCTTTAGCGCCTGAAGCACTTGCTTTTCCGGAAGCAGTAAATGGGAATTTGCCCACTTTGATTTCGTAACCTGCTTCTTTTGCCTGTTCTTCAGTCATTCCAACGGAAGCAACTTCGGGATTGGTATAGGTGCAGGCCGGAATATTTCCATAGTCCATGGGTTCAGGATTGTGGCCGGCAATTTTTTCAACACAAATAATTCCTTCATGCGAGGCAGTATGCGCCAATGCAGGTCCTTTTACGATATCGCCAATAGCATAATAGCCTTCAACATTCGTTGCATAAAAATCATCTACAGGGATTTTTCCATTTTCTGAAGTGATTCCTGTTTCTTCAAGTCCAAGCCCTTCGAGATTCGTGCTTACGCCCACAGCAGACAATACCACATCAACTTCGATGACTTGTTCTCCTTTTTTTCCTTTCACAAGCACTTTGCAGCCATCGCCGGAAGTATCTACGCTTTCAACAGATGAATTCGTCATAATTTTCATCCCGGCTTTCTTAAAGGAGCGTTCGAGCTGTTTCGAAACATCAGCATCTTCTACGGGTACAATTCGTGGCATAAATTCCACCAATGTAACTTTTGTGCCAATGGAATTATAGAAATATGCAAATTCGGAACCAATAGCTCCTGAGCCTACAACAAGCATACTTTCGGGTTGCTTTTCGAGCGTCATTGCTTTGCGGTAACCGATAATTTTATTTCCGTCTTGCGGAAGGTTGGGCAATTCCCTGGAGCGTGCACCTGTAGCAAGAATAATGTTTTTTGCGCTATATTCCTTGGTATTACCTTCATCATCAGTTACTTCAACGATTTTGCGCGGTTTTATTTTTCCAAAACCTTTCAGGTGTTCAATTTTGTTCTTTTTAAAGAGAAACTGAATGCCGTTGCTCATGCCTTTGGCTACCTGCCTGCTTCTTGCAACAACGGCTTCAAAATCAAGGCTGCTTTGTCCGTCGATTTTTATTCCATAATCTTCGGCATGTTTTAGGTAATTAAATACCTGAGCGCTTTTTAGTAATGCTTTGGTTGGGATGCATCCCCAATTGAGGCAAATACCACCAAGTTCTGCTTTTTCTACAACAGCGGTTTTCAGTCCAAGTTGTGAAGCCCTAATGGCAGCAACATATCCTCCGGGGCCACTTCCGATTACAATAATATCATAATTCATTTCGGGTGCTTTTATATTTTTTGCGAATTTATTTAAAATTTTCGTTCAGCCTGTTTAGTTCTTGTTCATAATGTTGGGTTTTTGAGCTATAAAGTTTGCCGGCGAGGTGTTATGCTGAGCCTGTCGAAGAACTTGCGCAGCTCGAAGAATGTGAGTCCCAAATTTTCGGGATGACCATTTTGAGAGCAAGCATAACGATTTAGCGGACTTTATAAGCGGAAACAATTTATTTTGCTTTCCTTCCTTGCTATCCAAACAAAAGCGTATGCTTTATGTTCAACAAGCTGCATCGAGAATTTAGGAGCAAAATTGGGTGTTGAAAAAATCAAGGGCATAAAAAAGGCGGCCGGGGAGGCCGCCAAAGTCCGGAAAACAAAAACAGAGTGAACCTGTAGATTGCCCTTCAAAAGTACAAACACTTTCGTGAAAAAGCAAATTATATCCCGTAATTGTATGTAGCTTATTCGTAAATGCTACAAATAAGCTTAAAAACCTAATAGTTCTTCTAAAGGATCTTTGCCTCCAAAAAGCATTTTGGAAGGCTGTTCAAGCATTTCTTTCACTTTTACGAGAAAACCAACAGACTCACGCCCGTCAATAATCCGATGATCATAAGACAATGCCAGGTACATAACCGGCTGAACAACTACTTTGCCATTAACGGCAACAGGGCGTTCCACAATATTGTGCATGCCCAAAATAGCACTTTGTGGTGGATTGATGATGGGCGTGCTGAGCATACTACCAAAGACGCCGCCATTAGTAATCGTAAAGGTGCCTCCACTCATATCATCGAGGGTGATGCGCTTTTCGCGTGCCTTTGTGGCCAGTTCTTTTATTTTTGTTTCAATTTCAGCAAGCCCCATCATTTCTGCATTTCGGATCACAGGAACAACCAAACCCTTGGGCGAACTCACTGCAATGCCAATATCAGCATAGCTGTGGTAGATAATTTCATTGCCATCAATTTGGGCATTTACCTGAGGAAAAAGTCCTAATGCTTCAGTAACCGCTTTGGTGAAAAATGACATAAAACCAAGTGAAACACCATGTTTTTCGATGAATTTTTGCTTGTATTTTTTGCGCAAATCCATTATTGGGCCCATGTTTACTTCATTAAAAGTAGTAAGCATGGCTGTTTCGTTTTTTACACTTACCAAACGTTCAGCCAGTTTAATACGAAGCGGGCTCATTTTTTTGGGCTCTTTTTCACGCTTGCCTGTCCAATTATTATTTGCTTGTTTTTCTGCTGGTGCAGAAATATGTCCGCCATGTTTTTCAAAAAAAGCAACATCTTCTTTCCCCAGACGCATTTTTTTGAAAAAGGCAGTGATTTGTGCTGCATCCAGCTCTTTTTCTGCCATGAGTTTTCGTGCCAGAGGGCTGATGTGGATATCAGTTTCCTCTTGATGCTCCAATTCTTTTGGTGCATTTACAGCAGAAGGTTCTGGTTTTTTACTGCTTTCTGCTGTGTGCTCTTTTTTTTCAGTAGGGATTTCCGCTGCCGGCTTTTTTGCTGCTTTTGCATCCGCATCAATAGTGGCTATTACGGAGCCGACGTCAACAGTTTCCCCATCTTCAACTTTGATGCTGATTTTCCCATCAGCTTCAGCGGCGATGCTTAGGGTCGCTTTGTCGGAGTCAATTTCTACAATATCCTGGTCTTTTTCAACGATATCGCCATTACTGACCAGCCATGCTGCAATTTGAACCTGCGTTATGGATTCTCCCGGACTGGGTACTTTTACTTCAATTTCCATAAGGATATGCTTTTATTTCTTATTGTTGGAGTTTGAGTTCTTTTGCAATACTGCGCCATTGGTTTCCAATGCACACCATTTTACATTCAATGTCAATGCGCGGGCAATCGCATAGGCTAAATGATTTTTCGATGATTTTCTGTTGTTGCTGGAAATGGAATTTATTGCTTCCTGTTGCTGGGCTTCCGCTGGGTGGGCGGGCAATTACTTTTAAGTCATAAGGCTTTAGTTCGTCCTGATCTCGGAATGATTGGTGGATAAACTGCCAGGCGCCCATATTTGCCGGTTCTTCCTGCACCCAGAGTAATTTTTGAACATTTTTATATTCTGCCAAAAGCTCTGATAACTGTGTGAGGGGCAATGGGTATATTTGTTCCAAGCGAACAATGCTTACATCATCTCTTTGCAATTTATTGCGCTCAGCAATTAGTTCATAATAGATTTTACCACTGCATAATATTAATGTGTGGGTTTTGTCAGTTTGTGCTTGCTTGTCTTTGATAATTTCTTGGAAACCGCCTTGAGTGAAATCCTTGAAAGGGCTTACAGCTGCCGGCAACCTCAAGAGGCTTTTTGGGGTGAATACAACCAAAGGTTTTCTGAATTCGCGCTTCATCTGTCTGCGGAGCAAATGAAAAAAGTTTGCAGGCGTTGTTGTGTTTACAACCTGAATATTGTTCTCTGCACATAAAGTCAGGAAACGCTCCATGCGAGCTGAAGAATGCTCGGGGCCTTGCCCTTCATAGCCATGAGGCAGTAGCATCACCAGGCCATTCATTACGTTCCATTTATCTTCTGCTGAGCTGATAAACTGATCGATAATAATCTGCGCCCCATTATTAAAATCCCCAAATTGTGCTTCCCAAATCGTCAGCGCGTCGGGCGATGTCATGGCATAACCATAATCAAAACCCAGTACACCATATTCAGAAAGAGGGGAATTGTATATTTCGAAAACGCCTTGTTCTTTGCCAAGATGCTGCAGAGGAATATAATGCCGAGCTGTATTTTCTTCTGTGAGTACTGCATGGCGGTGAGAGAAAGTTCCTCTTTCCACATCCTGCCCGCTAAGGCGGATGCGTGTTCCTTCATCCAGAAGACTGGCATAAGCAAGCAATTCGCCCATTGCCCAATCGAGTTTGCCATCGCCTTCGAGCATTTGCCTTCTGTCGTTGAAGAGTTTCACAATTTTCCGGAACGCCTTAAAATCATTGGGAATTGTTGTAATGCTTTGTGCCAGGGCTCGCATTCGTTCGTAAGAGATGGCAGTATCCGGCGACTGTTCAAAATCGCTTTTTTTCGCCCTTCTGATGTGTTTCCATGTTGTATCTAAGAAATTGCTTAAATGGGCTTTTTTAATCTCTTTGGCTTCGCTTAGCCGCAATTCCAATTCCTGATTAATTGTTTTGTCTATCTTTTTTGCTTCTTCAATGCTAATAGCTTGCTGCTTCAGAAGTTGCTCCTGATAAATCTCTTTTGGATTTGGGTGTTTTTCGATGCTTTTATAGAGAATGGGCTGTGTAAAACGTGGCTCATCGCTTTCGTTATGGCCATATTTCCGATAACATAAGAGGTCAATAAAAACGTCCCTTTTAAAGATGTCGCGGTATTCCATGGCAAGTTTAATAGCAAAGACCACGGCTTCCACATCATCTCCATTAATATGGAGGATTGGCGATTGAATTGTTTTTGCTACATCCGTGCAATAGGTGCTGGTGCGCCCATCGAGGTAATTTGTTGTAAACCCGATTTGGTTGTTTACCACCAGATGTATGGTGCCGCCTGTTTTATAGCCATTGAGTTGTGACATTTGCAAGACCTCATAAACAATGCCTTGGCCTGCAATAGAAGCGTCTCCATGGATGAGTATCGGGCAAATGCCTTTGCTGTCCCCATTATATTTTTGGTCGATGCGTGCTCTTGTAATTCCTTCAACTACAGGGTTAACTGTTTCCAGATGCGATGGGTTGGGAGAGAGGGTGAGTTTTACTGCTTCCCCTTTATTTGTTTGGCGTACAGAGGTATATCCCAAATGATATTTTACATCGCCAAGGATGAGTTCATCCTCATATTCTTTTCCTTCAAATTCGCTGAAGATTTCTTTGGGGTTTTTGCCAAGGATATTTGCCAGAACATTTAATCTGCCTCTATGCGGCATCCCGATAACAAATTCTTTTGTGCCCCTTTGTGCCCCAAATTCAATAACGCTGTCAAGGGCAGGGATTAATGATTCTGCTCCTTCGAGGGAAAAACGTTTTTGCCCGGGGAATTTTTTATGGATAAATTTTTCAAAACCAACAGCTTCTGCCAGTTTATGAAGGATTTGTTTTTTCTCGGCAGTGGAAAATTTTGGTTTGTTTTTGCTTCCCTCCATTTTGTTCCGCAGCCACTCATGCATTTCAGTATCGCGTATATAGTTGTATTCAACGCCAATGGAATGGCAATACGTTTGGTCTAAATGCTCAATAATTGCGGCAAGACTTGCTTCGCCTATGCCAATTTCGTGGCCGGCACTAAATTTTTTGTTTAAATCCGATTTGGCTAAACCGAATTGTTCGATGTCGAGGTTGGGTGAATATGTTCTGCGAGTCCGTACCGGATTTGTTTTAGTAAAAAGGTGCCCCCTTTGCCTGTAAGCATTAATGAGGTTAATGACTTTAAATTCTCCCGGAACGATATTCGCATTTGTTTTTGAAGCAGGATAATTTTTCCCCGCAAACTCAAAGCCTGCAAAGAAATTTTTCCAACCTTGCTCGAGCTTTTCGGGGTTTTCTAGGTATGTTTGGTATAGTTCATCAAGCAATTCAGGATCAGAACTATTTAAAAATGAAAATGCATCCATATCGGAGAATTTTGTTAGGTTCAGGAATTGAGTTTCGTGTACTTTAGGCAAATAACATATTTGCAGGCAATTTGTTTTTATAATTTCTCTTTGAGAATTTTGCTGCTCATTGTGTTTTGGACGTCATCTTAAAAAAAGCCATAAATAAAGATTCCGCTCATGATGAGTGCAAATATGAGTTTCATAAATGTTCCCGCAATAAAACCAAGGAATGCGCCCAATCCTGATTTTAAAGCAAATTCAGTATTTGCTCCTCCTAGTATTTCCCCGGCAAAAGCGCCGATAAAGGGGCCAAAGAGGATGCCGACAGGAATAAAAATGATCGTAGGTGTTGAAATAATAAGGCCAATAACAAGGCCTGCAATACTTCCCCAAGTGCCGTATTTGGTACCTCCTAGTTTTTTTGTGCCATAGGCAGGTATCACATAATCGGCTATTGTAATCAATACCATAATAATTCCCCATACCCATAAAAGGCGGTTGCTATATGGTGCAAATCGGCTCCATTGCATCATCCATAATGCGGCATATGCCAAAGCAGGCCCAGGAAGAACAGGTGCAATAGCTCCGGCAATTCCAAGTAGGAGTAAAATAATGCCTAAGACAATAAAAAGAATGTCCATAATTTTATGATTTACGACTTATAAAAAAGCCGGAGAACTGGTTTTTGATAACTTTGCCATAGATTTCAATCATTAAAAGTACAAATTTTACAGAATAGCAGGCTTTGAAATTCGAATATTTTATAGCAAAGCGCCTTATCAGGCGATCGGGAGGAAGGTTCAGCAGCCCAATTGTGCGTATTGCTACAATTAGTGTTGCTCTTGGACTTACTGTAATGATCCTTGCTGTTTCCATCCTGAGCGGCTTTCAAAAGGAAATCAGGGAAAAGGTCATTGGCTTTGGTTCGCATGTGCAGATATTTGCTTATGATGCCGGTGGGGGCTTTGATGAAAAGCCAATCAATATAGATCAGCCTTTTTATCCAGGACTTGATTCGGTTGACGGCATCAGGCATATACAGGTGTATGCGACAAAACCCGGCATCATAAAAACTGCAGATGATATACAAGGAGTGGTACTAAAAGGTATTGGGCCTGATTTTGATTGGGGTTTTTTTAGCGATAAAATTGTTGAAGGCGAACAGCTGCATTTATCGGATAGTGTCATTAATAATGATGTGCTTATTTCACGCAGCCTTTCAAAAAAGCTTGGGATTCATTTGGGTGACGATCTTCGTATGTATTTTCTTACTGAAGGGGCAGCTGCCCCGCGTGGAAGAAAATTTCATGTAGCGGGTATTTATGAAACCGGAATGCTTGAATTTGATGAATTGATGCTTTTTGGTGATATTGCCCATATTCGTAAGTTAAATAAATGGGATAAAAACCAAGCCGGAGGCTTTGAAGTGCTTATTGATGATTTTGACCGATTGGAGGAAATGGATCGGCTTATTTATGAAAGTGTTGGTTTTGAATTGAATACGCGCACAATTAAACAAGCTTACCCTCAAATTTTCGATTGGCTTTCATTGCAAGATATGAATGTGATTATTATTCTTGCATTAATGATATTGGTGGCAGGCATTAGCATGATATCGACACTTTTAATAATTATTCTTGAAAAAACATCCCATATTGGAATTCTAAAAGCAATGGGGGCAAATAATCCGGGCATTCGCAAGATTTTTATTTATCATGCCGTATCCATTATTGGCCGTGGATTAATCTATGGTAATATTATTGGGGTTGGTCTTGCAATGCTTCAGTATTATTTTCGGATTATCCGACTGCCTCAGGATTCGTATTATGTAGATCGTGTTCCTGTGAATTTGCTTTTCAGCGATGTTTTTCTGTTAAATTTGGGAACAATTATATTATGTACGCTTATGTTGATCGTTCCATCGATGGTGATTGGTAGAATTTCTCCAATTAAAGCAATTCGTTATGAGTAGTAAGTTGGAAGATTTTTTCCTGCTACTAATTGATATTAAAGGCATTAACTATTAATCTGCTGTTAATTTCGTTTTTTGTTAGCACTTCTTCTTTTAAATGGTTCTAAATCAGGAAAAAAATCTATTGGTTTTTTTGGAAATGTGAAAATTTTGAGACTAACTTTGCCTTGTTAAAATTTTAACACTGTTTTCAAATTAACAGAACTTAAATATTAGGGTTTAACCACTTAAAAAGTTTTAAAATGAACGTAGAGCACATAATGAATGACCTTGAAAAGCGTAATGCTGGTCAATCAGAATTTCTGCAGGCTGTAAAAGAGGTTTTGGAAACTATTGAGGATTTTGTGAACGAGAATCCCCAGTATGATGCACACAAAATTATCGAGCGCATAGTTGAGCCCGATCGTATTTTCCAATTTCGTGTAGCCTGGATCGATGACAGCGGTGAAATTCAAGTGAACCGTGGATACAGGGTTCAGTTTAATAATGCAATTGGCCCATACAAAGGCGGTTTGCGTTTTCACCCAAGTGTAACACTTAGTGGACTAAAATTTCTGGGTTTCGAGCAAATCTTCAAGAACTCATTAACTACACTCCCAATGGGCGGTGGTAAAGGTGGTTCTGATTTCGATCCTAAAGGAAAATCTGATATTGAAATTATGCGCTTCTGCCATGCATTTATGACAGAACTGTATAAGTTTATCGGACCTGAAACTGATGTACCTGCCGGCGATATTGGCGTTGGTGGTCGTGAAATTGGTTATCTCTATGGCATGTACAAAAAACTTGCCCGCGAAAATACCGGCGTACTTACAGGAAAAGGCCTCAACTGGGGCGGTTCTTTAGTTCGTCCTGAAGCAACTGGCTTTGGTAATGTATATTTTGCTAACGAAATGTTGAAAGCCAAAGGCGATAGCTTCGAAGGTAAAGTTGTTTGTGTTTCCGGTTTCGGTAACGTAGCATGGGGTGCTGTTTCAAAAGCCACCGAATTTGGCGCTAAAGTTGTTACTATCTCTGGCCCTGATGGTTATGTTTATGATCCAGATGGTATCAGCGGAGATAAAATTGATTTTATGCTCGAACTTCGTTCATCGAATAATGACGTAGTTAAACCATACGCTGATAAATATGGTGTTGAATTCTTCGAAGGTCGCAGGCCTTGGGAAGTAAAATGTGATCTTGCACTTCCTTGTGCAATCCAAAACGAATTGGATGCGAAAGATGCTGCAAAACTCGTTGAAAATGGTGTTCAAATTGTATGCGAAGGCGCCAATATGCCTTGTACACCTGAAGCAATTGAGGTATTACTCGAAAATAAAGTACTCTATGGCCCTGGTAAAGCAGCCAATGCCGGTGGTGTTGCCACTTCTGGTCTCGAAATGACTCAAAACTCTATGAAGCTTAACTGGACAAGCGAAGAGGTTGACCAAAAACTACACCACATCATGATTAGTATCCACGAACAATGCCGTAAATATGGCACCGAAGAAGATGGATACATCAACTATATGAAAGGCGCTAATATCGCCGGTTTTATCAAAGTGGCTGATGCTATGATTGATCAGGGAGTGATCTAAAATTAACTTGTATTGCTACAAAAATAAAAAAGGGGGTTCTTCAACGGACCTCCTTTTTTTATACAGAAAGGTCATATCCCCCTTTTTTTTGCATGGTTTTTATTTGCTATTCCTGTCTTTTCTCAATAACTCTGTCAATGGATCAAATTATTATTGTGGGAACCGAAAAAGAATACCCTTTGTATTTACAAAAAACCAAATGCGATTGTGTTTCCTCGTTTGGTGAATGGAGTGGGTTATAATATTTTTGATGGAAATCCGTTTTCTTGCTAAGGTTTTTTCCTGATTTCCCATTAGATCAGGCATATCTTATTAAAAATATTGGGTGCAGATCAAACTATTTATTTATATATTTGTCTCTTGTTTGCATGATGGCTTTATTTTTAAAGGTTTTTTTAGTTTTCTAAATGGGCATAAGACCTTAATTTTAAGTGGTATTGTCTAGGGAGAAGTGAAATTTGCATTACTTTCAAGAAATTAGTTTGCATTAAGAAAAAGACAGAAAAACCGAAACAATTAAGAGTTATTGCTGTATAAGACCTTGTTTTGAGTTATATTTACTGGTTTTTATCAATAATTAATATAGTAGCTTTGATTTTAAAACAGCATTCTTATTCACATCTTTGGTTAGTCCTGGCCATTTTGGTTTTATTAGGATCGGTTCCTGATGTCAAAGCTGTTTGCGATGATGATCCCATTACACATATCTCCGATAAGAAGAAATCAAAGAAATACAACCAAATGACGACCAATATGGTTCCACAGTGGAAGCAAATTCTCTTTAACAATTGGTCTGTTGCTGCAAATGTTGGTTTGTGTTCTTACTTTGGTGATGTTAGTATTCATGATTTTGACCCGATCCAGAAATTTAAAGTCGAGAGTAAGATCAGTAATGGATTTACTGTTTCCAATAAAATTTTGCCGTGGCTCTCTGTTCAGGGTCGTATTTTAAATGGTCGTTTTAAAGCAGAGAAAGAAGGCATCAATCGTCGGGTAGATGGGAAAACTTTTCAGTATTTTGGTTCTATTGCCTTTGATATCGTAGCCCTTTTTAACTATCCGGACCCTGTACCTGAAGATGTGGATATCTATTTTTATGGAATTGTTGGCTATGGTGTTGCCCATATTTCCTCCAAATTATATAATCTCGAAGCCGATAAAGAAATCCAGTTTGCGCAGGAAACCATCAAGGAAGCTACTTTTGTTTTTGGCCTGGGTTTAAATAAAACCATTGGGTATAATTTCGATTTGACTTTTGAGTCTTATTTTAACCGAGTCGGTACCGATAAGCTTGATCGTCGTGTGAGTGCGAAAATAAATGATTATTATCTTTATACAGCCTTTGGGCTTAAATACAACATCAACCCATTGGTGAAAAAGAAGCGTGCATCCTATAGTGCTCCCCGCCGCCGCTAAGCCTCAATCTTTTTTAAGAAGTTTACTACTATATTCAGGAATTTTTCCGGTTCATCGGCGTGAAGCCAGTGTGTGGCATGTGCAATCATCTCAAATTCGGCCTGCGTAAATGCTTTTTGTATCTCCGGTTTGTCTGATTCTTGCACATAAGAAGATGCTCCTCCGTGAATAAACAGTGCTGGGGCATTATAAGTTTTGGTGCTATCAATGGCAGTAAAAATAGCATCGAGGTTTTTTTCAATCCCATCCAAATGGATGCGCCAATTTAATGCGCCTTCCTCATTTCGATGAATGTTTTTTAATAGAAATTGCCTGATCCGTGCCGATGGGATTGTTTTGCTCAAGCTTGCTTCTATTTCTGAACGATATTTAATTGATTGAAAATCAATAGAACGCATTGCTGCGATAAATTTTTCGTGATGACGGTTATTCTCATAAGCACGCATTGAAATATCTGCAATTATGATTGCAGGGGTTAATTCCGGATACTTTAAAGCGAATTGCATGGCAACTTTACCGCCCATTGAATGGCCGAGAATTATCGGATCATCCAGATTATGCTCAGTGATAAATTCATAAATATCATCTGTAAGCACATCATAATTAAACAGATCGCAATGCTGAGACTGTCCATGGTTTCTTTGATCGGGGATAAAAACATGATATGAATCTGATATTTTTCGTGCAAAACTGACCCAATTATCAGAAATGCCAAATAGTCCGTGGAGGATGATGAGTGGCTGCCCTTGATTTCCAAATTCCCTATGAAATAATCGCATAATTTTTGTGCTTTAAAAGAATAGAACGAAATTACAGAGAAAATGTTGATATGGCGATACATCCTTCGGGATTATGCCTCTGGTTTGAGTGATAATTTATTATTTTTGCCCCTCTCAAACATATTGTTCTTTGTGAACGATGTGTGTTAAGCTCTTTAATTGTCTATAAATCAAATTATTTCCATGAATAAAAATCGAATTTTCCTGATTATTGTGATTCTTCTGGCTGCTCTTGCTGCCTATTTTGTCCTCAACCGTAGCTCTCAAACAATTTCGCAGGAAGACAGGGATTTTGCCGTTCAGGATACCAGCAATATCAGCCGTATTTTTATGGTGGATAAAACCAATAATAATCTGTTGTTATCGCGTACATCTGCCTGTACATGGTTGGTGAACGATAAATATCCTGCCAATCCACCGGCAATTAATATGCTGCTCAAAACATTATATAATATCGTTGTTTCTTATCCTGTGCCAAAAGCTGCCTATGATAATGTGATCGGCAGGTTGTCTGCTTCGGCCATTAAGGTCGAAATCTACCAAGAGGTTTATCGAATTGATTTTCTCGGCTTAAAACTCTTCCCTCATGAAAAACGCACCAAGGTTTATTATGTGGGTGATGCCACACAAAATAATTTGGGCACATATATGAAGTTGGAAGATAGTGATATGCCCTTTGTTGTTACGCTGCCCGGATTTAGGGGCTTTGTAGCTTCCCGATATACAACCAATGAAAAGGATTGGCGTGATCACACCATTTTTCATCATGCTATTCCATCAATTTCTGAGGTTAAATTTGAATTTCATGATGAGCCGGAAGAATCATATACCGTAAAAAATACTGGAAGCCGATTGGAGATTATTCCCGAAAAAACTGGACTTCCATTGCCGGCATATGATACCCTCAAACTCTACAATATGATGAATGCGTTTAACAGCATCAAATATGAAAGCCTGCTGAATTCTATTGTCGATTCTGTGAAAAGGGATTCCATATTCTCTTCAAAACCATATCATACAATTACTTTGGTGGATCAAGAAATGGATACCGTACAATTGCTTACTTTCCATAAAAATTCATCCTATAATACCTATGATGAAGAAACGAAGTTCTATGTTTGGGATCGTGATCGAATGTATGCTCGATTGAATTCCGAAGAGGATATACTCCTAATTCAGTTTTTTGTTTTTGATAAGGTATTGAGGCCTTTGAATTTCTTTATGGTGGATGAGAAAATGATGTAGCATCGGCTCTTGTTCTGATGTTTTAATATTGATTTTTAGGTCTTTACTAAGGCAGTAACATCTGTAACCTCTCTATTGAGGCGCTCATCCCAAGTCCATAACTTTTCTTCGCTCTTTTTAATTGCGAGCAAAATATTATCCCTAAATGCTTCATCAATGCAAATTTGGTGAAGGTCTTTTGCCATCATATGGGGAAATTCTTTGTTGGGCGAATAAATAAAACCATTCTTTTTGTGTTGTATCCAATCGGATGTTGTTCCATTATTGAGGGTAAAAATGATTTGGTGTGCCCGAATCGCTTCCAGCAATGGATTCCCAACATTTGATAAATCGTATGTAGAGAAAAACACATCGGCTAAGCAAAGAAATTCCTGTACTTTTTTGTGTTCCACAGCACCAATAAATTGAACGTAATCACTTATGCCTAGTTTTTTTGAAAGTTTTTCATATGTCTGTTTTTCAGATCCTTCTCCGAGTAAAAGGTAAGTAAAATCAGTATAGCTGTGTTCCCTAACGAGGAGGGACAGTACATATAGAATTCTGTCGACGCGTTTCCATGGTTCTAAGCGGCTTACCGAGCAAAACACCATTTTTTTGCCTTGCGGGTTAAATTTTTCCTGAAGAGCCTGTAGGTTTTTTTTAGGGACATCAGGTTTATCTACACCATTTACCCAAAATCGTAGTTGAGGAAGGGCTTTACTTCGGAGTTGTTCCATAGCGTAATCGCCTTCCGTGCCATCATTCGTCATGATACAAAGATCGGCATAGGATTTCAGTGCAAGAATGTCGTCGTAATTCAGCAGCAGTTTTAGTCTGTTTTTTTCTTTTAAGTATTTGCTGA
Organism: Bacteroidales bacterium; assembly: GCA_963676725.1. Taxonomy (GTDB): domain Bacteria; phylum Bacteroidota; class Bacteroidia; order Bacteroidales; family WRLA01. The sequence goes on along the minus strand of OY781463.1, from coordinate 3,738,591 downwards.
TCCAGCTGCCCTGAAATCGGGAGACTATTTTTGCATTTCCTGTTTTTTTGAAGAGTCTCAGAAGAGAGACAGCATTTACACCTTGGGTTTCATAACCGTAGATAATATCCACAGTTTCGTTTTTTAACAGGCGTTTCGCATATTTGAATAATCGAAGAACACCAAAATATGCAGATAATTGGGTGGCAATAGTTAAAAATGCTGTGTGCGCTAGGCTGTTTCTTAGCCCGTTTAAGGGCATGGCCAAGCGGATGGTTCGTATTCCTTCAGGGTTGATTTCTTTTTCGTAATAGTAATTGCCGGCTTTGCTGTAATCACGCAATACGATATAGCTCACTTTATGGCCTTTGGCAGCATAAGCCTCCGGGGTTTTTCTTAGCACCTGAATGCTTTTTTCTTTAAAATCGTTGGCCGATAGGAATAATATATGCATGTCTAATTTACTTCGCTGCTTTTGGGTTGTATAATGCGTGCCGGGTTTCCTGCAATGGTAACATTCTGAGGAAAGGATTTCGTGACAACGCTTCCGGCTCCCACAATAACATGGTCGCCTAAACGTACTCCGGGAAGAATAATAACACCTGCGCCAACCCAAACATTATTCCCAATAACTACGGGTGGAGCTTTCTCCACTAAGGAACGATCGGTTCTTCCATGATTTGAGCTAATTATTTTTAAACCGGGGGCAAATAAAAAATTCTCACCTATTTCAATACCATTTAATGCCTGAAAATAGCAACTGCCACTAAGCACGAAACTGCCAATTGTTGTTGCATCAGCATTTATTTTCATTTTTTTGTATGCAATAATGCGTGATGTAAAATGTATAGGAAAATCCACATCAGAGTTTATCCTGAAAATTTTCCTGAAAATATTATTGGCAGTAAGTAAACCAAATCCTGCGCGCCCAAATAGATGCCAACGCTGATGGTAATTCCTGATCAAAGGAATAAAGCCAAATCGATCAATCAGTTTTTTTCCTGTATTTTTCATTTTTTGTTCCGTAGAAAGATCCAAAAATATATGCCCAATAGGCTGTATATAATGCTTCCGCTTATAGCCATGAGTATTAGTGATAAATTGTAATCATGAAAAATACCACCAATCACTAATGATGCTAATTGCAATACTAAGGCAAGCGAATTAAAAATTAATTCAATACCGAGCTTTTTAAAGACGATCAATAAAGAGCTTTGTGCGCTTATAATAAAGCGAATAGCATAATAAAAGCTAAAGATAACCAATATTTTTCCTGCTTCCACCCAGTCTTCGCCAAAAACAATCCCAAAGATTTGCTCCCCGAAGAAAAATATTCCAATAAGAGGGAGAAGCACCAATAAAAATAAATGAGTAGTTGTTTTGGAAAAAAGTGGGATCAAGGATTCGCCTTTTTGAACTTGTTCGTTGGCTTTTTGAAAATATACCTGTCCTATTGAGCCTGCAACAAGAGTTAAAGGCACACCAAATAGGCGAATAATCAGTGTATAGAAGCCAACAATTTCTTTGTCGAAATAAAAGGCCAATAAAAAAATAGGTGCCTGCTCTTTTAAAATGTTTAAGAAAATGCCTGCGCCACTTTTAATGGGAAATTCACGGTACTCAATGAGTAAAGCTTTTATTCTTTTTAGTTTGATGTGTGGGAGAAGTGTTCTTAGGGGCATTCGCTGGATATAGTAGAAAGCAAGTAAAAATTGCCCAATAAGTGTTGATATGATTAGCCCGCCCGGGAAATACAAGAGCTTTCCAATCAGTAAATTACTGCTTGCGGTCGATCCACTCTGCACCAATTTGCCTGCCGACAATACTTTAAAACATTTTTTTCGATTATGCCAATAATTTGTCGCCTGAATTATCCCCAGAAAAAGCACTGCGGCAGGAACCAAAAACAACCACTTATAAAGCTCCGGAATCTTCAGTAATTCAGAAAGGTAATTCCCAAATAATAGTGCAAGAACAAAGCTGAGGAGTGCAACAAAGATGCTGATTATTAAAGATCCTGAAAAAAGATTAAAGGCATCTTCGTCCTCGCGCGGTAAAAGGATGGCCATTTCATAACGCCCATTTGCCAAAACAGCGTATAAAGCAACAACCGCCGAGTACGTGCCCCATAAGCCAAAATCATCGGGACTAAAAAACCGCGTTAATATCGGGCTTACAAGAAATGGAATAAGCAAAGCTACTGCTGAGCCGGACATCAGCACCAAAATATTTTTTAAAAAATCGTATTGGTTCAGTTTTTTTTGAAGAAACAAAAATGCAGCTTTGATCAAAATAAAATGCAGGTTTATTGTTTATGCAATATTACAAATAATATGGCTTGGAAGGAAAGCCCGCTTGCAGATGATCAATTCGGTAACATAATTCTATCTTTGCACTGATGAAACGAATACTTATTCTTGGGGATATCAATTCTGCCCATACAAAAAAATGGGTCTATGTGCTTCTTGAAAAGAATTTTGAGATTGGTATTTTCTCATTGTCTGCAGCAAACGATGAGTGGTGTGAAAATGCAGGAATTACTGTTTTTTCTGAATGCGCGAATGAGCAATTTGAGCGGGCATTATGGTTAAAGCTATCTTATTTAAAGAATGTTCGCGCGCTTAAAAGAGCCATTTCTTTATTTGCTCCCGATATCTTGCATGCGTTTTATGCTTCCTCATATGGTTTGTTGGGCGCTTTAAGTGGCTTTCATCCATTTTTTATTTCCGTTCTTGGAAGCGATATGCTTCTATTCCCAAAGAGTTTTATTGGAAATAAAATACTGGCCTACAATCTAAAAAAGGCGGATCTATGCATCGTGTCGAGCCGTTTGCTTGAAAAAGCTGCAAAAGATTATTCTCCTTCAAGATTAGTGCGTATTCCTTTTGGCGTAGATACAGAATTATTTAAATCGGCCGAGAGAAAGGGGAAGCAAGGGATTGTTATTGGTACGGTTAAAGCCCTAGAAGATGTATATGGTATTGATGTGCTGATTAAAGCATTTGCCATAATTAGTAAGGAACACCCGAAATTGGATATCCAATTAAATATTGTTGGAGAGGGAAGTCGTAAGGTTTTTTTAATGGATTTGATCCAAAAAGAACAGATCGAAAACAAAGTGCTTTTTATAAATCCTGTTCCTCAACAAGAATTGCCTGCCCTATATCGTTCTTTTCACATTGCTGCGTTTTTATCGCATAGCGAAAGCTTTGGTGTTGCAGTTCTTGAAGCACAGGCATGCGCCCTCCCCGTGGTTGTATCGAAAGTTGGTGGTTTAATGGAAGTTACAGAAAACAGGAAAACGGCTCTTTGGGTTGAACCTGATAATGCACAGGATGCAGCCGAGAAAATTTATAGGCTTATCATCAACGAAAAATTGAGAAAAGAGATGGGAGAGGCCGGACGTAGGAAGGTCATCAATGAATACCGCCTAGAAGATACAAAACAAACTATTTGGAATGTCTATTCGAGGGACGATGAGGTGAATTGATCTTATTGTTTTTCCTTGTTTTTACCTGCTCAGATATTCAATTATCTTTGCACAAATAATTCTTTAGCATACATTTTTGCATGAAAATATTCACCATCATAGGCGCACGCCCACAGTTTATTAAGGCTTCTGCAATGAGCAGGGAAATAGAAAAACATACTGATGTTCAAGATTTTATTTTGCATACAGGGCAGCATTTCGATGCCAATATGTCTGAAGTCTTTTTTGAGCAAATGAAGATTCCCAAACCGGATGTAAACCTCAATATCCATGGAATGACACATGGAGCAATGACCGGACAAATGCTTCAGGGGATTGAGGAAAACCTATTGGCTGAAAAACCTGATGTAGTCTTGGTTTATGGAGATACAAATTCTACGCTTGCAGGCGCGCTTGCTGCGGCAAAACTCCATATTCCGGTGGGACATGTGGAAGCTGGTTTGCGCTCTTTCAATATGAAAATGCCCGAAGAAATAAACCGGGTGCTTACCGATCATATCAGTAAATGGCTGTTTTGTCCAACGGCAGATGCTGTTTCAAATCTTGAAAATGAAGGTGTTGCAGATAATCACATTTTTAGGACTGGGGATATAATGTATGATTCTGCTGTGCATTTTGCTGAATTTGCTAGAAGTCCAAAAGAAGAATTGCCCCAACAATTTGCTTTATGCACATTGCACCGTGCAGAAAATACAGACAATCCCGAAATTCTTGCTTCATTGGTGCAAAGCCTTGAAAGTATTGCAAAGGATCTGCCCTTGGTTTTGCCACTTCATCCTAGAACTAAGAAAAAGCTTGACGACGCAGGTCTTTCCCTTTCTTCGGCCATTCATTGTATTGAGCCTGTTGGCTATCTTGAAATGCTTTGGCTGTTAAAGCATACGCAGATTGTGCTTACCGATAGTGGTGGTTTGCAAAAGGAAGCATATTTCTTTGAAAAAGCATGCATTACGCTTAGGGAGGAAACCGAATGGGTGGAGCTTACCGAATATGGCATTAATAGAATTTGTGGGCATGATCAGGGGAAAATTCATGCAGCTTTTCAAGAGTTTCGCCTGAATAAAGTTGTTTTTCCAAAAGCCCTTTACGGTGATGGTCATTCAGCTCAAACCATGCTTAATACCATGCTGCAGAGATGAATATTTTGCTTATAAACCATTATGCCGGCGCACCTGATATGGGTATGGAATTTCGTCCATGGTATCTGGCCCGAAAATGGTCCGAAATGGGGCATCAGGTATTTATTGTTGCCGCATCATTTGCGCATGTGCGTAAAAATCAGCCTATTGTTCACGAGCCAATTCGGCAGGAAGAAAGAGATGGGTTTACATATATCTGGATCAGAACACCTGAATATCATGGAAATGGATTGGGTAGGATTCGGAATATTTATTCTTTCCTAAGGGGATTGAAAAAACAGCGCAGGAGAATATTATCCATGAGTAAACCGGAGATTGTTATTGCGTCTTCTACTTATCCTCTGGATAATTATCAGGCTAAAGCAATGGCTCAGGATTCGGGGGCAAAGTATATCTATGAAATTCATGATTTATGGCCGCTTTCGCCAATGGAATTAGGCGGCTACCCCTCATGGCACCCATTTATTATGCTCTTGCAAAAAGCGGAAAATTTTGCATATCGCCATGCCGATGCCGTGGTCAGTATTTTGCCTTGCGTGAAGCAACATGTTACGGATCATGGTTTAATGCCTGAAAAGTTGCATCGTGTACCAAATGGAATTTGGCTCGATGATTGGCAGAATCCTGTTTCTCCGCCACCCGAATATTTGCATCAGATTGAACAAAAAAGAAAGGAAGGGAAAAGCTGTATTGCATATACCGGAGCGCACGGTATCGCCAATGCTTTGCATTCATTTATTGCAGCTACGGCTTTGTCTGCTGAATTAGCTGTTCATTTTTTTCTGATTGGTGATGGGCCTGAGAAAAAATTACTCGAGCAGCAGGCGCAAAATATGAATGTGACGAATATTACGTTTTTGGAGCCTGTTTCCAAAAAACAAATCCCACTTTTACTGCAATCTTTTGATGCATTATATCTTGGTTTGAAGGCTCAATCGCTCTTTCGTTTTGGCATTGGCCCCAATAAACTCTTTGATTATATGATGGCGGCAAAGCCTGTGATTATGGCTATCGATGCTGGTAATGATATTGTAACAGAAGCGGCTTGTGGCCTGACCATTCCCCCGGAAAATCCGGAAGCCCTGATTGACGCATTGCGAAAAATGTTAGCGCTTAGTATAGAAGAGCGACAACAAATGGGGGAGAATGGAAAAAAATATGTTCTCGAGCATCATAATTATGATATATTGTCGCGAAAATTTATCCAAATAATGAAGCAAATATAAACCAGTGGGTTGTTTTTTCCTCTGAAAAAGAGGAATATTAAAATTAGTTCTTCGTTTTATCCATTTTGATACTATTTTTGCTTTTTACTGAAGCAACAGCTTTAAACGAACATAATGTTATTATCCTATTCCCTCATATCGCGTCTCTATTATATACTCCTCATCATTGTGGCGGTATTCCTGCCTTCATTTCGATTGGTAACATCCTATGCTATTGCTGGGCTTATAATTCTTTGGTTTATTGAAGCTGATTTTCGCCGCAAATATCTCCGTATTCTTCAAAGTCCGGAGAGGAAATATTTAATTCTGGGTGCCGGTTTCTATATTCTTTTTCTTATTGGTTTGATTCATACATCAAATATGGATCAGGGACTTGAGAATTTGCAAGTAAAACTCCCGCTGCTTGTATTTCCACTGGTTTTGTCCACCATGGATAAGGATTATTTAAGCAAAAAGCGCATTCATCATATTCTTATTGCTTTTTCGGTCAGTACTATTCTGATTAGTCTTTATAGTGTTCTACGCTCGGCATTTCGCTATTTTGAAGATGGGGATGCATCAAGTTTTTTTTATAGCGAAATTTCATACCTCAATCATACAAGCTATTATTCTATTTTTGAAGTATTTAGCATTTGTGTCCTTTTGTATTTTTTGGTGCAGGATTTTGAAAAGATGAAGCTTCTTGCAAAAAGCGGAATGCTGTTTCTTATCGCCTTTATGATGCTCTTCACGGTTTTATTGAGCAGTAAAGCCGGAATTATCAGTTTGTTTGGTGTTTTTATGATAGCGGCAATATGGGTCTTGTTGGAGTATAAAAACTGGAAGGCTTCAGCCCTTTTGTTTTTTGCCCCACTCATTTCTATCCTCTTTTTGCTGAGCGTTTTGGATGGTGCAGGCAATCGGTTTGTTGCTGCAACGAATGATCTGAACCGTTCTGAGGAAATACAACCGGCTGAAGAAACAAGAAGTACAGCAGCACGAATGCTTATTTGGGAAGATGGAATAGAGCTTTTTGCCGAGAGTCCTGTTTTTGGATACGGCACCGGAGATGCAAAAGATGAGCTGCTCGAACAGTATATTGAAAACAACCACAAGCATTTGCATGAAGGACAGTTAAATGCACACAATACGTTTTTGGAAACCAGCCTTGCTATTGGTGTTTTGGGTTTGCTTATGCTGATCCTTATTCTGATGCTGCCCTTATTTCTTGCCTTTCGGGATCATTATTTTTTAATGATGGCTTTTATTTTTATTTTAAGCCTGAATTTTATGGTGGAATCGATGCTAAAACGCCAGGATGGGGTCGTGTTTTTTGCCTTTATGATGTCCTTGCTTGTATTCGGATGGAAGCGGCTAAGTCTTGAAAAAGATTGAGTTCGATAGTATAGCCTTTCGGTAATAGCACAAAGGAGCCTGGTCCGAATTATCGTTGCCTGAATTAGCTTTAATACATTTATTCCTTGATTTCTGTAATTTTGATTTTATAAAAATGCGCCTGAGGAATTTCAAGCCCTTGCTGAACTGTTTTTATTGGGCTGTGTGTTTTTTCCCTGTTCAAATATCCCAACAGCAAATAGATTGTCTTTCCGGAGCAAAAAAATAGGAGTTTGGTCGGTATTCATTTCATAAAGCATTTCCCCCTTTTGCGCGTGCCCTAAAAAACAAAGTCCCCGCCAAAAATGACGAGGACTTTTAAAATGAACGGTTTAACAGAACTATAAAATCTTATGTTTATACGAGTCCTTGCGAGATCATTGCATCAGCAACTTTAACAAATCCACCAATGTTAGCTCCTTTTACATAGTCAACAAAACCGTCTTCGTCTTTACCGTGCTTCACACATACTTCGTGAATGCTCTTCATGATTCCTTGCAAGCGACCATCAACTTCTTCGCGAGTCCAAGACAGGCGTAAAGAGTTTTGGCTCATTTCAAGGCCTGAAACAGCGACACCACCTGCGTTGGCAGCTTTACCTGGGCCATAAAGGATTTTTGACTCAAGATAAACATTAACTGCTTCTGGAGTTGAAGGCATATTGGCACCTTCAGAAACGCAATAACAACCATTGCTTACAAGTGTTTTTGCTTCGTCTTCGTTGATTTCGTTTTGTGTAGCATTAGGCATTGCAACATCACACTTGATGCCCCATGGGCGTTGTCCTTCATGGTATTCGCAGCCATACTTTTCTGCATATTCTTTGATGCGGCCACGTTTTACATTCTTCAGGTACATTACAAAAGCGAGTTTTTCTTTGTCAATTCCGGCTGGATCATAAATAAATCCTGCAGAATCAGAAAGGGTAACAACTTTACCACCGAGTTCGGTAACTTTTTCGCAAGCATATTGAGCAACATTACCAGAACCGGAAATACAAACAGTTTTTCCTTCGAAAGAATCGTTGCGGGTTGCAAGCATATTTTGTGCAAAATAAGTAGCACCATAACCTGTAGCTTCAGGACGGATTAATGAACCACCCCACTCAAGGGCTTTACCTGTAAGAACACCAGTAAATTCATTTCTCAGACGCTTGTACTGGCCGAAAAGGAAACCAATTTCGCGACCACCTACGCCGATATCACCGGCAGGAACATCTGTGTTCGGGCCAATATGACGCTGGAGTTCTGTCATAAAGCTTTGGCAGAAACGCATTACTTCAGCATCTGATTTTCCTTTAGGATCAAAATCAGAACCACCTTTACCACCGCCCATTGGGAGTGTAGTTAATGAGTTCTTAAGAACTTGCTCGAATGCAAGAAATTTTAGGATGCCAAGGTTTACTGTTGGGTGGAAACGAAGACCGCCTTTATATGGTCCAATAGCAGAGTTCATTTCAATACGGAAACCCTTATTAATGTGGATTTCGTTTTTGTCATCCAACCATGGAACGCGGAATAAAATTACTCTTTCCGGCTCAACAAGGCGCTCAAGAATTTTTGCTTCCTTATATACTGGGTTTTCTTCTACGAAAGGAATTAAACTTTCTACAACTTCATGCACTGCTTGGTGAAATTCTGTTTCTGCAGGGTTTTTGGCAATAACCTTTGCCATGAAATCACTTACTTTCTGATCAAATACGTTAGCCATAATTTTATTTTTTAAATGGATGTAAATAGGTTTAAATTCAAATATGATTCCAATATTAGGAAATTAAAACTGAATAAAACCCGCTTCGAATGTTTTTTGGGTACAGTTCGGAGGATTTTGCGTAAAACACGCAAGGGCTCATGAAGGTTTCTTTGAGAAACGAATGGGTGATGCTTTGTTTTATTGAAGAAGCGATATCGAAAAACAGGAAAGCATATTGCCTATTGTACAAAACGCCACAAATCTGCAAATACAGTTGTTGCCGGTTTCATTGAGAGAAGGAAGCGAAAGAAATGCTTTTTGGAGGCTTAGATGTCAATATAATTGTTCCTGATGGCAAATTTCACCAGATCAACGGTTGTGCGCAGATTGATTTTTTTCATGATATTATTCTTATGCGACTCAACCGTACGTACACTTATGAATAATTGGTCGGCAATCTCGCGGTTTGTGAGGCCTTCACCGAAAAGTTTCAGGATTTCCACTTCTCTTTCGGAAAGGGGGTTTTGGCCATTTTTTTCTTCTTCTTCCGTTTTACTCAGGTATCCTCTAAGAATTACATTCGTTATCGATTTGCCGTAATAATCATATCCATTGCGCAAAGTGAGTATTGCTTCAATCATTTCATTTCTTGAAGTATCTTTGGTCAGGTATCCTTTTGCACCTAATTTTAAAGTATTCAGGATAAAATGCTCATTACGATGCATCGAAAGGATAAGTAATTGCAAATTAGGATGTTGTTTCCTGACCTGCTTGATATAATTAATGGCTTCCTCATCGGGAACATATATATTAATTAATGCCACATGAATTTTTATGGACATTAATTTTTTTGTTAATTCTTTGATGTTGGAGACCTTTGCTGCAACGTGAATGTCTGTACAGCTGTTTAATAGTGATTCTATCCCCTCGCAAACTATTTTATGGTCATCAACAATGATTACATCAATCATAACATCTTTTGCGTTTTTTATTTCCAGAATGTGGTTTCAAATGACAAATTTCTAACTTTGTTTGGAAATAGATCAAAAGCCATAAATAAACCCGGTTGTTGCAGCAAAAGTATAAAATATGCCGGATTTCATGAAGAAGCAGATTATTTTTCTGAACTAATAATACCACCATGAAGAACCAACAAAAGTATAAACTCAAAGAATTGGCGTGCATTAATAAGGTTTCCAGCTACTTGCGCGAAGCAAAAAATTTGAAGGAAACCCTGTATATGATTGCTAATGAGCTGCCGGAAGGATTCAGGGAACCCAATCAAACATTTGTGCGAATATCTTTTGGTGGAAAAGTATTGGTTAGCCGCGATTTTATCGAAACCCCGGTGATGATGGAAGAGGTTTTTGAGACTTTAAACCATGAAATGGGGCGCATTGAAGTGTTCTTTAGTGATGAGATACATGTTGCCGGTGATAAAGGTTTTGATGAGCATGAAATCGAATTGATTCGTAGTGTCAGTAATTTATTGCATGGATACCTCAATGCACGCATCGCCAGAGAGGAAAAATATAAATCAACAGAGCGACTGAAAGAGCTTGCTGCCATTAATAATACGACAAATATTATTAAAGAAGGGCGTTCTTTGCAGGACACGCTCAGGGCTATTGTGGCAATTTTGCCGGAAGCCTGGCAGTATCCCGAAAAAACCTGTGCCAGAATCCTTTATGATCATGGTGTATATACGAGTAAGTCTTTTTGTGAAACTCAGTGGTCGCAGGAAGAAAGCTTTGAGACCATAGAGAATAAAAAAGGGCTCATTCAGGTTTTCTATCGCGATGAATTTCCTGATGCGGATGAAGGCCCTTTCCTCAAAGAAGAACGAGACCTGATTAGTAATCTTTCCGGAATTATATCAGGGTATCTCAATAGTTTAGTGGCGAGGCAAGATAAATTTATTACTCGTGAGCGGCTCAAAGAACTGGCAGCAATAAACCAAACTACACGCATTCTTAAAGAAAAACGACCTACTGAAGAAACGCTTACAATGATCTGTAATGTGCTTACAGCTGCTTGGCAATATCCGGAGTTTACAAGGGCACGTATTATTTATGGCGAAAATTCTTTTACCTCCGACGATTTTGTAAGTAGCCCATGGGTTCAAAAACAAGAATTCGATACCATTGACGATTCTAAAGGGTCGATTGAGATTTTCTATCTAAAATCCTTTCAGGAAGCAGATGAAGGCCCTTTTCTAAATGAAGAAAGGCATTTGTTGATTAACCTGGCCGGTATGGTTTCCGGCTACCTCAATAGCGTACGTGGAAAAGTAGCGCTCAAACAAACCTTAACCGGTGGAAGAAGAGATCAAAAAACCTCCATCATCAACAGCAGGCAATTATTGCAGCGGTTTTTAAATATCAATAATTATAACCGCGATGTGTTTCACGATCTTATGCCTTTTAAAGTTCGTGAAATATTATTAGTAGCTAATTTATATGATGCATATAGTATTGAAAAAGAAGGGCGTTTTTCTGAACATATCCTTGGGGAGTATTATCAGCTAAACCTTTCGTCCGTTCCGCGTATCACCGGTGTCAGTTCTCCTGAAGAAGCAATGGAGCAATTGGATTCGCGCCATTTTGATATGATTATTCTGATGGGCGGAAACGCCACAGGGCAAATTGATATAAGTACGAAAATTAGAAAAGAATATCCGTATATCCCGATTTATTTGCTGCTGAATAATAATATGGATATGCTCCGCTTTGAACAAAGGCAATTGCCGATGAAAGCTATTGATAATGTCTTTTCGTGGAGTGGCGACCCAAATATCTTTTTTGCAATTATTAAACAACTCGAAGATCAGGTTAATGTAGAAAATGATACTTCTATGGGCCTGGTGCGAATCATCTTATTGGTTGAAGACTCCGCAAAATACTATTCAAGATATTTGCCATTGCTGTATTCTGCTGTGATGGAGCAAACCAAACGCCTAATCGAAGATGTAAATACAGATGAACTTTTTAAAGTGCTCAAACTTAGGGCGCGGCCAAAAATCCTTCTTGCGTCAAATTATGAGGAAGCGATGGATGTCTTTAATAAGTATAAAGACTATATGCTGTGCCTGATCTCGGATGTGAAGTTTGCCAGAAAGGGAGCAATGGATGAACGGGCCGGATTTGAGCTCGTTAAAGAAGTGCGCTCCAAACTAAAGGATCTTCCAATTATTCTGCAATCCTCCGATCCGCAAAATTCTCATGAAGCCTTTTTATTGAAATCAAGTTTTATCAATAAAAATTCCGATAAGCTGGTGCAGGACATCAAATATTTTATCAGCACTTATCTGGGCTTCGGTAGTTTTGTTTATAAAGACAGCAGGGGCAGGCCAATAGCAACTGCCCGAACCTTGCGCGAGTTCGAAAAGCTCTTGCGCACAATTCCTGATGATTCATTAGGATATCATGCACGGCGTAATCATTTCTCTTTATGGTTTATGGCTCGGGGCGAAATACAAATTGCACGCATTATTTATCCATTCCGTCTCGAAGATTTTAAAGATACAGCTGAAATTCGAAAATTCCTGCTCAATGCTATACAACTGCATAGAAATGAGCAGAATAAAGGGAAAATAATCAATTTTGAAGAATCCCTGATACTCGATGAGACAAATATTGTGAATCTCTCCGGTGGATCGCTTGGAGGGAAGGGGAGAGGTATTGCATTTATCAATACATTGATTTATAATATTGATTTTCAGCAATTTTTACCCGATATTAATATTCGTGCCCCGAAAACATTTGTGATTGGAACGGATGAATTTGAGCATTTTTTGGAAACAAATAAATTGCACGAAATCATTAACAATCCTGACCTAAACTATGATGAGGTTAGAAAGGCATTTCTGGAAGGAAGCCTTTCCGGAAAATTAGTTGCCCGGATTAAAAAAATCTTACGGCTTATTTCTAAACCTTTGGCAGTGCGCTCTTCCGGATTATTCGAGGATTCACAAATGCAGCCTTTCGCCGGGATTTTTGAAACCTATCTCATTCCAAATAACCATGACGATCAGCGTAAGCGTTTGGAACAGTGTATGGATGCAATAAAATTGGTCTACGCTTCTGTTTTTAGTCCTACAGCGCGGGATTATATCAGCGCCGTGAACTATAAAATTGAAGAAGAGAAAATGGCCATCATTATTCAGGAAGTGGTAGGACATGCCTATGGAGATGCTTATTATCCGCATATTAGCGGCGTGGCGCAATCTTATAATTATTACCCCTTTGCCCACATGAAACCTGAAGAGGGTTTTGCTGTTGCTGCTGTTGGTTTGGGGACTTATGTGGTTGAAGGGGAGAAGGCTTATCGCTTTTCGCCAAAATACCCAACATTGGAAATCAATTCCCCTCAGGATCAGTTCAAAACCTCGCAGGTGGAGTTTTTTGCCATTGATCTTTCTAAAAAAGAAATTAATTTAGCTGAAGGGGAAGATGCAGCATTGGTTCGTTTGGGTATTGATGATGCCGAAAGGCATGGAACCATTAAGCATTCTGCTTCGGTATTTAATATGGACAATAATGTAATTGTTCCCGGAATACATCGGGTAGGTCCACGCATTATTAACTTTGCAGATATTCTTAAGTATAATTATATCCCATTAGCACGAACAATTGAAGTCGTATTGGATGTAGTTAAAGAAGCTATGGGCTCGCCCGTTGAAATTGAATTTGCCGTTGACCTAAAACGGGATAAAGACTACCGGGCTTCCTTCTATTTGCTGCAAATAAAACCACTGATCGGAAATGCTACCGATTATAATATTGATGTGGATAAACTGAATATGGATCACCTTTTGCTCTATACAGATAAGGGAATGGGAAATGGTCTTATTGATAACCTGACCGATGTCATTTATGTGGATCGTAAATTATTTGATAAAAAAGAAACCGAAACAATTGCTCAGGAAATTGACCTGCTGAACAAAAAAATGATTCGAGAAGGCAGAAAATATTTGTTGATCGGCCCGGGTCGATGGGGAACAAGGGATAAATGGATCGGGATTCCTGTAAACTGGACTCAGATTTCTAACGCACGCGTCATCGTTGAAACAAGCTTAACAGATTTTCCATTGGATGCTTCAAGCGGCTCTCATTTTTTCCATAATGTTACTTCAATGAATGTGGGCTACCTGAGCGTAAACCAAGAATTAAAAGGCAATTATATTAAATGGGATATTCTGGAAAAGCAAGAGTTGATTGATGAAAGCCGTTTTTGCAAGCATATTCGTTTTAAAGAACCTTTTGCTGTGCGCATGGATGGGAAAAAACGAATTAGTGTTATTTGTCTGAATGGCGATCAAAAGCTTGATTTATAACCGCACAAAAGAGTGTTCCATGATAAGTATTTTTAATGATGTAATTGGCCCAGTAATGCGCGGGCCTTCAAGTTCTCATTCGGCTGCGGGTTTGCGTATTGGCAGAATAGGTAGGGATTTGATGGGCAAAACCTTAAAAAAAGTATGTATTGAATATGACCCAAAAGGATCGCTTAAGACAACTCATAAAAGCCAGGGAACCGATATGGGGCTGTATTCTGGCTTTTTGGGATTCGACACAAAGGACGAGGAATTAATTGAATACCAACGATATATAATAGAATCTGGAATTAATATATCTGTGGAATACAACCCATTGGAAATAGAACACCCAAACGTTTATAAGCTTAGCTTGAAAAATGACCATGAACAACATCAATTAATTGCAATTTCAAGCGGAGGCGGAATGATTGAGATTTTGTCAATTGATAATGAAAAAACTTCGTTTATAGGTGATTGTTTTATTAGTTTGTTTTTTATAAAAGAAAATGCAGATTGTTCAAAATTAGTAACTTATATTGAAGATGCCGGCATTCAAATAAAAGACCAAAACAATAAATTCATTTCCATAGCGTCTTTTGAAAAAGTAGACGATAGTTTTCTAAATAAGATAAAAGCTTTTGAAGAAGTAGATTACATTAGAATTATAGAACCAGTTTTGCCTATTTTATCGGCAAAAGAGATGAAGCTTCCTTTTTGTTCTGCTACTGAAATGCTAAAATATAATAGCGATAAAAACCTAGAACTTTGGCAACTTGCCTTAAGATATGAAAGCATAAGAGGTAATATTTCGGAAGATACGGTTTTCGAGATGATGAAAAATATTGTGGAAATACTTTCAAAATCAATTGAAGAGGGCAAAAAAGGAACAAATTACGATGACCGGATTTTACACGACCAATCAATAAGTTTCGCCAAAATGGAAACCTCTGGAGCTTTGCTTGGCAGTGGTTTGCATAACCAAATAATTTGCTACGTATCGGTACTTATGGAGGTGAAAAGTTCCATGGGTGTTATTGTTGCCGCACCTACTGCCGGCTCATGTGGAGTATTGCCTGGTGCTGTTTTTGCAACGTCTAATTATCTTGGTGTATCGAATGATGATATCGTAAAAGCAATGCTCACTGCCGGACTTATTGGTGTTTTTGTGGCTGAGAAATCAACTTTTTCAGCAGAAGTAGCCGGTTGTATGGCAGAATGCGGTGTTGGCGGAGGAATGGCAGCAGCGGCACTGTGTCAACTTGGCGGCGGAAGTATTGAACAGTGTTTTGGAGCAGCCTCATTTGCCCTGCAAAATACCATGGGCATGGTTTGTGATCCTATAGCCTCAAGAGTAGAAGCGCCCTGTTTAGGCAAAAATGTAATGACAGCCCTAAACGCCCTTGCGTGTGCCAATATGGCTTTAGCTTCCTACAATCATCTGATTCCACTCGATGAAGTTATTGAAGCATTTGATAAGGTTGGTAGAAGTTTGCCTCGTGAATTACGTTGCACAGCTCTAGGAGGCTTATCTATAACATCTACCGCAAAAAAAATTGATAAAACAATTAATTGATGAAAAGGGATCAATATTAGAAACACAACTGATTATGGAGTTGGTATTGCCAAAAGATAGAACGCAATTATGTTAATAATCAATCAGGAAGAGATTAAATCAAACATCAAACTACATCAGTTTATAGATGCCATCGAAGAGGCGATGTTGATATACGAATCGGGCAAATTTGAAATGCCTATGCGTATGAATGTAGATTTTGGCAAAGATTCTTTATTATTGATGCCCTGTGTTACTGAGAATTTTTTCGGCACAAAGTTAGTTTCCCTTTTTCCCAATAACCCGGCAAAGAACCTTCCGGTAACAAACGGCATTATAGTTCTCAACGATAGAAAAACAGGGGAACCACTTGCACTGATGAATGGCGCACTAATTACCGGGCTTCGGACTTCGGCGGTGGGCTCGCTAAGTATCAGACATATGACCAAGCTAAATGTGTCGAAGCTCGGCATGATAGGTGCCGGTGTTCAGGGATATTATCAGACACTTATGGCCTGCTCTGTGCGTAAATTTACAGATATCTATTTATCAGATGTAAATCTGCAAAGAGCGATGGAATTAAAACAAAAACTCCAAAATGATTTACCTGATGTGAATATTCATACAACCAATTCACCAGATGAAGTTTTACAGACCTCGGAGGTAATTATAACAGCCACAAATACTAAAACACCACTTTTCGCAAACAATGAGGCACTGTTTTCAGGAAAACATTTCATAGGTATTGGCTCGTACAAACCTGAGATGCGCGAATACCCACAAGCAATTTATAATCGGCTCGATAATGTTTTTGTTGATACCCATCATGCCTTGAACGAAACGGGAGATTTAATTACACCACTCAACGAAGGCTGGATTTCAAAGGATCAAGTCGTCTCTATCGGAAAAATTGTAACGGGCGAAATCAGTCTCCCACAAAACACAAAGCCCACTTTGTTTAAATCCGTTGGAATGGCTCTTTTCGATGTTGTAACTGCAAATATGATTTATCAAATTGCCAAAGAAAAAGGTTTTGGTATGGAGATATTACTATAAAAAATACGAGTTGCTATCGCTCAACAGATTAGACGTTTTTTAAGTGTTCGTTTTTTTGTTGAAATTTTACCAAAAAAAATCCGGTCAGCACAAAAACCAACACGGAAATATTAAAAAAGCCTTAACTAATTGATAGTTAAGGCTTAAAAGTGACCCCGGGAGGACTCGAACCCCCATCACAGGAACCGGAATCCTGAATTCTATCCAGTTGAACTACGGGGCCAATGAGAACGCAAAATTAGAAAAATATGCCATTGTGCCAATACTTTTATTGATCCTCACTTGTATTCATTATTCGGTTTTGCACTTGTATGCTTTCTTTATGGACCAATTGAAGCAGTTTTAAAAGAAAATCTTTGTCTAAATCCCTGTTCATGCCATTTGTAAGGCGATCATTTATAATGTTTTGCCATCTTTTTATCTGGAGAATGGTAATATTATGGTCTTTTTTATATGCTGCTATTTCGCGTACAATATCCATTCTGCGGGCAAGTATATCAAGGAGCTCAATATCGATTTTATCGATTTCAGAGCGGTATTGTTCCAAAGCACATTGCGATGCTTTATCTCCTTTTCTTTTTCTTATGGACAATTGTGCCAGCAACTGTTTTAAGCTTTCGGGGCTAATTTGCTGTTTGCTGTCTGTTAATGCATTGTCAGGATTGTAGTGTGTTTCAATCATTAAGCCATGCATATCAAGATCGAGGGCTTTTTGTGAAATTTCTGCGAGATTCTCCCTGTTTCCACAGATATGACTTGGGTCAACAATTATTGGTAGATCCGGTATTTGCCGTTTTAGTTCAATGGGGATTTCCCACATTGGTGCATTTCTGTAATTTGTCCTTTCAAAGAAATAGAATCCGCGGTGAATCGCTCCTAATTTACTGATTCCTGCTTTGCTGAATCGCTCCAAAGCACCAATCCAAAGTTTAAGGTCGGGATTCACGGGGTTTTTCACAAATACCGGGATATTTGTTCCTTTTAGTGCTTCGGCGAGTTCTTGCACCAGAAATGGGTTTACTGTGCTTCTGGCGCCAATCCATAAGAGATCAACATCATATTTTAATGCCAGTTCAATATGAGATGGCCTTACAACTTCGGTACAAGTGAGCAGCCCTGTTTCTGTTTTTACTTTTTTAAGCCATTGAAGCCCTTTTTCCCCTGCGCCTTCAAATCCGCCCGGACGTGTTCTGGGCTTCCAAATGCCTGCCCTGAAAATGCGTACTTGCGGGATACAAACCAAGCCACGCGCAGTTGCCAGCATTTGTTCTTCGCTTTCTGCACTGCATGGGCCACTAATAAGAATTGGGTAGGATGTAGGGGCAAAATAATCCCTTATATCACTGATTAGAATCTGATTTTCTACCATTGCGATGGCAAAGGTACACTTTTATGAAATATTGGCTTATTGTTCTGCTATTTCATATTCCATAAGCTGGTCTGCGCTTTGGAGTAATTCAGTATTAGAACTAGGTTTTGCAACACAGGCATTGCAACCGGCATCAATGCATAAACCATCAAACTCATCATAATAAAAAGCACTGTGTGCTAAAATGGGTAATTGTTTGTTGTGTTCCCTAATTTTTTTCGTTGCTTCAAATCCATTAAGTACCGGCATACGGATATCCATAATGATTAAATCCAGATTAGGGGTTTCTTTAAAAATATTGATAGCTTCTTTCCCATTATGAGCCCAAAAAATCCGAGCTTTTGTGGGACTTAGGTATGATTGCAAAATTTTACAACTAAGATAATCATCTTCGGCAATGAGGATGTTTTTATTTTGCCAATTGTATGCCATTTGCTTTGTGAATTTTGGATTGAATTCGCCTGTGAAATCAATAACACAAAGATAAGCATAAGTTTTTAGACTCCAACTACTCTGGAATAATTAATTCCTGATTAGGATAAATAATATCGGGATTGTCAATCAGGCTTTTATTGGCATTATAAATTTTTTCCCAGCCACTTATATTTCCATAATATTCACGGCTAAGTTCAAAGAGCCATTCACCTTCTTTCACCTTATGGCGTATCACAGTTTTTTCTTTAACGGGCGGTGGTGGAGGCGGGTCTTTTTTCTCAACTTCTTTTTTAGGGGGTGGTGGGGGTGCCTGCTCCGTGATTTGTTTTTCTTCTGGTTTTTTATCTTCGCCGCAGCTATAGAGCGATGCAATAGCAAAGATCATAAGCGCGGTGAATAATGTCTTTGAAAAAATGGAGTAATTCATAATAAGCGGTTTTAGCATCCAAATTTACATATTGTTGTTCGATTTTTCAAATCCTGACTGAAGTCTTTTTGTGAGATCAATAAAATCTTCCGGTTTTAATTGCTCAGCACGCAGCCCTGCCATTTCTTCAGGAATGATGCTAAGGTCGGGAACCATTGGTTTTAAAGCGTTTCGCAAGGTTTTTCTTCGCTGGTTAAAAGCGGTTTTTACTGTTCTGAAAAGCATCTTATCGTCTAGGCCTTCAATTTTTTTGCGATAGCGTTTTAGTCTGATTACTCCCGATTTTACTTTTGGCGGGGGAATAAAAACATGTTCGGGCACGGTAAATAAATATTCAGTCGTATAATAAACCTGAATAAGCACGCTGATGATTCCATAAGTTTTGTTCCCGTGTTTTGCGCAAATGCGATCTGCAACTTCTTTTTGAAACATCCCGCTCAGGCAAGGAATATGCTCTTTGTATTCAAGCATTTTAAAAAGAATTTGGGAGCTAATATTGTAGGGGAAATTTCCAATGATGCAAAACTCCTGTCCGGGAAATAGTTCATCCAAAGGATAATGAAGCACATCTGCATCATGGATATGGCCAATGAGACCTGGATAATTTTCTTTCAGATAGTCAACAGACTCATGATCCACTTCCATAAGCTGCAGAACAGTATCTTTCCTTTGTTCTAAAAAGTTTGTAAGCACACCAGTTCCGGGGCCAATTTCCAAAACATTGCCACAATCAGTGCAGAGGCTCTCTGCAATTTTCTGAGCAATGTCAAGATCCTTGAGAAAATGTTGTCCAAGATGTTTTTTTGGGCGTATATTCATTATTGTTTTGAGTTAATTGCCACGTAGCTCACGAAAGCGTTTGCGTGCCCGTGTGGTAAATACAGATCCGGGATATTCCGTAATGATGGTTTTATAATATTCTAATGCTTTTTCCTGATCCATCAATATTGAATCATTAATTTCTGCTAGGCGTATGAGCGCATTATCGGCCAGTATGCCATCAGGATAAAATGCAACTAGATGGTTTAATAGGCTATCGGCTTTCTGATAGTCGCCCAATTGTTCATAAATCTCAGATTTTTTCAAGAGCACATCATCATCCAAAGGGTGTGAAAGCCCAAGCAAGCCAATAGAATCGAGTAACTCTAGGGCTTCAACATATTGTGTGCGGTATTCCAAGAGCGAAGCCTTTGCGTAAATTCTCAGTCCCATTTGTGTACTATCGGGATCCGGATTATCGCTTATCAGCAGGGAGAGCTCCATGGCATCATTGGCGATAAGCTTCGATGTTGCTGCTTTGAGCACATCAAGTTGTGTTTTTGCCCACCCAAATTCACCAATAAAAAATGAAAGCTGGGCATTTTTAAATTTTGCATCATGCCCGATTACATCGTTTTTAAAATCTTTTTCAACCTGTGAATAAAGGAGGGTTGCTTCCCATATATTATTTGTAAACAAATAAATATCAGCAAGTTCTATTTTGCATGCGGCAATTTTTTCACGGGAAATATTTCGTGCGGCAATTGCTTTGTTCAACAGGAGCGCAGCATCATCGCTTTGCTGCATATCATAAGCCAATAATTGTGCATAGCTAATATATAAATCCACAGTGCCCTGATTGAGCCCGAACTCTTCGATTAGTTTTTTGAATTCCCCTGAGAGTTTATTGCGGTTGTTTTCGTTTTGCTCATTACTGTGATGGTACATAAGATAGCGTACCACCAATTGCCTGATGCGGGCATACATATACATGCTGCCGCCTTCTCCTTTAGCAATGATGATTTTTAATGCATCCAATGCGGTTTGATAATCCTCATTTGCAGCTGCTAATCCTGCAATTTCGAAGAGCCTTTGCCCTTCTTCCTGATATCGCCTGTCGAGCACTTTGGCGTGAACCAAAGCAGTTTCAAAATCTTTTTCCTGCAGGGAAAGCCAGATAATCATCTCGGGAAAAGAAGTGTTGCCGGGGAATTTTTGAGTCTTTCGGATGAGTTGCTTACGCAGTTCACTATGCTTTTCATTATCTTCGTCTTTCTCCAAAGCCCCTTGCATACGCGCCTGCACTGCTCCTAATGTGCTGGGGTCATGCTCCAAAAGTTCGAGATATGTGGCTGTGGCCATTGGGAAATTTCCATCCAATTCATAAAGATAAGCCATATTAATACCAAATTCGCTGGGATTTTCCAGGAGTTTGCGCCCTTTTTCGTAGGTTTTTATCGCATAGCTGTTCAGCATTCTAAGGCGGAAATTATTTGCCGTTTGGATAATGATGTTTCTATTGTTTGGAAGATCGTCGATAATGGAATTGTAAATTTTTTCAGCTTTGCGTGTTTTTCCGGAACATGAATACACGTATCCCAAATCAATATCATATTTGCTAATGCCGGGAAATAATTTTTTCTGGCTTTTCGTAAAGGATATTGCTTCATTAAAATGCTTTAGGTTGATTAAGCATTGCAAATAGTAGCTGTAATAATACGATGATCTTTTTGAGTCGTATAATTCTTTGAATAGGATTGCAGCTTTTTCGTAGTCATTATTCCGATAATATTCAGCGGCAAGTGCCACCTTATCGCTTTGTTTTTTTTGTGGGGGAGGCGGAGGTTTGGCAGAAATCTGTGCATTTTTAGCCGGTTCTACCTGTGCTGCCAGAGGTTTTGTTCCGATCACTACCATCAGGAAGCAAATAAATATGATTGAAAAAGTAGTGCGCAGGTGCATAAAAAAATTGTTTTTGACAAATAAAGCTTCAATGTTAACAAAAAAAATCCGGTTTTATTCTTTTATTTGAATAGAACCAGATTTTTGTATTCAATTCTGTTGCCCCTATTATTTTGTTGTTTTGCACAGAATATTAAGGACAATAGCTATTGTGCATTAATCGATTAGGTCAAAAGCAGTATATGGTTTTAATGCTTCTGGGATACGGATTCCTTCTTCCGTTTGATTGTTTTCCAAAAGGGCAGCAACAATACGGGGTAGAGCCAGAGCACTACCATTCAGTGTATGAGCAAGTTGCATTTTTCCTTCTTTATCTTTAAACCTGAGTTTCATTCTGTTTGCCTGAAAATCTTCAAAATTAGAAACAGAGCTAACCTCCAGCCATTTTTTCTGTGCAGCCGAATATACTTCAAAGTCGAAAGTGAGTGCAGCAGTAAAACTTGTATCTCCACCGCAAAGCCTTAATACGCGGTAGGGTAATTCCAGTTTGTCAAGCAATCCGGCGACATGAGCCTTCATTTCTTCAAGGCATTCGTAGCTTTTATCAGGATGTTGTATTTGAACAATTTCCACTTTATCAAACTGATGCAGGCGGTTTAAGCCACGTACATCACTTCCGTACGAACCCGCTTCCCTTCGGAAACAGCTCGAATAGGCGGTGTTTTTTATGGGAAGGTCTTTTTCGTTTAAGACAACATTTCTGTAGATATTTGTAACAGGCACTTCTGCTGTTGGAATTAAGTAGAGCTTGTCTTCGCCAACATAGTACATTTGTCCGTCTTTATCGGGCAATTGTCCTGTGCCATAACCAGATTCTTCATTAATTAATAATGGAGGTTGAATTTCCAAATAGCCTGCGTCCCTAGCTTCATCAAGAAAAAAGTTAATAAGAGCGCGTTGCAATCGGGCTCCTTTGCCTTTATAAACAGGAAAACCTGCACCGGTAATTTTACTGCCTAGGTCAAAATCGATAATATCGTATTTTTCAGTGAGCTCCCAATGTGGTTTTGCCTGAGCATAAAGCTGAGGGATTTCCCCTTTCTGCTTTATGATTTCGTTGTCTTCTTCCGATTTGCCGGCAACAACACTTTCGTGAGGGATATTGGGCAGCAACAACATTTTTTCAAGCAGGCTTTTCTTGATTTGATCCAGTTTTATACCGAGCTCTTTGCTTTGTGTTTTTAGCCTGCCCGATTTTTCCCTGGCTTCAGTGGCTTCATTTTTTTTGCCTTCTTGAAACAATTTGCCAATCATTTTGGCCAAACTGTTTGCCTCTGCCAGGCAATCGTCCAATTCTTTTTGTGTAGAGCGCCTTTCTTCATCCAATCGCAGGATGTCATCAATTAAGATTGTGGCGTCAAAATTTTTAATTGCCAACCTTTTGATTATAAGGTCTTTATTATCTTTAATGCGCGAGACAGGAATCATGATACAAAAATTTTAGGTTTTTAAACACACAAAAAAACTCCTGACATGCAGGAGTTTTTTATTCTATTTCAGCTGCGCTGTAATTAGTTAGCTTCTGTTGAAGATACCACAGAAACGAATGATTTATCGTTTCTTGATTTTTTAAATTCAACAACACCATCAGTGAGTGCAAATAATGTATGGTCTTTTCCAATGCCTACATTTAAGCCTGGATGGTGCTGGGTTCCTCTTTGCCTTACGATAATATTACCGGCAATAACCTGCTGACCGCCATAAATTTTAACACCAAGGCGTTTACTATGTGACTCGCGACCGTTCGACGAGCTACCCATTCCTTTTTTATGTGCCATTTGTTTAAGTTTTAAATGTGATTACTTAAAATGAATTTAAAGGGCGATATTCTCGACCATTATTTTGGTGAGGTATTGCCTGTGGCCGTTTTTAACCCGATATGTCTTACGACGCTTTTTCTTGAAGACAATTACTTTGTCACCTTTGAGGTGTTCCATAACGGAAGCTTCAATTTTTGCTCCTTCGACTAAGGGTTTGCCGATTTTAATATCACCTTCATTATCGACAAGTAAGACTTTGTCAAAAGTCACTTTTTCTCCTTCGTCCAAAGCAAGACGATTAATGAAATATGACCTGCCTTGTTCTACTTTTAGTTGGCTGCCACCAACATCTACAATTGCATACATGTTTGTTCCTTATAAGGTTAATTCCTGCAGGTGATTGGATTACAATACTTTAATAGAACCTGTTTAGAAAATTGGAGTGCAAAAATATAAAATTTTTTAATCCCATGCTAATATTAAGTATTTTTTTTAGATTTGCACTCCACGAATTAAAAAATTCGTTCGATTTTAGATCTATAGCAATGAGCAAATTAAGTAAAAATTAAAGCATTGTTTTTCATTTTGTCTGAAATTATTCTCAATTTCAGGCAACCATGCTTTATGTTCTTTGTCTGTACAAACAAGCTTTGGGATAATTCTACCCTCAGCAAACGGCTAAACGTTCTTTATAACTAGAAAATAAATTTGTAATTCCACAGATTTAATGATAGAAAACTGTCATTATTCCCAATAGGTAGTGCAAACATTCAAAAAACGGCTTCACTTTTTGAATGGCTACCCAATGGTGTAAGTGGAAGCGACATGAACCAAAGGGAAAGGTTTTATACATCCTACGGTATTCTACTGTTTTTTACTCCAATAACTGTGGCGGTTATTGAGGTGAATTGCAGGTTATTATTGTTTTTGGCAATGCCTTATGCATTGTCAGGGTATTAATTTTTTTAATCAAAACAAAACAAATTTTTTATGAGAAAACTTACCAGATTCCTCACGTTGATGTTGGCAATTCTTTTGTCTTCGTCAATGGCTTTCGCAGATTTTGTGGAAGTAGGTGGAGGTACTCTTACAGAGAACTATGTTCCCTTTTACGGCTATTATGGCAATGGCTGGTCAAAGGTGATCTACCTCCAAACAGAATTAGGTGGTGACGCTATCACAATCGAAAAAATGGCGCACCAAATATCAAACACACCTTCAGGCTATAATATGCCGAGCCAGTCAATCTGGATGAAGAATACTTCGGAAACATCCTTTACTAGCACGGACTATACTGATCCTGCAGCAAATGGATTTACCAAAGTTTTTGATGGTACCATTGACTATACTGGCACGCCAGGTGAATGGTTAGAAATCGAGTTCAATGTTGCTGACTTCGATTATAACGGTACTGATAATCTTGTGGTTATTTGGGAAAACAGAAAAAATGGCTGGGGAAGTGGTTATCCAGTATGGTATTATAATTCATTGAGCAATCGTTCTGTGAATAAATATCAGGACGGTTCTTTCCCAACAACTGCTGGTTCTATTAACAATTATGTACCAAACACACGTTTCGTATACACTCCTGTTGCTCCTGCTACAGAAGGTACAATGCACGGTATGGTAGAAAACACTGCTACAGGTGATCCTATCGTAGGTGCTGCTATCACAGCTACAGAAACTACAACTATGATGGAGTACACATGGATGTCAGGTGAAAACGGTGAATATTATTTCCCCGTTGCTGCTGGTACCTATGATCTGGACTTCGTTAAAATAGGTTATGCTGCTGTTGCTGAAGCTGGTGTTGTTGTCGTTAATGGCGACACTACAGAAGTTGCTGATGTAACAATGACTGAAACTGCATATGAACCAATGTTTGCCACAGCAACTGTAAATGCATCTGACGATGCTTGTCTAGTTGAGTGGGGACTTCCTTCAGGTGATTACGAAATCGTTTATGACGATGGCGTTGCAGAAAACTATATCGCTTGGTTTACTGGTGGTAATATGAATGCCGTTAAATTTACTCCAGCCGGTTATCCTGCTCTTGTAAAAGGTGGTAAAGTATACGTTGGTGACGGCTCTTATCCAACTGGCGGTGCCTTTATCGGCGTTGACTTTGGTATTGCTGTTTATGATGATAATGGTGTAAACGGAATGCCCGGAACAATCTTAGATTCGATTGCTGTTACTCCTAACGATTATGGTTGGGTTGACTTTTCTGGCCTGAATGCCGAAATCTTAGATGGTGATTTCTATATCGCTATGGTTCAAGGTGGCAACTATCCAGCTTGTGCTCCAATCGGTATTGACGAAACTGCTCCTCAAAAATTCCGCAGCTACAGCCGTAACGCTGTTAATGGCGATGCTTGGAGTGTTTCTCCTTATCAAGACTTTATGCTTCGTGCAATTGTTGAAGGCCCTGATGCAGGTGCTGGCGATTTTGCTTCTGCAAAAACTATTTTTGCTGGTAAATCAAATGCAATGACATCTATGAATCCTGTGAAGGCTTCTTATGGTGTTGAAGGTGAAGCAGTATATTCTACTGTTGCCGGAGCTGCTACACGTGGCGTTGAGCATTATTCTGTTTATCGTGTTTCTAATTTCGACCCAGAAAATCCAATGGATCCGGGCGTTGAAACTCTTCTGAACAATAACGTAAGTGGCCTTACTTATAATGATAACGGCTTTGGCGCTCTTGCTAGCGGTTACTATCGTTATAATGTATATGCTGTTTATGAAAGCGGCGAAGTTTCTGATGCTTCTGTATCAAATATCGTAGGTCATGCTCTTAATTATGACATTACTTTTGAAATTTCTACTACTGATGGTCAAAGCCCAACAGGTGCTATCGTAAGCATGACAGGCCTTGAGTATCCTTATTATATGCAAAATATGACTGCTCCTGCTTCAGGTACAGTTGTGTTTACCGGTGTTCCTGATGGTTTATATAACATCACTGTGAACCTTTCTGGTTACGATGCTTATGTATTAAATAACTATACTATCGACGAAGAAGAAACTATTGAAGTTCTTCTTTCTGAATCAAAGTATGCCCCAACAAACCTTTTTGTTGAAGGTATTACACTGCAAGCTACATGGAATGCCCCTTCAAGCGATATCGCTAGCGAAGGTTTTGAAGCTGGTGCTCCTGGTTGGACTACACAACAAATTTCCGGTACAGCAAACTGGGATCTTACTGCAAATGGTGGATACAATGGAAACCCTTCTGCTGCACATACTGGCGTAGGCAATGCTTTATTATATTCTCCTAGTTCTTCAGCTTGGTTAATCTCTCCTGAGTATGACTTAAGCATTTGTACTAGCGAAGCTACACTGAAATTCTGGCATGCTCAGGTGAATTGGGCAGGTGATCAGGACAATCTTGAAGTTTACTACCGTGTTGGTGGTGGCGCTTGGGAACTCCTTGCTGCTTATACTTCTGAAGTTGCTTCTTGGACTGAGCGTACGTTCACTTTAACAGGTGATCAACTTGCTGAAGATTTCCAACTTGGTTTCAAAGGAATTGCCGCTTATGGTTATGGTGTCGTTATTGATGACGTAGCTATCGAAGGTGACTTTTCTGTTGATCCTGACGGTTATCAAGTATATCTTGATGGCGCTATGGTAGATAATACTATTGAAACAGAATATCAGTATTCAGATCTTACTTTCGGACAAACTTATGTTGCCGGTGTAGCTGCTGTTTATAGCTCTGGTGTTTCAGAAATTATCACTTATGAATTCACTGCTGCATACTTAGCTCCTCCAAGAGACCTTGAAGGTTATGTTGTAGATCATGATGCAATTTTATCATGGAATGCTCCTGGAAATGATTCCGGAGAAGAATATGATATTATTTATACTGACGATACTCCAGAAAATGCTACTGCATGGAATGTTGTAGGAAGTGAAAATGCTTTACGTATGACCCCTGATGGTTATCCTTGTACAATCCTTTCTATCTCATTAAACATTTATGATGGTACATGGCCTGCTGGAAACATTCTAACTCCAATGGAAGTTCTTGTTTATGCCGGTGATGGTACAGGTGGACTTCCTGGAACACTTCTTGGAAGTAAAGTTGTTACTCCTGCTAACTATAACTGGGTTGAAGTAGATATGAGCGACCTAGGTATTGTTGTTAATGAGGGAGACTTTTATGCTGCTATGAAGCAAATCGGTACTTATCCTGACTGTCCTCCAATTGCTGTTGACGAAGGCGCTGGTGTAAACCGTAGCTATAGTCGTGCTGCTGGTGACCCATGGGCCATTGCTGCTTATCAAGACTTTATGTTCAAAGCTCACGTATATGGTGAGACTTCAGGTGACCGCGTACTTTCAGCAACTACTGTTGAAGTGCCTGCAACCGCTAACGTAAATGCTCTTACTGCTAATGCTCCTGTTATTAATGCAGGAACTCAAGAAGTTGGATCTGCAAATTATGTTCCAACAAACGGTGATGGAGTTCTTGCTCCTACTGCTGTTGAGAACCTGATCGCTTATAACCTCTATCGTGATGGTGGTTACATTGGTCAAACCGATGCTTCTACTCGTACATATACTGATGTTTATGCTCCAGCCGGAACACATTATTATTCAGTAACTGCAGTTTATGAAGCTCCTACTGCCGGTGAATCACTGGAAGAAGGCCCAATTGAACTTTATATCTATGGTGAAGGTACACTTACAGGTAATGTTAGTGTAATGGGAACACCTCTCGTACCTTTAGAAGGTGCAACAGTAACAGCTTTCCGTGAAGTTGGTGATGAACTGATTTACGAAGCTACTGCTACAACTGATATGAACGGTGCTTATTCAATGACTGTTCTTGAAGCTTGTTATACTGTTGTTTGTGAAGCCGATGGTTTCCAACCACAAGAAGTAAACGGACAGTGTATCAATAATGGTGGCAGCACTATTGTTGATTTCATTATGCTTGAGTTCCCAGACCCTGCACTTGGTGTTTATGCTGAGCGCAACTATGAGCATACTCAAGTTGATGTAACATGGTACGAGCCTACAAACTATTATGAAATCATTTATGATAATGATACTCCTACAAACGTAACTGCTTGGGATCTTGCTGGAAACATGCATGCTGTTAAATTTACCCCTGCTGGATATCCTTGCGATGTTCTTGGTGGTAAAGTGAACATTTATGATGGTAGCTGGCCAAGTGGAAACTCTTTGCAAGCATTCAAAATGAAAGTTGCCCTTGCTGATGGTGTAGACGGAATGCCCGGAACTTGCATCGACAGTGTTGAGGTAATGCCTTCAGCCCATGGTTGGGTAGAATTCAGTTTCAGCGGTGGCAACATGGTTGAAGATGGCGATTTCTATCTTATTATGGTTCAAGGAACAGACTATCCAAACTGTGCCCCTATTGCTGTTGACGGTACTTCAGGTGCCAACCGCAGCTACAGCCGCTATATCTCTGGTGGTAAAGATTGGGAAT
Organism: Bacteroidales bacterium; assembly: GCA_963676725.1. GTDB lineage: Bacteria > Bacteroidota > Bacteroidia > Bacteroidales > WRLA01. The sequence continues at coordinate 3,709,590 of OY781463.1, read as the reverse complement.
TAAGCTCATACCAGGATTATATGATCCGCGCTCAAGTATACAGCCCAACAAGTGGCCGCATGGCCCTCAACTTCAATGAAAACATTGAAGGCGAAGTTGGAACAACTGCCAATACTTTAAGCAAGTATGCTGTAACTACTCCTCAAGTAACTACACAAAAAATGGGACGTTATGTAGGCATCAACACTGCCGATAACCGTGAGCTGGAAAGCTATACTGTTTATCGTCTGGAGCAAGGCCAAGAAAACGATCCTAGCGTATGGACATTCCTTTCTGAAGGACAAACAGAAACCTTCTATGTTGATATGGATTGGCCAACACTCCCAGCTGGTTTCTACCGCTATGCAGTAGTTAGTATCTATTCTTTCAATCAGTCAGAACCTGCATTCTCTAATGTTGTAGGTCGTCTGCAAGATTCAGATGTAACGATTATTGTTAGCACAAATACAGGTGACAGCCCAGAAGGCGCCCTTGTTAGTTTGACTCCTCAAGCAACAGGTATTCCTATGGAAATGTATGCTCCTGAAGATGGTGTTACTTTATTCCACGAAACACCAAACGGTTGGTACAACCTTGATGTAAGCAAGCCAGGTTACGAATCTTACGTACTCGAAGGTCTGTATATCAATGCAGATATCGAAATCGAAGTGGTTCTTAACGAAGCATGTCTGCCTCCACAAATGTTCAACGTTACTATGGACGGTATCGCAACATGGTTACCACCAGTACTTGAGTATGAAGAAGTATTCTTCGAAGGTTTTGAAGGCGGAAGCATTCCTTCAGGCTGGACACAGATTACTGATCCAAACATGAACCCTGATATGTGGACTGTTCAAACAGGTGGCCCTGGTGGCAACCCAGCAGGCGCATTCGAAGGCGAATACAATGCAACATTTACTGGAAGTTCATCAATCACTAAACTTGTTACTCCTGCAATTGACCTTAGTGGTGCTATTGCTCCTGAATTAAGTTTCTGGTTTGCACAACCTGCAAGCAGTGGTCAAGACAAACTTTCAGTATTCTATAAAAACTCCTCTAGCGGTAGCTGGCAAGCCCTTATTGCAGAAGCCGGTGACGTTGATATTTGGACTAAGCGCAATATTGATCTTCCAAACCCAACAGGAACTTATTACTTCGCATTTGAAGGAACAGCTCCTACAACCGGTGGTGAAGGCATTGCACTTGACAATGTACGCGTAGTTAAAGGCGTTGAGCCAGGTGACGACAGAGCACTCGAAGGATACAATGTATACCTGAATGGCCTGTTCCAAGATTTCACTACTGAGCTTACCTATACTTATACAGGACTTACCGTAGCTCAAACATACATTGGTGGCGTTAGCGCTAAGTATACAAACTGCGAAAGCCCAATTGTACTCTATCCATTTACTTATTATACTTGTGATTTCTTTGCGCCGATCCGTAACCTCGAAGCTACACTGATCAATTGTGACGTTCAGCTTACTTGGGAACCACCGGGAGACCTCGAGCCACAAGAATATGATATTGTTTATACTGACAATACTGCCGAAAATGCTACTGCATGGAACGTTGTTGATAGTGAAAACGCACTGCGCATGACCCCAGCCGGTTATCCTTGCGACATCCTCTCTATCTCTGTAAACATCTTTGACGGTACTTGGCCAGCAGGTAATATCCTCAACCCAATGGAAGTTCTTGTTTATGCCGGTGACGGTACAGGCGGACTCCCAGGAACACTTCTTGGAAGTAAAGTTGTTACTCCAACCGGATACAACTGGGTTGATGTTGATATGAGCGACCTTGGAATTACCATTACTGATGGTGACTTCTACGCAGCTATGAAGCAAATCGGTGTTTATCCTGACTGTCCTCCAATCGGTATCGATGAAGGCGCTGGTGTAAACCGTAGCTATAGCCGTGCAGCTGGTGACCCATGGGGTGTTGCTTCTTATCAAGACTTTATGTTCAAAGCTCATGTATATGGTATGTACTTCGGTGACCGTGTACTTGAAGCCAGCAGCGTTGAAGTTCCTGCTACTGCTAATGTAAATGCCCTTACTGCTTCTGCTCCCGTTGTTCAAACAGGACTCCAGGAAGTTGGTTCCGGTAAATTTGTATATGCTGACGGCCGTGAAGCACGTGCATTACGTGGTTATAATGTGTACCGTGATGGTGACAAAATTAGTGATGCAATGTTAAGCCCGGGCTCTACAGTTTATACTGATACTCCTCCTTACGGTGGTGTTTATGTATATGGTGTTACTGCTGAATACGACGAAGGCCATGCATGTGCCCTTGAAGTAGAAGTTGATGTTTGTGGTCATTTGCCAGCTCCTGAGGATCTTCAGGGCGAGCCAATGGATATGACAGCTCACCTGTGGTGGAATGCTCCTAATACAAGCCTTAGCACTTGGATGTATTATGACGATGGCGTTTATGCTGGTAGCGTTGGTGCCGGTGCAGCTCAGTTTGACGTAGCTGTTCGCTTCCCAGTAAGCGTTCTTGCTCCTTATGACGGACTGAACCTGACTACACTGCGTATTTATATGTCAACCAGTGGTGTGAACTCTGATTATATGGGCCGCGTTTATACAAAAGACGGTTCTAATGATCCTGTTGTTGTTGCTGAATTTGATATCGACGAAGCAAGTATCGTTTGGGATGCATGGAATGACTACGAACTGGAAACAGCTCTTGTTATCGATGCTTCTAAAGAACTTTGGTTCGGTTATTATATTGATGAGCCCGACGGAGACTTTGCCGCTGCAGGATCTGCAGTTGCAGTTGACGGACTTGGTAATATGATTTATTATAACGGCGCATGGGCTACACTGCTCGAACTTGCCCCAACACTTGACTACAACTGGATGGTTCGTGCTTATGTAACGGATCAATCAGGTGACAAGATGGCCATGGCTCCTATCAGCAGCGATGTTCAGTATACTGAAGTTGGAGCTATTGCTTCTACAGACGTAGAACCACAAGCTACTGTTCTGCCTACAGGCAGCCGCGCTGTACTTCTTGGATACAACGTTTACCGTGATGGTGACGATGACCCAGTAAACATGGACGTAATTGCTGACACTACTTATGATGATATGGACCTGCTTGCAGGTGTATACAGTTATATCGTAACAGCTGTTTATGACGAAGGTGAATCTTATCCTGAAGGACCAGTGGAAGTAGTAATTGGTGACCTTCCTGTTCCTCCAACAGGCTTAGCTGCTGACGTTCAATGTAATGACATCTTACTGACTTGGGGAGATCCAGACGTAACACTTTGGGACGACTTCGAAATGTATGCTGACTTTACACTTGATATGAACCCTTGGACACTCCTTGATGTTGATGGCGGAAATACTTATGGTATTACTGACATTTCATTCCCGAACAGTGGTGCTCCTATGGCATTCATCGTATTCAATTCACTGGCAACTACTCCTCCATTGAGCGAGAATTATGCACACAGTGGTGATAAGATGGCTGCTAGTTTTGCTTCTACTACTCCTCCGAACAATGACTATATGATTACTCCTATGGTTATGATTGAGGATGGTGATGTTCTTAGTTTCTATGCTAAGTCACATACTGACCAGTACGGTCTTGAGCGTTTCAATGTTCTGGTAAGTACTACAGGAGTTGATCCTGCAGACTTTACTATGATCAGCGAAGGCGACTATGTTGAAGCTCCTGTTGATGCTTATGGCGAATTTACTTATGACCTTAGCGCTTATGCCGGTCAGGAAGTATATCTTGCTATCCATTGTGTTTCCAACGATGCATTCATCTTCTTTGTTGATGATGTATATGTAGGTCCTGCACAAGGAAAAGTAGCTCAAGCTTTCAATCCAAATGCTAATACTGTTGCAAACCGCACAGAAGTAGCTTGGAACGGTGAAGTATATGCTCCTAAGTCTGAAGTACGTGCTGATCGTGACCTCCTTGGATACAATGTATTTATGGATGACGTTCAGCTCAATGGTACTCCTATACAGGACGCTGAATATCTTGTAGAAGATGTTGAAGCTGGTACTTATGGCTTCCAAGTGAATGCAGTATACGACCAAGGTACTTCTGATAAAACAGATGTACTCGAAGTAACTGTTGAAGAGTATGTTGCTCCTGGCGATCTTATGGGCATGATCAACAACGATGGTTATCCTGAACTTACATGGACTGCTCCTGCAGGTCGTGCATTGGAAGGCTACAACGTTTATAGGAATGGTGAAGTAATTGCCGAAGGCGTTACTGATCTAACTTATGTTGATACAAACCCTGTTACAAATACTACAAATTGTTATGTTGTAACAGCTCTTTATACAGACTGTGAAAGCGTACCTACAAACGAGGTTTGCCTGCTTGTTGGCATCAATGATCTAGACGCAACTGAAATCAGTGTATATCCGAACCCTGCTAAGGACAATGTTTATGTCCGTCATAACGGCCAGATCGAACAGATCACCGTTGTTAATGCAGTTGGTCAGGTAGTTGCTGAAATCATGTCTACTGAAACTGTTGTTACAATCAACACAAACAACTTCGAATCAGGTGTTTATATGCTGCGCATGCGTGCTGCTGACGGAACACTCACTACGAAGCGTGTTACCATTGCTGAATAATCATTCGCAATAATATATGATAAAGCGCCCCGAATACTCGGGGCGCTTTTTTTTTGCATAAAAATGAGCATAAAAAAAGGCGGACAGCAATGTCCGCCTTTTTTAATATAATTGGAATAAACTAGCTCATTTCAAGAATTGATTTCTCAATCAGTTTAATAGCTTCCATAAGTTGTTCATCAGTAATTACGAGTGGTGGAGCAAAACGAATAATATGTTGATGCGTTGGTTTTGCCAAAACACCATTTTCAGCCATTTTTACACACACATCCCACGCTTCTTTACCATTTTTCGGCTTGATGATGATGGCATTCAGTAGTCCTTTTCCTCTTACGAGTTGAATCATATCGCTGTCGATCTTGTTCATTTCATCGCGAAAGATTTTCCCTAAACGCTCTGCGCGTTCGCACAGTTTATCGTCTTTCACGACATCCAATGCTGCAATCGCAACCTTGGCTGCAATTGGATTGCCGCCAAATGTAGAGCCATGCTCACCTGGTTTGATGCAAAGCATAATATCATCATCAGCTAGAACAGCAGAAACAGGGAATACGCCACCAGATAAGGCTTTGCCAAGAATTAAAATATCTGGACGGACGCCTTCGTGGTCGCAGGCAAGTAATTTACCTGTACGGGCAATACCTGTTTGAACTTCATCGGCAATAAAAAGAACATTATTCTTTTTACACAGATCAAAAGCTTTTTTCAGATAACCATCTTCAGGAACATATACACCTGCTTCGCCTTGGATAGGTTCAACAAGAAATGCTGCTACATTGGTGTCTTTTAAGGCTTCTTCTAGCGCCTTAATATCATTATAAGGAACAGTAACAAAACCCGGAGTGTATGGACCAAAGCCTTTGTATGCGTCGGGATCTGTTGACATTGAGATAATGGTGATTGTACGTCCGTGGAAGTTGTTTTCGCAAACGACAATTTTGGCTTCATTTTCGGGAATGCCTTTTTTCATATAGCCCCATTTGCGGGCAAGCTTCAGAGCTGTTTCGTCAGCTTCTGCGCCGGTGTTCATCGGCAGCACTTTGTCAAAGCCAAAATACTCAGTAATGTATTTTTCATATACCCCCAAAGAGTCATTAAAAAAAGCACGAGAAGTGAGCGTAAGCGTTTTGGCCTGCTCAATCATTGCATCCACAATTTTAGGGTTGCAGTGTCCTTGGTTAACGGCAGAATAGGCGGAAAGAAAATCGAAATACTCTTTTCCTTCAACATCCCATACTTTTGCGCCCTGGCCTTTAGCAAGGACTATGGGTAGTGGGTGATAGTTGTGCGCTCCATATTTATTTTCGAGCTGCATCAAATCTTGTGAACTTAATTTCTCAGACATATCATGCTATATTTTAAAGGTTTATTATAGTTCTGATGCAAAATTACTATCTTAAGCAATAGAACAATGATTTTTTAAAAATTATTTTGATCTTTGTTCTTTTTCTAAATAATCTCTATTTATAAAGTAGGTTTCTTGGTTCAAAATGGTTTATAAGAGCATGACTAAAAATATTGGCAAATGATTAAAAATGAAAGAGAAATCCGTTTTGATGCGGCATTTAGAATTGCTTCAGATATGATGCTTGCGGCACGCACAGCTCCAAAAGGCAGAGGAAAAGATGCGTTGGAAATGGCTATAATCAGCGGCGATGATTTGATGGTTCTGGCGAAAGAAATGCGCAAAATTGCTGCTGAAACAAATACAGCTTTTTTTGCCCGCGATGCTGAGAATATTGAAAAAGCGCAATTGTGTGTCCTTATAGGTACACGCATCGAGGCCTTAGGGTTAAGTAATTGCGGCCTGTGTGGTCACAATACCTGTGCTTCAAAAAATAAATACCCGGATGTGCCCTGTGCTTTTAACACTGGAGATCTTGGGATTGCCATTGGTTCTGCCGTTAGTGTTGCTGCTGATGCCCGTATTGATAACCGGATTATGTTTTCTGCCGGCACGGCTGCACGAAACCTGAATTTTCTACCAAAAGAAATACGTATTGTCTATGGAATCCCGCTGAGTATTTCAGGAAAAAGCCCATTTTTCGACCGCAAATAATAAGGGCTAATAGTCTTATTATTTGTTGGTTTACTATAATGAAGGCATTTTAGTGTTTCGACGGAACTATAGTCTTTGAGGCTCCCTGTTTTTTTTGACGGAGAGTGTCAATACCAATAATATTGGTAATTGATACCAATTGATTTTGCGCATTGCTTAAGAAATATCCTTCTCCCTCAAACCAAAAGTTTGATTGGGTCATATCATCATAATAAATGCGTATTTCTCCACCTTTAAGTGCATTATAATATCCCATTCCTGTAGCGGCACCGGCATTGATTAACACATTCTCCCGAAATTCAAAATCGCTATCGGCATTGACATAAACCGGCCCGATAATGTTCGGGGCATTATTTGTTATTTCTAAATAGAAGTAATTTGAAGGGACATTTAGTATGAATAATGGGGAGTCGTCCAGAGGGTCAATGCTAAGTACGTCATCCCAGATTATTTCGTAACCCAATCGACTTCCATTCGAGGAGACTCCTGAAGTACGGGCATTATAATATACTGTTTCAGGGGGTTCCACAAAGGTAAAAAATCCGTATTGGGATGCAGGTATTATTGCGGAGCTGTCATTGTCAAGACGCATATCCACCGGAGTATAGGAGGCGTTAAAGAAGCGAATTTCAAAGAGGCCATTATTTAGTACGACCTGAATGTTCAATGAACCTCCATTTGATGTCAGGCTGATTTGTCCTTCATAAATTCCTTCTTCCATACCATCGCGTTTGGCGGTGATAATAATTTCTTCTTGTTGATTTTCATCCAGATCTCCTTTGGTTTTACTTAATTGAAACCAGCTTTGGTTGCCGTATGCTTCCCAATCGAGTGTTGCAAATCCCGAATTACGTACCTGCAGGCTTATTTGATCAGTAAAATTATCAAAATTCACACGGGATTTATCGGTTTCAAGAATCGCCTTTTTTTTCAGACAAGCAGAAAAGAAACTGCTTAGAAAAAGAAGGATGATGATCCCAAATATTGTGATTATTCGCTTCGAAGTTTGTGCTGTGCCGTTTTTAAGCATTTGCATATTTGTTTTGTTCAAGAATAATAATGCTTTGATGGTGCGCTTTTTTTATCTCTGTTTCTGCCTTTTTTAAGAGACATAGGAATGAGATTGTTTGGTCTTCAAAATTAGGGATAATATCAAAGAAATACTGCCAGGCATTGATCAATGTCTCAATTTCTTCTGAGCACTTTTTAATCCTCTTTGGTAGCAAGGGATAGGAAGACTGAAGGCAAGAGGAAAGTATAAAAATTGAGTTCTTGATTATAAATATATTATGGCGGGACTTTCTGAGTACTATTTCTGTCCAGCGAAATAAAGATGCTTGCTCCATTCTGCTGCAGCTTTTCTTATTCAGGCAGTTGTGGCTTAACAAAATAAATTCTTCAATATTTTCAACGAATAATTGGAAATACTCCTGATGATTGAGATACGAAAAAGTTAAGAGTTTCTGGGTTTCTAGCCATTCCGACTGTGCATCCCCTAATAATTTTTCTTTGGTGTTGAATAAATTGTCTCTGCTGTTTCTATTGCTAATAGCATGCTTTTCCCCGGCAGTATGGAAGCAAGGCTTATTATCAGAACAACAACTATTGTCTTTGAAACAATTCATGAGAATGTGTTTGTTGTTATGAACCTTGCTATTCATTTGAAATAGTGTTTTATCAAAGATAAGAATATTTTTTAAATAGCTGGCATCTTTACTCCATCCCGTTAAATGGCGCGAATAGGCAATTTAGAATGAAAATAACCTTTAAATCAAAGTGAAATTTATAATTTAGCTCCATTGAATATTACATAAATTTAAAATGTTGAATCATGATAGATACAGATTGGGGCAAATTGCCTTTTGCTTACTTTAAAACGGATTATAATGTTCGTTGCTACTACCGTGACGGAAAATGGGGAGAGCTTGAAGTAAGCTCCTCCGAATCGGTCAATATTCATATCGCGGCAACATGTCTTCATTATGGCCAGGAGGCTTTCGAAGGTCTGAAGGTTTTTCGTGGCGAAGATGGAAAATTAAGGATATTCCGATGGGAAGAAAATGCAGCGCGCTTGAGAAATTCAGCCTGGGGTATTATGATGCCGGAAATCTCGGATGAACTATTTAAAGAAGCTGTTTGGAAAGTTGTAAAATTAAATGAGCGTTTTGTCCCTCCTTTTGGCACCGGAGCATCGCTTTATCTGCGTCCTTTGCTTATTGGAACAGGTGCTCAGGTAGGAGTAAAACCTGCTGATGAATACCTATTTATGGTTTTTGTTGGCCCCGTTGGCCCATATTTCAAAGAAGGCTTTAAGCCTGTTAGTGTTCAGGTTGTTCGTGATTTCGATCGTGCCGCCCCACTTGGAACAGGCCGTTTTAAAGTAGGTGGTAATTATGCAGCAAGTCTGCGTTCTGGTGTTCGCGCTCATGACGAAGGTTGTGCCGCTGCTTTATACCTCGATGCTAAAGAGAAGAAGTTTATCGATGAAGCAGGTCCTGCGAATTTCTTTGGTATAAAAGACAATACCTATGTTACGCCTCAATCCGAATCAATTTTGCCCTCAATTACCAATAAAAGTTTATGCCAATTGGCTGAAGATCTCGGCCTGAAGGTGCAACGTCGCCCAATCTCCGTGGATGAATTGGGAAGCTTTGAGGAAGCCGGCGCTTGTGGTACAGCGGCTGTTATTTCCCCTATTGGGAAAATCGTTGACCGCGACCATAATACGGAATTTATTATTTCCAAAGATGGTGAGCCCGGACCGATATCGCGCAAGCTTTATGAGCAATTGCAAGGAATTCAATATGGTACAGTTGAAGATACCCACGGATGGGTTTCCATTATTGAATAAACCAAACACTATAAATAAAAAAAGCCCTGAATTTCTTCAGGGCTTTTTTTGTGAAGCGAATGTCTTTTATATGATGCCTTTTTGGGTGAGCATCGCGGCCATTTGTTCCTGAACTTTTAATGCATTATCGCGTGCTTTTTCGGCAAAATCTTTTGCTTTGGAAGCGAAAATTATTCCTCTTGAGGAATTAACCAGAAGTCCGCAATCATCATTCATGCCATATTCTGCAACGGCTTGCAGGCTGCCACCTTGTGCGCCAACACCCGGAACCAGTAAGAAGTGATCGGGGATATGCTTTCTGATTGTGCCAAGCATCTCAGCCTTTGTAGCGCCAACAACATACATCATATTGTCTTTACTGCCCCAAGTGCTGCTTTTGCGGAGTACTTCCTCAAACAGGTAAAGCCCGCTTTCTTCATTTTTAATAAACTGAAAATCAAAGGCGCCTTCATTTGATGTAAGGGCAAGTAAAATCACCCATTTGTTTTCAAAGGCCAGAAAAGGGCTCACGCTGTCGATGCCCATATAAGGTGCCACTGTTACAGAATCGAAATCCAGCCCGGCATCCCCGCCTTCAAAAAAGCTTCGTGCATATTGCTTGCTTGTGTTTCCGATATCGCCTCTTTTTGCATCAGCAATGCTAAATACACTTTCCTGAAATTGCCTGAGATAATCCATTGTCTTTTTCAGGCTATGCCATCCGGCGATGCCTCTGCTTTCATAAAAAGCAAGATTGGGCTTATAGGCCACAGCCAGATCGTGTGTTGCATCGATAATGGCTTTATTAAAGGCAAAAACAGGGTCTTCTTCTTTAAGTAAGTGTGTTGGTATTTTCTCAATATCACTATCGAGACCAATACATAAGAATGACTTTTTTTGCTTGATGTTTTTAACTAATGCGTTGCGTTTCATATCGTTTAGCTTTCGTTAAGTCCTTCCTTAAGGCGTTCGGCATTTTCAGCCATTTGCAGTTTATCAATAAGCTCCTGAATATCGCCATTGATTATGGACTGCAAATTATAGAGTGTTAGGTTAATGCGGTGATCCGTAACGCGACCTTGTGGCCAGTTATAAGTCCTGATTTTTGCGGAACGATCCCCGGTGCTTACCATCGTTTTTCGTTTAGAGGCAATTTCGTCGAGATATTTTTTATGTTCCACTTCGTATATTCTCGAGCGAAGTACCTTCATTGCTTTATCAAAGTTCTTTAGCTGCGATTTTTCATCCTGACAAGACACAACAATGCCGGATGGAACATGCGTAAGGCGGATGGCAGAATAGGTCGTGTTCACAGATTGGCCCCCGGGACCGGAAGAGCAGAATGTGTCTTTGCGGATGTCGCTTTGTTTGATATCAACATCGAATTCATCAGCTTCAGGAAGTACAGCAACAGATGCTGCAGAAGTGTGGATACGTCCCTGGGTTTCAGTTTTTGGCACCCTTTGAACACGGTGTACGCCCGATTCGTATTTTAGCTGACCATATACATTTTCGCCGGAAACATTAAGAATAAGTTCCTTAAAACCGCCAACAGTTCCTTCGGTTACGCTAATGGTTTCGATTTTCCATTTTTTTGTTTCGCAAAATTTTAAGTACATACGGTATAAGTCACCCGCAAAAATACTGGCTTCATCGCCCCCTGTACCTGCGCGAATTTCCAATACTGCATTTTTCTCATCCTCAGGGTCTTTCGGAATCAATAAAATTTTAATATCTTCTTCCAGTTCCTCTTTTCGGTGGTGATATTCGTTCAGTTCTTCTTTGGCCATTGCCCTGAACTCTTCATCTTTTTCGATATTCAACAACTCCTTGGTAGACTGTATATTGCCAATAATATTGTCGTATTCTTTATAGGCTTTAATAATCGGGTCAAGGTCTTTATATTCTTTATTGAGCTTAATGAATTCTTTCATATTTCCCATAACATTGGGCTCATTCATCTTACGCTCTATCTCTAAAAACCTGGTATGGATTCCTTTAAGTTTTTCTAATAACATTTTTGTGCTCCTCAAAATTTTTGCAAAAGTACTGAATTATTACGACAAAGCATTCATGGGCTTTTTGAATCTTCTTACCTTTGAAAATTATGGGTTCAGTTAATTTTATAGATATTCATACGCATCAGCCCAATCAAAGGGAGGGGTTTACTGCAATTTATAACATTCCTCCATCCGATTGTGCTGCCTCGGTTTTGCCCCATATTTCCACAGGGCTTCATCCATGGTTTATTGATGGTCGATACGAGGAAAACTTGAGTATTGTTTCCGGCTGCATAAACAAGTATAGGCTGCGTGCACTCGGCGAAATTGGCCTCGATAAACGCATTGATGTTGATTTTTATTTGCAAATTATTGTTTTTGAGCAGCAATTAGAGATGGCTGAACAGCATGCGCTGCCTGTGATTATTCATTGTGTGGGAGCTTATGATGAATTGCTTCGTATCAGGAAGACGCATCGGAAAACCCCATGGATTCTTCATGGTTTTAATAGTAGTTTGCAAATGGCCAATCAGTTTATTGATAAGGATTGTTTTTTGTCATTTGGGGAAATGCTTTATCGCAACAGCAAGGCTGTGACAATATTTCATGATATTCCTGTGGAAAAGTTTTTTTTGGAAACGGATGATTCCGCATTCGATATTGCAGACCTATATGCGCTGGCTGCTCACCGGAGAAAAGTTTCAATTGATATTTTGAAAAAACAGATTTCTTCTAATTTTGCAAAATTGTTTGGCCTTGATGCCTGATGCGAATTGTTCTGTACTTATTACGTTTTTTTTGTCGTGCTTTTTTGAAATAGAAGAGCAATGGAAGTGCATCATCGAGCAAGAACAAACGAATGCTATTCATTTTTGACTATATGTATCATTAGTTGCATACTTGTATGGAAGAACATTGGCTTTCAAGGACGGAGCTTTTAATAGGAAAAGAAGGTGTGATCAGGCTTTCCGGCGCGCATATTCTGGTAGTTGGTTTGGGCGGTGTAGGAGCATATGCTGCAGAGCAATTGGTCCGGGCAGGTGTCGGAACTTTAACATTGGTGGATGGGGACTATGTGCATCAAACCAACCGAAACAGGCAGCTCCCAGCTTTGCTGTCTACAGAGGGTAGACTAAAGACCGAAGTACTTGCGGAACGTTTTCGGGAAATAAACCCAAAAATACAATTGAACCTTATTAGTGAGTTTGTTCGTGATGAGCGTATACAGGAAGTTCTTGAACAATCTGATTATGATTATATTGTGGATGCGATAGATACACTCAGTCCAAAGGTTTTTTTGATATACCGAAGCATTGGACGTGGGTTGAAATTGGTAAGCAGTATGGGCTCGGGAGGGAAAACAGACCCTACTCAAGTGCGTATTGATGATATTTCAAAAACAATAAATTGCCCAATGGCACGTGCTTTAAGAAAACGATTAAACAGACTTGGAATACGAAACGGTTTTAAAGCAGTTTTTTCCCCGGAAGCAGTACCTCGAGAGGCTGTTATTCAGGTTGAAAGTGAACAAAATAAAAAATCGAATGTAGGTACTATTTCTTATATGCCCCCGCTCTTTGGAACCATCATGGCATCTGAAATTATTCGCAGTCTTCTTCGTGAATAACCTGAAAATACTGTAATATAATACATCATTGCTTTCGTTTGGTGTTATTTTTCTTATCTTTGTCAGTGAAACAATGTTAAAAGGATTTAGTAGAGGGATGCTCAGCCTTTTATGTAAGCCTTTAAAATAAACCAAAACAACGATAGATTTTAAAAAGGGGTTATACTTATTAAAATCAGTTCGTATGGATACTTTATTATTGTCGAACAGGCAAAAGGAAAAAATACTGGAACTATGTCTAAGGGCATATCCGGAGTTTCCTTATGTTCAGTTGGATGAACAAGGTTTTGTCGAATTTAGAATGTCAAAAAAGGATAATATGCCTGAACGGATCTTTTGGTTCGAATTGGTACTTAATGGAATGGCACACAGGCTTTTAGAGAATAGAACCTATAAATTGACTGCCTACTACCATCAGGTTATGACCAGAAGGGCCATACATCCGGTGAATTATTTGTATAACCTGATTTTTTATAATAATAAGTAGTTTTATTTCAGGAACTTTTAATTTCTCATGCTCCTAAAGTGAAATAAAATTTATTGGACGATTCACCGAGTAAAATTCTCTTTTTACCGAAGTTTTGCCAGATACATCTGAATACTATTTTCTAGCCCGTAATAGAGCGCATCGCTGATTAAGGCATGGCCAATCGACACCTCAAGGAGTCCCGGAATATTTTTGGCAAAGTATGCAAGATTCTGCAAATCAAGATCGTGACCGGCATTGATGCCTAAACCAAGATCAAATGCGGCTTGTGCCGATTCTGCAAAATCTTTGATGGCTTTTTCGGGATTTTTGGGATAATCGATGGCGTATTGTTCCGTATAAAGTTCAATGCGATCAGTGCCTGTTTTTGCTGCATATTCAATCATTTTCAGATCTGTTTCGATAAAAATGGATGTTCTTATTCCTGCAGATTTAAAACGATCAATAGTTTTTGTCAGAAAATCCTGATTTTTGATTGTATCCCAGCCTGCATTTGAGGTTATTGCATCAGGGGCATCAGGCACTAAAGTAACTTGTGCCGGTTTTACTTCAAGAACCAAATCAATAAATGATGGCGTTGGGTTTCCTTCAATATTGAATTCTGTTGTAAGTACTTTTATTAGCTCACGCGCATCCTGATAACGAATATGACGCTCATCCGGACGGGGGTGCACGGTAATGCCTTCGGCACCAAATTTTTCACAATGAATAGCTGCCTGCACTACATCTGGCACATTTCCTCCACGGGCATTTCGAATAGTGGCAATTTTATTAATATTAACACTGAGCTTTGTCATAACACTTTATTTTATGAGGCAAAAATACAATAAGCAGCTTATTCATCGGAAAGTTCACGCAACATTTTTCTATATGCACTAAACACATTCGCCCTGGAAACAAATCCAATATATTTCCCGTCTTCAATCACCGGGATGTTATAATGGCTGGTCTTCTGAAAAATTTTCGCAATGTCTTCCATTGAATCACTTGGGCTGACTTTTTCATTAGGCATAAACATCAAGTCGCGCACAAATACTTTTTGATATAATTCCTGTTGAAAAATAACATGACGCACATCATTGATAAAGACCACACCCATAAAGGTGCCGTCAGTATCCGTCACAGGAAAGACATTTCTCGTTGATTTCGCAACCGCATCAACAAAAGTGCCGAGAGAATCATCCGCTTGAACACAAATAAAGTTTTTTTCAATCAACTGCTTTACTTTCAAAAGTGTAAGCATGGCTTTGTCTTTGTCGTGCGTCAATAATTCACCCCTTGCAGCGAGGCGTTTGGTATAAAGGCTGTGTGGTTCAAAATAGTGTATTGTCAGATAGGATATTGTGGCCGTAATGATAAGTGGGGTAAATAATTGGTAGCCTCCGGTAATTTCAGCGATAAGAAAAATGCCTGTTAATGGCGCATGCATTACACCGGCCATCACACCGGCCATGCCCACCAAAGCAAAATGGCTCTCCGTTACTTTCCAAGGAAGGCTAAAGTTAATTAAACGTGCTGTAAATAAACCAGTTAGTCCTCCCATAAAAAGACTGGGCGCGAAAATACCCCCAACGCCTCCGGCCCCTGTTGTTGCAGCTGTGGCAACCGCTTTAAAAATCATAATCAACAAGAGTACGGCAAGAAAAATAAGCTCAGAATGGCCTATGCCTGAGAAAATACTTGTATTTATAATCTCATCCCCATGTCCGGCAAGTATGTCTTTCAGCGCTTCATAACCTTCTCCAAAAAGTGAGGGGAAAACAAAAAATAAGATTCCTAGAAGAATACCCCCACTCAATACTTTCAGGTAAATGTTCTTGACATGGCTAAAAAGGCCTTCTGTATACATGGTCATGCGTGTAAAATACAGACTGATCAGTCCGGAAAAAATACCCAATAGAACATAAAAGGGAAGGCTGCCGAGTTTAAAATCATGCAGAACTTCAAAAGAAAAAAGTACCCCTTTGCCCATGAGAAAAAATGCAACCATAGCGGCAGTGATTGCCGAAATAAGCAATGGAAGCAGCGTAGACAATGTTAAATCGAGCATCAGAACTTCTACAACAAATACAACACCAGCAATTGGCGCTTTAAAAATTCCTGCAACGGCTCCAGCAGCCCCGCAACCGATCAACAGCATGCGTGTACGATAATTGAGGCGCATAAAACGACCAATTGTCGAGCCTATTGCACTTCCTGTCAGCACAATAGGAGCTTCAAGCCCAACAGAACCCCCAAAGCCAACCGTAATTGTACTCGCAAACATACTGCTGTAGTTATTGTGTGGGCGAATTAATGCGGAGCGCTTGCTGATGGCAAAAAGGATTTTTGAAATTCCATGTCCGATCTCGTCTTTCACAAAAAACCGAACATAAAGAACCGTCAGGCTAATGCCAATGAGCGGCAGGGCGAGATAGAGATAATTATCAGCCTGAAAGTTGAAATCATTGGTTAATAAATAATGAGTGTAATAAACCGTGTTTTTTAATAGAACCGCAGCTAAGCCACTTAAAATACCAATAACGAGACTAAGAATGAGAACGAACTGCCTGTTTTGTATGTGACGGATTCTCCAACGAAATAATTTGGTAGAAAAACTTTTCATGCTTGTTTTTTACGGCTGCAAAAGTAAGTGCAATTGTATTTAGATTGCAATTTAATAAGCTTTTTTTATTATTTGTGGTTTTCGAACGATAATTAATTTTAAATCAGGATACTGCGCAGAAATAAATTTCTTTGGAAGCAGATCTTTTTGAGAAAAGCACATTAGGAGGTGGCAGATTGCCAGATGGAGATATTTAATTGTCTATAAAGGTTTCGATTCGTTTAACCCGAGATGAACAAAAGATTTTTCATTTTCGTTGCATTGAAAACAATTTATTATGAATAGCCCATCAGCTTGCTTTGATTTTTTGATTATTGGCGCTTCTGCTTCTGCCTATTATGCGATGCACTACATAAGGGAAAAGAGGCCAAATGCTTCTATTGGAATGATTTATGACGAAGATCGGCTTCCATATAAGCGAACAAAGATCAATAAATTCTTTTTGGAGGGTTTTGCGCAAGATGATTTTGCATTCCAACCCATGGAAGCATATACAGAGCAGAATATCAGTTTAATGCGTGCTCATGTGACCGAGATATCAACTCAAAATGAAGTTATTCTGGAGGATGGCCGCAGGTTTTCTTTTAAAAAGCTATTGCTGGCCACGGGAGCAGATGCGCGCACTCTCAATGTTCCAACGGATGGGATGATACACTATATGCGTACGGCAAAAGATGCGGAAGTGATTAAAGCTGCTTTGCCTGGAATAAAAAAGGTATTGCTGATTGGGGGAGGTGTCCAAAGCCTGGAACTTGCTTCGGAGATGCACAGATGTGGCAAAGAAGTGGTGATTGCCTGTCGGAATGGGCGTCTAATGAGTAGCTTAATTCCACAATCAATTGAAAAATATTTAAAAAAGCATATGGCTTCTTTGGGTGTTTCTGTGCTGTCCTCCGGAGAGTTTATCGGCATTAAACATGCCGGTGGGCAGCTCCATGCGTCTTTTGAGAAAGTAGAAGTTGATGCAGATTTTGTTATTGCCAGTATTGGAATTTCTCCGCGCATCGATTTGGCAGAAAAGGCTGGTTTAAAAACGGGCAGAGGAATTTTAGTAAATCAGTTTTTTCAAACATCATCAGAAAATATTTATGCTGCAGGCGATGTTGCTGAATATCCTGGGATGCTTTCCGTAGAATTATGGCATGCTGCTCAATGGCAGGGAATTCACGCTGCCAATCATATGATGGGCTTGCAACAAGAACGCAAGCAACCGCCATTTAGATTAAAAACATCGGTTTGTGGGCAATTCCTCTTTTCAATGAATTATGGGCAAGCCAAAGATCTTAAAATGAAGATAATTCAGAAGGAAAATCAATGCCAGTATTTTTATTTTGATAAGAAGATGACTGTGGTTGCTGCAGTTATGATGAATGATAAAGTGCGTTCAAAAGAATATGAGCAAGCGGTTTTGCAATCCTGGTCCGAAGAGAAAGTCGCTATGATCCTGTCGCTGAAATAAGTCAGGAAGATCCTCCGAACCTTCAACCCCATCCATTTCTAAGCCTATCTCTCACGCGGCAGGGTAAACATTTAAAAGCCTCTCAGACCACTAATTTTTTGAATTCATTGGTGGCAAGCTGAATTATTGATAATATTGCAAATCATTAATGCCTAAGAGTAATGGAATTTACAGCCCAACAAATTGCTGAAGTGATTCAAGGTCAGATTGAAGGTGATCCGGATACGCGGGTAAGCAAATTGGCCAAAATTGAAGAAGGTAAAAAAGGGGATTTGTCCTTTTTGTCGAATCAGAAATATACACCCTATCTTTATAGTACAGAGGCCTCAATCGTATTAGTGAATCAGTCCTTTAAGGCGGAAAAGTCTTTTAAGGCGACCCTTATTCGGGTTGAAGATTCTTATGTTGCTTTTGGAAAACTATTAGAGTTTTATGATCAAGCAAAAAAACCTGCGGCAGGTATATCGGCTTTATCCTCGGTATCGGCAAGTGCCCAAATTGGTGTAAATGTGTATGTTGGTGATTTTA
Organism: Bacteroidales bacterium; assembly: GCA_963676725.1. Taxonomy (GTDB): domain Bacteria; phylum Bacteroidota; class Bacteroidia; order Bacteroidales; family WRLA01. Next base: position 3,691,394 of record OY781463.1, on the reverse strand, counting down.
CGGTAATAGAATCCAATGTGCATATTGGCGAGAATTCGCATATCTACCCACAGGTTTATATTGGTGCTGATGTGAAAATTGGCAGCAATGCAACAATCTACCCCGGCGTGAAAATATATGGTGAATGCATTATTGGCAACCATTGTACTATTCACGCAGGAACGATTATTGGCGCTGATGGTTTTGGTTTTGCCCCTCAAGGGGAAGCCTATACTAAGCTGCCACAAATTGGTAATGTAATTATCGAAGATCAGGTGGAAATTGGTGCAAATGCCTGTATTGACAGGGCAACTTTGGGCTCAACAATTATTCGTAAGGGTGTTAAATTAGACAACCTTATTCAGGTTGGTCATAATGCCATTATTGATGAAAGTACTGTTATTGCAGCACAAAGCGGTATTTCCGGATCTGCCAAAATCGGGAAACATGTAATGATGGGCGGACAAGTTGGAATCGTTGGCCACCTCAAAGTTGGCGATAAAGCCATGATTGCAGCACAATCGGGTGTAAGTAGCAATGTAAAAGAAGGTTCTGTTGTTATGGGAAGCCCCTCAATGGAAATAGGCCATTATAAAAAATCTTATGTGCTTTTCAGAAACCTTGTGCGTATTGTGCAGCGACTTGATCAACTTGAAAAAATCCTAAAAGAGAAAATCGGAAAATAACACAAATTTCAATTTCCCATTTATCATTCTCTAGTATCAAATTTTTATTTTCCATTTCCTAGTCAAAAGCCTCCATTCTCCACAAAGTAGTGCTTTAGCTTGCAGTTTTTTATATTTTTGCAGATTGAAATATTATTGAAATGCAGAATACACTAAAAAACGAAATAACAATATCCGGTGTTGGCTTACATACAGGCTTAAATGTACATGTGAACTTCAAACCGGCTGAGGTAAATACCGGAATAATTTTTAGGCGGGTAGATATTGACGGAAACCCTGAAATTCCGGCGGATGTCGATTTGGTTGTAGATACATCAAGAGGTACTACCCTGGAAAAGAACAATTGCAGGATTGGAACAATTGAGCATATGATGGCAGCGACCTATGGCTTGGGTGTCGATAACCTGATCGTAGAAGTAGATGCCCCAGAAATGCCGATACTCGATGGAAGTGCACGCTATTATGTCGAAGCTTTTGAGCAAGCAGGCATACAAGCTCAAAACAAGGCAAGGGTATATCATAAGTTGGAAAGCCCGATTGTATATTCCAATGCGGAATCTAGAGTAGAATATATTGCCATGCCTTCCGATACTTCACGCTTCAGTGTGATGATCGATTATGGTTCACGCGTTCTGGATACTCAAAATGCGACATTAAATTCTATTGCCGATTTTAAAACGGAAATAGCCTCCTGCCGTACCTTTGTTTTCCTTCATGAGTTGGAGTACCTTATTGATAATAACCTTATTAAAGGTGGAGATCTTGATAATGCCATTGTTTTTGTAAATAGGATTATTTCTCAGGAGGAATTAGACCGTTTGTCCGGGTTTTTTAATAAGCCACGCGTGGAGGTGCTCGAAGAAGGAATGCTCAATAATGTTGACCTTCGTTTTCAGAATGAACCCGCACGTCATAAACTCCTTGATATTATTGGCGATTTGGCTTTGGTTGGGTATAAATATAAAGCCCATATTATTGCTACACGTCCAGGTCATGCTTCTAATGTAGAATTTGGACGGAAAATTAAATCCCATATCCGGAAGCAAATAAAACAAAACGAAATACCAAAAGTAGATTTTAATAAACCTCCTTTATTTGATATTAATAAAATTAAAAAGCTTTTGCCACACCGTCCTCCATTCCTTCTTGTTGATAAAGTGATGGAAATGTCTGATAATTATGTTATTGGATTAAAAAATGTGACAATGAACGAGGGCTTTTTTGTTGGGCATTTTCCCGATGAACCCGTAATGCCAGGAGTGCTTCAGATAGAGTCGATGGCGCAATGTGGTGGGATTTTTGTCCTGAATACCGTGCCTGATCCGGAAAATTATGTTACATATTTTATGAAAATTGACAGCGTTCGTTTCCGGCAAAAAGTTGTGCCCGGAGATACTATTATTTTTCGGCTCGATTTAATTTCACCAATACGCAGGGGAATATGCCACATGGCCGGTAAAGCTTATGTTGGGGATCGTGTAGTAATGGAAGCAGAAATGCTCGCACAAATTGTTAAAATCAAATAATCAGGATAATTATCTAGAGTATGAATCAACCACTTGCTTACGTTCACCCTCAGGCGAAAATTGCCAAAAATGTTGTTATTGAGCCCTTTGTCAATATTGAAAAAAATGTTGAAATTGGCGAGGGAACCTGGATCGGTTCAAATGTTACCATAATGGAAGGTGCTCGAATCGGGAAAAATTGCCGGATATTCCCGGGCGCAGTCATCTCAGCAATTCCTCAGGATTTGAAATTTGACGGCGAGGATACGCTTGTTAAAATTGGCAATAATACTACAATCAGGGAATTTGTTACCATTAACCGCGGTACGAAAGCAAATTATGAAACCGTTGTGGGAGATAATTGCTTATTAATGGCTTATGTGCATGTTGCACACGATTGTATTGTAGGTAATCATGTGATTCTTGCAAATGCAGCAACACTTGCCGGTCATATCACTATCGACGATTGGGCAATTGTTGGAGGTTTATCTGCAATACACCAGTTCGTAATGCTTGGATCCCATGTAATGATTTCCGGTGGTTCGCTGGTGCGTAAGGATGTGCCCCCATTTACAAAGGCTGCACGTGAGCCTCTTTCTTATGTTGGTGTTAATTCCATTGGCTTGCGCCGTAGAGGGTATTCAAACCAAACAATCAGTGAAATTCAGGAAATCTATCGAAGGATATATCTGCGTGGTATGAATGTAAGTCAGGCTGTGGCTATTATCGAAGCAGAACTTCCTGCTACCGCAGAACGCGATGAAATTCTATCCTTCATCGGAAAATCATCCAGAGGCATTATGAAAGGGTATTCAAGTGCCCGTTCTGTTTTTTAGATTTTCTCCATAATTTTTTTAGAGTTTTATTTTTAAGTCAATATACTTAGCGATGCGGATTTGTTTAAGCGACGCGGGAAAGAAGTACCTGAAACAGTGGGTTTTCCGTCATATTACACTTGATATGGACTCCGGTGAGCGCATCGTGGTTACAGGTCCAAATGGCAGTGGAAAAAGCACCCTGCTGAAATTAATTAGTGGTGCTTTAATCCCTACCGAAGGAGATATTTCTTATTATATCGATGATAAAAGAATCCCGGATGAACTGATTTTTAGATATGTGACTTATGCGGCACCTTATCTTGAATTGGTTGAAGAATACAGTTTGAGAGAGTTGTTGAATTTTCATTTTGGGCTTCGTAAACCGGTGCAAAATTTGAGTAAGGATGAGATTATCAAAATTTCCGGCCTTGAGGATGCAGCAGATAAATACATAAAATATTATTCCTCAGGAATGAAACAGCGTCTGAAGTTAAGTCTTGCATTGCTTACTTCATCAAAGCTCATTGTGCTTGACGAACCTTTGTCTAATCTAGATGCAGCAGCGGTAAGCTGGTATAAAAATCTTATCGAAGAATACGCCGGAAACCGCAATATTATTGTTGGCAGTAACCATCAAGCCAATGAATATTTTTTCTGTTCCAAAGAACTGTTTATCAATAACTATAAAGACATTACAAAATAATCACCCAAATTTTCACTTTCCATTCCCCATTTTTCATTTTCGATTATTCTTTAGTTTTTTCCTCCCTGCAGTTGTCGAAAAGACTTGTTTTTGGTGTAGTTTAAGCCAAGGCAGCATGTAAGAAATTTGATATCAAATGCCATTTTCACTGCCTTTGCTCAATTTGCGAGATATAGATGGTTTTATAAAAAAAACCAAACGCTTCATTCACCATTTTTCATTTTCAATTATTCATTTTCCATTCTCAATGATCAATACAATGTGTTTTTTACTTAATTTTGCATCTATAATTTAGTAATTATCAATTTTATAAATAGTTATGGCAACAACTGCTGATTTTAGAAACGGGCTGTGTATTAATTTTAATGGAGATTTATATACAATAGTAGAATTCCAGCACGTAAAACCAGGTAAAGGACCCGCATTCGTCCGTACCAAAATTAAAAACCTTAAAACAGGGAAAGTTCTCGCAAATACTTTTACTTCAGGCGTTAAAATTGATATCGCGCGGGTAGAACGTCGTGAATATCAATACCTCTACAAGGATGGTGATATTTTTCATTTTATGAATAGCGAAACATTTGAGCAAACCTTTATCGATGAAGCGATTATAAATGCACCACAATTCCTGAAAGAAGGAAATACTGTAGAAATTGTTTATCATGCAGATACAGAAACACCTCTTAGTTGCGAATTGCCACCATTTGTAGAGCTGGAAGTTACTTATACTGAGCCTGGTGAAAAAGGAAATACTGCAACAAATGCCCTGAAACCTGCTACACTCGAAACAGGGGCAGAAGTTCGTGTTCCTCTTTTTCTGAATACAGGCGAAATAATCAAAGTGGATACCCGCGACGGTTCTTACTCAGAACGCGTGAAAAAATAGCCTTTAAAAAGGCAACTATTTGTATGGGGATATGGATACATATCCCCCTTTTTCTTCTTAGTATGTGCTTATTTTCTGAAAATAAATTCCTTTTGTATGAAATTTGAAAAACCACTGCAGCTGAAAACCCTAGCAGAAATTACTTCCAGCGAGTATATCGGAGATCCGGATTATATGGTAAGCGGTATCAATGAGATTCATATGGTTGAAGCCGGAGATATTACTTTTGTCGACCATCCGAAGTATTATGAGAAAGCTCTGAACTCAAAGGCAACAACAATTATCATTAACCAAAAAGTGGAATGTCCTAAAGGAAAAGCATTGCTTTTTAACGAAGATCCGTTTAGTGCATACCTGAAAATTGTTTATAAATATAGGCCTTTCGAGCCTGCTATTGCCCGCATTAGCCCATCGGCTACCATCGGGAAAAATACAATTATTCAGCCCGGGGCTTTTATCGGAAACCATGTTGTGATAGGGGATAATTGTCTCATTCATGCCAATGTAAGTATTTACGACCATAGTGTGATTGGCGATGATGTAATTATTCACTCAAATAGTGTAATTGGTGCAGACGCTTATTATTTTCAACGCAGAAAAGAAGGTTTGAAAAAATTTGAATCCTGCGGGCGTGTGCTGATCGAGAATAGAGTGGAAATTGGCGCTTTATGCTCTGTCGATAAAGGTGTTAGTGGCGATACAATTATTTCTGAGGGAACAAAACTCGATAACCATGTGCAGATTGGCCACGATACTTTCATTGGTCGTGATTGCTTGATTGGTGCTTATTGTGCCATTGCCGGTGTTACTCGCATCGAAGATGATGTATTGCTCTGGGGGCGCGTTGCCGTGAATAAGGACCTTGTTGTTGGTAAAGGGGCTATCGTTCTTGCAACTTCTGCTGTGGATAAATCATTGCCAGGGAATAAAACCTATTATGGATCTCCTGCAGTGCCCGCTTTAATTGCTTGGCGCGAAAAAGCAGCGCTTAGGATGCTGCCCGAACTTATTAAAACTTTAGGGGATAAGTAAATTCAGATTTGTCATACTGACATACCTGTATGTGTTTCTGTGAACCGTGCTGACAGATTTTCCATAATCTATGGCAGGTTTTTATATGGCATACAAATTGTCCATGCCATGCTAAAAAAAACATGAACCTTCTTCAAGTACATAGTCTGTCAGAATTTCAGGACTCTATTAAACAGAAAGATAAAGCATATTTATTGCTCTATAAAAGTGGTTCGGAGGTGAGTGAATGCTCGCTGAGCAACCTTTCTTCTGCAGAAGTGGAGGCAGAAGACCTTATTGTTTGTGCTGCTGATGTAAGCAAAGTGCGCGATATTCACCCGGAGTATAATATAAAAACAGTGCCCAGTTTGCTGGAGTTCGATCACGGACGATTTAAAAATATTGTGAAGGGCTGTAATGAACCTTCTTTTTATAAATCGTATTTTGAAGATGCTCTTTTCTATGCTTCAGCCGGTGATGGAAAACCTTCCAAAAGCGTTACTGTTTATACTACGCCAACTTGTACGTGGTGCAATACAATCAAAACGCACCTTCGCAAAAATAGGGTGTATTATAGTGAAGTAGATGTGTCGCAGGATGCCGCTGCTGCTGAAGAAATGACAAGGAATACAGGGCAAAGGGGTGTTCCTCAAACCAATATAGAAGGCGAATGGATCGTTGGCTTTGATAAAGCACGCATTAACCGTTTGTTGGATATTCAAGAATCATAAATAATGTCTTAACAATAAAAATTAGTCATAATGAAAGAATTACAGCCATTAAATCAACAGGTGCTTCTTGAAGTTACCGAGGAAAAAGAACAAAAAACAGCTTCAGGGCTTATTATTCCCGATAGTGCAAAGGAAAAGCCTCTGTTCGCAAAAGTTTTAGCTGTTTCAAATATTGAAAATTCGGAAATAGCTGTAGGCGATACTGTTTTTTACAAGAAATTCTCCGGAACAGAAGTGGAGTTTGAAGGAAAAAAATTCCTCATCCTTCCATATGCCGACCTTCTGGCCAAAATCGTAGAAACCGAAGAAATATAGCTTAATATAGCTGTTGATGAAAGCCTGGCATTTTTTATGTCGGGCTTTTTATTTGCACTGCAAGCTAATATCCTGAATATAATCAAAGGCCTGATCATTAAAGCGGGTATAGATTGCCTTCGCTGTGCCGGATTTTAATGTTTTGTTCCCAACAAAAGACCTGCCATCGAGGGTCTGAAAACTATAAGGCACTTGTCGGTTTCCCGGATGCTTATTGCTGAGAAAATACACCATAAAATCCGCTTTTTCTACCTGAATGATGTCTACACAATAACGGCCTGCAAATTTTTTCTCTACTTGAAAACCCAATAAAGCAGCAGCCACCCTAATATCTTCTGAACGAATAACCGGATTATCCGTTTCACAATTTGCTAAACAGTGCATAAAATCTTTAATGGCTTTGGTTTGCTTGAAAACAGTCCGTAGGCTATCGGTTTGTTGAATGCTAAGCCTCTCGTTTTCTTCTAGTTCTGTTTTTATGTCGTAAAGGAATAAGTCCATATCAGACACAAAATAAGTGCAAATTTCATAAGGATAACCATCATAATCTTTCACATAATTAATCACGGCATTGAGTTTTTTTTGATAATCTGATGGAACGTATAATGCCATTTTATGATATGCACTGCCTGCACCCAATTCTTTGCCACTCTTGCACGATGCCCCAAACAGAATGATGCTGATTAAAAAGAGATATAAGGGGAAATGATTTATTGATTTTTTTACTATTGATGTCATAAGGGCTTTTTTATCGACCGGTTTTTTCGCTTTAAAGCATCTTTTCCAGCTCTTTTAGTATATTTGACAAAGTTAATCCATTGTTATAACCTAAGATGTCTATTCATGCAAAAGATTTTTGTGCTTACCGCTATTGTTCTTTCTGTTTTTTTGATGTCGTGTGCAAAGCAAGTCCATCAATCCCCACCAAAGATTGCTGTTTCAAAATTGTCTGATTCGTACCAGCAATGGATTTTGCAGGAAGACAGTTGTGCGGAGATTACTTCTTTTTATGGCTTGCCAGTGGATAGTGTAATCGTGAAAATGCCTGATTTTGATGGCCTTTTATTGACCGGTGGCGAGGATGTCTTTCCTGCATATTACGGTAAAATTGATGATACTGCCCGCTGCGGCTGGATCAATCATTATCGTGATTCTTTGGAAATGGCGATGATTTCCTGGGCTTTATCCAATGATATGCCCATTATTGGCGTTTGCCGCGGTGCGCAAATATTGAATGTTGCAATGGGAGGTAGCTTAATTGTGGATATTCCTTCGGATTTTGATACAACAGTGGTGCATCGCCAAAAAGAGTACGATAAATGTTTTCATAGGGTGTCACTCGATACAACAAGCCTGCTTTATGCTTTGGCCGGCAGTGCCCAGGGGACAGCAAACAGCAACCACCATCAGGCAGTTGACCGATTGGCCGATGGTTTGAAAATAAGTGCACATACGGATGATGGCCTTCCCGAAGCTATTGAAAGGCTGAAGCCGGATGGCAAACCCTTCCTAATTGGAGTGCAATGGCATCCCGAAAAGCTTGATCCTGAAAATCCATTATCAGGGCCATTGATGACTGATTTTCTTGAAGAAGCAAGGGGTTTTTCTTTATCAAAAAAGCATTAATCGTCTGAGAATTCACGCAGCAGCCTTCTGTATTCGCTGAATAAGTTTGCCCTGGAAATAAAGCCTTTATATTTCCCGTCTTCAATAACGGGGAGATTGTATTTTCCGCTATCCTGAAACTTTTGTGCAATTTCTTCTACCGTATCTTTTGGGTCGATAATATACACAGGCACCACCATAAGCTGGCTTACATTTACGCTTTCATAAAGTTCCGGCTTAAACATGATATGCCTTACTGCATCAAGCAGGATAATGCCTGCAAAATTCTCTTCTTCATCAATTACCGGAAAAATATTTCTTGATGATGTTGAAATAATTTTCACCAGATCCTTCAGTTTTGCATCCACATGTATGCTGGCAAAATTGGTTTCAAGCAATTTGTCAATACGCATCATGGTGAGGACATTTTTGTCTTTATGATGTGTGAGCAATTCGCCGCGTTTCGCAAGCTGTATGGTGTAAACCGAGTTCGGTGTGAATATCCGGATGGTGATATATGAAATGATGGAAACAATCATTAAGGGCATAAAAAGTTCGTATCCGCCTGTAATTTCAGCAATCAGAAAAACCCCTGTTAATGGTGCATGGATCACGCCGGCGATTAATCCTCCCATGGCAATCAAGGCAAAATTTGTTGGTGAAAGGACCGCAATGCCTGTGCTGTTCACGAAAAGAGCAAAAAGTAAGCCGGTATGTGCTCCGGTGAATAGGGTCGGGGCAAAGATACCTCCAATCCCCCCTGCGCCAAAAGTCAGTGAAGTGGCGATCACCTTCATGAGTATAATGATGAACATTAGCCCCATTACGGCAGTAAGATTCTCTTTTAGGAAATAAAATGGGCTACTGTCGAAAATTGTGTAAGTCTCGCCATGAAGACAGGCGTTTGTTGCTTCATAACCTTCGCCATATAATGATGGGAATAGAAAAATAAGTAAGCCCAAAAGTGCCCCGCCAAAAAATAAACGAGTATACCATTTGCCTATTTTGCCGAAAATATTTTGAAAAAACATAAAAATCCGTGTGAAATATAGGCTTGTTAAGCCGCAAACCACACCAAGCATTAAATAAAAATGAAGGTCTTCTATCCTGAATTTTTCCGTAATCTCAAAAGGGTAGAGTACATCCATCCCTAAAAACAGAAAGGAAGTAAGTGCAGCAGTAACGGAAGTTATCAAAAGGGGCACCAGAGAGGCCAGGGTTAAATCCAACATAATGACTTCTACTGCAAAAACAATGGCAGCAATGGGCGATTTAAAAATTGCAGACATCGCTCCAGCGCTTGCAAATGCTAGTAAATGAGCTAATTGCCTATAGTTTAAGCCCAAAAATCTTCCCGCATTTGAGCCAATAGCTGCACCTGTGGCTACTGTTGGTCCTTCAAGTCCAACAGAACCACCAAAACCAACAGTGAGCGAGCTGCTGATTATAGAGCTGAACATATTGTGGGCTTTGAGGATGGCGTTGTTTTTTGAAATAGCATACAATACACTGGGAACTCCATCGCCAACATATTGCCGGAGTATAAAGCGGATAAACAGGACTGTAAGAATTATCCCGATAACAGGATATGCAATATAAAGGAAGTTATCTAACTGTATGTGAAAATGCCCGGTAAGCATATTCTTAATAAAATGAACCAGGTTTTTTATGACCACAGCGGCAAGACCGGAGGCCAAACCAATGAAAACACTGATGATCATCATATAATTGCGGTCGGGAATATGTCGTTTGCGCCAGCGTAAAAGTTGGTACAGAAGTTTGTTTCGCCTTTTTAATCTCATAGATGCTGCAAATATAATACGCCCTGTCAATTATACGAATGCTTATGCAGAATAATTCGCCAAGAATGCAAAAAACCTATTATTGTAGCCCAATAAATTCAGTAGATTTCTGTGAAATTGTTTTCGGCTTCTTTTTTATTTCTGTTCTTGAACAAATCCTGTCTTTTCAATCAAGGGATCGAAACCTTGCAGAGATCCTGCTGGGCACCTCGACTTCGCTTACTTTGGCCTTGCTCAGCATATCGTAGTGACCATTTTCTGCTTCGATTAGAATAAGTGTTTATTTGAACACCTGAATCTTCCTTAAACTTGATGAATTTTCAGGCTCCTGTTTTTAATGCCGGCTGTTTTTTTTAGATCGCCTGGTTTTTTATAATCCTCTTTATAGGCGCTCATGTCCTTTTAATGGCTTTGGATTTGCCAAAAACACTCATCGATAAAAAAGCATCAAACTTCTAACAATTCATCGCAACAGTCTAAACTAATTGGTCTGTACAATAAAAACTTAAACCTTTGTTTTGAAATTTAAAAGAAGCGTATATGTTAAAGCACCTAATTTTTGTTCAAATAATTGTTTTGGGACTTATTCCGGAACTGATTAAGGCACAGGAGCAGGTATTTTCTTTAGAAAACTGCATCAATTACGCATGGGAAAACAGCACCGATATAAGCAGGGCCAACAATAGCGTGGAGATGCAAAATTCTTATCTGATCCAATCAAAAGCTGAACGCAATCCCAATCTGTATTTTACCGGAAAGCAATCCTTAAGCTCACTAAAAAACTATCAGTATGATGAAGCAGAGGGGAGTTGGGTCGGTAGTAATAACGCCAATCTTGCAATGTCCTTAAACTCTAATTTGATTTTATATAATGGAGCAAAACTAAAAAATACCATTGCGCAGGGAAAAATAAATCTTGCTGCATCCGAATCTGATATTCAAACCCAAAGAGAATTAATCAGCTTAAATGTGCTTTCATCATATGTTAATGCTTTGCTTGCAATGGAGAATGTGAAAAACGATGAAGCTCAGCTTAAATCCACTGAAAAACAGTTAGAACTAGCGAAAGCACGAAAGTCGGCGGGGGTTATTTCTGCATCAGATTTCTTAAATATTAAATCGCAATATGCAGCAGATAAGGCAACATTTATTGATGCAAAAAATGGACTCCGGATAAATTTAGTTGCTTTAATGCAATTGATGAATATGCCGATTAATGATTCGTTTAGAATACAAGAACCAAATGTAGATTCCTTAATAAATACACCAATAGAAACCGTTGCCAGTGTGATATATAATGTAGCCCTGAGTTTACAACCATCAATAAAATCGGCTCAATTGGATTTGGAGAGCGCCCAAATGGATATACAAATTTCTCATGCAGACGCATTGCCTCAGATATCCTTGGATGGAAGTGTTTCAACAGGATATAATAGTACCATGGAGTATACCAATTTTGGGGAACAGTTTACGAATAAAGTAAATCCATATATCGGGCTTTCACTCTCTGTTCCAGTTTTTCAACGGAAAAAAGTGAAGACGAATGTGGCAATTGCAAAAATACAGACCCAAAATGAGGAACTTACTTTAATCGATCTAAAAAATGACCTTAGAAAATATATCGAACAAGCTTGTATTGATGCGCAAACAGCGAGTAGTAACTATTTGGCTTTACAAGAACAGTATGAAGCTGAAAATGAATCATATCAGCTTTCAAATGAAATGTTTTTGCAGGGGATGATTAATTCGGTCGATTTTTTAAGTTCTAAAAATAATTTGGTTACTGCCGAGAATAAACTCACACAAGCGAAGTATAGTGTATTACTGCAAGCGAAGATTATTGATTATTATTTGGGCAATGCGATATCATTTTAATTAGTTTCTGTCCATAATGTCCGATCACAGCGTTATTCTTGGAGTTGAAACCAAGTCATCCCGAAATTTCGGGACTCTTTATTTTCAACACCAAGAATAACGCCTCGACCTCGAACATTCTGAACCAGAAACCCGACTTTATAGACAAGAATAATTAGATAAGATAAACGAAAAGAAATGAAGAAGACAAATCGAAAATCCAAAAAACTGCTGCTATCAGCAATAGGCTTGATCTTAATCTGCGCAGGCGTAATCATATATATTTCATGGGAAAAAAGCAGTCATGAGTATGTTTTCACAACAGAAATTGTGGAAAAGGGATCGGTATATAATACCATTACAGCGACTGGAACACTGGAGGCTACCAATACGGTTGTCGTTGGTACACAGGTTTCTGGCGTAATTGAAAAGCTATTTGTTGATTTTAATTCTGTGGTAAAAAAAGGCCAGCTTATTGCCGAACTGGATAAATCAACCCTACAGTCAAGTCTCGAAAATGCACAAGCAGATTTGGATAATGCTCAGGCAGAATATGATTACCAAAAGGCTAATTATGAACGAATGAAGGTACTTTTTGATAAAGACCTTCTTGCTCAAAGTGATTATGATTTGGCAATCTATAATTTTAAAAAAAGCAAAGCGGCAGTAAAATCTGCAAAGGCTAATTTGGATCGGTCAGCTCGTAATTTAAGCTATGCTACTATTTATTCGCCCATTGATGGAATTGTGCTCAATCGAGCGGTAGAAGAGGGGCAAACCGTTGCTGCCAGTATGAATACACCAGAGCTGTTTACGATAACCAATGATTTAAAAGAAATGCAGGTAGAAGCAAATATTGATGAAGCGGATATTGGTATGGTAAAACAAGGTCAGCGTGTTGAGTTCTCTGTTGATGCTTTTCCTGAGTTGAATTTTGAAGGAAAAGTGTCGGAAATACGTTTGCAGCCAAACGAAGCTTCCAATGTGATTACTTATACAGTGATTATTACGGTAAGTAATCCTGATTTTAAGCTAAAACCCGGGATGACAGCGAGCATAACTACTTATGTGGAGGAGGCTAATGATGTTTTATTGATCGGAACAAAGGCGATCCGCTTTTCTCCAAATCGACAATTGCTCGATAATTATATGAGAGGTTTATCAGAAGAAAAGCAAAGACTTGAATCGAATGAGACAATGAATGATGAAAACCGGCCAAAGCCACCTCAAAGAAGCAATGAGGAATTAGACAATACGCATAAAATAGTTTGGGTGAAAAATGGGGAACGTATGCATCCTGTTGTCATTGAGGTGGGTGTAAATGATGGTTCAAATATTGAAGTCATCTCGGGATTAGAGGAAGGGAATATTCTTGTTACTTCTTTTGAATTTACCGGTGGTGCTGTTGTTGATAATGCGGGCAAGAGCGACGATGAGCAAAAAAGCCCATTTGTGCAGGATCGACCAAAACGTAAAGGCGGTCAAGGCCCACCAAGATAATTTTAGCCTTGGAAATAGATCGCAAGAAATTAGAAGTTGGCAATGGATAATTGAAAGGGAAAAATGAAGGATACGGAAATTATATCATTAAAAAATCTGCATAAGAATTATTATGTTGGAGACGTGACAATTAAAGCACTCCAGAGAGTTGATTTGTCTATTTCAAAAGGAGAGTTTGTGGCTATTATGGGTGCAAGTGGTTCCGGCAAATCTACTCTTCTGAATATCTTGGGCTGCCTCGATTTGCCTACTGAAGGCGATTATTTTTTGGATGGAGAAAATGTGAAATTATTCAATAGAAATCAGCTGGCAGAGATTCGGAATCAAAAACTGGGATTTGTATTTCAGTCTTATAACCTATTGCCACGCACATCAGCATTTGAGAATGTGGAATTGCCATTATTGTATAATCCACTGGTTAGTAGTGTAGAACGAAAAGAAAAAGCGGAACAAGCCCTAATTGCTGTTGGTTTGAAAGATAGAATGAAGCATTTGTCGAACCAAATGTCAGGTGGCCAGCAACAAAGAGTGGCTATAGCTCGCTCAATCGTAAACAATCCGGTAGTTGTTTTTGCCGATGAAGCAACAGGGAATCTCGATACACGAACTTCCTTTGAAATTATGGCCCTTTTTCAGGAGTTAAACGCTAAAGGAATGACCATTTGTTTTGTGACCCACGAGCCTGATATTGCTGAAATGACCAAAAGAAATGTAGTTTTTCGTGATGGGCGTATTATTAAGGATAATATGATAAAGGATAGACAATGTGCCCTTCATCTTCTGGAGCAATTAATAGACGAAAAATATGAATTTGAAGAATAGTATTTTCCGTAAAGTGCAAAAATTGGTGCAATGGGCACAAATATTCTTGAGATAGAAATACCCACTAGGCCAATTCTGAAAATAGGCAAAAGCGTAGCGTTTATATTGTAGTAAGGATTTTTTATATCCTTCACCATCAATAAAATAAAAACACAAAAAGATGAAACTGATAAATTTATTTAAGATAGCCATTGCCGCCATTAGACGGAATAAAATGCGTTCGTTTTTAACGATGCTCGGCATTGTGATCGGTGTAGCGGCTGTAATTGCCATGTTGGCCATTGGGCAGGGCTCGAATGCCAGTATTCGCGAAACTATTTCTTCGATGGGGACAAACCTTATAAATGTAATGCCGGCAAGTCAAAACCGTGGTGGTGTGCATCAAGGGCGCTCAATGTCGCAAACACTAGAGGTTGGTGATGTTGATTATCTGAAAAACAATAGTTTATTAATTGATGCTATTTCGCCTGAGATGGATGGTAACGGACAGATTGTGTTTGGCTCAAATAACTGGCCTACTTCGATTTATAGCGGCAACGAAGATTATCCATTTATTAAAAAATACGAAGTGGAAACTGGGCGTATTTATACTCCACAAGAAATAAAAACTGCTGCCAAAGTTTGTTTGGTGGGGCAAACTGTAATCGACAATATATTTGATGAAGGTGTAGATCCTATCGGGAAAACAATACGCTTCAATAAAATACCTTTTAAAATTATAGGCACATTAAAAGAGAAAGGCGATAATACGTTTGGGCAAGATCAGGACGATATGGTCCTCGCTCCATATACAACAGTAATGAAACGGCTTTTTCGGCAAACCTACCTGCGCGCCATTGTTATGTCGGCCAGATCGGAAGAACAAATTACTGAAACGAGTGCAGAGATTACTCAATTATTGCGTGCATATCATAAATTAAAAGAGGGCGAAGACGATGATTTTGAAATAAGGACGCAAGAAGAACTAATCAGTAATTTTGGTTCTATTTCGGAGATGATGCTGGTGTTGTTGGGTTCTATTGCAGCAATATCTTTATTGGTGGGAGGCATTGGAATTATGAATATTATGTATGTGTCGGTTACTGAACGCACACGCGAAATAGGCTTGAGAATGGCTATTGGCGGCAAGGGCAAAGATATTTTACGGCAATTCCTTTTGGAGGCAACACTGCTGAGCGTTTTGGGTGGTGTAATTGGTGTGGGACTAGGTATTGTAGCCTCAAGTATTGTTGAGAATGTGCTGGGCTGGCCAGTTTTAATTACAACAGATTCTATAGTACTATCGTTTATGTTTTGTACATTTATAGGAGTATTTTTTGGCTGGTACCCTGCGCGAAAAGCCTCAGCATTAGATCCAATTGTTGCATTACGACATGAATAGAATATGAGAATTGCGCGTAATTTATGATGCTACTATTTGCCTGATTATTTCAGTTTTTGAGGTGTTCAAATAAATACTTATTCTAATCAGCTGTTATATTGATATTTAGATTTCTCCCGGCAGGATCTTCACTTCGTTTCGATCCCTTGGTCGAAAAGACAAAGTTCGTATGGGAACAGTCAAAAGGGGCGCACGGACATATTTATTTTAAAATTATTGCGTCCGTGCGCCCCTTTTGACTAAGAATATTTAACTATTTTGTCTTTTCGACTGAGGTCATTTTTATTATTTACAGTGTTTTGTATTCTTCTTTGATTTAGAACAATCGTTAAACTACTATAAATGACCGAGGGAGAAATCTATAACAACATTTAGAGGAATATACTAAATTTGATTCAGCGGCCTAAGCACTCAATTGAACACCTCATTTCAGTTTAAAACCTTAATTTTACACAATGATCATCAATAAAGCCACAATAGAAAAATGGTTGCCACATTTTGTCGGCCTATTGCTTTTTTCCATACTCCCGCTTTTTGTATTTGACAGAAATAACGATCGGGCTATTTTTTGGATGTATAGCTACTACTATCAATTGATTTTTATGATCGTGGCCTTCTATGTTAATTATTTGGTTATTGTGCCTCGTTTTTTCTTTTCCAAAAGGAAAATATATTTCTTTGGGGTAATATTTTTGTTTGTGATATTTTTGCTTTTTGCATCACAATATTTTTATGATCTATTGCAATTCGATAGTTTAAGGCCGGCTAACGGTATGGGAGGGGAAAATGCTCCTCCAAAAAGGACTTTTGGCTTACATCCTAAACTCGCCGATAACTTCTTTTTGATGATTGTTGTGCTAGGATTTAGTAGCGGAATGGCTATAATTCAACATCTTAAAAAAAATGAAACAAAACAAAAGGAAATTGATAAAGCCCGTGTTGATTATGAACTGGCATTTTTAAAAAATCAAATCAGCCCTCATTTCTTTTTTAATTCGCTTAATAATATTTATGCGCTCATTGCCATCGATGGGGATAAAGCTCAAAAAGCCGTTGAAAAATTATCCGGTTTAATGCGGTATCTAATATATGATTCTGATATTAAAATAGTTGAGTTAAAGAAAGAGTTCGATTTTATGCAGAACTATATTGATCTTATGCAACAGCGGCTTACTTCAAAGGTGAAATTATCCGTAACAATTCAACAAGATGTTCCTTCGGTAGAAATACCACCACTTATTTTTATTCCTTTTGTCGAAAATGCGTTTAAACACGGTATTAGTTATCGCAATGATTCGTTTATAACTGTTGTGCTAAAAACAGAAGGCAATAAGCTTTTATTTAAATGTGAAAACAGCATCCCTAAAAACATCAGCATATCGGTTAAGGAGAAAGGAGGATTGGGTATTGTCAATATCAAGCGGCGCCTGAATTTATTATATGGGGATAAAGCACAACTGATGCAATCGGAACATGGTGATGTTTATAGAATTGAATTACAGATTCCTTTGAATTAGAATTATGGAAAAAATTACGTGTATTGCGCTAGATGATGAGCCTTTGGCTTTGGGTTTGATTGTTAGCTATATTCAGAAAACACCATTTTTGGAATTAAAGGGACAGTTCGACAACCCGATAGATGCTATGGAGTTTTTGGAAGAAAATTCTGTGCAGCTTTTATTCCTGGATATTCAAATGCCTGATTTGACAGGAGTTGAATTTGCAGCTTTTTTAGATGAACCAAGCAGGGTGATTTTTACCACTGCATTTGATAAATATGCCGTTGATGGTTTTAAGCTCGAAGCGCTTGATTACCTATTGAAACCAATAAGCTATGAAGTGTTTTTGAAATCGGTGAATCGAGCAAAAAAATATTATAAACAAATTAGATCTTCAGGGAATAATATTGATTCAAAAGGTACTCCAAATGACGACTATCTATTTGTAAAGGCAGATTATCTGGTGAAACGCATAAATTATAATGAAATCATTTATATTGAAGGACTTAAGGATTATGTGAAGCTTTATATAGATTCATCATCAAAACCAATTGTTTTTCATTCTACAATGAAATCCTTAGAGGAAAAATTGCCAACAGATCTGTTTATGCGGATACATCGTTCCTATATTGTTGCTCTCGATAAAATTAAGACAATAGAACGAGACCATATTCTTTTCGGGCAAGAACGTATTCCAATCAGCAAGCAGTATAAAGAGGTTTTTGATGATTTTGTGAAAAAGAGATTTCTTTAGGTTCTCTCAGAAGGGCACTTCGGCTTCGCTTAGGAACTCAGATAATTTTAAGAAAATGGCGAATCTTCTTCGGTGCTTGGGGATTATATTTATCGGTCGCCTTTCTCGCTTCGCTTCAAAAGCCTCTATTGAAATGGCTCAAAAAGTTCCTTCTTATCATTTTCCTCATAGAACTTAATGCTTTGATTTCGCGAGAGAACAGCGGAGAATAATATTCATGCAGTATTCGCTTGTAAATAGCATTAATTATTTTGGTGATTCAAAGAAAAATGTACTTTTAGCCCATGATAATATACCGATGAACATTAGAATTAGAAAGGCTGTCCCCGACGATATTGGTTTTTTGGAATATCTTGAAAACCAATCATTTCTTCAATATCAACAAAGCTCAAAAAAGAATATTCTGCATGGAATCCAAAGCGAATTCCAGGAAATATTTATTGCAGAGGATCATGCCGGAATTCCTCTAGGAGCAATGATCTTGTTTAAATACAGTAAGGCTCTTCGCATCTATTCCATTGCCCTATTGCCCGAATATCAAAAGAAAGGCTTTGGCGATTTTTTAATGAAATATGTGTTCGAATTGGCAAATAGGCTTCATTATGAGCGAATTCTGCTCGAAGTCAGCGCATCCAATCCAAAGTTATTTCAATGGTATCAGTCGCTTGGGTTTAAACTGATTGATAAAATTGCAGATTATTATTGTTTGGGTGAGGATGCGTATAAAATGGAATATAAAACCAATGTTTTGCCTGCAGGAAAAAAAACATCCAATCTTATTGTGATTAACCAGCCAAACAAATGGACTTTTCCGGATGTGAATGCAAAGGTGGTTTCGGTTAAGGAATATATTGGAAATCCGCTCTATAGTGCGAATACTGATTTAAGGATTTTTAACCTGTGCAGCTCCTATAAATATCAAAGTTATGGGTATTATGTGTCCTTGCTGGCATCTGCAAGAGGGCAAAGGAGTATTCCAAGTGCGATTACCATACGTGATTTTAAGATCAGGGCGGTGATACATTCTGCTGCCTACGATATCGAGGAATTGATCAACAAATCCTTGGAAAAAATTGAATCTAGCCGCTTCTCATTTAATATTTATTTTGGGCATTCTAGCTTGAAAGGCTTTAATGTTCTGGCAATGAAATTATATCAATTATTTGAAGCGCCACTCTTTGAAGTTCATTTCGTGAAAGATGGTTCTTGGATTATCAGCGATATGAAAGTGTTGACATTGAATAAACTACCTGAAAAAGATATTCAAATAATTTATCAGTCAGCAAAGAAATATTTTAATAAAAAGCGCTTTAACAAAACTAAGTTGGTTAATTATAAATACGATATTGCCATACTTATTAACCCCAATGAAGCAACACCTCCATCTTGTCCCCGGGCTTTGCAGAAATTTAAAAATGCTGCCAATAAAAAGGGGCTTTATGCCGAGTTTATTACCAAAGCAGATGTAAGTAAAATTAATGAGTTTGATGCGCTTTTTATTCGTGAAACCACCAGCGTAAACGATCATACCTATGAAATCTCGCGGATCG
Source organism: Bacteroidales bacterium (assembly GCA_963676725.1). Lineage (GTDB taxonomy): Bacteria > Bacteroidota > Bacteroidia > Bacteroidales > WRLA01. The sequence goes on along the minus strand of OY781463.1, from coordinate 3,671,993 downwards.
CATATTCTGAAGGCTTGGTTGTTATTGACGATCCGTGGTCAATTATGAAATGTTCCAACAAAATATATCAGAACGAAATCTTTAAAAAACATAAAATATTAACACCTGAGACGACCATTTTTACCAAAAACTTATTTCATAAGGATGATCTGGATGCAATGAGTTTCCCTCTGGTGCTCAAACAACCCGACAGTGCTTTTTCCCTTGGTATTACTAAGGTTGAAAATAAAGATCAGGCGATATCAGCATTAAATGTGCTTTTTAAAAAATCGGATATGCTTGTTTGCCAGGAGTTTTTGTATTCCGATTTCGACTGGAGAATTGGCATTATTGATAATACAGCTATTTTTGCATGCAAATATTATATGTCGAAAGGTCACTGGCAAATCTACAACTGGAAGGGTGAGGAAGAGGATAATTCCGGAGATTCGGAAACCATCAGCATTGAACAGGTGCCGGATATTGTTGTTAAAACAGCATTGAAAGCGACGGCTTTAATCGGTGATGGTTTGTACGGCGTTGATTTAAAAATGATTGGCGATAAAGTGTATGTTGTGGAAGTGAACGATAATCCGAATATTGATGCAGATATAGAGGATGAGGTGCTAAAAGAAGAGCTTTATAATATAATTATCAATTCTTTGTATAATAGAATTGAAATAGCGAAGAATATTCAGCGCATCAATTTTCGGAATAAATAGCTTATAACAGAAGTAATTTTTTGCACAATGAATGAAATGATACAAAACATAGAAAACATAGAGCTTAACTTTTTAACAATAAGTGATTATCAGGAGTTGAAAGAAGCCATGATCGAGGCCTATTCCAGTATGCCGAATTCCTATTGGAGATTATCCCATATAAAAGCATTAATCGATAAATTCCCTCAAGGCCAGGTGGTAATCAAAATAAATAATGAGTTGGCCGGTTGTGCTTTGTCAATTGTGGTTGACTATAATAGCTTTGATGAACACCATACATACAGTGAAATAACAGGAAATTATACCTTTGATACTCATAAAGATGATGGAGATGTCCTCTATGGAATAGATGTCTTTATTAAACCGGAATATAGGGGGTTGCGTTTGGGCCGCCGTTTGTATGACTATAGAAAAGATCTGGCAGAGAAATTAAATTTGCGCGGAATCGCCTTCGGGGGAAGAATTCCTAATTACTACAAATATTCAGACAGCCTAACACCAAAAGAATATATTGAAAAGGTGAAGCGCAAAGAAATCAACGACCCTGTCTTAAATTTTCAAATTTCGAATGATTTTCACCCTTCCAAAGTTTTAAAGGGATATTTAGAAGGGGATGAAGCATCAAACGAATATGCCGTTTTGCTTGAATGGGATAATATTTATTATGAAAAACAAACCAAAAAAGCGCTTACTAAGAAAAAAATTATCCGCCTTGGTCTAATCCAATGGCAAATGCGCTTGTACAAAGATTTGGAAGAATTGATGCAACAGGCCGAATATTTCATTGATGCAGTATCTGCTTATCGCTCAGATTTTGCACTTTTCCCCGAGTTTTTTAATGCTCCTTTGATGGCAGAATATAATCACCTTTCTGAACCGGAAGCTATTAGGGAGCTTGCAAAATACACCCCCGAAATAGTGAATAAATTTTCTGAATTCGCAATTTCATATAATATTAATGTCATTACCGGAAGTATGCCGGAATTAAAAAACGATCTCCTTTATAATGTCGGATACTTATGCAAGCGCGATGGCAGTACTGAAAGATATGTAAAATTGCATATTACCCCCGATGAGGCAAAAGTATGGGGAATGCAAGGGGGCAAAAGCATTAAAACATTTGATACCGATTGTGGTAAAATTGGGGTTTTAATATGCTATGATTCCGAATTTCCTGAATTAAGCAGACTCTTGGCCGAGGACGGAATGGATATTTTGTTTATCCCTTTTTTAACGGATACTCAAAATGGTTATTCTAGGGTTCGTTATTGCGCTCAGGCCAGAGCTATTGAAAATGAATGCTATGTGGCCATTGCAGGAAGTGTTGGGAATCTTCCAAAAGTCCATAATATGGATATTCAGTTTGCCCAATCTATGGTCTTCACACCTTGTGATTTCGCTTTTCCTGCAAATGGGATTAAGGCCGAAGCAACAACAAATACTGAAATGATATTAATCGCAGATGTGGATATTGATCTGCTTCGGGAGTTAAATCAATTTGGAAGCGTACGAAATCTCAAAGACAGAAGAAAGGATATTTTTGAACTAAAAAAAGTTGAAAGCAAATAAAACAGCTTAATGATACTAAGGATGACAATTTTTATAAGTACCCACGATTTCATGCGCTGTACTAACAAAAGGGAAACTGATCCAATAAATGGAGCAATACAGGAGAGTATTTGTGGAAATATGGTAAAAATGTAGATGTGAAGAATCTTATGCGTTTTATAGAACCTTTTCGCTTTGAATTCGTAAATTCGCCAAAAGGCAAATAAAATGAGCATGAAAATAATCTCCTATAATGTAAACGGAATTAGGGCCGCTGTTAAAAAGGGCTTTATCGATTGGCTCGAAAAAGCAAATCCTGACGTAATCTGCCTTCAGGAAACAAAAGCGCAGGATGATCAATTGCCTCACGCAGAATTACAAGCGCTTGGTTATCATGTATATCATGCTGCTGCGGTAAAAAAAGGCTATTCTGGTGTAGCCATCATTAGTAAATTAAAGCCCGACCATGTGGAGGTGGGAATGCAAATCCCTCAGTATGATGCTGAAGGGCGCTTTATTCGTGCCGATTTTGGTGCATTGTCTATTGTCTCTGTATATCACCCTTCAGGTTCTAGTGGCGATGTGCGGCAAGATTTTAAGATGCAGTGGCTCGAAGATTTCCAAAACTATGTACTTGAGCTTCGCAAAGAGAGACCAAACCTTCTGCTTTCGGGCGATTATAATATTTGCCATAAACCTATTGATATTCATGATCCGGTGCGTAATGCAAAAAGTTCGGGCTTTTTGCCCGAAGAGCGCGAATGGATGAGTGGCTTTTTATCTAAAGGCTTTATTGATACTTTTCGCGTTTTTCATCAGGAACCGCATCAGTATAGCTGGTGGAGCTACCGTGCCAATGCTCGTGCCAATAATAAAGGTTGGCGCATCGACTATCATATGGTAACAGAAAACTTGCACGACAGCCTTAAATCTGCAGCAATTTTCCCTGATGTGCATCATTCAGATCATTGCCCAATATTCATCGAAATACAATAAAACTATGAAATCAGCAATAAGCAACGATAAATTTGCTACAGGCGTTATCGAAAAGGAATTAAGGTATCTGAATTTGATGGCAGAAAAATTCCCTACGATTCAGGATGCCAGTACCGAAATAATAAATCTTGAAGCGATTCTTAACCTTCCGAAAGGAACAGAGCATTTTGTGACGGATATCCATGGAGAATACGATACGTTTAATCATGTTCTAAGAAATGCTTCCGGTGTGGTTCGCCGTAAAATTGATGATGTGTTTGGACGCAGCATCCGCGAAAGCGAAAAACGCAAATTGGCAACACTTATTTATTATCCTGAAGAAAAAATCGAGTATATCCTGAGGGAAGAAAACGATATTGATGAATGGTTTGCTGTAACCCTGCAGCGATTGATTGAAGTGGCACGAGCTGCTGCCGAAAAATATACTCGTTCAAAAGTGCGGAAGGCTATGCCGGCTGATTTTGCTTATATTATCGATGAACTCCTCAACGAATCCGGAGGGAAAAAACAAGAATATTTTAATGGGATTATCCAAACCATCATCGATATAAAACGGGCTAGGCATTTTATTATCGCCATCAGTAAGTTTATACAGCGATTACTCATCGATCGATTGCATATTATCGGGGATATTTTTGATCGCGGGCCAGATCCTGATAAAGTGATGGAGGCTCTTATTGATCATCATTCTGTGGATATTCAGTGGGGAAACCACGATATTATATGGATGGGCGCAGCTGCCGGTATCGAAGCGCATATTGCAACGGTTGTGCGTATCCAAGCACGCTATGAAAACCTCGATGTGCTCGAAGATGCCTACGGAATTAGTTTATTGCCTCTTGCAACATTCGCAATGGAAACATACAGCAACGATGAATGCCTTCGTTTTATCCCCAAATCAGCACATGAAGAGGATTATGGATCAAAACGCGTCAACCTGCTGAAAAAAATGCATAAGGCCATTTCAATTATTGAGCTGAAACTGGAAGGCCAAATCATTCAGAGAAATCCTGATTTTGATATGAACGACCGTCTCTTGCTCGATAAAATTGATTTCAAAAAAGGCATTGTTCTGATTGGTGGGAAAAAATATGATTTGCTGGACACCAATTTCCCAACAGTTGATCCATCCAATCCATTTAAATTAACCGATGATGAATTGGAAGTGATGGATAAACTGCGGTTTTCTTTCCTGAAATCAGAGAAATTACAAAGGCATATTAAATTCCTGTTCGCTAAAGGAAATATGTACCAGACCTATAATTCAAATTTATTGTTTCATGGTTGTATTCCAATGAGCGATAATGGTGATTTCGAGACGATTAAAATCGGAAACAAGCAATTTTCAGGAAAGGCAATGTGCGATGTTTTTGATAAAATGGCCCGTCGTGCTTATTTTAACCGCGAATTGAACGGAAGTGTGCAAATTGACCGTGATTATATGTGGTATTTGTGGCAAGGGCCTCAAAGCCCACTCTTTGGAAAAAAGAAAATGGCCACTTTTGAGCGTTATTTTATACAAGATAGCGAAACTCATTTAGAAGAAAGAAATGCATATTATATGCACCGCGATAAGGTGGAATATGTAGACAAGATATTAATGGAATTTAACCTGGATACTTCTCATTCACATATCGTTAACGGTCATGTGCCTGTGAAAGTGAAAAAAGGGGAATTGCCTGTAAAAGCCAATGGAAAACTATTTGTTATTGATGGAGGGATGTCGCGTCCATATCAAAAAGTTACCGGAATTGCCGGATATACTCTGATTTATAATTCATATTCTCTTGTAATTGTGGCCCATGATCCTTTTGAATCGCGCTCAAAAGCCATAAGTGATGAGCGCGACATTGTTTCTTCTCGCAGCATGATCGAACATGCCATCAATCGAATTAGGGTAGGGGACACTGATGTTGGTATTGTTTTGAAACAGCAAATTCGTGAATTAAAAATGTTGCTCGCTGCTTATCGAAAGGGATTAATTAAAGAACGGCGATAAAATTTTTCCCGGGTTTTCTTTTCTGTTATCCGAATTTTTACTAAATTTGGAAATCTTTAAGTAAATGGCGCGGAAAAATGGATATTACATGTATTGTACTCGATGACGAACCGGGTGTCCGTAGTACCTTATCTCATTTATTGCTCTCAAATAGCGGAGTGGATGAAGTGCTTCAGGCTTCTGATGCGAATGAGGCTCTTGAGATGATTGCAAAGAGGGAAATTCATCTGATTTTTGTTGATATACAAATGCCGGGGCAAGATGGTTTCGAATTTGTTGAAAGTTTAATGAGGATTATGGATACCAAGCAAATCCCCTTAATCGTTTTTGCTACGGCTTATGATGAGTATGCCGTAAATGCAGTGCGCTTTGCAGCTCTCGATTACCTTCTGAAACCATTCTCGCCTAAGGATGTGCATCAGGTTGTGTTGAAAGCCAAGAGTAAAATTATTAATAGTCAAAAACAAGTGCATGAATTGAGTAAGTTCGCCCAATATATTGGCAAAACAAAAATTGAAATCAATACCGTATCGGGGGTGAAAATGCTCAATCCAAAAGATATTTTATATGCTGCTTTTGAAGAGAAATATACTTATCTGTATCTCAGCAATGGGCACAAAGAACGTATTATTACTACCCTCAAAAATTTTGTTGAAGAACAAGCAGGTGTTCCTTTCTTCTATCTGGAAAGAAGCTTGGCCATTAATTGCGATAATATTTATGAAGTGCATCGTGGAAGGCAGATTGTTGCCCTGCATACCGAAACCGGCCTGCTTGAATTACCTATTCGAACAAAAAAAACTAGGGAACTGATGCAAATGATGGAGAATTAGTTTGCTCCAAAGATACTTACTTTCCTAATACCTTGAAAAGGCAGCAGGCCGTTTTTTTTGTTTGCGAAATTTCAGGGGATCTTATAAAAGCTTATTTACTAAAAATTCTGCCGGGGCATAATCGTCTGTGAGCAGATAGGCGTCTTCTGTAGGAATTGCTTCTTTAATCAGATGTTTATAAACATCAGGGGCTCTTAAGCTTAAAGTCGATAATAGTTCAGGATTTGTTGTTTTTCTCGCAATGATCAGCATGTTTTGGAGCATCTCTTTGTTTTCAGGATCAGCAACAGCCAAAACCAGAACTTGTGGGAAAACGCTTTGTATGGTCTTCAACTGGCTTCTAAAAAAGATGTTTTTTTTCGGGTTTAAATTGCTGATAATATTAAAAAAAGCAACACCATCGCTTCGTAAAAGCTTATATGTTTTCTCCATAAATTCTTTTGTAGTAAGCTGATATGGAACAGAATATGTGGATTTGTATGCATCCCCGTAAAAAGCGTCGTATTGTTTTTTGTTCGCATTAATAAAGGTGCGCGCATCCTCATGATACATCTGCAATCGTGCATCCTCTTGTAAACCAAAATATTTTTTTGCTAGGTCAGTTAGATCCGGATCGATTTCAACGACATCAATAGTGGCCTGTGGGTGTTTTTTTAAAAAATGCTGCGGAAATATACATGCGGCACCTCCCAGCATAAGGGCGTTTTCGATATGTGCTGTAAACAGACTGTCCTTAGAATAATATTGCATAATGCCGAAAACAAGCCCTTCTTTATGTTTAAAACTTGCTGCGGCATATTCGTTGTTGATTTTCATAATACGCACAGAATCATTTCCTTGCCATGGATTAATTGCATCGAATATTTTCACTCTGCTGTATTTTGTATTGCCATCAAAAATGAAAGTGCCGGATGTTGGTTTTTCTCCCCAAATCCCGTATAGGTTCATGATCAGGAGAAATAGAAAAACAAACCAAAGCCTGTATTTTTTTGGCCCTTTGAATAGGATGCCGGCAGTAAAGGTCAGAATAAGGGAAAGGATAAAGATTAGATGTGAGGTGCTGAATGTAGGTATTAGTAAAAAACCTGCAGCGAAGGTGCCAATAATACTTCCTGTAGTAGAAAGCGCATAAAGAGTACCAACGGTTCTTCCGCTTTTTTCTAATACACTGATTCTTAAACGTGTGGCATAAGGTGCAACCGTCCCGAGCAAAATTCCTGCAGGAGCAAATAAAAGGATGGTGGAAAAAAGTGCAGGGAGTTTGATTCCACTAAAATGCCGAATGGCTAGGTTTAAAACATCTTCTTTAAAATAGCCTGTAGCACTGATAAAAAATGCGCCCAAAAGAATAAAAAAGGAGAGGAAGTTTGCGCTTTTAAATTGATCAGCAATGCGTCCTCCGATAAAATTACCCAGAGCAAGGCTTAGCAAAATTATTCCAATAAGACTGGTCCAAACAAAAATAGATGTGCCGACATACGGTCCCAGCACCCTTGAACCAACAAGCTCAAAGACCATCACAGTTGCTCCGCTTAAAAAAACTACCAGTTCCAGTGTGTATTTTTTCATAATTGCTTCTTTCTCGCCGCTTTAATTGCCAAAGTTAGGCTTTTGACGTGAAGATTAAAAATTGAGGTAAAATGAGGCTGTGCGCGTTTTATAGTCGTCTGTATATGTGTTGTCTTCCTCGCGGATGCATAGATTTTCTTCCTGCAGGATTTTTTTAGATTTTGAAAAACACAGCGTTTGCCGGTTTTCATTTTTGCTCCTTTTTGGCTGAATGCGCATCCTTTTTATTAAATAGAGCCCTTTCTTTTCAGATTTTTGAGTGAAAATTCCCGCTTCTGTACTTGGTAGGATCAGGCTGAAAAGTCCTTCATGGGTTAATAGGTGCATGCAGCCCTCAATCAGTTCGTCGAAATTTAAGGAGGAAGCGTGTCTGGCTTCTGTATTTCTTGAGCTGGAAGGCAGATCGTTCTGAAAAAAAGGAGGATTGCTTACGATGAGGTCGAAAGTATTGGGTGCTGTTTTCCAAAATTCTTGAAAATTAATTTGTTGGGCTTTTAATTTTGCGTTCCAAGGACTATTGCGGAAGTTATCTCGGGCATTAACAATGGATCCTTCATGGATGTCGATGGCTATTATTTTTGGGCAATTCCTTTGAGCCAGCATCAGGGCAATGAGTCCGCTGCCAGTACCAATATCCAAAGCAACAGCATTTTTGGGAATATCGGTCCAACTCCCCAGCAGCACAGCATCTGTTCCTACTTTCATGGCTGCGAGATGATGTTGTACACTAAATTTTTTAAAACGAAATTCGCTCATCAGGGATTGATGTAGAGTTCGATAAGTCCTTCGGGGGCTTCTATATGTATGTGCTTTTTATCGCGATCAACGGCTTTAATAATATCATCGTTTATCGGAATAAGGATTTCTTGGCTTTGTGCATTATTGATTGAAAACAGATCGTTTTGTGGCATTTCGAGTATTTTCACAATCCGTCCAATATTTCCTTTTTCTGAGTCAAAAACCTCAAAATCAATTACTTCATGATAATAAAATTTGGTTCCGCTGAGTTTGGGCAGAACTTCCATGGGCAAAAACAACTGTTTGCCTTTAATGCGCAATGCTGTATCATGATCATCGATATCTTCAAATTTGATTAGCACTTCCCCTTTATGTTTCATCTGCACCGATTCGATGAAAAAAGGGACGAGCCCTGATTCCATTTCTAAAAAGCACATTTCCATTCCCTTATAGTCGGCAGGATTTGTAACATCGAGAAAAGCAATCACTTCTCCGGAAGACCCGAGAGCTTTTTTTATATATCCAAGAAAATAGCATTCCTTCTTATCCATGATATTGATTGATTTTGTGCAAAAATAAAAAACCGGAGGAATTATTCCCCCGGTTTTCAACAAATATTGTGTAATTGCTTAAGCTTCTGGTGTTTCAGGAGTTTCTTCTTCTGCTGCTTCTTCAGCGGCTTCTTCTGTTGTTTCACCATTAGCTGCTGCTAATGCTTCTTTCGCTTCTTTTGCTGCTGCAAGAGCTGCATCTTCGATTGCTTTCATTTCAGCAGCGCGTTTCTTTTTGAATTCTTCTGCGCGGGCTTCATTTACTTCTTTTTCAGCATCGAGGCGTGCTTTACTGATATTTCTTTCGCTTTCAAGTACATCAGTTTTGTGTGCATTAATCTTGGCTTCTTTTTCTTCGAGCCATTTGTTGAATTTAACATCGGCCTCTTCTTGACTAAAAGCGCCTTTTTTCACGCCAATCAGAAGGTGGTTGCGATAAAGAATTCCTTTGTAAGAAAGGATGGCGCGAACAGTGTCTGTTGGTTGTGCGCCTTTTTGGTACCAATCAAGTGCTTTGTCGAAATCAATATTGATTTCAGCTGGTGTTGTTAATGGATTATACGTGCCTAATCTCTCAATGTATCTTCCGTCCCGTGGTGCACGACCATCCGCAATAACGATATGATAAAAAGGTTGACCCTTTTTTCCATGTCGCGATAATCTCATTTTTACTGGCATAATCTCTTAATTTTTAATCAATTGGTTTAAAAGTGATTCCCTTTATTTTAAAAGGGCTGCAAATATCCGTCTTTTTTTTTAGATGGCAAAATATTTATACCGCTGTTTTTTAGGATGTTTGCGTGTCGTTTCCTCTCCATAGTCCTACTATTGGGGGATTTTAGCTTTATTTTCCTAAAAAGCTTGAGGTTTAATACGAAGCGATAATGTCTGTCAGCTATGAACAAATGCTATTGATAAAGCGCATCTACTTCTTTTTTATAGCTCTCAAGAACAACGCTCCTTCTTACTTTCAGTGTATTGGTCATCATTTTGTTTTCAATGCTGAAGGGCTCGGCAATGAGGGTGAAATTTTTAACCCATTCGTGGGGCAATAAATCTTTTTGTAATTCTGCCAGCAACTCTTCCATCATTTTCCTCACATCCGTATGGTTAATAAGTGCAGCGAGATCGTGTGCTTTAATTTGCTGTGATTCAGCAAAAGCGCGCAAATGCTCTACGGAAGGAACAATAAGTGCAGAAACAAATTTTCGGCCTTCCGCAATAATCACAATTTGCTCGATATACTTCGATCCTGTCATCAATAACTCAAGTTTTTGGGGCGATATATATTTCCCAACAGAAGTCTTCATCAGGTCTTTGATGCGGTCGGTCATCAGCAATTGATTGTTTTCCAGGATTAGGCCTTTATCGCCTGAATGAAAACAGCCGTTTTGCAAATGTTTTGCTGTTTCTTCCGGCTTTTTATAATAGCCTTTAAAAACCGTTGGCCCACTAATCAGGATTTCCCCTTTATCGCTTATTTGCACATCGAGGCCGGGCATCACTGTTCCGCTGCTATTAAAATCATATTTATCTTCCCTGAAACAGGAAACCGTGGCCGTTGTTTCCGTTGCGCCATAACCGTAATTGACAAAAATCCCGGCGCTATGAAAAAAGGTCAATGCTTGCGGGCTCATTGCAGCACCAGCACAGGGCATATAGCGGACTTCGCCGCCAAAAATCTGTGCAATCGTCTTGAAAACAAGCTTTTCGGCAAGAGCAAGTCGCCATTTGATTGTTAATGGCAAGGCTTTAGCCTTTCGGACATAATTGGCTCTTTTCTCGCCTATTTTCATGGCCCAATTGAAAACCCCTTTTTTATAAATAGGCCATTGATCGTATTCTTTTTGAATCCCTTCCCTTGTTTTTTCGAAAAAACGCGGTACGGTGCACATCAGTTGAGGATGAACTTTTTGCATTTCCTCAACAACTTTTCTGGGGTTTTTTAGGAAATGATTTGTGGCCCCCTTATAGAGCATATAAAGACTCCAACTCCGTTCAAAAATATGGCTCAAGGGCAAAAAAGCAAGGGATAAATCGCTTTCATAAACACTGAGTCGTTTGTCGTGCAGGATAAAAGTGCTCATAAAGTTTTGATGGTCGAGCATTACACCTTTTGGTTCCCCGGTGGTGCCCGATGTATAAATAATTGTGGCAAGGTCTTCCGCTTTGGCTTCATTTAAACGCTGATCAACTCCTTCAAAATCTTCTGTTTGCCCAATATTTAAAAAATCAGTCCAGCTGATTATTCCATCGGCGAATTTTTCTTCTTTTGGATGTGTGAATACAACAATTTTTCTCAGGGATGTCGCACTCATCAGACTATAAGCCAATATTGCTTGCTCCATATTTCCCACAAAAAGCACTTCCATTTCTGTCTCATTGATGATGTAGCTGAGTTGTGCTGCTGTTGAAGTGCTGTAAAAAGGAACGCTCACTGCTCGCAGAGCCATTATCCCGACATCTGCTATAAGCCATTGGTGCATATTTTGACTAAAAATCCCAATATTATCTTGTTCTTTAATTCCCCAATGATAAAGTGCTGCCGCAACTTTGTTTATGTCTCGGAGGAATTCATCCCAGGTCCATTTGAGCAATGTTTCAGAATCAGTAAATTCCTGAAATACAATTTTTTCGCCATAATTTTTTGTGTTATGGCGAACCATTTCTGCAATATGTTGCTTCATTAAATGTGTTTATTGTGTAAAATACTATATTTCAACAAGATGACCCTGCCTATTGTTCAAAAATTAATACAATACTATTGATTGTTCTCAGCAAGAGCTGCAAAAGTGCGAAAAAACTGAATGTGCAAGGGAATAATACCGATAATAGTTGCTCAAATTTCTAGTAATCTAACAGATATTCGCAGTAAATATTCTCCATTTGTGCCTGTATTATTTCATAAAGCTTTGGGAATTCTTCATGAAAATCACTTCCCGGTGATGAATCTGGGATTTCCGACGGATCAATATTTAAACGAAGATAATGGCGCGCATCAAAATTGAGTTTCGTTGCCATTGCGCAGGAACTTGCATGGATTGATATTATAAGGTCGAAAGTCTCATCTGCTTTGCTTTTGTGGATGATAAAATCGTTTGTCGTTTCAATGCCATTATTTTCAAGTTGTTGCAAAGGAATTTTGCCTGTTTTGTGGTTCGTTCCGAATTGATAAATCGTGACATTTTTTCCGGCTTGCCATTGAGTAATTATTTGCTCTGCGATGATACCTGCATAATTATTTAAGGAATTATAAATAAGTACTTTACACATAATATTCTCATTGAGGTTTAAGAAAACGAAGATAGATTGCATGAAGCGGTATAGCTTTAATTATGTGTCAAATATTCGTTAATGAAATGAGAAGGCTTTTAAAGGATTGTGTTTTTTTAAGAAATTGGGTGTTCAAATGAGTATTTAAGCTGAGGAATGAAAATCAGTATATTTCTTTGAATGTTGTTTTAGATTTCTCCCTCGGTCTTTTTTAGTAATTAAGCGATTGTTCTATATCAAAAAAGAGTATGAAACGATAGAATTAAGAAAAATGGCCTCAGTCGAAAAGACAAGGACGTGAAAATTTGATAAACAAAAGGGGCGCGCGGACATATTAATCTTAAGTTATTGAGTCCGCGCGCCCCTTTTGTCTGCTCCCGAATAAATCTTGTCCTTTCGACCAAGAGATCGAAACGAAGTGAAGATCCAGCAGGAGAAATATAAACATCAATATAACAACTCATTATAATAAGTATTTGCTGCAATTTATAACATTCTGGTTCACTTTGCGTTTTAAGAAGGAAACAGAGATGAGAGCAAAAATCACAGCTTTTCACCTTAATAAGTCTGGAAGCTTTGGTTTTTATTAATTTTGATGCAGAATTAATTATTTTATTAAAAATTATGGACGGAGTGAGAATCGATAAATTTGTTTGGTGCGTCAGGATTTATAAAACAAGAAGTTTGGCCTCGCAAATGGTGAGAACGGGAAAAGTGAAATTGGCCGATCAGGAGGTAAAACCGAGCAGGGAAGTTCGGGAAGGCGATATCATTGAAGCACAGCAAGGGCCTTTACATCGGAAAATGAGGATTATCAAATTATTGAAAAACCGTGTGGGCGCAAAATTAGTTGATGCCTATATTGAAGATCTTACAAGCCCCGAAGAATATGAACGTGTGGAAATGCTGCATGAATATAATAGTGGTCAGCGCGACCGAGGACAAGGTCGCCCAACCAAACGCGACCGTCGTGATATTGAACGATTAACCGAATTTTAATACCATCAAAATCACCAAAACCATGAAAAATATCCGTATTGTTCTTGTTGCTCTTATGGGCGTCATGTTTTTAACGAGTTGTTACCAGCATGAAATGGAAAAAGTGCAGGCAGAAAACGATAGCCTCAGACTCGAAATTGGCCAAGATCAGGAAAACCTTGCGGTTTTTGCAGGCGCCTTCTCCAGCATTCAGGAAAACCTCGATTCAATTAAAAGGCTCGAAAAGCTTATCTCAGTGCGCAGCCTCCATTCTGCTGAGTCACAACGTAATGCAGAAGATGATATTAATGACGATATCCGAACAATATACAGCCTTTTAAAACAAAATCGCGACAAGCTTAATGCAATGAGGCGCAACGCCTTATCCAAAGGGCAAAAAGTGAAGGAATTGGAAGAAATGCTAGGCTGGATGGAAAAACAAATCCAATGGAAAAATGGGGAAATTGATAGCTTGCGCTATGAATTGGCAACGCGTAATGTGAAGATTGATGGCCTGGAAGATTTTATCGAACAACTTGAATCCAATAATGATACACTGCAATTAATCGCTCAAAATCAAGACGAAGAATTAAATAAGGTTTGGTATGTGATTGGTACAAAAAAAGAATTGCTCGAAAATAATATCATCACAAAAGAAGGCGGTTTTCTTGGAATCGGAAGTATTAAAAAATTGAAACCGGATTTTAATGAGGAGTATTTTACCCAAATTGATCTGCGTAAAGACAATAGAATATCCATTTATCACAATAAAGTGAAAGTGCTTACCGATCATCCGGAAGATTCCTATCGCCTTTCGGGAGAAGAAAATGTTGAAGAACTACAGATTATTGATCCTGAGCGCTTCTGGAAAAGCACGCGCTATCTTGTTATTATGTTGAAATAAATAGCTCCTTATCGCTTATGAATAAAAAGAATGTTTTTCTATTGCTCCTTTCTGTGGTTCTTTTGTCCTTGATGATCCCATCTTGTACAAATCCTGAGAAAACGGATCATTTTACAGTAATGTTTTACAATACAGAGAATTTGTATGACACCATTGATGATCCCAATAAAAGGGATGAAGAATTTTTGCCGGCATTTAAAGTGCCTTGGAATACTGAGCGCTATCAGCGAAAGCTTGAAAATATAGCAAAAGCAATTCGTGCAGTGGACAGCCTCAGTTTGCCCGTAATTGTTGGCCTTGCTGAAGTTGAGAATGAACAAGTTCTTGAAGATCTGATAAATACAAATGATCTTAAGGATGCTTCTTATATGCGCATTTTGGGAAAAGGGGAGGATAAAAGGGGTATTCATGTTGCTTTGCTTTATCGTTCCGGATTTTTTCAACCTTTGTATGTGAAGAATTATGATGTTACCCAAAAGAAAAATAAGGATCATCCAACGCGTCCGATCCTCTACGTTAAGGGTCTTTTGAATCAGGATAGCGTGCATATTTTTGTAAATCATTGGCCATCGCGTTGGCTGGGCAAAGGGAAGACAGAACGCGCTAGGGTTCATGCTGCTTTTGTGCTGAAACGCGCCACCGATTCGCTTTTTCAATGTGTTCAAAATCCTAACATAATTATCATGGGTGATTTTAATGATAATCCCATCGATCCTTCTTTGCTTTCGTATTTGAATGCCGATCTTCCTGAAACTACTCGTAAAAATGTGCGCCTGTACAATATGCAAATGCAGGATTTTTATCAGGGTGTAGGAAGTCTGTTTTTCAAACAATGGGATATGTTCGATCAAATTATTGTATCACCATCTCTTTTGGACAGTACTCAAAATCAGCTTCGGGTAGAAAATAATAAAGGGGAAGTGCTTCGTGCGCAATGGTTGATGTATTTTGATAAAAGTCGAAAAACCTGGCGTCCCAACCGAACAAAAAGCCGTACATATTACGGCGGCTATAGCGACCACCTGCCCGTTTATATCCGCCTACGTTTGGAGGAATAGCTCCAAGTGTTTTTTGGGAAACCTATGTCACAGCATTAACAGACAATCGTAGGGTTACTAATCCATGAAAAGGTGATCTGTTTGAAAAATCGGGGTGTCGACTTAATAATCAATCCCGTAGGGATGACATTTTTATAAAAAAAAAGTGCAACGCAAGATCAAAGCCAGAATGGGTGACATTTTTCAAAAAACAAAAATAATGGGCAAACGATCCCGAAATGGATCGCACATTGATCCTCCAAAAACCTGTCGCTTATTCCTTATTCAATAGAATATAAACAGGTAAATGATCACTAAAACCACCCAAATATCTCCCCCCACCAAATGTCCTGAGGGGCTGGTCTTTATATTTGCCTTCTTGCACAATAATTTGCTTATCGCGATGAATAAAAGCACCCTCATATTTCAAACCGTTCTGCCCGTTCACCAATGCAGGTGTCATGATAATTTGATCGAAAAGGTTCCATTTACCACGATAGGTTAAAGTCCCATCACCACTTTGATGCTTCTCCAACATCGGATTATACAAAGAAGCCCCTTCATCTAAATTGCCCGCATTCAGCACTTCCAAAACAGAAGGATCACCCGGATCATCGTTCAGGTCGCCCATAATAATGATATTTGCTTTTGGGTTGATGCTCAATAAACTATCGCTAATCTTTTTTGATAGTTCCGCTGCAGCACGGCGCATGGGCTTTGTTTCTTCTTCACCACCATAACGCGAAGGCCAGTGGTTTACCAAGATATGAACCGTTTCGCCATTCAATAATCCGCTTACCAGCAATTGGTCCCTTGTTTCGAAATCAAAAATCCCGGGCATTATCAATGGGAAATTATAGCTGGATGTTGGCGTAAAGGCATCGGCCTGATAGATTAAAGCGACATCAATGCCACGGGCATCGGGTGAATCGTAATGTACAATTTGATAATCGCGCTCAGCCAGTTCTTTAGTTTGTACAAGATCTTCCAATACGCTGCGGTTTTCTACTTCGGCAAGGCCAATAATACTCAGTCCGTTTGTGCAATGCTCAACCCCAATACGGCTTATCGTTGCGGCCATATTGTGCAGTTTTTCCTGATAACGCCCGGCTGTCCATTCGTTTTTCCCATTAGGTGTAAACTCTGTGTCTCGAGTATTTGGATCGTCTATGGTATCAAAAAGATTTTCTAAATTATAAAAACCAATGCAGGAAAAATCGGTTGTTTGGGCAAAACTAATTGATGTCCAAAGGAAAAAGGCGACAAAACCTAAGCGTATTTTATTCATGATTCTCATTTGTTTTCGTGTGATTTATTGTGCTGAAATGCCATTGAAGTGCATCAGAGCTTGTTAAAACGGATGCGAAAATACGAATTCATTTTATTAAAAATAAACCCGCTATTGCAAAGCCTTAAAGTGTTTCACTAAAAAAGCGGGCAAAAACAGAAAAATCCACTGTTTTGGCGTCTGATTTGCATGCTTGTAAGTTAATGTCTTTAAATTATTCTTAAGTGCTGAAATTTAGGTACATTTTTAATACTTTTGCAGATGAAAAACTAATTAAAATTAACACTATGAAAAAAGCTTTACTTTTTATTGTGGCTGTATTTGCCAGCCAGTTTATGATCGCCCAGTCTTGTTCTGATCTTTTTATCTCAGAATATGTAGAGGGTTCAGGAAACAACAAAGCAATTGAAATTTATAATCCTACCGATCAGGTAGTTGATTTAACTAATTATCAATTAGTGCGTTATTCCAATGGAGGAACAACTCCTAATGCTGTTGCACTTGGTGGAACGATTCAGCCGAAAAGCACTTATGTTGTTGTAATTGACAAAAGAGACCCTGAGGGTACTGGTCAGGAAATTCCAGTAGATGCTGCACTTCAGGAAAAAGCAGACACCTTTTTATGTCCTGTTTATGAAGTGAATAAAATGATGTATTTCAATGGTAATGATGCTGTTACTTTAGAAAAAGATGGCGGAAATACAATTGTGGACATTTTTGCAAGGGTTGGTGCGCCGGATCCTGAAAACGGATGGACCAATATTACCGATACTACAATTACATGGAATAATGGCGGCGTTCCTGAAGACTATACAATTGTGGATTATATCGTAGGCCCATTATTCTGGATGGCTTGGACACGTGATCATAGCCTGATTCGTAAGCCTAATGTTGAAGAGGGTATCAAGGAAAACCCTGCTGTATTCAATGTAACCATGGAATGGGACAGCCTTCCTGAAAATGATTTTGAAAACTTGGGATCACATATCTGCGATTGCGGAAATGCTGCTATTGGCGAACTAAACAGCAGTGCCTTCAATTTCTATCCAAACCCAATTTCTGAAGGTTCCCTTACTATCGAAAGCGAAACCCCAATTTCTGCAATCCGTATCGTTAGTATTACCGGACAAATTGTTGCCGAGCGTGAATATAGCTTCAGTATCTTTACATCAACAATTGAAGTTTCTGATCTCGAAAGCGGTATTTATTTTATTAAAGCCTCCCTCAATAACGGACAAAGCATTGTACGCAAGTTCGTTAAGAAATAAGTAATCCACTATATTTTATTGGCATCCTTATGGAAAAATAATCATAAGGGTGCCAATATTGTCTTTATTAAAATCCTTTTTTAACTTAAAACCAGATGCAATGAATGCCAGAAAAATTGCACTTTTCTTTGTGCTTATTATCGCTTCATCCGCTTTATATGCGCAAACAGGGGTTCTTAAAGGGGTCATTACCGACACCCGCACCCAGGAAACATTAATTGGGGCAAATATTACTTATGCTCCGGGAAAAGGCGTTGTAACTAATATTGATGGTGAGTATGAACTAGAATTGCCTTATGGCGATTATACACTGACAATCAGCTATGTTGGTTTTGAAAGCCGCACAAAAAAAGTACAAATCAATCAGCCGGAACAAATTCTTGATTTCAACCTAAGCTATATTACACTTACCGCTGTTGAGGTGGTGGGCGATATGGCCAAAACCAGGGAAACTCCTGTGGCTTTCTCTACAATTGAACCCAAGAAAATGGAGGAAGAACTGGCTTCACAGGATATTCCATTAATCCTTAACGCCACTCCGGGTGTTTATGCAACACAACAAGGCGGGGGCGATGGCGATGCTCGTATCAATATCCGTGGTTTTAACCAGCGTAATGTTGCCGTTATGCTCGATGGTATTCCGGTAAACGATATGGAAAATGGCTGGGTATATTGGTCAAACTGGTTTGGCCTCGATTTGGTGATGCAACGCACACAGGTAATTCGTGGCCTAGGTAAATCCAAATTGGCAATTCCTTCTGTTGGTGGTACCATCAACCTGCAAACCAAAGGGATTGGAGCAAAAAGACAATTAAAACTAAAACAAGAAGTTGGTGGCGATGGTTTCCTCAGAACATCACTCGGACTAACAAGCGGAAAACTGGGAAATGGCTGGGGCATCACAGCAGCAGGCTCTTATAAAAGAGGGAATGGTTGGGTAGACCAAACCTGGACCGAAGGCTGGTTCTATTTTCTGCGGGTTGATAAAGACCTCGGAAGGCACCATTTAAGCTTTAAAGCAATGGGCGCACCGCAGCAACACGGCCAGCGTTCCTATAAAAAATCTATAGCTCAGTTCGATACTGCTTATGCAATAGATCATGGCGTGCCAAAGGAAGATTTCCTCCCGGAAATTCCTTTAAACCAAGGTCTGCGCTTTAATGCAAACTGGGGCTGGCTCGATCGATATACTCTTGATGCTGATGGAAATGAAGTTAGCAATGGCAGGGAAGCACTCAATGAAAAGAAAAATTATTATCATAAACCGATGTTCAGCATCAGTGATTTCTGGAATGTAAACGACAACCTATACCTCTCAAATATTGTTTATCTGAGTATTGGTGATGGTGGTGGAACCGGAATTACGAATAGCACAAGCACGACCTCTGATGGTTTGGTCGACTTCCAAAAAATGTATGATGCCAACTATAATGGCATGTTTAATCCCGATAGGCGTTCAACAGGTATTCTCCATTCCTCCATGAACAACCATTTCTGGTATGGCTTGCTTTCTACTTTTACGCTTAAACTGAATGAATTCTGGACTCTATCAGGTGGCCTTGATCTAAGGGATTATAAAGGGGAACATTATCGTGAAGTCTATGACCTGCTTGGTGGTGATTATTACGATCTGGACAATCAAAACCAGAATGAAGCAAGCGATCAAGAACATCGTGTAGGTGATATCATCAGTTTTCATAATGATGGTTTGGTGCGCTGGGGCGGTATATTCGGCCAAATCGAATATTCAAAAGATAAACTTACAGCATTCCTAAACCTGACTACTTCTTACAGTGGTTATAAAAGAATCGACTATTTTAAACCAAAAATGCTGACCGTTGGGGATACACTCCTACGCATTGCCTACGATACCAAAATCGAATATAATGGCACCATTTATGACCGGAACTCACAAGGCTTGGAAGATGCTCATACCGATTGGAAATGGATTGCCGGCGGAACCATTAAAGGGGGAGCAAACTACAATATCAATGATAATATGAACGTGTTTGTAAATATGGGATACCTCTCAAAAGCTCCTCGTTTCAACAATATCTACGATTATAATAATGTGCTCTATCGTGAAATAAAAAATGAAAATATTACAGCCTTTGAATTGGGATACAGCTATTATAATCCAAAAATGACCTTCAACCTGAATGGTTATTATACAATCTGGCAAAATAAGCCTGCCGATTATGCGCCAACCATTATGATTGATGATGTGGCCCATAAGGTAAACATCAATGGTATGGATGCTGTTCATATGGGTGTTGAGATGGAATTTGCATACCAGCTCACGAAAAACCTCAAATTTGAAGCATTGCTATCTGTGGGTGATTGGAAATGGAATTCAGCGGATTCTGCACGTATCTACGACGACAACCAAAATCTTGTTGAAACAAGGTTCTTTGATGCAAAAGGCATTTATGTTGGTGATGCAGCCCAAATCCAAAATAGGGAAAGCATCCGTTGGGAAGTGATTGATGACCTTTATCTTAAAGGGTCATTTACTTATTTCGGTAAGAACTATTCAAATTTCGATCCCCTCAACCTTGATCCTGTGACAAACCCATGGGCCTTTGAAAATGGAAAACCGCGCCAATCATGGAAAATCCCTGATTATTATCTTGTAGATATGCACGTGGGCTATGGCTTTAATGTGAAGAAAACAAGATTCGATGTAAGGGCTAGTGTACTTAACCTTTTGGATGAAGTATATATTAGCGATGCAGACAATAACGATAGTTATACAGGGCAATCTTTCAATGATTTTGATGCACGTTCTGCCGCTGTTTTCTTTGGAATGGGCCGTAGATGGAACCTCTCTTTACAAATGACTTTTTAAGAAATAAATATTAGATATTATGCGGATAAAATTAATTTTAATGGCTTTAAGCCTCTGGGCCTTACAAGCTGTTGCACAACCTACAGGTTACTATAACGGAACAGAAGGCTTAAAAGGTGATGCCTTAAAAACTGCCCTAAATGGGGTTATCGATGACCATAGGGAGTTTTCTTATTTTGCAGCAAAAACCATCATGAAATACTCGGATGCCGATCCTGCAACACCAGGCAATGTTATCGCTGTATATACCGGCCGTTCGCAAAATGCCAATGATTATGGCAGCACAGGCGATCAGCTGAACCGTGAGCACGTTTGGGCAAAATCCCATGGCAATTTTAATGAAGTGCCTCCAATGTTTAATGATGTACACAATTTAAAACCTGCCGATGCATCAGTGAATACACTGAGAAGCAATAAAGATTTTGATAATGGCGGAACCGAAGTTGAAGAAGCTCCCGGATGCTTTACAACATCAGATACCTGGGAGCCTCGCGATGCCGTAAAAGGCGATATCGCCCGTATTATCTTTTATATGGCTACACGCTATGAAGGCAATAATGGAGAAAGGGATCTTACTGTTGTTGATCGCATCAATACCTATCCATTACCGGAACATGGGAAATTATCTACACTCCTGCAATGGAATGAACTGGATCCCCCCGATGATTTTGAACGTAATCGGAATAATGTGATTTTTCAGTGGCAAACAAATCGTAACCCATTTATCGACCATCCGGAATTTGTGAACCTGATCTGGGGCGATGCAAGCGTTCCTGCAATTTATTGTGAGGAAATCAGTATGCTCCCTATACAGCCAATGGCAAACGATGAAGTGACAATTAATGCCACAATTGCAGGCCCTTCTGCATTCACAAGCGTGCAATTAGTTTGGGGAACATCTTATGATAGTCTGACAAATACTGTTGCAATGGAACATTCTGCAAAAGGTGTTTATACAGGCAAAATCCCCGGACAGGAAGGTCAAACCAATGTGTACTACCAAGTTACTGCTACTGATGGAACAAATACCGGTTTATCAATTATCTATAATTATTATGTAGCCCCCATTTTCTCGGGAACGATTACAAGTATTTATGATATCCAAGGGCAAACAGAGGTGTCTCCTTACGAAGGTCAGGAAGTAAGTACAACAGGAATTGTAACCGCTTCTTTTGGCGCGAATTTCTTTTTGCAATCAGCTGCCGGAGCATGGAACGGACTTTTTGTTTATGATGCAAACCATATGCCCAGCATTGGCGACAGCATTATTGTTACCGGTATTATCGAAGAATATTATGGGAAGACAGAATTAAAGGAAATTACTGCATATTATCTTATTTCCTCAAACAATACAGTTCCTGAGCCTACACTGATCAATACAGGCGATGGCGGCGAAGCTTATGAATCCGTGCTCGTAAAAGTGGGTAATGCAATTTGTACTGATGCCGAATATCAGGCCAATTATTATATGTGGAAAGTGAATGACGGTTCCGGTGATATGTTGGTTCATAATACCAGTATCTTCGAATATGAGCCTGTTGAGGGCACTTCTTATGATGTAATTGGCCCATTAAATTGGGATTTTGGTGAATGGAAAATCGAGCTACGCCTCGAAACAGATGTTCAGGATGGCAGCGATATTTTTGCTCCCGAAGTTGTAGCTTTGGAAGCCGTTTATGATACCGTTGTGAAAGTAACCTTCTCAGAGCCTGTTACTCCAGAAAGTGCAGAAGATGCCTTAAACTATCAGGTGGATAATGGTGTGAATGTTATCGAAGCAAAAATGCATTCCTTCCTTCAGGAAGTTGTTTTCCTTACTGTAACAAAAATGGAGAATGGTAATTATACTCTGCTCGTTGACAATATCTCTGATTTAGCAGGAAATACTATGGAAATGACTGAGGTGAACTTTACATGGGAAGGCACTGCCATAAATGATTTATTGCTTGGTGGCTCTTTTGAAATGTATCCAAACCCCGCTGCCGAAAAGGTGAATCTTTATTTTACAACACTCAAGCAAGTGCAAATGGGCGTTCGTATTATTGACCTTACCGGACGTACAGTTTTTGCTTCAGAATATAGCTTGAACAGAGGCGGACACCTGCTTCCTATTCAGTCGAATATGCTTCAGAAAGGTCTTTATCTCGTCAAGCTGACTTTTGATGGCGCAGAGCTTACAGAGAAACTGATTATACAATAATTAATGATAAGCCCGGAGAAATCCGGGCTTTTTATACTAAGCAATCACAGCTTGCGTTAGCTATACTTAACAAATTCAGAGAACGTGTCGGATAGTCTGGTAATTATACCCACTTATAACGAGAAAGAAAATATTGAGGCGATCATCAGAAAGGTGTTCTCCCTAAAAAAAGATTTTCATATCCTCATCATTGAGGATAATTCCCCTGATGGAACAGGAGATATTGTGAAAGGCTTGATGAAAGAATTTCCGGGGCAACTTCATATCGAAGAGCGCAAAGGAAAACTTGGCCTTGGTACTGCTTACATACACGGCTTTAAATGGGCGCTAAATAGGGATTATGAGTACATCTTTGAAATGGATGCTGATTTTTCCCATAATCCTGCCGATCTCGAACGATTGTATCATGCAACAGCCATTGAAGGAAATGATCTGGCAATTGGCTCGCGCTATATTACCGGCGTTAATGTTGTGAATTGGCCAATGGGACGCGTATTAATGTCCTATTATGCCTCAGCATATGTGCGGCTTATCTTGGGAATCGGGATCAGGGATACTACGGCTGGTTTTAAATGCTACCGCAGAAAAGTGCTGGAAGCTATTGATTTCTCGCAGATTAAGTTCACAGGATATGCCTTCCAGATTGAAATGAAATTTACAGCATTCAAATTAGGCTTTGTTATTAAGGAAGTACCTATTATCTTTACGGATCGAACAAAAGGTACTTCTAAGATGAGCTCCGGTATTTTTAAGGAAGCAGCCTTTGGTGTTATAAATTTGCGTTTTAAAAAGATCCGGCACAGGATTTATTAACAGATTGGTGCCGGGCACTATCTGGTTAATTATGAATAAAATATTTATTAAAAATGCTGTCCTGATTAATGATGGGAGTGTTTTTTCGGCGAATGTGCTCATCGAGAATGAGCGCATTCGTTCTGTTTACAGGGATGGGCAACAACCCGAATCATTGACATTTACGGAAATTATTGATGCAGACGGTGCTTTTCTGTTGCCGGGAATTATCGATGATCAGGTGCACTTTCGTGAACCGGGATTAACCCATAAAGCAGAAATAAAAACAGAAAGCCGTGCCGCTGTTGCCGGAGGGATAACCTCATTTATGGAAATGCCAAATACAATCCCTCAGGCACTAACTCAGGAAATCCTCGAAGAAAAATATAAGCGGGCAAAGGAAGTTTCCTTGGCCAACTACAGCTTCTATATGGGTGCATCAAACAATAATATTGATGAAGTCCTGAAAACAAATCCCGAAAATGTTTGTGGAATTAAAGTGTTTATGGGCAGTTCAACAGGGAATATGCTTGTTGACAATCCGGAAACTCTACGCGAAATTTTTAGTGCATCAGAAATGCTGATTGCTACTCATTGTGAAGATGAAGCAATCATTCAGGCAAATACAAAACTTGCCCGTGAAAAATATGGCGAAGATGTGCCCATATCCATGCACCCGATTATCAGAAGTGCCGAAGCTTGCTATAAATCGAGTGCAATGGCTGTTGATCTTGCCGAAAGATACGGTACCAGGCTTCATGTGCTGCATATTTCTACAGCGAAAGAAACGGGTCTTTTTCGGAATGATATTCCCACTGCCCAAAAAACCATAACCGCTGAGGTTTGTGCACATCATCTGTGGTTTACCAGCGAGGATTATGAAAAGTTTGGGACAAGGATTAAATGGAACCCCGCTGTGAAATCAGAGCAGGAACGAGAAGGTTTGCGCCAAGCCTTGCTTGATGGCCGTTTGGATGTTATTGCAACCGATCATGCACCACATACGCTTGCCGAGAAACAAAATTCTTATTTTAAAGCGCCTTCCGGAGGGCCTTTGGTGCAACATTCGCTTTTAGCGATGCTCGATTTGAATGAGCAAGGCGTATTCGGATTGCCTTTAATCGTGGAGAAAATGTGCCATGCTCCGGCAAAATTGTTCCGGATTCCCGAAAGGGGATATATCAGGGAAGGCTATTATGCCGACCTTGTTCTCGTGCAAAAAAAGGATCTTCTGGTTCAAGCCGAAAATATTTTTTATAAATGTGGCTGGTCACCATTTGAAGGACATACATTCAAATATAGCGTGAGCCATACCTTTGTAAATGGACATTGTGTGTACAATAATGGCCTTTTTAATGAGGAGAAAAAAGGGATGAGACTGCGTTTTCAGAAAAATAGCCTTAGTTCATAATGACTGATTTCAAGATTATTTGCTTGAGAATGCAATGCTTTGGCAGGATGTATAGCGCAGCATAATACTTCGGGCATTCTAAATGAAACATCAGACTTAATTGATAAGCACAAATATTATTAAAAGATGAGATCAAGAGTTTTATTTCAGATTATTGGATTAGGAATACTTTTGGCATTTGGCTCATGTGCCGGAAAACAAGAAAGTGAAATTAAAGTGGTTCGGACTTTTTATAAAGACGGTCAACCAAAAAAAGCTGAATTTTATCAGATTAATGAAGTAGGGGATAGCATCCTCAAAAGGAGTGAAGACTATTATATTTCCGGCAGTATTTACATAAAAGGAAGCTATAACGAAGATAAATTGCCTGAAGGCTATTGGGCCGGCTGGCGGGAAGACAGCACCTTATGGAGCGAAACAGAATTTGTTGAAGGCAAGGAGCATGGAATAAAAAAAGTCTATCATCCAAATGGCCAACTGTATTTTGAAGGCCGTTTTGACCATGGAAAGAAAATCGGTCCTTGGAAATTCTATAGCGAAACAGGGGAACTTCTGAAAGAGATTGAATATTAAGAACTAAGTCGAGCTGAAAATAAACTAGGCGCTTTGATGCTTTTTGTTTGTGGCTGCCTGAATGCCTGCAACTGTGATAAGCAGAGTTGTTCAAGCAAAGATTTGTGAAGCATCCATAGAGAGGCTTCGAGAGCTTCAGCCACCGGATAGTATAATGCACTCCGATTGGTGCAGTCTGCGGTCAATGAGTTTGTAGGAGTGCTGTTTTAAGCAAAGATTAGCTTATGTTTCGGATAAAACCCTCAAGATCAGCCTCAGGGCTAAGCTCCAGTTTTTTCTTTAAACGATAGCGTGCGCTTTTGATGCTGTTTGGGCTGATATTCAATACACTGGCCATTTCCTTAGAGTTCATATTCAATTTGATCAACGCACATAAACGCAGGTCGTTGGTAGTCAGTTCAGGATTTATTTCTTTCACTTTCTCAAAAAATCCTTCATTAATTTCCTCGAAATAAAGCTTAAACACATCCCAGTCCTTGTCGGAACGGAGGCTTTCATTAATCAGGAAATTTACCCTTTTAACTGCTGTTGCGTCTTTTTCAGAAGCAGATTTTAATTCCTCCTTGATTTCATGTAACATATTGTTTTTCTGCATCATATGTAGTGCGTGGCTGCTCAGTTGTTTGGATTTATAGGCGAGTGTTTTTTGAAGTTTATCTTCTGCAATACGGCTTTTTTCTAACTCCGAGGCAGCCAATTCCTGTTCTTTTTTAAATACTATTTCTTTTTGCAGATGGATTTGTTTGTCTTTGCGCCGTTTTTGAAATATTGCAAAAATCAGAAGGGAAAAAATAAGCAGAACGGCAGCAATCAGTATTATTAAAAACAGCTCCCGCGATTTCTGAATATTCTGCTGATATTCCATTTCTTTAATCTGCTGTTCTTTTTTGGCGGACTCATACTTTTCCTCGATCTCATTTATTGCGCTGATTTTCTCTTCATTAAACACACTGTCGTTCTCTGCAGAATATTTCAGGCGCATATCGTAGGCTTTTTGGTAATTTCCCATGGCAGCATAGGTTTCGGCCTTTTTTTTGTAGATGTTGATTAGGAAATTGCTTACACCCGATTTTTTTGATAATTCCAGGGCTTTATCAAGATAATCGAGGGCATTGGTATAATCACCTTTCATCCGATATATATCACCAACTGTAGCATAGGATGTAATCAGGCTTTGGGAATCTTTCCCTTTTTCTTTCAGCAGCATGGCTTCTTCTGCATATTTTAAAGCGTCTTCAAATTTCCCCAAATCACTGTAAATGGTGGAAATATTTTGGATATTATAGGCCAGCCAGATGTCGTTGCCAATGCGGCGATTTATATCGGCAGCATTAAAATAGCACTTCAAGGCAGTATCACTAAGTCCTTTTTTGTAATAAGAATTTCCCAGATCATTCAAGGAACCTGCAATCTGAAGAGAATCCTTCAACTTCATATGAACAGCAATTGCTTCATTATGATATTGGATCGCTTTATCGAGATGTTCCAGATTAAAAAATAGATTGCCAATATTATTCAATAAGCTTGCTTTCATTTTTTCATTTCCCTGTGCGTCATAAATTTCTAAAGCCTTGTTATACTGTGTAATAGCTTCTTCGTATTTACTAAGCTTTTTGGCAAAAACTCCATGCCGAAACCGATCCACAGCGATATATTGACTGTCGCTGTATTTCTCGCTGATTTCCTGCGCTTTAATAATAAGGTTATAGGCTTCATTCATTTTTCCTGAGCGGTAATTCACATAGGCTATTTGGCTGATTGCACTAGCTTTTGCTGCAGAATCGCCCATTTCATGCCGTAAATCAACCAGATTGGAAAGAAGGATTAGTGCTGTATCGTAATTACGTTTGTAGATATAGGAATTTGAGAGGTCAAAGAGGGTATTGCTTTTTACTTCTTCTGTTGCATCATCCATCCATCGAAAAAATTGCTTGCCAAAAGCAATGGCCTTATCGGGCTGCTTTCGCGAGTTTTTTCTGATCAATTTTGCAAGAATTTCAGTTTTATGAACCGGGTCTGCCTGCTCCAAAAGGAGGATTAAACTGTCTTGATTATTGGAAAAAGTTTGCTGAACACTTATAAAAATGAGTAAGACAACAATGAGTCCGGGAATATTTTTCATCTATGTAAAGTTAAAAGTTATACCAAATTCCTGATAAAATGCTCCAAATCTGCTTCTGCATCCAGTGCCAGCTTTTTCTTAAGGCGGTAGCGCGCGCTTTTAATACTGTTGGGTGAGATATTTAATACCGAGGCCATTTCTTTGCTGTTCATATTCAGTTGAATCAGCGCACTAAGCCGCAGATCATTGCTTGTAAGTTCCGGATTTATGTCTTTTAGCTGGTTGAAGAAATTAGGGTTTATCTCATCGAAATAAAGCTTAAAGACGTCCCAATCTTTATCGGAACGTAGGCTTTGGTTGAGTAAAAAGTTGATTCTTTTCACATCCCCTTTTTCCTCGGCATGTTCTGATAGCCCTTTCAATTCTTCCTGTATTTCTTGTAAAAGACTGTTTTTTTGCATCATATGAAGGGCATGGGAGCTGAGCTGCCTCGATTTATAGACGAGTGTTTGTTGCAATTCCTCTTCCTTGAGTTTGCTTTTTTCCAGAGCAGCATCGGCAAGTTTCTGCTCTTGAACGTACATCAGCTCTTTTTGCTTGTGAATTAATTTGTCTTTACGACGCTTTTGCCAGATGCCGATAATTATCAGAAGGAAAATAATAATAATGCCGGCAATACCTGCCGTAAGCGCAGTTTCGCGGGTTTTATGGATTTCCTGCTCATGTTTCATTTTCAGGATTTCCTGTTCTTTTTTTTCTGTTTCGTATTTTGTTTCCAATTCTGCCAAGCGTAACTGTATATCTGCACTTCGAATACTATCGTAGTAGGTGTTGTATTTTTTATAGTAGGTCAGGGCAGAATGAAAATCTCCTTTTGTTTCATATAAACCGTAAAGGGTTTTTAAGGCTCTTTCGTAAACTGATACGTAGTCAATTGAAAAAGAGCATTCAAGGGCTTTTTTTAAATAAATTTCGGAGGAGTCTAAGCTGTTTGTGGCTAAATAGATATGTCCAAATGACAGATTTATAAAACAGCAATATTTTGGCGCGTCAACCTTTGTATATATTGATTTAGCCTCCCGAAATGAATGAATTGCTTGTTGATAATCTCCTTGATTTATGTAACACTCGCCGATATTTGTTAGGGTCTTGGCGAGAGCAAGCTGGTTCCCTGATTTTCTCACAGCGCTTAGGCTTATTTTATAAAAATATAATGCAGAATCAGCCATGTTCATATTGTTATAAACACCTGCTATTGCCCCTAAAATTTGGAAATATGTATGGGTATTGGGGTGGTTTTGCATTAAATCCTTCATTCTGAAAAAGCAGTTTTTCGCTGAATTCTCGTCCTTCATTGAAATGTATATGTTGGATAATGCGCCGATTGATGCAACAATGCGTAAGGTGTCTCCCAGCTTTTCTCTCGATTTTAAAGCGTTAATGGCATAGTACATGGCTGAATCAAATTCGCCCTTATCAACATAGAAATGGGATAAATCACTGAAAACCCGTGCCATTCTATTCGAATCACCAAGCTTTTCATATAGGTTCAGGGCTCCTTTGCAATGTTTAATACCTGCAGTATTGTCACCCAAATTATAATCAAGCTCGCTGAGTAGTAAATAATACGAGGCCATCATTCGATCATTTTTGTGCTTTTTAACGAGAGGAGGGATTTTTTCGGCATAAAATAAAACGCTATCGTATTTGCTTAAATCGAAATAAGACCAGGCACAATTTCTTACAGCCTTTTGCTGCAAGGGTATATTGCCTAATTCCAAGCTGAGATGATACATCTTGAGCGCATATTCCAGGCTTTTGGCATAATCGGAAAGTGAATATTCCCTGCTTAAGGTGTCCATGATCATAGCTCTGTCTGCTCCTTCAGAACGTTCCAGCATAGAGAGCAAACTATCGATGCTTGTTCGTGCATTTCGGGAATAAAGAGATTGAGATGGAATAAATGCGAAAATAAGGGAAAATAAGAGAAGGATTTTGAAGCGTCCGGCAATAGTTGTCATGGCTCTTTTAATTGTTTCAGCACAAAGATAATGATTCTGAGCTAATACCAAGCTCACTTTTGGCGCATATCCTCCTTTATTTTTTAATCAATTGATAATCAATTGTTAGTGATTTTTTTATGCCGTTTGCATACCAATTGCATACCTTCCTTTTTGCTTATGCATACTCTTTACACACCCTCATTCCTTGCCAAAATTCTCATGCAGATGTAGGTTTGCATCATCAAGTTTTTGACGAATTTTTGAAGGAATCAATAAAATAAACATCATGAAAAAAAGCGCGATTTTTTTAATCCTCCTTGCCTTTAGTCTCCTATTGGGAAGTTGTAAGAAAGATGAAGAAGAAAAGATTATTCCGGATCCCGTACCGGAAACCCCGGAAATAGTAATTCCGGAAACTACTAAGATAGTTGATGCGTCAGTTCGCCAGATTATTAGTGCTATTGATACAACTAATTATACCTTCACACTCGACGCAAATAATGAATTTAGCGATCAACTCGCTCTTGGCGATATTCTGGTCGACAGCACCTCTCCCGATGCCCCTTACGGATACCTCAGAAAGGTAAGCCATATAGAAGATACCAAAGGGCAGATGATTGTGCAAACCGACCAGGCTACATTAACGGAAGCCGTTCATAAAGGAAGTATCAATTTCCGTTCAGGTAGGGTCGAAAAAAGCCGCATCATGAAAATGGAACTTGCTGACGGTGTACGTTTTATTAATAATAAAGCCACCGATTTTACCGTCTTCGAATTTGAATACGAAAACACTTTTGAAAACAGTTACGGATCTTTTACCCTCTCCGGTCATACGCAGCTCGACATGGAGTTTTTCTTTGATTTTGATTGGGACTGGGAACTCCTACCTTACCCAAGGGCTTACGTTAAGAAATTTGAAAGCGGGGTAGAAATAACCCAAAGCGCCCAATTGCAAATGTTTTCTGAGGCAGGTATGGGCATAAATGAACGTATTCCCTTGGCAACCTTTTACTTCACGCCCTGGACATTTATGCTTGGACCGGTGCCGGTTGTTTTTCTTCCACGTATTCAGCTGTTTGTATCTGCCGACGGTAGTATTACAGCTACAATGACCGCTATGGCATCTGAAAATATTGATGGTAAAATGGGTGTACGCTATAAGGAAGAGGGAGGCTGGTCGCCTATTAATGAAATGAATGCCTCAAGCGATTATATAGCCCCACGTTTAAATGCCGACTGTGATTTTAATGCACATATTGGCCCCGAAATATCACTCTTGCTTTATGGTGTCGCCGGACCCTATGCAAATATTACCGCTTATGCCGATTTGTACGGTCATCTCTATACCGACCAAGTGAGCTGGGATTTGTATTTCACCCTAGGCGTGGAAGCTAATGTTGGGGTTACTGTTGACCTGATAGGCTTTAGCCGAAATTGGGGTACGCCTATTGACATTTACGAAAAAGAACTGCTGCATTTCGACCAAAAACCCTTTGATGACGCCATTTACTTAAGCAATCCTACCAATAATATGCAATGGCTTATTGGCAATGAGCTGAAAATTGAAACAAATTATACGGGCGCAACACCAGATTGGGTCATGTTTAAACTGAACGGCGTGATGATTGGCACTGATACAGAAGAGCCCTTTGAATGGAATTTGACTACCGATGATTTTAGCGAAGGCGATATCGAAATTAGAGTGTCCGCCATCATTGACAATGTGTCCTACTCTTCGGATGTAGCCAATGTTCACCTGCGCGAAGTCCACTGGACAAGTATTGACCTGAGCAATCTTGGCTTCAGCCAAAATATCAGCTTCAGTGATGCGCAAATACTAAGCGGATCAAATCTTTGGCTTACAGCAAATGAAGGCGGCAGCGGAAAAGTGCTCCGATCGAGTGATGGTGGATTTAACTGGGAAATCCTTTCCTCCATGAATAAAACCATTGACAAAGTAGTGATGCAAAACGAACAGGATGGCATTTTCCTAACAGGAACAAACGAAGTTTATGGTACTGATAACGGTGGATACGAAATTGAAGAGCTTCGCTATGGCGATGAATTTTACACCCAGCCTACTTTCCAGTGGAAAAAAATATTCGGACTTGCTCATAATCTTGCCGGTGAGATAATTGCCGTTGGAAAGGATACCGGCATACCGTACCAATTCAGGATTTATCACGCCAATAGTGCCAGCCATGAACCTACAGGGACTTATCAGCTCCCACACCCCAATGAGTACGGCAGGGCGCCGAAGATTTGGTCTGATGCCAACTTTGTTATAGTTTACGATATTGAAGACGAAGACCAGCCTGGTAGTATCTATTATTCAATAAGTTATGATGGCGGTACTAGCTGGAATGATTCCCGTTTTCAAAATCTTAATGGATCAGAAGAACTCAATGATATTCACTTCTTAAATGATGAGGATGGATGGATTGCCGGTCAGGAAGGCAATAATGCCATTATCCTGAAAACCAATGATGGCGGCCAAAGCTGGGAAAAAATTGTATTCGCAGAAACGCTTCCCTTCTCTTCATGCTTTTTTACCGATCCTGATGAAGGTTATGCAACCATCGGCGTGAATACAGCCGAAGCCGAAGCCAAATTATTGCACACTATGGATGGTGGCTATACCTGGGAGCCTGTTCTGGAAACTCTAGGAACACAAAAACTCAATAATGTAGAATTCTATGGCGAATATGACGGGATTGTTTGTGGCGACGGTCCGATAATTTACCGCTATTCTGTTGGACAATAATATATTACGCAAATGACGACTAAGACAAATCCCTATATCATGAATACCTGTAATGGTCAGATGCTGATTACATTCCAATATATTGTGCAAAAAGGATGGCTAAAAATAAACAGTCATTCCGGGCCCAAAAAGGAACTGGCTTCCTATCCAATCAAGAACACAAATTTTGTGAGTATCAATATCAATGACTTTTCAGGAGATTTTCTCCTGAATATTGAAGCAGACGGAAATTTAATTCAGAAACAAATCCATTTATAAGAAAACTTTATCATGAAAAAACACTTATTTATTCTTCTTATCAGTATTTTATTCATCTCTCCATCCTTTGCTCAGGTAGCGATTAATGCGGATGGTTCCGAACCTGATGGTGCAGCAATGCTCGACATCAAAAGCACCGAAAAAGGAATCCTTATCCCACGGATGACAAGTGCAGAACGTAACGCAATCGCGCTTTCTACAAGTGGGCTTTTGGTGTACGACCTGGACACAGAAAGTTTTTGGTATTACAATAATGCATTAACCCTATGGGTGGAAATTGGTTCCGGTGGAGCTGCGGCCATTAACGATCTTAATGATGGGATAACTGATGCAAGCAATCTCTTTCTTGGGAGCTATACCGGCACTCAGGATGATGGTGACCAAAAAAATACGGGTTTAGGGATTAATAGTTTGTATTGGAATGAGTCCGGACAAAGGAACACCTCCTTGGGTTTTAAAAGTTCCTACCGCAATACCAGTGGATCATCCAATGTGGCGATTGGCTCAGAAGCACTGTCTTTTAATACGATAAAATCGAATCTCGTGGCTGTTGGTGATTCCGCACTCGCCTGGAATGGAAATAACGCCACACAAAGTAGCCATGGTTCTGATAATACGGCTCTAGGTTCCAAAGCCATGCTGAATAATACTACAGGCTTTTACAATACTGCAGCAGGAAGCCGTTCAATGATTCAAAATTTAACCGGAAATAAAAATACCGCAATTGGTTACAAAGCTATGGAAGATAACAGCAGCGGTAGTTTCAATTTAAGTTCTGGCGCATATTCATCTGCCATAAACGAAAGCGGAAGCTACAATGTTAGCCTGGGATATGGAGCAGATTATTTTAATAATGGCGGTTCCAATAATGTGGTTATTGGTTATAGCGCAGGTCGTGGCGCCTCAGGTAATAATAAAAGCGGAAACATCTTTATCGGCCACAAGGCCGGATATAACGAAAGCGGAAGCAATAAACTCTATATCCATAATTCAGAATCCAGCACTCCTTTGATTTACGGCGATTTCAGTAGCCTGAAATTGGGGTTTAATGCCCAAACAGCTATAGGTACATCCAATCCTATTGGAAATTTTCAGGTCCATGATCCGGATAGTCATCACAATGTGATGTACCTCACCCCAATGAGCAATACCGGGGATAGCTCATCAATATTTTTTGCCGAGGATGATGATGCGGAAACCGGAATGTACTGGATGTACGATGGTTATGGAAACCGAATGGAGTTGCGCGGTAAGACTAGTTACGGAAGCTTTGGCCCGCATATCCTTATAAAACGAAACAGTGGCGACATTGCCATTGGCGGAGAAAATTTTGCTGCAGGCTATAAACTCTCCATCGAAGGAAAAGTGATTTGCGAAGAAGTAAGGGTAAGCCTTAACGAAGATTGGCCTGATTACGTTTTTGACGACGACTACAGCTTGTTGCCCATAACCGCTCTTGAGAAGCATATCAATGAAAAAGGTCATTTGCCTAATATACCTGCTGCTAAAGAAATCCAATCTTCCGGAATTGAGCTTGGTGAAATGCAACGCCTGATGATGGAAAAGATTGAAGAATTATCGCTTTACATCATCCAGCAGGAAAAAAGAATTACCGAACTGGAAGAAAAACTCACTAAAACTGAATCAAAATGAAAACAGTAAGGTATTTATTTGGCCTCTTTATAATGCTTATAACAATTGGATCTTCAGCACAAGAGGAGGAACTGACTGCCCGCTTGGAAGGAAAGACAACATACGAAGAAGTAGCCCAAACAATTGAGGATTTTATTAACGA
The DNA here is from genome assembly GCA_963676725.1 of Bacteroidales bacterium. Lineage (GTDB taxonomy): Bacteria > Bacteroidota > Bacteroidia > Bacteroidales > WRLA01. Next base: position 3,637,604 of record OY781463.1, on the reverse strand, counting down.
GATGCCCGAGGGCTATAACAAACAAAAGAAAGGCAAGCATTTTGCTCGCTGGGCTTTTTACTACTCAAAATATCTGACTTCTGACGGAGAAATCGCAGACATTCCACAGCGAACCATTGAGCTTATCAAAAATAAACAAGAAAGCACGAGGATCAGCACAGGAGGCTGGACATTTATTGGGCCAAATGCCTCTGAAAATGATAATATCCGTGCCCATTACAATGGCATCGGACGGGTTGACCGACTGGCTTTCCATCCTACGAACGAAAACATTATTTACATAGGAACTCCCAATGGAGGCATCTGGAAAACAACAAATGGTGGAAACAGTTGGATTCCACTAAGCAACTATATACCGAGCCTTGGGGTTTCAGGAATTGTGGTAGATTACAGCAATTCGAATAGGATTTATGTGCTAACAGGTGCCGGAGACAATGCCATTAGTTCCGGAGACCGTTATTTTAACCGATCAGCAGGCGTATTGGTATCGCATGATGGTGGTGATAGCTGGGAGCAAACAGGTGAATTGAGTGCCAATCCATACAATGGCCTGCGACTGATTCAAAGTCCTGAAGATCCGGATGTCCTTATTGCTGCAACAACAGAGGGTATATATAAAACACGTAATGCGGGAGAAAGCTGGTTTCAGGTGAAAGCAGGCTGGCATTCCGATATTGATTTCAAACCCGGTGATGCCACTACTGTTTATGCTTCCTCTAAATCCGGCTTTTATTACTCTACTGATACGGCAAACAACTGGCAGCAGGCTAATTTTAATCATGCTCTCTGTAATAAGAGAAATGAATTTGCTGTAAGCCCCGCCAACCCTAATGTTGTTTATCTTATTGCGGGAGGTATGACCGGAGATCACACTTTTTGTGGTTTCTTCAAATCCATCAATAGTGGTAGAGATTTTACGCGCTATACAACAAGCCCCAACCTGATTGGGCAGGAAGGCGGCGGCGGAAACGATCAATCTAATTATGACCTCTGCATTGCTGCTTCGCCCACAACTGAAAACCTGGTCTATACCGGAGCGCTGATTGTTTGGAAAACAGATGAGTGCTATGTTTTTGACAATATAAGTTCGTATAACGAAAGCGGAGCAGACTGGTATATCCATCCCGATATCCATGACTTGGCGATCAATCCCTTAAATGGTATTTTATATGCTGCCACAGATGGCGGAGTTTATAGCACCTCAAATGGTGGCATAAGCTGGAACGATCATAAAGACGGTATTGCTACAACCCAAACCTATCATCTTGATGATTATAATGATGACAACTACACTCTTTTGATCGGAAGCCATGACAATGGAGTAAAATACCGCAATACAGACTCAGACTATTTCTCCAATGTCGGTTCCGGAGATGGCTTTGATGTGGCTATAAATTATTCTGATCCTACAAAAGGCTTTGCTGTCCTTAATACAAACGTCATAAAATACAGTCATTTTATAAATAATTCGTGGCAAGATATAAAAACAATCAGATGGTTTCCGCAGATAGAAATCAATTCCTCTGATCCAGAAAGGGTTTATTTTGCTGATGACTCTGTTTATACAGAAAAAAATGGCACACAAACTCTGCTTGGCGACGGAAAAATTAATGGGTACAACGCGCTAAAAACCTGTCCGAGCAATAGCAACCGCATATATGCTGCTGCGGGAACTGGTTGGCGGATTTTCAAAGGCAAATTCTATATATCAAACGATGCAGGCGCAAGCTGGGATACGATCTCTAATAATCCAGGTTTCCCAAATATGGTAGGTCAGCCAATGACCGATATCGGTGTAAACCCCACAAATTCAAGCAATGTATATATTGTTTTTGGTGGCTATGAAGGCGGTAAGAAAGTTTATTATTCATCCAATGCCGGTGCAAACTGGCAAAACTACAGCTTCGACCTGCCGAATGTGCCACTTTGGTGCATTGAAGTAGATTCCGATGGCAATCTTTATGTAGGTACAGATATTGGCGTTTTCTTTAAAAGCATCACATCAAATAATTGGGAGCCTTTTTATAATGGCTTGCCCAATGTGCCTGTATCGGACTTAGCTATAAACGAATCTGAATTTCAGATTATTGCATCAACTTGGGGTCGCGGTTTATATAAAAGCGGACTCAAAACTAATTGCCAGCCCAGCGAGGTTTGGACAGTTCCCCTGGCCGGAAGAAAATTCTTCACGGCATCCAATAGCATCACAACTACATCAACTATTGAAGGCGGCGCTGGCACAGAAGTAATAATGCGGGCAGGAGATCAGGTGAACCTGTACCCGGGATTTGAAGCTACTGAAGGCAATAAATTTCTAGCCTATAATGGCGATTGTGATGACGGATTACCTCCTGAACTTCGCATGCCTGGTCTGGCCGTGATGCCGGATACCTTAAAACAATTCACAAAAAAAATTAATGGACACAAAGGAACTATAGAAATACTGGATAATTCAAGTATCCGCTTGCGCCAGTTCGAAAAAGGAGAAACCCTCATTGTGCTTTCTGATGAAACTGGAGAGAAATTACAAACCATCGCAAATGGCAGCCACACCGAAGGCATCTATGAATATCCGATTAGGGTGGAGGAAGCAGAAAATGGTTTCTATACTGTCTATCTCGTGATAAATGATCAAATAACACATATTCAAGAATTTACAATTGATAAAATAAATAATTAAAATCAAAAAATCATGAAAACCAAAGTAATCTTAGCGCTTATTGCTGCACTATTCTACACTTACAGTATTGCACAAGTCGCCATTAATGCCGATGGTTCTGAACCCAACGGAGCAGCAATGCTCGATATTAAAAGCACCGACAAAGGAATCCTTATTCCGCGCATGACATCCGCCCAGCGCAATGCCATAGCATTGTCAACCAGCGGTTTACTGGTATATGATCTGGATACCGAAAGTTTTTGGTATTACAATAACGCAACAACCCAATGGGTGGAAATGGGCTCAGGAGGGGTAAATCAATTTGGAGACCTAACTGATGCCATTTACAATGCCGGAAGTTATTTTTTGGGCACACAGGCAGGTATCAATGCCAATGCAAATACAAATAATTTCGGCTTTGCGGATTACGCATTGGAATCCGTGACCGATGGGACCAACAACCTGGCTTTGGGCAAGTTTTCACAAAAAGACAATGTAACAGGCTGGAACAATGTGGCCATTGGCAGCAACACACTACGTTACAACACAACAGGCAGTTATAATACAGTGTTGGGCAATGGTGCCGGAAGTAATACAACGGGCGGTTCATTCTCCGGATGTGTGATGATAGGACATCAGGTGGGGATAAACAATACAGAAAACAATAAACTATATATTGATAATTCGGGCACTGCCACACCGCTCATCGGTGGAGATTTCTCTGACGATCGCGTGGACATTAACGGAACCATAAAAATCACAGGCGGAAATCCGGGTGCGGGTAAAATCCTCACTTCCGATGCCGATGGAAATGCCAGCTGGGAATCTGCCGGAGCCGCAGCCACATCCATCGACGGGCTCTCTGATGCCATTAATATAGGTACCAAACTTTTTATGGGAACCAATGCAGGCATCAACAATACAGGCACCTACAATACAGGCATCGGCTATGAAGCCATGAAAGCAAACCTTGGTGGTAGCTACAATACTGCGCTGGGTTATAAATCATTGGATGCCAATACCGAAGGAGATAAAAACGCCGCTTTTGGTCACGGAAGCCTGACCGGAAACACGACCGGCGCTCAGAACACTGCATTGGGAACCAGTACGCTGGATAACAATACCGAAGGAAACAGCAATGTTGCCGTTGGTTACCGGGCGCAATTTTACAATACAACAGGTTATTCAAATGTAGCCATTGGGGTAAAAGCCTTGGAGAAAAATACATACCAGCATAATATAGTTGCTATTGGAGATTCAGCCCTTTATAAAAACGGTACAGGCGGAACACTTTCAACCCATGGATCCGAGAACACAGCTATTGGCTCCAAAGCACTTTACGCGAATACCTTGGGCGATAAAAACACCGCAGTGGGCATCGAAGCACTGAACAGCAATACGGAAGGACGGATGAACACAGCTGTGGGCGCATATACACTGCAAAGCAATACAAGCGGAGAATATAACACTGCAGTAGGCCCCTACGCCCTTATACTGAACACAACAGGTGCCGATAACACTGCAATGGGTTATAAATCAGCTTATAATATTTCCAATGCCACATCAAATGCAGCCTTCGGCTCTCTTGCCCTTTATTCAACCACTACAGGATCCGACAACAGTGCTTTCGGAAGATCGTCTCTATTCCTCAATGTTACAGGAAATGAAAACACAGTTGTTGGATACCGGTCAATGTACAATAATGTGTCCGGATACGGCAATATTGCCATTGGCCACAAAGCAGGTTATAACTCATTGGGCGACAAAAATATCTTCATAGGTAAAAATGCAGGATATTACGAAACGGGTAGTGAAAAACTTTATATCGACAATTCTTCCACCGATGAACCCTTGATTTATGGCGAATTTGACAACAATTTGCTAAAAGTAAATGGTGATCTTGCGGTTAGTGAAGATATTACAACAGAAGAAGATTTTGTGGCCACAGGTGATTATAAATATGCCGCATCCAGAACCAAAATTTTCAATATTCCTGCAGCAGCATTTAGCCTGTTTACTAATCAGGATGGAGACAAAGCGATTCATGACGATAATGGTTACTGGCATATATCTGAACCTGATGGCAATGGAGCCATTACAATTAAAGCTCCGGTGAACCTGCCTGATGGCGCTGTAATTACCCGTTTCAGCTACTATTACCGGAACGATGGTGAATATGTGCAGGTGCGGCTCAGAAAAAAAGGAAAACTGTCACTAACTTCGGACGAGATGGCTTTTACAGCATGCGGGGCCAGTTTTGACCTCCATCGTATTGATGATTATTCGATTAACAATTCCACAATCGATAATACCAACAATTATTATTTTATCACTGCATATTTCTTAGGTGCTGATGATATGTCTTTTGGCCATTTTCACGGTGCTGAAATTGAATATACCATTGATAAAATCGACTAATGAAGTACAACTATAAGAAACGGGGAATTCGAACAGCATTAGTACTTGCTTTTTGGTCGGTATTGGCTCAAGGGCTGTTCGCCATCAATATGGATGGCTGTAAGCCGAAAAATGCAGCAATGCTCAATATCAAAAGCGCGAAAGGGATACCTGTCCCGCGTATGACTTCTGAAGAATGCAATGGCTTTCGCATTTCTGCCAGTGAGCTCCGCAAAGAAGTTCGTCCGCTTAAAGAATTGCTTAAAAACAAAAAATAATATTTAAACCCCTTTAAACATGAAATATACAAAAAATAAAATACTGCTTCTGCTCCTGCTTATCGGGAGTGGTATAAGCGCCCAGGTTTATGTAAAATCAGGGACTCGCATCCTGCAAAACCAGGATACTTATCTTATTTGCAAAAACGGAATGACTATTAAATCGGGAAGCCAAATCGATCTCTACGGTTATACAACCATTGAAGATCAGTTGTCGAACGAGGCCGGCTCCTCAGCATTAATTGTGCATTCTGCCAATTGGGGCAATGGCAATGCCTCGCTCATTCAAGCTTCTGCCAGCGTTCCTGCAACGGTTCAGCGTTATATCCCGGACATGAAATTCCACTACATCAGCTCGCCGGTGAGCAACCAGAGCATTATTCCCGAATTTGTGCTGCTTTATGGTAGTCAGGTGGAAGTTACCCAATCCTTTTACTATTATGATGAGCCCAATGCGCTTTGGCGCAGCATCAAGAATGATGATGGTACATATAATGATACTTTCGATGATGAAATGAGCCCTACCAAAGGATATACACTTTCTTACACAACAGGGGAAGTCACCCGTTCCTTCACAGGCTACCTCAATTCCGGACTGCAAATTGCAAACCTCACAAAAACCGAGGGAAAAGGTTATGGCTGGAATCTTATTGGAAATCCGTTTCCGGCATCCCTGGCCGTGAACAACGCTGCCGACGACACCTACAATCTGTTAGCCCAAAACAGTCCTTCGCTTAATCCTTCATTTGCTGCTCTTTATATCTGGGATGAAAGCGATGGCTATGATGGTTCTCAAAATGATTATCTCACAGTAAATCAGCTGAGTGAAGCAACATTTATCAGCAGTGGGCAGGCATTTATGGTAAAAAGCAAAGCAAATAATGAATCCTTTAAATTTTATTATGAACACCAAAAACATCATCAGGCTGAATTCTACAAAAGCACGGTTTCTAATGATATTGCACGCTTTACAGCCGGAATCCAAGGACCCGAAGGCGATTTCAACCAAATTATGATCGGCTTTGCCGACGGACTAAGCGAAGGTTTGGATATAGGCTATGACGCCTCCAAACTGAAAGGCAATCCAAATTTGGCGCTCTATACAAAACTGGTGGCGGATAATGGTGAAGACTTTGCCATCCAGGGTTTGCCCGAGCTTCAGGACAGCGCTTCCGTTAAACTGGGCGTCACTGCCGGCCTGGCGGGTCAGTACAGTATTTCAGCAATATCAACAAAAGGACTGCCCCTCTACACGAAAGTCTTTTTGGAAGATAAGGAGCAAAACAATTATACTGAACTGAGCGCCGTCACCAGCTATTCCTTTAGCCTGCCAAATTCCGGAACATATGATGATCGTTTTGTACTGCATTTCCTCAAAGATGCTACTTCTATTGAAGAAAATAGTGCTGAAGGAAACGCTTTCCATGCCTGGACCAATGGTAATCAATTGTGTGTCCGTAATAATTCAGATAAAGATTTCCGAGGCATAGTCCGTCTTTTCAGTGCCAGTGGCCAGCTTTTGCAAATTGAAGAAATCTCGGTGTACTGCAATGAATCCATAGGAATCAAGAGCGTTTTATCCTCCGGAATTTATCTTCTGCATATCAGTAATGATGAAATGAATCAAACAATTAAAATTATAATCCATTAAATTTTTTGAAATGAAAGCTATTAAAAAATCATTTTTTATCGCAATGGTGCTCATCGCTTTAAGCTTGGGTACTCAGGCTCAGGAAAATCCACCGCATCCACCTACGCATGATAATATTGGCGATGCCTCTGCCCCGGCAGGCGGCGGTGCTCCAATCGGTGGCGGAAGCCTGCTGCTCTTGCTTATGAGTGGTGGCTATGCGATCGCGAAATGGCGAAAAGTCCCTGCATAGTATTAATATTGGGGGAATTTCTCACAAAAACCCGCTTGCCATAAGATTGGTTCGCGGGTTTTTTTAAGGAATGCCAGGAAGCAAATTCCCTTCTTATTAAATCAAGGGAACCAAGTCCGTATCAAGTCCGTACCAAATAGGGGCAAATAAGCATCGACATCGGCACATTTTAAAAGCATAAACTCATCGATAAATTCTTTGTTGGGAGCAAAATACACACTTAGTAGCCGGATGGTAGTGGTTTGCTAGAAACATAGAAGGATTCTGAGAGCCCTCCCGGCTTCGCTCAAACTCAAGCCCTGATTTGCAATCCGTGCCTTATTAAACTTATTGATTCGATGAGCTTTAAGGCATCGGATCAATAGAAGAAAGGATGTCACGGATTTATAAACTTGCGCCAGCGTTGATTTTAATTAGTGCCTGCCAGAAAACCCCTCTTTTTTCAAGTCTTTGATAAGAAAGCGCCAAAGACAAGGCTTTCGCAGCCTTGAAAATCAAGGAGTTTGCTTTGGCAAATGACTGTTTTCAAGGCAAGAGTAACGCAGTATTTGGTGTTTTCTTGCAAAGACTAATTACAAAAATTTATCAAAATATAGGTAACCTTTTCGGGATCAAACATATTAATTATTAGAACAACGAACACATTGTGTCAATGCAAAAGGGATTCATTAAAAAATAAATAGTTGTATATTTTCACTAAATTTGACTTTTCATCAACCTATGTCTTTTATATCTTTGGTGGTATGGTAGAATGCATACAAAGGGGCAGTGAAACCCATTATTTCTCCTATATTTCCTATCCTGAGGAGCTGTCGGCCTTAGCACATGGCGCTGCCCAAGGTGGGCTTTCCGAATTACAGGGAGGCAAGTTCATCCATGGATTTATTTCCGCTTCACTGGGGTCTATTTCTACTTCTGCCATGACCGGTTTAAAAATTGATAATCTCGGGCTACAAGTTTCTGTTTCTTCTGCTGTGGGCGGCACTTCTTCAGTACTTACCGGCGGCAGCTTTGCCAATGGCGCAGTTACCGGGGCTTTTACTACTATCTTTAACCATATGCAGCATGATGGGGATGATACACCGGAGGAAAACAAACAGTCAAACAAAGAAGGTGTACAAAACATTCAAGATGGAGATATCGTTGGATATGGATTCAGTTATGGAGGAACAGCAAGCATCATGGGAGGAGTAGGCGGAAAATATTATGAAATTTGGGATATGTACGGCGGCCATGATACATTCCAAGTGCCATTTGGTTCCATTGGTGTTGACTTGTCAGCAGAAATCAGTTTTGTTTGGATAAAAAGTGTAGGGGGCAATGATTTTAAAGTTGATGATTTCTCAGGCTTTTCATCAGGATACAATATTGGAATACTTTATGCAGGTTACGCTAGAATTGAAACAAAAAACTTCATTGTTCAAGAGTTTGGAGCCTCATATGGGGTTCTGCTATTTAGCATAAATATATCTTTTGGAACAGCCAAACCACTGCAATTTAACCATAATTATAATTATACAGAAAATTATTTAAAGAGAGGAGGATTACATTAAATGAGTATAAATTTATTTAGCAAGAAGTTCTTTATTGAAAAGGCTGACAATAATACACTCAATCTAATTCAACAGTCTTTAGCAGATAAAAATGTTGACGACATTTTTACTTCTGATTGCTTTGTTGAATTCTCTAATAATTTCTTCAGTTTCAAAAGAAGTAACTGGAGCCTAATGTCATATATAGATTCGGGTTGCATTGAAATTATTGAGAATCGCGACAAAGCAATTTTAATAGTCAAATTTTCAATGAGGCGGACATTCATTATATGGTTCATAGGTAACATTCTCATATTTAGTTTAAATCCTGAAAGCATATTAATTAATTTGCTAATATCCATAGTGCTTTCAATTAATGTAGCTATTATATATTTTCGTTTTTGGTTATTCATAAAGAAAGTTATTAATATTTGTAATTTTAAATAATACTAAAACAGGAAATATCCTTTTTTTTATGAAATCATTATTCTATTTCAAAAATATCATCTCTATGGGTAAGCTTGGGTCGTTTTCCTCTTCTGCCATGTCAAAGCTGGATATAAACAGTGTGGGATTGAAACTCGCGGTTTCTTCCGGAGTGGGAGGGACTTCCTCAGCACTTACCGGCGGCAGCTTTGCCAATGGCGCTATTACCGGGGCTTTTACTACTATTTTTAATCATGCAATGCATGATGGGGGTGATATACCGGAACATGATGATTATAGCAGATATAAAAAAAGTGGCAAATTAATAACATCAGGTAGAGCAGATGCTTTAGAATTCATGATAGGAGCTGCAAAAAGTTCGCGCGTGGAGGTTAGTATGTTCCTTTTAGAAGACGGTTCATATTTTGTAAACCCTTGGGATGGAAATAACGCCGCAAATAGCCAGAATACGACTATTTCTTTTATGGGGAAAAATTTTTTTTATGAAAAAGAAACAGGTAAAAGATTTATAGCTCAATACCATTATGGGCCAACGCTAAATAAAGTTTCAAGCATTGGCAGTTATAATGATCGGAGATGTTCTCTTAAATGGGGTGTAGCTGTATATCATATAGGAGAGGAAAACACATATGCTTATCCAAAACCTGCTCTAACTGGAATTATAAACTCACATAATCCAACAATAATACCGACAAATGACTTTCTTAATCAAAAAGGAAAAACGATTATTTTTGAGCACAAAAACAATTGTTTATAATAATAGATTATCATTATGAAATTATTAATGAAAGGAATAATAGCATACTCAATTGTTATGATAATGCTTTTGGGCTTTACAGAATTTACATTTTGCCAAAATAAGATGCCAAATAATATAGCAAAAGCTATTATTGAACACTGCACAATGCCACATGAACCAATTTCTGGTCACTCAAAACCAGATTATTCTTACAAGTCAATATTTGTAGTTAGGGTGTTGAATTATAATAAGAATTTCAGCACGCTTGAGCTTTCAGTAGAATCTGCGTATTCCAATTTTGATATACTCAAATCGCTTTCGCCTTTTTATTATCACGATACAGATACAGCGATAATAATTTTTCCTCATATATATGAGAAAAATACAATTTTTAAAGATTATTTAAAAATCAGTGATGGGAGTTATCTTAGCTACCTAGAAAAGAATTGTAATTTCCTTCCATTTGGCAAAAAATATGCAGGCCAAGCATATGTTTCAATAGGATTTTGTTATTTTAGGTTCAGACCTTGCAGAAACAATGGAATTATGAAGTATTTTTTAACCTCCCCTTTGAAATCTGTTCCTGTTCAATATAGGTTGATACCGGATTATCAGGTGAAAGAAGGCTTTTTGATTGACACTGTAAATAACAGTTTAAGCTGGCAGAAGTTTGACTATTTTAACGGTAAATCAGAATTGGAAAAATCAATGTATGATAAAAAAATTAAATTTGAATTACAAGATAATGATTAAACTGCCTTATATGCGATGCACAAGATCAATGCTACAGATCGTTATAATGAATATTCTCACTCTGAAAGCATCTGCCCAAAAAGACCTGTAAGCTCGGAATGCAAGCAAACGGTAACCGCTGAGAACGCATAATACATATGACCAAAGACTTGAAAACAAAATAAATATTAATGAGTACTTGTTATAAAATAAAATGTGTGTTTTCTAAATTATTCAAAACCAATATCTTTGGTGTTATGACAGGACTGAAAATTGATCATCTCGGGCTACAAGTTTCTGTTTCTTCTGCTGTGGGCGGCACTTCTGCTGCACTTACCGGCGGCAGCTTTGCCAATGGTGCCATTACCGGGGCTTTTACTACCATCTTTAACCATATGCAGCATGATGGGGATGATACACCGGAAACTTCTCAAAATAAAAAATATAATGAAGAGTACTATTATGAATCTGTCGATGGTATGACTTTTAATGATGGCACAATAGTTTCACGAGATGATTTTGTTTTTACTTTTAATGATGATCCATTAGGTAACGCTAGGTTTATGGGTATGAAAGAAGGAAAGTATTGTATAAATTTTGACATTGGGGACTATGAAATAACTTCAGATAATATTCGAGTCTTAGTTATTCATGAAGCATATGGGCATGGAAAAATGGGATACAACGCAACAACAACTCACCATTTAGCATACAAGGCTTCCATTGACAGTAAATATTGGAATAAAACCACACTCAAATTTAAAAGACATAACCTTAAACATTTTTGGAACAGCTACACAACTGAAACGGGTCTTGATTATCTACCCAGTAAATATTATAATGAATACATGAAACACTTAGGGCAATGACAAAACATATAATTACAACACTAATACTATGTGTATTAAGCATAAATGGATTTTGTTTAGAATGTAAGGCCATCTCAAAACAAAATAACTATGAAGAAAGCGATTTCGTATTAATTGGGTATGTACTAAAAGAGGACTCATCAGAATACAAAATAAAGATTTTGGAAGTCTTTAAGGGTAATATAAAGAGCGACACTCTCTATATCCAAAAACAATCAAATACAGTCAAACTGGAACCAGAAGAAACATGGTTGCTATACGGCCAAACCGTCAATAACTGGCATAATGTTAACATTTGCAGTTGGTCGAGAAATTTTTCTGAAGGATTATGCATACATAATAAACTGTTACTCCCTTATGCCCAACCAGACAATAATAGTTTACAATTTAAACGATTAGAGAAAGCAATTTCCTTAATTGAATTAAATTCTGACATTAACAAATTAAGAATTACAAAAAATAAGAAAAGGATTGACTCCCTAAAGTTTTCTTTATTATTATCTTTTGCTTTTATATTTGTATTCTTGATAATTATAATTATTCTAACAGCAAAACTCAAAAAAAATGCAACTATTGATTATTAGATGTTTATTCATAATTTATATTTTGAATTTACATATAATTTTGGCCCAAAACCGCTCAGTTACCTTTCAACACAAGCAAGCAAACGGTAACCGCTGAGAACGCATAATAAATTTGGCTAAAGACTTGAAAACTAAATCAATATTAATGAGTACTTGCTATAAAATGGAAGATAAATATTTTTTTAATCATTCAAAACCAATAACTTTGGTGGCATGGGAGAATGCATACAAAGGGGTAATTTGGGAACACCGAAACAGATAATTTATAACAACAAATTACACAAAATGAAATCTAATAAGCCATTTTCATTGTTCATAAAAGCCACTTTTTTGGCTTGTATATGCTTTTATATTACTTCATGCAGCCATAAGAAAACGGATCAAAAAAAAGCATTTGAATTCATGCTGGATCAATGCGTAAAAATTTTTGATACAGTAGGGGGTGAAATGAACAGCAAGTGCAAAGGAATATTTGTCGGCCGTATATTAGAAATAAAGAACAGCTCAATCACAGTATCTATAACGTCTATTAATGGAAGCTATAATATTATCAATTCGTTAGCGCCTTTTTGCTATATCGAATCTAATTCAAATATTATAGCATTTCCATTAACCGAAGAAAAAAATCATTTTCTAAAAAATTTTACTTCTACTATGGATTCTGCTTTTAGTGAGGAGACGAGGGATAGGAAACTGTACATAAATTATAATTGGAATTATTCAATGGGTTGGACGCCCTCAATAGGTTTTTTTTCTATTAAATGGTTGACCAATCAAGATAAAGCTAGAATTCGCTATTTTATTACCTCACCTATAGCATCAGTCCCTATTATATACAGGCCTATTGAAAAATATATAACGGGCAAATACCTTACAATTGATTCTACAGATAGGTGGTATCCTCAACAGCCTGAGGATGCATTTAAGGACAACAAAAAATTAAAGAATTTCATGTTTAAAAATAAAGTGACACTAAAATTGCCCAAATAATTTATGAAACTAATAATATATTTTATAACAACTTTAGTATTAATGATTAATACTGCTTGTGTGCACTCGCAGAGTAAGGATGAGCAAATAATTTCAATGTTAAAGGAGTTTTATATTGCTTATAATGCTGTTTGGGAGAATGCTACATCATATGAACCAGAAGAATTTGAGGAAAAAGTATTTTCATTACACCAAAAATACTGTTCAAATAAACTTCGGAGCAGGATAAAAAAACTTTATAGAACTTATAAGTTAGAACATGATTTATTAACAAATGATTTTGGGGGGACAGATCCTGAAAAATTAAAGGAATCACTATCAATCATTAGGGACACAACAAATAAAAATGGTTATATTATTTCCTATATAATTGAATTTGAAGCCCCTGAAATTCCTCGTGAAGAGGAGAATATCATTCGCTTAACTGTAGTTAATGAAGGAGGGGATTATAAAATCGATGAAGTATGGTAAATAAATAGTACTACTCGATGAAACTTGGCTCGAAAGTTCTGGTTTTTTTATCTGCTTTTCCAAAGTTTTGGGTCTCTGCTAGCATGTAGAATAGCCGAAACAACAATAGTTTTGTTTTTTTCGTCAATAGTATAATGAACCATAAACGGGAATACGTTTAGAACCGCCGTCCTTACGCTGTTGTAACGTACATTTGAGGCTTTGGGATTGTGCCTGATAAAATGGACTTTTTCCCGAACTTCAGCAATGAACCTTTTGCCAAGCCCTTTTTGATGTTTGTTGTACCATTCGGCAGTTTCCCGAATATCTTCTTTTGCAAGGGGTAGGATTATAGATTGATACATTACAGTTCTTTTTCTAAATCATCCAGAGCAGAATCAAAATCCAGAGCAGATCCGGGATTTTGTTTGTAATCTTCAAGTCGTTTTAATACCAAATCTTTATGCCATTCGGGAATGATGACTTCTTCCTGTTCAATGTCCTTGTATTTATTTTTAAGGGCGTTCCATTCGTTAATTGGAATGAATACCCCTGTTGTCTGTCCTTTGCTGTCTGAAATATATTGAAGGTTCATAATCTTAAATTTTATTGGTTTAAATAAGCTTGTTGTGTTTTGTAATCCCTGATTACTGAATCAATAATAGAGAACAGATGTACTTTAAAGTCGGGCTTCATTCCCTGGATTTCCTGTAATCGCTTTAAGGTTTGCTTGTCAAATGAGGAGTTAATGCCTTCCCCAACCAAATAATCTAAAGACACCCCGAAAGCATCAGCTATTTTTTTAGCAGCATCCACAGAAGGTATTGCAATCCGCCTTTCATATTTGCTAATCATCTCACGAGAAACGCTGCTTTGATTTGCTAAATCGGTCTGTGACCAATTTTTTTCTTTTCTAAGGTTTGTTATGATACCCGCTATTTTGTCCATATAATCCTATTTTGAGTCTTATAATACAGTGTATTTGCAAATATACGGGATTATAAGACGATATTAAAAATAATAATTCTTTGTTTGGGTATATAATCTATACACTCAGTGGCTGTTGGCTTCTTCTGCTAAATAGTTTCTGTCCATAATGTCCGATCTCAGCCTTATTCTTGGAGTTGAAACCAGTCATCCCGAAAATTCGGGATTGCTCAAAATCCAAATCCTCAAATACCTGAGTATTATCCGGTTTGGATTTTTTACACGCACTTCGACCAACTTACTTCGACTGTGCTCAGCACAGTGCAGCATAGCACCTTGAATTTGAACTTTATAGAGCAAACTCACGACTCCATGGACAGAAACTAAATAGCGTTGGCTATGCGATCGCGAAATGGCGAAAAGTCCCTGCATAGAATTAATATTTGAGAATTTCACACGAAAACCCGTTTTGCAGAAGTAATACGCGGCCTGAAAGGCCAAATTAGAATAGCCAAGGGCATCGCCTTTGGCTATTCTAATTTATAGAAGGCATTGCGGGCTGTAAGCCCAGCCTAAATTAGCAGGAAATGTCGTCTAATATTTGTCCTTATAACATGTGGTTTTGTGCTCTTTAAATTGAGTGTATGGATTAATACGAGAAAGAATGTCACGGATTACATATCCGCGCCAGTATTACAAACCCACTAGGAACTTTGATCTTAAATCAAAGCCCCTAGTAAAAACCATTAGTAATTTCGGAATTACCCTCCTTAATCAACTTTTTTATAGACCATCGCTACAACGGTAACATCATCACCACCCATATTAATGCTCATACCATAAGGTTTGTCAGCAGGAATATTAATTTGTGCAGCGCCAGCTTTTCCGCTCAATTGCTGCCAAATGGTAACCGCCTGATGTACTCCGGTTGCTCCTGTAGGATGCCCCCAGCCAATCAGTCCTCCTGTTGTATTGAAAGGGATTTTCCCCTCCCTCGCTGTGTGTCCGGCTGCAACGAAATCGGCGCCTTCGCCTTTTTCTGCCAGTCCGAGTGCTTCAATGGCAAGGATTCCGGCTATGGAGAAACAATCGTGGGTTTCCACTGTAGCAAGCTGATCCACAGTAATTCCGGCATTTTGTAATGCCTGTGCTGCGGCTCTTTTTATGGTTTCAAGTTCTGTAAGGTCTGTGGGGTCTTCGGTGATATTTCGCTCCACTTGTGCCCAGCCAACGAGTTCTACGGTATCTTTTTTATTGATGCCTGTTTTTTCCAGGCCTTCTTCAGAAAGGAGGAGTATTCCACTGGCACCATCAGAGACCTTGCTGCAATCAAAAATCGTCAGATTATCTACAAAGCTTCTTCCATTGGGTTCTGTTTTTAATGCAAGAGCTTCCGGATCGGGATGTGTGTTCTGATATTCCTGGGCTGTAGGATCCAAACGGGCATTTACAATCGCATTTTTATACCAACGAGCCATCCCTTTTCGAGCTTTTTCCTTTCCATAGCGTTCGTAGTATGCTCCTGCACGATCGCTGAATTGTCCGGGGAAAAAATAGGCATGGCCGTTTTTACGTTTTGGATACCATCCTGCTCCTGCTAGGATATCAGCACCATATATGGCTTTTACGGTATTTTGCACCTCGATGCCCAAAGCAAGCACTACATCCGCAGTTTCTGCTAAAACAGATCGAAGGGCGGTAGTTAAGGCTAAACCTCCTGATCCACAAGCACCCTCAACAGCAGTACTGGGCTTCCATTCCAATGCTTTGTCGATCATAGGCGCAAAACCGGGCAGATTGGCTTGCTTATTAAAGCGTGCAGCCATAAAATTGCCAATCACTGTTTCGTCTACATTTTCTGCGCCGCCAATTTGTTTTAAAACACCTTCACCGGCTTCTTTAAAATAGTGTTCCAAACCCGGTCTGGGCTTTTTTGGGTTAAATTCTTTACGCCCTGTTCCCAGGGATGTGGTGTTATAGCCTGCTGTCAGATATATTTTTTTTCTTAAATTTTTCATGGCGGTGTTTTTTATGATGCTGAAAAATAATTATTTATCGGTCCATACGCATGGAAAAATCCTGTAAGCATTACCGTATTGACATCCTCAATGCTTTTGGCTACCTGAGCGGCAACAAGTTTTTCTCCAATATTTGCTGAATTCTTCCCGTATTCCATCGCAAGCAGTGCTCCTTTGTTCTTGCTTTTGCTCATTTCCCCGAAATAGGATGCAAAATGTGCGTCCCGATTTTTACTGCGGATAATGCCTTTCCATGGAATGTAATTTTGTGGAAGTTCACCAAGAAAATCGTCGGTTTTTGCCGAAAATGTATCCATGCTGATGTATCCCTTAGAGTTGGGGCAATAAACGGCATTTAGCCTGCCTTTTTCATAGCGCAGAAAACCGTCTTTTTGTGAACCATCAGGATTTTGGCCGCCTTTTACTCCTAAGGTCATCAATTGATCGAGCAAGGAGCTGTGCAGATCTTCATTTTCAAGATGTGGGTTCATGACCTGCATAATATATTGAACAACATCAATACCTACATAATCAATTAATTGAAAAATTCCCATTGGCCTGACAAGAAAATCTTGGCTCATTTTATTAACGGCATAAATGGCTTCATGAAGTGGCATTTCTGCACTGAGTTTTTCCGCCATCTGAATGCCAAAAAGTGCATCGCGCATAAAGTGCCCGTTTCCGATAAAGCCTGCTATATCATTGGAATGTACTACAATCTTGCGCAAGCGTTTTGCATAATCAAGGGCAAAAGCAAGCATTTCCTCGCTATTTTCTTTGATGCTAATCAGCTCTACAAGCTTTTGAACAGCAGGGGGATTGTAAAAATGGAAACCGAGTACACGCCCTTCAAGGCTTGCGTCGGCATTGATTTGTGCGATTGGAATAGAAGATGTGTTTGTGAAAAACCAGGGCTTTAGCTCGTTGTCCTTATTGATGCGTTCAAAAAGCATTTTTTTGAGCTTCGGATTCTCGCTAACGGCTTCAAAAACCAAATGAGAGCTTCTCGCTGCTTCAATCTGTTGGCTCGGACGCACTATATTCAGAACATGGAAAATATATTCATCAATGATTTCCCCGTTTTCGATAAGGTCGGCACGCTCTGCATAGATTTTTCGCAGCCAAACGGTTTTTTTCTCAGCGATTTTCCTGACCTGCACCCTGAGATAGCGCATTAGTCCTGCAAGTCCTGAATCTGATAAATCAATAGCATTCAGAACAAAATTTTTGTCTTTATTTTCCGGCAACAGGCTGAGGTCGGCCATTTCTACTGCTGTTAACAAAAGAATGCCACTGCCCATTTTTCCTGCTGCTCCTAGTACACTGACGTTTTGCAGTCTTTCTGTATATTCCATTTTATTGCATTTTTGGGTTTACAAATTAAGATATGTCTATAAATAGATATATTATGATAAATTTTTTTTACCACTGGGGCTTTCTCTTTTCAAGGAAAGCGCTCATGCCTTCATATCCTTGATTTCCTTTACCAAAGAGTTTTCCGAACTCCTTGCTTTCCAGGGCACTGCCGGCCATAAAGTCCATTTCAAGTCCTTTTCGGCAAACGGCTTTGACTTGTTCCACGGCTTTTGGTCCTTTGGATGCAATTGCCTGTGCGGTTTTTATGCTTTCTTCTAGAAGGCTTTCCGGGCTAAATATTTTTTGAACCAGCCCCATTCTAACTGCGGTTTCTGCATCAATCATCTCTGCTGTTGTAAGCAGGTATAATGCATTTCCAAGTCCGCAAAGCCTTGATAATCTTTGAGTACCTGCATATCCGGGAATAAGGCCCAGATTTACTTCCGGCTGGCCGAATTTTGCTTTTTCTGAGGCAAAACGAAAATCGCAAGCCATTGCCAGTTCCATTCCTCCGCCCAAAGCATAGCCATTAATTGCAGCGATTACAATTTTGTTGGTGTTTCCAATCAGATTAAAAACCTGCTGGCCTCTTTGCGAAAAGGCACTGCCTTCTTCCTGGTTTTTATCCTTCATTTCGCTGATATCGGCGCCGGCTGCAAAGGCTTTTCCATCGCCTGAGACAATAAGAACACGAACTTCTTCGTCCTCAGTGCTTTTCTCGATCAGGAATTCCATTTCATCGAAGAAGCGGCTGTTCAGGGCATTCATGACCTCAGGGCGCTTGATCGTGATTAGGGCAATGTGTTCTTTTTTCTCGTATTGAAGATTGATTAATTCCATTTTATACAAATTGATGTTTCGTAAAATAGGGAAGCCTTCTTCAACTCCACCATCAATCCCAAGGCGAAAGCTGTCCCAATATTTCTATGGTTTATTCATATTCCCTAAGGGCAATTTCTCCTCTTAATGCCATTAAAGTATTATTTGCCAGCGATTCCATTTCATCGCCACCGGGATATACATGTACGGGTGCAATTTTTTGGACATTTTCGATAATTTGCTCCGTCATCCATTTTGAATTGGCAATGCCACCTGTTATAAGTATTGCATCAATATCGCATTTTAGTATGGCCGAATAAGCGCCAATGGATTTTGTGATTTGATGCACCATCGCTTTCATGATAAGTTCAGCTTTTTTATCGCCATTATTCAGTCGTTGTTCTGCTTCATAAACACTATCTGTTCCCAGATACGCCTTCATTCCGCCTTCGCCCATTTCTTTTGCAAGCATTTCTTCTTCGGTATATTTGCCGCTATAACACATCCTAATCAGGTCGCCAACAGGCAAAGTACCGGAGCGTTTGGGTGTAAATGGTCCGCCGCCATCAAAGCCTTGGTTTACATCAATAACGCGTCCTTTTCGGTGCGCACCGATGGTGATGCCCATGCCAAGATGAGCTACAACCAGATTTATGTCTTCATAGCGCTTCATATTGGTTTTGGCGTATTTTCGGGCAATCGCTTTTTGATTTAAAGCATGAAAAACAGAACGGCGTTCAAAATCAGGATGTCCGCTGATGCGTGCTTCATCAATGAGCTCATCTACAACAATAGGATTGGATGTAAAAGCCTGAGCGTGTGGCATTTTTTGTACCATTTCATAAGCAATAACGCAGCCTAGATTCACGCTGTCATCTCCCATAGGGTTATGGAGCATATCATCAACCATTTTTTTGCTGACTTTGTAAACGCCTGACTTTAATGGTTTTACCATTCCGCCACGTGCGGCAACAATATCAATGCTTTCGGGAGGGAATTCTGCTTTTTCAAGCTCAGATAAAACAATATTAAGTCGGTATTCGTGCTGATCCGTAATCTTTTTAAAGGGACGCAACTCTTCTGCGCTATGGTTTACTTTATTAAGGTATACCAGTTTGTTTTCATCAAAAATGGCTATTTTCGTAAAAGCAGTGCGAGGATTAATTACTAATATGCGTTTCTTTTTCATGTGATGGGGATTTTAATTGTGTGATAAATTAAACTTCATTCATGATGTATCGTGCGATAACCAATCTTTGTATTTCCGAGGTTCCTTCTCCAATTTGGAGCAGTCGCTGGTCGCGGTAAAACCTTTCGATGGGATAGTCTTTCATAAGTCCGTAGCCGCCATGAATTTGCACGGCTTCATCGGCAACTTCTTTGGCAACTTCGCTGCAATAAAGTTTTGCCATGGCTGCTTCCTTGCCAAAAGCAACACCCTGATCTTTCATGCGGCAGGCTTTATACAATAGGTTTCGGGCCAATTCAATTTTGGTGGCCATATCGGCAAGCTTAAAGGCAATTACCTGAAATTCAGCGATGGGTTTTCCAAATTGTTTCCGTTCGCGCGCATAGGTGCGAGCCATTTCAAAAGCACCTTGTGCCAATCCAAGCCCCATGGCGCCAATGCTCAGCCTTCCGTTATCAAGGGTGCTCAGCATGATTTTTGAGCCTTGCCCCAATTCGCCCAGTAAATTGTTTTCCGGAACGCGGCAATCATCGAAATAAAGCTCGGAAGTATTGGAAGCACGCCACATCATTTTGCCATGCATTTCCACTGCTTTAAAACCCTCAGTTCCATTTTCAACAATTATGGTGCTATAGGTTTTTTTGCCGTTTTTCTCTCCTGTAATTGCCTGCACGGTCGAGCCGATGCTTATGGGCGCTGATGCGTTTGTGATAAATATTTTAGATCCGTTGATGACCCAATTACCCTTTTCAATACGTGCTGTTGTTTTTGTTCCGCGTGAATCTGAACCGGCATCAGGTTCTGTGAGTCCAAAGCCCCAGAGAGCGTTTCCGCTGCATAATTGAGGCAGGTATTTTTGTTTTTGTTCCTCATTTCCATAATAGTAAATCGGGCCAATACCCAATGAATTATGTGCAGCCAAGGTAGCGGCATGACTGCCATCAACACGTGCAATTTCCTCAACGGCAATAATATAGCTTAAGGTATCCATACCTTGTCCGCCATATTTCTCGGGAAGGTACATTCCAAAAAGCCCAAGTTCCCCCATGCGGCGGGTGAGTTCAACAGAGAATTCCCCTTTTTCGTCGAGTTCTTGTGCTAATGGCTTTATTTCGCGTTCAGCAAAATCACGTACACTATTGCGGATAAATTTATGCTCTTCTTCTAGTTCAAAATTCATCATAAGCTTGCTTTATTTCCTTCCGGTTAAATTTTTTGGGATGCGACCACTGCGAATACATTCAGAGCGCAATTGCCTGCCTACAATCCGTTCAGTCATTCGACCGGTTTCGAGAACACGGTCAATATCAAGATTGGTTTCTATGTCCATTTCATCCATCATCACCAGCATATCTTCTGTAGAAACGAGTCCTACGATATTGGGATCTTTATAATAATAGGCTCCTGTGCCACTAACAGGCACGCCATCTACAAAATTTGCAGGTTGCCCGCCTATGCCGCCCAGGCTCGATTCATAATTGGTCATTCCGGCCTGCAATGCTGCCAGCACATTGGCCAATCCCCAGCCTCTTGTCGTATGAAAATGAACGATTTGCTTCTGTGGCTTGCCGATTTTGTCCATCAACATGCTGTAATATCGATAAACCCTGTCGGGGGATGCTGAGCCGTCATGATCTGCATGTTCAACATCATTGGCGCCAATATCAAACCATCTTTGTGCAAAATCAATGGCGTCTTCCATGCGTGTTGGTCCTTCGATGGGGCAGCCCCAAATGGTGCTTACAGTGCCATTTACTTTTATACCGGCTTCCTGTGCCATGGGGATGTATTTTTCGGCCATTGCCCAATATTCTTTCAGGCTTAAACCGCTATTCTTCTTTTGATGCGATTCGCTTGTGCTGACCATCAGCAGGATTCTGTCGGGGCCATAACCATCTTTTTTGGCTTGTATCGCGCGTTCAATAGCGCGTTCGCGGATGGTGATGGCAGTAAGTTGCACATCATTAATTAAATGAGCGACTTTTTTGCTGTTGCGGATTTTTTTGAAAAGATCATCAGCATCTTTAAATTGAGGCATGCCACGTGGATTGCCAAAATTGGAAACTTCGAGATGCTTAAAACCGGAAAGAATGAGCTGTTCCAATACCCAGACTTTGGCTTCTGTGGGGATGAATTTCTCTTCATGCTGGAAGCCATCACGAACGGTAATGTCGCCAATTGTAACTTTTTTGGGATAATTCATAGAAGGATTTTTATTTATAATAAGTCTGATTAAGCCTGTTTTGTTCACTGCAAAATGCTGATAATCTGATGCCGCAAAAACGACAGATATGCTTATATCGTCATTTCAGGAATTTCACCTTCAATAATAAGTTTGCCTGAGGTTTTGGCCTTGATTTCTTCAACACTTACACCGGGGGCGCGCTCCAGAAGGCGAAAACCATCCTCGGTGATTTCCAGGACAGCAAGTTCTGTAACAATTTTTTTCACGCATTTTATTCCCGTTAGGGGTAAAGTACATTTCTCCAATAATTTGGATGCGCCATCCCTATTTGTATGCTGCATGGCCACAATAATGTTTTTTGCTGCAGCGACCAGGTCCATTGCGCCGCCCATTCCTTTAATGAGTTTTCCGGGAACCTTCCAGCTTGCAATATCGCCTTGCTGCGACACTTCAAAAGCGCCAAGAACAGTAAGGTCGATATGTCCACCTCGTATCATTCCAAAGCTGGTTGCTGAATCGAAAAAGGCACCACCCGGTAATACTGTAACCGTTTGTTTGCCTGCATTGATGAGGTCTGCATCCTCTTTTCCTTCTTCAGGAAATGGGCCAATGCCCAGCAAGCCATTTTCGCTATGCAATATAACTTCCATGTTTTCAGGGATATAATTCGCAACAAGCGTGGGTATGCCAATACCGAGGTTTACATAATATCCGTCTTTTAATTCCTGAGCAATGCGTTTTGCTATTCCGTTTTTATCTAATGCCATAATGTTTGTTGCTTAGCGTGTGGTTTTAAATTCAATTCTTTTCTCATAATTACTGCCTTGAAAAATTCTTTGAACAAAAATTCCCGGCGTATGCACCTGATTTGGATCCAAGCTGCCGGCAGGAACCAGCTCTTCAACTTCAGCAATCGTAATACGTCCTGCCGCAGCAATCATATTATTGTAATTATTGGCGGTATGCCTGAAAATCAGATTGCCATTTGTATCGCCTTTCCATGCTTTTACGATACCAAAGTCTGCCCGAAGGCCATATTCCATAATGTGCATTTTGCCATGAAACTCACGAACTTCCTTGCCTTCAGCTACTTCAGTGCCGTATCCTGCTGGGACATAGAATGCGGGAATGCCCATGCCACCGGCGCGAATACGCTCTGCCAGAGTGCCCTGTGGAATAAGGTCTACTTCAACTTCGCCAGCCATCAGCTGACGCTCAAACTCCTTGTTTTCACCTATATAGCTCGACATCATTTTTTTAATTTGATGCTTTCTGAGCAACATGCCCAAACCAAAATTATCTACGCCTGCATTATTGCTGATGCAAGTCAGCTCTTTTGTTCCGGCTTCGTAAATCGCCTGAATGCTGTTCTCGGGAATGCCTGCCAGGCCAAATCCGCCAAACATCAGGCTCATGCCGTCTTTTAATCCGGCAATGGCTTCTTGTGCGTTTTTTACTACTTTGTTCATATATGTTGTTTTTGCGTTGTTCTACTGTTACTACTCTGTTTCAAGGGGTGTAATACCGTGGGTGCTAAAAATTTCTTTCTCGATTTTTTCAATTCCAATTAAAGCATTGGTATTGATTTGATGGTCGATATGGCCTTCCTCTGCAAAATCAATTAGGTTTTTTGTGGGGAGATTCCCAATCAGTCCATGACCTGTCATCGGGCAGCCGCCCAAACCACTTAAAACACCGTCATACCATCGGCAGCCTTCGTTCCAAGCGGCTTCGATATGTGGTTTCCACTGATTATTGCGCATATGAAGGTGGAGGCCAAAACGAATATCCGGCCAAAGGATTTTACTTTCCCTAAAGACAGCAGAGATTTGCTCAGGCCGTCCAATGCCTATTGTATCGGAATAATTAATAAAATCAATGCCAAGCTCAATAAATTGTTGGCTGCCTTTCATTAAATCGTCAAAGGACCATTCTTCGCCATAAGGGCTCCCAAAAGCCATTGAAATATAAAGGATTAGCTTTTTCCCTTTTTGTTCGCAAATATTTTTAATTGCAGCGGCGCGCTTTAGGGAATTTGTTCTGTTGGTATTGATATTACGCCTGAGGAATTCTTCGGAAGTTGAGAGGGGCAATCCTATATAAGTAATTTCGCTGAGGTTTGCGGCTGCTCTGGCGCCGCGTTCATTGGCGACAATGGCCATCAATTTACTTTTGCTGCTGCGGAGATCCAAAGAATGATATACTTCCTCAGTATCGCGAAGTTGTGGGATTGCCCTTGGGCTTACAAAACTGCCGATATCAACAATATCAAAATTTGCCTGAAGAATTTGATTGAGATATCGGGCTTTCTCCGCACTCGAGATAAAGGGGCCATAACCCTGCATGGCATCACGCGGCGATTCAATAATATGCATCATAATGCTTTGATTTTAACCATGATTTCGCTTGTTCCCACAGCCTGTCCTTTTTCGATATTCACTTCCTCAACAATGCCGTCCATGGCAGAGCGGATGGTGTTTTCCATTTTCATGGCTTCAACAATTAGCAATGGCTCTCCTTCTTTAATTTCTTGATTTTTTGAGATAAAAACATCAATGACTTTTCCGGGCATGGGACTTGTAATATTGCCGGGATCACTATTGGTTAGGGCTGCATCATCGCTAAATTCTGCTTCGATTAAAATATCTTTTCGGTGCGCTGTATATTTTTGTCCCTTAAAGCTTATTTCTGCCTGTGCAGGATTAATCCAGGAAATATATACCCTTGTGTCGACTCCATTCAGATCAAATTCCAGAATGTTTTGTACTTGCTTTTTCCTTGTGATTTCATAATTCTCGTTTTGATAGCGCAAGCTTAGGCGATTGCTTGTATTGTTAACAATTTCAATCTCAATATTTTTTTGATTAAGCTCAATCGAGGGAAACATATTTTGCCGCCAGTATCCAATTTGTTGCCACACAGAGTTCTCGCCAGGCGATTTAGAATCTTTGTTTTGATCCATGCTTAATAGCAAAAAGGCAGCAATCGCTTCAATGCTTATGGCTTGCTGTTTTTGATATGCAATATATTCGTTCAGATGAATATCGCAAAAACGTGTATGAATATTGTTTTTTCTAAAAGACTCATCATGAAGTAGATAAATCAGATATGGAATATTATGTTTGATGCCATGAATCGCATAATCATGCAGGAAATGAACTGATTTTTCCAAGGCTTCGGTTCGCGATTTCCCATGAACCACCATTTTTGCAATCATTGGATCGAAGGCAGCAGAGACTTCTCCGGCAGCATTATAGGCCGTGTCGATGCGTAAATCATTTCCATTTGGTTCATGATAGAGGCTCATTTTACCGGGGGAAGGCCTAAATTCTTCTTCCGGTTCTTCTGCGTAGATGCGGCATTCAATCGCATGACCGTTTTGACTGATGTCTTCCTGCTTGATTTCCAGATCAAATCCGGCAGCAGCAAGAATTTGTTGTCGAACAATATCAATGCCTGTAACCATCTCTGTAACAGGGTGCTCAACCTGAATGCGCGTATTCATTTCAAGGAAATAATAATTCAATTGCTCATCAACGAGAAATTCAATGGTTCCTGCATTGGAATACTTCATTTGTGCAATAAGTTGAACAGCATCCCCACACATTTTTTCCCGCACTTCAGGAGTCAGGCTTGGTGAAGGACTTTCTTCAATAATTTTTTGGTAGCGTCTTTGCAGGCTGCATTCGCGTTCAAAAAGATGGATATAATGCCCGTTTTTATCGCCAATCACCTGAACTTCAATATGTCGTGGATTTATAATGTATTGTTCGATATATACTTCGCCATTGCCGAAATAGGAGAGGGCCTCGCGTTTGGTTGCTTCAAGAATTTCGGGTAAATCTTTCGGATCATGAACAATACGCATGCCTTTGCCTCCGCCACCTGCTGCTGCTTTTACTAAAACAGGGAAGGGGATTTCTTTCGCTTTTTCAAGCAAAGTTGCTGAATCTCCTGTGATGCCTTTGCTTAGCGGGAGGCCTGCTTTTTCAGCAAAGAGGCGTGCCGCAGTTTTATGCCCCATTTGCCTGATGGCTTGCGCTTCGGGACCAATAAATGTAATCCCGTTTTTACTACAGGCTTCGGCGAAATCAGCGTTTTCAGCCAGAAATCCATAACCGGGATGCAGTGCGTCTGCCCCGCTTTTTTTTGCTGCCGCGATAATGCTTTCGATATGGAGATAGGTCTCGGAAAGCTCATCTCCCGGAAGGTGAATGGCTTCATCAGCTTCCTTTACATAGAGCGCATCAGCATCCTGATCCGAATAAATAGCCACAGAGCTTATGTTCATCGCTTTGGCTGTACGGATAATCCTTCGGGCAATTTCCCCTCGGTTTGCAATTAGTATTTTATTAAAGAGTTTCATCTTCGTTGCTTTGGTTTTGCCAATTGGGCTTACGTTTTTCGAGGAATGCAT
This sequence comes from Bacteroidales bacterium, assembly GCA_963676725.1. GTDB lineage: Bacteria > Bacteroidota > Bacteroidia > Bacteroidales > WRLA01. Next base: position 3,611,133 of record OY781463.1, on the reverse strand, counting down.
TCATCCCTTCCTGACCTTCCTCAGAACGGCGCAAATCAGCGATTAATGCTGCTGTATATTTTTGTAGTTCTGAAATATCCTCTTTATCAGTGATTTTTCGAATTAGCTTCTTCGTTGCTGATATGGCCTTCGGTGCTCCTTTAAAAAGTTGAGCAATGATTTGATCAGCTTCTGCTATCAATTCGTTTTGTGGAAGAGCATGATTAATCAGGCCAATATTTTTTGCTTCTTGTGCATCAAATCGTTTGGCCGTAATCATCAGCTCCATTGCTGCCGAGGCGCCTGTTCGTTTTACGATATAGGGAGCAATCACTGCGGGGGCAATGCCGAGGCGCACTTCGCTGAATGAAAAAACAGTATTTTCGGCAGCCAAAACGATATCGGCAACAGCATATAAACCATTTGCACCACCATAGGCTGAGCCATGCACAAGGGCAATCAAAGGTTTCTCACAGCGATACATTAATTTAAATAGAGAGGCGAGTTTCAAACTGTCGTCTATGCTTTCTTCCCTGCTCATGACGGCAGCATTTTTCATATAATTGAGGTCTGCACCGGCACAAAAACTTTTCCCTTTTCCGGAGAGAATAATGGCGCGTACCTCATCCATAGCCGAAAGATTTTGAAAAGCAATGCTTAATTCCTCAATCATTTCTGCATTTAAGGCATTATGCTTTTCCGGCCTGTTGAGCATTAGGGATGCCAGTCCGTTTTCGATGGATATTTCGATTGTTCTATAGCTCACTGTTTTTTGTTTTTATGATTTTTTTTAAAGTGTTCAAAAAATATTAATTCTAATCGGTTGTTATATTGATATTTAGATTTCTCCCGCAGGATCTTCACTTCGTTTCGATCCTTTGCTCGAAAGGACAGGATTCGCTCGGAAATAGATAAAAGGGACGCGCGGACGCAATAATTTTAAAATAAATATGTCCGCGCGTCCCTTTTATCTCCCAATATTTCACCATCTTGTCTTTTCGACTGAGGTCATTATTCTAAATTACAGTGCTTTATATTCTTTTTTTGAGATATAACAATCGTTAAATTACTAAAATGACCGAGGGAGAAATCTAAAACAACATTCATAGAAATATGCTTAATTTAATTCCTCAGCTTAATTCCTCAATTGTGTACCCCATTATCTTTTTTCAATCTTGAAGGAGAAGAACGATTGTTTTTTACATACGGAAAACACCGTATTTATGCTCGTCGAACTTCTTATTTAAAGATGCAGCAATACTCATTGCCAATATTTTACGTGTGTCTGCCGGATCGATAATGCCATCATCCCAGATGCGCGCTGTGCTATAATAGGCGGAGCCTTCTTCTGCATATTTGCTATGGATTTCCTCTCGTAGTTTTTCAGCATCTTCTTCTTTCAATTCGACGCCTTTTGAGGCGAGCTGATCTTTTTTTACGGTGATCAGAACATCGGCAGCCTGTTCTCCACCCATCACGCTGATTTTCGCGTTGGGCCACATAAACAGAAAGCGTGGATCATAGGCGCGACCTGCCATAGCGTAATTTCCTGCGCCAAACGAACCTCCAAAAACAACAGTAAATTTCGGAACGCCTGCATTCGCAACGGCATGCACCATTTTTGCGCCATCACGTGCAATGCCTTTATGCTCATATTCTTTGCCCACAATAAATCCCGTGATATTTTGTAAAAATATAAGCGGTATTTTTCGTGAAGTACATAATTGAACAAAATGTGCTCCTTTGAGTGCTGATTCTGAGAAAAGAACGCCATTGTTTGCGATAATTCCCACAGGCATTCCCATGATATGGGCAAATCCTGTAACAATTGTGGGTGCGTAGCGAGCTTTAAATTCTTGAAAGCGACTGCCATCCACAATGCGAGCAATAATCTCACGGGCGTCAATGGGCTTTTTTAAATCAATTGGTGCCAATCCATAAAGTTCTGAAGCATCATAAATAGGTTCTTCAACAGGGATCGTGTTCAGCCTTTGTTTATCGGGAATTTGCACAGTTTCCAGAATATTCCTGCAGATTTGAATGGCGTGTTTATCGTCTTCTGCAAAATGATCGGCTGTACCGGATATGGATGTATGCACATCAGCGCCGCCCAGTTCTTCAGCAGAGACCTCTTCGCCTGTTGCTGCTTTTACCAATGGCGGTCCCCCAATGAAAATTGTCCCTTGATTTTTCACGATAATGGTTTCATCGCTCATTGCAGGAACATAGGCTCCGCCGGCAGTGCAAGAACCCATCACAATGGCAATTTGTGGCACACCTAATGCAGAAAGTCGCGCTTGATTATAAAAAAAGCGTCCAAAATCATGTTGGTCAGGAAAGACTTTTGCTTGATCGGGAAGAAAAGCGCCGCCCGAGTCGACCATATAAATCGTAGGCAAATGGTTTTCTAAGGCAATTTCCTGAGCACGCACATGTTTTCTTATGGTTTGCTCCATATAGGTGCCGCCTTTTACTGTCGCATCATTGGCGATAATCATAACTTCTTGACCGTGAACAACACCAATTCCCGTAACGATTCCTGCCGAAGGAAATGCATTGTTTTTGATGTTCCAGGCTGCCAATGGACTCAACTCCATAAAAGGGGTGTTGGGGTCTAGTAGCAAATCGATGCGTTCTCGTGCCAATAGCTTCCCGCGTTTTTTGTGCTTTTCAACAGTATGCTCTGATCCGCCTTTCTGCACAATCGAAAGCCTTTCTTTATAGGTCTGCATCAGTTCAGCAAATGCGGCTTTATTTCTATTAAATTGGGCAGAATCTGTTTGTGTTTTGCTTTTTATTCGGTACAAAGTGTATTGTTTATTGGGTTTTTTATTCTTTGCTTATCACTTATATAACAGTTGTTTGGGCGGTTTTGTTTACATATTTCTACGGTATTGGCCGCCTACTTCAAATAATGCTTGCGTCAATTGCCCGATACTGCATGATTTTGCTGCATTCATCAGGTGCTCAAATAAATTTTCATTCTTTAAAGCCCCTGCCGTGAGTGTGTTCAATTGCTGCTTAGCTTCTTCCTCATGAGCTTTATGCTGTTCCGTCAGCATAGTAATCTGATACTCTTTTTCTGTGCTTGTTGCCCGAATTACTTCGCCGGGGATTATCGTTGGCGATCCTTTGGAAGAAAGAAAAGTATTGACACCCATGATTGGTAATTCGCCATTGTTTTTCAGATGCTCATAATACATGGATTCTTCTTGTATGCGGCTGCGTTGATACATCGTTTCCATCGCACCGGGAACGCCACCACGATCTGTAATGCGATCAAATTCAAGGAGTACTGCTTCTTCTACCAGCTCGGTAAGTTCTTCAATAATATAGGAGCCTTGCAATGGGTTTTGATTTTTTGCCATACCAAGTTCGTGGTTAATAATCATTTGAATGGCCATTGCCCGGCGTACAGATTCTTCGGTTGGTGTGGTGATTGCTTCATCATATGCATTGGTGTGCAGGGAGTTACAATTGTCGTAAATGGCATACAATGCCTGAAGTGTTGTGCGAATATCGTTGAAGTCGATTTCTTGGGCATGTAATGAGCGTCCCGAGGTTTGGATATGATATTTCAGTTTTTGTGATCGACCGCTTGCACCATAAAGCTGTTTCATGGCTTTCGCCCATATGATGCGGGCAACTCGGCCAATTACTGCATATTCGGCATCAATGCCATTGGAGAAAAAGAAAGAGAAATTTGGGGCAAAATCATCCACATTCATTCCGCGTGAGCGATAATACTCCACATAAGTAAAGCCATTGGCCAAAGTAAAAGCCAATTGTGTTATTGGATTCGCGCCTGCCTCGGCAATATGGTAGCCACTGATGCTGACAGAGTAAAAATTTTGTATGCTATTGTCGATGAAATATTGCTGCACATCGCCCATTAGTTTTAGGGAAAAATCGACGCTGAAAATGCAGGTGTTTTGTGCCTGGTCTTCTTTTAAAATATCTGCCTGCACCGTTCCACGAACCATGCTCATGCTTTCTTTCTTGATGCGGGCATAAATATCTTTTCCCAAAATTTCATCCCCTGTAAGCCCTAAGAGCATTAATCCTAAACCATTATGCCCGTTTGGTAATTTCCCTTGATATGCAGGGCGTTGGATGTTTTTTTGATCGTATTTTTCCTTGAGTTTTTCTTCGACAAGCTGTTCCATCTGATGCTCTTTGATATAGATTTCGCATTGCTGGTCAATCGCTGCATTCAGGAAATATGCCATCATTGTTGGAGCGGGACCGTTGATGGTCATGGAAACTGAAGTGTTTTTTGCGCATAGGTCGAAACCGGAATAGAGTTTTTTTGCATCGTCGAGGCAGGCAATAGATACGCCTGAATTTCCAATTTTGCCATAAATATCAGGCCTACGATCGGGATCTTCACCATAAAGTGTTACAGAATCGAAGGCCGTGGAAAGTCGAATGGCGGGCATTCCTTTCGAGACATAATGAAAGCGCTGGTTGGTGCGTTCGGGTCCGCCTTCGCCGGCAAACATACGCGTTGGGTCTTCATTTTCACGTTTGAATGGGAAAACCCCCGCAGCATATGGAAATTGTCCGGGAACATTTTCTTGAAGGTTCCAACGTAAAATTTCTCCCATATCGCGATGCCGTGGTAAACTGATTTTTGGGATTTTAGTATGCGAAAGGCTTGTCGTAAAGGTTTCCACCTTAATGTCTTTTCCTCTCACCTGATAGATGAATTCATCGGCTTTATATTTTTTTAGGGTTTCCGGCCAATTTTTCAGGATTTCCAGATTGTCCGGATTAATTTGCTTTTTAATTTCTTCGGATTTTTGATGGAGCTTTTCCTTTACATCATCATCCATTTCGCGTTTGCTGCTTTCTAAAGCCTGCCAACGTGATGTAAGCGCCGATTGTTTTTGCACCCACGCATTGTATTCCCTGATTTTTTCGCTGATTTCAGAGAGATATCGCACGCGCTCTGGTGGGATAATCGTATAGCTTTTATTGCTTGTATTGGAAAGCCCGGAATCCGGAATAAAGGCAATACCTGTTTTTTCCTTGAGCTTTTGGAGAAGAAGAATGTAGAGTTTGTTGGTTCCATCATCGTTAAAACGAGAAGCAATGGTGGAAACAATGGGCAAATCCTCTGGGCTTGTAGACCAAAGATTATGATTGCGGCTGTATTGTTTTCGCACATGCCTTAATGCGTCTTCAGCACCACGTTTGTCGGATTTATTAATGGCGATTACATCAGCGAAATCAAGCATATCAATTTTTTCCAATTGCGATGGTGCGCCAAATTCCGGCGTCATAATATACATGCTGAGGTCGCTATGGTCGGTGATTTCCGTGTCGCTTTGTCCAATGCCGCTGGTTTCGAGTATGATAAAATCGAAATTGGCCGATTTTAAAATGCACAGAGCTTCTTTAATATGCTTCGATAAGGCCAGATTAGATTGGCGTGTTGCAAGTGAACGCATATAAACACCTTCCTTGTGAATGGCGTTCATTCGTATACGGTCGCCCAGCAATGCTCCCCCACTTTTTCGTCGTGATGGATCAACCGATAAAATCCCAATTTTTTTATTCGGGAAATCGCGCGTAAAACGAAGGACGAGTTCATCAATAGTGGAGCTCTTTCCCGATCCGCCAGTGCCCGTTATCCCCAAAACAGGAACTTCCTCATTACAGGCTTTTTGATGCATTTCTTCAAGCAATGGACCGATGCTGTCCGGATTGTTTTCTGCGAGGCTAATGAAACGTGCAATACTGCTGTGCTTGCCGGCTACCAGATCTTCTAAATTCGGGATTGATTGATTTTCCATGGGATAATCGCAGGCCTCAAGAACCATATTGATCATGCCTTGCAAGCCAAATTCACGACCGTCATCCGGGGAAAAGATGCGGTGAATGCCATAATCGTGCAATTCTTTGATTTCATCAGGAAGAATAACACCCCCGCCCCCGGCAAATATTTTAATATGTCCTGCTCCATTGTCGTTCAGGAGATCGTACATATATTTCAGGTATTCGAGATGTCCGCCTTGATAGCTTGTGAGTGCAATGGCATGGGCATCTTCCTGAATGGCACAACGTACTATTTCATCAACAGAGCGGTTATGTCCCAGATGAATTACCTCCGCGCCGGTTGCTTGTAATATGCGCCTCATGATGTTTATGGCAGCATCATGTCCGTCAAAAAGAGCAGCTGCTGTAACTATTCTGATATGATGTTTCGGGCTGTATTTTTCCTGATTTTGTGTCATTTGTCCTAATGTTTCTATAATTCGTTTATGCTGAATTTCCAACCACAATACCAATCACGTTTCTCGGTATCGGGTGGGCAAAAAATAACCTGCGTTTTGATGCGTGGATCAATCGTGGAAGCAAAGCTGCTGTATTCAATAATTCCTGCTGATTTGCAGGGGTAATGATCCATATTTTTGCGCTCACGGGCAGATTGAACCCGGCAGTTATCGTTCGTAAAAACAAAGCTGTTTTCTGTTATTTCCCGAAACGACTGCTCGTTGATATGCCAATAAAGCCTGTGTTTTAAGGCTTCCATCAGTCCTTTTAGCCCCGGTTTTTCTCCCAGGTTTAGCATTTTTTTTATGGTTGAAGCTTCTACCGGAGAGAATTGTCGCCAGGCTTCATCATTACAATGCTTGGCTGCGGTCATGCCTTCTTTTTGCTCAACGGCCTGAAACCAAATGCCATCATTGGCAAGCCAGTTTACAGCAAGGTCATCGCGGACTTTTGCTAATTGCTCGTGGGGCAGCTCGCTGATGAAGGATGGGATTTGATCCTTGTCCATTTCAAAACCAAGGGTTTTTCCTAGGCGCTTCATCTGTATGCCAAAACTTGTGGCGAAGACTTCATTGAGCAACATTAATGCCTTTTCGGTGCCTAATTTTTTCTGTGCTTCGGTATACCAGAATACATGATGCATCACAATGCGATGGAAAAATTCTATGGTGAAACGAGCGTCAGTTTCTTTGCTGTGCTGGTGTTTTGGTTGTTTATATGCTTTCATTTAATTGGTTTAATGTCAGTTGCAGGTTTCTACATATGAATGACCCACAAATATATGAAATGATTCTAAATAATAAAACACCTAAATATGAAAATGTTTAAATCTGTTTTAATGTTTTTTATAATATGCTATTAAACAGTAGGTTAAAGATGCATGGAAACTGTATTTACAATTTGTATAGAGCTGCGAGATAAGCCCAAAATGAAAAATCGGGAGATGGGAACAAAGTGCTTATTCAGAAAAGTATTCGTTTATATGTATGCTGTGGAGAGCAGAAACCATTGATTGTTAGATTTCTGCGAATAGAGATAATCGATAAATAAAAGTAAAAGCCTAATTGTTTTTTAAGCAACGCAGATAAAAGGAAGATTGGTGACCACTTTTGCGCTCATTGGCACTTGGCTTTCTTAGGCCAAAATGCATCGAATAAGCTTTAATTGCGTCGGCTGCAGAACTGGTCCATAGCTCGGTATATTGGCCTTTCCTGATGAAATTATTGCGACCAAAAGCCGCTCCGCCCATGAAAAGGTCAAAACCGGTATAGCCATCAATAATTAGATGTTCCCCTGCTGTTGCGCTTCCGTCTGCAATTGACAGGAAGAGGCTTTCCCATTCTTGTTTTGATGGTATATGCCAGCCGCAAGGACAAATGCCGGTACAGCCTTCATTATTTTGCCATGCCATTATTTCATCCCATTGATAAAGAGCGCCATATTTTGTGCAGGTATCGCTTTGGTTGTTATAGCAATATTTTTCAGGAATGCCGTTGTTTGCCTGATTTGCTCCGCCATTGATTTGTGTGCCATAATTCAGGTTTTCTTTCATCCAGCATTGGCCGTCAATTTCAATGGTTGAATAGCTTTTTCCATCCCTGGGATCGCTGAGGTTGTTACCACAAACAAAAGATGTTGGTGTGGACAATACCTCCAGATAGGCCTGGGCGGTATCACTGCACCCCTTATTGTTGCTGTATTCGTAGACGATCAGCTGATTTCCTGAACCAGGAATACTCGGATCGAAGAAATTATTGCTTACGCCTGTGCCTGAGTAATTTCCGCCTTCAGGTATGCCGCCTTTTAAGAGAATTGGCTCTGCTTCTTCGCAAATTGCTGCATAGAAATTTAGTTCAACTTCGGGGGCTGCAAGAACATCTAATATAACTTCGCGGCTGTAAACTGTGTCAAAATCGGTGAACGCCAAACAACGATAAATACCTGTATCACTGAGGTTTGCCTGAGGAAATGTTAGGATGCTGTCTGTTGCGCCTGAAATATCGCTGCGATTTTTTTGCCATTGAAGACTGTAGTTGTTTCCTAAAACACTGATATTTAATGCTGTGCTGTCGTTCATACACACCACGGTATTTTCTGATTGCTGCAAAATATAGGGAGCAGGCATTGTCGATGTATATACTTTCGCACAGAGGTCGATTTGCCAGCTTGGATTGCTTGCGCCAACTGCATACCAGCTGCCATCGGTGCCATCGCCGCTGATCCAGCAAACGCCATTTTCAATTACAGGATCAGAATAGCCTGAAATAAAGCATTCATAAGGAATCGGGTAGGTATAACCGGGTGTATTATAGACCACTTTAATATAAAATTCGCTTTCGGCATCAATGGCAATGGGGTTTGTGAGATCCTGTGTATAATATCCTGGCCACTCGCAGTTTACAAGGGGTAATGTCGCCAAAAGTCCGCTGAGGTTTCCACCTTCATAGTTCTGATAAATATTCATTTGGATGCTTTCATTGGCTGCAACTGCATAGGTTCCCAGTTTCTCAATGCGCATTTTTTCTGATGCTGTATATTTCAATAATGCCGCTCCTGTTTCTGTACCATAGGTGATGCTATAATAATGCCCTAATTCATCATAACCCAAGATGTTGGTGTTTTCATCCATCTCCAGGCGTGTTGTCCAAACTGCATTATAATCCAGTACGGAACTGTCATTGTAACTAATATAAAAATACCCGTTCAGTCCCCAGTTTGGGCCATAGCTATTTTTGCAGATCCATGCCCCGGTTCCTCCTGCTGTAGATTTATTATCGTCCCAGCCTACAATATCAACAGCATGGTTTACACGTGGGCTTCCATTATAAAAATAGGTATAATCGCTAGTATTTAAAAAGCTGCTGCTGATATACATCATCGTATAAATTGCTCCATAATCCAGCACACTTTGTTTGATTACATCCATATCGTTTGGCAGATAATAGGCCGCATCAATATAAGCAAGGGGCGTTTTTCCTGTTGGACAATCACCCGGAATGCTTGTGCCACCCGGATATGGATCATCTGCTTCGGCAAGGGGGCCTGAACGCCTCGAAAAATAGGCTGTTGACATCCAATGGTTTCCCCAATAACTGCGGTCAGGTACAAAGCCGTGACAATATTTTAGATTGTTTTCGGAGAGATCCCAAGTTCCCAGTCCTAATTTAAGCCAGCGCGATTCTACACTTCCAATAGATGCATAAGCCCAGCAGCCATTGTTTGATTGTGGTTTTACGGGTGTTACCAATCCATGGTCGCGCAGATCATAATAAGAGTCGAAACTTTTGGGGCTTCCGGCGCTTTGTTTTTTGCCATAATATAGCGTGGATGGTGGTGGAATAGCACCCAGTTCGATGCCGTTCATGTACTCAACATCCAAGGTTTTGCTTTTGCTTTTTTGGAGGTATTGTTCAAAAAGAGGATTGCTTTCTGATCGTCCCAGTGGCGCTTTTTGCGCCAAAAGGTTTGTGATAGCAAAAGTGCAAATCAGTAGGCTTATTAGGGCTGTTTTCATTGTTTCAATATTTTTTGATGTGTACTTTGAACATATTCTCCCGGAAGTTGATAATCTACTTTCAGGAAATACATGCCTTTTGGAAAAGTGCGCATTGGTATACTGATATTTTGTGCATCCGTTTCAAAGGTAATTAAAATTTTCCCATTCAGATCAGATAATTGGATGTTTTGTATGTTGCCTTCTTTCAGATGTATGCGCAAATAGTCATTGCATGGATTTGGGTAGATATACAGCGGAGCTTTCTCATTGCCGGATGTGTTGATGTTTAAACTCTGCGTATATGTTTGTAAATAAAGGCCTCCTGCAAGATTTCCTACCGCAAATTTCATCAGCTCATCATCAGTTTTTTGAAGCAGTGCAGGGGCAGTGAATTCGCCTAGATTGCCTGTTGCGGCATCATCGCTAATCAAATGGAAGGCCTCATCTGGGCTTGTGCCAATATCATTATACAGGAATAATTTGCCGGAAGCGCTGCCGCAGAGTAGAAGCCGTTCGCCGGCATCATTTATGAAAAAATGTGGGATGCAGTGACCAAAATAGGGCGTGCTGCTGTTTGTTGTCTCCACATTGCCAAGACGTTCGCTGCTTAATTGAAAGTTTGGAGCACCTGCTGTTCCTGTATTCCTGAAATAGCGTATAAACCCATCCTGATTGCCAACCAACAAATCCAAAAGGCCATCTTCATCAAAATCAAAAAGTTGTGGGGCGGAATAACTGCCGCAGTCCAATTGCTGATAATCTTCTGAAATCAATTCAAATTGGGGCACTTCATTGCTGCCAGTATTTTTAAAAAATAATAGGTTTCCTTCTTTGTTTCCACAAATTATATCGAAATCACCATCTAGATCTTCATCAAAAAATGCAGGGTATAAAGCGGTTTGATGGATAGCGAAGATATTGCCAAAATTTTTGCTAATCAATTGATAAGCGGAGCCTGTATTTTGAAAATACTGTATGGTGCTTGAATGGCGGTTGTATAGATATCCATAGGAATACCAAGAGGAATCCATAATACCATAATTACTTATAAATAAATCCTTTAAACCATCCTTATCCCAATCAAAAACAATAGGGTAACTGCTGCTGCCATTTTGAATCATTTCGCTTACAAGAAATTCTTTTTCAGCAAGTTGGAAGTTTGGCTCTTCATTATTTCCGGTATTTTCGTAACGCCAGATATGGTTTTGGTTTTCGTTTTTATACCAAGCTTCATCTGATGGGGTGGCAATAAGTTCATCGATTCCGTCTTGATCGGTGTCGAGCATAATGGCAGAAGGGCAACTAAGTAGTTTAACAGCTTCCGATTCTTTTGGGAAATTGTGCTGTTGCTCTATCATTAATGCGTCAATGTTTTCATTCCCGTTGATTAATTTGATGAGGCCGGGGAAATCAAGATCGCCCAGAACCAAATCTGCTCGTCCATCATTATTCAGATCACGTATCAGGCAACTGGAGCCGCTATGCCTATCGAGATGTGCTAGCTGTTTTGAAAATTGATTGTCAAGGCAATCCGGATCGGAAAGGCTAAGAATATTACTTTCTTCACTTTCGGTGAATTTGCCCCAACAATGTTCTGTTTGCACAAAAACTAAACTATCGGCATGGCCATATAATTCCATGCTCATATTCTGATGCAAATCTATGTAAACGCCAAGTGTCCAGAAATTTAGAATGTCGAGATCGCCATCGCCATCAATATCAACAATTGAAGGAAAATCGGAAGGCAAAGCAAAAAGATTGACTAAGCCTGCATAATATTTTGAGTAGAGCAGGGGCGAGGCCAATTCAAACCGAAGTGCTCCTTGAGAATTGTTTTTCCAAACTTGTATTCCCCCAATAGTATAGCAGAAAAGGTCTTTTTTCCCGTCGCCATTATAATCAATGCATTGCAACCAGTCTTTTATAGGCGGGAATTTGTTGGCAATTTCTTCTTCATATTGCCAGAATCCGTTTGTGTAGATAAAGGGTAAAATCCTGTCTCCGGCTTTATCAAAAACCAAAAGGTCATCTGTATTGTCAAAATTTAGATCCATTCCCTGAATAATGCAAGTATGCATACCTCCTGTCCATGGAAGTTTTAGTGCTTCTCCATTAAGGTTTTTGATGATTGGTTTGATATTGCTGTTATGCAAAACTTTTTGGGCACTACAAAAATATGTAATGAGCAGTAATAGGAATATGGATGTGATGGATTTTTGCGGATGCATCATAGCTTTGTATAAAATGACAGTTTTATGCAAATATAAGTTGGTTTTTAAGGATTTCCTGACTGAATTTGTGTTTGTTGATTTCAATAGGATAAAACTGTTTGTTTTCTAATGAAGGAAGGCCCACAGAAAATCCGTAATTTTGGATTTTTAAAACAACAACTATGACCCGAATACTGGTAATTGATGATGAACGCAGCATCCGCAGAACCTTGCGTGATATTCTGGAATATGAAAAATATGCGGTGGATGATGCTGAGGATGGGATTTCTGCCATTGAACTTGTCAAAGAAAAGGCTTTTGATGTTATTTTATGCGACATCAAAATGCCGGGAATGGATGGTTTGGAATTGCTCGATCATTTATTTCAATATACAGATGCTCCTGTTGTAATGATTTCGGGACATGGAACTATAGAAACGGCTGTGGATGCCCTTAAAAAGGGTGCTTATGATTATATTGCCAAACCGCTGGATTTGAATCGTTTGCTAGTCACTATTCGCAATGCCCTCGATAAATCGCGATTAATTACCGAAACACGTGCGTTAAAGAAAAAAGTGAGCAAGTCATATGAGATGGTTGGAGAATCGGATGCTTTAATAAGTATTCAGGATATGATTGAGAAGGTGGCGCCAACCACAGCACGGGTGCTTATTACAGGAGAAAATGGAACAGGAAAAGAATTGGTGGCGCGCTGGTTGCATGAAAAAAGTAATCGTGCGCATGCGCCATTTATCGAGGTAAACTGTGCTGCAATTCCTTCAGAGTTGATTGAAAGCCAATTATTTGGTCATGAAAAGGGGGCTTTTACTTCGGCCATTAAGCAGCGTAAGGGCGATTTTGAGCTGGCAAATGGTGGTACTCTCTTTCTGGATGAAATTGGGGATATGAGTCTATCGGCTCAGGCAAAAGTATTACGCGCTTTGCAGGAAAATAAAATTACCCGAGTTGGTGGCGAAAAGGAAATATCCGTGGATGTGCGTATTATTGCGGCCACGAATAAGAACATGAAAGAAGAAATCGGGAATAGCCGTTTTCGTGAAGATTTGTACCACCGCCTTTCGGTAATCTTAATTCATGTGCCCTCATTAAGCGAGCGCACCGAGGATATTCCTGCCTTAGCTGCTCATTTTATGCAAATGGTTTGTGAAAATATGGGACGTGCTGCTTTAAATTTTTCCGATGAGGCTTTGGAGGCGCTCAAGGCTTTGCCATGGACAGGAAATGTACGCGAATTACGCAATGTGATTGAACGTTTGGCAATTTTAAGCGCAAATCCGGTTACTGCTAGCGATGTGGAACGTTTGGCAAGCCCTTTAAAATAGACTTTTTGTTTACTATTTGTATATCTGAGGTGTATACTCGATTTGAACTCTGAAAAACTGCCCTGTATTTTTATAGGGTGCACTTGTTGTTGGTTGCAGTTTTTTAAGGCTGTTTGAGGCAAACATTATCCCATATAAAAGGCCGAAATCCAGATCTTCATGAATGTTCCAGTCGAAATGCAAATCAATTTCTGTTCCTAAATAGGAGTCGATTTTTTTTCCATTCGGCAAATATGGTTTGTCGAGAGAAAGGATGTGGAAATCAGCAGTGATTGATGTTTTTTGGCTTGTGTAATATTGTATTCCTCCGGCAATATCACGCAACCCGGCGTCCATTGAGTTTTCGGGAGAGCTAAAATAGTTCAGTTCGCCAAAAAAAGTGCTTCCTTCCATCCCAAAGATATTGTAATTGAAGGTGTTGGTATGTGTGCTGCTGTGCTTTGGATCCGACCAATCTGTGCCGGAACTAGCCTGGTAGCCGATGCCAAAATTTAAGTTTTCATGGATTTTTTTGGATAAAAATGCAGAAGCGAACCACGCATCTATTTGTTTGCCATAGCGGTCTTTCCCGATTTGATAATAAAGATCGCCTTCTAAGAACCAGTTTTTGAATAAATTGACCGAATAAAATGTTCCTATTGTAGCAAAACTATAGATGGTTTTGGGGTGACTGATAGTACTGTCTCCTGAGGCAAAGACCTGTTTCGTATCTGCTTTTTGGCTTGCATTCATCAAGAACATCAGGCTGATGCTGGTTTTGTTCTCGTTAAATTTTTTATTGAGCCAGATGTATGAAAGGTATTTATAATAATCTACATTGTAGTTTGATTCGTTCTGGAAATAATTTTCACTAAGATTATTCAGTCCGCTTCCCCAATTCAAGGAAAAATGATATTCCGGCAATTCATAGGCAAAGAGCAATAAATCGAAAGCATTGCCCCAATTATTCCAGTCGCCATCAGAAACTACCCTACCATTGTCATACCCTACATTTTGCCTGCCTATTGTAAGGGAGCTGTTCTTGCTCTTCGATAGATAGAACTTTACCCAAGCTTCATAGATACCGGTTAAAATATCCCTACTATTTTGTGATTCGCCCCAAACCCGTGCATCTTGCAGACTAAAATAAAATTCGGCGAGGCTGTCTTTCTTATAGCTAAAATTTAATCGGGTTCTTTGCTCCACATAACTTCCAATCATATCGCCTTTCGCAGGCAATTGCTGAAAACCATAATTAGCGAATCCTCTTGTTCGCGATTCACCATTAATTGTTAATTGTGCAAATAATTGGCTTCCTGATAACAGAATGATCAAGGGAATCCAGATTGTTTTTTTCAGCATGATGAAGTTTTTATTGATTAAGGGGGCATCTAAAAACAAATCCTAATTATTTAATAAACAGTTGTTTGTTTTTTAGATTAGGGCCAATAAAATTGCCTTCATCATAAAATAAGCAGGAATGTTTTATTCAAAAGTATGAAAAAAACCCGCATATTGTAGTTATCGAAGAAAATGAGCGTAAAAATTATTTTAATCAGTTATTTCTGTCCTGTAGAATCTTGCATCAATGTGGATAATGATGGAGTTTGCAGCAATAACCTGCTTTGCTTCAATTATAGTCGACAGTATCTATTTTCCAATAAGTTTGGCTTCATCGAGAAACATTTTCTGAATTTGCTTGAGTTTATCTGCGGGAAAATCTTTCTTTGTATAAACCCTTATAAAGTCATGCACCCCCTGTTTTGTATAATAGAAACCTTGAGCTGCATCAAAAACATCTTCAATAAAATTATGCTGTACTTTGGTGTTTATCTTTTGGAATTCAGCATATGGAATCTCATCCGGCATCATCAAATAAGAGATTTCAGGTTCTGCACTTGACCTAAAAATTCCTTCTTCGGTGCTTTCTAAATCAAAATATTTTAGGATTTTAATCAGGCTTTGGAATGCTTTGACATTTTGGTTTTTCACAAAGCCAATGCCTGCATTTTTATAAGCCTCAATTAATTCCGATACATGATCAAAATTCACTATGCTAATACGGATAAACTGTGCCGGATTGTTAAAGAGCAGCAACTGTCCGGGGCTTGCATCAAAATCAAAAGAAAGTTTTTTCTTAATATTTTGTGTTGCACGGATTACCCTGATGTTGTGAATTTCATCAAAAGACTTAATCATCAGGTAGATATGCCTTGGCTTGTTCTCCGACGCATGTGAATTGTAATATCCAGAAAAGAGGTCGAGGGCCTCAAGGATTAATTCGTCATGCTTTTGCGTATGCTGGAAATTGGACAGATGCACTTCTTTATTGATATATCCAAGTGCTTGTAAATGTTGTTTTGCTTTCATTTGTTCCTGATTTTTAGATATGTGTACTAAACAAGGAACAAATTTATTTGCATTTGGGTTCAAAAAAACCCGCCCGAAAGCAGGTTTTTTTTATTTGAAGTTCTTTTTATTCCCCAGAAGAAAAAAGTGTGGGTTTAATTGTTAGTTGCAAAAATCCCCAGAAAGGTGTTTCGCTGTTTCCTGCGCCCGGTTTCGGAGAATGCAGGCTTTCCATTGTTTCTGAAGGCATCATCATGCAGAAACCGGCTTTCACATTGATGTCTTTGTTATACTTATACACATACATCAGGTCGAGTTCCTGGCCGAAGCCTTTGTCAAATTCGGTGCCATCAGACTTAACAGCTTTTCCCATCATGCTAAATACATGAAAATAAGCAGTAAGCATATTGCGCTTATTAAAATTTGCTGTAATATTTGGATAAATATCGAGCAGGCCTGTTCCTTGGTGCCAGCTATCAAGCAGAAAATAATTCATCCAGCCATTATACTTAAAGCGTGCACCATAAAGAAGGTCAAAAGCATTGTCTTTATCTCGGTTTGTATTTGTATTATCGTTTCCTGATAGTGCATCAACACCTGCTCCAATGCGGAACATTCCGGCTTTAACGCCCATATTCAGGCTTCCCATCCATGCTGCTTTATCAACTCCGGTAGCATTTTTTCCCATTTGATAATAGAAATTTGCCACAACATCAAACATTCCTGATTTATAAGTGAGATGCGGGCCAAAGGTTCCCATCATATAGAGCGTTCCTGGGGCTCCCGGCTTCATTCTCCCGGAAGCAATGCCTATAAATGATAGATGTGATTTTTCATTGAGCTTTTTGCTGAGGTAGAGAAAATTTATCGTTTTAAAACGAAAGCCGTCGTCTATATAATCGTTGGAACCAAAGCCTGCTCCTGGTGCCGGACCTAAGAGTCTATCGTCATAGTTATTAAGCGAAAGGCCAAGATCGAAGCGCCAACCATCTTTTTTATACATATATGTTATGGCATCATAAGTAAGTCCATATTGGTTCCAGTCGCGCCAACTTAACAGACGTTGATCGTCATATTTCCATTCTTGTCGTCCGATTTTTAGGGCGCTGCTTTCCGAGAACATCCATTTTGCCCAAGCCTGATAAATTCCGGTACTGGCAGTATTGCTCCATACGCCTGTTTTTGATGCCAGATCATCGCCACCCCAAGTGCGTACATCTTGCAAACTCATATAAACCTGAATATTATCTTTTTTGAAATCAAAATTGATACGGCTCCTCTGGCTGACGTAAAATGCGATATCATCACCACTAACAGGAAGGAATTTATAGCCTTTGTTCGCTTCCCCCCTTGTGCGAAATTCGGCAGATACTGTGAATTGACTGAAGGCGAATTTACCTACAAACATGATCAATGCGATCAGGAATAGCTTTTTTAGATTTTTTTTCATTGTTTAAGTGGTTTTAAATATTCTACTAAGCGCTTTTTTTATTATTGGTTAAAGCTACAAAGAATTAGGTGTTTTTGTTCATTCTTTGCCGTTTTTAAATTTTTGTTTGACTTATTGTTAAACAATTCTTAAAAATAAGCCTTATATACTCGAGCTTTGTTAAGTTTGTTGCGTATTTGGATTTATAATAAAGAAGAATAAAATGAAAAAGTTTATGATATAAATCATGTTTTTTACTGATTTGTTTTGTAGATTTGTTAACCAATACTGCTTTATATGGTTATAAGTGACTATTCAATAAATAATTGTACTGTTAATACTCCGGCAGTTTCATGCTTCGATACTCTTACTGATGAGGAGAAGGAGATCGTAAAAAAGAATCAGATCGACATCAATTATCGTAAGGGGGAAATTATTTGCAAGCAGGGCTCATTTGCATCGCATATTATGTATCTGCGGGAGGGTTTGGCAAAAATTTATCTAGAAGGAAAGCCAAAAAACCTCATTATAAAAATTGCTCCAAGTAATCAGTTAATTGGCCTGCCATCCCTTTTTGATGGAAATAATACCTTTTTGTATTCGTCAATGACCTATCTGGATTCACGGGTGAGCCTGATCGATATCAATGTGTTTAAGCAATTATTAAGGCGTAATGCCAATTTTGCCACGGAGATTATCAATATTCTGAACGAAAATACTGTGCAAACATACAGCAGGTTTTTTTGCTTGACCCGTAAGCAGTTACACGGTCGACTTGCCGATATTATCATCTGTCTTTCCCAAAGGATTTTTAAAGCGCCTTCTTTCGACCTGGCTCTATCTCGTAGCGATTTAGCGGAGCTTACAGGCATGTCTACAGAGAGTGTTATTCGTATTATCAAAGATTTTAAAGACGATAAAATTATTAAAGTAAGCGGAAAAACTATTGATATTCTCGATTACGACAAACTGAGAAAAATCTCTGAAGTTGGTTAATTTTGGCTTAGTGTCATAGCGT
Organism: Bacteroidales bacterium; assembly: GCA_963676725.1. Lineage (GTDB taxonomy): Bacteria > Bacteroidota > Bacteroidia > Bacteroidales > WRLA01. Next base: position 3,593,051 of record OY781463.1, on the reverse strand, counting down.
GATGTCTTTTACAAAAAAAGATTTTTTTCCCTCGTAAAGCCGCAAAGTCGCCAAGGATGGTTTCCATTTAGCGTTTTATTGTGAATACTTTAATCCTTCAAAGCAAACGAATGGCATCAATAATACTGATTAGCATTCTATGTTTTCTTACTTTTGCTGCATGATGTGGCTTAAAAAATCAATACCCAATTTTATTACGATCCTCAATCTACTGTGCGGATCAATAGCGATTATTTTTATTTTAAAAGGCGAACCTGCCATTGGAGCACTGCTTATTATTTGGGGTGCGGTTTTCGATTTTTTTGATGGTTTGGCTGCCAGGGCTTTATCTGCATATTCTGATATAGGGAAAGAGCTTGATAGCCTTGCAGATGTAATTAGCTTTGGCCTTGCTCCCGGCATGATTGTTTATTATTATCTGAGTCAAAGCCTTCCGGAACAGCTTTCATGGCTGGCATTTCTCGGGATGGCCATCCCTGCTTTTTCTGCTCTGCGATTGGCACGTTTTAATGTGACAAATGCTCCCTCACATCATTTTATTGGATTGCCTGTGCCGGCAAATGCTTTATTTTTTGTTGGTTTCCCACTTATTGAATTGGCTTCACGCAGCGGCGATTATCTTGCTTTAGCCTTATTTATGCTCCAACCATATTTTATTATTGCAAGTACTATTGTGCTGTCTTTGATGCTTGTAGGGCGTTTTCAGCTCATTAGCCTCAAGTTTTCCAACCTTCGATTTAAAGATAACCAATATCGGTTTTTCTTTATTATTACGGCACTTATCCTTTTTTTAGTGCTTGATATGGTAAGCATACCCTTTGTTATTGCTGCCTATTTATTGATTTCATTTACTGAAAATTTGTTTGCCCGTTCATGAACGTAAAAGAGATTAAAATACAGGATTTTGATTATCCTTTGCCACAGCATCGTATTGCTTTTTATCCGAAAGAACAACGCGATGATTCTTTGCTGCTTTTATATAAAACTGAGCAATTGAGGAAAAAACATTTTAAGGAATTGCCTCAATTTCTCGATGCTGATTGTGCCCTTGTTTTTAATGAAACCCGGGTTTTTCAGGCTCGATTGGAGTTCTTTAAAGAAACAGGAGCCCGCATTGAAGTCTTTTTATTGGAGCCTGTTATGGAACATCGCGATATGCAACTGGCTTTTGCACAAAAAGCTCCGGTGCAATGGAAGTGTTTTGTGGGCAATGCAAAAAAATGGAAAAATTCAGTCTTGACATTGGATCTCGGAAATGGCGCACTTCTAAATGCCAGAAAAGGACAACAAGAAGGCAATGCCTGGCTCGTTGAATTTGATTGGACGCCGCCAGAACTTAGTTTTTCGGAAGTGGTTGAGCGCTGTGGGTTGGTTCCGTTGCCGCCCTATATTGAAAGAAAAGCCATAGAAACAGATCGATTTACATATCAAACTGTTTATGCGCGCGAAGAGGGTTCTGTCGCTGCTCCCACAGCAGGTCTTCATTTTACACCGGCAATATTCGATGCTTTAAAGGCCAAAGGAATAAGGGATTACAGATTAACACTCCATGTTGGAGCTGGAACTTTTAAGCCGGTTAGTGCGAAGCATATTGGGCAACACGAAATGCATAATGAGCAAATAACGATCCCAAAACAACTCATACAATCCCTGCGAAAGGAGAAAAAAATTATCCCTGTAGGAACCACAAGCGTGCGTTCGCTCGAAAGTTTGTATTGGTTTGCAGTGCAACTCGCTGAAAAAAAGGAGGTTTGCTATCCCTTTCAGGTAAATCAGTGGGAGCCATACGAAAGCCATAAAAATTTGAGTGCTCAGGAAGCTTTGGAGGAAGTGCTTGCTTTTATGGAGAAACATAATTTGGATGCCCTGAGTGGTTATACTAGGCTTATGATTGTGCCGGGCTATATATTTCATTTTGCCCATGCATTGATTACCAATTTTCATCAGCCAAAAAGCACTCTCCTTTTATTGGTTTCTGCTTTAATTGGCAATGATTGGCGGAAGGCTTATGATTTTGCGCTGAATGAAGATTTCAGGTTTTTAAGCTATGGGGATAGCTGCCTTTTTTTTAATGGTAGGATGTAGTAGATTTATTAATTTTGATTTTCATAACTTTGTGCAATGGCCACTGACGCAAAAAAAAGACAAAATCTCGGCGATGAAATGACCTTTTGGGAACATTTGGAGGAATTGCGCTGGCATTTGATGCGGGCTGCCATTGCGGTTATTCTTGTAGCCATTGTTGCTTTTTTTAATAAGGATTTTATTTTCAATAATTTGATCCTGGCTCCAAAAAATGACACCTTTATCACAAACCGTATTTTATGCTCTATTTCTGAATTATTGAATATCAAGGCTTTGTGCATTTCTAACTTTTCACTAAACATCATTAATATTAGTATGTCGGGGCAATTTATGACCCATCTGTATATTTCTTTAATCGCGGGAATTGTATTTGCCATGCCTTATGTTGTTTTTGAAATATGGCGTTTTGTTAAGCCTGCCTTAGATCCTGTAGAGCAAAAACGTTCCTCCGGTGCAGTTTTCGTGGTTTCTTTCTTGTTTTATCTCGGCGTTTTATTTAGTTATTTTATTATTGTTCCTTTAACAGTCAATTTTTTAGGGACTTATGTCGTAAGTGAAGAAGTAATGAACCAAATCTCGCTGAGTTCTTATATCAGTACAGTTTTGTCGGTTACTTTGTCGGTAGGATTGGTTTTTGAACTGCCTGTTTTGGTGCTTTTTTTGGCGCGGGCCGGCATCATTACGCCGGGATTTTTAAGGAAAAACCGACGAGTGATGATTGTGGTCATACTTGCATTGGCGGCGATAATCACGCCGCCGGATGTGTTTTCCCAGATATTAGTTGCTTTGCCGCTTTACTTACTTTATGAAATTAGTATCGGCATTGCCGAGCGGGTAGCGAAACGGCGAAAAGAGAGCGAAACAGCCGATTAAAATAGCTCGTCCACTTTGTACGATGTCTTCCTGCTTAACCTACAGAGATTATTAATGTTTTGATGCGGTTTTTAAAATAGATTCCCTGCTTTTCCCTCGTCTAAAGATTCAGGTCTTCAGCGATAATCTCCGCGAGATCCAAATTTTGGATTTGTTCTTCTTTCTCCTTGATTTTCAGGCCATCGCTTATCATAGTCATGCAAAAGGGGCAGGCCGTTGCAATAATATCAGGATTGCATTGAAGCGCTTCTTCTGTACGCTCAATATATATTTCCTTGTCTCCTTTTTCTGCTTCTTTAAACATCTGGGCACCACCGGCTCCACAGCATAAAGCATTGCTTTTATTCCGTGTCATTTCGGTACGTAAAGCATTTACTTCATCGATGATTTCCCTTGGTGCATCATATTCACCATTACCACGTCCGAGATAGCAAGGGTCATGAAATACGATTCGGCGGTTATTGAAAATGTTTCCATTGACCTTCAGCTGACCATTTTTTATAAGGGTATTTAAGAATTGGGTATGATGAATTACTTCATAATTGCCTCCTAATGAAGGGTATTCATTTTTAAATATATTAAAACAATGCGGGCAAATAGTAATTATTTTTCGCACTTCATAGGCGTTGAGTGTTTCGATATTGGTGAGCGCCTGCATTTGGAAAGTCATTTCGTCGCCGGCCCTTTTTGCCGGATCGCCTGTACAACTTTCTTCGGCACCCAAACAGGCAAAATCAATGTTGAGATAAGTCAGAATTTTTGCAAAAGCCCGTGTAACTTTTTTATACCGATCGTCGAAGGCTCCGGCGCAGCCAACCCAAAAGAGGTATTCCGGTTTTTTGCCTTCAGCGAAAACATCAGCCATGATTGGAATTTTTATTTTTGTCGTTTCGCTCATTTTTTATCACTTAATAGGTTCATAGTTAGTTCCTCTGTCCATTTCAGGCGATCCTCCGGAGGATACTGCCAGGGTGCACCATTGTTTTGAATATTTGTATTCATGGCATTAATTCCGGTTGGGGCGTTTCCTTGCTCCATGCTTAAATAGCGCCGCATATCAATAATTAAGGAAGGGTGATTGATGTTCACGGGGCATTCCTGTGCACAAGCATTGCAGGTTGTACATGCCCATAATTCTTCTTCATGGATATAGTTTTCTGAGATCAAAGAGAGTTGATCAGAATAAGAAGCGCCTCCTTTAATGAGCCTTGGCCCTTTTTCTTTCATTCGTTGGCGCACATTCATAATGATTTTTCGTGGAGATAGCCTTTTTCCGGTAATATTGGCAGGGCATGCAGCAGTACAACGCCCACATTGTGTGCAGGCTAAGGAGTCCAGATAGTTTTTCCATGTAATGTCCTCAATATCGGAAACGCCAAAACGACCCGGTTCTGATTCGTCTAATTCCTCTTCTGTGCTTTCCTCCAGCATCATTTTTACTTCTTTGGTAATCTCGGGCATATTATTGAGTTGTCCCAATGGTTCAAGCCTACTGAGATATACATTGGGAATACTCGTAAATACATGAAAATGCTTGCTGTATGGAAGGATATTGGCAAAAAGGAAAATCAGTAGAATATGCGTCCACCAGTTTATTTCATGCCAAAAATGTATTTGCCCGGCATCCATCCCTTGAAAAATATGAGCCAAATGCATGCTTACAGGATAAATTCCTTCTCTCGTGCTATGCTCAAGATAGTAAAATGTGTTCATTCCCAATAGGCTTACCATCAATAAAAGAATAATGCTCAAAGCAATATTTGCATCATAATGGGAGAGTGCTTTCATCTCGATGCCTTCGAAACGTTTCGGATGGAAAAACAAACGCCTTAATAAAAATATTATGATGCCCACAAAAACAATAAGGCCAAATACATCACCGGAAGCAATAAGAATATCGTAAAACACGCCTAAGCCGGAGAAAGCCCTTTCGGAATTAATGAGGCCGTCAAACACCATCTCCAAGCTTCCAAAAGTGATGACCATAAAACCCCAGAAAACCAATGCATGTGCTAGGCCGGTATATGGATAACGCAGAATTTTTGTCTGGCCAATGGCAACTTTTAGCATGATGTTCAGGCGCTTTCCGTATTGACCAACAGGAAAACCTTTTGTGAGTTTAAACAAGCGATAAAGTCGCAGCATACTATAGGAAAATATGCCGAGTGTAAGCACAAGGACAAGAGCAAAGATAAGTTGTTTCATGGGCGTGCTAATTGAATGATTGCATAAATTATTCTGAGTGATGCTATATATGTAGGAAACTACATACAATATTAGTAAAAAAATTTGTTTTATAAGAGGTCAGACAAAAATAAAATGATTAGCGTACTCTTTTTACGGTGCATACGGATGATTTTTAAGAAGTTATTTAACTATTCGATGGTAAGCTTATTCACTTTAATGCCTGCATCATTAACTTCCGCGAAACAAGATATTTGAAGTGTACTATCTTTTATTCTTTCAAACTTTTTGTTCGCTGAATTGTTTCATAAAAAAAGCGACTATGGAAAAGACACCCATTACAAAGACCATCAGCATTGAAGATTTGGTAGACGATTATTCTTTTGCAATTGATTATCTGGCGAAAAAGGGAATTCGTTGTTTGCGCTGTGGCGAGCCAATTTGGGGAACCCTTGAAGAGGCTGCAAAAGAAAAAAAATTTAGTGCTGAAGATATAGACCTATTTGTTTCAGAGTTAAACATTATGGCTGAAGAATCAGTTTCAGACTCAGGTGGGAATAAGAAACTTGATATAAATATTGGACGTATTGAGAGCTAAGAAATGCTTTGTCTTTATTGATAAAATTTGACAAAGTTCTGTTCTGTCCCTTGATATCTAAATAATATATAATGCTTGGGTAAAGAATTTTTTCTATCTTCGATGGTTAGATTTGAGAACCTTCGAAAGAGATGAATTATGGGATGGGAAAAGAATCCTGAACAAAAGGAAAATTATAATGTCCTGATTGTGGATGATCGGCCTGAAAACCTTTTGACACTTGAGGCTATTATCGATAATACGGAATTAAACGTACATAAAGCGCTTTCAGGGAATGAGGCACTGGGGTTGATGCTTGAGCATACTTTTTCCCTTGTGCTTCTTGATGTGCAAATGCCTGGTATGGATGGTTTTGAGGTGGCGGAAATAATGCGAAGCAACCCGCGAACTAGAGAAATTCCTATTATTTTTATTACAGCCATTAGTAAAGAACGAAAGCATATTTTTAGGGGCTATGAAGCAGGTGCTGTTGATTATCTTTATAAACCCCTGGATATGGAGGTGTTGCGCAGCAAAATAAACGCCTTTATTAATTTTTTCAAACAACAAGAAGAAATAAAGAGAACCACTGCCCGTCTTAAAGAAGCCTTGGCAGAAATGGAAAAAGCGAAACAAATTGCTGAAAATGCCACCCGGGCAAAAAGTTCCTTCCTCGCAAATATGAGCCATGAAATCCGCACACCACTTAATGGCATTATTGGCATGGCCGATTTGGTGTTGATGGATGAACTGACTGAAAATCAAAAAGAACAAATCAAAGACATAAAATATTCCGGGGAGTCTCTTCTCGAAATTATTAATGAAATACTTGATATTTCAAAAATTGAAGCAGACAAAATTAGCTTGGAATCCATTCCTTTTAGTGTCAATCAGGTTATTGATAAGATTATAAAACTATTGTCGGTAAAAATCTTTGAGAAGGATTTGGGCTTTTATGTGCATATCCCTGATAATCTGCATGATTCTGTAATTGGTGACCCTCTTCGATTACGGCAAGTTTTAGTGAATTTATTGGGGAATGCGGCAAAATTTACAGAACATGGAAGCATTATTCTTAGTATTACTGTCGTCGAAGAAACATCGGATAGTATAAAACTTCGTTTTAGTGTAAAGGATACAGGAATTGGCATTCCGGATGACAAACTCGATCAACTTTTTGAAACGTTTAGTCAATTGAATGTGTCCACATCCAGAAAATATGGGGGCACAGGACTGGGCTTGTCTATTAGCCGCCAATTGGTTGGTATGATGGGTGGCGATATTGGTGTGGAAAGCAAGCATGGAGATGGTTGTGATTTTCATTTTACACTAAAATTTAAAAAAGGGAGAAAAACAACACCCGAGACTTTGCCATCGGAGTTTAATAATAGGCGCTTTCTTATCTATGAAGAAGAAGAGCACAGCTATCTGGTGATTCAATCCTTTATGACTTTTTATAAGGCTGATTTTGAACGTATTAATTCTTTGGAGGCATCATTTATTGCCTCAAAGGAAAAGGAAGGGTTTAATTGCCTGATTGTTGGTTGTGAACATTCAAACGAAGATGCTGTATTGAGTAAGCTCGAAAATTATAATAGCACCCTTGTTTCACAGAAACGTAAATTAATGTCATTGGTATTAATGACCAATAACCATATCATTACCCGAAATGAATATTTTAAAAAAATAGGTATTAATCAATTATTGATGAAACCATTATGGCCTCAGTTGTTGCGCTTGTTTTTTGGAAGGATGCTTGGCGGCGGAATTATTGAGGCATCAATAAATACAGAGAATGATGGTGTTGAGAAACCATATAGAATCCTTCTTGCTGAGGACCAGATTATTAATCGAAAAATTGCAGTAGGATTTTTGGGAAGAAAAGGCTGGATCGTTACCACTGCTGAAAATGGCCAGGAAGCCTATGACCTTTATCGGGAAAATGAGTTTGATATTGTATTAATGGATATCCAAATGCCCGAAATGGACGGTTTTGAGGCGACAAAGAAAATAAGGGCTTTCGAACAAGGAACAGGAAAGAGAACCCCGGTACTTGCAATGACAGCTCATGCCATGAAAGGCGATACAGAACGGATCCTGGAAGCCGGAATGGATGCGCATATCACAAAACCTTTTAAACCACAGCATCTTTATGCTACTATTATAGACTTTATTGAAAAATAGGAGAACAGAAAAACAATTCTTATGATTAAAAAATGGATACAAAACCTCAGGATTCGGTATAAAATATTGTTAATAACAATAGTTGCTCTAATTAGTATCTTATTGTTTGGATTTGTGGCAAACTATCTTTTTCAAACCGGAAGTGTTGTTTCTTTCATTTTGAAAGCCGAACGTCTGCATAATGTAGAATTTCATTCTTCATCGCAAGAGTTTTATCGCTACCTGAATAATAGGAAACCCGAAATCCTTAAAGAATCACTAAGGCTGCTCGATCAGTCAAACGTTCGGGCCGGGGCTTTTAAGGAATTGCAGGAGGTGTATAAAACCGCTTCTGATCGCGAAATTCATGAGTTGGTTGTCGCAGCCTTTAATGGAGCTGTTGAAAGCGACAAGGATTATGATTTTTTAACGGAGAGGCTTCGGTTGATGCTAAAACTAGGCACAGAAGATCTTATTAAAGGGATGGGCGTGGCTGCAGCCGGACTGGAGAAAGCCACAGAGGTACGTAGCCTTATGCTTGATTATATCGAAAATCCGAGTGAACAAAAATTGGAAGAATATAATCAAGCAGTTATTGCCGTAACCCATATGGAAGAAGAATTTGCAGGGGTTATTAATAAAATCAATCAGTTCGTCAATCAAATTCTTATTTGGGTTATTGTATTATTGATCATTATTTTAAGCTTAATAGTGTATTTGCTTACATTTTATATCAGCAGCATTATCACTAAACCAATGCAAGAACTGACAGAGAGTATAGATGCTATTGCAAAAGGAAGCGTAAATAAAGAAATTCATTTACATGCAAAAGATGAGCTGGGCCATTTAGCCGATTCCTTTCGGGGCATGCAGCATAATCTGAAAGAAGTCATCAACCATACAAAAGATATTGCCGCAGGTAATTTTCAAACCGTATTGCAGCCAAAATCTAAAGAGGATGATCTGTCCATCGCATTGAACAAGATGAGCGAATCTTTGAAAGTGGCTTCCGAAAATGATAAAAAACTGGATTGGCTTAAATCGGGTTTGAATAGCCTAAATGAAAAAATGAGGGGAAGTCAGGATGTGGAACTCCTTACTAGCGATATCATTTCTTTTATTACTAAATACCTTGATGGCCTGGTAGGTGTTTTATATCTGTTTGATGAAGAACAAAACCTGCTCAGATTAACATCAAGCTATGCTTTTACAAACCGAAAAGAAATGGCAGGGCATTTTGCTCTTGGTGAAGGTCTTGTTGGTCAGGTGGCCAAGGAAAAGCAAATGATTACATTGAGTAAGCTCCCTGAAGATTATTCCAGAATCCGTTCTGCAACAGGGAATTTACCGCCGCGCTTTCTGCTTATTGCCCCTATTTTATTTGAGAATAAATTGATTGGGGTTGTTGAAATGGGTTCGCTGGAAGAATTTTCGGAACAGAAACTTGAATTCCTTCGGGAAGCATTGAATACTATTGGTATTGCCATTAATGTTTCCCTTGCCTCGACACGCATGGCGGTTCTCTTGCATAAAACTCAAGAACAGGCTCAGGAGCTTCAGGCGCAACAAGAAGAATTGCGACAGTCGAACGAAGAACTCGAAGAGCAAACGAAAGCATTGAAAGAATCGGAAGGATCGCTTCAAACCCAGCAAGAAGAACTTCGTGTAACCAATGAAGAACTTCAGGAACGAACCCGTGAGCTCGAAAAACAGAGAAATGATATTAAACGGAAGAATGATGCCCTAGAGCAAGCTACAGAAGATATTGGACAAAAAGCAAAAGAATTGGAGCTTGCAAGTAAGTATAAATCAGAGTTTCTGGCGAATATGTCGCATGAACTGAGAACGCCTCTCAATAGTATATTGGTGCTTTCTCAATTACTTGCCGGAAATAAAGACAATAACCTTTCGAACAAGCAAGTGGAATATGCCTCTACCATAAAATCCTCAGGAACAGATTTGCTGAATCTGATCAATGAAATTCTTGACCTGAGCAAAGTTGAAGCAGGAAAACTGGACCTCTCGCTTGAAAAAATCTCTTTTGGGGAAATTATGAGCAATCTGGAACAGGTGTTTTTGCCAATTGCAGAGGATAAAAATTTGAAGTTTAAAACACATATTGGCGAAGGATTGCCCGATTATATTGTTACCGATAGTGGGCGCTTGCAGCAAATACTACGTAATTTTTGCTCTAATGCTTTGAAATTTACTTCTGATGGAGAAGTAAAGATTGATGTTTTTAAGCCATCATCTGATCAGAAATTCAAATCAATAAAATTGGCAGCGGAACAATGCGTGGGCTTTTCTGTAAAAGATACAGGAATAGGTATCCCAAAAGATAAATTAAGGGTGGTTTTTGAAGCCTTTCAGCAAGTGGATGGTACAACATCTAGGCGTTTTGGAGGCACAGGCTTGGGTTTAACTATTTCGCGAAGTTTCGCTGAACTGCTTAAAGGAGAGATACAACTGAAAAGTGTTGAGGGAGAAGGCTCCGAATTTATCCTTTTTGTTCCTTTAAAACTGGAAGGGAATTTATTGCAGATAGAAAATGAGCCGGAACGACAGACGCCCAAACTATCAAAGCCAAAGGAAAAAGCAAGTGAACAAGTGCAAAGGGCTGCAAATGAGGTTGAGCCTTTAGCTGAAAACCCGAGATCATCGAAAAATGCCAACCTGATTCTAATTATTGAGGACGATGCCGATTTTTCTTCCGTACTTGATGGTCTGGCTCGTGACAAAGGTTTCGATACACTTGTTTCTGCCGATGGCGAAAAAGGTTTGCACTATGCTGATTATTATCAGCCCGATGCAATTTTGTTGGATGTCGGTTTGCCCGGAATTGATGGCTGGGAAGTGATGGATCGATTGAAAGAAAACCCCCAAACCCGCCATATACCTGTACATTTTATTTCGGGCGCTGATAAACCAATGGATGCCCTAAAAATGGGTGCAATTGGCTTTTTATCAAAACCCGTAAACCTAGAAACCTTAAATGAGGTGTTTAATCGTATTGAAAAAATGGTCGCTCATCCTGTGAAAAAATTATTAATCGTTGAGGATGACGAGATTATGAGGAATAGCATTGTTGAGCTAATCGGTGGACAAGATGTGCAATCTGTTCCGGTTGCCAGTGGTAAGGAGGCATGCGAAATGCTCGCCAAGGAAAGCTTCGATTGTGTTATTCTTGATCTTGGACTGCGCGATATGTCCGGTTTCGATTTGCTCGAAAAAATCCGTAAAAACAAAGATGCTCAGCGTCTTCCGGTAATTATTTATACGGGTAAAGATCTTTCCCGTCAGGAAGAAGAGCGCTTGCAAAAGTATGCTGATTCAATTATTATTAAAGGGGTTAAATCGCCAGAACGATTACTGAGCGAAACAACTCTGTTCTTGCATAGGGTTGAGGCTCAGTTACCGGAGGAAAAGCAGAAAATTCTTCACCGTGTCCATCACGATAAGGAAGAAATTTTAAAAGATAAACTGGTGCTGGTTGTGGATGATGATATGCGGAATGTTTTTGCCCTTTCAAGTGTTCTAGAAGAGAAAGGTATGAATATCATTGTAGGCCGTAATGGACGCGAGGGGATCGAAAAACTTCAGGCCCAGCCGGAAATTGATCTAGTGCTGATGGATATTATGATGCCTGAAATGGACGGTTATGAGGCGATGCAGCGAATCAGGAAAATGGATGCTTTTAAGAAAATCCCCATAATTGCCCTAACGGCTAAAGCCATGAAGGATGATCGAAATAAATGTATTGCTGCTGGGGCAAACGATTATTTGTCGAAACCTGTTGACAGCGATAAATTGGTTTCACTTCTTAGAGTTTGGTTGTATAAATAATTAATGCGCAAAGAATGGCTGCCAAAGCAAAAATATTAATCGTTGACGATAAAATAGAGAACCTTCTGACTTTGGAGGCTATCCTTTCTGAGCTTGATGTGGGCTTCGATCGGGCTACTTCCGGAAACGATGCCCTTTCATTAGTGTTGGAGAACGATTATGCCCTTGCAATTATCGATATTCAAATGCCCGAAATGGACGGCTATGAAACTGTTCAGTATATTCGAAAACTGAAACGAACACAAAATCTTCCAATTATATATGTTTCAGCTATTTATAAAGAAGAGTTTCATGTAAAAAAAGGGATAGAATCCGGTGCTGTTGATTTTATTGTTAAGCCCATTGTCCCTGAAGTGCTTCATGGTAAAGTTAAGGTTTTTTTGGAGCTCTATAATTATCGTAGGCACCTTGAAGAAATGGTGGAACAACGTACTGTTGAACTTAAAGAGACCAACGAAAGATTGCTCTATGAAAAAAATAGGGCAGAATCTGCTACCGAATCCAAATCAGCCTTTCTGGCAAATATGTCGCATGAAATTCGTACCCCTTTAAATGGAATCGTAGGAATGCTTAGCGTTTTGGAATCAACAATTCTGTCTCAAGAACAGGAAGATATTGTAAAAACGATACACCTGAGCAGCGATAGCCTTCTGTGTATTATTAACGATATCCTTGATTTCTCCAAGATCGAATCAGGTCAGGTTGTGCTTGAAAAATTAGACTTTGATATTAGAAATTGCATTCAGGATACTGCTCATATCCTTCGCTTAAAAGCTGATGAAAAAGCACTCGAATTTAGTGTGCACACAAATGAGGATGTCCCGCATTTTCTTAAAGGTGACCCTTTCAGGATTAAACAAATATTGCTTAACCTTGCCAGTAATGCAATTAAGTTTACATCCAAAGGCAGCGTAAAAGTAAGCTTAAGCCTTGAGAAGATAGAGGAGAATGTTGCTTCTCTTTATTTTAGTGTTCAGGATACCGGTATCGGGATTTCTAAAGAAAATAAGGGCAAATTATTTAAGGTTTTTAGCCAGGCAGATGCTTCCACAACCCGAAAATTTGGAGGAAGCGGATTAGGATTGGCTATTTCAAAAAACCTTGTTAAATTGATGAATGGAGAGATTGGCCTAGAGAGCGAATTGGATAAAGGCTCGGAATTTTGGTTTCGTATTGCATTAGAAGTAGGAGAAAGGCCCATTGAGCAGGAACAAAATCGGGAAGAAGGTTATCTAGACCAAATAAAAAGCTGGCAGCCAAAGGTTTTACTTGCTGAGGATAATAAAATTAATCAGAAAGTGGCAATTCATTTGCTGAAGAGTTTAGGCTTGGATTGTGCTTTGGCCGAAAATGGAAAAGAGGCGGTAGAGATGCATCTTAAAAACGCCTACGACCTTATTTTTATGGATATTCAAATGCCTGTTATGGATGGCTTTGAAGCAACAAGAATTATAAGACAGCATCAAAAAGATAAAAAAGCGTCCCCTGTAAAAATAGTTGCTATGACAGCAAATGCAATGAAATCGGATAGGGACAGGTGTATTGAAGCCGGGATGGATGATTATATAAGTAAACCGTTTAAGAAATCGGAATTGATTCGTATATTTTGATAAGATAAGTTGGTATGAATAATGAACTAAGCGACGACTATCGAGATACTTTAGATATTGAAGTGAACCTTTTATTGGAGGCAATCTATCAAAAGTATGGCTATGATTTCCGACAGTATTCAAAAGCGCATATAAAAAGGCGTATCGTGCATCGGATTTCTTCATCAGGATTGAAAAGTGTTTCGGAATTGCAGCATAAAGTCTTGCATGAAAAACCATTTATTGATCTGGTACTGCAGGATTTATCCATTAATGTAACGCAAATGTTCCGTGATCCTGATTTTTATAAAGCGGTTAGAAATGAAGTGGTTTCGCTTTTAAAGACATATCCATTTATAAAAATTTGGCATGCAGGCTGCAGCACGGGAGAGGAAGTCTATAGTATGGCAATTCTTTTAAAAGAAGAGGGTTTGCTGGATCGTACACAGATTTATGGAACCGATTTTAACCAACGTGTGCTGCGAAATTCCCGCGATGGTATATATGATGTCGGTCATATTCAGGAGTTTACTCGTAATTATCAACTCTCAGGGGGAAAAGAATCTTTTTCTGATTATTATACAGCAAAGTATAATTCTGTGATTATGAATAGCTCACTGAAGAAGAATATGGTTTTCGCTGACCACAACCTTGTTACTGATTCTGTGTTTGCTGAGGTGAATATGGTAATTTGCCGCAATGTTTTAATCTATTTTAATAAAGAATTGCAAAACAGAGTACTTAATCTGTTGACGGACAGTTTAATACCGGGAGGGATTTTGTGCCTGGGATCAAAAGAAACGCTTCAGTTCTCTGAGCCTTTTGAGAAATATACAGTCATCAATAAGACTGAAAAAATTTATATGAAAAATTATAATGCCTGATCAGGACTTGCCATATCGAATTATTGTAATTGGTTCATCCGCAGGAGGAATGAAGGCAAATGAAATTATATTAAGTCAATTGCAACCCGATTTCCCACTCCCTATTGTTATTGCGCAACATATATCCGCAGACTCTGAAAATTATCTTGTTACTTTCCTCGACCGACAAAGCCCCCTAACAGTTTTGGAAGCTTCAGAAAAAGAATTGCTTTTGCCGGGCCATGTTTATATTGCCCCTCCTAATTATCATGTTCTGATAGAGAGCAATATGACAATCAGCCTATCTACTGAGCAAAAAGTGAATTTTGCACGACCAAGCATTGATGTTCTTTTTGAATCTGCTGCACTGAGTTTTGGTAGCCAGGTTATTGGGCTTTTGCTCACCGGTGCAAACCATGATGGGGCAAAAGGGCTCAAGCTAATCCATCAGTTTGGTGGAAAATGTATCATTGAAAATCCTGAAACGGCTGATGTTGACACCATGCCAAGATCCGCACAAAAGCTTTTTCGACCCGATTATATATTGGATTTGGAATTGATTCCGGCTGTACTGAATAAATTGCTGCGTTAGTCCAATAAGCTGTTATAATGTTGAACGATAAGTATTAAATCTTCCTTATTATTGGGCTTTAGATTGTTTTTCTTCATGAAATCCAATATTTCTTTCTCATGTCCGGAGAATAATACACTGGCTTTTTTCCTGTATTTAGGCATCTCCATTGGTTGATTATCCGCTGTTTGAAAGAAAAATTTGCTTGCCTGTACTATCCTTTTTTCCCCTGTGCCAACATCCATTGCTTTTCGGTGAAATTCTTTTTCTATATAGTAATAATAGAAACGATAGAGTTTTGATTTATCATTGATAAGCTCTTCAAGCCATACTTTTCTGGGAGTGCCATTATCATTAATCACATAAAAGATATACCGCTGGCCGCCAAAATCAATATAATTAACCCTATCAGGACGGGAAATTGCACTGGTGTCATCATCGCGAGCGATTTCCATTTGGTTTGATATTGTATTCAAACGATAGGAGCCTGAATTAATGCTGATTGTATCATCAAAAACCAATGTTCCCGGTTGGAAAGCCTCCACTACATAATGACTGCCTTTTACGCCCGGCATTGCTTTCTCACCATCTGAGATATAAATGGCAGACATGCCGGAGTTTGTTAAAATATACATGAATTGAGGAGAATCAGTATTTCTTGATTCTTGTTCAGACTGCCCTTTTAATAGAGGAGCGTTGAAGAGTAAAGTGGTAAAAAGGCAAATGAAAATACTTTTTAAACTCATAATGTGTTGGGATTTTGGGGGTTAAATATTTTTTATCAAAATTAACAATAATTTATTCATATGGCTAATAAATTTGCATTTTGATTTAAATTTGAGTTTGTTTTGAATTCAGAATGCTACCATTTAATAATTTAGCGATTTTGCATGGTCAAGCTCACAGAATAGCCTTAAATTTGCCGTTTCAACAGATAAAACAAATGGGTTTAGAACAGATACATTTTGCAGGAGGAGGATCTATTGCAACAGCTTTGGCTATGAGCCTGGCAAATGGCGGCAGAAGAGAAATTGTTTTGGTAAGTGAGGAGATCGAGGTGGTACACGATATTAACTCATCGCATTTTAACCGTAAATACTTTCCCGGAGTTCGTCTAAAGCCTAATATTTTTGCTTCGAACGATATTTCTTCCTTTAAAAATGCCAAAGTTATTTTTATCGCAATTCCTTCTGTTGCTGTAGTCGATTATCTGGAAAAACATCGGGAAATGATTCCTGATACAGCGATTATCGTAAATCTAGCAAAAGGTTTCTCGAAAGATAGGGAGACAATTGCCGGTAGTCTTCAAAAGCGTTTCCCAAATCCGGTGTGCACGCTCAAAGGGCCTAGCTTTGCCCGCGAAATCATCAATAACCTCCCAACCGGGCTAACACTGGGTTATCGGCAAGATGCAGATAAAAAAGTGATTAAAAAGTTGTTCCATGAGAGTAATGTAACGCTTGACTTTTCACATGATATTATCGGTGTCGAGCTTTTGAGTATTTTAAAAAATATTTATGCCATTGCCATAGGAATCGTTGATGCTCATTTTAATTCACCAAATTTGCGTTCATTGGTTTTAACAAAGGCATTTAATGAAATGCGTTCTGTTCTTATTGCCTTTGGCGGCAAGAAAAAAACCATGTTTCGATATTGTGGATTTGGCGACTTTATACTCACATCATTAAATGACTTAAGCAGGAACCGCACTTTGGGTTTGATTATCGGGAAAGGGTTTTTCTCAGAAACTATTTCAGAAGATGTAGTATTGGAGGGGAAAATTGCCGTCAATATTTTTTGTGAAGAAATCCATTTAAAATCTAATTTAATATCAGATTTCCCGATTATCAATGAGTTGTATAAAGTGTTTAATGAGCCTTATAAGATTCAGGATTTTATCCCCAATATAATGCGTGGTGAAGTAGAATTTATGGATGAATAAGCTTTTTTAATTCTTTAGCGAGTTTTTCTGTGAGCATTTTCCTAGAAAACTCAGCAACCCTATCTAAACGGGGTTTGAATTGAAAATTTTCATGACAAATTTCTTCTAAAAATCCTTTGATGCCTTCTGCATCATCATAATCAAACATTTTTCCTGCATTGCAGTATTCCAGTATTTTTGCTGCATCACCCTCAGGTGGACCAATACCCAGAATTGGATTCCCTGCGGCAAGGTATTCGAATATTTTGCCGGTAAGTATTCCTTTATTGTTTTTTGTCTGAGGAATAACAAGAAGCAGAATGTTTGCTTCCTGCATTTCTAATATAGCTTTATCATGTTGAATATGAGATTCTAAAACAAATGAATTCCCGAGTTTTTTTCTCATATTTTCTTGGATAGCTGGAGCAATACTGCCAATTATATGAAAGTTTGCTTTGAGCAATTTTTTCTGTTTACTAAGAATATCTGCTAAGGCATTGATATTATAATCACCAGACATCGTGCCTGTATACAGGAGCTTAAGCCTGTTGTTTTTTTGCTTTATTTTTTGCGCATGAAAATCAGTGGTATCATATCCATTTGGAATAACAATAATTTTTCCGGGGTCAATTTCCGGTGATTTTTGGCTAAAGAGTTTTTTAATATCCTCGCTTACGACAAGAATCAGATCTGCATGGATAAGTGCTTTTTTTTCGTAATATTGGTCTAAAGCTTTAATAAAAGGCAAATGGTATAAATCCTGATAGAAATAGATGTCAGTCCAAGGGTCCCGTAGGTCTGCAATCCATTTAATGCCCGTTTTTTTCTTGATTTTCAGCCCAGCTAATTGTGTTGAATGTGGCGGGGAGCTGGTAAGTAGAGCATCAATATTTTGCGAAGAAATAAGCTTTAAACTTTCGTTTATCAAATATTTATTCCATCCTCTTCGTGCGTCAGGGACAAAGAAATTTCCGCGGATAAATCTTCCTAAATTTGCCGAAATGCTGCTTTTTTTTTCGCCGGCAAAACCAGGTTTCGGGAGCTCCTTTGTTCTGCTTAGCTTCGCATAAAGTCCAAAAGGCTCGAAAGTATCGGTTTTATATATACTGAGGTTTCCCGGGATCTCTGTTAACAAAGATTCATCCCTGAGCTGATAAGCTGCTTGTTGATCATCAACAGTAATAATTATGGGTTTTATGCCAAAATCAGGTAGGTATTTTGCAAATTTCAGACTTCTCTGAACGCCCGGGCCGCCACTGGGGGGCCAATAATATGTTGCATAAAGAAGGTTCAATATTTCGAATATTATGTTAATCCCTAAAAAGGAATCTGTTTGTTGCATCTCCGGCTTCAGAATGAGAAAAAGAAGCTTGCAACAATTTATGAGAAAAAATTAGTGGATTGACTCATTCGATTCATTAGCAATCTGGATTTTATCTTTTTTTTTCGTCTTCTTCCATTCATAATACAAGGCAAGAATCAATGCTAAAATTAGGAAAATGGATCCTCCAATGGCTAAGTTTTTTCCGACATAATAGGAGTTGGGTTCAAAAACAAATTCAATTGTATGCTCCCCTTCAGGTATAACCATGGCTCTTAAGAGATAATTCGCACGCCAATATGAGCTCTCTTTGCCGTCAATATATGCTTTCCAGCCTTTGTTGTAAAAAATTTCAGAAAATACGACTGCAGCGGCTTTGTCTGTGTTTGCTTTATAAGTCAAATGGTTAGGTTGGTATTCTATTAGCTCAATATTGCCGTTAACAGTTTGCTGCTGAGGGATTCTTTTCAGGTCATCAGAGAATTTTTCGACACACACTAGTTTTGTTTGAACAGGCAGGTTTTTTAATGCCGCCATTTCTTCATTTGCGTCTGCAACGATTTCGTATTCATTCACAATCCATGCATTTCCAAGAGCATAGGGGTTCTTAATAGGTGATGCATCTTTATTATAAATGATATAGCGGGTATTGAGCATATTGAGTGCGCCCATTGATTTAAGTGCATTATTAATACTTGTGATGTTTGCTTGCTTTTGAAGAACATCAATAAATGTCTTTATTTCGTTTTGAAGATAAAATTCGATAAGTTCTTGATATTTCTTCATTTTGGCGGCATGATAGCCACCGATTGAATTATGGAAATAGGACACACTGGCGTCGTTAAACGGGTTGTTTAATGTCAATACGCGAAATTCGTCCTTATCCAATAAGATTTCATTGTCCGCTTTACCGGCTGTATAAGGATTTTCTGCCTTTCGCTTGCTTGTAAAATCATCATTATTGATATAGCGTTTATCAATGATGCCCATATCAATTAGGATTAAAAAAGCCAATAAAATGCCGAATAATTGTGTTTTTATTTTTTTGATCTGCCATAAATAAACCAAGACGGCAGCTAAAAGAATAAAGAAAAAGCTTCTGATTGCATCTGCCTTGAAAATGCCAATCCTTACCTCTTCAAGTGTTTGAAGTACCTGTTCGATTTGGGCATTCATTTGCATTTGTGCAAACTGCGATAACTCGTTTTGACTGAAAAAATTAAAGAAAACTTGTGGGACAAGATAAAAGATGAATGAGACACCTCCGGTCAGGACAAAAGCAATAAGCAGAATTTTGGTTGTAAGCAGGGAAGGTTTTTTTATAATATCGCGTATACCCATAAAAGCAAGCAGGGGAACAGTGAAACCTGCAATTACCAGCGTCATAGAAACGGCCCTGAATTTATTATAGCCGGGAACATAATCAAGGAAAAAGCTCGTAAGTGGCATGAAATTTTTGCCCCAAGCCAATAATATTGATAAGATTGTTGCCGTAATCAAAGCCCACTTAAGAGGGCCTTTCGTAACAAAGAGGGCCAAAATGAAGAGGAAAATAATAATTGCCCCAAAATATACCGGACCGGAAACAAAGGGTTGATCTCCCCAGTACTGAGTGAAACTTCTTCCAATAGTATTGCTCATACTTGGGTCCAAATCTTTGAGCGCTTCCGGATTATTGGCCATGGGTTCGCTTACGCCACCTTTCACATTTGGTATGAGTACTGACCAAGTTTCTCCTATCCCATAGCTCCAACCTGTCGCATAGTCTTTGTCAAGCCCTGTTGTTTGATTGTATTCATTTAAGGAAAGCTCTGATTTACCGCGTGTTGAGTCTTTTACATACTCCATGCTTGTCCAAAGATTGGTAATGTTTGGCAGAACACCGAGAATAACAGCAATCAATAATACTGCTACAGCTTTAAAAAATCCGTCCAGTTGTTTTTGTTTATACTCAAAAATGAATTGTGAAATGCCGTAAGCAAGTGCAATAATGATAAAATAATATGTAATCTGAAGATGGTTTGCCGATAATTCCAAGGCTGTAAAGATGGCCGTAAGCACGCCCCCAAGTAGATAGCGTTTTCGAAACGTAAGTATGATTCCAGATAAAACAAAAGGCATATACGACATGGCAAGGGCTTTTGTATTATGACCGGCTCCCAATATGATAAACATATATGAGGAAAGGGCATAGGCCAGCGCTCCGGCTAAACTGAGCCATGCGTTTGTGCCTAAGGTAATCAATAAAAAGTAGAAGCCGATCATGGAGATGATAATCATGCTCGCAGGGTGTGGAACGATTGCCTTAAAGAAATATTCAGCCTTTTTAATTAAATTTCCATTTTGTTTTACAGAGATTTGATATGCAGGCATTCCGCCAAACATACTATTGGTCCAAAGGGCTTCTTCGCCAGTGGCTTCTCTGAAATCCATTATTTCTTTTGATTGCCCGATAAAGGTCTTTACGTCATGCTGATCTAGTTTTTTCCCTTCAATCAATGGTGAAAAATACAGCATTGCAATAAGAATAAAACTAATCAGTGCAATAATATGTGGTAGGATTTTTTTAAAAAAGGGCTGGTTCATCTTTGATATTATTTAATGTACTAATCATTAATTTCTTCAAAATCAACATATTCACCTAATCCGTCTTTCTTATCGGACTTAGATGTTGGAGGTGCCTTGATATGGATATCCCCTTCTTTTTCCCGGGCAGAATTATTGTTTTGCCTTTGCGCCGGATTTTGGATTTTGCGCAGTAGCCATTTCATCAAAAATGGAAACAATAGCCTCAAAAGATAAGGCACAATCAGGATAATTAATATTATAATCAGTAAAACTTTCATGCTCTGTATTCATAAACGTAAAGCGTTCGGCGAAATTATTGTATTTGAGTTAACTATCCAAACACAAAAAGCCGGATATACCGGCTAACACGCAAAAAAAGAAGACAACATGTATTAATGCCATCTTCTTTTCTTGCAAAGTCTTTTATAGTGAACAGGAATGATCTACCTCTTGTCCAGTCTTTCGTCTGAAACGGTAAGTTTTTTCCTGCCTCTTGCTCTTCTGCGTGCGAGAACTTTTCTACCGTTTTTGGAAGCCATTCTAGCTCTAAAACCGTGTTTGTTAACTCTTTTCCTTCGTGATGGTTGAAACGTTCTTTTCATTTTATATCCGATTTTTAAAGGACTGCAAAGATAAAACCTTTTTTATTAATTCCAAGTGGAGCTGATGAAAAATTTTATTATAAAATTAACCAGCAGTTTTGTTTGATCATAAACTGCTGGTTAATAAATAATTATTACTTCTTAGGAATATGCTTTAATGTTTCTAAGAGGAAGTCCCAGAATTTTTGAACTGTCGCGATATTCACTTTTTCATCGGGTGAATGTGGGTAGCGAATTGTTGGGCCAAATGAAATCATATCCCAATTTGGATAAACGCCGCCAAGCAGACCACATTCTAGACCTGCATGAATCGCCTTTATTTCGGGAATTTTTCCGTACATCTTCTGATAGATGTCCTGCATTTCTTTGAGAACAGGTGATGCCATATTTGGCTTCCATCCTGGATAATCGCCTTCAAAAACAATATCGGCACCTGCCAACTCAAAAACAGAAGCAATTTGGTTCTGCAGGTCTATTTTTGCAGAATCGACAGAACTTCTCAAAAGGCATTGAACCACTACTTTATCGCCTTCTTTTTTGACAACGGCCAGATTTGAAGATGTTTCAACAAGGCCTTCCATATCGTTGCTCATACGAATCACACCATTCGGGCATCCGTAAACAGCTTTAGTAAGTCTATTTAGGAATTCATCAGTAAAAACAGTCTCCTGTGCATCAACTGCTTCGGCTATTATTTTTAAGTCAGGATCAACGCTAACAATTTCTTTTTTTGCAATCGCTTCAAATGCTTGAAGTGCTTCAGTGAATTGAGTGACTTTTGCTTCAGGAACGAGAACAATTGCATGAGCTTCCCTTGGGATTGCATTGCGAAGGCTTCCACCTACAACATCTGCCATTTTTAAACCAAGCTCTTTTTGTGCGTCTAAAACAAAACGGAATAGGATTTTATTGGCATTTCCTCTTCCCAATGGGATATCCATACCAGAGTGACCTCCTTTTAGACCTGATACAGAAATCTTAAAGGACTTCATTCCTGTAGGTGCTTTTTCTGAAACGACATCAAAGCTTACATTTCCGTCTACGCCGCCTGCACAACCAACATATAATTCACCTTCATCTTCTGAGTCCAAGTTCATTAATATATCACCTTTCAGTTCATCCGGTTTTAACCCGAAGGCGCCAGTCATGCCGGTTTCTTCATCGGTTGTTATTAATGCTTCGATAGGGCCGTGAGGAATGTCTTTTGATTGCAGGACAGCCATAGCTGCTGCTACGCCCATTCCGTTGTCAGCGCCAAGTGTTGTGCCATTGGCTGTTACCCAATCGCCATCAACAAATGCTTCAATAGGATCCTTTTCAAAATCATGGACTTTGTCGCTATTTGCCTGAGGCACCATATCCATATGGCCTTGCAATACAACACCTTTGCGGTCTTCCATGCCTGCTGTGGCCGGTTTTCGAATGATAATGTTTCCAATTTCATCCTGAATAGTTTCCAGTCCTAAGTCTTCACCGAATTTTTTCAGAAAAGCTCTGATTTTTTCTTCTTTTTTTGAAGGCCTGGGGATTTGCGTCAACTCGTAAAAATTTTGCCAAATGGCTTTTGGTTCGAGATTAGCTATTTCTTTGCTCATAATTTTTTATTTAAAATGTAATTTGGCTAAAGTACAAAAATCTTTTGAATGCTTTTTTTTGATTTCCCGAAAGCGTGAGAACAAGCTATGGCTTATTTTTTCTTCAGGGCGTAATGGGGTACATAAACAAGTTTCTTCGTTTGGAAGAATTCTTCTTTAAAATAGGTGTTTAGCTTTTCAATATGGGCATGACGAATTCCGGCAAATTCCTCTGCAAGGTCACCACCTTTAAGGGCAATCCAG
Source organism: Bacteroidales bacterium (assembly GCA_963676725.1). GTDB lineage: Bacteria > Bacteroidota > Bacteroidia > Bacteroidales > WRLA01. The sequence goes on along the minus strand of OY781463.1, from coordinate 3,570,053 downwards.
CCTGCAGGCAAAGCGCCCTCGCCCGTCATCGAAAAATTATTGCGAGTCCAGCCTGCAAATTGGCGAAAATCTGTGACCGCACGACTCACGATATAATGGTATTTTTTCATGTGTTTTTCAGCTCGTTGCTGCTCAAAGCTCACATTTTTGAGTTCCAGGGCTTCAACAATTTCCCGTACAACCTTTATCTTTTTTCCAATGGAGTCGATCAGGTGAAAATGTGCGTCGGGAAATAATATAGCTAATGGAATGCCGGGAAATCCCCCTCCGGTTCCTACATCAAGGATTCTATCACCATGATCGAATTGAATAAATTTTGCAATTGCGAAGGAATGAAGCACATGATGCTCATAAAAGTGGTCCATGTCTTTTCTCGAAATCACATTAATTTGAGCATTCCATTCCTCATACAATGGTTTTAGCTCTTTTAAAAGTCGAATTTGTGTTTCTGTAAGCTGATTGAAATAGTGTAAAACCTGATCCATTTTTCGTTTTATTTTATTGGACAAAGATACATTCTTTAGTCTCAAGTTGTTTATCTATTAAGGCTTTAAGTATTCGACGGAAGTCGTCAACTAACAGAATATTGTTTAAAACTTTTCGTTTATTGCAGTAATCAGTTGCTTGAAAATGGGAACTTTGATCGCAAATTTTGAATTGTTATTATGGGAAAATTTCGTGACCTTATTTATATTTTCATCAGCTTTACTTTGCTTACCGTTTCATATGCTTCTGCTGCTCAGTCGTCCGAGAAGATTAGCAGGGATGAATACATTCAAATATATAAAGATATTGCAATCAATGAGATGGCTTTATATGGTATTCCTGCATCAATTACCCTGGCGCAAGGAATACTCGAATCGGGTCATGGCAATAGCGCGCTAACACGTGAAGCGAATAATCATTTTGGCATTAAATGTCATACCGGCTGGAAAGGTAAAAAGTATCATATGGATGATGATGCTGAAAATGAGTGTTTTAGGGTCTACGATGATGCAGCGCAATCTTTTCGTGATCATAGTTTATTTCTAAAAAACAGACTTCGCTATCAATTTCTTTTTGATTTTAAAAAAGACGATTATAAAGCCTGGGCCAAAGGCCTGAAAAAAGCCGGATACGCTACCAACCCGAGATATCCGCAATTACTTATTAAAATCATTGAAGATCACCAACTTTGTCGCTTCGATTCTATGAAACCAAATGAAAAGCCGATCTATGTAACTAATGATAGTGAAGATGAAAAGGCTTTTGTTCCTCAGGATCGAAAAAAATATAAGTTCGTGGAGAATGCAGCAAATGGTCGTAAAGTTTTTGAAAATAATGGCGTGAAATTTATTTATGCTAAAAAGGACGATAATTTTTTAAAAATTGCTGTCGATTTTAATATTTATGCATATCAGGTATATAAAAATAATGATCTCGATAAGGATGATCAACTTGTTGAGGGACAAATGGTTTATCTTGAACGTAAGAAGCGCAAGGGCTCTTCAAAATACCATAAAGTGGCAAAAAATGAAAGTATGCACGCCATTAGCCAGAAATATGGCATTCGCCTAAAGCAACTATACCGAAAAAATAGAATGCCTGAAGGCTCGCAAGCTGTGCCCGGTGAACAACTATATCTGCAAAAACGCAGACCGAAATAAAATGAAAAAGGACATTGTAAGCAATGTCCTTTTTCATTTTATTGGAATCCTGATTAAATATTATATTCTTTGATTTTTCTATATAAAGTTCTTTCACTAATTCCCAGGTCTTTTGCAGCGTGTTTTCGTTTGCCATTGTGTTTGTCTAGTGCCCTCAGAATCATATCTTTCTCTTTTTTCTGCAGCGAAAGGGATTCCTCTATAACCTCCGGTTCATCATAAGAATGTTCGTCAGGAATAAGGCTTTCTTCATATTTTGTAATAGAAACCTGAGGAGTATCAGTATTTGAAGTTTCTTTGATAATGTCCTGAGAGATTTGCTCAATAATTTGTGCGTTATTTTTTTGAATTTCAGGTGTTATGCCTTCATGGCTAATGATGTCAGACACTAATTTTTTAAGATCAGTGATGTCCTGTTTCATATCAAAAAGGACTTTATAGAGCAAATCGCGTTCGTTAATGCCTTTATTCTCGGATTCTTTTTTATAGAGCACCGGCAGGTCACTCTTTAGGCTCTCGGGTAGATATTTACGCAATGTTGCTGCATCTACAGTTCTGTTTTGTTCAATAATGGAAATTTGTTCTGTAATATTTTTCAATTGCCTGATATTGCCATTCCAGCGATATCTGCTTAGGATGTGCTGTGCTTCAGAATCCAATTGAATGGCGGGCATTCTGTATGTGTCGCCAAAATCTGTAGCAAATTTCCTGAATAATAGATAGATATCTTCTTTTCGTTCGCGAAGTGGAGGAATATAAATTGGCACTGTATTTAGACGGTAATAAAGATCTTCACGGAATTTCCCTTGCTGTATGGCTTCCGGAACGTTCACATTTGTAGCAGCAACTACGCGTACATTTGTTTTGATCACTTTTGATGAGCCGACCTTCATAAATTCCCCGTTTTCGAGGATTCGTAAAAGCCGCACTTGAGTAGACAGGGGAAGTTCCGCTACTTCATCAAGAAAAATGGTTCCGCCATTTACTACTTCAAAATATCCTTTTCGTGCTTCATGGGCTCCGGTAAAAGAACCTTTTTCGTGTCCAAATAATTCAGAATCAATTGTTCCTTCTGGTATTGCGCCACAGTTTACAGCAATAAATGCACCATGTTTCCGTGCGCTGAGCTGATGAATTATTTTTGGAAAAACTTCTTTTCCAACGCCGCTTTCGCCGCTTATTAAGACCGTAATATCTGTTGGTGCTACTTGTCGTGCAATATCTATTGCTCTGTTTAATGCAGGGGAGTTGCCAATAATGCCGAACCTTTGTTTAATTGCCTGTATTTCCATACGTTAATGTATTTGATGCAAAATTAGTTGAAATTTGCATATGTGGCACATTAAAATTTGTTAAAAGGTGTCATTTTGGCAGATAAATAAAAGCCAATAAATTTAATAAAATCTTGGTTATTAGTATTTTATTAAATTTATTGGCTCTATGTTGACCCGATCCTAAATATTGAGTGCTTTTCTTTTAATTCGTTGAATATGTCCGCGCCCGAGTGCTTTTACTTCGCAGCCCAACTTGAAATATTCTGCAATAATATCATCGCTTAATATGCCAAAACAATCAATAATTGCCAATGGATTTCCCGCCCATGCTACAATGTCTTTTGGTTGTAAGTTCAGGTATTCTGTATGTGGAACTGCTAATATCAGTGCTTCGATTCCTTTTAAGGATTTGGGTAAATCTTTCAGGACTATTGTGTCTTTTAGGTGCTCCTGATTGCGGAAAAATCGTTTCCATGAATGGTCATCAGCATCCTGCTCTTCAAATTCCCACCAATTATCAACATAGGGGTCGTGCACAGAAATGAAAGCTCCCATTTCAGCGAGTTTGCGCACCAGCATTTCGCTTCCACTGTATCTAGTGTCGCCGACATCCTGACGATAACTAGCCCCGCAAACCAGAACATCCGAACCGGCAATGTATTTGCCCATATTCCTTAGTGCATCACGGGTAAGCTCTGCAACATGAAGTGAGCGCGTGTCATTAATATCAATTGCAGTAGGAGTAATTTTAAATAATTTGTCCCCATCCTCAAAACCCATAATGTGCTTATATGCCCAATAACCGAGCCCGCCATCTTTTGGCAAACAATAACCGCCGATTCCGGGTCCGGGAAAAATCATATTGCTATGAGTTGGCCTCATCTTAATCGCATTGATCACCTTAATGATGTCGACTCCATTGCGTTCGGCAAACAGACTCCATTCGTTTAGGTAAGCAAGAATTGTTGCACGATAAGAATTTTCAACAATTTTTGTTGTTTCCGATTCTATGGGGCGATCCATTACCGTAAGTGGAAATTTTTCGGTATTGAGCACTTCATGGAGGAATTTTTCTACACGGGCACGGGCTACTTCTTCGCAGCCTGAACAAACCCGCCAGAAGTCGCGAATACTACTTACATATTCTTTTCCGGGCATAACACGCTCAAAACTATGCGATAAGAGGGGCGTTTCATTAATGCCTCTCTTTCTGAATTCTTTCTTAAGTATAGGCCACGCAACAAATTCTGTTGTGCCCGGAGCGACGGTTGTTTCAATAAGGACCAAAGCATTTGCCGGAATTTTTTGACCTATTGTAATCATACTGGCTTCTAAAGCAGCCATATCTGCTTCGCCGCTGGCCATATTTCCCAATTCTTTTTTTGTGAAATCGCATTGTACATCAACGACAACAATATCAGCATATTTTAGGCAATCGCTATTGAAAGTAGCAGTGAGTGTTTTCTTTTCGGACACACAACGACCAATCAGAACATCTACTTCGAGGTCTTCAGCTTTTACCGGGCTTACCCCGCTGTTTAGAACCGGAATTTTCCAATAACTGCGTTTGCTAGGCCTTTGGTAGCCAATAACAAATTTCGATGGAATTCCTTCTTTATTCACAGAATCGGCAATGATGGCCGCCATTACTGCGCCAACAAAACCAACACCCATAACAACAACAATTTCCTGTCCTTTGTCACGTGCTTCTTTAACGAGGCCGTCGATGCGCTGGATTTCTTGTGGATATTCTGAAGTGTCCGGAATCAGATACTTTGTTCCGCTTGGTGTAATTGAGTATTGCTTTTCGATCATAATACTTTTTATTAAAGGTTGAATTTCAATCTTTAAAATTCGGAAATTTATTTAGAAAAGCCAAATATATCGAAGAAAAGTATTTTACAAAAAAAAGCGCTCCATAATTGGAACGCTTTTTTATTTCTTCCGATAATTAATTACTACCTCAATTCTGCGCCTAATTCCCTGCTAAAAGCTGTAATAAAACGTTTCATTGTTTTGTCAATTAACTTGTCGGTCAAGGTCTTATTTTTATCCAATAATATGAATTTGATGGCGTATGATTTTTTGTCTTTCCCGATTTTATTATCTTCATAAATATCAAAAAGACCGACTTCTTTCAGGATATTGCGCTCTGTTTTAAAGGCAAGCTTTTGAATATCTTCATAACTGACATGAGCAGGAATCAGCATCGATAAATCACGACGTACTTCGGGATGCTTTGAAATAGTTTCAAAGGCCATATCCTCAATTTTTTGCAATTTAAGAATATTGTCCCATTGAAAATCAGCATAATAAACACTTTGTGCAATATCAGCGCTTTTTAGGACCATTGGATGAATGGAACCAAAAACAACAATAGCCTTATTATTTACTGAATATTGGAACCCTTCATTAAAAAGCGGCTGTTCTAGTTTGTTGATATTCAATTTTTTGAAATCTATATTGAGCTTATAAAGCAATTTATGTACTGTCTCTTTCAGGTCAAAGAAATTATAAGCTATTGCTTTACTGTTCCACGATTCATCTGTTTTATTGCCACTTAAAAATAAAGCAAGATGTTGTTCCTCATTATACTTTTTTAATGGGTTTACTCCATCCAACTTTTCAGGATTTATCGTATATGTTTTCCCAAATTCATAGAGTTTCAGGTTTGTGGCTTTTCTGTTGATGTTGTAGCGCATGGTATCAAGACCGCCGGCAATAAGGTTTGGACGGAGTATATCAAGATCCGTACTGAGCGGGTTGAATATTTTAACGCAAAACGCATCTTCAATCAATTTGTTTTCTGTGAAAAATGCAGCCTTTGTTAATGAATTATTCATGATTTCATAGAAAGAAAGTGCTGATAAACTGACACTTAAATTCAATTTTAATTTTTCATTATCCGGCTTTTGTGCTAGGGTTATAGCGCTATTTACCTGATGGCCAATTTCGATATTGTTATACCCATAAATGCGAAGAATTTCTTCAGTAACATCAGCAGGACGTGTCACATCGACACGATAAGTCGGTACAGCCAATAAGTAGCTTTCCTCGTTTGCGTTTTCAAGAATCTCAAAATCAAGGGACTGAAGGATGTTCAGAATTTCGTCTTTAGGAATTTCTTTACCAACCAATGAATTAAAACTTTTGATATTGAAGAGCACTTGTGCTTTATCAAATTGTTTTGTGTGCACATCCTTTATTTCTGAAGAAATTTCTCCTCCTGCAATTTCTTTGATAAGCATTGCCGCACGTTTCAGGGCATAGAGAACATTATTTGGATCAATGCCACGTTCAAAGCGGAATGAAGCATCTGTTTGCAAATTGTGGTGGCGTGCAGTTTTTCTAATCGTGGCTGCATCAAAATATGCGCTTTCCAGAAAAATATTTTGTGTTTTCTCGCTGACACCGCTATCAAGCCCACCAAAAACGCCTCCAATACACATTGGGTTTAGGCCGTCGCAAATCATTAAATCATTCTGTGTAAGCTTGCGCTCCGTTTCATCCAGCGTTGTGAAATTTGTGCCTTCAGCTAATTTTTGAACGACTACTGTTTTTCCCGAAATAGCATCGGCATCAAAAGCATGTAAAGGTTGGCCAGTTTCCCAAAGTACAAAATTGGTTATATCCACAATGCTGTTGATTGGTCGTACGCCAATTGTTTTTAATAGGTTCTGCATCCATTCCGGAGAAGCACCAACTTTAATATTAGAAATGCTGATTCCTGCATAACGAGGGCAAGCATCGGTATCCTTTACCTCAACATTAATATCAAGATTCTGATTGTCAACAGCAAATCCCGCAACAGAAGGGATGTTTAAATCTTCTGCAGTTGATTTTTTTAAATGCTTATAGGCTGCAAGAAGATCACGCGCAACACCAATATGCGACATACCATCCGTACGATTTGGTGTCAGGCCTATTTCAAACACATAATCGTCCTGAATATTAAAATAATCCTTGGCTTTCATGCCAATTTCGGCATCTTGATCAAGCACCATGATTCCATCATGTGAATCGCCAAGTCCCAGTTCATCTTCAGCACAGATCATTCCTTCCGAGAGCTCACCACGCAATTTTGATTTTTTAATAATGAAGGAATCTTCTCCGCTATAAAGCTTTGTGCCAATGGTTGCTACAGGAACTTTTTGTCCTAGGGCAACGTTTGGCGCACCACAAACAATGCTTAATTCTTCATCTCTTCCCACATTCACTTTTGTGATGCTGAGTTTTTCGGCATTTGGGTGTTGGGTGCAAAAAGTAACTTCCCCGATAAGGATTCCCTCTAGTCCACCTTTTACGGATTCCACTTTTTCTACAGATTCTACCTCTAATCCTGTGTCTGTAAGCATTACAGAAATTTCATCAACACTTAAGGGAAGGTCGATATATTTTTTCAGCCAGTTATAAGAAATTTTCATGATTCAGCCTGATTTTTTAGAATGGCAAAAGTACAATTTTTAAATGAATGCTGTGATGGAGCCTTTTGGATCTATTCTTAACTAATTAAGCCCCAGTTTCCTTCTTTTTTTTCAATTTTCAAGAGATGCTGTTTTAATCCAATATGTTCATTTTTCGATAGTTCCGGGTCATCTTCCAGAATTGCTCGTGCTTCATCCCGTGCCCTTCGAAGCAAAACTTCGTCATATAAAAGGTCAGCAATTTTCATTTCCAATATCCCGCTTTGGCGCGTGCCCATCATGTCTCCTGGGCCGCGTAACTTCAGGTCAGCTTCCGAAATTTTGAAGCCGTCATTGGTTTCTACCATTGTTTGAATGCGTGTTTTGCCTTCATTTGTGAGTTTATTCCCTGTCATCAGGATACAATAGGACTGCTCAGCACCGCGTCCGACCCGCCCTCTGAGCTGATGCAACTGTGACAGTCCGAAGCGTTCGGCATTTTCAATGATCATAATGCTGGCATTGGGTACATTTACCCCAACCTCAATGACCGTTGTGCTTACCATAATTTGTGTCTCCCCTTTCACAAAACGTTGCATTTCATACTCTTTATCGGCAGCTTTCATTTTACCATGCACAATACTCACAGCGTAGTCGGGTAGGGGGAATGAACGGGTAATGCTATCATAACCATCCATAAGGTCTTTTAAATCAAGTTTTTGCGATTCTTCAATCAAAGGATAAACCACATAAACCTGTCGTCCTTTTGAAATCTGCTCTTTGATAAATGCAAAGACGCGTCCACGACCTGAATCAAAAAAATGCCTTGTTACAATCGCTTTTCGTCCCGGAGGTAATTCATCAATTACGGAAACATCCAAATCGCCATATAATGTCATCGACAGGGTTCGTGGGATAGGGGTCGCTGTCATGACCAGAATATGAGGTGGCAGATTGTTTTTTGTCCACATCCTCGCACGTTGAGCTACGCCAAAGCGGTGCTGTTCATCAATAACCACTAGTCCAAGATTTTGAAACTGAACACTTTCTTCAATCAGGGCGTGTGTGCCGGTAATAATATGCACCTCATTGCTCATAAGTCCTTGGTGGATTTCTTTTCGGCGGGATTTTTTTGTTGAACCGGTAAGCAGTTCGATTTTGATATTCAGATTTTCGGTAAGCTCTTTCAGGGTTTCAAAATGCTGATTTGCCAAGATTTCTGTTGGCGCCATAATGGCTGTTTGAAACCCATTGTCTAAAGCGATCAGTGCTGACATCAGCGCAACCAAAGTCTTGCCGCTTCCCACATCGCCCTGCAGGAGCCTGTTCATCTGAACGCCGCTGCCCATATCTTTTCTTATTTCCTTAATTACTTTTTTTTGAGCATTTGTTAGCTCAAAGGGAAGGTTTTTTTGATAGAAATCATTAAAGAATGCGCCAATATGCCTAAAGACATAACCCCGTATTTTTTTTGATTTCAGCACTTTTGTTCGAAGCAAACGCAACTGAATAAAAAAGAGTTCTTCAAATTTTAGACGAGCCCTTGAGCTATTGAGTATTTGCTGATTTGCAGGGAAGTGCACATTTCTCAGGGCTGTATTCCGATCCGGCAAACGCAGTGTTTTAAGCAAGTCCACAGGCATGTTCTCGGGGAAAGGTGTTTGGATGTTTATGAAAAGGCTGCGGCTTAGTTTGCTGATTCCTCTGCTGTCCAAACCCCTGGTCTTCAATTTTTCGGTAGAGCTGTATACCGGCTGCAAACCGGAGGGCATTTCATTCATGAAAGTACTCAGCAGCTCCACTTCAGGGTGTGCAATATTGATTTTTCCGTTGAAAACACTCGGTTTACCAAAGACAACATACTGCTGGTCGGGATCCAATTTGTCTTTTACCCATCGAATGCCTTGGAACCAAACCAGAGCTATAGTTCCCGTTCCATCATTCAGGACTGCACTTAATCTCGTTGTTCGGTGTTTTCCATGGCTTTCCATATTGAGTATTTTGCCTTTCAGCTGCACGAAAGGCATATCCGCAGTAATTTGAGAAATGGTATTAAAAGATGTGCGGTCTACATATCGAAAAGGGAAATAGGTCAATAAATCTGCAAAACAAGTAATGCCGACTTCTTTTCTAAGAAGGTCTCCGCGCACAGGCCCAACGCCTTTTAAATATTCTATTGCCGTATCCAGTTGATCCATTGGTTTTACAAAATTAACAAAAAAGCCATCCTGAATTTCAGGATGGCTTGCTATTTATTAACGAATAATATTGTGCTGCAATAATCTTATTCTTCCCAGAGGTCGAATTCAAATTCCTGAATTTCATTTTCAATGCGTTCTGCTTCGAGAAGGGCATCAATGCCAAGTGCATATTGGCTGATCCTACGGTCATATACATTTTCTTCTTTATAGATATAACTACTAAAGCGGCGCATCAGGAAGATTTGATAAAAGGTTCTATATTCAGAATTATTATTTGCATTAAACACTTCATATCTGTTTAAGAACCAACGGGCTTGAGGGAAATAGACGATAAAGAGTGGTGTTGGTGGGACATTTCTGTTTGGTTGTGCATTAGGTCCCGGAGGAGCAGCCAGTGGAGCTAGAGCAATAATTCGCACATCGAGTTGTGACCGTTTTTTGTCGAAAAACCATTCTTCCATAATATTATATTGCACAATATCAGAAGATACATACCAAGATGAATCTTGTATCGTAACCCCTGCAGCATTAGTTGAAGACCATCTCTTCGTAAGGATTTTACGTAATTGATCAGTGGTTTCTATTTGGGTTTTAAAAGTAAAATCTAGAGCTTCTGTTGGCCAATCAAATGCAGCGAGACGCTTGTTTGGGTGCTCAGGATCCGGTGTAATAATCGAACGAACCAGCACTTCATAGAGGCTCATCCTTCCACGTATTGGCTGAACGGGCTCTTTTAGAGGGAGGTTTAGCCTTTGATTCAGATCAATGGCGCGCCATACCCTTTTTGACCATGTTATATCGCTTTCCCGAACTAAAGGCGGAATCAATTCGCTTGTTTTATTTTGTGTATGATTTTTAACAGCGATATTGTCATTTGGAACTCCCCCCGGATTATTGTAGAAGGGGTTATTATGCACGCCTAGATCATTTTCAGCCTGATTATTCAATTCTGTTGTTATATTGTTCAAAATATCAGTTTGAGCAACAGCAGAACTCCATAAGGATGCTGACATGATAATGCCGCTCAATACTATTACCTTAAAACCTTTTAATAGGATCTTTTTCATAGTCTAAATTACTTTAATAACAATAGCTCCGGGGAGTTCATTTTCTCCATCAGGACCTATAACACGAATTTTTTGAAAAGTCAGGTTCGTATTGTTAAGTCCTTGAATAATCCCCTTAAGGTCACGATTAAGATTATTGCCTCGGAAAGTTTCACTCTTTGACATACCCCCAGTAACTACGCTAATTTCATAAGAAATAACTCGATATTTAATTGCCTCATCTTCAATTAAAAAATCATAGAGTTCAGCAGTAATAAACGGATCTGGTGATGACATTAATTTATTTTTTGATAGCGCACCTTGTGTATAGCCTGCCACTGCTGCCTGCGGATTTGGTAATTTCATAGTTCGGAAAATTTTCGAGCCAATTGTTTGGCTTTTCCCGTCGATATTGGCAACCGCCGCAATTTCAATACGCTCACCAACCTTACCGGTTGGCTTTACATTAAATTTTCCAGGTGCTGTTCTTGTAATCGTTGCCGACCCTTTCACAATATTATAGGAAATATTTCCAGGTGTTACACCGGGTACACTAATACTCATAGGATTATTAATCCCTTTATAGAATACATTTAATGCGTCTGCAGAAATAGTAGCAGTAGGTTCTCCTACGTCAAATTCGGTATGGAAATGATATGGGATGAATTTTTCCCTGTCCTTTGGATCACGAATTCGGATTACACCGGCAAATTTTTGCACACCAACACCGAGTCCATTTGTAGGAATATTGATATTTACCACTCCATTTTCGCCGGGCACATCAATAGCATTTGCCATCATAGCCGCAGTCAGTGAGTCAATATTCATTCTATATTGCACATCCGGGTTTTCAACCGTATCAAAAGCAGCAACCAGAATTTGGGCCTTATAATCATTACCTTTAAACACATAGCTTTTTTCCGGAATTACTTTTGCTTCAACCTTATTAAATTTAAATGTTTCTGCACCTACATAGCTCATAAGTTTTGTGAGTACATCAAATTCAACATTCCGAATTTCTGCAATATATTTATTTAATATAACAACATCGGCAGCTAGAATTGTACCCAAAAACATTTGATCTTCCCAATCATATGTTTCTTTATTCTCTCTATTGTAGTATTTTCCATCAGTACGTAATCCAATTTTTAGTTGGCTAGAATCACGTGGTTTTACCAATTGAACCATATCCTTCCGATATAGTGCAAATTTTTCTTTCATAGTTTTGGCTTCACCCGGCAGCAAATCTCCTTCTCCAAGGAAATAATTTGAAGGCGTGCTATAGTCATCTATTTTTGTAAGATCCCCAAGTGGTACATTTCTTAGCGAATCCATATTCACTTCGCCAGTCTCCTCATTATAATAGTATTCGTTTTTTTTGCCTTCTGTCTCCAAAATAACTTCAGAACGAACACCTATTAAATATTCAACGAGAGAATCACTATAGTTTCTAGCTTCAATGGCTTTTTCATACCATTGCTTCGCTGCAACATCTGTAGCTGCAATATTTTGAAACTTTGTATAAGTATCCTCCAGCTTTTCATCAAAATTTTTATTGGTTGTGACCATACTTTCATTCACGCTTACAAATGCGTGTATGATTTCTTTGGACACATTCAGGGCAAGCATGGCGGTGAGTACGAGGTACATCATGCCAATCATTTTTTGCCGTGGGGTTTCCTTAGCTCCAGACATAATCTGTTTGTTTTAAAATTAATATTCGTTGATACCGCATCTTAAGATGTTTTTACATTCATGGCTGTTAACATATTGCCATAAACATTATTGAGTGCTGAAACATTTTTATTGAGTTGTTCCGCTTGCTCTCTGTACATCTTAGTTTGCTCAACGGAGGCTTGCATCTGATTGAAGAAAGCACCCATTACTTCTTGGAGCTGTTGACTGTTGGTGATTTGACTCTGTGTGTTTTGTAGCTGGAGTTCATAGGCAGCATTCAGTGCTTCCATATTTTGAGAAATCTTTTGCATTTGCTCATTATATGTAGCACCATCAATTTCACTAAAATCCAAAGCTTGTGATGATTTTTTCAAGAGCTCTGCACTTTGATTGTAGTTTAATGCTAATTGTGAAGCACTTTGAGCAGCTTCGTTAATACTGCTATTAAATGCCTCTGTAGCGCTTAAGTCGCGATTAATTGCATCTGAAGCATTGGTATATGTTTTGGATAGCAATTCAGCATTTTGAGCAGCAGCGTTCAGGCTATTGATGTGATGTTCCGTAGCAGAAATTTCTGACCCAACAACATCAGCAGTTTTGTTTAGGTTTTTGGATAATGATGATGCCGAACCTGAAGCTTCAGTAAGGCTGGCAACAAATTCATTATTAGCTGCAGAAGCCGATGCCATACTGTTCAGACTGAGAGCACTGTCTCCGAGATTATTGAGTCCGGAGCTTAATTTGTCAATCAGAGCTTGGTCTATATTGGCATTCGATAGCATTTCAGAGAGCAATATTGCTGCAGGTGGTTCTGCTTCCTCCTCTGCTTCCTCCTCTTCAAGTTCTTCTTCTAACTCTGCCTGAAAAGTTTCATCGCCATGATACATACCAGCTAGCTCAGGATACACCATGCTCCAATCTGGTTCCACGTGTGGCGGTTCAAAAGCCGAGAAGAAAAAGATCACGGTTTCCGTTCCCATACCGATCATAAGCATTAAGTTGGCTCCCGGAAGGTGAAGGATTTTAAATAATGCGCCAAGAATTACAACAGCAGCACCCCATCCATAGAGTTTTGCCATGAATTGTTTAAAGCCTCTGCTTTTTACTAAATCATCAAGTCTCATAATTGCTATAGGTTTAAAGGTTGATCACAAATATTTTTGATACGGTTTTATTTTTGTCTTAGTTATATACATGAGAAGAACGTGCAGGATTATCATCTTTCATCCTTCCAAGATATGACTGTACATTTCTGAAGCCTGTATAACAATTCGCACTATCTTGGTATTCATAAGAACGTGTGCTTACCTGAAGGTAATAATTCACATCTTTCCAGCTTCCTCCACGTACTACTTTTCTTTTCATTACTGGTGGATCATCCGGTTCTGCATTATAAGTATAAGCTGGGTTTAAATCCCAGGTTACATCATAAGCGGCTTCATCGAAAGCGTTAATTGTCCATTCCTGCACATTTCCTGACATATCATATAATCCAAAATCATTTGCCAGATAGTGTCCTACAATTACAGGTGTGTTTCCACCATCACCGGGATAATTACCGCGTTCAGGCTTGAAGTTCGCAAGGAAACAGCCTTGTTGGTTCCGCAAGTAAGGGCCACCCCAAGGAAAAGGGTTCAATTCCCAACCGCCTCTTGCTGCCCATTCCCATTCGGCTTCAGTTGGAAGCCTGAATTCATTTACCAATGATCCATCACCTTGTGCTGCCAAAAATGAATTCATCACTTGTGTCCTCCATACAGAGAATGCCCGAGCTTGAATCCAATCGATACCAACAACCGGATAATGATCGTATGATGGATGCCAAAAATAACTTTTTGTTAATGGCTCATTATAAGCATAAGTGTAATCATAAACCCAAACCAATGTATCTGGATAAACGGGCGTAATTTTTTCCATCACGAAATCACCTCTGTCTGTGATATTGTCAGAATAAGAACCATTTTGACCGGTATAGTCTTTGCCATCGTATTTTTCGCCATTCGGGCTATTGCCCGGATCCTTTTCATATTGCCATCGATTTCTTTTTTCAGCTGCTTTTTTCAGATCGATAATCCAATATTTATAGAAAAGTTTTCTTGTATCTATTTGTTGAGTGCGGAAGAATTGGTCATTTTTTTGAAGGTACATTTCGTCAAAGAGAGGATATGTAGCCCTTTCACTAGGCTCAAGGCGTTCGCCTCTCCAATCAATTTTTTCAGCCCAATTAATTTTTTTGTCATCCGAATCTTCATCGAGGATAATCGGGTTATCCTCATCGTCAAGCACATAATGCTCGCCATAAAGGTCAACGTTTGCTTGTTCCCCCAAAATCGTATGTCCAATAGAATCACGAACCCAGTTTACAAATTGGCGGTATTCATTATTGGTAATTTCGGTTTCGTCCATATAAAAAGCTGAAACTGAAACGGTTTTAGGTTGATGTACTTGTGCGTAAGGAACGTCCTGATCACTACCACCCATGGTAAAACTACCCAATGGAATAAAACTCATACCATATGGATCCGGTTGATAAAAATCAGGCCTGTCTTGCACTCCTATCAATTCTCCGTTGCCGTTATGGCTGCAGCTGGCAAAAAGCAGGGCAACAGCAAGGAGGATAAGCAGCTTCTTCATATTTTTTGGTTTTGGTCTGTACTTTCTTAACGTTCGCATCATTTTGCTTGGAACAAATATAGTTTATCTTTTCAATTTATAAAAATCTAGTGTTTAAATATCTTTTTGGAGCCTTGTCAAATTCAAGCTTAAAACAGTAGCCAAAGAAGATTTCATGGCTTCCGTTGCTGCCTGCAGACCCCAATGAGGAAGTCGTAATGTCGTAGCTATAGCCGATTTTAAAATCTTTGTAGTCCATGCCCACCATAAGTGCAATTGCATCCTGAACCCTATAAGTAACGCCACCCCAGAATTTATTATTGTATTTAAAAAGTGCATTAATGTCATATTGTGCTGAAACTCCGTCCGTTTTTATTACAATCATGGGGTCAAATTCCCATTGTGGATTGCCCGGAAGCGTATATTGATAGCCACCCATCAAATAAAAATGACGCTTCAGATAAACATTATCTGCTTCGCCTATGCCCAAAGCTCCACTGCTTTGCAATATTTGTGTAGAGGAAATTCCAATAAAAAATTTCTCGGGAACACTATAATAAGCTCCAAAACCTAAATCAAACAACATTGTTTTTTCTTCTGCCTGTGATTGAAGAAGTGGATCTTCCGACTGAATTGGCTTGAATTTCCCGAAATCAATTGATTTGTTCAATAAAATTACTTGCAGGCCAATGCTTAAATCACCCATTCCTAATTGGGTGTGGTATGCATAATCGAGCTTAACGCCAAGATTCTTCTCATAGCCGAGTTGATCGTCCATGATACTTATCCCTAAGCCTCCGTGCAAAAATTTTATTGGTGCATCTACCATTATCATAAATGTTTGTGGCGCAATATTTTCCCCCTCAGCGTCTTTGAAGCCAACCCATTGTTGTCGGAATATTCCTTTGGCACAGATGGCATTGTTTATGCCTGCTACCGCCGGATTTATCGCTAATTTAGTGAACATATTCTGACTAAATTGTGGCTCTTGTTGACTGAATGCCTCTCCTGATATAATCAGGAACAGCAGTATTAAAGCTGTATATGCCGTTACTTTCCTCATTAATTCTCTTTTGTGCAGCTTATTAAAATGGCCGCTAAATTAAAGAAAAATTCTCGTAAATAACAAACGAGGCATTGAGTTAAATATTCTCTTTTTAATAGTAGATATACTGCATAGACAGGTTTTTGTTCGTACTGAGTTTTGGTCATGAAACTTTCGATTATACCTTATTTGCCAAAAAAAGGTTTCATTATTATCCTAATTATTCTTTTGCCTATTCGTATTTCGGGGCAAAAATCCTTGATATATATTTGTTCAATGCCTGCCGAACTTGTTCTGGTTGTTATTTTATATGCTGATAAACAGTGGTTTGTTTTTAATAATCTTTTGAGAACCATATAATTAAAAGCAAAGAGCGATATCCTTTTTATTCTGTTGTGCTCAGGATATTCCTAATCCTTTCAGAAACCTTACCATCAATTTTATAAGCATACTTTTGGATGAATTCCTGCCGAATTTCATGATAATCCTGACCTAATTCTTGGCTTAATAAATTTTCAATGGTGTTTTTTAAATCTTCTGGTCCTTTTACCCTTAAACCGACCCCATTTTTTATATATCCTTGAATATCCTGCTCCAAGGGATCATAAACAAGAAGGGGTTTGTTGAAATATATAGCCTCAGTGCCGACTGTTGAAAAACTTGTTATTATATAATCACTGCTTGCTAATAGGTAATATAAATCTTGATTATCAGTAAAATACGCATTATGGACATCGCATTCTTTGAGTATATTTTCATAGTACTCTTTCTGTGCTTCTTCCCGTGGATGTAGTTTAATAAGCAAACTAATTTCTTTCAGGTCTTTTATGGCACTTATAATATCAAAGGCTGTTTTATAGCGCATTTGCTGATCTGGTTGTGGTTGTGTAGCAAACAACAAGGTTTTTTTACTATCCTGATTTTTTTTATCGTTTTGCTTAAAATGTTCTAGTAATTTGGGGATGATGTCAGTTCTAATTTGCCCACAAACCAATAGGTTATCAGAAGGATATGAGCTTTTTTCGGAAAGGAATTTTTTCCAGTATTCACCCCAAATAATAGTGTAATCCGTCATTATTTGGTGTGCCTGATCGAAGGGAGTGAAGATATATGAAGGGTGCAATTCATTAAATGTGCCATGCTGGATTCCAAAAGTGGTTCGGTCGCTGTTTTTGGCTGCATCAAATATTGGTTTTACATGAGCACTGTTCTCATCTGCCCCTAAAATATTTTTGATATTTTTATGCGTTCTAAATAGTTTTTTAAAAACAAGATAGCGATATGCAAATAAAACCGAAGATGGGTGTAGCCGTTTTAGGTGCTCAAAAATTAGAATACTTTGGATTTGTTGATCAGCTTGCTCAATTAAGCCGTAGAAATTTTTTAATTGGGTCGTAATCCGGTTTTTTTCTATTCGTATGTTTTTGTCGAAAATTGCCCTGAGTAAGATGCTCTCGGCAAAAACCCGTTTGGGTTTAATTTTTGGGCTTTTCGCATATAATTCTTTGCCGAAATGATATTTTACGCCTCCCCTGATTTTTGGCATTGGGATCTCCCTGAGCACCAGATTTCTATCATCTAATTGTTTTAATAAGTAGCCCAGATAATAATTATCCTTGACGATTTTTAGGTCAAAGTCGAGGCAGGATTGCCGGATGGCATTGTCGTAAAAAAGGTTTTTTGCCCGAGATATTTTTTTATGCAAGCGGAGATCAATAAAAAATCTTAAAAATATGAATATCAGATATTTAAGGATTCCGTGGATATTCAGTGGCTCTTTTTTATTTTGTAGTTTGATGCATTCGGTATTGTCGGGTAAAAAGGAAAAATTTTTTAGTTTTGGGAAAATACTATCACTGGTTACCAGATTGACACGATCATATTTTTCTGACAACTGCTTTATTAACTCAATCTGTTGCATATTTTCATTCAGGGCAAAGTAGATCCGAAATTTCTGATAATGCCAAAAGCTAGCCCTTTCATAGTTCATATGCTCATAAATACTCTTTCCCTGAATTGATTTTTCACCAAATGCCAAAATATATTCCATCAAGTGATAATTCAGGGACTTTTTTTGATCAGGTGTAAGGTCCAGAACTTCAATCTTGGAGCTGTTTAGGTGGTTTTGGCAAGATTTTAAAATATCGGGAAGGCAATAGACAGAGTCGGAGGAACCGAGCAGGTTTTCTATTTTTTCTATTGATTGAATTTTATTTAAATCCGTAAGAATGAATAAAGCTGTTTTCATTGCCTATTGTTTAGTTCAGTGCATATTAAAGCATGAAGTAGGTGCTGGAATCGGGGAAAGCTATCGTTATGATGCTGGAGTCTGTTTTTTTAATAGTTGATTTTTAATTGCCTTATAATCATTTCTATAAATAAACAGTATTCCCAAAATCACAAATAGGATTATGAGAAATGGCGCATAATAATGACTTATCCCGTATTGTAATCGAATGATTTCCAGTATTCCGCTAAAGAGAACGATGAGTAGGGGAAACCATAGAAGTTTTGTTTTGTTCCATTTTATCCCAGATAGTTTTTGTTGGTACACAAAACTTGCAAAAACTTGGATTAGTATTGAGGCCGCAAGGGCAATAATTGAGCCGTAATAACCAATTTTGGCTACAAGCAAATAATTGAGCGCTAAATTTACGATCAAAGCGATGCTGTTCGTATATAGAAAAAACACAGTTTTTTTGCGATAATATATGCCATATGAAAATGCAACAAATTGTGAACGAAGTATTTGGGTCATTAACACAATTGGAACGATATATGCCGCCTGATGTATTTCTGTCTCCATGGTAAAATCGAGGAATACCATAATCGGCAGTATGGCTGCCACAATGATCAATTCGCTTTGGATCATAAGAATACTTCCCAACTGATTGATTGAATGCTGATTTTTTTTCATTCCGTCTTTCATCAATCGATAAAGCTCAGGTTGCGTGGCTCCTTGGACGCCCTGCAGGATAATTTGGACTCCTGCTGCATATTTTATTGCGGTATCGTAAATCGCTAACTGAATATCCAGATGTTGAAATTTCAGGAAATAGCGGTCTGCAAAAAGCAGCACCCAGCTAAGAAGTGTATATTGTATTAAGGGTCTGGAAAATACATAAACTGGCTTCATCAAGGCATGGCTGTATTTTATACCGTGTTTTTTGAACAGGTAGATCAGAACAAAAATGCTAGTCATGCTGCTTCCAATGGCTGTTCCCAGAACATAGCCGCTGAAATCAGTTTGCAACTGTATGACGATATAGAGCTGGAATGCAGTGCGTAAAATGCCAAGACTCAGATTTATTACTGCAAAAAGTGCTACTTTTTTCTGGTTTCTCAATAAGGCTGTTGATGCAGCAATGATTGCCCTGTTGATGCCTGTGATAATTGCAGCGTATCCAAAAGAGCTGAAATTGTGCAGGTTGCTTTGAGAAAAAAGTGCAAGCAAACGATCTCCAAATAGAATCCCAATACCCAGCAGAACCATGCCGCGAAATAAGATCGATAAAATGACACTTGAAATAAGTTGCCCTGATTCCTTGCTGTTCTCTTTATAATCATAATAAAATCGAGCAATGGCATTACCCATCGAATACAAACTGAGCATAAATACCAGCACGATAATCGATTCGACAATGGCAAGATGGGAAAAATCAATGGCTGTGAGGCGATCGTTCCCTTCAATAAGGGGCATGGCCAATAGCTGCAGCGCCGGAGGAACAGCTGCAATGGACACATAAATCAGCGAGATTTTAAAATATTCCCTGAGATTAAGACCGGCCATTATTAATTGGGTTGTTGTGTTTTATTCGCTTGTTTAATGCTTGCATTTACCTCAAAACCAATGAGAAGTATTGTAGCGTTGAAATATAACCAAAATAAAAAGATGAGGAGTGTCCCAATGGATCCGTACAAGGCATTATAGCGGGAAAAATTATTAATATAATAGTTGAAAATCATCGTTGATACGATAATTAAAAAGGTAGTAAGTATGCCTCCAGGAGATATAAAGCGGAATTTCTCGCTTTTTGCCGGGCCGAAATAGTAGATAAATGAAATGCTAAGAAAAATTAAAAGTATACTAATCAGCCATTTAGCTGCTATAAGCATATAGTATGTAAAATCATCGCTAATAATCTCTTTGGCATAAAGAAGATTGATAACAAATGATCCTGAAGTAATCAGTGCGATAGCAACGACAATCAGTCCTGAGAGCACAAAAAGCAACATCAAAGAAATAAGCATTTGCTTCACCCAGCTACGTTTTTCAATAGAATGGTAGGTGCTATTGAACCCGTCAATGAGGCTGCTGATGCCATTGGTGGCAAAATAGATTGCCATAATAAAACTAACAGATAAAAGCCCTTTGCGCGGGCGGGTTATGATGTCCTCAAGTGTCGATTGAACTGTTTCCCAAGTTCTTTCGGGGATAAATTCCTGTAAAAGGTTAATGAGAATCGTTTGAAAATTATCGATAGGGATAAAAGGGATAATTGTAAAAAACACCAAAAGGCTCGGGAAAATGGCCATAAAAAAGCTGTAACTGATGGATGCAGCCCTGTTTGCCAAAGCGCCTTCAAAGATGCCTTTAAAAAACAAACGGAAAGCCGCATATACAGAGACTCCTTCAAAACCCGGAAGAACAATTTTGCTCAATAATTCCTTCAAGGGTGTAAGGTATTTTTTTAATTGTTCCAGTAATTTATTCATGCCTGTTTAAATCGCTTTGAGGCTCATATCCAAGCTCTGAATTTGGTGTGTAAGAGCTCCAACAGAAATATAATCAACGCCTGATTCTGCATAACTTCTAATTTTTTTTATTGTTATGCCACCAGATGCTTCAGTTTCGAATCGGCCATCAATGATTTTTATCGCTTCCTTAAGTTGCTCCGGAGTGAAATTATCTAGCATAATTCGATGGACGTTCCCAATTTCCAATACCTTGTTTAGTTCTTCAAAATCCCTGACTTCGATTTCAATTTTAAGGCTGAGACCTTTGTTTTTTAAATAGTTATGAGTCGCGTTAATGGCTTGCTGAATGCCTCCTGCAAAATCAATATGATTGTCTTTAATCAGAATCATATCGAATAAGCCAAAACGGTGGTTTAGTCCGCCGCCCATTCGAACGCTATATTTTTCAAGTTCTCTGAGCAAAGGCGTCGTTTTTCTAGTATCGAGCACTTTTGTGTGCAAGCCCTCAAGAAGATCCGCAATATGACGTGTTTGACTGGCAACACCACTCATCCTTTGCATAAAGTTTAATGCCAGGCGTTCAGCGGTTAACAGACTAATCGATTTTCCCGAGACTTGCATTGCAATATCACCTACTTTTATTCTGCTGCCATCATTAATGAGTATTTCAACTTCTGTGTCAGGATCAACTTTTCTAAATACTTTTTCGCCAATAATTGTTCCGGCAAGAACGCCTTCTTGTTTGATAATCAATTGTGCTTTGCCTGTAGCATCCTGAGGAATCGTTGCTAGGGATGTATGATCGCCTTCCCTGATGTCCTCAATTAGAGCTTCGTCTATAAGTTTATCTATAATCATCCGATTCTTTAATTTTCTGCCTGAATTTGAAATTGATGTATTTTGTAGGTTCCTTTTTCTTCACGCATCAGGAAATAAACGCTAAAATTTTTTGTATTTGTTTGCATATCACCAATCGAGAAAAAAGTGCCTTTTCTTGAGGAACCGTTATGTTTTATCTTAAACGATTTTACCTCATGCTTGCTAAAAAATTTCTTAACGACCTGTTCTGCTTGGGCTTTGCTATATACTCCATCGGCGCCGGGAATGGAAAAGTCTACACTGGAGAAAAAATAATTCGATAAAACGTCTGTATTTTTTTCTGCAATGGCTTTTGTGATGGTTTTTTCATGTGCCGCATAAGCCGAATTAACCTGTGCTGCAGCGAATAATGGCATAAGAAAAAGCAGGCCAATCCATAAGTAGGTTTTATGATTCATCATGATTTGTTTTTTTTTGAATACAGCAAAAACTATGCGCGTTTTTTTATTCTGAACAAAAGTAATATTTTTAAGCAGATTTTAGACGATTATCAAAGCTGTAAATCAGGCTTCAGGATGCTCGTTTGGCAATAAATGAATTAAGGATATAATTATGAAAGTACTGTTTTTGGGTGTTGGAAAGACAATTTCTAAATATCTTATCGCTGGTGAGGCTGATTATATTTCACGATTAAAGCATTATATAAAGCTGGAATATAAGGTTTTGCCATCTGTTAAGAAAGCTTCTTCATTCAGTAGGGATGAGTTGAAAAAAGCAGAAGCCGCATTATTTCTAAGGCATATTCAGCCCGATGATTTTTTGGTGCTTCTGGATGAACATGGCAATCTTTTGACGTCTGTTGATTTTTCAGAATTTCTTCAAAAGAAAATGAATCAATCGGTACGGCAGATCGTATTTGTGGTTGGTGGTGCATTTGGGTTTTCCCCTGAAATGCTTCAGCGGGCTCAATATAAGATATCCTTATCGCCCATGACCTTTTCCCATCAAATGGTTCGCATGATTTTTTTGGAGCAGTTTTATCGTGCCATGACCATTATGCGCAATGAGCCATATCATAATGAATAAAAAAAGGCTGTCCAAAAAGGGACAGCCTCGTTTTATTGGTAAGAAATGTGCTATTAATACATTCCGCCCATTCCGCCTCCGGGAGGCATTGCGGGCATAGATGCAGCAGCATTTTCTTTATCTTCTTTATTTTCAGCAATAACGGCCTCTGTTGTTAATAACATACCGGCAATAGAAGCTGCATTTTCGAGGGCAACACGGGTTACTTTTGTAGGATCAATAACTCCTGTTTCAAAAAGGTTTTCATACTTCTCAATACGTGCATTGAAACCAAAATCATCTTTGCCTTCTTTCACTTTTTGAACAATAACAGAGCCTTCCAGACCTGCATTTTCAACAATCTGACGAAGAGGTTCTTCAAGAGCCCTTAAGATAATGGCAATACCTGTGTTTTCGTCTTCATTAGCACCTTGCATATCGCTTATGCTTTGGATCGCACGAATAAATGCTGTACCGCCACCGGGGATAATACCTTCTTCAATTGCAGCACGAGTCGCATTTAAAGCATCATCAAAGCGATCTTTTTTCTCTTTCATTTCTACTTCACTGGCTGCGCCAACATAAATTACGGCAACACCACCTGCAAGTTTGGCAAGGCGTTCCTGAAGTTTTTCCCTATCGTAATCAGAAGTAGTTGATTCAATTTGCGCTTTGATTTGGTTTACGCGACCTTGAATCATCTCTTTTGTGCCCTTACCATTAACAATAGTAGTGTTTTCTTTGTCAATGTTGATTTTTTCAGCCTCTCCAAGGTTTTCAAGAGTAGCGTCTTCGAGTTTGTAGCCTTTTTCTTCAGAAATAACAGTACCACCTGTCAGGATGGCGATGTCTTCCAACATTTCTTTTCTTCTGTCACCAAAACCGGGAGCTTTTACAGCGGCAATTTTAAGCGATCCTCTGAGTTTGTTCACAACTAATGTTGCAAGCGCTTCGCCTTCAATATCTTCTGCAATAATGAGTAATGGGCGACCTGTTTGAACAGCTTTTTCAAGAATAGGAAGAAGGTCTTTCATCACACTGATTTTTTTATCATAGATAAGGATCAGCGGATTTTCATAGACAGTTTCCATTTTTTCGGTATTTGTTACGAAATATGGAGAAATGTTTCCACGGTCAAATTGCATACCTTCAACAACATCAACATAAGTCTCAATCCCTTTGGCTTCTTCAATTGTAATAACGCCTTCTTTTTTCACACGCCCCATTGCCTCGGCAATTAGCTTACCAATAGTGCTGTCGTTATTTGCAGAAACAGTGGCAACTTGTTCAATTTTATCGTTGCTGTCGCCAATTTGTTTTGTTTGATCTTTGAGAGATTTGATTACTGCCGCAACAGCTTTATCAATACCACGTTTCAGATCCATTGGGTTTGCACCGGCGGTAACGTTTTTTAATCCTGTTTGTACGATTGCCTGAGCAAGTACAGTAGCAGTTGTTGTTCCGTCTCCTGCAACATCATTGGTTTTGGAAGCAACTTCCTTAACCATTTGTGCACCCATATTTTCAATAGGATTGCTTAATTCAATTTCTTTCGCTACAGTTACGCCGTCTTTAGTAACAGTTGGTGCTCCGAAAGACTTTTCTATAATAACATTGCGACCTTTAGGTCCTAGCGTTACCTTTACTGCATTGGAAAGCTGGTCAACACCTCTTTTGAGGGCATCCCTGGCTTCAAGATTAAAAATAATGTCTTTTGCCATGATTTTTAGTATTTAATTTTAATTTGTGTTGATTTAATGATTGAAAACTAGAGAATTGCAAGGATGTCTGACTCCTTCATGATTAAGTAATCATTCCCTTCGATGCTTAATTCTGTACCTGAATATTTGCTGTACAATACAACATCGCCCAATTTAACGGTAAGAGGCTCGTCTTTTTTTCCATCGCCCACCGCGACTACGGTACCTCTTTGCGGTTTCTCTTTGGCAGTATCAGGGATGATGATTCCTGAAGCAGTTTTTTCTTCGGCAAGTGCTGGCTCAATAAGCACTCTGTCCGCTAAAGGTTTAACGTTTATGTTTGCCATGGTTTCTGATTTATTTTTATGATTAATATTTAACGAGCGCCCTATATCATAATCTATGCCAAACAGATTTTTTGTCTGATAAATTCTTCGTGTTGATTCATGCTAGTATGATATAAAAAGCTTAGATACAGAATTTTATCACTTATTTTATTCCGGGGGTTCTTTCATGTTTTAGGAGAAAAAATTGGCATATACGCAAAAATGCCAGAATGGCACAGCATTCTGACATTTTTAATATTGTATGACAGTCTTGTATGAGCTGTCTACTATTTTTCTTGTGGAGGTGGTGCCTGAAAGCCTTCAATTGGCTGTGGCGCCTGCTCTTGAGCATTTTGTTGGATTTGCTGTAATTCTGTACTGGTGCTTGATTGTTGCATCCCTTGATTTCTTGGGATCACAAAGATGCTGAACAAACTTAACACTAAAAGAACTATAGCAAGGCTCCATGTAGATTTTTCGAGAAAATCAGTTGTTTTCCTAACGCCCATAAACTGGTTTGAACTTGCGAAATTTGAAGCAAGACCGCCACCTTTTGAGTTTTGTACAACAACAACTAGTATTAAGAGGAGACAAGTAATCAGAATTAAAACGGAAATAAAAATATATGCACCCATTACAACAATTATTTATGAATTTTTAATTTTTTCAATCAGGGCTGCAAAGTAAGCACTTTTTTCCGGATTTTTCAAAATTAATTTCCCATACATCTCAAGTGCTTTCTGCTTATGGCCTTGTTGCAAAATAATATTTGCCAATGTCTCTGAAATGAGGGCGTTAGAAAATTCTAAGCTTTTTTCAATCTGCTTATCACTTTCATAAAAAGATTCGTTTTTTCTTCGGATGCTCGGATCCTGCTCAATAAAACGATCAATGATACTCAGTTTTTTATTTAAAGGGGCTTTGCTTTTTGGGCTTATCTCCATGTTTTGTTCCGCTAAGCTTTCAACAGAGAAAGGTTTGGAAGATGAGGGAATCGCTTTTCCCTCTGATTTTTCCTTTTTAATTTGCTCAAGGCGCTTATTTATTATGGCTAATAATTCTTCTTTGCTTTTTTTTCTTTCATAAGATTGCATGCCACTGCCGGGTCGCTTATTCAGTCTGCCCGAATTGCTGTGCTTTGGTTTTAATTTTGGTTCTGCTGGATGAAGCGTTTCAGTTGTTATGGCAGGGGCAATGGTATCCTCTTGATTTATTGCAGGAGCGTCATCTTTTGCCGAATGATCCTCTAAATCCACTTCAATTTTTGTTGGAATTGGAGGGTTTATCGGGCTTTCAGGCTTTATTGTTGTATGCTGTATTTGGATTTGAGTGCTTACAGAACGGATTTCAGGTTCGCTCTTTATTTCTTCCGCTGATGCAGTTGTTTTGGCTATTGGCGGTGCTACTGCTAAGGGAGGGGCATCATGAGTTTTTTGAGTTGGGATTGTTGGCTCTGTGGGCACTGTTGGCTCTGTTATAGCCACTTTATCCGCAGATGGTGCAGGCATTGGGACTTTTGGCTCCTCTTCTGTTTTAAGCCCATTCATAAACAGCTTAAGTTGTTGTCTATCAGAAATCAGAATGGCAGTTTTTCTTAAGCTGGCTTCAAATTGAAAATGGTCATTTATAAAATAGAGCCCACTCAGCAGGAGCTGCGATAAACCAAAATATGGGTATTCTTCGCAAATTTCTTTTAGATCTTTTTCCTGTGTTTTGGATAAAGAGGATGGCTTACAGATGAGTTTATTGAAGTCTTCGCGATTCATTTTTACCAGTTTACAACAGATTTATTAAAAACATCATCTACAAGGGCTTCTGCAATTTCTTCGATCAGGGCATCCTGAATGGAAGATAAATTTGTGCCGGAATTATATTCTGCATATTGCGTAAAGGTGGTTTCAAAATCAGCGGCTTCATCATAAAGATTAGTGAACTTCACTTTAATAGTAATTGTCATCCTGTTTAATGCTGCTGTTTCATTGCCCTGAATTGCAACCGGTTGTGCCGGTTGATAGTTGTCAATTGTGCCTTCAAATTGAAGGTCGCCATTTCGTTCAACAAAAGCAAGATTGGTTTGGCTTAAGAATCTGTTCACCAATTTATCGGTTAAAACCTGACTGAGAGTAGGAATTACCAATGGAGCATTGTTCACAAATTGTCGAATAGACACCGTTTTTGCCTCAGGTGGTATAGATGCTCCTGTAAATGAATACTTTACACGACATGAATGAAAAATGAGCGGCATACTGAACAAAAAGACCAGCAATAAAATACGGCTGTTTCGAATAAGCATAAATCTGAATTAAGACACAAATTTAAGAATTATTTTTGTGTGGTTCGTTTATGGCCTTTTGTGTGTCTACTGTTTTTTGGGGATAATAATAGCTTATTGCTACAATAATTGCCCAAAACCCCCAAAATGGAACAGAAGCTTTGTCGGTATCCAGAAAATTATTCAGGAAGCCATGAAGCAAATAGGTGATCAGTCCCAATGTGACACCAAGATTAATGTATCTTAGATTATTGTTGATCAGGTATTTATTGTTCCGGAAAGCAATGATTAAACCACATATAGCTATTCCAAGGAAACTGAGCAAACCAAGAATTCCGCTTTCGCTTAGAGGGCCGATATATTCGCTATGTGCATTGCCTAAATCCCCGGCATTGGTGCTAATAATTGTTTTCTCACGACTCGTTTGGAAGGGTGCATAAATAAACTGATAGGTGCCTGGTCCCCAGCCCCAGAATGGTCGTTCCTCAAACATACGCAATGCTGCTGACCAACGGTTTAAACGCTCAAGATTTGAGGCGTCGGAGGAGATGTTTGCCATTGATTCTATGTGTTCTAGAAAGTCGCTCGAAGAATCCTGTTTGTTTTTTTCTAATTTATTCAATAATTGATTTTGAAAAGTAAAGAAGATGATAAGCACGCCGGCAAAACTCAAGAACACATAACGGAATTTTATCTTAAAGTAGATAAGGACAAATACTCCCAATGCACCTGCCAGGCTAAGCCAAGCCGCTCTACTGTATGACAATATTACAGCAATAAAAAGGAGTGTAATAGTGAGAAATACAAAAAACTTGACGCTTTTTTTTATGTTATCAACAAATAAATAGCTGATCGTGACCGGAATAAATAGTGCCAGAGCTGCACCATATGCAGTATGATCATTGTAAAATGGCGACATCACCCAATGGCCGGCCTGTTCGCTAAATCCCCAAAGTGCATGATGAACAATAGTATATACGATCACACCCGAAAGAGAAATAAGATAGAGCCAGATAAAACGATCAATGTTTTTAGGATTGCGGAATAGAATAATACCTAAAAAATAAAAAGGAATAACAAACCAGAGTCTGGCAATAAAGAATTTGACGGAAACCAAAGGAAGCTCACTTGTGAAGCTGCATATTAAAATCCATAAAAGATTAATAATGATTGCAATACTTAATGGGTGCTTCACCAATTTATAATCGTAATCATTCTTAAAAATGATTTTCAGGAAAAATAAAATCAGCACAGCAGCCATCAAAGGCTCCGTAGGTAAGCTTACTCCAAAGCCAAGATTAAAATCCTGAACATTAATGGCAAGTGGAGTGAAGAAAACAATGAGTAAAATAATTGTGTCGAGGGAAAAAATAAATAGGAGGGCAAAGAGTAAGGCTACCGGAATGACTGCTCCCCAGTAATACTCCTTGATTATCAGTATACTATTCAAAATAATGAAAAGGACACTAACGATATATACCCACTTAAGTTTAAACTTTTCGATCAAAATGACAGGTTTTACTTTATTGGCTGTTTTTTCTGTGCTGCCTCAATAATGCTGATAATGATCAACTCGAAGAAAAGTGTGCCTGCAATTGCGAATAATACAATCAACCAACGAACAGGATAAGTTTTTTTATCAGCAGCATATGGTGATGTGATAATATTTGCGTAGGTGTATTTTCTGTTAAAGTTCATTATAGCGATATCATACTCTTTTTGGATATCAGCTAAATTTACTGCTTCAGCAACAATAAGGTTTTCTAGGAGTATTGCTTCGCTTCCGGCAGTCGCAAGGTTTTTTCGGAGATTATTTACTGCTTTGGTGTTTACTTTTGAAGCAGGGCCATCGCTTGTGCCTAAGTAACCACGGGCAATTTCCTGCAGTTCAAAACTGGGGCTGATAAAACCGTATTTGTCCATAATCTCATTTTGGCGCCGCTGAAGGCTATCGATATAAGTCTTTTTTTCAGCCAATGCACGGGAATACATTACAACGACCTCTCCAAATTTTAACTCATGCAGCTCCCTGATTTTTTTGTCGTATAACAGAATAATACTGTCGATGATATTACAGGCAATCTGTGGGTCGCTATCCATAACTACAATTTGCACAGACTCGTACTGGGTTTTTGTAATCTTAATATTGTCACTGTATTCGTTAATTAGATAGGTTCTGTAGTGAGGGTCTTCAGGATTCAGTCCATAATGTTTTCCAAGATCAAAAAGCGTGATTATCTGATCGCGGATATCGCCTGATTGAAGAATTTGAAGCATTTGTTCTGTTTCGCTTTCTTCGGAATAAGGTGCAATATTGGATGGGTATAATACCGCATCTGATTTAAATTTTGGAGTAATAAATGTAGGCCCGGAAAAAATAGCAGCAAGCACTGCGGCAAGCAATGTTATTATAATCAAATGTTTTTTCCATTTGAGCAATAGCTGAATTAAACTCATATTATTGTAGAAACTCTCCATTTCTTCCAGTTTTATAATTATTGGTTCAGGTAAAAACGATGTTAACGGTCTAATTATTTTCTTTTGTGTTTCTTCACTTAACAGAAACTCTTTGTTCTTCTTGCTTTTGTTGGCAATTAGTTTTTTTTTTTAAAGCCACCCATTCGATTAATATTCTCATACAAAATAATCAATACTAGAGCCATAAGCAGGGCAGAAAACGTACTAATGGAAACAATAAGCCATCTGATTGGATAGGCTTTTTTTTCTGCCTTATAAGCATTATTCACTATAAAAGTTTGTGGCAGTACCTGTTCGGCATCTACTTTAGCTTCTTCGTATTTTGATTTGATGTGGCTGAGCTGTTTTTTGTCGTGCTCCAAGGCATCTCGGATAGAAACATATGGTCCGCCGTATTTTGCCAAAATATCAAGTTTGTCTTCCAATGCTTTAATGCCCGGTGCATTTCCTTTTGCTAGTTCGATGGCAAGCTGGCGGTTAATCATTTCGGCTTGGCTTTCATAATCATGAACACCAAACTGTCGCAATTTTGTTAAAGAGTCTTCCATTGCCCTTATTTCATCGCGCTGGCTGAAATACTCATTCTTAACAATGCGGTATGCTTTTAATGCACGTTGCTTTTGCATATCGCTTTTGATGGAGTCCAATAATATGGCAATATCATTAGCAATATTGGCTGCAAGTTGAGGGTCTTTGTCCATCACCTCAATTTTTACCGCCATATACTCGGTGCGTCGAAAAGAAATATTGCTTTCATATTCGCGCACGAGCTCAGTCATCCTGAATTTTGAATCCTCAGGAATTTCATAATGCTTTGCCAATTGATATTTTTTTATAATCCGATCCCTGATTTTGTTGCTGTTCAGGATCTGGAGCAACTGTTCTGTTTGTTCTTCCTCACCAAAAGCCAAAATATCGTCTTTGCCGCCAAAATTTTCCGCAAGCAATGCTTTGGATATTGAGCTTGTGCTGGCGGGGTATAAAATTACGGTGGAACGAAATTTCGGAGTTATAAAAAAGGGAGAGGACACAATAACTGATGCGATAATAGCAATTAAAGCTACAGCTAAGAGTAGTTTGCGCCAGTGTAAAAGGAAAAGTAATAGATTGGACGAATCAAAACTTGTATATTCCTCAAGGTTTTTTAGCATAGTTCTCGCATTGTATCTGCTTCAAATAGATTCAGCTGTCAAAATTAGAAAAATTGCGGGAAATATGAATCAAAAACTCGAAATTTTTAAGCGTTTAAAGATGAGCGGCTTACTCTCCTTCTTTCAGGATTTTGGCAAAACCCTGAATGCTAAGTAGCCCCAGAACAGCAGACCATATCAAAGCTGCAAGCAATAAAATCCCAAAACTATAATACCATTCGTAGGGAAATGTTTTGGTAAATACGGCAAATCCCCAAACGCCTCCAATAAATGCGGCAACCCTTAGGATAAACCCCCAATTAATGCGGAATTTAAAAATATATGTAGTAATAATGATTTGCGTAATAACCGAAGCAAACTGAGCCGATAAACTGGCAAAAGCACTGCCTAATGCATAAAGATGAGGCACTAATATAATATTTAAGCTCAGATTTATAATCATACTCGATGCGGCAATGATATTCAGGGGCTTTAAACTTCCATTTGCGGTTAATAATGTGCCAAAAACATAGGAGGACGAAATCGCAATAAACCCAAAAATGAGATACTGGAAAACTTGTGCAGAGGCTTCCGTATGCTCTTCATAGAGCATCGACATCAATTCATAACTATAGGAACTGCATGAAATTGCGATGGTAGCAGAAAGTGTGATTAATAAGGTGAAACTCAGTTTTACCATATCTTCAATGGGCTCTTTATTCCGGAGCATCCTTGAAAAAATGGGAAGAAGTATAAAACTGAACAGAAAGGCAATCATATTAAATGCATCCAATAAACGATACGCCATTGCATAAATGCCAACTTCTGTATTGCCTTTCGCCTCCGGTAATATTCTTTGAAGAGCAATTGAATCGATACGGTTATAAAATGTCATCAAAAGAACTAGAAGTGCATATGGTAGGCTTTGTTTGATTATTGTAATCAGAAAAGCCAGGTTCCAATTGAGTTTCCTGAATTTTGCTTTTTGAACAACAATAATTGTGGCAATAAATGCAGTGATCGTATAGGCAGCCGTTTGTGCATAAACAAACCATTCGATACGGAATGCCCCTTTAAAAAGACCGCCCCAGAGCAGTACGCTACAAAAAATAATCATTAACAAGCGGTCGGTGATTGAAAGAATGCTGTCTGTTTTAAACATCAGCAAACCTGTGATATTGCTCCTTAGATAGAGGATATAAGAAACCATAATCTGGTTCAGTGCCAACCACCCAAGAAGCGATAATTGACTGCCGTTATAGCCCAGAATTAATGCCATAGAGAAAGTAATCAACAAATATGCGGCAGAGAACAGGAATTTTAAGACCAAGATGCTGCTTAAATATTTATTGAGTAAATGGTGGTTTTGGGCAATACTTCTTTGATTATAGTTTGTAATGCCAAAATCAAGAATAATATTGAAAATAAAACTGAGGTTGAGGACGGTAAAATAAAACCCATATTCTCCTGAACCTACAACATTTTGCACGCTGCGGTCTATTTGTAGTATCCAGAATGGTTTTACCAGCAGGTTTAAGAATAGTATTAAACCCAAGTTTGTTAAAAACTTTTTTTGCATCCTATGAATTACGGCCATGCCATTCAATTATTATATCTTGATGGCAAATTGCTGGTTAATTCTTATTTTTGTGCAAAATTAATCTAATTCTTTAATCAGCAACAAATACCTTTTACTAATTGAAGATAGCTGTTAATACACGATTACTCATAAAAGATAAACTGGAGGGTATTGGTTGGTTTGCCTTTGAAACATTAAAACGAATCACCGAATCCCATCCGGAACATGAATTTATCTTTTTCTTTGACCGGAAGTGGAACGATTGTTTTGTATTCTCTCAAAATGTTACCCCTGTTATTCTGCAGCCACAGGCAAGGCATCCTTTTTTGTATTTTATCTGGTTTGAATTTGCTGTGGCCAAAGCATTAAAAAAATATAAAGCAGACATCTTCCTTTCCCCTGATGGATATTTGTCTCTGTCAACCAAAATACCATCCATCGCAGTTTTTCATGATCTGAATTTTGAACACTATCCAAATGACCTGCCTCTGCTCGAACGATTGTATTATAGATACTTTTTTCCGCGCTATGCTCATAAAGCAAATAGGATTGCTACCGTCTCAGAGTATTCTAAGTCGGATATTTGCAAGCAGTATGATGTTTCCCCCGATAAAATTGATGTGGTTTATAATGGCGCAAATGAAGTTTTTAGTCTTATAAACAAGGAGGAAGAAAATGAAACCCGCATGAAATATACGGATGGGCATCCTTATTTCCTTTTTGTGGGCGCCCTGCATCCCAGGAAAAATATTGCAAACCTATTCAGGGCTTTTGATAAATTTCATAACGAAAACGATTCAACGGTTCGCCTACTCGTTGTTGGTAATAAAAAATGGTGGACCGAAGAAATTCGTGAGGCATATAATAATATGGCCAATGCAGAGAAAGTTATTTTTGCCGGGCGTTTAGGGATGACTGAGCTTAAAAAAGTTATGGCTTCAGCACTTGCACTTACATATATTTCTTATTTTGAGGGTTTTGGAATTCCTATTGTAGAGGCATTTCGTTCAGGGACAGCTGTGGTAACAGCAAACGTAACATCTATGCCCGAAGTGGCGGGCGACGCTGCTTTGCTCTGCGATCCTTTTTCTGTAAACTCCATCAGCGATGCCCTGAAGCAAATAGCATTTAATGATGCCCTGAGGAATGAATTGATCCAAAAAGGAAATGAACGCCAAAAAATGTTTTCCTGGGATTTGTCTGCGCAACGCTTATGGGCTACAATAGAAATCCTTATGAAGAACCTTTATCCAAATAATTAAATGATTTTCGCATAAAAACATCCTTATGAATATTTTAATTTTGGGCTCCGGTGGCCGCGAACATGCATTAGCTTGGAAACTTGGTCAAAGCAAAAAAGCCAGTAAAATTTATGTTGCACCAGGAAATGCCGGTACAGGCCTCGATTGCATTAATGTTCCTCTTGTCCTTCATGATTTTGAAGCAATAAAACGATTTGTGCTCGAAGAAGATGTGAAACTTGTGGTCGTAGGGCCTGAAGATCCTTTGGCAAACGGGATCACCGATTTTTTTAAGAACGACCCTTTTTTAAAAAATGTTCGCATTTTTGGTCCGGGAAAAATTGGCGCACAATTGGAAAGCAGTAAGGATTTTGCAAAGGAATTCATGATTCGCCATCAGATTCCTACAGCGGCTTATCAGTCATTTACCTCTGCTACTTCCCAAGAAGCTTTTGCTTTTATTGATTCAATGAAGCCGCCTTATGTGCTTAAAGCCGATGGACTTGCTGCAGGTAAAGGCGTTTTGATTCCCGAAAACGCAGAGGATGCCAAAAACTCCTTAAGCGAAATGTTCTCAGGAAAATTTGGCGCGGCAGGGAATACAGTGGTTATTGAGGAGTTCCTTCATGGAATCGAGCTGTCTGTATTTGCAATTACTGATGGTAAAGATTATCTATTATTGCCGGAAGCGAAAGATTATAAACGCATCGGCGAAGGCGATACTGGATTGAATACCGGTGGAATGGGAAGCATTTCGCCAGTGCCTTTTGCAGATGAAGCTTTTATGAAAAAAGTGGAAGACAGGGTTGTTCGCCCAACGATTAAAGGACTCGAAAAAGATGGGATTCCATATGTGGGTTTTGTGTTTTTTGGCCTTATGAATGTGAATGGAGATCCCTTTGTAATTGAATATAATGTGCGTATGGGCGATCCTGAAACAGAATCCGTAATCCCTCGCATAGAATCTGATCTGCTTGATGCGATTCTGGCTGCTTGTGATGGCAGACTTTCTCAGGCTAATGTTCAGATTTCAGGCAAAACAGCGGCAAGTATTATGCTCGTTTCAGGCGGTTATCCCGAAGCTTATGAGAAAAACAAATTAATTACAGGATTGCCGGAAGCATCACAGCAATTGGTTTTTCATGCGGGCACATTATATGATGATGGGAAAATATATACAAATGGAGGTCGTGTCCTTGCCCTAACTAGCCTGGCCGAAACCCTAGAAGAGGCCTTAGCCTTGAGTTATCAGCTTGCTGAATCGCTTGATTTTGAAGGGAAATACTATCGTCGTGATTTGGGTAAAGATTTAATGTAAACTTATGCTATACAGGCTGTTTCATACCGAGTACAGGCTGCAGCTGATCTATTGCTTCCTTTTGGCGTTGGTATTGGCTTTGCCCGATGTTTTTTACGCCGTGGAAGGTCATTGGATGTTTGTCCCGAATGGATTTACTGTGCTTTTCTCAAAACTCTTGATTTTTGGTGCAGGATTTCTCCTAAGCCGACTTTTATATTCCTATAGTCTTATAAAGGCTCAGTCGTTTTTCCCTTCATTTGCCTTGATTGTATTTGCAGATTTGCCCGGGCGTTCTATCGATGCTTTGGCTCAAGGCTATGAGGCTTTTCTGGTAATAGTGCTGCTTTTGCTTATATTTCAGTTGTATAAGAGAGAACATCCCGAAGATGTCCTCTTCTTTGTTTCTATGCTGCTTTCCTTGCTAAGCCTGTCTGCGCCCGGACTTTTTCTCGTCTTGCCTGCATTGTGGTTCACGATGCTGGTTTTTAATATCTATGCTTTGCGCGATTATCTGAATACAGTCATTGGTTTTGCTGTTCCTTGGTTTTTTGTTTGGGCATGGTATTATTTTACAGATCAACCCCAGGCGTTTTCTGATTTGGCTGAACCCGGATTGTCATTTTCTGCATGGAAATCAATTCCCCTAATGGGTTATCTGAGTTCTGTTGTGATTTTACTTTTTACTGCATTGCCGGGCATGATGAAGGTGTTTTCAAGAATGTTCGAAAAAGTGATTAGCTATAGGAAATACACCTGGGCGATTTTTTGGTTTTTTATTGTGCCATTTATTGCCTTTTTTGTAAGCACGGAAACTTTAAGGCCTAATATTAACCTGATTATTTTGATAAACGGCTCCATCTTTTTTTCGATGGGTATTGATTTGCTCAAAAAAGCCTTTTGGGTGGATGTGTTTTTTAGCTTTTTGTTTTTCTGTTTGTTGGCGCTAAAATATGGAGGAATGTTTTATGGCCTTAATTCATAATCTCCAAAAGGACAGGATTGAAGCGGGTTGCGATGAAGCAGGACGTGGCTGTCTCGCCGGGCCCGTTGTTGCGGCAGCTGTGGTTTTGCCCAATGACTTTCGTTGTGCGGAATTGGATGATTCAAAAAAACTAACAGAAAAAAAACGCTATGCCTTACGCGAAATTATAACCAAAGATGCTGTTGCTTGGGCGGTTGGTATCTGCAGCCCTGAAGAAATTGATGAAATTAATATACTCAAAGCGTCTTTTTTGGCTATGCATAAAGCCTTAAACCAACTTCCTGCTGTTCCCGATTTCATTCTCGTCGATGGGAACCGATTTACACCTTATAAAAATGTGCCCCATGAATGTTTTGTAAAAGGAGATGGGCGTTTTTTGTCTATTGCAGCGGCTTCTGTTTTGGCAAAAACTTATCGTGATGACCTGATGATCAAACTTCATGATGAATTTCCGCAGTATAAATGGAATAAAAATAAAGGCTATCCCACAAAAGAGCACCGGCAGGCTATTGAAAAATATGGAAGTTGTTTGCGCCATCGGAAAAGCTTTTCGCTCTTGCCCCAGCTTCGTATTCCCTTCGAATAAGCAAGATTATTCTTTTCAGAATGCTGTTTTTGGGTTGATTGTGGAAATTCATTGAAAACCAAAAACAAATACAGGCTTCTTTGTTTCATGAGGTTTCTTTTACTATTATTGGTACATTTGTAGGAATAAAATTTGAATCCGGTGACACAACAACATAAGTTTTCATTCAGAAGCCTGCCTAATTTAATCGGCATATCGATAGTTGTCCTGCTTATAATAAGCCTTGTTTTTGGATATTTTTATATGAAAGCCCCAGCGCTGAAAGCAGATAAAGCGGTCCCTGTTGATGCGGTTGTTTTTGTGCAATTTACTGATTTTCAGTCATTGTATGAGAGTATTTATATTGAAAACAATCAAGTGTGGAAAAGTGTGGCTGAAGTTGAACCATTGGATTATATTGATACGACCATCATGGCAATGGCGCGTTCTTTTTATGGAAATCCTGATTTACAGGAAGCTTTCGCCAATAAACCCTTCATTATAAGTCTGCATCCTTGTGGCGATAAAGATTATAGCTTATTGTTGAGTTTAGAGCTTCCCGGAGCGCATTATGAGGGTAATGTTCAAAAAATTATTAAAAATTATCTCGGGGCCGGCGCTTTGCGCAGTGTGAAAGAGTTTCACGACGAATCAATTTACGAAATACAATTATCCACAACCGACGGTAAAAAGTTTTTTTATGCAGTGAAGGATGGCGTTTTTATTGCTGCCACGGATACACGCATCGTTGAAAAAGCAATAAAGCGGCTTGAGCTTAATCAAAGCATTTTTGAACTGCCTTCATTTAAAGAAATAAGCAGGTCTGCAGGTCAAAAAGTTCTTGCAAATATTTATGTGCAGTATGATTGTCTGGGCGATTTTGCTACAAAATTGTTTCACACCGATCATCCTGCCTATGGCAATTTATTTAAAGAATTTGCCACTATATCAGAACTTGACCTTACCCTGAAAAAGGAAAAATGCTACCTCAATGGCTTTACCATTTCTGAAAAGAAGCAAAGATTGGCGGCATTTGCCGATGGGCAGGCTTCCTATTCCAAAGCGGGCGAAATTTTGCCTATACAAACCGGTTGCTTTTACCAATACGCGATTCATAATCCTGATACCTTGGTTCGTAGGCTTATGGCAGTAGATTCGAACGTACAGCAAAATCTGCTTCCTTTTATCCGTTTGCTAAATCAGGAAATCATTATTGCCCAGGTAATTGATGAAACGTTTTTATTTGCCGGAACACAGGATGTTGAAAGTGCGATTGCTGCTCTTCAAACTATGGTTCCATCAAGCGGCAACAAAGAAGAATACAGGGGTTTTCCCATTTATTCATATACCAGCAAAGAGCTGTTGTCCCTTTTGCCTTCTATGAGTTTATTTCAGCCGAAATATTTCACAACATTTGATGATTATCTCGTTTTTAGCGAAAGTATGCAGTCAATTAAGGCTTATATTAAAACCCTTTCGCAAGGGGAATCGCTGAACAATAGTCCGGAGTTTATCCGGCTTTCGGAAGATTTGTCGTGGAAAAGCGACATCACTTTTTGGTGTTCGTTTAAGTCGAGCCTGAAAGTGTTTGAGAACTTTTTGTCGGAACCGCTCTATCAATGGTCTTTAAGCGCTTTTGAAAACCTTCAGAAACTCAATGGCTTCGCAATACAATTTACCCGTTCCGATGAGCTTTTTTACACCTCGGCTGTAATTCAATTTTATAATGCAGGGAAAACTGAGGAGCCGGTAATGTATGAAGTCTTTCGGGAAGAAACGCAAGATGATGAACCCGAGATTATTCCTTCTACTTCGGCTGAAAGCCAAAGTTTTAGTGGCAAGCCATCCTCCGAGAAAGCGGATTGGACACTTGCTCTTAATGCTCCTTTAATTGGTAAACCTAGCTTTATCTACGATCATCGCGCTGCAGAGAAAAAAATGATTGCTTTCGATGATCAGAAAAATATGTACCTCATCAGCCCGAAAGGCAGAATTATCTGGACTATCGCTTTAAAGGAATTGCCAATAAGTAATGTGCATGAAGTTGATTATTATAAGAACGGAAAAATCCAGTATCTTTTTAATACATCAAATTATTTATACCTTATTGATCTTGAGGGTAATAACGTTGCCAATTATCCTGCTCGTTTGCCTGTAGAAGCTGCCGGTCCAATTGCTGTTTTCGATTATAATAAAACGCACGAATACAGAATATTCTGGGCAGGAGTAAATAATAAGGTCTATTGTTTTGATAAACAGGCAAAACCACAAGCAGGTTGGCGCATTCCTGTGCTGGAAAGTAAAATAGTCAACCCCATTCAATCGCTCGCGAAAGGAAATAATACCTATATCGTTCTTCCAATGGAAAATGGGGATGTTTGGCTAACAACCCGCACAGGAACTTTGCGCATGAAAATAGAAAAGTCTTTTACCAATGCTTTGGGCTCCGATTTCTATATCAACCAGACAAACAGCAAAGGGCTTTTGCTTACTACCGATACAAAAGGGAGCGTGATCTATATTCCTGCTTCCGGCCCTGTGAAGCGCACTCGTTTTGAAACATTCTCCCCGGAGCATTTTTTCCTTTATGAAGATTTTACCGGAAACGGTTCCCGTGATTTTATCTTTCTCGATAAAAACCGTTTAGTAGTGTATAATCGATTTAAAAAGAAACTGCTCGACCATACATTCTCCAGCAATCCGGGCATTAAGCCTGAAATCTTCTCAACCGGAAGCGGTAAAAAAATACTTGGCGTTGTTTGCCCTGAAGAATATCGCATTTATTTGTTCGATAAAGACGGCCTTCTTAAAAATCAGCAGTACAAAGGGCAACTGCCTTTCAGCGCAGACCGTATCCGAAAATCAGCTTCACTTCATGCAATAATTACCGGCTCGGGAAGCGATTTTATTTATCAGGTAGTCCCATAGAAGGTTTTTAAATAGCTGTTGTTGATAATTATTTAAATAAGTTTTAGTAAAGGCCTTTATTCGGTTTAATTTTAACCCGAAATATGCATCAGATTCTTGAAAATGCAAGAAAACAAGGGCTTAAACGGGTTTATCTGGACGTTTTATGGTTCTGCATCTTTTTCGGATGAACTTGTTTAATGGGTTCGCAGCCTAATCAAACCACTGTTGTGTATTTTATATTTAGGCCACCGTATTTATTATTGTGCATTTTATCGGCAATAAATGGTTTTTTCGTAGGTTAAGAACTATGTAATTTACAGCATATGAGAATAAGAATTTTTGCAATCCTCTGTTTGGCGTTTACTCTTTTGGTTATCGATCTTCAGGCGCAGCAATCCCTGGTATATGACAATCCTGACAAAAGCTATCGGCTTGCCGTAGAATTAATGGACCGTCAGGAATATGGCTCGGCCCAGCGCCTTTTCGATAAAATATTTGCCAATGTGAAAGACCGTCCTGCACTCTTAACAGGCTCGGCTTTTGGAAGCGCATTCTGTTCCTATCGGCTTCAAAATCGCGATACAGACGATCGTTTTGAGGCCTTTTTGGCAGAATATCCTGTTTCGGTATATTCCAATGTTTCCTGGTTTTATCTTGGAAATTATAATTTTGACAGGAATAGCTTTTCCAATGCCCTCAAAGCCTATGGCAAGGTGCAGGAATATGAACTTAAACCTGAAGATCAAGCAGAATTTTATTTTAAAATAGGCTATTGTTACTTGCAAACGAAAGAAATTGATCAGGCCTTTGAAAATTTGGCTTTGGCTAAAGATGTTTCTTCCCCATGGCAAAGTAAGGCACAGTATTATTATGCACAAATAGCCTACGATCGGGATGAGTATGAAACAGCCTATAACGAATTTGCAGGATTGAAATCCGATCCGGATTATTATGGAGTTGTCCCTTTCTATCTTGCCGACATCCTCTACCGTCAGGAAAAGTATGAAGAGTTGATGGAGAGTGTCGAACCAATGTATATGGCAACAGATGAAGATCGCCGCTTGGATCTTGCCCTTATTCTGGGCGATGCGGCTTTTCGCACAGAGAATTATACAAAAGCACAGCAATACTTAGAGGATTATCTGAGTATGAATGGACGAACAAACCGTCAAATGAGTTATCAGCTTGGATATATCTACTATAAAAACAAGCAGTACCCTAAAGCAATCGAATATTTCGAGAAAGTAACGAACGCAAGCGATGCCCTCGGACAGAGTGCTTTTTACCATATCGGCGACTGCCTTTTGGCCGAAGGCGAAAAAAAAGAAGCACAAAAAGCATTTTATACAGCCTATCAGCTTGATTTTGATGCTCCCACGCGTGAGGATGCGCTTTTTAATTATGCAAAGCTTACTTATGAACTTTCCTTCGATCCTTATAAAGAGGCCATTAGTGCGATGAAGGAATATATCAGGAATTTTCCGGAATCGCCCAGAATTGATGAAGCCTGGCAATATCTTGTAAATCTATCGCTTTCATCGAATAATTATCCGGAAGCCCTTTATGCACTCGAACGCATCGAAAATAAAGACCAAAAAGTGCTTGCAGCCCGCCAGAAAGTGTATTATAATTATGGGATTGAGCTTTTTAACAATAAAAAATACAAAGAAGCCGCAGAATATTTTAAGGAAGCAACAACAGAAACCTACGACCTGAAAATTCGAGCTGCTGCTTATTTCTGGTTGGCAGAAACGCATTATCGTCAGAAAGATTATGGGGCTGCTGCACAGATGTTTAATCGTTTTTTATGGATCAAAGAGGCGAAAAAATTGCCGGAATATACCTTGGCTTACTATAATGTAGCGTATTCATGGTTTAAACTGGATGATTTTGCCAATGCACTGACCAAATTTACCGCTTTTGTCAATGCCGGGGGAAATGGAAACCCTCAATTATTAAACGATGCGCATTTGCGTATGGGCGATTGTTATTTTGCCCTCAGGCGCTATGCTGATGCAGCTAAAGAATATGATCTGATTATTAAAACAAATGCCTTTGATGCTGATTATGCAAGCTTTCAAAAAGCAATTTGTGAAGGGGTTCAGGGAAATAGTGCTGAGAAAATTATCGTGCTTCGTGAGCTAATTGCACAATACCCAAAAAGTACTTATGTGGATGATGCTATTTTTGAAATTGGCCTGACACATTTAATCACAAACGAACAAGAAAAAGGCTTGGAATATTTTGATCGTGTGATTCAGGATTTCCCGCAAAGTAGTTATCGAAGCAAGTCCTTATTGAGGAAAGGCCTCATTTACTACAACATCAATAAACCGGAACAAAGCCTTTCGGCATTGAAAACGGTTGTTGCCGATTATCCGGGTACGGAAGAGTCAAAGGATGCATTGCTTACAATTAAAAACATCTATCTGGACGACAGTAATGTAGATGAGTACTTTGCTTATGTTGCCGACATCCCATTTGCAAATGTAAGTATGGCAGAACAGGATTCCTTAAAATATATCGCTGCAGAGAACCTCTATTTGGATCAACGTTTTGCAGAAGCCACCCCGGCATTTAAGGAGTATATCGAATCCTTTGAGAATGGGGCGTTTATGTTGCACGCAAGCTATTATTTGGCCGATTGCGAAATCCGTGCCGATAATAAAGAAGAAGCACTGAAATATTATGCAAAAGTAATTGAAAGGCCTAAATCGGTATTTTCTGAAAAATCATTGGTAAAAGCTGCAAACCTGAGTTTTGAGCTAAGCGATTACGAGCGGGCATTAAGGTATTTTACGCAACTTGAAGCATCAGCGGAAAATAAAGCCTACAGAATTACTGCCATGACCGGAAAAATGAGGGCTTATAAAAACCTCGGAAAAAATGATTCAACCATAGTGGCGGCCTTTGAACTCCTATCTACCGAAAAAGTTCAGGAAGATCTTATCGAAGAAGCCCATCTGAATATTGCACATGCAGCCCTCAATTCCGGAAATAAAGAATTGGCTATGCGCGAATTCAGGATTGTTGCCGGATTAACCCAAAATATTAATGCCGCAGAGGCTTCCTATTATATTGCTGAGATCGAATTTGATCAAGGTCAGGATTCTTTGGCAATGCAGTCCGCATTTAACCTGATCAATACTTATCCTTCCTACGACAATTGGGTGGCAAAAGGTTTTCTTCTTCTGGCAGATATCTATAAAAAGCAAGACAATATTTTCCAAGCTAAACAGACATTGCTCTCTATTATTGATCATCACGATGGTGTGGAACTGGTGCAGCAAGCGCAGGCAAAACTGGATGAGCTGATCCGTCTCGAAAAGGAGCAAATACTTAAAGAGGAAATGCCGGACTCTGCCGTTCAACAAGGGGAGCAGATCGAAGAAGTCTATGAAGAAGAGTTTTAAAAAAGCCCTGAAAAAATGCAGATGAAAATGAAAATGAAAAATAAAAATAGATATTCCGGAAAAGCAGTGCAGACTGTCCTGCATCAAATATTCTTCAAAGTGAACGTAATGCCAAAGGGAGCCGGTGTTTTTGTATTTGTTTGTTGTGCTGTTTTTTCTTTAATGGTGCAACAGTCAATAGCTCAGGAAATCAAAGCTGATACAACGAAAAAGGCGCAAATTGAAGAGGTTACTATTATTGGGGATTATTCCCCCATTGTGAAAGAAGCCTTTAAAATTCGTACGAGCCCGATGGTTTCCACGGAGGAAGTGCGTATGCCGGCACTCTCATATTCTATAAAATCAAGCCCTGTGTACCATAAGGCGTCAACAAAAAAATTACAGGCAGAAAAGTTGGGGAGACCCGAAGCAGAGGAGTTTCGTAAGAATTACCTGAAATTGGGCTTCGGGAATTATACAACTCCATTGATTGAGTTTTTTGCCAATATGGAAGCCTCTAGTTCCAATGCATTTGGCGTGCACTTGAAGCATTTTTCCTCTTCCGGTGATATTGATAATTATGCGCCTTCAGCATTTAGCAATAATTTGCTCGATGTTTTTGGGAAAAAGATTTGGCGTAAGCATATGCTGACAGCACGAGCCGGTTTTAAAAGGGATGTCGTGCATTATTACGGCTTTTTGCCATCAGATTATGGCTTGATTGCCGATGATATGGATGCCGACACCATAATGCAAAATTATATGATGTTCTCTGCCGGTCTTGATTTTGAAAGCACAACAAAAAGAAGATCTGACTTAAAGCACGCATTTTCTTTGGATTTCTACACACTAAGCGACCATTATAAAACTACTGAGAATAATATTTTTTTCCGTGCAGACCTCAATAAAGACTTGAAAATGTTTAAGTTTAGTCGGTATCAAACACTCGGTCTGGAAACAAAATTCTGGTTCTACACCAATAAAATCGATACGCTTGATTCGGAAACCACTATTCATTTGTCTGCGCAACCATATTTTAAAGCTGAATGGGACGAATACCGTTTGAAAATAGGTGCCGATATTCATTATATCAGCGATTCCTCTTCTAATGTTTCTGTGTTTCCCCGTTTGGAGGCAGCAATTCAGATTATTCCGGGCAATTTAGAGCTTTATGCATCCTATACAGGAGGTCTTGAGCGCAATAGTTTTAAAAGCCTTATTGCCGAAAATCCTTATGTAAGTTCCTATATCCAGCCGGGTTTTACGAAAACCACATATAAAATTAATGGTGGTTTGGCTGCCAAAATCCTTCCCGTATTAGATTTAAATGTGGGTGGCGCGTATTCTTCTGTTGAGAATATGGCCTTTTTCGTAACAGACACTTTAAGTCCGTTCAGAAATGAATTTATATTGCAATACGATAAGGTCAGTGTGTTGCACCTTTATGGGGAAGCTGTATTTAAATATCAGGAAAGTATGAGCCTGGGTGCATCGGTGCATTACAGAAATTATACAATGGATAATCTGGCGCAGGCTTGGCATAAACCGGATCTTATTGCAAAACTGGATGTACGCTATTTCCCGATTCCGAAGCTTTTGCTTACAGCAGAGCTTATTTATATGGGCAAGCAATATGCGCCAATTTATATTTCCGGGCAGGAAGTTGCTTTGCAGCTTGATGGTACCTTAAACCTGAATATTGGAGCGGAGTATTTCATCTACGATTATTTTACTGTATTCTTGAAAGGCTCCAATCTTTTAGGCGATAATTATATGCGTTTCCTGAATTATCCCACACAAGCTTTGGGGGTTATGGGAGGTTTGAGCTTTAGTTTCTAAGG
The DNA here is from genome assembly GCA_963676725.1 of Bacteroidales bacterium. Classification (GTDB taxonomy): domain Bacteria; phylum Bacteroidota; class Bacteroidia; order Bacteroidales; family WRLA01. Next base: position 3,525,850 of record OY781463.1, on the reverse strand, counting down.
TTTTTATTCCGGTCTTTCATTTGGAGGATGGTATAAAGGCACCACGCAAAGCCGCTAAGCAGAACCCATCCATAGCGCCCGCGTCTTTGCGAGAGAAAATAACAGCTTATTTTGCGCGTAAAATCCTCATTCCAAGACCAATAGAACAAACCATCTTAGCGCCTTTTCGTCTTTGCGAGCGAAAAATATATTCTTCCAATGCTGATTGCAAAAGCCCACCCAATAACGCATCAAGACACATATCAGAACCCATCCATTGCGCCTTTGCGTCTTAGCGAGAGAGAAAACAGTATATTTGTGTGCTTAAAAGGTCCTACACCAGAATTCAAAGCAGAACCCATCCATAGCGCCTTTGCGTCTTAGCGAGAGAAAAAACAGCATATTTTGTGTGTGTAAAAAGGTCTCACACCCGAACTCAAAGCAGAACCCATCTTAGCGCCTTTGCGTCTTTGCGAGAGAGAAAACAGTATATTTGTGTGCTTAAAGGTCCTACACCAGAATTCAAAGCAGAACCCATCCATAGCGCCTTTGCGTCTTTGCGAGCGAAAAATATATTCTTCCAATGCTGATTGCAAAAGCCCACCCAATAACGCATCAAGACACATATCAGAACCCATCCATAGCGCCTTTGCGTCTTTGCGAGAGAGAAAACAGTATATTTGTGTGCTTAAAAGGTCCTACACCAGAATTCAAAGCAGAACCCATCCATAGCGCCTTTGCGTCTTAGCGAGCGAAAAATATATTCTTCCAATGCTGATTGCAAAAGCCCACCCAATAACGCATCCAAACACATATCAGAACCCATCCATAGCGCCTTTGCGTCTTTGCGAGCGAAAAATATATTCTTCCAATGCTGATTGCAAAAGCCCACCCAATAACGCATCCAAACACATATCAGAACCCATCCATAGCGCCTTTGCGTCTTAGCGAGCGAAAAATATATTCTTCCAATGCTGATTGCAAAAACCCACCCATTAACGCATCAAGACACATATCAGAACCCATCCATAGCGCCTTTGCGTCTTAGCGAGAGAGAAAACAGTATATTTGTGTGCTTAAAAGGTCCCACACCAGAACTCAAAGCAGAACCCATCTTAGCGCCTTTGCGTCTTTGCGAGAGAAAAATATATTCTTCCAATGCTGATTGCAAAAGCCCACCCAATAACGCATCCAAACACATATCAGAACCCATCTTAGCGCCTTTGCGTCTTAGCGAGCGAAAAATATATTCTTCCAATGCTGATTGCAAAAGCCCACCCAATAACGCATCCAAACACATATCAGAACCCATCCATAGCGCCTTTGCGTCTTTGTGAGAGAGAAAACAGTATATTTGTGTGCTTAAAAAGTCCCACACCAGAACTCAAAGCAGAACCCATCTTAGCGCCTTTGCGTCTTAGCGAGCGAAAAATATATTCTTCCAATGCTGATTGCAAAAGCCCACCCAATAACGCATCCAAACACATATCAGAACCCATCCATAGCGCCTTTGCGTCTTAGCGAGCGAAAAATATATTCTTCCAATGCTGATTGCAAAAGCCCACCCATTAACGCATCAAGACACATATCAGAACCCAGCCATAGCGCCTTTGCGTCTTAGCGAGAGAAAAAACAGCATATTTTGTGTGTGTAAAAAGGTCTCACACCCGAACTCAAAGCAGAACCCATCTTAGCGCCTTTGCGTCTTTGCGAGAGAGAAAACAGTATATTTGTGTGCTTAAAAGGTCCTACACCAGAATTCAAAGCAGAACCCATCCATAGCGCCTTTGCGTCTTAGCGAGCGAAAAATATATTCTTCCAATGCTGATTGCAAAAGCCCACCCAATAACGCATCAAGACACATATCAGAACCCATCCATAGCGCCTTTGCGTCTTTGCGAGAGAGAAAACAGTATATTTGTGTGCTTAAAAAGTCCCACACCAGAACTCAAAGCAGAACCCATCTTAGCGCCTTTGCGTCTTAGCGAGCGAAAAATATATTCTTCCAATGCTGATTGCAAAAGCCCACCCAATAACGCATCCAAACACATATCAGAACCCATCCATAGCGCCTTTGCGTCTTTGCGAGAGAGAAAACAGTATATTTGTGTGCTTAAAAGGTCCCACACCAGAACTCAAAGCAGAACCCATCTTAGCGCCTTTGCGTCTTAGCGAGCGAAAAATATATTCTTCCAATGCTGATTGCAAAAGCCCACCCATTAACGCATCCAAACACATATCAGAACCCATCCATAGCGCCTTTGCGTCTTTGCGAGAGAAAAATATATTCTTCCAATGCTGATTGCAAAAGCCCACCCATTAACGCTTCAAGACACATATCAGAACCCATCTTAGCGCCTTTGCGTCTTTGCGAGAGAAAAAGGTAATTTTTTAAAGTATAGACCTAATAATGCAGCTTAAAAAATCCTTTGCACACGAGCTTCCTTAGAAAAAACTTCCCCGTCAAAATGATTGATATGTATTATTCCTGGGCGACTTCCAGCAGTAAATGAGCCATATCTGTTTTGCAGCCCTAAAATTTCAGCACCATTCTTCGTTGCCCATTGCAAAAGCTTTTCCGGGGCAATCTCAGGAAAATTTTGTTGGATGATCTGCATTTCTTTAAGAATAGAAAGCTCATCGGCAGAAGCAAGTGAATCTGTTCCCAAACAAATTTGTGCACCGCAACGCTCTAGCATTGGAATATCCGGTAAAGCCTTGCTAATACGCAGGTTCGATTGAGGACAAAGGCAAAAGCCGGGGTTTTGGAAATGCTCCAATATCCATTGAATATCCACTTCTGTGGAAACCCGATTGTGTACAAATAAAATAGTTTGCCTGTTTGGGAGCAGCTCTGTTAGTGCTACAGCCGGACGTTTCCCTTCAGCTTTTAAATGGTCAATGGGGATTCCAAATTCCTTTAAACGCTGCATCACAGGGCCGGAGGCTTTTTCAAAAAATAGGTTTTCTTCTTCGGTTTCCTGATGGTGGATACTGATGCATTTTTGATTGCTTTCGGCATGCTTCTGAATCAGGCGCAACAATTGTTTCGAAACAGAATATCCCGCATGGGGCGAAATGGAACAGCAATCGCTAACCTTCTCTATGTATTGACTGAATAATTGCAAAGCCCTGTTAAAATGTTTTTCCGCTTCCATTGGGTGGCTGCCGAAAACTTCAATAAAGCTATGGTAGTGAATTGCGCTGTTTCTTTTCACGAAAAAACTATCTGCTGTATTGGAAATGTCGCCACATACAGCAATGCCGTTGTCAAACATCTGCCGATCTGCCTCTTCAAGTAGTTGTTTGAAATGCTTTGGTTTAAGCTTTTTTTCTATTTGCACATGCCGTACAAAGTCATCCAAATCATGTGGATTGGGTATTTTTTCATCCATCCATGATAATTCCAAATGGCAGTGGGCATTAACAAAAGCAGGACAAAGTAGCCCAGGGAGTTTCACCAACTGAATATCTCCGGAATCCAGTGTACAATCCCTTTTTATTTTCAGGACTTTCCCTGTTTCATCAGTAATCAGCAATGCATTCTTTAGAATTTCCCCTTCAGGGCTGTATAAGAATGCCGGGGCAAATGCTTTTTTCATAGGGGACAAAGATACGCATTGTTATAAATGCTGTATAGTTTGCAATCCTTTTCTATTTTTGTGCATTCATTTGAGAAGGGCTTGCCCTAAAGAATATATTTAAAAGACAAGCACATGAGAAAAATATGGATTATAGCTTTCGTTTTTTTTGGTATGATGGTAAACTTTGCTTTTGCCCAGCTTCCGGAAATGCATCCCGGGATTTTTAAACACAAAGTGGAGGAAATTAAAAGCTTTCACCATGAATATCAAAAACTTGATGAAGCAATAAAGCTTTGTGGAACCTTTAGCCTGAGCAGTAATCAGGTGCGCCTGATGGCGGCAGTTTTTAAGAATGACCAGGAACGATATCGTTTTGCTGTTTCGGCATTTCCAAATTGCATCGATAAAGGGAATTTCTACGATGTGTATGATGCCTTTGCTTATTTCAGTACGGCATTTCGCCTGCATGATTTTATCTTGGCGTATCAGAATGGGAATTTACCAAATAATCAGGGTCAGGATGCCCCGGTTTTCCCGGAGCTTAATTATCCTGTTTGGCGAACATATGCTGGTCCGGTAAATTGCCAACGCCCTGCTTCCGAAATGGAATTTTTGATGATGGCCAGGGAGGTGTATCGGCAAAGATCTGAAATGGAACGATTTAATGTGTTAAAAACAACGCTCGATAATCGTTGCTTTCCTGTTGCCCAGATGATGAAATTCTCGTCAATGTTGCAAAATGAACAGAATCGTTATACATTTCTTACGAATGGGTTTAGCAATATTTATGACTTAAGAAACCTGCCTTTTCTCGAACAAATGTTTTCCCATCCGGATGTGCGTGTGCGTTTTCAGGCCTTTGTGCAATCGCATATGCCTTCACCGGCGCCACCACAGCCTGCACCATGCGCTGTTAGTTCAACAGAAATGGATGTGATTGTTGCCGATATTAATCTCAGAACATTCAATAATAGCAGGTTAACCCTTGCAAAACAGATTATCGAACAAAAAGAATGCCTCACAGCTGCGCAAATATCTAGGATAGTGCAAACCGTCGACTATGAGGACAGTAAGCTGGAATTAGCTAAATTTGCATGGGATTTTTGCGTTGATAAGCGGAATTATTATACAGTAAATAATGCCTTTGAGTACGAAAGTTCCATTAGTGAACTCGATGCTTATATTAAAGGGAAACACTAATTTCGGACATTATCTTTGAAACAAAGGATTGTTCGTGCGCACTCTATCTGTTAAATGCAATTTGGTTTTTCAGCCAACACTTTGTATTAATATTTGTTATTGGTTTGGCAAAATATTGAGGGAAATTTAAAATTGAAAGCAATGAAAGAATTTTTTATTGAAGGAAATATCGTTGATGTTGTGCATCAAAGCATCCGTAAAGGGCGTGTTATTATTCTTGATGGTCGTATTCAATCTATTGAATATAAGGATGTTGATTCGGATTATTTTTTATTGCCCGGATTGATTGATGCTCATGTTCATATTGAAAGCTCAATGCTGGTTCCTTCCGAATTTGCGCGTTTGGCTTCTGCGCATGGAACTACAGCAACCGTTTCCGATCCGCATGAAATTGCCAATGTGCTGGGCTTGGATGGTGTGCGTTTTATGATCGAAAATGGCAGGAAAGTGCCCTTTCATTTTAATTTTGGCGCGCCAAGTTGCGTTCCTGCCACTCCTTTTGAAACCGCCGGAGCAGAGCTTGGTCCTGAAGAGCTGGAAGAACTCCTGAAGACAAAGGAAATAAAATACCTTTCGGAAATGATGAATTTTCCGGGTGTTTTAAATCATGATGAGCTGGTGATGAAAAAACTCACCATTGCCAAGAAATATAATAAACCCATTGATGGACATGCACCCTGTGTATTGGGCGAAGCGGCAAAAGCATATGCCGATGCCGGAATTACCACCGATCATGAATGTTTCACTATTGAGGAAGCCCGAGATAAAATTGCTGCAGGCATGAAAGTGCAGATCAGGGAAGGAAGCGCCGCCAAAAATTTTGAAGCCCTTGTGCCCCTGCTCGAAACCGATCCGGATATGCTGATGTTCTGCTCTGACGACAAGCATCCCAATGATTTGGTGCGCGGACATATAAACCTATTGGTGAAGCGAGCAATCGAGAAAGGCTACGATCCGATGGCTGTGCTTAGGGCATGTACCTATATTCCCGTGAAACATTATCAACTTGAGAGCGGATTATTGCAGCCCGGAGATTTTGCAGATTTTATATTGGTGGATTCATTAAGCGATTTTAATGTGCTGCAAACCTATTATAAAGGTCATTTGATTGCCTCCGAAGGCATTAGCCTGATTGAGCGCGTAGAATGTGAACAGCCAAATAATTTTCATGCAGAACAACTTTCCGCAAAAGACTTATTTGTAGAAGATAAAGGAAAAGAGATTAAAGTATTTGAAGCTCTTGATGGTCAGTTGATAACAAATGCACTGCATGCGCCAATGGCGTCTGTTTCCGGGAATATTGTGAGCGATACAGAGAATGATATTTTAAAAATTGTGGTTTTAAACCGCTATAAAGCAGCAAAGCCTGCCATTGGTTTTGTGAAAAACTTTGGGTTTAAGAAAGGAGCTATAGCATCAAGTGTTGCCCACGACAGCCATAATATTATTGCGGTAGGTTGCTCCGACGAGGAAATTGCTCAGGCAATAAATGAAGTTATAAAAGCAAAAGGGGGCGTTTCTCTTGTGTCTGATATTCAAACAGAAGTATTATCTTTGCCGATTGCCGGACTGATGAGCTCCGATGATGCATATTCAGTTGCTGAACGCTATGAATATCTCGATAAAGCAGCAAAGGAGTTGGGCTCAAAATTAAATGCCCCTTATATGACTTTATCTTTTATGGCTTTATTGGTAATTCCAGAGCTGAAAATGAGTGATTTAGGGCTTTTTGATGGCAATTCATTTGCTTTTACCGATATTAATTATTAAAAATAATTGGAGTATATCTACATATTTACTTGTATATAATAGGGATTAATAGTAATTTTGTCCCAAAACCAGAAAAATCATGTCACAAGAAGAAAAAATTGTATTAGACGTTAACAAACTTGAGCACGCTGCTAGCAAGTTAAGGGCAATGGCCCACCCAATGCGTATTGCTATTATTGATATCCTCAATGAAAACAATAAGCAAAGTGTTACTGAAATCTATGAGAAGCTTAATATTGAGCAAGCTTCTGCTTCACACCACTTGAATATTCTCAAAAGTAAAGGTGTTCTGGTTTCCCGCAGGGATGGAAAGAAAATCTATTACGCATTGAAGGATAAAATTCTTACTCAGATCATTGAGTGTCTGAGTAAATGTGGAGAAGAATAAAAACATTTTCGTTTTTATTTAAAACAGGCTGTTTCATTCTATAATGGAACGGCCTGTTTTTTTATGGCGCAATTTCCCATTCGTCTTCAATATCCCAATTTCCCCTGATTTCAATCAGCTTGGGATACCATAAAATTGTTTCCGGCTGGAGCAATTCCCCATAGTTTCCGGTATCCCATTGGCCGTTATCGTTTTTGTCGATGATGCACTTAAATTTGTATTTGCCCGGTTTTATATAACCATAATCAAAAACAACGCTCTGCTCAATCCTGTCACGCCTGATGAGTTGATCGTTTTCTGTGTACATCTCAATAATCAAAGGGCTCTTTTTGCTGTTTTTGAAATCCATTTTTAAAGTGCCATACTCACTCAGGGCTTTTGTTTTAAAGCGGATTTCCAAACTGTCGTGGCTCCGACCGAAGATGTCGAAAAATACGCTGTCAGGAACGATAAGGTTATATTCTGATTCGGGTTTCCATTCATAATCTACGAAGAGTTTTCTTTGTACAGTAGAATCGGTAAACCATCTGAGAGGAGCAGGTATTGTGTCTTCATTTGCAACAAAGAACCATGGTTTTTCAATAATGCTGTCAATTGGTGTGGCAAAAACAAAGTAAAATGGTTTGAAGAAATCGAAGTTTTGCTGCCCGGAATTTTTCATATTGATGGGCGGAGTACTTTTTTTGTCTTCCCCTTCTTTTTTTCGCTCACGTCTTCGTGTTGATTTTTTTTCTTGTTTTTTCAATGCAACATAAAGCGTATCAACAATTGTGTCCATATTATACAGGCAAAAAACAGCAGAATCTGAAGGCGGATGCACATACCAAAGATCAATTGTGTCGTTTGTTTTATTGTATTCTGTTAATAACCAGTTGATTGTATCTTTTTGTTCTATTTCTGTGAGCTGTAGTTTCTTCGTTGGATAGCGCATCATAATACGATAATGCCCGGAATCGATCAGCGTTTTATCTATGGTTTTTTGAATGGTATCCACTTCCGCAAACAAAAAGAGTTTGTAAAAATGAGCGGGCAGGCGGTTGCTGTCGCTGCGCAAACTGTCGGGCATACTGTCCATAGAAAATGGCGCTAAAGGAATTTTTAGTTCTTCACGAATGAGTTCCAATGATTCTAAAAGGCTGTCGTTGTTTAAACTGTCGGTTGGTAGGCTGTCAGTGTTTTTTAATGATGTTGGTATGGGAACAAAATCAGGATAAATCAGGCTGTCGAGAAAGGCGATTTCCTCACTGGGCAAATCGAAAAGGTAATTGCTGTTGATGTCTTTTATAGCAAAGAGCTTAAAATTCTTTCCGGGAAGGTTGTAAATTCCATAATGTCCTTCTGCATCGGTTTTTGCAATATATTCCGGACGCACATAATAGGGGAGGCTGTCGAGTGGAAGCGTGTCGTTATTGTCCGTATAGAGCATAATAAATGTTTCTTCGGCGGGAGCCAAATCAAAGGCCATATGTGCTTCTCCGTAAATGCTGAGAGAGTCGAGCCGCTCGCCAGTAGAAAATACATAAATAAAATTCCCTAAAGGGTTTCCTTCGTTTAGGTCTTGAATCGCATTGCCAAAAAAGATACTGTAGGTTGTATTTTCTTTAAGTTTTTCTTCTTTGTCGAATTTTAAAATAACAGAGCGTCCGCGAACGCGAAGGTCGGCCCTTTCCTGAAGTGGTGGCGAAATAATCATTTGTTTATCCACATCTTTTAAGGCAACAAATTCATCGAAAAAGATGCGCAGCTCACGTTCTTTAAAAAAAGTAGTATAGTTTGGGGGATCGGTTTCTGTAACTACAGGAGGCCTGATGTCTTTTTTTCCTCCACTTGGCATTACGGGATTGGCACAGCGATAAAAAAGCAAGGGCACCGCTATCCAGATAAAAATATAAATGAGTATTTTTTTTAAAGTCACTTTTTTAAACTTATTTCATTTTCCAGTAAATCAGTGATGATTCCGCTATTTTCACCATAAAAAAAGGTAAGCGATTTGTGATCGCGTGGAAAAGCAAATCGATCGTGCTCCATCAAATAAACCTTGTCGCTAATCACAAGCTTGTCCCATTTTTTATTGATGCGTTCTCTTCTAACGCTTCCATTCACATTGTATTCTATTCGTTGGATGGATTTTTCGTCAATATCTTTATTGATCTTCGCGTGTTTGAGGTTTATGGCTAGCCAAATCAGAAAAATGCCGGTTAAAGGCGCCATCCAGAAAAGATTATGCACCGAAAAATTTTCTATTTTACTGAATTCTAAGGCAAAAGCGAGATAAATACTGAATGCAATAATTCCTGTACTCATCACAGCGGCAATAAGAATCCATTTCGTTTTCAACGATTTAAGATAAACTGTATGTTTGTTTGCGTCAGGCATATGATGAGTGTCCCTCGATTAAAGCATCTGTGGATTTAAGGTTTCAAATGTAAGGCCTTTTTTTAATTGTTCTTCAATAAAGACGGGCAGTGCTTTCAATAATCGTGCTTTTGCTTTCGGGTTATCGTGGAAAACAATTATTTGCCCGCCTTTGGTATATTTTTCCAAAATATTGATGCAGTCGTTGGCAGTTAGCCTGATGTCGAAATCGGCACTCAGCAGCGACCACATAATTATTTTAAAATGTTTTTTCAGGATCTTCACCTGATGCGGGCTTATATGTCCATAAGGTGGCCGGAACAAAGTTGAATTGATGTATTTTTTGCTTTCCAGGATGTTTGCAACATAGCTATAATTCCCTGTTTTCCATCCATTTAAATGGTTGTGTGTATGATTTCCCGAAAGATGGCCTTCAGAAAGGATTTGTTCGTATAATTTGGGATGTTTCCGCACATTATCGCCAACACTGAAAAAAGTGGCTTTAATTCCAAAATCGTTTAAAATCCGTAATACTTCCGGAGTCGCTTCGGGCACTGGACCATCATCAAATGTCAAGAATAATGTATTCGGATGCTGTGGCAGTTCCCATAATACATTATTCCCGTACATCCGGCGCAGAAAAGATGGGGGTTTCACCCAATAAAGCCGTTTTGCTGTGGGCCACTTTTGTGCTCTTATTGCCAATATCGTTTTTTTAAGCGTTTCTGCAAGCAATGCCCTTGCAGACGTTTTGCCGCTTTGGGACTGCTACGTATATCTTAGTATTTATTTGTATTTCTCTTTGAGAAAACGATCGTAATACTTTTTCAGTACTTCATCGGTGCGCTCAGCGGTTTCTCCCAAATTGTATTTTTTTGCTTTTTCGTTCAGGCTGTTTAAAATACCGAGGTTTTGTTGAATTTCAGTATCCCATTTCGATGCCAATGGTCCTTCAAAACGGAAATAGTATTCGAGCTCGTCTTCAAGCAAATTTAACTGTTTATTAAACACATCTAAACCTTTATCTGTTTGTCCTGCTTCAAAATAGGCGTCAGCAAAATTGCGGGAGAAATATCCAAAAGGCACCGATTCCGGTGGGATCATTTCAATAATTTTATCGGCTACTTTGGCGGCAGAATCTGCTTTATTTTCTGCCAGCAGTGCTGTAATCAGGCGGCTGTATGCATTTCTAAGGTTCATCGCCATGCGCGTATTGTCTTCATTCAGGTATAAGTCCGCGTTCATATCTACCTCAAATTTGTTCATGGCTTTGTCGTAGAGAATATCTGAATTTACAAAACCCGGATAAGCATCTGTGTCTTTGAGTTTTGCAGGAACCAATCTGTAGCACATCCCTTCGAGTTGCAGGTATTTATCGAGGCCAATATAGGCGCTTGTGCCTGTAGTCGATGAATAATAAATTGGACGTTCCCAATTGTTGTGTGCCAAAATATCGAGCATGGTAATATTGTTTTTTTGCACCCCATTAGAACTCATTTTCCAAACCACTTCATCGGTAATAAAATCGGCTTTATTCTTAGGGACTGTATTTGTTGCAAGTACTTTTTCCTTATCAACATTAATCTTAAATTCCTTGGTAGGGAAATAGGTAACAGGACCGCCATTGGTAGGATATTGGAGGCTTTTCGGGCTTTTATGCAAGATGTCAAAAAGCTCCTTAATATCTACAGCTCCTTTAATTTTTGGTTGCTCAATAAGATAAATCACATCAATGCCGCCATCCCTGTATTGTTCTTCTGTCATAGAAATAGGGCAGGGCTCGGAATCATACATCTGATGTTTCATTTGATCGACATACCATCCTGCATTAAGAAGGCTGAGGTTAATTACGCGCACATCGGTACGGTATCCTTCAACTTCCTGAACATACCAAAGAGGGAAAGTGTCGTTATCGCCATAAGTAAATAGAATGGCGTTGGGATCGCAGGAGTCGAGGTATGTTTTTGCCATTTGCACAGCAGTATATCGTCCGGAGCGATCGTGGTCGTCCCAACCTTCTGCGCCCATAATCACCGGAACCAGCAAGAAGCTTATTAATGTTGCTGAAATGGCAGCGATTTTTGCAGGAATAAATTTCCTAGCTGCATCATAAAAAGCAAATACACCAAAACCAATCCATATTGCAAAAGCATAGAAAGAAGCCGCATAAGCATAATCCCTTTCGCGGGGCTGCGGGGAATATTGGTTTAGGTATACCACAATAGCTATGCCTGTCATAAGAAACAAGAGTGCAACGATAATTCCGCGTTTATAATTTTTACGGAAGAGGTAAATCATGCCCCAAATACCCAGCAAAAGCGGGAAGAAATAAAAGTTGTTGTTTGCTTTGCTTTGGCGTGAAACGGGAAGATTATCCCTGGGGCCAAGCCTTGCTTCATCGATGGCATTAATGCCGCTGAGCCAATTGCCGTTTTTACGGTCGTATCTTCCCTGAACATCGTTTTCGCGTCCGGCAAAATTCCACATAAAATAGCGTCCGTACATATTTCCCAGCTGATAATTGAAAAGGAATTTCAGGTTTTGCCCAAAAGTGGGTTTGCGTGTGTTATTGGGATCATTTTTAATGCCCGCCCATGCTTTATATTCACGGATATGATGCGTTTGTTTGCTGTGCATACGTGGAAACAGGCTGACGTCCTTGTCGTCATAAACCGGAATAATTTGTTCTTTTTTATCCGTAATAATATAGCTGCCACTTTTATCGTCGCGGGTGTAAACAGCCTTTCCATCGGCATAAGATGTCGGTTTGGCATTGTAATATGTGCCTGTTAATAAAGGCCAATCGCCATATTGCTCGCGGTTGAGGTAGGAAAGTAGGGAAATGGCATTTTTTGGGCTGTTCTCATTGATAGGTGTTCCCGCATTCGACCTGATAATCAATATCATAAATGTGGAATAGCCAATTAGGATAAACATAAAGGAAAGTATGGCCGTATAGGCATGCAGCATGTTTTTCTTGCGTGTATATCGGATTCCATAGATAATCAGGCCAATAAGGAGCATAAAATAGATCACAGATCCTGAATTAAATGGGAGCCCGATTGCATTGACAAAAAATAGCTCAAATTTTCCCGCGAGGTTTACAACGCCGGGTATAATTAGGTACATAATGATGCCAAGAACGCCAAACCCTGCCAATAGGGTGATTATTATTCCCTTAAAAGTAGTTTTTTCGTGCTTTCTGAAATAATAAATCAATGCGATGGATGGGATGGCGAGTAGGTTAAGAAGGTGAACGCCAATGGATAATCCAACGAGATATGCAATAAGGATCAGCCAGCGTACCGAAGAAATTTCATCTGCTGTCCGTTCCCATTTGAGCATAGCCCAAAATACAATCGCGGTAAAAAATGAAGACATGGCGTAGACCTCGCCCTCTACGGCTGAAAACCAGAAAGAATCAGAGAATGCATAAGCTAAGGATCCAACAGCACCACTGCCAATAAGTGCAATGGTTTGTGCAGTACTGATGCCTTTTTTTATATCGACAAGCTTTAAGGCCAGCAATACAATGCTCCAATACATAAACATAATGGTCATACCCGATGAAAGTGCAGACATGGTATTGATCATGCGGGCGACCAATTGCTCATTGCCAAATGCAAAAAGGCTGAAGAAACGGCCAAGCAATTGAAACAAGGGCGCTCCCGGAGGGTGCCCGACCTGTAATTTATATGCGGTGGCTATGTATTCACCACAGTCCCAGAAACTTGCAGTAGGTTCTGATGTAAGTATGTACACAAGCGTTGCAAACAGGCCAATGATCCAAGCTGTTGCATTATTGATTTTTTTGAATTGCTCCATGCTGTTTCCTAAAATGATTTAAGCTGCGAAGGTACAAAACCACAGGCAATCTTGCTGCAGGAAAAAACCTTATTGTAATTTTTGCTTTTCAAATAAAATATCCAAATGGAGGTTTAATCTAAACTGAATCATTCATAAATTGTTTATTGCGACTATAAAAACAAACCCCAACCAAATAAAGGATGGGGTTTAAGATTCGGTGTTCGTTTTTTGATATTTACAGTCGTATGGTAAATTTAATACTTCCAAACAATTGTCCTTTCCCTGAACGAATGCTTATTAAATGCACTCCTGTTGTGATGTCGTTTAGATTAATATTTAGATGGTTATTGCCTTTTTCGATGGTATGGCCCCACTGCTTGCAAAGGCGTCCGTCAATACTATGCAGGCTGATTTCTATTTTAGGGCGAGGCCATGCTCCAGCTTACGGATATGAACGGAAAACTTGTCCGCCAAAGCAAAATCATGCTGCATGGCCGGGCAAGCCGTTTCCTGATCCAAACACATGATTTGGCACCGGGGGCTTATTATGTGTAGTTTGGTGGCTAAGGATGAAAGTTTCAGCGAGAGAATTATAAAACAATAATTAGAAGTTAACAAAAAACTTACAAAACTTCTTTGCTGTTTTATATTAGTTACATACTTTTATTTTGTAGTCATTGGAGATATACAAAGATTGTTTTCTATTAAGCCCATCGCAATTTTCTTGTTCGGTTAATTATTAATGCATTATAATATTAACCCGTATTAACCAAATTTTTAAAACTTAGAAAATGAAAAACAAAACATTAAAGAGAAAGTATCAATCTCCAAAACAAATAAAAATGATTTTGGCAAAAGTAGTTTTGGCCATTACGTTTATGATGCTATATCATGGCAAGACTTTTGCTCAAACAGACCCAACGGCCTATCCTGAATACAAAGCTGTAATGTTATATCATGAAATAGATGTATCTTCGCTTGAACCGGGGTACTATTTTTTAATTGTCAGGGATTTGTATGGGGATATAATTAACAGGCAGGTATTGAGTAAAAACTGTAATAACTAATGAAGCTATGAATAAGACCGTTTTAGTTACCGTATTTTTCCTCCTTTATATAAATATTTTTGCCCAGCAAATCCACTGGGCAAATCCACTTCCCTATGGCGAGATGGAACAGGATATGGCATTTTTCGATAATGCGAGGGGTATAGTTTGTGGAGACCTTGGATGGATCGCATATACAGAGGATGGGGGTAATAAATGGCATTGTGTTAAACCAGTTGCCAATACGAAATTATGTGAAATTGATATTGTGGGAAGTCGTTCTGCTTTTGTTTGGTCAGACAAACAATTACTCCATAGCAATGATTATGGAAGGACATGGAGTTTGAAATATACTCTGGATGACGCTTTTACATTTTTGGATATCGATATGCATGACAGTCTCCGGGGAACAGCACTCTTGCGGAGATATATTTCCGGATATAATAAACATGCTATCCAAATTGGCAAAACAATGGATGGGGGACTTCATTGGGAGTTTATACGTCCAGAGGGTTTGTCTGACAATTGGAGTGCTCCTGAAGGAATTATTGCATTCGAAGATAATGATAATGGTGTTTTTATTGATCAGGAGTTTCGGATAGCATATTATACTGTTGATGGAGGTCAAAGCTTCCAATATAAATATGATCCGAATTTTGGTGATCTGTGGTATTTGAACGATATTAGCTATTGTAACGGACAATATATTGTTGCCGGAGGTTACTATGATGGGGGCAAATCGGATAATAATGCTGTAAAAAACAGGGCATATGGAGGAGCTTTGGTGATTAATTCAATAGATGGTGGTGTAAATTGGGATTTTATGTTGCATTCCGGTGAGTTTTTCTATGAGTTCAAGCGGATTAAAACCTTAGGGGATTCAACACTCATCGCTTATGGGGATTGTGGCAGCTACGAAGATGGGTGTTATTCAATGCCTCTCGCTGTTTCTGAAGATTTTGGGCTAAATTGGGAATATACTTATTTGTCGCCAGATATGGGAACATATGCTGATATGCCGCATATCAATGTATTGGGTTTTAAACCAGACAGGAGTGCCTTGGCAATAATTGACCCGGGCTGGTACAGGGACTTTTATATTGAATCCCAAGAACTAATCAATTGGGAATTTAAAGAGAAATATCCGGTTTGGAATGTATCTGATATCTTTTTTTTGGATGGCCTAATGTATTTCCTGTCGGAGAAATCTATTTATACCGCAGGTTATGGCCTTGGATCTTTTGAATTAGTAGAATCTTTTGAGGATGTCGGTATGCTCAATAATGTGGCAACCTATAGTGGGCAAATGGCCTGTGTGAGTAGCCTTAGCTCTCCTTTTACGTTTTTTGTTACAGATCAAGATAATAATTGGATCAGGAAAGCCTCGCAAATTACAGAATTTCAAGCGAGTGCAATAAGCTATCCTAAAAGCGACCGTATTTATTTTTTCGATAAGGAAACAAAGCAATTATTTTGTTCTGAAAATCAAAATGAAGATTTAGAGCAGCTTAATATCCCAGAAGAAGATTGCATTTTAAATGATATGGTATGGGGCAACTCAAGTGGTTATTTGGTTGGGGGAATATCTGGTAATTCAGGAGGTTATTTTAAGACAATCAATGAGGGCGAAAACTGGGACTATTATAGTTTTTCGACTAAAACACTACATAAAGCCTTTCTGATTGATGACCAATTGATGTACGTTGCCGACAATGCCGTATTTCCAAATATTTGGTCCGTCGATTTGCAGAATGATGAAATCATAGAACTTGTTTTTACCGCACCAGATACAGGTTCCATCATTGATTTTGCGCAAACAGCTACAGGAATAACTACAATACTATTCCAATCTAAAGAAAAACGATACATGATTTCTCAAATTACCAGTTCCTATGTATGGGAAATTATGGATTATTGCCCAGGTTTTAATGCTTTATGTGAAGACCCTTCAGGTAAAGTCATTTGGGCTGGAGGTGATTTTGGCCGCCTGCTCTACCTCGGCGACGGCCTGCCCGTAGGCATCGAACCCATCCCAACCCATGATAAACAACAAGCTTTCTCTGTTGAAGGCAATCCCTTTTCCAACAGCCTGCAAATCAATGTCAACCTGGAATATCAGGGCGAAGCCACGCTCCAACTTACCGATATGAACGGAAAACTTGTCCGCCAGAGCAAAATCATGCTGCATGGCCGGGCAAGCCGTTTCCTGATCCAAACCCGGGATTTGGCGCCGGGGGCTTATGTGTGTACTTTGGTGGCTGGAACGAAACACTTTAATGAAAAGGTCGTGAAGAAGTAAGTGCTGTTCTATTGTAATGTTAAAAAAGCCTCACGCTGAGACGTCAAGAGGAATCAGTCCTTAGCGTCTTAGCGCCTTAACGTGAGAAACAAACATCACCAACAAAGCTTTGCGTCTTAGCGTCTTTGCGTGAGAAAAATTCATCAACCAAACCATCATCCTTTTTAGCGTCTTAGCGTCTTAGCGTCTTAGCGTGAGAAAAATTCATCAACCCAACCATCACCAACAAAGCTTTGCGTCTTAGCGTCTTTGCGAGAAAACATCTTCATCCACCAAACACTCCCTCCTTAGCGTCTTTGCGACTTTGCGTGAGCCACACTCCCACATCATCCTCCTTAGCGTCTTAGCACCTTTGCGTGAGAAAAATTCATCAACCCAACCATCACCAACAAAGCTTTGCGTCTTAGCGTCTTTGCGAGAAAACATCTTCATCAACCAAATCATCATCCTTCTTAGCGTCTTAGCGCCTTTGCGTCTTCATAAAAAACATTTGCAAGGCTTATTCCAAAAAACTGTAACTTTATGCTCTATCAAATAAATCATTGTGAAAGTATTATTCAAAGGGTTTATCGTTTTTCTGCTGGCATTTAATTACTTATATGCACAGAAATTTCAATTTCCAGCTCCTCAATCCGATCCCTGGCAAAAATTTGAGCTCTTTCAGTACTGGCCCGACAATCAACATGGAACGGTAACGGATATTGTTCAGGATGAAACATCTTTTATATGGATCGGCTGCACAAATGGGCTTTACCGTTTTGATGGCGTACATTGCCGGAAATACATCAATGATTGGACACCGGGCTCACTTCCTGATAATCATGTGAATGATTTGGCACTTAGTCCAAACGGAAGCCTTTTTATTGCAACAAAAGCGGGTCTTTGCACTTATGATTCGGGAAAAGATTGTTTTGTTCCTGTTTATCCTGCACAAAGCCTGGATTTAAGCTCTGATACTTTTAATATTCGCGCCATTCTTCCGCTAAATGATACACTTATTTGGTTTGATTCCCAGGCAGGTATACTAAGTCGGATGAATCCCAAAAATGCGCGCAATATTGATCGCTATTATCATGCAAAATCTTCCCAGCCCTATTATTTATATCATAGCCTGCACCTTGGGCCGGATAATAATATATGGTTTGGTGGTAGGGGCGCCGGGCCTTTTGTCTTTAAGCAGGATGATAGAAGTTTTGGGGATTTTACGCGTTCAGATACCAGACATTATTATACACAAAAACGAGGACAAGATGCTGCTGATTTTTGCACAGACTCACTCGGTAATTTTTGGATGGGCAATCTGTCCGGTCTCTATTATTACGATCAGGATAAAGATAGTATGTTGTTGATGTTCAGGGCTTCTTGCTGGGATATTCATGCTTCGGCAAATGGTGATCTTTGGTTTGGTGCCGGAAATGAACTCGCACGCTATATCCCTGCACGTGGACAGCTTATTACTTATGCGTATAATGAAGATAATCCGAATGCCCTAGCAGGCAGTTATATCCATAAGATTTTTGAAGACAACTCTGGAAAAATATGGGTGTCAACAAACCGTGGATTGTCGATTTGTAGACCAAGCCCCGGAGGAATTCAGTATTATTTTCATATTCCCGGTATGTCTCAAAGCATTGCATCCAATAATATTACTGCCCTTGAAAATGCCGGTGATGAAGCAATATGGATTGGTACAGAAAACAAAGGGATTGATTATCTGGATATTAATACAAATGAATTTCGCCATTATTCGCCACAAAATGTTTCCGGAATGAGTTCGGGGAATATTCGTTGTTTTAGTCTCGATTCAGAGAACAACCTGTACACAGGCTTTTGGTCAGGGACTGGTTTTGGGAATCTAAACCCGACAAGTCATTCCTTTCAAAATTATGCATATCAAAGCGATAGCCGAAGTTCAGATTGGTATAATGATCTTGTTTTTGACGAAAACGATATGCTATATCTGGGATTTTGGGGCGGTCCCGGTCTGAGTCTGTTTGATATTGAAAAGAAAGAATTCAGTGCTTTTCCCGGGCGGAAATTTAATCCTGCTTACCCAGCACGGCTGATTACTTGTTTACATATTGATCATGATGGACGCCTTTGGGTAGGGACAACGCAAGCAGGCCTACATCTTTACCTTCCTGATCAAGATTCGGCAATAAGTTATTTTTTACCAACAAACGAACAATTTGGCATTCCTGATGCCCATATTTATGATATTTCGCAATGCAGTAATGGGCAAATTTATGTGGCAGGAGATGCGCTCTATGCCCTAAATCAGGAGGATAAGGCATTCCGGAAAATTGAGCTTCCATCGCTAAGCAAAGAAAGTGTGGTTTATGAAATACTCTGTGAGGATGATACAACTATTTGGTTATTAGGTAATTCTGGTAGTCTTCTTTTCAATCCGAAAACGCTTGAAATAAAATCGATGAATGCGCTTGTGCAAATGGAATATGATGAAGGCCATGCTTCTATACTCAGAACGCCTTCCGGTGATTTGGTTTTTGGGGGCATAAATGGCATCACATTTATTCATCATGAAGCGGAAAAGGAAAGTTATGAAATAACTCCTTCTTTGTTTTTTTCACAGCTGGATGTGTTTGATCAACCGAAATTTCACGGAATTCAGAATGCTGCTGAATATAGCCTGAGGCATCAGGAGAACTTTTTCTCGGTACGGATGGGAGGGAATTTCAATGATCTGCATCATGTAAAACTGAGCTATCAGCTCGAAGGCTTTAATAAAGAATGGAAGGAGTTGCCTCTTGATATTGCAACGGCTTCTTTTACAAATGTGCCACCGGGCTCTTATGTTTTTCGATCAAAAATCGAAAAGGAGGATTCTTCTGAAATTTTAAGCAGTTGTTTTTTTACAATCAATATTGCGCCTCCATTTTGGCTGCGATGGTGGTTTTTGAGCCTTATAATTTTGACGGCCTCGGCAATAATTGGCCTGTTTATTCGCAATAGGTTTCATGCCATTCGTTTACGTATTGATATGGCGGAGTTGAACCAGAAACTTTTGCGACTCCAGATGAACCCTCATTTTATATTTAATTCATTATTTGCAATCCAGAATTTTATATATTCCAACCAGACACATCTCGCTGGGAAATATCTTTCTGATTTTGCGAAACTTATACGGATGATCCTGAACAACAGCCGTACCGAAAGTATCCCTCTGGAGCAGGAACTGGAAACCATTGAATTGTATATGGAGCTTCAAAAACTGCGTTTTAGCAAGAAATTGGAATATACAATCAATACCGACCCGAAGCTCTTTGATCAGGATGTATTTGTTCCGCCAATGCTTGCGCAACCATTTATTGAAAACGCCATCGAGCATGGCATCAAAAATATTGATCGACTTGGCCTGATTAAAATTAATTACGCTTTGGAAGGCGAACTGATTGTTTTTCGGCTTGAAGATAATGGAATCGGTTTGAAGGCCGCGCAGAAAATGCAGGATTCTGCTGAGAAAAAGCATGTTTCATTAGCAACGGATATTGTAAAAAGTCGTCTGAATATTATCGGCAAAAAAATGAAAAAACCATGCAGTTTGAGTATTAAAGAAATCAAAGGGGAAGATGGAGAGGTTCTTGGAACAAGCGTTGTATTGAAAATCCCTTCTAAAGCCTGATATGCGATGAGAATAAAGACATTGATTATTGAAGACGAGGTAAATGCGCGAAAAGCCTTGAAGAATATGCTGGAGTTTTATTGTCCGGAAATTGAGATCTGCGGTGAAGCCTCTAGCGTAAGTGAAGGGAAAGCGCTTTTGAAGAAATCGGAGGCACAGCTTGTATTTATGGATATTCAGCTTCCTGGTGGTACCGCTTTTGATATCCTGAAAAAGGGTGTTGATAATAGCTTGAAAATCATATTTATCACCGCTTTTGATGCCTACGCTTTACAGGCAATTAAGCTCAGTGCCCTCGATTATATCCTGAAACCCCCAAGCCCAAAGGAGCTTATAAAAGCAGTGAATAAAGTTAGGGAAGCCATTGAGAACGAGGAGCTCTTAAGTATGCAGATCGAAACTGTTGCTGATAATCTTAATGATGCAACTCAAAACAGAAAAATCATCCTTAATGTAGGGAGTAAAATGCATATTGTGCTTATTGAGCAGATTGTCCGAGCAGAAGCAAAAGAGAATTATTCGATGGTAACAACCATCAATAATGAACATATCCTGGCATCGAAAAGCATGAAAGAACTTGATGAAATGCTGGCATCATGCGGTTTTTTCAGGGTGCACCATTCGCATTTGATCAACCTGAGTCAGATCGATACCTATGATAAAGCGCAGGCATTATGCACCTTAAGAAATGGGGATCAGGTGCCTGTTTCTACTCGTCGGCGCGAGGCTTTTCTAAAAGCCTTAGAATCTGCTTTTTAATATTTTTCTTGTATAATGCTGTTATTAAAGCTATTATGCTTGCTAACCCTAGGGCTTTTCTTCTTGGGATAGGCTTTCATTGAAATGTGCTAAGCGAGGCCGAAGTAAGCGGAGTCGAGAAAGGTTACTGAGCAGAGTCCAGAAAGGTCACTGAGCGGAGTCCAGAAAGGTCACTGAGCGGAGTCCAGAAAGGTCACTGAGCGGAGTCAAGAAGGGTCACTGAGCGGAGTCGAAGTGCCCGATACTCCATGGACCCCCCAAAAAAAGAGTCATTTCGATGACCAAAGGGAGGAGAAATCTATATATTACCGAATAAATAAGTGTATTTAGCTGGATCTAAATGCCTCTAAATTTTCCCCCATTTCCTGGCAACAGCATAAGACATACAGCGATCAAAAACATCATAAGTAAATTGCGGGCATTCGATATTTCGCTTGTCGAGAATTTCCTTCGTATTCTTCATGGAAAAACGACGGAGATCGGCAATATACGGCAGGTACATCGAAATATAGGATTCAAAAAGTTCTTCAAGAGCATTTTTTTTATCCTCTCCATAGTCGTTTTCATCCATAGCCTGAAGTCCGGTAATGCCTGCAAAGCGATTTATATATCCAATCAGGTTTTCCAGATTATTTGGGGCATCATTGGAAATATGATGAATACTGCCCTGCAAATCTTCTTCCATAATGGCCATCGTGGCAGCGGTGAAATAATTAACGGGAATTAAGTTGATTGTTCCTCCAATGCGTGTTTTCATACGGATCGGCATATGCATGCGGCCATCATCCAAAAGGGACACGCCCATGATTTTTGCTCGTTTCCCTCCATCTTTCCTGATATCGCCAAGCATAATATCTCGAAGAAAGAGGATTGTCTTTACGGGAAAATAAAGTGCATTAAATTTCCGGCTCCGTCCGCTTTCTGAATCACCATAAACAATTGAAGGCCTGTATATAGAAAGACGAATGCCATTGTCTTTACATATTTGAACGGCTATATGCTCAGAAAGATTTTTCGTTTCTTCATAAACATTGCAGTAGATTTTATTTTCTGAGAGCTCTTCATGGCAGATGTCCCTTGTCTTTCCTGCGCCATATACCGTGCTGATATAGTGGAAGAAATCGCAATGGCTTTCCGCAGCAAAGTTAAGGATCGATCGGAAAGCATCTACATTCACGGCTTCAATTTCCTTGCGCCTGCGTTCAGAGAAATCGGTATTTGATGCGCAATGAATAATCTCATCAATATCAAGAGCGAGTTGATGGTAGTCTGTCTCAGGCATCCCAAAGTGAGGGCGATCGATATGGCCTTCGACTATCCGTATTGGAAAGGCTTTATCCGATTTCCCAAAATAGTCCAGAATCTCATGGACACGTTCATGAACTGAGAGCATTTTTGTGGGACGACAGATCAGGGTAATCGGGTATCCTTGTTCGCAGAGTGCAATAAACAGATGGCTTCCCAAAAAGCCGGTTGCTCCAAAAATCAGAAAATGGGATTTTTTTTCACTTCTCCTTCTTAAGAGTTTGTCTGTGCTGATTCTCATGGATAAAATTTAATCGATATACAAAATATGCTCTTTTCGGGCAAAACCCTGATAAAGCGTATAGCGAATCCATTTTAGATCAGGATGGGCAGCAGAAAACTGTTCGATCATCCCGGCAGTTGCCATAACGGCCTTTTGCATTATGCTAATTTGTTCTGGATCAGTATGATCAAGATAATAATCGTATTCAAAAACAGCACGTTTTCCCATGTCGAGCGGGCTTATAAAGCCATAATCATGCTTGATGCCATGAGTGTCGCCAATCGTTTTAAAGGCATTGTTTACTTCATCAATAAGTGCAGCATCAACAGGCAGATATACGATAAAGGCCACAACATGCTTCTCCCTACCCATGCGCGAACTCAGAATCCGGAACATGTTCATCCAAACCAAATCGGTCATTTTTGGGTCCTCATAAAGGCTGGTAAAAAATGGGCGAAGATCCTCAGGAAAACGCGAAGCAAGTAATTCCGGTGAAGGGCGTAGCGCAGCTTCAATCAATGGACGTAATGCATCTTTTGTAAGGAAAACATAGGGTTCCTCAGAGCCTGCAAGATCTTGGATAAGATCGGTCCATGTAGATTCGGCAAGTCCGGGAAGTCCCAGGCATAAAGTCCGAAATAGTTCATTATCAATTACTTTGTGCTTCATTGAGCGTATTGAGGCTATCGAATAGCTGTCGCCAATGACCAGCACGAGATATGTAATTCCAAGTTTATCGGTAAATATTGATTTTATATCCTGTGCAAGCTGAACATCGGGAGACAGAAAGGTGGAAATATATTCACCTCCTAAAATTCCCACAGCCAGACCGATGCGTCGGATTGAAAGGTCTTTTGAAAAAGCAACTGCTTCCGCGAGAGTGGAAAAAGGCACTAAAACCCCTTCTTCGTCCTCAGTTATAGGATGAAGCTTTATGGATGCATCAACACAAATGCCCGGAAGTTGGGTGTCTTTCTTGGTATAAGCATATAGATTTGGTGCAGAATGTTCGTGCAGCGAAAAGAATGCTCCATCTTTCCCGACAAATCGTGCGGTCACCAGATTGTCTGCATTGGTTCCATAGGAAGCGGAAAAGGTGGAGAAAATTCCGGAACACATGATGTTGGCACAAACCAGTGCGGCAGGTTCTGCGGTATTTACACGGAAGCCTTCTTTGCTTACAGCCTCCTGAAGCTCAAAAGAAGAAACCCCTGGGCCAACATGAACGCACCAATTCCTTGCGTCAATTTTGATCGTTTTCATGCGGATGAGGTCAATAACAAGACCCTCGCTCATAACAAAACCCATAACGCTCGATCCATTGCCGCGAACTGCATAAGGCATATTGTGCTCAATGCAAAGCCTGACAATTTCTGAAACCTCCTGTTCGTTTCCGGGAACAACTGCATAGCGCGGCATACGGGCTTCTGCAACAGGACAAGGATCATTGGAATAACTGATAAGGATTGCAGGGTCGTTGCTTGCGAAACGATTGCCGCTTATCATTCTTAGTTTTTCCAAGAATTCATCAGTGGGTACATCTATAGGCTTTTCGTTCTTGGCGCGGAATTCTGCGATACGTTCTTTCAGAGCCTCCATCACCGCTACGGGCCTGAGCCCTGTAATAAAATAACACTGCTTATCGCAGATTCCACAGAGTGTACAACTGTCCGCAATTTCAAGTGCAGCCGGCGTTATAGGGATCACTCCCTTTGCTATTGCATGATAGAGATCCATTCGTCCTTGTGGGAAGAATGTTACAAAACCCCTTTCGGGACCTGAGGCGCATACGCCGGTTCCAAGATAATCAATCTTGCACATGGCGTAATGTCTGCATTGAGAGGCAGTCTGAATGGCTTTTTCTTTGGTCAAGATTTTTTTCCTTTCGATTGAATTATTCCGACGAATTTACTAAAGTAGTATTGCCGGGTTCAGGATTATCCTGTGTTTAGTTATAAATTTTTACTTATGTTTCTCATTAAATTCAGATAATTATAATCTCCATTATCTCCTAAGCGAACAATTATTATGTTTTTTTCAGGGTCAATAAATAAGATTTGCTGCATAATGCCCAATGCATAATATTGGCCTGTGTAGACAATCAGCCCATATTTATAGGTAGAATCGTCATCCCAAAGAGTATTCCTGTATTTTTTCTTAAAATTCTTTTTTTCGATTTTGGCTATTCTATAATTTGGAAATTGTTTGCTGTATTTTTCTTTCCAAAGCTTCTGAGCTGCTAATGAATCATTAAAATATCTATTTCCTAAGGAATCGGTGCCATAGCCCGAATAGCTATACCACTGATTTTGGTAGCCATCATTGGAAAGCTTTGGAGTGAGGGTTTCGTCGACCCAGTTTTTGGAAACAATTTGTTGGTCATTGAATTCTCCATCCTTTAAATAAAGTCGTCCTATTTTTGCTAAATCTATAGCGCTGATATTGAGGCCGCAATATGCTTTTGCGGATAGATGTTTTTTGTCATCCAAGCTCCAACTGGCACTATTCTCCATTCCTAAGGGCTTCCATACTTTTTCCTCAAAATATGCAGCAAGTGATTGCCTTGTTGCTTTCTCAATAACTAAGCCTAAGATTGCCGTTGAAATACTTTGATATTCATGCTCGCTACCGGGTTCACTTTTAAAGTGCAATCGTTTTATTTTTCCAAGCTGGTTTTTTCCATAGTACAATCGAGCCATCTTCGAAAATGGATTGATCGAATAGGATTCATTGAAATCTATCCCTGATTGCATATCCAATAAATGCCTAATGCTTAGTTTTTGAAACATTGGGTCTGCACTGTTTAACTCATCAATGTATTTTGTAACAGCATCATCGACGCTGGTAATGGAACCATCGTCAATAGCAATCCCAATCAGTAAAGAGCTAACCGACTTTGAAGCAGAAAATATTGTTGAATAATCGCTTTTTTTATAGCCATTAAAATATTTCTCAAATAGGATGGAATCATTTTGTATTACAATAAATGCTCTTGTTGATGTGCCGGATAATGCAGTGTTTATTTCTTGTTGAAGGCCATCTTTATTCTTAATTTTCAGCGTATCCAGGGCGCTTTTATTTTTGTGGTCAAAGAAAAACTTCTCACTGTTCTCTTTCATTTCGTATTTCGGGAAAACGCGATAATCATCGATATCCGGTCCGGCATAACGAACGCTTCTTGTTAAAACAGTGCAAGAAGTCAGAAAAATAATGAATAAGTAGAATAATAATATAGTTCGTTTCATTTTTCAATTACTGTGTATCAAATGATCGCCTGATTACAATCCGGATAAGGCCTTTTGCTGCATGGCGAATATCTTATCGTTTAAAAAGGGTGAAATCTGTGTAAAGATAGCAATTATATGCGCTCTAAGTCCGATTGTTTTTTGTTTTCAGGATTTACATAAGGATGCGGGCTGTTTATTTTTCAGCACTTATTAATGGTTTTCATACACTTATCACTGATAAGGGCACAGGCATCATTCTTTTATTGACAGAGTTTGTTTGCTGCAGTAGTTTAGTGTTGCGATTCTGAATAAGCATAACTATTAAAATTATTCGCATGAAAAAATTAATACGCTTTTCTTTTCTTCTTATTGGTATGGCTTTATTGCACAGTTGTGATTTTGAATTTAGTACCGCGAGTATTCAAGATATTAAAGTGTGCAGCCAACTCGAAGGACAGCTCTGTGGAGAATCTTCGGCAACAATAACCCCAAATGCGGCAGAGATTTTTGTAAGCTGCGAACTAATATTTGCTCCGCCGGAAACCGATATTCGATTTGTCTGGAAATACCTTGAAGGGGAGGAGCTTACTATTGATGCTATAACATTAAACACAGGCAATGAAGGATCAAATTTAGAGTTGCACAGTAGCCTGAACCGCCCCAACAACGGATGGCCTGCCGGAAAATATGCAGTTGATATTATGATTGGTACCGATGAAAGTTCTGTTAAAACAGTAAACTTCGAAGTGCGTTAAATTTTAAATCATGAGGCAAAAAAAACTCAAATACCTAGTTTTTCTCGTCTGCTTTATTGCTTTGAACTTGCCGATGAAGAATGTCAAGGCTCAAGTAAAGCATGATATTCAATATGGTTTTACAATCAATATTCCACCAAATTGGAGCCAAAAATCCTATATGGATGGTACCGATAAGGTCTATGATTTCTATAGCCCCGACGAAAATGCTGCCGTGCAATTGCGTGCCTTTGAGTCGATGCCAGGTTTAACGCTCGATTTGC
Source organism: Bacteroidales bacterium (assembly GCA_963676725.1). GTDB lineage: Bacteria > Bacteroidota > Bacteroidia > Bacteroidales > WRLA01. The sequence goes on along the minus strand of OY781463.1, from coordinate 3,499,247 downwards.
TTGTGCAGGTTTATGAGCAAAATATGTTGCCTGCAGGAACTCAAAAACAAGGGCTTCAAGATCATACTTCGGCTAATGGTATTCCTGGAAAACAAGGCGTTTACCTGATGAACTATGAAGGCAATGAAGTGGGTATGAGCTCTTTTTATACGATTCAAAATGGGAAAGGATATGTACTCACGGCTATTATTCCCGTCAATATGATGCAGCAAAAAGAAGCAGAAATAAAACAAATTACGCGCTCCTTTTCTATTGACGGATTTACGCTACCATCGGTGCATCAAGATAAAAAGCCTAAAGGTTTGGGCGGTTTAACAGGCGGGCTGGATGGGAAAAAGAATCATCATTCTTCCGGACAAACAAACAATGCCTCATGTCCGGCGGAAATAAAATATCAGGGACAAAACTATGCAACAGTTCTTATTGGGAAACAATGCTGGATGGCTGAGAATCTTAATGTTGGGCAAATGATTGATCTTTTAAAATCCCAATCCGATAATGGTATTATTGAAAAGCATTGCCCGGGAAATACTCCTGCCGGCTGTCAGAAATATGGTGGCCTATATGCCTGGAATGAGCTTATGGCATACAGTGAGAAGGAAGGAGCACAAGGGATTTGTCCTACTGGATGGCATGTCCCAAGTGATATGGACTGGAGGGTTTTGGAAGCATACGTTGATAGCGAATATAAAAATGCAGCAGATCAAAGCTGGGAAAAAGCGGATGCTTTTAGGGGGAAGGATGCGGCAAGGAAGCTAAAAAGCCGAAATGGATGGCAAAAAAACCGCTTTAATGGTAAAACAGAAAATTGCAATGGCACCGATGATTATAGGTTTAATGCTTTGCCTGCAGGGAGGGTGAATAAGAACGGAATTTATCAATTCGAAGGTTTAAGCGCCTTTTTCTGGACATCAACAAAAAATGCAGCATGGGGAAATCTGGCTACAAACAGAAGCCTTGTGGAATATTCTGATAATCCCCAGCGCTCTTATAAAGTGGACAGGAATTACAAGTTCTCAGTTCGATGCCTTAAAGATGAATAATTGAAATAGAAATGAATGAAAACCAAAAATATTAATTCCCATGAAAATTAAAACCGGCGTTTTAAACCTTTTAGTTTTATTTCTTTTTGTCAATGCATCTGCTCAGCTCCATCATGATATTCAATATGGTTTTACAATCAATATTCCACCAAATTGGAGCCAAAAATCCTATATGGATGGTACCGATAAGGTCTATGATTTCTATAGCCCCGACGAAAATGCTGCCGTGCAATTGCGTGCCTTTGAGTCTATGCCGGGTTTAACGCTCGATTTGCTTGTGCAGGTTTATGAGCAAAATATGTTGCCCGCCGGAACTCAAAAACAAGGGCTTCAAAATCATACTTCGGCTAATGGTATTCCTGGAAAACAAGGCGTTTACCTGATGAACTATGAAGGCAATGAAGTGGGTATGAGCTCTTTTTATACGATTCAAAATGGGAAAGGATATGTGCTCACGGCTATTATTCCCGTCAATATGATGCAGCAAAAAGAAGCAGAAATAAAACAAATTACCCGCTCTTTTTCTATTGACGGATTTACGCCACCATCGGTGCATCAAGATAAAAAGCCAAAAGGTTTGGGCGGTTTAACAGGCGGGCTGGATGGGAAGAAAAATAGCATGCCCTTTAAAATTAATAAGATTCAGCTTTGCGAGCAGATCAATGCCCAGAATTTGCCAATTGCTGTCACCAATAAGTTTCATCCTCAAAGCCCTGAAATAATTGCTGCAATGCAATATAGCGGAAAAACAAAGGAGGATTTTTTTGTTTCGTGGATATTTATCCCACAAAATCGTACAATTTTGCGTGATGCTTTTAATTTTACTGCTGATGGAGGCGTAGGGGTCGTGAGTATTTCAAAGCCAAACAATGGATGGCCGGTAGGCAATTATAAAGTTGTTTTTGAAATGGGAGGTAAAATTATTCAAAGTATTCCTTTTACTGTTCAGGCGCAAGAAAACAATCAAGGTGGAGGGAATAACAATGCTTTTGCAGGGCGATATAATTTTATTAGCAGAACCGATGGTCAAAGATTGGTACGTTATCATTATATCGATATTCATTCGGATGGGACCTATACAGAAAAATATGAGCCAAAAGATTCACCCGGTTATGAAGGCGGGAATAGCGGCACGTGGAAGCTTAATGGAAATAAACTGACCCTCATGCATCAAGGTGGTGGAGTTACTGATACTTACGAAGTTCAGGGAAATCAATTGCTTCGTCATACCGCCGGGGGCTTAACATTTAAATTCAGGAAAAATACACAGTAATTTTACTTTAAGTATAAATCAATGAATATGAAAAAGTTAAAAAATCTATTTGCTTGGTTTTTTTGTGTGGTGCTGCTGTTATTGCCAACACTATCTCATGGCCAATGGCTCATTGATCATGAGCATCATTATAAAATTAATGTGCCAACAACTTGGACGCAAGAAACCTATATGGATGGTTCGGATAAAATAGCAGACCTACTGAGTGCTGATGGGAATGTGGCCATACAAATCAGGAGTTTTACTGTAGATCAGAGCGTGGATGCCAAAATGCTCGCTACTGTTTTTGATGAGGGAATGCAGGCAGAAGGAGCTAGCCGTTTGGAGCTTAGTCCCGATGAATTTAATGGAATGCCTTGTTATTATGCAATTTATGCAAATACAATCGATGGCCTTAAAGTTGGTGTTGTGAGTGTTTCTTTGGTGCAAAACAATATTGGCTATCTTATTTTTTCCGTCATTCCTGCTGAATTGTTCGACCAGAGGGCAGCTGATGCCGATCAGCTATTGAATACTTTTGAGGTTATTTCTGCTTCAGGATTGAAAAAAAGCGATCATCCCCATGGTGGATTAGGTGATTTGGCTGAAAAAAAAGACCAACAGACCCAGAATTCTACTCCAGCTGCGGCAGGGGAAAACTATGTTCGTATTTCATCGAGTGATAGAAATGGTACATACCATTTTTCCAAAAGCGGAAGCTATCCAATAAAATGGAATTCCGTAACGGTTATCAGGGGATTGGATGCCAATGGACATCTGATGCTGGAAGCTTATTTGCGCAATCATAAGGGCACAGGAACATTTGCATATAGCAGTAGCAGTGGAAATTCCTCCGGAGCTGTTTTTGATATTTCAACGGTAAACGGCTTAAGTGTTAGGGGAGGTTCTGCAAGCGGGGAAATGCAAATTACTGAATATCAAATGGGCGGTAGGATTAAAGGCCATTTCAAAGCCATTGTGAATGGTCGAAATATTGAAGGCAAATTTAATTTGAGCTTGCCCACGCCAAAAGATTTTAATGGAGATGATGTGAATTAAAAATACGAAACTATGATACAGAAAAAAATAAAGCTTATTTATGCAATCTTATTCATTTTTGCTTGCCTGTTGGCAGGAAATGGAGTGAATGCTCAAGGTTTAAATGGTTTGTTAAAAAAGATGAACAAGAACAAACAGAACGCCAATGAGCAAAGTTTGCCTGTTCCTCCAACGCAAAAAGAGAAATACACACCAAAAAACAACACAACACCAGAGGAGCGTGAATACGCTTCTGTTTTTTATTTTCACGATTACAGCCTCAGCGATCCACAATTGTCCCAGAAAATCGAAAAAGATATGAGCGGGGCCGTCACACCTGTGGGTTTGCAATTTATTGAGGGTGACATGGAAATTATGTACCTGGCTTATGATCTTTTTCAAATGGAAGCATGGTCGGTTGATTATTTTAGTGGCGCTGAGGCTATTTCTAATGGCATTACAGATTTAATACAGAATCAAGGACTTACGCCAATGGGGATTGGTTTCAACGGGGATCAGCTTTATGTGGTTTCCATTAAAGGGAATACGCAAATTACTGCATGGCAACTCGTCGAATCTGAACAGGACTTGCAGGATGTGTCCAACGATATTTCACCATATCTGGACCAAAATTATATACCTGTGGGCATCACTCTATATGGAAACTGGTATTATACTTTGCTCTTGCAAGTGCCTTCAACAACAGCAAAATCATGGTATATTGAAGGCTATGATAATTATGAAAGCATGAAAAACACAATACAGCAAAATATAGAGAAAACGATCATTCCTTTTGGATATATAGATGCGGGGGTTTATAATGTTTTGTACATTGGATTTTGAGCCAAAATTGCTGCCCTGTTCCCTTCTCGGAGCAGGGTTTTTTCTTAGAAACGCCCTTCCTGTACTTTAAAAATCTTTTCGATTTTACTCTTTCCCAAACCATTGGCAATAATGACCATAAAGTCGTTCTCATTGATTTTCAGGCTGCGTTTGGGATTATAGAGTAGCTGGTAACTTCCTTCTTTAAAACGGCTTATCCCAATAATTACTGAATTGAAATCCTTTTTTAGATCAATAAATACATCAAGATAGCTCCTGCCAATAAAGGGGTTTCCTTCAATTACTTTGTATTCGAGGATATCGTAGTCAAATTCATTGATTGCTGTTGACATCAGGTCTTCTGTGATATAAGCAACATCGGGTTCGAAAATATAACTGGCAACTAATTTGCTGGCAATTTCGTTTTTCGATACGGCAAAAGTAACACCGGCAGCAATAAATGTTTGCTTCAGCGCTGAATTATTAAGCGATACAACATACTTTAAATGAGAATATTGCTTGCGAATATTGATAAAATAAACCAATGCATCCGTGTCATCATGAAAATTCAGAAAAACTGAGGATGCTTTATCAATATTTACTTTTTTTAGATTTTCAAACAGATTGAAATCGGTATAAAGTGCAAATACGTTTTTGCCTTCAAAAGTGCTCTTAATAATGTCTATATGTTCTTTATTATCTGTAATTACTGCGACTTCATTTCCCGATTTCACCACCTGGTCTGTGACCATATTCCCGAAATCGTCCCAACCAATCACAATGGTATGGTTTTCCATATTGGTTCCAAGAAAACCCAGTTTCTTTTTTTCCATATATTCATTGATGTTTGATGTTACATTGCCAATCCAATAGCCAAGCAAACCAATGCTGCTAAATACGAAGATGAGCCCAATGACTTTTCCGCCAATACTTACTGGGGTTAAATCTCCATAACCAACAGTAGATAGGGTGACAAACATATACCAAACCGCATCAAAAGGGGTTTGAATGCCTGAACCCTCAACGCCACTTTCGAATAAAAGCAATAGGGCAATCAGAACAATTGGCGTAAATGCCGCGAGTAAAAGATATTTTTTTTCTGCTATTGGTTTGAGGAAGTGCAGCTTCATAATGACTTTCTACGTCAAATGTCGCAATTTGGTTGCAAAAGAAGCTTCATTGAGTTTAGTTCTAGGGCGCATAGATTCCCATAGCCTACTGTATCGCGTTTATAAACGCCATTATCCAGGTCGATGCTGTTGTATTCTCCTTTTTCCAGATTATACCGAATGGTTTCTAAACTGACCGGCACATGGCCATGGATGATTTTTTTGTGATCTGTTTTCTTGGGATTTACAACGAATTCACGAGTCCAAAGCATCGATTGTGTGTCTTTAAATATATCATCAAGCACAAAATTGAAGCCGGCATGTACGAGAATATAATCTTCAAGGAGAATATAGTACTCGAGTTCTTTCATCCATTGAATATGCTCTTCAGGGAATTGCCCAACTTGTTTGATGCCATAACTCTTCAGCGTTTCCTTTCCGCCCTGCTTCATCCAGTTGTGCCATTGCTGTGATTTTGGCGCTAATTTTTGAAGCCAAGTTTTTTCTTTGTCCTGATCATATACCGTCTCGCAAAAAGCTTCATGGTTTCCTTTGAGTAGGCGGATATTGTATTTTTTTTCCTCAAGAGCCATAATGTATTCGATCACCATACGGGATGATGGTCCACGATCAATATAATCGCCCAAGAAAAACAATTCATCGCTTTGGGAAGGGCGAATCTGCTCTTCAATTAAGACCCTCATGGTCTTAAAACATCCGTGTATGTCGGGAATAATCCAGCGTGCCATATAAAAAATGCCAGAGTCCTTTTAGCAGACTCCGGCAATGATTTTAGTTTTTTGTTTGTTCAATCAATTCAACAGTCTGTTTGCTAAATGAAAGAAAAATCGATGATCCTAGATAAATACTATTTTGATTTTCCTTGATTGGCTACTTGCTCCATCAATTTTTTCACAGTTTCAGGATCGCCAAGGAAATAGTCCTTTTGCAGGTTTAAATCATCATCAAATTCAAAAACATAAGGAATACCTGTTGGAATATTAAACTTCAGGATTTCCTCTTCGCTCATATTTTTGAGGTATTTCACAATACCACGAAGGCTGTTTCCGTGCGCTGCCACAAGAATTTGTCCTTGATCTTTTAAAGATTTCGAGATTTCATTTTCCCAATAAGGAACAATGCGCGCTACTGTATCGCTCAGTGCTTCTGTAAGTGGAACATCTGATGCGGGCAAATCCTTATAACGTGGGTCGATGCGTGGGCTACGCTCATCGCCTTCTTCTAATGGGGATGGTGGTGTAGCATAACTACGGCGCCAGATGAGAACCTGTTCGTCGCCGTATTTTTTTGCTGTCTCGGCTTTGTTCAGGCCTTGCAACATGCCATAGTGCTTTTCATTCAAGCGCCAGCTTTTCTCCACTGGAATCCACATCTGGTCCATTTCTTCCAATGATAGCCACAAAGTTTTAATGGCTCTTTTTAGGAAAGAAGTATAGGCCATTTTAAAACAATAGCCTTCTTTTTTTAATAAACGGCCAGCCTCTTTGGCTTCTTCCACACCCTTCTCTGACAGACCTACATCTGTCCAGCCGGTGAAGCGGTTTTCTTTGTTCCAAACGCTTTCACCATGTCTTAACAATACTAATTTCAACATATTACCAAATTTTTTCCGTAAATCACAGCAAAGATAATCTATAAATTGCAAAAAATTGTACCGCAGTTTAAAGTTTCAGTGAAGCTTTATCCTTTGATAATCCCTTTTCGCTTTAATAAAGGCTCCAAAGAAGCGTCTTTGCCCCTAAAACGGATATATAATTGCATTGGATCTTCGCTGCCTCCTTTTTCTAAAATATTCTCCCGAAATGCTTTTGCTGTCTTTTGGTCAAAAATCCCATTTTCTTTAAAGGCTTCGAAGGCATCTGCGTCTAGTATTTCTGCCCAAACATAGCTGTAGTAGCCTGAAGAATATCCTCCATTAAAAATATGGCTGAAATAGGGACTGCGGTATCGAACAACAACCTCTGCAGGCATTTGCATTTTTTTCATAGAAGCGGCTTCAAATGCATCTGCATCTTGCAAATCAGCACTTTCGATTGTGTGCCAATCCATATCGAGCAATGCGGCCGATAAATACTCAACCATGGTAAAGCCCTGGTTAAAATGACTGCTTTCTTCAATTTTATTGATCAGCTCGTCAGGGATTACTTCGCCAGTTTCATAATGCTTTGCATAGGATTTCATGACCTCCGGCTGCGTTGCCCAGTTTTCCAGAATCTGTGATGGCAGTTCAACAAAATCGCGTGCTACCGATGTGCCACTGAGCTCAGGATATGTGCAATCAGAGAGTAATCCGTGCAGGCCATGACCAAATTCATGGAAAAGAGTGGTTACTTCATCCATATTTAATAATGCCGGTTTTCCGGCGGCTGGTTTTGTGAAATTGAAGCAGTTGATAATCACCGGACTAATATTTTTTCCGTCTTTTTTCATTTGCTTGCGGAAGGCGTCCATCCACGCGCCACTTCCTTTTTCAGGACGGGTATAGAAATCCATAAATACAATTCCTATATGATCCCCATTGGCTTCTTTTATTTCGTAAACCTTAACATCATCTTGATATACAGGGATGTCTGTGCGTTCTTCAATTTGTAGGCCATAGAGTTTATGCACAACATCAAAAAGGCCGTTTTTCACATGCTCTAATTCAAAATAGGGGCGGAGGGCTTCGTCATCAAGATTGTATTTTTCTTTGCGCACTTTTTCTGCATAATACCACCAATCCCATGGTTCTAGTTTAAATGTATTGCCTTCCTGATTGATTTTATTTTGCAAAACCTCTGCTTCTTCAGCAGCCATTGGCAATGCAGCATCCATTAATTCGTTGAGACGATGGTATACATTTTCCGGTTTTTTTGCCATGTTTTCGTCCAATACAAAAGCAGCGTGGTTCTCAAAGCCCATCAGTTTTGCTCTTTGATAACGCAAGGCAGCCATTTTTGCAAGCACTTCACGGTTGTCGTTTTCATTTCCATTGCTGCATCGCATCGTGTATGCTTTAAACAATTTTTCCCTTAAATCCCTATTATCTGCATATTGAATAAAGGGGATCAGGCTGGGCTTATGCAGTGTAAAGACCCATTTCCCGTCCATGCCTCGTTCTTTTGCAGCATCGGCAGCAGCATTGATTACCGCTTCTGGAAGACCGGCAAGATCTTTTTCGTTCTCAATAACCAAACTATAGTTGTTGGTTTCAGCCAATTGGTTTTCTCCAAATTTTAGGCTCAATAACGAAAGCTCTCCATTGATTTTTTTCAACTCTTCTTTATCTGCTTCGCTGAGGTTTGCGCCACCGCGAACAAAAGACTTAAATGTTTCTTCCAATAGGGTATTTTGTTCCGGGCTTAGCTGAAGCTTGTCTTTTTGCTGATAAACTGTTTTGATGCGTTTGAAAAGCTTTTCGTTCATGCTGATATCATCAGAATGTGCCGAAAGGATAGGAGCCAATTCGCGTGCGATGGCTTGTATTGTATCGTTGGTATTGGCTTCAAGCAGGTTATAGAAAACACTTGTGGTTTTGTTGAGCAAAGCGCCGCTATAATCGAGTGCCGCAATAGTATTGTCAAAATCAGCGATTTCTGCATTATTTATAATCGCTTCAATTTCTGCATTTTGTTCTTCGATGCCTTTTTTAATGGCAGGGGCAAAATGTTCCTCTTTTATGATGCGGAAATCCGGAGTGCCAAATGGGGTTGTAAATTCGCTGTAAAATGGGTTGTCCATTGTTTTTTTGTTTTGATTCTTATCGTTTGTACATGCTGAAAACAGCAGAGTAACAACAATTAATGGAAGGAGAAGTTTTTTCATATGGTTTGGTTTTTTTGTGAGAAAAGAAAAAAGGCGCCTCGATGGGCGCCTTTTAAGATTAATCCTGATCGAGTAGTATTTCGAGCATTTTTATAGCGCAGTCTGAAACGACTGAACCGGGTCCGAAGACGGCAGCAACACCAGTCTTGTATAGGAAATCGTAGTCTTGTGGTGGGATTACGCCTCCCACAATTACCATGATGTCTTCGCGCCCGAGCTTTTTTAGTTCTTCAATAACTTGTGGTACTAGGGTTTTATGTCCGGCGGCAAGGCTGGATACACCCAGAATATGTACATCATTTTCGACTGCCTGACGAGCAGATTCTTCCGGAGTCTGGAATAATGGTCCAATATCCACATCAAAGCCTATGTCCGCATAGCCTGATGCGACTACTTTCTGGCCTCTGTCGTGACCGTCCTGTCCCATTTTTGCAATCATAATACGGGGGCGGCGGCCTTCTGCTTCAGCGAATTTATCGGCCAGTTCTTTTGCTTTATTAAAGCTTTCGCTGTTTTGGGATTCTGATGAATATACTCCTGACACTGATCTGATTACTGCTTTATAACGTCCTGCAACTTTTTCTACGGCATCCGAAATTTCGCCTAGGCTTGCCCTTTTCTTTGCTGCATCAACAGCAAGTTCCAAAAGGTTGCCTTCGCCAGTTTCCATTGCCTTTGTAATGGCTTCTAGAGCGGCCTGTACTTCTTCGTTATTTCTGTTTGCACGAAGTTTATTGAGACGCTCGATTTGTGCTTTCAATACAGCTGTATTGTCAACTTCCAGTGTTTCAATGGGTTCTTCTTTTTCTAAACGGTATTTGTTTGTACCCACAATGGTTTGACGGTCGCTGTCGATGCGTGCTTGGGTTCTTGCCGAGGCTTCTTCAATACGCATTTTTGGGATGCCTGTTTCGATGGCTTTTGCCATACCGCCAAGCTCTTCAATTTCCTGAATATGCTCCCATGCGCGGTCAGCTATATCTTTTGTGAGTGATTCTACATAATAGCTGCCTGCCCAAGGATCTACCTGACGGCAAATATTTGTTTCTTCCTGTAGGTAGATTTGTGTGTTTCTGGCAATACGTGCAGAAAATTCAGTAGGTAATGCTATGGCTTCGTCTAAAGCATTGGTATGCAAGGATTGAGTGTGCCCGAGGGCAGCAGCCATTGCTTCAATGCATGTGCGGCCAATATTATTATAAGGATCTTGCTCTGTAAGGCTCCATCCGGAAGTTTGTGAGTGTGTTCTTAATGCAAGGGATTTAGCGTTTTTAGGGTTGAACTGTTTTACAAGTTTTGCCCATAACATTCTGGCTGCGCGCATTTTGGCGATTTCCATAAAATGGTTCATCCCAATGGCCCAGAAGAATGATAAACGTGGTGCAAACGAATCAATGTCCATTCCGGCATTGATTCCTGCTCGTAAGTATTCCAATCCATCGCAAAGAGTATATGCTAATTCAATATCTGCTGTAGCTCCTGCTTCCTGCATATGATAGCCGGAAATAGAGATGGAATTAAAGCGCGGCATATTTTTAGAGGTATACTCAAAAATATCTGCAATAATTTTCATGGATGGCAGTGGTGGATAAATATAGGTATTGCGCACCATAAATTCTTTCAGGATATCGTTTTGAATGGTTCCTGAAAGTTGATCGAGGCGAGCTCCTTGCTCCAGTCCGGCAACAATATAGAAAGCTAAAACCGGCAATACGGCTCCGTTCATTGTCATCGAAACAGACATTTTATCGAGGGGAATCTGGTCGAAGAGCACTTCCATATCAAGAATGGAGTCAACAGCAACACCTGCTTTCCCTACATCGCCAACAACCCTTGGGTGGTCTGAATCATACCCACGGTGGGTTGCAAGGTCAAAGGCAATCGAAAGCCCTTTTTGACCTGATGCCAGATTTCTGCGATAGAAGGCATTGCTTTCTTCAGCAGTAGAAAATCCGGCATATTGCCTTACTGTCCAAGGACGCATTACGTACATGGTAGAATAAGGCCCACGCAGATATGGTGGAATACCGGCAGCATAATTCAAATGATGCATGCCCTGTAAATCGTTCTTGGAATAAACAGATTTCACCGGGATTTGCTCCGGGGTTAGCCAGTCCTTCTTAATATGATTAGCCTTTTCCCATTCCGGGGCACCTTCCTTTTTGCCTGAAGGCGTCCTGAAATTGATATTTCTGAAATTGGGCTTCATAATGTTTTATTTTAAATTCTTTGTAAATTCGATTAACTACCATTCAACAGCTTGGCGACGTATTGGCATGGTCATGCATCGTGCACCACCACCACCTCTCGAAAGCTCTGCTCCGTCAATGGTTACAACATATTTATTTTCTGCGTAGTCGGCAAGATTTATTTTTCCGTCCATAATTTCTTGGGCAGGAAGAACACTAAAACCATGCTTGTTTAATTCTTCAATTGTATGCACATTCCGTCCATAACCAATCACTTGTCCGGGTGCCAATGCAAAGAAGTTTGTTCCACTGTGCCATTGTTCACGCTCCTGTGTATAGAGATCGTTCGTTCCTCCACACTGGATAGGCTCCAAATCTATGCCCAATTTTTTCAGGCAATGAAGGATGTCCTTTTCTTCACGAATATTGACCACTTCACCGTTTTCTACGGTAATATGTATGGTAAGATATCGGCTGGAATTAAGAATCAAAGGCTCATAAATCATGCACTTATCACGATCCAGGAATGTAAAAGCCATATCAAGATGGATAAAAGATTCCGGCTTGAAAGGGAGCTCCTGTATAATCAGGTGCATATTTGCTTTTTGTGCTTTAATGCAGCTTAGAATATGATCCACGCCTTGGCTGCTTGTACGAGGGCCTTCACCTATAAGTAATATGTCATCGCGGGCAATAAGGATATCCCCTCCTTCATATTTGATTTCATTATTGGAATCACCATAAGTACAACTCATCGTTTGGGTTGTAAGACCCGGATGATAATCAAAAATGGACTCCATAATCATCGCTTCACGCTCCCGGACACCATTGGCCATTTTGCCGATCAGAACACGGTCATGAAAGGAAACCGAAGCATCGCGTGTGAAGAAAAAATTATGCAAAGGGCGCAAACTATATCGTTCTTTGCTTAAAAAACGGGTAAGATTGTCTCTTTTAAGTTCGACTCCTGCTATAAGGCTGCCCGCTAATTCCGGAGCATCCATCATCAACAATTCATCTTTCAGGTCTTCTACCTCCTCACGACGGCATATCCTGTTGATCAGATTTGCTTTTACCTTGTCGTTTTCCAATACCTTCGTTAGTAAGTCGCTAACATAAAGTGTGTTGGTAACTTTTGAAAGTATGGTTTCCAATTGTGCATACTCTTTCTCTGCAACTGAGAGATTTAGAATATCACTATATAATGCTCGTTCGGCATTTTTTGGAGTCATGTTTTCTACTTCCGGCCCCGGCCTGTGCAGAATAACCCCTTCAAGCTTCCCAATTTCTGAGCGTACATCTATTTGAATATTTTCTGTCATAACTGAACTGATTTTTATTCAATAATGTGTAGTTCTTTCTGGAAGGCTTTAAGAGTTTCTAAAACATTTGATCGAACATGTATGCAATGTTTCAAGCCTTGTTCTTTTAATTGTTCGAGTAGTTCTTTCGGGTATCCTGCTAAAACAATTAAATAGTCCTGAGAAGCTTTTTGTAATATTTCGGGCATGATTTCGGCATAGTCTTCATCGGATGAACAAACCACCAAAATATCTGCTTTTTGGTTCTTTGCTGCAGCTAAGGCGCTGTCTACATCTTTAAAACCAATATTGTCAATCAGCTCGAAGCCGGCACAGCCAAAGAAATTGATGCTAAACTGAGCCCTTGCACGACGCATGGCCAAATTACCCATAGTAAGCATAAATGCTTTCGGACGGTGGTTTTTGGCAGCAAAACGTTCTGTATCAAGACGCAATTTTTCAAAAGCAATGGCGCCCCTATAAGGCTTTAGGCTTTCAAATTCCGCATCTTCTACGGTATAATCTGCCGGGCTTATGGTTTGCTCGCTAATTTCTTTGCCAATCCACTCAGTCGTATTTGGATATTGGTTTGTGCCTAAGATAACATCTTTCCGTGTAGCGATGTTCTTATCTCTTGTAAGGGCAGTTTCCTTTATTATTTGCTGGATAAAGCCTTCTTTAAGTGCGCTGAGGAATCCGCCTTTCTCTTCGATTGCAAGGAAAATTTCCCAGGCTTTTTCTGCAATTTGATCTGTGAGGGATTCAATATAATAGGAGCCGGCGCCAGGATCAACAACTTTATCGAGATGTGATTCTTCTTTGAGCAGAAGTTGTTGGTTGCGTGCGATACGTTCACTAAATGATGTTGTTTCTTCAAAAACGCTATTAAATGGTAATACGGTCATTGAGTCAACGCCTGCAAGAGCACCCGACATAGCTTCTGTTGTGGTGCGCAGCATATTTACATAAGGATCGTATAGGGTTTTGTTCCATTCGCTGTTTGAAGCATGGATATGCATTTGGCAAACTTCCTCCGAAGCTGGTCCGTATGCTTTAACAATATTTGCCCATAAAAGGCGGGCTGCACGGAATTTTGCTATTTCCATGAAATAATTACCGCCAATGGCAAAATTGAATTGAATTTTTGGAGCAATGTCTGTTACAGATATACCGCGCTTGTTCAGCTGTGTCAGGTATTCTACTCCGGCAGAAAGGCTGCAGGCTAGTTCCTGGCAGATATCTGCCCCGGCATTATTGAACAGTGTTCCGGAAACACTTAATGTGCGTAATCCTGCTAAGTTGCTCGATTTTTTAATCAACTGTGCAGCTGTTTCAAACAGGGCATCTTCTGATCCGGATAATTTTCCGCTAATACTTGCACAGCCTAAAGGATCGAAGTCGATTGATCCTTTAATTTCAGACATTTCGCGGTTGCGCCCTTTAAGTACATCAAGCAGTAGCTCTAATAGATGCAGCTCTTGGCCTTTGCCAATCAGGTTTAGCTCGATGCTTTTAACCCAGATATTTTCCAGTAGTTTGTTGAAGTCATCTGCACTGATTTTTTTTTCGGCGAAAATAAAACCAAGTGAGTTAACACCACGCATCAAGATTTCCAGGGCTTTCTTATTGGCCTCAGCGATCTTGTCTACTTTAATATCCTGCCGGATAAACCAATCGTTTTTACTTTTTTTATTTCCCCTCACAAAAGGGAATTCACTGGGAAAAATATCTTGATATTTTAGCCCTTCTAAATTTTCAGACCGATAATAGGGTCTTACTTCCATCCCCTCAAGGGTGTGCCACACTAATTTTTTATTGTAATCAGCACCTTTAAGGTCTGTCTCTATTTTCTTTTCCCACTCTTCTGTGCTAATTGGAGGGAATTCTGAAAACAGATTTTTCGTTTGTTTTATTGAATCTTTTGGATCCATATGAATAGGGTTTATTTAGACTCATTAATGTTTATCGCCTCAATTCCAATAAATTGGTATGTAGCGCGCAAAATTACAATAAAATTTTCCAAACAGGCATTTTTTATGAAATTATTGTTAATCGTTTCACAAAGCTTATTGTGAATTTAATAACAAACCAAGGTATTTATGATTTTTGTACTTTGCAGGAAAATTGGGCAATATGAATATTTTAGTATCTGGGGCTTCAGGCTTTATTGGAAAAAATTTAGTGCAACACCTTCGTAAAAAGGGGCATAAAGTCAGTATTATAAAACATCAAGATTTTTTAAAGCCAACCTCCCACATCATGCAAAGGCTCGAGGGTAAGGATGCTGTGATCAATCTTTCAGGATATCCGATACTAAAGCGATGGACCAGTAAAAACAAGGCACTAATTTATAGAAGTAGGGTCGATACTACACAAACTATTGCGGATGCTATAAAAAGGATGGACAAGAAGCCTTCTGTATTTATTAGTACTTCAGCAGTTGGTATTTATAAATCGAACAGAAAGAATACGGAGGAAAATCCTTCCTTTGATAAAGGCTTTCTAGCCCGTGTGTGCATCGATTGGGAAAATGCAGCCAAAAGTGTTCCCAAAGATACGCGTCTGGTAATTTTTCGACTAGGACTCGTGCTTGGAAGGGGAGGAGCTTTAAAGCAAATGATTATTCCATTCCGTTTGGGCCTTGGTGGCAAGATTGGTAGTGGAAAGCAATCTTTTCCATGGGTACATATTGATGATGTTGTTGCTGCTTATGCATATGCTCTTGAAAATGAGAAAATAAAAGATGCTTATAATCTGGTTGCCCCGGAGTATATAAATAATGAAGCCTTTAGCAAAGCCTTGGCGAAAGCATTAAAACGGCCATCTTTTATGACGATTCCCGCATTTGCCCTGAAGATACTATTTGGAAAAGCCGCCACGGTATTGCTCAGTGGACAACAGGTCTACCCTTTAAAACTTATACAGGATGGTTTTAAGTTTAAGTATTCAGATATTCAAACAGCCTTGAACAAAACCGTATAAGAGTGTGTTCTTTTTTTCTTGTGTTTATGAGTTTTCCTAAAAGAAGAAAGCCCACCTCCATGGCTAGTGGAAGAGGGCTCGTGAATAAAGGGAAAGAAATGGAAAACTTACCAGGAGTCAACCTCCTGTTAGAGGGCCTTAACGGCTTCATTTAGGCCCGGAAGTACTTTATGCACATCTCCAATAATGCCATAGTCGGCTGATTCAAAGATCGGTGCTTCCGGGTCTTTATTAATTGCTACAATAACTTTTGATCCGCTTACTCCTGCAATATGTTGTATTGCCCCTGAAATACCACACGCAATATATAAATCGGGTGCGATAATTTTTCCGGTTTGGCCAACATGTTCACTATGAGGCCTCCAGCCTTCATCGGAAACAGGTCGTGAGCAAGCAGTGGCTGCACCTAATGATTGAGCGAGCTCTTCTAAGGCGTGCCAGTGTTCAGGGCCTTTCATTCCTCTTCCGCCACTTACAACGATTTCTGCTTCGGTGAGTAGAATCTGATTAGAGACAAGATCACTGCTTAAAACGTTGGTTTGGGAAGGGATAATTGTCCCTTCAAAAGCTTCTGTGCTGATTTCTATCGGATGCTCTTCTAATCTGAAGGCATTCTGATTTAATAGAAGTACAGCATGATCAACCTCAATGCTTTGCAGTGCAGTGGCTTTTCCTGAATACACCCTTTTCTTTAATGTTAAGGGGTTAAAATCAACAATTTCGCCTGTAATCCCGGAAATAATCCCGGCATCCATTTTTACTGCCAGCCTTGGGGCTATTGCTTTTCCTGTATTATCATTACTAAAAAGAACGATGGTGGCATCAATAAATTTTGCCAATTCGTTCACAGAATTTGCGGTGGATTTGTTGTCTGATTTAATTTCCTCAGGAAGAGTATATAATTTCCTGATTCCATAGTTGCCCAATTTCTGAATTGCTTCTTCATTGGGTTTGCCAATTGTTACCGCATAGACTTCGTTTGCGCTATTTTGTGCTAGTTGGTAGGCAAAACTTGCCAACTCAAAACTTGCTTTTTTAAAGTCTCCCTCTCTGTGATCTGTGTATATAAGAACCTTTGTCATTTTCTAATATGGCTTAAAATTATAAAATTTTTTCATTCGAGTGCAATAATTCTATTATTTTTTTTGCTTCATCTTCTTTGAACATCTTGCAGGCAGCCTTTGGTGGCGGCATTTCGAGTGCTTTTATCCGGGTTTTTGCTGCGCTTCCATCTGGGGCAATTTGATGCAGAGGCTTCTTTCTTGCCATCATAATGCCCCGCATATTGGGAATTCGAGCTTCTTTGCTAATCCCTTTTTGCGCTATTGCAACAGCAGTGCCCAGAACACTTTGTTTTTGTGTTCCTCCATCAATTTCTGTTGTGAAGATAAATTGATCGTCCGTAAAGTCAATAGTGCTTACGGAAGAAATAGAGGGCAAATCGAGCATTTCTGCCAACATACCACCAACCATGGAGCTATTGTAATCACTTGATTCAATCCCTGCCAGAATAAGGCCATAGTCATCCGGATTAATCGCATTGGCTAAGTATCGTGCTGTTTCCACCGAATCAACGGGCATAGCATCAATGCGATATGCTTCATCGGCGCCAATAGCCAATGCTTTGCGAATGCCCGCTTCTGATGTTTTATTGCCAACATGCATTACTGCAACAGAAGTGATTTTGCCTCCACTGTTTTCTTTTAGTTCCAGAGCCCTGGTTAAGGCTAATTCGTCCCAAGGGTTTATGATCCATTGCACTCCGCTTTCGTCGATTGATGTTTTATCCTCCTTTAATTTGATCCGAGTTGTCGTATCCGGTACGATACTGATACATACAAGTATTTTCATTGATTTTTCTTTTTTTTATATATATTTTCTTATTTTGATATCAGCCGAAGATATTCAATATCAAAGGTGTATCGCCAATAAACCATCTTGGGGCTATTCTTTCAAAAGCGACCTTGAGATAACGATTTTTTGTATTTCTGATGTGCCTTCATAGATTTGAGTGAGCTTTGCTTCACGCATCAGTCGTTCAACATGATATTCTTTCACATAGCCATAGCCACCGTGAATTTGCACAGCTTCGGTGGTAACTTCCATTGCAATATCGGCTGCATATTGTTTGGCAAATGCGCTGGCAACAGCATATGGTTTGTGTTGGTCCTTGAGCCATGCTGCTTTCAGGCAGAGGTTACGGGCATTTTCAACTTTTACGGCCATATCCGATAATTTGAATGCAATAGCCTGATGGTTCGCGATTTGTGTGCCAAAGGCTTTGCGCTCTTTGGCGTATTGAACAGAACGCTCCAATGCTCCCGATGCCAATCCCAATGCTTGGGAAGCAATACCAATCCTCCCGCCATCAAGGGTTTTCATGGCAAATTTAAATCCAAAACCATCTTCGCCAATACGATTTTCTTTTGGAACACGAACATCGGTAAACATTACAGAATGTGTGTCTGAGCTCCTCATTCCCATTTTGTTCTCGTGTGGGCCAATACTGATTCCTTCCGCGTTTCTATCTACAATAAATGCATTGATTCCTCGGTGTTTTTTTTCCGGATCGGTTTGGGCAATCACTAAATATGTGCCTGCAGAATTCCCGTTTGTGATCCAATTTTTTGTTCCGTTCAATAAATAGTAGTCTCCTTTGTCTTCTGCAGTGGTTCGTTGGGATGTTGCATCAGAACCGGCTTCGGGTTCGGAAAGTAAAAATGCACCAATTTTTTCTCCCCTTGCCAATGGTTTGAGGTATTTTTCTTTTTGCATTTCATTGCCGAATGTCTCTAAACCCCAGCAAACCAACGAATTATTCACCGACATAATTACAGAAACGGAACCGTCTACTTTGGATATTTCTTCCATTGCCAAAACATAGGAAACAGCATCCATCCCGCCGCCATCATACTTCGGGTCAACCATCATTCCCATAAAACCTAATTCGGCTAAGGCTTTTACATGCTGGGTCGGATAAATGGCATTATCGTCGCGTTCAATAACATCTTTAATTAATTCACGCTGGGCATAATCTCGCGCAGCTTGCTGGATCATTAATTGCTCTTCGGTAAACTCAAAATTCATAGGATCGTTTTTTTGATTATTGTGGTGTATTTTTATACGGCAAATATACTAAAATATTTAAATAGGAACATATGTAGTTAGAAAATATGTCGCTAATTACTAGTATTAAAAACACAAAAGAAGAGAAAAAGTTGAAGGGAATTATGAAATTATTTTCGAGATAAAGGAGGAAGAGGCTTGAAGGACTATTTTGGGTTTTTCAAGATGAGGATGATGACCGCAGGATGGGATAAAAAGGCATGATTTCGGTGATTGAACCTTAGATTCGATTTGTTCCCACTGCTTTTTACTGCCGAAATTATCGAGTGTGCCCTGAATAAAAAGCAGCGGTGTATTGATTTTTTCGAGAAGGTGTTTCATAGACCATTGACGGCCTTCTTTGCTCAGCCAAAGCTCAAACCAGGAAGTGGCTGTTTTCTCAATTGTATTACCATGATGTTTCTGCAGGGATTGCTTCAGCCAACCGGAATTATAATCTGCCTGCGCATCGAGTATTCCTTGTATGGATATTTCTTCGATCCAGATGTGCGGAGCCATAAGAATCATACCGCTGATTTTTTCAGAAAAGTATGCCGCTGCAAGAAGTGAAATTGTTGCTCCATCACTATGCCCAAAGAGTAATACTTTTTTATTCGGGCTAAAATATTCTATAAGCTCCCGAAGCGCATATTTTGCTTCTTGTTGTAGAAAATCAATGGGACGGTTTTCTTGCAAGGCTTCGGATTGCCCATAGCCATAGCGATCATAAACAATTCCGGGCAATCCACATTCAATACAAAGTTTTTCCGGAAACTGTCTCCACTGAGAAACGCTTCCCAAGCCTTCATGTAAAAAGACAATAAAGGGCCGCTCGCGCTTTACGGCTTCCTCATTGATGATTTCGTAGTATATCTTTTTCTTGTGTAGGAGTATGTGCCCCTTTTTCATGAGACTAAAATTGGATTGCTGATAAATCGTTTTTGCTTTGCATAAATTCAGTGATGATATTATCAATAATTTCTTTTGCGGGCAATACATTATTAATAATGGATGCAATTTGTCCAATTTCCAATTCACCTTCTGTCATGTCCCCTTCAAACATTCCTTTTTTGGCTCGGCCTCGGCCTAAAGTTGTGGCCAGTTCTTCTTTTGTCGCACCGCGATTTTCCAGTTCATTAATTTGTTCAAAAAATGGGTTTTTCAATAAGCGCACTGACCCAAGTTTTTTTAGGGATAATTTAGTGTCGCCATCTGTGGCATCAATAATTTTCTGTTTGAAATTTTCATGGCAAGATGCTTCTGTACAAGCAGCAAAGCGTGAACCGATTTGCACGCCGTCGGCTCCAAGTGCCATGGCAGCCAACATACCCCGGCCACTGGCTATTCCTCCTGCAGCAATTAGTGGGAGTTTGATATTTTGGGCAATATGGGGAATCAGGCTCATTGTTGTTGTTTCCTCAGCTCCATTATGTCCGCCCGCTTCAAATCCTTCAGCAACAATGGCATCAACATTTGCTTCTTCGCATTTTTTTGCAAATTTTAGATTGGCAACCACATGGGCAACAATAATTCCTTTGCTTTTTAATCGTTCGGTGTATTTTTTTGGATTTCCTGCCGAAGTAAATACAATCTCAACCCCTTCTTCTTCAATAATATTAATCAGTTCATCAGATTGTGGATAAAGTAATGGGATATTCACACCGAAAGGTTTTTTTGTTGCTTGTTTGCATTTTCTGACGTGATCGCGGAACACTTCAGGGTACATACTTCCACTACCAATCAGGCCAAGTCCTCCTGCATTGCTTACTGCTGCGGCCAATTCCCAGCCACTTGCCCAAATCATTCCGCCCTGTATTATCGGGTATTTTATTTTAAAAAGTTGATTTATTCTATTCATATATAAGTGCTTATAGGTGATTTACTGTTTCAAATTCCTGATTTCTTTGTATGGGGATAAACCCAGCTTCTTTTATAGCTTGTTGTATGCCTGCTGCATCAAATTTGTGGTCGGCGCCGGCAACGGAAACGACATTCTCTTCGATCATAATTGAACCGAAATCATTGGCACCGGCATGCAGGCATATTTGCCCGATGGCTTTACCAACAGTAAGCCATGATGCCTGAATATTCGGGATATTTGGCAGAAAAAGTCTGCTAAGGGCAATCATACGAATATAATCTGAGCCGCTCAAGGGCTTAAGGTTTTTCTCTCTCTTACTTAATATAGTTCCTTCTCCCTGATAAGGCCACGGAATAAATGATAAAAAGCCTTTTGCATTTTCGGGTTTTTGTGCTTGCACTTCCCTGATGGCGGCGAGGTGTTCAAACCGTTCTTCCACAGTTTCTATATGGCCCAGCATCATTGTAGCTGAGCTTGTGATGTTTAACTGATGGGCAGCCCTCATCACATCCAGCCATTCATCAACGCTGCATTTATTTGGCGATAGTTTTTGACGAACCCGATCCACCAGGATTTCGGCCCCGGCACCGGGCAAGCTGTCAAGTCCCGCCTCACGCAATGCAATTAGGCATTCAGTATAGTTAATGCCTTCAAGTTTCGAAATATGGGCAATTTCCGGAGGTCCTAATGCATGTAGCTTTAAATCAGGGTAATGATGCTTCAAATTTCTAAATAAATCTGTATAAAAACCGAGTCTTAGATCCGGATGTAAACCTCCTTGGAGCAAAAGCTGACGGCCACCGAGGGCATAGAGTTCCCGGATTTTTGCATGATAGTCGTCCATTTGTGTGGTGCAGGCTTCGGGATGATTTTTCGACCTCCAGAAATTACAAAAGGAACATGCTGATTGGCAAATATTTGTATAATTAACATTTCGATCAATAATCCAGCTGACTTTTGTCTCGGGATGCAGCATGCAACGGCGTTTATAAGCTGCTGCCATCAAAAGTGCCAATGGTGCATTTTCCCAGAGCATTAAGCCTTCTTCAATGCAGAGAAAATCTCCTTCTATTGCTTTGTTTAAGATTTTTGTTATGGTCATTATTGTAGTCTCAATTGCTTTGGATGATTATTATAGCTTATAATCTATAGGCCTGATTTCATCCAATTTGTCTATTTTTGCTGATATTTTCAAAAGTACAAAATTATGCAAGAATTTCTTCAGTCCATAGATAAGCTTCAGGCAAATGCCAATCAGGTCATCGTTTTTAAAACAATAGATGAGCTTGGCGATTTGTTCATTAATGAAGCAGAGAAAAATTTTGTCGAAAGCCGATTTGATGATGAATCAGTGGAATATGTTCATTTACAGCGTTTCCCGAGGCATTTATTTTTGGTTAAAATGCCGGTTTCGGCTACTGTTTTTCAAGGTGATGAAAAATTGCGCATCATTGGAGATCAATTATGCGCACAAATTAATGAGCTAAAAATTAGTGAAGTTGGTATTTCCGGAAATCCAGAATCTATTTTACCCCTTGCTGAAGGCTTGGCACTAAGCAACTATCAGTTTTTAAAATATAAAACAGCTGAGCGAAAAAAGCCGCATTCTTTGCAGAAGATTCTATTAGAAGGAGTAGCTTCTGAAGTAGTAAAATCTAATAATATTATATTGGATGCCGTGTTTTTTGCCCGTGATTTGGTGAATGAACCTGTTATTGAGCTAAATGCAGAGCAATTATCTAGTCGTTTGCTAAAAAAAGCCAAAGAATCCGGTGCAGAAACAGAAGCTTTTGGCAAAAAGAAAATAGAGTCATTGCAAATGGGAGGCCTGTTGGCTGTGAACAAAGGCAGTATAGATCCTCCGACATTTACTGTTTTGGAATGGAAACCCGAAAATGCAATGAATAAAGTGCCATATGTTCTTGTAGGAAAAGGCGTTGTGTATGATACCGGTGGAATGAACCTGAAAACAGGTACATTTATGAATGATATGAAATCGGATATGGGCGGAGCTGCCACAATGGGGGCTGTCCTTTCTGCTGCTGCTGCTTTAAAATTAGCTGTTTGGGTTATTGCCCTGATTCCAGCCACAGATAATCGCTGCAATGGAAATGCCTACGTAACAGGTGATGTTATTCGGATGCATAATGGTATGACCGTTGAGGTTTTAAATACCGATGCAGAAGGTCGTATGATCCTTGCCGATGCAATAAGCTATGCAGAAAAATATAATCCGGAGTTGGTTATGACCGCTGCAACCCTCACAGGAGCGGCGCAACGGGCAATTGGAAAGCAGGCACTTGTGGCAATGGGCAGTAATTGTGACCAAGCAATGAGCATTTTGAAAAAATCCGGGGAGAAAACATATGAACGTGTCGTTGAATTCCCCTTTTATGACGAATATGCTGAGGATTTAAAATCATCGATTGCAGATATGACAAATCTTGGGGGTGCCGAAGGCGGTGCAATAACTGCCGGGAAATTCCTGGAAAAATTCACTTCTCATCCCTTTGTTCATCTCGATATCGCCGGCGTAGCCTTTGCAGAAAAAAAATATCAGTACAGGGTTCAGGGAGGAACCGGATTTGGCGTAAGGCTACTCATCGATTTTTTTAAGAATATTAGCAATTTACATAACTAAACTTATCCCCAAGCGATCATGGTTAAAGAAAATATACAGGAAAACAGCAATATAAATACCGATGATAGATTAACAATCGGAATTACACATGGTGATGTGAATGGAATTGGTTATGAGGTGATTATTAAGGCTTTCGCACAAAAAGAGATGCTGGAGTCTTTTACACCTGTGGTTTATGGGTCAAGTAAAGTTGCTTCATATCATCGCAAAACCCTTGGTGTTAGTGATGTGAATTTTAATTTAGTTCGCTCTGCTGATCTTGCCAATCCAAATCGTTTGAATATTGTCAATATTACCGAGCAGGAAGTGCATATTGATCTAGGAAAATCAACACGGGTTGCCGGCGAGATGGCTTCTATGGCTCTAGATGTGGCTGTTGAAGATTATAAAGGAAAGCATATTGATGCTATCGTAACAGCACCGATTAATAAACGGAATATTCAATCGGAGAATTTTAAATATCCGGGTCATACAGAATATTTTGCCGATAAATTTGATGGTAAAGATATATTAATGCTTATGGTCAGCGACAATCTTCGCATTGGAATGGTTACTGGGCATATGCCTTTAAAGGATGTCTCGGCAGCGATAACACCCGAAGGGATTTGCTCCAAAATTCATGTATTGAATCATTCGCTGCAACGAGATATGGGAATTCCTCGTCCGAAAATTGCAGTATTAAGCCTAAACCCGCATGCCGGCGATAATGGTCTTCTTGGACTTGAAGATCAGGAAGTTGTTGCCCCAGCCGTTATGAATTGCTTTGATGAAGGCATTTTGGTTTATGGCCCTTATCCTGCTGATGGATTTTTCGGTAGCGGACAGTTTGCTCATTTTGATGGCGTTTTGGCCATGTATCATGATCAGGGATTGATTGCTTTTAAGAGCTTGTCTTTTGAAAATGGGGTTAATTTTACTGCCGGAATTGATTTGGTGCGCACTTCACCTGCACATGGCACTGCCTACGAAATTGCCGGGAAAAATGAAGCTTCGGCAAACTCAATGCGTCAGGCACTAAACCTAGCTGCGGATATTGTGAAAAACAGAAGAGAATGGGACGAATTGCATGCGAATCCTTTAAAAGTTAATACTGTAGAAGAAGAACGTTAATGCAAAGTGGAATGAAGCTGTATGCTATTGAAGAGTTTGCCAAATTTTCCCAAACTAGGATTGTGCAAAAAGGGCTTCCCCTTTCTTTACAGCATTTATTGATCGATAGCCGCCTTTTACTACATCCGTCTAATACGGTTTTTTTTGCTATAAAAAGTGCCAAAAATGATGGGCATAATTTTATTGACAAACTCTATAATAAAGGTGTACGCGCTTTTGTAATCAGTTCTGCATCTTTCGATTGTTCTCCCTATAGGGAGGCAACTTTTTTTCTGGCCCATGATTGTGTTCAGGGTTTGCAAGCGTTGGCCCGGGCTCATAGGCGCCTTTTCTCTTTGCCTGTTGTGGCCATAACCGGTAGTAATGGTAAAACCATTGTGAAAGAATGGTTGCGAAGCCTTTTGTCGCAAAAAATGAATATCGTAGCCAGCCCCAAAAGCTATAATTCCCAGATTGGTGTTCCTCTTTCGGTCTGGCAGCTGAGCGGCGAACATGAGTTGGGTATTTTTGAAGCAGGAATATCTAAAGTGGGGGAGATGGAGCGCCTTGAGGTATTGATTCAACCTGATATTGGCGTGTTTACCAATATTGGTACCGCCCATAGCGAAGACTTTGAGGATCAACAGCATAAAATATCTGAAAAATTAAAATTGTTTGTACATGCGAAAAGTCTTGTGTGTTCTGCAGATCAAGGAATGCTGTATGAGGAAATTGTACATTTTGCTCAATCCAATAACATCCGGCTGTTTTGCTGGGGGCGTGCAAAAGGGGCGGATGTGCAACTGAAAAATGTAAATAGTGATCAGCATCAGACACATATTACTTATGAGTATAAAGGGAATCTTCATCAAATGGCAATTCCTTTTAGGGATGAAGCTTCTCTTGAAAACGCTTTGCATTGCCTGAGTAGTTTATTGTTGCTCGGCATGAGCCCGGATTGGATCCATGAACAAATGGCCGAACTTAATCCCGTGGCTTTAAGGCTTGAGCAGAAAAATGGACGGCGCAATACCATCATTATTAATGACAGCTATAATTCAGATCTGGAATCACTGCGTATCGCCTTGGATTTTTTAGACCGCCAGTCGCAAGTCGTACGCAAAATATTGATTCTTTCTGATATCCAGGAAAGTGGGTTTAATGATGCGGCATTATACAATGAAGTGCAAAAAATAATCGATGGAATTTCCCTGCAGCAAATAATTTGCATTGGAGAGAAATTATTTGATTTGAAGCCGATTCATGGCGATGATGTGCAGTATTTTAAATGTACTGAGAATTTTCTTTCTTCAATTCATTTATTTGATTTTCATGATGAGGCAATACTGCTAAAAGGAGCACGAAATTTTCGTTTTGAGTTGATTAGCAAGATGCTGGAAGCTCAAACCCATGATACTGTTATGGAGGTAAATCTCGATGCCTTGGTACATAACCTGAACTATTTTCGTTCTTTATTGCCTCAAGGGCAGCGAATTATGGCAATGGTTAAGGCAAATGCATATGGCATGGGAAGTGTGGAAATTGCGCATCTATTGGATTATCATCATATTGATATCCTTGCGGTGGCTTATGCCGATGAAGGTGTGGAGCTTAGAAAAGCGGGAATTAGCTTGCCAATTATGGTAATGAACCCAGAAACCGATGCGCTTTCAGATATGCTTCATTATAATCTGGAACCTGAAATATACAGTATCAGACAGTTTTTGAATTTTGCACAGGCCGCAAAAAAGCAGATTTTTTATACAGACCGAGTCGCTAAAGTACATATTAAGCTGGATACAGGAATGCGGCGTTTGGGCTTTCAGGCCAATGAACTAAAAGAACTCGCAAAACAGCTGAAAAGCTTCCCATTTATTCGTGTCGAAAGTATTTTTTCACACCTTGCAGCAAGCGATGAAGCAAAACATGACGATTTTACAATGGAGCAACTCTCTGTTTTCAGCAGTTCTGTCACTTCCTTTCAAAAAGAAATCGGATATAAGGCAATTTGCCATATTTTAAATACAGCGGGCATCTGTCGTTTCCCCGATTTTGCTTTCGATATGGTTCGTCTAGGTATTGGTTTGTATGGTGTTTCCCCTCTTCCTGAAGTGCAAAAGAAATTACGTCCGGTGAGCCGTTTGAAAACAGTTGTTTCGCAAATAAAATCGGTGAAAAAAGGTGAATCAGTGGGTTATAGCAGGAGTTATACAGCAGATCGTGATGTACAGATTGCCATAATCCCGATTGGTTATGCTGACGGGCTGAACAGAAGATTGAGCAATAAAGGATGTTTCGTAACGCATGGAGTGACGGTGCCCATTATTGGGAATATTTGCATGGATATGTGCATGGTTGATGTAAGCCATGTACCTCAAATACAGGAAGGCGACGAAATAATCATTTATGGCCCGGAACTGGATATTTCTTTGCTTGCCAAGAAGGCAGGCACAATTGCCTATGAGTTATTAACCTCTGTGTCACATCGTGTGAAACGTGTTTACTATCACGAATAGCAATCCTTTTATGATTGGGATTTTACTTCCTAGAATTCTTCAATAAATTCTTCGGTATCGGGAACAAATTCATCACCGGTATCGGCACAATTAAAATCAATATCGATGGGTGTTGCAGGTGGCAAGAAATCGCCTTGACTGATATTCAGCGTACTGTCCGCATAGATTTTCTGCATATATAATGCCCAGATTGGCAGAGCCATATTTGCTCCCTGACCCAGAGTGGTATACCTGAAGTGAATACTCCGAACCTCTCCACCAGCCCACACGCCTGTGGTTAGTTGTGGAGTAAGTCCCATAAACCAACCATCGGAATTATTATTGGTGGTTCCGGTTTTTCCTGCAATTGGATTATAAAGATTATATTTAAAACGAAGACGGATACCTGTTCCTGATTCAACAACACCTTCCATTAAGCGTAGCATTTTATAGGCCGTAACCTCATTGATTGCTTCCTCACGCTTGGGCATAAATGTATCAATAATATTGCCGTTTTTGTCCGCAATTTTGGTGATAAATACCGGCTCCACATAAACGCCACGATTTGCAAAAGTGTTAAAAGCGCCAACCATTTCGAAGAGTGTAATATCGGGCGAGCCCAGACAAATAGAAGGAACCTCCGGGATGGGGCTTTCTACCCCCATTTTTCGGGCGATTTTTATAACAGCCTGAGGAGAGTATCTTTTCATTAAATATGCCGATACCCAATTGATGCTATTGGCCAAAGCCCATTTTAGCGTTACCATTTCGCCTGCACGTTTGCCCGAAGATCTAGGTTTCCAATAGGTTTTATCTGGTAATTCAATACTTACCTGAATATTTGGCACTTCGGTGCAAGGTGTTTGGCCGCCTTCCTGCATGGCAAGGGTATACACAAATGGTTTAAATGTAGATCCAACCTGCCTGCGGGCATATTTTACCTGATCGTATTTAAAATAAGTATAATCAGGGCCACCAACATAGGCTTTTACATGGCCTGTATGAGGCTCCATTGACATCAAGCCGGCACGTAGTATAAACTGATAGTATTTGATTGAGTCCATTGGACTAAGAAGTGTGTCGATAGGGCCATTCCAGCTAAATAGCTCGATGTTTGTTTTTGTATTAAAGATTGTTTTTATGCTGTCGATGCTAATTCCGGCACTTTTCAGTCTTCTATAGCGCTCGCTGCGGCGCATTGCATTATTTAGAATATTGTTGATCTCGTCCCAGCTAAGTTCCTTATCAAATGGAGCTTTGCTATAACCTTCCCAATGTTTATAGAATGTTGGCTGTAAATCTTTTGAAAGATGCTCATGCACAGCCCATTCGGCATATTTTTGCATGCGTGAGTCAATGGTTGTATAAATCCTTAAGCCATCTTTATAGATATTGTAAGGGGTTCCGTCTGGCTTATAATGTGTTTTGCACCAAGATTTTAGCACTTGTCTCAGATGCTCCCTGAAATAGCGTGCAATGCCTGTATTGTGATCGCGTATGCCATAATGGGACATATCAATTGGGACTTGGACCAGAGAATCTGCTTCTCGCTGACCGATAAAATTGTACTTGCTCATTTGTTGGAGAACAAGGTTTCTGCGGGCCAATGCATTTTCAGGATTCCTTATTGGGCTATAGCGTGTTGGTGCATTTAATATCGCAACAAAAAGAGCTGCTTCTTCTGCGGTGAGCGAATCCGGTGTTTTATTGAAAAATGTATTGGCTGCTGATTTTATTCCAAAAGAATGGCTACCAAAATCAATGGTGTTCAAGTACATTGCAATAATTTCGTCTTTGCTGTAGTTTCTTTCGAGTTTTATTGCCGTTACCCATTCTTTGAATTTTCTCATGATTAATTGCATGGTACTGAGGCGTTCGCCCCTGGGGAAAAGATTTTTGGCAAGTTGTTGTGTGATTGTACTGCCACCGCCTTTTTGGTTTCCTGTAAGTACACCATAAGCGACCCGCATAGTGGCTCGGGGATCTACACCGGAATGTTCATAAAAACGAATGTCTTCAGTAGCAAGAAGGGCATGGACAATATGTGGTGATAAATCGCGGAAGTGTACATTCGACCTGTTTTCAATATAATATTTCCCCAATAATTTACCATCGGCAGAATAAATCTCTGATGCAAGGTTGCTTCTGGGATTTTCCAGCTCCATAAAAGTTGGCATCGGGCCAAACCACTCCAGTGAAATTCCTGTAAAGAACAGTACTGCAGCAATTAAAGTGCCTGCAAAAGCCAACCAAATAATAAGAATAAGCCGTTTTATTTTGTTTTTTGGTTTTTTGGTTTCGTTTTGCTCTTCGGGCTTTAATTCGTTTTCGTTCTTGGGGTCCATAAGTTGTTTTATGCGTATTTAGAAGGGTAAACCTATTAATTTTCAAACACTCTCTCAATGCGAAACCCAATATCTTTCATGCCTGTAAGCAGGGTGTCGCGCATGCCATGAGTAATGATAAATTGATAATTTCCTGTAACCGGGAAAATAATGTCTTTTTGATAAGGCAGACTGAGGCTTTTAATGTCTGAATAACCTGATCCCAGCCATTTTCCGTCAGGCTCTGCCAGTTGGTAACTCAATGTATCCAAAGCGTAACGGCCATCAGGCAATAATGTTTTGATATACAGATAGATGTTGGAATATGGATAAGCAGTACTATGCCTGAATTCGACTAAAAAATTATAATACCCAAGGCTGTCCTGCACCATTGTTTGAAATTGTATGCTGTCACGAAAATCCCAGCCAGCCGGATCTACTTCGATAAATTCTTCGTAATAGCGTGTATTATCGCAGGACGGCATAATGAATAGCAGAGCAATAATTGCAATTGGAAAAAGGTGTTTCCTGAGGCGCCATTTATCGGGTTTTTCCTGCATATTTTCCCTAATTAACAAAAGTAGTACGGTTTAATTGTCCGGATTATTGTTTTGTTCCCCTTTATTTTGGTTTTTTCCTCTATTTACATCCTTGCGCGGCGGTCTGTTTTTGTCGAATTTTTTCCCGTTGTTGCGGTTGTTTTTGGGGCCATTTTGACGGGCATTATTTCCTTTTCTTTCTGGCCTGCCACGTCGTTTTTTCTGTTTTTCGTTTGGGTCATTATCAAAACGAGTGAGATCGTCCTGACCAACAACACTTTCGAATTCTGTTTTTTGTTCTTTTGTGATGGCAAGGTCTTCCAACTTTTCTGGTTGTTGGTTTTTTTTGTTCATATTAATAATCTCCAGCACCTTACTCAGCGGCAGAGCCATTTGGTTCATATGGTCTTTGGCATAAGAATACCACATGATTTTTTTGAACACATCGGTTTTTTGATGGATTGCGGGGCCTTGTTTTGTTTGCAGCTCAAGGTCAATCGATGGAAAATCCTTCAAAGCGTCCAGATAAGTGTCCTGCTCAAAATTGAGGCAGCATTTGAGCTTGCCGCATTGCCCTGCAAGTTTTTGAGGGTTAAGCGATAATTGTTGCGTTCTGGCAGTATATGTGGTTACAGAATTAAAGTTTGACATCCATGTGGAACAGCATAATTCGCGGCCACAAGAGCCAATGCCTCCAACACGACCTGCTTCTTGTCGCACACCAATTTGCCTCATTTCAATGCGCACCCGGAACTGCTCTGCCAGTATTTTTATCAGTTCACGGAAATCAACCCGTTCTTCTGCGGTATAATAAAAAATGGCCTTCGTATGGTCTCCCTGAAATTCAACATCATTGATTTTCATGTTCAACCCAAGTTCTTTGGTTATTTTTCTGGTTTTTAGCATTCCCGGATGTTCTGATTCCACGGAAGCTACCCATTTTTCGATATCGTTTAGGCGTGCACGACGGTATATTTTTTTAATGTCCTCGCTTTTAGGGTTTCTGCGTTTCTTTTTCATCTGCAAACGCACTGTTTCCCCGGTTAAAGTAACAATACCGATATCATGCCCTGGAGAGGCTTCTACGGCAACAAGATCACCGGTTTCTAAATGAAGTTCTTCAGTTGTTCGAAAAAAGTCTTTTTTACTATTTTTAAAACGAACTTCAACACAGTCGAAAACCGCTTGGTGTTCGGGTAAAGGAATGTTTTTTAACCAATCGGTAACATCAAGTTTGCAGCATCTGTGATTGTATAAATCTGCATTGTCGTGATAGGCACTCGGAGTCTTGCACATCCCGCGTGTACCAAAAGTGTTGATGATGCGTTCGTGATTTTCTTCTTGTTCCTGATTGTCTTCCTGAGTAATATCTTGGTTTATATTTTCGTCCATATTAATGCATTCGGGTTTGTATGTAAAATGAAAACGCATGCTCTGTTTTCGGTATGCAAATGTACAAAAAACCTTGGTTTTTAAGATTTTTTCAAACGGAGCCAGGATGTTGCTTTCAGCGATATATCCATAAAGAGAATCTGTGGACTGGCATTCCTTTCCGTCTCATAAATAGCTTTGTTAAACTCTTCTGCAAAAAGAAAAATATTCCTGCCGTTGAAATACGGATAAAACTTACTTAAAAACTCATTTTCTGTTTTCCCTGACTTGATAATGGAATTGTTTTTTAAGTGCAGATGGATCGAGAAGCGAACGATTTTTAGAGCATAAGCATAAAAGGTTTTCTGGCGTTCGCGCCCAATTTTTGAAAATGCTGCGCTCATGTCTGCCAGTTGCTTATAATCGGCTTTAAAACAATGGCGCATCCAATCGCGAAAAGTTGTAAAATTATATGAATCCTGTTCTGTGTCGTTCATTTGTAATCGTGCCTGAACGATATTACCATCAGACATACTCACAATATGCAACATCAATTCCATATCGCTAAGCTTGCAAGTTTGAAGCCAGCGCAGCATGTCCTCATCGTTTATGGCCGGGATCTTTACGAGCTGCGTTCTCGATTTAATCGTGGATAATATTTGGTCAGAATTTTCTGTAAGCAATACGAATAAAGTTTTTTCAGGCGGTTCTTCTAGTATTTTCAGCAGCTTTGGTGCGGCCATATGCTGCAATTTTTCAACCATCCAGATAATAACAATGCGATATTCTGATTCATAGCTTTTATACGCAAGGGCCTTTAGTATTTCATTTGCATCATCAGCATAAATCACCCCCTGCTTGTTTTCAACACTTATTTTTTGATACCATTCCTGCAAGGAGAAGAGCCCGTTTTTTTCGATAAAAAGTTCGCGCCACTCTTTCAAATAATCCCTGCTCAGGGCTTTATTTGTTCCTCCATCTTTTTTCTTGACGGTAGGAAAGATAAAATGAAGATCGGGATGGGCTAATTTTGCAAATTGTTTGCAGGAAGGGCATTGGCCGCATGAATCTTCCTCGCTTCTATGTGGGCAATTAATAAATTGTGCATAAGCAATAGCAAGTGCTAATTTCCCGTTCCCTTCAGGGCCCATAAATAATTGGGCATGGCTAACGCGTTCATCTTTAATCGTAGATCGTAGTCTTTGCTTAATTGCTTCTTGTCCGGGTATATCAGAAAATCTCATTGCTTTTGTATGTTGTTCTTAAGTCGAATGAAGCTTGGAAGACATGATAAAATGCTCCTCGCTGTGTTTTTTCGACTCAGATTGTTACTGCAAAAATATAGGAAAAATCCGTGCATTCACAGTCGTATTTTTATTCCTGTTATTGTTTTGTTAAATGCGCCCCGATTTATAAGCAGCAAGCCCTAGAAAGCGTTATTTTGTCCTATGAAAACTGCTCAACAAATATTTTCCGTACTTATGGCCTTTGTTTTATTGGTCAGCACTTCGGGATTTTCTTATGCTGAGCATACTTGCCATAATTCAGGGCATACTCTTATTCAGTTAAATTTTGATGATGACGCAGCCCATTGTGATTGCGAAATTCATCATCATATTGCTTTCGCAAATTATAGCGATGATTTGCCTACTGTTTCTGCAGCGCCTTGCTGCACGCAACAAATTTCTTTATTTAAAAGTTTTTCTCTTTCGGATGATGTGAAAACAAAAAAGGGGAAAGCTGGTGCACAATCGCTTAAGGATGCCTTTTTGATGACATTTTCTTTTCCGGTTTTCTCTGTCCCTGATTTGTTAAAAAACGAAGAGGTTCCCATTCTCTTATTTAAAGCTTCTTTCCAAAGCCTTTCTTCAAATTTTCGTTTGTGATTTCAGTGTTTTTATTTCCTTGTATTATTTTTTCTATAACACTAAATCAAACACTTATGAAATTTTTGAAGTATTTTATCCTTATTTTCTATATTGTTTTTTCACTTTCAAGTATTGCACAGGAAAAACATGTGCATCAAGAAGGTGGCATTAGCGGAACAATCTTAGGCCTAAACGCTGATGGCGAAACAGAAGCTTTGCCTTTTGCGAATGTTTATTGGTCGGGAACTACTCTGGGTGTTGTTGCCGATGATCATGGACATTTTGATATCGCAACATCCCATGAATCCCATTATCTGGTTTTTAGTTTTTTGGGCTATGTATCCGACAGCTTGCATATGCATGGGGAAGCGAATGATCTTCAGGTGGTTTTGATGCCGAATGTCGAACAAATGGAAGGTGTTGAAATTAGTCAAAGAGTAAAAGGAAGCTTTGTTTCCAAGATTAATCCGATTCATTCGGAGCATATCACTACTGCAGGACTTCAAAGATTGGCTTGCTGCAATCTTTCCGAGAGTTTTGAAAATAATGCTACCGTTGATGTTGGTTTTGCCGATGCAGTTTCCGGGGCAAAGCAAATAAGAATGCTCGGCCTAGATGGAAAATACAGCCAGATTATGCTCGAAAACATTCCGTCTATACGTGGTCTGGCTTCTAAATATGGCTTGTCTTATATCCCCGGCTCATGGATGCAATCGATTCAGGTGAGTAAAGGTTCGTCTTCCATTGTTAGTGGTTTTGAATCGGTGACAGGCCAGATCAATGTGGAATTGAAAAAGCCGCAACTGAGCGATCCCTTGCATATAAATGTCTATGGAAATAGCGAAGGCCGTGCAGAACTGAATGCAATGTCGGCAGTGAAACTGAATGAAAAACTATCGACGATGCTGTTTTTATCGGCATCGGGCATTCAAACAAAACACGACAAAAACAAAGATGGTTTTTTGGATGTGCCCCTGCAAAAGCAAATTAACCTGCTCAATAGATGGAATTATGAAATCGAGCATAAACTTCATATGCAATTATTAGTTAATTATTTATATGACGAACGTGAAGGCGGGCAGCTTGCTTATTACGATTTTAACGATATGGAAAATCCCTATTACGGCATGAACGCAAATACGAATCGTTTGCAAGTGATTTCGAAATCGGGTTTTATTTTTGGGAATGAACATAATCAAAGTTTAGGCATTCAGCTTTCTGGAACCTGGCATAAAGAAACCTCTGTTTATGGTGAAAGATCGTATAAAGGGGAGCAGTTAAGCTTTTATTCCAATTTGGTGTATCTGCTGAGTATGGATGATGGAAAGCATCAAATAAGCCTGGGCGGAGGTGTGAATATTGATGATTATCAGCAGCAATTTAATGATAGTGTTTTTAATAGAACAGAAACGGTGCCCGGTGTTTTTGGAGAATATACCCTAAAACCATCCGAGGCTTTTACTCTTATTCTCGGCGGACGATATGATTATCAGGGTTATTATGAAAAATCTTTATTGAGCCCAAGAATGCATATGAAATATGGGTTTGCTCATCATACAAGCTTACGTGCTTCTATCGGGCGTTCATACCGTTCCGCAGTCATTTTTCCAGAAAATGCTGTGCTTATGGCGAGCAACAGGCAGATTGTTATTACTGAAGCACCGCGTTTGGAAGAGGCATGGAACTATGGGTTCAATATCACTCATGATCTTTCTCTATCTGATGACAGGGAATTAACATTGAGTTTTGATTTTTATCGAACAGACTTTCAAAATCAGGTAATTGCAGACATTGACCAATCTGCGCACAGCGTCATTATTAGTAATTTAGATGGGCATTCCTTTGCGAATAATGTGCAAGCCGGAATTAGTGGGGAACTCTTTAGAGGGCTGGAGGCAACTATTGCTTTTCGTTATTCTGATGTGGAAGCCGATTTTCATGGAGAGCGCCTCGATGTACCTTTTGTAAATCGCTACAAAGGCCTTCTTTCTTTTTCATGGAAAAGCTCTTATGATAAATGGCAGATTGATCTGACAAATCAGTTTCAAGGGGATGCCCGCTTGCCTTATACAGGAGATAATCCTATTGAATATCAATTATCTGAGCGTTCGCCTGCTTACGTTATTGTTCACGCCCAAATTACACGAAATTTTAAAAACTGGAGTGTATACCTTGGTGGCGAGAACCTGACAGATTATACACAAGAATACCCAATTCTTGCGGCCGATGATCCTTTTGGACCATATTTCGATGCCAGCATGATTTGGGGTCCTGTAATGGGAAGGATGTTTTATGCAGGCATCCGTTATAATATTTACTAAAAATAATAAATATGAAAACAAAGAAATTTTTTATAGAAAACCTGAAATGTCAGGGATGTGTAAATTCGATCAAGCATAAAATCATGGCAGAAGATGGTGTTACACAAATTGAAATAGACTTTGAAAATTCTTCTGTGGAAATTGTGTTCGATCCCAAGTTAATATCAGAAGAGCATATAGTACAGGTTCTGGAACAAATGGGCTATCCATCACCGGAAGACAATAATTTTTCCCATAAGATGAAATCCTATGTAAGCTGTGCCATTGGAAGGGTAAGAGGAGAGAAGGAGGAGGCAAAATGAGGGTTGTAGCTCCATTAATTTTGGCTCTTTTTCTGCTGCTCGGACTTCGGTTTTCATCCATTGCGCAGGAAACAGAAAAGAAGCTTGTAGAAATAAAAATTCAGACTTCGGCGCAATGTGGAATGTGTAAAACGCGCATTGAGAAGGCAATGGCTTATGAAAAAGGGGTTAAATCGGCCACCTTGGACACAAAAGATGCTGTTCTTACTGTAGAATATAAAAACTGGAAAACAACCGCCGAAGATATTCGTAAGGCAATCAGTCTAGTTGGCTATGATGCGGATACTATTCCTGCAGACGCAAAAGCCTATGGAAAGCTTCCTGCTTGTTGTAAAAAACCTGATGATCCGGCACATAAAAAAATGGAAGAATAAAAAAAGCCTGAAATCTATTTGATTTCAGGCTTTTTTGAAAGTGTATTCCTTAATGAAATTAACTTTTTTTATTGGAAAACAGTTTTGCGCCAAAGAACTGTCGGTTCATGCGAGCAATATTGGTTACTTTAATATTTTTCGGACATTCAGCTTCACAAGCATAGGTGTTTGTGCAATTTCCAAATCCGAGCTCATCCATTTTGGCGACCATTCTTTGTACGCGTTCTTTTGCTTCAACAGCACCTTGAGGCAATAATGCTAATTGCGATACTTTTGCGGAGACAAAAAGCATGGCCGAAGCATTTTTGCAGGTGGCTACGCAAGCGCCACAACCAATGCAAGAAGCAGCATCCATAGCAAGGTCTGCATTTTCTTTGGTAATAGGAATGGCATTGGCATCAGGCACACCGCCGGTTGAAGCAGACACATAACCACCGGATTGAATAATTTCATCAAAGGCAGAACGATCCACCATCAAATCTTTAATTACTGGGAATGGTTTGGCACGCCAAGGCTCAATGGTAATGGTTTTTACATTTTTAAAGCGACGCATATGCATCTGGCATGTTGTAATGCCTTCATCAGGGCCATGTGGTTGCCCGTTAATATACAGGCTGCACATTCCACAAATTCCTTCGCGGCAATCGTGGTCAAATGCTATTGGTTCTTCCCCTTTTTCAACAAGTTGCTCGTTGAGGATATCCATCATTTCAAGGAATGATGCATCTGCGGAAATATCCGTAATATTATAAGATTCGAATCTGCCTTTTTCAGTGGCGTTTTTCTGTCTCCAAACTCTTAATGTAAAATCCATATCTTGCCTGTAATTTGTGAGGGTTCATCCTCCAGTTTACACTAAATGAACAAGCAGGGAAAATCCCTTATGATTTGTAATTTCTGGTTTTCACCTCAATATACTCAAAATTCAATTCTTCTTTATGCAGCTCCGGCATAGCAGTGCCTTTATATTCCCATGCTGCTGCATAGGTAAAGTCTTTGTCGTTACGAAGGGCTTCGCCTTCTGGGGTCTGGAACTCCTCGCGGAAATGCCCACCGCAGCTTTCTTCACGGTGCAGGGCATCAATGGCCATAAGTTCTCCCATTTCCAGAAAATCGGCAACACGCACCGCTTTTTCAAGCTCGGTATTTACGCCTTCCAAAGATCCGGGAATTTTAACATCTTTCCAGAATTCCTCACGCAATTCCCTGATTTCCTTAATGGCTTTTTCAAGGTCTTTTGCATTGCGTCCCATACCAACATTATCCCACATTATGTGCCCAAGCTTTTTGTGGAAATAATCCACGGTGTGTTTGCCTTTAATGGCCATAAGCTTTTCAAGATGTGCCCGAACTTCTTTTTCTGTTTTTTCAAATTCCGGATGATCCGTTGAAATCCTTTCAACAGCAATTTGATCGGCAAGGTAATTTTGGATGGTATATGGCAGTACAAAATAACCATCGGCAAGGCCTTGCATCAGGGCAGAAGCGCCCAGACGGTTTGCTCCATGATCGGAGAAATTGGCTTCACCGGCAGCAAATAACCCGGGAATTGTTGTTTGTAGTTCATAATCGACCCAAATACCGCCCATAGTATAATGAATGGCGGGATAGATCATCATGGGTGTTTGATAGGGATTATCGTCGGTAATTTTTTCGTACATCTGGAAGAGGTTGCCATATCTGGCTTCAATAACATCTTTGCCTAAACGTTCTATAGAATGTTTAAAATCCAGATATACAGCGAGTCCTGTTCCAACGCCAAATCCTGCGTCGCAACGCTCTTTGGCGGCCCTCGATGCTACATCACGTGGCACAAGGTTTCCAAATGCGGGATATCTGCGTTCGAGATAATAATCCCTGTCTTCCTCTTTCAGGTCGTTGGGGCTTAATTTTCCTTCGCGTATTTTTTTTGCGTCTTCTTTATGTTTTGGAACCCAAATACGGCCATCATTTCGAAGGCTTTCACTCATTAGGGTAAGCTTCGATTGATAATCGCCATGAACCGGAATACAGGTTGGGTGAATTTGCACATAGCATGGATTGGCAAAATATGCCCCTTTTTTGTAGGTCTTCCATGCTGCACTGCCATTCGATGTCATCGCATTTGTTGAAAGGAAAAATACATTACCATATCCTCCTGTTGCCAGAACAACTGCGTGAGCAAAATGCCTTTCAAGTTCGCCGGTGATAAGGTTTTTTGTAATAACACCTCTTGCTTTGCCGTCAATAATGACGAGCTCCATCATTTCCCTGCGGGTGTACATTTCTACACTTCCACGGTCAATTTCTTTGCTTAAAGCACCATAAGCGCCAAGCAGGAGTTGTTGACCGGTTTGGCCGCGGGCATAGAATGTTCGTGATACCTGAGCGCCACCAAAAGAACGATTGTCGAGGTAGCCGCTATATTCACGGGCAAAAGGAACACCTTGTGCCACACATTGGTCAATGATATCGTTGCTGACTTCTGCAAGTCTATATACATTCGATTCTCGGGCACGATAATCGCCGCCTTTTACGGTATCATAAAACAGGCGATAAATACTGTCGCCATCATTTGGATAGTTTTTTGCTGCATTAATACCGCCTTGAGCTGCAATACTGTGCGCGCGTCTTGGGCTGTCCTGGATACAGAAATTTTTCACTTTAAAGCCTAATTCGCCTAAACTTGCAGCTGCAGCAGCACCGGCGAGGCCTGTGCCTAGTACAATCACATCAAGTTTGCGCTTATTGGCTGGATTTACCAGCTTTTGTTCTGCTTTATAATTGGTCCATTTTTCTGCAATGGGGCCTTTGGGTATTTTTGAATTCAATGGTGTCATATCTACCGGGCGTTATTTACAGTTCAAAAACTATGCAATTATTAAAAAATAGATTGGGATGCTGATAAAACCTAAGGTTACTATAATGCTATAGAATAAGCCAATAAGCTTTATTGCTGGGGTATACTTGCTGTGATTGATTCCAAGTGTTTGAAAAGCAGACTGGAATGCATGGTTTAAGTGAAAACCGAGAATCAGCAAGAGTACAATATAAATAATAGAGTAGGTGCTATTGCTAAAGAGGTTAATGGCCATATTGTAAAAGTCATGCTCCCCTGTAATCTCATTGGCTCCTGCCGGGGCATCTGTCCATCCAAGTTTTACAAAATAAAAATTGATAAAGTGGATGATTAGGAAAATTAGGATAATGATGCCTGTATGGATCATATATCGTGATAAAAATGATTCCTCGGAAGTGCCGGAAATCTTATAGCGTTGCGGACGTGCAATCCAATTTTGTATTTGAAGGATAATCCCATAAAGAATATGGATGATAAAGCCGCCAAATAAAACTATTTCCATGATTTTTACCAACGGATTGCTGGTCATAAAATGCACTGCCTCACCAAAAATTTCTTGATGATTGTCTGTTAAAGGCATAATAAACAGATTAATGCCCAAATGCACTACTAAAAATGAAAGTAGAAACAAACCGGCTAATGCCATGATGATTTTCTTGGTGATCGAGGCCTGATGAAATCCTTTCTTGCTCATAATGTTTATATTTATCAGAACGGAATCGTTTTCAACGTAGAGAAATTTATAAATTTGCCTTTTAGGCTTTCGTATCTATTTTATTAGATATGATTGTTGAGACAAATTTAGGATATTAATCCAAGGTACTTTATCTCTAGGTTAATTTAGAAATAATTTAAATAATATGAGATCGCTTTATCCAATTACAGATGGTAGTTTTTTCGCCAGAAACAGGGAAAAGCTCTATAAACAACTTCCTGCAGGTGCGGCACTTATTATCGCTGCAAACAGTCGGATGCGCCGTAATGGCGATCAGTATTTTCCTTTTCGTCAGGATTCAGATTTTTTTTACTTAACAGGAATTAGGGATGAGGATGCCGTTTTTGTTGCCTTTCCCGATTCTGATGAGCCCTTTTTCAGGGAAAGCCTTTTTTTAAAAGAACCAAATCCGGCAAGGCAGGTTTGGACAGGTGAGAAGTTGGATATTGCATTAATTAAAAAAATAAGCGGCATTTCTTCTGTTGGCTTCCTTTCAAAGTTTGACGCCTTCTTCAATGTGGAATGGGATAAGAAAAGCCCGGTATTTATTGGATCTAATGCGCATCTGGGCGATAGTATTGAACAAAGCGCCCTCCATAATATCAAAACGAAGCTTCAAAAGAACTATAAGGATATTGTTTTTGAGCCGCTTGCCCCCATAACGCAAAAAGTACGTCATATTAAGGAGAAAGAAGAAATTGATCTGATAAAGCAAGCCTGCTCCATTACTTCAAAGGCTTTTGGCCGAGTTTTAAAAACCCTTAAAGCTGGTATGATGGAGTATGAGGTGGAGGCCGAGCTTTGGGCGACGTTTATGGGAAATGGGGCAAATGGCCATGCCTATCCGCCCATTGTAGCATCAGGTATTAATGCGTGTACGCTTCATTATGAGTATAACAACCAAAAATGTGCAGATGGTGATTTGCTTTTGATGGATTTTGGGGCAGAATATGGCAATTATGCTTCAGATTGCTCACGAACAATTCCTGTAAATGGGCGTTTTACCAGCCGGCAACGTGCATGCTATGATGCTGTTTTAAGGGTGCAAAAAGAAGCCAAAAATTTATTATTGCCGGGAAATACCATGTATCATGTGAATGATACTGTAAATCAACTTTTAGAAAAAGAAATGATCGATCTAGGCCTATTTAGCCGGAGGGAAGCGCGATATCAGGATCCAATGCAGCCACTCTTTCAGAAATATTATATGCATGGCGTCAGTCATCATATAGGTCTGGATGTTCATGATTCCATATTTCAGGAAGGAATTTTGGAAAAGGGAATGGTTCTGAGCTTTGAGCCGGGACTTTATATTCCTGAAGAAGGGATCGGCATTCGTATCGAGAATGATTTTGTTGTCGCAGCCGAGCCTATTAATTTGATGGAAGATATCCCAATGGAAGTGGATGAAATTGAAGCATTAATGAACCAATAAATACTTTGTTTTTAGAAGCTAAATAATACTTAATATACTGAATTGCAATGAATATAACGGAAGTACGCACCAAAAAAGATGCCCGCGATTTTTTGCAGGTAGCACGAATTGTTTATAAAGACGATCCCGATTTTGTCTGTCCTTTGGATATGAGCATTGAGGCAATTTTTAATCCAAAGAAAAATATTTTTTATTCAAAAGGGGAGGCCACACGCTGGATTATGCGGGACGATCAAGGCAAACTCATTGGGCGTGTTGCGGCATTTATTAATCGTGCAAAAGCCTTTAACTATAAGCAACCAACCGGAGGTATGGGCTTTTTTGAGTGCATCGACGATAAAAATTCGGCCTTTGCTTTGTTTGATACGGCACGTAAATGGCTCGAAGAAAGAGGAATGGAAGCAATGGACGGTCCTGTGAATTTTGGCGAAAACGATAATTACTGGGGTTTGCTTGTTGAAGGATATATGCAGCCGGGCTACGGAATGGCCTATAATCCGCCCTATTATGTTGGCTTCTTTGAGGAATATGGTTTTCATCCTTATTTTGAACAGGTAACAAACCACCTGGACTTGACCAAACAGTTTCCGGAGCGTTTCTGGAAAATTGCAGAATGGTTGCTCAGCAAAAATAAATTTACTTATGAGCATTTCAGTTTCGATAATGTGGAGAAATATATCAAGGATTTTAAAACCATTTATGACGAAGCTTGGAAGTTCCATGAAAACTTCACGCCAATTAATGTTGAGGTTGTTGTGCGCACGATGAAAGATGCTAAAGCTGTTATGGATCCGGAATTGATTTGGTTCGCATATCATGAAGGAGAGCCGGTTGCTTTTGAAATAATGTTCCCCGATTTGAATGAAGCTATAAAACCCTTTAATGGAAAATTATGCTTCTTCAACAAAGCGCGTTTGTGGTGGCGCATAAAAAAGAAAGTTATTAAGCGTGCGCGCATTACAATCATGGGCGTAGTGCCTAAATACCAGCGATATGGTGTGGAATCTGGTTTGTTTTGGCATATGGATAAGGTGATGAAAAGAAAGCCTCAATATAAAGAAATTGAATTGTCCTGGGTTGGTGATTTTAATCCAAAA
Source organism: Bacteroidales bacterium (assembly GCA_963676725.1). Classification (GTDB taxonomy): domain Bacteria; phylum Bacteroidota; class Bacteroidia; order Bacteroidales; family WRLA01. Next base: position 3,457,310 of record OY781463.1, on the reverse strand, counting down.
ATGCGTAAATTGCACGAAAGTGTTGGCGCTGCATTTGCGAAAAAACATATTACTTATCGCAAGCATTTTAATGAAGTGGCTGCGGCCAATGATCGTGCAACACGAATTAGTGAAGATACTAAATATCAATCTTCTGAATAAAAATAATTAATCTGTCTTTGTGTATGTGGCGGGAAATTAATGTGCTTATTCGAAAGGAATGGCAGGTGGAAATGCGACAACGTTTCGCTTTGGGTGGCCTGCTTTTGTACGTTGTGAGTACTGTTTTTGTCTGTTATTTGTCGTTTAAACAGATTGTTGATCCTGCTACATGGAATGCCCTTTTCTGGATTATTATCCTTTTTGCTTCACTTAATGCTGTGGCAAAAAGCTTTGTGCAGGATAGTGATGCGCGTTACCTATATTATTATACACTTGCCTCTCCTAGAGCGATAGTATTGGCTAAAATGCTGTATAATTCGTTGCTTATCATTTCTTTAAGTATTGTAGGTTTTTTTGTTTTCTTTTTATTTATGGGCAGTTTGGTGGTCGATTTGCCGGTTTTTATCATGTCCCTATTGCTTGGAAGCTTGTCTTTTAGTAGTGTGTTGACCATGGTTTCCGCCATCTCTGCACGCTCCGGAAATAATTTTGCGCTTATGGCAGTGCTTAGCTTTCCGCTGATGTTGCCCATGCTGCTCAGTGTGATGAAATTATCGGCGATTTCCTTGGGAATGCAGCAAGCAGTAAACATTATGGGCATTTCCCTTGTTTTGATCTTGTTGAGTGCTATTTCGATGGTGCTGGCCTATATTTTGTTTCCTTATCTTTGGCGCGATTAGCCTATGAAAAAACACTGGTGGAAATTTCTGTCCTTCGCATTATTGCTTTATGTAAGCATCGCCGGATTTATTATTGATGTGCCTCAATTGCCCATCATTTATGAAACCATTCGTAATTTGTTTTTCCATGTATGTATGTGGTTTGCAATGATCATATTGATGGCGGTTTCTTTTGTGAACAGCATTAAGTATCTTTCAGGCTTTCGGATGAAAAACGACCTTCTTGCTGTTGAAGCTGCCCGAACGGGTTTGGTTTTTGGCATACTCGGTATTATTACGGGCATGGTTTGGGCGCGTTTTACCTGGGGCGATTTTTGGGTGCAAGATCCTCAATTGAACGGTGCTGCAACAGGGATTCTTATTTATCTTGCTTATTTTGTGCTTCGTTCGTCCGTTGAAGATGAACAACGCCGCGCACGCCTAAGTGCCGTTTATAATATTTTTGCATTTGTGTTGCTGATAGTGTTTATCGGTATTTTGCCAAGGCTCTCAGAAGCATCACTGCATCCCGGAAAGGACGGAAGCCCCGGAATGGACGTAGGCGGTCTGGATGCACAAATGCGCTTTGTATTTTACCCGGCCATTATTGGTTGGATATTGTTGGGAATCTGGATTACAAACCTTAGGTATCGTTTGCGTCTGATACAGGAAAAAATCGAAGAATAATGTTTGAAACCGAAGGAAAAATATTTGTTGTTGTGGCTGTGCTGGCCATTATCCTTATAGGCTTGTTTGTCTATCTTTTTCTTATGGAAAAAAGAATAAAAGCCATGGAAAAAGACCTTAAAAAATGGTCTGAAAAGCAGGAGAAACAAGCTGTAAATAAACCAACAGCACTGAAAACCGAAGAAATCTAAGATGAAAAAAATTCATATTGTCCTTTTATTGATGCTCGTTGTGGCTATTGGAGTGGTGGTGAGTACCTTCGCTGATTCAAGTACTTACGAAGATTTTACTACAGCGGATGCCTATCCCGGAAAGGAATTCCATATCATTGGGAAACTAAATACAGAGAAGCCCATTAATTTTGATCCGAAACAGCCCGATCAGTTTTCTTTTTATATGTTCGATAGCAAAGGCCTCGAAAAAAAGGTGGTTTATTATGATGCCAAGCCTCAGGATTTCGAAAAAACCGAACAAGTGGTTATTGTTGGTAAATCTGATGGAAATCAAATTATTGCAAGCAGCCTTTTGCTGAAATGCCCATCAAAATATAATGATGAAGATGTACCTGAATCTTTTAAAAATCAGGAATATGAGGCTGTTGAAAAAATGAAGCGCTAGTCTATTTGTGCTGAAATCCCTATTCTTCAATAATTTCTTTCGGATAAAGGATAAAATACTTCGTATGTCTTTGCGTCAGCGATGCCGGATTTAACTCCGAAGAAGCCCTGTCCATATCCCTCACTTTCAAGTTTTTGTCGAGTATTTTTATCTTGTCCTTGGATGGGTTATAGGTGTGGTTGGAAATATTGTCGCTGATGACCAAACATGCTGCATCCTCTTTGCTCAAGCCAAAAGCCTTGGCAGTCTTCTCTCTAAGTATTGTTTTATGTTCTTCTGTTGCATTGTTTTCGAGAAATTCGATGCGCAGCAATTTTCTGTGTACGATTTTATTACTCATAATGCGCAGTAAAAGATCGGGATGATTGCACCAGATTTTTAAAGCGGTGAAAATATCGAAATCATCGAGCAGGCTGAATTGCTCAAGGGTTTCCGGTTTCGTATTAAAATTTTCCGTGTCTTGAGGTTGATGCAAAAAATACGCTAGGGCTGGTGTAGCAAAGATTTCATGCTTTTGCTGTGCCAGAAAACGAGCCCTTTTTAAAACCTGCATCAAGAGATATTCTGCCGATAAACTGGTTTTATGCAGATAGACCTGCCAATACATAATGCGTCTGGAAACCAGAAAATTTTCTACACTGTAAATGCCTTTTGCTTCAACAACCAACTCGTCATTATAAACATCCAACATGCTGATAATGCGTTCTGTGCCAATGACTCCCTCAGAAACACCGGTAAAAAAACTATCGCGTTTCAGATAATCAAGACGGTCAACGTCCAGCTGGCTGCTGACCAATTGATGCAAAAAATGTTTGTTATACTGATCTTTGAATATTTGTATTGCAAGGCTGAGCTTTCCCTTAAATTCGAGGTTTAATTTGTCCATGATCATTAGGCTGATTTGCTCGTGGCTAAGGCCATTGATGATGCTGCTTTCCAGGGCGTGGGAAAAAGGTCCGTGACCAATATCGTGTAATAAAATGGCGATATAAGCGGCTTCGGCTTCTTCATCACTAATGTTCTGACCTTTATATCGAAGCGTTTCTATGGCGCGCATCATCAGGTGCATGGCGCCTAAAGCATGCTGAAAGCGAGTATGCAAAGCGCCCGGATAAACCAAATGCGTAAGCCCTAATTGCTTGATGCGTCTAAGTCTTTGAAAATAAGGATGTTCTATAAGATCAAACAACAGCTCGGATGGAATGCTGATAAACCCATGAACAGGATCGTTGAATATTTTCTTTGTATTCGTTTTTATTGGCATAGTAGTAGACGCTTAGAGGCCACGAAGATAAGTATTTAAGTGCAATGATGTTTGTCCAGGTTGTCCGGTCTTTCCTTCTTTAGCTGGGGGGGCTTAGAAACAGGCAATATTTTTATAATTCACAGGAAATTTTGTAGATTAGCCACATCAAGGCATACTAAAATATTGGCTTAACATTGATCTTATGAGAAAAAATATTTCCCTGCTTTTCATCTCCCTACTTTGTTTGTTGGGGGCGAATGGAATTGCTCAAACAACTAAGAATATGATGGAAAAATCTGACATCAAACCGGAAAAGCTGGCTTTGATTTATCAGCAAATTGATGAGGTTTACGATAATTTGCGCCCAAAAGTGATTCAAGCTCCCGAAGGATACCTGAAATATCCCTATCTGATTCCGGCGGGTTTTTATAAGCAAATGTGGGACTGGGACGGATTTTTTATGGGCAATCATTTTATTAGTCAGAACCAGCCCGAATATATGAAATACTGGGCGCTGAATTTGCTTGCAGGCGTGGATAGTGTCGGCTATGTTTCCGGATGTGCCACAACAAAAGGGCCCAGGCCAATTTTCGGGAAGTTTTCGATGAAGCCATTTTTATCTCAGGGTGTTTTTCTGGCGGCTCAAAAAATGGATGATTTTTCATGGATCGAAGAGCATTATCAAACCCTGATGCGTGTGTTGGATTATCGCGATGAAACCCAATTCGATACGATTTATGGACTCTACTATTGGGATAATGCGATGCAAAGTGGAGCAGATAATAATCCGGCTTTGAATTATTTTTGGAAAGAAGATCATCGCTCATTTCTTGCCTGTGATGCCAGTACTTTTCAATTGCGCGAATTGATAGCACAAGCAAGGATTGCAGAAAAACTCGGTCATAAATCCGATGCAAAAATGCTTCTGGAAAAGGCAGAAAATCTTAAAGATGCAATCAATAAATACCTTTGGAGCGATGACGATAAAATGTATTATAATGTCGATCGTGAAACCGGTGCATTTTATAAGCGAGTGAGTTATTCTTCTTTTGTGCCATTAATGCAAAAACTTGCTTCTGAGGAAAATGGTAAAGCAATGATTGAAAAATACCTGATTTCCCCCGATCATATGAAAGCAGCTTTCGGATTGCGTTCTTTGTCCTTGCAAGATCCGGATTATAATAATAAAAATATTATCGTGCCTTTTTCGAATTGGCAGGGGCCTGTTTGGCCAATCGCAAATTATATCTATTCCATTGGACTAAAAAATTATGGCTTTGACCAGGAATTGGAATGGTTGGCATTTACATTGGGTAGTTTGATGCTGCAGGATTATGAAAACTGTGGCAGTCTTCATGAAAACTATCATGCCGATACAGGAATGCCATTGGCTCCGGATGCCAGTCATGTTGATAAAGATGGGAAATTTATTGGTTTTATAAGCTGGAATCTCTGTGTGCAAAATATCCTTGATGGTGTGGTAAATGATGATTGGATGTTGCTGGAGATTCAATAGAGCCCCAAAAACCCCTTTAATTCGTCATCAATAGTTCAAACAAAGAAATTTAGTATTTTTAGGCCTCGATAAAAATCCGGGATTTGCTGTTAAAATCGGATTTAATATCTTGTAAATATGAGTATTACAATAATTATTTCTTACTATAAAGCATTAGATCGCCTGAAAATAATCTTAAAGGCACTGAATCATCAGACTGTGAAGGACTTTTGCGTTATCCTGAGCGAAGATGATTTTAATGAAGAAACGAATAAGTTTTTGGAGGCAAATTCAACTGATTATTCTTTTAAAATACAGCATATTAATCAACCAAAAGATATTGGTTTTCGTAAAAATATGATGCTGAATAAAGCCGTGCTTGCGGCAAAAACGGACTATCTGGTTTTTATCGATGGCGATTGTGTACCACAGAAACATTTTGTAAAAGAATACATCAAAAACGCCAAGCCCAAAACCATACTGAATGGTCGTCGGGTAATGTTGGACGAAAAGATTACGGGACGAATTCTGCAAACAGAATCTTTGGACTATTTACGGTTTTGGAAAATACTTTTTTCAGGAAGTGCTAAGAAAAAGGAAGCGCTTTATTTCCCGTATTTTCATCTTTCAACAACAACAAGAGGTTTATTGGGAGCAAATTGGGGTATTGCCAAACAAGATGTACTCGATGTCAATGGATTTGATGAGGATTATCAATACCCCGGTGTTGGAGAAGATAATGATATTGATTGGCGCTTGAAGCGCAATGGTTTATCCGTAAAATCCATGAAAAATAAGGCGATTGTTTTTCATTTATACCATCCCAGAAGCTATGCCCAGGATGGTGTAAAGAAAAATTTCCAAATGCTCGATCGAAAAATGAAAGAAAATTTAATTTTTTGCACCTCAGGAATTCATAAAAAGGAGCAGCCTTAAATTTTCATGTTGAGTTGTTTGTTGGTTTATAATAAAGCTAAGCTGGTTTTGCTGCTTTATCTGTTTTCAATAAATCCAATATTGTTTTAACGCGTTCCACCGGACTTTGATTTCCGTCAATCCACTTAATGTTGAAGCCCCTTTTCTGCATACGGCGGAACCATGTCATCTGTCGTTTTGCAAACTGATGGATGGCAGTATTGAGCAAACGGAACATTTCTTCATAGTCAGTTTTGCCGGTAGCATAATCAGTTAGATAGCGGTATTCCAGGCCATAAAAATGCAATTGTTCAGGCGTTGCTGATTTCAAGAGTTCGTGAATTTCATCCATCATTCCTTCTTCAAGACGGGCTTTTAAGCGTTCAGTGATGCGTGCTCTAATGAGCCTTCGCTCGAGATTGATGCCAAAAATCTGATACGAAAATTCCGGCCAGTCTTTTATTTCTTTTTGATGTTCCTGCTGGAATTTTTCAATCTCAATGGCGCGTATTAAACGGTCCTTGTCTTTGGTGTCTGTGGTATTATGCAGTTCGCGTAAATCCAAGAGTATTTGATGGAGCTCCTTCATCGATCGCTTAGATAGTTGGTCTCGTAATTCTTGATTTTCTGGCACTTCAAGCATACGGTAACCACTTAGTACGGCTTCAATATACAAGCCGGTTCCGCCGGCAAGAATTGCTTGTTTTCCTCTGGAAATAATATCTTTATAGACCTCCAAAAAGCGTTTTTGATATTCAAATACATTAAATTCTTCACCCGCTTTGGCAATATCAATCAAATGAACAGGGATTGTTTGCCCGTCTACTATATAGTCCTTTAGGTCTTTTCCTGTGCCAATATCCATCCCTATATACACCTGCCTCGAATCTGCGCTGATGATCTCGCCGTCTAGGTCTTTGGCTAAAAGTGCTGCTGTTCTGGTTTTTCCTGTGGCCGTTGGGCCGGTTATTACGATTAAATTATTGGACATGCTTTCTGTAATTTAGTTTCTTCTTTAACAAATGAATTGCGCAAATCGTTTAAAATCGGAATAGAAGCTTCTTCGAGATAGTTTATCGTGAAGATCTCCGGAACCGCCTCGCCGATCTGCAGGAAATGATTTTTAATTAAACTTTTAAGTGCTGAGGTTTCATCGCTTTGCTCCTCGGATTGGTATCGGGAACGAACATATTGCAATGTCCTTAAACCGTCAAAACGAATGTGAACCGCTTTTTCAAAGGCGGCCTGAGAGGAAACGTTGGCACGTAATTCGGGCCAGGGATTTTTCCCTTTATTTACTTCTGTTAGAAATTCTTGTATCGGTCCTTTAGAATCCTGCTGATATAATTTTGGTAAAAATTTATAAAAATCCAAAATCTCATCAAAATACTTACCGGGGTAGAAGGGGTACGAAGTCCAATCTCCTGCATTCCCTTTGATCATGGCTGGTCCTGTTCCAAAAAACACCCTATCGCTAAAGCGTGAAGCAGGAAAAACTCCAACATCTTGATGCACCAATATTGGTCCCAATTTGCGTAATTTTTGCAAGAAATAGAAATCTTCGCCACTCATTTTTGGGCTAATACCCCCAATTTTTCTGTAGGATTTTACCGGACAAGCCATTGCAGAGCCTAATGCCGTAAACCGATACAGGCTTTTTATGCGCCAAAGGTTCAGGCTGTATGCACGCATATAGAGTTCATAGCGTAAAACCGCCCGGTCTTCTGCCTCGTTTCCAGTAAGTCGGTGGTAATAAGGCAAAGCCATGCCAACAAGTTGGGGGAATTTGTAAAAAGAGTCAATCAATGCTTTGAAATAATCTGCAGGAATATCAGTATCGGAATCAAGGCTCACCAAAAGGTCATCCGCATCCGCACCAATAACAGCAGCATCCATTGCGACCCGTCTGGCATGACCAACGCCATGCTTCTTTCCTTGCCAGCCTTTACCAGGGGAACTATAGTCCAATATTCGGATACGTTTATCGTCGATACCCCTTAAATACGCCAAACATTGCTCATTATCTTTACAAATAGGGAGTTTTTCAGTTTCAGTCCAATAACTTTCAGGCTGATTGACGCAAACGTACAAAATGAAATCAATGCCCTCAGCAGCAGTAAAAATACTGTCAAGACTTTGAGGTAAATATTCCATTTCGGCCATCACCGGCAATGCAGCGCGAATTTTTGTCATTGGCATATTCGTTTAAAAAGATATCGATGATAAAGCATCTTATCCGTACTTTTGGCAAACTTAATAAGAATTATGCTGCGGATACTTAAAATACTTCAAAACAGGAACCTTATCCTTGTGCTTGCCTTCGTACTCGGCCTTTTATTTAATCAGGCTGCAGAATTTCTAAAGAGCTATCTTATTTATATATTGGCGTTTATGTTAAGCATATCGCTGTCGGCTTTTACGTTTAAAGCGTTTTTCCCCCTTAAAAGCACTATCCGGCCCATACTGATAACCTTATTGATGAATTATGTGGTGTTTGGTGCTTTGCTCATGGGTTTGAGTTATATTTTTATAAACGATCCACATATTATTAAAGGATTTTGGTTTATCGTTTTGGCTCCACCCGGTGTTGTTATTATTCCGTTTATCCTTCATTCGGGAGGAAATATTGAAAAACCGGTTATTGGTATAGCAGGGACTTATTTGCTGCTGTTTCTTATTTTTCCTATCGGGATGATGCTGCTGGGCATGGAAAAAGCCTGGCCGGACAAAGCGCTCCTGATGACCCTCGCCACCCTAATAGCCTTGCCACTGGTTCTTTCAAGGCTCTTGCGCGGCAACAAAATACAGCAACATCTTCAAACTTTCCGAGGACGTTATGTGGATGCGAGTTTCTTTCTGATTGTATATACAATTATTGGTCTAAACCGCGAGGTGTTTCTGCAACAGCCTCAGCGCCTTATAGTGCCTGTGCTGATACTTGCTGTAGTGGTTTTTGGTGGTAGCTGGCTAGTGAATGTGCTCATCAGAAAAACAAAGATTCCGGAGGAAAAATACAAGAGCTATATCTTGGTTTTTGCTGTAAAAAACAATGGATTTGCAGCCGTAACAGCTTTAGGAACAGGCGTTGCAGACACCGCTTTACCCGCTGCAGCCCTGAGTGTAGTGCTCTTAATTTTTTTGATATTGTTTCAAAGTCCAGTATTTTCAAGAGCGAAAAAAATCCAAGAAGGCTTGTAGAATAGTATAAATTCTTATATTTGCAGCCCCGAAACGGGAAAGGGACGTTAGCTCAGTTGGTTTAGAGCGCTTGCTTGACAGGCAAGAGGTCACTGGTTCGATTCCAGTACGCCCCACACTTTAAAAATAACTACCTAAATAATTGAAAGTGAGCCTAATAGGTTCGCTTTTTTTTTGTGTATAATCAGGCTGTTTATTGCCCGTTCTTTTATGGTTATACCTTCTGTTATTCCCGTGTATTCCCCATTGATGTTAGCCCTCATGCTAGCTGTTTTTTAATGCCTTTGGATTGAAATCATTTTACAAACGAATTTTTTTTGCCACTTTAAAATGGGTGCTAAATCCATGAGAATTATCCAGAAAGCATTCCTTTATGCAATGATTTTAATGAGTTTTGGGTGGATAAGAAATAGAATAATTGAGTAAGGGATATTTCCTTTAGATTCAAAATTCGACAGGAATGCTTGGAAATATTTTATGCCTTAAAGCAGGTTTTTGCTATATGTATATTGCTTGACTCAGAAGGGAAATCAAGAGGAATATTATACAATTGATATAGTAGGCATTCTAGATATTAACATATAAAACACAGAGAATGGTTTCGTTAAGATTATGCAATGTGGAACTCCTTTTTGGGTCTTATAAACTAGACCGATTCTAAACTTTGTTGGTTCGTCACTCAAAATGGCCTGTTCGTCATCCAAAACGGCTGCTTCGTACAATAACTCAAAATAAGCTTGACTTTATTGATCTATTCTTGTAAATTAGAAGCCTTTATGTGGTTACTTAGAAGAATTGAAATTTATTAATTTAAAGTCTCATTCATGAAAACAAAAACTATTCTTTTTGACTTAATAGGCTTGGTAAGCATTATATGTATTTTTTTTTCGGGATGCAAAGAAGACCCAAATGAGTCTCCACCTTTGCTGATTTTTATTCTAGTATAGCTAAGGAAACAGCACCTTTGATTATCACATTTACTGACCAATCTACTAATAAACCAACAAGCTGGCAATGGGATTTTGGCGATGGGGGGACAAGCGCTCAGCCAAATCCAACACATACGTTCCGCAGCACAAATGATTCTCAAACAGTAACACTAAGTGTCGCTAATGCATATGGCGCTGATGCCAAAACAAAAACGACCATTATTAATATTGGAAAAGCCTGCAGCCACCGTAAATATACTGATCCTCGTGACGGGAAAATATATGCTGTTGCAGATATTGGGAGTCAAACTTGGATGACACAAAATCTCAACTATGTAACAGAAAATTCATGGACTTATAATAATGACCCAGCCAACGGTGATGCTTATGGAAGGCTCTATACTTGGGAAGCGGCACGAGCGGCTTGTCCCCGTGGTTGGAGATTGCCTAGCGATGAAGATTGGAGAACTTTGGAAATTGCGCTTGGCATGAGCAAAAGTGAAGCCATTGATGATGGATGGTGCGGTGATGATCAAGGGAAGCAAATGAAATCTATTAATGGATGGCATAATGATGGTAATGGAACAGACTCTAGTGGCTTCAATGCTCTCCCAGGTGGATACCGATACAGTAGCGGTTCGTTCGATAACCTTGGCGCTTATGGCTACTGGTGGTCATCGACAAAGTATCGAGATTCGCGCGACTGGTTCCTTCGCCTGCACTATGACCACGATCAGGTGGGGCGATACCACTACAACAAGGCCTTCGGCTTTAGTGTCCGTTGCATAAAAGACTGATTGGATGCTTTTGAGCTGCCATTGGCAATTTGGCTATTTGATAATTTTTTTTGAAGGAAGTCGAGGGAACGTAATAGATAACCTTTATTTGGGCCATTATACGCATTTATTCATGAAGGATCAAACAAGTCCAAGGAACACTATCAAAAGGCAAATGCTCGTCGATCTTAAATATTTGCTGACTGTATACAGTATTTTAGAACGATGAATAGAGTTTAGATGGCTTGCTTATCTAGGCCCTTTTTCAATTGCAAAAAATACAATACTACAAAAAATGGAAAATAGTATTTGGTTTAGCCAAACTTAGAGTGAATACGTTTTCTATATTCTGACAACTTATTAATATCTTTGTACTATAGCATGTTTATGTGTTTATTGTTTGGTGTCTAATTAATTGTAAACCAATAAATTAACAAACTACTATACTGCTTTTTTGATTTTTACATCTTTAATGATTTGCGGCCTTTAAGGTGTGCGGAACATTAGCTGATAATGAATATTGACGACAAAAAAATCGAATCATGGAAATTATTTTTTTAATCATTGGATTGATCATTGGGATTTTATTTGCAGGCATAGCCATATGGTTTTTTGCAAAACAAAAGTTTGAGAAAAATGGAGTTTCAGCAAATGATTATGAAACTTTAAAAATGGACTTAAATGATCTTGCATTAAAACTGGCTGCTGAAAAAGAAAAAAGCAGCAGTACGGAAGAGGATTTATTAGAAGCCAGACAAGCCATTGGAGATAAGGAGCAAGAGATTAGGGATTTTACAGCAAATCTGGCTAAGATGAAAGCTAATTTGGAAAACGCTCAAAAAAGCGAAGCTTTAGCGAAAGATAATTTGAGCCTAATTAACGAAACACTTGAACTTGAGCAAAAAAACAAAACGAGCATTGAAAAAGAATTCGCTGAGATTAAAGTGGCGAAAGCAGGAGTTGATAAAGAATTACAAACCACCTCGGTTAAACTATGCAAGGCGGAAGAATTGCTGGAAAATAAGTCTATTGAGTTTAATAAAACCAATCAGGAATTGGCTACCTTCATTGCGAATAATACGGCCTTAGAAGATAAACTAAGAAAGCAGGAAAAAGAGATGGAGGAATTGGGCAAGAAATTTAACCGGGAATTTGAAAATATTGCCAATAAGATTTTAGAGGAGAAAACCAACAAATTTACCACGACCAATAAGACCAATATGGAAACCCTGTTAAAACCCTTGGGTGAAAATTTAGTCTCTTTCAAAAAACAAATTGATGAGGTGTATAATAAAGAAGCAAAAGAACGCTTTTCATTGGGCGAAAAGGTAAAAGAATTGGCTGAGCTGAATAAAATTATTAGTAAAGAGGCGAGTGATTTAACAAAAGCCTTGAAAGGTGAAGCGAAGACACAAGGGCGATGGGGTGAAATGATCTTGGAAAGTATTCTTGAGAAATCGGGCTTGCGGAAGGATGAAGAATATTTTATGGAACACCAGCTATTGGATGAAGAAGGAAAACCACTAAAATCGGATGCAGAAGGTAAAAAAATGCGTCCGGATGCAGTGATAAAATATCCCGATAACAGAAGTGTTATCATCGACTCAAAAGTGTCGCTTAATGCCTTTACTCGTTTATTAGCAACATCTGATGTGGATGAGCAGAAAAAAGAACTTGCTTCCCATGTGGCAGCAATCAAAAATCATATCATTAGCCTAAGTACCAAAGGCTACGATGATTATGACAAAGCACTTGATTTTGTAATGATGTTTATCCCAAGCGAGCCAGCATATATTGCTGCCATGCAAGGTGATCCCGATTTATGGAATTTCGCCTACGACAAAAGAATCCTATTAATGAATCCAACCAACTTGATAACCTCACTAAAATTGATTGTTGACCTTTGGAAGAGAGAGTATCAAAATCAAAACGCAATCGCAATTGCTAGTAGGGGAGCCAAACTTTATGATAAATTTGTTGGCTTTGTAACTAATATGGAAGGTATTGGCGATTATTTAAAAAAGGCAGAGGTAAAATATGATGATGCCTTTAAACAGTTAAGCACCGGAAACGATAATTTGGTTTTACAAGCAATCAAATTAAAAGAACTAGGCTTAAAAACAAAAAAGGAAATTACCAAAGAACTTGAAAATAATGCCTTAAATACTGGCATCGAGAGAAACTTAGATGAACCAAAACGGATGATATAGAAAAATTTCTGTCTCATTTGGGTGTTAGCCGGTAAAGTGATTTTATCTCATCTATTGAAAATTATTTCTGACGTTCCAAAAGGGATGAATTCTAAAACACAAAAAAGCATCAAACAGAGAGTGTGAAATTATCTGCTGAACTCAATAAGAATGTATTTGAGTACAACCAATAGAGATGTTTTATATGTGGGGTTTTAGTCTAGGATTTTCAACACAAAGCAGGACAGAATCCAATCCATTTATTCCTGAATTTTAAGACTTTATTGGCTATCATGAATATAAGACCACCAAAATACTTTAAAGGGCTTTCCCTTCTTTTTTAATTTTTTTGTGATACCGGGTATTCTTGCTAATTCTGTAAGTCGATCTAAAATATATTGTTTTGCTTCTTCTCCAAGATACTGAGGCTTTAGGATAATCCATGCAGGAACAGGATCCAGATAAGGGTTTACATAATCTGCGTAATAGTCTTTCAGATAAACCCGATGGAATATTTCTTTGATTTTATGGAAGGTCTCATGAATGCAATCCAAAATAGTATACGACCAGTATTGGGATTCAGGCTTGTGCCCTCCAAACCTTTGAAAAAACAATAGGATATATTGTTTTTCGGTTTTAAAAATACAGAAGTAGAAGTCGCCAAAGCGGAAAACTGCCTCTAAACCAGCATGTCCCAAATGCATATTGATGATTTTTTTTAATTGAGGATTCTCGAGTAGCTTTTGAAGAGGCTTTAATTTTGGGTGCATTGCTTTGTGCTTTTCGTTTCGCTTTTCTGATTCTTTTGGGCTCATTTGTTATTCTTATCATTGATAAGTGCAATGGAATTACTGATTTTCGATTGGCTGCTGTTGCCCCAATATAGTTCCTGATCTGCCAAAGGCATGATGGCTGATTGTGATGGCATATGCACTTTGCTTCGTTTTATGGAAATCTGCACGAAAAGTAATAAACTCGCTTTTGTGATTTAGTCGTTCAATATCAGCGATTTGTTGTGTCCTTTGATTCTTTTCCAGAGATGTAGTATTTTTTATCATCATTACAGTTTGTTTGATGACAAAATTATTCAGGCATAACGCCAAAAGGGGTCGTACTAAAGGGGGATTTGAAATTATTCTTCAGTATACTGTTTTAGGCTTCGTGCCAATATATTTTTGATTTCATCTGCTAACCATTGAGGTTCAATGATTTTTACCCTGTCGCCATGCATCAGTATTTGTTGGTTTAACTCAAAATTTGGCACGACTTCAATTTTGATACGGCATTCCTCTGCATTATCAGTCAAAACCTCTTGGCTATGGTGCATCGGTAAGCTTTTGATATATTTACCTTGTTCTGCAGTAAACGACAGAATGATTTTTTGCACCGGATCACCGGAATAAACTAGGCCGATAATATTATGAAATAGGGCATGTGCATCCATATTGGCTTTGGGCTCAAATGTTTCTGCTTTGATTTCCAACTTATCGATACGGTCGATGCCAAACATAAAAAATTTCTCGATTGGCCCTAACAAACCAATAATATACCATCGGTTTTGGTATTCCCTCAGCAAATAGGGTTTGATGCTGTATTGGCGTACTTTATCTTTGAAAAAGCTATGATGCTGAAATGACACATAACGCTTCTCACGGATGGCCCGAAGCAGTGGCTTTAAATGCTCAATGCCTTTCAATCCGCCGCCTTTATCGAATGAAATATGGCGAAGATTTTCTTTGCTTTCGGCCAATGTACTTTTGAGTAGTTCGGCTGTGTGCACTATTTCGAGAAAGCGAAAAAACGAATCTGTATCATAGCTTTCATCAAAGTCGATAAAGTATCCGTTTTTATTCCGTTCGTATATGATTTCAAGGCCAAATTCTGTACGAATCTGCTCCATATCACGCTGTACAGTTCGTTTACTGACCTCAAATCCTTGATCGAAAAGAAAATTCATTATTTCCTGGAAATCAGGAAATTGTCCTCCAATAATTTTCTCAATAATAAGCGTATAGCGTTTTATGGTTCCTTGTTGGGACATGATAATGTATTTTGCTAAGCTAAAATTAAGCCGGATATTTATTCAAATACAATAATAATATTTTTTTGCGGATTTGAACAGAGTTGTTCCATAATCGCGTCAACATATTATTTGATCCGCTTTCAAAATAGTGAAGTGCTGGGCGAAAGAATGCCAAAATAAATTCTGTTTCTTTTCAGCTTATTGATTCAAAAATTATTTATTTTTATGGGTCAAAACTTTATTGTCAGTTTAACCCATACTGTAGCATGAAGTACAAAACTATTTTCTTATTCATAGTGGTTCTTTTTTTGTTTGACAGTCAAAATGTTTTGGCACAAACAGATAAAAGCAATGAGCCTTTCATTCTTGGCGTAGTTGATTATTGCGATTCAGCGAAAATTATAAGCACGTATAATCCTGTAGTACAAGAGATTGAAAGGGTTATAGGCAAAAAATCCATCTTAAAGGTATTTCCCTACGACAGGCTGAAATATGCTATAATGCACAATGAAATTGATATGGCTGTCTTTTCCCCCAACGCATATATCGATGCAAAAAAAGAATTTGTTGCCAATGGATTTCCTGATATTGAAGCATTTGCGTCACATATTGCAAATGGCCGTAAAGGTTATTATGGTGTGATTGTGGTTTTTGACAGCACAAACTACCTGAAATTATCCGATTTAAAAGGGCATCGTTTTATGTTTACACATACACTTTCTACTTCAGGCTACAAACTGCCCTATAATGTTTTGATAAAACATGGAATAGAGCCCAGCCTTGAATTTACCTCTGATGAACTGTTTTCCGGTTCGCATATCCTGTCCATTAAGGCTTTACTGGAAGGAAAAACCGATGGGATTGCAACCTATCTCGAGGCCTTGATTCAAGAGCCTTCGATTGACACTGCAGATCTTCGCATACTGCATAAAACAGGCTTAATTCCTTATAACGCCTATGTTTTTGCCCCGGGAACTGATGAAAAAACACGCAGGCAAGTGAAAAATTTTATGTTTCACGCTCATGAAAACTTGGATGTCTATAATCGTATTTTTAAGAATATTTTGGGCATTTCCCAATGGTTCCCTATCGACGACAGCTTTTATAATGGGCTGCGTCCGCTTTGCGGGGTGAAACGTAGCAAACCGGAGATTTATATTCGTTATAAGAACGAGCATAGCAGTTTGTATAATGATACAATAATGTTTATGTTGCAACGGTGCCGCGAAGAACTTATGAGTACCAACCGATTTGATGTTTTGGATCTCCCTGATGCCCACGCTAAAGATTCTGTGCTGTTTAAGATTTACCATGCTCAAAAAAATATGTATTCTATTTCTGTTTACCTGAATAATAAGCTTCTTTTTAATCAGGATCAACCGATTGACAGGATTTCTGATTTTCCTGAGATTTTCCTGAGAAGAATATTGGAAGTTTTTCCCATAAAGACCCGCTTGGATTATGACGGTAAAAATAAGTATTGGATGATTCATTATGGCACAAATGATGGAATTACAGAAGATTATGTGCTCGAAATTACCAAAGGACAGAAGAAAATACGCTTTACTTCTGTCGATTATCAACTCAATGAAAGCTTCACTGTTTTACATTCGGGGCAGGAACAATCGCTTAGCAAAGGGGATCCGGTGCATATCTTTTTTTGCGACGAATCGTCACCTGCAAATCAAACACAAAACAAAGGTTTATGGGATAATTTTTGGTCGCAACTCGATAATATATGGGGAGTGATTGGGCTTTTGGCCGCCATTATTACGGCCACATTGGGCGCCTTCTTTTCCTATCGTAAAAAGAAACGCTTTAAATATATGCTGCATCAGGCGAATTATATCCTAAAAGAATATTTTGAAGGAAAGGAAATAGATCAAAACCTGAGTGAGCTAAAAATGCAGATTGGTGAATTATTTGAGAAACATTACATTAAAGAGCAACATTATCAGTTTTTAAAGGAAAAAATTATTGAAATAAAAACAATTGTCAGTCAGCGTACACAAATATCAGATTCCTTAAAAACTGAAATTGATCGGATTACCAGCGATGGCGTTATTACTGAGAAAGAATACAATAGGCTCATGAACCTGCTTGAGCGTGAAGAACGTAAAAAGGGGAAAAATAAGGAATTATAGGAATGGCTGGGCAGCTTCTGAAATTGAACTGTATTATGAAGGAATTTTAAGGATGTAAAATTATGAAACGGATCGTCTTATTCTTGTTATGCCTTACGGCTTTTATTGCTTCATGTTCTGCGCAGATTATTGGATGGGATAATTTTGAGACCAAAGAAACTATTCATATAAAGTCTGTTAAACTGCCAAAGATGGCTCGCAAATATTTTGACGGAATGGTTTTTGTTAAAGGTGGGGAATTTATAAGGAATACACCCGAAATAGCAAATTTCCTTCCTCAGGATTCTACCTTATGCAGCCTGACCGATGTCTGCAAAGTGAAAACCATGGATATTTTTGTTAGCGATCATGAAGTCACCAATAAGGAATACCGCGAATTTGTTGATTGGGTAAAATTTCGCAAAGCCTATGAATCTCTCGCACAGATTTATCCAAAAAAATTCTTGAATCCCGATGGCTCAATTAATGAAAATAAGGCGATTGATTGGTCAGATCCCTTGCTTTTAGAACAAATGTGCCTGCCACAGGAAACGGCATTTTTTAGGAAGAATCAGATCGATACCAGAAAACTATTTTATCATGGCATTCCTATTTATCCGGATACATTATGTTGGGCAAAAAGTTCCTCAATGATGCTTGAAAACATGGCAAAATTCTACTTCTGGCATCCCGCTTATGATGACTGCCCGGTTGTTGGTGTTACATTTCATCAGGCCGAAGCTTATTGTAAATGGCGTTCGGAAAGGCTCAATGAAAGCATATTGATTGCAAACGGAATGCTTGAAAAACCTTCATATTTTTTTGATATAGAAAAATATATGGAGTTCGTGGACACAAAAGAGCGTGAGGTGCTCAGGATTCTGCTTTTTCCTGATTTTCGTCTTCCAACTGTAAAGGAATGGGAGTATGCCGCAGTTAGCATTCCTGAAAACCCACAGGATAAATACCTCAAAGCAGAAATGGAAATCAATAAGCTTGAAAAGCAAAGAATACAAAAAGAAGTCTCCTCTAAGGGGAGGGTATCTAATGCTTTGAATAAAAAAGTGACACGTTTAAGGAATGAGGTTTTGGAGCATAAGAAAGCTGAATATATATTTATGCCAAATTTTGAGCATTTCGTAAATACATCATTATCAGATCAATATATGAACAATTTATTTATTAACGGATACAATGCAAATTTTGGCGCAATAGTTACCCAATCCGGCCTGACCATAAAATCTTATAGTGATGATGGCGCGCTAGGAACTATGTCGGTGAGGCATTACCTGCCCAATGCTAATAATCTATACGATATGGCAGGGAATGTTGCGGAATGGGCACAAGATAGGAGTGTGGGGATTTGTCTTAATGATTATGCGATTTTTTATAGTATGGGCTATGGGGCGAACAAGTTCAAATTTGCCGATTTATGCGCCTTCTTTGATCCTACTTATCTGCCCAAACTACAGCCTTATCGTGATTTTCTCGTGTTGGGTGGAGTCAAATATAAAGGAAATTATCCTGCGACAAAAAGTGATACATGCTTCTATTTGCGGAACGCTAATGCTAAGGACAATATTTCTGATTCTCTTGAAATGATGCATCACGAAGAAAAGTTAAAGGAATTATATGAGCAATCGAAAAAGCGGTTTGAACACGATATAAAAGTCCACCAAAAAATGAGGCCGGCTCGTATTGTTAAAGGTGGTTCTTGGGAAGATCCACCAATATATTTGAATCCTTTTGCAAAAACAATAAAAAATCAGAATCGCTCGAGTTGTCGTATTGGTTTTCGGGTTTTTATGGATGGTTCATTCCCTCCGTATAATACTGCCTTTAAGCTTCGGAATTAAATGGAAGTCATTTGAATGATGCGATTTTTTGTTCCATCACATTTTTGCGATGATGGAAATTGCTTTACAAAACTACTTCATTCATCTTTATATCATATGCTCCAATAGGTGTCTGCTCAAAATATTGAAAGTCAAAGCAAATACCTGTTTTATGCGCGGATGTGTTTTTTAGAAGTTTGTCGTAAAAGGCTTTACCCCGACCCAAGCGATTGTTGTTTTTATCAAAAGCCACGCCGGGTACAACAATCAGTTCTATATCATCAGCTTTGGCCTTTAGGCCTGCAATGGGTTCCGGAATGCCGTATTTATCACCGCCTTTCATTTTTTGAATGCCGTCAAATCGCCTGATTTCTATCTCATTGCCATTAATGGCAGGAAGGAAAATGTTTTTTTTACTGCTCCATTCCACTACAAAATCATGGGTGAAAATTTCATCCTTCATCGACCAAAATAGCATGATGTTTTGTGCCTTTTGAAATGCTTTCGTTTTGCTGAGCTTTTCCAAAATAATCGTCGATTTCCTTAGTCTTTCGGCCTCTTCCATCTGAGCGAAAGCGGTTTTAATTTTTTTGCGCAATGCCTTTTTTTGTTGATCGATATTCTGCTCCATGATACACTAATATACTAAAAGACCGGCCTTTATAGAAAAACCGGTCTTTTTTGTTGTTTGTCTTTTAATTTTTTATTCGATAATCATTTCAAAAGGCACCCTTGCTTTCACAGGTCTGCCATCTGTAAGGCTTTGGATGCCATCGGCAAATGCCCCGTACTTTCCAAAAATGGCTTTTGCTTTCATCTGTGTATTACCTGTAAGATCATCAACAATTTGTTGAAATGGATCTTTGCGCTCCGGCAATACCTCTAATTTGTAATTTGTAACGCCAACTTGTTCGGCGGCATAGGCAAGTGCATCCTGCAAAGAACCATATTCATCAATTAGTCCAAGCTGAAGCGCATCGGTACCGGACCAAACGCGGCCCTGACCAATACTGTCCACATATTCTGGTGTCATGCCGCGTCCTTCAGCAACATGATGGATAAATGTTTGATAGATTTCGTTTACACTAGCCTGCATTACATCGCGCTGATATGGGCTAAGGGGTTTCATAATGCCGAAATAATCTGAATTTTCATTAGAATTTACTTCGTCAATAGTAATGCCAAGTTTATCGTTCAATGCTTTATTTACATTAGGAATGAGACCAAAAACACCAATAGAACCTGTTAAAGTTGTTGGGTCGGCAAAAATCCTGCTGGCTTTACACGAAATATAATATCCACCGGATGCGGCATAATCGCCCATAGATACAATTACGGGTTTTACTTCTTTCGCAAGGGCTGCTTCACGAAGGATAATATCGCTGGCTAGTGCATCACCACCGGGAGAATTAACGCGCAATACAATTGCCTTGATTTTATCATCTAAGCGTGCCTGACGAATTGCTTTTGAAATGCCTTCGGAACCAATGGTTTCATCGTTTCCTTTGCCCATAGAAATGCCGCCATAAGCATAAATTACAGCAATGCGGTTTTTCATATCCAATTTGCGCTCAACAGGCCATGGTGCATTTACATAATCTGAATTGCTAACGGTATTAATGTCGTCATATTTCTTAACCTCAAGCTTTTCTGTTAAGAAATCGAGGTATTGGTCTTTGTATTTTAGGTCATCAACAAAATGTAGTTCCTTAGCGTCTTTCGGGCTGTTAATCAAAAGTTTATTGGCGATGTTATTGAGTTCGGCAGTGCTTATTTTCCGTGCATCGGCTATTTCAACAAGCATTTCGTCCCAGATACTAAAAATTAATTTTTCCATTTGCGCCCTATTTGCCTGGCTCATTTTATCCAAGACATAAGGTTCAACGGCACTTTTGTATTTTCCGACGCGAATTACCTGAACTTCAATATCAAGTTTATCGAGCAGACCTTTATAAAACATGATCTGTGCAGAAAGGCCCTTAAAAGTTAAAGATCCTTCAGGATTGAGGAAAATTTTATCGGCAGCAGTGGCAAGATAAAAAGCACCCTGACCTAAATTTTCAGCATAAACGCTTACGAATTTTCCGGATTCTTTGAATTTAAGGACAGCATCACGAATTTCCTGAATATTGGCAATCCCACCACTTAAACCATCAAGTTTTAAAGAAATTCCTTTGATGTTTGGGTCAATGGCGGCTTTTTTCAGGTTATTGGTGATATCGTTTAGGCCTATAGGTTTCACATCTTGGCCCTGCAAAAGATCAGGAATGGAAAAAGGCATATTGGGCGCACGATCAACAATCGGGCCGTTAAGGTTCATGACCAATATACTGTTTTCTTTTACAACGGTTTCTTTTTCAGACATGGATGCTACAGCGGATATCATGCCCACAAGAAATATAATGATGATGAAGAGCGTAATAAACGTGCCCAAAATGGAGGCGAATAGAAATTTGAAAAATTGTTTCATTTGTATATGTTTTTGGAGTGAATGTTCTGCAATATTAAAAATATTTAAGGAATTTATACTTGTTTTTATAGCAAACTTTTTATTGAGAAGCGGCTTGTTCTATGAAAGTGTTTTAGTTTTGCTTTATGGAAATGAACCATCAACTCTTTTTTGAATTGCTCAAGCTCGATTTTGGGGGCTGCCTTATTTTTTGTTCCTGCATAATGGATGGCAGAGAATATCGGGGATTAATTGATAGCGGGGCAAATATGAGCTTTATGCGCAGCGATCTCCTGGTTTCGTCCGAGAGTGAATCTGCTTTTGTGGCTAAAGGTATTGGCGATACACCGGAAATGAAAATGTTCCAACCCGAACGTATCCAAATTGCCGGAACTGTTTTAACGGATTTTGTTGTGTTTAAAAGGGATTTTTCTGACCTGCATCAAATGATGTCAGAATATCTCCTTGGTGAGCAGATTGATGGTATACTGGGAAGCGATTTACTTCGGAGTGGGCGTGCCGTATTTTCTCCTACAGAGCTTAATCTGCGCTTTTTTGATCAGGATATCAAAGTGGAAGAAATCCTGTATCCCGCAGCAATGAAGCATTACTTTGTGCGTATGGAAATTGAGGGAAAAGCTTGTTCGCTGATTCTTGATACCGGCGCATCAAACAGCCTTTTTGATGAGGCTTTTTGTGAAACGATTTTTGAAAACACTGAATTAGAATGGCTTGATGTTGAAGGTACTGTTGCTGGAATTGGAAAAAATATGCTCCCCGAAGGCAGCCAGTCTGTCGATGGATTTTATATGGGCGGACAGTTTTTGGGAGCTCGGGATTTCTTGCAATTAAACATGAGCCATATTAATGAAGTACTTTTTGAGGCCGCCCATAAAACGATTGATTTTGTTATTGGCAATGATATTCTCGGTACTTTTGTCGCATCATTGAATTATGTTCATCAAAAGATTGAGCTTAGAAACCTACCAGCACCTGAATGAAAGACCTTACAACAGGCCACGTTAGCCGACTTATTTTAAATTTTGCCGCACCCATGCTTTTGGGAAATGTTTTTCAGCAACTGTACAGCATTGTTGATAGCATTATTGTTGGTAAATATTTGGGAACAGAGGCTTTGGCAGGGGTTGGCGCTTCTTTTCCGTTGATTTTTACAATGATTTCTTTCATTATAGGTATTGGATCCGGTTTTACCATTGTTATTTCACAATACTTTGGGGGCAAGCAGCATCAGAATGTGTTGAAATCTATTGATACACTTTTTGTTTTTCTCTTGTTTGCTTCTGTTTTTGTGTCTGTTATCGGTATTTTCCTTGCCCGTCCGGTGATGGCATTAACGCGCTTGCCCGATGAGGTTTTGCCAATTGCTGTCCGGTATTTGCAGGTATATTTTTCGGGAACTGTTATGTTTTTTGGTTTCGCCGGAACAAGCGCCGTTCTTAGGGGACTGGGCGATTCAAAAACGCCCCTCTATTTTTTGATCATTTCCACCATGGCAAATATTGTTCTGGATTTATTGTTTGTCTTGGTTTTTAAATTGGGTGTCGAAGGGGTTGCTGCGGCAACTGTTTTGGCACAAACGGGTGCGTTTTTTACCCTTGCACTTTATCTTAATAAAAGGCATGAGGTGATCAGTATACGCTGGCGAAAATATATTTTCGATAAGGGTATTTTTCGCAAGGCGTTGAAAATTGGTGTGCCTACAGGTTTTCAGCAAACTTTTGTGGCCCTTGGTATGATGGCCCTTTTTGGTATCGTGAATGTTTTTGGCACAGAAACCGTTGCTGCATACACAATTGCCATGCGCATTGATGGTTTTGCAGCCATGCCTGCAATGAATTTTGCTGCCGCCTTGGCTGCATTTGTTGGGCAGAATATTGGCGCCAATAAATTTGACAGGGTTCGGAAAGGGCTTACAAGTACTTTCATCATGACAACAATCGTTTCTGTTTGTGTGTCAATGATCGCCTTCTTTTTTAGAAGGGAATTGATAGGTGTCTTTACCAATAATGCGGAAGTAATTGAAATTGGTCAACGTTATTTATTGATTGTAAGCTGGTTCTATATAATTTTTTCGTCTATGTTTGTTGTAAACGGTGTAATGCGTGGGGCCGGCGATACATTAATTCCTATGTTTATTACCTTATTGGCCCTTTGGGTCGTGCGCGTTCCGGCGTCCTATTATTTGTCCGGAAAAATGGGTATTGATGGTGTCTGGTGGGCAATTCCAACTGCTTGGTTTATAGGTATGTCATTGAGCTACCTTTATTATCTGACAGGCAAATGGAAAACAAAAGGTGTTATCCGGCATAGTCAAAAACCAACTTTATAACTGCTGTTTTTTATCCATAAAAAAAGCCACCTCCTTGAAAAAAGAGATGGCTTTTTTATTTTATCGTTCCTTTTACGGTAGGGCTATAGTATAAGTATTCCCATTTATAGTTACTTCGATTATCTTATCGCAACTGCCGTCGCCATAATCAACGATCCAGTTAAGTAGGAGTGGAGTTTCTACTTCAACTGTTCCACTAACATAATAAAAGCAGCCCATTTCTTTGCGTAATGGATTGATGATGCTGCGAGTCCACAAAAGTTCGCCAGTGGCTCCAGTGCTTGATCCTGTAATAAGATATACATCGTCAAGTGGTTGATATGGTGTAAGAAAACCTTCTGTCCATTCCCTGAAATGTTGCGAGTTCCAACTGATTTCCATATATCCCATCAGCTCATTTAAACGAACTGCAATTGTAGAAGTGCTGCTAAAATAGGGTTTTCCATTTGTACTGAGGCCGAGATTCGTGATGCTGATTTCTCCTACAATTTCATTATCATTTACGGCATAATCGCTGGTGTTTATGAGTAATGTGCTGCCTTCCAATGCGTAGGCCGCTGTTAATGTTAATTGCAAACTTCCTCTGCGGTATTTCCCATCATTGCATAAACAGTTGCTGTCTCCAAATGAAACCTGAATGTTTAAAGGGTAACTGATGGTGTCGATGATGATGCTGGCACATGGGCTCAGACTTGGAAAATCAGCTTGTGCAGATTGTGAAAGACTAAGGGCAGAGATAATGGCTTCAGAAGCAATCATCTGGACTTCATCATTATAGACGCCAGCAAGGAAGGTGCCTTTTTCCTGATTTATTTCTGTTGTTGGCTCTGCAGGCGTATCATTTGCCTCGTCATCCTCAGAACAGGCAGAGATCATAAATGTTGCAGCAAGGATAAAAATGAATAAAAATCTGTTGGACTTCATGCTGTTTTTATTTTGTTGAATTAAATCGAATTGTTTTCGTATTTATTGCCCTACCATCCTGATGCCAGTACATCAATAATATGCATGGTTTTTATAGGAAGGCGGTGTTTTTTAATATAGCCTTCCTGATGCAAGAGGCAGGATGAATCTGTAGATACAATATATTCTGCGCCGGTTTCAAGGGCATTTTCTACTTTTTGCTCTGCCATGGCTGCACTGATCGCTTCATGTTTTACGGCAAAAGTGCCACCAAAACCACAGCAAACATCAGTGTCTTTCATCTCCCTTAATTCTAGTCCTTTTACTTTTTCGAGTAGTTTTCTGGGCTCATGTTTGATGCCGTATTCGCGTAGGGCAGCGCAGGAATCATGATAGGTAATCTTATGCTCGAATGTTGCACCAAGATCGGTTACTTTTAATTCATTAACCAGATAATCAGTAAATTCAAAGATGTTTTTTTGCAATTGTTTGTAGTCATTATGGTAAGCAGTATTATGGAAAAGGCGATCGTAATAATTGCGCACATAGCCAACACAGGAAGCGCTGGGGCCAACAATTGGACGGTTATTGGAGAAGTTTTTGATAAATTTTTCGCCAATAATTTTGGCTTCTGCCCAATCACCACTATTGAAAGCCATTTGCCCACAGCAGGTTTGTTCCTCATTATAATGGACGGTAAGGCCAAGTTTTTCAAGGATTTTCACCATGTTCATTGCCGTCTTCGGATAGAGTTGGTCAATAAAACAGGGTACAAAAATATCTACAATCATACATTCAGTATTAAGGTGCAAATCTAATAAATTTCTCCCGAAAAGCTTCGGCCTTTTGCTTCGCCCTTTTCATGGCCGAAGAACATATTTTGAGTTTTAATTGACTCTGTCTTTTTCTTTATTGAAATCGACTAGTCCTTTTCATGAACGAAGCAAAAACACCTTTAGTTTACTCCCTTTTTCTAAAAATTCAGTGCCTTTTGGGATTGCCGCCATGCCATCGGCATCAGCATAAGCATGAATATGGGCAGAACCATGATAGGAAAGTGGCTGAATACTGCCGTTTTCTGCTAGATTAATAGGAATCCATGAAAGCCGCTTGCCTTTTTTCTGATGAAAATCTGCTGCCAATGGCATATACACAAAGGATTTTGGCTGGCTGTGCCACATTTTTGCTAGAAGCTGTTTTACCAAGAGCTCAAATTGCACGAAAGAACTAACCGGATTGCCCGGAAGCCCGAATACATATTTGTTGCCTTTACGGGCAAATACCGTTGGTTTTCCGGGTTTTACCTCGATGCTCTTAAAAAGTATTTCGTAAGCCCTTTCCAACAAAACCCCGGGCACAAAATCTGTTTCGCCCATTGAAACCCCGCCACTTAAAAGGCAGATATCGTTTTTCGCTTCGGATTGCTCCAGCAAAAAATGCAGTGCTTCAGGGCTGTCTTTTGCAATACCGAGATAATCAGGAAGATGTCCGCTTTGTGCTGTTTGAGCTATGAGCTGAGCGGCATTTGAATTGCGTATTTGCCCCGGCATAGGTTTTTCAGCGGGCTCTACAATTTCATCGCCTGTGCTGATAATCCCGATTCTGATTTTTCGATAGACATTAATTTTTGTTGCGCCAACCGAAGCCAAAACTGCAATGTGTTGCGGGTGGATTTGCGTGCCTTCGCTCAGGACTTTATCCCCTTTTTGTATGTCTTCGCCAATATGGCAGATATTTGCGGCTTTGCTTTTGCCAAAATATTTTATAAATCCTTCATCATCAGTATTTGTTTCTTCGATCATTACGACAATATCTGCGCCAATTGGAACCATGGAGCCTGTCATGATTTTTGCGCATTCGCCCTCCTTAAGTTCTTTTTGGGGAAGATGTCCTGCTTTTATGATTTCAACAACTTTTAGTTTTTGAGACAAATCGCGGCTGCGAAGTGCATAACCATCAACAGCAGCTTTTTCAAAAGGAGGCATATCCAGATCCGAGAATACATCTGTTGCCAGCACACGGCCTAAAGCTTCTTCCATCCGGATGTTTTCCTGTTCTACTTTTTGGGCTTCCTGATGAATTATGGATTGGGCTGTATCAAATGAAATCATAATATGGCTATATTTTTCTGTTTGTAAATTTCTGTTTTGGAGTTTTTTATCAAGAAAGTGCATGAAAGAAATCGAATGTATTCTAAATATGGAAATGAAACTTTAGTCTTTCGAGAATCACGAAATGTATTTTTTATACTGTTCGTGAATCATACCATCGACCAGGCCTATTTTTGGAACAAGTATGCTTTCTGCCTGCATTTGATGCATAATAAATAAAAATATTTTTGCTGCTGGAATAATCACATCCGCACGATCGGGTCGTAAGCCAAGTTTTTCGATACGATCTTGTAAGCTGTATGAACGTAAATGCTCATAAGCCCGTAGTAATTGGAACTGAAAAATAGCTTTTGATTGTTGGTTTCCGTAAATCTTGTTAATTTTATTTATGTTCCCTCCTGAACCAATCAGTTGGGTTTCAGAACATAGCTCCTGATGCATATTGATCCAGCTTTTAATGCTTTCCCATTCGTTGTGCATGGATGCTCTAGCTTGTAAACGGATTGTTCCGATTTGAAATGATTTTAGATCAATTAGTCGATCGCCCTCGGTAATGGAAATTTCAGTACTACCTCCACCAACATCCACAAACATTGCGTATTTGTTTTCAGGCGGCAAAACAAATCCTATATTTTTACGGATAATATTCGCTTCTTGCTTTCCATCAATGCATTGCAAACGAATGCCAGTATTTTTTTTTACGGATTGCAATATTTCTTTCCCGTTTTCTGCTTCACGCAAGGCCGCGGTAGCATAAGCTTTATAACCGATGGGTTTATATACTTCCATCAGTAATTTAAAGGCTTTGATGGTTTTAATTAATGCAATTTTTCGTTCGTCTGATATCTTAGCTGTTTTAAATACATCTTTTCCTAAACGTAAAGGAACCCTGATGAGGGTTGTTTTTTCTACAACACTTTGATTATTATGAGTATATGCATTTGCAATAAGCAAACGGCCTGCATTTGATCCTATGTCTATGGCGGCAAAAAGCATGTTTATTGATTCAGTAATTCATTTAAACCATTAAGAAAATATTTATACGTATGAAACTGTGACCGCACTTCTTCAGAACTTGGATCGGGCTTTTTGTATTTGTTGCTTTGTTTGGCATCTAAAATACGTGCTTTGGATGTGTCGCTCCATTGAATACGCAGCATATGATCCAGTTCTTGTTGGATTTCTTTATCATAAATGGGGCAGGAGATTTCAATCCTGTGATCAAAATTGCGTGGCATCCAATCGGCTGAAGAAATGAAATAGAGGGGCTTGCCTTTGTTTTCAAACACAAAAACCCTGGAGTGTTCTAAAAATTTATCGACAATGCTTATTGCATGAATGTTCTCACTTAACCCGGGAACACCTGGTTTGAGTACGCATATCCCTCTGATAATTAATTTAATATGCACGTTTGCCTGACTGGCTTCGTAGAGTTTGTGTATGATTTGTCGGTCAACCAGACTATTTAATTTGATGGTAATTTTTGCGGTACAGCCTTCTTTTGCAGCTTGTATTTCATTGTTAATTAGATCTATAAAGTGGTTTCTGATGTCAAATGGGGCAACAATGAGACTATTAAAATTGGGAATTGTATAGCGCGATTCAAAAAGGGTAAAGAGTTTGTCCACATCCTCGGCTATGCTTTGGTTGGCCGTAATCAAGCTGTCGTCGGCATAAATATGTGCCGTTGATTCATTGAAATTTCCTGTGCTGATATTGGCGTAATAGACATTGTTTCCTTCTTCTTTTCTTCTGATTACAAGTAATTTAGCATGTACTTTAAAGCCCGGGATTGTTTCAATGATTTTCACTCCTTCTTCTTGCAGGCGATTGGTCCAGTAGATATTAGCTTCTTCATCGAAACGTGCCTGAATCTCCAAAAAAACAGTGATTTTTTTTCCATTTCGTGCGGCATTGATCAGGGCATTAATTACATTGCTGTCGTGGGCAGCCCGGTAGAATGTCATTTTAATTGATCGTACTTTTGGGTCAATAGAAGCTTCCCTTAATAAGTCGATAATATGCGTGAACGATTGGTAGGGATAATGAAGCATAATGTCTTTTTCCTGAAGAAGGGCAAACATACTTCTGTTGGTGAGCATATCAGGATGGGGCAGGGGAGGTGTTTTTTGAAAATAAAGATGCGGTTTTGGAATGCGTGGAAATGCCATAAAATCTTTGAAATTATGGTATCTTCCTCCACCCCGAAGCGAATCCTTATCGGTGATTCTGAGTCGCTTCATAAGCGTTTTTAGGGTTTTTTCCGGAATCTCCTTATCATAAACAAAACGTACCGGTAGTCCCTTTTTTCGTTTTAAAACACTGTCGCGCATGGTGTCCAGAAAGCTCCTTGATACATCATGGTCAATGTCGAGCTCGGCATCACGCGTAAATTTTATTGTATAAGCATTTAAGGTGTCGTAACCCAAAAATCCAAAAATATCGTTGAGGCAATAGCGAATTACATCATCCAACATAATAATTACAATGTGCTCATCCCTTGAAGGAAGCACCAAAAAGCGGCTGAAATTGTCTGTTGGTACTTTGATTACTGCAGTGTCTTCACGCTCAGGGTTTTTGGAGTCATTTAAAGTAACCAATAAGTTCAAATCAGCGTCTTTTAAGACATTCAGAGGGTTTTTATTGCTGTCAAGCATAATTGGAAATACATAAGGACGCACCTCTTCCAGGAAATATTTTCGGATATAAAAACCCTGCTCATCCGTAAGTTTATGTTCATCAATGATATGAATATTTTCTTTCTCAAGTAATTCCCTTATTTCCTGATAAATATTTGTGAAATCTACCTCTTGTTCTGCAACAATTTCACTGATTTTTTTTAGGGTGGTTCCGGGGGCAAAACCACTATCAACATGCTCTTTTTTTTCGATCCGCAACAGCCGCTTCATTGTGGCAACGCGTACACGAAAAAATTCATCACGGTTATTTGAGAATATTCCCAAAAATTTTAATCGCTCTATGAGTGGGTTGCTTTGATCTGCTGCTTCTTGTAGTACGCGCGCATTAAACTGCAACCAGCTGATTTCTCTGTTCAAAAAATATTTAGTCATACATTTTTGTTTTTATTTTTCCATTGTCCCTCAGTGTTTTCGGAGTGACATAGAACCGTAATGATGATTTTGCCATAGTAATTTGTTCCCATTTATCCGTGTCAAAGTCGATGCAAATCAACCCGGAAGTGGGAAGCCAGTCAATATGATTGTTGGCAAATTCGTTCGCAAAATAGGTGAAGCCCGGATTATGCCCTACGATCATCAGATTATCAATATCATTATGGGTTTCAAAAACAATATCGTATATTTTTTCAACCGTGGCTTCGTATAATCCATGGCAAAGCTCCGGTGCTGTTACTTTTTCTTTAAAATGATATTGAATAATGCCGGCAGTTTCCCTGGCACGAATGGCATGGCTGGATTTTATCAGGTCGATGCTGCAATTTTCGCGTAATAAGTATTGCACGATTTTTTTAGTCCTTTGCACTCCTTCCTTAATCAATGGGCGTTCATAGTCCTTAATACCGCTGTGTTCCCAGCTCGATTTTGCATGACGCAGGATGTATAGTGTCTTCATACCTATTGGCTTTTGTATTTATGGCAAAAAGAAGTGTAAAGTTAGAATTTATTTAAGGGATATGCCCGCCCGCCAAAAAAATATTTGTATTCATAGTCCCACAAGTCCTCCGATAATACTATTATTCGGATGTTCAGAAAGTGGAAAAAGCATTTTTTTATCTGATTTTGAGATTATATGCATCAGAGATGCAACTGCTTTAAATCATTAATTGTGTATTAGTGCATGCCACGACAAAATATCTGGATGTGCAGCAATATGCTGTAATGCATATTTCAAGCAGAATAAATTTCAATTTTCCTGGAATATTTTGAAATCTACGGCACTGTTTATACATTTGCCGATAATAACAAACTCCAAAATTAGCCTTCGGGCATAAATTTTTTAAAACATTTTATTATGAATAAATTTTTAAACAAACTGACCATTTTTCTCATTGCCTGTATGCTTATTCCATCGGCTTCAGTCTTTGCACAAGAGGAAGCAGCAGCAGAAGAAGGTTATACCTTCGAAATGATTACAGAAATTCCGCATACTACTGTTAAAGACCAAAATAGGTCTGGTACTTGCTGGAGCTTTTCTACAATAGGCTTTCTTGAATCAGAATTAATGCGCGAGGGAAAAGGTGAATACGACCTTTCCGAAATGTTTACTGTACGCAACTCGTATTCAGATAAAGCTGAGAAGTATATGCGTATGCATGGTAGCCTGAATTTTGGTGGCGGTGGCGCTTGCCATGATGTTACTGATGTATGGACAAACTATGGTATCGTTCCCGAAAGTGCTTATTCCGGTCTGAATTACGGTCTCGATAATCATGCACACGGTGAAATGGATGCAGTTCTGGAAGGATATATGGATGCTGCCCTGAAAAATAAAAACCGCAAACTTACTCCTGCATGGCATAGAGGCCTCAACGGAATCCTGGATGCATATCTTGGCTCATACCCGGAAACGTTTGTTTATGAGGGTGTTGAATATACTCCGCGTTCATTTGCAGATATGCTCGGACTCGATATGAACGATTATGTTGAATTGAGCTCTTTTACACATCATCCATTTTATGAAAAATTTATCCTCGAAGTTCCCGATAACTGGGCATGGGGCGAAGTATATAATGTGCCTTTGGATGAGCTTATTGCAGTAATCGATAATTCACTCGAAAATGGTTATTCTGTTGCTTGGGCTGCAGATGTTAGCCATAAAGGCTTTTCTTTCCGCAATGGTGTTGCCATTATTCCTGAAACTGATGTGGAAGAAATGGATAATTCTGAGCGCCTGAAATGGGAAGCAATGTCGGAAAAAGACCGCAGTAAAATGCTCTATTCTTTTGACAAGCCGCGCACAGAAAAAGAAATTACACAGGAACTTCGTCAGGAAGCTTTCGACGATTTTCAAACAACCGACGATCATGGAATGCAACTTGTCGGTATTGCAAAAGATCAAAATGGAACACCATACTATTATGTGAAAAACAGCTGGGCAGACAACAGTAATAAATACGATGGCTTCTTCTATGTTTCCAAGCCTTTCGTGAAATTGCAAACAACCTGTATCATGGTGAATAAAAATGCCATACCAAAAGAACTCCGTAAAAAATTAGGCATCAAATAATTTGCCTGAACTAATAAAAAAGCCGTTTGTCCATTGAGATAAACGGCTTTTTTTTGATCAATGCTTTAGAGATTGTATCATAGAAATCAACTGCTGTTTTATTTAATGAATTGCACCTCCATTTCTTTTGTTATTTTTGTTCACTTATCAAATAGTACAATTTCGCATGGCAAAATCAAGCGTTTTTTTAAAATATCTTCAGGCTAATTGGGCCTTATTGCTCGTAATATTAATTGCAGCTGCCTATAGTCACGAATTGCATTATTGGAAACAAATGAAAACAACGATATACCATGATGCCAAAGGCTATTATGTGTATTTACCGGCTCTTATCATTGAAGGAGATATAACAATGCAATTTGTACGGGGAAACGATGAGGTGCAAAAAAAATATTCTGCCCTGCCGGTGAAAGGAAGCCGGAACACATATACTAAATACACTATGGGCGTAGCTATTTTGGATCTGCCTTTTTTCTTAATGGCTCATGCTTATGCACTTGCAACAGATGTTGAGGCCGATGGCTTCTCATTGCCCTATCGCTTTGGAATTACTTGCGCTGCTTTTTTCTATTTTATCATTGGTTTTATCTTTTTAAGCAAAACGCTAAAGAAATATTTTGATCCAACTCCGGCCAATATAAGCTTATTGATTATTGGTTTGGGAACAAATCTATATCATTATGCAACTGTTCAGCCTACAATGTCGCATATTTATAGCTTTTCAATGGTCTCCATTTTTGTGTTTTTTGCAACAGAATGGTGGCAAAATAAGACTTGGAAAAATGCCATTATTATTGGTTTAAGTGCAGGAATGATCACCTTAATCAGGCCTACAAATATTGTGTTTACACTGTTTCTTCCTTTATTAGGAGTTTATAACTGGAGAACATTTTTAGCGAACCTTCATGGTCTCTTTGTTGCCTATTACAAACATTTGATTTTAATCTGTGTTTTGGCATTTGTTGTAATCTCCCCTCAATTGATGTACTGGAAATATATTTTCGGATCATGGGTTCACTATTCTTATAATAATGAAGGCTTTTTTTGGTTAAATCCGCAGTTTATCAATGGCATGTTTAGCTATAGGAATGGCTGGCTGATTTATTCCCCGCTCATGGCGCTTTCCTTAGTAGGTGTTTTTATGCTTAACGGAAGACTGAAGCAATTTCGCCTCCCCATAATCCTAATTTTGCCCCTGCTTTTATACATTACTTTTTCGTGGTGGTGTTGGTGGTATGCCGGTTCTTTTGGGCAAAGACCCTTGGTTGATTCTTATGCACTTTTGGCAATTCCCCTCGCTGCATTTGTTGATAAGTTTCGTAAGTTGCCTTATTGGGCGAAATACCCCGGTTTGCTTATATGCGTGTTTTTTATCGGCTTAAACCTGTTCCAAACCTCCCAAAAGCAGAAAGGGATAATTCATTTTCATGGGATGACAAAAAGGGCGTATTGGACTCTCTTTGGGATGCAGACCTATCCGAAAAATTATATGGATTTAATCGATGAACCTGATTATCCATTGGCAAAGAAAGGGATTTATCAAATTAAAGAAAAGAAGCAAAAATAGTCTTGCTAATTATAAAACAGTTTTACTGGGAATTTGTTTTTTTGATTCTGTCATGAAGTAATTGCTCTGGAAGCCAGATGTCAAGATGATGGAGGTCAGTCTCAGGTATATGAGGAAATTTTAGTAGTGGGGGCTGAAATATTATCTTGAGAAGAGATTGTATTTAAGGATGCAATAAATTGCCCTCAGTCCATCTTTCCAGCCAATTTTTTTCCCATCCTGATAAGTGCGCCCATAATAAGAAATGCCTACTTCGTATATTCTGATGTTATGCAGACGGGCAATTTTGGCTGTTACTTCCGGTTCAAAACCAAAGCGGTTTTCTTGTAGCTTTATGTTTTTAATAATATCTGAACGGAACATCTTATAGCAGGTTTCCATATCTGTTAGGTTCAGGTTCGAAAACATATTGGATAAGAATGTGAGGAACTTATTGCCAATGGAATGCCAGAAGAATAAAATCCTATGAGGAGCTCCGCCCATGAAGCGGGAACCATAAACAACATCGGCTACCTCATCAATAAATGGCTTCAATAATACATTAAATTCTTGAGGGTCATATTCTAAATCAGCATCCTGAATAACAATAAGCTCGCCATCGGCTTCCCTGATGCCGCGATGAATAGCCGCGCCTTTGCCCATATTTATCGGCTGGCTGAACAATTTGATTTCTATATTGGGATTCGATTGAATATAGGAGTTTAAAACGTCTTCGGTATTATCTGTAGAACAATCATTTACAATAATAATGCTCTTCTCAAGCCCACCAATTAATTCGACTTTTTGAATACGGTCGAGAATAAGATGAATGGATCGTTCTTCGTTATAAGCCGGAATAATAATGGATAACTTTTTGCTCATGATATTGTTTTTCAGCGGGCAAATATAGCTATTATTACACTTTGCTGAGCTTTTGTGTTATTTTTATTTCCATAGACGAGGGAAATGCACCAATTTGATTTCTTTCCCCTCATTTTACAATAGGTTTATTCGTTTTTCCTTGCTTGAACACAATGATTTTTGTTTGTCCTAATTTAGAACAGATGATCGCTTATTTAGAATGAAAGGCTGATTTTGTCTGAAAGTTTGCCTTATTTTTGCTGCTGCAAATAATCTTGTGAAGAAACTGTTTCAAATATTGTTTCCATTGATGCTTTTGCCCGCAGTTTTGTGGGTGTTTTTAAATGCATCATTAAACTGGCACTACCACCGATTGCCCAACGGGCAGATTATTTGCCATGCGCACCCCTATTCTGTGAACCATGTTAAAACCCCAATGGGTGATATCCCGGTGGAAAAGCATAAGCATAATGAAAATGAATTTTTGTTTTATGCGCAAGTGGTTCACCCGCAAACCCTAGTGTTTTTTGCACTATTTGTTCTTTCAATTGCGCTTCATGGTAGTGTTCGGCATTTTACCCCTGAAATCATTCCAAAAGCATTTTCAGGTTATTATTGCTATGTTCCGGCGCGTGGCCCCCCTTCCTTCCATTGATTTTTAAACACCTTAACTTACTCTGGGCTTTTGTTTTTTGAATAAGGGCTTAAAAGCTATTATTACTGTTTTTTACTTAAAATCAATGTGTTAAATGAATAACATTAAAATTATTATACTATTGTTATGCATTTCTTTGGCATCATTTGCCCAAGAAGCATATATACCCGAGGAATTTATTGTGCCTACCGATGCAAATGTTTTTGGGCATATTACCTCTGATGGTGATCATATTCCTTTTGCAACAATTATTGTCGTTGGCACGGATAAAGGGACATCCGCCGATGCTACAGGTCATTACTACCTGATCAATCTGCCTGAAGGTCAGTTTACCCTAAAAGCTAGGGCTGTGGGCTATAAGGCTCAGGAAAAATCTGTAACGATCCGAAAAGGTCAAACAATCGAGGTGAATTTTGAACTATTGCCCGATGTAATTCAGGCAGAAGGTGTGGTTGTGTCTGCATCCAGATATGAACAAAGTCGTAAAGATGCCCCCGTTGTTGTGAATTCAATCAGTCCAAAATTATTTGATGAGGTGCAAGCTACAACTTTGGGCGATGGCCTGAATTTTACGCCAGGTCTTCGCATGGAGAATAATTGCCAAAATTGCGGTTTTAGTCAACTGAGGATGAATGGACTTGAAGGTGCTTATTCTCAATTTCTAATTAATGGCCGCCCGGTGTTTTCGGCACTCAACGGCGTTTATGGTATCGATGCAATCCCTCCTTCAATGATTCAACGCGTTGAGGTAATCAGGGGAGGAGGCTCCGCTCTCTATGGCTCCAATGCTATTGGTGGAACTGTGAATATTATCACAAAAGATCCGGTGAACAATAGCTGGCTAATTGGCTCAAACTTAGGCTATACAAATGCTGAAAAACCTGATTTGTCGGTGAATGCAAGTACGTCTCTGGTAAGCAATGATTATAGTAGCGGTATTTTTTTATATGCTGTGATGCGCGAACGCCAACCATTGGATGAAAATGGCGATGGTTTTTCTGAAATTACAAAAATTAGCAGCCGCACCATGGGAACCAAAGCCTTTTACAAACCGGGCAAACGAAGCAGGATCAACCTTGACCTGAATGCTATTAGCGATTCACGCAGGGGTGGAAACCTTTTTGATATGCTGCCTCATGAAGCGGATATCTGTGAGATGATTGACCAAAAAAATCTTATGGGTGGTTTAAGCTTTGAAACATTCTCGGCAGATCTTGCTACTGAGTTCAGTGTTTATTCAAGCGGCCAAAAAGTGGAACGGGATAGTTATTATGGCGCGGAAAAAGATCCCTCGGCCTATGGTTATACTGAAGGGCTTACATTTATTTCAGGAGCGCAGCTTACGCATCATTTTGCTGATGTGCTAGCCGCCCCGGGTACAATTACCGGAGGTGTCGAATATTCTTATGACGATCTTAACGACACAAAAAAAGGCTATTATGATTATGATGAGCAGCAGCATCTCCCCAATCGCCTGATTACCGATCAGCAGGTTTATGGCCTTGGTGCTTTTGCTCAATACGAGTGGAAATCAGATGTTATTAAGCTTCTTGCGGGATTGCGTTATGATATGTCTACAGTAAAAAATAATAAATCTGGGGAAGAAATTGAGAAAGACTATAATTCGCTTAGCCCACGTGCTAGTGTTTTGGTAAATATTACCGATCATCTGCAAGGGCGTTTTTCCTATGCCCATGGTTTCCGTGTTCCTCAGATTTTTGATGAGGACTTGCATATAGAATCATCAGCAGCGCGTCGGATTATTCATGTGCTTGGCGATAATCTGAGCCCGGAATCCAGCAATAGCTTTACAGGAGGTTTCGATTTTACAGAAGATCATGGGGCTTGGCAATTTTATGTGCTGGCCGAAGGCTTCTATACAAAACTCGATAATCCTTTTGCCCATGAATATAGTTTTGATGATAAAACCAAAATAATGACTGCCACGATTGTTAATGCTGAAGATGGCGCAAAAGTTTATGGTCTAAACCTCGAAGCACGTATTGCCCCGTCGAATGGGAAAATGAATTTTCAGGCGGGTTTTACTTTGCAAAAATCGGAATATGAAAAACCGCAGGATTGGGGCGATGAAGAAACTAGTGTGTCCTTGCATATTTTAAGAACACCTGAAGCTTATGGCTATTTCTCTTCATCATTTGATATAACAAAAGCTATTGCATTTTCATTATCAGGAGTGTATACGGGACCAATGTATGTGCCTCATTTCCCGGGAGGAGAACGTCCCGATGGTTCGGTTTTGGAAAAAGAAGAGTTAGTGTACACTGGTTCCTTTTTCGACATCAACTCAAAAATAAGCTATACCATGCCTCTAAGCTGTGGAACAAAAATGCAACTTTATGCGGGCGCGCAGAATATCCTTAATAGCTATCAGGATGATTTTGACCTCGGTATAAACCGTGATGCGGGATATATCTATGGTCCGGGCAAACCCTTTACTGTCGTTTTTGGTGTTAAATTCGGGAATATGTTTTAATAGGTGAATAATTCTCGCTTTTCAGAAAATTAATTAATGGCCGGATATTTTATGTTCGGCCATTTTAGTTTGGGGTCACGAATTGCAAATTCGCGCTAAAGGTTGGGGCTTGGATTTTTTAGTTGGCTTTTTTCTTTTGCATTGGAAGCCTCTATCGAAAAAGGCTCTTATGAAAATTGATATTTTGTAGGAGCTTGTTTGTTGTTCATTGGAATTTTATTAATTTTGATTTTAGCATATGAAGGGATGCATAACCATCGCACCATCATACTCTGGATTGAAAAGATTTTATTGCATTATTCATTTGATCGTCCTTTGAAGATTATCGAAAAGCAATAATATCATATTTTTAGCGGTAGTAATTTGGGGGCATCCTGAAGGAATTTTATGATTAACCAATTAATAATAAGATATGTCAGGTCATAGTAAATGGTCAACCATTAAAAGGAAAAAGGGCGCTAACGATGCGAAACGTTCAAAAATTTTCAGTAAGATTATCAAAGAAATTACTGTAGCGGTAAAAGAATCTGGTGCCGATCCGGAAGGAAACCCACGTCTACGTCTTGCCATTGCCAATGCAAAAGGGCAGAGTATGCCCCGAGACACCATCGAAAGGGCGATTAATAAAGGAAAAGACAAAGATTCTTCGAATTTCTTGGAGCTAACATACGAAGGCTATGCGCCACATGGGATCGGGATTTTTCTCGAATGCACCACAGACAACCAACAGCGTACGGTTTCTGCCATTCGTGCCGTATTTAATAAATACAGTGGAAGCCTTGGTACAAATGGCTCCCTAAGTTTTTTGTTCGAACGCAAAGGGATTTTTCAAGTGCCTTCAGAAGGCTTGGATATGGAAGAATTTGAATTGGAAGTGATTGAAGCCGGTGCCGAAGAAATTGAAGAAGGAGAAGGTTCTTTTATTATTACTACTGCCATGGAAGATTTTGGCAGCATGATGAAAAAATTGGAAGAACTTGGGATTGAACCGGAATCGGCAGAATTGCAACGTATTCCTACAGACGCAAAAACACTGCCTTTGGAGGATGCCATCAAAGTGATGAAAATTATCGATATTTTTGAAGACGATGATGATGTGCAGAAAGTGTTCCATACCTTAGAAATAACGGAGGAACTGGAAGCCGCTTTGGATTCATAGAAAAGTCCAGCGCATATAAAAAAACGGGTCAGGTTTTAAGCTGACCCGTTTTCTCTGTTTCGTCCTAAATTATATAGAATGAGTGCTTGATTTTTGATTTTCTGACAAACTTATTTGGTTTTGTTACGATCCATTTAAATTTTGAAACTAATACCTAGGCTGAAGTCTAAACGTGCAAGACTCTCTTTGTTGTCATCACCAAGATCGTATTCCTGTGCACTATATGAGCTCTTAATTTTGTAGCTATTCAGCGTGGCTGCAAAAAGTGAGGATTGTAAGTTAATGGCAATAATTTCAGTGATACCAATATCAAAGCCTAAGTCAAGAGTCATTCCTAATGTGCTTGAGCTTATATCCTGATTAATGCTGCTAAATGAATTAAGGGGGCTTATGCTTTGTTTGTCCTTATAGGTAACATATCCGAGTGCTGCTCCAAAAAGGAAATAGGTTTTACTGTTGTTTATACGTTCTATCATATTGAAACTAAGTGCATAAAACCTGATCGAGAGATTATCTTCCAGGGCAGTATGATAGTTAAGCATCTCATCGTCAATGGATATTGGAATTACTATGTCTTCGGAATTACTTGATGAACAGAAACTTCTGTACTGCAAACCCATTCCATATTTTTTGTTAAAATAGTAGTTTGTTTCCAAGTTGATATTTATTCCTCCCCTTAATCCTTGTAGATGTTCTTTCCAATCAGAGTTTAAATTGTCGGCAAATTTTGCTATTTGATAGCTATAACCCAGACCGCCAGAGAACCTCCAACCCCCGCTTTTATGGGATTTTATTTGGGGATTGACTTCTGTTGCATTGGCCATTATACCGTCTCTATAGCAATCCTTGCAATAAATTGAAACAGATTCATTTGGGAGCAAAGTGCTTATGATATTAGCGTCTTTTTGTGTATTAAAATAAATGTAAGCCGCATCTTTTTTTGTAATTAAACATGCAATACTGTCGCCGCTGGTGGTAATAATAAGATCCTGGCAATAAGATATTTGTATTGTAAGTGAAAGAACTAAAATGCTAATTATTTTCTTCATTGATTTTTTGCATTAAGATTTTCAAATTCAAGTTTTCCGTCAAGCCAGTCTATGAGCTCAAGTTTAGGGTGTCCAACAACAACGCCGGTTGTCAGGCTACAGCGGATGTAATATTCTTTTCCAAATTCTATGTCAACAGGAAGCCAGAATTTACTTTCTGTTTCCGCACAGAAATAGGTCATGCCTTCCTTCTTTAGTTGTATTTCTGTTTTAAAATTGCTTTTTACCTTGCAAAGAACACTGTCTCTAATGCGAAAATTATAGTTGACAAGCGATCCTGCTGAATTAGGAAAACGGTAAATATATAAAATGGCATAATCCACGTCTTTTTTTTCTTCTTCAGGAAATGGTGTGACATTAACTTTATCAATACTATCCGTATAAAGCACCAGCGCTTCCACGAGATGACTTTCGCTTTGCTGCATCCTGGGCTGTTGTTTTATGATTTTGAGAATGTTTCCCCCGGCTTTTCTTGCTTCCAATGAAAGTAAGTTAATTATCTCTTTATAAGTTATCTTTTCTTGATATGGCCCATAACTCACCGTCCCAAGTGTTTGATAAGGGACTGTTATCGAATCCTCAATTTGGGAAACTAAAATATTATGGTCATAAGGTATTGGGGCTCTTTTTCTTGTGAATGTAGAGCTTACTTTTGTTGAGGAACAGCCAAAAAATAGTATGCTGAGGCTCGCAACAAAAATAATTTGTATTAGCTTAGATGGTGTTAGTGAAGTGAACATCTTTATCTGGTTTTGTTAAGTTATAAACTGCAAATATATCATAAAATTTATAATTTTGATAAATTTTTAGTAAAATTGAAATATTATGCATTGTGCTATTGGGCGTATAATATGTAAGTTCACAGTATTACATAATTATCAGTTTTTGGGTAATGGAAGTGTATTGATTATTGCTGTTTTTTTTTGTCTGTTGCATGGATTTTTGATGTCCTTTATGTAGTCTTGGTTCAGATCAAGGATGGAATAAAGAATAATGCCTATTTTGATGTTCTATGGTATGCAAAAGTGTTCTTTAGAAAGATGTATTTACAACAAGCCCTAAGGTATTGGAAGATATTTTACCCGGATTCGATTTCGTTGGGAAGCTTTTTGTGTGCATCACATTAATGCATCCAATTCATGGATTTTTGCGTAGAATCCCTGATAATGAGTTTTGTTTTAATCCTTGAGTTTATTAATGAGATGTCTTTTTGGTCATCAATATTCGATAACACAATACTAATACTGCGTCGTCCAATTTTCTTTCCGGGCTGGTGTATTGAGGAAAGTTGTGGAGAACACACCAAAGTTAAATCAGAATTGCTAAACCCAAGCACTCCAATTTCTTGGGGGATTTTATAGCCGGCTTTTTTTAGGCCGTTCAGAGCGCCCACGGCAACAATATCGCTAATGCCGAAAATAGCATCCGGGGGATTCGCTAACGACATAAGCTTGGTGGCAAGTCGTTCACCTTCTTCAAAAGTGAATTTTGTGCAATGAACAATCCAATCATCGTTTATTTCAAGATTATGTTGTTTCAATGAATCCAAATAGGCTTGGCAACGTGTGTTTGCCAAATCTGATGATTCTAAACCCCTCAAGTGGGCTATTTTTTTATAACCCTGTTCAATCAAATGATTAATCCCTTCGCGTGTACCAACATAATCATTGGAGGAAA
This sequence comes from Bacteroidales bacterium, assembly GCA_963676725.1. GTDB lineage: Bacteria > Bacteroidota > Bacteroidia > Bacteroidales > WRLA01. Next base: position 3,416,017 of record OY781463.1, on the reverse strand, counting down.
TCATTGGTGTATGCACATTATCAAAATGAATAAGACGGTCGATGATCAAAAATGGAATATCTTTTCTCATCTTTTGCTCCAGCTCGCCTTTTCTTAATGCAAGCTTTCTGGATGGTAGAATCATGATCGCATCCACATTAAGCTCATAAAACTCTTTTATTATTTCCAGTTCTTTTTCGGGTTTGTAATTGCTTTCCGCAATCAGTAGTTTATAGCCTTTTTTTTCTGCTTCAGAAAGCATCCCGCTAAGGATTTGTGTAACATAATAATGGGCCAGACGTGGAAAAATTACGCCAATCCTATATGATTTTTGGTATTTAAGCGATAAAGCTGTTGAATTAGGGCAATAATTATACAGTGCTGCAACTTCTCGAACGCGGTTTTTCATTTTATCGCTTATCTCCGGATGGTCGTGCAGGGCACGCGAAACCGTTGCAATTGTTGTGTTCAGGGCTTTTGCCAAGTCTTTGAGCCGTGCTTTTGCCATAGCGATATAATCTGATATTGTGTTCGATGGGCAAATATAAAAAATTATTGAAAAAGTTATTAACCGTAAACGTTAACGTAAATTTTTGGCGCTTGCGTTGTCTTAGATTTCGACTTTTCTTTGCTGCATATTAACTAAATCAAAAAGGTATGAAGAAATTTTTTACGATGTTAATGGTGTTCTTTTTTGCTTTAAGCATGCAGGCTATTGCCCAGAACACAATTTCAGGTACCGTTAAAGATGTTCAAGGACTATCCATTCCTGGGGCAACTTTAATGATCCAAAATTCCACTATTGGTACAATAAGTGATATCGATGGTAAATTTGCTTTAACCGTAGACGAGTTGCCTGTTACATTACAGGTGAGCTTTGTTGGTTTTCAGGCCGTAGAATTGCTTGTTGATTCGGAACAGCCTTTGGAAATCGTATTAAAAGAGGGCTTAGGTCTCGATGAGGTGACGATCACCGGTACTATGACCGTGCGCTCTGAAGCAGAAGCTGCGATGTCAATGACCTCTATGAAAGCGTCTGAAATTCAAGCGAAATCGGCGAACGGACAGGCTGATATTCTTCGCTCGATCCCTGGTATTACTGCTGAAGGTGGTGGTGGTGAAGTTGCCGCAAACGTCTTTGTAAGGGGTTTGCCTTCAGGTGGGCAATATGTGTTTAATCCGCTTGAGTTTGACGGAATGCCTGTGATCAGTACTTTCGGTCTTAACTCGTCGGCGCATGATGTTTATATCAGAAATGATTTTGGACTGAAAACACTGGATTTTCCCAGAGGTGGTGCCGCTATTATGTATGGTGCAGGTTCTGTGGCCGGTGTTATCAATTATATTTCGAAAACAGGAACAGAAATTCCTGAAAATATCATTCAGTTTGAAACTGCGGATATGGGACGCTTAAAAGCAGATTTCTTTTCCGGTGGTAAAATCGGTGGCAAAGATTCACGTACTTATTATGCAATAAGCGGTTTTTACCGTTATGATGAAGGTCCTATAGAAACAGGTCTTCCAACACAGGGTTTCCAACTCCGTGGTAATATTAAGCAACTCTTTGACAAAGGTTCACTCGTTATGTCCGGTCAGTTGATCGATGATCGCGTGCAATTTTTCCTTCCCTTGCCACTCGATGGTGAAACCCGCGAATATGCCATAGGAAATGATGGTGAAGAAGTAAAAACGATACAGACATCTTCTGCTAGAAATATTTCCTATAATACACCTGATGGCACTTATCATACGCCAATCAAAGATGGTGTTGTTACCAAAGGCGGCTATTTTATGGCCGATTATAAATATGAGTTTGATAGTGACTTAAAACTGAATACAAAAATGCGTTATGCGCGCTATCAGCATCAGTTTAACCTTTTCCTGGCTGGTTCAGGAAACCCTATGTCAATTACTGATTTCGTAAAAGCAATAGATCCAAATGCTACAGACATTGTAGCAACCAATACAGGCACAAGCCGCGTGGTTCCTAATGCCGATAAAGTGCTGATTAATACTTTGCTTGACCGTGATCGCCCAATGACAGACATGGCTGGTGAAATCAACCTCACGAAAACTTGGGTCACCGGTGAGCTGGAGCATAATATTACAGCTGGTGGCTTCTTTTCACGCACAGAAGCGGGAGACAAAAACGTGCAGTCTAGCTATTTGAGTGAATTTAATTCACAACCATTGCTTGTAGATGTATCTTATATGTCAGATGGGGCAAGGAAAATTATAAGCCAGGATGGTTTATATAATCCCGGGGCTGCTTTTGCAAATAATTTTATTACTGCAAATAAAATTGCCGGCTACCTGACTGATGAAATGCAAATTGGAAAATGGCGTATTGATGTAGGCTTTAGGGTTGAGAATATAAAAGCTGATATCTCCCGCGAGGGTTCTGAATCTTACCAAATGAGTACTGATGAAAACCTTTCCTCTGACCTTCAAAATGTACAATGGGGAAATAATTCTTATCTGACAGGAACTGGTTCCGATACTGATTGGGCTGGTGTGCTTGCTGCAAACTACGCAATGAGCGATAATCTTCACCTCTATGCAAACGTAACCAAGGGTTATTTCTTCCCACAACCACGTAGTATTCAGATTTCTTCCGATGGTACTGTGAGCTCATACAAAACTGAAGAAATTTATCAAGCAGAAATTGGTGCAAAATATGCTACAGAAAAACTGTCTGCTACTTTTGCCGGCTATTATGTTGACCTGAATAATCGTAGGGACGTAAGGCTTATTGATGATCCAGATCACCCAGGGACCATTATTGAGCAAGTTACACTAAAAAGCTCTCGTACTGTAGGTGTTGAAGCTACTTGGTCTTATGAATTTCTTAAGTATGTATTCTTTAATGGAAGTTTAACATATCAAGCTCATGAATATGATGAGCAGGAATCAACCCCTGAATATATAGGCAATAAGCTTGCACGTCAGCCAAACTTTATGTCTTATCTTGAATTAAGGTATGCAGATCATAAAATTGATGGAAGTGTATCTTTAAATTATTCAGGAAAAAAATATACTGATGATAGTAATAATGTAGAACTTGATCCTCTCTCAATAGTGAGACTGGATGCTGGTTATACAATGAGCTTAGGAGATAATGGTGAAAAAATGAGGATTGGTGCAGCCGTCTTTAACTTAACCGACTGTCGTGGTTTGACCGAAGGAAATCCCCGCGATTTATCGCAATCAAATGAAGGGGTTTATTTCGTTGGCCGTCCTGTATTGCCGAGAAGAATCTTCTTAAGAGCTACTTTTACTTTCTAATGTAGTTGTTACAAGGGGTGGTTTTTGCTGCCCCTTTGATGGAATTTTTACTGTGTGAGTCGTTTCTGTGTTCTTTGAAATCCTGTTGTTTTGTATCGATAATTGAAAAGCGTAATTTCACATTATTATATTTGTGGATTAACCTTGGAATAAATTGGTGGGTGAAAGCGGATAGATCAGGAAGCAGGGGAATGGTTTTGTGAAGAATGAACTTCCTGGATTCTATCCCGTCCATTTCTATTGCAGGGAGTGGAAGTGATTTGGTTGATGAATGCCTTTCCTTACGTCAAACGGAAAAGAAATACTTTATCTCTTTGGTTGTGACAGTGGATTAGGGCAGATAAATGGTTTTGGGTCTGCCCGATATGGTTAAGTTCATTTGGTTATCAGTAAGTTGTTAAAGAAGGCGTTTCATGTAAGAAGATAATTTGTCAGCGAGCCCTAACACCATGTGAATTTTTGTTCGGGCTTATAATGATCTTTTCGCTGGAATATTTTATTGGTACAGACGCAGGATTTATATATTTTTCTCAAAGAAATTTAATTTCCATATTATGAATTGGTTTGATTATTTGATCGTACTATTATACTTCGCCGGATTCCTCGGAATGGGCTATTTTTTTAAGGAGAACAAAAATTCTACAGATTATTTTCTTGGGGGAAAGAGTTTGGGGTGGTTTCCCCTGAGCTTATCAACAATGGCGACTCAGCTTTCAGCAATCAGCTTTGTGTCAGCACCTGCTTTTGTTGCTTTAAAGGCCGGAGGCGGAATGAAATGGCTGTCCTTTGAATTCTCGGTGCCTTTGGCTATGTTTTTTCTAATGGTGGTGCTTGTACCTCCATTGTTTCGCTCCGGTGTGGTGAGTATTTATGAATTTATCGAACGACGTTTCGATGCTTCAACCCGTATGATCCTCAGTGTGGTTTTTCAGATTAGCCGTGCTTTGAGTACCGGCGTCATGGTATATACAATCGCCATTATTCTTCAGGCTGTCCTTGATATCGATTTCATTTATACCATCCCCATTATCAGTATTGTGACGATTGTTTATTCATGGCAAGGGGGTATGAAAGCCGTTGTTTGGGGCGATGCAATTCAAATGATTATTCTTTTTCTCGGTTTGGTGATTATACTGATCTTTGGTTGGGTGTTAATGGATCAAAACGGAGGGTCCTTGTCCAATATCAATCCCGATCGCTTAAAAGTAATTCAGGATAATTTCGGAATTGGTGGCGGTGAATATGGTATCTGGCCAATGATTATTGGCGGGTTTTTCCTCTATGCTTCTTATTATGGTACTGATCAGACACAAGCGCAAAGGCTGCTGTCTGCAAAAGATGAAAAAACCATACGAACATTACTTTTTGCCAATGGCATGTTGCGTCTTCCGGTCGTGCTGGTGTATTGTGTTATGGGCCTGGTTTTGGGGGCCTTTATTCTTGTGGCCCCTGATTTCCTTAATGAAATTGGGATGGTGACAGAAAAATATTTCCCAAAGGAATATGCTTCAGCTGGTCTAAAACCAGATTTGATGGTGCCTGTATTTATCACAAAATACCTGCCTCACGGTGTTATCGGTCTCTTGATGGTTGGTATCCTTTCTGCGGCAATGTCCTCGCTGAGCTCTACGGTGAATTCCTTGTCGGCAGTAACTGTTGAAGATTTTTTTAATCGCGGCAAAAAGAAGCTGTCCACAAAAAAATATATGATGATTTCAAAATCAGCCGTGGTTTTTTGGGGCCTTGTATGTATTGCCAGTGCCTTTTTACTCGGTGGGAGCGAAAGCTCTGTCATTGAAATTATTAATGCGATTGGTTCTGTGTTTTATGGGCCTGTGCTTGCCACATTTATTTTAGCTATTTTCTCCAAAAAAGTGAACAGACATGGGATTAAGTTCGGAATTATTATTTCCGTGCTTGTGAATTTAGTTTTTTCAAAAACAATGCAGGAAATTATTGGATTTGACCCCGGTGTAGAGATTTTTTGGATCTGGTTGAATTTTACTGGATTTGCACTCTGCGTGCTTATTACTTATATCGTTAGCCTTATTTTCCCCGATCCTGATAATAAAACAGATGTAGTTGAATACAAAATTCGAAAAGAAGATATCCTAATCAAGGAAACGTATATGTTGCTGGGTTTCTTTGTTCTGATTGTGGTCTTTAGTCTATATGTTCCCGTAATTTTTGGTTAATTATGATTCCATGAATATTGCATTATGTCATTTTAGGGTAGGGGAAACGGATGGAGTCTCCCTGGAAATGGAAAAGTGGAAAAAGGCGCTCGAAATGCAAGGGCATGGGGTTTTTTATATTGCCGGTAGTTCGGGAAATTGTGCAGCAGAAATTATCCCTGAACTTCATTATCAGGATCTGCAGAATAAGCGTATAGTTGCTAATGCATATGGTTTAGAAAATGATTACCCTGACGAAAAATCCCTCCAAAATGATGTTCTTCTGGAAGCAGAAAAGATTGAAAAAGCACTTTTGGAAATAATCAAAAGGCGAAAGCCGGATGTGCTTATTCCCAATAATATTTTTTCTCTAGGCTGGAACCTGGCAGCAGCAAAGGCTTTTTTTAATGCAATTAGTAAAACAGGAATACGAGCTGTTTGCCATCACCACGATTTTCATTGGGAACGCGATTTATATTCAGATAGCCGGTATGCTTTTGTGAAGAAAATGCTGCTGGATTATTTCCCGCCTGTGCATCATCAAATAGAACATGTTTGCATCAACAAATTGGCGTTAGATGAATTGAGTAAACGTTATTCTGTTGAAGCAAAAGTAGTGCCCAATGTGTTTGATTTTGAGATGGATTATTTCAAGGAAGATGAATTCAATCGTGATATCCGCAGCGCTTTTGGACTGAAAGACAAGGATATTGTTTTCCTTCAGGCAACACGAATCGTAGAGCGTAAAGCCATAGAAATTGCCATTGATCTTGTGATGAACGTGCTTAATTTACTGCAGACAGACCGTGGAAAAGTATGTTACAATGGCAACTTGTTTGATGTCGACAGTAAGTTTTATCTCATTTTGGCCGGACAATGTGAATCACCGGCTTATTACGCTGAATTAAAAAAATATGCATCCGAATTAAATGTGGAATTGATCGATATCTCAAATAGGGTTGCTCCTACAAGGGGCACAAATCGTGAAGAAAAAATATATTCCTTCTGGGATGTTTACCAACTCGCTGATATTGTTACCTATCCCAGTGTTTTGGAAGGCTGGGGAAACCAATTGCTCGAAGCTTTTGCGGCTAAACTCCCAGTAGCTGTATTTGAATATCCTGTATATCGTTCGGATATAGCTCCATATAGCCTGAAAATTATCTCATTGGGCCATCAGTATAAAATGAAAAATGGCTTGGTGCATATCAATCCGGAGTTCATGAATGCTGCAGCACAACAAGCAAGATTATTTCTTTTTGATGCTGATTATAGGAATAAGTGTGTGGAAAAGAATTACAGCATAGTTAAAAAGGAATTCTCTGTGCGCAGATTATCAAACCAAATGAACTTTTTCAATGAATAGCATCAGGAAACATGTTGAACTTCTGTATCCTACGACAGTGGAGGAATGTATGCAGGGGATTCGAATGCTGACGGAACATTATAAAAACAGCATCCGGAAAGAAAGCCCTGAGCTAACAAGTCGGGATATCATAATGATTTCTTATGCAGACAGCTTTCAGCAAAAAGGACTGTCTCCACTTCAGGGGCTTAAAAAAGTGATGGATACTTATCTCTCGGATTCCCTAAATAGCCTGCATATACTGCCATTTTATCCCTTTTCTTCAGATGATGGGTTTTCTGTTGTAGATTATAAGAAAGTAAAGCAATCCTTCGGTGATTGGGATGATATTGAGGCTCTTGGCCAGTCGTATCATTTAATGTTCGATGCTGTGGTTAATCATATATCCAAATCATCGGAATGGTTTCAGGGCTTCCTCAATGGCAATGAGGAGTATAAGGATTTCTTTATTGTCGAAAATCCAGAGAACGCAGAATTAAAAAAAGTTGTACGGCCCAGAACATTACCTCTACTGCATCCCTTTATTGTGGAAGATCAAAAGCAGTTTGTCTGGACAACATTTTCCGAAGATCAGGTGGATTTAAATTATGCTAACTTCAGGGTTTTCCTGAGGGTATTGGATGTTCTTTTGTTTTATATAGCCAATAATGCTCGCCTTATCCGACTGGATGCCATTGCTTTTCTCTGGAAAAAACTCGGAACTGATTGTAGTCATCTACCGGAAACTCATTTAATTATCAAGATCTATCGCGCAATTATAGAACAACTTGCGCCTCAAACGCTTTTTATTACGGAAACAAATGTTCCACACTTTGAGAATATTTCCTATTTCGGGGATGGTTTTGATGAAGCCCATATGGTGTATAATTTCAGTTTGCCACCATTGCTTGCTTATAGCATTCATAAACAGGAAGTTTCTGTGCTTACTCAATGGGCGAAATCGCTTTCACTGCCATCAAAAAAAACTTGTTTTTTCAATTTTACGGCAAGTCACGATGGGGTAGGATTGAGGCCGCTCCAGGGACTTGTTGCGGATAATGAAATTCATGCTTTGGCGCAAATTGCTGAAAATCACGGAGGCTTCGTCTCTAGAAAGAGCAATTCCGATGGCTCCATTTCTCCGTACGAATTAAATTGTAGTTATATCGACCTGATTACACATCCGGATGAAATCGATGAACTCAGGGCAAGGCGATTCATGCTGACACAGTCGCTTATGCTTTGTATGCCCGGTGTTCCTGCCCCCTACTTTCATTCGATCTTTGGTTCGCGTAATGATCGCCAAGCAGCACTCAGCTCTGGAATAAACCGAAGGATTAACCGCGCAAAAATTAATCTTGAACGCCTGGAGGAGGAGCTTCAGGATAAATCAAACCTAAGGAGCATCATTTATAAGGCTTACAATCAATTGCTCAAAACCAGAAGCAACGAAAGGGCTTTTTATCCATATGGTGATGCTGAATTTTTTGAAGAAGGGCCCTTATTTCTTGTAGAACGTAGGCATGGAGGGGAAAAATTGCTATGTATTCATAATTTCAGTTCCGCATTAAATAATATTGAGGATCATCTGTTTGGAAAACAATTTATTACAGATGAGTCTGTACTTGTTGATGGGCAGCTAAAACCTTATGCTTTTATCTGGCTAAAATTTTAAATTCTGTAAAACAAATTGCTATGAAAAAAACGGCACATATTATATCCCATACCCATTGGGACAGAGAATGGTACTTAAACAGCAAATACACCAATAAATGGTTGATCCCTTTTTTCGATAGTCTTTTTGCTATGTTTGAAAAGGAAGCAAATTATATTTTTGTTTTGGATGGCCAAATGGCGATGGTGGAAGATTATTTTGAAGAACTCGATAAAGAAAAATATAATCTGACCTTATACAAACGCAAAATAAGAAAATATGTAGAGCAGGGGCGCCTGTTCATTGGGCCATATTATCTCCAGCCCGATTGGCAGCTGCTGAGTGATGAAGCTTTGGTGCGTAATCTTTTATACGGCCAAATGATTGCCAAAGAGTTTGGTGGTTCAATGAATGTAGGTTGGATGCTGGATAATTTTGGGCAAATTTCGCAAACAACGCAAATTCATGCCGGATTTAAACTGAAAGGTTTGTTTGTTTGGCGGGGAGTGGAAATGGATCCTGAGGATGTGCAATCGGAATTTTTATGGAAATCTCCGGATGGAACCTCCCTACCATCAATTTATCTGCTTGATAGCTACCGGAATGTAATGCGTTTGGCAGAGCATAACGATATTATGAAGGATCGTGTGCATGATGAGGTGACTAAACTCGCTCCTTTTGCAACAACCTCCAATTTGCTGCTTATGAACGGCTACGACCAGGAAATGGTTCCGGATGATATCCAACCCTATATCGCTGATGGTAAAATGGATACAGAAGAGTTTCGTGTTATTCAAAGCAGCCCACCAAAGTATATTCAGGATGTGATGAAGGAAAAACCGGAATTGAAAACCCTTGAAGGGGCACTCTATAGCGGCAGGTTTATCTCTGTTTTTCCTGGAGTGATGTCGGCACGAATGTATCTTAAACTGCAAAATGATGAACAACAGAAAGCCCTCGAAAAACGTGTAGAGCCTTTGTCTTCAATGGTATGGCTTATGGGCGGTGAATATGAAAAAATCCAAATTAGCGAGGCTTGGAAAACACTGCTGAAAAATCATCCACACGATAGTATCTGCGGAGTGAGTATTGACGATGTGCATGCCGATATGGAAAACCGCAGCCGTGTTGTTCATCAGTTGACACAATCGATGACAGAGCAAAAATTGAAGGAGATTGCAAGCTTAATCGATACCTCCAATGAAGCTGCTGATGAGGTGAAACTGGTGTTTAATACATCATTGTTTACCCGTAGTGAAAATGTTGATTTTGAAGGTTCTACTTTGTTTGTGAAGGATATTCCAGCAATGGGCTTTGTGATTGCCAGAGATTCAGATGCGCCTCCTTCCCCTTTGATTGTTAATGACTTGGAAGTGAGTAACGATTTTATTCATGTTTCTTTTAATGAAAATGGTAGCTTCAATTTATTCCATAAAGAAACCTCAAGACACTATGAAAACCTTGGACTTATTGAAGATCGCGCCGATACAGGTGATGAATATAATTATTCGTATCCCGATAAGGATGTACTTATCACTAGTGAAGATTGTAAAGCAGAGCTTGAAATTGTGAAACAAACCCCAACAATTGTGGTGGTTCGCACTAAATTTGAAATGTTACTGCCGGAATCTGAATCCACAGACCAAAGCACACGATCGGAGCGTATGCGCAAGCTTCCTGTGGTTAATTATTATACGATTGAAGCGCATTCTGCAGTGGTTAAATGTAAAACCCTTTTGCGGAATACTGTTAAAGATCATATAATGCGTGTGCTGTTTAAAACAGGGATTTTATCCGATTTTGCATATGCAGGAAGCCCGTTTGATGTGGTAAAAAGGCCTGTGTTTATTGAAGATTATGATGAATCATCTATTCCTCCGGATGTAAAAAAGGTCATTATTGGCGCTCGCGAAGCAAAGCCGAATACTATTTTCCTGAATCGAGAATTTGTGGATTTTAATGACACCAAAAATGGAATGGCCATATTCTCAAAAGGCATGCCCGAATATCAGGTCATTAATAGGGATACAATAGCTTTAACACTTTTCCGCTCAGTGGGCTGGATTGCTCGCGAGATCAATTCGCGCATTGGCGATGCGGGTCCTGAAATATTTACGCCTGATGCGCAATGTCTTAGAGAAATGCAGTTCGAGTATGCTGTATATCCTCATAGTGGGGATGTTGAAAGCGCCGGGGTTTGCAGACAGGCTGATATGTATAATTCCGATTTGATTGCTTGTACTACAGATAAACATAAGGGTGTATTGAACTCCGGGCATTCTTTCTTTGCTGCAAATGACACACAAAATGCAGTGAAGTTTACAGCACTAAAACGTAGTGAAGATGGTGGGGCAATAATCCTCCGTGGTTTTAATTCCTCTGAGAAGGATACTGTTGTGCTCGCTTCCAGTTATTTGAAAATTAAGAAAGCTGCGTTGGTTGATCTGATGGAAGACAATATTAGCGAATTATTGATCAAAGACAATGAGATCCGTTTCGAAATTGGAGCGAAAAAAATATTTAGCCTATCATTGACGCTATGTCGTGAAAATAAGGAGATAAATACGGATTGTGATATGCTTCTAGAACAAAACCGCATGAAGGAGTCCTTTGAAGAGTACGAATACGCGGATTATGTGACGCTACAGGATATTGATAGCGAAATGAAACGTGCAGATGAACTGAGGCCGAAATCTGATCATCCAATGTGGCGTCGAACCGCTTTGGAAGCGCAACTTTCTGCAATACTGACACAAAACCGTTTCAACGAAGGCAATATCACACGCTTAGGCTTTGGCCTGAACGAGGCTAGGGTACAACGCAGGGTATATGATTATATTAAGCAATTTAAAAATCCTGATTGTGAATAGTTTTGTTCCCTTTCCTCGAGGGATAATTTAATAGAAACCTATGAAAACCAAGATCGTTATTGCTCCGGATAAATTTAAAGGATCGCTCAGCGGTACGGATTTTTGTGATATTGTTGAGCGTGTTTTTTTTGATTATCTCCCTGATATTGAAATTTATAAAGTCCCTTTGGCCGACGGTGGGGACGGCACTGTGGATGTAGTGCGTTACTATACTGCAGGAGAACAAATTATTGTTCCTGTAAACGATCCAATAATGCGAAAAATTGAGGCTGCTTATCTATTTTCACGGTCAAAAAATATGGCTTTTATTGAAATGTCTGCTGCTTCGGGTATACGCTTATTGCAAAAACAAGAGCTAAATCCATTGGAAACCAACACTTTTGGTACTGGAGAGTTAATTCGTGATGCCTTATCAAAGGGGGCTAAGCATATCGTTTTAGGAATTGGTGGAAGTGCGACAAATGATGCCGGAATGGGAATGGCTAGGGCGTTGGGTTTTAGGTTTTTAGATCGAAAGGGAAAAGAGCTTAAGGGTAATGGTGCTGAGCTTCTAAAGCTTCACAGCATAGATGCATCCGGGGCTGACTTTTTGCTTCATGATGTGAAATTTGAAGTGGCTTGTGATGTGGATAATCCATTGTTTGGACAAAATGGTGCCGCATATGTCTACGCTCCGCAAAAAGGTGCTGATGCTGAAGCTGTTGATCTTCTGGATAAAGGTTTGAAGAATTTTAACTCTGTGGTGCTAAGGCAATTTGGTATCAATTTACAGAAAATTCCGGGTACAGGGGCTGCCGGTGGCCTAGGTGCTGGATGCATTCTCTTCCTGAATGCTCAACTTAAATCAGGGATAGAGCTGATAAAAAATATTGCGGGTTTTCAGAAGAAAATTCAAAATGCTCAATGGATTATCACAGGAGAGGGAAAGATTGATCAACAGACATTTTCAGGGAAAGTGATCAAAGGAATCCTAGACTCCAGAACCAATCAGAAAATCGCTGTTTTTTGTGGTAAATCGGAATTGAGTGACGATATGTTTGTAAAGCACAAGATCGATTATGTGGGAGAAATACTGCCTTTAGCAATTGATGTCCAAGATTCGATTGATAATTCGGCTCTTTATTTAAAACGAAGGGTAGAGGAGTTTGTGCAGTCTATGGTTTAAAAAAAAACGGCTCAAGTGAAAACCTGAGCCGTTTTTTGTTTTATGAACCATTGCTTGCTATTTCAGGATATCTAAATTTTCTGAAATAATTTTATAAGCATCAAAAGCAATCATTTTTTCTTCATCAGTAGGAACAACCATCACTTTTACTTTTGAGCTTTCCTTAGAGATGACGCATTCCTTGCCGCGGAGACCTTTGTTTTTATCAAAATCGAAATCAACGCCCATAAACTCCATGCCTGTCATAGTTTCGGCACGGCTTACGCTATCGTTTTCGCCAATTCCACCAGTAAATATGATGATGTCAACACCACCCATTGCTGCGGCATAAGATCCAATATATTTACGCACCCTGTACTGATACATTTTTAGGGCAACTTGAGCACGTTCGTTTCCTTCTTCGGCGGCGTTTTCAATATCACGCATATCCGAAGAAACTCCTGAAACACCCAGCATTCCGCTAAAGTTATTGATCAGTTTGTTGGTTGTGCTAAAGCTGAGGTTTTCTTTTTCGGCAATACGCAATAATGCACCAACATCAAGGTCACCGCAACGTGTGCCCATAATCAAACCTTCAATCGGTGTCATCCCCATGGATGTGTCAAGGGATTTGCCGTTTTTAATCGCAGCAATAGAAGCCCCGTTCCCCAAGTGACAGGTAATAATTTTTTGTTTTTTAATATCTAAACCCAGGATTTCACAGGCGCGTGCTGAAACATATTTATGACTTGTGCCGTGAAAACCGTACCTTCTGATTTTATACTTTTCATATAAAGAGTAGGGAATGCCGTATAAATAACTGAAATCGGGCATACTTTGGTGGAAGGCAGTATCAAACACACCGGCTTGTGGAACATTGGGTAAGAGTTTATTAATTGAATAAATGCCTTCGAGGTTTGGAGGATTGTGCAAAGGAGCTAAATCAATGCATTCTTCCAGTGCTTGTATCACCTCTGGGGTGATGCGTACGCTGCCGCTATATTTTTCACCGGCATGAACAACACGGTGGCCAACAGCTTCAATTTCATTAATATCTTTTACGCTTCCGTATTTGGGATGTGTTAAAATACCTAAAACATGCTCGATACCTGTTTGGTGGTCTAAAATTTCCCCTTCAACTTTAAATTCTGTACCATCGTTTCTTTTATGTTTGATGGCAGCGCCTTTTAAGCCGATTTTTTCTACAAGGCCCTTTGCAAGCACCTCTCTTGAAGGCATTTCAAAGAGTTGATATTTAATGGATGAACTTCCGCAATTGAGAACTATAACTTTCATCTTTTATTATTTTTTTTCTGTGCTTTGATAAAACAGGCTTTTCCGAGAGCTTGTGGATAAAAAGTGTTTCATCATTACGATTATTTTAGATAGGTCTTATCGGTTTATAATTTTGGGGCTTATTTACCTTCCAAGGGTGTTGATAGAACCTTTTTTAGTGATTTTTTTGTCGCCATCCCAACGGTAAAAACCTTCGCCGGTGCGTTTCCCATTGAGGTTTGCCCGAACCATTCGTTTCAGTAATGGCGATGGTTTGTATTTTAATGCGCCAAATTCATTAAAGAGGTTGTTCATCCATTTCAGGACTTTATCAAGTCCAATACGGTCAGCCATTTCGAATGGCCCTAAATGATGCCCTGTAGATTCTTTCATGATTTGGTCGATGTCTTCAACACCGGCCACGCCTTCCATTAATATTTCGCAGGCTTCATTAACATAAGGGACCATCATACGAGTGCTTACATTTCCCGGAGATTCATTCACTTGAACTGGGCTTTTACCAATCATGCGAACAAATTTCATTAGTATTTCGAAGGTTTCGTCGGAAGTGCGCACACAACGAACTACTTCAACATGTTTTCCATCGCTAACCGGTGCAATAAAATGTAGCCCGGCGGCTCTGGAAGGGAACTTCAGACCTTCGGCGAGATCAGAAATCATTAATGTTGCAGTGTTTGAAGTGATCACGGTTTTTTCAGAAACAACTTCTTCTACTTTGCGAAAGACTTCCTTGCGGTTTTCTATATTGGTGCCGGGCTTCTTTGTGTTTGTTGTTTCAATAATGATATCGCAATCTTTAAGGTCAGCATAATCTGTAGAGCCTTTGATGCGGCTTAAAATGAGTTTTTTCTCACTTGGTGTCATTCCCCAATGGCTGATTACATCGTCGAGTTGCTCTTCAATGCGTTGCATTACTTCCGTAACGCGTTCCGGTGTAAGGTCAACAAAAACTACATCAATTCCATATTGGCTGATGCGCCGTGCAATATCTTGACCCATAGTGCCACAACCTACAACACCTGCTTTTTGAATCGTTCCTGATGTTTTTTTTGAATCCTTGCTGAGGCTGAATTCGTCTAATGTTAATGACATAAATAGTATTTTAAAATCTTAGCTAATTTGTTGATTGAATGTGCATTTGTGTGCGAAATTAACAAACATATCCTCAATAATAACCCAATATATTTGTTTGGGGCATTATTTTTAAGCATTCTATTTTAGAAGAATTTTTCTGAGGATTGTTTGGGCTTTATTTGCCTGCTGCTTGATTGGCTGTAATAGCAACTAAATTAACGATATCTTCAATAGAACAACCCCTTGAAAGATCATTAATAGGTGCTGCCATGCCTTGTAAAACAGGGCCAACTGCTTCTGCGCCCGCAAGTCTTTGAACTAATTTATAGCTGATATTTCCTACTTCAAGGCTTGGGAAAACAAGCACATTTGCGCGACCGGCAATAGGGCTGCCCGGAGCTTTTTTCTGTCCAATGGCTTCAACAATTGCTGCGTCGGCTTGCAATTCGCCATCGATGGCAACATCCGGTGCCATTTCTTTGGCAATGCGCGTGGCTTCAATAACCTTATCGGCCATCTCATGTTTGGCGCTGCCCTTGGTGCTGAAACTGAGCAATGCTACGCGGGGTGTAATTTTGGCAATATTTTTGGCTGTCGCAGCACTTGCCACGGCAATTTCAGCAAGTTCTGAAGCGCTTGGATTGGGATGTACTGCACAATCGGCAAAAACCATGATTCCGTTGTCGCCCCATTTTTTGTCTTTAAAAATCATAATAAATGCACCAGATACAACGCTAATGCCGGGCAGGGTTTTTACGACCTGAAATGCTGGTCGCAGTACATTTCCTGTTGCATTTTGCGCTCCGGCTACTTCTCCGTCGGCATCACCATTTTTAATAATTAAAGTAGCAAGGTATAAAGGATCTTGGCTGAGTTTTCTTGCGTCTTCCATGCTCAGGCCTTTTTTCTTGCGAAGATCATAAAGCAATTCAGAATAGGTTTCCATGCCTTCATAATTCAGCGGATCGATGATCTTTGCTTCCTGAATATGTTCCAAAGACCATTGGCGGGCTAAATCCATTATTTCTGTATTATTACCAATAAGGATTAGCTTTGCAAGTTTCTCCTTAAGAATAATATTAGCGGCCTTTAAGGTGCGTTCCTCTGTTCCTTCCGGTAATACAATGGTTTTTTGGTGCTTTACTGCATTCTGCCTGATTTGTTCAATGAGTGTCATTAATATTAGTTTTATCGTTAGGGCTAAAGTTTATGTAAACTTTAATATTTGATTGCTGCAAAATTATTAATAAATACCTTATTTCTCAGGATTTTATATTTATTTAATATTCCCAAAATAAAGGCGATGCAACTATAGTTTATATAAAATCAGGAAGGGATTTGTTAATAGCATGTTTTAGTTTTTAAAAAATGCATTGTCCTTCCGCTCTTTAGATGAACATAATTGGGATGTAGTTTTGTCTCAGGCAAAACTTATAAGAAATTTTAAAACAATTTCCGATCCGTGGATTTAATGTATTTTTGCAGAAAATTGCCAAATCACCTTTTTAGGTTCTCGCGAATATAAAGTTGGTACTTAAAATAGGTTGTATTGGCTAAATTTTTGCAGTTTTCTGTTTGCTCTTGCTTGATAAAACAGAAGGTTTTTATTGGGTTCCTTTGGATAATTTGGTGCTTATATTCAATAAATGTACAAACATTATTATCGTTTATGAAATTAATAGCTAGACTTTTTGTTCTATTGTTTTGTTTGGGTTTGTCAGGGCTGATTCACGCTCAAAGCGAACAATTTATGGTGAAAATAAAGCCGGGTGTGCTCTTGCCGATGGGTGATTTTTCTAAAATAGCCGGTACAGCTTTTGGTGCCGATGCTGATTTTTTGGTTTTTCTAAACAAGACGATGGCTTTATCGGCAGGTGTGGGCTATTATTCTTTTGCCGATAAAGGCGATAATCCTTTAAAGGGTGTTTATAAAGCAATGCCTGTTAGCCTGAGTGCAGATTTTTATTTAAAAAAAGATAAAAAGTTGCGCCCTTTCTTTGGAGTCGGTATGGTATATATTAGTTTCAGTCAGGAGGTGCAGGGAGAATATGCTTCGTTTACCGATCGGACTGGAAAGGTGGGCTTTCTGCTCAAAGGAGGATTTCATTATGCGCTTAATAATATATGGGGCATTCAGGCACTGGCTCGATATTATTCCATCTTGGACTATAGTCAGTTAAACTTCTCTTTGGGAGTGTCTTATCGTTTTTAGTTTTGCCATGAAGGGTTTTGGAATAAATGACGCATTAATGGCGCAAAGTTCAGTTGAAGCTGCTGATACTCTTGTGCGTCCTGTTCCGGAATATTTTCAATGGGCAATATCCCAAGAGAGTCACAATATTATTGGGATGCCGGAAAAAATGCAGGAAATTTATTTTTGGCCTTTTTTTGGCATAGTGATTTTGCTCGTTATATTGACCATTCTTCGCAGGATGTATGATTTTTCTGTACGCCAGTTTATTGCAAACGCTTTTATTATGCCCAGTTCAGGGAATTTTAAGCGTGCAGAGAATTCTTCCGCTATGTTTATTCTGAATGTGTCTTTATACCTGATTTTTGTTTTTGTTTTTTCTCTGGTGCTTTTTTATATCATTCAGCCTCAATTTACAAGAGAATATATCTCTCCAATTAAGCTGTTTTTGCTGATTTCCGGATGTCTGATTGCTTTCTTGCTTTTGCGCAATTTTTTGATTTTTCTCCTAGGCTATGTATTTCATGCCCCTACTTTTGGAACAGCCTATATCCGATATTTGGCATATTATGAACAAGCTGTTGCTCTATTGCTAATCGTGCCTGTATTGTTTTTAGCTTATGGGAATTTTGATAATGAGCTTTTTAGCTATCGTTTTTTTCCATTGCTTTTGCTAGGCTTTTATATTTATCGAACATTAAATTTTCCTGCAGCAGCGAAAGGTGCAGGGAAGCTTTTCTATTTGTATATATTATTGTACCTTTGCAGCCTCGAAATCATCCCTGTTCTTTTGCTCATAAAAGGGCTCTCGAACTGGATATAGTTTAAAAAAATATAAGTCACCTAAAAAACTTATAGCCTTGAAACTTAAGAACATACTTGTATCTCAACCTCAGCCTGCGGAAATAGAAAAATCCCCGTATTCTGCATTGGCACGGAAGCATGGAATGAAGGTTACCTATGAAAAATTCATTCGGGTTGAGGGACTGTCTTCCCGGGAATTTCGCCAACAACGTATTAATTTATTGGATTTTACAGGAGTAATTATGACCTCTCGGAAATCTGTTGATCACTATTTTCGATTGGCAAAATTGCTGCGTGTTGAAGTTCCTGATAGTATGAAGTACTTTTGTATTTCAGAATCTACTGCATTTTATCTCCAGAAATATGTGCAATACAGAAAACGCAAAATATTTCATGGAAACCAAAGTGTTCAGGATTTATTCGAAATCCTGGGGAAAAATAAAAGCGAAAAATTATTATTGCCTTGCTCCGAAGATTCACGTCAGGAGTTGGGCGATATGCTCGAAGCTGCGGATTATGATTTCAAAAGGGCTGTTATGTACCGCACCGTGCCCAACGATCTCAGTCATTTGGATATGAATGGTTTCGACCTCTTGATCTTCTTTAGTCCCTGGGGCGTTAAATCGCTATTTACAAATTTTCCCGATTTCAAACAGCAGGATACATTAATTGCTGCTTTTGGAACCAATACTGCCGACGAAATACGATCTTCCGGAATGGAACTGAATATTGCCGCGCCAACTAAAAAATCCCCATCCATGACAATGGCTATTGAGGAGTTTATTGCGCAATCAAAGAAAAAGTAATGAATCACGTGCTTGCATAGCATAAATTACTGAAACATCAGTGGTTTATGCTATTTTTGTATCTATTATGGAAATACAGAAGCATTCAAATAGCCTTAAAAAAAAGGAGATTCTTAAAAGCCGCGATGATATTAAGCAGCTGTTTGAATCAGGGAAACGCTCCGGATTGTACCCAATCCGAATCGTTTGGCAGCTTCTTGATACATCAGACAATAGCCCGCAAATACAAGTCCTTTTTAGTGTTTCTAAGAAAAAATTCCGTAATGCCGTAGATAGAAATAGGGTGAAAAGGCTGCTTCGGGAAATGTATCGCTTGAATAAAGAACAATTATTTGATCTGATGAAGCATCAATACCCGAATAAAAAATTGCACCTTGCCTTTATTTTTGGGGACGCTCAGATGCCCTCTTATGAATTATTGCAGGCTAAGTTTCCGGAAGCCCTTAAAAGGCTCTCAAATCTTCTTCTTAAATATAATAAGCTTTGATTTTCAGAGTTACTATTTTAATGCCCTTTTGTTAACGCACCGATAAATAAATCATATGAAAAAATTTTTAATCCCTTTCATACTTGTTTTTTCATTTCTGGCCAATATAAGGGCTCAGGAAGCCCCTGATAATTTTGAATTATCGAAAAACCTCGAAATTTTAACAAATGTATATCGTGAGCTTAATGCCAATTATGTGGATGATGTGCAGCCGGGAGAACTGATGAAAACAGGAATCGATGCTATGCTCTCATCATTAGATCCATATACGGTCTATATCCCTGAATCACAAATAGAAGACTATAAATTTATGACCACAGGGCAATATGGCGGCATTGGTGCTCTAATCCATACAAAAGGGGATTATGTCTACGTGTCTGAACCTTATGAAGGATTTGCAGCGGCGAAAGCTGGCCTGAAAGCCGGTGATAAAATATTGAAAGTGAACGGTGAAGATGCGAAAGGAAAATCATCTGACGACTTAAGCAAGCTTATGAAAGGCCAACCGGGCACACAAATTACACTGCTTGTTGAACGTATTAACTCTGACGAACCCATCGAATTTCAACTGAATCGGGAAACAATTAAGGTGCAGAATGTGAGCTATTCGGGAATGTTGAATGCCGACATCGGATACATCAAACTTGATCGCTTTACCCAAAAAGCATTTCTCGAAGTAAAAAATGCCCTCCTGAATATGAAGAAAGAAAATGATCTGAAAGGATTGGTTTTTGATCTTAGGGGAAATGGAGGAGGACTGATGAATGAGGCCATAGATATTCTGAGCCTTTTCGTGCCAAAAGGGACAATGGCTGTTGAAACCAAAGGCAAATTAAAAAGCAGAAACCATAAATACTATACCAGTAATGAGCCTGTTGATTTGCAATTGCCTATCGTTTTTATTGTGGATGGGAATAGTGCCTCAGCTTCTGAAATTCTTGCCGGCTCAATGCAGGATTTGGATCGGGCTGTAGTGCTTGGTCAGCGTACTTTCGGAAAAGGCCTTGTGCAAAATGTTGTGCCTCTTAATTATAATGCACAAATGAAGGTGACTATTGCAAAATATTATATTCCTAGTGGCCGATGTGTTCAGGCAATCGACTATACACACCACGATGGCCAATCGGGTGGCAATAAAATCCCGGACAGTCTTACTTCCGAATTTGAAACCCAAGGCGGGCGTAAAGTCTTTGATGGTCGGGGAATTCTTCCGGATATCGTCATAGAACCAGTAAAATATAGCAACATCACTTCCAGTATCTATGGAAATTACCATGTATTCGATTTTGCAACAAACTACTTTTATCAGCATGATGCAATTGATGAGCCTTTGAAATTTCAATTGGATGATAAAACCTACGATGATTTCCTTAATTATCTTTCAGATAAAGATTATGATTATAAAACACGTTCTGAACTTGTGCTTGAAAAACTGAAATCGGCTTTAAAAGATGAAGAGTATTTTGCATTGGTAGAAAAAGAACTGGATTCGCTGGATCGTTGTATTGCAATGCACAAGCAAAACGATCTCTTGAGACATGCGGACGAAGTAAAAGAATTGCTCCGACTGGAAATTATCTCACGCTATTATGCGCAAAATGGAAGAATCGAAGCTTCTCTTGCTGCCGATCCGGAAGTGATGGAGGCAGAAAAAATCCTTAGCGATTATGCTGCTTATAAGTCCTACCTTGCTGTGAATAAAGATGTGGAAACTTTAGAAAACAATTAAGTCCCCCTGCATTTTGAAGTTTATTCAACAATATAGCAGACCGCTTTATATCATTCTCCTCGGAGCTTTGATTGCGTCCATTCCATTGTCGAAATATGTCATGTCGATGTCACAGATGGGTCTGCTCTTGCTTTGGTTGCTCGATGGAAGGATCGATAAAAAATTAAAGGCATTTTTTACGAATAAACTCGCATTGGTATTGGCGAGCATTTTTTTTATGCATGTTATAGGCCTGCTTTATACCAATGATTTCAGCTATGCGATCAAAGATTTGCGCACAAAAGTTCCACTGATTTTATTGCCTTTGATTTTTACAGGAATGCCTCGACTTACAAGTCGCGAATTTGGGGGATTGTTGTTTGTTTATGTGCTGGCCGTTTTTAGTAGTACCATGATCTCTACTTATATATCTGTTTTTCATGATATACCCGATGCCAGGGAAATTTCCCTCTTTATTAGTCATATTCGTTTTGCTTTAAATGTCTGCTTTGCCGCATTTGTTGTCTATTATCTTTATCGCTCTGCCTTTTTTAAGAAAACTTATTTATCTGCATTGCTTTTCGCATTTTTTCTTTGGTTTTCCTTTTTCTTGTTTATTCTGGAGTCGATGACAGGGATTATAATTTTTGCTACAATTTTATTTTTGTTCGGATTATATAAACTTGTCCGATGGAAAAATGTCTACGGGAAAATGGTGCTGGGTTTTATACTCTTGTTTGTTCTTTCCTTTTCGGTTTTTTATGTTCTGCGCACCATCAATGAACTGGCAATCCCTGAAAAAGTAGATTTCTCTAAATTGGATACTCATACTTCAAGGGGGAATATCTATAAACATGATACTGTTAATTATCAGGTGGAAGAGGGCAGGTATGCAGGGCTTTATCTTTCGTTTAAAGAGATGAAGCAAGCCTGGAACGAAAGAAGCAAATACGATTTCTGGGGGTATGATGATAATCAGCAGCGTATCTGGCAAACCCTGATCAGATATCTGAATTCCAAAGAATTGCGTAAAGATTATGATGGTGTTTATGCCTTGTCTGAAAAGGATATCAGAATGGTCGAAAGTGGCGTGGCCAATGTCCATTATTTGCATTCAAATCCTGTAAAAAATAGGATTCGTCAAGCAATTATTGGTTATATGAACTATAAACAAGCAGGTTTGGCAAAAGGCAGTAGTTTTGCTCAACGCCTCGAACTTTGGAAGGCTTCGGTTTCCATCATTAAAAAACATTTCTTGTTTGGTAGCGGAACTGGTGATGTGCCGGAGGTGTTTCGTGAAGAATTGAAAATGATGAAATCGTCTCTATCAGAAACAGGATTAAGGTCTCATAATCAGTTTATTTCTATTTTTGTTGCCTTTGGGCTGATTGGCTTTTTATGGTTTCTTTTTTGTCTTTTATATCCCTTCAGCACCTCCCCAAATGCTCGGTCAATGTTGTATCTGCTGTTCTTTGCAATTGTTGTTTTCTCCATGTTTAATGAAGATACAATTGAGTCTCAGGCTGGGGTTACTTTTTTTGCTTTCTTTAATGCATTCCTGCTTTTTGTGCAGCCGCTTAAAAAAATGGATCAGTAACTTTTATGCTTTTTGGGCGTATAAAGTGTTGATATAATAGGGAAGGAGCGTTTTCTTCTTATGAAAACCATCCTTAGTCAGAGTTAGCTTTCCGGTTTTATCCGGTGAAATAATGAAAATTCAATACATATGAAAAAAATATTAAACCTACATATTGAAGAGTTTGATCACATTGATGAACTAACTGACCAAGATAGGGAATTACTGCAAAAGGCCGGTGAAATTTGTGATAATGCCTATGCGCCCTACTCAAAATATCATGTTGGTGCTGCTGTTTTGCTCGATAATGGGAAAGTAGTACAAGGAAGCAATCAGGAAAATGTGGCTTATCCTTCAGGTTTATGCGCCGAAAGGGTCGCTTTATTCTATGCTTCATCAAAATATCCCAATGCGCATGTTGTAAGTGTGGCAATTACTGCCCGTGCAGGGGAATTTACCATTGATCATCCCGTGAGCCCATGTGGTTCCTGCCGCCAGGTGATGGCAGAGTATGAAAATAAACAGGCTTCGCCAATCCGTGTGATTTTGCGCGGGGAAACTGGTGTGATCCAAAGAATCAACGGAATTGGAACATTACTGCCCTTGGCATTTCATGCTGATGAATTGAAGAAATAAGCCAAAGAGATATTAACCAACTTTATATAGATTAAAAAAGCCGATCCTGTTTAGATCGGCTTTTTTAATATGGAACAATTCTTGCTCTATTATGCTTCGTGGTGGAATTTCGGGTAATTTTACCCTGCTTCCTGTTTGAAACAGAATTGTTTATGATGCCTTCTTAGTTCATCATGCTTTCGATATCATCCTCAACAGTGCTGATGCCTGCAATGCCAAAATTCTTAACAAGAACATCAACTACATTTGGACTTAAAAATGCTGGTAATGTTGGTCCTAAATGGATGTTTTTAACGCCCAATGAAAGTAATGCAAGAAGTACAATTACTGCTTTTTGTTCGTACCAAGCAATATTATAAACAATTGGTAGATCGTTAATGTTATCTAAACCAAACACTTCCTGAAGTTTCATTGCAATTACTGCCAAAGAATAGGAGTCGTTGCATTGTCCGGCATCAAGTACTCTTGGAATTTCGCCAATATCACCCAGTTCGAGTTTATTGTATCTGTATTTGGCACAACCGGCAGTTAAAATAACAGCATCCTTTGGAAGGGCTTCGGCAAATTCTGTATAATAATTCCTACTCTTCATACGGCCATCACAACCGGCCATCACAACAAATTTCTTAATTGCGCCGCCTTTTACAGCATCAACAACTTTATCGGCCAGTGCCATTACCTGATTATGGGCAAAACCACCAACAATTTCTCCTTTTTCGATTTCTGTAGGAGCAGCACATTTTTTCGCATGCTCAATAATTTCACTGAAATCTTTCATCTCGCCATTTTTCCTGTCAGCAATATGCTTTGATCCAGGGTAACCGGATGATCCTGTAGTATATACTTTGTCCTTATAAACAGCATCTTCTTTTGGAGGTACGATGCAATTTGTTGTAAACAGAATTGGGCCATTAAATGAAGTAAATTCTTCCTTTTGTTTCCACCATGCGTTGCCATAGTTTCCTACAAAATGTTCGAATTTTTTGAAGGCAGGATAATAATGCCCTGGAAGCATTTCGCTATGTGTATAAACATCAACACCGGTGCCGTCTGTTTGCTTCAAAAGATCATCAAGGTCTTTGAGGTCGTGGCCGGAGATAAGGATTGCGGGATTATTGCGAACGCCAATATTCACTTTAGTGATTTCTGGATGTCCGTATGCGCTTGTATTTGCTGTATCCAGCAAAGCCATAGCTTCAACGCCGAATTTTCCACATTCCAAAACAAGTCCGGTAAGCTCATCACCACTCAGTTCGTCATTGATGGTTGCAATAAGGGCTTTATCGATAAATTCATAAATGGCTTCATTTTTATGGCCAAGGTTCATGGCGTGATCTGCATATGCTGCCATTCCTTTTAAACCATAAATCATTAATTCCCTGAGCGAACGAATGTCTTCATTTTCTGTTTTAAGAATACTTGCCTCGGGCGCTTTTTTATGCATTTCTTCTATAGTGTTTGCATGCCAGAGGGCTGCATCATGGGTGGCAAATGCAACATCAAGGCCGGCTGCTTTTTCTTTTAGCGATTCCCTGATGGCTAAGCCTTCCCTAATTGTTTTTGCTATAGCTTCATCGTCAAAATTGGCATTGGTAATGGTCATAAACAATGCGTTGAGCAGATATTTTTCTGCTGTAGCATCTGCCTTGCCTGCCATACGTAATGTTGAGGAATAAATGGCAATTCCCTTGCTTGTATAGATTAAAACATCTTGAAGATTAGCGGTTTCGGCTTGTTTTCCACAAACTCCGGCTAATGTACATCCTGTGCCTTTTGCGGCTTCCTGACATTGAAAACAAAACATGCTCATATACTATAAATTTAAAGGTTTAATAATGTATTTTGGTATTTGAATGCGTAAATAGGATTATAATTATATTTAATTCAAAGAATTAAGGTGTTAATTTTAATTAATTTTGAAGTAAGTCAAACAAAGTGTTCTTGCTGAAATAGTCTTTAATTTCCTTGGTGGTTTTATGCACAATACCGCCCATCAGGCATTTGTCAAAAGGACAAATGGGGCGATCCAAAGGGCATCCTCCAACCTCTATTGGGCCTTCAATGCATTCGTAGATATTTAAAAGGCTTACAGATTTCGGGTTCACATTCAGGCTAAAACCACCTGATGGTCCTCGTGTGCTTTTCACAAAACCTTCCTTAACGAGTCTTTGCATCACTTTTGCCAAATGATTCCTCGAAGATCCGGTCAGTTCAGAAATTTTATTCACATTTATCTGACCCTCAGCTTTGGCAATAAGAACCATGGCATGTATTGCAATTGATGAAGCTTCAGATAGTTGAACGACTTTAGGCATTTAATTAGGTATTTGAATACGCAAATATCTTAATAATTTTTAAACTGGCACTATTTCGGGCATTATTTAGAACGTTTTTAAATTAATTATAACCTATTTTTCCCTCCACCGCTGGCACGGATTTGCAATCCGTGCCCCCCCAAAAACAATTATTGCATTCAAAGCACCGACCATAACGGTAGTTTTTTATATATTTGTTTCAAGCCCGAATCATATAATGGGCTTTTGTTCATCCCTAAAAGCAGTTCTATGAACGAGAAACAATTGGCACAAAAAGCCAAAGACATTCGTCTTGATATTGTGCGTGCCCTCGAATCGGCCGGATCTGGTCATATTGGTGGGAGCCTTGGGCTTGCGGATATTTTCACAGTATTGTATTTCAGTGAATTAAGTCATAATTCTACAGAGCCTTTATGGCCTGATCGCGATCGTTTGATTCTCTCTATCGGTCATGTTGCCCCGGTTTTATATACGGCTCTTGCTCATGCAGGCTATTTCCCGAGAGAAGAACTTTTGACATTGCGAAAGCTCGGTTCCCGTTTGCAGGGTCATCCCGGACGAGATCATGGATTGCCCGGTCTCGAGCTCTCGGCGGGCAGCCTGGGCCAAGGATTGTCTGTGGCGCTTGGAATGGCTCTAGCGGCAAAAATGGATAAGAAAAAATGGAGGGTTTTTTGTGTGCTGGGCGATGGTGAGTTGCAAGAAGGTTCCGTATGGGAAGCAGCCATGAGTGCCGGACATTATAAACTCAATAATTTGGTAGCCATTGTTGATCGTAATCGTGTGCAAATTGATGGACAAACAGAGGATGTGATGGGTCTGGAACCACTTCAGGCAAAATGGGAAGCCTTTAATTGGCATGTAATTCAATGTGATGGGAACAATATTTCCCAAATAAAAAACGCCTTTGCCGAGGCAGGAAATGTGCAGGATAAACCTATTGTATTGCTTGCACACACCAAAATGGGAGCAGGCATTTCTTCCATCGAAAACGATTATCGCTGGCATGGAAAGGCTCCGGACAGCTTGCAATCTGAACAGTTTATTGAGGAATTAAATACGCATCATGAAATATAATCTTAAGGCAAATATCCCAACACGTATTGGCTTTGGCCAAGGCGTCCACGATGCAGCTCTCATCAATCCGAATGTTGTAGGTTTGGGTGTGGATATAACATCCAGTGTTTCCATGAATATTTTTGCAGACGCATTTCCTGAGCGTTTTATTTCCTTGGGTATTGCGGAGCAGAATGCTATTGGTGTTGGCGCAGGAATAGCCTTGAGTGGCAAGGTTCCCGTTTTTAGCACTTATGGTGTGTTTGCAGCAATGCGCACACTGGATCAAATTCGGGTGTCGGTTTGCTATAATAATGTGCATCTAATTATTGGTGGTGCACATGCAGGCATTTCGGTTGGCCCGGATGGAGCAACACATCAGGCTTTGGAGGATATTGCTGTGATGCGTGTGCTTCCAAATATGACTGTTTTGTCGCCTTGTGATGCGACGCAAACCCGACTGGCGGTTATGGCTGCCATTAATGAATTCGATGGCCCGGTATATATCCGTTTTGGGCGAGAAGCTGTGCCTGATTTTACATCTGAAAACCAGTCTTTTAAGATAGGAAAAGCACAGAAAATGAAGGAAGGCTCTGATGTGACTATTGTGGCAAGCGGGCATATGGTGTGGGAAGCACTTCAGGCTGCTTATGCCTTGGAAAAGGAAGGAGTTTCCGCATCTGTGATTAATGTGCACACCATAAAGCCAATAGATAAAGAAACCATCATTGCGGAAGCAAAAATAAGTGGCAAGGTATTGACGGCAGAAGAACATCAAATTGCCGGTGGATTAGGAAGTGCTGTAGCTGAAGTTCTTGCAGAGCATTATCCTGTAAAAATGGCTTTTGTGGGGATGAAAGATAGCTTTGGAGAATCAGGAAAACCTAATGAGTTGATGGAGAAATACAAAATGAATGCCTATTGGATTGCTGAGAAAGCGAAAAAATTGATCGAAGAATAGGTCTTACGATTGTTTAATGATCACTAATGCAATAATAGATTTTTATCCTCAAATTGTTGGCACGAATTTGTTGTTGGAGCAATTTCATGTTGGCGCGAATTTCATGTTGGCGCGGATTTGCAATCCGTGACCCCGAAATAATAATAGAAACCTACTGTTTTGGGTAATTTTTTCTTTTATTCGCGACACGCATCCAAATCTAAACACTCCAAGAAATACTTCCAATTTCATTGCTCTTTAAATGGCGCGTTGAAAGTCCCAAATAATTTAAATTCCTTATGCTCTGTCAAATTCAGGGTACCGTCAAAAGAGATTGGTTTTATCAAATTCTCTCTGACCAATGTGTTAAATTCAATAAAGGGGCCGAACAATACTAGTTTTATTACAGGCTTTTTGGCCAAGAGACGGGCTGAAAGCCCAAAATAATTTAACACAGAGCAACGCTTTGTGTTAAATGCATAAAAACCTTTGTGCCCTGAAAGGGCAGCTTATGTGTAATACCTTTGTTATTAATTACTTGGTGATTAATGAAATTAAACAAGATAAGCACAAATTAATTTGAAGCGCCAACAATATGCACAACTCCCTTAAAAGACTCCTGCTGAATAATTCCCTGACAGTTAAGCACATAATAATATACGCCATCGCTTAGGCCATTACCATCCCAGTCGTTGAGGTAATTATTGCTTTCAAACACTTTTTTTCCGTAGCGGTTAAAAACAATCAGCTCAGAACTGACATACATATCTTCAAGTTTTGCTTCATGGTTGTTGTTTTCAACGATCTCAAAATAATCGTTAATGCCATCGCCATTGGGTGTAAAAACATTTGGGATCAACAAATCAACCTCTTTAATGGCGACATCAATAACTACACTGGTATCACAACCATCTTCATTATTCGCAGTAAGTGTTACCGGGAAAGTATTCACTTTCAAATAGGTATGCGTTGCGTTAAAACTGGTAGCATTGGCAGTTGAATCGCCAAAATCCCATAACCAGCCTTCGCCCTCCATCGATGTATTCGTGAAAGTAATAATGGGTTTATGAATATATCCTGTATCGGGATCAACTTCAAAACTGATTTCCGGAGCGGGAATAATGCGGACAAAAAATGTAGAGTCGTAAGGGCATCCATTGCCATCTGTAATACGTAGTTTTATCTCTCCTGCCTTGAGGCCGTAACCGACCTGCGTTGTTTGTTTTGGCGCGGTAAACCAAAGATAGGAAAATGGCTCAACACCATCAGTAACATTGATGGCAACCTGTCCTTTGTCGTCTTTGAGGCAACCGGTATTGATTTGAAGCAAGCTATAAATAATGCCTGATGGATGAATTTTGATATTGCCACCCGAAAAATCAGCCGGCAATTCAACACCATCTGCATCTTTAAAACTTCCGGAAACCCAATTAACAGTGGTTAATCCTTCTTTAAGGCCTTTAAACTGCAGTTTTAATAGCAGCCCTTTGCCAAACATAAGTACCTCATCGGTTTCCCAATGAATATTGATTTGATTTCCATTCGCTTCAACTTGAATGCTGTCGTTGAAGAAATAGGGGTTTTGGTAGCTCATCGAATCAAACGAGAGCATATTTTCGTCGAAACTGATCGTAAAATCGATTGATGCAAAATTTGCATCGGTAAGCATAAGCCGAAGGCCGAGTGTGTCGGCTGTACAAACAGAATCGGCGGGAAAAACTGCTTTAATTATCTGAGCCTTGCCTGTAATAGAAAAAACCCCGAGAAGGAGAAAGATACTTACGAGACTGGAGCGAAATATTGTTTTAAATGTGTGCATCGTGGCCTGAAAATATTTTTGTGACAAAGGTAGCAATTATGCTAAACGGAAAAAATATTAATTCATTGCACAATGGTTTAGCCTTTTGCCTTTTGTTTAAGGATGTGTTTTGGTACTTAGAGTGTTTCTTAATAAAATCGGCCCTTCGACTTGGTTCGGCTACGCTCACCACAGGCCGCTCAGGGACCTTAATTTTAAGTATTCAACCTAAATCTAAGGTCCTCGAGCGTGTTCCCAGAGCGCGTTCCCTGAGCGACTTGCACTGAATATAAATACTCAATTTAAAGGTGGCTGAGCGGAGCCGAGAGGCCAACATTAATAATTTCATATCTGTAATTAAAATTTCTGGTTCAGAATGTACGAGGTCGAGGCATTCGCAGGACTGAAAACAGGGAGTTTACCTTAGTAAACGACTTGATTTCAGGGCAAGAATAACGCTGAGATCGGGCATTATGGACAGAAATTATTCCACCACCACCTTCCCATGCAGCAAAGCCTCATCCGTCATAAAAGTGTAGAAATACACCCCCGGGCTTAAATGGCCGCAATTGTAATGATAATCCCCGGCCAGGCAGTGTGCTTTGTGCAACAAACGCCCCGAAACCGAATAAATGTACAGCTCACCAATGGCAGGCAGCTCAAACATCATTAGGTTGTTGGCAGGGTTGGGGCTTACATTAAGGCTCTGGCCGTGCAGTTCATTTACAGAGACAAATTGATCTGTGAATTCTATTTCAAACATCCAAATATATTCATTGAGATCTGATGGGTTTCCATTGCAAATTATATCCGGTCCTCCAGCCTCTATCTCCTGAGCAATAACAAACCTATTCTCATCTTTTCTTATAATAAAAGGGTGATGCATAAATTCCATTGATTCATTGGAAGTGTATATGACACGTTGATATTGCCCAATCCCTTCTTTGTTAACTTTTACGAACCAGAGCTTATTTCGCCCCCTCTCTCTTTCATAAAATACATCTCCGTCAGTTGAATATGAATAACCTTGCACTATATATCCCCCATCGGATAAAGGAAATATTTCCTTAGGAGAATCACCCTCAGAGCCTCCGAGGCAGTTTGACCACTCGATTGTGCCATTGTTATCAATCTCAAATAACCACATATCACCTCCTCCATGTTGGTTAACTACATCCCCATCCCAGGATTCAGAAAAAACGCCTACAGTAAAATTACCTTCAAGTTCCACAATGGTTCTTGGGAGATCATTGTTGCTTCCCCCATAGCACTGCTGCCAGAGTATGTTCCCGTCGAAATCTATTTCAAAAAGCCAGACATTATAAGATTCAGGAGTGGGTAATGTGCAGTTCACCATACCGCCTCCTTTGCTGGCTGCCCCGGCACATAGTATATTACCATCATCAGTCAGGATCATCCGTTGCAGATTGTCCCACATGCCTTCATTGCCAAATGTTTTTTCCCATAGCATCTCTCCCTGCGCATTCAGGCGTACTATCCAGATATCATTATAATCAAAGTACTGGCTAACATCTCCGGTTTTTCCCTGTATTTTGGTGGCCACTGCAATTCCTCCATCCGGTAAAGCCAACACACTCCGGATGTCAAATCCTGTTCCATCTTCTACGCCAAAAGTTTTTTCCCATAATATGTCCCCATCATAATTTGTTTTGACAACCCATACCAGGTCGCCTTCCCATATGCGGCTACTGATATCTCCATCACCTGAGTCTGTAAAGCCAATTAAAAAGATATGACCATCAGATGATTCAATTAGACTCCATGCCCAGTCTAATTCTGAGCCGCCATAACATTTCTTCCATTCTATATTTCCAAGCGAATCTGTATGGGTCAAAAGGATATCAGCAGCCCCACCATGAAAATTGTTTAATAATAAAGAGTCCGTACCATCAGTGCCGGATATTACATAGTAACCATCGTTAGCGGAAACAAAGCCTCCGTTAAAATATGAAACCTTGAAGCAATTCTGCCAGTTGAAATTGGTCTCTACTATGGGGAGTTGGGCTTTTGTATTTGCAATAACCATAAAGAAAATAAATCCAATAAAAAAGTACCTGTATGTTTTCATAAAGAAGATTTAAATAAGCACAGGGCAATATGCCCTGTGCTTATATAGTTTTTTCAAAATTAATGATTAATAATAAAAGTGCCCGAAGCAATTTGATTATTGGTACTCATATGGTAGTAATAAGTTCCGGATGGAATATTGCGTACATCCCAAACATATTCCTTCATGCCGGATTGCAGGGGCAATTCTGCAATGGTTTGGCCATTTGTATTGGAAATGCGGATAACCGCCGTACTGTTTTCAGGGAGTTCATACTTGAACCTGATCCAAGTATTGGCCGGGTTGGGACTGACTTCAAGCTGGACTTTTGCAGGTTTATTCTCAGATAGTTTCCAACCGCCTAATTCACTGTCTTTGTTCTGGTTTCCACATTCGGTGCAGTTTACAAAATGATAGCCATAGGCGTACTCCAATAGGCCACGTGCCATGGCTCCGGCCATTCCACGTGCTGTATCGGCAATATTGGCCAGGGTATCGATCCTCAGGCTATCTAATTGGAATTCTTCAATACCTGCAAGTTCCCAATTGTGTCGCATTTCTATCATTTGTTTGTAGTTTGGGTTATCGTTAATTTCCTTTGTTTTTTGTCTTATAAAGCGGCCCTTCGACTTGGTTCGGCTACGCTCACCACAGGCCGTTCAAGAACCTTAATTTTAAGTATTCAACCTCAATCCAAGGTCCTCGAGCAGCTTGCACTGAATAAAAATACTCAATTTAAAGGTGGCTGAGCGGAGCCGAAGCCCCGTTATTCCACCACCACCTTCCCGTGCAGCAAAGCCTCATCCGTCATAAAAGTGTAGAAATACACCCCGGAGATTAAATGGCCACAATTGTAATGATAATCTCCGGCCAGGCAGTGTGCTTTGTGCAGCAAATGCCCCGAAACCGAATAAATGCACAGCTCCCCAATAGCAGGCAGCTCAAACATCATTAAGTTGTTGGCAGGGTTGGGGCTTACATTAAGGCTCTGGCCGTGCAGTTCATTTACAGAAACAAATTGATCTGTGAATTCTATTTCAAACATCCACACATATGGATTGTCATCTGAGGGGTTTCCGTTGCAAATTATATCCGGGCCGCGGGCCTCTATTCCCTGAGCCACTACATAGGTATTGTCGTCTTTTTGTATAACAAAAGGGGAATACCAATTGTCCAGATCTTCTAGTGATGATACCGTCCTTTGCCATTGAGCAATGCCCTGACTGTTGATTTTTATGAACCATAAATTTCTATGATAATATGTTTGGGTTGAAGCTAAGTCTCCGTCAACGGAATCAGTATATCCAACCACCATATACCCACCATCGGATAAAAGGAAAATATAACGGGGATATTCAGTTAAAGATCCTCCGAGGCAATTGCTCCAAAGTATATTGCCATTATAATCTGTTTCAAAAAGCCAAATATCTATGCCACCATGTTGGTTAACAATATCCCCATCCCAGGACTCGCTGTTTGTAGCAACGGTAAAACCATTATTGGATTGGATAATATCGTTTGGCAAATCATGACTCCCCCCCCCGTAACAATGCTGCCATAGGATGTTGCCCATCAGGTCTATTTCATAAAGCCATGCATTGCCTACCTGTGAGGTAGGCAACGTGCAATCTACCATTCCTTCGCCTAAACTGGCACAGCCGGCACACATGATGGTACCCTCGTCAGTATAAAGCATACTGAGCAAATTGTCCCATTGCCCTTTGCTTCCGTAAGTTTTTTCCCAAAGCATCTCACCTTGGTTTCCAAGCCTAACGGTCCAAACATCAATGCCTCCAAAATACTGGCTGACATCCCCGCTTTTACCTTGGATTACCGAAGAAACCGCAATCCCCCCATCCGGTAAAGCCAGAAAGCTTCGTATAACAAAACCAGTCCCTTTTTCAACGCCAAAAGTTTTTTCCCAGATGATGTCCCCCTGGTGATCAATTTTTACAACCCAGGCCAGGCTCCCGTCCCATTGGCGGCTTTGAACGTCCCCATCATCGGATGAAGTACGGCCTATCAAAAAAATATGTCCATCCACAGAAGATATAAGCGTCCGGCCATAATCCATTTCAGACCCACCATAGCATTTTTTCCATAAAATATTTCCAAGTGAATCTGTATGTACCAATAATATGTCTGAGCCGCCATGGTAATTGTTGGTCAAAGAGTCAAAGCCATCAGTGCGTGAAATCAAATAAAAGCCATTGTTTGCCGAGACAAAGCCGCCATGGAAATAATTTATTTCAAAGCAGTTTTGCCAGTTGAAATTGGTTTCTACAATAGCGGGCTGGGCTTGCACAGAAAAATGCAATACCATCATAATGCCCAAAAGCAGAAGAAAAGCTTTTGCTTTTTGTCGTTTAGCATTTTTGAGTGTGCTTTTATCCATGATTCTGTTTTTGTTTGTTGTTAATCTGAAAATTTGTTTTAGCATTTTGGGTGTTTCTTAATAAAATCGGCCCTTCGACTTGGTTCGGCTACGCTCACCACAGGCCGCTCAGGGGCCTTAATTTTAAGTATTCAACCTAAATCTAAGGTCCTCGAGCGTGTTCCCAGAGCGCGTTCCCTGAGCGACTTGCACTGAATATAAATACTCAATCCAAGGCAGTCGAGCGGAGCCGAGAGGCCAACATTAATAATTTCATATCTGTAATTAAAATTTCTGGTTCAGAATGTACGAGGTCGAGGCATTCGCAGGACTGAAAACAGGGAGTTTACCTTAGTAAACGACTTGATTTCAGGGCAAGAATAACGCTGAGATCGGGCATTATGGACAGAAATTATTCCACCACCACCTTCCCATGCAGCAAAGCCTCATCCGTCATAAAAGTGTAGAAATAAACTCCCGGGCTAAAGTGTGCGCAATTGTAGTGATAATCCCCGGCCAGGCATTGCGCTTTGTGCAGCAAACGCCCCGAAGCCGAATAGATGCACAGCTCACCAATAGCAGGCAGCTCAAACATCATTAAGTCTTTGGCAGGGTTGGGGCTTACATTAAGGCTCTGGCCGTGCAGTTCATTTACAGAGACAAATTGATCTGTGAATTCTACTTCAAACATCCAAATGTAAGGGGTTGTATTAGAGGGTGTGGCGCCCGGGCAACAAATATCTGGCCCCCCCTGAGTAATCTCCTGAGCTACCACATAGGTATTGTCGTCTTTTTGTAAAATGAAGGATGGGTGCATAATGTCAAAACTTTTACTACGGGAACGGAAGACCCGCTGCCATTGCCCTATCCCTTCTTCGTTAACTTTTACGAACCAGAGCTTTCTTTTCCCCCTTTCTCTCTCATAAGATACGTCCCCGTCAGTTGAATAGGTATATCCTTCTACCATATATCCCCCATCAGCAAGAGGGAATATTTCCTGGGGATAATCACCACTGGATCCTCCAAGGCAGTTTGACCATTCGATAGATCCATTGTCATTAACTTCAAATAACCAAATATCATCGAGGCCATGCTGGTTAGGAATATCTCCATCCCATGAGCTAGATCCAACACCTACTATTATTTTACCCCCGCACTGAACAACTGTTTGAGGGAGATCATTGTTGCTTCCGCCATAGCACCGCTGCCAGAGTATGTTTCCGTCCAGGTCTATTTCATAAAGCCAGACATTATAAAATTCGGGTGTGGGCAATGTGCAGTCCACCATTCCGCCCCCTTTGCTGGCCGCTGCGGCACAAAGTATATTCCCATCATCGGTTTCAATCATGCGGAGCAGGTTATCCCATTGGCCATCGTTACCGAAAGTTTTTTCCCAGAGCATTTCGCCTTGTGGGCTCAGCCTAACCGTCCAAATGTCTATGCCGCCAAAATACTGGCTAACGTCCCCGCTTTTTCCTTGTATAACCGATGAAACAACAATACCTCCATCTGGTAAAGCCAGCGCACTTCTAAGGTCTAAACCTGTTTCGGGTTCCACACCGAAAGTTTTTTCCCAAATGATATCCCCATTATAATCAGTCTTAATTACCCAAAAAAGCGTTCCATCCCATTGCCGACTTTGTATGTCCCCGTCATCGGATTGTGTAAAGCCTATGAGGAACATATGCCCGTCTGATGAGGGGATCATGCTCCATGCCCAATCATGCTCAGAACCGCCAAAGCATTTTTTCCATAAAATATTTCCAAGTGAATCTGTATGTAATAATAGTATGTCTGACCCTCCATGGTAATTATGTGACAAAGTATCTGGTTTATTTATTGCAGAAATTAGATAGTATCCATTGTTATCAGCTATAAGCCCCCCGTAGTACCAATTTTTTGTACATTTTTGCCAGTTGAAATTGGTTTTCACAATGGGGAGTTGGGCTTGCACAGAAAAATGCAATACCATCATAATGCCCAAAAGCAGAAGAAAAGCTTTTGCTTTTTGTCGTTTAGCAGTTTTGAGTGTGCTTTTATCCATGATTCTGTTTTTGTTTGTTGTTAATCTGAAAATTTGTTTTAGCATTTTGGGTGTTTCTTAATAAAATCGGCCCTTCGACTCCGCTCAGGGACCTTAATTTTAAGTATTCAACGTAAATCTAAACCGCTCAGGGACCTTAATTTTAAGTATTCAACGTAAATCTAAACCGCTCAGGGACCTTAATTTTAAGTAATCAACCTAAATCTAAACCGCTCAGGGACCTTAATTTTAAGTATTCAACCTAAATCTAAACCGCTCAGGGGCCTTAATTTTAAGTATTCAACCTCAATCTAAACCGCTCAGGGGCCTTAATTTTAAGTATTCAACCTCAATCTAAACCGCTCAGGGACCTTAATTTTAAGTGTTCAACCTCAATCTAAACCGCTCAGGGACCTTAATTTTAAGTGTTCAACCTCAATCTAAGGTCCTCGAGCGGAGTCGAGAGGCCGACCTAGCACCAAAGCTAATAATTAATTTAATAGTATACGCTAAAAATTTGCATAATATCATACAAAAAACAATTAAATATACATCTTACACGCTGAAATTAAATGAATAAGGGCTATTCATAAATAAATCATTATACTCAAAATGACATATGCATACTTTTCTATATATCTGGCCGGCTAAGGCTTTCAGACTTAAATATTAATCTATAGTTCATGTTTGTGTGAAGCTGCCTTTTTTCTATATTTATTGTAATGTATTTTTTTATTCCAATTAGTGCTTGTCCCTAATATCCGGTTTTCTTCCTTATGTTTGGTTTCAATACAAAGAATGCTTTCGGTATTATGAATCAAACAATCGACTTAATAAGCGGGAGTAATTCAGGAAACAGCAATGGCTGGATGCTGATCTCTAGACCCATACTATGCGGCCTTGCTATCATTGTATTTTAACTTTTATTTAGCCGTAACCACTGTAATATTGTCATGAAAACGAAAAATTATTCGAAATATTACTGACAAATTGTCTTATTTCTTTTATTTTCATTAGCTTTTTATGCCGTTTTGATGCATTTTATTTTTGGCCTTTCTTTTGATAAAACAGCTTGGAAAAATTAGGGCAATATTTTAAATAGAGTTCGTCTATAAAGTCCAACTTCTGCGTTGTTGCTCAAAATCTAAATCCTCAAATACCTGAGTATTATCCGGTTTAGATTTTTCACACGCCTTGAATTTAAACTTTATAGAACAAACTCCGTACTGTATGGACAGAAACTAAATAGGCTTGAATTATACTTTGGGTTTATGAGATATTGTTCTCTGAATATGAATATTAAAGAAAGGAAAAATATATGAATTTTAATCAGTTTACAATAAAATCGCAGGAAGCAGTCCAAAAAGCACAGGAGCTTGCTTCCAACTACGGACATCAGGCTATTGAGCCATTACATTTGCTTAAAGGGCTTATGAGCGTTGACGAAAACCTGATTCCCTTTTTAATGAAAAAAACGGGGGCAGATCCCTCCATGGTCAATAATGTTCTCGATCATGACATACAATCGCTTGGAAAAGTTGAAGGAGGACAGGTGTTTTTATCCGATGCTTCATCAAAAGTATTGCAATCGGCACAGCGCCAGATGCAGCAAATGAAAGATGAATTTGTGTCTGTTGAACATCTTTTGCTCGCTCTATTGTTGGATGGTGGAAAGGCTTCCGCTATCCTGAAAGATGCAGGTTTGAGCAAGAAATCCTTGATAGAGGCCATTGGTCAAATCAGAAACGGTCAACATGTGGATAGCCAAAATGCTGATGATACCTTTAATGCATTGAACCGTTATGCAAAAAACCTGAATCAATTGGCGGCAAGTGGAAAACTCGATCCGGTTATTGGTCGCGATGAGGAAATAAGGAGGATTCTGCAAATCCTTTCAAGGCGAACCAAAAACAATCCAATTCTGATTGGCGAGCCCGGTGTGGGTAAAACGGCTATTGCCGAAGGTTTGGCGCATCGTATTATTAATGGCGATGTTCCGGAAAACCTGAAAAGCAAGCAGATTTACTCTTTGGATATGGGGCTGTTGATCGCTGGCGCAAAATTTAAAGGGGAATTCGAAGAGCGTTTGAAAAGTGTTGTTAAAGAGGTTGTTGATAGCGATGGGGAAGTGGTTTTGTTTATCGATGAAATTCATACCCTTGTTGGTGCCGGAAAAAGCGATGGTGCCATGGATGCAGCCAATATCCTAAAACCTGCATTGGCACGCGGTGAACTCCGCGCAATAGGAGCCACTACTTTAAAGGAATATCAAAAATATTTTGAAAAAGATAAAGCCCTTGAAAGGCGTTTCCAGATTGTTATGGTGGATGAGCCGGATACATTATCGGCCATTTCCATCCTGCGTGGACTGAAAGAGCGCTATGAAACGCATCATCATGTGCGGATTAAAGATGAGGCAATTATACAGGCTGTGGAATTGTCGCAGCGCTATATTACCGATCGTTTTTTGCCCGATAAAGCCATCGACCTTATTGATGAAGCAGCATCAAAACTACGTTTGGAAATTAATAGCCTTCCCGAGCCTCTCGAAATTATTGAGCGCAAAATCAGACAGTTGGAAATTGAACGGGAAGCAATTAAAAGGGAGAAAGACGCTCGCAAACTGAGCTTATTGAAGGAAGAAATTGCCAATCTGAATGAGGAAAGAAACCAGCTTAAAGCAAAATGGCAGGCCGAAAAAGAAGTCGTTGAAGCAATTCAGCAAGCCAAAAAAGCCATTGAGGAATTTAAGCAGGAAGCCGATCGCGCTGAAAGGGAAGGAAATTATGGTCTGGTTGCCGAGTATCGCTATGGGAAAATTAAGCAGGCAGAGGCTGATTTGGAGAAAAACCGTTCACGCCTGATCGAAATGCAGGGCGATCACCCAATGATTAATGAGGAAGTTGGCGCAGAAGAAATTGCCGATATTGTTTCGAGATGGACAGGGGTTCCTGTGAGTCGTATGATGCAAAGCGAAAGGGAAAAACTGCTGCATCTGGAAAATGAATTGCATAAGCGTGTAATTGGTCAGGAAGAAGCTATTGAAGCCTTATCGGATGCGATTCGCCGTAGTCGAGCCGGACTTCAGGATGCCAAAAGACCGATTGGTTCGTTTATTTTTCTCGGAACAACAGGTGTTGGTAAAACTGAATTGGCAAAAGCCCTGGCAGAGTTTTTATTTAACGATGAAAATTCAATGGTGCGAATCGATATGTCCGAATATCAGGAACGGCATTCTGTTTCGCGTTTGATTGGGGCGCCTCCGGGATATGTGGGCTATGATGAAAGTGGCCAATTAACTGAGGCTGTGCGTAGAAAACCTTATTCCGTGGTGCTGCTCGATGAAATAGAAAAAGCGCATCCCGATGTGTTTAATATTTTGCTGCAGGTGCTTGATGATGGAAGGCTGACCGATAATAAAGGCCGTAATGTAGATTTTAAAAACACCATCATCATTATGACTTCAAATATTGGCTCTCAGTTAATTCAGGAAAAATTGGGTGGAGCCAATGAGGCAACAGAGGAAAATTTCGAGCAAACCAAAGAAGCACTTTTTGGCCTGTTGAGGCAGACCATTAGACCGGAATTTTTAAACCGTATTGATGAGGTGATTATGTTTAAGCCTCTTAGTAGGGATGAAATCGCCGGAGTGGTGCGCTTGCAATTGGTTTTACTTGAAGATATGTTGATGAAAAACAATATCCGCATTAGCGCGAGTGAAAAAGCAATAGAATGGATCGCATCAAATGGTTTTGATCCTCAATTTGGTGCCAGGCCTGTAAAAAGGTTTATTCAGAGAAAAGTACTGAACGAGCTGTCGAAAATGATACTTTCGGGAAGCGTACAATCAGATACTGATATTCTGATCGATATGGAAGGGGATAATCTTGTTTTTAGAAACAAATAAATTCGCAATTAATTGAAAGGCTGCCGTTAATTCGGTGGCCTTTTTTATGCAATTCGTGCCATCAAAGTTTATCCTACGAAGTACTGTTCAACATCTTTTACACGGCTTGCCGGAACAAACAGCAGATCACCAAAAGCAGCATCAATATTCTCTCCCAAAGGGAAGAGTTTTTCACCTTTTAAAGAATATCCATTCATATGCATCTGTTTCATTAGAGCAACAATTTCGTGGCGTTTCTCTCCGGTGGTTTCTATCTGGATCAGAGGTTGATGTTTTTCGATAAATTCACGCATCAAAGGCATTACATGGGTTTCGTAGCCTTCAATATCACATTTTATATAATCGCATTTTTTAAAGGA
The DNA here is from genome assembly GCA_963676725.1 of Bacteroidales bacterium. Taxonomy (GTDB): domain Bacteria; phylum Bacteroidota; class Bacteroidia; order Bacteroidales; family WRLA01. Next base: position 3,376,148 of record OY781463.1, on the reverse strand, counting down.
TTGGAAAAGCGTTGCCGGATGGCGCATTTCTGCTTCAAATTCGTATTGAACTGATGTTTTATCATCAATTACCTGTGTTAAACCATGACGAAAATGTGGGCTTCCTCCTGGGATTCCCATGCGTATTTTTTTGCCTTCGTCCTCGCCCAATGCATAGGGTAAAATTTCCACATTAGTATAATTCCGTGTGTTTCTTTCTAGGATGATGCGGAAAAGTTTGATCGGTTCCACACTAATCACTTTTCCTTCTTTCCCCGTATATTTTGCAAAAAGCTTTGAATAATAGCCAACATTGGCACCAATATCAAGAACGGTATCGCCTTTTTTGACGAGTTTTTGCACGAAATAATGGAAATCAAATTCGGGCTTATTGCGCAACATATTGTTGTTTAGTGCAATAAAAAAACCGGAGCTAACAAGTTTTAGGTAGTTTTTAACGCCAAGAACAGAAAACAAGGCTTTTTTGATCAGCATATGCTATGAATTTGCCGCAAAGGTAATGAAATCCCTCTTTGGCAAGGATTCGCTGAGCTTAGCTTCCTGCTTTTATTATTTTTGCAGGAATACACAACATTTAAACGTTTTATGCATTTATATGTCTATGAAGAGGCGATAAACGTTTTTTCGCGCCAATTAAAATAAAGCTCCTGAACAATCTTGTTTTTATGAAAAAACACTTTCGGAAAAGTATTGTCATTACTGTTTTCTTGCTGATGTCACAATTTATAATGGCACAGGTGAATTATGAGTATTTTCTTGCTGTTGGCCGTCATTCCCTTTTTGAAGGGAAATATACCGATGCCATCAGTTTCCTGAATACAGCAATTCGTGTGAAACCAGGTCTGCATGAAGCCTATCTTTTTCGTGGTATTGCCAAATACAATCTGGGGGATTATCCGGGTGCTGCAGAGGATTTTGGCAAGTCGCTGGCTATTCATCCTTTATATGTTCATGCATTTCATTATCGTGCAATTGCCTACAATCGAATGGGAGATTATAAAAATGCCTTGTTTAACTATAATCAAGCGGTGGAAATCGATCCAATTAATGCAGATATCTATATCAACCGTGGTGTAACAAAAATGCAACTGCATGATTATGAGGGGGCTCTTAAAGATTATAATCTCGCTTTACAATTGGAGCCTGATAATTATACCGCTTATATGAATCGCTGTGTCATTAAAGGCATTATTAAAGATTATGAGAACGCCATATTGGATTGCAGTCAAGCGATTAAGCTCAATCATTTTTTCTTCGATGCGTTTTTAAGAAGAGGGATGATCCGTTACGAAATGGAAGATTACGATCAGGCCATTGAAGACTATAATTATGCCTTGAGAATCGATAAGGATGATCCTATTGTTTATTTTAATCGGGCACTGGCATCATTGAAAAAAACGGATACTCTTGCTGCCCTAAATGATTATGGCACTGTTCTGAAACTGGATCCGTATAATGCTTTGACCTATTATAATCGGGCGATTTTGTACTCAAATATGGAGCGTTTTAATCAGGCTCTTTCTGATTATGCCAGCGTGTTGCGCATTAATCCCGATAATATTTATGCCCTTTACAATCGGGGCTGTGTGCTTTTTGAAGAAAAACGATATTATGAAGCCGCTGCCGATTTCACAAAAGCCATTGATTTATTTCCCGATTTTGCTAATGCACTGATGAACCGTTCTTCTTGCAAAGCGCAAATGAATGATCGCTTGGGCGCAAATGAAGATTACCTGAAAGCCATGAAAATTATGGAGGCCCAAGGAAGTAATCCTGATAGTGCTTATCTCGCTGTGGCCGATTCTGCCCACTTAAGGCGTATTATTGAATTTGAATCGGATTTTCAAAATGCAAATCTTGTCGATGGTCGCATTCAGTATCAGCGTATTTATATCGACCTAAAACCCAACTATAAAATAACCTATTATCTTAACGACTCTGCTTATATTAATCGCAAACGAAACGAATACTGGAATGAGAGCTTTGTGGATTTCAATAAAACGAATGCCCTGAAAAGAAGTTTTGGTATTACAAATGAAGATATGCACTATTCTGTTGATCAGGTGATTAATGGAATTAATCGTTTTTCTGATTTGCCCGAGAATACGGCAAATACTGCCGAAGCGGCCTTCTTTGAAGGGATTCTTAACGGCATCATCCAAAATTATAATACGGCTTTAAATGCTTATGATACGGCTATTTACCGTGATTCTTCATTTGCTTTTGCATGGTTTAACAGAGCCAATATTCGTTATGAACTCCAGGAGTTTATTATTGAACAGGAACGTCAGGATCGTGTCTCGATTGGAACGCCTTTCGCAAAAAAAGATGACGAACGTAAGGAAATGGACTATGCACATATTCTTAATGACTATAATCAGGTTATTCGTCTCTTGCCCGATTTTGCTCCGGCATATTATAATAAAGGAAACATCATGGCAAGAAAGAGTGATTATGAAGCAGCTATCGATAATTATACAACAGCTATTGGTATTGAGAATCGTTTTGGGGATGCCTATTTTAATCGAGGACTGGCACGAATTTTTATGGGGCAAAATGAAAAAGGTTGTGCCGATTTGAGCAAAAGTGGGGAGCTCGGTGTTTCTGATGCATATAATGTGATTAAACGACATTGCGTGCATAAATAGTCGATAAAATGATAAGAATAGAAGAACTTGGTATCGTCTTCACTCAGGGTGAAGGAAAATTGAAAGAGTTGATAGCGACAACTTTTAGATGTGATCCTGATTTTATTAAGTCGTGGAAGGTCATCAAAAAGGCCATAGATTCCAGAAATAAAAAATGGATACAATTTGTATATACTGTTGATATTGAAGTGTCTAATGATGAAGAGACATTGAAAATGTGGAAAACGCGTGCCGAAAATGATTCTAATTTTGGCCGCATCATGAAGAGACATAGGGTGCGGTTGGCTGAAGTTTTTGCTTATAAAATACCAAAAGCTGATAAAAATCCCGAGAAAAGACCTGTCATCGTGGGCGCTGGCCCGGCGGGTTTGTTTGCTGCTCTATATCTTGCTAAATCTGGGCTTGCACCATTAGTGGTTGAGCAGGGCAATGATGTTGATACTCGGGTGAAAGATGTGGAAGCCTTTTTTAAAAATGGATTATTAAATACTTCATCAAATATACAGTTTGGAGAAGGTGGTGCCGGAACCTTCAGCGATGGAAAACTCTATACTCTGATTAATGATCCCAGGGCCGGATTTCTTTTTGAAGAATTGGTAAAAGCCGGTGCCCCTCTTGAGATTTTATACGATGCAAAACCTCATATCGGAACAGATAAATTGCGGATGGTGGTTAAAAACCTCCGAAAAAAAATTATTGAACTTGGTGGAGAATTTCGTTTTGCCACGACCTTAACGGATCTCCGGATTCAGGAAAACCGACTGATTTCTGTTTTCCTGAATGCCAATGAAGAAATCCCATGCGATGTATTAATAGCAGCCATTGGTCATTCTGCACGAGATACTTTTGAGCTTTTTCATCGCAAAGGCCTGCCCATCCAACAAAAAGTTTTTTCAATAGGTTTACGCATTGAGCATCCACGTGAATTCATCGATAAAGCTCAATACGATAAGTATTATGATCATTTTTTATTAGGGGCAGCGCCCTATAAAATGGCCGCTCATCTGCCTAAAGGCAAAAGTGTATATACTTTTTGTATGTGCCCCGGTGGTCATGTTGTAGCAGCAGCGTCAGAAAAACATCAGGTGGTTACCAATGGGATGAGTTATTATGCCCGCGATGCAGAGAATTCGAATTCTGCACTTCTCGTAAATGTCGGCCCGCGTGATTTTGGCAGCAAGCATCCATTGGCTGGTGTCGAGTTTCAGCGTAAATGGGAAAAGAAAGCCTATAGCCTTGCCCGTGGTGGATACAAAGCGCCTGTGCAAAAAGTAGGTGATTTTCTAAACGATCGCATCAGCAAAAGCTTTGGGGCTGTAAAACCCAGTTATGAACCGGGAACATTTTTTGTGGATTTAAAAGACTGTTTACCTCAGGGCGTAAGCGACAGCCTGAAAAAAGGCATTATTGCTTTTGATAAGAAAATTAAAGGCTTTGCTATGTCTGATGCCTTACTTACTGGTATCGAAAGCCGTAGCAGTAGCCCAGTGCGGATATTGCGTAATGAATCTTGTGAGTCATTAGTGCAAGGCATTTTCCCTTGTGGCGAAGGAGCTGGTTATGCCGGTGGAATTGTTTCTTCGGCAATTGATGGCCTGCGAGTGGCCGAATGTGTTTTTGAAAAATATACTGCTTTGTAAAATGCTTATTGATAGGTTTTTATATTCTATAGCTAGATAATGTTTTATTTAATGGACGAAAACCTTCAAAGAAATTGATATTGAGGATTTAAATTTTATAATTTTGCTGTTTTTAAAGATTCTAAATACTAAGAACTATGAGTACTTCACAACAAGCAAATGATGCTGGTAATGTCCCTTTGAAGGGCGTACAAAATATTATTGCCGTTGCTTCCGGAAAGGGCGGAGTAGGAAAATCAACTGTTGCGGCGAACCTTGCTGTTGCACTTGCGCAAAAAGGCTATAAGGTTGGACTCGTTGATACTGATATTTATGGCCCTTCCATTCCAATGCTTTTTGGTGCTGAGAGCGATCGTCCTGAAATGACTGGAAACGGAGATAATGCCAGAATGCTTCCCCTCGAAAAATTTGGCGTGAAATTTCTGTCCATCGGATTGTTTATTGAGCCTGATAAAGCCTTAATCTGGCGCGGACCAATGGCAGGTAATGCTGTAAAACAGTTGTTTACCGAAGCAGAATGGGGTGAATTGGATTATATGGTATTGGATTTGCCTCCCGGAACCGGTGATATCCCATTAACATTGGTGCAAAGTTTCCCAATTAATGGTGCTGTGATTGTTACAACACCACAACAAATGGCCATTTCTGATGTACGTAAGGCGGCCAGTATGTTCAAGCAAAATCAAATAAAAGTGCCAATTCTCGGCGTTGTTGAAAATATGGCTTGGTTTACCCCAGCTGAATTACCTGATAATAAATATTATGTCTTTGGTGATGGCGGTGGTAAGAAATTTGCCAAAGAAATTGGTGCGTTTTTATTAGGTCAAATACCATTAATTCAGGGTGTTAGCGATTCTGGCGACAATGGTGTGCCCGCAGCCGTTGACAAAGACAGCATGATGGGGAAGGCTTTTGATGAGCTCTCAACAAATGTCATCAACCAGCTGGATATCCGCAATACTTTGCTTGCACCAACCAAAACGGTTGCTATTGACCCAAATGCCGAAGGTTGTAGTCATCATTAATCATTTTATATAAATTTTAATCATTATTATGGATAATAACCAGAACCAAGAACTGGAGACACGTGTAAAAAATGTGATCGAGCAAATTCGCCCATACCTCCAACAAGATGGCGGTGATATTGAATTTGTAGAAATTACTCAAGACAACACAGTGAATGTTCGCCTGACCGGAGCATGCGGTAGCTGCCCTTTCAGTACAATGACATTGAAAAATGGTGTTGAACAGACTATGCTGAAACATGTGCCGGAAGTAAAATCCGTTGAGGCAATAAATCTGTAAAAATAATTTCAGTTTTTTTGGCCTTCAAGCGTATTCTTATTGCGCTTGAAGGCTTTTGCTTTGCATTATTCTAATAATACTACTGCGGCTTGGCTATTTTGAATAAGCGTAAATATTTTCAATCAATTATAATTCATTAGAAATTAATTGTTTATGCGTTTTGTAATTACAATATTTTTTAGCGTATTGATGGGTGTGCTCAATGCACAAACCAAGGCTGAGGTGGAATATAATAAAGAGCATGATATTCGGTTTTTAGTGGGAGAAAGCAGCTGGGATGATTTTGTGAAAGTGGGTTTTGATACGGTTTTTTTAAAAGAATATCGTGCCTATAAACCACAGGATTCCATGATGCAACAACTGCAAAACCAAGCATTGCCCGACAGTATTATTGTTGTTCTGGCTACCTGGTGCCACGATTCCAAAGTACAGCTACCTCGCTTCGTTCGGGTTTTACACGATCTGGGTTATGCAGATGAGCGGATTAAATTTATTTCAGTAGATCTTAAAAAACAGGCAGGAAAGTTTGATATCAGTGCATTCAATATTGAAAGGGTTCCAACCTTTATCTTTTATAAAAACGGACAGGAATTTGGTCGCATTATCGAAAAACCTGTTGTTCGCCTGGAATCCGATTTTTACACAATACTTAATAAGGATTAAACATGCGTTTAATACAGAAACGTGAAGAGATGATGGCTGTTGCGACAGCACTAAGAAACGAAGGCAAAACCATAGGATTTGTGCCAACAATGGGCGCTTTGCATCAGGGGCATCTCTCTCTCGTACAGGCTGCATCAGAAAATGATGTTGTTGTATGCTCCATCTTTGTAAATCCGGTTCAGTTTAATGATGCGGCGGATTTACAGAAATATCCGAGAACACTAAAAGCTGATTTGGCTTTGCTCGAAAAGGAAAGCTGTGATATTGTTTTTGCACCATCAGCGGAAGAAATGTATCCGGAGCCCCCAAGCGAAACTTATGATTTTGGCCTGCTGGAGCAAGTAATGGAAGGAGCATACAGAAGTGGCCATTTTAATGGAGTTGCTGTTGTGGTGAAAAGGCTTTTTGATATTGTGCAGCCTCATAAAGCCTATTTTGGTTTTAAAGATTTTCAGCAATTAACAATTATTGAAGCACTTGTAAAACAATATGCCTTGCCAGTAGAAATCGTGCCCTGTCCAATTATTCGTGAGGATGATGGACTGGCAATGAGTTCGCGAAACAGGAGACTCCCGGAACAGCATCGTGCATTGGCTCCGGAAATCCATAGAATATTAAAGCAATCCAAAGATGTATTAAAATCCAAAGCTTTGGCAGAGACCAAACAATGGGTTATTGATCAACTCAATGCAATCGATGCATTTCGTTTGGAATATTTTACTATTGTAGATAGGAACAGCCTTCAGGAAGTGGAGGAGGAAGATGAAATTCTGAATTCGGTAGGTTGTGTAGCGCTTTATCTTGGTGATGTTCGCCTGATTGATAATATAGAGTACTAAGAACCGTTCATTAAAATTAGGCAAATTGCCCCTGATAAAAATTACTTTCTTATTTTTGTTGCCATTATGTTAATTGATGTATTAAAATCAAAAATCCACAGAGCCACGATTACAGAGGCTGATCTGAATTATATTGGATCCATTACCATTGATGAAGATTTGATGGATGCTGTTGATATTATTGAAAATGAACGTGTTCATATATACAATATATCCAATGGGGAACGCTTCGATACTTATGTGATTAAAGGGATTCGTGGTTCGGGGATTATCGGTATAAATGGTGCAGCTGCAAGAAGAGTGGCTCCCGGTGATTTGGCCATTATTGTTTCTTATGCCGCTATGGACTTGGAACTGGCACGAACGCACAAACCTAAAATTATCTTTCCCGACGAACAAAATAAAATTTAAGCCTTTTGATTAAAAAGATTTTTTCAATAATAAAATACATCTTTTTTCTCTCGATTGGCTTCCTGCTCTTATGGCTTGTCTTTAGGAAATTGGAAATTAGCACTGTAATTGCTGAAATGCGCAGTGCAAATTATTGGTGGCTGGGATTGGCTATGATTATCGCCATTATTTCCCATGTTTTCAGGGCAATGCGCTGGAATATCCTGATTAATCATATGGGCTATAAAACAAAAACCCGTACTACTTTTTATGCTGTGATGGTTGGATATTTAGCCAATACTGCTGTTCCGCGGCTTGGAGAAGTAACCCGGTGTGGCGTTCTGAGTAGAAAAACAAAGGCTCCTTTTGATGCCTTGGTTGGAAGCGTTATTGCGGAACGTTTTTTTGACCTGATCGTCCTGCTCCTTCTTATTTTCTTAGTCATTATTTTTCAATTGGATTTGCTCGGTTCCTTTCTCGATAAATATGTGTTTCTTCCATTAGATCAGCGTTTTGAGCATTTTTCACTGTATTTGTATTTAAGCCTTGGAGGCCTTGTTGTTTTGGGGGTTCTTAGTGTCTTCCTTTATCGTAAATTTATTCCCAAACTGCGCAAATATGCCTTTTTTAATAGCCTTGATGTCTTTCTTCTTGGCATATTAAATGGGATTAAAACAATCTATCAGATCAAACAGAAAGGCCTTTTTCTGCTCTATACTTTTGTAGTTTGGCTGATGTATTTCTTGATGATTTATGTGCCGTTTTTTTCCCTGCAAGAAACATCGCATTTAAGCTGTATCGATGGACTGACAGTTATGACCATTGGCAGTCTTGGAATGGTTGCCCCGGTGCCCGGAGGTCTTGGTGCCTATCATTTTATAGTTAAGGCAATTCTTTTCGAAATATACCATGTGCCCGCAGTTCCTGCAGCCTCTTTTGCTACACTTACCCATGCAATTCAAACAATCATGATTATTGTTGTTGGCAGCCTTTCGTATTTTATGCTGGTTCTTTACGGAAAAAAGAAATAACTTTGAGCTGAATTAAATTTTCAGCCTATGCGTTATAGCGAAATTACCCAACAGAAAATCCTGAATAGGGAACAATTGGCTTATTGGTTGGCCTTGATGCGCTTTAAAAATCGTCGTATTGTCTTCACAAACGGCTGTTTTGATATAATTCACCTTGGGCATATTGACTATTTGCGTAAAGCCCGCGATCTTGGCGATGTGCTGGTGCTTGGTTTAAATACGGATGCTTCGGTACGACGTTTAAAGGGTCCTTCAAGGCCTGTGCAGGATGAAAAAGCACGTGCCGAAATATTAGCTTCCCTTCTTTTTGTGGATGTTGTGGTGCTTTTTGATGAAGAAACCCCCTATAAGTTGATTCAACAAGTGCAACCGGATATTCTTGTAAAAGGGAAAGACTATTCCGCAGAAGACGTGGTTGGTTATGATATAGTCAAATCGAAAGGTGGGCGTGTTGAAACTATTGAATTGGTCGATGGCTACTCTACAAGTGCTATTGTTCAAAGAATCCTCGAATCAGAAAAATAATTGAATGGCGAAGACAAAAGTGGCTTTTTTTTGCTCCAATTGCGGGCATGAATCCTCGAAATGGCTGGGTAAATGCCCCGGATGTGGGGAGTGGAATACCTTTCAAGAGGAAATAATTACCAAATCCAAATCAGGGAGTAGTAATTTTCGCTCCGGCGATATCCATGAAACCCAAAATAAACCTCTCGCCATTGGGCGCATCGAAAATCATACGGAAGAGCGTATTGATACTGGCAGTGCTGAATTAAACAGAACCCTTGGCGGTGGGCTCGTACCGGGCTCTTTGGTTCTTGTGGGTGGCGAACCGGGCATCGGAAAGTCAACTTTAATGCTGCAAATCTCTTTGCACTTAAAAAAGCATAGAATATTATATGTTTCGGGTGAAGAAAGTGGCCAGCAACTGAAAATGAGGGCAGAACGTATTGGTATCCATAATCCGGATTGCTTCATTCTAACCGAAACGCGCACACAATCAATACTCAACCACCTGAAAAATATGCCTGTGGATATGGTGGTGATTGATTCCATACAGACTTTGCAAACAGAACATTTGGATTCTTCTCCGGGCAGTATCAGTCAAATTAGGGAATCTGCTGCAGAAATGCTCCGGTTTGCAAAAACTTCGGGCATTCCCGTGATATTAATAGGCCATATTACTAAAGACGGAAGCTTGGCAGGACCAAAGATTCTGGAACATATGGTGGATACTGTTATTCATTTTGAGGGAGATAGAAATTATGGTTATCGTTTGCTGCGTGCCACGAAAAATCGTTTTGGCAGTACGTCGGAACTGGGTATTTTTGAAATGCAGTCAAATGGATTAAGGGAGGTCAGCAATCCGTCAGAAATATTATTATCGCAGAGGGATGAACAACTGAGTGGCATTGCTATTGCTGCAACACTCGAAGGAATGAGACCTTTACTTATTGAAATACAGGCTTTAGTGGGAACGGCAGCATATGGAACGCCTCAGCGCTCCACAACCGGTTTCGATGCCAGGCGACTGAATATGCTCCTTGCTGTTCTTGAAAAACGAAGTGGTTTCAGGCTGTCTTCAAAGGATGTTTTCCTCAATATTGCAGGAGGCATTCGTGTTGATGATCCTGCAACCGATCTCGCTGTTATTGCTGCTGTACTTTCTTCTTCGGAAGATATGCCCGTAAACCATAAAAGTTGCTTTGCGGCTGAGGTAGGTCTCTCCGGGGAAATTAGACCAGTGAATCGTATAGAATCCAGAATTGGAGAAGCTGCAAAACTTGGTTTTGAGCAAATTTTTATTTCAACTTATGCGAAGGTTGATAGGGAGGCTTTTGATATAAAAATTATTCCGGTAAGTAGGGTAAATCAGGTTTTTGAGCATTTATTTGGATAAGATGCTTATTGTTTGCCTCTCAATAATTGTACGGCTCCTTTAATTTGCCTTTCGGAAAGTCCATTCAGATGGTATTCCCAAACAGTGCTGATATAGAAATAGCTTCCTTCGGCACAATCAGAATTGCTTTGATAATGCTTGCCATCCCATAGTATTTCCGGATCGGAACTTTTATATACAATTGCACCCCAACGGTTAAATATTTCGATCTCTGCGCGTTCAACATTTACATAGGGAAATGGAATAAAGTAGTCATTATAACCATCGCCATTGGGTGTAAAAACATTGGGGAGCTGATAGGAATAACCGGGACAGGCTTCCATAGAAACACAAATAATATTGCTTAATTGGCTTTCGTTCCTGTTCGAGTCGAGGGCACTTACGGCATAACAGCCTGCAATTGTGGGCAAGTTTTCATGAAGGAAAATTGTATCTGTTGCCGGAGCAATGGAGTCGATAATTTGAAGACTATCCGTAATTACCATTTTATAATAAATATAGTATTTCTCTAAATCCGAGGCGCAAATATGATTGGGATTCGTCCAGGTCAATTCATTGTCCGCTTCATCACAATAAGTAGTAATATTGAGTATTGGCGGGCAAGGAGGCTCATTATCATATGGTCTTGCGCAATGTTCCTGACTGAAATTGATAATTGGTTCAACAAAACCCGGCGTGCCGTACGAACCAATTGCTTCGATATAGTAGCAATATTGTTTGTGGTTTATTAAACCTTCATCGCGGAACATCCTTTGTTTGCTGTGGCTTAAAAATTCAAATTCGCTTTGCCCTTCTTCTTTGCGATAGATGTTGAAAGAATCCGAAACCCATGGAGTGCTTGATTGCCAGCTGAGCTCAAGGGCTTCATCGCTACTATTAATGGTCAGAAATTCGGAGCTTGCGGACTTGCTTTTCCCGATTAAAAAACGTTCACTGGGGCTATCATTATAAAAATCAATGCGATAAGCCCATGAATTATCAAAGGTATTGAGGCCTTTTGTGTCGGAATAAATCGTGTCGTTCAACAAGCTTAGAGAATCAAGGACTTCGAAATCAGGATCAGTTGTTTTTTTTCTGGAGATAATATATTTATAAGGACCGGGAGCCTGTATTTCATCTATTTCTGTGGGTTTTGACCATGCCAGATGAATTTTTCCGTTGCTATTGTCTGTTTTTAAAATACTTACATTCGTGATTACGGGAACATCTTTTTTTAAGGATACGCAGCTTTCTTCACTGGCATAACTTTCTGCTCCATCGGCAAAAAGAGCAATTACGCGATAACAATAAAGGATACCATGCGTGAGTCCTTGGCCTTGATCATCGTCCCTGAAACTCGTATCCTCAATGGAAACCGCTTCATGAACAAGCTTGTACCCTGATCCATTCGGGATTCCGGTTTCGCAATAGCCTGGTTCCCATTCGTAAGGGCCGTTTTTTCGATAGAGCTTATATCCAATGGCATTCGTGCAAATGCTTTGATTCCATTTGACGATGGTGCTTTGTCCAAGTGCTTCACATTGAATATTTTCCGGAGCAGGAGCAATCACTTTTATATTAATCGTTTTAGTCTTGACAAGATTAACGGGTTCTCCATTGTCTGTTGCTTTTATATATACCTGATAGGGCAGTTTCCGTACATGCCTGCAAATGCTTTGCCATTGAAACAATCCCCAAACTTCAAAAGGGGCACTTACTTCTTCAAAAAATGCAGGGCTAGTGCTTTGCTCGAAAGGCCCTCCTGAGGCCGATAGGCTTACAATGCCAGCATCGGGGTCGATCCCATGAACAGGAAATTCGAGATATGTTCCCGCAAGAATACATGTGTCGTCTAAGGATTCGATAATGGGAGGTTCATGATCGCAGGCAACGATATTGATCTGCATATCGCGTGTTACATAGCCAATACGCACGCCACTGCGCCATTCTTCTACAAGTATAGCAATATTGTATTCTCCCTGCATTACAGGGTTTTTCCATTCGAGTTCACCACTTACCGGATCCAAACTGAAGGATTCCGAAGCATCGGGAAAAGTATAACCATTCACTTCATAGCCCCGAACGCCCCTGCAATAGATTAGGGCATAGGATAAACTGTCGCCATCGGGATCATAAGCACCCGTATTATGGTAAAATGGTTGACCCGTGCATCCATTATCAACCGGTGGATTTAATAATTCGGGGGAATTGTTAACGCCAAGAAATGGATTGATAAGCAGTTGTGTTTCGACATAAATTGGCGTATTTACAGAGTTTGGGATATTGATGACGCCATAATTACGGTTCGGGTCTTCCATCGAAATATTATAAATACCGGGTCCGGGATATGTGTGGCGAGCTGTTGTTGCCCCAACATCAGGGACATAGCGGTAAACATTTCTGCTGATTAGGTTTGGTAAGTTTATTTTTTCTGTACGCAGCAATGTGCTCATTGTACCATCACCCCAAAGGACATCAAGTGTTGGGCGATCGGCAGGACTGGGCGTGAAGGTATAGGTAATCAGGGTAATTTCGTAGGTATAACCTTCAATATGTCGAAAAGTGATTTCGGCAGCGCGCTGGTGGGTTGCCAGTGCAGGGATGCTCCAGAGCAAAACCAGAATGGAGAAAAGAAAGCCTGTCTTATGTTTTGTAAATCGTGCCATATCTTCGGAGACCAAAATTAAAAAAATACACGCAGCTTTGCCTTTTCGATTTATTCTTTTCGTGAATTGAATGCCCGAAGAAGGAGAGAATATCAGAAATAAATTTAGGTTGAGGGCTTTGCTTGTATGCGTAAAAGTATAAGGTCTTGTATATCATGTTTTTACATTTTTTTCGTCTATTTTGTGGATTCCTTCCCCGATTTGGTTGCCTGATTGCTTATTTGGATTAATTTTGTTAGAACTAAAGAAAGGGGATTATATGTATCAAATCGATACGGAAGCAGAACGTAAGGAGATTTTAAAACGGTACAGGCAATTATTGTCTGCCTGGAAACCAAATCCTGATAAAGCAGAACAAGACAAGGATGCTGTACGCAGGGCTTTTGACCTCGCTACACGTGCCCATAAAGATATGCGTAGGAAAAGTGGTGAACCCTATATATATCACCCAATTGCTGTTGCACAAATTTGTGTTTCGGAAATTGGTCTTGGTGCTACTTCTGTTGTTTGTGCCCTTTTGCATGATGTTGTAGAAGATACTGATTATACCTTGGAAGATATCCGTGGGATGTTTGGCGATAAAGTTGTGCGGATTATCGATGGGCTAACAAAAATTAAAGGCATTTTTGATAAGAAAGACCAGTCTGCTATGGCTGCGAATCAAAAGAAATTGCTGATTACCCTAGCTGAAGATGTTCGTGTGATCCTGATAAAAATGGCAGACCGACTGCATAATATGCGTACCCTACAGTCGATGCCTGAGGAGAAGCGCTTGAAAATCAGTGCTGAAACGAATTATCTTTATGCGCCATTGGCTCATCGTTTGGGACTATATGCCATAAAAAGTGAACTGGAAGACCTTGCCCTAAAATATACCGAGCCTCAGATTTTTGATGGTATTGCATCAAAATTAGAAGCTTCATTGCATGATCATGCCAGCCTGATTCGTAAATTTATCTATCCCATAAAAAAAGAATTAGGACATCGGGGCTATACCTACGAAATAAGGGAACGGGCAAAATCGGTCTATTCAATCTGGGGAAAAATGAAGAAAAAGCAAGTCCCTTTTGAAGAGGTTTACGATATTTATGCAATTCGTATTATTTTGGATGTGCCTATTGAAGATGAGCGAAAAGCGTGTTGGGAAGCTTATACAATTGTTACGGATTATTTCAGGCCAAAACCCGATCGCTTGCGTGACTGGATCAGTACGCCAAAAGCAAATGGTTATCAAGCCTTGCATATCACCGTAATGAGCGATACAGGAAAATGGGTGGAAGTTCAAATTAGAACAAGGCGCATGGACGATATTGCTGAAAAAGGATTTGCTGCGCATTGGAAATATAAAGGTCGGGATTATAACGAAAGTAATCTGGAGCATTGGCTCGATCGCATCCGTGATATGATGACAGGACCTGATTCCGATGCCCTTGATTTTATGAGTAATTTCCAAGGCTATTTATTTTCACAAGAGATTTTTCTATTTACCCCACAAGGCGAACTGCGCATTCTTCCGGCAGGATCTTCGGTGCTCGATTTTGCCTTTGCAATACATACGGAAATTGGTTTTCAGTGTATTGGCGCTAATGTTAACCACGATTTACGTCCGCCAAATTATGTGCTGAAAAGCGGGGATCAGATTGAAGTGCTCACAAGTAAGGCCCAAAGACCTAAAGAAGAGTGGATTTCGTATGTTGTTACATCACGGGCAACGAATGCGCTACGCCAGTTTATTAAGGAAGAACGTAAGCCTTATATGGATGCCGGAAAAAAAATGTTGGAAGGCTTTTTTGAAGAACTTGGTCTGGAATACAGTAAATCTAATCTGAATAAATTTAGGCTGAAACAGCGCCTTAAAAGCGTCAATGATTTGTTTTATCGTGTGGCAATAGCAAAAATCACTCTCAAGGATGTGAAGGATTGTTGCTTAGAGTCTGATAAAGACCGAAAATGGTTTTCCTATATTAACCCTTTTAATAAATCACGATCAAAAAATACTGCGGAAACTATAAACCTGAATGATGATTTTCTGGAAGAGCTGAAAAAACGCAGCAATACACTGATCCTTAACGAAGAAGATAAAATTCTTTGGGAAGAGGCTAAATGTTGTAACCCGATCCCCGGAGATGATGTGATGGGCTTTATCGATCCCGATAAGGATAAAATTATTGTGCAT
This sequence comes from Bacteroidales bacterium, assembly GCA_963676725.1. Lineage (GTDB taxonomy): Bacteria > Bacteroidota > Bacteroidia > Bacteroidales > WRLA01. Next base: position 3,360,914 of record OY781463.1, on the reverse strand, counting down.
CGTTCACAATGTCCCAATGCACTTGCTTTTATGGCTACTTATGGTAGTAATATTATAAAAGCAAAATGGTACGAAAACCAAACGCCTTCCTTCTTGGCCGGCATTACCATTAGTGGTGTAGATCGTCAGGGATTGATCAACCAAATTACACAAATTATTTCCAATGAACTGAATACCAATATTAAATCCTTTAGTATTGAAACAAATAATGGGATTTTTGAAGGAGAGATTATGCTCTATATCACAAATATAGATCACCTTACTAATATTGTGAGCAAGTTGAAAAAAGCTGCTGGTGTTAAAAAGGTATTGAGATTGGCACGCGAAAATATCTATGAAGACTAAATAAAAATTTGCCAGTTTATTCTGAATTTATAATTTTGCACATCTATCTTAAGTGATTGATTGAATAGTAATTAATTTGATTTGGTTTGTTTTCGAACTGGCCTTATCAAATTATTTTTATTTATTCCAAATTCAGATAAAATTTAGTACTTTTACAACTTATAACGGATTAAACTATCGGGAATGAAAGAGCTTGATAACGAAACTTTTGAGGCCGTACAGGTCATTTTTACCGATTATCTTCAGAGTAAAGGTCATCGAAAAACACCGGAACGCTACACAATCTTAAAAGAGATTTATTCTACGGACGGACACTTTGATATTGAATCCCTTTATATTCGGATGAAAAGGAATAAATACAGGGTCAGTCGTGCTACACTTTATAATACAATCGAATTGCTTTTAGATTGTAATCTAGTGACCAAGCATCAATTTGGAAGTAGTTGTGCACAGTTTGAAAAATCGTATAAATTTCAGCAGCACGACCATTTTATTTGCCTTGATAAAGGGGAAGTACTTGAAATCAAGGAATTTTGTGACCCCAGGATTCAGGAGATCAAAGCCTCAGTAGAAAAATTGCTTGGCGTAGAAATTTCTCATCACTCACTTACTTTTTATGGTCGATGCCATGACCATAAAGACTTGAATAAGGAAGAAGAGCTTAATTAGTTTCTGTCCATAGAGTCAAGTGTTTGATTCAGAATGTTCGAGGCATTCGCAGGATTGAAAACAAGGAGTTTACATTGGTAAATGCGATGCACTGAGCCTGCCGAAGCGACTTGGTTTCAATACTAAAATAACGCTGAGATCGGACATTATGGACAAGCACTAATTAGGGCAGAATTTCATTTTAAAAGGCGAGTGACCAAAAAATCAATGCACTTTGCTTATTCAATAACGCTTTTGCTTATTGAAAGGACTTTTTGTGCTGTTTAAGCGGATTAAAAAAGAAAATCTTCTGCAAATTGTCAGTAATTTTCTGGTTTAGCGCCCACCAATGTTGCAATTATTATTGTACCTTTGGACAAATGATGTTTCAAAACTTAAAATCCATGCTTAGCGGTTGGGTTTTAAGTTTTTGTGTGTTTAGCAAATAATGAAATTATAGCAATGAAAGTAGATTTACTTCTTGGATTACAATGGGGCGATGAAGGTAAAGGAAAGATTGTAGATTTCCTGGCACCTAAGTATGATATTATTGCACGTTTTCAGGGAGGCCCAAATGCAGGCCATACGATTGAATTCGACGGGCAAAAATTTGTTCTTCACATTATTCCCTCCGGTATTTTTGATCCCAAAACAATTAATGTTATTGGAAATGGAGTGATTATCGATCCCCTGATATTAATGAGGGAAATTAGTGGCCTCCGCGAAAAAGGAATCGATCCTGCTGTGAATATGATGATCAGCCGGAAAGCTCACTTGATCCTACCCAGCCACCGAATGCTCGATGCTGTTTACGAGCAATCAAAGGGAACAAAGAAAATTGGAAGTACATTAAAAGGTATAGGCCCTACTTATACAGACAAAGTTGCAAGAATTGGCCTACGAACAATGGACTTTTTTGCGCCGGATTTCCGGGAAAAAGTTGATGCACTCAAACAACGGCATCTGCAAATTGCTCAGGGATTCAACTTTGATGTTGATGCTCTATTGCTCGATAAAATGCCCATGGCTGAGTACGAAGAAAAATGGATGGAGGCGGTTGAAGCCCTTAAAGAAATTCCATTTATCGATAGCGAATATTATATTAATGATGCACTGGCTTCCGGAAAGAAAATTCTGGCTGAAGGAGCGCAAGGAACACTGCTCGATATCGATTTTGGTTCCTATCCTTTTGTTACTTCATCAAACACAGTGGCAGCAGGAGTGTGTTCCGGTCTGGGTATTGCCCCATCAAAAATTGGGAAAGTGTTCGGCATTGTAAAAGCATATTGTACAAGGGTTGGTAGTGGCCCATTCCCAACAGAGCTTTTTGATCAGGATGGGCAAAACCTCAGAGATGAAGGTCATGAGTATGGATCAACTACCGGGCGTCCACGACGATGTGGTTGGTTGGATTTACCTGCCCTAAAATATTCTGTTATGTTGAATGGTGTTACCGATCTGATCCTTACCAAGCCCGATGTGATGAACCAATTTGACCAGATCAATGTATGTACACATTATTCATTAAATGGTGAAAATACTGAGAAATTTATTCCGGATGAAGTCAATGCTCAGCCTATACTAGAAAGCCTTGAGGGCTGGAAATCGGATGTTTCAGGTATGAAGGATTTTGATGCCTTACCGCAAAAGTTTAAAGACTATATTGCCTATATCGAAGGAAAAGTAAATGTGCCTATAAGTATTGTTTCTGTTGGTCCGGATCGGGAGCAGACAATCAAAAGGTAGTACTGATTATTTGTTTGAAAATAGCTGTGGTTTATTTAATCACAGCTATTTTTTTTGTATCAGGCAAACCGCATAAGCGCTAATACCTTCTTCGCGGCCTTCAAAACCAAGCTTTTCGGTGGTTGTTGCTTTAATGGAAATTTGATCATTTTGAATGCCCATTATTTCGGCCAATATGTTTTTCATTTGCTCAATATATGAGGCGATTTTGGGTTTCTGCAAAGCAATAGTACTGTCGATATTGCCAATAACAAACGAATGTTTGGCGAGCAAATCGATTGTGTTTTTTAGAAGAATTTTACTATCGATCCCTTTATATGCGGCATCGGTATCTGAGAAATGAAAGCCAATATCACGCAGGTTGGCAGCGCCTAAAAGGGCATCGCAAATTGCATGAATAAGAACATCTGCATCGCTGTGGCCTAAGGCCATTTTATTGTGTGGAACAGAAATACCGCCAATAATTAGCGGTCCTCCATCACAAAGTTTGTGCACATCAAGTCCGAAACCTACCCTTATTTGATTCATTTTTTAAAGATATTAAAAAAACGGCCATCCTTTTCGGGGACGGCCGCAGATAAATAATTTCTATTGAAAAATTTTTTATTCGCCGCCTGGTGCTTGTTGGTTTTTAAACGCATCAAAATCAAAGATGAGTGTAAAACGCAAGGTGTTTTCCAATGGGCTGCGTTTGTCGGTTGGAATAAGATAAGCAGCATCTAGACCAAATACATTATAACGCAGACTTGCACCAAGGGTGAAATAATTGCGATCGCCTTTATACTGGTTTTCGTGGAAATAACCACCACGGATAGCAAACTGCTTGTTATACCAATATTCTGTTCCAAAGGAGAAACTGAATTCTTTCAGTTCTTCGCTAAATCCACCGGGTGCATCATAAAATGATTGCAGCATTCCCTGGAGTACGGAAACATCAGGATTTTTTCCTTCTTCAATAACAGGTTCGCCATCAGGGCCATAAATCGGTTGACCGTTTTCATCGGTAGCATAAATAGGAGGGGTGGGAACCAAAAGTTTATTGAAATCAAGGGTAAAAGTTAGGCTATTGAATTTATCCAGATCGATAGTAAATGATGGGCCAAACTTCAGGTTTGTTGGGATAAAATCTTTTTTCGTATTATCCGTATAATTGATTTTACTCCCGATATTTGAGATATTCACACCAAAAGATAATAAACCTTTTCGCCCGCCACTAAACGAATAGGGGTGGCGATAATAAAAGGACACATCAGCAGCAACGGAAATCCCTGCATGGCTTTCTGCACCTTGAATATTTTGGCCTAAAGTAAGGTTTGAATAAATAAAACGAGCAGCAACCGCACCGGATATTTTATCTGTAAATTTTCTGGAGTAGGTTCCATCAATAGCAAATTCATTGGGTTGGTATGTTCCTTTTGGGTTTCCAGATTCATCAGTAAACTGGATGTCACCTAAGGAAAAATAGCGCAGTGAACCTGCAATTGTTGATCTGTCGTCAATTCTTTTATATCCTACAAGATAGGCTAATCCAATATCATCAACAAGTTCGCGTAGCCATGGCGAATAAGAGATTGCAAAACCCATATCACCTTCAATAAAGGCATATTTTGCAGGGTTCCAGTACATTGATGATACATCAGGGGAAGTGCTTACTCCGGCGTCTCCCATACCGCCACTGCGTGCATCAGGACTAATGGTCAGGAAAGGGACCGCGGTTGTGATTGCATTTATTTTGTCTTGAGCGTAAGTGTTGGTACCAGCAAGTACACATACTAATCCGAGTAAGATTGTCGATAATAAACCGGCATTTCGTCGCATAAATCTATGGTTATTTAGATAAAAATTAAAGTCTGCAAAAGTAACGAATAATTAAGTACTATAGTATAGGCTTTGTAAATTTCAAAATTTGGCACGCCTAAGGGGCGATAATTACTTTTTGATGTACCACAATTTCTTTGTTGTATTGGTTTTTTATGGTGATTTCCAATACGTAGAAACCTTGTGGCAGTTTACTTCCACCCGAATTTGTTCCATACCACCGAATGGGCTCAATTGATTTGCCCTTGGTGTATGTGCTCGTTTCTATGTCAGTTACAAGCCTTCCGTGCATATCAAATGCTTTTATTTTTAAATCAAGTGGGCCGGGAGGAAGCTCGTGGTCGAAGCTTATTTCTGTGTATTCTTTAAATGGATTGGGTTGTGCTTGCAAATTACTAATATCCATTTCTGCATCATCAACAACATAAAAACTAATTGTAGATTCTGATGAATTATTTTGGTTGTCCCAGGCTTTAAGCCTTAAAAAATGCTCTCCTGCACTCAATCCTGTCAGGGAAAATGAAATGGTTCCGGAAGCATAATTGGTAGTGTTCTGACGGAAATAATCGTTTAGAATGATGGTATTATCATCATTATCAAGTCGAAGCAGTATATCTTTTCCGAGGTTATTGCCGGGATTGATCCCTGATTCATCCGAAAGGTTTGCCAGCAATAATGCATCTTCATTCACCGGATCACCGCTTTCAAAATATTGATTATTGATTTTTAGAAGAATTTCAGGGCCTGCATCATCAATAGGGGCAAGAGGGTCTATTCCGCCAATGCTAAATGTGGTGTCAGTACCTTTCGCCTCTGTAAGTGAATCAATTGCATAAAATGAGATTTTACACTGCGATAATTCCGGATTGATATCGGAGGGCATCATAAAAATATGTTCAAATCTTCCATTGCGCACAATTGCTTCCCCTTGATGCAAAATATCTTTTTGCAAAGAAAAGTCGACTGGATAACTTTCAGCATCCTGGCCTAAAGTGCGATAGTTCTTTAGGCGGTCATAAACAGTAATGGATACTTGGCCGTTAAAGTGTTCATCAGGAGCGCCCCCCGAGAGGATTTCCCCATTAAGTTGAAGTTTGCTTTTTCCTTGCAAGAGCGTGGTTTCATTTCCGTCATACATATTTGTGATATCGCGTATAACTACTTCTTTAGGGGCTACGGGCAAACGAAGCGCCGGGTCTCCCAGTAATGTGATATTTAGTATCTTATCATTATTGCCTTTATCGTTTTTACTAAAACGAAGCAGGTCGCCCAAACGTAAATCCTTATAATTTTCATTTGGACTAAACATATTATCATAGACAGCTTTGTTGAAGCCTGAGTTTGAGGTAGCATACGCCAAACGTGTTGTAGTAAACATGGCAATTGCGCCCCCATAGGGTTGCAAGAAAACATATTCTCCGGCGGATTTTAGCCAGGGATTGTCATAGCGACTAAATTCACAGGTTGCCGTGATGAATAATGGCATGGTGTTTTCATTTCTCCACGAAAAGATGTCTGAATTGTCGAGAATATCCTCAGCACTCCAGCCCAATTCTCCTCCATGGCCTGTATAATTCATTACCAGACAGCCTTTATTCATTTGATCATGTATTGCTTCTTTCGCTCCGGCATTCAATTTTCCCGCCGATGTATTGCTGATGATATAAGCATCGGAATAGATTTTATTTAGATTGATGAATGAAGCTGTTTCAGTAATAATATCTGCCAGGTCCTCGGCTTGGTTTAAATGCAAATTGCGATCCGCATCATCTGCAACAAGACAAATGCTGTTTCTCCAATGCCCACGGGTAGAATCTGTTTTACTATGATAATGGAAGATTTTTTCATTGCATTTTTCTGCTTCCTCTACGCTTAGTACAGGAAAACGTCCAATACCAATGTCCACAGACTGTCCATGGATGCTGTCGCCTTCTTCATCGTCAAGCAATCCATAAAAATCATCAGTAACAAAGGAATTGGCAATATTTAGAGAATTATCGGATTGCACCGTAGGGATAAAGTTATGGTTTGGGCTAATTCGTCCTTTGGGATCATAGCTTCCATCGCCAAGAAGCAATAAATAACCCGGCTTACGGATGTTTTCTGAGCGATCGTACATCATTTTCATAAGAAGCCTGATCGCCATTGGGTCTTGCGATCCGGAAGAAAACTCATTATATATTTGCTGAGGTTCCACAACCAATACATCAAATTGATCGGTAGTTCTATGGAAATTGGCCAGCTCTTCGGCTTGAGCCCTGAAATCAGGATGTGTGAGGATTACCATATCCTGAACCGGAATGCCGTGAAGGTCTTGATTTTCTACTTCTTCGATAAAAAATACTTCTTGCGCAGCTTGCTCCGTATTAAAGGCGTAAAATTCTTTAAGGGTATCTGTTTTGGAAAGGAATTCTGCAATTCCATTGTTGATGCTGTATGATATTGATTCAGGACGTTGAGGATTGGTAATATCCCAAATAATCGTATTCTCGGATGCATTGCCAACGGAAAATTTGGTAATTATTGTATCACCAATGCATTCAATATTCCTGAAAAACAATTCTTTACCATCAAAAACAATGTTTTCAAATGCATTTATTTCGACATAATCAATCCATCCTTTTGAATTAATCTCCGGCCTACTATAACGTATATTCAGTGAGATGTTTCCATCGTTTGAATAAAATGATTTTGATGTTTCTTCATAGAAACCATAGATGTACTGCCTTTTTTGAGCTGTTAACTCTGGATAGTAGATGCCTGTTATGGAATCCTGTCCATTAAAAAATCGAAAGGTGCTGATATCGTATGAACGGCTTGCGGCTGCTGTTCTGATGCGTAAAGGCCTTTCGGGTAAGAGATTAGGAAATTGAAAGGAGTAGATATGATCGTTGGCATCTTCAAAAATTTCTGAGAACCAAACATTCCCGGTATGGGCAAGATTATAATTTTCTTCACTATACACTTGCCTGCTGAGGCTCTGTGATGTTTGATAATTTGCTTCTTCTTGCGGGGTTTCCTGTGTTTGCACCCTTAGACCCGGACCTTTATCGACCGTCAGGAAATAATAGGCGGCAGTATCGTAGAGATGAGGACTGAAACGAAAAGCCCCGGAGCTCAGAAATGGGTCTAATTCCGGATTTTCAGTGGAAGCCATCTGAACTTTATAGGTTGATTTTATCTTATATTTATGCAAGTCCCATTTTACCGGACTGTCACCATAGAAAAGGATTAAATCATTTTCGTCAAAACGACCATCCTCTTCCCCTATAACCATTATTGCATTTTCATAAAGGTCATCATGCCTAAAAGCATTATTGCTTGTTGAGAGCATATCACCCCCGTTTCCATAAATCCTGATGCTTCCGGGGTCAATACTTTCCGGATCGAGCCCAAAATGTACGAGATCGTTATATGTAATTTTGTGGAGGCCATCTTTTTTGATCATAAAACGAAACCACTGACCTTCTTTTAAAACGGAATGCTCATAGTAGCGGGAGGCAGCGGCAATCGCTTCTTTGTCCGTAAAAACAGCATAATCAATTTTTATAGATTGAAGGAGTTGGGTTTTTCCATTCGTTTCAATTAATGGGTAGATTTTTATATTGGCGTATTTCCTATGATTCTGATAGGTGTACTGAACGCTATGGAGGATTGATGATCCATCGAGTTTATCTGTACTAAATGTAGTTTCCTGGCTTTTGATCGCTTTAAGTGTCAGGCGAATTTTATTTTCTTTGGATGGCAGGAGTATTCTGTAATAAATATAAGGTAAAGCTTTTTCATCATCAATAAAACCATCAGAAGCTAATGGAACCTCCGATTCTATTCCTAATGAATTAATGCTTTTTTCTGTGCCGGACCATTGGATATCAATAGTTTTAGAGTTCTGTCCAAAAACGGTCAGTCCAAATAAAATAAGAGTCAGGGTTAAATATTTGTGCATGCTTTTATCTTTTTAAACTACTATATATGAAAAGGGTTGCCTAAATATTATTGTGTAATGACCAATTTGGCTGTTTTTTGTTGCATGTTTCCAATTTCATCGCTTAAAGTGAGGCGGTAGACATAGATTCCACTATTAAGTTTTGCCCCTGAAGCATCCTTTAAGTCCCATTTTTGGCTAAAGCTTCTGAACCCGGATGGGGTAATCTGATCCTTTATCTCTACAACATGCCTTCCGGTGATATCATAAACATCAAGGGTGAAATCCAGAGTATTCCCGGCTTGATTATGCTCAAACACAAATTTCGTGAAACTGTTGGCGGGATTGGGGGCATTATACAAATCTTCGATATAAATGGAACCGGAGCGCACAACAACAAAATTTGTTTCTGCCGTACTCGAATTATTCAAAACATCCCAAACTGTAAGTTTTAAATTGTGTGGTCCATCAGCCAGATCAGACATCGGATAAATAATACTTCCACTTTTGAATGTGTTCAGATCGGCTTTATAGTAGTCATTAATAACCCGTGTTTTGTGATTTTCATCATTTAAAACAACCGCAATATCATGTCCAATGCCATTGCCTACGGTATTAATTCCGTTATCATCGGTTACATAAGCAAGAAGTATAGGGTTTTCATTTGTTGTTCCACCATTTTGGAAATCCTCATTATTAATAAAGAGTTCAATGGTTGGTGGTGTATCATCGAAAGGAGGATTTTGGTTAAAGCCGCCTACTACAATATTATTATAGTATCCGTTTGCGTCGGTTTCGTCATTACAGGCGTATAAACTGATTTTGCCGAACCCATAGTTGTAAGATATATCGCGTGGCACGACAAAAGAAAATTCAAAGCTGCCATTTTCAACAGCAATCGATCCTTTATAAAGGCTGTTTTTCCATAGTTCAAAAGGGAATGGTGAGCTTTTATCATCCTGACCTAAAGTGATTACAGAGGATTTTTTGTCGTAAACCAAAGGGTAAACCTTACCATTAAAATAATCTAGCCTATTGCCATCGAGTCCTGTAACTTCCCCTTTCATTGAGATAACAGATAAAGCAGAAAGGGAATCCGGTATTTCACTCACAGCCTTTTCGTTGAAGTGTGTAATGCTTACATTGTACTCGGGATATGCAAGCCTTAGAGCCGGGTCGCCTAGGAGGATGAACTTTTTGCCGTTTTCCCCGCCGCCATGAGCCCTTTTAGCATTTTTCAACACATCGCCCAAGGCGCCGTATTTCCCATCTGTTTTAATGAACATATGGTCGTAAATTGCCTGATTAAGCGCTTTATTTGTGGCGCCAAAGGTTTGCCTGCTTGTTGTATAGAGAGCAATACCGCCTCCATTTTCATTGAGGAAAATAAGCTCACCTGCAGCAGCACGGTCGGGATCGTCATAGCGACTAAACTCGCATGTTGCTGTAATAAACAAGGGCATATGTGTTAGGTTAGTCCAGGATGAAATATCCGAATTTTCCAAAACGCGCTCGTGTGCCCAGCCCAATTCTCCGCCATGGCCAGTGTAATTCATTATTAATGCACCTCGGCCAACTCGTTCATTAATTGCTGTAGAGGCATCAGGATACCGCTGACCACCGGGCGTTGAAACTTGTTCATAGGCGTCTAAGTAAATCTTATCGACCATAAAGCTTTGATAATTGGTATCAATAAAGGTAGCCAGCTCATTCGCTTGCCTGATGTGGCTGTTATTGTCCTCATCGTCAGCAACAAAACAGATTACATTGCGCCAGTCATTTAAGACTTCTTCATTCTTTGAATAATAAACGCGCACTTTATTCACTGCATTTTCTGCTTGTGAAGCGTTTTGAACGGGAAATCGGCCAATACCCAAATCAATGATGCCATCTGCATATTGTCCCTCATTTTCATCAAATAAACCAAAGTAATCATCTGTAGCATAAGAATATACTGGATGCAATGATTCCGGCGACTGCCATGTTGGTACAAAATTGGAGTTTTCTTCTCGAATGTCTTTAAAATCATAAGAGGCATCACCAAATAGTAATAAGTATAATGGGCCACTTCCATCATCAGATTTGAGGGATAATTGCCTCATAAAATCACGGATTGCTGTAACATCCTGAGCCCCGGAAGAATACTCATTATATATTTGTTGGGGTTCAAGAATTCGAATGTTTAATTCAGGGCGTTCCGTTCTGTGAATGCTTGCTAGTTCTTCGGCGTATGCCCTAAATTCGGGGTATACTAATATAATGTATTCTGTGTTTTTTATTCCATGGAGGTTTTGGTTCGCTACTTTTCCCAAATAGGTGGGGTTTATGGCGCTATTACTTGTAAAAACAGCAAATTCATGGATAGTCGTATCGTTTTTAACACGAAAATTAGTTGTTGTTGAAGCAGATATGGGCTTTATTGCTGATGCATTAATGGACTCACTGATGTCCCATATAATAATATCCGAAGGAGCATTTGAAATTCTGAATTCCTGAACTTTATTACGCTCAAAACCTTTGCCATCACGGATAAGCAGGCTGACGCCATTATAATTAAGTTTTCTGCGGTAGTTCATTTCATAATAATCCAGCCAACCAATGCTGCTGTTCAACGGACGATTATAGATTAGGTCCAGCGTAAAAGCACTTCCCGGAGGCGTAAAACTGCTTGAAGCAGTACTTGTATTTGCATAAACAGCGTTAGTATTGCTCGAGACAGCAGAGATACTTTGTTTCAGAAGTTCTTTCGATGATACGCTATACGTAAAGGATGATGAACTTGAAGAACGCGCAGCAACAAGACTGCTCAGGTATATTTGTTCGCTGCTGATTAAATCGGGGATGCTGATGTCCCAGCTTCTTGATGTTGTGGCATTAAACTGTTCGCCAAACCATTGCCGCCCTGAAATAATCAGATTGTATTCCTCAGATTCATGAAATAAATAGTCATCATAAGAATCCGTGATCACTTCAGCAGCTTCAATGCTTGAGTTTTCTGTTTGCACCCTTTTGCCCTGCTCATCATCAATAGTGAGAAAGAAATAGGCAAAATTATCGTAGATATTTAATTGATGGTGAAAGCGTTTTGTGTTTTCATCAAAAGACCATGTATGTGGACCTTTGCCATAAAAAAGAATAAAATCCCCTGCATCAAATTTTCCATCTTCTTCGCCGGAAACAATTATTGCATTTTCCTGCAGGCCATCGTATCTGAAAGCGCTATTGGCTTCTGGGAGCATTCCGCCACCATTACCAAAGAGTCGAATATTTTTTGGATTAATGGAGGATGGGTCTATGCCGGCTTCCTGCAGTTGTGCATAATCAATTTTATAAATACCTGATTGGGAAATCTTGAATTTATACCATGTGCCTTTATTAAGAGGAGACTCCTCCTTGTATAGGGATTTTAAAGCAATATGCTTTTCTTCTATATTATGTGCATTAGTTTCAACGACCAATTGTGCTGAGACAAGGCGCTCAATTTCTCCTGTTAGCTGATTCCTTCGTAAGGGGATAAATGAAAGCTGAACAAGCGATGAAGCTTTTTCTGCCCATATTTTATGATGGATAACAATAGTATTTTTTATAATTGTGTCCCCTGTAAGGTATTCTGAATCAGAAATTTGCTCAAAAACTTTGTTTTTAAGGTTAATTTTTAAGTCAAAGTCAGTAAACTTTACCGGAAAACTGTGTTCATACTGAGGGTATGTATGTCCGTTGGCAAATACGAATGCAGCACCATCAAAAGTGAGAACCGATTCATTATTTTTCTGATTTTCATACCAATTCAGGGAAATTTGCGTTTTACTGACAGAAATAGGTTCAATCTTTTGTGCAAATATGGTTAGTGACGACCAAAGGATGAGGGTACATAAGCTTAAACTTCGAATCATGGATTGGGTTTTTATTAGTCTTATAACTGACAAAGTAATCATTTATTATGTATAATGTTCAAAGATCATGCCCAATAGAATCGCTTTAACAAGCCTTTAACGATTTTTAGTATTTTTGCAAACAACTGAAACAAAATATCAAATGGACAGTATAAGGTTACCAAAAGCATTAAGATCGGGATAGATGTAAAAATTGTTTGTAACATTCAATTTTTGAAATGTAAAAAACAGCTGGAGTTAAGAAAATTTTTGTATAATTGTTTCCTCAAAATGAACCCACGATCCTGACATGATTAAGAAGCTAATATTATATATCAACATCATTTTTTTATTACTGGTTTCACTGAAAGGTATTGCGCAAGATCCTTCATTCTCACAGTTTTATGCCAATCCTCTCTACTTGAATCCAGCTTTGGCGGGTTCTACCTTTACTCCACGCCTCATTATTAATTATCGCAATCAATGGCCTTCACTTGATGCAAATTTTGTGACCTACAGTGCCTCATACGACCAATTTGTTGATAATATTAGTAGCTCATTCGGTATAATGGTGAATACTGACCGTGCCGGAGATGGTGTTTTAAACACATCTACTTTTTCCGGTATCTATACATACACATTGCGGATTAACAGGCATACCTATTTAAATGCAGGTCTTCAGGCGAGTTTTTATCAAAGAAAACTCGATTGGGAACAATTAATTTTTGATGATCAGATTAACCCTGTGCAAGGAGTTGTTTATCCGACAAGCGAACGCCCACCGGATAATCTTGATGTTGGATTCCTTGATTTCTCCGCGGGTTTGCTTTTAGGGTATAAAGATATTTTTTATGGTGGTCTTGCAGTACATCACCTTACCGAACCTTATGATGGTTTTTATTCAGATAATAACAGCAGGCTAAACTCAAAGTTTACCTTTCACCTTGGTGGTGTAATCGATATGGAATCAAGAGGTCGCCGCTCCAGAAGAGACGATGCACTGACCTTAAGCCCTAATATAATGTACCAGCAACAAGAAACCTTCAAGCAGGTAAATATCGGGCTTTATTTAAATCGATTCCCTTTTGTGCTCGGAACTTGGTATCGACACAATATGGAAAACCCTGATGCGTTTATAGTCATGGTGGGCTTTAAACAGGAAACCTTCCAATTCGGTTATAGTTACGATATCACCGTATCTAAATTGAAAAACGTAACAGGTGGGGCACATGAAATATCGTTTCAGGTGCGTTTTAAAAACCCAAGTAGCCGTAGAAGAAGAGTGCAAGCGATTCCTTGCCCCAGTTTTTAACAGAACAACAGTATAAATCTGAGAAATATGCACAGATATTCAGGATTGATTTTTAATTTTCTTATTGTAGCCTTGCTCTTTGGCACATCTTCTTGTGGATTGTTCAAAGGCAAAAGTGAAGCAAATACATCTGCTGCAACAGGATGGTCTTATAATGACGAGGAATATAAAACCCCACGCGCAGATTATGTGGAACAGGCAACCGGACCAAACTTGGTTTTCGTTGAAGGGGGTACCTATACTATGGGCGCAACACAAGACAGGGTGCTCTTCGATTGGGATAACCTTCCTCGCAGGGTTACAATCACTTCTTTCTATATGGACCAGACAGAAGTAACCAATCAGTTTTACCGCGATTATTTGCATTGGCTTTATTATGTTTATGTAGTTGGTGAAGGATCAAATACAACAGCAAGCAGTCAGTCGCTTAGCTATGTTTATCGAATGGCTTTGCCCGATACATTAGTATGGCTCTCTAAAATGTCTTATAACGAACCAATGGTTAATCTTTATCTAAGGCATCCCGCCTATAGCGATTACCCGGTTGTTGGTGTGAATTGGTATCAGGCAGTGCGTTATTGCCAATGGAGATCAGACCGTGTAAATGAAGCCATTCTTATGAAAAATGGAGTATTTACATCTGGTGTTGACTTTAAAAAAGGAGCTGTATCCGATCAGGGAATCAATCAGTTTTCGACAGAAGGTTATTTGACAGGTCAGTACAATTTTGCTGAGGAACGCCAGCAAGAAGGTGAACTTCCGGTTGATTATACTGTTGATGCAGAATCTGAAGGTGGTTCCCGTAACGTGCGCATGGAAGATGGTATGCTACTGCCAGATTACAGACTCCCTACCGAAGGGGAATGGGAATATGCTGCAAAAGCTTATATCGGTGTCAACTATGCGGAAAATATTCAGGAAAGAAAACGCTATCCATGGATTGGTTCTTCTGCTCGTACCGATGGTGCTGAAGATAGAAATACTTATGGAATGTTTAACGCCAATTTCAAAAGGGGTAGAGGCGATTATATGGGTATAGCCGGTACATTGAATGATGGATACGCCCGTCCTGCTCCGGTAGCATCTTATATGCCAAACGATTTTGGTATCTATAATCTTGGTGGTAATGTCTCCGAATGGGTACAGGATATATATAGGCAATTAAGCTTTGAGGACTTTGACGACCTGAACCCAATTCGTGGTAACTTCCTAACTGTTCCGAATGCGGCAGGGGAAATAGATCCGGAAACAATGAGGGTGAGAACTGAGGCAATTAGCCCACAAAATGACCCCAAATTGCACAAAAGAACTAATTTCCGTAAAGCAGATTATCGAAATTACCTCGATGGTGACTGGCAATCATTAGCAGGCCAGGAAGTGAATAATACAGACTGGAATGCTAATCCCGACAAATATAGTTATCAGGATCCTTATAGTATGGATACAACAAAGAAAGACTATAAGTATTATGAAACAGGAGCGGATAAAGAATGGGATCCCAATAAAAAACATTATGCCCGTTACGAAAATTCAACGGATACGAAGAAAATGTATAATACAGGAAATAATCGCAATGAAGCTTCTTCTATGATCAATGATAATGCAAGGGTTTATAAAGGCGGTAGCTGGAAAGATCGTGCTTATTTCCTGAATCCCAGTGTACGCCGTTTCCTCGATGCTGACCTCGCAACCGATTATCTCGGCTTCCGTTGTGTTATGGATCGCGTGGGATCACAGGTGCCAGAAGGCGGTTATTAAAAAAACGATATTTTTCTTATTCAAGGCTGCTTCTCGAAGCGGCCTTTTTTTTATCTTGCCGTTATGAAAATAGCTGCTCTCTACGAAAAATTGCATCAGAAACTCGACGCAATCACCACGGATACCCGTTCCATCAAGAATGGGGATGTATTTTTTGCATTAAAAGGTGAACGTTTTAATGGCAATGATTATGCTGTTCAAGCACTAAAGCAAGGGGCAGATATTGCCATTATTGATCAGCCCGA
This sequence comes from Bacteroidales bacterium, assembly GCA_963676725.1. Taxonomy (GTDB): domain Bacteria; phylum Bacteroidota; class Bacteroidia; order Bacteroidales; family WRLA01. Next base: position 3,345,245 of record OY781463.1, on the reverse strand, counting down.
AATTTTTGATGCCTCGGGAAAAATGATCCTGGTGGAAGATGTATTGTCAACACTTCAGTCTCTCGCTAAATACCATCGGCAACAGCTGGAAATTCCAGTTTTGGGAATTACCGGAACAAATGGGAAAACTACGACGAAAGAACTAATTCGCTCCACTCTGTCGCAGAAGTATGAAGTATTGGCTACCGAAGGAAATTTGAATAATCATATTGGTGTTCCGCTTACGTTGTTGAAAATTAGAGAATATCATCAGTTTGCAGTGATTGAAATGGGAGCAAACCATCCCAGTGAAATTGCCTTCCTTACCAATATTGCTCTACCCGATATGGGTATTGTAACCAATGTTGGTAAAGCACATCTCGAAGGTTTTGGCTCTTTTGAGGGCGTTGTAAAAACCAAAAAAGAACTCTATGATTTTTTAAGCACACACCAAAAGACAGCTTTTGTTTTCGAAGATCAAAAACACTTGATGCAGATGTCGCAGCATATCTCAAATAAATTTGCCTATTCTTTTGAAAATAAAAAAGCTTATTGCTATGCCGTTCTGGAGGATTCAACAGAATCTATTCGCTTAAATTGGGTTTGCAATGGGATGAACGGGCGCGTGCATTCAGCTCTTTTTGGGAAGTATAATGCAACGAATATTCTTGCCGCTATTTGTGTTGGAGCATATATGGGTTTGAATGAAGATCAAATAAACAAAGGTATTGCATCTTATTCTCCTCAAAATAATCGTTCGCAAATTATTCGTACCGAACGAAAGAATAAGGTTTTCCTAGACGCCTATAATGCAAACCCTGTGAGTATGTCGGAGGCAATACAATCTTTTTTGAATACTTCGGGCAGTAATAAAGTTTTGATTTTGGGCGATATGTTTGAATTGGGGAAATATTCAGACCAAGAGCATCAGAATATTATTGAGCGCTTTATGACTAATCAGGAGGATTTTAAGAAAGTGATTTTTGTGGGGGCGAACTTTTCATCCTTCGAAAATCAGCATCCGAAAATGGAGTTTTATAAAAACGCCGCCGAAGTGCAAAAGGCAGGCTTTCTCGCAAGTATTACAAATGCTGTAGTTCTTATTAAAGGCTCCCGGGGGATGAGACTGGAACAATTGCTTGGGAGTTTATGATCCATTTTCCACTTTATTTTTCTGATTATTCATTTTCAATAGCAAGCAGTTTATGATGCAAGACGAGTATTATTGTTTGGGTTTGATGTCCGGGACTTCATGCGATGGACTTGATATAGCCTATTGCCGTTTTACAAAGAATATAGCTCGCTGGAGTTTTGATTTGCTACAAACAGAAACAATTCTTTTTCCGGCTGCCCTAGAACTAAGGCTTAAAAATGCGCCTACATTATCCGCTTTGGATTTGCATTTATTGGATGTTGATTTTGGATTATGGTGTGGCAAGTCCGTGCATTCCTTTGCTTCGGGCTTAGAACATCCTCCTTTGTTTGTTGCAAGCCACGGGCATACTGTTTTTCATCAACCGGAGAAGAAATTGAGTGTGCAGATTGGCTCGGGAGCTGCCCTTGCATCAGCTGCCGGTATTCCGGTGGTGTTCAATTTCAGGCCGCTGGATGTTTTTCATGGAGGGCAGGGTGCACCACTTGTTCCTATCGGTGATGAACTACTTTTTTCAGAATACAGCCATTGCCTCAATCTTGGAGGTTTCGCAAATATTTCTACAAATCAAGGAGGCAAGAGGAGCGCATGGGATATTTGCCCGGCAAACCTTGTTTTAAACTATGTGGCAGCACAATTAGGGCTTTCTTTCGATGAAAATGGCTCCATTGGACGTACGGGAAAAATCCTGCCCGCTTTGTTGGATGCATTAAATCGCCTTGGTTTTTATCAAAGAAATGCACCAAAATCCCTTGGAAAGGAATGGCTGGACGAGGAATTCTTTCCTATACTACATCAATTTGCCAATGAAAAGCCTGCTGATTTATTGCGCACACTTTACGAGCATATTGCAGTTCAGCTTTCTCAATCCATTGGCAATAACCGAGATTACCAGGTCTTGGTTACCGGAGGAGGCGCAAGAAATACTTTTTTGATGGATTGCCTGAAAAATTCAAATCCGGCAGATTTTTGTCTACCGGATTTGCAAATTATTGATTTCAAAGAGGCTTTGGTGTTTGCCTTTATGGGTTTACTGCGATGGCTTCAAATGCCTAATGTCTATTCATCAGCCACAGGCGCAAAGCGTGATGTGTGCAGTGGTTCCATTTGCTTTCCCTACTAATTTATTTTTGTACACTAAATTTCTTTGAGAAACTGCTGTTTGCTGTTTCAAGAATTAAAATATAGTTTCCATTGTTCAGCAAGCGAGAATTAAAACTTCTTGAACTCAGGCCAAAAATATTTTCTGCGAACAATTCTTGCCCTTGCATATTAATAATGCGTAAACGGATATTTTTGTCCAATAGTTGTGAGGGAACAGTAACAGTAAACTGGTCTTTGGCAGGGTTCGGATTGATTTGAATAAGTAAATCCTCATTAGTTTCCTGAATTCCGGTACACTGGTCTATCGTTAATGTCATCCTATCTTGTGTGTTGCCCGGGCAGTTTCCTGTTTTAAAAGCACGAAGTGTAAGGTAGGCTTTTCCGTTGTTTATATCTTCAAGTCCTGGTGTGTAGGTCGTAATGAGACTGTTCGGGTTAGCAAAATTCCCATCTCCTGAACTCATCCAATAGATTGAATCTGCATCAATCACACTCGCTTCTGTTCCGAAAATTGCGCCCATACAAATGGTCGTATCCCGCCCGGCATTCGCTTCGGGCAATCCTATAATAGTAAGGCTTAGGGAGTCTTTTGTTGTAACTCCATCAATATAACCAAATGCCTCAATATTTAAAACGACTGATCCGTTTTGCATATCCTGTGCTCCTCTGAGATATCTGGTATTTAAAGAGTATTTATCTGTAAAAAGGCCATCCCCTGAAGTTGTCCATAATACTTCGCGAATATTTCCACCTTCTGCTTGGGATTGGTATGGCTCATTAATACAAATAGTCGCGTCTTCACCAGCTTCAACCCATGGTGCCTGTGGGGTAAGGAAATTAAATGAGGCAATACGTGTTTTCCAGCCGCCTTGCATATACTCATTGGTTACCCAGAAGGTGCTGTCATCGACTGGGTCAATCGACATCTTACTGTAATCGCCCCATCTGTTTAAACTGGTTTGTGCGCTTTTTCCGGTTGCTACTTCAATTTCCATATGATTGAATGTGCTTAGTGGCGCATCATCCGATCTTCCTGTATATCTGAGTGAAGGATACGCCACATCGCCTGAAACAGAGAAGCCTAATGCAATATCACCATTGCCATTCATTGCAATACTTCCCATCCACCTATTTTGATTATCAGGAGCATAGGTGCTTTGTTGTCTGATGTACCATCCATCGCCAATATTGTCGTTACGGAATTCGTACCAACGTATGCCTGCCAATCCACTGCCATTTGCATTTACGGTATGATTGACAACCATGCTCTGGTGTGTTCCAAAATTACGGTATTGAAGCCTATACATTAGTCTGGTGCTCAATGCTTCAAGGCGTACTCCTGTTTCCGGTTGCTGGATGCATTGGGTTCTTGGCGCTTCACATAAATAAGGATTAAACGCTTCTGTCTGAAGGGTAAATGCCGGCTCAAAAGTAGAGTTTTCTGTATTTTCCCAATCCGATGTAAAAGCCCAAAACACAATGGCATCTTCTTCATCAAACTCATCATTTTGTCCATAAGCGAAATAATTGGGTACGGTATCCGGAGGCATTGTTCCATCTGCATCAGCAGGCAACATACTCCAAGGGCCGCTTCCCTCAGGAAGGTCAAATAATATCATCCGTGCATCTGGGTCTCCTGCCAGCATTGCATCGCGCTCAAAAGAAGCTGCAGCAACCCTTTGATATTCGCCAAACATATTGAATGATGCGTAATATCCATCATGCCAAATACCAAATTTTGGATAATCATTAAATGCGGGGAACTCAAAAGCATATTGGTAATATTCGCCTAAGGGATCTGGCGTCGCTGATATGGCAATAAGCTCCCAAAATGTTCCATCAGATGCATGTACGGCAAATTGAGACAGCATCCAGCGGTCTGCATTATCATCATAAAGAATAATCGGGTCTCCATCATTAGTGCCTGTCCAGGGACCGATAAATCCACTCCAAAGCGTTGAATTGTCCACCGGACCATACAATTTATTTCCATCCCTATCCCAAATGGCAAAGCTTAGGTTGATCATCTGAACATAATGATTTGGGCCAATATCACCATCAGTATCAGGAGGATATACGCCATTCACATTGTCAATACCTTCAATGTTTAATAGAGGGCCACGCTGGCTTTGTGCTCCAAAATTATCCTGAAGCACGGGATCGCTGCCAATCGGTAAAGCGTCTGTATGCATCTTGCTGAAATCGATGTCTCTATGGCGGTTTCCGATCAGATTGTCTTTCCAGCTGCGATCACGATCTCCGGGAAGCACGATGGGCATATCGCGGAGCGCCTGGGTTTTTCTAAAATAGGATGCCTTTTTCACCCTGGATTCTTGGGCAAATAATTGTTCGGGCTGCAGAATAATGCTTAAAAGGATGATGAAAATGCCTTTAATAAAAATCTTGCTCATAATGGTTTTTGTTATAAATAATGGCTGATGTTGCTTTGATCTGCAATATTAACAAGAATCTTCTGATTTAGTTTGCTTTGATGTTCTATTGCATAAAAAAAGCCCCAAATATTTTTTGGGGCTTTGTATCAATATTGTTACTTACTCTATTTCGGAAACTTCTTTGTCGGTGGCAATCCATTGCCGATCGTCGTCGTAATTTCTGAACTGCCAATGTCTGGAGTGCAGCATCGGTGTGATGTCTTTTTTAGTGATCACTTTTTGGCCTTCCGGAAGGGCAATTTGTATTGTGAGAGTCTGGTCGCGCCATTTATATTCATTTGGCAAAGTGAAGAAATCATTTAGGAAAATTGTAGTGTCGTTGGCAGCAAAACTATAGTTAATGCTTTGGGCTATTTTTTTTGCTTGGAGAACAGATTTCCCTTGCGACCTTGCCATCAAGCTAATATGCACAAGGCTGTCTTTGCTAACGAGCATCCTAATACTTGGGGGGCTTATCACCAAGTCTTTATCGTTGATGCAAATCCGTTGATCGTCATTGGCAAGCAAGATATTTTCCCCTTCTGCGCACGGGCTGTGCTGATGGCCTTTGGCAATAACAAGGGTTTTGTTTTGTGTATTAAGGTTTTTTTGTGATAGCTTAACAATAGCGCTTTCACTAAAATTTAATCCAGCCATGGAGGCGAGGATTATTCCGATGATTGCTGAAGCCAGCCAAACATAGAGCATCGGTAAGCCTAGTATTTCGTTTTTGGGCTTGTATTTTGAAATAAGCCTTATGCCGCCCCAGATTAGGGCTATAATGGGTACAATTGTGAGGACCATCGCTGTAAGCAATGCCAAGAAATAGGCTCCACCTGTGCCGTAAATCATTTTAAAGAATGAAGGGGCTGAAAAATACAGGAACTCATCTCCACCGCCAAAATAGGTGAAATCGGGGCCGAATAGTCCAACCAATACGGTGACAACCAGGCTGATGCCTAAAATTATAAGTACTAATCCAATAAATATCCTGAGAATTTTCACGATGAGAAGGAATGCTTTCCAGAAGAAATCCAAGATGCTACCGCCAATACTCAGTGCGCGATCGATAATTGGCTGAAAGCTATCGCCTTGTTCACCCAAATCATTCATATTATTCCTGATATCATGAAACTCATTTCTTATACTTGCTTCAATCGTATCAACGGTAACTCTCTGCCCACGCATTTCCAGTTTTTCTGCTGTTGTTCGCGCCGCTGGTGTAACCAACCATAAAATCGGATAAAGCAGGACACCAATTCCGGTAATTAGAATTACTACAAAGCCCAAGCGAAACCAGACAGGATCGCCTTTAAAATAGGCAGCCAATCCGGAAGCCACACCGCCAAGTATTTTATTGTCAATATCCCTGTAGAGGCGTTTTGAGCCAAATTTCTGTGGGGCATCTTCATGAATGGCTTCATCTTCATCATCATTCCCAATTTCCTCAGGCGAACCCATTTGAGCAATGATGTCATTTATGTCAGCTATTGTAACAACTTGCTTATTCTCGCTTAGTTTTTCCTGCATCAATTCTGCAATACGAACCTCAATATCTGCAATGATTTCGTTGCTACTTTCTGTGCTGTTGAAGTGATTTTTAAGCGCCAGCATGTATTTTTTTAAGCGCTCGTATGCGTCCTCATCTATATGAAAAATAAGCCCGCTGATATTTATATCGAATGTCTTTTTCATTTTTGTCGTTTTATTGGTTTATACCCGGTTCTGATTGAATAATTGATTCTACGGAATGTGTCAATTCCTTCCAGCTCCCGTTGAGCTGTTCCAGAAGTTTTTTTCCTTCATCAGTGATGTTATAATATTTTCTGGGTGGCCCTGATTTTGATTCCTCCCATCGATAAGCTAAATATCCATCGTTTTTCAAACGAGTAAGTAATGGGTATAAAGTGCCTTCAACAACAATGAGTTTGGCTTCTTTCATCCTACCAATAATGTCAGATGCATACACATCCCGTGTATTTATTATGGAAAGAATGCACATCTCAAGTACTCCTTTCCGCATCTGGGCTTTCGCTTTGTCTGCTTTCATTTTTTTTGGGTTTAATTGTTTTTCTGCAGCAAAGATATATCAAATTATGGTACTATGCAATACAAACTACTAAAATAATTATATTAGTTTGTAGTACAAGCTAATGTGTTTATATTAAAATACAGATAATTAGGTATTTATAAAATTTGTTTTTTGAATAGAGGGCATAAAAAAACCGGCATCTCAAAGAGTGCCGGCTATAGAAAACGAAAAGTAACTATTTTTCAATACGGATACGAGCATCAACAGCAACAACTTGGTCTGCCTTTCCAAGCAGCGGATTGAGGTCCATTTCTGCAATTTCCGGGGCAAGATGAACGAGGGCAGCAAGTCGAATCACTGTTTCTGCAAAAAGGGCGATGTCAACACCTTCTTGACCACGTACACCTTCCAGGATTTTATACCCTTTCAGGTTTTTGATCATGCCCATGGCCTCTGCAGTATTCAATGGTGCAAGTCCGGCATTCACGTCTTTCAGCACTTCAATAAAAATGCCTCCAAGACCACAAAGTACCATATGACCAAATTTGGGTTCTTTTTTTGCCCCTGCAAAAAGTTCAATGCCACTCAGCATCGGTTGCATCAGTATTGCTGTAGTGTCTTTGATTTGAATCATGCGGTTGAATTCTTTTTCAACAGTTTCTGTGTCTTTTACATTCAGAACAACGCCACCTACATCAGATTTGTGCACAGGCCCAATTACTTTCATCACCAATGGGAAACCGAGTTCTTTTGCTTTGGTTATTGCTTGTTCGTAGTTTTCTGCAACGGCTTCGCCTGCGCGATTTATTCCTGCAGCATCCAGCAATGCCTGTATTTTTTCCGGGGCAATATAACCGTCTGCACAGCCTTCGATAATTTCCCTGATTTTTTTTGCATCAACTTCAGGTAGTTCAATTTGTTCCGGTGCAGGTTTTGGTGTATTATATACTTTCACAAGCGCATCGCCAAAAACGACTTCATCAGGAAAATTGATGCGGCCTTTGGCAATAAAGCTTTCGATTTCGTCTTTTACATTAATAATGGAAGGGAGAATCGGGTAAATTGGTTTTTTGCTTGTTTTCATTTTTTCATCAAGCAAATCATAAACATCATAAACAGGGAAAAGTCCCGGACTGCCAAAAATCACAGCCATACCGTCTACATTGTCAAATTTTTGATCGCAATAGTCGATGATATCTCCCAATTGTTGGGCTGTTCCTGTAGCAAGGAAATCAATTGGGTTGGCAACTGAAGATCCGGGAAATAATTTTGTGAGCAGTTCGTCAGCAGCAGTTCCTTCAATATGAGGAATTTGGAATCCGCCATTCGATAAAGAATCTGTCAGCATAACTGCAGGGCCACCGGCATGGGTGATAATGGCTATATTTTTTCCTTTCAGTTCTTTATGCATAAAAATGGAGGCAACTGTTGTGAGTTCTTCCCTGCCATTGCAACGAACAATGCCTGCTTTTTTAAACAACGCTTCTACAGCCACATCAGAACTGGCCAAAGCGCCTGTATGCGATGATGCGGCACGGCTACCTGCTTCAGAACCTCCTGATTTGATGGCCGCAATTTTACAACCCTTACGAATCAGCGATGAAGCATGCTTGAGTAACATTTGTGGTTTGTCGATGCTTTCTACATATAAAAGCTTCACGCGAGAACTTGTTTCGGGATCAAAACTTTCGTCGAGATGCTGAAGGACTTCTTCAACACCCAGTTGGGCACTATTGCCAACAGAATATACACTACTAAAAGTAAGGCCTTTTGGGATGCCCGACTCCATAATAAATACAGCTGTAGCCCCCGAACCGCTGATAAAATCAACCCCTTGTGCTTCCATTTTCGGAATGGGTGTTGTGAAAACCCCTGCATAATGCTCGTTCATAAGGCCAACACAATTTGGTCCAATTAGGGAAGCACCATATTTATTCACAGTTTCCACTATTTCAGCTTCCAGTTTTGCCCCGGCTTCATTTTCTTCGCTAAATCCGGCAGAAAGGATAATAAAGGCGCGGGTTTGTTTTTCTTTTGCCAGAAATTCAACTGTGGAAGGACAAAATTTTGCTGCTATAGCTAGAATAGCCAAATCGCATTGAGGAAGATCGACAGGGTTTCGAAAGCTTTTAATGCCCTGAACTTCATCCATTTTGGGGTTTGCTACATAGAGGTCTCCGTCAAAATGATTGTCGATGAGGTTTTTCAGGACTTTTCCGCCCGGTTTATTTGTATCTGTTGATCCGCCAACAACTACTATACTTTTTGGTTTAATAATTTGAGGTGTAAGCATATTAAATAGTGTATCTATATAGGTTTATGTGTTTCAATTGATTATAATTCAAATTCTATCGGCTAAATTAAAAATAAATGTTGAAATTTGCCGATCAAAGACTAGAAACACAATTGAAATGGATACATACGGAAAAGCTTTAATGGCTTATTATGAGGGTGAAAAGGACGCTGTTATGGAAGTGCATTGTAGCTTATCAGAGCCCGAACAACAGGAAGTTTCTGTGTTTTTTCGGGAATTTGCTCAAATGCCTTCTATTGAAAAAGTGGCTCTAAAGCTTTGCCGTGGAACAATACTTGATGTTGGCGCAGGCTCTGGAATTCATGCGTTGGAGCTTCAAAAACGTGGCTTTGATATTACTGCAATAGATCTCTCCCACACTGCCGTGGAACTATTGAAGCAAAGAGGTTTAACAAATGTATTTCACTCTGATTTTTTCCAATATAAGGGACAGAAATTTGATACAATTTTATTACTGATGAATGGTTTGGGACTAGTTCAAAGCATGGATCGGCTCCCTGAGTTTTTTGAGAAATTAAAAACACTGCTTCAGCCGGGGGGGCAGGTGCTTTTCGATTCATCAGACCTTATCTATATGTTTGAGGAAGAGGATGGAAGTTATATGATTGACCTTAATGCAAATTATTATGGCGAAGTGGAATACCGTATCGACTACAAAAAGGAGAGGGGAGAGCCATTTCGATGGCTGTATATTGATATTCAGAATATGACAGATATTGCTCGGCAATGCGGTTTCGATTGTACTTTAATTGAAGAAGACGAGCATTATCACTATCTTGCACGATTAACACACAAATAGCAATACATTGAAAAATTCAGAAGATTTTATTTTTGGCCTTCACCCTGTTATGGAGGCGCTCGAAGCAGGCAGGGAAATTGAAAAGGTACTGATTCAAAAAGGGATACAGGGCGATACAGCACTAGGGTTGAGATCGGCACTGGGCAAAGCGGGTATTCCTTTTCAGCATGTTCCTTTGGAAAAAATGAACCGCGTAACGCGTAAAAACCATCAGGGAATTATTGCCTACATCTCACCAATTGTTTATGAAAGTATTGAGAATGTTTTGCCTCAGGTTTTTGAGGATGGCAAGGACCCTTTTATCCTTGTTCTCGACCGCATTACCGATGTGCGTAATTTTGGGGCTATTGCACGTTCTGCAGAATGCGCCGGAGTTGATGCAATTGTTATTCCTTCAAGAGGTGGTGCGCTGATTAATGGCGATGCCGTAAAAACTTCAGCAGGGGCTTTGAACAGTATTAAGGTTTGTCGCTCATTTAAGCTTAAAGATACTTTAGACTTTTTGAAATTAAGTGGTTTGAAGATCTTTAGCATTACAGAAAAAGCAGATAATGCTTATTATGATGTGGATTTGAAAGGGCCGGCGGCTTTTATTATGGGCTCTGAAGAGGATGGAATATCCCCGGCCTATATTGAAATGTCGGACGATGTGATGAAAATCCCAATGCAAGGCAGCATAGCTTCTTTAAATGTTTCTGTTGCAAGCGGCATTGTTTTGTTCGAGGCGCTACGCCAACGAAAGGTCTAACTTTTTCTTGCTGCTTTTTACGATTTCATCGCCTTCTTGGTCTCATTTCTGTGTGATGCGAGTTAATTGTTTTCAAGACGAGCAGTGGTAGTCATTGGTGTTCACTTCCGAAAATTATCTATTCAAAGTGATTTGGTAAGCCCCTTGCTCTTCAAGTATCCAGCTATTTATATTTAAGTTTTCGCCTTTAAGATAGGAGTTGCGGATACTGAGCACGGTCTTGGGTTCGTAAAAGCATAGAAAATTGGATATAGGCTTATAAGGATAGCTGTGGATTAATAGAAAATCAATATCCAAAGGCGCGCGCAAAGAATCTCTATAATTTGGTTTTTTTGGTGCCAGATAGAGCAGCTTATCCTGAATCTGCACATAATCCCCTTTTTTCTCAATTCCTAATACAGAGCTTTGAAAATCATTTTCGAGTGCATAGCTCTCAATACTCCTGATTCGTTTTTGGATATTGTAGGCTTTTATTGCAAAATCTAGATTTTTGGAATCATTCAGAGACGCAGAATCTGTTAGAATAGCGGCATTATGTCCTCTGATCACTTCAATTATGAGCGATTTCCCTGCATAAAAGACTGTAAATTCTGATTGTTTGCTGTGATTGTAGCTGTACGTCACCTCAGTTGCACCAAGCAGAAGCAGAAGCATTAGGCTCAATACAAAACTGCTTCTGTTTTTTTGAAGGATTGCGAAGGAAAAAAGAATGACAAGCAGTATCAACAGGCTGAATTGCAATGGACTAATTGATATTTTATCAATGACAGCGCCGGGCAATTGGCTGATGTGCTTTGTAATGCTGTTTAATACACTAATCAATGCTGTAAGAATATAGGTGCTGATGCCGGATACAAAAGGGATGGCGCTGGTAATCAGAAAGAGAATGCCTGCATAAATGATAAATGCACTAAAAGGAATGATGAGAATATTGGTGATCAGGAAGTAAACAGGAAATTGATGGAAATAGAAGCTGGCAATGGGGAATGTGCCAATTTGAGCGGCAACGGATACTGTCGTAATTTCCCATATTTTATCAGGGATTGTGTGATTAAAAGAGACCAGTTGATAAATAGGCTTTTGTAAAACGACAATGGCAATTACTGCAGCATAAGACAATTGAAATCCCAGTTGAAATATAATGAGGGGATTGAAAATGATAAGTATCAGTGCTGAGGCGATAATAGATTGGAATACGCTACCTTGTTTTTTTCTGCTTTGGCCGATAATAATAAAGGAAATCATGAGGGAAGCACGCATCACCGAAGGGCTGAGTCCTGTAATAAACGCATAAGCCCAGACCAAAAGCAGAAGCAATCCGGGACGAATAAACCGACCTTGCCGAAATCTTTTCAGAAATCCCAATAGCCAGGAGCTTACAAGAAAAATGATGCCAACATGCAATCCGGAAACACAAAGGATATGCATCGCTCCTGAACCGCTAAATTGTGCTCGAGTTTCATCATCAAGATCGTCGTCATAGCCGAGCAATATGGCTGCACTTACAGCATATTCGTTGCCACTGATGCCGTGATTTTTAAGAATTTGAAGTAGTTTGCTGCGTGTTTTTTGCGCAAGCATTCCAATACTAAAACCCAATTGGCCAACAATTTCCCATTGCCCCTCTCGAACAAAAGCCATACGAAAGACATTGCGGTCGGCTAAGTGGTTTTTATAGTGAAAGGCGTAAGGGTTTTTTGGCGGATCGATTTGTTGCGGATGAGCCCTTATCAATACGATATTGCCCAATTCTGGTTTTGCAGATAAGCTGTCTTTCAAAAAGTAGATCAGGATTTTTCCGTTGGCTTCCTGCCATGCCGAATCTGTTTTAATTGCCTGAATATGAACAGTTGTTTTAAAAGTTTTATCCGTTTCGCCTATGGTTTGGTCCAATTCCGCTACAAAGGCCTCAATTTCGCCCTGATGCGTAAAATGGCTTTTATAATGGCTGTCATTTTGCAGATAGAACAAATGCATGCCCAAAAAGAAAAAAAGCAGAAAGCTGTCGATAAGTGTAAGGTATTCGATCAGGATGGCTTTTTCTGTTTTTATAAAGCTCAATATGATCATAAAGAAAGCCAAGGCCAAAACAGGAATAAGTGCCCAGGAGACTAGCCCTTGAAACAGAAATCTTTGCGCAGTAATTCCTGCTAATAGCGGTATCAATACTTTAATAAGGGGATGCTGTCGGAAAAAATATTGCATGATCCATATGCTTTAAAACAAAGATATGGATTTTTAATATATTTAACTTATTTTTATACCCAAAATCATTAATTCGGTCTCGACTCCGCTTGGTCGTCAAAAACTCCAACAAAAAAACTAAAAACCCATCAGCCCTACTTACAATACTCGTCAATCGCTTTCTGGGATTGTGCATTTCCTAATTCAAGGGCTTTATTCCAATCCGCACAGGCTTCTTCTTTCTTGTTCATCAAAAAGTAAACGTTCCCTCGGTTATTCAATGCATCGGAATAATTCGGGTTTAACTCAATCGCTTTATTGAAATCATTGAGCGCTTGTGTCAGGCGGTTGAGTTTGCTAAAAGCGATACCGCGGTTATAATAGCTAATGGCGGTCTTGTCATATCGTTCGATGAGTTGGTTGTAGAACTCTACGGCATCATCAAAACGATTTTGTGTGATATAAATTTGCCCAACATTTATGGAAGCTTTTTCGTGCTCAGGATTGATTGCAATACATTGGCTGAAATCCTCGAGGGCTCCTTGCATATCATTCAGTTGATACTTAATGCTGCCCCTTGCAAACCAGGCATTTGCATTGTCTGCATATATTGCAATGCTATTATTCAATACGTCTAAAGCTTCCTCAAAGCGTTTGGCTTTTGCATGGCGAGCTGCTTCCTGAAAAAGTTTTTCTGCTTCCATTTCCGGTGTTGGAGGCGCAGTTTCAGCCGGTCCACCTACAGTTCCCTGCGCTTTCATTGCGCTCAACATCTCCATTTTTTCTTTGCGCAAGGTGGCAGAATCTTTTGTGGCCGTTACATTCTCTTGGCTGGTTTTATCTTTATCGGATGGCTGCTCCTGTTTTTTTTCCTGATGTGTGCATGCGGCAAAAATCAGGATGAATAATGTGGCGATTAATGCGTGCTGGTAATTTTTCATTGTTCTTATTTTTTTGGGGGCAAAATTAGCAAACTATTTGCAGTATTGCTCAATAAAGCCTTTTGCTTCCCGGTTTCCTCTTTCCAAAGCCTCATATAAATCGGAGCAAGCATCTTCTTTTAAATTGATATTCAGCTTGCAAACCCCGCGGGCAAGATAGGCTTCCTGATAATCGGGATAAATCTCGATGCATGCGTCAAAATCCTTAATCCCATCCCGGTACATTTCGAGTTTCATAAAACCTAAACCCCTGTTATATAGGGCTTCATAATTATTTGGATTTATTTTTAGCACTTGATTAAAATCTTCAATGGCGGCATAATAATAAGTCATAAGCCCTTTTGTAACGCCACGGCTAAAGATGATTTCCTCATCTTTTGGTGTTATTTTTAAGGCATTTTCAAAATCGCGGAGGGCTCCGGCATAATTCCCTTTCAGGCTTCGAATAAGTCCTCGATTGTGCAAGGCTCCGGCATGCGTTGCTTTTAAGTTTATAGCTTTATTGTAAGCGTTCAGGGCTTCATCAAATTGAAGCAAATCATGATAGGTTCGTCCAAGGCTATAGTAGATATCGGCATTTGCAGAGTCTAGCACCAAAGCCCTGCGAAAATCTTTTATTGCCGCTTCATAGGCTTTTAAATGATATTGTGCCAAAGCCCTATTGAAGTGTGCTTCGTTGAGGTCTGGTTTATAGCCCAATGCCAAAGTGAAATCCGTATTGGCTTCTTTATAATGCTGCAATTCCATTTGCACCAGCCCTCGGTTAAAATATGCCTCCGCATATTGCGGGTATATTTCCAAAGCGGTATTAAAATAGCTTAAAGCGCCTTCATAATCTCCATTTTGTGCATAATTAATGCCTTCACGCAATGAAGATTGTGCGGGATTTTCATTTTGTGCTGCCAAATGAAAGCTTGATAAAACAATCAAAATCAGGGTAATTGTGCTTTTTAATGTCTTCACTTTTTTATTTCATTGATGATTAATTCTGCTGTATTGGCGGATGCTCCGCTGCCTCCAAGTTCCTGCTGAAGCCGTTTGCACTCCTCAAGCATTTGGTTTCTGTATGTTCCCGGATTCAGGAGCTTTTGCATTTCTTCTTTCAATGCCGGATAATTAAATTCTTGTTGAATCAATTCTCGGATCATGGCTTTGTCAAGAATAAGGTTGGGCAAGCCGATATATTTGATATGAATGATGCGGCGTGCGATTTGATATGAAAAATAATTGCCTTTATAACAAATAACTTCTGGGCATTCCAATAAAGCTGTTTCGAGCGATGCCGTGCCTGAAGTTACCGCTGCGGCGCGCGCTGTCCTGATCAATTGATGTGTTTGTTTTTTAAGGATAGGAATATCGAATCCTTTGCTTAGCTTTTGATAGAAATCATCTTCAATATTCGGGGCTCCTGCAATGATCAACTGATAATCAGGAAAATCATTTTGCAGTTGCACCATAACAGGCAGCATCTTTTTGATTTCCTGACGACGGCTCCCAGGCAAAAGTGCAATAATGTTTTTATCGCCTAAATGGTTTCTCTCCCTAAAACGCACCTCATTAAAGCCCAAAGCTTCTTGCTCCAAGGCATCAATAAGTGGATGCCCGACAAAATCTACCTCCATCCCAAATTTGGCATAAAATGCTTTTTCAAAAGGAAGGATCACAAACATACGGCTTACATGCTTTTTAATCTGATGCACCCTTGATTGTTTCCATGCCCAGATTTGCGGAGAAATATAATAATAGTTTTTTATGCCTTCTTTATGCAGAAACTTGGAAATCCTTAGGTTAAACCCCGGATAATCAATAAGGATGACGGCGTCCGGATGAAATTCAAGGATATCTTTTTTACACAGGCGAATATTTTTTAGGATAGTTGGTAAGTTGAAAAGCACCTCAATAAATCCCATAAAGGCCAAATCGCGAATATGGCGCACCAGCTGCATTCCTGATTCTTCCATAAGATCGCCGCCCCATCCACGAAAAACCGCTTCTGAATCTTTGGCTTTCAAGGCTTTGATCAGATTGCTTCCATGTAAATCCCCTGAAGCTTCCCCTGCAATGATATAGTATTTCATCCTCGGTTTTTTTCTTATTTGATGGTATAGTACGCTGTTTTATCTGATGCCAAAATACACAAAATAGGCTGCTACTTCTATAATTGTGACAATTAAAACAGTCTTTCCACTGATTGGGAATTGCTTATTTTTTAGAAAATATCGGAGCAATATCAGGTTTGGGATTAGTGAAAATATCAACCATTTATATTCCTGATGCACAAGGGAACCGCCTCCACTATTCATATAAAGTCTGTGCAAATAGAAGCTAATCGCAAAAAGAAGGGCGGGGGCAATGATTCCGGCTAATAATCCGGTGATGATGCTGTCTTTTAGTTTCATTTCAAAATATCTCTCAGTCCGGAAATGGCCTCGTGGTTTGTCAGATCGGTATGTACAGGCACCACAGCAATATAATTATTTTTTAATGCCCATAGATCAGAATCTTCTTCAATATTGTTACACACAAAATTCCCTTTAATCCAAGAATAGGGTTGGTTTCTGGGGTCAATACGATTGTCGAATTCTTCATCCCATTTACCATCGCCCTGCTTGCAAATTTTTACGCCTTTGATTGCTTCATCGCTATATGCGGGTATATTAACATTCAGCGCTGTTCCTTTGGGCAGACTATATTTTAAAACCTTTTCAGCAATTGCAAGAACATGGGGCGCTGCATCTTTCATTTCTGCATTCCATCCATAATCGCAAATACTGAAACCAATACTCGGGATGCCTTCCATTGCTCCTTCGAGGGCAGCGGCCATTGTGCCACTGTAGAGCATATTTATGGAGGCATTTGAGCCGTGATTGATTCCGGATACCAATAAATCAGGACGCCTGTCCAGCAAAACTTTTAGTCCCAGTTTTACACAGTCAACAGGTGTTCCGCTGCAGGAATATTCTGTAAATCCTTCCTCTTCATGCAATAGGCTTCTGCGAATGGGCTGATTTACCGTTATGGAATGCGATTGGCCTGAACGCAAATCATCGGGAGCAACAATAAATACATCGCCTAGTTTTTTCATTTCATTGATTAATACCCGCAAACCGGGGGCTTTGCTGCTATCGTCATTGGTGATAAATATAAATGGTCGTTTTTTCATACTTCTGTTTGTCGAAAATTTGCTTGGTGTTAAGCTATTTTAATAAAGAATCCTGAGTGCAAACCTGTGAAATCAGACTTTATTGTTTAAAATAAACTTCTTGCTTCACTTTTGATCAGCTCCATCGCTTGATTGTGCTTGGAGTTTTCTATGCCTGAAATTTCAAGGATTTTTTTGCTTAATGCCATAGAATCCGCGCTGTCTTCAATTTTGGAGGCTGCCAGATTAATCTTTTGAATGCTTTCTTCCTTAGCGTTTTTTATTGCAAGCCACGTCTTTGATGAAATATAGACCTGCTGTGATAAATTATGGTCAAATTCCTCGCGTATGGTTTTAATGTATTGGGCTTGCATTTGCATGGCAGGAATACCGGCCTGATTGATGCGCATTACCAGATTGGGCAAGCTAATCCTTTCCAATAAAAGAATTAATCGTTCATAAGCCTGAAGGCGAACTGGTGTGATGCTCTTTTGTTGTTCGGCTTGCAGCGTATTTTTATGTCGTTTATCTTCCTGGGAAATAAGTACTTGAATGGTTTTAAGCAGGATTTGGTTGCTTTCTTTGTCCTTTTCGCTGTATTTGCTGATGAAGCTTGTGAAAAAATAATAGGCTGTGGCAAATACAACCAAGGAAGGCATCACATATTTTAGGATTTCAAGCAGGTCTGTCATAATTCATTATTTTGAGACAAAGGTACAAAAGCCCTGCAAATTCCTATGCAGACGGATACGGAAAATCTTTCTGCAAATATTGATGAAAATATGCTCTGAATGTTGAATATTGTAGAGCCAATTTTTTTAAATTTCCGATGTGAGACCAATTGTTCTCTTCAATTCCCTGCCGGATTAAAATATTTCTTCGCCAAGTGTATGGATTTTCTTGTTTGTAGATTTTTTACATCCTAAATATAGGCTATTCTTTCAATGTATTCCCAATGCATATTTCCATTGAATAATTCAGTTTGCTTCAAGATGTTACGTGTCAAAATTGAGAATCTGTTAAATTATTGTTAACAGTGCTATTAAAAATACTTTCGATTGGCTTTCAGTCCATATTTGAATCAGGTTTAAGGTGAATACACCTGAGTATTTTTATTTTCTAACAATTCTTTCGAAACATCGCATGAGAACCACTACACTTGCTTTGTGCTTGTTGCTGCTATTTATGGGTGGCAAAGCATATGCTCAAATTCCACCTGCTTACTATAATTCTGCTTCAGGATTAAGCGGACAGGCACTCAAATCAGCCCTCAACGATATCATTGATGGCCATACTGAATATTCGTACGACAATGCCAAACTCGCTATATACGATACAGATGAGGATCCTAATAATAGTGATAATGTCATCTGTCTTTATACGGGTTGGTCTTATGCAAAATTAGAGTTTGGCAATGGTTCGGAACAATGGAATAGGGAACATACCTGGTCGAAATCCCATGGTGATTTTGGGGATACACCTCCGGCGGGAACAGACCTGCATCATCTCCGCCCGGCAGATGCTTCTGTAAACTCTGCAAAGAATAATCGTGACTTTGATGTAGGCTCGATACGCTATGAAGATGGTTCAGGACTTACTGATTGTTATAAAAGTACAGATATCTGGGAGCCCCGTGATGCCGTAAAAGGGGATGTTGCACGCATGATTTTCTATATGGCCACGCGCTATGAGGGTGAAAATGGGGAAGTTGACCTAGAATTGGTCAACTATACAAATACAGCAACCAATAAGGAACCTTTGTATGGAAATCTCGAAACTTTGCTTATTTGGCATCAAAATGACCCTGTCGATGACTGGGAAATTAACCGAAATAATATTATCTATTATAATTATCAGCACAATAGAAACCCATATATCGATCATCCGGAATATGTGAATGCAATTTGGGGCGATGGGAGCCTGATTGCTGACGAACCAACAAATCATGCCAGTGATTTTTCTGCACATTGCATCACATTAAATTGGACTGATGCAGCAGGCGATGTTCTGCCCGATGCCTATCTGATCAGAATGAGCAGTGTTGGTTTTGATGATATTGATGCACCTACTGATGGTGTTGCCCTGAGCAATGGCTTTAGCGATAAGAATATTCTTTATGGTATTGAGACATGTGTTTTTGGTGGATTAAGCCCTGGGACACTTTATTATTTTAAAATCTATCCATACTCGGGTAGTGGCAGCAGCATCGACTATAAAACCGATGGCGCGGTGATGCAGGTTTCTATAAGCGCAAATTAATTTTTTGAGGTGTTCAGACAAATATGAACAAAAAAAAATCGTCATTTCGAAGCCTGTCAAAGTCAGGAAAATATTATTTTATTGAGGTCGATAGATAAACCCATTTACTTGTCTATTCGCGAATAATTAGATTTCTCCCCGCTCTGGTGATTGAAATGGCTTATTGTTAGTTGTTTAGATAAAGGTGGCGAGAACACAATGGAGAATTTATAATGAGTCCTCGCTACCTTTTCCCTCATAAAATAGCGAAAGGTCATTTCTTCCCAAACACCCTGAATTGAGTACATTTATGAGAAGAATAAGCTAAATTACCAATCTACACCAAAATTTGTTACGCCATTATCGCCAGTGAACCTTACAACATAGTGATCGGACCATGTCTTTCCAATAAACCAAGCTACTTTTACCTGTAGTTTTATTGTAATATTGGTTGTGATTTGAGCTATTGGTTGTTCATATGTCCCTATGTTTAATGCCGTAGAATTAATTTCAGCGGACAGATTATGGAATAGTCCTACTTTTTGATCCATGAAGGTAATTTGAGCATTTGCTAGAAATAATCCGTCATGTAAATTTGTTGTAAGCTGGTAGTTGCAGGAAGCTTTTATGTTACAATGATCATAATATCTGCCGCTAGCCCAATAGAGGTGATGACGATCTTCTTTTGTTCCTATATAATTTAGAGGGTTTGTATCCTTCCCATAGAGTAAGCTAATAGGATTGGAATATGTAGGGATAGTAGTAGTCGCTGCAGAGTTCTTTAGTATTTCCTCAGTAAGGCTTCCCACAATTTTCAATACATCTTCACCTCCCTTATCGGAAGAGCTTTTCGTGAGCCCGAACAAGCCATCTAAAAATTCATTAAAGCCTTCTATGCCATTGGTATCTGTGTAATCGTAATATATTAAGCCTATTGTTGAAAAATCTGATGTGCCCATTTCATTCATGAGATCTGTAATAGTGAGCCCTCTATCAGACAATAACAGGAGTAGATCATCAACATCTATCCCATTATAAAACAAGAAGTCCAAAAAATAATCAACCTGTTTGTTTTTTACATCATCCTCAGGCAGGCTCTCATCCATATAATAGGCATCGATCGTTTGTAAGACGTCAAAATAGGCGTTGATGTCCATCTCTGATTCAATAGAACCTCCAATTATAAACTGCATGGAAGTACTATATTCATCAGAAAGAAATGCAAGCTTTTCCCCTGCTTCGCTACCGTATAGGGTTTCTACAGCCTCCATAAAGTCATTAAGTTCGTCAATTGTGACAACATCATAATACGCATGCGGGTGTAATTCTGTTTCTTCCAGATTTGAATGATATTTTACGGCCCAATAGCCAACTGTATCCTGTGTAGTTCCTATATTTACTGCCTCTATTACTACTTCTTGTAGCACTTCACCTGTTGCATCATCGACGAATTGAGAAACAAGGGTGTCGCCAATAGTATAAACTATATCCTCAACCACTGCAGGATCCTCATCTGTTTTATCACAAGAATACAGAGAAAAAATGGCCATCATTAGAATAACAACCCCTTTGTGCAAATTTGTGTAGCTTTTTTTCATAATAATAATTTTATAGGTTTACATACTTAATCGCAGTAGGCGAAGAGGTCATTTATGTCAGTTTGATATACATATTTTTATATTTTTAGCCCCCCAAAAAAATATAAAAATGACCGATTTTCTTGCTTATGAAGCTTATTCAATAACAAATGTAATAAAAAAAGAAAAGTGGATTGCAAGAATAGAAAAATATTTCTGAAGGATACATCTGTCAGGAAGTGCTTTGTTCTGTGATTCTAATTCATGCTTCGGTTCATATTGTGCCCATATTTTCAATATTAGCGATTTTTTTATAAAAGTGTTGATCTTGTAGCGGAAAATTCCCATTAAAAAGAATGCTTCTAAAGTTAAGCCTACATTAAATTTTATAAATTTGTCCCAATCTCCACCACCAAAACGAAAATTATGGACTTTCTTTCGAAACGTATTCATTGTTTGTCTGAATCAGCTACACTGGCCATGACACGTATGGGCAGGGAACTTGCCGCAAAAGGTTTTGATGTAATTAGCCTAAGCATTGGTGAACCTGATTTTGACACCCCTGAGTTTATCAAAAATGCCGCGAAAAAGGCGCTCGACGAAAATTATACCCACTACACTCCTGTGCCCGGTTTTTTTGATCTTCGTCAGGCAATTTGCAAAAAATTAAAAAGGGACAATGGCCTGGACTATTCTCCGGATCAAATTGTGGTTTCTACAGGCGCCAAGCAGGCCCTTACAAATGCGATTATGAGCCTTGTAAATCCCGGCGATGAAGTCGTGGTGCCAACACCATACTGGGTTTCATATAGCGAATTGATAAAGTTGGCAGAGGGCAGGCCAGTCTATATCCCAACAAATGTGGATAGTGATTTTAAATTGACCCCGGAACAACTTGAGGCTGCAATCACACCACGAACAAAACTGGTTATGTTCAATTCGCCCAATAATCCTTCAGGAAGTATTTATCACCGCGAAGAAATTGAAGCCCTTGTGGAAGTATTGCAGCGCCATCCAAATCTTTATATTATTTCCGATGAAATTTATGAATTAATTAATTTCGGAGGAAAACATGAGAGTTTTGCCAGTTTTGACAATATCCGCGACCGCGTTGTGCTGATTAATGGCGTAAGCAAAGGTTTTGCTATGACAGGCTGGAGGCTTGGTTATTTGGCTGCTCCCCGCTATATCGCCGAAGCAGCAAGCAAATATCAGGGACAGATTACTTCCGGAACAAACTCCATAGCACAAAGGGCTGCAATTGAAGCCATGAACACAAGCCCGGAAGAGATTAAAGAACTTGCTGAAATGCTAAAAGCCTTCAAGGAAAGGCGTGACCTTGTTTTTGAAAGGCTACAAAAAATCCCCGGAATTAGAGTAAATAAGCCCGATGGAGCCTTTTATCTCTTTCCGGAAATAAATTCATATTTTGGGAAAAGTAATGGAGATACCCGCATCGATAATGATCAGGATTTATGCGTGTACTTGCTGCGTAAAGCCTTTGTATCGCTGGTGCCCGGTTCTGCCTTTGGAAATAAAAACTGCCTCCGTATTTCTTATGCCACTTCCAAAGAGAAATTAAATAAAGCTTTAGACCGCATAGAACTTGCCTTATCTGAACTGAAATAATTATTTTTACAACACCAGATGAAAGCCTTTGAGAGATCTCAAGGGCTTTTTTGCTTCCTGCATCAGGTCAAAGCTGAAAGAAAACCGTATTTTTGCGAAAATATTTTTTTATGTTCGATGAATCTTCTGTAAAACAGCTTTTTAAATCTTTTGAGGGTGTCAATGTCCTTGTGATTGGCGATGTGATGATTGATGCCTATCTTTTTGGCAAAGTGAATCGCATTTCGCCCGAAGCACCGGTTCCTGTTGTTGAAGTGCATAAACGCTCCAATCGCCTTGGCGGTGCCGCAAATGTTGCCCTAAATATTAAAGCCTTGGGTGGAACACCTGTTTTATGCAGCGTTATTGGTGACGAAGATAAAGCGGATTTGTTCGAAAGCCTTATGCAGGACGAAGGCCTCTGTGCGGAAGGGATTTGCAGAAGTAATCAGCGCATTACAACAACAAAATTCAGGATATTGGGAGAAAGCACCCAAATGTTGCGCGTTGATGAAGAAGTGCAGCATGAATTGTCGGATAAAGAACGCGGCTGTTTATTGGATCGTGTGGCGGAAATCATCCAATCGCGTAGAATTGGGGCCATTCTTTTTCAGGATTATGATAAAGGCGTCATCAGCCCGAAGCTAATCAATAAACTTGTTGAACTTGCCGGAAAATATAAGATACCCTTGAGTGTTGATCCGAAGAAACGAAATTTTTTGGCTTTTCAGGGGATGGATCTTTTTAAGCCAAATTTTAAAGAATTGCGCGAAGGCTTAAACATCAGCGCAAAGCTGGAAACAGACGAACATCTTTTTGAAGCCTCTGAAATTTTAAGGGAAAAGCTAAACGCCCGCGCAGTAATGGTTACACTTTCTGATCGGGGAATGTTGATCAATACACCCTATCAAAACAAACGCCTGATGGAGATAATCCCAGCCCATATTCGCTCTATTTCAGATGTTTCCGGAGCAGGGGATACCGTAATTAGTGTTGCTACTTTATGTCTTGCGGTAGCTTGCCACCCGATTTTAATGGCGAAATTATCGAACCTCGCCGGAGGGCTTGTTTGTGAAAGCGTTGGAGTTGTGCCTGTGGATAAAGAGAAATTAGAACGGGAAGCCTTAAAATTATTGGTCTCATGAAGCATCCAAAAATAAGTGGCACAGGAAAAAAAGAAGGCGTACGCGATATGTTTAACCATATTGCAAAACGATACGATTTTTTAAATCATTTTCTTTCTGCCGGAATTGACCGTGTTTGGCGTAGGAAACTTATCAGGGAGTTAAAGAAATCTCAGCCTCAAAAAATGCTTGATGTTGCAACAGGAACCGCAGATCTCGCCATTTTGGCTGCACGCAAATCGAATGCAGAAGTTGTTGGGGTGGATATTTCTGAAAAGATGTTGGAAATAGGTCGCCAGAAAATTGAAAAAAGCCATTTGCAGGATCGTATTCAGCTTCAACTTGGTGATGCAGAAAAACTCCCCTTTGGTGATGAATCTTTCGATGCGGCAATGGTCGCTTTTGGTGTGCGTAATTTTGAAGACCTTCAGGCTGGCCTGAAAGAAATATGCAGAGTGCTGAAACCGGGTGCTTCCTTTTTCGTTTTGGAGTTTTCAAAACCTAGGCAATTTCCTGTAAAACAGTTTTATGCATTCTATTCAAAGTATTTTCTCCCTTTTGCCGGAAGGCTTATTTCCAAAGATAAAGGTGCATATACCTATTTGCCAGAAAGCGTTCAGGCATTCCCCGATGGTGATGATTTTCTAAATGAGATGAATAAAGCAGGTTTTCAAAAATTGAAAGCAGAAAAATTGTCTTTTGGGATTGCAAGCCTCTATCAAGGGGAAAAATAGAGGAAAAGCTTTAGATAAATGGCCTGAAAAATGCAAATATTGCTTCAGTGAGCACAATTCTCAAGATCGTGCAGGAAAATAAATGACCACAAGCTCCGTTAGAATGTGAAGTTGTTAAAATTGATGAGTTTTTTGAAAATTAACCTGTATCTTTTGTTGTTGGCCTCGCTGTTTGTCTTTGTGCACACGGATGCTCTTGCTCAATACCATTTGGATGGTGCACCAAATCTGCCCAAATACGATCGGGCACCAAAGCATTTTGGGTTTTATCTGGGCTTCAACCAAATGTTGTTTACCTTAAAACCGGTTACAGGATTTCAGTATACGACATATTCAGGGGAACAAATTCCAGACCTTATTGCTGATTCTGCCCGCTTGCAAGGGATTCAGGCACAGCCCGGTATGGGTTTTACTATTGGAATGGTGTCCAATCTAAGGCTTGGAACGCATTTCGACCTGAGGTTTGTGCCCGGACTGCAATTTGGCTCCCGCGACATAAGTTATTCTGTCATGCAGTTCCGAAAAGGCGATACAACATTTTTTAATGTCGTGAAACAAGTGCCCTCAACCTATATTGATTTTCCAATGCGCGTGAAATTTAAGGCCGTTCGCCAGCATAATTTCAGGGCATATATATTTTCCGGTATGACCTTCAAAATAGACCTGGCTTCCAATGCCCAGGAAAAGGAAGAATCGCGCAATGATTTGAAAGTGAAGATGAATCGCTTTGATTATGCCTTTGATTTTGGTGCCGGATTTGATATCTATACTGTTTGGTTTAAGTTTTCGATGCAGATACAAATGACCTATGGTTTTAAGGATATTTTGTTTCAGGAAGACAATATATATTCCGCCAGCCTCGAATCTGTGCATTCAAAGATGTTTCAAATTGCATTTACTTTTGAATAATTTGTACTTTAGCCCCCTTATTCAAATATATAATCATGGGGGAAAATCCACTTTTTGATAAGCTTAGCAATAAAGCATCGCTCAAATCAAATGTATATCAGATTACAAATCAGGTTTTTAAGGAGTTTAAAGCCATTATTAGGGAAGTGGTTGATGAGTTCCAACAATATCAACAGGAGCATGAAAACGCATCCAATGTTATTGTTCAATACCGCGACCGTGGCGCTTTTGAAATAGAATTGAAGTTTGGCGGCGATGTGCTTATCTTTATGATGCATACCAATGTCTTTGAATTCAGTAGATTCCATCAAGTGATGAAAACCTCTTATATTAAAGAAGATATTGAACGCTCTTTTTGTGGGGTAATAAATATTTATAACTTCCTTTCCGATTCTTTTAAGTATAAGAGACTCAATGACTCAGGCTATATGATTGGTCGGGTTTTTATTAATAAAGACGAGCATTATTTTATTGAGGGAAAAAAAGAAATTGGTTTATTATACACCAATTTTAATACTTCCATCATGAATAAAGAAGCTGCACGAAAAATTATTGAAGCAGCAATCATGTATACCATTAATTTTGATTTGCTTACTCCTCCTTACGAACAGGTGCAGGAAGTTTCGGTCCATGAGTTTCAGGCTACGCTCGATAATATGAAATTGCGTACAGGCAAACGTCTTGGCTTTAAATTTCAAGCAGATGCCGATGGAAATACAAAAGCTGAATAAATTATAAGTGTGCGCTTTTGATATGGTATTAATCAAGCCATCGAAAATAGGGTCGCTGCGCTGCATTGAGCTTGTCGAAATGTGCTGAGGTGCTCGAAGTAAGGTTCTCGAAATAAGGCTCTTGGAGCAAGATTCACGAGACACCCATTCGACTTGGTGACTTCGAGAGCCATCGAAAATAGGGTAGCTGAGGCCCTCGAAGCGCCCCAATTATGTGCTTATCTGATTTGTGTCGGAAACTGGTCGCTGAGGTTCTCGAAGCGCCCCATCATATCGCTAATCAATAATGTGGCTTCGAGGGCCTCAGCCACCAACCGCGCTATGGCTCTCGAAGCGCCCTAATTATGTTCTAATTATATTCATCTGTCGAAGCACCCCCAAAAAGCACCCTTTTGTGATATTCGTTTAAGAATATAATCAGATCAGCAATATTCATTCCGATGATATCAAAAAGATTTCGTAGCTTTAGATCTTAAAATTCAGTGATCTATGGCTCCAACGGCTCGTCGTTTTGTAATTTCTGATATCCATGGATGCTCCAAAACATTTCATGCGCTGGTACAAAAAATTGCTCCAACAAAATCCGATCGCATTTATCTTCTTGGTGATTATATCGATCGTGGTCGCGATGGGGCAGGGGTGATCGATTTTATACTCGAACTTCAGCAGCAAGGCTATCAACTCTTTCCCCTCCTTGGAAACCATGAATACGACCTTGTGCAGGCGTGGAAAACCTATGACCCCCGAACGCTCAAAGGTTTTGTAGGCCGCATCAATAAAAGCCATTGCCTGCTGGATGAAAATGGAGATCTGATTCAGAAATATGTCGATTTTGCAAAGAATCTGCCTTATTATACCGATCTCGGTGATTTCTTTCTTGTTCATGCCGGATTGAATTTTACAATTGATGATCCATTATCCGATACAATGGCCATGCTTGTAATCAGGCGATTTGCTAAAAATGCGGACATCTCACGCATTGGAAATAAACGCATCATCTATGGACATGAGCCAACACCAATTCTTAGGATAAAAGAGGCTATTGAAAAACGGGCGGATGTGATTCCACTCGATAATGGCTGCTTTTATACTAAAGCACATAAAATATATGATGTTTCGCAGTTGGGTAGTCTCTGTTGCCTGAACCTGAACGATTTCACACTCACACTACAAAGAAACATCGAGTGATTTTTTATTGAATTATACACCCAAAACAGGCTGTAAGCCTACAACAACATAAGGAACGCCCTATTATATAGATGTCAAGAGGCCAGAATCAGGCTGTAAGCCTGAGACAAATTCTAAATCCCTTTCAGAAGCTACATAGGGCTTGTCCATAAACTAATGTTTCTGAGCTATAAAGGTCAATATCGAGGCTTGCGCAGCCCGAAAAAGTGGAGTTTACTGGGGTAAATGCCTGTGCTGAGCATTGCCGAAGTAAGCATTTTTTGGGCAAGCGTAACGAAGATAGTGGACTTTATAGACGGAAACTACATAGTACAGTTTGCAGCAGATGATCGGAGCAAGTATATAATCCTTCACAAAAAAAAGCCGGAATCCTATAGATCTCCCGGCTTTCTGTTCCTTTTCTACTTATTGATTATCCTTTTCTTTGCGTATGCAAATATTCCGCTGCCGCCAAAGCAGCAATGGTTCCGTCAGCCACAGCTGTAGTTACCTGACGGTATTTTTTTGCAATGGAATCGCCCGCAGCAAAAACGCCTTTGAGGCTGGTATGCATATCTTCATCAACGATAATTTCCTTGCGTTCATTCAGCTTAATTTTCCCTTCAAGGCTTTCCGTATTCGGGATATAGCCAATAAATACAAAAACACCATCAATTTCCTTTTCAGTAATTTCGCCTGTACTGAGGTTTTCCATACGCACCTTGCTTAGCTTTTCATCACCAATAAATTCGGTGATGCGCGTATTCATGGTGAAGCTGATCTTGGGATTGGCTTTCGCTTCCTCGACATATTGTTCAAAAGCCTGCCATTGATCGAGCATATGCACAATTTCTACCGAAGCGGCATATTTTGTCAGCGAAACAGCTTCTTCCATGGCAGTATTTCCACCGCCAACAACAATAATATTTTTGTCTTGAAAGAAATCGCCATCGCAGGTAGCACAATACGAAATGCCTTTGCCACGCAATTTTTGCTCTCCGGGCACTCCGAGTGGCCTCGATTTCCCTCCCGTTGAAAGAATAATCGCGTCGGCAGTAAATACTTCCTTGCCATTTACTTCCACTTCTTTTATTTCTGTGTCCATTTGGCAGCGCGTGATGCTGATATTTGATTTTAATTTACAGCCAAATGTCTTGGCCTGCTTTTTCATCGTATTGGCCAGAATATAGCCACTGGTCGCCTCAACGCCGGGGTAATTGGCGATTTCATGCGTCAGAATCATTTGCCCACCTGCCGCTCCTTCGTTGAGGATAAGTGTTTTTAATTTGGCGCGAGAGAGATAAATGCCGGCTGTTAATCCTGAAGGACCACCACCGACGATAATGACATCAAAATGATTTTTATCCATTTTTTTTTTGCTTTTTGATGGTAAAAAATGACCGGAAAACCCATTTTCTGAATTATCCGGCCATCAAATAAGTGATTTTTTTTTAGCCTAACTGGCAATGCTGGCCTCGAGAGCTTGCAATAATTGGACGCTAAGATTCTCGAAGTGAGGCTCTCAAAGTGTCCCTGGTTTAGCTATTATCCTCTGATTTATAGTAGCTTCGAAAGTCATTATCGACTATCACAATTTATTCAGGCTTGCCAAACTGTTCATCAAGAATAGCCTTCACCTGATCCATATTCTGGATGCTGGAAGTTGCTTGAACTACTTTCCCATCTTTATAGTACATGGTAAAAGGCAAACCCATAAATCCCTGGCATTCCGGTGCATTCCGGATCACATGAGCATCAGGAATATCGAATTCCATATCGGCAAATTTTACATGAGGATATTCCTCTTCGAGCTCTTCCATCAGTTCATAAACAGGAATGCACATTGGTCCCATGCGGCCACAGCAAATCATTAGGTTTTTGTTTTCCTCGAGCATTGTTTTGTGCTCGGCTTCGGTATTGACGTGTGTCAGGTTTGTATAAAGCATAATTCTATTATTTGTTTTTCTGATGAAGGCTGTATTAAAAATCATGCCATACACTTCAAAGCATATAAATATGTCATTATGTAAGTATGTCATACGACAGAAAGGCAGGAGGTAAATGCGAAATTTGGTACGCTGATTCTGGGACACTGCGATGCGATGCATTGAGCTAGTCGAAATGTGCTGAGGGACTCGAAGCAAGGTTTCTGGGTCGCTGAGGTTCTCGAAGTGTCCCCAATTTAGGTTGTTAACATTTCATTAATAGTGGCTTCGAGTTGATTTTAAAGCTTTTTAAAATTATTCTTTTTGTATTATCCTTTCATTAGTGGGTGGCTTCGAGAGCCTCAGCCACCCATTCTCAGCCACCCATTGTGCTCAGCCACCACTAGAGCGTACACAATAAAAAAACCCCACCGCAAAAAGCAGTGAGGTTTATTCTATATGAAGTGTAATTCTTCTATTCTTCTTCTTTTGAAGAGCTGTATTTCTTCCATCCATAGGCTGCGCCAAGGGATAAAAGTAAAGCAATTCCACTCCCTACCGGAGCACCGCCGCCCGGTACATTACCAGTCTCTCCATGTCCTGGAGGAGGTGGTGGTGGATCATCTGCCATCGCTCCATTAAATACAGCCGGAGCAGTGATTAAGAATAATATTAAAGCAAATAGTGCAAGCAACTTTTTCATAATGTCTTTATATTAATCGTTTGCAAACGTTTCAAACCGTATTACAAAAGTATGAATATTTATTGGATTTCCAAATTTATTTAGCGAATTATTAATTTTTTTGTTAAAACAGCTTTTTCTGAGCTTAAACGCACCAAATAACAACCCGGAACAAAGTGCCCGGGAACATTCACAACAGCTTCTCCATGATAAGATTCTGTATAGAGTGTTCTGCCATCAACGGATAACACCTCAGCACGCACATTGTTCATTTGATTGATGCCACTGATATAGATTTTGCCATCATAAGCATAAATATTTGCTTCCAGCGCTTCCATATCTTCTACAGCAGTAGTTGATTTAAAATGGAGAAGGAAACGATCAGATGCGTCTGTTGTGGATGCTGTGAAGGTGTAGGACAATCCTTCTGTAAGCTCAGTCATACTTCCATTGGTTTGATCTTCGAGAACAATTTCATAACCCATGGAACCTTCAAAATCAAAGCTGATTTCCTGATCTTTCTGAACTACGAAATAAAGAGGAACGATGAAGCTTTCCTCGGCCTGTGCTTCACAAACATAGGTAGAAACCTTAATCTCATCTTGCGTAATTGCTGAGAAATAAGGAATCTCAGATAATGGATGGAGATAGCGTGAATCTAATTGCCATTCGTAATTCTGGCTTGCATTATCATTTGCAGCAAATCGTGTATATAGGCTATGATTACCATAATGAGCATTCAAACGTGTATAGTTTACTGCATCTTTTTTACTTCCTGAGCCATGGGTTTGGGCAGCTAATGGGATGCTTACTGAGGAACTTCCCTCAGCATAAACAAAGACAGCCTGACCTAATTCAAGATCGCCGCTAACATCTGTATAATCGCCTGTTGTATTGCTCAAAACTTTAGCAGAAGATACATTAGCAAGCACAACACTGCTCCAGTCAAGTTTCGAGCAATAAGGATTCCCAACTATATTCCACTTTGTATTGAGCTCTGATAAACTTGGACTGTATGATGCATTGGCATTCAATGTTCCAACGTATTGTTTTGTTCCGGCATTTGCTGGTGCATATGCAGCAAGATAGCCTATAGCAGAAGCAAAAGAAGTGATATTGTTTGCAGCATCTTGTTGATCCAGCCAATAGTTCGTTTCTTCATCATAAGCAAAGAAATCATCTTCATCTGCAACGGGTTCAAAATCAGAACCTTCTATAGTCATTCCGCTAACTGGAGAGGAAATAAAGTTCCATCCGTCATCATCTGTGGTGTATCCGGTGATCGATGTTTCTACAGTTGCTGTACCATTTACTGTTAGGTTTTCCTGGCCGAGAAGGGTGGCGCCGTTTGCCATCTTTATATCATTGATAGTAGTAGATGAACTTATAGTTGGATAATTTGTCAAACCTGTAGGAATAAAAACATTGATATCTTCACTAGGAAGCCCATTGTCCCAATTACCTTCGGTTGCCCAGACGTTACTCTTGGCGGCATTTCCATTCCATGTAGAAACAGGATACATGCCGGGGGTCATACTTGTGGTATTACAGTTACTTATAATATTCCATTCTTCAGAATCCCAAGTTGATGTTGGTGCACTGATCGTGTTTTTTCGAACAGCTTTGGAATCTTCATACTCCCATGCTTTACCCGAGCCATCTTCATCTATAACACCATAAATATCCATTAATGTACCAGTAGTGTGATCTCCATCAAAATAAATAAATACGGCATCGTCTCCATTTCCGTTAAAGTTCGAATTTGTTACTTCGGGTGTAAAGCCATAATATGTTTCAAAATCAGCATAGGTCGCAATTAAGTAAGTTTCTTTAGAACCTAATGAACCGGTTAATTGCAAATCATACCAGTTACCTCCATTTGCTTGCCGACTTAAGTATATAGTAGTATTACTAAAATTAATTTCCTCATCATCTGCATTATAAAGCTCAATGAACCTACCTCGATAATAGTCACTTGGATCAGCAACTTCAGAGATAATAAGGTTTGGTAAATCCGATACAACAAAAGCATCACTTGTTGCTGATGTATTTTCCATTCCTGAACCATCATTTGCAGTTATAGTAATATCTGATCCTTCCGCAGAAAATACAATATTATTAAATGTAGACACCCCATTTGTAGCATCTACTGCTATGGTGGCAGAACCAGCGAATGTACCAGTTGTTGTAAGGTTTATCCCATACCCGTCACCACTATAATCTACATCAATATTCCCATTCGCGTCGGTAAATGCTACCACCATTGCAGGACTCATTACTGCATCCACATTTACATCGCTTGGTTGCTGAGTGATGCTTAACTTATTTGCATCCACATTAATAGTTATATTATTTGAGTTAAAGTCTCCCAATAAGAAAGGGCTCGCAAATCCGCTTCCTAAAGCATCGGCAGTAAAACCATGCGCATCCGCATCAACCATAAATGATAGAATTTGGCCATCAACGACTGAAGTGTTGAGGTAGACATAAAGGGTGACATCTACAGACTCTCCATCATTAACATTTAGCTGAGTGTTATCAAATGACAGGTCAATATAGGTATCCGTAATTTCTGTTGAAGTTGGATAAACGAAGTCTGAACCATCATCTACAAATACGCCCTGAATAGCATCTGTCCAATCTGCTGTATTTGTTGTATATGGCTTCACTCGTATGTTTGTAACCTTTGTGGGTAGCCCATCGCCACTGCCCTGATCTTCAATGGTTATAACGAAAACATCTTCTGCTTCGCCCTGCGTATCATCTAATGATGAAATGTTTTTAGCTGCAGGTTGTGTGCCAGAATAGACCTCAGTATCATTATCATATAAACCATCTGTTGTAGCATTAGCTGTAGGAACCGTGCCGTCTGTTTTATAGTTGATTGACGTTCCTGAGCCGTTATAAGAAAATATTTTGAAAAAATATTGGGTTGAGGCGGTAAGGCTTGTCCACGCAAAGGTTTCAACACTTGTGCCAATATTTTTAACTCCAAAGCCATCACTTAAATCTGTGTCGTCTGATTGAGCCGTACCATCAACAGGGTCAGAAAATGTGCCTGTAGTGTTTGCCAAAACCAGATATCCAGTAGGAGCCTGATCTCCCTCTAAAGCATCTGTCCAGCTTGTTGTTATTTGAGTTGATGAATTTGCAGTAGCCGTGAAGCCTGATGGGTGGTTTGTTGGTTCGGGATCAATGCTTCCTGAAGTTCCAACTACCTTAAAATTGTCTAAACCTGCATAATCACTTCCTCCATTTTGAAAGGCAATAATTTTAATATAAACAGAATTGTTGATATCAGGAATCGAAATAGAGACATTTGTCCAAGCGTTTGTGTTTTTATTTAGATCGATCTTTCCCTGGCTGGCTTCTGAGCCCGAGGCTCCTTGAAAAATTTCGTATTGCAAATAGTCTGTGTCATCAAAACCCTTCGTATAGAAATCAAATTCAACAGAGACAGACGTATAAGAACTAATATCAATAGCAGAAAAGGTTAGTGTATGTTCAAAACTTCCACCACCATTACCATTATCAATATCTTGAATACCCCAAAAATCACCAGTTGTACCTGAAGGATCACTATTGGTTGAAACTATATCCCAGTCGTCGCTACCTGTAGAATAGGGCGTTGGGTATGATGCGTAAAGCCAAGCAGGCGTTCCGTCATCAAAATTTTGTAATGTAATTGTCTCCTGACCCCAACTACTCCCAACAAAAAAGAGCAGTAGTGCAACTACTGTTGTTAATCGGTAAAATTGTTTCATAATGCTTTGTTTTTTTTAAGTTTTGTAATTTAATTTATGTTTTGCGTTGTTTTTCTTAATTGTTGGCTCCTAAATTAATTACAACCTTTCAAATTTATGTTAAAGCCCACTAATCCCCCAATTAGTTTGCTTTTATGCTCACTTGCATCACACTGCCATCGGTTTTATAGTCGATGGAAGTACCGCTGCCTGTATATCCAAATATTTTAAAATAGTATATCGTATTGGGTGTGAGGCCACTAAAAATGGCTTTTTGCACACCATAGTTTATGTTTTTATTGCTTGTGTTATCGCTTATAGCTGTGCCATCCACGGGAGTGCTAATGGCATCAAAACTTGTGCTGCTCATGCGAATCAGATAAGCATCGGGCAGTATATCGCCTGTTGCATCTGTCCAGTTGAGCGTAATGCAGTGTGCGGAGAAATCGGCTGCATGGTTTGTGGGTTCGGGTGCAACACTTGCTCCAACGCCCCATATTTCATACACATATTCAGGATGATCGATAAATGGGTTGCGGTTGTGCTGGTAGTTACTATAAATATCATTATTCCGGTCAATCTCCTTTTGAGATACGGGGTCGTTTTCGTGCCATTCGCCGAGCATATTTAAAAACCAGGTTTCATAAACGGGAAAATCATTGGGCTGAAGGACTGCATCAGCCTCATCCGAATTATTGTACCAAGTATCAATCATATCTTCATAGCGCGTGGCCATATAAAAGTATGTACGGGCAAAGTCTCCTTTGTATTCATCTATGGGTTCGAAAACGATTCCGGAATATCCGGGATAATTGCATGTTCCTAATTTACTGCCGTTTTCAGAAGTCCATGTAGCTGTGCCAACCTCTCCAAATGGATAATTGCTGCGTTTTCCATTTACATAACCATCGGTTGGTACGAGATGAAAAAGGTCTGTGTACATGGGTGAAGCATCATTAAACCAACTTTTCGGAAAGGAATGCTCGCGGTTATAACAATCGCCTTCTTGTCCGTAATTTCCACACTGATTGCTTCCAAAAGTAAATTCATAGGAAGGGGTACCGTCCGGAACATCAGAATACATATCCCAAACCTTGCCATTGCTTTTATCATCAGTAGTCTGAAAAGCTGTCCAAAGATAATCATAGGATTTTACTGTATGATCATCAATAATGCCATGCAAAGTTGTTTTAAGGGTTTCCCCACTTTGGCCACTTGCGGCATCGTAATAACCGTCAGGTATTTGGGCAAAAACACATTGGAAACTGAGTAGCAAAGTCAGAATGAAAACGAAAATACGGAGCGATTTGAGCATAAAATGAGAATACCTTTTTTAAACCGCTACAAAATTAGGGTTTTGTATTGTAAAAAGTGGTCTTTTCTATGGAAAATTTACCTAAAATTCACATTGTTTATGGAAGAATGATCTTTTTTGCAAAATTAATTGTGGTGTTTTTTTGATGTTTTGGCTTTGATGGCTAGGTATAACCGGTCGCTGAGGTTTGTTGCTGAGGCACTCGAAGTACTCGAAGCGCCTCAATTATTTGCTAATCAATATTATGGCTTCGAGGGCCTCAGCCACCCATCGTGCTTTGCAATAACTGGTCGCAGCAATTATTGGTCGCTGAGGTTCGAAGCGCCTCAATTATTTGCTAATCAATATTATGGTTTCGAGGGCCTCAGCCACCCATCTTGCTCAGGCATCAATCCATCCAATCAGTGAAACCAGTGGAAAGATATATCGTATGAAGAAATTATGGCAAATGCGTATGTATACATCCTCAAATGTGCTGATGGTAGCTATTATACAGGCAGCACAAAAAATATTGAGTTCCGGCTCGAACAGCACCAAAATGCTGAAGGTGCCAATTATACTCGAAAGCGTCTTCCTGTGGAGCTGGTTTACTATGAGGAATTCGGCAGGATAGATGATGCTTTTTACCGCGAAAAACAAATTCAGGGCTGGAATAGAAAAAAGAAAGAAGCCTTAATTCAAAACCGACCTGATAATCTTCCGTATTTATCTCGAGCTTATAGGGACTTAAAGAAAAAATAATGCCTTTAGGAAATAGCAATAACTGGTCGCTGAGGTTCTCTGTCCCGTCATCGCCCATCGAATTGTGTCGGAAACTGGTCGCTGAGGTCTGTTGCTGAGGCACTCGAAGTACTCGAAGCGCCCCATCATATCGCTTATCGACATTATGGCTTCGAGAGCCTCAGCCACCCACCGTGCTCAGCAATGACTGGTCGCTGAGGTTTGTTGCTGAGGCACTCGAAGTACTCGAAGCGCCCCATCATATCGCTTATCGACATTATGGCTTCGAGGGCCTCAGCCACCCACCGTGCTTTGCAATATCTGGTCGCTGAGGTTTGTTGCTGAGGCACTCGAAGTACTCGAAGCGCCCATCGAAGCGCCCATCGAGTAGAGCAGTTGGAAACTGGTCGCTGAGTTTCTCGAAGCGCCCCAATTATTTGCTAATCAATATTATGGCTTCGAGAGCCTCAGCCACCCACCGTGCTTCAGCAATATCTGGTCGCTGAGGTTTGTTGCTGAGGCACTCGAAGTGCTCGAAGCGCCCATCGAAGCGCCCATCGAGTAGAGCAGTTGGAAACTGGTCGCTGAGGTTCTCGAAGCGCCCCAATTATTTGCTAATCAATATTATGGCTTCGAGGGCCTCAGCCACCAACAGTGCTCACTTACTGAATTATTAATTTAGCTGTATTTCTCGCATTATTACCACTGATTTCAATAAAGTAAAGACCCCTTGAAAGCATGGATACATCAATACGCTGTTTGGCATCGGTAATTTGTTCGCTGATCAATATTTGTCCGGTAGCGCTGCTGATACGCATCGTTTTGGCATTATCGCCTTGGTTCTCAACAATAATATAATCTTTGGCTGGATTTGGATATATCTTCATTCCTGCTTCTGTGAGATCTTCCATTCCGGTGATTGTGCCAATAAGCACAGGGTTTTCTTCATAGAGCACGAAGCAATCCTTTGCATCAGTAATGCTGATATAATATTCTCCCGCAGAAAGACTGGTAAACACAGGGTTTGATGACCAATTATTGCCATTATTAATGCTGTATCTCAATGCGCCATCGCCGCCCCTGGCAAAGATTTGAATGATTGCATCGGAGCATGTTGGGCAACTGATATCGTATACATTGATGGAATCAATCATTATCTGATCGGGTTGAATGATTTCTACAGGATTTCCTGCATAAGCAATACCACAACCGTCTGAATCTTTGATTAATAACTCATAGCTTCCTGCAGTGAGGCCGGTAAATTGGCTATAGCCTTGCCATGTCATGCCGCTGTCGATGGAATAGTTAAAGAATCCGCTGCCACCAATCACAGAAACACTGATTTCGCCAAGAGTATCGCCAAAACATTTATTGTCTGTTTTAGAAAATTCTGTAATCAGAATTTCTTCCGGTTCGTTAATTTCCAGTGGGTTATTTCCCCAATCTGCAACGCAGCCATTTTCATCAATCACGAGCAGATAGTACATTCCACCGCCATCAATATGTTCAAAATATCCTGTATCCTGCCAAGTTGTGCCAAAGTCGATGCTATAAAATAGATTTCCTGCCCCGCCATTTCCCTGAAGGAGGATGCTGGCCTCATCGCCGCCAAAACAAAGTGGTTCGGTAAAACCTAAAAGATTGAGCGTTAGGGTGTCCATAGTTTCAATCAAAACCGGGTTTTGATCCCATTCGGCTACGCAGCCGTTTTGATCTTTCACCTTGATATAATAACCTGCTTCCTGAAGATCCGTAAAAGCAGTATCTTCGATCCAATTTACTCCATAATCAATGGAATACATAAGCGGTTCTGTTCCTCCTTCGGCGCTGATAAAGATGCTTCCACCAGTACAGCTAATGTCTCTTTTGTAAACATCATTGATT
This sequence comes from Bacteroidales bacterium, assembly GCA_963676725.1. Lineage (GTDB taxonomy): Bacteria > Bacteroidota > Bacteroidia > Bacteroidales > WRLA01. The sequence continues at coordinate 3,308,060 of OY781463.1, read as the reverse complement.
ATAATTGCCTCCGGTTCTGTAATAACCACAGGATTATTTTCATAAGCGCTTTCGCAGGATAGTGCATCCTTAATGCGAAGCATATAAGAACCTGCCGTTAGATTGCTAAAGCTTGGCGAATTACTCCAGTTGGCACCATCATCAATACTATATTCATAATTTGGTGTGCCACCGGCTACGAATATATCAATGCTGCCATCGTTCATGCCGCCGCAAGAGATATTCTGCACCTGAACACTATTAAATAAAAGCGAATCGGCTTGTGTAAGTATTAAGGGATTATTTACCCAGGCAAGCTGGCAATCATTTGCATCTTTCACAATAATTTGATATTCTCCTGCCATAAGCTGGTCGAACCAGGAAGTGTCCTGATATGTTGTTCCATTATCAATAGAGTAATATAAAGGAAGTGTGCCGCCTCCAGCAAGAATTGTTAGGTTTCCTGTTGCTGTATTATAACATGCTGGATTTGTTCCTAATACATCTGTAATAAACAAAGAATCGGGATTCGTCAGGACCACCGGATTGGCTGTATAGAAATGTTGGCAGTCGTTTACGTCCTTCACGGCAGTATAATAAACACCCGGGCTGAGGTTTGTAAAAAGCTGTTCCGTTGTCCAATTGGCTCCACTGTCGATGGAATAAAATAGCGTATCGGTACCTCCAATGGCGTAAATATCTATAAATCCATCCATGCTATTAAAACAAGCTGGATTTGAGGCGCTTAGGCTATCAATCATTATCGGATCGGGATCGGAAACAAGAACAGGATTAAAAGCATATTCGCCGATACATAAACTATCATCACGCACAAACACATAATAAGTAGTTGCGCTTAGATTGCTGAATATTCCTGCATTTTCAAAATAAGTTTGACCGGAGTCAATGGAATAATGAAGATTTCCACTACCGCCAAAAGCTGAAATTTCGAGGCTGCCATCGCTTTGCCCAGGGCATCCCGGACTAAAGCTAAAAACAGTATCAACTACAATGGGATCGGGTGCATCTATGCTCACGGGATTATGGATGTATGCATTGATGCAATCGTTGGCATCTTTTGCAAAAATGTAATAATCACCGGCAATCAATTGATCAAAAAATGATGTGTCCTGCCAAGTTAGACTGCTGTCGATGGAGTAAAGCAAATCGCTGCTGCCACCAAAAGCAGTAATATTCAGGCTTCCGTTATTGTTTGTTGAACAGCCACTTACGTTAGAAGTGAGTACGGTATCAATAATAATTTCATCGGGTTGCGCGATAATCAGTGGGTTATTTGTCCAATAAGTGTGGCAATCATTAATGTCCTTGACAACAATGGTATAGCTTCCTGCTGCGAGTTCGCTGAAATTCCCTGCATTCACAAACCAATTTTCACCATTATCAATGGAGTAAAAAACCATTCCGGTTCCGCCACTTGACGTGATGGTGATGCTGGCATTTTCGTTGCCAAAACAACCTGAGACATTCGTAAAAACAACAGTATCAATAATTAAAGCAGCAGCTTCATTCACAATTACGGGATTAACCGGCCAGCTTGTAATGCAGCCGTTATCATCTTTTGCCTGAATATAATAATCTCCGCTCATGAGTTCCGTAAAAAGGCCGTTATTTTCATGCCAGCTCAGACCCGAATCAATGCTGTATGTAGCGGCATCGGTCGCCATGATGCTGATGCTTCCCGTATTTCCTCCATTACAAAGAATATCGGTAGTTTCAACAGTAGCGATATCAGGCCCTGATGTGATTGTAAAAACAGCATCATCATAATCGCTTTCAAGCTCATCACCATTAATATCGAGGTATTCACAGGCAGGAGTCCATTTTAAATCGAAGCTTCCTGCAGATATCGGGCTAAAGAGAAGTTCTATGAGTGTATCATTCAGTAAATCAATAGTTTCTGTGTTTCCATCCCAGCTAATAAGCAGTGTATCGTTTACATCACTTAACATTAAAGGATTGCCGGCAAAAACAGGGTTTTGATTTTGTGATCCTGCATAATCCAATCCTATATGACTTATTTTCAGATAAATCTGATTGGCGGCATTGAGACCGCTTATGGTAACCGGCGTCATCATTCCTGATCCTGTATTGCAGCCTGTCCGACTTTCAAGACTGGTAAAAACATCGCGGTTTTGCGCATCTACCCTTGGAAGGAATACGAACATAAAAAGTGCAATTAGCATCAGTATTTGTTCGAGTTTGTGGTCTTTTTGCCTGAAATTGAGTCCTGTTTTATTCATAATGCCTGATATTAATAATAAAGTATTTCTTTATAGGTATTTTTGTACGTGTTCATTTGTCAAAAGGTTACGATAAGTAATCTTGATTTTTTGAACTGATCTTAATGCAAAGCCTTAATTATTAAGGTGTGCAAAGATATTTTCTTTTTTTTATGTAAGCAATATTATTTTATTATTAACTCTTCGAATGCTCGATATTTTGTAAAAAATAATTTTAAGAAGTTTCCGGTAAAATTCCTATAAAATCTGCGTTCATACAGAATTCGTGCACTTTAACAGTTCAATTGTGCTGTTTCCTACAATAGCCGAAAAAAAGCAGTTGGTGGGAAAATCAAAAATTATTTACAGATAATTCCTTTTTTTTCTTTGATGCCCAAGTGGATTTTCGAAAAATTAGAATAAATAGGTGACCTTTAGAGCAGCGTGTATTGGGTTTTATTTCAGCTCAAAAATAAATCGGGTCACATATTTTTATCGAAGAGGAAAACCAAGCATGTCCAGATCTTCTTATTATAACTCTATCAAATCCCTTGGGAAATTACTCAGTGATTCAAATCCGTCTTTGCTTACTAATATACTGTCTTCGATGCGCAAACCACCCACATCAGGAATATAGATACCGGGTTCGATTGTGAGGCACATGTTTTCTTGAAATACAAAATCGCAGGTATTTTTTATAAAGGGGAATTCATGGATTTCCAAACCAATACCATGACCAAGCCCGGGATAATAATAGTCGATATAATTCGATGGAATATTCTGGCGCACAGCCTTATCCGCCTCGGTGCCATGCACTCCGGCTTTCACGGCATTACAGCCTGCCTGCTGTGCTTGCCTGATGATTTGGTACATTTCTTTTTGTTGATCGTTGGCTTTTCCCAGAACAAAAGTGCGGCTAATATCGGCATGGTATCCTTGATAAAGAGCGCCAAAATCGAAGAGGATAAAATCCCCTTTTTGAATTCTTTTTTGACCGGCTTTGCCATGCAGCATGGAGGTTTTTGCTCCTGAAAGCACCATGGTTTCAAAGCTGAGGTCATCGCCACCCATGGTTTTTAAAAAATATTCGAGTTGAGCAAGGATTTGTTGTTCCGTGACACCTTCTTTAATATATGGAATGGTAGCTTCCAAGGCTTTATCGGAAATGGCGCAGGCTGTACGCAGTTTTTCGATTTCATCCGCATCTTTAATTTGTCGGAGTTCTTCGACTAGTCCACTAAGCGGCTGAAAAGTGAATCCCCTGATCTGTTTCGATAGCTTTGCATAATCGTTATAGCTCATCACATCGCCTTCAAAAGCCAGATTTTTAATCTGAAATTCACGGGCAGCCATGGCATAGGTTTCATAGCCGTACCTATTGTCGTTCAGCCATTTAAATATAGTTATCTCCGAGTGTATTTCCTTCAGCGCCTGTTCGGTATAGCGTCCATCCGTTAAGAAAGCGCAACCCTTGGGGGAAACGATTAAGCGCGAGGAATCGCCCGTAAAACCTGTAAGGTAGCTGATGTTGGCTTCGGAGCTAATAAGCATTCCGTCCATGTTATTTTTTTTCAGTAAGCTGATTAACTGTTCGATACGTTTCATATATGCAATTATTTAAATTTTTTATTGAAGTATTCATCACTCTCAAAACCAATTTTTTTATTATCCATTATTAATTTCAAAAATGCCAATCTTTCAAGGGCACTGAGCGGAGTCGAAGTGCCGATCCATCCCGCCTTCGCCTCCGCTCAGTCTCCGTTTCCTGCAAGATCAACTGGGCTCCATTATTCATTCTCCTCAAAAGCCCCCAAAAGCTTATTGACTTCTTCTTCGGTTTTCAGCAGTTTTTTTCGGCAAAAACGAATCAGCTCCGAAGCCCGCTCTAGTGTTTGTGAGAGTTCATCGATGGAAATTTCTTGATTTTCAATTTTTTCTGTTATTTCTTCCAGCTCTTTTACGGCTGCTTCATAGCTCTGTGTCTTGCTCATAATTCTTCTTTTTTTTCTGTTGATGATGCTGTTTCACTAATGATGCTCTTGATGCTCCCATCCGCCAATAGGCTTGTAATGCGATCGCCTTTGTTTAGTTCTGCCGGGTTTTTCACTGCTTTGCCCTGATGCAAGGTGATGCTGAAACCGCGTTTTAAAATATTCTGCGGATTCAACAGGCGTAGGCGTTCTTCGAGATAGTTGATTTTTTGTGTTGCCTGCTGCTGTTCTTTTTTGCTGAGCATCATTATATTGTGATGATGTATTTTTTGTTTTTGCTGTTCTTCGGCAAGCAGGGAAGTGCTATGTTTTGCCAATTGAACCATTATTTGTTGTAAATAGCCACTAGCAAAAGGTACTTGTGTAAATGATTGTTTTTTAATGCGTTCCGTATATGATTTTAGTTGAAATCCTGATTTCCAAATCATATGTCGGCTGTCTTTTGAGCATCTTTTTCCATAATTCCCAATTTGAATCATTTGCCCTTGAATCATGCGTAAAGGCGCTTGCGTGCATTGATGTGAGAATGTTTTTAATTGTAAGCTTTCTGACTGAATAAATGCGCTGCTTTGCTGCATAATACGATCCAGGATGTCAAGAATATGATCGTCTTCCTCAGAAAAATGATTGATAATATATTGAGCGACAGCGGTTGGCGTAATTAGATTTTCAAAGGCAACCAATTCGCTGAGTGTTTCATTGGTAGAATGTCCAATTCCGGTAATTACCGGTAGGGGAGATGCAGCAATAGCAGAAGCCAGCCCATAATGATCGTAACAACTTAAGCCAACATCGCTGCCACCGCCACGAATAATAGCAATAAGATCAAAATTAGACTCTTGTCCCTGAATTTTTTCTAGTTCTTCCGGAATAGTACGAATTGCTTTATCGCCTTGAAGCACCGCCGTAAATAATTGCACTTCAATCCTGTATTGGCTTGCTGAAAGTGTTTGGATAAAATCCTGAAACCCTTTACTGCTGGCAGCGGAAATAACGGCAATGCGTTGAGGCAAAATCGGGGCATCCAATTGCTTATTTGCGAACCAAAGTCCTTCTTTTTTCAATCGGGCTATGGTTTCGAGTCGTTGGCGCGCAAGTTCTCCTAGTGTAAAGGATGCTTCAATATCATGTATTTGCAGGCTTAGGCCATATAATTCATGAAAATGAATGCTTGCACGAAAGAGTATGCTGATCCCGGAACGCAGTTCTTCGCCGGTTTCCTTGCGGAAATTTTTTGAGAGCTGTGCATAGGATGAAGCCCAGATAATTGCACGCATTTGGGTTTTTACCTGATCATTTTCTTTCTCGATCAATTCGGGATAGCAATGGCCTGTTTTCGGGTAGTAATTGAGCTTGGCGATTTCGGCGCGAATCCAATATTTTCGGGTATAGGTTTTGCTGATAACCGATTTTAGGCTTTCGGCAAGTTCCCCGAGGCTATAATGTTTTATTTCTGTATTGTTCGACATTGTTCCGCTTCAAGCCATGTGTTTGGAATTGCGAAGGTAGTAAAACTGTTTCTGAACTGCTTGAATTATCCCTATTAAAAGATATTTCTTGGCATCACAGCCTACGCTTCAGTAGCTTCTATTTGGAGGAGAACGAAATCTTTGTTTTATCTGATAGAAATACACTTGCCTGATGAATAAGTTTTATACTTTTGCAGCCTCAAATCCAAAATGAAATTGGCTATGCCATATAAAGTGCTTTTAATTGATAAAGAACAGGATACGCTTGACCTGACTACAACAGAGCTACGCAAACGCGGTTTAAATATTATCGCTTGCCGTTCCTTCGAGGGAGCATGTGATTATCTGAGGGAGGTTGGTGATATTCATGTTATCCTTTCCGAATGGGAATTGCTGAAAAAGAAAAACGGCAAACAATGTGTTCAAGGACTGGACATTTATAAAGAATTCAAGGCTTTGCGCAATGAAGTGAGTATTTTTCTATTCACCTCTATTTCTGATATCCGCAAACTTCGTAGTGGTGGTATTATTAATGGCTATTTCTTTAAAGGTGAGGCCGCTTGGGATGATATTGCTCATAAAGTAAGTGCTATGGTCGAGGATAAAAACCGTGCGCCTTTCTATGAGCAATTGGTAAATTATGCCCATAAGGCCAAGGATTCGTGGCATACACCCGGCCATGCTTCAGGAAATAGTGTGCGCAATTCGCCTTATGTGAAAGATTATTATGAGTTTTTTGGCGAAAACCTTTTCACTTCCGATGTGTCTGTTTCTGTACCCGAACTTGATTCCTTGCTGCATCCAGAAGGTGTGATTAAAGAAGCACAGGAACTTGCTGCTCGTGCATTTAATGCGAAGTATACTTTTTTCACAACCAATGGCACTTCCACTTCCAATAAAATCCTGATTCAAACATTGCTCAAACCTGGTGATGCCATTCTTCTCGATAGAAATTGCCATAAATCAGTGCATTATGGTGTTATTATTGCCGGTGCCGAGCCTCTCTACCTTACACCGAGCATCAATAATAACTATGGTATTTTTGGACCTATTCCTAAAAGTCGGATACTCGAAGCAATGGATGAGGCCCTGCGCGAAAATAAAAAACTCAAGGCTTTGATCCTTACTAATTGTACCTATGATGGTTTGATTTATGATATTGCCGACATTGTTGAAGAAGCGCATAAACGGGGTATTAAAGTCATTGTGGATGAAGCATGGTTTGGTTATGCCAATTTCCATAGGGAATTTTATCCAAATGCAATGGCTGCTGGCGCCGATTATGCTACGCAATCCACACATAAAACCATGAGTGCTTTCTCTCAGGCGAGTATGATTCATGTCAATGATCCTGATTTTGAGGGTATTCAGGACTTTTTTATGGAAAACCTGAATATGCATGCTTCCACTTCGCCACAATATCCTATGATTGCTTCTTTGGATGTGGCGCGGAAACAAATGGAAATGGAAGGCTACAGCCTTTTAAGCCGCGTGCTGAAACTGAGCGATCAATTGCGTGAGTCAATTAATTCTTTGGAGAAGTTTAGGGTGTTGGAACTTGATGACCTGATCAGCGATGAAATCAAAGGCGATAATGTTAGCCTCGACCGCACAAAACTGACTATTGATATTTCAAAATCGGGCTATACAAGCAAAGAGCTGGAACATATTCTGCTGACCAAACACAATATCCAGATTGAGAAATCGACTTATAATACTATAACGATCCTTCTAACAATCGGTGCAACATATTCGCGTATCAACAGGCTTTTTCTTGCCCTTGAAAGCATCGAGCGTTCGAGCGGTAACCGAAAATCAAATGGCAGTGAGAAAATCCTGAAGCATTTTAAACTCAGTTTATCGCCCATCAAATATCGTCCGCGTTTTGCATTTTATACTGATGGGGAAGATGTTGCTCTGCGCGACGCACTAAATAAGGTCTCCAGCAGGATGGTAACTCCTTATCCTCCCGGAATTCCTTTATTGGTTCCCGGACAGTTGATTACAGACGAAATTATTGATGCTCTTTTATTTTATCGCGATTATGGTGTAGAAATTCATGGACTGAATGGCAGCATGATTAAGGTGCTCAGCGAAGAGGATGAGAAGCGTTTACAGACTCAAGGATATCAAATTATGAGCTCCTAATGGATATTTAATGAGGCATCACTTATTATTGGATTTATGGATTTTGGATATTTATCATTAGTACCTGCAGCCCTTACGATTATTGTTGCTCTCAGTACACGCAAAGTTGCTTTGGCATTATTTGTAGGGATTCTTGGTGGCACATTGGTGCTTGCCGGTGGATTTACTGATTATTTTCTACTGCTCTGGAAATATATGCTGGTGTCTTTCACCGATCCGGAACGGCTGAAAATTGTCGCCTTTATTATGTTAATTGGCGGAATGCTTGAGGTTATCAGCCTCAGTGGTGCTTATGGGCGTTTGGCTGATTCCTTATCCACGAAATTATCGACACCGAGGCGCAGCAGATTGGCAACCTGGGCTTTGTCGATGATGTTGTTTTTTGATGATTATGCCAATGTGTTGATTTCCGGGGCATCCATGCGTAATACCAACCTACGCAATAAAGTAAGTCCGGCAATGCTTGCGTATATTGTTGATGTTGTGGCTATTATGGCGAGTGTGATGATTATATCCACTTGGGCTTCCTTCGAGGGGTCTGTGATGCAGGATGCCGGTAGGGGCATTGGTTCCCATAAAAGCCTGTCTTCGTTCTTTCTGGAATCTATACCATATCATTTCTATACATTTTTGGCAATTTTTCTTACCCTGATTGTTGCCATTACAGGACGATGGTTTGGCGCAAGAGCTGATACACAGGTCTTACCACTTGCCGATCCCAGTCCAAAAGAAAATCAGGCTGTTCGTGTGCTGCATGTTTTGGCACCTATTTTAACATTACTGGGATTTGCCGTTGCGGGATTGTTTCTTTCGGGTTTCTGGATTGTTTCACAAGCAGGCGATCCAATCACTTTAATGAATATTCTTGGTGCAGCTCCTTCTATTGATATTCTAATCATTGGTACTTTACTAGCAATTGTCGTAGCTTATGCCCTCTTTAAAAAGGATAAATTAATGACTACAAAAGCAATGGGGCAGGGTTTTGGCCTTGGCCTTAAAGGGATGGTTGGCGTGAGCCTAGTGATACTTTTTGCCACAGGATTATCAGCGGTTTCTGAAGATTTGGGCACAGGCCTCTATCTGACCAATGTAATTGGGGAATTTATCCATGGCGATATTCTTTTGTTGGTAATTTTTATTTTATCGATGCTGATTACTGTGGCAACAGGGTTTAGTTGGAGCAGTATGGCGATTGTTATGCCAATTGCATATCAAATGGCCGTTGCTCAAGGTGTCGAAGCAATGATTCCTGCTATTTCTGCTGCTGTAATTAGTGGTGCCGTTAGTGGTGAGCATATGATCCCCTTTTCCGAAAAAGCGGTGATGAGTGCAGCTGCCTGTAAAATCAGCCCGGTTTACCATATCAAAACCATGATCTTTCAAACATTGAGTGTGTTTGTTGCCGCTGCTGTTGGATATTATATCTATGGAAATGGCTGGGGGCTGCTTCCTGCTTATTTGGTGCCCATGCTATTGCTTCTTGTCCTGCATTTTTCTTTTGCGAAAAAAGCTATTCCTCATTTATCCCGCTCTGCACAATACTAGAAAGTACGGTTAAGAACATCGGCTTCGGGAATTTGTAGAGAACCGCTACAATGAATCCCTTTGAATATTAACAGAGTCTATTTTTTCCAGTAGCGTTTCTGGGACAACATTGATGTTCAGGCTGTCGGGTGCAATCACTTTCTTGGTTTTAAAAATATCGTACTTATTTAAGGGACGCACACCTGTAATCCATTCAAAATCGCGGAGTTTTTGATCTGGCTTGGGTAGGTCTTTTTCGGGATAAAGCTTGGCATCGGGGTTTTCTATATAGGTGATGCTCTTAAAGGCCCTATCGCGGAGAATAATATATAAACTGCTTGATAATGATTTGTTTATGCCAACGAGTTTTTTGTCTTCATCGCGCATAAAGTAAATGGTTTCTGAATTACCATCCACAAATATTTTCCGGATTTCATTCTTCTTCATATAGGCGATGATGATGCGTCCTTTCACCTGATTGTAGGTGTCGGTACTGTCCTGGGAGATCACAAAAGCGGCATCGATTAACTCTAGGCTATCAATTTGCTGATTGCTGCTGTAGATACGGATGGTATCGCTAATCATTTGGTTGCCCTGAGACCAGAGAATTGGATCCTTTAATAATGATATGGTTGAATCTTGGAAATTATACACCAATGAATCGCAAACACCTTGGAGGTCTTTTCTATAAAAACGTGTTTGGTAATATGCCAGCATCATCTTTGGATCGCGCAGGCTATCGAACATCATTTTTAAGGTATCTGCATGAAGGAAGAGGGAGTCGGTTTCTTCGGCAATAATCGCATGGGCGCTGTCCACAACAAATCCATAGCCCGCCGGTTTTTTATATACGCCATAATTCCCCTTGATAAAGATATCCTGAATAGTGTCGTGGATGCACACATTGCCAAATAGTTCTGCAAAATCGCTATTGCGATCGTAATAAATACTGTCGCCGCTAACAATCTGTTCCTTGTCTTTGATGCGCACATCCTTAAAGAGCTCAGAAATATCCGTTAGCGTATTGTACCAGCCCGATCTCGCTTCAATTGTATTGGTTTTTCCTTTGATGGTTGTTGGCCCGTAAAATTCAGTGATTTTTGATTCCGCACCATAAACCAGAGTGTCAGAATACATGGTGTACTCTTCGTTTTTTAGCTCAACACTATCCTTAAAAAAATAGGTTTTATCGGTACTGTAATAATAGCCCTGAATACTGGAAAGGGTATTTTCTTCATCAACAATCAATCCGCCATTGGGATAATATCCAGTTTTCGATTTTCTATTATAGATCAGGTGTTCTGTATAAAGCGTTGTTTCATTGTCGATTAAACGTACATTGACGAATGCGTCCGCTATTTTTGTATTGCCCGAATAATTCAATTTTTGACTGTAAAGGCTGAGGGTGTCGTTGAGTTTTACATGCACGTTTCCGTAGGCATCTAAACTGTTTGTTGTTTCATAAACATAGGCTGTATCGCAATACAAATAAGCTGAATCGTGTTCAAAAATTACATTTCCAATGAATATATTCACATCATTGCCATCACGCTCAATGCTGTTGAGTAAATCAGCAGTAACCAGCCTGATTTTTTTAGGGCTTTCCTGTGCCTCTACCGACATCAGTGCAAATGTTAAGAGAGTAACCAATATGAATTTTCGCATAAATTCCTGTGCTTAGTATTGCTGCAAAGTTAGTGGTTTAATAGAAACGTTTTTCATTGGATTTATTGGATGTGCAAGGAAATACTTAAAGAGGATATCCGGCAAATAAAATCTTCATAGCATTTTGTTTTGCTGTGTTTTCGTGAACTAAACCTGAATTTTATCCTTAGCTTTGTTGAACATATCTTGTACTATTGAAGTTTATTGAAAATAAGTGAAGATGAAGACTCTAACAAAATATCTTTTTTTGATGCTGATTGCGTCATCCTGCACAACAAGGACAGGATCCAACGAAAACAACATACAAAATTCGAATGAAAATAGGCAAATACAAATAATTATGGACGACACAACACCAAAAGTTACAGGCATAGGCGGGATCTTTTTTAAATCGAAAAATCCTGAAGAAACAAAAGATTGGTATGGAAAAAATCTTGGTTTGGCTATTACCGAATACGGTTCGCCTTTTGAGTTTCGCAATGCGCACAGACCCGAAGAAATCAATTATCTAAGCTGGAGTACTTTTGATGAAAAAACGGATTATTTCGATCCTTCCGAAAAGGAATTTATGATCAATTACCGTGTGCAGAATATTGAAGGCCTAGTGAAACAACTAAAATCCAATGGAGTGCAAATTTTGGATGAAATAGAGACCTATGACTATGGCAAATTTGTGCATATCATGGATAATGATGGCAATAAAATTGAGCTATGGGAACCTATTGATAGTGTTTTGACTCAATTTGGTGGCCCAACAACAAAGTAGTGCTTGTTTCTAGGGTTTTGTTCCCTCTTAATCGCTATTTTTGGATTTTTTTGGCAATAACTCAAACATATTTTCAGAGGCAAGCTTTTTAGCTACTTCAGGGCTTAAGGCATCAAAGAGTACATCGTATTTTCTAATTGTTTTTATGTAGTTTGCAAAACCTCCAATTTCATCTGTTCCTACCATAAAACGTGTAGGATAGTCCTCGAAAATTCCGATCCATTGTGGATCGGGAATCCCGTTGGGCGCAATTATTTGCTCAAATACGACCCAGCTGATATCATAATAAAGGTTTGAGTATGAATTCAGCAGCCTTCTGGTAATCTGAGGCAAACCGTCAATATCAACACCTCTGGTATCACCTATATGGCACCATACAATTTTGGTGTTTGGGTGGTTCTTAATGGCTTCTTCCATTTCATAAAGAAATGCAGGCTGGTTTGATATTGGATCGCCTAAATCGCTATGAATCCAAACGGGGAGATTATGCTCGGCAGCAAATTCGTATACAGGATCCATCGAAGCGCAATTTGCTGTTGGGTTCCTGCCATAGGTCATGCGCGTCAGATCATCATGCCTGAAAAAGACTTCCCCAATGCCAACCCATAAATCAGGGTACATTTCCATCATTCTCTTGATGTGGTCAACACCATTTTTATCAACAGGATTAAATCCGCAAATCATCGGGTAAATTCTGTTTTGCTTTTCTTTAGGAAGATCTTTAATAGCTTCAGCAAGAATCACATCGGTGAAGGAATAATAATATACGGGAGCATCATTGTCGTCATAATATATCGGTTGCTCGCGATCATAATCCGTCCATAATTTTGTAACTGATAAACCGAATAAAACAATATTATTGACTTCAGCGCTGTCCATTTTATTTAAGAGTACCTCAATCCCATCTGTATTCTGTATAAAATCAACATAATGACAATGAGCATCATTAATTGCATATTTATATTCTGCTTTATCTTTTAGTTGTGTTTTTTGAGAGATAACCTGGCTTGAAAAGACCAGCAAAAGCAGGAGTATGGAATATGTTTTTTTCATGGTTTTATGTTTTATGTGTTTATTCAGCCTGTTTTGATAAAACCTAATTGTTGGAATTTCTGATGCCTACTGAGTAGTGTTCCTTGAGTGAAGTGGGAGAGCGGTCGATTAGGTTTTTTTGTTTTAGTTTCACAAAGATAAACAAATCAGTCACTTATAAAAGTATTAAAAAGGCTTTGTAGCATAAAACCAAGCACAAATTTGGATATTAAAAGGGCTTTCACCGTTTTAGCCGAACAATTGAGAGCTGAATTGTTTTGGAAATAGCAAGGTGAAGAAGTTTAAAAAATGTTTTTGAGAACAAATATAATCCACAGCTTAAGACTTTGCTTGCTGAAATCAAAGCAACAATCCAATCTTCGTTCTCAAAGCTTTTTTCAGTCTAAATTATCTGTCTGCATAGGTCATTTAATCGAATATGCCTACATTTGGGAGCTTTTAAAAGGCTTCTGAAAACGACATCCGGCTGCAAGCCAGAAATGCCACGAATGAACGCCTGAAAATCATAAGGACTAAATGCTTAGAGATAATAAAATAATTAGCTAATGAAACGCACGCAAAAAGATCCGAAATCTTTTGATGCACAGCGTAATTACGAAGAAAGCCGTCAACAGATCGGATATGTAAATCGTAAAGAAGCTGCCCAAGGCGATTACGACCGTATCGGTTTTATGTCGGGGCTCGAAGTGCATCAACAATTGCTTACTGATGAAAAACTATTCTGCCGCTGCCCTTCCGGTGTGTTCCATAAAAACGACGATTTCCATGCCGAAGTTGTTCGTCATATGCGTCCAACACTCAGTGAATTAGGTGAATACGATGGTACAGCCCTTATGGAGTTTAAAACGCGTAAGGAAATCCGATATCGTATTAATAATAAAACGGCTTGTACCTACGAAGTGGACGATACTCCTCCATTTCCGATTAATCGCCAAGCTCTTGATATTTCGATCGCCATTTCCTTGCTTTCACGTCTCAATATCGTAGGCGAGGTGCATATTACCCGAAAGCAATACTTGGATGGTTCAATCCCAACAGGTTTTCAGCGTACGGCAATTATTGGTGTTGAAGGGGAAATCCCTTTGAAGAATAAAAATGTGCGTCTCATTCAATTAAGTATCGAAGAGGATTCATGTCGAGAGATTTCAGATATTGGCCACGTACGCCAATATAAAACCGACCGTCTTGGCATGCCTTTGATTGAAACGGTTACCTATCCTGATATGATCAACCCTGATGAGGTTTTGGAAGCCGGAGATTACATCCGTTTTCTGAACCGAAGCACAGGAATGGTGCGCACCGGTATTGGTGCCGGACGCCAGGATGTGAACGTAAGCTGCCGGGGTGGTCAACGTGTTGAAATTAAAGGTGTAGCGCATACTCGCTGGATCCCTGAATTAACGCATGTCGAAGCATTCCGCCAATGGGCTTTGCTCCATTTGCGTACACGATTGCTTGAGCGGGTTAAAAAAGAGGATTGGAAAATGCAATCGCGCAAGCTGAATTATTATGAATTTAAGTTTGATTATGCCCCTTTGCAAAATGCAGTGGAGCTAAAGCATAAGATTTATGCTGTTAAATTGCCGTATTTCCGTGGCCTGATGTCGCATTTTACACAGCCGGGGCATGTGTTTGCCAATGAGATTGCAGATCGCCTTAAAGTAATCGCCTGTTTGGAAAAACCAAATATGACCCATGATGAGGCTCTGGAAGAAAAAGTTTCTGCGGCTGATTTTGCTCAAATTGCAAAACTAATGGAAGCAGGGGCGCAGGATGCAATTCTGCTGTTCTGGTCTCCTCAAGATGATGTAAAAACAGCCCTTGAAGTCATTGAAGAGCGTTGCTTGATGGCTTTCGATGGTGTTCCTCCGGAAACACGCAAGTCCTTTGAAGATGGAACAACAATCTTTGAACGCGTATTGCCCGGCGCAGACCGTATGTATCCTGATACTGATTCTGCCCCCATTCCTCTGGATGAAGAGCATATCGAAAATCTTCGCAAACAATTGCCTTCTGATGTAATTGACCGTTATAAGCAATTGAAAGAATGGAAAGTGCCCGAAGATACTTATACCTATATTTTCTCGGGGAACCTCTATCCGTTGATCGAACGCATCGTAAAAGAGCTTGCTCTTGATCCGGTATTTGTTGGCAGTTTCTTTGGTCATAGGGTAAAATTTGCTGAAGGCCATTATGGTAAATCACCAGGATTTACTTATGAGCGTTTCTACGACTTATTTGTATTTTTGAAAGAGGAAAAATTAGAAATAGAACTTGCAGCAGCAATGTTGCCACTAATTTTTCAACATCCAAGCATGGATTTTGAATCCATTTTAACCATCATGAAATTTAAGCGGGTTCCGCGTACAGATATCCTTTCTAAAATTGATTTCCTTCAGAAGAAGTTCGATGAAATAAAGGAAAGGGATACGGAAGAAAATCGTTTTAAATGGATTATGGGCCAATTGAAGATTACTGCCCTTGGAAATATTCCAATGAGTGAACTATCAGAAATCTTAAAATCAAACAGCTAAAAGGACGCATACTATGAGTGAAGATTTTTTTCAGGGATATAAAGGTGACGCACTAGAAATCCTCAAAAAATATAATGTGCGTGTTTGGGGCTCAGCCGATGTAACAACAACACGCGGACCTTTTCAGGGTACAATATTGCCACGATCCGAAAATGATGACGATCAGCATATTGTGATGAAAATCGTTACGGGTTATAATGTGGGTGTGGATATCCGTACCATCACAGATATGAAAGAAACAGGCTATAAAAAAGCCAATTATAAAATTCCTGAGAAGGAATTCCCTACAACAGAAGGATTGCCAAAAGTGAAGCTTTTTGGAACGGGCGGAACCATCGCCTCACGCCTCGATTATCGTACAGGTGCTGTAATTCCAGCTTTTAGCCCGGGTGAACTTTATGGCGCTGTGCCTGAGCTTGCCGATATCTGTAATCTTGATACAGAAAAGGTTTTCGCTGTTTTTAGCGAAAATATGGGACCAAAGCAATATATCGCCCTCGCAAAAGCCATTGGGAAAGAAATTGAAAAAGGTGTTGATGGAATTGTTATTGGGCATGGTACTGATACACTGCATCATACAGGCGCTGCTTTGACGTTTATGTGTCAAAACTTGCCGATTCCTGTGGTTTTGGTGGGCTCGCAGCGATCCTCAGACCGCCCAAGTTCCGATGCCGCTTTAAACCTGATGCATTCTATGAAAACAGCTGGGCAATCTGATATTGCTGAGGTCATGGTTTGTATGTTTGGTCCTACGTCCGATGAATATGGTTTGCTGCATAAGGGTACACGTGTGCGTAAAATGCACTCTTCTTATCGCTCTACTTTCCGCACCATTGGGGATACTCCTTTGGCAATGGTAAGCCGTAAAGAAATTACACCTATTAAAGAAGAATACAACCATCGCCGCAAGGATAAAAACGTGAAAATCCTGCCTTATTTCGATGATAATGTTACCATGATGTATTATTATCCCGGGATGAAACCCGATGTGTTGGATGCTATGGTAGATGCCGGTTATAAGGGAATTATTATCGTGGGTACCGGTTTGGGCCATGTAAATAAGGAGCTTTATCCTGCTATTGAGCGTGCACATAAAAAAGGCGTGCATATGTTTATGACATTGCAAACCCTATGGGGTTATGTGCATATGTTTGTTTACGATACAGGTCGCGATATGATGGCGAAAGGAATTGTCCCTTGTGGAAATATGCTGCCCGAAGTGGCTTATATTAAACTTGGATGGGTACTTGGCCAAACCAATGATCCTGAAGAAGTGAAAAGACTGATGCTCACTCCTGTTAATGACGATATAACAAGCAGGGAGCCTTATAATGGATATTTAGTTTATCAAGGTGGTGTGCCTGAGGTTGAGGAGTTTATCAAAAAAGTGCATAAGTAATCAACTATCTGATATATTAAAAAAACCGGCAGCATTTTGTTGTCGGTTTTTTTTGTTCACTTTTTTAGCCCGGATTATTCATTGGAAATTTGTGATGAGCATTGAAAATACAATAAAACAAAGTTCCGAAAAATTATTTATAGGAACATTCCAATAGTTTATTCTTGATTTGTAGAACTTTGTTCACTATATTTGTCTTAATTATTAACAAATGATATGCTTTTGTGATATATGTTAAACATTGGGAGTAAAATTGCAGAGCTGCGTAAGCAAAATAAATGGTCTCAAGCAGAGCTTGCCAAAGCGGTTAAGGCTTCACGAGATATTATTGGAAAATACGAACGCAACGAAAATGCCCCATCTATTGAGATGGCTCAAAAAATAGCTGATGTATTTGGTGTAACTGTTGATTACCTCATAGGTAATAGCGTTTTTGCAAATTATAAGCAGAAGGATATCAGACGCTTAGAAGATATTGAAAAGCTTGATTCTGACACTAAATCAAAGCTTTATTTCGTTATTGATGCCTTTTTAAGGGATGCCAAAGCAAGACAAGCTTATTCAATGTAAAAAACAATTTTATGCAAACAATAACAATCGAACTAACAAATATTAATGCATTAAAGGCTTTGCAAGATATGGAGCTTAAGCATTTAATACGAATTGTAAATCAACCCGATATGAGTTCCTATGCTTTATCAGGCGAACCAATTAGCGAAGAAGATTTTAAAAAGTGGGTTGAGTATACCGAAGATTCTCCAACAATTAGTTTATTCGAAGCCAAACAGAGATGGGCAATACAAAAGAAAAAACTCCAAAAACTTATTCGTTAAGGCTTAGCGAAAATGCTCTCCAAAACATTGATGATATTACGGGCTATATCGCATTTATAAAGCACCAGCCTTTAAATGCTATCAGTGTGGGTGATAAAATATTTGAGACGATTAACCGTATTGAGCAAAATCCTTTGGCATTTCGACAATGCGAAGAAATTCCGACCAAAACAAAGATTTATCGTAAAGCGGTATGTCTGAGTTGGAAGATCATTTATAAAATTTAAGCCTCTGAAATTGTTGTTCTTGGTATTATTCACGGGAGTCGTAGAGCTTCTAATTATAGGGAACTTAGGAAAGTAAAATAAAAAAATTATGAAAAAAGCCATTATCCTTATGCTGTTTGCTACATTCTTATGCACACATTCATTTGCTCAGGAAAAACAAAATGATCTTCGGATTGGCTATGGGGTTTTTACCTATGATCAAATATTTGACGCCTTTGGCTATCTGCTCGAGGATATCATTGGTTTTGGCAGTATTGAGCATCGCAATGAACAATGGCGGGGCGGTTTTTATGCGAGCTATAAACATAAAATCGGAGAGCGCATAAGCATTGGAGCTACAGCTTTATGGGATAAGAGCACATCCGATGTTTATGGACTGGGGAATTTTATCGGGACTTCGCAGCAAGACTTTTATACGCTGGCAATCGAAGCTGATTTTCATTATATTCAAAAGGACTGGTTTCAGCTTTACTCAGGACTTGGTGCTGGTTTTATGTATCTCGATGAGAAATTTCAAACAGAATCTACTGCACCTTCAAGCAGTGAAAGCAGTACGAATTTCACTTTTCAGCTTAATTTACTCGGAATCAGGATTGGGAATAGCTTTGCCTTTTTTGCTGAAACAGGTTTGGGCTATAAGGGTGTTTTAAATGCCGGTTTGTCTTATGAGTTTTGATGTTATTTAAAGCTTGAACGACTGGCTTTTATTGATTCGATCTTTTTAGGATTCTATTTATTTCAAATTAGCATCTTCCAGCCCGTGGCAATCAGTCTCAAATATTCTGCTTTCACCCTAAACCACATATCATTGGAAGTTCTAACGCCCCCAAGCATCCCTGTCCAAACTTCGATACTGTATTGCTTCTGCAAGATGGTGACTTTGAATGTTTTCACAGTCTTCAAGGTCTGCAATTGTTCGCGAAACTTTTAAAATCCTGTCGTAAGCCCGCGCCGACAATCCTAGTCTGTCCATTGCATTCTTCAGCATATCCATACCTTCTGCATCCACACGGCAATAAGTTCTGAGCATATTGCTGTGCATTTGTGCATTGCAGTGTACATTCGGGAATTCCGCGAAGCGTGCTTCCTGTATATTCCTTGCTTTTACAACGCGTTTTCTGATATCAGCACTGTGTTCCCCACCGGAAGCATTGGCAAGTTCACGAAATGGCACAGGCACAACTTCGGTGTGTATGTCAATGCGATCAAGCAAAGGCCCACTGATTTTGTTCAGGTATTTCTGTACGAGGCCGGGAGCACAAACGCATTCCTTTTCGGGATGGTTGTAATAGCCACAAGGACAAGGGTTCATGGCAGCAACCAGCATAAAACTTGCGGGATATTCTACCGATAAACGCGCCCGTGAAATGGTTACTACGCGGTCTTCCATGGGTTGTCGCATGACTTCGAGTACGCTGCGTTTAAATTCAGGGAGTTCATCGAGAAACAAAACACCATTTTGTGCCAATGAAATCTCGCCGGGTTGTGGATAAGTGCCACCCCCAACAAGGCCAGCATCGGAAATTGTATGATGTGGCGAACGATAAGGCCGAACGGAAATCAAGGATTTATGCGTAGGCATTCGTCCGGCAACAGAATGGATTTTGGTGGTTTCCAAAGCTTCTTTCATGCTGAGTGGCGGTAGGATCGAGGGCAAACGCTTGGCTAACATTGTTTTACCGGCTCCGGGAGGTCCAATAAGCAGAACATTATGACCGCCTGAAGCAGCAATTTCTAATGAACGTTTGATGTTTTCTTGCCCTTTAACATCGGAAAAATCGAATTCGTATTGATCTAGATTTTTATAGAATTCATCGTTCATATTAATGCGCAATGGTTCGGGACGCATCAATCCATCGAAAAAGGCAACAACATCTTTAATGCTATTCATTCCATAGACATCAATGCCTTGGACAATGGCTGCTTCGGCAGCATTTTGCTCGGGCAGTAGAAAACCTTTGAAGCCGGCTTCCTTCGCCATAATTGCAATAGAAAGGGCACCTTTTATGGGCTGAAGTGTGCCGTCGAGCGATAATTCCCCCATGATGATGTATTCTCCAATATCCTCGGCAGGCATTTGCCCGGAAGCTGCCAAGATGCCGCTGGCAAGTGTAAGGTCGTAGGCAGAACCTTCCTTGCGCAAATCGGCAGGAGCCATATTAATCACGATTTTCTGACGGGGAACCCTGAGTCCATTATTATTTAATGCCGATTCTATTCGATGGTGGCTTTCTTTAACAGCATTGTCGGGAAGCCCCACAATTTGAAAATTAATTCCTTGTCCAATATCTGTTTCTACAGTAATTAGTAAGGCATCAACGCCATTGAGTGTGCTCCCATAAGTCTTTACCAGCATAATTATATCTTGTTTCTCTGGCTAAGGTAATGATTATTTCTTTACTTAATATTTTATATGCCTTTGTTTTTGCTTTCGGTAAGTGTCTTAAAAATGCTTTCCCTATAATTTTTTCCTATGGGTAGTGTGGTTTTTTCGAGATAAACTTCTGATGTTGAGAAGCTTTTTATAGCAATGGTATTCACAATAATGCTTCGGTGTATTCTTAGAAAGATGCTTGCAGGGAGTTTCTTTTCCATATGTACCAAACGATCGTATATATCAAGCTTTGATTGATTGAAATGCAAACGGATAAAATCATCCATGCTTTCGATATATAGTATATCACGGAAAAACACCTTATGATATTTTTTGTCGGCTTTCACGATCATCATTCCCGGGCTTCCGGCCTTTGTGTTTGATGCTAATTTATTGGATTTTTTCAGGAAGAATTGCTCCAGTGCGACCATCAGTCGTTCAAAGGAAACCGGCTTGAGTAAATAATCCAGTACATGAAAGTTAAAAGCCTCTACGGCATAATCGCGATGAGCTGTCGTAAGTATTACTGATGGCTTGTATGTGAGGGTTTTAAGAAGGTCAAAGCCTGTTAATATAGGCATTTCAATATCGAGAAAAATCAGGTCGGGTTTGGAAGTGTTGATGCATCGAATCGCTTTCAACGGATCAGTAAAGCCGTCCAAAAGTTCGATCTCCTCAACTCGCTCAAGGTGTTTCCCAATCACTTCAATAGCAATTGGCTCGTCGTCGATAATGATGCAGCTGTATTTCATTTATCTATTTTCAGTGTTCATTGTTCTCAATATTATCCAAGGTAATTTCCAAGCAGCATTTATACATATTATCCTCTATTATAATATTCAGGCTATGATTTTCAGGATAATGGAGTTCTAGTCGTTTCCGAAGGTTTTTTAAACCAATCCCATGAGGTTTTTTGGGTTGATATAATTTATTGTAGGTGTTTTCAGTTCTACAAATTAGTTTTTCATTTTCAATCTGCGCCCAAATTTTAATTGCGGGGCGTTTAATCCCGCTATTGCGTGTGTGCTTTAAAGTGTTTTCGATAAGCGGGAGCAAAATCAATGGGGCAATAAGTGCAGACTCACTTTTTTCGGGCCAAAGGCATTCAAGGCTTAAGGTATCACCAAATTTTTGACGTTCCAGGCTGATATAGTTTTTTAGCATTTCAATCTCAGTCTTTAAGAAGATGCGTTCATCATTACAGCGATACAGCATATAATCCAGTAAATTACTGAGCTTTAAGATAAGGTCGGCTGTTTTATCGGATTTTTGCAGGCTCAATCCATAAATTGTGTTTAAAGAGTTAAAAAGCATATGCGGATGCAACTGGTTTTGAAGTAATTTTAATTGGCTTTGTTGTAAAAGGAGGGATGTTTCGGCCTGTTGCTGTTTGAATTTATGTTTTTCGTTTTGTTGCTTAAATGCCTCCTTCACAAAATGAATGGAAACGCCCACCAAAACGACAAGATATAAGCCTGTTGTCAAAAGACTAAAATCAAATTGACTTTCAGGCATTTTACTGGCATCGAATTCATAAATGTTCACCAGTACAAATACAGTTAAAAGTGCATTCATCCATATGGAAACGATTACCGTACCGGCCAATAGAAAGAAGAATAGGGCGATTTTTTTGCGAAATAGAAAAATTGGGACCAGCCAATAATTAATCGCGTAGGTTGTGGCAATAATAATAGGTAGTTGAAGCAATACAAAAGGTGAAGTATTTTCTGCATTATCAAAATGCCCAAAGAAATAAGTCAGGAAAACTGTGCTAAGAAGCCAGTAGGAGAGATGGGCAAATAACCTGAGCACTTGTTTTTTTTGCAGCATTCAACAAATTTATAAAAAAGGCTATTCGATCGGAAGGCTTTTCCCTGAATGTCGTCTTTTATTCCCTGAACGGAAGAAATTCCTGAAAAACACTATTCAGGGGTTTATAGATTTCTTTCAGGGAATAAATTTTTATCTGTGTTTCCTGTGAATTATTCTTGCATAATTATTAATTTTAACACACGATATTATGAAAGACTTTTTGACCACCGGTGGCATTACCGGAATGAGTATCATCTTGATTTTGGGTATATTGATTGTGCTCGCCTCTGTCGCTTTTATTGCGCGCAGGGGAATGAAACTACCAATTGTTCCTTTGGATCTTAAGCTTTGGGTTTTCATTGCTGCTTTTGGCGGAATAGCATTGTTGTTTGGGGTGTTTTATCAAACCCTTGGCCTATATCAGGCTTTTGATGCAATTCGTGAGGCTGGGGATATTTCCCCTACTATGGTTATGTATGGTGTTTTCCTTTCCTTCTATAGCACAATGTTCGGACTAGGAATGGCCTTACTTGCTTTTATTTTGTGGTTTTTTATACGTATGGCCTGGATCAATGAATAAACCCAATTCCCCCTTTTCTGTATTCGGACTGGAAAGGGGGATTTTTTATCTCGTTGGTTTATAAGCAGATTCCCTTAAGATCATATTGGCATCTTGAGTTTGCATCAGATCCTGCAAGGAAATATCCGGATTTTTCTCCATATATTTTCGTACGATTTGCCAGCCAAGCCAATGGCCTAATTCCCCCGGGCTTTCTCGTGGCATTCCCGGAATAAAAGGCCCGTCCATCATAAAATCTCGAATATGGTTTTCTTTATTGGAAAAGAGCAATTTATTGTCGATTACAAACGACCAGATTTGCGCTTCATTGGCCTTGCACCATTCCAATTCTTCTGCAGTAAAGCCTATCTTCAGATAATCGGGTGTTTGCGGAAGCATTGCATCAGTGAAATACAGGCTTTTTCCTGCTTCTACCATATTCTGAAGTAATGTGGCCGAAGGCATTGTTTCGGGTAAATACCGAATGGAAATTGCCCGAGCTACCTCCGAAGCAATACGCTCTTTTACAAGTCGATGCTGCATATATTTTGGAACGCCAAGTTTATCGTACAAAGCAAATCCGGGATTGAGAAAAATATCCAAAGCAATAACCACCGAATTGTCGATCAGCATCACAGGCTGTTCAAAAGCATAGCCTGATATATAGGTGTAAACCTTTGGAGTGCCGGATTTTGGGAAATAGTAATTATAATGCTTAAACAGTTCGGTGAGCTCTTCCTTTAAAAATCCTAAATCAGCATATTTGGAAGTTACACTGTCAAATGCCGTTTGGATATGCTCATCATTCAAAAAATCCGCTAATTGTGCTAATTTTTCAGGATCTGTATAATTGCTTCCCGTGAAGAGCTCAAAATTTTGTGATATTTTATATAAAGACGGAATAAGTACTTCAGGATCAGTATTTAAATCTCTTATGGCTTCTTCATAACGCAGGATAGTGTCGATCTGCACAGGGATATCACTTGTATCGACCTGCAATTGCTTTAATGGATCATTTGTGCATGATGTGCCAAGGAAGCTGATAAATAGAATCAGCAGGAATAATCCTGATGCGGCTTTTTGCTTATTTGCTGATATCATAAGTTTTATAATAGATTATTTTGTCCGGCAAAGATAATCCGAACCCATTAAAGCAACTGTATTATCGCTTGGATTATTGCCATCAAATAAAAAAAGCCGCCCAAAAGGACAGCTTGTTTTTTTGTGGAAAGGGTTTTTTATAAAATTTTCCATCCAAGACTGATCTGAAAACTGTTTGATTTAAAATCAACGCCTTCCATATCAGAAATATCATTCAGTCCGATTTCATAACGCACATCGAGTGTGAACATCATAATATCTACTCCGGCACCAAGCTGAAGTCCCCAAATAGCATTTTTTAATTGTATGGCATCGAGGGATTCTTCAAAGCCTTCTTTCGATATACTTAGGTCTTTGTCCAGAATAAAAGAGGCAACCGGCCCACCCATTACGCGGATATTTCCCATGGGCAGATTTGTAATTTTATGACCAATCATAATTGGAATATCGAGTGTTTTGATGTTTAGTTCACTGGTAAAATCAGTGCCATCTTGTGATTGCGTTAGGTCTGTGCCTTTATGATTATAGATCAGTTCGGGCTGCAGATAGGTTTTGTCGCCAAAACGAACAAAGGCGCCAAAAGAAATACCTGTTCTTGCTGCATTTTTTATGTCATCCAAATTGGTGGATAATTTAGATACACTGACCCCAATTTTTGGGCCTAGTGTTAATTGTGCACTGGCAGTCAGTACAATACTAACTAATAATACGATAAGTACGGAGAATTTTTTCATGTGTTTTATTTTTTGATTTTGGCAAATTTAATAAATCAATGCCTTGTTAACTAAAATTTGATAAAATATGTTCAATAATCCTTCATAAATTACTTTGATGGCTTACATTTGTATTCAGAGTGCGAAAGGTCGTTTTCGTGTATATTTTGTGGGATTAACGGAATTTATAATACAAATTTATTCAAATGAAAAAAATACTTCTACTTACAGGCATAGCCTTTTTGATGTTCTGCATGAGTGCAAGTGCGCAGGTAAAACCATTTCAGTTTGGCTTTAAATTAACTCCTTCTATAGGCTGGTTTAGCCCAGACGCCGATGGCTATGATAGTGATGGAGGAAAAATGGGCTTCAGCTGGGGCTTTGTTAGTGAAATTGCCCTAACCCAGAATTATAAGTTTGTAACAGGTTTTAGCTTTAATTACCTAAATGGTAAAATGAAATTCCCATACGCCATGGATATTGATGGAGCAACAGAAACCGGAACGCTACGCAGATCCTACAATCTTCAATACATTGACCTTCCCTTATTAATTAAAATGCGCACAAACGATCTTGGGCCAATACGCTTTTATGGGCAAATAGGCTTTGTAACCTCGGTTCGCCTTAAGGCAAATGCCGATGACCTTTTTTCTTATAATGGAAGCAGTAATACAGCGGATGTAAATGTTTCTGATGATTTTACCCTCTTTAAAGAAAGTATGCTCGTAGGTTTTGGCGTAGAATATCCCATAGATGAATCCACTTTTCTTACAGGCGGAATTAATTTTAATAAAGGCCTTACTAATATGATGAAAGGCAAAAACCCGGCAACTGGTGTGGAACAATCTGCAACGATTTCCGCTTTTGAATTTCAATTGGGCATTATTTTTTAAGTGAACTCAAAGCGCAGATTATGAAAATTGCATTGGCTCAAATCAATTACCATATTGGGAATTTTGCTGAGAATATCCGTAAAATGAAGGAAGCGATTCATCATGCAAAAAGCCTTGAAGTAGATTTGGTTGTATTTGCAGAATTATCAGTTTCCGGTTATCCGCCTCGTGATTTTCTTGAATTCCAGGATTTTATCGCAGAATGCCGCCATGCCCTGGAAAATCTCGCTGCAGAATGTACGAATATCGCCTGTATTGCAGGATTGCCGGTTCAAAATCCATCCCCCAAAGGGAAGCCGCTTTTTAATGCTGCTGTATTTATTGCCGATGGAGAGGTGCAAAGCGAACATCATAAAAGCCTTTTGCCCAATTACGACATCTTCGATGAATACCGATACTTTGAACCGGGGAAAAACCCTGAAATAGTGGAGTATAAAGGCACCAAAATAGCAATCACAATTTGTGAGGATTTGTGGAATGTTGGCGATAATCCGCTCTATATTGAAGAACCTATGGAGCAATTGATGGAGCAAAAACCTGATTTGATGATCAATATTGCTGCTTCGCCATTTGATGTTCTGCAAGCACAAAAAAGAGAAGAGATCCTCCGAAAAAATGCACTCAAATATAAACTTCCCCTTATTTATGTCAACCATATTGGTGCACAAACCGAACTCCTTTTTGATGGGGGAAGCCTTGCTATGAATAATCAGGGTGATGTCGTTCAAAAACTAAAGTCCTTTGATGAGGATTTTGCGATTGTTGATACTGCTCAAATTGCCCAAATGAATGCAATTGTTGCGCCTTTGCCCGAAAAAATGGAGTTAATCCATGATGCATTGGTGATGGGTGTCAAGAACTATTTTGGAAAACTGGGTTTTACTAAGGCTGTTCTGGGTTTGTCCGGCGGTATCGATTCTGCCGTAACGCTTGTGATTGCTGCCGAAGCACTTGGCGCTGAGAATGTTCAGGCTATTTTACTGCCTTCGCAATATTCTTCCGATCATTCGGTGAAGGACGCGGAAGATCTGGCGAAAAACATCGGTACGCCCTACGAAATAATCCCGATTAAGGATCCTTATTATAGTGTCGAAAAAAGCCTGGAACATCTTTTTAAAGATCAGCCTTTTAATGTCGCAGAGGAGAATATTCAAGCGCGTTTACGTGGATTGATTCTGATGGCTTATTCCAATAAATTTGGTCATATTTTGCTCAATACTTCCAATAAAAGTGAAGCGGCTGTCGGCTA
Source organism: Bacteroidales bacterium (assembly GCA_963676725.1). Classification (GTDB taxonomy): domain Bacteria; phylum Bacteroidota; class Bacteroidia; order Bacteroidales; family WRLA01. The sequence continues at coordinate 3,281,531 of OY781463.1, read as the reverse complement.
TGGTACACTTTATGGCGATATGAACGGAGGCTTGTCGGTATTGGGCGATGTATATAAAACCGACGTATTTGCCTTGGCAAAATATATGAATAGAAATGAGGAAATTGTGCCATGGAATACAATAAATAAGCCTCCATCAGCAGAATTGCGCCCCGATCAAAAAGACTCTGATTCTTTACCTGATTATGATATCCTCGACGAAATCCTTTATTTATATATTGAAGAACGCATGGGGCCAAAAGAAATAATCGCACGAGCTTTTGATGCTGCTTTGGTGAAAAGGGTACTTAAAATGGTGAATATCAATGAGTATAAGCGCTATCAAACCCCACCAATTTTACGTATCAGTTCAAAAGCATTTGGTATGGGCAGAAGGATGCCGATCGTTGGGAAGTACCTTTCTTAGAAAAAGCATGTACTTTTGCCGGCTGATAATACTATTTTATGATTGAACTTCTAAGCCCCGAGATTTTCGGGAAACTCATCAAATTCGGTTTGGTGGGTTTTAGCGGACTCTTTATCGACTTCGGTTTTACCTGGCTGTGCAAAGAAAAATTGCGCATTCAAAAATATATTTCCAATGCAATTGGTTTCACTCTTGCTGCCAGCTCAAATTATATGTTTAACCGCATCTGGACATTTCAAAGTTCTAATCCTGAAATATTTACGGAGTACTCAGAATTTTTACTGATTTCGATGATCGGTTTGGTGATCAACACAGTAATTCTTTGGCTGATTGTGAGCCGCTTAAAATTCAATTTTTATCTTTCAAAGCTCTTTGCTATCGCAGTAGTTACTTTATGGAATTTTGCGATGAATTTGATGTTCACTTTTGGATAGGCTGATTTTTTATTTAATCCAGCAACATCACTTTGCCTCGCCTTTCTACAAAATCCCCTTCAGGGGTTCTCATTTTCAAATAGTAAACATATAAATTTGAGGAGACTGCCTCGCCATTATGTGTTCCATCCCAGCCTTGATATGGATCATCGGTTTCAAAAATAGCCTGACCAAATCGGTTGAAAATAATAAACACATAGAATTCCGGATCAATGGCAGCATAGCGCGGAATAAAAATATTGTTTATTTCTCGTCTCGGTGTAAACGCATTTGGAATATAAACGCCCGTGAATTTCTGCTGCACTTCAACAATATTCGACCAGCTTGTATCGCTTTGTAAAAAAGGAAGGGCAATGCCAACACAGGCAATTCTGTATTTAATCTTATTTTCCAGATTGGCGGCTTCTTCTGTTTGATCAGTAAATTCTGTGTCGTTCTGAATGCTTATCGGGCTTTCTTCCCACACACCATTAATGGCACGATACACTTCATAGCTCAGGTTTGCATCCTCAAAACCGACATATGCATTCCATTGCAATTGTACCCATCCTTCTGCTGCCATGGGTTCAGCACTTAAATACATACTTTGGGCGATTGTTCCTTCAATAGTATTGTTTTCGCAACTGTCAATGGCTTGCAAATAATAACTGTACGATCGTTTTGTAACGTCGGCAATGCCATCGGAATAGTGTATGCTGCCATTTGTTCCAATATCCCCGGAAGGAATCGTGTCATAATTTTTAAATTCTCCATCGCCTTCTTTGCGAAAAAGAATGTAATTTTTTATGTCAATTGTGGAATCAACCCAGGCGCTGAGGTCTGCCCAAACATTTTCGCGCACACTAACTTTTGGCAATAAAACATAGTCGGGCTGTGGTGGCAGGCTCGCCTTGATGCATTTTTTGCAAGAAGATGCCGTATAATTCCCATCACTATTTATTGCCCTGATTTGAAAGCAATAGACATGGTCTCGCTCGAGTTCTTTATAATCGAAAAAGCGTATATCGGGGCTATTCGTTTGAATTAATTCTTGCGGACCGTCATTATCTGAACAAAGAATTTGGTAATTTTTGATGCCACCCCTAAGGTTGATATATTCGCTCCAGCTAAGCTGGATGGTGCTGTCGCAAATAAAAATCTGTGGGTCATCGAGTAGAATAGATTTTTGGTATTGCTCTAATCCAAAGTCCGGGGTTGTATTTCTGCAGCGATCATAAGAAGCAACAGAGTATGTATATATCTGCTCGCAAGCTTTTGACAATGTGTCTTTTAGGAAAAGTGAATCTGCATTTGGCAGCGTTGCCAGTGTATCCCAAATACCACCAATTTGCTGAAAAACAAAGTATCCTGATAAATCAAGTGCACTAGCTTTATCCCAGCCCAGGATGCACATACCTTCTTCATTAATACTGACGCTGTCAAAAATTGGGGCGTCGGGTGCGCGGAGGTCTTCAAGGTTTTTACCACCAATATTTGATTCGGAAGAGCATAAAGTATTACTTAACGACACTTTATAATTCAGTGAATCCACACATACGCTGATGTCGTGGTTATATGTTGTTTCGGCTGTACTTGCAATAAATTCCCAAATTCCCGGCGGATATTCTACAAACAAATCATACACGCCCGAAGTAGAAGCTAATTCGGGTTCATGCATTTTATTCCAGTTTAATTGGACCTGCACATCGTTGAGGTTGATTGCCTCTAAAAAGATGCTTTGAACCGTATCCGATAAATATTCTGCCCCTGAAGTGTAAATGGTTTGCACATAATAAGCCACCGGAGCTGTATTTGCCGAGGCGCCTATATGTGCGAAATTTATAGTGGCCGGATCTGTTATTTCTGGAAGAGGAGTGTAAGTAGAAGACCAATCGTGGCGGAAATAAATTTGATAAGCGGCAAAATTTGTAGTATTGTCAGGCGCTTGCCAAAGGATATCCACATCGCCGGATTCCCTTACGCTCAAGCACTGGATTTCAGCCGTATTCTGTGCGAAAATATTATGCACAAGCAAAAATATCCCAAACGAAAGCATTAGTTTATGTACCACAATACCTTAACGATCGTCAGGCTGTCAATATTTTATCAGCCTACAGTGAGTATACTTAAATCTTCTTCTTTGAAGTATTTATTGGCCATTTCGGTCAAATCTTCAGCTTTGATGTCTTTGATTGTTTGGAGAAAATTGGTGTAATAAGCTGCATCAAGATTAAAATCACTGAGGATTCTGAGTCGCTCTGCCAAGGCAAAAGGACCATCCAGGCTACGCATAAATTGCCCAAGGGTGTAGTTTTTTACCAACATCAGTTCATCATAAGAAACAGCTTCAGTCCGAAGGACATTTATTTCTTTCATGATTTCATCGATGGCTTGGTTTTTTTGTTCTGCATTTACCTCTGTGCTAATAAAAAACACTCCATTATGCCGAAAAGACGCCAGGCCGGAGCCGATACCATAAGTGAGCCCTTTTTCTTCACGAATATTGGTCATTAGCCTGGAGCCAAAATAACCGCCAAGCACAGTGTTGAGCACCGATACTTTAAAATAGTCGGGATGCGTTCTGTTGAACATTATGCGGCCAATCCGTATCGCAGATTGAAGCCCGTTTCCCGCTTTTATATCCAATCGCTCCGGCTTTGGGTGTTGCAGATCAGTATATTGATTTTCGATATTCCTTTGCCCTTTTATGTCGATGCTTCCAAGAATTTCGTCAATTACCTTGAGGCTGTCATTGGCCGGTTTGCCTGAAACAATGATGCGAAAAGGTGCATTTTGATAATGCTTTTGGTAAAATTGGTTTAGGGCATCGACCTCAATATTGTCAAAATCTTCAGTACATGCCATTGCCCCATAAGGATGTTCTGAAGAAAATATCAATGGATTAAAATGCCTTCTGGCGACAGACATCACCTTGCTGCTATTGACTAGAAAATCTTGTTTATTTTTTCTTCTGATTGTTTCAAATTCATTTTCAGGGAAGATTGCTTGGGTCAACAGATCCCGAATAATGGGCAATATTTTAGATAAGTGTTTGCTCAGGCAGAAGAGGCTTACAACCGCATTGTCCCGTTCTGTATCTGTTTGTAAAAATGCGCCATGAAAATCAATCTGTTCTGCAATTTCAGCCGCAGTTTGCTTTTTTGTTCCTTCTCGCAATAAGGATGCGGTGAAGCTTGCCTGCAAAGGGCGTTCCTGATGCCATTGCCCTGCATTTAGGATGATGTCAACCTTAAGGATGTCCTGAGTGCCGGCCTGAATTAGTTGCATTGGCAAGCCGTTGCCCAGGTATTGCGTATTGTTTTTTAGGAAGTTTAATTGATTAAAGCTTTTATTAAAATCGGTATCAGCTAGTTTGATATTTGCGGGTTCTATACTTCTGTCGAGTGCCATTATTGTTTGTTTGAGTGTGCAAAAATACAGAGAGTTTTCTCATGGAAACCCTCTGTTTAGTTTTTTCTTCGTCTGTGAATAAAATTGTGGGATTAACGGATTAAGGTTACCGTTCCATATAATTGATGTGGTTTTCCGGCAGGATCCATAAAGGATACCTTATAGATATACACACCGATTGGCCCGGGGCTTCCACTAACTTTGCCGTCCCAGCCTTCTCCTGGATCGCTGCCTTCATAAATTAATTGTCCCCAACGGCTTATAATTTGCATACGGAAATCTTCCAAACCATTGCCACGAACACGGAAATAATCGTTTAGTCCATCGCCATTTGGTGAAAAAGCATTCGGAATTTGTACGGCGCATTCCATAACATATACGGTAGCAAAAGCTTCAACAGATTCCCCTGTAAATCCGTTGATGATCACGCTATAAGTTGTTGTTTCATCGGGTTTTACCACGATTGATGAGCTTGTTTCGCCTGTGTTCCAAAGATATGTAGAACCTTCCGGAACAATAATCATGGCTTCTTCGCCGCGGCAGATGTATTGGTCGAAATTCATCTCCAGACGGGTGATATTGCGTTCCTCTCCGCTGAGGGAGTCTTCTTTCAGCTCAATAGGGGTGTTTGCCAAGGCAGGCGGGGTTTCCTTTACTTCAATGGGCTTTGGTCGAATTGTTTCGGGCTCCGCTCCACGAATAATTATTTCATCCGCTTCCGGATATGCTTGTATTATTTCGGGCTGCGTTTCTAATGGTGTTTGTGAAGTCTGTTTTGCTGCTTCCCCCGAATTATTTGTTGAACTTTGGGATATATTATCTTTTTGATTCTCTGATTTTTTCTGCTTAAGATGGGTGTTTTGTGCTTCTTTAACCTTTAGGTTTGGGCTCACTGTTTTTGCTGCTGCTTGTTCTTGGGGAATTTTCTGCACATCCTCTTTAATTGGCATAACTGATTGAGCAGGCTCCTTGCTTTGTGTATTCTTGTTTTCTTCTGCAGTGCCGAAATCTTGCAAAAAATACAATACAACAAAGACCGAAATCAAAGCGAGGGCAGCTATGATGATGCTTGTGCGGCCGCTGATATTGCTTTTCGGGGGATGCACCTGTTTGATGACGTTTTCAAGCACATCATCAGGTGGAGAGACTTCAAAATTTTTGAAAGCCTCTCTGCAAATGTTCCCTATATCTGTCTTGTCCTTGTTCATTCTTCTTTTTTAATCCGTTCTCTATGCAGCAAGTGCAATTTTTTTTGGAGTGTTTGCCGTGCATGCATGAGTTGTGTTTTTGATGTATTCACGCTAACGCCTAGCATCTCTGCAATTTCTTTATGTGCATAACCTTCTATTTCGTAGAGGTTAAAGACTGTTCGATAGCCTGTTGGTAATTTTTGTACCAATCCCAGGATTTCTTCGACATATAATGTGTCTGTTGGTAATTCTTTGCCCGACAGACTATGCCCAACTGTATCAATATCTGCATGAAAGCTGAATTTTTTATTTTTAATGTGCATATTAATGGCGGTGTTTACCATTATTCTGCGTATCCAACCTTCAAAAGAACCTTCGCCGCGGTATTCTTTTAATTTAGTAAATACCTTAATAAAAGCATCCTGAAGAACATCTTTGGCCTCATCTTCGTTTTTCATATATCGAAGGCAAGTGCCATACATACGCGGTGCATATTTGTGGTATAAAAGACGTTGAAAACGCTCTGATCCCTTCCTGCAACCTTCTATGAGTTCTTCATCAGCTTTCATTGCTTTGCATACATTGATATGACATTAGGGAATTGCATATGGTTGTGCGCTTTTCTTATTTTCTTTTATATCGGATAAGGGATGTATTTTCTGTTTGGAATATTTTTTCCGCAACACGCTTTATATCAGAGGCTTTAACTTGTTTGTATTTGGCAATCTCCTGATTGATCATGGCGGCATCGCCAAGAAATTCAAAGAATGCCAGGTTCATCGCTTTATTGAGGGCACTCATTTCGGAGAATTCCTGAGACGCCTCTATTTTATTTTGTACTTTTTCTAGTTCTTCCGGAGCACAATGTTCCGTTTTTATTTTTTTGATCTCTGCAAAAATAGCTTCTTCGGCCTGTTCGTGACTGATTCCGTCAATAAGCTTTCCTGTTATAATAAAGAGTCCCGGATCTGTATCGCCACTGATAAAAGCATTGATCTCGCTAAAAAGTCCTTGCTCTTTAATGAGACGTTGGTATAGGCGCGAGGATTCCCCATTTGAAAGAATATCCGAGATCAAATCGGTTGTATGGTAATCAGGGCCAAGCCTGCTATCCATATGCCATGCGATATAGAGTGCATCATAGGGCACATCGGCAATAATCTTTTCAAAACGTTTTTCATTTTGAAGCGGTTCTGCAGGAAGTTCCCGAATAATTTTTTTTCCGGAAGGAATGCCCCCAAACCATTTCTCGCTAAGCAATTTGATGTTTTCCAATTCTACATCGCCCGAAAGAACCATAATGGCATTATTCGGTTTATAGTATTTCTCATAAAATGAACGGACATCTTCTATGTTTGCTTGCTCTATATGGCTGATTTCACGTCCGATAGTGGACCACCTATATGGGTGGACTTTAAACGCCAAAGGGCGTAGTTTTAGCCAGGCATCGCCATAAGGCTGATTTAAGTAGCGCTGTTTGAATTCTTCGATAACAACATTTCGCTGTACTTCGAGGCTCGATTCTGAAATATCAAGCTGCAACATCCGGTCCGATTCTAGCCAGAAAGCGGTTTCGAGGTTTTCACGCGGAATTGTAAGATAGTAGTTGGTGAAATCATTATTGGTAAAGGCATTGTTTTCTCCTCCGGTTCTTTCCAGTGGGATATCGTATTTTGGTGCGTTTTTACTGCCCCCAAACATCAGATGCTCAAATAGATGAGCAAAACCTGTTTTTTCAGGATGTTCATCGCGGGCGCCCACAGCGTACAATATGTTCATGGCAATTACCGGGGTGCTTTTGTCCTGATGAACCAGCACGGTGAGCCCGTTTTTTAAAGTGAATTTATCGTAGTTTATCATAAGTTTCGATAGTGTTTGATTGCAAAATTACACAAAAGAAACAGCTCGATGTGCATAAAGAGTGTTGTCGATGAAAAATGCTGATCGAAAATCATTAATGCTTGAATAATTTATTAATTTTGTCGCATTAAACTTTTTTAAGTTGCTTAAAATAAATTAGTTAAAAAATTAATGGTTGAAACACCTCAAAAATTGATTTTTGCTGCCGTTCCGGCGAAAGCAATAAATGAATGAGTTGCTTCAATTCCGTACGCAATCAAATTATTTTTGTATGAAAAGAGATGATAAGGTTTTTGAAATCATTGGACGTGAACGCGAACGCCAAACTGAAGGCATTGAGCTGATTGCCAGTGAGAATTTTGTAAGTGAACAGGTTTTGGAAGCTATGGGATCTGTAATGACCAATAAATATGCTGAAGGCTATCCCGGAAAGCGTTATTATGGCGGATGCCAAAATGTTGATGAAACAGAAACCCTTGCAATTGAACGCGCCAAAGAACTTTTTGGTGCCGAGTATGCCAATGTTCAGCCCCACTCTGGTGCTCAGGCAAATATGGCAGTAATGCTTGCCTGCCTCAAAGCCGGGGATAAATTTTTAGGACTCGACCTTTCGCATGGTGGTCACTTATCACATGGTTCTCCTGTGAATTCTAGTGGTATCCTTTATCAGCCTGTTGCTTATGGCGTTGATGCAGAGAATGGCCTCATCAATTACGATAAAATGGAAGAAGTTGCCCTTGCAGAAATGCCCAAATTGATTATTGCAGGTGCTTCTGCATACTCCCGTGATTGGGATTATGCCCGCATGCGTGCGATTGCTGATAAAATTGGTGCGATCCTTATGGCCGATATTTCCCATCCATCAGGTTTAATTGCCCGCGGACTTCTCAATAACCCTGTTCAGCATTGCCATATCATCACAACAACAACTCATAAAACACTCAGGGGACCAAGAGGTGGACTGATTATTATGGGCAAAGATTTTGAGAATCCATGGGGTTTGAAAACGCCAAAAGGTATTGTGAAAAAGATGTCTCAACTGATCAATTCTGCTGTATTCCCAGGAATTCAGGGTGGCCCGCTGGAGCATGTCATTGCTGCAAAAGCTGTTGCCTTTGGTGAAGCATTGAGCGATGAATACCTTGAATATATCAAGCAAGTGAAGAAAAATGCTCAGGTTATGTCTCAGGCATTTATGGATAAAGGCTATAAAGTTATTTCAGGTGGAACAGATAACCATCTGATGCTGATAGATTTGCGTACTAAATTCCCGGATATCACAGGACGCCAGGTGGAAGATACTTTGGTGAAAGCCGATATTACCGTGAATAAAAATATGGTGCCTTTCGATAGCCGCAGCCCTTTTAAAACTTCAGGACTTCGTGTTGGTACTCCTGCCATCACAACTCGTGGCTTAAAAGAAGAGCATATGGCGCCAATCGTTGATATGATTGATGAAGTGATCAGCAATTTTGAAAACGAAGAAGTGATTGCTAGTGTGAAAAAACATGTGAACGAAATGATGCATAGCTTCCCGCTTTTTGCGTATTAAAAAAAGATTTTTCTCAGAAAAAAAGCTCCTATTTCTTAGGGGCTTTTTTTATGCTCCTGTTTTTTTGAGATATGTATTTTTTGTATATTTGTCGATAGGTCTACTCTTTTTGCTGAAATATTCTCATTCGTCTCTTGCTTATTGCAATGTGCCTACGATAGAAATATCGTGTTTTTCGTTTTGCGCTTTGTTCATAGAAATACTACTATTATTTATAGAATTTATAATTTTTTCATTAACCAAAAAACAGGAGTGTATCATGAAAAAATGGATTATTTTGTCTCTATTATTTGTCTTCGTAACAATCGCTGCATTTGCTCAGGAAGAGACTACAAAGTCTTCTGGAGGAATTGATTGGGTCCAGGTGGTTTTTGCCGGCAGTTATTTGCTTGGCGTGTTCTTATTATTGCCATTAGTGGTTTATACAAATCTTAAGGAAGCTTTGTTTGTTCCAAAAGAAGGAGTTCAGGAAGGCATCGAGCCAATCGAAGGCTTGAGTGTTGACGAACGAAATGAACGTTCAGCTGAGATTCTAGATAAAATCGGAAGCCGCTTAACTCCTTATACCGATGAAAATGGTGAGGAACTCATTACCATTACCAATGGAAGCCAATCAAAGTTTATGAAAAAGGGCCTTGATTATATCAATATGCATTTGATGCCAAACGATCAGGAGCTTATCAGTCGGATACAGGAATTTACGGAAGTGTATAAAAATCGTACAGAACGCGTGTTTACCGGCTCTAAGTGGGTCATTGGCTGTGCTATTGGTGTTGGTGTGCTTATTTTGCTAACAGCCGGTTTCACAAGCTTTATTATTATTCATACTTTGGGTGTGGTTTTCTATTTGCTTTCCAGTAGAACGACAATGTATGGTATCGAAAAGCGCATGAAATATTTTGGCAGTGGTTCAGGAATGATCGCCGGTATTATGAGCGCCTTGTTTATTGGCAATGGCGTGAAGTATTATAAAAAGCATGGTGGCGGTTCCTGGCAGCGCGATTGGGAAACAGAAGGCCAGATGGCACTTGTTGGATTGCTTATCTTATTATTTGTGGCAATTATTTTGGGGTTTTTTGCTGCTTTTCTTGGGGTTATTAATTTCTTTATGAATTATTCGCAATCTTTTATCCTTCCTTTGAATAAGGGTGGGGATTGGTATGAGGAGAATTTCGGTAATGCTGAAGCAGTTTAAGCTTTTGTGATTTACTAAATCTGATGAGATTTTGATATCCTGTATTTTACGGGACTTCCTTCTAGTATTTTTAATGGCTGCATTATGTTTTAAGCAAACTGATGCGGCTTTTTTTCTATGATCTTAATTCCTATATTTGACCAAAATATCAAACAATGAAGAAAAGTACTTTTAGTTTATTCCTCCTTTTCGCTTTTGGTTTATTGGCTTTTAAATCGGATAAACCGGCATATATGCTGTATAATAAGAACGGGAAATCCGTTAAATTTAAAAAATTGGTTAAAGAAGCCTTAGCTGCAGATGTGGTGCTTTTCGGAGAGCTCCATAATAATCCGATTTGCCATTGGCTTCAACTAGAACTGACTCAGGCTCTATATGAGCAAAAAGGCGATGCCCTCGTTCTTGGAGCAGAAATGTATGAGGCAGATAATCAGCTGATTGTTGATGAATATACGCAGCAATTGATCTCAGCTAAAAATTTTAAAGACCAAGCACGTTTATGGCCTAATAATGCAACGGATTATCAGCCTTTGCTCGATTTTGCCCGCGAAAATTCCTTGAAATTTGTAGCAGCAAATATCCCAAGACGATATGCTTCGATAGTGTTTAAAAAAGGGTTTGAGGGTCTTGATGAACTTCCTGCTGAGGCGGCAAATTATATGGCGCCAAACCCAATTCCTTATGATCCGGAATTGGCTTCATACCAATCAATGATGGGCATGATGGGGCATATGAACGAAAACTTGCCGAAAGCACAGGCTGTGAAAGATGCTGCAATGGCTTATTTTATCCTCGAAAATTTAAATGAAGGCCAACTAATGCTGCATTTTAATGGCACATTTCATTCCGATAATTTTGAGGGAATTGTATGGTATTTGAATCAATATCGCCCAGAATTAAAACTCCTGACCATATCATCGCAAGAAACAGCTGATCCTGAAATTTCGGATAGTCTGGAACTCAATAAAGCAGATTTTATTCTTGCTATTCCGGAGCTGATGACAAAGACCCACTAAAAAATAGAGAACTTTACGTAACGCTCTGGGTTTTTCTTCATATCAATAAGTAAACGATCGAGATTTTCAGAAGAAGATTGCAGTTTGTAATAGAGCGAATCATTATTGATAAGCAGTCCAATGCTTCCTTTCCCTTCGTTAATTTTTGTAAGGATGGAATTCATTTGCATTACCGTTTCATTAATCCTGATAAAGGTTTGTGGTAATTCTGCATAAACCAGCGTATCACTTATAATAGCCATATTATTGATAATCCGGTTTATAGATTCGCTATTGTTGTTTAAGTTGGCAGTAATGCTCTCAACATTTTGTAAAATACCGGCAACACGCCCACTTTGATCCGACATTAATGTATCCATCTGATATGTAGTGCTTTCAATATTGTGAATGGTTCTTCTGATGCTTTGAAAACTCTCTGCAATATTGCGCCTGGATTCTTTATTAAAAACCGATTTCAGCGCAGTAAGCACAGAATCAACAGAATTCATCATTTCTTCGGCTTTTTTCTTGATTGGGGCAACCTGCATATTCACCTGATCTTTCAAAGATGCTTCAAGGCTGGATGCAAGCGTATCGCCATCGGTAGCAAGGATTTTTGCATCGCCAAGTTGTATGGCTACTGATTTACTTCCCATAAGGTCGGCACTAAAAATATGTGCTTTGGAGTCTTTTGGGATAGGGAAATCTGTATTAATCATCATCCCAACAATGATGGAGCCGCTATAATCTGGCAGAAAAGAGATGCTTTCAACCTGTCCAATTTTTAGGCCATTAATAACGATTGGATTTGAATTTACAAGTCCCTCAACCCGAGGATATATTGCATAAAGCCTTCTTTCCTTTGAAAAAACATCTTTGCCATTCAGGAAATTAAAGCCCCATATGAGCAATCCTATGGCTGCAACAGCGAGGATTCCGGTTTTTAATTCTTTGGATATTTTCACGCTTTTCTGGTCTTTTTTTTAACAAATCTAATTCTTTTTCTTCAGCATTTCAAGTGCTGTCTTGGTTGGGATGCGTTTCCCATCTAAAAAACTCACAACAAAGGCGTCCTCATAGCCTTTTTTTCTTAGTTTGTTTTTATAATTAATGGCGTCTTCTATTCTTCTGAAATTCCCTGAAACATATTTATATCTCTTATTATCAATGTATGAGCTGATGCTGTATTCCATTTTCTTGAAATGTGTCACTTCTTTCTTTTTCGCAGAGGAAGCAAATTGCACTTTAAAGCAAATATCATTTTTTGCAGCTTCAGTATCTGTTTTTGCGGCCTTGTCTGTTTCCTTAGAAGCAGGCTTTTTTGTTTGATCGGATTCTGATGCTTCCGGTTTACTTTCTTGGGTTTCCGTTTTATTTTCTTGGCTCAGAGGGGCAGGGTTTTCTGTTTTATTTAGATTTTCGTAGTTTTTTTTATAGTCTTTAAAGGCTCTGTAAATGGCTGAAGCCATATAGCTTTGACCTTTTTCAGAGAGGAGGAATTTTTCTTCTTTGGGATTGCTCAGAAAACCCAATTCTACCAATACGCCGGGCATACTGGTTTTGTAAAGCACCCAGAAACCAGCTTGTTTCACGCCTCTGTCGCTACGGCCAACACGTTCACGAAACTGATCTTGTATTTTTTGTGCCAAAGTAGTGCTTTGCTCCAGATAGGCGCTTTGAAACATCGTGAGCGTTATATAATCTTCATCACTGTTTGGGTTAAAGCCTTCGTATTCTTCGGTATGATTGGCTTCGAGCAAGAGTGCGGCATTCTCTGTTTTTGCAACAGCAAGGTTTTGTTCCGATTTATGCAGCCCCATAACAAAGGTTTCGGCGCCCCATGCATTTTTAGATCCAATGGCATTGCAATGGATGCTGATAAATAAATCGGCTTTATGCTGATTGGCAATTTTAGCACGATCATTCAATGGGATAAAAACATCGCGATCACGTGTATAATAAACAGCAACATCAGGGAAATTTTGTTTGATATAATTCCCGGTTTTCAGCGCAACAGAGAGTGCAATGTCTTTTTCTCGTGAATTTTTGCCCAATGCACCAGGGTCTTTCCCTCCATGACCGGCATCAATAACAACCGTTTTAATCTCATCAGTACCTGCATATGATACAGATAATGAGACGATAAGGAGACAAAGCACTTGAATGATAAAAATAGAAAGCCGATGCATAATTCTATAGCCTAATTTTACGTAGTTTTGCTCCCTAAAATTAAACAATTTTACTGCTGTTATTGAACTGTTTTTTCAACAAGGTAATGAACAATTTTGGCAGGGAGCTTTGTTTTTATAGCAAACAGTCAAATAAGACAGCAGCCATTGCGTTATAAAAATTAACCGGAAACAAATCGTATTATTGTATGCCGGAACATTCGCATTTATTGGAAACACATTTGTTGAAACATAAAATACCATACCTGATTGTTCCCGACAGCTATAAAATGTCAGGGTTATTGACTTATGTTTTGTCTTTTTTTGTCTTTTTTGCCTTTCTGTCCCTGCATGTTACTGCGCAGCAAAATGAGCCCTTGCCCGATACACTCACTCTTGATTCTTTGGTTTATAACGATAGCCTTCAAGTAATTCCCGATACTCTTTTACCTGATTCCTTGTATTTGTTGCCGGATACAAGCATCAGTATTTTTCCTGTAAGTGATTCAGCAAAAATAGACTCTACAAAAACGGCTTCTTCCGAAATGCTCAGCGCTACCGTGGCTTATAAGGCAAAGGATTCCATTCGTTTTGAAGTGGAAAGCCGTAAAGTCTTTATGTATCAGAATGCTGATATCACTTATGAAGATATTGGATTGAAAAGTGCTCGCGTTGATATTGATTTTGCCTCCAACTCTGTTTTTGCTGAAGGGAAAACGGACAGTACCGGTAAACTGATTGAAACGCCGGTATTTACCGAAGGGGATCAGGTTTTCGAGTCAGAAACAATGCGCTATAATTTTAAAACCAAAAAAGGGCTGATCCGCAAGGTAATCACCGAAGATGGTGCAGGTTATTTGCACGGCGACCGCATAAAAAAGATGCCCGACGATAATATTAATATCCAATCGGGTGCCTATACAACATGCAATCTGAAGCACCCTCATTTTGAATTCCGCTTTAAAAAAGCAAAAGTTATTCCGGGAAAGAAAATTGTGACCGGCCCTGCCTATCTGACAATCGCTGATGTGCCCACGCCTTTATATATTCCTTTTGGGATTTTCCCAAATAAAACCGGACAGCGGAGTGGGATTATTATTCCTTCCTATGGCGAATCAAGCAATAGAGGTTTCTTTTTTGAAAATGGCGGCTACTATTGGGCCATTAACGATAATATGGATTTGCAATTAACGGGGGATATTTATACGCGTGGTAGTTGGTCGCTGGAACCAGAATTTCGCTATAAAAAACGCTATAAGTATAATGGGACAATGCGTTTGGCCTATGCGTTTAACCGGATCGGAGAAGAGGGAGCTACTAATTTTCAGGAAGATAAAGGTTTCTCAATATTTTGGTCCCATCGTCAGGATCCGAAAGCCCGCCCAAACAGCAGCTTCTCGGCTAGTGTGAATATTTCGAGCAATAGCTTTAATAAATATAATCCCGTATCAACCAATAACTATCTTTCAAATACTTTTCAGTCGAGTATAGCCTATCAAACGAATTTCAACCAAAAGTATTTTTTAACGGTGAATAGCAGCTATACGCAAAATACACTCGACCGTAGCGTTCGGCTTACTATGCCCCAGTTAAATTTTAACACGAACACATTTTATCCTTTTAAGAAGAAAAAAAGGGAAGGACAGGAAAAATGGTACGAACGGATTACCGTGAAATACAGCATGAACGCAGAAAACACGATTTCTACCTATGATACCTTACTCTTTGATAGTGATTTTGCTTCACGGATGAAAAATGGGATGAAACATGATATTCCCATTAGTAGCTCCATTAAGGTGCTTAAATATTTTAATCTGAGCAATAGTATTCGTTATACCGAGCGTTGGTATAGTTCAACCACCCGTAAAAACTGGGTGAACGATACGCTCTTTACTGCTACCGATACTACTGTTGGTTACGTTCAGGAGGATACTGTTTATGGCTTTTCCGTAAACCGCGATTTTAGTTATACGGCCAGTTTAAATACAAGGCTCTACGGTATGTTTTCTTTTATGAAAGGCCCCGTAAAAGCGCTGCGTATGGTGCATAATCCTTCCATCAGCTTTACATATCATCCTGATTTTGCTGATCCGTTTTGGGGTTATTACTATAAATACCAAGCAGATGCAGAAGGAGAGGAAGATACTTATTCGATTTATGAAAATGGAATTTATGGAGGGCCGCCTGAAGGAGTGATGGGCAGGGTCTCTTTTAGCCTTTCCAATAATCTGGAAATGAAAGTGCGTTCAAAAAAGGATACAATCACAGGAACGAAAAAAGTAAAATTAATCGATAATTTTACTATGTCCATGTCTTATGATATGGCGAAAGATTCATTGAACTGGAGCGCTTTAAGCCTCTCCGGACGCACAACACTCTTCAAAAACCTACAAATAACTTACCGAAGTTCTTGGGATCCCTATATTCGGGATTCGGCGGACACAAAAAATCTCAATAAATTTGAGTGGGATGTGAACGGTCGCTTATTTCGTCTGGAAAACACAAGCTGGAATGTGGGGCTGAATTTTCGGTTGAGCAGCAAAGACTTTGAGAAAAAGGGAGAAAAAACAGATGATGTCGATAAGCCAAAAGAACGTCCTAGAAACAGTTCGCAGCAAGAGATCGATGAGGTGGAACTTTTTCCCGAGCGTTATGTGGATTGGTCGATTCCGTGGAATTTGAATGTGCGCTACTCATTGGGATATACTGCAAATCATCGTTATCCTGATTATGTGCATGAAACAGATAAAAATTTGATTCAATCGCTTTCATTTAGCGGCGATTTGAGTATTACGAAAAAATGGAAGGTCATGTTCCGCTCGGGTTATGACTTTGAAAATGGGGAAATTACCTATACATCAATCGATATTGTTCGTGATTTGCATTGCTGGGAAATGAGTTTTAATTGGGTGCCAATGGGATTCCGAAAACAATGGAGCTTCCAGATTAATGTCAAATCATCCATTCTCCAAGATTTGAAATTGACCAAGAAAAAAGACTGGCGCGATTTTTAAATCAAAGCTGCTCTTTTTGTAACGGAACTTTTTAATCTCTGAAAACAAAGGTATATTTGTTGCAAAGAACAATCGCTTTATGCCCATAGATACACTTAAACAACTTTTTGAAACCTACTTTCATAGTAAAGTTCAACAGATTAGCCCATTGGCTCCAACTGCAAGCAATCGGAAATATTTTCGTCTAAGTGATGGAAATCAATCATGTATTGCTGCATTCAATCCCGATAAACGCGAAAATGATGCATTCGTATATCTTGCAAAACACTTTCGCTTCAAAGGCCTTGCCGTTCCCGAAGTCTTTGCCTACGATCCTAAAAAGCATATCTATCTGCAATCTGATTTGGGAAATACGACTTTGTTCGACTTTCTGCAAGTGCATAAATCAGACACAGGCCTTTCATCCGTAGTCATCGAAAAATACAAAGAAGTTTTAAAACAACTCATTGATTTCCAGTTAAAAGGTGGCGAAGATTTGGATTTTAAGATGTGCTACCCTCGGCCATCTTTCGATCGACAGTCGATGCTGTGGGATTTGAATTATTTTAAGTATTATTTTCTGAAACTTGCCGGAATTCCATTTGATGAGCAGCGATTGGAAGATGATTTTCAGTCCTTTGTGGATTTTTTATTGGAAGAGGATGTCGATTTTTTCATGTATCGCGATTTCCAATCACGCAATATTATGATTCAGAACGACAAATTGTGGTTTGTTGATTTTCAAGGAGGTAGAAAAGGAGCGCTACAATACGATCTGGCTTCATTTATGTTTAATGCACGCGCCAACCTACCTCATGATGCCCGAGAGGATTTTCTGGATTTTTATATCGCTGAACTGAAAAAACACAAAGTAGTTGATGAAGATCGTTTTAAAAAATATTATTATGGCTATGCTTTTATCCGTATTATGCAAGCCCTCGGTGCTTATGGCTATAGGGGGTTTTATGAGCGAAAAACTTCCTTCTTGCAAGGCATTCCTTTTGCCTTAAATAATTTGAAATTTCTGCTTCAGGAAAAGGGGATGCCGGTAAAATGCCCTGTTTTAGAGCAACTACTAAATACATTAACCGAAACCCCTGAATTATATCGGCTTGCAAAAGAAGCTGAGCCTTTGAAGGTAAGCGTTCGTTCGTTTTCGTATAAAAAAAGGGGGATTCCTTTAGATTCCAGTGGAAATGGCGGTGGGCATGTTTTTGATTGTCGCGTATTGCCAAATCCAGGCAGGGAGGAACAATATAAACGCCTCACAGGTAATGATGAAGCCGTAATTCATTGGTTAAAGCAAAAACCGGAAATGGATGAGTATTTTACGTATGTGCAGTCATTAGTTCGTATGTCGGTTGAAAATTATAAAGAACGAAAATTCGAACATCTTATGGTGAGTTTTGGTTGTACTGGTGGTAGGCATCGTTCAGTGTATTTGGCGAATAAATTAAGTCATTGGCTGGAAGAGAGTATGAACGTTGCTGTAGACTTAAAACATACTGAATCACCTTATTGGAATGAATTATGAGTAAAAAAGCCTGTAAAAGCAATAAAACCGTAGAGAAGGAAGAAGCAAAATTCAAATGTTCTAAATGCGGTGAATTTGCTAAAAAAAAGGAAAGAGTTTGTAAGCCGATAAAACTGAAATAATTAATTATGAAGGCAATGATTTTTGCTGCCGGGCTTGGTTCCCGATTGGGCGAACGAACAAAAACAAAGCCTAAAGCATTGGTGCTTTTGCAATCCAAACCCTTGATTTATTATGTGCTTCAAAAATTGCAAAGAGCCGGTTTTAATGAGTTTGTTGTGAATGTGCATCATCATGCCTCCTTGCTTGAAGAATATCTGAACGATTATACCGAGAAATTTCCTTGCACTATTCATATTTCGGATGAGAGAAAGCAATTATTAGATACTGGTGGTGCTTTGCGTAAAGCTGCTCCATTCTTTGATGGTAAAGCTGTATTAATCTATAATACAGATGTTTTATCAGATATCGATATTTCACATTTTATAAATTATTTCTCTGAAAATAAGTGTGATGCTTTGCTTGCAGTGCGAAATCGATTGAGCAGCCGTTATCTGCTTTTTGATCAAGAGATGCAGCTCTTTGGATGGAGAAACAAAAAAAATGGAAAGGAAATCCTCGTTCAGGAGAAAGCCGAGCTTATTGAAAGGGCTTTCAGTGGCATACATATCGTTTCGCCTGAAGTATATAATAATCTGCCGGAAATGGAGGTTTTTCCAATTATCCCAAGTTATCTTAAACTGGCAAATTCATTGAAAATTTCAGGTTTTGACCATAGCGAAGGTTTTTGGGTAGACCTTGGAAAACCGGAGCAGATCAACGATATGCAATATGCAGATCTACAGTCTTTAGCTTTTTGAACGTCCTAAAATTTGTTATACATGAAACAGAGTTTTCTTGATGAGCTTGCTGATCAGATCCTTGCTCAGGATCGGTCTCAGCTATCTAATCTTTGTATTATCCTGCCATCGCAACGAGCCGGGATTTTTCTTCGTGCACACTTGGAAGAAAAGGTTTTGGAGCCATTGATTCTTCCCGAGATTATTACAATTGAAAGCTTTGTATATCAAATAACAGGGCTGCGGCTTGCTGATCAGGCAGAGCTTTTGATGGAATTGTTTCTGGCATACAAGCAAAATGTAGAAAATCCTGAATCATTTGATGCCTTTTTGCTCTGGGGACATGTGCTCTTGGGTGATTTTAATGAGATGGATTTTTATATGCTTCCACCTGCCGGGCTTTTTTCTTTTTTAACAGATGCAAAAGCCGTGTCGCTGTGGAATCCTGATGGTAGGCCTTTAAGCGATGTGCAGCGGGATTATTTGGCCTTTTTTGCGTCCTTATGGAAAATATATTCTGCTTTTCAGGAAACACTATTAAAAAAGCATATGGCTTATTCGGGTATGGCTTTTCGTAAAGCTGTGGAAAATTTGCCTAAAAAACTGGATGAAGGAGAGAGTCGTAATTTTTGGATGGTCGGGCTTAATGCCTTAACAAATAGTGAAATACAATTGATTAATCTGATGCGAAAGCATTTGAATGTTCGCTTTTTTTGGGATTATGATCGTTATTATACCGAGAATAACCGACAGGAAGCAGGACTTTTTGCCCGGGAAAATAAAGAGCATTTTGGCAGCAGGGAATTTAATAAACAGTTGTCTTCTCATTATAAAGATATTCCCAAAACCATTAATATTGTGAATGTTGCCGGAAATATTGGCCAAGCGGCTATTGCTGCGCGCATCCTTAATGAAATGAAAAAGGATGATGAAGGAGACCCCAATAATGGAAAAAGTCAGTTCGAAAGTACTGCTCTGGTTTTGAATGATGAACAGATTTTATTGCCTGTATTGAATGCGATTCCTGAAGGAATTCCCTTTAATATTTCAATGGCCTATTCTTTTACTGAAACTCCTCTATATCAGTTTGTTTTATTGTTATTGAAGATACTGAAGAATATTGAGGATAGTAAAAGTGTTTACTATAAAGATGTTATTTCGTTGTTTCGGCATCCACTGACTGCTCTTTTGCTATTGAATGACGGCAAAGACAAAGACATTAGTGAAAAAGTCTGTAAAACGGTGATGGATCAAAAGCGTTCCTATTATTCACTCGATAGTATGAATGATATGCTTGCGGAATATCAGATTGAAGACTTAGTTGGTTTTCTGGTTTCTGCAACAAATGCTCAATCCTTGATCAATATTTTTGATGAATTAATCAATCGGATGAGAGCCTTTGGCGAAAATAGGCTGACACAAGCAAATTTTTATATTGAGCAGGCTTTTGTTTTGTATAAAGTCGTTCATAAACTCGAAAGCTTGTTAAAGGAATACAATCTGATAGCGGATATTAAAAGCTTTGGGCTAATATTGAAGCAATTACTTGTTCATGAGCAAATATCCTTTATGGGCGATAAGCATACGGGCTTGCAAATAATGGGGGTTTTGGAAACCCGAGCGCTCGATTTTGATCAGGTGATTATGCTTTCGGTGAATGAGGATATGCTTCCAATGGCGAAAAATTATCAATCCTTTATTCCCTATGATATTAAGTCGGATCCCGCATATGCTTTGCCTGGGCATAATCGGAAAGTTGCTGTTTTTGCCTATCACTTTTATAGACTATTGCAGCGAGCTTCAAAGGTTTGGTTAATCTATAATTCGCAGCAAGGCAGTCTTGGTGGGGGTGAAGAGAGTCGGTTTATCAGACAACTACAGGAGGAAATTTCTGATTTGGAAGGTGCTCAAATAAAAATTAATAATATAAGCCTCGATGCAGCATTTTCTATAAATAGTGCTGCAGACAATCAGGAGATTGAAAAAACAGAATATGCCATGCAGCGCTTGCATGAGGTTAATAAATATGGCTTTTCGCCCTCAGCATTAAATGTGTATAGAAATTGTAGCCTGAAATATTATTATCAATATATCCTGCAGGCTCGCGATAAAAATGAAATAGAAGATCAGATGTCTGCGGCAACTTTTGGTAGTGTTTTGCATCGCGCCTTGGAAACATTATTTGAGGATTTTATCGGAAAAAATATTGTTGTTCAGGATATTGAACGAATGCTAAAAGATTTTGAAGCGCATCTTCTTAAGGCCTTTGAAAAAGAATATGCGGGCGGCGATATGAATCATGGATACAATTATCTTTCTTTTGAAGTTCTGAAGAAATATGCACGCTCTTTTCTAAAAAAAGAAAAACAGCTGGTGCAAAATGTTGGTGAGATGCGTATTGTCGATTTGGAAAAAGACTTGCACTCTATTCTCCATATTCCTCTGGGAAATAGTGAATTTGAAGTGAATATTAGGGGCAAAGCCGACCGTATCGACTCTATTGATGGCCAATTGCGTCTAATTGATTATAAAAGTGGTAAAGCTGATTTAAATAATACAGATATCAATAATCTCTTGAATGGAATTGATGTGAAGTTTAAAGATCAGTTTTTTCAATTAATGGTGTATTCCTGGGCATTTCTAAAATCGAATCCTTCCAAAGAAAATGTACTTCCCGGAATTATTAGCTTTCACGATCTTAAATCCGGTTTAAAAACATTTTTTAAAGGAGATCAATTTATTGATAATGAAGCTATTCTAAAGTTTGAAGCTGTTCTGGGGGATTTGTTTGTGGAAATGTTTGATCGGGAAGTGCCTTTTGTAAAAGCCGATGCTTCATCATACTGCGGATATTGCGATTTTAAAGATATATGCGGGCGTTAGTCAAAAAGCTCTTTTTCTGAAAACACAATGGCTTCGTAGGTAAAAATTTCCGCGAATTTCCATCCGTCCCAACTCAAGCCGGCTTTATCGCGGCTGCAATAGCCCAAAAATTCTTCAACAGACCAGTTCTGCTCCTTGGCAACTTGGGGCAATAAAGTTCCTCTGCGCATTCCTTGTTCAATGATAATACCGTGTTTTCCCAAAATAATTTCTTCCGGAGATTGGATGCGTTTGGGGATCGTAAGTACGGAAATTTCAATAGTGATGTTCTTCAATTCATCCTTGCGCACTGGAGCAAAGCGGCTATCAGTGCTTGCCGCGATGGCCATATTTTTTACTGTTTTCCATAATGGATCAGAGCTCGTTATCCTACCAATGCATCCCCTGAGTTTTTGTCCGTTTTTCAGCGTAACAAAAGCGCCTGAAGCTTGGCATAGTAATCCTGTTGGTTGGGCAATATGCTTAGTATCCGTACCCAAAAATTTTGATACAGCTGAACGGGCAATATGCAAAAGGTCGATTTTATCCTTTATTTTCATGGGCTGCATTTTTTGTAATACTCATTGCATAATAGCCTACAACCTTTTTTTTGCTGCCATAAGATGAGTCTCCTGAATTGCTGTAGTCGATAATGTTTGCCTGATATTCCTGTGATGCGTCAATCAGTGCAAGCAATACTTTAACGGCATCGAGGCCACATAAACTGCAAGCAAGGCCTCTGGTTTTTTCGTTGTCATTGCAGGCCTGTTCCAGTTTTTCGATGGAGAGGCTTTTTATTGCAAGGGCAGTTTTTTCATCGGCTTGCACAGCATCATTATAATCAGGATAGTGACTAAAATCACTGCTGATAATAAAGAGGTTTTTTGGTGTAAAATAGGGCTTTAAGCTATCGGCAATGGATTGTATTTGCATATCGCTATTGCTGCCCATCAGCATTGGAACAATTTTGAAACTTTGCTTCAGATGGTGTTTCAGAAAAGGAATTTGTACTTCGATATTATGTTCAAAAGTATGTGCTTGCTCGAAAAATCCGATATGCTCATTGTGCTTGATGAGCCTCTGTGCTGTATCACTGTCAATAGAAACTTCACCGCTAGGCGTTTCATATCGTCCTGATTTATAGATACTGGCGCCACGAAAACTTTGTTGGTGCGATGGTCCGAGGAGAAAAATCCGATCAAAGGCCCGATCCGGACTAATTTGATTATAAGCACTTGCAGCGATTTGTCCTGAGAAAACCCATCCGGCATGAGGAACAATAAGCGCTTGAACTAAACCAGACAAAGGTTTTTTTGCAGTCGAAAAATAGTGTTTAAGTGTTTCATGGATTTCCTTGGCATCAGCAGGGTAGAAGCGACCTGCGACGGCGGCTTTTCTTGTCTTATTTGCTGCTCTGGAAAATCCCATGATGTGTTTTTTAATTATTTTTTTGATGCTTTTAAGTCTAAATATACCGGATAATGATCACTAAAGCCGCCTTGAAATTTAAAGCCTACATAGGTTCTATAGGGTTTTATATCGCCAAACTGTTCATCTTTGGTGCTCAGAAAATCCGCATTGAAGATAAATGCTTCATTATTTTTAATATGCAGACCCGTAGTGTCTTGTATCAATGGTTGGCTAACAATAAATTGATCAAAAATATTCCAGCCATTTTGAAATTTTAACGTGCCGGTTTTTTGGCCTTTCCAAGATGCCGATAAATTAATGACACGGCCTGTGCTATCATCAATAGGAGTGGCATGAAGGACTTTTGCAATGCTTTCATCATCCGGACCATCATTAAAATCGCCTGTTATAATGATTCTGGGGTTTGGGTGAATCTCACTAATTGAATCAATGATATGAACCACAGTTCTGGCAGCGGCAGCGCGCTTTGGGCGAGTAGGAAGCATTCCTCCATATCTTGAAGGCCAGTGGTTTATGATATAAAATAGTGTGTCTTTTTCAAATACGATCCCTTCTGCAACAAGAATGTCGCGGGTTGGTCTTGAGCCTTCTTCAAACAGAACATGATGATAATTATAATGCAAGGGTTTAAAATGATCTTTTCTGTAGAGTAAAGCGACATCAATACCCCGATTATCCGGCGATTCCTCGTGAATTATCCTGTAATTAAAGCTTTTTAATGCCGTTTGATAAATTAATTTATTGAGTACATTTCGGTTTTCTACTTCGCATAATCCTATTAAAACAGGAGGGTTCCATTCGCCAACAGCCAATACTACTTTCGATATTTTATTGATTTTCTCATACATCCGTCTTTTTGTCCATCGACGGACGCCATCAGGAGTAAACTCTCCATCGTTTTTTAAAGAATCGTCTTCCGGATCGAATAGGTTCTCAGTATTATAGAACATTATCCTGCATTCATCCTGTGCATTATTCTGCGCCTTCACAGCTGTTTTTAGAAGAAGAATGCTCAGAATAAGGGTGATATATGGTAATGCTTTCATTATAAATTTGCGTTTTTTAAACGAAGAATTGTTAATTCGGGATCTTCAGAAGCAAAAACAGCATTGCCTGCCACAAGCACATCTGCTCCAGTATCAATAATTTGTGAAGCATTTTTTAAACTGACTCCTCCGTCAATTTCAATGAGGGTTTGTGCGTTTCTTTTTAAAATAAGGTTTTTCAGCTGATCAATTTTTCGCAGGCTGTTTTCGATAAAGCTTTGCCCGCCAAATCCGGGATTTACCGACATAATCAAGACCAAATCAAGATCAGGTAGAATATCCTCAAGCAAGTGCACCGGAGTATGAGGATTTAGGACAACACCGGCCATCATATCCAGTTTTTTTATCTGCTGTATCGAACGGTGAAGATGTGTGCTTGCTTCATAATGAATGCTTAAAATATCGGCGCCTGCTTCTTTAAAAGCCTTGATATAGCGTTCCGGTTCAACAATCATCAGGTGCACATCAAGGGGTTTTTTTGCCTTTTCTTTTATCTGGCGGATGATGGGTGGGCCGAATGTAATATTGGGAACAAATAATCCGTCCATGACATCGAGATGAAACCAGTCGGCCACACTATTATTGACCATATTAATTTCATTTTCGAGTTTTGTAAAATCAGCAGTAAGTAGAGAAGGGGCTATAAGATGTTGCATTGTTGTTTTAGTTTTATTTAGTACAAAAATACGAAAAAATTTAGCTTGCTTTTTTGAAAGCAGTTTGTTTCATTAGCAGGGATAGGATGCGGAAAAGAAAAGGCCTAAAAACAACAAACCCCGCTTTATGGCGGGGTTTGAAGTACAATTTATCCAAGATAAGATTTTAGAATTTTACTTCTGGAGGTGTGTTTCAATCGCCTGATGGCTTTCTCTTTGATTTGCCTCACTCTTTCACGGGTTAGGTCAAATTTTTCTCCAATCTCTTCCAGGGTCATGGGATGTTTTCCTTCGAGTCCGAAGTATAAACGAATAACATCCGCTTCCCTTGAAGTGAGAGTAGAAACAGCACGGTCGATTTCACGACGGAGCGATTCATAGAGTAGACCGGTTTCAGGTGTTGGGCCATCGCTGTTTTTCATTACGTCGTACATGTTGTTTTCTTCGTCCTGCACTAAAGGTGCGTCCATAGAAACATGACGGCCGGAATTCCTGATTGACTCTTTAATTTCAGTCTCAGGGACCTCAAGCAGCCCAGCAATTTCAGTTGTGTTCGGTTCACGTTCAAATTCCTGCTCTAATTTAGCATAAGCTTTGTTGATCTTATTGATCGACCCGATTTTGTTGAGCGGTAAACGAACGATACGCGACTGTTCTGCCAGCGCCTGTAAGATGGATTGCCTAATCCACCATACAGCATAGGAGATGAATTTAAAACCTCTCGTTTCATCGAAACGTTGTGCGGCCTTTATCAGACCCAGGTTGCCTTCATTAATTAAGTCGGGAAGGCTTAAGCCTTGGTTTTGGTACTGTTTTGAAACAGATACAACAAAACGCAGGTTGGCTTTAGTAAGCTTTTCCAGAGCGACTTGGTCTCCTTGCTTGATTCTCTGAGCCAAAGAAACTTCTTCCTCAGCAGAGATTAATTCAACTTTTCCAATTTCCTGCAGGTATTTATCCAGCGAAGCGGTTTCTCGATTGGTGACCTGCTTGGTAATTTTAAGTTGCCTCATATGTATTAATTGGTTAACAAATGGAACTCAAGGATGATTATACGCACAATCCTATTGAGGGTTACGTGCTTAATATCTTTTATTCAAATACAGCCGGTAAAAACCGGCCGTATTGGATTTTAGTCATTGTCTTCGTCTTTCCTTTTATAAGGAGGCCTGTCGCGATGGCCACCAGAAGGTCTGTCACCACTACGGCGCCTGTCGTTGCCGCCTCTGCGGTCATTGTCACGGCCACCACGACTGTCGCGATCACGGAAATTGCGATTACGATTCTCTGCGGGTGGTTGATAACCTTCAGGTTTTGGTAATAAAGCTTTGCGTGATAAACGGAGCTTGCCGCTTTTTTTATCTACTTCAATAAGCTTTACTTCTATTTCTTGTCCGGCTTTCAGCACATCTTCTGTGGCTGTAACTTTTTGCCAGTCGATTTCTGAAATATGAAGTAGGCCTTCTTTCCCGGGAAGGATTTCAACAAAAGCACCAAAAGTTGTGATTGATTTTACTTTGCCTTTATAAATTTCACCTTCTTCCGGTTGCATAATAATTTGGCGGATGCGCTCTTTTGCCGCTTCAATAGATTCTTTGTCAACAGCAACGATGTCGATAATGCCAATTTCATCATGTTGCACAAGAACAATTGTTGAATTTGTATCGGCTTGGATTTCCTGAATAATTTTCCCGCCGGGTCCAATTACAGCACCAATAAATTCAGAGCTGATGGTCATTTGCTCAATACGAGGTACGTGTGGTTTGTAATCTTCTTTAGGCTCGGTGAGCGTTTTGCGCATTTCGTTTAGAATGTGCAGGCGGCCTTCACGTGCCTGATTCAGTGCTTGTGCCAGAATTTCGTAAGGAAGTCCATCTACTTTGATATCCATCTGGCAGGCAGTAATTCCATCATCAGTTCCGGTTACTTTAAAGTCCATATCGCCAAGATGATCTTCATCACCCAAAATATCCGATAAAATGGCAAATTTGCCTGTTTCAGTATCCGTGATAAGTCCCATGGCAATACCTGAAACCATTTTTTTGATCTTCACACCTGCATCCATAAGAGCCAAAGTGCCGGCACAAACAGTAGCCATAGAAGAAGAACCATTGGATTCCAGAATATCAGAAACAATACGAATTGTATAAGGATTTTTATCTGCCGGTGGCAACATTGGTTTGATGGCGCGTAAGGCAAGGTTTCCATGGCCAATTTCACGACGACTGGTGCCGCGTGACATTCTTGCTTCACCTACTGAATATGAAGGGAAGTTATAATGAAGGATGAAATTACTTTTTCCTTCGATAACAGCACCATCAATAGTCTGCTCATCGAGTTTTGTTCCTAAAGTTACTGTAGAAAGGGATTGTGTTTCGCCTCTTGTGAAGATTGCTGATCCATGTGCTGAAGGAAGATAATCAACTTCAGACCAAATAGGTCGAATTTGATCAAGCTGCCTGCCGTCCA
Organism: Bacteroidales bacterium; assembly: GCA_963676725.1. Lineage (GTDB taxonomy): Bacteria > Bacteroidota > Bacteroidia > Bacteroidales > WRLA01. The sequence goes on along the minus strand of OY781463.1, from coordinate 3,254,511 downwards.
AACGGATTCTGTCTTCCAGAATCATATGGCGAATGGCTTCTTTTTCTACATCATGGAAATAACGTTTTACGAGTTTTTCTTTTTCTTCGCGTTCTTCTTCGCTTAGGCTTTCAATATATTCATCGCGTACTTGCTTAAAGAGTTCGCCGCGTTCGTGTTTTGCGGTTCCTCTTTTTGCAATCTCATATACTTTATCGTAAGTGGCTTCTTTTACTCGGGCTCTTAATTCCTCATCATGCACTTCGTGGCAATATTCACGTTTTGGTGATGATTTTTCAACCATTGCAGCAAGGTCAATTTGTGCTTGACATTGAACTTTAATGGCTTCGTGTGCGAATTTAAGCGCTTCAGCAAGTGTTTCTTCAGAAACTTCTTTCAGTTCGCCTTCAACCATCATAATATTATCGATGGTAGCTGCAACCATAAGATCGAGATCCGCTTCGGGGAGGATGTCGAGAGTAGGGTTGATCATAAAAACATCATTGATGCGTGCAACACGAACCTCTGAAATTGGGCCGTGGAAAGGAATATCAGAAACAGCAAGTGCAGAAGAAGCTGCAAGTGCTGCCAATGCATCGGGAGGTGTGTTTTTGTCTCCGCTGATAAGATTGATAATTACTTGGGTATCTGCATGATAATCGTCAGGAAAAAGTGGTCGTAGAGCCCTGTCTACCAAGCGGGCAATAAGGATTTCGTGTTCAGAAGGACGAGCTTCCCTTTTGAAAAAGCCTCCAGGAAAACGGCCTGTTGAAGCGTATTTTTCTTGATATTCAACCGTTAATGGCATGAAATCAACATCTTCTTTTGCTTCTTTATTTGAGACAACTGTTGCCAAGAGCATGGTGTTCCCCATTTTCACAACAACAGAACCATCAGCCTGTTTTGCCAGCTTTCCGGTTTCTATCTGTACTTCTCTGCCATCGGCGAGAGTAATTGTTTTGCTAATTGCTTGCATAAATTTTTTTTTAACAATAAAACAGTGTTTTACACTGATAATCTTTGGTGATTTTTCTGAGGAGAGAAGACCGGTTTTATTATTTGCACAATACCAAAAAAAGGCAATTCCCCTAGTAATTGCCTTTCCTCGGTATGTTTTGAATTAGGGATTATTTTCTTAATCCTAATTCTTTGATAACACTACGGTATCTTTCGATTTCTTTCTTTTTTAGATAGTCGAGCAGTTTTCTGCGCTTTCCTACTAAAATTACTAATGAACGACGTGTGACGTTGTCCTTTTTGTTCGCTTTCAAGTGCTCGGTAAGATGCTTAATTCTGAATGTAAACAGTGCAATTTGTCCTTCTGCGCTGCCTGTATCGTGCTCAGACTTACCGAATTTCTTAAAAATATCCGTCCTGACTTCGGTTGTTAAATACATATGTCGCTAATAATTAATACTTCTCGAAAATTGGGCTGCAAAGATAGAAGTTATTTTTTTCAGAACAAAATAAAATAAATTAAAAAATTTTAGCTGGCGTACTAAGAGCAGTTTTTTAAAAAATAATGTCCCTTAGTAGGAGGGAATTCCTAAGCTGATTTAGGTTCAGTTGTTGTTGAATTCTTGCTTGTTTTATGGTTTATTATCCCCAAAGAAATATACAGTTAAATTTCTATAAATACCTAAATGCCAATTATTTTCATTTCTGTGCGTCTGTTGCTTGCACGTCCTTCTGGATTCTCATTGCTTTCAATAGGTTGCTCTTCACCATAGCCAATAAATGTCATTCTGTTTTTGTCGATGCCATGCAGCACAAGGTATTCATAAACAGCTTTGGCACGCATTTCTGACAGCTCCTGATTGTATTCGTCCGATCCTTGATCATCTGTATGGCCGCTTAATTCAACACTTAGTTTTTTATTTTTATTGAGGAAATCCAAGATTTTAGTCAATTCTGTGATGCTTTCGCTTTGCAGTTCATATTTATCGAGCTCGAAGAAAATATTCCTGAGCACAATACGCTCACCAATTTTGATTGGCTGCAGAGGAATGTCCTTCAAAAATGGCTCCAGTTTGCTAAAGAATCCTTTTAAGGAAAAGTTATCGGAATAGAAGAGATATCCATCGCGTTGAACATTTAACGCATAGTTCTTATCGGATGGCAAAGCAACAAGAAATTCTCCTGTTACATCATTTGAGAACGAAGTGATGATTGTGCTGTCATTGTCAACATCAATTAATTCGAATGCAGCCCTGAGTTTTTGTTTAGTTTCTGCATCATAAACAATGCCTTTTAAATAGGTAATGGGTTTTGGACGGAATTCATCTGGAAGTTCAAAATAGTATAGATCGAGCCCACCATAACCGCCGTCACGATCAGAGGCAAAGTATGCATATTTTCCGTCGCTGCTGATCAGGATAGAGTTTTCATCATTATGAGTGTTTATAGGATAGCCTAGGTTTATAGGTTTTCCCCATTCTCCGTTTTCGTCTTTTTGCGACATAAAAATATCCAAGCCGCCCATGCCTGTATGCCCATCGCTGCTGAAATACAAAGTTTGCCCATCAGGATGTATGAATACGGATTCTTCGCGGCCAGGAGTATTGATGTTCGGGCCTAGTTTTTGAGGCACAGACCAGCTTCCGTCATTCTGGATGCGCGTCCTATAAATGTCTTGCTCAACTTCCCCTGTTCTGTTTCTGATATTCCGCACAAAAAATAAAGTTTTTCCATCGGAACTAAAGCTGGGTTGCGATTCCCAATGATAGCTATTCACCGGCTGGCCAATATTTTTAGGTTGCGACCATTCATTGCCATTTTTCACGGAAAAGAACAGATCACAGCTGCCGTAACCAATACGGTTGTCGCCATATTCCCCATAGCGTTCGCATGCAGTAAAGATCAGGATTTGCCCATCAGCGGAAAGGCTTGGTGCTCCCTCGTTATTATCTGTATTGATTGGTTCGCCAACGCCATTTGCATTGGACCATTGGCCATCAATTTTTTCTGAAATAAAGAAGTCTTCCTGTTTGTTGGATGCGGCATATCTGTAAGGAACAGCTCTCGTAAACAGTATTGTTTGGTCATCAACAGTCATGCTAGGGAAATATTCTGAATAGGGGCTGTTAATTTCCTGACCCAGATTTTTAGGCTCGAAGGGAACAGGATTTTCTATCGCCCTGAGTGCAAAATCTGCCCTTTCGATGCCTTTGGCGGCTAGAATACTGTTATTGTCCGAAAGGCTGTCAATCTGAGTAAATTGAGTGTAAATGTCCTTTGATTTTTGGTATTCTCCATTTTGAAAATAAAGGCTGCCTAAATCGATAAAAACATTTGGGTAAGCTGTGGGGTCAATTTCGATAACCCGCTGGAATTTATACATTGCTTCTTTTTCGCGCTTTGCCTGAATATAGATATCGGCAAGGTATAAATGTGCTTCAAGAAATTCTGGGTCGATACGTATTGCTTTTTTTAATTCCTTTTCGGCTTCTAGCAGTTCATAATTGCGATAGAAACCATTGGCACGCTTAAAATGGTTGAGTGCACTTTTGTCTTTCGTATGCAGTTCAGGGTTTTGGGCAAATGCATTGGATACCAAGAAAATAAAAGCAATAAGCAGAAAGGGCTTCAAGGACATGACGACACTGTTTTATTGATTCGTCGTAAAATTAGGGAATTTTCATGTACTTATGGCTTTGTAGGCTTATTTTCCATTTTGGATGCTCTAGAATATATGAAGTAATTGCGTCCATCATTTTGTTGCGTTGGCTCCATTCGGGCTGTAGATAGAGGATGCACTTTTCATTTACTTCGACTGCATTTTCTTCAGCCCATTGAAAATCAGATGCATCGGCAATAATGACTTTTAGTTCGTGCGCTGCCGGATAAACACTTTTCAGAGGGGGGCTGTTTTTTTTGGGAGAAAGGCAAATCCAATCCCATTCTCCGCTTAAGGGATGGGCTCCACTAGTTTCAAGAAACGTTAAAACGCCTTTGTTTTTTAATTGGGAACAAAGATGATTAAGGTTGTATAAAAGGGGTTCTCCACCGGTTACAACTACTGAGGAAGCCGGGCATTCTGCTATTCGTTCCACAACTTCATCGGTATTTAATGGAGGAAAGAAGTCCGGGTTCCAGGAACGCTTTTCATCGCACCATTTACAGCCAACATCACATCCGCCAACGCGCAGAAAATACGCAGCTTTTCCTGTATGAAAGCCTTCTCCCTGAATGGAATAAAATTCTTCAACAACCGGTAAAACGAGTCCGTCAGAAAGTTGTTTTTTTGTCTCAGTGTTCAAATTATTGCTCTTTAGAAATTTTTAAAACACAGCTTTTGCCTTCCATTGACTTTATGCGCAGAAAACAAGGGTCTTTAGGCTTTTTTATATCATTTATAATATTCCATCCTCCTTTATGAATAATATTATTGGGGTCGATATCCATAATAATATGTCCTTTATGGCTTTCAAGAATAATGGAAACAGGCTGCTTGATCGCTGTTTTAAATCGGATTGTATTTGATTCAGGCTGATAAATTGCCTTGGGGCATTTTTTTTTCTGCCTGCTAATATCTATGGTATAAAGTAAGTTCGGTGTATGCGGCGTTTCTTCTGTGCTTAGGAAGACCTGTGTATTGTCGATAATGCTAACGCCTTCTGTTTGTGACCCCGCTAAGCATGAAAGCCCAATATTCGCCATTTCAAGTGGTATGTCGTCAACAGCATCAATATTTTTGGCCAGCCAAAGCGAAGATTCCCAATCATTATATCCACAAAGAACTAATAGTCCGTCTTTGTAATCTGCCCCTGTGATCAGGCCGTCAACTTTTATTTGCTTGCGTGTAACAACTTTATATGTGCCTGCTGTTTGAGGAAGCACATAGAGTCTACTTTGTTTGTCGTTCCAGTTTTTTGTGAATAACCATAAGCTGTCGCCAAAAGTACAAAGTGCTTCGCAATCAAAATTATGTTGATATCGGGCTTTTTCGAAATTGCTTTGCTCGGCATATGAAAAATTGATTAATTCTATTGGTGCTTTATTGGCTAAATTGACTTTATAAATCTTAAGGTTGGTTCTATTTCCGTTGTTATTGCCAAACTCACCGATAAAAAGGTAATCTCCCGAAATAGTTAAAGCTTCCCAATCATTGTTTGTAATGCCATCTAATGGAATTTCCTCCACCAACTTCCCTGTTTTCATGTCTATTTTATAGATAGCCGCATCGCCACCACTATCATTGTGGGTATAGATATAGCCTTTATACTGAGCCAATCCGCTTGTTTCCTTTGTTTTGGCAGGCAGCTGGACTATATGGTCTTCTGAAATACATTTTTGGCCAAAGACGAAAGAGCCAGAGTAAAAAACTCCGGCTGCAAGAAGAAAAACAATGATGATATATCGTTGCATTAGTGTTTTTGTTGGGCTTTATAAGCCATTAATGTATTGCGTAGAAGGCTGGCAATGGTCATAGGGCCAACACCTCCGGGAACAGGACTAATCCAAGAGGCTTTTTTAGAGACTTCATCGAAAGCGACATCGCCTTTAATAACGTAACCTTTTGGACTGCTCGCAGATTCAATACGATGGATGCCTACATCAATAACAACAGCGCCTTCTTTTACCATATCTTCTTTTACGAATTCAGGTTGGCCAATGGCGGCTATCAGTATATCGGCTTGCAAACAAATCTCTTTCAGATTTTGTGTGCGTGAATGGCAAAGCGTAACGGTGGCATTAGCGTTTTTGCTTTTTCTGCTTAATAGAATACTTATAGGTGTGCCAACGATATTACTTCTGCCGAGAACAACAACATGTTTCCCTTGCGTTTCGATTTTACTTCGCTCGAGTAGTTGAACAATTCCGTAAGGTGTAGCAGGAATAAAAGTTGCTTTGTTCATGACCATTTTTCCGAGGTTCAATGGGTGGAAACCATCAACATCTTTCTCGGGGTTGATATGCTCAATAACTTTATCTTCGGAGATATGTTTTGGTAAAGGCATTTGAACCAATAGTCCGTTTATTTCAGGATCGCTATTAATAAAGTCAATGGCTTCGAGTAATTCTTTCTCTGATATATTCGAAGGATATCTGTATACAGAAGACAAAATACCGGCATTTTTGCATGCTTTTTCCTTTGAAGCAACGTAGGTTTCGCTTGCAGGGTCGTTGCCAACAAGGATTGCAGCAAGATGCGGGCCGTCAACACCAGAATCAAGTATTTCAGCTACTTCAATTTTTATTTCTTCTTTTAATTGTTTGGCTATTTCTTTGCCGTCTATAAGTTTCATTTTTATCGATATTATTTGTCAGTTCCTAAAGTAGTGTGCTTGCTGCAGTATGTTTGAGTTAATCTGCTGCACTGAGCATGTCGATTAAGTCTGTCGTAATGCATTCCTAGAAAAGAATAGGGTGTGTCCCGATAATAGATTGAGGATTATGGACAAGCACTATTCTGTTTGAAAGGCATAATTATTTTTTCTTTCCTTGCATTTTACGCATATTGTTCATCATGCGCATTACGTTTTTACCTCCGCCTTTGGTCATCATCTGCATCATTTTTTGTGTGTCCTGAAATTGTTTTATCAGTCTGTTCACTTCTTGGATGCTGGTTCCGCTTCCGTTCGCGATTCTTTTTCTTCTGCTTCCATTGAGGATTTTTGGTGTTTTTCTTTCTTCGGAAGTCATACTTTGGATAATTGCTTCGATGCCTTTAAAAGCATCATCATCCACATCAACATCGCGCATTGCTTTTCCCATGCCCGGAATCATGCCAACGAGGTCTTTTACATTACCCATTTTTTTAATCTGGCGAATTTGCGCGAGGAAATCGTCGAAGTTGAATTGATTTTTGGCGATTTTTTTCTGCAATTTTTTTGCTTCATCGGCATCAAATTGCTCCTGAGCTTTTTCGACAAGGGAAACAATGTCGCCCATACCCAAGATACGGTCTGCCATACGACTGGGGTAGAAGATATCCAGCGCATCCATTTTTTCGCCGATTCCAACAAATTTGATTGGTTTTTCAACAATGGAACGGATTGTAAGTGCTGCCCCGCCACGTGTATCACCATCAAGTTTTGTAAGAACTACACCATCAAAATCGAGTTGGTCGTTAAAAGCTTTTGCTGTATTTACCGCATCTTGCCCGGTCATGGAGTCAACCACGAAAAGCGTTTCATGCGGTTTGATAGTTTTTTTGATATTGCTGATTTCCAGCATCATTTCTTGGTCAATTGCCAAGCGGCCTGCCGTATCCACAATAACAGTATTGAAGCCATATTCTTTGGCGTGCTTGATGGCGTTCTCGGCAATTTTTACAGGATTTTTGTTTCCTTCTTCTGTATAAACCTCTACATTAACCTGTTCACCAAGTACTTTTAGCTGATTAATCGCAGCCGGGCGATAAACGTCACAAGCAACGAGCAAGGGTTTTTTCCCATTTTTTTTCTGAACAAAACGGGAAAGTTTTGCTGAAAACGTGGTCTTTCCTGAGCCTTGAAGTCCTGCTATTAGAATGATGGATGGATTTGAAGAAATATGAATATCTACTTTATCTCCACCCATGAGTTCGGCGAGTTCGTCGTGAACAAGCTTTACCATCATTTGTCCTGGGGATACGGCCGTTAAAACATTGCTTCCCAGAGCTTTCTGTTTAACAATTTCCGTAAAATCCTTTGCTATTTTATAGCTTACATCAGCATCAAGCAAGGCGCGCCTTACTTCTTTAAGTGTTTCAGCAACATTGATTTCTGTAATGTGGCCTTGTCCTTTTAAAACCTTAAATGCTTTGTCTAATTTATCCGATAAGCCTTCAAACATCTTTGACTATTATTTGTTAAGTGCGGTAAATCTCTATTTTTTAGAGCTGCAAAATTATAAAAAATATAACATCCTTGCAGACTGCAATTTCTGCTTTATCTTTTTATTATAGTCTTAACAAGGGTTTGAATAGATATATAAAAAGACTATTTTTGCAGCTTCAATAAATCAACTTATTCTTAATCTGATGATTACTATTACTTTACCTGATTCTACACAGAAACAATATGAGGTTGGTGTAACACCTCTTCAGGTTGCCAAAGATATTAGCGAAGGCCTGGCGCGAAATGTACTCGCGGCCAAGGTAAATGGCTTAGTTGTGGACGCCCTGCGCCCCTTAACACGTGATACTGAGCTACAACTGCTCACATGGAACGATACCGAAGGAAAAGCTACAATGTGGCATTCTTCTGCTCACCTGATGGCTGAAGCCATTGAATTACTTTATCCAGGTGTTAAATTTGGTATTGGCCCCGATATTGAGCAAGGATTCTATTATGATATTGATTTTGGCGATTACGATATTTCCTCCGACGACTTTGATAAAATAGAAAAGAAAATATTGGAGCTAGCCCGTCAGAAACAACACTATCTTAGAAAAGAAGTATCTAAAAACGAGGCCCTTGACTATTTCACAAAAAAAGGGGATGAGTATAAAATTGAACTGATCAATGATTTGGAAGATGGTCAAATCAGCTTTTATGAGTCGGGCAGTTTTACTGACTTATGTCGTGGCCCACATTTGCCTGATACAGGTTTTATTAAAGCGGTGAAGCTTACAAGTATCGCTGGAGCCTATTGGCGTGGCGATGAGAAACGCAAGCAACTGACCCGAATTTATGGCATTACTTTTCCAAAGAAAAAAGAACTGACCGAATATCTTGAATTGCTTGAGGAAGCAAAAAAACGCGATCATAGAAAATTAGGAAAAGAACTCGAACTTTTTATGTTTTCCCAAACGGTAGGTGCCGGATTGCCAATGTGGCTTCCTAAAGGTGCTGAATTAAGGGAACGTTTGGAACAATTCCTGAAAAAAGTGCAGCGTAAAGCCGGTTATAAACAGGTTATTACCCCTCACATTGGAAATGTGAACCTCTATAAAACTTCAGGCCATTATCAAAAATATGGTGAAGACAGTTTCCGCCCAATTACTACACCTCAGGAAGGTGAAGAGTATTTCCTGAAACCAATGAACTGCCCTCATCACTGTGAGATTTATAAAAATAAACCCCATAGCTACAAAGATCTGCCAATGCGTATTGCGGAATTCGGAACTGTTTACCGTTACGAGCAAAGTGGCGAACTTCACGGATTAACACGCGTGCGTAGTTTTACCCAGGATGATGCACATATTTTCTGTACGCCCGATCAGGTAAAAGATGAATTTAAAGGCGTGATGGATATTGTGATGAAGATTTTTAAAGCACTGGATTTTGAAGACTTTATTACACAGATATCATTAAGAGACCCAAATAACCCGGATAAATACATTGGTTCGGAAGAAAATTGGCAAAAAGCAGAGCAAGCGATTATTGAAGTAGCAGAAGAGCGTAATTTAAATGCAGTAATCGAATATGGCGAAGCAGCATTTTATGGTCCAAAAATGGACTTTATGGTTCGTGATGCCTTGGGCAGAAAATGGCAGCTTGGTACAATTCAGGTAGATTATAACCTGCCGGAGAGGTTTGAACTGGAATATAATGGCAGTGACAACCAAAAACATCGTCCCGTAATGATCCATCGTGCGCCTTTTGGCTCTATGGAGCGTTTTGTGGCTGTTTTAATTGAACATTGTGCCGGAAAATTTCCATTATGGTTGACTCCTGATCAGGTAAGTATCCTGCCAATTAGCGAGAAATATCAAAAATATGCAGAAAAAGTTTTGAGTTTGCTGGAAATTAACGAAATTCGCGCCCAAATTGATGATCGCAGTGAAAAAATGGGCAGGAAGATTCGCGATGCAGAAATGAAGCGAATTCCGTATATGCTCATTGTTGGCGAAAAAGAAGAAGCTGAGAATATTGTCTCCGTCAGAAAACAAGGCGAGGGCGATATGGGAAGTTTCGCTTTGGAGGCATTCGTTGATCATTTTAATAAAGAAATAAATGAGATGTTGGAGGTCTAAAACTTTCAGCCTCTTATCTATTAATATAAGAAAGTTTAATTAGTAAGAAAGGAGTAAAGCATAGCAGCGATTTACAAAGGCCGTCGCGGAGGTAGATACCCCGCACGCAGACAAAACACAGATAAACACCGGATTAATTTATACATCAATTCTCCGGTTATTCGTTTGGTTGGTGAAGGCGTAGAGCCAAAGATTGTTCAAATTAAAGAAGCGCTCGACATCGCTCGCGAAGAAGGTTTGGATCTTGTGGAGATTTCCCCAAGTGCAAATCCGCCTGTTTGTAAAGTCATGGACTATAAAAAGTTCCTGTACGATCAGAAACGGAAGCAAAAGGAAATCAAAGCAAAATCGGCAAAAGTTGTTGTTAAGGAAATCCGTATGGGACCAAATACGGATGAACACGATTTCAATTTTAAGCTGAAACATGCACGAAGCTTCCTCGAAGATGGTGCTAAAGTGAAAGTTGAAGTCTTTTTTAGAGGCAGAACTATCGTTTATAAAGATCAAGGGGAAATTATTTTGCTGAAATTTGCAACAGCCCTCGAAGATCTGGGAAAGGTTGAGCGTATGCCGAAACTCGAAGGGAAACGAATGATTATGATCATATCGCCCTTAAAATCATAGTGAACTATCCTTTGAAAGTTCTTAATATATTGTTTAAAAATTAAATTAGAAGCAATGCCTAAACTTAAAACAAAAGCTAGTGCAAAAAAGCGTTTTACGCTTACAGGCTCTGGTAAAATTAAAAGGAAGCATGCTTACAAAAGTCACATCTTAACCAAGAAATCAAAAAAGCGTAAGCGTAATCTTGGTTATGATACTATTGTAGACAAAGCAGATGTGAAAAATGTGAAGCAAATGCTGCACATTTAATTCATTTTATTGTAAAACTTACTTTAAGCCGAAAAGATCCGTTGAAATATGCGGACGCTTGAGTAATAAAAATTTAAATTATGCCAAGATCAGTAAACACTGTGGCTTCTAGGGCTCGGAGAAAAAAAGTCCTTAAGGAAGTTAAAGGTCAATTTGGAAGAAGAAAAAATGTCTGGACGGTTGCCAAAAATGCATATGAAAAAGGCTTGCAATATGCATACCGTGACAGAAAACAGAAAAAACGGAATTTCCGTGGACTCTGGATTACCCGTATCAATGCAGGTGTAAGGCAATATGGAATGTCTTATTCTCAATTCATGGGTAAACTCAATGCAAATAACATTGAAATTAACAGGAAAGTACTTGCCGATTTGGCAATGAATCATCCTGAAGCATTCAAAGCGATAGTTGACGAAGTAAGATAGATATTTTCTTCACGGCTAAAAGGGGGATGGTAGAGCAATCGAACATCCCCCTTTTTTTATTTTATTTTTTATGAGAAAAACAGAGCGCTTTAAGAAATTTATAGAATATTTCCAGTACCATCAGCCGGAAGCTGCTACAGAATTGCACTTTCATGATCCATACCAATTGCTCGTAGCTGTTATTCTCTCTGCCCAATGTACCGATAAACGGGTGAATATTATTAGCCCACCCTTTTTTGAAGAGTTTCCTGATGCCCTTTCCTTGTCGAAAGCAGAGCCGGAAGATGTTTTCCCTTTTATTAAATCATGCTCATACCCAAATAATAAAGCGAAAAACCTTGTAGGTATGGCGCGTACCCTCATCGATACTTTTCATGGAATTGTTCCGGACGATGTGGATGAACTGCAGAAACTCCCCGGAGTTGGACGAAAAACGGCAAATGTAATCGCTAGCGTAGTTTTTAATAAACCGGCAATGGCTGTTGATACACATGTTTTTCGAGTGTCAGAGCGCATTGGCTTAACCACAAAGGCCAAAAACCCATTGGATTCAGAAATGCAGCTGATAAAGTATCTTCCCGAAGAGGTTATTCCAACGGCACACCATTGGTTGATCTTGCATGGACGCTATATTTGCCTTGCTCGGAAACCAAAATGTGCGGAATGTGGAATAAAGGATTTTTGTCGCTTCTATCAGCAAAATCAAAAATAAGCCATCTTTTCTTCGGGCTTTTTTCTTATTCCCTCTATTTTCTTTTCGTTTATTGTAATAAATTATTATTTTTGTAAGAAAAGTAATCCATTATTTATGACTCATTTAAAAGAAGGCGATGCTGCACCTGATTTTAGTGTGCCGGATCAAAACGGGAACATTATCTCCTTAAAAGATTTGCGTGGGAAACATATTCTCCTCTATTTTTATCCAAAAGCAAATACACCGGGCTGTACTGCCGAGTCCTGTAATTTGCGTGATAATTATCAAGATTTTATAGAAAAAGGCTTTGCTATTCTTGGTGTTAGCGCTGATACACCTAAGGCTCAATTAAATTTTAAGGAAAAATATGAACTTCCTTTTCCTTTAATTCCTGATGTGGAGAAAACAGTAATTCAAGCTTATGGAGTTTGGGGCAAAAAAAAGATGTATGGTCGGGAGTATGAAGGTATTCACCGATTGAGTTTTATTATATCACCTGATGGAATCATTGAAAAGATTTTCACCAAAGTGAAAACAAAGGATCATTCCAATCAAGTTTTTAAAGAATACGAAACAAAAGAATAAACTATATCATGTCGAAAAAAAATGATGCTGATAGCGAAAAATCAGCCAAACTGAAAGCTTTACAAGCAACGCTTGGAAATATTGAAAAAACTTATGGCAAGGGTGCCATTATGAAATTGGGGCAAGATGATATTATTGAAGTGCCTGCAATTTCAAGTGGTTCTATTGGTCTGGATGCTGCCATGGGCATTGGTGGTTTCCCCCGTGGTAGGGTTGTAGAAATTTTTGGCCCTGAATCATCAGGAAAAACAACATTGGCCATTCATGCCATTGCTGAAGCACAAAAAGCGGGTGGTATTGCGGCTTTTATTGATGCTGAACATGCTTTTGACCGCTTTTATGCAGAGAAATTAGGTGTAGATATTAATAACCTGCTTATTTCACAACCAGATAATGGCGAGCAGGCATTGGAAATTACCGATAACCTGATTCGCTCCGGAGCCATTGATATTATTGTAATCGACTCTGTTGCTGCATTAACACCAAAAGCCGAAATTGAAGGCGAAATGGGCGATAGCAGAATGGGCTTACAGGCTCGCTTAATGTCGCAGGCTTTAAGAAAATTAACCGGTACCATTAGTAAAACCGGTGCATGTTGTATCTTTATTAACCAATTGCGGGAAAAAATTGGTGTGATGTTTGGAAACCCGGAGACAACAACCGGTGGAAACGCACTGAAATTCTATTCCAGTGTTCGTTTGGATATCCGCAGGTCGAGCCAAATAAAAGATGCTGATGCTGTACGCGGTAATCGTGTGAAGGTGAAAGTGATTAAGAATAAAGTGGCTCCACCTTTCCGTGTGGCAGAATTTGATATTATGTACGGAGAAGGAATATCGCGAGTTGGTGAAATTGTTGATCTGGGCGTAGAATACGATATCGTGAAAAAAAGTGGTTCCTGGTTCAGTTATGGCGAAACAAAATTAGGTCAGGGTCGCGATTCTGTGAAGCAACTCTTAAAGGATAATCCGGAATTGTCAGAGGAAATTGAAGGACTCATCAGGGAAAAACTGAAAAAAAAATAAATCGGGCATAGAGTGTGGGGTTTTCCTGTATTCATCCTTTGCCGTGATTATAATTATTATGAACTGTCTGCTGCCTTTCCTTTCTTAGGAGTGGCAGCTTTTTTTTTGGTATTTTTGCCGTCCTAAATAACGATATACGCTTTATGAAAAAAATAGTTCAATACTTTTTTTTATTGCTTTTTGTTCCGTTTCTGATTTCTTGCAATGGAAGTTCAACTGATCAAAGTGATGATCAAACGATAGATAATCAGATTGTTGTAGGTCAGAATGGTGAAGATCAAATGCTGCAAAAGCTCTCTAAAGCCCTTGAAGATGATCCCGATAATATTAATCATCTGGTAGCTCGCTCAAATTATTATATCGGACTTGGTGATTTAAATAAGGCTTTGCGCGATATAAATGCTGCATTGGCTATTGATACAACAACTGCGAGTATTTTTACTACCCTTGCCGATGTATACCTTCAAATGGGTGAAATTCAACGGAGTGAAAGTTCTTTGCTTAAGGCTCTAACCCTTGAACCTAATTATGTGCCGGCCTATTTGAAGCTATCTCGTTTTTATTTGATTTTTAAAAATTACAAAGAATCCATGAAATATGCGGAGTTGGCGCTCAGGCATGATGAAGTGAACGCCGAAGGCTTTTACCTTATTGGTTTTAATTTTATGGAAAGTGGTGATACAGCTAAAGCAGTCCGCAGTTTTTTAATGGCTGTGGAACTCAATCAGCAATACTATGATGCTTGGCTTAGGCTCGGTGTGATCCATTCTGCCCGTTTAAGGCCTCTTGCTGAGCATTATTATAAAAATGCTATCAATGTTCGTCCGGAAAGCGTTGAGGCTCGCTACCTCTTGGCAATGTATTATCAGGCTACGGAGGATTGGGAGAAATCTGTTCAAGCCTACGAGCGCATTATTGGCCTTGATACATCTTTTCTGGATGCTTATTACAATAAAGGGTATATTCAGTTGGTTTACCTTCAGGATTTTGCAAATGCTCGTGATGCATTTACAAAAGTCTTACAAATGAATTCACGCAATGCCAATGCATTTCTGAACCGGGGTGTTTGTCATGAAGAGCTTGGTGATTTTCTGGATGCCAAATATGATTTCTCCAAGGCAGTAGAACTGAGCAATAATGATCCGCTCACAATCGAAGCAATGGGGAGGATTGAGAAAAAAATAAGACAGCTTAAAAAATAGATAGGGGAAGCAGCAGTTTCGGCTTATACGTGTTTTGCCCTTAGCTCAATAATTTCTTGCTTCAGAGCGAGACTGTTTTTTAGGAATTCCTCTAATAAAGAATCTATCTCGCTATCGTCATTGTTTTTGCCTTTATTCATTAATGTGTTGGCAAGTTCAACTTCCTCGGTGGCATAAAATGCCCCAAAAGAGCCTTTCAATTTATGGGTGGCCTTATGTATTACATCAAAATCGCGATCAGCAACGGCTTTCCTGATTGTTTCAATGCGCTCCTCGAATTCATCCAGAAAGGTGTCAATAATGTCTACAATAATTTCATCATCAAAGCCCTCATAAACAGAGTCAAATGTTTCTTTATGGATCATGCTGAACTAGTTTAAGGTGTAATAGACAAATTTATGAAAAATTTAGAGTTATACAATAGAATGCTTGCCTCTTTTTGTTTTTAAAATCTGGGTAGCCTTCCACATCTTTTTGTTGATGCACTATTTACAGGGCTTTCGCTTTGCGCAGAAATTAATTATTCGTACTCTTTTTTGAGTTCTTTCAGGTGTTCGTTCATTTCATTTGCTGCAGCTTTAAACGCAGCATAGAGTTCATCAATGCCTGTTTCGTCCATATTTCTTGTTAAGAAATTTAGTTCTGTGGCTAGTCTGTAGGCTTCAGCATCATACAATTGGCCGCATGATGTTTTCATACTATGGGTCTTTCTTTCGACTTTTTTCAAATCCCTGCTCTTTATGCCATTCTCTATTTCGAGCATATTGTCGTCAAATTCGCTGATAAAAGTATCAAAAAGATCCGCAATGAAGTCATTGCCAAAATCACCATAAACCTCATCAATTTTTGCTTTATTGACCATAGAAGAAGAATTTTCTGTTTTATACAGTACAATATTAGGAAAAAAATTCCAAAATAAAGAAAGTTGATTTGTTGTTTGGAAATAATACTCGAGTTTATTTATTGTATTCGCCTGTTTTATTGTGCTTTTGTTGTTGGATATTTAACTGTTTTAGTTTTTCTGGATCTGCTTGTTTTTTTAGCTCCATCAATTCACAACTACTACACCCACTTTTTGTGCTGCACGAATCGCAAGGGGAATCATCTATAAAAAAGCGTTTATACAGCATATACACGGCTGCAAGTACAGCAGCAGCAACAATTAGGGCAACAATTATATTCTGCATTAAAATGTTAATTCATTAAATAGTGGAAAGTAGGTGAGTATAACATATAAGCTGATCATACTGTTCAATAAGAGAAAAAGGATCGCCCAAAATTGTGCAGGAAATCCCGTTAGCTTGTGAAGTGTACTTGCATCACCAGCAGAATGACCCTTTTTAAAACTAAGCAACATAAGAAGAAATGTATCGTAAATGCCGCTTGTGAGTAATATGAATACTAGAAAAAGCACAAAAAAACCAATACTGAGTTCTCCACCATAAATTAATAGTAGGATGCAGATTGCAATGAAGGAAAGTAGCCAAATAATCCCATAAGCATTGCGCACAAACAGTATTAAATTGGCTATGACAATGCTCAGTAGAATATAGAGTGTAATATAATCCATGCCATGATCATTCAACCACAGCATTCCCAATGCAAACAGGACAGGCATTGGGTAGCCCACAAAAGCAACGATTATACTACTAAAGCGGCTCTTGTTTTCTGTGATTGTAAGTCCTGAGGTATCCGAAAAAAGACGAATTTCCACAATGCGCCCCTGGAACAGAAGACTTGTAATCGCATGGGAACTTTCATGGATCAAGGTGTTGAAGCCTCGAATTGGTTTGTTTATGTATTTAATGCGCAGGAAAATAAAACTTAGTACAAGCAATAAATAAAAGCTTAGGGTATATTCTGCCGGTGTCATATTAATTTCTATTAATTTTATCCAAAATTAGAATTATTCTTTATATGGCCTTCAAAATATATAAATCTTCGGCAGGTAGCGGCAAAACATCTACATTGGTCAGCGAATACCTTTTGCTATCCCTCAGGAATCCAAGCGCTTTTCAAAGCATATTGGCAATCACATTTACGAATGATGCAGCCAGGCAAATGAAAGATAAAATCATCAATCAGCTAAAGATGATATTAAGGATGGATGAACAAGAAAAGAATCCAGATTACCTGACGCTTCACCTTCTTGCATCCTTAAATATGGATATTGTGCTCCTCAAATTACGTGCTAAAGAGTTGTTAACAAATATTCTGCACGATTACAATGCTTTTGCTATCAGTACTATCGATAGTTTTGTACATAAGCTGATCAGGGTTTTTGCTGTAGATTTTGATTTGCCTGCCCGTTTTGAAACAGTGCTTGATGCCGATGAACTTATTAACCGGATTACTGATGGGATTATCGACAAAATGGGAAAAGATCGAGCCCTTACGAATGTTGTGTTGCAAATTGTGTTTGATAAAATGAATAACAGTAAATCGTGGAATCCAAAACTGGATATATCCACATTTATCAAGCATTCGATGACGGAACAGGCTTATGCGCACATAAAACAACTGGAATTGCCCGGGCCTACCGGTTTTATGGATATCTCGAAAAAGATCAGGGGCTTGCTCGTGTCTGTTGAAAAACAGCTGAGTGATGCTGCTCAGTCCTATTTCGGGCTTTTACAACAGGCGGCCATATCGCCTACTGATATTAAAGGAGGTGCTAGAGGCCTCAGTGGGAAGTTTATGAAAATACAGCAGGCCGATTTTTCTGAGATTGGTTCTTTGATGGAGAAAATCGAAGAAATACTTGAAACCAAAGAATGGTATGCGAAAAGCAAGAAAAAAGCAGTTCGGGAATCCATCGATCTAATTATTCCTGATTTGGAGGTTTTTATTAAGGGGTTGGATGCTTATCTTGAAAAACATATTTCTGATTATGAATTGTTTAGTGAAGTTTTAAAGCATATTTACCCTTTGGCATTATT
Source organism: Bacteroidales bacterium (assembly GCA_963676725.1). GTDB lineage: Bacteria > Bacteroidota > Bacteroidia > Bacteroidales > WRLA01. Next base: position 3,236,885 of record OY781463.1, on the reverse strand, counting down.
AAGCGAAGTGCAGCAATTAATGGCAGAAATAAGAAAGGACGAACAAATAGTCCATATTTCTGAATTTAATCAGCGAATTGCTGATATTGTTGGTAATGAGCCAATTCCATATATCTATGCGCGCTTGGGCGAAAGATATGCCCATTATATGATTGATGAGTTTCAGGATACAAGTGTTTTGCAATGGCTCAATCTACTTCCCTTGGTTTCTGATGCCGTAGCTGCTAACAATACTTCCTTGGTTGTTGGTGATGCAAAGCAGTCGATTTACCGTTTTCGTGGAGGCGAAGTGCAATTGTTTATTGATTTGCCCGGACTTCCAAAAGAAAATAATAATGGCTTAAACCCTGAACGCACTGCCATTTTAAAGATGCATCACGGGGAAGCTGATTTATATTGCCTGGCATACAATTACCGCACACGCCCGGAAATCGTGGATTTTAATAATCAGCTGTTTTCATTTATCAGGACAAATGCTGGTCTTTTACCTGCACAATATACAAAAATGTATGAGGATGTTGTGCAGGAAAGGGGAGTGAAATCTGAGGGTGGTTTTGTGCAGGTGCAGTTATTTGATGGTGAAACGAAAGACAGCTGGCATCAGATCGACGAACAGCTTTTCGGGATTGTTCAGAAGCTGCACGAAGAATATAAATATCCCTACAAAGATATTGCGGTGCTGTGTCGTAAAGGTGATGTTGTGATGCGTTCTGCACGTGTGTTGATGCAGGGTTCTGATGGAGCAAAAGGCGTTCCTGTAATTTCTTCCGATTCGGTTGAATTAAAGACTTCCGTTCGCGTACAATTGTTGATTTATGTATTTCAGCTGTTTCATAAACCTGATTCTGTGCTTCTTGCCGGAAAAGCTTTTTTAAGCGCATTTGAGGCCGGATTATTTCATGATCGAAATGTTTTGGAGGGTCTTTTTCGTGATGGGGCAAAATATGGTTTCTTTCAGGTGTTTTTAAAGGCCTTTGAAATAAAGCTAAACGATATTCCTTATCTTATCAGTGGATCTTTTTATGAAATCTTTGAAAAATTAGCAATTCAGCTCAAAATAAAACGGCATGATGACCTTTTTCTGCGCTTCTTCTTTGATGCATTACTAGGTTTAAATAATGAGCGTATTAATACGCATGATCAATTTGTGCAATGGTGGGAAGAAAAAGGAAGAAAAAAATCGATTGTTATTTCAAGCGATACTGATGCAGTGCGTGTGATGACCGTACATAAATCAAAAGGACTCGAATTTCGGGCGGTAATATTTGCATATGCCGATGCTTCTGTAGGTAATTTCTCTGAATATCAATGGGTAGAATTGAATAACCCATTAATAGAAGAATTGAATGTTGGGTTAGTAAAGCCAAATAAAGAAAATTTGACACATACGAAATTCGCCTCCCTCTATCAGGAAGAAAAAGATAAAGAGCGCCTAGATTTTATCAATATGTTTTATGTGGCCATGACGCGCCCAAAAGATGCTTTGTTTGTTTTGTCGTCTTCATTAATCGTCGATGGGAAGAAAAAGTCCACCTTTAAAGAATCGGTGTCTGGAATATTGCATACTTATTTTGAATCAAATGGAATTGAGCCTGATGCTGAAGGGCAATATTCTTTTGGCGCATTGTCTGCCTATCAACAATCTGATGATGAAATAAACCGGGAGAAAGAAAAGGAAATGCCATTTTTACCTGAAATCCCTGAAGGCCAATTTGGTGTATTTTGGGATAAAAAAGTGGATTTGAGTTTTGCAGAAGGATTAGAGTGGAGTAGGGGGGCGTATTCTACAACAATTTATGGCAGTATAATCCATAAAATGCTGAGTGAGTTAAAGACAAAAGCCGATTTGCCCCATCTGCTAAAACGCTATGAAATTACTTTAAAAGAGCAAGGAGTTAATGCAGAATTGCTTTCTCAGGCGATTCTCAAAATTGTTGAGCATCCCGATCTTGCTGAGAGCTTTTCTTCCAATGGAAAGATATTGAATGAACGCGATATTCTTGATGCAAACAGGAAAATTGTACGTCCTGACCGTGTTGTTTTGTTCCCCGATTATTTTAATGTGCTTGAATATAAAACAGGGGTAGAAATGGAGGAGCATCAGCAGCAGGCTTTGCATTACGCTCGATCTATTGCGCAAGCAACAGGAATAAACCGCAGGAATATTTTCCTTGTGTATATGCACGAAGACATGGATGTCTCTGTGAAAAAAATATCCTAATGAATGCATTATAGTGCTTTATTGTAAGGCAGCCATGCTGGTTCAGTATAGGTTGAAATCAATCCCTTCATCCACATTCTTAAGCTCTTCGATGGCATAAAAATATGCGTAAAGTTTAAATATTGCTCAGGAATTATGTATATTTGTTGGGCTATTCAAGCAGTTTTTTTTTGATTTATACCCGTGAGGGGTTTTATTGGATGGTTTTTTGGCAAAATGAATAGGTATTGCTAATCCGCTTGGCGAAGTGGGGCAGGCCTGCGAAATATATTGTTTTACACAGTTTAATTCATTAGCGCCATGAATAATTCATCTTTTTTCAATCGGTTTTGCATTCTATGGTTTATATTGCTGGCATCATGCAATCGTCAAACCTATAAAATGGTTTATCCAGCCCTAAACGATGGTAAATACGATAGTGAATTCCCTTATAAAGACTGTTCAGAGCAACTTAATGAGATTTCCTCCTGTGTATACCGGCTTTCCTGTTTTGCCGATTATACAACCTATGAATTTCGGTATTCGAGTGGAATAACAAAAGATAGCCTACTGCGTAAATCAACATTACAAAAAGCATTTGTGAAATCAACAAGCAGTGAATCTGTCAGCGGTACAGCAACAGTAATTTATTACGACCATCGAAAAATCGCCCTTCTGAGTTGTGGACATGTGGCTTATTTCCCTGATACGATCATTACTTATTATGAACACGAGAATGCTGATGAAAAAGATTGGTTTGTGTATGGTGTTGCGATAAAAAAGAGGCAGATCAACTATGTGCCCGATTTGCCTGAGCGGGTGAGTATGGATGTTCTCGCTTTTGATAAAAAAGCGGATGTTGTGATTCTGGGGAAAGATATAGGCTATTGGGATGAGAATGTTAATGTGTTTAAATATCCAACAGGAAGGGCACAGCATTTAGAATGGGGCTCTTTTGTTTATGCATTGGGTTATCCACAGGGATTTAAAATGATTACCAGAGCAATTGTAAGTGATCCAAATACGAATAAAGATGGCAGTTTTCTTATCGACGCCCTCTTTAATAATGGCTTTAGTGGAGGAATTATTCTCGCTATTCGGGATGGAATACCTAATTTTGAACTCGTGGGAATAGGACGGAGTGTTTCGGCAGATTTTCAATATTATTTGAAGCCGGAGAAGGAGCATGGGGAATTCGTCTACAAACCCGGTACATTATACGATGGAAAAATGTATGTGGGTGTGAATAAGAATATTAACTATGGAATAACTTATGTTGTACCTATCGAAAAGATTGAAGAAGTTTATGAGAAGAATAAAAAAGACATTCAAAGTGCAGGATTTGATCTTAGCTCGTTTTTCGAGCATTAGTTATCGGTTTTTACCTGCTGTCTTTATAATAACCCTATTCATGCAGTCAGCCTGTAGTCAGATTTCTTCAGAATCCGATCTTGAAACCAAAGCAGCGCAAATGCTTTTGCTTGGATTTCGTGCTGTTGAGTATTCAGATACTATGGCTTTATCGGGCTTTTTAAAACAGCATCCGCCGGGAGGCTTTATTTTATTCGATTATGATGTGCCGGCACATAAACGCCCACGAAATATTGTATCCCCGGATCAGCTGAAACGTCTTGTTTCGGATCTGCAACAAGCTGGTGGCAAGCAATTATTTATTGCCGTTGATCAGGAAGGAGGGAAGGTGGCGCGATTAAAAAGCCGATATGGTTTTACGGATTTCCCTTCTGCTAAAGAAATGGCTCAAAAACCTGATGATAGTATTCGTTACTACTATGCGCAAATGGCGAAAATGCTGCATCGCGCAGGAGTAAATTTTAATCTGGGGCCTGTTGTTGATCTGGATGTAAATCCGGAATGCCCTGTGATTGGCAAGCTGGAGAGGGCATATTCTGCGGACCCAAATGAAGTGGCTCGTTGCGCAAATATTTTTATTGAAGAAATGAATAAGAATGATATTGGCTGTTGCCTGAAACATTTTCCGGGACATGGTAGCTCAAAAGTTGATTCGCATTTGGGCTTTACTGATGTAAGTGAAAGCTGGACTGAACAAGAACTCCTACCATATCGTTTATTATTAAAGGAAGGTGTTCCCGGCGCAATTATGACAGCACATGTTTTTAATAGTGCAATTGACAGCCTTTTGCCGGCAACACTTTCTTATGTAACCCTTGATGGGATTTTGCGTACTAAATTAGGGTTTAAAGGGCTGATTTTATCAGATGATATGGCAATGTCTGCGATAACAAAAAACTATGGGCTTAGGGAGGCGCTTCTCCATGCGATAAATGCAGGGGTGGATTTGCTGATATTCTCTAATAATGGCGCAACATACAATCCTAATATTGCAAATCAAGCTCTTGAAATTATTGTTGATTTGGTTCGAAAGAATGAAATAACAGAAGAGCGAATTGATCAATCGGTTCAGCGAATAAAAAAATTCAAAGAGAACTATTGCCAATCTAAGATTTAAAAAATTGCTCAATGGAATGCCTTTTATGGGGAAAACCCATGATTTAATTTAGATTTGATATAAATAAGCTGATTTTTTAAAAAAAAATTAAAAAGTGGGTAACCTTTTCTTTCGCAAACATATTAATAAGATAGAACGCACAAACAATTATTCTGATGAGGAAATTCTGAATGGCATTGAAGGGAATAATCGGGAGGTGCTTGAATGGTTGTACAAAAGTTACTTTGATATTATTGAACGTATGATTAAACGCTTAGGCGGTGATCACAATGACGCAAGGGATATTTTTCAGGAAGGCATCATTGTCGTATACAATCGATTGTTGAAGAAAGATTTTTTATTAACCAGTTCATTTAAAACGTTCTTCTACAGGGTGTGTAAAAATATAAGTTCAAATCACTTTAAACAAAAAGGTATTCTGATAAATGCTGACGAAGTTCAGCCCCTTGAAGACCTTTCTGTGTCTTTGTTCGAGATGAAAACAGATTCGCGTTACTATCTTTATCAACGCCATTTCAGAAGAATGAACAGGGATTGTCAGCGTTTGATGCTTATGTATTTGACAAAAATTCCTGTACAGAAAATAGCAACTATTTTGGGTATAAGTGTTGCAGCTGTGAAAAAAAGAAAGTATGTTTGTAAAGAACATTTGCTTAAAGAAATAAAAAACGACCCTTTATATAATCAATTGCGGAATGATGCAGACAAGTGAACGAATTGAAAAATATCTGAACGGGGAGATGAACCAGAAAGAACTGGTCGCCTTTGAAAAAGAACTCGAAGCTGATAAGGCCTTATTTGGTGAATATCAGCTCCGTAAAGAAGTTGAAACGGCTATTCTTGATGATCACGCCCTAAAAATACAGAACACCCTAGATGAAATAATGGCCGAGCCGGCTGCTAATCCAAAGATACGTGCATTCAAAAAGAATGCTTTTGTACTGAAAATAGCAGCTTCTGTTGTTGGATTCATGATTATTGCCAGTGCCGTGCTGTATTTCGTTTTTAATAATAATCAACGGGATCAGCTGTTTATGGAGTATTATCAGGCCAGCGATGCTGTTATGATTGTACGTAGCGGCAATTCCGAAGCTGATGGGAGTCTTATTCAAGGAATGCAGGCATATGATGCCAGCGATTATAATCGGGCTGTAGAACTTCTTAATCAGGTTGATGAAAATGTTACCGCAACATTCTATACTGCCCTGTCTTATGTGGAGCTTAAAAAATATATTGAAGCAGAAAAGGCATTTCAAAAAATTATTAAACAAGGCAATAACCTGTTTGTCGATCAGGCCGAATGGTATTCAGCCCTCTTGAAATTAAAAATTGGTGAAACAGAACAAGCCCGTCTTGCTTTTATAGATATTTCAAATAGCAATAGTTTCTATAATATCAAAGCCTCCCGAATTTTAGTTAAACTCCCAGAGTAGGCAATTCGGGTTTATTGCTTTACCCGGAACTGCCAAAACCAACAAAACGACGGATGCCTGAGATCTTCAGGTGTCCGTTTTTATTTGTATAGATCTTGTATAAGTATTTAACTTATCCGGCAGCAGATAGCACAAGTGATTTTGGATTTCCTTTTATTAAAAAATGGGCTGTTTGAAAACCTTCCCCTTAAGATTAATTTTTTTACTGCATGAAAACGGCCTTGGGAAAAAAATGACTTCGAAAATTATCCATCAAGCCCATTTTTTTATTGCTTTTCCCAGGGATTATTTGCGATTGCTGTTATCGCTTTGCTTTTCTTCTATACCTTAGAATAAGAAAAGCCACAATCAAGAATAAGATTCCTGTTAAAATATAATGGAGTATATAATTATACTGAGTTTTGATAAAAAGCTGTTTATCAAATTTAACGGGCTCTCCTACAGGGACATATGCTGCCCAAAAATAGGGGTGAGCTAAAAGGTTATTCGCTGAATTCAGGAAATTTAACTTTGCTGTTCGTAGTGCTTCATCTGAAGGATATCCTTGCCTTAGGTTATTATAAAAGCTAATAATCACCTGAAATCCGGGTTTGTCCTCGATTTCCCATAAGGCCATAATTGTGCTTGGTATGCCTGCATATGCAAAACTCCTGGCTAAACTAATAATACCTTCCCCTTTTTCAAGTTTGCCGAATCCTGTATTGCAACTACTTAATACAGCAAGTTTTGCAGATAGTATTTGATGATAAATTTCATAAACATGCAATCGAAAATCGAGGCTTGTATCTCCATTATAGAATACCAAATGAGAATTTAAGGGATTGTCTTCATCTGCAACGGCATGCATAGCAAAATGTAGTATGGCATAATCCGAAGCCTTATTTAAAAAATTTGATTTGGTGGCATGTTTGCCTGTAAAAATATCTGCATCAAATAGATCGCCAATACTATCTACCTCGGCTTTTACCCACTTCAGATGATTAAATTCAACCAAACCACTTTCTTTTTTTGTAGGGTATTCAGGAGCCATTGCAATAATTCCTTTATTGGCTTCCTTTTTTGTGCTATTTCTGATATTTTTGAAGTGCAGGCTTGCTAGGTAATCGTATCCAATATTGTAGTCCCGGATCATATAATGCAATAATCTAAAGCTGCTAGGCTTGTCTTCGGGATTCGTTTTTGAAAGGGCATCAAATGCCAGATATGCCAAATCTTCATCCGGTATAATGATAATTTTTTTGATATTTGGATTTTCTGAAATTTTATCGGGAATTAATTTTTTATAGAGATAATAAGCGGATTCATTGAATGAGTTTAACTCATTAAGTGCATCTTGACCAGGGAAGCGAATAGTTTTTTGTCGAAAATTTGTTAAGTGTTGCGTGAAATTACTGTCAATCAGCTGACTCTCTACGTAAAGCATATTGTCTGCAAAAATAAATGTGTGCATGAGGCTGTCGGAAAGCACATATTCTAATAAACACGATGTCGAGTCCATTTTCCCTAATATACTGTCAGGGTGCAAAATATCTGTTGTTGTATTGATTTGATTTTCTTTAACAGCAGATATAATGGTTTCATTGATGCTGTCTGCTTTGTCAGTTAATCCATATAATTTTTCAATATATTCCTGAATCAGACTGGAGTCAGCGATTGTTTTTTCTTTTTCAATATTTAGTTTTTGCTGCAATGCGCTTGCTTGTATTTTTAGAGTGTTCTCAAGTCGCAGCAAAGTATCCATTTGCTTTAGCTGGTTTTTAATTTCATTTTGGCGAATCGCTTCAAGTAATGTAGATGCTTTGCTTTTTTCCGCCATAATAAAAGCTTCGTTGAGGTAATCATTTTCCTTGAATAATTTATTGAGTTCCAGTAGGCAAAGGACTTCTTTATTGTAAATAGATCGGGCTCTTGCCGTGATATTCATTTTTGTTTCATCACTGCTGAGGCTGTACCGAAAATTTTCGAGCAATTCAATGGCCCTTTTTAAATAGGAATGTGATAAAAGTAACAGGCTGTCGTTTTTTTGAATGAAATATTTTTTTAGGTAAATGCTTCCCAAATGATAATAAACCCTTATGGCTTTAGAGTCATTTTCACTTTTATTTATTTCCAGATCATAATTTTTCTGGGCGTTTTGTAAAATATTCAGGCTCATGAAAAGGTGTGAAATGCCTTTAATATCATTGTTTTGGTTTGTGTAATATATGCCCATATTGATGTAGCATTCTGCTAAATCCCTGCTAATAGTATCCTTATTTTGAATAAAATAATTGGCAGCTTTTTGTAATTCAGCGATTGCCTGATCCAATTTTAGGTTGTTCTTCACCAGAAAATAGCCATAATATAAGTGGTTTAGGGCCGACTCATGTGAAGTATAATTTCCTTCTATGGTTTTATTGATGATTTGTTCATGATAATAGGAGGCGGAATCCGTTCGATCCATTTTTTCGAAAGTTCGTGCAATATTTCGTATCGCTTTTAATCTCAATGCCTTGTCCTTGCTGGAAAGAATCATGCGATATTGGGAGATCGCTTTTTCAAAATCTTGGGTCGACAAATAAATATTTGCTAGGTTTAATCGAACTTCTTCTGTTTTATATGATTGTCTTGAGCTGCCTGTGGCTTTTGATAGAGCAAGGTTAAAATATTGTTCTGCTTTTTGCAGCTTTCCGGTGAGCAGGCAATTGGTTCCATAATTTTGGTATAGAAGAAATTGGTGCTCTGTATTTGGCTCCACTGTTATTGAAAGCATATATTGAGCTGAATCATAATATTTTGCAGCCAAAGCGTATTTTTCATTATTGGTTTCTATCCAGCCTAAATTAATATATGCATTTGCGATAGAATTGGAGTGCTCTTCTTTTAAGGTAGAACCCATCCGGATTACCTTTTTTAGATAAACCCTTGCGCTATCATCATTATCAAGTTTTTTGTAGCAGATGCCGATATTTTCCTGCAAATAAAATAATGACGAAGGATTTATTGAAAGATTATAGTGGGTGCTTATGTCGTTGTCGTGAAAATAATAAGATAAAGCTTCCCTGTAGTTTTGCTCCAAATTACTAATAACCCCTAAATTATTATAGGTTCTGAAAAGTATATCTGAATTCAATGAGTCAATGGCAAGCCTGCAATGAAGGGATTCGACCAGAAATTTTTTTGCAATTGGAATATTTGTGCGGGCATAGAGGCTTCCGCTGATAAAAAGATAATCGGCAAATGAAGCTGTTTTGCGATTGGTATTGTGTCTGTTTTGATGCGCTAAATTTATATAGTATGCGGCCGAATCTCTTTGCCTGGAATTATAAAATACTAATGAACGTTCAACATAGGTTGTAAATGGGTCTGTATTTTGGGGCTTGGAGAGTGAATCTTCTGAGGAATTGTATATATTTTTTTGATAAGAAGTAGTGCTTTCACTGAAGCTTTTATGTTTAATAAGAGTATTCTCTTCTGAATAATCATGCATCAAAGCCATAGGATCGCTAGCTTTAGATGGATAAATATACCCAAAAAAGAATACAAAAATAATTAAATACTTAAATATCAGTATTTTAAGCATATTTCCGTTTTGCATTGTGTCTTTGCACCTTTTATACAAATATCTGCTCAAAGATACAGCAAACACTTAAACTTGGAAGATGCTCTTCAAATTATTTTATGCTCAATAAATCTTTATCGCTATTGCATGGTATTGTTTTGAGAAAAAGAAAGCCCGAAGAAATTAATCCTCGGGCTTGGATAAGTGTGAATATGGATATTGCCTACTTAATAATAAGTGTACTTTGAATCGTTTCCCCTGTAAGGTTGTTGCTTAGGGTGTAGATGTATGAGCCTTTGCTAAGGTCGTCAATATCAATTTGAATTTGGCCGCCCTGAGCTTCTTTCATGATTGTTTTCATGAGTTTCCCGCTTGTGCTATAAATATTAAAGATAATTTTTCCTTCCATGTCCGGGTTTATATCGGCATAAACAACTGATGTGGCCGGATTTGGATATAATTTATCAGCAAACGAATTTTGCCCATTTGAATGTATTGATGCTGATTTTAATTGAATATAAGGAATCCGTTGGCCGCTCTCATCGATAAAATGCGACTCAGGATTCATTTTGAAAGTAATATTGTTGTCTTTGCTAAAGCCGGGCAGGGTTTTTACCACGATGTTCAATATTGTTTGATTTGATTCTAATGCCTTTGATTGGGCATTTTCATCGATCCATGAAATTCTTAATTGGCCATTCCTTATTCCGTAATTAACAGCAAATTGAGACTCAACGTCTAAAATTCGTGCATATTTGCTATCAAAGTTGAGTGCCAGTGCAAGTCCTGAAATATTAATGGGTTCATTTGTGCTTATTGGAATGCGAATTATTTCATTTGCTCCGCATTCTAATTCTGAGTGAATCATATTAATACTCATTTGTTCCTTGAGAAGAACCGGGCTGTATCCCCCACTACAGTCACCAATACTAATCATTCCAATGTCAATATCGTCAAATTCCGGAGGAGGATTGCTGCCTCCACCATTATTACCCCCACCACCAGCTGGTGGATCTTCTTTTGCTCCTATTAGTAAATTAACACTGGTTTGTCCCCATTCTCCTGCAGGGAAAGGATAACCATTAATAAACCAACCAACAACAATTGTCCAGTAATCCGTCCAATTAATATTCCCATTACCATCAACATCAGCAGCAAGGGCTTCCGTTGTTGAAAAATCATGCCAGCCAAACAGATGAAGCATGATTAGAAAACTGTCTGAAAAATCAACACCACCCGAAGGGATATAAGTCTCACTAATTAAGCTATAACTACCGGCAAGAGGAAAAGGCATACTAAATGCGCCATCCTCATCTGTTGTAGCAGATGAAACAGTATCATTCAATTGATCAATAAGGAAGACATCGGTTCCCGGCATAGGAAAATTCTCATCCATATTGTAGTAAATATGTCCGGCTAAAGTTTCTTGAGCAGAAATATTGCCGTAGTTAATTGATGTTAAGGCAATTATGCCTACAATGAAAAGTAATTTGTTCATAATTACGTTGTTTAAGTTCTGTTTTGTATTTTCCGAGTGTAAATATACAACTTTATCTTGGATTGCGCAAGTATTTTTTGACAAAATTTTTGCAAAATTTATTTTAGACCTTTTCACACCTATACGAAGCAATTTTAATCTGGTTTCAAGCTTATTAAAAATAATTCTAAATTAGCGTAATTTTGCTAAAAAATGAGTTTTAAAGAGCTTAAAATCAATATAATAAAAAATCATCAAATTTTTAATAAAAAAATATTTTGAAAATTTGGTAACCTTTTGCCCTCGAAATCTATTAAGTAGTAGAGGAAATAAACATTGAAATAAACTAAACCAAACTAGAGCATGAACACCCCGACTATTAATATTCAAGATGCTGAAATTGAGATGTATTCAAAGATTCAGGAGGTCGAAAGACTCAAGTCTTTTCTTCTGGCTAATATATCCCATGAATTCCGTACTCCAATGAATGCCATTATGGGCTTTTCAGACCTTCTTTTGGATGATCAAACAACTGAAAATGAAAAGAATATGTTTATTCATGAGATTCGTTCAGGTTGCGGGATTATGATGGAATTGGTAGATTCATTTATTGAAGCAGCGAAACTTTTTGATAATAAAGAAAAATTATATTTGGAGCCATGCCTGTTAAATGATATTTTTGAACAAGCTTGCTCTGATTTTCGTAAAACCATGCAAATCAGTTATAAAACTTTAGATTTTCGTGTAAAGCAAGATGTCGGCATGCATATTGGAAAGGTTTTGGTTGACCATGATAAGCTGTTTCGTGTGTTAGAAATTTTACTGCATAATGCTTATAAGTTTACCAGCACTGGATATATTGAGGCCGGCTTTCATCTTCTTAATGAAAAGGAATTTGAATTTTATGTAGAAGATAGTGGCATTGGTATTTCAGAAGAAAAAAGGAATGAGGTCTTTGATCTTTTTATCCAAGCTGAAAAAGGGCTCAATCGACCTTTCAATGGTTTGGGCCTTGGATTGAGTGTTGCCCAAAAGCTCGTTGCTCTGATGAATGGGCAAATTCAAATCCAAACAGCCCACGCAAAAGGAACCCGAATCAGTTTCAGTATTCCATACCGCAATGCTGTTGAACCTTATAACTCATTTGAATATAAAAAAGCATTGAGCCGTTTTACTTCGCGCAAAGCTTCAAACCATGGAGTGAATGCGCGAGGAAAAAATTCGCGAAATGGAATTATTAATCATAAAAGCAGGATTGCCTGAGTAAATTCACAATTATTTTAGATTGCTTTCGGACTGCCTAAAAGAACAATACCCCAATTATTGATATTCTTCCCTTCCTAGGTAGTCCGTTTTTCTTTTTTCGTTTTTCTTATCTTTGCGCCTTAATTTTAACCTATGGTTTTTAACTATATCTGGGTCGGCTTTTTTATAATCGCTTTTATTGTGGGCCTGATCCGTTTGGTATTTTTTGGCGACACGGAAATTTTCCCAGAACTAGTGGGTAGCACTTTCGAGATGGCAAAAAGCGGTTTCGAATTGTCTTTAGGCTTAACCGGTGTGATGACGCTCTGGCTCGGATTTATGAAGGTCGGGGAAAAAGCGGGTATGGTAAATGTTTTGTCGCGCCTTGTGGCTCCTTTGTTCAAAAAATTATTTCCTGACATCCCTAAAAACCATCCGGCAATGGGCTCTATTCTCATGAATATTGCCGCAAATATGCTGGGTCTCGATAATGCAGCAACACCGATGGGACTGAAGGCTATGGATCAACTTCAATCGATCAACCCTGAAAAAAAAACAGCCTCGAATAGTATGATTATGTTCCTGGTTCTTAATACATCCGGCCTTACCTTAATTCCTGTGAGCGTATTGGTTTATCGGGCACAAATGGGTGCCTCTGATCCTTCTGAAGTATTTGTGCCCATATTATTGTCCACTTTTTTCGCCACTCTTGCCGGTATTGTAAGCGTCAGCCTTTATCAACGCATCAATTTATTATCCAAAGAAATTCTCCTTTATCTTGGTGGTTTTAGCCTTTTTGTAAGTGGTATAATTTGGTATTTTTCTACTTTGGAATCCACTCAGGTAAATACGATATCCAATCTGTCGGGAAATTTTATTTTATTTTTAATCATTATTTTATTTTTAGGCAGCGCTTTTATCAAACGCATCAATGTATATGAGACCTTTATTGAAGGGGCGCAGGATGGCTTTAAGATAGCCGTAAAAATTATACCGTATCTGGTTGGGATTTTGGTCGCTATTGGCGTATTCAGGACTTCCGGGGCTATGGACTACATTATTGAGATGATCCAATCATTTCTGTCCTTGTTTGGTGTTAATACAGATTTTGTGCCTGCGCTTCCAACTGCATTTATGAAACCACTGAGTGGCAGTGGTGCACGCGGAATGATGGTGGAATCGATGAGTACATATGGTGCCGACAGTTTTGTTGGGAAACTGGCGGCTACTTTTCAAGGCGCTACAGATACTACCTTTTATATAATAGCCGTTTATTTCGGATCAGTGGGTATTCGCAAAACACGTTATGCAATTACCTGTGGATTATTGGCTGATTTTGCTGGAATAATCGCTGCAATTTTTATTGCCTATTTGTTTTATCGTTAATTGAAAGGCCGATATTTTAAAAATGGTAGGGCCGCTAAGATCTATTCTCAAAGTATTTGCATCAGATGAAAGAAAATATACAACACCAAGGGCATATCAGCCGAATCGAAGGAAAAAGCGTTTTTGTGACTATTATTAGCCATTCGGCCTGCGCTTCCTGCACCATAAAAGGGGTGTGCAATACTGGTGAAATGGAAAATAAAATTATTGAAGTTAAAAATGCTGAAACGGAGAAATATCAAATTGGCCAGCAGGTGAATATTTATATGGCGAAATCACTAGGAACAAAAGCCGTTTTTCTTGGGTATTTTTTCCCTTTTTTAGTGTTGTTGATTTCACTGATTTTACTTACATATTTTTTAGACAGTGAAGGCCTGGCAGGCTTAATCTCCCTTCTTATTCTGATTCCTTATTATTTCGTTTTATACTTTTTTCGTGAAAAATTGGGGAACACTTTTGAATTCCGGCTGCAATCCTGATTTTAGAATGGATTTAAATTGGCGATCTAGCGAATACTGAAAAAGCTTAAGTTCTTGATTGACAAATTTTTGATAAATTTCTATGCTCTTTAATTTAGAAGTATTCTTTTTTAATATCTAATTAATTGTTTTGCAGTAGTTTGCATTTGTGTGCTCGTTTTTTTGTGTTGGTAATAAATTTTCAATAAACTGTTATTCAAGTATTTGCATTGATATTGAATAATTATTCAGATACCATAATTCTTCCGGTAGAGTTTATAATTTTGTCTGCCATGCAATAGAGATGGTCAGGCTGGCATGCATTGGCTTGAAATCTTTTTTAGGATGGAGCAAAATTTTAGTGTTAGAACAATCAGGTTTAACCTATAAAACCAAATTACTGTGAACGATATCGTACTTTATTCCCTTCTGACTTTAAGCCTTCTCGGTGGAGCTGCAGCCATTATCCTATATTTTGTGGCGCAGAAGTTTAAGGTGATCGAAGACCCTCGGATTGATGATGTGGAAGAGGCATTGCCGGGAGCAAACTGCGGTGGTTGCGGCTATGCCGGATGCCGTGCATTTGCAGAAGCCATTGTAAAAACAGGTTCCCTTGAGGGGTTAAACTGCCCAGTTGGCGGAGCCGACACCATGAATGCTGCTGCATCTATTATGGGTCTTGAAGCAGAGGTTACGGAACCAAAAATTGCCGTCATCCGTTGCAATGGGAGTCGTGTTAATACTCCGGCAAAAGTATCTTATGATGGGCCGTCAACTTGTGAATTTGCCCACAGCCTTTATTCCGGCGAAGGTGGTTGTCCAAATGGCTGTCTTGGCCTTGGCGATTGTGTTGTTTCTTGCTCATTTGATGCTATTTTTATCAATGAAGAAACCGGCCTACCTGAAGTTGATGAAGAAAAATGTGTGGCCTGTGGAGCCTGTGTAACTGCTTGCCCACGAAATATTATTGAACTAAGATTTAAAGGAAAAAAAGATAGACGTGTATTCGTAAGCTGCCAGAATAGGGAAAAGGGAGCGCCGGCCAAAAAGAATTGTGCTGTGGCTTGCATCGGATGTGGAAAGTGCGTTAAAGCCTGTCCATTCGATGCTATTGTTCTGGAAAACAACCTCGCATATATCGATCATGAAAAATGTAAATTGTGCAGAAAGTGTGTGCTTGAATGCCCCACAGGTGCAATTCATGAAATAAATTTTCCTCCTCGCAAACCAAAAGTAACTGTAGAAAAACCAGTTGAAAAAAAGGTGCCTGAGGCTGTTAAAGTCGAACCAAAAGTAGAAGGCAGTGAGGAAAATAATAACAGCAAAAATTAATTAATCTAAGGAGGACAAAACCTTGAAAACATTTAAATTAGGAGGTGTTCACCCTGCGGAAAACAAATTGGCTCAAAGTGCTGTTATTGAAACACTGCCAATTCCTAAAACCGCATCGGTTCCTCTCGGCCAAAATTTAGGAACCCCTTCTGTAGCTGTCGTTAAAAGAGGCGATATCGTAAAAGTAGGGCAACTTATTGCAAAAAGCGGAGGATTTATCTCATCAAACATCCATTCACCTGTATCGGGAAAAGTGGCTAAAATCGACCAAATCGTTGATGCCAGCGGCTATCGTCGTGACGCAATCATCATTAATGTAGATGGTGATGAATGGCTGCCGGAAATCGATAAGAGCCCGGGTATTAAAAAGGAAATCACAGCAAGCAAAGACGAAATTATTGCCAAAATGAAAGAGTTTGGTATCGTTGGTCTTGGTGGTGCTACATTTCCTTCTCATGTAAAATTAATGCTCCCAAAAGGTAGTGTGGCCGAATACCTTATTATTAATGGTGTAGAATGTGAGCCATATCTTACTTCCGATCATCGTCTGATGCTCGAAAAAGGGGAAGAATTGCTTATTGGTGTCTCCATCTTGATGAAAGGCCTGGAAGTAAAAAAGGCTTTGATCGGAATTGAAAACAATAAGCCTGATGCAATTGAGCACCTGCAAAAACTTGCAAAAGATTTTCCCGGAATTGAAGTTCATCCCCTCAAAGTGAAATATCCACAGGGCGGCGAAAAGCAATTAATTAAAGCGCTCATTGGCCGTGAAGTTCCTTCCGGTAAATTACCTATTGAAGTGGGTTGCGTCGTGAATAATGTGGGTACTGCATTTGCTGTTTATGAAGCCGTTCAGAAAAATAAACCCCTGATTGAAAGAGTGGTGACAGTTACAGGGAAATCAGTTGCAAAGCCCTCAAATTTTATGGTGCGTATCGGAACTCCTGTTTTTCAATTGATTGAAGCAGCAGGTGGTGTTCCGGGAGATACCGGAAAAATTATTAATGGTGGCCCAATGATGGGAAAAGCATTGATAACTGAAGCATCACCGGTTGCTAAAGGAACCAGTGGCATCCTTATTATGAAAGATGTTGAAGCGGTTCGGGTGCCTGTGCTAAATTGCATTCGCTGTGGAAAATGCACGCATGTTTGCCCAATGGGACTTGAGCCATATTTGCTCGGCATCTATAGCGAACATAAGAAATATGAAGAGATGGAGCAGGAGGCAATTATGGATTGCATCGAATGTGGTTCTTGCCAGTTTACCTGCCCTTCCGGACGTCCTTTGCTGGATTATATCCGCATTGGAAAACAAAGAGTTGGTCAATTAATGAGAAGTCGAAAGAATAATTGATAAAAGCCTTATGAATTTACTCACAATTTCCGGTTCTCCGCACGTACATGGTGGTCTTTCGGTAAAAAAACTGATGTATGGTGTCGTCATTGCTATGGTGCCGGCCATTTTTACTTCAATATATTATTTTGGGCTGGATGCCCTGAGGGTACTATTAATTTCAGTACTTGCATGTTATCTCTTCGAATACATTATCCAAAAATACCTGATAAAAGGATCCATCACAATTAATGATGGTTCTGCGTTAATTACCGGTATTTTGCTGGCATTTAATGTGCCTTCAAATTTGCCTTGGTGGATTATTTTAATAGGGGCTTTGGTCGCTATTGGTATTGGAAAAATGTCTTTTGGAGGTTTGGGTAAAAATCCATTTAACCCCGCATTAGTAGGTAGGGTTTTCCTTTTAATCTCTTTTCCGGTGCAAATGACTAGTTGGCCTGTGCCAAATCCTTTGTTTTCAGGAGTTATCCCTGATGCACTCACCGGCCCTACACCGCTTGGTATTGTAAAAGAAGGCTTGCGCAGTGGCAAAGGAATGGAAGAGGTTATGTCGCAGGTGCCCGGTTATGCTCAGGAATTGCTTGGAAATATGGGTGGTTCACTTGGAGAGGTTTCTGCAATTGCCCTGATTCTTGGTGGAGCCTATATGCTTATTCGTAAGATTATTACGTGGGAAATTCCTGCATCTTTTCTCTTGAGTGTAGTTCTGTTTTCCGGAATATTATGGCTTATCGATCCCACGCAATATGTAAACCCGATGTTTCATCTTGTAACTGGTGGTATCATGCTCGGAGTGTTCTTTATGGCAACGGATATGGTTAGTTCGCCAATGTCACGAAAGGGCCAGTTGATATTTGGTGCCGGTGTTGGTATTCTTACTATTATCATACGTGTTTGGGGCGCATATCCTGAAGGGGTTTCTTTTGCAATCCTGATCATGAACGCTTTTGTGCCATTAATGAATAGGAGTTTGAAACCCAAACGTTTTGGTGAAACAATAAAAGCAGCCTAATTTTTTAACGAATTAGAAAATCAAACATTATGGCAAAAAAAGAATCGTCATTTATAAATATGCTGCTCACTTTATTAGTGGTTACAGCGGTAGCTTCACTGGCTCTTGGTGGTGCGTACAACCTTACAAAAGAGCCTATTGCCAAAGCAAAAGCCCTGAAGCAACAGAAAGCTATTGAAAATGTCCTGCCTCCTTTTGATCGGCTGGAAGAAGTAAAAGTCCCTGATGCTGACGGCAATGATAGCCTGACTTTTAATATTGCATATAAAGGTGAAGAAGCAGTAGGCGTGGCAGTAAATACCTATACAAACGAAGGTTTTAGCGGAAATATTAAATTAATGGTGGGGCTTTTGCCCGATGGTAGTATCAATAATATTTCTGTGCTCGAACATAAAGAAACCCCAGGTCTGGGCGATAAAATGCAAAAAAGCAAATCGGATTTTAGTGATCAGTTTAATGGGAAAAACCCCGCTAATTATAAGCTTTCTGTCACGAAAGATGGTGGCGATGTGGATGCAATTACTGCTGCAACAATTAGTTCCCGTGCATATTGCGATGCCGTTCAACGCGCTTGGGATACTTATAAAAAAAATGGAGGGATTAAATAATGAACCAATTACAAAATTTCAGTAAAGGTTTTATCAAAGAAAACCCCGTATTTGTTTTGCTGTTGGGTTTATGCCCAACACTGGGTGTATCAACCTCTGCCATTAATGGTTTAGGTATGGGATTGGCCACAACTTTTGTGCTTGTGATGTCGAATGTTGTTGTTTCCTTGGTGAAGAATCTGATACCAGATAAAGTGCGTATTCCTTCCTTTATCGTAATTATTGCATCCTTCGTAACTATTGTAGAGCTTGTAATGCAAGGGTTTATGCCTGCATTGTTCGAACAATTGGGCTTATTTATTCCATTGATTGTTGTGAACTGCGTGGTGCTTGGCCGTGCCGAAGCATTTGCTTCAAAAAACACCCTTTTATCGTCTGCTATTGACGGGCTCGGGATGGGCTTAGGCTTTGCTTTTGCCCTCACATTACTCGGTGCTGTAAGGGAATTGCTCGGAAGCTGTGCATTGTTTGGCCATAAACTAATTGATGCAGATGGCATGCTGGTTTTTGTATTGGCTCCCGGAGCATTTATTGCATTAGGATTCCTTATCGCTTTAATGCGTAAAATAACCAAAGCCTAATTGTTAACCTGAAAATTCAAAGAGCATGGAATATATTTTAATCATTATCGCCGCAATATTTGTTAATAACATAATATTAGCTCAGTTTCTTGGTATTTGTCCGTTTGTGGGTGTATCAGGAAAAGTGTCTACATCAGTTGGTATGAGCGGTGCCGTTTTATTTGTAATGACCCTTGCAACCGTTGTTACCTGGTTGATACATCATATGGTGCTTATTCCTCTGGGAATTCCTTTTTTGCAAACCATTAGTTTTATTTTGGTGATTGCCGCATTGGTGCAAATGGTAGAGATTATCCTGAAAAAGGTAAGCCCTCCATTATATCAGGCGCTGGGTGTTTTTCTACCCTTAATTACAACGAACTGTGCTGTACTTGGTGTTGCAATTCTTACTATTCAGAAGGACTTTGGCCTGATGGAAGGCGTTGTTTTTGCCATTTCCAATGCAATTGGATTTGCGCTTGCAATGGTAATTTTTGCCGGTATCCGTGAGCACCTCGATTTAATGGATGTGCCTAAAGGAATGAGAGGAGTACCTGTTGCCTTAATTACTGCAGGTATTTTGGCTTTGGCTTTTATGGGTTTTGCCGGATTGGTTTAAAAACCCACAATTTTATACATATCAGCGGAAGGCTGATGGAGAAAGAAGCGCTCTGGCTTATTCCCATCAGCCTTCCGTTTGTTTTGTCTCCATTTTTTGTACTTTTATAGAAAATTATTAAAGGCTAATTAAAAGAGCAGATTCCTTATGAATGAACTACATCAAATAATCCTTTTTGGAACTACCGTCTTTATGGGTTTTTTTGCTATTATGAACCCAATTGCGAATACTCCAATTTTTCTTGGCCTAACTTCCGATATAACGGATCGGAAAGTCGTTGTTCGAATTGCAATCTTTAGCGTGTTCTACGCCTTTATTATTGTTTCGGCATTCGCAGTTCTTGGGAATTATATCTATCAAATGTTTGGGATTACCCTATCGGCCTTTAAAATTGGTGGAGGAATCTTGCTTTTTGGTGTGGGGAATAATTTGCTTAGTGGGAAAGAATCTTCGGTGCACCACCCGAGCCCGGAACATAGACAGGAAATCAAAGAAAAGGTGCTTGCTGAAAGTACTTTTATGAAATTGGCTATTTCACCTTTGGCAATCCCTATTTTAGGCGGACCGGGAGCAATTTCCACAGCCATGAATTTTGTTGGTTATGATGTGCCTCTTTCACCCTTCGAAAAAATGGGAACTGTTGTTGTTATCTATGGTATAAGTTGCCTCATTACATTAATGCTGTTCATTTTTGGGGGAAGATTAGTGAAGTATTTAGGAAAAAGCATCATTGGCGTAATTACCCGTATTATGGGATTGATCCTTGTTGTGATTAGTGTGCAAATGGTTATTGGGGGTATTAAACTCGCTTTTAAAATCTAATAAAAATGGCTTTGGATATTGTTATTGATGTAAAAGAATTGTCTGTTTATCAGGCAGATGTATTAATATTAAGCCAGGTAAACCTTGAAGTGGAACGTGGCGAGTTTGTTTATCTGATTGGGAAAACAGGAAGCGGGAAAAGTAGTTTATTGAAGACACTGTATGCTGAGCTTGATTGCCGAAAGGGGGCTGCGCATATTGCCGGAGTAGATCTTTGTGGCATTAAAAAGCGCGATGTGCCTTTCCTAAGACGTAAAATAGGAATTATATTCCAGGATTTTCAATTGCTCAGTGATCGAACAGTACAGGATAATTTACTTTTTGTACTCAAAGCTACGGGCTGGAAAGATAAGAACAAAATGCAAGAACGTATTCAGGATGTTCTGGAAAAAGTTGGCTTGGTGACCAAAGGTTTTAAGATGCCTCATCAACTTTCCGGCGGGGAGCAGCAACGTGTTGGCATCGCAAGGGCTTTATTAAACGATCCTGAAATTATTATCGCTGATGAACCCACCGGAAACCTCGATCCGGAAACCTCAGACGGGATTATGCAATTGCTGCTGAATATAGCTGGGAATGGTAGGGCAGTGCTTATGGCAACACATAATTATAGCCTGATTGAGAAATATCCCTCGCGTGTATTGCGCTGTGAAAATGCTCGGCTTATTGAAGATGGTGCCCCTTTGTAGTTTTTACTGAAAAAACTAAATCGATGAGCTTTTGGCATTTAGTGCTATTGTCATAAGCTTCGGAGAGTATTCTTCTTCTTTGTTGTAGTTCTGCAATAGAAAAATCCTTTTGGAAGTATTCCTGAATCTGTCGTTTTATTTCTTCCGGACTATCGGTGATAATGCAGGCTTCACCAAGTCCTGTGCCTTGCAGCATTGCTGTGTTTGCCAAGCAAAACCGCCCCTGATATAGCGTATTTAATAGCTTGAGCTTAAGTCCGGTAGCTTGAAATGTGATCAGAATATGCAGCTGGGCATTTTGCATCAGATAGAGCATTCTCTCAAAGGGGATATTGGCTTCAAGTTTTATGTGGTCGTATTTTTGGCAAAGTTTTTTTAAACTGTTGCCCGGATTTAAGCCGGCAATAATCAAGGGGGTTTTTATCTCTGAAAAGACATTCTGAATTAGAAATTTTGCGGCCCTATCGTTTTCAGCAACAGCAAGGTTGCCGTGGTATAATGCATATTCTCCAAGTCCACTCAAACTGATTACATCATCATTTTCGTGAAAACTGGGTAAATAGCACACTTTTTTGGCAGGAAAGTGTTTTTTTAAATAGGCTGTATCGCTTTGAGAAACCACCAGCATTAAATCTGCATGCTTCAGCTTTTTCTGGAAAAAACGGAGCCTGATGCTTTCCGTTAGGAAGTAGATGAATTTTATTGGGTTTTTTTCCGCTTTGGCCAGATGGAAATAATATTGATGTTCTATATTGCTCTCGCGATAGATTTTTTTTCTGTTTTTAATTCGCTCATCATCAATAATACCACAACTGTGGAGCCCTTCAAAGAGAATAGGAAAATCATCTTTTAAAAGACGTGATATTAAATTTTCTGATATTCTGCTTTTTACAATGAATGGTTTGAAACTGAGAAAATTCATTGTAGACATATTTCTCGGATAATAATAAACTTCTTTGCAGAGGCTCTTTAATTCTTCGCTTTGTTCGCGCCCGTATTCAAAACAATGAAGAATGATGTCTGTCCCTGATTTATGCAGCAAGCGGAGTTTATGAAATACATCAATAACACCGCCATAATTTGCCGGATACGGGATGTCGAATGATATGATATGCAGTGTGTTGTTCAATTAAAGAAGTTTAAGGTATATCTTATCAAGTTGTTTTTTTTCAGTTTCCCAATGGAGGCCCTGTGCCGCTTTTATGCAATTTTCTTTATAGGTGTTCAGTATTTGCGGATGATCCAGTAGATTCTGCACAACCGAGGCAATGTGCTCCGGCTTGTGATTCTGAATAAAACAGCCAATCTGATATTCATCCACAATACGTTTTATTTCGGGCAATGGCGTTGTTATTACTGCTACCCCAGCATGAACATAATCAAAAAGCTTATTGGGAAGGCTGAACCGATAATTAAGGTTGGTGTCTTTGTCAATCGAAAAACCAATATCTGCCAGACAGGTATATTGAAATAATTTTTCAGGCTTCTGTCGAGGAATAAACGCTACTTTTTCCTGAAGCTTTAGTTCTTGAACCATATCTTTTAATATTCCCAAAACATCTCCTGAACCGATAATGAGTAGTAGGCAATTCTCAAGGTATTGCATGGCCTGAACAAGTTCTTCGGCGCCTCTTTGTATATTAATCCCTGCTCCTTGAAGGATGAGAATGGTTTTGTTTTCAGGAAGTTTATATTGTTCGCGGCTTAAATTTTGATCCCTTTTTCTGATGGGAGGGATATTGCGGACCACCAAAGGGCGGATGCCATAATCTTTTTCAAAAAGTCCTGCAATGGAATCATTTACAGTAAAGATATTTTCCAATTTTGGAAAGATGGTTTTTTCGATGCGTTTCCAAACAGATTGAACAAAGGGGCGGTTTACAAGTTCCGGGGTTTCTGTAAAATACTCATGGCTGTCATAGACGATGGGCGTTTTTCGTATTTTATGGATTAGAAAATTAGGTAATAAGGTGTCTAAATCATTAGATAACAGAATATTAGATTTGTGTATTAACAGGAAAAGAAAGAGGCGGATATTGTATTCAGCATAAAAAGCGGGGCCTTTTTTAAAGAGCAATTTCATGCGTTTTGACTTATAGGGTCTTTCATCCATCTCCGGGCTGTCGGGCAGCTTTCTCCCGATAAGCAGCACATCAAAACCAGTGTCATGCAGATAGGTGCATACTTTATGCACGCGTTGATCTGTAACCAGATCATTAATAACCGATACGATTATTTTCTTCAAAGCCAAGTTTTGTGCGAAAGTACAAAAAAGGGGTGAATGCCTTTACTGCCCTACAAACGAAAAAGGCAGCCAAAAATGACTGCCTTTTTTAATAAGTAGGATTGTTTATTTTGTTTTATCCGGGAAATCCGGTGTTTTTGGATAGGATTCAGGCCATTCTTTGAGTTGGTCAAGAATAACTTCTACAGCTTTGTTAAGCTGCTCATCTTCTCCGGCATACTCTTTTGCAGGATCATTATCAATAATGATATCGGGAGTAACACCGCGACCTTCGATAATAAATTCTTTACCTTCAGAATCATAATGGGCAAATTCAGGTTTGCGCATATCAGCACCATCAACAAAAGGAAGTGAACCGCGAATGCCGACAACACCACCCCAGGTGCGTTTCCCGATAATTGTTCCGAGATTGTGCTTACGGAATTGGTATGGGAAAAGGTCTCCATCAGAAGCTGAATACATATTGACCAATAGAACTTTTGGTCCATACATCATGCCTCTAGGTTTTGGAGTTGATCTTGAGTTTCTTCCGCTGCCCATCATACTGAGCTCACGGGCCAGGCGTTCAATAATCATTGGACTAACATTACCGCCGCCATTTCCACGGTCATCGATAATTAGCGCCCTTTTATTTAGCTGTGGGTAATAATGCTTCACAAACTCATTCAAACCTTCCGGTCCCATGTCGGGGATATGGATATAACCAACCTCGCCATTGGTAGCTTTATTCACCTTATCAATATTATCCTGAACCCAATTATAATAGTATAATCCTGATTCATCAGCAATTGGTACAATAATTTCTTCAAAAGTTTCTTTTCCATCAGCGGTTTTGCTAAAAGTAAAAGCAACCTGATTACCGGCCTGACCGACCAAAAGTTCGTAAAAATCATCGGTGTTTTTAAGGTCTTTGCCGTTGATGGCAATAATATAATCGCCTTCGTTCACATCAACGCCAACTTCTGTTAATGGTGAGCGGGTATTGTTCATCCAGTTTTCTCCTTTTAGGATGTTATCAATACGGAAATAGCCTGATTTATCCTTAGAAATTTCAGCGCCAAGCAAACCGGTTTTTATCCTTTTGGGTTTGGTTTTATCGCCGCCATTGACATAAGCATGGCCAACATTGAGCTCGCCAATCATTTCTCCAATCACATAATTCAGGTCGTTTCTCTCATTTACATAAGGGATCAGCACATTATATTTTTCATAAACAGCATCCCAGTCGTTGCCATGCATGCCCGGATCGTAGAAGAAATCGCGCATTTGCCTCCATGATTCTGTATAAATCTGCTGCCATTCTTCTTTAGGGTTCACTTTTACTTTCATATTAGATAAATCCATCCAATCGCTCACTTTTGCAGGGCCTTTGGGTAAGTTAATGATGCCTCTTTTACTTCCTGAGGAAACCATCATCATTTTTTTATTGGCAGAAATCAGATAATTATTAAAGTCTCCAATTTCGGTTTCTTTTTGTGAATCAAGATCGTAGCACATCAAAGCTGATTTCCCTTTTGCACGACTAAATTCCATATAGTATACCGAATTATCTACATCTTGTACATTCCAGTAGAGGCCGGCTTTCAGTGGGAGTTCTAAAATACGGTCGATAATATTATCGAAATCGATGTTTACTTCGATGCCTTTTTTATCTTTTTCGGGCTTTTGATCGTCTTTTTTCGCGGCATCTTTTTCTTCCTTCTCTTCTTTAATGGCTACTTCATCATTCACCGGTGCAAAAGGTGATTCCGTATCTTTTTGTAAGGTGATGAAATAAATGCTGCTCATATCCTGATAGGCATGGTTCCATTCTGTCCAGCTGTAAATAGGGTTGAAATCCCTGGATGATGTGAAAAACAGATATTTGCCATCGCTGCTAAAGGATGATCCGCTCGAATTATACCATTGGTCTGTTACAAAATGGCTTTCCTTATTTAGGAGATTGTAGATTTTAATACGGCTTACCGAATTGAATTCCGGCCATGTATAGCTAATCCATCGGCTATCAGGTGACCAGTTGAAATCGCGTAATTCGCCGTCTAAGGTTTCATCAACAAGTATTATTTTTTTGCTTTCTACATCAATATAACGCAGGCGGTGCAGATTGTCGCTCCATAGAATGTACTTGCTGTCCGGCGACCATTCGATATCGTATTTATAGGTGTCGGCATCTTTGGTAAGTTGGATCGGTTTTTCGCTACCATCTTGCAGCTGAATATAGATTTCATCCTCTCCGTTCATGTCAGAGATGAATGCAATCCATTTGCCATCGGGTGACCATTCAACATTGCGATCGTGCGCCTTTGAATTATTGGTCAGGTTTCTTGTAATTCCTTTTTTTGCAGGAACAGTAAATATTTCACCCCTTGCGCCAAATACTGCGCGCTTGCCATCAGGCGAAAGGCTGTATGTTTCAATATATTTAGAAGCATTAACGATTTTATCGCGGCTAGTGAGCATATCGTTTGCAATCTGAACCTCAATTTTTTGAACAGCTTCTGTTTTTAAATTGTAAGTAAACAGGAAACCACCTTTTTCAAAAATGATTTCGCTATCGCCTAAGTTGGGAAATTTTATATCGTAATCGGTAAAATTGGTAACTTTCTTGGTCTCTTTTGTGTTGAGATCATACATAAAAAGGTTCATAATCCGGTCGCGATCAGAGATAAAATAGATTTTATCACCATGCCACATTGGGAAAATATCCTGAGCATCATTATTGGTGATATTCACCGATTTTTTTGTTTTAAAATCATAAATCCAAACCTCAGGAGCCATGCCGCCTTTATAATATTTCCAAGTGCGGAATGTTCTGAAAATGCGATTGTATGCCATTTTGCTTTGGTCAGGGGAGTAGCTGCACCATCCACCTTCGGGCAATGGAAGTTCTTCGGTCATGCCACCATTTTTATCGATCATAAAAAGTTGGCCACGGAAACTATTAAAACTTTTTTTGCGTGAGCGGAACACAATATCATTATCGTTTTTCCAAGTCATAACAATATTGTTTGGCCCCATACGGTCACTAACATCGTCCCTGCCAAGGGTTGCTGTATTGGTTAAGCGTTCCGGAATGCCCCCTTGACTTGGCATTAAATATACTTCGGTATTCCCATCATACTGTGCTGTAAAGGCAATTTGTTTCCCGTCTGGGGAAAAATGCGCAAACATTTCATAGCCCTCATCATTGGTGATTTTACGGGCAACTCCTCCGTCTTTTTCTACAGTGTATAAATCGCCGGCATAAGAAAACACAACCTGATTGCCATGAATGGCCGGAAAACGCATCAGCCTGGCCTCGTCCTGGGCTTTTAGCATAGGCACAAGGGCAATAATCAAGCAAAATAAGAATAGTTTTTTCATCATAAATTGTTTTGTTATTAAAATGTATTGATAGAGTGCTAAATTAAGAATTTGCAAAACAAGAAATCATCAATCACCATAATTCATACCAAGTATTATAATGGCTTTTTATTGAGTAGTTTATGCTCTTATTTAATGATGTTCTTTGTTTTTCGAGTGAAATACTGCAACATTGGTGTTCAAAAATGAACAGTGAACGGCTTTTTGATGGAAATTATTGGATGAGAAAAGGCCTTATTAAACGATGAAGCTTACGAAATAGGAAAAGCTCAGTTATTGATGGAGAATGATAGTAGGATAATATAAATTTGAATAGATATAGTCTCGGGAGAATATTTATTCGTGATGACCAGAAGCAGATTGGAGAGGAACAAAGAAAGGCTTTTTATCTAATTTTCTTTTTTCTTTTTTTTTGATAAAAACGCAAGAATAGATTCAATTTTCCAAGCAAGCTCATTTTTAGTTTATATGGCAACATATCCCCTGATTTTATGGCAAAATACATCAGGGTTCCATAAATAACGGTTGGGTAAGTTTTTATGAATGTCTGGATGGAGCATTGTGTGTATTTTTTTTGATAGCCGGCAATTTCAGCCCATTTTCCTACAACACAATCGAGCTCTTTCACCTGCTTATCGGATAATTTGGCTTTCCACAATCCGATCCTCGATTTGTTTACCGGTTTCATTAAACTGGTGTGATACTTTTCCATTTCCTCAGCATGGAATTTTTTTGCAGTATCTTTAACCGTATAATAATCGAGCACATTCTTATCATGGGGTATGTTCAAGAATGAACAAAATTGTTTTAAATATTTCGTTGGGCTATCTACAAAATCCTCATATCGAAAAAGAAGGGACCTGTCTTGGTGTTTTTTTATAAACCGTTCTGTATCACGGACGTAATATTTCCAACGCCAAGCAATTAGTGCAGGGATATCGGCTTCAAAATCAACACGGCTCATGGAATAAAAGTGATCGCGATAATCCCGATAGATAAAAAGGAATTTCGCTTCGGGAAAAATCTTAGCCAGTTTATTGATGTATAATGTAAAATATGGGTTTTTATCCCCTTGAAGCAGAATTTCCTCTTTGGGAAACATAGACTTATAATTGGAATATACTATCTGGATCAACTCATTGAAGTCATGCTCTCCCTCCATGGCGAACAATTCACTTTTCAGTCGATCTGTATCAAGGGTCCATTCCGAAAAATGATTAAAGGAAAACAAATCGTCATAGAATTGTTGGAGATTTTTTTTATTCCAAATACGTACCTTTTTATATCGGCCATACATACTGACAATAAATGGGCTTTCTATGGGGATATTTACATTGGGATGGGCGTCAAATACCATCCTGATAAGTGTTGTTCCCGATCGAGGACGACCGATAATGAAAAAAAAGGGTAGATTATTTTGATTAACCATTATTTATTCGATTTTGTGTGAGGCAATATTTTGATAAATTGGGCAATGGAGTAAGCACAATGCCGAAGATCTTTGATTATCCGAATTGATAAGCTGTCTTTTTATTCGGTTTCATTGCGAATTTGAACTATCCATTTGCTTGCTTATTTTAATTTTATCTGCATACCGCAAAAGTAATGTTCAAAAACGGATAGTGGACGGCTTTTTTGATGAAAAATTTATTTTTTTGTTTGTTATGAACATATGTTCGTTATCTTTGCGGCATGCCAAGACCAAAAAGACATAGAAGAATGGGCAGGCCGCCAATGCTGCTTGGTTTTAAGCCGATTATGCATGGGCAGGATGATTATGGGCGTTTATTGATGCAGTTTGATGAATATGAAGCCTTGCGATTATGTGATTATGAAAACCTTTCACAAGAGGAAGCATCAACGCAAATGAATGTTTCAAGGCCGACTTTCACAAGGATTTATGACCGGGCGCGCAAAAAAGTGGCGCGAGCAATGGTAGAATTAAAAGAAATCCGGATTACAGGGGGAAGTGTTCAATTTGATGAGCAATGGTATTTTTGTACAGATTGTACGACTTCTTTCCATGCTCAAGGTAATTTTCCTCCTTTGCAATGTCCTGTTTGTAAGGGCATCCATATTGAAAGTTATGTAGAAGGCGGACATCAGCCTAATGAAATGCATACCCAGCAAGCCCATGATTTTTGCGTTTGCCCTAAATGTGGGCACAGAAAGCCCCATATTGCAGGAAAGCCTTGCCGTGAGCAGACTTGTACTGATTGTGGTATCACTCTCGTTCGGGAAAATTCACCTCAACATGGAATTATTCAAAAAAAAATTAACGATAAATCAAATACGATTATGAAAATTGCAATTCCTTCAAAAACAAATGCTGTAGATGCTGAAATGGATGCCCATTTTGGCCGTTGTTCTTTTTTTGCTATTGCCGATTTAGAAACAGGCTCAATCGAATTTCATGCAAATCCCGCTAAAGATGCAGAAGGCGGTGCCGGTCCAAAGGCGGTAGAATTTATCGCCGGCCTTGGTGCAAAACGGGTATATTCACGGGATTTTGGTCCAAAAGCTAAAGCAGCTTTAAATGCTGTTCATATTGAAATGGTTGATGTAAAAGAAGAAAACATAAAGGTGAGTAAGCTCATTGAGCAAATAAAATAGCTTTTGTTGTTTATGTCTGATTATTTTGTTATTTCGGAAAAAAGAAGCGCTTTACTCCAGAATGCCTATGTAAATATGGATTTTCATCAGAATAAGAACAATTGCTTGCTCTGTTTTCTGCCAATAGGATCGGACAGAATACAACCATAACATTAGATTGAACAAATAATTTGTAGCATCTGTTAGTCAAATAAATATCCACATTATGAAATTTGCTATTTCCTCCCGCGATAAAGCCCTTTGGGCAAGCATGGATGCCCGTTTTGGGCGTGCTGAGTTTTTTGTGATCACAGATACGTCTCTAGAAACTTATGCCTTTGTTATCAATGAACCAAAATATGATGATAAAAGTGCAGGACAAAAAGCAGCGATTTTGCTTAAGGAACAAGGTGTTGAGAAAGTGATCTCAGGGGAATTCGGGGATAAAGCAAAAATGGCCCTTAAAGAGCTAGGCATTATGCCCTATGTCTATAAAGGGGAGAAAAAAAGCGTTAAGGATATTCTTGATGAATATGGCTTAATCTGGAAAAAAGAGGACTCAACAGGGCTACCCAAAAAATAATATCATGAAAAAAATAGCGATTCCTGTTGTTCAGGAAAAATTATCAGGTCACTTCGGCCATTGTGAGTATTTTGAGTTTTTTATTGAAGAAAACGGAAAAATTATCCGTACTGAAAGAGCAGTGCCACCACCACACCAGCCAGGTGTGCTTCCTTTATGGCTTGCTGAATTAAAAGCTACGGCCATTATTGCAGGAGGAATGGGACAGCGTGCAATTGAATTATTCTTACAGAATGGTATTGATGTGTATCTTGGAGCCGAGCAAAAATCTGCCGAAGAATTAGCTGAAGATTTGGTCAATAACCGTTTGGTTTGTGGTCAGAATTATTGTACCGGACATGGTGATGGCGATGGCGATGGGCAGGGTCATGTGGATGGTCATAATTGTGGTCACTAAGGCTTAGTTTCGTAATATATTCATTTTTAAAATCTTACTGCAATGAACTCTTTGCGGAAAAGGATTGCTATAATTAGCGGTAAAGGAGGTACAGGCAAAACCTCGGTTGCAACGGCTTTGTTTTATGTGGCGCAAAAGCATTTTGCACAACTGAAACCCTCTTTGGTCGATTGCGATGTGGAAGCGCCTGATGCTTCATTGTTTTTTGACCATTTAGTGGATTATACTGAAGAAGTCACCATGGCTATTCCTCGTATTCATGAGGATAAATGCATCTATTGTGGCAAATGTTCCGAAGCATGTGTTTTTAATGCAATTATGTTTGTTAAAAGTTTGAAGCACATTAGTTTGATGCCAGATCTTTGTCATTCTTGTGGCGCATGTTCTTATGTTTGCCCGGTTGCAGGAGCCATTACTGAAGAACACAAACAGATTGGGGAAATCAGGTATTTTGATCTACCAAAGGATGCGTGTATCTATGAAGGTCGACTTAAAATCGGTGAGCCAATGGCGGTACCGGTTATCCGTGCCGTAAAAAATGCAGTGAAGGATTCTCAGCTTCATCTTTTGGATGCCCCTCCGGGGACTTCTTGCCCTGTTATGGAAACAATTTCTGATGTGGATTATGTGGTGGTCGTGACTGAACCTACTCCATTTGGAATGAATGATCTGCAGCTTATTGTTGAAGCTTTGCGAAATCTGAAGCAATCTTTTGGTGTGATTGTGAATAAATATGGGCTTGCAGGAGATGAGGTTCTCGATTGGCTGGAACAGGAGAATATTGAACTTCTGGGAAAAATTCCCTTTGATCGGAAACTTGCTGAAGAATATGCCATCGGGAAAAAAATTCCTGAGATTTTTCCGGAAACTGAAGGTTTTTTTATAAAGGTATTAACAAAAGTTTTGGAGGGTGATTATGAATCAGAATAAACCTTTTCAAATTGTTGTCCTTAGTGGAAAAGGCGGTACAGGAAAATCAACAATGAGCCTTGCATTGGCCGATTTGATGAAACCGGTTGTTTTGGCCGATTGTGATGTAGATGCTGCCGATCTGTTTATTATTGCTCAGCCTGTTACACTTGCAGAAGAAGCTTTTGCAGGGGGAACGAAAGCAGAGATTGATCAAAATCAGTGCATTGCTTGCGGAAAATGTTTCGATCTCTGCCGTTTTGATGCAATTACGAATACTGAGGGTTTATATTTTATTAATGAGCATCGCTGTGAGGGCTGTGGATTGTGTAAACTTGCCTGCCCTGCTGATGCAATTACAATGAAGGAAAGTTTAGCGAACCGTTGGTTTTCATCCGATTCGCGCTTTGGGCCGATGCTTCATGCACGTCTTGCCCCCGGAGAAGATAATTCTGGGAAATTAGTTACGCAAGTGCGGGAAGAGGCTCGAAAAAAATCACGGGAAAAAGGTATTCAAAATATAATTATTGATGGACCTCCGGGAATTGGTTGCCCTGTTATTGCTGCCCTCACCGGAGTGGATATGGTCCTTCTCGTTACGGAGCCCAGTATGTCGGGGCTAAGCGATCTGACACGAGTGTATGACCTGATCCTCAAATTTGGTATGCCCGCATTCCTGATTATTAACCGAGCTGACGTGAATAAAGAAATGACCGAGAAGATTCGTCTTTGGGCCAACGAAATGTCGATCAATATCTTAGGTGAAATCCCTTTTGACAGATCGGTTGTGGATTCAATGATTGAGAAAAAAACTCTATTGGAATTTGAACCAAATGCTCCGGCTGCACAAAAAATTATTGAAATACACCATTTGCTTCAAGAACAAATCAATAAGCTAAAAAGCAATGGATAAAGAGCATTTTGCACTTTTGCATGCGGGGATTTGTGTGCGATCAAAAAATGAAATGGAAGATTTTTATCAGAATATTTTAGGCTTTAGGCAGAAATATTCGTTTGTTATAGATGTCGCAAGGGCAAAAGCACTCTTTGATATAGAGCATGAAATTGAAGTGTTTTTACTTGAGCGAAAGTCTGTTCGGATTGAGCTCTTCATTGCGGATCGTATGCAAAAATCTGCCATTCAACATCTCTGTTTTGAAATGCCTTTTACGAACTCATGGCTTGCTGAAGTAGAACAATCAGGTTTTTTGCATCATCGTTTTGTGAATAGTCGCTCCAAACAAACTATTTTCCTGAAAGATAAAAGCGGTAACCTTTTTGAGATTAAAGAAATCTGAGTTTAGATTGCTTCATAATTGCTGTTCCGTTCAATCGCCTCAAAACCTGCGGAAACAATCATTTCTTTCAGGTCATTTGTACTCATTTCCGGATTTTTATCTTCGGCACCCGCCCTTGAGTAAATTTCTGTGCTGTCATTGATTGTGCCATCAAGATCATCCACGCCAAATTCTAAAGAAAGTTGCGCCAATTGTTTTCCGGTCATTGGCCAATAAGCTTTGATGTGATCAAAGTTATCAAGATAAATCCGTGAAACTGCAAAATTCTTTAGGTCATCAATAAGGCTGCTTTCTGTAATATGCGACATTGGGTTGTTCGCCCGTTTAAATTTCAGTGGAATAAATGTATGGAAACCATGTGTTTCATCCTGTAGTTTTCTGAGCCTTTCCATATGGTTAATACGGTTTTCATAGGATTCAATATGGCCATAAAGCATGGTTGCATTTGAATGGATATCGAGGAGATGTGCCTGCCTGTGCATCTCAAGCCATTGTTCTGTATCAGCCTTATCTGGGCATATTTTTTTTCGGATTTCGCTGTCGAAAATCTCTGCACCGCCCCCCGGAATGGAATCCAGCCCGGCTTCCTGAAGCATCCGAAGTCCTTCTGTTGTGCTCATTCCTGAATTTCGGATCATCTGTTCGAGTTCAACAGCAGAATATGCTTTAATATGCAGATCCGGACGTTCTCTTCGGATCATTTTTAAAATGTTGGCATAATAGGAAACATCCCTATTTGGATGCACGCCGCCGGTGATATGGACTTCTTTGGCATCCGCAGGGCTTTTTTTGATGATATCCCTGATTTTTTCAAGCCCATGCTCCCATGGGTTTCCTGTAACTCGTGATGAATAGGAGCAAAATTGGCAGTTAAATATGCAAATATTAGTAGGTTCAACGTGAAAATTCCGGATGAAGTAGGTTTTTTTTCTATTTTTTCTTTCACGTATGATATTTGCCAAAAAACCTAAAATTCCTAAATCCAGTTGATAAAGTTTCACGCCTTCTTCTGGGCTTATGCGTTCGTTATTTTGGATGCGTCGGGCGAGTTTTTCAGTATAAGGGGAGTATAGCTTATTCATATTCTTTGTTAAAAATTAGCTAGCAAAATTAAAAAAGGGAATTGATATCAATTCCCTTACATCAAAATTATATTCAATTAATTATACTGTACTGCCATATTGCGCTGAATAATAAAGAAATAACAGAAAGGCAACAATGGCAGAAAGCAGTACAACAAATATTTTATAGAAAACCATTTGTTTCTGATTTACCTTCATTTTGTTTTCTTTGGCGATTTTCAAAAGAAGGTGTTTGATACGAACCAAGGCAGAGCTGCTTTTAACAACATAGTCGTAGGCGCCATTTTTCATCGTTTCGATGGCAATACTAAGGTGATCTTCAGAAGTTAGGAAGATCGCATAAACGTCCTTATACTTTTCATTTACCTTCAGGAGCATATCCAGACCGGTTTTTTTCTTGTCTAGGTGATAGTCCAGAATAACAATATCCGGCTTCTTATCCAATGCTTTTACAAAATCTTGGTAGGAGTTAAAAGTCTGCAGATTTGTCCAATTGTTTTTTATTAATTCTGCTTTTACTAATTTTAAGTAGACAAGGTCATCGTCAAGTAAATAAATTAATGGATTGGCTCTTGAGGACATAATTTTAGGTTTTTTATGATGAATGTGTTTTATTTTCACGTAAATATAGAAAATAAAACGTTAAGTCAAACCAATTTTGCAAAATCAACTACTGCACAATAGCTTTTGCGCTCCAATATTGCTTATTTGCCAAAAGACGCAGATGAATCATTCCTTTTTGCATATGCTTAAGCGATAGGCTTATTGTTTTACTTCCGGGGGTAATCTGCTGCTGCACAATTAGCCTGCCGGTGATGTCCCTTATTTCAATTGTTGGGGCAGTGTTTCCAAGGATGTTTGAGGGAATTTCAATATTGATAAAGTCATGTGCCGGGTTGGGATAAATGCGCAGGTTGTTCTGCATGCTTTCCTCTTTCATGCCTAAGGTGATGCCGCCTAGTTTGCTGATTCCCGTATTATCAGGATCCAGCCAATGTTTTAATTGTGCAGTATCCTGAGCGCCGTTTTTATCCCAGGAATAGTCAAAACGACCATAATAATCAGGTTTTGTCAACCAAGCGCTATCGCAACCAGCCTGACCACCTGTAAGAGTGCCAACAATAAGGCCTTCTGTATTAAATATGGGTGATCCGGAAGAACCTCCTTCGGTAACTCCATGGCCATGTTCGGTTCCTGCCCATACAACTTCCCAATGTGTTGAATTTTCTCGGCTCTTATAGTAGCTTGCTTCCAATGGAGTCGTGTATGTGCTGATTTTTTTTATATCCCCATCCGGATGATGTATGCCAACACCGCTATTGCTGGGGGTTTCGCTAATGCTCCAACCGTTATAATACACAGGATAATTGCCAGGTATATCTTTTGTAAATCGAACAAGATAAAGGTCTGAGCCAATATTATAATCATTCACATAAGTATTGGCGAGGGTTGTTGCCCCTACAACAGAGTTGTATCCGGGTTCTGTTTCGGGGTTTTCACAGCCGCTTGCTGCATAATTGAAGTAGAAAATCCATTGTTGTACATCACTTTCACTGGCATTTTTCCCACAATGGCCGGCAGTAAGGAAATAGGGTGTTCGATCTTCGCGTACATTGTTTATTAAACTGCCTGTACAATATACCTGCACGCCATTTCTTTTGATCAGGATACGCGCTACGCCTTTTTGTTGTTGCCTCCAATTGCTTCCTTCGCTGCAATTAATATTTACTTCGCAAACCCCTGAAGTATTAAAACGATCCTTATAAGAGAATATATTTTTATAGGCATAAGAAACTTCATTGATATGGAATGGGTTGGCTATCAGGTCTTTGGTGTCAGGGATGTAATATTCCAATATTAAAGTATCGCTTTCCAAATACGAAATGGCAAAGTGTTTTCCACTATTATTGTTCTCTGAAGTAAATGCTCCCAAAATTTGTTGTTTATCAGGAGTATAAGCCCATAGTTTAGCGCTTTCCGGAAGCTGGTAATAGTCGAAATACAGGGCAAGGGCTTTTGCTCCATCTGAAGTGATGATGCATTGCCAGATTGCGCTGCCGTTCTCAAGCGTCGTCCATTTTCCATTTTTTAGGGGGTCAATATCCGTATAGAGGGACACGCCAACCTGATATGGCTCATTTTTGCTTTGAAAGTTTTTTTCTGCTAAGATTAGGGAATCTGTATTCGGAGATTCCAGATCAATGACTGTTTGTTTTATTGCTTTGTATTTATATAGGCCCGGAGGGATGCCTCCCTGGCTGACCTGAGCATGAAGTGTTGTGCTTGTCATTAAGATGAAAGCAAGAAATACAGGGAGAAGATGTTTTTTCATAGCAGAATTGTTTAGAATTCAAATATAAAAAAAAACACCCCTAAAAAGAGGTGTTTTTATAAATTTATGTGATTGTCTTATTTAATCAGGCTTAATTTTTTATTCAATATCTGATTATTTGTTGTGATGCGAACAAGATATGTTCCTGCAGGATATGCTTCCATATCAACAGATAGCTGGCTTTGACCATTCTTGCTGGCTTTGATATTTTGCACTTCTTTTCCTGTAGCATCAAAAATTTGAAGTGTATAATCATCGCTGAGCACAGTGGCTGTTTGGATCATAAAAGTGCCGCTAGCTGGGTTCGGGTTTATTGAAATTAGGTTTTCCTCAGAAGCTTCATCAATACCAACGGTATGAACAGTAATAAACGCATCTTTTTGAATGGCATCATCACCGTAAGGGTTGCTTACTTCCAAGCTTACATTATAAACACCTGGGGCAGTATAAACAATGCCTTGAGGGTCTTTTTCTGTAGATGTTGCCGGGGTACCGCCTTCAAAAGTCCAGTTCCAGCTTGTTGGGTATGCTTGAGAAGCATCAGAGAAATTAACCATTTCCCCGGCAATAATATCAGTATGGTCTGCTTCGAAGTTGGCCGTTGGAGCTTCGCCTTCATTCACAGTAATAAAATTACGTTTTGAGTTTGTGCTTTCGCCAATTTCATTCGTAACGGTTAATGTTACTTTATAGCTTCCCAAAGTATTATAGGTAATGTTTTCAGGATTTTGCTCTGTTGAGGTAGCAGGTTCCGCACCTTCAAATTCCCAATACCATGAAGTGGGTGTTTCTGTAGATAAATCCATGAAATTAATCGCAGCACCGATAGGGATGTTTTTATAATCCGCATCAAATTCGGCAGCAGGAACACCAACCTTAATAAAACCTTCTTTTGTGGTTTCGCCTGTACCGTATTCATTTGTTGCACGCAATGTTACATTATAAATGCCTTTTGTGGCATAAAAGATGCCGCTTGGGTTTTTCTCAGTAGATGTTGATGGTTCGCCGCCTTCAAACTCCCATTCCCATGCGATCGGGTCAAAAGTGGATAGATCAGTAAAGTTGATGCTGAAATTTGTTGGAACAGCAGTTTGTGTTGCTGAGAAATTAACAACAGGAGCGCTGTACATAGTGATATACTTATAACGGCCTAAGGTATCTGTGCCGTATTCGTTGCTCACAATCATCTGTACTGTAAACTGACCAGCAGTTTGATAAATATGTGCAGGGTTTTGTTCTGTGGAAGTTTCTCCATCGCCAAAATCCCATGCCCATGATGTTGGTGCCGGATCTGATTTGTCTGTAAACTGGATGGGTTCCCCTGCAACGCCTAAAGTAGTGTCTGCTTCAAAATTTGCAAAAGGTCCACCTACAGAAATATAAGCTGTTTTTGTTTCGGAATCGTTTCCTAATACGTTTTGAACAGTCAGTGATACGCTATAGATGCCGGGATTATTATAGACTATATTGGAAGGGTTTTGGTCTGTTGAGGTAGCAGGTTCGCCGCCTTCAAATTCCCATTCCCAAGTTGTTGGACTGTTTGTTGATAGATCCTGAAAGTGGATCCCATCACCGGGTTTTATATATACTTTATTGGCAACAAAATTTGCTGATGGAGGAGCTGCAACATACATCCCGTTAAGATACAGTGTGCCTGTTTCTTGAGGATCAAGCCAATACTTCAATTGCTGTCCCGGAGCATTGCCCATTTGATCCCATGACCAATATACTTTTCCATAAAGACTGTACATCGTATTGTCGCAGGTTGCTGAACCTGGGCCACCGCCAAGGTCACCAACTACACGTCCTTGATTGTCAAATAGCGGAGAACCCGAAGATCCACCTTCTGTCATTGATGTTCCATTGGTTGTTGGAGCCCAAACATCTTTCCAATGTGAAAGAACGCCATTGCCATTCCATTGTGAACTGGTAAGCGTTGTTGAATAAGTGGAAATTTTCTTGATGTCGCCTGCGGGATGGTGAATGCCAACACCACTAGGGGAAGGTGTGTTTGTTCGGTTCCATCCGTTATAATAGGCATTATAATTACCGGGAACAGATTGGTTTAATTCAAGAAGCATAAAGTCGGAACCAACATAACGGTCTCCGCTCGCGCGTAATTCACAGCCGGTCATGCTATTGGATTCTGGTCCTGTTGTTCCAAAACAGTCAGCAGCTTCATAGTTAAAATAAAATACCCATTGGTTGAAGTTGCTGGTTGTTGCTCCTTCGCCGCAATGGTGTGCTGTTAATATATATGGTGTCAGGTCCATGTTTGTATTATTGATGAGTGTTCCGGAGCACCAATAATATCCATCAGGAAGTTTTTGCCATTGGCGAACAACGCCTCTTTTCTCGTCTTGCCAATCGTCGCCTTCTACACAATTCACATTAATCATGCACCATAACGAGCCATCGCGATCGGGTTGTGCAGGCTCAAAAAGGAAGTTTACGCCCCGATAAGCATAAGCAATTTCAGAAATATTAATAATAGGTTTTCTACTTACGTAAGATGGTGCCCAATATTCAATTACGACTTCATCGCCTTTAATAAGTTCGTTTGCAAATAAACCGTCGCGTGTATTGTTCGATTGGGTATAGGCCCCGATAACTTGAAATTCATCTGCTGAATACACAAATAATTTCGATTCTGCCGGCAACCAGAAATGGTCATAATAAACGGCAATGGCTTTAGCTCCGGGAGAACTAATTTTCAGGCGCATTATTTGATCGCCATTTTCCATGGTTTCCCAGGTGCCTTCTTTTACTGCCGATATATTCATCTCAACAGGAATACCTGCACGGTATGATAGGCCTTCTTGTGCCCTGATGTCATCTTCAAAGGCAACTTGTTCCATGTTTCTAGTATTCTCGAATACCAAAGTGTTGATTTCTGTGCGCAGTTTCTGATTATCAAAACTGGGAGGAGTACCTCCTTCGCTAATTTGCCCATACGAAGGCAAAATAAAAATTCCGCTTATAATAAGCGCGAAAAAATAGTAGATATTTTTTTTCATATAAATGATTGATTAGGTTTACGCTCTTGGAGCAACAGAATCAGCAAATATATAAAAAGTGAAGGGGATTTGCATTCTGTTAACA
This sequence comes from Bacteroidales bacterium, assembly GCA_963676725.1. Taxonomy (GTDB): domain Bacteria; phylum Bacteroidota; class Bacteroidia; order Bacteroidales; family WRLA01. The sequence goes on along the minus strand of OY781463.1, from coordinate 3,197,758 downwards.
AATAATTTGGAATTGATCTAATTTTGGGTGTTTCCGTCACAATTCGATTGGCTATGTAAGTATGCCAAATGATAATTCGTACTTTTGGCCTTTGCTTGCTAAAAATTACATAGAATAGTAAATTTTACACCTAATATTAATTCAATGGAAAAAATTAGACAAACACTTCGCGATTCAAAGGCTGCACGTTGGACTGCCCTTGCAATCGTTTCTTTTACAATGCTTACAGGTTATTTTTTAACCGATGTAATGTCGCCGCTTAAGCCGATGCTTGAGAGTCAATTGTTGTGGAACAGCGCCGATTATGGTCTGTTTACTAGTGCTTATGGGTGGTTTAATGTATTTCTTCTGATGCTGATTTTTGGAGGGATGATCCTTGACAAAATGGGCGTTCGCTTTACCGGTATGGGGGCGGCGATTATCATGGTAATTGGTACAGGCATTAAGTATTGGGCATTATCCACTACATTTCAGGAAGGTTATACCATTTTAGGCATTGATGCTCAGGTTGCCTTCGCAGCATTTGGTTTTGCTGTTTTTGGTGTGGGCGTGGAAGTTGCTGGTATCACCGTGTCTAAAATTATTGTAAAATGGTTTAAGGGCAAAGAACTTGCTTTGGCCATGGGTCTTGAAATGGCAACGGCCAGAATGGGAACTTTGCTTGCAATGGCTGTGTCTATGCCTATAGCAAAGTATTTTAACGATGTTTCTGCACCGGTTTTGCTTTGCTTGATCCTGCTTGTTATTGGTCTTATCGCATTCTTTATCTATACTTTTATGGATAAAAAGCTTGATGCTTCCATGGTCGGGCAAAAAGATGATGAAGAGCCTTTCAAGGTGTCTGATATTATAAAAATTATTGGAAATAGGGGGTTTTGGTATATCGCCATTCTTTGCGTGCTATTTTATTCAGCTGTATTCCCATTTATTAAATATGCCGCTGACCTTATGGTAAACAAATATCATGTAGACCCAGATTATGCGGGTTTGATTCCTAGCCTGTTGCCTCTAGGTACATTATTCCTTACCCCATTTTTTGGTAGTTTATATGACCGTAAAGGTAAGGGGGCTACTATTATGATTATCGGTGCCATCATGCTCATCTTTGTCCATGTAATGTTTGCTGTTCCTTTTCTCTCTTCATGGTTACTCGCCATTGTTCTTGTTGTAATTTTGGGTATTGGTTTTTCTTTGGTGCCATCGGCAATGTGGCCATCTGTACCAAAAATTATCCCCGAAAAACAATTGGGTACAGCTTATGCTTTGATTTTCTGGATTCAGAATTGGGGATTAATGGGTGTACCTTTATTAATTGGTGTGGTGCTGAATACTACAAACCCTGAAGTTGCACCGAATAAAGCAATGATCAGAAGCTCTTACGAAACTGTATACACAAAAGCTGCTCAGGAGAATAATCTTAAGATGACCGCACAGGAATTAAAAGGTGCATTTGAAAAAGCAACAGATGCGATGATTACTCAGGTTTCCCTTGCTGAAGCTTATGAATCAAATGTGGAAATTGATACTGCAGAATATAGAAAGCAAATGATAAGTGCTTTCGAAAATGCAGTAAGCCAAATACAATTTAATGGTAATGTCAAAGAGGATATGGAGAAAATCCAGGAAGCAACCATTAAGGTTGGTTACGAAATGGCCAATTCATCAAGGTTGGGATTAACCTATAATTATACCCTTCCTATGTTGATCTTCGCAATGTTCGGCGTTTTAGCCCTTGTTTTCGCACTTCTTCTAAAAGCCGAAGACCGCAGAAAAGGCTATGGCCTGCAGCTTCCGAATATTCAAAAATAAATTGTTTATAACTCTTCAAGAAAACCTGCCATCTTATGGTGGGTTTTTTTATTTTTAGGCAGTAAAAGTGCTGTACATAATCGTATAGAAATAATTTGCGTTGAACAGAATCGCTCTATTTTATGAGGAAGGATCTACTTATTATCGCAGCTACTCCGCCGGAACTCTCCGGCTTGCTCGATTATTATGGGTTGGAAACTGATTTTGGTTTATGCCCATTACCGGATCATGCCCTTAATATTGATCTTCTATTTACAGGAGCAGGAAGTGTAGCAACGGTTTATGAGCTCTCAAAACAGATAGCGTCTTATAAGCTTGCTGTTCAAATGGGTATCGCAGGAAGCTTTGGCAAAGGTCATGCGATTGGTGATATTGTTCGGGTAAAATATGATGCTTTTGCCGATTTTGGTGCTTGGGATAATCAAGGTTTTCATCCCTTTAAAAAAGAAACTTTTGGGTTTTTGGAACGACATCCTTTTAAAAATGCGTTTTTGCATGAAAACTGTAAGATTTCGATCCCTTCTTTGGATTCGCTTGATAGGGTAGGGGCAATAACGGTGAACAGCCTCAATACCGATGCAAGAGTGAACCAGATGCGGAAAAACCAATTTAATGCAGATATTGAAACAATGGAGGGTGCTGCTTTTTTTTATGTAGCATTGCAAGAAAAAATCCCTTTTGTGCAAATTCGGGCAATCTCAAATTATGTTGGTGAACGCAATCAGGAAAATTGGGATATTCCCTTGGCCGTTAAGGTTTTGTCTGATGCTGCATTGCAATTAATAGAAGATTGTGCGCAAAAGAGGATAATTTTATAATTTTGAAAAAAGCTTAATGCATAAAATATGAGTCTGTTTTCCCTCGGTTTTTCCAGCTGTCCAAATGATACTTTTATCTTTGATGCATTGGTGCACCATAAGATAAATCCGAGAAATATTTCATTGAATGTACATATGGCAGATGTTGAGGAACTGAATATCAAAGCAGCAAAAAATGCCCTTGATTGCACTAAAATGAGCATACACGCTTTTTTAAAACTGAAAGGGGCTTATCAAATGATGGATTCTGGTGCTGCTTTTGGAATCGGTGCAGGACCTCTCATTATCAGTAAGAAGAAAATGAATGCTGCTGACCTGAGTACCGCACGCATTGCAATTCCCGGGAAAAACACAACAGCGGCCCTATTATTAAATATGTATATGAAAAGTGCTTCATTATCAACTGTGGATATGCTCTTTTCGGATATTGAATCTGCTGTGTTAAAAAATGAGGTGGACGCAGGGCTCATCATTCATGAAAATCGATTTACATATGCCCAAAAAGGGCTTCGCTTACTGGTAGATCTTGGTGCATATTGGGATCTCTTAAGCAATAAATTACCATTGCCCCTTGGCGGAATTGCTTTAAATCATAAGCTCCCATCGGATATAAAAAGGCATCTATCTAGACTTGTATTTGAAAGTGTTGATTTTGCGTTTAAAAACCCTTTAGAAAGCAGAAATTATATAAAAGAGCACGCTCAGGAAATGGAGATAGATGTGATGGAAAAGCACATCAGGACTTATGTGAATAAATATAGTATTAGTATGGGCAATGAAGGGAAAAAAGCAATTTTGCTATTGGCCGAATTGGCTCAGGAATATGGTTTCATGGAGAAATTTGATCAAGAAAAATTGTTTTTTCAATAGATAATCAGAACAGCTAAATATTTTTATTATGAAAAAAAGTATACTCTCATTTTTGTTCTTTGTATTGGTAGTAGCATCATCATATGCGCAAAAAAATGCCGATGAATTATTTCATATGATGGATATGGAGCAGGATACAGTGGAAAAAGAGCAAATGAAACAAAAGCTTTTGGCAAATTATCCTGAATCAGTTTATGCTCTTGTCGAAGGCTACGATTTACTGGATTCGGATGATCTACTGAAAAAGGGAAACCTAATTCTGAAAAAATTCCCAAGAAGCCCTTGGGGATATTATATCACAGGGCTTTATAATTATTACGACGCAAATGAACCTCAAAAAGCACTGCACTATTTTGATGATGCTGCAAGACTTGATAAGGATTTTTGGAGGGCTTATGTTATGATGGCACTTGTTGAAGTTGATAAAGGCGAATTTAAAACAGCGATTTCGCATCTTGATAAAGCGATTGCTTTAAATCCAAGCAATGCCGTCTTATTCCATTACCGGGGTGGATGCTATGATGAAATGGATAGTTATAATAAGGCTGTAAAGGATTATAAGAAGGCTGTGGAACTCAATCCAAAACAGGCTTGGGCCCTGTACGATTGGGCTTTTGTGTGCTATGTCCAAGACAAAACAGAAGAAGGATTGGAATTAGTAGATCAGGCGATTAGTGTTAAACAGGATGAGACTGATTTTTATTATTTGAGAGCTAATCTGTTTATCGATTTGGAAAAATATGATTCAGCATTTAAAGATTATGAACAAGCAACTTTTGCAGATTCGCTGTATTGGCGCGCCTTTATGATGATGGGATGGGTGCTTGCAAATACACAGGATGCAGACAAAGCCGCTTATTATTTTAGTAAAGCCCTTGAAATAGAGGATGATGCCGAGATTTATTATTATAGGGGATTAACCTATTATGAACGAAATGAATACGCTCCGGCTGAAGAAGATTTTACCCGTGCCATCGAACGTTTTTATACAACTCCCGATATATACTATTATCGGGGCTACTGCCGTTATGAACTCGGTAAAAATGATGATGCTTGTGCAGATATGAAAATTGCTGCCGACCTTGGAGACAGGGATGCAAAAAAAATGTATCGTTTAAATTGTAAATAAAATCTTGCTTATTTGCGCCATTATTCTATAAATTGCCTGCAATATTTTCGATTTGCGGGCAGTTTGTTTTAATATATTAATAGGGCTGCCTAGTTTATGGTGGCCGAAGATAAATTAAGTGTGTATGAAAATAGTTATTACAGGTGCCGCGGGCTTTATTGGAAGTTGTCTCGTCGCTTCAATGAATGCCCAAAATTATAATGATCTTATTCTGGTTGATGATTTTTCACGTACTGATAAAATGAAAAACTTTCAATCAAAAATATATAGCGAACTAATTTCCCGTGATGTGTTTTTCGATTGGCTTGATCATCATGCTGCTGAGGTTGATTTCGTATTTCATCTTGGAGCACGCACAGATACAGCTGAGTTTGATGTAGCGGTGTTTAATAAATTAAACCTGAACTACAGCAAAAGCCTATGGCAACTCTGCTCAAAACATAATATCCCGCTTGTTTATGCTTCTTCGGCGGCAACTTATGGTATGGGTGAGCATTCTTATAAAGATGATCATCAAATCATTGACCAGCTTAAACCATTAAATCCATACGGCGAATCAAAAAATGATTTTGATAAATGGGTGATAAAACAAGAAAAAACTCCTCCATTTTGGGCGGGATTCAAGTTTTTTAATGTGTATGGCCCTAATGAATTCCATAAATCCCGTATGGCCTCTGTGGTTTTTCATGCATTCCATCAAATAGGAAAAACCGCCGGAATGAAACTTTTTAAATCTCATCATCCTGATTTTGAAGATGGAATGCAGCTTAGGGATTTTGTGTATGTGAAAGATGTTGCCGATGTTCTCCTGTTTATGATGCAGCATCAAAAAGGTTCCGGTATTTATAATCTTGGAACAGGGAAAGCCCGAACTTTCTTGGATCTTACACGCGCCACTTTTAAAGCAATGCAAGTGCCCGAAAATATTTCTTTTATTGATACGCCATTAGATATCCGTGATAAATACCAGTACTTTACCGAAGCGGAAATGAGCAAGTTAAGAGGGGTGGGCTATCAGGCCAATTTTAAAACCTTGGAAGAAGGTGTCGATGATTATGTAAAAAACTACCTGATTCCCAATCGGTATTTTTAAACACTTATTAGTGCGTTTTTTTAAAGTTGGGTTTCTGGTTCAAAATATTCATGATCGAGGCATTTCTGTTACTGGAAATGAGGGGTTTTCTGGAGTAAATGCGATCTACTGAGCTTGTCGAAGTATAGTTTTCCGCAACAGAAATAACGCTGAGATCGGACATTATAGACGGAAATTTATTAGAGTTTGTTTCTGATATCAATCAGAAAAGCCTTTACTTTTTCTAAGCTGGAGATCATCTGATAATTTTCAGCGGCTTCACGGTGGTGGGTTTTTAAATGTTGCTTGGCACCGTCAATTGTATATTTTCGTTCCCTCAGTAAATGATGGATCAGCTTTAGGTTCTCAAAATCTGTTTTGCGATAGAATCGTGTCCCTTTTTTATTTGTTGCGGGTTTTATAATATCGAACTCATTGGACCAATAGCGCACTAATGAAATATTCACATCAAAATAGTCCGCTACTTCCCTGATTGTATAATAAATTTTATCGGTATTTGAGTCCTCAGGCATGATGTGTGGCTTTACATCACTTTATTAAAGCTCGGTGATACATCAACAATGCGCTCAAATTCTTCGGGGCTAAGGTCGTTAAAGAAATAATACACAGGATTTACTTTTCTGCCATTATATTGCACTTCATAATGCAGATGTGGCCCGGTGCTTATTCCTGTATTTCCTACAAAGCCAATAATTTGGCCCCGTTTTACTTTTTCGCGCCTTTTTACTTTGAAGCCACTAAGATGAGCATACACTGTTTTGTAGCCAAATCCATGGTCAATCACAATTTTTTTTCCATAGCCATCGGAAGACCGTTTGGCTTCAATAATGGTTCCATCGCCGGTGGCATATATGGGTGTGCCAATTTGTGCGGTCAGGTCGATGCCATCATGGAACATTTTTCTTTTATAAATTGGATGGATTCTATAGCCAAAATAAGAGGATACGTATTTAATGTCTTTGTTGTTCAGAGGCTGTATTGCAGGAATGGATTGCAACATTTCTCCTTTGCTTTTAGCCATGGTATACACTTCATCAAAAGATCTCGACTGCACATAGAGTTGAGAAGCAACCTTATCAATGCGCTCTGCAGTTTTAATGATTACCTCTGAATTTTTGTAGCCATCGAGCCGAGCATAACGGTTGGACCCTCCAAAACCAGCTTTTCTGGTAGAGCTTGGAATGGGTTCTGCTTCAAAAATAATGCGATAGATATTGTCGTCACGATTCTGGATATCATCGAGAACAACTTGCAATTGATTCAAACGATCGTTTAAAAGCTCGTATTGAAGTTCGTATTGTGCCACTTCACGTTGCAGCATTTTTTCTTTTGGAGAACCGAAAAAATGATATCCAACAAATAAAGTGATGCTCGCAAAAACCAATCCAGAGAGTATGGTCCATAGAACCTTCCGGACCCTTTCTTTGAATTTAATAGGAATTTCTTCGTACGTAAGGGTTTGCGGATTAAACCGATATTTAACGTTTGCCATATTCTATTTTAAGCTTGTGTAAAAAATTTTTTCTCTCAGCCCTTACTACTGCTGCTGCAAAATTAATTAAATCAATTAAATTTGCAAAATCTAAATCAATGATTTGTCTAAAAATTTATTGTTAATAAAATTAAAATTAGCCTTTTATGACCTCAACAGAGATAAGGAGCAGCTTTCTTGCGTTTTTTGAAAGTAAAAAGCACCAAATTGTTCCTAGTGCACCAATGGTAATAAAAAACGATCCTACATTGATGTTTACCAATGCAGGGATGAACCAATTTAAAGACATATTCTTAGCGAATAGCGAAGCGAAGTTTCTAAGGGTAACCGATGCGCAGAAATGTCTGCGCGTATCAGGGAAACATAATGATCTTGAAGAAGTTGGACGGGATACCTACCATCATACAATGTTTGAAATGCTTGGAAATTGGTCTTTCGGCGATTACTTTAAAAAAGAAGCAATTGCTTGGGCATGGGAATACCTTACTGAAGTGCTTAAAATAGAGAAAGATGATTTATACATCACTGTTTTTGGCGGTGATACAGCCGATGGGCTTGATGTTGACTCAGAAGCTTATGAGTTCTGGAAAGCATTGGTTCCTGAAGAAAAAATTATTTATGGCTCGAAAAAGGATAATTTCTGGGAAATGGGGGATACTGGCCCTTGCGGCCCTTGTTCCGAAATTCATATTGACCTGAGGTGCCAAAAAGAGAAAGAAAAAATGGCCGGGCGTAAGCTTGTGAATGAAGATCATCCGGAAGTGATAGAAATTTGGAATCTGGTTTTTATTGAATTCAATAGGTTGGCCAATGGCGATTTGGTTCCCCTTCCTGCTAAGCATGTTGATACAGGAATGGGTTTCGAGCGCTTGGTGCGTGTTCTGCAGCATAAAAAATCTAATTATGATACGGATGTGTTTATGCCGCTCATTATTGAAATTTGTCGCTTAACCAATTATTCCTATGGAAGCGAGAAGGATAAGGATATTGCAGTGCGTGTTATTGCAGACCACCTCAGGGCTGTAGCTTTTGCTATCGCAGATGGTCAATTGCCTTCCAATAATAAAGCGGGTTATGTGATTCGCAGGATACTTCGCAGGGCTGTGCGCTATGCCTATACTTATCTAAATACAGATGAGCCATTGGTGCATTCTTTGGTTGCTGTGCTCGTGAAACAAATGGGCGATTTTTATACCAACCTGAACGATCAGAGCGAACTTATTCAAAAAGTGATACGAGAAGAAGAAGCATCTTTCCTTCGCACATTGCATTCCGGTATCCAAAAGTATGAGGCATACCTTGATGCTCATAATTCCCAGGAAAAAATTATAAAAGGGGAATTCGCTTTTGAACTTTATGATACATTCGGTTTCCCAATCGACCTGACTGCACTAATGGCTTCAGAAAATGGTTGGTCTATTGATATGCAAGGCTTCGAAAAGCATTTGGAAGCACAAAAATCGCGTTCTAGGCAAGCTGCTGCAAAAAATCTTGATGATTGGGTTATTGTTCATGGTCAGCCTACTGATGAAAGCGTTTTCTGCGGCTATGAATCCCTTATCGAAAAGAATGTTCGTATTCTACGTTATCGAAAAGTAGTTAGCGCGAAAAATGTTCATTATCAATTGGTTTTCGATCGAACACCTTGTTATGCAGAATCGGGTGGACAGGTTGGCGATCGGGCTACAATCTATTCGGGCGAACAGAGTATTGCAATCGAAGATACCTTGAAAGAAAACAACCTTATCGTGCATATTGTGCCTGAATTGCCCAAAGACCCTGCAAAGGAAATTACGATTCTCGTTGATGAGAGAAAGCGCCTGCTTACAACCAATAATCACTCTGCAACTCATTTGATGCATGCCGCATTAAAGCAGGTTCTGGGAGATCATGTCGAACAAAAAGGTTCTTTGGTTAATGAAGAGTATCTGCGTTTTGATTTTTCGCATTTCTCTAAAATGAGCCAGGAAGAAATAAGGCAGGTCGAGCAGATCGTAAATGCCCGCATTCGGGAAAATATTGTTTTGGATGAAAAAAGGGATGTTGCGATGGATGAGGCAATTGCCATGGGTGCTACCGCTTTATTTGGCGAGAAGTATGGCGATCATGTTCGTGTAATTACATTCAATCCGGAATTCTCTGTAGAGCTCTGCGGAGGGACCCATGTGCAGGCAAGTGGGCAAATTGGTTCGTTCCGTATTCTTAGTGAAGGTGCCATTGCAGCCGGTATCCGTAGGATTGAAGCCTGTACTGCCGATAAAGCAGAGGCTTTCGCCGATGAACATATTGATTTGGTTCATGATATAAAAGCGGTTTTTAAGAATCAAAAGGATATTTTAAAGGCTGTAAAACAGATGGTTCAGCAGAATGTACAACTCCAGAAAGAAGTTGATAAGCTCAACCGTGAAAAAGCATTAGGTGCGAAAGACCAATTAATTAATAGTGCTGAAATCCTGAATGGGATCAAATTTATAGGAAGGAAAATTGAGGGCGATGCTCAGGCTGCCAAAGACCTTGCTTTTGCGATAAAGGCTGTTGTCGATGACTTTGTGCTGGTGCTTGCTTATGAAGCCAATGAAAAAGCCGGACTTACAATTATGGTATCGGAGCGAATTGCAGAGGAGCGAGGCCTAAATGCAGGAAAGCTCATCCGTGAAGCTGCTCGCGAAATTAAAGGAGGAGGTGGCGGTCAAGCACACTTTGCCTCTGCTGGAGGAAAAGATGCTTCAGGAATTGAAGCAGCAATTCTAAAGGTTAAATCATTGATTCAGGAATAAAAATATAGAGGTCAGCAGGTAAATACATAGTTTATTGACACTCGTTTATGAATAGATTTCTCCTCCCGTTGGTCGTCGAAATGGCTTTTAACCAGTTATTTAGGCAAAGGCAGCTTACGGTCACTGAGCGGAGCCGAAGTGCGCCGCCTTTGCCATTAGAAAACACCAAAAGGTCATTTCGACAGAAAGCTCATCGCGAAGCGAAGAGCTGGATGGAGAAATCTAATCCATATAATTAACTTAATATCAGATTATTAAAATTTGTAATCATTTTCAATAACAGGTCATCTTGATATGCGCTTACCTACTGACCTTTATAAAAATATTTCTTATTTCATAAAAAAAAACCGCAGTGCCTGAGGCGCTGCGGTTTTTTATTGGTTTTTGTTAAGACTATTGTATGATCAGCTTTCCACTGAATCGGTTTTTATCGGTTTCTAAGATATAAATGTATTGACCCGAAGTGAACTTTTCCGCTGGAATATCCCACTCATATGTATATGTGCCGGTAGAGAGTGTTTGATCAAAAACAACATCAACAAGCTGGCCTTGCATATTGTAGATTTTAATGCTGGCATGGGCTTCTGTTGGCATTCCAAAACTGAAGGTTAACTGATTGCTTGCCGGAGATGGGTAAGCAAGAGCAAAAAGCCCATTATTCGATTCCGTAAAATCATCGATGGCTGTATTTAACCATTCCGGACGCTCAACCACATTGCTGAAATAAAGGCGATATTCGCCTGCTTTTAGGTCGATGCTCATGTTTTCATCCGTAACATTAATCGTTTGACCTGTGAAAAACTCAAACCAGTCGCCTGTATTCGGGAAAATGGGCTGGGCACTTGCACTCTCAATATCAAAATTCCCAACAACAACAACATCCAGATCATCACTATAAAGATGTATTTTCTTAATGGCACCACTCAGCGATAACTGATAATCACTTGTGCCAAAAACCGGATATTTATTTCGAAGGCCAATTAATGCAGAATAAACGCGGTAGAGATATTGCCTTCTATAGTCATTATAATAATCCCAACGAATAGGTTTATTGCCAACTCGGCCATTAAATTCAATGGAATAATCATAGCCTAATTCTCCGAATTGCCAGATCATTTTTGGCCCTGGTATTGTTAAAAAGAAATTGGCCGTTAGTTCTTGACGTGTCAAAGCAATGCTTGTGTCCTGAATATTGTATGAGCCGTTTTCGTTTCCATAAGTGATGTCTTTATACATGATGCGTTCTTCATCATGACTTTCCATATAGCCAACAACAGCCGGGTTGTCCCAGCCCCTTTTTTGGTACGAAATCCAATCAAAATTTGATTCAGCCAACCATGACATCGAAGCTTCAGCATAATTATGATTCAGGTTGCCCCATAAAAGCATACCATTGTTGGAAAGGATTTTTTCTTCCGAATTATCAGCAAGATGCTCCAAAATAACCAAAGCATCGGGTTTGAATTCATGGATTTTTGTTGTCATTCTTTTCAGGATCTCAATACGAGCTGCGTCATAGCTATGCCCGGGACCGGGTGTATTTGTGAAGCCTTTTGTAAAATCAAAACGATAGCCATCTACTTTATATTCCGAAATCCAATAATGGTTTACGCTATCAACAAATGCTTGTGTGTATGGCGATTCATGATCGAAATCGCTGCCCCAAGAATAATCAGGGTTGGGGGATTCTTCATTAAACCATGGATTGTCTGCAGCAGGCTGATTTGCCGCACTGTTCCAATACATGCGTACCAATGGGCATTGTCCGTATGCATGGTTCAGGACCATATCAATAACAACGGCGATGCCACGCTTATGACATTCATCAATAAATTGTTTTAAAGTATTTTTTGGCCCATAATATTTATCCGGAGCAAAATAGAAAGAAGGGTTATATCCCCAGCTTTCATTTCCTTCAAATTCGTTGATAGGCATTAGTTCAATTACATTAACGCCCAATCGCTCTAGATATCCTAAGGTATCAATAAGTGAATTATAAGAATGCTGTTTGGTGAAATCTCGGATCAATAGTTCATAAATAACCATACGATCTTGATTGGAAACCTCAAAATTTTCAATTTCCCAAATATAATCTTCCTGCGCTGTTTGCAGGACAGAAGCAATATATTCCGTTTTTCCTGTTGGGTAATCAATTAGATTGGGATAGGTCGTATTTGAGATGTATTTATCGTTCCAAGGATCACTTATTTTATCAGCAAAAGGATCTGCAATTCTTAGGTCATCATCAATCTGATATTGAAAAATATATTCTTTCCCTGCTGTAAGCCCATCGATTTCAATCCAAAATTGTTCGCCATCCGGTGTAATATTCATATAGTAATCTTCATTGATGGTCCAATTGTTAAAATCGCCAAGAACGAAAACGCGCTCTTTATGAGGAGCCAATAACACTAGGCTTACCTTGCCGGGATCGTCTGCGTGATAATTAATGCCATTTTTCAATCCTTGGGGTAAATCCACTACTTCTGGTGCAGGAAGAACCATATAAATAAAAGAATCCCTTACGCTTTCTGTTCCTTTGATGGCTTCAATTATAGCGTATTTATCTGTCCAAAAAGCACTTGTTTCTGGAACAGTAAAATCATAGGAAAGAGTATTTCCATCAGTTGAATATAATTCTTCCCCATCAATAATCACTTTCATCTGTTCCGCAGTAGGGCTTGCAGCGTAAATTGGAACAATGTCATTTTGCTGGACCATAATTTCATCAAGCTCGGGCTCAATAATATTAATGCTTAATCCTGAGCTGTATACATCTACAAAAATATCAGCATTGCCCTCATCCTTCCCTTCAACCCAAGCTCCATTCACTTCTTCGCCGGAACGGAAGACAAAGGCTAATTTTAAGATTTCCTCGTTATCCGGGACGCCATAATACTCACGAATGGATGGGCCAATTTCGAGTTCCCATAAATCTGTTCCAATGCTGGTGAGTTTCGTTTCGGGGGTGTTCTCTCCCCAACCGGTTTTTACATATTTCCAATCTGATGTGGATGAGGAAAGATTTGTAATGACCCCGGTATGGGCATATACTTCTCCTGCAAATCCTTGAAGGCCAGCATTGCCTTCAGAAGCATTAAATATGATATCAACGCTGCCTGTGGCGATAGGGAAATCGGGAACTGTATTAACGACCTGGCCAAAGCTTAATAGGCTGATTGTAAGTAAAAAAATGCTGCTGAGAACAGCGAATAGTCGGTTATTTTTCATGCGATTAGTGAATTAATTTTTATCTCCATTTTTTTTCAACTTCCACTTAAAAGCTAATTTAAGCGCATAATTATGGTAATTTGATCCCTGATGAACAATATTGGCTTAAATATAACGCAAAATCAGGTGTTGTGTTGTATCTCTCTGATATTTAACGTTTATAAGAGATGTTTGTTTTGTGGGGAAGAGTATTCCCGCAACCGGATAAGCGTATACAAAAAAGAGAGGTTTCCCTAGGGATAACCTCTCTTCCAAGAGTGAAAAATAATTATTTTTTCACAAATTTTGTTGTTTGAACAGTATTGTTCAGATGAATATTCATCAAATAAATACCACTGTTTAGGCTATTCGTTGTGATAATAGCTTTTGAACCATTGATGTTTTCAAAGCTCATAACTTTTTCGCCAATAACATTGAAAATTTCAATTTTAGTAACGCCATTGATGTTTTCAACATTGAGTTGGTTATCAACAGGGTTTGGATAGATTCTGAAAGCACCGGCATCAGGATTTGTGATTCCGGTAGTTCCAAGAGCCAGGGTAAAGTCTGTACATTCACCTTCTTCGGTAAAGTCTTTTCCTTCTCCTGCAGCCCAGTCGCCTCCGTTAAATACGCAGTTTATGGCTGTAACGTTTTCAGTTACGCCATAAAAATTAGCAGGTACAAATGTAATTGACCATGTTGAATCACCATTATTGGTCAATTTTGGGCGCATTCCGTCAGCACCTACGCCATTAAATTCAACAACATTCGACCAAGCAGCACCATCAACAGTTAAACCTGAGTGCATCATAACTGAATCGGCAGCAAATAAAGCACTGTCGGGACAAGATAATTTTGCATCAAGAGTGATGGTAATTTCGTCTGTTACTGTTGCATTTGCAGGCTCCAAAGTGATGATGTTTTGCGCCATCACTATTGTGCCCAATGCCATAAACATGAACATTAAACTAATTCTGAGAGTAGATTTTTTCATTGCATCTAAAATTTGGTTAATAATAATTTAAAATCACCAGCAAATGTAATGAAAAAAAATTTTAAATACCACCCGATATTTGGATATTTATCATATGAATTATCATCGTGGCTTCCTGCTTGTTTGTCAATCAGCAATAAAGATCATTTTTTGGGCCTAACAAATCCTGTGCCGTCAAACGAAACTTCACATAAACTTAATCTTTAATTCTGGATGTATTCAGAATAGTAATAAAAAAGGCCGGATTTGAAGCCGGCCTTTTTTTAAAGATTAATGAAACATCGTATACTGCAAATAATAAGTTGCAGCTCCGGCAAGGTATCCTAAAAGTGCCAGCAGACTGATTCTTTTCAGGTACCATATAAAATCAATTTTTTCCATACCCATTGCTGCAACACCGGCAGCAGATCCAATAATAAGAATACTTCCGCCTGTACCGGCACAGTATGCTAGAAATTCCCAGAATGGGCCATCCTGTACAAAATATTGGAAGTATTCGGGGTTTGTGGAAGCAGCAAGCATTTCTGGTGTATAAATATCGTACATTCCCATTGCACCGGCAACCAAAGGAACATTATCGACCACAGATGATAAAACACCGATAATTAGGTTAATCGTGTAAATATTTCCTAAATTTTTATCAAGCCATTCTGATAAGATCGAAAGATGACCGGCAGATTGTAAACTGGCAACAGCTGTTAATATGCCCAGAAAGAAGAAAACAGTAGGTACATCAACTTTTTTCAAAACACCGTGTATCACCAATTTGTGTTTGTTTTCGTGTGATTTTTTACTGTGCAGCAGTTCGGTAGTAACCCAAATCACACCCAATGAAAGCAACATGCCCATATAAGGGGGTAAGTGCGTAATGGTTTTAAAAACCGGAACAAACAAGAGTCCGGCAACACCCATAATCAGCAGCAACCTTTGCTCAAAAGGAGTTGTAAGGTCTTGATTTGCCGAAGCATCTATTTTTGGGCGTTCAACGTTTCCCTTCATTGTAAACGAGAGCAGAATAAGAGGAACAATCATTGTTACAAGGCTGGGGAGAATAACCATTGTAATAATGTTTAATGTGGTTACTTGCCCACCAATCCATAACATAATGGTTGTTACATCGCCAATTGGAGACCATGCTCCTCCGGCATTTGCTGCCAAGATAACCATACTGGCAAAGAACCATCGGGTTTGTTTGTCGGAAATTAGTTTTCTGAGCAGTGCAACCATCACAATTGTTGTAGTAAGGTTGTCGAGTGCTGCCGACATAAAAAAGGTGAGTATGCTTAATATCCAAAGAAGTTTTACCTTATTGGTTGTTTTAATGCGATCTGTAATTAGTTTAAAACCTTGATGTTGATCAACAGTTTCAACAATAGTCATTGCGCCAAGTAAGAAGAATAAGATTGTAGCAATTTCTGAGAGGTGATGCAATACTTCATGATGAGTAATAAAGCCAATCATATCCTGATGGCTTGGGTTTTGAAGATGCTCGGCATGCACATAATGTGCCCATGCGCGACTTACATATTCTCCGGTTTCATTAACCATGCTGAGGATGTCGGAACTCCCTAAAACATATACAACCCAAAGAATCATTCCCAAAATCAGGGCAGAAGCAGCCTTATCAATTTTTAAGGGATGCTCCAGTGCAATAGCCGTATAGCCAAGCACAAACAAAATAACCATTAAAATAAACATGTGATCAGGTTTTAGATTTAATTAAAATTTAAGGGGCAAATGTATGAAACCTTTTATTTCTCAGGTCTGGTTTTTTGTCGCTTTGTTCCTTTTTTTGTCCGGAACATTTTCAATATACTAGTTAATATTCTGCTAATGAGTATTTTGTAAAAATTGGATTCATTTGTCCACATCGATCTTTCAGTGGATACTGAGCTTTATCAATTTCAAAACTGATATAGATCAGTTTGCGGCAGCAAAACAAAAATAATTTGAAAAATAATTTGTTCGCATTTGAGTTATATTAACAATGCTGTGTTAACAAAATGCTTTTTTGGCAATTTCCGGCAGCAGGCTTAATCACTAACTTAGCAAAAAAATATTATTATGCTGTTTCTACAAATAAATGGAGCTGAAGCCATTGGTGCTGATACACTTGCTAATGGATCTGCCGGGGAAATTTCTTTATCAATGTTTGATCTGGCCCTAAAAGGTGGCTGGATTATGCTCGTTCTGGCAGTATTGTCTGTAATTGCTGTTTATGTTTTCGTTGAGCGTTTTTTTGTGATCGTTCGCGCTTCGAGTGAGGATAAAAATTTTATGAATAATATCCGCGATTTTATCCATGGAGGACAAATTGATGCAGCCCTTGCTTTATGTAAAAGCAAAAATAGTCCAATTGCCCGGATGATTGAAAAAGGCCTTGTACGGCTTGGAAAACCTTTGGCAGATATACAAGCTTCTATAGAAAACGTTGGAAAGCTGGAAGTTGCAAAGCTTGAAAAAAATATTGCTGGGCTGGCTACTGTTGCGGGAGCTGCCCCGATGCTTGGTTTTCTTGGCACGGTGCTTGGCATGATCCAGGCTTTTTACGATATGTCTGTCGCAGGAAATAATGTCGATATTATTGTGCTGTCGAGCGGTATTTATGAAGCAATGGTCACTACTGTTGCCGGTCTTATCGTTGGTATTATGGCCTATGTTTGCCATAATATCCTCGTTTCTAAAATTGAAAAAATGGTATTTCTGCTCGAAGCAAGGGCAACAGAATTTATGGATCTCCTGAATGAACCGGCATCCTAAATATAATTAGATATGGCCATACGTCCTAGAAATAAAAGACAACTCAGCTTTAATGTCACGTCCATGTCTGACCTGGTGTTTTTGCTGCTCATCTTTTTTATGATCACATCAACGCTCATCAGTCCGAACGCGATTAAATTATTATTGCCTTCAAGTAATAGTAAAACAATGGCAAAACGTACTGTTACTGTCTATATCAATTCCTCTTATAAGTATCTTATGGATATTGATAATACAGGCAATCCTATTGTTGTGAATGAAAGCTTATTGAAAGAGGGAATTTCCAGTCAGCTCGCCGGACAGATTGATGGTTCTGTCGTGCTGCGTGCTGATAAAACGGTGCCTGTTCAGTATATTGTTAGTGTTATTGATGTCGTGAATGGCATCAATGATAAGCTAAATACCAAACATAAAGTAATCCTTGCAACCAAACCCAAGAAGTAGTATATGTCTTTAAACCGGGATAAAAATAGAGCTGTTGTTGGTACCATAATTGTGCATGCATTAATTTTGATGTTAATGTTTTATTTTGGCTTTTCAACACCATTACCATTGCCCGGAGAGGAAGGGGTAGAAGTGCGCCTCGGTGATCCTTTGGCCGGAGGTAGTTCAGTAAAAATATCCACAGAAAAGCCTGTGCCCCCGATGAAAAAGATTGAACCAAAACCATTACCAAAACCGGTTCAGGAAGAAGAAATTGTGGAACAAAACACCGAAGAAGCACCGGATCTAAATGCAGAGAAACCAAAAGAAGCTGTTGAAGAGGAAGTCGTGAAGAAAATTCCTGATCCCGAACCTGAAGTGGAAACACCTGAAGAAAATCAGGTGGATACAGCTCTCATTTCACAAGAAATCGTAGAAGAGGTTGTGGATGTTCCCAAAGAGCCCGTTGTGAATCCTGCTGCACTTTATCAGGGGAAAAAGAATGATGAAAAGAACGGCTCCGGTGCCAATGGAACAATGGCTGGAGATAAAGGAAAACCTGAGGGCAGTATCGATTCGGATAAAGAAGATGGATTGGGGGGCAAAGGAAATGGAGTTTCTTTCTATCTTGGTGGCAGGGGAAGTGTTTACCTTAAAGAGCCTCCTTATAAATCGAAAGAACAAGGTAGGGTGGTTGTTGAGGTTATTGTAAATCAACAGGGGATTGTTACGCGGGCAACAGCAGGGAAAAAGATACCGGATACGGAAATTGGTACCACTGTTACCGATCAAAACCTTTGGAAATTGGCGTCTGAAGCCGCTTCAAAATCTACTTTTACCCCCGATCCTTCAGCCCCTGAAGGACAAAAAGGCTACATTATCTACAATTTTATCCGCTTAAATTAATTTGTTTCTTTAGGGTGGTTTTCCAAGGTGGCGATGTCTTTTATTTTAAAAATTCATTGAATGCCTTCTGTCTTCTCATTTATTCGCCTTCCTCCTTGTCAGCTTTCGTTTATCTGCTTAGGGCAGACTAAAATGGTGTTATGTACTAGTGTTTTTGCAAAGAATAATAATGTTTTTTCATTTTTTTCATTTTTTAAAGGGCTGTATATCAGTGAATATGATTATGAATAATCAATTTTTTAAAAATATTTTTATTTTTCAGACAACTATTTTGATGATGAGCGTTTATACAAGTGAATAAAGGGAAAGAAACCATTTGGTAATTTACCAGGCATGGTACCCGAGGAGACTTATATAACGTTCTTACTATAATATTGTAAGTTTAATCAGGCAACATACCTGTGTAGAAGGCTAAGGCCCTGTTGGTGGCTCCAACAGGGCTTTTTCTTTCTTAAGTACCGCCTAGATGGCGGGAATCCATCCGTTTTTTTATAATTCTTGTTTCCTTCTTAAATCCATCATTTTTTGTTTGTGGCTTCTGCAGGCTGATTTTTTATTCGGCTGTTTGAGGATAGTGAATACCAATTCCCAAAAGTTAGACAAAATTTGTCCAAAAACTTTGTGATGTCTTGAATTTTGCTTTTTGAATGAAGATTTGATCTTTTTGCGTTTCGCTGCAAAGCTGCCTGTTGGCAGTTCTGCTTTATTGGTAGTTTATGGAGTGTGTAGAGCTCTTTTGAGGTTCTGTTGTTTTGTGATCCTTTTGGGGAGGAAACGGCTTTATACAGCTTAAATCATGTGGTCTTCTTGACTGAAGTTGGAAATAACATTCAGCTTGCATTGATGATTGATTCGATGAAATGGGAAAAGTTATAAAATTCTAAAATGAAAAAGCCCGTCTTGAAAAAGACAGGCTTTTTTGGGGCGGTCTGGACGGGACTCGAACCCGCGACCCCATGCGTGACAGGCATGTATTCTAACCAAACTGAACTACCAGACCGTGATTTTTAAGATCGTTTTCGTGTCAAACGGAGTGCAAAAGTAGAACTATTTTTGAAACCACCAAAATATTTTTCATAAAAAAAGAGGATTTTTTTTCAATAATATTCCCTTATCATTGCAAATAATTAATTTTTAAAGTGTTATGATGAAAAATTTTTTTATTCTTTTTTTGGCTCTGTGCGGCCTTATTAGCGAGCTTCGCGCTCAATCGGAGGTAGATCTCGTGGAAGAAAAAATTGAATTATTATATGCTGCAATGGAACGATCAGATTCTGCTGCTGCATCTGAGCTTTTTTCTTCTTCTGCATTCCTAAGGAGTATGATAGAGACTGATGTGTCGATACAGATTGATTCCGATAAAACCGAAGATTTTCTAGCTTCGCTTGCAAAAGCGGCTCCTGGTTCTTGGCGTGAGCAGGCTTTAAGCATGCAAACTGATGTGGATGGGCTGATGGCAAGATCCAGGGTGCCTTATCTTTTCTACTATAATGGTATATTGCATCATTATGGAGTGAATTACTTTCAATTTGTTTATGAGGACAAGGATTGGAAGATTCTCGGTATTTCCGACACCAGAATTAGTGGAATCCCTGCCTCAACAACGATAGGAAACGGAAAAGTAAATAGCTTTATGGATAATTGGCATCAGGCAGCTGCTATCGCTGATGGCGAATTGTTTTTTGGTAGTCTGGCCCCTGATGCTATATATATTGGTACGGATCCGGATGAGTTATGGACAAAGGAAGAATTTCAGCAATGGTCCCAAAAATATTTTGAACGGGATACAGCATGGGCATTTAAACCATTTGATCGAAATATTTATTGGTCTTCCGATTCGAATTATATTTGGTTTGATGAAAAATTAGACACTTGGATGGGCGAGTGTAGAGGCTCGGGTGTTTTAGAAATTAATAATAATGACTTAAAAATCAAACATTATCACCTGTCGATTAGTGTCCCCAATGCAGATGTAAATCAAGTAATTGATGTAATTTCTGCTGATGAAAAATAAGCAATAATAGGAATTACCTAAGGCGATTCGCAGAGCGTATTAATTTTTCATCCTTGATAATGCTCCTTCTTGCAAGAAGAAAAAGAATCATACTAATCAATGGAAATATAATAGCAAGTTGGTAGCTCACATCTGCATTAGTATTTTTCTTCACAAAATCAACAAACAGGAACAGAAAGATAATCAGTACAATATTGATGAAGAAGACGATACGCACCAGATTGGCTTGCGTTTTCCTGTTTTTAAAGAGAAAAATACTGATAAAGCTCAATAAAGGGATGATCGCCCCGATAGCAATAAGACCTGAAATTAATCCAATATTGATTTCAATTCCGCCCATTTTTGTGGAATCATCAATACCATATATATATAGGTCAAAAAGATTGAGTTCGTTCATGAAATTGGCCAATGGAAAGGCGAAAGTAAGTCCGGCTGCAATTGCGCCAATAAAAAGATAAAGCGTTTGTATGCGTTGAATCATTGGTGTTAAATTTTTTGCAAATATAGAAATATCAAGAATAAAGATGAAAAAAAACAAAGATTAGTATAATTCCATGAGAACCTTTTGATTGTGAAAAAAACAAGGATAATTTCGGAAGATTCAATTTTTTTTTTATTTTTGCGGCAGGAAACCAAATATTTGGACAGAATACTTCGTTGTTGTTTCCTTTGAATTCAATTCTAGCAAATCCTTTAGATATCAGATTTCAAGATTTTTATCAAATCATTTTTTTATTATCCTTATTTTTATTTGAAAATTACCATTCATGTATGACATCACGCAACTGAGCCGTAAGTTATTGGCTGAATTACAAGAAATAGCCAAACAAATGGGTATTCATGTGTCTGACGGCTTGAAAAAACAAGACCTCGTTTATATGATTCTCGACGAGCAAGCCAAAACACCTTCAAAAGTAAAAGCCCCCGAAAGCAAAAAACCTGCTGAAAAAAAAGCAGTCAGGGAAAATAATAGTACTGCAACATCAAATAAAAAAGTCTCCGCTCCCCCTCAGGAAGCGCAGGAAAAACCTGAAGAAGACAATAAAGTAAAGGCAGAAGGAGAAGCTGTTGGAGAACAACAGGAAAAAACAGCAAATCCACCAAAGGCTGCTCGTCAAAATAGACCAAGGCGTAGGCGAATTACTACACCTCCGGTTCCTGAAGCATCTTCAAGTTTAAAACCTACTGATGATATTCGTGAGTTGAAAGTTGAGAACATTGATGACACTGAGCAGGTAAAGAAAATAGATAGTGAAAAAGTAAAAGCTGTTCAACCGGAAGCTGTTGCAAAAGCAGCTCCTAGGGAACGTGCTCCAGAGCGCCCAGCTGAACGCCCAAGAAATCAACAATATAATGCCCCTAGAGAACGAGATGCCAGAGAGCCTCGTGAACGAGATTATAGAGAACGAGACAATAGGGACAATAATGATAGATACTCTCGCCCACAAAGATCACAGGATCAAAGATCTAATGATAATCAACGCCGTGAGGAAAATCGTGTCGATTTTAATGGCGTTGTTGTTAGCGAAGGTGTTATTGAAGTAATGCAGGATGGATATGGTTTTTTAAGGTCTTCAGATTATAATTATCTGAATTCTCCAGATGATATCTATGTGAGCCAAACACAAATCAAATTATTTGGCCTTAAAACCGGTGATACAATTCGTGGTCAGGTTCGCCCACCCAAAGAAGGTGAAAAGTACTTTCCGCTAATTAAAGTGGACCTTATTAATGGCCTGAAACCGGAAATTGTTCGCGATCGTGTGCCTTTTGACTTTTTAACGCCGCTTTTCCCGGAACAAAAATTTAAACTGACTGATCATCCTAAAGCAACAATGTCCAGTAGGGTTGTGGATTTATTCACCCCAATTGGAAAAGGCCAAAGGGGGTTAATTGTGGCTCAGCCAAAAACCGGTAAAACAATGTTGTTGAAAGAAATTGCCAATGCAATTGCTTATAACCATCCGGAAGTTTATTTGATTGTTTTGCTTATTGATGAGCGCCCCGAAGAAGTAACAGATATGAAACGCAGCGTTAAAGCTGAGGTCGTTTCCTCTACTTTTGATGAGCCAGCCGAACGCCATGTTAAAGTGGCTAATATCGTACTCGAAAAAGCAAAAAGACTTACCGAATGCGGTCATGATGTTGTGATTTTACTTGACTCTATCACCCGTTTGGCCAGAGCCTATAATACTGTTAGCCCGGCTTCCGGTAAAGTGCTCTCAGGCGGCGTCGAAGCAAATGCTTTGCATAAACCAAAACGCTTCTTCGGTGCAGCACGCCTGATTGAAGGGGGTGGATCCTTAACTATTCTCGCTACGGCTCTGATTGATACAGGTTCGAAAATGGATGAAGTAATTTTTGAGGAATTTAAAGGAACCGGTAATATGGAGTTGCAACTCGATCGGAAATTATCCAATAAAAGGATTTATCCTGCGATTGATATTACTGCCTCAAGTACACGCCGTGATGATCTGCTTTTCGAAAAGGATGTGCTACAAAGACTGTGGATATTGCGCAACCACTTATCAGATATGACTCCTGTGGAAGCAATGGAATTCCTTAAAAGCAGGATTACAAATACAAAGGATAATGAAGAGTTCCTGATTTCAATGAATGGTTAAATTGGGGATTCACTCATAAAAAAAAGCCGGTTTTGCCGGCTTTTTTTTATGAGTGAATATTAAGTAACTGCGCTAATCGAGCCATTATTGTCGTGGCTTTCCCTTTCAGAAAAACATCGGTTATTCCCCCTTTCGTAAACTGCGAGGCTTCCGTATTGATTTCAATGATTTTTGCGCCATTTTGTTTTGCTTCCAACGGGATATAGCTTGCAGGAATAATTTCCCCTGTTGTTCCAATGATTAAAAAAGCCTCTGCATTTTTTGCTGCCTTACTGCTGGCTTCATAAGCTATGGCAGGAATGGCTTCGCTGAAAAATACAAAATCGGGTTTTAATAGTCCTCCGCATGTGCAATAGGGGGGTATTTTTTTCAGGATTTTTTTATCCGCATTAATATATTGATTGCAGCTTGTGCAGATTAGTCGGGCAGAGGTGCCATGAAATTCATAAACATTTTGGCTGCCTGCTTTCTGGTGGAGGCTGTCGATATTCTGTGTAATAATTTCCTGAAGCATGCCTTGTTTTTCCATTTGTGCCAAAATAAGGTGTGCTTTATTGGGCATGGCTCGATCAAAGAAATCGTAGAAAAGTTCTTTGATTACCTTCCATGAATCTTCAGGGTTTTTCATAAAATAGTCAAGATCAAGAATAATCGGATCGTATTTTGCCCATAAACCATCATCTCCCCGAAAGGGTGGAATACCACTTTCGACAGAAATGCCGGCTCCAGTAAAAGCCGTTGTGTGCTTCGACTTTAAGAGTATTTCTGCTGCCCGTTCTAAATTTTCGTTGATTTCCATTATTTGTATATTGGGATTTTATAGGTGATGCTTTGCTCCTTAACAGTTACTTTTAAAATATAAATGCCATTTTTAAGATTATTGCAATGGATCCGGCTTTCTTCACCTGTAAGCTCCTGCTGCCTTAGTAGTTGCCCGTTGATCGTATAGAGCGAAGCAATCCCCTTTTGCAGCTTTTGCGATTTGTTTCTAATGATTACATCAGATGCATTTGCCTGATAATATGCGTATAAGTTTATTGATTCATTTTCATCTATGGCTGCAGAACCCTCAAATGTGAGATTGTCGATATAAAGTTTTGTGCCTGCAGCAGGATTTTCTGAGGCAGACGATAGCAGGAAAATATTTAGAGAGTCGGGAGTTTCATCCGAAAAATAAAGAAGATCCACACTAAATGCAGTCCATTCGTTGATTGTTTCATGAGTGCTAAAATAGGCGCCGCCAATAGTATCACGCTGACCATTCGAATTTTTGAACAAAGCTGCGAGAATCAAACAACTATCGTTTCCTTGGGGCTGATACTTAAAATATCCATGGAAATGCGCAGGCCTGGTGTTAAATGGAACTCCTCCTTCAATGGTGTAATCCAACGTAAAGAGGTTAATATCAATTATTCCTAAGCTGGCATAAGCAGGAACTGTGGCAATAATCAGGTTTTTGCTTTCCAGAAGGATGCTGAAATTTCCTTCATAAGGGTCTTCATTATCAGCGAAAACCATCGAACTACCCAATGCAGAGCTATATTGATTTGCAGTGTTCCAGGCTATAGGTTCTTCGTAATTGGAAATAGATTCCCATTCTTCAAATCCTGAATTTGGAATTTCCTGAGCGCTTACATGGCCAAAAACGAATAGTAATGCGACGAAGAGAATACTGTTTTTCATATCTGTTCTTATTAAAAATTATATTAATTACTGCTGCCTCATTAGTGTTATGTTTATTAAGATTAACAGTGTATTTTATTTTTCCCGTTGATATGAATCCAAATGGCTTGTTTTTCTGATTTCAGAATTAAGTGTAAATTTACGCGGAATTTTAAAAGAATCAATACATTTAAAAGATTATTATGCTTCAGCAATCTAAAATCCTTTTGGTTTTATTCGCTTGCATGCTTTCCGTGCATGGTTTGGTAGCTCAATCAAAAAAGAATATTGAACTTGCGGATATTTTTAAAAAACCGGTATTCTATCCTTCCGGCGTATATGGTGTTAAATCCTTGAACGATGGGGAATCATACAGCCGCATTCAGAACGACACCCTCTTTAAGTTCAGCTATAAAACAGGTGAAAAGCTTGGCGTTATTGCTGCCATGAGTGATATGATCCCTGAAGGAGAAGAGAAAAATATCCGTTTTCGCTCCTATGCTTTTAGTCCTAACGAGCAAATGCTATTAATTCCAACTCAGACCGAAAGCATCTACAGGCATTCTTCTCGTTCCTTTTATTATTTATGGGACATCAGGCAGAAAAAACTGATGCCCTTATCAGAAAACGGAAAACAACGATTGGCTGCATTTAGCCCGAATAACGATAAAGTTGCTTTTATCAGGGCAAATAATTTGTTTATTAAGGATATTGCAGATGGAACCGAAACTCAAATTACTTTTGATGGTGAGGATCGACACATTATATATGGTACAACAGATTGGGTGTATGAAGAAGAATTTGCCTTTACACGGGCATTTTTTTGGTCGCCGGATGGGAATAAAATTGCCTATTACCGTTTCGATGAGAGTGATGTGAAAGAGTTTCAGTTTGCAGAATACGGAGACCTTTACCCTCATCAATACAAATATAAATATCCTAAAGCGGGAGAGCAAAATTCACTTGTCGATGTTTTTATCTATGATCTGAGTAAAAAGACATCCATCAAGGCGGATGTTGGCGAAGAAACAGACCAATATATTCCACGTATAAAATGGACTTCATCGTCCGATCAGCTCGCAATTTATCGTTTAAACCGTCTGCAAAATAAATTAGAAATATTATTGGCTGATGCCGAAAATGGAAGCACATATACATTGTACCAAGAATCGAATAAGTATTATGTGGAAATAAACGATGACCTGTATTTCACCAATGATGGAAAATATTTCCTGCTGACAAGCGAGAAGGATGGCTTTAATCAGATCTACCTTTATTCAATGGATGGAAGCCTCATTAAAAAACTTACAGGCGAATATGATGTTGCCAGTATGTATGGGGTGAATGAAAAGAAAAAGATGGTGTATTTTCAGGCTGCGATCTCTTCTCCAATAAACAGAGAGATCTGTGCAGTATCATTCAAAGGGAAGGAAAGGCTTCTTTCGAAAAAGACAGGCACAAACAGAGCAGATTTTAATTCCACTTTTACGTATTTTATAAATCAATTTTCTACTGCAAATACGCCGCCCTTTATTAGCCTCAATCAAGCAGATGGTAAACTCATCAGAGTGTTGGAGGATAATAGGGCTTTATCTGAGCGAATGAAATATTATAATATCTCAAAGCAGGAATTTTTTGAGGTTCATCTCTCCGATAGCTTGATGTTGAATGCTTGGATTATAAAACCCAGTGATTTTGATTCGACAAAAAAATATCCCGTGCTGATGTATGTTTATGGCGGCCCGGGATCACAAACGGTATTAAACAGGTTTTCTTCGCGAAATATGTGGTATCAGATGCTTGCGCAAAAAGGGATGATTGTTGTTTCTGTAGATAATCGGGGAACCGGCTCCCGTGGCGA
The DNA here is from genome assembly GCA_963676725.1 of Bacteroidales bacterium. GTDB lineage: Bacteria > Bacteroidota > Bacteroidia > Bacteroidales > WRLA01. The sequence continues at coordinate 3,171,313 of OY781463.1, read as the reverse complement.
GGCCTTTAAAAAAATGACGTATATGCAATTGGGCAAGTATGAAACTGAAGATCAAATTGCAGCTGCAGAATATCTTGCAAAGCTTAATTATGTTGATGAGCAACATATCGGGATTTTTGGCTGGAGCTATGGAGGGTATATGTCGACCCTCTGCATGACCAAGGGTGCTGATGTATTTAGTGCAGGTATTGCTGTTGCTCCTGTTACAAACTGGCGTTATTACGACAATATCTATACCGAGCGGTATATGCGTACACCCCAGGAAAACCCAGGAGGTTATGATGACAATTCACCAATCAACCATGTAGAGAAGCTTAAAGGAGATTATCTCCTTGTACATGGAACAGCCGATGATAATGTACACTATCAAAATTCAATGGAGCTGGTGACTGCATTAGTTGATGCCGATAAGCAATTTGAAATGCAATTCTATCCAAATAGTAATCATGGAATTTATACAGGGAGGAATACAAGCTATCACTTATATAAGCGGATGACGGGTTTTCTCCTAAAAAGCCTGATAGATAAAAACGAGAAATAATTTGGATTTGAGCTATTTGCTATGTATCTTTGCCCCCCGTAATTAATATTTTGTTAAATCAATAGAAACGAGGTAATTAAAATGATTATTGTTCCTGTAAAAGAAGGTGAAAACATCGATCGCGCACTCAAGAAACTGAAGCGCAAGTTTGAAAAAACCGGAGTCGTAAAAGAAATGCGTGCACGTCAGAAGTATACTAAGCCTTCTGTAATTAAGCGAGAGCAAAAAATCAAAGCTGTTTATGTTCAGCAGCTTAGAAACCAAGCAGAAGCTTAATCGGAATAATGATTCCCGATTAAAAGCAGGCAATGTATTTCATTGCCTGCTTTTTTTTGAAGAATAATCTAACAAATTGTGTTTTTCTGCGTTATTGTTTGTATCTTTATAGGTGATAAATCTTGCTTTATGTTCAAGGGATTTTCAGACTATCTTACACATGAAAAACGCTATTCGGAGCACACTCTTTCCGCTTACCGTTCAGATTTAAATCAATTCAAGGATTTTCTCGAAGACTCTTTTGAACTTGAGCAACCTAAGAATGCTCAATATGAGATGGTTCGCTCATGGGTCGTTACATTATATAATAATGGTGTAAGAGCATCAAGTATCAAACGAAAAATCAGCTCACTCAAGAGTTATTATAAATATCTGATGATGCTGGGCGAAATTGAGGAAAACCCCGCGATTAATATTCAAAGTCCGCGTATGCCGGAGCGCCTGCCTGTTTTCATCGAAGAAAGCGGGATTGAGGATTTATTTGATAGGCAATTTTATGCAGATAATTATGAAGGCAGCAGGGATTATTGCATTATGGAAACATTTTATGCTACCGGTATGCGTTCTTCAGAGTTAAGTGGCCTCAAGATTAACGATGTTGATTTTGAGAATAGGGTTATCCGAGTCATGGGAAAGCGCTCAAAGGAACGTTTTATTCCAATCGGCGACCATTTGACTACTGTGCTTCGTGAATATTTGGTTTTCAGGCATGAAATGAATCTAGAAGATGAAGGATTTTTGTTTGTAACAGGAAGAGGAAAAAAAATTTATTCAAAGCTTGTGTATAAGCTTGTTAATACCTATCTTAGCAATGTAACAACGATTAGTCAAAAGAGTCCACATGTGCTTAGGCATACTTTTGCAACACATATGCTAAATAACGGAGCCGATATCAATTCAGTGAAAGAACTTCTTGGGCATTCCAGCCTAGCTGCTACTCAGATTTACACACACAATACTATAGATAAGATGAAATCAGTTTATAAACAAGCCCATCCGCGGGCATAAATATGAGGAGAAACGCTTATGAAAGTCAACATTAATTCAGTTCATTTTAAAGCTGACAAAAAGTTAGAAGAGTTTATTGAAGGGAAACTCGCCAAACTTACCGAGTATTTTGACGGCATTTTAGGGAGCGATGTAACTTTAAAACTCGATAATACAGAAGGCCCAGAGAATAAAATTGCCGAAATCAGGGTTTTGGTTCCTGGAAGCGATCTTTATGCGAAAAAGCAAAGCAAATCATTTGAAGAGGCTACAGACCTTGCTGCAGAGGCATTAAGGAGACAATTGATTAAATTTAAAGGCCGCTTAAAAAGCAAATAAAATCAAAGAATTGAAAAAATATTAAAAAATTATTTGGAATATCAATAGATGTTCTTACTTTTGCAGTCCTTTTTGATAAGGGGCTGCATTTTTTTAAAAGCCGATGTAGCTCAGTTGGCCAGAGCAGCTGATTTGTAATCAGCTGGCCGGGGGTTCGAATCCCTCCATCGGCTCAGGAAGAAAAGTTCTTAAGATGAATGTACTTGGGGAGATACCAGAGCGGTCAAATGGGGCAGACTGTAAATCTGTTGGCGAAGCCTTCGGAGGTTCGAATCCTCCTCTCCCCACAATACATTGCATACATTTTATTGCAATAATTTAAAGTACAAGCGGAAGTAGCTCATCCGGTAGAGCGACAGCCTTCCAAGCTGTAGGTGGCGGGTTCGAGTCCCGTCTTCCGCTCAACTTTTTAGCCAATGTAGCTCAGGGGTAGAGCGCTTCCTTGGTAAGGAAGAGGTCATGAGTTCAATTCTCATCATTGGCTCGATTAGTTAATTATTAAACACCTAACATTAACAGTTTTTTGAGATATGGCAAAGGAAAAATTTGAGCGTTCCAAACCGCACGTTAATATTGGAACAATTGGTCATGTTGACCACGGAAAAACAACATTGACAGCCGCAATCACCATGAACCTTCAGAAATTTGGTCTGGCTGAGTTCAAATCATTTGACTCAATCGACAATGCTCCTGAAGAAAGAGAAAGAGGTATTACTATTAATACTGCTCACGTAGAATACGCAACCGAAAATCGTCACTATGCACACGTTGACTGTCCTGGTCACGCTGACTACGTGAAGAACATGGTTACTGGTGCTGCTCAGATGGACGGTGCCATTCTCGTTGTAGCTGCTACTGATGGGCCAATGCCCCAAACTCGCGAACACATCCTGCTTGCTCGTCAGGTTGGTGTGCCTCGTATCGTTGTTTTCATGAACAAATGTGACATGGTTGACGATGAAGAGTTACTCGAACTCGTTGAAATGGAAATTCGTGAGCTTCTTAGCTTCTACGAATTTGATGGAGACGAAACTCCTGTAATTCAGGGTTCTGCACTTGGTGCATTGAACGAAGAACCAGAATGGGTACAGAAAGTTATGGAACTTATGGCTGCTTGTGACGAGTGGATTCCACTGCCAGAGCGCGATGAAGACAAACCATTCCTGATGCCTGTTGAAGATGTTTTCTCTATCACTGGTCGTGGTACTGTTGCTACAGGTCGTATTGAAACTGGTGTTATTAATACTGGCGACCCTGTTGACATTATCGGTATGGGTGCTGAAAAACTCAAATCAGTTGTTACTGGTGTTGAAATGTTCCGTAAAATCCTTGATCGCGGTCAAGCTGGTGATAATGCCGGTCTACTTCTCCGTGGTATCGATAAGAATGAGATCAGCCGTGGTATGGTTATTTGTAAGCCAGGTGCTGTGAAACCACATAAAAACTTCAAAGCTGAGGTTTATATTCTTAAAAAAGAAGAAGGTGGCCGTCACACTCCATTCCATGATAAGTATCGTCCACAATTCTACTTCCGTACCACAGACGTAACTGGCGAAATCTTCCTTCCAGAAGGCGTTGATATGGTAATGCCAGGTGATAACCTTACTATTAGGGTTGAACTTATTGCCGAAGTTGCTATGGATAAAGGTCTTCGTTTCGCGATTCGTGAAGGTGGCCGTACTGTAGGTGCCGGTCAGGTAACAGAAGTAATCGAATAATAAATTTTTTTAAGGAACCGGAGAAGTTCGCTTTTCCGGTTCTATATAAACGGGTGTAGCTCAGTTGGTAGAGCTCTGGTCTCCAAAACCAGGAGTCGTGGGTTCGAGTCCTACCACCCGTGCAAAATATTAGATTCACATGGCAAAAAGTGGTATTATTACTTACGTTAAGGAAAGTTATGACGAATTGACAAATAAAGTGTCATGGCCTACCTGGAGCGAATTACAAAGTAGCGCTATTGTGGTATCCATTGCTTCCCTGATTATCGCCTTGGTGGTATTTCTGATGGATATTTCCTTTGAAAACATCTTAAAGCAGTTCTATAAACTGTTTTAGTTAATTAAAAGGAAGTCTGATGTTTCAAACTTCTTTAGCACCTTTGTAAATCCGATTAAGCATGAGCGAACAAGTGAAGAAGTGGTATGTAGTCCGAGCAATTAGCGGCAACGAAAAAAAGGTAAAACAATACCTTGATAGCGAAATTAGCCGCTTAGGAATTCAGGATTATATAGCACAGGTTCTAATCCCTACTGAAAGAGTTTACCAAATTAGAAATGGTAAGAAAATTAGTAAGGAACGGAATTATTTTCCGGGTTATGTACTCGTTGAAGCCGTGCTTACAGGAGAGATTCCCCACATCATCAAGAATATTCCTGGTGTGTTGGGCTTTCTGGGTACCAAAGGCGAAGCAGAACCTATGAGGGAGTCGGAAGTAAACCGAATCCTTGGGAAAGTTGATGAACTTGCCGATCAAGGTGAGGAAATCAATATTCCTTTCATTATAGGCGAAACTGTCACTGTTATTGACGGCCCATTCAATAGTTTCAGCGGTATTATCGAGGAAATTAATGAAGAAAAGAAAAAGCTGAAAGTAATGGTGAAAATTTTTGGTAGAAAAACCCCGCTTGAGCTTGGATTCATGCAGGTAGCAAAGGAATCTTAGACAGTTACGAAGGTAATATTTCGATTGTTCCAAGGCATTCGAGATTCACAAATCGATTAAATAATTTATAAAATGGCAAAAGAAGTAAGCGGTTTAATCAAGTTGCAGATTAAAGGCGGAGCTGCGAATCCTTCACCACCAGTAGGACCTGCATTGGGTGCTAAAGGTGTGAATATTATGGAGTTCTGTAAACAGTTCAATGGTCGTACTCAGGATCAGGCCGGTAAGGTTTTACCTGTGATCATTACAGTTTTCAAAGATAAGTCCTTTAGTTTTGTCATCAAAACGCCCCCTGCTGCTGTACAATTGTTAGAAGCTGCCAAACTTAAAAAAGGTTCTGCGGAACCAAATAGAACAAAAGTTGGTAGTGTAACATGGGATCAGGTTAAAGAAATTGCTGAAAGCAAAATGACCGACCTTAATTGCTTTAGCTTAGAATCTGCTATGAGCATGATCGCTGGTACTGCAAGAAGCATGGGTTTGACAGTTAAGGGTGAAAAACCTATCGCATAAATTGATTAACCGAAAAAGGTTAGATATACAAATACATTAAGATTAACAGAAATGGCTAAATTGACCAAGAAGAAAAAAGAGGCACTTGCCAAAGTTGATAAAACCAAGATGTACTCTTTAGCCGAAGCTGTTCAGTTGATAAAAGAAATCACATATACCAAATTCAACGCATCTGTTGATTTGGACATTCGTCTCGGTGTGGATCCTCGTAAAGCCAATCAGATGGTTCGGGGTATCGTAACATTGCCTCACGGAACCGGTAAAGAAATCCGTGTGCTCGTGCTTTGTAATCCTGATAAGGAGGAAGAAGCAAAAGCCGCTGGTGCCGAATTCGTAGGTCTCGATGAATATGTTCAAAAAATTAAAGGTGGTTGGACTGATTTTGATGTTGTTATTACAACACCAAATGTGATGCCAAAGGTAGGCCCTCTGGGTAGGGTGCTCGGTCCACGCGGATTGATGCCAAACCCTAAAGCGGGTACTGTTACCATGGAAATTGAACGTGCGGTTAGAGAAGTAAAAGCCGGTAAAATTGACTTTAAGGTCGATAAATTTGGTATCATTCATGCCGGTGTTGGAAAAGTGAATTTCGAAAGCGAACAGCTTGTTCAAAACATCAGGGAAATGATACAGACCGTTATCAAACTGAAGCCAAGTGCATCAAAAGGTACTTACGTAAAGAGTATTTACGTTTCAAGTACAATGAGCCCAGGAGTACAGGTTGAGCCTAAGTCAGTTGCACTGTAAGGTTTGGTCGTTTGTCAGTTAAATTTAAAGGACATCAACAATGAAAAAAGAAGATAAAAGACACCTTATCGACTCCCTTACTGATACAATTAACCAGTATAATATTTTTTATATAGCAGATATATCAGAATTTAATTCTGAACGCACTACAGAATTACGTCGTGCCTGCGTTAAGAAAAATATTAAACTGATGGTTGTCAAAAATACCTTGCTGAAGCAGGCAATGGAGAAATCGGATAAATCTTTGGTAGAACTCTATGATGTTCTGAAAGGATCTTCTTCTCTGATGCTTACTGATGTTGGTAATGCCCCTGCAAAGCTTATCCAAGAGTTCCGTAAAAAGAACAAATTGGAAAAGCCAATTGTAAAGGGTGCTTACATTGAGGAAGCTGTATTTATAGGTGACGAAAACCTGGAGGCACTGGCCAATATTAAATCCAAGGAAGAGCTCATTGGTGATATCATTGCACTGCTGCAGTCTCCGGCCAAAAATGTTATCTCAGCGCTTAATTCCGGTGGACAAACAATTGCCGGTCTCGTCAAAACCCTTCAAGAAAGGGAAAATTAATCAATCATTCGCTTTTTATAATAATTTTTTACTACGAACAATACCTTAAAACAATAATACAATGGCAGATTTAAAAGCTTTTGCAGAACAGTTAGTAAGCCTGACCGTAAAGGAAGTTAACGAATTAGCTACTATCCTGAAGGACGAATACGGAATCGAACCAGCAGCAGCAGCTGTTGCAGTTGCAGCAGGTGGCGGTGCCGCTGATGCAGTTGAGGAAGAAGTACAAACAGAATTTGATGTTATCCTCAAAGCTGCAGGTGCTTCAAAACTGAAAGTTGTTAAACTTGTAAAAGAACTCACAAGTCTTGGTCTGAAAGAGGCTAAAGAACTTGTTGATTCAGCTCCTAAAGCAATCAAAGAAGCAATTGCTAAGGACGAAGCTGAAGCTCTCAAGTCCCAACTCGAAGAAGTTGGTGCTGAGGTCGAAATCAAATAAACAGTTAATTAACTGTTCTTTAATAGGATATAGGTAGCGCTACAGGCGCTTACCTATATCTTATTTTGTGTATTATATTCGTTCCTTTTTTTTTCTTTCAAGTATTAATTTTTCAAATACCGATCGCTTTGGCTCTGAAAAATAATAAACGGATCAATTTCGCATCCACCCGCATCCACACCGAGAATCCTGATTTTCTTGATATTCAGCTTAAATCTTTCCAAGATTTTATGCAGCTGGAAACAAACCCGGAAGATAGGATTAATGAAGGCCTTTATAAGGTCTTTAGCGAAAACTTTCCAATCACGGATGCACGTAATAATTTTGTGCTGGAGTTCCTCGATTATTTTATCGACCCTCCCCGCTATTCGCTCGATGAATGTATCGAAAGGGGCGTTACATATAGTGTCCCATTAAAAGCAAAACTCAAACTCTATTGTACGGATCCCGAACATGAAGATTTTGAGACAATCATACAAGATGTTTATCTTGGTATGATTCCTTATATGACTCCAAAAGGCACATTTATTGTCAATGGTGCCGAACGTGTTGTTGTTTCCCAACTCCACCGTTCACCTGGTGTTTTCTTTGGTAAAAGCCGTCATGCTAACGGAACGATTTTATTTTCAGCGCGTATTATCCCATTCAAAGGTTCCTGGATGGAATTTACTACAGACATTAATAATGTCATGTATGCTTATATCGATAGAAAGAAAAAACTACCGGTTACAACGCTACTACGTGCTATTGGTTTCGAAAGTGATAAAGATATTCTTGAAATATTTAATCTTGCAGAAGAAGTCAAAGTTACTAAATCAGGCTCTAAAAAACTTATCGGCAAAAGACTGGCCGCAAGGGTTTTGAGATCATGGCTCGAAGATTTCGTTGATGAAGATACCGGTGAAGTGGTGTCTATCGAACGTACCGAAGTTATTATCGACCGTGAAGTGATTCTTGAGCAGCAACATGTAGAAGAAATTCTTGAAGCAAATATTAAAACAATTCTCGTACATAGAGAAGATGTTGATTCAGGTGACTATTCGATTATCTTTAATACGCTCCAAAAAGATACAGCCAACTCAGAAAAAGAAGCTGTTGAATTTATCTACCGCCAGTTGCGTAATGCCGAGCCGCCGGATGAAGAAACAGCTCGCGGTATTATCGATAAACTGTTTTTCTCCGACAAACGATACGATTTGGGGGATGTTGGCCGCTATAGGATCAATAAAAAATTAGAGCTGGATATTGATAATTCTGTTCGTGTGCTCACTAAGGAGGACATTATAAACATTATCAAATATCTGATCAAACTGGTAAATAAGAAAACAGAAGTTGATGATATTGACCACTTAAGTAACCGTAGGATACGTACCGTAGGTGAGCAATTATATTCTCAATTTGGGGTTGGCTTAGCCCGTATGTCCCGTACAATTCGTGAAAGAATGAATGTGCGCGATAACGAAGTGTTTACGCCAACTGATCTTATCAATGCTAAAACCCTTTCTTCAGTTATCAATAGCTTTTTTGGCACCAACCAGCTTTCGCAATTTATGGATCAGACGAACCCATTGTCTGAAATAACCCATAAAAGACGTGTGTCTGCTTTAGGACCAGGTGGTCTGTCTCGTGAACGTGCAGGTTTTGAAGTACGTGATGTTCACTATACTCACTATGGTCGCCTCTGTACTATTGAAACTCCAGAAGGCCCAAATATTGGTCTTATTTCTTCGCTTTGTGTTTATGCGAAAATCAATAAACTTGGTTTTATAGAAACACCTTACCATAAAGTAGAAAGCGGAAAAGTGCGCATGGATCAGCCTCCTGTTTATCTAAGCGCAGAAGAAGAAGAAGATAAAATTATTGCTCAGGCAAATACTATAATGGATGATGATGGACAATTCGTTAATGAACGTGTGAAAGCGCGATTCTTAGCTGATTATCCAATTATTGAACGCGAAAAAGTCGATTTAATTGACAGTGCGCCAAACCAGATAGCATCTATTGCCGCCTCATTAATTCCTTTCTTGGAACATGATGATGCAAACCGTGCTCTCATGGGATCCAATATGATGCGTCAGGCCGTGCCACTGCTTAAGCCGGAAGCTCCAATTGTTGGAACTGGAATTGAAGCCGGTGTAGCTCATGATAGCCGTGTTTTATTTAATGCCGAAGGTGACGGAACTGTTGAGTATGTCGATTCAAAGAAAATAGCAATTCGCTACGATCGCGACGATAACGAAAAACTCGTTAGTTTTGAGGATGATATTAAGCAATATTCCCTTCCAAAATTCTTGCGTACCAACCAAAATACAAGTGTGAACCTTCGTCCAATTGTCCGTAAAGGAGATAGGGTGGAAAAAGGTCAGGTGCTTTGTGAAGGTTATGCTACTGAGGACGGAGAACTCGCGATTGGTAAGAACCTTATGGTGGCCTTTATGCCTTGGAAAGGGTATAACTTTGAAGATGCCATCGTAATTTCTGAGCGCGTTGTTAAAGAAGATGTTTTTACATCGGTTCATATTGAGGAATTTACACTCGAAGTTCGGGATACTAAACGTGGAGTGGAAGAACTCACAAACGATATTCCAAACGTTTCCACAGAAGCGACCAAGGATCTTGACGAAAATGGATTGATTCGTATTGGTGCTGAAGTGAAAGAAGGTGATATTCTTATCGGAAAAATTACCCCTAAAGGGGAAAGCGATCCTACACCAGAAGAAAAATTGCTCCGTGCGATTTTTGGCGATAAAGCCGGTGATGTAAAAGATGCTTCCCTGAAAGCGCCTCCATCAATGAAAGGGGTTGTTTTGGAGAAAAAACTCTTTTCACGCATCGTTCGCGATAGAAGGTCAAGAACTGGTGAGAAAGAAGTAATGAAGAAACTTGATGACGATCTGAGCCGCGATCTTCAACAACTGAAAACTACCCTGATCGAAAAATTGATAGAAGTAATTAATGGTAGTACTTCGCAAGGTGTTTTTGATAAATACAATCAGGAATTGATTTCTAAAAAAGTGAAGTTTACAACTAAAGCTTTGGCAGACATCGATTATCTGAATGTGAACCCAAATAAATGGCTTTCCGATAAAGACCGAAACGTACTTATCAAGCGCTTGATTAATAATTATATCATCAAGTATAAAGAGTATGTTGGGATCAATAACCGGAATAAATTTGCAGCTACTGTTGGAGATGATCTTCCCAATGGTATTGTGAAAATGGCCAAAGTGTATATTGCCAAGAAGCGTAAACTACAGATTGGTGATAAAATGGCGGGTCGTCACGGGAACAAAGGTATTGTTGCACGAATTGTTCGTGAAGAAGATATGCCTTTCCTTGAAGATGGTACTCCAGTTGATATTGTTCTTAACCCACTTGGTGTGCCTTCACGGATGAACCTTGGGCAGATTTATGAAACAGTATTGGCATGGGCAGGGGTAAAACTCGGGCTTAAATTTGCAACACCTATTTTTGATGGAGCAACAGTAGATCAGATAAATGACTATCTTGTAAAAGCAGGCCTTCCTGAAAATGGCACAATTCACCTATATGATGGTGGAACTGGTGAACGTTTCGATCAACCTGCAACAGTTGGCTTTATCTATATGCTGAAACTGCATCATATGGTTGATGATAAAATGCACGCACGTTCTATCGGACCATACTCACTGATTACACAGCAGCCCCTTGGTGGTAAAGCACAATTTGGTGGTCAGCGTTTTGGTGAAATGGAAGTATGGGCGCTCGAAGCATTTGGTGCATCTAGTATCTTGCAGGAAATCCTGACCGTGAAATCTGATGATGTGATTGGTAGGGCTAAAGCCTATGAAGCGATTGTCAAAGGCGATAATATGCCTGTTCCCGGAATTCCGGAATCATTTAATGTACTTGTTCATGAATTACATGGACTTTGCTTAGAAGTTAATTTTGATTAATATCGGCTAGTCTGCTTCGGCAGACTAACTGTTTAATATTATCCTTCGTTTATAAAGAAATTAGTTAATATATGGCGTTCAGAAAGGATAGCAATGCGTTGGACAGTAATTTTACAACAATTACTGTAAGTCTCTCTTCTCCGGAATCGATTCTCGAACGATCGAGTGGGGAAGTGCTTAAACCAGAAACGATTAATTACAGAACCTATAAACCAGAACGCGATGGTTTATTCTGTGAACGGATTTTTGGCCCGGTTAAAGATTATGAATGCCATTGCGGTAAATACAAGCGTATCCGCTATAAAGGAATCGTTTGCGATCGTTGTGGTGTTGAAGTAACCGAGAAAAAAGTTCGCCGTGAACGTATGGGGCATATACAACTTGTAGTGCCTGTTGTTCATATTTGGTTCTTCCGCTCTTTGCCCAATAAAATTGGTGCATTGCTCGGACTTCAAACCAAAAAACTCGACATGATCATTTACTATGAGCGTTATGTCGTAATTAATTCCGGTATTAAAGCAGCCGAAGGTATCAATTACTTAGACTTCCTTACTGAAGAAGAGTACTTTGATATTCTTGAAACTTTACCTGCTGATAATCAGTATCTTGATGATAGTGACCCCGAGAAGTTTATCGCAAAAATGGGGGCTGAAGCAGTTCATGATTTGCTTGCCCGTTTGAATTTAGATGAGCTCTCTTATGAGTTAAGGCATAAAGCAAATAATGAAACCTCACAACAGCGCAAGGCAGAAGCCCTGAAACGCTTAAATGTGGTTGAAGCCTTCCGTGATTCACGCAAGAGAATCGAAAACCATCCCGAATGGATGATTATTAAAGTTGTTCCTGTTATTCCTCCGGAACTCAGGCCTTTGGTGCCTCTCGATGGTGGTCGTTTTGCTACTTCCGATCTCAATGATCTTTATCGCAGGGTGATTATCCGCAATAACCGTCTGAAAAGACTTATCGAAATTAAAGCTCCCGACGTGATTATGCGTAATGAAAAGCGTATGTTGCAGGAAGCTGTCGATTCATTATTTGATAATAGCCGTAAAGCGAATGCTGTTAAAACGGAATCAAACAGGCCTCTTAAATCTTTGAGCGATAGCTTAAAAGGAAAGCAAGGTCGTTTCCGTCAGAACCTCTTAGGGAAAAGGGTTGACTATTCTGGCCGTTCTGTGATTGTTGTGGGACCAGATCTCAAACTTAATGAGTGTGGTATTCCTAAAGAAATGGCTTCGGAACTCTTCAAGCCATTCGTCATCAGAAAAATGCTTGAACGCGGTATTGTTAAAACCGTTAAATCTGCTAAGAAAATTGTTGACCGTAAGGATCCTGTTGTTTGGGATATCCTCGAAAATATCCTCAAAGGACATCCAATTCTGCTTAATAGGGCTCCAACCCTTCACCGTTTAGGTATTCAGGCATTCCAGCCAAAACTTATTGAAGGTAAGGCAATTCGCCTGCACCCATTGGTTTGTACTGCTTTTAATGCCGACTTTGATGGTGACCAAATGGCGGTTCATGTCCCTTTGGGAAATGCTGCTGTTTTAGAAGCTCAGCTGCTTATGCTGGCCTCACATAATATCCTGAACCCAGCAAACGGGGCTCCGATTGCTGTACCTTCCCAGGATATGGTTTTGGGTCTTTATTATATGACCAAACCACGCAAAAGTATTGAAAGCGATCCAGTGAAAGGTGAAGGAATGACCTTTTACGGTCCGGAAGAAGTGACTATTGCTTATAATGAGAAAAAAGTTGACCTTCATGCAATTATCTATGCATACCTCGATGATGTTGTTGACGGTAAACCGGTACGCCACAAAATTGAGACTACTGTTGGTCGTGTTCTCTTTAATCAGGTTGTTCCAAATGAGTATGGTTATATCAATGTGCTGCTGACAAAGAAAGCTTTGCGTGATATTATTGGTAGTGTACTGAAGAAAACTGGAACCAAAAAAACAGCACAATTCCTTGATGATATTAAGGATCTTGGATATTATATGGCTTTCAAAGGGGGCTTATCCTTTAACTTAAGTGATGTAATTATCCCAAGCATTAAAGAAGAACTAATTGCTCAGGCCAATGAAGAAGTGCTCGAAATTATGGGCAATTATAGCATGGGTCTGATTACAAATAATGAACGCTACAACCAAACTATTGATACTTGGACACATGCGAACTCACGCCTGACCAATGTACTTATGGAGCAATTGTCAAGCGACCGCCAGGGATTCAACTCAGTGTATATGATGCTGGATTCAGGGGCGAGGGGTTCTAAAGAACAGATTCGTCAGTTATCTGGTATGAGGGGTTTGATGGCCAAGCCACAAAAATCCGGTGCCAGTGGTGGTGAAATTATCGAAAACCCAATTCTTTCAAACTTTAAAGAAGGTTTGAGCGTTCTTGAGTACTTTATTTCTACGCACGGTGCGCGTAAAGGTCTTGCCGATACTGCCCTTAAAACAGCGGATGCCGGTTATCTTACCCGTAGGCTTGTTGATGTTAGTCAAGACGTTGTTATTACTGAAAAAGACTGTGGTACTTTGCGTGGTTTAACAATTACTGCATTCAAAAAGAATGAAGAAGTTGTTGAATCCCTTTACGATAGGATTTTGGGTCGCGTTGCATTACATGATGTATTCCACCCGGAAACTGGGGAGCTTATCCTTGCTTCCGGAGACGAGATTACAGAAGAACTTGCACGTATTATCGAAGATTCTCCACTGGAAAGTGTTGAAATTAGATCGGTACTTACCTGTGAATCCAAAAAAGGTGTTTGTGCACGCTGTTATGGCCGTAACCTTTCTACCGGCCGCCTGGTTCAAAAAGGCGAGGCTGTAGGTGTTATTGCTGCTCAATCTATTGGTGAACCTGGTACACAGCTGACACTTCGTACTTTCCACGTAGGGGGTACTGCTTCAAGCATTGGTGTTCAAAACACTATTGATGCAAAATATAATGGTACGCTCGAGATTGATGAGCTGAGATCATTACCCTATAAGGATAAAGAAGGAAATGAAATCGAAGTTGTTATTGGCCGTTCTGCTGAATTACGTATTGTTCATCCTGCAACCAAGGTTATTCTTGCTTCTGCTCATGTTCCTTATGGTTCCCACCTCTTTAAGAAAATTGGTGAGGAGGTTAAAAAAGGAACAAAACTCGCAGAATGGGATCCTTATAATGCGGTAATTATCTCTGAAGTTACCGGTAAAATTTCTTATCAGAATATTATCGAAGGTCAGACCTATCGATTAGAATCTGACGAGCAAACAGGATACCACGATAAAGTTGTTATTGAAACACGCCAGAAAACAAAAACCCCAGCGATTAATGTAATAACTGTCGATGGTGAAATCATTAAATCATATGATATTCCTGTAGGTTCTCACATTATTGCTGATGATGGTGATACGATCAAAGCCGGTGATATTCTTGTGAAAATCCCACGTGCGGTAAGTAAGTCTGGTGATATCACCGGAGGTTTGCCACGTGTAACTGAACTTTTTGAAGCACGTAATCCGAGTGATCCTGCTAAAGTTGCTGAAATTGATGGTGTTGTATCCTTTGGTAAAAAATTGAAGCGCGGGAATAAAGAGGTGATTATTACTTCCAAAACCGGTGAACAGAAATCTTACCTAATTCCAACATCGAAGCAAATTCTGGCTCAGGAAAACGACTTCGTTAAAGCTGGTACTTCCTTATCTGAAGGAGCAATGACCCCCGCCGACATCCTTTCCATTAAGGGGCCGATGAAGGTGCAGGAATATATTGTGAATGAAATTCAGGAAGTATATCGTCTCCAGGGTGTGAAAATTAATGATAAGCACTTCGAGGTGATTGTGCGTCAGATGATGCGTAAAGTAGAAGTCGATGATCCGGGCGATACTAAATTCCTTGAAGGCGATCTTGTAAATAAGGTCAAATTCCAAGAAGAGAACGATTGGATTTTTGGAAAGAAAGTTGTTGAAGAAATTGGTGACTCTATTATCTTTAGAGCTGGACAAATTATTACTGCCCGCAAGTTGCGTGATGAGAATTCGCAACTTAAGAGAAAAGATAAGCAATTAGTTCAAGCCCGTGATGCTCAACCTGCTACAGCCCGTCAGGTGCTTCAGGGAATTACAAAAGCTTCACTGCAAACAAACAGCTTCATTTCCGCTGCATCATTCCAGGAAACAACCAAAGTGCTTACCAATGCAGCAATCAATGCGAAATCGGATAGCCTACAAGGACTAAAAGAAAATGTTATTGTAGGTCATAAAATTCCTGCAGGAACTGGTCTTCGCGATTATGCTGACATAATTGTAGGTTCTAATGAAGAATATGCTGCTTTATTGGAATCTAAAAAAGACGAGGAATAATAACCTAAATATAATTGGCTATGGATCAAAAAGATAAAATGAAAAAGCAACAACTGAATATTGATATTCCGGATAATGTTGTTGAAGGTACTTATAGTAACCTTGCTGCCATAGCGCACAGCCCTTCTGAGTTTGTGGTGGATTTTATGAAAATTTTACCCGGTATGCAGAAACCCAGAGTGCAGTCGCGTATCGTTTTGACGCCAAAACATGCCAAACGATTGTACAGGGCTTTACATGAAAATCTTGCTCGGTTTGAAAAAACTTTCGGACCTATAAAAGAGGATGATATCCCTGGTGGAACAATGTCGCCATTTAATATGGGCGGCCCTGCCGGAGAAGCTTAAAATAAGTACTGTGACCTATTAAAAAGCCGAAAGTTTTTCTTTCGGCTTTTTGTTTTTATAGAAGCTGTCCTTAGATTATATCAGCAAATTTTTTTTAAACGGATTGTAGATTTGAACTGATTATCGATACGGATGTTTATTGCAGTAGAACACTTGCTAATTTGAGCATTTATCTAGTGGAATTTTTGTTTAATTTTGTTAAGCTAACTTAAGGAGTAATTTTATGAAGACAATTAAATATAGCCTCACGATAATAGTATTCTCAATATTGTTGTTTTCTTGCAACAAAACAATAGAAGACACCATAATTACTGATGACAATACCGGATCACTTAGCCAAGTGTCGGTTGATAAGGATTTTAATTGGCAATCAGCTTTATCGGGTACGCTTAATATTACTTTTCAAAACCCTTATAATGTTTCCACTGAACAGGAAATTATTAATATTATTGATAGCGATGGGCTGATAGTAAGCAGGACAAAGATTTTTAATGGGAAGGCAAGTTTTAATGTCATTCTTCCACAGAATGCTCGCTACTATATCTATTTTCCTGTTACGGGTGATCAACTGGAAATTCGTGAAATTAAGGACTTGGTGATGGAATTGGGTAAAACCAATACCTTTAAAGAAAGTCGAGTTGCTAATGATTATACCAGTTGTACAAGTTGTAATAATCCTATGGAAAATGCTGGAGCTGAATTCCCTGTGATAAATTCAGGATACACAATTACCCATGAGGATAATGTTCCTGGATGGGAAACCAATGCCAATGATAATAAAATTGAAATCTGGAAAGATGGTTTTAATGGTGTTCCTGCACAAGAAGGAAATCAGTTTTTTGAATTGAATGCCAATAGTGTTGCTGATCTTTTTCAAGAGCTCTGCCTTGAGCCGGGATCGTCGGTTACATGGTCTGTCTGGCACCGAGGGCGCTCTGGTGTGGATGTTGCTGAGGTGAAAATCGGCTCAAGCGTTGAAACGGCACAAACTATGGCTGTTATGACTGATGGAACCTCCGAATGGGGATATTATACAGGAACTTATCAAGTTCCGGAAGATCAAACTACTACCTATTTTGTTTTTAGTTCCATTTCTTCAGCAGGAGCCAATTCATATGGTAATTTCTTAGATAATTTTGAAATTGAATGCGATTTTGATGGAGACGGTACGCCTGACGATATTGATGATGCCCCAACTGATCCTAATATTTCGTATATATCTGCTTTTCCTACTTCCGGCAAGCAAATTGTAGCTTTTGAAGATCTTTGGCCAAGCTTAGGGGATTTCGATTTTAATGATCTTTGTATGTCCAATCAGGCAGTGATTAACAAGGATGCAGATTTTAATATTGTCTCTGCTGACTTTAAAGTTAGTATTGATGCTATTGGGGCAGGCATCCATAATGGTATTGGTATGATGCTTTATGATGGCAACGGAAATGCTTTGCCAGCCAATGTTATTGAGTCCGTTACGGGTGACGTAGTCCCCGATCCTAATAATGCCAATGGTTTAATTTTGTCGGAAGATGTTTATCAAACCATTGAAGACTTTTACCAAAATAATGGTCATGGGCCAACAAATAGTACCCCGGATACCATATATTTTGGCATAAATTTTAATTCTGGTGTTCTGGATTTCTTGCCTGAATTATACCTCTTCAGAACCAATGATGCATCGCATGAAGTGCATAGAAGCATATTTCCCGGCACTTCACAGATGAATACTAGCTTGTTTAATACACTAGATGATAATGGTAATTTCCAAACTGCTAATGGAATTCCCTGGGGAATTGAAATTATTCTTGACGGTCACTACAGCAGCCCGAGAGAAAAAGTGGAAATATCAGAAGCTTACCCGGAATTCCTGCAATGGGCGCAATCCGGTGGAACAGAAAATATTCATTGGTATGAAACTCCTATAGAATCAAAAGTACTTGATATTCGGTAATTACCCCATGAATATGTGTTTTCTTGCAAAGTTAAGCTACTCTAAGTGGCTTAATAATAAATGAGTAGGAAAATTATTGGAATGATAATTCCTAAAGCAGTGAGCCAGGCTCCTCTTCCTAAAATGCCCTTTTTCCCTTTCAATAAAAATAATCCCGTTACAGCCAATAGAAATAATGCAATGGCATAGGCATCGGAAAACCAGGTCCAGTATTTATGAGGATTATAGTGCAGGTAATTAAATGTGTGAAATACCGGACGTTTTCTGATTGATTCATAAAGAGCATCCCCATTGGTAATATCAACCATAACAGAACCATCTTTTAAAAATATTTTTAAAACATCTTCCGAGGGGAAATAGTGTTTTTTATAGCTTGATTGTATGTCGTTCTCTGACAACTCACCGAGAATAAATTCTTTATCTAATGTGCCATTGTCTTCCGGCATATTAAATGTGAATTCTTGTGTCGTGATAATAAAATTGGGGTTCCAATCTTGAATGTGATTAATTGCAATGCCAGAGATAGCATAAATAACTGTTGTGGCAAAGAAAAAATATCCAAGATCCCTGTGGATGGCCCAAAACCATTTTCTCCATTTTTTCATAATCGAAAAGATATAGATCTGTAAATAGTAAAACTCCTGACCTTCAAAGAGATCAGGAGTTTTTGAAAAGTGTATTGTAGTTTATTTTTGTTTGTATTCAGTGCAAACAACACTATAGTAAGATAAATGGTCAGTGCCACTATCAGCAATTTCCTGACGCAGGTTGTTAATTTGCTCCAACTCATGATTTGCATCACCTTCGTGGTGTTCATGGCCTTCTTCACCTGTATGAATTTTATGCTCAGAATCTCCACCTGCTTCTGCCTGGAGTTCACTCTCCCAATTCTGAAGATAATCTTCATCAATACGGAGTTCTTCAACGATGCCGCGAACAACCACATCACTGCCTTCTAGATCAGTGTTAAAAGCAGCCATGTCTTCATTTGTTGTGATTTTTACACGCATATCAGGATCTTCATTGATGATAAACATTCGTTTTCCACCATGTTGGCAAACATGAACGATTGTTCCTGTCATTTCAATTTCCTGACCTACCAGATCACCGGCTACGGAATCAAAATCTTCAACGATTACTGTTACAGGATTTGATTCAAGAACAACTTCTTCCTGATTCTTGTTTTCTTGTTTTTGAGTAGAGGTACCACAAGCTACTAATCCAATAGCGAGAATAAGCACCATAAAAAGGTTTTTAAACATTGTAAGGTTTTTTGGTTGATAATATTTCTGCATAATTAAATAATCAATTCGACGTACCAAAATTTTCTGCTGTTAAAGCTTTGTTAACTACTGTTGTGCTTGCCTTAGAACTCGTTTTTTTGATAATAGTGCTGCATATTCTGCGAAATATTTGCTTTGAACAGCTTTGTTAAAAAAGTTCTAAATACTTATTGTGCGCGCTCTCATCATTTTTATTAAGCTATTAAAGCGCAATAAATCAGATGCTTAAATATATATATTTGCAGTTGTCTGTGCTTTATTATAGTGAAATTCTGCTTTCTTCTGTTTTTTACTGCTCTAGCAAAAGCAAATGTATTGATTTTTTGTACATTTGGCTATTCTACCTGAACTAAAAAAATAATTTTATGAAGCAATGCATTGGTATTCGTAAGGAGGATAAATACCTTATGGAAAAAAGGGTGGCAATAATCCCCCAGCATATACAAGAACTGACAAAACAAGGCGCGATATTTAAAATCGAAGAATCGCCCAAGAGGGTCTTTACAGCGAAAGAATATACTGCCGCCGGTGCAGAAATTGTTCAAGACGTTTCGGATTGTGATCTGATTTTTGGAGTTAAAGAAATGCCCATTGATTTTTTTAAGGAAAACAAAACCTATGTTTTCTTCTCTCATGTTATAAAAGGCCAAGCTTATAATATGCCAATGCTCCGACGGATGATGGAGAAAAAATGCAACCTTATTGAGTATGAAAAAATTGCTGATGAAAAGGGGAAGCGCTTGATCTTTTTTGGACGTTATGCCGGCTTGGCAGGCATGATTAATTCACTTTGGACTGTTGGCCAACGCCTGAAAATAAAGGGAATCAGTAACCCATTTGAAACAATGAAACAGTCTCATTTGTATCATTCGCTAGAAGAAGCAAAAGAAGCAGTTTCAAAAGTAGGCCACGAAATAGCAATAAATGGCCTTCCTGATATGCTCAAGCCTTTTGTTGTCGGGATTACAGGCTATGGGAACGTGGCTATGGGCGCTCAGGAAATCCTTCATCTGTTGCCGGTCCAGGAAATTTCACCCAAAGATCTTAATACCTTGTCAGCACAAAATAAATTGGCATCCAATCTTTTGTATAAAGTAGTGTTCAAAGAATCGGATCTCTCTGAACGAATTGATGGTTCGGAATTTATTTTGCAGGATTACTATATGCATCCGGAAGATTTTAAAAGTAAATTCAATGATTATCTTCCTCAACTGAGCCTGCTTATGAATTGCATGTATTGGGATGCTCGTTATCCTAGGATACTGACGAGAGATTGGTTGAAAGAGGCTTATGCAGATGGCAACGAGCCAAAACTTATTGCTGTTGGCGACGTAACTTGCGATCCTGATGGCTCTGTAGAAGCGACGGTAAAAGGAACCTATATAGAAGACCCGGTTTTTGTTTATGATCCTTTTACAGCAAAAATAAAAAGTGGTTTTGATGGGAAAGGCTTGCAAATTATGGCCGTAGATATTTTGCCCAGCGAATTGCCCAGAGAGGCTTCAACAGCATTTAGCGATGCGCTTTTGCCGTTTTTACCGGAAATTATTCAGGCAGATTATTCACAATCATTCACCGATTTGAAAATTCCGGCACCGATTAAAAGAGCAATGATCCTTCATCATGGTCAACTTACCCCTGATTATAAGTATTTAGAAGAATATATCTAAAGAGGTGTTTCTTTTTTAAAAAAAGCCGGCATTAATTGTCGGCTTTTTTTTTGATACGCTTTTTGTATAAGGAGTTAAGCTGTTTAATATTAATTATTTATACCAAAGAAAAATCCCAATTAAGATTTGGTTTAATTTAAAAATAGTGATTTGGAGAAAAGATTTCTAAGAATGGAGAAATGGGCAATGAAATTAATTACATTAGCCGCTAAAATAAAAACGAACGTACTCATTGATTTAAATATCTACACAATACTATTTATTCTGCGAATCATTTTAAATGATAAATGGTGTTTCTTGGGAGGTCAATGAGTTGTAAACCCTCTAACCAATGAAGAAAATTGTATTACTCGGAGCCGGATTATCGGCAACTACCTTAATTAAGTACTTGCTAAAGAATGCTGAGGCAAATAATTGGAATGTGCTTATTGGGGATATTGATTTAGCTCTGGCGAAAAAGAAAGTGAATAATAGTCCTTATGGAGAAGCTTTCGCCTTTGATGTGCAAAATGAAATTCAGCGAACAGAAATCGTGAAAAGTGCAGATGTTGTTATTTCGATGCTGCCTGCGTTTATGCATCATCTGATCGCAGAAGAATGCGTGAAACATAATGTGCATATGGTTACGGCAAGTTATGTGAGTCCACAGGTAAAAGCTTTAGACCAAAAAGCCAAAGAGAAAGTCGTTGCGCTTCTAAACGAATTGGGTGTGGATCCCGGCATTGATCATATGTCCGCAATGAAAGTAATTGATGATATCAGAAAACAGGGCGGAAAAATATTATCTTTTAAATCCTGTACGGGTGGTTTAATTGCTCCTCAATACGATAATAATATCTGGAATTATAAATTTACGTGGAATCCACGTAATGTGGTTCTTGCCGGTCAAGGCGTTTCTCGTTTTTTGCGTAATGGACGTTATAAGTATGTTCCTTACCATAAGCTTTTTGATAGGGTACAAACAACACAAGTTTTGGATTATGGTGAGTTTGAAATATACCCGAACCGAGATTCCTTGCAATATAGGGAAACATATGATCTTCAGGATATTGAGAGTATATTTCGAGGTACAATGAGGCGCCCCGGCTATGCTGCTGCATGGAATGTATTTGTGCAGCTTGGCGTTACTGATGATACTTATACTCTGGAAAATAGCGAGAATATGACCTACCGCCAGTTTATAAATTCATATCTCAAGTATGACCCGATAAAAGCTGTCGAGTTGAAATTGGCCGAATATGTCGATATTCCTGTGGACGGTGAGATTATGAAAAAATTAAAGTGGTTGGGTATTTTTGATGATCGAAAAATTGCTCTTCCAAATGCAACACCGGCACAAATTATGCAAAAATTGCTCGAAGAAAAATGGAGCCTCGACCCTGAAGATAAAGATATGATTGCTATGCAGCATGAATTTGTTTTTGAAATTGATGGAAAAAAGAAAAAGCATATCTCAAGCATGGTTGTTATTGGTGAAAATACTGAAGATACAGCAATGTCAATGACTGTTGGTCTGCCGGTTGCAATCGCTACAAAATTATTACTTAATGGCACAATTAATACTCCCGGAGTGCATGTGCCTGTGAAACCATTTATGTATGAGCCCATTTTAAAAGAGTTGGAAGAATACGGGATCAAGTTTATTGATGAGGTTCATGACTTTGTAGAAGAATAAGAAAAACTGTTGAAAAACGGAATGAATCATGCATTTTTGCCGTAAGGGTATAAAATGTGCTAAGAGAAAAAGCTGCTTCATGGCGGCTTTTTTTGTGGCCTGTTTTTGCACAAACATTTTTACCTTTGTGCCTTAATAACCATAAAATATGGGGTTTTTATTAACGACAGTTCTTTTAAGTGTAGTCATTTTCTTTATTTCAAGAATAGGTATGAAAAATAATTCTGATTCAGGAAAGAAATCAACATATGGAAAATGGATTGGTGGAGGCCTTGGTTGGGTCTTGGCCGGGCCAATCGGTGGAATTTTGGGCTTTATATTTGGATCGATGTTTGATGGAATTCAAAGTGGATCCTATGAATACAATGCTGGCAGAGGCGCTCCAAATCAAACTCAATCCGGTGATTTTAATGTGAGCCTGCTTGTGCTTGCTGCAGCTGTGATGAAAGCAGATGGGAAAGTTGTAAAAGCCGAATTGGATTATGTAAAGGCTTTCTTACTGAAAAATTTTGGCCAATCAAATGCGGAACAACAACTTATCTTGCTTCGTAATATCTTGAAACAGGAAATTCCCCTCTATGATGTCTGTCAGCAGATTAAACAAAATATGGCTTATTCCTCACGTTTGCAGTTATTGCATTTTTTGTTTGGCATTTCTATATCAGATGGTCATGCTGATGCCTCTGAAATTAGTGTTATTGAGACTATTGCAACATATCTGCAAATATCAGGACCTGATTATAAATCAGTAAAAGCGATGTTTATTAAGGATACAAAAAGTGCGTATAATGTACTGGGCGTTTTCCCCGATGTTACCGATGAGGAGCTTAAAAAGGCATATCGAAAAATGGCAATCTTGCATCATCCTGATAAGGTCGCTCATCTTGGTGCGGATGTGCAAAAAGCAGCAAAGGAAAAATTTCAGAGTATTAGTGAGGCTTACGAAGAAATTAAAAAAGAAAGAGGCCTTTAGCAGGCCAAAATCCATAATCCCTCTTTATGAAAATTGTTGTTCTCGAATCGCTTGCTGTTGAAAAACAGCTGTTTGATGATTTCTGCTCTGTCTTTCAAAAGGATGCGCACGAAATAGTTGTTTTTCAAAATAGGGTAGAGGACCCTGAAATCCTTATTGAGCGCATTGGCGATGCAGATATTGCAGTTCTTACCAATATCCCAATCAGCCGTAACATCCTTACATCCTGCAAAAACCTCAAAATGCTTGCTGTTGCATTTACAGGCTTCGACCATATCGATATTGAAAGCTGTGATGAATTTGGGATAACTGTATCAAATGCTGCCGGTTTTTCAACTTCTGCCGTTGCAGAACTAACAATAGCCATGGCTCTGAACCTTCTCAGGAATATTATTCCTATGGATGGTAGATTACGCAATCTATTGGATCGTAACGCTTTTCTGGGAGAGAATTTGCGGGGAAAAACCTTTGGGATTATTGGTACAGGCCTAATTGGTACAGAGGTTGCCAGACTTGCAGCTGCTTTTGGCTGTAAGCTGATTGGATGGAGCAGGTCTCAAAAACCTGAGGCTGTTGCTCTTGGTATTAATTATTTATCTTTTAAAGAGGTGTGCCAAAAAAGCGATATACTGAGTATTCATCTCCCATTAAATGACCATACAAGAAATTTATTTGATGCGTCTGTTTTTATGCAAATGAAAAATGATGCAATCCTTATTAATACTGCCAGAGGACCAATTGTGGATAATGCAGCATTGGCTGATGCTCTAAAGAATGGGGTAATTGCCGGCGCGGCACTTGATGTTTATGAAGGTGAGCCTCCATTGCAACCGGATCATATAATGCTTGATGCACCAAACACCCTATTACTGCCACATTTTGCTTATGCAAGCAAACAGGCCATGAACCTTCGTTTGGAGATTGTTCAGGAAAATATTGCTGGTTTTATTAATGGGAAACCAATGCGTCTGGTCAACCATCCGGGAAAACCCAAAAAATGAATTGCCATCGATTCCAAAAAGAAAAAACAATAAACCCTCTGCAATAATTTGACGATTGATTTATGCTCTTGGCAAGCAACTTTTAGGAAATTATAAGCCCGAACAATTATAGGGCTTAAGAAATCATGTCATCTAATCATCTGTCCGAATGACCTCAATCGTAAAATTCGCTGCAACAGCGGCAAGTGCGCCAATTGCAGCCAATACCGGAGCCAATAATACGCCTACTAAACCTACGGTCACAGGAATTTCTAAATAGGTTTTGCCTTCTTCATTTTTAATGATAATCCTCCGGACATTGCCTTCATGAATGATTTCTTTGACTTTTTTAACCAGTTCGTCGGCCTTTACTCTAAACTCGCTCATTTTATTTTTTTTTGGTGATTCATGTTTTTTATGCATTTCATTGATAAAGCAATCAAGAAATTTTGCTTAAAGGTACTGATATTTGACAAAAATCCATAATTTTGGCTAAATTCGCTATACATGAACGATATTTCCATGGAACTTGGTCACTTTTCTACACTCCTGAACGAATCGGAATCTTTTGTACGACTACTTTTACACAGAAAAATTCCAGCCAACTATGTATACCACAATATCTCCCACACAGAAGATGTTGTGAGAAATGCCAAACAGATTTCTTCTCATTTGGAGCTTTCACCCCGTTCGAATGCTTTGCTCCTTGTTTCGGCTTGGTTTCATGATACTGGTTTTGTGAAGTCATACAGAAATCATGAAAAACAGAGCATCGAAATTGCCAGGGATTTTTTAAAAGATAAAATAGGTTCTGATTTTATTTCTGAAATTAGCTTGTGCATTGAAGCAACAAAAGTGCCGCAGCAACCGAAAAGTTTTGAAGCGGAGCTTTTATGCGATGCAGATATGCTGCATCTCGGGCGTCAGGATTTTCTCGAAAAATCGCTGCGCCTCAGAGAGGAGTGGATCGATGTGCTTGATGAACATCAAACCTATGAGAACTTTGTGCAAACAAGTCTTCAATTTCTGAAAAATCATCACTTTTTTTCGGTTTATGCACAAGAAAATTTTAATAAGGGTAAGGAATTGAATCAGAGAAAATTAGAAGATATTATTGAAGGAAATACGGAGAAGTCGAGATTCAAGGCTGGCTAATGCGTGTATTTGAATAGATGATTATAAAATATTACTAAGATATTAATCAAGAATAAATATAGGCAATAGGATCAGGAAGAAATGATTGTATTGTTGGTATGAAGCAAAAAAATATTGATATGAAAAGAGTGCTGAATCAGCTAAAGCCTGAAGTAGTTTGGAATTACTTTGAGGATATTTGTCAAATTCCCAGGCCATCAAAAAAAGAAGAAAAAATTCGGGATTTTTTATTGGATTTTGCTAAAAAGCATCAGCTCCAAGCTAAAAGGGATGAAATTGGTAATGTGCTTATTTGCAAGCCTGCAACAGCCGGAATGGAAGATAGGAAAACTGTAATCCTGCAAAGCCATATGGATATGGTCTGCGAAAAAAATGCGGATACTGTTCATGATTTTGATCATGACCCGATACAGCCTTGGATTGATGGGGAATGGGTGAAAGCCAAAGGAACTACACTCGGTGCCGACGATGGAATCGGTGTTGCAGCACAAATGGCTCTTCTTAGTGAGAAGGATATCGCACACGGACCTATAGAATGCCTCTTTACTGTGGATGAAGAAACAGGCCTCAGTGGTGCTTTTGCTTTGCAGCCTGGTTTTATGGATGGGAAGATCCTTTTAAACCTCGATTCTGAAGATGAAGGAGAGTTATTTATTGGTTGTGCCGGTGGAATAGATACTTTGATAACAATTGATTATCAACAAGATAAACTTCCTGAAGGATACTCCGCCTATAAATTAAAGGTTTCTGGACTCCGCGGAGGGCATTCCGGGGATGAAATTCATAAAGGACTTGGGAATAGCAATAAAATTCTCAATCGCTTTTTGTGGAACCAAACACAAAAAACAGATCTCCGTATCGGATTATTTGAAGGCGGAAACCTTCGGAATGCGATTGCTCGCGAAGCGTTTGCACATATTTGTATCCCTCAAGGCGCTGCCACTGATTTTGAACAGGATTTCGTTCAATTCACAAAGGATGTGCAGTTTGAACTCGAAAAAACAGAACCTGATTTTAAATTCGAAATAGAAAAAGCAGAGCTTCCTGAGTGGGTTATTGATAAAAAAACACAGTTTGCTTTGCTAAATGCATTGTATGCCTGCCCTCATGGTGTTTATGCAATGAGTCAGAAAATGCCGGGAATGGTAGAGACTTCTACAAATTTGGCCGCTATAAAATTTATTGAGAACAATCAGATTTTAGTAACAACTAGTCAACGAAGCGATTTAAATAGTGCAAAACTTGATATCGCAGCAATGGTGAAAAGCGCTTTCCTTTTGGCGGGAGCTAAGGTTGTGCATAGCGATGGTTACCCGGGTTGGGCACCAAATCCTAACTCTGAAATTGTTCAGGTTACCGTTGATTCATATAAGCGTTTATTCAATACAGAACCTGTTGTTCGCTCTATTCATGCAGGTCTGGAGTGTGGTCTTTTCCTTGAAAAATATCCATATATGGATATGATTAGTTTTGGTCCGACAATCTTGAATGCTCATTCGCCCGGTGAACGCATTAATATCAAGACCATGCAGAAATTTTGGGATTTAACACTGGATGTGCTTAAAAATATTCCAAAAGAATAATTCCTTGAAAGAATAGCATCGTTTTTTATAAAGCGAAAAATGCCGAAAAATTTAATTGTTTTCGGCATTTTTATTGACTACAAAATTTTTTAAGCTGGCGTAATTTATTCGAGCATTAGGTTTAGGCTAACAACACCCGGGCCAACATGTACACCAAGTACTGGGGAGGCTACTCCTGTATATTCAGGATCTTTCCCTGTGAGCTCTTTCATTTTTCGGATAAACCAATCGGCAGTTTTTTGGTTTTGCGCATGCGTAACTACATAAGCCCAGACTTTTTTGTTTCCTATAAAGGCCTCCACATCTTTCATTACCAATTTCATGCTTGCTTTTTCGGTGAAAGGTTTACCAAATTGAACAGCTTTTCCTTCATCATCTACGGTTATTATTGGTTTTAGGCCGAGGGTTTTACCGATAAATCCCTTTACCGGGCTTACACGGCCACTTTTCACCATATATTTTATGCTTTTGCTGCTCACCCAGATAGCGGTTTTTTTCTTCCAGATTTCAGCATTCATGAGTACTTCTTCCTGCGTCATACCCGATTCCAAAGCTTTGGCAATGCGTAATACCTGCAAACCAAGTGAGCCTGTTGCCTTTGTAGAGTCGATAACCTGTATAGGTGTTTTTGTTTGTAGCGAAATAGTTTTTGCCGCTTTCTTGCTGTTGCCAAATGTCCCACTCAGTGCACCGCTGAGATGCAAAGCAATAATATTATCGTAGAGGGTTGATAGATAAGCGTATTTATTGGTAAAATCTTTAAATGCGGGTTGAGCTGTGCTGGGATATTTTTTTGCAGACGGTAGGTTTCTATAGAACTGTTCAGCAGTGAGTGTGATGCCATCCAGAAAATAATGATCTTCAAAATGGACCGAAAGCGGAACTACATGGATTTGATGTTTGTCAATAAGTTCCTGAGGAAGATCTGCTGTTGAATCGGTTAGAATTGCAGTTTTGCATTTTCTGTGGCTGGCAATCTGAGATTGAAAGAGCATATCATCCACTTTCTGATAATTGATGCCGCCAAAATGCTTCACTGTGTCAAAAACTTTTGATGGAGTATCTGTATGGATATGGATGCGCAGCTTTTCTTTGGATCCGGCAATTACTAAG
The DNA here is from genome assembly GCA_963676725.1 of Bacteroidales bacterium. Taxonomy (GTDB): domain Bacteria; phylum Bacteroidota; class Bacteroidia; order Bacteroidales; family WRLA01. The sequence goes on along the minus strand of OY781463.1, from coordinate 3,143,218 downwards.
CTATCACCCAAATGTTCGATCCTGTTTTTAAGCTTGGTCTTATTCATATTGCTTCCGCTGATCAATGCTTCTGTGCAATACCTGAAGCTTGGGTTTTCATGGGAAACCTCCTCAAAGGTGTTTACTTTTATTACATTGCGTGAGCTAAGAAGCTTTTTTACTTCACCATGCCCAAAGAAATCAATAATACCTTCCAGAAAGAAAACAAAGCCGCTTGCTCCGGAATCGACAACATTAGCCTTCGCCAATACTTCCAATTTATTGGTGGTTTCTTTTAGGCTTTCCTGTGCTTTCTTATATGAATTTGTGATCAATGATTTAAAATCAGCTAAATTGTCTTTAAGTTCGTATACAGAATCGGCCCATTCCCTAATCACGGTAATCATGGTGCCTTCCTGAGGATTGCTTATTGCTTCATAGGCATAAATAACTGATTTCTTAACGATGTCGGCAAAATTATTCGTTGTAAGAGCTTGGGATTCAGAAATTTCATTGCTGAAGCCATAGAGAAATTGGGCAAATATGATCCCAGAATTTCCCCGAGCACCAACAAGTGCTGCATCAGCAAGTGCTACTGCCGTGGCTTTAACACTATTTGTTGGGATATATGTATCCACGATGGAGCGCATGGTACTGGCGAGATTTGTGCCGGTATCAGCATCCGCAACCGGAAATACATTGATTTTATTCAAATGGGCTTGCTGGTCAAATATTTTTTGTGCTCCTGCTAAAAAACTATAATATAGGCCTTTGCCATCTAAAGTCTCTGCTATGTCGTTCAATTTTTTATACTTTGGTTTAAAATATATTGATGCTTACAAAACATGTTTTCATCAAAAGATGAAGTGAGTCTTCAAGCTGTTTTTGGAAAGTTCAGCCCGCAAAAATACAAAAAATTATTTAGAACAAATCTTAATAAAACGTCTTTGGGATTTTAGATCAAAGTATAATTCCGTTCCATTTCCTCCCTGATCTTAAAAAAGCTATCCGCTTCAAGTGCATAAACAGTAATTTCAAAGAGGTACTGATCCTCTTGTTTTTCCCTGAAAATTATCTGTGGAGCTTTATTTATAGATGTCCAGGGAAGGTTAATAATTTCTTTGTGCAGTTGTGCGCTTGTATCTGCAATTGTTTGCTTGTCTGGCGACTTTAGTTTAAAAACAAAGGCTTTGATCATTTCAGCAGGATCAGATTTTATGATTATTTCATCCTGTAATTTGAAATAGGGAATATAAATGTGTTCCCCGGTTTCAGATTCCAGTTCAAGGTTGGCTGCTCCAAAACTGATGATTTTTCCTCTATAATTCCCGATTTTGATAATTTCATTGATTTTAAACCGATTATTGATTTGGAAAAAGGAACGGGCAATAAAATTTTTAAAACCCGACCAGCTAAACCAAATGAGAACAATCATCAAAATAACAAAAAGCCCAAGGGAATACAGATGATTGTTTTTTGCAAAAAACTGAATGCCCCAGACGAAAAAAACAACCCATCCGAGCAATTCGAGCATGGGCATAAACCGAAAAAATCGCCTTTGATTCTCCCTGCTTAAAGGAAGAATCATCCAGAGTTTATTAACTGCCCTGAATATCAAATATATAACAACGGCTAGAAAGAAAAAATAGTAGATAGCAAAACTGCTAAACTCAATGGTTTGTATATCCATGATCAGATGATTTCTTTTTCTTTTAATATATTGGCAAGTGCAGGATAACTATATTGATTCAATGTATAAATGATTTCATCATTTTCTTTTTTGCCCAGGACTTCAAGAATTCCTGCTCTTTTCATTGCATTCAACTGCTTTCTGTACTCTTCCCTTTGGTTTTGTTTGCCGCGCATTACCCTGATAATTTTATCCATATCCATATGCTTATGCAGCATAAATTGTGAAATTAAAAGGTACCAATCAAGCTCAATATTCTCTATTTTATTGATATCGAGTTGTTTAGGTTCTTGCATGATAATACGTCCACTTTGGTAATCTGTGAAGCATGCAATCCAATGGAAGAGGCTTTGCCCAATATTTCCTCCAGTGATATTGAATAATTTCGTGAAATAGCGGGCATAATCCCATGTCCTAAAATTTTCTTCTGTTTTCCCATTCATCGTAAATTTCAGGTGTCCTGATTTATGACGACGGATTATAGCCTGATGCAATTCTTCAGCATTAAAGGGGTTTAGGCTAATTTGACCAATAAAATATTGATCAGCATTATTCATTAGGTTGATAAGCTTATAGGGCAATTTATGACAGCTAACAATAAAAAAGCATTTAAAGGAAAAATCGCCAATAAGCTGTAAAATGCGTTCAATCAGTATGTTTTGATTCGGAGCTTTTTCCCACCAGAGCTCAATATCTTCCAAGATTATAGCGCAGCCGGCCGGTAATTGTTGCAGAATAGCAGCCGGTTCGCCTTGCAAGGCAGTGGCTTCTTCCAATGCCATCCGAAAATCAGTAAGTTTCGTAGACCCAGCTAGGGGCGCTTTTACAATAAAAATAGTGTTATCACTAAAATGACTATTACAAAAATGGCGTGCAAAAAAGCTTTTCCCTGAATTGAAATCCCCTTCAATAAGCATGGCGCCTTTAAAACCATTTTTATAGCGCTCGAGCGTTTTTTGTGCCTGGAGGAACTCTTTTTCGCGGCCAATCCAGAATTCTTCGATATAGTGGTTCTTTTTAAGGAAAAGTTGTTGATAATAATAGGGGAGTTCTTTTTGAACCTTAATGGACGGGCTCATGTTTTCGGTCAGGCTTAAAATATTCGATATTTGTGTGCCTTGAGCGGCTGATTTTTGCTGCAGCCGTTTGCCCAGAAGCCTTCCTTTGCTTTGTCGATACCAAAATTGATTGACCTGATGCTTTACTGTTTTGTTCACAGATTCATTCAGAGAAGAAAAAAAGATGTATTTTTTCTTCGATTCCTGCTGTCTTATATATTCTTGCAGGCCGGAAGCAGATTTGTCGCTTAGTGCGTAACTTGTTAAACGACTATCGATTGTGTTTAGCTTTTCTCTTGTAGTTAAGTCGATATTATTGTAATATTCACGGGCTTCCTCAATAAGTTCATTTATTTTCTTGATCCCGTCAAAGAACATCAAATGATTATTAGAATAGGCCTGTACATCATTTTCGATACTCTCTGTAGAAAATTTGATGAGGTTAATAATATCCCTGGCTTCTTGTCGGAAATAATTGATTTTTTCGGGTGTTTTGCTCGCCAGCTTTTGAGATGGTTCAATAAGTTCCCGTTGGATAATATATTCTATTAAGCGATAAACAGCCACTTTGATGCTCTCAATGCCATCGAATTGGTTCTTGTCAAATGAATTAAACGATTTATTCTCAAATAGAAGGATTGTTTCCGGAATGTCTTTGATGATTTGATGGGCGCGTGCTATGGTTTTATCAATCAGAGCCTGCGCTTGCATAGACAGATTTTCGTTTGTGATCAGCGGCAGATTGTAGCTTAGGCTGTAATGATGCTCCTTTAGGTTTTGCTCATTGCCGATTTTGAGTTCTTGCTTAAGCTCGTTGAGCATTTGCAGGGCATGTTTGTCAAATAATGCACTAAGCCGTGTGTTTAATTGCCCGAATAACTCATTTAAGCGAACCTTAATAAGTAATATTTGTGTTTCAAGTATGCTTGTTTTGAGCAAAATACTCTGATTCTCTGCCCATATTTCCGGGATATGAATTAATGATTCATAGATGGTTTTTTCATCGGAAGGGCCTTCTTTTTCCTGAATATTTTTATCAGGATTAAATCCTTGAAAGCTTAGGGCAATATTATTGATCATCTCCCTCTGATCAGCAAAACACATTGCATAATAATCATGTTCTGCCTTTTGCACCAATGTTTTAAGGTTTTCAAGTATTTCTTCAGTTCTTTTATTGATGAGCGAAATATCCATCACCTCTTCTTCATCCGATAAATAGGCTTTTACAAAGAGCTCAGAGATTGTGCGAATCGCTTTTCTCGTTTCTAAAATAATTTGCACATTAACAAAGCCATACTTATTGAAATTTTTTGCCAGTGTTTCATAATAGATGGACGGCATTTTCTCTGCAACAATTGCTCGGGGGTGCATTTTGCCTTTATAGGCAATAAGCTTGCGGGCCACTACTGAGGATCTCCATTTTTTGTGCACGCGCTGCCATTTCGAGTCTTCCTCTAAAATCTTAAAATCATCTTTGGAATAATAGAAATTGATTGTTTCCGGAAAAAATTCTGTTAGAGATTGGCTGCTCTCCAATAAGGATTTCAAAGCTTTGCTGAAATCAGTCTTATAGTTTTGTAATTGTTCCTGTTGATCAATAATCTGGCTGATTTTGCCCAACATATTTGCATGAAACCGTCTTAAAAAGGATTTGTTTATGTCAGAAGCTGAGGAAGTGTATTTTTGATGCAGATAATGGAGGCTCTTTTTTGTGAGTTGACTAATTTGCGCAAACGTATCTTCGTAATTCCTTAGATAGGAACCAAAGAACATTGGGTGTGCCTTTTCTTGTTTCGATTGCAAGGCCTTGTCTAAATTGCTTAGACTTTCATCAAGTGGGTTTATTCCAATCTGTATAATATCAGGGACTTCTGTCCTTAAACTGGCTACAGTATCCGGAATTTGAGATTTTTTTACCCGTTTCCCCTCTTTAAGCCCAATATTTAGTTCTTTGTGGGTAGATGATGCTTTAAGCAGGATGACCGTGCCAATTTTTTTGCACAATAGGTTCGTTTCCCTGATAAAATCTTTTTCGCTTCCCTCTTGAATTTCCGGGATTCCCATGTAAATCAGATCGGAAGAAGTAGATTCAATTTCTACGATCTCATAAAAACTTTTGTTTTCTATCTGATTATTAATGATTTTAATTTCCGCAGTAAGCCGCAAATTATTTAAAATGAGGTTTGCTTTTTCGAGTATATGGTCGCGGTCTTCATTAATGGGATTTATAATCAATAAGCGTAATCGGGCATTTCGCCAATCAGGGCTGGCTAAAAGGAACTTTACGAGTGTCAATGCGAGGTTTCCATTATTTCCAGTGCCCCTCCACCAAATATCAATCTGCTGATAATTACCAAATTGTCTTTTTTTGTCGTAATCAACCATCAGGATATTGAGGTCAAGGTTTGTTAGTTTATTCAACATTTGAACAAACCTTATTGGCTCTTTGGATTGCCTTCCCCAGCCCATTAGAACAGTATTTGGTTCAACACCGGCAAAACCATAGGTAGTGCTGATTGCTTCTATACCATCATAAATATTATCACAGGAATGTTTTCGAGTAAAAACACCTTCCAAATCGCTTTCTTCATCGGGTTTTTGCGACTGTTGATGCTTTGGAAATAGCAAGTTTTTGCGTCCTTCAATCAATTCAAAATTGGAGATAAAACCTTGTTTGCCTGTAAGTTGTTTTCCAAAATATAAAAGATGTGGCCTCGAATTACTGCTTCCTGAAAACAACATAATGTTTGGTTTCCAATTTCGTTCCTCCAATCCGCTCCTGTCCATTTTATGAAGCACAGTGCGCAATATTGAAGCGCGAACACTTTGCCAAACATCACCATATTCAAGGCGTATTTCCCTTCTTTTTAAAAGGAAGAAGATAAACCCAAGGAATATAAGTGCGATAGTCATTGCGAGTATATCGATGCGGAACATCACGATAATGGATGCAAAAAAGCCTACAATACCAACCCAAACCGGTATTTTAAAACTGGGGCGAAAATCGGAACTGGCCCAGCTTTCTAATGCATAAGCAAGGTTAATAAAACCATAGGCGGCAATATAAAACATGGAAACAATACGTGCAATTACATCAAGTTCTCCGATAAGTATGCCGATTTCTGCTAATAAAAATGTGAATATTAGAGCATTACGTGGCTCATTGTTTTGACCGTGGCCTTTGGCGAAAATTTTCGGTGTGATTTTATCCTGACTGATGGCCTGTAGAATCCGTGGCCCTCCGAGTATTCCTCCAAGCGAAGAAGAAAGGGTTGCGCCCCAGATACCGGCAACCAAAAATGGGGAGAACCATGCAATTTTCAGCAAGAAATTATTATCCTGAAGCATTAAATCCCGATCAACAAAATATGCAAATGCAATAGCCAAGCCAATATAAATGACCAAACCAACAAAAATGGACAACATTGTACCCAGAGGAATCGACTTTTTTGGGTCTTTTAAATCGCCGGACATCGCTACCCCGGCTGTAAATCCTGTTACAGCAGGGAAAAAGATTGCAAATATTACTTCAAAGGGCAAGTGATCGCGATAGGGGGCAATTGAAGGGCTTAAAGCTGTAAATTCGGAGCCGGTAAAAATACCCACCCCGATGGAAATCAATGATAAGCCAATGGCTAGCAGGATAAAAAACTGCGTTTTTAATGCAAGTGATGTGCTAATAAAAGCAATAGCAACTAGGATCAGGATTACAATAGTGCCCAATATTCTGAAACTGTCTACTGATAAATCCATTCCAAGAACATTGCGAATGCCTTCGATGCCAAGAAAACTCTCACAAAAACCAATAATATATAAGGAAATACTCAGGGCTGTACCAATAAATAATGTGATGCCGATTGCTCCCCCCATGGGTAAGCCCAAACTTCTGGACAGCATATAATAAATGCCCCCGGTTTTAATTTTTTTGTCAGTGGCAATGCTCGAAATGCTCAATCCTGTTGATAGGCTGATGATGTGGGCAATGAGTATTATGGCAATAGAAGCAATTAAGCCCGATTGACCAACCACCCAACCTAAGCGCATATACATGATTACACCTAGAATTGTTAAGACAGAAGGTGTAAATACTCCCGTAAACGTATTGAATTTTTTTTGTATTCCCGACATAGCGAGCTATTTGCTGATAAATGATTAAGGATTAAGGATAGATTTTTTCGCAGATACTCTCGAGTTCGTTTTCTCTGATAAGATTGTTTATAAAGTTTTCCGGATCATTGTTTGGGACTTTTTTGCGGTCGCAACGATAAATCACGTCAAAAGGATCTGTAATTTTTATATGCGCCATTAGCGTATCGCTTGAAGGGGTTTCCTGAAGTGATGAATATGTTTCATAGGTATAGTCCAAAAATACGGAATTCGGACCAATCCCCCTTTTGTCGAGTAAAAAACCTGAATCGAGAATTATTGGCTGTTGTGCCCTTCTGATGTCACTAACTGCGGGATAGGAAATTATTTTATTTTTTTGTGCGTTTAGTGTGATTGGAACCAACTTGCTGTAGTCCGATTTGGTCTTATAAATCGTTATGGCAGCTTGTGCAAACTGATGTATTTGGGGTTTGCTTGCATTTTTGTTGTTATCGGTTGGTTTGCACGAATACATGAATATGATTATCAGTAAATAAGAGATGATTTTAAAGATGTTCATTTTATTTTTTTATTTTGTGTTGTGCTAATGTATGAAAATTAAGGCATGAAAGGCATATTTTTTGCATGATTTTTTGTCGATTAATAAATCTGAGGCAAAGCAGCTTGATTTTTATCAAACAGTTTTGCTACATTTGCCGAGGACTTTTGAAGTTTATATTTTACTAATTTGAAATGAAGCATATTTTCATGAGAACCACGAACAGCTTGTTCTGTTTGATTTGATGATAATGCTTCTGTTCAGCAATTTTAAACAACATTTTATGAAACGTTTGGTTTTTATTCTGACTGCTGCATTATTCAGCACTGTGCTATTTGCACAAGGGACTGCAGAAAACAAAACGGCCCCGGAAATTACTTTTGATGAAGCATTGGCTGTAAATGGTACCCCGGTTTGGGATTATGGTACTATTTATAAGAATGGTGATGGGAAAAGTTATTTCGCATTTACAAACAATGGAAAAGAGCCCTTAATTCTTTCCAATGTGAAGAGTTCTTGTGGTTGTACGGTTCCTAAATGGCCCCGCAATCCAATTTTACCCGGTCAAAACGACACAATTTATGTGAAGTATGCGACAAATCGCTTAGGAGTGATCAACAAAAGTATCACTGTCTATTCTAATGCCAAAAATTCGCCTGTAGTTTTGCGTATTAAAGGGAAGGTGATTAATCCTCCTGAGGACGCCCTGCCACAAAAAAATCAAGCTACGGGAAGCGTGAAATAAATGATTTCAAAAAGTATTTGGTTACTATTTAAAATTTTTGAAATTTTGTCCCGGCTTTTTGCCGGGATTTTTTATTCATAATATTTACTTACCTGTTTTTGTTGTTATATAAATCAACGAGATATGCCAAAGATTTCATTAAAAGGCAGCATGATGCCTTCTTCTCCCATTCGTAAGCTGGTTCCTTATGCCGAAGCAGCAAAGAAACGTGGTGTGAAAGTATTTCACCTGAATATTGGTCAGCCCGATATTCCTACACCAGATGTAGCCATGGAGGCTATCAGGAATTATAATGAAAAGGTTGTGGCCTATAGTCATTCAGCCGGCAATGTTTCTTATCGTGAGAAACTTGTTCAATATTATGAAAGCGTTGGCATTTCTATATCAGCTGACCAAATCATTATTGCTGCCGGGGCTTCTGAAGCAATTCTGTTTGCATTCCAGTCTACAATGGACCCTGGTGATGAGATTATTATCCCTGAACCTTTCTATGCAAATTATAACGGCTTTGCAGTAAATGCAGGCATTGTTGTTAAACCGATTCCATCCAGTATTGAAAACGGTTTTGCACTACCACCTATCAGCGAGTTTGAAAAGGTGATTACTCCAAAAACCAAAGGAATAATGGTGTGTAACCCCAATAATCCAACCGGTTATCTCTATTCAAAAGAAGAAATTGAAGTGCTACGTCAGTTGGTGCTTAAATATGATTTATATCTCTATGCCGATGAGGTTTATAGAGAGTTTTGCTATGATGGTGAAGAGCATCACAGCGTGATGAATCTGGAAGGAATTGAGGATAATGTGATATTAATTGATTCTGTATCAAAAAGATATAGCGCTTGTGGTTTCCGTATTGGCGCCATGATATCCAGAAATAAAGAACTAATGGCTACTGCAATGAAGTTTGCGCAAGCACGATTAAGCCCTCCTTCATTTGGTCAAATTGCTGCTGAAGCAGCCCTTCAAACCCCGGATGCATATTTCAAAGACGTTATGGACGAATACCTGAAGCGTAGAAATGTTGTCGTGGAAGAAATCAATAAAATGGAAGGTGCTTTTTGCCCGAACCCAAAGGGAGCTTTTTATGTAGTTGCTCGTCTCCCAATCGATGATTCAGATGTATTCTGTCAATGGCTTCTCGAAGATTATAATTATGAAAATCAAACAGTAATGCTTGCACCTGCCACAGGGTTCTATGCAACACCGGGAGCCGGTAAAGACGAAGTGCGTATTAGTTATGTGCTGAATGTCGAAGACCTGAAAGGATCGATGAAGGTATTGTCCGAGGCTTTAAAAGTATATCCGGGAAAAAAATAAATCAGGATAAATAAGCCCGGAAAGGAGAAATCTGGGCTTATTTTTATTCTAATCAGTCACAATTGCGTAAAATTGCCTTGAAAATTAGGCTGCAAAGGGATTATTGTTATTTTTGCAGTCCTGAAAATATTAGATACTAAAAATCAGACTAGTGGGTCTCAACATATAATACGATTATCAAAAATAATTAATTCCAAGTACTAACCTTTCTTTTTATTCCAATGGAAGATAAAAAGCTAACGAATCAGGAGCCTAATCCAGAACAAAAGATTCAGGCCGAGAATCCGGTTTCTCAAGAAACCTTAAAAAATGCGAAAAGTGAAACAAACAATGAATCCGAAATGGAAACAAAAAACCCAAATGAATTAGGCACAGAGATTCAGAATCCTGTGGGCGAAACCAAAACTGATGCTCCTGAACAAGAGGAGGTAATAGTAAACGAAGTAAAAGATGCTCCTGAAGTTGCCACCCCGGTAGCAGAACAGGAAGTACACGAAAAACTCGGTTCTGAACAAGAGCTGCTTACTGAAGATTCTGATGATCAGGATGATGATGAGGAGGAGACAGAAGAGGATATTGAGGGACTCATAAAAGAAGAATCGATCGGTGCGCTCAATAGATCTGAACTTGTAGATAGACTGCAGGAATTAATTGATAAAGAAGATCTCCAGAAAATAAAATCAAAAGTGGCGTTGATTAAGGTCGCTTTTATCGATAAAACAAAAAAAGAACGTCAGGAAAAATATTCACTCTTCTTGCAAGAAGGTGGTGATAAAGAGGCGTATAAACAAGAAGACGATGAGCAGGACGAGCGCTTTAAAGCCACTTTTGCCCTCTATCGTGAAAAGAAAGTAAATTATCTTGCCCAGCAAGAGCAACTGAAACAAGATAATTTAAACAAGAAAAATGAAATTCTTGAAAAACTCCGCGAGCTTATCAATTCTGATGAAACTCTGAAAGCTACTTATGATAATTTTAAGGAACTTCAGGAGCAGTGGAAAGATATTGGAATGGTTCCTAAGAGTGAAGTAAGTAACTTATGGGCTAACTACCACTTTCTTGTTGAAAAATTCTTTGATAAGGTAAAAATAAGCAAAGAGCTTAAAGACCTTGACCTTAAAAAGAATCTGGAAAATAAAATCGAATTATGTGAAAAAGCAGAAGAACTCCTTCTGGAAAATTCAATCAATAAGTCTTTTAAAAGTCTACAACAATACCATCAGGAATGGAAAGAAATAGGACCGGTTCCTCAAGATAAAAAAGATGAAATTTGGGATCGCTTTAAAGCGACTACCGACCAAATTAACCAAAGACGCCGCGAACATTATGAAAAACTTCATGAGGAATTAACCGGTAATTATGAGGCGAAATTAGCTTTATGTGAAAAAGTAGAGCAAGTGCTTACAGAAAATGTTGATAGCATTAAGCAGTGGCAAAAAGCTACAGATCAGGTTAATGAATTGCTTAAAATCTGGAAAAGCGTTGGCCCTGCCCCAAGAAAAGTCAATGATGAAGTATGGGAGCGTTTTAAATCATCGCTTGATGCTTTCTTCCAAAATAAAAAAGAATATTTCTCTAAAATTAAAGACCAACAGATTAATAACTATAATCTGAAACTTGATCTGGTAAATCAGGCCGAAGCAATGCAAGAGAATACTGATTGGAAACAAACAACCAGTAGGCTTATTAAACTTCAGGAAGAATGGAAGAAAATAGGTCCTGTGCCTAAAAAACATTCCGATAAAATCTGGAAACGCTTTAGGGCTGCCTGTGATGCCTTTTTTAATTCAAAAGAACAGCATTTTAAAGGCATTCATGGCACAGAAAAAGAGAATCTTGAAGCAAAAAAGGCTCTCATAAATAAAATTGAAACCTTTGAATACTCCGGCGATAAATCGGAAAACCTCAATACTTTAAAAGAATTTCAGCGTGAATGGATGAAATTAGGCCATGTGCCCTTCTCTGAAAAGGATAAAGTAATTGCCGAATACAGAAAAGCTGTCAACGAGCAAATGGCTAAGCTCAATATTTCTTCTATTGAAATGAGCTCTATGGACTTTAAAGAAAAAGTAGATGGCTTTAAAAATAAACCTGAAGCTTCGCGCCTAATTCATAAGGAGATCAGTTTCCTGAATGGTAAGATCACGAAAATGCAGGAAGATATAAACCTTTGGGAAAATAATATTGGATTCCTTGCTAACTCTAAAAATGCAAATCTTTTAAAAGTGGAATTTGAGAAGAAAATTGAAGCCGCTAAAAAAGAATTGAATTTGATGATCGCAAAAGTGAAATATATGCGCCAAGAACAGAAATAATTGTTCTTCAATTTCTATAAGCGGCTATTTGCCAATTCGGTATGCGTTGTGCTTGCATATTTATATCGATAGAGCAGATAGCCGTTTTTTTATTTTAATCCGTTTTTACGACTCAAGTTAGTGTATGAGGAGTTTGCCGATGGGATATCGATAAACGAACTAAAATACTAGTTATCAGTTGTTCTCTGAATATATAAAACTTTTGAATGGATCTATACCGTTTCAGGGAATACTATTTCAATAAGGGTTCCTTTCCCTTTCTCGCTGTTGATTAGTAATTTCCCCTGATGTACTTTGATCAGTCTCATGCAGCTTGTCAAGCCAAGACCGGTTCCTTTTTCATGCATGGTTCCGGGTTGTGATTCTAAAGAATTTCCATTCTTCACACTTTCGATTTGTTCTTGGTCCATTCCAATGCCAAAATCTTGAACAGTTATATGGGTTTCCTTGTTTTTTTTGAAGGCATTGAGTAAGATGACTCCGTCAGGGAAACTAAATTTGATTGCATTATACAGGATGTTTCTGAAAAGAATACCGATGATGGCATAATCTCCAAAGACGATACATTCAATATTATTGCTTAGGTTTAGCGTAATATTCTTTTTTGAGATATCTGCCTGATAGAGCTCAATATTTTCATAAATAAGTTTTTTCAATGGAAAGCTTTGCGGATGGAGTTCGATTTGCCCTGATTCACTCCGTGCCCAATCGAGCATATTTTCTACAACTCGGTAAAGTGAGCGCGAACTGTCGTTGATATAGCTGATTTGCTTCAGGGTTTCTTTTTTGCTGATCTCATCAATGCCAATAATTAGTAATTCAGAGAGTCCAATCAAAGAATTAAAGGGGCTTTTTAGGTCATGGGCAATAATTGAAAAGAGGCGATTTTTTGTTTCGATGTGTTTCTCCAATTCAATTTGTTGCTGGCGCAATATATTAGTACGTTCCTCTACTGTTTTTTCAAGGAAACTGTTGCGTTTCTCCAGCTCTTGTAGTGGAACGCTTTCCCCTTCATCCTGTCTTCCGGTTGGCATGCTCAGGTGAAGATGCTCTAGTTTCCAAAGCTTATTTTTTTTGCTAAATACTGTGCTTAGCCTAACATTCTCAAAAATAAATGGATGCCCTTCCAGTTCCAAATGAATATCACATAAGGCATAAACTACTCCGGCATCGGTATTAAAGGCGTTTGTTTTCTTCCAATGAGGGACAAATTTTATCGGATCGGGAGCCTGGTCAAATTCCCTTTTGTACATATCCTTAGCTTCTGTAAGATTGTGGGCATATTCGTCTAAACCGCTTCCAAAACCACTGATACGTTCGCTAAAGCATGCAATTGTACCCTGAAAATTTCTGTTGGATAAAGCATTTAGATATTCATCGAAAGCTTTTAACAGTTCATCAGATATGGCTTTTATTTGCATGTTTGTAACCTCTATTGTTTTAGTATATATAGAAACATATAATTTCCGCTATACAAAATTATATTTTTTTTGTGAGTTTTTTAGGCCACCTGTATTATATTTTCGTGAAACTGTAACATTTATTTTATTCTATAGTCTTTTAATAAAAGAAATTGCTTTGGAAAAGGAAGTTACAAATATCCATCAGCCATTAATTGAGGCATGTCGCAGAGGAGATGAAGCTGCTCCCATGAAGCTTTACAGGCTCTATTATAAAGCTGTATATAGTATTTCTTACCGGATATTGGCAAATTCTTTTGAAGCAGAAGATGTGATGCAGGAAACTTTTTTAAGCGCTTTTGAACATATAGAGCAGTATAAAGGAGAAGTGAGTTTTGGTGCCTGGATAAAAAAAATTGCAATCAATAAATCTATAGATGCAGTTCGTTCACGACCCGGTTTTATTGATTTTGATGCAGAGATACCTGATTTGATGGCCGATGATGATGTGCAGTATTCGGAATATGTGAACTATCGCCTTGAAGAAATCCGGCTTGCTATCCAAAAGCTTCCTGATCAGTATCGTGTCATTCTATCACTGTTTTTGATCGAAGGTTATGACCATGAGGAGATATCACAGATTCTTGGAATAAGCTATAGCCTGTCACGAACGCGCTACTCACGGGCCAAAAAGAAGCTTTTAAGGATACTCTCTGAGCAGTCTGTTTTAAAAATGTTTGTCCCAAATTAAGAAAGGAGAATGATGTATAATATTGAATCAAAAATAAAAGAAAACAGAACCTTCTTTGATGATTTGGAGCCCAAAGAGGGGCATGAGCAGCGCTTTTCCCGAAGACTGAAGCAAGCTCAATCCGAAGAACGGAAGAAGCTCCATATTTTTCAATGGCATAGGCTCTTAAAAGTGGCAGTGGTTGTTTTTATCTTGATTGTTCCTTCTGCAATACTTTTTGAAAATCATTATGCAAATGGAGCGTCAGAATATCCCGCAGAATACATTCAGGCTCGACAATACTACCAGAGGATGGTCGATGTTAAAGAACAAAAAGTGGCTTCCATTACTGTTACAGATTCTGTAACGCTAAGAATTAAAAATGAGGCGATTATGGAGGTGGCAGAGATGAAAAAGAATATCAGCATGCTGGAAAATGATTATAAAGAGACCTCCCTCGATGATAGGCTCTTTACTGCACTGATCAGCAATTACCGGATGATGTCCGAAATGCTTGACCATGTTTTTATAGAATTAGATAATAAACAAATGAAAAGGAGATAAATTATGAAAACTACACAAATGAAAAGCCTAACGGGAATGATGCTCCTACTGCTATGCGCTGCAATCAGCTTTGGTGCGCCTCAGGTGAAGAAAACGAGAACATTTACCGAACTTCATAATATTAACCCCAAAGCTACAATTGAAATTGATAGCAAATTTGGAGAATTGTCCCTTCTTAATTGGGAAGAAAATAAAATTTCTATTGAAGTTATTTCTAAGGTGGCTGCAAAAAATGAAAAGGAAGCAGTGAAATTGCTGGAAATGGTTGATATCGTTGTGGATGCAAGCCTCGATTATGTGTCCTTAACTACAGATTTGGAAGACTTTTTTAATAAGGCCAATGATCATTACGAAATAAGCGTAGATATTATTATCCGAGTGCCTACTACAGTTTCTATGTTGATTGAGCATAAGTATGGCAGTATTAATGTGGCAAAAATCACCGGAAATTTTAGCTTAGAATTGAAATATGGATCGCTCTCAGCAGAGGAAATAAGCGGCGAGTCTGTGAACCTTGAGTTGTCTTATGCAGAAGCGGCCCGAATTCAAAAAACAAAGGACATCATGGTTGAAAACCAGTATTCTGCATTGAATATTTTTGAAGCCCGAAATGTGAGTATCGAAAGTAAATATGGTTCTGTTACATTGGAAAAATGTACCGATTTAAATGGTGAATTTAAGGGCGGGGGAGTCTTTGTTGGTGAAGTACAAACAGCTGTAATTGAATCAAGTATGGGTGATTTGGAAATTAGGAAATTGATTGTTTCTGCTGAAATCGAACAAAATTATGGCTCTGTGACAATTAGGGAGGTTTCCTCCGGTTTTTCAGGGCTGGATATCGAAAATTCTTATGGCGATGTGCGTCTGAATTTTAATAATAAGGCAGCCTTTTCCTTTATTTTTGAGGGGAAACACGGCTCCTTTACCTATCCAAAAGGTTTTTTGAAAATATTAGAGCATAATGTCGATAGCTACTCTGAATATATCTCCGGGGAAATAGGAAACCATAACGGCATAAATGCAAAAGTGAATATTGAATCAGAATTTGGCTCTGTTGAATTAAAAATGTAACGAATAGCATAGCTAATGCGTCATATAGTTTTAAACCAAAATTGAAATAAAATGAGAAAGCAAATGTCATTATTGTTCATCGGATTAATTGGAGCGTTTATCTTTGGAATTCCTCAAGATATTGCCGCCAGGTCCGAAACAAAAATTGTGGAAGTTTCAGCCTTTCACAAAATTAAATCCAGTTCTTCAATCGATATATTTCTGTATCAAGGAAATGAGGAGCGAGTGAAGCTTGAAGCTGATGACAATGTTATTGATGATATCGAAGTAAAAGTAGAAGATGGCGTTCTATTTATCAGCCTGAAAGGGAGACATTATCGGAATATTAAAGTGTTAAATGCCCATATCAGCTTGAAAAATCTTGATGGCATTGAGATTTCAGGTTCAGGAGATGTGTATTCGAAGACAAAAATTAATACTCCTTCCTTGGATTTTAGGATTTATGGAAGCGGTGACCTGCAATTGGAATTAGCAGCGGATGATGTTGTTGGAAAAATTAACGGATCAGGCGATGTTGATCTTAGCGGTGTGAATAATTCATTGGATATCAGTATAATGGGGTCTGGAGATTTTGATGCACAGCAATTATCATTGCAAAAATGTTTCGTTCAGTTAAGCGGCTCAGGAGATGTTCGATTAGCCGGAACATCAGGATACTTGAAGATTAAAGGAAATTCTTCAGGGGACATTAATGCTTTAGGCTTAAAAACCGGAGAAGTGGAAGTAAGGCTCAGTGGCTCAGGTGATTCACAGATTTGGGCTGAAAATAAAATTGACGCCAAACTGAGTGGAAGTGGAGACTTACACTATAAAGGATCACCCTCAGAAAATATCGTTGAAATAAATGGTTCCGGGGAAGTTCGAAAATATTAATAAATTATTTAATAATAATGAATTTAACAGGCTTGATAAACTGAGAGCCAAATAATAATCTGTCATATGAAAAAATTAGGATCAATAGCCATCTTAATGAGCTTGCTCATATTAAGTAACCTGCTCACCGCTTGCAATATGATAAATGGTGTAAAAGGAAACGGTGATGTAAAAAAAGAAGAACGAAAGCATACTGGTTTTAATGCAATTGATATCAGTGGCATGGCCAATATTTATATTACACAGGCCGATGAATATAAAGTAGTGATTGAAGCGGATGAAAACCTCTTGCCAATTATAAAGAGTAAAATGAAAGGGAGTACCCTTCATATTTATAATGATAAGAATATCAGTAAAGTTACAGAGTTGAATATTTATATAAGCATGCCGGAGATAAAACGAATTGAATTAAGCGGTGCTGTGGAGTTGCACACAACAAATACACTCAGTGGCGATCGTCTTGAGCTGGATTGTTCCGGTGCTTCCGATTTGGAACTCTCCCTGAAATATGATGTAGTGAAGTTGGATTTTTCAGGTGCATGCGATGCGGATTTAGAAGGTTATGCCCGTGAATTGTCGATGGATATCTCCGGAGCTGCAGAAGTAGATGCGTATGAGCTTGAAAGTGAAGATGTTGAGGTTGATGCGTCAGGAGCGGCCAGTATCAAAGTGTTTGCGAGTAGTGAGCTGAGAGCAGATGTTTCAGGTGCGTCAAGTGTGCGCTATAAAGGCGATGCTACAGTGTCGATTAGTAAATCCGGAGCAGCTTCCCTGCGGAAAAACTAGCAGAATTTCTAATAATTAATTTAAGCCATAGAAGCCTTTATCGGATCTATGGCTTTTTTTGTTAAAAAACTTTGAATAACTAATTGGTATCCACTGGTAAATAGTATGCAAATTGAGTATATTTGTGAGTTATAATTATATATTTATGCTGACCCACATGAAAAAGATCCTATTTCTGCTGCTATTCAGTATGATTATCTCATGCGTTTTTTCGCAAAATCAATGGACAAGGGGAGATTATGTGCGACGTATTGATCAGTTGAACAAAAAGCTCAAGACCAGTTCAATAGAAGAACGTCCTTCCATTCTCCTTGATCTTTCTGAAACACAAGGATTGCTTGGTAATACCGCAATGGAACTTAATTATTTTAAAAAATATGTCCATCTCCGCGATTCACTGAATGAAACATTTTATGGGACGAAAATAGACCACCTTAAAAAGAGTCATGAACAGCAAATTTGGGAACTTCAATCTGATCTTCTTGCCGAACAAATAAAGCGAAAAAACATTCAGCTTATTCTTTCGGGTGTAATCGTGTTTTTATTAATATTACTGATTATCGATATGGTTCGAAGCTATAATAGCAGTAGGAATGTTATTAAGCGCCGCCGCAGCGATATCAATAAAACACTCAACCCGAGAAATGATCTGTTCACCAGGGTCAGCCATGAAATCCGTACGCCCCTGAATGGCATAATCGGTATGTTGGAAATATTGCGCCAAACCTCCTTATCTGAAAAACAAGAAGAATACACTAATTTGATCGCAGCTTCCTCAAATAATTTATTGGCGATCCTGAATAATATTCTGGATTATACAACCATCGATCCCGAAAAGATAACTCTGGAAGATATTCCATTCCAATTAGACAGGATCGTTGGAGATGTTGCGGATCTTATGGTGGAGCGTACCAATGAAAAACGCCTTAAACTAACTAGTTTTGTTGATCCACGAATCCCCGATTATCTTAATGGTGATCCGATGCGCCTGCGGCAAGTATTGATTCATCTCTTAAAAAATTCAATCTCAACAACAGAGTCCGGTGAAATATTTATTTCAGTTGAAATAAGTGAAGAATATGATAATCGTTGTGAATTGCATTTTAGTATCAGGGACTCAGGAAGGGGCTATACAAGCGAGCAGCTCGATGAACTTTTCACTTTGCAGGAGAATGCACATAATATCGATGATGCAATTTATGAAATTAATCTCGGTTTATTTATTTCCCGCCTTACCGTAGAAAAAATGGGAGGGGAAATGGGAGCAGAAAGTACTCTTGGAGTTGGCTCAAATTTTTATTTTACGGCTGTATTTAGCAAATCCACAAATGTATATAGTAATTCCGCTTTATCATTGAAGCATCACAAACTTACTAATCTGAAAGTACTTGTAGTTGAGTCGAATAAAACAGCACTCAATATTTTTGCGAAATATTTAGAGCATATGGGCTGTATTTATGACTTAGCCGATAATTCGCAGGACGCAAAAAAACTAATTAATGAATCCAAAAAAGCAAAAGAACCTTATCGTGTCCTTCTTTTGGCACAGCATATTGGCTCAGAGCTGGCTGTGGATTTTGCAAAAGATCTTAAGTCGCTTCTGGATGCAAAGGCTTCTTTAATTCTTGTTTCTTCGTTAGGGTCACTCTATTCTTCAAGAGAATTGTTATCTAAAGGATTTCATGGGTATTTGAATATGCCGGTGAAGTTGGTTGAACTTTTTGATATTTTGAGCAAACTCTGTCCGGAGTTTTTACCTAATGATATTCGTGATGGAGAGATTAAAAAGAGCCGACCATTTCGAAGCAAAAATGTACTGCTTGTAGAGGATAATATTATTAATGAAAAAGTAGCGCGTGTTAGTCTCGAACGAATCGGGCATAGGGTTGTGTCTGCTGTAAACGGACTGATTGCACTTGATAAATTTAAAAGTGAGGCTTTTGATTTGATTATCATGGATTTGCAAATGCCTATTATGGATGGTTATACAGCTACGAGTGAAATTCGTGCCTATGAGAAATCAAAAGGTGTGAACGATGAAGATCGTATTAAAATCGTGGCCTTAACGGCTAATACGCAAAATGAAGACAAGCAGCGCTGTTTCGATGCCGGAATGGATGATTATATTGCCAAACCATTTAGTCATGAAGAATTATTAAGAGTGCTACAGGATTAGGGTAATTTCAGTATATTTGACAATAAAAATTTAAAATACCTCCTATGAAGAACGGTTATAAGATTCTGATTATTGAAGATAATAATGATGTGCGGGATAATATTGAAGAAATTTTGCAAGCTGAAGATTATGAAGTGTTTGTAGCAGAAAATGGCAGTATTGGCCTAGACGTTGCTGCCAAAACGCAACCAGATCTCATACTGTGCGATGTAATGATGCCCGAAATGGATGGATATGAAGTATTGAAGAATATCCGTCATAATGTTGCCACATCAATAACACCTTTTATTTTTCTTACAGCAAAAAATACCAGAGAAGATTTAAGAAAAGGCATGAAATTAGGCGCTGATGATTATATCAGTAAACCGTTTACTATCGATGAGCTGCTGGATTCTGTTTCTGCCCGCCTGAAAAAACATGAAGAGTTCACAAAAAAAAGTGAAGAAAAGCTCAATGAACTCACGCATAATATGGGCGTTCCAATTACTAATGTAATCAGTGAGCCAATGAAAGCAATTATTGGTTTTTCCAAAATGATTATGATGGAACATAATAATATGGAAAAGTCGGAAATTGCTGAATTTATGGGGCTTGTTTATCAGGCCGGTATGCGCCTGAGTAAAGTTGTTCGCAAAACAATGCTCTACTATAAACTCGAAGCAATGGCAATCAATACCGATGAACTTAGCGAACTTCAGGATCAGAATAGTGGTGAAACAAAAATGCTGATTGAAGATATTAGCAAGGAATTAATGTTTGATGTGGGGCGCAAAGAAGATGTTTTATTACTGCTTTGTGAAGGCCGTGTGCAAATGCCTTCTGATTATTTCATAGATATTATCAGGGAACTTATAGAAAATGCTTTGTTATATTCTCCCAAACGAACTAAAATTAAGATTGTAACCGGAATCGATAAGGATAAGCTAGTGCTTTCCATTTCGGATGAAGGAATTGGAATGACTCCGGAGCAGGTTGCCAGTCTTGGAGCTTTTCGGCAGTTTAATAAGGATTTTAACAATCAGGAAGGCCTTGGTCTCGGCTTAACGATTGCACAAAGAATAACAAATTTATTTCATGGCTCAATGACCATCAATAGTAACCAAGGAACGGGTTCAACTATTAAAGTATTCCTACCCCTAGCCAAATAAAAAATACCTGTTTTCATAAAAAGGAAAGACCGTTTAAAATAGTAACGCTCTTTCCTTTTTTTATCTAAAGCCCAAATTCTTTGGCTTTACGTGAAGATTTTTCAGGATTCCAGGGATCCAGATACGATGAGTACCAAAATAATTCTTTGAAATAGGCCATTGTTCTGATAATCCGCATATAATATCCATTATATACCATCATTAAGGGCATATAAATAATTAATTTCCATTCTTCGCGCCATCGTTCCGACAATAAAAGCACAACCATAAATTGAATGAAACTTGCAGTGGTATAGATGATTAGCTTAAGAGGGATAATGAATAGAAGAAATTCAAAATTTGTGAGAATAATATTTGCGATATAATAGAACCAAAAAAGGTCGAGAATAAAATTGTAGAAAATATTATCAAATAAGGCGAAAAAATTTGATAAACTAAAACTTTGCTGGGGCATAAAAACATCGCTATGCTTTCTAAAGCGGAAGCGAATAAGGGATTTAGACCAGCGTAAACGCTGTTTTGAAAGGATCCTAAATTTTGTTGGTGCATTTGTTAGTCCCACAGCCTTTGGCTCAAAAGCAATACGATATCCTAATTTTCTAATTTTAACAGTAATGTCGCCATCAAGTCCCGGACCGATATCCCATCCTCCCAAGCGATCGATAATATCTTTGCGAAAAGCACCAAACGCTCCGGAAACAATTTTATAAATGCCCAAATAAGCTGTCACCATACGACCAACAGAAATTGTCTGCAAATATTCTATTGCTTGTAAACTCGCACAAATACTTGCTTTTGCATTTCTCACTTTAATATTTCCACCAACGGCACCAATAGTAGAATCCATATAAAATGGAACCAAAATGCGTTCAATTGCATCTCGGTCGAAAGAAGTATCTGCATCAAGATGCACTACATATTTTCCCTTGGAATATCGAAGCCCTAAATTTGCCGCACTTGCTTTTCCTCCTCTTTCATCGTTTCTGAGAAAAGTGTCAATCATCCCGTGTTCAAGAAGGTTTTTGCAGATTGTGTATGTATCATCGGTAGAGCCATCATCGATAATAATAAACTCAAAATTTCGATAGGTTTGCTCGCGCATTCCCCGCACCAATTTATAGATATGTTTTCCTTCGTTTTTCCCCGGAACAATAATAGAAATCAAAGGGTTTTCGGATAGCAATTTTACGCGTGCGTCGTTAAATTTTTGCTTGTTTTTTTTCATCTGCCTGATGCTCACCATAAGCACAACTAGGTCCATGAATAAAAAACGAGGGGCTTCTAAATAAAAATAATACCAAAAGAGATTGATAATTCTAACCAATCCCTCATTGTTCCAATAATAAAAGAAGTCTTCCCAAAACGAAAAAAACATACTATATACTGATTAACTCATTAATTAACTCCATATTCGTTAGGGAGCCATCGATAGGCATTACCCGAACCTTAATTGAAGTATTGTCTGCCCTGATATTGCTTTTAATAAGCTTGTCGACAGTTGTTTGAATGTTCTTTAAGAGATTATTGATTTTGTTTAACTCATTATCCGGAGAAATAATGAGGAATGAATTATTATTGATAAATGTTAATATATCAGTAGAAAGTGTGGCATTCTTAATAAAATCACCAATTTCGATAATGAGTGTTTTGTATCTATCTCCCATACTATCAACAGCTTGCGCTGGGATAGATAGGGTTATTACTCCAATGATACTTGGTTTGGAAGCAGAACGGCTCCGCTCAATTTCGTATTTCAGGAAGATATTGAAAGTAGTGAACGTGATAAAACCGTTGAGTTCAAATTCTTCTTTCTCTTCTTTCGAGATCCCACTTTGGGCAACATCCTCACCAATAGCCGTTAATTCATAATTATAAATAGTATGATCGATCAAACTTTCAATATTGGATTTATGGAGGCAACTGAAACAGTTTGTTTCCATATTTGGCTCTTGAAAGGTATGACTGCAGGAATTGCAAGAATATACGAGTGATGGTTTATCATAATCGACTCCGATATGCCTCAATATTTTATTGCATTTAGGGCATATTAAGTGCTCGCCTCTAGAGAAATCATGTTCTGGACCAATATATGCGCAAACAAAATGGTGGATCAGGTTTTCTGTATAAAGATCTGCCGATGCACATTTAGGGCAGGTTTCCCTATAATTAATAAAAGCGGAACGGCAATTACTGCACAAATGTACTTTATCAACAAAAGTCACCTTTAAATACTCTCGAGCAACAGCCATATTCAAGAGAGAAAGCAGATCTTTTTGATTCTCGTTCTTTTTGTAGTGATGATTTAGAAGAGGATAATTATATCCGATATGTGCATTTGCATCAATAAAGGGTTTTAAAGGGCGCTCGCGGGTATGCATAAAGCGCAGGAGTTTTGTAAGTATCCTGATTTCAGGTGTGGCAGAGTCAACGGGAGAAAGGGATTCTTGCTTCGATTGTATTTGCCGGATTGTATTGATTATGGTTTCTACCTGCACAGACGAAATAACACCATCACAGAGTTGCTCTACTTCCTGATCAATTTTCGGGGAGAGGCTGAGGACAAAAATGGGCATTAAATAGAGCTTGCCAATAAAAGATGAACGAATATTGACCAGAAATTGTTTTAAGCCCTTGGAATCTGTATTATCTAAAATAAGTGCATCATAAATAGCTACCTGTTTCACATCAGCATTGTGAAAATCAGATATTAAATAGATTTCCTTATTGGAATCATTTTCAATTTTTTTACCTATGCTCGCTACTAACATTTAGTATGATTTGGTTATTTAATTGCTTATTCAATTTATTATTATCAGTTTTTGGCTCTATGTTTCAAATATACTAAATAATGTGTTGTGGACTAAATAGTTTATTAGAAGAACTTGAATTTCGACACACGAACCGAAAATCTGTAATATGGAAGCCACTTTAGTTTATCAGCTTCACTTGTTGGGTATATTTCTGCGACAACATTTCGTTGCGCTTTACCACGCACTTCCCTGAATTCTTCAGGTACAGCTTCCGTATTTAAATAAAACTCCTTAATACGCCCTTTGCTTTTGGTTCCATCCATAAAACTCAGGTTTACTATTTCGCCAGTTTTATAATAATCAAGGTCTTCCTGAGCAATAAATGCTTTGATATACATTTCGTCAAAATTGCTGATATAAATAGCAACTTCCTGACTATAAGTTATTTCGTGAGGGGGCTTAAAGATTTTTGTAATAAGGCCATTTACCGGACTGATATAAAAGGAGGTAGTTTGAATATCGCTACTGGCGCCCATATATACATCATAATCGCGCTTATAGTCCCTTAAGCGGTTTAAATATTCATATAAATATTCTATTTCAGTTTCTAGGCTTGCAATATCTGTCAAATAATTTTGTAGTTGTTGTCTTGAACTGTTCAACTCTTCTGGAGTATAAACATCAAGATAAACTTCCAATTTTAAGCGTTCAATGGTTTTTCGTGTATCTGCCACCCGAATCTTTCGATCCTCCAATTCAATCTTTTTGAGCTGAATGTTCTTCAGTGTCATTAAACGTTCCTTCAATAACCATTCATTTGGCTTCTCGATGATGGCATTACCAAATCCAAAATAACCGCCTTCATCAAAATTCATTTTCATATAAAATAATGTATCACCCCTCTGTATACTATCCCCTTCCTCGTAATAGTACTCTATAATTTGCACATCTTCAGGGAATTGTACGTCAAAGCGATTTGTAAGGACTTCACCAAGGGCAAACACATAAATATTGGCTTGAACGATATAAATGAATAAACTCACAAAAGCAATAATAAAAATGAGCAGGTATATAATCCTATCCCAATTTCGCTTTTTCTTGGGTCTTTCCTCTTTTATTCCCCTGATAACCGTTGCTTTATTTTTGAATTTGAATTGCTTCATAGTATATATGGTATTTCAGGATAATTAATTATCAAATAAATTACTTTCTACTGTATTAATCGACTCATCGTCAAGCTGTATCAGTCGTTCAAAATCGTGAATGGCTATACGATCAACGCCAATAACTTCGATCAACTTTTTGATAAATGTTTCCATCTCAAGTCGGTCTTTAAAATCAGATGCAGATAATGCAATAGTCGTTTTAGTATTATCTATAGCTATTTCTTCTGCAGTTTTTCGCTGTATATAGTCCGTTGATGCATGACCATAAGCCATCAAATAAACCTGATCTGTTAATTGATAAATACTTTTTAATGTGTTCGGTGGGTAAAATACAGGTATGGAAACAGATAATTTCCAGTCATTTAGCCCGCATAATGATTTTGCCTCACGAAGCATTTTTACATATTGTTCGAGATAAGTAGTCCTGTTTGCTTGCCAATCGCTGAGGGCATGTGGTTCAACATCTAAATGTAGTCCATCAAAATCAAAACGTCCCAAAAGGATTGTTTTTTGCCGCAGTGATTCAAAACCGGGATCCATGATCATACGGTTGCTGCCAATCATTGCATCTACTGTGATGTTCTCGAAATGACATAAACTGATAAAAGATTTTAATTTCTCAGCATCGAAGTTCGCGCCCGGACTCAGTAATACATGATCAAGCTCGTTGTTTTTTAAATAAGCTACCAGGCTCTTATTGCCGACTTTCGTAAATTCCTCTGACCACAGATAAATGCTTCTGTTTCCATCAAACTTAGAGACAAAACTTTGAGGATAAACCACATTCGTAAAATTATTTGGGTTATGTGTTTCGAGCAAGGTGTAGATTTTAAGCAAGCGTAGGTACATATCCCTTTTTAGGTCCATCATTTCTATATCTGATGAAAAAACTTCATCTAAAATTGAAATTGCCCTGACCGGACTAAAGCCCTCGTCGCCTAAATCTCTTTTAATTAGTTCTTTTCTAAGACGTTCCTGTGTTACAAGCTTTTGGAAATACAAAGTTGCGTATTGGGATTTTTTGAACTCAAATTCGTAGTAGTAGTTGAGGATTTCATTGGCATCATTAAATTGATCGAGGCTTTGATCGTTCAAAATAATTTGTTTTTGTGCTTCGGCTTGCCCTGTGGCTGTTGATTTAAACCTTAAAGGAATGCTTACGCTGATACCGGCACTTCCATAATTTTGTGATGTATAAGCATCCTTCATCAAATAATACCACCTGAGGTAGGGGCGAATTGCAATATCGGTATTTCCTTTTCGCTCAGCTTCAAATTTTTCTACCCTCAAATTGGCCAATTCTTCATCTATTTGGCGGTTGTTGAACTGCTCAATCATTTTGTCCGGGTTGATGCTAAACAAGGGCAAATGATTAATAATGATGTTGGAGTTAACGAAAATATCTTCAAAAGCCTTTTGTAGTTCGCTATTGTAATAAACGGTATTATTATTACGCATTATGCTCACTTGCTTGTATTTGCGTTCAAGCTCAAGGATTCTTTCCCAGCTAATATAGCGCAAATGGTATAATTTTCTAGCGAGTGTCAACTGATCCTGAATCAGATCCAAACGCTCGTTCAACTTCTCTGTTTTAAAACGTTTGAAGATATAAACGATGTAATTGTAGAGGTATATATAATTGCTTTGCTTCTGCAATTTGTTTTGCTCCAGCGTTTTAATGCGCAAATCTTTTTTTAAGGCTTCAATTTTATTGCTATTGCTGATGAGGCCATTGCTTAATAAATCCCATTCTAATCCAACATAAAGTCTTC
Organism: Bacteroidales bacterium; assembly: GCA_963676725.1. Lineage (GTDB taxonomy): Bacteria > Bacteroidota > Bacteroidia > Bacteroidales > WRLA01. The sequence continues at coordinate 3,117,030 of OY781463.1, read as the reverse complement.
TGAGAAAAGAAATGTCTTCATCTTCAAAAAAGCCCGGTTCAAAGTTCTCTGTATAATTTCCTTTTATTTTGAGTCCCCAATCATTATTTAGGGCAGTAATTTGTTCCTGATATAATTTCGCATAGGCTTCATTTTGGTTGAGTTCGCCATACTTAGTGTCGAAAAGCATTCTCAGGACGGAAGTGTCATTAACAATATTCTGTTTGTCGGTTCTGTTCAGTTGCTCCTCAAGATAATTTGCAACATCTTTAACGATCTGGCTCAAATTAATCGTATCGCCTTCACGGAAAACTGTTTGCGAATTGTTTGTGTCCGGAATATTCTGGGCTCCGGCTGTTGCAAACAGCATTAAAACAATAATCAAATTAAAGACAATCGAACGAACTACTAGTATATGCTTTTTTTGATGGAGCATTGAATATCGGGTGTATTATTATTTTCTTTTATACTTGATATAACTACACATAATCAAGCATAAATTTATAAAGTTCTTAGAAGCTATAGTGAATAACATGAAAAAGTAATTAACATTAAATCGTTAATAAAAATAGCTGTTATTATTGTGCAAGATATTCATATTGAATGACTTGGAAAGTATGAGGAGTCTTTATCAACATAAGACGGCCTACTGCTCGCCTTTTATTGAACATCAATTGCTTGAAGGCCTTTTATGCGGTCTTCCCTGAGCCAAAACTGATTGTAAACATTTTTTATTGTTTTACCATTTGTTCGTTGGCATTATATTCCATAAATTTGGAACTGCAAAAAACACTAAAAGGTACCCTATATATGTCGAACATTAGAGTATTGATTACTGAGGATGACATGACATCTGCAAAGTTGTTGGATATCAATCTTAAACGTATGGGTTATGATGTCGTTGGCGTGGCATATAATGGCGAAAGATCTTTGGAAATGGCCAAGGAATTTCAACCTGATGTTATTTTAATGGACATAAATATGCCCGGTGCTATAGATGGGATCGAGGCAGCTCAAAAAATTCGCGACGAATTTGGAATACCGGTTATTTACGTTACAGCAAATAATGAGGATACTATTATGCAAAGGGCTTTGCAAAGCAATCCCTATGGATATATTTTAAAACCTTATACAAAAGAACATCTGGGTACGATTATCGAAATGTCCGTAAACCGGCATCATATCGAAAAGGCTTTGAAAGAGAATCAGCAAATGATCCGTTTAACAATGCAAAGTATTGCCGATGGATTAATTGTTGCGGATAATGCAGGAACGATTACTTTTTTTAATCCGGTTGCAGCAAATCTTACGGGTTTTGATCCGCAAGAAGCTTTGAATAATGAGCTGTTTCGTGTGTACCGACTGAAAAAACATATTAATTCTCCTTTTTTGCATTTTAATATCGATAGTTTTTTGGAATTTGTTCATTCAGATCAATCAACAGGATTTTATCTCTATAGCAATTCAGGGGAGTATATTCCTGTAAATCATTCTGTTTCGGAAGTGCTCGACGATAAAGGGAAACGGCAGGGGGTCATTATTACCTTTCGGGATATTACAGATATTCGTACTGCTCAACTTGAATTAAAAAAACTCAATGATGAGCTCGAAAACAGAGTTGAAAAACGTACAACCGAATTAAGGCAAAAAAATGCTTTGCTCGAACAGGAAGTGTCAAGACGCCTTGTTATTGAAGAAGAATTAAAAAAATCCCTCGAAAAGGAAAAAGAAATTAATGAACTGAAATCCAGGATTGTTACAACAATTTCTCATGAATTTAGGACACCAATGACCACGATTTTATCTTCTGCCCAGCTGATGGATCGCAATATTAATAAAGGGGGAGATATAGAGCGTTTGAAGAAACATACGGCTTCCATTCAAAAAAATGTGCACGCCCTTATTGAGCTTATGAATGATGTGCTTCTCGTTGAAAAATTAGATTCTAATAAATTGGATATTGAGCTCTGCCCTTTACCAATTATGAACTTTTTTGAAGATATGGTAGAAGATGTTCGAATTGGGATTGGTCGTAATCATCAATTTGAATTTCAGCATAATGTATTTCCGACAGAAATCAATACGGATAAAAAAATGTTGAAGCAGATTGTTGGAAATCTTCTTTCCAATGCATTCAAATATAGTCCATCTGGGACCACTGTTTTCTTGGTTGTTTTTATAGCGGATAATGAACTTAAAATTACAGTTAAAGATCAGGGCATTGGTATTCCTGAAGAGAGCCAAAAACATCTGTTTGATTCTTTTTTTAGGGCAAAAAATGTAACCAATATCGAAGGAACCGGTGTGGGGCTTTCCATTCTGGCAAAATCACTTGAACTTTTAAATGGCCAAATAGATGTTGAAAGTGCGGAAGGAAAAGGGACAACATTCTATGTACGTATCCCATTAGTAGATTAAGGAAATTCTACTTAAAATTCTTCTTCCTCTTCTTCGATTTTCTTCTTTTTCAAATCTTTAGGGACTAGTAAAGTAGAGTTGACCTCATTTTTGGGCTCTGCTAAGGGCTCTTGGAGCTTTGCCTTTTCTGTATTATTCTTATTTAGCGCACTGCTGTCTTGTTGTTCATTCCCTGCTTCCGGAGGAATATATTTATTGATTTCCTCAAGATTCATTTTCGCAGTGCTGTCCGGGATTTTTGTGTCAATCGTATCTTTCCCGGATATTAGTTTATGGGTTTCATTTTGTATGAACAAGCTGCTGTCTGTAGGCTTGACTTCTATTTGTTCGGTTTCGATGCTAAAAATAACAGTATCCTTAGATATTGGCTCTGCGTTTTGATAGCTTTCAGGGTTTGCATTGCCCGATTCCAATAAAAGTGGTTGTTCCTGATAAAAATGATGGATGACATGGAACTTATTCTCTAGGCCATTCTCATCAAGAATATTTCCCGTAAAGAAGACGCTTTTTTCTCCACCTTTTGCGGTATCTGTTTTTATATCAAATGTATAGAGAATTGTAGGGCGGGATGAAGGGCGATCTGTCTGGATAAATATATCCCGTCCTTCTGCAATGAAATTTGTATTATTATCAGAATTGCTACTTAACACCTGATATCCTGAAGGGATTAATCCTGTGATTTGGCATTTGCCTTTCAATGCACCTTTCGCGAGCATCAGTTTAATTTTTGTTGTTTCGCCCGGACTGATTGTGTCAGGCATTGTGCAGCTTAGGCTTGCTTCCGTCGGATCGAGTTTAATAGAGGTTAATGTATCGATAATAATTTTTGCTTTTCTCTGATTATCAAAGTATAGATTGGCTAATTCAGGTGCGTTTGTTTTAGTGCGGTCTTTATTTTTGAAATCAAAGCGGTAGTTAACCCCTACTGAAATATACTGAAACCAATCATTTTTCAAGAATCCACCACTCGCAATAGTGGCGTCCATAATATCTGTATTTGAACCTGTAAAGCTCATTTCAGCATTAAAGCTGAATTTTTTATTGAAGTCGTGCTGATATCCGAATCCGAGGGCAAGCATTCCTTGCAAGGTGCGTCCGTTAATTCCTGCTCCATTGCCTTCATGCCCATTGCCGCCACTAATTGCACCGCTTTGCAGATTGTATTTATCAACGACCCATTGAATATACCCAATCGAAAGTTGTGTGTAAAATAGGTTTTCTTTGCAGAAAGCGCGGCTCATAAAAAATTCTGAAATCCGAACAACTACGCCCAAATTATATTCAAAAAAGGAATTATCAAAATTTTCTATATCATCGCGGCCATGCAGGCCACCAGCTAAAAACTGCAAACGAAAATCGAGTTTACTGTTGATCCGTTTTCCGAGATTAATTCCATATCCAATCCCAAATTGATCAGGATTTGCTAAAGGAAAGCCCTTTGATAGATCGCCATAGAATACAGTTAGTCCGGCATTTGGTGTTAGATACCAATCTGAACTAAAGGGATAAAGCTCATCGCTTTCCATATCCGATTGGGCATTTGATGCCAAAGGATACAGAAAAAATAGCATTAAGGATAGAGCTAAAAACCTATTTATATGAATATAATCAGATTGGCGCATTCGGTAAATTTTAACTAGTGGTAAAAGTACTAAAAACACTGTCTATTAAAAGCCTGATAGATAACAAACTATCAACAATTTTATCGATAGTTATCAACAGAAGCGGTGGTAAATGGAAATGGTTTAGGCTTTTTCTGAAATTTACATATTAATAGGGTGTGTCGTTGCTCCATTCAGAATTGTAAATAATGCCATCAGCATTTCCTATGATATCGTGCAGTATATTTCCACTGCCTTCTTCAAAATTCCAATAATTCTGTAAGCCTTCTTCAAGTCCGCTTAAGGGCGACCACATAATGTCATTAATTTCTTCTTCTGTCAAGGCTTTAGTCCAAAAACTACATTCATCAATAGATCCCCTGAAATAGGATGCTGCCTGAGCATCACCCCATCGTCCCATCGACCATGTATCTAAAGCATTATACAATGGACATGTCCGGTTAAATGGTGTATTCGCCAACTCGCCATTAATATATAGTTTTAAGCTGCTTTCCGACTCGAAAACACTAACCACAAAATGCCATTGACTGTTGTCGTATTGTGGTGGGCCGTTTAGGTCATTTATTGGATGCATATTGTTGTTTGCCCGTAAGCTTATTTTGCCATTGGGTGCTGCCACCATTTGTCCGTATTGATAATATTGCTCGTTTTGGTTTGTAAGGCCGAAAAATACACCATCTGTTTTGTCGGCATTGGTAATTTCATCAATTTTAACCCATTGTGCAATACTAAAAGGATAAGTGCTTACTAATTGGTCATGGGCTTCAATATATTGAGGGTTGTTCACTGTACCGTCAAAACGCATCGAATAATTACTAAACGCATTAACTTTTCGCAAGATAATCAAGCCTCCATGGCCTTTGGCAATAAAAATCCATTCGCCATCTGTGGTAACATAGTTTGCAGATTCATTTACTTCTTCCATATCCCACCAGCCTTGCATCCATACAGTTGTTTCCCGCGTATTAGGAATTGTTGCAAAACCAAGCCCGTCTGCGCCATTTGCTAAATAAATTAGATTATTGTCGATGCTTACTGCATTGGTATTTCCGCTAGTAAGCATATAATCAGGTGTATTGTATATTGGATTGCTGTTTCCACCATCGGAAATATTATAGGCATGTAAACCGTTTTTCCCCATAGAAACCCATGCAATATTATTATCTTCAGCGATATAGATTGTTGATTTGCCTTTATAAGGATCATCAACATTTTGGTGTATTATCTGGCCAATATCTAAAGAAGTGCTGTTTGCCGGGCTTTGTCCTGCTTCGAATATATGCAATGTGCTGTTTTCTGAAGCACAAAGAGTTGTGAGTCTGGAGGTGCTACTTGTTCCATTGCTTGCAATATATTTTGCGTTGGGGTATAAATCACTGTCAATATAAGTCATATCCGTTGCATTGATCCGATAAGTGCCACCAACTGATTTGCCACAACTTAAATAAAGATAATCTCCCGCCCGAACCAAGCCATTAACGGAAGCCGAAATATCTTCTGTAAAGTCGTTGATATTCAAATCAGTATATTCTCCATTAAATTGACCGCCATTGGTGTTAATCTTGCGAAGAACCGCTCCATTTGCTTTGCTCGATAAGCCTAAATAAAGATTTCTGTTTTCCGGGCTGCCATTGATACCGGCACAAACCACATTTACATCCGCATTTGTATATGTTTCTGAGGTGATGATCTGTGGGTTCTCTTTATCGCTTAGGTCAATGATTTGAACTCCACCGCCATGCTCATCGCCTTGTTTATTGTAAGTAACATAAGCATAGTTGTCTTTTAAAACAACATGCGAAGCGCTTAAGCCAGTAATAGGATCAATCTGAGCTACTTGTATAAATGAGTAGGGTATAACCATTTTGCTTTCTTTTGTATAAGAACGAATGGAAATGGGGCGATTGACCAGCTTAAGATTTTTATTAAGCTCCTCTTTATTGTTGTTTACAAAAACATCCTGTTCATCCAGCTCGGGATTCTTGTCTTTCTTACATGAACTGCAAATCAATATACTGCCGAATACTAGTAAGATGAATAGACTAATTGTTTTTTTCTTCATTGGGAGTTTTTTTGTGAGCTTAAAGATAGCTCTTTATTTCAAGATGTTATATGAGATTGGCCAAAATTTATTCAGCGCTAGTGTTTAGCAATCTTCCAAATTCGTCTTCATCGATGATTTTTATGCCAAGTTTTACTGCTTTTTCTTTCTTTGCCGGCCCCATATTTTCTCCGGCAACGAGCAAATCTGTTTGTGCAGAGATTGAGCTGACATTTTTTCCGCCGGCATTTTCGATAAGGCTTTTAATTTCGTCGCGTTTATAATTAGTGAAGACACCACTGACAACAACTTTCAAACCTTCAAAGGCTTTGTTTTGGCCTTCCGGCCTATTATCGACAAAAGTAGTTTGCAAACCATATGCTTCAAGTGCTTGAATTATGGCACGGTTTTTTTCCGAAGAGAAATAAGAAACAAGGCTTTCTGCAATGCGTGGTCCTATCTCAGGGATATTGATTAATTCCTCTGCATTAGCCTCCATTAAATGATGCAGGTCTTTAAAATATGCAGCAAGTGTTTTGGCTACGGTTTCCCCTACATGTCTGATTCCTAGTGCAAAAAGTACTCGTTCAAAGGGTACTTCCTTTGAAGCTTCCAAGGCTTTCAGTATGTTCTCTACTGTTTTTTCCCGAAAACGGATGATCCTGTTTTTTTGATCACCTTCGGATTCAAAAGATTTTTCCAAACCAATTAAGTCTTCATATTTTAAGACATACAGGTCATCAATATTTTTAACGAGGCCTTTATCATAAAGAATTTCCAATTTTCCCTCACCAAGGCTATCGATATTCATTGCTTTACGGCTGATAAAATGCTCGATACGCCCTTTAATTTGTGGGGGGCATTCAAATTCATTCGGACAATACCATGCTGCTTCCCCTTCAGAGCGTTTTAATTCCGTTCCGCATTCAGGGCATTGGCTTAAAAAGGCAATTGGTTTTGCATTTTTCTCTCGTTTTTCCAAATCAACACCAACTATTTTTGGGATAATTTCTCCACCTTTTTCAACATAAAGCCAATCATTTTCATGGATGTCGAGCTTTTTAATAATGTCCTCATTATGCAATGAAGCACGTTTTACTGTAGTGCCTGCCAAAAAAACAGCCTCTAAATTTGCTACAGGGGTGATTGCTCCGGTTCGGCCTACTTGATAGCTGACGCTCAATAGGGGAGTGCAGGCCTGCTCTGCTTTGAATTTGTAGGCTATGGCCCATCGTGGCGATTTGGCTGTAAAACCCAATTCCTGCTGCTGGGCATAGCTGTTTACCTTAATAACAACTCCATCAATATCGAACGCAAGTTTTTTTCGCTCTTTGTTCCACAACTGAATAAATTCATCGATTTCATCTGTATTTTTGCATCGTGCCATAAACGAGGATGTTTTAAATCCCCATTTTTGCGCCTCGTTCAGGCTTTCAAAATGCGTACTGAAAGGGAGCTGGTCGCCAATTACATAATATAAATAACAGTCGAGCTTTCTTTTGGCAACTTCCTTAGAATCTTGCATCTTTAAGGAGCCTGCCGCAGCATTTCTTGGATTGGCAAAAGCAGCATCTCCACGCTCTAATCGTTCCTGGTTTAGGTCATTAAATGCCTTATGTGGCATAAAAATTTCGCCACGAATTTCAAAAAAATCAGGGAAATTGCCTTTGAGATTTAATGGAACGCTGCGAATTGTTTTCACATTATTCGTAACATCATCGCCTTTTTCACCATCACCACGCGTAACTGCATGTTTTAATTTCCCGTGTTCATAAACCAAGCTAATGGCTACTCCATCGTATTTTAATTCGCATACATATTCGGGGACTGTGTTTTCTAACCCCTTTAAAACCCTTTGATGAAATGATATAATTTCTCCTTTATTGTATGTATTTGATAATGAAAGCATTGGATAATTATGCTTTCGGTTAATAAATTCTTTGGTGATATCGCCACCTACGCGTTTCGTAGGCGAGTCATCAAAAGCGTATTCAGGATAAGCATTTTCTAAATCACTCAACTCCTTGAGTTTCATATCGAAATCATAGTCAGAGATACTCGGGCTGGCCAATACATAATATTTATAATTATGCTCCTCCAGTTCGGCAGAGAGCTGTTTTATGCGATCCAGAGCTTCTATTGGATTCATTTGTTGGAGATTTTTATTGGGTATTTTTTAATATTCCGATAAAGATGAATTTTTCTGTTCTTGTTGTGAGGGTTGAGCTTATGCATTACCAGATCGATAAAGCCGGGTTGAAATGTTGTATCGTACTGAAGTAAATCAGGATAACATTCTTCAAATACTTCTAGGCGTTCGGGTAGGTTTTTATCCTCATAAAAAAAGACAAAATCGGGCGGGTGAACAAAAAAGTAGGGTTTCAGGCTGTCGAGTGGCCTTATTTTACCCAAAGTAACTTCCTGTGGCCATTGACCATTTAAATAAAATAAGGGCAGGAGCAAGGCTTCATCACGATTGGCATCTTCTACAAATATTTGCTCAAGACCTTTATAGTTAGCAACATATGAAACGCTTTCTGTACGTGCCTTTTTTGAGTGCATCAGCGTGATGAATGGAAGCAAAAGAATATTGATAGACCAGAAGAAAATCCAGCAAATACGATAGAGTTTCTTTCTTTGTTTCCAGAAACGCGAAACTTTAATAAATTCTTCCCATCCTGCGATACCGCCAATAATAATAAGAGGCACTATGGGCAAAATGAACCGTTCCTGTTTGTTGGGAAAATAACTGTGGAAAATGAGAAAAAGCGCTGCGGGGAGAAATAGGATCAATTGTTTTTTCCAGCTGCGAAGCCAACCAAATAGAATAAAAATACTGATGGGTGGTATGAGTATTCCGGCAATCAAAAGAATGTAATTATACCATTCCCCTTGGATATAGTTGGTCGCATTGGCCATATTGTAGCGGATGTACTCGCCCATTTCGGCAAAAGGAAATCCCCAGATAAAATAGTCTACAAGGCCTTGTGTTAGTGCGATGATGAAGAAAAAACCAAATCCAAAGATAATTGCTTCCCACCATTTCCGCTGCAAAAGCAAAACCAGCCCAAGACCAAAGCCAATAAGTCCGGTTTGGAAACGGATCGAGAAACTAATGGCCATAATTGCACCAGCCAGCAGATAGCGCAAATATGCTTTTTTTTCTGATTTGATAAGAATGGAGATGCTCCATAAAATAAATGGAATGCAGACAACTTCTACAAGGTTGCGTACGCTTAACCAAGGCATAAACCAATATACGGCTAGCAATAGACCTGTTGTTTTTGCTGCTTTTTTTCCTCCAAAATGCTCGGCAATGCGGTAGCCCAAAACAACAACCATCATCGAAAGGGCTGCATGTATTAGTCTGACTAGAAGCATTTTTATCTGCCCGTCCAGCAGTCCAAAAAAGTTCGTGCACTGAAAGAAAAAATAATGGAGGCCGACATAGAAAAAACTATGCCCTTGAGGTTGTGTTCTGCCGGAAGAAGGCAACCAATTATTATAGTCATAATCATCTGCCCAGGATTGAGCAGCTTCGATAACCAGAAAATGATCATCGTGCATTCCCCAGCCGCGAGCAAACAAAACAGCTAATAATCGCAAAAAGATGGCGGAAAAAATAATGATGCTGAGGGGGTTTTTCTTCCAGGTGGTCTTTAGTAATTCCATGGCCGTATTCTCCTCGGTCAATAAATTGTATTTCAATGTAAGATTTCTATACTTTGCCGCAAAATTCCTTAATCTGCGCCAGGTTTTCGAGTTTCTTTTTCCGGCGTGTTGCGATGGCGGTTTTTGTCCAGAAATGATGGTTACCAACAAAACTTAGTTGAAGTTTATACCATTCAGTTAAAGTTGTTGTGTTGACTTTCAGTAGGTTCCATTCAAGCTGTAAGCCGTGGGCTATCATAAAGAAATCATCGCGCCCCAAATAATCCAAATCAGCATCACAGATAATTTGTTCGAGCAGGTTTGTGGGGTTTTGAGGGAGTTTCGTCGCCATGATCATTCCATTGATTCGGGTAATTTCTTCTGGGGAAAAATCGTAGCCGGGCAACACATCCATTGTTATTAAAGTGGCGGCTTTCTCGTGGCCTGCATAGGTTGAGAGCATTCCCGAATCATGATATGCTGCGGCAGTTTTTAGCAAATTTTTCTCATAATCCGTTATTCCCTCACCTTCAGCAATACGCAAAGCTGATGTTAGAACATCATAAGTGTGCAGCACATTATGGTAATGCAAGCGGGAATCAAGTTCATTTTCCAGTCTGCTGAGGATATATTCTTGGGCTTTTTTAAATTTCATAAGCTATGTTTCTCGAAAAGAATGGGTAAAATTAACAAATAATTAGTTTATGTGCTAATCACAATGCGATTATTCAAGGGCTATAATGTGATTTCGTTGAATTGTGTTTTAATTTGGATCGATCATGATGAAGTATATCTTTATTCATACTATGGGAACCTAATGAGTGTTTTCAAATAATGCATTTTGTTATACTTTGTATTGTTCGCCTTTCAAAGAATTTGCTGCAATCAGAAATTTATTTTAACTTGTGAAAAAATAGCCCTCTTACTATGAAAGTTTGTACGATTGGTAATTTTCCTCCAAGAAAATGTGGTATTGCTACCTTTACAGCGCATCTGTGCGAGGCTGTACAGCAGTCTTTTGATGCCGACGATTCAATGTTCATTATCGCAATGGATCAGGAAGGAACTGTTTATGATTATCAGGGAAAAGTTGTTTTCAGTATTTCTGAAGAACAGCCGGAAGCATACATAGAAGCGGCAAACTATATCAATAAACATTCTGATGTTGTGCTTGTGGAGCATGAATTTGGGATTTTTGGTGGCAAAAGTGGATTATTTCTTCTTCAATTGGTTGAGAGGCTTCATGTTCCCTTTGTTTTAACAATGCATACTGTGCTTAAAAAATGGGATTTTCATCAACAAGTAATTGTGAACAGACTTTTGCTGCGCGCAGAAATTGTGGTTGTTATGAGCCAAATGGCGAGAGAGCTACTTCTGGGGTCGCAAAAGATTCATGAACATAAAATTCGGATTATTGAACATGGTGTGCCCGATTTTCGCTCATTAAATAAAAATGTCCTTAAAAAATCCTTCGGCTGGGAAAAGAATAAAATCATGTTGACTTTTGGGCTGCTTGGAAGGAGTAAAGGCATTGAAATTGTACTCCGTGCTTTGCCGGATATTTGTGCTCTTTTTCCTGATTTTAAATATGTTATTCTAGGGAAAACCCATCCCTCAGTTGTTGCCCATGAAGGAGAAGTCTACCGTGATTTCCTTCAAGGCCTGGCTGAAGAGCTGGGCGTTGCTTCGCATTTGCTTTTTATTGATGAATATGTTTCGGAAAATGATTTGGCAAATTATTTAAAGGCTGCTGATTTTTATGTGACACCTTATAAAAACAAAGCGCAGGTTACAAGCGGTACATTGGTCTATGCCTTGGCATCGGGTTCTGTGGTTTTTTCTACTCCCTATTGGCATGCTGAAGAAGCCCTTCAAAATAATCGGGGTGTTCTTTTCCCTTTTGGTGATTATAGGGCATTAGCAAAATTAGTGCTCGAACATATCGAAAACGAAGAAATGGCTGCAATTATTCGTGAAAATGCTGCAAATTATGGTATTGGTATTCGATGGTCTAAATGCGGAAAAAAATACTATAGCCTTCTGAAACAATGCTGCCTTGATACAGTAAAACCAAGCAAAAATACTGTTATTGATAAGCTGCCCAAAGCAGATTTCAGGCATATATTTCATCTAACCGATACAACAGGGATTTTGCAACATGCAAATTATTCTGTGCCGGATAAAAAATTGGGCTATTGCCTCGACGATAATGCCCGGGCTCTTATTCTTACTTTGATGGCGTACCGCGAAAATCCTGATGAAGCACTCTTGAAATTGATTCACGTCTATGTTTCGTATATCGTTTATATGCAAAATGAAGACGGAAGTTTTAGGAATTTTTTGGATTATGAAAGACATTCGCATGAACATGCAGGCTCTGAAGATTCCTTTGGTCGGGTTATGTGGGCATTGGGTTATTTGATCAAGTATCCACCAACCGACGCACTATTTCAACTGGGACTTGATTTGTTTTTTACAGCCCTTAAAAACATTTATAGGTTGAATTCCTTGAGAGGTAAATCCAATGCACTTATTGGCTTATATTGGGTTTTCAGAAGGTTTCCCGATCATCAGGAAATTGGGAGTTTGATTGTTTGGGCTGCAGATCAGTTATGCGCTGCTTATAATCATGTGTCCGGAGAAGAATGGAATTGGTTTGAAAATATTCTGACTTATGATAATGGTATCCTGCCTTATGCGCTTATGCTGGCGGCAGAAGTGAGCTATAATGATGACCATCAAAAGATTGCCTATCAGTCATTGGATTTTTTGCAAGAAATGACTCTGAGTAAAGGGCATTTGTCGCTCATTGGCAATGAACAATGGATGAAACGAGGGGGGGAGCATAATAATATTGGACAACAGCCTGTTGATGCATTGGCAATGGTTCTTGCATTTAGTGAAAAATACCAACATACAAAATCATCGGCCGATTTAAAAAACGCCCATCTATGTGCCGAGTGGTTTCTTGGAAATAATGACCTGTTTGTGCCTTTATACGATATTGAAACAGGTGGTTGCAATGATGGTATGGAACATGATGGAGCCAATAGAAACCAAGGCGCAGAAAGTATTATCTCCTGCCAACTTGCGTTTATGCTTTGTGCCTCTTTAGATTAATTCTTTTTATGAGTCTTAATCAAGTTTTTCATACGAAGAATAAGCAGTTCGGGATCAACAGGTTTCTTTAAAAATTCAACAGCACCTAATTGAAGGGCTTTTAGTTCTAAATTCTCATCAGAGGAGCCTGTGATAAACACAACGGGAACATCTATTCCTTTGCTTTTCATAAACTCGAGCAGCTGAAATCCATCATAATTAGGCATTTGGACGTCAGAAAGTACAATATCGTATTCTTTCCAGGCCAGGTTCATCAAGGCATTAATGCCATCTCCGGCTACATCCACTTCGTAATTCTCATTACGTAAGAGTTCAGCTAAAACGCGCTGCATTACAGGGTCGTCATCAACGAGCAGGATTTTTTCTTGCCCATTGCTCTTAAAAACGACATTACTAATCGCTTTCATTTTCTGCCATAGATCGCTTAGTTTTATCGATGCTACAGTGCTGGAGGTGTCAGACATTGCGTAGGGAATAATAACACGGCCATTGTGCAAAATGGAGCCACAGCTATACACTACATTGGGGACATATCCTTCTCGTTCTTTTTCATTTGGCATTAATAATGGTTCGGGAAGTTCGGCAATAATGCGTGTAGGATCTTCTTTGTCGAGTAATACTGCGCCCAAACAATATTTTCTCATAGTTCCCACTCCATGGGTAATAAGTAGCCAGCCTTCATCCGTTTCTATGGGTGATCCGCTGTTTCCTATTTGTATAAATTCCCATGGGTGCTTTGGTTGTTGCAGTATGCTGGCATTTTCCCAAATATTGATGTGATCGCTGAACATGATGTAGTTATTGATTCCATCGAGTCTGGAAACCATGGCATATTTTCCTTTAATTTTTCTGGGAAAGAGCGCCATGCCTTTATTCTGAGCATATTCTCCATGCAGAGGCATGACTTTAAATGTGTAAAAATCTTCTGTGACAATAAGCTTGGGCAATATCGTAAACCCATTATAAGCAGTATAAGTGGCATAATATTTAATACTGCCATCATCCTCCTGAAAACGGACAAAACGAGCGTCTTCAATCCCATTGCTTTCGGCAGCGGCAATCGGAAATATGACCCTTTGGCTGATGTCGGTATCCATAGAGAAAGAAATCTCATAATGCGAATTGGCTAGCCACATTACTGCGTCCAAAACATTTTTTTTCGATACAGACAAGTCTTGAATTTCTTTGGTTTCGCGGATGCTATTTTCAAGTTGTTGGTAATCAAAGGTATCTCCTAAGCGATTGAAGACTTCATGGATAATTTTTTTGTGTACATTCATTTCCGAAAGTTTTTTCAGAAATGTGTTTTTATCGTAGATGCTGTTGTTTATTGCTTCTGCTTCGTCGACCAAACGACCTGAGGGGTTAAAACGAATTCGGCCTTCGTTGTTTACTACGCCATTTCTAAAAACAATGGAGGAAATATGACCTTCCCCTGTCGCGCGAAAACTAACAATAACCCTTTTTTCTCCTGCATCAAGGTTGGTTTGATCCGGGTCTTCAACCATAGAAGGGTTGAAAAAAGCTGCAGATTCTATGGAATATTCACTCGTAAAATAGGCGCCAATAAGCAAACTCTTTGTTTCAGAAATATCATCAGGGTTTATTTTAATCTGCCGAATAATAATATGGCGCACATGATTAAAATGCTTCTGAAAGATGCGGCTAATATTCCTATGCCGGTTCGAAAATTCCCGAAGTGTCTGATTGAGCATTAACTTGGCTGCATCATCAGGCATTTTCAGTACTTTTTGAATTATTGAGGTAACGCGCTCTTCAGGTCCTGGGAAGAAAAATCGTGCGATAACTCTTTTGGGATCCGGGGAAAAACGAATGTCTTGCCTTTTAATCGAATTGCTTTCCATAATTGAACACTTTTTTCTTTTCTGCAAGATATGAAAAAAACTCTTAGATCCTGCCATCTATTGCTTAGATTAATTTGTGTAATGGATTCCATTACTGATTAAAAAATGCTACTTTTGCCTGCTGTAACAAGTAAGAAATATGAATAGAATGAATAGAAAATTTGGTCTTTTTATCCTCATGCTGAGCTTAATTGCTGCATCATGCGGAAATAAAAACACTGAAAAAGGAACATTATCACCTGATTTGGTCAATAATCCTGTGTCTGCTGATAGCAAAGAGATGCAAGCAAATTTACCGGTAATCACTTTTGATCAGACGTTTCACGATTTTGGCCGCGTAATTAGTGGGGAAAAAGTGAGTTATAGTTTTAAATTTAAAAACACGGGAAACACAGATCTTTTAATTTCAAAAGTGTCCTCAAGTTGTGGGTGCACCGTACCAAAATATCCTCATACCCCTGTAAAACCGGGTGAAGAAGGAATTGTGGAAGTGAGCTTCGATAGCTCTGGGCGAAAAGGTTTTCAAAATAAAAGTGTGACAGTAATGTCAAATGCCCAACCAAATACAAAAATATTACGCATTAAAGCCGAAATTATACGGCCAGAGAATTAATAACAAATAATCTTATGACAACATTAGCAAGTATTTTATTGATGATGCCCCAAAATGGGGAAAATCAAAGCCCTTGGTCTTCTTTTATATTTCTGGGGCTGATTATCGTGGTTTTTTATCTCTTTTTTATTCGTCCCCAGATGAAAAAATCGAAGGATGAACGGAAATTCCGCGAAAGCCTGGCAAAAGGTGATAAAATTGTTACTATTGGTGGTGTGCATGGAAAAATCCTTGAAATTAAGGATACCACTGTCATCATCGAAACAGAAGGCCAAGGCCGTCTCAAAATTGAAAGAAGTGCTATTTCAATGGGCGGTGTTGATAACCAAATGAATCAACGTAAATAAGAATAATCATTTTATGGTGAATAAAGCTGATCTCTTGCAGCAATTGAGGCGGATTATAAATCCGCACGATAAAGCAGCACGTGATCAGCTTTATGTGTTTTTGGCTTGTCTGGCAATTGCTGCATTTATTTGGTTGCTAATGAGCCTTTCAAGGGATTATTATACAACAGTCGATTATAAACTGCGCATTAGCGGACTTCCTTCCGATAAAATCTTGGTAAACAAACCCGAAGACCATTTACTATTGCGGGTGCGTGGGCAAGGCTTTGATTTGGCCTCACTCGATCTGTTTTCTTTGAGCCGCGAAGTGGAAATCGATGCTAAAGCAATGAAAATTAGTAAACAAGGAAATCTCTTTATGGGTTATCTCATCACTGCACCCTATGTTGCTAATATTGCAAAACAGCTCAATCTTACCGATGATCTGACGGATGTTAGTCCCGACACCCTCTATTTTAAATTTGAAGAAAAAGCCTTCAAAAAAGTTCCTGTTGTTCCGGATATAGAGTTTAAACTTGCCCGCCAGCATTGGCTTCAGGATGAGGTCTTCGCACAGCCCGATAGTATTATTTTATCCGGCCTAAGTTCTATACTCGATACAATCTATTCAGTACGAACTTCTTTTATGGATTTTGGTGTTCTTATGGATAGCATTAGCAAACTTATGCCAATTGTTAAAGAGCATTCGCACTATCCTTTGGTTTATAGTGATGATTCTGTGCTGCTGCGTATTCCTGTAGAGCAATTTACAGAATACAGTATCGAAATTCCTGTTAAAGCGAATCTTGCTGATACGAGCCTGAGAGTGCGCTTTTTTCCTGAAACAGTAACACTCTCCTGTCAGGTGGCTTTCTCTGATTTCAAGAAATTGGATGCTCATTTATTTGGTGTGGATGCCGTTCTGCGATCCCCGGAAAATGTGCATTCAGAGTATGCCCGCATCGAGTTGCTGCGTTCCCCTTCTTTTGTTAAAAATATTAGTATTCGTCCTGATATGGTAGAATATCTTGTAATTCAGTAGTTTATGTCTTTGAAAGTTGCGATCACAGGAAATATTGGCAGTGGAAAATCTTATGTCTGCCGAATTTTTGAAGAAATGAAAGTGCCTGTTTATTATGCCGATCTGCGTGCAAAAATGCAAATGGACAAAAAGGAAACTATTGATAAACTTGTGGATGCTTTCGGAAGCCATATTTTAGCGGATGACCAGACCTCTGTAGATCGTAAAGCTCTTGCGGCCATCGTGTTTACTGATGCAAATGCACTCAGGAAACTCAATAATATTATGCACCAAAGGGTTGCCGACGATTTTGAGGAATGGCAGAAGGATTATCTAAATGAGCCCTTTATTCTTCATGAAGCTGCCATACTATATGAATCGGGTTTTGATCGCTTTTTTGATAAAGTTGTTTTTGTGTCCGCTCCGGAAAGCATTCGTTTACAGCGTGTATTGGATCGGGAAGATATGACCGAAGCAGAAGTGCAAAAACGCATGGATAACCAATGGCCAGAAGAAAGGAAAATAGCAATGGCTGATTTTGTGCTCAAAAATGATGGAGAACAAATGCTGCTGCCTCAAATAATTGCCCTGAAAGAAGAATTAGACACTTTGGCGAAGAATTAAATCAGCCTGATTTTTTTACTATAGGTTTGTGAGGATGTTTTTAAGCGAATAATATAGATGCCCCCATCAAGATTATTTTGTTCGTAATATGAATCTCCTGATGCATGCTCTAACTGTTTTATCATCTGTCCTTGTATATTGTATAGTTCAAGGATTGCCTGCTCCGGAAAATCGATGTGAATTAGCTTGCCAATTTGTTCAATAATCGGATCTGTTTCCAAAGACGCAATGCCAAGCCCTGATTTTTGCAAACGAAAATCAAGAAGGCTAAAGTGTCCTTCACTTACTGTCACACTCTTTGTTAAACTGCGATAGCCTGGCGCACTGCATATTATTTTATAGGTTCCCGGATCTAATAATCTATGGTACCATCCATTATCTGATGATGAATAAACCCAGGAGCTGTCTTTATCGTGGAAAGGGATAAATAATTTGGCTTTCAGTGGATTAGAGCTCAAGCTGTCAGTAACAATACCATTAGCACCCATCAGACAATACTCCATATACCCAAGCATTGCCTCTTTATTATACAGCCAATATTCTGTTAATTGTGCTGCCGGTAAGGCTTTTCGCGATGATTGTTCTATAGTAGTTTCCCTGCATCCGGCAAAATAATTCATATAATCCTGACGGCATCCTCTGGTCGGATACCATGCATAACCATTAGAAATGCCATTATTCAGATCTTCAAAATAGCCAACAGGGCTATTCTCCTGTGCCGCTGTGGCATAGGCTCTGGAAAGACTGATCCACCACTCGTTATCGGGATGAAATTCCATTTTTGAATCCCAGGGATAATTAACCAATTCCGCACCTCCGTGGGTGTTGGCAGACAATGTAAACTGGAAATCCTCAGCAAGTTTCATAAAGGCTTCGGTCTCTTTTTGCCATGCATTGCCATCAGGATGTGGGCCATAAACAGGGTCTGCATAATTTCGGTTCAAATCAACGCCATTGGCATTAAAACGCGTTGCTCCTACAACAGTTTCATTGCCACCGGCATACAGTCCATCAGGATTTGATAATGGGTTAACCCAAATTTCCACACCGTCAAGCAAGCGCTGAACCCGCTCATCGGTTTCGTAATTACTTAATAAATAATTAATTAGATTGAGCTGGATTACATAACACGCTAATTCATCGCCATGAATATGCCCTGTAAACAACATCCGTGGGGGATGCCCTCCGCTGTAATTTGGATGATACAAGCGCGCAGCTAATAATGATCTGCCTTCAACAGATTGTCCAATTTCATATAGACTGCATATTTCAGGATAATTTGATGCAAAATCCTGCATAATTTGTAGATAAGATTCATATGTAGGATATGCATCCCAGTTAAAAGTAGCCAATCCTCCTTCATACATCTCAGCAGTTTGACGAAGTGAAGGTGGAGTTAAAACCTTATACGCAATATTATCATTGCAAAATTGAGCGAAAGTTTTTTGGTTGGCGTAGGCAGTAACAACATCCTTTGTGCTTTGCTCATCAATACTCAGGTAGCTTGATAATTCAACCATCTTTTCCATGCCGGGATGCTGGAAAGAAAAATAAATTTCCTTTCGCTGCAAGAGTTCATCATTACTATATGTTTTGATTTGCTGCGCAGAAATATATGCATTTAAAAGTAGGGAAAAAAAGAGTAAGCTGAATGATAATCGCTTTGTTTTCATACGTTTGTATTATTTAAAGGAGGCCATGCTTTGTTCAATCGCCTCACAAATATCAGGATGTGCATTTACAAGCGGTAGCCTTAATTTATTGAGGCATAAATCTAAAGATTCAAGTGCCGCTTTGATGCCTGCCGGATTTCCGTCGGCAAATAGCAATTGCATATAGGGCATCATCTTGAAATGCGACTTTCGTGCGTCTTCAAAGTTTCCATTGAGGCATTGATGGACCATTTGGCTGAAAATTTTTGGTGCTGCCTGTGCTGCAACAGAAATCACGCCATCGGCACCTAAGGCCAGCATTGAAAAAGTGAGCAGGTCGTCCCCAGAAAGCACCAGAAAACCCTCCGGACGATGTTTTATAATTTCCATAATTTGCTCCATATTTCCGGAAGCCTCCTTAATGGCAAGGATATTCTGGTGGTGTGCAAGTTCTAAAGTGGTGTCTGCTAGCATATTAACACCTGTTCGGCCGGGAACATTATAAAGGATTACAGGCAAGGGGCTTTTATTTGCAATCTGTGTAAAATGTGCAATAATGCCTTTTTGTTGAGGTTTATTATAATAAGGTGTTACCGATAAAATGGCGTCATATCCTTTTAAATCAGTTGTTTCAAGACTGTTTAATAGTTCGTTGGTGTTGTTGCTGCCCATTCCGAGCGCAAGAGGCACACGTCCCTGAACATAATCGGCAATAAAAGCCCTGACTTCTTTTTTTTCGCCTTCGCTTTGGGTGGCGGTTTCAGCAGTAGTACCGTGAACAATAATATAATCAATCTGATTGTCGATATTAAAATCAATGATGTTTTTTATCGCTGTATAATCAATGTTATTATCCGATTTGAAAGGCGTTACTAAAGCAATGCCTGCGCCTGTAAATGCTTGTTTCATATAAGTTTAATTACTTTTAAATATATTGAGGTAATGGATAAGGTTTTGAGTGAAATCTTTGAGTTTGTCCCCTTCCCTGAGCCCGATCATCAGGTCGTAATATTCTTTTCTGCCGGGAAGGTCAGGGCCGGTTTTTAATTTGGCACGAATCACACTAATCGTAAACAATAATGGTTTGTAGTCATTAAAGGTAAAATCGGCCAACAAATCATAATTCTTCTCCAAAAGGATTGTGAGCAATGCTTTTTTTGGAAGACCAAATAAGTTTAAACGATGACGGTTGAGTAAAATAAGATTTTTTTGTATTAGAGCCTCAGGCAGTTTTTTGTCCCGAAAGCGATAATAGCATAATTGTTCGATATGCGCCTTTGGGGACTCTGCTTGCATAATGCGGATGCTGGCTTGTACCTGCTCATAGGCTGAATTATCTTTCCAAGCATATACAATCAGGATTTTTTTCGCTTCATTAAGTCGTAGCAATGAGCGGGTTCTTTCATATTTGCTTTTTATCCGCCTTAATTGATGCTTAGCGATGCTGTCTTGTATTTTTATAAGAAGGTTCAAATTTATTTAGGCTTAGTTTTTACTGCTTAATAATAATTAACGATAACAGCTTATTGCAAATTATTCGATTGTAAAAATAATGCAAATTATTCTTCTATGCAGTAAAAAGGTGAATGAATATTCTATTTCCCTTCATCTTTATAGGGATTTCCTTTAAGTTTGATGTTTTTGTAGAATTGTATCACTCTTAAGAATGATCAGATTAGAAGCAATATTGCAGGAAGAAGAAATGCAAACAAAATATTTTTCTTAAATTGCAGCAATAAAATTTAATAATTTGGAGCTTGTTTTCTTAGGGAGTGGTACTTCCCACGGTGTGCCGGTTATTGCATGTAATTGCGCTGTTTGTTCCTCTGAGGATGAACGTGATAAGCGTTTACGCTCATCTGTATGGTTGCATTCGAAGGGGGTTAATCTTATTATTGATACTGGTCCCGATTTTCGTGCTCAAATGCTGCGGCATAAACTCAGAAAAATAGATGGTGTGCTGATTACGCACGGGCATAAAGATCATATTGGTGGACTCGACGATTTGAGGCCATATAATTATCTGATGGGAAAACCTGTAGATGTATATGCTTCCCATCAAGTGCAGGAAGATATCCGACGCGATTTTTATTATGCGTTTGCAGAAGTAAAACATTACGGAATCCCTGAATTTAAATTACATACGATTATTGATTATCAGCCATTTTTTGTGAGGGGTATAGAGGTATTGCCCTTAAAAGCCATGCATAATAAATTGGCCGTTTTTGGGTTTAGAATCGGAAAACTTGCCTATATTACTGATGCAAATTATTTGCCTGAAGAAAGCCTAAAAAATATGTATGATTTGGATGTATTAGTAATTAACGCATTGAGAAATAAACCTCATGTTTCGCATTTCTCTCTGAACGAAGCCCTTCAAATTATTGATAAAGTAAAACCCAAACGGGCCTATCTTACGCATATATCGCATAAATTGGGAACGCATGCTGCGGTTCAGGAACAGCTTCCTGAAAATGTATTCCTAGCCTATGATAATCTGTCTGTTCGTATTGAAAATCAAAAGCTTTCCAAGAATTCCGAACAGGATTTAAGTAGTAATTTTTCTTGATACGCTTAAAAAAAATAGCAGTGGCACTATTGCGATATATCGCCTGGTTTATTGTTGCCTGCTTTTCGGTGTTTTTGCTGGCAATCTTTTTGCTTTATCTTCCGCCTATTCAAAGATATTTGGTTCAATATGCCAATAAAAATATCAATAATTATGTTGAAGGAAAAGCAAGTATAGGTGCTGTGCATCTTGGCTTTCCTTTAAATGTTGTTATTACAGATGTCTCTATCGCTGATGCTCAGTTGGATACTATTGCTTCCCTGAAAACTGTTGATGCAGGGCTAGCGATTTGGCCACTTTTGAGCGGAAATATAGAGGCGGGAAATATTAACCTAGAGGGCCTGCGTTTAAAACTCGCTGTCGATGAAACAGGCAACTTAAACCTTGCTTCTGTTTTTTCTGCAAAAGATACGGCTTCAGTAGAAAAACCAAAAGAGAATGCCGGTTCCGGTGGTTTGAAAATATCTGCTCAGGGCATTAATATTAAGGATGTCGCTCTGGAATATTCCAGCTCGGGAATGGAATTCCATATCTTGCTCAATCAATTGAAAGTGGGCGCATCTTCCTTTGATGTTGATCGCATGAGAGTGATAAACAAATCTTTGTTTTTATCCGGTGCTGATATTCGCTTGCGCCAATTGAATGAGAATATCCCAGCGGTTGATCATAAAATAAATACCGAGAATGATAAAACACCCTTTTTATTGCAAAACTCTGGAATACAATTAAAGGATATCAAATTTTTTCTGCAAACTGAAACTGATAGTTCTTTATTTGTTTCAAGTGGCAGGTTTTTGGTGGATCAGGTTTTTTTCGATCTCGCCAAACAGAATATCCAGTGTGGTGTAATGAGTTCGGAAGGTTTATTTGTGAAGCTATTTGAAGAAACAAAGAAAATGCCGGCAGAAAAAGCTGCAGACTCTATTTCTTCGTTTGTAATTCAACCAGGCTTTGAAACCGGCTGGACACTCCATGCGCCAAAGTTGGACTTTAAGAAAAGCAACGCCCGTATCCATGTTTTGGACTCTTCAAAGGCAATAGAATTGGAGTATCTAAGCATCACTGATGTGGTTTTTACTGATCAGGAAAATCATGCCAATGTGGATCTAAAAGGTTTGAAAATAAATGATATAAATCTGCACAACCTAAAAACTAACCTTTTATTGAATGATCAGGGGATCTCGTTGAATGCTTTTCAATGTGTGCTCGACAGCATGGAATTCAATGCGAAAGCCCAGCTTCAGCATAGTATGCCAATAAATCCTGAGCAATTAATGCGCCTTCCTTTTGGAGTTCAATGTTCGATAGACGGCAGGCTTCCGAGCGTCTTCTCGCGTTTTATTTCCCCGAACTATTTGCCTTTGCTTCAAAGTAGGGATATTCATCTGTTCACAGCAGCAACATCTTCTCAAGGATATTGGCATTTAGATAGCTTAATGTTTCAATTTGGAGCATCTGTAAATCTACATGCTCATGGAAAGCTTAATCAGGATTTGTCCTTGGAACTTCCTGATGCTGACTTGAATATGCGTCTGAATTATCTTAAAAACAAGGAAATTGCCTTTTTAGTTCATCAATATATGCCGGATTTATGGCTGCCTGATTCCCTGCAACTTCAGCTGAAAAGCACATCCGATCATAATAGATTAATATCCCAATTGAGGCTTAATTCTGAAATCGGGCAATTGGATGTTGATGCCAATTTTCAGAGCGATAGTGTTTATCGTTGCGAAATTTTTGCTCAGGATCTGCATCTTGAAGAATTTCTCAAACAAGATTCTCTAGGTCCTTTGAATTTTAAAATCAAGGCGAACGGAAAAGGCCTTCGCCCGGGCACATCTTCGCTCGCTCTTTTGCTTAGCGCTTATGATGTGCAGTATAAAAGAGTTCTCATCGATAGTTTATTTGTGGATGTGGATGTGAATAATGAGTTGGGGAATTTGAAAATTAGAACAGTATCTGATTATCTTTCAATGCAGCTGAATGCCCGGGGTGGCCTAAAAAATGCTGAGGCACATCTGCAGTTGAAGAATCTTAAAACGGCTGTTCTTTTGAATAAAATTGCGCCTGATATTAAAGGCCTCGCTTCATTTTATTGGTTGGATACCTTGCGAACAAGAACGATATCTGCTGATTTTAAAGATTTTGAATTGAATAACGGCCATATGCTCTATGAAGTGAAGCCAATTATCTTGAGTGCTTTCTTTTCAGATTCTTCAAGTCGGTGCAGTTTGAATTCGGGAATTCTAAATTTAGAGGCCACTGCTAATATGCAACCGGAGCCACTGCTGGATGCCCTTGATGCCTTTTTTGAACGAAGTTTGCAGCCCGATTATTCCGACAGCAGTAAAGGGAAAGCGCATCTAACAGCCCATATGTCCTTTGACGACGATTCGCCTTTGTTCGAATATTTATTGCCCGGATTAAAAAGAGTGGAAAGCTCTGAAGCGCATTTGGAATTTGTAGAGGAAAATGATCATCTTTCTGTAAATTTTCTTCTGCCATGGCTAGAGTATGGAAAGTGGACTATGAATGCTTTTGATTTATCTGCTGAATTAAGTCATAGTCAATTGGAGTCTGCATTGCATATCGCTAGCGTGAAATACGATAGTATAGAAATTTCTCCCCTTTATTTTACTACTGATATTCGCGATTCATCGGTTTATGGGCTTTTGTCTATAGGAGAGAAGGAGCGTGGCCGTTTTGCCTTAGGTGCTTCGCTAAGAAGGGCATACCCCGGCTGGCTGATTCATTTGGATACACTAATTGCAAATGATAAGCTCTGGCAGGCGAAAAGCACCGAAAATTATATGCTTCTTGATACCAATGGCATTAGAACTGCTTTTATTGAGGTGCAGCAAGATCAGCAGGAATTTACATTCGTGAAGGATAGTGCTGTTTTTGAATGCAAAAGCAAGGATCTTTCTTTGGATGATTTGCTTGCTTTTGTGCGCCCAACAGATAGTACAGAGCTTTTTGGAGGCCTTTTAAGCGTTCATTATAAGTTAATTGATAAAAAAATAATGAATGCTCAGTTTGCATTAGATAGTCTAAGGATTGCAGAGTTCCCTCCATTAAATATCAATGCGATACTGCATCCGGATGAAGAAATTAATCATTGGGAAGCAAGTATTGTTTCTGGATTTTTTGAAGCAGAAGCCTCTTTTGTACAGAGCGATCATCCTACATTAAATGCAGAGCTACAACAGTTTGATCTTTCTTATTTGTCGGATTTAATGCCTTCTGTATTTAATCGATGCAGTGGGTCTTTAAGTGCTAAGCTTCAAGCTGAAACCATGGACAAGATCAGTGGTTCTGCGTCTTTTCATCAAGCGGCAATTAATTTAAAGGCATTGAACTCAGTGTATTATATGAATGAGGAGCGAATTGATTTTACTCAGGATGGTCTTCTGTTTAAACAATTTAAGCTTGCCGATTCTGCGAAAAATGAGGTCGTAATCAATGGCGGTTTATTAAAAAAGGATACCTCTTTTATCCTAGACTTGTCTGTAGATGCGAAGAGCTTCTTGTTTCTGAACTCCTTCGAGCAAGAAGGGATTCCCTACTATGGAAAAGTGAATGCAGATGTGGCACTTCTGGTCAAAGGGCCAATTATTGCGCCAAAGATAAATGCAGAATTGAAGCTGAATAATGGATCGGATTTTAGCTATATCTATGCGCCTGACCGGCTTAACTTGATTGATGATAAGGATGTTGTTGCTTTTGCTGAAATAAATCCCGGCGACAGTTTATTGCACTTGCCCGGCGATACAGTGCGGATGAAAACAATGTTCAGGGGCATGAGTCTTGATGCGGGGATAAAAGTGGAAAAAAATGCGATTTTTAGGCTCTATGCAGATTTTTCATCTGAAGATTATATTGAAATCCAAGGCGATGCCGATCTAGACCTAAAGATGCAGCAAGATGGAAACATTCGTCTGTCCGGGCGATATGAAGTGGCTGAAGGTTTTTATCAGATGTCGTTCTATAATTTGGTAAAAAAACGTTTTTATGTTTCATCCGGAAGTAATATTAACTGGTATGGGGGTCCTTCCGAAGCAAGGGTAGACCTGACTACTTCATACAGCACCAAAGTGGCGCCGCTTAATCTTATGCTAACACAGGTTTCTGGTTTAAGTGAAGGTCAGAAACAACGATACCGCCAGAAAATTCCATTTAAGGTGTATTTATATATGAAAGGGGAATTGCTGAGCCCTCAAATCTCTTTTTCCTTGGAACTCGATAAGGAATACCGGATGCGTTTTCCCGATGTTGACGCCTATGTTCAGGAGCTAAACCGCGATGGAAACACTGATGAACTGAATAAACAAGTATTTGGTATTTTGGTCTTTAACAGTTTTATGGCCGATGCTTCGGATGGCGATAATCCTTCCGATCAAATGGCAGAAAATATAGCAATGAGCAGTGTAAATGGTTTGCTGAATAGTCAGTTAAATCGTTTCTCCGGCAAATACCTGAGTGGTGTTGAAATCGAAATGAATCTAGATAACTACACATCATCAACAGAAGGCACAGCAAGCCAAACAAACCTCGATATAAATGTAAGCAAGCGCTTTATGAATAATCGATTGCAAGTTGTGGTCGGGGAGTCTTTTGCTTTAAGTGGGAATACTTCTGCCAATGATCCCGGTGTGAACGACCTCGCAGGAAGCTATGCGGTTATTTATGATCTTACTGAGGATGGGAAAATAAGGATAAAGGCTTATCGTGAAAGCGCCTGGGACATGATCGATGGCTCCGTGGAAAAAACAGGCTTTTCCATTATTTTTGAAAAAGAATTTATGCTGAAATCCATTAAAGTAATTGAAAAATGAGGCATTGGGCAAATCTTCTGATATTGATGGCGGCTATTCTCTTGAATGGATGTGCCGGCCTGAGATTACTGCCTGATAATGAAATACTTTATACAGGGGCCGAGCTGAAAGCAGAAGCGTCAAAAGCTGCTGATAAACGGATTGCTGAGAATGTAATGCAGGAAGTGCTTACACCGGAATCAAACCCTGTTTTGTTTGGGATGAGACCGTCGGTTTGGGTTTATGAGAGTATCGGTGATTCTGTTCGTGGCCCAATCAGAAAATGGCTGAGAAAAACGCTCGGAAGCAAGCCAGTGGTAATGAGTGATGTGCAACCGGCTAAGGTGGCCGAAGTGATGCAGAATCATTTGTTTCATAATGGCTTTTTTAATGCGAAATTGTCGGTGGCGCAAATAAATCATGGCAAAACAACATCATTGCGCTATACAGCAAACGGCATAACACCTTTTGTAATTAATAAGGTCAGCTGGCCTAAATCCACCCCATTAAACGATACAATTTTATCGCAGATATTGAAAAACAGTATTATACATAAAGGGGACAGATATCGTCTGGATCTGCTGAAAGAAGAGCAAAACAGAATCGTAAGTGCATTGCAATCAAAAGGGTATTATTTCTTCTCTGATGCCTATTTGCTTTTTGTAGCAGATACAACGAAAAATAAGAATAAAGTTGATCTGCAGCTTTTGATAAAACCGGAAACACCCAAAATGGCCTTCCGTCAGTATCATTATAGGAGCGTGATGATTAATGCGACCTATGCGCCTAATGATGCGGATAATGATACCGTTTTTAATCATGGCATTTGTTATATCACCGATTCGCGATTGAAAACGGATGTTTTGTTTCGCCGCACATTTGTATTTCCGGGAGATATTTATAGTAAAAAGGATTATAATTTAACCTATGATAAATTTTCATCGCTCAGTCTGTTCCGCTATCTTAAGCCTTCCATAAGTCGCTATAAATTAACAGATTCATTGGATGTTTATTTCGATTTGGTTCCCCGTTTTCCAATGAGTTTTAATACAAGCTTCGATTTAAGTTCTTCGTCAAATAATTATGCCGGTCCGGGAATTGGGGTCGGTTTGAAACATCGGAATATTTTTCATGGGGCAGAGGTGCTAAGCCTGAATCTCGATGGTCAGTACCAGGCGCAACTTGGGAAATCTTCTGAGTATTATTACGAAATCGGATTAAGCGCTGAATTATTATTCCCTCGTGCGTTCCCTTTTAAATTTAAAGAGCAACTAAGGGAATACAATGTTTTTACTTCAGTAAAGCTTGGTGGTAGATATCAGGATCGAGTGGGTTTATATACCTTGGCATCCTTAAATAGTTCAATAACATACCAATTGAGTAGTAGTAAAAATACTGTGTTTTATTTTGCGCCTATTGATCTGACTTATATTAAAATGCTCCAGAGCAGTGATGGAATGGATTCCATATTAACTGAAAATCCATACCTCCAACAAAGTTTTGAAGAGCAGCTAATTCCATCGAGTTGGGTAAAAGTAGTGAAGAATAATTTTAATAAAAAGGGATTAAGCAATAACTATTACCTCTCACTAAAATTGGAAGGGGCTGGAAATCTTTTGAATGCCGCCTCTGGTTGGCTCTCATTGCCTGTAAATGATAGTGGAAGATATACCTTAGTAGGCCAGCCATTTTCGCAATATTTTCGTTTTGAAAGTGATATCCGTTATTATTTTAATATCGGTCGTTCAAGCCGTCTTGCTTTGCGTTGGTTTTCAGGGGCAGGGATTCCGTACGGGAATTCAGCTGCATTGCCCTACATACGGCAATTTTATTGTGGCGGCCCGGATGATTTAAGGGCTTTTTATGCCCGATCTATAGGCCCGGGAACTGTTATTCCTCCCGAGGGGGGTGAAAATACATTGAAAAACAATCAAACGGGGGAAGTGAAATTGGGCCTGAATGCGGAGTTTCGTTTTGGTATGCTCGGCTTCCTAAAAGGGGCTTTATTTTTGGATGCCGGAAATATATGGATGCTGAATGATTCTTATGGCAATGAGGGAAAGTTTGCTTTTAACCGATTTTATAAGGAATTGGCTGTGGGAACCGGTTTTGGGCTGAGAATGGATTTTGATTTTCTATTAGTGCGCTTCGATCTCGCCCTTCCATTACGGAAGCCTTGGATTGAAGAGAACAATGGCTGGGTAGCAAATAAAATAGCATTTGGAAGCTCCAATTGGCGACGAGATAATCTTATCCTTAATATCGCCTTGGGTTATCCTTTTTAAGATGCAGCCTTTTAAAAAACAAAAAAACCAGCCTGTTTCCAGCCTGGTTTTTTTGTTGATTTCGCTTGCATCCTACCAGCCAACAAGCATAATGCCAATAGTATATGGGTACAGTTCCGGTCCGCGGTTTTTGCGGAACATTTCGCTGAGTGAATAGGTTCCAAACAGATTGACATAGCCCCAGCCAATGGTAAATGTTGCGTCAGCCTTAAACGGAGCTAGATGAAAATCGTCATGCACTTTGCCAACCCGCTGATCTGGTGTTGTTGCGGTCATAACTACTTTTCCTGTTATAGGGTCAATCAGATCGTATTCTTTATTTCGTTCATCAAATTTGCGCTTTGTGTGCGATGCATACCGCAAGCCCAAAACAACACCAACACCAATATGAAAATCATTTACGGCACGTAAGGCATGTGTCTGATATTCAAAGATAATGGGGACAACCAGGTGGTTTATAACCAGTTTGTATTTTTCAAAACGTGCTCCACTATTATAATAGCCCAATAATGTGGAAGAATCCGGAGTAATGGTAACATTTTTGCTAAAACGATAGTTATGCCATTCTAATCCAAGGCCGGTAATAAGTCCAAATTTGCCGTTTTTGCTCAGTTGGAAATTATGTTCTAAAAGGTTGAGGTGTACAGAAATTGATTTGGCCATATAGAGATCCATATATTCATATTCCTTAGGAAAATCCATATTAAAATCGCTGTTCACATAGCCGTTGATGCCCAGGCCAAAACCGCCCCAATGTCCATTAAAATTATTACGCACCCTTCTGCGAAAATTAACATTCCCATCGTCATCAACAATAATTTGATGACGGCCGATGGAAACTTTAACAGAATCATCATCAAGTATTTGTACTTCAATGCCTCCTACTTTTACATTGGTGCTGTCGTAGTATTCTGAGGTTTCAACACGTATGCTGTTGCCAATATTTACTTTATGACTGTCGCGATTGCTTCTGCTTCTCGAAGATGTTGATTTCGAAATGGATTTAATCGTTGGTTCGCTAACGTAAGCAATATTTCCTGAACCTTTAAGCGTGGCGTCCAGTTGATCTTTTGCATCAACAACAGCGTTTCCGGCTCCACTGATATTTGCTTCCACTTTTGATGACAATAGTTTTGATGCCATCACATCTGCTGCGCCTATTATACTTATTTCGTGGTTTTTCGTTGTTCCTTCCAATTGTATTTGCGAAGCTCCGCTGGCATCGCTTCTAAGGTTTTCAGTCTCCACCTTCAGTGCAATACGCGCTGCTCCGCTGCTTTTTAGTTTCAGATAAGGGCTTTTTACAATTTCATCGGAATGTATAAATGCTGCGCCATGGGCAATGATGGTTTCGAGCGTATTGTAGCGCACTACAGCAGTAAGTTCTTGAGGGGATTTGTTGTTGTTATAATCTAAAACCAAAGTGCTCCCTTTTAATGTAATTTGCACATTGTCCATAAAAGCTTCTTCAATTGAAATTGTAATGCCTTCATTTTCTGATGGTATAAGCAAAACATTGAAATTGCTTCCTGCTTCAATGCCTGTAAAACCGGTAATACTAAATTCTTTTTCAATTTTTCTGGGAGTAACATCTGCATACATCTGAGATTGCATTCCAAGGACTATCATTGCAAATAAGAATACCCTGAGGCTTTGTTGTACTATTGTGCTTTTATTTTTCATGGTATGTGTTTTTTGAGTGTTCATCGGCATGACGTATGAAGCCTTCCAATGTTACTCTACTTTTTGTTTTTTTTCTTTTTATGATAGCTAAATATCTGTGAATCAATAGAATAGGATGTATATCCTTCTTCATTATTATTCTCTTTGGCAATGCGTACATCATTGTTGCTGGCTCCATAAAGGCGCGTAATGCCCCAACTGGCAATAGTCCACAATGCGTCTTTCTCTTTTTTCGGACGGGATTCTTTCTTGCCAAAAATATTTGTGGTCAGGCGGGAAAGTGCATTCAAGGGTGTGTTAACCCGAGATGGCTCTGCATAGGCTATTTCTTCTGCCAAACGATTTGCATAATATATTTCAATAGGTAGCATATTGGGCAATAAATAGCTTGGGGAAGCATCGGCATAAATACTCAGATCTGCCTCAATGTGGTTCATGAAAATAGGAGGGGATTGACGCATTTCTGCCAATTCCGTCATCATCTCTTCCTGATCGGAACTGCTTCCCAGATTATTGATGGCAGGCAGGTTCTTCAGGGCAAATTCAACACTTATGGATGAGGGCTGGTCTAGCAATTGAATCGGTAGATAGTCCATGCTTTTTCCTATAAAATATTCTCTATCAGTGTTTTGATGAGGATTGTAAAAATGATTTACCGACCACGCAAATGCAATTAGAAATGTAATGGCTGCCGCTACCTGCCATCTGTATGACGATAAATTGAAGGCATAAATTGGTTTTTGCCTTTTGTAGAGTTTCTTTTTATTTGGGTACTCAATGCTTTGATCTGCTTTCAGTTTTAAGAGTCCACTTTGCTTAAAATCATTTTCCAATTCCGGATTTAAAGCCAGAAAACGGTCGAGTAGGGCCAGTGTTTTTTCATCAGCATCATTTTCTAATGCTGCAATAAAATATTCTTGATAATTGTTTTCGTTGATGCTGCCTAAAGCTGTGATAACAGGCTTTTTTAAGAGGTTTTTATCAGGATAAACAATATCTGTATCCAAAATAAATGCCTCATTTTGTAGAGTCATAAATTCATCATAGAGATCAGGATTATGATCTAGAAAATTAAGAACAATTTTTTGTTCTTCTTCCGAGAGACTGCCATCCAGAAAGTCAATCAGGTACGATTCATAGTTTTGCCGACTTATCATCATTATACCACGTTTTCCGGTTTGCCAATATATTTCTTTAAAAAGATGCGTGCACGATAGATATAGACTTTTACTTGAGATTCGTTCATGTCAGTCATTTCTCCAATTTCTTTATAACTATATCCTTCATAATCACGTAGCAATAAAACAGAGCGCTGTTTTTGAGGAAGCAACTTCAGGGCTTCGTGTAGTATTTCCTGAAGGTCGCTATATGTTCGTTCTGTCGACGGTTCGCTGTATATGGTGTCCTCAACAGAACGGCTTTTTTTGTCTTTACGGATTCGATCGATCATATAATTATAAGAGGTGGTAAACAGCCAGGGTTTTGCTTTTATAAAGGCGATCTTATCCACATTGGTCCATAAACGTGTATAGGCTTCCTGTACAATATCTTTCGCTGTATCCTTGTCATGTATGCTTTTCAGGACAAAACGATAGATATTGTCAGAATAGTCATCAACGCATTGATTGTATTCTTTTCGCGTCATTAGCTAGTTTATGGCTTTATTGTAAAACGTCTATGCTGCTGTGAAAGTTACAACAAAAATAAAAAGTTTTCCTGTGGTGCGAATTTTTCACCATACAGGACGGATAAATGTTGATTTTGTTTTGATGGGTTTAGGCTCAATAAAAAAACCCGGACATTGCCCGGGCGATATTTTAATGATACTTATGCGATTATTATGGCGTATTTAATCAAGTTTTAAAACAGCTAAGAAAGCCGTTTGAGGAACTTCTACATTACCTACTTGGCGCATTCTCTTTTTTCCTTTTTTCTGTTTCTCGAGCAGCTTGCGTTTTCGTGTGATATCACCGCCATAACATTTTGCAGTAACATCTTTTCTTACGGCTTTGATGGTTTCACGGGCAATAATTTTTGCGCCGATTGCCGCTTGAATTGCAATATCAAATTGTTGTCTTGGGATAAGCTCTTTCAGTTTTACACACATCCGACGACCAAAATCATAGGCATTATCCCTATGGATTAGCGTAGAGAGGGCATCCACATTTTCGCCATTGAGAAGGATGTCGAGTTTTACTAGATTAGCCCGTTGATAGCTTGATGTATAATAATCAAAAGAAGCATAGCCTTTTGAAATACTTTTTAGTTTATCGTAAAAATCAAAAACGATTTCACCGAGAGGCATTTCGAAAATAATTTCAACACGCTCGCTGGTGAGGTAGGTCTGGTTTTTTAAGGTGCCTCTTTTGCTAATGCAAAGTGTCATAATGGCGCCGACATAATCTGATTTTGTAATAATATTGGCCGTTATAAAAGGCTCTTCGATATAATCGAGGTATTTTTGATCGGGCAGGCCCGATGGGTTATGAACCTCTTTTACTTCATTTTTTGTTGTATAAGCTTTGTACGAAACGTTTGGAACTGTGGTGATTACGTTCATGTCAAATTCACGGTCGAGGCGTTCCTGTACAATTTCCATATGCAATAGGCCTAGAAATCCACAACGAAAACCAAAGCCCAATGCTGCTGAAGATTCAGGTTCAAAAGTAAGGGAAGCATCGTTTAGTTGCAGCTTTTCAAGGGAAGCGCGTAGATCTTCATAATCATCAGCATCAACAGGATAAACCCCGGCAAATACCATTGGTTTTACATTCTCAAAACCACTGATGGCTTTCGCGCAAGGTCTGTCAACATGGGTGATAGTGTCGCCTACTTTTACTTCGGTGCTGGTTTTTATTCCGGAGATAATGTAGCCAACATCACCTGCAGCAAGAGTTTTGCGCGGTTCAAGCCCCATTTTAAGCACGCCAATTTCATCGGCATGATATTCTTTTTTTGTATTAACAAATTTTACGTGATCGCCTTTAGCTATTGTTCCGTTGAGGATACGAAAATATGCAATAACACCTCTGAATGAGTTATATACGGAATCAAAAATTAAGGCTTCTAAGGGTGCTTTTACGTCCCCTTTTGGAGATTTAATGCGATCAACAATAGCATCAAGGATTTTTGTAATCCCTAAGCCTGTTTTTCCACTGGCCTGAATTACGTCTTCAATATCGCAACCAATGAGGTCTACAATTTGATCAGTAACTTCATCGGGCATGGCTGCAGCAAGATCCATTTTATTGAGCACAGGAATAATTTCTAAATCATTTTCCAGAGCCATATATAGATTGCTAATTGTTTGTGCTTGAATGCCTTGTGTTGCATCTACAATCAATAAAGCACCTTCGCAGGCGGCAATGGAACGGGATACTTCGTATGAGAAATCGACATGCCCCGGGGTATCTATAAGATTCAGGTGATATTTCTGGCCGTCACGTGCAAAATTCATCTGTATGGCATGGCTCTTAATTGTAATGCCACGCTCGCGTTCAATGTCCATATCGTCGAGTACCTGCGCCTGCAAATCCCTGCCTGATACCGTTTCCGTTAATTGTAGAAGTCGGTCTGCAATGGTGCTCTTTCCATGATCGATATGGGCTATGATGCAAAAATTCCTAATATTATTCATGCTGCAAAAATAGTAATAAACTGTTGATATCCGTAAGGCTTAAAAATTTATTGTATGTGGCTATTTCCCTGCCCTTTTTATTGAGAAAACCCAG
The DNA here is from genome assembly GCA_963676725.1 of Bacteroidales bacterium. Lineage (GTDB taxonomy): Bacteria > Bacteroidota > Bacteroidia > Bacteroidales > WRLA01. Next base: position 3,083,016 of record OY781463.1, on the reverse strand, counting down.
GGCATTCTATATCTAAAAGAGAGCACAAACGCTTGCAATTCAAAAAATTTTGTCCTGAATAGAAGCCTTAGCTATAATAAAATGAGCCATTAGAAAATTCGACTGTATTTGAGTTTCAATTTATTGAATCAGATCGTACTCATAAGCTTTATTTTCTGCTTTTGTTTGCTTAAAATACCTCTTAATACAAGAAACCCTGGGCGATTTTCTTCTTTAAAAGGTCTATATCAATATGGTACCCTTCCGACCCAAGGGACGTGACAAATGCTTCATGAGAACGGCCTTTTCGGTAATCTGGTTCACGCGAGGGGTGCTGTAAGTAACGAGCAATGGTGTGTGCTTCAATTCCAAGATTCAACACAGAATGGTAAAACCAACGCTCAGAATGTTTGTACATGGAGGAGCCTAGGATTTTTTTTGCTCCTAAGGTGATGTCTGAAATGCCATTTTGCCCAAGGCCTGAAACCTCCATTTGCTCTAAGGCCTCGATAATAATTCCATTGCAATAGGCGAAAAAATCTGTGGGTTTTTTGTGTTCATTAAAGCTACCAACGGCTGATGTTACAAGGGTTTTTGGACTGAGTAATACACTTTCGCCACCTGAGGGGCGCTGATAAACAGGAATTTTGTCTTCCAAAACTTGAATACTGTTGATCGCTGCTTTTGCTTTATTGCTCCTTCCCAAAACAATAATTGTTTGATCCGGTTGCCAGAGATAAAAATGCTTATCGGGTTTGTAGTCATGCAAAATGCTTATGTCCGGCAGGGTATATGGCAGTACCTGAATATTTTGCTCCATTGTTTCTGTTTTGTGTTATTGGGTCGATACAACAAATGTAATGGAATTTTTCAGTTTAATAATTGCAAAGTAATTGTATTTCCCCTGATCTGTGTTTTCGGGGGGGAAGAGTGTTGAGATTGGTGATACTTTGCTTTATTGCAGATGCTACTTCACTTCCTGCATTTGCCTTATTTGCTTGAGCAGCATTTTTTTTGGCGTAAAAGGAATCATGGACATCATTATCTTTTGAGAAGCGGTGAGTCCGGAAACAACATCAAGTTTGCCTTGGAGCATTCCTTTATAACCCTCTTCAGCAACGGATCTTGCACTTGCTGTTTTTTGAAACATAGCGGTTTTGTCCATGCCGGAAACGCGTCCAAATTCTGTTTTTGTTGCGCCAGGCATTAGCGTTGTAACTGTGATGTTGGTGTCGTATAATTCTTCGGCTATGGCATTGCTAAAAAATGTTACATAGGCTTTTGTGGCGAAATATACTGCTTGCAATGGTCCCGGCATAAAGCTTGCAGTGGAAGAGACATTTAAAATTTTCCCACTGTTTCTCTTCACAAAATCGGGGAGGAAAAAGCGTGTGAGTGCTGTGAGTGCTACAATATTAAGGTTGATCATTGCTAGATCTTCTTCCCATGCCCTCTCATGGAATTTCCCTAATCCCCCAAAACCTGCATTATTGATTAAATAATCCACATCAAGGCCTGCCTTCTTTACTTCCTCATAAATTTCTTTTGGAGCTTCAGGCTGTCCAAGGTCTTTGGTAATTATCAGTACATTGATCGAATATTTTTGTTCCAATTCCGATTTCATTTGCTGTAATTTGTCTGAGCTTCTTGCTACGACAATGAGATCTCCGCCTCTTTCAGCATGTATGTGTGCAAATTCTTTTCCGATTCCTGCAGATGCTCCGGTGACTAATGCGATTTTTTTTGTTTTCATTTTGTTCTTTTTAATGTGCGTACTTACTTCGGTGTTGAAAAATGGCAAACTATAATAAGCGAAAACCGCAGAAACACTATGCCGTGTGTCTCTACGGTTTTTATGCATCTCTAATAAGACACAATATTTTGTCATCCAATTTTATAAATGAATGGCGTGATCAATAGCATCAAAACCGGCTTCCATAAATACTTCTGAAATGGTTGGGTGCGCATGTACTGTTTTTGCAACATCATAAACCGTTGATTCAACAGCCATAAATGCGGAAGCTTCGGCAATCAGGTCAGTGGCGTTTGGCGCTGCAATTTGAACGCCAAGAACTTGTCCGTATTTTTTTTCACTCAGCATCCTGATAAAGCCTTCTTTGGTGCCTTCTGCCATTGCTTTTCCATTTGCAGAAAGCGGGAACTGACTGATTTTGTATTCAATACCTTCTTCAATCAATTGTTGTTCGGTTTGACCAATCTGAGCAATTTCCGGATCACTGTACATATTTACAGGGTATTTATTGTAATCCATTGGCTCTTTGATGCCTTTGATATAATTAATCGTATGCAATCCTTGGGCTGAGCCAATATGTGCATAATAACTCCTTCCGTTCACATCGCCAATGGCAAAAATGCCCTCAATATTTGTGCGGTTGTATTCATCAACTTTTATAAAACCGTCTTCCAATTCGAGCTCTACCTGAATTTCGGGCAGCACAGCCACACGTTTTTTGGTGTTTAAAACCAGATCGCAATCCAGTTGTTCGTCGCCAATAATCAGTTTGCCGTTTTCTAATTTTGAGTTTTCTGCCTTGATTTCAGCATTCGTGACTAATTGGATGCCATCTTTTTTGATCTTACGCAGCATATAAGCTGACAAATATTGATCTGCTAATGGCAGGATATGGTCGCTCGGGGAGACCAAGCTGACTTTTTTCCCTGTCATAGCGAAAAATTGCGCCATTTCCACAGCAACTGCAGTATGTCCCACCACAACGATGTTCTTGGGTAGTTCGGGAAGTTTCCAGAGGTTTTTAACGTCAATCACTTTATCTTTAGGTAGTTTAGCTAATAATGGTGGGCTAACAGAACCGGTAGCAATAATGATATTTTTTGCCGTAATATTCCTGTTTTCAACACTTACAGAGTTCGCTGCTGTGATTTTTGCTTCACCAATAATGACATCAATGCCGTTTTTTTTCAGGAGGTAGCTAACGCCTCCGGTAAGTTTTCTGACAATGCCATTGGAGCGTTTCACAGCCTTCTGCCAATTAAAACTGATTTCTTCTGTTTTCAGGCCGTCAATACCAAATTCTTCCGCTTCATTTTTTATCTTACGATAGAGTTTAGCACTTTCTATTACTGATTTTGAAGGGATACATCCCCAGTTAAGGCACATTCCCCCAATTTCATTTTTTTCGATAACAGCAGTTTTTAAACCCAATTGGCCGGAACGAATTGCTGCAACATAACCTGCTGGTCCTGAACCTATAATTAACACATCATAATCCATGATATCTCCTTCTTTTTTAGTCAATGATTAATGAAACAGGATCTTCTAAATATCCCATAACTGTATTGATGAAACGGGCAACTTCGCCACCATCCACAATTCTGTGATCAACAGAAATACTGAGCGGCTGCACAATTCCTTTTACAATTTCATCATCTTTGATAATGGGTTTCTTTAAGATGCGGCCGATCCCTAGAATGGCCGATTGCGGATAATTGATCACAGGAACGGCAAAGAGTCCACCAATAGAACCATAATTAGTAATAGTAAATGTGCCGTCTTTCATATCATCCAGCGTAAGCTTCCGGTCTCTTGCTTTTGCAGCGATTTCTGCTACTTTTTCAGCCAATTCATAAATGGACAGTTTATCCACATTTTTAATTACCGGAACCACCAATCCTTCATCCGTATCTACTGCAATGCCAATATTATAGTATTTCAGGTACACCATACGGTTATTGTCCATATCCATACGTGCATTCAACACCTTGTGTTTTTTCAGGGCCATTGCTGTGGCTTTCAGGAGGAAAGGTAAATAGCTCAATTTTACGCCATGCTCTGCAAAACGGACTTTAAATTTATCGCGAACCCTTTTTAGTTCACTGATTTCGACCTCTTCAAAAACCGTCATATGCGCTGCATTATGCTTTGAATTGATCATATTGCGCGCAATGGCTTTACGGATTTGGCTCAGTGTTTCGTATTCTTCCAGAGGTTCTTCCGATGCAGGCATGCCAATTCTTTGGCTTGATGCTGCTGTTTGCCTGTTCTGAACATAAGATTTTATGTCATCGGTCATTACTCTTCCCGCGGGGCCTGTTCCTTTTACATCATTAATATCGATATTCAGGTCTTTCGCCATAGCGCGAGCCACGGGAGTTGCCAATGCTTTCTTGCGTGGCTTGCTTTCCGCACTTGCTTCATCTTCAAAGCCTTCACCCGATGAGGGTAGATATGCTCCACTTCCTGCAATTTCGAGGGTGCCAACAACTCCGGCACCTTCTTCCTCAACGACCTCCGTTTTTTGGGCTTCCTCGATGGCGTCTTTTCCCGCAACACCTTCTATTTCAATTTCAACCAGCGGATCACCTACATTAATGGTTTCGCCTTCTTTTCCATAAACAGCAACAATAGTACCTGTTTTCGGGGAAGGAATATCCGTAACCACCTTATCGGTTTCCATATTTACCAATGGCTGTCCCGATTCTACTTCCTGCCCTTTTTCCACATACCATTCGGCGATGGTGCCCTCTTCAAGGCCTTCGCCAATATCGGGGAAATTAAATATATATCTCATTCTTTTAGTTTTTCTGGTTTAAAAATAGCCTTTGGGCTGCTTTAAAACTTCACGGTTTTCTGGATTTCATAGAAAATCCGTTCGGGCTTAATCATATAATGATGTTCCCCTCTTGGCAAGGGGACAATAGTGTCAAAACCTGTGACACGGTTTACGGGAGCTTCCATGTGCAGAAAAGCTTCTTCATTGGCCAATGCTGCCATCTCGGCGCCAACGCCAAAGGTTGTAGCTCCTTCAGCAACAAATACCAAACGTCCGGTTTTTTTGAGTGATTTTGCAATCGTTTCACGATCAAGTGGATATATTGTCCTCAGGTCGATCAGTTCTGCAGAAATACCTGCTTTTTTCGCCATTACCAAAGCTTTTTGCACTTCTCGAACCATTGCGCCATAGGCAACAACAGTAACATCTGTACCTTGGGTCAGTACTTTGGCTTTGCCAATAGGAATACTGAATTTTTCTTCATTCACCTCTTGTTTGATGGCGCGGTATATGCGTTTTGGTTCCATAAAAATCACAGGGTCTTCCGATTCGATGGCGGAAATTAGCAATCCTTTGGCATCATGAGGAGTAGACGGAATCACAACTTTTAATCCGGGCACATGACCATACATTGCTTCCATGCTTTCTGAATGATGCTCAAGGGCATTGATGCCACCACCATAAGGCATACGGATAACAATTGGCTGTCCATAGCGTCCGCGGGTACGATTGCGGATGCGTGCAACATGTGAAATCATTTGATTGAAGCCGGGATATGCAAATCCGGAGAATTGCATCTCAACAACTGGGCGCAAACCGGCAATGGCCATACCTGCAGCTGTTCCAATAATGGCCGATTCTGCTAAGGGGCTATCAAAAACACGTTGTTCTCCATGTTTTTTCTGCAGATGCTCCGTAATACGGAAAACGCCGCCTTCAACACCTACATCTTCACCAAAAACAACCACATTTGGGTCATCACCTAATTTTATATCAATGGCATTGTTTAATGCCTGAACCATATTCATTACTTTCATTTTTGTTCCTCCTTCCATTTCAAGAATTTTTCATGAGCACGTTGCTGGTCAATAAGATCTTGGGGTTTTTCTGCATACAGATGATCAAATACATCTTTTAATTCGTAGGCAGGATAGTTCTCTGCTTCTTCAAACTGACGATCTACCTCTTTTTTAAACTGCTTCACAAGTTCTTCTTCTTTTGATGCATCGTATAAATTGTTGGCAACAAGATATTTACGCAATCTATCGATTGGGTCTTTTGCTTCCCACGCTTGTTCTTCTTCTTTCGTTCTGTATTTGGTTGGATCGTCGGAAGTTGTATGCGCTCCCTTGCGGAAACTCACTGCCTCTATAAGGACAGGACCATTTCCTTCGCGGCAATATTTTGATGCTTCTTTTAATGCAGCGTCCATTGCAAAAAGGTCATTGCCGTCAACCTGCAATCCGGGGATCCCATAAGCAACAGATTTTATAGCAATACTCTTGGCATTTTGTTGCTTGCTAAAGGGGACGGAAATAGCAAATTGGTTGTTTTGAACGAGAAAAACTACAGGCACCTTCCAAACAGAAGCAAAGTTTAAAGCCTCATGGAAATCACCGGTGGATGTTCCTCCATCGCCAACAATGCTGTAAACTACACTGTCTATATTTTTATATTTCATCGCATATCCCAAGCCTGCACCATGAATTAATTGTGAAGCAATAGGCACTGAAATTGGCAGCATGTTTGGGGCATCTTTGAATACAGTCCCGTCTTCATAACCCATGAAATAAAGAAATACTTCTTTCATGGTCGCTCCTTTGGCAAGCCATGCGCCGAGTTCGCGAAATGCCGGGGTTAACCAGTCTTGGTCGCGCATATTTAATGCAAGCCCTTGGTGAATTGCTTCTTGTCCGTTGTTTGGCGGGTATGTGTACATACGCCCCTGACGCTGATAAGACACGGCCATATCATCGGCGGTGCGGGCAAATAACATATCCTTAAATGCTTTTACCAATCGGTCGTCCTCAATTTCAGGCATGTATTTTTTGTTCATGATGTTGCCATCATTGTCCATTACCTGAAATATTTTCTCTTTAAGCGGATCATATTCTTTAAACATTTTACCTCCTAAAATTATTTAGCTTATTTTTAATTTATAGCAGGACAAAAGACTATTTATAATGATTCTATCCTGCAATTCCTTGCTATCATAGTAATTACATCAACGGAACAAAATATTAGTGATTTTGTTCATACGATTGGAGTATGAAAATCTAATAAAATTTTAAGAATTTTGATTTACATTCAGAATTTGCGAATATTAAGGAAAATACTACCTTTGAGCTGAACAATGAAATCGTTTTATGGAAATATTAGGAAGTAGTTTTATTCTTCGGCCTTTTGTTCTTGCCGATGCTGAAAGCCTTGCTGCTTATGCAAATCATAAAGAGATTAGTAGAAATTTACGCGATGGTTTTCCTCATCCTTATACTTTGAATGATGCCCGTTTTTTCATAGAAAATATTGCAGTTATGAAGCCAAACCTCATTCTTACGATTGATATAAATGGCCGCGCATCGGGCAGTATTGGTATTCATCCGGGTTCTGATGTCTATCGCTTGAACGGCGAAATTGGTTATTGGCTGGCATTGGAGCATCATAATAAAGGAATCGCAACGGAAGCAATTCGTTTGATGAGCGAGCACGCATTTTTGAAAATGGGTTTGCAGCGTCTTTTTGCAAATGTCTTTAAGGGAAATAAAGCGAGTATGGCTGCTTTGAAAAAAGCCGGTTATGTCAGGGAAGCTGTTCATAAAAAAGCAGTTATAAAAGATGGAGTGATCATGGACGAGCATGTTTATGCTCGATATGCGCCGGAAAAGTAGAATAAAAACTTCTACAAAGCTTGATGAACTGCTCCAGACTCCCTAACTTTGTCAAAAATAGATGATCATTGGGATAATAAAAACCATTATTTTTTCTTCGAATCAATGGTTTTCCCCATTTGATATTTCTTCTTCGATGAATCTTTTTAAATGATACACAATGAGAAAAAATTATTGTCTTTTAATCTTAGCCCTGCTTTTTGGAAGCTTTCAATTGTTTGCACAGATTTCTACTCCGATGCAAATTGATACAAGCTTCGTTTTTGTGACCGATGCAAATGGTTTAAAACAAGGATATTGGGAAGAGGAGGTGCGTGGTGAAATCTCTAAAGGGAATTATATTGATAATGAAAAAGATGGTGCATGGAAATTATACCATCGTCAGGGATTCTTAAAAGTGCTCGAACATTTTAATCATGGCGTGAAAGAAGGCCTGTACCTAGTTATCGACAGGCGGGGCTATCTTACAGAAGAATCCTATTATAAAAATGGATTGCTTGAAGGGCTTTCAATACATTATACTTATGGTGGTCGGCCAGTTTCTGAGATCCATTATACCGATGGTCAGGAGAATGGCCTAAAGAAGAAGTTCTATCAGGATGGGAAAATCCAGGAAGAATCGACTATGGTCAATGGGCAACGCGAAGGCTATGCAAAATGGTATGATCAAAATGGGAATTTGATTGCTGAATATAATTATACTAATGGCGATTTTGATGGCACACAAACAACCTTCCATAGTAATGGCAATATCAAAACCGTTGAGGTATATGAAAATGGAGTGCCTATTGGCGAATTTTCAGAGTTTTTTGCTAATGGGAAAATTAAAGAAAAGGGCCAGTATAAAGATGGTCTGAAAGAAGGTAAATGGCTTATTTACAATCAGAATGGTGAAGTCATTCAAACCAATAAATTTAAAAAAGGAGAATTGAAATAGGCGGTTGTTTTTTGCAATAATTTGATGGAGTTTAACAATGAATGCCCAAAAACCGATAAACGAAAATGGAGCTTTGTCCTTGCTTAAAGCGCACAATAAACAAGTGCGGCAGCAGGGTTGGGCATCCATTATCTGCAATTTTTTTCTGTTTATTGTTAAATATATTGCCGGGGTTTCTTCCGGGTGGTCGGTGGCGCTGATTGCCGATGCTTGGCATACACTTGCAGATAGTTCTACTTCTGCTTTGCTGCTGTTTAGTGCCCATTTCACTGAGAAACCCGCCGATAGGGAGCATCCCTACGGTCATGGAAGGTTTGAACTGATTGCTACATTAATTATTGGTGTTATTCTTGGAGCAATTGCCCTTGAATTTGCCATTGATTCTGTGAAAAAATTGCAAGATGGCACACCCGCCAATTATAATACCTTTGCTATTGTTGTTACTATTGTTTCTGTTGTTGTTAAGGAGCTTTTGGCTCAATACAGTTTCTATGTATCACGAAAAACAGCAAATAAAGCAGTTAAGGCCGATGGCTGGCATCATCGAAGTGATTCGATTTCCTCCGTTGTTATTTTGGCGGGTATTTTTATCAGTCCGTATGCCTGGTGGGTCGACGGCGTTCTTGGTTTATCTGTTTCTGCTATGCTGGCATGGGTAACTTATAGTATTATTAAATCGGCTGTAACTGAGTTGCTTGGGCAAAAACCCTCTTCAAAAATGATTGAGCAAATTAAAAAGATTTGTGATGAGGTGTCGCAAACTGATGTAATGCCCCATGATTTTCATGAACACAGCTATGGTCGGCATATTGAAATGGTATTCCATATAAAATTATGCGGAGAATTAAGCCTATTTAAAAGCCATGATATCGCAACAGCCATTGAAAAGGAAATTGAGAAGCAATTGAATGTTCACCCCACAATACATTTTGAGCCGAAAAAGGAATTGCCAAAAAAATTCGGTGCAGACCTTAATAAAGAGTAGTTATTAATTCTTTAGGACTTGCCTGAAATTTTGCGTTTTGGTCAAGCGAGTCAATGAAAAATAGGAGTTTTAATAACCCAATACCCGCAGCATGGATTTATAACTCTGCTCTTTCGCAAAAAGTCGTGTGTTTAATTCACCATCTTCATTTTTATTGATGATAATATGCTTTGGCTGGGGGATTAAACAATGCTGGATTCCACCATACCCACCCAAAGATTCTTGATATGCTCCTGTGTGAAAAAGCCCAATGTACTGAGTATTAGTGTTTGATATTTTTGGGAGAAATATAGCATTTGAATGTGCTTCTGCATTATAGTAATCTTGACTGTCGCAGGTAAGTCCACCAAGGTTTACACGCTCATACTCCTCAAACCAGTTGTTTACAGCTAATAATATAAAACGCTGATTCGATGCCCAAGTGTCCGGCAGGGTAGTCATAAAACTACTATCGATCATATTCCAGCGTTCTCTATCGTTTTGTTGTTTTTGATTAATGATGGAGTAGATCATGGCGCCACTTTCAGCCACAGTAAATGAACCAAATTCGGTAAAAATATTTGGTTCGGGAACGCCATTATTTGTGCAAATGTTTTTTACTTGAGCAACAATTTCTTCGGCCATATATTCGTGGTCGTATTCAAAGCTCATCGAATGCTGAAAGGGGAACCCTCCACCGATATTCAAGGAATCAAGTTCGGGAGCAATTTTTTTCAGTTCACAATAAACATTAACCGCTTTCATTAATTCGTTCCAATAATAAGCAGTGTCTTTTATACCCGTATTTATGAAAAAATGCAGCATTTTTAGGCCATACTTCGGGTTGGACTGGATTTTGTCGATATAGAATGGGATAATATCGTTATATCTGATCCCGAGGCGACTCGTATAGAAATCAAATTTTGGTTCTTCTTCTGATGCAATACGCATGCCCACCAAGGCCTTGTTCTTTACGTGTTGGTCGAGGCGGTCTAATTCGTATAAATTGTCGAGGACAGGAATTGTATTTGAGAACCCACTATTGATAAGCCGAGCAACGTTTTCAATGTATTGTGGCCGTTTAAATCCATTGCACACAATAAAGCGATCTTTTGTTAAATGCCCGTTTTCATAAAGGTTTTCAATAATATTTATATCAAAAGCTGATGAAGTCTCCAGATGGATGTCGTTTTTTAGGGCTTCTTCCAGAACAAATGCAAAATGAGAGCTCTTCGTACAATAACTATAATAATAATCTGCCTGATAATCAACTTTAGCCATAGCGACATTATACATACGCTTTGCGCGTTGTATCTGTTCACTAATGCGTGGCAGGTATGAAAGGCGCAATGGAGTGCCATATTGATCAATTAGATCCATCAGGTTGATATCATGAAAGGATAAATTTCCATCCTTATCAACTTGAAATCCATTTTGTGGCCAATTAAAGGTCTGCTCTATCAGATCAAGATATTTGTTCTTCATTATTTAAGATAAGTATTAAGTGAATTAGCGGGCAAATGTATTAAAAAACTGAATGAGTATTATCGGTAAATTGCAAGCAGTAATTCGATATCTTTAAAGGGCAATAAATGCAATTCGCTGGTGTATTTATTGGTGCAAATTCCACGATAGAGGTAAACGCCATTTCGAAAGCCTTTATCCAATTTAAGCAGATTATCAACACCACCTTCTTCGCCCATGCGCAGGAAAACAGGAGTGAAATAATTGCTTAAAGCAATAGAGGCTGTTCTCGGGATACGGCTGGCGATATTTGGCACACAATAATGTGCAATGCCATGAGAATAATATACCGGTTTGTTGTGATTTGTTGGTTTTGAGGTTTCAAATATCCCGCCCTGATCTATACTAACATCAATAAGTACAGAGCCTTCTTCCATTTCCCTGAGAAAGTCTTCGGAAATAAAGCAGGAGCGCTGACCTTCACGTGAATACATTGCTCCAATAAGGACGTCTGCGGTTCGTAAGGCTTTACGGATTTCCCATGGCTGCATGGTTGATGTGAATACGCGTTCCCTTAAACGGTTTTGTATTTTTCTGAGTTTATAGAGGTTACGGTCGAATATTTTCACCTGGGCACCGAGACCTAAAGCGGCACGTGCAGCGTATTCAGCAACGGTTCCGCCGCCAATAATCACTACTTCTGATGGTGATATTCCCGGGAAGCCCCCGAGAACTTTGCCTTTCCCATTTTCACTATTGGCCAAAAGTTCTGAGGCAACACCAATAATTGTTGCACCAACAATTTCGCTCATGCTCCTGATTACAGGATACGATTGTGAGCGGTCGCGGATTCTCTCAAAAGAAATACCGGTAATCCTCTTTTGACTTAAAGCCTCAAAATAGTTTTTATCAGTGGAAATGGGTTGCAAAGAAGAGATGAGAACCTGGTTTCCGGGCATTTGATCAATTTCAAGGATTAATGGGGCTTCGATTTTTAAGATAATATTGCACTGAAAAACTTCTGCTGATGAATATACAATACGTGCACCTTCGTCGCTATATTCCTTATCCGTAAATCCTGCGTTTTCACCGGCGCCAGTTTCTATCAAAACTTTATGACCTCGCTCAACCAGTTGCCCTACAGAATGAGGTGTGAGTGCTACACGTTTTTCGTAAATTGATTGTTCCTTAGGAATACCCAGACTGTATGATTTTCCCGAGCGCTTCAATTCCAACTGCTCTTCAAACGGCATAAAACGGCCACGTTCTTCCTGTGTCATATTTAGTGAGTCTTAGAATTCAATAAGTCGACAATCATCGTCAACCTCTTCAATGCCCACGTATACGGTATTTTCAGGTAAAAGTTGCTTTGCTTTTTCGGGCCATTCCACAAAGCAGTAATTGCCACTGTAGAAATATTCCTCGGCGCCAATATGGAATAATTCCTCTTCATTGTTTAGGCGGTACAGATCAAAATGATATACAGATCCGTATGTTTTGCAAAAATACTCATTAATTAATGCAAAAGTAGGGCTGCTTACCGATTTTTCAATCCCTAAAAGCTTGCAAATTACAGTAATAAAAGTAGTTTTTCCGGCGCCCATACTGCCGTTAAAAGCAAAAACCCTCCTTTCGGGATATGCTGAAAGGAGTGTTTTTGCGGCCTCTTCTAATTCCGAAAGGGCCTTAACAATTATTTGATGTTTGTTCATTCTTTGTTATATGTCTGTCCATAAATTAGCGTGCTTTCAAATAAATATAAGGAATTAATACTTCCTCCATGGAAATGCCCCCATGCTGAAAAGTGTCCCTATAATATTTTACATAATAGTTGTAGTTATTTGGATAGGCAAGAAAATCATTTTTTCGCGCGAAAATATAAGAGGAGGTTACATTGGTTTTTGGGAGTTGAAAATCCTCTGGGCGTGTGATGGCAAATACCTCTTTTTTATTGTAATTCAGGCTTTTACCGATTTTATAACGAAGATTGCTGGTAGTTGCCCTGTCGCCAATTACTTTTAGCGCATTATCTACTTTCACAGAGCCATGGTCTGTTGTAATTATAACATCAACATCACGCGTGGCGAGATACTTAATAATTTCAAATAGTGGGCTATGTTCAAACCAGCTTAATGTAAGCGAACGATAAGCGGGTTCATCATCGGCCAATTCGCGAATTACTTCCATTTCTGTGCGTGCATGGGAAAGCATATCCACAAAATTATACACAATTACATTCAGGTCATTATCAAATAAATCGGGTAGGGAATCCACCAATCTTTTTCCTGCACTCAGGCTTAAGACTTTATTATACGAATAGCGTGTATTCATACCAAATCGTTTCAGGAATTCGCCTAATAATTCCGATTCAAATTGATTTTTTGATCCCTCAGCATCTTCATCCCTCCAGTATTGAGGATATTTGCGTTTGATGCCTAATGGCATAAGCCCGCCAAAAAGGCAATTACGAGCATACTGCGTCACTGTGGGCAATATCGAATAATAAATTTCCTCATCCTGCACCCTGAAATATTCTTCAATCATGGGCTGGAGAATCTTCCATTGATCAAAGCGAAGATTGTCGATCAATAGAAAAAATATGGGCTTATTGCTTTCGCGAAGCTTTGGCAATAATCTGTTCTTTAGTAAAGTATGCGATTGAATAGGCGTTTCTTCCGATTCCTGATTGAGCCAATCTTTGTAATTGCTTTCATAATATTTGCAGAACTGCTGATTGGCTTCTTCTTTTTGCATTTTCAGGATGTCCTGCATATTCTCATCGCTCGATTTTTCTAAACGCAGTTCCCAGTTAATCAATTTTTTATAAACGTTTACCCATTCTTTATAGTCTAAACGATTATTTAATTCCATGCCTATATTGCGGAATTCCTGCTGATAACTCATGGTGGTTTTTTGGTTCACCAATTCTTTATTGTCTAAGTTTTTTTTCAGGCAAAGCAAAATTTGGTTTGGGTTCACCGGTTTGATGAGATAATCAGCAATATTGGAGCCAATGGCTTCTTCCATAATGCTTTCTTCTTCACTTTTGGTGATCATGACCACAGGCAGTCCCGGATATAGGCTTTTGATAACTTCTAGTGCTTCCAGCCCTGAGATACCGGGCATGTTTTCATCCAGAAATACAATATCAAAGATATTATTACGCACCAAATCAAGTGCTTCATCGCCATTGTTGCAGGTGGTTACATGATAATCTTTCTGTTCCAGAAAAATAATGTGTGGTTTGAGCAGGTCTATTTCATCATCTACCCATAATATTTTTATTTTCTCCATAGTATTGTTTTTGAGATTATTAAGCGTAGAGGTTTTTGCATGTATATAAATATTTATCGATAAAACAGACTGCAATCAGGCAGTGTATAATTTTTAACGAATATAGTCATTTATTATTGAACAGCATTGCTGATGAATCCTTAAAAAGTGTTAAGTGGGTTCTATTTTACCGCTTTTTTTGTGCTAGTACTTTGGTTTCCCTAGCTCCTGTTTTTTTTATCAAAAGATACGATTTGGTTAATAAATCAGATTCTGTTCTTTCCATACCGGCACAAAACTGTTTATTTGTATGGTCTACAAATGGAAAAATATTGTTTTTGTAGGCGATTAACCGACTTTTTGAAAAAACAGAATATTTTCAGAATTAATATTTTAATAAATTGAATATCAGTAATATATAATTTTGTGTGTGTTTCTGTTATCCTCTTGTAGGGCTGATGTATAGGTCGATTTCTTGAAGTCTGTGATTTTTATAGCTTATTTTGGCCATGATTTATTGGTTCCCCTAAATCTTGAGCATAGAAAAATTTTCAGAACAGATATAGAATAAGAATGATACTAATTCAACCATTAAAACAAGCGCAATGAAAAAAATGAGAGCACAAGGAATGCTTTTCATAAGCATTATTGCCTGTATGTTGATCGGCTTTCAACTCAATGCCCAGCATACAGTAAGCGGGAAATTATTTCCTGCAGGAAGTCAGACACCAATGATTGGTGCGGAAGTTTTTATTGTTGGCGAGCCATCAGCTCTTGCCACTACCGACCATAACGGCTTTTTTGAAGTAGAAGTTCCCGAAGGCGGTGAACTGAGATTTGCTGTTGATGGCTATCAAAATCAAACCTATAGCGTTGCTAAGGATGCAAATATCCGTATTGAATTATTTCCTGAAGATGAGGTAAAAAATGACTACGGAAAAGACGTTAATGTGAGTGCTGCCCTTCGCCCGGAATCCCGTGATGGAATTTTGGTGCTTGAATCAGAAGACAAGCGTTTTAAATATTGGTTTGATACCAGAATTTATATGGATGGTGCCGCATATTTTGGCGATAATGAAGAGATTGGAAACGGCGTGAATATCCGTCGTGCCCGTTTTGCCCTAAAGACAATCCTCTGGGGTCATTGGGGTGGTGAATTTGATATCGACTTGGCGTATAATGAAGTTGATCTTAAAGATGCTTACATCCGATACATCGGTCATAAATGGCAACTGAAAGCGGGTAATTTTAAAGAGCCTTTTTCTATGGAGCGCACAACAACTTCTCGCTATCTTACTTTTATTGAACGTCCAATGATTACCGAATTGGCTCCATCGCGCCATTTGGGTATTGCTTTTCGTACATGGGGAAATAAATTCTATTTTGAAGGCGGTGTATTTACTTCCGAGATTGTCAACGGACTTATGCAGGATCAAAACAAATCAAATGGAACAAATGCAGGTTATTCGGTAACAGCTCGTGCAGCTTTTACGCCAATAAATGCAGAAAAACATGTCCTTCATTTTGGCGCTGCTGGCTCCTATCGTACACCAAAACTCCCTGAACTGGGTGATCCAACAGAAAGCTTCCGCTTTAATACCCGGGCAGAAACATCCATCAACCGAAAAAAATATCTTGATACCGATTGGATTGAGCATTCGGAACATATGACACTCGCCGGCCTCGAAGCTTCCTATGCCTGGAAAAATTTCAGGATGTCGGCTGAATATATGCGCAGCGATATCAAACGCGAAAAAGACGCTGTTCCTGAAGGAGAAGATAAGGCTTCTGTAGAAGGCTTCTTTGTGATGGGTAGTTGGCTGATTTGCAATGCCGATTACTATTATAATATGAGCGAAGCAGAATTCACCCAAATTGATTTTAGGGAATTGGGTAAAGGAGCTCTGGAAGTAGCATTGCGTTATGATTATACCGATGCCAATACCTTTAAAGATGGGGTAGATGTCCCTTATATTCAGGGAGGTGCCTCAGAAGCTTATTCTATAGGATTGAACTATTATGTGAATTATAATGTGAAGTTTATGCTCAATTATTCCTATATCAATAACGACCGCTGGGCCGATGGTAAAGGGAAATATGCCAACGATAAATCCCTCCCTGATGGGAAAGGTGGCATTGATTTTAGCATAATTCAGGCTCGTATTGAAATTGATTTTTAATAGCATAAAAAAAATATAATCATGAAAAAGTATTTGTATATCAGTATATTAATGGTATTTGTTTTGGGCGGCTGTGTAAAGGACGAAAATCCTGCACCTACTCCACCACCACCTCCGGAACCTGAACAATACGCCGATATTGTGATTAATGAACTTATGGCGAAAGATGCTGCAGATCCATACTTTGTTGATGCATCTGGAAATGGTGCCGATTGGGTGGAATTATATAATAAAGGAGCTGAAGCAGTGAATATTGCAGGAATGTTTATTACAGATAAAGAAGGTGAAGAAGCTGAATATCAGCAAATCCCTGCAACAGATGCGGCAATAACAAGCATTCCCCCAAAAGGTTTCCTTGTGTTAATTTGTGGTGCTGCCGATGCCAATGGAGCTGATCTGCCAACACAAATTCTTGATGGACACATTTTTGTTGATATGGGCATTAGTGCAAGTAAAGATTCAATTATTGCACTCTTTGATCCATCATTAAACCTTATCTCCCGCTCTGCAAACTTTGGCCCTGATGGTGCATTGGGTGGTTTGCCCGATGATAAATCTGCCGGTCCTGATGTGGATGGAAGCAATGCAGGGGCATGGCTTGTTTTGGCCAATAAAACTCCCGGGAAACCCAACGATGGCGCTCCTCTTGTTGAAGGGGAACTGATCGTTAATGAGTTTATGTGTAGCAATGATGTTGTTCCTGTGCCCGGTGTGGAAGGCGATTTCCCCGATTATATTGAAATTTATAATACAGGCGATATACCAATAGATATGGCCGGATGGTATGTGAGTGATGACTTATTGGAAGTAACTCAATATCAATTCCCTCTTGATCAGCCGGAACTGACTATTGTTCCCCCACATGGCTTTTTATTGATTATTTGCGACGGGATAGGCGAAGGACTGCATGCTGCCTGCAAATTGAGCAGTGGTGGTGAATCCTTTGGAATCTCTAAAGATGGAGTTAGCTTCATTCAGGAAATTACCTATGGCGATGGCGAAGCAATTCCCGCTCCTCCCACAAATTCATCAGCCGGACTTGATGTGGATGGTGGTGCAAATTGGATGCAATTCGATCCGGAAACAGACAGACCTCCAACTCCCGGAGCTAGTAATAACTAGGAGACATGAATAGAATAAAGAGCAGGAGCGCTTTGAATGCTCCTGCTCTTTAAATAGAAATTTAAATACAAAATGAAAACATCTTTTGTGCGCCTTGTTTGTGTCTTTTTGCTGCTCACAGTAATTGCCTCCGCCTGCAATGATGAGGAAACACAGCAGCAACTTTCCGAAGATGAAACAATAGGGACACTTGAGTTGATTCAGTCCAACTCTCTGGATGTTCCAGAACCTTCCGGATTGTGTTTTGGTCCTGATGCTCAATCCCTTTTGGTTGTGAGCGATCAAACTGCTATGGTGTACGAAATAGATTTTAATGGTGATATTCTTCGCAGCCTTAATTATTCGGGTGAGGACCTAGAAGGTGTAGCCTATAATCCTGATAAGCAAATTATAGCCATTGTTGAAGAAAGGTTGAGAAATGTTATTCTTCTCGATTATATTACTTCCGAAATTATTGCTGAGGAGCATCTCGATATTTCTACTTCCATATCAAATAAAGGACTTGAAGGTATTGCATGGAATGCAAATAATAATGCCTATTATATTTTGAATGAGGCAAGTCCCGGCTTATTGATCTTATGGCAAAGCAATGGAGGGCTAATAAATAGCACAGAACTAAATTTTGCAGGAGATTATTCAGGAATATTTGTTGATGTCGAAAATTCTTGGCTCTGGATTCTTAGCGATGAAAGTAAGAGTTTATATCGCTGCGATTATAAAGGAAATGTATTGTTGAAGTATCCGTTGGGGAAGAGCTCTTACGAAGGTGTTGCTGTTGATTATTCTGCCGGAATTGTCTATCTGGTAAATGATAGTGAGGCAAAACTTGATGTGTTTAAATTAATAAAATGAGTAATTATGGACGTGCAAGCAAGATATGAGTTTCGTATTTTCGATTTGGATCTTGATCCATTTATCGAAAAACTTGAAAAAGAGTGCGCACGGGAGCAAACCCGTAAAATGAATTCCATTTACCTTCTGACTCATGGGAATATCAAAAATAATATCAAAATCAGGGATGGGGTCATGGATATTAAAACCTTGGAAAAAACCTATGGCGATTTGGAGCAATGGAACCCTTTTCTTGTTGGCGCTTTCCCGCTTCAAGCTGATGTAATAAAAACGGTTGTTTTTCCTGCCCTTGGAATCGAATCGCCTGTTTTTGAGCGAAAAACATATAGTCTGGAACAATTTCTATCGGAAATTATAGCCCCTGATCCCGATTTAAGCGTGGCTCATGTGAAAAAAATAAGGCATGGTTACACACTGAACAATTGTTTAATTGATCTGGCGGATATTATTGTAAACGGCGCTTTTATTCGTACCTTTTGCATCGAAAGTGAAGATCCGGAGAAACTTATGGAAACAAGAAAAATATTGGGAATGGATGACAGTTTGGAAAATCAAAATTATCCCTTGGCGCTTAAACGTATTATGGGCCTGGCAGAATTTCCCCAAAATTAATTTCAATCGAACAATAATTTTTTAAAATTAAATAAAATGGCAAAAGAAAAATTGGAAATCGGTATAGAATCGAAACCACGCTTTGAATTCAGGAGTTTTGCAAGAAATTTTGAAGAGGAAGCTTATTTGATGTCACGATTCTCTGCGCCTGTTCCTGAAAAAGTGTGGGAACGCGAGTCAGAAGAAATCTACATCGTTTCAAAAACCAATGATGTAAATAATACTAAAATCCGCGACGGGAAAATGGATATCAAAACCTTTGTGCAGGAAAAACAAGGTTTGGAACAATGGAATCCATTAATGAAAGGTGAGTTTCCAATGAGCAAAAAAATGCTTGTTGAAGAGGTTTTCCCTGCTTTTAAAGTGGAAATGCCCGAATTAAACAATGAAGTGTACAGCCTAGATGAATTTTTGGAGATTATAAAGCAACATCAAGATTTACAGGCAGTTCATGTTGATAAACATCGTTTTGGATATATGGTAAACAATACCATTTGCGAGTTTGCCCAGGTGTTTATCAATGGTGCAATGATTGAAACAATCAACTCTGAAAGCACAGAAATTGATGATGTTTTGAAAACCATAAAAGATATTCATGCCGAAGACTACGAAAATATTAATTACCTGCAAGCCATTAAAAGGGTGATTGGTATGAGTGAAGGAAGACTATAGTAATTAAAATCAATGTTTTAAAATCTGAACAATGGAAATTGAAAGGAAATTTTTAGTAAAAGGTGATTTTAAGCCTTTTGTAGTGAAACAAACCCGCATCATACAGGGCTATCTTTCATCACAACCGGAACGTACTGTGCGCGTGCGCCAAAAAGGCGATAAGGGTTTTCTTACGATTAAAGGAATTGGTAATGCCTCAGGAGCAAGCCGTTACGAGTGGGAAAAAGAAATCCCCACAAGTGAAGCAGTGGAATTGCTCGAACTTTGCGAAGCAGGAAAAATTGATAAAACACGTTTCCTTGTGCCGGAAGCCGGAGGTCTCACTTTTGAAGTGGATGAGTTTTATGGTGAAAACCAAGGACTTACTGTGGCGGAAATTGAATTGCCTGCAGAAGATCATCCTTTTGAAAAACCTGAATGGCTCGGTGAAGAAGTAACAGGTGATGCCCGCTATTATAATTCAATGTTGATGAAAAACCCCTATACAAAGTGGTAGGATAATACTGCTAAATTTGCTTCTAATTCCTTAAAAATACGTTCTATGAACAAAGATGTAGACAATCCAAAGGCAGAATTTGATCCTCTGGACATGCACAACTACCGTATCGAAAAATTACCAAAACGGACAAAATCAAAATTTGAAGGTTTTTTGGCATTAATTGGCGGCCCTCTTGCGGTATTGGTCTTTTTGTTGATTTATTATGTTGTACATCCGAGTTTTCTCCTTCAAATTAATCCGGATTCTTTGAGTGAGTTTGCCCGTAAAGCTTTTATGGAGCGGGGTGCAGAAGCATTTACACAGGCCAATATTGCAATGTTGGCCATTTTTTTGCTGGGCATTGTTTTATGGATGACCGAAGCAATACCAAATTATCTAACCTCATTGATTATCATTATATTGCTTGTGTTGACCGGCGTACTTTCTGAAAAAGATGCCTATGCTCAACTGGGTCATAAAGTGATGTGGCTCAATATAATGTCTTTTGTGCTCGCCAGTATGTTGGTGAAAACCGGTTTGGCCAAGCGTTTCGCCCTGTGGTTTATTATTCATTTCGGGAAACGTGCTTCCTCGGTTTTTCTGAGTTTTCTCTTTATTAATATTGTTCTCTCGGCATTTATATCCGCGACCACAGCAAAAGCTGCCATTTTGTTGCCTATTTTTATGGTAATTGCAGCGATTTATGGCGCTAGGGGCGGAAAGGATAAAAATAATTTCGGAAGAAATATTGTCCTTCAAAACCTCTTTTATATTAATGTTGGTGCTAGTGGTTTTCTAACCGGTTCGGGAGCTAATTTACTTGCAGCTAGTTTGATAACAGGAGCTACAGGCTACGAAATTTTCTTTTCCGATTGGATGAAAGCCAATTTTTTTGTGGCAGTAGCCCTGATGGTTCTTGGATATTTTTTCGCTGTGCGTATATTTTTCCCATTGCCCAAAAATGAACGCATTCCACAAATTAAAGGGGGTATGGACAGACTTCGTGCCGAATTAAAAAAGCTGGGGAAAATACAGGTTGAAGAATACAAATCGGCTTTTTTGTTTCTCAGTATTTTGGTTTTATGGAGCACAGATAAATATCATGGCATTAGCCCCACTGCGGTAGCATTTCTTGGGGCTATTATTGCCCTCTTACCACGCATTGGCATTCTCAAGTGGAATGATGTGGATATTCCTTGGCATTTAATGCTCTTTTCTGCGGGAGCCTATACTCTTGGCGCCGGTTTTAAAGTTACGGACTTGCCAGCGCTTTCTGTAAATGCTGCTTTTGATGGCCTTGGCCTTAGCGAACAAACACCTTTTTGGATGCTCTATCTGCTTCTTACCTTTGCTATGATTTTTAGTGCATTGATTTTTCAATCCAAAACAATGCGTACTATGATTTTTGTGCCTATTTCGTTGGGTGTGGCTATGCGTTTTGGATATAACCCTGTGAGTCTTGCATTGCCAGTGGCATTTCTTATTGAACATGTTTATGTGC
Organism: Bacteroidales bacterium; assembly: GCA_963676725.1. Lineage (GTDB taxonomy): Bacteria > Bacteroidota > Bacteroidia > Bacteroidales > WRLA01. The sequence continues at coordinate 3,061,562 of OY781463.1, read as the reverse complement.
TGCCATTCAATAGCAAGCCAGCTGCGCTTTTGTACGAAACAGATCAGTACAGTATTGCCGATACATTTAAATTTGGCCTTACAATGTTGTTTGTGGCTTGGGCAATGAGTATTTTAATGGGCGAAACATGGTATCGCTATCTTGGCATTACTCCTAATGGTGTGTTTGGAATTTTTTAAGACTAATATATTGTATATCAAATAGTATTATTTTGTTATTTTGGCTTTTGCCAATCGATAAAACCGATTAAATCACCGATTTAGTCGGTTTTCTTATTCATTATTGTATATGTGGGAGCCATAGAATATTGTATTTTTATACTACCTTTATCTTCAATAAATGACTTATCAAAATTTTATGAAAAAAACAGCATTAATTACCGGAGCAGGAAAAGGAATTGGCAAAGCGATTTCTATTGCATTGGCAGAACTAGGCTATGATATTATTGCACTGGGTCGTAATGAGCAAAATCTGAACCAATTGGGGATTGAAATTGAGGCATTACGAAATAGTAAAGAGGCTTTTGCGTCCTATCGAGTTGATCTGAAAAATCGAAAAGAGCTTCAGCAAGTGCTGCAGCAAATAATCCGTGATACGAAGTATATTGATGTATTAGTGAATAATGCCGGTATTTATTTTCCTGGTGATATTGTGAATGATGAAGAACAAATTAGGGATGTGCTTGCAACCAATCTTGAAGCTGTTTTATTGATCGGCAAAGAAATTATCCCATTGATGAAAGAGCGGCAATCCGGTTATATTTTTAACATTGCGTCGCGTGCCGGTAAAATCGGATTCCCTGTTTCAGGGCTTTATGTGGCTTCAAAGTTTGGCTTAGTTGGATTAAATGAATCTTGGTACAGGCAGTTGGCTCACGATAATATCAAAGTTACGGCAATTTGCCCTGCTTTTGTAGATACGGATATGGCCATAGAAGCTTCTGCGCCAATGCCTGCGCATAAAATGATCCAAACTGTGGATATTGGAAATACAATAAAATTCCTACTTGCTTTATCTCCTGAAACCGTAATCAAAGAAATAGTGATTGAGAGCAAAGAGGCGATTTTCTAAGCAAAATTTTATCCTAATCCAAGGCCCAACTGCTGCAAAAAGTGAATGCCCAATGAGGGTTGCAATGCCAATGTGAATGCCAAACCAAATATTGCACCCCAAAAATGTGCATCATGGCCAATGTTATCGTTTCCTTTTTTATTCATATAGGCCGAATATGCAAGATAAATGCCTCCAAAAATTACCGAAGGAATATCAATCGGAATAAAAAATAAACGCAAGCTTGCTAATGGATTAAAGATAATTGTTGAAAAAACTACAGCAGAAACTGCTCCTGAAGCGCCTACAGAATTATAATACACATTGTTTTTGTGCTTGCCAAAAGCAGAGAGCACAGATAAAGCCAAGCCTCCGATATAGAGCAATAGATAGTAAAACCCACCCATGCCGTCAAATACCGTACTGAAATACTTTTCAGCTGCCCGTCCAAATGAATAAAGCACGAACATATTCACAAATAAATGCCAATAGTCGGCATGGATGAAGCCATAAGACAAAAAGCGCCAATATTCTTTCGAATGCAGTACAAAATACGCATTGAATTTAAGCGTATCAAAAACTTTTACCTGCTGAAATGCAGCCAAAGAAACAAGTACTGTACTAATGATGATAAGTATGCTGATCATTTTATTGATTTCCGGTTCCTATTTCACCGCTTGAATAATCCAATTCTGAACCAAACATGCTGTGGGGCACCAAATATACAATCAATAGGGCAATCGTGGCAATAATTACCCATGTTTTATGATTTTTGTCTTTGCGGGTTTTCATAAAAGCAACAACCCAAAATGCAAAGGCAACAAGGGTCTTATTGTCGGTAAGGTCATGTCCAAATGGCCAGCCGGCCCAAAATTCGCCAAAAGCATATTTTTGAACAATCGGACCCAAGATCATCCCGCCCAAAAGAAGTAGGATAAATGTAATGCCTGTATAGGCTTTTGTGTTTTTACCGTTTATAAGTACTTCAATGCCAGTTCTTAATGAGAACATCATGGCGAAAAACATAAAGAAAATATGCGGAATGAGCACAATGCCCGGAACCGCTCCTTTGAAACGAATCACAACAGTTTGAGGTGTGAGCTCGTAGTTTTGTCCCTGATAGCTTAAAACTGCTTTATACTGTACTTTTCCTGCTGCCGGTTGTGAAGGAATACTCATCATTAGGCTGTCCCCACTTTTTTGCATCGTCTTTTTCACCCAGCCTTCCTCGCTGTTCAGCTTTTTGTACTCGTAACTGCCGCTGATGTCGGCATCTTCAATATGAAAATAATTAAGCGCCGGCGCACCCGTATTACTGGATGTGAGTAGCTTGAAATCAATTACTTGTTCGCCAATTTTTATTTCTCCCTTTTTGGGGTAAGTCGGCCCCGTAGCTCGCTGATAAAGTGCCAGGGAGGCCATTAGAAAAAAACTTAAGATCCAGAATAAAATAGATTTGCTACGGTATGTCATAGGAATTATATTGTTATGTTTGGTTTATTATCTCTTTTGGATGATCTACATTATATTCCATTTGCAAACTTGTATGATGTATCGAGAATTTCTCACTTAAAAGCCTATTGATATCCTCAATGATTTTATTGGATTGAGAAACAGTTATATCTATCTTTAAATCAATATGGGCTTCAAAATGCACTTCTTTCTCGTTTAAATTCCACAAATGTACATGATGAATACCAGAAATATCGGGTAATTGTTCAATCTGGGTGCAGATTTCCTGAAGCTTTATATCGCTCGGACCGGATTGCATGAGAATACCGCTCGCTTGCTTTACTACTTTCCATGATTCGGCAATGAGATAAATAGCCACAAGCACAGTAATAAGTGGATCGATCCAACGGATGTTCCAGAAAAAGATCAAAAGCCCTCCAATAATAACAGCCACTGACGAAAGTGTATCGCCAAGCAAATGGAGATAAGCCGATTTAATATTCAGGCTTTCCTGCTTTTTTGAATGCAAAATAAGTATGGATAAGAAATTGGCTATAAGACCAATACTTGCTACAATCAGCAAAATGCCTGCTTTAATTTCTTGTGGGTCCCAAAAGCGGTGCCAAGCTTCTACAAACAAAAATATGCTGATGGCAATCAATAAGGCGGAATTAAAGAGTGCAGCAAGTATTTCTATGCGTTTATAGCCGAATGTATGCTTTGTATCGGGTTTTTTATGGCTATACCTTCTTGCTAAATAGCTTAATAATAATGCAATAACATCACTTAAATTGTGAAATGCATCCGAGATTAAAGCCAAACTATTGGAGAAAATGCCACCAATAAATTCCGCAATGGTAATCGCGATATTTAATAATATGGTGAGCAGTAATTTTTTTCCTTGTATATCATGATGATCGTGTGCCATCTTAAAAATGTTTTTGGCCTTTTTCTATTGCGTCGTACATAACTTGCTGAATGCGTGTGCGGATATTGTTTTCAATTAAAACCCTATTGCTGCTAAATGGGTGGATTCTATTGCAAAGAAAAATATAGATGAGTTGATGATCAGGATCTGCCCAAGCATAGGTGCCTGTAAATCCGCTATGCCCGTAACTGCTCGCCGGTGCGCTGATGCAAACCGGGCCTAAACCGTCATTTTCCAAAGGTGGTTTGTCAAAGCCTAATCCCCTTCTGTTGTCGTCTTCCGGGAAACGCGATTGCGTAAAAAAGGTGATGGTCTCGGGATTTAAATAACGCTTTCCGTTATAGATACCCCCATTGAGCAGCATTTGCATCACTGCAGCAACATCATAGGCGTTTCCAAACAAACCGGCATGGCCTGAAATGCCGCCGAGCATGGCTGCACCATAATCATGAACATAGCCTTGTAAGAGTTGATGCCTAAATAATGTGTCATTTTCTGTTGGAACAATCATGCTGCAGGGAAGCCGCTCCAATGGATTAAAGCCCATAGTGTTTAATTCCATTGGTTGATAAAAACAAGAATCAAGCCATTTGTCAAATGCTTGATTTGTAACTCGTTCTACGGCTACCTTTAGTAGATAGAAGCCTAAATCGCTGTATTTATATTCTTTTTTATCAAGCAGTTCTGATGCGTATATATCATGAAAAATACTATCGCGATAGCTGTTTAAAAGAAAGCAGCGATCAGCAACGCAAATCTCAAATCCAGACATTTTTGTTGATCGGTATAAAGAAGTGTCGAGCACAAAATCTTCAGATAAAGTGTTGAGGTAAAAGGGAATCCATGGTTCCAACCTTGCCTGATGGCTCATGATTTCTTCGATAGTCATATGTGCTTTATTGGTAGTATCGAGCTCCGGTAGATAATAGGATAATGGTTTTTTTACATCCATCAGACTGTCTTCATAGAGCTTCATCACAGCCAAAGTGCTGGCAAGTATTTTTGTAAGCGATGCAAGGTCATAAACAGATGCGGATTGTACTTTTGTGGATTTTTCGCTCGTTGTATAGCCGAAATTTTTCTCGAATATAATGTGTCCATTTCGTGCAATAAGAATTTGCCCACCGGGATATGCCAGTGAATCTAGGCCGTGTTGAATAATTGTGTCGATTTCCTGTAAGTCTTTTGCTAAAATTAATTCGTAGCTGGCCGGTCCTGATACGAGTTTTTGAGGAAGCTTTGTGCTTATTCCGGATCCGCAAGGGTAGTGCTTATTGCCTTGCACCGGAAGTTGCCCTTTGGCGGGGATTTTTCCGCTTATAAATGCTGCCATTGCTTTTTGAGCTTCTGAAAGATATTGATAAGCAATGCTTATAGCTTCAATATTATGCTCGTTTTCAAAATACTTCAAGGCATAAGGACTGGTGAAAAGGTTGAGGATAATTTTGTTCTGCAATTGCAAACGGTTCAGCAGGTTTAAGCAGTTTGGATGGATGCCGAAATTTTCAGAAGAACGGCTATCAGTGTTCAGAAAATTTACAATTAAATAGTCATATTCTTGTAAAGTTTTCTGTAAAAGCAGGGCTTGCTGTGGCCCGTCATCAGGTTTAAATGAAAAAATATCTGCATTTAAATCCTTTGTTAAAGCAGCATTAAAATAATTTCTTCGCTTTTCATCCATATTTAATACAGCAATTTTGATGTCCAGATCATCCTGATTTAATGGCAAAATATTATTATTATTTTTCAGGAGGGTGATGGCGTTTTCAAATATTTGACGGCTCAACAGTCTGTCTTCCGCTGTTTTTAGGTTGGGTTTAATTTGATGAAGATCTATTTTCTGATTCTTGTTAAGTCCATGCAAGTATTTGGAAATAAGTACTTTTTTGCAATGAAGATCTACCTCGGCTTCCGCGATTTCATTTTTTTGAACTGCTTTACGGATGCTGCGGATTGTTGCCGGAACATTCTCAGGAATAAGTAGAACATCATTACCTGCTTTCATTGCCATAAGTCCTGCCTCGCCCGGTTTTAGTCCGGCTGATGCTCCTGCCATATCCAGCCCGTCTGTGATGATCAGCCCTTTAAACCCCAGTTCATCGATTAAAAGATCTGTAATAATCTCCTGAGACATTGAACCCGGTAATTGATCGTTTTGCTGCAATGCTTCCGTGAAAATATGTGCCGTCATAATGGCTTCAAGACTGTCATTAATAAGCACTTTAAAAGGGTAGAGCTCGATGCTGTCGAGGCGTTCGCGTTGATGCTTTATAACGGGTAGGCTGTAATGGCTGTCGGTATCTGTATCGCCATGTCCGGGAAAATGCTTTGCAACCGGTATAATATTGTATTCTCTAAGGCCTTCAATAAATGCCAGGCATTTTTCAGCTACTTTCACGGGATTTTCCCCGAAAGAACGGGTGTTTATGACAGGATTATCAGGGTTATTATTTACATCTGCTACGGGAGCGTAATTAATATGCACACCCAAGGATTGCAGCTTTTTTGCAATTTGCCTGCCCATACGGGTAATATAAGAATTGTCGCGAAGAGCCCCAAGGGTCATTTGCCGCGGATAAGTATAAGAACCTTTTAAACGCCAGCCCAATCCTGTTTCTGCATCCATGCTGATAAACAATGGAATGTGTGTTTTTTCCTGCCATCGGTTGGTCAAAATCCCTTGCTGATACGGATTGCCCTGAAAAAATACCAGTCCGCCTACGCCGGTTTTTTCTATCAAAGCATCGATACCATAATAAAACTCCTCTTTTTTATTGGAATAAGTTCGAACAAAAATACATTGGGCAATTTTTTCGTCCAGCTCCATTTGTGTCATCACCGAATCTGCCCAATTTGTGGCCAGTGAAATGCTAAGACTGTCTGTTTTTAGCTGTGCAAATCCGTTGAAAAATGGGAAAATGATCAGTATATAGAGTAGAAATCCTTGGCTTAAACGGAGCATATTATTGTTTTTATGCAAAAATAAAAAACACTCATGAATTTCGGCTATGCAATTCTATAATACATAGATTATTCAAGCTTTTTTGCTGTTTTATGCTTACTCCGGGCATTTTTGTGTAATCTGCAAAACATTTTAACAAAATCTACGTAAGAAGATAGGATGAATAGTGAAATTTAAGAATCTCCATTTTGAGTAGTTTAAGAAAAATTCTTTTGATCTCTCTCTTCGTGCTCTCGGGACTGATGTTTCTTTATGCACAGAATCCGGTATTGAACCAGACACCTAAGGAAACCACACGCATTCTTTTTGTGCTTGATGCTTCACAAAGTATGTTGGGAAAATGGCAGAGCGACCTGAAAATAAATATTGCGCGCCGCTTGCTCGTTAAAATGCTGGATAGTTTGGCGCAACTTCCCGATCTTCAGTTGGGTTTGCGTGTTTATGGACATCAATACCAATTTCCCCCACAAGTATGCACGGATACAAAACTGGAAGTGCCTTTTGCCGATAATAATCTTGGCTCCATTAAAGAAGTATTGAACCGCCTGAAACCTAAAGGGACCACGCCCATTGCTTATTCCCTGATGGAGTCGGCTAATGATTTTACCCCCTGCGATAATTGCAGGAATATTATCGTTTTGATTACAGATGGCCTGGAAGAATGTGGCGGAGACCCTTGTGATGTTAGTCTGACACTTCAGAAAAAAGGTATTTTCCTGAAACCATTTGTAATTGGTATTGGCAATAACGATATGTCCCGGGCATTTGAATGTGTGGGCACTTATCTTGATGCATCAACGGAAGAAAATTTCCGAACAGCTTTGAATGTTGTAATCAGGAAAGCCTTAAATAAAACAACGGCTCAGGTAAATATTCTCGATGCTTATGGAAATCCGAACGAGACGAATGTTGCCATGTCGTTGATAGACCATCGAACAGGGAGGATTGTGAGTAATTATATCCATACATTAAACCATAAAGGTGTGCCGGATACAATCAGTCTTGATCCATTAAAATCTTATGATTTATTGATACATACTGTTCCGCCTGTGCGGGCAGACAGCATTAGCATCTATCAGGGAATCCATAATTATTTGCCGGCAGAGGGCGCAACCGGATATTTGCAGGTGCGTGAACAAGGTGGAAAAGATTATTTTAAGGAAAGTATTACTTGTTTGGTGCGTCAGAAGGGTAAAGCCCATATCTTGAATGTGCAGGATATTATGGACGTTGAGCGCTATAGGACAGGTTTTTATGATATAGAAGTGCTTTGCTATCCACGATTGATTATAGAAAATGTGCAGATCAAGCAAAGCCATACAACAAGCGTTGATATTCCAAATCCGGGTTATGCTGCCATTCGCTTTACAGCAGGAGGTTATGGCGCACTTTTTCAAATGGATGGAAAAGAATTGAATTGGGTGAAAAACCTCGATCGTAAGAAGGCTGGCACAGATTTGCTTGTGCTTTTGCCCGGTCATTATAAAATTGTCTGGCGAAGCATTTATGCACATCGTGTCTTATATACCTTCGAAAGTAATTTTGAAATACTGTCGGGTCGTACTACAGGGGTAGAAACCAGTTTGGGACGTTAATATTAATATGAGCTCTTCAATTGAGTACATAGGCTGAGGAATAAAATTCAGCATATTTCTATGGATGCAGTTTTAGATTTCTCCCTCGGTCATCCTATGTTTGCAATTCAAAAAATTAATTCAAAGAATATAAAACACTGTAATTAAGAAAAATGACCTCAGTCGAAAAGACAAGATGATGAAATATTGTTGGACAAAAGGGGCGCGCGGACATATTTATTTTAAAATTATTGCGTCCGCGGCCCCTTTTGCCTGTTCCCGAGCGAATCCTGTCTTTTCGACCAAGTGATCGCAGCAAAGTGAAGATCCTACGGGAGTAATATAAATATCAAAATAATAGGTGATTAGAATAGGTATTTATTTGAATACCGCAAATTTTAATTTTTTGTATCATCTATAAAGTGTTTTACCGAATTAAACCTTATAGGGTTAAAGGCATCTAAAGCAAAATCGAAACATTAGTCTGTTGAAAGAAAATACTGATCGGGAAATATTAGAGATGATTCGTAAAGGACAAGCAGGGCTGAACCAAGCCTTTGGTTTGTTGATGGATCAATATCGCGAGCGTGTGTATTTTCATGTTCGGCGCATCTTAATTGATCATGACGATACCGATGATGTGGTGCAAAACACTTTTATAAAAGTCTGGCAAGGATTGGAAACTTTTCGGGCCGAATCGGGCTTTTTTACATGGATTTATCGCATTGCAACAAATGAAGCCCTGAATTTCCTTAAAAAGAAAAGAAGACGGTATTTCCTTCCACTGGCAGATGTAGAAGCACAATTGGTGCAAAAATTGGATGATAATTATTTTTCAGGAAATGAAATCCAAAAGGAATTGCAAAAAGCAATTTTAAAACTCCCTGAAAAACAGCGTATTGTGTTTAATATGAAATATTTTGAGGAAATGAAATATAACGATATTTCAAAAATTTTGGGGACTAGCGAAGGGGCTCTGAAGGCTTCATACCATCATGCAGTAAAAAAAATTGAAAATCATATGAAAGAGCTTTAAACTATTGCTTTTCAAATCTGTCTAAATAATAATCATGAAAAAGGATCTACATATAAACGGAGAAATAAAAGAGGAACTGAAAGAAAACCCCTTTGAGGTTCCCGAGAATTATTTTGATCATTTTGATAAACAGCTTAGGGAGCGCATTGCTGTGCAAGAACGCCCAATAAAATCCATATTTCAATCACGCATACTTTATTCAGCCGCAGCAACAGTAGCCTTGCTGATCATTGGAACATGGTTTTTTATTCTGAAGCCGAGCAATACTTCGCAGGATAATGCCAATGATCTGGCCGTTTCTGATCTTGTGATTGGCGATTTTAGCGAATATGATATGTTGAGTTTTCTCGAAAATGATTCTAATTTAGCGGATATTTCTTTCGATTCAGATATTATAATATCCATAGATGAAGAGGATGAATCGTCCGAAATTATTAATTATCTTGTTGATAATGATGTAAGTGTGGATTTTATCCTAGAAATGTAAAGAGAATAAAGAGAGTTAGTAATTATTGAATATCTACAGATTATGTATATGAAAAAATTAGTCACCTTACTGTTTGTCATTGCGCTAGCTTTTAGTTCATTGATGGTAAATGCTCAGGAGCCTGATGAGCAAGGCGATCGATATTTTAATAAAGAACGTCAGGAAGCAATGGAGGCAAAAAAAGTATCCTTTATTACCGAAAAAATGGAATTGACCCCCGAAGAGGCTGCTACTTTTTGGCCAATATATAATGATCACGAGAAAGACAGACGCCAGCTGAACAGTAGTATGCACGATTTGATAAGGGCAAAGCATCTGAAGAAAGATGATATTTTAAAGCTTTCTGATGCGGAGGCACAAAAAATTATTGATGGTTTTAAAAAATTTAATAAGGATCAGTATGAACTCGATGCTGCATTTCTGGAAAAGCTTCAAATCGCATTGCCTCCGCAAAAAGTGATTAAGTTCTTTGAGTTGGAACGCACTTTTAAACGCTTTTTGCTGAATGAAATACGAAAGAATAATCCTGAGAGAAGAAGGAAAAACCGGCAATAAAGCCAATATTTAAAAGTGTATATAGTTATTAGAACCCGGCTGTTTGTAACAGCTGGGTTTTTATTTTTCTTGTTTTCAGGATATTGGACTTTATTCTTGGCAAATATTTATGAATCAATGGAGCTTTTTTGCTTCCATTTGCTAACAATTCATAACTTTGGCTTTTCGGAGAATCGCCCGGTTTCAATGAAATTACATAACAAATAATTCAATATTATGAATAATCAATCAAATTTGTTTTCCGACCGCATTGCAAATGTGCCTAAATCCTTCATTAGGGAAATTTTGGCCCTGATTCAAAATGATGATATTATCTCATTTGCAGGCGGACTGCCAAATCCTGCATTCTTTCCTGTTGAGGAATTTCGTCAGGCATCTAATAAGGTATTAATCGATTGCAATACAGATGCATTGCAATACAGCATCACTGAAGGATATCTTCCATTACGTGAGCATATTGCAAAGCGCTATAAAGAAAAACAAGGGCTTGATATCTCCCCTAAAGACATTCTGATAACCAGTGGTTCACAGCAGGGTATCGACCTTCTTGCAAAAATATTGATTAATCAAGGCGATGGGGTTTTAATCGAAAATCCTACTTATCTCGCTGCAATCCAAAGCTTCTTTGTGTATCAGCCAGAGTTTTTTCCGGTTGAATTAGAAAATGATGGTCCAAATATCGAGGAAATCGAAAAAATCTTGGAAACCAAAAATATTAAAGCTTTCTATTCAATTCCGAATTTTCAAAACCCAACCGGTGTTACCTACAGCAACGAAAAGCGTAGAAAAATAGCTGAATTGCTGAGGAAGCATAATGTCTTGCTTTTGGTCGATGATCCTTATGGCGATATACGTTTTGAAGGGGATGTACCAGAGTCTTTTAAAGATTTATATGCAGAAAATACAGTGCTGATGGGCTCTTTCAGTAAAACCATTTCCCCGGGATGCCGTTTGGGATGGATTGTTGCTCGCCCCGATATCTATGAAAAATTATATATCGCAAAACAGGCCAGCGACCTGCATACAAATTATCTAACGCAACGAATTGTAAGCCAGTTTCTTGATGATCATAATCTGGATGAGCATATCGGCAAAATTACCGAATTTTACGGCAAACAAAAAGATGCAATGTTAAGTGCTATTCGTACTTATCTTCCCGATTTTGTGGAATCAACATTGCCTGAGGGCGGGATGTTTATTTGGCTCACACTCCGTGAGGATATGGACGCTATGAAGCTCTTTAAAGCTGCTATCGAAGAGGATGTTGCCTTTGTTCCCGGTGAGCCTTTCTTTGTGGATAATAAAAAGAAAAATACGATGCGCATGAATTTCTCCAATGTCCCTGAGGAAAAAATTGTTGAAGGAGTAAAGCGCCTAGCAAGAGCCTTTGAGAAAGTTGGGTACAACAAATAAAAAGAGAGCTTTTTACTGCAATAAAAAGGGTGGCTTTGTGTCGCCCTTTTTTATTGTCATGGAAATTTTGCTTAGTATTCTATTTTTAAAGATATTATCTATATTTGCAGTAAATCTAAATCCATTTAGAATGAAAATATTTAATTTATTGATATGTGTTTGTTTTAGCGTATCCCTCTTTGGGCAATCATTGGAGTTCGATGCTGCTGCTTTTGTAAATCCATTTGCAGGTACACAGCGCATGGGGCATGTGTTTCCGGGTGCTACGGCGCCTTTCGGGATGGTTCAGCTGAGCCCTGATACAGATAGTATCTTTATGTTTCATGAGGGTGCATATAATCCAAAAGTATATGAATATTGTGCTGGTTATCAATACGATGATTCCACAATTTGCGGATTTAGCCATACTCATCTTAGTGGAACCGGCCATTCAGACCTTGGCGATTTTTTAATCATGCCCACAACAGGAAAATTGCAATTAAATCCGGGTACAGCTGCTGAGCCTGAAAAAGGGTATAGATCACGGTTTTCCCATAAGAATGAGCAAGCACAGCCGGGTTATTATCAAGTGTTTCTCGATGATTATCAAATTAATGCTGAGCTTACAGCAACAAGTCGAGTGGGCGTTCATTCTTATACTTTCCCAAAAAATGCAGAGGCACATATTATCCTTGACCTTAGGTCGGGAATATATAATTATGAAGGAAAGACTGTTTGGACGTTCTTGCGGCTTGAGAACGATACATTGCTTACCGGATATCGCCAAACTTATGGCTGGGCAAGAACCCGAACTGTTTATTTTGCTTTGTCCTTCAGCAAACCTATTGTTGATTATGGCTTTAACCGAAAGGAAAATCCTGCTTATAATGGCTTTTACAGAAAATTTGATGAAGAACATCATTTTCCGGAAATGGCAGGCAAAGAGATTGTGGCATGGTTTGACTTTGATTTAAGTGATGATCAAAATATTATGTGCAAAATGGCCCTTTCTTCTGTAAGCACAGATGGTGCAATAAAAAACCTTATTGCAGAAACACCCTCATGGGAATTTTATGAAATTCGCCAACAAACGTACAATCAATGGCAAGAGGAATTGGAGAAGATACAGGTTGAAATGATGGCAGAAGAGCAACTCTATGTATTTTATACGGCTTTATATCATGCTTTTCTGAGCCCTGTAGAGTTTATGGATGTTGATGGGCAATACCGCGGCCTGGATCAGAATATTCATCAGGCTAATGGATTTACAAATTACAGCACTTTTTCACTTTGGGATACATACCGTGCCTTGCATCCTCTGTTTAATCTGGTTCAGCCTGATCGAAATAACGATATGGTTCATTCCATGCTGGCACATTACGACCAAAGTGTACATCATATGTTGCCCATTTGGTCGCATTATGCAAATGAGAATTGGTGTATGATTGGCTATCATAGTGTTCCGGTTATTGCTGATGCTATCGTGCATGGAAATTTCACGGGAGATAAACAGCATGCTCTGGAAGCCTGTGTTCAAACGGCATCATATCGGCCTTATGATGGTTTATCTTATTATATTGATAAGGGATATGTGCCTGAAGATAAAAATGGCAGCTCGGTAAGCAAGACTTTGGAGTACGCCTACGATGATTATACAATCGCGCAAATAGCAGAACGCTTGGGAAAAGATTCATTGTATCATGTGTTTTGGGAACGCTCTGGAAATTATCAGAATGTATACGACAGCAGCATCGGCTTTATGCGCCCCCGTTTAAATAATGGACAGTTTCGTGAAAAATTTGATCCGATGGATACACATGGGCAAGGTTTTATTGAAGGAAATGCATGGAATTATGGGCTGTATGTGCCGCAGAATCCAAAGCAGATGATTGAAATGATGGGAGGAAAGAATCGATTTGTGCAAAAATTGGATTCCTTGTTCACAATGCAGATATCCGATGAACATATTGCACATAATGAGGATATTACACGTGATGGAATTATCGGGAATTATGTGCATGGAAATGAACCAGGCCATCATATTCCGTACTTATATAATTATGCAGATCATCCGTCAGGGACTCAGGAAAAAGTGCGCTTAATTCTCGATCGTATGTACCGCAATAGCCCGGATGGTCTTTGTGGTAATGATGATTGCGGACAAATGTCGGCATGGTATATTTTTAGTTCACTGGGTTTTTACCCCTTTTGCCCGGGAAGTGGCGAATATGCCATTGGAAGCCCGTTGGTAAAAAGTGCTCAAATACAGCTTGCTGATGGCAAGATTTTGAATATTCAAGTGAAAAATCAGTCGCCTGAAAATATTTATGTGAAAGAAGTGAGCTTGAATGGAAAGAAAGTGGAAAACTGGATACTGAAATCTTCGGATTTGATGCAAGGAGGCGAATTGGTCTTTAAAATGAGCAATAGAAAAGCTGACTGAGCAGTGTTTTCGCATTCTCAATTCGCTTGGACGAATAAAAGAAATCCTTGCTCTTAATTTTGGGAATTCTTCTCTGCATTCCTAAATTATGCTGGCGCATAAGTTTTTTTGGTTTGTGTTGCACTCTTTTTTGTGATAATTAATATCTTTGGGTAAAGATTGTATTCTAGGTAGTAGACATGGAAAAAGTAGTAAATATTCTATTTTACGAGTAAGGGAGTGCAATTATTTTATTATTTTTGACTCAAGTATTATCTTATTGATATTGGAGGCCGAAAACCATAAAGCGGGGCGAAACTGAAAAGCCTGATGAGTAGGGTAAATTAAAGAATAATGATTATGGATACCTGTCCAAATGCGGAGAATTGTCCCATATTTACCGGTCTATTATCTGATAAAGTGATGACTTCGAAGTCATATAAAAGACAGTACTGTGAAGCAGGTGAAGAGAAATGGAGTACTTGCAAACGTTATTTAGTAAAACAGAAATACGGCAAATGCCCCCCGGATTTATTGCCAAACTCTATGAAAAGTGTTGAGGATATTGGAATGAAATATAATCTTTAGCAGCAATTCATTATTTTTAAGTTCCTCTCTTTGTTTCAGGACTTGCATCGTTTTGTGTGTGTTACTCATTGGTCGAAATAATATTGCTTATTTATTTTCCCCTGAACTATTTAAAAGCTGAGAATTTATATTATTCAAATATACAAATTAAAAACTTAATTTTTCTTATGAATACTCCATCGCAAGCAGGATTTGCTAATTTGACCTCAAAGGAATATTTTAAATCGCTTAAAGTTGTTCACGGAGCACTCGTTTCAGGTGTTGTCTTTTTTCTTGTTATATCAATTGTTCTTCAATTGAACGGGTACAAAAATTTCGGAAAAGATGTGGTTTTGATGATGCTTGCCCTCAGCATGTTGTTTGCTGCGGGAGGGGTTGTTGCAAGTGCCGTGCTTTTTAAACGAAAACTAAATGAATTAGACCCACAGGACAATCTCTCGAATAAGCTCGTTTTTTACAGGTCAGCCCAAGTTGTGAAATATGCCCTGCTCGAAGCACCGTCGTTTTTTTGTATAGTATTTTTTATGCTGACAGGCAATTATGTCATTCTTGTTGTTCTTGCTGTGCCACTATTTCTGCTGATCAAGGAATATCCAAACAAGGAGAGATGTATCAATGACCTGAGTCTTTCATTAAAAGAATCAGACAAACTGAATGATCCTAATTGGAAAATCTAAACCAATGTAGCCTGATTTCAAAAGACAGTATAATCAGTGTTCGGTTTTTTTTGGTTTTTCTTTTTAAGGGCTGATTTAGTGCTTTTTGCCGGAAGTGAAATTCAAATTCTAAATATAAGCAGAGATTTGGCGTTATAGCCAAACCCTACTTAATATTTTTAAAAGCGCCTTCTATCACATTCGCGACCCGTTCAAAAACATCATCAAAACTGCCCATTCCATCAACGACACTTACGCCATGCAGTTTTTGGTATTTTTTAATAACAGGAACCGTTTTTGTTTCATGTTCGCGCAAACGTTGTACAATTTTTGAAGTTGCTGTGTCGTAGGGCATACAAGAGTCCGTTTTGGAACGAGCATCCAAACGTTGGATTAATTCTAAAGTAGGTACTTCAATCTCAATTATTTTTGAAATTGCAGAGCCATGTTTTTTCAAAAGACCATCAAGAATGTACGATTGAACCAGGGTTCTGGGGAATCCTTTAAAAATAAACCCTTTGACCCCTTTTGAGTTTTCCAGTTTTTTTTCGATCAGTTGTACAACAATTTCATCGGGCACAAGCTGGCCGTTTTCATAAAGGGCTTTGATGCGTTTTCCGGTTTCAGTGCCCTTTTTTATTTCCTGATCGAGCATGGGGCCTGTCGCTACATATTCGAGCCCATATGCTTTGGCAAGTGCTTTTCCTTGCGAGCCACGACCTGATCCTGGATAACCGAACATCACTATATTCAACAGGCTTTTGCTGAGTTCTTCCTGTACAATGAACTCGATTTCCTCACTCACTTTCCCGATGCTTTGTCCGCCATCAAGTGGGAAATAATTGCCTTTTTCTTTGTAGAAATTCAGTACCGGTAAGGTTTTTTCTGCATATTCTTTTAATCGATTACGGATCACTTCTTCGTTATCGTCGCTGCGTCCCGAAGATTTTCCCCGATCAAGAAGCCTTTGCACGGAAACCTCCTCGTCAACCTCCAGGCTGATGAGGCAGTTCAGGGCTGTGTTTAGCTTAATCATCAGTCCTTCAAGAATATATGCCTGAATATATGTTCGGGGAAAGCCATCAAACAAAAAGCCTTTCGCATGTGGGTTTTCGGTAATAGTTTTTTCGATAATCTGTACAATAATTTCATCGGAGACAAGCCCTCCTGAGGCAATAATCGACTGTGCTTCAAGACCTAGACTTGTTGCTTCAGCAATTTCTTTTCTCAGCATATCTCCTGTGGAAATATAAAATAAATTGTACTTCTCAATCAGAAAAGCAGATTGTGTTCCTTTTCCGGCTCCCGGAGGGCCGAACAATGCAATATTAAGCATAAGCCGATATATTTTGAAAAATTCTCATTAAAGTTACGTAAAAATCCAATGTCTTTCACCCTGCATAAAAATGTTTGCAAACTTTCCCAAGGAAAACTTTTTATTAAATCTCACGAATAAAATCGCTGAGTTGAATCCCTGCTTCTACCTTAAGCTTTTTGCGCAAACGATAGCGGTTCATTTCAACACTTTTGGGTGAAATATTTAAAATAGAAGCAATTTCTTTTGATGAAAGTTTGAGCCGCAACAAGACGGCCAGCCGTTTTTCATTGTCTGTAAGTCCGGGGAAGAGCTCATCAAGCTTTTGCAGGAATTTGCTGTTCTGCTCGTTCAAGTACATACGAAAATTGTCACGTTCCCGATCAATACTGATGTTTTGACTGATCATCAATACAAGTTTATTGAATGCTTCACGGGCCTTCTGGTTGGGAACATCGTTTTTGATTTGGGCAATTTCCTTTTTTAAGCCATTTAAAAATTCATTGTTCCGAATAATGTTCATGGCCATTGTGGTCATCTCTTTTTGCCTGAAATTCAGTTCTTTGTCGAGGCTCTCCTGTTTGTCTTGGTAGGCTTCAAGTGAGCGTTTGAGATGAACGGATTCACAGTCTTTCTCTTCTTGTAATATTTTAATTTCTTGTTCTTTCTGATGCCTTATTTGCTTGATCTTATGACGCAAATAAACAATATAAATACTGCAAACCAGCAGTAAAAGAATGGCAGGGATTGCAAAATAGGGTATTCCTCCCTGACGTTCTGTTTGGATTATTTTTTCGTCTTGGATCTCCTGATTTTTTATGTCTGCCTTTAGTTCTGTTTTTAGCTTATCCAGAACTAAAACCTTGTCGTCCTGCATTTTTTGGTTTGCTTCAAGGCTTATAATCTGACCGACATCCTGTTTAAAAACATTGTTCACAAAAAAGAGCATAAAAAAGCTCAGCATCCCGGCAGCAACGGGTGTGGCAATCCAACCCAGGCTAATGCTGCCCAGAATATTGAATTTTATTTCTTTTCCTCCTTTTAATAAGCCAATACCAATAATACTACCAATAACTACCTGCGAACTCGATACCGGAACCAGTGGGATGGCAGGCAAACCAATCATTTGCACAAATTCTGAGAGGGAAGAAGACGAAAATATAAAGAGTACCAAAGCTTGGCTTAGAACAACAACCAATGCTGCCTCGGGGGAAAGCGGCATTAGAGTATTTCCAACAGTTTGCATTACATGTTTCGAATAAGTGATGATGCCAATTGCTATAGCCACTCCACCGATAAAAAAGAGCTGCTGTTTGCTGCTGATTTCCCAGATGCCCAAATCGATAAGAGGAAGCTGCACGGCATCTGTAAATACACCCATCACATTGGCAATATTATTGGCACCCAGGCTATAAGCTCCAAAAGCACCAACAACAATCAGGCTAATACGCAGATAGGCATCCCTGAGAAGTAGATGGATTTTCATGCGCAATAAAAGTCTGCTTAGCAGTAAAAAGAGTAAGGCGGCAAAAATACCACCCAATATAGGTCCTGAAATCCAGGTGCTTACAATTTTCGACAAAACACTGATGTCGGTTGGGTTATTGGTGTAGAAATTCCATCCGATGATGGCTCCAACAATCGCTTGGCTTGTCGATACAGGAAGGCTCAAGCGCGTCATCCAATAAACAGTTAAAGCGGCAGCAAGGGCAACAGTAAAAGCCGCTGCGAGTGTGTTTACACTACCGAGTTTGCCCAATGTGTCACTTGCTCCGGCGCCTTGAAAAACAGCACCAAGAATAACAAAAATACTGGCAATCAGAGCAGCCTTTTTGAATTTAAGCATGCGACTCCCTACTGCTGTTCCAAAAATATTGGCAGCATCATTGGCGCCCAAAGACCAGCCAAGAAAAAGTCCGCTACTTAAAAATAATAGGATTACCATATTTTAAACGCTCATTTTTAAGGCCATAATCGATAAAATATCGGCAAGTGTTTCTGATTTATCGGAAATAATTTCAATATGCAAAGCAAAATACCGTAAATGAATTTTTTGGGCAAGCTCTAAATCAGGCATATCGTGAAAAAGGCTGCGCTTAATACTCCGGGCCAGCTTGTCGGTTTCTTTTTCATAGAAATATACTTTTGATAGCATATCTTTTGCCCTAATTGGCTCTCTGAAAAAGGTTCTGATGGCAGGAACAACCGATAAGGCAGATTCTACGGAAGTCTCTGTTAATCGGATATATTCCGATCGTAGGTTTTTGGGGATAAATGGAACTTCAACTTCAAACTGATACAGATTGTCTTTGCAGAGGTCAATGATTTCATCCAATCGGTCGAGCATATTTTCAATATCGCCAATATTTTGCGGCACAAGGCTATGACGGTAAAACTCATCATCAATTTTTCGTTGGAGTTTATCAGCCTTCGCTTCCAGCAAATCAATGCTTTTTAGCTTATCTTCAAAACCGTCGGTATTATTATTTAAATAATCGATGACGCCTCCACGAAACACCAGAACCCCTTGTTCTATAGTATTAATATACTCATCGATGTCTCTGATTAATTTTTTTGCGTTTTTAAATAAAATAGACATGCTTTCCTGCTCTTGATTTGTTGGGTCAAAGATAAGGAATTACAGACCGGAACAGAACCAATTAACTGAAATGTTTGGCAAATATAGAGGTTTGTAGAGGTGTATTTGGTTT
The DNA here is from genome assembly GCA_963676725.1 of Bacteroidales bacterium. Lineage (GTDB taxonomy): Bacteria > Bacteroidota > Bacteroidia > Bacteroidales > WRLA01. Next base: position 3,042,434 of record OY781463.1, on the reverse strand, counting down.
ATAAAAATATGATAACCAGTGTATAAAGTAAATGCCTGTAGTATGAGCTGTTTGAAACCTGAGTTTCCTGAAATTGAAATGTAGAAGCCGTATAAAGGTGATTTATTAGGGAATTGGAGGGCAGAGCCTTAGGTTTGCAAAAGGTGATTTTATGCTTTGCTTGTGCAAATAAAGCATTTTCTCATTTTTTAATAAGATTTTTTTAACGAGATGATTAAAGATCAATTAAAGATACATTCACGCCAATCTTTTGAGCTTAAGCTTGAATTGCCTGCAAAGGATATGCTGTCAGGAAATCCTGATTTTGGTGTGGATATGTATCTTTTCCTGCCACCGGCATTGGATGTGAACAAACATAATTTCACAAAAAGTGATTTTTATCAATCCTTAAAAACATATATCCGTCTTAGAAAGCCTTTTTATAATCTAGCTGATTTTTGTTCGCTGGATACAGATGCTTCAGCAAACCTGCAAAAAGAATGGCATGAATACCTGAAGTATCCGGGAGCAAAACAAGAACAGCATTTAAAAAGGGAGTTAAAAAATTATGCTGCAAATAGTATTAAGAGCCTGCAGCGTGAAATGAAAGCTGTTTTGAAGAATAAAAAGCACAAACAGGAAATAAAAAAAATCCTTGGGTTTATAGATGCTAGTCGTCAAATGCGCTCTGTGCTTTCCAATATTACTCAAGAGGCAAAACAAAATGCCTGGGACAAAAACATTTTGAGCGCTTTTAATTTTGCTGATGAATATCAAAGCCTAATGCTTGAGCGGCAACTGCATCTTCTTATGAATGCTCTTGAAGCAAGGCAAATATTGGATGAGCCTGCGATGGAAGCAATAAATATATTGGCAATTAATGAGTTGCGCTATCGTGAATCTGTTAAATACCCATCGGTATGCAGGCCAAACCAAGAAAATGAAGGCGTTTTGCATCGCAGGGCACGGCTGAAAAGATATATCGAAAGCAATTTATTTCTGAATACGGATACACGTAAAGAGGGTGTTTTTTATGAACAATTGCTTTTTAGCCTTGCTGCCGGACTTGCCATGGTTTTTGCTACCGGCATTGCTTTTGTTTCCCAAAAAGCATTCGGCAATTTAAGCCTTCCGTTTTTTATTGCACTGGTGATTAGTTATATGTTTAAGGATCGAATTAAGGAATTGGCCAGAATGTATTTTGATAAAAAACGCCGGCGCATGTTTTTTGATTTTAAAACCAATATATCTTTTCAAAAGAATGAAATTATTGGGTGCCTGAAAGAAAGTTTTCGCTTTGAAAAACCTCAAATGCTGCCTGATGAAGTGCTTTTGGCTCGGGAACAAATGCGTGCCACGGAAATAGGAGAGGAGTGGCCTGCCGATAAAGTCATTCATTATCGTACTAAAATCCGTGTAAAGGCGAAAAAGATTATTAAGTTGAATGATTTTAATGGAATTACCCAAATATTGAGATTGAATATTACACCATTTTGTTATAAAATGGATGATCACGATAAAGAAATTTTTGTCCAAACCGGAAAAAAATTAAAGCGTAGAAGGATTAATAGGGTGTATCATCTTAATTTATTGCTTTATTTCCGGAATGCTGATGAAAAGAGCATAAAATTTTATAAATTCGTGACAGATAAGCAAGGAATAAGAAAAATACAGAAAATACCCCTGGATCTTTCTTAAGGGGTTGATAAATTTAATATTCATTTAAACAATTTATTATGATGAAAAATTACACGTTGAAATTTAGTTTAATGGCATTGCTCGCAGGATTCCTGTTTTTTGCCCCAACAGTGCAGGCTCAATTGTATATCAATGAGTTTATGGCCAGTAATGATGCTGCTTTCCCCGGCCCTCAAGGCGATTACCCAGATTGGATCGAGATTTATAATGCAGGTAGCGAGGCAGTTAACCTAGCTGGTTATTATATGAGCGATGACCTAACAGACCCGGAAAAAATGTATATGATTTTGGATACATACCCTGATTCCGTGACTGTTGCCGCCGGTGGATTTATCGTATTTTATGCCAACAAGCTTGAAGAGTCCAGTGTGCGTAACCTGAATATTAAACTAAGCGGTGATGGAGAATCTATTGGCCTCTGGAACCCAAATCAGGAATTTGTTGATTCGCTAACCTATGGCCCACAAGTTGCTGATGTTTCTTATGGTCGTTTTCTTGATGGAACAGACACATGGTTTAGCATGGAGAATTATACTCCTGGTGCTGCAAACCAACATACAACAGCAATAGAAGAAAACACAAACCTTGCTGTACTCAGCACTTATCCAAATCCTTGCAATAATATCTTAAGTGTTGAAGTAAATCTTGGAAACAGAGCCGATGTAGAAGTATCTATTTTCAATGTTTCCGGTCAGAAATGTATGCAACTGAGCCCTGAGAATATGGAAGCAGGAAGCAGCCGTATCCAATTGAATACCGAAACTTTAGCTCCCGGAATGTATTTGCTTAGCGTGCGTTCTGCACAGTCACAATATGTCACAAAATTTAGTGTCAGCAGATAATCCCTTGTAGAATATTTATTGATAAACAGGCTTTTCCTGAGGGAGGAGCCTGTTTTTTTTTGAACGGATAATTCGATTTACAGGATGGTTTTATAAGACATAGAATTAGTTAGCCCGCAAGTAAGCCGTGATGCATTGATTTCGAGCATTTGGCCAAAGTACAAGCGCTTATTAAGGTAATCGACTAGGAGTAGGGTGGCGGAGAAAGAATGCAATTGGCCCGGCTTCGATTTAAAATAGCCTGTGATTCGTGCAGCGTCATCGCTTATGTCGTGCATATTGTGTATTTTTACCATCAAAATATTATACATCATAAATAAACTTATGACATTCAGCGACTTTGGCTTTGATGAACAAATACTTGAAGCCATATCATATATGGGGATTGATACTCCAACCCCAATTCAGGAACTAGCAATACCGGAAGTGCTTCATGGGAACGACCTCATTGCCAGTGCACAAACAGGTACAGGAAAAACTGCCGCTTTTGTATTGCCCATACTGCATAAATTATTGACAAAGAAGAAGCGTTCCGGAGTTAATACTTTAATTATTGTTCCAACAAGAGAACTTGCAATACAAATCGACCAACAAATTCAAGGGATCGCATATTTTAGTGGTATAGAGTCGATTGCAATTTATGGCGGAGGTGATGGAACCGATTGGTCTACAGAAAAAATGGCGCTTTCTAAAGGTTCCGACATCATTATTGCAACACCTGGAAAACTGATTTCGCATCTGAATATGCGTTATGCAGATTTTAGCCAGTTGGAGCATTTGGTGCTCGATGAAGCAGATCGTATGCTGGATATTGGCTTTTTTGATGATATTATGAATATCATTTCACATCTGCCCAAAAAGCGGCAAAGCTTGATGTTTAGTGCTACTATGCCTCCAAAAGTTCAAAAATTGGCGGAAAGTATTTTGAGTAATCCCAAACAAGTGCAAACAAAATTATCTAAACCTGCCGAAGGGATTAACCAAGGTATTTATCTCGCGTATGACGAACAGAAAATTCCATTGGTAAACCATATTATTCAGGAACATCCTGATTTTGACAGTATTTTAATATTCACTGAAAAGAAAAAAAATGTGCGCGAGATTCATCGTGCATTGCGGAAAACCCATAAATCGGTTGCAGGTATTTCTTCAGATCTTGACCAAAACGAACGCGAAAGTGTTATGCTGAAGTTTAAATCGCGTGAAACTCGTATCCTTGTGGCAACCAATCTTTTAAGTCGTGGCATCGACATTAAGGGGATTTCCTTAGTGATTAATTTTGATGTGCCTAAAGATGCGGAAGATTATGTGCATCGTGTTGGCCGTACCGGACGAGCTGATGAAAAAGGGGAGGCCATTACTTTTGTCAATCCTACCGATATGGGGCGTTTTGCCCGCATCGAAAAGCTGATTGAAACGACTGTTCCGCGCAAAGAAATGCCTGAAGAATTGGGGGCAGCTCCAGTGTGGAAAAACAATGTGCAGAAAAATTATAGTCGCGGTGGAAATTTCAGGAAATCAGGCCGAGAAAAAACAGCATCCTCGAGAAATTCAGGAAACCAAACAAGAAACTCAAATACTTCATCCAGAAAGCCTTATAACAAAAGAAGTGGAAAGCCTCCTAAAAAATAAGTCTTTCAGCAATCCAATGCGAAGGTTTTCATTTCCAGTTCATTAAAATTCAACCATAATGCCTATAGTTGGCAAGACCTGTCCTGCAGAATTTGGTATTTGGCGCAAAATATAATCATCCGGGTTATTCGGGTCAATCTGTGGGTTTCCATCCGGGTCAAGATTTGTTAAATAATCCTGTTCCGTTGCCTGAAAATTATACAGGTTTTGTATGTCGATATATACCAATAGAGACCATTTGTCGAAGAAATACTGTTTGTCGACACGCACATCCAATTGATGGAAATTTCCTAAACGAAGGCTGTTTAATTGACTGAAATTTAAATATCCACGTCCTTGAGCATCCCAATTGGCCCTGTTTGAAGATTTAATAATATCGTAAGGCGTATAGGGTGCACCACCGACAAAACGCCACTTCATGCCCAAATTCCAATGCCTTTTAAAACCTTTGGTTGCTGTGATATTGAGTAAGTGCTTGTTGTCCCAGCTCGAAGGTGTGAAAGTGTCGTCACTTGTAGTAAACTCGCTGCGTACAAAGGTGTAGGAGACAATAATATTGAAGCTTTCAAACATACGGTCGCGTGCCAAAATTTCAAAACCATATGCACGTCCATCCGAAATGCTCAAAACTTCCTCATCGCCATAAACGCCATAATCAGCTCCTTTATTTGCCAGTGAAATGCTATCGGCAACGGAAAATGGATAATGGTCGTACCATTTGTAAAAGCCTTCTAATGTGATTTTTGCGTTTTCATTCGGTAAAAATTCCAATCCACCTACTAAATGATTGGATACAATATAGCGCAGGTCATTCTCTTTGTTTACCAGAGCGCCTTCATTATTTCTATAGCCTAAAGTTGTATAGGCCGGTAGTTGGTAGTAGCGTCCTGTATTGAAACTGATGTTCCATTTTGGTGCCAATGCATAACTTGCAGAAAATCGGGGCGAAAGCTGATTCCATGGTTTCGACATCTCTGAGGAATAGTCGTTTATATCGGTGCGAAGACCCAGCGAAAGGCTTAGGCGATCTTTAAAAACTGATTTGCTTACTTGACCAAAAAGTTCGGCGGATAATAAATCCAGTTTCGATTGATAATTAATCTCAATTAAATTTCCGCTGATCACGCGTTTTTGATAGGTTGAATTATTGTAGCGGGCATATTCGGCACCCGCTCCAAAATTAATTTTCCAGCCATTTGATCTGATCAGGCGCTCATAACGGATTTTGTTTTCAATTTCATCAGAAGAATAATCGAGAATTTTATTTGCCTCAGAGGATTCATCATTATTGGTGTATTTATAACTATTGTTGTTCAGCATATTTCTGGATACAACCAGTTGATCAAAGCCATTATCCCTGAAATGCTTCCACGATACGCCAATGGTATAATTCCACTGAGTGTTTACGGGCAGGTATCCCAATAAATAACGCTGGTTTTCGTCAGGGTCTTTTATGCCCGTATTGAGAGAGAAATCATCAATAGCGCCAAGACCAATAATGCTGATTTTATTTTTTTCGTTAAGCCGGATGTCGTATTTTAATTGAGCATCATTATATGTAGGCAAAAAAGGAAGCCCAATAACATCAAAAAGAAACTGCAAATAGGAGCGGCGAACTGAGAAAAGCAGACCAGTGTTTTTACTGATAGGCCCATTTAATGAGAGCGCCAAATCGCTTGCGCCTAATGTTGCACGCACATTCATCTTATCGCGATTAGGCTCAATTTGCCTAAATTCGATGATAGAACTAAGCGCTTTGCCACGATTTGCAGGAAATGCACCCGAATAAAATTCTACTTCACGTATAAAATCGACATTAATAATGCCATTTGGGCCACCGCTGGCTCCCTGTGTGGCAAAATGGTTGAGATTTGGGATCTCAATCCCATCGAGATAAAATGAATTTTCTGAAGGGCCACCACCGCGTACCAACACATCATTGCGGTAAGCAGGTGTGCTGGCAACACCCGGAAGCGACTGAATAACACGGGAAATGTCCCTGTTCGAACCCGGATTTTTTTCAATTTCCTGAATGCCTAAAGTACGCAACGAAACAGGACTTTCTTCCTTTTTTAAAAAAGGGGATGCTTTCACGACAAATTCATCCAATTTCAAAGCGCTTGGTTTCATCGGGAGATTCACAAAAACCTTTTTGGTATTGCTCACCAAAAAATCCTCCGAAAGCAAATCTTCATAACCTAATTGTGTGGCCGCTACCCTATGAAAACCAGGTTCAACCCCCTTGATAATAAAATTTCCATCTATATCAGATGTTGCTCCAATTTGGGTTCCCCAAACAAGAACATTAGTAAATGGCAATGCTTCATTGGTTGTGGCATCATAAACACGTCCACTGATTTCCCCTTTTTGTGCAGTTAACAGAAGAGGGAAAAATAGGAGAGCAGTAATTACCAATTGTAGTGCTTTATTTTTTTTCATGGCTGATGGTTCAAATGTTAATGAAAAAACCAAATGGCAGAAATTTTGTTCAATAAAATTTCGAAATAATTAAACAAACGAATGTTTAGCCTTGATTTTGCAATGTGCTTTTATAGGTCCTTAAAGCACGATCACGTGCAAAAGCATGATCTACAATTGGTTGGGGATAATCTGATGTGTTGATTTCAGGAATATATGTTTTGATGTATTTCATTTCCTTATCAAATTTATTTTGTTGGAGCATGGGATTGAAGATCCGAAAGTAGGGCGCGGCATCACAACCTGTACCGGCAGCCCATTGCCAACCACCATTATTGGAAGCAAGTTCAAAATCAAGTAGATAACGGGCAAACCAAGCTTCTCCCCATCGCCAGTCAATCAGCAAATGTTTGCATAAAAAACTAGCACACAGCATACGCACACGATTGTGCATAAATCCGCTTTGCTTTAATTCGCGCATGCCTGCATCCACCAATGGATATCCGGTGCGGCCTTCAGTCCAAAGTTTGAAATCCTCTATATCGTTTTTCCAAGGGATATGATCGTAAATGGGTTTAAATGAACTTTTTGCAACATAAGGGAAGTGCCATAGGATCATCATATAAAACTCCCTCCAAATTAATTCATTCTCAAAAACAGAGCTTATTGTGCGTGCAGCTTTCACTAGTTTGCGAATCGATAGCGTGCCAAACCTTAAATGAACGCCCAGTCTGCTTGTGTTTTGCCCAAAAGGAATATCCCTTTTCTCGGCATAGTTTTTTATAATATTTTGATCGATGGAGGGTTTATTAAAGAAAATTGCGGTCTTTTTAAATCCCAATTCTTCAATTTCGGGGAAATGAAAATGTACATCCGGAAGAAGGGCTTCAAGCTGCTTTTCAGAAGTATATTCAGGAATAGTATGTGCATTCATTTTCCATACTTTGCTATAAGGTGTAAAGACTGTATAGGGTTCCCCGGATTTTTTCAGAACCTCATTTTTTTCTAAAACTACCTGATCCTTATATGAATAAAATGCTGCATTGCTATAATCGTGGCATATTTTCCTAATTTTTTCATCGCGCTCCAAAGCATAGGGTTCGTAATCGTGATTGCAATACACTGCTTTTACGTGATATTCCGAGAAAAGTGCTTTAAAAATTTCATCGGGCTTACCGGTTTTGACCAAAAGATCACTTTTATGTGTGTTGAATTCTTTTTTTAATGCAAAGAGTGCCTGATGGATAAATTGCAGTCTTTTATCGTCATCATCCTCTAATTTTTCGATAATGTTGGTGTCAAAAATAAATAGGGACAATACCCTGTATCCACTTTTTAAAGCCTGATACAGCCCATGATTATCGTCTAAGCGTAAATCGCGGCGAAACCAAAAAATGACCAAAGGTTTGTTCTCTTTTTCCATAGTTCTGTGTTTTTATCACCTATTATTTTTAGAAATATTGGCTAGAATGATATTACCTATTGATTCTTAAAATATTTCCAATTTTTATAATGTATAAGCCAGAAAAAAGTAGAAACGCGTCATATGCGAGTTTAGTGAAGTAATTCCAGACATTCCATTTCCTGAACTAAAACGTGCTTCAAGGGAGAAATTTTTAACCCTTGCGCCAATACCAAACAATATGGCTTGTTCGTATTTACGCACCTCAGCTATGGAAGGGCCTTCTGTTGTTTTTAGGTCATCATAAAATTGCCATTCCCTTTTTTGATAATTAGTATTGTTTAACACAAAACCATTTGAAATGCCGATGTTAGCGAAAATCCTTGCATTCTTTAATGGATAGGAATACCGAAGCATGGTGTTGATTTTTAGCCAGGAAAAATCTAATTCAGTATATATTTCTTCCCGGGTGTTGTTGTTTATTTCGGTGTAAGTTCCTATATATGAAGCCCCGGAATAAATAAATTCGTTGCGTAAGATCCATTTTTGTCTATTGCGCGGAAAAATAAGATCAAGCGATAATCCTCCTGAAGGGTTTGTACTGTTTCGGAAGTTGCTGTTTGCTAGGTTTTTATAGGCACCTGTACTGCTTTTAAAATTGATGCTGCTGATGGAAAAACCAGCCAATAGACCAAAATCAAGATGCAAACGCTCACTTTGAATTAGCTGTGTTCCCTCAATTCCGTAAGCGCACCTATTGTAATATTCAATGAGTTTTGCAAGGCTACTTCCGGAATATCGGGCTTTTTTAATTTTTTTATCAATGCTATTGCAGTCGGATAAATAGTACGTTAATTGCCCAATAAATAATTTATTTTCATGGACAAACTTATGCTGTGTTTTATTCACCGCTTTATAGGATTTATATTTGAGTAGTTCAAAGCTATTGTCGATCAATAGATAATAATTGAATTTCCCTTCTTTTTTATGATATGACCAAAGGCTTATTTCCCCTTCTACAATCCTGAGCAGAAAAACAGTATCGTATTCCAAAATAAAATCGGCTACTTCACTTAGTCTGGAGATTTCATTCGGGCTGGTTTCAATGGCTACCCATGCGCTTCGATACACATCACCATTTACCGTAAATGATTTGATTTGAGATGGAAAATACTGAATACCTGCATCATTTTTTTGTTCATAGAACCTAATATCTGCAGGGTTAACGCCCCAATTTCGATAGTCGATAAAGCCTTGAACGCTTTTTCCGTCTATGAATTCAATACTCCCTGCTTTGAGGTTGATCTGAGCCGTTGCTCCAAAAGTGATCAACAGCATGATCAAAATAAATATGTTTTTTTTCATAAAAAACCACGTATTTAATTGATGCTTTTTTAGTTTGATGCAATCATTTTGCTCTATGTGGTAAAAGTAATAAAATTGTTATAATTCAAAATATTTTGCATTGACGAATCGGGATGGTTTTTTGGTTGGACAATTGATGAAATATTGGATTTAAAAGGACGAGTTCAGCGCAGGGATTCATTCATTTTTACAATCTATTTCCAGAACGAAACAAAGAATCATTATACAATAGTAATTGTTCAATGCTTGCTATTTTTTTTTGCAGAGTAAAAGGATGTTGAAACACTTTTCTCAGACAAAATGATTTTGATTTTGCACGGGATCATATTTTTTCTTATTTTTGATTGAAAATTAAACTTAAAAACAGAAGACTATGAAAAAATTCTACGTTTCTTTATTAGCATTATTAGTAATTTTTGCTTTGTCGCAAAACGCGCAAGCGCAAAAGATCGGACCAAAAATTGGCTATAATCTTAGTACTATTTCCCTCAGTGGGGATAATCTAGTTATTGATGGAAATACAGTTCCTGCAGCCGCATTAGGAACAGCCTCAAACCTTACCTATGGTCTTTTTATTAAATCGAGCCTTGTTCCCATGCTGCTTGATTTACAGTTAGAGGTAAATTATGACCCACGGGGCACAAAGTTCTCCATGGAATTTACTGACGTACCGGAATTATCAGGTGAGTTAACATTAGCATATAACTACCTTACTATTCCGGCACTTCTGAAATTGAAGCTTTTAGTGTTCTACGTGGAAGCAGGCCCTTATGCCAGTTTCCTCCTTAGTGCAAAAACTAAATTTTCATCAGATTATTTAGGAGAGGTTGAAGGTACAGAAGTTGATATAAAGGATGAGACAAAAGGTACTGATTTTGGTCTTATGGGTGGTGTTGGATTACAACTGCCTCTCGGACCTGTTTATCTGATGGGCGGTGCACGTTATACCATGGGCATGACAGATATCATGAAAGATAATGAAACCGGTGTAACCTGGAAACACAACGTTTGGACATTCTATGCCGGCCTGGCATTTGGATTATAGTCAATAACAGACGACTAAAGGTAACCCGGCTTTGAAAAGAGTCGGGTTTTTATTTAAATGTTTTTAAATTTAGTATTGTCTTAATGATGAAAAAAATACAACTTACTCAGGGTTTGGAAATATCTCAATTGGTTCATGGGCATTGGAGATTACTAGACTGGAAAATGACCGAAAATGAATTGCTGACATTCACTCAAGAATTAATAGATCTTGGGTTCAATACCTTTGATCATGCAGATATCTATGGCGATTATCAATGCGAACGCGCTTTCGGGAAGGCACTGGCACGAAACAAATCCTTAAGGAAAGATATTAAAATTATCACAAAATGTGGCATTCGCCTGATGTCGAATCATTTTCCGGAACGGCAAATAAAACACTATGATTATAGTTTTGAGGCAATTGTCTCTTCGGTAGAAAAATCCTTGCAAAATTTTGGAACTGAATATATCGATCTACTGCTTCTACACCGTCCGTCTCCATTTTTTGCTCCAGAAGAAGTCGCAATGGCTTTTCAGCAATTGAAAAAGCAAGGAAAAGTGCTGTATTTTGGTGTGTCAAATTTTACGCCGCTGCAATTTGAAATGCTTCAATCATATCTGGATGCTCCCTTAGTAAGCAATCAGGTGGAAATCTCTCCATATTGTCTCGAACATTTTGAAAATGGTAATATGGATTTTTTCCTGAAACAAAGGGTCAAACCAATGGCATGGTCTCCCTTAGCTGGAGGAAGATTATTTCGTCCGGAAGATGAGAAAGGACACAGAATCCTAAAAGTGCTTCGACAGATTTCTGAGGAGTTAGAGGAAGAACAAGTCGATAAAATTGTATATAGCTGGTTATTAAAACATCCGACTGGGATTATTCCTATTGTAGGCTCCGGCAATCTTTCGCGAATTAAAACCGCAGTTGATGCCTGCACCCTAAAAATGAGTCTGGAGCAATGGTTCCGGATTTATACTGCATCTACCGGTGAGGAAGTGCCGTAGTATGCTATAGTATTCCAGGTATAATTATTTGATTATTAAATTATTAAATAAATCATGGCAAAGCAAATTTATCAGCTTAAAATTACACTAAAAGGTACTAAACCTCCTATTTGGAGAAAAATTACCGTAGATTCATCAGTATCATTGAATGATCTCCATAGGATTATTCAGATTACAATGGGTTGGGAAAATGCTCATCTTCATTCATTTAAAAAAGGAAAAGATGAATATGCACCAGTTGAGTTTCAATTAGATTATGCAATGGATTCAGAGAAAGTACGATTAAATCATATTTTGAAAAAGGTGAATTCAAGCATTGCTTATGAGTATGATTTTGGTGATGGCTGGAATCATGAAGTGAAGCTGGAAAAAATATTACCTACTGAGGAGGACATGGTTTCTGCAAAATGTATTGGCGGAAAACGAAGCTGTCCGCCCGAAGATTGTGGCGGCGTTTGGGGATATGCGGAAATGTTGCATATTATTAAAGACCCTAAACATGAGCAATACGAGGATTTTATAGATTGGTTAGGCGATGATTTTGATCCAGATCTTTTCGATATTGAAAGAGTGAATGGCTTTCTGACATACTAATATTTTGGATGGGCACCCATTAAAGTGATTGTCGGGGGGACGTTACATTTGCAATATTTCACAGATTTTCACGTATTGTTATTGTTTCCATAATGTTGGGAGTTTAATTTCGCGGCTTAGAATTGCCCGATCTATATTAAATACAGCACAAGAATAAAGTTGAGATCGCACATTATGGACAAATACCGGGATTTTTCTCTGGGAACATCAGCCTTAAAGGCTGTATATTTGCAACATAATTGAATGCGTATGAAAAAACGGAATATTGCCCTCTTTTTGATATTTGCCGCAACTTTTGGCCTTCTGATCAGCAGTTGCCGTAAAGACGATGAAATCGATACTGATCCGTCCTTACGCCTCTCTTTTTCAGTAGATACTGTTTTATTTGATACAGTTTTTACTACGATTGGAAGTGCTACGAAAACACTTACTGTGTATAACAGGAACGATAAAGCCGTTCAGCTTTCGCGTATTTACCTCGCCGGGGCTAGCGCCGGAGAATACCAAATTAATGTCGATGGTACAGCCGGAACAAGTGTGAGCGATGTTGAAATTCAGGCCGAAGACAGTATTTTCGTTTTCGTTAAAGTCCGAATCGATCCAACAAAACAAGATGCACCTTTAATCAGGACCGATTCCATTATATTTGAACTAAATGGAAATGAGCAGGATGTGGATCTGGTCGCCTGGGGGCAGGATGCACATTATTATACACCTAAAATATTCCCTAAAAATTTCCCTGCATATTCTGTAATTCAAGAAAATACGGTCTGGGAAAACGACAAACCATATGTCGTTTACGGTTGGCTTGTTGTGGATTCTCTGGCAACCTTAACAATACAGAAAGGCTGTCGTGTGCATTTTCATAATAATTCTGTTTTAATGGTCTATCGCGATGGGAGCCTGATTGTGAATGGGGAAGCAGACAGCCTGGTGCATTTTAGTGGCGACAGGCTGGAGTCTTTCTATAGTGATTTACCCGGACAATGGGGCGGAATCTGGCTCACCGAAGGTAGTAAGAATAACTACATCAATCATGCGGAAATAAAAAATGGAGTGCTTGGCCTGCAAGTGGAATATTTTAATGCCAACAGCCAGAATCCAACACTTATAGTAAACAATACTATCGTGAAAAATATGAGCGTGGGCGCAATCGGGGCAACAGCAACCTTGATTACTTCCGAAAATTGTGTATTTGCCTCCTGCAACGAATATGCTCTCTCTCTAAATGGTGGATTCTATAATTTTAAGCAAACGAGTCTGGGGAATTATGCCGGGCATGATGGCGCTTCCCTGATCTTTTCAGACTATTTTTCTACCACCGACGGCCCTGTAAAAGTGGAACCTTCGGAACTGTTCTTCGGGAATTCAATTATTTATGGAAATACGGAAAATGAAGTCTTCCTAAGTAAACATCCTGATAGTGAGCAGTTAAATTATTCTTTTGAGCATTGTCTTGTGAAAACGGATATGGAAATAGATGAAACCCACTTCAATCAATGTGTATTTAATGAGGATCCGCTTTTTGTTGATTATACCTTAAATAATCTTCAATTGGATAGTCTGAGCCCTGCTCGGAATATCGGGATACAGATGAATGTACCATTCGATATTCTTGGGAATCAGCGTCCGGAAACTCCTGATCTTGGCGCTTATGAAATGCAATACGGCGATGATTTATAAAGAAGCTATGCTTTGGAATAATTGATTTGGAGCTTTGCCTGCAGAAAGATTATTCGCCAACTTCATCACCTAGCGAAAAGAGTCCTGAGGTAATATGATCGCAAAGAAACCAATGTGCCGCAGGAATAAATAAAAATCCTTTATCAATCTGCAAATGCCCTGCCTCAAAGGATGTTTGGGCTTCACTGAGCATTTTTTCAACTTGTCTTTTTCCGGCAATATATTCCAAATTGGAAATTGAAACCCCTTTTGCTGTGCGTAAACCAGTCATTATTAATTCGTTGAAACGATCATTGCTGCTGAGCTCCTCCTGTTCTGTTTTTGCTTGGCCAATTGCAATAGCATCAATATAGGATTTCACTGCTGAGATATTCCATGAACGGATTTTGCCTGTGAATGAATGTGCTGAAGGCCCCAGCCCAAGATAGGGTTCGCCGGACCAATAGGTAGAGTTATGCTTGGCCTGAAATCCTTTTTTTGCGAAATTGGAAATCTCATAATGCTCAAAACCATAATGTTTGGCGTATTTTCTCATAAGATGATAATCCATCTCATAATGTTCATCCGTGGCACTTCTGAATCTTTCTTTTCGCCTTAAATAATCCAGGGCTGTGCCCGATTCGATAGTAAGCGCATATGCCGATAAATGCTGGATGTCAAAACCGTTTAGACATTCCCAGTTTTGCCGCATTTCATCTTCTGTGCTTCCCGGAATACCATAAATAAAGTCAATGCTGAGATTATTAATGTGAGATGCATTAATGAGTTTTATTGCGTTTAATGCTGTTGATGCAGAATGTTTTCTGCCCAATAGCTTCAATTCTTTATCGAGAAACGATTGAACTCCAATGCTGATGCGGTTTATTTCCCGAGGTAGCGCTTCAAGATACTGATTTGTAATGTCTTCGGGGTTTGCTTCAATTGTTATTTCAGCCTCATCAGCGATGCGAAAGTATTTTTTTAGTTCTGCAAAAAAGCGATGGTAGAAAGATGCAGGAAAGAGTGAGGGGGTTCCGCCGCCAAAATAAATGCTTTGAACCTGCTTCACAGGGAGTTGTTTGTGTTTTAGTTTGATTTCCTGAAGAATGGCCATTTGCATTTCTTCACGGTATTTTGTCGTAGCCAGCGAAAAGAAATTGCAGTAATGGCATTTTGAATGGCAAAACGGAATATGAACGTAGATTCCTGCCATATCAGAGAGTGCCCTCACTATATTTTAGAGCTTCACGGCCGCTATCGCTCTGATCATCAAAGATCATTAACAATCGATTGTTCGAAAGTAGTACCGAGCTCACCGAGAGCAAATGAAGCTTAGTTTCCCCATGAATATTTAGGTTTTTATTAAAGAGTCGGTTTTTTACTGTTTGCCCTTTTTCGGCCAAGGCAATAATCTTTTTTATTTCACAATGGGCGCAACGGAAGATTTGTTCCTCAGTGCTTGCTTTATTAAAATATGTGCAGCCCAATGCCTGCCCGCACAGTTGATTTATCGTTTCATTTTCTGTGGAAAAAAGCTGGGCAAAGGCTTTATTCGTATAGCTTATTAACCCATCTGTATGCACAACCGCCAGAGCATAAGGCAGGTGGCTCAGGAGATCTTTATAAAATGCTTCCATATTTTGAGCTTTATGCATCCTGAAGTATATTTTTTATTTTTATATATAAATCTTTTGGTTGGATTGGTTTCGTGGAAAAGTCTGTCATGCCTGCCTCTGTAGCCTGAGCAGAAATATCTTTAAAGGCATTCGCCGTTAATGCAATTACAGGGATATTTTGATTTATCTGACCTGCGCTGCCTTTTCGAAGTGCTTTTGTTGTTTCCATGCCGTCGAGTTCTGGCATTTGAATGTCCATAAGCACAAATGCGTACGAAAATCCTGCTAGATAATCTAGGGCTTCTTTGCCATTATTAGCAATATCAGCTTCTAAATTCCACTTTTTTAGGATGTTTGAAATAACAAACTGATTAATTTTGTTGTCTTCGGCAACAAGAATTCGTGTTTTTTCAAATGGAGTGAAATGGAATGCTTTTTCTTCTTGTTTTCTAAAAGCTTCTTCGGTCATTGTTTTACAGGGCAAGTTAAATTCAAATTCGCTGCCTTTGCCTACTTCACTTCGGAGTAGAATTTGACCATTTTGAAGTTCAACAAGTTTTTTTGTGATGGTAAGTCCAAGGCCTGTGCCGCCATATTTACGTGTAGTGCTTGCGCTTGATTGTGTAAAGCTTTCAAAAACAGCATTTTGCTTTTCTGGTTTGATGCCTATTCCGGTGTCTTTCACGCAAAATTTGAGATGGCTGTAGCCATTGTTTGTGCCCTCCGAAGAGATGCTTAAGCGAATTGATCCTTTTTCTGTGAATTTAAACGCATTTCCAATAAGGTTGTTGAGTATCTGATTGAGTTTCACTCGATCTCCATAAAGATACAAAGGGACATCTTCATCGATATGAATAGAAAAACCGAGTTTTTTTTCCCGTGCTTTAAAGTTAAAGGCATCTCTAATGCTATCAATCATATGTTTTAGTGAGAAAGGGATTTTCTCAAATTCTACTTTTCCTGCTTCAATTTTCGATAGATCGAGTATATCATTGATAATTCCAAGAAGGTTATCGGCTGAATATTTCACCGATTTCAGCATTTCATCCAGCGCTTCCTGTTTGTTTTCTGAAAGCATTAATGAAGTGAGTCCGATTATTCCATTGAGTGGAGTTCTGATTTCGTGGCTCATGTTTGAGAGAAAAACAGATTTTGCCATAGTGGCCTGCTCGGCTTCTTCCTTTGCTTTGCGCATGCTTTTACGCGATTCTTCAATCTCATGGGTTCTCTCTTCAATGATTTTTTCGAGATTATTGTTCAGTTCTCGAAGCTCCTTATTCACATTATAAAGTTCCAGGGATTTTTGCTCCATGATTGCTTCGGCTTCCTTGCGGGCTTTGCGTTCACGGATTAAGCTGCGTTTTAGTGCATCGTCAAGGCTCATAGTTTTATTATTGAATCGTCAGAATAAAAAGCACCTCACTACCATCGGGCTTTAGTTTTTTTTGTTCAATACTGATGTTTTCCTTGAAGTGTTGGAAGCAGCCATTCATAAGCCCATGTGCCAATGAAGCCAGTTTCCGCGTCGAATAATAAGTAAGTTCCATCCTTTTCTCATCAATTTTGTGCGCATCAATCCTGGGTAGTTGTGCATCAGGATAGAGTTTTTTTACTTCTACATGGATGTAGTTTTCAATACCACTTAGAAAATCGAAGGAATTCGTTTTATTTTCAAAAAAGACGCCATACAGTTCGGCAAAGCGTCCAAAGAGGTATAAACCGAAAGTTTCGAGTAAATCAGCTGCTTGAAGCCCGCTTTCCTCCGATAAATGCGTCAGCAACTGCACCATCTCTTCGTGTGGGTAAGTGCCTACAGAAGTATAGGAACCACCCGATTTTAGATTGGATTTTTCAATGATGGAGTCGGCAATTTCAAAGCCAAATTTTTCTTCTACCATCTCAAGAAATTCTGTAAAAACAATCCCTTTCATAAGCGTTTTTATTCGTAAAAAAATCTCTATCTACTCATTGTATTGTGATCAATATCGGCCAAACAAAGTATGGATATGTATCGTTGATCTTGAACAAATATACGAAAGGATTGCCAAAAATCATACTTAAAGGATAAAAAGCGTATTCTTTTGCTTATATTCCCGGATTTAAGAGCTTACTTTTATGGAGAATGATGCGAAAGGTTGTGCCTTCATTCAGTGTTGAGGCCTTAACAAATATTTTTCCGTGATGGTATTCGCCAATAATTCTTCGAGCGAGGGAAAGACCAAGTCCCCAACCGCGTTTCTTGCTAGTGTATCCCGGGCTGAAAATGGTTTTAAAACGTCTGCGCGAAATACCTTTTCCTGTATCACTTATATCGAGCAGAATGTTGCGCCCTTCTGTGCTGAGGTTAATATTGATTTTTCCGGAACCGGTCATGGCATCTACGGCATTTCTGAACAGATTCTCAATCACCCAGTTAAATAATGGTTTATTCAGAGGTACTTCAATAATTTCATCAGGCAGCGAAAGGTGAAAATGGATTTTGCTGGATGTGCGTCTTTTGAAATAATTTACGTTTTCCTGCAAAACGGTGCCTATATCCTCGATATGGAGCTTGGGAATGGATCCAATTTTCGAAAACCTGTCGGTAATGACTTGCAATCTGTCGATGTCGTTTAATAGCTCGGTGAGTGCTTGTTCTTTATTTTGATCATCAATTTTAAGAAGTTCGATCCATGCCATCATACTCGATAAAGGTGTGCCCAATTGATGCGCTGTTTCTTTTGACATTCCTACCCAAACCTGATTTTGTTCTGCTTTTCGCGCCGTGCTAAAAAGAAAATATGCAACAAGCAAGAAGAGCCCGATAATTGCAAATTGCACATAAGGGTAAAGCCTAAGCTCGGTAAGAAGCCCGGAGTTTAGATAGTATATATAACGTGTGCCCTGACCTGTAAGACGAACAACAATCGGTTCGTTTTCGTCCTGCATTTCCTGAAGCAACTGTTTCAGATATTGAGGATCGTCAAGATTGCCATTTGGGATGTTTCCGCTGGCATATATTTTTTGCACCAATGAATCAGTAATAATTACCGGAACACTAGCAGTATTGCTGGCGACTTCATCAAAGAAAGATTGAGTAAGATCATCCAAAACAGCCTTCAGCTCTGAAAATAAGCGAGAGTCTTTGTAGTAGAGAAAGTTCTTTTTTTCTTCATAATAATTTACTACAATTGGCCGGTATTTGGCAAAGGAGAGCAGTGCTTCCCCTTTTAAGTAGGTCAGACTGTCGATTGCACTGTCTACATTTGTGGCATTAATAATGCGGCTGTTTTCGTCGGTCATTACAACCGGAATATTCTTATTATTTGAAACAATATCGAGGTAAAAACTTAAGTCTGCATCATTTGTAGCACTAATCAGCTTTTTGTATGCCTGAGCAAGAAGTTCTACCCTGCGACGCTCCTCGCTGGCAATTTGCTCGAAAAATCCTTCGGTATAATTCACCAGACTGGCTTTGCGGTGAATTGCATCTGCCCAAATTTTCACATTTTCACGTTCTTCTGAGCCAACAAGCCGAATAACCCTGTTTGTATAAATAAATGTGGCGAGAACAATCAGAACGGCTGCGCCCATTAAAAACCATTTCCAGCGTCTTTTTCTTAGGTAAATGTCCAAGTCTGTCGAATTTATATACTATGGCAAAAACGCCGCTTTCCCTCGAATATTGTTTCTGCCTGTTTCATTATGTTATCAGTCAATAGTATTTTTGTTCCTATGGTTTGGGTAGCGTCATGATCAATCTGTTAAATTATCTGGTCATCTTTGCTATTTTTGTAAGAAGCGGATCTTCTTTAGACAATGGTTTTTATAAAATATTTTATCTTTACGCCACTTTAAAAATGAATAACAATGCTGGCTTTTTATGCTTGGACTTGTTTATCCTATAATGCAATAATACTTAAGAGTGTATGAAAAAATCTAAATTTTTGAATTCATTTTCCATAAAACACTTTATCAGTGAACAAGCTATCGGCGGCATTTTATTGATTCTTGCCACCTTTGCCGCCTTAATTTGGGTAAATACAGGGGGCTATGATTCCTATAATCATTTATGGTACGATACCGATTTTTCTATTCATTTTGGTGATTTTAGTTTATCCAAAAATCTTCATCATTGGATTAATGACGGGCTGATGGCTTTATTTTTCTTTACGGTTGGTCTGGAGATTAAACGCGAAGTAATTGGAGGGGAGCTGAGTTCGCCGCGAAAAGCGATGCTGCCGATTGGAGCTGCTATTGGCGGTATGCTGGTTCCGGCACTTATTTATGTTATTACAATTGGTGGCGCTGCCGAATATATTGATGGCTGGGGCGTTCCAATGGCTACTGATATTGCTTTTGCCCTCGGAATTTTAGCGCTTCTGGGCGACCGGGTCAATATTAACTTGAAGATTTTTTTAACGGCGCTGGCCATTGCCGACGATTTGGGCGCTATTTTAGTAATTGCCATTTTCTATACGGAAAGTATTGATTTTGTTGAACTGATTAATGCATTGGTATTTATTAGTATCTTATTGTTTGCTAATAAAATAGGTGTTCGAAGAACAACCTTTTATGCAGTTGTAGGTTTGGCGGGAGTGTGGCTTTCTTTTGTTTATTCAGGGGTGCATGCTACCATTGCAGGCGTGCTCATTGCTTTAACAATACCGGCGCGTCCAAAAGTGGATGAGGATACGTTTATTAAAAAATTAAGTCAAATGCTTTCAATTTTTAAAAGGGTTGAGCCAAATGATAATACTCTGTTGACCAAGAAACAGGTAAAACTCGTAGAGAATATCGAAAGCCTGAGTGATGATGCACATACGCCTTTACAAAAGCTGGAACATGCTCTGCATCCAATCATCGTTTTTGTGATTTTACCATTATTTGCTCTGGCAAATGCCGGTGTACTCATCGAATCTAATGTGATGGAAGTTTTGCTCAGCCCTGTCTCTTTGGGGATTATTTTGGGTTTGGTACTTGGAAAAACTCTTGGGATTACACTGTTTACTGAATTGATGCTGCGATTAAAAATTTCTACTTTGCCAGATGGTGTTGGTCGACGGGAAATTCTTGGTGCCGCTTTTCTGGCAGGGATCGGTTTTACTATGTCCATTTTTATTAGTCAATTGGCATTTACAGATCCTTTGTTGATACAAGCATCAAAAATTGGCATTTTTACGGCCTCTTTTGTGTCGGCAATAATAGGCATTGTGTTTTTAAGCAAGAAAAAATCCTAGAATTTAGGGTTTGTTAATAATTGCGAGTCAATATCTTAATAAAGCTTAAATTTGGCTTTTGGGCATAAAAATTGTATTTTTATTCCAAAATCCTTAATCATCTAAATCATGAAAAAAAGCTTTATACTTTGTCTGTTCCTGGCAGTATTTTCTGTTAGCTTAACGGCACAGACTAAAAAAGAAATGCGCGAAAAGGAAAGGCAGCAAAATTTTGCAAAAGCCAAACAACTTTTCGATGCGCAATCATTCATCATCCCGGCAGATGTTTTAATAGTAAATGGAGGGCAAACCATTTTTGCAGATGGTAGTGTGACTTTTCTGAAAATGAATGAAGGAAATGCCGTGCTGCAAATTTCTCCTGATGTGGCTTCCAGCCCTGGGGCAAACGGCCTTGGCGGTATTACTGCCCAAGGAAATGTAATTAACCTGACGGAGAATAATACCGATAAACAACTCAATATGAATTTTACGATTGAAGGTAGTTTTGGTGCAGCCGATATTCGCATTAGCGTACTTCGTGGAAATCGTGCCGATGTGAATATCCGTGGTGTTTTTAATGATGTGCTTATTAATATGGATGGAAATGTGATGCCCATCGACAGCACAAATTATTTTGAAGGAACGCCTTAATTATTGAACTGATGTGTATGTGATCTTTTGGATCCTAGTCTAATAAAAACAATACTCACCCAAAAACCAATTATTATGAAAAAGATTATTTTTATTCTCCTCGCCGGATTTTTAATGAGCACCGCTTTTGCTCAGGATGTCGATAAAAAGGCGGAAAGGAAAGCCAAAAAAGAAAAAGAAAAGCAGGAAGCACTGGTAAAATATGAAAAAGCAGTGAAAATTATGAAAGCAAAGTCATTCATCATTACTGCAAAAACCATTACTTTTCGAAGTGGTCAGCAGATTTTTCCTGATGAAGCGCTTAATTTCTTGAAAGTAGAGGGCGAAAATGGTGTTTTGCAAATTGCTCCCAGAACAGCTATGAACCCTGGTTTTAATGGCCTCGGAGGCATTACCCTCGATGGAAAAATCAGTAATGTGAAAGAACGCACCAATGAGAAAAAAAACCATTTTTCAATGTCATTTTCAATTAGTGGTGTTGTAGGTACCGCCCAGATTACCGTAAATCTTTATGGCAGTGATCAGGCAAATATTATGGTGCAGGGGATGTACTCTGGAACAAGCTTTACGATGACTGGTGTTGTTGAACCCTATGGTGATGCTACAATATTTCAAGGAACCGACTTTTAAAAGCTTGTTGTTCCGCTTCGTTCATGTTCCTTGTTTTGATGAACTTTTTGATGATCAAAACAAGGAATTATTCTTTATTTTTGAGATTCACATAAAATTTCCTTTTTATGAAAAAGATTATTTTTATTCTCCTCGCCGGATTTTTAATGAGCACTGCTTTTGCTCAGGATGTCGATAAAAAGGCAGAACGGAAAGCCAAAAAAGAAAAAGAGAAACAAGAACAAATCATTGAGTATAATGCTGCGCTTCAACTGCTTCTATCGAGGCGTTGTGTTGTTCCTGTTGAAAAAATTATTTTTGAAAAAGGGGAAGAAGCTTTCCCCGAAGAATCAATCAATTTCCTGAAATTTGAAGGGGATTCTGCCATAATACAGCTTGCACCAAGAAGGCCGAAAAGTATGGGGCATAATGGCCTGGGAGGATTTACCATTGAAGGGGAGATGCGAAATATTAAAGAGGATAATGATGAACAAAGAAATATTTATACCCTATCTTTTTCGATGAGCGGCGCTGTTGGCCGGGTCATGATTTCCCTTCGCTTAAAAGAAAGTGGATTGGCGCAAATCAGCATCAATAATTTGCTGTCAGGGGAAAGACTCTCATTCCAAGGCCCTGTTGAACCTTATGGCGAGACAAAACTTTTTCAGGGTTCTGATTTGTAATCAGTATACGATACAAGCTATTCTGCTAATTCTCCATAAAGATCGAAAAAGTCTGCCTGCATTATTCGAATAGGATAAAATTCTCCAATTTGTAATTGATGCTTTTCACTGGGAACCAGTACTTCATTGTCCACCTCAGGACTATCAAATTCTGTTCGCCCGACATAAAAATCATCTTCAATACGATCGATGATGCAGCGGAAAACTTTTCCTTCTTTTGCCTTGTTCAGTTCCAATGAAATGCCTTGCTGCACATCCATCAATTGCTCCAAACGCAGCTGTTTAACTTCTTCGGGAACGTCGTCGGCAAGTTTTGCTGCCGCAGTATCCTCTTCTTCTGAATATGTAAAAGCACCAACACGTTCAAAGCGTGAAGTGCGTATAAATTCCAATAATGCTTCAAAATCTTCCTCACTTTCGCCGGGATAGCCAACAATAAAGGTTGTGCGAACAGCTGCATCAGGGATATTCTTTCTGAAGGCCTCCATTAAATCAAGAGTTCCCTGTCTATCAATGCCGCGTTTCATCGATTTTAGAATGGGTGTGCTGATGTGCTGAAGGGGAATATCAATATAATTGCAAATATTTTCGCGCTCACGCATCAACGCAAGCAAATCAAGTGGAAAAGCAGTTGGGTACGTATAATGCAATCGAATCCATTCAAAAAGGCCCGAATCGGATAGGCGTTTTGTTAATTCGGTCAACATTTGTTTTTTATAAATATCTATGCCATAATATGTTAAATCTTGGCTTATGAGAATTACTTCTTTTACGCCTTGTTTTGCCAGATATTCTGCTTCCTGCATAATATCTTCAATGCTCCTCGATAAATGCTTCCCGCGAATCATTGGAATGGCACAGAAAGAGCATTTGCGGTCGCAGCCTTCAGCTATTTTTAAATAAGCATAATGCGAAGGTGTGGTCAGAAAGCGTTCGTGCAATTTTTCTTTGCGAAAATTCCCTCCTAGGCTTTTTACAACATCCTCAAATTCATCCACGCCAAAAAATTGATCCACTTCCGGAATTTCTTTTTTTAATTCATCGCGGTAGCGCTGGCTGAGGCAACCCATTACATAAATATGTTTGACAAGCCCTTCTTCTTTTGCTTCTGCAAAATTTACTATAGTTTCAATCGATTCTTCCTTAGCATCTGCAATAAAACCACAGGTGTTAATCAATACGGCATCAACAGTTTCTGGATTTTCACCATAAAGAACATCAATGCCTGAGAGTTTCGCCTGTTGCATGACAACTTCTGAATCAACAAGGTTTTTCGAGCATCCGAGATTTACAAGCAGAAGTTTTTTATTTGTTTTCTTCATGATCAAATTTTTGGCAAAAGTAGTTATTCTGTTTTTAGGACGATTGTATTGTGA
The DNA here is from genome assembly GCA_963676725.1 of Bacteroidales bacterium. Classification (GTDB taxonomy): domain Bacteria; phylum Bacteroidota; class Bacteroidia; order Bacteroidales; family WRLA01. The sequence continues at coordinate 3,018,675 of OY781463.1, read as the reverse complement.
AATAAAAGCCCTATAAGTATGGATTGGTTTTAAATTACATACAGTTTTATTTGTTTGCATTAAAGCTTTATATATTTGTTGATTGTATTTTCAGAGAAATAAACAATCTAAAATCATCATATGGAAATGATCGTTAATAAAAAACAAGAAATTGGAAATCAGGGTGATACAGTCCGTTCCGATTGTTTTGTTTCCTTAATGCTTCTTCAGGAAGGCGGCAGGCAAATTATCCTGCATAGCAAAGTAGAAGCTCTTTACGGTGACTCAATTCGTTCGTTGGCTGATGAAGTTCTTCATTTTTTTGGCATTGAACATTGCAGTTTGACCATAAACGATACCGGAGCCCTGCCCTTGGTTCTTGCCGCACGTATTGAGGCTGCAATTAAAAAGCTGATGCAAACCGATAAGGAATATTTACCGGAAATCCTGCCTCAGAACACAACAGAAACTGCAGCAAATCAATATCGTTTTTCTAGGCTTTACCTGCCCGGAAATAATCCAAAACTAATGATTAATGCAGGCATTCATCAGCCAAATGGTATTATCCTTGACCTGGAAGATGCCGTTGCTTTTGATAAAAAATATGAAGCACGTTTTCTGGTACGTAATGCCCTGCGTGCCATTGATTTTTATGGCGCAGAGCGGATGGTGCGTATTAATCAGATTCCTGCCGGACTCGATGATCTCGATTATATCGTACCACATCCTGTAAATTTGATTCTGGTTCCTAAATGCGAATCTGCCGATCAAATCAAACAGGTGAATGAAAAAATAAAAGCAATTCAATCGAAAAATGGACAAAGCCGCGATATCTGGCTGATGCCAATTATTGAGAGCGCATTGGGCGTTATAAAGGCATACGAAATTGCTTCAGCTGCTCCCAATGTGGTTGCTTTGGCTATTGGCCTCGAGGATTTTACTGCCGATCTTGGTACACAACGAACCAACGAAGGGCGTGAAAGCTATCTTGCACGCACACAGCTGGTTTTGGCTTGCAAAGCCGCCGGAATTCAAGCGATCGATTCTGTATTTTCTGATATATCTGATATGGAGGCACTTAAAGCCAATGTGCTGGATGCTAAAGCTCTGGGTTTTGATGGTATGGGCTGTATTCACCCACGTCAGGTAAAAGTGGTGAAAGAGAATTTTGCACCAAATGCTAAGGAAATTGAAAAGGCACAGAAAATCGTTCATGCATTTATTTTGGCAACGGAAAAAGGCTTGGGCGTAGTTTCGCTCGGATCGAAAATGATTGATCCGCCTGTTGTAAAACGCGCAGAAAGAACCATTAATCTTGCCCTGAGTATGGGAATTATTGAGGAGAATTGGCGGGATGCATTTTTAGTTGAGAATAAATAAAAATAGATACGTATGAAAAAGTACGATAAACTGGTAGAAAATGCTGCCGGAAGAATAGTTCCTACCGAAATTAATGGACAAGCGGCTATTCCCTTCCAAGGAGTTGGTAAATATATTCCAGAAGGACGTAGGTTCGCTCCGAAATTATCCTCTTGTGCAAATTATCCTGCAGATGGTAATAAATTGGTTCCCAATCTTAAAGAAGCGCTCATTAAGTCCGGATTGCGTGATGGCATGACTATTTCAACGCATCATCATTTTCGTAATGGCGATTTGGTGGCGAATCAGATTTTTGATATTGCCCACGAATTGGGCATAAAGGATTTGGTTTGGTATCCATCCGCTTCTTTCCCCTGCCAAACGCGCCTGATCAAATACCTTGAAGATGGTACAATAAACCGGATTGAAGGAAGTATGAATGGCCCTCTTGGGAAATTTGCTTCCGAAGGAAAAATGAAAGGACTGGGAGTTCTTCGTTCGCATGGTGGCCGTTATCAGGCTGTTCAGGATGGCGAAGTGCAAATCGATATAGCTGTTATTGCTGCTCCAACGGCCGACGCTTTTGGTAATGCCAATGGTGTAAACGGTCCTGCTGCCTGCGGTTTGCTTGGTTTTGCTTTGGCTGATTCGCAATATGCTGATAAAGTGATTGTTGTGACGGATAATCTCGTGCCTTTTCCCTGCATCCCATGGCAGATTCATGGGAATTATGTAGATTATACTGTGAAAGTAGATGTCGTTGGTTTGCCGGAGAAAATTATTTCGGGAACAACAAAAATTACGAAATCACCAGATCGCTTATTGATTGCTGAATTAACAGCAAAATTTTGCGATGAAGCAGGTATTGTGCGCGATGGGTTTTCCTATCAGGCAGGTGCCGGCGGAACATCCTTGAGTATAGGTATTTATTTTGCCGAAATGTTGAAAGAACGCAATATTAAAGCACGTTTTATTCGGGCAGGAAGCAATAAATATCCTGTAAAAATGCTCGAAGACGGCTTAGTAGATTATATACTCGATGGGCAAACATTTGATCTTGATGGAGTGCGTTCTATGCGTGAAAATCCGGGACATGTGAATACAAGCCCTTTTACAAGCTATAACTATCATGGAAAAGGAAATTTTGCTTCCATGATTGATGTTGTGGTTTTGGGAGCCACAGAAGTGGATGTCCATTTTAATGCCAATGTTGTAACCCATTCTGATGGATATCTGCTGCATGGTATTGGAGGCTGGCAAAATTGCCTGTTCTCAAAATGTACAATACTCCCTATTCCGCTTTTCCGCGATCGCATGCCCGTAATCCGCGATGAAGTAACAACACTCTGCGGCCCGGGCGAATTAATCGATGTAATTGTTACCGAAAGGGGAATCGCAATCAACCCAAGGCGCACCGATTTGATTGAAAAGCTGAAGGACAGTAAATTGCCTATTCGAACCATCGAAGAATTAAAAGATGAAGCCGAGCGTATTTGCGGCAAACCGGCAAAAGCAAAACTGAGTGATGAGATTGTCGCTGCCATAAAATGGGTGGATGGTACTGTTATTGACTCTGTGCGTAAAGTGATTACAGAATAAATAAAATGAAGCAAATAAAGCGCCCTCATCGATAAATGGTGTGGGCGTTTTTTTTTAAGCGTCATTCAGGTCTTTAGCTATAGAAACCAACGAAAAATTTTTATGCTGGCAATTATTCTGTAGAGAAATCTGTCTTCCTTAATTATTAAAACCAATGGAGTTGCATTCATTATTTTTAGGATTAGCCAACTCTTGATTGTATAAAAATTACACAGTGAGTCTTTATATTCGGTGCAATTCCATATATTTGTCATGGGAAGTAAAGCAAGATTTTATCCGGCTTTATCTATAAATCACATAAAAATAAATGGTATATGGCTAAAAATCAAGGAAGGATATTGGTTGTTGATGACAATGAGGATATTTTGCTGGCAATACGATATTTGCTGCAGTCTGCATTTGATGAGGTACGAACAGTAAAAAACCCAAATCAATTGCCTGCCTTATTGCGGGAAGGGCCATGGGATGTTTATGTGCTTGATATGAATTTCAAAGCGGGTCAAACTACCGGAAATGAAGGAATATATTGGATGCAGCAGATATTGAAATCAGATCCTCAGGCTGTTGTGATTATGATAACGGCCTATGGCGATGTTTCGCTTGCTGTTGAAGCAATGAAAAAGGGCGCTACTGATTTTATAACAAAGCCTTGGGAAGATGAAAAACTGATTAGTACTCTGCAAACAGCCTTTAAGTTAAGCCGTTCAAATCGTGAACTTCATCAAGTTAAAGAGCAAAAAGAAGAACTTCAAGGGCAAATAAATTCTTCTTTTCATTTGGTGACAGGAGATTCTCCCGCAATGAATAGGGTTTATCAGATTATAAAAAAGGTGGCAAAAACGGATGCAAATATTTTAATTCTTGGTGAAAATGGAACCGGTAAGGAGGTTATTGCCCGTGAAATCCATCATCAGTCGATGAGAAGCACTAATATATTCATGCCTGTTGACTTAGGCTCTTTGAGTAATTCCTTATTCGAGAGTGAACTTTTTGGCTATAAAAAAGGCAGCTTCACAGGTGCAATGGAAGACCGTCATGGTAAAATTGAAGTGGCTTATGGCGGTTCCTTATTTCTCGATGAAATTGGCAATCTCGATCAGGGATTACAATCAAAACTCTTAACCGTTCTTCAGAATAAAAAGGTAACTCCTGTGGGGGCTTCACAGGCTGTGAATGTTGATTTTCGATTAATCTGTGCAACCAACCAACCTTTATATACAATGGTTGATGATGGCGAATTTCGGGAGGATCTTCTCTATCGTATTAATACCATACAAATTGAGCTGCCTCCTTTGCGTCAGCGCCAGGAGGATATTCCAATACTCGCTGCTTTTTTTATGCGTCGATTCGCCTCAAAATATAAAAGGCCAATCAAAAGCATCGATAAATCTGCTTTGGTCAAATTACGGAAACATAACTGGCCTGGAAATATCAGGGAATTGGAGCATGTGATTGAGAAGGCTGTGATTTTAAGTGAAAACGAGCAATTGCAGGCCTCCGATTTTTGTTTTCACGAACCAATCCTCGACAATACAGTTGATAGTTTAAATTTAGAAGATAATGAAATTCGCTTGCTGCGTATGGCGATGAACAAACACGATCAAAATGTAAGTGAAGCCGCCAGAGAGCTGGGAATCAGCCGAAAAACCATGTACAATAAAATGAAAAAATATGGATTTTAAGTATTTTAATGTAGGAGTGGTTCTTTATGTTTTATTGATTTTAGGCGTTTCCCTTGCATTTTCCTGGTCATTATTGGCCGAACATCTTTATATCACGCCTTTTACACTGGCTGTGATTTTAATTGTGATTTGTGTTTTTTTGATTCGTTATATTAAAAGTACAAATCGGAAGTTATTCCAGTTTTTCGATTGGGTGAAAAGCAAAGAAACATTGCAGCATTTTAGGGTAAAAGACAGCGAAGGAAACAGCCTGAACCATATGCTGAACCTTATTGTCGATACACTCTCGGAAGAGAAACTTGCCCGCGAAAGTCAAAAAGCTTTATTCAGTAGTATTTTTAGTCATTTGGCAACAGGGGTTTTGGTTATTCGAAAAGGGGATGGAAGTATCATTCTTTGCAATGATTATATGTATAATGTCTTGGGTGTCCGTAAGTTAAATTATTTATCGGATCTTGATGAGGTGCAAAAAGGTTTGGCGCAGGTTTTTGAACATGCTGATATTGAGCGCTCCAGAATTGTAAAACTGGCAGGTTCCCATGGCAGCGAGGCCTTGAGTTTGCGCTCGGCAGAGTTTAAATTGCAGGAAGAGTATTATAAAATCGTATCCCTGCAAAATATTCGTTCTGAGCTGAATGCTGAGGAGACACAGACATGGAAAAAGTTAATCAGAATCCTTTCCCATGAAATACTGAATAGTATTGCCCCGGTAAAATCCTTAAGCCATAGTATGCAGGCTATTCTTCGCGATGACCGGGGCGTTCTGAAAAGCCCCAATGTTCTAAGTGATCAGGATGTGCTGCAAATAGATGAAGGGCTTAAAGTAATTCATAAACGGAATGTAGGCTTATTGCATTTTGTTGAAAGTTATCGAAAATTGGCTAAAATCCCCAAACCGGTTTTTTCTACCGTTTCTGTGCGTGATGTTTTTGATAATCTCATCTTGCTCTTTCGCGAACGGGCAAATCAGGAAGGAATTCATTTTTACCAGCAGCTCGATGAAAGTGAATTAAGCATTCGTGGCGATGAGAGCCAAATCATGCAGGTGTTTATCAATTTGATAGAAAATGCTTTTAATGCAGTGCAAAATGTGAAAAATCCGGATGTGAGCCTAAAGGCTTTTCGTATCGGAGAATCAAGGGTGCAGTTGCAGGTAGATGATAATGGCAGCGGGATTGATATAGAGGATCAGGAAAAAATTTTTCTACCATTTTATACAACAAAACCGCAGGGAAATGGCATTGGGCTGAGTTTATGCCGACAAATACTGTTTATGCACAACGCTGCTATTTCTTTTGTTTCGAGTCCCTACAAAGGATCACGCTTTATCGTTCAGTTTTAGTCCTACACAAAGTGTTTTTACTTTTCCCGAAAGCCTTAATATATTTATTGAGGTGTTCAAATAAATACTTAACCTAATCGGTTGTTATATTGATAATTAGATTTCTCCCGTAGGATCTTCACTTCGTTTTGATCCCTTGGTCGAAAAGACAGGATTCGTTAGGGAGCAGACAAAAGTGGCGCGCGGACACAATAACTTTAAAATATATATGTCCGCGCGCCACTTTTGTCTATCTATATTTCACCATCTTGTCTTTTCGACTGAGGTCATTTTTCTTAGTTACAGTGTTTTATATTCTTTTTGATATAGAACACTCATTAAATTACAAACATAAGATGACCGAGGGAGAAATCTAAAACAACATTCATTGAAATATACTGAATTTCATTGCTTAGCCTAAGTACTCAATTGAACACCTCATTATATTTATTTGCTGACCATAGAAATGTGTATTTGTTTTAGGATTAAAGAATATTTTTCCTATCTTTACGCTTGGTAATCTACCAAAAAACAGTTAACAAAATAGTTATGTCTAAGGGCCTGGCCTTTCTTGTGTTTGTATTATTGTGTTTGTCAGTAAGTGCCGCGATTCCCGATTCTATACTGCTCCAAATTAATAAACAACCTCCTCAAAAGCAGAATCGTTATATTTATGATGTTTCGCGACAACATCTATTTGCAAAACCAGAGCTTAGTAAAGAATTACTCCAGCTTATTGCTCCCGATGGTTCTGATACTCTCGATATTTATACGGATTATCATAAAGCATTATGTTTTCAGTTTTCCGGGCAATTGGATTCTGGCGTTAAATACTATGTCTCAGCAATCAAGAAAATTGAAGACAGAGATAAAGTTCATCTTTTGATGGATGGCTGCCTCAATAATTTGGGTATTATTTATGAAGAAAAGTCCTTGTATGCCGAAGCCATCGACATGTACCTTAAATCATTGCGGATAGAGGAGAGGGAAGGGGATTCAACAGGCATTGCAGAATCCTACACCAATCTTGGTATGGCTTATTATTCTATTGATGAATTCGATAAGGCTAAACCTTATTTTCAAATGGCATTGAAGTATTTTCTTGCTGACAGTAATATGCGCCTAACTGCCTATAATTATAGTAACTTGGGTATGATTGCTACCGCCTTAGAAGATTATAAAAAGGCATTGGATTATATGCTTTTGGCACGGTATTATCTAAATGCGGTTCATGATGTTCATGGCGATCTTATGATAAAGGCGAATCTTTCAAAAATTTTTGTGCATACAAATAAGATAGATAGCATCCGTCGTCTGAATGAGCAGATTCTCGCACTTTATGATACTGCAAAGCAGATGATTGCCCGCGATATTGTTGTGTCTAATTTCGCCTGGCTACAAATGAAATCCGGGCAAAGTGAATCTGCACTTAAATATTATATCAAAGGATATCGATTGAAACAAAAAATGGGGGTAATTAAATCCCAAATGTATACTGCTGAAAAAATCAAGGATTTGTCCATTAAGTTAAATAAGCCCGAGCTGGCCGAACAATACGGGGAAATTTATTATAGGCTGCGCGACAGTCTCTGGAAAGCTGTACACAATAGCCAAATTAAAAACTTGAAAATGAGCTATGATTTGGAGAAGAAAGAATCAAAAAATCAAATGCTTAAAAACGAACTCCTTGAAAAAGAAATTCAACTCCGCGATGCGTACCTGATAACCATCATTATTATAGCCGCTTTGATTCTTCTGATTTTTATATTGGCTTTTATTATTGTTCGATTAAATCTGAAACGCAGGGCCCAAAGGGATATCGAAGTGAGAAATAGTGTGATTCGACAGACAAACAAGCGGCTGAAGGAGTTGAATGCCACAAAGGATAAATTTTTTAGTATCCTTGCCCATGATCTTAGAAATCCTTTTAATTCAATATTGGGATATGCCGATCTTCTTGGGACCGATTGGGATAAAACAAAGGATGAGGATAAAAAAGAATACGCAGCTTTATTGAAGAAATCTGTCCAAAATACTTTTCAATTGCTAACAAACCTTCTGACTTGGGCAAGAAGTCAATCGGGAAAAATAGAATGCAAACCGGAAAATATTGAGCTGGCAGGGGTTTTGTATGAAGTTACAGCTATATTGGATAGCATGGCAAGGCAAAAATCTGTGCTCGTACATATGGATGTTGATGAACATTGTTCTGTTTTTGCAGATGAACATATGTTGCGCCAAATCCTATTGAATTTATTGTCGAATGCGATTAAGTTTTCATACAGAGGAAGCGAAGTAGAAATGGATTGCTCTGTGGTTTCGCCCGATATGGTGTCCGTAACAGTAAGTGATAAGGGTGTTGGTATTTGTGAAGAAATGCAGCAGAAAATATTTAATATCGAAAATAAAAGTCACAATAGGGGCACAGAGGGGGAAGAAGGGACAGGATTAGGTTTGGTGCTGGTTCGTGAATTTTCTGAAAGAATGCTTGGAAGAATAAGCCTTCAGAGTGAAGAGGGAAAAGGAAGTGCTTTTATATTGGAGCTGCCCGCCGCGCAAAATGGCTGATTTTTATGATTATCGATATCATTAATGATTGTATCATGTGCCTTTCTGCAAATTTCTGAAAGTTTGTCCCCCTTCTTTTTTATGATGCAAAAATTGGAATAACCTATAATATCTGATCCATTTATCGGTTTAAGTACTAAAGGATTTTCAGGATAGGGTGTTTTATTGGTTTTATGCTTGAAAATTCAATAATTTCGCAGAAAATTTATTTATGGCAGAAATGAATCAGGATGAAATTTTACAGTCAGCTGCAGTTCGGGATTTTATTACCGTAGCCGTAGAGTTTTGTGCTTTTACCGAAAAGGTGGAAAGATATGCGAAAGAGGATGTCTTGAATTATTACCAGAAAATATCACCATTATTATACCTTAAAGGATCTACATTGCCTCTAGTGAACCCTCAAAACCCTGATAAACTAGAGCGTTTTGTTAATGAAGAGCAGTGGGAGCATGTTTTTAATAGTTTCAAAGAAAAAATCGGAGAGGATAATGATGTATTTCTAATCGCCGGAATAGATCCGGAACGACCGGGTAGTGAAACACTCAAAATTAGTCTTGCAGAGCAAATCAGTGATACTTATCAGGATATTAAAGACTGTGTGATGTTGTTCTCAAAGAATACTCAAGATGCCCGTGAAAATGCTTTAGCCGAAGTGAGTCGTTTATTTCAAACGCATTGGGGAAGCCGGATCATCTATGCAATGCAACAAATCCATACGATTCTTTTAACAGACCCCTTGAGCCAATCAGAACCTCTACTTTAAATTTAGCTAGGCATGCCCCGACTTTCAGTCATCATCGTAAATTATAATGTTGAGTTCTTTTTAGAGCAGTGCCTGCACTCTGTAAAAAGGGCAATAGCCGATATTGATGCAGAAGTTTTTGTGGTTGATAATAATTCTGTTGATGGAAGCCTTCGTATGTTGCGCGAGAAATTTCCTTGGGTAAAATGCATCGCGAATAAAAAAAATGTTGGGTTTTCCCGTGCAAACAACCAAGCCATCCGTCAGGCAAAGTCTGATTATGTCCTTTTGCTTAACCCCGATACTGTTGTGGAAAACGATACTTTTTCAAAAGTTGTCGGGTTTATGGATGAACATCCGGATGCAGGTGGATTGGGAGTGAAAATGGTTGATGGAAAAGGAAAGTTTTTGCCCGAATCAAAACGTGGACTGCCAACTCCTTTAGTGGCCTTTTATAAAATATTCGGCCTTTCAAGGGTTTTTCCACGTTCCAAAATATTTGGTAAATACCATCTCGGATACCTCAGTAAGGAAGAAGTGAATAAAATTGATGTCCTTTCCGGCGCATTTATGCTCCTTCGCAAAAAAGCACTCGATAAAACAGGATTGCTCGATGAAGATTTTTTTATGTATGGCGAAGATATTGATCTCTCCTACAGAATCACTCAAGCCGGATATGCCAACTATTATTATCCCCATACCCGCATTATCCATTATAAAGGCGAAAGCACCAAAAAGAGTAGTATAAACTATGTGTTTATCTTCTATAATGCGATGGTTATTTTTACCCGGAAACATTTTTCTGAAGGAAATGCTCGCTTGTTCTCGATTGCCATCAATCTTGCAATTTATTTTCGGGCTTTCTTAAGCCTCATTAGCCGGTTCTTTAAAAGAATATTATTGCCTGTAGCCGATGCGGCTTTAATTTTCGGAGGGCTTTTCCTTCTAAAAGTCTATTGGGAGCAAATTATTTATCCCGATGGCGGACATTATCCAACAGAATTTATCAGTATCGCTGTGCCGCTTTATCTTATTGCCTGGTTAGGAAGTGTGTATTTTTCAGGAGGTTATGATAAGCCTTTTCGATTAACCCGGATTTTTCAGGGGCTTTTTATGGGCACTTTGGTCATTTTGGTGTTTTATGCCCTTTTAAGCGAATCCTATCGTTTTAGCAGAGCTTTGATTTTATTAGGTGCTGGCTGGGGATTCCTTTCAATGACGGCATTGAGGTTGCTGCTGCATTCTGTCGGAGCCAAAAGTTTTAATCTGAATGGAGAGGATGATAAAAGGTTAATTGTAATTGGCAATAAAGAAGAAAGCAGCCGAGTTGTTGACCTATTGAGGAAAACACGCTTAAAAATTGGATTTACTGGCAGGGTTCTCTATACTGATGAGGCTTCCGACGACGACGATGTGCTGGGAACAATGCCCCAACTAATGGATATTCTGGATATTTATCATATTGACGAAGTGATTTTTTGCGCACAAGATATTCCGGCAAATATAATTATAGATTATATGTCTGAATATCAAAGGCGTAATATGGATTTTAAGATTGCGCCACCGGAAAGCACCAGCATCATTGGGAGCAACTCCATCAATACCTCTGGCGATCTCTATATTTTGGATGTAGATGCTATTTCAAAGGAACATAATAAGCGCAATAAACGCTTGTTTGACATCCTTACATCCTTGGTTTTTATTGGGGCATTACCAATATTGGCTTTGTTTATCAGACCTTTATTCGAATTTATAAAAAATATTTTTCGAGTATTGTTTGGAATGAGGTCGTGGGTTGGTTTTTATCGCTCAGAAAATAATGATAAACGCCTTCCTGATATTCGCAAGGGAATACTCAGTCCGGTGGATGCATTTAGTAACCGACGAATTTCAGAAGATATTGCAGGCAAATTAAATCTGGTTTATGCCCGCGATTACAAAATAATTAATGATATTAATATTATCTACAGAGGATATAAATACTTAGGCAGAGCATAATGGAATTAAAATTAGACAGGCCACTGGCCTTTATTGACCTAGAAACTACCGGCGTAAATGTTGGTAAAGACCGTATTATTGAAATTGGTATTATTCGCGTTTCACCCGATGGGACAGAAGAGATGTACCTAAAACGCATCGACCCGGAAATGCCCATACCGGAAGAAACGATTGAGTTTCATGGGATTTTTGATGAAGATGTTGCAGGGGAACCAACCTTCTCGGAATTGGCCGAAGAAATTCGTGATTTTTTAAAGGATTGCGATCTGGCAGGCTTCAATTCCAATAAAATGGATATCCCCTTGCTGGTGGAAGAATTCCTTCGCGCTGATGTGGATTTTGATATTCGAAGTAGAAAATTGGTGGATGTGCAGAATATTTTTCATAAAATGGAGCCCAGAAATCTTGCTGCAGCTTATAAGTTCTACTGCGGTAAACCATTCGAAAATGCGCATTCGGCAGAAGCTGATGCCCGTGCAGCCATGGAAATTTTAAAAGCACAGCTGGATAAGTATAAAGATGTTCCTTATGTGAATCAAGAAGGTGCAACATCAATGCCTATTCAAAATGATGTAGGCCAGCTGTCGGATTTTAGTACATTGAACAGGAATGTAGATATGGCCGGACATATTGTTTTGAATGATGAAGGAATTGAAGTCTTCAATTTTGGGAAGTACAAAGGAAAATCTGTTGAAAGCATTTTTGAGAAAGAACCTGCATATTATGGCTGGATGATGAACGCCTCTTTTCCACTCTATACGAAAAAGGTTATTGATCTGATTATGACACGGTTTAAGCTTAGTAAAATGAGCCAAAAAGCAGGTAGAAAATAAATTTTTTTAAAGGATATTAGGATTTTAATGAAAAGCCCTGTATCTTTGCACCCCTTAAAATAAATAGGCTAAAAATGGCAAAAAAGAGTAAAGAAGCCCGAGTGCAGGTCATATTAGAATGCACAGAGCATAAAGAAACGGGTATGCCTGGTACATCTCGTTATGTAACCACAAAGAATAAGAAAAATACCCCACAAAGGTTGGAGATCAAGAAGTATAATCCAATCTTAAAGAAATATACCATTCATAAAGAAATAAAGTAAGGAGTTAGGATATGGCTAAGAAAGTAGTTGCGTCATTGCAATCAAAAGGAAAAGATTTTGCTAAAGTGATTAAAATGGTAAGATCGCCAAAAACCGGTGCTTACTCTTTTAAAGAGCAAGTAGTTCCCAACGACGGAGTCAAAGAACTTCTCGCCAAGAAATAATTGGGTAGTACCCAATAAAAATAAGCTCTTTTCCGAGTCGGGAAAAGGGCTTTTTTGGTTTGGTATTACTAATTTTTGTATTTTAGTCGGCCTTTATTATATACTAATTCACTCTTACAATGGGTATATTCTCAATTTTTTCTAAAAAGAACAAAGAAGATCTTAATAAAGGTCTGGAAAAAACAAAAACCAATGTTTTTTCCCGCATTTCAAAAGCTGTTGCGGGCAAAACAAAAGTTGATGATGAAGTACTGGACGAACTGGAAGAAATTCTTGTGATGGCAGATGTTGGTGTGGATACTACCCTGAAAATCATCGACCGTATTCAAGCACGTGTAGCCCGTGACAAATATTTAGGAACATCAGAATTAAATAGAATCCTCAAAGAAGAAATTGCTGCATTGCTTTCTGAAAATGAAAAAGGAGGACTTCTTGGTTTTGATTTTCCGAAAAGGGATATGCCTTATGTTATCCTTGTTGTTGGCGTAAATGGTGTTGGAAAAACAACAACAATAGGGAAACTTGCTCATCAGTTTAAATTAGCCGGTAAAAAAGTGGTCTTGGGCGCAGCAGATACATTCAGAGCTGCCGCAATTGATCAACTAAAGATTTGGGCAGAACGCGTGGATGTGCCCGTAATTGCTCAAGAAATGGGCTCAGATCCGGCAAGTGTGGCCTTTGAAACATGCAAAGCAGCTGTAAATCAAAATGCAGATGTTGTGATTATTGATACCGCCGGACGCTTGCATAATAAAGTCAACCTGATGAATGAACTTGCTAAAATTAAAAAAGTTACAAGTAGAATTATTCCTCAGTCCCCGCATGAAGTTTTGCTCGTTTTGGATGCCTCCACTGGTCAAAATGCGATTGAACAGGCCAAACAATTTACCGCAGCCACAGAAGTAAGTGCCTTGGCGCTAACAAAACTCGATGGCACAGCAAAAGGCGGAGTTGTAATTGGTGTTTCCGATCAGTTTAAAGTTCCCGTAAAATATATTGGCCTGGGTGAACAATTGCATCAACTTCAGCTCTTTAACAGAGAAGAATTTGTTGATAGCCTCTTTCAATCTTAAATTCTTCTGTTGTTTTGTGTGATAATTACCATCAGCCCACGGGTTTTTCGTTTTGATCAATAATACTCTTGAGGAGTTAATCGATATTTAATGGCCTGGGTCGGCTCAATACAAGTCGATCTTCTTTTCTAACACCAAACCTCTTTCGAGGTTTAAGGGGGATATAAAATAGGTGAATCCTATCCTATGTATCATATGCTTAGCGAAAAATTAATAAGAAGAAAATGTCGATTGAGATTAAAAAAAATTACCTTTGTGGCCTTATTAATTTTCTAATTTTTTTGTTTTATGAATATTTATGCAGGTAACCTTCATTATCATTTAGAAGAAGGTGAATTAAAAAGTCTTTTTGAGACTTATGGCGAAGTAGTTTCGGCCAAAATTATTACTGACCGTGAAACAGGTCGTAGTAAAGGTTTCGGGTTTGTTGAAATGGCAAACGATGATGAAGCTCGTGAAGCTTTGGAAAACTTAAACGGAACCGATCTTAAAGGCCGTAACCTGATCGTGAATCAGGCCCGTGAACGCCAAAATGATGGTGGCGGCAGACGTGGTGGTGGCGGTTTCAGGAGAAACGACTACTAAACCATTTTTGTGTTATTCTTCCTATCGGGATACCATTGTCAAATCACGTATAGCCTCGGCTTAACATAATCACTACATATTGTACGAATTAAGTTTCATGTGCTCTTGATATAATCATCCTGAAAATCCCAAAAATTAAAAGGCCGGCAATTCCGGCCTTTTTTTTTGATTTTTTCCAATAAACATATTTAATAACTTTGTTACTTGGTGCTAGATAAAATTATATTTTGTATATTTGAGCCTTATAATTAAGGTTAAGGTGCTTAATTAAAAGAAGTTTATTGTGTTCTGTTTTGCTTATTGCTTGATTATTAAAATTTTATATATATAGTTGCTACAAATAACTAATTCTGATATTCAAAAAGTTATGGGATTGGATATAGTGCAATAGAATTTTTAAAGTGTGCTGCAAATATTGATATACATACAGGTGTAGCATATGAAATAGTTGGCTCATTTTTTTAAAACCAAAATAACGACAGTATAAACAAAAAAATTATGAATGCATTATTAGAAAGGTTAAGGTATAATCGGGTTTCGCCCGCCGCTATTTGTAATATACCTTTTTCGCCTAAGCGGTTTATCCAAATTTTTCCGGAAGAAACTGATGTCAGAACAAGTCTAGAAGGTCTTACAGATCTAAAATTTCTTATTTATTTTTGCCAATACACATGGGATGTGATTAAAATGGCAGAAGAAATTGACGGCGTGCTGAATGACTACGCCTCTGTCTGGGTCATCTTTCCGCGAAAAGGAACACAAGCCATTTCAAACGACTTGAAAAAAGAAAGCGATTGGCTTCCTTTAATTCATGCAGGTTTAAATCCAATTAAAACAATCAAGCTCGATCTTGATTGGGCTGCTACACGCTATAGAAAAGTATTGAAGCTTTCTAGCATGTAGTTTTCCCAAAATGAAACTCTTTTTCATTTTGAAAAAGTAGATGTGGGTGGATAGTTTGTCGAATTCTTGAATATCCTGAATCAGCTCTCTCCCCTTGTCTCCTTGGATTTATAGAAGAATATCTTGAAATTCAGCCCATTCCTCGTGCTCAGGGGGTATGGGCTTTTTTTGTGCCAAGGGCTTAATTGAAAATAATTTGATGCATTTTATGGAAGAATGATCTTGTCTTTTTTTGTTGTTAATAGTCTCTAATATAGGTTTATACAAATTGTGGCATTATAGTTGTTAATCTTAAGGAACACTAAAAAATATGTCATATGAAAATGAGAATCTTTTTAATAGCACTCACGGCTTTCGCTCTTATTTTTTCATCCTGTAAAAGAGATGACTTTAATCAGGAGCAAGAAACGCCGAATCCGGACAATGCAACATCAATGAATGATCTGCAAATACCCGATGGTTTTGAATTTGCAACAACCTTGGATCGTACTTTTACGGTCTATACAAAAACTTCAGATAATAAAGCAATCGCTAATGTTAAGGTCTCCATCTTTAATGGAGCCTCTGCTGAGGGCGGAAAACTACTTGCTAGTGGTGCTACTGATCAAAATGGCGTTCTGATCATTGAAAGAAGTATACCCGCATCACTAAATGAAGTATTTGTGGAAACCGATTATATCGGATTGCCTCGCTCTATTGCTGCCCTTACCAGTGATGAAAATATTGTTGTTACCCTTGGTGGGCCACGTCTTCCTCAAATGAAGTCTTCCGCAATTCCTTTTAAAACAACCGATGCTACTTTTGTACCAATGGGCACTTTCAACTATCAGGGCTTACCTTCATATTTAGAGAATCCCGGCGATGTAGTTGATCAGGCATTCCTGAATGATATTAACGCAAGTTTCCCTGAAGGCTATGCTGTACCTCAGTATCATCCTGAATATATGGATCTTGAAAATAATTTTGACTTCCTGCTAAACGAAGCTTGTGATGTTTGGATAACCTTTGTGCATGAAGGTGCAGGCTATAAAAATGTATTGGGATATTATACCTATCCTTTAGGAAATCCACCGGCAACTCCCGAAGATATTGAGCAGATTAATGTTATTTTCCCTAATGTCTCATTCCAAGGAAGTGGTGGCTCTTTAATTACAGGTGATAAAGTATATCTTGGTGAGTTTGATGCAAATACTGCACTGGGATGGGTTATTGTAGCGAATGGTTTTTCTAATGGAAATATTAACACAAACAGGCCAATTTATTATTCGAATCCGGATTTGAACCCCGAAAGTAATATCAATAAAAGGCAGCATGTTGTAACGCTTGTTGATAATGGTCGTGATGTATTTCTATTAGGTTTTGAAGACTTACCTCGCGAAGGTGGGAGTGATGACGATTTTAATGACGCGATGTTCTATGTTACCGCTAATCCTATAACAGCTGTGGATCAATCAGGTTATCCTCCTGTAACTTATACAGAAGATGATGAAGATGGTGATGGAGTATCTGATAATTTTGACGATTACCCAACAGACCCCAATAAAGCATTTAATAACTATTATCCTGCTGAAGGTACATGGGGTACATTGGCTTATGAAGACCTTTGGCCATCAAAAGGAGATTACGATTTTAATGATATGGTAATTGGCTATAATGTGAATCAAATTACCAATGCTGATAATGAGGTTGTTGAGATTGACGCAAATTATAAACTGCGCGCAATGGGAGCAAGTTTTAAAAATGGGTTTGGCTTCCAACTGAATGTTGCTCCGTCTGCTATTAGTTCTGTAAGTGGTATTGATGTTTCAGGCGATTTAGTGAGCCTCAATGCAAATAATACGGAAGCAGGACAAAGTAAAGCTGTGATTATTCTCTTTGAAAATGGCTATCGTGTAATGCCTCATCCAAGCGACGGTTTTATTGGGGTGAATACAACCCTTGGTAGTTCTGATGTTGTTTCTGTTGAATTTGATGTGAATATTGTTCTGGCCAGCCCCGTAGAGCTTTCTGTGATGGGTGTGCCTCCATACAATCCTTTTATCTTTTCGAACAAAATACGTAGCCAGGAGATACACCTTGCCGACAAGATGCCCACTGATCTGGCAAATACAGAACAGTTCGGGATGTATGACGACGACAGCAATCCTGCTACCGGAAAATATTACCGCACAAGTACCAACCTGCCATGGGCAATTCATCTCACAGAAGAATTTGACTATCCGAAAGAAAAGGCCGCAATTATTGATGCCTATAACTTCTTCTCTGATTGGGCACAAAGTGGTGGTGTAGATAATCCGGATTGGTATAGTGATGCTCCAGGTTTTCGGAACAGTACCAATATTTTTAACTAAATGAAATATTCACGTATCGGTTGATACGAATAAAATAAGCGAAAAGCCGTCTGTTTAGGACGGCTTTTTTTATGGATTGAAGTTTTGATTCTTCCTTAGGTTTATTTGTCATATGGCTTAAATAGCGTGATTACAAGTGACTTGCAAGTTTAAAGCAGCATCGAAAACTGCAATTTACAAGTTGCACCAATAAATTGCCTACAATAATTCAAAAGGAAGTAGGATGCGCCCATGCTCAAATGAGTTGATGAAACATTCGGCTTAAGACAGTAAGAGAAAATAGCACATAAATTAGCCCTAATGCTTGTCCTTTGGGCTGACTTTTATACGGGTTTTAGTCCCAGTTCTTCCGCTTTCTTGAGCATTACCTGATACGCGTCCTCATAGGTATTATCAATTTTGCAATCGAGTATTGCTTCGCGTATTGTGTTTTTGATAATGCCTACTTCCTGTGAAGGCTTAATATCAAAAATTTCCATGATCATTTCCCCGCTAATAGGTGGTTGCCAGTTTCTTAGCCTGTCTTTTTCCTCAACTTCAATCAGTTTTTGTTTTACCTGCTTGAAATTGCTTTTAAAGCGCCTGACTTTTTCATGGTTTTTTGATGTGATATCGGCTTCGGCCAGTGTCATCAGGTCTTCAATATCGTTGCTGGCTTCAAACAAAAGACGCCTGACAGCAGAATCGGTAACATAATCTTCAATTAAAGCAATAGGACGCAGGTGGAGCAAAACGAGTTTTTCCACATACTTCATTTTTTCGTTTTGGGGAAGTTTCAACTTACGGAATATTTTTTTTACGGCACGTGCCCCTAAAACTTCATGGCCATGAAAAGTCCATCCTTGTTTTGGGTCAAAGCGTTTTGTTTCCGGCTTTGCAATATCATGCAAAAGAGCTGCCCATCTTAACCAAAGATTATTTGTGTTTGGGGCAATATTATCGAGCACTTCAAGGGTGTGTTTAAAATTATCTTTATGTGCTTTTTTGCCTCTTGTTTCTATCCCGGCGAGATTTTCCAATTCAGGAAGTATAAGTGTGAGCAGTCCTGTGCTGCGTAATAACCGGAATCCCCTCGATGGCTTTTTTGCCATCATTATTTTATTTAGTTCATCAGAAACTCGCTCCATGGAAACGATGGATAGCCGCTCTGTGTTTTTGCGTATACCCTCATAAGTTTTATCCTCGATAGTAAAATCCAATTGTGTAGCAAATCGAATGGCGCGCATCATTCGTAATGGATCATCGGAAAAAGTGATCATTGGATCAAGGGGTGTGCGGATTATTTTTTGTTCAATATCTTTAAGGCCGTTAAATGGGTCAACCATGCTTCCGAAATTCTCCGGCATCAGGCTTAAAGCCAAGGCATTAATAGTAAAATCGCGGCGTTTTTGATCGTCTTCAAGGGTTCCGTCTTCTACAATAGGCTTTCTGGAATGACGATTATAGGATTCTTTTCGGGCACCTACAAATTCAATATCCCAATCATCTGCATTGGGAAAACGGATTTGTGCTGTACCAAAATTTTTAAAATAATGTACTTTAATCCCTTTGCCATAGGCTTTTGCAACCATTCCGGCGAGTTCCAAGCCACTTCCTGTTGTTACTATATCAATATCTTTGCTTTGGCGGTCAATCACTAAATCGCGCACAAAGCCCCCGATAACATACGCTTCAATACTGTGCTTTTCGCAGAGATCAGATACGATTTGAAATACCGGATGTGTTAACTTATGGGATAGGTTCATCATTTCGCGGCAAAAATACTATAATTCTTATAAAAAAGTTGTTTTCATGCACAGCTAAAAAGAAGGGAGCTTATGAAAACAGATATTATCCCTAATCTTTACTGAATTTAAATTTTGATTAATTGTAGGGAATGTCGTGGGGCTTTGTATATTTGATGCCTTTATTTGTTAAGAATATTTCAATAAAACAATTAAATAGAACTGTTAAATTCTGAATCATGGCAAAAAGAACAATTGTTAGTATGCCCGGTGATGGCATTGGAAGAGTAGTCCTTGAAGAAACTATCCGTGTGCTTGATGCTGCGGGTTTTGAAGGCGATTACATTGAAGGTGATATTGGCTGGGAATTTTGGTGTAAAGAAGGTAATCCTCTACCACAACGCACCATCGACTTGCTTGAAAAGCATAAGGTAGCTCTTTTTGGAGCCATTACATCCAAACCAAAAGATGCTGCTTTTGATGAGTTGTCTCCTGAATTAAAGGAAAAAAAATTGGTGTATTCCAGTCCTATTGTTGGCCTGCGTCAGCATTTTAACCTAGATATCTGCTTGCGCCCCTGCCGTACTTATAAAGGTAATCCTTTGAATTTTATTCGTCGTGGCATCGGTAATGCAATTGAAGAACCTGCTGTGGATGTCGCCATTTTCCGTCAGAATACTGAGGGCCTTTACGGTGGTGTTGAATGGTCGAACCCGGAAAAAAAGGTGTATGATGCACTTATGACACATCCGAAATTTGTGAAGAATTTTGGAAATGTGCCTTGTGAAGAACTGAGTATTTCCACACGTATTTTTACGAAAAAAGCAACAGAGCGCATCCTTCGTGCTGCTTTTGAACATGCTAATAAATATGGCTATAAATCGGTAACGGTTTGTGAAAAACCTAATGTTATCCGTGAAACATCGGGCATGATGTATAAAATGGCCCAACAGATCCAAAAAGCGGATTTCCCACAAATCGAACTCTGGAACACAAATATCGATGCACAAATGATGTGGCTAACTAAAAATCCTGAAAATTATGGTGTTATTGTTGCCGGTAATATGTTTGGTGATATCGTTTCTGATGGTTTTGCGGGCCTTATTGGAGGACTTGGTTTTGCTTGTTCTGCACAATACAATCCGGAAAGTGGCATTGGGGTTTTTGAACCTACTCACGGTTCTGCACCTAAATATGCTGATTATCCTGTGTCGATTGTTAACCCAATCGCTATGGTCGAATCAGCATGTATGATGCTTGATTTTATTGATGAGCAAACCTTGGCTACTAAAATTCGCAAAGCTGTTGCAGAAGTGATTCTGGAGGGTAAAACACGTACCTATGATATGATGAAAATGAGCGGACGTGCAGATGTTGTTGAAAAAGGAGCTGCTAGCACCAAGCAAATGGCCGATGCTATTATTGCAAAATTATAGGGGGTATTATGAATAAAGACGTATTGGAACTCTGGCCCGAGCTGGAATGGATTGATAACAACGATCTTCGCGAAAAGACAGCAAAAACCTGGGAGCTTGCTCTAGAACGCAGCGTTCTTAACGGAGACGATCTTAATAGGATTCCTTTTACACTTTTATGTGGTCCAGACCTGAAGGTTACTTTCATGGATCATAAGCGCTCTGTTGTGCATATTGCCCGAGATGCGGGACAAAAAATAAATGAGATGTACCGTGGTGAACTTACGGTAGATATGGATGTCCTGATTGCTGGAGCTATCCTTGCTGATGTTGGGAAACTTCTAGAATATGTACTCGATGAGAACGGAAAAGCCATTCAGGGCAATTATGGGAAATATCTGCGTCATCCTTTTTCGGGCGTTAGCCTTGCTGAAGAATGCAATGTGCCTGCAGAAGTATGCCATATTATTGCAACACATGCCGGTGAAGGAAATATGGTAAAACGTACAACCGAAGCTTATGTGGTTCATCATGCTGATTTTATGACATTCCTTCCGTTTAAGGATCGTTTAAAAGTATAATATAACTATTTTCTATTATAATAATGGCTCTAAAAAATCTTTAGGGCCATTTTTTGTTTTTTGGAATTTTTCTGACTGGCGATAGATATTTACTTTAATATTGTTATTCAGTTTATTGGACGTTTCTTTAATGATAATTTGAATTTGAAAAAAGTCCAATCGATGCATGTCTTTCCAAATATTGGATAATTATTAAAATATTGTAAATCAATAGTTAACAGGTTTTTTGAACATTTATGATCTTTATTCAGAAAAAATATTCCTAATGAAATGCTTTGTTGTATATTTGAATCGGTAGAAGGTATTCTGCCCTATGATAATAGGGCTCCTCAAAAATAAGTTTTTCGCTTGTGTAACTTACTTTTGGTACTGCTGACCAAAGCAATCAGTTTATTTAAAGAGCAAATTGGGGGTTTTAGAATGAAGAAACTGATATGCATATTGATAATATTGTTTATTTTTTCTGGCGTATTTGCCGATCATTTGCCGTCTGCATCGGGTAAGGGCGAAAGCACTACAGTTTCCAAAGACACCTATTTGGATGCCGTAGTTAGTTCGCCTTTAGATGTTACGGGTCAGGATGCTGTGCTGGTTTTGTCATCCTTTGAAGTGAGTATTGCCAGTGGTGGTGATAATGCCCGTCAGTCTATTTTGCGTTTAACCAATTCTTCAGAATCAGAATATAGCAATGAAATTATCCGTCGATTGCAGCGTGCAGCAGGTGGTGATAAAGGGCTGGGTGGTTTGATTCATGTTTTTGATGTCAGTAGCCAAAGCGGAATGCAAACCTATAGTTTGCAGCATAAGACTTCGGTAAATAATAAAAATAATACGGTGCGGGCCAATGTGGTAGCAATCGGTTTGCGATCAGCAGGCGGGGAAGATCTTCCATATAGTTTTTGCCAGATTACAGGTCCGGTAGCAACAACCCAGGATCAGTGGGATGAAATCCCCGGTCTTACAACCGATTATATTAGTCTGCCTTATGCTGGAAGTATTTATATTTCTTCAACGATTAATGCCCAGGCAAGTACAGGTGGTGATCATGTAGGTTCATGGAAGCTTCAGTACTATAAGGTTGGTGAATATGTGTGGACTGATTTTGGTAAGGTCGTTTCGCGAACTATTTCCGGAAATCAGGATGAGGGACTGGCGATGCTTGTGGGCTTGCTCGAATATGTCCCGGCAGGTGATTACAGGTTTCGTGTTGTTCATTATGCTAATTCTTCTAGCCTAGAGACCATGAATTCAAACCTCTTTGCCATGGGGCTTTGTACGAGTGAAGGTACTATTTTTCCCGCTTTTTCAGAATGCTCTGATCCGGGTGTTGAAGCCAGAACAAGCCTAACCACATATCAGGATGCATTGAACCGACCCTTAATGCCCGACTCTACGGCAAGCTTATTGCAACATGCGCAATTTTCGATGGTGGCAAGCGATGTGTCTGATTCGCCGGAATACACACTTAATGTTGATAATGGCGCATCAACCAATGTTTATTCAATGCGGCAATATATCTCAGGTAAAGACGATATCCAGGCAGGAAGTATTGTGGGACTCACGGAAAACCTGATTGAGAACCAAAGTTATCTTGCTTCTTTGCAGCATAAAAGTACCAGCGGAGTTGAATTAACAACCTACGATATCAGTTTGGTCGGTATTATGCTGGCTGACCGGCCCGCTCCAGGATTTTGGCAGGGCTCGGTTAATGATGACTGGCACACGGCTGCGAATTGGTTCGACCGTGAAGTGCCTAAAGTGGATGATCATGTAACCATTCCGGATGGCTGTACATTTTATCCTGTTATTGATCAGAATGCAAGTTGCCAGAGTGTAATGATAGAGCCGGATGCTTATTGCGAATTGAGCAGTGGCATAACTTTGACGGTCGTGAAAGATGTTTATCTGCAGGAAGGATCATCCTTTATCGAAAAAGGTACATTATCGCTGGGAGGCAATGTATATGTGGATATAGCAATGGAAAAGCATATTTATCACTATATGAGTACACCTGTCGATAATACCGGTAATTCCTTTTCTGCTTTATACCCGCCCTTGAACCTTGCAGAAGGGGATGATTTTTTTTCTTGGGACGAAGGTGATTTATCCGGTGATGGTCCTCTATGGATCAATATCCGTAATAGCGCCCTCTGGAATACTGAAGCTTTTGAAGTGGGCAGGGGCTATGCAATGAGTTTCAATGAGGCAACAGAAGATCAGGTTCTTACGTTTACAGCTGCGGCTTTTAATAAAGGGAATTATACCGTTCCTGTTAGCAGGGTTGCTCAAAATACATCCTACTACTATAGTGGTTGGAATCTGATAGGCAATCCATATCCTTCAAATATTAATATTTTGGAGTTCCTATCGTATAATGAAACTTCAATATGGGGAGCAGCCTATTTTTGGGACGAAGGCCCGGATTGGGAATGGCCCAGAACCAGTGATTATGCCGCAATAAATGAATTAGGGTCTATCAGTACTGGTGGGGCAGGAAATGCTCCAACAAATTATGCAGGTGTTGGTCAGGCATTTATGGTTTACTGTACCAATGTTGGAACAGCTCAGGTAAGCTTTACTGATGATATGCGTTCTGGCGAAGAAGCCGTTTATTTTAAAAACAATACCACACAATGCCCAAAAATAAAGTTGGCATTTCAACATCCTGAGGCTGGTTATAATGAGTTGCTGATTGGTTTTTGTGCTGATGCTTCAAGGCAAATGGATCACTATTATGATGCTCCGAAAATGAGTGGAAATCCTGAGCTTTCGGTAAGTATGAGATTGCCTGAAACGACAAATTCAATGGGTTTTTGTATTCAGGGCTTGCCTTACTACTATGGCGAATCCGTGCGCATTCCCTTGAAAATTTATTGTGGTAAGGAAGGGAAAATGGAGCTCTCTGTAGTTGAAATGCTTGATTTTGATGGTTTTTCTGATGTCTATTTGGTTCATGATGATGTTTTGATGCCAATATCAGAATTAACAACGATAGAATTTCAAACCGAAACAGGGAGCTATGATGAACGTTACTCTTTGTTATTTCTCAATACCAATAGTGTATCGGAAAACAGCACGTATAAAACCATCCAAGTTTTTAGAAATGGGAATTACCTTGCAATAAATACTCATGAAATTGTTGAAAAGGTCAGAGTTTATTCTATTGATGGCAAATGTGTCTATGCAGGGGATTGGTGTTCCTCGATTTTTCTACCGAAAAATGAACTGTTTATCGCAGAGTTCTGGGTTGATAAGCATCGAATGGTTTATAAAATTCCTGCCTATAGCCTCTAATCAGTCCTAAAAACTAAAGCGTATTCCGCCTCCAAACACATTTAGGGAACTCCTGCTGCCATCAATATTATGGCTGTTTTCTATTTTTGTTGTCAGAAAGGCGTAACTGTCTTTTTTAAATTGATATGCAGCCTCAAGTACAAAATATTGAAGGTCATAGTCGCCAGCCAAGACCTCGTTTTTATCCGGTCTTAGGTAGTTAAAACCTGTGGCAGCGTGCCATTTACGCGATTTTGAAAAGATGTATTTAATATACAATTCTGTGCCGTTGCCATTATAATAAAAATCGGTAGAATCATTCAAAGCTATTTTTTCGTGTTTTAAAAGCCTGGCCCAGGAAGCACTGATAAATAGTCGGTCATTTTCATAGGAAATTGCCCCGCACATAGCTTCATCGCCTTTTTTTGCTTGATCGGGCATTGGGTCAATAACGCCATCCCGAACTTTATTGTAAGTTGCGCCTATCGTAAAGCATGATATGTTTAATGTAATTGCTGCACCATAAGTGTCAAAGGCTTTTTTATCTTCCGTTGAATTTGTTCGTGATTGCCCCTGAATTCCAATGTGCAGCGGCCCTTTATTTATATAGAGTATGCTCGCCTGATTCGCCCGACCTGTTCCGGAAACGCCCCCATCAGTATTTGCATTGTATTGACCACAGGCTTCGCCACCAAAAGCCATAAACTGATCAGTCATGCCGGCAACCATCGAATAAACAGACCATTGCTTCCCAAAACTAATTGAACCCCATTGTTTTGCCAGCCCAACATAGCCCAAGCGTGTATAAATTGCATTTCCAGCTTCGGCAAATTCTGCGCCGGGGTCTCCGGAAAATCGTATAACATCATCACGATTGACTAAAGAAGCGCCCCATTCAGCTGCAGCAAGAACATTAATGCCATTGGGTTGATCAGTAACAAGAGGAATGCTTCCCTCAAATCCGAAGCGTGTTGCATTATCAGCAACACCCATATGACCATTATCAGCAACACCGGCATTGATCCGAATGCTTCCATAAAATTTTACTATTGAAGCCATTTCAGAAACCCAAGAGGGGAGACTGTCCGTCTTTTCTTTGGCTGAGGTGTTCGGAGGAGTGCCTGCTTGAATAGCAGAAATAGATGAGAAAAATAATATGCACACAATATAGAGTGCTGTATTTGTAATTGTATTTTTCATTGTATCAAGTGCTCGTTTGTTCAGTAAAAATACAAAAAACGCTTTTCCTCCAGCAGATTTGAGTTTGATTAGAATCTTTTCAAATAAGCCGTTTCTGTGCTTCTATTTTCCCCTTCTTTGATTTTTCCCGTAGCTGTTTTTGTTTTTATTGCGGGCAGCAAAATATTCTTGTTTTCTTTTTTGCTTTTCCTTTTCCCAGTTTTTTTTGTCCTGGGCAGTCATCGGCTTATCAGTTTGCGGATAAGGATTATCGTCGATAATATTTATTTTTTGTTGAATTAGCTTCTCAATCTCCTTAATAAATGCATTTTCTTCAGGCTCACATAGGGAAATAGCTGTTCCTTCTTCGCCTGCACGCCCGGAGCGGCCAATCCTGTGTACATATGTTTCTGCAATATTTGGGATGTCGTAATTGATCACATGTTTCAGCTTGTCAATGTCGATCCCCCTGGCGGCAATATCTGTTGCAACTAATATTCTGATTTTGCCTTCTTTAAATTGTGCCAAAGCTTTTTGCCTTTGGTTTTGCGATTTATCGCCATGAATGGCTGCCGATGAAATATTGTTCTTTTTTAAATCCCTGGCAATACGGTCTGAGCCATGTTTTGTTCTGGAGAACAATAATACCTGTGTTATTTTTTGGTCTTCCAGAATATGCAGCAGCAAATCTTTCTTATCGGTGCGGTTTGTGTAGTAGACATACTGCTTAATGATTTCTGCTGTTGATGAAATCGGGCTTACATCTACTTTTTTTGGATTTTTCAGGATTTTTCTGGAAAGCTCAACAATATTTTGTGGCATTGTGGCTGAGAAAAACATGGACTGCCTTCTTGTTGGTAATTTGGCAATGATTTTCCTGATGTCGTTTATAAAGCCCATATCAAGCATACGGTCGGCTTCGTCAAGCACAAAATATTCGATATCGTTTAATCGGATATAGCCTTGATCCATCAAATCAAGCAACCTTCCCGGTGTTGCAACAAGAATGTCTACGCCTTTGCGCAAGGCCTGTGTTTGGGTGCTCTGGTTAACACCTCCAAAAATAACTGTGTTTCTTATCCCTGTATTCCTTCCATAAGTTGTGAAACTTTCGCCAATTTGAATGGCGAGCTCGCGTGTTGGTGTAATAACCAAGGCATGAATTTTTCTGGAACGGTGTTGATTTTGCCGCTGTACATAAAGGTGCTGTAAAATCGGAATAGCAAATGCTGCTGTTTTTCCTGTTCCTGTTTGTGCGCTTCCTAAAATATCATAATGGCTTAAAATTATTGGGATTGCCTTTGCTTGTATGGGCGTAGGCTCAATATAATTTTCTGATTCAAGGGCTTTTAGTATAGGGGCAATAATATTTAATTCGTCAAATCGCATGGATTACTTTTTTAATCCTATAAAATAATATGTGAAACTTTATGGGATGGTCAATAAAAAAACGACAAAGGTAGTGCTTTAATAATAAAACGGTCGTTTATGTAAAAATGAGGATAATATCCGTATTCAATAGTAGCAATGCTTATATTATTTGATTAAAAGGAATTATTTTACTTGGTTGATTCCTGAGGTTTCTGCATCAAAGCATTAAAGAAAACAGGTGGTTTGGCCTCAAAAGTCATTTCTTTTTTTGTGAATGGGTGTAATATAGAAAGAGAAGCCGCATGTAGGGCAAGTTTTCTGCTATTCCTTTCTTTGTTTCCATAAACCCGGTCCCCTGCAACGGGATGTCCAATATCTGCCATATGCACCCGAATTTGGTTTTTTCGGCCTGTAAACAGCTTGATTTCCAGCAGGCTAAAATTCCCCGATTCTTTGATGACTTTATAGCCTGTCTTAGCTAATTTTCCTTCAGCGGAATTTTTTGTGGAATACATGATGTGGATTGAATTCTCCATCAGATAAGAGCTGATAATATCCTCTTTTTTTTCCAAAGTACCTTGAACCACTGCATAATAGGTCTTTGTAAATTCTTGCCAGTTCTCCTGGAGGTAGATTTTCGCTTTTTCACTCTTTGCAAAAACCAATATCCCGGAAGTCTCCCTGTCTAAACGATGAACAATAAATATCCGATCTTTTGCATATTTATTCCCTTTGCGCACATAATTAGTTAAATGGCAATATGCTGTATTGTCATGTTCTTTAGTTGTACTTATTGTTAAAAGCCCATTCGATTTATTGGCCACAATAATATCCCGATCTTCATACAGTACAAACAACCCTGGTGGTTGATGCTTTTGTGACGGCTTTCTATAGCCCGGTCTCTTTTCTAACATAAAAT
The DNA here is from genome assembly GCA_963676725.1 of Bacteroidales bacterium. GTDB lineage: Bacteria > Bacteroidota > Bacteroidia > Bacteroidales > WRLA01. The sequence continues at coordinate 2,990,793 of OY781463.1, read as the reverse complement.
TGTGAGTTCGACAGGGACAATAAAAAACTCAAAAAGAGGTGTTTACTGGCGATGTTGTTTCGTCGGCAAAAATACATAAAAACAAGAACACAATTCCGGAAACTTTTTTGATTAGAATGGTTTCAAATAATGATAGAGCGATTGGCTCTACCCTTTCTTTTATATTTTTGAGTCCTCAATTTTGAACGAAACTTAAAAAATATAATCATGAACATTATCGAGAAAATTATCGTCAATCATTCTAAATATGATCAGGTGAAACCCGGCGACATTGTTGATATAACTATTGATGCAAGAGCAGCTCGCGATTTTGGTGGCCCCAATGTGGTTAAAAATCTGGAAAATAATCATTTAGGTATTGATGATCCTTCCAAAACCTTCTTTACTTTTGATACTAATCCTACAGGATCAGATCAAAAGTATGCAGTAAATCAGCATATTGTACGGCAATTTGCACGCAAGCACGGCATTAAAGTATATGATATTGATAATGGTATTGGAACCCATACGATGATCGCCGATGGACTTGCTTATCCGGGTTCTACTGCGGTTACTACCGATTCTCATGCCAATATTCTCGGTGCTGTTGGTGCTTTTGGTCAAGGAATGGGCGATAAGGATATCGCGGCTGCTTTTGCCAATGGCAAGATATGGTTTAAAGTGCCTAAATCTGTTAAAATCAATTTTACCGGCATACGCCCCGCCAATGTGAGTGCAAAAGATATTGTCCTCAACTTACTGAACCGCTACGGTGCCAATAGTTTATTACAATATTCTATTGAAATGTACGGCGATGCCATTGATGCACTGAGCCTCGATGAACGTATTACTATTGCTAGTATGGGTACGGAAATGGGCGCTATTATCATCCTTTTTCCTCCGAATAAAGAGGTGCTCGATTATTGCTCGGCACGAGCAGGTCGTAAGATAGAAGGCGTTTTTGCTGATGCTGATGCGCAATACGATCAGGAATTAACTGTTGATATCAGTGCATTTGTGGCGATGGTCTCGCGTCCGGGAAAACCACACGATACGGTAGATATCAATCAGGAGAAGAAATCCAAAATAGATTCTGCATTTATTGGAAGCTGTACCAACGGGCGTATGGAAGATATGCGTGCCGCTGCTCATGTTCTGAAAAACCGTCATGTAGCTCCAGGAGTTGTTCTGAAAATCGTACCTGCGACAGACGAAATTTGGCAAGAATGCCTCGAAGAAGGCATCATTAAAATATTTAAGCAAGCAGGCGCTTTAGTGTCTAATGCGGGTTGTGCCGGATGTGCAGCTGGGCAGGTTGGCCAAAATGGCCCCGGAGAAATCACTATTAGTACAGGCAATAGGAATTTTCCAGGAAAACAGGGGAAAGGTTCTGTATACCTTGCTTCTCCTGAGGTTGTTGCAGCATCAGCGGTAGCTGGATATGTAACAACTCCAGACGATATCCCTGATGAACCTGCAGTTTTCAGCCCCGATGAGCAAATGGAACGCTTTGAAAAAGCAGTAAAAACTGAAGCCCCGGAGGAAAAACCAACAGCTGTTGAAGGGCGCGTATGGTTTATTAAAGAGGATAATATCGATACAGATATGATCTTTCATAATCGCTACCTCGCTATTACTGATATTGCCGAAATGGGTCAATATACCTTTGATAATCTGGAAGGTTATGAAGATTTTAATAAAAAAGCACAAGCCGGGGATATTGTTGTTGTACAAAAGAATTTTGGGAGCGGAAGCTCACGCCAACAAGCTGTTGACTGCTTTAAATCGCTTGGAGTTCAGGCAATTCTTGCTGAATCCTATGGTGCTATTTATGAGCGCAATGCCATTAATGCGGCCTTTCCGATTATGATGTACGATGAGGTGGAAAGCATCGATTTGGAAGATGGGGATATAATCCGTGCCAATTTTGAAACAGGACTGATTACCAATGTTACTAAAAATAAAAGTGTGCAAGGGGAGAAGTTCTCCGATGTTCAGCTCGAAATTTATCAAAACGGTGGTTTGTTTTAATCACTAAAAAATCTCAAAAAAGGAGGGCTTCGGTTCTCCTTTTTTTGTTTGAGTTTTTTAGAAAGCTGTTTCTCTCTCTGCTGCATACATCCGAAGTATGGATTATTCTCGCTGCAAAAAAAAACGTACTTTTGCGCCACTTAAAATCAGCTTCATGGCATTACTACATTCATTTGAAAAAAGCGGAAACTTTTTGTTCAAATATCGGGGGCAATTCCCGGTGCTTTTGTTTTTATTGGCTATTCCTGTGATTTATTTTACTGGCTTTGGTGGCCTTGATGCCCAATGGCAGGAGTTTATTACTGTGTTTGCCATAACAATTAGTGTGTTAGGGCAGTTTGTTCGGGCTTGGGCTATTGGAACAACTCCTCGCGGCACCTCCGGTAGAAATCGAGATAAACAAGTAGCTGAAAGCTTAAATACAACAGGAATTTATTCGATGATCCGCCATCCGCTTTATGTGGGGAATTACCTGATGTGGATCGGGATTGTTGTGTTTACCTTCAATATTTATTTCGTTATCATCGTTTCTTTGGCATTTTGGCTTTATTATGAGCGGATTATGTTTGCTGAAGAACGCTTTTTGGAACGAAAATTTGGCCAGAAATATCTTGATTGGTCTTTAAAAGTGCCTGCATTTATTCCCAAACATTCTGCCTTTATCAAAGGAGCGATTCCATTTAGCATGATTACTGTTTTACGCCGCGAATATTCTGGTGTTCTGGCCACCGTATTTGGCTTTTTCTTTGCCGATATGCTTCGTATGTATTTTGTAAACAATACTATTGATTGGGATCGGGTTTCGACATATGTTCTCTTTGCAATAATCATTATAGCTCTGATATTAAGGAGTTTAAAGCATTATACAAAACTGTTGAATGAAGAAAATAGAAGCTAGTCAACAGGAAAATATAAAGGTATATTCTGCTATTATTCTTGCCATGTTCTTTTGGGGGCTGACATTTGTATGGACAGATATTTGCCTGAAATACCTTGAACCAGTCAGTATTTTACTGTTTCGTTTGCTGCTTAGCTCAATCCTCTTGTTTTCATTTATGAAGATCTTGAAAATCAGGATGCTACCTGATAGAAAAGATGTTGGGCTAATTTTGTTGACAGCATTTTTGAATCCTTTTCTTTATTTCCTCGGAGAAAGTTATGGTGTGAAATTTTCATCCCCAACAGTGAGCGCTGTTTTTATCGCAATCATCCCGGCTATTACTCCGATAGCTGCTTATTTTGTGTATGCAGAAAAATTGAGCTGGATGAATGTATTGGGCTTGAGTGTTTCGGTTTTTGGGGTTTTATTGATGATTATCAAACCCGATTATAGCGCAGAAGCTACCAACTTTGGCCTTCTAAGTCTGGGTTTTGCTGTAATTGTTGCTATTGCCTATTCCATTCTATTAAAACCACTTGCTATAAAATACAATCCCTTTGCAGTAATCGCCTGGCAAAATTTTATCGGTGTTTTCTTATTCCTCCCATTGTTTTTTCTTTTTGAATGGCAAAAAGTGATTCATCTGCATTTTACTTTTGAGCTTGTCAGTTCATTGGTATGGCTGGCTATTTTTGGGAGCTCTTTGGCTTTTGTGTTTTATACCTATTGCACAAAAAAAATTGGCGTAAGCAGAACTGCGATATTTACTAATTTTATACCGGCTTTCACAGCAGTATTTGCCTGGTGGATGGTTGATGAAGTATTTGATACGCGCAAGATTTTAGGTATTCTACTTGCTATTGCTGGGATAAGTCTTGCACAAATTAAAAAAGGAAGAAAAAAGGTAGTTCATGGCTAAGAAACAGAAGTTCTACGTTGTATGGAAAGGATTAGAACCCGGGATTTATACTACTTGGGATGCTTGTAAAAAACAGATAACGGGTTTTGAAGCTGCTGTTTATAAATCATTCCCATCCATGGAAATGGCAGAAAAAGCATACAATAGCTCTCCATATGATTTTATTGGGAAAGATATTCCTAAAAAAGTAATGACGGAAGCTGATAAAGCGCGGATTGGTATGCCCGATTGGAATACCATAAGTGTTGATGCGGCCTGCTCCGGAAATCCTGGAGCAATGGAATATCAGGGAGTTGAAACCAAAAGCGGCAGAAAATTATTCCACCTTGGGCCTTTGCCCGATGGTACAGTGAATATTGGTGAATTCCTAGCAATTGTGCATGGCTTGGCTTTCCTGAAAAAACATAATAATACAATGCCTATTTATACAGACTCCATCACAGCAATGAAGTGGGTGCGTACCAAAAAAGTCAACACAAAATTAGAACGTAGTGGGCGCAATGATGAAATTTTTGATTTGATTGTCAGAGGCGAGAATTGGTTGAAAAACAATACCTACAGCAATAGGATTATAAAATGGCAAACAGAGTATTGGGGAGAAATCCCGGCAGATTTTGGCCGTAAATAGCCTTATTATATAATAGCACCTTTGTCCCTTTAAGTACATTGCGTATTTTTGTTAAAAATTTGAGTATGAGTGTTGAAGTAAAAAATATTAGTAAGCTTTATGGAAGCCAAAAGGCTGTTGATCAGGCTTCTTTTACGGTAGGTTCTGGTGAAATTGTAGGTCTGCTTGGTCCTAATGGTGCCGGTAAATCGACATTGATGAAAATAATAAGCTGCTTTATCCCTCCAACCGAAGGAAGTGTTCGTGTTTGCGGGTTTGATATTTTTGACGATTCTTTGGAAGTACGCAAAAGGGTAGGCTATCTGCCGGAAAATAACCCTTTATACCTTGAAATGTATGTGCGCGAATACTTGAAACATATCGCCGGTATCTATAAATTAAAAGGCGATATACGGCAAAAAGTTGAAGAAATCGTACAGCGAACAGGGCTTTCTCCCGAAGCGCACAAGAAAATTGCAGAACTTTCAAAAGGCTACAGGCAACGCGTTGGACTTGCTCAAGCTTTGATTCATGACCCGGAAATCCTTATCCTCGATGAACCAACTTCAGGCCTTGATCCAAACCAACTTGTTGATATCCGCAAGCTCATTAAAGAAATTGGAAAAGAAAAAACTGTGATCCTTTCTACCCATATTATGCAGGAAGTGGAAGCAGTTTGCGACCGTGTTATTATTATCAATAAGGGGAGAATTGTTGCGGACGATAAAACCTCCAGATTATCGGAGCTTTCTAAAGGGAAAATGCGTATTATTGTGGAAATCAATAAAGATGAAAAACCGAACTTTTTATTGAAAATCAAAGATGTTACATCTGTTGAGCGTTTGGATAAAGCTACTTTCGAAGTCTTGGTTGCCGGTAAACAGGATATCCGCGGAGAGATTTTTGAAAAAGTGGTGGAAAATAAACTTCAGGTTTTGAGCATGCATCAAGAAAATAGAAGCCTTGAGGATGTTTTTCATGAATTAACTTCCTGACCATAATAAGCATCCAATATTTTTTATACTGCTTATTTAAACAGTGTTTAAATAATTTTTTACCTTTGCAGCCACGTGGAAAGATTTGATTGATTGCAACCACGAAAAAAAATGCTAAACCAGTGTTTTTTTTACAACCAATCAAACTTCCCATTTTTGTGTTTAACAATTTAAATTAATATAAAATGGGTTATTTATTTACTTCTGAATCAGTCTCTGAGGGTCATCCTGATAAGGTTGCTGACCAGATTTCAGATGCTATGCTTGATGAATTCCTTCGTCAAGATCCTTTCTCAAAAGTTGCATGCGAAACCTTTGTAACCACAGGACTTGTTGTTGTGGGTGGCGAAGTTAAAACGAATGGTTATGTGGATGTGCAAAAAATTGCACGCAAAACAATTGCTGATATCGGTTATACGCGTTCAGAATATCAGTTCGATGCGCAATCCTGTGGCGTAATTTCTGCCATTCATGAGCAATCTGGCGATATTAACCAAGGTGTTGTACGCCAGAAAAAAGAAGATCAGGGTGCGGGCGACCAAGGGATGATGTTTGGTTATGCTACCCGCGATATGGAAAATTTGATGCCTATGCCTGTTGAATTATCGCATATTTTATTGCAGGAACTCGCTGATATCCGCCACGAAGGCAAATTGATGACATATCTTCGTCCCGATTCTAAATCACAGGTAACTATTGAGTACGATGATCAGCACCATCCTGTTCGTATCGATGCGGTTGTTATTTCTACCCAACACGATGATTTTAGTACGGAGGAAGAGATGCAAAATACAATTCGTAAAGATGTTATGGAAATACTCATCCCTCGGGTAAAGAGTACTTTACCAAAGGCTGTTGCAGATTTGTTTAAAGAAGATTTTCGTCTCTATGTGAACCCTACAGGTAAATTTGTTATCGGTGGTCCTCATGGCGACACAGGCTTGACTGGTCGTAAGATTATTGTTGATACTTATGGTGGAAAAGCATCCCATGGTGGGGGCGCATTCAGTGGTAAAGATTCTTCGAAAGTGGATCGCTCTGCTGCTTATGCTGCCCGTCATATCGCGAAAAACCTTGTTGCTGCAGGCCTCGCCGATGAGGTTATGGTGCAGTTGGCTTATGCTATTGGTGTTGCAGAACCAATGAGCGTTTTTGTTGATACACATGGTACTTGCAATCTGAAAGATAATAATGGAAATATATTGTCTGATGGTGTTATTGCTTCCAAAATAAAAGAAATTATAGATTTACGTCCTTTTGCGATTGTGGAACGCTTTGGGCTAACCAATCCAATCTTTTCCCCAACAGCTACTTACGGACATTTTGGCCGCGACTATTTTGATAAGGAGATTGAAGTTTTCTATCAGGATGAGCATACCGAGAAAAAAGTAGTAGATGGTAAAGAAGGATTTTATAAAACGGTTACTTTCTTTGGATGGGAAAAGCTTGATTATGTCGATAAGATTAAAGAGGCTTTTTCCTTATAGAGCACAAATATTTTTTAAAAACCGCCCGAAGCTTTTTTTGGGCGGTTTTTTTGGTTTTATTCGTACCTTGCAGTGGTAAAAAGCTGGATTATATATTGACTGTCCTTATAAGAGCATGCGAAAGGAAATTAAAGCAAAGCTTCGTCGTGAAAGAGCATCCCTGAAAAGACAAAGGATTCAGGAAAAAGAAGAGCAGGCTCGAAAAAAAAGGCATCGGAAGATTAAAGCTGAATACAGGAAAAAGAATCAAACAAAAAGTATTCAAAAAAAGCGACGAAACAGGCCTTTGAAAATCAGAATTGCTTCTTTTATCAAACGGCTGAAAAAGTTTCGTGTAAAAAAGCTGATTCCTTTTCTGTGGTTTTGGAAAGGATTTCGTAAGCAAGAAAGAAACTCGACAAACCGTGATTCCATTTTTATAGATTGGATCGGTTTTTTTAAAGGATTTTATTCAGAAGTGCTCTTAAAAAAATATTTTTGGTCTTTACCTTCATCCTATTCCGGAAGAACATCATCCCTGCCCGTAAAAAAAGTATGTACCCCTGAGCAATGTTTGTCATCTTTCGCTTTTAATTCATTATCAGCATTTTTGTTGTCGATGTTCCTTGTATTTTGGTTGGCACAATTTTATAATTTATTGGGGGCAAAATTGTATGATTTGAGCATGGTCTTTTTTAATTCCTACTCCATCTATTCATTAAAGACAACGAGTGGCGCATGGTCGGGTGTTAATATAATGGTTATTAGTTCGTTTGGACCAGTAATGGTATTATTGACCGGTCTAATCATTCGAAGTATGTTTATACGCCGCTATTTCCGTTTTAATTTTATTCGGCTTTTATTTGTTTGGCTCTATATTCATTCATTACTGTTTTCTTTAGGCTCATATCATGTGGGGGCATTAACCAACACTGGCTTTGTCTATGCTGTTAAGTGGATGTTTATGAGTAATTTATATAGTTTGCAGGTTTTGGTATTTTTCTTTCTTTTTGGAATTATTTTGGTGCTTTTGGGTAGAAAAATACCTTCACTTTTTTATATGGCTTCCCCATGTAGCCTATTCTTGCGAAAACATAACCGTGGCGCATTTCTTAGTCTGGTGATGTTGTTCCCCTGGCTGTGTGGTTTTGGCTTTATCCTTCTGTTAAATTACCCAAAAACACCACCGGCATTTTGGCTTTATGGAATCATATTGGGTCTATTGCTTGTCCCAGCTTATATAAATCGTTTTCCTGCTGGAGCAGAATTAATCAGTAAAAAAAATTATTGTCGTACAGGAATTAAAACCTTGTTTTTCTGGCTCTTTCTTGCTACTGTTCTATGGCTTAGTGCCCGTTTTATTTTTTGGAATGGAGTAGAAGTTTAATTGCCTACTCTTGCTGCCTGGATAATATCCAAGACAAAGGGTTTTAATCCGGCAAAGAAAAATTCTACGGCGATTACCATAATAATCAAACCCATAAGACGCAGCATTACTTTATTGCCTGTTTCGCCTAGTACTTTTATTATTTTTCCTGAACTCAGTAGAACTATATAGGTGGTCGCTATAACGATGGTGATGATGCCGAATAGCACCAATTTTTTTGCAAGACTATCCGCATCTTCCATAAGGACAATGGCATTGGTTAAAGCACCCGGACCACAAATCATGGGGATTGCCAAAGGTGTAATGCTGATGTCGTTTACATATGATTTTACTTCTTCTTCTTGGAGTTTCACCTTTGATAAACGCGCCTGAAGCATATCCATACCCATAAAAAAGAAAATAAATCCTCCTACAATACGCAGGCTGTTCACCGAAATATTGAAGAAACTAAAAAGCAATTGCCCACCCATTGCAAAAAGTATGAGAGTGAGAAATGCAGTTATGCCTGCTTTGCGCGCTGTTTTTCGTCTGGTCGCTTCATCAAAATCAGAAGTCATGGTTAAAAAAACCGGCATAATGCCTAAAGGGTTGATCAAGCTGATAAATGATGTAAAAGCGAGTATGGCAAATGAAAAAATATCATTCATTATATTGAATATCAAGAAATTGTAAAAAATGGTTTATTCGCTTTTCTAAAGCGGCGCGAAATTACAATTTTTCATCAATAAAAAAACCGCCAACTGAGAAACAGAAGGCGGTTCGAAGGAAATAATAAATTCTTATTTCGAAATAATCAGTTTTTTGGTGCTGATTACTTGTTGGTCAACCCTAAAGGTGTAGAAATATACGCCATTAGCAAGGTCCTTGGTGTCAACAATAACTTTGCCGCTCATATCGTGAATGCTGATCGCATTTACTCTGGCTCCCAGTGTATTATATAGTTCAAGGCTTGCTTCGCTATAGTTTTTGTCAAAACTGTAATCAATTTGAAATGCCTGATTTGCAGGGTTTGGATATGCATTGCTGATACGTACATATTCACTTAGGTTTTCGATGCCTGTATTATCCTGTGAAATAAATGCGATTTGCACGCTAATCTTGTCTTGTGGGTTCATTTGATCGTAGAAAAAATATTCAATCAATGCATCTCCAACAACGCCTTGTGGGCTAAAATGTGCAGAGAAATCATTTTCGTTCACAGCACCTCCTGCAATTTTAAGTGGTTGGTTGCAAGTATCAACATTTGGTGGGAAGCAAGCGCCCCAGCAAAAAACATTGGTTGTATTTTCTAGATCAACAAGAACATTTTTTGCCGACATAATATTTAATGTATCCAGACCTAAGTTTTTTACTTGCATTTTTACTTCAACTTCGCCGCTATCGGGATGCATTGGGAAAAGAATCATGCTGCCACCTTCAACAATATTTCCTTCTTCATCTAAAATGGAAATGTATGAAACAGTGTAATCATAAACAATAGCAATAGAATCTGCCGGGTTTTCAGTGTTAAAGAATGTGAACATTGCTTTGGCTAATCCCAGATTATCATTGTAATTGTAATGGCAACTGAAGCTTTTATCTATATCACCTGCAGCAATATCTACAGTTTTGTCTGTTTCATAGCTTCCTGGAGGTAAACAGCCATCGCTAAAGCATAACTGAAAATTGGAGCCTTCGGCAATTGTTTGCACATACATTTTGATGCCAATGTTGATTGTTTCTGTTCCGGTGTTTTTTATTGCACAGTCGGCAATAAGTTCTGCATCCGGTGCGCCGCTCAAACAAACATGGTTGTTTGCAATAGGTTCGCCTTCGGATGTAACAACCAAGAAATCTTGGCCAAATGATAGTAAACTGAACATCAGTATACTAAAAGTGAAAAGTACATATTTTTTCATATCTCCTATTTAGTTAATAATTAAAAAATCGTGTTATACAATGCACAAAAATAGAACAATCATTCGAATATTACACCCACTTCAATCTATTTTATCTTCGCTTAACAAAATTTAACGGCTTTTAACTGCTCATTAACAATAACTTATTTATATTTGCATCATTAAATATGAATTCGATGGAGGATTGGGGCAACTTTTTGTATTTCTTGGATTTTAGTAGTTAGTTTGTTCAAATGAATGCGAAGATTGTGCCTAAATCGATTCATCATTAGAAAAAAATTTTTTTGAACCAGAATAAAAGAACTTAATTATTTTTAAAAACTTACATTATGAGAAGAACATTACTCGTTTTATTTGCTCTAACTGCTGGATTTGTTCTCAATGCGCAGAATATCGACAGGAAAATGGTTTTGGTAGAAATTGCTACTGGTACATGGTGTACCTATTGCCCTGGTGCAGCTATGGGTGCAGATGATCTTATTGAAAATGATAAGAGCGTTGCCATAATAGAATACCATGGCGGCGATGAATATGAAACATCAAATGGGTTAAATCGTATTAGTTATTATGGTGTTAGTGGTTATCCTACTGCTATTTTTGATGGTGTGTTAAAAAAAGAGGGTGGGGACCACAATAATTCGCTTTATACTTCATATCTTCCTAAGTATAATCAGAGAATAGATACGAAAACGCATATCGACCTCAGTATGGAAGGCAGCGTAGCCGGATTTGGTTATTCCATTACTGCAACAATTACTCAGGATGAAAACCTGAACGACAATACCAAAAAGGTTTTTTGTGTTATTACCGAATCGGAAATCCAACAAGCATGGCAAGGTCAGACCCACCTAAACTTTGTTCAAAGACTGATGGTAAATGGTTCAGCAGGTACTGTTGTGGATTTCTCCGGAGGTGATGTACAGGAAATGGGATTTACTTTTACACGCGATATGAACTGGAATGTGGAGCATTGCGAAGCTATTGTTTTTGTTCAGGATGCAGTTACCAAAGAAATTCTGCAAGCAGATAAGTTGTCTTTAATGAATATTGTTCCGGAATTTGAAAACGATGTTTCGATTATGGCACTCAATAATGTTCCTGAGAATAATAGTATTGGTTATTTGGAACCACGCCTCGAAATGATTAATCTTGGAAATCAAAATGTTACATCGGCTGAAATCCGTTATAATGTAAATGGCGGAGAGGATATGATTATGAATTGGTCAGGTGATTTGGCCTCTTTTAACTCAGGTAGCTTTTATCTTGATCCAATTGAGTTTACACTTCTCGAAAATAATATCCTTACTGTTGTTATTTCTCAAGTCAATGGCGGTGATGATCAAAATCCTGAATCAAACACGATTACACAAGAGTTTTCTAATGTTGTAGAAGTCAGTGAAGGACCGTATACTTTGACACTTCGTACAAACGATACTCCGGAACAAAATTCATGGCAGTTATTGGACGAATTTGGTGATGTTGTTCAATCAGGTGGACCTTATGATGAAGCCAATCAGTTTTATTCAATCGAGATTGAAGTTCCTGCAGAGCGTGGACTAACTGGTTATTCATTTGTTATGTATGATACAGGTGGCGATGGCCTTTTGAAAGCTCCAAGTATTTTAGGCTTTTTCTCTCTTACTGCCGGAGATGGTACTCCAATTGCTACAATGATTAAAGATTTTGGCTATACCAGTACATGGCCTCTTTATGTGCCTAATTCTGTGGGAATCGAAAATCCTGTGAAAGATAATTCATTTGAGGTTTATCCTAATCCTGTTCAAACAGTACTTACTGTGGAATATACAATGGATAGCCGCTCTGAGGTAAGTGTTTTTAATACTATAGGTCAGAAAGTGATGCATATGCCTCTTACATCCCTCGAAGGAAGGATCGAACTAAATATGTCTGATTTTGAATCAGGTGTGTATTTCGTGAACATTAAGTCTGATAAAGAATCTGTTACAAGAAGAATTATTGTCAAATAGACAATCATATTTTGCGCGCGAGGGGGCTAGTATATTACCGGCCCCCTTTTTTTTGGCATAAAAAAACCGGAAGTAATTACTCCCGGTTTTTAATTTTGATGGTCAAATTTATTTGATGAATTTTTCGATAAGCGTATCATCAGCAATATTGGGTAGGCTTATTTTTAAACGAGGTTCGCGAGCCATTGCCTTTTTAATTGCATAAATAGCGCCTTCGTTTCTGGCCCAGCTTCTGCGGTTTATACCGTTGTTTACATCCCAGAAAAGCATTGATTTCAAACGGCGTTCTGCATCAGCACTGCCATCAAGAACCATCCCGAAACCACCATTAATTACTTCGCCCCAGCCTACGCCGCCGCCATTGTGGATAGAAACCCATGTGGCACCGCGAAATGCATCGCCGATCACATTTTGTATGGCCATATCTGCTGTAAAGCTACTGCCATCGTAAATATTGGAGGTTTCCCTGTATGGGGAATCTGTTCCACTTACGTCGTGATGATCGCGCCCAAGCACAACAGGTCCTTTTAGTTTGCCATCAGCAATCGCTTTGTTGAATGCCTCGGCAATGCGAATACGTCCTTCGGCATCGGCATAAAGAATCCGTGCCTGTGAGCCTACAACCAGCTTATTGTTTTCCGCTTGGCGAATCCAAAGCAAATTATCTTCGATTTGACGCTTTATTTCAATTGGGGCTGATGCCGCCATTTCTTCGAGTATGTCGCCTGCAATTTTATCGGTTAGTTGTAAGTCTGCAGGGTCTGATGAAGCACATACCCAACGGAATGGCCCAAATCCATAATCAAAGCACATGGGTCCCATAATGTCCTGCACATAACTTGGATAACGGAAGCTCCCGTCTTCTTTCTGGATATCTGCGCCTGCACGGCTCGATTCCAAAAGGAAGGCATTGCCGTAATCAAAGAAATACATTCCTTTGGCAGTTTGCTCGTTTATAGCAGCTACATGTTTTCTAAGTGTTTGCTGCACGGCTTCTTTAAATTTTTCAGGATCCTCAGACATTAAGCGATTCGACTCTTCAAAAGAATAACCTACAGGATAATATCCGCCTGCCCAAGGATTATGTAGGCTAGTTTGGTCAGAACCCATATCCACAACAATGTTTTCGCTATTGAATTTTTCCCAGAGGTCTACAATATTGCCAATATAGGCAAGACTCACCGCTTCTTTATTCTCTTTGGCTATACGAATGCGTTGCATCAATTGGTCGAGGTCTTCAAAAATCTCATTTACCCAACCTTGCTCGTATCGTTTTTTTGCTGCTTTTGGGTTTACTTCTGCAATCACGCCAATGGCACCCGCAATAACAGCAGCTTTTGGTTGTGCACCGGACATCCCTCCGAGGCCTGATGTAACAAACAGTTTCCCGCCAATGCCTTCATTATTTTTTTCAATCATCCTTCCGGCATTAAGCACGGTAATTGTAGTTCCATGAACAATGCCTTGTGGACCAATATACATAAAAGAACCTGCAGTCATTTGACCATATTGCGATACGCCCAAAGCATTAAATTTCTCCCAATCATCTTGTTTTGAATAGTTTGGGATAACCATTCCATTGGTAACCACTACACGTGGGGCGTCTTTATGCGATGGGAATAATCCTGCCGGATGACCAGAATACAAAACAAGAGTTTGCTCATCAGTCATTTCTGCAAGATATTGCATGCTTAATAGATATTGCGCCCAATTTTGAAAGACTGCGCCATTTCCACCATAGGTGATTAGCTCGTGTGGGTGTTGGGCTACAGCATCATCTAGGTTATTGCTGAGCATAAGCATAATAGCAGCAGCTTGTTTGCTCTTATGTGGGAAATCTTCGATGCTTCTGGCAGATATAGGATAATCGGGACGAAAACGGTACATATAAATACGACCATATTTTTCCAGTTCTTCAGAGAACTCTTTGGCCAGGATTTCGTGTTGCTCTTCCGGAAAATATCGTAATGCGTTTTTGACGGCGAGTACTTTTTCCTTGTGGTTAAGAATCTCTTTGCGCTTGGGTGCATGATTAATAGATTTGTCCCATTGTTTTGCAGGGGGAAGTTCGTTGGGGATTCCTTGCAAAACAGCTTTTTTGAAGTCTGTTACGCTCATTTTTAACGAATTAAATTGATGTTAAATGTTGCAAGCGCAAAAGTACAAATCTTTAAGGGATAATGAAAAAGGCAGGCTATGTTTAGATTTTTTCTTTAGAATTTTTTAGGATATTCTGGAGAAAATCTCGTGCCCTGAAAAGTTGTGCTTTGACCGTTCCGAGTGGGAGTTCTAATTCCTGACTGATTTCATCATAAGAATACTCTTTAAAGTACCTCATCTCAATTAATGTGCGATAGTGTGGCTTTAAGCGTTCTACAACTTCACGCATTAATTTTATTTTTTGCATTTCGATCATACTTTCTTCCGGGTCGGGCCCAAAAGAAGGGATGTTTTGGGCAAGGGCACTTCCATCTTCATGCTCGCCATAACTTCGGTCAATAGAAATTGTGTTGGTCTTGCGCTTTCGTATGAAATCAATACAATTATTCGTGGCGATTTTAAAAAGCCATGTGCTAAAAGCATATTTTGGAGTGTATTGATGCAGATTTTTAAAGGCTTTCCCAAATGCTTCTATAGTAAGATCATCAGCATCAATTGGATCATTTGTCATTTTTAACAGCATAAAATAGAGAGAGTCACGATAATTTTTCATTAGCTCAGCATAGGCATTCTGGTCGCCACTGCCAAGTGCTAACTGCACCAGCTTATAATCCCTGAGTGCTTTATCCGTTAAATGTTTCGTGCCTTCTAATTCCATCTGCGCTGCTTGCTAAATAAATTACTGAATGCCACTATAGGGTGCAGAAATAGTAATAAAAGCTCTAATATAGGCGAAATTAACAATAAATGTTTTTCGTTGAGCCGATACATGCATTTTTTTAATATAAAAATAGAACTAATCAGTCGTAATCCAATGAAGGATAAGAATAAATACCAGTATTCAGGAAGCATGATTATCAGAATGATGGCAGCAATATAATGTGCGATTAAACTTAGGGGCATGAGGCTAAGAAAAAATTTATGCAATCCTTTATAATTTCCTGAAGTGCTGAAATGCCGTTTTTTCTGCCGCCACCATTGACTAAAGTGGATTTTTGCCGGAGATATCATATGGCTTTCCGGCGATATTTCGATGCGTGTATTTTGCTTATTGGCTACTTTATTGACGAATAAGTCATCGTCACCCGAAGAAATATTATAGTGCGATGTAAAGCCATGTTGCTTATAAAACAGGGATTTTTTATAAGCCAGATTTCTTCCAACACCCATATAAGGCATCCCGATTAATGCCAGTGAAAAATACTGCATGGCGGCTGTAATCGTTTCAAAACGGATCAATCGGTTCAAAACCCCTTTGGCTGGTGCGTAGGGGCCGTAGCCTAAAACAATCTCCGTTTTTGCACTAAAATGCTGCTCCATAAGCCGAAGCCATTCTTTGCTTGTTGGGCGGCAATCGGCATCTGTGAGAATAAGGTGCTCTTTGTGTGCCGTTTTAATGCCCATGGACAATGGGAATTTTTTCCCGTCAAAAAAATTCAGGTTTTTTTTTATCTCGACAATATGCAGGTGTTTATATTTTTCGGCGAGCATTTTTAGTAGAAAAGTAGAATCGTCATCAGAATAATTATTAACAACAATGACTTCAAAATCAGGATGATTCTGCTCTAAAATCAGGGGGAGGTTGCGCTTTAAATTATTGTATTCATTTTTTGCTGCAATTACTACTGAAACCCCGGATATTTCTTGCGGAAGGTTTTGCTTTTGTTTTGGCCGATAGAAGGCTAATCTGCCAAAAATAATCCAATGATAGGCCAATTGGACTAAAGTGGCTATAGATAAAACGATAAGGATCGTAAAAATAAGAGGTTGATTTAAAATATCTTCCGCAATCATTTCTATTGTTTGATGATGCAGGCAAAGTTAATCTTATTTCTACGGGGGAAAGCTTTATCTTTGCATAGTTTTACACGCCTGTTTGTTGATAGTGAACGGCGATTGATGATTGCTTATTTATGGATTTTACACTTCAAAAAAAAGACCCGAATTCTTCAGCTAGGGCTGGTCTTATTCAAACGGATCACGGAGAAATTAAAACACCTATTTTTATGCCTGTGGGCACAGTCGGTAGCGTGAAAGCCGTTCATATTCCTCATATCCAAGAGGATGTAAAAGCGCAAATTATTCTCGGAAATACGTACCATCTTTATTTGCGCCCCGGTTTGGATATTATCGAAAAGGCAGGCGGAATTCAGAAATTTAATGGCTGGAATAAACCAGTTCTTACCGATAGTGGTGGTTATCAGGTGTATTCGCTTTCAGGTACACGCAAATTGCGCGAAGAAGGGGTCATTTTTCAATCTCATATTGATGGCTCAAGGCATGAGTTTACCCCGGAACGTGTGATGGATATCCAGAGGGTTATTGGTGCCGATATTATGATGGCCTTTGATGAATGTACACCCTATCCATGTGAGTACGATTATGCTGCGAAATCGATGGCAATGACACATCGCTGGTTAGATCGCTGCATTGGCCAATTTGAGAAAACAGAAGGTCATTATGGTTATAAGCAAGCACTTTTCCCAATTGTTCAAGGAAGTGTCTATCGCGATTTGCGAAAACAATCGGCCGAATATATTGCTGCAAAAAATGCTGAAGGAAATGCAATCGGAGGGCTCTCCGTTGGTGAACCACACGAAGTAATGTATGAAATGACGGAATTGGTTTGTGGAATCTTACCCAAAGATAAACCCCGCTACCTTATGGGAGTTGGTACACCTGTGAATATACTCGAAGGCATTGCTTCTGGAGTTGATATGTTTGATTGTGTTATGCCAACACGAAATGGTAGGAATGGAATGCTGTTTACAAGTGAAGGGATCATAAATATTAAAAACCAAAAATGGCGTGACGATTTTTCGCCAATTGATCCAAATGGTCCATCCTTCGTTGATTCATTTTATACACGTGCCTACCTAAGGCATCTGTTTGCCGCAGGGGAAATGCTTGGCCCTATGATAGCCAGCTTGCATAATCTGGCCTTTTATTTATGGCTCGCAGGCGAAGCAAGAAATAAAATCCTTGATGGATCGTTTGCTTCCTGGAAGAACATCATGGTTAAGAAACTAGCTATAAGACTCTAAACAAATGCTGAAAATTATTGACCGCTATATTATTGGGAAATTCCTAGGGACTTTTTTTTATGCTATTTCCCTATTAATTGTTGTGGTTATTGTATTTGATATTTCTGAAAAAGTGGATGAGTTTGTTGAAAATAGTGCTCCCGTTTCAGCCATTATTTTTGATTACTACCTGAATTTCATCCCCTATTTTATGAACCTTTTTAGCTATCTGTTTACCTTTATTGCCGTTATCTATTTTACATCAAAAATGGCAGGGCGAACAGAAATTATTGCTATTCTTAGTAGTGGTGTGAGTTTTAAAAGGTTACTGCGGCCTTATGTTTTGTCCGCGATGTTTATTGGCTTGATCTCTTTCTTTCTCGCTAATTTTTTAATCCCTCATACAAACAGGGGATGGCGTGAGTTTGAAAAGGTTTACCTAAAAGACGCTTTGATTAATCGGGACAGGAATATCCATATGCAAACTGAACCCGGGGTGTTTACCTATGTCGAGAGCTATAATAATATTGAAAATGTGGGATATAAATTTTCCAGGGAAGTGTTTGATGGTGGTATTTTGCTGTCAAAAATGGGTGCAGATAAAATTTCATGGAATGCTGAAACCGAACGTTGGACGCTGGATAATTATTATATCAGAGCAATTGACGGTATGCAGGAGTCGCTGATCAAAGGAAAAAATCTTGATACTATCTTTCAGCTTCGTCCCGAAGAATTGACTGTGGATATGGAAGACCTCAAAATAATGGATTATTGGCAAATCAGGGCTTTTATCGAGAAGGAAAAATTGAAAGGAACCGGTAATGTGAAAGCCTTTGAAATTGAGAAATATCAACGTATGGCTTTTCCGTTTTCGGCTATTATCCTAACATTGATCGGTGTTTCATTGTCAAGTCGTAAAGTTCGTGGGGGTATAGGGATGCACCTGGGATTCGGTATCGCCATAACATTTTCGTATATACTTTTTATGCAAGTCTCAAATGTATTCGCCACTTTTGGTGATCTATCGCCATTATTGGCTGTGTGGATTCCTAATATTGTGTTTGGTGTGCTTGCTATTTTCCTGATTCGCATTGCGCCAAAATAATACAAATCCGAACTCTTTTAAACTGTCCGTTTTATCCTTCATGCACTGTGTTTTTTAAAATTACTTTTAAGTAGATGGACTGGTGTCTTGTTTTTAAATACTTGTAAAACAGTTTTTTAAATTGCTATTTTTGCTTATGTTGATAGTTTCTAAATAAGAAAATCATGGTATTTTGGGATTTTATGCGTATCTTCACCGCCGGAAGAGTTATATCTGTCTTATTAATATACCTATATGTATAAATACGATCATTTGAATTTCACGAGCCTGATTCAGGATGTAGTGAAAAAATTTGCGGATCATAAAGCGCTAGGATTTTGGGATGAAGAACTCATTACCTATTCGGAAATGGGCGATCGTATATCCTCAGTCATGGTCTTTCTTGATAAGCTTGGCGTAAAACAAGGGGATAAAGTGGTTATTTATAGCCAAAATATGCCCAATTGGGCTATTGCCTATTTTGCACTTCATTGTATGGGTGTTGTAGTTGTTCCTGTTTTACCTGATTTTAATGCGCATGAGCTCAGCAATGTTTTAGAGCACTCAGAGGCTAAAGCGGTTTTTGTTTCGAATAGTTTGTTGTCAAAATTATCAGAAGCTGAAAAAGCAAAAACTGAAATCATTATTCGAATTAATGACCTGAGCATTATTGAAGGCCCTGAGGTTGCATACGACGAAAAGGCCCTTGATGCAAATTATTATACCCCACAATCGGAAAATGAATTGGCTTTGCTGTTGTATACATCCGGTACAACCGGAGATTCAAAAGGCGTTATGCTTTCACAGAAAAATGTATTAGTAAATGCCGTTCAATCTGGTGCTGTGCAAGATATTTTGCCTCATGATCGTTTTCTCTCCGTATTGCCTCTATCGCACACTTACGAAAATACAATTGGGCTTATTCTTCCCATTATGAGTGGCTCGAATGTGAGTTATCTGAGAAAACCGCCAACAGCAAGTGTTTTATTGCCTGCAATGAAAAAGGTAAAACCCGATATTATGCTTACGGTACCGATGATTATAGAAAAGGTATACCGCAACAGTATCTTGCCACAAATTAAAAAGAAAGCCTTAACCCGCTCCTTATATAATAGTAAGCTTACTCGAAAATTAGTCCATAAAATTGCCGGAAAAAAACTTTATCAAACATTTGGTGGAAATTTGAAGTTTTTTGGAATTGGAGGTGCAAAACTCGACGCTCAAGTAGAGCAGTTTTTGCGCGATGCTAAATTTCCTTATGCAATTGGTTATGGCTTAACTGAAACAGCTCCATTAATTGCCGGTTCTAATCCTACACAAACAAAACTACAGGCAATTGGCCCTAAAGTAATTGATTGTGAGTTAAAAATAAATAATCCTGATCCAAAAACCGGAGAAGGAGAGGTTTGGGCTAAAGGGCCTAATGTGATGCTGGGCTATTACAAAAATGAAGCAAAAACCCGTGAAGTACTCACAGAGGATGGATGGTTTAAAACCGGTGATCTTGGTGTATTCGATAAAAATGGATGGCTAAGCCATAAAGGCCGTCTGAAAAATATGATTGTTGGTGCCAATGGCGAAAACATCTATCCTGAAGAAATAGAATCGCTTATCAATAATTTTAAGCACGTGGTTGAATCGGTTGTGATCGAGAAAAAAGGCAAACTTGTCGCTTTGGTGCATTTCGATCGGGATGAACTCGAGCAAAAGTTTAAATCAATGCGTGATGACCTAGCCAGTAAATGGGATGAAAAAATGGAAGGATGTACCCAAAAAGTGGATGAGGCTATTGATGAACTTGCTCAAGAACTGCAACTCTATGTGAATAGCAGGGTGAATAAATTTTCGCGAATCCAGATGCTTGAGGCCTATCCGTCGCCATTTCAAAAAACTGCGACAAAAAAGATTAAACGATACCTTTATTACTAAAATATAAAAACACAAAAAAGGCCTCAAATTTGAGGCCTTTTTTGTGTTGAGTAATCTCCTAAAGCTTATACTTAAATTACTGTGTTTTACTCATCATTTTTGAATGATCTCTGATGGTAAATTTTATAGACAGAAACTATTTAGTTTCTGTCCATAAAGTCAAGTGTTTGATTCAGAATGTTCGAGGTCGAGGCATTCGCGGGATTGAAAACAAGGAGTTTACATTGGTAAATGACTTGGTTTCAATACTAGAATAACGCTGAGATCGGACATTATGGACAAACACTATTTAATGTGCCTCAGCCGAATATTCATACTATAAGTGTCTATGATGATTTTGGGGCAATTTTCTCCACAGTTTTTTCCATTTGTTTTAATCTTTTTGCTTGATGATGATTTTTCGATATGATTGCTGATAAATTCCTCTTCCGGATAATCCAAGCTGCCATATTGCATTTCTGCGATTAAATTATAGGATGCATTTTCAGGGAAATCAATATTTGCAGAGCCGTATTTTGCTTCTATTTCAATAGAGCTAAAATCAGCCGGCATATAGTCAATATCAAATGAAGAGGAGTAACTCTCTGCTTTCAGGCTGTGATTCAGGCGCTCTATATTCCATTCGCTATATTTGTCGTTTACATTTAAAGATTCACTTTCGCCCGAAATAAAAGTATCGTCAAAGCTGCTCTCAAAAATAACAGCGGAGCAATAGGCAAATCGGAACGAACTATATTTCGATGAAATTTCAATATTGTTCGATTTGCTGAATTTCAGGTCGCAATCGTAGAGGTCCATACTGATGTTCCCGCATTCATCGCCTTTCATTTCGCTATACTTCATTTCCGCCCTGATATTTTCTAATTTATTGATGCTGAAATCGTCATCATAGCTTTTTATTTCTGTGTTTTTTGCTGATTGGCCTTCAATTTCTGAATATTTGGAGTCAAAACCAATGTCACCATTGCAATTGTCAAATGATAGTGTGCAATCGTATAGTTTCATTTGTGCTGCCCCTATATTGCCAAGCTCGATTTTGCAGTATTTATTATCCATCGAACATCTACCTGAAACTTCACCGCCAAAGATTTTGCTGCTGTGGGCTTTAGTAATCAAATCACCATCAATATCCGGAAGCTGCACTTCAGAATAAGAATTATGTATTTTTAGGCTCATTTTTTTGGGTATATAAATAATGTGATTCACCTTTAATTCGCTCAGGCGTACATCCTTTCCATTATTGAGTTCCATCTTAATTTTGCGGTTGTTTTGGTTCCAGCTGCTCCAAAAAACCAGATCGAGCGATAGTTCATTTCCATTTATTTGTGGGCTGCAGTCTTTTATTGCCCTAATAACTAATGCTTCATCTTCCTCCGTTTTGCCAACAATGCGTGCGATGGATTCTACTTTTACCTCATTTTTATCCCAGCAAATAATTTCCATTTTGCTGTGTTTATTATTGATCAACAACTTTTCAATGCCTGTACATTCTGTAATGCGGATAATGGTTTTGCTTTCCTGTCCCCATACGAGCCCCGAAAAGAGTAGGGCAATAAGTATCATGCTATGCTTCAATTGCTTGTTCCTGTTTTTCATATTCGTTTTGTTTTTGGATTTCAAATAAAATACGGTTCAATAATCGAATTTTTTTCTCATAATAATCCATTAAAATCTGAACCAATTCTTCGTTACAGCAGTTTTGGCCTAAATCACTGATGTAGTCTTTGTATTCAAGATCAATCTCGTCGAGTTCTTTTTGATACGGTGCGAAATTAATGCTGCTTTTTTGTGCAAAACTCTCTGCTTCAAGGTATTTTATACTGATGTTGTGGATATAGGATTTTTCCTGTTTCAGCAATGCGGGAGAAATATGCGCAAGCAGATATTCGTTTTTTTGTTGATGCTGCCATAAGCCAAATGCTAATGCCAGACTTGTTATCAGGAAGAAAACAGCGGCAGCTTTCCATAAAAAAGAACCGGATTGTTTCTGGCTTTTCCTCTTGGTCTGAATGCCTTTCCAGATTTTTTCCTTATCAGGACGGTGACTGTCAAAAGCATCTCGTTTATTTTTTATGTATTCTTCAATATGCATACTCTTGTTCTAAGGTTTTTTTAAGGATGCTGCGTGCTCTGGATAATTGACTTTTTGATGTTGAAATACTGATTCCCAATTCTTCTGCAATTTCGTGATGCTTTAGCTCCTCAAGAACATATAAGGTGAAAACCAATCGAGCTCCATTGGGCAATGCCTCAATCGCTTCCATAATTTTTTCCGTTTCCACAGGCTCTTCGATTACAACATCTGTGGTTTCACTCATCTGGAGGATTTGCTCATCAAGAGCAAGCAGGTTTTTTTTATTCCTCATGCTGTTCAGGCTTTTATTGATGGCAATACGTCGAATCCATGCGCCAAAATTATTGTTGTTGAGTTGGTCCAGTTTTTCAAAGGCCGTTATAAAAGTTTCCTGGCTTAGATCCTGGGCTTCATCTTGCGAGCCAACAATCCTGAAAATGCTGTTGTACACCTGATGAATATGTGCATCGAAAAGCATACGCTGTGCGCGTTGATTCCCTTTCAGGCTTTTTCGAACAAGATATGCTTCGTTTTTTAACAGCAATGTGTGATGACTTTTCTTTATGACACCGACTATAGGAAAGGGTTGGAATATTTTTCCAATTTTATTTTAACCGACCTTCCCATTCAAATGGGTAACTTCCGGGAAGGGGAGGGGGAGTGTTTTGAAAAAGGCCGTAAATAGCTGAACCACTGCCACTCATCGAGGAATAAATAGCGCCTTCTTTATAAAATGTTTCTTTGATGGTTTTTAGTTCGAGATGCTTTTTAAATACAGCATGCTCAAAATCATTGGTAAAATTCTCCTGCCAATTTTCATATTTTGAATTCCAATGCTCTTTCAAAGTTTGCTTCCGTTCTAGAGGCAGTACACCGGCATAGGCGTCTGCTGTGCTAATGTGTATGTCCGGTTTAATGATTTGGATATATAAGCCATCGGTTTGATTGTCGATAGCTTCTAAAATTTCACCTCTCCCTGAAGCTAGGGCAGACTGTGCTTTGATAAAAAATGCACAATCAGAACCGATTTGAGCTGCAAGCTTCTCAAGCGCTTCAAATTTAAGATTTAGGCCAAACAGATTATTTAATGTCATCAGCGTAAAAGCAGCATCAGAAGATCCACCACCCAATCCGGCACCCATAGGGATTCGTTTATGTAAATGGATATGCACCTCAGGAATTTCATAAAGCCCTTGCATCAATTCCAGTGCTTTTATAACCAGATTATTAGCGTTATTCCCGGGTATGGGAAACCCGGATGTCGTGCATTGATTTTGCTCATTATTAGCCGGAATTATTTCCAAAATATCCCTTAGGGGCACGGGAACCATAATACTTTCGATATTATGGTATCCATCACATCGCTTATTGAGTATGTTCAGGCCTATATTAATTTTACAAAGCGGGTAGCAAATCATAAGTACACTAATTTTGAGACGAAATTAACAAAATCAGGGGAATTATGCTTTTGTTGTTTCATTCAATTATAGGTGAGATCCTGTAAAAAAGAAGCCGAACCCTTCCTGATTTTTCAGGAAAAGTTCGGCTTCATAGTAAAACTACTATTTTGAATTATTTTGCAGCTTTTTTCATAGGAATAGAAAGCTGTGTTGATTTCATTTTATGTGCTTCAACTTTTTTGCGCAGCTCCCCGCTTTGTATATGGTAATTAAGCATTTCCCTGATTTCATCAGTGCTATAGGTGTTCATATTTTGAGGCCTTTTCGCTGTTGCGGATGGTGATGCAGCATGTTTTCCGGGTCTCTGGTTCATTTGACTACTTTTTAGATAGTTACTGGTTTTTTGTGCTAAATCACCCTGAATAATTCCTTCTTCTATTGAAATTGGATCACCATTTTCGCCAGTGAAATAGAAGAAATTATTTGCTTCATCATATTCTTTGATATTATCAAAACCATCGGCAATTAAAACTAGATAATAGCTGCCGGTAATATTTGGCATAACATAAACCCATGAGAAACTTGCTTCGGGGTCATTATATAAAGCTTCTGCCACGGATTGTCCGCCGGGAACATTAATATGATTCCACCAATTGGCTTCGCCGTAAATCGGTCCCATATCCTCGGTAAGCTCTCCATCCTCGCCATAACTTCCATAATCATCACTATAGTAATCATAAACAAGTATTCCGTAATCTTCTGCATCATAGGCATTATAATACACATAAAGGATGTTCCAGTCTTCAGATGCCTGAATTGTTTCATCGCCAACATTATAGACATTATAGGTAATGCTTCGAACTTGTGGTTCAACATAATCAGGATTATCGAAATCGTTTAATTCCCAGCCAACCAGATCTTTGGCGTTGTTTTGGATTTCATTACCGGGATCGTAGCCTTCTTCTTTTTTATTGGTTGCGACAAAAGCGGCAAAACAAAACTCACTGACGAAGAAATTATAATCTACCCAGATATAGCCTTGATCTCCCCAATTTGGGCTCCAGGAATTAATCACACGGAAGGCGCCATTCAGTCCTTTGCTGTTGTCATAACCAGCCAAAACCATTGCATGGTATGCGTGTTGCCCATTATAATTGTAAGAATCTGATGAGATTACTGCTTCGGAATTCCAGCTCATAAAATTATCGCCAAGTTTTGCTCCAATAGCAATTGGCCGCCCTTTTGCGAGATAAGATTTCAGTGTAAGATAGTCGATGTCAATTTTGCGGTAATTCTCAATTTTATGGTCTCCGGCCTCCTGTGTCCAGCTTGATTGAGGTGATGAAGTACAATTGCCCAAGCCATCATAGGGGACTGTTGCAAGAGTGGCAATTCCCCTTGATTGGATTACATCGAGGGCAGGTTCGAAACCTGTGCCATTGCAGTCGGCGCCTTTTGCATCACTCGGGATAGACCAAAATAAGTCTTTGGGGCTATATTGATAAGATGCCTGACTCAACTGAGAGGGGCTCAGGTTGTGATCCATACCATTAATGGCTGTTTTTAGATTATAACCAACCGCCCATGCTACACAAGTGCCATATTGCCCTTGATCCCCAATGGGAGGGAATTCGGGGGTGAGGTTGACCATTTCTGGAAATTCTGTGTCGCCGCCAAGATCAATATCTGATTCTATTTCATCGAGGTTTTCGTCGCCGGCTAGCCACCCTAAAAAGACATCAGTAATATTATCATCAAAAAATTCTTCTACATCTTCTTTGGTACAGCCACTGAAAATGAGCGATATGCTGATCAATATCAGGGCTGAGAGAGTAATGAGGTTTCTGGTCTTTTTCATAATCATAAGTTTTGTTGATACTTCTGTTTGTGTATATTTTTCGTTGTCGATTTTTATTTAAACTGCTAAAAAATCTTGACCTAATGAAGCATACCTCCAATTTTCGTAGTATCCCTCAGGATTTTAGCATCATCATTAAAAAGAATAAAGCTGCTGTCATCGGGATTCCCTGAATGAAAACTGGAGCCTTGTAGGTTAATTTCTTCAGAAAGCTGAACATCGCTGAACAGTGATTTTCCGTGAACCAGCATATTTTTCAGATTTGCATTTTTGTTAAACTTGGTATTTAAAAACTCCATCCTGTTTTGGACAATGACGTCATTCAATAGGATTTTGCCCATAAAGATAGAATAATTAGCATAAAAATCAAAGCATTTTAAAAGGCTCATATCTGTATTTTCATGGAAAGTACACACATTAAACCGTAACTCACGATAAAATCTAGCATTTTGAAAGCTGCATTGAGCAGCAAAAACAGCTTTAAAAAAGTCGACATTTCCTCTAAAATTTGCTCTTTGGAATTTACTAAAAGCATTAAATTCACATTCGTTAAAACGGCTTTCCCCACCGTAAATATCTGCACCTTCAAGACTAAATTCGCCTGTAAAAAGAGAGGCTGTGAGCATCAGGTTACCCCTGAAAACAGTTTCCCGGAATAAAAAAGCAGAATCAAAACTGCATTCCTGAAAACTCACATCTTTCATAAAGACAGTGGAGTAGGCTATGCGCTCCTTTACAGAGAAAGCACGCACATCATTTTGAAAATGGCAACCGATAAAGCATATTGGAACCTCAATATAATTCGTAAATTTCCCAATATCAGTTGCTTCTGGCAGTACTTTGCTGAAATCCAATACGCCTTCAATTGTTTTGTCGTGGATAAAAATTGTTTTGCCATCCCTGATGTCTTCCAGGATATCTTCCGCATCAATCGTATTTCCTGCTTTGGTTTGCCATTGCAGGGCGAAAAGAAACATCAGCAGAATAATTGGTTTGAGCATTTTCATAAGTCTGTATTTCGTGAGTGTGCTTTATTTTTGTTCTGGTATTTGATCCATATCATTGGCTCGCCCTGTTTTTTTTCTTGCCACCCATGCCAAAATCAGGCCAAAAGCCATGATAAGCACGCCCAACCACATAATATTAATATAAGGGTTGATTGTGGCTTTGAGGACAATATAATCATTGTTTTTCTCATAAAGGCCAATAATCATTGCGTCACCGGACGGACTGATGCCGTCGAAGCTTATTTTTATCCCAAGTTCGTCAATTTCTCCACCTAAAGTATTGGTTTGTAAATTTTTAACAATATAGCTGCTTGTTGTTGCATAATGCTCCTTGCCGGGAAGTTCTAATCGAAACCATGCATGCAGTTCCAAGTCATTTAGATTCGCAGTATCATTTTTTATTACAGGAGTTTGGACACTATCAATCAGGATGCGGTTTGGCCCGAAGAGGATGGTGTCTCCGGGGTTTGCTTCCCACTTTTTAAGTTGTTTATAGCCTTCAGGATTAAATTCTGCATAAGTGATGAATGTGTATATGTCTCTAGTTAGTAGGTGCTTAGTTGCAGGGTTATAAACATCCCCAAAGCGATCGTTTCTGTTTACAGATGGGTGAACACTGAATTCTTTTTCAATCTTACCCTCATTTTCTTTTAAAAAATCAATCGTATAAAAATGTTCTTTGCCTTTAGTTTCCCTGTCTGAATAACTGATTAGGTATTCCGCCATATGCAGTGTGTCACCGCGCATCAACACAAGTTGTTCCTGGTTACTTTGTGAATTGCCTAAATCATAGCTTGAAGTGTTTTTGGAAATTGTGCGGGTATTACTGAATGTGAGCACAACACCAATAAGAAAGAGTGCAAAACCAATATGCGATACTGCTGCCCCAAGAGTAGGTTTTTTAATGCCATTAGTGATCAGATAATAGATCGATCCAATGATTGCGAAAAACAGGGCAATCAGAAAAAATACAAATGAGGTCTCTCTCAGCGGAATAAATGCTGCAGTGAGTAATGTGGCTCCTACCGCTAAAAGAAGCCCTATTGAGGCTTTTTTAACAAATGCGCCACTTTCGTTTTTGAAATAACGCAGAAAATATGCAAAACCGATGAGTGCTGCAAAAAGCAGGGCATAAGGCAGCTGCCATTTATTATAATAGGCCACCGGGTTATTGGGTGGAGAAATATTCAGACCAAAAAGCGTATTCCAAACCGGCACGGATGTAACAAAAATGATCTGAAAGGCAGCTAAGATCATGATAATACCGCCTAAGAAAATAAAGAATTCTTTGCTGAAAAGGCTGTCCTTTATGTTGATATTCAGATTTTTGTGCTTTCGAATAAGCAGTATCAATGGGAGGATTAAAAAGAACAGCATATAGATTACTAATTGCGTAACCATGCCGTCATTGCCAAAACTATGCACGGATGTTTCGCCAAGAATTCCGCTTCGCGTGAGAAAACTTGCATAAAGAACAAAGAAATAGGCCAGTGTGCTGAATAAATAGGTCAACAAAAGTGCATGGTTTTGTTTTTTTGCGATTAGGCTGAAATGCAGCGCTGCCACGAGTATCATCCAGGGAACCAAAGAGGCATTCTCAACCGGATCCCAAGCCCAAAACCCACCGAATGTTAGTGAAACATAAGCCCACATTCCTCCCAGCAAAATGCCAATACCTAAAACGAGCACACTGAAAAGCATCCAAGGCATAGCTGGTTTGATCCATTCCTGCCATTTTCCGCGCCATAAACCTGCAATGGCAAAGGCCGCCGGAATCAGTACCGAGGCATATCCTAAAAATAAAATTGGCGGATGAGTTGTCATCCAGATGTTTTCTAATAATGGATTAAGTCCGTTGCCATTGGTAATGCCGGAAAGATAATCGGCTTGTGTAAATATGGTATTAGAAATATCGCTAACCGTATTGCGCAGTAGTTCAAACGGGCTGGATCCTAATTGTATGGCTCCGAGTTTTATGCCAAGCAATGCCGAGGAGAGAAAGACCTGTGAAACAGCCATAATGCTCATAACATAGGGTTTCCAACTGGCTGATTTTTTAATAAGAATGACACCAAGAAGGGCTTGTAAAAAAGTCCAAATTAAAAAACTGCCTTCCTGTCCTGCCCAAAAACAACTGATAATGTAGCGGAGGGGAAGCTCGGTGCCGGAATATTGCCATACATAGGCATATTCAAAACGATGCCTGATTATGAGTAGAAAAAGCATGAGTACACTGAATGAAATGGCAGCAAAATGAACCCAAAAACTCACAACACCAATTCGGTTTAATCGCAATTGGTCTTTTGCTTTCTTTTCAGTAGCCTGAACAAAGGCCATTGTTGAAAGTGCTGCAGCGAAAAATGCTATAAAAATACCGGCTTTGCCCAAAAATCCACTAAGAATATCCTCATTTAAGTAGTTAATGTCCATGTTTTGTTTTCGTTAAGTAGAACAAATATCGTTAAGAATTTCATAATGCAATAGCTGAACAATAATATCCATGTTTTGTTTTTATAATTTCTTGTTGTATTTTAGCCTGAAAAATAAGAGACATTCTATGCCAAAGATAGGAATTATAGGTGGTTCGGGACTCGAAAATTTAAATGTGCTCGAAGAACTTACAGAACGACATATGAACACACCCTATGGATTACCAAGCTCCAGTTTTTTTGAAGGGAAGTTTCATGGACTTGAAACGATAATTTTATCACGCCATGGTAGAAAACATATGATTACCCCAACGGGGATTAATAACAGGGCTAATATCTGGGCTTTGCGTGAGATGGGATGTACACAGATTCTTGCTACAACTGCCTGTGGCAGCTTGCAAGAAAAAATTGGTCGTGGCGATCTTGTTGTATTGGATCAGTTTATTGATTGGACAAAAAATCGAAGGTTAACTTTTTTCGATGATTTTTTACCGCAAGTGATGAACCATACACCAATGGCCGACCCTTTTTCTGAAGAACTTAGAAAGGTCTTTATTGATGCCTCTAAAGAATTAGGAATTAAACTGCATCAAACCGGAACAGTGATTAGTATTGAAGGGCCACGATTTTCAACACGTGTCGAATCCAAAATGTTCAGGATGTTTGGTGCCGATGTTATTAATATGACCACAGCGCCGGAATGCATCCTCGCCAATGAGATGAATATTCCTTATGCTGCTGTTGCTTTAAGTACTGATTATGATTCTTGGAAAGATGATGAGGAGCCTGTAAGTTGGGAGGCAGTGATGGAGATTTTTGAGGCAAATGTGAAAAAGATAACACAATTGCTCCTAAAAAGCTTGCAAATATTGGCGTGAACCATTATCCTTTTGCATGGTTATTGAAGATTACTGTTTTTTTTTATGCGTCAAACAAATTTTTTAAAGATGTTTATTGAAATGCTTTAATGATTTTTTTGGATTTAAATATTTGTTTATCAATGTCTTGATGCTGTATTATTTGCTTAGATTAATTTTTTGTTAAGTGTTTTTTGCGGGTATTTATGTAAGCTAGTATGCGTACATTTGTCGGGTTTTAGGTTTTTGTACGGTTTGTAAAATATTATAAAGTATGGGTTATATAGAATTTAATAAAGAGAAGTTAATAAACCTTGAGTATTCCCTGCATAGGGAGATTCTGCGTTCAAACAGGGCAGGTGCTTTTGCTTCCACAACGATAGTGGGGTGTAATACAAGGAAGTATCAT
Source organism: Bacteroidales bacterium (assembly GCA_963676725.1). Taxonomy (GTDB): domain Bacteria; phylum Bacteroidota; class Bacteroidia; order Bacteroidales; family WRLA01. The sequence continues at coordinate 2,960,413 of OY781463.1, read as the reverse complement.
GGGCTTTTGGTTGTCCCACAGCCGGTTATTGATAATGATCCGCATGTTCTGCTTAGTTCTTTCGATGAAACCATTATCCAACATGAAGCAGAATTTAACCTCGGCCTACATAAATATCAAGGTGATGCTTATAACCCAAGGGGTCATAAATATCTGCGCGAATATACCTTGGAACCGATTCCTACTGCAACCTATAGGGTTGGGGGAGTTGTGCTTACAAAGGAGCTCATCTTACTCGATAAAGAAGATAGGGTTTTGATTCGTTATACCCTTGTTGATGCCCACAGTGCCACCAAGCTCAGGTTCAAACCTTTTCTTGCCTTCAGAAATGTGCATTTCTTAACTCATGCCAACAATCAGGCAAATACAAATTATGAAAGCTGTGATAAAGGAATCAGAATGCAACTTTATAAAGGCTATTCTCCTCTTTTTATGCAGTTTAACAAGAAAGTCGATTATGTCCATGTGCCCGATTGGTATTTTAATATTGAATATCAAAAAGAAAAAGACCGTGGATACGAAAGTAATGAGGATTTGATGGTGCCCGGTTTCTTTGAAGCAGAAATAAAAAAAGGAGAAAGTATTGTTTTTTCTGCCGGAACAAAAGAAGCCAAAAGCTCCGGCTTAAAGGCTGCATTTACCGCCCAAACGAAACGTCGTACACCACGAACAAATTTTATCAATTGTCTTACCAATGCTGCAGAGCAATTTATTGTGAAAAGGGATGATAAAACTGAAATTATTGCCGGTTTCCCGTATTTTGGCCATTGGAGTAGAGATACATTTATTGCATTGCCCGGTATTACTTTGGCACGTGGTGAAGAAAAGCTCTTTTTGCAAGTAATTGATACGATGATGCTTAGCTTAAATGGAGCCTTATTTCCCGGAATTACCGGCAGTAAAAAACCTGTCTATAATTCTGTTGATGCTCCTCTCTGGTTGTTCTGGGCTTTGCAGCAATACATCCATTATTATCCGAATGCAAATGTTTGGGCTAAGTATGGGAAGAAAATGAAGCAAATCCTACAAGGCTTTAAACAGGGCACATTATATAATATCCATTTAACGGATAATGGCTTGATTTATGCCGGTGAAAATGGCGTTGCCTTAACCTGGATGGATGCTGTTATCCATGGAAAACCATTAACTCCTCGAACCGGTATGCCGGTAGAAGTAAATGCTTTATGGCTGAATGCTGTGGATTTTGCAATCAATCAGGCAAAAATAAATGGTGATAATGAGTTCCCTGAGGCTTGGCAATCAATTCTCGATCAAGGAACACAAAGTTTTAATGATACTTTTTGGGAGGACGATAGAGGATATTTGGCAGATGTTGTTGATGGAGATGATAAGGATTGGAGTGTGCGTCCAAACCAAATTATTGCCGCTTCATTGCCTTATAGTGCCCTTAGTGAAGAGCGCCGCAAAGCCGTCGTTAGTAAAGTGAAAAAGGAATTGCTTACTCAGTTCGGACTTCGGACTTTATCCCCTAAAAATCCGAATTATAAAAGTGTGTACTTCGGAAACCAAGATACACGAGACAGGGCGTATCATAATGGAATCGTATTCCCGTGGCTTATTGCCCATTTTGCTGATGCCTATTTAAAAATTCATGGTAAAGGAGGTATTTCATTCATCAAGAATGTTTATGAAGGCTTTGAGCCATGCATGGAAACCCACGGTATTGCAAGTATTTCCGAAGTGTATGATGGAGATCCACCTCATAAACCCGGTGGCGCAATATCTCAGGCTTGGAGTGTGGCAGCACTGATCAGAATGAAGGATATTATTGATTCATATGACGAATAAACGGAGGAACGCAAAATGAAAGTATTAATGTTTGGTTGGGAGTTTCCGCCGCATATTTCAGGAGGTTTAGGTACTGCATGTTATGGTCTTACAAAAGGCTTAAGTAAACATGGTACGGAAATTATTTTTGTAGTGCCCCGAGCCTTTGGCGATGAAGATGAAAGGGCTGTGCGTATTGTAAATGCCAGTGGAATTGAAGTGGACTATAAAAATAGTCTCTTTCAAGAATATTGGAAACGCATCGAATATATGGAAATTGGCTCTACAATTATTCCATACGTAAGCCCGGAAGAATACGAACGCCGCTCCACTATGGAAGAATTGGACACTCAGGAAGAGGAGCAAACCGTGTTATCGAAAAAATATGTCTTTAGCGGTAAATATGGCAAAGACCTATACGAGGAAGTCTCCAGATATGCTTTGGTCGCTTCTGCTATTGCTGCCGATAAAGAATATGATGTAATTCATGTACACGACTGGCTTACTTATCCTGCTGGCATAGCCGCAAAAAAAGTGAGTGGAAAGCCTCTGGTAGCACATATTCATGCTACCGAATTTGATCGTTCGGGCCGCAACGTAAACCAGAAAGTGTATGATATTGAGCGTGAAGGAATGCAGACAGCCGATATGGTGATTGCCGTGAGTAATCTTACACGCGATACGGTAATTAAACACTATGGTATTGCTCCTGAGAAAGTGGTTACCGTGCATAATGCTGTAGAACCTGTAGATAAAGGAGATTTAGGCGATACCTCTCATGCTGTTAATGAAAAGATTGTAACATTTCTCGGGCGAATCACTTTCCAAAAAGGCCCTGAGTATTTTGTTGAGGCGGCAAAAAAAATCCTTGACCGCGACCCTAATGTCCGTTTTATTATGGCCGGATCGGGTGATTTGCTCAATAAAATGATTAAGCGTGTAGCCGAATTGCGTATTGGTAATAAATTTCATTTTACCGGTTTCTTGCGCGGGGCAAGTGTCGATCGAATGTTGGCAATGAGCGATGTGTTTGTAATGCCATCGGTATCAGAACCTTTTGGTATTGTGCCCCTCGAAGCGATGCGCTCAAATGTGCCTGTTGTTATTTCCAAACAATCAGGGGTGGCTGAAATCTTGCAACACGCACTTAAAGTAGATTTCTGGGATGTGGATGCTATGGCAGATGCTATTTATGGTTTGTTGCATCATCAGGCACTTTCAAAAACATTTATCAAACACGGCAAAGAAGAAGTGGAAAGCTTGAAATGGGAAAATGCCGCAGAAAAGATAAATGTCATATATTCCCAAGTAGTAAAATAAAAAGTAGTTAGTCAGGTTTAAATATTGTTTCGATTATGAGGTCTATTTGTTTGTATTTTCAGGTTCATCAGCCATTCAGGCTGCGTACATATCGTTTCTTTGATATGGGTCGTGACCATAATTATTATGATGAATACCAAAATAGGTATATTATCCGTCGTGTAGCGGAAAAAAGTTATTTGCCTGCCAATAAGATTATGCTCGATCTGATTAAAGAGTATGGAGCGGCATTTAAAGTGTCCTATTCAATTTCGGGAATAGCACTCCAGCAACTGGAACAATATGCTCCGGCAGTGATTGATAGCTTTAAGGCGTTGGCAAAAACAGGTAATGTGGAGTTCCTAGCGGAAACATACGCCCATTCACTGTCTTCTTTAAAATCTCCGGAAGAATTTAAAGCTCAAGTGAAGGCTCATAGCATGAAAATTGAAGAATTGTTTGGTGTAAAACCTACAAGTTTCCGAAATACAGAATTAATTTATTCGGATGATATTGGAGCCATGGTTGCTGATATGGGTTACGATTTGATGCTTACCGAAGGTGCAAAACATGTGCTGGGTTGGAAAAGCCCCAATTATATGTATTGTAATGCTATAAATCCCCGATTGAAATTATTGCTTCGGAATTTTACCCTGAGCGATGATATCTCTTTCCGTTTCTCTCAGCAATCTTGGGGAGAATGGCCCGTTACTGCCGATAAATTTGTGAGCTGGTTAAATAATATCAATAAAGAGGAACAGGTCGTGAATATTTTTGCCGACTATGAAACATTCGGTGAACACCAATGGGCAGAAACAGGTATTTTCGATTTCCTGAAGGCTTTACCTGCAGCAGTTTATAAAGACAGTGATTTTAGCTTCAAAAACCCTCGTGATCTTGCTACTGAACTGCAGCCGGTTAGTGCGATTCATGTGCCTTATGCGATCTCTTGGGCAGATGAAGAACGTGATTTAACAGCTTGGCTGGGAAATGATCTTCAGGATGATGCTTTTGATAATCTATATGCCCTAAAGAAAGTGATTGATGGTACTGAGGATCAGCAATTAATCAGGGATTGGAATTATCTGCAAACGAGCGATCATTTTTACTATATGTGTACAAAATGGTTCTCTGATGGAGATGTACATAAGTATTTTAACCCCTATCAAAGCCCTTATGAAGCCTATATCAACTATATGAATATCCTTTCTGATTTTACCATTAGGGTGAATGAAGATGCTAAAAAGAGGGGTTTAAATCCTTTAGAAATCATGCAGGATTTGGCGGAAAAACAAAAGGAGATTATCAAAGAAGTTGGGAAAAATGTAAAGCATAGCCTGCAAGAAGGCGCAAAAGAAGTTTCTCAAAAGGCGCAAAAGGCCCGGGTTGAAGCAAAAAAACAACTTAAGGCTGCTCAGGAGCTGCGTTTTGAAGATTTGCAGGATATGAGTAAAACCCGCCTGAAAAATTTCCTGAAGGAAGTTGAGTCTGAAGAAATTGCCAAGGCTTTAAAGGGAGCCGGTGAAGATCTTTCGAGCTATATTACTGATAATATGGGGGTAAGGGCTAAGAAAAAATTAGACGATATCAATAAGCAATTGAAAAAAGTATCGAAAACTGACATTAAAAAGAGTCAGGAAAACCTAATGAAGAAATTTAAAGAAATCTTTAAATAGTATTTTCTGCTGTCATCTTGCTTGTGTTTTATTCAATAAAGATGACAGCTTTTTTTATGACTTCTTAGTAGTGTTTTGTTGAATTTATCTGTTATTTTTTTAAATAATCATGCACTTTCTGAGAATAATTATCGTTTTTGAGGCTTTATAATAAGCCCGAGTCGATAGGAATTAAAATTAAAATTTATGAAGAAGCCGGATTTTTTATTTGAAGTGAGCTGGGAAGCATGCAATAAAATTGGAGGAGTACATACTGTTCTAACCTCTAAAGCTGCTTTCGTGAAGAAGGAAATGGGCGATAATTATATTATAATAGGCCCTGATGTGTGGAAAGAAACCCATAGCAATCCAAATTTTATTGAAGACCATTCTTTATTTGCCTCTTGGCGCGAAATGGTTAAAGGGGAAGGGCTCAATATTCGTATTGGACGCTCCACTGCTGTTGCAGATACGATTGCAATCCTTGTTGATTTTACCTCTTTTTTTAGTCAAAAGGATAAGATCTTAACAGGTTTTTGGGAGAAATTCGGACTCGATTCCCTCTCGGGGCAATGGGACTATGTTGAACCCGCCCTGTTTGGATATGCTTCAGGAAAAGTGATTGAAAGCTTTTACCAATTCTATTTTACCAGTCAGCACAGCATTGTGGCGCATTTCCATGAATGGATGTCCGGTGCTGGGGTTCTTTATCTGAAAGAACGTGTTCCATTGGTAGCCAGTGTGTTTGGTTTGCACGCAAGTGTAATGGGCCGGAGTATTTCTGCCAAAGGCTGGGATTTATATGGCAAATTATCTGATTATAATGCAGAACTTTTATCTCATGATTTCGGTGTGGCTGCAAAAAATTCGCTCGAAAAAACAGCTGCAGCGCAAACTGATATATTAAGTGTGCCTAGTGCCCTCACAGGAAGGGAATCGGAATTTTTGTTGAACCGTAAAGCAGATGTTATTTTGCCCAATGGTTTTGCCCCTAATATGGTGCCATCATCAGAAATTCTTGAAAAACAAAAGAATACAGCACGTAATTTGATTCTTGAAGTGGCCTCGGCACAATCACAAAATAGTCTTTCCAGCGATACTCTTATTCTTGGAACCGCCTGTCGCTACGAATTTCATAACAAAGGCATCGACCTGCTTATTGATGCACTTGCAAATCTAAATCAAAACTATACAGGGGACAGGGACATCTTAATGGTTATGGCCGTTACTGCCGATAATATGGGGCCTTGCACAAATCTGGTTGAGAAACTACATGGCAATGATGTAGCGGCTCAGGATGTGCATCCAATACTGACTCATGAGTTGACAGATTTTGACCATGATCCTATTTTACAGCGCTTACAGGAAAAAAATCTGAATAATTCGGGGAAAGTAAAACTTATGTTTGTGCCTGCTTTCCTCGATCGCAATGATGGTATTTTTAATCTAGATTATACAGAATTGCTGACCGGGTTTGATTTCAGTATTTTTCCTTCCAATTATGAGCCATGGGGCTATACCCCATTAGAAAGCAGTGCATTCCATATCCCAACCCTCACAACAAACCTGAGTGGTTTTGGTCAGTGGCTGCAGGAAAATGTGCCCGGTACTGTCGATGGTATTCATGTGATTGATCGCCAGTTAAATGATGATTCTGTTGTTGGAAGTATTGTTGGTGTTATTAATGAATACCTTGCCAAGGACAAAAATGCATTAAAAGCTTCCGGTGATTCCGCGGCAAAAGCGGTGGCCCGGCTTACTTGGGACAATCTAATCAAAAATTATTTTACAGCCTATGAAAAGGCACTTGTAAAAGTTAGTGCCCGCGCCCCTGAAGTGAAAAAAGAAGTAATGCGTGAGCAAATTACTGCGGTTTCATCGGCTCGCAAGCAGACTCCTATATGGAAAAAAGTGCTGGTAAAACCTACCATCCCTATAAAATTGATGGGCTTGAATAAAATTAGCCGAAATTTATGGTGGACTTGGAATACTGATGCAGCGGAATTATTCAAAACCATCAATCATGAGCGATGGAATACTCTTAATTTTAATCCAATAGCTCTTTTAGAATCTCTTTCTTCCGAAGAATGGGCTGAGCTGGAAGCCAGTACTGACTTTTTAAAGAAATTAGAAAAAGTAGAAAAAAGTTTTGATGACTATATGTCGGCCACTAGCCAAAAAAATGAAAAAAGCATTGCTTATTTCAGTATGGAATTTGGTCTGCATGATACGATAAAAATATTTTCCGGCGGACTGGGAATGCTTGCCGGCGATCACCTAAAAGAAGCGAGTGACCTGAACCTAAATTTAGCAGGAATTGGCTTATTATACCGTTATGGCTATTTCCGCCAACGCCTTACATTGCATGGCGATCAGGTTGCTGAATATACCCCACAGAAATTTAGTCATTTGCCTATTGAGCCGGTTCGCCGTGAGGATGGCAGTTGGATTACTGTAGAAATTGCATTGCCCGGTAGGGTTATGTTTGCTAAGGTTTGGCGAGTTGATGTTGGCCGTGTTCCTCTATACTTATTGGATGCAGATATTGAAGAAAATAGCCCGCAAGACCGTATCGTGACACATCATTTGTATGGTGGCGACCTTGAAAATAGACTGAAACAGGAATTATTGCTTGGCGTTGGTGGTATCAGAATGCTTGATGCTCTTGAAAAAGAACCGAATATCTACCATTGCAACGAAGGTCATGCAGCTTTTATTGGGCTTGAAAGGCTTCGAAAGTTTGTGCAAAGCCGAACACTGAATTTTATGCAAGCTCTTGAAGTTGTGCGTTCTTCAACACTTTTTACAACACATACACCCGTGCCTGCAGGTCATGATTCATTCCCTGAAGATTTGCTTCGAGCGTATATACCACATTATGCAAATCGTTTGAATATTAGCTGGGATGCTTTTATGAACCTCGGTAGGTTTGTCCCGGATGAGCCTTCTGAAGTCTTCTCTATGAGTGTTTTGGCGGTAAATCTCTCCCAGGAAGTGAATGGTGTGAGTAAAATTCATGGACGCGTTTCCCGCGAAATGTTTGCCCGTTTATATGAAGGTTACTTCCCTGATGAAATCCATATTGGTCATGTCACTAATGGTGTGCATTATCCAACATGGACTGCAAAAAGCTGGCAAAAACTCTATAAAAAAGAGTTTGGTGAAGAGTTTATCCATGATCAATCCAATCCGGAGCATTGGAAGAAAATACTGAATGTACACGATGAGGTGGTATGGCAAACACGCCAAAAGCAAAAATTACAGCTTGTCGATTATCTGCGCGACCGTATAGGAAATGAAATGAGGCGCCGACAAGAAAAACCTCAGGCGATTTTTCGTACTACTGACGCCTTGAACAAAGATGCACTTATCATCGGTTTTGCAAGGAGGTTTGCTACATATAAGCGTGCAGGTCTTCTGTTTACAAATCCTGAGAGACTCTCAAAAATAGTCAATAACCCAGATCGCCCGGTGCAATTTGTTTTTGCAGGAAAAGCGCATCCGCATGATAAAAATGGTCAGGCATTAATCAGAAGGATTATCGAGTTCACAAAAATGCCCGAATTTATTGGCAAGATATTCTTTGTCGAAAACTATGATATTGAGTTAGGAAAATATCTTGTCCGAGGTGTTGATATTTGGTTAAATACACCAACAAGACCATTGGAAGCTTCAGGAACATCAGGCGAAAAAGCCGTGATGAATGGAGTTGTTAATTTTAGTGTGCTTGATGGTTGGTGGGCTGAAGGATACAGAAAAGATGCCGGTTGGGCAATTGAGGAAGAAAGAACTTATGAAGATCAGGGTTTGCAGGACGAACTTGATGCAGAACAGATCTTTAATATACTCGAAGATGAAATCGTGCCCGTTTATTTTGATCAAAACGAAAAAGGACTCTCCAAAACATGGGTTGCACATGTGAAAAATACTATTGCCCATATTGCACCCCATTTCACAATGAAAAGGCAACTCGATGATTATATCCAACAGTATTATTTGCCCCTATTTGCTTCTTCCGAACGCATGGCAAAAAATAATTACGAAAAAGCCAGAGTGCTCGCTGCATGGAAACGAAAAGTATTCAATCTTTGGGATGGAATTAAGGTGAACGAATTGTTGATCCCTGAAAGTACTCAGGAGTCATTAAATCTCGGCGATATGTTTCAGGCAAATATTAATATGGATCTGAATGGATTAAGTGTTCAGGATGTGGGTATTGAGGTGCTATTCGGTCGTAAAGAAAACGATAGTGTGAAAAAGATTATCTACAAACGAGAGCTTGATGTTGAAGATGGTACACAAGGATCAGCATTATATACCTGCTCTTTCCCGATTTCACGAGCAGGAGTATATGATTTTGCTTTCCGCGTATTCCCGAAAAATGAAGAAATGGCCCATAAGCAAGAAATGAAGCTTGTAAAGTGGATTTAGTCCATTTGACTATATTTTGATCTAAAAAGACTCGATTTTTCGGGTCTTTTTTTGTAAATACAGGACACATTTCTGTTTTTTGGAATATCTCCCTTCTCCCTTTTGTGAGTCATTGAATCCATTGATAGATGGCTGAAGAATGAATAGATTCCTACTTGAAGTTAGTGTTATTTTCTTTATTTTGGAAAATTTTAATTTGTGGAATCTGCTTTTTTAGTGTATTTTTGACGAATAAATCGCTAATAAATGCGTGTATGGAAGCCGTTAAAATTTTTGTTGTTGAGGATGATAAGGTATTTGCAAAAACACTCAAATACCATCTGGAGTTAAATCCGGAATATGAAGTAGAAATCTTTCCTAGTGCACGCGAATGCATCGATAATCTTTTTAAAGTACCATCGCTTATTACCCTCGATTTTGGCCTGCCCGGAATGTCCGGACTACAATTTCTGCAGTGGCTAAAAGAACACGGCAAAGAGGTTCCTGTTATCGTGGTTTCCGGCCAGCGGGATGTTCAGGTGGCTATCGATATCCTCAAGGCAGGTGCTTACGACTATCTCGTTAAGGATCAGGATATTTTTGAGCGGATTTGGGCTGCTATATCCAGGATTAAAGAAAACCTTGACTTGCACCGCCGCATCGATGTGCTTGAGGATGAGCTAGATCGAAAATATCAATATGAGGATTATATAAAAGGCCAAAGCGAATCGATTAAGAAAATATTTTCGTTGATTTCTAAAGCTGTCAGGACAGATATCAGCGTTTCTGTAACGGGCGAAACAGGTACCGGTAAGGAAATGGTTGCAAAGGCAATCCATTATAATTCAAGAAGAAGAAAAGGTCCTTTTGTGGCAGTGAATGTTTCTGCTGTGCCCCGCGAATTGATCGAAAGCGAAATGTTTGGGCATGAAAAAGGCGCCTTTACTGATGCAAATACCCGAAGGATCGGAAAATTTGAAGAAGCCAGTGGTGGAACACTTTTCCTCGATGAAATTGGGGATATGGATCTGAATATGCAAACAAAGCTACTTCGGGTGCTGCAAGAAGGAGAGTTGAATCGCGTGGGCGGAAATCAGTCCATCAAACTTGATACGCGCTTGGTTACGGCAACCAATAAAAACTTGCTCGAAGAAGTGAAAAACGGACGATTCAGGGAAGACCTTTATTACCGTATTATGGGGCTCCCGATTAGTTTGCCGCCATTGCGCCAAAGAGGAAATGATGTATTTATACTTTCCCGATTCTTTCTCGATGAATTCTGCGTTAAGAATAAAATGGAGCGCAAAAGGTTAAGTACCGAAGCGCAGCAAAAATTAAAAAAATATAGTTTTCCGGGCAATGTCAGAGAACTTAAAGCAATGATGGAGCTTGCTGCTGTTATGTCTGATAATGAGATTATTGAAGCTGGGGATGTCAGTATGAACCCAACAAATGAACTGGATAACCTTCTGATGCAAGAGACAACAATGAAGGAATATTACAGGAAAATCATTAAATATTATTTAAAGAAATACAATCAAAAAGTACGGGTGGTTGCAGAGGTCCTCGATGTAGGGAAATCCAGTATTTATAATGTCTTGAAAGAAGAAAAGGAAAGAGGATACTAAACCATTTCCCTCTTGTCGAATATCCTGACTTAAATGATTCCTGCTTTTGTTCGCATTGTTTCCAGAGGCAAACATTCTTTGGTTTCATAAAAAATTGTACATTCGGTTTCGAAAACGAATGTATTTATGAATAAGATCTATATCTCCAAAGCGGTTTTTCAGGAAATCCTGAGATCAATCCGGGTTTTTATTGCTGTTTTTGTTCTGTTCCTCTGTATTTTACAGCAAATAAGTGCCCAGGAAGAGAGAGCTGTTTATGTTTATTATTCTGTTTTGGAAGATGCCTTTCAAACGGCAACTTCCAATACCCACAACGCACACTCAAAGGCCGATTCCTTATTAAAAGCGGCAGTTCTGCTGGTACATTCTGATGATGAACTCTATAATCTTGCTCAAGATATTGATGACAAAGGTCGCGTGCTTCGTAATCGTGCCTTTTATCAACAGTCTATTCTTTTTCACAGGCAAGCACTCACAATTGCACGACAGCTGAAGAATTCTTTGTTCATCAGTAAAATATTAAATAATATCGGAGTCGTTTACCGAAGACTGGATGATTATCAGCAAGCTACTGATTATCATCTAAGTGCGATGCGTCTTGCCGACAGTATTGGTGCTATGAAAAGCAAAGCAATTTCACTCAACAGCCTTGGTAATATCCGCTATCTGCTCAAAGACTATGATGAGGCATTGCGCTGTTTTAATCAGGCGCTGGGCTTAGAACAAGAGGAAAATAATACATTGGGCCAAGCAATTAACTTGAATAATATTGGTAATGTCTATAAAATGCGAGGTCAATACGATAAAGCCCTTGAATATTATCAGCTTTCGCTCAAACATAACAGGCAAATTAATAGCATGAAAGGGATTGGAATTTGCTTAAACGATATTGGCTTGATTTATCTCGATCTGGATGATCCTCAAAATGCCCTACAAAAATTTGAGGAAGCTCTTCAAATAAACCTCGTGCTCAGCGATGTGCGGTATACGGCTGATAATTATCTTAATCTTGGAAAAGCATATCTTGTTATGAATGACTACGATAAAGCATTGATGCATATTCGTACAGGCTTGGAGTTGTCGCTCGATATTGATGCAAAAAGCCAGGTGGCTGACGGATATGATTTGTTGTTTCAGGCCTATAAAACACTTGGTGATTATCAAACAGCTTTATTAAATCACGAGCAATCTGTCCTTTATAAAGATAGTGTTTTGAATGAAAATAATCAGCGTGCCATTGCCCGAATGCAGGCTCGTTTCGATACAGAGCGCATGGAAAATGAGCTGAACTTATCGAAAAAACAACAAGAAATTCAGAAACTTACAATGAAGAGGCAGTGGTGGTATCTTGGGCTTGTTATCCTTATCCTATTTCTGGTGCTCTCGTTTATTATTTATGCCTACTGGATTAAAGTGCGCTCAAATAGGCTTTTGCTGGTAAAAAATGCTGAAATCGAAAAAGCACAGGCAGAATTGAGAAGCTATGCAGAAAAATTAGTTGTCGCTAAAGAAGCTGCGGAAGCTTCAGAAAAAGCAAAAAGTGAATTCCTGGCAAATATGAGCCATGAAATCAGAACCCCTATGAATTCTGTATTGGGCTTTACAGAATTGCTAGACAGGCATATTTCTGATGGCAAATTGCGCTCTTATCTTCATGCAATTCAATCCAGTGGAAAAAGCTTGCTTACTTTGATTAACGATATTCTTGACCTTTCTAAGATTGAGGCCGGTCGCCTGAGTATCAATCCTGACATCTGTAATATTGCTCAATTACTGAACGATCTGATTCGCGTATTTGAAATTCCTGCTCAGAAAAAAGGACTGAATTTATTCCTCGAAGTATCGGAAGACCTGCCCGATGCTTTTGTGATTGATGAAATAAGACTAAGGCAAGTTTTATTTAATTTGTTGGGCAATGCAGTAAAATTTACCGATAAAGGGGAGATTAAGTTGGTTGTTTCTGCTCAGAATATTTCTAGCGATAAAGCAGATTTGATTATTGCTGTCGAAGATACAGGCATTGGAATTCCACTAACGCAGCAGCAGGAAATTTTTCGCCCTTTTACACAACGTTCTGGTCAGGACATACGGAAATTTGGTGGAACGGGCCTTGGCCTGAGTATCTCCCGTAGGTTAATGGAAATGATGCAAGGGGAATTGAAGCTCGTAAGTGAAGCCGGAAAAGGGAGCAGCTTTATCGTGAAATTGTCCGGTTTGGAAATTTCAGCACTGCATCAGGTTATCGGTCCCAATGCTGATGAGCCACATGAAGTATATGATTTTAAGCAAGCCGCTGTTTTGGTTGCCGATGATGTAAAACTAAATAGGGAACTGCTCAAAAGCATGCTCGAGGAAAATAATGTTCGGGTGCTGCTCGCAGAAAATGGTCAGGAATGCTTTGAGATTGCCCAAGAAGAGGAGCCTGATATTATTTTGTTGGACATCAGAATGCCTGTACTCGATGGTTTTGGAACACTTGAGCTCTTGAAATCCACAGCATCCCTTGCTTCAATTCCTGTTGTAGCTGTTACTGCTTCAAGCAATGAGCTTGATAAAGTGCTGAGGTATGGCGCCGCGGAAATAATGAATAAACCCGTAAGTTACCATCATCTGACGGAAATGCTTAGCCGATATCTTCAGTACAATCTGATTGAGCATGCCGGGCAAGAGCATTTGGAAATTTGTGACGAGCTGATGCCAAAGGGAAGTCTTGAAGCCGTTCGGATTTTATGGGAAAAAGCCCGTAGCTCGAATGGGGTAAACGACATCAGGGATTTTGCTCAGGCGCTATTGGAGCTAAGTTCTAAGTTTCAGTGTGCTACTATCCAGCGTTTTAGTCGCGATATACTTGCCGCAACCGATGCCTTTGATATAGAACAAATGACCAAACTCCTCGATGATTTCGCTCATTTGTTGCATGAAAATAAAGGGTAGAAGAAAATGGGCTTGGACTGCAGGAAATGAAGTATTTTATAAATAATACACTGTTAACCAAAGTAAGATGCTTCGATATGCAATTAGAAGAATGATGAAAGCAAAAAACAGCTTGCTGTTGCTGTTAATTCAAGCATGAGCTTGCTGTATTGGAAAATAGGCATACGCATTAATAAAGAATTTGAGCAGTTTTCAAACCAAGAACCCTATGGCAAAAAGATTGTCTTATCAGTGATACGATAAAGTGTTAATTTTAACAGGTAAAGCACAATGGAAAGTATTAGAAAAACTCATTAGCGCGATAATAAAATCTGCAAAATCAAAAAAAAACACTAACCCACTAATTGTTAATTTATTAACAATTAACAATTAATCATTAAAATATGGCCTTTACCGATCAGCACAAATGAAGGGTTTAATAAAAACTCTTTCGTTTTATTTCTCTAATTTAGCAGATCAAAATCACATATATGAATAATCCTTCAGAACTACTGATTCACTTTGATTCACTATATGGAAACGGCCAAAAAGCGGATGTTTTCTTTGCCCCGGGTCGTGTAAACCTTATTGGAGAACATACTGATTATAACAATGGTTATGTGCTTCCTCTTGCAATTCAATTGGGAACATTGCTCGCCATTCGTCCGAATAATTCCGGGCTTTTTCGTTTTGCTTCCTTAAATATGGATTTTCGCGCAGATATTCCTGTGACTGACAATTTGAATGCTTCTGCAACCTCATGGATTCGTTATCCGTCCGGGATTATCGAGCAGTTTCAGAAAAAAGGGCATGTTTTTTCGGGGCTCGATTTTTTATTCTGGGGCGATTTGCCAAATGGCGCAGGGCTTTCCTCTTCGGCTTCAATTGAAATTGTTACGGCCTACGCATTAAAAAAACTTTTTGATATTCCAATTTCAAAAGTAGACTTGGCACGCCTTGCCCGTAAATCCGAAAATGAATTTATTGGCGTACAATGTGGCATTATGGATATGTTTGCCGTAGCCCTCGGTAGAAAAGATCATGCTTTATTCCTGAATTGCGGCACATTGGAATCTGCTGATGTTCCCTTACATTTAAAGGAATATACTTTTCTTATTGCCGACACCCAGAAAGAGCGAAAACTTTCTGAAAGTAAATATAATGAGCGCGTTGAAGAATGCGCTATCGCCTTAAAGCAAATGCCGCACTACAGCCATAAAACAAACCTGAGCCGTTTTAGTATCGAAGAATTTGAACGCCTGAACCATCATATCAAAGAGGAGCGTATTAGAAAGCGGGCACGACATATTATTTCTGAAAATGAAAGGGTTTTTGAGTCTGTGAAAGCATTAAATAATGGACAACTTGAACGCTTTGGACTGCTTATGAATGCCTCACACGATTCCTTGCGCCTTGATTATGATGTTACAGGAAAAGAGCTCGATGCATTGGTTTATGCTGCCCGCGAAGTGCCCGGTGTGCTTGGCTCAAGAATGACAGGAGCAGGTTTTGGTGGCTGTTCCATCAGCCTTCTGCATCAGAATGCTGTTGCTGATTTTAAGGAAATTGTAGCAGAAAAGTATCATGAAGAAACAGGGCTTACTGCAGCATTTTACGAAGTGCATGCTCAAGGTGGCCCGACTAAATTAGATTAAAATGAACCGTCAATTAGCATTTTTATTTTTGGCTATCGTGATTGTTTTCTCTTCTTGCAAACAACAGGAAGAGGAAAGGATTCGCTTGCCTTATCTGCTGGATATTAATTATATGCCCGGTATTGATGATGTTTCCTATTATCGTGTTTCCAGTTATGATACTACCGGTGGGAATATCGATCGTATAAATATTCCATCAGCAAGTACGATGACAATTTTTAAGCAAAATGGCCCCGGGTTGATCCGGCGTATTTGGTTCAATACGGAAAAAGTTGATGAGGCAGTTTTGCGTGGACTTGTGCTGCGTATGTATTGGGAAAATGCAGAAACACCAAGTGTGGAAGTGCCTTTTGGCGATTTCTTTGGAAGCGGGATGAAGGATGTGCCCTTTTCGACACCCTTTACATCCGGAAATAATGCTTCGTTTTATAGCTATTTTCCTATGCCTTTCAAACAGGCCGCACGCATTGAAATAGCGAATGATGCCTCTGAAGAACTGAGTGAACTTTATTTTCAAATCGATTATTATTTGTTTGATAAGCCTTTGGAAGATGATACACCGCTTTTTCATGCGCATTGGCAAAGAAATAAATCTACGATTCATGATTCTGATATCGTTATTCTTGCGACCAACGCTCGGGGATATCTTGCAGGACTGAATATCAATGTTCAGACCTATGGAGCGCAAGCCGACTTTTGGGGTAGCGACGAAAAAATATGGATCGATGGTGAGCCACTGCCTCGGGCGCATGGAACTGGAATAAATGCTTTGTTTCAAACCGACCAAGTGCTCTATGATGGAAATATAGGGCTTTATGGTGGCGTTTTGCAAAGGGATGACGCGGCAGGAACTTTTATTGCTTGTCGGTATTTTATTGCCGATCCCTTACCGTTCAATACTTCATTGCTGATGACCCTCGAACATGGCTCTGAAAATCTCTCTGTGATCGATATATCACACTGTGTCTACTGGTATCAGGATGTTGTTGCTGAAGAAGGCGAAAAGCTTCCTGTTTATGGCTTAAGAAAGCCAATGAAAACAATTGTTCCTTCGGATGCTTATCATGCTGAAGACCTGATTTTTAAAACAGATGAAACGATTGAGGCTATTTCAATGGACATGAGTAATTTTGGGGCAGATTGGAATGGGAACCAGCAATTATATGCAATGACGCGTAATTTGGATAATTTCAGCCTAACCATCCCGTTTTTAAACGATTTAGCTTACAATGTCGATGTTTATATGAGCAGTGGCCCTGATTTGGGAATTGTTTATATATCCCCAAACGGAAGCAGTGCGCGTAAATTTATTGATGCATATGCCCCTGAATATATGCTTTCTGAGCCTATTCGCTTTGAAAATGTGAGGACAAAAAATAATCAATTGCAGATGGATTTTCATGTGATGGGTAAAAACTTGTCTTCTGCTGAGTTTTATGTTGGTATTGATGCTATTTCTTTGGAGCCCGTGCGCACTTTTATTCCGCATTGGGAAATCATTGGCCCGTACCCAAACCTTCGTGCGTCAGATCTTCTGCGCTATGGATTGGATGAAGTTTTTCGTCCGGAAAATGCCTCAGTTCAACCCACGGAAGCCGAAATGCACGGGCTTTCAACAATAGGTCATCCGTTTAAAGTTGATCGTTCCGGCTATTCGGATCTTTCAGGTTATTTTCAAACGACATCTCCCTTTATTGCCTATGCACAGGTTTTTGTTTATTCGCCTGATAATCAAGAGAATATTTTGTTTTTAGGCATGCACGATGGGATCAAGGTTTTTTTAAATGATCAGGAATTATATCGCTCTGAAACACTGCGCCATATTGCTCCGGATCAAGAAGCTATTCCTTTGCCCTTAAAAAAAGGCTGGAATAAATTATTATTGAAATTGGAAAATAATAGGGGCGACTGTGGTTTTTATGCCCGCATCCGCGATAATGAGCAAAAACTCAAATATTCATTAAAGGATAGGCGACGTAAAGAATAGCCTCGAAAATTTTGAAATACAATGTTATTATGAAGTATATTAGTCTGTTTATTTTTGTGTTTTCTCTTGCTTTAGGAAATATAAAGGCTCAGGAGCCGGGTAATTTTTGTTTGAGTCAGGAAGATTTGGCACTCGGTACATTAATCAATAATTACAGACTTAAATTTGCTCTTGATCCACTACCTGTGAGCAAGTCTCTGAGCTATGTAGCTTATCTTCATGTGCGTGATCTTTATCTGAACCATCCCGATGAAGGGGATTGCAATCTGCACAGCTGGTCGGAAAATGGTACATGGAAGCCCATCTGTTATCCTGAGGAGCAAAGTAGAAAAAACAGTGTTTGGAATAAAGCCAAAGAATTGACAGCTTATTCCGGAAAAGTGATGGAAATCACCTATTATGAAAATGAAAATACTAAGGCTGATCAAGTTTTTGAAATGTGGCGATTGAGCGCAGCCTCTGCTGCTGTTATCGTAAATACCGGAAAATGGGCACGATACGATTGGAAAGAAATGGGCGTCGCGATTTATAAGGGTTATGCTGTGGCCTGGTTTGGCACTTCTGTTGATGCCCATGATGGCATTAAAGTTTGCTTTTCTGATAGTATTATCACAAAAAAAACTGTGGTTCAAATGGATAAACCGGTAAATGCCTCGGGGACTATTTCTGTAATTGCAAGAAAAACCGGTAGGTTTTATATGATTTATGGAAGCTTTGATAACCTGATCCAGGCGAAGTTAAAAGCAATAGAATATCAAAAGCAAGGTTTCGGAGAGGTTTGTGTTATTGAAGCGGATAAACGATTTAGGATTTCGCTTATGGATTTCCCTGATGAAGCATCGGCAAAGGAAGCCAAAAATCAATTAAAATCCCCCTTCAATAGTGCTTGGCTGCTCGCGTTTTAAAGGATTCGAAGAATCGTTATTCTTTTGGATAGTCGACAAATAATATTAAAAAAAGCCGTTCATAATGAACGGCTTTTTTTGATGTGATATGGTAGTGGAAAAAATTTATCCTATCTCTAATAAGTGTTGTTATTTAGGTTTTTTGATCAAGAATTTTAATGAGATCGGCCATTATAGACGAACTCTATTTAGCGTAGCTAACAGCACGTGTCTCTCGTATAACAGTAATCTTTATTTGCCCAGGATAAGTCATTTCATCCTGAATTTGTTTGGAGAGATCGAAAGACAACTTATTGATATCCTCATCAGTTACTTTATCTGCACCAACAATCACCCTAAGTTCGCGACCGGCTTGGATGGCATATGTTTTCACCACTCCTGGATAGGCGAGGGCAAGCTCTTCGAGTTTGTTTAATCGCTGAATATAGGCTTCAACAACCTCACGACGTGCTCCGGGGCGGGCTCCTGAAATGGCATCACAAACCTGCACTAAAGGCGCATAAAGGGTTTCCATTTCCACTTCATCGTGGTGGGAACCAACAGCATTGCATACATCGGCTTTTTCTTTGAATTTTTCCGACAGTTTCATTCCAAGAATTGCGTGTGGAAGATCTGTTTCGTTTTCGGCAACTTTTCCGATATCATGCAATAAGCCTGCACGCTTTGCGATTTTTGGATTTAAACCAAGCTCTGAAGCCATTGTGGCACAAAGCCTTGCAACTTCTTTTGAGTGGTGGAGTAGGTTTTGGCCATAGGAAGAGCGGTATTTCATGCGACCGATCAACTTAATAAGTTCGCCGTGCATTCCATGAATTCCAAGATCCATTGTTGCTCTTTTTCCAGTTTCAATCATCTCTTGTTCAAGCTGTTTTTTTGTCTTAGCAACAACTTCTTCGATGCGTGCAGGATGGATTCTGCCATCGGTAACCAGTTTATGAAGAGCCAATCGTGCTACTTCACGTCGGATTGGATCGAATGAGGAGAGGATAATTGCTTCAGGAGAATCATCAATAATGATTTCAACACCGGTAAGTGCTTCTAAAGCTCTGATATTACGTCCTTCACGACCAATTATACGTCCTTTGATTTCGTCGCTGTCGATATTAAAAACCGAAACAGTATTTTCGATGGCGTGTTCTGCTGCAGTCCGCTGAATGGTTTCTACAACAATTTTTTTCGCGTCCATATTGGCAGTCAGCTTCGCTTCATCGGTAATTTCCTGAATGTAGTTCATCGCGTCAGCCCGAGCTTCTTGTTTCAGGCTTTCGAAGAGTTGTTCTTTTGCATCATCAGCTGAAAGGCCACTAATTGCTTCCAATCGCTTGATGTGCTCACGGTGTGCATTATTTATTTCTTTCTGTTTTTGCTGTATGCCTGTGAGTTGATTGTTGAGATCTGTCTGTAAGGCATTGATTTCTTTGTTTTTTCGGTTTACATCCTCTAGTTTTGAGTTGAGGTGTTGTTCTTTTTGTTTTAGCCTGTTTTCATTTTTCTGAATTTGGCTATTTCTGTTGTTGATCAGTTTTTCGTGTTCTTCTTTAAGGGCAAGGAATTTTTCTTTGGCCTGAAGTATTTTATCTTTTTTAATGACTTCAGCTTTTTCTTCGGCTTCCTTTAGTGTTTGATTGGCTTTTGATGTGGCAGATTTTTTAATGTACTGCGCAACAAGTAAGCCGCCCAGGACTAAGCCCGTGATACCGCTAGCTATTGCTATAATTAGTTGTTCCATAAGCGTTAATTTGTTTAGGAACTTACTGAAGGGAAAAAGATGCCCGCATAGCCCATGAGTTATGGTAACCCCATAACTGACAGGTTTAGAGTGCCGTACTACATCAAACTTCCACTGTTTTCCGAAGAAAAATCACCAAGGTGATTGAGGCCTGTCTTCTGCTGTCCGAGCGGTCTCTGCTGGATAGTATAATGTTGAGTTTCCAAACTGGTGGACCAATGCGGGCAATTTTTTATGTGCAAGAACGTCAACGATGCTTTATTTGTGTTCTTCAAGCCGTTGATTTATGGAGGAAAGTTTTTCGGCAAATTGATCCAATGAATTATTCAATTCATTGTCTTTTTTTAATGCTTCGGTAGTATAATGCAGAGCTACCATTGCCAGAAGATCCTGTTTGTCGCGAAATGCAAAATTTGTTGCATACTTTTTCGATTGTTCTTCAATAAAGTGTGCTGCCGATCGAAACAATTCTTCTTCATGTTCATCTGAAACATTCAGCCTATAAGGCCTATCAGCTATATGTATTGTAATTTTAAAACTTGCCATAACCTTCATCCTCTCATCACTGCGCCTGTTTTAACACGGAAATACATCGGTCTATTTCCCGCACCAGTTCGTTTATCTGTTTTCTGGCTTCAGTAGTTCCTTTTATGTTTTTTAATGATTCTGAGTAGGTTAATAAATTATTATTCGATTCTAAGTCCTTGATTCTCTGCTGCTGCTCTTTTATGATCTGACTCAGCTCTTTGTTTTTGGCTATTAGCCCTTCTTTTTCTATCCCCAGCCGTTCCGATCGGTCTATAAGCTTATTTACCCGGTCTTCTATGCTGGAAATGAGCTGATCCACTTTATTCATATCCGTTTCGCATTGCGTTGAACCAATCAACAAAAATATAAAAATTAAAGGCTGATTAAACCGATTGCTTTAATATTTATTTAATTCCTTGCTGTTTTAGTGTTTTTTTTTATTAGGTATATTTATAAATATATGATAATCAATCTTTTATGTCTTTAGAAAACAAATCTGGTCTTCTTTTCTTTGTTCGCTCAACCGCTTGCTCATAGCGCCATTCACTGATTTTCTTCTCATGGCCGGACAATAATACCTCCGGAACGTGCATCCCACGAAACTCACTGGGTCGTGTATAAACAGGCGGACTTAGTAATCCATCCTGAAAGGAATCGCTTAATGCAGAGGTTTCATCACCTAATACGCCGGGGATTAATCGGATTAAGCTATCCGTGATTACAGCTGCTGCCAGCTCTCCTCCGGAAAGAACATAATCGCCTATGGAAATTTCCCTCGTTACGTATTTTTCCCTAATGCGCTCATCAAGACCTTTATAATGGCCGCAAAGAATCATGATCCGTTTTTTGGTTGAAAGATGATTGGCTATTTGTTGGTTAAATTGCTCCCCATCAGGTGTTGTGAAAATTATTTCGTCGTAAGTGTTTTTCGCAGTTAGGGCTTCAATATTATCTGCAATTGGTTGAGGCATCATTACCATGCCTGCTCCACCTCCATAGGGATAGTCATCTGCTTGCCTATGCTTGTTTAAGGCATAATCACGAATATTGTGCAATTCAATATGGGCAATTTTTTTTTCAATCGCCCTCTTGATGATCGAATGGCTAAATGGTCCCTGAAACATTTCAGGAAATAGGCTGAGGATGTCAATAGTCATTTTTATCGTTTTGAAGTGCAAAAATAGTATTTCATTCCGGTTTGCGTGCTGCAGCTTTGCACCCTCTCTTGTTTTTACATGAAAAGATATCCTGAAAAGCTATTCTGCTTCTTGGTGTTTTTGCCCTTTTCGAGCTGCTCCATCCTAAAGAATGAGAAAGGTTTTTTGTTCCTGTGACTCCGGTCTCATTACTATGCGATCCAAATGCTTTTAATATTGACAAATTCTTTTGGCCCGTAATGAGAGAGTTCCCTTCCGTATCCGGAATTTTTTATTCCACCAAAAGGCATACGAGGATCTGACTTCGTCATTTCATTGATAAACACTGCGCCGCTCTCAATCGTACGTGCCAAAGTTTCAGCTTTTTTCATGTTTTGTGTCCATAAACTTGCCCCAAGACCAAAACTGCTGTCGTTGGCCAACAGAATTGCTTCCTCGGCATCCTTTGCTTCAAGGATTGGCATAACTGGGCCGAAACTTTCCTCATCAGCAACTGGCATCCCTTTTGTAACAGCAGTGAGTATGGTTGCTTCATAAAAGAAGCCTTCCCGATCAATGTTTTTCCCGCCGCAAATTAGTTTGGCGCCCATTTTAATCGAATCCTTTACCTGTCTGTCGATTTCCTGGCGTAAATCTTCGCGGGCCAGTGGTCCTAAATCAATTCCTTCATCAAGTGGGCAGCCTGTTTTTAATGTTTTTACAATTGCATATACTTCTTGAACAAATTCATCCAATACATCCTTTTCGACGATAAATCTTTTGGCAGCAATGCAGCTTTGACCGTTATTCATAAAACGTGCTTTAACTGCTGTTGCGGCAGCGGCTTTAATATCAGCATCTTTTAAAACGATGAAGGGGTCGGAGCCGCCCAATTCCAAAACGGTTTTTTTAAGGTATTTTCCTGCCAGCGCAGCCACAGATTTTCCTGCTGCTTCGCTCCCTGTAAGGCTAATTGCTTTGATATGCGGATGTTTGATTACTTCCTCCACTTTTGCTGAACTAATAGAAAGGTTTCTGAAGATATTTCGAGGCAGGCCTGCTGTATGAAAAGTATTGCAAATCCACTTTGCACAGCCTTGTACATTGGATGCGTGTTTTAATAATGTTGCATTTCCTGCCATCAATGCCGGTGCTGCAAATCGAAATACTTGCCAAAAGGGAAAATTCCATGGCATGACGCCTAAAATAATTCCAAGGGGCTCAAAACTCACAAAGCTTTTAAAAGCATCTGTTTCAACAAATTCGTCTTTTAGCATGCTTTTTGTATTGTCTGCATAATATTCACAAACCCAAGCGGATTTTTCAACTTCTGCATAAGATTCGCTCAATACTTTGCCCATTTCAATACTGATAATTTTCGCTAATTTTTCTTTGTCTGCCCTCAGTTGAACGGCTACCTCCCTT
This sequence comes from Bacteroidales bacterium, assembly GCA_963676725.1. GTDB lineage: Bacteria > Bacteroidota > Bacteroidia > Bacteroidales > WRLA01. Next base: position 2,937,355 of record OY781463.1, on the reverse strand, counting down.
AATAGGTTTGCTCTGCCTTCAATCGTTTTATTTTTCCACTGTTTCCATTCTTTCTGCACGTCTTCAATGATCTGATATACTTCTTCGCTACTGATTTCTTTGTGGTCCTGAACAAATTCGTTTAATGCTGGATTTATACTTTTCATTTTTTGTGTTTATTTTTAATGAGTACTTGGATTTTTCTAAGAAGTTGGTTCATCTGTATAGGTTTTGATATATAATCATCGCAACCGGCATCAAGAGCTTTTTGGTTGTCTCCGTCCATGGCATATGCTGTTTGTGCAATAATGGGAATGTCCGGACGCATCCGTTTTAATATTTTTGCCGCTTCAATTCCATTCATTATAGGCATTCGAATATCAAGGAGTATCAGGCTGATATTTTTGTTGTCGCGAAGTGTATCAATAGCTTCTTTTCCGTTTTTTGCCCAGAAAAGAGAACATTTAAAGCTTTTTAAATTATTATACAATAGGTGGAAATTGTCTTCAACATCCTCAGCAATAAGAATTTGGTGTCCTTCAAGGTTTAGTGGCATGTCCGGTTTTTGTGCTTCTTTTTTCTGCACTATGGGTTTGGAAGCTTTATAAGGGATGCGAACAATGAAAGTAGAACCTTCATTAATTTTGGATTCAAGGCGGATGCTGCCCCCAAGCATTTTTAAAACGGCTTTTGTGATGCTTAAGCCTAATCCAGCACCTTCATATTTTCTGGTGCTCTCCATATCGGCCTGAATAAAGCGTTTAAAGATAATCGATTGTTTGTCGGCAGAAATGCCAATTCCTGTATCCTTAAAATAGAAATCTAGGAATTTGTTATCTTCAGAAAGAGTATACCTTATTATTATATGGCCTTCATCAGTAAATTTAATCGCATTATTCATCAAATTTGTGAAGATTTGAACGAGTCTTCCATTGTCGGCAATAATTTGACTCTTATCGTTTGAAAGCCCGGGCTGGAATATGATTTGAAGCTTTTTGCATGCTATTTTTGGATGATTTGCATAGGTGTTTATTTTTTCTTGGAGCAGTTCATTGAGGTTGAAACTGCATTCTTCGACCCTCATAATACCTGCTTCAATCTTTGAAATATCAATGATGTCATCAATTAGGCGCAACAAATCCTCTCCGTTAGAATTAATCACGCGAATACAGTCATCTCTTTCCTCATCGTTATCCGACTCTTTGAGTAATTGTGAAAAGCCAAGTATTGCATTCATTGGCGTCCTTATTTCATGGCTCATATTTGCAAGGAAGGCCGATTTCAGTTTGTCGCTTTGCTCAGCTCTTGATAGCGCTTTACGAAGATTTTCTTCCATAATTTTTTGCCCACTGATTTCCTCCTTAATAGCGATATAATTGATTGCAACACCTTCTGTATTATAAATGGGGGAGATGCTTGCCATTTCCCAATATAGTTGTCCATTTTTCTTTTTATTGAGAAATTCGCCCTGCCAGATATTCCCGCTTTTAATGGTCTTCCATAAATCTTGGTAGACGCTATTCGTTTGTTTTCCTGATTTTAGAATTTTAGGGTTTTTGCCATATACTTCTGCAAATGAATAGCCGGTATCATCGCAAAACCGCTTGTTTACATATTCTATATTTCCTTTTAAATCTGTGATAATAATTGAATTAGGGCTTTGGTCAACGGCAGTTCCAAATTTTGATAATTCAATTTCGTATTCTTTCATTTCAGAAACATCAATGATTACCCCAATCAAGTGGCTTGCTCGACCGTTTTTGTCGCGCTCTACGATTTGTCCCCTGTCAATGAACCATCGATAGTCGCCAAAAGATGTTTTTAAACGATATTCTGAATAATAATATTCTTCTTTGCCGTCAAGGTGTTTTTTTAAAGCGAGCTGTGTTTTCTCAACGTCATGCTCATGTAGCAATTGCATAAATTCATTATGCGTTGTGCCGATATCTTCCCTGCTCAATTCCAGCATCTTTGGCATTTTATCAGCAAATTCAAAGTGGTCGTCGGAAATCCGCCAATCCCACCAAGACATATTTGCGGCATTGAGCACTTGGTTTAGCCTGTGGTGTTCAGAAAACAGTCTCATTTCTGTTCGTTGAATATCTGTGATATTACGGATAATGATTAGCGCTGCATCACCATAGCTTGTGCCCCTAGTTTCGTAGAAATTATTTTCGCCCCGAATAACATATTCGTATTTAAAGGGTTCCGGTTTTTCGTTATTGAAAATTTGTGTAATGAGTTTCTTGAATTTTGCAGCCAAATATTCGGGGAGAAATGAATCCAGATGCTTATGCATAAAAATGGAAGGTGATGGAAAAGGAGTGGAGCTGTCATTTGCATAATATTCTGTAATAATGAATTGTCTATCGATAATGAAGAGTAAATCGGGTAAGGCATTAATGAGTGCCTTAAACTGAGAACCCTGACGTGCAAGCAGAACTTCCGTTGCTTTGCGTTCGCTGATGTCCTTGCAATAAAATATAAGCTGGTTTTGCAGTGCTTTTACCCCATCAAGCAGAATATTGATCCTCCGTCCGTCTTTCGTTATAATGCCTGTTTCGTAGTCCGTTATCTTTCCTGATGCTTTCAGTCGATAGATTTCTTTGGCAATATCAAAAGCATCTTCCGGCCAGATAATATCGCTAATGTTCATTTTTTGCAACTGCTGGTCCGGATAAGAAGTAAGTAATGTTAATGCGGGGTTGGAATATGAAATGTTACCGAGTGCATCGGTAATAAATATTGATAATGGTGCATTGGAAATGTAGGTGCGGAACATCTCTTCGCTTTCAATCAAGGATTGTTTTATCTTTTTTTGCTGGCTGATGTCACGTACAAAAACAACGGATATTTCATGCTCTGAGGTCTTAAAATAACTTGCGGAAACCTCAATAGGATAAGGAGAACCATCTTTTTTCACATGCTTGGTATAGTAAATCATGTGTTTTTTTTCAAGTAGTTCAGCCCATTTTTTCTCCCAGTTTTTTGCATTTCTATAGGTCGGGTTGAGCCGCTGAATGTGTTCATCCTTCAAATCTTCAGCAGTATAGCCACTATGCTTGAGTGCTGATGAGTTAGCGAAAGTAATGATCCCTTCTTTTGTAATATAAAATACCTGATCTTCGGAATTATTGATGACAGCATCATTAAAACGAATCTGTTCTAAGTTTTTTTCTTGCACTGTAATGTCTTGAACACTCACTGTTCTGCCTAATGATGGGTCTGTTGGATTGAGATAGACACTTCTTGTGTATACTTTAATTGTCTTTTTATCTTTTGTATATAATTGGGTTTTAATTTCAGCGATCCCACGTTTCTGCAGAAGCTCTTCTTCTTCATTTCTGAAATTTCTATAAGCTAATTCGTTTGGAAAGAGGCTTCGACTATTTTTGTCTAATAATTCATTTGCTTTATAGCCCAGCATTTCGCAGAGTTGATCGTTTATAAAATGAAAGGTTCTGTCTTTTAAAACGGCAATGCCTATAGGTGCAGCACGAAGGATGCTCAGAATACGTTTCTCATTATATTCGGCTTGCTTTTCGGCTTGAAATTGCGTTGTTATATTTATGCTAGTGCCAATAATCCTTTTTTCTTGAGCATTCTTATTCAGGGTTTTTGCATGTATTGCCAGCCAAAGCTGTTTGCCGCTTCTCGTTTTGGCTTCGTAGATGAGGCTTTTTTGGTTTTTCTCTTCTATATTTTCTAAATATTTTTTTAGCTGTGGTTTGGCTTGTGCGGTGCAAAAATTATCCCAGTTGAGTACGTTGCTGCCATGAGTTGTAGCATGTCCTAACATAAGCAGAAGGCTTTTTTCTGCTTTAAAACAATCTTGCCCGACAATGTATTCCCAAATGCCAATATTCTTATTGGCCACAGCAAGATCATTGACTAATTGACTTTGCTCCAGTGCATCATTAGTCTTTTTTAGTGTATCATTTGTTGCCTTAAACTCTTCATTTTGAATTTCCTTTTCTTGGTAAAGTATTTCAAACTTTTCTTTTTGGCGTTGAAGGTCTATTTCTGCTTTTTTGCGGTCCGAAATATCTACCGCAAAAGCAATATATTGCTTATCGTCAATCTTGATTGTGTCGGTAATAACATTAATTAAATCACCATTTTTCGATACAAAAACAGTCTCGTACTTACTCTTTCCTTCGGAGAGAAGAAGCTTGAACTGAGCTTTGGTTTTTTGGTGTTCAAATGCAGGTTTTATGTCTTCAATGGATAATGTTTTGAATTCTTTTTCCGAATATCCCAGTATTTTAATTGCAGACTTATTGGCAAATATAAATCGCCTATTTTGATCTACGACCAACACCATGGTTGGGCTATGGGTAATGTAGGCTTCATATTTTTTTAATGCGTCCTGAGCTTTTTTCCCTGCGCTGATGTCTAACAAAGTGCAATGAGAATGCATAAAATGCCCATGCATATCATATTCGGCAATGCCACTAATCAGGGCATAAAAGATACTGCCGTCTTTTTTTCTTAAATGGATTTCTGATTCGGTTGATGTCCCTTGTTTCTTTAACAACTCAAATTGGGTCTTGAAGCTTTGTATTTGTTGCTTATCAAATACTAAGTCTATAAAAGCCATGCCGCTGAGTTCTTCTTCGCGATAGCCTAAAAGTTTTTGATAGATCGTGTTGGTGTTGATAATAAACCCTTTATTATCAAGAGATTGATAAGGTATTGGGAGTTTGGGGATAAAAGAATTTTGATGCGTTTTTGCCTGCATCTCAAGCTGATTGATTTTTTGCCTCAATATCCTGTTTTCCTCAAGAAGCTTGTTTTGTTGTTCCATTGCAAAAGTTTCGTGGGTTAAAGAGCTTCAATGTTTCCTTACTTGGGGCATAAGTTACGAATAAATATGCAATTATAGAAAAGGAAAAGGGTGAAATTTTCTAAGGATATATGGAAAATTTTATGAATATCCGGTTTAAAAAGGGAACAAATAGATTTTAATTTCCTTTTTGACGGTTTTAGTACACGAAATTTGTCTTTTCGGCCAAGAGACACGAAACGCAGTGGATATTTTTTAATTTAGCATAAATATTTTGCCACAGTACGTTACCGTCAGGTATTCCGATTTTGTGTAGAAAGCCTGATTCTGTTATTGAAATGGTGATTTATTTCAGGCCAATCCGGAGGGATTGAAAGTTTAAAGAACCAAAACCTAATCTTTATGAACGACCTCAGCGCGGTCGAATGTTTGTATCTATTTTGTTTCTTGCCTTATCTGTTTTTTATTTCGCTTTGGTTTCGCGGGCATGAATTACAAATACGAGCCAGAGGTGGGATTAGATTTCTCAGTTGGCTTTCTCAACCGTTTCGAAAACCTCAATTCAAATAAGTCTTTATTTATCCATTTCCATTCCCAAAACGATAGGTCATCGTTCTGAGCGGAGTGAAAATCAGGAAGGTTTGAAAAATATGGAGAGGATTATACTTGCTTAAAGCTTAAGAGAGATATAAATTGAGTTTTTGCTTAAAACTAATGATATCCAATGGTTTGCTAATGTAATCGTTGCATCCACTGTCTATCGCTTTCTGCCTGTCTCCCGACATTGCAAAAGCCGTTTGGGCAATTACCGGCACTTCAGAGCCTGTTGCCCTTATAGTTTTAATAATTTCAAGGCCACTGATATCAGGAAGACGAAGATCCAAGAGTATCAAGGATAGTTTGTCTTTATTCTCATCGAATAATTTGAGGGCTTCTTTGCCTGATTGTGCCCAAAGCACTTCAGTATTAAATTTGTTTAAGATTTTGCTGATTAGGAAATAGTTATCCTCTACATCTTCAATCACAAGAACAACACTCATAGTATCAGTTTTATTTGGTTTCTGCGAAATTAATATTTTTTTGGCAGTTAAACCAGACTTTTTTGTGTTTTGCCATTTCCTTTTTTCGATAGGAGAAGGAGTCCGATAAAGCTGATCAGTCCATTAATAATCAATAATTCAAAGCCAAAACGATAGCCATTGAAACATGCTTCCGAATGGGAGCTGATAATATAACTAATTATTGGTGAAGCAATAGCAACAATGGGTACATATGGGTCACGGATCTGCCATTTTGTAAATAATCCAAAAGTATATAGTCCGAGCAATGGGCCATAAGTATAACCTGCTATGCGAAATACCTCGTTGATCACACTATCATTATTGATGAGTTTGAAAGTGATAATCACCAAAAACATAATAAAAGACATTCCAAGATGTGTGATGAGCCTGATGCGTTTTTGCCTCTTTTCGTTTTTATTGTCAATGCCTAAAATATCAATGCAAAAAGAGGTGGTAAGCGCTGCAAGGGCAGAGTCTGCACTGGAAAAAGCTGCGGCAATAATTCCCAATAAAAAGACGATGCCGGCAAATACACTAAAATGTTTTATTGCCAATACAGGAAAAAGCTTATCGGTATTTGTGAAAATTCCTGTAGTCTCATTAAATAAAAAACCATCCTCAGAAGCAAATGAGATATGAAACTGCTGAATATAAATGTATAGGAGTGCACCTAAGGATAAAAATAATAAATTTACGGGAACTAGTGTGATGCTCATACTGATCATGTTTTTTTGTGATTCTTTCAGGCTGCGACAGGTCAGGTTTTTTTGCATCATATTTTGATCAAGCCCTGTCATCACTATTGCAATAAATGCTCCCGCAAAAAATTGTTTGAAAAAATGATGTTTGCTGCGCCAGTCCCATGTAAATGTATCTGAGAAATCACTTTGCCGAATGCTGTCGATTATCTCCCCTGTGCCCATATTCAGGTCTTGCTTGATGATCCATATGCTGCTCACTACTGCCAGCAACATGAAAAGGGTTTGCAGTGTATCTGTCCAAACGATGGTTTTGATGCCGGCTTTATAGGTGTATAAATAAATCAGCCCAATAGTTACCAGTACTGAGATTTCGAAGGGAATACCAAAGGCATCAAAAAAGGCAATTTGTAAAACACTAGCAACAAGAAACAATCTGAATGATGCGCCAATCATTTGACTAATTAGAAAGAAAGAAGCTCCGGTTTTATAGGAGGAACGGCCAAAACGTTGCCCCAGCCACGAATAAATGGAAACCAGATTATTTTTATAATAGAGGGGTAATAAAATCCCGGCAATAACTGCATAACCAACCAGATAGCCCAAAACTAATTGAAAATAGCTGAAGCCGCTATTCCCAACTTCGCCCGGGATGCTGATAAAAGTAACCCCGGAGAGCGATGCGCCTATCATGCCAAAAGCTACTACAACCCATGGCGATTGCCTGTTGCCCGTGAAGAACGTTTTGTTGGTCGTGTTTTTTGATGTGAATTTTGATATCAGCAGTAAAACTGCAAAATAAGCTGCAATAATGCTGAAAACGAGTAATGGGGTCATAGGCTTTGATTTTCCGGATAGAGTAAATACTTCTTGCGAAGTGTTTTATAGCGTTCTAGTTCTGGCTGCCAACTGTTTCTTATTTCTTCTTCGCTCAAACCTGACCTGATTTGGTCGGCGAGTTTGTCATTTCCTGATAGGAGATGAAACCAGCCTTCGCGGCTGAAAAATTCTTTTTCGGGATATTGTTTTTTAAACCAAGAGTAGGCATTTATCAACTCTTGAAGACTGAAGCGAATCGTGTCTGTATTTGCATCGCGAAAATCGAGCCCGGAGCAAAGAATGTTTTCATGCTTGGGATGCTTCGACATGCCGGCAATGCTTTTTGGTGTGAACTGAAACGGACCAAAATCCGAATTGGGATAGCCTACAACCTGAAAGGGAAATGTAGTGCCGCGGCCAACACTAAAATCAGTAGCTTCAAAAAAACAGAGCGAAGGATAAATCCTGATGCTTAACTGATTGGGTAAATTAGGGCTGGGCTTTACGGGTAGTATATAATGCATATCGTGCGTATAATCTTTCATTGGAACCACCTTCAGTTTGCACTGAATATGGTTTTTTAACCAACCTTCCTGATTGATCATTCCCGCCAATTCGCCAACTGTTAACCCGTGCACAACCGGAATCGGATGCATGCCCACAAAAGATTGAAATGCAGTGTCCAGCACAGGGCCATCCACATAATCGCCATTTGGATTGGGACGATCAAGAATAATTAATGGAATGCCTTGTTCAGCTGCCGCTTCCATCACCAAATGCATGGTGCTGATATAAGTATAAAAACGAATACCAATATCCTGAATATCAAATAAGAGGACATCAATATCAACAAGCATTTCGGGAGTAGGCTTACGGCTTTTTCCATATAAACTGCGTACATCTATGCCGGTTTTTGGATCTTTGCCAGCATTTACTTTTTCTCCTGCATCGGCTGTGCCCCGAAATCCATGCTCCGGTGTAAAAACTGCCTGAACTTGTATTCCGGAGTTCAGCAGACTATCAAGCATATGCTGTGTGCCAATCATGCTTGTATGATTCGCAATAAGTCCAACTCGTTTATTTTTGAGCAAGGGGAAATACTGTTCGGTTTCGTAACAGGAGGGTTTTGCTGATTTTTTGTGCTCCTCAATCTGGGCGCAGCTCGTTAAAGCAATAAGGGTTAAAAAGAAGAGAGCCGTAAAGCGGTTCATAGCTTAATTTTTCGCAAAAATAAGCATTTGATTCTATGAATAGCCAATCAAATCATCAATGCTGGGGCAAAGGCATCATTTATCGTTTGAATTTTTTTAATGAGACCAAAAAATCTGATTCCTTAGTTCTTGCTTTATTGGAAGGTCATTTCAGCATAAGAGCAATGTGCAGACAAATTTATCATGAAAAATAAAATTTATTATCTGCTGATTTTAATAGGATTATTCTCTTCCTAAAGGCAACCTACAGCATCAAAAACAGTCTATCAAAAAAGAAAATATATTGTTATCCGGGAAGTGAGGGACAATACTATTCGATCTAAAAGCATGATTTTAAAAATCAGATCAGAACTATTAAAGGATCAGCTTTATTTTTTTAGCAGATTTATACACTACAAAAACTCCTTTATTGTTTCCCACTTGCCTTAACCGGACTCAAATACATGAGCTAAACGGATACTATGAAATTCGTTCTAGCAATACGAACCAAAGGAATAAAAAACACCAAAATAACCCCAAATAGAATGAAAAAAATTAACTTATTATTAGTATGTATTATCATTCCGATTATGCTCTATTGTCAGCAGAGTATAAGCTGTAAAATGAGGCCAAAAAATATCAGTTTAGGGATTATAAAAGAGCAAAGCAAAAGTCAAATTGTGATTCCTAATGTCCCTTCTTACTTTTGGCATCATGGTTGCGCTCCGGCGGCACTCGGGATGGTCGTTGGTTATTATGATATTATAGGTTTTGATGATCTGATTAGTGGTGATGCATCGGTGCAGACTGCAAGTGTGAATAGGGCAATTGCCAATAGTGAGCATTTTTCTGATTATGCAATGCCTTTGGATTATTTTCCGGATATTTTTACGGACAAATCAGAATTGGGAGGGGCGCACGAATCAAACTGTCTTGCGGATTATATAAAGACTTCATGGAGCAGTAGGAGTAATCCCTATGGTGCGAGTTGGAGTAGTGAAATAGCTCAGGCATTTATCGATTATATTTATCAGCAAAACCACCACTATAAAGTTGAGGCAGAAAATTATTATTTTACGTCATTAGCTTGGTCTAGGTATATGAATGAAATAAACAATAATCGTCCCGTTGTATTATTGGTTGATTCTGATGGGAATGGTGCTTCAGATCATTTTGTTACCGGCATTGGTTATGATGCTAGTGATCAGAGCTATGCAGTTTATGATACCTGGGACAATCAGATTCATTGGTATCTATGGCGAATAACATCCTTGGGGACAGATTGGGGTGTTTTCTGCATGAATACTCAAAAGATATATTTTCGGATCGCAGGAACCCCTTTTCCTCCCAATGCGGGCTCCATACATGGGGAAACATACTATTTGCACGGACAAACAGCAAGCATTACGGCAATACCAAACCCTCATTTTCAATTCGTTAACTGGACTGAAGCTGGAAATCAAGTCTCGACAAATGCAACATACAGCTTTATGGCAGGCAACAACCGCACTCTTACTGCAATTTTTGAACCGGAAACCTATAGAATCACAGCCGTTGCAAATCCGGTTGCCAGTGGAAGCGTTTATAGCGATACACTTTATAAATATGGGGATACTGCCTATCTAACAGCCAGCCCGGAGGTAGGCTTTGAATTCACCAATTGGTCAGAAGGTGGCATTGTGCTTTCAACAGAAAATCCTCTAAAACTTTTTGCTGATAATAATCGGAGGCTGGTAGCCAATTTTGAACGAAAAACCTATAATATCCTCACGGCATCCATGCCTGAAAATGGAGGAGAAGTTTTTGGAAGCGGGATCTATTTCTATGGCGATTCTGCCTACCTCACGGCTGTGCCGGATGTTGGCTTTTGCTTTGTCAACTGGACTGATGATGATATAGTGGTAAATGAAAACCCCCAATACAGTTTTCTGGTTGAGGAAAACAGGTCTCTGCTCGCTAATTTTATGGATCTTACTTCCATTCCTGAGAATATAACTCATCCTGATATTGAAGTTTATCCCAATCCGGCCAATGGTATTATATATATTGATCTAAAGGATTATACTATTGATCCAAATGCACAAATATGTGTTTCTCTTTTAGATAATAATGGAAAAAAAGTGCAAACCATTTCCCAAAACCCTTCGGAAGGTTTGCTAAAAGCCGATATTAGTTCTTTCCCACAGGGTATTTATTATGTGCAAGTTGTGCGTGATTTTGCAACGATTCAGGTTGTTATGATTCTAAAAAGCAATAAATAGTTTCTGTCCATAATGACTCTCAAAGCTCCGAGATTATTCTTGTGTCGAATCTACTTCATTCCAAAATTTGCATCGCTTGCCCAATCATCTAATTGTTTCCCCGGAAGGCGTAAAATGCGGATGTGCAGCTTTTTCCGGCGGCTTATATTCTTCGCGCAATAAACCATAACACAGGATGTCGTAATAGCTGCCATCAAAATATTTTGCTTTGCGCAAACAGCCTTCTTTTTGAAAGCCACAGCTAATGAAAAGTTTTTCTGAATGTGGGTTAAAGGCTACAATTTCAGCTTCTAAGCGTTCCAGGTTGATGGTGTTAAAAGCGTATTGAATCAAGGTATGCAATGCTTTTTTGCCATACCCTTGCCCTTGAAAAGATTGGGCAATAAAAATACTCACTTGTGCTTTTCTATTGTACCATTTGATTGTTCTGAGGCTGATTTCGCCAATAAGCATATTTTCTTCTTCAATGCGAAAAATTTGTTTATTTGGCATTTCTTCCGGATATAATCGCACTTCGCTTAATGGGCTAATATCCGAATAATCAGTAATTAAACGTTTTAATTCCTCATCATTTTCATTGGTTGCAAAAAGCTTGAGGTTTTCTGAATGCACATACATAATTTATGGAATTTTGAGGTTATGTTTATCGATTATGCTTTGAAGCTGCTCACTAATATCTGTTTTGTTCAGGTCTTTTCTTCTGAATGATGCGATAAACCGACTGTTGGGATGACTTCTTTGTAGTTCACGAAAACATCCATTTCCTCGATTGTTGGTTGAAGTGCATAAAAAAGAGATCTGCGTATCTTTTGGGATGAATTCCATAAATGACCTTATTGCAGGGCTTAAACGGTTCGACCAAACGGGCGTAATAATAAAAATTTCGCTGATGAGGTTGAAATTGATTTCGTCGAATTGTATTGCTGTTGTTTTGCGGAATATCGCATCCCATTCATTTTTGATTATGCCTAAAAAGCCATGTCGTTGCTTGAGGTCAATGATGCGAAAAAGAGGAAATGGGAGAAGTTCCGAGAGTTTTTCTGATAGAAAACTCGTATTACCTGTTAAACTATAATAGCAGATGATATGCATAAATAAAACGCTTTGCTCAAAAGTACAATTCTTTTAGAAAAAATAAAAGTATTCTCGGTTTTATATGCCTCCCTTACTTTTCTGTGCTGATGTGTATTCGATTCGGACTTTCAGATTAATATTTAAGACAGCTTAATCCATCAATTACGGCTTCATTTAACTCATCGATTGAACATAATAATCATCCAATGGAATTGCATGAATCATTCAGCTTGGACGACTAAAAAATCCTTGTGATTCAGATTAGAATATTTATAATAGGAAAGACATGAACTAAATGAAACCTCAAAGACCAATAAGTCATTTCGCTGATCGAATTGTGTTATAAATATGCTGTCTTCCCACAAAGCGGGTGTGTTGGTAATGGAGGATTCTTAACTATAGTAGTTAACGGCAAGCAGGGTGCAAGAAAGATGCGTGTTGTGCGATATTTATTTGTACGGCTAGATTAAATTATTTAACTTTGTACGTATAGATTGATTATTAAAGTGACGTGTTATGAATACTAAATTGACATTAACCAGTCATTGATAGACAAAGCAAAGAGATATGCAAAAGGCAAAGGGAGAAGCCTTTCTGATATAGTTGAAAATTATCTCAAAGTTATTATCAAGGAGGAAAATACTAAAGTGATTGACTCGACACCAATTACTTCTTCCCTTAGAGGTTCTTTTAAGGCTCCTCAGGATTTTGATTATAAGAAGGAGTTGTCAAAAGGATTATCAGAAAAATACTTATAGTATGGATAAAGTTTTAATTGACACAGATGTCATCCTTGATTTCTTTTTTGATAAACAACCATATGTTGAATATTCTGCGCAAGTTATAGGATTATGCGAAACAAAAAAAATAATAGGATTTATTACTCCTGTGATATACAGTAATGTTTATTATATCTTAAGGCGAACCGCTCGGCATGATAAAGTGATAGATAATCTAAAGCAGTTGTTAATGATTACCGATGTCTTATTGATGGATAAAGAAGTTGTGAGTAATGCACTAAATTCAGGATTTAAAGATTTTGAGGGTAGTTTGCAGAATTTTGCAGCGATGAAACATGGTGAAATAGATCTAAAATTAACACGTAACCTTAAAGGTTTCAGCAAAAGTGAGATTGGTATATTGACACCTGAATCATATATTAAATCGATTATTGCCAGCCACTAATAAAACGTATAAAATAGAGTGCTGATTGTATTATATTCAAAGTCATAAATAATTAATAATCAGTAGTGTATGCTGATAAGACAGTGACTGAAAATTGCACCATATTTCGTATATAGACAGTTGCAGTGCATTTGAAATAACACATAAATGAAGAAACCTTCACTTAATGACTAGTAATGTAATAATTAAATTATACGAAAATGACATTAGAAGATTTAGGATATAATGATAATTTAGAGACTTTTAGGATTGAAAAAAAACTGGATTGCTTTGAAATAGGAAGAGTTAGTGCAGAACACAAGGAAAGATACCTTGTGAAAACTGCTGATAAAGAATATGATGCAGAGATTATTGGAAATTTAAGATTCTCGGCTCATAAAAGGTCAGATTTTCCAGCTGTTGGAGATTGGGTTGCATTTTCTGAATATGATGAAAATAAAGTGCTTATTCATTCGGTCTTTCCAAGAAAAACAATCATTGAAAGGCAAGCAGTCGGTAATCAAGGAGAGAAACAAATCATAGCAACAAATATTGATTACGCTTTTATTGTACAAGCTGTTGACAGAGATTTTAACATGAACAGATTGGAAAGATACCTGATAATCTGCAATACATCTAAGGTAAAACCAATTATCATTCTCAATAAAATTGACTTGATAAATGATACCGAATTAACAAAGTTAATTACTACAGTTCAAGAAAGAATAAAGCAGACACCAATAATTGCTATAAGCAATGAGTCCCACAAGGGGGTTAAAAAGCTGAAAGAGAGTATAAAAAAAGGCACAACCTACTGTTTATTAGGTTCATCAGGCGTAGGAAAATCAACCCTTTTAAATAATCTTTCAGGGAAACAAATGATGAAAACAAACACAATAAGTGCAAGTACAAATAAGGGACGTCATGTTACAAGCCATAGAGAATTATTGGTTCTTGAAAATGGCGGAATTCTAATTGATAATCCCGGAATGAGAGAAGTTGGGATTGTTGACTCAGCAGATGGTTTAGAAATAACATTTGAAAGAATCGCAGAACTATCCAAACATTGCAAATTTAAAGATTGTTCACATACAACAGAAATTGGTTGTGCAGTTTTAGCTGGTGTTGACAGTGAAGAAATTGACGAAAGTTCTTATGAAAACTATCTAAAGATGGAACGGGAAAAAGAGCATTTTGAATCGACTGTTGCTGAAAAGCGTAGGAAAGACAAAGATTTTGGAAAAATGCTTAGGAACTTTAAAAAAGATAAGAAAAAGAACAAGTACTAAGTCCAACAATTAGGTATCGTTTTCCACTCCCTCAGAACGCAAATAATCGCTAAATTTATGCCGTATTTCGATACAATTTAATAAAAAATGGAAGTTTTAAGACACATGCCCCCGAGATTTCGGGCGGCTGTCGTTAGTCAGAATTATAAAAAATCACGGATTATGAGAATTTCTGTGCTCATTGGTTTTATTTTATCGTCCATATTTCTGTTCTCACAGGAGTCGAATAAAGAGAATGTTTATATGGATAAGAGCTTTGAATACTCTAGAATTGATACTGCATTTAATCATGAAAGAGTTGATAGAATAAGATACATAAATCAATCAAACAAGACTGAATTCTATATCAATTTTACTGATTATGATGGAATTGTAGAAACAGGGCATTTGAAACAGGGTATTTATTATGGTTTATGGTGTAAGTATAATAGTGATGGTAAGATAATTAAAGCATTGGATTTTGATACCTTGCTGATACAGGGTGATGATATTTTGAAGATTGCAATGGATAATAATTTTGACCTTGACGTTTATGAGATTACATTTAATTTTGAACCTTATGAAGGATGGGGGCCTAAAGAAAACCATTGGATAATTTCGAAAGATGTTCATTACAAGGCATCTAATTCTAGAGAGATAACTGGAATTTCAATATCCGCCATTTCTGGTGAAGAGAATCCATGTGAATTTATAATAATGGATCATCCTGTATGGCCAAATCATGATACTCCTCCAAAGTTTGATGAGAAATATGGTAGTTTAGAAGAGTTTTTAATAAAAAATTCTCGGTATCCAATCTCAGAAAAGGCAGAATCAAAAAATGCCGTCTTTGTTTCTTTTGCCGTGAATGAAATGGGAGAGTTGAAGAATATAAGTACTTTTAAAGCAAATACCGGATTCTACAAAAGAGAAGCAGAGAGGCTTGTTGAGTTAATGCCGAACTGGTTACCAGCAAAATTAAACAGGAAAGCCGTTGAATGCTCGCACCATGTAATCTCAATAAATTTTAAATGAATAACGTACCCCACACCTATGACAAATAGCCTATGAACGAGATATCAACTAAATATTTTATTGACAGAAAAGAATGGAGAAAATGGCTCGAAAATAATTTTGAGACTAAGGATGATGTTTGGTTAGAATATCCATTAAAGAAGACAGGTAGAGAAAGAATCCTATATAACGATGCAGTTGAAGAGGCGCTTTGTTTCGGATGGATTGATAGTACGATTAAATCATTAGATGGAGAGACGAGCATTCAAAGGTTTTGTAAAAGAAGAAAGAATTCTTCCTTCTCACAACCAAACAAAGAACGTTTGAAGTGGCTTTTTGAAAACAATATGATTCATGATTCAATCAGAAATGAAGTTTTAGAAATAATTGAACAACAATTCATTTTTCCTGAAGACATAATAAAACAGCTAAAATCGGATAAGATTGCCTGGAAGAATTATCAATTTTTTTCAGAACCATATAAACGAATTCGAGTGGCATACATTGATACCGCAAGGAAAAGACCTGATGAATTTGAGAGGCGTTTAAATAACTTCATTAGCAAGACAAAAGACAATAAACTGATTAAAGGATTTGGAGGAATTGACAGATACTATTGAAAATAAATACTGCGGCCAATAAAAAATAAACGCCATTAAAACAGGCATTTATTAAAAGCCTTAATCAGAATTATAGTGAAACAAACAATCCAAGTTTTATCGAATATTTTTCACATTATTAACCAAAAATCAATAGCGCCATGAAATATATCACATTGTTTTTAATTGCTATTACACTCATATCTTGTGCGAATAGATCAGCAGAAAAGAAAGTTCAAAAAGATGAAACTCAAGCGGAATCATTCATGGTTTCAGAATTGGAGAAATTGGCCGGTGGTTTTGCATTCACAGAAGGCCCTGCCGTTGATGCTCAAGGAAATGTTTACTTTACGGATATTCCCAATCACCTGATTTTAATTTGGACTTTAGATGATCAACTGGATACTTTTCGGATAAACAGTGGTAGGGCAAACGGATTGTATTTTGATAAAGACGAAAACTTATTGGCCTGTGAAGGTGAAAAGGGACAGATTACTTCCACGAGTCCTGATGGAGATTATAAAGCTATTGCCACTCAGTATGATGGAAAAAGGTTTAATCAGCCCAATGATATATGGCCTGACGGAAAAGGTGGTGTTTACTTCACTGATCCACAATATGGTGGTGAAGATGCTGGGCTTCCTCAGGACGGGATGCATGTGTATTATATTAATCCAAAACGTACATCAGTTATTCGGGTGTGTGATGATTTTGAAAAACCCAATGGTGTGCTCGGAACTCCCGATGGAAAAACCCTTTATGTGACAGACGCTCAAGCGGGCAAAACATATAAGTATGATATTCAGGAGGATGGTTCCTTGGTAAACATGACACTTTTTGTTGAATTTGGCTGTGATGGGATGACAATGGACAAAGCAGGAAATGTGTATCTAACCACCGGTGGAAAACAAGCAGTAGATATTTTTTCACCTTCTGGCAAATTATTAGAATCCATCGAAGTCCCGGAAAAACCATCCAATCTTTGTTTTAGTGGCAAAGACAGAAACCAACTTTTTATAACTGCACGCACATCCATTTATAGGATTGAATTGGATGCGGAAGGGGTGGATTGATAGAGTTTATGATGAATATCGAATAGCTGACAAGTAAGATTCGTTTTAAGGTCTGAGCCGGAAACCCGAATTGCTCGGATCAGTTGTGCTTTGTGCATATCCCAATTATTCGCGGATTGAACGCCTGATATGAGCGCTTTCGGGATACTATCGTTGGTAGCAATAGAAGTAATACCAAAATAATTTGAAAATATTCTTGATTTAGTTCACTAATTAGTTAACTTTGCAAAAATGATTAGAGATATTGTTACTTACAAGGAAAGGTTTATTGAGTTTTACAGAAAACAGGATTCTAAAGTTCAGCTGAAAATCGAATATGTACTTGACCTTGTGAGATTTGAAAGACAAGTTCCTAAGAGGTTTTTTAAGCTACTTGAAAACACGAATGGAATATGGGAAATCAGAGTGATTACGACTTTCAAGAGTATTCGGATATTGTGTTTTAAGGATGGAGGGAATCTTGTTGTTCTAAGCAATTGTTTTCTTAAAAAGACTCAAAAAACCCCTCAGAAGGAAATTAAACTTGCAGAAAAACTTAAGAAAGAATATCTAAAAGAAAAAACAGGAGATAAATAAAATGAAGAACGTAAAAAGATTCGAAGACATAGTAACAGAAAAGTATGGAGAAAAAGGAACTCCGTCCCGAGATAAATACGATGCCGAATCATTAGCATTCAGGTTGGGAATTATGCTAAAAGAAGCAAGAAAAGAAGCCCAAATGACACAAGAAGAACTTGCCGAACGGACCGGAACCAAAAAAAGTTATATTTCCAGAATTGAGCGTGGGCTTAGCGATATTCAAATCTCAACATATTACAAATTGATTGAAATTGGACTTGGTAAAAATCTACACATTTCGATTGTATAAGAGTCTATTGCCGCCAATAAAATCTATAGCAAATGGGTTAGAATTTGTCCCAAAGAGGCATCCTGCAATTGCTACTACTTACCGCTCAATGGAATATTTTTTCAAAGAAATGCCCACTTAACATTCGCAATCCGTCAGGCACACAAATGCTGCCGGACAAATATCTAAAAATCCCAAACCCTTCTCAAAATTGTTGATAATATGCCAACTTATTCCTAATAATAAATATCTGGTTAATAGTATATTAATAGCATGAAGTACATAACCGGAAAAGCTCGGAACCAAATATTAATTTTCCCAATTTCTTTGGATTAATCTATTCATAAAAACCATAAGGTGCGGATAGTCTATGTTTTGGATTCCACATACACGCATTTTTGCAAAGGATAAAAAATAGCTTTACCGGAAAATTGTCGAAAAACAGAGCCCTGCACTATACCTTACGGCTCATTTAAGACAATGTAATAGCTCAAAATTGAAGCATATATGAGCTAAAAAGACCAGCTTCGTGAGCTAAAAGCTGCAATAAATGAGTAGCTATTATGTTGCCAATCCTTGGCCTTTTCGAAAAGCACCGAAAACATTAATAGGCAATATTAATAGCCCCTATTAACTGATTCCGATTGTAAGCGAGAACAACCACTCCTTATTCTCCTTATTGTAAACAAGTTTTCCGGAGCAAGGCATTTGCCATTTTTCACCCAAAGGGATTGTGCGCGACAAAGTGATGCCATAGTTAAAAATACTTGCTTGCGGAGCATACATTCCATTGGCCGGCGTGCCTCCAATTGTAAAAGCAATTCTGTTTTTGCCTGCATTGATGCCGTAATTGGCCTCAAAATATGTGGAATACAACTGGTTTTTAGAAGCATCCATATCAAAACCGCCAATAAAACAGGCTGCAGTCAATGAAATGGGAATGGTTTTTGAGCCCAGCCACGATGCTTGTGCTTCAAATAGATGCCGTGTTTTGCTTTTTTCAAATTCAAAAAATCTGTTTGATGCTTCCTCAGACGGACAATAATAATCAAACAAACCGAAGCGGAAAGCTCCAACATCATAAGTGGCGAAAAAATCGATTTCTTTATAACTATTGTCCAAGGCATACGACATCCATGCATTCATCCGAAAGTTTCCATGGGTAAATGTGACCAATGGCTCGATGCAAGCTGCTGTTCCTGCGGATGTTGCCCTCCATAAATGCTGGCTTGTAATATTTGCGCTTAGCGATATTGAAGTGGCAATATTGCTTGCTTTTTTTCCATCCTCTTTTTTTATCAAAGGGATGCTCAGCTCCTTTGTTCCGGCCATTATTGCCTGAGTGAATAGAATAAAAACCAGCATCATGGGCAATGCCCAAAAAGTGAATTTTTGTATTGTCATTTTTTGAAATGTGTTTTGAGGCTTTATCCGATATTGATAAAAAGACTTAAAAGTACGAAGGCATAATGTGCCACAATTCCTGCAACAATACCGCCAATAGTATGTGAAATAAGTGCTTTAGATGTAAGATTACGATAACCTAATGTATCGAGCATGGCAGTATGGGTGCTGAGGTAACCACTCCAACACATGCCCATTGCGGTAAAAACTGCTATGGCGTTGCCGTCAATAAGGTTTTCGGCAACAAAGGCTTTTACCAATGATAATGAAGCACCAACGGCGCCAAGTGAGGTGATTGGAAATGCAATAAGCTCGGCATTTTTAAAACCAAAAAGTCCAAAAAACAGCCAATCAATTTTTCCTGCAAGATAGGGTAGTACAGGAACGCCTTCAAAAGCAAGTCCTTGATAACCAATAGTTGCGTCTTTTGGTCCAAAGGTGAGAATCATAATAATGGAACTGATAATCAAAACGCCGGGAATAATGCTAAGCCCCAATTCTACTCCGGATTTTCCTCCATCGAGTATGGAATTTAGAAAACGTAAAAAGGTGCTTCCTTCTGATTTAAAACTGATGTTTTCTTCTTCATCTTTCGAGGCAACTTTTTTCTTTAGGTTTTTCTCTTCCGGGAAATCGTCGCGAATCAGTCTTTGCATAGTGCGTGTGGAAACAATTGCTCCAACAACGGCTCCAAAGACCCCGACCAATGCGGCTTTAAAATATCCAAATCCCGACATATATGTGAGCACAATCAGTCCCATGCCAAAAGCAGTACCGAAATTCGTGAGTGAGATTAATTCCCGTTTCAGAAAGTATTTGCTGAAACTTTTATCGTTAGAGAGTCCAATAATTGCCGGATTATCAGAGAAAAAGGTCATCAATCCTGCAAGGGATGCAACGCCGGGAAGGTTAAATAAAGGGCGCATTAATGGAGATAAAGCTTTTTCGATTAAGCGCACAACACCAAATTCAATCATCAAACGGCCAAGCGCTCCTGTTAGCACCGTAATGCCCATTATATAGAAAACCGTATTCATCAGCAGGTCCCAAGCTGTATTCATGATGGTGTTGAGCATATTGTCGATGCCCATTTTATGTCCAAGAAAGCCAAAAAAGCCAAAGAAGAGAATTAAGAACACCAAAGCTTCATACCTTCTGTTGAGTAAGAAGTTTTTACTTCGGATGGTTTTTAGTGATTTCATTATCAGCTAATTAATGAGTTTGTCAAGTATTAAAATCTGGCCGCGAAAGTACAGTAAATTTTATTCATATAAGCCTTGAATGATTAAAAATTATAGTCTTCCTGAAAGATTATTTTTTTTGCTGGTCGAAGGTGGTATAAAGTTCATCAGTTTAGAAGCATTTTTGAATTATTCAGCTTAAAGCTCAACGGAAGCCCAAAAGGATATAATTTCAATGTAGGGCATCTAAAGCCTGGCATGTATATCCTCAATCTGGAATATGGCGGGCAGCGGATTAGTGAGAAGGTGGTGAAGAAGTAGGGGGTTAAATACATTAGTTAATGAACTTTTTTTTGGATATATTGAGGGAGTCAGAATAAATTATCAAGATGAAGGTGCATTTTCAAAAATAAAGCCCCTTATAATAAGAAAAAATTAATATTAGTTGTATTCAGTTTTGAATTAATATAGTATTTTTATGCTTTCATAATAAAACCCAATTTCAAAACAAAAAACAAAGAAAATGAAATCAATGGGTAGGATTTTTAAAACAAGGACAGGAGTAGCTTTGAAAACTGTATCTGTGGTGTTGTTGATGTTGATATCTTCCGAAGATGACACTATTGATGTAAGTATGCTGGATGAAGGTCATTATGTGCTATTAGTCCGTGACCTGAACAGTGTGTTCGTATATCGCCAGATTATACAAATTTCAAAAATTTAGTGCCATGATACAAAAATTATTTAAACATACGCTTTGCTTTTTTGCGGTTTTAATATTTTGCACAGCATCAACAGCCCAAACCACCCACTGGCTCAATCCCCTGCCTGCCGGCAATGAATTTTATGACATTGCTTTTTTTGACGGGCAGCATGGCCTGATGTGCGGCCAGTATGGCATGATATGCGCAACAAGTGATGGGGGCAGTCATTGGGAGATTGTTTTTAACGAAGGGAGCAGTTCGCTGAGCCAGATCAATATTGTTGCCCCGGGTCATGCCTTTATTAAAATGGGCAGCAGGCAACTGATTTCTACCCATGATTACGGACGGGTGTGGGCAAAGGTGTGTCAATTCCCGGACAGCCTGAGTATAACAAAGTTTAGAATGTTTGATGAGCATTACGGATATGTTCTATTGGTACACAATGAGTCTAAAAATACTTTGATTGGAAATACTATAAACGGAGGGAAAGGATGGAACTTAAGCTATACATCCGAACTGTTAACTAATGAATCGAAAATTAGTGATTTTGCTTTTGAAAACGCTAAGAAAGGCTTGCTGTTAAGCCAAGAGAATCAGAGGCTTTATCTTACAAGTGATTCATGTGCCACATTTGAGTACGTGACTTTTTTTCCTGATGAGTTTTATTATAAAATTATTAATCAAAATAATGGGATTTATTATGCCTTAGGTAGAAGAGATGATGATTGGCATGAAAGGATAGCCTCAAACGAAAAGGAGGTGTATATTGACTTTTCATATATAATATTGAAGAGCAATGATGATGGTAATTCATGGCAAAGAGTTTATGACAAGAATGAAATGCCTGATTTGAATCAAATGAAAACTTTTGGAGATTCTTTGGTGTTTGTTTATGGATACTGTAATTATTACTGGCATCCGGAAGGTTGCATAAAGTTTCCAATGCTTGTTTCGAGAGATCAAGGTATAAGCTGGAGTGCTGCACAGGAAAAACCCGACCTATATGGGAAGGGTTTTACGCGGCCTAATATCAGAAGTGTAGGGATTGTTGACCATCAAAAAGCCTTTTGCTGTATAACATCTATCAACTATGATTTGGAAGGAGGGCGGTCTTCCGTTTTTCTTGAAAATCATAATAAGAGCAATCTTTGGACTCCGGCCTCGGATAGTTTTATTGAGAAAATCATTGATTTGGAATTTGATGATGAACAAATGATCCTGCTAACGAAAGACGTCGTATTGAATTATTATACACAGGATCGGGTCTGGGACAGCCTGCTTTACCCAAATATAAACAATTTGGTTTTTGAGGATATGGATATACTACAGGATAAATCTTGTATTATTGCAAGCACTTTTTTTAGTGATAACTTATATTGTTATTATTCAGAAGATGGTTTCAATAGCTATTGTGAGGGCATTATAAAATCCTATGAGCTTTTTAATATGTCAGTAGATATTCTGGATGGTGACCGGGTGTATATCTTTCAACCCTATGAATATGAGTATGGTATAATTCCCAAACTTTTTAAATTTAGCCCGATTGATACCAGTTTGGCAGAATTAGAATTACCTTCGGTAAGCTCTTCGGCTATGATGGATATGGAATCTTGCGATGATCACATATATGTATTTGGTGGTTCCGCTGGCAATGGCGGATACTATGCAAGCACAGATGAAGGCGAAAGCTGGGACTTTACCAATTTGGGGGTGAATAAAATCCTTAAAGCATTTCAAATTAACGACTCCATTTTTTATATAACCAATGGATATACATATGGGGAAAGTGGTAGCCCTGCCGTGTGGCCGGTCAATATCCGAACGGGAGAGCTTATGGAACAGATTTTTTCTGCTGAAAATCTTGCTGTTCTTGATATAGTACAAACCAATGCAGGAGAAGATTACCTGCTTAGCGGAAATTATATTTATAAAAGAACAGATGGCACATACTGGGAACGTTTTGGTCCATACCCTTATTTTCAAAGCCTGAAACTTGATCCGGACGGGCAGCATGTATGGGCTTATGGCATAACGGGGCGCATGATGTATATGGGCGTAGAAATGCCGGTTGGCCTTGAACCGGAACAAAAAAGGTCGGAAGGAATGGCCTTGCGCTCAAATCCGGTAGGCCATGCCCTCGAAATAGACCTCAACCTGCAATACTCAGGCGATGCCCTGCTGAGCCTCTACGACCTCAGTGGCAAAACCATGATGCAGCACAAGCTAAAGCTCAACGGAAGCCCAAAAGGATATAATTTCAATGTAGGGCATCTAAAGCCTGGCATCTATATCCTCAATCTGGAATATGATGGGCAGCGGAGTAGTGAAAAGGTGGTGAAAAATTAAGAATGATGAATGCTCATTTCGGTCTTCATTCATCGCAAATCTTAAAAAAAATAAGTGGTCTCCGGCAACAAGCCTGCAATAATCTTGTTATCCTAAAAAAATATTGAATGAAAGAACTCTGGGATGCTCGCTTCTCTTCAGAAGAATATGTTTATGGTACTGCGCCAAATGCTTTTTTTGCAGAATGCCTGCCAAAACTAAAAACGGGTAAAATATTTCTCCCCGCCGAAGGTGAAGGGCGCAATGCTGTTTATGCTGCCGGGCTTCATTGGGAGGTTGTTGCCATGGATTTTAGTAAAGAAGGAAAAGAAAAAGCCTTGAAACTCGCTAAAAATCATAATGTTAAAATCGATTATTCAGTAGGTGATGTGCTGGAAAATCCTTGGTTTGGGCCTTTCGATAGCATTGCTTCTTTTTTTCTGCATCTTCCTAAAAGGCAACGCAAAATACTGCATCATAAAATGATAGAAGAGCTGAAACCCGCCGGCTACATTATACTCGAAGTCTTTGATGTAGAAAATATTGGCATGAGCAGCATGGGGCCAAAACAAGCGGAACTGCTTTATACCATCAACGAATTGCACGAAGATTTTGCTTCCCTAAACATACTGCATTGTGAAAAATCAAAACGAAAACTTAGCGAAGGGATTTTTCATGATGAAGAAGGAATCACTCTGCGATTTTTGGCAAGGAAAGACTGAGGGTATTGCCCTCTTGTTTTAACCTGATTATTTCATAACGATAATGAATATCAATTGGTTTTGCGATTCCAATGCAAAAATATTTCCTACCACATAAAAACCGTCTGCTGAAAGGAAAGCTCCAATCAACAGGCGGTTTGCTAATTGCCTGTTATGCTGTTTTACAAGCTCAGCTTTACACTGCCAAACAATTGCCCACCCAAAGAGTGCAGGCTGATCAAATGAACGCCATGCGATGCGGAGTTTAATCCAAGGTCAATATGGTTTGCGCCTTTTTGAATGCTTAGGTGCCATTGCTGGCAAAGCCTGCCGTCAATACTGTAGAGGCTGATTTCTATTTCACCGGAAACTTCTGAATCAAACTGCAGGCTAGCTGTTCCTGATGTTTTTTGATATATGCTCAGGTCTGTCCACGGGCTATCTTCGGAAAGCCGATAGTTGGTGCATATTTCTTTAACAAGATTTTGATAAAACTAGATTTTAGGAAGGATGATATGGCTTGCGGAAAATTGTAAGGAAGGGAAAAAAGAAGGAAAAATATTGAACCAAAAATGATATTAAGAATTGCTTACCCTAACCGAGCCATAGATGCCGCAGTGGTCGAATTCTATTCCCTGCAAGGTATAGGATGTGGTCATGGCATCAAAGTCCAGGCCTTTCCAGTCGTGGCCGTTTTGGGAACTGAATTTGACGTTGCTGCCGAAGTTGATATTTCCCCTGACCGTAATAGCAGAATGCGATGGGTCGGAAGTGCCGTGGGGATCATCCATGATAAATTCCACATTATCACCAACAACTAAACTGGCGCCGGCTTCCACGGTGATTTTTGCATCGTTGATAAAATGCACTTTGGCCTTATCGTAGAGCGTAAGGGTTTGGCCGGGCATAACGCGCACATCTTTTGTTACGCCTATGATCCCCCGATGGCTTTCGCTGCTGGTGATGTTTTCGAACATCAGGGTGGGGAAACGCAGGGAAGTATAGGCTGAGATGCCGCTAGAATCCATGAATGACATACTATCCGTCGTTGTATTATGGTTAAATAGCCATTGGTTGCTTTCATATAGGGAAATAACATTATCATTGTTTAAATCCGCATTGGATAAAGGTACTCCATTATAATAAGAAACCTCTTCAGGTGTTTCTTGATTCGTTGATGAATACAAATGATAATCAAATTCTGCATGATGATAAACACTATCATCAATTACTTCGTTTTCTATCACCGGATAATCATCAGCAACATTTGCTGCTCCTATTGATGAAGTATTATAAACAGAATTGGATGTTGGCATATTGTCTAAAAACAAACCGGAAAAACAATTTTGCATCCAAATGGCTTTCTTTTGAGTATTTATAACACTGAGCATATTGCCAAGCTCAACTTCAGCTACTTCGGAATTATCATACAATACTAATGACCCTGTTCCAATGCCATTTTTAAATTCAGCATTACCATGCCCAAATGTCCATACAAATAGAAAATCATCAGGAGTGAGCTGGGGAAATCCATTCTGTCCATTGGAAAGCCCATTAAATATTTCAATGACATTCTCCTTAATAGCAGAGTTGTCCGTAATGCTTTGAAACCCATACCTAATTTCTGGATTATACCTATCTGCATACCACCAATTTGAAAATAAAGCATCATATCCATCCGCATAAAGAACATATACATTCTCATCGCTAAAGCCTTTGCCTCCTTCCGATTCAGGCTTAACCAGCATTTCCCACATCAGGTAGGTATCATCCCAAAATTCCGTCCAATTATAATAAGAACTATCATTAACGGGATAACATGCTGAGCATTTATCACCATGTGAAACATGAACGCCTTCACCGCAAATGAGTACTGCGTATTTTTCCTGTGCGATTGCACTTAAACCCATCATACAGAACAAAATCGTAATTACAAAATAATACTTTTTCATAATTTTGAGTATTAATTTATATTAATAATAGTTTTACAAACCACCGATTTCCCGCTGGTTAAACGTAATAAGTAGATGCCTTCTTTTGGTTTTTGGCCGCTGCTTGTTGCTCCGTTCCATGAATAATTGAACATTTCCTGATGAAAAGCTGCAATCTGATCAGAAAAAATTAATATTCCATCGTAGGTGAATATCTCCAGTTGAATTACTTCATCCGTGCCAAAAGCTCCGCTAATATGCAATTCATTCCGAAAGGGGTTAGGGTATATTCTTATGTTTTTGTTTTTAGATATTTGTTCATCTCTGCTGTATATCAAATCTGTTCTACGAAACATTATATTTGAATATTTTACTGAACTATCCTCACTAAATTCATAGTCATCATAGATAATATAAATTCCATCGTTATAATAAGTTGATTTCACATGAATACTAAATGATTCTGAATCGTTAAGATAATGTCGTTTCCATCCGGTTTCTATTGGATAATAGCAGTATAATTGGCTGTAGTTTTTATTGGCAGATTCATGGGAGATAAAAAAATAACAATTGCTATTACCGTCTATAGTCATACTATAATCACGCATACTGTCTGCCACCAAAATACCTTCACTCCATTCTTCATTAGAAAATTTTGAAATATAACAATCAAAACTTAAGGGGATTTCATTATCAAATTGCATCCAACTAACATAGGTATTATTGTTATTATCCAAGAGCACCATTGATTTTGAACATAGAGAATATCCAAACATGTGTTGAAATTCACATGTATTTGAATTCAATATATAATAAACAGATCTTGTGTCACTGCTTTGATGCAGGTAAGAATTATAATTTACCATAAAATGGAGACAATTCGTTTTATCAAAGCAGAGATTTCCGACAGCAAGATTAAGATTAGTATCAATAATCATATCCATTATCGGGCTCATATTGAAATTAACATCAATTTTTCGATAATAGATATTACCATAAGGACCTGTATAAAACCACAGATAATAAAACACATCATTATTGTCACATCCAATCAACGGTCTCATCGAACCGGGCATATCACTGCTTATTGTATCCTCAATCCATTTATCTCCAACTTTGTGCGTTAAACAGACATATGATGATGTATAATAACCTCCTTTAGTATAGGCAATAGCAACATCTCCCTTTGAATTAACAGCTATCGTAGGTTCCTGGAATGTTACATTTTCTTTATCGTTTACTATACATGGCTCTTGCCAATTTAATCCATTACTACTGGATTTGGAGTAGTAAATTCTGGATGACTTCGGATAGCCTGGCTCTAAGTATCTCCAAACGCAGTGTATGATTCCGTTTAAATCAATACAAAACATAGGGTCGTAGTTGTAATTAGATGTTGAATTACTGATATTAACCGGTTCCGTCCACTGCTGGGCAAAGCCGTAAGAGAAGAAGGAAAGGAACAGTATGCTTAGAATTGTTGTGTTTTTTTTCATGCGCTGTATAGTTTTGCCTGTAAATTAATATAAAATCCGGTATTTGTTTTAAAATTGCTGATAATTGCATTGGTTTATGGGTTTATAAGTTGAATTCCTTTACTCAAAATCCTTTTGCCGCAGCGCAGCCTTAAAAGATAGGCGCCGCTGCTTTGTTTTTGCCCGTTTTGCCCTGTCCCGTCCCAGGCTAGCTCATATTTCCCTGCTTCCCCTTCAGTATCGAGCAATGTTTTTATCAGCTTGCCGCTATAATCATAAACAGATACATTTAAGCTGCCCGGATTATTGATTTCAAATTTTATATGCAGCTCATGGGCGAAGGGGTTGGGAAATAAATTGAGGTCAAATGAAGGTATCTCTATTCCAGGTTCAGTTCCAATGGTAATATCGGTTTTTATGAATTCCAGATCAGTTGTTTCATGAGGGTTTATATCGCTGGTATGTATTACATACAACTGATTTTTATAATGTCCAACGGCATATACAACTCCGCCCTGATGCGTTTCAGTCAATATAATACCTTCCCATTGGCCTTCATTTTTAAAGTGATGAACCAACATATTTCCCTCATTTGTTTTTTCCAAGTCAAATACATGGGGACGGTCGTTTTGATCTAATACTATTTGCATATCTCGGGGATCTGTAACAACTATCTCGGGGAGTGACCAACCCTCATCTGTTGTACGGTATCTGTAAATGGTTGTATCCAGTGGGATACCTACTTGCGATGGATCACATTCCCAATATGTAATATGTGGCTGGTTATTTTTATCTGTATCAATTCCCCACTTGACATAATAATTTTTCATAGAACCGCCACATTTCTCTTTTTTGCCCCATTCTTGCCCGTCAAATTTTTTGTAAAGTGCATAGCATTCATCCATTGAACCATAAGGAACGCCTGCAAACAAGCAATGGAGCATGTTTTCATTGTCAACTACAGCGTCATTAATATATATTTGATCC
Source organism: Bacteroidales bacterium (assembly GCA_963676725.1). Classification (GTDB taxonomy): domain Bacteria; phylum Bacteroidota; class Bacteroidia; order Bacteroidales; family WRLA01. The sequence goes on along the minus strand of OY781463.1, from coordinate 2,908,814 downwards.
TGTGATGATTCAGTAATTTTTACAAGATCGCTCCATTGGCCATTATCGCAATAGCTCATATAGGTTTCATAACCCCAACTGAACAATAAATACAAACGGTTATTATGGTCTATGGCCAATTGATTTCTCAGAATCCCATAATAATTACCGCTTATGGTGTCCCCCTTGCTCCAATAGCCGTTTTCCCTTTTATGCATCAGCACAACCGATTCATAAACCGATCGGTAATTATGTATATACGAGAGGTAGAGGTTGTTTTTGGAATCGTTTACAATATGAAGGTCGGTTCTCCAGACTGAATCCATTTCACTTACCGTTTCGGCTTCTGACCAGGTCTGCCCATCGTCTTCAGAATAGGAATAGTACACCCATTTGTTCCAATAATCAGGATTGTTGACCCAGACACAATGGATAACACCATTATTGTCCACCGTAAAGTCAGCTGCATAATCACTTCCTTCCATGTCCGTTATGGTGACCGGCTCTGTCCACTGCTGTGCAAAGCCAGCAGTGTTTATCAGGAAAAAGAGAATCCCAATCAAAAATATATTGTTCTTCATAATTTTATGTTTTAATTTATACTAATGATGGTTTTACAAACCATCGATTCTCCGCTTCTTAGGCGCAATAAATAAATCCCCTCTTGCAATTTTGTGCCGCTGCTTGTTTCTCCGTTCCATGAATAATTGAACGTTCCTTCCTCAGCAGTTTCTAGCTGATCTGAAAAAACTAAAATGCCATCGTAGGTAAATATTTCCAATAGGGTTGTCCCGCCCATTCCAAAGAACCCGTTTATATGCAGTTTGCCGCGAAATGGGTTGGGGTAAATATTTATTTCTCCTTTTGGCGGTTTTTCATCGCCACATGAGCTAATGAGGTCGGTTTTTCTGAAGAGGATATTGGAATATTTGTTTATAGTGTCTCCATCATAGGAGCAATCCTCATAAATGATAAAAAGGCTTTGATTATAATAGGCAGACTGTACATGTGTAAAAAATGATTCAGAATCATCAAGATAGCTTAATTCCCAACCAAACTCGCCAGAAGCATAATAATATAAAGAGCTTGTTCTCTTATTTTCCGTTCCACTTGTTATTAAAAAATGTATCTTGCCCCGATTATCCATACACATACTATAGTCATGCACGCTGTCAGCTATTAATATTGGCTCACCCCATTGACCATTTAGCTGTTGAGAACAGTAGCAATCATAATTATGTAATAAATAGTTACACACTTGCTTCCAACTGACAAGAGGATTCAAAGCTTTATCGATGCAAACCATTGAATAAGGAGTTTGCATACTACCAAAAATATTGATCATTTCACATTGATCAAAATCAAATACGTAATATGCTGTCCTAGTATCTTGACTTTGACTTAAATATTGATTGTGGTTAGCGGTAAAATGTAGTTTATTTTGTTTATCAAAAAACAAATTGCCAATAGCCAGGTTGAGGTTAGAATCTACGAGCATATCAAATATTGGGCTAATATTGAAGCCGTCATCTATTTTTCGGTAATAAATGTCACCATAGGGGCCGCTGTGAAACCACAGCAAGAAAAATATATCATTATTATCACAGGTAATCAATGGCAGCATAGATCCAGGAAAGCCCTGACTGATAGTGTCTTCTTGCCATTTATTAGCTTGCTTGTGAGCCAAACAGATGTAAGATAATGAGTAATCTCCTCCTTTTGTGAAGGCAATGGCCACATCGCCCTTTGAATTCACAGCTATTGCTGGTTCATATAAGGCAGCATTCTCTTCATCCTTATTAACTATCTCCGGTTCTCCCCAGCTCTCCCCATCGTTCAAAGATTTGGAATAATAGATTCTGCTCAGTTCTGTATGCCATGGCACTACATATCTCCAAACACAATGAATAGTCCCGTTTGAATCAATACAAAATTTAGGATCATAGTTATAGTTTTCCGTTGAGTTGCTGATATTAACTGGCTCTGTCCACTGCTGTGCAAAGCCAGTAGTGCTTATCAGGAAATAGAGAATCCCAATCAAAAATATATTGTTCTTCATAATTTTATGTTTTAATTTATACTAATGATGGTTTTACAAACCACCGATTCTCCGCTGCTTAGGCGCAATAAATAAATCCCCTCTTGCAATTTTGTGCCGCTGCTTGTTTCTCCGTTCCATGAATAATTGAACGTTCCTTCCTCAGCAGTTTCTAGCTGATCTGAAAAAACTAAAATGCCATCGTAGGTAAATATTTCCAATAGGGTTGTCCCGCCCATTCCAAAGAACCCGTTTATATGCAGTTTGCCGCGAAATGGGTTGGGGTAAATATTTATTTCTCCTTTTGGCGGTTTTTCATCGCCACATGAGCTAATGAGGTCGGTTTTTTGAAAAATAATATTGGAATATTTCTCAGAACTATCAGCATTAAATTCGTATTTCTGGTAAACAACATAAAGGAAATTATTATAATATTTAGAATCCATAATAATATAAGATGCTTCAGAGTCGGCAATAAAAATTTTTTGCCAATTACCATTGACCTTTGTTATATGACATAAGAGGCTATAATTTCTATCTTTTGTGATATGTGAAACAAAATAATGATCCTTATTATCACTGTCAATTATTGTGCTAAAACCACGTATGCTATCTGAAATCAAGACGGAAGTGTCCCAAATGTTGTCAGTAGATTTCGAGGAATAACAATTGTAGCTCCATGAAATATCTGTATCCTTTTCCATCCAGCTTGCTACAGGATTGCCTTCTGTATCTAATTCAATAAACCCTTTTGCACATTGGGTGCTTCCAAATATCTTTTGTGGCTCGCAGGCATCCTTATTGCGAACATAGTATACAGCTCTGGTGTCTTCAATTTGATGCAGGTAAGGATTACTCAATGAGATGAAATGGAGCCAATTATTTTTGTCATATACGACATTTCCCTGTACTGCATTCATATCTTCATTACACAAGAGGCATTCAACTTGGCTTAAATTGAAATCGTTGTCAATTCTCATGAAATAAGTATTTCCATAGGGGCCGAAATGGAACCAAAAACAATTTAGCACACCATTATTGTCATAGGTAATTAATGGTCTTATTGAGCCTGGCATTCCTTTGCTAATTGTATCTTCAAGCCATTTGGAATTGCATATATGTGCCAAGCAAATAAATGAGGACGTATTGTCACCTCCCTTAGTATATGCAATTGCAATATTTCCTTCTGAATTTACGGCTATATTAGGTTCTGAAACAGAAACTTTCTCTTCAATATTATTCACTATTTCCGGCCCATCCCAACTATATCCATAATTTATTGATTTCGAATAATAAATTCTTGATAAGCTTGGCTGGCCTGGCTCCATGCCTCTCCAAACACAATGTATTACTCCAACAGAGTCAATACAAATCTTAGGACTTTGATTATGGCTGTTCGCCAAGTTACTGATATTAACCGGCTCGGTCCACTGCTGGGCAAAACTATTGGCAAACAGGAAGATAAAGACAATACTAAGGGATATTTTGCTTGCTTTCATAATTATTGCTGTTGCTTGTCCCAAAATTAGTAAAACTTATCCTCCAAGTGCAGATTGATTGATGAAATTGTGTTTATTCATTGTTTTGTTGTGTGAACACTATCTTTTTCTGTGTGAATGGGGCTAAAAACTTAGTGGGCTGGTTTTTAGGCAACTCAAAATGCAAGAAATACGAAATGTCTTTAAAGGAACTGGCAACTGCTGTACAGAGTTTATGGAGTATATAAAAAAGAAGAGTTTGCTAAGCAATTTTATTAAATAGTCTTTGTAAAAAAAACACCAAATTACTCATGTAAATGGTTAAATTTTATTGGTATTCGTGAATCGCTTCGCTTATTTCTGTGTTAACTTGCCTTGATAACAGTCACTTCGGTAAGCTCAGCACATTTCGACAAGCTTACTTCGACAAAAGCTCAGTACATCGCAATGCAACGCATTTCGGCTAGCTCAATGCATCGCATCGCATTTGCCAAATCAGGATTCTGAGTATTCATTTTTTTGAGTGCATTTTCCAGGCTTATTGTAAGTGCACTAAACCCGTGGTTTTTATATCCTTAGCCTAGAATATGATGGGCAGCACTGGAGTGAGAAGGTGGTGAAGAAATAAGAATGATGAATGCTCATTTCGGTCTTCATTCATCGCAAATCTTAAAAAAAATAAGTGGTCTCCGGCAACAAGCCTGCAATAATCTTGTTATCCTAAAAAAATATTGAATGAAAGAACTCTGGGATGCTCGCTTCTCTTCAGAAGAATATGTTTATGGTACTGCGCCAAATGCTTTTTTTGCAGAATGCCTGCCAAAACTAAAAGCGGGTAAAATATTTCTCCCCGCCGAAGGTGAAGGGCGCAATGCTGTTTATGCTGCCGGGCTTCATTGGGAGGTTGTTGCCATGGATTTTAGCAAAGAAGGAAAAGAAAAAGCCTTGAAACTCGCTCAAAATCATAATGTTAAAATCGATTATTCAGTAGGTGATGTGCTGGAAAACCCTTGGTGTGGGCCTTTCGATAGCATTGCTTCTTTTTTTCTGCATCTTCCAAAAATGCAGCGCAAAATACTGCATCATAAAATGATAGAAGAGCTGAAACCCGCTGGCTACATTATACTCGAAGTATTTGATGTCGAAAATATTGGCATGAGCAACATGGGGCCAAAACAAGCGGAACTGCTTTATACCATCAACGAATTGCACGAAGATTTTGCTTCCCTAAATATACTGCATTGCGAAAAATCCAAACGAAAACTTAGCGAAGGGATTTTTCATGATGAAGAAGGAGTCACTCTGCGATTTTTGGCAAGGAAAGACTGAGGGTATTGCCCTCTTGTTTTAACTTGATTATTTCATAACGATAATGAATATCAATTGGTTTTTCGATTCTAATGCAAAAATATTTCCTGCCACATAAAAACCGTCTGCTGAAAGGAAAGCCCCAATCAACAGGCGGTTTGCTAATTGCCTGTTATGCTGTTTTACAAGCTCAGCTTTACACTGCCAAATAATTGCCCTCCCAAAGAGCCCAGGCTGATCTAATGAACCCTTTCGTTGCTGAATTCAGTTCCGCATTTATCTGGTTTACCCCTTTTAGGATGCTTTCGTGCCATTGATGATAAAGCCTGCCGTCAATACTGTAGAGGCTGATTTCTATTTCACCGGAAACTTCTGAATCAAACTGCAGGCTAGCTGTTCCTGATGTTTTTTGATATATGCTCAGGTCTGTCCACGGGCTATCTTCGGAAAGCCGATAGTTGGTGCATATTTCTTTAACAAGATTTTGATAAAACTAGATTTTAGGAAGGATGATATGGCTTGCGGAAAATTGTAAGGAAGGGAAAAAAGAAGGAAAAATATTGAACCAAAAATGATATTAAGAATTGCTTACCCTAACCGAGCCATAGATGCCGCAGTGGTCGAATTCTATTCCCTGCAAGGTATAGGATGAGGTCATGGCATCAAAATCCAGGTCTTTCCAGTCGTGGCCGTTTTTGGAACTGAATTTGACGTTGTTGGCAAAGGGGTTTCAGTTTGTTTTTGGGGTAGGAAGGCTTAATCACGGCATAATTCCTCGAAGTTCCAATTATACCGAATGAGGGTTCAATTCAAACTGATGATAAAAAAATATTTACTTGTTGAATAGCAAATTAAGTTAAATTATGCTACTTTTGGCGATGTATTGGTAATTGGGGGTGTATTATATGTAGGAATTGGCTGCAAAGCAACCAGATAAAATAAACATTTATCGAATAAGCTTATATGAAAAAATATTTATTAATTGCTATAATCATTTTAAATTCTTCAATAATATCAATGGCTCAAAAGCCAATAGAGTTAATTAAGGAAATCAAGCAATTACCTGACGGTTCATTTCAAATAATTGAAAAAAACAAAGAGGGAGACATCCTATTAATTGGAGTTCTTTCTTCAATTAATCCAGAAATAAGAAATGGTGTATTTTATTTTTATTATAGTAATGGAATTATAGAGGCCAAAGGAGAGTACTCAGGAGATTTACCTTCAAATATTTGGAAATACTATGATAAACAGGGAAACATAGTAAAGTCAATAGATTACAACAAAACAATCGATTTCTTGAATGCTGATACTATAGAACCAAAAGAGGTATATACAATTGTTGAACAAATGCCTTACTTAAAAACGTATAATTCCGAAACAATAAAAAACAAAAACTTTGCAGATAGTCATGCTCTATTTAATAAATATATTCAGGAAAATTTGGTTTATCCAATCCATGCTGCAAAAATGGATGTTTCAGATTTTGTTTATATGAATTTTGTCGTCGACGAAACAGGGAAAATTTGTAGTGTAAGAGTTCTACAAAGTTCCGGTAACCTAGATTTAAACATGGAAGCTTTGAGAGTAATATCTGAATCACCCAGATGGGAACCAGGACGACAGAGAAATAATCCTGTTAAAGTTGCGTTTAATATGCCAATTAGATTTACTTCAAACTAACCCAGCCGCTATTCGATTAAATCGCTAAAAGCCAATTGACCGCCATTACACCACTTTTAAGAATCCCAGGCTTTGCTTTTATCTCCTTCCCAAATTAATATTTCATTAATTACTCCATTAACACAATGGTTTCTTTGCGTTTCCCCCATATTCCCTACATTTGCCCTTGAAAAAACAAATTAACATTCATCATAAAATTTATTATGAAACCTACTTTACTGATTCTCGCAGCCGGAATGGGCAGCCGCTATGGTGGCCTCAAACAAACCGATAAACTGGGGCCTTCGGGCGAAACTATTATTGATTATTCGATTTACGATGCGATTCAGGCCGGCTTTGGTCGCGTGGTCTTCATCATCCGCGAAGCCATTCGTGAGGAGTTTGTGGAAGTGGTGATGAATAAATTTAAGGACAAAATTCCTTGTTCTTATGTGCTGCAGGAACTCAATAAAATCCCTGAAGGCTTTTCAATCCCTGATGACCGTGCAAAACCCTGGGGTACAGGACATGCCGTTTTAATGGCTGCCCAAGAAATCAAAGAGCCTTTTGCCGTAATCAATGCCGATGATTTTTATGGACGGGATTCATTCGTACAACTTGCTGCATTTTTAAGCAAACAAAATCCCGAAAGCCATAACTACAGCATGGTAGGTTATCGCTTGAAAAATACACTTTCTGAATTTGGCTATGTTTCAAGGGGCATCTGTGAAAGCGATAAAGAAATGCACCTGACAACGGTTACGGAGCGCACACAAATAAAGAGAACAGACAATGGAATTATGTTCCTCGACGAAAATAGTCAGCAACATCAGCTTCAGGAGGAAGATATTGTTTCGATGAATTTCTGGGGGTTTACGCCTTCATTCTTTAATCATCTCGAGGATGGTTTTAAAGATTTTCTTACTGAAAGTATCCATCAGCCTAAATCTGAATATTTTATCCCCACTGAGGTGAATAAATTAATCAATAATGGTACAGCAAATGTTACTGTTTTGCCAACATCTTCCAGCTGGTTTGGGATTACTTATAAAGAGGATAAACAGCTCGCTATCGACAATATCAAAGCATTGATTGAAGAAGGAATATATCCCGAAGATCTCTGGAAATAATACCTTTGTACAATGAAAACTATTCTGAGGAAGTTTGCTGTAAAAGGGGAAATTGGCGAGATTATTCCTATTGAAAGCGGGCATATCAATCATTCCTATCATGCCGTAAACCTGGATCCAACAGCTCCGGATTATTTCCTACAACGGATCAATAAGGATGTGTTTCAAAATATTCCCGGACTCACAAATAATGTAGTGAAAGTGGTGGATGCCATGCTTCGGGAACAAAAGAAAACAGCAAATCCGCAGAAGGCCAGTTTTTTCCCTCAACCGGTTCAAACACATGATAAGCAATATTATCAAGTGGATAAATTGGGTAATTTTTGGCGTGTTTTTACCTATATCAAAAACTCCCGAACCTACGATATTGCTGAATATGAGGATCTTGCAATGGAAGGGGGCAAGGCCGTCGGGAAATTTCAGAAGTATATGTTAAATGTTGATCCTAAGGGGCTTCATTTGACGATTCCGCGGTTTCATGATTTGGATTTTCGCCTGGATAATTTTGATTGTGCATTGAATTCTGCTACAGCATCCCGCAAAGGGGAAGCAGCTGAAGTGATTGATTTTGTGCAACAAAGGCGTGCAGCAATGAAGGATTATTTCCAAAAACTGCATTCAGGCAATATTCCGCTCAGGGTAACGCATAACGATACAAAATTTAATAATATCCTTTTCGATGAACATGATTTTGCAATCTGTATGATCGATCTCGATACCGTGATGCCCGGTTTTATTCATTATGATTTTGGCGATGCAATTCGTGTTTTATGCAATACTGCTGCAGAGGATGAAGCAGATCAAAGCAAAATCCAATTCAATCCGGAGCTTTTTCGAAGCTTTGCGTTTGGATATAGTGTTTATGCTAAAGAATTCTTGACGAAAGAAGAAATTGCACTCATTCCATTATCGCCATGGTTGATGACCTATATTATTGCTGTGCGTTTTCTTACTGATTATCTGGAGAATGATCGTTATTATAAGATTCAATATCCCGCTCATAATCTTGTCAGGGCAAAAGCCCAAATGAGCTATATCAAACAAATGGATCTTTATTTAGAAGAAATAAACAATTGTATTGCTGAATATTTTGGATCATGAAAAAATTTAAGGTTTTTGCAAATAATATCACAATAGATTGCCGCTCCATGGGCGAAGGCCCATTATTAATTCTAATTGGCGGTTTCCGTTTTACCATGGATTTATGGGATAAAAAATTAACAGAATTTCTAAGCAGAAACTTCAAAGTAGTGCAATACGATTTAAGGGGTGTTGCGGCAACAACTGATGATAAGCGATTGCATTCAATGGATTTATATGCCGATGATCTGATTGCCCTAACGCGTTCATTTCAGGAAAAAGCGATTCTATTTGGTTGGTCTATGGGGAGTTATATTGCTCAGGAAGCCGCAATTAAGGAGCCCGACCTATTCAGTCATATAATTTTAAGTTGCTCCAATTGTGGTGGAAATGAGATGATAACGGCTTCCGATGAGGTGTATAAACTTCTTAGCTCTCAGGCGGACAGTCCGGAAGAAGCTGCGCAGCGTTTGTTTCAATTGCTGTTTCCATCGAAGTGGTTTGATGATAATAAATGGATCTATCAGGCCTTTCCCCGCCCGCAATCTTTTTGTTCGGAAGAAACGGCTCAAAAGCAAGATGCTGCGATTACTGAGTGGGCAGGGACATACAGCAGGCTTCACGCCTTAAAGATGCCGGTAATTATTATTAATGGTACAGATGATTTGATCAATCCAAAAGGGAATGGGCAAATATTGAAGGATCAGATTCATAGTTCAGAATTGTTACAAATTAGCAATGGTGGACATGGAATCCTGTACCAGTTTCCCGAAAAAGTTGCTAATTTCGTTGCCTCATTGATTGAATATTCAAATAATCGAAAGATGTAGTTTCACGACTGCTAAAAATACTACGAATGAAAAAAGCGGATCTCTTTTTTGCACTTGGCCTGATTGTCTTTTTCGGGCCGTTTTTTGTTTTTACAGACCTCTTCAATGCGTATAAGGACGCCAACCATTTACATCCTTATTTGCTTAGCTACATTAAATTTGCCTTATTGGCCACTTTGGGCGAGTCCATAGGGCTGCGAATCCGTGAAGGCGTCTATAACCGTAAGGGTTTTGGATTGCTGCCACGCGCTTTTGTTTGGGGCATTCTTGGCGTGATGATTAAGATGGCCTTTACAATTTTTGGAACAGGTGCTCCTGCTATGCTTGCAAGTATGGGCGTTGAATTCCCCGAAGCTCTTGGCGGAACTCAGGGTATCCTGAAGCACAGCATACTCGAAACTATGTCGTGGCTGCACGTTTTGGCCGCTTTTGCTGTAAGTGCTACATTAAATTTCTTTTTCGCTCCCGTTTTTATGACGCTGCATAAAATTACCGATGAGCATATTCATCATACAGGCGGCTCTTTAAAAAAATTCCTAACTCCGATGCCTTTTGGTCATTATATGAAGATTTTAAACTGGGATGTGATGTGGAATTTTGTTTTTAAACGCACCATTATTCTATTTTGGATTCCGGCGCAGACAATTACTTTTATGCTCAATCCCGCCTATCGGATATTGTTTGCAGCATTTTTAGGAATTGTTCTTGGTGTTTTTATGGCAATTGCCGGATTAAAAAGCAAAAATCATTAGGGATTTTTTGTGGATTTTAGCCTGAAATGACTAACTTTAACCCATCATACAAGACATTTATACATATGAATAGGAAAGACACTCCAATTAATTACGACATTGTTACACAGAAAATTACTGAAAGTGGTTTGCAGAATGTCGGTGAAGCGTCTATACGCGAAATAAAAAAATTAATCGATACGATTGAGCAGGCTTCCGGAGAGAAATTTGTTCGCATGGAAATGGGCATTCCCGGCCTCCCTCCAACACAAATTGGCGTTGACAGTCAGATTGCTGCCTTGAAAAGGGGCGTTGCAGCTCTGTATCCTGATATTCAGGGATTGCCTGAACTGAAAAATGAAATTAGTCGATTTGTCAAACTTTTTATGGATGTGGATGTGCGCCCCGATTGCTGCCTTCCTACTGTTGGCTCGATGCAAGGTGGTTTTGCTGCATTTATGACCGTAAACCGTATGCATGCGCATCGCGAAGGAACCCTTTTTATTGATCCCGGTTTCCCGGTGCACAAGCAACAAATTAGAATTCTTGGACAGGAATACAGATCCTTCGATGTGTATAACTATCGGGGCGATAAGCTTCGTGATAAACTCGAAGAAATGCTCTCCGATGGAAAAGTTTCTTCGATTCTTTATTCAAATCCCAACAACCCTTCATGGATTTGTTTTACCGATAAAGAATTGCGAATCATCGGCGAAATGGCCAATAAATATGAAGTTGTTGTTCTGGAAGACCTTGCATATTTTGGTATGGATTTCAGAAAAAATTACAGCATCCCTGGCGAAGCTCCATATCAACCAACTGTTGCAAAATATACCGATAATTATATACTGTTTATCTCCAGTTCGAAAGCATTTAGCTATGCCGGCGAACGTGTAGGTATGATGGTGATAAGCAATAAGTTGTGGGATACAAAAGCCCCTGATTTAAAACGCTATTATTCCAGTGATAGTCTGGGGCATGCTATGGTTTTTGGCGCTGTATACTCATTGAGTTCCGGAACCAGCCACTCTGCCCAATATGCCCTTGCTGCTATTTTAAAGGCGGTGAATAATAAGGAATTTAATTTCGTGGATGTTATTCGGGATTATGGCGAAAAAGCCAAAGTGATGAAAAAACTTTTTACAGATAATGGCTTCAAAATCGTTTATGATATGGATGAGGATGTGCCTGTTGCCGACGGATTTTATTTTACATTCAGCTATCCCGGTTTTAGTGGTGCAGACCTTTTGCATGAATTAACCTATTATGGGATTTCGGCGATTTCTTTGGCTATTACTGGCAGTGAGCGCCTTGAAGGTATCCGTGCCTGCACCTCGCTTGTGCAAAGAAGCCAGTTCCCGGAATTGGAAGCCCGCTTAAAGAAATTCCATGAACATCATCCGATTGATTAATGCAATTCCATAAATAATAATAAATAAAAAAAGCTCCAATTCGGAGCTTTTTTTATTGCGTTATTTATCTCTTGCTTTATCTGGCATGCAGTCCACATTCTTTTAATGTTGGGTTTTCCCACCACCAGCGCCCTGCACGCACATCTTCACCTTCTTCAACAGCACGTGTACATGGCTGGCATCCAATGCTTGGAAATCCTTTATCATGCAAACGGTGGTAGGGAACATTATTTTCTTTGATATAAGTCCATACATCTTCCTCTGTCCAATCAATCAATGGATTGAGTTTTATAAGTCCATTATTTGCATCATATTCAATCATTTGGCCATCAGTACGTGTAACCGATTGCTCACGGCGTAAACCTGTAATCCAAATATCAAGCTCTTTCAAAGCCCTTTGCAAAGGCTCAATTTTGCGGATATGGCAGCAGGCTTTTCTGTTTTCAACGCTTTCATAAAAAAGGTTGATGCCTTTTTTGTTTACCATTTCTTCGACAGCATTATAATTTGGGAAATAGACTTGTATTTTAATGCCGTATCTGCTGTTGGTTCGCTCAATCAGGTCGTAGGTTTCCGGAAACATCCTACCGGTATCTAGTGTGAAAATTGTTGCATTCTTGTTGAGTTTGAGAATCATGTCTGTAAGAACCTGATCCTCAGCGCCCATACTTGTTGCTAATGCAATTTTCCCTTGATACTTTTCGAGTAGAGCCTTGAGTACATCCACTGCCTTCTCGTTCTTATATTGCTTATTGAGTTGTATTGCTGTCTCTTTCATATCGATAATTTCTGTGGACAAATTTAAGAAAAATGCCCGAAATAGTCTTGTACTGGCTTTCATACTTTGCCTCCAATTGGGAGGGGAAGGCTCAAAAGGTGTTTTGCTCGTGAGGCACAAATCTTCTTAATTCAAGAGTTTCATATTGTTTTTTTGAGGTGTTCAAATAAATACTTAACCTAATCGGTTGTTATATTAATAATTAGATTTCTCCCGCAGGATCTTCACTTCGTTTTGATCCCTTGGTCGAAAAGACAGAATTCGTTAGGGAGCAGACAAAAGTGGCGCGCGGACACAATAACTTTAAAATATATATGTCCGCGCGCCACTTTTGTCTATCTATATTTCACCATCTTGTCTTTTCGACTGAGGTCATTTTTCTTAGTTACAGTGTTTTATATTCTTTTTGATATAGAACACTCATTAAATTACAAACATAAGATGACCGAGGGAGAAATCTAAAACAACATTCATTGAAATATACTGAATTTCATTGCTTAGCCTAAGTACTCAATTGAACACCTCATTTGTTTTTTAAGTAATGATCTGATTTAAAACAATGAAACGCAACCAAAGAGTTTTTTTTTCGTAGAAAATTAGTGCTGAGGAATTATTTAAACCGAAACTGCTTATGAATCTCAAACCTACCTTTACAGTTGATCCTGAAAAATGTGTGAACTGTTATGCCTGTATTTCGGTATGTCCGGTTAAATTTTGCAATGATGCAAGTGGAGATTATGTGAATGTGAATGCAAATATGTGTATCGGTTGCGGAAATTGCGTGGATGCCTGTACACATGATGCAAGAATATATCAGGATGATGCAGGGGATTTTATCGATGCTTTAAAGCGTGGTGAACCGATTGCAGCAATTGTTGCTCCGGCTGTAGCAGCTTGCTTTCCGGATCAATACCTGAATATTAATGGTTTTCTAAAGGAGATCGGTGTTGATGCTATTTTTGATGTAAGTTTCGGTGCCGAATTAACAGTGAAATCATATTTGCACTATCTTAAAACCCAAAATCCGGATTGTATTATTGCACAGCCTTGCCCGGCTTTGGTTACATTTATTCAGGTGTACCATCCCGAATTAATCAAATATCTGGCTCCCGCCGATAGCCCGATGCTGCATACTGCTAAGATGATCCGTAATTTTTATCCGGCTTATCAAAATCATCGGATTGTGGTTATATCACCTTGTCTTGCAAAAAGGCGCGAGTTTCAGGAAACGGGTATTGCCGATTTTAATGTAACAATGAAATCCCTGGAAGAAATGATTCAACAAAAGGGGGGGGCATTGTCGAATTATAAAGAATTGGATTATAATAATCCACCAGCAGAACGGGCTGTTCTTTTTTCAACACCAGGAGGATTATTGCGCACAGTAGAACGAGAAGCACCGGATGTGTTGAAAGTCAGCAGAAAAATTGAAGGTACTGCACATATATACGAATATCTTGAAAAATTAAATAATGAGATCCAATTGGGCAGGGCGCCAAAATTAGTCGATTGCCTCAGTTGCAATCTTGGTTGCAATGGTGGCCCGGGAACGATGAACCGCGATAAATCCCCGGATGAGGTAGAATTTTATGTGGAGAAACGGAATAGGGAAATGCAGAAAAAATATTCCAAATCGCAAAAAGCCTTCAGCCGTTTCCTTGGCCGCGGCAAACTCCGCAAAACGCTCAATAAATATTGGCGCCCGGGCTTGTATCACAGAACTTATGCTGATCTTTCAGAAAATAATATTATTCGTCGGCCTAATAAAGTTCAATTTGATCAAATTTATCGTTCCATGAACAAAAGGACCCTCGCCGATCATTATAATTGTTCCTCATGCGGCTATGGTAGTTGTGAAGAAATGGCTATTGCTATTTTTAATGGTTTAAATCGTAGGGAGAATTGTCATCACTTTATACAGGAAGCTTTAGCAGGGATGGGCAGGGATGTTTCTATAGCGATTAATCAGATTGACGATCGTTTGATTTCTATCAATAAACTCATTGCTGAAAATGCAAAAATGGCAGAAGGTGTGCAATCAGAATTTTCACAAATTGTTGAAAGTGTGAACAATGACCTGAATGTGCTTGATCAGTTTATCCATATCGTTGAAACCATTAAAGGCATCTCAAAACAAACCAATTTGTTGGCACTTAATGCAGCTGTTGAAGCAGCGCGTGCCGGTGAAACGGGAAAGGGCTTTGCCGTTGTGGCCAAAGAAGTGAAAAAGCTTGCTGAGAATTCAGGAAAAGAAGCAATTAAAATTATTCCCCATCTTGATAAAATGAGGGCTGTACTCCTGAATATTACAACCAAAATTAATGATGTTTCTGAGGAAATCAATAAAACCAATATGCTGAGTAAAGAGGCGTCGCAGAGTGTGAAAGAAGTTGCCCTGGCTACCTCCAGTCTGAGCAGAAAAGCAGAGGATTTCACGGAAAATGGCCATATTCCGAAATAAATTATTTACCTATAAATAATCAAGATAAGCTGAGCAAAATGGGTGGCTGAGGCACTCGAAGCCACTATTTAGCATATAAAAGCGACATATTGTCGAGATGAAGCTGAGCAAATTGGGTGGCTGAGGCACTCGAAGCCACTGTTTAGTAAATTAAAGGGGCACGCTGATGCAATAATTCTCGGTTTAGAGATTCTTCTTTTGTAAGTATTGATATACAATGCCAAGGTATAAAGCAGCATAAGCGACAGCTACTAGTACAGGCAGCCAGCTCACATCTGTCTGCAATGTAAAGGGCATTTCGGAAGAGCTGATTTCCACCAAACTTGTGTTCGGGCTTGTGATCAATGCATTCATTGCATTGATTGGTAAATAGCTCCAGGCGGCCTCAGGAATCAACTTATATTGGATGATGGGTTCGATCAATAAAACTAAAAACAAAGCACTGATTGCAAAACCGGTGCGCTTAATAAAGGTTCCAAGCATAAGTGCAAAGGACATATAGACAAAAATTTCCAACATATAGGCAAACATAAAATCCATCTTCCCAAAAATATCGCCAATGGCTGTTGTGCTTGAATTGCTGAAACCCAGATATATTCCGGAGATTATCAGTATCAATGTGGAAAATAAAGTAAGAATTGCAGCAAAAATTACTTTTGACCAGAAAAATTCTGCCCGCGACATGCCTGCGATTATATTTTGCCTGATGGTTTTATTGCTGTATTCCTGGCAAACATGGATGATAAGAATCATGCCGAGTATGACCTTAATAAAAAACCGAAGGCTGCCGGCCCAAGTGATGTTTTGCCAGATATCAGGAAAATTAAAAACGAAATACTTCAGTAGTTTGAGTTCGTTGGAACGTGTTGTTTCTGCGATTTTTTCGATGATCTCCGGGAGACCCCAATTGATTAAGAGGACTGTTACAAAATATATGCCCGATAAAATCCAGAATGCTTTAAAATGCAGTACTTTACGAAGTTCTATGCGTGCTAGTCGTATCATAATTATCTCGATGTTATGTCAAGGAAATGTTCTTCAAGGCTCTTTTTCTTTAGGCTCAGATGACTGAGTTGTATTCCTCTGTCCATTAATAATTTATTGAGATCTGCCGGTAAGATATCATTCTCCGCCCGGACAATAATTTTGTCTTTGGCTACCTCAATATTTGTGAAGAGTTTCATTTCTTCCAGCGCAATTTTGAGCAATGTGAGATTGTCAGCAGCAAGCTCGATGCGTGCTTTATCATTCAGGACTTCATCAACCGGTCCGTCAAATAGTTTCGTTCCTTTTCTAAGAACGCAAACGTGAGTACACATTTTTTGGATTTCATCGAGTAGGTGACTGGCGATAATAATGGTCATGCCTTTCTCGGCAATCTTTAGGATTAATTCGCGCGTATATGCAATTCCTTGTGGATCAAGGCCATTTGTAGGTTCGTCGAGAATAAGGATTTCAGGGTTTCCGAGCAATGCGGATGCAAGCGCCAATCGCTGTTTCATCCCCAATGAGTAGGCAGAAAACCGACTTGAAGCCCTTTCGTCAAGGTTTACCGTTTCCAATACTTCCATGATTTGACTTTGTGGGGCTTGCTTAATGTCTGCCACAATTTGAAGATTCTGGAAACCTGTTAAATAGGGGTAGAAAAGCGGTTGTTCGAGGATCGTGCCAATACGTTTTCGGTGATGGTGTGTGGGCTTTTCCCCAAACCACCGAAAAGTGCCCGAATTGGCCTTAACAACATCAGTTAGGATGGCCAGTGTTGTTGTTTTTCCACTACCATTTGGTCCCAGAAATCCAAAAATCTGCCCTCTTTCTACGCTAAGGCTCAGATTATTCACAGCGATGAGTTTTCCATAGCTTTTGTTTAAGTTGTTTATACTGAGCACTTCTTCCATAATCTTATTTTTTATAGTGATATAGTAAAGGATGCTTTTACAGCGAAATCTTTCATGCCACCTTCAAGATAACTTAAGCGGTGCATTGCCTGAATCCTGAAGACTTTGAATATATTTTCAACACCATAGCTGACTTCCATATAGGGTTTTTCCCATTCTAAAATCTTGAATTGTGTTAAAGGACGACCTTCATATATTGCCGGCATTAGTCCATCAGGATTGTCTTCTGTGCGGATATAGTTTTTCTTATTATAAGTTCCCCAAACAAAATTGAAGCCTACAATCGAACGAAGTTTTAAACGCTTCATTAAAGGGATTCTATTTAGCAATAGGCCATTAAAATGATGTAAGAAAATTCCTTCAACGGATTCATCAGTAACAAATTCGAAAAAGTTCATCATATTATAGCTTCTTTCTGAGGCAATGGGAGGCTCATTCCCTTGCGGGATATTTGCTTCAGGATAGGGCACAACACCAAAGACCTTGGTCCCGGCAATGATATAATCCAATCGTCCTAATGTTCCAATTTGCCATTTTCTGCGCACATTTAAGGAAATTTTTTGATAGGTGAAATCACTGCCAAAGATGCCTTTAAAGCCCATGGTTAGTTTTAAAGTCCAGACGGGAGCTTTAAAAACACCCATTCCCATACGCCAGTTGTCTTCTACCAACCAAACCCGTTTTGAGGAGTAACTGGTCATCAGAGTGATGCTTGAATTGCGATAGGTGCTGTATGTATTCCCATCATCGCCGTAATAAGCAAAAACATAACCGCCCTGCGGATTAAAATGTGTGTGTTTTAGGATGATTTTTGAGTTCCAGCCTCGCCAATGGTCGGTTTCGTACCAAGCCCTGTATTCCCTTGAAAGGCTCATGCGCTGCAAATAGCCAAACTGATTGGAAACCATAAACAGGAAATTGAGGAATACATGCGATTCAAGGAAATCTCGATCAATGCCCAAACGATCCATATCATACCTCATCTGAACACCAACTTTTCGCCATCGGTCTCGGTCGAGGAAATACTCAACCTGACCCATATACTTTAATTTGGTGTCTTTAAAACCGTAGGCCGTATATCCTTTTAAAATCCATTTTTTGCTGAAATCAACGGTGGTTTGGGCTGTTGGTTGAATCCTGAATCCTTCCACTTCATTATATCCAAATAAAGTAAACCAATGTCCAAACTGCACAGGCCCAACTGTATAATAACCATCCCAAACAGTGCGAATAATTTTACGCACCCGGCTAATCTGTGGCGATTGCCGCATCGAATCAATTACTGCATAGGATTGTTCTACCTGAGCAACATCATTAATCATTTTATGACGTGTTGTATCCCAGTATACTTCTGATTTATTTCGCGAATTGGGATCGATCACCACATTTTTTTGGTAGAATTTCAGGTCATGCTTATCATTGATGACATAATCTTTATTCGATACATAGAATTTCCCGATAAGACCTACTGAATTATCACTCAATTCTTCCATATCAACAAGAATACGTGAACGCACAGGCATATATGCGCTATCACCCACCATTTCATAATCTTGTTGTAATTTATAGCGTTCTATAAAGTTTAGGTTGGCTGTTTTGCCAATTTCAAGATCGAGACGTCGCAAAGCATAGGATGAGTCGGCAATCCAGATATTTCCATAAAATGCAAGATCCTGTGGGCGTTTTGGTTTTACCTTAATTTTATAACAGCTGTCGTTGTCAATCAAAACAGTGTCCATGATATAATACTCGTAGTAGCCAAAACCTCCATTGGACAGTGGGCTTATAAAATTTCGGTCAAAAATCCGAATCCAGTTGTCGTTAAAGTTATAATCCTGAAATGCTTGTGCCAGAAATCGTTCAATAATCTGTGTGTTGTCCAGTAAGAGACCGGTTAATTTATTTGCGTGCACAACCTGCTTTTCTCTTTTTGGATCTTTGAGGTAGTATACGTCAACCATATTCTCGGAGATAAAGAATGGTATTACAGCTTTTCCATCCGCTCCGGCAGCCTTATCCAGACTGTCAAAAATTGGTTTAAAGGGCTTCATTGCCCGGGAGTTCTTAAATTTCTCACTGATTTTATCAATAGAAACATCAACCTTTACATAGCTTTTATATTGATAGGCATCGAGACGCTCCTGATTGTAGAAACTCTTGCGTTTTCTGGCCTTGCGTATAATGGGGTGTGCTGGGTTTTCTCCAGCTTCAATAGTGACTTCACCTAATTCAAAAGTGGTTGGTTTCAGCTGATAATTAATTGTTTGCGATTTGCCCTTCTTCACAGTTTTGGCTCGACTGATGTAGCCGACAACCATTACCGTGAGGGAGTCGCCTGGATTTTGCGTGCTGATGCTGAATTTGCCATCAAAATCTGTTGTTGATCCAACCGTTGTGCCTTTAAAAAAAACATTGGCAAATGCAATCGGTTCAGCAGTTTCTGCATCGGTAACTTTTCCACGGATTACTGTCATTTGGCCCTGAGCCAATGCAGAAATGAGTATAAACGCAAAAACCATTACGATTTTGGCCGGAATTTTGTAGTTAATTATTTCTTTTGTCATTCTTATGTTTCTCATTCAATGATTCCTTAATTTTGCATTAAAACAATCTGTCTTATGGTCGAAAAAATATCAATCCTTTCATTTGTTCTTATCATATTATCTGCTTTTTCACTTTTGGCTCCAATCCCTGACGATGATCCTCCTTTGTCCGAAGCTGATCAATCTCCAAACCGTCTTTTTTATATTGCTCGAAGCAAAAATGCCAATGTGGTTTGTTATGATGCGAATTTTAACAAAAATGGGGAATTAGACCAAAATAACCCCATTAAAGTATATTGGATCAATCGTACAGATAATCCCGGCCATCGGGACGGACTTAGCTATGTTCAACGACAGTTCGCTTATGGCTATGATTTTGATAAGCAAAGCGACGGATCATACATTATAACTTTAGTAGCCTTCAAAGAACGTAAACTGACTTTAAAACAAACAGGCAAAAATAAAGGAATTTGTAGCCTGCTTATTAACAAAAAACCTGCCATCCTGAAAAAAATCTTTATACAGACAGAGCCGGATAGCTTTCGTAAAGTACAATACGCTGAACTTGAGGGTGTAAGTGTTGATGGTGGCAAAATTGTGAAAGAACGTGTAAGCCCTAAATAAATCTATTTATCGATTAAAAGTGTTCATTATCGAACAAAAGTGTCCGTTTCATTATTATTTGAAATAATGAGTTGAAGTTTCTTTTGTATCGTAATCGGATAATCGGGATAAGCATTAGTTATAATTGGTTTCAGGATAAAGATGATCCCACCAATCATTATGGTCTTTTAAGTATTTGTCAAACCACGCCAAAATGGTTTTTTGCCATAAAATCCTTTTTTTATAGTCAACAATATGGTGATCTTGCTTGTCGATTTCAATTAATTCTACCGTTCTGTTCAGTAGTTTTAAAGCCGTGTATAATTGCCTG
This sequence comes from Bacteroidales bacterium, assembly GCA_963676725.1. Lineage (GTDB taxonomy): Bacteria > Bacteroidota > Bacteroidia > Bacteroidales > WRLA01. Next base: position 2,888,552 of record OY781463.1, on the reverse strand, counting down.
CTTTCACCGGTTGGTACATTGGTATCGCTGTTTCCATGCAAAAGCAGCAGGGGTGTATGAATTTTATCGGCATGAAACAGAGGACTTTGATCAACATATATTTTTTTATTGTTCCAAGGAAAGCTATTTGCCGTTGCTGTTGAACTGTACAAATATCCCCAATAACCTTCGCCCCAATAAGATGAAATGGAGCTAATGCCTGCATGGGCAATGGCAGCAGCAAATATATCTGTGCGTGTTTGCAAAAGCATGGTCATAAACCCGCCGTAAGAAGCGCCCATACAACCAACTTTTTTTTCATCAACAAAGGGATGCTCTTTAAGAAATTCTTTTGTACCCCGAATAATTTCATCAGCGGTGGTGATTCCCCAATTATTTACGTGCATGGCAGAAAATTCTTGTCCGTAACCGGTCGCACCGCTTGGTTGCAGCACATAAACAACATAGCCCATTGCAGCAAAAAGGTTTTTTGGGTAGCGTCCGCCAAAATCGCGGCCTACAGGACTCGTGCCCCCATAATAATAAACAATGAGTGGGTATTTTTTGCTGGCGTCAAAATCAGGTGGATAGTATACGCGACCATGGATGGTGACGTTTTTTTTGTTTTTAAAATTCCAGTCTTCAGTGTCTCCAAAACGGACAAATTCATATTCTTCTTCCCAAGGCGCTGAAATCCTCTGATAGCTGTTGGTGTTTAGTTTGCCGCTAAATGCAGATCCGGGTGTGGAAATACTGTTTCCCAAGCAAGCTAATTGGCCCTTATTCGATAGACTGATATCTGTAATCATATCAGCACCAATGTTTTGCTCAGTATAAGCTTTTGTTTCCAATGAATAAGAATAGGCTTTTTTATAGCTTCCTTCTTCTACCAGGAATACAATGTATTGGTTTTTCCAAAGGACTCTTTGGATATTTGGGGCGAAATCTTTGCTTATTGCTTCAACGCTTTGTTTTTCAAGATCATATAAGTATGCCTGTGTATCATAATCATTTGGGATCATGCCTTTGGGCAGGTTTCGCCCGGCATCACCAAAAAGAAGCGGTCCGCCTAAAACGAGTAATTGCTTGCCGTCGGGGCTGTAAGTTGCACTGCCACCATAGTTTTTGGTCCATATTTTTTTAAGCGCTCCACTGTTCAGATCCATTTCGTACAAATGCTGGAGAGAGTAGGGGCGCTCTTTAAAATTCACTTCACTTGTTGAGAAAAGTATTTTTTTGGAATCAGGACTGATGTCTTGAAGGTTGGAGCTGAATTTTCCGTGGGTCAGCTGCATCTTAGCCCTATTTTTTATAAAAAGTATATTGAGCTGTTGTCTGCTTCTCCACCAAGGCCATTGGTCGGGCATGCCTTCCAGTTTTTTAAGCCCCGAATTGTCTTTATTGTTTTTATCGCTGGTGCTGAAAATAATAAAACTTTCGTCGGGAGCCCAGCTATAACCGTATAAATCATCGCCCTGAGCGAGTTTTTTATACGAGTTTTTCGCAACATCATAACACATTAAATCAGCGCTTTCTGCTGATTTTTCGACAAATGTCAGCTTATCGGATTGGGGCATCCATTGTGCCGATGAGAGTGATTTTTGCATAAAACTTTCAACAGGCTTATTGCTTTCAGTTTCACGGATTTCGGCCCAAGATGTTGATTTGCCTTCGGGTGGAAATATTTCACGATACGCGATATAGTAATACTTGCCGGAAGGGGAGAGCATGATGTCTCTGATGCTTTTGCCGTTCATGAGGTGGTTGATGCTCATAAATGACTCTGGCGATGCGCTAAATTCAAGATTTTCCGGTTTGCTGATCACAGTGCTGAGCGCTCCTCCATCCTTGCCTTTTGACAGTAGGAGTTTATAAACCAGCAGGTGTTTGCCGCGCATTAGGTCTTTATTGCTTTTGATGGCTTTTGGCATAGAGTCTGAGGGTACTTTATACTGACTTGCGATTTTTTCACCATCAAGATAACATTCAAACATCAAATTTGTGTTGCTTTCAAAATGAACATCAGAAAATTCGGGAAGGAAAAAATATGAAGCAGCATAAACAATATGCCAAGCAGCTGAATCATGGGCGAATAAGATTTCTGATGAATCGCCCACAGAAGCAAGTTTCCACCCAGGCTCATTGTTTTCTTGCATCATCATGCTTTTGCTGATATATGGCTTTAGTTCGTGGATGTTAATAAAATCATTCTTGAGCAGATCTTTTTTGGTAAACAGTTCTCCTTTAATGTTTTTTACACTATCGAAAGCCGGTAATACTATTTGTATATTATTGGTAGAAAGCCATTTATTCTGCTCTTGTGCATTAAGTGGGAGCAAAAAACTGAGCAATAAAAGGGTGAAACCCAAGCGAAAAATTATTTTTCTAAAGTGCATAGCATTGTTTTTTGTGCTAAGATATAATAATTGCCTTAGCTGGCTTTTTTGATCTTGAAAATAGGGGCAAAAAAAATGCCCGGACAATCTACTTTGTAGACGATCCGGGGCATTCAATTTTATGTTAACCGAAAAGTTTGATTTTTTCGTCCAGATGATCAACGGGTTCTTCGTTCATAATCTGACGCAGAGTATTTTTCAGTTTAATATTCTGGATAAACAGATCGTGTTCAGGAACTGTTTTTTCGTCGTGCATTGGGCTCTTGAAATAGAAAGAAAGCCATTCCTGAATGCCTTTAAAACCTACGCGGCGGCTTAAGTCCATAAAGAGAACAAGGTCAAGTACGATTGGGGCGGCTAAAATGGAGTCGCGTGCAAGGAAATCCACTTTCAGTTGCATTGGATATCCCATCCAACCGAAAATATCGATATTGTCCCAGCCTTCTTTATTGTCGCGGCGTGGTGGATAGTAATTGATGCGTACTTTGTGGTAATAGTCTTTGTAAAGCTCAGGATAGAGTTCCGGCTGAAGAATGCTGTCAATAACGCTCAGCTTGCTTTCTTCTTTGGTTTTGAATGAGCCGGGATCGTCAAGAACTTCGCCATCACGGTTTCCTAGGATGTTTGTTGAGAACCATCCGTCGAGGCCAAGCATACGCATTTTAATCATTGGGGCAATAATGGTTTTTACCATTGTTTGTCCGGTTTTAAAATCTTTGCCGGCAATTGGAACATTGTTTTTGTCTGCAAGCTCCATAATAGCTTTCAGGTCGACAGTAAGTGCAGGTGCTCCATTAATAAATGGTGCGCCTTCAGCAACGGCAGCATAAGCGTACATCATACTTGGGCTGATGTGCTCATCATTATTGCGTAATCCTTCTTCAAAATTGGCAATAGTTTCGTGAACTTCAGAAGCTCTGAGGAAAACTTCAGTACTTCCGCACCAAACTACTACGAGATCTTCGAGTTTATTTTCTGCTTTGAAATTTTTGATATCCTCACGAAGCATTTGAGCAAGCTCCCATTTTGTGTCGGCTTTTTTCACCCATTCACCATCGAGACGTTTCACATATTCTTTATCGAATACGGCTTTCATTGGCCTGATTTGTTCAAGCTCTTCTTTAATTGGTGTTAAATGCTTGTTTCTAAGTACTTCTGCGACTTGACAGGCTTCGTAAGCATTTTGATCCATGATATCCCATCCGCCAAAAACAATGTCATTCATGCTATGAATAGGCACAAAATCTTTTATTTTTGGAAAATTTCCTTCCGCACGATTGCCAATTCTTATCGTATTCATTTGAGTAAGTGAGCCAACGGGAACTGATAGTCCGTTGCGCACCGAGATTGTTCCTGCAACAAATGTTGTAGAAACGGCTCCATTGAGCCCTACAATCAATACACCTAATTTTCCATTAGGCTTTTCAGGTATTCTCTCCATTTTTTTGAATTTAGGTTTATAATGTGTTAATAATTTTATGAATGTCGTCTGTTATAAAATCAGCTGTTTCATTGCCTGTATAGGCGCTCCATGTGCGGCCTTTTATCCAAATTGTTTTGCATCCGGCTTCTCGGGCTGCTTCAATATCCCGAGTATAAGAATCGCCAACCACAGCTGTCTCTTCGGCTTTGATATTCATAGCTTTTATGGCTGCCCGAAAAATATCAGGATCGGGTTTGCTGATGCCAAGCAGGGTAGAATCAATAACTACATCAAAGAATTGCGCGATCCCAAACACCTCCAGAACTTTCGGCATATTGCCATGGAAATTACTGACAAGTCCTAAACGTATGTTTTTGTCTTTTAGCGTTTTCAATAGTACTGCGCTCTTGCTGATGTTTTGTTGCACCCGAATATATGCATGATCAAGTATCTCCTGAAGATGTTGCGATTTTTTATTTTCGGCAAGGTAGCCCTTGTTCATTAATTCGGCAAGTTGAAAGCTGATTTGGGTCTCTATTGTTTTTTTAAAGTCGTAATCTTTTTGAATCTGACCGTCGGCCATTTTTTTATTTGCAGCAACATAAGCTTTTTCATATTCCTTTTTGTCGATGCTGAAAGTGCTTGCTTCATAGGCATCCCAATACATTTCACTCCAATGAATCCCATTGGTGTCGAGGGTGCCGCCAAAATCAAAAAGAATGTTTTTTATATCTAATTTTTTCATGTAGTCTGTTTTTTAGCATGGAAGCGCGAAAGGATTAGGCCAACGAATATCCAGAAGAATTCTCGGATACGTGTAACCAAACTGACAAAAATCCCTGTGGAAGCTGTAATCCCCAAGCTTTCAAAAACCAGATAAATTCCACTTTCACGCGTGCCCATTTGCAATGGGATAAAGAAAAATATATTTGCAATCAGGCTGCTGCCTGCACTAATATAAATGGCTTCCCAATAGGAAATATCCATTGAAAGTGCCATCATAATAAAATAGAATTCGGCAGAACTTGCAATACGGCCAAGGTATTCCCAGAATAAAGCTTTATAAAACGCCTTCCTGCGGTTGTTATAAAGGTCTTTGATCAAATCGTCGGTTTGCTGTAGCCTGTCGTCGTGTTCCCGAAGGCGCTGTATCGGTTTTTTTAATCCCGGAATATGCCCCAGAATATTCAAAAACATAAAAATAACGCCTTTCTTATGGCCTGCATAAAAGAGAATAATTAAGCCGGAAATAATCACAAAACTAATAGCGAGTACAATGTATGTTGCTGTATCTAATCGATTTACAATTACAATTAGAATTACTGCGCTCAACCAGAAAAAGAAATGCGAAAGCATATGCAGCATATTGTAAAGGACTATGGATGAGGTGGATTTTTCAAGTCCGTTTTTATCCTTTATTAACATGACTTTATACGGCTCGCCACCAAGGCCAACAACGGGTGTAATATAATTTATGGCAAATCCGGTAATTGAAATGGACAATAGTCGGAAAAAACTGATTTTGCTGTTTCCTAAAATAATTTGCCATGCTTTTGTATTCATCATATAAACCGGGATCCAGGATAGGATCACAGGAGCAAACCACCAGCCCGTTTTTCGGATGTTTTGCAGAATATTGTCGATTCCAAAATTCCACACCATCAGGATTAAAACCAAGAACCCGACAATAAAGAGGATGATATGTATCAGCTTTTTATTCATTAATATCGAGCTTTGCACAAAGTTTTTTGCTTGTTTTTTCAGTACGAACAATCAGATAAACGAGGAGTATGTTCAGGATACTGATTTCAAAAATCCAGTAAAACCAGATAAAATTTGTGAAAAGTGCAATAAACAAGGCAATGGCTCGGGCATTGAATGAAAGAGTATTTGTAATCCACAAAAGGGGGCGTACATTATTTAAATATTCTTGTCTGATGTTTTCCGGTATGCTGCCTTGTGTTTTTAGTTTCATCATTAGCTTTTGAAATGCCGGAGATGCCATTTCTTGTTCTTTGGTATAGCTGGTATACATTTTCATATATACCTTTTCAAAGAAGTTTTTCTTCCAGCTGAGTTGATCGTATTGCTGTTGAAGTTTTTCGGCTTTATCTAATTCGCTGCCCGATTCGCCTTTAAGAAAAAGAAGGTATGCATTTCGGTGATAATCAGCCATTTTTGCCTGAAACGCATGGGTGTAACCCGTTACTGCTGCGAAAATCCAGATCCACCATTCTGTACCTTCATTAGTCAGTCTGAGCACTAAACCCAGATAAATAGCAAAAAACCAAAAATTTCCTGCCAAACCATCGAGGAAGCGGCCAAGCCTTGATTTCTGATCTGTCATTCGGGCCAGTTGACCATCGGCGCTATCCAAACTATTGGCAAACATGAGCGAAAGCATTCCGGCAATATTGAGTGCCAAATCGTTAAAATAAAAAAGCACCCCTGCAAGAATTCCCCAAAAAAAGCTGAATACCGTTACCTCATTGGGCGTTACTTTGAGCCATTTAGCGAATAAAGCAATCTGATAGCCAATCGGTCTGTAAAACCAGATATCAATCCATTCTTCTGTATCTGAAGATTTATAAGTGCCTGTTAGATTACTCATTAGTATGCATTCTTTGATTGTACTCTTTGGCTTTTTGATCGATAATTTTTGCAATATAAGTGCAGGCAACATCCCTGATTGGAGCAAAACTTGGCCAATCATTCAGGTCGATCACATAAATATTTCCATTATCATCAATAATTGCATCGCCACCGTAGATATCAACATGAAGTGTATCTGCAGAATTTTTGGCGATTTCGGTGAGACGTGATACATCAAATTTTGGCCCACCATTTTTTTCGAGATAATACCAATGGAAAAAATCTGTTCCGCGCACACCATAAAATTTCACTACATCGCCCGGTATATGTTGCTGAACAACAGCAGAATCAATGCCTCTTCTGTAATATTCGCGCAAAACATTATCGCGTTCTGCTTTGGAATATACCAGTGTAACATCTTCGCGGTGAATGGCATGCACATCGCCACGTTTTACCCAAACTTTTTCACCAAGCTCGTCGGCCAAAGAAGCATTAAACTCTTTCGGGTTTGTTAAAACGACAATTGTTTTTGGAGTTGGTACGCCTCCTTCGGGCAGGAGTTTGGCCATATTCTTGCGATAGCAATTATACACAGCTTCTACCGAGTTGATTACTAATTCTCCTTTTTTTGTGAGCCTACGCAATGAATCTAAGGCATGAGACCCGCGAATCATATGAAACAACATGCGCTCTTTCAGGTTTTCGTCTACAATAGAATCTTCCTGATAAACCTTAATTTTATAGCCAAGCTTTTCAAGCTCTTCTATGGTTTTATATAAAATAAGAGTGTCGTTTTCGATATGGTTGGGAGAATATTGATGCCCTCTTTGAATGGCTGCTAAGGAATGAATCATTTTAAAACTTTTTTAGTATTGTTGGTTTTATCAGTAGGTTTATTCGCAAAAGCTTTTGTTTCTGTGTGCTTCTATCACGTCCATGCCTTTGGGCGTTGCAATACCCCTAATAAAATTGATTGTAACATTGTCTAGTAATTCTTGAATACTATACCTTTTATTAAAATAAAAGTCTTCTTTAAGGATATAGCTTAGCGTTTCAACAATGATTTTTGCTGTAATGGTAATATTGATGTTTTTGCGAAATATACCCTCATTAATCCCCTTTCTCAGAAGTTTGTATATCTCGTTATAACGTGTTTCGTTAATTCTATAAATTTCAGATTCCCAAATATTTGGATAATATTTTTGGGTGTCAAGATAATAACTGGGATTGATTTCCTGTAAAATATGCGTTTGCATACGCGCTACTTCAAAAATAGCATCAATAACATTTTCAGCTTCTTTGATAATCTCAAAAGAGCGTTGTTTGATTTCATTTTCATGATCGGCAACACATTCTTGGATTAGCTCTACTTTGTCTCGGTATTTTTCATAAATAGTCCGTTTAGATACTCCTGCCTCACGGGCAACACGATCCATGGTTACTGTTTTAATGCCGTATTTTCTGTAGAGCTCGCCAGCTACTTTGGCGATTTTTTCTTTTACATCCATTGTTTCTCACTTAAATGAGCTGCAAATATAAAAACTTTTTAGGTTTTAAAAGTTTTTGATAGGCTATTTTTTAAGAAATTTTTCTGCTTTTTCTATATCACCTATATGATCTACATCAACTATCTTGTTGATAATATGTGCTTTAAGCTTAAGTTTTGAATCAATAAGATGCTGTTGAAAACTTCTCATCTTACTCATGCCACTTTCAATTGCAGGTGCAATAAATGGAAAAACACGAGGCCCAAAATAATATACCCCTCCACTAATACACTGATAATCATTAATATTTCCTTTATAGGAAAGAATATTGAGAGCATTGTCAGTTTTTATAAAAAGAGGCTTTTCATCGTCAACCCAAAGTGTTGCAGCCATATAGGCATCAATATTTTTATGGTTTTTTGCTGCTGTTATATAGTGATGGTAGTCACACTCTTTAATAATGGGATCTACCGTAGTAAGCAATATGTCCTGATCTTGTGGGATGGATTTCGAGAGCTCATAAAAGCTATGCAGTGAGCTGGGTGTGCTTTTTATGGTAAAATGAATATTAGCTGTATCAAAATTCTTTTCGATAAACTCTTTTACCTGTATGCCTCTTTCATTAATAATGATATATATTTTCTGTACACCTTCCTCTTGTGCCAATCTAATTTGACGACCGATCAGTGTTTCGCCAAGAACCCTCACCAAAGGTTTTGGTTGGTTCAATCCTTCTTGCTGCAAGCGAGAGCCTTCTCCTGCTGCTATTATTCCAAGATTCATATTATTTTTAATAAAAACCCGTTTTCCTGCATCAGCAAGAAAACGGGCTAACAATAAATTCGTTGTATTTATTACATGCCCATCATGGCATTTACGAGATCTGTAGTGCTTATTTTTGTATAACCGGCAGGGGCTTGAAGTTTCGCAGCCGGAATATTCTCTTTTACTACTTTCGTAACTTCTGAATCAGTTGTCTCTATTCCATTGCTCACGCTAATGGTCTTCAATGGATAGCCTTTTGAAATAAGGTCGATGTATTCGTTCGTTAGTCCGTAATTATCGCCTAAATCTGATTCCATCGACATATCCTCACCAAAAGTGGCCATCATTTTTCTAAAATCCTTGATGCTGATTTCGTCGGAAATACTGAAATCTCCTGCCAGAAATACTTTTTCTTTTAATGTGCCATTGGATTTTACTTCGTAGATGGTACTTGAGTGACCGGCAATTTCTGGGCCTGATCCAAGTTTATTTACTTTAACATCAGGTAGTTGAGGTTTGTTTTTTGCTTTTTCTTCCATTTTTGTAATCATTGCTTGCATCATCGGCTTCTGCTCATCCGGCATTGCTGCCATCATATTTTTTAAAGCAGCCAACATACCGTCGCGAAATTCTATGGGTGTTCCTTCCCAATAGCTTTTGCTTTGATTGATTACTAAGGTTATTGTTCCTTTTTCTACATTTATTATTGTCATATCATCTTCACCGATACTGGATTGTGCAATAAGCCCATCCTGAATGTAAATGGTTGTAACTGAACCATCATCACTTTTTTCGGTAATGACCCATCCTGCAAATGCAGGTAAAATGAAGACTGATAATAATACTGTGAAAATCATTTGTTTGATTACTGAACGCATATTATTTTTTGTTTGGTTTATAGTATAGTTTTTCATGGCAAATATAGGGTTTTATTGATATTAGTTGGACTTTCGTTTGCACGGATGCTGTCCTATCAAAGAAAAAACTGATTGTTCAGGAAAAAATCTACGATGGAATTAGGTGGGAACAAAAAAATATATAATTTTGCACCCTCTAAAACTGAGATTATGGCAAAGAAGAAAGATACAACTGAAGAGAACTTAATGGCTGTTGAGGAAGCACTAAGTAAATCTGAAATTTTTATTGAGAAAAACCAAAAATACATCCTTATCGTATTGGGTTTTGTTGTGGTGGTTGTGCTCGGGTTTTTGGGCTACCATAAATTTGTTCGTGTGCCAAAAAATCAAGCCGCAGCAAATGAAATTTTTATGGCCCAGCGTTATTTTGAAATGGATTCACTAAGCCTTGCTCTCAATGGTGATGGCAATCACCTGGGTTTCTTGGATATCATTGATGAATACAGCGGAACAAAAAGCGCGAAGCTATCGAATTATTATGCCGGCATTTGCTATCTCAAGCAAGGCGATTATAAAACAGCTGTTGATTATCTGAAGAATTTCAGTAGCAGCGATGTGCTTGTTGGACCAATGGGCCTTGGTGCAATTGGTGATGCTTATATGCAATTGGGCGATGTGAGCCGAGCTGCTTCTTATTATCTCGATGCTGCAAATCAAGATGATAATGAGTTTACTACTCCATTATTCCTGATGAAAGCCGGATGGGCATTCGAAAAAGATGGTGCTTATACAAAAGCTTTGAATGTGTATCAACGCATCAAAAAGGATTATAGCCGAAGCAATGAAGGCCGTGAGATCGACAAATATATTTCCAATATGGAAGCAAAGAAAATTTAAGGATTATACAATCCGAATACCAACCCGGTTCTTTGAGCCGGGTTTTTTTGTTTATTTTTATCTCAAAAAATTATCAAAATGAAAAAATTACGTATTGTGTTTTTTGGAACGGCAGATTTTGCTGTGGCTTCACTTCAGGCGATACATCAGGGTGCGCACGAACTTATAGGCGTTGTAACTGCTCCTGATAAACCGGCAGGGCGTGGAAAAAAGCTTCGGTCTTCCCCCATAAAGAAATACGCATTGGGACTCGATATCCCTGTTCTGCAGCCCGAAAAATTAAAGAATCCTGATTTTATTGATCATCTGAAGGCCTTGAAGGCCGATTTGTTTGTTGTGGTTGCTTTTCGGATGCTTCCTGAAGTAGTTTGGAATATGCCCCCAAAAGGAACAGTAAATGTGCACGCAAGCCTTTTGCCTCAATACAGGGGAGCTGCACCGATAAACCATGTTCTTTTGAATGGCGAAAAAGAAACGGGGGTGAGTGTGTTCTTTCTTCAACATGAAATTGATACAGGCGATGTTTTGGTGCAAGATTCCCTTAGTATTTTGCCTGATGAAAATGCCGGAACTTTGCACGATCGACTCATGGAAAAAGGTGCTTCAGCGCTGACAAAGGCTTTGGATCTTATTGCAAAAGGAAATTATACGGCAATTCCGCAAAGGCTGCCTGAAGGAACATCACTGCTTAAGGCGCCCAAAATTTTTAAAGAAGATTGTTTGCTGGACTTTTCTAAAGATGCTCTCCGCCTGAAACAACAGATTCTCGCACTATCTCCTTATCCCGGAGCTTTTACTTGGATAGAGGATCCACAAAAAGGGCGCCTCCAATTAAAAATATTGGAAGCCGGTCTTATTGAGTCTGAGGAAAGTACTATTCCAGGTAAAATATTTACAGATGGAAGTAAAATAATGAATATTGAATGTGGAAGGGCTGTCTTACATATTGAGATGGTTCAACTACAAGGAAAAAAGCCTATGAGAATTACGGATTTCCTAAGAGGCTTTCGTAATCTGGAGCAATGTCATATTGTTTCTTAGAATTTGAATAGAACTTTGAAATTTGAGAATATTTGAACAATTTTCTCTTCCTCTCTACTTTTATATTCCTTTGGTATGATATTTTTTAAAGGCCGTATATCATCAAAAAATGATAAACTCGTGAGATTTTATTCAATGACTAAGATGTGCTGATGATTGTCTGTGTTGATTGTTCTGCTCGATAATTTGGGCGTAGATTCAAAAAAAATCACGCTTTCCTTGATAAATATTGGATTAAAGCATATTTTTTTTCAAAAAATTTGGATTTTTCATGAGAACGCTTATATTTGCAAAGGTTTACCAAATATTATTAACCAAAACCGACAAAGATGAACAAAGCACAACTGATTTCAGAAATGATGGAAGAAACTGGCTTGTCAAAAGCTGATGCAAAAAAAGCCCTTGACGCCTTTATTAATGTTACCAAAAAGACAATTGCAAAAGAGGAGAAAGTAACTCTTATTGGATTTGGAACGTTTTCTGTGGTAACACGCTCTGCTCGTATGGGTCGCAATCCCCGCGATAACAAGCCAATGCAAATTCCAGCAAAAAAGATAGTGAAATTTAAACCTGGAAGCGAAATCTCTTCCGCTGTTCAGTAGATTCACTAACAAAGATTTGTTTATAGAAGCCCCGAAGTCTCCTTCCGGGCTTTTTTATTTCCCTATCCCTTCTTCAGGCTGCTTCCTTTAACTTGCTGTTTTTGTTGTTTTTGAAGATTATAACGGCATGGATTGCCTGCTCGTTTTTGGCCTACTATTGAGCTGTGTATTGCGAATGTTTTTAATCCACCAATGAACAGGCAAACAATAAAAATCGATTTTGATCGAATTGTACGGCCGTGCAGACTTTGTTCTTGAACGTAAAATGCTTGTGAAAGGATTTCTATTGAATGAATGATCCGTTCTTTCGCTTGCTTCTATTCGTTGAATTGATTTGGGGTATTTTGTGCTTTTAGGTTCTATCTGCTGTTTTTTTGGCTTGATTTATTTTGGTTCTTGTAAATATTTGGCCAGATGATTTGTATGGCGCTCGTGTTTTTGTATTCAATTATGATTAACTAAATATTTATTATCGACTATAGAATTTGTGATAATTATTATCAAAAGAGTTTTATAAGATATATTTCTTGAATAAAACATTGATCTGTTATTCTTCGACTGCCGAAGAAATAAGGCCGGTATTCAAGTCTTTTTAAAAAAGCTGAGCAGGAAAGGGGAGGAAATTACAGAAGCATATTTCTATCAGCTTTTTATCCAGAGATACTTCTTTTGATCGGTCAATTCTACTTTATTATGCTCCATTAAATATTGGATGGTTCGGATAATTTTCTCCGGATTATAGGTGGTGTTCATCTCAACCAGTTCTGTGATGCTAAAGGCTTTTTCGAGCAGTAAAGGTTTGATTTTATCGACGATACTATCAAATTCATATCTGCTGAGTTCCGCTTTATTCCTTGAAAGGCAAACATCGCACTGCCCGCAGCGTTCAATATCCTTTTGTCCAAAATAGCTGATCAGGCTCATACTGCGGCATTTATTATTGGATTGAACATAGTTTAATACATATTTCAGTCTCTGTTCTGCTGAATCTTTTCGATGCTTATAGGATTCTTTAGACAAATAAAAATTTGATTGATCCAAGCGCTCTTCAATAAAAACGATTTGTGGATTGTTTTTTTGCGGCGTATAATCAAGTATTTTTAGTTTCGACAGATAGATAAGAGAGCTTTTTACTTTTTCTTCGGTTAGTCCACTAATTTTGCTGATACTGCTTTCGCTTATGCGCGTGTATTCCGTAAAAACGCCACTATATGTTCGTAATATTAATTTAATAAAAGGATCGTAGGAAGGTGTTTCAACCTGAAAACGGTATAAATCGGACTGGCTTACCGTAAAGAGGATTTTCGAGGGGCTTTCGATGGCTCCGGTGAGAAGGATTAAGCCTTCTTTTTCTATAAATTTTAAGGCATTAAAGGCAAGAAGGGGTTTAAAATTATATGTTTCTGAGAATTTTGCCAAATCAAAATCATAAGAAATTGTTTTTCCTCCGCCTATAGGAATTGATAAAAAGTTTCCTAGGGCATGGTACACTCGTTTTATATATTCCGGTTCTGGAAATGCGTTCTCGAAATTATTTTTCAGATCTTGTATATCCGAGGATTCATACAATAAGACTGCATAGGATTTTTTGCCGTCCCTGCCGGCGCGCCCGGCTTCCTGAAAATAGGCCTCAAGGCTGTCTGGAATATCGAGATGCACTACAAATCGAACATTGGATTTGTCGATGCCCATCCCAAATGCATTGGTTGAAACAATGATCTGAGTGCTGCCGTACATCCATGCGTCCTGTTTTTTGTCCCGGATTTTTTGTTCGAGCCCCGCATGGTAAAAATCAGCCGGAATTCCGTTTTCCACTAAAAATTTTGCTGTAGTAATCGTTTTTCTGCGATTGCGTACATAAACAATTCCAGATCCCTTTATAGTTTTGATAATGCGCAAGAGACGTTCCATTTTATTCTCTTCATGAAAAACCATATACGCCAAATTGATGCGCTCAAAGCTTTTCTGAAATAGTTTATGCTGCCGCAATTTCAACTTATCAGCGATATCTACAACAACTTGGGGTGTTGCTGTTGCTGTTAATGCAATAAAAGGGGCATTATTTGTATGTGGCCTGATGTCGCTTATTTCAAGATAAGGAGGGCGAAAATCATAACCCCATTGGGAAATACAATGTGCTTCATCAATCGCGACCAAACCAATTTTCATGCGTTGTAATGATCCGAGGAACATCTCTGTTTTCAGTCTTTCAGGACTGATATATAGAAATTTGTAATTTGGGTTGCTTGCGCAATTGTCATAAATCCGCTCAATTTCATGATGCTTCATGCCGGAATAGATTGCAGAAGCCTGAATGCCTTTTTTTTTCAGATGCTCTACCTGATCTTTCATCAATGCGATAAGCGGTGTAATTACGAGGCATATACCATCGCGCAACATAGCAGGAACCTGAAAACAAATACTTTTCCCGCCGCCTGTTGGTAAGAGTGCAAGGGTGTCGTTCCCATCCAGGACAGATTGGATTATTTCTTCCTGCATCGGACGAAATTCCGGATATCCCCAGTATTTTAATAATATTTCACGCGGAGCACTCATTGAACGAAGATACAAAAATATTTTGAGTAAATTCTGTTGGTGAAATATGTGAAGAGTAGGTCGATGACTTCTATACTTGAAGTCATGAGGATAAAAATTCCGATAGAAAAGATTCATTTACCTTTTCGATCTTTTTCAATTCAATCGTAGGGATTATTCTGTCCGAATTTTTATTGTTTTAGTGCACACGGATTAATCATTCAGCTCCGCTTAGCGAAGTGTTCCGGTATCTTAGGCATATAGAAGAAGCATTTATACTTCTAAAGCCCCAATTAATTCTGTAATATTATTAATTTGATGCCTTTGGCAGTAGTCGTTCAGCCCTTCAATAATTTTTGTGCAAATGGAAGGATCGATAAAACTTGCTGTGCCAATTTGCACTGCTGTGGCTCCTGCCAGCATAAATTCGATCGCATCCTTGGCATCCATAATGCCGCCTAGGCCAATCACAGGAATATTTACGGCATTGGCAACCTGCCAGACCATTCTTAGGGCAATTGGTTTGATGGCCGGACCACTTAAGCCTCCTGTTATTGTGCTCAATATCGGCTTTCTTTTTTCTGCATCAATGGCCATTCCCAGGAAAGTGTTGACCAGGGAAACAGCATCAGCACCTGCGCCTTCAACGGCTTTTGCCATTTCTGCAATGTCTGTAACATTTGGCGATAATTTTACGATCAGTGTTTTCTTGTAGACCTCACGAATCTCTTTTGTAACGGCAATAGCGGATGGGCAGCTGGTTCCAAAGGCCATTCCGCCTTCTTTTACATTTGGGCAGCTGATGTTTAGCTCAATCGCCGGAATATGCTCCAGTTCATTAATTTTTGCAGCTACATCAAGATATTCGTCTATTGTTGAGCCACTTACATTAACAATGATATTTGTATTGTAATGCTTAATGGCCGGATAAATATCGCTACAAAAAGCATCGACACCTTTATTCTGAAGTCCAACAGCATTGAGCATACCTGAAGCAGTTTCTGCCATTCTCGGGTAGGGATTTCCTTCGCGTTTGCTGCCCGTTGTTCCTTTTACAACAATTCCCCCAAGGCTGTTGATGTCGAGAAAATCTTCAAATTCAGGGCCATAGCCAAAAGTACCTGATGCGGTCATCACGGGATTCGCCAGCACCAACTGATGTATCTTTGTTTTTAAATTTGCCATTATTTATAATTTGCAGGTTTCACTATCTTGATCGGAATTACCCCAGTTTTTTAAATTCTCAGGATTAAAAACAGGGCCTTCGGTGCATACGCATTTATGGCCTTCATGTGTATCAACAACGCAGCATAAGCAAGCGCCAATGCCACAAGCCATTGTGTTTTCTAATGAGACTTCACATGGAATATTCAGCTCAGTTGCTTTTTGGGCAACGGCTTTCATCATGGGTTCTGGACCGCAGGTGTAAATTTTATCAAAGGCATCTTTTTGCTTCCAGATGCTGTGATCCGTCACAAATCCTTTTTCCCCCTCAGATCCATCTTCTGTAGTTACAAACAAAACTCCTGCTTGGGCATATGCTTCTGTTTCAATAAGATGATCGGTGCTGCGTCCACCCGCCAGAATTATGGGGCGAATTCCTTTTTCATTAAACGCACGCGCCAAAAATAATAGTGGCGCTACACCGCATCCACCACCAACCAAAAGTGGTTTTTTTATGGCATCGGAAGTGTCGAAAGTATTTCCAAGAGGATAAACCATATTGAGCGTTTCCCCTTTTTGCAAAGTAGCCAGTTGGGTGGTTCCTTTTCCTAGCTCCTGAATCATCAAATGAATTCGATTATTTTGATAATCAATATCATGCAAAGAAATTGGCCTGCGTAAAAATACTCCGGGATGTTTGTCCACCCTGATTTCAGCAAATTGCCCCGGGCGCATGGGGGGTAAATCAGCGGCAGCTTGCAATACGAGAATGTAATGGCTGGCATTAATGCGCCTATTTTCGATAATTATGAAATCTTCGATGCGTTTTTTCATGCGTTTTGCGTTGTTTGATTCAAAGGTATGATTTTTTGCCCTTTAAAAAAAAGCGAAGAATATGGGTATATACTTCGCTTTTTATTTAGTATTTGACAAGGATTCTATTCACTGTCTTCAGTGGTTTTTTCCTCTTGTTCCACCTGATCTTCCTGTTCATCTTCCTTTTCGTCCCATACCATTAATCCGGCATCGAGCAGGATATTGTACCACTGGATCATTTTTTTTATGTCAGAGGTATAAACGCGTTCGTCATCAAAATTTGGCACTGCTTCTTCCATAAACGCACGGAGTTCGGCGCCGGAACCTTTATGACTGATTGCTTTTCCTCCTTCTGTCAGCTTAAAGATGGCTTTAAAAACCTCTTTAAGGGGCATATCTTCTTCACTCGTATAGATGCTGATCTCTTCGAGTGAGCTTATGCGCTCATGTGCAAAAACAGTTTGTTTTTTTCGATCAACAAGGGATTCAATAACAACCCCTTTAGAAGTTTGTGTGAGCAGTTTGAAGAGGCCGGGCTTACCGGCAATGGCTAGAATTTCGCTTAAATCCATATATTTCGCTTTAAGTTTGCGCAAAAATAAAAATTAATTCATATCCTGCGCTTTTTAATTTTAAATAGTTGATAATAATCCAAGTATTTGTTTATCAGATTTTTATATAGTTTTTGTATTCTCCGGGACGCCATCCGGTTTTTTGTTCAATGAGATGTAAGATGCGGGCTTTCAGTCCAAAGTCTTTTTTTGTAGGGTCAAAATCGAAGTTCCAGTTTTTTTGTTGGATTCGTTTTTTCATCACTTTTGGGTGGCTCCCTTCAAATTTTTTTAAGGAATCAATTTTGGAATAATCGCAGCTTTCCGTTTCCGGGATGTTTTTTTTAACCCAATCGTCGCTATGCCAGAGTTTATTGAATTCAATGTGTTTGCGTTGTTGAATATCAGGAGGTTTCACCCAACCGTAATGGTACATCCAGCCATCGGTTTGCTTTACATGAATCAATTTATTATTGATACGAAAGCCCTGAGCATCACGAAATGAGTGCATTCCGGGAATATTTCGGATAATTCTGATCTCATTACGATACCACTTACGTGAATCGCCCACATAATCATAGCTGCCATAGAAATGATGATAGTGCAGCAAAAGCCCTTCCACTTTTGGGTTTTCGAGATGCTGTTCCATTGCCTTCCTTAATGGCGTATGATATTGTTCATGCACAATTTCATCGGCCTGAATATAAAAAGCCCAATCTGATTTGGGGTCGATAGCAGCAAGTGCTTTATCTGTTTCCACAGCCAAAACCCTTCCCCCTGAACGTAGGCTGT
This sequence comes from Bacteroidales bacterium, assembly GCA_963676725.1. Taxonomy (GTDB): domain Bacteria; phylum Bacteroidota; class Bacteroidia; order Bacteroidales; family WRLA01. The sequence continues at coordinate 2,870,655 of OY781463.1, read as the reverse complement.
CGTCCCAAATACTCTCAATGATTTTGATTTTTGGTTCATTCAGTGCACGAATCATTTCCAATGTCCCATCATCCGATTTGCCAACAGAAATAACAAACTCTTCCACCATGGGCAGAATGCTCATAATAGATTCAACAACCGGATAATCAAGCTTTACCGCATTGCGTACAAAAGAAAAACCACTAACTTTCATAAAACAGGATTCGGATTATTCTACGTCTTTCGGATAGAACATGCCAATATAATTTTGAGGTGTAATTTTCAGCATTTCCTCTTTTATTTCGTCAGCCACATCCAATTCTTTGATAAATTGATGCATGCTTTCCTTAGTAATCGTAGTATTTGTTCGTGTTAACTCTTTGAGTGCTTCATAAGGATTTGGATAGCTTTCCCTGCGTAAAATGGTTTGAATGGCTTCAGCAACTACCGCCCAATGGCTTTCGAGGTCTTGGGCAATTTTTTCCTCATTAATAATCAGTTTCCCCAATCCTTTAATAATCGATTGCACTGCAATTAAACTATGCGCAATGGGAACACCAATGGAGCGCGTAACGGTTGAGTCGGTGAGGTCGCGCTGCAAACGTGATACAGGTAATTTTCCTGATAAGTGATCAAATAATGCATTGGCAATGCCAATATTTCCTTCAGCATTTTCGAAATCAATTGGGTTTACCTTATGCGGCATAGCGGATGAACCTACTTCGCCTTTTTTGATTTTCTGCTTAAAATAATCCATCGAAATATAGGTCCACATATCGCGGCAAAGATCGAGCAATATGGTGTTGATGCGCTTCATATTATCGAGAAAAGCGGCGAGATGGTCGTAATGCTCAATTTGTGTTGTTGTATGAGAGCGATACAGCCCAAGGATATTTTCGAGGAATTGTGTGCCAAAACCAATCCAGTCGATATTTGGATAAGCAACATGATGTGCATTAAAATTGCCCGTAGCGCCTCCAAATTTTGCTGCATAAGGAATCACGCGAAAATAATCGAATTGCTCGAGAAGGCGTTCGATAAATACATGGATTTCTTTGCCCAATCGGGTAGGAGAGGCCGGTTGTCCATGGGTGCGTGCCAGCATTGGGATATTAATCCATGCTTCGGAAAGACCATTCAACATCAACAGAACGTCCTTCATCATTGGGTGCACAACATAGGTTGTAGCATCCTTTAGCATAATGGGCATCGCTGTATTATTGATGTCTTGAGAAGTGAGTCCAAAATGGATAAATTCTTTATAATCAGATAATCCCAGCTCGTCAAATACTTCTTTCAGATAATACTCAACCGCTTTTACATCATGATTTGTTGTTTTTTCGATCTCCTTTACGCGTTTGGCATCATTCACCGTAAATTTCTCATAAAGGCAGCGTAACTTCTTGAAATCCTTATAAGTAACTTTTTTTAGTTGCGGTAAAGGAATTTCGCAGAGCGCGATAAAATATTCTACTTCAACCTTTATACGGTATTGAATAAGAGCGGCTTCTGAGAAAAAAGGCGTAAGGGATTCTGTTTTTTCCCTGTATCTTCCATCAATAGGGGATATGGCTTCTAATGCGTCAAATGTCATATGCTTTATTTTTCCGACAAATCTATGAAATCCTGTGGAATGCTTTGCTCATAAAAATTCCTAAAAAGTGTTTTGCTTTTAATGAGTTTTAAAGGCAGGGATTGGTGAGGCTGTTTTTTTTTAGCGGGACAAGAATAATTCCTTAAAAAGACCAGCATTGTTCTTACTATTTATCCTGATTTTTTATTGCTTAAAAATTACAGTTAAAACCCTATATTTGTTTTTATGAAACGAATAAAGATATTATCCTTGCTCTCTTTGCTGGTTTTCTCAGCAATTTTAGCCTTTTATTTTATTAATCATAATCTGCATCAAAGAAAACGGGAGAAGTTTCTTCCCGGCGATCAATTGTTTATGCAACGCGCTTTTCCTTACAATAGCGTTCGATTGAATGCGTATGAGGATGCCCTGAAGTATGAGGCTCACACCCTTTTAACTGAAAATAAAAGTACAAACCCTGCTTTTGCGATGAATCCTTGGGAGTTTTGTGGCCCTACAAATATTGGTGGACGCATTACGGATATTGAGATCACTAACGCAATGCCGCCAATAATATATGTGGCAGCTGCTTCCGGTGGTATTTTTAAATCAACGGATGAAGGTGCGCATTGGAGTTCACTTTTTGATGCACAAACAAATTTGTCTATTGGCGATATGGCCATTGCTCCATCCAACGAACAGATTATCTATTGTGGAACAGGAGAAGCCAATGCCGGTGGCGGCTCACTTGCCTATGATGGCAATGGTGTCTATAAATCCAATGATGCCGGAGATAGTTGGCAACATCTTGGTTTGGAAGATATTGGCAGTGTTGGGAAAGTATTGGTGCATCCACAAAATCCGGAGATTTGTTATGTGGGCGCCATGGGTGTTTTGTTTCAGAATTCACCGGAGCGTGGAGTATATAAAACAAACAATGGTGGTGCAGATTGGGATAAGATCCTGTTTATTAACGATTCTACAGGAATTATTGATATGGCCATGCATCCCACTATGCCCGACACCATTTATGCTGCAGCATGGCAACGGATTCGTAAGGTAGACAGACGCTCCTATGGCGGCCCGTCCTCGGGAATCTATAGAAGCTTTGACGGTGGGCAAAATTGGGAAGAACTGAAGAACGGTCTTCCTATTTCGGCCGGTAGAATCGGTATTGCCATTGCTCCATCAAATCCACAGCGAATTTTTGCTTTTTATACGCATCCTTTAACAGGCTATATTTTAAACGTATATCGAAGCGATGATTTTGGGGACTCCTGGATTGCTATGAATCCCAGCGGTATTTGGGATGTTTCCTACACTTGGTGGTTCGGGAAAATATTTGTCGATCCAATAGATGAGGATATTGTTTATTTGACCAGCATCGATATGTTTAAGAGCATTGATGGTGGGGCAAATTGGGGTTGGGTGTTTCACAACGCACATGTCGACCCACATGCTTTGGCCATTCATCCCAATGATCATAATTATGTTTTATTGGGGAATGATGGCGGGCTCTATCTGAGTGAGGATGGCGGAACGAGCTCTGAAAAATTAAATGGATTGCCCATTACCCAATTTTATACGTGCGCAGTGGATGCTTCCAATCCGGAACGACTTTATGGTGGAGCACAGGATAATGGTACCAATCGCACAATGACCGGCAGCGCCGATGATTGGCAACAGATTAATGGTGGTGATGGATTTCGGGTTTGGGTTGACCCAACCGATAATAATTATATATATGCTGAATCTCAGTACGGTGCCCTGAGGCGTTCCATTAATGGTGGGCAATCTTTTAGCTCTGCTTTGGCCGGTATTGATAATACTGATCGTAAAAACTGGAACACCCCTTTTATTCTTGATCCGCTAAACCCTGAAGTGCTTTATTATGGCACAAACCGTTTGTATCAATCGACCAATAGAGCAGAAAGCTGGGAGGCGATTAGCCCCGATCTCACTACAGGCCCATCGCAAATGAATATCACTTATGGAACCATCACCACAATCAGTGTATCTCCTCTTGATCCCCAATTGATTTATGTAGGGACTGATGATGGGAATATCCAGCAAAGCAGTAATGGAGGCGATTCCTGGACGCTTGTTTCAGAAATGCTTCCGAAGCGCTGGATTACAGCTGTTCAGGCTTCGCCCAATGATGCTGCTGTTGTATATGCTTCTTTATCAGGCTTTCGTTATGGAACAAATTCGGGGCATATCTATAAATCAAATAATAGAGGGGCAGACTGGGTGGATATCAGTCAGTCTTTGCCGGATGTGCCGGTAAACGACTTGATAGTAACAGAGACGGAGGCATGGCTGTTTGCTGCGACTGATATTGGTGTCTTTTATTCCCTCGATGATGGAACCAATTGGGATTTGCTGAGCAGTGGATTGCCAAATGTGGTTATTACTGATTTAGACTGGTTTGAGAAGGAAAAGACACTTATTGCTGCAACTTATGGCAGGGGAATCTATAAAATTTCCCTGCAGGGCGGATGGGTAGATATTTCAAAAGCTGGAACAGAAAATTCTGTACAATTATCCGCAGTTCCAAATCCTTTCCGAGATCATGTTCAGCTTCAGTTTTCCCTTCCTGAGAATGCATATTGTGAGATTCATGTGTTTGATACACAAGGAAATTTCGTGAAAATACTTTATAAAGGGATGCTACAGAAAGGCATTCATCAAATAGAGATGAATGCAAATGATAACCTCGCAGCGGTTTATATTTGCAAGCTCATCTCCGATGGGAAAGTAGCATCATCCATAAAGTTAATGAAGCAATAGTTTTAGCGCATCAGCACAGAGAATAGGAAGTATGCTTTGCATAAAGGGCACAAATTGTTTCTTTCAGATGGGGAAAAGCGCCTATTGCCAAATGATATTTTCTGGTTTCCACTTGTCTTTCGGCATATCTTCGCCCGTAGGATAACCAATGGGAATAACATTTAAGGGAACATGTTTCTTCGGTAGCTCGAGTTCTCTGATAACCACTTCTGTTCTGTCGTCGTAAGGATAGGAAGCAGTCCATACCGCTCCTAAACCCATGCTTTCTGCTGCAAGGAGAATGTTTTCGGTTGCTGCCGCGCAGTCCTGCACCCAATAGCCTTTCTCTTTTAAATTACCGGCCTTCTCCATATCGCCACATACCACAATTGCGGCTTGTGCCTGATGCAACATTTTGGCATAAGGCAGTTGTTCGCCAAGTGCATCAAGGGTTTCGCGTTGAGTGACAACATAGAACGCCCAAGGCTGCCTGTTTACCGCTGTTGGTGCTGCCATACCGGCCCGTAGCAAGATTTCTATCTGTTCTTTTGAAACAGGCTGGTCGGTAAAATGGCGAACGCTCTTACGATTATGAATCACTTCTAATGTTTCATTGGCAAACTTTTGGCTATAATCAGGAACAAATGGCAAGCCGTCTATTTCGTTTAAAGACGCACCAACCTTGGCGATTAAACTGCCTGTTTCATAATAATTCCCTCCTCCATATATCAGGGGATTCAATAGATTTACATCCACACGATCATCAGCATTTAAAAGAGCTTCATCAGCTTTTACATCAATCACTTTCCCGATAAATTGCCTGTGCGAACCGAGGTCATGAAATTCTGTAAGCTCACATTCAATGACGATAGGGAATTCTTTAATATAAGGGGCATTAACGAACTCTCCCCTAATTGGTGTGAGTCCGGTTTCCGTAAATTTATTTACATCCCTTCCCGAAAACCGACCTGCATAATCCACGTATTTTGCCATTTCAGAGGAGGGAATATTCACCGTAAACGCTTTTGATTCCGTAACATTTGCATGAGAATAAGTGGCAGGCCGCATTGAGACAGCTATGCTGAGTGGATTCGAGTTGCATATACCTGCCCAGGCAGCAGTCATTATATTCGGCTTGCCTTCCTTATCATAGGATCCTATGACAAAAGCAGGTTTGGGATATACCTCACTTCTAATCCCTAAAGATTTCTTTTTAAATTGATTCATAATAGTGTCGGATTTTGTCGCCTGAGAATCCACTGATGTTGTGGCTCGGCTTGTTGTTTGCTTCTTGGAATTGTTGCTTTGGTTTGTCAATTGAACTACCAGTACCAATACGACAACAGCAAGAAAAATATTTAATAATTTAGATTTTTGTATCATGCTATAGTGTTAAGATTCAGTGTTTTTAACTTTCTTATATGATATAGTATCCAGAAAACATCCTGTTGGGCAAACTGAACACCAGGGCTTCGTGAAAAATAATGAGAACAGCACAACGATTGAACCGAAGAGGATAAGCCCAATGCCTGCAATACGAAAGGAGAAGAACATAAAAGGCTCGGCATAAGATAATTCGGGTGCAAAGCCTAATAGCAAAGCGCCAGCAATAAGCACAAGGTATACTTCCCGGGCAGATATGCCTTTAAAATGTCTAGGGAGTTGCCTTCTTTTTATTGGCGTAAAATGATTTGTTAGTTCTTGCAAAGCACCCATCGGACAGAGATAATTGCAATAAAATTTACGCTTACCTACAAAAGATATGATTATTGCAAATAAAAATACGACGACACTTTGCCAATTAGTCCGCCATGCAAATCCATCCTGCAACCACCCATGGAGCAACTGAAGAGAAAGTGCATTGTTGAGAACTAACCCCATGATTATGAATACCAAGAATAGATAAATAGTGCGGTATTTCGCTATGCCTTTTTTATATGCTACTGCGATTGATAGCAACAATAGGCCCAAAAATGAAATATCCTTAATCCTTGTCCAAAGGTTTGTTTCAGTGATCATGGATGCGTCAGATTTCATAATCGAAGATGCTGTATGCCTAATGCCCGCTATTACGGCCTTACTGGTATGTGTAGCTCCGGAAACAGCATCAACCTGGAGCTCTATCGCATCTGCTAAATGAACTCCTTGCCACCTGCCAATAAAGTCATTTCCGTATATGGCTTTGATGTAGTCACTGGTCTCATTATTAGGTAATAAGATGATGTTTGTAATGCTTAAGCTGTCATTGATACCAATCAATAATGGGACTTTACCACCGTAACCAAATTGCTGGGAATAATTCGTTGAAAGAAGTGCAGCGCCTTGTTTTTTTCCATTCTTGCCATAAACATCAAAAATGCCATGTCTATTCAGATTAAAATTTGTTGCTGTGGGATAAATATCCTGTAGGTCTTTTAACTCCACAATGACTTCTACATCATTTTTGTGAAACAAAAAATCCCTGCCTCCTCTGTAAGCAATTGCTGCCAATAGTATGAATATCAAAATGTATTGGTATGCAATTGCCTCGATCTGCTGTTTCTTCATTGATGTTTTTGTTGTTGATTTTTAAGTTTAAGTTGCAAAGGCAACTTTTTGAATCATCCATAAATATTCCTAGACAAATATAAGTATTTCAGAAGAATATCACTTTTTACCGTAAAAAGCCATAAACAGCCAATCGTAATTACCCCCTCCGACATATTGATTGCTGTAACTACATTCATGTGCGATTTCCCTATAAAACTAAAGCCCAAACAGTATATTTTGCGGTCCAAATTCTGTATAAGGCCATATCAAATCCTATTCAACACCTTTATAAGTACGTTATAAGTACGTTACAACTATGTTTCAAATACGTTATAAATACGTTAGCGAACGTATTTATAACGTATTTGAAACGTATCTATAAGGAATCTACTAAGTATTTGATACGGCTTTGCCACGAATTTAATTAGTGTTTGTCCATAATGTCCAATCTCAGCGTTATTCTAGTATTGAAACCAAGTCGCTTCGGCAGGCTCAGTGCATCGCATTTACCAATGTAAACTCCTTGTTTTCAATCCCGCGAATGTACTTCGACATGCTTACTTCGGCAAAAGCTCAGCACATTTCGACAAGCTCAATGCATCGCAGTGCAGCATAACACCTCGACCTCGAACATTCTGAATCAAACACTTGACTTTATAGACGGAAACTAATCAGACATTCATTAGGATTTGTATTCATATTGTTGTCAAAAGCAATTTTGTGAGGTTCAGATAATACCAATTCCAATCGAATTTAGAACTTGTATAAAAAAAGGCCTTCTATACTCTACAAAACGCCCTAAGTACTATAAACATGAACACTTGTTGCTGCGGATGGCAAATAATTTACGCCAAACCAGCAAATCAGTAAGATGCCAAAGGATAAGGCCAAAACCCATAATGTTACTTTGATGTTTTTGCGCTTATTGATCCGGAAATGGATATAGAGCAAATAGACCATCCAGGTGAGGAATGCCCATGTTTCTTTGGGATCCCAAGTCCAATAATGTCCCCAGGCTTCTTTTGCCCATAAAGCACCAAATAAAAGCCCAAACGTGAGGAATGCAAAACCGATATATACAATATTATCAGCCAATTGCAATGTGCTTTTGGTGTCTTTTTGGGTATAGTAAAAATACAGGCCTTTCAGCCCGATGAGCGAACTTACCGCCAGAAAAGCATATCCGATAATATACACAATAACATGAGGAATAAACCAAGGGCTTTGCAGTGCAGGCATTAGGGTTTTATCAAAAGCATCGGGTTTCATATAATTGATAAACAGGAACATAATTGCCATAAGCAGGCTATATGCCAACAACCAATTGAGTCTCCAGCGATAATAAAGAATAATGCCAATGGCAGAAATAAATATCGCATACCACAATCGCGTTTCGCCAAGCGTGCGGAATGGTGGTCGCTCGAGGCCTATCCATAAGCCTATTGTAAATACGAGAATACTAAACAGACCGCCTAATAGAAGCAGGTGTTTTAGAAAGGAAAGGGCTTTATTCTTTTGAAAATATACCATTACCAACGCTCCAATCCATAGCGCGCTGCTCAAATATACAAAGTGTGCAAAATTTGTCCAGTTCATCTTATTTCGTGTTTTTGTTTTTTCCCATCCAGACTAAGTATATTGACCCGAGCAATATCATAAAAATACCCGAATAAACGGCAGGCAGCCAAGGATCGCGTACCAATTGTATGATGCTGATATTCGACCATTTTCCCAGATCTTCATTATATCCTACTTGATAGATAGTCCAACCTCTTATATTTAAAGGCTCATTCACTTTAATCGTGTGGTCTTCATATTTTTGCATGGAGTGGAAAAATCGGATATCGGAGCTAAACTCCTTAGGCCGAGGAATGCTTAGTGCAAGTGCTTCATTTGCTGAGAGGTGTATAAATGAAGGGCGAAACAAATAACTGCCATTGCTGATCCAGCCTTCTTTGCTTTGTTGCGTTTTATTATTTGTTGCCCGGGCATAAACAGCGGGAGCTGATCCCATTTCTTCACTTTGGCTGAAGCCTGTGCTATCGGGTAGGGCAGAGGTTAATAGTTTCGTAATTGATATGCTCCAGTCGCCACTTTCAAAATTTAATCCTTCAATTGCTTCTGGAAGGTGGCCTTCATTGCCCAGATCAAAACGTGAAGTGTTTTTATCGATTATCCCAATTGTGGCAGGATATTCCTGAATGGAGAAATCATTTAATTTGATGGCAAAAGGCATCTGCCTGATGCGGCCTTGATCATCGGCTGCGCTAAATTCTGCTCGGCCTTCGTATAAACGCATACTGAGTTTTTCCATATCTGCCTGCCCTAATGATGCGCTGATAATCACAAGTAAAAGACCGGCATGATTGAGAAAAAAGGCCGTGTTTTTTATACTGAATGGATAAGAGCGTCGAACCGTAGCATAAGCTAATACAGTGAGCAAATAAACGGAAGTGATAAAATATGGCCAACTGCTCGTTATATGTGTCAGGCCTAGGCTTTGTACAAAACCACTTGCCATCGGGTCATCCTGACGGATAAAGCCCATCAATAATATAAGAAATGTCATTACCGAGATGGCAGAAATTGCTGCAGATGTGCTCGAGAACCATTTGATAATCGGATGCTTTATTGTGAAATACGATAATGCAACAAATCCACAAAATGCAAGGATTATAATGAGATTGAACGGCCATTGAGGCATTGTGGGGCCTGTATTTGCTGTCGTGGCTTCCATCAGGAAACCAATAAAGAGCAATGCAAAAGCAATCGTGAAACTTTCTTTAAAATTCCATGGATGCGCCCAAAAGGGTCGATCGTTTTTCATAGTCTAGGCTGTTTGTTTGTATAATTAGGTATTCAAGTACCAAAATTAGAATAAATTTCGGGAAAATGGCAAAATATCTTAAAAATTATTCGTCATGCTTCTCATGCCAACCGGTAATCATCGCTTTAAAATGACTTAATGGGCTGAAACCGATCGTGCTGAAATATATGTGAATCAGCAAGAAAAGCGAAATAAAGAAACCAATAATTAAATGAAGGAAATTGGTAATATGCAGACCGCTACTTCCTAAAAACTGACGGATTGTGATTTCCGGGAAAAGAAGCCCCCAGCCAGTTATAATAATGATGGGCATCAAAACAAAAAGAACAACAATGTAGGAGGTCTTTTGTAATGGGTTGAATTTCCTGTCTTTATTGATTGGGAAAGGGGCTTTTTGTTTTTGAAACATCCCCTTGGTATAGTAGGTAAACTGATCAATATTTTCCTGAAGGAAGCCTCCTTTGTTTATTTTATAAAAACGTTTGTTTTTACTGATGATGTTCGCCGGAATGAAGAACAAATAGCTGATGCTGAGGAGTAGTCCTGCAATATTGTGTATGCTCACAGCAAGATCGAAGCGCATTAATGGATATTCAGGATTGGAATATTGCATGCTAATCCCAGTAATAATTAATAAAATGCATAAAATCGCATTGCACCAATGCCAGATTCTTAGCCAAATTGGATATAGATAGATACTGTTGCTCATGACCTTATTTTTTTAAAATCCTGAAAATGATATGTATGCAAATTCCCAATAGTGTAAAACCGAAGATCATCAAACTGATTAGATTGAGGTAATAGTTTCGATTCGCTCCGATAACATAAAAATCACCAAGAAAAACGGCATTAAAGAATCCTGCTTTATTGCGTTGTTCTTTTGCCTGATGTTTGTATAAACTAGCCATAAGGATCGAGTTTACTGAATGGCATTCGACGCAATTTTTTACGGCTTGCTCTTTCGGTAGGATGTTGTGGGCTACAAGTACATCGGTACTTTGTTCTGCATGGCATTCGAGGCAGCGCACGCTATTAAAATGCTGCTTTTGATTGGGCAGCCAACTGTGCTTTTCGATAATATCTGTGTTTTTTGTGTCCAATAAAAGCTGCGTATTGTTCGCACTTGAATGGCATTTTAAACACATCTCATTCGATTTTAGCACAACATCGCGCATTTTATTGTCGCTATGCAATAATACTTTATAGGAATGTGGATCGTGGCACATCCAACAGTTAAAGGATTCATTATACTCTTGGGCATGAACGCTTTGGTCATAGGCATCATTAATGCCTTCAAAGTTGAATTGCGCATTTTTTTCATCATCCGTATGGCAATCCATGCAGCCATAAATTGGTTCCATGCGCAATTCCCCGGCATGCGGAAATGTCTCGTATTCGTACGAATGACAGTCGATGCATTTAAAGGATTTATGGTTTGACTCATAAAATTCCAAAGAATCAAATACATGATAAGGATTCATTCTTTTGTGGGTGATGCGCTCCGTCCAATCATTATAAAAGCTATAATAATCCTGCCCGTGACATTTCAAGCATTCTTGATTGCTTGTTCTGTTTTCGAGAGGATTGTCATCGGACATGGCTCCAAAAAGAAAGATTGGTGCCAGACAGAAAAAGAGTACGATTAATACAGTTCTCATAATTTGATGTTATTGTGTAATAAACCTATTGAAGCTTGCCTTTTTTATAAATCTATTATTTTAAACAAACCGAATATGCTTGAGCGTCACATTATAAAGAGTTTTTGTTCTCCGAATCTGCATTTTGGTCAGATGCAGATAACAGTCTATCCAAAATGCGGACGCTTGATTCAGAATCTCCTCAGTGTTCTGAAAACTGAAAATATCGAGTCCTAAATTTTCGGCATGACTTGTATTCAGCATCCCTTAAATACAGAACTGAGATCGGACATTATGGACGAACACTACTTAGTGTTTGTCCATAATGTCCGATCTCAGCGTTATTCTAGCATTGAAACCAAGTCATTTACCAATGTAAACTCCTTGTTTTCAATCCCGCGAATGTACTTCGACATGCTTACTTCGGCAAAAGCTCAGCACATTTCGACAAGCTCAATGCATCGCAGTGCAGCATAATGCCTCGACCTCGAACATTCTGAATCAAACACTTGACTTTATGGACAGAAACTACTTAGCGAGTTTACGTATAAAATTCACAACAGCCCAACGATCCTCTTCATCAGGAATTTCTTTTTCAAAATTAGGCATTTCGTCCCTACCGATGATCGACATATAATAGATCGAACCATCGCTGTATTTTTGAAAATCAGCGCCGGATAAATCATCCATTGTGGTCTCGAGTTGCTTCGCTCTTGGTCCGTCGCCAAGTCCTTTGTTTCCATGGCATGATTTGCAGTGTTTGGCATACATCATTTTGCCCACACGCAAGAGCTCTTTATCCCCTTTATGAGGGTTTTCCAGGTTTTTGTATTTATCAGGGATTTCCCATGGTTTTTTTTCAGTATTTTGTGGACTGATAAACGACATCAAGATAAAAGCAGCAAAAATAAAGCTGCATAATAAAGCGAATTTAGTTTTATTCATGATCTTATTGTTTTATTGTTATTCTTGTATTTATAGTTTCCGTAATGTTTTTAGAAACTCCATAAACGGGTGATATTGAAGCCAAAGAAGAATTCCCCTTGGGTCCAATCATTGGTGTTGTAGAGCATATTATATTGCGGAACAAGTGCCCTTGAAGAGGCAATGAAGAGTTGAAATGCATGTGTGCTGGTAGATATTTCCCAGCCAATTGCAAGACTCGATTTTGGTTTGAGCAAAGGCTCAGTATTTTCATATAATCCACTGAACTCAAGCGGCTGATCGTAGCTGATAATTATAGACGATTGTGGGCTAATGCGTGCCCTTCCTGAGAAGGAAATGCTAATTTTATCGTGCTCATAGCCTTTTTGAACGGAGTTTATATGCGAGAATGCCGGAGCGACTTGCAGCGAAATGGCATGATTTATTTTCCTGGAGATAATCACCTGAGCAAAATAGCTTAAACGATTACTAAAAGAATAATTCGTACCAAAGACGTCTTTATTCCGTCCATCGAATGCCATATTTCCATAAAAAGCAATACCGACGGGAATAGTGTTTTTGCGTGTCTGTTCAAAAAGAACATATTTGAGCCTGAAATCCTGCAATTTATTGTCTTTTGTTGTTCCAAAGCCAATCATCAGATTATTCCTAAGGCTGTAGTTTACGCCCAAACGGATGTTGCTGGCAGCATAAATGCCAAACAGATCGCCTAAGTTGTCTATTTCTCCAAAACGATGTTCTATAATAAATTCCAATGTGTTTTTTATTGGAACTACAACGCTTTGGTTATCAATGATAATTCCGCTTTCAAAAGGAGAACGAACCGCTTTGTCTTTTTGCACTATACTATCATTCTGAGCAGTACTGTTGATTCCGGCGCAAAGAAAAACGCTTAATAGAATAAGGATATATTTGTTCATATCAATATCGGTTTTATTGTTAATTATTCAGGGCACCTTGTTGAATCCAGATAAGCACCAATGCAGCATTCGTGCTTGAATAAGTTGCAGGATGTTGCTCCGGATTGCTTGGCGAGGGAACCAAATAAATAGAGCTTAGCTCGGGTTCGGTGTTATTGAGAAGCCCCAGATTAATGATATTTGAATATGCTTTATCTTCTGTGAGTGAAAACTGAGTGCCGTCTGAACTATGGCAAGCAGTACAATTGTCCTGAACAAATATTGGGGCGATTTCAGTTGCAAACGATAAAGTATCAGTAGGGTCAACATCCGGTACAACAGGTTCTATAAAGTCATATTCGCAGGCTGTGAATAAAAACATTCCTAAGAATATGATCAGAATGCTTTTGTGTTTCATTTGCATAATCATCGTTTTTATGGATTAAGTAAAAAACCACAGAAAGACCCCATAACATATTGAAGTCTTTCTGTGATCGATGCAATTAATTAAGGGATTCAATCGAGTTGTTCAATAATGCTTTGGCATATTTGTTATTATGTGTGCCACCGCTTCTGTCTTCAAGAACCATCAGATAGTTTAATACCCCACCGGCTTGATTGGCTGTTAGCGTTCCGGGAACAACATGGTTTGCGCTGTCTAAAGCACCTTGTTCGAGCAGTACAGTGCGCAGGTCGGCCAACAGGGCATCAATTTCTGCTTTGCTATCCTCTACAAGTGCGTCAAGGTCATCGCCTTCATGGCACTGAACACAGCCTGCTTCACTTATTGCTCCATGACCATGATATAAATAAGTCATACCCATTGTATGCCCGCCGGCTTGTGAGCCATAAGCTGCTGCCATATGACAACTAACACAGCTGTTTTCAACAAGATCTGTATGTTTTGAATTGGTATAGGACATACTTCCTTCTACTTCATAACCACCGGTTCCTGCCATCATGGTTCCTTGCGGGCCATGGTGTGGTCCCCAGTATGCTGAGGCAATACTTACTTCTCCGCCATTTGGAACAGGAAGTGGATCCGGAATACGTGGCTGGTGGCAATTAATACAAAGGTTGCCTTTTCCTTGGTCTGAAATAGCGCCATTAATCCAAAATTGAACAGCTCCATTTGACTGAAATGCCCAATCTGCTTCGGTATAGGTTTGATGGATTTTGTGGCAGGTATAACAGTTTACCGGAGCCGGATTTGCAATGGCCTCAGTTGTTTCCATCGCTCCACTTTGCATCACTTCAACAAATCCCTGGCTTGTGTGGCAAGGGGCGCAGCTAACATCGTTACGCTCAAAAGTGCTGCCTGTTGCGTGTCCTGAAGCCTCCCACTGAAGACTGGCAGCAGCAATCTGCTGAGAATCATCGTGGCATTTAACACATCCTGCTGTGCCGTCTTGGCCGTTTTGGCCATTCGTGCCGTCCTGGCCGTTGAGCCCGTCTGCGCCGGCAGGGCCTTCTTTTGTGCAGGAAGACATAATAAATGCGAAAAGAAATGCCGTTGCGGCAAATGCTGTGAGTAAATTAAATTTTTTCATAGAGTATCGTGTTTTTGATTATTAGATCATGTGATATTCAATACCCAATATTAAACTTTTTTGAGTCTCAACTGTTTTAAAGAGTATCCGTCTGCCTCAGTTTTTATAGGATACTGATGTATAATCGCATTGATATTTGTCAATGAAAGTTTGTTTTATATCAATAAATTCGTTTAATGTGTTGTTAATTAATAGTTTAACTTATTTGGCCTTTTGTTACTAGGCTTCTTATAATTGGAATAAATGGTTGAGATCAGCAAAAACTTTCATTGCAAGAACTGCTCCTTGAGGCAAACAATATTTGATTCATTGACCGATGATGAATATGAGATTATTGACAAAGACCGTTATGAGGTTCGTTATAATGCAGGTGAGACGATAAGCAAACAAGGGACGGCATTAACACATATTTCATGCTTCACATCCGGTATGGCCAAGGTCTATATCGAAGGGCTTCGGGAAAAGAATATGATTATTGAAATTGTTAAAGCCGGTGATATGATTGGAGGACCGGGTATGTATACAGATTTCAGGCATCATCACACAATTACCGCACTTACCGAAACAAATTTATGTCAAATAGATGTGCATGCATTTGAGCAAGTAGTTGCATCTAATAATGTGTTCGCAATGGCTTTGCTTAAAGCAAACAATCATAGACTTTCGATGAGCTTTGGGAAATTTGTGCACCTTACCCAAAAGCATATGGCCGGTCGTATGGCCGATGCCTTGATCTACCTCGCCGATGATATTTATAATGCTCCCCAATTTCATACGGCACTCTCCCGGCAAGATCTGGCTGATATGACTGCCATGACCAAAGAATCCACAATCAGGATACTTAAAGGATTTCGGGAAGATAACATCATATATTGTGAAGGAAATCATTTTGAAATTATTGATCGATCGCGCTTAGAACAAATTAGTGAAAAAGGGTGAAGAAATTATTTTTAGCTTTGAGTCCTTGGTTTTACTCACTTTTGTACTTTTGCCCATTCCATGACAAAAGAAATCGATATTTTAGAATTCCTTAAACTCCGGCAAACGCTGCCTTTTATTGATGTGCGTACGCCTGCTGAGTTTTCTGTCGCCCATATACCTGGTGCAGTGAATATCCCTATTTTTACCGATGAGGAAAGAAAAATAATTGGAACGCTCTATAAGCAAAAGGGGCGCAATAAGGCGGTGATGGAAGGTTTGCGCTTTGTCGGTCCAAAACTGTATGCCTTGGCGATGGCTGGAAAAGAAACAGCATCGCGTTCCGAAATAATGGTGCATTGCTGGCGTGGTGGTATGCGTTCTCAAAGTATGGCATGGCTTTTTGGTACATCGGGTCTCGGGGCTTCTGTATTAAAGGGAGGGTATAAATCATATAGGACTTATATCCAATCTGCTTTTGCACAGAAATTGCCCTTGGTGGTTCTTGGTGGTATGACGGGAAGCGGGAAAACACATATTTTGCATCAATTGCAGAATATGGGAGAACAAATCATAGATCTCGAAGGTCTGGCGCATCATAAAGGTTCTGCTTTTGGTGCTATTGGACAGGAAGAACAACCATCAACGGAGATGTTTGAGAATGTTTTGGGCGAATATATTTTTTCCCTCGACCCAAATCGTCGCATATGGATTGAAGATGAAAGCCGTATGGTAGGCCGTGTGGCTTTGCCCGATGCCCTTTTTCAACAAATGAGGCAAGCCAATGTTATTCAGGTTATAGAGCCTATGGATATCCGTATCAATAGATTGGTTGATGAATATGCTTGCTTTGATAAACAGTTGTTGTACGGTGCTATTGGTCGTATACACAAGCGTTTGGGCGGATTACTGCACCAAAAGGCCCTTGATGCACTCGAACAGAACGATTTTCATAAAGTAGCATCCATCAGCCTGGATTATTACGACAAAGCCTATATGCATGGCCTGAATAAGAGGGAAGCAGTAAAAGTGCAAAAAGTCCATTGCCCTCATGGTGATGTTCGTGAAAATGCGGAAATTATCCTGAGAATGCTGCCATAAAAAAATCCCGTGAAAGAATAACCCTGACTTCAACACGCATCACTCAATAATGATCTAAGCATCTATAAATAAACGTGATATAAATTTTATATTGTTTTTTAGGGTGCCGCATTTTTGATGTCAGGAGAACGTCATTCCTTTTGGATTGGCTTTTAGTTAACCCAATGTTTGCAGAGATCGAATTTGGGGAAACCCCATTATGAATTGTAAATCAAACCATAAAACCCTGAAGGGGTGATATGATTATTATAAAGACGCTCACTGGATGTCTAAATACGAAAAACTACCGATTATCAAACCATAATGTCACCCATTCTGGGTTTATGCATGCGCTGCTACCCTAATTTCTATAATAATTCCATCCCTTCAGGATTTGGTATATGTTGATATTCCTATCTTGCAAAGACTATCTAAGTATATTGTCACTCAGACTAGGCTTGATCATGCGTTGCAAATCTAATTTCTATATTGATACCTTCGGGATTTTGAGTGTAGATTGCATTTCCATAAAAACATTATTCTTGCTGGATTGATTTTTAAATTGCCCCAACGCTGAGTAAGATTGAAGTAGGGCTTGCTGAATAAGTCTGTCGAGATTCGAGGCGACAAGGCGGAGATGTATTCTTCGAGCCGCAGGCAACAAAGAAGACAGGCTAAGCTAAAATATTTTTATCCACTGCAAGGGTTTATGAGGATTTCAATCTATAAGCTTGCAGTATATTCTTTAATATTATTGTTTTAGGTGTTTTTCAGCAGGCACGAAGTGGGAGTAAAATGCCGACTGACTGATACACGCATCACTCAATAATGATCTAAGCATCTATAAATAAACGTGATATAAATTTTATATTGTTTTTTAGGGTGCCGCATTTTTGATGTCAGGAGAACGTCATTCCTTTTGGATTGGCTTTTAGTTAACCCAATGTTTGCAGAGATCGAATTTTGGGAAACGCCATTATGAATTATAAATCAAACCATAAAACCCTGAAGGGGTGATATGATTATAACAAATCCTAATCTACAGGTAATCAGAACCCTGAAGGGGTGATATGATTATTATAAAGACGCTCACTGGATGTCTAAATACGAAAAACTACCGATTATCAAACCATAATGTCACCCATTCTGGGTTTATGCATGCGATGCTACCCTAATTTCTATAATAATGCCATCCCTTCAGGATTTGGTATATGTTGATATTCCTATCTTGCAAAGACTATCTAAGTATATTGTCACTCAGACTAGGCTTGATCATGCGTTGCAAATCTAATTTCTATATTAATACCTTCGGGATTTTGAGTGTAGATTGCATTTCCATAAAAACATTCTTCTTGCTGGATTGATTTTTAAATTGCCCCAACGCTGAGTAAGATTGAAGTAGGGCTTGCTGAATAAGTCTGTCGAGATTCGAGGCGACAAGGCGGAGATGTATTCTTCGAGCCGCAGGCAACAAAGAAGACAGGCTAAGCTAAAATATTTTTATCCACTGCAAGGGTTTATGACGATTTCAATCTATAAGCTTGCAGTATATTCTTTAATATTATTGTTTTAGGTGTTTTTCAGCAGGCCCGAAGTGGGGGTAAAATGCCGACTAACTGATACACGCATCACTCAATAATGATCTAAGCATCTATAAATAAACGTGATATAAATTTTATATTGTTTTTTAGGGTGGCGCATTTCTGATGTCAGGAGAACGTCATTCCTTTTGGATTGGCTTTTAGTTAACCCAATGTTTGCAGAGATCGAATTTGGGGAAACCCCATTATGAATTGTAAATCAAACCATAAAACCCTGAAGGGGTGATATGATTATAACAAATCCTAATCTGCAGATAATCAGAACCCTGAAGGGGTAATATGATTATTATAAAGACGCTCACTGGATGTCTAAATACGAAAAACTATCGATTATCAAACCATAATGTCACCCATTCTAGGTTTATGCATGCGCTGCTACCCTAATTTCTATAATAATGCCATCCCTTCAGGATTTGGTATATGTTGATATTCCTATCTTGCAAAGACTATCTAAGTATATTGTCACTCAGACTAGGCTTGATCATGCGTTGCAAATCTAATTTCTATATTAATACCTTCGGGATTTTGAGTGTAGATTGCATTTCCATAAAAACATTATTCTTGCTGGATTGATTTTTAAATTGCCCCAACGCTGAGTAAGATTGAAGTAGGGCTTGCTGAATAAGTCTGTCGAGATTCGAGGCGACAAGGCGGAGATGTATTCTTCGAGCCGCAGGCAACAAAGAAGACAGGCTAAGCTAAAATATTTTTATCCACTGCAAGGGTTTATGACGATTTCAATCTATAAGCTTGCAGTATATTCTTTAATATTATTGTTTTAGGTGTTTTTCAGCAGGCCCGAAATGGGGGTAAAATGCCGACTAACTGATACACGCATCACCCAAAAATGATCTAAGCATCTATAAATAAACGTGATATAAATTTTATATTGTTTTTTAGGGTGGCGCATTTCTGATGTCAGGAAAAATCAGGAATAAAAAAATCCCGTGAAAGAATAATTTTCACGGGATTTTTATGCAGAAAACTGCTTTTATGATTGTACTTCTTTCCATTCGCCATCCTCATACCGATAACCCTTACTATTGATCACCAAAGTAATACCGCTAATATTTTTAAGTGTATCCAATACATCACTATGGACGTCTGATATTTGCGTGGCGCCGTGTACTGAAACGACTTGCAGATTGGGGCAGTTATTCACAATTAAACTGCTGAGGGCCTTATAGAAATTTATGGATTGCAAATTATCATTATTTGAAATTTCCAGATGGCTGAGGCTGGTTTCACTTTCAATAGAGAAATTTGAATTTATTGGATTTGTCGATTTCAGGCTTCCGTTAGCAGGTACGGGAACACTAAATGGCGTATTTAAACCATTTGTTATTTTATGGACAAGATTCATTTGTTCGTCATAAACAAGAATAACACTTAGTAAGTCCATATTAAGAACAATAGAATCTGAAGTAATGCCGTTCCATGCAAGTCTTTGTGGTTCGTCTCCGCTATATACATCAATTTCGCATATTGCCGTTATACCACTTTCTGCTGTTGCTGTAATTGAACAATGTCCTGCCCCGGCTCCACTTACTTTTCCTGTATTATCCACTGTTGCGATTGCTGTATTACTGCTTGTCCAAGTGATAGTTTTTTTTGTTGCATCGGTAGGGGAGAAGGCCGTAACCGATAATTGGTCGGTGTTTCCCTTTTCCAGGATAAGGGAACTTGTGTTTAAAGTGATTCCTGTTACATCAATTTCTTTGTCGTCATCAGAGCATGATGTGTATCCTAGGCTTAATATAAGGCCTATGATCAATAGGTTGAAAAAACGTTTTGCTTTCATAAATAGTAAATTTGGTATAGGCTAATCAATTATTAGTCAAATATAGCGAAAACTTTTAATTGGAGTAGTGAAATGATTTATTTTTATGAATGGACAATAAAAAAACCGCCTGCAATCAAAAGATTACCGGCGGTACAAAAAACAACAATCTTTTTTCGCTTTGCGTTATAGTCCAATACTGCGTTTATAGCTCGCTTTTGCTATTTCAAAATTGGCTAATGAGTGTATCAGATTTGTATAAGCATTTTGCCAACTGGCTTGAGCATCAAGAACCTGAGTAATTGTATTTAAACCGGCATCATAGCCAATTTGCGTTTCTTCCAGGCTTTCTTCTGATTCGGCGAGGCTTTTATGCGATAAGTTTATGGCTTCGAGGCTTTCTTCCAGAAGCGTAATGCTGCGGCTAACTTCCAGGCTGATGAGGTCACTAGCATCCGCTTTTTGCATTTCAACTTGTTGGATTTTTAATTTGGCTGCCATTATTTTATGTTTGCTTTCGCGCCAATGAAAAATTGGGATATTGATTTGACCGGAAATCATGCTATTCCAGCTGCCGTCAATCAGGTCGTTTACATGCGCATATGAATAGCTTGCACCGACACCAATTTGTGGAAGAAAGTCTGCCTGAACAATTTTTCTTTGCAATTCACTTATCTCTATTTGCCTGCTCAAAATACTCAGCTCCTGACGCTGCCCTAATGCTTTTGGAATGCATGCAAGTGTGTCGGGCATAATGCTTTGGCTGAGGATCGTATCAGTTAATACTATTTTTGTTTGGATATTGATGCCCATAATTTGACAGATTTGCATTTTGGCGAGTTTTAAACCATTGCGTACTTTAATTTCATTGAGCTGCGCCTCGTTTTTTTGAACACGTACCTGCAAAAGGTCACTGCGTGGTGTAAGTCCCAATTCATAGCTGTCGGTCAACTGTTCTTCGAGCTCACTCAATAGTTTGATGTACGCATTCGCAAGCTTATGGCTTTCCTTTACTGCGACTGCAGTCCAATAAGCCCTGTCAATATCTTCAATAATCAGGTTTTTGTTTAGGGTATAATTTTCCTGACTAATTTCAAGGGCTTTATCATATATTTTATTGCTGTTACGGATTTTACCACCGGCATAAACAGCCTGAGAAACAGTAATATCTGCGGTGGAATAGATTAATTCATCCATATCGAGCGAAAAGCCGGGCGAATAGACATTACTCGTTCCACTATAAATGCCTTGTTGCGCTTCTTCCAGACTATTTGCTGTAGGT
This sequence comes from Bacteroidales bacterium, assembly GCA_963676725.1. Lineage (GTDB taxonomy): Bacteria > Bacteroidota > Bacteroidia > Bacteroidales > WRLA01. The sequence continues at coordinate 2,849,286 of OY781463.1, read as the reverse complement.
AGAAACCCACCGGACATGCCAATATTTTCCATATCAGGTACAATCAAAGTACTGGCATTTGCTTCAAAAGTTGGCAGGAAATTTGTAAAAGCGGCTTTTTTATTTGCTTGGGCTTCATCAATTTGAAAGCCAGAATTCTTAAGGGTTTTATTTAAGGCCAAGGCTGTATCTCGGCATTGTTGCAGGCTGTAACTTTGTTGGGCAAAAAGCCCAGTATGGCCAAATATCAGCAAGCTTAGCCCAAAGATTATTTTATGTATATTCATGATTTTTAACATTTTACTTTAATTTACTGGTGTCTATCCTATAAAGGATCGCATAGAGTACAGGAACAATTACTAATGTGATGATGGTGCCAATCATAAGGCCGAACATAATCACTGTGGCCATTCCTTTAAACATATCGTCCATAAGTAATGGAGCCATGCCGAGTACCGTTGTTGCTGAGGCCATAAGAACAGGCCTAAACCTTGAAACTGCGGCATCAATGGTGGAATCTAAACGATTTTTGCCATTTTTTAAATCGATATTGATTTGATCAAGCAGTACAATAGAGTTCTTGATCATCATCCCGATAAGACCCAGAACACCGATTACACTCATAAACCCAAATGGATTTCCCGTGATCAATAATCCTACTGTTACACCGATAAGCGCAAGTGGAACGACAGAGAAAACAATAATTGGCTGGCGGAAATTATTGAATAAACCGATAACAATCAATATCATAAGCATGATTGCAAGCGGGAAATAAGTCATAATATGCTTGTTTGCATCAATACTTTGTTCGTGCTCGCCCAGCCATTCCATTTTATATCCTTTTGGTAAAGGAATCGCTTCAATTTCTTTATGGATTTCGCTAAAGACTTCCGGAGCATTGATGCCTGCTTTAGGGTCGCATTGTGCCTTAATGGAAAGCTCGCCATTATACCTCTGCCTTTGCTGGTTTTCCCATGCAATATTTATAGAATCGGTGACCTGACTCAGCGGTACACTGCCTGCGCTTTGTCCCCATACGGGCAATAATGGTATCTGATTCACATCATTTCCTATGGCATGTTCGAGCTTCAGCATCATCAGTAGTTGTTCATCATTATCATAATATTGTCCCACAGGTAAGCCATTGGTAGCCACTGCGATACTCCTGCTAAGATCTTCCCGTGAGATATTGAGTTCCTTGGCTTTGTTCTGGCTGTAGTTCGGATAAAGAACTTTCGATTTATTTTTCCAGTTGTCGGTAATCATCCCGATTTTGGGGTTTTTATGCATAATCTTCTGAGCTTCATTGGAAAGCTGACGAAGTACCATAGGGTCTGGTCCGCTGAATTTTGCTTCCACCTGAAATTCTGAGGAAATGGGCAGATAAGTTCTTGAGCGAATATCTGCTTCAGGATATTCTTTTTTGATGTATGCTGCCACTTCCCTGGATAATCGTTTTGAGCTTTCGTAATCAACTGTATTAATGATTATTTCGCCATAGCTGCTGTTGTACGAATTGACAGCACGCATCAATGTATATCGGGCAGGGGTAGAGCCTATGGATGTTGTTATGCTTTCGATATCGGGCCAGTCTGCTATTTCGTTTTGAATGGCATTTATATCTTCACTTACTTCTTCAATATCGCTGCCTGCCGGTAAATGATATTCTACAAAAAACTGATTATAGGCCATTTCAGGGAAGAAAAGCTGGTCGATAAACCGAAACGACCACAGTGAAAGAAATAGGCTTGCAACGGTTACAATGATAAACACTGTTTTATGCAGCAAAGCAAATTTGAGGAAGGTTTTAAATTTTTGATAAACAATTCCTGCAAATGGATCTACGATTTCGTTTTGATCATTGTTCTTTTTATTGTCTTTGCGATAGAAAAAACGAGCCATAAAAGGGGTTTGAATCATGGCAAGTATCCAGCTGATAAATAATGAGATGGCAATAACAAAAAAGAGTGAACGGAGGAATTCCCCTGCGCCGCCCGGAGAAAGTGCCAAAGGCAGGAATGCTATAATAGCAACCATTGTAGCGCCAAGTAAAGGTATGGCTGTTTGTTTCGCTGAAAATGAGAATGGATTTCGCCCGGGAAGCTTTCTTTTTAGGTCAACGAGTATGCCATCGGCTACAACAATGGCATTGTCTACCAACATACCCATAGCAATAATAATTGCTGCTAATGAAATTCTTTGTAGTTGAATATCAATGCCGTTCATTACAATAAAGGTTCCAAGTATCGTCAGTACAAGTCCGCTGGCAATAAGAAATCCTGACCTGAATCCCATCGTTATCAGCAAAACACCAATAACAATGAGGATCGACTCAAGAAGATTGATCATAAAATCGTTGATAGCACCTTTTACGCGTTCCGCCTGATGAAAAACCATATTAAACTCAATTCCAATGGGCATTTCTGCGCGTAAATTGGCAAGACATTCATCAACAGATTCGCCAACTTTGATAATATTCACCCCGCTGGCACCTGAAACGCCAAGGCCTAATGCTGCAATGCCATTGGTGGCTATACCGGAAGTTCTTGGTTCCATATAGCCCCGGCTTACTTTAGCAACATCGCCTAATAAGTATCTACCGCCATTGGGAAGTTCGATAAGTAGGTTTCTGATTTCATCTAGATTTTTGAATTTATTGCCCACATTTATGCGCATGCGTTCCGAGCCAAAAGAAATGCTGCCCGGATCAACGGGTTTTGTTTGGTCGTTTAAAAGCTGAACAATCAACATTGGGTTAATGCCAAGTTGTGCAAATTTTTCTTTAGTAAAGCTGATGTCGATGGTTTCGGTTAATTCCCCCATGATTTCAACATTTTTTACGCCCTCTAGTAATGAAAGGGCTTGCTTTACTTCTTTGGTATATTCGTGCAGTTCATCATAGCTGTAGCCATCACCGCTTACGGTCATAAAAATACCATACACATCGCCAAAGTCATCATAAACAATTGGAACCATGGCTCCTTGTGGCAATTCACTTTGGATATCTGCAATTTTTTTCCTTAGGTTATCCCAATATTGGGGGAGGTCAGCTGTTGGCACTTTTCCCCAATCCAGATTGATGGTGATATCTGAAAGACCGGGCAATGAGCGGCTTTCAATATGATCGATATCGTTAAGTTTGCGGATGGCTTTTTCGAGTTTTGCTGTGACTTCCATTTCAACTTCTTCAGCAGAAGCACCCGGATAGACACACATCACTTTGGCTGCTTTGATTGGAATTTCAGCGTCTTCCAATTTTCCGAGCTGCATATAGGAAAAAATGCCCCCAAAAAACAGGAGTATAAGCCCGAACGATATAAACGCCCTTTGATTCAGGATTTTATCTAGTATCATATTGTTTCTTTTTTAAAGGTAAGCACTAATTTTTATCGGCAATTTTTACTTCCTGGCCTTCGATCACAAAATGTGTTCCGGCTGTCACGATATGTGCGCCATTTTTTAAGCCTTTCAAAATGCTTATGCTTCCATTATTGTGTGCCTTGCCAATGCGCACCTGCTGTTTTTTTAAGCGGTAATCGTCCTGAATTACCCAAACATAGCTTTGGTTATTATTCTGAAAAACAGCTTCTGCCGGTATGATCATGCATTGCTCTCCTCCTTCATTTAATTCTAAGGAAATTGTTGCGGTCATGCCTGATTTTATGCGATTATCTTTATTGTCTGCCAGAAGTCGCACCTCGAATAAATTATTTTTGCCGGCTTTCTCGCTAATGCTTTTCAATGCAGCGCTTCTGTTTTTTATGTTCGCATGAGCAATATCAAAAGTGATGGAGGCAATATTGTCCATTTGTTCCATATGTTCTTCAGGGATATGAAAAATGATTTCTACAGTATTCATATCCAGCAAGCTAATGATTGGTTGACCTGGCGCTACTGCTTCATAGTTTTCTACAAAACTTTCAAAAACATAGCCGGAAAAAGGTGCTTTCAAGATGCAGTCCTTGAGGGCATTTTGTGCAGTTTCATAATTGCTTTCGGTCATCAGAAATGCTGCTTCCATTTTTTGCAAGGTGTTTTCTGGTAGTTTTTTGCGTTCGTATAATTGTTTGTAACGTGCATATTCGTCTTTGCTTTGCTCAAATTGTGCCTTCGCCGCTTTGAGTTGCAAGTTGTGGTCACGGGAGTCGATGCGCGCAATTATTTCCCCTTCTTTTAAATAATCACCTTCGCTGATATTCATTTGATCTAGTCTTCCTCCTGTCCTGAATGAAATATTAACCAAACGGCTTTCAGCTACTGTGCCAAAATAATTGAAATGCTGGGCAGCATCGGCTGGATGTACTGTGATTGATTTCACATAGCGAAGCTCTTTTTCCACTTTTTCTTCTTTTGTTCCACCGCATGCCGACATAAAAATAATAACAGCCGATAGTTGCAGCAAAATGAGCAATTTCTTCATTGTGTTTTTTGTTAATGTGTTTTTTAAAAATAGTATACGAAATCATCAGTTCTGGTGTTTGAACCAAAACTGCGGCAAAATTATTTTGCTTTGGAATGCCGGTCGCTTTACTGCTGAAGGATGGGTGCTGTTGTTATAGGAATACTTTTGAGATAAATTGGCTTAAATGATTTATTTATAGGGTTTTATATGTGTATCTACTGTAGATGCACTTGTTCATGCGATGAAGAACCCTGATTTTTATGTCTATTTTCATTTTTTTTGCAAAGCCAAAGGCTAATCATTAATGGGTTTTATCGAGCCAAATTATGCCGTTTCTATCCTTGAATTGAAACCCAGCACTGTTCTGAAAAATGGTTTTGATGATGAATTATGAGCAATAGTAGCCGCTTTTTTAGCTTTGAAATATTTTTTTGTAGTGTTTTGTCGGTTCTTTAATTGTATGTCTCTAAATCTATTTGCGCCCTTTTCATCTGATGAAAACAACAAAATCCCCAAACCTTTTCCCAATACTAATCATGATAAATCACCACAGGTGCTGGTTTGCTATGCTCTACAGCATGGGTGCTGTCTGTGGCTTTGCAGCCCTGCACATCCGTTACTTCCACAATTACGCTCAGCGTGGTATCCGCATAAAAGCTGGTGTCTGTTGAGCCGTTTTGCCAGAGGTAGCTTTGAAAATTCCCCGGCCAGAGGTTTACGCCATAGCCTTCGCAAAAACCGGTATCTGTTGGTAAAAGAGGTGTGGGTAGGGGATGGATAAGGATTTCCTGCACTGTGGTATCATTATGGTTATTGTTGTAGCCGACAACACGGATCAGATAGCTGCCGGCATTTTCATACAAATGGTGGGGAAAAAATGAATCCGAATAATTGGCCGCACCACTGGCCGGATCGCCAAAATCCCACTGGACGGAATCCTGCGCCAAAGTATCTATAATGTAAAAGAAAGTAGTGTCTCCTATGCAATGTCCTTCCCAGTTGAAGCTAGCGGGCTTGAAGACTGACTGGACGAAGGCAGGGAGGCCGAGGCGACAGCGGTGGGTGTAGGTTCCGTCATCAAGAAATAGTGCTGAATCAACAAAATTGCATAATGAACCCAATGAGTCAGGGTTTTCAATTATACATAAATAGGGTTGATTGTCCTTTGCAATATACAGCCTGTTATCAGGACCGAGTTGCATAGTACCAATTTGATATGTTACACCAGATAAATAGACTATTTCAATCTCTGAATTAACAATTGTTAAAGAATCCTCAGATTCAAGGTTGTATTGATGAATATTTCTGTATTGTGCAAGAGATTCAATACCAAAAGAAGAAATATAAAGTTTTGTGCCATCTGGTGAAAAGCCAATGCCATATGGCTTATAATATGTTGCTTGATGCATCAGGCTTATCGGATTGCTTAGTAAAGCCGTTGAGTTATTAAAATTGAATAATTGAACTTTGGAGGGGTACCCCCCCCCCCAGTAATCGCCAAATGCGTTCCGTCAGGAGATGCTTTCATACAGCCACTGAGGCTCTGTATATTATTATGAATCTCTCCAATTGATTGAGTTATTGGTACTGTATGCAGAGAATCTGTGTCGATGAGGTACATAAGAAAAGTATTGCTATCCCATAAATGGCTTATTACCCAAATAAATAAGCCGTTTGAATGGGCCACGGCAGTAACTTTTTCATGAACCGGCCCGGTTAGGTAAATATCTTTTATGTCTGTGATATCGCCTAAGCCGTTATCCAAATTCATATTGATAATGGAATAACGGAGGCCTTCATCATCATGATTCTCCGGCAATGTAAACAGATAAAAAAGACTATCATTGCCCGGTGCGGGCACAACTATTGAAGACATTGCGGCAGAAGCGTTTCCTCCGAGATTGTTTCCATTGGGCATGATGTTGTGCATGGAATTCCAAACATTAACTCCGTCTGTATAAAACAGCAAATTGCCATCATAATCGGAGATGCTGGCACAACCCTCATATTGATTGATCTGCCCGTCATATAAAACCTGTGGGCTGCCATCGGGTGTATTAAACGTAATGCCGGCATATTGTCCAAAATACCAATTATTGGCTTGTTTGTTTTGGGCATACAAAATACTTGTCCAAAAAAATGAACTTACAATAAGCAACAACAGGTGTTTCCGGCATAACATAATACAAAATTAGGGCTTTATTCGTATAAATCGTAAAGCCACGACAAAATTTTATTGTTTAATGATTTTCCATTCCCTTTGCAAGCTGCCTGATTTAATCCGTAGCAGGTAAATCCCTGCAGGTTCATTGCTCAGGTCGATCTGCTGGCGGTTCTCTGTGGCTTCAACACGCATAAGCAGGCTGCCAATCAGGGTATAGACTTCGTATTCTGGGAGCGCATCCAGGGCAAAACCCTGGCTTTCCAATATAAGCAAGCCTTGTGTTGGGTTTGGATAGATGTTAACGGTAGCTTTTCCAAGTGTTTCCTGCATTGGCTTGGGAAGTTCCAGTTCCCCTTGCAGGCTATCATTTATGGCAGCATCTGCCAGCACATCTTTGCCCAGGTTTATGATACGCGCAATACGGTTGCCATTGGCATCGTATTGAAAGGAGGTTTGGGCGAAGCTTATCATGGTGGATGATAAGAAGAAAAATAAGACTAATGTATTTAGCTTTTTATTCATAGCGCTTTTAATTAATTTCATCGAATATTTTTTTATTTTGAGAAGGTTTCAATAATGATGGATCAGGATTAATATCTTTGTAAGAGCTGATTTGCAGTGCTGAAGTCCTTTTCCAAAAGAACCAGAGCGGTATGTTATGTGCCTGTTTACCATATCATTGTCCAATAAACTATAATATTCTCTTTTTCAGATGTTGCAAAGCCTTTGGAGTAGCCATGTTTCCACTCTTTTAGGCTTTCCGGACGATATTCGTTGCAATCATTTTTCCAAAAATTGCCCGCCTTGGCGTCCACAACATGGACTTGAAGATCTGAGGGGACATAATATAAACTTTCATAATACCTCTCTTTGCCAACCCATATTTTTGATTTCATAATAGTACTATCAGAAAAAACATAGTCTCTTTCAAAACAAGGCACTAATAAATACCCATCTTTATAGACGTTATAGGAGGCAGAAGAATCAACATATCGTGTGAGTCGATTTAAATAGATCTTACAACATGAATCAGAAGAGTAGGGCACCCTCAAGATTTTCTGTATGCTATTATGTTCATTCATTTTGCTTTTCAGTATGAAAATACCATACATTGCACAATGCCCCTCCTTTAAATCAATAGATGGTGAGCTGGTAAACCAGGTATTTCCTTCGTTTTCAAAATTATCGGGAAAAACATCAAATAAGCTGTCAGCAGTAAAATACTCGCTAAAGTTTTCCTCTTGCTGTTTCAGGTTTTCCTGAAAGCGAACAAAAAACGTTCTGCGTTTTATAAAGTTGCATGATAGAAATAACAAAAATACAATTATGATTAAACATTTAATCCTTGCCATATATCCTAACAAATTTATTTATTAATTCTATGTCGCCTTTATACTCCTGCCAACTCTTTAGATGTCTTGTCTTTTTATTATCCCAGTCATTGCTGCCAGTTATAACAGCATTCAATAATTTTGACTGAAGAATTGGATGAGGCTGTTGTAGTAAGATATTGTCGGTATATTTTAGACTCACTCTGGAAACAATTTCCCACATTGGTTTAATATCATCAGAGCCTTTTATGCTATGACCCTTAATTCCCTGACTATATGAATAGCAATAATTATTTGGTAAATATGTGCTTTTTTCATCAATAATAATTTCTTTGCCATAATGATAGGTTTGTTTAGCTTGAAACATATATACAGTCAACTCTTTTGTATATATCACCTGTTGGGTTGGCACAAACTCATACCCCATCTCTTGCATAAACCCCTCTGCTTTGTCCCCTTTTAGTGGGATTTCAACAGTAAAGCCCAGCCCGTTCAATGGTTTTACTGGTAAGTTATACTCTCGTGCTAAAAGTATCTCTGGTAAGCCAAACATACCATCCGGACCAAAATATTCCCAGCCCTCACCATCAATTTTTTCCGCATCAGACTCACCTTTGTAGGTACTATTATAATACATATCTCCTGTCAGTACATTTTGATACCAATCATAATTATACCCGCTCGGGTCAATATATTTCAAAGGGTTATTGAGACAGTATGAATAGGGGTTGTAGTTGGGGCCGTATTCGGGCTTTTGCACTACAGGGTCGGGCGAGAGGAAACGGCCTGTCCAGGGATCGTACATGCGTCCATTCATAATGATCAAGCCAAACAAATTCAAATGCTCGTGCATGGTATACTTTTGGATTGAAATACTGGTATACTTTTCGATTAATATAAACATTTTTCTAATACAAAGCCGTTTTCGTTTTTTATGGTTTCGATTTAATGCAAATTTTATATAGCCCCACTGAAATAGTGAGGCTTTAAGTTTTAATAATTTTCTGTTTTTATCAAATTTCCATATTCATCCCAATATCGCCAACTTAAAATGGGTTTGCCATTCTCATAAAAAGTTTCTGAAGCTTTTATTCCATTAGGAAACCAGGTTTCACACTTCCCGTCAAAAACATTATTCCTGTAAGACATAACACTTTCTATTTGTCCAGAAGGATAATATTTTTCAGCAACTCCCGTACCGTCAATTACTAATTGTTTTCCTTCTTCATCCCAGTAATTAAAGTTCACAAGTTTTCCGTCTAAATGTTCTTCTATCGATTGCCTTTTCCCATTTTGGTAAAAATGTTGCCAAATTCCATCCATTTTACCATCCGAAAACTCACCTATGGCTTGTGGTTTCCCATTAGAATATAAAGCTTTATATTTACCATCAAACTGTCCCTTTTTCATCGAGTATTCTTCCTTCAATACCCCATTAGCATAATAATCTCTATGCACTTCTATTTCACTACATGAAGCTAAAGCAAGAACAATTGAGGCTACTATCAGTATTTTTTTTATATATCTCATGTTATTATCTGTTTGGATGATTAGGGTCATATGGCATACCAGGAACCCAATCACTATAAAATCTTATCTGAACATTTGCGGCACCACTTATCTTTGTGCTAAGCTCAAATTGCCAATTCATAGGAACATAATTAAACATATAAAAATCAAAACTTCTCGATTGTCCAGGAAGTAGAACCATTGAATGACTATCTCCAGTATAAACCTTACTCTCAATGCCAAGCCAATTTTTTTCGTATGCATAACGTGATTTATCTTGCAAATCCAACTGAACCCCCAAAATATTCATGTTTTTCACTTCAACCCTAACGTGTTGTCCAGCTTCCATACTATGTATTAATGGATCTGATCTAAACTGACCATCATAAATATAACTTGCTGTAGAATTTAGTTGTAACTCACCCCCACCAGCTGAGCCTATAATTACTGGCCCAACAATATGAGTACTACAGCCCCTAGGAAAAATAATCCCTCCATATTTAATCCGGTAGTTTCCTATTGGATTTTTACTGGTAACCAAATAATCTACTCCTTCCATCGTAACAATAGCTGAATAAAAATTTGATGGAAAGTCCAGATTGTCATACATACCTGCCATATCTCTTAAAAAATCTACGGCTTCGTCTCCAATATAGGTTTCGGCATAGTAATAAGTCGATCCGCCTCCACTATGATAGTTGCCACGGTTTCCATTAAATCCTCCTGTCTCAGAGTTATAGAAAAAATACTCTCCTCTGTAAAAATCGGAGCCTCCTTCAAATCCATAATTATTTTCAAGCCATTCTTGGCGAGGAGGTTTCTGTTGGGTAAAACCGCTCGGATCAATGTATTTAGTAGGATTGTTCAGACAATAGGAGTATCTGTTTAGGTTTTGTGGATTATCCGGAGATTGCATAACAGGATCAGGGCTTAAAAAAGAGCTGGTATTTGGATCATATACGCGACCGTTCATATTGATCAGCTCAAAAGCATCGATATGCTCATGTCCGGTATAGCCACGGCTGGTAATATAGTCGGCCGGGTCGGAGAAGAGCGGTGCCGTAAGGCTACCGTCATAGGCTTGCAGCTCGCGGCGCTCGCCCCAGGCATTAAAGCTGTAATAGAGCGCATCATCCGTGCTTTGGGCACCATCATCCACCAAAGCGTAAATTGTGCCCAGGTAATCGGTGAGCACATACTTCATCTCATCGCCATCATCGCTGATGTGCATTGCCACCAGCCCGTCGGGTGAAGAAATGTAGGAGAGGGTTTCGCTGCCCCTTTGTATGTGTTCTACCATTTTTTAAGGATATTTGTTCTAAAGGATTAAAATTATTTCTTTTTCGGTTAATGGAAAATACTTATTCAAAATTATTTTGGTTCTATATCCTTACCCATATTAATGATACGGGATGTGCGGTTGCCGTTTTCGTCGTATTGGTAGGTGGTTTGAGAATAGCCCCCTAAGTGTATCACAATAAATAAACCTATAAGAATTTTCATGAGAGTTTGATTTGATAAATAATTAAGACGCTTACATAAATTATCCATGACTAATATTAATATCGTATATTTATTTTAACAACTCTTGCGCTCCATAGATCCATAATTTATATCTCAATTCGTAAGGCTTTACAATAGTTTGCGTAATTAAATCACAATTACTGAATTTTAAATAATATGAGCTGAAATAATTGCAAGCAAGGATGGTATCATTATCGAGCATCTCTTCTAAATCGTAATATCTATTCGATCGGCTAAACTCCTTTAAGCCTAAATTCTTGATGATATTTTCTGACAATAAGATAGAAGCCCTGACATAGATATTACGGCCTCTATGGTTCATTACGAAAGTTGGCGATATTTCATTTAACTTACTAATGTCTGAAGTGCAATTTATAGACATTTCAATCTGGTTATCATTTTTTTCATCATTCAATATTACAACGGCATACATCAATTTGATGTCTTCAAAATGGTTTTCTTGAAGTTTCTTATCAATTCTTGTTCTGTACTGACTCAATAAACTATCAAGTTGATTTTTGATCCCATCATTTTGTGAAAATGAAGTTATTGTACAGATGAGCAGTAGTGCTATAATTATTATTCGTGTCATATTTATATAATATTTTTAACCACAAATAGGAATCTAATGAGCAGATACCTTCTCCTCCAGATCCTTGCCCAAATCTATGATACGGGCTGTGCGGTTGCCGTTTTCGTCGTATTGGTAGGTGGTTTGGGCTTCGATGTTTATATTTATGGCAAACAAGCATATAATAAGAAATGTGGTTAATCTAATTTTCATTGTAATTAGTTTATTGTTTATATCTAGGACGAGCCGTTGTATCGTAAATTCTGTAGGTGTCTGTATTTTCTGGCCATTTACCTAAAGTGGAGTCAGCATACATCCAAAAATATTCTTTTCTGTTTTTTAAAAGGGTATCTCTGCTGTCACCATTATAGACCCAACTTTCATTGTTTGCACCATAGGTTCCGCATAGCCAATGGTTAGAGTAGAAGCCGGAATTTTTATGGGCGTATGGGCTTTTTAATTCAGGAAAACCAGGATCACAATTAATTATTTTTAAATTTAAAGAGTCTATTATTAAAAAGGAAATATTTTGATTATCATTCAAATTTGCTTTCAGGGTATCATTCAATATTTTATACTGACCAATATAGTATTTAAAATTATCCCTAAGGGTGTATTCGAATGCTTCAAACTTAATCCCTCTATGAGCTGATCCTTCACTTGCTTCTTTTAGAATTGAAGTTGTTCTTTTTGAGGTTCTTATACATATGTGATCGTCTCTGCATATTAATATTAACCAACTTATCTCTGTTCTATTTGAGGTTTTTTCTTCTGTGCAATAAATTCCAAGCAATGAATTATTTGAACTGCAGTTTTTCTGTCCAAAAACGGACATAGATGATACGGAAAGTAGTTGAGCAATTAAATTAATAAAAACAAATAGTTTTAGTGATTTCATCGGGTTGAGATTTTGAATCCTGACAATAAAAGAGGTTGTTAATTATTGTTTATACTTTGGGTAAGCGGTTGTGTCATAAATTCTAAAAGCATCTAATTGTTCATAAATATTTGATTTGGTTGTGTCGGCAAACATCCAAAAGTTATTTCTTCTATTTATCAACAGCGTATCATAAGTATCTCCGCAATAGACCCAGTTAGTATTATTACTTCCTGAAACTCCACAAAACCAATGGTTGTGATAAAAGCCACTGACTTTATGCGCAAAATTGGCTCTAAATTTTGGAAAGACTGAGTTTTTGTTGATGATCCTTAGATTTAGTGAGTCTACAATCTTAAAGCTAATGTTTTGTCTGTTATTAAGTAAAATCATTATAGTATCATGCTGTATTTCATATTTACCTACAAGGAAGTTAAAATTCAATTTGAATTCTAAATTTTCTCTTAAGAAACAATTTGGGATGCTGTCTTTTTTTAAAAAGGTAAGTTTACTATTATTTATTTTAGGAGCTTTAATCAATACCCGATTATCTTTACAGATTATTATTTGCCAATCTAGCTTTCTGAAACTAATACTATTTGAAGCTTCTTCTAGGGAATATACCCCATAAAGGCTGGAAGAAGGTAGCTTTTGACAAAGACCTTGATATTCGGATAATATGAATATCAACATAGTGAAATATTTAAGCATTTTGGTCATTATTTTTATTTTCGAATAATTTAAAAATTAGTCTAATTTCAATTCCTATTGATGAAATTTAAACCTTTTCCATAGTCCCCACTTATCAATTGTTGGAGGATATACTTTAATTCCGTTAAATTCTCTGGTCACACTATTCCATTTAGATAGTAGGTTTTTAGGCAGCCGAAAAGTATGATTAGTTTCATGCATCATTGCCCTTGAAAGCTCATGCGCAAAATATTCTGTTACAGTTTTAGAAGCGCCACCAAAAAGCTCGATCAAGCCAGTTTTAATATGATAAGCATGTGTAACTTCATGAGCTAATGTCCATTGAAATGACCATTGGTGTTCTGCTGCGGTTCGGGATATAAAAACTCGAGCGTGAATATCTCCATTATAATTTTCGACTGGTATGGTCACACCCACAATTATTTCTCCATCTTGCGAAACTAAATCGACATTTTTATTGACAGAGTATTCGTAACCAGCTAAGTTGTCAGTCATTCTGCTATCATCTGCAATGAATAATCCGCTTTCAACATTATCCTTCCACTCGGGTATTAATTCTGTTGCACCCTGTTGCAAGCTCTTTGAATCTGTTATGCCCATCTCTGGACCAAATTCTTTTGGCATAGGAGTTTCATAAGTTTGCTTTGCAATTCTATTAAACTTAATTTTTTCAGCAATTGCCTTATATGCAGATTGAGCACCAGAAGAAATAAGCTGCAATCCAGCAGCAACCGCTACAGAAGTAGCCCCTGCTTGTAGTCCTGCTAAAACACTTTGCCCAAAGTTGTTTCCATTTACTAAAGAATTGCCCGTTTGGCCAAAGAAAGCGGCAAGAAAAATACTGCCGGTTGCAAGCCCAACTCCAGCTGCAGCACCTCCAATGCCTGCCGCCAGGAAAAAAGAGCCCATGGTATTCATATTTTCAGAAAGTCCCTGAATCATTACATTGGTCATTATTCCAATCATAATGGTCATAATAAAATTCCCACTCGGGTCGGTATATTTCAAGGGGTTATTCAAACAATAGGCATAGCGGTTCAGGTTTTGCGGCATATCCGGAGCCTGCACATATGGATCAGGGCTCAGGAAAGCGCCCACAACAGGATCGTATGCCCTGCCGTTCATATTAATTAAGTCAAAAGCATCGATATGCTCATGTCCGGTATAGCCACGGCTGGTAATATAGTCGGCCGGGTCGGAGAAAAGCGGTGCCGTAAGGCTGCCATCATAGGCTTGCAGCTCGCGGCGTTCGCCCCAGGCATTAAAGCTGTAATAGAGCGCATCGTCTGAGCTTTGGGCGCCATCATCCACCAAGGCGTATATAGTCCCCAGGTAATCGGTGAGCACATACTTCATCTCATCGCCATTATCACTGATGTGCATTGCCACCAGCCCCTCGGGCGAAGAAATGTAGGAGAGGGTTTCGCTGCCTCTTTGTATGTGTTCTGTCATTCTTTTGAGGATATTTATTCTAAAGGATTAAAATTATTTCTTTTTCGATTAAAGGCAAATACTTATTCAAATTTATTTTGTTTTCAGATCCTTGCCCAAATCTATGATACGGGCTGTGCGGTTACCGTTTTCATCGTATTGGTAGGTGGTTTGGGCATCGATGTTTATATTTATGGCAAACAAGCATATAATAAGAAATGTGGTTAATCTAATTTTCATTGTAACTAAGTTTATTGTTTATATCTGGGACGAGCTGTTGTATCGTAAATTCTGTAGGCATCTAGGCTTTCTATCCATTTACCTATAGTGGAGTCAGCATACATCCAAAAATATTCTTTTCTGTTTTCGAAAAGGGTGTCTCTGCTGTCACCACTATAGGCCCAACTTTTATTGTTAACCCCAAACTCACCACATAACCAATGGTTGGTGTAAAAGCCAATATATTTATGGGCGTATTCATTTTTGAAATGAGGAAAGCCGGGGTCACAATCAATTAATTTTAAATTTAGAGAGTCTATTATTAAAAAAGAAATGTTTTGATTATTATTCAAATTTGCTTTCAGGGTGTCATTCAATATTTTATACTGACCAATATAATACTTATACTCATCTCTAAGGGCGTATACGAATGCTTCATATTTAATCCCTTTAGGAGCAGATACTTCACTTGCTTCTTTTAGATTTGAAGTTGTTCTTTTGGACGTTCTTAAACTAATGTGATTGTCTCTGCATATCGATATATACCACGTTATTTTTCTATCTGCTTCATTTGATTTTTCCTCACCAATTAAATAAATTCCAAGCAGTGAATTATTTGAACTGCAGTTTTTCTGTCCAAAAACGGACATAGATGATACGGAAAGTAGTTGAGCAATTAAATTAATAAAAACAAATAGTTTTAGTGATTTCATCGGGTTGAGATTTTTATATTCGTATAGATCCATTATTTGCTAAATTTATGATATTTCCAAATACCAAATTTATCCACAGAAGGTGGATATACATTAAATCCTTTATAAGTTCTGGCTACCGGATTAAATAGCGCTTGATCAATACTGTAACTATTAACCATTCTATGCCTGAAAGCAATATTGATTTCATGAGCAAAATATTCTGTAACTTCTTCATTGCTATGTAAAGCAGTACCTAATTTTCCAAATAGGCCAGTTTTATAATGAAAAGAGTGGGTGAACTCATGAGACATAACTGCTTGAAAGGACAATGAATAAGCTGCTTCTTTTGAGGAAATAATAATTCTTGGAGTAGGTCGACCAGCATAATCCTCATATGGTATTGTGACACCTCCAACTTCAGCCCCGTTATGTAACAAGGTGTCATCGTCAAGAATATCTATACCTTGATATGTAGCAGTCATTGCTTTAGCATTTGGATCAGAAGACAGCAAAACGTCTGATGCATATTCATCCAAATCTGGCAAAAACTTTTTCGCTTCCTCTACAAGTTGTTCAGTCGTTTCAATTCCTGTTTCTTTTCCCTTATATTTACCTTGAAAGGTTGGGGAACTAAGTATTTCACCATGCACTTTATTGAATTTTATTTTTTCAGCAATTGCCTTATATGCAGATTGAGCACCAGAAGAAATAAGCTGCAATCCAGCAGCAACCGCTACAGAAGCAGCCCCGGCTTGTAGTCCTGCTAAAACGCTTTGCCCAAAGTTGTTTCCGTTTACTAAAGAATTGCCCGTTTGGCCAAAGAAAGCGCCAAGGAATATACTGCCGGTTGCAAGCCCTACACCAGCAGAAGCAGCTCCAATTCCTGCTGCCAGGAAAAAAGAGCCCATAGTATTCATATTCCCAGAAAGTCCCTGAATCATTACATTGGTCATCATTGCAAACATAATGGTCATTATAAACTCCCCACTCGGATCTGTGTATTTCAAAGGGTTATTCAAACAATAGGCATAGCGGTTCAGGTTCTGTGGCATGTCCGGAGCCTGAACATAAGGATCAGGACTTAAAAATGCGCCCACAACAGGATCGTATGCCCTGCCGTTCATATTAATTAAGTCAAAAGCATCGATATGCTCATGTCCGGTATAGCCACGGCTGGTAATATAGTCGGCCGGGTCGGAGAAAAGCGGTGCCGTAAGGCTGCCATCATAGGCTTGCAGCTCGCGGCGTTCGCCCCAGGCATTAAAGCTGTAATAGAGCGCATCGTCTGAGCTTTGGGCGCCATCATCCACCAAGGCGTATATAGTCCCCAGGTAATCGGTGAGCACATACTTCATCTCATCGCGGCCAGCATCATCACTGATGTGCATTGCCACCAGCCCCTCGGGTGAAGAAATGTAGGAGAGGTAATGGGTTTCACTGCCTCTTTGTATGCGTTCTACCATTTTTTAAGGATATTTGTTCTAAAGGATTAAAATTATTTCTTTTTCGGTTAATGGAAAATACTTATTCAAAATTATTTTGGTTCTATATCCTTGCCCAAATCTATAATACGGGCGGTGCGGTTGCCGTTTTCGTCGTATTGGTAGGTGGTTTGGGCATGTGAATAAACTGTAAATATTAGAATAAAAAAAATCAGAACTAGTTCCATAATATAAATAATTTATTGATTAATTATTATCAACAGGGAATGCCTTGATAAGAATCCCCCTATCCCCTTCCTCCCATATTATTTTATGCCCTTCAAACTCAAAATAAGTATTACAAACTACTGTATTTTTGCTTGGATCTGACGGGTCATATGAAATCAAAGCAGGAACTGGCTTAGTTTTAGGATACTGATATAACTTATAACGTATTGTACTAGAAATAGCAATCGAATAATTTTTGCCATTGACCAAAAATTCATAAACTGGACAACCGTTAAATCTGCCGCCGGAATTATGCGTATATATAGCCAATGCTCTTTCTCCAATTTTTAAAATCCTTTCATTTTCAATTTGTTGTGAACTAGATAAGTAGTGGATTACACCGGCAATAATAACAATAGGGACTATAATCAATAATAGGCCTGTAATTGCTTCTTTTACTTTATTTGCTTTATCCATCTTTTGTTTTATCTTCCTCCATTATTAAAATTTATCATGTATGGTATTTTTGGTGTATTATCTCTTATCCATTCGCCATTTTCATCATCAAAGATATATTCGTTTGATCTATTCATTTCATGCTCAAATATTCTATTTTGAAAATCATTTCCAGCTGGCATGGTGAATGTGGATGCAGCAAAACGTTTTAACCTATCAATGAATCTTTTTGAGTCAAAACTTCCTACATACTTCTTTGGAACTATTTTTTCAAAAGCAAAGTCAAAAGCAATATCCAGAGTAAATGATTTTAAATTTGATGCTTTCCTACCAGCGTCGTTTATATCATCATGATATACTTTATATCCATCATTAGGAGTAAAATCATGTTGAGATTTAAAGGAATTAGAAACATATGTATTAATCGCTTTAAAACCAATATTGATGGCTTTCATCCCTGTTTTACTAATTTTGAGGAGCTTGGTTATTTTAGAAACCCCAAGTGTTGCCACATCAGAAATTCCAGATATCGCACAATCAAGAAAATCAATGTCACCCCACAGTGCATCACCCCAATCAATGCTTTTATTCATCGTGCTTTGGGCACCATCATCCACCAAAGCGTATATAGTCCCCAGGTAATCGGTGAGCACATACTTCATTTCGTCGCGGCCGTCATCATCACTGATGTGCATTGCCACCAGCCCGTCGGGCGAAGAAATGTAGGAGAGATAATGGGTTTCGCTGCCTCTTTGTATGCGTTCTACCATACCGCCAAAGATATAAAAGACTTAGGTTGATGCAAAGTCAAATCAGGTGAATAAAACACAACTATTTAATTTTTTATGAATCCCTTTTGCATTCAATTGTTTTATACTATATTTGTCGTGCTATTACACAATGTGTTCTTTGTTCTAATAATTAATATGTTTGATCCCGAAAAGGTTACCTATATTTTGATAAATTTTTGTAATTTAAAATCAATCTAAATATATTTACCATATTTACAGGGATTTATGTTGAAATAAATATTTTTTATAAAGATTATCCATACAAAAAACACATTGATCATGAAAAAATTATTCTTATTGATTTCCTTATGGTGTTGTTATTCAATGCTAAGCGGTAGCTATGCCCAAACTGTATTTCTTGAAGATTTTAGCGAGGGGCAGGCCTCCCTTGATAAGTGGGAAATTAACACAAATTCTCATAGTTTTGTGTTTGGCTACAGGGTTTCCAATACAACATATTGTGGTTCTAATCCGCCAGAGTTCAATGTATATTACTATGGAGATAAAGACTATAAGAACAAATCAGAAAAAGACCCCTATTATGGGCTAAATTTAATATCACCGGTTCTTGATTTTTCCACCTACGATCATATCAATTTTAGCATGGAATATTTTAGGCTTGAATATGACGCATTTGTTGGGAATATAGAACTTGAGCTTTTTGTTAAAAATGATTTATTGGAGGACTGGCACAGCATATGTGATTATAACTTTGATGATTATTTTGATGCTTTTGAAACAGTTCCCTTTGCTTGTGCCATTGATTCATCATTTTTTAAGAAACCTGGCTTTCAATTTAAAATTAATATGGGGCTCAACCATATATGTTTTGAAAGTAAAATGTGGATAAACATCGATAATATTAGGTTGTATGTGCCCCCACAAACTGATTTAGCAATCATTGATCAATATCCAAATAAGCATACCTCAATTAGTTCGCCATATATACCATGTGTACGACTGATGAATCCCGGCCTTCTGGCAATAAATGGCAATGCAGTATGCGCGATCAGAGAACACCTGAGCGGGGAAGTGGTTTATAGTGAATCTGTTAATGTGCAGGAAATGCAGCATATGGACACCCTCTCTGTTTCTTTTCCGGAAGTGCATTTGCCCTATAACAATCATCTATACCATGTTGAATACAAAGTTGATTGTGAAGGCGATCAGGTGCAGGAAAACAATACAGCACTTTTTGATTTGGATTCGTATACCTATCCATTTCAGAATGAAGTTTGTGTAAATGTGATGTATTCGACAAGGTATTCTTTTAGTAATAAAATAGATAGCTATCCCCGAGAATTAAAAGCAGTTGTGGATACCTTAGCAAAAATTAAGAATGAAATGAAGAGTGTTGTTTTCGTAAATTATATCTACGATGAAATACCGGATTCCTCAGAAATGCCTACGGTTTTTTCGTGCATGAATGATTATGGATTTATTTTTAAAGCGGGAGAACCATCATATGCGCGACTGACACATCTACCCCGTTGGAGTATTTTTCCAGAAAGGGTTATTAGCAATTTAGAAGCTACTCCTAGGCAAAATATATATCGTGAACACCTGACAGAGATAAAAGAGAAGCAAAAATGCCCTTTCATTCTAGATATTTTTGGCACCCATTCTGGTTTGGATTATAATATTATGGTAGAGCTCACACCAAAAGCGCCAATTGTTAATGATCGGCTAAAGCTACGCACGGTTATTACCCGCTCACATATTCCTACCTATCAACATCCTTATATAATGAGTATGAATCGGTTTGATTTCTTCGACGACGTAGTCCAAATGGCCTTACCAGATACCAACGGTATTGCTTTTGCGATGGATGGATCGGAAACAAGCTCCAAACAATGGGAAATGTCGTTCAGCCTAAAAGACTTCTGGGATCCGGAACAAGTAAAGATCGTTACCTATGTTCAGGATACCTTTACCTACGACATTATACAGTGCAGAGCGGTTAACCTCCTCGATTTATGGGGCGTAGGAGTGGGCGAACCCGCTCAAAGCCCTGCCGAGAGTGTTTTAATTACGCCCAATCCGGCCAAAGATGTGCTTTATGCACAGCTTGAGTTGGAAATGCCTGCCAATATCCTTTTTCGTTTGCGTGATCTAAATGGACGCGATCTTGGCATTCTAAAAGAATCTTTCCTCGGCGCCGGAAAACATAATGTCAGCATACAACTGCCCGAATCCATAAAATCAGGCATATACATCCTCCAAACCGAAACAGGAAGGCAAAGCTATTCACAAAAATTAAATGTGCTGCGTTAGTGTGTTTTTATTGGTATTATTGATCCGATGACTTTAGTAGTTATCGGACAAGATTTCCTAATATAATTTTAAAGACCTCAATATTAGGTTAATATGTAGATTTGTAAAAATACTCATTTTATTTAAGGTACACAAAAAGGCACACAAATATCGTTTTAAAACTCATTTTACCGCTTAGTCAAATCTCTTTTCCTTTTATTTTTTAATTGGTTTTATTGATTTGGGATTACAGTGGTATTTTTAGAGCCTGAGGAAATTTTGGAGGAGATTATAGAAATTTATTTTCCAAATCAGATTACTTTTTGAACTCAGATAGGATTAGGAGATCATTTATAACTTATAAGATTTTTTTGATATAATTTTTCCAACAAGAGCAGGATTCAAATTTGTGTGAGAATTTTATTGGATAATAAATACTATAAAGTTTTTGATACTTATGTGTTGTTGAACTAAACCTCCCTCCGGTCGGCAGCTTCACCAAAGATATGACTTTTACGTATAAGGATTTATTTTTTAACCAATAAATTTTATCCTTATGAGAAAAACAATCCAAGATGAAGCCTGCCTTAAAGTAGAGGGCTTCCGTGAGATGCGATGCCCTGAGCGCCTGTCCTGAGCTTAGTC
Source organism: Bacteroidales bacterium (assembly GCA_963676725.1). GTDB lineage: Bacteria > Bacteroidota > Bacteroidia > Bacteroidales > WRLA01. The sequence continues at coordinate 2,828,079 of OY781463.1, read as the reverse complement.
GAAGGGCTGTCGAAGGGGCGACGCAATTCATGCAGCTTATTAATGGCAGATATCGCTCCACCCACGAAAATTACCTTCGCCAAATTGCAAAGATGGCGACAAGCAAAAAATCTCAACACTGCCAGGGGAATTGTTCCTCCAAAGATTCTGCCTGCATATCCTGCCACATGCTTTTACTCGAATAAGGCATTACGGTTTTATGTCTTCGGCCGCCAAAGGTAAAGCCTTGAGCTCTCTTTTTGAATACTTTATGCAAGCAAAACCGGCTAAACGGCAGCTAAAGTGGCAGCAGATAGCAGAAACGCGATTACAAATCGTTGTGGGCTTTTGCAGGCACTGTGGGGCAAAAATGAGGATCGTGGAAATAATCCCGAATGCATTCCATCAGCCAATACGTGCCCCAACTGCTTGCTAATCGTGGTGCACATGCTTTCCCGCTTTTTTTTGAAATCTTGTTTATGCAGGACGATATTGCCCTAGCCTAGAAAAAGCTACATAACTCCGCTCCAAATAGCGGCATAAGGTTCTTATCTGTGTATGCAAAACCCGCCAAATGCTGTCGCAAGATGGTAATATTCCCGCCAATGGCCGTTTTGTAGAAAAAACACGAAACATTGATTCCCCATTATATATTGTACATCGGTTTCGTTCAACACAAAGCACATATTCCGGCTCAGGCCGGAAAACGATGCTTAATTGTTGTGGGTATGTGGTTTATTATTTTACTCCTTCTACGATTATCCAACCATCCTTAAAATTCAAATCGATTGAAATGTCAATAAATCCAGCAATATCCAATTTTGTTTTATAATCTTTCTCTGATTTAATATTTGCCAGATTCCACCATTTTGTTCCTTCTCTTGGATATCTATTTATTATTAAGAATCGCCCTCCATTATCTAAAATCCTAAATATTTCAGATAACGCATTTTCAATGTCTGGCCAAAACTGAATAGTCTCAAATGCAGTAACTAAGTCAATGGAATTATTTTCAATTTCGATTTTAGAAACCGAGCCACATAACAATTTCAATCGTCCTTTTTTAACATCCTCACTATTTAATTGACTTGATAAATCAATCATTTCTTTTGAGTGGTCAATTCCCCATAGATTAAATCCGTCACTTCTTTGAGACAAATAGTTTAAAAATTTTCCACCACCACATCCAATGTCAAGAATTCTAAAATTGTCAGGTATATCTTTAGTATTAAAATAATCAGTGTACATAGAAGTATGAAATTTATTCATCAATCTTCCGATAATTTTCCCTATTAATCCAGTTGGTTTTGCCCCTTGTTTTTCTAATCCCATTTTTATTAATCTCAATATTTCTTTTCAAATTATTTCTGTGTAGTTGGCTCTCCTACCATTACCCACAACGTTTATGTAAGTGGAGTGCGGGATTGAAAGTGATGAACTTTCAATTCTGCACGGAGCCAATTCGTTTATTCAATATTTCAAATTTTCCGTCAATCGTTAAAGACGAATTGGCGGTGTTGCAACGAAGAACTGCGGTTGAAATACCCTCTGAAACCCGCATTACATTTACATTTTATTGTGTGCAGTACTTTATTCTTTTACTTCTTCAATTTTTATATCCTTTATGTAAAATGTGCCACTTTCACAAAAAAGAGTCAGCATAAATGAATCTTCTCCTTCTTGAGCTTCAAACAAATCATCAAACGTTACCCAGTCATTATATATGTCCTGAGTTTTTGATGTCGGTGGATTTCCATTTTCACCTGCCAATGTATAATTTCTCACTGATGTTTTAAGTCCTTTCCAGAAAGAATACATTATAACAGGATTTGTATTAATGTTCTTTAAAGTAATTGACAGTCTGTATTTCTTTTTGATTTCAATATCCGTTTTGCCTCTTATTGAAAACTTATTATCAACATCAATTTTCAGATATTGACTATTACTATTTTCATTTTCCAAAACTTTTTGGATTTCAAAATCATTATCGACATCAATTTTCAATTGTATGTTAAGGTCATTTTTTGATATGACATTATCAATCTCATCAATCCTGACCATATTTTCACAACTGGAAAAAACCAATACAGTTAAAAAGAACAACATAAATTTGATTTTTCTCATTATTTCTAATTTTTATATTTCCAAATAAATTTAACTACTCTGTAATTACTTTTTTATTTATAAGTTCTATAATCTAATTTGAGTCAATTTAGATTTCAATAAACATCAAAGCTTATTGCTTGATAGTTATGTTTCCCTTTTCTCTTATTTTAACTAGCTATTTGTTTTTATCCATTACTCGATAAATTAACCTGCCTTTTCAGTCTTGGTGTATTGCACACAACGGTAAATTGATCGAGTAGGCAAGGGGAATTTCACCCCGAGCCTCTCACAGAACCGTACGTGATAGTCTCCCATCATACGGCTCTTGTTATACAAAAATACTTAATTAATAGACAAATCCTAACTGCCAATGGTAGAATAAATAAGGATATTGTTCCTGTACTCTTGCTAACCATTTATATGCTCGCTTTATACTTGTCTTATAACGTTTATACCGTTTTCTTGCCCACCTTGTTAAACGCTTATTTAACCCTCTAAAAACTGTATGCAATGAGGATATCCTAAATTTACCGTAATATTGTATCCACCCTCGAATCATTGGATTCAATTTTTGGGCAATGCCTACTACACTTTTAAAGGTCATCCTCTCTACTTCCAGTTCTCCTAGTTTGTCAGCTATACGCTTTCTTGAACTTATACTAATAGCACAGTCAAACCCGAGAAACAGTCCATTGTTCCTCTTTGATTTGGTTGTTCGGGGTTGGAAAGAGTAACCCAAAAAATCAAACTTAGATTCTGGATGTTTTTCGTTCCTCCGATAATCCTTACAATAAACAATTTTTGTTTTCTCTGGATGCAACTCCAATTCAATATCGTTCATCCGTTGGTTGATTCGCTTTAATATGTGTTCTGCATGTTGTTTACTCCTACAGTGCACTATCACATCATCGGCATATCTTGTGTAGTCCACTGTTTTGTCAGTTTGTTCTAACCATTTATCAAAGCCATAGTACAGAAATAAATTCGCCAGAAGAGGACTTATAACTCCTCCCTGTGGCGTTCCCTTACCTTCCTTTGTGATCAGTTCTCCTGTCTTTTTGAGTACTGGGGCTGTGAGCCATCGTTTTATGTAGAGTTTTATCCAATTCTCCGGTACATGCTTCTCTACTGCTAACATCAGTTTTGCATGACTAATATTGTCAAAGAACCCTTTTATATCTAAATCTATTACCCAGTTGGACTTCCAACAGTTTTCCCGTACCTTTTGCAATGCTTGGTGCGCATTCTTTTTCGGTCGATAACCATAAGAATTTGAACTGAATATTTCCTCAAACCTTGGTTCGATATACATTTTAATAGCCATCTGTGCCACCCTGTCGCTGATTGTGGGTATTCCCAATTTCCTGACTTTACCATCTTTCTTTGGTATTTCCACTTCTTTGACTGCTGGCGGAAAATAACTCCCCGATGCCATACGATTCCATAGTTTGTACAGGTGTTTCCTTTTGCTAGAATCATATTCCTCCATGCCTAAATCGTCCACTCCTGCACTCCCTTTGTTGGCCCTAACTTTCTTATATGCCTCCCAAATCATTGAGTGGCTTATCGGTATCGATTTTGTTTCATTCCATAAAGTCATCCTCGTTCTGAGTTGTTTTAATGTTATGATACTGTATAACCTAATCCCTTCGCTCCGTTTCCATTACAGATACTTCATCACTACTACGGATTAGTCTGCCCCTGAATATTGCATTGGTATTCTGCCTCTAAGTTGATCTTATCGTGCATTTCCCTTCGTACTGCCTGCGAATCCTTTGGCGGTAGCATCCTGCAATCTATCATCAATATCCAGGTTCCCAAGTTCCATAAATAAGCCTAGATAAAGTTCATGCCATCTGAATGCCGCCAGCCTTACAGAAAGTAAATAGGTAACTTCTGCAATTGATATGTTTTTTTTTCATACCTTTTTTCACTCCGTCTCATACTCCGTAGCTTTTGACTGGATGTAACGCAACGTCTCGACACCTCATCAATGGTTCACTTTCGTTCATCTCCTTTATCCATACCTGCCTGCCTCTTGGACAGGATTCTCCTAAACGCTCAACACCACAGCTCTTTACTGCAGCATCTTTAGGTGGTTTAAAGCCATCGCCTATACAACGACCCTGATAGACCTACTATCATCTTATTTACAGCATTCAACCTGTTTATTGCCGTGGTTGATTCTTGGCACACTATGAGTAGTGGCAGATTGCGTGGTAATTTACTGTCAAACCGCTACGCAGTTTGAGCGGGCTACAAACCTTGATATTTAACACATTACCTGCCATTACTTGTACAAAATGTTGTGTGTAGGTTTTACCTAATTCAATTTTTTCTGCATCCAGATAATATTAAATTTCTTATTTTTCTTCTTAATTATATTCTCAAATTCACCACACTTTATGAATCCGTTTTTTGAATGGAAAGCAAGACTTTCCTTATTGACAGAAGCAATATTTGCTAATATATTTTCAATGCCATGTTTTTTAGCTTCAATTTCCAGTTTATTTAAAGCCATTTTTCCAATCCCTTTTCCTTTAAAGTCTATGTCGATGAAATATGTAATCTGGGCAGTTTCCTTAAAACTTGAGGCAGGATTGTAAGAATTGAGAAAACAAAATCCTACAATTCTGTCCTTTACTTTGATTACAAATGCGGGATACTTATTTGATATGGTTAAAAAATTATCATAGTAATCATAATTAAGTTTCTCCTCTGGATATGCAGAAAACTCATTCTCGATATAAAAATTAAAAATATCCATTACAGATGTCCTATGTTCATCTGATAACTTTTCAAAAATCACATCATTATTAATAATACTTTTAGTCATTTTTCGTAATTGTCAAAATTCTATTTTCAGCTCGTATATTTTCCTTTTACAGTTAGGTTATTAACTTACACACAACGGCAGTCTGTCTTAAAACCTCCGTTCTCTTTTAAATTGTACCGAAATACGGCATAAATTTAGCAAATATTTGCGTTCTAAGGGCATTTGTTTTTCGATACCTTTGGGCAGCAATGCTTTTTATCCTTCGGCAAAATACGTGTCTGGAAGCCAAAACAAAGGCTATTTGAACAGATAAAGCAATAAGGTATTGCTTAAATACATGAATGCCAAGAATATTCATAATTCGACGTAAATTATAAGCAATAAATATAAATCCTACATCCGCCGAGGCGCGTTGTTTGCTGCGTTTGGTCATTATGTAGCTAAATCCCCATTGTCGCTTGATGGTGCCGTATGGGTGTTCCACAATTGCCTGTCGTCGGCGGTAGTAATCCAGGTTTTTCTCTATGTTTTCCTTATTTGTATTTATATGCTCTTGATATTCAGATCGTTGTATTGCCTTGCCGTATTTAGCCTTAGAGCATTTATCTTTTACCGGACAGCCTAGGCATTGGCGGCTTGTATAACGCTTAAATTGATAGGTTTTCGCCTGATGCCATTTGCCTGTTGTGTGCATCTCATGGCCTTGCGGACAATGATAACAGTCCTTGTCTTTATCATATCGAAAGTGTTCTACATTGTAGTGAGGATCGGGGGCATTGGCCGCTACTTTAGGAATGGCAACCAGTACATTTATACCTAAATCGTGGGCGGTTTGAAACTCGCTGCCAGTATGGTAGCCTTTATCGTAGAGGGCGGTAAAATTATTGTGGCCAATGATGCTTTTACTGCGGTGGAGCATATCGCCCATTGCTTTGCTGTCGTTTTCATTGGTCACTTTATAATCGATGGGGATCATATGGGCTGAATCGACCGTTGTTTGTACATTGTAGGCTACTTCGGTGATATTGTTGCGGGTGATCATTTGCCTGCTTTCCGGATCGCTTGTGGATACCTGGGTTTCGCCGGATTCTTCTAATTGGTGTTCTATATCATGGTAGAATTGCTTGCGCTCTTTGTGTTTCTCAATCTCTTGCTGTATCAGCGCTTGATTGTCCCCATCAGCTTCGGCCAACTGCTCCTGGTAGGTAGCAAGTTTGTTGTCGATATAGGTCAAATGGCGCTCAATCTTTTTTGCATTATAATTGGTCTTCTTGGAATTCTGTGCCCGGAGTTTGGTGCTGTCTCCGGCAAGCAGTTTCCCGCCGATTAGTTCTAAGTTCTTGGCTATGCATACCGTGGCACGAAACACATTCTTTATGGCTTTGGAATGGTCGCGACGGAAGTTGGAAATGGTATTATGGTCGGGCTTTAGGCCTTTAAGCAACCAAATCACTTCGATGTTCCGTGTGCATTCTTTTTCGAGCTCACGTGAGGAGCGTGTTCTGTTCAGGTAGCCATAAATAAAGAGTTTTAGAAGGTCTTTGGGATGATAAGCAGGTCTTCCGTTCTCCACAAAATCTACACGAAAGCCCATTTCTGATAATTCAAGGCTGTCTACAAAAAGATCAATAATCCGCACCTCATGATCTTTATGGATAGATTCATCCAAAGAAATGGGGAAAATTGATACTTGGTTTCGATCTTTTCCTATCATGTATTTCATGCTATGAATATACTAATAAATAAGCATTTATAGCTGTTGATAAGTCGGAATGTTATCAACAATTTTGAGGGAAAGTTTTGGGGTTTTTAGACAGTCTGACGGATGGCGGTATAAAATCGTTGGGGATTTCGGAGCTACTTCTCTATCAAGGTACGATGAACTTTGATGCGAGAACCAAAGCTCGAATAACCACTTCGCCCCCAATGTTTTATGACCGCGTGTTAGCACCAGTGTTTACTTTATTGAGTATAAATATTCTCCACTTGTAAAATATACTGTTTCATTATCAATCAATGGAGTATTAACTTTAGAATCTGCTTTGAAATTCCAAATCTCTTTTCCCGTATACAAATCAAAAGCATAAAGATGATTATCTGCACAACCTACATAAACGATATTGTCAACAATTGACGTGTTCGTATATCCAAGTCCTTTCTTTTCTTGTTGCCACTTAATTTCACCATTTTCAGTATCAAAGGCAAATATCAATCCATTTGTTGTAATCACTGTTGCCGTTTTATCCTTAACAGCAGGTGAACGAAACATCGTATCTCCTGTTTTATAAGACCAGATTTTCTGTCCTGTTTTTAAATCTATTGCAAATATTTCTCCACTTTTATTTATCATAAATGCTTTGCCTTCATAAATTGCAGGTGCATTATTTGAGCCAGCGCCCGAATTAAAAGTCCAAATATCTTTATCAATTTTTGTGTTGTAAGCATGAAGTAATCCTTTCCTATCAACAAAGTACAGCATCGTATCTAAAATCGAAGGACGACAACAAATACCCCCGTCAATTGTATCCTTAAGAATCAAATCACCAGTTATGTTATTTACAACATACCACCTATCACCGTGGCTTCCAAAATAATTTTTGTCACCAATTATTGCAGGTTGCCAACATGCAGCATACCTTGATGTTATGCTCCAAATTATCTTACCGTTATCTTTATTTATTGCATATTGTCTGCCGTCCTGCTCATCAACGCCATAATACAGTATCGAATCCTTAATATTTGGAGTTGACACTCTACCGTTTAAGGAGTCTAACCAAATTACTTCTCCACTATGTGCCTTAATTGCATAAATATAGCTTTTATGAGTTTTAGTCTCCCTGTTGTATTTTCTTGCGGTCGTGTAAATCACGTCTCTGTGAATAATACAATCCTCATTCCCTTTCCCTTTTAACTCAGTTTTCCAAGAAATCTCATTAAATCGAGTTAAGGGTGTTGTTTCATAAACTCCATCATTTAGGGCTCCTCCATGATTAAATACTAAATCCTGTGAGAAAATACTCAAAGTCGGAAATATTAAAATCAGGGTGAAAATAAATTTAGTCTTCATATCTCTAATTTTTAAGTTGTGCTATCGTTTTGGCTACATTGGTGCTAACGTTCCAGCTATCCCACGTAAGGGACTCCAAAACCACTAATTATCAATCTATTAATAATAATTTTCACTTGCATAATCTTTGTTTTAACGATTAAACCCCTTATGGGGAATAGCTTTGGTTATGCCCGGTTCTTAATGTGCGTCGGACATAGCGTCGGCATTGTGCGCTGGCTGAAATGCGCAGGCCAGAGCCAAAGTTAATAAAAAGGCCAAATGTACAATAGCAAATCAAAATATTTTTGCGTGTTTCATCACAAAATCAGGATTGAAACTCGAATTTTTTTATCCTGCAAAACCTGCTTCCGAAGCGTGGGCCAGTGCTGTAAGCAATTGCAGGTTTTTAAGTATCAAAGAACAATTGCGCAAAAATTTCCTTCAAAAAAGCTACACCGCAGCAAAGAAAATCGGGCATAACGGCAGTCTGTCTTAAAACCTCCGTTCTCTTTTAAATTGTACCTAAATACGGCATAAATTTAGCAAATATTTGCGTTCTAAGTGCATCTATTTTTCGATACCTTTGGGCAGCAATGCTTTTTATCCTTCGGCAAAACGCATATATGGAAGCCAAAATGAAGGCTATTAGAACAGATAAAGCAATGAGGTATTGCTTAAATACATGAATGCCAAGGATATTCATAATACGACGTAAATTATAAGCAATAAATATAAATCCTACATCCGCCGAGGCGCGTTGTTTACTGCGTTTGGTCATTATGTAGCTAAATCCCCATTGACGCTTGATGGTGCCGTATGGGTGTTCCACAATTGCCTGTCGTCGGCGGTAGTAATCCAGGTTTTTCTCTATGTTTTCCTTATTTGTATTTATATATTCTTGATATTCAGATCGTTGTATTGCCTTGCCGTATTTAGCCTTAGAGCATTTGTCTTTTACCGGACAGCTCAGGCATTGGCGAGTTGTATAACGCTTAAATTGATAGGTTTTCGCCTGGTGCCATTTACCTGTTGTGTGCATCTCATGGCCTTGGGGACAATGATAACAGTCCTTGTCTTTATCATATCGAAAGTGTTCTACATTGTAGTTAGGATCGGGGGCATTGGCCGCTACTTTAGGAATGGCAACCAGTACATTTATGCCTAAATCGTGGGCGGTTTGAAACTCGCTGCCTGTATGGTAGCCTTTATCGTAGAGGGCGGTAAAATTATTGTGGCCAATGATGCTTTTACTGCGGTGGAGCATATCGCCCATTGCTTTGCTGTCGTTTTCATTGGTCACTTTATAATCGATGGGGATCATATGGGCTGAATCGACCGTTGTTTGTACATTGTAGGCTACTTCGGTGATATTGTTGCGTGTGATCATTTGCCTGCTTTCCGGATCGCTTGTGGATACCTGGGTTTCGCCGGATTCTTCTAATTGGTGTTCTATATCATGGTAGAATTGCTTGCGCTCTTTGTGTTTCTCAATCTCTTGCTGTATCAGCGCTTGATTGTCCCCGTCAGCTTTGGCCAACTGCTCCTGGTAAGTAGCAAGTTTGTTGTCGATATAGGTCAAATGGCGCTCAATCTTTTTTGCATTATAATTGGCCTTCTTGGAATTCTGTGCCCGGAGTTTGGTGCTGTCTCCGGCAAGCAGTTTCCCGCCGATTAGTTCTAAGTTCTTGGCTATGCATACCGTGGCACGAAACACATTCTTTATGGCTTTGGAATGGTCGCGGCGGAAGTTGGAAATCGTATTATGGTCGGGCTTTAGGCCTTTGAGCAACCAAATCACTTCGATGTTCCGTGTGCATTCTTTTTCGAGCTCACGTGAGGAGCGTGTTCTGTTCAGGTAGCCATAAATAAAGAGTTTTAGAAGGTCTTTGGGATGATAAGCAGGTCTTCCGTTCTCCATAAAATCTACACGAAAGCCCATTTCTAATAATTCAAGGCTGTCTACAAAAAGATCAATAATCCGCACCTCATGATCTTTATGGATAGATTCATCCAAAGAAATGGGGAAAATTGATACTTGGTTCCGATCTTTTCCTATCATGTATTTCATGCTATGAATATACTAATAAACAAGCATTTATAGCTGTTGATAAGTCGGAATGTTATCAACAATTTTGGGTGGAAGTTTTGGGGTTTTTAGACAGTCTGACGGCAAGTGTATGATTTCGTAAGGGATGGCGGGATTCAAACCTTTCAAGTTACCACCTAAAATTGAAGCGGGCAACAACGCTAGAAAATCTCTGAAACCCTTATGAATTATACACATTAGCCCCCGTTTTTTCATTTCCTTTCTAATAATAAATCCAGTACCCTTTAAATCGCCCTTTTGAATTGTATTCCAAAGTCGAAAAAGGTAGTTTTATAAAAGTCATACCTTTAAAAAGTATCTGTAAAAACTTTGAATCTGTTTTTATTCTTGTCCAGTCAATATCTAACGATAAAAGGTATTGACGGTATCTTTCTGTTTCTGGAATTGCAGCACCGTTGAAACTGGTGACATTTTCGAATTCGCCATACATGCCATTAGCACCATAACCTCCAGCAATGCTAAGCCATGAAGGTAAAGTTTGTTTGAAAATAAACTTATTTATTGGAATTGAAAACCAATAGGTATGGCCATTATAATCTTTTAACAGACGATTCAAGGTAGTTTCACCATAGTAGCCATTCGAGTTTTTTGAATACTCTGATTCCCAATAACTGAATTTATATTTTATAACCTGTTCCCGAAACAATAATTCCTGCCCAAACACTAGTGCTGAACCCATTGTATTTGCAGCTATATCGCCCCATGAAAAGCCATAGCCTTCGTGCAATCCATCCATAATTTCAATCGGAAATTGCAAAACAAAACCTAACGTTGAGCCAAAAATGAGTGCCTCTTTTCTAGTTGCACCAAGTTTTAATAATCCAAAATAACCAATGTAGCTGTACACGTAACCTCCAAACATATGCCCAAACTTATCGACTTGAAGATACCCTGCATTATCGTTGTAAAAATGAAATGGAACTCTTTCTTTGTCTTTATACCAGGTATTGTTCATTACAAAAATGGAAGTTGCATAATAAGCTACGGTAAAACCAAGTGCTATGTAAAGCGTGCCTTTTTCTATCTTGCTTGTGTCCTTTGGCGATTTAAATTCCTGTGAATAAACGTTGTATGAAAGCAAACTAAAAAGTATAATAGAACAGACAAAAATTCGTTTCATTTTTAAAAATTCTGCTAGTAAAAATATTTCAATTTGAATAGGTTGATTGCTTTAACAACATCTGTTTTGTCTTCCAGAAACGGCATGTGTCCAACTTCACTACCCCACAAAATCATTTCGGGGAACTTCGCTCCTTTGTAATGTTCAGGGCCTATGGCCCAATCGGTTTCACCATAATAAAAAAGTACAGGTTGTGAAACTTTTGCTGAATAATTTCTGAAATCCTGCCAATACTCATCAAATTCCAGAATTTGTTCGCTTTGTTCACCATTCCAGCTTTCAAATTTGCTATAGGTTTCGTTCATTTTCCAGCTGTCTTCTTCATGGTTAAAGAATATTTTCCACATCTCGCCTTTTTTGCCCAAAACCGGCATAATTGCAAGCATACGTTGATAAACTGATACTGTTGTATCTCTACATATTGCAGGAGTCTCATCCCCTAGCAAATCTATTGCTTTGGGCAACCAGCTATTTCCAAAACTATCATTCATATCAAGGGTGCAATTAATAAACATTAGTCCTTTAATCGCTTTAGGGTAGCTTTTAACATAAGCCATTTGCAGAATTCCACCAAAAGAATGCCCGATGGTCAACCATTCCTTAATGCCCAACTCAGCTCTAACTTCCTCAAAATCTTGCAACATGCGCTGCGTTGAATAGTTTTTATCAGCAGGACTTGAAGATCTGCCTACTCCTCTTTGGTCGAGGTAAATCATCTGGAATTGTTTTTCGAGTGAATCGCCCATAAACACCTCCATCCAGTTGCTACCAGAACCCGGACCACCATGAATGTATAAACAAGCTGGTCCATTACCTTTAACCTTAACAAACAAGCTCACACTATCGGAAGTTGTTACATATTTTTCTTGCGCTTTGACAGAAAGGTTAATTAAAACAATAACTAGTAAACCTGCTAATTTCATAAGTGTTTCTTTTACATTATTATTTGACATAAATGTATAATTTAATTATTTAAGAAAGTGTTAATTTGTCTTCTAGTTTTCCAACTCAGAATTTACCTCATGACCACCTTTTGTATAAAGTTATTATAGCATATTTTCCTATCACACATACTTAGTTTGCATAAAAACTGATATGTTGTTAATGCTCGAAGGACAATGGTTTTGTTCTGACGAATAGTGTCTTAGAAATTGAACTATCATGGGCTTTTATATTCTGTTTTTATATGATTAAAGGGACACTAAGGAATCTGTAATGTATTTAATAATCCTCATAACCTAATTGCCTATCTGTTTCATCGCTCTCCGTTCAAACGCGACACCAATTAAGAAGAATAAAATTATTGCGAAAATAGTGTATCCGACTATTCCAATATTTCTTACTTGCATATTATTCAACGGAATACCTAATATTCCTATAAATGAAAGAACTCCACTCACGATTAATGTTATACGAATAAGGGTTTCCAGTCCCTTTTTTCTGAATGTTGCTGATAAAAACAACATTGAAAGAGCATAAAAGAAATCCCAAGCAAGGATATCAATTGAATATGCTAAGGATGGCCATTTAAAAGAAAACACCAGTAATGCCCAGTTCTCATTCATGAAAGCTTCTTGTTGACTTAAAGTTAAAATCACAAAATGTAAACAACATGTAATAGAAGCCATAATTGACAATAAAATCAACGCTGTCAATGAATATATCTTCAGGTTCTCTGGAGTTGATTTATGAACAATTACCAAGGAAAACACCATTGATGGTGCAAGTAGAATTATTAGTATTTCAAGAATGGTGAAATAAGGATTGCCAATGGGGTCATCAGGTGATTTTAATGATAAAAACCCAAGAATTAAAACAATTAGGTAAATTATTATAGTTACAGAAACAGTCCATGAAATAATTCTCCCTATTAGGGCATTTTGTTCCGAGATTGTATTATTAGTGTAATTATTTCCCATAAAATCACTTTCTTATCTAATTCCTTTTTATTTTTCATTTCGCGAAGAAAAAAATTGTTAGAAAACCAATTTGTTTTTCTCTTGAATATTCAATTGAATTTTCTTGCTGTAATCATTAATTGTACTCTTGTTTCAATAAATTTTTCATAACCAAAATAAATTTACCATTTTACAGGGCAGAAATCTGGGGCGTTAAAACAATGAGATTAAGCACCATAGTTAAAAGTAAGAATCTGAATATCCTATGTGGAAAAACATGTTTTCTGCTATTTTTTGAAAATCTCATTTTTCTTGTTTAATAATATTAAAGAATTTTAAGCACTTACGAAATTTGCTCTTGAATATAATGTTTGATTTCGTAAATAGCTCTTTTTCCTTCAGGTAATATTGAGTGACTCATCTGAAAATTATGCCACATTTTTTCCCATAATTTATATTGGACTTTGCAATTTTGATTTTCTAGCTTATCAGCCAGCATTACTGAATCACTTAAGAATACATCAAATTCACTTGCCTGAATAAAAGTTTGAGGAAAATTTGATAAATCTCCGAAAACAGGAGATATAAGAGGGTTTTGCGGATTATTTCCATTCAAGTAAAGATTGTCTATATAGAACTCTCTTTTAATCGACATAGGATCCTTATCTTTCATTTTTAGAAAGGATTCACCTTGTCTTGTCAAGTCAACAACAGGTGACATGAATATTTGAAACTTTGGTAGTAAGATGTTTTCTGATTTTAACCTGATGAATGAGGCGAGTGTAAGCCCACAACCTGATGAATCAGCAATATATCCGATATTTTGTGGTGCTATGTTTTGCTCATTCACAAGGTATTTATATAATTGCACCGCATCATCAATTGCTGCAGGAAAGGGATTTTCAGGAGCCAATCGATAATTAAGCATAAGAATTGGAACTTGAAAATAGTTTGCCAACATTATTACAAAATTTCGATTTGCATTAACGATTCCAAGGCAATAACCACCACCATGTATGTAAATTAGGGTCTTTTCTGTATTTCTATTATTAGGTATAAACCATTCTGAAATACTTCCATTAATTTTTACTTCTTTAATCTTGATATCTTTCGGAATCTTTGGTTTACTTTCAACTTTTTTATGCATTTCACGAACCTCGTCTAAAGGTTTATTCCAATCAACTAAATGCCTTAACAAAAACCGAAGAATAGAGCTTCTAACACTTGCCATAGTATTGTTCTTTAAAAGTTTGTTATGTTTAAACAAAAATATCTATGTTGTTCGAAATGATTACTTGACAAAAGTCAAAAAATTACAAATTATTTCTAATCCGGCTAAGTGTAGCTACATCAATTCCCAAATAGGTAGCAATATGCTTTAATGCAACCTTTTGAATAATGGAAGGATTTATTAGTAAAAGTTGAAGGTATCTCTCTTTTGCAGTTAAAGTTTGAAAATCAAGCGTCCGCCTTGTTTGATTCCTATGCTTTATTTCATAAGTATCAGTTGCAATTTGCTTCCAAACCGGTACTGCATTTATTAAATCCAACATTTTTTTATAAGTTAAGATGTACATTTCAGAGTCTTCTACTGCAACAATGAATTCGTTTGAAGGTACTTGCTTATTAAAGCTATCAATAGAAACTACAACACTAGTCGGTTGGTAAAAATGTGTTGTTATCTCTGTTGCATTATCATTTATATAAAAGGTTCGCAATAAACCTTTTTCAAGAGCTCCTAATTTATCTGAAATTTCACCTTGTTTCAAAAAAAATGACTTAGCCTGTATTTGCTCCACAGTAAAGCAATTAATTGAATACTCCCATTCGGAATCAGACATTTTATAATGTTCTAGAACTCTATTTTTGAAATCCATACTTAGTTTTTTTTAAATGGGGGCTAACGGAAAATTGTATGAGTAGTGGCAGATTGCGTGGTACTTTCCTGTCAAACCGCTACGCAGTTTGAGCGGGTTACAAACCTTGATATTTAATACTTTGCCTGCCATTACTTATACAAAATGTGTGTGCCCAGCATGAGCTTAAGCACACCCACCGAAAGCTTTAGAAAAATGTCAAAAATACAAATTTATTTTTCAGAGCCAAAAAGTGGGTGAACAATATCTCGAGGGTGAAAGTCCCTTATCGGCATTTGGTGAAGCCGATTAGCAAGCTGCAAGGTGGTTTATCGTGAGGTATTCACTGAAGGAAGCAGGACCGCAAATACTTGTACTGACCCTTCGAGCACCTCAGGGTAAACTAAACAGAAAGCACATATGAGGCTAAACAGGGAGGGTAAGCAAGCACATCTTTGCAAAGCCCCTGACCAATAATCCTTGCTTAGTAGATGTGTCAGGCATAAGTAGAAAGATAGGGTTCTTACAGTTCGGCCGTGCTCACTGCAGCGCCTGGGGAGGTCTTGGAACAGACGTGTTCTCTGTAAGCCAAGAAGTCAGCAGAAGTCATAGTAGTTGCCGGCAACGAGCCGTAATAGATATACGGAGGTCTCACAAAGCAATAAAGGACTAAACATTAAGATGTTCCAAATGCATTAGGGATCAGCTTAATGGCCGTAGCCCTTTTATAAGCGGAACAGGGAAACATTATTTTTTTTTAACACCCAAAAATGATTGAGCAAGTAATTGACCGAAGAAACGTAATGAGAGCCTTAAGGCAAGTTGTAAAGAACAAAGGCGCGGCAGGTATAGATGGGATGCAGGTAAGCTTCCTGTACAAACACCTGTCCGATCAGCGTGATATTCTAGAGACATCACTACGACTCGGGAAATACCTGCCACAAGCTATTTTGGGGGTAGAAATACCAAAGAGCAATGGAAAAACACGCCTACTAGGCATACCAACAGCAACAGACCGACTATTGCAACAAGCAACAGGGCAGGTACTGGCGGCAAAATTTGAACTAAGCTTTGAAGACCAAAGTTATGGTTTTAGGCCAAACAGGAATGCCCAACAAGCTGTATTGAAAGCACAGGAGCACATTAATGACGGATACAGCCACATAGTCGATATTGACCTAAGAGGGTTCTTCGATGAAGTGGACCACTGTATTTTGCTTCAACTGCTCTACAGTAGAGTAAAATGCCCGCTCACCCTACGGCTTATACGAAAATGGCTCAGGGCGCCGATTTTGATCAACGGCAAACTGACCAAAAGACGTAAGGGCGTGCCACAGGAGGTCCGAGTGTTAAGAAAATATCCAGTGGATATTTTTAACGAGCGAGCCGGAATGCAGGGCAGCAAAGTCCTTTATTGTCCAACATCATGCTACATGAGCTCGACAAGGAACTAAAAAGACAAGGGCTTCGGTTCATACGCTATGCCGATGACTTTAGTATTTACACAAAAAGCAAGTCGGCAGCCCGAAGGATAGGAAACAACACCTATTTATTTCTGAAACAAAAGTTGAAGTTACCGATCAACAGGGAAAAAAGCGGAATCCGAAAACCTGTGCAGCTAACAATACTCGGATTTGGGTTTGTCCCAACTTACATTAAAGGTGAGAAAGGGAAATACCAAATGGTTGTTGGGAAAAAGCGGTGGCAATCCTTAAAGCAAAAGCTCAAAGTGATCACCCGTAAAACTACCCCTATGACTTTCGATGAACGCATTCGGAAAATAATAGAGGCACAAGGTGGCCTTAGGGTACTTCCGTATGGCAAAAATATCCGGAAAGCTCAAGAGCATTGATGGATGGCTAAGGAACCGCCTGAGGTATTGCATATGGCACCACTGGAAAAAGCCTGAACGGAAAAGGAAAAACCTTGTACGTTTAGGTGTAAACCAAGGGCAGGCATATGCATGGACGCGTATGGGAGGCAGGGCAGTAGCTCAAAGCCCTATACTGGGCACAACAATCACCTTGGAAAGGCTACGAAAAAGAGGCTATGTGTCCCTGCTCGAAATGTACGAAAAAATCGCCCCACATCTTAATGAACCGCTGTATACGAGACCCGCTTGGTTTATCCTGAGCTTGTCGAAGGGTACAGTGGTGTGAGAGGCGATGCACTGAGTTTTTATCGAAGTGTTCTCCGCTAGGCAAATCTGCCTAGCGGCAGCCTACTCGATTGTATGCTGGTGTTCATTGTTCAAAGTCAATTTGTTTCAAGTTTTTACAAAATTAATCTTTTATCTTTTCAATCCGCACTGACGTTGATTAGAAGTACGAATTTATTTTGTTTTTTGTGGGTGGGGAAATCCCAAATCGCCCTTAAAGGCGATACTTAGGGCTGGCTTTGTAAGCTCTTTGGTAAGTTCTGGTTTGAGCGCAGCTCGTGTGACTTGCCAATGTGCTTACAAATAGGGTGGGCTATTATTGCAATATACCTAAAACACTCTATGAGGAATGTTTATAGAACTTCTTTTTTTATTGTGTTCTCAAATTCTTTTAAAAACCCGGAAATAAATGTGTTGTTTCCTTCACTATAATACGAGCCAATAGATATTGTTATTTCTTTTTCATATGTAGAAACTGCAAGTTGTAAAAGGCTTGGGTGATTTATTGTTCCTAAGAGATATGATTGTGCCGGAATGACATTTCCGAAACTAATTCTTTTTTTGTCAATTATACCCATGTTGGTCAAACTTGGTGCTGCAATTGATTTTCCCTCTTTAATTTTAGTAAATCCCTTATGAAACACTCCTTCAAGCTTTTTATACGGTGTGATTTTGAATAATATTGCCATCAATGGAAAATCAGCAAGGTCGTATTTCATTTGTTTTCTTGATTTCGTAATGGCCGATATTTCTTTTAATAAAGGAACAAAACCGTTTATTGCATTATTTATATCAATATTGTGAATAGCAGAGTAATTGGACAAAGTATCATAATTGTCAAGGTATGCCCTTAAATCTGATGAATAGGTTAACCGATTTGTTTTGTTTGAATTTCCAAATACTCTCTTTAAGGTGAAAAAATAAATTGCAAGAAGCATATCGTTCACAGTAGCAAAATGCTTTTTCCCAAATCTCTTTATTTTATCAAAATCTGCAGGTGCTATTTTAAGTGTTCTGAACCCGGGGTTCTGCAAATTATTTAGGTCAATTGGCCTTGAAAAAGTTGGAGCATTCTTTTTATTCGATTTGGTTACTTTTAAAATTGAAAGCTTTTGTTTCAATCCGATTTTGTTAGACAAAGACTTTAAGCTACGATTGGGAATATAGGTCTGTTTTTGTACCGTTTTGTTCTGTGAAAGAATTCTATAATTTGCAGCTAATTGATACATAAAGTCCCTAACCCCAGCGGCATCTGCAATTGTATGGTCGCAATTAAGAATTAAAATATCCGTCTTTGAGCGTATTAGGTTTAGTATTAATTGTGGGCCTGAATAAGTGTTTAATTTACTTATAAGCTTTTCATGAATAAGTTGAGTAGGTTCTTCACATTCATAGTAAGAAAACACTTTCTCTATTTCGCATTCAGAAAATTCCCATAAAACCTCATTTTTATTCTCAACGTAACTTGCACAAGTAATGGGGTTAACTTTAATAGTGATTTGAATCGCATTTTTCAATAACCCCAAATCAAGAGAAGTATCGAAATGAATTACAAATCGAATCTGGTGGTCTGAAATATTTTTACAGAAAAACTGCATTTTATCCCACATTGGAACTTTAAAATTTTTAATCATATTCCTATCTTTTTCCCAATATAGAAAGCATAACCATAATATTCTTTGTATTTGTCGTACAACGCTGCTTCATACCGCTGATAGCCAATAAATTCTTCTGCCGTTTTGTTGCCTTTGTATTTCTCCAGAAAGGACTCCCGTCGCAAACTTTGCCAGCTATAATAATCTTTCCAAATTGATTCAGGCAATACATAGGTAGCAATTGGGAGATAACCTGCTTTTTGCATTTGGGCAACTTTATTCGGAATTGTATCTATCTCGGGATAGGCTTTTTGCCAAAATTCCTCAATTTCTGCAGGTCGCTTTTCAGTGAACCATGTATTTTCTGTAACTACTATGAACCCACCCGGTTTTAAAAATCTTCGCCACTCTTTCAGTCCTCGCTCAAAGCCAATGTTATAAATTGCGCCTTCCGACCAAATCAAGTCAAATTCTTCCTCTTGAAACGGAAGATTCTTCATGTCCCCAACTATTCCTTTTACTCTTTTTTGCAAATTCTTAGATTGAGAATTTTTATTGAATCGTTTTATAAAACCGAGGCCGGCATCAATCCCAGTAATTTCACATTTTGTATTTTCAGCCAATACAATGGTTTGCCCCCCTGTTCCACAGCCAATATCGGCAATTTTGGACTTTTCGGTTAGACCATCAATAAAACCAAGAGCTTTCAATGTTTCATTTGAATTTCCGGGGCCTTGTCTCTCAGTATTTGAGAAAAAATCATGAATTACATTTATGTCAAATTCATGTATCGAAGTATTTTCATTGCTCATAGAAAAATTTTTTTATTCAGGTTAGAATTCGGTTTTAAACAGACTTATTAATTCTCTCTCAACTTCTTTTGCATGATCAAAACCAATCATGATGAATATGCAATCATGTAGTTTGAGTTGTTGCTCAATTAATTGTAGAAGATACTGGTTTCGATATGTAGAAGTCGCATTGTAAACAGCATGAATCCTATTATCAGAGAAATAGAGATATTGCTTAGCATCAAAGTCTTTCCAATTGTGATTTGTTAAAAGAGAAATGCCTGTATAAGGCTGAATCTTGTTTGATATTTGATGTATAGTAAGCAGGTCTTTTGTTTCATACAAAATTGGTGAAACAGACCGGGAAAATGCTACTGCTGTAGAATCGAATGCACTGATGTCCTCTCTTTTCCATTGTACCATTTGACGAATAAAATACATAGCAAATATTTCATCCTTCTTAAAGGATTCCTGTAAGTATTCAAAAATGCATGAATCATTTGGTTCTGATGTTTGCCAGAGAATATTGTGTTGTTCAGCCAGATAGGTAACATATACATTCTCACCTTTTAATATCGCCTTAAGGCTGTCCTTGGGAGGTGTTGCATTTCCTTCCGTCAATACAAAATCAGGATTGAATTTTATTAATGCTTCAGCAATGTCCTTGAACATAGGATTCTTTGGATAATTCCCATGTATGCCATTAAACCAAAATAATTCTTTTTGATTCGATTTCAGATGCAAATGGTTACCACCAGCCCTGTTATAAGTTCTTCTTTCAATATTGCAACCAATGATTAAAATAATAATGCTTAATAAAACATATGATTTTCGTTTAAGAATTGGGAGTTTCAAATACATCATTTTTAATATTCTAATATGTTAGCAATTGCCTTTTCCAGTGCTTTATTAAATTCCTCGGGACGGTTCAGCATTAAAAAGTGGTCGGTATTTTTCAACTCAATAACCTCAAAAGATTCCATATGGCGTCGATTTCCTTCGTAATTTACAGGCCACATATCACATTTTACAACCATAACCGACACTTTAATGTCGTCAAAAATTGTGGCTGCTTCACCGGTAATACTTTGTGTTAATAGTTCTTTCATGGCACTTAAAGCAATACTTTGCGGAGCCGCAGACATATCTGACATAATCCACTCATTAAGAAGAGTGTCGCCAGCAGGAATAAGCATGTGCTGAACAAACTGACGTGTTCCGGCTTGGAAATTCTCACGAAATGGAGCCATCATGCCCTCAAACTCCTCTTGGTTTAACGGGTATTCAATGTTTTCATTGGCATCCACACCAATAAGACCTATTACTCGATTCGGCATCAACCTTGTTGCTTCGGCAATAACAGTTCCGCCCATAGAGTGGCCGATAAGTATCACATTTTGGCTTCCTGTTTCCTCAACAACCGCCTGTACATCTTCTCCAAATGCCTTCATGGTATAATCTTCGCGGGTTGTTCCCGAATGACCATGCCCTGCAAGGTCTATCAAAATGATTTTATAGTTTTTAGAGAAATAGGGGACTTGTTTTTGCCAATACCTGGAATCGCAACTCCAGCCATGCACAAACACAAGTGTTGGCTGACCTTCACCATATACTTCATAAGAAATCGGCGTTCCATCTTTCGATGCAACCAACTGCGGGTAACCAGTCTGAGCCTTTAATACATTTGTCAGAAATAAAAGCCCTGCAACGATGAGAGCCCATCCTATATAATTAGTTAACTTTTGCATATTGTCTTGTTTTTTCATTGTATTAGTCAATTTGGTTTTCTACGTGTTTTGCTTTCGAACACGGGTTGTTTTGTAATCGGTATTGAACACTTTATGTGTGTAAACCGTAAATTTCTCTCTATCCAGAAACCTTTCGATAAAAGGCAGTGAGGGCGCATAATGAAAAGTACCTCCAGGTTTTAAGGAATAAAATATTTGCATGTAGGCTTCAGCATAGGCAACATAATTGCCGTCTGAACGGAGATGATGGTGGTTGAAATGATTAGAAAAGCTGAGATTACTTATAATCGTTCCCCATTTCTCATATCCGTAATGATAATCGAACCAATCGGAATCATTACAAAATTCTGAGCTGGTTATACTCCTGTCAAAGCCAAAAGCTTCAATTCCGGATTTTCTTAAAAATTTAACCAATTCACCATTTTTACCACAACCGATATCAAGGACTGGCTCCTCGATGCCATCCAGTTCTATGTGTAATAAATCTAACTGCAGCAGAGCATTATACTCTTCGCAAACTACCTCCTGAAGTTCTTCGTTTTGATCAGCATATAATTTCAGGGCAAATGGGTTCGTTTCCGCCAGCCATCTTCTTAGGTTATTGTAATGTTTTTCTTCATACATCGATAAATCATTATGTCCTTTTAAATGTTGAAACAAATTAGCATAAATAGCTTTTAGCTTCTCTTTATCACTATTGCTGAAGTAGTAATACTGGTTCAACTTATAAAAAGCTTCCAACGATTTAGCAGTGGCCATACCTATTAGAGCATTTTCTTCTAGTTTGGTTATGTCTTTTAAATTCTGCATTATAGAATCAGGTATGGCCATAAAACGAAATAATCCATCTCGTTGGGCAAACAGGTTTTTACCTGAATTGTATTTTAACTGTGTATTAATATGTTGTTCTATCTGCTGCATAATCAATAAAAATGGATTGTTTATTTTGAAAGGTGTTTGTGAATGAATTCGATAATCTCATTCATGGCTTCGGTAGCCTCAGGAAAGAAAGGTGCCATCATAGGATAACAATGAACCATGCCATGTCCTTCTCTGAAAAACACATCAACACCTGCCTGTTTTGCTTTTTCAGCGAACTTCCGTCCATCGTCGAACAGTTCATCACTATTGCCTGCGTTGATAAAAAGTGGCGGAAGCCCTTCCAAATTGCCAAAGAGTGGTGAAATGTAGGGATTCCGAACCTCACTTTTCGCAACATAGTAATGGCTAAAAACATTCCAACTATTAAGAGGAGCTAACGAAACCTTGTTTTTAGTAAAGTATGTTTCGTTTGAGCAACTTAAATCAGTCCATGGTGAAATAGCTACCGCAGCTTTGGGTAGTGGTATGTTTTTATCGCGAAGTGCTAAAAGTGTCGCCAAACAAAGTCCGCCTCCAGCCGATTCTCCCATCATTACCATGTTTTCGGCTTTGTATCCTTTTTCGAGCACTGCGCTGTATATGTTAACCGAATCATTTATAGCAGCAGGAAAAGGATGCTCAGGAGCTAACCCGTATTCGAAAAGCAAGGTGTTGATGCCTGCACTGCGTGCTATTTTGGATACAAGATTCCGATGGTCGTTACATGATCCTGAAACATAGCCACCACCATGCACATAAAAAATCAGTTTCTTTTCAAGTGCATTTTCAGGTATTATCCACTCGGAAATGATGGTATGAATTACTTCCTGTTTAATGCTAATGCCTTCAGGAAGTTTTCCAAAACGTTCCGCGCCCTTTTCACATGCCGCCCGAAACTTCAATACAGCTTCAATACTTTTGTTCTGCGTCTCTTTTCTTAACCTGCCTTTGAACAAATGCCGATTTCGCATTAGCCCAATCATTATTTTTGCTTTTAGACTTGTCATGATTTTGTATCCTATTTATCTGATACAAAATTCAATCAAAAGGCAGAGATAAAAATTCACCTATGTTAACTTCTTCTATTTTCGTGCAAGTTGTTTCTTATTCTACTCATAGATTGTGGTGCAATGCCTAAAAACGAAGCCAAATGTTTCAGTGGTATTTTCTGCATAAAATCAGCAGGGAATCGCTGAAGTAACTTATCGTAATACTGTTCAGCGGTTAAAATTTTAGACTCCAACAAATGATTTTCAAGAAATTCCTGAATTTCATTCATCAGCTTTCGCATAAAAATATTCCAGGATGGTATTTGTTCAAGCCTTTTGTATTGCTCATAGGATATTCGCCAAACAACTGTTTCTTCAAGTGCCTGGATAGCTTCACGCGCAGGTGTTTGATTGCGGAAACTTATTTTAGACGTAAAACAATAAGGAGCCTTACAAAAAGTCTTTGTTATATCTTCACCATCGATGTTACAGCAAAAACGGACTAATCCTTTATTGAAAAAATAAAAATACCTGCAAACGAAACCTTCTTCCAAAAGCATTTCATTCTTTTGGTAAACGTGTAGTTCGAACTCTGACTTTATCTGGTTCCACTCATTTTCAGGTAAAGTAATATATGTTTTTAGAAAATCTTTGAAATCTTCAATTGAATAATTTTCGATCATGATGTTTAAATTATTACGGATTGATACAAGAGTTTGAGGCTCTCAAAATCAAAAGGTTATGTTGTAGAATAAAGTGGAATATCTAATTCCAAGTGTTTTTTCTCGATTGACCTAAAATCGCGTATAGCATTCGTGTTTGACATTATTGCTTTAGTGAAGACTGCCATTGGGTTTGACGACTTTTTTGTTTTTTCATGAAACACAAACCAATTTAGATATTGCTGCAGATATTTAGTCGCTACACCATAAAAAGGCTTTAACCATCTTTCAAATAAATTGTCAAGAGAGTTTACATGTTGTACATGATAACATTTATTTTTTACATGTCGTTTTGATGCAATGAATGTGTGGTGTTCGAGTTCTTTTTTACCTGCCCAAGATATTATGGATGGATGAGAATCAGAGCAAAGAACATTGCTGTGAT
Organism: Bacteroidales bacterium; assembly: GCA_963676725.1. GTDB lineage: Bacteria > Bacteroidota > Bacteroidia > Bacteroidales > WRLA01. The sequence continues at coordinate 2,803,939 of OY781463.1, read as the reverse complement.
CAATGAAACCACCAATGGTTTTTTCAATACTCTCTACATCAATCCTTCCTACTTTTGCAATCCGCATAGTAGGGTTGTCTTTTCGATCCGTGGCCACTATAATTGATATCTTGTCATTACTTATGCCTCGCTTTTTCTTTCTATCACTAGACCTTTTATAAGGTTTTCTATTCAAGCCCTTTTTGCCTTTTTCATTTATATCTAACTGTTTATCATCACATTCAACTATTCCTGATAATGCCATTCCATTCATTGTTTGTAGTGATGACAATAGTTTATGCCGCCAATCAAATATCGTCTTGGTGCTAACCCCTAGTTTTTTAGCGGCTTTTCTTATGGACAAATTTTCAATCGTAAGTTCTAGATACTCTTGAAACTTTTCTACTTTCTTAATGCCTGAAACAGCAGTTCCGGTGAAATCATTAAATGTTTTTTTGCATTGCTTGCATTTATAACGTTTTCTACCTTTATATGTGCCATGGCCATAAATGTCGCTACTAAGACAGTGTGGACATACTATCTTTTGACCCTGATTAAGTTCGAATTTAATTTTATCCAATTGAGGTGTTATGCCAATGTCCTTTTTTAGGAGTGTGTATAACTGTTCTTTCTCTTCTGAAGTCAGGTTCTTAAGTAAATCATCTATATTCATAGTAACAGTATTTATAACCGTAAAGGTAATAAAAATTCTCCATTATACTGCAACATAACCCTTTGCAATTATATAATCCTCATTGTGTCCAACCGCAAACACATACTCAGGGACTAAACCTATCGAACTTCCTGGACTTCCTTCAATTTCTTCGCCTATTCCTTGATTTCTTGGAAGGTCAATCCAAACTACAATGTATTTTCCAGTAATCCGTTTGCTTCCACTATCAAATAACCCAAAACAGCCAGTCAATAGAACAGAAATAAATAATAAAGCAATCCATTTATACTTCATAGTCACTAATCCTTTATATTATGCCAAAAATGAGTACATCCATTCTTACAATCAGTTTCTCTACGACGTGTATCTGCTGTTTTGAAAATACTCAACATGGTTATAAATGATTTTCTCAACTCAGAATCAGGTAATTTCTCAATTTTGTTAATCGCTATTTTAAAATTCTGGGTTTTGAAAAGTACCACAGGTGTCATTGTGTCTTTAATCGGTGCAGACTGAATCGCTATAGAAATCATTTCGTCAGTTGGATGGGATTGTTGCATGAACATAATCAACTTATCTCGAATCTCTTTTTGACCTATCAAATCAAACTGGTCAAACCAATCCATTATCTCGGAATCAGTCAGCTTGTTTTGAGCGTATTTATTTATATTAATTTCTATCTCTGTCATTTTGCACGAGGCTTTTGCATTACCCACAACGGTTCTGCTGTATGAAACGTAAGGGATTTGAAATGCTTCCCTATCAAGTTTGCACATAGTCAAATGTTGCGATTAGACACAAATTTAAACTTTTTAATCAACGCGTCAAATCGCAAGATTTGGCGGGCTTGATTAAATGCGCTGAAGTCCCGTAAACCTCTGTAGCCCTTATGTTTTATGACAGCATGTGTGTGCCCAGCATGAGCTTAAGCACACCCACCGAAAGCTTTAGAAAAATGTCAAAAATACAAATTTATTTTTCAGAGTCAAAAAGTGGGTGAACAATATCTCGAGGGTGAAAGTCCCTTATCGGCAAGTTGGTAAAGCCGATTAGCAAGCTGCAAGGTGGTTTATCGTGAGGTATTCACTGAAGGAAGCAGGACTGCAAATACTTGTACTGACCCTTCGAGCACCTCAGGGTAAACTAAACAGAAAGCACATATGAGGCTAAACAGGGAGGGTAAGCAAGCACATCTTTGCAAAGCCCTTGACCAATAATCCTTGCTTAGTAGATGTGTCAGGCATAAGTAGAAAGATAGGGTTCTTACCTGGGGAGGTCTTGGAACAGACGTGTTCTCTGTAAGCCAAGAAGTCAGCAGAAGTCATAGTAGTCAACAGTAACGAGCTGTCCCCTCTGAAAGAATAGGACAAGACAGAGGACTCACAAGTTGATGAAGGACTGAACGATACATTGCTTAAAATTCGATAGGGAGGTCTAAACCTCGAGTTTACTAGCCCTATTTTAAATTAGAGCAGAAGTTTAAAGGTGAAAAGAGCTTTAAGCCGATATGTATCGAACCGCTGTATACGAGACCCGTACGTACAGTGGTGTGAGAGGTTCTCCGCTAGGCAAATCTGCCTAGCGGCAGCCTACTCGATTGTGTGGCGTTTCATTTATTTATAAGTTGAAAGGCCCAATCATAGAAGATTCGGTCCTTGTTCAGGTAGATTAGAGTTAATCCAATCGTATCATAAAAACCGTGTGTAAATACGAGTAAAGCAAGATTAGTTCTGTACTTGTAAAATGTAAAAAAGAATATTGTACTTGCTAATCCCACGGCAATCATTCCAGAAGTTCCTTGATAGTTATGAGAAATTCCAAAGTAAACTGAAAGTACGATAGCTGAGATAAGCCAAGATTTGTTAGAATCTCCAAATAATTCAGCGAGATGTTTCATGTAATAACCACTAAACAAGAATTCTTCTCCAAAAGCGGCAAATAACCACATGATCAAAAACAGAGGCAGAAAACTGGCAAAATCCCCTCTTATTTCCTCTATTGAACTCAAATCAATCTTTCCAAAGTATATTTCCAAAAATGGCTGTATACATATATCGATTATGAGAAATATAGCTATTGCAAGTAATAAGCCTTTCAATATAGTTCTGAGATTTACTTTTTGCCCAAACCCAAATTTCGCCCAATTCCAACCACTTTTCCACAGCAAGAATAGAGCAATAAAAAGACCAAAAAAGTACCCAAAATTTCTATCGGCAATAGACAATATTGGTGCAACAATCATTACGACTATCACTATGAAGGGCTTTGAAAGGAAATTATATAATTTATTTATCATTTCTGTTTTTTAATGACACACAACGGATGGCGGTAAGAAATCGTTGGGGTGAACGGGCTGCGTTCGTATCCACCGTTACTGATGCTGGGGCGAGGCAGTATGTTGACTGACCCACTGCACCCCCAATGTTTTTTACCGCGTGTTGTGTGCCGTATTTTATTTAATTTCAATATCATACATCTTTGCAATCCTAATCAAACTGTCTATATATCCCTTATTAATTTTAGGCTCTGATTTAGTCTCAACACTCCTTCCGTCTGGATAATTAATAACTGAAACACTCGATTTAGGAATCTGTGCATTTTTATACTCTGTGAATAGTAAATCTAAAGCATCTTTTTTCAAATCGGTTTTCATCATAAAAACAAATCTCGGAATTGTTCCCATTGTCACTTGTAAATCAGGATAATCATTAATCAATCCTTTTAGAGAAGTCAAGGTCTGATACTTATCAAATAAATCAATTGCTGATTTTTGCAAGTCAGATTTTATCGCAGTTTTTAATTTGTCGTAGTTGTTCTTTTCATTCAATTCATACCATTTATCCTTTTTATCAGTTATAAATCCTGAACGAAAACTAATAAAACAATCATATTCTTTTGGAATATCAGGTATTGGTCTATCCCATGTTTCTAAAAAAATCTCAGGACTAAAAAATCCGATATTGAAAGTAAAGGATATATCATCTTTTGAATTCCATTGACTTTTTTGAACGTTTATTATCTGAATCAAATCATTTGTTGATTTATAGAAATTATTGGCTTTCTTTTTAAATCCAATCATTTTGAAAGTCGGCGCAATTATTTCCTTAATCAAATTATCAAACTCCGTTTTAAAATCTCTCGTTATCATAGTGATTCATGGTCTCTTAATATGGCACACAACGTTCCAGCTATCCCACGTAAGGGACTTCAAAACCACAAATTATCAATCTACTACTAATAATTTTCACTTGCATAATCTTTGTTTTAACGATTAAACCCCTTATGGGGAATAGCTTTGGTTATGCCCGGTTCTAATGTGCGCCGGACATAGCGTCGGCATTGTGCGTTTGCTGCCTGCGCAGGCCAGAGCCAAAGTTAATAAAAAGCCCAAATGTACAATAGCAAATCAAAATATTTTTGCGTGTTTCATCACAAAATTAGGATTGGAACTCGAATTTTTTTGTCCTGCAAAACCTGCTTCCGAAGCGTGGGCCAGTGCTGTAAGCGATTGCAGGTTTTTAAGTATCAAAGAACAATTGCGCAAAAATTTCCTTCCAAAACGCTACACCGCAGCAAAGAAAATCGGGCATAACGGACTAGCTATCCCACGTAAGGGACTCCAAAACCACTAATTATCAATCTACTACTAATAATTTTCACTTGCATAATCTTTGTTTTAACGATTAAACCCCTTATGGGGAATAGCTTTGGTTATGCCCGGTTCTTAATGTGCGCCGGACATAGCGTCGGCATTGTGCGCTGGCTGAAATGCGCTGGCCAGAGCCAAAGTTAATAAAAAGCCCAAATGTACAATAGCAAATCAAAATATTTTTGCGTGTTTCATCACAAAATTAGGATTGGAACTCGAATTTTTTTGTCCTGCAAAACCTGCTTCCGAAGCGTGGGCCAGTGCTGTAAGCGATTGCAGGTTTTTAAGTATCAAAGAACAATTGCGCAAAAATTTCCTTCCAAAACGCTACACCGCAGCAAAGAAAATCGGGCATAACGGTTTGAATATGGGGCGTTTGGCATTTTACGCTCCAAATTTTCAATTTACTACTAATTTTTTTATTGCTCCAATCTTCATTATAAGCACTATCTGCCAAATGCACTATATTTTTTGTTAGGGCACGTTTTTCATATTATGTATCCACCAATATTCTTAATAATCCATTTTCCATTTGACTTGTAAATTACATAGTCATTTCCCCAAAATCCGCCGCTAAGATGTATTTTATAGCAATTGCCAACATTGTCAACCTTAAATAAAGGAGAAACATAAAGCCTATTAATGTCCACTGGATATTTCTTTTTGCATTTATCATATTCAGACTTTGACATGATAATATAATAATCATTAACATTCAGTGGTTTAACATGTTGTAATGATTCTTCATCTGTAACGATTAGGGTTGGATTCTTGTACTTATGAAAATTAACATCTTTGAAAATCATATTAGTATCAACAATCACAGAATCCATTGGTCGATGTTTAAGCAGGTACGAATACAGTTTGGATTTTTCTGTGTCCCATGACTTAAATCTTGGATTAGAATCAAATGAATCATTAAGGCCATCTCCATCAGTATCTTCGGATTTTGTATTCATTAGAAATCTTTCTTCAACAATATCTGTCAGTCCGTCATTGTCTGAGTCTTTTATAATTTGATTTAAATTGATTTCAATAATTAGATAATCTTTTACTAATTTAAACTCTGGTCCACCGATAGGTAAGATTTCAGGTTTGGTTTGACGAACAATTGCTGATTGAACTTGAATGATAGAATCATTTTTTACAAGGGGAATTGTCTGTTTTGCTTTAATGTGGATGAAATAATCCATTGTAAAGCCAAGGTAATATGATTTTTTTTCTTTTTCATTTTCTATTTCAAGCCAGCATCCCCAATTTCCACTATTTAAAGAAGGTGTGACATAAACCTGATAAGTTGTCCCATTATGCTTTCCTATTATTGATTCAATGGGCTTTGAATTTGGTTTGTAATAATCATAAATACCAGAATACATGTTGTTTCTTGAAGTGTCCTGTCGTATTTTTATATAGTCAAAAGTCTGTGATTTTGCTTGTCTTTTGGAAAATGGACGAAACCTTTTGTGTTTAATTCTTTTGTAATAATCAGATTCTTCTGTACTATAGTACTTTTCTTCTTGAGAGAATATTGTAGATGCTGACAAAACCAATATAATTATAATTAAATATTGTTTCATTTTCTTTATTCTAAATGTGCCCTAACTACTGTGTATAAGAACCCCCTATTACCAATACATCCACTTTGTGCGAAGATGGTGTGTTTATAATACGCTTTCGATCAGCAGAATAAGATATTGGTCTTTGAGGCTTCATTTTGTTCATTCTTTCCAACTCCAAATATAAAAAATCTAATTTGAATTACAATGAAATTTTAATAAAATCACCGGGGCTTTTAATTCTCCCAAAATCTTTGGTGCTTACGTGCGTATAAATCTCTGTGGTTTTACTGCTATTATGGCCTAGTAACTCCTGGATATAACGTAGGTCAACACCTTGCTCTAATAAATGGGTAGCAAAGGAATGCCGTAGAACATGTGGTCCGCCTTTTTTACTGATTCCTGCCCGTATTTCATTGTTTGCTAATATCTTGCGCACACTGGTATCGGTGTATTTATGCCCATACTGCCCCTCAAACAAATATTTTTCCGGTTTGTATTGTGCTATGTATTCACGAAGAATCATTGCTGCATTATCCGACAGTACCGTATATCTTTCCTTATATCCTTTGGACTTTTGCACAAAAACAAGCCTACGCTCAAAATTTATATCGCTTTTCTCCATTCTAATCAGTTCGCTGATGCGAATACCGGACGAATACATCAAAAGGATTATGGCTTTGTGCTTCAAATTTTCAATACTATTCAAAAGCTTTTGCATATCTTCCTGACTGTGAACTTTTGGTAATATCTTAGGCATTTTGGGCCTACTTACTTCATTGAGCCGTATCTGTGTTCCTGCTATTACCTTATAATAGAGCTTTATGGCATTAACCGATTGGTTGATCGTTGATGCAGATAAGGCTCTTCTTTCGGTCAAACCCAAATGATAACGGTCGATTTCTTTTTCACTGAATCTATGGATCTCCTGAAGACTTTTATGGCGAAAGGAATTGATAAAGTGAAATACCATATTATAATAAATCTGTATGCTGTTCTCGGCATAATTGTGCAGGCTCATATATTCAATAAATTCTATAGGCACTGATTTAAAATATTTGCCTTTCTCATATGATTGTTCCCACAACATCTGCCTGATCTGTGAATCCTTATTTTCTACCGTTGCACTTAATTTTATTGTGTAAAACTCTGATAAACATATAAATATTTCTTTAAAATTCCTTGAGCTATTCTCAAAATACCAAATCTTTTCTTTGTTGTGCCATCGAATAAATTTTTCATTGGATAGTTTTAAATAAATCTCTTTAGGGAAATATGCCTTGATCCCCAAATACACTTTCCCGTCTAACTCTACGGTAAGTATCTTTAAATCGGGCAAATACTCTCGCTTCTTCAAACGATAGGTATCAAAAGCTGTACCCAATACTGCTTCTTTATTTTTTGGTGCTGTTCCGGGTATCTTATCCAGATATTTAGTACGAACAAGGGCAATATCTTCAAATAATTCTGTAAGCAGCCCTAATGTATTTGCCTGTTCCTCAACATAATAAATGCTATGCTGTACATCAAAGCAAATCCAGCCATTGGCCTTTATACGCTTCAATATTAACTCATTACTCCAGAAATACAGTTTAATGCACTTTTTATTGCCCAATTCTATCCTGTTTAAGAATAGGATGGCCTTTGATGTATTGTTCATGATTTATTAATTATTGATACGATGCTGCAAAAATAAGCTGCAATTGAGCAGTAAGCGTTTTATTAAACGACTATAGTCGGATATAACCGTTTATTAAAACGATTAGAATTTCCTATATTTGCCCTAACAATCTACAAATCAATTATAATTGCGAAATTATGGATAAAAAATGCCCTGCCTGTGGAAAACCCATTAAAGGCAGATCCGATAAGAAATTTTGCGATGATCAGTGTCGCAATACTTTCAACAGCAAAATAAAACGGGAAAGCGAACAAACGATTATTGAGATCAATAAAATATTAAGATACAATCGGAAAATCCTGAAGCAATTTAACCCGGAAGGCAAAACAACAATTCGTAGAGATTATCTTGAGAAGCTAAATTTCGATTTTAGGTATCATACGCACACATTCACAACCAAAGCGAACAACCAGTATAAATTTTGCTATGAGTATGGCTATTTTGAAATCGACCATGAAAAAATCCTAATCGTAAATTGGCAACCATATATGAAAAGTACAAACTAAATATTCTGCTGCATTCTAATCTATCACAGCCTCAGCATAAATTCTTTAGTGGATCAATCTCTCATTAGGGTTTAGCCAGCTTACTTCATTGAGCCGTATCTGTGTTCCTGCTATTACCTTATAATTGAGCTTTATGCCACTAACCGATTGGTTGATCGTTGAGGCAGATAAGGACTTTCTTTCGGTAAAACCATACCAATGATTTCAGTTTCAAACATGCCAAGTTAGTGACTGATTATTCTGGACTATGTCGACCCCCTCAAAAAGGAAACGGTTCAAAAAACAAGCAATGCCACTCTTAGCCATCCTTTCCCGTCAAAAACCCAACAAACCACAACAAAACCCAACACCAAACCCACCTCCAACTTTTGTTGTCTTTTGTTCTTCCAAGGATGCGCAGAGACGATTTTTGTTGTCTTCTATTGGAATATTAGTAGTAATCTATCGGATTTTATGGAAATAAGAGCTGTTCACCCTAAAATAGTACACGAATAAAAAAAACCACAGAAATAATTCCGGTGGCTTTTGCTTTGCTTCAAATGTTTTATTGAAAAACTAGTGCAGCATATAATCCTTTGAGATTTCATCAAGAAGTAGTTTCATTGCGCGGTATGCCTCCACGGTTCGGCTTCGCTCAAAACGATCGTATCCTGTTTCGCACTGTACCCATTCAAAAAACATTTCCTCCAGCGAAATTGATGTGTCTTCAAGATCAACTTTTGGAATAATTGCACGAATACTTTCCCTGAAAAGGATCGCTTGGCTCACTTCTTCCTGCCGCATTGATTTTTTTCTTTCAATAATTTGTTCCATTGTACATTGTTTTAACTATTCGTATTTTATGATCATAATTATCTCACTACTCCATCAGAGAAAACCTCTGTGTAAATACACCCGGATTGTATTTGAACAATCGGGTTTGTTTCCCGATTTCCCTATCCGATTTATTTGTCGGTTTTGGCTTTTCCTTTTGGATGTTCGTTTGCTTGTCCTTAGTCCTCTTATGCTTTGGCACAACGATAATCTCCTCACTACTTGAAGCCGCATCAGAAGAAGTATCAGTCTCGCTAAGCTCGCTAGGTACATTAAATGTACGCACATCAAAACCCACCAGATAATCGGCTATATCAGCACCATTTTTACGCATATCATCGGTAGCCTTTGCTTCAAGCAATTCGGAAACATAGAAATTAGATGAAGGGATTAACCTGGAAAGCTTTTCGGCTTTTTCTTTCCAGTCGATAAAAGCTTTTCCGCCAATCGACAGATCAGGAAACAGAAAAACATCCCTGTTTTTAAGCACCATGCCTACGGAATATTGATGCCAACGGCAACCATTCGTACCACCAGTTCCTAGCCAAATATATTCCGGATAATACGCAGAAGAAATAATGGCTGTTTTCTCCGATTCAACAATAGCAATAGGCTTTTCGGGCTCTTTACCCAAAAGGTGCTCCCCAAAATAGCATTGCTTCAAATGAAAATCGTTCAGCTTCATAGCAGAATGAGCCCATGATATATGATTGAAGGGCTTTTTCACCCTTTTCCCTGTTAATGGGTCATAGAGCATAATTTTCCCTGTTCGATACTTTCCTGAAACATCCTTTTGCCAGAAAACAGTAGAGCCCTCCCAATGCTTTGATGTTCCTATTTCATAAGCCTGAACCAATTGCTCCACAAGATCGTCAGGGAATAGGCTTTTGAGGTAAAGGATAAAATAGTTCTGTCCATAATTCTTCAAGCTTTTCATAGCAGTCGTATCATCCATAAAAGAAACCGGAACATCTTCCATTACGATGGGAGAGGGGATTATTATGGCTTCATATCCTGCCTTGTCTTTTCCATAATTGTCCGAATATGGGTTCAGGTGATAACCACAATTGTCCTGTCTATCACACCGTCCATATTTTTCCGGTAGATAGGTATTTTCCTGCATATCTATATAGCGGACAAAGCGTCTTTTCCCACATTTTGGGCAGACTGTTTTTTTACTTGTTCTATCTAATTGATACCTGTAGTTCATTATTGTAATTTTAGGGTGTGGCATTCTTGGCACTATTGACACTATTGACTATAATGCATTGAATTTTAGTAAGATATAATTTTTTTAAGTTGGCACTTTTTTGGCACTTTTGGCACGAATTTACTATCAGAGTGCCAAAAGTGCCATTTAAACATCAATTATTTGGCACTATTAACACTCTGTTATTTAGTTTATTAACCCCCAAAGTGCCAAGAATGCCAATAATGCCAAGGGCTTAATTATAAATAATTTTTCTCGTAAGTTCCATGCTGGATTTTTGTAAACAATTTTTTATCGTTTAACAAGCGCTTAACCGTTCGCTCTGCTATGCCCAGTTCATTCCCTTTTTTGATCGCTTGCTTTGTCTGGCAAACACCATCCAATGCCTCATAAAAAGCCCTGCTGTTCTTGTTAAGCTTTTCCGCAGGGTTTGATTCGAGCAATTCAGTATTGACATATTCAGCGTTCTGCTGAAAATAATCCGACAACTTAATGGCAGACCTTACAGAGTCGATACTGATACATTCGGGCGCACTGATTTCACCACAAGCATATTTGCATAGCTCCATGATCAAAGCAAAACGGATTGTGTACATCTCCATCTTAGGGTATATCCCTGCCATGGTTTCATTTGCCGGATTATTGGATAAATCCGTTAAATGTTTCTGATGTTCAAAGAACAGTGTTTTTGCATCAGGCGAAAATTTAAGTATTCGGGGCAGGGTTTTGCCAATCTCCGTATCCGGCATTCCTGATTGTGAGAGTAAGTTTTCTATGATGTTCTCCCAGTTTTCCATTACCGATGGATCCAGCAGCTTGTCATTCAGGGGTTCTTTATCCATGTCATCACGAATTGCACAAAGAATCCTGTCCATAAACCCATTATCTTTCCTGTTTTTGGCGATGTCCACCAGCACTTCCGGCTGTATTGTGCCGGCTACAGAAATGAAAGGGTTTTCCAAGAACTCCGGCTCACTGTTTACCCTGTTTACGCGAACGGATTTTCCACTCCATATACTTAGCCAGAATTGCTCCTGAGAACCCGTATTATATCGCGTGAAATTAGCAATCCATCCGATCAGTTCATCAAAATAAACACCGATGCCCCTTAGGTTAATACTATGCACTTTAATCAAGGCTTCTTGAGTGAAATCAGTGACTAAGTATTGATTCCAAACAGGAGCCGGATTTTTTGTATCATCATAGCCCTGTTGTTCACGATCTGCTTTGGAAAGGCTAAGGATGTGTTCTACTTCCTGTTTTTCCTTTTTGTATTTATTGAACGCATCACTGTCTTTCTTTTCTAAGGGCTTTAGCATGAAACTTAAGGGGTGACTTTTATTAAAGCCCCTTCTTGCCACCAAAGCCAGGTAAATAACAGCATTTTGTATGTACCCCGGCTTGAGTTCAACATGAAAAGTGTTTCCAATAGCAACAGATAGTGTAAAAAGTATCGCAGAAGTTGTAAAATCCACAGGAAAATTAAGTGTTCGATTTAGTTCGTTCACAATTTGCTGTATAGCGATGGGAAAAGCATCTAATGGAAAAGGGTTCCTTATTCCCTGTTTATTGCTTTTCGCCAATGCCGGATTTTTTAAGCTCTTCAAATCATCAAGGCCAATGCCATCGGCTTTTGCTTCAGTAAGCTGGCTCATATCCCCCTCCTTTCTTTGACTTTGAGAACAGGAGTAGTGTAGCTGATCTTCCAGATAAGGTTTTTCTTGCTTTTTGAAAGTTTTAGGTAGGTTTTATTAAACCAATTACTGAAGAGCAACTCAATATTTCTATCAGAAAAGAAGGGGAATCCCTTTTTGAAGGCTTCCAGCCCTTTTTCATAGAAATTTATTAAATATTCTGATTTTACTTGCCTGAGAATATATGGTTTAGTATCTTTGTCCTTGCTACAAGACAGATACAATAGGAGGGTGTTTTTCATAGACCCCTCCTTTTGTTTTTTCTACAAAGCCATTTATCCACAGTTTTCCGTAAGAACATCATTTTTTCGCCTTTCCCTGAAATTAGTCCGGGCAGTTTCCCTTCGGATGAAAGTTTGTATACGTATTCCTTCTTATAGTCTGTATAAAGACAGAACTCTTCAAGAGTAAGATGTTGTTTTTGCTGCAACAATATCTTTTGTTCCAATTGGATTACATCAGATAGTTTTTTTACCTGATCTTCGAGTTCGTTGACCCTAAGGCGAAGCGATCTGTTATTTTCGCTGTCGTTCTTGAATCTTTTAAAGATAAGCTCAATAGCTTCGTCTAATTGTCTTGGATTGCGCATCATCATTTAATTTGAATGAATAATTGATTTGCGCACCTGTGCAAGATGAGCTGCTTCTACTCTTTCTGATTTTGTAGCAACACGTTTGCTATCTCTGTAGGCTTCCATCTCACTACGCTTATAAGAAATAATCCGTCCCCCTTCGTTTTTATAAAAAGGGATTTCTCCCTTATGCCTCAGTTGAGCTAGGTAACTCTCTTTGCAGCCAATGATTTTTGCCGCTTCTTCGGAATTAATGCGCTCAGGCAATTTCTTAGGCTGCCCAATCAGGTCAGTCAGTTTTGATGCTATTTTTTCGGCAAGAGCATCTAAGGTGATTTGGGATAAAATAATGCTTTCGTTCATGTTGATTTATTTTTATTAATTTCTTGCTGCAAAAATATAAAACAAATTAACATAAACTACTGATTATGAGTACACTAAATACACTAATTAATAGTGTAATTAGTGTAATAAGGGCTCTAGTGATGACCATTTCATTAAGCCTAGTTTTCCCGTAACCCAATCTTTTGGATTGTCATCGTTGCAGATAAGTGCTCTACTTCTTTTAACTGTATCTATGCGTAATTCCTCATTAAAGTCCATTTTGGCAATACTGAGCACTTCCTCGTTTGTCAAAGCAGCGGGGTTCTTTCTGCCCGTTTTATTCCGAGAATTAATTTTTGGATTTAAGTACCCTAAATTATTAAAAGTTTTAATAAGATTGGCTAATTCACCAAGATCAAAATCTATGACCTTTATTTTTCCATATTTATTACTAAGACGTTTTGCTTTAATAAGTTTTTCGACAATATGATCAAAGATTTTAGGATCTAACAGGACATTTGGGTCTTTTAATGACTTTATGGTATCGGGGGGTATGTCATTATTGTCTTCATTCACTTCATACGCTTCCTTCATCTTAGAAAACATTTGCTCTCTTCTAGGCTTCACGTCTCTGGTTGTTATTAATGCGTTCTCACCAGTGGCTTCTTGTACAAAATTTAATAACTCAGCTTTAACATCAAAAGAAATTGTACCCCCCTGATCAGTATTGAATGATATTTTTCCTCTTGCATCAAAACCGCTTTCATCAAGGAGAAATTGTTGGTATATTTCATTTTTAGCTGCCAATATCTTGAGTTGGGTGTGAAAGGAACAGTGGGCAATGTCATCTTGAATCTTGTGATATGTTTCTGATTCCGTATCTCCCTGATCCTCCAATACGGCCAGTTCAGTCAGGTAACCCGCCCATTCAGTGAGCATCTCCTTCGTAATCACGTTATCCGGATTATAGAACATATCCCTAATCAATCCGAAACTCCTAAAATAATGGCTATTGCAAATAATCGGCTTGACGTCCAAGTTAAATTGTTCCTGATACTCATTTTCTACTTCTTTTACAAATTCTTCAACATTGTTGCTGTAGTTTTTCTTCTTTATAAACTGGTTCAGTTCTCCTTCATCAACAGTTAATAATAAGTCTTTTTTACTTGTGTCAGGGAAATTTGAAACGTACACAGGGCTGTATATACTATTTATATAGTCCTCAATCCAGATTTCTTCAATTTCCTCTGCATAAAGTTTCAATACATCATTTATTTGGGTTAAAAACAAAAAAAGCAGTTCCTCGTTAGAGAACTCAGCATTAAAACCATGCTTTTTGTAAAACTCATCTCGTTTTATAATCCAGTGCTTTTCAAAGAGAGGGAAGAATTGATAGTTATCGAAATAATCCATCAATTCGTGTTCATTTATTTCCGGTAAGTCCATCTTATATGATTTATTAAAATAGTTTTCTAGACATTTCTTTTTTTGTTTCTAAATCAAATGAATCTAGGTATCTCTGTGTTTGTTGTGGAGTGGAATGGCCAACAAATTCCTGAATCTGATCAACCGATGCCCCCGTGCGCTTTAGTACTGTTGCCATTGAATGGCGGGCTGTGTATGTGGTTATGTGCTTTTCAATTTTTAATGCTCCTTCAATGAGTAGCATATACCGATTCATGCTTTTTACTACTGCCTCTTGTCGGTTAAAAGCTTCGACTGGTGTCATGCCTTTAGTGATCTCCGGAAAAACGTAATTATCTGGACTTTTTTCTGCATTCCCCCATTTATCAATTATTTCCATAATCTTAGGATGTAGTGATATCCGTATTTCTTTGGGGCGGCTGAATCTGCTTTTTGCCCTTAGGAATACAATTTCATCGTCGTTTATTGTTTTGTATTTTAGGTGAAGGATGTCTTTGGGGTTAATTCCATTTGCCAGATATGAAAAGACCCATAGATCCCTATAATACTCCATAGAAGTCGTTCTTGTTTTATATTCAATTATAGAAATCACCTGCTCTTTTGTTATTGCCTTTTTAACATTATTGGATTCGGGCATTTTATATCCTCTACGTCCAAAAGGGTATAAGTTTTGTGGAAGCTTCCCGCTAGCTATTTCATCATTGAAAACTTTCTTTACACTCCTAAGATACATTGCCACTGTAGTTATACTATTCTCTATTTCCTCAGTCATCCAGTTCTCGTATTCACGAAGCCAATTTGGCGTTATCTCCTTAAAACTAAGCTTGTCCTTTCCTGTGAAACGCTTCAAACTTTTCATTGAGTTCTTATAGACGCGAGACGTGCTAATACGCCCTTCTTGATAAAGTTGGTCTGAATAACTCTTTAATGCGGCTATTACATCGTCTTGGGCTAGATTTGGTTTTGCCATCCAATTTTCTTTGAAATCGTCAAAAGTAAATTCACCTTTGTCAGCATATATTTTTTTCACCAAATCTCTAGCAGCCACTTCAACATCATCTAAATATTCCACAAGAGCCTTTAGCTGTTTTTTTCTGTGTGCAGTTTTTCTGAAATCCTGGAACTCTTTGGCTGTTTTAAAATCCGTCTTCATAGGCAGGCCATCCATATCATTGATCGTCCAATATCGTCTTTTGCGACGATAGGTTATTCGAAGCTTAATAGGCAATTCACCCGTTTTTAGCGGTCTCGTACTATCAGCGACAATTTGCAAAGAGGGTAGCACTAGTTTTTTATTATTCATATTTCTCCTTTAAAATTATTAATGATACACACAAAGGTACACTAATTAATGAATTAAAGTGACTTTAACTAAAAATAAATAACGAACTATTTAATATAGTCCCTGATTTATAAGCTATTATAATATAAGATAAGTGTAAATAACTAATTGTCCGATGACTTGGAGTCATCGGATCAATAAAATTTATCTTGTATATATAGCACGGATTGCAAATCCGCGCTAACTGTTAAATTTGAGCAAAGCAATAAAGACTCTCAGAGCTCTACTAATTCTTTAGCAAACCCATACTATCCGGCTACCAAGTGGGTATTTTGCTCCCAGCAAAGAATTTTATGGTGAATTTATGCTTTGAAAATGAGCCGGTGCGGTGCTTATTTGCCACTACTTGACACGGACTTGGTACGGACTTGGTCTTTTCGGTTTCTCTATAGGGTTTTGTACGTAGTGCTCTTTTTCAAACAACTTATTCCTCTTTTTTCAATTTCTTGCGTATCAATGCTGCTGTGGGCGATTTTTTTGATTTTGCCAGTTCCTCAGGGCTTCCTTCAAATACAATATATCCGCCTTTTTCACCGCCCTCGGGGCCTAACTCGATCACCCAATCGGCACTCTTGATCACTTCGGCATTATGTTCAATTACGATAATGCTATGACCGTTGTCAATCAGTGCGTTAAAAGCACTCAACAGATTATTGATGTCGTGGAAATGGAGCCCTGTTGTTGGTTCATCGAAAATAAAGAGGGTTTTACTTGCCGAAGCGCCCTGAATCAGGAATGATGCCAGTTTAATGCGTTGCGCTTCGCCACCAGATAATGTGCTGGAGGCTTGTCCCATTTGAAGATAGCCCAAGCCAACATCTACCAAAGGCTTTAATTTATGCACGATGCGTTTTTCCAATGTAGAACTGCCTTCGCTAAAGAATTCCATTGCTTCGAGTATGGTCATTTTTAGCAATTCGGAAACATCTTTTTCGCGGAATTTTATTTCTAAAGTTTCTTCTTTAAAACGGGTTCCGTGACAGCTTTCACAGGGCAATAAAACATCGGCCATAAACTGCATTTCGATTTTAATCAGGCCTTCGCCTTCGCATTCATCGCAGCGCCCTCCGGGAACATTAAAGGAGAAAAAGCCCGGTTTATAGGAGCGTGTGCGCGCCAGTGCTTGTTGTGAATAGAGCGTCCTGATATCGTCATAAGCGCCAACATAAGTAGCCGGATTGGAGCGTGAAGACCTGCCAATTGGATTTTGATTGACATATTCGATGGCTTCTACGCGTTTGATGCTGCCTGAAATGCGTTTATGTGCCCCGGTTTTCTCGCCATAAGCGCCAATATATTTTTTCAGGGCAGGGAAGAGGACTTTGCTGACCAAAGTACTTTTCCCTGATCCGGAGACGCCACAAATTACGCTGAGTGTATTTAAGGGAAATTTAACGCTCAGGCGTTTTAGATTGTGTTCGGTAGCGCCTTCTACGAGTATGTATTCGTTCCATTTTCGCCTTAAGTCCGGTAAAGCAATCTCTTTTTTCCCATTGAGATATTCTGCAGTTAGGCTATTGCCTTGACGGAGCATTTCATTGCATGTTCCCTCAAACACTACTTCGCCACCATGCCTTCCCGCAAGGGGCCCTATATCAATAATATGATCTGCTGCACGGATAATTTCCTCATCGTGTTCTACAACGATCACCGTATTGCCCGAATCGCGCAAACGCTTTAAAACCTTAATCAAGCGCTGTGTATCGCGCGAATGCAGCCCAATGGATGGTTCATCAAGAATGTACATTGATCCCACAAGGCTGCTACCCAAAGATGTAGCCAGATTAATGCGTTGTGATTCGCCACCGGAAAGGGAATTGGATAAACGGTTGAGTGTTAGGTATCCTAAACCAACATCGCCAAGAAATGCCAGGCGGTTTTCAATTTCAATCAAAAGGCGTTTGGCTACATTTTTATCGTGTTCGTCGAGTTTTAATGCCTTAAAAAATGCGGAAAGGTCTTCTATCGGTTTCAGTACCAGATCGGTGATGGACTGTCCTTGAATTTTGACATAGGATGCATCTTTTCGTAAACGGCTGCCATTACATTCCGGGCAAATGGTTTTTCCACGATATCGCGAAAGCATCACACGATATTGGATTTTATAGGTATTTTCTTCGAGCATTTTAAAAAAGGCATTGATGCCTTCGAGGCTTCCTTTTCCTTCCCAAAGTAATTGCTTTTGCTTGGCGCTGAGGTCGTAATATGGCCTGTGTACAGGAAAATCGTAGGAAACTGCTTTACGGATAAAGCTGTCTTTCCATTCGCTCATTTTTTCGCCTTTCCAGCAAGCAACAGCCTCTTCATATACAGAAAGGCTTTTGTCCGGGATAACCTGATCGGGGTCGATACCAATCACAGTACCAAAACCTTCGCAGCTTTTGCAGGCGCCATAAGGATTATTAAAAGTAAAAAGGTTGGGTGATGGCTCTTCAAAGCTTATTCCATCGAGTTCGAAGCGGCTGGAGAAGTGTTTTTGCTCCCATTTTCCTTCCACTTCATATTCAACAAAGCAGTATCCTTTTCCTTCATGTAGGGCAATTTGTACCGAGTCTGCCATACGACCGGACTGTTTTTCTCCGGTTTCCACAACAAGCCGATCGATCAAGAGATCCATTTTTTCGGCCTTTTTTGGCAGTGCGCTATCATCCAGTCTGATGTTCTCATTTTGATAACGGGCGCGCGTGTATCCCTGCTGGATCAGCACATTCAGTTGTTCTTCGATGCTCCTCTGACCATCAAATGGGAATGGGGCGAATATTTGCACACGACTTCCTTCGGGCATATTGCTTATAAAATCTACGATATCGCTTACGCGGTCGCGCTTTACAATCTCTCCCGAAACTGGGGAAATAGTTCTGCCAATACGAGCATAAAGCAGTTTTAGGTATTCATAGATTTCTGTAGAAGTGCCCACAGTACTGCGAGGATTGCGTGTATTCACCTTTTGTTCGATAGCAACCGCCGGGCTGATTCCTTTGATGTATTCCACCTCAGGTTTATTGAGTTTTCCTAAAAACTGACGCGCATAAGAACTCAGGCTTTCGACATAACGTCTTTGGCCTTCAGCGTATAAAGTATCGAATGCCAGGGAGGATTTGCCCGAGCCCGATAAGCCTGTGATGACACAAAGACTATTGCGTGGTATGGCAACATCAATATTTTTTAAATTGTGCAAACGCGCACCTTTTATTAAGATATGATGTCGGGGATCAAGGCTATTTAGAGATATTTTTGTCATCAGATTTGCTTAAAAATGTTGAAAGGGTGTCAAAATTATGAATTTATTTTTGCATAATTCGATGAAATATTCTATGTTTGCATGGTATTTCAAGTAAGATACAGGTTTTTAAGGAATTATTTTTTATTGTTTCATCAAATTTGGAGGGTCTTTATCGAAAGCATATTTACTATAAGTTCATAAGTTTAACAAAAAAATAGGAGGCGAACATGAAAGCAAATGAGCTCAATGATCGTGAACTGATTAGTAAATATCTTGGCGGCGATGAAGCAAGTCTTGAGACCCTTATCCACCGACACAAGAATAAAGTTTATGCATACATCCTAATGGTCGTAAAAGACAAGGATGAAGCTGATGATATTTTTCAGGACGCATTTATTAAAGTCGTGAATACCATCCGTTCGGGTGCGTATAAAGAAGAAGGTAAGTTTATTCAGTGGGTGATGCGTATCGCCCATAACCTGATTATTGATTTCTTCAGGAAATCGAAACGTATGCCGACCCTCGAAACCGGTGAGGATTTTGATATTTTTGATACCATCAGTTTTACCGATCCTTCTGTGGAAGAACGTTTGGTGATGGAACAAATCTATCAGGATGTGCGTAAGCTGATCGAATTTTTGCCACCGGAACAAAAGCAAGTGCTGATGATGAGGCATTATTCTGAAATGAGTTTTAAGGATATTGCCGAACAAACCGATGTAAGCATCAATACAGCTTTGGGAAGGATGCGCTATGCTTTAATCAATCTCAGGAAATTAATTGCTGATAAAAATGTAATCCTCACAACCTAAGTAGTTTATAATTGTTTTGATATGTGATTGTTGCGGATATAATAAAAATATTCCGAACTGGCAAAATATTTTTTCATTGGGGGCGTTTCTTCTCTGTAACCCATTAACAATATAGCGCTTGCCTATGAAGAAAACAATTACTCCTTTGTCTACCGATTTCTTTTATTGGTTTGATCAGGTCTGGAGTGAGCTTTCAACAGCCATTCCGGAAAAGACTGATGAAATCCGTCCGGGAAACAGTTGCATCCAAAACATTTTAAACTATTCCAAGGCAGTTGAATTCTGCCATGATGCCAAGGACGGCGTCTACAATAATGTGATGAACTAAACCATAAAAGAAAAAGGTTAAAAAAGCCGTCGATAGTATCTTTATACTACCGACGGCTTTTTCGTTTTTTGATTTTTTTTAATGGTGGCCTCTCGACTCCGCTCGAGGACCTCAGATTTAGTTTTTTAAACACAATCCAAGATCCCTGAGCGGTCTCTCGACTCCGCTCGAGGGCCTTGGATTGAGATTCAAAAAATATATTTCAAAAAAATGAAACGAATTAATACCTGTCCCGAAACAAGCACGAATTAATTCCCTTTTCCAAATTTCCAGGCCAAACCAATCCCAAAGCTCTCTTTAAATTGCAAATGGGGCGCTTCTCCTATTGCAATTTTTTCGTTATCAACAATTTCATATTCCTTAATCATCACATTATGATCGTAAATGAGATGAAGGCGTATGTTTGTGCTTAAATATTCATTGATGGTCAGGTTCAGCAGCGTTTCCCAGTTTACATCAACATTCCATCGGTTACTTTTGTCGTAATCGAGGTAATTATTGAATAATTCAAGCTTGGTATCGAGCAGTACATTTTTCCAGATTTTTGTTTTCAATTGTACTTTGAGGTTCATGCCAAATTCCGGCTTGAGGCGTTTTCCTGCTTCAACAATAATATCGCTTGTGTCGTTGAGGTATGTTGCAGGTTTTACACCAAAGGCGCCTTTATTGGCTAGTTCCTGATTTAAAACAAAGGTGAACTTTCCTGATGCCGGAGATAAAAACAGACTAAATTTTTCATTGAGGTTGTATTGCATTCCGGCAGAAACGCTGAGGTATGCGGGCGCAAAAAAGGTGGAAACAATGGTAGAGTCGTTCGGATATTTATAGCCATTGGCAAATTGTGTTTTCAGACTGGCATTTGTGGTATAAAACCAATTTTTTATGGCCAGCAAACCTAGACTAGTACCAATATCTATTTTATCGTCTGTTTTTCTAAATTTATCGTATTCAGAATATTGCAGGCCAAATGCCAGTTTAGCATAATGCTCAAATCTGAGTTTTTTGCGGTTCACTCCTGCATAAAAATCCAGAAATGATGTGCCCGCCAAAGAGCTTTCGCCGCCTTCTGACCAATGCGAAAATGTTGTTTGGTTAAAGTTCAGTTGCCCGATGCCGTGTATATTCCATTTGCGCAAACTATCCGGGAGCTTCGCGGGGGCACTGCCCGAAATAGTGGATGGAACTATTGAAGGGGATGGTGATTTTATTGCTTTATTGTTTGATGTATTGTTTTTTGTTCCAAAAACAAATGTGCTTATCAAAATGAATAGGAGTAGGAGTAGTGGGTGTCGTTTTTTCATAGATGCCGCTTGCTATTTTTGATCTTCGCTTAAAAAACGGGTAGGATTCTGTTTTATTTGCTGCCATCAATAAAAAAATCCGCAAATACTAATATTTGCGGATTTTCATTTTAAATACGGATAGAATCTTTAGAAATGCTATGACTCTATTTGATGTCAAATTAGTTTTCAGGAGCAAACATCGGATCCCATGGTGGAAGCATGGTAGGCTCTTCCTGCATCATCTTCAATACATTTTCAGGAACAAATTTTTTGTGAACAACAACGCGGAACATATATTCGTCGAACCATTTGTCTGTCATAATCAGATGGCCATTAAAACCACTTTGTCCCCAGCTGTTTTCGAGTAGCCATTTTTTGATATTGCCTTCTTTGTCGAGGTCAACAGCCACAAGTGTCATGCCGTGCGATGAACCGCTTTCAAATGTTTGAACACGTTCTTTTTTGTCCATAGTAAAGTCAATATCAAAGATGTCGCCATAATCATAATAATTGACATCAAGTATGCCTTTATCGCGATTGAGCTGTTTGCCCACATCGCAAGAAAAATACATGGCTTCGTTGGCGAGAATGGATTTTTTTGCGGCTTCTTTAATGATCTCATTGCTGAGGTTAACATAAATCCAGTTGATGCCTTCATGCACATTACGGTCGTATTCAATTTCAAAAGTTTTGTTCAATGGGCGGCTTGGATCATTCATCATCAGTACATAATCCCTCAGATCGAGGCCAACTGCTTCTTTATAAAAGCTCATGGGTGTATATTCTTTGCTTTCGCTGATGACGCCTTCGGTATCTTCATAACGCCAACTAAATGTTTGTGGTGGTTCTCCCAGGCTGATGGCCAAAATGCGATAAACCTCGCTCAGCATTTCAGTTTTGCGTGTTTCTAATGCTTTGGCTTTTTTTCCTTCTGCCGCCATTGCACGAAGCTCAAGGCCATATTCACGTAGTTTGCGGCTTAGCAGTTTCTGGATCATGCGTGTGTTTTCGCTCTGGAATGTTTCGGGCATTACTTCTGCTGGGACCAAACCGTATTTTTCAACAACATTCACAAAGCCGTTCCAAACACCACCGTCCTGAATAGGATGTTTAAACAGCCATTCAACAGTGCGGTCGTCCATAACTTTGTCGCGATGTACAATAATTTCCTGAAGGAAAAGGTTTGCTTTCTCGAGTTGATCGTAAAAGAAGCTATAGTTTTGAGAGAACTCAAAATCCTTTAAGCTGTACTTTTCAATCACCTTGGGGCGCATCACGTTTAGGCTTGCAAAGAGCCAGCAACGCCCTGAGCTTTTTTGGTTGGTAATGCCTTTTGTTTTCACACGATTCGAGAAATAGGTGTCCGGGCGTTCGGGATGATCATAATTTACTGCCAGCTTCTGGATATTATTTCCGGTAACGGCATTTTGAAGTGCTTTTGTGTTTCCTTTATTTTCGAAATCAGTACGGAAGCTGTTCAGCATATCTTTGCTGATGCTGCCTTCTTGTGCAAAAATCCCAGCGCAGAGCAGAAGAAGCAAGGCGGTTAGGAGGCTCTTTTTGTTTGTCATGGGTTTGTTTATTAATGAACGATAAATAGTTTATTTGTGTGCACAAATGTAGGGCTTTCGACCGAAATAATGTAAAAACCGGCAGGAATATCTTCGGTATCAAGTGTTAAATGATGTACGCCGGCATTCAAAAAGCCATAGTCTTTATTTATGCGAATAGTTCCGTTAATGCTTGATAAACTGATATTTAATCGCTCATTTCTGCTTAGAAGCAATTCAATCACGGCTTTTTCATTCGCAGGGTTTGGAAGTATTTGAACGTCAAAACTTTGTTGGTGTTCTTCCATGCCCACAATCGTTTGTACTTCTTTTAGGAAGATTTTATTATCAGGATCGAATTGGATATCAGTAATTTCTGTCGGAAAATTAAAATCGAATTCCTGCATATCGTATTCATTGTAAATCAGTATAGTCGTATCAATCTCCGGGCCGATGAAATTTAGTTCTATTGGTAGTGCAAAGAAATCGGTTTCCTGATCCTGATGCGTTGTGAAATGTACATTCCAAATATTGTTTTCCTTGGCTGTGATATAGAAAATATTTTGATAAAGTGGATGGTTGGGCAGATAAATCCATTGACTGAAAAACCACCAATAATCATCGCCTGTAAAGGCATTTACTTTTTCAACAAATTCTTCGGTAGTAATGGCTTTAAAACGATAATCATCATCTGTAGCATAGCTTTTTACAAAAGCAAAGAATGTTTCATCGCCCATTTGCTTGCGCAGCATATAGAGCACGCAAGAACTTTTCGCATAAGTGATGGCATAATTAAACAAAACGCTTTGCGGTGGAGGTGTGGAAGCCCAAAAAGTTTTGGAAATAGGCCAGCCGGGATTGCCGCTCATATAATTGGTTTTTCTACTGAGCATCAGGCTTTCATAGGCTTCATAACCATTCGTATGCTCTTTCCATAAAGCTTCGGTATAGGTTGCAAAGCCTTCATTCAACCATAAATCTGCCCAAGAGGCACAGGTAATTAGATCGCCAAACCATTGATGCGCAAATTCGTGTGCCACAAGGCTCTCAAACCAGCAATTTGGACAAAGGCTGGTAAGTGTTTGGTTCTCCATTCCGCCCCATGGAAATTTACTGTTTAAAGTAGCAAATCCATTTTTTTCAAAGGGATAGATACCAAATAATTCGGAGAAAAAATTACTCATCTCGGGATAAATGCCTTGGATAAAACTCGGATCTTCGCCTTCATTAAAGTAGTAACGTATTGGAATACTTCCTGTTCCATCGGGTTTTTCCCAATCTATGATATCCAGATTCCAGTTTTTTCGTGCAGAAATTACAGCAAGGTAGGTTGGCAAGGGGTGTATGCTTTTCCAGTGGTATTGGATGCTGTCACCATAATGCAGCGAATCAATCAGACTGCCGTTGCTGCCCAAAAGAACATCGTCAGGTACAATTGCTGTCAGCTCCCATGTGGCTTTATCGTTGGGTTGGTCCCAACATGGAAACCAACGATGCGCACGCTGGGGTTCGTTGTCTGTAAACACAAATTCATCGCTGGCATAAAAAGCATTGTCGTCTATTTCTCTATGTTTATAGAATATGCTGATTTCCACACTGTCTCCTGCTGATATGCTTTCTTCAAAAAGAATGGTCAGCAGATCATCATCCTGATGGATAAACGAAAGGGCAGGAGCGCTTATCTCTTTGATCTCCAAGGATTCCCAATCAGCATTTAATGTGATGCTATTCAGATTGCTGTCGGCTTTAAAAACAAGATCGAGGCGTGCATTAAAATTATTGGGAAAAGGTGCTTCAAAGCAATGAATTAGATTTGCTTGCAGATGGTAATGGAGCACATCAAAACTGTGATTGGCACCGATATTTATTGCTTTAAAGGTGCTTGTATTATTGTTGTGCATTGCTTTTGAGTGGGCGCAATATTTGGCTCCATCCTCATGCTGAGCAAAGGCGGAACTTATGAAGATAAGCAGACTGACGAATAAAACGGAAGTGTATTTCATGTTTTTTTTAATTACGGAAAAATTACCATCGCTAAATTAACGAATTTGATTTTATTATGGATAATAATTGATTTTATTATGGGGAGTTTGGGTGCACGGATTGCAAATCCGCGGCAGCGGTAGGAGGGAGTTTGGAGGCACGGATTATAAATCCGCGCCAGCGTTGGGAGGCACGGATTATAAATCCGCGGCAGCGGTTGTATCTTTATATTAGAATAATATCCAAAAGTCCCTTTTTGCCGGCATAATCTACAGCACTGCTATATAGGTAATGTTCAGGCATGAGAACAAGTCCTTTTTTAACGGGGTTTTGATGTATATAATTGATTTTTTGTTTGATGACAGCATTGCTCCATACTTCAATAGGATGATTATCTGCATGCCAGAACCTATATCCGTCAGGTGTGATAAAATGAGGCAATAGTACTTTTATATTTTTTTCATCATTACTATTTTGGATAGCATTAGTAATTGCTTTGCTTGAAAATTTTTTAAAATCACGAAGAATATTTTGCAACAATGCTTCCTCTTTTGCCCTTATTAATAAATGTACATGGTTGGTCATTATGCACCATGCAAATATTTCAAGCCCTTTGTTTTTTTGGCAAAACGCAAGGTTCTCTACTATAATTTCTTTATAGTCTTCGTGAATAAAGACTTCAATCCAATCCCGCACAGCAAAGCTTATAAAATATATTCCATTTGGATTATGAAATTTGTATTTTCTGCTCATAATATTTTTTGTTGTTGTTAGAAATAATATCAGTTTTTAATTTCATATAAGAAATCGGGAAAGCTGTTAATACAAGAAAACCTCGCTAAATTAATGAATTTGATTTTATTATTGCGAATATTTGGGTTTTGTTGCTGGGAGTTTGGAGGCACGGATTACAAATCCGCGCCAGCGGTGTTGGGAGTTTTGGGCACGGATTGCAAATCCGCGCCAGCGGTAGGAGGGAGTTTGGAGGCACGGATTACAAATCCGCGCCAGCGATTGGTTGTTTGGAGGCACGGATTGCAAATCCGCGACAGCGTTTTAGTATTTATTTCTGATCGTCCAATAATTCTTCTAAGCCTTTGCGGGTTTGGATGAGGTGGGTGAGTTTCGTTTTTTTGGCTTGTAAACGGGCGATTTTTTCTTCAATACTGTCTTTTGTTAAGAAACGGTACACAAATACCTTACTGCCTTGCCCAATGCGGTGTGTCCTGCTCAGCGCCTGCTCTTCAGAAGCCGGATTCCACCAAGGATCCAGAATAAAAACATAATCAGCTTCCTGAAGGTTTAAACCAACTCCACCTGCTTTCAGGCTGATCAGAAAAACCTTACATGCTTCATCCTGCTTAAAATGCTCAACTATCTTTTTTCGATTTTGGCTTTGCCCAGTCAGGATTTCATAATCGATTTTTTCTTCCTGAAGTTTTTGTTCATATAGGCGAAGGTGTTTAACGTATGTACTAAACATCAGTACTTTATGTCCTTCTTGCACGATATTTCGCAGCATCCCCATCACGGTCTTCATTTTCCCTGATTTCCCGTTATACGCATCATCCACCATTAAGGGATGGTTCGAGAGTTGCCTTAAGATACTGATTCCCTGTAAAACATTCATTGAAAAAGCTTTAGGGGAATGTTTTGCAAATTCATCCATCAGGAAATTACGCACTTTTGATTTTTCACGCTCATAGATTTCCTGCTGGCTCTCGGTCATATCGCAATGAATGATTTCCTGAGTCAAATCCGGCAGTTCGGGTGCTACTTGCTGTTTTGTGCGCCGAAGGACGAAAGGCCTGATAACTCCTTGCAGTTGTTGCTCTTTTATTTCATCGCGCTGTTTCTCAATAGGTATTACATAATTTTGCTGAAAGAAGTTTTGTGAGCCTAAAATCCCGTTGTTCAGAAAATTTAGCTGTGCCCATAAATCGCGTATACTGTTTTCGATGGGTGTTCCGGTTAATGTAAGTTTATGTTTGGAACTTAGGGAAGTAACTGCCTTGTAAATTTTTGATCCTGGGTTTTTAATATTTTGACTTTCATCCAGAATGATATAATTAAACAGGAAATTTTGAAGCAGGTCAATATCATTTCTTGTTGTGCCGTAGGTGCTGAGCACAATATCGAATTGGCTTAAGTGATTTAAATCTTTAATGCGTTGACTACCAGTATAGACATAAGTGCTTAAAGTTGGTGTAAACCGCTTGATTTCATGAAGCCAGTTATGGATGAGTGATGCCGGCGCAATAATCAGACTGGTGAAGGGTTCATCTGTTTGTGCAGCACTATCTTCCTCCTGAACCACGCTGAACAGATCGAGTTGTTGTTGTGGCGGTTTTGGGCTTATTGGCTCTTGTTTATTCGTAATTGGCCTTTGGTTCTTGAAATTCAAAAGGCAGGCAAGTGTCTGAATTGTTTTTCCCAGCCCCATATCATCGGCCAAACAACCGCCAAAACCTGTGGAACGCAGCCATTCAAACCAACGAAAACCATCTATTTGATAAGAGCGCAAAGTAGCCTGAAGATTTTCGGGCGGACTAATTTTGAGAAATTCGTCGGGTGGTTCAAAAGTCAGTTTATGAACATGGTCTTCATGCTTCAATTGGTCAATAATGCTGAAATGAAATTCTGAAAGCTCAAAGTGATCTTTTTTTACTCGGCTATGCAGCATTAAATCTCGGTATTTTTCCATCCACTCTATAGGGATTAGGAAAATCCTTCCATCGGCTAATTTATATCTAGGATTTTCCTGAATAATATGATTGCGCAACTTATAAAATGGGAAGGATGTTTGATCGTCCAAAACAATAATAATATGGATATCAAACCAGTCAGTTTTTCGACTTATTTTTTGAGAGATGTGCGGCTGTCCAACATAGTACTTTTCATCCAGATTAATCTCGTATTTTAGATTCGGCTTCGTGAAAAGAGAAGCGTTTTGATTCAGCCATTGGATGTAGTAATCTGCTGAATTATTGCGGTTTAGTTGGAAAGAATTATCTGAAATATCAAAATGGAGGCCTTTATGGGATAATCTGGAAATAAGCTTCTTTTCTGCCTCAAAATCCCTTTTTATCCGTGTAAATGAGTATTTATCACCATCAATATTCAGGCGGATCAACTCTTTCTGTGGCATCGAGTGGAAAATCTTTTGATCGGTATAATGGAAACTAAGGACAAGCCCAATGCCTTTCATTGTGTTTTCGAGGCTCAGCAGGGCTTTTGCAGGTTTTTTTATTTCAATCACATCAAAGCCCTCAATATGCACCGGATGTTTTTTTAGGCTTTTCAGGATAAATTTCTCGAAATACATTTTTTCGTTTTTTCGGGCTACCCTGATGCAGCTTTTTTCAAAAAACGGGCGTAATTTATTGGCATCCACATCATCACTAAAATGATACATGCGATTGTTGCTGATCAAAAGGCAGGGCGATTCGCCAATAATGATGTTGTCGTGCTGTTGCAGACGTATGTTTTTATCTGCGCTCTGAATGCTGAGATGGTATTCTGTGCCTTCCTCTGTTTTTTTAAAATTGAAGACGGTTTCGGCTTGCTCGCGATTGATTTCAATATGATCCTCCGGATGAAAACATTTTGAGCGGTCAAAAATAAAAAACAAAGCAGGTCCATTTGCTGCTTCAAGAACGACCTTTTTTATGCCTTCATCGAGGATTTGACGCGCTCTTTTTTTTGCAGCATCATTAAAATGTTTTTGATAATAGGTTTTCGCAGGAATTTCTTTGCCAAGTGTCAGCCTTTGCAGGATTTTTTGCTCTGTAAGCTCGAAAGAATAAGCCAAAGCTTTGCGAACGGCATTATTCAAAAAACTGCTTTTTTTTGCTTCTTCAAGTTCGAAAATACGCTGACCCAGAACAATACGATTGTTTTCATATTCAAACGTATAAGGCACAATCATCCAGCCCAGCTCGGGGTGGTCCGTGAAAGCAAATACAATACCCATTAATACTCCTCTTGATCTTCTTGTTTGTCTTTAGCCCTAATTTCTCGGATAACACTAGCGATTTCGCGATGCTCGGGTATTTGCACATTGGTAGCAAAAAAACCTTCAAAAAGAAAATCGCCAAATTGGTTTATTTCATCTAAGGTGTTTCTTATTAGGGTATTAAAATCATTTTGAATAGGCAGTAAGAG
Organism: Bacteroidales bacterium; assembly: GCA_963676725.1. Taxonomy (GTDB): domain Bacteria; phylum Bacteroidota; class Bacteroidia; order Bacteroidales; family WRLA01. The sequence goes on along the minus strand of OY781463.1, from coordinate 2,775,173 downwards.
ATGAAAAGCGGCATATTCCCCTTTAAAATTTAGTTTTTCGAGTTCTCCATCGTCTTTAATAATGGCGAGTTCCAGCTCTTTTCTAATGATTTTTTTCTGCGGTGGACTAAATGCTGTTTTTTCTTCAACATTAAAAATGCATACGAAATAGCGTAAAAGATGTCCTTTTCCTCCCAATCCACTACTCACGAAACCAATATTGTCGTCGCTTAAAGAGCTTTCGAGCATGGCTCTGGCAATATGAACGCCAAAACGTGCAAATTCTGAAATATCCTCGTCTGCGATCTCTTTAAATTTTTCGAGTTCCCGAAAGCTTTTCACTCCGGAAGATTGTGCGAGTTGCACTATTGTTTTTTTCTTTAATTCAATATCTGCCTCATCATCATAAAGGTTTGGGAGCATTTCCATTGCCTGATCTTCATCGATACGCTCATCTTTTAATTCTACGGCTAGTTTCAGATACTCTTGCTGCACATTTACATCAATCTGATCCTCAATGATGCGAATATTCCGAGGCATATGTCGTATCATATCTTGTACTTCTTCTGGTTCTTCAGTAAATTCCATGGTTGTTTTCTTATGGTACAATCAGGTTAATGGCCTTTTTGTAAGTTTTTATATTCAGGACTTCTTTTTCTTCGATAGCTTCGCCATCAATGTTCACCGGTCCTGGATTGGAACGGATTAATTTTATTCTTTTCGCCCTATAGTTTTCTACAAAACGGGATTTATGAAAATTGCCGTTTAATAATTTAACGGCAGTTAGCGGTGCGCTCCATACAGGGAGTTTTTTTACCACGACCACATCCAGTTTTCCATCAGAAATTTTTGCACCCGGAGCAACAGCAGCGCCATATCCAAATTGGTCGCTATTGGCAAAACTGATAAAAAATGCTTTTGTTTCTATTTTTTTATCATCGAGATACATAATATATTCTTTGGGCTTGTATCCAAAATATTGTTTTAACGCGGCATTTACATAGGTTTTAAAGCCCCGTCCTTTGTTTTTAGCATACTCAACCGCTACTTCAGCATCAAAACCTACACCGGCAATACTTATGGCAAAATGATCATTCACCATAAATGCATCGATTTTTTTGATTTTTTGCTGGTCAATAATGCGCAATGCCTTCATCGGATCTAAAGGCAGTTTCATATATCTCGCCAATCCGTTTCCAGAACCTGCCGGAATAATGCCCAATGTGGTTTGCGTATTCATGAGTACACGGGCAATTTCATTAATAGTACCATCACCACCTACAGCTACAACAATATCATATTGTTCCTCTACAGCTTTTTGTGCGAGCTTGGTGGCGTGTTCGGCCTCTTTGGTGTATTTTATTTTGGTTTCGAATTTTTCAGCACTCAGGCTGTTCTTAACAATATTTTTAAATTGATCGCGGTAGCGGTTTTTTATGCCGCTTATTGGATTCACAATGAAATATATTCGGGTTTTAATATTCATTTTGATAATGTATTTTATTGTTGATCATGCGGTTGTTGTACTGCTGTATGATCGCTTTTAGTAAACTGTCCAGTTGTTTCGCATTTTTTTGCTTTTCCGCAAGGATATTGTGTTGCATCATGCTGTCCTTTTTTCGGTTAAAGAGACTTATGATGTGATTTCCGTCTGAAATGCCCACCAAACTGTCTTGAATAATTTGATAGCTTTCATTCAGGAAATTAATGGCCATTCCATTCTTATTGGGAAGGCTTTGCCCGAAGGCAATATAAGGATTGGGATATCCTGCTAAGGATAAAATTGTTGGATGGATATCGCTCTGTTGTGCGATGCCTTTCTGTCTGCCCTTAGGCAATGTTCCATTGGGCATATAAAATAATATTGGAATTTCATACATGCCTGTACGATTTTGATAATAAGGATGTTCTGATTTTGATGTATGGTCGGCAGTAAGAACAATCAAGCTGTTTTGAAACCATTTTTCTTTGGAGATCTGTTCAAAAAACTTGCTTAAGGCAAAGTCGGTATAGGCAATGGATTCTAGGATTTTTAAGTTTCCTTTTGGAAAACGCCCTTTATATTGTTCAGGAATTGTGTATGGATGGTGGGATGAAAGTGTAAAAACAGAAGCAAGAAAAGGCTCCGGGAATTCGGAAAGTTTTGTTGCGACATATTGCAAATAGGGCTCGTCAAAAATGCCCCATTTTCCATCAAAATCTTTTAAATCAGGATATTGATCCAAGCCGTAATATTCTTGAAAACCGGCAGCAGAAGCAAAGGATTCAAAGCCCATTGTGCCATTTTTGCCGCCGTGAAAAAATGCCGTATGATAGCCTTCTTTCGCCAAAAGGCTGCCAAGTCCTTCGATGCGGTTGGCTGCATATGGTGAAGTGATAAATTCTTGATGCATCAGGGATGGGAGTGAAGCAAGAATAGCAGGAATGCCTTCAATGGAGCGTTTTCCATTGGCAAATCCCCTGAAACTCATGCATGCCTTGCTTAAGGAATCCAAAAATGGTGTAAACGACGGATTGTTTGCTGTCGGGTTCATAAAACCACAATATTCTGAAGAAAGGCTTTCAACAATGATAATCAATACATTAAGACTGTCGTTCCTTTGTGTATTTTGTTCCGGATGATGAAGTGGTGAATAGATATCTTCCAGAATATCTTCACTATAAGTGTTTTGTGGTTTTAAAGTAGATCTGCCAATCGTTTTGCCAATACTAAAAGGCGTATTAATCACCAAAGCTGTGTATTTCGCCGGAGCGACCTTCACAGCATCAATTATATTAATGGGTTTTAATTGCAAACCACCACGGGCTCCAATGCCCCAAACCGCAATAAAAACCAAGAAAACGACAAAAGACAACACAAACTGTCTGAAACGAAAAATAATATGGCTTTTTGGCCAGGCCGCATAATGCTTCACAGCCCATATAAAAAGGAGAAGCATAGCTAAGGTGGTACTCATTTCCGGCCAAAAATCGTGCAAAAATTGGCCAAAGAGATCTGTAAAACCTCCGCCTTGTGCAACAAAATCGAAGATATCGGCGGTAGCCCGCTTGCCCGTAAAACGAAAATACACCATATCCATCTGGTTTGCAGTAAAAGCCAGAATATTCGGAATCCAAAAGCATATATTGCTTAAATATCTGAAAACACGAAAGTTTTGCAGGGGCAGAGGGAGAAAGCTGAGCAATAAAAACAGGCTGTTTAGATACAGTGCTATGGAAACATCAAAACGCAAACCAAACAGAAAAGCTGCCGCGATATGACCCCAATCATTTGGAGCATTATCTAAAAATATGGATGTGTTGAATGCCAGAAAAAGCATTCTGAAAAAGGTATAAAACAGAATGACCCACATCAGGCGTTTTAGTGCGGTTAATTGGTATGTGGTCATATATGAAAGTCTTGTTTAATGGCTTTTAAGATTTTATTTATTGCGTGAATATTTTCATGATCCTTTTCGTTTTCAAAGGAAAAACCTCTGAGGATATTCCGGAAAAATTTTTCGCTCAAAAAAATCGTTCGTTCAATTGTGAAAAACAATGCTTTTAAAACAATCTGCAAATATAGAAAATTTGCATTGGATAGAGCTTTGATTCTGAAAGTGCTTCCGGCTTATTTGAAAATGGCATTGAGCTTTTCATCTGAAGTGGATGTCTGTTTCAAAGAAGATTTTCATACATTCGTAGGCATAATGAAGAAGGTTTTTGGAAAGATATTTGGCTTTTATATATACGCAAGCGGCATTTTTGCCTGTTTTGTACTTCTTCTTCTTGTTTCTGATGTTTTTGCGCCCTTTCAGGTGCCCGAGCGTTTTTCCCATTTGATTTATGACCAAAGCGGCAGGATTATTTATGCGGATCTGAATGAGGAGGATCGATGGCGTTTTCCGGCGCATTCTTCCGACATCAGCCCTCAGTTAAAAAAGATGTTGCTTTATAAGGAAGATCGGTATTTTTATTACCATCCCGGTATAAACCCTTTTGCCGTATTGCGTGCTTTGAGCGGAAATATTATTTCAGGAGAAATCACTTCAGGGGCAAGTACTATAACGATGCAATTGGCGCGAATGCTGGAGCCGGCACCCAGAAATTATACGAATAAAATCAAGGAAATGTGGCATGCCCTCCAGTTGGAGCTGCATTACAGCAAAGAGGAAATTATCAATCTCTATTTGAACCACCTACCCTATGGTGGAAATATTGAAGGTGTAAAAACTGCGTCATGGTTTTATTATGGCTGTTTGCCGCAAAATTTGAGTACGGGTCAGCTTACCAGCCTGATGCTCATCCCAAATCAACCCAATGCTTTTCGCTTTGAAAATCCTAAAGCCTTATTAGCAAAACGAAATCAATGGCTTCATCGTTTGTATTCTGATGGTATTATTAGCCGTCAGGAGATGGAAGATAGCGAGCCTTTACCGGCAAAACGTAGGAGCAGACCCAATGAAATTCCTCATTTTGCGCGCTATTTGCGTGGCAAATTTCCTAATAAAACGGAGCTTTATAGTGCGATTGATATGAATGTTCAGTATGCAGTTTCTTCGATGATGCAGAGCCATATTGGGCGTTACAGATTGTATGGCCCTGTAAATTCGGCAGTTGTTGTTTTAGATAATCGGTCGCATGAAATCATTGCATATCAGGGTTCTGTGGATTTTTATGATGCTGCTCATCAGGGTGAAGTAGATGGGGCAATCGCTGTTCGTTCGCCGGGAAGTACGCTCAAGCCATTTTTGTACGGCTTGTGTATGGATAAGGGTATGATTACTCCTTTGCGCAAAATTATGGATTTGCCATTGGAATTAGGGGCTTGGTCGCCGGAAAACTACGATCATAAATACAGGGGAATGATTCCTGCAGCAGAGGCATTAGCGCAGTCTTTAAATGTACCCGCAGTGCGCTTATTAAGGGATTATGGTTTGAACGATTTTTTGGAAGCATTAAATAAAGCGAAATGCAGTCGTATTTATGCGGATAAAAATAAATTAGGGCTTTCTGTGATTCTCGGCGGATGCGGAACCACCCTGATGGAGTTGGTTCAGTTATATAGCGTTTTGGCCAATGAAGGTAAGCTTATTCCATTGGGATTATTGCGACATCAGACCGAAGAGACAGCTGATAGCATATTGAGTGCAGCGGCGGCATATATGATAACGGATATACTTACCCAACACGATCGCCCGGATCTGCCCACAGCCTATAGAAACACATCAAATTTACCTCCAATAGCTTGGAAAACAGGTACCTCATTTGGTCGCCATGATGCCTGGAGCATTGGCTACAATAAAAATTATACCATTGGAGTCTGGATTGGCGATTTTAAAGGCAGTAGTATTGCCACACTCAATGGTGCAAATTTTGCATCGCCTTTATTGTTTTCCATTTTTAATGCAATAGATAATAATCAAAAGGCGAACTGGTTTGCTGCACCTAAAACATTATCATATCGAATGTTGTGTGAGGAATCCGGACTCTTGCCAACAGAGCATTGTGATCATTTAGTTATGGATATGTATATTCCAACAGTATCCGATATGCATGTTTGTGACGTACAAAAAGCTGTGTTTGTGGATGAGGAGGAAACGATGAGCTATTGTTCCTGGTGCTTACCCGAAAGAGGCTATAAGCAAAAATGGTATCCAAATCCGGATGCGGAATTGATTCGTTTTTATGAGGATCAGGGCATGATTATAGCCAAGGTTCCTCCGCATAACTCTTTATGCAGCAGAATTTCTGACGGAAATAAACCACAAATAATAAGCCCTCAAGACCGTATGCGTTATATTCTTCCCGATGCAAGCCAAAAAATAGCACTAATGTGCAATGCCGCTGCTGATGTGCATAAAGTCTTTTGGTTTGTTGATAATGAGTTTGTTGGATCGGTGGAAAAGAAAGAAAGCCTGTTTTTCTCCCCATCGAAAGGTACATTAAAAATTGTGTGTACCGACGATCGGGGAAGAAGTAGTGAAATACATATCGAAGTGCTCGATATAAATTAGAGCAAGATAAATAGGCGTTTGTTGATTGAAATTCTGTATTATACATCTTTCTTATTTTCAGAAATATTGAGCAATGGTGGAAGAAATTCTGTTCGCTGAGATTCTGTTTTTCTTGAAAAAATCCTTATATTTACCCCTTAAGACCAGATCGAGATGACTATACAAAAAACTCAAGTTGCACAAAAAGATCGATTTATATACACACTTAATATTAGCAAGGATGATCATCGTTTATGTGAGCAAGCACTCAGAGATTTAGGTGCAGAGGTGCAATTCTTTCCTTTGGCGAAGGATTTGCCCCTGCAGCTCCCGCTATTACTTATCAAAGAAGCCGGTATAAGCCTGCCAAAGGAATATCTAAAAGTGCCTGTACTTATTTTATGTGATGATTTTGAATCCGTACAGGAAGAATTGGGCCTATTCGAATTTGTTGATTACTTCATAAAATTGACAAGTCCAGCAGAAATATCGTTTAAAATCAAGGAATTGCTGCGAAAGTACGACCTGAACATTGAATTGAACAAGACCCTTTTTAAATATGATGCTCTTTTTAAAAATGCACCACTGCCATTCCAATCATTAGATACTCATGGCAATTTTATCGATGTAAATGACGAATGGTTAAGGCTTACAGCCTATACAAAAGAAGAGGTTATTGGTAAAAATTTTAAGGAATTCCTTCATAAAGGTTTTGAGACCAAATTTATAAATGCTTTTTCTGAATTTAAAAAAGAGGGAGAGGTGCATGGAATGGAATTTCGCCTCCGTCATAAAATGGGATATTATCTTGATGTACGCTTCGATGGCTGTGTAAATTCAAATAAAGATGAGGGGAGTCTTCAAACCTATTGTGTATTTCAGGATGTTACGGAACAAAAGCAGCTTAGGCAATACTTAATCGATTCTGAAGCCAGAAATCGTTGTTTTTCTGAAGCCGCTTTTGAAGCTGTTTTTCTTTCTGAAGAGGGTATTTGTATCGATCAGAATGATGCTGCAGGGGAACTGTTTGGATATAGTTTGTCGGAAGCTATTGGCAGGCACGGCAGTGAATGGATTACGCCAAAAGATCGTCCTCTTGTAAAGGAAATGATGCAAAAAAAATCGCTTGAACCATATGAAGTAATGGCATTGCGCAAGGATGGAACAGTTTTTCCGGCTGAAATTCAGGCGAAGCAAATGCTATTTGAGGGTAAGGATATTCGAGTTACATCGATTAGGGATCTGAGTTTCCTGAAAAAAAATGAAGAAGCCCGGCATGCCACCGAGAAAAAATACCAAAGGCTCCTTGAAAGTACTTCAGAAGGTTTCTGGATGCTTGATAAAAATCGGACGACAATTGAAGTGAATCAGGCTTTATGCGATATGCTCGGATATAGCCGGGAAGAAATAATTGGCAAAAAACCTTTTGATTTTTTTGATGAAAAGAATTTAGCGATTATAAAGCAGCAAACTTCACAAATAGAATTCAGCAAGCATAGAACCTATGAAATAGCGATCCGCAGAAAAGATGGTAAAAATATTGATGTTCTGTCCAATGCAACAACAATAATGGGGGATGATGGAGAGCTTGAAGGTTCTTTTTCTTTCGTGAAAGATATTTCTGTCTTAAAGAAAGTCGAAAAAGAACTCTTGGAGAGTGAAGCAAAATTCCGAAATCTGTCCGAAGCCCTTCCGGCTGCTGTGATGATCTTTCAGAACAATAAATGGGTGTATACAAATCATGCTGCTTCAGTAATTACTGAATATACTGCTGAGGAATTACTTACTATGGATTTTTGGTGCTTTGTGCATCCCGAAGACCAGGAAAAAGTGCGTTTATATGGTCAACAGCGTCAGTCATCAAATAATGCCCCGAAGAGTTATGAATTTAAAATTATTACTAAATCGGGCAAGGTGAAATGGGTGCTTTTAAATGGGACATCAATCCTGTTTCAGGGGCAAAATGCAGGTATTATCTCTGTTTCTGATATTACTGACAGAAAGGAAACAGAAAAAGCCTTAAAAGATAGCGATAGGAATTTTAAACTATTTATTAATTCTAGTCCCTATTTGTTCTTTATGAAAGATGTTTCCCTGACTTATATTCTTACAAATACTTCTAATGCAGCATTCTATGGAAAAAGTGTTGATGAATTGCTTGGTCTGAACGACTATGATTTGATGCCCTATGAAGATGCTAAAAGGATAGAGAAAATATATCGGGATATCCAGAAAAGAAAGACCCCTTTGATGACCATTGAATCGCATAATGAGCGGATTTATGAAATCAGAAGAATGCCAATACTCGATGATCAGGAAGTGATTGCTTTTGCCGGCATTATTAGCGATATCACCGAACAAGAAAGGGACAAACAGAAGCTTGCCGAACATGAAGCCAACCTGCATTCCGTAATCGAAAGCTATGATGGAAATATTTGGGCTGTTGATAAAACATATCGTTTGTTAACATTTAACTCGCGCTTTTATGAGGATTTCGTGGCTTATTCAGGGCATAAACTAAAACGGGGGCAGAATATAACAGAATGTGTTTCGGAAAAAGAGAAAGAGAAATGGATCCGGCGCTATAATGAAGCTTTTCAAGGGCGGTCAATTATAGAGATTGATACATATGAAATGCCCACCGGACAGCATGCTTCTTTTGAAATAAGCATCAATCCAATTTACCACGCAAAGGAAGTTATTGGTGCGTCGGTTCTTACACGCGATATTTCAGAACGTATGGCCCATGACGCACTCTTAAAGCAAAGTGAAGAGAAATTTCGTAAGGCGTTTTTAACCAGTCCCGATCCTATTTCCATTACTAGATTAAGAGATGGTTTGTTTACTACCATTAATACAGGCTACACTAAGGTAATGGGATATGAAGAAGAAGATATTATTGGAAAAACCGCTGAGGAACTTGGAATTTGGGAAGATGACAATGAACGCCTCCAATTGATAAGGGTTCTTAAAAATAAGGGCGTTGTTATAAATATGGAAGCTGCTTTTCGAACAAAAAATGGATTTACTGTTAATGGCTTATTGTCTGCTTCTGTTATTGAACTCAATAATGAGCCTCATATAATAATGCTTGCTCGGGATATTACCACCAGAAGACGTCTCGAAAGGATTCAAAGTGTGTTGTATGCCATATCTAGGGGCTCATTGCTCCATACCGATTTGAATGCTTTTTTGGCAAATGTGCATCAGCAAATTGCTACAGTTCTCGAATCAAAGAACTTTTATGTAGCTCTTTATCATAAAGATTTGGATGCGTATTCTTTTCCATATCATCGCGATGAACTCGAAGATTATGAGAGCGGGGTGCCTGCGAAACTGCATGGAAGCCTTACCGATTTGGTGCGGAGAAAAGGAAAAGGACAGCTAATCACTGATGAATTTGAGCAAACAATCAAACAGGATGAAGATTTAAAACTTATTGGCGAACCATCGCCTGTTTGGATGGGAGCCCCTTTATTTAATGCATCACTAAATGAAGTCTTTGGGGTAATTGCTATTCAGGATTATAAAAATAGCGATGCTTATACTCAGAAAGATCTTGAGGTTTTGGAACTTATTGCCTTTAATATTGGCGTATTTATTGAGCGTATCCAAAGTATGGAAGCTTTAAAAAATGCCAAAGAAAAAGCGGAAGAAAGCGATCGCTTGAAATCTGCCTTCCTCGCCAATATGAGCCATGAAATCAGAACACCTATGAATGGGATCTTGGGCTTTGCCCAGCTACTCAAAGAACCTGAAGTAAGCGGGGACGATATGCATCACTTTGTTGGGATTATAGAACGAAGTGGAAAACGAATGCTGGCAATTATCAATGATTTAATAGATATTTCCCGTATCGAAGCCGGGCAGGTCGATATAAGCCTAAGCGAAATGAATTTAAAGGAGCAAATGGAATTCCATTACTCCTTCTTTGCTCCGGAAGCCGCCCTGAAAGGATTGGAATTGAAGCTAATAAAGAATCAAATTGAAGTGTTTACCCGCACAGATATGGATAAATTTAACGCAATCCTGATCAACCTTCTTAAAAATGCTATAAAATATACGCAAAAAGGAAGCGTGGAATTTGGTTATCATTTGATCAAATGCCAAGAAATGGGGCAGGAGTGTATTGAAGTATTTGTAAAGGATACAGGTATTGGTGTTCCTACTGATAAACAGGATTTTATATTTAACCGCTTTAATCAGGTTGACCTCGATTATACCAAGGCAATTGAAGGTGCAGGTCTCGGGCTGTCCATAGCTAAAGCTTATGCCGAATTGCTTGGGGGATCCATTAGCTTGGCTTCTGAGGAAGGAAAGGGCTCCTGTTTCTATTTGAAAATCCCTTATGAGGAATGCTGCGAAATAAAGCCAATACCGGAACAGGAAGTATGTGCCGATAAAAATATGGAAAAATTAAGTCATCTCCATATTCTGGTAGTGGAAGATGATGAAATAGCCAGAGAATACCTGGCGAATATATTGGATGATCTATGCAAGACGGTCTCTTTTGCAGAAAATGGACAAATTGCCGTGGACTTTGTTCGGGAGCATGATGATATTGACTTGGTGCTGATGGATATAAAATTGCCTAAAATGGATGGTTATGAAGCAACAAGGGCTATTCGTCTTTTTCGTCCCGAATTGCCAATTATTGCGCAAACAGCTTATGCCCTAAGTGGTGATAGAGAAAAAACCATTGAAGCCGGATGCACGGACTATATCCAAAAGCCGGTGCAAAAAGATAGTTTATTAAGAAAGATTAAAAAATATGTGTGAGATTAATACAAAATACAATATCTGTCGAAGAGTAGCTCAAATTTTAATGGAGTTAATTTGTTGATCTATCGTCATCAGGATATGTGTTTTGTGCTTGATTAATAATAGAATACTTTGTGGAGAAATATTATGCGAAAAAAAATTAGGGAAATTCTCGAGAAAAATGGATTGAATCCTGAACTTCTGCCGAATATTAATACAGATGGGATTGTAGAAGAATTGATTCGCTATCAAGAGAAACATGAACAGCAATATGATCAAGCTCTAAAAAAGCAAACAGAATTAACACAAATGCTTCAGGAAAGCGAATCACGTTTCAAAACATTGACGAATGCGTCTTTTGGCGGGATCGCTGTCCATGATCAGGGTGTAATACTGGATTTTAATCATAGCCTTTGTGATCTGTTTGCTTATGATGAAGCAGAAATCAAAGGAATGGACGTCTTGCTGCTTATTGCTGAGCAAGAACGAGATCATGTGAGTAATCATATAAAGAATGAGTCAGAAGAACCATATTTTTCCATTGGTAGGAGCAAAAATGGAAAGACTTTTGATCTTGAAATCCGTGCAAAAAATATTCCTTTTCAGCAGAGAACGATTCGTGTTGCTGAATTCCGTGATATCAGCGAACAGAAAAGAATAGAAAATTCCTTGGAGCATAGTAGAACGGAGTTGATGAAATCCCTTAACCAATTAAAGTTAAGGGAGAAAGAAATATCGGAACTTCTTGCAGCTGCAAATACTATACTGAAAAGTGAGGATTTTACAAAAACAGCAAAGCATATTTTTGATGCTTGTGCCCGCTCTATTGGAGCTAGAGCCGGTTATGTAGCATTATTGTCTGATGACGGAGAAGAGAACGAACTCTTGTTTCTTGAAGACGGTGGAATGCCTTGTACGGTAAACCCTGAACTGCCAATGCCGGTGCGTGGTTTGCGCGCTGAGGCGTATTATAGTGGGAAAGTTGTTTTTGATAATGACTTTATGAAAAGTGAATGGGTGAATTTTATGCCTAAAGGCCATATGGCGCTGCGGAATGTCCTGTTCAGCCCTTTAAATATTGATGGAAAAACCGTAGGCATTATGGGAATGGCCTGTAAAGATGGCGATTTTAATGAGCATGATGCCCAACTTGCTGCTGCTTTTGGTGATTATGCCGCAATCGCCTTGCAGAATAGTCGCAGCTATCAAATGCTTCAGGATCGGGCGAAAGAACTGAAAGAATTGAATGCAACAAAAGATTTATTGTTCTCTGTGATTGCGCACGACCTTAGGTCTCCCTTTAATAGTATTCTCGGCTATAGCGAATTATTAGTGCAAAAAAGCAAAGACAAAGAGTGCGAAGATATTGACCGTATTAGCCGGCACCTCAATAATACTGCAATTCGTAGCCTGAACCTCCTTGATAATCTTTTGGAATGGGCTCGGGTACAAACAGGAAGAATTCATTTTTCGCCCATGAAGCATTATTTAAATGAGTCTATTGAAGATGTTGTAAGCCTATTGCGTTCAGCAGCAGAAAAAAAGAAAATACAAATTCATTTTAATTTTGACGAAATCGAATTTGTCGCTGACGAAAATATGATTCGGGCTATTCTTCGCAACCTTCTCTCTAATGCAATAAAATATTCCCTCGAAGGCGGTGAAATCAATATTGATGTGGATAAAAAGGCTCATGATGTTTTTATCACAGTTTCAGATAATGGAATTGGAATGACTGATGAAATTCGAACAAAACTATTCCAGATTGGGAACATTGAAAGTATGCCGGGAACAGATAATGAAACGGGTACTGGTCTCGGTCTGCTCTTGTGCAAAGAGTTTGCCGAGCAGCATGGTGGCGATATAAATGTGGAGAGCATAAAAGAAAAAGGCTCCAGGTTTATTGTTCGCATTCCGATACCATAAATATTCTGGAATCCTGAGTATTAATGCTTATTGAGGTTTCAAAGAAGAAATTCAGGTATTTTGGGTGTTGCGCGCTTATGTAATAATTGTGTCACCCTTTCAGGGTTTTGATAGCCAGTAGGTTAGGTCTTTTTATAATCATGTCACCCTTTCAGGGTTTTAATGTTCTGATATGCAATAAATAAGGCGTGTTTTTCACGTAAATTTCCATCAAAACCGAACAAATGGTTCAATAGCACACACCAATCCCAATAGGGATGTCATTATTATAGAAATTCAGGATGCAGTGCATGATCAAACCCAGAATGGGTGGTATTATAATACTTGAAATTCAGGTATTTTGGGTGTTGCGCGCTTATGTAATAATTGTGTCACCCTTTCAGGGTTTTGATAGCCAGTAGGTTAGGTCTTTTTATAATCATGTCACCCTTTCAGGGTTTTAATGTTCTGATATGCAATAAATAAGGAGTGTTTTTCACGTAAATTTCCATCAAAACCGAACAAATGGTTCAATAGCACACACCAATTCCGATAGGGATGTCGTTATTATAGAAATTCAGGATGCAGTGCATGATCAAACCCAGAATGGGTGGTATTATAATACTTGAAATTCAGGTATTTTGGGTGTTGCATGCTAATGTAATAATTGTGTCACCCTTTCAGGGTTTTGATAGCCAGTAGGTTAGGCCTTTTTATAATCATGTCACCCTTTCAGGGTTTTAATGTTCTGATATGTAATAAATAAGGCGTGTTTTTCACATAAATTTCCATCAAAACCGAACAAATGGTTCAATAGCACACACCAATCCCGATAGGGATGTCATTATTATAGAAATTCAGGATGCAGCGCATGATCAAACCCAGAATGGGTGGTATTATCATTTGTAAATCAGGGGATTTATGTATTTAAAATTCAGATCACCATATTAGGGTTTTAAAAATCCACCTAATATAATTTCCTTGATGGGCGTTTGAGATTCAAACTTCCATCCAATAAAAAACCGCCTTCCAAATAAGGAAAGCGGTTGATTCATTGTATTTTCTGTATTCATTCGTCCTATCCACAATCTAAAAGATTGAATATTATGGACAAACACTACTTAGTCTTCGAGTTTATGGATTGCTAGCCCACTCCTCAATTTAGGCTCAAACCATGTTGTTTTTGGTGGCATGATGTTTCCACTGTCTGCAATATCGATCAGTTGTTTCATAGAAACAGGATAAAGTGCAAAGGCAACTTTCATTTCGCCATTATCAACGCGGCGTTCCAATTCACCCAGACCTCTGATTCCGCCAACAAAATCGATGCGTTGTGATGTTCTAAGGTCTTTTATATCGAGCATTTCATCCAAGACAAATTTGCTTAAAACAGTAACATCCAAAACGCCAATAGGGTCGTTATCGTCATAAGTATGATCTTTTGCCTGAAGGCTATACCATTTGCCCTCAAGATACATACTGAATTCATGTAATTTCGAAGGCTTGTAAATCTCTTCACCTTCTTCTTTTACGATAAAATTCTTTTCGAGCAATGCAATGAGCTCTTCAGGACTATGTCCGTTGAGGTCTTTAACAACTCTGTTATAATCAATAATATTTAATTGGTTGTCAGGGAAATGCACAGCAAGAAAATGGTTGTATTCTTTGTCGGGAGTAGGATTTGGGTCGTTTTCGCGTTTTTCTTTGCCAACCAAGGCAGCAGCAGCAGTTCTATGATGCCCATCAGCAACATAGGTAAATGGCACTTTTGTTGCGAAGAGTTCAGTAATCCTTTGGTTAACAATATCGTCATTAATCACCCAGAAATGATGGCCAAAACCATCTTCTGTAACAAAGTTGTATTCAGCCTGCTGGGTTTTTACAACGCTATCAACAATTCTATCTATTTCTTTAACAGCAGGATAAGCAAAGAAAACAGGCTCAATATTGGCATCATTGATGCGCACATGAATCATACGGTCTTCTTCTTTATCTTTTCTGGTAAGCTCATGTTTTTTAATGATACCATTCATATAATCGTCTATATGAGCACAACCCACTAAGCCATATTGAGTACGCCCGTCCATAGTTTGGGCATAGATATAGAACTTCGGTGTTTTATCCTGGTTCAGATAGCCTTTTTCTTGAAATAGCTTAAAATTTTCTACAGATTTGTCGTAGACCTCCTGGCTGTGTACATCAATACCGGGTTCGAGGTCGATTTCAGATTTTGTAATATGTAGTAAAGAGTAGATGTTTCCTTGAGCTTCTACGCGAGCTTCTTCCGAATTTAAAACATCATAAGGTCTTGAAGCCAATTGTTTGGCTAGTTCTTTTGGTGGGCGTAGCCCTTTAAATGGTTTAAAGATTGCCATAGCAGTTTTTAAGTATTAAAAATTAATCATCTCGGTGGTCATCATCGCGCTGATTTCGTTGTAAAGAACCGATGAAAGCGCCAAGCATTTTGGTCATTTCCATCAGTTGATTGCGCGACTCCTGTTCTTCTTCATCTGAGAAATATCCCAATTTGTGCATGGTGCTTGTAAAAACAACGCATTCGCGGATGCAACTCTTCGACATTTTCAGATAGTAAACAAACTGGCTTTTGTTTCGCGCCGATCCTTCAGCAATATTGATCGCAATATTCGCAGCTGCTGTTTGAAATTTTTCGCAAAGCAGTTGTTTTTTCGCTTCCGGGATTGGCTGATGCTGGTTTACCCAGCATATATAATCCAGCGATTTGTGGTAAATCCTTAATTCTTCAAAACGGAAGAATGCCGGATTTTTGTCGTGTTCATAATCGTTCATAGGGCTTATTTTTAGTAGTTTAGTTTGGTCTTATTTGTTTACCTGGAAGCTGGTATCGCCATGCTCGAAACAGTCGATAATTTGTTTCGCTGCAGCAAGTCCGGCATTGATGTTGGCTTCAGAGGTTTGGGCACCCATCTTTTTTGGAGTGAAGAAAAAGCGTCCACTGTATTTTTCGGCGATTTCTTCTTTGCAATCAGGTGCTATATCACTTAAATATTGAAAATCAGGACGATCAGCAAATACTTTTACAAGCCCTTCTTCGCAGATTACTTCTTTTCGGGCCGTGTTTACTAAACAGGCTCCTTTGGGCATCGACATCAGTAAATCATAATTGATGCTGCCTTTGGTTTTTGCATTGGCAGGGATATGCAATGAAATATACTGGCATTTTTTGTAGAGATCTTCAACAGTATCGATTACTTGAACGCCATCTTTTTCGATATCTTCCTTTTTGACGAATGGATCAAATGCAAAAACCTGCATTCCAAAACCTTTTGCAATATTGGCTACATAGCGACCCACGTTTCCATAGGCATGGATTCCAATGCTTTTTCCGCGAAGCTCGGTGCCTGCTTTTCCGTTGAATTCATTACGGGCAAGAAAAACCATCATGCCAATGGCTAATTCTGCTACTGCATTGGAGTTTTGACCAGGTGTATTCATTGCAATAATGCCTTTTTCCGTGGCAGCTTCAAGGTCAATATTGTCGTAACCGGCACCGGCGCGTACAATAATTTTTAACTTTTCGGCAGCTTCTATGACAGTCCTGTTGGCTTTGTCACTACGGATAATCATTGCGTCAACATCTTTAACAGCATCTAAAAGTGCTTGCTGATCGGTGTATTTTTCAAGAAGAATGCACTCATAAGCGGCTTCTTCTAGGGATTTTTTAATGCCTTCTACAGCTGCGGGAGCAAAGGGTTTTTCAGTTGCAACTAAAACTTTTTTCATCGTTTAATTTTTAGGGTTGATAAAGCAGCAAAATTAATGTTATTGATTAACAAAGATAAGCTTTTGTATCATAAAATCCATAAGTTTTTGCATGAATTTAATGAAGAATCGTAATTGAGCCCTGAACTTGCTCCTCACCGGGTATCCTGAGAATGAAATAGTAAACGCCGTCAGCCGCTCTGCTGCCATCATTCTTAATGCCATCCCAATCATTTTGGTAATTCGTATAGGATGCAATTTCTTTTCCCCAACGATTAAAAATTAATAATTCATTGCCCGGATAATACGAAATGTTCGTGATCACAAAGAAATCATTAAAACCATCTCCATTTGGTGTAATCACATTTGGAATGACCAGATCACAAGGCTTCTCAGTCAATATACAGCTTTTTTCTATGGAGCATCCATTATAATCGCTAAGTACTAAACTGTATTCCCCTGCCGGGATATCGTATAAATCCGCCTCCATACTTCCTGTGTTCCAAACATAACTATAGGGTTCTGTGCCTCCATCTACATTGCTTTCTATGCTGCCATTCGAACGGCCAATGCATACAACTTCCTGAAGATGAAATCCTAAAAGGAGCTCCTCTGGCTCTGTAATCCAATAAGTGCCTTGAGCTTTACAGCCATGATCGTCCGTAAGCTCAAGACTGTAATTCCCCGGAGCAAGATCGTAGATGAGTCTTCCTTCTTCTCCATTCGACCAAAGAATTCGATAAGGCTCAAGGCCTCCCGAAACTTGAATGCTAATTTCTCCATTTTGCTCTCCAAAGCAGCGGATATTTTTTACATCTGCATCTAATTGAATGGAATCGGGTGAGCCTACAGTAAAAAAAGCATTCTTTGTACAAAGTGAGGAGTCTGTTATATTTAACTTATAAAGGCCTCGGGATAATTGGTTAATATACAGGCTTTGTTGCCCATCAGACCAAATATATGTATATGGTTTTGTTCCTCCACTAATTACTGCTTTGATGCTTCCATCGGCCCGGCCAAAATAACAACTTGCATCAGTAATTTCTGCCGTGGCTTCAATTGCTGAAGGCTGATCTACGGTAAAGCTAATAGTGCTGTCGCAGAGCAGTGCGTCGATAATATGCAATGAATAGGTCCCGCTGCTCAGATTGTCAATATTCGTAGTGCTTTGGCCATTATCCCATTCAAATATGTATGGTGGTGTGCCGCCGCTTATGCTGGTTCTAATGGTACCATCGGAGCTTCCAAAACATCTGCAATGGGTGATTTCTGCAGTACAAGTGAGTCCGCTTTCCGGGGCTTCGATCATAATCTGTAACAATGTATCGCATTCATGGGCATCGGTAATTTGGAGATTATAGGTTCCTGCAGTGAGATTTTCTAATATTGGCCCAATAGCGCCATGCTCCCAATGAAAATTATAGGGTGGGCTTCCACCCGTCAAACCAACTTCAATACGTCCTGTTGCCTGCCCATAACAAGCAATATTTTCTTTCTTAATCAAAATGTCAAAATTTGATGGAGCAAGCACTGAAAATTCAAGGCTTGTATCGCATTCGTGAGCATCAGATATAAGAACTGTATAAATACCGGAAGAGATACTGCTGAGGTTTTGTTCGGTGCTGCCATCTGACCATAAAAAACTATAAGGTTTTGTGGCGCCATCAAGCTCTAAATGAATGCTGCCATCGCTACTGTTGTGGCATAAAGGCGCTGTGATTTCGCTAAGGATATTAAAATTAGGTGTTTCGTTTAGGATAAAGTTTTGCTGTAGGCTGCATGCATTATTGTCTGTAAGTAATAATTCATAAGTTCCGGATCCAAGTTCTTCAATTTCAGGGGTTATTGCTCCATTCGACCATTGAAAAGTGTAAGGGGGCGTGCCGCCAAAGGCCTCAATAAAAATATGGCCGTTCTGTGATCCATAACATAGTGGATTCAAAAGGTCTGCGATAATATAGAGGCTGTCTGGTTCTGAAACCCATAATGAAACTGTTGTGTCGCAGTTTAGGGAATCGGTGATATGAGCCGTATAAAGACCGGAGCTTAGATGATCGATAAAAGCAGAATTTTGGCCATTGCTCCATTCAATTGTGTAGGGAGGGCTTGCGCCATTAATATTGAGTGCAATCGATCCATCTTCACTGCCATAACAGCGTGCATTTCCAATTTCTGATTGTATGCTGTATGCATCCGGCGCGCTGATTTCAAAAACCAGCAGGCTGTCGCAATTTCCTGTATCTGTGATCAGTAGTTCGTATGTTCCTGCTGAAATCCCCCCCAGTGAATCGGTTCCTTGAATACCATTCCAGAAATATTCGTAGGGAGGCCGTGAGCCATTCACCCATACCTTAATAAAGCCATCTGCTGCGTCATGGCATGTAGGGTTTTTTATACTGTCGATGATTTGAAAAAGCCCTGCTTGCTCAATTGTAAAATATAGTGTTGTATCGCATTGTGCAGAATCTGTGATCGTTAGGTTATACTCTCCGGGAATCAGGCTTTCAATGAAGGGGACTGTCGCTCCATTCGACCACAAATATTCATAAGGAGGCGTGGCTCCGTTTACAAATACTTCAATAGATGCATCGGGTTTACCATAACAACTTGGCGGTGAAAGCGCTTCTATAATAAAAAACGGAGCAGGTTCAAGAAGAACAAAATCAAACTCGCTTTGGCATAAAGCGCTGTCCGTGATTATTAAATGGTATGTTCCTGCACAAAGGCCTGTAATTTCAGCTGTTGTTGCTCCGTTGGACCATTGATAATGATATGGGGGCAATCCGCCGAATGCCTCAAAACGAATTTCACCATTGCAAAGGCCCGAACACAATGGGTTTCGTATATATGTTTTCCCCAGAATTTCAGAAGTGTGAACCATTGTGGTGTCACCAAAAACACAGCCCGAAGAATCAACCATATTTAATGTTAAGGCATAGTCGTAAGGGGCAATACATTCTATATCAGGGCTTCCCTGACCACTAATTATCATATTTTCCGGTTCCCAATGGATGCTTGCGATGCCGTTTGTGGATTGAATCCCTGCATGAATGGCCAATGTGTCGCCCATACATGCTGTTGTGTCTTTCGGAATATTGCTTGTCGCTGTTGCAGCTGTAATGCAGATTGTATCCGTTGCAATGCAGCCATCAATACTCGCGCTTTGCAGATAAAAGCATTGTGATCCTGTGATTTGTACAATGGCAGTGCTGTCGTCGGGAAAGGTATTGAGTGTGTCTGAAAATTCCGGATTGTTTGACCATAAATAATAGACGGGCTCCGGCCATGCATGCCCTGTCAACTGCAAGCTTTCTTGACAAATGCTTGTGTCTGCACCCGCATCAATGTATAATTCAGAAACATAAATCCATTGCCTGATGGTGTCGGCGCAATAGCCATTGGAAACCACAAGCGTATAAAGCGTTGACGTTGTTGGACTTGCAATAGGGTTAGCAATTAGTGTATCGTTCAGTCCGGCAGAGGGTTGCCATAAGTAATGAATGCTTGTGTCCGGAACCGGATCTAGCCCAATTTGAATAGAATTTCCTAGGCAAATACCCGTATCAGGCAAAAAGTAGGAGGTGTCGTTCATGACAAGCAATTGCCTGATGGTAGTGTCTGATGGGTAACAGCCGCCGGGCATAAACGCAATCAGTTGAATGGAGTAGGAGCCGGCTTGTGTATATATATGTGAAGGGTTTTCTTCTATCGATGTATTATTGCTTCCTGATGCTGGGTCCCCAAAATTCCATAGAAATTCTGTGCCTTGACTAAGATTTTCAAAATCAACAGTATAGACTGTGCAGCCGGGTTCGGGCTGTTTAAAATCGGCATAAGCAAAATCTGATTGTACATGGATTTTAAATACAGCATTATTGCAATTTCCCCCATTATTTGTGTTCGACCATGCTCCGGGATTTGGCCATGTAGGGAACTGCTGGCAATTGCCACAACTGGCGCAAACTGATTGGTAGATATGCCCTTTTTTGTCGAAACGGCTGGTGCCACCATCAACATGGTCGTGGCCACTATAATAGCAGTTGGAATAATGCAGTTCGCCAAAAAAGCTACCGTATTCAAGATCAGCCATTTCTGATGCAAAAACAGCGATATAAAAATCTTGTCCATCCGTAGTATTCTGAGCTGCATCTGCAGTAATATCCATACCAACAGTACCAAATTCTGAGCCCCAAGGATGATGCACTCCGTTTACCGTATAATTTCCCCAAATGCGCCCCCAGCCCGAAACATAAATCCTATTGCACATATCAACAGCAAAGGCAGTTGGGCTGATATTGGGTTCTCCATTTCCGGTGCCAAATACCGAAGACCAATAGATTTGATCCATTTCTGCAGGGAATTTAGCGATAAATTGTCCGCTATTGCTTTGAGCATAAGCAGGGTTATTGATGATAAGGCTATTATCTGATGCCTTGGTTTGGCCATAAATAAATACTTCATCATCACGGCTTAGCCGCACAAAATAGGACTGATCGTATGCGTTGCTGCCATAAAATGTTGAACCGTACAAACTGCTTCCATCCGCCTGAATACAAGTAAGGAAAGCATCGGTGGTGCCACCCTGAAAAGTGCTCTTCCAGGCATTGCTTGTTGTTGGGAAATCGCCGGATGTTGTTCCTCCTGTGGCGAAAAGCCTGTTTTGGCTATCAATATCAACAGAATAAACAGCATCATCGGAACTGCCGCCAAGATACGAACTCCATAAAAGATTGTTCATTCCTGCATCCATTTTGAGTACAATGCCTTCTTGCATTCCGGCTGATTGAGACTGAAAAGCATTGGTGCTCACAGGAAAATCTGTAGAAAAAGTACAGGAACCTATATACACATTATTTTGATCATCTGTAATGATTTCGCCACGAGCACCATCACCATAATTATAATATAGGGAATCGTTGCCATGCATTAAAAATGGGGCGTAGCGGCTGCGGTAGTTTAGTCCGTCATTTCCACTTCCGCCAATAAATGTTGAGGAAAGCAATTGACTTCCGTCCTCACTAAGTCGTGCCACAAAAAGGTCAACGCCAAAAGGAAAATTTAAAACGCCATCATAGGAAATATTTGCTCCACCGTTAAAGGAAGTATCATAGGCAGAAGGGGTTATAGGGAAATCGGGGGAGCCTGTTGTTCCAAAAATAAGCAATTCGTTGTTTTTATTTACAATGAGGCTGTGAGGCAGGTCGGCATAGCTTCCGCCAAGCAAGGTTGCAAACAGTCTTTGTGTTCCATCGGGTGTGTATTTGATGATGGCAATGTCCCAGTTGCCGGCAAATTCTTCCTGAAAGGCGCCCGGGCTTACGGGATATCCACCGCCTGAAACAATGCCCCCGGAATATACATTTCCATCTAGATCATCGGTGGCACTAAAGCCCCAATTATCTGATAAAGAGCCTGTGTATGTTGAAAAAACGAGTTCGGGGTCAATCACCATTTTGCTTTCTTTCGGATATTCGTCTGTTTGAAATGTGAGGAGGTTGTCCGTCAGTTGATAACTGCACGATAAATGATCCTTTTGCTGACCATCACCTGTCCAGGCAATGGGTTTTAGTTCGGTAATTTCATCGAGGGAAGTGCCAATAACCAAATGCCCGTTTTCAATGGCCATAGACTCCTGACCGGAATATTCCAATCTGATCTTATTGATGTCAGCACCTTCCGAAAGGATAAATTCATACTTTAAGCGAGTGCCCGGACTGCAATAAAAACGTAGATCAATATTGGGCCATAGATTTTTATAGATTATCTCTTTGAATGCGCGTACATTTTTGGCAGAAGAGCTTGTGCCAAAATTCAGATAATTGTATTTTTCTTCCTTCATCCCGACGCCTTCAGCAATTGCATTGGTTTCAGGCAATCGTACTTTAACAGCATGGCCCCTGAGTTTGTGATTGTGCCCATCGCTATCATGATGGGCATGGGAATGGTGCATGTCCTCAGCATCATACATGCAAAGAGTCCAGCCGCTTTGTTCAAAATATACGGTTAAATGATCTGCCAAACGAGCTTTAAAAAGTACTTGTTCCGGCCATTGGCCTTTGTTTTCAATAAAGGACAATGTAGCATCGGGAGAGGAAGAACCGGAGGAAGTGTAGGGGGAATTTTGGGCAAAAAGGATGACTGAATACAGCATAAACAGCCATATGGAAAAAAATAGTTTTGTATATTTCTTGTAATCAATCATTTATACAAAAATAAGAAAAATTTGCTTTACAAGCTTATTTATTATAAATCTTTCGGTAAAGATATGAATTATAGGATAATTTGTTGCTCTTTTTGGGTGCAGGATTGATTTGTAGGTTTTTCGTCTTATTAGGCCGTAATGTTATACCTTTATCCAAATATTTCAAGAGAATCGAATGGTGGAAGAAAAGAGTGGGTATTTCAAAGGAAAGTTTTTTGGCCATAGTTTGAAAGTGGGTTTTTCTATGCTTTTTCTTTGTTTTTTCTTCCATGTTTTCATTCCAAGTGTTCCTGTTTTTCCCAAGCTTACAATTATAGGGGGTGTTTTGTGGATTTCTGGAAGTTTTTTTTGGTTGATAGGATTGATCCATTTAAGAAAATATGGATTGCCTATGAAAGGGAATTATATGGAAACAAATTATTTGGTCGATAAAGGTGTTTTTTCCTTGCTGCGCCATCCGCAGTATTTCGGTTTTATTTTATTCGCTTTAGGTTTTATTTTTCTCAGTCAAAATATATGGATTATTTTGCTTGCCTTGATGTCCATTGTTTTTATCGCTTTAGGTTGTGTTTTTGAAGATGCCTATTTGCGGGAACGTTTTGGTAGTGAAACAATTCTTTACCAAAAGAGAGTGCCGGGTTTAAATATCTTTCTTGGGCTATGGCGCTTTCTTATCAAAGACAAAAATTAAGCGGCTTGTTGTAAGCGACCCGTGCTGCGATGCGATGCATTGAGCTTGTCCTTTAGTGCTGAGACCCTCGAAACAAGCGTAGCCGAAGTAAGTCGAATCAAGCAAAACACATCTGTGTCTAAAAAGTTAAGCTAAAATCTTGAAGATTAGGGGCACGGCTTGCAAATTCGCGCCAGCGGTTGGAGGGAAATCAGCGTTCTACGTAGAGAAGAAAGATAATCGCTGCGAATCCTCTGCGAAAATCCGCGTAATCTGCGGGACAAAAAGAAAGGATAAGCAGAACGAATCCCCCTGCGTAATCTGCGGGACAAAAAGTTGAGTGCAGCGAAATATCTGCATTTTTCGTGGAAGAAATAAAGAACTGCTATGGAATTCGGTTTGTGGGCACGGCTTGCAAATTCGCGCCAGCGGTTGGAGAATTAGCGGCTATTGGCGTTCTTCGTGGAAAGGAAAGATATTTACTACAAATCCCTCTGCGAAAATCCGCGTAATCTGCAGGACAAAAAGAAAGGATAAGCAGAACGAATCCCCCTGCGTAATCTGCGGGACAAAAAGTTGAGTGCAGCGAAATATCTGCATTTTTCGTGGAAGAAATAAAGAACTGCTATGGAATTCGGTTTGTGGGCACGGCTTGCAAATTCGCGCCAGCGGTTGGAGAATTAGCGGCTATTGGCGTTCTTCGTGGAAAGGAAAGATATTTACTACAAATCCATCTGCGAAAATCCGCGTAATCTGCGGGACAAAAAGAAAGGATAAGCAGAGCGAATCCCCCTGCGTAATCTGCGGGAAAAGAAAAGTTGAGCAAAGCGAAATATCTGCATCCTTCGTGGAAGAATCAAAAGTCCGATTTGGAATTTGGTTTGTGTGCACGGCTTGCAAATCCGCGCCAGCGGTTGGAGAATTAGCGGCTATTGGCGTTTTTCGTGGAAAGGAAAGATATTTACTGCGAATCCTCTGCGAAAATCCGCGTAATCTGCGGGACAAAAAGAAAGGATAAGCAGAACGAATCCCCCTGCGTAATCTGCGGGAAAAGAAAAGTTGAGCAAAGCGAAATATCTGCATCCTTCGTGGAAGAATCAAAAGTCCGATTTGGAATTTGGTTTGTGGGCATGGCTTGCAAATCCGCGCCAGCGGTTGGAGAATTAGCGGCTATTGGCGTTCTTCGTGGAAAGGAAAGATATTTACTACAAATCCATCTGCGAAAATCCGCGTAATCTGCGGGAAAAGAAAAGTTGAGCAAAGCGAAATATCTGCATCCTTCGTGGAAGAATCAAAAGCCCGATTCGTAAAGTGGTTTGGGGGCACGGCTTGCAAATCCGCGCCAGCGGTTGGATGGAAATCAGCGTTCTACGTAGAGAAGAAATATAATCGCTGCGAATCCTCTGCGAAAATCCGCGTAATCTGCGGGACAAAAAGAAAGGATAAGCAGAACGAATCCCTCTGCGAAAATCCGCGGGAAAAGAAAAGTTGAGCGACCTGTGCTGAGCGTAGCCGAAGTAAGCGAAATATCTGCATCCTTCGTGGAAGAATCAAAAGTCCGATTTGGAATTTGGTTTGTGGGCACGGCTTGCAAATCCGCGCCAGCGGTTGGAGAATTAGCGGCTATTGGCGTTCTTCGTGGAAAGGAAAGATATTTACTACAAATCCATCTGCGAAAATCCGCGTAATCTGCGGGACAAAAAGAAAGGATAAGCAGAGCGAATCCCTCTGCGTAATCCGCGGGAAAAGAAAAGTTGAGCGACCTGTGCTGAGCGTAGCCGAAGTAAGCGAAATATCTGCATCCTTCGTGGAAGAATCAAAAGCCCGATTCGTAAAGTGGTTTGGGGGCACGGCTTGCAAATCCGCGCCAGCGGTTGGATGGAAATCAGCGTTCTACGTAGAGAAGAAATATAATCGCTGCGAATCCATCTGCGAAAATCCGCGTAATCTGCGGGACAAAAAGAAAGGATAAGCAGAACGAATCCCCCTGCGAAAATCCGCGGGAAAAGAAAAGTTGAGTGCAGCGAAATATCTGCATCCTTCGTGGAAGAAATAAAAGTCCGATTCGTAAAGTGTTTTTGGGGCACGGCTTGCAAATCCGCGCCAGCGGTTGGAGAATTAGCGGCTATTGGCGTTCTTTGTGGAAAGGAAAGATATTTACTACAAATCCATCTGCGAAAATCCGCGTAATCTGCGGGACAAAAAGAAAGGATAAGCAGAGCGAATCCCCCTGCGTAATCTGCGGGAAAAGAAAAGTTGAGCAAAGCGAAATATCTGCATCCTTCGTGGAAGAATCAAAAGTCCGATTCGTAAAGTGGTTTGTGGGCACGGCTTGCAAATTCGCGCCAGCGGTTGGAGAATTAGCGGCTATTGGCGTTCTTCGTGGAAAGGAAAGATATTTACTACAAATCCATCTGCGAAAATCCGCGTAATCTGCGGGACAAAAAGAAAGGATAAGCAGAGCGAATCCCCCTGCGTAATCTGCGGGAAAAGAAAAGTTGAGCGACCTGTGCTGAGCGTAGCCGAAGTAAGCGAAATATTTGCATCCTTCGTGGAAGAATCAAAAGTCCGATTTGGAATTTGGTTTGGGGGCATGGCTTGCAAATCCGCGCCAGCGGTTGGAGAATTAGCGGCTATTGGCGTTCTTTGTGGAAAGGAAAGATATTTACTACAAATCCATCTGCGAAAATCCGCGTAATCTGCGGGACAAAAAGAAAGGATAAGCAGAGCGAATCCCCCTGCGTAATCTGCGGGAAAAGAAAAGTTGAGCGACCTGTGCTGAGCGTAGCCGAAGTAAGCGAAATATCTGCATCCTTCGTGGAAGAATCAAAAGTCCGATTCGTAAAGTGGTTTGTGGGCACGGCTTGCAAATTCGCGCCAGCGGTTGGAGAATTAGCGGCTATTGGCGTTCTTCGTGGAAAGGAAAGATATTTACTACAAATCCATCTGCGAAAATCCGCGTAATCTGCGGGACAAAAAGAAAGGATAAGCAGAGCGAATCCCCCTGCGTAATCTGCGGGAAAAGAAAAGTTGAGCGACCTGTGCTGAGCGTAGCCGAAGTAAGCGAAATATTTGCATCCTTCGTGGAAGAATCAAAAGTCCGATTTGGAATTTGGTTTGGGGGCATGGCTTGCAAATCCGCGCCAGCGGTTAGAGAATTAGCGGCTATTGGCGTTCTTTGTGGAAAGGAAAGATATTTACTACAAATCCATCTGCGAAAATCCGCGTAATCTGCGGGACAAAAAGAAAGGATAAGCAGAACGAGTCCCCCTGCGAAAATCCGCGGGAAAAGAAAAGTTGAGCGACCTGTGCTGAGCGTAGCCGAAGTAAGCGAAATATCTGCATCCTTCGTGGAAGAAATAAAAGTCCGATTCGTAAAGTGTTTTTGGGGCACGGCTTGCAAATTCGCGCCAGCAGTTGGAGAATTAGCGGCTATTGGCGTTCTTCGTGGAAAGGAAAGATATTTACTGCGAATCCCTCTGCGAAAATCCGCGGGACAAAAAGTTGAGTGCAGCGAAATAAAATATTCGTAACCATCAACTCGAAAACTACAAACGCCTGCATTCAATAATAAGTGGCTGGTCATTCGTTTCTAATTCCTTCTTATTGAAATTCCCATAAAACTGTATATCACCGAAATGATTGTCTTCTAAAAGCTTATGTAGCTCCTTTTTTCGAAGGGGGTAGAGTTCAATAGAATTCTGAATGCGTTCGCCACTTTTCTTTATGAGAAGACTGCTCTTAAAGGCGATGCGCTTTGTTGATTTATTAGTGGCATAATTGCGTTCAAAACAGATTTTTTCTGTATCGATTGTTGGCAATTGCCAGATGTCCTGATCGAGTATTCTGTCGTAATGAATAATTTGCAGGAGCATTTTTCCATCTTTACGCAAGACTTCGGAAGCGTTTTTGAGAAAACGATCCATAGCATTCATATCCGGAAGATGCACAAGCGTATTCCCAAAACAAACAAGTGCATCAAATGAATTTGCTCCAAACTGCTGCCCGATTTTCAACATATCGCAATAGGTAAACCGAACATTGGTGCATTTTTTGGGCGATTTTTTTGCTGCAATGCCGAGAAACTCACGATCAATGTCTATGCCTTCAATATACTGTAAATGAGAACTTAGACTTAAAGATAGACTCCCTGTAGCACAACCAATGTCTAAAAGCCGGCTATTGCCTGCATCCTCGATTGATTGCAAAACAAAGCTGCTCTGCAAGGGGTTTTTAGGAAAAATATCATCATAATAAGAGGCAATGCTTTGGTAGAAATCCATTTGATAAAATTTTGTGCATCATCATATTAATTTTCCGGGGCTCCTTCAGTTTCAAAGAGTATACTGTTCACTACATAGCGTATTTCTGAAAAGGAATAATCTTCGCCGAGGGTTTCCCTTGCCTCGGTAGCACTTTGGCTGTCACTCTTTTGATGCCATGCGCGTATGGCCTTTTCTTTTTCTTTTTTCAAAAGTTTGTCGCTGAGTTTAAGCATGCCCCGACGAACGCACCATGCCAGATGACCTTCAATGGTTGATTGGGCAAAATTGCGTTCTTCTGCTATTTCGGCAATTGTTTTGCCCTGCTGAAACAGTTCCAGACTTATTTTATTGGAGCTTCCCTTGGGCTGTTTGGGTTTTTTAGGTTTTGCTGCTTTTTTTGCTTTTGGTGCCGGCAAATCATTCATGTCTTCGGGCACTTCTTTCAGTTCATTCTTTTTGCAAAAGGCGCGCACGATATCCAGGATTTCCTCTCCCAAGCTCTCGATTTTCTTTTTCCCAATGCCATGAATCTCTTTTAATTCGGAAAAGGTGACCGGTAATTCTTCCACAATTTCCCCCATTGCTTTTTGCGTTAATACCATATAATGAGGAATATCTGCTTCATCAGCCATTTCTCTGCGCCATTCTTTCAGGATCTGAAAAAGTTTCTGATGATTTGGACTGGAATCGCTTAGCTCCAGATTCTTATTCTTCGGTTTTTTAGATTTTGGCGGCTCTTCCAGCAGTGCTTTCGCTCGCTCGTTCAGGTATTCTTTAATAACAAAACCTTGCTTGCATGACTTCAAACAAAATTCTTTCAGGTTTAATTGCTCCCTGATTTTGTCTTCGGTTTCTTTCAGGCTTTTATGGATGCCTTTATTATCTGTATCCCAATTTATTGCTTCAAAAGGAGTGCATACCTCTTTCGATAATTTATTGTAAAACCAATCGCTTGCTTTTTTGATGCGTTCCTGTAAGGCTTTGTTTTCTTCCGGATTCGTCTCTGCAGCAATCAAAGAGCGGATTTGCTGGAGGAATTTTTCTCCAATATTCCTCAGTTCTTCAAGAGCAGGTTTTTGGATTTCCTGGAGTAGTTCATGCATCCTGCCATGAATCACCCGATAATGCTCCCTTGAAGTACGATATTGGCGGTCAAATAGATAAGATATTTGCTTGAAGCTAAAAAGCTCCTCAAGCAAGGAAAGTTGATAATCCCTTTGAGCTGCTGATAGTGAATTGTCGTCGGGTGGATTGTCTTCAATTTGCTGCGAGAATGATTGAATGGTGCTGTCGGATATTATGCTGCCCGAATGAAGTTGCGTGCTGAGCACTAATCCTTCCAATGATTTACATCGGCTCAGGGCGACATAGGTTTGCCCATGCGCAAATGCTGCCTGCGCATCGATAATAGCTTTTTCAAAAGTAAGTCCCTGGCTCTTGTGGATGGTTATTGCCCAAGCAAGACGCAGTGGATATTGCTTGAATGTGCCAACAATATTTTCTTCAACTTCTTTGGTTTTGTCGTTGATCTTATAACGGATATTTTTCCATTCTTCACGATCAACATCAATTGTTTCCTCATCCCCCTTACAGCGCACTTCAATAAAATGATGGCCGATTGCTGTAATTTCGCCTATTTTTCCATTATAAAAGCGTTTCTCAAAGGAGCTGTCGTTTTTAATAAACATCACCTGGGCACCTTTTTTTAATTCCAGTTCAATATCGGCCGGAGCTGCATGTTCGGGAAAATCCCCTTCTATGGTTGCATGGTATGTAAATGATTGATAATCAATTTTTGATAAGGCTTCTTCATTAATTTTATTGGCAGAATGATTATGCGTTGTAAGATTAATATAACCTTCATTTTTATCATCGCGAAAGCCTTGTTTATAGCGTGTGTTCAGGATGTCTGCCGATGCTTTGCTCAGTTTATTATTCCTGATTTCATTCAGTACGCCAATAAAAACATTGTCGCTTTGACGAAAAATATGCTTTAGTTCGATAGAAATCGTATAGGATTCCCGGAGAGCCTTGCTCCCAAAAAAATAGTAGGTGTCGTAATAAGGGGAAAGTAGTTGCCATTCATCATCTTTCACAACCGGGGGTAATTGCTGCATATCGCCAATCATGAGTAATTGAACGCCACCAAATGGTTTGCTTCTGTCTTTATAACGCCTTAATACTTCATCAATACCGTCGAGCATATCGGCACGCACCATGCTAATTTCATCGATTACCAATAAATCAAGAGAACGGATGATATTGATTTTTGTCCTGTTTATTTTGTGTGTCGGAGCTTCTTTGCGCGCTGCAGCACCAGCCACCCTTTCGCAAAGCATAGGGCCAAAAGGCATTTGAAAAAATGAATGAACAGTAACGCCACCGGCATTAATAGCTGCAACTCCTGTAGGAGCCACAACCACCATACGTTTCAGTGATTCTTGCTTTAGTTGATGCAAAAATGTTGTTTTTCCTGTTCCGGCTTTTCCGGTGAGAAATACATTCCTATTCGTGAAATAAACAAATTTCCGTGCAAGTTCCAGTTCGTAATTCGTTTCCATATGTGCTGACAGTATTTAGAGTTCGTCTATAAAGTCTCCCGAAAATTCGGGATTGCTCAAAATCCAAATCCTCAAATACCTGAGTATTATCCAGTTTGAATTTTTCACACGCCTTGAATTTGAACTTTATAGAACAAACTCACGACTCTATGGACAGAAACTATTTATATGCATCTGCTTCCCTTTGCCTGATCGCTCATGAGATGTTAATGCATATAGGTCTAAAAAACTGTAAAGATGCAATATTTTATAGTGAATTCAAAGATATATCCAAAAAATTCTATCTTTTGCAAAGCATCGCTTTATGATCTTTATTTTTAGCTTCAGCTAGCTGTTCATACTACCCCAGCTTCAAGCTGATGCCGCAAATAATCCATCTTCCGGGCTGCGCAATATTGCCAAAATCATAATAAAGTGTATTGAAAAGATTATTGGCTTCTGTATATATTTGCCATTTTTTCTCCATCCAGCTTAAGCGTAAGTTGAGCAATGCAAAGGCTTTGTATTCTGCCGGACTGCTTTTTACTGCCTCATATTTAATGTATTGACCGTTTCTGTCCTGCCAGCTGAGCAGCCAATTTGCATTTAATTTCGACCAGATTTTATGGCGCAGGGAAAAGTCGAGCTTATGTTTTAAATAATCGAGTGCATATTTACTTAATAGTTGACCGCTTTCTTTTTCCATAATGATGTATGAATAGCTTATACTAATATTTTTAATTATCGAAATAGGACGTTCCCATAGAAAAGGTTGCATATTTATGGCGAGGCTTAACCCGGATGTATTTAATTCTGTAAGATTGCTGGCGAGCCAAATATCGTCCTCACTTTGGCGCACCCAGTCGATAATATTTTTGCCATTTCTATAGAAACCAAGTAGATAGGCTTGTGTGCCTTTAGTATTGAATTTTATTCCGGTTTCAATATTTGTCGATGTTTCCGGTTTTAAGTTTGGGTTTCCTTTATTTGTTGGGCCTTCATAAAACAGATCGGTAAATGTTGGCATCCGAAGGCTGTGGTTTACAGATGCAAATGCCTTAAAATGTTTGTTTATAGAGTAGGAGACATCTAATCCGGGGAAAATATGTGCTCCTTCCAGCCTTGAGTGCCAGTATATTAAAGCGCCGGCACTTGCAGTAAATGAATTCGTCACCAAGCTGTGCTCAATATAAATCCCTGCATTTTGACGTGCATCCTGCTTCGTGAAAAATGCAGAGCCTTCTGCAGGCAAAGCTTCAGGCATTTCATAGCCTAAAACATTACTTTTAATGCGCTCATCGCGTACATCAAATCCAATGGATGTTTTTCCTGCTGCAGTCGTATAAACCAGGGATGATTGGATTCCTGAAAGATCGCTTCGATGGTAGTTATGGCCTGTATACCAATCGGCTGCCTCATATCGAAACAATTCAAAACGATCGTGAAGCCTTCGCCAATATCCTGAAAAAGTGAACTTAAGCCATGTTCCGCTGCTGTATTTGATGCTGGCAAATTTGCTGCGTATGGACTCAAACTGATCAGGATAAGCAGGAGTATAAAAAGCATTGGCTCCAAAAGATTTTGTTGTGTAACCGGCTTGTACTTCGAATTGTTGGTTTTTAAGCTCCATCAAAGCATGATAAAAAATACTGCTGTTTGTAAAATCGGTATTGCGTATATAACCATCGCTGGCCTTATGGCTGATATTGGTGAAATGATGGATTTTTCCTGTTTGGAGATGCTTGTTGAGAGAGATGTTCCTGTATCCAAAAGAACCACCTGACAGATTTAATTCGGCCTTATTGTTTGTGCTTTTGGGTTGAGTGATGATGTTGATTGCCCCGGAAAATGCCCCGGCTCCATAGATGCGGGACGAAGAGCCTTCCAGAATTTCAATATGATCAATGGCAGAAAGGTCGAAAGGAAGGTTTAATTGATGATGACCTGTTTGTGGATCGCTGATATTGATGCCATTGAGCAGTATGGCTACTTGTTCTGAACTGCCACCTCTTATGCTGATGTCTGATTGAACGTCCATGCCGCCACGCTGTCGGATGTCGAGCTGACTTGTGTATTCCAAAAGGGCGTCAAGGCTGTTCAGTGGGGCTTGCTCAATCTCTTCTTTACTAATGATATGTACTATGCGGGCGCTTTCTGAATAGAGCAAGGGAGCAGGATCTGCGGAAACAACATATTCTTCCAAGACTTCCTTTCTGATATTTTCACTGCTATCTGTCTGTGCTTTAGAACATTTTGGTGTGATCGCCAAACTACTGCAGAGAGCCAATACACCAATTGTGATCCTCTTTTTAATAGAATTAAATACGCTGTATTTATTGCGGTCCCATCGCCTGAAACGTAGTCCGGCCACTGAATGTTTTTTCCCTTTATTCATATTTATGAGTATTTAAACTTGAAAAATAGCGGCGAAATTACTGAAAAATTCAGCTTGAGGCTTCTGACTACTTTACCCAAAAAATGCTAAACTCCTTTTTTGGGTCAGAATATTCGGATTCAAAGGCTTTTGTGGATTGAAGATTAATTTACAGCCCTTTAATGTTTTCTATTGCAATAAAAGGAGCAGTGCTAAGCGGGAGCAAAGCATTGATTAAGTAAACACCCTCATATTCACTGATTTGATTTATGCTTATATCTTTTTCGATGATCTGTTCTTCATCAAGGTAATAGGCTCTGCGTATGCCTTCCAATAATGGGTTTAAGGGTGTATGCAGCCGATCGCCCATTTTAAAAACAAGATTGCAAAACCAGGAGTCTGTGGGTTTATCGTTTTGCACAATAATAATATCATCGCATCCACTGCGTTCCTCAAATGCTTTATTTAAGATGGAGCGATCTGCTTTTTTGTGCCTGTATGCAAGCTCATCCTTACGAACCAGCTTTAAAGACTTGATCATTGGTAGGATATATGGTGTGAAACCATAGCTGATAATGCCTTCTTTGCCATAGATCATGCGAAATTTATACAATCCTTTTTGTGGAGGTCTGAGCTCATTCAAAACGGCTTTTAATTGAAAGCTCGGCCTAGCATGGAATGCTTCTGAAAATGTACGTTCAATGCGCTGTTGATGGTAGTGTGCCAATGCAAAGGCTCCATCGCGGCAAGCAATGCTTTCAAGATATTGGCACATATATTTTGTCTTTCATTTCTTCGTATTCTTTTCGCGCATCACTATTGATTGTAATTCCGCCACCACTGCGGTAAATCATATTTTGATGCTGCATTTCAATAAAACGGATCATAACGCCACTATCGAGTGTGCTGCCATCAAAATAGCCACAAACCCCGGTATAAAATCCTCTTTGGGTTCCTTCTGCTTCCCTGATGATTTCAATGGTTTTCTGTTTTGGTGCCCCACTAATGGAGCCGGCGGGTAAAAGTTTGAAAATTAATGTCCCTAGATTTTCCTGCCAGTTGATCGGGAGTTGCCCTGAAATCTCTGAACTGACCTGCAAAAGCGTTTTAGAAGAGGTTTTTAGTTCGTCGATATATCGGAATTTTGTTACGCGTACTTTTTCAGCAATACTACTCAGGTCATTGCGGATTAAATCAACAATGGTATTATGTTCGGCCATTTCTTTGCTGTCGGATAGTATTTTTTGTGCTGCATCCGGTATTGAAGCGTCTATGGTCCCTTTCATTGGGTACGAAAAAATACGGCCATTTTTATTGATTTTCACAAAACATTCGGGCGAAAAAACCAGAAAATGCCCCGGGACAAATAATTTGTATTTGGCCTGGCTTCTTTGGAAGATTTCTTCTGCAGGGATATTTGTTTTTATGGGTGTGGAGCATGTAAAATTTGTGAGATAGGTATTGCCAAACTGCAAATGCTGCATTACCGAATCAAAACCGGCTTTATATTGCAGGTAGGATGGGGGTGACGCCACAATTTCCGGCTTTAGGTTTTTGCTTGGCGTAGAATTATTTTCGTTTTTGATGGTGCCAATCCGAAAAGAAATCCCCGATTTTTCTAGATCCTTTCGCAGAATAAAAATACAGTTTTGCACATCAAAATCAATGGTAAAGAAAAAGGCTTCATTTGCTGCTGCTGCCTGATTCATGGCTAGAATAGCCTGTTTGCGGTTTAATGTATTGATGGACATGATGCAAAATTACGGCTTTAAATTCAGATATGCAGCGCCACCCAAAGTAGTCAAACCTTTTTTTGCCAATCATGTGAAATTTCTACTATTGCTGTACCAGCTTTTATGGGCTGATAGAGGGTTTGCCCAAAACAAACAGCCTAATAAATAGTGTTTAGGTAATTTGCCTATACCTATTGTTATTTTAGCACAAAAAATCATCATACAATCAAATAGATTTGTACTTTTGTTTCGTCCGAATATTAAAGAATGTGAACCAAACCGCATCCATACATACAAATGGTACCGCTTATTGTGCATTAGAAGCCAAGCAATTGTCATTGATTCGGTTCGATAAAATACCCGTCACCCATAGAATAAGCGGAACTGTTTTGCAGCAAGACGCCTATTACCCCTATGGGATGAATATAAAAGGCTTAAGCTATAGCAATTCCTGCTCCGAAAACAAATACAAATACAACGGCAAGCGTTGCACTGAGCGTAGTCGAAGTGAGCTGCAGGATGAGTTTGGATTGGACTGGTATGATTACGGGGCGAGGTTTTATGATGCGGTTTTGGGGAGGTGGCATGTGATTGATAATTTATCAGAGGGAAATCACAACACCTCTCCCTATTTATACGTTAATAACAATCCTATTTTTTATATAGATCCAGATGGAAATGATGAATGGTCTTTTAGTTTTTCTTTATCTATGGGTAGTGGAAGCATTGGTTTTAGCGGAAAGATTCCTTTTACTCAAACACCATATAGTTTAAATTATGATTTTGACGGAAGCCTAAAGAATACACTTACCATCTCTTTTAGCTACGATACCGAAACTGGTAATTTCAATGTATGTCCTGAATTTAACAGAGTTACAACCGAAGGACATTTTGACAATTATTCTCTCAGTTTGGGACCA
Source organism: Bacteroidales bacterium (assembly GCA_963676725.1). GTDB lineage: Bacteria > Bacteroidota > Bacteroidia > Bacteroidales > WRLA01. The sequence continues at coordinate 2,740,108 of OY781463.1, read as the reverse complement.
TACACATTTGAAAGCTCAAAGACAAATGTCAGTCCAATAATATCATCGAATACTGAAAATAAAGCCAAAGAAGATGATGACCCTAAACCAACTGTTTCTGTAGGAGCTGGTCGCGCCGAAGTGTCTGCAAGTAGTGACGGCTTTGGTTTCGGAATAAGTCAAAGTGTAAATGCTCTTATGGTAGGAGTAGGAGCAGAATTACAAATAAAATATACACCCAGTAGCAATAAGGTCAATAACAACAATTCTGACTTGGATAATAATAAATCAAAATCTATTACTCCAACATTATCTCCTATAAAAGAGGCAATGCTGTTGCATTTTAGAAATGGCGAACTTTATTAAATAATATTTATTATGAAAAAAACTGTATTAACCGTCGCACTAATATCGAATTTTTTATTATTTGCAGTATTCATTGGTATTTTCCTTTCATCGATATTCAAATTAATGTTTTTAAAAGATATTTTAATTGGGGATGTTTTTTCCTGTATTCGTAGTATATTATCATATGTAACGTTTGGATTTTCTATTTATAACTTATACATATGGGCGAAATACGACAAAAGAATAACTATATTTTTCCTTCTTTTCTTTCTTATGGGACTGTACACCCCATTTTATTATCTTAATGCAAAAAGAAAAGGGTGGGTATAATGTATTTCACTATAATTTGTTGGCAGGTGATTAAGACATGATTACGGGGCGAGGTTTTATGACCCTCAAATCGCCCGGTGGCATGCTGTTGATCCTTTAGCTGAAAAATACTATTCATTAACCCCATTCCATTATACATATAATAATCCAATGAGATTTATTGATATTAACGGAGAAGATGGCTGGGATGTTGCTCTAGGATGCCTTACTGTTGCTGGAGGTGTTACCCAATGGGTCGGAGGGGTTGGTCTAGCTGCGACGGGAGTTGGGGGTCCAGCTGGTGTAGTTTTAATTATAAGCGGGAGTGGAACAATTGCTCTGGGTACGGCACAAATTATTGATGGTGCCGCTAATGATGGGGAGAACAATGTACCGGGAGGCTTAGGTGAATTAACAGCAGCTACTGCCGAAAAAGCTTTTGATATGGAAGGTTCAGGATTACGAGAAGCAGGGGCTGTAGTGGATTTAGGAGTCGGCCTTACAGGAGGATCTCCTAAATATACAATAGACGGTGCTGTTTCGGGTGCAAATATGCTTGTTACTGCCTCTGAACCGACCAAGTTTATTGTATCCTCCGGTAAAGAATTCCTTGAATCTGTTGGTGGTAAAATTCAAAATGCGATAAATTCAGTAAAAGAGAATTTTAATGAAATTATTAATAAAACAATGAATCCTAAAGAACAGGTAGAAGAGATGGATCCAACTGAAGAAGCATTGCGTGATCACTATAGAAATAAATCACTTTATTAACACAACATTCATGTAAATTGAATAAAATACCCATTATGAAGGTTTTTAAAAAAAAGTTTTATTGGTATAGTAAGTATAATTCAGAATTTAACATCCTACCAATTATAAATTTTGTTTTTATTGCTAAAGGTGCTTCTTTTTTTTATACGTATTGGATAGGTATTCAGTTAATTGTTCTTTTGATTATAATATTAATGATAAGTCGCAATAAAGGCAGAGTGGTTTATAAAGTTGCATTTTCCGAGAATAAACAGCTATGTACTATTTTCTATTATAGATATATCTTTTGGAAACGATCGGTTTCCATTCCGTATTATTTGCTTAAATATGAGTACTACAAACAAAAAGTTGGATATGGTATTCGCAAAAACACGTTGGTTTTTAAAAACCAAGATAAATATATTGCAGAGATAATGGAAAGTAGAGTTAATCAATGGAAAGACAGTGACCTAAAAAACATTATAGCAGTGATTGACAACTTAAATATTAAATAATTTTTACATTAGGATAGCGTGTAATAAAAATCTACTTGGAAGTGTGCCATGTTGCAAAAGTATTATTATCTAACTTTTTATTTTCAACATATTAGTAGGCGTTTCGCAGCACATCTCACAAGCCAACAAAGGTATTTTGGCCATAATGCTTGGCTCACCTTTAACACTATAGATGACAGCCCAAAAGCAGTTTTTGGTGGGCAAATATTTCAGGGAGAAGGTTACTCCAGCGTATTTATTAAATGAATATATTTTTTAAATTTGCCTCAAAAGATTAATAGTACCGGAACAAATACCAGTGGATCGATTATGCAGTCAGTGAACTTTTCATATGCAGCCAATGGCATTAAACTACGCAAACAGACAAAGATCGACCATCAATTGTCTGCCACATGGGATTATAGCGGCCGCTTTATTTATGCAGACAACAACGGGGACAACACCCAACTTGCCTATTTAATGGCAAACCATGGCAGGATAGTAATGCATGAGGATGGCAGTTCATCTTATGAATATTCCTTAAAAGACCATCTGGGCAATACCCGCATTACCTTTGATGAAGATCTGAACATTATACAGGAAGACGCCTATTACCCATATGGGATGAATATAAAAGGCTTAAGCTATAACAATTCCTGTTCTGAAAACAAATACAAATACAACGGCAAAGAACATCAGGAGGACTTTGGACTAAATTGCTATGATTTTGAAACAAGATTCTATGACGCTTCTCTGACCATGACATTAAGCATGGATCCGCTTCTTGAAAAATACCACCCAATTAGTCCATACAGAATGTTTGCAAATAATCCCGTTCGCTATACAGATCCCACAGGAATGGATATTGACCCTGCCAGTCAAGAAGAGTTTGAGCGTCAAAGAAGATTTTTGGAAAAATTAGTAGGGAGGCTGACCAATAAGCTACATACTGAAAAAAACAGCGAAAAGAAAAAAGAAAGGCTAAATAAGAGGATATTTCGTTTAAAGGTATCTCTTAAACACATGGATGATATGGAGGCCACTGAGGAACAGACGTTTGTATTGACGCCGATGGAAGGTTCCGTAAATGGGAAAGCTGGCACTCTAGAATTATTAGAGGATAATAAAATTAATGTTATTTATACTAATGCTGCTGTACTAATCCATGAGGTGACGCATGTTAAACAATTTATGGAAGGGGAAATAGCTTTTTTCAAATCCAGTGGATTAGCTTTTTTAGTCGATCTTAAAAATGAAGTGGAAGCCTATCGGGCGCAGTTTAATGTTTCCCCAGTCTCTGTTCAAAATATTCAATCTTATGGAATTGCGAATAAATATGAGCTAATTACCCGAAGTTGGGTGAAAAATATAGATGACGGTAGTTTTTATGGGCCTAATGGAAAGGCTAATACGGCACAATATCCTTTAGACATTTATTCTAAGAGGGAAGATTGGCTTAAGGCGTATCCAAATAATAAAGCATTACAAAATCTACCAAGTAATGAAAGTATAGTAAAAGGAGATACTTATGGGGATTATTATTATCAGGACTAACTTGCATCTATTTCTTATTATATTGCTATTCTCATGTAGCTCAAATTATTACATGCAACATGATAATTTTCAAGGCATATATAAGAGCCGCCCAACAAAAAATGAATATTACTATATTTTGCAGTTGAACAGTGACAGCACTTTTAACTTAAGAATTATCGGTAATTATTCACATAAAACATGCAAAGGAACATGGAGTTATAAAAGAAATAGAGGTATAGTATTAAAATGTTATAAATATGGCCTCATGGAAACATTTTCACCAGCATTCATAGACAAAAGAGAGCATATGGTAAAAGTTGTTAACGATCGAAAACTAAAAATTAATGGAATCATAATATATAAGGAATAATAGATTTTAATAGATGTTGGCTTCTCAATAAAATGGACATTTTAAAAGTATTATTGATCAAATTTACATTAAAAGATCAGCTTAAGTGAAACAAGCTCAAGGAACACTATCATACTGGGAATTAACTACCTATTGCGGCCTCTGGCACAAAGCTTCGGAAACAGACCCGCATCGACCACCAGTTTCCAAAACGTTTGACTATGCCGGACGTTTTGTGTATTCTGATGTAAACGGGGACAATACGGAGCTTGCTTATTTAATGGCTGCACAGGGGCGCATCACGATAGAGGAAGATGGCAGCCCTGCATATGAGTATTCCTTAAAAGACCACCTGAGCAATACCCGCATTACCTTTGATGAAAACCTGAATATTTTGCAGGAAGATGCCTATTATCCTTTTGGAATGAACATTGCCGGTTTGAGTACCGCCAACTCCAGCCCTGAGAATAAATATAAGTATAACGGCAAGCGTTGCACTGAGCGTAGTCGAAGTGAGCTGCAGGATGAGTTTGGTTTGGATTGGTATGATTATGGGGCGAGGATGTATGATGCGGCTTTGTGGAGGTTTCATTCAATTGATCCCAAAGCTGAATTGTATCGATTTCAAACAACATATGCTTATGCAGTCAATAACCCTGTTATATTTATAGATAAGAATGGAGAGTACCCTTTTATCATTTATACTATTTATCAAGCAGCGGTAACTACTACAGCCATAACTACATATATAACTTATAAATATTGGGAAGATCTTCGTGACGAAAGACAAGAACAAGAAAATAGAGAGGTTCGTTCTCAAAAGGAGAAACTGAAGAATGCTAGAAATCATAGTAAAAATATAGGAAAAAACAACTCAAACCTCAACTCATGTGGTGAAGGAAAGCCGAAAGGTAATCCGGAAGGAAATCCTAAACTTGTGACCGCGGCAGTAGTGGTAACAATTGCCACAGCGGCAGATGCTTTTAATCATCTTTTTAATAAGGATCCTTCAAAGAGGCCATACGACCAAACACAAAACGAAAAAGATGAAAAAGGAAGAGATATGGGAAAAGAATTTTTTAGTAATCCAAATGAAGACAAAAATACTAGATTTTATCGTCTAAATGATTTTGAGTCAGTTGTTGGCAAGCACATTAAAAAAACAGACCCAGACGCTTGGGAAAATGCTGATAAGAAACAAAAAGAAGACTATGAGAAGGATCGGATAAAAAGATGGGAAAAACACTTAATCAATGAAGCGAAAAAAAGAAAGGAAAAAGAAGAGTTTGAATAACAGTTTAGCAAAAAAGATTCATATTACTAGTTTAGTAATTGGTTTCGCACAAATTCTGTTTTCAATATTTTTTGGAGAGTATATTGAATATAAGTATTCTAAGCTATATGGAATATCAGAATTAATAGTGCTTTTCGCTATATTAATATCAGCAATTAATCTCAAGAAAGATGAATGGTTTTAAATATTGGCTTGCCTCTAATTCGCGCATCATTGTAGTTTTGGTTTTTTGGTTATATTTTTTATTTTTTTTCTTTCTACATGAACGTTTGCACAAAGTATTTACATATTTATTTTTTTTACAGGCAGGAATATATATTGGCTATATGTTCGCTGAATTTTCCTATTCATATTTGAAAAAAAAATAATATGAATAAAACATTGATATTTAGCTTGACTGCAAATAGTAGCATAATATTATATATCAATTAATATATACTATGCCATGGTATTCAAAACATTGTGAATCCGGCGGAACACTTAACGTCAGAGTGCAATCTTCTAGTTAGAAAGGGAATTACATTTAAATGAATTATCATGCTCCATATTTATTATTATTCACACTGCTTTTAGGAGCTGTTTTTGCTCATGCCCAAAGCAAGCAGGCCAACAATTGGTATTTTGGCCATAATGCTTGGCTCACCTTTAGCACTATAGATGACAGCCCAAAAGCAGTTTTTGGTGGGCAAATGGAAAGCTCGAATAATCCGATGGCAGTGCTCTTGACCAAACCAATTATATTACTAACTTTGTTTATGAAAACAACCAACTCCAGTTTATCCTCACTTCCGAAGGCCGCATTATGAAGCAAAACGAGGACACATACGAATACCAGTACTTCCTGAAAGACCATTTGGGAAACACCCGCATTAGCCTCAGCCAAAACGGAAATGTCTTGCAGGAAGATACCTATTATCCCTATGGGATGAATATAAAAGGCTTAAGCTATAGCAATTCCTGCTCCGAAAACAAATACAAATACAACGGCAAGCGTTGCACTGAGCGTAGTCGAAGTGAGCTGCAGGATGAGTTTGGTTTGGATTGGTATGATTATGGGGCGAGGATGTATGATGCAGGGCTAGGACGATGGTTTGTCTTGGATATGCTTTCAGAAGAATTTTATTCATTTTCGTGTTATAACTACGCTACTAACAATCCCATTGTTTTTATAGACCCAGATGGGAATGGAATTTTCCCAACAATAAAAGGTTTAATTGCGGCTGGCAATGAAGCTATTAAAAAATGGCCCAAGAATGGTGAAACTACATATTGTAATATTGGAGTTCAGTATATTTTGAATCAAGCCAGGGACTATTCTTTAGGAGACTATGAAATAAATGATTACACAGCTAATCAAATGGGCTGGAAGCTTAGAGGAGCTGTTGGCAAGTACGTCAACAACAATTTCGCAACGCCTGTTAATGAAAAGAATGCTATCTATTATGCAAAAAAAGGAATAACAGTCATCGCCTCCTATGTATCAAATGATGGTAGTGGAGAGAAACCCGGGAAATTTGGTGGTCATATTGCTGTGGTTTCTCCTAAAAGCGAGGATGAGGTTTTAGTAATGAATGTAGGCAAAATAAATAAAGTTGGCACTATCTCGCAAACATTTGGCTCTAAATCATCTCCGCAATTTTTTATTTTAAACAAAGATAAAACAGCTGTAGATGATAGGCCTAGCAGACCTAAGTCTAATATGTACTTGAATAATCAAAGTTCAGACAAAAATCCTCTTTCATTTATAAATTTGATCATGATAATCATTAAGAATCAAGTGTTTGGTAAAAATGTCACACAAAGCCCTTCTCAAAATTCAAGTAGTAATGATGAAATGGTTGTTCAAGAAGGTTGGTGGTTTGACTTTACGAAAGGAGGAAGGTTTGAGGACGGGGACATTGAATAAAATTATGAAGCCAATAGAATTATTCTACATAATCGGCTGTTTTCTATTTTCTGGTTGTTTTTGCAATAATTCAACTATTGAAAATCAAAAGCACTCATCAATTCCAGATGCACTATACGAACTTGAAACAACTTATGATATTGACATAAAGCAAGAAAAAAACAACTTCTTGTTGGTTGACATAAATGATTCAGTATATATTGTGGCACCAGATTCAGGACTAGTTGATAAAGGAGATACGATTTACCTTCACCCCAGCTTATATATTAGGTCAAATCTGGTCTATAATAGTCTAACTAATGAATCCTTTTATCTTAATAGGGGTCGCGTAAAGTTTTTAGTACTGGATAATTTAGAATATTTAATTTTGGAGGAATTTGATCCAATTCTCGGGAATAATTATCATATATTGGAGATTAAAGACGAGAAGTGTATATTGATAACTAAAACTAAAGCTTCTTATTATGGAGATTTAGACGGTGATGGTACTATTGAATTAGGAGGATCGGACCTCCATGAAGCATATTGTACACCTGACAGCGTTTATTATCAATCTTCAACAATTTATAAATTAACTAATAACGGAGTTGTAATTGACACTATGCTAACGGAAAAATACACTATTGAAAATTTGGGTTTCTATAAAGGAGTTTCGGAAGATTATATATTAATTGCCGACCCCAGATTGAAAGACAAAGAGATTGATTAATATTACAACTCACTGTATTATCCATACGCACTTGGAATTAGAGAGCTTGCTTTAAATTAAAAAACATATTTATTATTATGTGTAAGCTTCCCCAAAAACTCGACATTTTAAAAGTGTAATTTATTAAATTTGCCTCAAAAGATTAATAGTACCGGAACAAATACCAACGGTTCGATTATGCAGTCAGTGAACTTTTCATATGCAGCCAATGGCATTAAACTACGCAAACAGACAAAGATCGACCATCAAGTGTCTGCCACATGGGATTATAGCGGCCGCTTTGTGTATGCCGACCAAAATGGGGACAATACCCAACTTGCCTATTTAATGGCCAACCAAGGCCGGATAATAATGCATGAGGATGGCAGTTCCTTATATGAGTTCTCTTTAAAAGACCATCTGGGCAATACCCGCATTACCTTTGATGAAAACCTGAATATTTTGCAGGAAGATGCCTATTATCCCTATGGGATGAGCATTGCTGGATTGAATTCTGGCAACTCCAGCCCTGAGAATAAATACAAATACAATGGAAAGCGTTGCACTGAGCGTAGTCGAAGTGAGTTGGAAGGTGATTTTGGCTTGGATTGGTATGATTATGGGGCGAGGTTTTATGACCCAGCTATTGCCCGATTTCACACGCTTGACCCCTTAGCTACGAAATATAGTTTTCAATCACCATTTGTTTATGCGGCTAATCATCCTATCCATTATATAGATTGGATGGGAATGGGTCCAGGTGATCCGCCAGCTGGAACAACGCAGATTTATTTGAAATTTACGGGAAGTTTTGGTCCTCAAATTGGATTGAGTTATGGAGATGTTTTAGATCTTGGAATTAGTGGTGGAAAAGTAGTTGGAGAGACTAAAGTTGGGTTAAGTATTACGCCTGAAGGTAAAGTTAAGTTTTTGTTTAATCAAGAATCTAAAAATGTTAACTATGAGGTAAATATAGAAATTCCAGGTGGAGGAAAATCAACATCAAGCGAATATGCTATAGACGAACACCCAACGTTTGCCAAGTCAAAAACAGAAATACAGGCACTTGTGTCTAAGGAGACAGTAGTTGAAAGTGATGAGGGCATTACAACAACCAATTCAATAGGCTATGAAATAGGAGTAGGAGTTAAAGCGATCTTACTCGGCATTAAAGCAGTTATTGGTGTTGAATATATAGATAATGAAAGGACAAAAACTAAAACAGAAACAATAGAAATCCCTAAAGAAAAAGATGATCCAATAGAAGAACATTATATATCTGGGTCTCTTTATTAAAAATATGAGAAATATGAGAAAAAAAAATTTATGGATAGTGTTTTGGATAATTAGCATTGTGTATGTTTTATTAATATTGCTAATTCCAATTTTTTTACTGACTGCTGATAATTATGAAGCAAAGAAAGTGATAGCCGAGAAAATAGGATTGTACACATCTAGTTTATTAGCCAGATTGACAGGATTAGTTGCTTTTGTTTTTTGGATATACAATATTATAGTTTGGAAAAACAGAAAAGATAGCACTATAAATTTATTGTTGTTAATATTTTTAAATATAATTTATGCACCAATATACTTTATAAAAGAACTTAAAGGTAATTAAAGAATAGAGCCTTTCAGCAATATATGGAATTAGTGTTGACGCAATCAAAGTTAAATGTAATTGCCATTTTTTCAAGCAGTTTAGTAAGTATAATAATTCAATTACTTTTGAGATTCAGATATGTAAACCAGTAATATATAACTTCAAGTTCTTCTTGAAATTCAATTAATCAACAAAGACTTTAATTACACAACAGTTATCATTAAATTTGATGTTTTTTTAAGACCATATGATTATCGCGTGTAATTATTTGCAGATTGTAACCGGAACAAGTTCCAGAAGCACCATTATGCAGGGAATCAATTACCTATATACGGCCACTGGCACAAAGCTGCGGAAACAGACCCGCATCGACCACCAGATATCCAAAACGTTTGACTATGCCGGACGTTTTGTGTATTCTGATGTAAACGGGGACAATACGGAGCTTGCCTATTTAATGGCAAACCATGGCAGGATAGTAATGCATGAGGATGGCAGTTCCTCTTATGAGTATTCTTTGAAAGACCACCTGGGCAATACCCGTATTACCTTCGATGAAGATATGAACATTTTACAGGAAGATGCCTATTACCCCTATGGGATGAATATAAAAGGCTTAAGCTATAACAACTCCTGTTCCGAAAACAAATACAAATACAACGGCAAGGAATTGCAGGATGAATTTGGCCTGGATTGGTATGATTACGGGGCGAGGATGTATGATGCCTCTATTGGCAGATGGCACGTATCCGACCCTAAAACAGAAGAAAGAGAATGGCTAAGCCCGTTTAACTATGTTCAAAATAACCCATTGGGGCGTATTGACCCTAATGGGGCTAACGACCATGAATTTGATGATGTGCCAGACCCAAGAGATGAAGACTTTAAAAACAGAGTCAAAAATTATATTGCCCACAGGATTCAAACTACCGCATATAATCTTTTACGATCAGCAATAAAAAGTATAAAAAATAAAATAAATGATATTATTGAAAACACGACGCTGGAAACAAAACTTGAAGGATCCGTAAGTGAGGAGTTAGGCGTTACTTATAATATTAAAGGAGAAGCGGGCGGCGGAGCTGCAATAGAATTGAATAAAACTAGTATTACTGCTAAATCAGAAACAGAACTATATACAGGTAAAACTGAGGTGGATATTGTAACGGAAAAGAATGAAAATCCTTCCTTAAATTTGGTAGCACAGGCAAAAGGGTACGGGGTTGAATATACTATTGATCCAAATCTAAATTCTGAAGCAACAGTTACCATAGGCACTGGTGTACCTTTTACTCAAAGTGAGACAACAATAAGTAACATGAACAATTCAACGACAATAAGCACAGGTGCTGCAATAGGGGGAAAAGTTCCTTTGATCATTACACCCGGCGGCGTACTCCATGTTTCACTTGATTTTTCATTAAAGTTAGTTTATTCAAAAGAAAATGATTAAAAATGAAAAAAAAACTTTTTATAGCTGCATTAATTTGTATTTCATTCTCTATTAATCTGTGCAACACAGAGATTAATCTTGTTTTATCAATAACTGGAGTTGCTGTACAAGTAGTTACATCGTGTTTATTGAGTTTTGTTCTTTACCAATATATTTCACAATACAGGAGTACATCTTATTACAGTATTGCACTTTATGCCTTTATTGTGATTAATTTTATTGCTTTTTTGTATTGTTTACTTAATTAAAACTGCTTCATAAAATCAAAAGAACAGGAACAAGCAGAGAAAACATCACCGTATAATATTAATGCACATTCCGGTGATATTGACCCGTCTGATTCGTAAAGTTATTAAAGAACGCGATTGGCTGACAATATTACTTTTTTTCTTAAACTGTCTCCTTGTTAATTCAATTCTGTGGGAAGTATGTATCAACCGGTCCAATATTGCATCGGCAATAGTAGCTTCGCCAATGATATTGAACCAGCTTGCCGCAGGTAGCTGACTGACAATGATTGTTGATTTTCGGGCATAAAATAATATCGCCAACCCCCATTTTATTTAGAAGCAAGATTATTAAATTCATATATTTGTTTCGTGTTTTTTCGGACAACAAATACTATAACATTGACCAGCTTCCTTCTGGGAGCTACACTAACTTATGCCCAAAACAAACAAGCCAATAATTGGTATTTTGGACAACATGCCGGGCTCACCTTTAACACCATAGATGGCAGCCCACAGGCAGTGTTTGACGGGCAAATAAAAAGCTCGAATAATCCGATGGCAGTGCTCTTGACCAATCCGATTATATTGCTAATTTTGTGTATGAAAACAACCAACTCCAGTTTATCCTCACTTCCGAAGGCCGCATTATGAAGCAAAACGAGGACACATACGAATACCAGTACTTCCTGAAAGACCATTTGGGAAACACCCGCATTAGCCTCAGCCAAAACGGAAATGTCTTGCAGGAAGATGCCTATTATCCTTTTGGGATGAACATTGCCGGTTTGAGTTCTGCCAACTCCAGCCCTGAGAATAAATACAAGTATAATGGAAAGCGTTGCACTGAGCGTAGTCGAAGTGAGCTGCAGGATGATTTTGGTTTGGATTGGTATGATTATGGGGCGAGGTTTTATGACCCTCAAATCGCCCGGTGGCATTCTGTTGACCCAAAAGCAGAAGAAATGAATTGCTGGAGCCCATATAACAATAGCTTTAATAACCCTATTAAATTTATCGATCCAACGGGGATGAATCCACATGGTTTTGATGATTGTGACATTTGGTCGCAATGGATGGAAGATCCAGAAGGATTGTGGCATGGATATGAAATCAATTTTGATGAGATTGAGGGTGATGGCGACAAGAAAAAAAACAAAACAGATAAAATAGATAAAACAAATGAGAATAAAGGCTCAGCTGGTGGGGTGATGAAGATAATCGTGGCCAAGTTATTTCAGTTGCTAACGGTGCCGCTGCTGCTGGATTTGGAGCAATGGGAGATATTGGAGCTGTTGTAGATAGCTATGGAAACTCAAAGATGTATTTAACATTAGGTGCAGTTATTGGTTGGGGTGCAAGTGCTGGAATGGGTTATTCACAAACCAATAAAAAATGAGTATGAATGACTTTTCTGGTTGGGCAAGTGGAGTAAACTTATCTATTGGGCCTACACCCCTTAGTTTTGAAGGATATAAAGATATGAGTCATGGTGCTGTACGAGATCATTATGGTAATAATTTAAATGGTTATGGTGGAAACATTGGTGTTGGTGCTGGCTGGTTCCTTTACTTTTCATATACAATAACTTTTTCACCTCCATCAAGAGATTTTTGGTCACGTCCTGGATCAAGGAGATAAATACAATATAGATATGAATAACATTATAATTTTCTACATCTCAACAATACCCGCTGGTATCTCCCTTCTTTTGTATTTAGCAAATAGAAAGAAATTAAAAAGTTTGATGCAAAGAGAAAACCCAAAGTATACAGGGCATGTTAATAATACGATTGATGCATTCCGGATTTTGAGAACTGTTAATAAATCTGAAACTATAAATAAGGATGAAAAAAAGTTTTTAATCAAGATTTTATTATTTCTAGGAATTTCTTGGTTATCAGCAATTATTTGGATTGTATTATTTATTTTCTTCTCTGAGACAATTTTGAACTAATAATTGAATAGTCTAAGCCTCGCAAATGTGGGGCTTTTTCATACCCTAAAACTTAGCCTTCCCATCTAATAAATCCTTCATTCTTTTTTAGTAAGCATAGAATAAATAATTTTAATCAAAGCGTTTTTCTCGTCTTCATCCAATTGGCTGATAAGTGCCAGTTGTTCGTTTAGCTCGTGGTTTTGAATCTCTACTACGCTGTTTTGGCTTGTCGTTTAAAAGCTGGTCTGCACTTAAAAACATTGTTATCCCCTTAAATATTCAGCAAAAAATCATCATACAATCAAATAGATTTGTACTTTTGTTTCGTCCGAATATTAAAGAATGTGAACCAAATTATCATCATATTATTACTGTGTGTGTTTTCTGCTTATGCATCTGCCCAAAACAAACAAGCCAATAATTGGTATTTTGGGCATAATGCCGGCATTACCTTCAATACAGCTAATGGCAGCCCACAGCCTTTATTTGATGGGCAAATTGACCAAAGTGAAGGCTGTGCTTCTATTTCGGACGGTACCGGCAACCTGCTTTTCTATACGGATGGCCTTTCTGTTTGGAATGCGCAGCACGACACCATGCCCAATGGCAAAGGCCTGACAGGCCATCCCTCTTCAACAATGTCTGCTATTGTTGTCCCCTGGCCATGCAGAGACAGTTTGTATTATCTGTTCACCGTACCCATGCGGCAAGGCAGCCCCGGTTTATCATACTATATCATCAATATGAACCTTGATGGTGGGCTTGGCGATGTAATCAACGGGTCTGGCCAAGTATTAACCGGCCCGACCCACGAAATGGTAACCTCTGTAAAACACGCAAACGACACTTCTTTTTGGGTAGTAACACACATTTGGGAAACAAATACTTTCAGGTCATTTTTAATAGACAAAGACTCCCTGCACCATCAACCCGTTGAGTGCAGTATTGGAGCAGTGCACAGCGCATACAGCATAACAGGTTATTTAAAAGCCTCCATAAAAGGAAATTATATATGCTGTGCTGTTTGTCCGGATGAAACTTTCCAGCTGTTTGATTTTGATAATGAAACAGCTCAAATGAGCAATCCGCTTACCTTTCCCCGTCATGTTTACAATGATGCATATGGCATAGAGTTTTCACCGGACGAAAGCAAACTCTACTTCAGCTCTTACAACTATGGGGGGAATACGATCCTGATGCAATACGATATAGGCTTGCCTGATTCTGCGGCAATCATAAATTCATCTGTATTTTTAGATTCTGTCAGCTCCACCTCTAATCCATACGGGGCTTTGCAAATAGGCCCCGACTCAAGGATTTATACCACCAGGTCAGGCCGGCCTTACTTATGCAGGATCAATTTTCCAAACGAAGCCGGGCTCGCATGTAGATTTGAAGATTCGGCTGTATTACTGGATAATGGCAGCGGGAATCATCTTGCCTACCTCGGCCTCCCCGCCTTCATCCAATCCTTCTTCAACCAAGCCAACTTCACATGGGAAGGCCATTGCATTGGGGATACCAGCTTTTTCGCCATTACAGATACGGCCTCACAGGATTCTGTTTTCTGGGATTTTGGAGATCCGGCCAGCGGTGTGGCCAATTATTCGGATTCATTTTTTCCTTATCATATTTATGAAGATACCGGGGCTTATCAGGTCAGTGTAATTGGCTATAACAACAACCTGAACGACACTACAGTGCAGGAGATTTTTATCCATCCTCTGCCTGTTCCGCTTTTACCAACAGATACCGGCTTTTGTGAAGACTATGGTGTTAACCTCTGGCCGGGGAATTTTCAATCCTACCTCTGGCAAAACGGTAGCACAGATACCAGCTTTTATGCAGACACCACGATCATTCTTAGTGTTGAAGTAACGGGTGTCCACGGCTGCAAAGCCATAGACAGCACCCATGCAATAGAGCATAGCAAACCATTGCCGGTGGTGATTTATCATGATTAGTATTGGGAAAGGATGCCAATGCATTTTCAATAGTGCCTAGGATAGGGAAATGAAAATCCAATTTGATAACTTGTCTTCCTCAAATCCTCCCTGATGTCAAAAGCAGATTGATCTTTGATGCCTCGGCACCCGACTATACTATTGCTTGCTTCTATGGAAAAATACTATTTTTGCCGCATGAGTACTAAGCAACTGTTAATCATTGATAATCACGATTCCTTTACCTATAATTTATTGCAAATTGTGAGAGAATTGGGTGTGGATAAATACCATTTGGTTTTTCCTGAACATTTTGATTTATCAACTATTAATAAATACGATAAAGTGCTGATTTCTCCCGGCCCGGGTTTGCCATCGGAGCGTAAAGTGCTCTATAATATAATCAGGGCTTGCGCAGGGCGTATGCCAATGCTTGGGGTTTGCCTCGGACATCAGGCTTTGGCCGAAACTTTTGGCGCCGGATTGCAAAAGCCAGGAAGAATTGTTCATGGGGAATCCTCAATGATCCGTCATACGAATGATTCCGTTTTATTTCGCGGCATTCCTGAGAATTTTCAGGCAGGACGTTATCATTCATGGTGTGTTCAGGAGAAAGCCTTTCCGGAAGTGCTTCGTTGCACTGCAACCGATGCAGATGGTTTAATAATGGCTGTGGAGCATCGGCAGTTCCCCCTTTTTGGTATACAGTTTCATCCCGAATCAATAATGACGCCCTATGGCGCTCAAATTATAGAAAACTGGCTGAGTATTTAATTCGATCTTGTTTCCGAAGGAATCCTGTTTTTTGGAACAAAGTATTGAAGTGAAGTGAAGATCCTGCGGGCATTTCGGCTGCGTTCAGCAGATTCTACTATAGTTTATTTATTTCTTTCCCGCGGATTACGCAGATTTGCGCAGAAGAGGCCGTTTCGTTTTTTTATTTTTATTATTATTCGCGGATTAGGTAGAGTAGTTTTTTATCCTTTTTTATTTGCTAAGAACGCGAATTCTCTCCAAACGCTAGTGCGAATTTGTAATTCTTACGCTTGATTATCAGTTGTTTCGCATGGATCGTCTTTGTTTCTTTCGAGAATCTTACTTCGAGTTCCTCAACAAAATGACCTTTTTTTCTTCGACTAGAATAAATATTTATTTGAACACCTCTAGTGATTTTTATTGAATTATTAGGACAGATTTCTCAATTCAGCTCTCCGCTCTGCTTCGAGCTTTCTGTCGAAATGACGATTACCTTTGTCTAAATAACTAATTATGAGTGATTTCTACGAACAGAGGGGGTCTAAATATTCCGGAATAGTTAAGAATTATGTATTTGTCTGTCGAGCTCAAACACCGGATATTTCCATATAGGAAAAGCGCGTCTTTCGTAGAAAAATGGGCGTAAAAAAACCAGAGCCTGGAACGGCTCTGGTAAAACAGTAATCAAAAAATAATTAAGTAAACTTAAGAAAATTGAAACAATTAATAAAAAGTAGTTAAGAGCGTTTGATTTTATTTGGTTTGGTTTGCAATATTTTCTAGGTTTGCTAAGAACGTTTGCTCCCTATAATATGCAATGTCCGTGCCAAAGTCTTTAAGTTATTGTTAATCAATCTTTAATAAACATACTATTCTTTAGCCCCTCTTCTGCTTTTATCCGAATTCAATATATCCTTTTAGCTTAATATATTGATATATGCTCATAAACTATTGAGAAACAGGTGAATAACATTATTATTATCCGTTTTCGGATAGACTTACGTTATCGTATACTAAAATGATTTAGATTGCACTTTAAAATAGTGCTCGAGAAAAAAAGCTTCTATTTTTGAAAAAAAAAACTTAGTGCTCAAAATTTGGTCTATACGAATAAACAATATGAGGTGTTCAATTGAGTGCATAGGCTAAGCAATGAAATTCAGTATATTTCAATGAATGTTGTTTTAGATTTCTCCCTCGGTCATCTTATGTTTGTAATTTAATGAGTGTTCTATATCAAAAAGAATATAAAACACTGTAACTAAGAAAAATGACCTCAGTCGAAAAGACAAGATGGTGAAATATAGATAGACAAAAGTGGCGCGCGGACACAATAACTTTAAAATATATATGTCCGCGCGCCACTTTTGTCTGCTCCCTAACGAATCCTGTCTTTTCGACCAAGGGATCAAAACGAAGTGAAGATCCTGCGGGAGAAATCTAATTATCAATATAACAACCGATTAGGTTAAGTATTTATTTGAACACCTCAATAAACAATAATATAAGGTATTGTTTATTAGTGCTTTATAATAATATAAAAAGGCAGAAGGTTTTTCTAAGGCTGAAACAAAGTTTAGATGCTTAGTTTTTTCTCAAATGAGTACTTAGGCTAAGCAATGAAATTCAGTATATTTCAATGAATGTTGTTTTAGATTTCTCCCTCGGTCATCTTATGTTTGTAATTTAATGAGTGTTCTATATCAAAAAGAATATAAAACACTGTAACTAAGAAAAATGACCTCAGTCGAAAAGACAAGATGGTGAAATATAGATAGACAAAAGTGGCGCGCGGACACAATAACTTTAAAATATATATGTCCGCGCGCCACTTTTGTCTGCTCCCTAACGAATCCTGTCTTTTCGACCAAGGGATCAAAACGAAGTGAAGATCCTGCGGGAGAAATCTAATTATCAATATAACAACCGATTAGGTTAAGTATTTATTTGAACACCTCAATAAACAATAATATAAGGTATTGTTTATTAGTGCTTTATAATAATATAAAAAGGCAGAAGGTTTTTCTAAGGCTGAAACAAAGTTTAGATGCTTAGTTTTTTCTCAAATTTGAGGTTAAATTTTTTAATCCGGCGATCCAAGGATTGAAAGCTAATACCCAATAAGCGGCTGGCCTGGGATTTATTGTAATTGGATTGCTTCAGGGATTGGATGATTGCATTTCTTTCAATCACATCAAGGTTCATTATCTCATTATCGCTTCGAAGCAGGTTCTCCGGTTGGCGCAAGAGCTTATTGAGCTCAAAATGTTTTGGCATTAGTTTTTTGCCATCGCAAAGAATTACAGCCCGCTCTACCATATTCCTGAGTTCGCGAATATTCCCAGGGAAACTGTACTGCATCAGTCCTTCATAAATAGAGGGGTCGATGCTTAGGCTGGCTTTATTCATTTTTTGTGTATGTTCCTGGCTAAAATGTTCCAGAAGCAAAGGAATGTCTTCTTTTCTGCTGCGCAAAGGCGGCACTTCTATCACAAAAGAATTGAGGCGATGGTATAGATCGAGCCTGAAATTTTTCTCGCCACTCAATTTTCGCAAATCCTGATGAGTCGCTGCAACAACCCGAACATTAATATCGATTTCGGTAGTTGTTCCAACCCTGCTAATTTTTTTCTCTTCCAAAACCCTCAGGAATTTTGTTTGCAGGTTCATGGGCAGATCACCAATTTCATCAAGGAAGAGTGTTCCGCCATTCGCAATTTCGAACCATCCGGCACGATCGTCGGAAGCCCCTGTAAATGAGCCTTTTTTATGGCCAAAAAACTCACTTTCAAATAGGCTTTCTGTAATTGCTGAGCTGTTTACAGCATAGAAATATTTGTCTTTCCGACTGCTCATATAGTGTATAGCCCTGGCAATAAGTTCTTTACCGGTTCCGCTTTCGCCCAATATCAGTACAGAAGTATCATCACTTTTGGCAACACGTGCAATAAGATCGGTAACATCTTTCATTGCTTTGCTATCGCCCACAATGATCTGGCCGTATTTTTCATTGAGCTTTGCGCTAATCAGATCGAAGCTTTGCTCTGCTTCGCGTAATTTTTTTGAGAGCATCAAAAAGCGTTTAGTGCGCTCAATCGCGTGCAGCACATTCGCCAATCTAAAAGGTTTGGAAAAGAAATCGGTAGCGCCATAGCGTAAGGCCTGGATTACACTATCCATATCGCCATGGCCACTAATCATAATTACTTCTGTATCGGGAGAGTCTTCCTTAATTTTTTTTAGCATACTGAGCCCGTCCATTTCGGGTAGTCGGATATCCAGAATTGCGATATCTACTTCTTCTTCCCTGAAAATCCGAAAAGCTTCGGAAGGCGTTGCAGCTTTTAATACACGAAAATTATGATCACCAAGAAATTCGCCGATTTCTTCACGATATAGTGCTTCATCGTCGATTATGAGTATGCTGAGGTTTTGGTTTCTGCTTTCGTTCTGCATTTTTTGCCTAGCTTTTAGTGATTATAGGAAGTGTAATTCGTAAACGGGTCATTTTTGAGGGCTCGCTAAAGACTTCTATATCACCTTGCATTTCTTTAATAATGCCGTAGGAAATAGAGAGCCCTAAACCGGTTCCCTGACCTTCAGATTTGGTCGTAAAGAAGGGGTCAAAGATCAATTGGGCGGTGTCTTTGTCTATGCCGCTGCCGTTATCTTCAACATCTATCAGTATATTTTGCCCGCTCTGCTGTGTGCGTATGGTCAGCAAGGGCTTGAATGAATCATCAAAATTCTTCCTTTTTTGAATCAATGCGTCCCTGCTATTCGTGATCAGATTAATCAAAACTTGTTCGAGTTTAAATTTATTGCCCAAAACGATAAAAGGTTTATCGGAGGTTTTTAAGTCGGTTTCAATTCCATTATTGTGCAGCTGCGTTTGCGTAAGCGATAGGGCATTGTAAATGGCTTCTTTTACGGAAAATTCTACTTTCAATTCGCTTCCCTGTGCACGGGAAAAGACCCGAATATGTTCAATGATTTGGTTTATCCGGTTTATATTTTCATTGATGCTCTCAATTTTATCGTGGAAATATTTTTTATCGGTTCCTTCCTCATTGAGTTTATAATGCATATTCTCGATGCTCATTGCAATGCCGCCTAATGGTTGATTGATTTCATGGGCAATGCCTGCTGCGAGTTTTCCGAGCGATTCTAATTTGGATTTATGGATCAGCAATTGTTGTTGATGCTTGTTTTTTTCTCGCTCAGTTTTAATTTCTTTTTCCAATTGTATGATGCTGGATACTTTTGTAATCAGCATTTGAAGTTTATTCCTTTCAACGGGTTTTGCCAGAAAATCATTTTTATCTACCCGATGTTCTTCCATAAATTTTCGGGGTTCCTCAAATGCCGACATGATAATAAAACGTGCCTCACGGTCATAGGCTCGTATTTCTTCTATCATTTCCAATCCATTCATTACTGGCATGGCCACATCGGTGATCACCAAATCGGGGCGGTGTGCTTTATAGAGCTCAGCGCCGGTTTTTCCATTATCGGCGATAAGTAGCTCGCTCACCAAAGGTGCCAGTACCCTTTTATAGAAACTCGTAGTAATTGGATCATCTTCAACAAATAGTACGCTTATTTTAATCTTCTCGTTCATCTTGCTTTTCTTCCGTTGCTATTGGCAAAATTAGTGTAAATTCCGTAAATTTTCCTTTTTCCGATTCTACCCTTATGTCTCCATCCATATCATTTAAAATGCCATAAACAACCGATAAACCGAGCCCGCCGCCTTTTTGAGCACTTTTTGTTGTAAAGAAGGGGTCAAATACTTTGTCCATATTATTGCTGTCAATGCCAATGCCATTGTCTTTGATGCAGACCTTTATTTTTCTTTTAATTAGCTCGGATTTAATGCTTATTTCTTTCTGATATGCATCCTTATGTCCGTTTTGTTTGATTATTATTGCTTCTATTGCATTGTTAATCAGGCTAATAATAACTTGTTCCATTCTAAACCGATTCCCTCGGACAAACAAGGGCTCTTTGCTGAGGTGGACAGTAAGCTCTGTTTTGTTGTTTTGGAGCTCTGTTTTAAATAGTTTCAGGGCATTATGGATGCTTTCATTGAGGTTGAAACGGGTTTTAAGATCGTCTTTTTGTATCATACTGAATGTCCTGATGTGTTCCAGTATGTTATTGATCCGGCTAATATGCCCGTTAATTGCCTCTATTTTTAGATGAAGGTATTTATTGTCTATTGCTTTATTATCAATTTTTTGAAGTATGTTTTCCAAACCCATGGATATGCCACCAAGAGGTTGGTTGATTTCATGGGCAATACAGGAAGCAAGTTTGCCGAGTGATTCCAGTTTGGACTTTTGCATCAGTAAGGCCCTCTGCTTTTTATTTTCTTCCTGCTGCTTTTTATATTCCTTCTCTAAGGAGATTTGTTTGCCAAAATCTTGTAGTAAAGCACTGATTTTAAATCGGTCAACAGGTTTTAGCAAAAATCCCTTTGCACCAAGCTCAATTGCCCTGATAAAAAAATCGGATTGCCCGTAGGCCGACATCACAACAAATTTAAGATCTATATGTTTGGTTTTTATCCTTTGAATCATGTCTAAACCATTCATTTCGGGCATATTAATGTCCGTAAGGATAAGGTCATATTGGTGTTGATTGAACAGTTGAATTCCTTCAAATGCATTTTTTGCAAAATGCACATATTTCACAATTGGCTTAATAATTTGCTCGTAATAAGCTCTTGAAGGCTCATCATCTTCGATGACGAGCAATTTAAAATTAAATTGTTTCATAGCAGAGAACTTACTTAAATTATCTTAAAATACTGTTTACTCTACAAATTTCGGAAAAATAACGCGCATTAAGGTACTTAATCCATTTTTACTTTCAACTTTTATTTCACCGCCCATATCTTGCACTATGCCATAATTTATTGAGAGGCCAAGCCCTGTGCCGGATCCATCGCTTTTTGTAGTATAGAAAGGCTCAAAGATGCGACCAATGTTTTCGGGTTTTATGCCGGTTCCATTATCCGAAACCTCAATAATGCATTGCTCTGAAGTACTAAAATAACGAATAATAATCGTTTTTTGATATCCGGGCTCGCAGGAATCTAAGACGGCTTTTTGATTTACCGCATCGCGTGCATTAGAGAGTAAATTGAGCAAAACCTGTTCTGTGCGGTATTTGTTCCCAAGAAAAAAGCAGTCTTCTTCAGGATGCTTAATAATAAGGTTCACCTGATTGCTTTTAAATTGTACTTCAATAAGCATTAATGCATTTTTAATCACTTCAGAGATGGACACTTTTTCTTTGCTGATATGTTGTTGATCCCGTGAAAATGTCCGTATATGACTAATAATTTGCTTAATACGGGATATGTTCTCGAAAAGGTAATCAATCTTTGACCGAAGGTAATCTCTGTCTAAACGATTGTCGTTGAGCTTATATAAAATATTCTCCAACCCCATAGAAATGCCGCCCAATGGCTGGTTGATCTCATGGGCCATGCCTGCTGAAAGCTCCCCTAAAGACTCCAGTTTCGATTTCTGAATCAGTAATTGCCTTTGGTTTTCTGTCTTACTGAGTTCTTCTTTAACGCGATTTTCAAGGTTTTCATTCAACTCGCGTAATTGCTTTTCGTCTTTTTTAACTTTCGTAATATCAATCATTACGCCAATAATTCCATCTGGATTGCCCTCACCATCATAAAAAAGACTTTTATAAAAGGCAATGTCGCGAATAATGCCATTTTTACCAATAAATTTTGATTCGTAATTCTGAATGCCTTTGCTTTTATATAATTCTTTGTCTTTCAGAGTATAAAAGTCTGCCATTTCTTTTGGGGAAAGGTCATAAGGTGTTTTGCTAATGATTTGATCCTTTGGCTTTCCGGTAAGTCTTACTAATTCCTGGTTGCAGCCAATAAAAAATCCATCCAAATTTTTAATAAAAACAGGACTCGGTATGCTTTCGAGCAAGCTGTTTAGAAATTGGTTCTGACGTTGTATTTCCTGCTCTCCCTTTACTTTTTGAGTAATATCACGGCTGTGGATGGCGATACGTTCAATAATACTGTTGATTCCAAGAACCGGATAAAAAGTGTGCTCATAATATTGCCCTTTAAAGGTATCAGTAAATTGTATCTTTTTCCCATTGGCAAAAACGTTTAATGCGGAACGTAATCGTTTGACTGTAATAAATTTTGTATTGGAGGTATATAATGAACTTCCTTTATTAATCTTTAGCTTTTCAATCGCTTTATCGTTAAGATCCAATACTTTAGCATTTTTATCGATCAAGAGCATAATTTCAGTATTTGCATTGATCAACGCATGGGCTGTTTCTTCTTTTTCGAGTGTTCGAAGAAGGTCATGTTTTCTGAAAAATGCATTCAAGATTACCTCTCCAAGCATGCCTGGCAAAAATGTGTCTTGCTCCGACAATCTTGTTTGCTGTCTTCTGTGCTCAATGCCAATAAAGCCATAAAACTCATTATTATAAAGCAATTGGTAATACAATCCTTGGGTCAAAGCCGGAGCATTATTGTTTTCTGCTTCTGCTTGGTTTTCTGGCTCAACAATAATGTGTTTTGAACGACTGATGGCCTTCCAAAGTTCTGCTTGTTTTTCAATCAACTCTTCATCACTTAAAGTGGCATTCGGGCAATCTTTGCTATGCCAGCGGAAAATCTGCCTTATCGTTTGTGATTTATTCTGAATTCTGACAAAAGTGCTTCGCGCATTTTTAAATTCTCCTAGCTTTTGAAGTGAGCTGCGAATGTAATTGTCTAGTTCATAATGTGGTATATTTACCAGATTGCTGGATATTTCAGAGAGTAAATGCTCAGATAAACTCCTGTTTTCTATTTGTTTCTGAGCTTTATGCAATGATATAATATTAGTCTTTAAGTCTTCATTGGATTTTTGCAGTTCTTCTGTTCTGATTTGAACGAGTTTTTCCAATGCTTCCTGATACCTTTGGCGCATTTCTTCTTGCTGCTTTCTGCTGCTTATATCTGTAATAAAGCCAATGAAAATCTCAGAACCATGATAATGAATCGAGCGTTGCTTTATTTCTACAGGAATGCTTTTGCCTGATGCTAATTTGACCTTAAACTCCCCAACAATTGAGGAACCATCGGTTTTTTGTTTTGCTTTGGCATTAAAGGCATCGATTAATTCATTGTGGTCTTCTGTAATATCTTTTTGTGTGAATGTTAAAAACTCCTCTTTGCTGTATCCGAATAGTTTCAGGGCAGCATTGTTTGCTTCAATAATCTTTCCATTTTCGGGATGTGCCAATACAATGGCACCGGGCATTTCTAGAAACATTAACCTGAAACGCTCCTCACTTTCCCGTAATGCTTCTTCTGTTTGTAGGCGTCTTTTTTCCTCAGCTTCTAATTGCTGTTTATAAATAATCGAATTGGAAAGTGTTTTAAGGGTATTGATAAGTTCTTGTATGTCAAATGGTTTTAAAATAAATCGGTTGACACCTAAATCAATAGCATCGAGAAAATAATTCGTATCACTATAGGATGTTGTAATGATGCAAATTGCCTGTGGATTTATTTTTTTTATTTTTTTTAACATGCGCAGGCCATTCATGCGCGGCATGGAAATATCCGAAATCACAATATCCGGACGATGAACTTTATAGGCCTCAAAGCCTTCTTCTCCATCTTTTGCCATGATAAGTTCTCGTATCCTTGGCTCTAGGAGGGAGGAAATAGTCTCGCGAAAGATAATTTCATCTTCTACATACAGTACGCTAATGTTCAGTCTGTCCTTATTTTGATGCATGATGCAAAATAAGAAAAAAAATTCATTGTATGCCTGTTTCAAGGGAGAAATTCTAAATTTGCAGCCTATGGGCTCGAAAAAGGCGATTATTGCAATGAGTGGAGGAATGGATAGTGCTGTGGCTGCTTTCTTGCTTCAATCAGTTGGTATTCATGTAATTGGGCTTTATATAGATCTTTGGAAAAAAGTGGGCAATCCATATATACAGGCTTTTGCACAACAGCAAATGATGGATGTGGCTGCCATCGCAAAATGCCTGAATATTCAATGCATTGTGCGAAATTATTCTGATGTATTTTATCAGCATGTGCTTGATCCCTTTCTAAAGGAAACTATGGAAGGAAAAACGCCTTTCCCTTGTATCCAATGCAATCCGAAATTAAAATTTGATGCACTTCTGCACTTGGCAAAAGATTGTGGGGCAGATTTTATTGCCAGTGGGCATTATGCGCAAATTCAGTATTCAAACGAACGCTTTTTTTTGTCAGAAGCTGTTGATATTGCAAAAGATCAGTCGTTTATGCTTTTTCATTTGCAGCAGGATCATTTGCAGCTTTGTCGTTTTCCTCTCGGGCAAATGCTGAAATCGGATGTGCGGAAAATTGCCCAAAAGCATTTGCCGAAATTTGTTTCTGAAAAAAATGAAAGCTTTGACCTCTGTTTTAACTATGGTATGAGCCCAAATTGTTTTTTGGAAGCACAGAAAAGTTTTGTACCCCAAAGCAAGCAAGGAAATATCGTAGGAATTCAGGGTGAAATACTTGGCAAACACAAAGGCCTAGCTTTCTATACTATTGGTCAAATAATTAACCATCAGTTAGGTAGTGATTTTGTGCTGCGAAAAGACCTTCAAAAAAATCAACTGATTGTTGGTGAAAAATCAAAATTGTTTGTGCATCATTTGCAATTAGAACAAATGCATTTTCAAAAAACACGAGATCTTGTTGTTGAACAGGGGGTGAGCGTGAAAATCCGTGGAAAAGATACGCATCATAAGGTTAAGGGATTGAAAATAAATGATTTATCCTGCGATATTTTCTTGGAAGAAGCCGTATTTGCTCCGGCATCAGGGCAATGGGCTGTTCTTTATAGTTCCGGTGCAATTTTGGCCGGAGGTAGAATAATTTGAGCTTTATTCCCAAAAAGTTTTATTTTTGAGTAAACTTTGCCGGTGTTTCGGTGTTAATTTATTGAATAATAATGTTTTCCTTTGGAAAAGAGAATTTTGGCCAACAGGCCTTTGTTTTTATTCACCGATATGAAGCTATTGTTTTGATGACCAATGTATTAAATACAAACATTTGAAAATAAAACCATGAGAAAATTATTGATCGGATTGCTACTGATAAGCGTTTCTTTAGTGTATGCCCAGGATGCAAAATATGCGGTTTATTTTACCGATAAAAATGATAATCCTTATTCCATTAGCGAACCCTCAGGGTTTTTGTCGGAACGCGCTTTGGAACGTCGAGCCCGCCTTGGTATTAGTATTGATGAGTCCGATTTGCCCGTAAATCCTCAATATATCACTGCTGTGGAAGAAATGGGCGCAAAGCTTTTAAATCAATCAAAATGGCTTAATTGTGCTGTTTTTGAAATTTCTGATGACCTGATGCTGGATGCGATACTCGCACTCAATTTTGTAGAGAAATCAGTCTTTGTAAAACCGGCAGGCATTGCGTCCCCAAATCAAGCAAAGGATAAATTCTTACGGGAAGAATCCATTATACCTGTCTTGCCTGTTCAGGAGAAAAATACTTTGGTGCATACCACTATTTATGATTATGGATATGCTTCCAATCAAATCAATATGTTGAAGGGTGAAAAATTGCATGAACTGGGCTATGCCGGGCAAGGCATGATCATCGCAGTATTGGATGCGGGATTTGTAAATGCTGACCAAATGCCTGTTTTTGATAGTGCTTGGGCGCAAGGTCGTATTTTGGGAACACGCGATTTTGTAAATCCCGGAAATGATGTTTTTGCTCCAGGAAATCATTCGCACGGCAGTAGTGTGCTCTCAACTATAGCTTCTTGGTCGCCGGGATTGATTGTTGGTACAGCTCCTGAGGCTTCTTATTGGTTAATTCGCACGGAGGATGGCCCAACAGAATATCTAATTGAAGAATATAATTGGGTTTGCGGCGCAGAGTTTGCTGATAGCCTAGGCGCTGATGTTATTAATTCGTCATTGGGATATACAGAATTTGATGATCCGACAATGAACCACACTTATGCTGATATGGATGGGAAAACAACAGCAATATCCATTGGCGCTTCCATAGCTGGCGAAAAAGGGATTTTGGTTTGCAATAGTGCCGGAAATTCGGGAAATGATGCTTGGCATTATATTGGCGCACCGGCTGATGCAGAACATATTATAACCGTTGGTGCTGTAGACAAAGATGGGCTTTATGCTTCATTTAGCTCCGTTGGCCCTACCTCCGATGGTCGTATTAAACCGGATATTATGGCGCAGGGAAGTGGTGCTATTCTTGCCTCAACCAGCTTACTGAATGATACAGTTTATGGCGGATATGGAACCTCCTTTTCTTCACCTATCGCTGCCGGTCTTGTGGCTTCTTTGCGTCAAGCTTGGCCACAGTTGGGTGTAAACCATTTTATTGAAGTGCTCCAAAAAAGCTCTTCTTTTTATCAAAACCCTGATGATGAATATGGTTATGGGATCCCTGATTTTGAGCTCGCTTTAAATCTGGCATCGACACAGACAGTATTCAATAGCCAATCTGGTTTTAAATTATTGTCTTCCAATCCTGTACGAGATAAAATCCATATCAAAATCGATGATGGGATCCAAGGGGATATCTCTTGTTCTTTAAGCGATATTAATGGCCGGATCATAAAACAAAGCGAACATAATGCCGGAAATGGTGACTTTTTTATGAACGGTCTGAATGCCTTGCCCTCAGGGATGTATTTTTTAAGCATACAAACAAATAATACGAAAGCTACTTTTAAGTTTGTGAAATAGTCGATTCTCCGCTTGAAAGCATTTATCATGATGTCGGAATTGTCCTCAATTTACCTTCTTGATTTGCTCGGGGTTTTTGCCTTTGCTTTGTCAGGGGCATTGTCGGGTATCGAAAAGCGCTACGATTTGTTTGGTCTCGCCGTTGTGGCCTTTCTTACCGCTTTGGGCGGAGGCACAGTGCGCGACCTTCTTCTTGGAAATACTCCTGTAGGATGGATGCTTTATCCGGAATATATGCTCGTTGCTCTGCTCGCTGTTCCTGCTGCTGTCTTATTCCGGAAATATATCGGGCGCTTACGGAAAACGCTGTTCTTATTCGATAGTATAGGTATTGGCGTATTTACAATCATTGGAATTGAAACGGCTCTGGCAAGAGGCTTGTCGCCCGTGGTTAGTGTGCTGATGGGAACCCTAACAGCAGTCTTTGGTGGTGTTTTACGCGATATCTTTAATAATGAAATCCCCTTGATCCTTCGGAAAGAAATTTATGCAACCGTATGTATTTTTGGTGGTGCTTTGTTTTTTATCTTGCAGTACCTTGGACTTGCTCCCATGCTTATCGAGTTTATTACGATTGTCTCTGTAATTGCTTTGCGCCTGATTGTAGTGAAGTATCGCTTATCCCTGCCGGTAATTCGATAAGGGGAAGCTGTGCCTCTGTCATATGCAGAACCATCACTACTTGTTCTGCTGTTCTTGTTTAATAATGCCCAACGATTCTAGGAACTGCTTATTTTATGGCAGCAAATATTCTATACTAATACCGGTATTTGGCCATAGTAAAGCCTGATTGGAGCAATAGCTAAACCGTATTTAAACTTGATCTTCTACGTATCAAATACGTTTCAAGTATGTTATAAAAACGATCTAGAACGTATCTATAACGTACTTGAAACGTACTTGAAACGTACTTGTAACGTACTTATAACGTACCTATAACGTATTTGAAGAGGCTTTGATATAGCTTTAATATAGCTTTGATGCGAATTTGGATGGAATAGATAATAAAATAATAGAAATGTATTTTTAAAGAGATTGCCAAGCAAAAGCAAACTAAATATTTGTTTTATCAGGGACTGGTAAGCATGAAGAATCCTTTTATTCGTGGTAGATGTTAATAGGCGGAGGCTTGGGATGGCGCAACAACACCATTGTATCACGGCTGCTACAGCTATTTGTGTCGGTTACTTCGCACCAAATAATTCCTGAAAGAACTGTGCTGATTTGGGCTGTATTTTCTCCTGTACTCCATAAATAGCTGCAAAAAGGGCAATTGCTCCCTACGATATCTATTTCAATATCAGGGCAGGCTATATCATCGGCAGGCAAATGATAATCGGGCAATGGTGCTACAACTAAAGGGATAAGTGTGTCCCAATGGCATCCATAATCATCAATTACAGTGTAGGTGTATTGATAAGTGCCTGTATCGGGTGGCGCAATAATGGTTTGGCTATTGTTTGTGCTGAGAATATTTACTCCCGACATAATAATAGAATCGGTGTCCACAAAATAGGACCAACCGGGTGGGAGTAAATTTTCATCGAGATTGAGGGTCCATTCGAAAATATAGCCATTGTCAATATTTAAGGTGTCCCTGATTTTGATGGTCCATAAACCATTTAAAGGGCAGCCAACCAATCCTGCGAAAGAATTATCTGGCGCAAAATAGTTCTGGACCGTAGAAATATAGGTCGAATCCAACTGATTGCTTCCTATAACAGCTCCATCATTGATAGAACCTGTATTTGGATAAAGCTCCGACCAGCAATAATTCCATCCGATGCCCGGAGGGTTACTGTCCGCAAGACATTCAAAGTTCGGATTGTCCATCGAACGTGGATTGGGCATTCCGGCGGGTTCGCCCATACGATGATTGTATTGGATTTGCTTTTTAAGCATCACAGTCTGCCCATTGGGGCAAATCATATACATGGAAAGATCGCCCATATACGTATGTTCCATATTGACGCAAACGCTGACGATATCCTCGGGGGCACTTATAATTTGATCGGGTAGGAATGCACTGAAAACCACATCGGTATAATAGTAACCAGGGAAACAGTCAGGGCCATCGGGCAGAAAAGTTTCTTCTTCAAATTTTTGCGTGGAAGTATGCTCATAAGAGTAGGGGATTACCTGTCCGATAGTTGCTGTGCTGATGCTAATCGTGTCGTGGTGGCAATAGGGATTATCCAAACCAATACCGGTGATGGGGTTTCCCGCAATGCGTACACGGGCTATTTGTGTATTGCTGCTGCAATCATTGCTGTCAATCAGGCTAATGCTGATGTCGTATCCATTGACTTCTGTGTATTTGTAAGCAGCATGATTTATTCCTTCCGTAAGAATCAGGTCATCATCGGTGAAAGACCACCGGAAACTGTGCAGACTGTCGTGCTGGGTGTAAAAGTTGTAATTTTCAGGATATTCTGTTAATGCCTGCAGCTTAAGACTATCGCCTTTGCAGAGGTTAAAGTATAAAATACCATCTTCAACAAGCGGTTGAGGAGAGCAGTTGAGTGTGTCGAAATAAATTTGCGCCCGCTGGCAGGGTGGGTTCTGTGCCAAGGACATATTCAATACTGCCATCAATAGCAGGCAAGTAAAAAGGGCTTTTATTTTCAAAACACCATTTAGTTAGCAGAAGCAATAATTCCGGGCTGTATAATAAAAGGGAAAAGCAACAGCATTTCGGAATTATTCCCTTATTGGCAAATATATAGAAAAAAACGATGGGATTTGTTGGTTTCGATCTACGCCTGATAGGAATTTTATGTCGGAAAAGCAGAATATTTCAAGCTAGTTTATAAAGTCATTTGTTTGCCCATAGGACACAAGCATTAATTATGTTTGATCTGGATTGGCGGCGGAATAGGCCGCTCCAATACAATACAAGTATCTGTTGCCGAGCATCCAGCTTGGCTAAAAACCTTTCTCCAATAGGTTCCGCCATTCGAAACCCTAATTTCATGATCTGTATCGCCATTATTCCATAAATATGTGCAATTAGTGCAGCTTCCACCATCAATATCTATATATCCACCTGCGCAAAAAGCCACAGTGTCGGGCATGATTAATTCGGGCATTGATTGTATTTCTAATTCGATAATACTGTCGAAAGAACAGCCGTACTCATCGTAGGCTGTAACGGTATAGTTTTGGGTTCCGGATGTCGGTGGGCTAAATACCATTATTCCGTTTTGTTGACTAATAACACCTGGTCCACTGATGCCGGCAGAATCATATGGAACTGTATATGACCAGCTTTGAGGAAGTAGGGCGGGGTCGAGGTTTAATGTCCAATCGAAAATATAGCCATTATCAATGCCCAAATGATCAGTAATTTTGATTGTCCACAAGCCATTTAATGGGCATCCTATAAGCCCTTGAAATGAGTTTGCGGGTTGGTAAAAACCCTCAAGGCCTTCAGAATCTGTAGAGTCGATTTGGTTGTTCCCGACAACAGGGCCATTATTAATATCCCCACGATTGGGATAATATTCCGACCAGCAATAATTCCAGCCTTCGCCTGCCGGATTGGAAGCTGCATTGCATTTTTTTGCACCATCATCGCAAGTGTGTGGTGTTGGCATACAGCCCGGAGAACCAAAATATCGACCTCCTCCTGCCTGTGTTTTAAGCTGTACGGTTTTGCCACTGGGACAAATGAGCTCCATGGATAAATCTCCAATATACGTATGTTCCATATTTACACAAACGGAGAGTATGTCTTCCTCGCTTGTGATGGATGCGCCCGGAGTAAAGACATCAAAAACAACATCAGTAAAATAATATCCGGGGGCACAATTTGGTCCATCGGGTAAGAACATTGTACTATCAAAACTTTGGCTGGCATCTAGTTCATAGGTGTATTCAGATACCTGAACAATAGAACTGATATTTACATTTACTGTGTCGTACTGACAAAATGTGCCGCTTGTATTGATCGATGTAATCGGACTCCCTGCAATTCGCGCCCTTACATTAGTAATGGGGTCACTTTCGCATCCTTCGGTATCTTTTGCGCTGATGCTTAAATCATAACCTTTTATGCTGTTGTATTCGTGATCTGTATATGGTTCTTTGATTGTTGTTTCAGTTGCACCATCGCCAAAAACCCAAGTATAGGTGTTTAGGGTGTCGTGCTGGGTGTAAAAAGTGCCATTGTCCGGATAAACACCATAAACAGCAATATGGACTTCCTGATCGGGGCATAAGTTAAAGTACAGATAACCATCGGTCTCGGCAACAGGAACCGGAATGCAATTGAGTGTGTCAATATAAAGACTGAAGTCTTGACAAGCCCTGTTTTGGCCTTGTAGTGAGTGAAATGTGCTCAGGAATAAAAAAATTGAAAGTATGACGGTTTTAAAAATGGAGTTCATAAATGATTCAAATTTGATGGAGAGACAAGGGTATTGGAATTTTTTTGATTAAGTATTCAAATTTATCTTCATCGGGCAAATATACTTAAAGGCTGCATAAGTCTGTCGGTTTTTTATTTGGGCAATTGTTTTCAATGGTTAATGTATATGCCGGGTTTAGGTGATTCGATGAAAATGCGCATAGAATTCAGTGTTTATTATTCGTTTGATTTAATTTTTTTTGTCTCTGGGTTTTTGCCTCATTTTGAACGAAAACCAAAGAAAGATGCACACTTACTAATTGCTGCGTATTTTTTGTGAGAAAGTATTGCAAACAGTGTGTATTATATATATATTTGTGGCAACAGGCGATATTTTTGACTCATCCCACAGGGGTCGATTTATTTTATTAGGTTTATTATTTAAAACGCAATATGCTATGGTAGGTTTTTACTCTAAAAAATTAGTGGGAAAATTGGCAATTGTTTTCATTTTCTTTAACTTATATTCTTTTCAAGGGATTTCTCAGGAAGTTCAGTTGTTGTCACCGCATCAAGGTGATACAGTATTGTTTGGCGAAAGCCTTATGATGGAAGCCTCCGCAGAAGGTGTTATTCCGGGTACGCCGGCCTTTCTTCGGGTTATTGATAATGCAGATGGTTATCGCAAACTGAAGTTTGGGAATAATCCCAATAGCGTTTACGGCCCGGCGCAAAATGTTATGGCATCCGGAAACAACACACTGAAAATTACTTTAAGGGATGTTCTGGGAAGCGCACAATGGAACCGCATCAAATTGCGCCCAAATGCTTCAGGGAATCTCTATCTTAATCAATATGTTGATGCTGCCGGGGGTGTTGGCGGCGATTGGACTACTATTTCGATTCCTTTAGAGGACTTTGATGCATCAATAGACTTTACAAGTCTGGCCTATTTTGAATTTCCTTATAGTGCTGATGCTGATGATTTTACACTTGATATTGCTGAGGTGGTTTTCACTGGTGGTGCAATGCCTTATCTTTGGTTTGGTGAAGGGAAAACGGATAATGCCCATAATGGTGATGGCAATGTGGGCGAACTACTTGCTGAAGTATTTGATGCTACGCCACCTATTGGCGATGTGCAATATATGGAGTTTTTTGTTGATGGAGTGTCTGTAGGACAGGATGCTACACCTCCATATTCTGTGGATGTTGTTCCTCCCGATAGTCTTTGGCATCAATTTCAGTCTGCCGCATACAAAAATGATGGCAGCTATGTGTATAGTGAAGCAATTGATATTTTTGTCTATGCGCCTCCTGAGCCGGAGCCGGGAAATGTTCTTGTCTCCATATTGAACCCATCCAATAATGATAGTATCCAACAATACGATTATCTGTCTTTTTCTGCTCTCGTTGATGGGGCGTCTTTTGCTGAATCACCATATTTATCTGTTTGGTGCACAGAAGATGGTTATCGAAAATTGAAATTAGGGAATAATGCTACAAGTATCTACGGCCCGGGAAAAAATGTTGTTTTTGGTGGTAATGACACTCTAATAATAGAGCTGCGCGATGTTTATGCCAATGCAAATTGGTCAAAAATCCGTATTCGCCCACAGGCAATTGGTACTTTGAGCCTGTCATCATATGTGAATGCTGCAGGTGGTCCTTCAATGGATTGGCTCAGGCTTCGGATTCCACTCAGCGATTTTAGCAGTACCATAGATTTTACCGACCTCGATTATATCGAATTTCCATACAGTGCCGGCGCAGGTTTCTTCCAACTCGAAATAAAGGAAGTGAGTTTTGTAGGCGGCAGCAATCCTTATACATGGTTTGGCTACGATCAAATCGATAATGCACATAATGGCAACGGTGGTGCCGGTGAAATCAATGCAGAAGTGATTGTGCCGGATGCACCTGTAAATGCCATCAGTGAGGCCGTTTTTTATCTGGACAATATGCCTTTCGATCCTATTTCTCATGGAAATATAGCAGGAAGTGTACAAATGACCGAAATCGGTGCACATACGCTTTTTGCTGAGGTTTTGATGGAGAGTGGAGAGTTGTTTCACAGCGATACTATTCACTTTATCGTGCCTGAGCCGGCAACCCCCATTTCCATGCTGTCCGTTCATCTGGATAGTCCTGATGATAATGCTGAGTATTTGTCGCCTGCAATGGTTTCCTTATCTGCCAGTATTGGTGGTTTTATTGCTCCTGAACCAATGTATATGCGCGTAAGCTGTCCGGATAATGGATACAGAAAACTGAAAATCAGTTGCAATGAAGTAAATGTGTATGCGCCCAAGCATGATGTTACCATTGGAGGAAATGATACGCTTGAAATTATTATTAAAGATATTGGAGGATCAACAAATTGGTCGAAGATTCGCCTGCGCCCCGAAGCAACGGGCAGCCTCTACATAAAAAGTTATATTGATGCCCTTGGCAGTGATTTAAGCGATTGGACTACAATCCGTATTCCTTTGTCGGATTTTGACCCGGCCATTGATTTTACAAATATTTCTTTAATCGAGTTCCCATATAGCGCCGGTGCCGGCATCTTTGTCATGGGCATTAAGAGTATGCGTTTTACTGGGGGCAGCACACCATTTGTTTGGTTTAACGAAGATCATTCCAATGTTGCCCATAACGGCAATGGTGGCGGTGGTGAACTTACTGCTGAATTAATGCAGGCAAGCCCGGGAACAGCTGCTCCACAACAAATCGATTTTATGGTAAATGATGAGAGTCTTTTGTCTTTAACGGAGGCTCCTTATACATCCAATTTATTGTTTGATGAAGCCGGCGAATATTGGTTAAAGGCAAGATTGACCGATTCTGAAGGGCTGCAAGCTGTTTCAGATTCTGTTCTTATTACGATCACTGATGAAGTGCCTGCCGGAACAATCTCTTTTAAAGTGCTCTTTGATGAGGTTCCCTCAAGCCTCGATGTGGAAAAAGCTGTGCTCCGTTTCAATAAAATGATTGCATACAGCTTTACGCTCGATGATGGCCGTTCATGCGCCTATACCAATGCGTACCCACTTTTTGAGGGTGGATATGTTGCCCACAATAATACCTGGTATCCGGGACTGAATACGACAGACGGCTGCGGAAACGATATCCCGTTCAGGGCTTCTCTGGCATGGTATAGTGTAAACAGTAGCTATAGCGATTTGCATGTGAATACACCATCATACATTAAGTGGAGTGAGTTGAGCGAATTGTATAATCATGGCTGGGAAGCAATTAATCATTCTTATTCGCATAGCGCTTATGGCACAATTGATTATAATTGGGAAATCCAATCAAACTACGATCATGTTTTGAATAAAACAGGCATTAGCATGACGCATTTTATATCCCCTTCGGGCGATCCTGAATATTTTGGACCTGCCAAAGAACTGGGCTATAAGGTGATTTATTCAAAAATCGATTCCTATCTGGGTTTGTATAATGGTTTGCCTGTTGATAATCCTCTGGATTATGAGAGCGATCTAAGGATTTACCGTCGTTATTTATACGATGATTTGTTTGCAACATTGCCGGCAATTCATGAAATGATGGATGATATTGCAGCTCGCACAGCTGATGGTACACATTTTTGGTGGACAGAGTTTACACATAGGGTAGAAAATACATCAATCGGTGGAAGTTTGCTGTTCGATACTTTTGAATACTATATGCAGTACTTAAATGATACCTACGGTAAAGATGGTTCGGATATTATGTGGATGGCGCCATTACAGGAAGTTTATGAATACTTGCGTGTTCGGGATCAATCGCAGCTCTCCTGGTCGCTTGATGGAAATGAACTGAACGTTTATATAAATGTTTCGGATATCCCTGATGACCTACGCAACTATTCGTTGAGCCTTGTGATTGATGCTGATGAAGATTTTTCATCACTTGTGCTTGATGAAAATACAATGGCTACATTTAAGGGGGATGGCCCTGATAAGCTGATCAATTTGAGCTGGAGCGATATACAGTCTTATAAATCGGGTGATGAACTCGCAAATTGGCATATTTTGAATGAAGAAGCACCGATTGCTAGCGAAGAGCAGGAAGTTGAGATGCTGCTTTACCCGAACCCGGTGCGTGATTTATTACAGCTGAGGCTCGAAAGTGAGGCTTCAGATGTGCTCGAATGCGAATTCTATGATGCTCAGGGATTATTGGTTCATTTTACTGAATTTGAACTTAATGAGGGTAATAATGAACATCGTTTTGCTATGTCGCAATGGGCCGTGCCTAAAGGGATTTATTATTTGAAAGCGCATTTTAGAAATGGAAGCGGAAAGGATATTGTGCAGAAAATTATTTATATGTAAGCTTTGTCACACTAGGGGAGAAAAAGACTATTATGAAATTATAATAAACCCAAGGGCTCTCGACTTCGTTCGAGAGCCCTTTTAGTTTATACACTGCAACTATAATTTACAAATCAGCGCCAGTAGTTGATGGAATTCTCGATATAAATAAACGTGGTGATATAAATCTCATATAGTCTTTTAGGGCAACACATTGCCGGTGTCAGGAAAAAAGCCGTAGAGATTGCTTAAAAACCAAAACGGCCTGAAAGGTCAATTCATTTTAGCCTAAGGCCTTGCCTTGGGCTAAAATTTTCACACTAATAAGCGGGCCGTAAGTCCAGCTTTAAAAAACAAAACAATCCCCGAGATTGAATGTTTATAGAATAATTACCATCATTCATAACCCTATAATTTTGCTTTTAAGCTAAACTGAAAGGTTCTGCCAAAAGACCAAAATCCCCTGAAGCTTTCTAAATCGTGGTCGGCTCCATCTTCTCCTCGCACAATATAGCTATTATTGAGCAAGTTATCGCAATTTGCAGATGCGTAAAATTGTACTTTTCCCCAGTAAAATGGATAACCAATTTGTAGGTTGATTACCGACCAAGCGGGCATGAGGTAGGATTGCTCTTTGTCGTTTGCATCGGTGCGCGATGAAGGGTCAAAATCGGCGTACATACGGTCATAATACATCCAGTCTGCATGAATATCGAAACGCCGCAGGAATTTTGCATCAGCATACAGTCCAATTTGTGTTTGTGGTGCATCGCCTACTTTTAAGCCTTTAGCGAAAACCTGAACTGTATCCACAGCAATGTTTTCATGATTAAACAGTACTGCATATACATCGTTTTTCCATTCCCAGTTTCCGATGCTCATTAAAAATCCTGTTGTTAAAGAGGGTAGGGGTTTCCAGGCCGCTTCCAGTTCAAGACCAATATGTTGAGCGTCAAGGCCACGCAGCATTGCCCTTGTTTGGCTGTCGTCTTCCAGCTGAATGTACTCATTGGTAAGCAAGCTTTTGTTTTTCCATAAATTATAATAAACATTGGCTTGCAAGGCAAATTGTTCTTTTTTGAATGAGAGCCCAAGCTCGGCAGTGCTTATTTTTTCGTTATTCAATCCACCAGCCGGGATATTGTTGTAATTTGGAAAGACAAATTTATAATAAGGCGCTCTGGAGAAGAAACCTCCATTCAGCCATGCTGAAAAAGATTCCGTAAACTGATAATTTATGCCTGATTTTACATCAAAGCCAGTAATGGAAAGTGTTTCGCTTCTGATGTCTTTCACATAATTATAGCGGTCTTCGCGCGTATACCAGTTGTTTGCAGCAGAGACAGCAGCAAAGACCAATATTTTTTTATTCTCCCATTTTGCTTGTGAAAATGCCTGTGTGTATTGAATAATTGCACTATTGTCGATACGTGTTATATCGCCAACGTACTTTAATTCATTGCGCCCGGCAACACCATCAGCAGCCCAGGCATAATTGTCGACCCATACTTCAGCGCCTAATAAATCTGTAACTTCTTCTTTTAAATAGGATTTAAATGTTCGGATATGGATGCCGCTTTTCAAACTTAAATGTTCATTAAATTGGTGATCCCAGCTGCTCATGATTCCGGCCCAATAATGATCGGCAAGAAAATTTGTTAAAATATTGCGTGCATAATTTCGTATGGTATCGCCTGTGCTGATGATGGTTTCATCCTCATTGGAAGTATTATACTCATAAATGCCATTCCAATCAATTTGCCCGGATGGATTCCGGAAACTGAAGACATTTTGTGTGTCCCATGAGAAGCTTTCATTCCATTGCCCACCGCCATAACCAAACGAATAATACACTGATGTAGCCAGAAAGTTGTTCGCATTCATTGTCCAGTAGTGGTTGAGGGCAAGCTGAGGTTTGTGGTAAAAATTCTCTGATAGGTTCCGGATTTCGCCATTATAACTGCCCCAATCTGAGTTAAATTTTATGCCACGTTCCTCTACTTCCGCTTTGGATAGTTTGCTGTTTCTTTGCCCATGACGCTCGGGGCTTCCCAAACCGGTAAAAACGAGTTTATGTTTGCTGCCAAAGTTTTTGCTGATGCTCATGAAATACGACCATGCATCAACATAAGTTGCGTCGATATAGCCCGGACCACTGCTTCTGCTTCCGATAAAGCTTAAGGCCCAGCCTTTTTCGGTTTTTCCTGTATTGATGCCGAAAGTGGTTTTGCTGTTGCCAAAGCTGCTATAGGCATAGCTAATAAAATTGGATGCTTTAGCTTCGCTTGTTTTTGTAATAATATTGATGGTGCCACCCACGGCATTCATGGCTGTTTGAGAAGGAGCTAAGCCCCTTTGCACTTCAATTTCAGCAGTTGCTTCTGTAAGCCCTTGCCAATTAGACCAATAGACCAAACCATTTTCGAAACTATTTACAGGAACACCATTGAGTAAGAGACTGATATTCTCCTGTTTAAAGCCCCTAAGGTTCACGGCTGCATCGCCATAACCGCCACCGGTACGGCTGGCATACAGTCCGGGGCTTCGTTGCATAATTTCAGGAAAAGCCCTGGTTCCCAATTGGTTTTCTATTTTATTGGCATTTATAGCCGTAATGGCGAAAGGTCGGTTTTGTTCGTTGGATTGTGCAGCGATAATGCGTACTTCCTTCAGTTGTTGTTGGCTTGCATTTAGGAGGAAAATGATTGTATCGCTGGGTTTTGCAATGCCACTTATTTCAAAATCCTTGCTTTCATAGCCCATGCAGCTGATGGAGATTTGTGTTTCGTTGGCGTTTTTCTTCAGGCTAAATATTCCGGAGGCATTTGCTGTGGTTCCCCATTGATTTTCAGTGGATCTGATGCCTGCATAGGGGATGGGCTCTTTTGTTTTGCTCTCTTTTACAATGCCTGTAATGTTTTGTGCTTTAAGGCTCAATGCAGTGGTAAAGAGCAGGATAATGAGTGTTGCGAGTGTGTTTTTGTGCGTCATTTTGCTTTTGTTTTAAAAGCATATGCCCCGAAAAAAGAATTCTTTCGGGGCATATGTCGCGGACAAAATCCACAATATTGCAACATCATTGGGCAGGCCCAATAATGCATTGATTTATTTTCTTCTATCATCCAGACTGTACTGTCGGTGCCTGAATTACACAGGCTCAGTCCCATTGTCAACAAAACAATTGGGAGTCGCGGACTATCACCGCCGGTCGGGAATTTCACCCTGCCCCGAAGAATAATATTTTTTAGAACGTATGTTTGTTGTTATCAGGCAGCAAATTTAGAGCTGTTTTTGGAATAACAAAGGATTTTTTTTGTTTCCTTGGAATTTCCTGTTGCTCTTAATCTTTCACGACTCTGAAACCAATCGACCAACTCGATTTATCCGGAGAATAGGAAAACCTATTAGAAATCCGACAGCCTGCCTCATTTGAGAGATAGGAGCCGCCCCTGAGGACGCATTTTAGTCCATAGTCTGGCCCTTGTGGGTTATTTTCAGGGCTAATACTGTAATATTCAGCATCATAAAAGTCTGCACACCATTCCCAGACATTTCCGCTCATATCAAAAAGTCCGAGTTCATTTGTTTGTTTCATTCCTACATAATGTGATTCTTCGCTGCTATTGATTTCATACCAGGCAACATCCTCAATAATATTACTTCCTGAAAAAGCAGTTTGTTGCGATAGAGAGCCGCCGGCTGCAGCATATTCCCATTCGGCTTCGGTGGGTAAGCGCCCTCCTGCCCATCGTGCAAAAGCCATAGCGCCATACCAGCTGACGTCCTCAACAGGAAAATCGTCTTTCCCACTTTTTGGGATAAATTCATCAACAGCATAAACAATTCCACATTTTTCACCTGCCATATTAATATACATAAATCCGTCATAAAAGCCATTGGGCCAACATCCTATTTCATTTAGGAAATCACAAAACTGGCTGTTTGTAGTTTCATATTTTGATATTGAAAAATCGCTTAAATATATCTGATGAACAGGTTTTTCGTCGGCAAGACCCTCATTGCTGCCCATTTGAAAAGTACCGCCTGTTACAGGAATAAAGGTCAACGGAATTTGACCACCGCCGCCGTTTCCAACATAGATGCAATTGTGTTTATAGATCGTATCGTTTCCGTAATCATTGCTGACTTTAAGGGTTACTCCATAAACACCATCTTGCTGATAAGTATGCGTTGGATTTTGTTCCCTGCTTGTATTTCCATCACCGAATATCCAGTACCAACTTGTTGGGGTGTTGAGGCTTCGGTCTAAGAATGCAACAGTTAGTGGCGCAGGCCCCTGAGAATTAGTGATTAGGAAGTCCGCCTCTGGGGCGATTCCACTAGGGATTACTTCTATAAAAACCGTATCTGAATTTTGTGCGTTTTTATCGTCCGTGCTTACTGCACAGAACATATGTTCCCCAATCTCTATTCCTTCAGTTTTCCAGAAGTATATATAGGGCACTGTATTGTCTGACCCTAAAAGAATATCATTAACAAAGAATTGAACATCAATTATTTGAC
Source organism: Bacteroidales bacterium (assembly GCA_963676725.1). GTDB lineage: Bacteria > Bacteroidota > Bacteroidia > Bacteroidales > WRLA01. The sequence continues at coordinate 2,699,559 of OY781463.1, read as the reverse complement.
CATCAAAATCCAATGCTTCAACCATTATTGTGGCGGTTCCGCCCTGAACAACTTTAGAATATTTTAATGGGTTCGTGATTTCACAGCTCGGTGTTTTATTTAACGTATTATTGTTATTATCGTCCTCCTGATCTTCTTTCGAGCAGGATGAAATGCTTATGGATACAAGCAAAAAGGCAAAGATGCCGAATAGGATTGATTGTTTCATACTGTTTTGGTTTTTTGGGTGTACTATTGCATTCCAAAGATAGATAATTTTTGTTTATATTGTGTAAATAATTATTAAATTTATGCCATGTCTATGTGCATTTGTATGTGCAGGGGCTTTTTAAAGATAATCTAAATATCATTTTTGCTTTTAATGCTGGACTTTCAGCCCGCAATGGTTTTTGTGACAAATTTTAGCCCAATGCGCTGCCTTACGCTAAAATGATTTGGCCTTTCAGGCCGCTTATTGAGTATCTAAGACTACGGATGAGGCTATGAAAAAAAAGTGTTCAATGCAATGCATTTTTGGATTTATAAATAATCACTAATTTTATTCAGTATTCATCTGCCAATGTAAAACAATTTGTGCTTTATCCTGAACAAGAAGAGGGCGAGAAAATTTAATTTTTTGTGATTCGCTGAATTATTGTATCTTAGTGCTACTAAGATTACAATTGGGTTTTTGTATTAAGGGTACTAAGGGAGAATGATTATGTCAAATAAGAGCATTGCAAAAGGAGCACAACAACAATTACGTATTATAGCAATTGTACTAATTGTACTTGTTGTATTATCTTCCATATACATAGGATGGAGTGTTTATACAAACAGTATCAGGCAATTTCGTGAAAATACGGAACGAACCTATTCGTCTCGTGCCCAGCTTGTTGGGAAAGTAGTTTTACAGCTTGAAGAACAAGCGCTCAGTGTTGCTATGACACTTGCTTCCAATTCGGAAGTGCTGGATATTTATAATGATACTTTATCAACTGATGGCAAAGAGAGGCTTGCTCAGCTGATTAGCCCCATTGTTGATGGTTTCATGTCTGTTGATTCATTAAAAACAGACAGGCTTAAAGTGCATTTTCATAAGGCTCCGGCAATCAGCTTCTTGCGGGAATGGAATCATACAGGTGGCGATGATTTGAGTGGATTTCGGAATTCAATATTATTTGTCTATGAGCATCATAAGCCATTAAAGTGTATCGAGTTAGGTAAAGGAGGCTTTGCTATTCGGGGTATTGCGCCAATAATTTCGGCTCGTGGTGATTACCTTGGTAGTGTTGAAGTGTTTTTTGAAATTCACGATATTTATCCATTTCTTTCTAGTGATGCGGAGAAATTTGATATTCTCGTACTTGCTGATAAAAATGTTGTTCATGACTTGTTCTTTAAAAAAGAGCAGGAAAAGTATTATAAAGGAGAACTCCATCAATCAATTATTATAGAAAATTCTTTGGAAAATGTTGATATTTCTAAACTCATTGATGCAGATTGGTTAGAAGCTACAAATAATATTAAAGGCCTTGCATTTTTAGAAAATGGCAGCTATTTTATTGGCAGCCTGCCCATTCCCGATTTCAGCGGAAAGAGGGTCGGGAATTTTATTTTTCTTGTGGATCAATCTCAGTATTGGCATGATGTTTTAATGCATATCGGGCGTATTATCCTTATTGTTTTAATTGCCGGATTGCTTATTGTACTTACAGTAGTGTATGCAGTTCGACGGATTCGTCATGATTTTCAGGCAATTAATGAAGCTTTAGCTCAAGAAAACGAAGAAAGGCGGATGATTAACGAGGCGCTCGATAAAACTGTTTCCCAACTTGAAGAAGCAACCAAAGAAGCAAAAGAAGCCAATCAAGCAAAGAGTGCTTTTCTTGCCAATATGAGCCACGAAATACGAACGCCAATGAATGCTATTCTTGGATATTCGGAAATACTGGGAACAAAAACGTCTGATAAGGTATTGCTGGATTATGTCTCCGGCATCATCAATAGTGGCAAATCTTTGTTACGGATTATTAATGATATTCTTGACTTATCCAAAATTGAAGCCGGACGCATAGAGATTTTATATGAATCAAGTAATCCGTATAAAATTATTGATGAAATGCGGCAGGTTTTTTCTTTGAAAGTGAAAGAGAAAGGCCTCACTTTTGATATAGAAATTGATCCGGATTTGCCCAAAAGTTTAATACTGGATGCAACACGATTAAGGCAAGTCCTCTTTAATCTTATCGGTAATGCCCTTAAATTTACGCATAAAGGAGGCATTAGTATTTATATGCGGGCATCTGAACAGATTGAAAAATTGGATGTAAGCACACTTAATCTTGAAATTGAAGTACGAGATACCGGGATTGGGATTCCGGCAAATCAACAAAAGAAAATTTTTGAAGCATTTCGTCAAAGAGAAGGACAAAGCGTTGGAAAATATGGGGGTACCGGTCTGGGCTTAACCATATCAAAGAGGCTGGTGGAAATGATGAATGGTAAATTATTGCTCAGGAGCAAAGAAGGAAAGGGGAGTAGCTTTACTGTTCTGCTTTCGAAAGTGCAGGTTTCGGCAATTATTGGTGATGAAACAGATATGGGTCTTGATATTCAAGGAATTACATTTGTTAATGGAAAGGTTTTGGTAGTTGAGGATATCGAATCAAACCGAAAAGTAATAAGGGGATATCTTGAAAACCATAATATTACTATTTATGAGGCAGAAAACGGAAAAGAAGGAATTGCTTTGGCTAAAGAGATCAAACCTCATGTTATATTAATGGATATTCATATGCCAATTATGAATGGTCATGATGCCTCAATTGCCCTTAAAACAGATCCGGAAATGAAGCATATTCCGATTGTTGCTTTGACGGCCTCCGTGTTTAAACATCAGGAAGCTGAAATTAGCGAAATTGTTGATGGTTTTCTGAGAAAGCCCGTTTCAAGAAAAGTGCTGATCTCAGAATTAGCAAAATATATGGAGCATCATACTCACGAAGAGAAAAAAACAAGACCGGTAGAGGGTTCTATTACTGAGGAAATAGATCCTGAGGAATTGATTATTAAACAATTATTGGCCGATGAATCTATCGGATTGTTGAAGGAAAGGATGAAAAATGAATTTTTGCCCGAACTACTTTTCCTAAAGAAAAGTACAAATACCAAAAGAGTGATTGCACTGGCTGATGCAATGATCCTTATGTCAGATGAATATGGGCAAAGCGAACTAAAGGCTTCGTGTATGGATTTAAAAGGGGCAGCTCAATCCTTTAATATCAAAAAAATTAATGTTTTATTAAACTCCCTTGAGAAAATAATGAATGCTGTAATACAATAATGTACAGGCAATTCAGACCAAAAATATTAGAATATGATGAAATCAGCAAAAATACTTATCGTTGATGATGTACCTGAAAACTTGCAGGTGCTCGGTCAAATACTCGATGCGGCAGAATATGAAGTGAGTTATGCTATGGACGGACAGCAAGCTCTTGACAGTGTGGCTGCTGATTTGCCCGACCTTGTTTTACTCGATGTGAATATGCCTGTAATGGATGGCTATGAAGCCTGTACCTCGCTGAAGGAGAATCCGGAAACCAAAATGATACCGGTAATCTTTCTCACGGCGAAAACAGAAAGTGAAGATATTGTGAAGGGCTTTGATTATGGTGCTGTAGATTATGTGACAAAACCATTTCAATCGAAAGAACTTTTACAAAGAGTTGCAACACATATCGCATTAAAACGCTCTCGAGAAGATTTGGAACGTACACTAAATCAGAAAAATGTGTTTTTCTCTATTATTGCCCACGATATGAGAACACCATTTAATGCATTGATTGGTTTTTCTAATTTATTGCTTCTCGATGGTGAAGTGAGCAAGGAGGATAAAGAACAGTTTATTAAAATTATACATTCGACTTCAAAAAAAGGGCTGGGTTTGCTCGAAAATTTATTGATGTGGGCAAGTTCCCAAACGGGCTCTATTGTGATTAAAAAAGAGCAATTGGGTTTATTCGGCCTAGTAGAGGATGTGAAAAGCTTGCTTTTTGCCACCGCAGCCCATAAGCAAATTGAAGTGAAAAACCTGATTGAGCCGAATATAAAAATTGATGCTGACCGTCAATCGGTAAATACTATTTTGCGGAATTTAATTTCAAATGCCATTAAGTTTACGAATAAGAACGGAATAATTATAATTCAGGCAATTACGGAGAGAGGGAAAGTCATTATTTCTATAAATGATAATGGTGTTGGAATGGATGAACAAACCACCAATGATCTCTTTCGTTATGATAGAAAAGTGTCGACAAAGGGGACAAATAATGAAACGGGTACAGGTTTGGGACTGCTGCTTTGTAAGGAATTTGCAGAGAAAAACAACGGAAGCCTGAAGGTTGAAAGTGTCCTTGGTGTTGGAACAACATTCTTTTTGACTTTGCCGGAAGCCTAAGCGTTAATGCAATTTTGTCTGTTCCTGCGTAAATTTTGTATTTTCAGGCAGAGACTGAAAACGATTGAGGACTTGGCATGAGCGGTTTAAGTTGCTGAAGATAACTGTTTAGGATTGGTGATTATTTGATCAAATCAAGTAAACAGTGCAAAACAAATATGCTAAGGAAACATATCTGATGTCAAAAGCTTCATTGCTGATTGACAGCCTTTGTGCAACTTAAATATTAGGGCGCTATCGAAAATTTTCTTATATTGCAGGCAGAAAGGCCATCAGTTTTGTGTCTAATAATCTAGAGTTGGATGCATGAGTCTAATGGGGAGTAAAGAGTATGAAAAAAATTGACGAATTAAAAGAATTATTTCGTTTAAAAGCCTATGATGAAGCCATGCTCAATAGCCCGGGCATGGAGCAGTTTTTGGCTGTTTTTCAATCTGATAAGGATATACAAAGCTTATTAATAGCAGAAGATCATGATCATTTTTACATTGACCCAATCTCGGAAAATAGTACACTCTTAGAAAATGAAGAGCGCTTAAGAATGGCCCTGGCCGCTACATCGGATGGCGTTTGGGATTGGAACCTCCTTACTGGTGAACTCCATTTATCTGCACGTTGGAAAGAAATTCTTGGTTATTCAGATGAAGAGCTAAAGAATACACTTGATGTTTTCGATAATTTGCTTCATCCGGATGATGTGCAAAGAGTATATTCTCTGGTAGATGCGTGCAAAGAGGATGAGCAGCTTCCTTTTTCCATTGAATTTCAGATGAAGCATAAGAAAGGCCATTGGGTTGATATATTGTCCCGAGGGGTCTTCATCAAGGATAATGCGGGTCGTTTTATTAGAATGGTCGGAACACATCAAGATGTGTCGCAATATAATACAGCTTTAAAACAGCTTAAACTTCAGGAAGAAAAACAAAGACGCATACTCGATTCCTTTGTAGATGGAATATATATTACGTCTAAAGATTGTGAGATTGTGTATATGAATAAAGCAATGGAGCGCCTTTTGGAGGATGCTTCACTTGGTGATATTTGCTATAAAGCTGTATATGATCTTGATAAGCGTTGCCCCTGGTGTGTGTACGATCAGCTTACGCCAGAGGGTGAGAGTGTTGCAAGTTATGATATGAAAGTGCCCGGAAAAGATGAGTATAGGACAATACGAAACATTCTTCTTGATAATGGAAATAAACTAAGCGTTTTTTATGATACTACCGAACGTAAAAAATTTGAATTAGCGCTTGAAAGGCTTCATTATATTGTAAATCAGAGTCCTGCTGTTGCTTTTGTCTGGAAAAATGAAGAAGGATGGCCGGTTGAGTATGTGTCGGAGAATGTTCGTTCCCTGTTTGGCGTTGATTCCTCGGATTTATTCTCAGGGAAAATTTCATATGCAGAATTGATACATGCTGAGGATATTGATCGACTTACAGAGGAAGTGGAGCAGTTTTCTAATGATCCCAATATTTTTGAATACGTTCATCAACCATATCGTATACTTACTCCTAAGGGTGATGTAAAATGGGTCAAAGATATGACCAAAGTAAAACGGGATAGCAAGGGGAAAGTGATTAATTATCAGGGAATATTATTGGATATTACAGAGCTTCGCCAAGCATTGATAACTTCTGAGCAGCATCAAAAGGAAGTGGAAGAACTGCTTGCTGCAGCACATATTGTATTAAAAGCCAAGGATCTGCGTTCTGCAGCTCAAGAAATTGTACGAGCTTGCATTCGATCGATTAATGCCCACGGAGCTCAGCTAAGTATTTTTAAGGATAATGGTGAAGAGCAGATTTTACTGCATCTTGCAAATGAACAAACAGGTGTAAGTTGTAATGAGCTGATTCGTGGTGCTTTGAAGGAGTTGAAAGATAAAGCGATAAATTCTGCAAAGGTAGTTTATACAAATCGTGTATATGATCTGTTAAATGATGAGGGAATTCAACTAAATTATTTGCCTACAGGAATGCTTTTTGCCCCTTTAACACTTGATGGGAAAACTAGCGGCCTAATGATGTTGGCTTGTAAAAATAAGGAGTTTAACGATCGAGACGCCCATATTGTGGAAGGCTTTGGGGAATACCTTTCGGTGCTTTTGCAGAAATTTAAAACTCTTGATGCCTTAGAGAAAAGAGCCGTACAGCTTCAGGAGCTAAATGATACCAAGGACAGGCTTTTTAGCATTATTGGCCACGATTTGCGGGTTCCTATTGGTAATATTCAAAGTTTTGCCGAAATTTTGCTTCAGGATACAGAACAAACTACAGAACAGGAAATTAGAGATTATACACAAATGATCTATAAATCCTCTCAATCGGTAATGGAACTTTTGGAATCACTGATGCAATGGTCTTTTGCTCAAAGGAAACATGTGCAAGTGCTTCCTGTTGCGCTGCAATTAAATAGAGTTATTGCGCAGTGTTTTAGTGTTTTAGAGACTGCTGCGCAAAAAAAGAAAATTAGTTTGTACAATAATGTGCCTCTAACTTATACAGTATTTGCTGATCCAGAAATGATGACTACGGTATGCCGTAACCTAATATCAAATGCCATTAAATTTACACAAATAGGTGGTACCGTAGAAGTATCAGTTCGGGCTTTCCAAAATACAGATCAGATTTGCATTAGGGATAATGGTATTGGGATGGAGAAACAGCTTGTAGAAAAACTGTTTAGTTTGGATCACGATCACAAAAGCAGGGGAACAGAAGGGGAGAAAGGTTTTAGTTTGGGGCTAAAAATTTGTAAATATTTTATTGAATTAAATAGGGGTTCTATAGATGTGGAGAGCATGCCGGAAAAGGGCAGTGCTTTTTATATTAATTTACCACATAAGAAAATATAAAGCATATGGGGCACATGGGACATCAGGATTTACTGGATCGTATAGAAAGGCTTGAAGCAGAATTGTCAGCGGCGCGACAAGAAAAAGAGAATTATATCCATTTTTTTCAGGCACTCATTAAATATGCACCTTTTGCTGCGCACTTAATTCGTAAAATCGACAATCATTATCATATTCTTGCTCAGAATGATCTTTCAAAAATGCTCTTTGGTGTTCCAATCGATAGCGAAATGAAAGTGCCCTTAAAAGACCGTAAGCTTGTCAATGTTCATTTTTTTAAGCCTGATGGTAAAACTTCTGTAATGAATAACGATATGCCCGGGCCACGCGCATTTCTAGGCGAACATTATAGAAATGAACCTTTTATTTTTAAACATGATGATGGAAAAGAATTTCATGTTGAAATTAGTGCTTCCCCATTATATGATTCTGCCGGCAATGTAGATGCCGTAATAGTAGTTATTCTTGATATAACTCACTTAAAAGACCTTGAGAACGCTTTGGTGGTAAAGCGGAGGGAGGCTGAAGAACTATTTACGAATATTCCGACAATTTTGTGGCGGGCCGATATGTCAGTTGATGGAGATTTTAGCAATACGTATATTTCTTCGGTTGTTGACGAATTTTTGGCATTGCCTCCCGGGACCATTAAAAATGATTGGTCTGTTTATTTTTCCAGGGTAGTGCCTAAATACTTATTGTATATAAAGGAGAAATTTAAGGAAGGTGCGGCAGATCCCGGGTCTATTGTTAGTATGGAGTATGAGGTGCTTAAAGGGGATGGAAGTAATGCCTGGTTTCGGTCTACAGGCAGAGCAATCCCAACAAAAAATGGGTTCACTACTTTTGGGCATACAAGCGATATAACCGCCTCTAAAATTGCGGAACAAAAGGTGCTTGATAGCGAAACGCGCTTTCGCATGATTTATAAAAATGCACCAATTATGATCGATTCTTTTGATGCAGAAGGCAATTGTGTGCTTTGGAATGATCGTTGTGAACAAATGCTCGGCTATTCTTTTGAGGAAATTCAGTCAATGCCGGATGTGCTTTCTGCTCTCTATCCGGATAAAGATCTGCAGAATTTGGTGAAAGATAGCTTATTAAGGTGCGATGGTACTTTTAAAGAATTTATGCCATTAGATAAAAATGGGAATATACGAAATCAGTTATGGGCCAATTTTAAATTGCCTAATGGCCATATTATCTCTACGGGAATTGATATAACGGAGAGAAAAAAGATGGAAACAGATCTGCATGAAACCAAGGAGAACTTCTATTCTATCTTTAAAAATTCTACTATTGGTCTCTATAAATCAACACCGGATGGAGAAATATTGTCGGCCAATCCTGCATTATTGAATATGCTTGGATATTCCTCTTTTGATGAAGTTAAAGAGCGCGATTTGAGTGTAACCGGATATTTAGATCCGAAAAAACGGGACTTATTTAAAGAGATTATCGAAAAGGATGGCGAAATTAGTAGGTTTGACGCAGATTGGCTTACAAAAGACGGGCGGGTGATTCATGTACGTGAGAGTGCTGTGGCAATTCGTGCAATTGGTAGTGGGGCAATACAGTTTTATATTGGCTCTGTGCATGATGTTACTGAAATTAAAAAAGCCGAGCAAAAGCAAAAACAACAGCAACGAGAACTAGAAGTACGTGGCCATATATCAACTGTTTTTGCTACAGCGGGAAATAAAGAGTTGTATAGTAAGGTCTTATCTATTTTACGAGTGGAGACAAAAAGCAAATTTGGTTTTTTTGGATATATAAATAAAGCCGGCGATCTTGTTTCACAATCAATGACAGATGAGATATGGGATCAGTGCAAAATGGCAGATAAATCCATTATTTTTACGCGAGATCAATGGGGTGGCTCATGGGGTAAAAGCCTTATTCAAAAAAAATCAATCATTAAAAACCAAGGGCTTTCATTACCTCAAGGGCATGTGCAACTTCAAAGTTCTTTGTCGGTGCCTATTATATTCCATGAGGAACTTATTGGCCTGATTGTTCTTGGAGATAAAGAGGGCGGAGGTTATACTGAAAATGACAGGGTTTTTGTTGAAGCAAAATGCCAGTATATGGCGCCTTTGCTGCATAGCAGGATTCATGATCAGGAATATGAGCAGAATCTGATTCAAGCAAAGAAAAGAGCTGAAGAAAGTGATGCGCTTAAGTCCGCCTTTATGGCAACGATGAGCCATGAATTACGTACTCCCTTGAATTCGATAATTGGATTCTCGGAATTATTATTAGAAGAAGAGTTTGAGGCAGAGGATGTACTGGAATATAGCCAGCTTATTAATGGTAGCGGAAAAGATTTGCTGAATATTATTGAGGATATTTTGAATATTGCACTCATCGATTCCGGAGAAGCAAAACTAAAGCTTCAGACCTTAGAACTTGAAGGGGTGCTTCTTGATATATTAAATTCATCAAGATCTTTATTGTCGAAAACAGGAAAAAATGATGTCCTTTTGAATGTTGAAATACCCTCAGGGCATGTGGGAGATCTTGTATATACGGATGAAGGTCGTTTTAAGCAAATTTTTAATTATCTGTTAACCAACGCTGTTAAGTTTACTGAAAAGGGGAGTATTATTTTTGGTTATCACTTTAATGATGCTCATGAATGCGTGTTTTTTGTAAAGGACACAGGTATTGGTATAAGACCGGAACATCAGCATCTTATTTTTGAGCGTTTTAGGCAGGCCGATGATAGTTTTACACGAAAATTTGGCGGAATTGGTTTGGGTTTGCATACAACCGTTCGATTGCTTGAATTACTTGGTGGTCGTATTTGGCTTGAATCTGAACCTGATCAGGGTTCTTGCTTTTTCTTTACGATTCCGGGTGCCGTAGAAATTGAAGATACTGAGCCTGCATACAGTAGTGAGGATGCTTTGAGTTTAAGCGGCCATCATATTCTAATTGCGGAAGACGATCAGAACAGTAGAAGTCTGCTTCAATTTATGTTCGAGGGAAGTCATGCAAAAGTGTATATTGCAGATAATGGTGAGGAGGTGCTCAATATTATGGAAAGGCATCCTGAAATTGACCTCGTTTTGATGGATTTAAAAATGCCTAAACTGGATGGATTTAAAGCGACGGAAATTATTCGTCAAAAGAATAAATCGGTTTTTATTATTGCGATTACTGCTTTTGGAATGGAAGGGAATAGCGATAAAGCAATTCGGTCGGGTTGCGATGCGTGTTTGCTAAAACCGATTCGCAGAGCATCGCTTATGGGTATTCTTCGAAACTGGCAAAAATAGTATTAAAAGACGTGCATAATATTCCTGACTTCGATACGCATCACCCTACAATAATTTAATTACCTATAAATAAATGTGTTATAAATTTAATTTTGTCTTTTAGGGTGCGTATTACCGAAGTCAGGTGCGTTTTGTTTGTTATCGATATAGCCTTAGCTCTTTGCTTTGGGCCAATCTCGGCTTGATTGAATGTTTATGGGATAGCTGCCCACGTTTCTATCCGACCTCAGCGAGGTCGAATGTTTGTGTCTGCTTTGTTTCTTATAGATTTTTGTTGCTTGTCTAAAAATACTGGTTCAACTCAGTAAATAATGCCTGCGTATCAATAGGTTTGCTCAGATATCCATTGCAGCCTGCATCCAATGCCTTTTGTTTTTCCCCTGCAAGTGCATAAGCTGTTTGTGCAATTATTATAATGTTGGAATTGAATTTCCGAATCAGTTTTGTCGCCGTATACCCATCCATTTCCGGTAGTTTAATATCCATAAGTATTAATTCTATTTCGGGATGTGCTTTACAAATTTCAACAGCTTTTTTTCCTGATTTTGCATAGATGATTTCTTTAGCAATTTTTTTCATGGTTAATGATAAGTGCAATGAAGAAGTTTCATCATCTTCAACAATAAGGATTTTTTGCAAGTTTACTGTTTTTTTGCTTGTAGGTTTTTCTGTTTCCGTAGGGAAGGATGGGGCAGCAATTTCATAGGGCAGCGTAAAGTAAAATGTTGTGCCGATCAATTCTTTTGAACGAAGGCGGATATTCCCCCCGAGCATTTCTACATAAGCTTTCGCAATGGCAAGCCCCAGCCCTGCACCTTCTTTGGCCTTTGTATCTTCAATATCTGCTTGTACAAAGCGGTCGAAAATAGCATCTTGGCGATGAATGGGAATGCCTATTCCTGAATCTTTAACAAAGAATTCCAAGCTTTGGTCCTCATATGTATATCCAAAGTGTATTTTTCCTTCGGTGCTATACTTTATTGCATTTTTTATAAGATTTGTTAGTACAGCATATAATTTTTCTTCATCTGTATTTATTCTGGCAAGGGAATCGGGTAAGCTTATGTGCCGCTGCAATTGCATTCCTTTTTGTTCCACTTCCTGCTTAAAGAAATGATACTGGTCTTCAATGATTTGGTTTATATTTACGTCAGAATGATGCACTTCCATCTGCCCTGCCTCAATCTTAGAAATATCAATTAAATCATTGATAATATTGAGCATACGCTTTCCGCTTCTATTAATGATGTCGATATATTTTGATATTTTTTCGCCACTGAGCCCTGATTCTTTGAGTAGATTAGCAAAGCCGAGTATTCCGTTCATTGGGGTTCTTATTTCATGGCTCATATTTGCAAGAAAAGCTGATTTCAAACGGTCAGATTCTTCTGCCCTTTGTTTGGCGATCTTTAGGTCTTCATTAGTCTGTTTTAGATTTTTATTACTGTTTTGGAGTTCCTGGTTCAGCAGGCGGTATTGCGTATTGGCGTTTTCTAGTTCGCGTTCATAATTTTTTAATTTACTGATATCCCTGCAAAAGGCCATGAATTCGTTGTCGGATATTTTTACAGCATCAAGATGCATATCAATTATCTCTCCATTTTTTTTGCATAATTTTTTTTCTGTGCTTTCTATTATCCCTTTTTCTTTAAGTTCACGAAAGCTATTGATATTCTCTTTTCTGGTAGGTTCTACTACTTCATAAATATGCTTTTCAAGAAGTTCGTCGATGGTGTAGCCTAACATATCGGCTGCTGCCTGATTTACAAACGTATATTTGGCCTGAGCATTGGCAATAAAAACGGCTGTTGGAGAGGATTGTATGTATGTACGGAATTTCTTTTCGCTTGCTTTAAGGTCTTTTTCAGCCAGTTTTTGGTTGTGTATATCCGTCAGGAAACAGAGTACAGCATTTTTTCCTTCCCAATTAATTGTTGTTGCATGAATGTGTACCCACCGTTTCCCGTCATTTTTATGAACAAAGCGAAATTCATAAGATGGGATTTTATTGCCTTTCAATCGATTTTTATTGTTTTCATTAATCCTTTCTCTGTCTTCTTCAGCAATATAATGAACAAAATCACTGCCGATTAATTCATTAGCAGAATAACCGGAGAGTGTTTCAATGCTTGGGTTGACATATACAAAGCGATTATTATGGGCAACAAAAATTCCTTCCTGCGAATTATTTATAACTAAACGGTATTTTTCTTCACTTTCTTTTTTTGCATTTTGTGCATTTATTTTTTCACTGACATCCCTAATGGCTACAATGCGTATGCTTTTTCCATTACGAATAGTATCACGGCCTTCTATTTCAGCCCAAAATTTTTCCCCGTTTTTGCGTTTTGCTTCTACAACATATGGTTTTGCGTGATTTTTCTTTATATTTCTATTTGCTTGTAATAGAGCCTGTTCACCTACTAGTCCTAAAAATATATTTTTCCCTAATGCTTCTTCTTTCGTATAACCGGAAATGCGTTCGAAAGAATGGTTCGCATCAATAAGGATTCCGTCTTCATGAATAACAATGCCTTCAAAAGAGACATCAGAAAGAAAACGAAAACGTTCTTCACTTTCTAATATGGTTTTTTCTGCTTTTTTATGCTTGTCAATATTCCGTAATGTGCCAATCATCCTTATTGGCTTGCCCTCAAGATCGCGTTCTACGACCTTGCCATAATCCTGAAACCACTCATATTGACCGGATTTGCACAATAGACGATGTTGATTACTGTAGTATGTTGTTTCTTTTGAAAAATGTTTTTCCAAGTCTTGGTACACTTGCTGTATATCGTCCTTGTGGATTCTGTTTTCCCACCAAGAAATATGAGGCTTAATCTCATTTAATGTATATCCAAGGCTTTCCGGTAAAATGTCGTTATAGGATTCTTTTCCTGATGGAATGTCCCAATCCCACCAACCAATATGGGCGCTTTCCATGACCAGCTTTAATTGTTCCCTTTCGCTCAGAAGTTGTGTTTCTGTTTTTTTGTTTTTACTCACGTCTTCACCGGTGCATTGTAAACTGTTCATTACCCCCAGTTTCGTTTTTGGGATAATGCTTTTCCAGAAAATACGGCCATGAGTATTATTCTTTGTGAGAATAGGTGTTTCTACCGGCTTAATTGTTTCAGTATTTTTTTCGGATAATATTTTTTGAAGGACTTTTCTGTTTAATTCTTGGTATTCCTTTGGGATAAAATCGTTTACCCAGTTTTTTCCTATGATTTTTTTTCGGGAGTAGCCTAATACTTCGCAAGCTTTGCTGTTGGCATCAACGATATTTCCTTCCAAGTTAAGCTCAATAAAAACTTCATTGAGAGAGTTTATGTTTTCTTTAGCATGTAATTTAGTATCTGCATCAGCAAGTTTTTGCTGTGCTGTTCCTAATTCTGTTTGGGATTTTGCTAATGCTTCATTCTGTGTACGAAGTTTTTGTTTTAGTTCAGAAATAGATGCATTTAATTCATCCAAAATAGGCGAGTGCTTCTGATTTATTGGTTTCTCATTCATTAACTTTTTCAGAAGCTTTTCGGTTTTTTCAATTTGAGCGTTCGTGTCAGCAAAGTCATTTTTCATAGATCTGTGTTGTAGCATTGTTGTTAGGCTTCGATTCAAATTGTTCCAGAATGTATCGATCCTTTTATAAAAAAGATCCTTTTGGCAATCAGGACATCAAATATAGTGTTTTTGTGGAATATTTTTTCAAAAATCAAAAATTTATTTCTCCGGTTTTTAATGTACAATCAAGATTTTAGGAGTTTTTTTCGATTCCACAAAATCTCGTAATTATAAGCTCCTGACTTCGACACGCGTCGCCCTACAATGATTTAATTACCTATAAATAAATGTGTTATAAATTTCATTTTGTCTTTTAGGGTGACGCATTGCCGTAGTCGAGAGGCTGTAAGCCTGCCAAAAGCAGTCGAAATTTGTGTCAGGCTTATGGCCTGATTTTGAGTTCTTGCCATTTTAGAAACAGTGCGTTCCTTTTGTTGTTCCAGCCCTACAGGCTGTGTTTTGGATATTGGATAAGCTAAAAAAAAGAAATTAATATTCTATTTCCCGACTTCGAAACGCAGCACCCAAAACAATAAATTCATTGCCTATAAATAAGCGTAATGCAAATTTCATATTGTCTTTTAGGGTGACGCATTGACGAAGTCAGGAAATCTCGTAATTAGGTGCTTTTATGAAAATACTGAACCTGTTCCGGTAGTTTTAGGATTATTTCGTAATTGATACTTGCTTATGCATTTATCTGCCGACCGTCGAATGATTATTGAGGTTTTTTGTTTTCATTTGGCAGGCTAATAAAGAAGGTGGTTCCTTTCTTTTCTTCAGAATGCAGCCAAATATGGCCATTATGCATTTTAACAAAATCCTTGCACAGTAAAAGACCTAAGCCTGTGCCCGTTTCTTTATTTGTTCCTTTTGTGGTTATTTTTTGACTGAGATTGAGGATTTTGTTTTTTAATTCCGAAGAAATTCCTATGCCATTATCTTGCACGCTTATTTCAATATGTTTTTCCTTTTGAATGGCATGAATATGTATTTCGCCATTTTCTGCTGTGAATTTTACAGCATTTGAAAGCAGGTTCCGCAGAATGGTTTTGAGCATATTCCGATCCGCGTAAACATCCATATTTTGAGGAATATCATGTGTAATCCGAATGTTTTTGGTTTTTGCATTAATATGGAATAAGTCGATTGTCTCATCAGTTAGCTCAGCGATATGAAAGTGCTCCGGGTTAAAAACCATAGACCCACTTTGCGCCCCGGCCCATTCGAGTAGGTTTTCTAATAATTCAAATGCTTTCTTTCCGGATGCATTTATTGAAGCCATGAATTGCGATATTTCTTCTGTATCAAATTCTTTTAAATCATGCATCAACATTTCCGACATCCCAAGAATGGTATTAAAAGGGCTTCTAAGATCGTGTGCAATAATATGAAAGAGCTTATCTTTCGCTGCATTGATTTCTTCGAGTTGCTCGTTTTGATTGCGGATTTCAGCTGTGCGTTCAGAGATAATGTTTTCTAAAGCAGTATGCCTCTTTTTAAGCTGATAAATGCGGATCTTGTAAAAAAGATATAAAGTGGCCAGAGAAAGCACTATTGCCATTATGTAAAATAGCGTGGTTTCATGCCACAGAGGTTTTATATAAAAACTAATTTCATCGCCTACCGTATTCCAAAGCCCGTCATTATTACTGGCTTGAACCTGAAATGTAAACTCTCCATAGGGTAGATTCGTATAAGAAACAAATCTTTGGTCTGCCCCAACTTCTTTCCAATCTGTATCATAGCCTTTAAGTTTGTATTTAAAGCGGATTTTTTCGGGAGCTTGAAAGCAAATGGCGTTGAAATAAAAGCTTAGACGATTTTTATTCGAAATGAACTGATTTTTTTTCGTTAGATCGATTGTGTCATTGTCGGCAATAAACGCTTCTATATGTACTTGAGCTTGATGTGTATTGTCCTCATTATGCAAGGGATCAACAATCATAATACCATTTAATGCCGGGATCCAAATTGTTTTATCCGAAGCTGTTTGGGATTGTGCTACGGGAGTAAATCCTTCCGGGGGTACACCATCGTATTTATCAAAAACACGGCAATCGATTGTTTTCGATTTCTTATCGGCAAAGTCATCAAGAGAAGCCTTTTTTGCTTTCATTAATCCTAAAGGGAAAGGCATCCATAGGTAGCCTTGTTCGTCTTCAATAATATCAAAAGGACAATCGCTTGATAGGCCTGTACATTGCTCAAAATTAGTGATTATATTATTTTTAATGCGACTTAATCCTGCATTACTTGCAATCCAAATGGCGCCTTCAGCATCAGTATATGTGTTAAAGATTACATTACTCAATAGGCCTGATTCCTTTGTATATGAATGCAGAATGCTGTCCTGAGCGAATTTTTGAAGACCGCCGCCTGCTGTGCAAACCAAAAGATGCCCTTCAGCATCTTCGTCAATAGACATCACCAGATTTGCATTCAGGCCTTTATTTATATCTATTATTTGATAATTCCCATCCGCATTGTATTTTATAAGCCCCATATCCCTTGTGCCAATCCATATTTGTCCTTGTTTGTCTTCGTAAATCAGCCTAATGAGTGATGATGGAAATCCGTTTTCAGCGCTTAACCATTCTTCTTTTCCTTGTTTATCTTGTTTTAAAAGTCCACCATAAGTTGCAATCCATAGGTTGTCTTTGCTGTCTTTAAAGATATGTCGCACCCTTTTTCCTTTGAGACCATATTTCAATGCCACATCTTCTATTGAGTTTGGTTTAATTTTCTGGATGTTTCCATTGTCAAAAGCGATAAGAAATTCGTTCGGATTTACTTCGCAGACTGTGTTTACACTTCGGCCTTTTAATCCGCTTTTGTTATCGTAAACGGTAAATTTTTCATTTTTCAGCTGGGTTAGTCCTCCCCTTAACGGAATTAGCCAAATATTTCCTTCAGTGTCGAAATATATATTCGTGATATGGTTGCTTGGAAGCCCATTTTCCATTGTTAAACGATCGGTTTGGCCGGTGATTAGGTTTTTCTTAAAGAGCCCTTTTTTTGTGCCAAGCCATACATGGTCTTTTCCATCATAAACAATTCTTCGAATTCCGGTATTTTTATAATCAGGGTCTTCGGTAAATGTTTTGCCATCAAAAAACAAAAGGCCGGATTGAGTGGCGATCCATAAACGATTTTGGTGATCCATCCATAACGAATAAATATATTCATTGGACATGCCGTTTTTCGTATTAAATATTTTAAGAGTATCCTTTGTGTAAATAATAAGTCCTCTTGATGTTCCAAAATACATGGTACCATCATCGCTTAAAAGGCTGGTATTGGGTTCAATATTTGTAAGAATTGTATCGAATGTTGGAAAATGAAAGCGGTTATTTTCGTAAAAGAAATTTTCTCGATTGAAGGATAAAAACCGGAAATGGTTTGGCTTTCCACTGAGTTTTAATTCCAATGATTTTTTTAATTGCTCGACTTTAGGATCAGTAATAAATTTTCCGTTTTTATAGGCAGCAACTTCATTATTTTCATTTGTAAACCATAAAGTGCTATCGGTGCCTTCTTCCATGCTAAAAAACGAATTGGAAGGGAGTTGGGGCGTGTTTTCTTTTGTAAAAACGTCAAAGTCAAAACCATCAAAGCGTATAATACCCTGATAACTTGTAATCCATAAATATCCATCATTGGTTTGATAAATACTATTCAATGCGCTTGATGGCAGGCCGTCTTCTGCCGACCAATTAGAGATGCTGTATTGTGTTAGTTTTTTTTCCGATTTAACTGTGGCGCCCTCCTTCTGTGCCCACAAACCATTTATTGATAATAATGTCAGTACGATCAGTATTTTATATTTCAGTGTTTTCATTTTCTTTCTTTTTCCAATTAGGTTAGGTGTTTTTTTAAGAGGCGCTGCAGCTGAGAAATTTTGATGGGTTTGCTTATAAATGCATTACAGCCTGCATCATATGCTTTTTGTTCGTCACCCGAAAGTGCGTAAGCCGTTTGTACAATGATACATGTTGTTTTATTCAACAACCTGATTTTTTGCACAGTTTCATAGCCATTCATGCCCGGCATCTTTACATCCATCATAATGAGGTCAATATCATGATGTAAACGACATTGCCTGATGGCCTCTTCGCCGCTGCTTACTTCGATAATTTCTCGAGCCGAATTTTTAAAAATAGATACTAATAACTCCCTTGAGCTTTTGTCATCTTCGGCAATGAGTATCTTGATGTTTTTTGTTGAAGTATCTAGTATTGTGCCCGGGGAATTATTTTGATCATCAGATTCGTTATTTATTTTGTTTTGTAGGGGCAGAGTGAAATAAAATGTCGAACCTTTGTCTTCCGTAGATTCTACCCAAATAGTGCCTCCAAGCATTTCTACATATGCTTTTGCAATGGTAAGACCTAATCCGGCGCCTTCGTAAACATCCCTATCTTCAATATCGGCCTGTATAAAACGCTCAAAAATAGCTTCCTGCCTTTCGTTAGGAATTCCAATACCGGTGTCACGAACAAAAAATTGAATTATTCCCTCTGTTGTTTCTTCCTTCTGCTTTATTGGTTCGAAACCAAAGTGGATGCTGCCCGAATGAGTATATTTAAAAGCATTTCGCAAAAGGTTATTTAGTATTGTATACAGTTTAAAGTAATCAGAGTGAATATAGGTCTTAAAATCTGATAACAATGGAATGAATTGGAATTCAGGGCCTTTTTTTGCAGCCTCAGGACGGAATTGGTTGTGGAGATCAGAAATCAATACATTCAAATGTATTTCGCTAAAATATACTGTATTGTCGCCGGATTGAATTTTTGAAATATCCATGATATTATTGATGAGCGTAAGCATACGCTCGCTGCTTTCTTCAATAATGCGAATATACTTCATTTGCTGCTCTCTGCTTAAGTCAGGGCTTTTTAATAATTCAATAAAACCGATAATACCGTTCATGGGTGTGCGGGTTTCATGACTGATATTTGCAAGGAATGCAGATTTTAATCGGTTCGATTCCTCGGCTGCATTTTTTGCTGCAATAAGCTCTTCCTTGGCTTTAATTCGGTCTGATATATCCCTGATAATGGATTGCATTCTTCCATCCGGAAGTTTATTGGAACTCATTTCGATGGGAATAGCATTGCCGTTTTTTTGTTTGAGTAGGCGTTCTTTGGTGATATTATGGCCTTCTTGCACTAAGTCATAACGCAAAGGTTTCTCATCCAGGGTTTGTTGGCTGAATAATATACTGATATTTTTTCCGATTAGTTCGTTTTTGCTGTATTGGGAAATACTGCATACCCTATTATTGGCGTCAATAATGATGCCGTGAGATTCTCCAACCAAAATGCCGTCCGCTGCCGATTCAAAAAGGCTTTCATAGTCTTCACGGCTTTTTAGGATTTTCAGTTCGGCGCTTTTTCGTTCGGTTATATCCAATAGGGAAGCAATACTCAGCTCTGTATCGGGAATGATGTCGACGAAAAGTAATATGTCTTTCGTTTTTTTTGTTCTATCAATAAAGCAAAATTCGTATTTTTTCATCGCTTTATTGGGCTCTAGACGCCTTAAATTATGTTGCTCCTGCATTTTTTTAAGATGATCAGGGTGAACAAATTCTTCCCATTTCTTTTTATTTTCAATCTCTTCTAATGAGTATCCGGCAATTTCTGCGAAACGCTCATTTGCTTTAATGATTATACTGTCTTTTGCAAGTAAACAGCTTGCTGCTCCTGTGTTTTCAAAAATGCTTTTAAAACGGACTTCGCTTTCAATTAATGCATTTTGCACTTTTTTTCGTTCTGTGATGTCTCGGATTGCTGTTACCCGATATTTTGTGCTGTTTTTATCTGAAATATTTTTCGCTTCAATTTCAATGGGAAATAAAGTTCCGTCTTTCTTTTTTGCAAAGATTTCATAGGCATTGGCATGTTTTTTTGCCATGTTTGCGTAGACTATAGGCTGATATTGCTCCGGAACCAGTAGTTTTACGACATCTTTTTGAAGTAATTCTGCTTTGGTATAGCCAGTCATTTTGCTAAGTGCTCTATTACAGTCAATAGTTATGCCGTTTTTATGGATTAATATTCCTTCAAAAGTGAGGTTTGTAAGTAAACTTAGTTTTTCTTCTGCTAAATTGTGCTCTTTGATTTCTTGTTGGAGTTCCTTGGTTTTTATCGCAACGAGTTTTTTTAGCGAACGGTTCCAAAATGAAATGATAAGAACAATACAGAGAAGGGCAAAAACACCTAAAAGAATATAGGTTTTATATTTTTGCCATATATACTCATTTTGATAATCGATCCATTTATTATTGATTTCTTTCTTTTTGGCAGGGGGGATGGAGGCTATTATTTTATTGAGTATGCCGGTGAGTTGGGGCATATCATTTCTTGTGGCAAATGATAATTTATAGGTATAGCCTGCATTGCATGCAATTTGGAGGTTGGTGATTTTACTGTGCTGAATAAACCAGCTTGCACTTGCAATATCCATAATTACTGCATCGATTTTTCCAAAAGAAAGTTCATGCAAAGCAATCAGATCGTCAGGAAAACTTGTGTATTTTATCTCCGGGTGTGTGAAATTGAGGTATTCTTCAATACCATAAGCTTGGCCTATACCTACATGCATTCCATTAAGATCCGCAATTGTAGAAATCCTTTGATTGTTTTTTCGCACAATAACAACAGTTGGGATTTCAATATAGGTTTCGGTGAAATACAGGTATTTCGTGCGATTTGGTGTTTGGCTCAAAGAACCGGTGAGATCAGCTTTCTTCTCTTTGAGGAGCTTTAGGTTGTGGGCAAGTGTATTCCCCTTACCGGCTTGAATATCGAGTCCCGATTTTTGCTGTATTAGTTCAAGGTAGTCCGCTGTAACCCCACGAAATTTTCCTTCTTTATCAATAAAAGAAAAGGGGGGGTAGTTTTTTTCGACAACAAAAGTGAGGCTGTCTTTATTGTTTTTAATCCAATTCGCTTCTTCTTGTGTGAATAATGGTGCTTGTGTTCTGGAAGTGCATCCGGGTAAAATCAATAGCAATATAAAGCCAAAAAAACAGCAAAGTCTCTCAATTTGTTTGAAATACGGCATCATAAGAATAAATTTTAGTACTGATCCCCGAGTTTGTATTCTTTTTTTTATGACTCTATAAAGGTATAAATAATTTTTAATAATTCGTTTTTTATCAATGGTTTGGTAATGTATTCGTTGCAGCCTGCTTGCAGTGCTTTTTCCCTGTCCCCGGTCATTGCATAGGCTGTTTGCGCAATGATAACCACATCATTATTAAAGGTCCTGATCTGTCGGCTGGCTTCATAACCATTCATTTCAGGCATTTTAATATCCATTAAAATTATGTCGATTTCCGGATTGTTTTTTAATTTATCTATAGCATCCTTTCCATTTGTAGCATGCACAATTTTTTCACATTCGCCTTTCAGTATTTCTTTTACCAAGAGTACAGAGCTTTCCTCATCTTCTGCAATTAGGATGCTGGTGTTTTTAAGTGATTTAGTTCTTCTTTGTTCCAGTTTTGTTTGTGTATTTTGGTCTTCAATATAATTTTCATTGATTGGAATTTCTAAAAAGAATGTTGAACCACCATGTTCGTTTGGCTTCATCCATAATTTTCCATTGAGCATTTCAGAATATGCCTTTGAGATTGCAAGTCCTAAACCAGCTCCTTCCAATGCTTTGGTGTCTTCGATGTCGGCTTGCACAAATCGCTCGAATATTGCTTCGCGCCTGTCTTCTGAAATGCCCATGCCTGTGTCTTTTACGAAAAACTGAATGGAGTCCTTCTGCATTTCGTAGCCAAATTCAACATGGCCTTGCTTGGTGTATTTTAGGGCGTTTTTTATTAGATTGCTTAGAATTGCATTGAGTTTTTCTTTGTCGGTATGCAGAAACAAGGTTTTTTTTAAGGGCGGTAGGTATAATATGAAATTCAATCTTTTTTTTCTCATATCCGGCAAGAAGAAACTGTGTAAATAGTTTAATTGCTTGTTGATATTGGTATTCGATAGGAATAGTTCTACTTGTCCGGCCTCGATTTTGGAGATATCCATTAAATCGTTAATAATATTCAGCAGCCTTTTGCCGCTTCGTGCAATAATATCAATATACTGATCTAGCTCCTCACTGCTTATGTCCGGTTCTTTTAAGAGTTCTGTAAAGCCGAGTATCCCATTCATTGGAGTTCGTATCTCATGGCTCATATTGGCTAGGAATGCAGACTTCAGTCGATCAGATTCTTCTGCTTTTTCTTTTGCTATTTTTAGGGCTTCATGGTTTTGGATGCGCTCAATAAAGCTCCCTATATTATAGGCAAATATTTCAAGGATTTCTAAATCGGAAATAGAATATGCATCCTCATTGGAATAATCCTGAACAGAAATAACCCCAATAACTTCTTTATTAAAAGCATTAAACAAAGGGGCTCCAAGCCAAACGGCCGATGGCTTGCCAAATACCTGTATATGTTTGCTTATTTTCAGCTGTTCTTCGGTTTCTTTTGTAATAAAATGACCTTTGCCTTCCCGTCGAACCATATCGGTAAGGCCGCCACTCATGTGAACATTCCCCAGTGGTTTTGATTTTTCCGTTTCATCGATAAAATATGGGAACGTATAGGTATTACTGATTTTATCATAAAGAGAAATAAAGAAGTTTTTTGCTTCTAAAATTTCGCCAATTTGGGTATGTACTTTTTCTAAAAAATCATGCAGGTTCAGGTTGGCATTGGAGAATTTTGAGATTTCATAGAGCGCCATCTGTATTTTGTTGTGCCTTTTATTTTTTTCTTCGATGGCCATGCGTTCGCTAATGTCTTGAAAAATGCAATGAGTCCTGGAGAATTGCCCGTTTTTATCAGCAGCAAATTTTGCTGTATATTCTGCTGTAATATAATGGCCATCTTTATGGCGTAGTAGAAATACGATATTGCGGAGTACTTCTTTTTTTTGGATATTTGCTTTAAAGCTTTCACGAAAAAGCTTCTGATTTTTCGGGTGGAGGAAGTCGCCAAGGCATTTGCCAATCACTTCTTCTTTTTTGTATCCCAATATATCGAGCCAGGTTTGGTTTACATCCAAAAAACATGCTGTTTGATCAAGTGATTGATAACCAACAGGTGCATGGTCAAAATAGAGCCTGTATTTTTCCTCGCTTGCTTCGAGTTCGGCAGTTTTTTTATCGATTGTTTTTTCCAGGGAAATATTTTCTTTGCGTAATTGATCTTCTGCTGCTTTGATGCGCAGCATAACTCGAATCTGGGCAGTAATCTCTGCATGATCAATTGGTTTAGAGATAAATGCATCGGCGCCAAGGTCCAATGCTTTTACACGGCTTTCTGTGTCCGTTTTTATCGCTGTGATCATTATAATCGGGATATGCTTTAAGTGCGGACTTTCTTTGATTCTTCGGCAGGTCTCAAAGCCATCCATTTTTGGCATAATGATGTCGAGAAGTATTACGTCAGGTTGCTCTTTTTGCGCTTTTGTAATGCCTTCTTCGCCCGATTGAGCTGTGAACACCTTGCAGTTGGGCATATTTAGTTTTATAACAGCCCCAATGGATATTAGATTGTCAAGGATGTCGTCGATTACAAGTATTTTCTTCATTTTTGGTTTCTTTTGCCGGTTCTAAATGCTTTGTAAATGTATTAAAATACTTTGGATTAAGTGTCTTTTTTGTCTATATGCAGGAGTTTTTCAATTTCCCCGATCAGCAGTATTGGGTCTATAGGTTTGGAAACATATCCATCGCAACCTGCCCGTATAAATTTCTGTTTATCGCCTTTCATTGCTTGCGCGGTAACAGCAATAACCACTGTGTTTTTTAGTGTTTTGTCTTTCCTGATAAGCTTTATAACTTCTTCTCCACTTAAGCCTGGTAAGGACATATCAAGCAGGATTAGGGCAGGATTGCATTCTTTTGCTTGTTGCAAGCCGGTTTCACCATCGTATGCTTCTGCAATGCAATATCTGTTTTTAAGAATTGCTTTAATGGTAACCATATTGTCCGGGTTGTCTTCAATAGCAAGAATACAAGTTTTGCAATCATCAGTTGATTCTCTTTTTTCCACTTCGGTATGCAATATTTCTCCGGCGCTACTATCAGCTGTTGCCGGTTTATTGGGTTGTTGTTTTGTGTTTTTTGTATTTTTGTTTGTTGTCCGTGGCATATTGCCCATCATGAGCTTAACTTTAAACAGCAATCCTTCCGCATCAATATCTCCTTTTTGGATTAATTGCTGGATGTTGTTTTGGCTGAGTTTTGCCAGATCTTCCTTTGTTAGGTCTTTTGCTGTGAGGATTAATACGGGAATTTTGCTTGTTTTTTTCGTGCCTCTTATTTTTTCAAGTACATCAAAACCATCTATTTCAGGCATCATTAAATCAAGTATAATCCCATCCGGAATGCTGTTTTTGATCGATTCAAGAGCTTCTTTTCCGCCAAGGGCAATATCGATATTATAGCCTTCTTTTTCGAGCAGGGCTTTTACCTGGATAATTGCTTCGGGATTGTCTTCGACCAATAAAATTTTATTGCTTTTAGAAAGACCTTTATCTGCTGCGCTTTCCATATTGTTTATTATTCGGCTTATTTCATTGAGTAAAGTTTTGTGCGTTAAAGTGCTTTTTGTTAAAATGGCCGTAGCATGCCCTGCTAGTTGGTTTTTTTCTTTAGTGCTTAAATCTTTGGCAGTAACAATAATTACCGGTAAATCTTTTGTTTTTTCTTCTGCCCTTAATTGTTCCAATACATGAAATCCATTCATGCCGGGCATCATTAAATCAAGGAAAACGATATCCGGAAGTTTGTTTTTTAATGCCTTAATGCATTCATCCCCGGAATGTGCAATATCTGTATTTATTTTTAATTCGTTTAAAAGGTCAGCCAATTGTTTTGAGTCGATTGGGCTATCGTCAACAATCAAACTATGAACCGGAGCATGATGCAATTTCATGATTTCAGAAAGGAGTGCTTGTTTTTGAATCGGCTTATTCAAATATCCCACCGCACCAAGGGCAAAACCTGCATCGCTTTCATTAGAAACCGAAGCCATAATTACCGGAATATCTTTTGTAGCCGGGTTTTGCTTGAGTTGTTGCAATACCTCCAGTCCATCAATATCGGGCATAAGGATATCTAAAGTAATGGCAAAAGGTTTGTGTTTGTTTGCAAGCATAAGAGCCTGTTTGCCCGAGTTGGCAATAATGCTGTTAAATCCGATTTGCTTCACATGGCGTGCGATAGATTGGGCCGTTTCTTGATGGTCGTCAACGACGAGTATGCTTTTTTTCTCCACCGAAACCGGAGTTTCATCCTTTATGTGGAAGTTTGTTTCGCCATGATTAAATGAAATAGGAAGAATAATAGTAAATACACTGCCAATACCAATACGACTTTCAACTTGTATCTGGCCTCCAAGCAGATGGGTAATCCGATTCGCTATGGTGAGTCCCAGACCTGTACCCTCGAATTGTCTCGAAGAAGTCCCGTCGGCTTGCCTGAATTCATCAAAAATATAGGGTAAGGATTCGTCGGATATGCCTATGCCTGTGTCTTTTATTTTTATATAGAGCTTTTCGTTATCATGTGTTGCGGAAATATGTACACTGCCTTTATTCGTAAATTTTACAGCATTGCCAATAATATTCGTTAGAATCTGATGTAAGCGTGATTCGTCACTTTCTATTCTAGGGAGTTGCTCGGGGAGGTCTATAATTAATTGTATTCCTTTTTCCTGGGCCAATGCTTCCATGCTTTCTTTAATGCTCTGGAGCAGATTCGTTGGCGAAAAATCGGAGAGGCTTAGTTCCACTTTTCCGGCTTCAATTTTTGAGAGGTCGAGTATGCTGTTAATCAGCTCTAAAAGTCGTTTTCCATTGCGTTCAATAATCTGTAAATAGCTGTTTTCTTCTTTATCGAGCTTTGTGCTGGATTGCATTATCAAAACCCTCGAAAGTGCCATAATGGAGTTTAATGGAGTACGTAATTCATGGCTCATATTTGAAAGGAATTCGCTTTTAAGTTGGTTTGCTTCTTCAACTTCTTTGCGCTGCATCTCCAATTCTGTATTTTGCTCTTGAAGTTCTGCTGATGAACGGATTAGCTCTTCTGTTTGGTTTTGAAGTTCAATAGATTTTTCTTCAATTTCATCTGATTTGATTTTTAAGTCTGCATTGGATACCGCCAGATGCTCGGCAAGAATCCGTGTTTTTTCCGTTGATATTAGGTTTGAATAGCTTGAATTAATGGCGCTCCAAGAGAGTTTTATTATTTCCATACTGTCGGTATTAATCTCTTTGAGACTGACCAATGAAATAATGGCGGCAACTTTTTTATCAACAAGCACAGGGATGCTAATCAGTTCTTTTGGAACCACATTGCCGGCCGTAGTTTTGTATGTAAAAATAGTGTCCTTATCAAGTTTTTGCAGATATAGAAGGCTTTTTTTTGCGATTGTATTCCCAAATTCCCCTTCCGGATGATCGCCACTAAAGGCTTGGAGCATTTGATTATTAGCGCCAATAGAGGTCATTGGCTGGTACTTATTTGTTTCATCATTTAAATAATAAAAACATCCCATTTGGGCGCCACATAATTCCATTAACTCATGAACAAGATCATAGGCGAAATTCTCGATGTCAGTTTTCCCAATCAAATTATCCGATAATTTTGCAACACCGTTCGATACTCTTAGCTTGGATTCGCTTATATCTGCCATTCTGTTAAATTCGTGTGCAAGTGACCCAAGTTCGTCATTTGTTTTAATATTTATATTTCTGGTCGATAATTCCCCGGAACTAATTTTTTGGGCAACTCGATGCATTGCAATAATTGGCCTAGCTATAGAGTTGCTGATGCTTAGAATAAGCACGACAACAATAATGGAAGCGATAATAAAAACAAGAACAAAATTCCATATCATTGCCCGGATTGGTTCATGCAGTTCTGAAACATCTTGTTTGCACACAAATCCCCATCTTGCACTTGGAATGTAGGTATAGGCGGCAATCACTTCTTCCCCTCGATAGTCTGTACTGATGGTTACTCCGGTTTTCCCCAAAGAAGCTTGCGTTGCAGGTTCGGCAGTTATTTGTAGTTTTAGTGGGGCATTTTCGTGCCAACGAAGTTCATTTAAAGCAACCCCTTCTTCATTAACAATCAGGGTTTCCCCTGTGTTTCCAAGGCCAACCCTGTCGAGCAATATCTTATACAGTGAGTTTTGCAGGTCAATATGTGCACATAGGATCCCAATTAAATGCTGATGTTTGTGCCTACTGCAAAAAATCGGAATAGAGAATACCATACTGTAATTCTTAATGTCATTATCGTAATGTATGTCTGAAATGCTTAGGCTTTTGGTTTGGATAGGAGTAAGAAAGGCAGGGTCTTCAGATTTATCTGTTCCCACCATTACCGGATCAGTTGAGACGAGAACGCGACCATCATTAGGTTCGATAATGAATAGATTATAGTATGCAGGATAATCTTTTAAATAACGCACTAATATCTTCCTGCTTTCCTTGAGTATGCTTTCTCTTTTGGCAGGGTCTAACGTATTGTCAGATAAGTATTCAATATCTGTTAGTTCTTTATCTGCAGTAATAGTGAGCATATTGCCTGCCCTTTCGGCTAGCCAATCGTTTAATCGTTCGGTTTTTAGGTCGCGAATCGCAGTGAGTTTATCAAAGGTTTGCTGCTCTATTGAATTTTTTGTCTGAAGATAGATTACGATAAGTATGGCAAGCATAGGGGTGAGGGTAATCAATAAGAACCAGAGGCTTAGTCGCTGTTGAATGCTATGTGTCTTTTTTTCTTTCATTGCCTAATAATTGATTATTTATGTGCTTATAATTTGTGGTATATCTTGCAATATTGATCTGTTTTTGCGAATTTGAATTGAAGGTCATGTGCGGGTTTTTCAGCCTCACCTAAAACAAGATAGCTATTGCTATTCAGTGATTTATACAGTTTTTGGTATACTGTTCTTTGAGCAGGGATATTAAAATAAATGATTACATTACGACATAAAACAAGATCGAAACCGCCAAAAATACTTTGTGCAGGAACCTTGCTGTTTTTTTCTAATAAATTATAATACGAAAATTGAACCATGTCTTTAATGCTCCGACAAAGGGCATATTGATCATTTTCCCTGGTGAAATACTTATTTAGTAGGCCGAATTTTATATTATGAAGCCTCTCTGCGGGATAGATTGCTTCTTTTGCTTTTGTTAATGCATTATTATCGATATCGCTGGCGAAGATTTGAATGTTTAATGATTTGTAGTCATCTTGTTTTAGGATTTCCTGAATAAGAATTGCAATAGAATAAGGCTCTTCACCACAGGCACAGCCTGCCGACCAAATCCTTAAAGTATTGTCGTTCCGCAAAGCCTTATCCTTGAGTAATTCGGGAAGGACAAATTTACGCAGATGTTCATAAGTGAGCGGGTTTCGAAAAAAATGACTGACATTAATCGTGTATTGATCGATTAATTTTTCAAGCTCGGAATCATGGTTTTTGATCAGGTTTAGAAAGGTGTCGGACTGATCAATTCCCAGCATTTCCATGCGTTGTTTTGTTCGACGTTCGAGCATTGGCCGCTGATAACTGCTAAAATCAAAAGCATGTTTGTTTTGCAGGATTAATAGAATTTTGTCCAAAGTTTGCTTATCCATCTTTTTCCTTTATTTCATTGAAATGATTGCGTAGCATATTGAGCAGTATGGTTTTATCCAATGGTTTCGTAATATATTCGTTGCAGCCGGCATCAATGCATTTTTCCCTGTCGCCAGCCAAGGCGTGTGCTGTTTGACCGATAATAAAAACATCCTTGTTCAGTTTCCTGATTTCCCTGCTTGCGGTATACCCATCCATCACAGGCATTTTAATATCCATGAGAACCAGGTCGATATCTGGGTGTTGTTGATATTGCTCCACTGCTTCCTTGCCTGTTGTTGCATAAATTATTTCATGGGCAATTTCTTTTAAAATAATATTGAAATGTAAAATGGATGTTTCGTCGTCTTCCGCAATTAATACCTTCAAACTGATGGCTTTGTTTTTATTCGAAGGCAACTGCTTGGTTTCTATTGTGCTTGGTATTTCTTTTTCAATGAGCTGATGGGGCAATGTGACATAAAAAGTAGAACCATTTCCTTCTTCAGAAACCACCCAAATGCGCCCATCAAGCATTTCTACATATGCTTTGGAAATCGCTAAGCCCAAGCCGGCGCCTTCGTATGCGTTAACATCTTCGATGTCGGCTTGTACAAAGCGCTCGAAAATAGCTTCTTGCCGCTGTTTTGGGATTCCTATTCCGCTATCTTTCACGTAAAATTGCCATTGAGATATGCTCTTCTCTTTAAAAAGAATGGTATAGCCAAATTGAATGCTGCCGGTGAATGTATATTTTAGGGCGTTTTTCAGCAGATTACTCATGATGGCTATAAATTTTCCCTGGTCGGTAATAAGCCATGACTTCGAGCTTGTTGCTGCTTCCGTATAGGAAAATTCAAGGCCTTTTTCAGCGGCATCCGGAGCAAAAAATTGATAGAGATATTGCATCTGCTCGTTGATGTTTGTTAGACATTTGTTAGTGTGCACTTGACCTGCTTCAATCTTTGAAATATCAACGAGCTCGGTAATAATATTCAGCATTCTTTTGCCGCTGCGTTCAATTATTTTGATGTACTGTGCTTGTTCTTTACCGCTCAGCCCTTCTTCTTTAAGCAAGCTTGCAAAACCGATAATTCCGGTCATTGGCGTTCTGATTTCATGGCTGATATTGGCCAGAAAAGCTGTTTTTAAACGATCGCTTTCCTCTGCTTTATTCTTGGCCTTAAGCAGTTCACTTGTGCGTTCTTTCACTTTTTCTTCGAGATGCTGCTTATGGTCGTGAAGTTCTTTATTTTTTTTGCCGATCTCTTCATTTTTTTCGGCAAGCAGTGTGTTTTTCTTTCTGATTTTCCGACGACTGTTGAGTATTATTGCACCTATGCTTAATATGCCAACAATCAATAGCAGCAGCAAATTTCTTTGACTGAGCTGTTTTTTTATTTTGAGTTTATGTAGTTCTTTTTCTGCTGTTAAATTGGCTATTTCTTTGTTTTTTTGAAGGCTTTCATATCTGATGTTGAGTTCGGCTATTTGATTTTGTATTTTTAAAGAGTTTGCGCTGTCTTTCAAGTGCATATACGCCTGATAGTTTTTTAAAGCACCAAAATAATTGGAATTTAATGAATCGATTTTTGATAAATATTTAAAGGACTCAATTGTGATTTTTAAATAGTTTGCGTTCTTGGATTCCTGCAAACTTTCCTTAAAAAGTAGTTTTGCCTGTGCTGTATTATGAAGCAGGAATTGTAGGTATGCTTTCTGGAACTGATTTTCTATTGTGATTTTTTTGTTCTCAATAATCTTTCCGTATTTATTGGAATTTTCAATGGCTTCAAGAGCTTTATCAATGTCTTTTCTTTCTGTATAATATTGGCCCAAATATTTGTAGGCCTGTGATATACCGTAATTGTCCTGTTCGCTTAAGAAAAAATGAAGACTCTTTTGCAATTGTTGTTCTACACTATCGTATTGTTTTGTTAATAAGTTGATTATGGCAATATTGCAAATGGCATAGGAATATAATTTTTTTTGAGTAGTATCTTCGCCCAGTATGTTCAGGCATTCGTTATATGCTTTTAGTGCATTATCGTATTGTTCGAGTTTTTCATAGGTGCTGCCCATATTATTATAATTATGGAATATGCTTTCATCATCATGCATTAGCTCTGCATATCTTAGTGATTTTAAGTTGTATTCTAAGGCAAGATTGTAATATTCACGATGAGAAAAGAGTAAAGCCAGGTTATTATATATTTTTCCGGTATTTAATGTGTCCCCGGCCATTTCAAAAATATTCAAGGCTTTTTCATAATAAAGAATAGCAGTATCATAACTTCCTGTGATATGATAGGACATACCAATATAATTATTCGCTTTGCCTTCCCCCTTTTGATATCCCACAGCAGAAGCAAGTGCATGGCTTTTTATTGCTATTGATCTGGTTTTTAGTGGGTTTGTGCTAAATATTTTAAAGGCTAATTTATTAAGAGAATCAATTTCATTACGCAGGAAAATCAGCTGCCGTTCCGATAAATTTTCTTTGTCTTGCCCAAAAACTGCTATATTTAATAGCATTGCAATTATCAAGCAAGTTATTATAAATGAAATATTGTGAACTTTTTTATTTTTCATAATTATGACTCTTAAAAATAAAAATGCAATAGCTCAAAAAGCGTGTCTTTGTTAATTGGTTTTGTGATATAATCGGTGCATCCGGCATTGATCGCTTTTTCCCGATCTCCGGCAAGGGCATATGCTGTTTGTGCGATTATAATCAACTCTGAATTAAATGCCCTGATGGAAGTCGTGGCTTCAAAGCCATTCATGATAGGCATTTTTAAATCCATAAGAACCAGATCAATGTCGGGGTTTTTCCTGTATTCCTCAACGGCATCTTTTCCATTGTTCACATGGATAATTGTATCGGCAATATCCTCCAACAAAATGCTTAAATGTTCCTGAGATGTTTCATCGTCTTCGGCAATGAGGATTTTTAATTTTAAGGGATCGGCTTGGGTGCCGGAAACGATAATTTTTTCTGTATTTAAAGGTTTATTGCTTGTTTTCTGTTCTTGATATGGAAGGGAAAGGCAAAATTTTGAACCTTTGCCAAATTGTGATTCTACCCAAATATGACCATGAATCATTTCTGCATAGGCTTTAGATATCGCTAAGCCTAAACCGGCTCCTTCCGATGCTGTTTTGTCTTCAATATCTGCTTGCACAAATCGCTCAAAAATGGCTGAATGGCGATCCTCCGGAATACCGATGCCAGTATCCTTCACATAAAAACTGATGCTTGAGGGATCATTGTTCCCGTCTTCTTCTAGTGTGAAGCCAATCTCTATATGGCCTCTATGCGTATACTTAAAGGCGTTTTTTATTAGATTGGAAAGGATTGCGCTGAGTTTTTCTTTATCGGTCCAAAGAATAACAGGCTTCTTTGTTTTTGTGATTTTGAGGTAAAGCTGCAATCCTTTGTTTTCTATCTCAAGCTTAAAAAAGTTATACAGATAATCGATGAGTTCCATGATGTCAACAGCAGAAAAAGAGACATCCATTTGCCCTGCCTCTATTTTTGAAATATCCATTAAATCGTTGATAATATTGAGCATGCGTTTGCCGCTACGCTGAATAATATCGCTATATATTTTAATCTCATTGCCGGAAAGCTCCGGATCATGAAGCAGGCTGGCAAAGCCGAGAATCCCATTCATGGGCGTTCGTATTTCGTGGCTCATATTGGCAAGGAAAGCAGATTTAAGCCGATCAGATTCTTCAGCTTTTTCTTTAGCTGCAATCAGTTCTTTTTCAGCACGTTTTGTGCGCGTAATGTCGTAATTAATGCCAATCATGCGAATCGCTTGCCCTTGTTTATTGCGGACAATGGCTGCGTTTGCCTGAATATACCGCACGTCCCCATCGGGCCGTATAATCCTAAATTCTGAGTCGAATTCTTTTTCCCCACGAATTGCCTGCTCTACTTCTTCGTTGGCTTTTTCAATGTCTTGAGGGTGAACGCCTTTTTTCCATGCTTCATAAGCTTCACCAAAGTCTTCTCGTTTAATGCCGTAGATTTTAAACATCCATTTGTCCCAATGAAGTTTATTATGGACCAAATCAAGTTCCCAAACGCCAAAACCGGCAGAATCAGCGGCCAAAACAAAACGGCGGTTGAGCTCCCTAAGTTTTAAAGATGCCGATTTTCTTGCAATCTCTGCTTGTTTGTTTTCTGTAATATCTTCAATGAGTGCGGCAAAATATCCGTCTTGGGGTGAATATGTATTAATGGAATACCAAGCATTTCTTTCTTTGAAATATTCCTCAAAGCGCACCGGGTTTCCATTGAGAATTTGATGATAAAAATCCATATGTTTTATAGGATTATTCTTTATCTCAGTTTTTATATCGCTTAATTTTGTGCCAATAATGTTTTTGTTGGCTAAACCTGCCATTTGTTCGTAGGCTTTATTTGCTTCCAAGAATATTCCATCAATAGCTTGACCATCATTGTTAAAAACAATTTTGCAATAGATAAATCCGGTGATCATATTGTCGAACAGCCTTTGGAGTTTTTCTTTATTCTGTTTTATTTCTGTAATATCAGTGGAAATAATTTGCACACCAATAATATTGCCTTCATTGTTTTGTATCTTGTTGTATTTTGATTGAAGCCATTTTGTGCCACTTGGAAGGTTTATTTTGTCTTTGTATTCCATAAAATCCTTGCTTTTGGCCGATGCAAGTATCCTCTTGTGAATTATACTCCCGTCTGCTTCACCAAAGATTTTATAAATGCTTTTGCCGATCAAATCTTCCGGTTTGCATTGTAAATTATTGGCGGCTTGTTTGTTAAAAAGGATTACATTTCCTTCTAAATCAAAATAGCTAATGCCTGCCCCTACATTTTCGAGTAAAGCACGGTATTTTTCTTCATTTAAAATAAGCTTCTGTTTGGCTTTAATTTGATCACTAATATCAAAGATGGCTATTGCAAATTGATTTTCTGCAGGCGAAAAAACTTTTATATCTATAAATCTTTTCAGTTTTTCTGAATAATCGACATAGGAAACCGGCTTTCTTGTCAGGGCAACTTTTCCATAGGTTTCAATACGTTTTTGTTTGATGTATGGAATGCTTTCCAAACTTCTTTTTCCGACAATATCCTTTTTTTTTAGGGCGGTTATTTTTTCAAAAGCAGGGTTTACATCCAAAAAAACAAAGTCGATTGGTTTTCCGTTTTCATCGACAATAATCTCATGAAGAGCCAGACCAATATTAATATTGTTAAAAAGAGCATCGTATTTTTTTGTGCTTTCCTGTATTCCATTCGCTGTTGTTTGCGCCTCTTCTAATTCTTTAATGCGCTTTCGTAGCAAGCGTATCTCTTCGTTCAGCTTTTTAGGATCCTCTTTGTTCATTAGATTATTGTATTTGAAGTCTGGATATTTTAGACAAAAGGACATCTTTATTTATTGGTTTCGATAGATAATCGTTGCAGCCGGCTTTAAGGGCTTGCAAGCGGTCTTCAGCCATGGCATAGGCCGTTTGGGCAATGATAGGAATCGTGGGATTGAATTTCCTGATTTCACGCGTAGCAACAAGTCCATCCATTTTGGGGAGCCTGATGTCCATTAAAATAAGATCAATATCGTGACGTTGCCGGCATAAATCAATCGCTTTTTCTCCGGTCTTTGCAATGATTATTTCTTTGCTGATCTCTTTCAGGATAATTGTTAGATGGAGCAGGGCTGTTTCGTCATCCTCGGCAATCAGGATTTTCAATGTTTTTTTTGATAATGGCTTTTGGCTTTTAAACTTTGTTGGTTGATTTTCTTGATTTGATGCAGGTGGTTTAGTAAAAGGCAGGACAAAATGAAAGATTGAGCCCTTTCCTTCTTCCGATTCAACCCAGATTTTGCCGTCTAGCATATCAAGATATGCCTTGCAAATGGTAAGGCCCAAACCGGCTCCTTCGTATACTTCTTTGTCTTCAATATCTGCTTGAACAAAACGCATAAAAATAGCTTCCTGACGTTCGTTGGGAATGCCAATTCCCGTATCTTCAACAGTAAAATGTATTTGAGCTTTACTGTCAATAAGTTTGTATCCAAAAGAAATATGGCCATGATGTGTGTATTTAATGGCGTTTTTTATCAGGTTCGCCAAAATAGCGTAGAGTTTTTCGTTATCAGAATAAATTTCAATGTCTTCATTGTTTTGTTGTTTGTTGACATATAAAGACAGTCCTTTCTTTTCTGCCTCCGGTTTGAAAAAAGTGTATAAATACTCGATCTGCTCTCGAATCCGGATTTTTGAATACACAACTTTTACCTGCCCGGCCTCAATTTTCGATATATCAATCAAATCGTTGATAATGTTCAACATGCGCTCGCCGCTTTGTTCAATCACACTGATGTATTTCATTTGTTTTTCAGAAGTGAGGGCAGGTCTTTTTAAGAGTTCTGCAAAGCCTAAAATCCCATTCATGGGCGTTCGTATTTCGTGGCTCATATTGGCAAGGAAAGCAGATTTAAGCCGATCAGATTCTTCAGCTTTTTCTTTAGCTGCAATCAATTCCCTTTTTGCTCTTTTTTGTTCTGAGATATCCCTGCTTTGAGTGAGCACCGCTTTGCCAAGGCGATAATCAATAATACGTGCAATAATTGATACAGGGAATTGGGTTTTGTCTTTCCTGATGAGGATGCTTTCAAATTGGACTTCGCCTTTCTCCCTAAGTAGCTTACTGATATTCTTTAGCTCTTCCTCTGTATAAGCTTTTTGCATATCAGCAACTTTCATGCGAAGCAATTCTTCCTTTGTATACCCTGATTTTTTAACAGCAGTGAGGTTTGCTTCAAGGATTTCCTCGTCAAAGTTTTGTATTGTAATAATATCGGGTGAAGTATTGAAGAGGGAACGGAATTTTAGCTCGCTTTCTTTAAGTTCAATTTCTGCTCTTTTGCGGTCTGTTATATCCTCGCCAATGCTTGTAATAAGCACCGACCGGCCTTTTTTGTCGAAATGAGGGGTATTGTTCCATCGAATAAAGCGTAGTTGCCCGTTTTTTGTTATGATTTCGTTTTCAACGGTTTGTGCAATTAAATTATTGTAAATCGTTTGTT
Organism: Bacteroidales bacterium; assembly: GCA_963676725.1. Classification (GTDB taxonomy): domain Bacteria; phylum Bacteroidota; class Bacteroidia; order Bacteroidales; family WRLA01. Next base: position 2,663,669 of record OY781463.1, on the reverse strand, counting down.
CGAAAATCTTTTCTATACCTATGCGCTTGTTTTTTGGGATCATTATATCAAACCAATTCCGGCCAAGAAGTTCTTCCCGGGACCATCCGCATAGTTGAATAAAATAATTATTAAGGAAAACAATAGTGCCGTTTTTATCAAGCATTACGCCGGCGAGCTGGATGTTTTCCAATACGTTTCTGAATTTTCTTTCGCTTTCAGCAAGTGCTAGTTCATTTTGTTTTTGCTCGCTGATGTCCTGAAATATACCCCTTAATTTGATGCATTCACCGTCTTGTATAATTGCATTTCCAACAGCTTTTCCCCATTTTATTTTTCCGTTTGCTGTTTTAAATTGAGCTTCAAAGTGTAACGGCTCATGGGTTTTTGCAAAATGATCCATTTTTTTTTGAACAGAGTCTTGGTATTCTGGAAGATACCATGAGATGTGTTCTATCCAGCCGGGAGGGTCTCTGTCGTAATCCATTTCCATGATATCGTAGGTTCCTTTTGTCCAAGTGGCTTTTCCGTTCTGTGTTAAATCCATTTCCCATCCGCCAATTTTAGCGATTTTACCCACTTCCCTTAATAAATTATCGCGTTCTAGAATACTGGCTTCATTTTTTTTGCGCTGGCTAATGTCGCGGGCAATGCCCAGGATAAAGAATTGATCGTTCAGGCTGTATTTTATAGCGCTGAGTTCAACATCTACTGTGAAACCATTCTTTTTATTATGCTTTGCTTCAAATATTTGTTGTTGATTGATGGGGATTTTTTGCCAGATTTCGTAGAATGTTCCCTTTTCCATATCTGCATCCAATTCGTCAACATTCATTTTTAGGAATTCTTCTTTATCCCAGCCCAATAAAATGGAGGCTGTTTTATTTGCTTCAATGATTTTGCCGTATTCATTGCAGAGGTAAATACAATCCGATGCAGTTTGTACGAGTGTTTCGTATTTTAGTTCATTGCTGCGCGAAAGTTGTTCTGTTTTTTGTCGTTCACTTATATCAATCACAAAAGCATAATAGCATTCAATATCTCCATTGGGATAAAAACGTGGATGCACAAGCATTTGAACGGGAATTCTCCTGCCATCTTTTCTTATGTATTCTTTTTCATAACTAACGCCCTTTTTTGTTCTGTGGAGTTCGTTCAGTTTCGCCCTTTCCAATTCTTCCCATTCGGGAGGAGTCAGTAATTTATTCCAATCAATTTTATGTAATTCTTCGCTCGTATATCCGGTAATTTTTTGATAAGCAGCATTGCTTATGCCCAATCTTCCATCGGTATAACCTACTGCAACCCCAACATTGGCATTTGCGACAAGTTCAGTCCAGAATTGCTGCTGTTTCATGCTTTGCTGAAGTTTAAATTCAGCATTTTTTCTTTCTGTAATATCACTGATAAAGCCTTCCAGAAATAGAGTGCCATCAGTATTTTCTATTGCAACGCCTTGTTCCCATACCCACCGAACCTCATTGTTTTTGTGAATGATACGATATTCAGTGATGAATGCCTGTTTCGCTTTTATACTTTGTTGTACTGCAGTCCAAACTTTGTCCTTATCATCTTTATGAATAATATTTCCATATTCAATAGCGCCGCTTTTTGAGAGTTCATGGGGTGTATAGCCAGTTAACTTTGAACATCCTTCACTAACATATTCCATTGCCCAATCTTTGTTGTTCAAACAACGATAGGCCATGCCGGGCAAATTGCTTAGTAGTGTTTGATGCTTGCGTTCCGCTTCAGAAATAGTTTTTCGGGCTTTTTGGTGCGCCATTTTCGTTCGTATTTTGGCAAGGGCAAAACCAATATCATTCGCAATATCATTAAAAAGTTCTATTTCATTTTCATCATTTGTGAATGCTTCAGGAATAGAGACAGTAAGAATGCCATAAATAGTCCCTGAATCTTGAATGCATCCCGAAACAGCTGCTTTACTTGTGTATGCATTTTTTAAAGGGCAATCAGAGCATTGGCTTTGAACGTCTTCAATGTAGATTGTATGGCCTGATTGAAGTGTTTTTTTGATGCAGTCTGTGTACTGTCCTTGTGCTAATTGCTGCTGAAATGTTTTAAATTCTGGGCCTAAACCGTGTTCTGCGCTAAATTCGTATGCTCTATTTTCATCAAATAAAACAATCCATGCGTTATTATAACCACGGGTTTCTACGAATATGCTGCATGCTTTATGAATAATAGTGTTGGGGTCTGTTTCGGTAATGATGAGGCGGTTGACCTTACGCAGGGCATCTAAAACATTTTTATAATGAGAACTGTTGTTCTTATTTGTTTGACCGTCTTCTTTTTTGTTTTCACCACTCTTCATAATAATTGTTTTTTCTGCTTTATTATGCCCAATTTCGCATGAATGTCTATTATTATTCCTTAATCAATGTGTACTGATAATCCACGACGGAATGTCTGTCCTTTTTGTCCGCTTTGGATTGCTCTTATGCTGCTTTTGGGGTAAATATAGTGATTATATATGAGATGATCATGTGAAAAATGGCATAATTTGTAACTGCAGAGACCAATTTGTGGATATTCGCTCTTAAAGTCGTTTTCTATTATTGATTCTTCGTAAATATAAATTGAATAGAGGATTTTGATGCGACATGGAAAAACTGGGGAGAAAGGGAGAAATCGAACATCAAGCCTTTGGCGCAAGTTTGCACTTCGTGCCCCAACAAATAAAGGTAAAACGGCTTGCTGCGCTGTGTTGAGGTTCTTGAAACAAGCAGAGCCGTAGAGGGTTGCTGAGGTTCTCGAAGCACCCCAATAACCGAAGGCGAAATTTAAAGATTCCTGAATAAATTATGCATCTGCCCACCTAAATATATTGAATTTCGTTCATCCATATTCAATTGAACAGCTCAGGAATCATTTTTTTTCCAAGAAGCTTTCTTGTTTCGGATTCTTTTAGAAGAGCATTCGGCTTTGTCAATGTCCTTTTCACTACCTTTGCGCTTTCAACAAAAAACGACAAAGAGCGATGTTATTGAAAATATATGAGGAAAACCCTGCGCCGCGATTGGTGCATCAGGTCGTGGAGTGTCTTATGGATGGTGGCGTAATTATCTATCCAACAGATACAATTTATGGAATCGGCTGCGATATCACGAAACCCAAAGCTGTTGAGCGCGTGGCTCGTATCCGTGGTATAAAAAAGCAAAAAGCAAATTTTTCTTTTATCTGTCATGATTTAAGTCAGCTTTCTGATTTTACTAGGCCTATCCCAAACAATATCTTTAAAATGATGAAACGTGTATTGCCCGGGCCATATACCTTCATCCTTAATGCCAATAATAATGTTCCACGTTTGTTTCAAAGTAAAAAGAAAACAGTGGGTATCCGTGTTCCGGATAATGGCATTATTCGAACAATTACTGCCGAACTTGGGAATCCGATTATGTCTACTTCTGTGCATGATGATGATGAAATTATTGAGTATACTACTGATCCCGAATTAATCTATGAAAAATATGGACATCTTGTCGATTTTGTTATTGATGGCGGTTATGGGGATAATACGCCTTCAACCGTAATCGATTGTACAAGCGGTGATATAGAAATTATTCGTGAAGGGAAAGGCGATATTGATAATATCTGGTAATGGATTAGCGATGAACTTTTTTGATGCAGCACATCTCGAAAAGAGTGGGGAAGAACAAATAGAACTGCTTCTTAAGCTCCCAAACGCATACGTGGAACGGATCGTTTCGAATGGTCAGGCGAGCCCGGAAGGCTTTTGGTATACTCAGGAAACAGACGAATGGATTATTGTGATGCAGGGGCATGCTGTGCTCGAATTTGAAGAAGGTGTTCTAAAAACTCTGGAAACTGGCGATTTTATGCATATCCCCAAAGGGAAAAAGCATCGTGTAGCACGCGTTTCTACAGAACCAAATGTTTTTTGGCTTGCCGTGCATATAAAAAGTTAAATTTTTTTGCACTGATTATCAGTAAATAATGAATTATTTTCAAAAAAAGAGCTTCATATATTTGGTCATTTAAAAAACACGATATACTTTTGCACTCCCGTTTGACACAAAACGCGCTCTTAAAAAGAAATGATTCCGTAGCTCAGCAGGTAGAGCATCTCCCTTTTAAGGAGAGGGTCCAGGGTTCGAGCCCCTGCGGGATCACTTTTAAACCCTAACTATCAATTAGTTAGGGTTTTTTTATGTCGAAAACTGTATCGCTTTCTATTCTATACCCCAATAATTCTTTCAAATATTCAACCGCTGGCGCGAATTAGCAATTTCCTCTGAAGAGCAGAGAAACCGGAATCGACATGGGTTCTCGCGATGTGCTGCGTTGAACCTGTCCGAAATGTACTGAGTGCAGTCGAAGTACTTGTGCTGAGCGCAGTCGAAGTAAGTCGAAGTAAGCGGAGTCGATATGGGTCCTCGCGATGCGCTGCGTTGAGCTTGTCGAAATGTGCTGAGCGCAGTCGAAGTAAGCGGAGCCGAGAGGCCCAATAGAATCGATCCTTTTCCCGGGCTTTTCTTACCTTTGTTTTTAGAACTACATCATCCTTTAAAACATCCATCATGAACCATCAAAAAAGAGTGCAGGAGCTTATTCTTCGACAAAATGATTTCTTTGCGAAGCATAAAACAAAGGACTACCATTTCCGGAAGAAACAACTTATTACGCTACGAAAAGCTGTGCAGGCTTTCGAACCACGGATTTATGAGGCCTTATGGGCTGACCTGCATAAATCAGAATTTGAAACCTTTGCTACGGAAATTTCTTTGATTTATGATGAAATTGATCATCACCTGAGCCATTTAAAGGAATGGATGGGGATGAAAAAATACGCTACCAATCAGTTATTGCATTTTTGGTCGCGCTCCTATGTGCGGAAGCAGCCTTTTGGACGCAGCCTTATTATTGCTCCCTGGAATTATCCTTTTCAGCTTCTTATACTGCCTCTGGTGGGCGCTATTTCTGCTGGAAATACTGCTGTTTTAAAGCCTTCAGAATATACACCTAAGGTTTCGGCTGTGATTGCTGAAATGATCCGGGAGTTTTTTGATGAAGATTTTATTACAGTGATCGAAGGGGATAAAGAAATAGCTCAAGCAATACTCAAGGAACAATGGGACATAATTTTCTTTACAGGAAGTCCTGTTGTGGGTAAAATTATAATGAAAGCTGCCGCAGAATACCTAACGCCTGTAATCCTTGAATTAGGAGGGAAAAGCCCAGTGATTGTGGATGAGGATGCACATCTGAAATATGCGGCAAAACGACTCGCCTGGGGAAAATTCCTGAATGCCGGACAGACCTGCATTGCCCCGGATTATCTTTTCGTACATGAAAAAGTTCATGATCGATTTTTGGAATTATTGAAATTGGAAATCAAGAATTTATATGGAGATAACCCAAAGAGTTCCCCGGATTATGTGCGTATTGTTTCTGAAGCGAATATACACCGATTGCGCAGGTTTTTGGAAGGGGCAGAGGTGTTTCTGGGTGGTGAAAACGATGCTGCTGAATGTTATTTTGCGCCAACAATTTTAATAAATATTCGACCGGACGATGCAGTAATGCAGGAAGAAATTTTTGGCCCCATTTTGCCTGTGATGAAATTTAATGACTTAAATCAGGTGCTTCATTTTGTCAATAAAGGACAAAAACCTTTGGCTTTATATTATTTTAGTAAAAGCCGAAAGCGGCAAAAGAAGGTTCTACATGAAACCACTTCCGGTGGTGCCTGCATCAATGAAGTGATTATGCATGTGGCAAACAGCAATATTCCCTTTGGTGGGGTAGGCAATAGCGGTATGGGTAATTATCATGGCAAATACTCTTTCGATGCATTTTCACATCAGCGTGCTGTGGTTTTTAAATCGAATATTTATGATCCACCCGTACGTTATGCTCCCTATTCATCATGGAAAATGAAACTTATAAAATTGATTATGAAATAAATTGCTTTCAGATTTTCTCACTCATAAAAGTATTTTCGCCCATAGTAAGGGCAGGATTTAGGAGAGAAAACAGATAAAAGGGGCGCGCTGACATTTTAATCTTTAAATTATTGCGTCAGCGCGCCCCATTTTCCAAAACCCTAAAAAACAGTCATTTCGATGATACCGAAGCTTCGGTAAAGGAGAAATCTAATTACTCCAGAATGGATAAGAATTATCAATTCATCTACTGTTCTCAATAAATTGTTTTTCAGCCTTCTCAGTCATAAAACTATTTTCACTACTGACGATACGGGTTTGCTGTTTAACTGTTAGATACTCTATAGATCAGATCGCTGAATATCTTAGTTTTTAGTGTTTACCCCCTTTTTTTTTATTACAATTATTTATAAGAATTATAAATAGCAAAAGATCATATCCAATTATTGCTGATATTTAAAGAAAATTTTATACTTTTAGACCTGAGTAGTATAGATGTGGAAAACCTTAGCTACAGATAGAGTTTGTCCGTTTTTAATTAGATGTAAACGTTAAATTACTGTAAATCAGTTTTATATAATTGTTGTACTATGAGGGGTCTTGTTTATATTTCGTGTGTCTTAAGTTTGTTCTATTCGTTTCTATTTTATAATGTTTCTGCTCAAACACAGGAAAATTGGAGCGAACAAATCGATCTATCAGGGTACTGTCTTGATTTTGATAGCAGTTATTGTGCTTCATCTACTTCTCTTTCTCTTCAAAATTCTTTTACCATTGAAACCTGGCTAATGGTAAGACCCAATAGATATTGTTTTTGTATCAATACGGAGCCGAGCGATAGTTGCGATCTGGATTGTGTGGATACCATAATGCCCAACCCTGTGTTCAGCCTCAAAGACCAAAGTCTCTATTTTGGTTTTGGTAGCGAGCTTTCGTTTCTGTTTGCATTGGATGGCGATACTATGGTTTCTTCTTCGAATGCCATCGACTATAATGATTGGGAACATTGGGCTTTGTCTTATGATGTAAATACACATACCGCAAAAGTATATCGCAACGGATTCTTTCAATTTCATAAATATTTTGAGAAGAATCCTGAAATAAATGCAGATTTCTACCTTGGTTTTGATGGGGAAAATTTCTTTAATGGCCGTCTCGATGAGTTTAGAATATGGGACAAAGCCCTAACTAAAGAAGAAGTACGCGAAAAAATGTTTGCATCGCCCATCGGGCTTGAGAATGATTTATTGCTTTATTATCGCTTTGATGAGACCAAAATGAATGATGGTGTTGCCTCAATCTCCGATAAAACGCTTCATGGCCATCATATTCAATTGAATGGATTTACAATGGAAGGAAGTCGCGCAAATTTGGTGCCTTCCCAATGCAAAGCCCCGAAACTCATTCGATCTTCCTACAACAATAGTGGCGATCTTATCTTGAAATGCAATTATTTTTATGGCATCAATAAAATCATCCTTGCGTTGAGCAATGATGTGGGATTTTCATCCTGCAATACCTTTACTTTGGATTTTAGTAGTAGCGATAGTCTTATTGTTCTCGCTGCTGAGCAGGTAAAGAAGTATCGACAGACCCATCCGTTTATGCGTATAAAAGCAGTAATGGATTGGGGGCAAGGCCGTTCCAGTCAGACCTCTCATCCCTCTACCATGACCTCAGGTGCACAGCCTCCGGCTTATTGTCTTGGTTTTGATTCTCAGAAAAAATCATGGCTCGAGGGACCATCTTTAGATTATAAAGATGACCTGAATTATGAGAAAATAAATTGGTTATACCATATTGAAGATGGTTTTGCCATCTCTGCATGGGTCAAGTGTACCGAGGAATTTCCAGATCATGATTATGTGCTCTCCTGCGGAAAGGCAAAGAAGGATAAATATCTGCAAATGGGCTACCGCAATTCTTCAAAAAAAGACGATGGCAGTCTGGATTATGTGGAGTTTATCTTTGGCTTTTTTGGTGATAAAAACGATTTAATTTATAAAGATTACAATTATGTTCCGGGAGAATGGGTTCACTGGACAGTTTTTTGGGTAACAAATACATTCTCCTTCGGCACAGGTGAGGCTAAATATGTGATGAGGATTTGTAGAAATGGTGAAGAAGTTGCTTCTATGGACGATGGCCATGATTTTTTTAAGGTTTCGGGCACAATCAATATTGGACGATATAAAGACGATAATGATACATACTGGTATTTTGATGGTTATCTCGATAATCTGAAAATGAAATTTTATAGATCTAATGTAGAGAGTAATTCATATTCCGTTGATATTTGTGAAAGTATTGCCAAACAGGATATGTATTCAAATGAAGGCTTATCGCATAACGGAAGCACGTTTTTTACTTATCGCTTCGATGATGGCAAGCCGGAAATCAATAATACTAAAATAAAAACCACCGGAAATAATGATGGGAGTGCCGATGATGCCACTTTTAAAAATTTCGAGCTCACTAAAAACAGTTTAAGTAACTACCACTACAGTAGTATAATGCCGGAAATCAGGACCACACCTTTTGCAGATTTCTCGGGGGATAACTGTACAGTATTCTGGGAAAATCCTGATTTATACGGAAATATTGATGGTCAGGTGATTTGCATCGGTACAGGCATTCACGATATAAGTTTTGATAGCATACAAACTTCGTCAACTAGTTCTAATTTTAAGGATGTGCCTGAAGTGGGCAGCTTCCGGAAATTATTAATAAAGGCACAACTGAACGAATTTATTTGTGATGCACTTGATACAATAAAAACAGTACATCCATTTGAAGCAGGAAATGCAGCCTTTTTCGATGGTGCTTCATCAATTAATGCCGGAAATGATGCAATCTGGAACCTGCAAAGTCCTATGAGCATTATGGCTTGGGTAAAAGCCGATGAACTCTCCTCAGAATGGCAAACAGTTTTGAGTAAAGGCAATGATTGCTGGAGCCTGCAACGCAATGGTTCAGGGCCGGAAGCTTCTTTTTCTCTTACAACACAAGAGCAAACTTATGTGCTTAAAGGCGGTTTCCTGAACGATTTTCATTGGCATCATCTGGCCGGTATTCTTGATGGCTCTGATGCACGTTTTTATGTGGATGGCGTGCTGGTCGATGAGCAACTAATTGTTGGAACGATCAATATAAATGATGCGCCACTTTATATCGGAGCAAATGCTAAGGCTTCTGACCGGAATTGGAATGGTTCTATCGATGAAGTGCAAATTTATAAGCGGGCTTTATCAGCCGATGAGCTATTAAAAGCAATGCATCAAATGCCTTCATATTCCAATGGGTTTGAGTCAGACCTTATTGCCTATTATAATTTTAATATGGTCTCAGGCAATGTTTTATATGATGCTACCAACAATCAGATGGACGCCACTTGTGAGGGGAATATCCAATGGCTCAATTCCTCGGCCATGCAGGTTGTTGCGGATCAAATATCTGATATTACGGAGCATTCTTTTCGGGTTTCTTGGCAGCAAATTGCTGATTGTGAAGCTTATGACGTGATTACGCCTTTTGGGTCCTATAAAGTGGATGGGGCAGCAAATACTTCATATACCGTTGAAGATGTTTCATTGCAAACGGCAAAAACTTATACCGTTCAGGTGGGCGCTTTTTATGCCGCAGATACGAGTGTAAGCGTACAACTTTCGGATACACTTTCCTTTCGCCTGCCACCTGGAAATGCCTGTGCTTTCAATGGCGCAACTTCCTTAAACATTTCGGATGTGGCCTCCATAAACGGATCTTTTTCTTATCAAACCTGGTTATGCCCTGACACAAATTTGGAACAAAACGCAACACTTTTTTCTTCTGATGATTTGTTGATCGAAATACTGCCAAATTGCTCAGTGCAAATACAGTGCGGTGGACAGGCTTTTACTTCGGATGAATTTATTGTCTTGCCGGGATATTGGCAGCATCTTGCTCTAAGTTTTGATGCAAATCAAACGAATTTATTTATCAATGGAGTGGAGGTGTTTACATTTGCGTTTAGCCTTCCATCAAATATTAGTTTGCTTCCCGCTGTAATTGGGGCGAATACTAATGATAAAAATTATTATGCCGGATTGCTTGATGAAAGTAGTATTTTAACGACAACACTTACTGCTGATGTTGTGAAACAAATGATGTATCAAAGCCTTGATGCTCAGAATAATGATCTGTTTCTCTACCAAACGTTTGATAATGCTTCCGGACAAACGGTTCCCGATGCCTCCTTAAACGCTTACGACGCCCTTCTTAAGGGTAAGTCTTCTTTCCCCGAAAGTGAAGCTTGGTGTGTTACCGGAATAGAAGTAACAAATACCTACAGCAGTGGCTGTACTATTTCCTTTGATTTGATTCAAACGGATGCCTTTAATATTACAAATTATAAAGCTTTTTTGTATGATGATGCAGCATGTGAACAAGCAATCGATTCAGCTGCGACATCAAATACCCATAATTTGCTGAGTATTTTTCATGAATTGAAGCCGGGCGATAGTTATTATATAAAAATGACAGCGATATTTGATGGAATATCAGATCATTGTTTGCCTCTTTCTGCTCCATTGGCTTTTAGTTTTATGTTGCCTCCGGGCAATTGCCTGTCTTTTGATGGCATCAACGATTATATTGATATTGGAGCAGGTGCTTTCACGAATTTTAGTGATTATCAGGATTTTTCTATTGCCTTTTGGGCTGCGCCAAATGCCGGTGATTCCTATATATTTTCAAATCGTAGGGCTGAGGAAGGGAGCTATGGGCACCAATGGTTTAAAATAGGAATGGGTTCTGATTTTACACTAAATTGTGAACTCAGCCAAGACAATACAGCTGCGACCTATCATTCCTTTTCGGGGGATAAGCTCAATCTAAATCAATGGAATCATATTTGTTTTACCAGAACAAATGCCAATGGTAAAGATACCTATACATTTTATCAAAATGGATCTGTTTCTAAAACGTATAGCTGTGATGCTTTAATCGTTGCCGATCAGGACGATATTATTTGTATTGGGAAATGGTTGGGATACTCCAATGGACAATTACAGTATTCAGGATTGCTCGATGAGCTAAAGCTTTATAGTACAGCGCTATCAGCAGAACAAGTGCAAACAATTATGTATTCGGGCTCAACAAGCTTGGATGGGCTTTATGATGCTCAGGTGTTGGATTATACTTTTGATGAAGGGATTCCTTCCGGTCAAAACCAACAAGTGAACCTTTTGCCGAATCTTCGGGCTAGCGATGTACAGCCGCAAGGGAATTTGCATGATTTTGCTCTTAGTGGAAATGAAAGCAATTGGGTGATGAGTACCATTATTACAATGCCTGAAATACAGGATATTATAAATATTAGCAATACTGCTATTACCCTAAAATATTCAGTTATTGGACTTGCCGATTCTTTGCTCGTTGAAATTGATGATGATACAGATTTTTCCTCGCCAATTTTGAGCAATTATTATATTGATGCATCCCAAACGGAAGCAACAATCAGCGGCCTTAATCTGATGTTTTCCAAAACGTATTCTGTGCGTCTGCGCCAGAAGTATTTTAATTTTTATAGCGATTTTGCGTTAAAGGCATTTGCTGCGCCCTCATCGCTTCCTTCGCCTGCCTATGCTTTATCTTTTGATGGTGTTGACGATTATCTGGATCTTGGCGATGGCGTTCAGGCTTGTGGCTCGGATAATACATACAGTATTGCCGTTTGGGTGTATAGCAAAGCGGAAGATGATGCCTTTCATTCAATCATTGGAAATCAGGAAGATGGGGGCGGAACAGAAACGCGCTCCCCCTGCATTTATATCCGGAAACAAACGGGCGTGCATTTTGGCCATGGAAGTGATAGTGCATGGAAATCAACAACCATAGAAAACGTCCTCAATCCAAATAGCTGGAACCATATTGCCACCGTTTATGATGGATCTACCCTTTCCCTTTATGTGAATGCTGAACTGAAAAAACAGTTTTCTGTAGGTGCGCCTGATTATCAGAAAATCAAGTCGATTGCCCATCTTGGGGATTTCTTTAAAGGCAGTATGGACGAATTGAGTATATGGGGAAAAGCATTAACTCAGAGTGAGATACAGTCTCTAATGCTTCAATCTCCTGAAGGTGCTGAGGATAATTTGTTGGCATATTTTAATTTTGATCAGAACAACAGCAGCACGATTTCTTCTTTTGGCAGTGAACAATGCCAGGCAGAGCCAGTAGGTAATCCGGATTTTGAGACTTCCGGGGCAATGGCGCCTATTGTTCAGCGCAATTTTTCATTGAATTCTTCAAAACTCCTATGGAATCAGTGCGAAGGGGCAAAAAACTATCGTATTCAAATTGCAGCGGACAGCGCATTCTCTTATATTTTATACGATGAGGTACAAAGCAGCACCGAAGCCGATTTAAATGCACTTAATTTGCAATTAAATCCCGGCGATTTATGCTGGTCACGCATTGCTTTTACCCGCTCAGAAAATAATTGGCAAAGCCCTTTTTCCCAAGCATTAGCCTCCATTGTGCCCGCTTTTGGGAATCATTGCCTCAATTTTGATGGCATAGACGATTATGCTTTGACACAAAAACCTCCGGCAAATATTCCTTCATCCAAAATCACGCTCGAATGCTGGTTTCTCGTGGACGAAGGCAGCCTTACAACACAGAAAAGTATCATCCAAAAGCCTTTTACATCGCATATTGCGCCCTATTATCAGTATGGGCTTTTCCTGACTGATGTGGATAATAGTGGAAATATTGATCTGAGTTTTGATCTCTGCCTCGATGGAACGATAAAGACTTTGTCGACCGTGCCCTCAAATCTGGAATACGGAAAATGGTATCATACAGCAGCGAGCTATGATGGAAGCAATATGTACCTCTATCTCGATGGGGAATTATTGACACAAACAGCTGCCTCAGGAAGTATTAGTAATTATAATACGCCTTTATCTCTTGCTTATTATCCCAATTTGCCGGCAAACAGCACCTATTGTTATGCGGGAAATATTGATGAAGTATGCGTTTGGAATAGTGCCAGAACAGCCGCTCAAATTCAGGATGATATGGATTCTATTCCTGCTTCGGATATTCATTTATGTCAATACTATTCATTTGATCAGGGAAGGGCAGCTGAGGAGAACCATATCAATAACAGACTCTTAAATGCTGCTGAGCAGGATGCTGATATGCTTTTGCATCAATGTGTACTGAATGGAAATACGAGCAATTGGATCGAAAGTCCTTTAAGTAAGCCACTCTTAAACCCTGCGTTTTTTGTTGGGTCTGCAGTGCAGGTTTCGTGGCGGGTGGAGCAGGAGGTAGGTATTGATCATTATAAACTGGAATATGCCATGAATGATCCGGTTCTGCAGCAAGCAGAGTCTCAGCTTTGCAACGAAAAAGAGACACAAATTGAAGGACTCGTGCTTAATGCTTTTGATGTTGTGTTTTATCGGGTGAGTGCTCTTGATGGGAATGGAAATACAATTGCTATTTCTGAAATAGCTTCTTTTCTCAATGAACGAAGCCAGCCGGGTACTGCCTTAGATTTTGATGGTGTGGATGATTGTCTCGACATCACAACAGATCCTGTTCCTATTGATAGCGATGTAAGTTTTGCTGTTTGGGTGAATTTTAATGATGTCTCAACAAGCCAGTATATTCTTTCTTCCGGGGCTCAAACAAGCTCTGCAGGGTATTTTATCTGTACAAACGGTTCGCAATTTGATATTGGACGTTCAACAAGTACAACATCTGTGAGTACCGGATATATAGGCAGCCTTACCGCCGGAAAATGGATGCATCTTGCTGCTGTTTATGATCATTCGGCAGCAAATTTAAGCCTTTATTTTGATGGAATTTTATTGTCTGTTGTTGAAGCCTCAAATACTGGTTTTGATAATGGTTTTAAAAATTTGACAATAGGAAAACCTAATAATGTTGACAATTACTATCTAAATGCCAAGTTGGGTAGTGTGTCCATCTGGAACACAGCCTTAAGTGCCGATCAGATTAAAGATGCTCTGTATGATCCCTCCGGTGTTGCGCAGGATGGACTCGTATTCTATACACCATTTGAAGAAGGCGTTGCCGGTGCAGATAATCGCTGGCTGACCAATATACAGAATAATGTTGGAGCACAACAAAGTATGGATATTACTGTTTTTGACAGAATTGGCGATAGCTCAAATTTTGTGTATGCGCCTGTTGTTTTTGATGCGCAGGACAATACAGCCATGAACTTTGATGGCGTTGATGATTATATTTCTACTGATATTGGCAGTTCATTAAACGGGTCATTTACGATTAGCGCATGGGTAAAACCATCTGATTCATCCGGTTGCATTGCAGGGGGCTATGATGATGATGGTGGCCTATACTACAGTGGCTGTACTTTTGGGGAATTTAAAAACGGAAATTGGTTTTTTGGTTGCGCTTATTATTCATATCTGCAGGGCAGTAATAATTTCGTAGAGGCTATTTTGTTTAAGGAACTTTTGCCCTTAAACAAATGGAGCTTCATTACAGCAGTATATGGTCATTACTCTGTAAACGTATATGTTGATGGTATCCAATTAGCATTTGTGCAGATGCCGGATAGCTATATCCCTTACAATAATTTTTATATTGGTTCTTTGTCATCTGTTGCTTCTGCTCATTCTTTTCAAGGCGATCTGGATGGGTTTTCTGTCTGGAATGCTGAACTAAGTGTCTCCGATATCTTGTATTTGATGGAGCATCAACCCAAAGGCGACGAAACTAATTTAATTTATTATCAGGCTTTTGATCAGGGAGTGCCTTTTGAAGACAATCGAAATTTGACTGTTGATGGTTTTCATAATTTTGCTCAAATAGGGTATAGCTCCAACTGGGTGGCCCATACTGATATTGCTCAGATTGAATGTGCAGCAAAAGGCCCGGATTTCTTTTCAGTAGAATTCCTTCTTCCTGAAAATTATCCGCACCAAATTCTTGCAGTAGCCGATAATCCTGATTTATTGAATGCTGCATCCTATGCATCAGAGAATAATGCTGTAAGTATTCAAACAGAAACTAATGCCGGCGGCACCTATTATTGTCAGGGTTGGCAAGCTAATTCCAATGGTGTAGCCTGTATAAAAAGCCCTGTTATAAAAATAGATATGCTTCCTGCTCCGGGCAATAGCATTCGTTTTGATCAGGATTCGGTAGTGCTTTCAGGAAATACAATGCCTAGTCCTTCCAATTCGTTCAGTATCGAATTCTGGGCAAATCCTGATGAGGATAACCAGATTTCAATCATGCCTGAAAGCCTTTCCGGATTTAATGGTCAGTCCAACCAACATTATATCTATGCTCCTTGCTATGGTGGCGATGGAGCCGGTGTCGGCGTTTCGCTCGGAAGCAATGGGATTAGTGTTGTTGAACATGGCAGTAGTTATATTCCAACACGTTTGGTATATGCTTTTCCTCAAAATATTGTTGGCTGGCATCATTTTGCTGTAATCTATAATAATGGCGCACCTTCACTCTATATCGATGGACATTTTATTAAAAGTGCGCTCGCTTCCCAAAGAACAGTTTATGCAAGTTGGTATATGTTTGGTGCCGGCGATTATGGCCGCTATCAGGGGCAATTGGACGAAATCCGTCTCTGGGATCATCCGCTTACAAGTGAGGAACTGATCGCAAATATGCATCAAGAATTACAAGGCGATGAAAACGGTTTGCTGCGCTATTGCAATTTTAATCAAAGCCAAGGCACTACAATACTCGAAAGCCATGGGAATAATGGCGAAATAAAAGGCAGCGAAGGAAATAGGGAGCGCTCAGGAGCAATGTGCCCCGCGGTTCTTGCTGTTACTTCTGCGTCATTGTCGGATGTATGCCTTGCAAAAACACCATTTATTGATGACTTAAACGGTCTTGCTGATTTTTCTTCCACACAGGATTTTGGGGATTATTTTGCCCAGCTTCTTCCTGTCAATAGTGAGGATACAGCCTGCATCAGTATTCCTGAGCCTGCTTTGCCTACATCGGGTATGCCTTATTATCTCAGGATGCATCTCGAAAACGATCATTGGGTGAGCCCTTCCAGCGAGATTTGTTATTATATTCCACCCGGCAATGGATTGAATTTTGATGGCGTTGACGATTATGCACTCCTAGATGGTTTTCCGCTTGATTTTATGAAAAAGCCTTTTACAATCGAATTTTGGGTGAAAAGTGATGAAAATTCCTCAGCATTCATGCATCCTATTGCGCTTGGTGCCGCACATGAATGTACTTTCTACGTCTATCAAGGTCATATCACTTATAAAATAACAGAGAATAGAGACATACGCGCCGAAAAACAAATCGGACAAATTGATGAGGACTGGCATCATATTGCTTTGACCTATGATGGCGATACAATTATGCCCTATTTCGATGGCAATGCTGTAATCGAATCTCTGGCTATAATTGCGCATCAGGTTTTATCCCAGCCTTCCATGAATCTCGGATGTGATGGGAATACAAGCAGCTTCTTCAATGGTAGTATTGACAATGTGCGCATTTGGACTAAAGAACGAACTTCCGAAGAAATTAAGGATGCTGTTTATACGGAAATCCCTGCATACGATCCTGATCTTTATCTGAATTACACCTTTAATCAGGGAATCTCGGGCAGTGCAGATAATGCAAGCATTACTTCAATTGTTGATTTTGGGCCACAAAACAGGCAGGCTGCAATGAATTCCTTTGATTATTTGAGTGATGCATCCAACTTTCTGTTCACAAATCTTATGGCAGACCATGGATTGCTCGCTGCAACTTCCGTCGATCGTACAGGCTTTCAGTTAAATATTGAAAATTCGGAAGCAAGTACAAATGGCCTGCTTCGCCTAAGTACTTCTGCCAATGATTTTGGTGATGCATGTTTCTATAAGAATTATACCTCATCTTCGGAGCGTATTGAAGTGAGTCTGCATCAAGAGATGAATTATTTTCATCAAGTTACGCCACAAATTGGAGCTTGGTCGGGAGGTGTTTCTGCCATCAGGCCGTTAATGATTCGTCCGGGCAATGCCTTGCAATTTAATGGCAGCGATCAATGGGCTGCCGCAAACACACCTTGGAATTATCAGGATGAATGCACCATCATGGCATGGGTAAAACCTGCTGTGAACAATAGAAGAATGGCCATTATCTGCCATAGCGATGAAGTTGGGAACGAATCAGGGCAATTTTCAAAAGCGCTTTATCTCGATGATGATGCACGTTTTGTAGTAATTTCCGGAGGACAGACTTTAAAAGCTGATCAGATTATTGCCCCGGAAAAATGGGTGCACCTTGCTTTTAGTATGGATGTGAATTCCACCGCCCTAAAGATGTATATTAATGGAAATCTTGCAGCATCATCGGCAAATGCCCTTTCCGAAACCATGAATATGAATGTGCCCATTATTGCCAAAGCCTTTGGACTTGAAGGCATGAACAATTTTATGGGATCGATGGATGAGCTGAGAATTTATAATACAGTATTAAATGCATCGGAAATTCTTGAGGCAATGTATACCGATGAGCCCGATTCTTCCATATATTATTTTCGCTTTGATGAGAAGAATGCTTCGCAACTTGCTAATTCTGCCGGAGGTGTGGACGCTGAGGTTTCCGGTTCCCCTGAATTTCTTTTATCCGAAGCGATGCTGCCCTTTTTAAATGAATTTGATCTTTCCGGTGCAACAGTCGGAGACAGCCTTAGTGCAGCCAATTGCAATCTTTCATGGTCTGCAATGCCCGGAGTAGGGAAGTGGGAGGTGCAAATTTCTGATAACGAAAATTTTGCCTCTGTTTTTGCTCCTGTTTTTTATGTAGATAGCGCTGAGGTTTCCCTGAATCAGGAACTTCCGGAGGACTCTGTAATTATTGGTTCAGAATACTATGCGCGTCTGCGTGCACTATTTATGGATGCTGCAGGCGATACTCTTCGCCTTTCGCCATGGTCGGCTGTTCAGTATACTTCCATTCCCAATACAAATACGCCTCCCGGAAATGCTTTAGATTTTGATGGTGTGGACGACTATATCAGCCTTAGGCAAAACGGTAAATTAATGTTGGAAGAATTTACCATAGAACTCTGGTTATTTCCTCGCTCATCATCTCAAAAATCAGAATTTCAGGGCTTGCTGGGCAATAACGATGCCGGTGTTAATAAACGAAGCCCAAGCCTTTATATTAAAAATGGAACAGGATTGCATGGAGGTTTTGGCGATGGAACAAACTGGAATTCCTGGTCGGTGGATGATGTGCTCCTGCAGGATCAATGGAACCATATTGCTTGGAGTTTTGATGGTGCTGAATTTCAGCTATTTGTGAATGCTGAAAAAGTCCTTACTGCTGCGGTTGCTGCGGGTCGGATTCCCTATACGGAAACAAGAATTAAATACTTGGGATATCTTGATGCTGAGTTTTTTAATGGCCGTATGGATGAATTGCGTATCTGGAATTATGCCCGTCAAGAAGAGGATATCTTCGCTTGTATGAATCAGATAATCGATATGGATGAAGTTCCCGACGGCCTTATTGCATACTACGATTTTGATCAGGGTGTGCCCGGATTTGATAATTCAGCACAAGACCTGCTCCGCGATAATATTGTGCATAACGCAATGCAGGCCGATGGACAACTCATCAATTTTGCACTGGGAACGGATGCGCAGAAAGACCGCTCCAATTATACGGTTTCCGAAGCGTTTTGCCCATTTATTAATACTATTTTCTTTCAAAACGAAAATGCCTTCGATCTGTCCTGGATGCCCTATAGCGATGTGGATGGAATCATTGTGCGTATAGCGAAAGATACTGCAATGACTGATTGTCAGCAGTTTTCTTATACCGATGCGGATGCTTCCCTTTCATCCTCGGAAATCGGTGTCTGCCCCGAAGATTTATTGGCTCCCGATTGCGATTATTATTGCACCATTGGCATCGAGCAACAAAAATATAGTTCTACGACGGGTTCATATTCTTGGTTTTCTCCCAACTCTGCGCCCCGACTTTTTCGTTTTGCCTATGCACCGGGAAATGCTGTGGTCCTCGATCAGCAGCAACAAAATTATATCAATCTCGGTGATAGCATAGTACTCGATGGAGGTGAATATACTCTGGAAATGTGGGTTTTCCCGCAGCCATCCGATCATGATTTTTATTCACTTATTGGGCATGACCCATCGAATACAAAAAAACGGAGTCCCTGCATTTATCTTTACGATAGCACGGGCATTCATACAGGTTTTGGTACGGGTGACAAATGGATTTCAGCTACATTTCATGATGTGCTGCGACCTGAGGTTTGGCAACATATTGCAGTGAGCTATGAGCCCAATACCGGCATTCATCTCTATGTAAATGGAGTACTAAAAGCCGAACAAGACTTTCAAGGGGCTATGCCTTGCAATACACCCGTAAAATATATTGGAAATATGGGGCATCATCCCACAGCAAAATTGGATGAAGTGCGTATTTGGGATAAATGCCTTTTAGTCGCTGATATTCAGAAAAATATTTATAAAACCTTGGATGCAAACCAATCCGATGGGCTTTTGGCTTATTATTCTTTTGATGTGCAGGATTCTGTATTGCTAAGCGATCATTCAGGGCAGCAAGTTGATGCACAAATTATAAATAATGCACAACTCCAGGCCTCTCAGGCATTTTGTCCGAAAATAGAATTACCTTCTGCAATTACAACAGATGGATTTACGGCGCATTGGCTTGCAAATGATGCCTTTGATCAGATTATTATTGAATTGAGTGAAAATGAAGATTTTGAACAGATTCAAACCTGGTCGGTTGACTGTGAAGCATCCGCTTTATCCTTTTATGATATTCAAACAGCCATTGAAACGGAAAAAAGCTATTTTCTTCGCTTAAAAAGTATGCGTAATGATTGGGAAAGTCCTTATTCTGAGGTGATTTTATTCAAATTGCCACAACAACAGCATATAGTGCTCGATCATGGAAATTTTAGCGTTCCTGCCAATATCCTGCCTGATCCTTCAGCATTTAGCATTGAATTTTGGCTGATGCCTACGGAAAATACCACAACAATCTGTACTAATAAATCAGGCGATGAAGCATTTATGGAGCTAAGCATCAACGAAAATGCGTTCTTGGAATGTGACTTTGCCAATGATGCCATTGCCGCAGATGTTTCTTTGATTTCTATGGATTCGCTGCAAATGAATAAATGGAATCACATTTGTATTTCCCTCAGCGATCAGCTTTTACAGCTTTATCTGAATGGAAATACTGATCAATCCATACAGCTGCCTTTAAGGGATTTGGGAACGGATAATAAAATGGTTTTTGGTGATGATCAGTCGCTTATGTATTTTGATGAGCTTCGTTTTGCAGCGCCTTGCCAGGATGCTGCAAGCGAATATCACAGAATGTTTTTAAGTATTGAAAGTACTTCTGCCCTGAAAGCCTCAGATTATTATGCAGCATATTCTTTTGATGGTTTTATTGATGGTGATGCACAAATTGCGGACAATAGTGGTCATAATTTCACAGCCGAAGCCGGAGCAAATTCTTCCGCTGCCGCTGATGGTGCCATTATTTCCTATCAAGAAAATTTAATTGCTTTGGAGGAAATCGCCGGACTTTGGAATGCGCAGACTGTTTCGGAAAGTTCAGGCAATCTGCTTCTTTTGGAATCCGATTTCAATAGTACATATAGCAAAGGATTGGATTATTCGATTATTTTCGCCCATAATGATGGCGATTATGCTCTGTCTGATCATAGCGATCGATTTGCTTCCTCTGATAATGATGGTGTTAGTGAATCGCTCGACCGTTATTGGTTACTTACTAAGGTAGATTCTACAGGCTTTTTTGCCCCGGAATTTATTTTCGATCTGAGTACTTTGGATTATGGCTCTTACCAAAGTACCGATTTCGTTTTAATCTCCTCTCAAGATGCCGCTTCCGATTATGAAAAATTGGACATTGTACCTGTTCAGATTGGTGATAGCCTGATATTTAAGCTCACAAATGTTCAGTTTAAAAACGACTACTATTATACTTTGGGTATCTTTTGCCAGAATGCTGCCGATGCACTTAGCTTTGATGGAGTGGATGCGCTTATGACCATTGATGATGATGCCAATGATTTGCCTTTCGATAATGCAGGAGGAGATTTCAGTATTGAATTTTGGATCCAATCCACGAGTGGTATGAGTGCTGTGCTGGGGAATGCTGTGAGTGGCGGTTCGTACTCGATCGATCAGGGCTTTGGTGTCTTTCTGGGGTCTCCCGATGACCATAGCTTTGGTGATGAAAGTAATGATGGATATTTGTATTGGTATGATGGCACAACAAGCCAACAGCTAACAGCTTCTGCCATAAACGATGATGTGTGGCATCATGTGGCTTTGGTTCGTTCATCAGAACAAATAGGCAGAAGAACCACTCGAACACTTACATGTTATCTTGATGGAGTCGAGCAGAAACGCAATACAACAACAAATTCTTCCGAAAATCTTTTAAATGATGTGTTTACGGTCGGTTTTGTAGATTATCATGCTGCTCAAACAGGCTATTATTTTAATGGCGAAATGGATGAATTGCGCATCTGGAACGAGGCTTTGGCTTTGGATAGCATTCAGGCCTATATGCACCGTAAAATCCCTGATCCTTCCAATTGCCTTTCCTTAATTGGCTATTATACAATGGATAATGTATCGGGCAATACGATGCCCAACACTCAAACGCTTTATCCAAATTTAGTTGCTGAGCTTGAGAATACAACAACAACCCCCTCGGATGCGCTCTATAAACAATCCTCATCATACGGCACAAAAGCAGATGAAATAAGCTGGACCGACCAGAGTATCTGGAGCACACAATTTAGCCTGCCACGCATTTACGATCTGGTGAAAATTAATCAAGACAGCCAATATCCTTTGAGCATTAATGCAGGAGATACAGCTTCCTGCAAAGTGCTGGCTCTTAGTTCCCCGTCTTCGCTTTTGGTAGAAGATGGATCATCGCTTATTGTGCATGATTTTGCCTTGCTGAAAGATCAATCGGCCAAAACATCAGGGCCTTTGCTATCATTCCGCAAAAAGGTGGAAGCAGATCTGTGGATGCATCTATCCAGTCCGGTGAATTATACGCACACCTCGGTTTGCTTTGATGATATTGAATTTATTGATGCATCGGGCGTTCCTGTGAAAAATATGGGACTAGTTTATGCTCAGGGCGATCGCCTGGAGATGTGGAATGAGCAAGATCATCAATACGAATTGATGAATGATCCTGATGATGATTTAATGCAAAAACAAAGCTTTAAGCCGGCAAAAGGCTACCGTATGTTAAAAAATGATGCAGGCGGCCAGCTGGATATTTGCGGTAATGTGTCCTCAAATTCATTAACCTATAATCTTCCTGCAATGCGCTCGGGTTGGAACCTGATTGGGAATCCCTATCCATGCCGTTTGCCGATTAATGACCCAACAGAAAATGGGCAAAGCCTGCTTGATGAAAATGATGCCGTCTTTGTTTTTGGATATAAAGCTTTTTATCAGTTTGATCATGAAACAGAGGCATTTGAGCCAATATCAAATTGCAGTCCACAGTCCTTTTTAAATGTGTTTCAGGGTGCTTTTATCCGCAGCTTGAAACTGGAAAGCAATTTCCATTTTAATCGGAAACTACGTACCCATGAGCTTTTGGCTGATGTAGCTGATGAGCAAGCAATGATAGGGCTTTGGCTTACTTCCCCCAGCGGAATGAAGTCTAAAACGAGTATTGTGTTTACTCCTGAGGCAAGCATGGGAATGGATAATGGCCTCGATGCAGGTTTGTTTGATGTGATCCCACGCTTTGAACTCTGTACCTATTTGTGCGATAATTCAGAATTTTCACATGCTGTTGATTTGCAAGCATTGCCAAGCGAAATATCTTTGGATACATTGCTTATTCCTTTGGGGATTTTTGCTGATAAAACAGGAACAGCTACCCTAAAGATACAAATATCAGGGCAACTGAATGCGCAGGAAGGACTTTTTCTGTTTGATGCACTACTTAATCAGTATCAATTGGTTACTGAGCCATATACAGCAGTGCTGCCCCTCGATAAGGTGGGCTTGATTGAAAATAGGTATTTCTTAACATTTATGAAGAGACAGCAAGGGTTCGTACAGGATAAGCCCTTTGAGGTTTATTGGAATAATGCTCTCTATATTATTGGAATGGAAGGACAAAATCCTGAGGTAGCCATCTACGATATGGGAGGCCGTTGTGTTTATCAACAAAAAGCAGGCACGCAGTATTGGCGTAAAATAAGCCCGGTGAATTTGCCTTCTGGTACGTATCTTATTAAAATACAGTCAATTGCTATGATGCAAACTGAAAAAATTGTAATTATAAAATAACCCAATTGTAAAATTATAGAAGTATGGAACAGCTCTACAAAAAATTGATGACTACGGTAGCCTTTTGGCTCTATTTGTCCATGATGTTTGCTCAAACAGATGATGGCGTTTTTCAGGCAGGTAATTGGTTGGCCTTTGATGGAATAGATGATCATATTACTATGCAAGCTGCTGCACTGACAAGCAGTGGATTGGATTTTACGATGGAGTGTTGGATCAACACTTCGGCTAGTGATGCTACGATATATTATAGCGGCGATGGCTCATTAAGTGGAAGTTATTTGTGGTTTGGAATCGAAACGGGATACCTGGCAGCATCGGTTTCTGATGGCGATCAAAGTATGGATCTACAGTCATCTGTAGAATTGCCACTCAATACAACGCTGCATATTGCCATGACCTTTACTTTTGATTCGGAGATGAATACCTGTTCGGCGGAAATATTTCAAAATGGCAAAAGTTGTGCTTCAAATACTAGCCAAACACTCAATATGGTGACTATTACTAAGGCAACTATTGGCGGAGGCTGTGCGGATAAACAGAATTTTAAAGGGAATATCGATGAGTTTAAAATTTGGCAAGCTGCTTTGCCTGAAAATATCATTGCTTCCTTTATGAAATATATTCCTTGCATAGCGCATCCTTTTTATGAGCAACTGGCTTTATGGTATCCTTTTAACCAGAGTTATACCATGCAGATTGAGGATGAAACAGGTTTTTATAATGGCCTTTTTCAAGGCGGTTTTAATCCGCAATGGACTATTTCTCCCATTCCTTTCGAAGCTGTTCCTTTCAACCAGCTGAGCTATAATATTAGTGCAACTTATGGGACTGCGACTTCCTCGGTTTTGCCTGCGACTGTTGAAATTCAAGCCGCAGATATGTCAAGCATCACTGCCTTGAAATCGGTGCGTTATGGTTTGTGTTATAGTCAATTAAACGAAACACCTCAAATAAACGATTTTTTAGTAGCTGATTTTATCTCAGGGGAAGAAGCCGAAACAGAGGCTTTTCAAATAGATATTTCGGCACTAGAGCAAGGAAAACCGGTATATGTACGCCCTTTCTATGATTATCTGATTGATGCCTCAGAAAATGTTTTTTATGGTGATGTTACTGTTTTTCAAACACTGCCCGAAGATCCATCACTATTATTGAGGGAGGTGATGAGGTCCGATGTTCAATCAGTTTATTTTGATGTTGATTTAATGCAGAACTGTTCGCTGCAAACAATCTGGCTGTATTATATGGCTCCTTTGGAAAGTTCTGCATCAAAAATTAAAAACTATGAACAATCAGGAAATACATTTACGTATTCCGTTGATAAAGAATCATTCATACCCGGATTAAACTATAATTATTGGGTGGAAATGATGTATATAAATCCTGATGGAGCAACTTTAAAGTGTGTTTCAGATACACTCACTTTTTCCTTGGAAGCTTCGGATGGTAGCGGATTTGACCTAAGCTTTGATGGCAGCGACAGTAGTAATGTTGCTATTCCCAATGCTCCATCTTGGAACCATGAAGGCAGTTTTACAATCGAGGCCTGGGTGAAACCTCAAATCCTACAATCGGATGCATACATCATGCAAAAAGGGGAGGGCGAGCAAATGCAGTATTGCCTGGCCTTAAATCAGGATGGAAAAATCTTTGGAAAATTTGGTGCTCAATATCCTGCCGAGGCTTTGCTTTCAAACAAAAGCCTCGATACAGCTGTCTGGCAATATATTGCTGTGGTTGTCGATTACGATACTGCATCAGATAAAAGCCAACAAAAAATATATCTGAGTAAGTATGTTGATGAAACTTATGAAGTTGATGGCATAACCCCTTTGAATGCTTCCGAAATTTTACTTGGCGAAAATTTTAAAGAAGCCATCAATGAGCTCCGTGTCTGGACTGTGGCTTTGCCCGATTCTGTATTGAAGAATTTTTATAATAAGAGCATAAGCGATACGCATCCCTATCGTGATCAATTATCTGCTTATTATACCTTTAATGAGCATGGTTCTGAGATTCTTTGGGATCAGTCGGGCAATCAGAATAATGGAGCGCTCAATGGCCCACATGCATGGCAATTGTCCGGTTCCGATTCATTGAACGATGATACAAGGGCTATGCCCGATATCCTGATTTCAACAAACGATTCTTCTTATAAATACCATATCAACAGCCCGGATCAGTTTTGGTATAAAGCCTCGGAATTGCCAGCCTCGGCTACATCTGTGTCTTTCTGCTTTATCGATGAAAATAACAAAGCGGTACATGAACCTTATTTGGCAAGTATTGCCAATAATGAAGCTGTTTGGAATGCCAATATGGCTGATTATGAGATTCCTTTTAGTGCCCAATTGAGAATCAGGATGTTGTATAGCGATGGTGGTTATACGCATAAGGCGGATTATCTCGTGCCAATGGTCATTATTTCCGATACCCTTCTTGCCAATGCTGACAAGGGTTGGGGGCCTTTTATTACGGATAATTATGATGCTGTTCAAGGAAATAGTCCTTCTCAAGCCTCGGTATATAATACATTCAGGGCAGGGAATTTTCCCCCAAGAACCAGAGGGGTACTCTTCACTTTTACCGATGATAATGCTCAAATGGTTTGTGATACCATGTTTCGATATTTCTCGAAAGCTGATTTTCAAAGGGCTGTTTTGAATCATAAAAGTTTGGATTATGTAGAATCGACTTTCGATATGAGCCATCTGCCGCTCAATGCAACGAATTTTACTGTGGTTACATATACCGAAGGAAGCACTCCTACGGGAGATACGGCATTGTTCCCAATAACGATAGATCCTTTGGCGCCTACTTTGGATATTTCCAATACGGGTTCCTATACGGTTTCCGATAAACAAATAGCCCAATCGCTTAAGTTTTATCCCGCTTCGCTCAGTCGTTCGGGTGTTACAAATGGCGCTGTGATCACCAATAGCCCGGGGCAAAGGACAAGCTCGGCGAAAGATGGTAGCGCTCTGATGAAAGGGCCTTATTCCTTCCATTTGCTTCAAGATAATTTTACTTTTGAATTCCTTTATTATATTGAAGTGCAGGATTTTGCCGTAGGAACCGGATCTATTGAAATTCCTTGTGGGCAAGTCGAAAATGTTTGGGGTGCACATATAAAATGCGATTATTCCGGCAGTGGTTTTACAAGTCCTGCAGTGGTGTTTTCCTATGGTCCTAATCTGCAAGAGGAAGTTTCTCTGGGAATTGATGCGAAATCATTCAATGTAAATCAACATCATCATATTGCGATTCAGCTCGAAGATGGAAATTTGAATATTTTCCATGATGGAACCCTAATCGGAACAAAAGCCATCGATGCATATCAAAGCCAATTTGCCGATTCTTTAGGCACTCAGGCCTTTCATCTTGGGGGCTCTGTTATTGGCTATGAGAAAAATATGCACCTGATGATTGATGAATGCCGCCTGTGGAAAACAGCACGCACGGAATCTGAAATTCAGGAAAATATGTATCAAAGCCTGCAGCCGGAGCCTAATCTGGTGGGTTATTGGAATTTTGATGATCCTTTAAATAAAGGATATCAGGTCTGGGATAAAAGTTTTACCCCAAACCATGGTACCATTTCCGGAGGCTTCTTGCAAAAACAATTGCTGCAACTCAACGAAAATAAACAACAAATAACAGCAGCCTTAAGCTTGGCACTTGTCGATAGCCTCAAGATCCGTTTTATCGACTCAAAGAAAAAAGTGCTAAAACGTTTATCCGTAAGTAAGAAAAGAAATGGTCTTTATGCAGGGGATGTAAATATCGCAGGCATTTCAAATGCTGTGCGTTTTATTCTGGCCGATCAGTATTATACAGTTAATGGCATGAGCCGAAAAATTTCTGTACAGCTGCCCTTTAAAGTTTTGCGTTCTGCTCCTCGCTTGAATTCCAAATATGATTTTAAATCCATCTTCGCCAGCAGCAATGCAAAAGATGATGTGCCTATGATTTACAATCCATTTGTTTTGAGCCATTTCCCAGAGAAAACAAATTCGGTGCAATTGTTTTTTAAGAATAGGGCTACCAAAGAAGTAGTAAAAAATTCGCAACTATTTACCGAAAACAGTTTGCCTTATGCTCATTCCATCTGGTTTGGTGATGCAGCAAATGATGAGGCTGTGAGTCAAGGTGAACTCGCTATTGCAGAGCAATTTGGTGTTTCTCTTTGGTTTAATACTTCATCAACCGAAGGTGGAAAGATATTGGGAATTGAATCATCATCAAAAGAATTAATGCATACAATTTATGTGGATACCACCGGATTGTTGCGTTTTTATATTCCAACCAATGATGGTCATGCTTATGTCTTGACCGACAATGCAATGAACGATGGGGAATGGCATCATCTTGCTGCCGGCTCCGATGGTCAATCGCTTCGTTTATATGTGGATGGTTCTTTGGTTGATTGCAAAATGGATCGAATTGCACTGCCGAAATCGGGTCAATTGCATATTGCAGGGGGCTCTTTGGATAGCCTACTCGATTGCCGTCTCGATGGTGGATCATTTAATGGCTCCATTACAAATATTTGTATCTACGATCGTGCATGGACTTATAAAAGTGTGAACGAACAGATGTTCCTCGAAGGAGATACAACCGATGAACATTTATTACATTATTATCCTTGCTTGGCAAAGGATGATCCTAGTGTGCTTCCGGATGCAAAAGCAGCTCTGAATGCCACAATATCTGGAAACAGTAAATTTAGGAAGCAGGAGGGAATAAAGAGCATAGGTTGGAATACAAGCCTGATGCAATTGCCTGTTGCAGTGTATGATCTGTATGCCCATGTTGATTTTGCCGGTTTCTCCGGATCGGGAATGACCTATTATATTGATTCGTACAATAATAAAAACCCCTTGCCTACAGGCACGACTTCCGTGGATTTTGACTATTCACTTTCTGATGGTTTGGGCTATTTTGATCAGGGGATGATCGCCCACGATACGCTCTTTTTTAGCACAAACTGGCAATCGCAGGGTGGAGGGAGCAATTATATCCATATGGCTCTTTACGATAGCACAAACCGTGTTCTGCAACATCAGGACTTTTATTATACATCAAGCATCGATGATTATTGGATTATTCAGCTTGAAGGAGCTGCTCCGGGCAGCTATTTTGAAATCTGCTTCGGAAACGACCAATCAACAGATTGGGAACATTGCATTAGTGAGCAATTGTATGTGCTGCCAATGGCGCCACCACTTGTAACAGGAAATTGGAGCGGGCCATTTACACAAAGTATCGTGCCCGGTGTTATGACCGATTCATCCTATTATAATATTGCCACAGTTGCAGATGGGATTAACCGGATTCAGCTTACTGCCTTTAACTCAAGTGATGAGGAAATTCTGCATTGTTTTGCCCATCGCGTGGATGACGAAAATTGGGGCGTTTCTGTAGATATGGGCGATCTGGAACCACCAACTTCCTATTTCGTTTTCGATACATATCTGGGAAATGATGAAGTGCCTTCATTCAGTTTTAACTCTCCGGATATCAGTATACTCGATGTGCGTCCACAGTTTATAAAAACAGCATTGGAATTGGGTGTTGATCTTGAGGATGGTTATCTCTTTGATACTTTGCAGGATGGGAATACGGCTTCGTTTTTGTTGAGTCTCAGTCTGCCGGCAACCGGAGGTGAGGAAGAAGAGCTGTCTTATGAAATACCATCCATTGTTCCATTAGTGGATGGTGAATGGGTGAGCAATACATGCCCGGTGATCGAAAAAGTACCTTTTACCTATTTAGTAAAAGAAGATCAGTTGAATTGCGATGAAAATATGTCCGTCGATTTATCGGAAAGTGCTTTTGAAGCAGTGAAGCCTACAGGCTCAAAATTGCTTAATAAGTATAAAGTGAAAATTAGTGTCGAAACAGGTTCTAAGTTTGGAATTAATGAGGATAATGAATTCTGGCTTTCCAATGAATGGTCTGAACAGCTTTCTTTGAGTAAAGGGGGGGGCGCTTTAATCGAGAGTTGTTGCGTAGCTTTCGAAGATGGTTTAATGACTGCCGAAGAAGCTGTAAAAGCAGCATTTGGGGAGATTAGCGCTTTTATTTGGTTCGATTTTAAATTTGGCTACTCCGGTGCTGAGAAATTTACCTTTAGAACACTTGTTCAATCTGATCTGGAAAAAAATACTTGGGGTTCTATTGGAAATACGGATATCTCTTTTGAAAACGAAGAGGCGGAGAATGAAAATTCTTCATTCTGGTTCCTGAGTATCGCTCCGGCTGTTGATTTAAAAGCAGGCCTTGAGATTTTATCCGGAATTTTTGAGCTCAATATGGTGCTGGTTTGTGATGTGCCTTTTGGCGTTGGTCATTCCTGGTGCAATTTGCCCGAACCTGATCATAAAACGATGTTTTCTGCAAATTGGTCGATCTATTTTAAAATAGTAACCGAAGAGCTTTTTGGTTTTTATGAGCAAACACTTTTTGGTCCCACTCAAATTTTGCATGGGAATATTTTAGGATCGGATTATTGGGATTTAATGGCGATTCCCCCCATCGAAAAAGCACCTAAAACTCCTTTTACTGCCAATACAGCACCGGTGCGAATCTCCTGGTTTAATAGGCAAACCAATTACCAGCCTCGGGCTCATTTTGTGAAAAATGCGAATAATACCGGCATCGTCTGGATGGATATCAATAAGCAAGCGGTCCAAATGAAATCATTAAAATATCAGGCAATTAATCCTATAAATGGAGCTTTTATGAAGCCTGTATCTGTAAGCCAGAACAGAAATGTGATGCATTCCGCAACTGCATGTTTTATGGATAGCAGCGAGGTGTTTAGTGTGAATGTGAAGAATAAACTGAAATCTTCCGATTATAATCCAAAGGATCTTGATTTGACTGCCCTTGGCGTTCAGCAACAGATTTCCATGAGCTTATCGAATCCTCTAACGGGGGAGATTATTGACAGCAGTATCTTTAATAATGTGCTTTCTAATACGGGCCTTACTGCTTGCGGCAAACCGCAGGTAGTTGCGATAGATAACGAGCACGTAATGCTTGTATGGATTTCGGCCAATGTGCAAACCGAAGACGGAAGGCTTCTGTATGCGATTATCGATACAAAAAATGAATTTCATGTCGATCAGATCGGTGCTCTGGCTGAACCTGCAAATGGAATCTGTTTTGCTCCAAAATTGCTTCAATTGGGCGATAATGGGCAACTGATGGCAATCTGGCAGCAAAAACAACACGGTGAGGATTTTCAATATGATCTAATGTGGTCGAAATGGAATGGTACTGAATGGGGTCGGGCAGAAACGCTTGTAACATCTACTGAAGAGAATAAAATTACTAGTTATGATGTGGAAGCAATTGGCTCAAGAGTACACATAGTATGGGTTGATAATATTCGCAAACCTGCAGATGAACCCGGACGAAAATTGGCCTCCATAAGGTATTCAGTATTCTCAAACGATCAGGGAGCTTGGTCCTTATCTCCAACAATTGATGAAATTTATCATGGGAGTGTAGGGCGTATCAAACTTGCACTTTCTGATAATGGTGCAAGAGCAGTACTTTTCGATCATGGTTCATTAAATCCTAATTTGGTTTCCGGAGAGAAAATTAATCAACTTGATTTGCTGATTAGTGCTCCGGGGAGCGCATGGAAAAAGTTTGAAGCCAGTCCGTTTATCTGCGATACGACCAAATACACCAGCGATTTCGATATTTGCCATTATCGTGGCGATGAATTTATTGTGCTTTGTCATGAGCATTATTGGACAATTACCGATCCGGTGATTTATCATCCTTTAAACGGTGTTAAATTTGGTGATGATGCTTTAAACCTTGTTTTAAGAGGATTTGAATATGATGGTATTGACCTTTATCAGGCTTCCCTGGATACTTTATTTTCCTCTATTGAAGAACTGCCAATGGAAGAAGAACAAGCAGCAGAAGTGTTTGAGCTCTATCAAAATGCGCCAAACCCTGCCGATTCTTATACCAATGTGCGTATGTTCTTTAATGAGAATTGTCAGGCAAGCTTAGATCTAATCGACTTGGGTGGAAATGTGCTGCATCAGATCTTTGATCGGAATTTTAGTGCCGGTCTCTACGAATCATCCATTAATGTAAATGGCTTGCCTGTGGGTGTCTATTTTATTCGCCTGACTGTGGATGGAAGGCAACAAACGGTTAAAATGATCAAGAACTAATTAGTTTCTGTCCAAAATGTCCGATCTCAGCGTTATTCTTGGAGTTGAAACCAGTCACTTACTTTAGTAAGCTCCTTATTTTCAACACCAAGAATGCCTCGATCTCGAACATTCTGAATCAGAAACCGACTCTATAGACACACACTAATTAGGATTAGAACAATTATAACAGCTTGTTTGATTTTTAGAAGTTGAAATCTATGGATTTTATCTTCTAAAAATCAAGCAATTTTACTATCTTGCAGCAATAGTTGCAATAAAAAAATCAAAATATGGACTCTGAATTAATCGTTGTATTTCAAGGAAAACCTATGGATGCTGAAATCATTAAAGATATGTTGAATGATCATGGAATAATGGCTCATTTGAAGAATCAATTCATGGGGTCGATTGCTCCCTGGCATGTTTCCCCCGGAGGATTTCAGCCCGTTGAGGTTGAAATTTTATCAGAAAATAGGGAAGAAGCATTGAAATTGATCGAGGAGTTTTATAAAGCTGGATAGGCTAGAGAGCTTCTTGTGCAAAAGGCATAAGGATGTCGTACACTCTTCTTTCTACTAACTTTAGTTTGAATCCGAAATTCTGTATCTTTGATTTTAAAAGACGAATATATTATGGACAGTGCAACGAATCAATTGAATTTTGTTTTTGCCAGTAATGATGGAGTGAAATTAGCAGCAGGGCATTTTGGGGATGCTGATAAATACTATTTCTTTAAAATCCATGAAAATGGCACTGTGGAACCGAATGGTTTTATTGAAAATAAATTTAAAGCCATTGATGAAAAGGATGCACACGGAAGCCTCCAAAAAAGGAAGTCCATTATCTCTTCGATTGGAGGGGAAATTGATTTTGTTGTTGCCCATAAAATGAGCCCTAACTTCAAGAAAATCAACCAAAAAACGAAGGTTTGCCCCATTGTTTCTGATCTTGTCGGCATTGAAGAATGTCTTCACTTTCTAAAAGATCATTTTTCAGGGATGCTTTTGATGAAAACAAAAAAGGGGAATAATGAGGCTGTAGAAATTTTTACGATAAAAGC
Source organism: Bacteroidales bacterium (assembly GCA_963676725.1). GTDB lineage: Bacteria > Bacteroidota > Bacteroidia > Bacteroidales > WRLA01. The sequence continues at coordinate 2,631,115 of OY781463.1, read as the reverse complement.
GGATTAGAAAATCCGGCTAAAAAAGAACAGCATTTCGCCCTAGAATCAGGGCTGCCATAGATTCAAGCATCGCCAGCAGCCTTTCTTGATTTCTCTTCCGCAGGAAAAAGGCTGCGCTCTGCAGCATCCCGATGTCGGATGTTCTAAAGTAAAGTTGATGATGCGCTTTTTTTTATTAAATTGGGAAAATTATAAAATAGGCTGCCGGAGATTTGAGATAAACAATTTGGTCTTTTTGTTGTTTATTAAATTGATGGAAAAGTTAAACAAAGTTTTCTATATTTTTTTATTGAAAAGCAAATTGATATGATCAAAATACTGAGTATAATCTTTCTTGTTTTGGGTTTTTTATTGATGGGAAAATATTTAAATACTTCAAAATCAATGATTGATAAAACTGTTGTTCAAGAATTAGATCTGGAGAAATATTTGGGCACATGGTATGAAATCGCCCGCTATGACCATCGTTTTGAGCGCGGCCTTGTTGGTGTACGTGCGAATTACTCCATGCGTGATGATGGAAAAATAAAGGTTCTGAACAGTGGTTATAAAGGAAGCTTGACCGGAGAATATTCTGAAGCAATTGGAAAGGCCAAGATTCCGGATCCCATTAATGAACCGGGGAAATTAAAAGTAAGTTTCTTCTGGATCTTTTACGGTGATTATTTTGTTTTGGATCTCGACAAAGACTACCAATGGGCATTAATTGGCAGTAGTTCTGATAAATATTTATGGATATTGAGCCGCAGTCCCCAGATCGAAGATGGATTATACACAACACTGCTTGCGAAATTGGAGAAACGCGGCTACGATGTATCGAAGCTTATTAAAGTACAACAGAAATAGCCTATGAACCTGAAAAGTATTCTGTTAAGCTATTTGCTTACAACAATCGTTTTTCTGATCATAGACCTGGCATGGCTTGGTTTTATTGCAAAAAATTTATACCAAAAATACCTTTCCGGCCTCTTAAGCGAAAAAGTGAATTGGACTGCTGCCCTTATTTTTTATCTGATTTATATCGCAGGAATCTCAATATTCGCCATTTATCCTGCCGTAAATAAAAATTCGGCTTTAAATGCGCTTTTATTGGGCGCTTTGTTTGGTTTTTTTGCATACGCCACTTATGATTTGACTAATTTAGCTACGCTCAAAGGTTGGCCGCTTCCCCTTGTATTTATTGATATTGCATGGGGTATTGTTCTGACTGCGTCGGTAAGTGTATCCGGCTTTTTCATTGTCAAGTATATTCATTAAGTTCAAAACTAGGATCTATGGAAGTACTATCTGATCACGGCATTAACGGAAAATTTCTTTATTATGGCTTTATTGCCGGAAGCCACCAGTTATTGCAAAATCAGGAAGAACTCAATCGGATTAATGTTTTTCCTGTGCGTGATAAAGATACCGGGACAAATTTGGCATCTACCATTCGCGCAGTAATTGATAATATCAAGCCTGATAAATCTTATAAAAACACGATGGGGCAAATCGCTGAAGCCGCTTTAATTGGGGCCCGTGGCAATTCCGGGGTTATTTTTGCCCAGTTTTTATATGGCTTGAGCTCAGAAACAAAAAATAAACAGGTCATCAGCTTTCATGAATTTGCTGAGAGTGTGAAAGCTTCAATTCCATATATTTACGATGCTATTGCCAACCCTTTAGAAGGGACAATGTTGAGTGTGATTCAGGATTGGGCTGATTTTCTGAACAGCAAAAAAGAAACCTTGCATGATTTTCAGAAAGTGATTGTAGAATCCATTGAGGTTTTGGAAGCATCTTTGGCAGAAACAACATCAAAACTAAAAGAGCTGAAAAAATATGGTTTTGTGGATGCCGGGGCAAAAGGCTTTGTGCTTTTCATCAAAGGCTTTGTAGAGTTTATTGAACATCGAAATATCAGGAGTCTGGCTCCGGGGCGAATGGAACAAACTGCGCTTCACCATTCCGGTGAAATCGTTGGGGATAATCCTGAATATCGCTATTGTACTGAGGCGATAATTAAAAATTTGCACAAAGATACAGCGTCATTTAAGCAGTTTTTAGGGCAATATGGCGATTCTATTGTTGTGGCAGGTTCTGAAGAAACATGCCGCATCCATATGCATACCAATCATCCGGCAGACCTTTTTTACAGGCTTAAAGATGTGGGAACCATTACCTATCAGAAAGTGGATGATATGGTGCGCCAGCAGGAAATAGCCGGCAATAAAAAATGGAATATTGCTTTAGTCAGCGATTCAACATGTGACCTTACTCAGGATTTAATCGATTTTTATCAAATCAATATTGTGCCCGTTCATTTGAGTTTTGGGGAGAATGATTTTTTGGATAAAGTGACCATTCAGCCCGAGCAATTTTACGATTTGCTTGAAAGTAGCCCGGAATTTCCACAAACATCGCAAATCAACGAGCAAACATTTACCAATCTGTATTCGCATCTGGCCACCCACTATGACGCAATTATTGCGCTGCATCTTAGCTCCCGGTTTAGTGGAACTTATGGCAATAGTCTAAAAGCAGCAAAGCGGATTGAGAAGGAATTTAATAAACCCGTTTATGTTCTCGATTCAAAGAATTTGTCGGGCGCACTTGGCCTTTTGGTATTAAGGGCTGCCCATTCTATTGAAACAGGTAATAGCCCGGAATCAATTGTAAAGCAGTTGAATAAAGATATTGCCAATGCAAAAATATTCGTCAGTGTTCAAGACCTGAAGTATATGATAAAAGGGGGAAGGGTGTCGAAGCCAGCCGGTTTTTTTGCCAATTTATTTGGTGTCAATCCTGTAATTTCGATGGATGAGGAAGGCAAATCCCTTCTATTCGGAAAAACCTTTAGTCAATCGGCCAGCTTAAAGAAAATTTTTAAACATATCGATAAAATTTCTCAGGGAAAGTCGGTCTGGAATTATATTGTCTTGCATGCACATAATCCTGAAGGAGCGGCGAAAGCCGAAATACGGATGAATCAGATTACAGGAAAAAAGCCTGTTTCTGTTGTTGATATTTCTCCGGTAATTGGGATGCATGCCGGTATTGGTGCTGTTGCTGTTTCAATTTTGTATCACGAAAAAAAATAATCTATGGCCGCCTTGTTTTTGCATGCTTCATTGCTCATTTTTGTTCTTGTTAGCCTATTATGGGTGTTGAGCGTCCTTATAAAAAATGTGAGTATCGTCGATTTATTTTGGGGGATGGGTTTTGTGATTGTCAATGCATTTTATGTTTTTAGCATAGGGGAATTTTCTTCACGGAGCATCCTTTTATTGATTCTTGTCAGTTTATGGGGCTTACGACTTTCTATTTATCTCTCATTGCGAAATATTGGAAAGGGAGAAGACTATCGTTATCAACAATTTAGGAAAGATTATGGTTCGAAACGTTATTGGTGGTTTAGTTATTTCCAGACATTTCTACTGCAAGGGGCTTTAATCATGCTCGTTTCGCTTCCTCTATTGGGCGCAAATATGCTTTCGCAAACTGCGGGCTTAAATGTGATGGATTATCTTGCTGTGCTTGTGTTTCTTGTGGGCTTTGCTTTTGAAGCAGGCGGCGATTATCAGTTGGCACGATTTAAAAAGAACCCAAACAATAAAGGGAAGGTTTTAGATAAAGGTTTTTGGAAATATACGAGGCATCCCAATTATTTTGGTGACTCCGCTGTTTGGTGGTCTTTTGGGATGTTGAGCATTGCTGCGGGTTCTTACTGGCCGGTGATTGGCTCAGTAATTATGACCTTGTTGATTATTAAGGTTTCAGGTGTCGCATTGCTCGAGAAAAGCCTCAAAAATACAAAACCGCAATACAGGGATTATATTCAAAAGACAAATTCATTTTTTCCGTGGTTTCCAAAAAAATAGGCGTATATGGACTTTATTCTCAATAATATATGGTTTCTGCTTTTTCTACTTTGGGGTTTGCCTTTGACCTATTACAGGAGCAAATTCAGAAAAATCATTTATCAAACCAATAGTTGGACAATCAATATCAAACCTGTATTTTGGAAAGAGATTAAAGGCCTTTTTGGGAATTTGTATCCGGAAAATCGGAAGTACATAAGGTTCAGGAATTTTTACCTCATCTATCTTGCTGTATATATATTGTTGTTTTTCAGTTATTTAAATTATCACAAAAAACCCGAAAATATGGAAAAAGTAAAAGTGGGGAGTATTATTCCCTCATTTGAATTAAAAGATCAAAATGGTGAATTATTTCAAATAGATTCCGTTTTGGGCAAGAAAAAACTTATTATTTATTTTTATCCCAAAGACGATACCCCGGGCTGTACGAAAGAAGCTTGTGCTTTTCGCGATCAGTTTGAAGTCTTTGAAGATGAGGACGCCTTAATCATAGGCATTAGCGCCCAATCGGTGGAAAGCCACTATAATTTTGCACAAAAACACAGGCTTAACTTTACGCTTTTGAGTGATACGGGAAATAAAGTCCGGAAGTTATTTGGCGTGCCCGGCAATTTCTTTGGATTGATTTCGGGACGGGTTACCTATGTCGTGGATAAAACCGGTAAAGTAGTCTATATGTTTAACTCGCAAATGCAGGCGGAAAAACATGTGGATGAAGCATTGCGCATATTGCAGGAGATGAAATAAAAAAATCGAAAAGGATCCCTCTTTCGTTTGAAAAGATAGAAATTGTGAAAAATACTGATTATTAATAATATACAGTGAATATATAACCAACAAAAAGTAAATATAATATGGCCTTTTATCAATTTCAGCGCGAGCAAATCGTAGAAACTTCCATAGATGAAATATGGGATTTTATTTCGTCTCCTCAAAATTTAAAGAAAATCACCCCTGAATATATGGGCTTCGATATCGTTACAAAAGATTTGCCCGATAAAATCTATGCAGGTATGATTATCAGTTATATTGTGAAGCCTGTTTTTGGGGTGAAAACAAACTGGGTCACAGAAATTACTCAGGTAAAAGAAAAAGAGTATTTTGTTGATGAACAAAGAGTTGGGCCTTATTCAATGTGGCACCATCAACATATTATAAAGCAGCATGGCAATCAGGTACTGATGAAGGATATCGTAAGTTATCAGCCGCCATTTGCATTTCTGGGCAGTATCGCCAATAAGCTAATGATTGAGAAAAAATTGAACGAGATCTTTGAATACAGAAAAAGGGTGCTTGAAAAATTATTTCAACATTAAGGTTGCTTTTTTTACGCCCCATCATATCACTCACTGATAAATGTCGCTGAGGTCCTCGAAGCGCCCATTGGATAGTACCATCATATCGTCTCTTCGAAATAGTGGCTTCGAGTGCTTCGAGAACCTTAGAAACAAGCCTCAGCCACCCATCTTTCTCATCGATAAATTGTTGCTGAGGTCACAAAGATATATACGCACCTAAGCACCAAAGATTTTGGAAGAATAAAAGTCTCGGTGATTTATTTCAAATTGATGTGTAAATCAGAATGGAATATTTATATTTGTAACTGGAAGGAAACGAACAAAATAAAGCCTCAAAGACCAATATTTATTATGCTGATTGAGAGTGTGTTATGAAACAATAGCCTTCGGAAAAAGGCGATGTATTGGTAAGAGGGGGTTCTTATATACTGTAGTTGTAGCTATTTTAACGAGACAGATAAGCCGATACGATTATGAGCAAAATATTGACAATATTATTCATTCTGCTTTCGATTCATTTATATGGACAGAAAAATAATGCCGATGATGTAATAGAAATGAATACAAAGTTTACTTTAGAATTACAAACAGAGGATTCATTAACTTATACTTTCAAAATATTAACTAAAGAGTCTTTTGCTACAGAAATAGAATGGTCTAATGCAAGGAATTATTTGGATAGTGTTTCATTAAAAAACCAAATACAAGGAATATTGACTAAAGGAAAATTTGGCAGCAGAACTAATACTATTTTATTGATTAAGAATGGATTAGACAAGCCGATTAGTTATAAACTTAAAATCAAAGTCCCTCAAAAAGGAAAACCAACAAAGACTTCTGTCGTTGATTTAATTCCAAATGTACCTTCAACGGAACTTTGGCCTTATATGATTGAGTATATCCAATTCTCTGATTTCACTACGGTATCTGGGAGTGAAGAATTTGTTTTTGAACCACAGATTGATTCATCATGCATAAAAAATAAAGATTTCAATATTGAGTATGGCAATGAACTATTTATTAAACACTCTACCTTGACAATCAATAGATTCAAAAGTGACAATTTATTTGAATTAAAAGAGCTTTTGCAGTTCGAAGATTCCTTAAAAACTGAGGACATATCACTCGGACATTATTGGAGTTTAGGTGAAAGTATTTATCTGAATAGTAATAATTTCAAGTTTGGTAACCCCATAAGTTATCGACGATTAGAATGTCCTTATTTTGATGGAACTGTTAACTTCTTCTATACGAAAAAGAAAAGAATCTTTAATAAAAATAAGAAAGAATCAGTTAAGGTAGTTTCGTATGGATGGAAAGAATTTAAAGAAAACGACCTCCCATTTTTCACAAACTCAGATTTTGAGGATAAAGACAAAGCTTTTAAGGAAAAGTATGATTTTGTTTTAACTGAAATCAGCAAGCTCTTGGGGGGACCAATATCCAATGAGACAGAAGATAGCGGTAGACGAAAAACAAAATGGAAAAGTAATGACAACATAAATGCCTACTTATTCAATTTTAGTAACATTCACGAAATACGATTGTACATTTATAAGGAATAAAAACTGGCTACAACAATAAAGCATCCTTTTCCGGCCTGAGCCAGACTCGAAGGGTCGGGTCGGGTATCCCGAATGGACATCTGTGCTTTGTGCCTGTCTCGAGAGCTTCGGGGAAACTGAGGTATAATGTATTTTTGGGAATCAATTTTTCGTGTTTTTTCTGCAAAACGGCCATTTTCGGGAATAGCTATCGAAATACAGAAGCCTTTTTGAATACAAAAATTTGCTTAATTGATGCCGTATTTCGGTGCATTTTAAACGAGAGCGTTGCTTTCAAGACGTTTGTACCAATAGTTTGTGAGCCTGTCTCACTTCGTTCTTGAGGCTGCTTTTGTTCCTCCTGCAATAAGACCGAGCAGATCACTTCAAATTTTGGGTGTATAGACATTTGATAAATAGCACCTTAAGTTCAATTAGTAAATGCACTTTTTAGGGATATTTCCTCTATTCTTGGAATGGAGCGTAGCGGAATGAAAGGAAGAGAGGAAATTTCAAGAAATCCCCTCTCTATATAGTTTAAATGATGATATTTGCCTTCAACACAAAGAATAAATATGGCACATTTAAAACTGGATCAAAGATACGCTATTAAAGCGTATTTAAAAATAAAAAGTGGGCAAAACCCTGCATATAATGATGCCAGAGAACAAGCATTAAAAATTCTCGATCAAATGACCATTGATGAAAAAATTTCCATGATCGGCGGTTACAACTATTTTTTCACCAAAGGATGTGAAAAGTTTAATGTGCCCGCCATGTATCTCTCAGATGCAAATCAAGGAGTTAACATACGCTCTCATCTCGATGATCAGCTTGAAAAATCGCTTGCTTTCCCAAGCTCGATCGCCTTAGCAAGTACTTGGAATAAGGAATTGGCGGCGAATTATACAAAATCTATTGGTGAAGAGTGCAGACCGGGTGAAATTGCAGTGCTACTAGGACCTGGAATGAACATTTACCGCATCTCACAGAATGGCAGAAACTTTGAATATTTTGGCGAAGATCCATATCTAGCTGCTCGAATGATAGAGAATTATGTAGTAGCCTTGCAGACCGGCAGAGAAAGTATTGTGCTTCTTAAAAATGACCAAGTTTTGCCCATTGATAAGACAGCTGATCTCTCGATTTTACTCACTGGCGAATATTCAGATAAGATACCCCATGGCGGAGGTTCTGCGGAGGGTGTTGGATACGATCATATAACAATGCTAGAAGCCTTTAAAGAGATTTATGGTGAGAAAGAGTTTTATATTGAAAATACAACTGACAAAGAGGTAGAAGCAGCCAATTATGTGATTTATAGCACCGGAACATTTGATTTCGAAGGATGGGATAAATCATTTGATGTTTCAAGGAAAATTAATTCTGAGAATAAACATATAGCTTCATTGAATAAGAACACGATTGTTGTTGTAAACTCCGGTAGTGGTATGAATATGACAGCATGGGATGATGATATTGCCGGATCAATTTATAGTTGGTATCCGGGTCAAATTGGATTTAAAGCTTTTGCTGAAATTACAGCTGGTATTACTAATGAATAGAAAAAAATGGCAGTCTCTGGATCGTTCGTTGGTTTGTTCCGCATCAGCGGGGTGGTTTCCCTTGTGTGTACGAATAAAGTATACTGAATCAGTAGTTTAAGAATTTTTAAAAGAATATGTTTTATGAAAACCCTAGAGCAAATAAAAAATGTTTTTGATACCGAATTAAAAGATTCACTTGCCAATTATAGTCATATCCGAATTAAAATGCACAATTGGAAGAATCTTGGTATTTTATTAGTCGTATTAACAATTGGGTCACTTTTTTTTGGAAATACTCTTAGCAGAATTATTTTTAGTGTGCTTGGTTTCTCAGTTTCAATATATGCTTTCGCAATGGCACAATTTGAGTATAAAAAGCTAATTCCGCACTATAAAAAGGAAATTGTTAGCCGGGTTATTCATATTATGAATCCTGAATTTCATTATGATATGAACAATCATATTGAAAATGATCGATTTAATGAAAGCAAAATTTTTGCAACAGAATCGTTTGTTTGTGAAGGGGATGATATGATCACAGGAGTAATTGGTAAAACTAATTTTGAGTTTTCGGAATTACATGCCCGTGAATATTATTATGTTAAAAATGATGTAAATAAGGGAAAAAATGGGCCAACAATTTTTCATGGAATTTTTTTATTTGCAGAGTTTAATAAACGCATTAAGGGCAAAACTGTAGTGCTTCCTAATAATTATAAGGAAATTACCAACAATCTGAGACAAGAGAAAATGGAGTCAGATTTTTATGGGAAATTAGTAAAGCTTGAAAATCCTGAATTTGAGAAAGTGTTTTCGGTTTATGCCGATTCTCAGCAAGAGGCTAGATATGTGATTACACCAGTAATGATGGAAGCCATGTTGGATATTTATAATATTTGTAAGAGACAATTATTTTTCTCATTCATAGGTAATAATGTGTATTGTGCTGTTAATTTTTATAATAATAATGGTGTGATAAAAGGCTTGTTTGAGCCTTCGGGAAAGAAAACTGATACCGATTTTAGTGAAGTGGAAGAGTTATACCATTTAATTAGTTTAATAGAAGCTATAATTAACGAAATGAATTTGAATACGAGAATTTGGTCTAAGGACTAAATTGAACCCAGTATATTACAATGAAGCATCGTTTTCCGGCTTGAGCCGGAATATGTGATTTGTGCCTGCCCCGATTATTCGCGGATCGAACGCCTGTCCCGACCGCTTCGCAGAAACCGGTGTGCAATATATATTGGGGAATCAATTTTTCGATTTTTTTCCGCAAAATGGCCATTTCCGTGAGTAGCTATCGAAAAACAGATGCTCTTAGAACGCCAATATTTTCTAAATTTATGCCGTATTTGGCTGCAGTGAAACAAGAACGGAGGTTTTAAGGCCTACTGCCATGAGTACTCATATTATGAAAAAAACACTGCTTTATCTCGTAATTTTTATTTTTGGGTTCTCGACTATATTTGGTCAGGCTAATTTTTATCATAGGCTCGCTGATTCCACTCCGACTGAAACAAGACAAAAAGTTACATATAACCTGAGTTACTATAAACTGGATTATCCAAATGGTGATATTCCATCAGATAAAGGTGTTTGTACCGATATTGTAATTCGAGCGTACAGAAAACTTGGAATTGACTTACAAAAAGAGGTTCATGAAGATATGGAACATTATTTTGAAACATATCCAAAAATCTGGAATGCAACGAAATCCGACAAGAATATTGACCATAGACGCGTTCCTAACCTCATGACATTTTTCACGAGACACAGAACGGTGCTTGTGAATTCAACAAACCCTAATGAATATTCTCCTGGTGATATAGTGTGCTGGAACCTCGGCGGTTCCGTAACTCATATTGGAATTGTCGTAGAACAAAAGTCATTGGATGAACAAAGAAATATGGTGGTTCACAATATTGGAGCCGGACAAGTGCTGGAAGATTGCTTGTTTGACTTTAAAATTATTGGTCACTATAAATACCAAAAATGAAGGGAATTCGAGTGCTGATAAATACGAAATGGTTCCCCTTAATGGTTTAAGAAATCTTATTATCTTTGACAGGCAGCTATTCCAAAGGGATTTTATTCAGTATTCATGTACATAATAAATATATTCTATGATAAAAATTGATCTAAAAAAGAAATGGTTTGAGCATTATCAGGCTTCATCAAACCAATTAGAAAAAATGTCAAAAGTAAAAGGCTTAATTAGTGCATTTAACGCAAATATAGATGCAGTGATTAAAGTTTCAGGAAAAAAGATAGAAGAGATAATCACTAAAAATAATATGGATGCTGCAGCCATACTGGGTGATGGTGAAAAAAACATCAAGACCAATGAGGATGCGATTCGAGGTCTGGTTAAATGCTTTAAAAGCGGTATTGCAGAAGAGTGGTTAATTGATGAAAAATCAGTTTTCGAGTGGCTCAATACAAATATAGGTTATGATCATTTGCAGATGGGAGGCCAAGGTGGTATTGTTGCGAATGTAATGGCCGTATGCGGAGTAGAAAATGTTTATGTTCATACAGCATCATCACCAAAAGAGCAATCCAAATTATTTCTTGATTTGCCCAACTTGAAAAATGTGAACCGTTTTGGGGAATTGCAAAATGCTTTTACTATTGACAGAAGCAAAGATATTCCTTTGATTCACTGGATTATTGAATTTGACAAAGGCGACACCTTAAATATTCAGGGAGAGACTTTCACCAGTCCAAAATCGAATCGTTTTATTGCAACATACGACCCTTTGAATTTCAAATTGGCGATTGATAGCGCATTTGACGAAAAAATGAGTCATCCGTCAACCTTCTTTGAATACATTATTCTTTCCGGTTATCAGATGCTTAATAAAGAACTTCCTGATGGAGAATTTGGGATTGATCGAATTAAAGGGTCTAAAGAAATAATCGATAAATGGCGTAAAAATAATCCCAATAGTATTCTGCATTTGGAAATTGCGTCCACTCAAGATAAAGTTATCCGGAAATATTTAGTAGATAACTTAGCGAAAGATGTTGATAGTATTGGTTTTAACGAACGAGAGTTAATAGATATCTTAGAAGTAATTGGTGAAGAAGAATTGGCAGAAAAATGCAACAAAGAAACGACCAGCAGCAATTTATTTAAAGGAATGTTAAAAGTCTTTGATTATATAAACTGCCCGCGTATTCAGTTGCATATGTTCGGCCTTTATGTAACAGTGCAAAAAAAAGGGAATCAAATATCACCGATTCAAAACCGCAAAGGAATGCAGTTGGCCGCAAATATTGCCGCAACAAAAGCGGGTACCGGAGATATTTATTCTAAAGATATTTTATTGTGGTCCAAAGATATGGAAGTATCAGATATTGGATTAAATGAATTAAGAAGTTTATCAGAGACTGTAGCGCAAGAATTTGGTGCAAATAATTTAATTGAAGAAGGAATTTATACAAATGACTCTATTGAAATTATTGCTGTGCCAACAATTATCATTGATAAACCAATTACTCTTGTTGGTATGGGTGATACTATTTCATCAATATCCTTAGTCGGAGCACAATAGATTATAGTGTCAACGAAAATGTTTTGCTGAAAGTGTAAAAAGGCACAAAAGCTCAACAATGAAGCCTTGTTTCCCCCTAAGCGATATCCTGATTCATTTGGGATAGTCGTGCTTTGAGCCAACGATTTGCAGATGGAATGCCTGTCCAATGTGCTTCGGGAAAATAGGTCTACTATATATTCTGGGAATAGAAAAACAAATGCACTAAGAACGTATATATTTGCTAAATTTATGCTATAATTGATGGAAAAATATCTAATAATGAAGGTTTTAAACACCGGCCTGCATAGTTTTTCATCCTGTTCCTAAATATTGATGGACTATTGATGATGCTATTTTGGAGGCTGAGTCCAACCTAAATGAATTAATATTGTTGTAAATTACAAAGAAAATTTATGCTATTACTATTATTCTATTTATTTCTGGCGCTATTTGTCTCATTCCTCTGTTCTATAATGGAAGCAGTGCTTCTTTCTACACCACAATCCTTCTTAATTGTTAAACAGGAAAGCGGAAATGCTTGGGCAAAAGGATTTGTAGAATTAAAAACAAATATTGATAAGCCACTCTCTGCAATTTTATCATTAAATACAGTAGCACATACTGTTGGTGCAGCCGGAGTTGGCGCACAAGCAGTTGCTGTTTTTGGTGAAGCATCTTTTGGGATCGTGTCGGCGGTTTTAACAATCTTAATTTTGGTAATCACAGAAATAATTCCAAAAACAATTGGTGCCAGATATTGGAGAAACCTATCAATGACTTCTTTTGTAATTATCAAAGGCATGATTATTATTACCTACCCATTGGTGCTTATGTCGGCCGTCATTACAAAACTTATTTCAAAAAATAAGCAGGAGCAAACGACCAGCAGGGAGGAAATCGCAGCATTGGCAAACATTGGCGCAGACGAAGGCGTTTTTTCAAATAAAGAGCATCAAATAATTCAGAATTTGCTTAGCCTTAAGAATTTAAAGGTGACAGAAATTATGACTCCAAGGGTTGTTATTTCTCTTGCTGATGAGAAACAATATCTAAAGGATTTTCTTAAGGAGAAGGATTACTTAAAGTTTTCGCGCATCCCAATATATTCAGACAAAGAAGAAAATATTACAGGCTATGTTTTTAGGCAAGAAGTTTTTGAAAAACTTGCAGAAGACCAACATGAATTGAAACTGAAAGATGTTAAACGAGAGATTATTATTGTTCCAAATACTACTGTGCTTTTTAGATTATGGGAAAAATTACTTGAGCAAAAAGAGCATATTGCCTTAATCGTAGATGAATATGGTGGTATAGATGGAATTGTAACAATGGAAGATATTATTGAAACTTTGCTTGGGCTCGAAATAATTGATGAAACAGATACCATAATCGATATGCAAAAATATGCACGGGATCGATGGAAGGAAAGACAAGCAAAATATACTCCATAGGTGTATCTGAGCTGTTGCATTGTGTGCTCTGGGCCTGTTGAAAAATAACAAACACATTTGTAGCGTTGAATTTGCAAGGAATAAAATAGAATTTACTGTGCGCTTGTTGGTTGAAATTATCATCAAGCTCTGCAGTGGATAAAAGTAGTTTCATCCTATTCGTAGTGATTAGCCTGTCATACACAAAATCTTATTTGCGTAATAAATTTTATGATTAGGGCAGTTTAAGCCGAAACGGCAAGCTCAAACCAAAAGGGCACATTCAATAAGAAGCAATCGCAAGAAAAGGATTAGCGATTTTTGGATTTTATAATGCCGGAATAGGCTGCAATTCGATCTGCTACATTTTGTTGCAGATTTTTATAAAAGAAAATCTGATCATAATCATGATAAGCGCCATAAGGTTGTCTGTCCGGATCGTAATATTCATCAGGATTTGGAACGGTAACAGCCAATGCGCCATCATAACGAATTTGAGCGTCGGTAAAATGGTCTATTTCCTTAGTAATCTCTCCGGAACTATCTGTCCAGACGGCTCCAAGGTTTTTTGTTTGTGGCGCATAAGTGGTGTCTGTTGTCCACAATAAAGGGTTAACGCATAATGTGCCGGACTGAAAAGAAGAGGATTCGTAATGCTGATAATCTAATGTATTATAGGTGATTACGACTCCTAAATCAGTGGATGTTTGTGCAATTTTTATCCATGGATAGTCTATAGTATCGCTCGGCATTATTGAAACCCCTGTAGTGTACGCGGCGATCATTTTATCCATATACGCAGAATTATCAAATTCCTTTCGCAAGAGATCCACCAATATTCCGGCTCCTTGACTGTGCCCAACGAGGATAAATGGCCGGCCATTGTTCAGGTTTTCCATATAATATTTAAAGGCATCAGCAACATCTTCATAAGCAATATTTAATAGGGCAGATGCTTCATCAGCGGGGAGATCGTTAAAACCATCGCGATACATTTGCTGATAGAATGGAGTAAAAATATTCGTATATGGGGCATATAAACCCATTTGCTCATTCATTTTATCGATTACATCCTGACGGTTTTTTTCATTGGAGATGTCCATATTTGGAGGATCTGCGTCAAAATAAACGGTTGGATAAGCGTAGAACACATCAACGCCTTTTTCAATGGAAAGCGGTTTGTACGCCCAATAATAAGAATCAGCATATTTGCTGCTAACAATTTGATTCTCATCTTCATCATCAGAACAAGCGGAGAAGAGCATTGCAAGAGTAACAATGCTTAGTAGTAATAGTCTTGTATTTTTCATTGTTGGGTTATTTTTGAAATATGAATAATGTTGGTTCTCTATTTCTGATTTAAAGCTGTTTTTTGATTCCTAAGTATTTAAAAAAATAGTTTTGTGTAGTAAAATTAGGGAAATATTTTGATTCAGAGAAATATTGAAAGAATATTTTTGCGATCTGCTGTGTTTTTTATTCTTCAATCTTCACAGAGTTTTTTTTTAGAATATTGATGATAAGTATTCCAATCAAAAAAATTAATCTTATCTTTGGCAATAAGCTATCCTAAAGGGATTTAGTTTGTCGGTATGTCAAAAAACCAGAACGGAATCCTACGGACATACTATAAATCTGATTACTTTTGTAAGGGAAATTAAAATAAGCTATGACATCATTTAGGGAGAAATACATTAATCCATTTACCGATTACGGTTTTAAACGATTGTTTGGCGAAGAACCGAATAAGGATTTATTGCTGGATTTTTTAAATGAGCTCTTGAAAGAAAAAGAGGGCGAAATTCTGGAAATTTCTTTTTTGCCGAATGAAAAACTGCCTATATTGGTCGGCGACAGACGGGCAATTTTTGATTTGTACTGTAAGAATGAAAAAGGGGAATATTTTATTGTTGAGATGCAAAAAGCAGAGCAACAGTATTTTAAAGACCGAACGGTTTTTTATTCTACCTTTCCCATACAGGAGCAGGCACGTAATCAGGAGAAGAACTGGAATTTTAAATTGAAAAACGTCTATACCATTGGCATACTTGATTTTGTGTTTGAAGAGGATCAGGAATTTCCTGAGAAGTATAAATATGAAGCCAAATTATACGAAACTGAGACAAAGCAGTTGTTTTATGAGAAACTGACCTACATTTATCTTTCGATGCCCAAGTTCAATAAGACCTTGGACGAATTGGAAACAAAATTCGATAAATGGCTCTACGTTCTCAAACACCTTGATACACTGGATCGTATACCGCCAAAAATCAAGGATAAGATATTTCAAAAACTATTTAAAATTGCAGAGATTTCAAAATTCAGTAAAGAAGAGCTGATGCAGTATGAAGGCAGCGTAAATGCCTATAGGGATATAAAGAACTCTATCGATACAGCTTTTATGAAGGGGGAAATAAAAGGAAAGATAGAAGGAAAGATAGAAGGAAAAATAGAGGGAAAGTTAGAAGTTGCCCGAAGCCTGTTGATTAGTGGTATTGATATAAAAATAATCATGAAATCCACCGGTTTAATAAAAGAACAGATCGAAAAACTGAAGGAATAAAGATCATGAAGATTCTTATGGGAAACCCACTTGTTTCATTTTGTAAGTTATTGTTCATAAAAATGGCGGCCTTTATAAAAAGCCGCCATTAATTATAAAAGATCAGGATCGATTATTTTAAAAGATCAGGATCGATTATTTTCCAAGTGTAGCAACCATAACTGCTTTAATTGTGTGCAAGCGGTTTTCTGCTTCGTCAAATACAATGCTGTGTTTTGATTCAAAAACTTCTTCGCTGACTTCCATTTCGCTAATGCCAAATTTTTGGTAGATTTCTTCACCAACTGTTGTTTCCCTATTATGGAAAGCAGGTAGGCAATGCAAGAACTTAACATCAGGATTTCCTGTTTTCTTAATCATGTCCATATCCACACGATATGGAGTCATTTCTTTAATGCGTGAAGCCCATACTTCATCAGGCTCGCCCATTGATACCCAAACATCTGTATAAAGGAAATCAACGCCTTTTACGCCTTCGTCAACGCTTTCTGTAATTGTGATTTTTGCGCCTGTATCTTTTGCGATTTCCTCACATTGTTTGATTAGTTCTTCTGTTGGGTGGCAACTTTTTGGTGCAACGGCACGGAAATCCATACCCATTTTAGCTGCACCAACCATCAGGGAATTTCCCATATTATTGCGTGCATCGCCGAGGTAAGCAAAAGAAACCTGGCTTAAAGGTTTGTCTGAATGTTCCTTCATTGTAAGGAAATCAGCCAAAATTTGTGTTGGGTGAAATTCCGTAGTGAGGCCGTTCCATACCGGTACGCCTGCATATTTTCCAAGTTCTTCAACGATTTCCTGTCCAAAACCACGATATTCGATTCCGTCATACATACGGCCAAGAACTCGGGCTGTGTCGGCCATGCTTTCTTTTTTGCCCATTTGTGATCCGGACGGTCCGAGAAAAGTCACTCCGGCGCCTTGGTCCATTGCAGCTACTTCAAAAGCGCAACGTGTGCGTGTGCTGTCTTTTGCAAAAAGGAGTACAACGTTTTTGCCTTTCAGGTGTTGTTGCTCGGTGCCTGTATATTTTGCTTTTTTCAGGTCTGCCGACAGATCAAGAAGGAAATTGATTTCTTTTTGACTGAAGTCGAGAAGCTTCAGGAAATTTCTGTTTCTGAGATTAAAAGCCATGATTGTATAATTTACTGTTTGACAATATGTTATTATAATACTATTCGTGTTCCGGCATTTTCATTGTGAAGTTCTGCTGCCGTAGTGATGATGCATTTCTTGCCGCCATTTTTAACAAATTCTAAGGCTGCTTTTACTTTAGGAGCCATACTGCCCGGTGCAAAATGTCCTTCTTCAAGATATTGTTCCGCTTCAGCCACCGTAATGGTTTCTAAGTTTTTTTGGTTTGGCTTATTGAAATTTATGCAAACGTTAGGTACATCGGTAAGGATGTAAAACTCATCTGCTTTAATTTGTGTTGCCAACATGCTTGATGCAAGATCTTTATCGATTACAGCATCTATCCCTTGGAGTTTCTTTTCTTCTACTTGAAAAACAGGAATACCGCCGCCACCTACTGTAATAACAATTTGACCTGCCCGTGCGATCATTTCAATAGTTTTTTTATTGTTGATGCTAATGGGGCGAGGGCTTGCTACTACTTTTCTGAAACCGCGTCCACGTGGGTCGGCTGCAAATTGAGCCCCCGTGGCTTTGGAATAGCTATTCGCTTCTTCTTGAGTATAGAAAGGCCCTACAGGCTTTGTAGGATGACTGAACGCTTCGTCTTTCTTATCGACCATCACTTCCGTGATTAATGTAATAACATCGCGTTCTATGCCATTTTGCATCAATACATTACGCATTTGTTGCTCGATCATGTAACCAATGGATCCTTGAGTTTCTGCAACGCAAAAATCAATAGGCATTTTTGGAATACCAAACATTTTTTCACCGGCTTCATGCTGCAATAAAACATTACCAACTTGCGGGCCGTTGCCATGTCCGATTACTACATCATATCCTCTTCGTATCAATTCAAAAACGTGTGTACATGTTTCAAAAACATTATTTTCCTGCTCGTCAATTGTCCCTTTTTGGTCACCCCTTAATAAGGCATTACCGCCAAAAGCTATTACTGCTAGTTTTTTCATAATAGTTTATGGTTAAAAATTTGTGAATATGTGGGCAAATCTAAGGAAATTTATAAACGTTTTTAGACTTCCTATAAAACTTTTTTATGCTAGTGTATTTTTATTCAGCGTTTTATGTAATAATGTATATTTATTTAGCGTAAATATGATTCTTGGGAAATCCATTGGTTAAATGTATCTTTGTTTCAAATTTAAATAAAGACAATTATGGCAAACGAGGAATTGAACATGAAAAGGATTATCCCCATTGCACTATTGGTTGGTGCAGTAATCATAATCTTAATATTTTGGAGCAGTGTAACCGTTACGATTCAGGCCGGGCATGGAGGTGTTCTCTTTCGTACATTTAGTGGGGGTATTGATACTACTCAAACTTATGGGGAAGGATTTCATTTTATTGCACCCTGGAATGATATGATTATTTACGAAACACGTCAGCAGGAAGTTGCTGAAGATATGAATGTGTTGTCTTCCAATGGTCTTGAAATAAAAGTAGATGTTTCTGCTTGGTATCGTCCAGAGTATCAGGATCTTGGTAATTTACATATGGTGATTGGTAAGGATTATCTCAGAAGGGTAGTTATTCCTAGCCTTCGGGCATCAGCGAGAAGTGTGATTGGTAGATATACTCCTGAGCAGATTTATTCCACAAAAAGGGATGCTATTCAAGATGAAATATTTGAAGAAACAAAAAAATTACTGGAAACGAAGTATGTTGATGTAAGACAGATTTTAATCCGTTCTATTATTTTGCCGCCAACGATCAAACAAGCGATTGAAAGCAAATTAAAGCAAGAACAAGAATCGCTTGAATATGAATTTAAATTGGAAAAGGCTCGTAAAGAAGCTGAACGTCAACGTATTGATGCCGAAGGTAAAGCAGCGGCAAATATTATCCTTAGTGCGAGTATCACAGATAAAATCCTGAAAGAGAAAGGAATACAAGCTACTCTGGAATTGTCTAAATCGAGCAATGCCAAAGTTGTTGTTATTGGTAATGGTAAAGATGGTCTACCATTGATCCTTGGAAATAATTAGTGAGATTAATAAATTGCTCCTTGCTGAGCCAATAGTCTGTTCTCGGTAATGGCTTTATTATCACAAAATAATTCACAAAAAAAAATCCCCTTGCAGAAATGTGTAGGGGATTTTTTATTTTTGGCCCTATGAATAATTGTACGATCGATCAAGATATTTGCAGGCAGCTTGGGCAAATTATAAAAAGCTACTCTTTCCGTACGGATTTTTATACACGGCACTTTTTGCATCTCGAAGCGCAAGAAGAAACAAAATTCCGTGCTTATTTTTTTTCCGTACTGATATGTCATCAAACGTATGCACTAAAAAGCGAAAAGCGACAACTATTTGGCTGGGAGTTTCTCGAATATGTTTTTGCAAAATTGGCCGAAAATGATTCGCCTTTGCTCGATCCTGCTTTTATGCTAAAAGTTGGGGCAAAGCATTTGGCGTATTTAATCAAGCCACTTTTTTCGGATACCTTGCTGCCAAATGATTCAACACTCGATCGTATAGAGGAACGAATTGGCCTAATGATAGATGCTGCCAAGATTATTGAATTAGAATATGATGGAAGAGTTGGGTCTATTTTTGATCAAGAATTGCTGTTCCATAATAGTGAGGGGGTTTATGAACGCCTTGAAAAAATGGAGGGATTCGCTGATCCACTGCGTAAGAAATCTTCGTTTCTTCTAAAATTATTGTCTGATGCCGCTCTGTACTCTCCAAAGGACCCTCAAAATCTGGTTCCGATCATGGATTATCATATGCAAAGGGTTTTGCTAAGGAGTGGAGCGCTGCGCATTAATGATACCTCCTTGGCGCAAAAGCTACGTCATAAAATTCCAATAGAAACGGATTTGGAAATACGCACGGCAGCTATTGAGGCAATGAGGATTATTGCCCGTGAATCTACTTATGATGTGCTGAAAATGAATGATATATTTTATCTTTTGGGTCGTAGTTGCTGTTTGGATGATCCGCTTTGTAAAAGCGGCAAATGCGCAAAAACACCTTGCTCTTTAACCAATGCCCTTGAGCTGCCTGCACATAAATCCTGTATTTTTCAGGATGTTTGCCTCGCAGCAATAGATGATAATTTTATCGATTATTGGCAGCCTATTGTGGAAACACATTATTATTAAGGCTGCTGTCGGAAAATTAAAATGAATCTTATCGTGTGATTTTAAGGATTTCAAAAAAAATGAATGAGTTTTTTATTGGATAGGGGTAAGGACAGGGCTTAGATGTTCACGGATTATTCCTATTTTTGATGCTCAAATTTTAAACAGGCCTATATATGTTATCAACAATTAATCCAACCCAAACGGAGAGCTGGCAGAAGCTCGAGAAGTATTTTCATCATATGCAGGTGAAACGGCTTCGGGATTTGTTTCAGTCCAATCCCGGGCGTTTTGAGCAGTTTAGCCTTCATTTTGGACCACTTTTGCTTGATTATTCTAAAAATCATATTGATGGAGAAAGCATGAAACTTTTTATGGAGCTTGCTGAAGAATGTAAGTTAAAGGATGCCATTGAAGCCATGTTTGAAGGGGAAAAAATTAACGAAACAGAAGGAAGGGCTGTGCTTCATACTGCTTTACGAGATCTGTCCGATAAAAAACTGGTGCTCGATGGGAAAGATGTGATGCCGGAAATTAAAGCGGTACAAAAGCAAATGAAAGATTTTTCTGGAAAGGTGCGAGACGGTCGTTGGACTGGCTATACTGGGAAAAAAATAAGCGATATAGTGAATATTGGCATTGGTGGTTCTGACCTAGGTCCTGTAATGGTGTGTCGTGCCTTGGAACATTATAGTAATAAGGATCTAAATATTCATTTTGTGAGTAATGTTGATGGTGCGCACATCCATGAAACATTGAAAAAACTTGATCCGGAAACAACACTCTTCCTTATTGTTTCTAAAACATTTACAACTCAGGAAACCATGACGAATGCTCATACTGCACGGAATTGGTTTCTAGATAGCAATGCTCAGGAAGCAGATGTTGCAAAGCATTTTGTGGCCATCAGTACGAATGAGGAAGCTGTTCGTGCTTTTGGTGTCGATGCAGCAAATATGTTCCGTTTCTGGGATTTTGTTGGAGGTCGCTATTCTTTATGGTCTGCTGTTGGTTTAAGTATTGCATTATATGTTGGTTATGAGCGTTTTGAAGAATTATTAAATGGTGCTTGGAAAATGGATGAGCATTTTCGTACGGCCGATTTTTCTCAAAATATGCCCGTAATCCTTGCGATGATTGGTGTCTGGTATGCTGATTTCTTTGGCGTAGAAACCGAGGCAATCCTTCCGTATGATCAATATCTGGATCGCTTGCCGGCCTATCTTCAGCAAGCCGTAATGGAAAGCAATGGGAAATTTGTGGACAGAACAGGTGAGGAAGTCAATTATCCAACGAGTCCGATTGTGTGGGGAGAGCCCGGTACAAATGGCCAGCACTCATTTTATCAATTGATCCATCAGGGAACTAGCATGATCCCTTCCACATTTTTAGCCGCAGCAAAGCCATTGAATAATCTTGAGGATCATCATCGCAAATTGCTGTCGAATTTCTTTGCCCAAACAGAAGCACTCATGAATGGCAAATCTGTTGAAGAAGCTGAATCGGAACTAAAGATGGCCGGAAAATCTGAAGAAGAAATCGAAAAATTATTGCCATATAAGGTCTTTCTGGGAGATACACCAACAAATTCAATTATTTATAATCAGCTTACACCGGAAGCCTTGGGGATGTTGCTGGCATTGTTCGAGCATAAAATCTTTGTTCAGGGCATTATCTGGAATATCTATAGTTTCGACCAATGGGGCGTAGAGCTCGGGAAGCAATTGGCATCAAAGATTCTGCCTGAACTTGAGAACGATCAGGAGGTGGCAACACATGATGCAAGTACAAATGGTTTGATTAACCATTATAAATCAATTCGATAGCTGCCTATGATTGTTATTGGGATTACCGGAACTCTGGGGGCAGGAAAAGGAACAGTTGTCGAGTATTTGATTCAGAAAAAGAATTTTCTGCATTTCTCAGTAAGGGATTTTCTTACTGAAATAATTATTCAAGAGGGAAATCCTGTCAACCGTGATAGTATGACGGAGCTGGCAAATCGCCTAAGGGCGCAACATTCACCTTCCTATGTTACTGATTGTTTGTATGATAAAGCCTTGAGATCTGGGCAAAATTGTGTTATTGAGAGTATTCGTACACCGGGGGAAATTGATTCTTTGAGAAAAAAAGGGCAGTTCTACCTTTTTGCTGTGGATGCCGATCGTACACTTCGATTTGATCGGATACAAATGCGAAAATCTGCAACAGATAATGTGAGCTTTGAAACCTTTGTCCAAAATGAGAATCGTGAAATGACCACTAATGACCCGAATAAACAAAATCTGGGAAAATGCATCAAAATGGCGGATTTTGTCCTATGCAATAATTCTTCAATAGATGTACTTTATGCAGATCTTGAATTGATACTGGATAAAATTTTATAGAATCATTAGGGTTCATTTGAATAAAAAACCGCAACCGATAAATTTACGGCTGCGGTTTTTTTTGTGATCAATACTATGAATGAATACCCTTTATGGGTATTGAATTCCAGGGTATGTAGATACATTCAGCTTAGGCACATTTGCGCCATAGGTGTTGTTGATTGCATCAATAAAATAATTAGCTACAATTACATTGCCTTGAATGCTTAAGTGAATACCATCAAGTGAGAAAAGACCTCCTGTGACAAAAGTGCTGCTGAAGCTCAGTCCATCTACCATTAGTCCATTTGCTGCAATATCTTTCATATAAGTGTTCATATCCACATATGCCAGGTTATGTTGCTGTGCAAGTGCTTGAATTTTATTGTTATAAGCTATTGTGGAGGCATTAATTTTTTCTAATTCCATTTGATCCAATACATAATTTGCAGGAATTGGTTTTTGGCTTCCCCAACCTCCGCATTTCAGTGAATCTTGTGGAATAGTAAGTAAAATCATTTCGTCTGCTTTAATTTGCCTTAAGCCGCCTAATAGGGCATATTCGGGACTTAAATCCTGAATAACGAAGCCGTTTGCGCCTGCATTGAAAACCATTTTTGGTAATCCCATTTGTTCTGCACCTGCATTATAAGGCGCATAAGCATTGTTTAATGCAATAGCTAATTCGGGTGTTAAAGCCAATCCCATTGCAGGAACCGTAGTGAAAAAAGGAGTCGATGTAATATCGGGGATATTAGCAATGGCACCTTTTTGTCCATTAGATACCATTGTTTGAGTGATCGCATCCATCACAGGGCTAAATCCGGGGATTGGGCCTGTTGTTTCCATTGGGGTAATAAATTCTCCAGAGGTGTTTTCGCCACCTGCCATAGCATATCCAAGTACATCATTATTTCCAATCCAAAGACTGAAGAAAGTTGCATTACTTGCTACATAGGCTTCCAATACACTTGCTGTTGTTGAGGGGGCAAAGCGCACAAAATACGGGTTAGCAGTTGCGGGTTGTGTTACTAAACCTGCAGGATCGCCATAATTTGGTGCTGCAAGATGATAACTTTTCGCACCGGGAACGCCCAAGTTTTGAACCGGCCATAAACCGGGTGCTAATGGTTCTAAAGCACCATCGCTAACCACTGGTCCTAAAGATGTAACTCCTTTACAATCAGTTGTATAATCTAAAACGCGCTTTGGTGATTGATACTGGATGCCATATTCGCTTGTTACAACAGGCTGTGAAAAAGTTCCGCCACCACATTGTTCAAACTGTTGTGCCAAAAGATTTGGATAAGAATAGCTTTGTGCACTCTTGTATAAGGCTCCGTCTGCATAACCAGCTGTTAATGAGTTTCCTACTGAAACATATTTGCTTAAATCTGCTTCACCTTGACTGGGTGAAAATTCATCGACTTCAGGAGCACATGAATACATGAGTACTGCTAGGATGAAAAAGGGTATATATCGTATTAACTTCATTTTTCTTGGTTTTTAGAATTTATAACTAACGCCAAATCCGGGGATGGCTGTATTCACAGAATAATTTCCTTTAAAATTGGCTGGTGTGTATTCACGTTCGCCTTGAAATCCGGTGAGGTTCAGATAGGATATGTCGATGTCTAGATTTGGTGTCGGGCTATATGTGATGCCGGCACTAAGTCCTAAAGTGTTCATACTTACTGTTTCCGGGTTAAAATATTCATCATTTACAGGCGATGTGTCGTAATAAGCACCGGCGCGTACCGTTAATTTATCGCTGATTACATATTGGGCACCGATACGTGGGATCCAACTGTCTTTGTAATTTCTTGGGTTGGTATTGTCAAGGAGTTCGCCTTGTTCTTCAAAAGTGAAGGTAAGGTCAACATAATCACTCCATTGCACCCAGTTTACTTCTACAGCAAGCAATAATTTGTCGGTGGCTTGAAATGAGAGTCCAAAATCAAGATTGGCAGGCATAGGTAATGATGCGGAAAATTTATTGGTTGTAGGAATTTGCGCCCCAATCGATGCTGGGATCGTAAAGGTAGCATCGCCACCTATAAGCTCTACATCTACTTTTGAACGGTAATCAATACCGAATTTCATGCGTTCGCAGAGATTCACCATCAAACCTACATTAAAACCTAATTTTATGTCCGAATCACCTGTAAGGTTTACATTGGATGTTTCTGAATAGGGGAGTGCTTTGGTTAAATCAACACTTCCTTTAACAAGCACAAGACCTGCACCTATACTAAACATATCGTTAATTTTAAAGGCAAGCGTTGGCTGGATGTAGTATGCTCGTAGTCCAATTTCCTGAATCAGGTATTGACCGGCCCAATTGTCTTCCCAAACGGCTTTTGAACCGTAAGGTGTATTGATTCCAAGACCAACGACCAGCTTATCTGTGATTTTTGCTGCACCATAGAAATAAAATGGTGGACTGATTGGGTTGTCTGACTCTGCAGTATACGATGAATTTAATGATCCATATTTCATCTTGGCCATCACAAGGCTAACGCCTGCGCTGAAACTGTATGAACTGTCCATGAGGCTCATGGCTGCAGGGTTATAAAATATACTGCTGGGGCCAAAATATACTGATGTGCCGATTAGACCCATCCCATTTTGTTTCTGCCCTTGCAGCCTGACCTGAAATCCGCCAGCTATGGCCGAGCCTGAGATCAGTAATGAAAGTAATACTGTAAAAATATCTCTACGCATAATAATTAAATTTGGTTAATTCTAAGCGGGTGCAATTTAATAAAAAAACTATTCTTACACATATAAAAAGATATATATGAACCATAAGAAATTGTGATTTGGGGTTAAAATATTGAAATACAGTATTTAAAACCTATTATATTTCTTTGAAATAATCTTGGTTAGTGGAAAACTATTTCTATTTTAATAGTTTTATTTGTCTGCTGAATTTATATTTTATTCAATTGTTTTTCCTTGTTAAACTGTCAAATATAGTACATGAAATTCTTTTCAGCATTTTATATTTCTTAAGTTTCATTTGTTTATATGGAGTTTAGCTTAATAATTATTTAATAATGAGCTGATTTATAATTAATAAGGATGGAATAGATTTGTCGCTTTAAAATTGAGTCCTTTTAATGATAATTTCGTTCTTGGTATTGGATGATCAATTGCGAAGAAAGAATGTGGGCGTTTTTTTGAAAACTTTTGATTTGGATTTGGTTCATTATTAATTCCTATTTTTAAAGTAAATAACTATGTCTGTAGAGAGCATTTTACCATTGGCATTGATTCTGTTGTTCCTAATGGGCATGTTTATAAGCTTACATCGCTTTTATTCATATCGTCGTCAACAGAAATTGGACGAACAAAAGGATATGGAGGCATTGAGTGGACTCGAAAATGTTGAGGAATAATATTTTAGCTCCTTTATGCTTCTGTAATTTAGGAATAGATTGTGGAAAAGCATGGGCCTAAAAAAGGGATAATTACCGAAAGGCTAATTATCCCTTTAATAAGTGGTGGTTCTTGAGAGCTCTTTGCCCCCCCTGAGTACTATTCGTTTGCGCTTTCGGTTTTTGTGTGGACTTCGGCATCTTTAGCTTTTGACCAAATAGTTGTTTTGCCAAAAGCTGCCAGTCCAACGTATCCTCTTATTTTTAGTTTATCAGGAGATTTTAGCTCCATATAGCAACTGTAAGTTTTTCCTGTTTTGGGGTCATAGATTTTGCCGTCTTCCCATTCACCATCATCATAAACAAAATCCGTCAAAAAGAGGAGATTTAGTACAGGTCTGTTGCGTAGGCTCTCATCCGGATTATTTTTATCTAATTTTGGCTTTTTTGTGAAAGGGTCGAGCGGTTCTTTCAACCAGATGAGTTTTCCGTAAAATTTCCCGTTCTCTTTATAAATCTTGGCTATGGCTGTTTGATCCTGATTGTACCATTTACCTAGAATGGCATCTTCTTGATATGTTTGTCCCATTAAAGAGATACTAAACAAAGCGAAGATGACTGTGAAAATAATTTGAGAGGTTTTTTTCATTATGTGTTTTTTAAGTGATGTTTTTTGTGCGACAAAAATAAAAACATTTTTTATATAGGCAGAATTATATAAAATTGATAATTTCGGGCTTTGTTTTTGTTTATGCTACAATTCTTACGTACATATTTTGGTTTTACCCGTCGCGAACAAAGGGGAGTTGTTGTTCTCATGATCCTGATTTTTCTGATTTGGGCTGTGCGTGTTGCTATGCCATATTTCACTACAGCACCCGATTTGATGCATGATGAGCAGCAAATGGCGCATGTACTTGAATGGGAAAAAAGCTACAGGCTTCTCCTTAAAAAAGATTCTTTAGAGGCATTGGAAAAAAAATTGAAAGCACAAGAAAAAAAGCCAAAAAAGAACGAATTTGTTGCTGAACTTTTTTCCTTCGATCCAAATATTTTACCCATTTCCGATTGGCAACGCTTAGGATTATCAAAAAAACAGGCTCTTGTCATTCAGAAATATCTTGATAAAGGCGGGCGTTTTTATAAAGCGGAAGACTTGAAAAAGATGTATGTGATTTCTCCCGACTTTTTTAAGCGCGTTTCTCCCTATATAAATATCAAGGATATTTCTTCTGAAAAAACAGAGAAGAATCAATTAATTGCCTCCACAGATTCTATCGAAAAAAAATATCATGACAGTCTCAAAGTTCAGTATGTCGGTTTTTACGATACATTGATGGTGGATTTGAATTCAGCCGATTCTGCTCTTTTGTGCCTCTTGCCGGGTATTGGTCCGTCTTTTTCGAAACGTATTATTAAATATCGCACTCGCTTGGGTGGCTTTCACAATGAAAAACAGCTGCTCGAAGTATATGGAATGGATACAACACGACTGAATAAGTTTAAAGCTTATATTAAAATTGATCCGGTAATATTGCGAACTTATAACCTGAATAAGGTTGAATTTAATGAACTATTAAAACATCCGTATATGGAATATTATATTGTAAAAGCGATATTTACATACCGAGATGAGCATGGGGATTTTAAAAAGGTGGATGAATTGAATAATGTAAAATTGGTGTATTCTGATCTTTTTGAAAAAATGCAGCCCTATCTTAGGGTTGATAATTAAAGTAATATGAAGATAATTGTTAAAATATACTTTATTTTGTTACTGCTTGGCTCTGTGTATATTTCCGGCAGTGCACAAAATACCCTCCCTGAAACGAAACATAATGATTGTCTTGGTGCGGCCGATTCTATAGCAATTTATCTCGATCTTGCTTCTGAAATGTTGAATCAGGATCCGCATCAAACTCTCTATTATGCCGAAAAAGTTTTGCCTCTTGCCCAAAAGATCAATGATGTTAAAAGTGAAGGAGTAGCCTATAAATCAATGGGTTCTGCTTGTTTTTTTAGTGGAATGCCTGATTCAGCCCGAATGTTTTACACTAGGGCGTCGCGTTGTTTTGAGGCAATAGGATATTATCAGGGAATCAGTCAGTGCGAAAATAATATTGGTTTAGTATTTCGGTATCAGAGCCAATACGATAGTGCTTTGTTTTATATCAAAAAGGCTTTGGATTTTCATAAATCGAGGAATAACCTTAGGAATCAGGCTGGTTCACTCGGTAATATTGCAACAATTTATTATCAAATGGGGCAACTTGAAGAAGCTGCCGCATACTATACTCAGGCTTTGGATATTATTGTTGAAATGAAGGATACTGCTCTGTTAATCACAAATTTATGTAATTTGGGAGTGCTTTACGAAGATCATGAAGACCATGATCATGCGCTTCAGATTTATCGTAAAGCCCTGAATTTAGCCGTGATATACCAGGATTATAATAACGCCAGCATGCTATTGAATAATATGCATGTAGTCTACCATCAGCTTAATAAACTTGATAGCGCTGAATATTTTTTAACGGAAGCATTATTAATGAAACAAGAACATCATCTTGATATCTCGAAGATTTTATGGAATCTTGGTATTCTGAAAGCTGAAAAAGAGGAATTTGAAGCCGCAATATCATATTATTTTCAGGCATTGAAAATCAATAATGAAAATGGGAACCAGCGCCAAGTTGCTAAAGGATATAGGCATATCGGTGGTTTATTGATGAAAAAAGGAGAGTATAATAAAGCCCTCGATTATTTTGAACAGGCCTATGATATTGCCAAAGAAATTGATGCCCGAGAAGAAATGCGCCTCTGCGCCAAAGAATTGTCAATTACTCACTCCACAAACAGAAATTTTGAACAGGCACACTACTATTTCGATGAATGGATTCGCTTGAGCGATAGTGTGTTTATGACACCGGAACAGCAAGAAACAGGCCACGAGCAGATTAACCGCATCATTTCTGATAAGAAAGTTCCGTTGCAGGGTTTATTGATCGTTGCGATTAATGTGATTCTTTTTGGGCTTCTTTTTGCTCTCATAATTTTTATCGTACATAAGATTGTTTTAAAGAAAAATAAAATAAAGGGCAAACCTGATGGTATTTCTGAGGATTCTGAGCTATAATTGAGTTTAAAATCAAAACAAATGCTATTTTTGCCCAAATAAAACTAAAACCAATGCATACAAAGAAAATGTTCCGCTCTTCAGTGCTTATTTTTTTGCTCAGTATTTTTATTTTTAATTCATGCACCGAAGAAGATGTTACTCGCAATGTCTATCAGTATAAAGTACGCTATGAAGTGATTAACTATATGGATGTAAATACTGATGTGTATATCACTTATGCAGATCCTGATATTGCTAATTATGTGAGTGAGTACCTCGAAGACGTAAAAAAATGGGACTATGAGTTTACAGGCTTTAGTCTCGATCGTTGCTATCTTGAAGCTGTTGTGGCAAATGATAGCGCGAATCTGGCTGTTAAGATCTATGTTGACAGCTCTTTGGCAGTTTACGATAGTGCCAGTTGCATTTCACCCATTGTTTGTGATACTACCCGTATCGCTTTATCTCATACGTTAGAGTAAATTTTTGCTGATGGCTAATACAAACAATATTTTTAGGAAAT
The DNA here is from genome assembly GCA_963676725.1 of Bacteroidales bacterium. Taxonomy (GTDB): domain Bacteria; phylum Bacteroidota; class Bacteroidia; order Bacteroidales; family WRLA01. The sequence goes on along the minus strand of OY781463.1, from coordinate 2,601,689 downwards.
TTCCCCGAACATTTTGGATTGCCAACACCATGGAGCTCTTCGAGCGCTGGGCTTGGTATGCAATGTTTATGGTTTTTGCAGTGTATCTTACCGGTTCAACAGATACGGGTGCTTTAGGCTTTTCTCAGCTGCAAAAAGGTTATCTAATGGGGCCGGTTGTCGCCTTGCTTTATTTTCTTCCGGTCATTACCGGTGCCATTGCTGATAAGTTCGGTTATAAAAAAGTTTTGGTTTCGTCTTATCTGATTTTAGCTTCCGGCTATATATTAATGGGGCTTGTGAAATCTTATGGCGGAATGTATGCCGTCTTTTTATATGTCGCTGTCGGAGCATCGCTTTTTAAACCAATTATTTCTGCTACAATTGCCAAAACAACCACAGAGAAAACCTCTTCAATTGGTTTTGGTATTTTCTATATGATGGTAAATATCGGCGCATTTATTGGGCCTATTTTTGCTTCTAAATTCCGTGAATTTGATTGGTTTTATGTGTTTCTGATGTCCGCATTAGTTATTGGTGTGAACATTGTTTTGGTGAGTTTTTTCTATAAAGAACCTGAGCGTCAACAAGACAGTGAAACTCTTGCAAAATCTTTGAAAACAGTATTTAAAAATATTTATACTGCACTTTCTGATTTGCGTTTTCTTTTCTTTTTGATCATAATTATTGGTTTTTGGGCAATGTATAATCAATTGTTTTATACTCTGCCTGTATTTATCGAACAATGGATGGATACATCGGTCATGTATCAGTATCTGTATAATATTAGCCCGGCTCTGGCGGAAGCTATTGGTAATGAGCACGGCACGATTAGTCCGGAAATGCTTTCCAATATTGATGCCCTGTATATCATTATTTTCCAGATTGCTGTATCGGCCTTTGTAATGCGCTTCAAGCCATTAAATGCAATGGTAGGAGGGATTTTTATTTCTGCAATTGGTATTGGGTTGACCTTCGCCACGAACAATCCTTTTTATTTGTTGATAACGGTTCTTATTTTTGGATTGGGTGAAATGTCTTCTTCTCCAAAGATTACTGAATATATTGGAAAAATAGCCCCATCCGATAAAGTTGCGCTTTATATGGGCTGTTCTTTTCTTCCAATGGCAGGAGGGAATTTCTTTGCGGGTGTTTTGTCCGGTAGCGTTTATGGAGCAATGTCCGACAAAATGACACTATTACGAGAAGAGGTGGGAAAACAGGGTCTGCAAATTCCTGAAGTGTCTGCATCATTTACTAAGAACGATTATTTTAACCGTGCCGCAGAATTAATGCATATGCATACAAATGAACTGACTGACTATCTTTGGAACACATACCATCCCGGAAATATTTGGTATGTTTTTGCAGGTATTGGTGTAGCAACGGCTATTATTCTACTAATATATGATCGTATGGTTTTATCAAAAATAAAATAATACCTGATAATCTGTCATGTTTTTGCATTGCGCATGAATCTTGATCACATGAAGAAAAACGCTTTATGCCTGATGCAGATTTTAAAACCTTAAAACAAAGTTTTCTTATTCCTATTGCCTTTCTCGTGCTGATGTGGTTGGTTTATCTAGCTGAACTCACTTTGGGGGTAAATTGGTATTTTCTGGGGGTTTTTCCAATGCATCTTGATGGCTTGCAAGGAATCATCACATCGCCATTTATTCATAAAGACCTTTCGCATATTTTTTCTAATTCCGTGCCTTTCCTTGTTCTTGGTGCTATGCTGTTCTATTGGTATCGAAGTATCTCGTTTAAAGTTCTTGCAATTATTTGGTTGTTCACAGGACTAATGGTTTGGCTGATCGGAAGGCCAAGCTGGCATATTGGTGCCAGTGGAATAACATATGGTTTAACGGCCTTCCTGTTTACAAGCGGTGTCCTGAGTAAAAATCCACGCCTTTATGCCATTAGCCTCGTGATTATCTTTTTCTATGGTAGTATGGTCTGGGGCGTTTTCCCTGATTTTTTTCCAAAACAGAATATTAGCTGGGAATCTCATGCTGCCGGCTTGATCATCGGAATTATTCTTGCTGTATTCTATCGCGATAAAGCACCAAAACGCACAAAATATAGCTGGGAGATCGAAGAGGAAATTGAGGAGCAGGAAGAACAGCAGGAAAGCCCTATTGTACATATTACATATAATGTCTCACCATCTTCTGAGCATCAAAAAAAAATAAAGGGCCGAAATCCTAAGAAACGCTAATTTGATGGAACGCTTAGCAAGTAAAATGTCTCCTTGGTGCATATTATTTTAGATATCTGTTCTTTAGTTGACTTTTTTTACGATTTTTGTAGGAATTATCGTTAACCTATAAAAATGAAAAAATGAAAAAGTATTTCTTTTACCTGCTTGCCATTATTTTACTGAGTGCCTGCTCTCAAACAAATCAAAATTCCTCGTATAAAATTACAGGGGATATTGAAGGGCTGAATGATGGGAAAGTGTTTATTCAGGAGTATGTCAAAGGAAAAATGAACACGATTGACTCTGCTGAATCTTTCAATGGCCACTTTGAGTTGAACGGGAGCGTTGAGAATCCCAAAATGGTTTATTTATTCCTTAGTGATCAGGGACGAATGGAATTATTTCTTGAAAATAGCCCAATAAATATTTCCGGGAATATTGATGCCATTAAGGATGCACTTATTGAAGGGTCTATTGTTCAGGATGAATATCAATCTTATCTTGATTTAGTAGAACCTTATGAGACCAAAAAATCGGAATTGATCAAAGAATGGCGCGCTGCTGCTCAAACGAATGATACGCTTGTTTTAGCCCGTATTGACCTTGAGTATAGCGAGGCAGATAGTATTCAAAATGTTTTAGTAGAATCCTTTATTGCAGAGAATCCTGCTTCAATTATTAGTCCCTACCTTGTGAGAAGGGTGCTTATTTATGGACTTGATGCTGATGGGCTTCAAGAATATGTTGAAGCTTTTGATCCTGCAATTGCTGATCACGAATACGTTAAAACACTAAAAGAGCGCATTGAAAAATTAGAATCAGTGGCTGTTGGTAAAATGGCTCCCGAAATTACTCTTCCCGATTCAACAGGAAAAGACTTCAGCCTTTCCGATTTAAAAGGGAAATATGTCCTTGTTGATTTTTGGGCATCATGGTGTTCCCCTTGTCGTGCGGAAAATCCAAATGTTGTAGATGCATATAATAAATACCATGATTTAGGTTTTGATGTGCTTGGTGTATCTTTGGATAACCGCCGCGCAAACTGGCTGGAAGCGATTAAAGCTGATGGCTTAACATGGCATCATATTTCTGACCTAAAAGGTTGGCAATGTGCTGCTTCTCAATTATATGGTGTTATGTCCATTCCTCATAGTGTCTTGGTTGGCCCTGATGGAGCCATTATAGCGCATAATCTGCGTGGTAAAGAATTACAGGAAAAGCTTGCAGAGATCTTTAAGAAATAAAAGAGTAAGTCCATATTCTAATGAGCCGGTTTGTAAGATGCAAGCCGGCTTTCTTTGTTTTAGAAAAGGCAAATTTGGTAATACAGAAACGAATTGTAGAAAACGTTTTTGAAAGAAGTTCTTGATTTATTCTAAGAATTTACCGTTTTATTAAAAAAAAGAGGCTTGTTCGGCTTGTAGTCACAGGAAATTAATACCTTTGCAATCTTTATCCATTCTAAATAAGAACGATAGTGTTTTTTGGTATATGAATAGCTTACGTGACCTACAACAAGGGGAAACCGGAATTATTATTAAGGTGAAAGGCCGTGGTGCTTTTCGTAAGAGAATCATGGAGATGGGTTTCGTTGTTGGAAAGGAAGTAAAAGTAATTCGCAAGGCCCCTCTTAAAGATCCTGTTGAATATGAGATCCTTGGATATAATGTGTCCCTGCGCAATAGCGAAGCAGATTTAATTGAAGTAATCAATAGCAATGAGCAGGGGAGGCTCTTTTTAAATGAATTTGATGGAATTGTTGAGGATGAATATTTTAGACAGAACTCCGTTCGAAAAGACAAGATAATTAATATTGCTTTTGTAGGGAATCCGAATTCGGGAAAGACGACTTTGTTTAATCTGGCTTCCGGATCGCGAGAGCGTGTTGGTAATTATAGTGGTGTTACCGTCGATGCGAAAACAGCACGCTTTCGATTTAACGATTATCTCATCAATGTAGTTGACCTACCGGGGACTTACTCTATTACATCTTATACCCCGGAAGAGCTTTATGTACGTAATTATATACTCGAAGAAATTCCTGATATTGTTGTCAATATTATTGATGCCGGAAATCTGGAGCGTAATACCTACCTCACAACCCAGCTTATTGATATGGATATTCGGGTTGTTGTAGCCCTGAATATGTTTGACGAACTGCAAAAACGTGGGGATAAGATTGATTATAAGGCTCTTGGAAATATGATGGGAATTCCAATGGTACCTACGGTTGCATCGAAAGGTAGAGGCATTGAAGAGCTTTTTGAAACAATTATTCGTGTATTTGAGGACAATGAACCAACACGAAGGCATATACATATATCCTATGGCCCACTCATAGAAAAAGCCATTAGCAGTATTCAGCATAAGATAAAGGTATCCTATAATAGTGAACTTACCGATCGTGTTTCTTCACGCTTTATTGCCATTAAACTTTTAGAAAACGATCAAGAGGAAGAAAAAAGAATCAATGAACAATGCAAAAATCATAAAGAGATTTTTAGGTGTGTTGCCCGACAACAGGAGCGAATTCTAAAAAATCGCAGGGAAACTGCAGAAACCCTTATTACTGATGCAAAGTATGGCTTTATTAATGGTGCTCTTAAAGAAACTGTACAGCCTGGTTTGTATGCCCGCCGGCGCAAGAGTGAAATTGTTGATACTTTTTTAACGCATAAGCTTTTTGGATTGCCCTTGTTTTTTGGCTTTCTATGGTTTATGTTCGAAACCACTTTTTCTGTTGGTAAATACCCAATGCAATGGATTGAAAATGGTATTTCTTTTCTGTCAGAAAGCTTGATGCATACAATGCAGGCCGGAATGCTCAAGGATTTATTGATTGATGGTGTTTTGGGTGGCATAGGAGGGGTGATTGTGTTTTTACCCAATATCCTAATCCTCTTTTTCTTCATCTCCCTGATGGAGGATACCGGTTATATGGCCAGAGCGGTCTTTATTATGGACAAGCTAATGCACAAAATTGGTTTGCATGGAAAGTCGTTTATTCCACTAATTATGGGCTTTGGCTGTACTGTGCCGGCAATTATGTCTACTCGGATTCTCGAAAATAGGAACGATCGTATGATTACCATGTTGATTAATCCTTTTATCAGTTGTAGCGCCAGATTGCCTATTTACATCCTATTTATTAGTGCGTTTTTCCCAAATAGTCAGGGAACTATTTTGTTTCTCATTTATTTTACCGGTATTGCTGTTGCTATTCTTGCCGCCATTATTCTTAAAAAAACTGTTTTTAAACGAGAGGATGTTCCTTTTGTAATGGAGCTACCCCCATATCGAATTCCTACATTGCGTAGCATTACAAAACATATGTGGGAAAAAGCCTGGCAGTATTTGCGTAAAATTGGAGGCGTCATTCTCATTGCATCCATCATTATATGGGCTTTGGGATATTTCCCTGTAAATCAAGAGCTTAATGAAACGTATCTTCAAAAGAAACAGAATATTGAGCAAGAGTACCTAAGTTCAGTTCAATTGTCCGCACAAGAATCTGATTCTATTGTACTTCAGAAATTAAATAGTGAATATAACTATCAACTTGGGATGCTAGAGGCGGAGAAATCTGTTGAACATCAGGAGAATTCCTATATAGGCACTTTAGGGAAAACCGTTCAGCCTGTTTTGGCACCTTTAGGTTTCGATTGGAAAATGACTGTGAGTATTATTGCCGGAGTGGCTGCAAAAGAGATTATTGTGAGTACTTTGGGCGTGCTCTATCAGCAAGGGCCATCCCGCAGGAATACTGCCGATAATAGCTTGATTAATAAGATACAAACACAGAAATATACGGAAGGCCCAAATCAGGGCGAATTTGTATTTAATCCTGTTGTAGCAATGTCTTTTATGGTTTTTGTACTCTTGTATTTTCCGTGTATTGCTACTTTGATGGTGATTATTAAGGAATCAGGGAGCTATAAATGGGGTGTTTTTTCATTAGTGTATACCACAGTAGTGGCTTGGTTATTTGCTTTTATGGTCTATAATATTGGGATGCTTATTTACGCCTGATTTCCTGAATTTTAAAACATCTTATCAAGCATGGCACATGCAGTGATCCTTCTCAACTTTGCTTCGGATCTGACTTTTCACGGACTCTTCTTGCATCTCAACAAAAGCATCCATCGAATAACTGTTTTGTATTCTGATGGCAGAGGCAGAAACTCAGTAGCAAAAAGCTGGTTGGGGAAATCCTGTCATTTAAAGCGACTAAAATCAATTCACCATAAGAGGCTTATGATTTTTTTACTAAGGCATTCTGATAGTCACTTAATCCCAATTCGACAGGAACCTTAGTAATCCACACTATACACCCATGATTTTGTATATGGATGATCTAAGGCAAAAAACGCCTGTTTCCTTTGTGATTTTCTGATAATTTTATGAGTCTAATCACCAAATGCGCGATTCAGTAGGCAAAAAAAAAGGCTGCTTCCGAAATGGAAAGCAGCCTTTTTAAGGGTTTTGTGCGCTTATTTATTGATGATAATCTTTTGAGTAAGATTAATATTCTCTCCTTTAATGTTCATCATATAGATTCCATTGCTTAAATTTTCAACCTCCATATTCAAGATATTTGAGCCTGAGTGGATATCTACATCTTGTGTTAATTGCTTTTTACCAAAAAGATCAAATATTGTGATCTCGGCTGAAGCCTGAACACTTGAAACAAATTTAACGTTTAACTGATCTTTAACAGGGTTTGGATATGTGCTTACACCACTGAGTGCATTTTCTTCGATACCAACTCCTTCTAAAGTAGTGAAGCTCCAAGTATTACTCCATTCCGACGAGTCGGTTTCCTTAATCGCGCGAACTCTCCAGAAGTACTCTGTATTCAGATCCAAAGCATATAAAATAGGATAAGTAAAACGAGTGCCCACAATAAGGTCTTCAAATAAATCTTCAGTAAAGTCTGCGTTCTTAGCATACTCTAATTGGATTTTGGAGATACCTGTCATTTCTTCCCATTCAAGAATAGGTTGGCGAGGCATACTGTCAACACCATTTTCGGGGCCAACAAGAACCGGAGCTTCAATTGTGCTCACCTTACGAACCTCAGACCAGCCTGAAGTGTCTGTTTGATGAATCGCACGAGCTCTCCAATAATAAGTTTTTCCGAAAATCACATTATTTAATGTAGTATACACTTTAGATGCACCAGAATCCAGTGGCATTACTTTAAATGGTTCTGTAAAATCTTCAGAAACATCATATTGTACTTCATACTTAAGAACCCCATCAAGAGTTTTAACGGAGAATTCTTCATCAAGTTGAATATCACTTTCATTATTTTTTGGCTTATCCAATTCAACTTCATCAATAATGGTTAAATTCCGAACATCTGACCATTCTGAAATATCATTTTCATGGATCGCACGAACCTGCCAGTAGTATTTTTCCCCAAAGCGAAGAGGAGGGGTTGTTACAATATTGGAATCAATCGGAACAATTCTTTTTACAGCATATGGGCTGGAGAAATCTTCATTGATATCTAACCAATACTCATAACTGCTAATCCCGGAAATGCTAACGCCTCCGAAAGAGTTTTTCCAGCTCAGTTTAAGAACAGGCTCTTCGTCTTTGGAATTATTGCTTGGTTTATTCAGGCTAATTTGATCAAAAACAGTGAAACTATATACTTCTGACCAATCAGTAGAATCCATTGTTACAGCATCATATGCTTTGACTCTCCAAAAATAGGTAGTTCCAAAGTCTAAGAGTTTTGGAGCATATCCGGTAATGATTTCAACCATAGCTGAATTAGCATCTGAAAAGTCTTCATTTTTAGCATATTGAATCTTGTAATTAACCGGATTAATATTGCTTACGCTATGCCAACTCATGGCAACATCCGGATTTTGTTCGTCATCTCCATTTGTAGGAGTATTGAGTTCCGGAGTATATACTCTTACCTGGGCTGTCATAACCATGGCAAGTAAGACGAATACGGCCGTAAATATTTTTTTCATAGTATATGAATTTTAGTTTTTCGTTATTAATCTACTTTGATAAATGATCCGTTTGCTGTTTCATTGCCGGCTTGCAGCCTGATAAAATATGTTCCTGTATTCAGTTGGCTTGTTTCAAGTTGGATTAATTGTTTGCCACTATTTAATGTGCCAAGGTTATACACTTGAATCATTCTGCCGCTAAAGTCGAATACATAAGCTGTAACATTTTGTTTGCTGATCAGCTCAACTTCAATTTGTGCATCATTTTGAACAGGGTTCGGGAATACTTTTAATTGCATTTCAGCGCCAAGCTTATCAGTTGTGAATTCATCAATACCGACAAAATTTTGTGCTTGCCAAATGCCGCGTCCAAAGGTTGAAGCATAAATTGCACCTGTGTTTGTAATGCCAGGATAGTAAATTTCAGGTTCGGCAACATCACCGGTCATATAAGTAAAGCCGGATTTAGACATAAGTTGTTGACGCAACATAGTAACTGGCACTTTTCCCATCTCGCCACCTTCATAAACCCATTCCCCAGCGTTTTCAGAAGAATAGATACCGAATTCTGTTCCAAGGATAATTTTGTTGGAAGCATTCATTTCGATGATTGAAGAATAAACAGGTGCTTTAGGAAGATTTCCCTGAATTGAAACGAAATCTGGAGTTTCTTCAATAGCAGTAAATGTTTCATAAACGTAATTTTCCTCACCATAGTTCCCCAATGTAACGATTAAATGCTCATTATTTTGAGGGTCAAGAGCGATGGATGTAACAGCTTGATTTTCGGCTTCAAATATAGTTGCAGAAGAAACAACACAATAAGGGCTTTCCTTATCAGCTGTTTCATAGGAAGTCGCATAACGTAGATTACCAACACGAATTAATTCACCGGACTCAAGTCCAACATAAGCATAATTTCCATCTTTACTAATTGAAATACTGCTTGGGAAACCTTTGGCATCTGCAATCGACCACCAATCAGGCATTTGAGTGAAATCTAATGCCATACGTGTCATAAAGATTTGATTACGAATAGCAATAATGAAAATATTCTGAACTATATCCTGAACAACCAAAGTATCTCCTGCAAGCAAACTTACCGGTAATTCGTATGGGAAAGGATAGTCGTAATTATTACTTGGAACCCAAACGGTTGTTCCCATTTCTAGATCTTCAGTAGCGCGATAAGTTACTGAGTCACCACTTAACTCATCATTAAATGATTCCCACATAACAAATGGTTGCACATTTAAAGTAGAACTCATTGACTCAGGGATAAACTCATTGGCAAATGAGTAACCTTTATCTTCTGTTCTTCTAAAGAGTATTTGCGTTTCTCCCGGGTTTGTCAGGAACATTACGTTACTATTAATCATTGAGATTTCTGTATAACCTCCTATGCCTGAATTATTGGCTCCACCGGTCCATACTTCACGTCCGTATGTTGGGCCATTTGTGCCATCACCAATATATTGTGTTCCGTTGTTCATTGTACCGGTCATAACTTTGCCAAATTGGTTATAGGCGACGCTATTACACTGTGTAGTACTGTAATTTTTCATGATATTCCTGAAAGTAGATAAGTTATCGGTTGTGATACTAACTCCACCGTCAGAAGCAATAATCATAGTTTCCGGATGACCAGGGCGGAATGCATATTCGTGGTGCATATTATGCACATAGAAAGGGATTGTTAGCCCTGCTCCTGATGTGTAAGGCTGTGTTCCCCAATCATAAATACCCATTTCGTCACTTTCAATACCTACCCAAAGGTTTGCTCCACCAACACATACTTTGTTTGGATTGTTTGGAAATACTTCAATAGTATTTGCATGGAGTCCGGCACCTTGATATACTTCAAATGAAGTATTGTCAGGAAGAATAATTTTCCAAGTAGCTCCTTTGTCCTTCGATTTGTAAACACCCAACATTGTTCCAACACCTATTTTTGCCATAGCAGCATATAATACATTTGGATCGGATTCGCTGATCGCTAATTCAACGCGACCAACATTTTTGAAAGGAAGTTTTTCCGGATTATAAATTGTAGTGTCATTCACTTCTTCCATGCTTGATTGCAATTGAAAACTGTTTATGTCACTTAAAGTAGTATATACTTTATTATCAATAACAGCTGCAATCAATCCGTCAGTTGAAGTTTCAACTTCAGTACAAACGCCAGTTAGCTCAATAGAGTTTCCTAAGGAATCGATATAAACAGCAGTATTCCATTCACCGCCATCATTATCTGTGTACTTTAGACCTGTATTAGTAGCTGCAAGAAGGCGATTGTTTTGTAGGGCCAGCTTATAAATAAATGCCCAATCTTTATCTTCAGAAGTTACATCAGGGATAGTGCTTTCAATAACGGAAAAATTTTCACGGTCGGTTGATTTATAAATCCCTGTTCCATAAAAGCTTCCATCAAATCCATCACCTGTTCCGGCGTAAATAGTTCCGTTCTCATGCTGTATCATGCAGCTAACAAACAGACACGAATTATTCACATTGGATTTATGCCAGGTAAGCCCCAAATTTGTTGACTTCCAAATACCACCAGTTACTCCGGCAGCAATAATAGTGACAGCATCACTATCTTGATTGTCAAACAAAAGAGCACGTGTGCGGCCGCCTACATTATCAGGCCCCATACTTTCCCAGTTTAGATCCATAGCGGCACTGCTTTTAAACAGTTTGTCGGCCTGTTGACTGGCTCTGACCACATCTGCCGGATTAATTGTTCCGGTCTTTTTATTTAGGCGAAGCATATCGTAATAAGCTTCAGTCCTGTTCATTTTCTCAATCTGACTATCTCCATCCCCGTCATTTTGTGGGGCATTTTGATAGGTAGGAGCAGCAAAGGTTAGTGTGCTGAAGCCTAATAAAAATGCTAAAATACTGAATAGTAGATTTTTACCTTTCATATCATTATGATTTATTTAGAATAATTTCTGTCAAAAATAGTGGCACAAGTTACATAATTTTTGTTTAAACATCCAAATTATGTTTATCCACAACTAATTAACACCTTCTCTTTCGGCCATAGCCTATAGATTTAGAAGACAAAAGTATAAAAAATACTCAAAGTTTGCTTCACTCAGTTTAACTGCGCTTTAAGCATTATGCCAATTAGGTTGGATAGTGGTGTTTATATCCTTTAATTCAGTTGTTTAAGTTGTATTTTGGAATGGATAAAAATTAGAGGTTTTAGCCTTAATATGTTAATCTGAATATTTTGTGAATTATTCAGGTTAAATGTTTTTTTGGTCAGCTTTTCCTTTATTGTTCTCCTTAGATTATCAAAGCTTCGATTGGGGGATAAGTGTAGTTTCAGAGCGCCCTTCCGCAAGAAAAATCCAGAGATGCCTTTTTATGCATTCAATCAATTTCTTGCCGGAATTGAAGATTTTAGCAGTATTTTATGTCTCAGGGCAAGTGTCTATTCCTGCAAAACAAAAGCTTAGTATTTGCTTTTGTGAATGAGCTTTCTATAGTTATAATGGAGAGAAACTAGATTAATCGCTAAATGAACATCAATAAGCTTATGGCCATAACGCCCATGCCTGCGATCAATCCGTAAATTGAGAGATGATGCTCACCATATTTTTCTGCTGTTGGAAGAAGTTCATCCAAAGAAATAAAGACCATAATACCTGCAACCGCAGCAAAAATGATTCCCATAATATAAGGATGCTCATGCAGCACCGGCATCAATAATAAAAAGCCTACAATGGCACCTACAGGTTCTGCAATTCCTGACATAAAAGACAGCCAAAACGCTTTTTTGCGGTTTCCTGTCGCATAATATACCGGAATACTCACGGCAATACCTTCCGGAATGTTATGGATCGCTATGGCAACGGCAATTGGAATCCCTAAAGCCGGATCAGAAAGGGCTGCAGTAAAGGTTGCCAATCCTTCAGGGAAATTATGTATGGCAATGGCAAGAGCTGTAAATAAGCCCATTTTCATCAAAGCCGGATTATTTTTCTTGGGATTTTCCAATTCTTCAACAAGATGCACTTCATGGGGGTTTTCTGCCTCAGGGATTAATTTGTCGATAATTGCGATAAACAATACACCTCCAAAAAACGAAAGTACAGTAAGCCAGGTTCCTAATTGTTCGCCAAATTGTGGGATTTCGTCTGTCCCAATAAGCACATCGCGTGCTTTTGGAAATATTTCCACAAAAGAAACATAAAGCATTACACCGGCACTAAAGCCTAAAGCCATACTTAAAAAACGTGTATTCGTTTGTTTTGTGAAAAAAGCTATGCCACTGCCGATACCAGTAGATAAACCTGCAAAAAGAGTCAGCGAAAATGCAAATAGGATGGTTTCTGTAGAATACATAGTTTTAAGTTTAGGAACAAATTTAGTTATTTAATTACTTTTGCGAAAAATATTTTGCATTTATAGTAGCTGTATAAGGTTTGAAGTGCAAAATTGTTTGGAAATTTCTTAATAAAATTTTAAAGCTATATGAAATCAAATTATTTAAAGGTCGTTTTTGCCTGCTGTTTGCTGTTTTTTGTAGGCCAATTATCTGCTCAAGTAGATAGTGTTGGGGTATATATTCTTGAAAATCAAGTGGATATCCCGGTAACTTCTGTCAAGGATCAGGCGAGCTCAGGTACTTGTTGGAGTTTCGCTGCAACAAGTTTTGTTGAAGCCGAAATTCTTAAAGAAAGTGGACAAACACTAGATTTGTCTGAGATGTATTTTGTGCGAATGGCATATCCGCAAAAAGCGGCTTTGTATGTGCGCTATCATGGGCAGGCAAATTTTGGTCCTGGAGGTCAAGCACATGATGTGATGGATGTAATTCGTGCCAATGGATTTGTGCCGGAAGAAGTGTTTGACGGGAAAACGATCGGAGAGGAGCAACATATCCACGGAGAAATGGATGCTGTTGCAAAAGCTTATCTCGATGCTGTGATAAAAAACAGGAACAGAAAATTAAGTCCGGTTTGGTTCGATGCTTTTCAGGGGATTATGGATGCTTATCTTGGAAAAATCCCTACATCATTTACCATTGATAATGTGGATTATACACCTGTATCCTATAAAGAAGCTGTGGATTTTAATCCTGATGATTATGTTGAGTTTACTTCTTATCAATACAAACCTTATAACGAAAAAATCCTTCTCGAAATCCCTGATAACTGGAGCGATGCCCTATATTATAATGTAAATCTTGAAGATTTAATGGAAATCATGCATTCTGCTTTTGAAAAGGGATATACAGTTTGCTGGGATGGAGATGTTAGTGATAAAGGCTTTTCTTACAGAAACGGCTTGGCATTGCTGCCTGACCTGGTCCCATTAAATATGGATGATAGTGAACGAGCCCGTTGGGAAACACTAACAAATAAAGAACGCAATAAAGAATTATATAGTTTTGAAACTGTTGTGACGGAAATGGAAGTAAGTCCGGAATTGCGCCAACAGCATTTCGACAATTATCAAACAACCGATGATCACCTGATGCATCTCACAGGATTTTCGAAGGACCAAAATGGAACAAATTTTTATAAAACGAAAAATTCTTGGAATACTTCCAATGACTATGAGGGCTACTTATATATGTCTGAAGCCTATGTAAGGCTTAATACCGTGGCCATTATGGTGCATAAAGATGCAGTGCCCCAAAAAATAAGAAAGTCTTTAGGAATCAAATAGTCTATATGATTTTTGGAAGGTATTAAAAAACGATGAAATGATTTATAGCCCTGTTCTCAGGGCTATTTTTTTAGCCGATACGAAGGATATCGAAACTGAAAACAATACGAAATGCTGCAAATAATATGATTGAGAGCACAACAGCTATTGAGGATAAACTGATTTTTCTGGGCTCGAGATCAAAGTAAAGTTCGTTATAAGTTTTAAAAGTTGCCATCACAGGTAGGATGACTAGAATGCCCGAGAGTAATATAAAAGTCTCATAAGCAGATATTTCCGGTAATTTAGTTAGCAAGATAATGCCTGTTCCTAATAAATAGGGCAAAAGCACGTGTGCAATCATAAAAGCCGGACGATTATGCTCTGAGAGGTCATTAAAGTAGCTGTTGGCGCATATCATAAATGATTTTGTGAGAATTACTCCGCCGACAAGCAACATAAATACCGTAAAGAATACTATTGTCATGCGTTCTGTATCCATATAATACAGATACATAGCAACATAACCAAATCCTTGATCAAGTATGGAACCGATTAATAGAGACCCAAAAAAGTATGTAATGCCATAAAAAACCATCCATAAAACAAGCATTTTTAAAGTGCCGTTTTCATTTTGCACCCAATTATAAAAGATCAGTAAGATAACAGCGAGGAATATACTCACAAGCGAAGGCATGCTAAAGAGTATTTTTACAGAATCTGCACTCCATTGAGAAGTAACAATATTAAAATAGAGCTTATAGTAATAGAAAATAGTCTGATAGTCAAAATGTAAGCCGATTAAAGCGGTAGTCATTTGACTCAGCATATACATAATTAAATAGGCCAGAATAAAATAGGCCGTAGAATTTAAAACAATTACAAGAAATTGATCCTTTGATAATTTGCTCGTGACAAATAATTGATGCGCCGGACGGATCGGTTGATTCGGAAAGTTTTTCAGGTAGATGATGGTATATTGTATGCGCTTTTTTATCACAAACCGGGTCAGACGAAGCAGCCTTTTCCTCCTTTGTGCACGCGACATCGCCCTTAACTGTGCCTTTTTGATGTCGTCTTCGCCTTTGGGCTCAAAAAGTTTCCTGAAATTTCTTTTGATAATAAAACGTATTAAACGGTAACGCTTTCTCCTATTCCATTTGTATTCTTCCCTAATCCAGCGTTTTTCTTCTTTCCAGGCACGACGTCTTTCCATTTCAGATTTGTCGGGCTGAAAATATTTTTCAATTGTTTTTTTATAAATTAATCGAATGATCTTCCATCGTCTGCGTCTTTTAAAGCGTTTTTCTGCTTTTCGTTTTTCACGGGCTTTCTTTCTTTTTGTTTTTTTAATTCTTCGAAGAAGGCGTAATTTTCTGAAAAATAATCCTATGGAAGATTGTTTGCCTTGCTGCCCTGAGATATCAGATGCTAAGGATAGAATGGATGGAATGCCAAGAATTGATAGAATAATGGACAATGGTCCATATCCAAATATTTCTTTAAAGTTGTTCCGTCTATCTTTTAGCATTTTCATTGCCTGCAAAATTAGAAAATTAATTTAGGCTTTAAGACAAAAAAAACAGCCCGAATATTGACCGGGCTGTAAAAGTATTATTTATTAAATGGAATGACAATCTTGTAATTAAATATAAAGCACTAATTATTAGCTCTTTATATTTTACTCCCACTTCACTAATTCTTGATTCAGATAAGTTTTGTCGTCGAGCTTTCCTTTAATTTTGCTGAAACAGTCAATAGTATATTCGACATCTTCGAGCGTATGCATTGCTGTGGGAATAAGCCTGAGTAAAATTACCCCTTTGGGAACAACCGGATACACAACAATAGAGCAGAAAAGGTTATAATTCTCGCGTAGGTCGAAAGTAAGATTAATGGCCTCTTTTACTTCTCCGTTCAACATCACAGGTGTTACGGGAGATTGGGTGTTGCCAATATTAAAGCCTTCATCTTTTAATCCTTTTTGAAGGGCGTTGACAATCGTCCAAAGTTTTTCTTTGTGCTCAGGTTCGTTACGCAGCATATCAAGGCGCTTCAAAGAACCATAAACCATAGGCATTGGCAAACTTTTGGCGAAGGTTTGCGAACGCATATTAAATCGCAGAAAGTCAATAACTTTTTTGTCGCCGGCAACAAAAGCACCAATCCCGGCCATTGCTTTGGCAAATGTGCCAAAATAGAGGTCAATATCGTCTTGGGCATCTAAATGTTCCCCTGTACCTGCACCGCTTGCACCCATTGTTCCAAATCCATGGGCATCGTCTACTAATAGTCTGAAATTATATTTTTCTTTAAGTGCAGCAATTTCTTTGAGTTTTCCCAGATCACCGGACATACCATAAACGCCTTCGGTAATCACAAGGATGCCACCGCCGGTTTCATCGGTAAGTTTTTTGGCGCGAACGAGTTCTTTCTCCAGATTCTCTATATTATTATGTGGATAAACAAAACGTTTGCCCATATGCAAGCGAACGCCATCAATAATACAAGCATGTGCTTCAGAATCATAAACGATAACATCCTTTCGGTCTGTAATAGCATCAATAATACTAAGCATACCCTGATAACCATAGTTTAGAAGGAAAGCATCTTCTTTTTTCTCGAATTCAGCGAGTTCACGCTCCAATTGCTCGTGCAATCTTGTGTGTCCCGACATCATACGAGCTCCCATCGGATAAGCAAGGCCATATTTATCTGTGCCTTCCGAATCGGCTTTCCTTACTGCCGGCTGATTGCCTAAGCCTAAATAGTTGTTCAGGCTCCAACACAGGCGTTCTTTGCCATTAAACATCATTTTATTCGCGATTTCACCTTCCAAACGTGGAAACATAAAATACCCGAATGCATAATCACCCCAAATGCCCAAGGGGCCGGGGTTTCTGTCTATCTTATCAAATATATCCATGAATATTTGCCTTTAGAATTAAAACAATAGTAAAATGCAAAGCTATGGCATTAGTGCAAATACGCCAAAAAAATAATTTTGCTCTATACCCGAGAAATAATTAATAAGCAGATAATCAGGTATATAAATATCGTATTCTTTATGAATTCTTTCTAATTGAAGAGGCTTCCGAATCGTTTTTGTCCTTAAATTTTATTAGAAATGCATCAGTTATAATAATTTAAGGATTGTGGCGTTTTTTAATTCGTTTATTTATCTTAATTTTGCAGCATGTTAAAAAGTCGGCTATTTGTATTGTATTTTGCTGTTTTACTGGTGTTTACCTCTTGTTCTAAACATCAAAAACTACTTAAAAGTTCGGATAACGAGCTGAAGTATGAAACAGCTGTTTCCTATTTCAATAAAGGAGATTATAACCGTGCGCTTCAATTGCTTGAACAATTAGTGGCAGTTTTTCGTGGTACTTCACGTGCTGAAAATGTCTTTTACTATTATTCTTATAGTTATTATGAGCTTAAGGATTATATGATGGCCAGTTATTATTTCAAGCGCTTTGCAAAAAGCTATCCAAATTCAGAACATGCTGAAGAATGCTTGTATTTGGCGGCTTATTGTACCTATAAAGAATCGCCCCGATACAGCCTCGATCAAAGCAGTACATACGAAGCAATCAAAGATTTTCAGCAGTTTATAAATAAATATCCAAACAGCGACAGGGTTCCTGAATGCAATTTTTTAATCGATGAAATGCGCGATAAACTAGAACTTAAAGCCTATGAAATTGCAGGATTGTATTTGAAAATGGGAGACTATAGGGCTGCAATTGTGTGTTTTGAAAATCTTATTAAGGATTATCCTGATACACAATTCAAAGAAGTTGCCCTTTTCCATATTATTGAAGCCTATTATAATTTTGCTGAAAAAAGTATACGCGTAAAGCGAAAAGAGCGTTATCAAAAGGCATTGGATTCATACAATGATTTTGTCGCTTTGTTCCCGGAGAGCGAAATGAGGGAAAAAGCCGATGATATGAACAAAAAAGCTGAAGATATATTATTGATAATTAATTAATTATTATAAATTCATGGATTATAAAAAAATTAGAACGGACAGCGAGGCTGTGACACGCAAAATGGCTGATTTTAATGAAGGAACAGAAAACCTTTATGAAACCATTGCTATCTTATCGAAACGTGCCAATCAAATTTCGCAGGATATCAAAAAAGAACTCCAGCAAAAAATTGAAGAATTTACCTCGCCAAGCGATAATCTTGAAGAAGTTTTTGAAAATAGGGAGCAAATCGAAATTGCACGTTTCTATGAGCGTCTTCCAAAACCAACACTCCTAAGCGTGCAGGAATTCCTGAATAATGATATTTATTATAGGAATCCTCATAAAGAAACCAGTACAGACGGATTTTAATCCTAATCCATGTTGTTGAAAGGGAAAAAAATTCTAATCGGCATTACTGCGAGTATTGCAGCCTATAAAATCCCCCTTTTGGTCAGGTTACTGAAAAAAGAAGGGGCTTCGGTTCGTATTCTTATGACTCCTGCTGCCCATGATTTTGTCACGCCTTTAACATTTTCTACTCTATCTGAAGAAGCTGTGCTTACACAACCTTTTGATAAAGTGGATGGTAGCTGGAATAGCCATATTGATTTAGGGTATTGGGCCGATTTATTTTTGATTGCACCCGCTTCGGCAAATACATTGAGCGCTATGGCTTGCGGTAGGGCAGATAACCTTTTATTGGCAACTGTTCTCGCTGCTCGTTGTCCTGTGTTTTTTGCTCCTGCTATGGATGTTGATATGTTCCAGCATCCTGCAACACAAAATAATATTAAAATATTGATTGACAGGGGAAATCAGATGATTGAACCTGCTTCGGGAGCTTTAGCGAGCGGCCTCTGTGGCGCGGGTCGCCTCGAAGAGCCTGAGCGTATCTTTGAGCTAATCAGAGGTTTTTTTTTCAATGAGCTGAAGCTTAAAGGACAAAAGATACTTATTACCGCAGGCCCTACCTATGAATCGATTGATCCTGTGCGGTTTATCGGAAATTATTCTTCAGGGAAAATGGGCTTTGCACTCGCAGAGACTGCTGCTCAAATGGGGGCCAAAGTGTGTTTAGTGGCTGGTCCGGTGCATCTTTCCGTTCAACATCCATCGATTGAGCGAATAGATGTTACAACAGCTCAAGAAATGTATGAACAATGCCTAAAAGCATTCCCGGATTGTAATGCAGCTATTCTTTCTGCTGCTGTAGCTGATTTTACCCCCGAAGCACCGGCTCTCCAGAAAATAAAAAAGGGAGCTTTGTTAGAGAATGGGATGAAAATTGGCCTAAAACCAACTAAAGATATCCTGAAATCCCTGGGAGGCTTAAAAACAAAGGAACAACTCCTTGTAGGTTTTGCTCTGGAAACAGAAAATGAGCAGACGAATGCCAAAGAAAAATTGGCGACAAAAAATTGTAATATGATCGTTCTTAATTCCCTGAATGAAAAGGGTGCCGGCTTTCATGTGGATACCAATAAAGTGCAACTCATATACCGCGACGGAAGAGCAGAAGACCTGCCTCTGAAATCAAAAAAAGAAGTGGCGATAGATATTCTCAATGCGCTTGCAGATCTTATGAATGCCTAATCAATCATTAAGGAAAATTTGTTTGCAGATTAAAACGAAGATTATGAAACTGAAGTTATTCTTATTTGTCCTACTGAGTGCTTTTAGCCTGAATATTCTTGCACAGGAAATTAATTGTCAGGTTTCTGTTAGTGCAAGACAAGTGGAAGGTTCTGAAAAAGAGGTGTTCAGAACATTGCAAACATCCATCTATGAATTTATGAATAATCGGAAATGGTCGCCATATTCTTTTAAGGTTGAAGAACGCATCGAATGTACCATCCTGATCAATATTACAGAGCGGATTTCTACCGATGAGTTTAAGGCAACCTTAAATCTGGTTCTTCGCAGACCTGTATTCAAATCGAATTATAATTCCGTAATGTTTAATTATATCGATCGTGACTTTCAATTTAGTTATTCTGAATTTGAGCCACTCGAGTTTAATGAAACTACTTTCACATCAAATCTGACCAGTACGCTTGCTTTCTATACTTATATCTTCCTTGGCCTTGATTTCGATAGCTTCCAAAAATTTGGGGGAACACCATTTTATGAAAAAGCACAATCAATTGTAAATGCTGCTCAAAATGCTGCCGAAACAGGATGGAAAGCCTATGAAAGTACGAAAAATAGATATTGGTTGCTCGAAAATCTGACCAATAGTTCATATGCGCCTCTTCGGGAATTTTTGTATAAATATCATCGTCAGGGGCTTGATTTGATGTTTGATAATATAGAAACCGGGCGTGCAAATGTTTCTGAAAGCCTTAAATTGATCGAACAGGCAAATAAAGAACGTCCAGGGCTTTTCCTTACCCAACTGATTCTTGATACAAAAAGGGATGAAATTATTAATATTTTTTCCGGTGCCAATGCAATGGAAAAGCCGGAAGTAGTAAATTTACTGAAGGAAATAGATCCTGCAAACAGCAGTAAGTATCAAAAAATAACGACCAATTAGTAAATTCCTTAATATTCTTTATTATGCTGACAAAACTCTTTGTGCAGAATTTTACCCTGATCAAGGAGCTAGAATTCAGTTTTGAGAAAGGTTTTTCAGTAATAACCGGAGAAACAGGCGCAGGAAAGTCTATCATTATTGGTGCCCTTTCGTTGATTATGGGCAAAAGGGCAGAGATGCGAATGCTGATGGATGCACAAAAAAAGTGTATCGTTGAGGCATGGTTTGAGGGTGATCCAAAGATTTTTACACAGCTTTTCGAAAAATACGGACTCGATGAGGAATATCCCTTTGTGATTCGAAGGGAAATATCCACTACAGGAAAATCACGCGCTTTTATCAATGATACACCTGTAACTGTAGGCCAGTTAAAGCAATTTACCGAGCCATTGATCCATGTGCATAGCCAACATCAGCTTTTATTGCTTAAAGATTATGGTTTTCAATGTTCTGTGTTAGACTCATTTGCCGGAAATCAAAATTTATTAAGTGATTATTCAAGTACTTACTCTAAGTATCTGCAACTGAAAGAAGCATTAAAGGCGATGCGGGAAAAAGAAGCAAAAGCGCGAAGCGATCAGGATTACTTGCAGTTTCTTTTTGATGAGTTGGATAAAGCAAATTTGGTGGCGGATAAGGATGAGCACCTTGAACAAGAACTGGCAATCTTGCAAAGGGCAGGGGAGATCAGGCAAATTCTAGGGAACTTGCATTTTGAGGTGCTTGAAAAAGATGAGGGAATTTCCGGTTTATTGTCGGAACATATTCGCCAATTGGAACGTATTTCCGATTTAAGTGAAAATCTCGGAGACCTAAATCAGCGCTTGGCAAGTCTGTTGATCGAGTTGAATGATATCGCTGAAGAATCGCTCGATATCGCAGAAAATACAGAAATTGATGAGCAGCGAAGTACAGAGATAAGCGAAAGGCTTGACCTGATTCAAAAGTTGATGTTTAAGCATAAAAAACAAAGCGTCAGCGAACTCATTGAAATGCACTCATCCTTAAGTGATCAGCTTCTGGAATTTAGTTCGATGGGCGCTCAGATAAACCGGCTTGAGAAGGAAGTTGCTGAAGCCTATAAGATTTTGAAATCCAATGCTGAACGACTATCCTTAAGCAGAAAAAATAAAGCCCCTTTACTTGCCGCTGAAATGGTGAATATATTAAAAGCACTGGGAATGCCTGATGTGCGCTTTATTGTTCAGGTTTCATCAAACAATGAAATGGGTGTTGATGGCCAAGATCATATCTTGTTTTTGTTTTCAGCAAATAAAGGCGTGGAGCCTGATGACCTGGCAATTATAGCATCGGGAGGGGAAATGAGCCGTATTATGCTTGCCGTGCAGTCTATTGCTTCAGGTAGAGAGAGTGCAGAAAGCCTCATTTTTGATGAAATTGATACCGGTATTTCCGGGAATACGGCCACAAAAACAGCCTCAATTATGGCAAAGCTATCCCAAAAGAAGCAATTGCTCGTTATTACGCATCTTCCGCAGGTTGCTGCAAAAGCAAATCATCATTATAAAGTCTATAAAGAAACGGACGATTCAAAAACAATTTCCCGCATAAAGTGTTTAAATGAATTGGAACGTGCCGAAGAAATTGCACTTATGATGAGTGGGGCTGCAACCCCCGATTCGCTCTCGGCAGCAAAAGAGTTACTAGAAAAATAATATTATGGTGTATAATTTATTAGAGGGAAAAAAAGGAATCATATTTGGTGCCTTAGACGAGAAATCAATTGCCTGGAAGGTGGCAGAAAAAGCCACAGAAGCAGGAGCAAAGATACTTCTTACAAATACCCCTTCGGCTATTCGCTTTGGGAATATTTCAGAATTGGGAAAAAAATGTGATGCCCCTGTTGTTCCGGCAGATGCTACAAATATCAAAGATATCGAAATGGTCGTGCAAACTGCCATGGAGCATTTTGGAGGTAAGTTTGATTTTGTGCTCCATTCGATCGGTATGTCGCTAAATGTTCGAAAAAAGAAGTCTTATAGCGATCTTGATTACAACTATTTGTCGAAAACACTGGATATTTCGGCAGTCTCCTTTCATAAATTATTGCAGACAGCTTATAAACTTGATGCAATAAATCAGTGGGGAAGTGTTTTGGCTTTGTCTTATGTTGCAGCACAAAGAACATTATATGGGTATAATGATATGGCGGATGCTAAATCGCTCCTAGAATCAATTGCCCGGAGCTTTGGTTATATTTATGGCCGCGAGCGAAAAGTGCGCGTAAATACCATTAGTCAATCGCCAACTCCAACAACAGCAGGTAGTGGAGTAAAAGGTTTTGATGGCCTTCTGGATTTCACAGAACGTATGTCGCCACTGGGAAATGCTACCGCTGATGAATGTGCCGATTATTGCGTGAGCATGTTCTCAGATCTTACAAAGAAAGTGACGATGCAAAACCTATTTCATGACGGTGGCTTTTCAAATATGGGAATGAGCTACAGAGCTATGAAAATGTATAATAGAAGCCTCGATTGCAAGGATTGCCCGCCTTTTGATATCGAAGACTAATCAGTAAAAATAAGTCCTGAAAAGCTGTGAATATTTTATTTGCAGCTTTTTTTATGCCATAGGAACTCTACTGTTATTCCTAATGCTGCTTATGCTAGTAATGGCGTTACGGCTATGAAAATCTGGTATATGGGCTTGACTTTTAGGAAAATTTTGCGCAAAAAAAAGCACTACCTTTTGGTAGTGCTTTTGTGGGGAGAGGAGGATTCGAACCTCCGAAGGCTTCGCCAACAGATTTACAGTCTGCCCCATTTGACCGCTCTGGTATCTCCCCCTTAGGAGAGCCGATGGAGGGATTCGAACCCCCGGCCAGCTGATTACAAATCAGCTGCTCTGGCCAACTGAGCTACATCGGCATAAGAACTATTGCCCGAAAGCGGCTGCAAAAGTAGAAGCTTTTTTAGAATTACCAAAGTTTTTTTTTATTATTTCTGAAATCAATTTATAAAGCTATGAAATACAGTCTTATTGGAGGCAATTTTTTTTAAATCTTTTGTTCGATAGCCAGCCACGCATCTTCTCTTCCCGAAAGAGGGGAGCACATAGTATTTCATGATATTTTTTATAATTCAGCTAATTTTATATGTAGAAAATTACATCCATCCTGAAGGAATTGTATAGGAAATCGACAAATAGAAGGATTGAGATTTGTGTTAAAAAACTTATAAAGCCTTGTTATTGTTAAGATTCTATGAATTTCAAAGCCGCCTTCAGATAGGCTTTGCTTCAAAGCAATAATTGCTATCTTTGCAGGTCTGAAAATTATTTTGAATAGAAAGCAATTATTTGATTAATATTTATGAGTTTAAAAATTGTAGTACTCGCCAAACAAGTTCCTGATACCAGAAACGTTGGCAAAGATGCCATGAAAGCTGATGGCACTGTAAACAGGGCTGCTCTGCCCGCTATTTTTAACCCGGAAGATTTGAATGCCCTTGAATTTGCACTGCAAATAAAAGATCAGGTTCCCGGATCTGAAGTTATTATAATAACAATGGGCCCTTTCCGTGCTGCGGAAATTATCAGGGAGTCCATGTATCGTGGTGCTGATAGCGGCTATCTGGTGACAGACAGGAAATTCGCAGGCTCCGATACACTCGCTACGTCATATACACTGGCTTTAGCAGTAAAAAAACTGGGAAATGTTGATGTTGTGATTGCCGGTCGTCAGGCTATTGATGGTGATACAGCACAGGTTGGTCCACAGACTGCCGAAAAATTGGCTATGCCTCAAATTACATATGCAGAGGAACTCGTGGAAGTAGATTCCGGTTCGATTACAGTGAAGCGTCGTTTGGAACGTGGTATTGAAGTAGTGAAATCAACATTGCCTGTTACTGTAACTGTGCATAGTTCTGCTGCTCCTTGTCGTCCGAGAAACGCAAAAAGAATGATGCAGTTTAAACATGCAAAAACAGTTTCTGAGTTGCAAGAAGAAACCAAAGATTATACAGAATTACGTCATCAACGACCATATCTCAATATACAGGAGTGGTCTGTTGAAGATATTCAGGCAGATGTTGAAAAACTCGGCCTTTCAGGATCACCTACGAAGGTTAAAAAAATTGAAAATGTGGTTTTTAAAGCCAAAGAAACACAGGTGCTGACAGATAGTGAAGCGGATATCGATATCCTGATGAAAGATTTGATTGCCAGCCATGTAATTGGCTAATTGTTAACCCTAAATTTGAAAAAAGTGAATAACGTATTTGTATATTGTGAAATTACGGAAGAAAGGCATGTCGCTGATGTTAGCCTCGAACTTCTTACTAAAGGGCGCAAATTAGCCGATGAACTGAAAGTAAAACTGGAAGCAATTGCATTAGGTGATGGCCTCGATGAGATTGCAAACGATGTTTTCCCTTTCGGTGTGGATGTATTGCATATTGCTGACGATAAAAGATTATTTCCCTATGCTACATTGCCACATGCAGCTATCGTAAAGGCGGTTTTTGAAAAAGAAAAGCCTGAGATTGCACTTTTTGGTGCTACTTCCGTTGGACGTGATTTGGGACCACGCATTGCTTCTGCATTAAAATGTGGATTAACAGCTGATTGTACAAGTCTTCAGATTGGCGAACATGAAGATAAAAAAGCAGGAAAAGTTTACCCCCAATTGCTTTATCAGATTCGCCCTGCTTTTGGCGGAAATATCATTGCAACCATTATCAACCCTGATACACGCCCACAAATGGCAACCGTTAGGGAAGGTGTTATGAAAAAAGAAATTGTTTCAGAGAGTTATAAAGGCAAGCGAAAAAATATTGATGCCTCTTCCATTCTGAATACCGAAGATTTTGTTGTAGAAATCTTGCAGCGTCATATTGAACCTCCAAAAGTGAATATCAAAGCCTCGCAAATTGTAATTGCAGGTGGCTATGGTGTTGGCTCAAAAGAAAATTTTGATCTGCTGTATGAATTAGCAGAGCTTCTTGGTGGCGAAGTAGGCGCTTCACGTGCTGCTGTTGATGCGGGTCTTGTAGGGCATGAACGTCAAATTGGTCAAACAGGCGTAACCGTTCGGCCTAAATTATATATTGCCTGTGGTATTTCGGGGGCTGTACAACATCGTGCAGGTATGGATCAATCCTCGAAAATTATTTCTATCAATAACGATCCTGATGCTCCGATTAATAATATTGCCGACTATACAATTATTGGCGATGTGGCTGAAATACTGCCAAAAATGATCAGGCTTTACAAAAAAAATACCAAGTAAGGAATTATTAAGTTTTTGAACAATGGCGAATTTTTATACCGATAATAAAAATCTGAAATTTCATCTCGAGCATCCCGTGATGGAAAAAATTGTAGACCTGAAGGAACGCAATTATCAAGATAAGGATGTGCATGATTATGCTCCTCAAGATTATGAAGACGCATTGGACAGCTATGACAAAACCCTCGAAATTGTTGGGGAAATTTGTGCGGAAATAATTGATCCAAATGCAGAATCTGTTGATGCCGAGGGGCCTAAGATTGTGAATAATGAAGTGATTTATGCAAGGGGTACGCAGGAAAATTATGATGCACTCGTAAATGCAGGACTTATTGGGATGTCGCTTCCCAGGAAATATGGTGGATTGAACTTTTCGATTGTCCCTTATGTGATGGCAGCGGAAATCGTATCCCGTTCTGATGCAGGTTTTGCCAATATCTGGGGACTGCAGGATTGTGCCGAAACCATCCATGAATTTGCTTCAGAGGAAATTAAGGATGAGTTTTTACCTCGTTTTTATAAAGGCGCAACGGCAGCAATGGATTTAACAGAGCCCGATGCCGGTTCGGATTTGCAGAGTGTGCAGCTTAAAGCGACCTACAATAAAGATACCGATACTTGGCTACTAAATGGTGTGAAACGTTTTATCACCAATGGCGATGCTGATGTCTCTCTCGTGCTGGCACGATCAGAAGAAGGAACAAAAGATGCCCGTGGCTTATCACTTTTCGTTTATGATCGCGCTGAACAGGCGGTTACTGTTCGTCGTATTGAAAATAAACTGGGTATAAAAGGATCACCTACTTGCGAACTCGTATTTAATGATGCTCCTGCAAAATTAATTGGCGATCGCAAAATGGGCTTGATAAAATATGTTATGGCGCTGATGAACTCTGCACGTCTTGGTGTTGGTGCACAGTCTGTTGGAATTGCCGAAGCTGCATATCGTGAAGCTTTAAAGTATGCCAAAGAAAGGGAGCAGTTTGGAAAAGCAATTATCAAGTATCCTGCCGTATATGAGATGCTTACAATGATGCGCGTTAAAACTGATGCCATTCGAAGCCTGCTCTATGAAACAAGTCGTTTTGTTGATATCTATAAGTCCATTACTGCAATTCAGGAAGAAAGAAGGTTGGAAAGCGAAGAACGCAAGGAACTAAAGCATTATCAGCGACTGGCAGATATTTTTACACCTCTGCTCAAACTTTTCTCCAGTGAGTACAGCAATCAAATTGCCTATGATTCTTTGCAAGTGCATGGTGGTACAGGCTTTATGAAGGATTTTCCTATTGAGCGAATCTTCCGTGATGCACGAATTACAACCATTTATGAAGGGACGTCACAGCTTCAGGTTGTTGCTGCAATTCGCGGTGTTGGTAATGGCGCTTATGCGAAAGCGATCAAAGCATATGAAGAACAAAAAATTAAACCGGAGCTGGAGTTTCTGCGCAAATCCCTGATTGCAATGACTGCTGAATACGAAAGTGTTGTGGCTTTTGTTCAAGAGAAAGGCGATAGTGAACTTTATGATTTTCATGCACGCAGATTGGTTGAAATGGCAGGATACATTATTATGGGATATCTTTTGATGCTCGATGCGAACCGTTCTGAGGATTATAAGAAATCAGCGGAAATATTTATTCATTTTGGTGCTTCGCAAAATGCTCAGGCAGCACATTTTATTCGTAATTTCGACGAGAAACAATTGGGTGGTTTCAAATTTTAATGTAGATTTGTTTTAGAACTTAAGAAAAGAATTCATGCTAGGGCTTGATTTTATGTTAGTAAGGTTGCTGCGAGGTAAATACAGCCACGAATTTGTGCAGTTTCATAGGGATAAAAACCGACGCAGTCCATTTTCTCCATGCTATAAGGATGATGCCGTTTTTCATTTTATCAAGTTTTTTGAGAAACAGGAACAGCTTCCTGTCTATTCTTCTCAACGAAGTATTCAATTTGCTGAGCAGCCATTTTTTATTAGGCAAAAGCAGTTGCTGAAAAGTAAAGGAAAGCCTGATTGTTTTTCGGTAACTCTTGAAAATAATGTGGAAATCAAAACATTTGGATATAATACCGAAATTTTTTCAGCTAAGGCCAGGGAGAACTATTATTTTGTAGATGGTTTGTTCTTTATGGGCGAATTTATTTTTTCTGATGCAGCTAAAATGGACGAAGGGAAATTGTTTAGCTCAATTGCTTCGAAGTACTTAAACAAAGAGGATTTGAAGCAGTATCAAAAAGGCAACTTTTATTTAAAAGATTCTTTTTCAAACGAAATACATGTCGATAATAACGGCTTTTCAATTGGCATACGTTATTTTTCACAAGCGAATGAAAGTGTTGCAAATAAATTAGATGAATTCCTTGAGGGTGGACGCAAAAAGTCACATGCGGATTATTCAAGCCCTCAGGATGAAAACGATTTTAACAGACTTTAAGTTATATATTTGATATTGGATTTATGGGATTAATGCTAATTGTTTCTGTAGCTGTTTTGGCTGTGCTTTTCTTGGTCGCCATCATCCAGTATAAATTACTCATTTTATTATTCGTGCGTATGGTTAAAGGCCGCTATAGTTTTGCTTATGTGGCTGTATTCAAATATTTTTTTAAAAAGAGCCCGGGTTCTGTTGCAATTAAAGATGATGTAATTAATCATGTGCATTTTTTCTTCGTTGATGGCTGTGCCCGTCTACAAACCAAAAAAAGGATTTCTTTTAGCGATGTTGAGTTCTTTTCATCAAAAAAACAATTGAGGAAAAAACTTGGGAAACCACATTATTTTACAGCTTTCCTTATGGGAGAAAAAATTGGGGAAGTGTATGGTTATTCCGATACCCTTTTTGGTGAAGATGTGCGCTGCCTCTATTTCTTCGTTGATAATACTTTGTTTCTCGGGGAATATAGTTTTGGCGAAAATTCTGAATTGGACGCATCTTATGTAGCATCAGGCTTGCAGGAAAAGTACACCGGAAAACAAACGAATATTGAGGGCGATTGCTTCTTAATTGAAGATCATGAAAATAGGAAGCTGTATTTTAGAGATGATGGCTTTTCAATTCGCATCATCTACTTTAATGCCGGAAATGATGCATTGAATGAGGAAATCAGAGACTATATTCAGGGCAGTTCTAAAAAGAAATCCAAACATCACTCATTGGATGTTGAAATGGAACGATTATAATTATAAAATGCGAATTTGGCTTTGACTGTTTATTTTTATGATGGGCAGTTTGTATAAAGGAAAAGGGCAGTTGATCCATCAACTGCCCTTTTCCCTTTTAATTCTGTATGGCTTTTGTCTCGGAGCCATCGGTTAGCTTGGGCTTGGCTTGCCCTGCTTTGATCTTGATTTTTATATCATCCTTTTTGCTATCGTGATCAATTTGGATAATATCGCCTTCAGTTAGGCTCGATTTAATGATTTCTTCAGCCAAGCTATCTTCAATATACTTTTGGATAGCGCGCTTTAAAGGGCGTGCCCCAAATTGTTCATCATATCCTTTATCGGCGATAAATTCTTTGGCAGCAGCCGAAATCCTGATTTTGTATCCCAGATCATGAATGCGTCCGTAAAGTTCCTGAAGTTCTATATCAATGATTTTCTGAATATCATCCCTGTCTAATGAATTAAAAATGATAACATCATCAATTCTGTTCAGGAATTCAGGCGCAAATGATTTTTTGAGCGCGTTTTCAATAACACTACGCGCCAGTTCATTGCTTTTATCGACACGGGCCGAAGTATTAAAGCCAACACCTGTTCCGAAATCCTTTAGTTGCCTAGAGCCGATATTTGAAGTCATGATGATGATGGTGTTCTTGAAATCTACTTTTCGTCCAAAACTATCGGTAAGCTGCCCATCATCAAGAACTTGCAGCAACATATGGAAAATATCCGGATGCGCTTTTTCAATTTCATCAAGAAGAATAATTGAATAGGGTTTGCGCCGAACTTTTTCGGTAAGCTGGCCACCTTCTTCATAGCCAACATATCCGGGAGGCGCTCCAATAAGCCTTGAAACAGCAAATTTTTCCATATACTCACTCATATCAATACGCAATAAAGCGTCTTCAGAGTCGAACAGGAAGCGGGCCAAAATTTTTGCTAGATGGGTTTTACCCACACCGGTAGGGCCAAGAAAAATAAAGCTCCCAATGGGTTTGCTCGGATCCTTCAAACCAACACGGTTTCTGCGAATCGCCTTTACTACTTTTTTAATGGCTTCTTCCTGACCGATAACACTGCCCCCAATTTCACTTTCCATTTTTAATAAACGGTTGCTCTCGTCTTGGGCAATTCGTTGAACCGGTACGCCAGTCATCATTGCAACAACTTCGGCAACATTCTTTTCTGTAACAGCTTCACGGTTGATCTTAGAGTGATCTTCCCATTTTTTCTTCTCGATTTCTAATTGGCTAATGCATTTTCTTTCTGTATCGCGAAATGCTGCTGCTTCTTCAAATTTTTGGCTTTTTATGGCAGCTGTTTTTAACGCACGCAGATTTTCAATGTCCTCTTCAAGCTTAATAATTTGCTGCGGTACTTTTATATTTGTGATATGCACCCGTGATCCGGCTTCATCCATTGCATCAATTGCCTTATCCGGTAGATACCGCTCGCTCATATAGCGGTTTGTTAGTGATACACAGGCTTCTAATGCATCATCAGTATAGGTAACCAAATGATGGTCTTCGTATTTTTCTTTGATGTTCTGAAGGATAATGCGTGTTTCATCCATAGATGTTGGCTCGACCATAATCTTTTGGAACCTGCGTTCGAGCGCTCCGTCTTTTTCAATAAACTGGCGGTATTCATCGAGTGTAGTTGAGCCGATACATTGAATTTCACCCCTAGCCAGTGCCGGTTTAAACATATTTGATGCATCCAGAGAACCGGAAGCATTTCCTGCACCAACAATGGTGTGGATTTCATCAATAAAAAGGATGATGTCAGGGTTTTTGCTGAGTTCGTTCAGGACAGCTTTCATCCGTTCTTCAAATTGTCCCCGATATTTTGTTCCAGCAACAAGCGAACCAAGATCTAAGGCAATTAATCTTTTATTAAACAGAGCCCTTGAAACTTTTCTTTCAACAATTTTAATGCTAATCCTTCGGCTATTGCTGATTTACCAACGCCCGGCTCTCCAATAAGAATCGGGTTATTCTTCTTTCTTCTGCTGAGGATTTGGGCGATTCGCTCTAGTTCTTTTCCCCTGCCAACAATAGGGTCCAGTCGGTTTTCTTCTGCTAGGCGTGTCATATCACGACCAAAATTATCAAGAACAGGTGTTTTCGATTTCGATTCACCAGATTTTCTTGATTTTCCCTGACCGCTACCCCCTTGGCCACTCTCTGAATATTCTGATTCATCATCGGCCATGCCGCCGCCAATGTCTGCTTTCGGTGTTTCCTGAATGTTTTGTTCGGTAGGTTGTTTGAAATCTATCAATGTTTTTAATCCTTCCATAATGTCTGTATATCCAATCTTTAGCTTGAGTAAGGACTGGGCAACAATATTGTTTTCATCTTTCACGATGGCCAATAGTAGGTGCTCAGTGCCAATAAGTTCACTCTTGAAAAACTTGCTTTCAAGGTAGGTTATTTTCAGGGCTTTTTCTGCTTGCTTTACCAAGGGCAGGTTTTCTGCTTTTATTTTTGATTCACTGGGGTTCGCCACATTTTTCTCAATAGTGAGCTTTACCGAATTCAGATCAGCATGTAATGCATTAAGTATCTGAATAGCAATGCCTTCACCTTCACGAAGTATGCCCAGAAATAAGTGCTCAACGCCGATATAATTATTGCCCAGCCGAACAGCTTCTTCCCGGCTATATTGCAGGACATCTTTGACCCTCTGACTAAATTTTGCTTCCATAAAAAAATATTATCGGCCCGTACAGGCTATTATTAAAACCTGAGATGTTGACGAAAGTTCATTTTGCAAACATGCTCAATTGGTCATTCAAAAGTATGACCGCAGCACTCTAAAGCATCAAATAATGTGCCTTTTTTTTCAACAGCCTGATGTTAGTAATAATAAGTGGAGAATTAGGCGCTCACGATTGAAAAAATCCTTATATTCGTAGGCTAAAATAACTAAAATTAACTTGTTGTTTTTGAGGGAATTAAGATTTAAATTATGAGTGAAGGCGAAAAGATATTCAAAGTTAATATTGAAAATCAAATGAAGACTGCTTACATTGATTATTCAATGTCAGTAATTGTCTCTAGGGCACTGCCAGATGTGCGTGATGGTTTGAAACCGGTACACCGCAGAGTCCTTTATGGAATGTATGATTTAGGCATTCTTTCAAATCGTGGATATAAAAAATCGGCGCGTATTGTTGGGGAAGTGCTCGGTAAATACCATCCCCATGGCGATAGCTCGGTTTATGATACGATGGTGCGCATGGCTCAGGAATGGTCTTTGCGTTATCCAATGGTAGATGGTCAGGGAAACTTTGGCTCTATTGATGGAGATAGCCCTGCGGCAATGCGTTATACAGAAGCAAGGCTGCAAAAAATAGCAGAAGAAATGCTGGCAGATATCGATAAAGATACTGTGGATCATCAGCTCAACTTTGACGATTCTTTGAAAGAACCTACCGTATTGCCTGCAAGGATTCCAAACCTTTTGGTTAATGGTACTTCCGGAATTGCTGTTGGTATGGCAACAAATATGCCCCCGCATAACCTAAATGAAGTGGTTGATGGTTGCATTGCTTATATCGAAAATAATGATATCACCATCGATGAACTCATGAAATTTATTAAAGCCCCAGATTTTCCTACAGGAGGTAAAATTTATGGCTATGATGGTGTTCGTGAAGCATATGAAACAGGTCGTGGTCGCGTCGTTATGCGCGGTGATGCTGAAATAGAAGAAGACGATAATGGCAAAAGTCGTATTATCGTTACGGCAATACCCTATCAGGTAAATAAGGCTGAAATGATCAAGAAAACAGCCGATATTGTAAATGATAAGAAAATTGAAGGAATTGCTGATATTCGCGATGAATCTGACCGTAATGGAATGCGGATCGTCTATGAACTCAAACGCGAAGCAATGCCCGATGTAGTGCTGAATAAGCTCTATCAAATGACGGCACTTCAAACCTCTTTTAGTGTAAACAGCATCGCCCTTGTAAAAGGTCGACCTCAAATGCTAAACCTGAAAGATATTATCATGCATTTTATCAATCATAGGCATGAAGTGCTAATCAGGAAAACACGTTATGAACTCGCCCAAGCCGAAAAACGAGCCCATATTCTGGAAGGCTTGCTGAAAGCTTTAGATCATATCGATGAAATTATTGCAACAATTCGGGCTTCCAAAACACCGGATGAAGCACGTATAGCATTAATGGAACGTTTCGAGTTCTCTGAAGAACAGGCAAAAGCAATTTTAGCCATGCGCCTTCAAGCCCTTACCGGACTGGAACGTGAAAAACTTCAGGCAGAATTTGATGAGTTAATGAGACTCATTGAATACTATAAGAGTATACTTTCTGATGAGGTCTTGAGAATGGAAATTATTAAGGACGACCTCAAAGAGATCAAAGAAAAATATGGCGATGAAACACGAACTGAAATAGAATATTCAGCTCAGGATTTCCGCCTTGAAGATACGATTCCGAACGAAGAAGTGATTGTTACAATCTCTAAGCTTGGGTATATCAAACGCACTTTACTTCGCGATTATCGCGTACAAGCTAGGGGAGGCCGTGGGGCAAAAGGGTCCAAAACCCGCCAAGACGATTTTATCGAACATATTTTTACTGCACAGATGCATAATTATATGCTTTTCTTTACAGAAAAAGGTAAGTGTTTCTGGTTGCGCGTTTTTGAAATACCCGAAGGAACCAAGACGTCCAAGGGTCGAGCCATACAAAACCTTATCCGTATCGATAAAGACGATACTGTTCGTGCTTTTATTAATGTGAAAGAGCTGAAAAATAAAGAGTATGTCGATAATAACTTTATTATTCTGTGTACGAAAAAAGGGATTATTAAAAAGACTTCCCTAGAAGCCTATTCTCGCCCACGACAAAATGGCATTAATGCAATTACCATTCGTGAAGATGACTTCTTACTCGAAGCCAGAATGACCAATGGCGAAAATGTGGTAATGCTTGCACTTCGTTCAGGACGCGCTATTCGTTTTAGTGAACAAAAAGTCAGGGCAATGGGTCGTAATGCTTCAGGCGTACGCGGCATAAGCCTGGCAAATGATGCTGATGAAGTTGTTGGTATGGTTTGCGTTGATAGTGAGGAGTTTAATATTTTAGTTGTTTCTGAAAATGGTTATGGTAAGCGTTCACTTCTGGAAGACTATCGCGAAACAAACCGCGGTGGCAAAGGAGTGAAAACAATCACGGTTAGTGAAAAAACCGGTAGCCTTATCGCAATTAAGAGTGTTCAGGACGATAGCGATCTTATTATAATTACGCGCTCCGGCATCCTTATCCGTATGTCTGTTGCTGACCTTCGCGTTATGGGCCGCGCCACTCAAGGTGTACGACTTATTAATTTGCGCGATGATGATCAGATTGCTGCAGTTACTACTGTTAAAAAAGATGAAGAAGAAGATGAGGAAGTAACGGAAGCTGTTGAAGTGCTTGAAGAAGGCGAAACAGCTGTTGCTGATGAAACGGAAGAAATTATTTCCGAACCTTTAGAAAAAGATGATGAATCATCTGATGATGAAGTGGATAACGAATCTGATGAGGAGGAATAAAACGGCCTGAATCATTGGATTTAAACTGAATTGTTTTTTTTTGGTAAGAAAATTGTATTGAAAATCTTCATTAATACTATATTTGCCATCAAAAGGATGGCACATAATTAATTCTAAAATAGATAAAGATGAAAAGAATAGCTTTTATTATTATCGCCTTGCTTGTTGTAAATGTGACATTTGGCCAAAAATCTGCCAGAACAAGTGCTTTCAACGCTTTACGCAAAGGCAAACTGGATGAAGCGGTGAAATATATTGAGCCCACCATCACACATGAAAAAACAATGAACGATGCCAAAACATGGTTTTATCGCGGAAACATCTGGATTGAAGTGGCAACAAGCCAGGATCCAAAATACGCTGACTTAAAACCAGGTGCTTTAGATAAAGCTTTGGAGTCGTACAAGAAAACCCTCGAACTCGACGAAAGTGGCCGTCATAAAGTAGATGCAACCAAAAACTTGATGTTTATTGCTGGCCAATATTATAATGAGGGGGTAAATAATTATAATGCAGACAATTTCGAACCTGCTGTAGTAAGTTTCCTGAAATCTGCTGATGTTAATGCCATGGTTGGAACCATTGATACGTCTGCATATCAGAATGCAGCTGTTTGTGCCGAAAAAGCCGGTTCCTATGAAAAAGCCCTTGAAATTTATGGAAAATTGATTGAAATGGAATTTAATGATCCATCAATTTATGGATCTATGGCCAGTGCTTATAAAGGTATGGGCGATACTGCCAAAGCTTTTGAAATTATTGCCAGTGGCCGGGAGAAATATCCGTCAGATTTTAATATACTGATAGCGCAAACAAACCTCTTTTTAGCAATAGGTGATAGTGAAGCTGCTCTCGAAAACTTGAAACTTGCTGCGGAACAAGATCCTACAAACCCAACGATTTTCTTTGCGGTTGGTGCTAATTATGAACAATTGGGGAACACTGCCGATGCTGAAGTAGCTTATCAAACTGCGATTGACCTCAAACCTGACTATTTCGACGCCCTTTTTAACCTGGGAGCGATCTATTTTAATAGGGCTGTTAGCATACTTACAGAAGCTAATAACCTTCCTCTCGATGCTACTGATAAATATGATACGATGAAAGCTGAAGCAAATGCGCTTTTTGAAAAATCAATGCCGTATCTCGAGAAAGCACATGAAGTAGATGCAACGGATGAAAATACAATGCTCTCCCTGAAGGAGATTTATACTCGCTTGCAGAAACTGGAAAAGCTCAAAGAAATTAACGCTAAAATGGCGAATTAATAAAAAGTCTTATAATTTTGTCGGGTGCATGGTTCATGCACCCTTTTTTGTTTAATTAAATTCGTAAAATCACTGAAATGAAAAACTTTTATTTTGTTCTCCTCTTTGCTGTGCTTGGGTTTATGGCTCGCCCAATATCAGCGCAAAACCATAAAGCTGTTGAGAACCACTTCTCGGAATATGGTGAAATGTATTTTCGTTTTTCCATAGAAAATCAAGGAGAACTCGAGGAAATTACAAAAATTATATCCATTGATGCTGTCAATGGATTGGATGTTACTGCTTATGCCAATCAAAAAGAAATGATGGCATTTTTAGAGAAGGATATCGATTTTGAGATACTTCCTGCCCCTGGATTGAGCATCCAAAATCCAAATATGAAGTCTAAAATAGATATCAAAGCCCCCAATGCTTGGGATTATTATCCTACTTATGAGGGTTATCTCGATATTATGAACCAATTTGCCCAGAATTATCCAAATTTATGCGAAATAGTAGAAGCCGGGGAAAGCGATCAAGGAAGAAAAATATTATTTGCTCGTATTTCTGATAATGTGGGCGTTGCCGAAGATGAGCCTGAGTTTATGTATACAGCAACAATGCATGGCGATGAAACTGCAGGATACGTTTTATCATTAAGGTTGATTGACTATCTGTTATCGAATTATGGAAGCAATGAGCGTATTACCAATATGGTAAACGAAATGGATATCTTCATCAACCCATTGGCGAACCCGGACGGAACATTTCATGGCGGAAATAATACCGTTATGGGAGCAACACGTACAAATGCCAATAATGTGGATATTAACAGGAATTTTCCTGATCCAGATGATGGCCCTCATCCCGATGGAAATCCTTGGCAGGCAGAAACTCTTGTAATGATGGATTTTGCCGAAGAGCGTAATCTGGTGATGTCAGCAAACTGGCATGGCGGTGCTGAACTCGCTAATTATCCATGGGATACATGGTCATATCTTTGTTCTGATGATGCCTGGTGGTTTTATGTGTGTACAGAATATGCTGATACAGCGCACTATCATAGCCCTAATGGTTATTTTATGGGAGAAGGTAATGGCGTTACCAACGGATATGCTTGGTACCCGACAACCGGATGTCGTCAGGATTATATGAATTATTACCAGCAATGCAGAGAGTTTACCCTAGAAATTACAGATCAGAAACTTGTGCCTACTGACGAGCTTGATGCTTATTGGGAATATAGTTATAGGTCCTTTTTGAATTATATGGAACAAGCTCTTTATGGGTTTCGTGGCATCGTAACAGCTGCTCATACGGGCGAACCTTTGTATGCAGAAGTGCGCATCCCTGATCATGATGCAGATAGTTCATGGGTTTATACTCAAATGCCAGTTGGTAATTATCATCGACCAATTTTCGCCGGTACTTATACTTTGCAATATTCTGCTCCTGGATATATTACTCAAACAATTACCAATAGCGTTGAGAATTATAATACAAAAACCATTAATGTTGCATTGCAGCCGAATTTGAGTGTTGATTTTGATGTCTCCAATGATTATCTGATGACCGGAACTTCCGTGAATTTTATGGATTTATCTGTTGGTGACCCGATTTCCTGGGAATGGGAGTTCGAAGGAGGTACACCCGCAAGCTCCACAGATAGGAACCCTCAAAATATTAGCTATAATGAAGCAGGTAATTTTAAAGTAAAACTCACCGTAACCAATGAATATCATACAATTGTAGAAGAGAAAGAAGCTTATATCACTGTTGGGGCACCATTCCCTGATTTCTCTGCCGATCCTCTTGTTGTTCATGTTGGTGATGAAATTCAGTTTACTGATTTAAGCCTCCAAAATCCTACAGAATGGCTTTGGACATTTGGAGACTGGAACAACTCGACAGAACAAAATCCTGTTCATGCATATACTGCTGCAGGTGTTTATGCCATCAGTTTGAAAACCGCTAATCAATATGGTGAAAAGACTTTGATCCGTCAGGGATATATTACGGTTACTTCTTTGCCTGAGGCTGATTTTGAATCAGATATTCAGATTGTTGCAACAGATCAGCCTATTAATTTTACTGATCTTTCCACAGGAGGGCCAACATCTTGGCAATGGACTTTTGATGGCGGCACCCCTTCTGGTTCAACAGACCGTAATCCACAGGGAATCATTTATTCTAATCCAGGATCATATAATGTAAGCCTCATTGTTGAGAACGAACATGGGAGCAATACCATAGAAAAAGAAGCGTATATCAGTGTTGGACTCCGTCCTGAAGCCCTAT
The DNA here is from genome assembly GCA_963676725.1 of Bacteroidales bacterium. Lineage (GTDB taxonomy): Bacteria > Bacteroidota > Bacteroidia > Bacteroidales > WRLA01. The sequence continues at coordinate 2,563,813 of OY781463.1, read as the reverse complement.
TTAGCTCTGATGCTCAGCAAATTATTGAAGGACAAAGTGTATTATTTACAGATGAAAGCACAAATAATCCACAAAGCTGGGAATGGTATTTTGAAGGAGGTGAGCCCCAATCAGCCAATGTGCAAAATCCGGAAAATATTTTTTATAACAATAGTGGACTATATACTGTGACGCTTAAGGTTTCTAATGAGTTTGGTTCAGATTCGCTGATTATGGAAGATTTTATTAATGTGGGAGGTGTCGGTATAGATGAAGAGTATTTTTCAAACTTCAGCATAAGCCCAAACCCAGCGAAAGATCAATTGACAATTGAAATGTCAATAGAAACATCAATACAGCAAATTACCATTAATGATGAGAGCGGAAAGGAAATGATGAGACTAAATACTCAGGCAATGGCTGGAAAGAATATCATTGATATCCATAATTTGCCAAAAGGATTGTATTTCATTCGAGTACATTGTTCCGGAAAGATTTATGTGCAGAAATTCATAAAATTATAAAATCGCATAATTTTCCTAAAAAATGGTGTTTTCGTTGTTGCACACATTATTTAATCCTTACTTTTGCCGTAAATCACTACACTATAAATGCGTAATGCTTTAAACTGTTGATCGTATGAATGATTCAATCTATTTCTTTGAAAATCCGGCCAATGAACCGGTAAAAGCTTATGTGAAAGGTTCACCTGAGCGCGAAAACCTTCTTAAAGAGGTTAAAAGGCAATCTGAACTTCAAATTGAAATCCCATTAATTATTGGCGGAAAAGAAATCCGTACAGGTGATATGGGAACTGTGGTTATGCCACACAATCATAAGCATGTTCTTGCTACGTACCACAAAGCGGGTAAGAAAGAAGTGCAAATGGCTATTGATGCTGCAATGGATGCGCATAAAGAATGGTCGAAATTTAGCTGGGAAGCACGTTCTGCAATTATGTTAAAAATTGCTGAACTGCTGACAACGAAATATCGCGACCTGATTAATGCAGCAACTATGCTTGGCCAAAGCAAAACGATGCACCAAGCTGAAATTGAAGCTGCTTGCGAAGCCGCTGATTTCTTGCGATATAATGCGTATTTTGCATCCAAAATTTATGCAGAACAGCCAAAAGCCGGTGAAAATCAAATGAACAGACTGGAATACCGCCCTCTTGAAGGTTTTGTATTTACTGTTACTCCTTTTAATTTTACTGCAATTGCAGCAAATCTGAACCTTGCTCCCGCACAAATGGGAACAACAACTGTTTGGAAACCTGCTACAACTAGCTTGTTATCAAGCTATTATTTGATGCAAATTTTTAAAGAAGCCGGTTTGCCAGATGGCGTTGTGAACTTTATTCCAGGCCGTGGCTCTTTAATTGGTGGTGTTGTTATGTCTTCAAAAGACTTTGGTGGCATTCACTTTACTGGTTCCAATAATACTTTTAATGCACTGTGGAAATCTGCAGCAGACAATTTGGCCAACTATAAATCATATCCAAGAATTGTTGGAGAAACAGGTGGAAAAGATTATATTTTCGTTCATCCAACTGCTGATACAAAAGCTGTTGCTGCGAATGCTATTCGTGGTGCTTATGAATTCCAGGGGCAAAAGTGCTCCGCAGCTTCAAGAATGTATGTGCCTAAATCACTTTGGGGCGATATAAAGGGATTTATGCTCGAAATGCTTAAGGAAGTGAAAATGGGTGATATTACTGATCCAAAAAATTTCCTTGGAGCTGTTATCGATGAAGCATCATTTGATAATAATATGAGCTACATCAATTTTGCTAAGGAATCACCTGAAGCTACAATTATTGCCGGTGGTAATGGCGATAAGTCTGTGGGTTATTTTATTGAGCCTACAATTATAGAAACTACAAATCCAAGGTTTAAAAGCATGGAAGAAGAAATCTTCGGCCCTGTGCTTACAGTTTTTGTTTATGAAGATGAAAAACTGGAAGAAACCCTTGAATTATGTGATACAACTTCACCATATGCCCTTACAGGTGCCGTTTTTGCTCAAGATCGCAAAGCTGCTTACGATATCTGTGAAAGATTAAGGTATAATTCAGGCAACTTCTATATTAATGATAAGCCTACCGGCGCTGTTGTTGGTATGCAGCCATTTGGTGGCTCACGTGGTTCTGGTACGAATGATAAAGCTGGTTCATATCTGAACCTGATCCGTTGGACAAACCCACGTAATGTGAAAGAAGTTTTTGTCCCCGCTACTGATTTTAAATATCCTTGGTTGGACGTTTAATCCTAAACAGTAAATAATATTTTAAGCCACGTCTTATAGTATAGGCGTGGCTTTTTTTATTTGTTAAAATTCCTTAATGCATTAAACTATTGCTCGGCTTATGCATCAAACCATTGTTAAATTTAAACGAAGCGTACTATGAGAAAAATTGTTTTTACTGTTGTTGTTCTTTGCATGGCGATGTTTTCAGTTAATGCACAGGATGTTACTGAGAAGAAATTGGAAAATCAAAAACCACATAAAGCGGGAATGGAAAATATGCTGGACGAGCTGAAAACTGAACTCCAGCTAAATGATGAGCAAAGCGCTCAACTAGAACTGATCAAGGCTAAATACAAGCCAATGATCGACGATGTCCGAAAAGATACCGACGGTTCACGCGAAACAAAAATGAAAAAATCGAGGGAAATATTCGATCGTGTAGATAAGGAAATTGAAGATATGCTGAATGCCGAACAGAAGGAATTGTGGAAAGCCTATAAGGAAAAACGGCAACAAAATCGCCAAAAAGAGGGCAGGGGTAGAGGACAAGGCAGACGCGGTGGCGGCGGCCGAGGAATGTAGCAGGAAATATTTAGAAGGATTGGCTACTATCTGCTGATAATCAAAAGTATATTTAAAGGCAGCGATGACATGATATCTTATTAATGTCTCATCGCTGCTTTTTTTATTGCCATAAAATATGCATCAACTTATGGATATGTCAATATAGAACGTCTCTAAATTAGCCTGTTTTGTCTTTCTAGAAACCTATGCACAGCGCAGAAAAGAAAATTGTGATTCATTTTTTATGCGGCTTAAGCAATTAAATGAGAAATTAATTTCTACTTTTGCAAAAATGATGGTGTGATTCTTTTCTTTAGAAAAGGTACACTTAAAAGGGAATCCTGTGAAAATCAGGAACAGTACCCGCTGCTGTAAGCTCTTATATGTTCCGGCACATTAGCCACTTTATGCTCATCAAAGCAAATGGGAAGGCGTCGGAATACGGAGTAAGTCAGAAGACCTGCCTTCATCGATCATTCAAAGCTTTCGGGGACAAAAGCTGTTGGATACATTCCCAACCGAATTATCCTACACATCCACGAAGTTTTGAGGTTAAATAATTATTTAATAACCTTAAAACCAGTATTATGGCGTATTTTTACAAAAGTGTGAAGACCTTTGCTTTAATCTTTCTTGCAGGTCTTTCAACAGGGCTTTTTGCCCAAACAATGCTCAGTAAGCAAGTTATTATCGCAAATGGCGGAAAGTATGAGGCAAGTAATCCTACCGATTGGGTGAGTGTGCAATCCTTTAGCCCTGTTTTGGGTACAAATAGTGTTTTTGATACTATTTTTACTCAATCAGTTCAGGATGTTGTCGTTCATGGAAAAATGGCCTGGGTTGCGGCCCAAGATTCTATCGTTGCTTATAATTTAGATACATACACTCGTATTGCAGCTGTAGCAGATTCAGGATTAAGCCGTTTATGCTATGCAGAGGGTCAATTAATCGTGACAAAGCAATATCCTTTGATGCACGATTTTGTACAAGTACGCAATGCAAACGATCTCTCACTGCTGTATTCAGTGCCGGAAGTGAGCGGAGAGGCAGCAAAAACCGTTGTTGCTAATGGAATCGCCTATGTCGCCGTGAATAGTGGATGGATGGGTGTAGATGGGAAAATTGCAGTTATTAATCTTGAAAATCAGCAGTTTGTAGAGGAAATTGCGCTTGGATCCAATGCCATTGGTATTGCTGACCTTTATCTGCATGATTCAAAAGTGATTTCTGTAAACAGAACCCCTTATGGGAGTGATCAAGGAAGCATTAGTGTGCTGGATACAGAAAGTAGGCTTGCCACCACTTTTCTTATTGATGGCGTTGTTTCTAAAGGCTTTAGTGTAAGCCCTTCACAAAATTTGCTCTATTTTGTGTTGAATAATGGTGTTGCTTCTTTCGATTTGACAGCACAAGAACTCGTTCAGGAATCTATTATCGAAGATCAGGGTTCTGCTTCGTGGATCAGTATCTCATCCGGGGCTTATGATGAAAGTTTAGACCAATTTTATGTGAATATCACCGATTATGCAAGTTTTGGACAAGGAAAAGTATTTAATAGCCTAGGCGATAGCCTTTCCTCTTTCATACTCGATATAGCTCCTGAATCCTGTGATATACAATATGTTCAAGATTTTCAGTTTGATGATTTGACCTATATTGTTGGTGAAGGTGAACATAAAGCCATATTCTTAATCGATTTTCGTGACGGTTCGGAAACGCATACTTATGCTTGGGGTTATCGTTTTGATGGCGAAAAAACTGCAGAAGATATGTTGAACGATATTGTTGCCTCTGATGAAAATCTTAATGCAGTTGTTTCCGGTGGTTTTCTGAATGATATTGTTTATAAAACCCAGAGTGGTATCGCCGGTGAGCCGGATTGGTGGAGCACATGGAGTGGAAATAATATTGTGGGACTAAGCATGAATATGGGCCTGTCAGAAGTGTTAACAGATGGTGCTTGGTTTGGCTGCAGCTACGGGTTTATGCCAATTCCCGTCATGCCTTCCGATCCGACACCTGCCCAAAATACAACAACAATTGCGGATAAAGCCTCGCTGAGTGTGCAAGTTTTTCCAAATCCTGCCACAGATTACATTCGCATTAGCGGACTGAACCAGACCTGTGAAGCTGCTACATTAACTGATATTTCCGGTCAGGAAATAATTGTGCTTTCTGATGTGCACAATAATACAGACATACAGCTTCAGGGACTTCCTTCCGGTATTTATTTGCTCCAATTGAATGTACATGGGCAGATTCTTCGTAAAAAAATCATAAAGAACTAAATATCTACCGATGAATCCCTGTATGTGTTTTTGCGCAGGGATTCATCTACTTTATTATGAAACAGTATTTTATATTCATTTTTTTTCTACCAATATTCGTTCAGGCACAATTTGCACCTGCAGCCGGAAAGGATGGGAGCACAGCTATTTATATGGACAGTAGCATTTTTGTTCATTGGGCAACAGTCTGCCAAATAGAGCGTGGCCTTATGGATGCTGCCAGTCCAGAGCTAGGATATGCCTCTTTTGGAGATGAAAGTATGGCAACGGGAAAAGCCGAAGGAATGGCTGTTTCAGTGCTAAGCCTTGGCGATTTTGGTCAGGCAATCTTAAGTTTCGAGTATCCAATAACAAATGGTTCTGGATTTGATTTTGCCGTCTTTGAAAATTCCTTTAGCGATGATTTTCTTGAATTGGCTTTTGTTGAAGTAAGCAGCGATGGGGATTATTTCGTCCGTTTTCCTGCGGTTTCATATACACAAACCGATGTACAGGTCGAACCCTTTGGTATAATTGATCCGGAAAAAATTCATAATCTGGCAGGTAAATATCGGCAAGGATTTGGAACTCCCTTCGATCTGGAAGATTTAAAAGATATTGACGGACTTGATGTGAATCATATTATTCGCATTCGTATTCTGGATGTTTGCGGAAGCATTCAAACAGAAAATGCATCCTTTGATTCTCAGGGCAATATCATCAATGATCCATATCCTACAGCCTTTGAATCAGGAGGTTTCGATCTCGATGCTGTTGGTGTCATTCATCAGGACGATGGCAATGCAATTCAAGAGTCTGAGTATAAGTATAAGGTTTATCCATTGCTTGTTGAGGATATGCTGTATATAGATTGCACCCCCTCAGATCTTACTAAACTGCAAATCTATGGGATTACAGGGAAACAGTTTGTAAATCAAGAATATGCTCCTTCGATTAATATATCTCAATTTAAAGCAGGGATCTATGTTTTGTTGATGCAGTGGAAAGATGGTCGCTCAACAAGCATTAAATTTATAAAGAACTAAAAAATGATACGCTCCGGCTTCATCGGTCTTTGCTTGATTGTTTTCCTTTTAACGGGATTGAAAGCTCAGGAGAATTTTATCATGGATACGATTCGCCTTGATGAAGTAAGTATTTCTGCGAAGGATGCTTCTTCTCAGGAAGTTTTGAAAAGCGAACATATCGATTCCATGATTATTTCATTATCGGTACAAGAAAACCTTGCCACTTTGTTACAGGCAAATACGCCTTTATTTATTAAAAATTATGGGCCGGGTTCAATCGCGACATCATCATTTCGGGGGGCTGGGGCAACACATACCCAGGTTTATTGGAACGGCTTAAATATTAATTCTCCCATGCTCGGACAGGTCGATTTTAGTCAATTGCCTGTGTTTATGCTCGATCAGCTTGATGTCCTTTACGGTGGAAGCAGCCTGACAGAAGGCAGCGGTGCCTTGGGGGGTAGTGTTGTTATGAGCAATAAAGCCAATTGGCAATCAGAGGAATGTGTGCGATTTTTGCAATCTGTTGCCAGTTTTTCTAATCTGCAAAGCATGGCATCCGTACGATTAAAATCGGATAAATGGCTTTCTGAAACACGCATTGCTTATGAATCATCAGAAAATGATTTCCCATATAAAAACAATGCAAGAAGCTTAACGGATCCGCCTGAAGAAATTCGTACTGATGCTGATCGAAAGAGCATTAGTGCAATGCAAGCATTTTATTTTCGCCCGGATAGTAAACAGCAGTTGTCTATAAAAGCATGGTTTCAAAAGGAAGATCGTCATATTCCCCCGCCAATCACTGTGCGCCCTATTTCCGGAAATGAACAGCAAGAACATTCTTTTTTGCGTTCTGTGGCCGATTATGAAAAGTTTTATCAGAATGGAAAATTCAGTGGAAGTATTGGTTATGTATTTGATTATATGAATTATCGGAATAAAGTTGCCGGGATTGAATCCATTAATAAGGTGCATTCGGTTTTTGGTCGGGTCAAAAACGAATACCAATTACAAGCAAATATAGAGTTTAGTATTGGGCTTGATTTTCAGCAACATATAGTTCAGTCGAATAACTACGAGGAAGACAAAAGCAGATCCTTGTTTTCTGCAATCGCCGGATTTTCATATCATCCGCACAGCAGGATTGATTTCATGCTCATGGCTCGTGCTGAAACTGCTTCCGGATTTTTTCCCTTTGTGAGCCCGTCGCTAGGAATCAAATATCATTTGATAAGGGAGAATAAACTCTCGCTTCGTTTGAATATCAATAAAAACACACATTTGCCTAACCTAAACGATTTATATTGGATTCCCGGAGGCAATGCAGGTTTACAAGCGGAATCAGGTTGGATGGAGGAAATCGGTGTGGATGCGTCCATTTTACAATCGCCAATTCTTGATATAGGGTTTTCTGCAAGTGGATTCATGAGTACGATCACAAACCGCATACAATGGCGCCCTGACAGTGTTTTTAGTTATTGGACTCCTGTGAATATCAGCGAAGTGCATACGACCGGAATTGAGGCCTCGGCAAACATAAAATTTCATTCGTTTTTCGGTGATGTCGAGCTTAGGCCGGCTTATACATTTACGAAAGCGCTTGACGAGCAAGATATGCAGTTGATCTATACCCCGGAACAAAGCTGGAGATTATTTGTGCATTATTCCTTTAAGCGCTTTACTGCATTTTACTCCTTGGATCATACGGGCGCTTCCTATACAACAACAGATAACTTGAGACGAATGCTGCCGTTTACTCTGCATGATGCTGGAGTAAATTATACGATAAAAAGAGAGCGATTTAATATTGGCTTGAATTTTCGTTTGAATAATATTTTGAATACATCATATCAGGTAGTTGCCTGGCAGCCAATGCCCGGAAGAAATTTTCGCATAGGGCTGAACCTAACTTTAAAAAGCCGCAAAAAATGAAAATAATCAAGAGTATTTTATTTGGAATTATTATAGTTTTTCTTGCATCATGTTCTGAGGATGAGCCTTTTGGAGAAGTGAATGATGATCTTTCCCCATATTATCATCCCGGTACAGGCCTTTTTATTGTAAATGAAGGGAATTATACGCATGGAAATGCCAGCCTGAGCTTTTATAATAGTACAGAGGATAAAATGTACAATAATGTCTTCTATCAGGAGAACGACCGACCGCTGGGTGATGTTACCCAATCCCTGAGCCTTGATGGTGAGCAACTTTTTGTTATTGTAAATAATAGTGCTGTCATTGAAGTCCTGCGCTTATCCGATATGAAAAGCCTGGCAACAATTGAGGGTTTTACTTCTCCACGTCATATGATTATTGTTAACGAACATCTTGCTTATGTGAGTGATCTTTACGAGCCTTTTATTTGGATGCTTGATCTGGATGCAATGGAGATAAGCGGGAAAATACAAACAGGAAAGGCGGTAGAAAATATGCTGCTTGTTCAGGGAAAAGTATATGCTTGTAATTGGACCTCCCTCAATGCATATGATAATACAAGTGTGCAAGTTATTGATATAGAGAATAATACACTAATCAACGAAATTCCTGTAGTGAAAGAACCAAACAGCATTATACTAGATGATGATGGTTTTATCTGGGTTTTAAGTAGTGGGGGGTATGCGAATGAAGAACAGCCATCTTTGCAGCGGATTAATCCAGAATCCCAATCCGTTGATCGAAATTTAGTCTTTGACAATATTCAAAGTTCTCCTTCTTCATTATGCTATTCAAATGGAGAAATATACTATTTGAATCAGGGTGTTTGGAAATTGTCCGATGAGAGCATTGCACTTCCACAAGAGGTCTTTATTGAGCAGGATGGGAATCTTTATTATGGATTGAGTGTAACAGAGAACAATATTTTCGTTAGTGATGCAGTGGATTATCAGCAGAATGGAGATGTTTTTATATTTGAGAAAAATGCTTTGTTTGAGAAAAAACTTAGTGTTGGGATTATTCCCGGATTTATGTTGGCTATTGAATAAAAAAGAGATCGAACAAAAGCGGAAACTAAATGTTCTTTATGTGAAAACACCTTAATTGAACAAATATTAATTAATTATTATGGCAGAAAAAGTAAATCTCAATTGGACAGAAAATATGTCATTTGACGCTACTGTAAATGATCATAGAATTGTGCTTGATGCAATGGCTTCTGTTGGTGGAAATGATAGAGGACCCCGCCCAAAACCCTTACTTCTCGTGAGTTTGGCCGGTTGCACTGCAATGGATGTAATTAGTATCCTTAAAAAAATGAGGGTCGAACCAGATTCATTTAGCGTTGAAGCTGAAGGTGATATGACCGATGAGCATCCTAAATATTATCATACCATCCGTTTGACCTATAAATTCAAAGGGAAAGATTTGCCAATGGCAAAACTCGAAAAAGCAGTGAACTTATCGCAGGATCGTTATTGTGGTGTAACCGCAATGCTTGCCAAAGCTGCGAAAATTGAACATAGCATTGTGATCGAAGATTAAAATCAGGCTTAGCATATGACTGATTTTCAGTCGAAGCTTTCAAGAATTCTTATATAAAGTAATACCGGCACAGATTTCCAAAGGATTTCTAGTGCCGGTATTTTTAATCACCCAACTTATTTATCATAGATAAAACGCCTTCAACGTGCTTTTCGTATGTAGTTTGAGCGTTTTTTGTTGTTAGAATCGAAGCATATTTTTTCTGTTGCGAATGGAAATGGCATAAAAGGATCTTCTATATTCAACAAATGCCTGTTTTAATTAGGTGTTATGCTTCATGCGAATGCGTATTGTTCGTTTTGGCTGCGATCGTGTTTTCGTTAAATTACCGAGAGAGGGGAATAGGATGAAACAAGAAAATGTATTCAATAAGTATGTGAGAAGGCATATTGGGATTCATTTGTAAAGACTCTATGAAACACATAGAAACACATATTTGTTGAAGATCTTGCTTTTATTTGTTTAAATTTGTATATTAGCAGGCGAAACAACGATGGATAATTCGGAACAATTAAACCAGGCTAAGGTTGCGCTGAAGGCTTTGAAAGAAGAAAATGCGCAATTACGCAAACAGCTCACCGCTGCTTTACAGGGGAAAAATGTCTCCGAATCCCCTTTAGTCCTTAATGAAACTCATGAATCCCTTATTGCTAAGGAACAAAGTTACCGAACATTGCTCCTTAATTTGCCCGGTATGGTTTACCGATGTAAAAACGATAAGAATTGGACAATGGTCCTGCTCAACGATGGAGTAACAGCCCTGACTGCTTATCCGAAAAATGATTTTTTGGAAGGCCGTGTGTTCTATTCGTCCTTAATCCATCCCGAGGATCGTAAGAAAGTTTGGGACGACATTCAGTCTTCGCTTGCAGAAAATCAAGCCTTTGAATTAAGCTACAGGATTATCGATGCCTTTGGGAAATTACGTTGGGTTTGGGAAAGAGGCCGAAGGATCACTGATGTTGTTACTGGAAATACCTATCTTGAAGGTTTAATACTCGATATTACTTCACAGAAAAATTCTGAATTACAAATAGAGCGAAGTGAACTTAAATTCAGGACATTTTTTAATCAAATAAGGGATGCTATTTTTGTGTTCCCAATACTTCCTGACCGATTTGGAACATTCGAGGAAATAAATCATATTGCTCTGAATTTGTTGGCTTATTCGGCAGAAGAAATGGCCACAATGAGTTTTACAGATATTTGTCCGGATGTGGTTGCACTTGAGAATTGGAGTCGAAAATTAGGCAATAAAAATCCTTTGGTCTTTGAGTGTCGCTTGCGTGCCAAAGATGGTTCTTTTACTGATTGTGAGATCAGTGCACAGATTTTTATTCAGGACGAACAAAAAATGATTATTGCAGTTGCCCGCGACATCCGCGATAGAAAAAGGCAATTAGAACAATTGAGGCTTGCAATGGAAAAAGCAAAAGAAGCTGACCGTCTGAAATCTGCTTTTTTATCCAATATATCACATGAAATTCGAACACCCCTAAATAGTATTATTGGCTTCTCCGATGTCTTGGAAAAAGGTGATTTCGACCCTGATAGTATGAAGGAATTTGCTTCGATCATTAAGAATAGTGGGCATATGCTCCTCTCTGTTGTTACCGATATCGTTGAAATTGCTCAGATAGAAAGTAAGCAAATCAACATTAATAATGAGCGTCTATCTATTTTGGACCTCCTCTTAGAAGTGATGACTGCATTTCAACCTCTTGCGAAGAAAAAAGGGATAAAATTGATTTCGCAAATACCTACTGATATTCCGGATTTTTTTTCTGATCCTTTTTATGTTCGTAAAATTATTGATCACCTTCTTGCAAATGCAATAAAATACACAACAGAAGGAAGTGTTCATTTGAGCTGTTCTACTGAAAACAATAAGGTTCTGATAAATGTAAGCGATACAGGCCCAGGAATAGAAAGCAAAGACCGTGCAAATATTTTTGAGCTGTTTTACCGTGCAACCAATAATGTAAATATTACCCATTCCGGTACAGGCTTGGGTTTATCAATCAGTAGAGGGCTTGCCCGCTTAATGGGAGGTGATTTGTACTATGTCCCTCTTGAACCGAATGGAAGTGAATTTGTTCTTGTTTTACCCTTTGATGAATTAAAATTAAACCCATCAGATATGAGCCTTGAAAACAATTCTGATCCAAGTAAAAAGTCACGCATATTAATTGCCGATGATCTTGAAGTGAATTTTGTCTATTTGAAAGAGTTAGTGCGAAGCCTGAATGCAGAGATTGTGCATGCCTGGAATGGGCAGGAGGTGGTTGATGTTATAGGAAAAATGGATTTTGATCTTATTCTTATGGATGTTCGTATGCCTGTATTAAATGGCATCGATGCCCTGAAGCAGGTGAAACAGAATAAACCGGATCTTCCTGTGATTGTGCAAACGGCTTATGCTTCAGAAGGTGAAGGCCAAAAATATCTGGAAATGGGTTTTGATGGGTTTTTAGCAAAGCCGGTACGTAGAAACCAACTGCTCCAAGAGATTGGAAGGTTTATTTCTTAATACTCCACTTTTGTTTGAATTAAAGCCGTTACTTTTTATCAATGGGATCTAATTCTATTGTGTAAAAAAGCCCGAAACAATTTGTTTCGGGCTTTTTTTGTTTTTGACTTAGAATTCAAACCAATCTTTTACCCATTGGCTTTTATCTTCCGGTTCTGTATGATGCCGGAATTCGTTGGTGTGTTTATTATAAACGTATTCCTTTGCCCATTCAACATGGTTTATTGCAACTTGATTAATTGCCATCAGGATAAATTCCAGTTCTTCATTGCTCATTGTTGGATGGAGGCTTAATCTGATCCAACCGGGTTTTTCGCTAAGATCCCCAAAATTAATTTTACTTGTAATGGCTCTCGATTGCTCGTGACTTACATCGAGAAGGTAATGTCCATAAGTTCCTGCACATGCACAGCCACCACGTACCTGAATGCCAAAACGATCGTTCAGTAGTTTTACTACCATATTATAATGGGCTTTTTCGATATAAAAGGACATAATGCCTAGCCGCTCGTCTACATTATTCGCAAGAATATGCAGTCCTTTAATCGCCCTCATACCTTCGAAGCATCGTTTTACCAGTTCTTCTTCACGTTTACGGATATTATTTGTGCCCATTTCGTCCTTCACTTTGATGCAAAGGGCTGTTTTAATGGCTTGCAAAAATCCGGGTGTGCCACCATCTTCCCTGGCTTCAATATCATCGATATATTTGTATTCACCCCAAGGGTTTGTCCAATCAACTGTGCCTCCACCGGGTTGATCCGGAGTTTTATTATGATACATACTCGCATCAAAAATCAATACACCACTCGAACCGGGGCCGCCAAGGAATTTATGGGGAGAGAAGAAAATGGCATCGAGTTTTTTCATGGGATCATCAACAGGATGCATATCCATATCCACATAGGGTGCCGAAGCAGCAAAATCAATAAAGCAGATTCCGCCATTTTCATGCATGATTTTCGCCATTTCATGATATGGGGTTTCAATACCTGTTACATTTGAACAAGCAGTAAATGCACCAATTTTTAAACTTCTTTCTTTGTATTTTTGTAGGCAATCACGCAGATTGTCGAGTGAAATTAATAGGCCATCCCCCGGAGGTACAATCACAACTTCAGCAATGGTTTCGAGCCAGCTGGTTTGGTTTGAGTGATGTTCCATATGTGAGATGAATACAACAGGGCGATCGGTTTTTTTTAGGCAACCTTTATGGCTTAATTCGCCGCAAAGCTTCAGGCCAAGGATACGCTGAAATTTATTCACAACTCCTGTCATCCCAAATCCGGATGTTATGATTACATCACTGGAAGCTGCATTTACATGCTTCTTAATGAGCTTATGGGCAAAATGATAGGAATTGGTCATCAGTGTGCCTGTTTCACTTGTTTCGGTATGTGTATTCCCCAGAAAGGGGCCGAAAGTGTATGAAATCCTTTCTTCAATAGGGGCATATAATCTGCCGGATGCTACCCAATCTGCGTAGATTAACTTTTGCTCACCATAAGGACTATTAAAAGAGGCATCAAAACCAATGGTGTTTTTGCGGAACTTTTCAAAATACTTATCCATATACGTCTATCTCTGTATGCTGCAAAAATAGGTATTTTTAGCCTTTATACTTTCTTGTTTTGAAATTTAGTTTGAATCTGAAAAATAGGGCTAATATATTGTAATAAAATGACTTAGTATATGGAAGCTTTAGTCTTTTTCTATCCACGGGTAAATACGATTTCTTTTTGTGTGGAAAGTACATCATTATAAAAGTAGCCTTCCTCCTCAAAGTGCTTCATATCTTCGATAGTACTAATACGGTTTTTGATTATGAAACGAACCATTAAACCACGGGCTTTCTTTGCGTAAAAACTGATGACTTTATAGGAGCCTTTTTTGAAATCTTTAAATGTTGGCGTGATAATATCTGCCCCAAGTAATTTCGTATTGATTGCTTTAAAGTATTCATTGGAAGCAAGATTCACCAAAGTATTGCAGTTTTGGGCGTTCAGTGCTGTTCGGATTTGTTCCGTGATGGTATTTCCCCAAAATTCATACAGGTTTTTTCCTTTTTTGTTTTGGAGTTTTGTTCCCATTTCCAAGCGGTATTCGCGAATCAGGTCGAGGGGCTTCAAAACTCCATACAGTCCTGATAATATCTGCAGGTGATTATCTGCATAGAGTATATCGTCTTTCGATAAATTATAGGCATCAATGCCTGTATATACTTCGCCTTTAAAAGCCAAAATGGCCTGTCGGGCATTCTCCGCTGTAAAGGGTAATGACCAATCCTGAAACCTTGTATAATTAAGATCCGCCAAAGGCCTCGAAATGTTCATAAGGCCTTGTAAATCATCAGGGTTTAGTTTTTTAAGTTCTTCCATCAAAGCGGAAGCTTCTTGGGTAAAAACCGGTATACTATAGGGAAGCTCTTGTGTTTTTGTACTAAAATCAAGTGTTTTTGCCGGAGAGATGATGCTGATCATTGTGAGTGTTTTATCGGGTCATAAAAAAGGAATTATGGAAAGGGGAGGAGCTGTTGAAAAAACCGGGGCTCGCTGTTCCATAGGGAAAAATTGGTGGAGTATCGCCCCGAGACATTTCAAAACGTGCTTCAATAAACATATTGTTATTGATACGGTATTCTGCCCCAATAATAAAGCCTTCACGTTCGTAATTAAAAGCACGTGGATTGAGTTGTTCTCCTCCGGGTGTAAGAGGGTTTAATGTAAACTCCTTATAAACAGTGCCGCTAATAATAAGGTTCGGGTTAAGAAGATATTCCCCTTCAATATATACACTCGATGGAGGCGCCCAAATGGCCAGGCTTTCATTTTCGGGATTTTCTGTAAACTGATTGTAAACCAGATTAATACCGGTGTTTATCCTAAGGCGTTCATTGACAGGTATGCTGATATGTGGTGCGATATAGGTGCCAAATAAAGAACCGTATTGCCCAGCGCTGCTGTAATAACTACCCATTTCCAGTTTAATCTGTGGCTGCATCTTATTGATGGGGCTCTCAGCTATGGTTGTCGATTCCTGGGCAGAAAGAGTGTATAGGGCCAAACTCAAAATGATGGTAATTAAATGCTTCATCTTTATGTATTTTAATCGATGATTTCAAATTCTAAACGTAAAAATGGCCAAAATCTTATGCTATTGCTCTGATTGATGCTTTTCATTATAAACAATTGTGCGTGCATATGGTTTAACGGTCTTCATCCACAGCCTTAATATTATTCAGGGCACAAAAAATGCGAATGCTTTGCTCGTGGTTTCCAGGCAAAATCAAATGGTGATTTCCCAAAGGCTTTCGTTGCAACAAACGCTGTTTGTCTGTTCTTAATTCAATGGATATTTGCGTGCGGCAGGCTGTGTCTAAATCATTTCTGCGAACGATATCGCCATGAGCCACAAAATATTGATTGAGATCTTTGGAAAAACGAAAAACCGTAACTTCCGATTTTTTAAATTTCCCGCGCACCGCAGCACCTTTATCGCTTTCAAAATGAGTGTCCAATCGATAGCTTTCCAGCATATTTAGTGGGACCGTACAATGGCTGAACATAACATTTTGCCGTTTGAAACTATTGATATTTGCCATCCATGGGTTGCTGCCGCATAGATATTTTAGGATAAGCATTCCTGTAATACTGACAATATCCCCTTCGCAACCGGAAGGAATATTCAGGTCGTTTAGGTATGAAAGCCCAAGGCAAGCTGTTGTGTTAAATTGCTTAATTAATGGAAAACATTCTGTTGTAACAGCATCTGCTTTATGTTCGTCAATTTTATTTTTGATGAAAGAATTGAGCCTTGAAGCATCCTTAAGTACCTGATTTGCATCTGATAAATTAAAGTGCTGAAGCATTTTATCATCAATAGGGATTGCTTCCAGTTCTTTGGTTTCAGGCCATTTGTCCTGTATGAGTTTGATGCCGAATTTTGCCTGCAATTGCTCCGCTGAGGTGTTTGAAGCAATAAGCCAATCAGAAATATTTCCAATCAACAAGATTTTTTTGCCCCTTATTTTTTCTATAGCTTTTTTGCTTTCATATAATCTCGTTAGGGAGTTTTGCAGCACCGCATTGCGATAGGTCAGAAGTTTGTTTTTCATACCCAACTCATTGGCTTTGGCCATGGTTTCGGTGGCGGCAGCATATCCGTTTTCGTTTTCATTGCCAATAAAAATTCGGAACCGCTTCGGTGCATCTTCCAGCATTTTTATTGCTGCTGCTTCAGAACCTCCTGTCAGGAAAAATAGAAGGTCAGGATCATGATCGACGAATTCAAATTGATCATTACTAAGGGATTGAGTGATCATCTGACTTGCCTGCAATCTGCATTTTTCTGTATCTGCAGCGGGGAAAGTAGCAAGGTATATGGTTAATTTTTTAAGCATAAATAACTCATTATAAATATTATTGATCTTCTGGGGCTGTCATCCACTCAAAGAAATGATAATGTTCATCATTCATGCCAAGGTGTTTATAAACTTCAATGGCATTTTGATTGCTTTTGTCGACATATAAGCGGATGCCTCCAATATTATCATCTGTTTCGGCAATATGCCTGATATGGTTGTAGAGCTTGGTGAAAATGCCTGTTTTTCTATATTTTTTTGCTACAAAAACAGACTGAATCCAGAGGATTGTTGCTGCACGCCAATCACTCCATTCAAAAGTAGTGAGGGTCATGCCTGAAATTTCTCCATTTGTTTCAGCAATATAATAGGTGCCTTTCTCAGGATGTTCAAAGATGGCTTCAACCCCTTTGGTTAAAGTTTGCTCATTTAATTGCAAGTTTTCCGTTTCCATGGCCATTTGCAGTTGAAAAAGGACAATTTGGCGGAGATCACTTTTTAGTGCTTTACGTATCTGTATCATTGCTGTTGATTTTTATTGATAAAGCCGTTTTTTTGTTTTTTTCTTCATAACCGAAAAACCGAATTTCCCGATCCATTTCCCCAACTCATAATAATTCCCATGAGCATAGGTCATTAGCCCTGCTTTGTTAAGTTCCAAAGCATCTGTTTCCGGATTGATCAGTGCAGTATCTGCATGAACTGCAAGTACCTCGGCCAGAAACATATCATGTGATCCTAAAGCTGTAATGCTTTTTACTTTGCATTCAATATTTACGGGAGCTTCTGCAATAAGTGGTGAAGAAACAGAAGAAGCCTTGAGGGCTGTAAGCTTCATTTCTTCAAATTTATGAAAATCTTTTCCTGATTTTACGCCGCACCAATCTGTGGCATTGGCCAGTTCTTTTGTAGTAAGGTTTACGACAAAATCACCGGAGGATTTTATCAGTTCATAGGAATGCCTGCTTTTGCGAATAGAGATATAAAGCATTGGAGGACTGGAGCATACAGTGCCTGTCCATGCAATAGTAATGATATTGAAATTTTCGGGCTTATCACCACAACTTACCATAACAGCAGGCAGGGGATACAGCATATTGCCGGGTTTCAGTAGTGTTTTTTGTGTCATAATTATACGATTCATTAAAAAAAACCGGAAGAAAACAAATTGCTAACTTCCGGCTCAATATACAAATATTTTTAATGCTGCTGCATTCTATCTTCCTGTAAGGTAATTCTCGAAATAGGCCAAAGCTTTAATGGCAACATTTTCAGCGGTAAAACCAAATTTTTCATCGAGAACTTTTGCAGGAGCGGAATAACCAAAATGTTTGATGCCAAATGCCTGCCCTTTAGGCCCAATCAATGTTTGTAAAGTATCCGGTAATCCGGCTGTTAATCCAAACACTGCTTTGTTTTCCGGAATAATGGAATTTTGATATTCCTGGTTTTGATCATGGAATAATCCGTCCGAGATTACAGAAACAACACGGATTTTTAATTTTTTTCTTTGTCGGAGAAGTTCTGCCCCATCATATAAAGTGCGGACTTCAGAGCCACTGGCAACAAAAATCATATCCGGTTCGCCTTCATCGTCACTAACAATATAGCCTCCTTTTTTGGCTTGCTGCGCCTGTTCTTTTCTGCTGATATTCCCGTCTCCGGGCAAATCAATAATGTTCTGCCTCGAGAGAATGATGCCTGTTGGGGATGTTCTGTTATTCAAAGCCATTTCCCATGCAATTCGTGTTTCTTCGCTATCCGCCGGGCGTAAAACCAACATACTCCTTTTGCCGGAATGGTTGTAGATTTTTTCCATCAGGCCAATTTGTGTCAGCTGTTCGATGGGCTGATGTGTTGGTCCGTCTTCGCCTACGCGGAATGCATCATGACTCCATATATATATTACGGGCAATTCCTGAAGTGCAGATAAGCGCAAAGCAGGTTTTACATAATCAGAAAAAACGAAAAATGTACCACAAGCAGGAATAATGCCGCCATGCAATGCCATTCCGTTCATTATTGAGGCCATTGTGAGTTCAGATACGCCTGCATTTAAAAAGCGCCCACTAAAATCATTGGCTTTTATTGCTGTTGTTTCTTTCAGAAATCCATCTGTCTTATCTGAATTGCTTAAATCAGCAGAAGAAACAACCATATTGTTGAGATTCTTGGCGAGATAGCCTAATACACTCGCAGAAGCTGCACGACTTGCGCTATTTTCTTTGAACTGAACCTCGTCAAGGTGCAATTTTGGCAACGCCTCTGAGAGAAAACTTTCTAATTCTTCGGCCAGAAGTGGCTGGTTTTTTGCCCAATCTTCTGCAATCGCTTTCTTTGCAGTGGCTGCCTTTCGTTTTGTTTTGAGTATTTCCTGATAATAAGTGTGAACGTCTTCAAAAATTTGGAATGGCTCTTCGATATTGCCACCTAGATTTTTCAGTGTTTTGGCAAAATCGGCTCCGGCATTGGAAATAGGTTGGCCATGCATGGAGGTCAGTCCTTCCATTGATTCATTATTTGGACCAAGCGCTTTGTATGCCATGATAGTTTTGCCGATAATCAGAACCGGTTTTCCTTTAATTTGCTGTGCTTTTTTAAGGGCTTCCCTGATTTCATTGGTATTATTTCCGTTGATCTGCAATACTTCCCAACCCCAAGCTTCGTATTTTTTTGCAGTATCTTCACTACTTACATCATTTGTTTTCGTAGAGAGTTGCACATCATTGCTATCATAGAACATGATAAGGTTGTCGAGCCCAAGGTGGCCAGCAATTCGTCCGGCTCCTTGTGAAATTTCTTCCTGTATGCCCCCATCAGAGATGAACGTATAGATACGATGTGCGCACCAATCGCCAAATTTTTGGCGGTAAATTTTTTCCGTAATTGCAGCACCGACAGCCATGGCATGTCCTTGTCCCAATGGCCCTGAAGTATTTTCAATGCCTCTGTTTACATTCACTTCCGGATGCCCGGGTGTAGGGCTTTTCCATTGCCTGAAGCCTTTCAGCTCATCCATATCAAATTTTTCGATTAGGGCAAGCTGGGCATAGAGCATTGGCGACATATGGCCGGGATCCAGAAAAAACCGGTCGCGGAAAAACCATTGCGGATCGTTGGGATCAAAGTTTAAGAATTCAGAATAAAGCATCTGGATAAAATCAGCACCGCCCATAGCACCGCCGGGATGACCTGATTTTGCTTGTTCGACCATTGCTGCTGAAAGCGCCCTGATATTATCTGCTGCCTTTGAGGCTATTGAATATTCCATATCATTCAAACTTGAAATTTTCGGCAAAAGTAGGCATTTTTTTAACGTAGCCGCATTTTGGGGTAATCACTTTTTAAATGACTTAAATCCCACATTAACAAGTTTTTGCATTAATACAGTATCAGTTTTTTCTAATTCTACACAAAAATGCTTGAATTCTCTGCGAATTGGATAATGTGCGCGAATTTGCTCAAACCTATTGGCTTGAGCATTTAAAGCTTCGCAATCATTCCAAATATTATAGGTCTTTTGCATCGCATAGGCAATACTTTCCTCATGCTTCATTGTGTCATTAGGAATGAAAATATGCCTATTGCTGTGCTGAGGAATCTTGGTAACCGTCCAGTTTGTGAGTGGCAACTGATAAAATCTTGCTAAAGCCTGAACAGACATTTCCGATCCTTTGGCCTTGCCGTCGGCAGAATATCCGGCTATATGTGGACTTGCAAAAAAACATTTTTTTAATAGCTGTTGAGAAATATTGGGTTCGTTTTCCCATACATCGAGTGCAATATCAAAGCTTTTATACTTTTCACATTGTTTCAATAGTAGTTTTCCTTCGAGCACTTCTCCCCTTGAAGTATTGATTAAAAGGCAATCCCTATCTTGTGTATATTGGAGCAATTGATGGTTTAACATATGGTGGGTTGCATTGGGGCCTGTATATGAGAGTGGAACATGAAAGCTGATAATGTGGCAGTTGTGAAATATTTCTTCCATTGAGCTATGCTCAAAATCTGCTTCCTGCTCTGCTCGGGGAGGGTCGCATGTGCTTACTTTCATTCCTAGGGTCTCTAGCGTGTTTTTTAGTTTTTTACCTACATTCCCTACTCCAATTATGCCTGCATGCAAATCCTTTGCTTCTTTTTTTTTGGAGTTCATCCATTGCAGTATTATTTGCGTAACATACTCATTAACAGATTGTGAGTTGCATCCTGAGGCATTTTCCCAATGTATAAGATTATCTGTACAATAGCGCTTGTCGATATGGTCGGTGCCTATAGTTGCGCTGGCAATAAAACGGACTTTGGATGAATGGAGGAGTTCCTTATTTATTTTAGTTCGAGTGCGTATTATAAGGGCATCAGCATCCTGAACTGTGTCCTTGTTGATCTGTTCAGGAGCCTTGTAGCTAATATCTGCATAGGCTTCAAGGACTCCATTTAGAAAGGGAATATATTTGTCGATGAGTATTTTCATGGTACAAAGTTCGTATATTATTCATAATAAGGAAAATAAATAATGATCAATCTTTGCCTTGCAGCTATAGCTTAAAATTTACGCCTAATTATAGTAAAAATTTGATGATAAACCACCATCAATGTACAAATACATTAAGTATACGCTTAATAATTGGACAAAATTGTACCAATAATTGGCTACATTATTACGTCAACGTAAAATTAGGTCTAAAAAACATCTAATTATTTAAAAAATACTTGTAAATAAATTTTGCTATAAAGAAATCACTACCGATATTTGCATAAGAACATTTAAACCAAAAAAATAAATTTTTAATTAAAGAAAAAAGTTATGTTATTAGACGCATTTGATGATAAGTATCGTAATTCGAACTTATCCGACAAACAAAAACTCAGTCTTACCATTAACCTGATTGAGTATGTAGTAGGCGAAAAGCCCTTTTTGGATCCAAATTTAACCATAAAGGATCTTGCACAACAATTCAACACCAATAAAGCTTACCTTTCTCAGGTTATTAATGAAAACCTGAAGATGAATTTCTCCACATTCATCAATAAATACAGGATTAAGGAAGCAAAAAGGATTCTTGAAGCAAATCGCGATAAAAAAGTTCTTATCGAGGACGTTGCCCGTGAATCTGGTTTCAACAACAGAATGGCTTTTTATAACAGTTTTAAGCGTTTTACAGGGATGACTCCTTATGAATATGCAAAGGCTGTTCGAAATTCTGATCGCCTGCGTTAATCAATAGGTTTTAATATCTTGAAAAACCGCTTCCTGTACTAATAGGAAGCGGTTTTTTATTTGTATTCGCTTTTTGGGGGCTTTGTTTTTAGGCAGGATATTTAACGAAATTGTTTAATTTTGATTAGCTGATGTGATTCCTGCTGCTTCCATCGCATAAAAAAGAGTAAGAAACTATGAATAATAATATCGATGCTTCAAAGCCTGCTACTGATGTTCTGCAGAATAATATAGGTTTTTTGTTTTCTCAACTTATGGATGCCTGTATTTTATGTGATGATCAGGGGGTGATTTGTTCTATGAACAATAAAGCAGCTACTATGCTGAAATCCAATCCGGTAGATTTGATTCAAAAACCACTACATAAACTCTTTTTGAATGAAAAATTACAATATTTTTCTTCCTTTAAGCGAATGCTGGCTTTAAAGCGAACAATATTTATGTGCTACTGCGGACCAGAACGTCTGAAATTGAGTCAGTATTATTCTCTGGAAATTCATAAAGCAGAATTTGGGGATTATTATTTTGTGATGATTAAAATTGCCGGGCAAGGCTCCTATGTTTTTTTGCAACATGTTGTGGATCACCTGCCAGGTATGGTATTTTTGAAAAATAGATCAGGCTCGTATATCGTTTTTAATAAATCATTTTCCGAATTTTATGGGCTTAAAGCTTATAATAATCCACATCAGGGAATTATTGAAGCAAATGTACCTCCGGATGTACGGAGTCAAATGCGGCTCGTCGATCAAAAATTATGGGACAGGGAGCTAATGAGCAGTACAGATCATTTTGAAATACCTGATAGCGACGGAGTGAATCATTATCTTCTGCTCAACAAAAAGTATGTTTACCTGAATGGGGAGGCCTATATTCTCGGGAGCACAATGGATATTGCGAAACAGCATCAGGTGGAACAGGAAAGTATACAAAAACAGCGTTTTCTGGAATTTAGCATGAATATGGCCAATGAGCTGGTGAAATATCCTTCTGCAAAAATTGAAATAGGAATACAAAGTGTAGTAGAGGGAATGGGGCGGTTTTTTGAAGCAGACCGTAGTTATATTTTTCAGTTTAACGATGATATGTCGCTCACTAGCAATACGTTTGAATGGTGCCAAGAGGGAGTTTTGTCTGTAAAAAAAGATTTACAGGACATTCCGACCTGTGAAATGAAGTGGTGGATGGAGCGCCTTCAAAAGGATAAAAAAATTATTATTAATCATATTGAATTGCTTGATGAGAGTGCAAGTTATGAAAAAGCCTATCTGGAACAGCAGCAAATTAAGTCCCTGATTGTACTGCCTTTATTATTTGGAGATCAGATTATTGGGTTTGCTGGTTTTGATTTTGTTCGCCCTCAACGTACTTTTAAGTCCGCTTTAATTCCCCTATTTCGACTTATTAGCAATTTGCTTGCCGGATCCATTATGAGAATAAAATATGGAAAGGCCTTAAATGATAGTGAAGCCATGAATATGGCCATTGTGCAGGCGATTCCTGATATGATTTTTGTTGTGGATAAAGATGGCGTTTATCTCGATTTTAGAAGCGGTGGCTATGCACAGCCGGCAATTCCCGTTGATACATTTATCGGAAAGCCTATTTCGTCTTTCTTTTCGTCTGATGTTGCAAATGTATTTCTGGAGATTATTAATAAAGCTTTAATCAGTAAAAAGGTTGAAACACATGAATATGAGTTTTTTATCGATAATGATATCAGGACTTATGAAATTCGTTTTATTGCAATTGATGAAATTCGTGTTCTTGCAATCGTAAGGGATATAAGCAATATCAAAGAATTGCTTACCGACCTGAGCAATGCTCGTGACGATGCCGAAGCTGCAAGTATGGCTAAATCAAGTTTTTTGGCCAATATTTCCCATGAGTTACGCACCCCTCTTACAACTTTGCTGGGGTATACAGAAATTTTGGATGCTCATTTAGTAAATCCAGTAAATAAGAAGCATCTTGGGTATATCCAAAAAAGTGCCCATGTATTGTTTCAGCTTATTAGTGATTTGCTCGAAAAGTCGGCCATTGATGCAGGTAGAATCCTGATCAATAAAAATAAAGAAGTATCTGTTTATCAATTACTTCTTGAACTTATGCCTTCCTTTGATGTTCTTATTCCCGATAATAAAACCATAAATATCAATTACAATCTGGATCAATGTATGGGCAAAATGATATTTTTGGATGAGATTCGTTTGAGGCAAATCGTAACAAACCTTGTGAGCAACAGTATCAAATATACAAGTGAAGGCAGTGTGGGGATTTTTGTTAAATGTGAAAAAAGCAAGAAACCCGGTCACCTTGTGGATCTTGAAATAAAGGTAACAGATACAGGTCGCGGAATTGCTCCGGAGCAAATGGGATTAATATTTGAAGCTTTTGAGCAGATTCCTGATGAAAATGGCCAGCGGGAACAAGGAGCAGGTCTGGGCTTAAGCATTATCCGTCAGATTATTGACATGATGGGAGGAGATATAAATGTTGAGAGCATCCCCGGAAAGGGTTCTACTTTTACCGTTCAGCTTTATGGACTTAAATATACTGAGAATACAAATAACCAGCCTGTTCGCTTGAAAAACACTGAAAAACAGGATGATAATGATGATATTGAAGATTTTTCTGAGAATAATGCAAAGAAAAGATTTCAAACATTGAAGTTTGATAAGAAAAAAAGTGCTAAATTTACATCATTGCTTCAAGACGATCTATTGAATGACTGGAGTAATGCACAGATAAATAACGACATAGAAGAAATTATTGCTTTTGGACATAAAATTGTTGCTGAAGGGGAATCACTTGACCTTGAGGAATTAGTGGTTTATGGCAAGAATTTATTGTTTTATTCTGAAGATTATGATATTAGAAATATTAAAAAGCATCTAAGATCTTATCCGGAATTAATCCGAAAGCTATCATCGGATACCTATGATGAAAACAGACGATTATAGAATCTTAATTGTAGATGATCTCGAAAAAAACCTTCAGGTTTTGGGAACAATGCTTCGGGAAGAGGGCTTTCGAACTTCATTTGCTTCCAGCGGCGAAGAAGCCTTAAGAATACTTAATGAGCAAACAGATCTGGTGCTTCTCGATGTTATGATGCCCCAAATGGATGGGATTGAAGTATGTCGACGCATTCGCTCACAAGCTAATTTGCAGGAGATTCCTGTGATCTTTTTATCGGCTCGCTCAGATAAAGCCAGTGTTCTGGAAGGTTTCAATGCCGGGGCAAATGATTATATTACAAAGCCTTTTAATAGAAAAGAGCTGACAACAAGGATATTGAGTCAATTGCGGCTGATAAAAAGATGTAAACAGCTGCAAGCAGAAAATAGCTCGTATCGAAATCAACTCGAAGACCTACAGCAACAAATAACCAAACAAAATAAGGAAGCACATTCCCTTCACAAGCAATTAAATCGTCTCGACGATGCGAAGAGTGACTTTTTAAACTTATTATCGCGGGATTTGAGGACTCCACTAAACGGTATTTTGGGCTTTGTTGATATTGTGGAAGAAACTCTTACAAACGACGATCAAAAAGCTGCCGTAAGTTATTTGCATTATTCGGCAAAAAGACTGAGCCGGTTAGCTGATACTGCCCTAATGATTACAAATCTTCGTGCAGGTCAAAGGGAACTGAAATATACTTATATTGAAATTGATTTGCTGATAAAGCAATCCCTATATGAGTCAACGGCCTTAAGAAATGAAAAACGTGTATACATCAACAAGCGCTTTTCCCCCAAGAATATCAAACTTTATGCTGATGAAGAATTAATAGTAGCTGCACTTACAAAAATAGTTACAAATGCCGTAATGGCTTCTCCAAAAGCGAAAACAATTAATTTTCAGGCCTATACAGAGAATCATTATACCCATATTTTAGTAAAGGATTTTGGTCCGGGTTTCAGTCAGAAAAAACTGATGGCTATTAATGAGGCTGCCGAAAATGATCAGATGCTTACTAAAGCTGCTGGTGTTGGTCTGGGCTTAATTCTGGCAAAATTGGTTGTTGATGCACATCATGGCAGGCTAATCATCGAAAATGCCAATAAAGGAGCTCAGATTAGAATCAGTTTGCCTTGTAAATCAGATGAATAAGCTGTATTTTTCCTGTCTTTTATTCTACTGCTGAAATTTTTTTCGCAAAAGCAGAAAAAAATATTTGTGAATTGTGGAATTATCTCTATTTTTGCAGCCCTGTTTGACCAAGGTCAACAGATTGAAGAAAGCTCTTAAAACCTTTGGAGAGGTGGGTGAGTGGCTGAAACCACCAGTTTGCTAAACTGACGTACGGGTAACTGTACCGGGGGTTCGAATCCCCCTCTCTCCGCACCAAAAATTCACCTCGCTTCTCGCGGGGTTTTTTTATGCCATGAATTTTCCCGTTTCATCGTTTAAAATTTTAAGTATTATGCACTTAATGAGGTCGGTAGTTAGGTATTTTTACCTATTTGTTCCGGAATATTTAAATTTCTCCTCCCTCCGGTCGCCGCAATAAAGAATAACCTATTGGTAATAATAATGTTAAAAGGATAGCGTGATTATTTTAAGGACAGGTTTTGTATTTCAAATACACCAAAATCGTTGGTTGTCAAATTATAATGCCACCCATTCTGGGTTTGATTTTGCATAGCCATATGGCCTTATCTTCGGGATTGGTTTTTGATCCATTATTAGGGATGATTGAATTTGACGAAAGAAAATCAGTGTTTGGTTTACCATCTATATAATTTGGAATTACGGATTTTCGTCTATTGCACTATTTTTCAGGCTGTAAGCCTGCAACAAAAACCAAAACAATCCCGGAGGGATTGAATGTTTATAGAAATAACAACAACAACAAAAACCGACCCTAGAGGGGTCTAATGTCCCGTTAAACATCTCACCACATGTCTTCTACACACATCACCCTGCAAAAAATTTATTAGCTAAAATTAACCGTGATATACAGGAGGGAAGCTCATAATCAGCCAACAAATAAGAGGAAATGCTAATATCATCAATACTTCTGCTTTGCCTTGCGGCACCTATGTTTATAAAGTTTTCAATGCTACTGGCTTTGCCGAGAGTGGGAAATGGGTGAAGCAATAAATATATCGATTTGATTTAAAATGTGTTGTTCTAATACAAATAATTATGTAGTTTTGTATGCACTTAGCACGAAATACAAAAGTTAATAAAGATAATAGAAGTGAATCAACCTGGATTTATAGTATATAAATACCCCCCCCCCTCAGAGGTTTAAGGGTAAATACAACTTTGCAACCGGATCTACATAGTTGGTCTTGAACTGGAAATTCAATTAAATCAGTTTAAATATTCAAAACCAATAAAATGAAAAATAAAGTATTTCTATACTCAATTATTTTAATCGCAGGCTTAAGTTCCTGCAAGAAAGATGAAATGCAAAATACCGCAGAACCCTTAAGTAATGAAGATTTAAAAACAGAAGCATTGATACTTGGGTTTAAAGATAAACTGCAAAACCAAAATTTTAAATCCAACGAAACTTTGAGCCTGAACGATGCTATTTGGAATATGGAAGCAAGCCTGAATTACGATTATGCACAAGGCGATGCCCAACACGAAAAGAACCTGCATTATACCGATTATTTTTACCTTCAGTTAAACAGTTCCCAGGAAGCCGAACTGGATGAGATCAATGACGTACTGAACCAGATGGTGGATCAACTCTCAGTTCATTATCACGCAATAGAAGAAGAAAACAAATCTTTTAGTGTTGGTGATGTGGGTTTGGTCAATGTCCAAAACAATATTGCACAGCTTAGCTTGGGATCTGTTTTTGGAGTTTATACAGCCAATACCCCCGATCCTTTTGAAAGCTGGGAGTGGTGGTATGCTCTGGGGGGGCAAGGTATTTGTAGTGGTCCATATATAGGTCAATTTATAGGCCGTGATGGAACAACAGAATTGGAAAATAAATTGAATCCGGATCATTCAGGCACTTTGCCTCCAGGAATGCATGTTTATTATTCTAATGTTTTTACTGCAACAATAGACGTTTTTTATGACCAATTATTAAACCCTAATGACCCTTTCCTGATGATAATATAGTAGATTATAGGGCTTGGTGTACAGTATCTGATGCTGAAGGGAATTATCCTAATTGCGTTTCTCCTGATGATTGGAATTATTATCTGGAGCAAGCTCAAATATTTATAAATCAAATTAACCCTGGAGACGGCAGGGTTTTATCTAGTTTTATTGTTGAGCATGAGCATCTGTATTTTGGTAATTATAATTATCAAATGAATGAGCATCTATACACTATTAAATATGGTGTAAAACATTATTCTCTTAGCCCTATAGGTATCTTATAAGCAGTTTTAAAATAAATGAGGTGTTCAATTGAGTACTTAGGCTAAGCAATGAAATTCAGTATATTTCAATGAATGTTGTTTTAGATTTCTCCCTCGGTCATCTTATGTTTGTAATTTAACGAGTGTTCTATATCAAAAAGAATATAAAACACTGTAACTAAGAAAAATGACCTCAGTCGAAAAGACAAGATGGTGAAATATAGATAGACAAAAGTGGCGCGCGGACATATATATTTTAAAGTTATTGTGTCCGCGCGCCACTTTTGTCTGCTCCCTAACGAATCCTGTCTTTTCGACCAAGGGATCAAAACGAAGTGAAGATCCTGCGGGAGAAATCTAATTATTAATATAACAACCGATTAGGTTAAGTATTTATTTGAACACCACAATAAAATAATTAACAGGTCAGTTATCTAATACTGGCCTGTTTTAATCGTAGAGACATGAAAAAAATCATAATATTTTTATTTATATTTGTCAAGGTTTTATATGCCCAAACCAGTTTTATTTCCAATATTGTTGATTCGGAAAATATAATTAGAGGAATTAGTCTTACAGAATTTGATGGAAATTATTATTTGGTGTCAACATCCATGAATATCGCAACAACCCAAAATACTCATGGCTTATTGCAAATAAATGATAATGGCGAACTTATAAATTCTTCCTTTATACCCGGTGAATTTCCGTTTAATGTTTTTAAATATGAAGACCGTCTATGGTCTCTTGGCTATACAACAATAAATGATAGCGTTTATTACCTTCTGGAGGAAAGGGAAAATGATTTGAGCATTCTAAGGCGGTATCTGTATTTTACTGATCTTGTTGATGTAAATTATGTGAATCAGTCCTGTCCGAATATTGGCTCAAATGGAGAATTTATTTTTGCTGCTATTTTTGATGTGGGCAAAGATGAGACATTAGGATATAATTTTTTGGTGGATTTGGTTAGCATACCTAGAGGTCTGGATACACTTTTTCATAAACAATATTATAATAGCAATTGGCTTTATGCAGCCCCAAAAGATTTTAACTATATAAATAAAAAATATCTAAGTTGTGGTTTAGATTTTCCTGCCAATGAATGGGCAACAGAAATTGGCGTTTTTGATAGTTTATTTAATCCATTGGATACATTGATCTTCAATGGGATGGAATTACCAAAAATTATGCATGATAACATTATCAGGGAAAAATCACCAAATGAAGTAATTATGAGTGGAAGAATATGGGACGAGGATACTACTGGTATGGGTAATTCTGCGTATTCAATAGGTTTTGTATGTCTTGATTCATTGCTAAATTATGAAGAAATTCATATTGTTTATAAAAATGTGGATACAATGTGTCATACTGCATATTTTAAGAGTTTGGATTTGGCTGAGGATGGCTCTTTTTTTATTGGAGGTACTATTGGAGGGAATCCAAATGGGGTAACACGTATTGTACTCAGTAAAATTGATTCAGAATACAATACGAAATGGTCCTATTTTTATGGGGGAGATAAGTATTATTCGCTTTTTTGCATTGAGGCCACTACAGATGGCGGATGCATTTTGTCAGTCATAGAAAATGGGTATAATCATGATATTCTGCTTATAAAACTAAACGATCAGGGACTGATCACCTCCCTCAACGATCCCGGAGATGGATTTTCGGTTTCCCCTATCCTTATCAGTCCAAATCCCGGGCGGGAGCAGCTGCGCATCGATCTGGGGCCGCAGCTCGGTGCTTGTAAGCTAGAACTCTACGATCTGGGAGGGAAGCTCATAATCAGCCAACAAATAAGAGGAAATGCCAATATCATCCATACTTCTGCTTTGCCTTACGGCACCTATGTTTATAAAGTTTTCAATGCTGCGGGCTTTGCCGAGAGTGGGAAATGGGTGAAGCAATAAATATATCGATTTGATTTAAAATGTGTTGTTCTATTCCCTTGATGCATAAATGGTTGATATTTGATTTTAAATTTCATTAAATCAATAGATTACAAGTATTTTTGGTTATGGGATTTGTAATGAATCTTAGTTTGTGCGATCAAAGCATAAAATTATGAATTCAGTAAAATATATTTTTTCCTTCTTGCTGCAAAATTTAATAGATATATGTTTGATAAATAGTGTTGTGCGATTGGTTTTGGTCGGTAGATAAATACATATAGCTTGCCCATTTTGGAAATTAGATTTCTCCTACCTCTGGTCGTTGAAATGATGACTCATATTTTTTGTTTAGGCAAATGCAGCGAGGACTCTTTGTGAATTTTTCATTGTGTCCTCGCTGTTTTGCCACCAGACCACAAATAACCATTATTATGGCGTCATGGGGTGAAGAAATCTATTTGCTCTTCGAAAACAACGAATTCTGGTTTTGATAAATCATTCAAAATTAATGTACGATAAAACATGATAATTTTCAGGATAAGACATATCTGAACTGCGCCTAAATGGTGTCTGTCTATAAAGTACTGTGCTTGATTCAGAATGTTCGAGGTCGAAGCATTTGAAGGGCTGAAAACGAGGAGTCCCGAAATTTCGGGATAAATGGTTTCAGCCCAAGAATAATCCCGAAGCTTCGGGAGACATTATGGACAAGCACTAAATAGTTCCATCAAACAATAGAAATCCTATAGGATGCTTACTTTTTGTCGGCAATAACGCTTTGCTAAAAATACTCGATAAGCAAAGTTTTTTGAGAATTAATGAGTAACTTGCAGTGGTTAAATTCAGTTCATTGTACTTTTTAAGCTCAAATCATGCAAAATAAAAATTATAGGTCTGTATTTCCCGGAAAATATATATAAGGAATTGGTTTGCTTAAGGAATGATTCATTTTTTGGAAAATTTTTTGTTTGCCCTGATGGTTATCGATGCATGGGAAAAAATAGAATAGAAAAGATAAAATAGTCATAGTTTGAGCTGTTTAGTGAAATTTTATGCAGTATGGAATATGCGGCCTCTTTTTAATTTTATTCTCACTTTTAGAAATGGATGATCCGATTGAAATAAAGAAAATTCGATTACAGAACAGCTTAAAAGAACTGTCATCAATTACTCATGCTATTGATGAAATTGTGGGTTTTTGGGCACTTGCGCCTACATTAAGTATGACGCTCAATCTGTTGATAGAAGAAGCGTTTACGAATATTGTTTATTATGCGTATCAGGATGCGGAAAATCATGAAATTGAGCTTGTTTTTGAGAAGCATCAAGATCGCTTAATTATTCGTCTTATTGATGACGGGAAGCCTTATGACCCATTGCAAAGTGTTTATCCTGAACTAGATTTACCTGTTGAAGAAAGGGAAATAGGTGGCCTGGGAATTTATTTGATGCGTGAAATGACGGATAAACTGACGTATCAACGAAAGGATGGCTACAATATCCTGACTAAGGAAAAAGCGACATAAGGGATCAACCCTTGAATGAAATATTTTGTTCTATGAAAAATATAATTAAGGATTTATGGCTAATCGTTAGTCTGATCGTAGCTGCTTCTCTCTTGCTCCTTCTGTCCGATTTGGGGCAAAGGCACTCTGGGGAGGAGTCGGAAGGCTATTCTTATCCACGAATTGCCATCATGCAAATTTCCTCCACGCCATTGCTCGATATGCATGTTGCCGGAGTACTCGATCGGCTCAAAGCGAATGGAATGATGGCTCCTGATGAAAGCAATATCAGGCAATTTAACCCGCAGGGAGATATAGGAATGGCGAACACTATTGCCAGGGAAATTGTAAATGGCCCTTATGATCTGGTTGTTACATCCAGCACTTTGGCTTTGCAGACCTTTGCCAAAGCCAATCAAAATACCGAAAAGACGCATATTTTTGGAGCGGTTACCGATCCTTTTGGAGCAGGGGTTGGAATAACGGGCTCCCGACCCGATCAGCATCCGCCCTATCTGGCAGGTATTGGTACTTTTCAACCTGTGGCTGAAGCTTTTCGGATATTGAAGGAGTTGAATCCGGCTATTGCCCGTGTTGGCGTCGTTTGGAATCCGGGGGAGCAATGTTCAGAGGCCTGTTTATTGGAAGCCCGTAAAATATGTGAGGAATTGGACATTCGCCTTATTGAAGCGATTGCGACAAATACTTCTGAGGTGGCAGAAGCGACCAGGGCTTTGCTGGCACAAGGTGTGGAAGCCATCTGGATTGGCGGTGATACTGTTGCTACAGCTTCGGCTCAGATGATTGTTAATCTGGCAAGCCAGCTTGCTGTGCCCGTGTTTACGAATGATCCGGTAGATGTGGAATCGGGAGCGCTTTTTGGATTGGGAGCCAATTATTTTACCGTGGGGCAAATAACCGGCGATCTGGCCGTTGCTGTTCTGAATGGTAAAAGCACTGCAGATTTTGGTACTGAAAATAAAATTCCTAAAGTATTGAGCCTCAATAAAGAATTTTTGCAGTCTTTGGGAAAACACTGGCAGCTGACAGCCTCAATTGAAGGAAGGCTTACAGTGCCCAAAACGCAAAATGAGGAGCGCATTACCATCGACTTTGCCGAGATGGACAGTCAGGGAAAAGAAGCGTCATTAGCGATGTTGGAAGATGCCAATCGGTTTGTAAATCTTGCTGTTAAAAATGGTCGACCGGCCAAAGTGGCAATCATTAATTTGGTGGAGAATAAAGTCCTTGAAGATGCTGAAGATGGAGTAGTGGCAGGGCTTGAATGGAGTGGTCTGACAGCAAATCAGGATTTTATTGTGAAAAAGTATAGCGCTCAAGGAGAATTAGGTCAATTGCCGCAAATTATTGCCGCCGTCATTAATGAACAGCCTGATGTAATTGTTACTGTAACTACCCCTGTAATGATTGCTATGGCAAATAAAGAGACGAATATTCCCGTTGTTTTTACCGTGTCAAGCGATCCTGCCAAACTCAAGCTTTTCAAAAATGGCAGGCCCAATAATATTTGTGGTGTCCACGACAATCCTCCTGTGGCTGAAGTATTGGCAATGGCAAATAATTATATACAGGGGCTTAAAACCGTTGGAATCCTTTACGATGCTGCTCAAATGAATTCTATACTTTCGGTTGAAAAGCTGCGGCTTGCAGGAAAGGAACAAAATATTCAGGTGCTGGAAGCCACGGCTTCAACGGTCACAGAATTGAGTATGGCCACTCAGTCTTTGTTGCAGCGGGGCGCACAGGCCATCATTATTTCGGCTGATAATTTGGCCTATACAGGCTTTTCTATTATTCATAAAATAGCAGCATCTGCAAGCGTTCCTATATTTACAACAGAACCTCAGCTTGTTGCACAGGGCGCAACAGGTGCCTATGGTGATAGCTTCTTTGAATGGGGGAAGCAGTCCGGGAAAATGGCTGCAAAAATCCTAGCAGGCTTACCACCTTCGATGATTCCCATTGCTGAAACGGAGGTTCAACTTAGGATTGATCCGAAAAGTAGAAAGCAAAACCCTTCTGCGAAAAAGCCATTTCAGCTCAGAATTGTGCAATATAGCGAAACCGAATTTGCCGAGCGTTGCCAGGAAGGCTTGCAGGACGGGATTTCCCGGGCAGGTTTAAAACAAGGTGTTGATTATGAACTGAAAACCTATAATGCGCAAGGCGATATGTCCACGCTTTCAAGTATTATGACAAGCATTAAATCGGATCATGTTGATCTGCTTATGACGATTTCTACACCCACTTTGCAGGCTGCTTTGAGGCAGGCCGGTGCAGAAACAAAAATTGTATTTACAGGGGTGGGCGATGGCGTAAAAGCCGGAGCAGGAAAATCAGAAACTGATCATTTTGATAATGTTACGGGAATTAGTACACGTTCTCCTTTTGGCGGAATGGCAGGCCTCATCCATGAAACCATGCCAGATGCAAAACAAGTGGGAACCTTATTTACACCCGGCGAAATTAATAGTGTGTTGTATAAAGATTGGTTTAAAGAGGCATTGGAAGACTATGGAATCGAATTGATTGCAATTCCGGTGAATTCCAGTTCTGAAGTAGCACAAGCTGCCATTGAATTATGCTGTCAGGATATTCAGTTAGTTGCTCAAATTGTGGATAACCTGATACGGCCTGCCTTTGCATTGATTGCCCGAAAAGCTACTGATCATAATCTTCCCGTATTTGTTTTTGATAGTGATCAGATGTCTGATGGCGGAACTATTTGCCTGGCTCGCGATTATTATGATGCCGGACTTGAAGCTGCAGAAAAAGCCATCAGGGTTCTTCATGGCGAAAATCCTGCAGATATTCCCTTTAGTAATACGCAATCAGAAAAGTTTATTTATAATCCACAACTGACTGAAAAGTATAAGCTGATTATGCCTGAAGCACTCAAACAAAAGGCCATTGTCTTTAAACAACAATAATCTGAACCCTATGGAACTTCATACAATAAAAACGGATCGATCATTATTGGTGTCAGCCAAAGGACGTCTTGACGCATCCTGGGCTGAATATTTTACTGATGCCTTTCTCGAATATATTCGAAATGGCGAGCATCAAATCGTGATTGACGCTCAGGAAATGGTTTTTCTTAGCTCTGCAGGCATTCGTTCTTTGTTGCGCATCAGCAAGGAATTGACGAAAGTCAAAGGGAGTCTCAGCATCCTTCATGCCAATGAATTTGTTGCTGATACGCTCAAAACTACAGGCTTTGGCGTGTGGCTTTCGGATGAGGTGGAAGATATACAACCTGCTGCCGAACAGAAAAAGAACGCGACCAACGACAATGAAAACCTTTATGTGATCCATGAAAATGCCCGCATCAGCCTAAAGCAGCTGAATAATTGGAAACCTTGGGATCATGTTTCGCCGGCACAGATGAAACAGATTGGCTTTCAAACAGATTCTTTTGCTTTAGGAATTGGTGGCCCTACTGATGTGAAGGACATTGCTCATTTGAAATTTGGTGATTTTGTGGCTTTTTGTGGACATATTGTGTATCAGCCTCCTGCAGAAAGTAGTCGCCCTGATTATTTCTTGCCAATGGAGAATTTCGTTCCTCAGCTTCAAACAATCCAATGTTTGTACGGACAGGGAGAAATGTCTCATTTATTGCGCTTTGCGCCGGAGGAGAATAAAACATCATATGGAATTTCTGATTTGATGAATCAGGCTCTTTCAATCGCCAATGCACCTTTGGTTTGTTTTGTAATTCTTGCCGAAATCGATGGTCTGGTTGGTGCCCATATGATACAATCCCCCAGCGAGAAGAAGGATTTTATGCCAGAAGATTTTAAGGATTTACGCAATTGGCTTTCTTTTTGCGGAGAACGGGCTTTTCAGGGAGAGCAGGCTTTGATTTTTGGAGTAGGGGCAAAAGGAGGAGGGAAGCAGCATTTGCTGAAACCCCTTGCATCGAATCCGGAAGTAAGCATGCATGCACATGGAGTAGTATTCCCCTATCAGGCTCTTCAAAATGGAAAACTTGATCTGAACCATCAGATTTCTAAATTTTTTAATGGCCCTCCACCCAAAGGGCTGATGCACCTGATCGAAGATAATCGCCCTGCAATAGGGCTTGGGGAAAGTTCATTTATAAGGGGTGCAATGTGGTTTGCATCGGCAAAATGGGAGGAGGAAAATATATGAATTTAATTATTGGCGCTTTTACAATAGGATTGATTTTATCTTTGCTTTCGCTGGGGATGCTTATAAGCTTCCGCATTATCCGGTTTACCGATATTACCGTGGACGGATCTATTACCCTTGGGGCTTCATTAACAGCTGTGCTTATTATGGCGGGATGGTCGCCCTGGTTAGCAACCTTAGTGGCTTTTCTGGCAGGGATGATGGCGGGATCCATCACCGGAATACTTTATACCCGATTTAAAATACAAGAGATTTTGGCCGGAATTCTTATGATGACGGCATTGTATTCCATTAATCTGCGTATTATGGGCCGAAGCAATATCCCTTTGCTGGATACCAAAACGGTTTCCGAAATCCCTGAGAATATTTTGCTTCAAGCTTCCGGTGGTGCATCGAAAATGTTTATTGCAGGTTGGTCTGTTTCATTGATTGACCTCTCGGTGCTATTCAGTAGTACCCTCTTGTGTATTGCTATTGCTTGGCTTTTGTACCGCTTTTTATTGACACATTTCGGTACCGCCTTCAGGGCTACGGGGAATAATGTACAGATGGTTCGTGCTCAGGGGATTAATAATAATAAAATGATTATTTTCGGCCTGGCTCTTTCGAATGGTTTAGTTGCTTTGTCCGGGTCTTTATTGGCACAATATCAAGGTTTTGCCGATGTGCAAATGGGAATTGGAATGATGGTTTGGGGTTTGGCCAGTATCATCATTGGTGAGGCATTGGTTGGTAAAGCGAGTATTGGTACCACAATCGTGGGTGCTGTTTTGGGGACAATCTTATTCAGGCTATTGATTGCCATTGCTTTACGATGGGGGTTAAATCCCAATGATCTGAAATTGGTTACGGCCTTATTTGTTTTTGCTGCCCTTGTGGCTCCTCAGATTTTTAAATCTTTTCATAAGAAATTGTTCAAAACTTCCAGACATGCTTAAGATACAAGGAATTTCCAAGACGTTTTTTCCAAATACGGTAAATGAGGTTCGGGCATTACAAAATATTGACCTGACCATTGAGGAAGGAAGTTTTACCTGCATCATCGGTACGAATGGCTCGGGGAAAAGCACTCTTTTAAATGCTGTAGCCGGTACCTTTAGTCCTGATGCAGGCACAATCCATATCAATGATATTGAAATTAGCAGACAGACTGAGTATCAGCGCGCCAAACTAATAGGTCGTGTTTTTCAAAACCCTTTTGCAGGCACTGCAGCTGAGATGACTATTGCCGAAAATATAGTATTGGCCATGAAGCGCGGCAGGTTGCATCCCTTGACTACTGCCCTCAATAAGAAGCTTAAATCTGAAATTGCTGAGCGCGTTCGTATGCTAAAAATGGGTCTGGAAGACAGGCTGGATAATCCCATTGGAACGCTATCAGGAGGGCAACGGCAAGCTCTAACATTGCTTATGGCCACTTGGCTGCGCCCAGATTTATTGCTTTTGGATGAACATACGGCTGCCCTCGATCCGAAAAGTGCTGCAAAAATTGCTGAGCTCACCCAGCAGATTATTAAAGAAGAAAAGTTGACAGCCCTTATGGTAACCCATTCGATGCAGCAAGCTGTTGATTTGCCGGATCGGATTGTCATGATGCACCGCGGGCAAATCGTTGAAGACTATCGAGATGAACATAAAAAACGTGTTCGCATGCCCGATTTACTCGATACTTTTGATCGTGTGCAAAAACGGGAATTGTTTGATGTGGGCGTAGCTGCATTGCTTTTGAATGACTATATTTAGTTTCAGGCCATAATGTCTTCCGAAATTTCGGGCCTCCTTATTTCCATTAATAAAAGTGTATTTTTAGTAATTATACATCTCTGTATTAATTTTAGGTGTTGACTACACCAATTGCTAAATGATTTAAAATGTTGCCAATACTGTTGTCCTGTTTCAGCTTGTTTCGGTTTAAAAAAGCTGTTCTTTTTATAGCGCTTTTTCTTTTGTTTTCGAATTCTCTAATGTCACACGTTTATATCGATTACAAAATTTACACCGAAGATTTCTTTACGAAAACCAAGTGGGAAGTAGGTGAAGAAGAAGCCGTATGGAATATAAAATATCAAACTAATAATACCGCTTATTCCGCAATAATATGCATACATGACAAAAACAATTATGGTCGTAGTGATGGTCACTATTGGAGACGCGATGAGGAAGAGGTTTGGAGCGGCTCCTGTCTCGATACGGAAGATGCCCTCATAATTTATCTGGAAGGTTGGGAAGATGACGCAGGTGAAATATATATCTTGGGCTACCTATGGAGAAATTTGTCTTCAGCACAAAACAATCCAACATTTTTGCGAACAGGGATAAATGTCACAATTATGACGCTTTGCCACCTCAGATATTATAGCTTTTTTAGTTTGCCCTATTTCATGAGTGTAAAATTCACTCTAGCTCGAATATCAGTTGAGGAAGCACCAATAATTGCTTCAAATCTACCGGGCTCTGCAACCCACGCATGAAGTTCATCATCAAAGTAACTTAAGGCTGTTTTATCTAAGGTGAATTTTATCGTTTTTTCTTCGCCGGCACGCAGTTTAACCTTCGAAAAAGCTTTCAATTCTTTTGCAGGTCTGGGCAATGATGATTTTTCATCTGCAATATAAAGCTGCACTATTTCACTTCCTGCTCTGTCGCCTATGTTTTTTAGCTTTATAGAAACAACAATTTGGTCATCTTCTTTTATTTTCTTTTTATCTATTGACAGATCTCCATATTCAAATTCGGTATAACTTAAGCCATGACCAAACCCAAATAAAGGTTCAATTTTTTCAGTATCATGCCAGCGATAGCCAACAAATATTCCTTCATTATAATTTACTTGTCCGTCTTTTCCGGGGAATTCCCCCATTGCATGTGCTGCATTGTCTTCGAGTTTTACAGGAAACGAAAAGGGCAATTTTCCTGATGGGTTCACATCACCAAAGAGTACTGAAGCAATAGCATTACCTGTTTCAGAACCCAAGTACCATCCTTGAATAATCGCAGGAACTTCTTCTACCCAAGGCATAGCAACCGCATTCCCCGAAATATTGACAACGATTAGGTTTTTATTAGCTTTTGCCAAAGCCGAGATTAATTCATCCTGATTATAAGGTAATTCTAAGCCTTTTCGATCAGAATCTTCACAATCCTGATGAGCGCTTTTATTCAAACCTCCAACAAAAACAACGTAATCGGATTCTTTGGCAACTGCCACTGCTTCTTCAAAAAGTTCTTCGGCAGAACTGGAAACCCTTAAATCCTGACCTGTGACAACACCATTATAATTGCTACTAGCATCGCCAACATAACCTCTGGCATAAGTTACCTTAGCCTTTGGTTCTATTCTGTTTTTTATGCCATCCAACACTGATATTTCGTATTTGGCTTTTAATGAAGAACTCCCTCCTCCAACAGTCATCATTTTAATTGCATTCTCTCCAATCACTGCTATTTTCTGGGCTTTATCCGGATTTATCGGTAAAACCTCATCATTATTTTGAAGTAAAACTATTCCTTCTTCAGCAATCCGACGACTCGCCAGAGCATGTTCTTCAGAGCCAAAAGAACCCCAGTTTTTATTGCTGTTCATGGATGTTTTGAAAATTAACCGAAGTATATTTCTGACTTTTTGATCTAATTCTTCTGTGCCAACTTCTCCTGATTTGATCAGCTCAAGATAGGGTAGGGCTAAATAGTAGTTGTCATAACTATTACTTGCTCCACGTGATAATCCATCAGTCCATGTTCCAAATTCCAGATCAAGTCCATTAAAAATGGCTTCACGAGTATCGTGGGCGCCACCCCAATCAGCAACTACTACGCCATCGAACCCCCATTCATCACGTAAGATATCTTTTAACAGATATTGATTATGGCAAGCATGTTGCCCTTTATACAAATTATATGCTCCCATAATAGACCAGGTTTCACCCTCAATAACTGCTGCCTTAAAAGCAGGTAGATAGATTTCATACAAAGCCCTGTCGTTAAGATTTACATTTATTGTGTGGCGGTTTGTCTCTTGGTTATTCAGGGCAAAATGCTTAACACATGCCGCAACTCCGTTTTCCTGCACGCCTTTAATATACGGAACAACCATTTTAGAAGCCAGAAAAGGGTCTTCTCCCATATACTCAAAGTTTCTACCATTTAATGGTGAACGATAGATGTTTACCCCCGGCCCCAATAAAACATCCTTGTCCCGATATCGTGCTTCTGCACCAATGGACCTGCCATAAAGCAGAGACATATCCACGTTCCATGTAGCGGCAAGGCATGTTAAAGCTGGAAATACGGTGCAAGAATCATTCGTCCAGGCTGCCTGTTCCCATTCATCCCATAATACTTCAGGACGAATGCCATGAGGGCCATCAGTCATCCATAGTTCCGGAATACCAAGACGAGGAACACCCGGAGAACTAAATTTGGATTGAGCATGAATCATCGCTATTTTTTCTTCAAGGGTCATCCGACCAAGAGCATCTTCTATACGTTGTTCGGTCGCTTGACTTTCATCTAAGTAAAGCGGATTTTCATTTTGACTATTCGCAGAAAACGACAAAACCATCATGAAGGGCACAGACAATAAAATTCTCTTTGCTGATTTAAAATAATATTTCCTGAATTTCGGTAAAAAGAGTTTTTTCATTTCGTTACATCATTTTTGGTGTCGGTTAAATTGTCATCCACAAAACCACTTATTTGCTTGGCAAGCATTTTTGCTTCTTCGTAGGATAGAAATAATTGACATTCGCTTTCCCCTGTGCTTAATTCGTGTATTTGTATGATAACACAATCCTGATCGTCGTCTGGCATTATACGAACAAGCTGATCATCGGTACAAATACTTCTTTCATTCCACACTTTTTTCATTATCGAGAGGAATTAAGATTATTGAATAAACGAATAGAACTACTGCTAATAAATGCGTTGATACGCTTTTTCATAAACTGATTTGTTTTTAGGCAAATTTGCAGCATCCGATCATTGGGCTGCTAAAATTTATACTCACAAAATGAATTAAAATTCATAGGGATTCATAGCCTAGGTAGCAAAAAAGTGGATGCCTTATACTTATAATATCGTACAATTAGCTGTTTTACAGCATAATAATAAGATATTGTTTTGTGAAAAAAGTGGATGCATTTTATTTATTGTTTCACTGCATCTATTCTCATTACTTCATTTTCGAAGCTTTCACGCTCCCCTTTGGCCTTGTTTTTAATCTTAACGCGATAATTATAAATCGTATTCACAGAATAACGAAGCAGCTTTGCAATTTGCGCACTTTCGTTTATTCCCAATCTGATGAGTGCAAAAATTCTCAATTCCGTATTTAAGCGCTCCTCGCTTTTAAGTTCTATTTGTTCCCCGTCCAATAAGAGTTGATTAAAATCAGTTAAAAAATTAGGGAAGATATGCAGAAATGCCTTATCAAAATTTTCGTAAAACTCTTTGATTTCAGCGTCGATGAGTTTCTTTGATTTGGTTTCGGCAAAC
The DNA here is from genome assembly GCA_963676725.1 of Bacteroidales bacterium. Classification (GTDB taxonomy): domain Bacteria; phylum Bacteroidota; class Bacteroidia; order Bacteroidales; family WRLA01. The sequence continues at coordinate 2,522,718 of OY781463.1, read as the reverse complement.
AAGTCTTCGATTTTTCTATTGGCCAACTGCTTGTTTACTTTTTTATTAAACCGGTCTAGTTTGTAAATATAATCGGAGCAAATGGTCAAAAAATTTCCAATGTAATGCTCTTTAACATGATTCGATTCTGATAATTCAAGATTCGTGAATTGAAGTTGATCGTTGGTGTCAGCCAGATCTTTATTAAGTTCTTTTAACTGTTTGTTTACTTTAAAGAGCTCATTCTTTTTCTTCCTGACTTCAGCAACCTGCCTCAGGATAAGAAATAATGAAACAATCAATGCCATCAATAAAAAGCCGCTTATTAGCAGAAGTACGCTCAATCGGTTTTGTTGTTTCTCGATTTTAAACTGATAGGCGTCTTTAATGATAGGAAGAATTTCGGATAGTAGTTTAAATCTCAATTCCGATTTAAAGAAAACTGCATCATCGTAGGAGAATTTGATAAACTTATTCGCTCTGTCAACATCTCCTTTTCTGTGTAAAAGTAATGCCAGTTCTGTTAATGACGCATTATCTTTATTGGAACCCATTATATCTGAGATTGCCGAGAGACAGTAGTATTTCATTTCTTCTTCTTGCTTATTCATCAGCCGATACAATAGTGACCGTTCGTAGGTGATTTGAGAATATACCCTGCTTCCCATTTCCGATAATGCTAAACGATGGGTATTAATTTCAAGGCTTTTTGAAAATTTTTCTCCATCCCGGTATTTCTTTTCCAGTATGGCTAAATAATCCTCAGATTGCGGATCTAAATACGGCATAATGGAATCCGTATAGGCTATCACTTTATTGCTGTATTTTTGATCGAAATCGGTACATGGAGAGTGAAAACTAATTTCATTATACGTTTTAATCAGAGCCTTAAAGTACTTGACTTTTAATTGTACTGAGAGGCTGTTTTGATCTATATCATTTAAAATATCAAAAGCTTCAAAATATTTTCCTGATGATGCCATTATATCAGCCATGGAGACATTCAATTCGTTCATCATTTCTCGATTTTGAATTTCTTGTGCCAGCTGAATATTTATCAGTAAATATGATACAGCAGAGTCAAAGATATATTTGGAGTACTCATCGATAAGCTGATTTTTGATAAAAAATGCCTGACCCTGACTAATTCCTTCTTTATTTAATAGCTTTTTTAATTCTAAAATCCTTTTTTCTTTTTGAGCATCATATTCTGATCTTTTCTCCATGGTGCTTTCGAGCACATAGATAAGGCTGTCAATCGGAACATTGGCGTGCAGAAAACCAGAAATGGAAAGCAATACTAGCAAAAATAATATTCTCATATGATGCTTGAAATTATAACCAAAAATAGAAAAAATACCCATGAGAAAAAACTTCAGTTTATATTCACCCTATAAATTGTCTGTCTATAAAAGTAGGCCGCTTGCTTTAAGATTGTTGAAGTATGCGTGCTTATTGCGATTTGGCGTGATGTGGTGAGCTTTCCAATGAATTTTAATCCAAAGCTTTGCCGCGTTTACGAAAAGTGTTCTTGAGCTAAATTGCCCTTATGGGTAATTGTTGAAATATTCGAATTGAGGTGTTCAATTGACTGCTTAAGCTGAGGAATAAAATTCAGTATATTTCTATAAAAATCAGCTTCTTAAAAACGTAAATTCCACTAATTAATAAGGTTTTTGGGATTCTGATACTCCTTTTTTGGGAAATGTGACATTAAATTTCAGAAGCTCAGCCTAATTGCATAGCTTTACCAATTGGAAACCAAAATAATAATGATTATGAAACAATTAGTTAGATTAAGCATGCTGCTCCTGGCTTTAACATTCAGTATAAGTTTGATTGCTGGAACTTACAGCGGTGGAACAGGAGTAGATACAGATAACGCCTATCTTATTGCAAATAAAGCCGATCTGCTGGAACTGTGCTCTGCATCCGGAGATTGGGACGCTTATTTCAAACAAACTGCTGATATTGTCTTCCTTGCAGCCGATTTTGAAAGTGCAGGTGCTTTTTACAATAGCGGCGCAGGTTTCTCACCCATTGGGAATAGTACAACAAGTTTCGAAGGCTCCTACGATGGAGATGGGCATACCATTGATGGTCTTTACATTAACCGCCCAAGCGCATTATATAGTGGTTTATTTGGTTATATCAGTGGAGCAAGCATTCAAAACCTTGGTGTAACTAATGTAGATATAACTGGAAAGTACAGCGTTGGCGGTTTGGTGGGAGATATTTCTTCTAATTCAACCGTCAGTAACTGCTACAGCACCGGAACAGCAAGTGGCACTAGATATGTTGGCGGTTTGGTGGGACGTACTTTTTCTAATTCGACCGTCAGTAACTGCTACAGCACCGGAACAGCAAGTGGCACTGAAGGCGTTGGCGGTTTAGTGGGAGCTAATTATTCTTCCACCGTCAGCAACAGCTACAGCACCGGGACAGTGAGTGGTACAAAATATTATGTTGGCGGTTTGGTGGGAAATAATCATGGTTCCACCATCAGCAACAGCTACAGCACTGGAACAGCAAGTGGCCCCAGATACATTGGCGGTTTGGCTGGATATAGTTGTAGTTCCAGCACCATCAGCAACAGCTACAGTCGTGGGAATGTAACGCGCTTAAGTGGTACTTATACTAATTTTGGGGGATTCGTAGGTTGTAATGATGTTGCTTCAATCGAACACTGTTATTCAACAGGAAGTGTTTTTCAATCTGTAGGTGTTGTCTGGGCAGATGGCACAAAGGGTTTTGTTGGAGAGAATTGGAATAGTAGTGGTATCTACACCAACAATTTTTTCGACAAGGACGCATCCAATCAAACAACTGGAACAGGCGCGACAGATAAAGACACTGACGATATGAAAACCGAAAGCACCTTTACCGATGCAGATTGGGATTTTACATATATATGGGCAATCGATGGCAGTACTAATGATGGTTATCCTTATTTACGAAATAATAATATCTGGGATGGCTCTGAAAGCTCCAATTGGGAAACTCCCGGCAACTGGGATGGCAATGCTGTACCAAGTTCTACTAATAATGTCGTAATTGCGAGCACTGTCAATAATCCAATTATTGGATCTGATGATACCGGCGATTGTAATGAACTTATTATTAACAGTGACGCTATCCTCACCATCAACAGCGGAGGTTCGCTCATTACAAACGGTGCTATAACCAATAATGGGACAATTTCGGTAGAGCGCAGCATCAGTAATGATGTATGGCACCTCATCTCTTCGCCCATCACCAATGCCACAGCAGATATGTTCGATGGAAATTTTTTGCAGTATTATGATAATGGATGGGTCGATATAACTGATCCTGCTGCAACGATGACTCCCGCAAATGGATATTCACTTTGGAGTATTGCGAAAAGTACATCATTTACTTTTAGCGGCGATCTCAATACAGGAGACCAGGACCTAAGCACAGTACTTGGCTGGAACCTGCTCGGAAATCCTTATCCTTCATCCATTGATTGGTCGCTTCTGGATGATACCTATGGCGCAGTTTATTATTGGGATCCAAGCTCGGGGACGAATAAAAGTTGGAATGCAGACGTGGGTGCCGGCTCACAATATGTGCCCGCTATGCAGGGATTCTGGATAAAAACTACAGTCGCCGGCTCATTTAGCCTTAGCAATGATAAACGCACCCATAGCGGAAGTTCCGCCTATTATAAAGCAGGTGCAGAGCTGGCAAACTCCATCGAACTGCAGGTAAATGCGGAAAATGAATATTTCGATCAGCTTTTTATTGTCATGGACGACAATGCCACTCAGGATTTTGATTTTCATTATGATGCGTGGAAACTCTTTACTTCTTCAGAAGAAGTTCCGCAATTGTATTCATTCACAGGCACCAAAAACCTTTCCATCGATCGCCGTCCCTTCTGCGATGAAATCCAATTGGGCTTCCGTTGTGGCGAAAGCGGTGCATTCACTATCAAAGCAAATAAAATGACCGATTTCAGTGGGCTGATTTTGGAGGATGTAAAACAGGCTGTATTCCATGATTTGGCACAGGGTGATTATACTTTTAATTATGAATCCGGTGAAGATGATCAGCGTTTTAAATTGCATTTCGATATCACAGCCATAAACGATATGGAAATTTCAGATGTACAGGTGTACACATCCGGCAACGAAATAAAGATCAAATCTCAAAACCCTGTTAACAGTCTTACTCTTAGAGATATAACAGGCAGGCTCTTAGGAGAATGGGAAAACGAGCAAAGCGTCCCTGCACCGGAAACTGCTGGTGTATATCTCCTAAGTGTGGAGATGGATAATAATCAGCTAACGAAAAAGATAATTATTGAATAAACCATTTAATAGATTCATCCGATGACTCCAATTATCGGATAAAACCATTGAAAAATTTGTAGAAATATGAAAAAATTACTCACAAGCATCGCAATTATAATCATGTTCCTTGGTGTAAATGCACAGGATGATCCGCCACATCCAAACGATAACGTAAATCCAACCGGAGCAGGTTCCGGAAACACACCTGTTGGTGGTGGCGCACCCATTGGTGGTGGAATATTTATTATGCTGGCACTGGGCGCGGCTTATGGTGGGAAGAAAGTGTATGAGTTTAAGAAGCGGAAGCTGGCGGAGTAAAATTTTTGCAGATTGCTGGTTATGCACCTTGCTTAGCACATTCCCGGGCGTATTCACGTGGTGTTAATCCTGTCTGGGATTTAAATGCCCGATAAAATGAAGCTTGTGAGTTAAAGCCTGATCGCTGATACAAATCACCGTGAGTATTGAATGTGCCTTTTTGGATTTCGTTCCTGATCAGTCGTTTGCTTTCATTAATACGAAAACGGTTGATCACCATCCTGAAGTTGTCGTTGGTGTTTTGAGCCAGGGCCTGGTAAAGATATTTCTTGTTGGTGCCCAACATAGTAATCATTACCTGCTGATTCAGTTCGGGGTTGAGATATAGTTTGCGCTTCTCTATCAAATTAAGCATTTCGTCGTACAGCTCCTTTTTATCCTCGGTAATCTCCACCGTTTCCTCTTCGTCCGAAGATATCTCTTTGATGGCTTCAATGGCAATATCCCCAATTGCATCATAACTATGCCTAACGGGTAGTTGCTTTTTTTCTTCCAGTAAAGCTTCTACATATTTTTCCTTCTGAAATATATTTTCAACATATTTTTTTCTTTTCCAACGGATCAAAATCACTGTAAAGATCAGTGTCAGAAAAAATATATTCCCCAAAAGATATATCCATACCTGCTTTTTTTTAGCACTGATATCAAGAGCCTGATTTTTGATGAGCAGGTTTTTTTCAGCCACTTCATACTGTACTTTCATTTCATTCAATTGTGCCGCCTGCTGTTCATTAAAAAGCTGGTTGCTTTGATGATAGAACAAATTCAGATGTTTTATAGCTTCCCGATAGCGATGCAATCCGCTGTAAGCCAAATACAATAAGCTATCTGTTTGAGCCTGCATTACCGGATAGGGTTGTAGCCTGAGCAAGCTATCGGCATCCAGTGCATAGGACAAGGCTACTTCAAAATTGTCATCTCTCATTGCATGTTCAGCAAGGCTATACGAGCCCATTGCTAAAAATTGATGGTTTTGTAAATCACGGGCAAGCTCAAGAGCTTTCAATAGCCAATGCATCCATTGATCATGATCATCCAGAGCCAGGTAACATTCCGACATTGATCCAAAACAAAACAACAACAAATCCTTTTGATCGTATAATGTTGCTTGATGAACAGCAGTATTCAAATGGTAAAGACAACTGTCGTATTGTTGTAAATTCAGAAAAGTAAGTCCAAGATTATAATGGTCAACCGCAAATAATAAAGGATCATTTATTTGCCTGGTCTGGATCAGGGCTTCCGCATAGTAATTTAACGCATCTGTAAAATGTTTGTTTTGGTTGCTGATTGTGGCCAACGATATCAGTGCCGAGCGCAGAACAGACGCATTACCCTGCTTTCTTGCCAACAACATTGCCTTATTGGTGTATTTAAGAGCACTATCCAGTTGGCCTGTACGGTTATAACCAAATGATGTTACCAACCAGCTTTTGCTAATCAATGACGAGTCGCTGACGCTAAGGGAAAGTTCCAGTGATAGCAAGGCATTTTGTAATGCTGCATCATAGTTGCGCATTTTCAGTTCGGCCAAACTTAGTTCATTGTAATAATACATCAGTTGTTCCGGACTGGCCGATTCATTATATTGAGCAATCAATCCGGAAATCAGCTTTGCGGCCTCCTCATGTTTATGCCCACTCATCAACTCATCTATCTGCGAATTTGCCTGATATTGTGAAAACAGAGGGCCTGAGGAAGCAATTAAAAAAGTAAAAACCAATATCCAATGTTGTACTGCTCGCATAAATATTTTAAATGCCAAATGAGATTAAGAGGCAAAATAAAGATATTTATCTGAATAATCAAGAAACAATCACAGGAGTGCCCAAGAAATTTCGCACATGTTTTTTAATTGCATGATAAAATGAAACAGCTTGTTTTTGTTGAATTTGAGATATGTTTTGAAGTTTAGATTTTGAGCTGAATAAAACAAAGTTCATTAATGAGAATTAAAAGTATGTTTTTGAGAGTGATTAGTGCCTAAGCAAAAGTATGTTTGTTGGAAGGAAAAAAATCACTAACCAAATACAAATAAATTATGAAAAACGCATTACTCTTCGTGTTCTTATCCTTTTTTGCAACTTTGCAAATACTGGCGCAAACTGCCACTGCACCCACCACCGGAGACGGCAGCGCAGGCAACCCCTATCAAATTGCAACAATCGAAAACCTCTATTGGCTCACACAGCAGCAAGGAAATAGCGATGCAACCGGTTTGTATTGGCAAAGGAATTATGTGCAAACTGCCGATATTGATGCTTCAGCATCTTCAGGCTGGGGAGCAGGAGCGGGTTTCACACCCATTGGGAATAATAGTGAGCTGTTTGAAGGCACTTACAACGGTGGAGGCCATACGATATCAGGGATTTTCATTAATCTGCCGGATGCAACAGCTCATAACGCAGCTCCTTTTGCTTATATTCATACCACTGCAATAATTAAAAATCTGGGTATTATTAATGCAGATATAACTGGAAGTTCTGGCCCTGGAAACAAAGGAACCTCTTGTTTAGTTGGTGAAAATCATGGAACCATCCAGAATTGCTATGCTACTGGTACCGCTTCAGCAACCTATAACGTGGGTGGACTTGTTGGATATAGTCAATCGGGAACAATATCTAACTCATATGCCAATGTTGAAGTAACAGGATTTTTTATAGGCGGAATTTTGGGTGTAAACAACTTCGGTACTGTTACGAACTGTTACTCTTTTGGAATAATTAATAGTCCTGGTGGATTTAATAACGGATTTGTAGGATTTAATAATGGTAGTACAAATACAAATTGTTTTTGGGATGTAACTACTTCGGGAACTAGCAGTTCTGGAGATGATAACGGCGCGGTAACAGGCAAAACCACTGCCGAAATGAAAAATGTCGCAACCTTTACAGATGAAACTACCGTTGGCTTAACTACAGCATGGGACTTTGTGGGCAACCCCAATGATGATGGAGGAAATAATGACTATTGGAATATCAATAGCCAAATAAACAACGGATACCCATACTTGATGCCTCCTCACGTAACCTGGACCGGCACAACCAGCACTGCATGGGCAACAAACACCAACTGGGACGGTGATATTTTACCAACGGTAGTAGATGGTGTTATCGTGCCTGATGTATCAGGTGCCAGTAACAATTTTCCTGTTATCGCATCAGGAGTAGGTGCATACTGCAAAAATCTTACTGTTGACGCAAGTGCCAGCCTTACTCTTAATTCGGGTGGTTCACTAATTACTGCCGGAACCATCATCAACAATGGAACATTTAATGCAGAGAAAATTTTAGGTTACGACACCTGGTATTTAACCTCCTCTCCTGTCGCCAATGCTGTATCCGGTATATTTGAGGGGTTTTATCTTCAAAACTGGGATGAGTCTGCAGGCCTGTGGTCTGATATTACCAGCCTTACTGAAACGCTTACCCCTACAAAAGGCTATGGAGTTTATATTCAATCTGCAGGGAAACCACCAGGAGAAACTTTTACTTTTTCGGGAACACCCAATACCGGAAATCAGAGTCTTGCGATTACCTATACCGAGGTGTCGGGTAAAGAAAATGACGGTACCAATCTTCTGGGTAATCCCTATCCCTCTTATCTCGATTGGGATCTTGTATCGGGTTATGGTTCCAAATACACCTGGAACGGTACAGCATATGATGCATATACCCAAACCGGCAGCTATGGAACAGGATCGCAGTATGTGGCACCCATGGAAGGCTTTTTTGTGGTGGTGAACAGTGCAGGCACCTTCAGCCTGACCGATGCCATGCGCACCCAGCAGCCACCTCCGGACAAAAAAGAGGGTAACAAAAATCTGAGCAATGGCCTTGTTCTGGCAGCCTCTAACGGCAGCTACGAAGATGTACTTTGGATCGTTTTTGAAGAGGAAGCTGCCGCAGGTTTTGAGCTTGCGAGAGACGCCTGGAAAATCCAAAGTGGAACAGAAGGCTTATCCCAGCTTTGGTCGGTAAGCACGGATGGTAAGCTGGCCGTAGATGTACGTCCTGAACAGGAAAGCATCCAACTTGGTTTTACCAACGATCAGGAAGGAATCTACTCCATTGGCATTAAGGAAATAGCTGACATTTCAACAGCAATACTCGAAGACACCAAAGAAAACATCTTCCACGATCTCACCCAAAGCGATTACAGCTTTAACTGGAGTTTAAACGATGATGAAACACGTTTTAAACTGCATTTAAACACCACTGCCATAGCAGAAACCGACATCAACACTTTGAAGGTTTTTGTGTCCGGGGGAATGATCAATATAAGCAGCAATACGCCTGCCGAGCGCATCATCCTCAGCAATATAACAGGACAAATTCTAAGCATTTATGAAGGCTCGGAAAGCATCCCTGCACCAAAAATAGCGGGTGTTTATTTGGTGAGTGTTGAATCTGAAGGACAAAGGCGTACACAAAAAATTATCGTGAATTAAAACAAATATACCTTTCTAACTCATCGGATGTCTTAAGTACATCCGATGAGTATAAAATAAAAAATAAAAAAGCAAGACCTATGAAAAAATTACTCAGTATTGTAATCGTACTTTTTCTCAGCATCAGCCTAAGCGCACAAGTACCACCAAGCCCGAACGATGGTGGTGGTGCACCGGATGCAGGAAACACACCTGTTGGTGGTGGCGCACCCATTGGTGGCGGAATATTTATTATGCTGGCACTGGGCGCGGCTTATGGTGGGAAGAAAGTGTATGAGTTTAAGAAGCGAAAATTGGAGGAATAGAATCGTGAATTATGAAATAGTTTTCGGACTTTTTTATTGATTAACATCCTGAAGATGAAGATTTAGTATATTTTCATAGATGGTGTGTTCGATTCCTTAGTCGTCATTTTTACTATCTATTGAAAGCCTCCAGCGAACGATCATTTTTTAGGTATAATGGCAAAGGCAGCGAGGAAATAATAAAAAATTGATAAAGAGCCCTAGCTGTCGTTGCCGAAACAAAAATATATGTGTTATCCCTCTGCCAGATTTTCGGCAGAGGAGGAGAAATTCAATAAAATGGTAAATATATTTAGCTACACCAAATCGCTTTTTTGGTGTAAAGAGATGTAATGTCGGAAAAAATCCACAAATTGCCAAAAATTTGAATCATCATGGCCGACATTGATACGATAACAAAAGCATTGCTTGAATTTAGGGATGAGCGCAACTGGAAGCAATTTCATAATCCCAAAGACCTGGCAATTGCCCTTTCTATAGAAGCAGGAGAGCTCAACGAGCTTTATCTTTGGAAGAATTACGAACAGCTCGACACCGTGAATCTGGAAAAAGTGAAAGAAGAACTGGCCGATGTATTTGCCTATGCCTTTATGCTGGCCGAAAAATATGGTTTCGATGTTCAGGAAATTGTAATGGACAAAATGAAAAAGAATGCCGAAAAATATCCGGTGGAGAAGTCGAAAAACCTGGCAACCAAATACACAGATCTTGCTTAGTTTTTTATGAATGATTCATAAAAGCATCTGAATGAATAAGTTCAGTACCCGTTAAATGTTAAATTAGAGCTTATTTTTTCCATATCCCAATTCCATCCTATGTATTTCAACAATTCACCGATTGTCGTCAAAAAGACAGGTTTATAAAATTCAAGGGTTTAATATGGCTCAAAGAGGTAGCACTTTTCCAGAATGAGTTGTTTTGATAAACAAGCCTGAAGCAGGAGGCACTTTCGGATTGAGCTTGATAGAAAATAGATTTTTCGCTCCCAAACTCTGTCCTTTCGACCAAAAAAAAAGAACGAAATGCAGTAATTGTTGGCAGGAAAAATCATTAGAACTTTGAAATAATTGATTGGAAAATGCATTGATCTGAACACCTTAATTCTGATAATAAGCTTCAATCCCAAGCTCCGTTTTTTCCTTAAATTTATCACTACAGCTTGTTTTTATCCATAGGTTTTCTATCTTTGGTGAAGGAAAAAATATTAAGGTGTTGCATTTTGATAATAAGGGGAAGAATCTTTTACAGTATATTCATTTTATTCATCAGCACTTTACTGTCTGCGCAGACCAGTGTTTGGAGTGATTCGGCTAACTTTTACCTGAAAAACATTAAATCCCAAATCCCAAGTACTGATTCTGCTCAAATGGCAGCTGCTGATAAAGCTGAGTTGTATGCCATAAAATCGGGTAACGACAGCCTGGTGACCATGGCCAGCTATCTGAAGGGAGTGCTTTATTACTACAAAGGTTATCACAAAGTAAGTAATTCCTATTATTTCAAGGCATTGCACAGCCCGGAAGCAGTAAATGAACCTAATTTGCAATACCGCCTGCTCAACAATATCGGCATCAATTATGATATGCTGGGCGAATACAACAAATCTCTTTCGTACTACCAGAAGGCATTGGAAATTGAACAAAAAACCGAAAACACAGAGGGGAGGGCACAGGTACGCATCAATATCGGCAGGCTTTACCGGATTACCAGGGATTTTGAAAAAAGCGCGTACGAACTTTCACAGGCACTCGAATATTTTAAGGATAATCCGGATGATTATTATCTGGGATTGATTTATCAGAACTTCAACAGTCTGCTGATAGACCAGAACGGAAATGAGCAGGAGGTTTTAGCAGCATATGACTCCGCATTTTACTACTACAATAAAATCAGTTATCATCATGGCATACTCGAATTATACAATAACATTGGAGAATATTACAAAATAACAGGGAATAAAAACGCAGCTTCCAATTTTTTCAATAAATCGCTCAAGCAGTTGGAACAGCAGCCTGAGCGGAGCACGAACCCTCATATTTTACTTAACCTGGCTTATCTGGCATTTGAAGATAACGACATCCTGACGGCATTACAAAAGTCAGAAGAAAGCTATCAAATTGCCCGGGCTCAGGGTGACCTGCCCCAACAGGTAAATGCCTTAAATTTTATGGCAGATATCTACCTAAAACAAAATAATACCCGGAAGTTGTATGATGCTTTTAATATTTTAAACCAGCTCCACGACTCTATTAATTCCAAGGAAAAGTATGAAGCTTTTATCGAATTAAGTATTCTTCATGAACTTAGTGAGAAAACACAACAGATTAAAAACCAGAAACTTGAAATTCAAAACAGTAAAAACCGTGAACTGGTGATGATTTCCGGTCTGATATTTTTATTCGTACTATTTCTGTTTATAGTATATTTTCTTCGATTCAGGCACAACAAACTCAGAGCACTCTACCTTAAAAACATTGCCTTGATTGCCCAACAGGAACACATTATTTTCCAAAGTGATCGTATTATTGAACTCACTGAGCAAAACACCGAAAACGGACAGTTGGAACAATTGTATTTAAAAACAAAGCGATTGATACAGGAAGAAAAACTTTTCCAAAACCCTAATCTGACCATTGATGAGGTGGTTGGGCTGCTTGGCAGCAATCAAAAATACCTTTCTCAAGCCATCAATCAATACCACCAAAGCAACTTCAATGCTTTCGTTAATTCGTTCAGGGTGGCTGAAGCCGAAAGGCTGATTATCGAAAACAAAAATGGCACATATTCACTCGAACAGATCATGTACAAGTCAGGTTTTCAGGCACGCTCCACCTTTATTGCTGCCTTTAAAAAAATAAGCGGGATGACTCCCGGAGAATTTCAGAAAATGGACAGGGAGAATTTTGATCCTGAAAATGAAGATTAATCTAAGGTTCAGCTTTCTTTAGAGCAAAAAAAAACTTCTTTCCATCCAATCTGTCTTTAAACCAGACCTATTTCAGGCTATTTTCAGGATTCCGAACAAAGTTTTCAGGATTCCGAACACAATACACAAAAACCTAAATAAACAATTCTTTAAATTTATGGCTGCAAAACTTGCTTTGAGTCAGTATAATTTTTAAGAACCAAACCTATGAAAAAGAAAAAACTTTTTTTACTCCATGCCGCAATGCTTTTTAGCTTTTCCCTTTTTGCGTCCGGTCAAACGCTTTCAAATAATGGCTATGGCCGTGCCGGATGAATTTTTGGAAGTTAAAAAGCGTACAGGCTGTATCAGAAAAAAGATGGGATTCCCAAACTGATATTAGTAAGAAATATAAATTCAAGAAATAAAACACATTAAAAATTATTTATTATGAGAAAAAATTTACTTTTTATTCTGCTTTTGTTTAGTTGCGGGCTAGTTACAGCAGCAACCTACACAGTAACGCAAATTACTGATAATGGCACAGTAAACACCTCTGGATCCTTGAGTTGGGCCATCAACCAATCCAATAGCAGCACTGCCGTGGATGACATTATCAATTTCGACCTGACTTCGGGTTCAACAATTACTGTTTCAGGAAACCTGCCAGAAATTACAGATGCTGTAACAATTAACGGCAATGATATTAGTTCAGGGCTGGACATTACTGTTCAGGTACCTTCTCCAGGCATTACCGTGTTGAATTTATTTAGAATAGATGCTGACGGTATAACAGTTGAAATAAGTAATATGACCGTAAAAGGGGGGGATGTTGGTGCTGGTAATATTGGTGGTTCCTTATGGGTTTCAGAAGGGGTTCTCAATCTTACCAATGTTCATATTCAAGGTTCAAAAGCTGGATATGGTGGTGGCCTGGCCTGTGCACCTAGTGGCGCTGATGCTGTTGCCGGGACCGTTACCATGACAAATTGTTCGGTAAGTGACTGTGAATCTGACAATTATGGAGGCGGAATTTATTGTCAGGGCTTTGATTTGAATATGATAAATTGCACTGTTGACAACAATAGTGCAAACGACGGTGGTGGTTTATACATTTGGGAATGGGAAGGGAATAACCCCAGCAGCGCAGCCGTTGTGATGAAAAATTGCACGTTTTATGAAAATAGCGCATCTAATGGTGGTGGCATATATTTATCTTCTGAGGGAGCTGCTAATAGTTTAGCAGTTTATTTCTCTACAATTTGTGGAAATACAGCAACCGTTCTGGGTGGAGGTATTTATGATGGTATTGGTGATGGTATAACGGTACAAAACTCCATATTGGCAAACAATACAGGCCCAGATCCCACTTGGGCAGGACCTGATATATTCTCTGATGGAACTATAACTGACCTTGGTTATAATATTGTAGGAATTTCTCATTTTTACACATGGGCAGAAAATTCAGACTGGACAGATCAGGATGGCGATGGCACCTTTACAAAAGTTGGGGGCGGTGGATCGGGTTCCCTGAATTTATCAACAGGACTTGCCAACAATGGCGGCCTCACCCAAACCCTCAAAATTGAAAGTGGCAGCGTAGCCATTGGCGCCGGAGCCTGGGATGCAACCCTAACCACTGACCAACGGGGAGAAGCAAGACATTCATCTCCAACCATCGGGTCCTATGAAGCGGACTACAGCCAAACCTGGGCAGGTACTTCATCCTCTGCATGGGAGACTGCTTCCAACTGGAGTCCGGCTGTTGTACCAACCAATGCCGACAACATAACCATACCGCAGGTACCAGCACCAGCCTCAAACCCTGTAATAGGATCAACAGAAACCGCGGATTGCAACGACCTCACCATCGAAAGCGGTGGTTCACTCACCATTAACCCAGGCGGCTCACTCATCACCAACGGCACCATCACCAGCAACGGCACAGTCAATATCAAGCAAAGCCTTACCGAAGACGGCCACTGGCACTTTATTTCCGTGCCCAACGCCACCACTCTGGCAGGCGACCTTTTTACAGACATGTACCTGCAGCAATGGAACGAGGGCACGACCGGATGGGAAGACATTACCGATCTCGAAACCAACCTCACACCAGTAAAAGGCTACAGCCTCTGGATGCCGGGTGGAGCAAAAATGGATTTTACCTACACCGGTACACCCAACACAGGAGATCCAAGCATCCCCATCACTGCTGCCGGCAGCGGAGAATCAGCAGGCATGAACCTGGTCGGCAACCCCTACCCGTCCTATATCGATTGGGACCAGGTCAGCGGTTATGGTTCAAAATACACATGGAATGGAACCGCATATTTAACCTATACGCAAACCGGTGGTTATGGCGAAGGATCCCAATATGTTGCACCCATGGAAGGCTTCTTTATCTATACTGCCTCAGCTAAAGATTTCGCACTTGACAATAGCATGCGATGCCACCAACCTGTGGGAAAATCCGGAAGCAATCTGCTTCAAAACGGATTGGTTCTCGAAGCAAATAATGGCAGCTACCGAGATGCACTCTGGATCCTTTTCCGGGCAGAAGCAAATGAAGGTTTTGAAATCAGCAGGGATGCATGGAAAATCCTGAGCGGAACCAATGGACTGTCTCAATTGTGGTCTGAAAATTCTGACGGAATGCTGTCCGTGGATGTCCGCCCCGAAACCGAAACCATTCAGCTCGGTTTCACCAATAACGAAGCCGGCACTTACTCCATTGGCATTAAGGAAATAGCTGACATTTCAACAGCAATTCTCGAAGACACCAAACTCAATGTTTTCTACGATCTTAACGATGGGGAATATACATTTGATTGGAGCTTAAACGACAATGAAACACGTTTTAAACTGCATTTCAACACCACTGCCATAGAAGAAACCGACATCAATACTTTGAAGGTTTTTGTGTCCGGGGGAATGATCAATATAAGCAGCAATACGCCTGCCGAGCGCATCATCCTCAGCAATATAACAGGACAAATTCTAAGCATTTATGAAGGCTCGGAAAGCATCCCTGCACCAAAAACTGCGGGTGTTTATTTGGTGAGTATAGAAAATGACGGACAGAGAATTACTCAAAAAATTATCGTGAATTAATGAAGATTTTTCTACTCATCGGATGTCTTAAGTATATCCGATGAGTAGAAAATAAAAAATAAAAAATAAAAAAGCAAGACCTATGAAAAAATTACTCAGTATTGTAATCGTATTATTTCTCAGTATCAGCCTAAGCGCACAAGTACCACCAAGCCCGAACGATGGTGGTGGTGCACCGGATGCAGGAAACACACCTGTTGGTGGTGGCGCACCCATTGGTGGCGGAATATTTATTATGCTGGCACTGGGCGCGGCTTATGGTGGGAAGAAAGTGTATGAGATGAAGCGATGAGTCAAACAGATTCATTCATAAACTATTAGTATTGAGGCTCACAATAAAGTTCTTTTAAAGAGATGCAAATATCGCTTTGCATCTCTTTATTAAAAATTTTTTGATGGTTTATTAGATTTATCTTCCCAATGGCCATCGAAATGAAGGTTTTTAGGGTTTATGGACAAAAGGGGCACGATGACACTTTCAGCTTTAATTTTAATATTTAGAGGTCAGTATGTAAGTGCATATCAAGATGACCTGTTGTTGAAAATGATAACAATTTGCAATAATCTGATATTAAGCTAATTATATGGATTAGATTTCTCCATCCAGCTCATCGCTTCGCTACGAGCTTCCTGTCGAAAATGACGTTTTGGTGTTTTCTAATGGCAAAGGCAGCGCACTTCGACTTACTTCGGCTCCGCTTACTTCGGCTGGCTCAGCACGGCGCAGTACAGGCCGCTCAGTGACCGTAAGCTGCCTTTGCCTAAATAACTGGTTAAAAGTTTTCGACGACCAACGGGAGGAGAAATCTATTCATAAATGAGTGTTAATAAACTATGTATTTATATACTGACCTCTATACATTTATTCATATGTCATTCTTATCCACAAAAAAACAGTAGTACTATTTTTACTAATCCAAATATCTTTTATCTCAATTATTCTTTTTTTTTAGCTGTTTTCAAACTATATTTGTGATCATTAGATTTTGCTCTTAATTTATTCTTTTTGGGTAATGAAAATGTTATTATGAATAAAGTTTATACCTCAATCTTGGTCATTATACTGGCCTTCGGCACTTTTAACCTCTCTACCTATGGACAAACCACCAAAACCATAGGGGGAACCGGGGCGGATTACGCTACTTTGAAATCAGCCTTTGATGCCATTAATGCCGGCTCTATTACCGGTGAAATTATCCTGCAAATAACAGGAAACACAACAGAAACCGCCACGGCCGAGCTGAATGCAAGCGGAAGCGGAAGTGCGGTTTATACATCTGTTACGATATACCCTACCGTAACCGGAATTACAATAAGCGGGGAACTTGCTGCAGCTTTGATAAATTTAAACGGAGCTGTTCATGTAACCATCGATGGCCGCGTAGATGCTACCGGAAGTTCAGCAGACCTTACCATTATCAATTCAAAAGTATCAGGTATTTCAAATACCAGTACCATCCGCTTTGGTCAGTCAGCTTCGTACAATACCATTCAATATTGCACCATCAAAGGAGGAGCGACGGGGCCATACACCGCAATTTTGCTTTTTCCAGGCTCATGGTTGGGCAGCGGTAGCAGCAATAATCGGGTTGAAAATTGTAATCTTACTGGTATAGATGCATCTACCAGGCCTTATGCTGTAGTTTATTCCTCCGGATCATCCGGCAGGGAGAACAGCAGCAATACCATTGCCAATAATAATATTTATGATTTTTTTGAAAATGATGGTTCCAGCTATGGTATTTATATCTATCAAAATTCTTCCGATTGGACCATAGAAGGAAACAGTTTTTACGAAACCACTGATTTTGTGCCAACAGGAAATGCTTATTATTACGCCATACGTGTTAACAATACATCGGGAAATAACTTCAGCATCGATAATAATTATTTTGGGGGCAAAGCTGCTGAATGCGGTGGAGAAGCCTTTTATATGAATACATCAACCTCTTCCCGTTATTACGCTATTCATCTCGATGTGGGAACGGCTACGCCCAGCTCAGTGCAAGGAAATACAATCCAAAATTTCGATATTACCAGTTCCAATAGCATTCCCTGGATGGGAATTGATGCTAATTCAGGAGCCGTAAATATTGGTACAGTTAGCGGGAATACAATTGGATCGGCCACAGAAAATGGTTCCGTTTTGCTTACCAAATCAAATTTGAATATGGCTGCTATATCATATGGTATTTATGTAAATAGCTCCGGCACAGTAGTCATTTCAAATAATACAATTGGGTCTGTTACCACACAGTCTGCCAATTTATATGCACATTCATTTTATGGAATCTACAAAGTCGGTGGTAAAAGCGGAAGCTTAGTTGTTTCAAACAATCTGGTAGGAAGTTTATCTACATCAAATAGCATACAGGCTACTACCGCAAGTACTACAGGTTCGGCCCAAAATGTTTATGGAATCAACAGCAGTGCCACCGGAACTACGCTGATCTCGGATAATACAGTAGCCAATTTGTTCAATGCCTACGCTTACCAATATGCAGACAAGGGCCAGGTTGCAGGAATATACACGGATCAGGGAATAAATACAATTCAAAACAATACGGTGCGTGATTTAAGCTGCACCAGTCCAAGTAATGGCAACGTCGGAAGTGCTGCTGTTCTTGGAATAGCGCAACAAAGTAAGACAGAAGATCAAACCATCACAGGAAATACAGTTTATGAGCTAAACAGTACTTATACAGGCGATCGAGAGGTGAATGTAATGGGAATATTTTACATTGGCGGTACCAGTGGCACAAATACGATAACAGATAATTTTATCCACAGTTTGAATGCTTCAACAGCATCTGCAACGTTAAACGGTATAAAGGTTTATGCGGGCACAACCACTATCGCCAACAATATTATCAGCCTTGGAGTAGGGGTCTCAACAGGGCTTAAAATTTTCGGATTCTATGAAAACGGGAATCTAGGAAACGATAACAGTATATGGTTCAATTCAGTTTATATTGGAGGAACGGCTAGCGGAACCACTGGTTCAACCTATGCACTTTACAGTGCCACCAATAACAATGGTCGCGATTTCAGGAATAATATCCTCTATAATGCACGAACGGGCGGTACAACGGGTAACCATTATTCCATTCGAATAAATGGAACAAGCAACCTAATCATTGACTATAACGACTATTTTGTTTCAGGGAGTCCTTCACAATTAGGCCAGTCCGGCGGTACGAATTATGCCGATTTTGATGCATGGAAAGCTAAAACCCTTCAGGATTTAAACAGCGAAAATATCAATCCAAGTTATGCAACTGCCGGAGGAACTGTTTATACTGATTACTGTGCTTCAGCAGCATTACCCGGAGTTTCTGGAACGGGCATTACTACCGATTATGCAGGGCTTACCCGACCGTCAACACCCAAGATGGGAGCACTTGAATCCAATAATTATGTGTGGGTGGGAGGAACAAGCACTGATTTTGGAACAGCGGCCAACTGGTCTGGCGGAGTTGTACCACCGGCAGGCGCGAATATTACCTTTGCTGCAAGCCCGTCGAATGATTGTGTTTTGGATCAGAACAGAACTGTGGGTACGATTACCAATGCGCAAAGCACACACAAATTAGTCGCCAATGGCCACCAACTTACAATTACAAAAAACCTGAGCCTATCTAACGGAGCACAGATTGATGCAAGTTCCACTTCCACAGTGGTGATCTTTGCCGGTACATCAGCCCAGTCAATTCCTTCCGGAGCATTTGTAAATAACACTGTGGATGGGCTTACCTTAAATAATAGCGAAGGACTTACTTTGAATGGCAATTTAACTGTAGCTCAAACTTTAACTTTAACAAGTGGCGATTTTTCTATCGGCGCAAATTCGCTGACTTTGAATGGTGCAATTTCAGTAAGCTCGGGAACTTTAACCGGCAGCGCATCTTCTAATCTTTCATTTGGAGGTTCGGGGGCAAGCACAAATCTACCCGCAATAACGTTGAATAATCTCACAATAAACCGATCAAACGGAATTGTTATGACCGGTGCCCTGAGTGTGGGAGGAACCCTGGCATTATCATCCGGCACTTTAACCCTTGGTGCAAATACATTAACTATCTCCGGCAGTTCACCTACAAGCGGAGGCGGCGCAATTGATGCTAGCAATTCTTCGGCAAGCCTTGTTTTTACAAATACTTCGGCAATAACACTTCCATCTGCATTTTTCTCAACAGCGGTAAATAATCTATCTGTCAATGGAGCCGGGGGAATTACTGCCGGCGGCAATTTTTCAGTCAATGGAACACTTAATCTTCAAAGCGCTAATCCTTCGGCAACAAAAGGCTGTCTGGATATGGGAGCAAATACCCTTTCCATGGGTTCATCGTCCACCACTACTGGTTTGGGGGATGTGACCGGAATTGTGAAAAGAGAACACACGTTTAACGTAAATACACCCTATACTTTTGGTAGCCAGTTTACGACCATTTCTTTTAGTGATAGTGATACCAAACCTACTTGGATCAAGTTGAAAATCACTATTGGAAATGAACCCGGTTGGAACCCGTGGGATCCTACTCCTAACGGAATAGTATCGAGGTATTTCGATATTGCTTGTTCCAACAACTCCTCTACTTCACAAGCAGTAGTTAATATGCGTTATTTAGTGAGTGAATTGGATGCTACATATAACGATGAACATGAACTTATTTTCTGGCATAAACTTACAGGCTACAATTCGGGCTTGCCCCATGAGCACGGTAAATCAAACCAGAATTTCGACGATCATTACATTGGCGTAACGGGCATTATCCTGGGCTCAGCAGCTACTGAAACTCTTGGTGATTCAGAAATAGCCATGGCCTATTCTTTAACATCAAAAAACACCTGGAAAGGGGAAGTTACTGATCACGAGACAGAATGGAACCAAACACAAAACTGGACGGCGGGGACTGTTCCTGTTGCAACCGATGATGTGCTGATTCCCTCCGGATTGACTTACTACCCATCGCTTACCTCAAATGTCACCGCTCATAGTATTGAAATAGAATCAGGTGCATCAATTTCCGCAAATTCTTACGATATAACCATAACAGGTTTTGAAGGAGCATGGATCAACGATGGCGATTTTGACCCTGGAACCGGCAAAGTAATTTTTGATCACGATGATCTTGCAGAAATTGTAACCATTAGTGGAACAACCAACTTTTACGATATCGAAGCAGGAGCTAGTACAACAATGCAACCAGTAGCCGGATGTGTTTTGAGAATAGCCGGAACTGGAACCGCTCATTTAACAAGTGTAGTTGATTTTTCTACCATAAATAATACAGTTGAATACAACGGCACCGACCAAACAATTGTTAATCCATCAGGACTGAGTGGAAACAGCGGATACTATAACTTAAAACTCAGCGGCAGCGGAACCAAAACAATGCCCGCCACTGCAATGGACATTCGCGGAAACCTGACTGTTTCGGGTACAGCCTCTGCAACGGCTGCTGCTGCTATTTCCATTGATGGAAACCTGAGCATTGAAGAAGGAGCTACCTTTGGGACAGGGACATACAGCCATGCGGTAAAGGGCAATCTTATATGCAGTGGAACTATTACTCCTGCTTCAGGAAGTTTATTTACCATGAATGGGAGTACAGTTCAAAGCATTGAAGGAGAAGCTACGTCTATTAATCTGGGCGACTTAACAATTTCAAATACAGCAGGGGTTAATCTTTTTACTCCGGCAGTAACTGCCAATCTCAACATAACTTCGGGCTCTTTGACTGTTATTGCAGGGGTGTCGCTGACGACAACAGGAACTACTACTTTAAATTCTGTCGAATGTCTCGTATTAGAATCAGATGCCGATGGCACCGCCTCATTTATTGATAACGGCACTATTAGTGGAACTGGAACGGCCATAATTGAGCGTTACCTTAGCCCTTATGATGAGGTTTCCGATCAGAAATTTCATTTTATTTCTTCACCTGTTGGAAGTTCCCAGGCCATAGAGCCTGAATTTATCGATATTTCCAGCTTTGACATCACGGACTTTTTTAAATGGGATGAACCTACAAACTATTGGATTAACTTCCGGGGAAGTTCGTTTAATACACGAAATGAAGATTTTGGTGATGACTTTAAATTTGTAGCCGGGAAAGGATATTTGGTGTCCTACCCATCTCCGGGGGAGACGAAAAACTTTACTGGCGCTCCATACACCAGCACTTCCGGCCTAAGCATAAACTGCACTAACACAAGTGGCGGTGGCTGGAATCTGATTGGAAATCCATTCCCCTCATCCATTGATTGGACAAGTGCTTCAGGAATAACAAAAACTGATGTGGATGCAGCGCTTTATTACTATGATAACGCCACACCCGGCTATAAATACTATGTAAATTTAACGGGAGGATTGGGCACTGCAACCAAATACATTGCTCCTATGCAGGGCTTTATGGTGCATGCGTCAGCAGAAAGCGGAAGTGTCACAATTAAAAACGCTGCCCGCACTCATGATGGTCAAAATGTTTTTTATAAAAATGAGCAACTTACCACCAACATCCTCGATCTGAAAGTAGAAGGAAATAATCGTACAGACTATACTCGCATTTGTTTCTATGATCAGGCTAGCGAAAACTTCGATGGAGATTTTGATGCATATAAACTTTTTAGCTATAATGAAGCAACTTCAGAACTATATTCAAAAACTCCTGACAACACATCTCTGGCCATTAATACGCAGCCCCTGGCAACAATGGAGGGCGGTTCAGTGCCGATTAGCTTTAAGGTTGGCATAGCCGGCAATTATACGCTGTCGGCTGAAAAATTGAATTCTTTTTCACCAGATACATACATTACGCTTGAAGATAAGGGTACAGGAGCTTTCCAAAAACTAAACGATAATCCGGTATATGTATTTTCTGCCAGCTCGCAGGATGAAGCCGACCGTTTTCTATTACATTTCAAGGATGCTGCTTCAATCCCGGAATCGGGCATATCAGAAACCATCCGGGTCTGGTTCAATAGTGGAAAATTGTTTGTTAACTCCAATGAAGGAACAACCATCCTTAGCATCTTCAATGTCCAGGGACAGAACTTGCTCAATTACACACTATACGGCAGTGGTCAAAAAAGCAACGCATTAAAACTGCCTGCAGGCGTTTATTTTGCCCGTCTTATCAATGATAACAAGATGCAAACTGTGAAAATTATTATTCAGTAAATGAGTACTTTAAGCAAAGTATATAAAACACCTAAGGAATTTTCATGCGGATATTATTTGTATTCACATCTGTAGTTTATTATAGGGGAATGGTGATTCTGTAACGAAGAGGGTTAGGCCAATCCCGATGGGTTGAATGTTTATAGAACAATTGCCATCGTTCATGTACGACGACCTCAGCGAGCTTGAATGTTTGTATCTAATTTGTTTCTATCGTTATATGTTTTAACGGTGATTAACCAAATAAAAAAATGTTATGAAATCTTTGTTTTATTCTCCAATGGTTTATTTTACGCTGCTTCTGGTACTTTTGTCAGCTTGTGAAAAAGATGAATCCACCCCGGGCGAATGGGTCACACAGTATGCACTGGATAAAACCATCGTTGAGATAAACACTACAAATGTGGCTACCGGTCTGGAAACGATATTTCTGGAAACCATCACCGACAGTGCCCAACAGGCGCAATTGTGTCAGGCATTTATCGAACCTGTAAGATTTCTGGATGATAAATCCGGATATTTCTTCGTTGAATCGTACAATGCATGGATGGTTGCCCATGCTACGAAACCCGAAAATATAGGCACTTACCGTATGGATGTGCAGGATGTGAACGGAAAATACTATGTCAGGGACATGGTAAATTCGATATTGTACACGGGTTTCGGGAATGTGGAGTATTATTTCAACAATCCGGTAAATGGACTGAACGAGCGCAAAATTGGCTATGTAAAAAGTATCCCGGCTGCACAGTTTTTTATCGGATCAGGTTTCTATGGAGACCCGCCGGAGGTTTATTATACTCCAAACGAAGCCAACATGAAAATTGCCGAACAAGCCACCATTGTTATGGCCGACGGCATTGGAGGTGCGTTTTCAAGTATTTATGCCGATTCGATCGAACGGGTTGATTTTGCCCGGCAAATCATCGATCACGTGAGGTTTTTCGATGATCAGTCCGGATACTTTTTCATTTACGATTTCGCTTGCAACAATGTTGCCCATGCCATCCAAAAAAATCTTCAGGGCCAAAACCTATACGATTACCAAGATTCAAAAGGCAAATACGTCATTCGCGAACTGCTTGCCGTTTCAAAAGAAATGTCAGCAGGCGGCACTTTCGAATACTGGTGGAATAATCCGGTTTCGGGACAGGAAGAGCCTAAACTTGCGTTCGTTATAAAAATTCCGGGCATCGACTATTTTATCGGGTCAGGAATTTATCTGAAATAACTGTTCCATGGTTTTGATGGTTTTGCTCTGGCCATCCGCCCTCGGATGTTTAATTGGCCTTGATGACTGTTATAACCAACTTCCTGAGCGGGAAGGCATTTATTGAGGTGTTCAATTAACCTACCAAACCTATCCGCTCAAACCCTCCCCCACCCACAATGTCATTAAGTTAAGCTCTAAACAACTGGCATATAGGCTCTATGGAATTTTCTTTTGACCTTTGCAGTTTTTCCTCGTATATATTTTCTGTTTTTACGTATGGGTACAGATTCCTTTGAGACAGTTATTATTATATTTTTTATTTGGTTTGCTACATCAATAGCATCAAAAAACAAGCTTACAAAGCATTGTTTGATTTTTGCCAATAGAGCCCGTTTATTGGTTTTGTATTTATATTTTTTCTTGGTTTTATTCGACACTCGGTCAATTACTGTTTTGCATAGCATCATTGATAAATTGTATGTCAGTATGTTAGCAAAGTACTCTTGCTTGACTGAGTTAAGTTTCATGCCAATAAAATTTTCTACACAAATGGCATATTTCATGTCTTTGTATTGCTCTTCAACGCCCCATCGTAAATGATAAAGAGCTTTGAGTTTGCCGACTGTGAAAGTTTTTTGGTCAAATAATGAAGTCATTAAATATTCTTCCTCTCCAGTGTCTAGCATTACTTTTGTAAGGCGTACTTTTATGGCTCCTCCTTCAACCTTAATATATTCAATGCAGTCTTTCTTATTGCTTTTTATGAATGCAATAACTTCTCGACAGGCGTTCCGTTGCAGCCTGAAACAAAACTGACTCCCTGAACCAATAACTTTTTTCAAAAACTGTCTACCAAAATATCCACGGTCAAACAAGTAAAGGTTATTGTCTCCGAATTGCTTAAAAAAGCCCCAAGCTTGTTGGCCCTCAAATTGTTTATATGGGCCTATTTCTGCTCCTAAGCATATGTTATTGAGCACATCAGCTGCAAATGACACTTGTGCCTTTATCCATTTCCTGTTGTTTGATAAAACATTTTCACCGAAGCCTTCTATCATTTCTTTGGTGCGCGGCAGCGTAAATACTGAACCGTCAATTGCGATAAGGCGCTAACCGTAATACTTCTTGAAATTATAATTATCGTAGAAAAAATGGTTGAGCTGTTCCAATGCATCTTTGAATGCAGTGTATTTAATTTTGGCTCTACACTGAGTGAAAGAGGAAGATGTTGCTAGTCTTATTTCTTCTGGAATATGGTGAAGTTTTGAGAAAAAACCATCAACTTCAGTTTGAGCTCTTTTGTTTAACAAACTGCAAATAAACAAGAAAGTAGTTTGAAAATCCCATTTTCGGTTTCGTGTAAAGAACTTTGGCAAGGTCTTGTGACAAGAGATAAACTCATCATTTTCAATAAGTTTTATCACAAAATTTAATGGTTTGGCACGATTTTTAGGCCGGGTTGATTGTCTTCATGTTGATTAAATTTTTACACTATTTATTAAACAAAGATAGTGAAAAAACTCAATATTTGCAACATAATTAACTGTTATTCAGTCAAATAAACACTAACTTAATGACATTGGGGCCGCAGCTCGGTGCTTGCCTGATTGAACTCTACGATATAGGAGGAAAGCTTATAATCAGCCAGCAAATAAGAGGAAATGCCAATGTCATGAATACTTCTGCTTTGCCATCAGGAGCTTATGTTTATAAGGTTTCCAATGCCATAGGTTTTGCTGAAAGCGGGAAGTGGGTGAAGGAATAAATTTCATTTTTATTGCTATTCAGCTTTCCAGCGCATTCGAAATATTGGTCTCAGCACATTTTTTTTAAAAATTATTTTCATGCTTTTTAAGCTCATGATGTGCAGAAAAAGAGATAGATGCGCTATTCGGAACAAGATTAGGGGAGGGGATATTTTTGTGGATATTGAATTTATTTCACAAAATGTTTTTGTATTCCAAAAAAACTTCTTTCCTTTGCAGCCGCTTAGCAGCGAAAAACGATCATAAAATTCTCGGGGTATAGCGTAGTCCGGTTAGCGCGCCTGCTTTGGGAGCAGGAGGTCGCAGGTTCGAATCCTGCTACCCCGACAAAAAACAATAGAACACTAACTATTTGAAAGCGAGCCTTTAAGGTTCGCTTTTTTTGTTTGTAATCGTCCTGTTTTTTGCTCGTTTCTATTCCATTTTACCATCGTTTTTACCCTGTTTTACCCCGTTTTACCCTGTTCCACATAGCTGTTTTCATAGCTGTTTTTTTTGGCTATATGGTATTTATTCAGTAATATTGACTGATAATTCATTAAAAACACTGAAAAAAATGGCTACCATCAAATGGAAAGCAGTTAAAACCGAAAAAGGAGACCGCTTCCAAATTCGATTATTGGTGAACCACAATAATAAACCTCAATACCTTCGTATGCAATATTGGGTTGCCGCCAAAATCCATTTCAACGAAGATTCTGGCGTGATTGTCCATTCGAGCGAATATTCGCAGCAAGAGTTACTTTTGATAACGAAAAGACTTTCTGCTATAAAAGCCGAAGCCTGGAACATCATTACCGAATTGGAAACACAGGGACGATTGCAAATGGTGAATACATCATTTATCCTACATGAACTCAAAAAGAAGGTAGGCAAACAAAGCAACAAAAAGTTACATAGTTTCAATAGCTATGTAGAAATGAAAGCACATGAAGTGAAACATGCAGGGCGCATACGCACAGGGGAACAGTACCTGTATGGTCTTTCGGTTTTAAAACGCTACGGACGAAAAAACCTGATTATGTTTCACGAAATTGACTATGCTTTTCTGAATAAGGTGGAAAGCCGATATTTAGCTGTGAACAATAAATCGAAAAACGGTCTGGGAAACGCTATGAGGGGCGTTCGTACAATCTTTAATATGGCCATAAAAGAAGGTATTATAGGGCAAAACCTTTATCCTTTCGATAACTACAAGCCACCATCGAGCAAAACACGCAAACGCACTTTAAAAAATGAAAACGAATTAGAGCAGTTAATGTCTTTTAAGCTTGAGGCAGATTCTAAAGAATATTTCTACCGGAATTTATGGATTTTCCTGTTTTATGCCCGGGGAATGAATATGGCCGATGCCGGAAACCTAAAAGTTAAAGATGTTCAGGGCGATGCGTTTACTTATATGCGAAATAAAACCGGATCTTTTATCACAATACGCATAACGCCAAGGATGAGAGACGTTATTGATTTTTTTGCAGTAGGGAAAAATAGCGAGGATTATCTTTTCCCGATAAATACACACCCTGAGAGCAAGGATGCAGAGCGTTATATTAACGATGTACGCAATGCCACAAAGCAGATCAACAAATACATGAAACGGATCGCTAAGCTGGCCAATATAAGCACTCCCATAACCTCTTATGTAAGCCGACATTCTTTTGCCTCATTTGCCCGAAAGGCTGGCTTAAGCCTCGATATGATCCAAGAGCTATTGGGGCAAGAATCAATACGAAGCACTAAAATATATGTTGAGAGTTTTGATGAAGAACGCCTAAACAATGCTGCAGAGGAAGTGTTTCGAAAGAAAAAATCGGAACAGCCAACAGATGAGGCCATTCCAATTACTGGTATTGAGGCAAATACGAACAATGATACGAACAGTGAGCCGTTTGATGATAATGGGTCAATATTCTACACCACTTCCACCTAATGTTTTTTGGGTAGATATTACCAACCAAAAAGCATTTTGAGAAACACTATCATTGCATCTTTAAATGCGTTTCGATAGAGGCCAACCACCACAAAAAGAGAAAAGAAGCCAATGTATTATAATTTCATCCATGGTTATTAAAATTCCTCTTTTGTATCCTCTTCTTTAATGAGGCCGTATTCTTTTCCTACGTCTAAAGTAGTTCCTTGGGCAAAGCGGCCTGTGCAATGTGCAACTCCTTTGTCATCTATGGTTACAACCATATCAACCTCATGTTCTATTTCTTGGCCACCTCTAAAGTTCCCATCTTTTGTAGATTGATAGATAAAAATAAATGCTTTGCCTGGGTTCTGTTGTTTCAGTCTAATGATGTTTTTATGATCCATTTTGGCCCGACTGGCACTATCAATGAAAATGTAATCGTAGTTGTTGAAATTTTTTGGCACATGATCGACAAAAAACAAGCGATCACTATTAGCATTCATGCGTTCTATTTTGTTTTGCAATGTGAGGTGTATCCCTTCTTCTACTGCACAATATAGAGTTTTGCCATGGTCGGTAGCCAGATAGTTGGCAAAGTCGATAGCGAGAGTAGATTTGCCTCTTTTGGGTTTTGCGAAAATCATCATTGTGAAATTTCGTGATGGCAAGCCGAACAGTTCTTTCCATTTGCCTGTAAATGGCAGTATTACAAAGTTGATGCGTTCAATATCCCGTGCAGACATAACTCCTGTTTCTTTCAGGCTTTCTTTCATAAGCCTTTGCATATCTACTTTAT
This sequence comes from Bacteroidales bacterium, assembly GCA_963676725.1. Classification (GTDB taxonomy): domain Bacteria; phylum Bacteroidota; class Bacteroidia; order Bacteroidales; family WRLA01. The sequence continues at coordinate 2,494,467 of OY781463.1, read as the reverse complement.
CTGCTTTTATTTCAGGCATTTCTATTCTACCTGTTTCAGTAGGGACACTGCGCTCAGGGATCCCGTTTAAAAGTTCTTCATCGCTATTTTCGGATGCTACATTTGAAAACTCCGGTTCAGCATCCTGCAGATAAAAAGAACCTGCATATTTTGATTTTTGAACCGGAGATTTTATCTTAGTTATGCTTTTTTTTTTGAAGCCACAATGCCCTGCAAACCTTGTAGCTCGGAAGGTTTAAGCGAAGGTTTTTGACCGCCGTTTACATAGGCTTTAAGCTTTCGCATGATAAAACTTATACGGTCGTGCAATGGGTGATCTTCGCGAATCTTGCCACTTGTAGTAGCATTTTCCATTTCTTTGAGCAAGCGTTTTGCTTTAGCAATGGTTTCGTTTCCAGCTAAATTAAGGAATCGTTTCACATAAATCACCGAATAATTGATATGGGTCATGTCTTTCAGATAATCAAGCCGTTTCAGCATTTTATTGTCGTTATCATCGAGATGGAACGTAAAGGCGTTGGCCGTGTCCTTATCGTTGTAGAGCTTATAAAGCTCGTTGTAGATATAGGATACTTCTTTGCCAAAATCGCCATCTTTTACGCTAAAATTTCCTTCGGCATTCTCTTTTTCAATTTGCCTGATGAAATTAAGTAGCGTAGTGTCTTTCCGAATTTTTTTGCCATTGAGTAACAAATATTTGCGACAAAATTTAAGTTCAATGGGCATGGAATCATAAAATTTCCCGGTACGGTGAAACGCTTGCACCTTCTTTTTCGCAGGGCTGCGCTTTGTTTTTGCTTTTGATGCAGGTTTTTTAGTTTCATCAGGTTCCTTAACCAATACCATTTCATTTTGAGCAATAAATGATTTGGCAGCAGCAATAGAATCAAATTGTTCGTTTGCAAACATTTTAGTCGTGTGCATATCCCAAACAAAATATTTTTTGGATCTTCCCGGAGATTTTCTGATTTCAACTTTTCTACTGGCATAGTTCTTTGGTTCTTTTTTAGCAGGTTCTTTTTTTTGGTTGGATTCAATCCATTTGCCTAAATTGTCAAAGTAAAGACCAAAGGCTTCAGGTTCAACATCAAAAGCGTCTTCCATGCTTAGCCCAGCATCAAGGGCTTCTTTGGTGTTGTCGTATCCTTGTTTCAGTAGCTCCGGCAGCTTGCTGACATCAATTTTATTGATTTGATCTTGATAATTGCTTACACTTATTTTCATGGTTTTTTTTATTAATAAGTTTCTACTAAATTTAATTTCAATTTCAACATTTTCATTTTGAGTTTGAGCCGAGCTGCAGCTTTGACTTTTTCTGCTTTTGACGAGGTATCGAGCCGTTCCTCTATTTCCTTTTGCTGTTCAATTTTGATAATTGGCTTTTTGTCTTGAAAATCTACCTTTTCGCCAAGCAGATAATTAAGCTTTTCAAACTCTTTTACCCTCTCCATCACCTTTTTTCCGGTTACATTGAGCGTTGATTTTTTGCGGCTTACTTCGATGAGTAAATCGTCCCAACGTGGACTATTTTTCATTTGCTCTTTTGAGAAATGAATTATTGTTCTACTGTTAAAATATCGTGTATAATCGGAATCAACGGAATCTTCGTCAAAAGTGCCTTTCGGACAATACTGTGCAGCTTTTCGATATAAATCAACGAGTTCTTTTTGTATGTCATCTCTCACTTTATCCAAGTCGCTGTCGATGGTGTAGCCACGAGGTATAAGTATGTTACGTTCTGCCTTTCGTACTGTGCTTAAATATTCCTTAAATCGGTTGACATAGTAAGGAGTATATGATATATTAAGGTTTTCAGTCCGACGGCATAAAGAAAGAGCCTCTTTGTCTGTCTGTTCGCTGCCTTTATTAAATGCTTCGAGGCTTTTCAGTAGCTCTTTGGCTTGGTTTATTTTGTTTTTTGGATATCCGCGTTCTTCTGCTCCATCTTCAAAATAAGGCGAAATACGCAGTTTTTCTTCCATTTCTTTTAGAAACCCATGCACACGCTGACGAGCTTCCTTGTACTGATGGATACTCCATGTAATTTCAGATATTGTTTGCATCCCCACTTTCACTTTCTTGATTTCGCGGTTGATTTCTTCCACTTCCTGCTCAAAAAACATGGACACAATGCGTGAAACATCAGTAATCAGAGCCATCTTGATCTCCTGGGGGTCGAGGGATTCTACATCGAGTACATTTTTGCGATTTCCTTTTGCCCAAATATCATTGATTCGAGCGGTTTTTTCTTCGAGTTTCTGAAAGATAAACACATCCATACTATCGCTTACCAAAGGCATCACTACCCGTACATTTTTATACTTGTTGCCTTGTCGCCAAATACGCCCTTCGAGCTGGCGTATATCTGTTGGATTCCAATCAGGGTAAAGGTTATATATTGCTGTTCCATTGCGTTGCAAGTCAATACCTTCGCGGATTGTAGATGTTCCGATTATAACTTTTACCACATTATCGAGAAACGCCTCTTTTATGTTTTCTTTTTTAGTTTCGCTTATCCCGGATGTTATGATTTCCACTTCATCGAGTACCACTTTTCCAAACTTAACATTGCGCTTGAAACCTACGTCTTTTTCGAGATATTCTTTTACCATTGGAAAAAAGTCTTTTCCACGATTCATATAAATGACCTGTCCGGAGCATTCTTCATTGCGTTTTTCGTGCCATTGCTTTACGGTACGTATTGATTCGAGCGCATAGCGGATTTTTGGGCTTTTAGTCACAAAATCCTTGTAGTCTTCGGGCGCTCCTCCACGAAGGAATGGAGACAAGGCATTGTCGAGGCTAAAGTTTAAAGCCTTAAACAGCAATCCGGAACTCAATTTACCCATAGTTGCAGCATGAGCCATACCAGTGATTATATTTTGCTGTTCACGCTGTGAATCCGTCATGTTCAGGTAGGTAAGCACTTGGTCATTTTCGGACAAACGGGTTGTTTTTCCGTTTTCATCGGTTTTGTAGAGCAGCGGGATATTGATTTTATTTGGCCTTTTCACGCCTGCATCTTCACCAGTTTTGTACAAAATATGATTGTAAATAAGCCGATTCAAAATCAATCGGTTGGTAAAGGACTTGATAACCTCTTTCTCTATAATTTGTTCTTTATAATTGGCTGCCCATTCGGTTGTAGGGAGCACAAACAGGTTAAAAAAGGTACTGATATTCTGAATACCAGCATCTACCAAATCTTTGTGCGCTACATGACCAAGCATCGAATAAATTTCGAGCGGTGAATTACTAAAAGGTGTTGCAGTAAGCAGCATCACATTGTTTGAATATGTCCTTTGCAGATAATTGGTGAGAAAGAAGGTCTTTACGCCCAATTCGCTTTGCGCTCCAGTAAGCAAGTAACGCTTGTTGTCTTCATCGTCTTTATTTACGCTGGCAAACACGTTTTTTGCCCTGTGTGCCTCGTCTATTACAAGGTAATCAAAACCTACTTCGTCAATATCGAGTATGGTGTTTTTAAGTCCCACACCTATCATTTCACGGAATTTCTGATAGTCGATTTCTTTATCGCGAGCACCAATGCCAACATTCGACTGGCCAAGCACATTGCAAAGTTCGTCAAATACTGAATCGGCCACACCATCACCAAAACCAATTTTTTTAAACCCTTCGTAGGTCACGATTGTAATCGACTTTTCGGGCACGGCTTTGGTAATGTCTATTTTTTTGACAATGTTTGTGCCCAAGTTGTACCATTCATTCACTTTTACACCTGTACCGCTCAACACGCCTGGCACAAATTGTTTGGTTTTATCATCGGTATAACCAATAATTTCGTTTATCCATTTTTGGTAGGTGGGTTTCGGAACAACAATAAGAGGGCGTTTTGCCTTGCCGTTGGTGATGTTTTGAGCCAATGTTGCTATCGCTGTCATTGTTTTGCCTACACCTACATCAAAAGCATTAATTCCGCTTCCTACGGCTTCCTGAAAAGCAACTCCTTCGCGCTGTGCATGGGTAAGACGGAGTACACCAGACTTAAAAAAGGATGAGCAAGAAAATGCAACTGGTATCCGAGCGTAATTTATATCGCTCTGTGCATTGTAAATTCGATTCCATGTCCAATCAAGCTTCTGCTGATCTTCAAAAGTAAGCACTTCATTCAAAAAACGGCTAAAAAGGTCTTCACCTTCTGCCCTTGCATTTGATTTCAGCTCTGCTTTTTCTTCTTTGCTCAAATAATCGTTTCGCAGGGGCTTATTGAGTATGTAATAATCAACAATATTCGTAGGATCACTCTTATTAAAATCAATATCTACGTTTAAGCTGTATAGCCATGCAATAAAAACATCGCGAAGAGCATAGGGGGTTTCTCCATCAAAATCAAAATCAATTTTTTCTTTGCGCGACTTTTTCCTTATTTCACCGTTCACTTTCTTAAACTGCTGGGCTTTGTTTATGTTAAGGTATTCCTCACGAACTATTTTGATATGAAAAATATCTGTATAGGTAGCAAAGTTTGATATTGCTGAAATAATGGGGCGCATGGTTTTGTCGGGGCTTGTTACAGTAAGCCGTTCGGGAGTGGCATCTTTAATGGTTTTATGGTGCTTTTCAAAAATATCCTGACCCCAAGTGTCTATGATAAAATCTTTGTCTTCCTGAAGCTGCTGGTATCGGTCGTACATATTGGCATAGGCAAAAATGGGATATGGGAGCAATTCCCCTCCGCAATAAAACAATGTTCCATTCTCAATGAGCATCCTAAGCTCTTTTTCTGTTCCGTAACTGCTTTCTGAATTTGTGATTTCAACATCTTTGGCCGAAACATAATACAGGCCGTCTTTGGCTCTGACAATGAAATATGTCAGTGTATTGGAATACTGATGCTTTTTGATGTATTTCCCTATTTCCGTTCCGGCTGGTACTGTGCGTATGTCGCGAAAATGGTTGTCTTTTACTACTACTGCCTTTTTAGCCACTACCATATTGGTACGGGCTTGTTTGTCGCCTGTTAGGAAAAACTTTTCCCATCCGGTCATAGGAACTCCCAAAGAACGCTTGTACCATACCCATGCCTGTACTTCTTCTTTTGATATACCTTTGTTGTACAGATCAAAAACCTCGTCAAAGCTCATGGTTTTACCATAGGCTTTTTCTATTTGATTGGCCGCAATGCGACCTAAACCATTAAGGATACTGTTTGTTTCGCTGAGCAGTATTTCAATTTTTCGGCTGTTCTCATTAATGTACCGTTTGGTAGTGTGGTTCAGTGGTCGAAGTTGGCTGTATTTTATCATAATTGTTGAAGTTTTAATTTCAGTTTTAACATTTTCATTTTTAATTGAAGCCGAGCAGATGCTTTTGCTTTGCCGGACTGGGCAGGGCTTTTAAGACTGTTCTTAATAGTATCCATTACTTGCCGAACGGTACCTTTCATTTTTACAGGGAAATGGATACTGGTTGACAGTTGTTCCTCTGCTGATACTTTTTCGGGATGCAAAGCAAAAAAAGTGCTGAATGAGCATTGTTCCACAAACGAAAGCGGTGAGTTATTTTCGCTTTTGGCATACATTTTTGCAAGTTCATCGCGTTCTTCTGCTTTATAAACTTCCGCTGAATTGCGTAACCAGCCGCGAGCCTGATCGTCTTCTGCCTGTTCATACATATGCTCGAAGGCTCGCATACGTCCGCGCAAATAACTGTTTGATATTTCTATACCCTTAATCATTGTATATTTCCTGCAATTGCATTTCCACCTGGGGAATAGCAGCCTGAACAGGCAGGTTACCTTCAACCACAGTGTTAATTATCATTTCTTCTATTTCCTTATATCCGTTTGGATTTTGGATGGAATCATGAATGAATGGGCTACTTGCTTTGGTTACATCACCCAGCTCCTCATAGATTGCTGTTCGTAGTTTTGTTTCTGTTGTCATTTGTTTTATTTTTTTCGTAATACAATTATATCTGTTGGAACTTCGCTGTTTTTGAAAACAGGATGCAAACGATAGGCATCAATTAAATCGGCCTGTTTGCCAATGATGTCTTTTACTTTTGAGTACGAATTACCGTTCCTCATAAAATTCTGAGAAATAAGATATACAAGCAAACCTCCCTTGCGAAGCAATTGCAAACCGTAGTAGATAAACATTTGCTCTACCTGTGGCATCTTTGGGTTTTTAAAATAGCTACTATACATACCTCTATACTTGCCGTAAGGAGGATTGCCAATTACTAAATCGAATGGGTATGCCTTTAGCCAAGTTATTTGTTTCCCCGTAAGCCTTGCCCTGAATTTTGGCGGTTGCATGAATGCCGTTTCAAAGTATTGATTGTGTATATCGGCTTTTGGATATATAAGCTTGGCAATGCGATAAGTAGCCTCAGTAATTTCAAAGGCTGTTATTTTTGAAGGGTCTTTTACCCTTTCAACCAGCCTGCCTGTGGCGCAAGATGGTTCCAATACCTTTTCTCCTTCTTTGTAGCCATGATGCAGGGCTATATCGTACATAAGACTGGCTAAATATCGCGGAGTATAAAATTCGTACAAAGGATTGTCGCCCCCTTTCCCTGTGCTTTTTGCTCCTTTTTTTATTTTACCCCCCATACCTTCGTATAGTTGGAGCAAATCAATTTCTTTTTGCGTGAGAGGGCTTTGTTTTACCAGCTCCTCCAATTGCGCAATGGCAAATATGCGCGAATCGTGGTCGATGCTTGTAATAATGCGGTCTATTGCTTCTGCTTTAGTCATTTTGCAATTGGAGTTTAAGTTTCAGCATTTTCATTTTAAGTTTGAGGCGGGCTGCGGCTTTGTTTTTGCTGTCCGAAACCGGAGACTGTGAATGTTCCGCATGGCAGTAATCTTCATAAGTGAAGCTGTTGGGGTTTTTTAAATCATCTTTGTCGGGAGAAGGAGTATCGGCTGTGGCGCGACTATTTGCAGCTTCCTTAAGCGAAATGAACCGTAACGGGTCAATGTATTTATTAGGGGTTGTGCCTGTGCTGCCATCTTCCCATAAATGCTCCGTATAAATACCTTTGTCTGTATTTTGTACGTCCATTTTGTGAAATTCATCATAATGTGTTGGATTAAATTTCACTTGGGCGCTGTGTGATGTTAATGCTTTAGGAGCAACAGTTTTCCAAATGTTATAAAAATCTTTTGCATCCATTTCGGGCTTTAAATCACGGTCGATAATAAATTTTGACCATGCTGTTTTGTTGTCTAACCCTTGATATTTATAATCGGCAATCAAATCGAAAACGCTTGCCGTTAATCTGTCAACCCTTGTTTTAACAGTCACGTTTTGAGGCTTATCGGCTTTTGGCTGTTCCTTTTCCGGTTTCGGATGGTGGCTTTGTAGCTCCGGATAATCTTTTAAAACCTCTGCCGGAACGGTTTTGCCTTCTTCGAGGGCTTGTTCAATGGCTTTTTTGTGCCTTGCCCTGTACTCTTTTTCAGGTATGTATAAAGCCTGCGTCATTATTGCGGCCTCGGTATGGGCTTCACCAATAAACTGGCCTGTGGCATAAGCAAAGAGGGAAATTTCATGCGGCTCATGGTTTTGAGCTTCTCGGTAAATGCCTCTCTGCAAAAGCTTATCAATACAATCGGCTTTTTTTGTTGGAAATTGGCTTGCAGTTGGCAGTTGATCGCGGGTGAAGTTTTTTGAAATAAGTGCTGCAATTTCGTCGGTATCATCCAGCATAAGGTTTTTGCCGTTGGCTTGCAGGAATGCCATAAGATGTTTATGGATTTTTAGCTCATGCCTTGGCTCTTGTTTTTCTTTTGGCTTTGTTGCTGGTTTTGGCTCATGCCCTTCCATTGGCCATATTTCCGTTATTGGTTTGGCTTGGGGGTTTACGTCTGGATTTTCAAGATACAGATTATCAAGCGGAACGGTATTAACAAAATGAATGTACGAAATACTCTTGTCAACCACTTCGGCAATATCGAAACGCCCATAATAATCATAATCGCCATATGATTTTTCGGGATGCTCTATTGTAACCGGAGCGTATTGTCCAGTTTCTTTATTTAAGTTATAAAGCGTTGCGTTTTTTTCGAGGTGTTCGGTTTTCCATTTCACCCATTTTGCATCCTCGGCTTTATTCTTTGTTTCGCGCTGCTCTATTTTTTCGCGCTGCTGCGAATAATCGGGAGCATTTTTAAGAACCGGATACTTTTTGACCATATTGTCAAATGAAAACAAGCTTCTAAATTCTGAACCAAAATGCGCTCGGTTTAGCTTGTAATTTTCCATAGGGAAAATCAGTCCATTTTTTAATGCAAGCCTTACAGCCAGTGTATTTATGTCAGCATAACTATACTTATCTGTACGTTTGCGCTTTGGCGGCAGGTGCTCATATAATCCTTTCTTTTCGTTATGAATATAGGTACGACCGTCTATATGCAGTTCCGAGGGCTTTTTAGAAACAATCCATTCAGCAATTGGCGTTGTGGCTATATGGTGCGCATCCTTTTCGTTTCGTATAAAGTCATCGGGAGAAGGGATTGCAGGTTCTTTTGGTTGCTGTGGTTTTGGCGATTCGGATTTTGGTTCACTTTGGGTATCATGTCCAAATGTTTCGTTCAAATATTTTTCGGTGCGTTCCCAAAGGTATTGTGAGTGCTTCTTATACCATACTTTATTTCTTCTGCTCCACCTGTAACCCAGCGATTTTATTTGCGCAATAACATCATATTCGGGCTTTTCCGAAAACTTAATCTCAATACCATTTTGTAATTTGTTATGACTTAGTTCGGCCTTAATACCCCCAAGACCTTCAAGGCTCCCTATCAAAACCTTAATCTGTGATGGAGCTTTAAAGGCCGGAGATTGGTTTTGTTTTACACCTTCTAAAATGCTGTTATTTTCCATGCTAAAATTCCCGTTATTGGCTGTTGCTGATTTTATTTGAGTGGGGGAGAAGGCAATAATTTCTTTACCGTCTATCCCGTTACTGTTTTCTGCTATTACACCATCGAAGCCTAATTCCCTCAATAAATTGCCTACAAATTTTGAATCCTCAGCCCATTCATCTGGCCAATAAAGATCTTCTCCATAATCCTCTTTATGTTTTTCATTAAGGATTTTATAAGCATTTGTAGCTTCTACATCTTCATCTTTCAAGTTGGTCCAGTTTTCGATGAAGGGATTTTTTAGGGATAAAAATGCTGAGACAATATTTTCACCAAATTCAGCGGCTTGTGCTTTATTGTCTGTAAAATAGATTCCTTCGCCCCATCCTGCCGCAAAGTTTGGCTTAAATGTATTAAAGCGAGCATCCGTTCCATGATACACAACAAGTGGTTTACCGGAGGTATCCACAACTTTTGAAGAATTTACTTGCAAAATGTCGATTAATCTATTATCTTTGAACTTTGAAAGCTCATTAGTAGCTACTGGCTTTGTCAGCCAGTTAAGGCTATTAATGAGTTTTCCTTTTTCAAGCTGAGTTAAACGGTGGTCATAATATTTCTGACCATTCTTAACCCCAACAACGATTTTCACAGTATAGTCAACATCACCAAGCTTTAACCCAGTGACATAATACCTGTATGAATCGTATTTCTTATTACTCTTTTCAGTTTTTTCTTCGGTTATATAGATGGAATTCTCAATTATTTCAGGAACAAGGGCAATAGATTTAAGGTGTTCTGTTTTACCTTGATTATACGCTGTAACCTTTTTCACCCCGACAAGAGTAACCTCTACATTTTCTCTTGTGTCTTTTATAGTATATTTACCCCTTAAATTATCCTTCATGTATTTCTGAGCAGAATCCCTGTTAAGCACATATTTGCCTTTATGAGGATTTTTAGGGGCAATAATAGCCTTGCTGTTTTTCAGTTTTTCTATCCTTTGAGCTTTTTCCCAATCGCCAAACCACTTTTTAAAGGCGGGGGTATGAGTTTGTGGATTTACTGAATCAGTTGTTTTAACAGCAGGCATATCAGGAAAATTTCAAATTTGCATTCAATAAAAAACCGGACAAATGCCCGGGCTTGCTTTAAGCGACTTCAATCACCTTTAATTTGCCAATATGGAATTGTGCTTTGGCTAAGGCAGCGGCTTTGTCTGTGCAAACATAAAATACCCCATCGGGCAGTTTAAACACCTTATTGCCCCTGCGGATAGCTGCTCTTATGGCAGAATCTTTGCGGGTAAAGATCGTTTTACTGCTTTTTGTGTGTCTCGAACCGACTGAGCTTTGGGTTTCATTCTTTTTATTTGATGTAGATCCGCCTTTTTTATCTGCTTTAGCTTTTTTACCAGACGAATCCTTTGATGTTCGGTGGCTGACTTTTTTGGCTTCTTTGCGGCCTCCGTTTAGCAATAAATATGCTGCAAGCAAACCACCTCCGGTAATTAAAATTGCTTTGTTCATCGTGTTTATTTTTAATCCAACATTATTTGTTCAAGATTCTGTTCTCCATCAATGCCGGCAAATTTTTCCTTAATCCCTTCAATGGATAAATAAAGCTCCAATTCGGGATTACACGCCCTTGCAACTTTATTTTTGTACTTCTTTAAAAGGTCTTCGCCTTGTATAACCATTACCCTCATTTCTCTGTGAGGATCGCAAGCCTTTTCTGGTGCTGGTTTTAAATAATCTTGTTTAATTCTCTTAAGAAAATTACGAAACCAAGCGGCATCGACTACTATTTTTCCGGTTTTAGTCTGGGTTTTCATTAATTTGGTTTTTTAGATTGGTCGGTAGTACTAAAAATGCTATACGCTTTTTTTAATTCATCAATATCCTCAGACAGATGTTCTTTTAAGTCGTTTACAGTAGTGCAATCAGCTTTTTTGCTCATGGTTATTTCAAGATTCTTTACCTTTTCTGTGAGGATCAGATTTGATTTAACTGTACTCCAGGTTACTGTGCCCACGCCAAGTACGGCTGCTAAAACCACGCCTGTAATTACGCGGCCCATAGAGCGCATCATTTTTTGAATTTGCTGTTCAGCAAAAGAATTAAGTTCGACCTCTGACATTGCTTGCTTTTTAAAGGTTATTTTTCATTTCGGCAAATTTGCTTATCACTTTCGGCACAAAGGCGGCAGTAAATAGAAGCAGGATTAATGTGAGGTTTGGTTCTTCTTTAAGGGTTTCTTGGTAGGTTATAAAAAATGCAAAAAGCAGGGTTATTATCATTTGAAAACGTATGCTGCTTAATACTCCTGGCTTTTCTTCCATAAATCCCTGTAACCGTTTTTCTTGCTTTGGGTTTACATACATTTCCACAACAATTATGGCAATAGTGAAAACCAATACTAATAAGAAAAACAGGCCAAAGATTGCTGAACTATCTGTTGCTATATCCATCATTACCAAAATTTAACTATAATGCCTACATTTACAAGATAATACAGGCAAGTAGCTACAAGGAGTAAAAAGATACGCATCAAAAAATGTGTAAACTCATACCGATAGATCATATCAAGGTAGTTGCTTCCTTTGTGGAAAAAGTTTAAGCCACGGAAAAGATTGAGAATAGGATCAAAAATATTCCATGATAACACCCCTCCAAGTAAGGCCACGGCTGCAGCCTCGAGTGTGAACCCAAGTAACCACCACGAAACGGCTGCAAACACAAAGCCTCTTGCAATCCATTGCCACAAATGCCAAAGCGTCATTTCTTTGTCTCGTTCATCTTGCAGCCAATGTTTTGTGTCCATGCACTCTATCAATTTGATATTGTGAGCGTTGTATTTTGCCAATAAAACGGTAAATATGACCGTAAAAAGTAATATTTGAATTAAGATTCCCATTTGTTCAAGTTTTTAAAAAAAAGGCTACGGGTTTCAAGGCCGTAGCCTTTTCAATTTGTTGTTTTATTGATCTATGTTTTCGTGTTAAACTAACTCTTGCCGAGTTGGTAATTACTGTTAGATTCGGCAATTGTATGGCTTACAAACGGCCATCGGAACTGATCCAACTTATTAATTAGTAAGTAATTATTGCTTTCTTCTCCCATATCTTTAAAGCATAAGACCGGATTAAGTGTTTTGTCATTTCGTATAAAACCGCGTATATAGCCATCCAAATAGAACCCATAAAGCCCCTCATGCCCATAAGCTAAGGCTGTTTCGGTTTCCTGGTGCAAAATTGAAATGCTTTCCGGGGTAAATACCTCCATTTCGGGCATAGAATAACTATAAGCCTCCGCAAATACAGGAGTAGCAACAATATCGTTACTAACATCCACAGTTAAATTTGGCGGCCAATGGTCGCTGATAGGGTTGGGTGCGCTGCATTGCGAAGATGCCATTGAGTTTACGCTAAAGGCTGCCAAGAGCGTAAACAAGAGTAATGCAAAAAACTTCTTCATGTGTTAATTTTAATTGGTGAATAAAAAAGAGAATTGATCTACTTAACTAAGAATTTCATTGTTTTCTGCCGATTATCGAGGCCAACAATACGGGCAAGGTAAACACCGCCGCTTAATTCGTTTGTGGCAATATCAATTACATCAGCGTTTTGCGCTTCAATGGTTTGCAGTTTTGCGCCCGAAACAGAATAAATTTCGATCTGTTTTGCTTGCTGTTCGAGGCCAATAATTCGATAGGAAGTATTGTTCCTGTTTATGCTTGCATTTGAAAACGGTAAGACAGTTGCATCTTTTTTGCCTCCAGCTCGAACAATCTGAAACAAGTACTGCTTGTTTACCATGTTGTTAGGTATATCGTCCAGCGTTGTAGCATCGGTTATTTGGAAACCGCCTGTGCGTGTCCACTTCTGCGTACTTGTGCTGTACGTATAGATGTGTAAATACACTAAATAGTTGCCGTTACTGTAAAGCTCAGAAATACCATCAAATGACATGGTGAAGGCTGTTGGACGTGATTTACTGCCTTTAACTATGTCGCCTTTCTGAACGGGTAATTTATTTCTGCTTTTTGCATCCCCATCCAAAATATCAGGGTCAATTTCTCCTGTAAAAGTCGTATTTGCAATATCGTTATTGAAATAGAATTTCAGAAGCGTTCCTGTGCTGTTATCAGGGATAAACTCGTCTGTTCGTAGTTTTGTATAGTCTTCGTATGAATCGAGCCATGTGCCATTAATTGTAGCCGTGCCTGCATCTCCACTTCGGTAGTTGTTTGGTGATGTAATCCCATTTGCAATAGCAAAACCAATATCAGGCACATACGTATCTCTATCGTAGTCGGCTACAACCGATTGAGCAATAACATCAGCCCAGCCGTATTCTTGCCCGTAGTATGTTTTTGAATCTTTAAAGCCTGTGCTATTTGTGGAAATAATGCCGCCACCGCCTGACGTTTCATCATCGTGAACCCAAAAGAAAGCTGTGTTTCTGTTCGTTGTTGAGTTTACATTATACTCCATATTCACCTGAAACAATAGCTCATAGTATCCCGTTCTTTCAATATCGGGATAATCAGGGGCATTGTTGTAATTCTCAATCGGGGTTAAACTCGCTGTCGCATTCTTATAATTATCAGAAAAAGAACCTGTTTCGTTTTGTGCAGTATATCTTATTTGCAGAGCAGAAGGGTTTGAAACATCGGATTTTGTATGAATCATAAACCCCTGATTACTCGGTAGATTTTGCGAAAGATATAATTCATTTCCCGCTGGCCATGCAGGAACACCAATATTCATTATTTCGTATTGGTTTTTCTCCCATAAATAAATAATCGGGTCATAATCATCTATATTTATGAAATCATCAGGGTCACGAAGGCTTATTGATGTTAAAAATGGATTTGCCAACAATCCCCATCCTGAACCAGCAGATTGATTTGAGGAACAAGCATCGTGTGTATTGTCAATAGAGGGCATTGTAATGGTTGATGTTTGAGTATAGTCAACATCATCATCATTCATATCATATGTAAGGTGTTCGGGGTCTATTGTTCGCTCTACCCAAAGCACATAACCTTCATCAGGTACATTTGGCGAAGCAAGGGTTTTTTCTACCCATCCAACACAGTTGTCGTTAGCAATATATTCGTATTCCATTTCCCATAATGATGTGCCTGCTGGTTGATTATCAACACCGTTTTGCCAAGCAGGATTACCTAATGCCTTAGCCGTGCCTATATACTGAGATTCTACGGTAATAACTTCGGATTGCCGTTTAAAGTTGCCGTTTACATCTATGTCAGTCCCATCAAGTAAAACAACTGCACCCATACCAGTTAAATCGGATTCAATGATAAAATCGTTGTTTACAGTCAAGTCACCGCTTCCCGACAATCTTAATATGCCATTCGGCAGTATGGTTAAAGAATTAACCGTTCTCGGATTAATTATTTTGCAAATCCTGCCGTTTGCAGGTAAACCAATAATAACATCATCGCTTGATGCCGGCATTCCCATTGGTGACCAATTCGGCGGAAAAGAATAAGCTGAGTTATAAGCCCCCGTCCACGTTTTTGTTACTGCACCAACCGAAAGCATTGAGAGCAGCAAACCAATTAAGAAAATTCCTCGTAATTTTTTCATGTGTAATTTGAGTTTTTATTGATATTTGATTGAATTAATGTTCTCTTATCTTCATGCCACTTAAATAGCCGTAAGCATCAGCCCCCGTAGGGGTGCTTGTTGTTTCGCCCCAAAATCTTATTGTACAAGTGTCGTTTGTAAATGTGTGATTGAGGGTATAAACTGTGTCGGCATATTGATTATGAATGTCGTATGAATTGATTGTTGATGTGCCCTGATCGCTATCAATCTCAAAAAACATATAGCGCACCAAACTATTTGAAGCGTAAAAGCTTAGATCGTATTTTTTTCCTGCCTCTAAGTTGCATATCTGTATTGTGCCCGTGTCGGCTGTATATGTTCTAACAGCATCACGGAACACCTTATAAGGCCATACGTATTCATCCAAAGGGTTGTCGGTTATCTTGGAGTTATAGTCATATACCCCTGAAAAAATCACGTCATAATTATACCACTTTTCATCTGAGGCATAAACCGAATCGTATCGTTTACTATTTGTGCTTGTGCCGACTTCGGGAGAGTTCCAAAAACCGCCTTCATCGTAAAAGCTGCCCTTGTCATAACCAATATCCAAAAATATATGCCTGTCTTCCATCGGAATTATGTTGTCGAGCCTTGTTTGCAAGGGGGTTTGCAGTACATCAACTTTAATCTTATCGACAAAGGTTTGCGCTGTAGCAATATAATCAGGGAGCCTTGTTTCCTCTGCTTCGGTTACTTTATCCTCTGCAATCTCGTATTCCCATCTGCCCCATTCAACATTAACAATGCCTGTATCTGAATCGACTATGTTTTCTGAATAATTATAGGCATTACGCACGTTAATTGCATCAACATCTTTATCAGAAAAAACATTCAGGGTTAAACTGGGTCTAATAAAGTAGTCGGGCTTTGCAGGATAATTGATTTTTACCGTTATTGTTGAATCGTTTTTGTATTCATAGCTTATGTCTGAAAATACCCGTGTATGCTGGTATTCTATGTAATTTGACGCACCAGTTACCCATATTTCATCCGTTCCTTTTTTGCCCCAAAGTGTTTCAATAGAATCGAATAATGTTTTGAGCGAATCCAAATCGAAATTCATATTTATTTCTTCGTTCTCTCTTACCCTGTGGGTAAAATTACCGTAGTACATATGCTTGCCGTTTGTCATAAACTCGGCAAGAGTATCAATAACGTCATTTATCGTTTCATCGTTATTGTTGAGCAAAAGGCTTGTAATTACCGTGTAATTGTTTAGGGTGCTTTGGGTTATCGTGTCGCTGTGTATGCCGTATTCATAATAAGGAGAATAATGCAAGTCACCGCCTGTATAACAGCTCGAAGTATTTGAGCCTCGCATTACGGCAAAGTAGCCTCTATCACCGCTTGGGTTTGTGGTATTATTGTCGGCTGTGGCAAATATTTCATCCCCGTTTGGGTTTGTCATTACGCACGGCCTCCACCCTAAGAAGTGTTTTGCCGCCCATGCGCTTGCTGTGTCTATTTGATCTGCTGCAATTTGGTAAGTGGTTACATCGCCTGTTGGGAGCGTTCCACCATGAAAAACTACATCCCAATTATGATCGAACATTTCTTTCATTTGCTCGAAATTATAGTAGGCTGTTCCTGAGCCATACAAGCTACTATCGAAAGGGGTTGCCGTAGTGCAAGAGAAAGCAATATCGTTGCCGCAGCCATCTGTATAATACACTCCATCGTTGGCGTTTCCGTATGAATCGGGCTGGCCAATGGTATATTTAAAAACATTGCTGTATGCTTCAATATAGCCATCGTCGAAACGGAATGTGTATGCAACTTTTTTATCGTATTTCAATATTGCTTTATCCACACGAAAAGTATCAGGGAGAACATCAAAGTAAAAATCTACATAAGCCGAATCGAAATCACAATCGACACAAAAAAGGCTGTTTAATCTGTCTTGGTATTCTGTTTTTAATTTGCTGCTATAAAGCCTATCAACATAGGTTTGAGCCTTTGTAATCGAATCCTCGATCATGTGTAATTCAGCGTTTTCGATTTGCCAATCAATACGGTTGGCAAGGGTGTACAGACCTTCTTCGGCCTTGTTTTTATACACGCCTTTTTGTGCCGAAACACACAAAGAAAGAAGTACGAGAATAATGCTATAAACCGTCCGTAATCTCGACATATCCGAATACAATTTTTGAATTATCTAAAGAATAATTTGTGATGGATAAAATTGCTGCTTCACCGCTTGCAAGGCTTACAGGCTTTAAACCTACCCACTTTGCGTATGCAGGAAAAGTAAAGTCAATGTTTGCAGAGGCTTCGATATAAATTTCGATTGTTTTACTGCCTTTTTCGTTTGCCTGCAAGCCTGTTGTATCAATTTTAAATTCAGTATCTTGTGTAAGTGAAAGTGTGCTAACTGCATCAATAGCAAGCATATCAATAGTAATTACAGAGGCATCGGCAATAGTGCCTATTTGCTTTGCGCCATAACTTTCTAAAACACGGTAATTTGCTACAATATTTGTATCTCCCGAACCTTTGCTTTGCAAGTTGATAACAGCCGTTTGCCCATCGGTTAGGCTTGTTGGCATTTCTCCAAGCCATTTCCAATCAGCAGGAAAAGTTAGTTTTGTGTTTTGCCCATCAGCAGAGACATAAACATCTGATACGTAGCTTAAATCACCAAAATAATAGCTATAAGTGTCTCCGTATTCAGAATTGGCATAAGTCCTGTCAGCAATAGAAATATTAATACTGTCAGACTGCGCTAAAAGATTGATTAGAGCATAGTTCATAGGCGCTCGATAACTTGTTGTTGTGCAAGTATCGGAGCGCATCCCCGAAGCTCTTATTGGCTCTCTGAAATATCCATAATTAACCCCTTCAATTACACCTACATAGTATGATTTTAGTACATCACAATCTACCATTTCATGATGAATAGTAGTGCCAAGAGAAATTGAACCAGTCGTTGTTATCTCATCCACGCTAATATCTTTTGTAAACTCTACATCGGTATTAAATTGAGTTGGCATACCCATAGGGAATGTGATTAGTGGCGAAGTTTCAGTGAAGCTATATAACTGCCAAGTATAAGTCGGTTCATCGTATCGAAACGCAAGTTCGGGCATATCCCATAAAGGGTTTTTCCAATATATGTTTGAGCTAATCGTATCGCCTGCCGCCAAGACTTCATCAATCGTAGGCGTTGCAGCAGCCGCAGGTTTATTAATAAGATCGTTGTAGTCTTTATCCCAAGCTGTGAAAATTGGGTCTGTTTCGGTTATACTGCCTGTGGCTGCCGTGCTTTGGTACGTGCCATCTTTGAAACGAAAGCCCTTTCCGTAAACATCAGCATTTCCTTCCTCGTTTGCATAAAAAGCAGTAAGGTTATCGTCTCCAATAACAGCCGTATTACTACCTTTTCCAATAGCACTATCTCCGATAACAATTTCGTTGCTACCATAAGTGCCCTGTGATCTTGTAAAATTTCCAAAGAAAATAGAATGCTGTGGAGCATTATTTCTATTTGTTCCACTTCCTCTATTATAACCAGCAAAAACACCAATAGCAATATTATAATCTCTTGGATTAGAATAAGTACCTAATGCACTCGAACCAATGCCAATATTATAATCAGCATCGCAATCTCCTAATGCGCTTGTGCCTATTCCGATATTTTTGCCACCATCAGCATACTGAAGAGCGTAATAACCAATCCCAATATTTTTTTCTGCTTCTATTTCTGATGAAGCAGATCCCGCATAATTTCCAATATATACATTATTATCAGTAATACTTCTATTCCCGCTATTCGTGCCAATATATACATTATTGCTTGAAGTTGTTTGTCTATTACCAGCATTATATCCCATGCTTACATTATAACTTCCTGTTGTTATATTTTGCCCTGAGAGTTTACCGAATAGAAAATTATTAGTACCCGACATATTAGGATTAATTGTATCGGCAAGAACCGCTATGCCATGCGAAACATTGATATACTCATTACCACCACCTAAATCACTTGCACCTTTCAGTACTGTTCCATCAGCTAGTATTAATGCTGAATCGGAACGAAGCGTGTCGGCAATTACTTTGCCCGTGCGCATTGTTTGCGCCTTTACAGGGCATCCTGCAATAAGAGAAATAATCATCACCATCAAGGCAACCAAAAGGACTAATTTCAGTCCGTTTTCAGGGTCGGTACTTTCCCCCTTTGTATATCCGTTTGTTATTTTCATTGTATTACTCATAGCTTAATTTATACCCTCCTGAAATATATACTTGCTTCCATGTAGCAGTCTTCTACAACATTGATTTCAAACTCTTCTAATGATCTCGATTTAATGCCGAAACCTATTTCATCTCCCGAAGCATTGTAGCAAAATGGTTTGCCCATAAACTGCCAATCTCCGGCCCAGGATGGAGCAGCAAGCGTAACTATGTTTGTTCCTTTTGTGAGCGACCGCACAACTGGGAAAATACTATCGTTTGCAGGGGCTTGCCCAACGGAAGCTTTAACCCAATTAGAGTTTTCAATACCGCCCAAAAGCACATAAATCCCTTTTTCAGCATCGCTGCCTTGCAGCACCAATACAGCCGTTTTATCGGCAAGCCTGTTTCTTATAGGAAAGGCCAACAATGCCAAATAAGTGAGGACTACCTGAACGCCACCAATAAAAAAATCGGAGCGGAACAAAGCAATGTCCGCAGCATTTTTCGGAGCTATCTCGCTAATAACTTCTGTGTTTCCCTGTCCCATAATTTTAGTTAAAAGATACCTCTACTGTGCCGCTAATTACATTCGAGGAACGATATACTTTATAGGTTTCTGTGTAACCGCTTGCATTTTCAATTTCAATAGTGTCGTACAAATAAAAACCGCCCGTAAAGCCACCAACAACAGGAGTAACATCACCCAAACGTGCAGGGTAGGCATACCACATATATTCATTTGCACCATTTAGGTAGTCCACTTTTCTCTTTGCGCTATCATTATCCCAATCTAAGCCAGACAATGACTTTATAAATGTCTCTGTAACGACAGCACCATCGGTTAATGCTGCTGAACCATAATATGCACGGTTGAGAAAATAAAGGTGCATATTCCGTGCCGTATCTTCTTGTCCATCGTCAACTGCTAAAGTCCAAGTTTTGTTTGAAACCAGCCCTAAGCCAGTAAAGGCATACGACCGAGCAGAAGGAACAGGGGCAGGGTCGGCATCGGTTAGCGATTGCTGCGTAATAGTTGCTTTGTTCAATGTCCAATTAATTGTAACATCATCAACAACAGAGCCTTTTTCAAATTTGTAACCCTCAGAAATTGATATAGATGTTACCGAAATTGGTAAATAAAGCAAGCTGTCCAAAGCTTTTTTTACAGACGTAAGAGCAGGGAAAGTAGGATTATCATACGTGATATTTGCTGCATCGCTATAATTAACACCAAGACACACCCAAGCTCCATCAAACCATACTATTTCAGACCCCGCCACAAACGAAATGCCTGTATTGGTATGCGGAGAACCAGCATTGTCTGTTACATCGGCCTGTATCACATACAAGTCTTTATTAGAGACATCGGCAAGGTTGGGAAAATCGGTATTAACAGATATTGCTCCAATCTTATTTACCTCTACATTAATCATTGGGGTTTCTGTTTTCACCCAATTAGCGTTTAACACTCCATCACGAAGCCTATACTCGGCAGGAGTTCCCGAACCATCAGAATCTACTACCCAAACCAGCATTCCTTCTTCTCTTACTTTTGATGAAATAGCATCTCTGTCAGCAAGATTGTCGCAGCGTTTTGGCGCACCCTTAATATCAGCAGTATCCATCAGAGCAAAGTCTGCCCCATTTTTCTGCTTAATCATCGAAATTACTTCTGTGAATAATCCCATTTTTCTATTTTTTAATTAAAATACTTCCACTTCCGACAAACCTAAGCTGTGATTTGCGCTCATATAAACATTATGCGTTTCTGTATATCCGTAAGGATTCGTGTAGATACCTGTGCCCGCTAAATCAATACCACCCTGAAATATGCCCACTTGGAAAGCAGTAGCAGCACCTAAGCTTTGCGGAATGCAGACGTAAAGATGTTGGTTTTGTTGGCAATCAATAGTATATGTACCATCCCTCTTCCTTGTTGCTTTATGGTCGAGCGAATCAAACAAAGAGGCGTTTGTAAAGTCCTCCATCTCAATAGCCGAACCAAACAATACACGATTATTAAACTGTATTGAAGTGGGTCTAACCTTAGTTGTTAAACCATCATATGCTTGCAGCTCATAGGTTTTGTCGTTGGAAATATTCACACCTGTAAGCACAATACTTCTTTGTTGCTTATTAGCAATATCACCAACATTTTGGTTAATTTGCTGCGAAACAATCTCCTTATTGTATGCCCAATTAAGCGTAAGGTCATTCACTATTTGCCCCAATTCAGGCGTTCCAGCATTATGCGAAAAGCCTGTAATTGACAAAGCTGCCTCTGCCTCTTGTTGATATGTGTGAGTTTTAATCATTAATCGTCTATTGTTGTGTAGATCTCTCGCGTAATTGAAAGTTCACCTGTTCCACCTTCAAACTCAACCTCGAAATCCTCTAATCGGAAACGATCAGCCGAAAGTGCATTCAATTCGTGATGTTGACCTTTACGGAGTTTTATATACCCACCTTCAACATCAATAATTTTAACAGCAGAGGATCCTTGATTTAGAAAAGCAATATTGTCGCATTTTGTCTGCACATCGCAATCCTCTAAAACGGTCTGAAACCTTGTTACTATTTCAATGTTTTTTGTCATTATTACCGTAGGTTAATTAATTGAATATCAGTTATTACAACACTAGTATCACTCGGCACAACCGTAACTATATCGACACGTTTTTGCCATAAAAACAGTTTTTTAATCCCTTTGCGGGGAATTTTGCTGCTATATATTTTTAGGGCTATATAATTCCTAAAAGAAATAAGCCGTTTATTGTCGGGCAATTCTATTCCGGTAATGGTAATGGATGGGGTTTTTGCAATCCATGTACGAGCTTGTTGGCCATTAATTATTGTGTCGGTAGCAATGGTTTCGAGTTGTTGTTGTACCTCTGTGGCAATTTTGGTTATTTGGTTAACAGCCCGGAGGTTATATTCTTTCGTTTGTTCAAATTCCTCTGCAAAAATTTCCTTAAACTCTGCCCTTGTAAGGTTCATGGGCATTTTTTTATAAAGATATTCGCCTGTTTTGCTTACTTCTCTGTATATTGTATCGAATGATGCAGTAACATTGTTTTGCATTCTGCGTAATTCGTTGGTGAAATGGAAAAAGCCAACCGCAGCAGAAGCTACGGTCAGCAGGAGAAAGACACTCATTATCCACTTATTAACCAACATACTTTATGAAGCCCTTTAAATTTAATCCATTTTCATGTTTCGTAAATGAAAATTTCCTTTGTTTTATGGCAACCTCAATACCTTCACGACCACCTTTAGAGTTTGTATTGCCCTCTATGGAGCTAAATACCCCTATATTTTGATTACAACTTTCGCATCTGAAATAGTGGGCATCAGTAAGGCAAATGCCCATATGGCCTGTCCAATGAGGTAATCCGTTCCGGTAGTTTTGCCAAACCACTAAAGCGCCGGGAGTAGGAGTTTCAATAACCTTAAAATGCTTGTTGTTTTGAAACTTTGCGAATGTTTGCACGGCTACAGGTGTAAAAAACCTATCGAGTTTCAAAATACCATCAAATGCTTGTTGATACACCAATTCGGCAAAATAGGCACACCATGCCTGGCCTTTTTGCCAGCCAATTTGTTCCATTTTGGCTTGAAGATTTTTATTAACAAAACCAGAGTTGTTTTTTAACTCTTTTTCTCCTAAAAATGCTAAAGCGGCTTGTAATATTTTATCCTCTATATCCATTGAGTTGTTGTTTTCCGCAAATATAATATAAAAAAGCAACTATTAAAGCTTAAAAAGCTTATAAAAGTTAATAAAATGACTTTTATAGTCTCAAGAATGTTTCATACTGAATTTTACTCAAACTGTTTGTATTAAAAAATGGCTGAATAAAGATTGTCATTTTATCGTAAACAGCATTCCAGGCTGTCTGGGTTTCGCTGCCCCATTCGCCATCGGCACCATAAACGGGCAAAATATTACCCCCTTCAAGCTCTATAAGTTTGCGCTGAAATTCGCGGACATGTTCGCCAGAGACGCCAAATTTAATAGGCCAAACCATGCTTGGCTCTACAACTGTATTGCTGCCACCTTCGTTGTTTGGAGCGGGAAGTTGTTGTTGTGCTTTTACTTTTGGCCAAAGCATCAAATAAAGGCTATAACCAATTGTTGCTGCGCCAAGTGCATAGCCTGCATACGACCATATATCTTTTTGTTTTTTAGGTGCAGCCTTAGCTACTGCCGTTTTGCGTGTTGTCGCTGTACGGGGCTTACGCCTTGCGTTCGTTTTTCTTGCTGCCATTTCTCACGATATTAATAATGAATATTACTCCAGCTGTTAGCAATGTGCCACCAACTACATATGCCTTGTTTTTCTCAAACCATGTTTCTTGATTTGGATTTTGTGCAATTACTTCTACACCGGGAAGGTCGGCGCCCTGTTCCAGCACAAAATTGATTGTATTCGGAAAAAAAAGGATCGGCATTACGATATTCGATACCTTAGAATATCCGATAGACGAGGCCACAAGTGTATATCCTGCCTTTTGAATTATGCTGTAATTACCATTTTCATCGGTTGTTGTGCCTATTCCAATAGGCAAACCGGTAGTTGTATTTATATAATAAACATTGGCGTAGGGTAGAGGTATGCCCTGCTGATCTTTAACTGTTCCTTTTACGCTCATTTTTGCGATATTTTTCTGGTTATTAGCAAAGCAATGATGCCAATGCCTAGTGATAATGAGGCTATTGCTATTTTAGAAATT
The DNA here is from genome assembly GCA_963676725.1 of Bacteroidales bacterium. Taxonomy (GTDB): domain Bacteria; phylum Bacteroidota; class Bacteroidia; order Bacteroidales; family WRLA01. The sequence goes on along the minus strand of OY781463.1, from coordinate 2,471,086 downwards.
CCCGGAGGACTAAAGTATAATTCTGTTTCAATTTGCCGCCTGTTCTTTAAGGCTTGGAGTATTTGCCCTTGGCTATATACCTTTCTTGCAAATTCATTGGCAATTGCCGGATCGTTGGGATTATTGCGTGCCATTTCAAGCATAGTCCCCGAAAATCCACCTTCGCCAGTGTTATAAGTAAAGCTAACAAGAGCATCAAATTGATTTTGATTAATATCTAAATCTAAAGAGTTTATGTAGTTTTCAAAGCGTTGTATATCCAGCTCAAAATACATTTCTGCTTGCAGTTGTGTAATTACTGTGCCGGCAGAAACCCCCCAATGTCCATAGCCTACCGAATAGCCTGCACCATCGGGATAAGCCCGAAGGCGTAAACCTTCAAACTCTTTAATAAGCTGTTTGCCACTGGTAGATGTGTTCATTTATTTAAGTTTTATTTGCTGTACACTTGCTGGTACTTGTGGCTTTGCTACGGTTTTTGGTTTTGCTGCAGCTAACTTTTTTGGCTTCTTTTTGGAGGGCATAAGGAGCAATACAACAGCACTAACAGCTGCACCGCCCATCAGCAGCATTGGCAACCAACCGCTTATTCCGGCTTGCAAGGGGTTACCGGAAGATGTAGATCCCCCAGTTCCTTCAATTGGTTCAGGAACGCCAGGAACAGCTACATTAAACACCCTATAATAAGGCATTGAAGCAGGACGAGGCGTACCATCGGGCAGTTGTGTTGCATCGTACCAGCTCATTTTGTAGCGTTGCGGATAGTCTTTTGCAGGAATATTGTTATTCCAACTGTTCCATGTGTCCCAGAAAAGGGCAGGGGTGCTGTTTTTATAATCACCTTCGAGAACAGGGGTAACCGCCCCCGCCCAAAAATCATAAGGCGACATATATTTTCCGGAAAATGCTTCATCAAGAACATCGGTCATAAATGCCGATTGCTGATTGCCATCCCAATTAAAAAACTCCCCTTTTGGTTTTGCGCCAAAAAGATTTTTTAATAGGCTTGTTGCAAATTTAACGCCCGCCGGAGCTAAAGCAACCACCAGAGGAGCAACACCTAAACCGTTTACCGTATTATTGTTGTACATAGTTTCTCTTATATTGAAGTATCGGACTGCATCAAATCGCACCTTTGGCAATAGCTTTGGGGCAATTGCGGCTGGTTTATTTGAGGCGTAGATATATGTGCATTGTTTTTGCCGTTATCAGGCAAAGTGTTGGAATTTGGAACAACAGGAGGGAGAATAGTTACCCTCCTGCGTCCCAAATGGAAGCCGACCAAAACTCCCGTTAATAAACCCAAACCAAACCGTATTATTAAGTTGTTACTTTTCTTAGATTGAGACATTGCGAAACCCTCCAATTGGCCCTTTTGGTATAACAAGGTTAAAGGGCTTCATTACTGCAATAGTGTAGCGTACACCCGGCTGAAAATCGCCAATGGTTTTTGTTATGCCGCCTTGGTGTTGCGCTAAATTGCCTCCACTATGGTCTGTTACCACAACAAATTTGTCCATATGTTCACGCATCAGGCTTTCAGCACATTGCGGAACGGCATTTACAGGGAAAATGAAATCTGATTTTGCGGTTTTTGGCATAAAATGGAACATCCCTAAATCAATATCGCGCAAAGACTTTGCTTGCGTATCGAACACAAACAATTTCGGATCGTCAATTAATGCCGGAGGTACATCCGGAGGTTGTGGCAACCAATCAGGAGGAGTAATTATTTGAGGATCATTATCCGGTACTTCAATTACGGGAATTAGATCGTCAACAATGGGTAGTGATGCGCCAAATTGTTTAGAAGATGTTTGATTGTTGTTTTTTGAACGATCCCAAAAATACCATCCACCTGCTGCTAAGGCTGCTAGTGTTAAAAAATTAAGCTTCATATGCTTACCTCCCTAAACCCTTCCATTGAACTGCCGCTCCCATTATTGTTACTGTTGATTACAACATCTTTTCTTATTGTGCTGCATTCCCAAACCCAATCACGGGTATTGAAAGTCGAGATATAACCAGCCGGACAATCTTTTTTTGGAGGTCTATTGTAGGTTGGTTCGCCATTATCATTGCTATTGGTTTTGCCTTGTGGTGGCAAATCAATAAGAGGAAGCGTATTTTCTGTTTTCACGAATTTTTTATAAGCGAAATATCCGCCTACTATTACTGCTGCGGCAACGCCGGCATACATTAAGTTGTTTTGTTTTTTCATATCGAGGTTTTTTTGCAAGCCCATTTCCAAAGTGTTTCGTTAAAGTACAGTTGATAGCCTCCCGGGCATCCGGTTGGTGGTGCCGGTGGTCGCTGTCTGGGGTCGTTTTGGTTGTCCCATTGGCCATTGCTTGGTGGTGTTCCGCTTGGGTTAGGTGCTTCTTCGTAGAAATCATTTCTGCCTACGGCTGCACCTTCGTCATGAGGCTTTACATAGAACGGTGGTGGTACATCAATTGGGTCTGTTTGTATCTCCATAATCTCGTCCTCAAAAACAAGATCGCCAGTTTGTGGATCACGAACCGGATCGTTGCTGTAAAATGGAGCATCTGGCTTTTCCTCCATAAGAGTTGCAGGCACTATCGGCCTTCCGGAAGCATAATCCGGAGCTGTTGTTTCCTGTTCACGCTTTTTTAAATACTTAATTGCTTCATTGAAAGCAAGAGCCCCTACTACTGCGAATATGAATTTTTTTATCATCGTTTTTAGAATGAATAGTTTATACCCTTTGATGCTAAGATGTCGTTTATTATTGCAATTTCATCGTCGTTCATATCCGATTGCAACCATTGAGTTAAAGAGTAATTTCCTTGCGGAATGCCAAAAAACCGATAGTATCGAGTACCAAAAGCTGCATGTAAGGCATGAAGATCGTCAATATTGATTAAGGCATGAAAAATCGCATAAATAGCCTCTTCATCAGTATGCCCAACACCTGTCATAGCTACATCAAGTGTATCTGCCCAATCATTGTACTGGCTTTGCGGATAGCTTAGTTTGTTTGTGTTTACCTCTTCTTCGTGAGGAGTTTTTTGTAGTTGTTTTCTAATAAAATAGATACCAACACCAATGCCCACAACACCAATACCTATCTTCAGGAGATTGCTTGGCTGCATAAGCGATAATGCCTTTTTCCCTGCTGTTAGAGCTGTGCTGCCTACTTTTTTTATTGCTGTTTTTGAGGGCATAGTGTTGTGTATCTTACTTAATAAGTCCTGTATTAATAGCCATAACGGCTTTTGAAATAAGACTTGGCGTAGCCTTTTTTCCAAGTGTTATTATTTGCGAAGGAGTTGCTACTTGCAATAATTTACCTACTGCATTAAATACCGCTCCGGCTTGTTCTTTATCTTTCACGTCTATTGTGAATTTTGTTGCGAATTGTGGCATGGGTTATTGCTTTTGGTTATTAATTACTTTCTTCAAGGTCGCCCATTTGAACATCATTCTCTGGCATTTGTGGCATTTGTGGCTGCATTCTGCCCATAATACCGTTTAAAGCGCCCGGTAATATTTGACTGGCTAATGGCCTAATGGATTCGTTAAAAAGTCCGGCAATTGAGCGTTGAAGCGAATGTTTTTCTTTATCGACCTCTAAAGCGGCAACCTTTTCATTAAGTACTTTAATATCCTCTTCGAGGTACTTAATATCAGCTTCAAGCTCTTTTTTCTCGCGTTCGAGATCTTTAATTGTTTGATCCTTGGCAGTCAATTGCATTTTAAAATCCACTTGCGCATTTAATAAGTCCATATCTTTATTGCCTGTTTGCTCATTTGGATTTAAACCAATCCCCTTTAGGGCTTGATATTTTTCTTTTGGCTCTGCTTCTTCTTTTGGCTGTTCAGGAACATTTTCCATATATACTAAAGTGGTAATTGTCCTCTTGGGTTTTGCAGCATCTAGTTCAGTATAAAGAACAATTTGAATAATATCCGGAGGGTCGGACATTCCTGTTGTTACATTATTAATGGCTTGGAGAAACAGTTCTGCGCCCCATTGTTTATCTAATATCTGCAATGGTTTGCGGGTGTCATTATTCCATTTACAGGTTACACTAATCTTGTAATCTTTGTTTTTACGGTCTTTCTCTTCACGATTACAAAGATTGTCATGGATGGTTTTTATGGAAAAGTCAAAGTTTCGGTCTTTTTTTCTCATTTTAATTTTGGTTTGGGCAAGCAAGTGTTACTTGCAGTATTTCTACATATGCTTTTGCATTCCCTGTATTTTTAATTTGCACATTTGATCGAAGCATTACATGCTTTAAAAATAGGGTAGAAGACATCTGCCCATCAACTTTAAGGGCATTGTTATCGGCTAGTAGGAGTAATTTTACCGGATACTGTGAATTGGCCGATAAGTACATATAAAAATCATCGCTATTTCCGATAATTTTAGTTTCGTTGGCATCAAGTTCAACCAAAACAGCCTTAGTATCGTATGCTTTAAAGCCTCGTTCAAGCATATTGCGCTTTATAAGACCTACTAGATCAATGGTATTATTCATCTTCTTCGGTTAAAAATGTGAAAATGCACTCGTATGGGTAACTAATACCGCTAACAGCCCTGTCATGCACATATCCCGCTACCTCGTTATTGTCTTGTGTCAGTGTATTGAGGAGGGTAAAGCCGCCGGAATTATTGTCGCCTCGGTTATATACAAGTTTGTTAACCACCGAATCTTCGGCATTGCCATTAAACCGCACCGATGCACGGCAAATAGACTGCGTTTGGTGGGTAGCCAAAACGTGCATATTTACACCAAGTACGCGCAAAACAGATCCCGGAAATTTTAAAGCAAAATCGCTGAGGCCGTTGGCTTCAGTAACTATTACTTTTTTACTTCGGATTTTTTGTTTTGGCATGGTTTATTGTTTTTCGCACTTCAACCAAACTTCCACATCGTAGCCGGCATTTCCTAGACCAGCAACACCACCATCTGTTATGGTAATTTCCACTTCAGTTTTATCAATCTCATGGTTAATTACATCGCTTGCAAAAAACTTCTCGTCTGGCGAAACACTATTGTTGGCGTACAAAAGGCGCATAGGGTAATCAGAGGGCAATACTTCGCGTCCGGCAATTTTTATACCCAAACGGTTGAGTGGCACTACATTTTCATTACTAGTAAATGCAGCAATGCCAATAATGCGTGTTAGGTTGGTTTTGGTAAGCTCGGTATTTACCACAGACTGACTATCGGCAGTTACCGAAAGCAGGATTTTTTGGTATTCAATTTTTTTTGACATGCTATTATCCCTGATATTTGGTTTAAAAAAAGCCCGTCCGTACATGGACGGGCTTTAAAAAAATTACAGATCTCCGATTAGCGGATTATATGTTTACGTTCATTGCTCCGTAAAAACGAATGTATAGGCAATCGTTTGCGCTAAGAGCTGCACCAAAACGGGCATCTACCTGAATCAGTTTTTCTGCCACGATGAATTTTGGCATGATAGGTACAATACCGCCTTCAAGAATGAGGCGAGTGTTTGAAACGGTTGTTACACCAGCTTCAGTAGTGGAATAATTGCCCTGCTCTTGGATCACGTCCTTTGCTGTAAGGAAAGGGCGCATACTTTGACGTTCCAAAATTTTGCGGTCGTCCTGGGTAATCTGCAGGTCGCCATTTGCAATTTTGTAATTAATCAAATCCCAATCGGCTTCGGCTACGCTGCCGTCTGTGTTTTTGAAAAGGAGTTGAATGTGCGTAGCAAGAAATAATTTGCCGGGCTGCAGTTTACCTTTGTCAAGGTCGCAACACTTGGTTGCACTAGTGAGGCTGATAACATCGTCTTCGGCAAACATGTCGCGGAAGTTAGAAACTGCTCCAATTTTTTTGGCAGAACCAAAATTATGGATTTGCACCTGCTCCGTAGGATTGGTGCCATAGATTTTGGTGATAATTTCGGGGGCAAGATTTGCAATGTCGCCTTTTCTGGTGTCCCACTGTTGCTTGATGTAATTTGCTGCTGCTGTGTCCATTTTTATATGTGTTTGTTTATTTGTAAATCGTTAACAACTAATTGATTAATGAAAGAATAGTTTCCTAAATGGAAACAGAACGCATGGTGGTTTTGCGCTGTGGAGCATAGCCTTTAAGCTGCCTCTGAGGCTTTGTATAAGCAGGGATTTTACCCGGAGTACTGCTAGCAGTGCCAAAAAATCTACCGGAAAGACCAGCCAAGCCTTCTTTCACCATATTTACCAGATCGACATTGAGAAAGCTTGTGGCTAAGCCAAAGAGGCAAGCGGCAATTGCGCCATTAATCAAGCTTTGTTGCATTTTATCAGAGGAATTGCTATACTTCTGTTTTACGAACAAGGTAATAGCTGTCAATACTGCCGGGCTAATCGCCTTTTTTGCATTGTCAATAATTGCTCCAACACCCTCTGGTACGGGAGGAACAGGTGCAGCAGGATTGGTGAATAATTTTGTGAGGTACTTTTTAAGCACTCCATTAATAAACGATGTACCAATCATCCCTGCAATAATTAATGCAGGAGCTTTAATATCGGAGCCCATTTGTGCCACTTTAAAAGACTTACTTCGCTGGGCAACAGAAGTACGTCTGCGGGGTGATCTTTTTGATGTTGCCATAATTTATTGAGTTATATGATTATTTCAAAGATTTTCTGCGCCGGCGCGATGTGCTGCGCCTTGTAGGTGCTGATTTTATTGCTTTTTGCAGGCCAATGGTTTTGCGCCCTGTTTCGGTAGCAAATGCCCATACTGTTCCGGCAAGTCCAATAGCAATTAGTCCGGATTTTAAGCGGTTGTTATTGATCCATCCCACAACACCACAGCATGGAGCATTCTGAGTGCTTATTGCGGTTGTTTCTTCTGGGAGTATCATATGCTTACCTCCCTGAGACCTTCAAGAGATTTGCCTCCTGTAGTGAACATATAGTAGCAATCCCTCCACAACTGATCGTTAAAAGACCTACCATTCTTTTGAGCCTTAGTGGTTATGACTGAAATTGTATTCGGATCTTGTTTCATCCATGCGTAATAAGTGCGAACCTTGGAGTAGGTTTTGAACATTTCCTTGAAATCGTTGTATTTCTGATCCTCATAGTAGCTGTTTATGTCCTCTAAAGAATCGCCTGGACCGGTAGGATCAGATGCTTCTGGTAATAGGGGCAATGCTGAGTTAATATTGGGGGTTGAATTTTGGCTCTTATTATATAAGTAGTAGCCACCGCCGCCTATGATAGTAACTGCTAATAACCCAACTGCAATAGTTTTTTTGTCCATTTTTATGCATTTTTTATTTTGTCAATAGAATTAATGCCGTTACAGTTGCCATAAGCACTCCGCCAATAATGAGCGTGTTACGTGCTGTTTGGGTGTTACTTTCGGGCATTTGGGCATAGTTTGTTGGAGATGTTGGGTCGGCTGTATTTTGTGCGTTTATTTGTGCTTGTCTGTCTCGTTCTGTTTTACGGCTTATTTCATCGGCCTGGGCTTTTTGGTATGCCTCATAGTCTGTTTTTTTTACTAAATTACCTTCGGGTGTTTTTGTGAAGGAGTTCGCCCAATCATAGACGTGATCAAAAGGTGTCCAACCTATTCCGGCAACATTTGTATATGATTGTTCGTGTACCATTATTCGGCAGATTTTTTGTTCATAATGGCATAAGCAAGTCCACCACCAATAAGCAGAACAGCTGCACCGCCAACAATTAGGGTTGTATTGCTGCCGGCATTCGGGTTTTCTTTATGGTAATTTGGGTTTGGTGCTACATTTACCGGCTGGTTATTGCCCCCTGTGTTTGGCGTTGATTGTACGGGTGCAAAAATGCTGTATAAGCTTGTGCCAACTGTAGAAATAGTCCCCCAATTATCGCCTACCCAAGAACTTGCATTGCTGAACCATCCGGAAGAATCTCCGCCATAAACATCCTCGCCAAGTTCATCGTCAAATGACCAATCTCCGCCATGGGGTTTTTGTGAATCGTCCTCATTAAGCAGGAAAGAACCATCATCAAGGACTTCCCACCAATCACCTACGCCTTTGTTTTGCTGTATGTATTTCTGCAAATAAATAAAGAAGCGAGTGCCGAGCATTGTTCTTTCGGTTACTGCAGCACTTTGTATGGCTTTTGCAAATTCCTGTTTATCCTCTTTATGCGTTAAAACATCATTTACAAGTTCCAAATAATCTTCGGGATTCGCCAATGGATAGAATACTTCGGGATGCTTAATAAGCTTTGCCCTAAGATTTACTAAAAGACTTTCAACAGGATTGCTGCCGTTTTCTAAACCGTCAAGGTTTTGGCAAATAACCCCATGCTTATCAAGGGTTTCTTGTTTCTTATACGGATGTTCGTAGTTGAATTTGTCAATTACTCCATCGAGTGTAAAATATCCGGATCCGCCAAGGTTTTCGCCTTCCTGTGGCACAACAACATATACATGCTCCCATTGATCGGGGTTTTGTACGGCCACAATTTTAAAGTAAAACGGGATATTGAGGTTTGAAAGTAAACTAGCGGCAAACATGGCCATATCATCACAATCAACGCCAGTATCACCTGTTTCGGGGCTGGTTTGCTTGTTTCCGACATGCCACGAACGGGCTGGACTGCGTAGTTTTTCCCCTCTTTCGGTATCGTATTGCAGATACTTCACCATAAATTGATGAATGTTTTGGAGGGTTTCTTCGCGAGTGCGTCCTTTAAGTTCGGCTGCTAATTTTTCTGTTTCGTTGGTTGTTGTGCGAACAATAGCGGCCATGCGCCTCACTGTATCGTGTACATCGCTTGCATTTTCTTTTGAAAACATACTGCCGCCTCCCAAAAAATACCGATCGTATTTTGGTGCGCGGGTTATACGTCTTTTACCGATTGTTAATGCAAGTCCGCTCATTATTGTTGGCTGTTTAATTGTTTCTTTTCCTTGTATTGGCTGCTCCAGGTATAGATCATGTTGATGATGCCCAGGACACCGGCTGTTATGCCTATGTAGAGGCTTGCACGTTGCAATGCTTTTATATTTGCTGCTTCGGTTTTTGCCGACATTACACCTCAATTTTTAAATCCTGCTGAATGGTTACGCCTTCCACGTCTGCAAATACTTTTACATCGAGGTTTACACCTATTTTGCTTGTCTGTAATATTTGCAAGGGATCAATATTGGGCAGAATGCCTACAATATTTTGGATGCTTATTTGCAGTAAAACCGGAATTGTGGTGGTTTGCAAAGCTGCAATCGTATAACTTCCCGAAACCGGAGAACGCACCAGCTCTGTTCCATCGGGCAAATAAGCACGAACAATTATGTTCGACACATTTGCCGTGTTTTGGGTTTTGTTGATTAGCTCGACCGGCAAAGTGCATTCAAAGTTGCCAAAAAGGCCGCCTTTGATGCTAAAGCCGTATGGTTCCCCTGTTTTTATAACCAAATCGCGAACAAAGTTTATTGCTCCTTTTGCGCTTGTGGCAATAAGTGCCAAACCAGCTAAAACTGCTGCTCCGATAACAATTGTACTTACTTTCATTAATTTTTCATCTTAAAAAATGCTTAATTAACGGATAAAGTGCAAATATACGGGCTGCAATAGTAAAAGTTTACGACTACGTAAAGGGTGGAAAAATAAAATACTGAAAATCAGGAATAAAAAAATGTTGTTTTTTGTGAAATTGGACAATTTTGCAATAAAAAACCCTAAAAACGTGAATTTTTAGGGTTTTTATTAGCTATATTATTACAAATAATGTTTTTAATGAAAATAAATAGCGGTTTTTTAGCGTTTTTTATGATGTTTATTGCTTAATTAGCACTATAAACCGTTTTTTTTTGTTGTGATCCATGGTTTTTGAATAACATTTTCAATAAATATCCGTTCGGCATTGAGCTCAATAGCAAAATCGGGATCGAGCCATCGGGCAAACTCAACAGCAAGCTCTTCCTGTAACCAAATACCTGGAGCAAATCCGCCTCGACGAATTATCACAAAATCGGATGTAGTAAAAACATCTCTTTTTAATTTTTCGATAAATGCTTTGGTGGTTTTGTTTCGCAGCCATGCATTAGTGCTTTTGCCATATGGTGCTGCCATTTTTGTAGCATTAACCATTTTGGTTTCAACTTCAAGCTCGAAACAGATTTTTGTTTTTGAATTAAGAAAACGTTTTTTGAGTGTTCGCATTTTGGTTTGGTAATTTAATTGATTAATGTTTTTTAAGTCGCTTTTGATTTGATTTTTTTAGCTTCCGGTAGCCTGCCTTTGGGTTTATCTCAATTCTATGAATTCCCTTCACCGAATCGCCATTTGGGTTTATTACATCGGATAGTGGCACAATGCGGTACTCTGTGCGTGTGGCGAGGCAACCGTAGTTTATGGCCAATACAGCCAAAGAGATTTTAGTGTTTTTAGCATATTCCGGTAGAGCTTCCAGAGCTAAATCCAAATTGGAAAAGACTGTTTGCAGTGTTCTTAGTTTTATGGAATTAGCTGGTTTTTTGTTTTGCAATAATTCTTGTTTTGTCATTTTGAGGTCTTGTTAAGTTTAAAATTTGCTCGGGGGTATTAGGCACCAATTTTTTTGCTCGTCCACTTTCTAAATAAAAATTCGAGGTTTTGGAGTATTACGGGCAGTTTGTCGGTATGAAGCATTAATTGGGTTTTGATAAACTGCACAGCAAGAGCCTGATAAGCAGGGGCAATGAAGGTTAACTTTTTAATGATCTTTACCTCAATTTGCCTGGTAATATTATCAGTAAGGCCGTATTTTTTGATAAGGGCAGACATTTCCTTTGCAGCAATAACCACTTCCGGTTTGCTTGTGAACATTTTGCTGAGCTCATGAATGTGCAGTTTGGCCCGGTCGTATTCATCAAGAATATCCTTGGTAATTATTTCGTGTTCCTCTTTGTTTTCGGTGGTTAAATCAGGATGGTACATTTTCATAAAATGTTTTTTCAGATGTTCCAATTCTTCTAGGGTATGGGCATTTTTGAAATAAATAAATTCTTGTGCCATAATATTTTATGTTAAAAAATGGTTTAATATTTCAATTTCTTCGGGTCTCCAATATTTGTTTCTTGGGTTATAGTCCGGGAGAGCATTTTTGAGTTCCCATTCCAGGTTCATGGTTTCGTTAATGTATTTTCTTACTGATTGAGTGGAAACCCCTAATTTCTGCGCAAAGTGTGTTTTTAGGATCCAGCCTTTTCGTCTATTTTTTGCTTGGTGCTTCATTTTAAAGTGCTTATGATTTGTGCAAGACAGGTAATTTCTTTTTCGAGAAAAGCAATGAATAGGAGCATTTGTATTTTGTAATCGTCGCTAAAATTCGGTTGTGCTTCAATTTTTTTTAGTTTAATTTTAGCTTTGGCTAACAGAGTTGAGTAGTATTTATAATCTGATTTAAAGGTTATTAGGCTTTTATTAATGAAATTTTCCGGGGCATGTTTTAGGGCTATTATGTAGTGTTTGTTCAATTCGTTTGCTAACATTCTTTCACCCAATTTTATATCAGGAAAACTATTGAGCAGAAGCCTATTGCGGCTGTATGGGTCGTTGGTTCGGAGTATGACCATGGCTTAATAGGGCGTGTCTTGGTTGTTCAGATCGTCAAAAGCATTTCCAGATTTTATTGCTTCACCGGATTGAGGCCGAAACAATGTATTGTCGATATTGAAAAAAGTGGTTGTTTCGCAATCCCAGCCTACGGCAAAGTCGGTTGTGCCATAACTACGGCCTTTTGCCACAATCACATGCCCTTTCCCGTTGCTTTGCAATACTTCGCCGTTTTGCAGTTCGATTGATGGCAGTCTATAAAATTCTGGTCTCCAAACCAATAGTACAAGGTCTGCAGCTTCTTCAATTTGTCCGCTATCGCGCAAACGACTGAGGCTAGGCATTGGATTTGCTTTGTCTCTCGCAAATTGGCTTAGGGCAATAACGGGTATATCTGCACCTACGGCAAGGTTTTTAAGCTCACGAGCAATGCCTCCAACTTCCTGTTCGCGGTTTATATTTTTGCCGCCACGCACCAACTGGAGGTAATCGACAATGACTAAATCGAGGCCGTGTTGGGCTTTATGCGAATATACCAGACTAAGTATTTCGCTGATACTGAGGGCTGATTTGCGGGTTAAGAAAATATTCGTATTGGCCACAGTATCCACAACTTTTTCCACACGGTCTAATTCCGATTCGCTAAGTGGATTAAACAGTAAACGCTTGCTACTGACATTTGCTTTGCTGCCTAGTATGCGGCCTACTAATTGCTTATCGCTCATTTCGAGGCTTATGAACAGAATTTTTTTATTAGTCAGGAAAGCTGCATTTTTTGTGATGCTTAGCCCAAAAGAGGTTTTACCTTGGGATGTTTCCCCGGCGATGATAATCAGATCGCCATTATGGAGGCCAAAAGTGAAATTATCGAGTTGTTCAAAGCCGCTTTGCACCGCAGCCGGCTCATGGTTGGGGTCTAAACGCTTGCCAATATCGGTCATTATTTCCGATAAAACTTCCTTGATGTGAGTTACTTGGGTAGTGTCGGTAGCGCTTTGGTTTTTCAAAAAATTATTGAGTATATCGAATACTCCGTTTTTGTCTAAGCCTTTGTTTGCTATCCCATAAAGCAGGTCTTGTGCCAATGTTTTTGCCGCTTTTTTAAATTCTTCGGTTGCAAGAATTATTATAAGGTTCGGAATATCAGTGCTATAATCGCAAGAAATTTCTATTTCTGTGATTTTTTCGAGGGCATCAGGGAACTTATTTTCCGGCAAATTGTTGGCAATAGTGAACGAATCGGGAGTGTTCCCGTTTTTGATACACTTTGCAAATTCCTCAAAAACAGCTTTGTGGAATAAATCGCAAAATAGATTGGAGTTTAATTTTGATTTATTTTTGAGGTAGCCGCCATTATCGACCAGAAGATTTGCAATTAATTTTTTCTCGGTTAATAATCTGGTATTTAGTTCCATAATTTCAAATTGTAACTTTTAAACTCTTTGTTTTGAAGCTTCAAACTGGAGGTAGTTCACAAAGTAGCGTTTGAGTTCGTGAATGCTTTTAAGTTTATCCGAATCGGTCTCTTTGATTTTTGTTAAGAATCTGATTTGGATTTGCTGTACACGCTCTTGGCTCAGATTATGCTGCATGGCTATGGTTTCCCGGTAGCTTTGTGAATCACGGAAAACCTCGGTTATTTTTTTGAATCTTGTTTTTAGGATTTCCTCAGAAATATTTGATGCTTCAGGATGGTTGAAAAAGTTGAGGGAGATGTTGGAAAAATTCGTTACATTTTCGGGAGATAATATTCTCTCTTCTTTGTATATTCTGTTTCTGTATAATGTGTCGGTAACGTTCGGAGTCTCCGTCGGCTTTTTTGTGAGGTAACTTTCGCTATCTTTATTTTTGTAACGTTCGTATTGTTTAGGGTCTTGATAAGTTGCATAATTACAAACAGTTATGAGTGTACCTCTTGAAACGTTCGGGCTTTCTGATTTGGTAACGTTACCCCCCTCCGATTTGGTAACGCATAAGGTAACGCTTTCTTTTTTGATCATTTCGAGCTGTTCCAGCTTAATTAAAGCTCTGGAAACCTGCTGTTTAGAATAGGTCATTTTACGATTTCCCACATGCCAACTTAGCGCTTCTCTTATTTTTTCATTTGTAAAGAAACCCTGTCCACTTTTGTACATTCCATCCTTAAAATTTACTCTTCTTAGGATGTAAAACCATGCTTCACGAACTACCGGAGGTTGCCGCATAATTTTGTCATCATCAATCTTCCGGGCGATCAGAACATATCCGTGTATTGTACTTGAATTAGGTTTTGCCATTGTAATATTTGTTTCTATGGTAAATTATTGTCCTTTAAAAGGCTTTTTTATGATTTTTCCCACTTATAAAGCTCATAATTTAAGAAGCTTACGAAACGATAATGTTTCCCTTTCATATAATCGTTCACAAACCCCTGCGCTTTATTCTGAGAATCACCTTGGACAATTCCTTTTTCGTTCACAAGCTTAAAATCTATTATTCCGACATCTTTTAGCATTGCAAAAGCACGGATTATCTGCCCTTTAGAATAATATTCCTTTCTTTTGCCAACACTCCACCTTAAATCCTCTCGAACTTCTTTCAACACAAATTCGCCTGTTCCCATTTTTAGAAATTCGGTATCATATGGTGCCACTTTTCGCAAAATGTAGAGCCAAAGCTCCCTTGCCGCTGGAGGCATATGCGCCAATATTTCATTTTCTTTGCAAGGGATGCGGACATACCATCCGTTCATTATAATTTCCTCATAGATTGGTGCTGATTTTTCCATACTAAATTGTTTTTTAAATGATTAAATAACTGTTTCGAAGGTGGATTTTTGGTTTTTGAACAGCTGGGCGTAGATTTTTGGCAATGGACAGTATAAAATGTAGGGAGAAACACTTGGTACAGTGCGTTTTTCGAGTAACCAGATGTCTGAATAGAGGTTGATGGTGGTTTTTGTGCCTTGAAGTTGGCAACGATTGAGAAATTTTAGCTGCAAATTTTTATTGGTCAGAATATCGTAGCCATAGAAGGCATCCCTATCAAAAAGACCATGGTTAACCATGCTATGTACAATTTTTTCGATATGTTCTCTGGGAATATCGAGAAAAGCGGCTAAATTATTGCGGTGCAGGTAGTTGAAAACGTAAAAATAGCCATGTTCGGCTATGGCCCGGCAATTGATTTCGATGAAAAATTTCAAAAAACCCTTGCTTTGGTATTGTTTTGCCAATTTTCTGAGTTTTCTGCTTGTAGCCAGGTCAACTTCTATGCCCTGTGGAAATTTTCTGGGCTGAACTCTACATAAAAAATCTGCCGTGTTTATAAATTGGGGGTGAAGCTCCATAATATTCCGTTTGAAAATGAAGAGAAAAAGATAAAATTAAGTGCCCTTTGCGTGCAGACGTATAGGTTAACGACTAAAAGTCGTCAACAGGAATCATAAAACCTTCTGGTAGGATGTATTTTGTAATCCATGTTTGGCCAAACTTTGCTTCATAGCGCTCGTGCTGGCGGATGATAGAGAAACTGTCATTTTTCTCAATCTGCCTAACAGTGTCTTCGATGTCTTTAATGCGTCGGGGCATAGCACTATTGCTGATACTCAGTAGTTCTATACCGTCTACGGTTCTGATCGTGCGGTGCATGTTCAAATAGCGGGAAAGCCTCTTAATCTGTGTGTTTTCCCGTTTTTTCTGTTTTGCGCGGGATTTCTTTGCCTTTTGGGTTTGGATTGCTTGACTGCTCATAATTGAAATTAATTTGATGAATAATAGTAAATCGAGATGCAATATTAATTCAAAGAACAATAAAAAGCAAATTAAAAAGATATTTTAATGCAAAATTATATTTTTTGTGATACATAAATGCTTAAATAACAGGAATATATAGCCATAAAAATTTATTTTGATATTATATCAAACAAAATAAAACATTTAAAGAGATAGAAAAAAGCAACTATAAAATACATAAAATCAAATAATTAGCAAATTAAAGCGATATTAGATTAAAATAAATGATATAAAAAGCTTGGAAAATCAAATAAATGGATATAGATTTGCATTCAAAGGCATGAGATATGAAAAGTCTATTTTTTTTGCTTCTTATTATTGTAGCTGCAATAGGCTTTGTAATAACTATTTTAGGCTGGATGAAAAATGCCGTTGAATACCCGGAAGATTATGAAGACGGCAGCACCATAATGTTAAACGCCACAAAAAACCAACACAATGTGCATTATTAACACAGAAAAGATTGAAAAAGCCTTTATTGAAGTTGCTGTATGTACCAATTTTGAAGGCGAGGCCATGGCCGATCAAATATGCCATAGGTACGCAATTGACCGCCTCCGGGCAAGAATCGCCTCCGGTAAGGCTTTGCCGGACACAGTGCTGATTTGTCTGTTCCCGATGCAGTATAAAGATTTGTACGAATCCCTGAAAATGGGAATAGCCTTTGGCTGGCAAAAGGGGGCAGAGGCAACAAGAAATAAGCTGAACCTCTTGCACGAGGCGGAAATAGAGCGCATAAACCGCTTGCATAAGTATAAAATACTGGAGCTATACCGCTTGCACGAAGAGGAGCAACAAAACCTGCCTGCCAACCCTATTGCAGCAAGTTTTCAGCATTCTGCGCTTTATTGGCCCTATGTGGTGGGATTCATTGTATTGGGAATGGCTGCAAAATTAATTTGGGGGATATTTTAAGATGAACCGGTTTTTATCACTACATAAACCCCATATAAACCTCTATATCATGCCAATAGAAAACACAACAAAAATTTATTTGCTCGTTTTGAAAATTTATTTGTATGTTTGCTGTGCACGAATTTCTAAAATTATTACAGATGTTACAGACATCCCACACAAGACTGAAACAAAGATACGGGGCAGGCATAAGGTTGAAAGTACCTCAGTCCTTTCTAAGCATCTGTTTAGGAGTTCGTGCAGTGACCTGCCCTCTTTATTTAATTCAAATTCATTTATCATGCACGAACAAATGGACAATGGCACGAACAGTGCTGCAGATGGCGCGAACCGTGCCAAAAAAATCATTCAAGAATTTATTTATGTCCCCGATGAAGCAGGGGATTTCCGTGACACTTTAACAGAGATTTTCTTTGAGTGGGTGCGCTCAGACCTCGATTACAGTAAGGAAGATCGCTGCCTGATACTTTCTCATTATCGCAGGCTTATGGATTTCCTAAACGATATTGAAGGCTTTCTTGGAGTTGAAAAACTCGAAAGAGAAAGGAGGGTATCATGAATCAGTTGGTAAACATTAAACAAACCATAACCAGCCGTGAAATTGCGGAACTGACTGGTAAGATGCACAAGCATGTACTCGATGCAATACGAAACATGGAACAATCATGGGTAAAAGTAGGTCAGCCGAATTTTCGGCTTAGTGAATACAAAGACCCAACAGGCAGGAGGTTGCCACAATTTGAGTTAAATAAAAAAGAGTGTCTGTACATTGCCACCAAATTTAACGATGAAGCCAGGGCCAGATTAATTATACGTTGGGAAGAACTCGAAACCAAAGCACAAACTGTTGATTTTTCTAATCCTAATACAGTTTTGCAATTAGTCCAAAATTGGGCTGATGAGCAAAAGAAACGAGAAATTGCCGAGCAACAAGTACGCATAAAAGAAGAACAATTGCAACTGCAAGGCAAAGTAATAGAACAAAACACGCCCAAAGTAAACTACTTTGACAAAGTACTGCAGAGCGAAAGTGCATACACAACAACCCAAATAGCCAAGGAACTGGGTATAACTGCAACAAGCCTTAACCTAAGGCTACGTAATTTGCAAATACAGTACAAACAATCCGGCACATGGGTATTGTACCAAAAGTATCAAAACCAGGGCTACACCAAAACCCGTACCTATACCTATAACAATAATGGCGAAACAAGAACAACAATGTTAACCGTTTGGACAGAGAAAGGCCGTTTGTTTATTCATTCGCAGATTAAAAGCAATACATCCGAGAGGAAAAAGGGAGTTTTGGCATAAAGCCTTTAAATACGCAACGATCCTAAGAAGATACTAAACGCGAAGAAGCATTTAGCAACGTATATTGGACGGGGGTTCGATTCCCCTCACCTCCACCAAGGTTCTTGTTTACCGAGTTTAAACAAGTGGTGGAACGACTGAAATACGATACAGTCCCCGGTGATTCGGGCTTGCACACAAACTAAGCCCTTTTGGGGGTGACTGGCTTTGACAATGTACCACTATGATTTGCCGAGCGTTTGGCAGCCACAACAACTGGCAACAATCACCAAATGACAAAGCTTGCCGCTTAGAGCAGTAACCTATGTCCGTGAAGGAGGGGGACGAAACTCCCCTCCATTTTTCAGGAAATTATTAATGTACAATGAATATTATTAGCACAAAAATAGTTGCCAACCGCAAACCCCATAAATGCAATGCCTGTGGCAGGTCGTTTGGAAAAGGCAGCAAGATGGAAGTAACGGCCATAAGTGATAGCGGATACGTTTTTAATTGGCGAAATTGCACTACATGCACCGAGTTGCTCAACAAACATCAAGAAGTATTTGCAGACGAAATGGATCATACTTATGATGAGTTTTGTGTGCTTACGGCTATGAGTGACTATTATGATGCCGAAAGCCCGGAAGACCTACTGGAGCAATTAAATGCAAAAAAAAATTATAAAAACTCAACAAAATGAAAGCAGAAACATTGTTGCGAGAAAATTTTGAAAAGGGGATCCCATATCCTTCAAAAATAGAGGAAATTGCCCACTCTGGTACAAGCCGTAGCAGGGCAGGGCATGAGGCTTCCAATGGATAAACGTAGGAAATATTTTCCAGGGAAAAGAAATTGGGAATAAGAAGAGGCGGTTTATACAGGCTTCGGACACGGTTGCAAACGTATAATTAAGAGCCGATTAGATTGCTAGGAGCATAACGACCGCTTTATTAAATAAGAATATTGAACGACCGCTAAATTTGTAAAAATGAAAGCAGAAACATTGTTGCGAGAAAATTTTGAAAAGGGGATCCCATATCCTTCAAAAATAGAGGAAATTGCCCGTTTTGCTGAAGACTTTGCTCATGAGAGAATGGAGCAGCAAATGAGTGTCTTAACAAACTTGCTCACTAAGCCAACCGAGGCATTAAAGCCCTTTGAAAAATGGTATAGGAAAGAAAACCCCTTGGCCGATGGTGCATTTTACCTGCCCGACTGCACGAAATTTTATACCTGGATTGCTAAAAAACTCAAGAGCGCTCAAGCATCAACAAAAACGCAAAAATTACTAGACTTATGTCATTCGAGAAATTTGCATTGCTCTATTTCGTGGCAAAGAGTTACCGGCTATTCTGTTGAAATATACACAGGCTACAAAAGCGATTACAGCAATTTGTTCTTCACCGATGGGTATACCAAGCCCAAAAAAGCGGTAAAAGAAGCCTTGAAATTTATAAAAAAGTACGATGAGCAGAAGAGTATGGGTCTTTACAAAGAAAAAAATGGAAGACATGTTAAATAGTAGGTCTTTTGGATATGCAGTAATGAGTAGGGAATTAGACGCTTATGCTTTTAAGGACGAAAAGATTGAAAACTGCAAGCGCTATTGCTATAACGGATATGTTATAGCCGAACAAATACCTTATGTGTGTGGGTTTTCGATTAGGATTGTATGGCATAGCTTTCATAAGCTCTTTTGCTTTAAGTATCGGTATTATAACATATTATGGCTGCATTGGAGTGTGAGCAAGGAGTATTTGCATAAGACCGGTAAAATTGTGTACGACAGTAAAAAGTGATAAAAAACTTAAACGCTAAAATCTATAAAAATGAAAAAAATCATTCTAAGCTTAATTATTGCTGTGTCTGCAGCATTAACAGTATCAGCAGATGGAATTACAATCAAACAGTTGCATGTAGCAGGTAGAAAAGCAGCAATTGAGGCTTCTGCCGCTATAAAGAGGGGTGAACGCATCGAAGCCTCAAGGTTTCACCATCCTAAGCTCAAACAGTTGCGTGAAGCCTGGGGAAAAGCAGCAATAAAAACTACTGTCGCTCCGGAAAACGCTGAGACAAAAGGATCAGCAGTAATTATAGTCATCATCAAAGAGCAGTAACAGTATAGTAAGTCATAAACTTTTGGCGGCGAAAAACTGCAATGGAGTATGCGGAACTTCACATTAAATAATAAAACGCTTCGGCGCAGGAGTGCGGATGCTGCCGCCAATTGTTTTAAAACGGTGCTTGCGGTATGTTGTCGGTTGCCCTCCGAACTAAGAAAGGGGCTGACAGTTTCAAATATCAAAATAGTGAACGATTATGAAAACAGCATTTGAATTTTTAAAACATTTTACCGAAGATTTACTGATATACCCTGACGGTACTTCTGATAAAGATATAATACGCTTTAGGAATGCCATTTTAAAAGCAATGGAGAATTTTGCTAAACAAGAGGTGAACAAGGCTGTTGCGAGCAAAGCAACTGCAATATTACCGCATCTTAAGCACCGTTTTTCTATTGATGACCCAATAATTGTAAAAGCATCATTAGACATCCGCAGCGAATATGTATGCAGTAACCCACTTAGAAAGCCAGGCGAAATAGATAGACAGCTTAAAGGATATTTAGTTGAATTCCTTAATTCATTAAATGGGGCATAACTCCTAAATAAACCTACTTACCTCTAATTAATTGACCTTCTATATTTTAAATTTTCAGATTATAAAAAGCGCACAAGATTTTGTATTCACCGAAACAGCCAAAAAAATGAGTTCAGGACAAGCACACTACGAAGATCAGCAAGAACTACAAGAATGGCGCAAGAACAAGCAATGGATAAAAGATTTGTCCGCCACAATTGCCCAAATAAATCCCACCAGCCCCGAATTTCGAGATCTGCAGTGGATCGTGCAAAACAAAGAGCGCATTCTGGGGAATAGGCGGTTAATTGAATTATTGAGATAAATAAAAGTGGTAGACTACTCAATTAGTGGTTTTTGTTTATTTTTACTTTAGCCTTATTGAAAAATGTTCTTATCATGCCAATAAGGGATGTAAAAGCCACTCATATTGTGTTGTCAATAATTTCATTTAAAGGGTTTTTTCTCAGCACTATTGGCAATTACTTTCTTTGTCCTTTCTAGATCAAAATTAAATCCCACACATACTGCATCATTACCCCGATGCTACAATTCTTGTAGTATTATTTGTGTTCCTTGGTTCATTTTGCTGCTTTAAACCCTCAAATGTAGTAAATAATTTTAAAAATTGAATTAAATCATACTATTTTAATATTTCACTTTAAACCATATAATGCATATATTCTCATCGGATATTTTAGTAATTGTCTTGACGAATCACCGACTGTATGGGGGGATATACACAAAGACTTCTTGCTTTTGAAAAAATAGTTGTGCTTCGCATAATAATATTTTATTTTTGTGGAGAAGAAACATTAATGAACCCTCAAACGCCAATAAGCTATTTTTGTTGATTATAAGTGTGTTTGTTGAATATCAGGATTTTGTAAATAACACTCATCATTTTTTTATGAAAAAATTAAGTTTATTCATTATTGCACTGTTTCTGCAAGCAGTAGGAATGACGCAAATACCAGAAGGATATTACGATGACGCTGTTGCACTTGAGGGAGAGCAACTCAAAATCGCATTATATGGAATAATTAAAAATCATACTCGCTTTCCATACACTAGTAGTTCAACAGATGTCTGGGATATACTAAAGGAAGCAGATGAAGACCCCAATAATAATAATAATGTGATCTTGCTTTATACGGGAAGATCTCAAATAAAAAGTGAAAACGCAGGAGAAAATTTAACATACACAGGTAATCGTTGGAACAGGGAACATGTATGGTCAAAATCGCATGGATTTCCAAGTGAAAGTGATACAGCATATACTGACTGTCATCATTTGAGGCCATCAGACGAAAGTGTAAACACAGATCGTAGTAATCTTGATTTTGATGAAGGGGGAAGCCAGCATTCAGAAGCAACAGAATGTTTTTATGATAGTGACAGCTGGGAACCTCGTGATGAAATAAAGGGAGATGTTGCTCGGATGATGTTCTATATGGCTGTCCGATATGATCCAGGGTATCATTCAGCTGGAGGGCAATACGATTTGGAGCTTGTTGACTATACCGGAACCAGCAGTGGAGAAGCCCTGTTTGGAAAGGAATCAACACTTTATGCTTGGCATCTTGCAGATCCCGTTGACGATTCAGAAAGGGCTCGCAATGAAGTGATTTATAGCTATCAGGAAAATAGAAATCCTTTTATTGATCATCCGGAATATGCAAACATGATCTGGGGAGATGGTTTTGCACTCGAACCATCGAATTATGTTGACAATTTTTCAGCACACACAATTAAGTTGGAATGGACAGATGCAATAGGTGATATTCTACCAGAAGGCTATCTTATAAAGATGAGTGCAACAAGCTTTGATGCTATTACTGAACCTGTAGATGGCACACAAGAAAATGATAGTTTTTGGGTGAAAAACATATCCTATGGGGTTGAACAAGCAATCTTTGGTGAGTTGACACCCAGTACAAACTACTATTTTAAAATGTGGGGCTATAAAGGGTCAGGCTCAACAATCGACTACAAAACAGACGGCGAAGTGGCTCAAATTAGTAAGATAGCCAGATAAGAATCTGTAGTAATGTAGATAGATTTTTTAATTGCTTCAGTTTTTGTTAATTGGTGGGAGATAATCTCACATTAATTATTATGAACAAATCTTACATCAACCACTTCCAATTCACTTGTTTTAAGTCCACCCATGCTCAAATCAATACAAATAATGAAACCAATAAAATGAGTTCAGGACAAGTACACTACGAAGATCAGTAAGAACTACAAGAATGGCGCAAGAACAAGCAATGGATAAAAGATTTATCCGCCACAATTGCCCAAATAAATCCCACCGGCCCCGAATTTCGAGATCTGCAGTGGATCGTGCAAAACAAAGAGCGCATTCTGGGGAATAGGCGGATAATCGAATTATTGAGATAAATAAAAGTGGGAGTGGCGGTTTGCCCGAAATGCAGCAATACTAAAGATTGTTGGTTTTTAGGGGCAAAACGTTTGATAAGTTTTGCTTTGTGTGTCGGCTTTGAGTGGATTGGCGATGTGTATGGATGCTAAGGGTGGGCATTAGTTAACTATCGATTCCATGTAACAATCAAGAAATTCTTCTGTCACACCTTTTAATTTTCTCTTTTGGCAAAGTGCATATAATTCTTCAACAGCCGAGTATGGAAAGAACTTTGTTTCCAAATCTGAGAATAGGGGTTTATTGGCTTCTTGAACAACTTTCTTTCTATCTTCATCCGGCGCAACAACAACATACCTTGTTGGAAATGGAGGAAATCTATCATAGAAGTTTTTCATTCTCGTTAACCCACTTGTTACACCCGTTGAATGTTCAATTTCCATAACCGCAGGCATTAACCGACCATTCTTAAACCAAATACAATCAATCAGTAAAGCAGCTTTAACAGCATCATGGTGTGATTTGATTAAGACTTCGTCGTTAAGTTTTGCAACTACACCCTCAAACTCTCCTAATCTTTTATTTTGATATAAAATTCCCTTATCGTTTTGAGCAATCCATGTTCTAAATCCTAATTGTTTTCCGATAAAGTATAGTGCTACTTGAATTTGAGCGTGTCTCCGTTTTATATCAATGTCAAGCTCTTCAACCTCAATATTTGTTGGTAAAACTAAGGCATCATAATAAGCTTCAAGTGCCGGAACCTCAGAAATAACTACTTCTGTTTCAACTTGGTTAATTACTCCATTTTCATGTGGAGAATCAGGATTCCATAATAAATGTTTATGACCCTTTTTAATAGCTTCATTTGAATTGATACTCTCTATTCTTCCTGGATAGCAAAAATGGAATTGTGGTGTATGAGCAATTAAAGCTTCTAAAACAGACCTTGTATTATAACTTGCTCCAAATATCCTGTCAACGTTAATAGGTTGATTTGGACGAATTGCATTCGCTAATCTCCAAATCATTTGAGAACTTATTGTGACAGATTTCTTATTTGCAAAACTTTCTCCTATTGAAGGGGCGCATCTTTTTATTCTAATCGGGCCTTCAGGTAAATTAACGGATTCAATTTGAATAAGCCCTTTGTTCTTCGGGTTCAAGTACTGATAACTGTTTTGCTTCGGCAATTGGTTTATAAATGAGACTATGTTTTGTGCCGTTAATTTCTCCATTTAATTCATATTTTTGTCTACAAACCCATTGAAGAAATTTAAAATTGTAACAGCCAAACCTTTGGCGGCTAAATAAGGGACTCCATTTCCTATTGCTTTAAATGAATTTGTAAGAGTTATATTATTAGGTATTATAAAATCCTTCGGTAATGATTGAATCGCTAAAGCCTCTGCAACTGATATTCTCCTCGCTTTATAAGGATGCAAATGGACTTCATTATTACCATAAGCTGCAGTTGGAGAGTATCTCCATCGGTGTAACCTTTTGTATGATTTTTTACTATCATCTCCTTCGTCAACACTCTGGAATTTAGCCAGTCCAGCTTTAGGTGTAAAATGCTTTGATTGGTTTTCATGATTTAAAATATCATTTTTCTCAAACCAATATTGTATTGTCAATTCCTCAGGAACTGCACTTGGCTTTAATTTGAGTGAATCTTCAACGAATTGTTCAGTTTTTTGCCAAGGAAGGTCAAATATTTTCTCTTTGTTATATTTGATTCCAAAATCCCAATCAAAATTCCGTAAAATTGGAGTGCCGTTTACTTTATATTTATTTGCAGAAAGATATTTTTTATGAAATCCAATTAATATTATTCTATCTCTATCCTGTGGAACACCGTACTCAATAGAATTAATTAGTCTTTCAGTTAGCAGATATCCATTCTTTTTAAATTTTTCCTTTAAAGACTCATAAAACTCTCTGTGCTTTTTAGTTCTCCAAAGTCCTTTTACATTTTCGAATAAAAAGAAATCAGGTTTTGTTTTACAAATTAAATCTGTATATGTACCTGAAAGTCTACCGTTTTCGCCTTCTTTTCCTCTATTTTTACCACCTACTGAAAAATCAGGACAAGGCGGTCCTCCAATAAAACCTACGGCTTTGAAATCCTTCTTTGAACTATCAATGTTGGATTTTAATTCATTTAAGTTTTCCTTAGTCAGAAAGTCATTTATATCATTTACATGATGACCATATTTAGGTGATTTTATCCCCATACTCTCTCTTGCTCCCTTATAAATATCCATAAATGGCTGATGGTATTCATTAGCAAACAAAGTCTCATATAAGCCAGTGTTTTCAAATCCTAAGTCCAAAAATCCAGCTCCTGCAAAAAACGAGAATATTCCTATTTTATCGTTCATATAATCAACTTTCATATCGTACAAAAGTACAATTTTAATCTTAGCGATGGAAAAAATTTGGCTCTTTTGCAAGCTGAAGCATTGGCTTGTGTGTTAGGGCTTGCAAATGTGCCAAATGCGCGTTGGCTTTTCATCCACGATCTCTCTTAGCATTAAACACATCTACCATGTATAAGACACCCTATATCACCAATACATCCGCTTTGTACGAAACAGGAGTACCTATAACACCCTTCCGATCAACAAAACAGCTTATTGGGGTTTGAGGGTTCATTATCTTTATTGTTTCTTGCACCACAAATTTATAGTCTAATGTGAATCACAAATATTTTTTCAAAAGCAAGAAATTCTTATCTAATAATGCAAAACCCGCCAAACGCTGTCCCAAGATGGCAATATTCCCGACAATGGCCGTTTTGAGGAAAAAACAGGAAAAATTGATTCCCCAATATATATTGTACACCGATTCCAGACAATATAAAGCACAACTGTCTATAGGGATTCGGGATATTCCGGCTCAGGTTGGAAAAGAATGCTAAATTGTTATCTATCGTTTAATTTTTTTTTTCAATTCATCTATTGTTAATTCATCTATGTCGCGATGAAGCATTCTGTGGCAATTTGAGCACACAAGAGCCAAATCGTTTAATGATGTCATAGTTTCTTCTTGGATTTCATGCAAAGGTTTTCGATGGTGGCATTCCATAAACCCTTTACCCAATTCACCATAGATTTCATAAAAGTCAAATCCGCAAACTTCACAGTCTAGTTTTCCATATTTTTCTAAATATTTTCCCTTTTTCTTTTTGTTGATTTTAGGATTTCTCTCAATATGTTTGTGTAGTTTATATATCACCTTCCCTTCCTTGACAGTAAAGTTATCATCGTCAATCTCATCTTCGATTTTGTAAAGTTTTATTGCCAATTCTTTGTTTGTAGAAGCTTTGGTAATTCTATCTGCAATTAAGGAAAGTTCTTTCCGATTATTTATAAACTCTTCAAAAACCTCTTTGTCTAGTTTGCTAAAAGATTCCATTCCTTTACCATTATAGTTCGGATCGATTGCTAAAAAATTACTTAATTTTAGTCCAACTCCATTCGGATTCCTAAACTTCACTTCGTCCGGTCTTACTTCATGAATAGGGAGTGAATTTAGAATTTCAGAAAGTTTGATTATCTCAGGATTTCTGGCATGGATATGTCCTGGCTCAATCTTAAAATAAAGATTAAGTGCTAAAATTATTTCGTCTCTATGCCATTTAGGATTTCTCATTTTCTTTAATGGTAGCTAACTACTGTATATAACCCACCCCTATTACCAATACATTCGCTTTGCACAAAACAGGAGTTTCTATAACATACCTCCGATCAACGAAATAGCTTATTTGGGTTTGAGGGTTCATTATCATTATTGTTTCTTGCACCACAAATTTAAATAATCTAATGTGAATCACAAATATTTTTTCATGGGCACAACAATCACCTTGGAAAGGCTACGAAAAAGAGGCTATGTGCCCCTGCTCGAAATGTACGAAAAAATCGCCCCATCCCGAATTTTTCGGAAAACCGCTATATACGAGACCGGCTTGGTTTATCATGAGCTTGTCGAAGGATACTTGGTGTGAGAGGCGATCCACTGAGTTTTTATCGAAGTGTTCTCCGCTAGGCAAATCTGCCTAGCGGCAGCTTACTCGATTAGCAGCTGCTATTTGTTTATATCAAAATCGTTTCTTTCAATTACAATAGACTGATAAAGTTCAATAAGTGCCTTGAGTTTATCATTCATTGTATTGTTTTTTATATTTGTTAAAATTGTAGGAAATTTGTCTCTCAACAAACTAATGATATTTATGTTTGTCTCCCTTAGTTCAATATTTACATTGTAGTTTCGTTGTTCAAGTTCATTTTTGTACTTAGTAAATAGAATTTTATAAAAAATATCATCTTTACAAACCTGAACTTCAGAAGAAATAAAGTCTTCTAATGAACGGTCTGAAATTTTCGGATATTTAACTCGATTTGCTAAAACAGTTTGTTGTCCATTGAAACCTTCAAAAATTATTATTTTCTCAGCGGTAAAATCTGTAGTGCTTTCTGTTGCTGAAATTATTACATAAGGTTGTCCTAGTGTAAGAGAGTAATTACCGGTGTAAAATTTTGTTTCCATTTTTTCTATTTTTTAATTTATTATTTATCAGTTTGCCCTTTTTTAAAGAGGATTTCAAATTGGTCAGAAAGTCCTTCTAACATTCCATTTTGTCTTAAGTCGTCAAGCGAACCTGAACCAGTAGTTGGAATGGTTTTATAGGTAAAACGTGCAGTTAAACCACTTGCACTCATTGCAGCTATTTGTGTGCTGTCTAATGGTGTAGTTCTGTCTTTCCAATCACCATGATGGATAATTCCACCAAAATTTTTTGTTGGGTCATTGTAGTCATAGTAAAAAACAAAAGGATGTTCGTCTGCTACATTTCCTTTGTCTGGTCGTATGCCTACAAAGGAATAAAGCATTCCACTTGTACTTCCAGATGCTGCCAGTATGAAACTATTACATTTCTCAACCAACCCATTTTCGTCAATTGTACTTGGAAGTTCAGTTGTGTTAATTCTCTTATATTCAAAATTTGAAATCATTTTTTTCAAATCATTCTCGTCTGGTAAGTTGTCTAAAGGTGTATATTGATTTTTTGCCATTGATTTTTATTATAAATAGTCGAAAAAATATTTTTTTGTGCTTCGGTTAATTTTTATGATAATATTTTATTTCACTCTCGTTACTTATAGTTGCTGCTAACGGCAGTCTGTCTTAAAACCTCTGTTCTCTTTTAAATTGTACCGAAATACGGCATAAATTTAGCAAATATTTGCGTTCTAAGAGCATTTGTTTTTCGATTCCTTTCGATTGCTTTTAGCGACTTGGCAATGTGTGTGGCTAGCAGGGTTGAGTTTGTTAATATAATACCGTTTCATATCTCATTTTAAACAGTAAATCAGCAAGGTTTCTGTCTTTTTTCACGAGAACAGCATTATTAATTCTCTGGTCAAGTAAAAGTGTCAAATAGTCTGACAACTTATTGAAATCTTGATAATGTAATGATATAGCGTTAGAAACCGTGAAAACAATTTCATTTTTGAAATCTTCAATTGTTTGTTCAGAAATACCTTCTGAACAAAGCTTTTTATCTTTCTCTACCTCCTCCATTGATGTTGGTAAGCCGCCAAATCCAATTGACTTTGACATCTTCGAATGTCTAAAAGAGCTTTTAATTAAATCGGCAGAATCACAAGCAAGAAGAAACAAGTGTTGGTCTTTAAAAATACTCATTTCATTCAATTTGATAAATGCTTTTTTGGGAAATGACTCAAAGCTTTCACCACCATATAATTGATTAGATTGTCCGTGACCCAAAAAAAGAACTCGTGAATTTCTTTCAAGATTAGAAATTATATCAAATGTTTTCGAATAAGATTCATCATTAGGATGAATTTCATAAACATTACAATTGGTGCCGTATTGTTTAAGCTTGACAATTATCTCAAACAAAAATTGAGTAGATGGATCTATAGAAATAATTATATGAATCACTCCTTTGGGAAATTATTAAGTTCAATTAAATGAGCAACAGTTAACTCAACCAAATATTTTTGAAATTCAATTCCATTTGGTAAGTCTTTATCGATTTTGTGAGCAATTTCAGCAAGAGTTAATTCTTTAAATTTTGGAAATGTACTTTTGAATTTTTCATCTCCAAATTTTTCTAAATAACTTATTATGTGATTTTTGAAATAATAACTTTTTTGAGGAGCATGGAGAATTTGAGTTATTTCATCAGGGATTCTTGTTCTATCAATAAAATCATCAATTCTTAGTTTAATTAATTTCTTGACTTGTTCAGGAGTACTAAATTTTTTTGCAACTTTATCTTGTTCAGCTGAGTATAAACAAAACTTTGCCCTTCTTAACTTATTTTTTTTAGAAGTACTTTCATTTTTTATCCATTTTAGAAGTTCAAAACCATCAATACTTTTATCTTTAAAATCATAATCTGAAGCTACTAAATCAAAATTTTCATTCATATAATTTTCATTTATGAATGACTGTATTTTTCCTTTATCAAGAATCGTTTCTTCTGTTTGAGCATCTTTTGTCATAAAATCCTCATTTAGATGCAAAAACGTTTCCTTCAATTCGTAACCTTGTCTTTTAAGTTTTGTTCTCAAATTTTCAATTTGAGAATCTATCTTATTATCGTCTATATAAAGTAATCTTTTAACACTCATATTGTATTGATAGTAATTTTAAAAGTGGCACCGGACAATACTTCCTTATTCCCGACAAATTCAATGTCGCAATTCATTTCATTGAGTAAGTTTTTAGTGTAAAACAGACCTATGCCCGACCCACTATAACCTAAAGGCGGGATATCACGAATAGATAATTCAAATATTTTTTCAGGATTCTTAATAAACTTATCAGAAAGGCCATTTCCATTATCAGAAAAGAATATTAAAAGTTGCTTTTCACTTTCTTTTTCAAAATCAATCTGAATTTCGTTAGCTCCCCATTTTACAGCATTGCTTATTAAATTGTCAAGTATTATAGATAGATTTAAAACACTTACATTTTTTATAATTCGTTCATTATTGTTTGAGTAAGAAAAAGATAAATTATCAGAAAAAACATTTCCATAAAGGGATAGATATTCTTTAATATAAGCGACGACATCTATATCTTTTTGTTCTATATCATCTTTTAAATCGTCTCTAAAGATAAATTCAGCCATTTTCATTGACTTTTCAGCATATATCTTTAGAAATCCTAGTCTTTTTATTAAATCCTCAACACTATAGTCATTCTCTGTTAGGTCATCAATTATGTTTTCTATACCAACTAATACTTCACCATTGTTAATTTTAATAGTATGAATTAACCCATCTGCGTCTGGGCTTAATGTCCTTCGAGTTGCTAATAGGTATAAGTTTTTTTCTTTCTCAATTGATAAGTCTGATTCAACCTTGTTGACTTTTTCCTTTAAAGTTGTTGCAGACTTTTCAGCAGTTTCTTTTTGTTGTTTTAACTGCTCTAATTGAAATTGTAAGTCCTGAATTAAAAGAGTCTGCTTCTCAATTGTGTTTTTATAATCCTGTAATTCTAATATTGCTTTAGATGTAGCCTCATTAGTAGTGTACTTTGAAAACTCCTTGAGTTGTTTTTCCAACTCTTCATTTTCTTGTGCTCTTTTATGAAGTATTTTACTTAATGTGTCCGCATCAATTTTTTTGTTGCTAAAATCTTCTATAAGTTGATTAAATTCTCGTTCAGAGGCCTCTCTTTCTTCTTCAATCTTTTGGGTTATTAGGTTTTCATTTATATATAACTCAATTACTTCATTTGATTTTGCTGAAATAATATTGTGAATTGTAGAATAAACTCTTTTCTGTTTTGTAATTAAATCCTCAGAATACTCTAAATCTTCTTCTTTAGTTTCTCCACTAACAATTTTTTTATGGATTTCTAATAAGTTTTCATGATTAGGTGCACTATCCCAATTCAAACCTTCTACTACATAACGCTCTAATCTTCGAAATGCTTTATAGAAGAAACTATTATTGTTATCCGACTGGGTTAAGCTTTTGTAGCTCTCATTCTTTACGATACCTTCACGACTAGAAACGATTTGAAATTCATCACCTTCATCAAGTATTTCAATTTGACCTACCAACTCCCTTAATCCAATAAATCTACTATAACCTTGAGCTTTCCTTTGGTCTAAGCCTAACCAATCGTTACCAAATTCACCGTAAGGTGGGACACGAAATCCATTTATAAATAAAAATATCGAACCATAATCGACTGATCTTATGCCTGTTTGTTTTGTGAAAAATGATTTTGCATATGGACTTAAATAATATACGGTAGCTTTAGCATTGGTTATATCTGGGTAAAATGGATTCTTTTCTCTAATCCAGAAAATAGTTTCTCCCTTATCTTTTAATTCGGTAAATATTTCATTTCCTCCATCAGTAATATAGGTTTCAATACTAGTTGTCTTAAAATCTAAATGCTCAAAAATTCTATTTTCAACTTTACCAATGAACTTTGAATTATCATCAAGTGAATCGTTTTCCCCTTGAAATTCTGGAGCATCTATATAAATTCCAAAATCATTACTTTCAAAAGCTTGATTGGGATTAATTAGTTTTTCGAGGTACTTCTTTAATTCAATAAATTTTGTAATATCCCAATCTATTAGAATTCCATTTTTGTTAAAAAGAGGATAAGCCCAATTACTTCTTAATTTAATTATTTCAAGTAATACACCGTGTTTGAAATTTGAAAACCCTAATGATTGAAATTCAGTTGGAGTCAATATTTCATATTTTAATGGAATAGATTGAATTTCTTTGTCTTCGTCCTCAATCTCAAATTTTTTCCAATCTATAGAGAGTTTGTAATAGTTTGAATCCTCACTTGTTTTTGCATAGAGATTAAGATATTCACCTAGTCTATCACAAGAAAATCTACCGACACCTTTGGCCCCAGCCATTCTGCGTTTGTGCTGAGTTTTGTTTGTCTTTTTCTCGGAATAAGCAATATTGAGCCATTTATCTCTGATATCATTAATGTCCATTCCGATACCATCATCTTGAATTATTAAACGTGAAGTACTTGCTGAGAAATATTCTACATTTTTATCATCATTTTTCTTTAGGTTAAAGTATTTCACTTTAACTTGTTTAGAATCTGCATCAAAAGAGTTTTTAACCAATTCTAAAATGGCTATATTATCATCATTAATAAGGTCTTTACCAATGATGCTTTTTAGCTGAACATTTGTTTTGAAATGTAAGTCTTTTTGTTCAGCCATTATTCGATAATTTTATTTAGAGTTATACCTGCTTGCTCACCAAATAGTGGTGGAATAGCATTTCCAATTTGTGAATATCTCGGAACTTCTTGGGTTCTTCTTTTGCCTCCAGTAGTGTATTTTCCTTTAAACTCATACCAATCATTAAATGATTGAATTCTTGCGTACTCCCTGACTGTGAAAATTCTAGGTTCGCAATAGTGAATATAGTCGTCTGGTAATGTTGTTATTGTTGGAGTAGGTTTATTACCTGATAATGGAATTACAGTCCTTTTTTTGAGATTAAACCTTTCTTTTAGTTCGTTTGAAAGTGTTTTATTCTTTTCGGCATTTTGAAGAATAAACTCGAATTTTCTTAATGTATCCTCGCTGTGTTTTGCAAATCGGTGGCTGTCAGGAATTTTTGAATCAACCTCACCTCTAAGTAATTTTTGATAATTTGATTGAATAGGATTGTAAAGACCTGCTGAAAATGATTTTGTATCGGGAGATACAATTTCGTTAATTTTGAGCAAGTCCGAAATAGCATCCTCCAAAGAATTTGTTAGTCCAATCCCTTTCTTAATTAAAAAAATCTCCTTTTGCTTTTGGATTTGTTTAAAAAAATCGTTTGGATTTACTTGATTAACAATATCTTTTCTAATTCCGACTAAAATAAATCTTGTCCTTTTTTGAGGAATACCAAACTTAGAAAAATCAACCAATTTTCCCACAACTTTATAGCCTTGAAAATCACCGTTTGGAGACTCGTATTCTAATGCATTAGTAACGTATTCAGAATATATTTTCCCCTTGATTTTGTTTTTGTCAAACTTCTGTGTAAAGCCTTTTACATTTTCGAAAAAGATAACCTTTGGTTGAACAATTCTAATAAATTTGATGTACGATTTTATTAATTCATTTCTTGAATCTCCCTCTTTTCTTCTTCCAGCAGTAGAAAAACCCTGACAAGGTGGTCCACCTGCCACTAGGTCAATTTCTCCCCTAAGTGATTTTAAATTATCCTTGTGATTTTTGATTACGTCATTTATGTCGTGGCTTTGTTTTGGCAACCAGTCTGGCCAATCAAAATGTTTTTTCTTATCAATCAAGTTATATTGAAGCGTCTCAAAAGCGTCTGGACTTTTTTCAATAGCAAATTTACCTTTCCATAATCCTGTATTAAACATCCCAAGAGAAAGTCCACCGCATCCCGCAAAAAGGTCTATATATGTCTTTTTCCTAGTCATTATTAATTTTTGTTGGATTTAAAAGTTCTCTAATGTCAACTTCAAGGGCAATTGCAATTTTATTTAAGTTTTCTAAAGATGGTTGTCTTGCGTTTGAACACCATTGGGATATGGTTGATTCATCTTTGCCAAGTTGTTCAGCTAACCACTTGTTTTTTCTTCTCGTCTCTGCTAGCGCAACTTTGATTCTATTTATTTCAGTCTTTGTCAAGATGTTTTTGTTTTACGCAAAGATATTAACTTATTTGGAATAAAATTTACTAATTTTAATGTTTTTTCAATTTGCCTTAGCGAAGGACAAGCTCTTTTGGATTTTTAGCATTGACTTTTGTGTTGGGAAAAAACAAATGTGCTTGACCACGTGTTGTAAGCTGTCCTTTATTATTTCTTAATTTATCGGTTTCAATTTTAGCACAATGTATCTCAGTCCGTGCGTTTGCGTGGGAAGGGCTTGAAGGCTCTTTTGGCATTTTGGGATTGAGGGATAGCTTCGTGCGAATGCCAAATGTGCCTGAGAGCGAAGGGATGGTGTGCGTTAGGCTTATGTTCATTTTATTAATTATCAGATGCTAAATTGTATTTATCTTTAGCTGAATTATCAATTTTCTCAATAATCTCAATAAGATAAACAAGTTTATCACAAAATTCTTTTATACTAATTTGATGCACAGAATTTAAGATAAATTCTCCAGTGAAATATTGCAGGAATTTTTCGTCTACAATCCCATTCCTATGTGCATATAAATGCCGAATTTGTAATATTCTTTCAATTTCAAGCTCTTCTGTAGCATTAATAATATTCAAATCCTTTATTTGCTTATTATCTTGTATAAATCCTTTTACACTACCTTTTTGAAGTTTACTTATTTTCTGTTTACTCCAATAATCAACAAATTCTTGTATATCTGTACAATTCAAAACTTCTTCAATAGTAACCTTTTGTTGTGATTTGAGAGTTTCTGGATTAGCCAGAAATATTTCATACAACAAATCAGACAAATATGCTTCAAAACTATCAACATAAGAAGAAAATAATATCCTTGTCAATATCTTACCCTCTTGATTATTTGTTGGTAATTCTGCGCTAACAGGATATAAAACAGCACCTAAATCATCAATTAATTTTAGTACACTTTGATAATGACCAATAAGTTTTATTTTTGAATTTGTTCCATTTAAGGAATAATCAATTAATGTATTACTTATTTCAGAAATTCTCTCATAACCTCTTGGTCTAAATGTAATTACTTGGGGGGCTTCATATTGCGTTGTTGCTCCAACACGTATTAGAACTTTTCCTTCCAATAAAATAGGAACTGGGGACTTTTCTATTTTTATTGCATAAAGTTTTTTTGCTTTATGCATAACATATTGATAATGAATATTTGGTTTTGGTGATAATAAATCAATTGCTTTATGTGTTATTGAATTTGCTCTAAAGTCTTCACTTAATCCGTTAATTTCTTTATCGTCAGAAATACCTAGAATTATGTATCCACCCTCTGTATTAGCAAATGAACATATAAGTTTAGCTATACTTTTCGATGGAGGTAATACAGCTTTATATTCAAGAATATTGCTTTCGTCATTACCTATAATGTTTTCAATTTCGTTTGTTAAATCTATCATTATACGGGAATTTTATTAATACCTGTTGTTTTTAAGATTTTGCCTAGAGTTAAATGCCTAGGTCTATCTATCCCATTTTCAATCCAAAGTTCTGCATTTTCATAATCTAAAGTATCCTTTTCGGAACTATAGTAGACTATTACTTCCCCATAATCTGATGGTCTTACAACAATATGAATTTCCAATCCATCCTTTCTTATCCCACCAATTACGGTGGTTGCTAGTTCTTCCATATCTGTACAGTCATACTGAGAAAGAGTCTTTAGATGTTTAATAATATTGGATTTTGCTCGTGAAATAAGTCTTTGAGCCTTCAAAAACATATCTACATTTGGTGTTGATGTATGTTTGAAAATGGCAGACAAATATTTGTCTTGTAATGCTTCTTCTAATTCATCAACTGAAGTTACTCCTAAACTGACAAGGATATCTGAAGTAATTTCTGTTTTTATATTACTCACATCAAATGAATTAGATGAAGTCAAAATATTTCGAAGTTCAGCAATATTCTTCAAATTGAATTCTGAAAGTAAGCTATCAATTTCACGATTCTTTTTTACGTCCGCAATAAGCGTTGGATTTTTTTCAAGAGCTTCAGCTACTTCGGACAATTTAGCTAAATTTGTTTTGCTTCTCATTACTTTGTAAAGGCTTTCCTTATCCTCAATTGTATTCATGAACAATTCAGCTCTTCTTCTATGTAACTCAGTAAAAAGTTCCTTGGCCTCTTTATTGTTATATTCAAACCATTCTGATAGGAGACTTATTGCCTTTTTAAAATCATCATCTTTATAAGAAGGGTTCTTTAGTTTATCAGTAATTGCCGTAGCAATGTCATTTTTCTTTTTTACATGATAACTTCCAAAAGAAACATTATCATGTATTAAAACTTCTTTCCAATCGTCACCCAGTAGTTCTAAAATATCTACAAGTTCAATGTCCTTTATTTTGTCTATATAGAGTTCATTTTTCTTTTTGAAGTTTCCATTTTGATTTGGAATTACTGCTTGTCTTTCAAATAAACCTAGATTTGCATCATCTTCTAATAAAAAGGAACATAAAGAGTTGTACCATTTAAATGTGTCTAATTCATTTTTATCAAGGCTTTTCGTTAGCTTTTCAATGCTTTTTAACTTTTTTATATCATTAACTAATTTTTCATAGTCTAATTCTTGCCAACCATTCCAAGACACTTTATTCCATATATAAAAGTGGTCTTTCTTACAAACAGAATTAGGAAATAGGTCAAAATTATACTGCCAAATTTTTTTTTGTATTTCTTTGGAATATGAATTGTGTGGAAACCAAAGTTCACTTATTGTTTTTTTATCTATTGCATTACCTTCTATTTCAACAATTGTAGCTTGCTTAATAAAAGAACGTAAAGGTTTTTGAATCTGAGAGATATACCAAGAAGTATCTAAATATTTTTCATTTACTGATGGTAATTTTGTATTTGTTATATTGAAAAAGTGAAAGAATTTGTCTTTTGAAATTTCACTAATTAATTTTTCATACAGTTCTAATGCATTTTCTATTAATTCTTTATTTTCAATAACTTCACTATCACTATCTCCTTTTAGCCAAATACCATCCCTTTCTGTTAAAGGATTAAAGAAAAAACTATTAATTACCATAGGGAAGTTAAAATGCTCTGAGCCTATTAATGGAAAGTCACAAAACAATTTTGGTATCTTAGAAATATCTTTAATTTCATAACCGTTTTTAACCTTTTCAACTTCTGTTGCGATAGAAACTCTATCATTACTTGCATTTAATATAAAAATACTGTCTGTTTCATCATTTACAGTTCGCTCTATACATGCGATAAGTTCTAAAAAATCAGAATGTTGTGAAGTTTTAAATTGAATATCTTGATTTTTAATGTTATCAATTATTCGAACCTTCTCTATATTAGGAATAAAGGTCAATACGTACGGAATAAGTTTTGAAAACTCTTCAATTCCTTTTACAGCAATCTCTTGTTGAATATCTGAATCAAGTTTGTAACTAAAACATGTGTTAAATCTATTTCTATTATAATCATCTGAAATTTCTGTTGCTGAATCATGAAAACTAGTCCATGCGTTTTCAATCTTAGGAATCAACTGTTTCGTTGTTTTTCCTTCTCTATCTAAAGGAAATTCAAATTTGTAAAACTTATTGTCGACAGTCTCAAGAATACCTTTTATTTCAATAACTTTTGACAATATATGTGTCGTTAAAAATCCAGTTCCAAATTTACCAGTAGTTTTGTTTTCTTCATCTTCTTCAATTTCTTTAGATGATATCTGATTTATTATTCCTCTTACATCCTTTTCAGTAAAACGTCTTCCGTTATGTTTGAATGTTATATTTCCAGAAGATAATTCTAGCTTTACAGAAACCTTTCTGCCATCCTCGATAGCTACACTATCTTTTGCATTTTGTAAGAGTTCCCATGCCCAACGTCCATGATTAGTCTCAACAGTTTTCTCAAGGTCATGAAGCCTTTTTAGTATTTTATCAGCAATTGAGCGATTACCGTCTTCTTTTCTGCCTTCTTCGATTGACTTAATCATATTCTAATGTTTATTCCTTTGAAATCATAAAAATTTAATACTCTATCAATTTAGCACTTTCTTAGCAACTAAGCGAGTGCGTTGGCTAAAAAAGCATCTGTTTGGCAGCGAAGGGATGGTTGCAGGGATGGGCTGCCAAACTCTTGCTTTTGTGGGTTGGCGTTTCCTTTTTTTCTCTTTTCAAATCTGCAATCATGTTACTACGGTCGTTTTTTTGGCTTGCCTACAACGTTTAGTATAAGAAACGTAAGTGATTTCGAAGCACTTAACTGTCAATTTACACTGAGCCAAATTTGCGATTAGACTCAAATTTAGTGTTTTAAAACAAACCGTCAAATCGCAGATTTGGCGGAGCTGATTAAATGAGCAAATGTTCCGTAAACCACTGAGCCACTTATGTTTTTTATACATTGTTTGCGTTTCGTTAATTATTGATATTTAAATATTTGTCAAGATATACCTGCATTGTTTCATCTCCGCCATATCTCCTTAGTGATTTTAATCTAATTTCGATATTGCTTAATTCATCATCATTGTAGTCAATATCAGTATAGCCTCTTGGGAAACCAACACATTCTTCAACATCTTCAACAGTCCAATTTAGTTTATCCAAAGCACGTTGCGTAAAAAAAGTTCGAGGGTCAATATAGACATCAAAATCCTTGTAACATTCATTTACAATATCAAGGATTTCAATTAGACACTTTTCTGATAACTCAACAACATTACCGTCAGGGACTTCTTTAATTTCTGAATTTGAAGGCACGTAGAATTTAGTATCATCATAAAAAATCCCCTCGAAAATACTGTTAGGTGTTGCTATTGGAATAATACCTGTTTTCTGTGCATGGTTTCTAAATACAACAAATGCTTTAGCCAACTTACTATTTCGTAGTTTATCCTGTCTTATTTTATACCACTCATTAAAGCCAGGGTACTTTGTCATTACAAATTGAAGTGTAAAAGTGATACTTCGAACAGCTGTTACAAATGCACTAAAGATATAATTGAATTCCCTATCCTGAGGTTCAGCATTTTTTAGTTGGTCAAGAAAATAATCTGCTTCACCTACTTTTTGAGATACAATATGAATCCCAGCATTTGGAAATGTAAATTTCTCTGCCATTAGTGGTTATCCTCCATTTCTATCACTTTCCGCCTACTCACCTCCTTAGTTCCCGCAATTGGAAATGAAAATTGATATCTATCATCTAGAAGTTGTTTTGAAGAAATATGTATCAGATTTAAAATAAAATAAGAGAATGACAAATCATTTATTTTATATAGGCTATAAAAAGGATTATCAGCTTCTACTGGTGGGTGGATATTCTGATTGTCTCTCCAATACCTAACAAAATAGTTTTTGTCAATTGTAATGTGATTTATATTACCACGGGAAGCTCTTAATTCTAATTCAAAATTGGGGTTAGTTTCAATATTAGTAATCCCATTTTCATAAGCAAATAGTCCTTTAAAAATTCTATTTTCTCCATTATCAGCTATTAAGGGGAATCGGTTTAAGTTATTAAAATCAGCTATAACTTTTCTCAAGTTCGTAATATTCAATTTTGATTTTACCTCAATTATTCCTCTAACATTTTTTTCTGTTGTTATTATAAAATCACCTTCTCGAAACAAAACGGGAATAGAATTATCATAAACTATCAAGTCCAGTTGGTTTGAAATAATCGAGTCATCAAGTCCTAATTCTCCAGTAATAAAACCAGTCCCAATTGATAAATTATTAGGTAGAAACCTATTTATCACAGTTCTTAATATCGCTTCCTTGTATC
Organism: Bacteroidales bacterium; assembly: GCA_963676725.1. Classification (GTDB taxonomy): domain Bacteria; phylum Bacteroidota; class Bacteroidia; order Bacteroidales; family WRLA01. The sequence goes on along the minus strand of OY781463.1, from coordinate 2,432,085 downwards.
TTCCTTCCTCTCCCCAGTGTGCATTTCCTATCAAACTACGTACACGATTTTTAACAATATCAAGTTCCTTTGTTATACTTTTTTGAAATTCAAGGTTATTCATATGCAGTATGGTTTTTTATAATGAACGCCAACTACTTATATGTTCACCTTTAGTAACTATATCCAACGCAATACCGCTGATATATTCACATTTTGTTGTTTTTATTTCAAAAATTTTCATGCGATACCTCCAAACTGATCCAAGGGGTTTCTTACGTTTTTTAAAATAAAATCATGGTTGAATTTTTCAATATCATGATTGTTAACTTCATTAATTATCATTTCAAATTAGGTTTATTCTCCAATGAATTTATTGTCTGGAGATTTTCTAAAATCAATTTTTCTGCTCTTTCTTTATCCATGTTATTTTGTTGACAGATGGCTCAATAAGCTTGCACATAACTACAGTGTATAAGACGCCCCCATCACCAACACACCTGCTCTATACAAAACAGTATAAACTATAACACACTTCCGATCAACGAAACAGTTTATTGGGGTTTGAGGGTTCATTATCATTATTGTTTATTGCACTACAAATTTAAATAATCTAATGTGAATCACAAATATTTTTTAAAAGCAAGAAGTTCTTATCTGTGGATGCTAAACCCGCCAAATGCTGTCGTAAGATGGTAATATTCCCGGCAATGGCAGTTTTGCGGGAATAACACAAAAAATTGATTCCTCAGAATATATTGTACACCGGTTTCCCCGAAGCTCTCGGGACAGGCGTTCAACACAAAGCACATATTCCGGCTCAGGCCGGAAAACGATGCTTAATTGTTATGGGCTGGGTTTCTTATTATTTCTGTATTTCCACTAATAATTCAATAATTTCATCTATGTTTTTATTGTTTGTAATTTCAATTCTTGCACATGGTCCGTTATAGAAATTCTGAACACCTTCACTGAGAGTTGATATTTCGTGCTTGTTTATTCTTTCTCTTATTTTTTCTTCATCTAACATGGCAATAATTCCTATCTTCTTTTTTCGGATTTTTAAGAATGCAAAATTCCTTTCTTTCCGGAGTGATATGTAATATCTCTGAGAATTAAAATTCAATGAAGGGATACTTTTTAATAGTTTCTCTTTTAATTCATTATAAATCGCCAATGTATTCTCATTTATATCCTCCAAATGAAATTGCTCAGTATATGCTGACTTTTCTTTAATTTCATCTTGTCTTTCAGAAACAATATCAATGTTTTCGATATTCTCAAAATCTGGGGATAAAGAATAAATGGAATTTTCATCCTTCCCGTTTGTTCTGTATTTTTTTAAAATTGCCACTTTTACCATTTTTCCCCAAGTATCAGTATATGTTTCTGTGATTTCAGGTAATTCCTTTTTCTCTCCGTCTATTATTAATAGTATATTTTGGCTGTTTTCAATTGTGTCCTTGATGAATTTAAAAATCTCTTTCTTACCAATTTTATTTTTCAATTCTTGTTGTAATTCTTTATCATTTTCAAAGATTGTATAGAGTTTTTCAATCAATTTCCCTTGGCTATATGGATTTTTATAGAATGCGAAGAATTTTGTTATTTGAGGGAAAATATGTCCGAAAAAACTGTGTTTTACTAATTCAACTTCAACAAGATAAAACTCCGGGTTTTTTTTATCAGAAAAGTCAAACAAGAAGCCATCTGGAATAACACCGCCAAAAGAATTATTGTCAATTTTCTTTTTAGCATCTACGAAAATTGTTTTTTCTCCAAAAAAGGTCTTGGAATTTTCAACAACTAATCTTTCAAATTCTGATTCAAGATTGTATTTTTTCTCTGCGTATCTAATTCCATTTTGATAAATTACTGTTTCCATATTTTATTTTCTTAAATATTCTGTGTATAAGACACCCCCCATCACCAATACATCCGTTTGCACAAAACATTAGTTCCTATAACATACCTCCGATCAACGAAACAGCTTATTGGGGTTTGAGGGTTCATTATCTTTATTGTTTCTTACACCACAAATATAAATAATCTAATGTGAATCACAAATATATTTTTTTAAAGCAAGAAGTTATTATGCTGCTTAATACAGTTCTCTAATGGGGTTCTATGGCTACAATATTCTTTTGGGCGTTGCGGCAAAAGCCGCCGGGCTTTTCGTTGTATCTCGCTGAGGAGAGGATGGCGGTGCTATACCTAATGCAATCCCTCAGCCAATGGGTGCCCCGACTGCTTGCTGATGACGGTGCACATGCTTCCCCGCTTTTCATTGGAATCTTGTTTGTGCTGGACTGTGAGGGGATTGCCCTTTAGGCATAAACAGAGAGCAGATTCTAGGGAATAGGCAGTTGTTTGATTTATTGAGATAAATAGAAGATCTGTTGTTGTTTCGGTACTTGCTATAGTTAGGTTATTTCCTAGAAAATCAGAATATCCAATATCTTTGTTGTCCAATTGTACTGAGAGGAATTGAAATAGTCTTTTGAAAATAATCATTTTTAATGCTTACCAAACAGGCCGAAAGGAATAAAAGCCCGGGAAATATTTTCCGGGCTTTTTGTGTTATACGCTTATTACTGTTTCGCTTACTACTTCACTAAGGTTTTGACAACTTTTTGGAAAACGGGTTCGGATTTTCCGCCAAACCAGTTTCAAAATAAAGGCTATGCACCAGGCCAATAAAAATAGAATCCTTAATTTGCTGTTCGGCAGGAAGTTTATTGTATGAAACCATGCAAGGATGCTCTTTTTTCTCGGGATCTTTTACCGCACCATATTTCCATCCATCGGCCTCTTTCTGTTTCATCCAATTGTTGTGGCTGCCTTCTGCACCGGCTTTAGGGTTCTCAATATGAAATTTCACGCCATCAACCGCCGAATTTTTTTGCCAATCGGGGGCATCGTCCCAGGAGGGCTGAGAATAGTCGCCAATGCCTTTGCAATAAGCCCTGTTTGCTTCGTGGCAAATGGCAGCAATATATTCAACGTGCAGCATTTTGTTGGCCAAACCATGCTGATTCTCTGAGAGCTTTGGCGACATTTCTTCCTGAGCGGCAACTATCTCTAATTCTCTTTCAGAAATATCATTTTCGACTTTGAGATTCTTATCAAAAATACGGTATTCCCAATCATACTTTTCAATTTCGTGTTCGATGTTCAGCCTTTGTGTATTTACCAACTTTGGGAAGGCTTTTTCAATAAAATTCATCAGGCCTGTTAAAATGTCTGGGTTCACCCGTCTTTGAGGGGTTTTAAGGGGTTTTGCATCAAGAATTAAACAAACACCAATTTCGTCTCCAATCTGGTATTTAGCCGGACACATATGCTTAAAAAGAGCTAATGCACCATCAAAGGCCACTTTTACAAATTCTTCTTTAAGCGTCTTATTCTCAGAATTGAGATCGTAAATTCTATCGTTACATTTCTCTAGGTTGTTCTCCAGATCATCAATGTACAGCTGCATTTCCTTTTTGGTCATAATTTTTGGTTTAGATTGATTTGTAATTTATTTGGTTTTTAATGTGTAATATGCTTCCATATATGTTTGGCGTTTATTTGGATAGCGATTTCCGGCGCTCCAAAACCACTAAATAATGTTGCACACTCCATTTAATTTTTCAGAATTTCTTCCCGGTACTTGTGAAATTGCGCTATTTCGGCAAATGTTACACTTTCGTTCATCAACTGCTGCACATAAAAAAGGCTTGCATTAATTTTATGGGTTCGTGCTTCAGTATTTCCGTAGTCAACTTTTTTTAGAAGAGAAGTAGGCTTCACAATTGTAGGAGTATAGCCATTAAGCACCAAAATATGCCACTCCAAAACATTTGCAAGGCTGCATACGCCATTTTTTGCAAAATTCTGATTGACCTCAATAGCCTCAGCATCAATTTCAATAAATAATGCGATTTTTTTTCGCAAATCATCCACTGAAAATTCCTTGTCGGCTATATGTTTCTCTAAAAGTTCCGAGGCTAGAGAAGCGCTCTGTACCATCTGTTGCGCACTTATGTTCATCGGTCGTTGATTTTGTAAATAGTTAATTATTAACTGTATATCGTCAAGTCTTTGCGATATTATTTTTTTGTTTTTGCCGTTTTCAGCAGTAAGCAATAATTCTGTTTGTCTGTATTCTGATGCGGCGAAAAAACACAATAAGCCTAGCTCGTTATTGCTCATTTTATTGAAGCTGTTGCTAGCCTCAAATTTTGCTACTATCTCATTAACAGCAGCATATAAACAATTAATTAGTTGATTTATTTTCTGATACATCATATTTTTTTAGAACAGTTGCCGGTATTTCGTAATGGCTTATTAACTCATTTTCAAGCTTTAGTCTATTAAAGCACACTCTTCTGCCAAGCTTTATATGTGAAATAATGCCCTGGTTGCGCAATTCATCGAAAGTAGTACGCGGAATGGAGAAGAGAAAAGCAGCTTCTTCTCTACTTATAAATACCTTGTTTTCAATGCCTTTACACGGTTTAAAAATCTTAGGTTCTTTCGTGGTTAACATTATGGTCGATTTTTCTTGCGATAAAGCCAACAAATGCTTAAATTCGTAGGTTAGCATTTGGTGGCATAACAATTGTTTGTACTATATCTGCGCAAATATAGAAAATATTCTAAAAAATGCGCAAATAAAATGAAAATATTTTGAAATAATTATGGGAGTGTTAGAGAGGATAAAGCAGTATATTGATTCAAAAGGCCTAAAAACTAAGGCTTTTGAGCGATCTGTTGGTCTTTCTAATGGTGCCTTTGCTGCGCAGCTTAAGAACAAAAAATCCATTGGTGTCGATAAACTAGAAAAAATACTGAAAGCTTATCCGGAGCTTAATCCTATTTGGGTGCTTTTGGGTAAAGGCGAAATGATATTACCAAATAATACCAACGAAACAGAAAAACCCTTAGATAGCACCGAGATAATCAGGCGATTAAAACTAGCCCTTGGCCTGCCGCAAGATCAGGTTGTTGCTGAAATGCTTGGTATTAAGTCGAATACACTCAGTTCGTGGAAAAGAAGAAACAGTATTAATAAATCTAAAATTATAAGCCTATGCACAGATAAAGGGATCAATCCGGATATTATTTTTTCTACAACCAAAACCAACAAACAACAGGAAGGCTTAAATAAACAAATTGAGGCACAGGGAGATCTCCCGGCCTGTAACGGCGAAAAAAATGAAGAAATGGAAGTCTTTTTAATGAAACAAATTGAATTACTAAACCAAAAAATCACTGATAAAGATAGGGATTTGCACGAATTACGTGAGAAATATGAAAGTTTATTATTGAAAGTTTGCGGTTTACAAAACGAGGATACCAAAGAGGGTAAAAGCAAAGCCAGTTAAGGATTGTACATTTCCCTACTTTCCCATATTTCAACGCAAAAGCCCCTTAAATAGTTACATAAATTTCTAAATATTTTCAGTCTGCTTTTATTATTGCTATTCTAGCCATCTAAAAAGTTGCTTTTCTGTATAATGATGCTTATTTTCGCATGAAAATAGTTAATTATTAGTTTGTGGTATAGTTTTAGTACAGCACAAACTAAATTCAAACCAAATCGACCATGGCAACACATACAGACGAATATTATTTATCACCTATTAAGGAAATAGCTAAAATTGTTGATGAAGAATGTACGAAACAAGGGCTTAAAAAGTACGAACTTTTGCGAAGGCTTAAGATGAGTAATAGCGGTTTTAATAACACTTTTCGTGGCGGATCATTGCAAGTTAAACTACTGTTTCGTATCTGCGAAGAGATGGGCTTGGATTTATTTGCCCTGCTAAGCCTGGCATTTAAACGCACTAACACAAAAATAAAAGCTGCAGGATTAACCCCTGAAGATGATAACCAAGAGTTACATAAAGACCTGATATCTTTGTATAAGTTCAAGGTGGAACAGCTTGAAAAAGAGGTAGATAGACTAAATAGGCAACTGAAGATGTAGTAGGAATCTTTACATATTATCTTTACACTACACATACATTTATAGCTGGTCGCATAGCTGTTTTTAATATTTTTTTTTATAAATAACAGATATACAGAGGTTTTAAGGTATTCTCTTCCTGCTTTGGGAGCAGGAGGTCGCAGGTTCGAATCCTGCTACCCCGACATAAAATATCAGCCTGTTAGAATGTATTTCTGGCAGGCTTTTTTTTGTGCCCTCAAAAAAAGCTTATTGGAAAAATGCACATCAAAGCAAGAATTTTGAAGTTGATAAACGAATCTTCCATATAGCGCGTCCCGTAGGCATACGGGAAGGTCGCAGGTTCGAATCCTGCTACCCCGAACGTTAAAGAAGTCCCAGAGTATGATCCCATTTTTTATTATATTTGTTAACGTGAAATACTATTTTTATATACTGCGATCTGAATTGCTTGATAAATTCTATATCGGTCATACAAGCAACCTTAACGAGCGACTCAAGCGTCACATTTGTAATCACAAAGGATTTACAGCAAAAGCTAAAGATTGGATTATTGTTTACACAGAAGAGTTCCCTTCTAAAATACTAGCATACCGTCGTGAACGAGAAGTAAAAGCATGGAAAAGCAAAGCAAGAATTCTGAAGCTGATAAACGACTCTTCCATTTAGCGCGTCCCGTTGGCATACGGGAAGGTCGCAGGTTCGAATCCTGCTACCCCGACAAAAAATATCAGCCTGTTAGAATGTATTTCTGGCAGGCTTTTTTTTGTGCCCTCAAAAAAAGCTTATTGGAAAAATGCACATCAAAGCAAGAATTCTGAAGTTGATAAACGAATCTTCCATATAGCGCGTCCCGTAGGCATACGGGAAGGTCGCAGGTTCGAATCCTGCTACCCCGACATAAAACAATAGAACACTAACTATTTGAAAGCGAGCCTTTAAGGCTCGCTTTTTTTGTTATGCTATATAGCCTCGTTTTGTTCGCTTAATTTCCTCTATAATTGCCGTGTTTTGCTGCTGAATGTTGCGTTTTGCCATCTCAGCATAGCTGTTTTCATAGCTGTTTTTTTGGGGGATGTTTCGTATTTTATTGGTAATATTGGGCTATTGTTCATAAAAAATGCCGAGAAATATGGCTACTTTGATTTGGAAAGCGGTTAGAGTAAGTGTTTATTTATTCGCCTAATCAGAATTTTATTGGTTTTTTTGAGTCTCTATTGTTTAATCCGATTTCTCCCTTTTAACAAGCTTATTTTTATTAAAAGCAAGGTATTTTTATTCTTTTAAATATCAGCTCAGAATTGTTTTTTTATACTGTTTTTAGACTATATTTGCGATGAACCAAAGAAACAATACAATTTAATACAATTGTAAATGTTTTTGGTATGTCTAAAAAGTACTATTTTTTCTTAATGTTTGTTCAGCTTATCGGCTTAACAGTCATAGGTTTAACAGCATACTCCCAGACCGATTCTTATGTGTTTGCGGGATCTGATAAACAGATTTGTTCCAACAATTTCGTTACGTTGAGTGATGCAGATACTTCTTCCTGCAGTTCCGTAATATGGACGACTTCCGGTGATGGGTCATTCAACAATATACAGCTGCTGCATCCTGAATATACTCCGGGAGCAGGAGATATCGGCAATGGTAGTGTTGTGCTTACGCTCACTGGTGATATGACAAGCGGAGTTCAGCTGAGCGACGAATGTGTTTTGACGATACATCCATTACCTGTTTCCTCTTTTACTTTTTCCCCGGATAATGCATGCCGTTCCAGTGAAGTTCAGTTTAATAGTTCCTCCTCGGTCGGTGTGCAATCTTATAGCTGGAATTTTGGCGATGGACAGACATCAACCGTGGCAAATCCTCTGCATATCTTTCAGAATATTCCTTTTGGTGGCGGCATCGAAACTAGAACTACAGTTCTAACCGTTGAAAATCAATATGCTTGTACGCATACATCCGATCAGGTCGTTCATATCAAACAAGGACCGGATGCTCAATTAATCGATCCGCTGACAAATTTCAACAATTGCAGTGTCGGTGGTGGTTCTTTCAATATCACGGTTCATAATAATTCTTCTACTTCCGCCTCCAATACGAATTATTGGATTGATTGGGGCGATGGAAGCGCTGTTTTTAATAATACTACATTTACCTCTAAATCACATACTTACAATACCGGTATTTATACCATTACGCATACGGTTACAGGCCCGAATGGCTGCACCGATACCAAAACATATGATGTCCTGAATATTGCAAACCCTGCTGTTGGTGCGACCAATCAGGGTAATAGTGTAGGCTGTAGTCCTAAGGATATTATTTTTGAAATAACAGGGGAGGGAAATCATAGCTCAACATATTATGTTGTTGATTATGGCGATGGCAGTGATGAGGAAATATTCAACCATCCGCCTCCTGCTCAGGTTACGCATATATACACACAGAGCAGCTGCGGTATGCCCGATGATGAATATGTTTTCTCTGTAACTGCAATAAATGCATGCAGCCAGACAACGGCAACCGTCGATGCCATAAAGATTTATATGTCTCCTGAGGCGCACTTTTCTATAGACCAATCTCAGGCTTGTACCGGTGAGGTTTTTAATTTTACAAACCAATCCATTACGGGTTACAACAATAGCTGTCAGCCAACGACTCTTTATACTTGGTATTTTGGTGATGGACAGAGTCAAAGCACATATTCAGCTACAGCAGTGAGTCATTCTTATGCAAATGCCGGTGTTTACGAAATCGCTTTACATGCCGGAAATAGCTGTTCTACAGATATTGAAACCCATAGCATTTGTGTTGATAGTATTCCAATCGCTTCATTTACGTGCAATAAGGACTCATTATGTCCGGGCGAAGCCCTTACAATCAGTAATTTGACCATGAATAATGACATCTGTTCAAGCTATCAATACGATTGGTCAATAATCTACCTTGGCGGTGGATGCGGTGGCAGCAGCGGATCATGGACATATGCTAGTGGTTCTTCCTCCAGCAGCAATGAGCCAAGTTTTCTCTTTAATAGTGCAGGGAATTATACGATTACACTTACGGCCTCAAATAGTTGTGGCAGTGCATCCTATAATAAAACCGTTTTTGTTAAAGATGAAGCAGTCCTGAATATAACTGCTATTGCTGATTCATATTGCGGTAGTGCAAGTGTAAACCCATTGGCAACAATTAATGCCTGTGGTGGGTCGATGAACTATTTTTTGTGGCAATTCCCCGGAGGCAGCCCTGCATCATCCGGTTCTGAAATTCCCGGAACTATTATTTATGATCAGGCTGGCATATACACCATAAGCCTTTCGGCAGGAAATGAATGTGGCATTAGTTCCACTTCCATTACTTTTGAAGTTCAGGCTTTGCCTATTGCCAGCCCCGATCCACAGGAGCAGACTATTTGCTCTGGAGATTTTACGAATATTTCTTTAACATCATCACTTCCCGGGCAGACTTCATTTTCCTATTTTCCCATAAATGACCCCGGCATTGAAAATACATCAGCAGGAAGCGGCAGCTTGATTAACCAGCAGCCTGTAAACAATAGTGATGTAATCGCTGGTATTCTTTATAAAATAATTCCGGAGGCAAATGGATGTGAAGGGGATACAAGCGAAGCAATGGTTCATGTACAACCCATCCCTGCTTTGGAAAATTCGGATTTGATCGACTCTGTTTGTTCCGGTGCAGATTATTCAATAACATTTATTGGAAATACTCCCGCAGTAAGTTTTGAGTGGACAGTCCGTAGTTCATCGCCGAATATTTCAGACTTTGCGCTTTCGGGGAGTGGGACTTCTATAGAAGAAAACTATACAAATTCCTCTACAAATATGGGCTATATTATTTATGATATAGAGCCTATAACAGGCGCTTGTTATGGTGTCACAGAGCAACTTACTGTTTATGTAAAACCAATTCCACAAATCAGTATTAGCAATACACGTACTGATATTTGTAGTGGTACAGAAACATGGATCGAGATGTATTCGGCACCGGAAGGAGCAGAATTTTATGTTGAAACCGAGGCTATTGCAGGTGTTTCCGGAAATCAGGATTATATTGGTCTTGCAAATGTGATTGAGCAAAATCTTATCAACAACCTGAATGAGCCTAAGACGGTGACTTATACAATTTATGCAATAAAAGATGGCTGTATTTCGGAAACGCAAAGCACTCAGGTTATTGTCAGGCCAATCCCTGAAGCAGGTGTAAGTACAACATCTGTTTCATCGCCCCAAAGCATCTGCTCAGGCCAGCAAAGTGAGGAGGTTGTTTTTTCTTCAGATGTAAATGGTACCAGCTATAACTGGCAGGTCAGCAATACAGTATCCTCACCTGTTTATGAACAGCAAAACGGAAGTACGGATTTTATTCCTGCACAACAACTGAGTGTTAGCGGTAGTAGCACAGGAGTATTGACCTACACCATTGTGCCTTCAGCTTCGGGCTGTATTGGAAGTTCTTTCGATTACTCTTTTTCTATTGAGCCATTGCCATTGATTACCAATTCGCCTTCTAAGCAGGAAGCCTGTTCAGGAATGCTTTTCCCGACGGTCTTGCTAAGCGCAAACATAAATAATACAGTGATTCACTGGGAAGTAATAGATGGCGGTTCCTTAGGCGTAAGCCAGATGAGTGGCATAGGTCAATTGCCAGAAGAAACACTCTTTAATCCCACCAATCAAGCAGATTCGGTCGTTTATAGAATTCATGCAGTGCGCACTGATGGGGAAAATTGCCTCGGGCCGGATTTTTATTATTATCGAATTATTAAATCCATTCCGGATGTTCAGGCTAGTCCTGTTACCCAACAGATTTGCCCCGGCACTTCAACATCCATACAGCTAAGCTCAACGACACATCCGGGACAAGCATCATATAGCTGGACTGTTGCAGCAAATAGCCTTGGGGCTTATGAAGAAACAGACAAAAGCATTATTGCGCAAATTTTGAGTAATAACAGCAATACAAATCAATCGGTTATTTATCAGGTTACGCCAAGCTTTAACGGTTGTTCTGGAAATGTTTTACAGGTTCCTGTACAAGTTTATCCGCTTGTTCATCTTACGAATAATCCCTTGGAAAAAACAATCTGCTCGGGTGAGCAAACCCAAATACAACTGCAATCAAACCTTGGCGCTGGAACAACAACCTGGTCATGGACCGGGAATGCCCCCGCAGGAGGAATCAACGGGATTAGCCCTGCAGGGAATAGTTCAACGATAAATGATGTGTTGACAAATCTGACTTTTAGTACAAAAACAGCATCCTATTCAATCACTCCTACAGCCAACGAATGTGAAGGTACAAGCTCCGTTTATCAGGTTTTTGTTGATCCTGTTCCTGATATTCAGGTTCAGCCTGCCAATAGTGTGCTTTGTTCGGGCGAAAGTACCTACATTATACTTAGCTCATCCGTAAGTGGAGCAGCAAAAAAATGGCGTGTTGAATATCCTGCTTCAGCTATTCAGGGAGCCAGCGGTGGAGTAGGGGGCATTATCGAGCAAAGCCTGACCAATTCCAGTTTATTGCCGCAAACTGTAACTTATTATTGCTGGACAGAATATGGAGGATGCATCAGTGCGGAAATCGCTGCAAATGTGATTGTAAATCCTGTTCCTAATGCAAGTGTGACTCCAGCAAATCAGCTTTTGTGCTCCGGAAACAATATGGATACTGCTTTTTTGAGTGCAGATGTTGCAGGAACAAATTTTAGCTGGACATGCACAGCAAGTTCTTCCGATGTAAATGGATATTCGAATGGAAATGGAAGTTTTATCTATGGCGATGCATTAGAAAACCACAGCGATATCCGTCAAAGTGTTTTTTATCATATTACACCCAATTATGCAGGATGTGATGGAAATACCATAATTCATAGCGTTTTTGTTGACCCATTGCCTGAAATCACAAATCCAGCCGCAGACTTGTCTCAAAGCATTTGTTCCGGTGGGCAAAGTCAGTTGTTTATCCCTCAATCTAATGTCAATGCAGCTAGCTTTAGCTGGTCGATTGCTTATGCAGGAGCCTCCATTAGTGGCTACCAAGATTCTGGAAATGGTTCTATTCCCCCTCAGACTTTAATAAATAGTGGAATAGTGGCAGACAGTATTGTTTATAGTATTGTTCCTGAGGCAAATAATTGTGCAGGAGAGGCAACGTTTTTGAAAATATTGATTAAAGCTGTGCCAATAGCTTCTTCAACACCGGCTTCGGATCAGATATGCTCCGGCGATCAAACCCAATTGACCCTAAGCAGCAACCTTACTGCGGTTTGTCAATATAGCTGGACTACAGCAAACACTTCCGGTATTACAAACATCAGTGGAGGTACTGGAAATCAGATTCAGCAAAACCCGGAAAACACAACAGATCTTGTAAAAACATTTAATTATATTGTAACTCCTGAATATCAGGGTTGTGTTGGAAATACGCTAAGCATTCCGATTACAGTAACTCCTCTTCCGAGAATTACAAATACGAATTTGAGTAAAACAATTTGTTCCGGATCGTTCACAAATATTGTGCTGCAATCGAGCAGGGAAAATACTACTTATGCATGGACCGGTACTCAAATTGGCGGAAATTTTATTGATGGGATTAGTCCGAATGGATCAGAAAATCCGATTAATGATCAATTGCTAAATGAAGAACAAATAGATGGAAATGTTGTGTATACCGTAACGCCAATTTCTTCATCTTGCACGGGAAATAGCAAGGATTTTCAGGTAGAAGTCGCTCCTTTGCCGGATATTTCAGTTACTGCTAATATCACGGAGATTTGTAATAATGATTTTACCGAAATTGATGTAACAGCAAATTTTGGAAATCCACAGATTTTTTGGGAAGTCAGTGCTTCTGCTTCGGTGAGTGGCTATTCGAACGGAAACTCCATCGGGGGCACCCAGATTCATCAGCAGCTGCATAATACGGCTTTTGTGGAGCAAGATGTGCAATATCTTATCTATGCTAAAGAAGGCAATTGCTATAGCGACACTTCTATCATTCTAATAAGTGTTCAACCTGAGCCTGAAGCATGGGCAAATCCTCAAAACCCTCAATACATTTGCAGCGATGGAATAAGTCAGGAGGTTGTATTTGAAAGCAATGTTGCAGGATTGAGTTATGTTTGGCAAGGAACAGCATCCGTTCCCGGGATTTTACAGGGTTATTATGCAAATCAACAAAATACATCGACTATCCCGGCGCATCATATCCAAAATACAGGCACCCAGCAAGCTTATGTTAGTTATGTGGTTACACCATCATTGGGGGAATGTAGTGGAGATGATTTTATACATAAGATTTATGTAAGTCCTGTGGTTCATCTGATTAATGCATCAATGAGCCAAAATATTTGCAATGGAGCCAGTACCGAAGAGGTTGTTTTTGAGACAGATGTTGCCGCCAATGTACAGTGGGAAGTGAGTGTAGCTCCAACAGGATTAAGCAATTATATTAATTCCGGAAGCGGAAATCTCCCATCAATGGCGGTTACAAATACTACGCTTCAGCCCAAAACACTTGTTTATAATGTAACCCCTTATAATGGAAGTGCTTATAGCTGTTCCGGTCCTACGGAAGAATACAGTATTTTAGTCTATCCAACAGTGACTGGTGAAGCCACTCCATCGAGTCAGGAGACTTGTTCCAATGATTCGGTTTTTATTGCTTTATCGTCGCCAATATCCGATGTGGATTTCTCTTGGAATGTAAGCCATTCTTCAAATATTCTAAATGTTGCTTCTGGAAATGCTCGTTTTATTCGTCAGAAACCGGTCAATATTGGTAATGATATTGAGTTAGTAAGCTATCACATCAGTCCGGAAAAATCAGGTTGTACCGGAGAAGAATTTTCTGCCAGTGTATATGTGATGCCGGTTCCTCTTGTGCTGAATGCCTCTAGTGATAGTGTATGTTCGGGTGAGACAACGAATATCAGCCTTCAATCGAATGTGGAGGGTGCTGTTTTTGAATGGCAGGCAAACCCATCATCAGGAAACATATCCGGTTATACGCCAAATATACAGCAAGGCAGCCTTATTCAGGATGTGTTGATTAATGGAAGTACGCAAATGCAATGGGTTACCTATACTGTGCTTGCAACGGCAAACTCCTGTTCTGGGCCGGCCTTTGAAATTACAATTTATGTAAATCCAAGCCCGGAAGTAGATTTTGTTCCCGAGCAAACAATATTGTGTTCGGGTGAAACGACCGATATTCATCTGTCATCTTCAAGCAATAATGTGAATTTTGAATGGACGGTGAGCAGTCCGTCGGGATTGTCCGGAGCAAGTTCAGGAAGTGGGTTAAATATTCAGCAACTTCTTATCAATAATAATAATGTTTCAGGGAATATTATTTACCATGTTCAGGCATTAATGAATGGATGTCCCGGTCCGCCTGAGGATTATACTGTTTTGGTGAAACCAAGGCCAGGTATTAGTATCAATGAGCTTGGTCAAACCATTTGTTCCGGTTCATTTACTACGGAAGTAGAACTTTCCAGTAATGTTGCAGGCACGGAATTCCATTGGAGTGGTACGGCTTCTTCCGATGAGCTGAGCGGTTATTTTCAGAATATGATGTCGGGAGATAATATCCCGCCCCATCAAATCTTTAACCCTACAGTGCAGCAAGAATATGTGAACTATACAATCAGCACCATAAGCAATGGCTGTCTTGGTGATTCGATCATTCATCATATTGATGTTGTTCCCCGTCCTGAGCTCGTTTTGGATCCAATGGAGCAGGAATTTTGTTCAGGAAATACATCAACACAAGTATTGCTCAACAGCACAATACAAGGAACAGCTTTCAGCTGGACGGCCATAAATCCGAATGGCTTTTGCAGTGGTTATACGCCTCAGGGGAATGGGAATATCCCGCCCATGACTGTTGTGAATAGCAATAATGAAACAGATACGGTAATATATCGCATCGTTCCGCGTGTAACAATGAGCATGAGCTGTCCGGGTGATACAGCTTATTATCTAATGATTGTTCATCCTGCGCCACAAATATCAGCAATCCCTGCTTTTCAGGTATTATGTTCCGGCGACACAACAAATATTGCCTTGCAAAGCACTGTAAATGGCACAGAATATTATTGGACCGTAGTTGCTCCCGCAAGTATTGAAGGCGCTGAAAACGGATCAGGTGCTTCAATTGTGCAGAATTTGCATAATTTAAGCGATAGCCCACAAACCGTTTCCTATATGGTTTATGGAAATGTTGAAGGCTGTAGTAGCTCTGTTATTGAGGTGCAAGTACAGGTCAATCCCGCTGTTTATCTCGATAATCCGCCTTTCCATAAGTCTATTTGTTCGGGTCTCTCAACCAATGTTCAACTCTCAGCAAATGTGAATAATGCAACATTTTGTTGGTCGGCTTCTTGCAGCAGTGCGCTTGTAGAAGGCTTTAGTAATGATTGTGGTTCTCTAATTGATCAGGTTCTGGTGAATCATGATGTTGTGGATCATACTGTTAGCTATGCTATTACACCTACTGCTTACGGCTGTTCCGGTGTGGTTCAGAATTATCAGGTTACCGTAAAGCCTTTGCCTGATGTTGCATTTAACCCCCTAAATCTTTCCGTTTGCTCGGGAGATATCACAGAAATTCAGCTAAGTTCTGAGGTTGCAGGTTCCGTATTTCAATGGACTGCAAATTATGACCCTGGAATAAATGGGGATTTTTCGTCAGGTTCAGAACAAGGTGCTCTTATCGAAGATTCGTTGATTAATAGTGTTTTATATCCTGCAAATGCTGTTTATACAGTTCTGGCAACGGCAAATGGATGTAGTGGCCCGGAGTTTGAATATCCTGTTCTTGTAAACCCCAGACCGATTGGAAGCCTTGGTTTTAGCGATCAGCTCATTTGCTCAGGAAACACAACGGTTGAGGTTAATTTTAGCGCCAATGTTCCGGGTACTGTTTATGAATATTCGGGAGTCCCTTCTTCGACACAGCTTTCCGGAGTGCTTTATAATCAAACAGGAAACCATCTACCGATTCATATCCTGAACAATACAGGCCTGACGCAGCAATATGTTGACTATACTATCACGCCAATTTTTAATACGTGTTCCGGAGAGAATATGCATCATCTGGTTTATGTGAATCCATTGCCTCAGATTACGACACTTCCTATGCAGCAGGAACTATGTTCCGGGGAGCAAAGTGCTCAGGTCGATTTGCAATCCAATATTGGTGAGGTAAGCTATTCTTGGACAGCTACGGCTACTTCCCTAAATATCAGTCTACCTACTTGGTCTGGAAATACCAATTACCTACCCGCAGAAATTATTACAAACAATGGTTTTGAAACGGATACAGTTATTTATGAGATAGTTGCTTCTATGACCAATGGCATCAGTTGCCCTGCTCCACCGGATTATTATTATACATTGGTTCATCCAATTCCGAACCTGCAGGCAGATCTCGCCCACGATTCTATTTGTTCCAATGAAGCTGTTTCCATTACGCTTTCTTCCCTCGTGGAAAACACTACATTTTATTGGACAGTAACTGCTCCTCCAACAATAAGCGGTGCGGTCGCAGATAGCCTCCAAACGGTTATCGATGATGTGCTTATAAATAGCGGCACCGATGTGGAAGAAGTCGTTTATCATATAAGGCCTCAATCCAATGGTTGTGTTGGCCCAATGGAACATATTTCTGTTTTTGTGCAACCGGCTCCCATAATCACAAATACGGTTTTTAGCTTTAACCAATGTTCGGGGGATATCTTTAGCCTGCAACTTCTTGCAAATGTCAATGCTGATTTTCAATGGACAGCTACGGCTTCTTCATCATGCATTACAGGGCATAGCGATGGAAATGGAAGCATTATTCAGCAGCAATTATCCAATTCTTGCTACGAAACGGCCTATGTAACTTATCATGTTAGTCCGTATAATAATGGATGCAGTGGTGCTGCTCAGGATTTTACCGTTTATATTCATGCGCTTCCCGATGTGGTCTATAATCCGCCTACTTTAGGGATTTGTAGTGGCGATTCAGCAATCATTCATTTGAATTCGAATGTGAACAATACGAATTTCAACTATTTATATGAACCTGAAGCCAATATCAGTGGTGGCAATAATGGTTCAGGGAATGCTATTGCCCAAAGATTGGAAAATGCAGGTCAGAACACTGCTGCTGCTTTATATCGTATTGTTCCTTATACAAATTATTGCCAAGGAGACACAAATGATTATAGCGTAGATGTTTATCCAAATCCGAGTGCAGGCTTTATGCACGATACGGTTTGTTTTGGATCTCCTACGGCATTTGCAGATACTTCCGTTTATTTCGTTAGTTCACCCCAATCACGCTTTTGGACTTTTGGAGATGGTCAAACATCTGCCGCTCAAAATCCTTCTGTGATTTTGAATTATGAAGGCGCTTTGAGTACTAAATTAATTGTTACGGATCTAAACGGTTGCCGTGATTCTGTAGCGAAAAATGTTGAGGTTTATAAGCTTCCTGATGTTGCTTTTTCTGCAACGGCAAATCAAGTGGGCATTCCAACACAATTTAGTGATTTTTCCCTGCCAAATGCGTCCGCTATCACTAATTGGCATTGGGATTTTGGCGATGGAACTACTTCAAACCTTCAAAATCCGAATCATATGTTTCTTTTTTCCGGAACTTATAATGTATGCTTGAGTGTTACCAATTCAAACGCTTGTACGGATGTGCTTTGTCAGGATGTGGATGTTTTTCCTGTTCCCATACCACAATTCACTTTCGATACAGCTTGCTTTGGACTTTCAACGCATTTCTATGATTTGAGTAGCAGTCCTTCCGGTGCTATTGCTTCCTGGCAATGGGACTTTGGTGATGGCGGTGTTTCCAATATTCAAAATCCGGAGCATCTTTATGCAATGGCAGACACATTTAATGTGCGCCTGATTGTTACCGACATCTTGGGTAGTTACGATACTATTGAGCATGCGGTTTTTGTTCATTCGCTTCCAATTGCAGCATTTACAAGCGATACGGTTTGTTATGAAACAGCAACGCAGTTGAGCGATTTGAGCAGCACGCCCAATGGTACAATTCAAAGCTGGAATTGGCTGTTTGCTGATGCTCAGTCAAGTGTCGAGCAAAACCCATCCATTATTTTAGGCTATGAAGGCTGTCAAAGCAACCGTCTGATTGTAAGCGATATTTACGGCTGCCTCGATACAATAAGCCAGAATATTTGTGTGGATAGTTTGCCCGAAGCACTTTTTGCACATACCACAGTACAAAATGCGTTGCCAACGGTATTTACCGATCAAAGTCAGGCCCATGCAAGCTCGTTGATTAGCTGGCATTGGGATTTTGGTGATGGCACGACCTCCACCGAGCAGAATCCTGAGCATATTTATGAAAATCCGGGAACCTATACTGTTTGCCTTGAAGTGCAAAACGAGCACAATTGCCAAAGCAGCTGGTGCAATAACAATGTAATTGTCCATCCACTTCCAACCCCTGAATTCACTTTCGATACAGCTTGCTTCGGACTTACAACGCATTTTTATGATTTGAGCAGTAGTCCTTCCGGCGCTATTGTTTCCTGGCAATGGGACTTTGGTGATGGCGGTGTTTCCAATATTCAAAATCCGGAGCATCTTTATGCAATGGCAGACACATTTAATGTGCGCCTAATTGTTACCGACATCTTGGGTAGTTACGATACCATTGAGCATGAGGTTTTTGTTCATTCGCTTCCAATTGCAGCATTTTCAAGCGATACGGTTTGCCACGAAACAGCAACGCAGTTGAGCGATTTGAGCAGCACGCCCAATGGTACAATTCAAAGCTGGAATTGGCTGTTTGTCGATGGTCAGTCAAGTGTCGAGCAAAACCCGTCCATTATTTTAGGCTATGAAGGCTGTCAAAGCAACCGCTTGATTGTAAGCGATATTTACGGCTGCCTCGATACAATAAGCCAGAATATTTGTGTGGATAGTTTGCCCGAAGCACTTTTTGCACATACCACAGTACAAAATGCGTTGCCAACGGTATTTACCGATCAAAGTCAGGCCCATGCAAGCTCGTTGATTAGCTGGCATTGGGATTTTGGTGATGGCACGACCTCCACCGAGCAGAATCCTGAGCATATTTATGAAAATCCGGGAACCTATACTGTTTGCCTTGAAGTGCAAAACGAGCACAATTGCCAAAGCAGCTGGTGCAATAACAATGTAATTGTCCATCCACTTCCAACACCTGAATTCACTTTCGATACAGCTTGCTTCGGACTTACAACGCATTTCTATGATTTGAGCAGCAGTCCTTCCGGTGCTATTGTTTCCTGGCAATGGGACTTTGGTGATGGCGGTGTTTCCAATATTCAAAATCCGGAGCATCTTTATGCAATGGCAGACACATTTAATGTGCGCCTAATTGTTACCGACATCTTGGGTAGTTACGATACCATTGAGCATGCGGTTTTCGTTCATTCGCTTCCAATTGCAGCATTTACAAGCGATACGGTTTGTTATGAAACAGCAACGCGGTTGAGCGATTTGAGCAGCACGCCCAATGGTACAATTCAAAGCTGGAATTGGCTGTTTGCCGATGCACAGTCAAGTGTCGAGCAAAACCCATCCATTATTTTAGGCTATGAAGGCTGTCAAAGCAACCGCTTGATTGTAAGCGATATTTACGGCTGCCTCGATACAATAAGCCAGAATATTTGTGTGGATAGTTTGCCCGAAGCACTTTTTGCACATACCACAGTACAAAATGCGTTGCCAACGGTATTTACCGATCAAAGTCAGGCCCATGCAAGCTCGTTGATTAGCTGGCATTGGGATTTTGGTGATGGCACGACCTCCACCGAGCAGAATCCTGAGCATATTTATGAAAATCCGGGAACCTATACTGTTTGCCTTGAAGTGCAAAACGAGCACAATTGCCAAAGCAGCTGGTGCAATAACAATGTAATTGTCCATCCACTTCCAACACCTGAATTCACTTTCGATACAGCTTGCTTCGGACTTACAACGCATTTCTATGATTTGAGCAGCAGTCCTTCCGGTGCTATTGTTTCCTGGCAATGGGACTTTGGTGATGGCGGTGTTTCCAATATTCAAAATCCGGAGCATCTTTATGCAATGGCAGACACATTTAATGTGCGCCTAATTGTTACCGACATCTTGGGTAGTTACGATACCATTGAGCATGCGGTTTTCGTTCATTCGCTTCCAATTGCAGCATTTACAAGCGATACGGTTTGTTATGAAACAGCAACGCGGTTGAGCGATTTGAGCAGCACGCCCAATGGTACAATTCAAAGCTGGAATTGGCTGTTTGCCGATGCACAGTCAAGTGTCGAGCAAAACCCATCCATTATTTTAGGCTATGAAGGCTGTCAAAGCAACCGCTTGATTGTAAGCGATATTTACGGCTGCCTCGATACAATAAGCCAGAATATTTGTGTGGATAGCTTGCCGGAACCATCTTTCACTTATGTTCCTGCACCGGTTTTTGAGCCTATATATTTCACGAATACGACTATCCCTCATGGCAAACCTGTGGGTGCTTGGTTTTGGGATTTTGGCGATGGGAATACATCAACAGTAAGACATCCTGTGCACACCTATCAAACACCAGGCATAAAAACCGTTATGTTGGTTGCAACAAACATTATTGGCTGTTCTGATACGATTTTTATGAATGTCTCTGTTTATCCATTGCCGGAAATCCATATTACAGCAGAAAATGTATGTCTCGGGAATAGTACCCATTTCTGGGATGAAAGTATTTTGCCTGCAGGTACTCAAGTAGTCTATCGTTTATGGAGTTTTGGTGACCCTGGAAGTGGAGCGGCAGACAGCTCGCATCTGGAAAATCCGGAGCATTTATATGCGCATTCCGGCGAGTATCAGGTTCGTTTGTTTTTGCGATTGAATACCGGAGCAGAAAACTGGAAAGATACATCAGTAGTTGTTCATGGTCTGCCTCAGGCTTCTTTCGATTATCAAAATAGCTGTTATCAGGATTATACCTCTTTTATTGATCTATCAGACACATCAGAATTTCCACTTACCGGCTGGAGTTGGGATTTTTCAGATCCTACTACAGGCGCTTTAAACCATTCCGATGCACAGAATCCAATGCACCTTTTCTCGGAAGAAGGTGGTGATTATCCGGTTCATTTGATGGTTACTGATGCCTTTGGCTGTTCCGATGACACAACTATTTCCGTTCATATTGATTCATTGCCCGAAGCCGAATTTAGTGTGGATACGAGTTGCTTTAAAATGAATGCTGTTTTTACTGATTTATCTGTATATCACGGAAGCCCCATCACCAATTGGATATGGACCTTTAACGATCCTTCTACAGGCAATGCAGATACGTCCTTACAGCAAAATCCATCGCATGCTTACAGTCATCCGGGTGCTTTTTATCCTCAATTAATTGTTGAAAGCAGTAAAGGTTGCCGTGATACTATTTCCCATGAAGCATTTGTGCGGCAAATTGCTCATCCTTTATTTACTTGGGATACAGTTTGTTATGGAACGCCAACAAGCTTTAATGATTTATCATATACAACAAATGGCGCCGGAATTGTTTCCTGGTTTTGGGATTTTGGCAATGGCACATCTTCATTGCAAAACCCTGCCCATACCTTACCGGATTGGGGTTTCAATCCTGTGCAGCTTAGCTTGATCGATGAAAATGGCTGCCAGAACGATACAATCATACAGGTCTTTGTTGATTCAA
Organism: Bacteroidales bacterium; assembly: GCA_963676725.1. Taxonomy (GTDB): domain Bacteria; phylum Bacteroidota; class Bacteroidia; order Bacteroidales; family WRLA01. Next base: position 2,410,394 of record OY781463.1, on the reverse strand, counting down.
TTTCCCTTGCGGATTTCGATATCGAACAAAATTGCTTTGGCAATATGGTGCATTTTATCAATCAATCGAACCCCAATGGTTTTACGATACTGGATTATTTCTGGGATTTTGGCGACAGCACATACGCATATGGCTACAATACCTATCACGCCTACGATCGCATTGATACTTTTATGGTGAAACTCCGGATTGTGAACGATAATGGCTGTTATGATTCCATTATCAAAGCAGTTTATGTGAACCCTGCGATACAAGCTGATTTTTATGCAGATACAGCTTGTGTGGGTTTTGCGACTCATTTCTATGATACAGCCTTTAATCCGGCGGTTGTTATTGCAAATCGTTCCTGGGATTTTGGCGATGGTAATAGTGGTACGGGACATAATCCGACACATATTTATGATTTGCCCGGCGTTTATAATGTTCAGCTAACTGTTACGGATACGGGAAATTGTACTGAAAGTGTTAATAGAAATATTTCCGTGCATCATGCTCCATCTGCAGCATTTACCTATAATCCATCATGCTATCATGATACTGTTTGGTTTAGTGATGCTTCATCGGCGATTAATACGGATGTAACTTCTTGGTATTGGGATTTTGGCGATACTGCCTCAGGCACATACAATTATTCAGCTTTGCAAAACCCGGGACATTATTTTACACTAAATCAACCCTATACTGTTCGCCTAGAAGTTACAGATGCAAATGGTTGTATCGACAGTGTTGAGCAAGAAATATTATTCAATATTCAGCCTTTGGCCGATTTTAGTTTCGATACTGTTTGTGCCGGAAGCCTCAGTCAGTTTTATGATTTGTCAAGCACAGCAGAAGGTTTGATTGAGCATTGGTATTGGAATTTTGGCGATACAGCCAGTGGTTCCCAAAACCTGTCAACACTTCAGAACCCTGCGCATATCTTCTCGAAAATTGGCGTTTATGATGTGCAACTTATTGTGGAAAATTCGGCAGGCTGTTTGGATACCTTGATTCGAGAGGTTTTTGTAAAACCTGTTCCAAAGGCAGCATTTACAGCTGTTTCAGACTGCAGCGGGGAAGCGATATCCTTTGTCAATACAAGCCAGCCTTATAGTCCTTATCATCCAATAGCGCATTGGTTGTGGGAATTTGGGGATGGTTCTACCGATACACTTTTCCAGATGCAGCATATCTACTCTGCCCCGGGAAATTATTTGGTAAGCCTTACGGCATGGGATTCAGTAGGCTGTGCCAATACCTACGATTCTGTGATCAGCATATACGCACTGCCGGAACCCGATTTCACATACAGTAGCCCTTGCTCCGGACAGGAAACCAATTTCACGGATTTATCCAATGGACTTGGAGCGAATATCACCCAATGGTTCTGGGATTTTGATGATCCACTTTCGGGGGCATACAATCAATCAAGCCTTCAAAACCCCGGACATATATTTGTGAATACAGGCAATTACGACATTAAACTTGGAGTGCTTAATGCCAATGGCTGCTATCAGGAAATCTATAAAACAATTCAGATCCATGAAGCGCCTATTGCTGATTTTGAGGCAGAAACATCCTGTATCGGTGATAGCGTTTATTTCCAAAATTTCTCTTTTGCAAATAACGATAGTATTGTATCATGGAATTGGAATTTTGGGGATGGTTCTTCATCCTTGGAAAAGAATCCTGTACATATTTATACTCAAAATGGAATATATGGGGTGAGTCTAAGCCTAACAACCTTATCAGGATGTACCGCAATTGCAAATAAGAATTTGGAAATTGCTCCTCTACCAATTGCTGCTTTTGAACTACAGCTTCCAAATTGTTTTGGCGATTCAACCCGCTTTTTAGATCAATCTGTTGATCCAAATGGACATCCAATTGATCAATGGTTATGGAGCTTTGGCGATGGGGAATTCTCAAACGAACAGAATCCTGCACATCTTTTTAGCACTGCGGGTCAAAAACAAATCGACCTAATGGTAACAGATACCTTGGGTTGCAGCGGTTCTGTCACGCAGAATATTTTGATTAATGAATCGCCCTCGGCAAACTTTAGCTACAGTGTTTTTCATTGCGATTCTGTTCAATTTACAGATTATTCGATTGCAAATAACGACAGCATCGTAAGTTGGTATTGGGATTTTGGGGATCCGGCTTCGGGTTGGAACAATCATGCCACTTCACAGAATCCTGTGCATGTTTTTGCAGATGAAGGCATATACAGTATTACTTTGATCGTAACATCAGGCAATGCTTGCCAAGACACTATTGTGCAAAGCCTTGAAATTATTAAACCAATTTCTGATTTTGTTTATGATTCGGTTTGTTATGGCAATCCTACCTATTTTATGGAGATGGCTTCATCGGCATCAGGGAATATTATTAGCTATTTTTGGGACTTTGGAGATGGCAGCACTTCCAATATTCCCAATCCATCCCATATTTTTCCTTCAGCAGGATATTATGGCGTAAGCCTTACAGTTACTGATTATAATGGCTGTGTTGATATCATGCAGAAGTATATTACCATCCATTATCCACCGCAAGCTGATTTTAGCACAAATACACCATTATGCAGCTACGACAGCGTAAGCTTCACAAATCTATCTCATGGTTTTGGAACAACGCCACTCATTGCATATCAATGGGATTTTGGCGATGGAATAAATAGTTCAGTGGAAAATCCGGTGCATTTCTATATTCAGCCGGGCAGTTATTTTGTAAGTCTAATGGTTGAAGACAGTAATCATTGCGTGCATGATACTACAATGACAATTACTGTAAACCAGCAACCCAATGCCGCTTTTAATGTAAACACAAATAATTGTGATACACTGTTTTTCTTCGATGCATCCACAGGTCAAGAGGAAATAATCTATTGGCATTGGGATTTTGATGATCCAACATCGGGTGCATTTAATGTATCCACACTGCAAAATCCCTGGCATATATTTACGCAAGAGGGTTCTTATGATGTCCGTTTGATTGCGACCTCTTCCTCAGGCTGTTCCGATACCATTGTTCAGAATGTATATTTTGAGCCATTACCAAGCGTTAATTTCACATTTGATACCGTTTGTTTTGGTGATAGTACTCATTTTGCAGGCATCTCAAATAGTCCGCAGATTAATAATTGGCAATGGGATTTTGGCGATGGTGATAGCGGATACGGACAGTATGCGGCACATCAGTTTAGCGATCCCGGAACACATCAGGTGGTCTTACAAATCACCAATTATCTGGGTTGTACTAATCAAATTATGCGTAATATAGAAGTCGCAGATCGTCCGGAAGCCCTGTTCTCCAGTAATGATAGTGTATGCAATGGGTCTTTTGTTCAGTTTACAGACCAAAGCCTTGCAGGCAATTCCCCAATTATAGATTGGATGTGGCATTTTGGCGATGGTGATTTCTCTACGGAACAAAATCCGGAGCATTTGTATAATAGTTCGGGTACTTATGAGGTTTGGCTTAGGGTTGCTAATACTGCTGGTTGCATAGACTCAGTAATGGCGCCAATATTTGTTGGAGAGGCTCCTCAATCCGGTTTTATTTTTGATACAGTTTGTTTGGGAATGCCCACAAGCTTTATCGACACTTCCCATACAGCGGCATCATGGATTGTTTACCGCCATTGGAGTTTTGGCGATGGTTCAGATACACTGAATATCCAGAATCCGCCCCATGTGTACGAAAATCCGGGCACTTATACAGTGGAATTGGTTGTCGGGGATTATAATGGCTGCTATGATACAAGTGAACATCAGGTGCTTGTGCGCGAATTGCCCCAGGCCGATTTTATTGCTTCCTCAGATTCTTTATGCTTGGGCGATACAATTTGGTTTACTGATGCCAGTACATCAACTTCAGGCGATTTAATCAGTTGGACTTGGTATTTTGGTGAGCCATCATCGGGGAGTTCTGATACATCACACCTACAAAACCCATATCATGTGTATGCGCATCCCGGGACTTATTATGTCTTGCTTGTGGTCGAAAATGCCAATGGTTGTTTTGATGAAATCGTACAAAGCGTATTTATTCGCAATATTCCTTCGGCCAATTTTAATTGGGATGCAGGTTGCGCTTATGAAGATGTGTCTTTTTATGATCTCTCAAGCTCAATCAATAGCGAAATCTCTGAATGGCAGTGGGATTTTGGTGATGGAACAACATCGACAGAACAGAATCCTGTTCATGATTATAATATTACGACAGATAGTAGTTTTGTGGTTCAATTGATTAGTAAGGATTTGCATGGCTGCTCGGATAGTATTGTTCAGGAAGTATTTCTTCAAGGAATGCCTTCGGCAGCATTTACCTATGAGGCAGAAAAACCCTGTTCCAGAGGTGCATTCCTGTTTACCGATTTATCTTCAACATCAGGAAACCTACAAAGCTGGCTGTGGCTCTTTGGCGATAATGATTCATCCCATTTGCAAAATCCATCACATATCTTTGAAAACTCTGGGCAATACAATGTTCAGTTGATTGTAACCAATAGTGGTGGATGTAATGATACCGTGAGTCAGAGCATTCAAGTTTTCCCATTGCCTGTACTGGATTTCGATTTCGATACGGTTTGTTTTGGCGATACAACCCATTTCAATAGTAGTACATTGAGCAGTTCAGGCATCAACAACTGGTACTGGGACTTTGGCGACGGTCATACAGCAGATGCAGCGGATCCGACGCATATATTTGGTTCTGGTGGCGTATTTAGCGTAAGCCTGATGGCAGGGGATTCTAATCTGTGCGAAGCTGTGGTTTCTAAGGATGTTTTTGTTCGTTATTTGCCCGAGATTGATTTCGTCGCCGACACATCTTGTTTTGGTTTTCCAACGCATTTTAGCGGAATCTCTGATGATGAAATCCTTCATTGGCAATGGGATTTTGGCGATACCCTTGGATTTTCTTTAGCACAAGATACACTGTATCAATATTTGCAAGCGGGAGATTATATCGTCCATCTAAATGCCGAAGATGCTTATGGCTGTGCAAATAGCTATTCAAAGCATGTGCAGGTATATACACCACCGGTGGCTTATTTTAATTATTCAAATACCTATTGTGATGATGGAATGGTGTTTTTCTCCGATTCATCCTATGGTGTTGAAAGTCAATTGAGAAATTGGACCTGGGAGTTTGAAGAAGACTATATAAGCTTTTTGCAAAATCCTGATTATGTGTTCGATAAAACCGACACTTCCTACGATGTGCGTCTGATTGTGCATGATGTTCGGGGCTGTGTGGATACAACAATCCAGTCTGTTCATATTTTGCCTGAATTTGCTGTTTCGTTTAGCTCAAAAGTAAATTGCCTTGGCGATACTGCCTGGCTTTATGCTCATAATCATGCAATTGGGGATTCTGTGGCAAGCTGGAAATGGTTAATAGACGGTATTCCTGCCATCACTACAACAAAAGATTCTGTGGCGATATGGCTCGAGGATATTAATCCTCGTGAAGTGCTTTTAGTCGCTACCGATATTTCGGCTTGTGTCGACTCCGTTTATGGTTTGATTGCCTTAACGGATACACCTCATATCGCTTTTGATCATACAGTTGCGGCTTGTTATGATACGACCTTTTTCACCGATAAAACCATAAACACTGCTGGGGATATTGCATTGTGGAAATGGAATTTTGGGGATAGCCTCAGCGGAAATCCAAACATTAGTTTCGATCAAAATCCTGGGCATTTATATAGCCCTCAGGATAGTGTTTATCAGGTTTCGCTTTATGTTGAAAATTCTTTCGGATGTGCCGGTAGCCTTCAAAGCACTGTATTGAAGTATCCTTGTGTTGGTGTGAACTATAATATTGTTGGCAGAAAGTGCGCCAATGATTCACTTTTGTTTAGGGAGAATTCTTTTGCAGGCAGCTCAGGCATTCATATTCAGCAATGGGAATGGCGCTTTGATGATGGTGAACCCCTAATTTATCAGGAACATCGCGATAGCATCTGGCACCAATTTAGTCTGCCCGGCTATTATCAGGTGAAACTGCTTGTTTCTGCAGAAATGGATGGCGTTTCCACAAAGGATTCGCTGATCACTTCAGTATTTATCAATCCGCTGCCTCAGTCCTCATTTAGTTGGTCCAATTCTTGCCAAAATGATAGCACTTACTTTGAAAATCTCTCGATGATTAGTCAGGGCAGCATTGCGAATTATTTATGGGAATTTGGGGATGGATGGACCAGCAGTCAGCTCAATCCGGTACACGTCTTCCGAAACGACAGCAGTTATCATACACAATTGATAACGGTTTCTGATAGTGGTTGCCAAAATATGATTGCAGAAATTGTAGAAGTCTTTCCTCAGCCCAATCCTAAATTGGCATTTTCTGATACAGTAGGCTGTGGAAATCCGGCATTTATTACACTTTACGACACTTCTGCTCAGTCTTTTGCATCTTATTCTTGGAATTTTGGTGATGAAAGTTTTGCACAAAGCACATTACCATTTACGAATCATGAATTTTTTCCGGGTTTATATAGTATCACTCTTGATGTTGTTTCGGATAAGAATTGCCGTAATAAAGTGAGCAAAAACCTGAATGTTCATAAAAAACCTGTCGCACTCTTTGATTATCACCCTTCTACGGTAAGTATTTTGGATTCAAAAGTCTCATTTACCGACCTTTCTTATGGTACAGATGGTGTAATCAGTCAAGTGTTTTGGGATATGAATGGCGTATTGGATTCGATTAACTCACATCCATACTGTGTATTTAGTGATACCGGCGATGTGCTTGTAAGCCTGAAAGTAATTGATAATTATGGTTGTAGCGATACAGTGATGCATACAATCAGGGTCAATCCCGAGCTGATTTTTCAAATAGCAAATGCGATTATTATCAGGGATGGCTATACGAATGCGACATTTGGGCCAATCAGCAAATACTTTGATACCAGAGATTATAAATTCCTTATTTTCAACAGATGGGGCGAGCAGGTTTTTGAAAGCTCAGAATATGAAAATCGTTGGGATGGTACTTTTAATGGGAAACCATGTCCTTACGGAGCATACGTTTGGACTCTTAATGTGCATGATCTTGAGGGTATTGGCCGTGCATATAAAGGAGTGGTTTATCTGATAAAGTAAGTTTTGGAGATGATGGTTGTGGTAGAGAAAATTCATGAATTTTCTCTACCACTACCACCACACAATAAAATAGTTATATTGTTCTATTATTCTTAATATTGCAGTACTTATGAACAAGATATTATTAGTGGCAGTCTATGGTCTTTTTTTGTGCTTTTGTCTTAAAAACGCACATTCACAAACTGTTATAACAATTGCGGGAAATGGCATCGATAGCCTTGTCGACGGCAATGCTTTAAACGCTTCCTTTGGTAAATGCTTTGGAATTACTTCTGATGATGAGGGCAATATCTATATTCCAGACACCTATCATAACTGCATCAGGAAAGTTGATCCACAAGGAAATGTATCCACATTTGCCGGATCGGGCTCTTATGGCAATACGGATGCTGCTGCAAAAAATGCCACTTTTTCTGAACCAGCCGGAGCATGTATTGATCATGAAGGGAATCTATTTATAGCCGATTGGGACGGCAATAAAATAAGGAAAATCGATACAAATGGCGATGTGCATACGATTGCAGGCATAGATAGCAGCGGATATAAAAACGGTAGGGTGGAAGAAGCAATGTTCTGTGCGCCCCGTTCATGTTGTGTAGATCATAAGGGTGATATTTACGTGGGGGATTGCTGGAACCATTGCATACGCAAAATTACAAGCGATGGCATGGTTTCTACTCTTGCCGGAGGTGGGCAGCCCTATGTCTATTTTAATGATGGTGGCTGGAAAGATGGTAATGGTCTTGAAGCGCGTTTTAATGCGCCTTGTGGCCTGGATGTCGATCAGTATGGGAATATTTATGTAGCAGATGCAAATAATAATAGAATTAGAAAAATATCCCCGGAAGGTGTTGTTTGCACTATTGCCGGAAGTGTGGATGCTGAGGGCAATTCGGCGGGTTTCAAAGACGGGCATATAGACTCTGCACAACTCTCTGTGCCTACGGAACTTATTGTTGATGACGATGGCTGTATATTTATCGCCGACACCTATAATAATTGCATCAGATTACTGAGCCCTGATGGCTTTTTAACGACGATTGCAGGAAATGGGGAAAAGGGCTATAAAGATGGTGCTCAGTCGATTTGTGATTCGCCCCGAGGACTCGCATTGGTTCATGGCGATCTGTATTTCTTCGATTATTATAATCATCGTTTGAGGTGTGTGCAAAATCCAAAAGCGCAGATGTTGAAGAATAATGCAGCTGAATAATAAGGGCTGAAGCCTAAATAGGAATAAAACAAATCATTTTCTTAAGTCTATCTCTCTATAATACAATTATTTATGTTTTGTTGTCCTGCGTGCATGAATTGTCTTTGGATTGAAGTATCACGCTGCAATTCTATCGCTATAAGGGAAAAAACGAATCAAATAGCCTGTTCAATGCATATTCAAATAGTATTTAAACAGAATAAAAAAGCATATTGTACAGGAAATTCCCCCACTACAATATGCTTTTTTTTAAAACGAAAGAAATGCGGATTTCTCCTCTTTAAAGATCAATTTCAGTCTCTACTTTTTCTTCAATTCTTCTTAAAACCCACAATTCCACCATTTCATCTTTGCGCCATGTTTGCTTTCGTTTGGTTTTATTTGAAGCTGCTTTTACTTTTTTCTGCACAAAATACTCTTTCATAAAACGACCGCCTTCTTCGAGCTCTTTTTTAATCGGATGGATATCGCTTAGGCCTGTAATTTGTGCAAGATTGGAGAATAGTAAAACGATTTTTCCATTGGGCTTAAGGTGTTTAAGCGCCCCATCAAAAAATTCTGGAAATAAATCCCCATCATAATAAATTGCTTTATCGAGCCCTACCATATCGCGCTCAGCAGGAAGCCATGGTGGGTTAAAAACAATCAGTTCTGTCTTTGCTTCAAGTCGGGCAAATAAGTCCCCATGGATTAATTCCAAATTCGATTGGAGCTTATTTTTTTCGCTATCCTCATTTAAACCAATAATTGTATTGGGATTGAGATCGGTTCCGTATATTTTTTCAAAACCATATTGCAGCATTTGGAAGGAAAGTACGCCGCTACCAATACCAATATCTATGGCTGATTTTTTTTCGCCTTTATAATGCTTCAGCCAATGGTCAAAAATACCTAAATGATCGAAGCGCGTGGGAAAATAAGTGCCGTACCAAGGGTGTATTTTTCTGTTTAGTATGGGGATGGAAATTCCTTTTTGGTACCACTGCCACGAACTATTAAAGCCCTGTACTATTGGAAAGGGAAGCAAAAAAGTTTCAATTTCCGGATAAAGGATTTCGAACCAGCCAATTTTTGGCGCTTTTTGTACCTTAATTTTATGCTTATCAATCTTCAATAAAATCCGATGCGAAAGATTCCGAAAAGCTTCACGGTATTCCCTTTGGCCTTGAAAAGACTGGTCTTTAAAGGTATTTTTAAGATGCTTTTTTAGGATATTCATAACCCTAAGGCCGCTGCTATAGAGATCTGTTATAAGAACAGGATATCCTTCCTTCAAAGCATCTATGGCTATTTGGGGATTCATTGATTCATCGTAGGCAACAAGCTCCAGATCGGAAGTTATCGGCTCCGGGCGTTCCGGGTCTATATTGTAGAATGATGGTTCTATTTCTGATTTTGTCGTTGTCATATTCGTTCATTTGGTGTTTCTGTGGCTCAAGATAGGCTTTTCATTTAGAAAACAGGGGTTTCCCTACATTATTTTCCATTAGTTTGTATCCTTGGCTATTCATATGCATCTCAGAAAAGGATTATTATAATTTGTAATTCTTTGCCTAAATAACTAATTATGAATCATTTTAATGTCGAATTTTCGGCAGGGAGAGGAGAAATCTATATATTCCCGAATAGATGAGAATTAAGTATTTATCTACCGACCTCAAAAAATATTGGGTATTCCCATTCAAACTTTGAATGAAAACACCCAATACAACATAAAATGTTCTATGATTAGAAATGAATATTATTCAGCATCTTCAAATTCTTCTGCATCAATATAGGCTTCTTTTCTGCGTCCGAATAATGAGATGATTTTTCCTGTTAAGAAACCAAATGCCAAGGCAGAAAATATGGTGATTAAAATTCCTGATAACTGGCTGGAAACATTCAATCCGGCAACAATAGGAATTGCCGCAAAACCACCTAAAAGGCCAGGCAATCCATGTAAATTTGTAACGCCGCAAGTATCAACAGATTTAATTAGTTTTTGCTGTTTGCTTTGGATGATGGTAAAACCAATAGTTGCAATTGCACCGGCCAAAACGCCAATAAATATTGCTGTAGAATGACTTGCATGATCACAAGTGGATCCAATGGCAACCCCACCTGCTAAAGCAGCATTTGCGATATCGGCGATATTGATTTTCCCCCTAATGGAAATGGAAAGGATATAAGTAATTAAAGTAGAGCCACATAGAGCGAGAAAGACATTGACAACTGTATAGGGTATCGCTTCAGGGGGAACAAGGGCAGCGCAAAAACTTGGCCAGAACACCCATAAAGCCATACTTCCAAGTACAGAATAACGGTCGCTGGTTGCATCCGCTTCAATTGGTTTTTCAAGTTCTTGTTTGGTTGTCATCGACATCGCGACAGCCAATCCGAAGAGTGCTCCATAGGCATGAATAACAATAGATCCGCCTGTATCAGCAAAACCATCTTTTATAATGCCAAAACCGTTCTCAATAATAATCCATTCATTGAACATATAGAACGGTATAAAGAGTAGCCCGAGAATAATATATTGAAACATTTTTAAGCGCCCGAGAACAGCGCCGGCAGCAATAAGCAAACTGGCAGCTCCAAATTCAGCGAGGATTAGCATTTCAATTTCCCCTTTTTCTTCGCCCATAAAGCCTAATCCATGGATCATAATATAAAGTGGAATTGAGATGCTCACCAATAGAAAAGTGGCTGTTAATGCGGAACGACCATATTTTTTTACAAATACCATCAAAAAGCCGAAACCAATCAATAGCATTGCCATGATATGGATTGCGCGATTATATTGTTGAATCTCAAGTATTGTGGAAATATCCGTTTTGTGGATTTCCTGAGCAAAAGCAGCTCCTATCGTACAAAAAAGTACTATGGCAGTTAACATTAGTTTGGTGATGTAGCTTTTCATTTAGATTATTTTATTGTTAAAAAAATAACAAAGATAGTATTCTGAGTATACGGTCAATTTTTTTTTGGCGAAAAGGGCTTATTTTTATAAGATGCAAATAATGACTATGAGGTGTTCAATTGAGCACTTAGGCTGAATAATGAAATTCAGTATATTTCTATGAATGTTGTTTTAGATTTCTCCCTCAGTCATTTTTGATAATTTAGCGAATGTCCTAAATTAAAAAAAAACATAAAACACTGGATTTAAGAATAATGACCTCAGTCGAAAAGACAAAAGGCTTAAATATTGGTAGGCAAAAGGCGCGCGCGGACATATTTATTTTAAAATTATTAGGTCCGCGCGCCCCTTTTGCCTGCTCGCGAACGAATCCTGTCTTTTCGACCAAGGGATCAAACGAAGTGAAGATCCTGCGGGCACTTCGGCTTCGCTTACTTCGACTAAGCTCAGCACAATGCAGTGTCCCTTTTCTGCTTCGATTAGAGTAAGTATTTATTTTAATACCTCAATAATGATTTATTTCGGCAAGATTGACAAAAAAAACTCCCTGCCAATCTATTGACAAGGAGTTTTGAAAAGGTCATTTTTTTGGAAATTTATCTTTTGCGTTCTTTCGTTGTTGTAGTGCTTTTTTTCGTTGCTTTTGTTGTATTGCTGCTTTTAGTACTTGTGCTCGCATTCCTTGACGCAGCTTTGCTTACACTTTTTGAAGGAGTAGTTGCGGCCTTGCTACTTGAGCTTCTGTTTGTATTGCTGCTTCGGGTAGTTGTGCTGTTACTCCTTGTAGCATTGCTCCTTGAAGGAGTGGTCTTGGTATCCCTTGTTACAGCCTTACTGCTTGAGCTTCTGTTTGTATTGCTGCTTCGGGTAGTTGTGCTGGCATTCCTTGTAGCATTGCTCCTTGAAGGAGTATTATTTGCATCTCTTGTTACCGTCGAAGTACTTGATCTTCTGTTTGTATTCGTATTTTGCTGTGTCGATCTGTTGTTCTCATTGGAGCTCGACCTGCTTACCGATCTATTATTTGTACTTGTTCTGCTTTCAGATGCAGCATTTCTACTGGTATTACTTCTGTTTCGATTACTTTCAGATGATGGTTTCCAATTTTTATCAACTTGCCTTCCTGTGGATTTATTCGCGCCAACGGCCTCGTTTGCCCTTGCATTTTGTGTGTTTCGGTCACGTGTTCCATTATGCACGTTTCGGGGATTTTCGCTGCGATTTGCATAAGACCTGTCAGGATGTTGTGCGCCAAAATCATTTCTTCTATTTCTATTTTGAAGTGCAACAGAGGTCCTGCTTCTTCTTACACTTGTGTAATGGTAGGAGTTGTGTGCATTTACATGTACATGCACATTTGATCTGTATCTTGGGGTGGGATAGGGGCGCCAAGGACGATAATATGTAGGATAATAACCATAATAATAAGGTGAACGCCATGGGTTGTATCGAGGACCCCAAAACCAAGTGAAAACAACAGGTGGACGCACATAAACAGGAGTAATAATGTAATCGGGGCCATACATATATACATCTCCAACTACCTGAACCTGAGTTTCGCCATTACTGTCTTTCTCTACATCAATCGTAGCTACATCCTGATATAGATCTCTTCCGACAACTGCTTGTATGGTGACTAAATGTGTATTGTATTCGGAGGTTTCTACAACCCTTAAATAATCAACTTGACCATCTCCATTCAAATCCAGATTAGAAATTTGAGCTTCAGGATCATTCAATTTCATCTCGAAATCCTCCAGGTTTTCTGCTTGCCCAAAAATCGAAGCAACTGCTTCCAAATCAAGGTTTTCGCTATAACTGTTTTCCATTGCTGTGACAGTTGTTATGTCCTGTGCTTTTATGGATAAAATCGTTGAAAGAAATACGATGCTTAGAAATATTGCTTGCTTTTTCATGATATTTAGTTTTAAGTGAGACACTAAATGAAATTTTAGTTTCAAGGCTCTTTGCAAAAAAAACATTGAAGAAATTAAATGAACGTTTAAGATAAATCCCGTCTGTTATAAATGATGTTGTATGCAACAATGATAAGAACGATTATATTTTTATAGTTCCAAACATCTTGCCAATTTGCTTATTCGGCTAAATTTATTTTGAATTAATATTTGATGGTAATAGTGGAATGCTGAAAATCAATATTATACTGTGGAAAAAAATGTGCAATCTAGTGTATTATTTTTCCTGCTTTAGTCTTTTAAGCGTTTATCAGATAAATTTTATCGAAAAAATCATATCAGGATCAATAATTATTCGATTGTTTGCCATAGGCTCCTCAGTAAGTATGCTAGCTTAGGATTTATAGCCCGTATCGAGATGGGCTATTTTTTTGTTTGTTTCCGAACGAATTAATTATCAAGCTATTTCACCTGAAACCAATCTATCATGTAATCAATACAAATAATATCTCGCAGTAAAACACAATATATTTCTTAGTAATTTTGATGGCTTAATAAAAAAAATAAAACGAAAACATATGCCTGGAAAAACTTTTGTAGAAAAAATCTTTGGAGCCCCAAAGGGTTCTATTGTTTTTAAAAAGCCCGACATCGTGCTAACCCATGATAATACGGCCAGTATTGCAGGAACTTTTCAGAAAATGAATGGCCTCAAGCCTGCAAATCCGGATCAATTATTGATTGTCTTGGATCATAATGCACCGCCAACCAATGCAAAATTGGCCAACGATTACCAGAAAATTAGAGAGCTGGTAAAAGAATTTGGTATCAAAAAATTTCATGATGCAGGGAAGGGTATTTGCCATCAAATTATGGCAGAATACGCTCGTCCTGAGATGATTGTTGTTGGAAGCGATAGCCATACTTGCACTGCCGGAGCCTTTAATGCATTTGCTGCAGGCATCGACCGTACCGAAGCAGCCGGATTGTGGAAACAAGGCGAAACATGGTTTCGTGTGCCCGACAGCATCAAAATTACATTGAATGGTGAATTGCCCCAAGGCGTTTTTGCGAAAGACATTAGTTTGTGGATTATTGGAATGATTGGATCCAGTGGTGCCGATTATATGAGCATTGAATATCATGGCGATGGCGTAAAAACCCTCACCGTGCCTCAACGAATGACCTTGGCCAATCTTGCTTCAGAAATGGGCGCGAAAAATGCTGTTTTTCCATCCGATGAAGTGCTGCAAGAGTATTTCGAAAATGAAGAGATTAAAAGTGTTTGGGCGGATGAGGATGCAGTGTATGCCCGTGAAATTGAAATCAATCTCAATGAATTATATCCTTTGGTCGCCGTGCCACATCAGGTCGATAATGTAAAAGCCCTTGCGGAAGTAAAAGGCACCAAAATCCATCAGGCACTTATCGGAACATGCACCAACGGACGTTTTGAAGACCTTTTGGAAGCGGAAGTGGTTTTGCGAAACCATAAAGTGCATCCTGATGTGCAAATGTTGATTATTCCTGCTAGCCAGAAAATTTATCTTCAGGCATTGCAGGAAGGATTGATTGAAGTATTCCTGAAAGCCGGAGCAAATGTACTTGCTTCATCCTGTGGCCCTTGCCTTGGAACAGGTCAGGGAATTCCTGCCGATGGATATCATGTCATCAGCACTGCAAACCGGAACTTTAAAGGACGTATGGGCAATAAGGAAAGCTTTGTTTACCTTGCTTCACCTTCAGCAGTAGCATGGTCGGCAGTCTATGGTGAAATTACCGATCCGCGTATCGAAAAAGGCAATGAAAAATATCCTTATAAGGTTGAAAAAGGAGATACCGTCGATATCCCGAAAGGGGAAAATCGTTATTTAGATGGTGTTTGGAATTATGCAGATGCTGATAATATCAACACCGACCTTATGTTTGCCGGAAACCTGACCTATGCGGTAAAATCATCTGAACCTGAGAAAATTATGCCTCATTTATTTGAAGGATTCGATGCTTCTTTTAAAGAGAAAGTTCAGGCTGATGATGTAATTATTGCAGGTGCCAACTTTGGCTGTGGTAGTTCACGCGAACATCCTGCAGTGGGCTTGGCGCATGCCGGTGTAAAAGCTGTTATTGTAAAATCGGTGAATAGGATTTTTTACCGTTCTTCTGTAAATCAAGGTTTACCAATTCTTGTGCTTCCAGAGGCTGTAGATGCCTATACTGCGGGCGCTGATGTTGATGTACGCCTTGAGGAAGGAATTGTTAAAATTGGCGATAAAACATTCAAATTTAACCCATTGCCCGAACAACTGATGAATATTTTTAGTAGTAAAGGACTGGTGAATTATATTAAATCGAAATCATAGAAAATTATTTTCAATAATAAAAAACGGAGCATCGCCAAGGGCCTTGCTCCGTTTTTTTATGCTAAAAATAAAGGAGGAAATAATTCCCTCCTTTATGAAAAATATTTTTGCTTTTATTGCATTTCAGGGTATACAGGATCAGGAATCGTTTCATATACTTTTCCCTCAACACGATATTCGGGTTTATACCAATCCCATGGCGACCAATACTGCACCCAACCATCAAAAGCAGGACTATAGGCTTCCCTGATGTCCATAAACTCAACAGGATAACGGAAAAGATTATCCCCGGCTTCATTGAAATAAATATTGAGTCCCCAAGGGTATCCTTCTTCGGTCATATAAGTATAATATCCTGCAATCATATCTGATGATTTGAAATTATCCGGTTCAAATGCATAAGGATCTGATGCATCTGCACCCATTCCAACATATTCTGGATTGGCTAATGCAGTGGGTAAATACCAGGGTAAATGTACTTCGCGACCACGATCCTGATCTACAATGATAAACATATTGTTTAGAGGAAGATCCAGCTCCCACCAATCTACTGCAGGGCTACTAAATTCAATGCTTACTTCAAATCGAATGGGATCGAGAAATGCTTTTCCTTCTACGGTATTGTATGTTGGCTGGTATTCCTCAATATCAGGAATAAGAATATAACTGGCATAAACTGTTCCGCTTTCCGGTGGTATCACCTCTCCATTAACCTTTACTTGGCTAATATCCGGATTTGGCCAGCCTTCCCAGCACCATGAATGCTTAAATGATATGCCTACACCATTATGGAAATGAGCACCACTGGCCCGTAAGTAGAGAATCATATCAATTCTGTCAATCATTTCGTAGGAGCTTGCCGTAGTCTTGACATTATAGTCAATTAATACATCATTAAAATCATAATCAGCAGGATAGGGCCAATTGTCTTCAAAACTGAGCGTTGCAAAAGAATGCTCTGAAGGGTAATATTGGTAATAATTATTGCGTTTGGCTTTAAAACTTGGCTGTTGAACAATATAAGTGCCCTTTGCCTCATAAATTTCCATGTTTTTGAGCTCAGGAATAGTTTTTTCTATATATGTTATTTCTATTGGCGACTCATTAGGGATTACGAGTACTAAGGATTTTGTTCCGCTCTGTACTTGATATTTACTTTTGAATAGGCCGTTTTCATCGGTAGCTCCATCTAAGTATTTTACGCCATCCGGGTACGAACTGTAAATTTCAAAGTTTGTTTCCACAGGTTTTTCCTCAGCATCAATAAGTTTTATTTCGAGACTTAATGGTTTTGAAGTATTCCAAGTAAAACCTTCAGGTATAACAAGATCGGTGAATTTTCCGGTGTCACCTGTGGGTTCAACGGTTTTGTCTAGACTGTCTTTCGTGCAGGAAAAACCAAAAATACTGATAAGGATCAGTAATACATAATGTACGGGGATGAGTTGCTTTTTCATTAATGAGTTCTATTGTGCGATGAATAATATTTATGCAAATTTACAAAGCATATGTACGCTAACGAAATCAAAGAGTTGCATATGTATCCTGTTTTCTCGTAATTGGTGGTACTTAATGAGTAAGCGTGGTCTTTTTTCAAGAAATTAATGCGTTAAAATTTGTGAATGATCAAACAATCTCCCTTCTACAGCGTTAAGTTTCCTATGCAGTGGATAAAGAGAAATATCTGGCCCTTGAGCCTGATCTTATTAGTGGTTGTGTTTTTTGTATTGGCATCACAAAACCTTATGCCTAAAAACTTTAGGGGTATTGGCTTCTTTGGTATTTTTCTTTTGCTGGATATTTATTTGTGGGCTTCTGTGAAGAGTAAATTGCAAAAGCTAAACCGTATTTTTTATGGTTTATTGGCATTTTTGTTTTGGTTCCCTTTCGCATTATTGATCGGTATTTTTAGTGCTGCATTTATTGAGCCTTTCCAAGATTGGGATTATAGCCTTCGTTCTTACCTGATAGCCATTGTTTTAGTAGGATATTTAAGCAAGCTACTGCCATTCATTTTTCTGCTTATTTCAGATTCCCTCAGTTTTATTGTCTGGTTATTTTCATCGAAGAGTATAAAAAGCAAACGCTCAGATTTAACGCAAAAAGGGAAAATTATTAGCAGAAGCGCCTTTTTGAAAAATATCGGTTGGATTGGTGGAGGTGTTGTTTTTAGCGGTATGCTGATGGGCATGCTTAAATGGGTGTACGATTTTAAAATTCATAAAGTTCGTATGCCGCTTCCTAATTTGCCTAAGGCATTTGATGGTATGAAAATAGTTCAGATTTCTGACTTCCACCTGGGAAGCTGGTCAGGAGATGGTCCTGTGCAGGATGCCGTGGATTTAATCAATAGCCTGCATCCTGATCTGATTTTTTTTACCGGAGACTTGGTGAACTATGAAACAGGGGAGGCCAGGCGTTTTCAGAAAATTCTGGAACAACTCAAAGCCTCAAAAGGGATTTATGCAGTTTTGGGCAATCATGATTATGGAGACTATATTCAATGGCCCAGTGAAGAAGCAAAAGCACGCAATCTTCAAAATATGAAGGATATGTATGCCGAAATGGGCTGGAAACTCCTGAATAATTCAAATGAAATATTATCTGCACCTGGTGGGGACCTGGCGATTATTGGTGTCGAAAACTGGGGCGCGCACCTGCGTTTCCCGAAAATAGGAAAAATAGAAGAAGCAGTCAAAGGAACGGAAAATGCTTCCGTCAAACTTCTTCTTTCGCACGATCCAAGCCATTGGGATCAAATTGTTTCTAAAGATTATCCGGATATCGACCTTACATTTAGCGGGCATACACATGGTGCACAATTTGGCATCGAAATTCCCCATCTAAAATGGAGTCCGGCACAATATTTCTATAAACAATGGGCCGGTCTATACCAAAATGATGCAAAACCACAATATCTCTATGTGAATCGCGGCATCGGTCATATCGGCTATCCCGGTCGTATCGGCATCCGTCCAGAGGTTACCCTGATGGAGTTAGTGGTTGGGGGGTGATTTTATCCAGCTCTTCCAATTATTTTTACAGCATTTCTTGAGAAGTCTATCGTTTGATGGCATAATAATCTTTGAGATTTTCTCGATTTAACTCAATACAAGGTTAATAATTCCTAAAATCACCTGAAAAACCCTAATTTTTTGTGTAGGTTTTATTACATCACTTTTCGCTTCGTACTGGAAAACGGCTTGTTCATACAGCCAGAAGGCTAGCTTATACAATAGCTCGAAAAATCGTGTTAAGATTTATATATCAGTTGCCTGTCTCATTTTTATTTTATAATTTGCTGCTTGGTTTTGGTAGGTGCATCAGATATTATTTCTAGGCAGTGCCATCAATAAAAAGTGGTTTGCAGCTTGGGCAATAATGATCGACTGGGTAGAAGTGTATCTTCGGCTTATTAAACATCATCAGATGAATGAATTTTGCCTAAATTAGATGATCCATGAAAACAGTGCGTCAGATTTTATCCTCCCTAATTGAAATAAATGATTCAGATAATTTTTGGATATCAAGCCTTGAAAAGTCATTAATACAGCAGGGCGTAGCAAAAAACGAAGCGGATGTTTTATTGCAATCCCTTGTCTTTGGCCTGAGCCATTATAAAAAATCATTTTGCCCAATAATTCTTCGCTTGAATCGTCTGTCCGGGAATTTTTCTAAAATGAAGCTCTCAGTTTTTTATCATCTGAAAGCTTATCATTATTGGAAGCAGCATCATAATATTGTACCTGCTCTTGAATTTCTGAACCGCTCATTAAGGATATTGCCTCAAACAGAGGAAGGCTTGGCCTACCGTTCGCGGGTTCATGATACTATTGGGCAGATTTTATTTCAAATCTCAAATGATACGGATGCTCTAAAGGAATATGAAATTAGTTTAAGCTTTCGTGCAGCTGATGATACAGAGGGTAAGGCGATTACATTGGGCAATTTGGCGCGGATGCATATGCGGCGAGGGAATTATAAAGAGGCATTGGCCTTTTTTGAAAATGATCTGGACTTGCTCTTAACCAATAATGATACCCCTATTCATATTCAGGCACAAATTCGCCATTCTATTGCTGAATGCCAGTTTCGATTGAATAAAACTGATTATTTTAAACAGTTGAATATCAGTGAACAACTAAATAGAGATAATCAGAATAAAATTGGATTGTGTTTTAATGCATTGCTTTATGCGCACATCAGTTTGTCTTCTCCACAGCAGCATCAAACCCCTGAATATCTTAGCCGTGCGCAGCAATTGCTTCAGACTGATGAGATACCAATGTTTCTGCGAAATTATCTACTCATTCAATATACTTGGCTCGAGGCAAAATACTTCGTACAACAAAACAAGATCGATAAAGCTGTGCTTGCTTTTGAAAAAGCCAAGAAAATGTATGCCTCTGATTCTCAATTTTCCCCTGCCGACTATGCCGCATTGCTTATCGACTATGCAGCGATTGTTCCGAATAAAGAAAAGGCAGATCTACTTAAAGAAGCCCTTGAAACCCTGGATGCAACAGATCTCTCTGATTTGCGAAAAATAATAGAAATACAACTGAAAAAGCATTCTTATGTCCACTGGCTCTTGCATATGAGCGGACGCTATCTTGGGCATCGCCAGCTTGAGTTTTTGCTTCAAAATACGGAAGAAGAATATCTGGGTGAATTGAAAGATGTCGTGATTCTATTTGCTGATATAAGAGGTTTTACATCAGTAAGTGAGAAGCTTTCCGCATCCGGATTGGTTGCGATGCTCAATGATTTTTTAGCTTCAATGACTTCGGCTATTGAATATTTTGGTGGTTATGTCGATAAGTTTATCGGCGATGCTGTAATGGCTGTTTTTAGCCTGCCACATTCGATGCATGATGATGCCGAACGGGCTGCCAATGCTGCTCTGCTGATGAAAGAATCTTTGGTACGCTTCAATCGCTACCTGCCCGAACATTTACCTAAATTAAAAATTGGCATTGGGATTCATTGTGGGGAAGTCGTTGCCGGTTTAATTGGTAGCCTGCAAAAACGATCCTATACCGTTATTGGAGATGCCGTAAATACTGCTTCAAGGCTCGAAGGAATGACAAAACAATTGGGTGCGGGAATTCTCATTAGCTCGAATGTAGCGATTCAAATTCCTAAAGAGAAATTCCTGCTGAGGTCTTTGGGCTCTTATTCCCCAAAAGGCAGAGGCCAGTCCATTGCTGTTTTCGATTTGGAATGTTCTTTTGATCAGGATGCAAGCCTGGAAGATCTTTTGTATCAATCAAAAGAAGTAGAAAATGCATTGCTGCTTTTTAAAAGTAGGGAATTTGAAAAGGCTTCGGATGCATTTTTAAACCTATTCGAGAAATATCAAAAAGAGGAACGCTCAATTGGCTATAACCTTCTTTATCAATACAGTAGAAAATATGAAATGAACCCTCCCGGCTATGAGTGGGATGGGGCGATAAAACTAGTAAATAAATAACCTAAATACCAAACATTATGTATATAAATGAAGCACTAATCCGTAAAGTTTTTGACGAAATGGTCAAAGTCCGTCCTGCCTTATCCAAATATCTTATCGTTGATGATGAAGATGAAGACGAGGAAGAAGAAGGTGTTGATTACCGCATTCTTGGCGATTTGATTATTAAAAATATGCCTTGGCCGGTAGGCGTGGAACTGCGCAGATTGTTCTCAGGAAGTATGCGCCAACTCGACCGTATGCGCCTTGACCAAATTTTTAAAACAATCGAACGTATTATGCAGTTCTTTAGTTTTGTGATGGTTACACAGCTTTGGAAACTCAAAAGAGAAGGAAAAATTGAAATTCCTGAAAGCTTTAGCAAAGATTTTACTAACCGTATTTCCATTCTGAGCATGGGAAATTATACTTGGATGATGCGCTCAATCCACAAAATTATCAAACAAAGTGAAGGTGAATTTTTTATGCCCGAAATGGGAGAGAACTTTGATAAAAAATTCTTTGCCAGCCTCGATTTTTGGGTGCCCGAACGCAATGAAATTGGACACTATCAGATTAACCTTACGCAAGAAGATATAGAAAAAAGATGCGTGGAATATGAAGAAAAATTGAGCTTAATCCTTGGTAAGCTGGCCTTTATATGCAAGTATAAATTGGTTTCTATAAAAGAAATAATTGTTGTGAAACCGAAATTTCAGGATGCACGATTCAGTCATGTGCTCGGCCTACTGAATAGCAGCGATTCCGATTTTAAAGCGCGTGAACTCGATGAGGAAAACTATAGCGATTCTAATTCCGTATTGCTTGTTAAAACTATTAAAAATCTTGATGACTATTTGAACCTTAGTCCTTTGGTAATTGATACAAATCCTGAAAAGATTGATAGCTTGGAAAAAAAATCCTTGAAAAAGGATATTTTCCTTTACACAAAGTTTCGGGGCGATCACCTGATGTACCTCGGTACTGAAGTTACCGAAAAAGTCGATTTGCGCCCACTAAGTACTTATCCTATGCTGGTGGATCAGTTTAAACAAATGCTTGACGAACTTACAAATTAGAATCTTATGTCCCAAAGCCCCTTCAAATTCCTCGATAGCTATACCCGCGAAGACCATGATATTTATTTTGGTCGCAATAGTGAAACCGAAGCGCTTTATACTGCCGTATTCAAAAGCAAAATGGTTTTACTCTATGGCGTTTCCGGAACAGGCAAAAGCTCGCTTATCCAATGTGGCTTGGCCAATAAATTCCAGGAAAGCGACTGGCTTCCTGTTTTTGTACGCCGTGGCAGGGATATGCTCGACAGCCTTTTCCAGAGCCTGATCCATACCCACGTCGAAGCACCAAGAGAGCCAAAAAAGCGCACGGCAAAAAGTTTTTTAAAACTCCTTCAATCGCTCTATCTCGATCATTTCAAACCGGTGTACCTGATTTTTGATCAGTTTGAAGAGCTGTTTATTTTTGGGAACAAAGAAGAGCGCAATGAATTTGTGCAGTTGATGGAAGCCTTGCAGCAAAGCGAAGTGCAGGTGAAGGTGATTTTCTCCATCCGTGAGGAATACCTGGCCATGCTCACCGAATTTGAAGATCGCCTGCCGGAGTTATTTCAAAATCGCATCCGCGTGGAACGCATGCATTTTCCTCAAGCAAAGGAGGTAATTCAAGGCGCTTGCCAATACGCCACTATTGAAATTGAGGAAGGCTTCGAGGAACAATTGCTCGAAAAACTCACCGGAGGCAAAAAAGAACTGGAGCTGACCTATTTGCAGGTGCTGCTCGACCGCCTTTGGAAGAAAAGCGAGGAAGGTAAAAACGGTTTCACCCTGACTTTGCTCGAAAGCATGGGGCATATTTCCGATTTGCTGGGGCAATTTTTGGAAGAGCAAATTAATGAACTCGAAGAACCCGAACAGGGACTAACCGTGCTCAAAACCTTTGTTTCGGTTCAAGGCACAAAAAAGCAGCTCACTTTTGAGGAAATCCATCAAGGTTGCTTGTCCCTTGGCAAGGATTTGAAAGAGAGCGGAATACAGGATTTGCTCCATCGTTTCACCGATTTACGCATCCTCCGCGACAAAGACGAAAGCGGTCGCTACGAACTGCGCCACGACAGCCTCGCCGCCAAGATTTACGAGAAAATTACTCTGGCCGAGAAGG
This sequence comes from Bacteroidales bacterium, assembly GCA_963676725.1. Classification (GTDB taxonomy): domain Bacteria; phylum Bacteroidota; class Bacteroidia; order Bacteroidales; family WRLA01. The sequence goes on along the minus strand of OY781463.1, from coordinate 2,387,273 downwards.
AACTGATGGAAGTGCGGCAATTTGTGGAGCAAGCCTATCAGTTGTATGAAAAGAAAGGCATTATCCTCAGCGCCGATTCTTTGAATTTTGTTGCGCCTTACCGTCAAAAGCTCTTCTTAAAGCCCAAAATCCGCGCATTCATCGATGCCAGCCAGCATTATTACGAGCGCAAAGCCAAACGACGCCGCAGGATTTTAACTTGGAGCATTTCCGCCGCATTGGTGATTGCCATTGTGAGCGGTATTTTCATCTGGCGTGATTTACAGGCTACAAAGGAAACTGCGCGCATTGCCACAGCGCACAATCTGGCCAATCAGTCTTTGGATCTCTTGCAGGATGATCCTAAGCAAGCCTTCAAAACTGCCGTGGATGCCTATAATATGGAACCCGACTTCCTCAGCAAAAAAGCGGTGATGAATGCTTTTTATCAGGGGCCTTTTGAGCGGGTGAAAGTGAGTCTGAGCAATGTTCAGGAATATGCTATAACAGAGGATGAAAAATATTTTTTAGTATTCCGTAATGAAGCATACCATTTGATGTTGGAGATATATGATCTTTCAAATGGTAAATTGATATCAAAGAGTAATTTGCCTGCTGCAGGATTATTGTCAAATGCAGAATTCTGTGGTGGAGAAAAATGGGTTTATGATTCTGCAAGCCATAATGTTGCAGTACTTACAATGGATAGTGTTCTGAATATAGTGAATGCAAAGGATGGATTGATAAAACAAAGGTCTTATCAGCAAAGGCTTTATTCGCTTTTTGATCTAGGTTCCGGATTTTGTGTTGCTACAGGGGACACTATTTTTAAATATGACTTTCAGGGGAATCAGACCGATATCTATGTGCCTGATGCCTTTATTCGGCAAACGATCCGAATCGATAAACATATATATGCTTTTGTTGAGCAAAATGAAGATGGGAGAACAGTTTTAGAGTTGTTTGATGGGAATTTATTTGAACTAGTAAAAAGGAATGTACCTGAGGAATTTTTTACGCCTTTTTATGGTAAGGTTATTGTGATATCTCATTTTATACCTATAACACCCAACTGGGAATGTATTAGTGATAAAGATTTGCTAGATTATTTTGTGGTTAAAAATTCAAGTGGAGCTTGGTCAATATTACTCAGGAATAATCTCTCAAATAAATCTTTTGTGGATCGGATATCTATTGGTTTATCAGATTCTGATTCCATTGAATTGAGCGATAAAAATTTTCTTGTTTGGGATACCGATAAAAATTTAAGCACCTTAACAAGCCTTGAACAAATTAAAAATGGAACAGCTGTGGGGCTTACTTATAACCCTAGATATTATATTAATGAAAAAAATCAACTTGAAATAGTAGTTGATTTAGCAGATTGCTATTCTTATACCGACTTAAATGATTCTGTTGGTTTGTTCCGGAATGAAGATGATGTAAAAGCAAGAATTTTTAAGATTATAAATTCAAGAGATTTACGAATCATTAATGAAATTGAAGGGGAAAGATTATTGACCTATAATTCCAAATACATGGTTTTTTCTAAAAGCGATCTTGGTGAGGAATTATTTTTATATGACTATAGTGGAAATTTAGCAGCTATAATTAAGAGTAGAATGTTCGGAAAGGAATTTCAAGTTTATCCAGCTGGCTCAGATGGGTTTATGGTAAGACCAAAAACACATAATGCCTTATTTTATATTGATTCCGAATTAAATATTCATATCTGGGAAAAGAATAATGCCAATGTGCTAATGAGACCATCTTTAGGGGCATTTTTTGGCATAGAAACAGTGGAAAATATTTGTATTTACAATGTAAAAGATTTTTTTATCCAAAGAATGAGTCGCTTCATAAATAAATACTCCATATCAGGATTCACTGGGATAGATTTTAATAATCCGTATTCAAATATCAAGTTGTTCCATTTTGGGGATTCACTAAAAGCATTTCAATTATTGAATACTGCCACTATGAAGTCTGAATTCTTTGCATATCCTGATTCCCTAAGAATTTATAAACGGGAGTTTAGATCTTGCTTCCTCGATTCTGAAAATATTTTTATGCAGATAGGATCAGATTTATTAGCTTTTTCACGAAAAGCAGGGCAAATGGTTTTGTTCCAGAACGGAATTAGAGATTACTTTATTACAGATACGATAAGGTGTGAATTGGCAATCATCAATGATGAGTACATTGTCTACTATAACTCTGATTTTCAGGTAATAGATACATTCGATCTATCCTCTGCTTTAAACAGTCACAAATTTGAAATTTTTTCTGATAAATTTAAAAATGAGTGTTTGATTGCTGATATGGAAGATTTTATAGTATATCATTTTGATTTATTAGAAAAGAAATTAAACAGATTGGTAGCATTAAATGAAATCTGTCATATTCCAACCGGCTTTGCAGATAAGATCTTCTGGAACTTCAATTTATTATCCGATCGTTTTATGTCAATTGCTTATTCTGATAGTGTAGTAATATATGATTTATTGAATAGTAAATCAATCTTTCGAGATAAATTAGATATGCTTCGTGTGGATTATGCACTTCCTTTAAAAATTAAAGAGAAATCTGTTGAAGCTCTTTTAATTGAGCGAAAAATTATATTCAAATATTGGGACAATACCGATATTATTAAAAGGATTGAGTGGATAAGTACTGATAAGCAATGCAAAAGCTTTACGTATGAAACTGGCTGGCCATTCTTTTTAAATAATTTTCAAACAATAGCATTTCAAAAAAGGGCAATCCTTGATTATACGGATTGTGGCTATAAATTTTATAGTTATCAAGGGGATCAATTGTTAGAATGCTCTTATCCTTTCTCTTCCTCTTCAAATGGATTTCTGGAGACTTTAAGTTTCAATTCAGAAGGAGAGTTGTTGGTTCTATGGAAGCCAGGTATTCTTCGTGATATCAACGACCAACCCGCCAAAAGCCCCACCTACCTCCTCAAACTCCCCGTCACCGTTCCCCGGATGTTTGAAATACTTCAGGAAACCGGTCTGGATACCATATACGGATTTGATAATATCCCCAAAAACTTCTAAGCATGCAAAGCCCCTTCAAATTTCTCGATAGCTATACCCGCGAAGACCATGATATTTATTTTGGTCGCAATAGTGAAACCGAAGCGCTATACACCTCAGTTTTTAAAAGTAAAATGGTGCTGCTCTATGGCGTCTCTGGAACGGGAAAAAGCTCGCTTATCCAATGTGGTCTGGCCAACAAATTCCAGGAAAGCGACTGGCTGCCCGTTTTTGTGCGTCGTGGCAGGGATATGCTCGACAGTCTTTTCCAGAGCCTAATCCAAACCCATATCGAAGCACCAAGAGAGCCAAAAAAACGCACGGCCAAAAGTTTTTTAAAACTCCTGCAATCGCTCTATCTCGATCATTTCAAACCCGTTTACCTGATTTTTGATCAGTTTGAAGAGCTGTTCATTTTTGGGAATAAAGAAGAGCGCAATGAGTTTGTGCAGTTGATGGAAGCCCTGCAGCAAAGCGAAGTGCAGGTGAAGGTGATTTTCTCCATCCGGGAGGAATACCTTGCCATGCTCACCGAATTTGAAGACCGCCTGCCCGAGCTGTTCCAAAATCGCATCCGTGTGGAACGCATGCACTTCCCGCAGGCCAAAGAAGTGATACAAGGCGCTTGCCAATACGCCAAGATTGAAATCGAGGAAGGCTTCGAGGAACAATTGCTCGAAAAACTCACCGGAGGCAAAAAGGAATTGGAGCTGACCTATCTTCAGGTGCTGCTCGACCGCCTTTGGAAGAAAAGCGAGGAAGGCAAAAATGGTTTCACCCTGACTTTGCTCGAAAGCATGGGGCATATTTCCGATTTATTGGGGCAATTCTTGGAAGAGCAAATCAATGAACTCGAAGAACCCGAACAGGGACTAACCGTGCTCAAAACCTTTGTTTCGGTTCAAGGCACCAAAAAGCAGCTTACTTTTGAGGAAATCCATCAAGGTTGCTTGTCCCTTGGCAAGGATGTGAAAGAGAGCGGAATACAAGATTTACTCCAGCGTTTCACCGATTTACGCATCCTACGCGATAAAGACGAAAGCGGGCGTTACGAGCTGCGCCACGACAGCCTCGCCGCCAAGATTTACGAGAAAATTACTCTGGCCGAGAAGGAACTGATGGAAGTGCGGCAGTTTGTGGAGCAAGCCTATCAGTTGTATGAAAAGAAAGGCATTATCCTCAGCAAAGATTCTTTGGATTATATCGCGCCCTATCGCCAGCGCATGTTTTTAAAGCAAAAGATACGAGATTTTGTGGATGCCAGTCGACATTATTACGTGCGCAAAGCAAAACGGCGTCGCAGGATATTGTTTTCCAGCATCATATCCATAATGATCATAGCTATTGTAAGTGGCATCTTTATCTGGCGCGATTTGCAGGCCACACGCGAAACTGCGCGCATTGCCACAGCGCACAATCTGGCCAATGAAGCTATGGATTTGTTGCAGGACGATCCCAAGCAAGCCTTCAAAACCGCAGTGGATGCTTACAATATGGAACCCGACTTCCTTAGCAAAAAAGCGGTGATGAATGCCTATTATCAGGGGCCGTTTGAGCGGGTAAAGGTGAATTTGCGTAATGTTCAGGAATATGATGTTACAGAGGATGAAAAGTATTTTGTGGTATTTCGTGAACAAGCCAGCTATATGGATTTGGAGGTTTACAACCTGGGTAACGGAAAGTTAATGACGAAAGCAAATTTGCCAAAATCAGGATTACTTCCCTATGCCGAACGCTGGGGTGGAAAAAGTTGGTTGTATGATTCAGTAAGCCAAAATATTGCTGTCTTGACCCTTGACAGTATTTTAAGTGTGGTACATGTTGAAAAGGGCATGATCAAGCAAAGAAATTATCAACAGCGGGTTTATTCACTTTTTGATTTAGATCATGATTTTTGTGTGGCTACTGGCGATACAATTTTTAAATATGACGCCAGAGGAGAGCAGACCAATATATATGTACCTGAAGCATATATCCAGCAAAGCATCTTAGTAGATGATAAAAAGCACCAATACGCTTTAGTGGAAAAGAAAGAAAATGGCCAACAACGTTTGGAGTTGTTTGATGCGGATAGCTTTGTTGTGGAAAAAAGGAATGAGGCTTCTGAGGAGTTTGTTTACCGTCCAGATAGGTTTGATGTGTTCTATCCAAGAGTTGGAATTCGTTTTGCAGCAAAAAAAGGGATGTACCTTCCTCATATGGGCTTAAAATATTTTTTAGTTAGGGGAACTGAAGGTGAAGATAATTTAGTATTATTCAATGATAATTATGATTATAGTAAAATTTTAAGATTAGAAATGGGTGTCCCCAAAAAGGGTGCAAAGGTATATTCTGATAATAATGTTCTAATTTGGAAAATATATAATAATGAAGAAAAATTGGCATATTTAAAGATGCTTGAGGAATGTCGTAATGCATATACAGTAAATGGATTACTCCTAGTCACAAATGATAAGTACATCGATTATCTATTTTCTTTCAATGATTGGGATCTTAAAACTATTTCGTCATTACAATTTAAGATTGCTAGGTATTTCGTGCCTATTTCAGACTCCATATTTTTAATAAATAATTATGATTATGAGAACGATATTCCAATAACTTTTATCATTGATTGTAAATCCTCGGGTGTGTATCACAGAATTAAAAATGTTAAAACCTTAGCTTGCAATGCAAATAGTATATTAAATCTATTCAACGATTCTAAAAAGAATATTAGCATTCTTAGTTACTCAGGAGATACACTAATAGATTTTAAGAATAGTAGTCTGTTTTTTGGTGACGATGCAATATATACAGCTATTGGGTGTGATGCGTATATTGTTTCTTCTAAGAGTATGCGTAAAGCCTTTCTTATCACACATTCCGGCGAGATAAGGCCGTGGGGTAGTTTCAATGATGATTTGAAATTTAGTGATTTGGCTGATAATTATTTTGCTGCAAGTTTTAATAGAGAAATATTTATATATTGTGTGAATGATTTTCAGTTTTGCAAATCCATTACCATAGATAGTGACTGCATGTCACTTGATAAAGTGCTTTATAGCAGACCAATAGTGCAAAATGATCACTATTTATTGTACTTTGATTATTTTTCTTTTTCCACTTTTGAGCTTATTAGTGCTTTTGATTTAAGTTCTGAATTATATGATTGTTCAGCAGATACAATATTATTCAATAAATTTTTTCGTGTAGAGGCGCAGCTATATGTTGATTCTATAGAGCTGATTGTCAATAATGATCGAGGATTTTTTATATTTAATAGGATATTGAATAATTTAGAATATTGGGATGATTATATAAGAGCATTTTTGCATGTTCCTTCGGATAATCCTAAAACCTATTTATTTAATGATAGTGTTTGCCTGAAGTATAATAAATCAACAAAGATTATTGATACTCTTGACTATAGAGCATCCATTGGTAATGGGGGTATTGAATTTATCACCTCACCTTCTTCGACAGATTTGGTTTTTTTTAATAAAGAAACTTGTAGATATTTTATTTTTGATAATTCGAGCCAATTAGTTGAGCCTTTAGTCTTTCGAAATCAACGAGAAATAAATCGGTTTCTGAAAGAGGAGATAGTGAATCAATTTCTAAATGATAGTTTATTTTTAATAGCGAAGGGGAATTTTATCCAAGTATTTAACTTAAAAAATAAGACTCTTGTTTTTGAAGATACTATTAATAACTTAGATGTTGATTTCGCAATGTATTTGCCAAAATTACAAGCAAATGGAGGTTACCTTATAGTTAATGAGAATAGCGAAAAAATTAGATCTATGTCTCCTTGGGTTTCAGTTGAGTTTTGCTGGGAAGAAGGTTCAGTCAACTTAGATATGAAATTCATGACTGGAACATTAAAATCGGATGCATTTTCTTTGGTTTTATTCTATGGGATTGATAATAAGCTTGTTGGGTTTGATGGAAGGGGAATTTTAAATTTTTCTTACAAAAGAAATTATGTAATTGGAATGGAGACATTTTTTTTACCACTTAATTTTACTCCAGATGGAGAACTAAGAATGGCATGGAGACCCGGAATTATTACCAAAGATAAGTTACGTAACCCCCAAAACCCCACCTACCTCCTCAAACTCCCCGTTACAGTCCCACGAATGTTTGAAGTCATGCAGGAAACCGGTTTAGATACCACATATGGATTTGATAATATTCCCAAAAACTTCTAGCCATGTCCCAAAGCCCATTTAAATTCTTAGATAGCTATACCCGCGAAGACCATGATATTTATTTTGGTCGCACGAATGAAACCGAAGCGCTTTATACTGCCGTATTTAAAAGCAAAATGGTTTTGCTCTATGGCGTTTCCGGAACGGGAAAAAGCTCACTCATCCAATGCGGTCTGGCCAATAAATTCCAGGAAAGCGACTGGCTGCCGGTTTTTGTACGCCGTGGCAGGGATATGCTCGACAGCCTTTTCCAGAGTTTGATCCAGACCCATATCGAAGCACCAAGGCAGCCAAAAAAACGCACGGCAAAAAGCTTTCTAAAACTCCTTCAATCGCTCTATCTCGATCATTTCAAACCGGTCTACCTTATTTTCGATCAGTTTGAGGAGCTGTTCATCTTTGGGAATAAAGAAGAACGCAACGAATTTGTGCAGTTGATGGAAGCCCTGCAGCAAAGCGAAGTGCAGGTGAAGGTGATTTTTTCCATTCGTGAGGAATACCTCGCCATGCTCACCGAATTTGAAGATCGCCTGCCGGAGTTATTTCAAAATCGTATTCGAGTGGAACGCATGCATTTTCCTCAAGCAAAGGAGGTAATTCAAGGCGCTTGCCAATACGCAAATATCGAAATTGAGGAAGGATTTGAGGAACAATTGCTCGAAAAACTCACCGGAGGCAAAAAAGAACTGGAGCTGACCTATTTGCAGGTGCTGCTCGACCGCCTTTGGAAGAAAAGCGAGGAAGGCAAAAATGGTTTCACCCTGACTTTGCTCGAAAGCATGGGGCATATTTCGGATTTACTGGGGCAATTTTTGGAAGAACAAATCAATGAGCTGGAAGAACCCGAGCAGGGCCTGACCGTACTCAAAACCTTCGTTTCGGTTCAGGGCACAAAAAAGCAGCTTACTTTTGAAGAAATCAATCAGGGCTGTCTTTCGCTAGGGCAGGAGCTGGATGAAAAAGCCATACAGGATTTGCTCCATCGTTTCACCGATTTACGCATCCTCCGCGACAAAGACGAAAGCGGCCGCTACGAATTGCGCCACGACAGCCTCGCCGCCAAGATTTACGAGAAAATCACACTGGCCGAGAAGGAGCTGATGGAAGTGCGGCAGTTTGTGGAGCAAGCCTATCAGTTGTATGAAAAGAAAGGCATTATCCTCAGCAAAGATTCTTTGGATTATATCGCGCCCTATCGCCAGCGCATGTTTTTAAAGCAAAAGATACGAGATTTTGTGGATGCCAGCCGGCATTATTATGTGCGTAAGGCCAAACGCCGCCGCAGAATTTTAACCTGGAGCACTTCTGCCGCATTGTTGATCGCCATAGTGAGCGGTATTTTCATCTGGCGTGATTTACAGGCTACAAAGGAAACTGCGCGCATCGCCACAGCGCATAACCTGGCCAATCAGTCTTTGGATCTCTTGCAGGACGACGATCCCAAACAAGCCTTTAAAACCGCAGTGGATGCTTACAATATGGAACCCGACTTCCTCAGTAAAAGAGCGGTGATGAATGCTTTTTATCAGGGACCTTTTGAGCGATATTCGATACCAATTCTTAGTGATAGACTGGTTCAGTTAAGTAGTGACAAGAAGTATTGGTTTGTCTTGGGAAAGGGCTATTACAATCAAACGATACAAGTTTATGATGTGATTTCTGGTAAACTATTGTCAGAGATCAATTACCATAACTCCCCATTATACAATACAAGTGATGAAGGATTGTCTGCTCCAATATTATATGACAGTATCAGTAACTCATGCGCTACACTTTCAAGGGATAGTATAGTTTGTTCATGGTCTATTTCAGGGGATTTGAAGTTTAAAAAGAAATTTCCTGAAAATGTAATTGGTATAATACCAGGTGAAAATTCGTTTTATATAATATCAGATACAGCAATACATCACTATGGTTATAATGGGAATTGCATGAGTTCAGTTTTTTTCAAGTCTAAAATATTTTCGTTTAAAAAGGTTGATGGAGATAAGCAATTCATAGTAATATATGTTGGAACGGGGAGAAGGATGCCCTATGAGTTAGCATGCATTGATCTTAGAGATTTATCAATTTTGTATTCTGACGAAATGGATGAGAGTAATGGAGAAACATCATCTTATCAATTTACCATAGTAAAAGGTGTGTTTGAAGAAAAATTATTGGCGCATGGTGCAGGAGATAGGGTTTTTCTGTGGGACATGAATGCTAATACCATTAAGTATCAGCATATACCTTATGTTGTGAGAAGTATTTCAACAATTAGACAAGTAGGTGATGAATTATTGATAGAATGCGATTATGGTAAATTCTACTTGATTTGTCGTTTTATGAAATCTGGGGAATTACAAGTTTTAAAAAGAGCAGAACATATAAAGTGTTTATCTGATAATTTATGCCTTTTGGTAAATGGTGATACTTTGAAAGGATTTTCTAATTTTTCTGATAGTTCGAAATTTAGCATATTAAATTCCAAGTTTATTGCTAGAGGTAAATATTTGGATCACGACATAATCATAGTCCAAGATATCGATTCAGAGGAAGTTGGATTCTATGACTACGAAGGAAATCAGTTGTTTGGTATTTCCCCTCATCTTGTATTTCCCTCTGATAAGAAAGGAAATTGTATATATCGACAATTATCACCTAGCTTTGCTTATTTAAGTTTAGATGGTTCTCCCAATTGTCTTTTTATAAATTCGAAAGATAATATCTTTTTATGGAATAATAAGTTTTCTTTCAATGATAGCCCTCAATTGCGTAAGGGACAGTTCTATGTTAAAACTAAACATCGAATAAAGGTCTATGCAATTGAAGATTTTTATTCAGTTTTAAAAAATGTAAAAAGTGGAGTTTTTCCACCTCATTTCAATCCCAATTTATCAATATCTGGAGAACAGCTTGCGTATTTTAATAGACGGGATTCGTCATTTTATGTGATTGATACAATGAAACTAAAAAATAAAGATGAGCTCATTTATCATTGTGGTTGTAAAAAAATGGATTATAGAAATTGGTTAGAACTTTCAGGATTTAACATCTTTCAAATTGATAGTGTTATTGCTTTTTTATCAGATAGATGTGGAGTTCATATTTTTAATTCGAAGACCAATACTAGCTTATATGAAAACTGCAATATCCATTCTGGAGGAGTTTTCGCCAAAGTAAATTCAACTAATTATGCCTATGTTCCATCTAAACATGATAGTATAATTTGCTTATACTTTAATAAAAATATTGATATCATTGATACGCTATTCTTCCCGACAGAATTATTAAATTCCAAGAAGCTGCATGCACATATTGATTTGAATTCAAGTATTCATTATTTTTATTGTATTGACAGTAGTCGAGTATATAAATTTAATATTGAAAAGAAAGAATTGTTAGGATGTTTTAGTGCTAATATTTATCCTTTGGATCAGAATAAGAGTACAATATGGAATTCTCCACAGTTTGGTATAATTGATACTTGTTTATATATTGCCTTTAGGGATAGTGTTAAGATATACTCTGTTCATGGGGATTTGGTTAGCTCCATAAAGTCCAATATAAGTGAATTAGATAAAATATATACAATTTCAAATAGTTGTTTTGACCCATTATTATTGACAGGAGGTGATTATAGTTACTTATGGACGACGACATATAGAAGTACTTTTACTATTTCAAATATGAATGAATATGTTGATGGTAGCTATAGCAAACTAATTAAAGATAGTAGGTTTTCTGACTATTCTTTGGAAAATGACCAAGTGCTTTTTACTCTACAAGGAAAGAGTTTTGGTCAAAATGAAGGGATTAGTTTTTATGACTTATCGATGAATCACCTCATGACTCTTAAATTATTAACCAATGTATATCGCGTAAGATCCCATAGGAATGGGGATTTAGATTGTTTATGGTGGTCAAAGATTGGTTTATTTGATAATGAAAAGCAAGAGAATTGGTATTTTTCTATCATCAAACTCCCCGTTACAGTCCCGCGTATGTTTGAAATACTTCAGGAAACCGGTCTGGATACCACCTACGGATTTGATAATATTCCCAAAAACTTCTAATCATGCACAGCCCCTTCAAATTCCTCGATAGCTATACACGCGAAGACCATGATATTTATTTTGGTCGCAATAGTGAAACCGAAGCGCTTTATACCGCTGTTTTTAAAAGTAAAATGGTGCTGCTCTATGGTGTGTCCGGTACGGGCAAAAGCTCGCTTATCCAATGTGGCTTGGCCAATAAATTCCAGGAAAGCGACTGGCTGCCCGTTTTTGTGCGTCGTGGCAGGGATATGCTCGACAGTCTTTTCCAGAGCCTAATCCAAACCCATATCGAAGCACCAAGAGAGCCAAAAAAACGCACGGCCAAAAGTTTTTTAAAACTCCTGCAATCGCTCTATCTCGATCATTTCAAACCCGTTTACCTGATTTTTGATCAGTTTGAAGAGCTGTTCATTTTTGGGAATAAAGAAGAGCGCAATGAGTTTGTGCAGTTGATGGAAGCCCTGCAGCAAAGCGAAGTGCAGGTGAAAGTGATTTTCTCTATTCGGGAAGAATACCTCGCCATGCTTACCGAATTTGAAGACCGCCTGCCTGAGCTGTTCCAAAATCGCATCCGTGTGGAACGCATGCATTTTCCACAAGCAAAGGAGGTAATTCAGGGCGCTTGCCAATACGCCAAGATTGAAATAGAGGAAGGTTTTGAAGAACAGCTGCTCGAAAAACTCACCGGAGGGAAAAAAGAACTCGAGCTGACCTATCTTCAGGTGCTGCTCGACCGCCTTTGGAAGAAAAGCGAGGAAGGCAAAAATGGTTTCACCCTGACTTTGCTCGAAAGCATGGGGCATATCTCGGATTTGCTGGGGCAATTTTTGGAAGAACAAATCAATGAACTCGAAGAACCCGAACAGGGACTAACCGTACTCAAAACCTTCGTTTCGGTTCAGGGCACCAAAAAGCAGCTTACTTTTGAAGAAATCCATCATGGTTGCTTGTCCCTAGGCAAGGATGTGAAGGAGAGCGGAATACAAGATTTACTCCAGCGCTTCACAGATTTACGCATCCTACGCGATAAAGACGAAAGTGGCCGCTACGAACTGCGCCACGACAGCCTCGCCGCCAAGATTTACGAGAAAATCACTCTGGCCGAAAAAGAGCTGATGGAAGTGCGACAGTTTGTAGAGCAAGCCTATCAGTTGTACGAAAAGAAAGGCATTGTCCTTAGCAAAGATTCTTTGGATTATATCGCGCCCTATCGCCAGCGCATGTTTTTAAAGCAAAAGATACGAGATTTTGTGGATGCCAGCCGACATTATTATTTGCGTAAGGCAAAACGACGCCGCAGAATTTTAACCTGGAGCATTTCCATCGCATTGGTGATCGCCATTGTGAGCGGTATTTTCATCTGGCGCGATTTGCAGGCATCCCGTGAAACTGCACGCATCGCCACAGCCCACAACCTGGTCAATCAGTCTTTGGATCTCTTACAGGATGATCCCAAGCAAGCCTTCAAAACCGCTGTGGATGCCTACAATATGGAACCCGATTACCTCAGTAAAAGAGCAGTGATGAATGCTTTTTATCAGGGACCGTTTGAGCGGGTAAAAGTGAGTTTGCGCAATCTTCAGGAATATGCTGTAACAGAGGATGAAAAGTTTTTTGTGGTATTTCGCGAGCAAGCCAGTTCTATGAATTTGGAGGTTTATGACCTAAGTAATGGAAATTTAACAACTAAGGCGAAATTGCCAAAATCCGGATTGCTTCCCTATGCCGAACGTTGGGGCGGAAAAAGCTGGTTGTATGATTCCATAAGCCAAAATATTGCGGTCTTGACCCTTGACAGTATCTTAAGCGTAGTGCATGTTAAGAAGGGATTGATCAAGCAAAAATTATATCAGCAACGGGTTTATTCACTTTTTGATTTAGATCATGATTTTTGTGTGGCTACTGGCGATACAATTTTTAAATATGACGCCAGAGGAGAGCAGACCAATATATATGTACCTGAAGCTTATATCCAGCAAAGCATCCTAGTAGATGATAAAAAGCACCAATATGCTTTAGTGGAAAAGAAAGAAAATGGAAGGCAGGTTCTCGAGCTGTTTGATGCGGATAGCTTTGTTGTGATTACAAGCATCAATCCCAAATCTAAGTTTATTTATAATGATTGTTCATTTAAAGGGAGATACACAAAAGCAGGAGGCGTTGGTCTCAGCCTAATAATTACAAAAGATGGTGGATCATGCAGGATGAGCGTTAAAAATAATCCATATTTTGTTTTAAATAATTCCAGAGGTAATTCTTGTGTAATTCTAGAAACAAACACTAAAGGAAATAGAATTGCGGGTGAGATACCGGAAAATACGTTTAAAAGCAACCAAAATGTATATCTAATCTGGGATTTATCTTGTAATGCACTAGAATATAATATTTTAGGTAATGTAGATTCATCAACAGTAATCTATAAAGTAGGGAATTTGTTGTATTTTAATTCCAAGAATACCAAAAAACAAGTTTGTTATTATGGTCTAAATGAAAATAGTGCCTTTGAATTGTTTTTTGATTTTTCTGATTTAGACTATTCGTTCGATAAAGCTTATCCAAATGATTCTATATTAATATTATATAGGAAGTCCAATTACTTGGGAGTGTTTAATATAAAAGTGATTAATACATTACGCAAAGAAATTATTTCTGAGTATGATAATGTGAAGTATATAATGCACAGTGATAAATATATATTTTTTCAAAAAACTGATGATGAAGACCTGTTGTATTTGTATAAGTATGATGGAAGTCTTCAATGTATTTATGCTGATACATTTTTTGGTAGTGATTATGAGGTTGTTAGTGTTGGATATGGTAGTTTTTTATTTAATTCGAAAATTAATCAGAATCTTTTCGTTGTTGATTCAAATGCGAATTTGTTTATATGGCGTTCAATTAAAAAACAAAATTTAGTTTATGCGGATTCGTACTACTATTTTTTTAAAATTGGAAAGACATACTTTTCTGCTAAATCGCCAGAACATTTAGAGATATATTGCTACAATGATTTTCAATTTCCTGAATATAGTTTTTTGTCAGAAAAGCGGTATGATTTTAGTCTGTATCACACTATTATAAACGGTAATTATGATTCTATGAAAATAATTATTCCGAATACAGATAGTAATACTGCATTACTATACAACCTTAATTCAAGCTATACACAATCATTAATATTAGGTAAACAAAAATTTAATAACAATAAAAAGGGATGCAGGTATTCGTATTTAATAAAGAATAACAAAGTTTATATGAACTCCCGTAAAGGGTTTTTTGTTTTTGATCAATCGACAGAAGATATGTTATTTAGCCATAATTGTGTTAAGGATTTTGTGCTTACAGAAGACCCTAAAAGGAATTTGATTCTAATAGATAGCAGTTGTAAGCTTTTTGGTGAAGATTATAGCCATTATTCAGAGATTAATCTTCCGGATTCACTGGAGGATGATGAATTGAAAGTTTTGACTACAAAATTGCATAATGCTGGATATATTGTGGATTTGAAAAATAAATTATTGTATAAAGTTGATGCAGATAGCATGGTGTGCCAAAAGATTTTGCCATTGCCAAATCCTGATTTTGGAGACAACAATGGTTTGTCAGAATATCAATTTAGTTTTTTAAGTGACACAGTACTTTCAATTGCTCAATTAGATAGTATTTGGTTATTTAATATAATTGATTGTGCTCTTTATGAAAGCTATAATGTGGATATTGATGTTGTGGAAAATATTCTGCCAATTAAGACGAATGAAGAAAAATCATTAAATTTTATTGTTGAAGGTAGAATTTATTCTGGAGAGTATCTTCGTCGACCCAAAAGGTTCATGTGGATAGGGGATTTTTGTGATAAGAATGTGATTCGGGTTAAGAATGCATTTGAACCCAAAATTTCTTGCCAATTTAATTCATTTGTGGTAGATCAAAATTTTCACAGTGAGTTCTTTGATATTTGTGGTAACTTTTTGTTTAATATAGAACATCCTACATTCTGGCAGGATTGGAATTATGGGGGTATGGCACTGAATTTGGGCTACAATAATCATAGTGAATTTGTGATTCTATGGAGACCAGGAATTTTAAATAAAGGCACACGAGAAATATATCATAACAACCCCATCTACCTCCTCAAACTCCCCGTCACAGTCCCACGAATGTTTGAAGTCATGCAGGAAACCGGTTTAGATACCACATATGGATTTGATAATATTCCCAAAAACTTCTAGCCATGTCCCAAAGCCCATTTAAATTCTTAGATAGCTATACACGCGAAGACCATGATATTTATTTTGGCAGCAATAGTGAAACCGAAGCGCTCTATACCGCTGTCTTTAAAAGCAAAATGGTTTTGCTCTATGGCGTTTCCGGAACGGGCAAAAGCTCACTTATCCAATGCGGTCTGGCCAATAAATTTCAGGAAAGCGACTGGCTGCCGGTTTTTGTACGCCGTGGCAGGGATATGCTCGACAGTCTTTTCCAGAGCCTAATCCAAACCCATATCGAAGCACCAAGACAGCCAAAAAAACGCACGGCCAAAAGTTTTTTAAAACTCCTGCAATCGCTCTATCTCGATCATTTCAAACCGGTTTACCTGATTTTTGATCAGTTTGAAGAGCTCTTTATTTTTGGGAATAAAGAAGAGCGCAACGAATTTGTGCAGTTGATGGAAGCCCTGCAGCAAAGCGAAGTGCAGGTGAAAGTGATTTTCTCTATTCGGGAAGAATACCTCGCCATGCTTACCGAATTTGAAGACCGCCTGCCTGAGCTGTTCCAAAATCGCATCCGTGTGGAACGCATGCATTTTCCTCAAGCAAAGGAGGTAATTCAAGGCGCTTGCCAATACGCCACTATTGAAATTGAGGAAGGCTTCGAGGAACAATTGCTCGAAAAACTCACCGGAGGCAAAAAAGAACTGGAGCTGACCTATCTTCAGGTGCTGCTCGACCGCCTTTGGAAGAAAAGCGAGGAAGGCAAAAATGGTTTCACCCTGACTTTGCTCGAAAGCATGGGGCATATCTCGGATTTGCTGGGGCAATTTTTGGAAGAGCAAATCAATGAACTCGAAGAACCCGAACAGGGCCTGACCGTGCTCAAAACCTTCGTTTCGGTTCAGGGAACCAAAAAGCAGCTCACATTTGGGGAAATCCATCATGGCTGCTTATCCCTTGGCAAGGATCTGAAGGAGAGTGGAATACAAGATTTGCTCCACCGTTTCACCGATTTACGCATCCTGCGCGATAAAGACGAAAGCGGTCGCTACGAACTGCGCCACGACAGCCTCGCCGCCAAGATTTACGAGAAAATCACACTGGCCGAGAAGGAGCTTATGGAAGTGCGACAGTTTGTAGATTGGGCTTATGATAATTTCACGAAACGGAAAATTCCATTGACGCTCAAGGATTTGGAATATATTGCGCCTTTCGAGGAAAAACTCGTTCTACCGGAAAAATTATTCGAATTCCTCAAAGAAGCCAAGCAGCAATTTGCCTGGCGCAAAAAGAAGCAAAAGCGCCTTAGTTTGTGGAGTGGCATTGCGTTTTGGTTTATCATTGCGCTGATTGTGGCTTTTGCCGCCAGCAAGTTGATTTCCTATTTCAATGAGCAAAAGGTGCTGCGCGCCATGCTGCATATGCACAACAGTCCGGTGCAGGCATATGAATTTGCCAGTGAGGTTTATGAAAAGGAAAAATCGCCGGAAGCCTATAAAGTAATGATGAATTCCTTTATGAATATCCTGGAGCGCATGGATCAGGTGGATAGCCTGAAGCGTCCTAATGGCCGCGCCTGGACAGATTTTACCATTTACGAGCATGATGTGGATTTTCTGCAAATTGGCCGCCCCGACAGTTCCGCACTGATTTACACCATTGATGCCGACAGTGTTTACGCTTTGCGCGACAGCAGTGGAAAAGCGGTTTATGAAATGAAGCTGGCCTGTATTCCCGATCATATGAAAATCAGTAATGATGGTCTGGATATGATATATTTCAGCCCGGATTCCCTGCTGTGGTTTCAGAATTTACAGGAGCAAAAACTGCTGCACGAATTAAAAGGGCTGCCCTATTATCCTTTGAATGTGTTTGATATCGCACCCGATGGCAGCAAGGTGGTTTTTACATATAGAGACAGCTTGTGGAAATACCAATTCGGAGATGAAAGTCCGCAATACATACCACCGGAGCATAAAACTCGAGCCCTGCGCAGTTTGCGCTACAGCCCGCAACATGATTTACTGGCTGTGGGCGGCGATTCTGCAATTTTGGTGTATCGCATGCCGGAGGATACGGTATTTTTATTTCGAGCGTATAAGAGTAGTAGGAAAAGTATCTTTTTGGATTTTACGCGTAACGCTTATTACTTATATATACAGCCTTCTGTTTGGAAAGATAAAGGGGGGTATGGTCATCTCTCAGCAATAGAAATTAGTTTTAAGAAGGATGATGAATTTGCTAGTGCTTTTTATAACTATGGGATGAGTATGGATTCTGTGCTTACCGCAAAAAACCTTGATGACCGTTATTTTCTTATAACTCATCTTTTGAGAAACGATTCGGTTGGTCAGATAGGTCAATTGCTTTTTGATACCTGGAATGGTCGTTCAAATACCAGTTTTTTGTTTGTAAATAAGGTATTCTCCAGAGTTATAAATTCTGGTAAAAAAGACTTTTTTATGGTTAAGGCAGATGATAATCTATGGGGTTTTTATCGTGATAATCTGTTTATTAATACATTTGATGTTGGAGAAGATCTAGTTTTTGGTAAGCGTTTAAACTGTATTTTCGGATTTCGAAACGGAGATTTAGTTTCCATGCCAATTGTAAAGGAAGGTATTGAAAAATATCTTCAATCCGATACTAAAGAGTTGAAAAAATTAAATGATTTTTATCTCTATTGAGGTCTTCATTATTGAAGAAATGGCATGGCCTTATTAAAATCAATCTCATAGACTGCATAAAAATCTTGGTTAAAGATGACGAAGAAATTTTCCATTGTTAAAGAAATAATCATAATTATCAAAAAGATTAATGCCGGGATTATTTCGTTATTTCTGTACCGGAATTTCCATTGTTGTGGCCAGTCAACATAATTGCTTTTGGGTAGGCTAAGAAAGGTATATAGTAGTCCTAATGAAAAAATGACCGCTCCGGAAATATATATGGTTTTTGAATTAAAAGAAAAGAGCTTTGCCGTATTAAATATCCCTCCTAATACAAAAATGATCATTCCTATATTGATTGGTATTGTTAATGCAGAATATTGAGCAGGTTTGTTTTTGTTTCTTTGAATTTTGATTATCTCAATAATGGCAATAACAGCAATAAAAACATGAGCTATTGCGATAAACATATTTACTCCAGGTAGATGCAATTCTTTAAAAACATAAGCTATCCATGTTACAGGAAATACGTAAAGGTATGAAGCTTTCCTAAACATGAAAATTAAGGGGAAAATAATTAATAGTGATCCAATAAAATTAAAAATTGTATATGGTCTAATTATTGTCGAAGTAAGTGATATAGTGAACAGGAGTAAAAAAATATAAAGTTTATACTTTAGTTGTTTTTTCCAACTAAAAATAATGAGTAAAAGCATAATCGTGAAAAAGGGAATGTTTAATAAAAATAATTCCGTTTCATATTTACTAAGCATGAGTTCGGTTATGAAGCCTGCTCTGAATAGCCAGTGATAAATAATTGTAATAACCAACACTCCCACATTCACCCAAAGCCAAATTTTATACTTTTTCGTCATTGTTTCTTAAATTATATTAGGATTAATCATTTTTATTTCTAAAATGTATCAATATCAGGCCTAAAACAGATGAAATAAGAAGTCCTCCTGCTAAGAAATAAAACCAGTCCCAACTAAATAATAGTGGATTGGAATAAGCCCCATTCTCATTAAAAGTGCCAATATTCATGCCTAAGAAACCCGTTGCTATTGTTAAAGGTGCGAGTATATAGCCTATTTTAGTCAAAGCATTCATCATATTATTGCTTTGTCTATCTATATTGTCCTTTAAAATATGTTCAAGTTCAGTTGTTTTGGATTGTATTTCTTGGTTGAGATCAGATAGATAAAAAACGTTGTTGTAATATTGATATATTTGCTCATAACTCGTATTGTTAGTGATTTGCGAGAAATTGGAATTTATGTAACAGCTAATAGCTTTGTTCCTCAAATCTCTGAGGTTTCGGATCAGCATTTTATTAAACCGGTCAGTTGGTATTATTGTTGGTAGAATCGATGCAATTTGATAACGGAAATGCAAGAGAGCAAGTCGATTGTGCAGGGAAGTTAAATAGATAATGAAATATCCGTGTTTTACATTTCTTTGAAATGTTTCGAAATAGGGGTTGTTGTCGTCAGTCACAATAACGGACGCCCCTTCTAGTGAAGCTCCAAAATATATATTCTTATATGTTCGTCTAATTTTGTTTTGTTCATCATCCAGATCTGCTTTTGTTGCCTTGTAGGTCTCCTTCACAAGTCTACTGCTTTGATACAGATACAATTTAGTATCCATTTCAGTCAGTTCGTTTGTAAAGATATAACTAAAACACAATAATCTCTCACCAGTAATTAGTTGGTATTCATTATCCGACGGGAAAGCTAAATCTAAACAGCCGAATAAGAGATCTTTAAATCTGATGGAACGACTAATACTAAATTTATCATCAATAATATTATAATGATGTAGATCTTTGAAAACACCTGGAATGTGGGTGGAATTTAGACTCCTGTCTATACTTTTCTTTTTCTTTTTTAGTTCGTTAATTTTCTCTGGATGAAATGATTTGATTTGAAACTTAATACTGGCTGAATACTTGGAAATATACTTCATATAATAATTAAAAAGTATTATTTCATTGATATCACTAATTGAATGAACGGTTGTTTCAATTATTATAATTGCAATACCAGATTGAAATATGTATAACTCCACATCATTAATACAAAAAGAGGCTTTATAATCATTTAGCTCTGCTTCCATCAATTTATCTTTTCCATTCAAGCTAAAGAAAAAGGATAAGGCAGGTTTGGTAAGCCTATACCGCTTAAGGTATTGTTGCTTGGTGCTGCTCATAAGAAATTCTGCAAAATGTGGCAGAAAAAATTCATTTATCTCCTTATCGTCAATTAACTCCCAAACTTTGTTGCTGCCTTTTGGGTTCTTGCCTGAGCCTTGCGGTATTACTAAGGAAGATACTTTGAACTTGATTTCTTCTACTGTCTTTTCATTAAAACTTACAGGTAAAATGAATTTACTAAAATGTGCTTTTGTTTTTGACATAAGCTTTTTCCTGATTTAGCTAAATTATTCATAAACTCAAAAAAAAATAGGGAAATTTGTGCGATACCTCATTGATATTCAGTATCTTTATGTCGCCAAACAAAAACAAAAATCCCTATGGCTAAAAATACAAAGAATATTTCAAACAGCGGCACAAAATCACAGGAAATTACACAAAAGAGCCTTTTTCCTCTCGCCAGTTCAAATGGCAAAAAGGTTGAGGTTAACTTTACTTTGAAAAAGACATAAAGTGATGGTGGCCTTTTATTGCTTCGCGAAGTAGAAAAACGGCTTGGATTAATCGACAGCCTTGCAGGCTGCATTGAAGACCCCCGCAACCAAAGTTATGTCATGTACAGCACAAAACGCCTTCTAAGCCAGCGTATTATGCAAATTGCTGCAGGCTATGAAGATGCAAATGACTGCAATGCGCTCAGGGACGATGAGCTATTTAGTGTGTTAATAGCTGTATTTATACAAAACTGCCTGAAAATGGCGAAAATAGAGCCAGATTTAGCCTGTTTTTATCAAAAATTGCCCCGAAAAAATAAAAATATTGTTGATTCTTATGAAATTTCCGGAACTCTCTAAGAAAAATCTTGACTAAAAGTCTATTTTGGGCATGTTCCACAGAGAAATGAAGGAGAAGCAAAGCTTTTGGGAAAGCAATGTGTTTTCGGAGGTGAATGAGCAGTCTCAGTGCATCCGGCATTATACCAATAAAAAATATCTGGAGAACCCCCTGGGCATCGAGTTCAATATCAAGGGGCAAGCCCGAAAGTTTCAATTGGAGTATTTCGATCTCTTCCTTTTTCATGGAGGTATTGGGATTTTTTCGTTTAAGCTCACAACTGATTTTGAATTGGAGAATGGTTTGCAGGATATTTCCAATCTATTGTTTACCTGCCGCAATTTGGAGTCACATATTCAGATAAAAGGGGAGGAGCTGATTTTGCGCGATTTCCTTAAAAAGCAAATTGATCCGGCGCTTTCACTCTCCGGGAATTGGCTGAATTTTACACCGCAACTAAAAACATATTCTATAATAAATATAGATTGCCCGGATGCTTATCCGGATTTTGATTCGATATTGTTCGACCTTGGAACTATTGCCCCCATGGGTACTGCATTGGGAAATAGTAATATGGCGCCATCAGAAGCATATTATAATGAGTTGATCAGCAAAAATAAGATTTCCGTTTATAAAAATTGGGCCGCCCTTTGCCTTTTCGATACCTTTACACGCATCAGCTGCAATCAGGAGGATCGTTTTCGAAGCTGGGAATTGGAGTATTTCCAGATTTTTGTCTCTGTGCTGTACAATAAAGCTTTTATGTATAATACAAATACTCTGCTTAGCGATGTTACTATTGTAAACCAACAAACGGAAAAAATCAAAAATGAATTTATAGAGTTTGTTAATGATTACCATCTAACTCATATTTCCTATAAATTCCTGCCCAATCTTTTATACGATCGTATATGCCATGCAATGGATATCCAATCGGAAGTAGCACAGATGGAAACGAAAATAAAACGCATTAACGAAACATTTCAGGCAAAACGCGATCGTATGCTGAATACAATTATTTCCATTATGGCATTTATCAGCGTTTTTTCAGTAATTACCGATCTCTCAGGGCTTCTAGAAGAATTTGGGCTTCAGGAAACATTGATTTATCCATGGGGCACACTGAGCCTGTTATTATTGGTTATTGTCCTTATTATCGGGGTTTTAATGTATATTAAACGCAAATAATATGGTTTTTCCGGAGGCATCCCCTGAATTTCAATTCCATTTGCTTCGGCATTTTCGCTTTTGCGATGAGGCTTTTTTAAAAGATCTTAGTCATACATTATCGCTGGATATTGCGGAATTGAAACAGCAAATGAAGATGCAAGGCAGCTTTTTTAAGCAGGAATTCGCAGAAAATCCTGTACAGCTTTATCATCGGCTTCTGTCTGAAATATCGGCCAAAAAGATAAAAGCGGTCGAAGAGGATCAGAAAATAATTTTTCAAATTTTGTTTACAAAGGATGAATATACTAATGGAATTGGTTTGGATGCCTTAATCAATATGGAGCAGGTGGAGCAACAACAGAATCTTTATCGCTCGGAACGGGCAGGCTTTTCAGTATGGATGCTACAAGGCGAATTACGCCCCAGCTGGCAAGCCAATCTGGTGTTTTCAAAAGAGGAACAAACACTTTTGCCCCGCACTGCTTTCTCTGGTATTTTTGCCCCTTCATTTCCGGATAAAACACGTATGAATAAAAGCGCCTTTTTAAATGCCCAAAAATTCTGGGACAATCATGCATTTATCGTTCCCTGATGCTTTTATTGTATTACAACTTTGGCATAGAAATACACTTTTCGTAAAATTAGAGAAACATTAAAAACTCTCCGAAGCAGATTCACCTTTCCAGCAGCAGGTCAAGCCAAGGAGACCGTACTTTACCACCGCTGGCGCGAAATATCACTTCGTGTCCCTTGAAACCAAAGCACCCAAAAAATATATAACACTATAAATAAATTAGTTACAAACAATATATCTTGCAGATCACGTACTCAAAGGAGGTCGAGCGGAGCCGAGACCGTAATTATACCACCGCTGGTGCGAATTTACAATTTAAAGCTACTGAGCGGAGTTGAAAAGGGTCACTGCATTGCGATGCATTGCGATGTGCTGAGCTTTTGCCGAAGTAAGCCTGTCGAAATGCGATGCATTGAGCCTGTCGAAATGTGCTGAGCTTGTCGAAGTAAGCGGAGTCGAAAAGGGTCACTGCGTTGCGATGCATTGCGATGTGCTGAGCTTTTGCCGAAGTAAGCCTGTCGAAATGCGATGCGTTGAGCCTGTCGAAATGTGCTGAGCTTGTCGAAGTAAGCGGAGTCGAAAAGGGTCACTGCGTTGCGATGCATTGCGATGTGCTGAGCTTTTGCCGAAGTAAGCCTGTCGAAATGCGATGCATTGAGCCTGTCGAAATGTGCTGAGCTTGTCGAAGTAAGCGGAGTCGAAAAGGGTCACTGCGTTGTGCTGAGCTTGTCGAAGTAAGCGGAGTTGAAAAGGGTCACTGCGTTGCGATGCGTTGAGCCTGTCGAAATGTGCTGAGCTTGTCGAAGTAAGCGGAGTCGAAAAGGGTCACTGAGCGGAGTCGAAGTGCCCAATCTCCACTTCCCGCCCATCAGCATACCGCTTCAGTGCATCCCCAAATTCCTGCATAAAGCTTTCCAAACAGTCGTTTGCGCCGAAATCAAAAACAACAATCAGCAATTCTGTGGTTTCTTTTGTTACACTTGTGCGCTCCGAATCGCTGGTAGGACTGCCAAAAGCGCCTAGATCATCGGCGAGTAAGGGCATATGTTCAATATTCAAATCGCCGCGGCCAATCCCTCTGTATGGCTCCCCACTTTTGCCCGTCCGAAATACAATATCGCCCGAAATCTTCGACGCATCATAGCCTCCAATGCTAAACCCACTTTTAATAGAAAAAATATTGATCAGCTCCACCACATTATTAATAGTGTATAAACCGCGCTCTTTTGTGATACGCCTGTGCAGCGAATCTGCCGAAGGGCGGTATCGATTCGGATCTTTTCCGAGTTTTTTATATCCATCGCGGGCTTCATTGATGCAAGCAATTTCCCGAATTTCTGTAAAGTCTTTTCTTGCTTCTTTTTCAATGCATTGATGGAGCATTTTAAGGAGGTCTTCTTGGCTCTCCTCAGTGCTAACTTTGCTTTTTAATATGCCTAGCCTGGCGTTTGGTATTTTCTGAAGGATTTCCGGATCTATGGTTATTTTCATTTCTGATCGATTTAGCTGTATTCTAACTACTGAATGATTGTTAAGATTATAATTTTAATTCATCTAAGGCTTCTGGATTTCTCAGTCGGCAATGCCTTTCAGGCATATACCTCCTTCGAAATGACAGTCTTAAGGCTTCCTGACAAAATAAATCTTCATTTCGACCAAAACACAAAGCAAAGCGGAGTGTTGCAGGGAGAAATCTGAAAACACTTATAAACTTATTTAGATGAGTCATTTGTATATTATATAAGGCATAATTCGTTGATTTATAATAATCTAATCCATTTGTTATTGCACTGTGAATTAATCTATAATTTGAATATAGACATCGTTTTTTTATTGTTTTTGCATACGGTACACCTGATAATCCCATGGATTTAGGGAAATCTCTATGCCTTTTGAAAACAAGCTTTCCGCTTTTATTATTTTGCTTTCGTTGCTGCCCAATAGGCTTTCGAGCTGATAATCCCCAATGGCAACCAGCCTCATTTCCCCAAAAGCATGTTTGGGAATGCGAACACTCACTTTTCCTTCGGTCAGGCCAAAGCTGCAAACAAATAAAATCTGCTCTTCTTTTGTATACCGAAGCCATGCAAAGCTTTTATAGGTATTCATCAGTGGGTTTTCATAATTGGCAAACATCAGATCGTATAATGCACCATCGGCAACAGCAGGGCAGGAGAGGGCGAAATTTAGTACCTCATGGTATTTTGCAGCAAGTGCAGACTCAAAATTACTGAGCAATGCGCCATCACAAAGGCCATAATTATACCAGCGAAGATGGGAGGGAACCTGCCAATAATCAAAAATTGTGCTGCGGCCATCATCACCACTAAAGCCTGAAATGCCTTTTGCCTCTTCGCCTGTTTCCTGAGCAAAATAGGTCATAATTGGGCCACGTCCCAATGCAGCACTAAGGAGCATGGCAGGGATTGCTTTTGTCGCGTCCTTTGCAAAGAATTTCGATGCAATACGCTGTTCATCATGGTTTTCCAGAAAGCGGAGCATATGATCATCGAGCCCGTTCAGACTTTTCCATGCATCGGAAATACGACTGGCATTTCCATCCCCTTCAAGAATGTTTCGTAAAATATCGTAAAGGCCGACCTTATCATATAAATAGTCAAAACCTCCTTTATGAATATAATCATGGTATTTTTCGGGTTGATAAACTTCGGCAATAAATATGATGTTGGGGGTTTCTGTTTTTAGATTTTTAATCGCCCATTCCCAAAATTCCACTGGAACCATTTCTGCCATATCGCAACGGAATCCATCAATATTTTTTGCTGCCCAGAATTTTAAAATATGCAGCATTTTATGCCATGTATCCGGCACAGGATCAAAATATGTTTTATTATTATCTTGATAATCAATACCATAATTGAGTTTTACAGTTTCATACCAATCATTTATGGATGGTGCTTCCGTAAAACAATCATTGCCGGTGGCTTTGGCCGGATATTCCTCATATGCTATGGCAGAATCAGGACGAGAATTTTTCCCCCAAGGAGCAAGGCCTTCTGGAATTTGAAATGATTTATTGGGGATATAGTAAAAATTATTATTTGGGTCGAATGCTTTATCGCTCTGATCATTTGTGCCAAAATCCTGCGCTCCGGGAATATTCTGATCGGAATGATATTGCCGCGCAACATGATTGGGCACAAAATCGATAATGACTTGAAGACCACAATGATGACAGCGTTTTATCAATGCTTCAAATTCATGCATACGATTTGGAACATCAACAGCCAGATCGGGATCTACATCATAATAATCTTTGATAGCATAGGGAGATCCGGCACGTCCTTTGATAATCAATGGATTATCTTGATTTATTCCATATTGCGTATAGTTGGTCGCCTGAGCATGCTCAATAATTCCTGTAAACCAGATATGCGTTGCGCCAAGCTGTTTTATGGATTTCAAAGCTGTTTCTGTGAAGGAATTAAATTTCCCGGAACCATTTTCTTCAATGCTTCCTCCCTCAACTGCTTGAGTGGATTCATTGCCAAACAGACGTGTAAACACCTGATAGATGGATATTTTTGTACTCATAAATCATAGCATAAAAAAGGCCGGAAACGATGCCCGGCCTGTGAAATTTATTTATTTTCTTTCACTTCAAATTCAGGCGTAACAAGCAATTGGGCTGTTGGTCGTAATGCCTGAACCATTTGATGCTCCTGTTCCAACACAGCCCAACGGTATTCGTTTTGGGGTTCTTTTCCGCGCACTGCCTGGGCTTTTTTGGTTTCGTGATAGGTAAGGTCAATAAATACCCGAACATCAACATCATCTGTTTTTATGGCATACAGTCCGTCGATAACCAAAGCTTCAATTCCTTTAAAATCAGTGATTAATTGATCAATTTGTTCGGTAACGAGATCAACACAGGGCATTTTGGAAGATTTGTCTTCTTTGAAATCTTTGATATTCTGATAAATCGTATCCCAATCATATTCGCCATAGCCCACAGAATTCTTAATGCCATTCTCCTTGCGCCATTGAGTGCGTTCGAGTGGGTGAATGCGGTAATAATTGTCAATATGGATTACTTTGGTGAGGATATCGGCTTCTTTATTGAGCTTTTTTGCAAGCGTATGGCTCAATTCCGATTTTCCTGATCCTGATTCACCACTAATTGCAATGATCATTTTATCTTTTTTGTGATCTACTACATACTTATAGATTCCCTCAGCAGCCTTATGGTGCTTCTCTGTAATTAATAATACGTCTCCTAACATGAATCTGTTTTTATAGCTTTATAAATGAAAAATTTCCATCGAAGTATCGAAATCAACATAGAAATCGGCGAGAGGTTTGAGCGATTGCACTATTTTATGTTCGCGCTCAAGTACCTCCATTCTAAATTCATTCAATACTTCTTGTTCTGTAAATATTTGAAACTCACGACTGTCTTCATAGGTTAGCTCAATAAACACTTTTAGGTTCGCTTCATCGATTTTAATAGAATAAAGGCCATCGACTATAAGCACATCGATATCTTTAAAATCAGTAGACAACTCATCTACCTGACCTGTAATAAGGTCAACAAAGGGTAAAACTGCTTTTCCTCCTTTTTTAAAGGCATCAATATTTTTATAGATTTTTTCCCAATCGTATTCATTGAAACCGACCTTGTCGAGGCCATTGTCTTTTCTCCATTTCGTGCGCTCAAGCGGTGGGATTTTATAATAATTATCCACTTTAAGGATTTTCGCCCGAATGCCTCCTTTTTTCAGGATTTTTGCGATGCAATGTGCAATTGAGGCTTTTCCTGTTGCTACTTCACCGGAAATGGTGACAATATATTTTGGCTTGAGCTCCGAAATCATTTTTTCAACAATGGTTCTCGCTGCTTGTCGATGCTTTTCTTCTATAATTACAAGTTCGTTATTCATCTATATTCTCCTTTCAAAATTATCTAAAAAACATTACAATTAACTCAATGAAATTACGCTTTCAATTGTGCTAATCAATTTATACTCATTACCATTAACGATTATAGGTAGCTCCTTGTTGTGATCCGAAACAACTTTTAGCTTTAATTCGTTTTTCGTGATAATAAATTGATAATTGTCGTTTTTAAAAGTCACGGAAAATTGCATGGATTGCCAGTTTTTTGGCAGCTTGGGGTCTATTTGAACTACATCTTTCCTTAGGTCAATACCTGCAAAAGTATTGAGCGCGATGAGAATGGTCCCCGCCATAACGCCTGCATGGATGCCTTCCGCTGTTGTGCCTCCTTGTATATCAACAAAATCAGATGCAAGTGCTTCTGAATAAAGCTTCCAACTAAGCTCGGTATCCCCAATCATACTGGCAAGTCTGGCATGAACAACCCTGCTAAGTGTTGATCCATGCGAAGTGCGGCCAAGATAGTAATGAAGGTTTTTTAGAAGGTAATCCTGAGGCATATCATAACCCATTTGAGCCAATAAACGATCTACGGTTTGCTTGTCGAGATTATAAAAGGTCATCAGTGTATCGGCTTGCTTGGCGACTTTATAGTCATCCGCAGACTTTCCTTCTGCCTTCAGCAAACGATCCATTCTGTAAATATTCTTGTATTTCGTTTTAAAATAGTCCCAATCGAGTTCCTCTAAATCAAAATATCCATCAAATTGAGCAATAACCCCTTCTTTATCAATGACAAGATTGAGCTTGTGGCGAATCTCTTCCCAATGCTTAAATTCTTCGGAAGCGAGTGAAAGTCCTGTTTTGAGTTTTTCTTTTGTTTCTATTTTTAATTTTTCAAAAACAGTCATTGTTTGCTCCAAAAGCCAGGCAAGCATGATGTTGGTGTATGCATTGTCTTTCAATCCGCCTTCCTTACTTTTTTCGTGGCGCTCATGAAACTCATCGGGGCCCATTACTTTTTTGATGGAATAGCGCCCATCCTCATTTAGGATGCATTTGCTTACCCAAAAACGACTGATTTCGAGCAGCATTTCCATGCCATAATCACTTATAAATGCTTCATCATCAGTAGTGTGATAATAATCAAGCACATTAAACGCAATCGCAAGTCCAACATGGCGCTGCAAACTGCTGTAATCATCGCCCCATTTTCCTGTAAGAGGATTTAAATGCACAATTTGCGTTTCTTCACGGCCATCGCTGCCACTTTGCCATGGGAACATAGCTCCTTTATATCCATATTCGGCTGCATATTCGCGGGCTTTTTGTAAACGATTGTAGCGGTACATCAAGAGCGAACGGGCTGTTTCAGGAAAGTGGATATTGTAAAAAGGCAGTATAAAGAGTTCATCCCAAAAGATATGCCCTCTATATGCCTCACCGTGCAGCCCTCTGGCCGTAATACTTGCATCAATGTTTTTATTGTTTGGCGAAGCGCTCACCAACATATGGTAAATATGCAAACGCAATAATTTTTGACTCTGGCGATCGCCTTCTATTGCAATATCCGCTTTATTCCAGATGTCTTTCCAGCAATCGCTGCTTTTTGCAAGCAAATCCTCATAGGTTTGTCCCTTTAATGCGGAAAGTGCATCTGCTAATGGATTTTCGCTATCATCTTTTTTATTGGTATAAATGCTGACGATTTTATCGATGCTGATGCTTTCGCCCTCTTGAACAGATTGTTCGTGGAGCATATTGATTATTGCTTCCTTTTCTTCGGACTGTATTTCTTTCAGTGCTGCTCCATTAATAAAATGTGCGGCAGCCTCGCTAATTTCAATATTGCTTTGGGTCGTTTTTGAAGTGCTCCATAAAATTCCATTCTCAGTGCCCTGAGCAATATGTTCAAGATGTTGCTGATTCAGTGCGCGATATCGTGCAACTCCATCATTAATAATATTTGCATCAATGCCTGATTTTATGGTAATTTTTCCGCTAAAATTTAAAGCAGTTATTTCGTAACGCAGAGCGCCTATATGCATTTGCTGCATGCTTGCAAAGCGTTGGCTGCGAATACGGATCAGATGTCCTTCCTGATCTTCTCCAATGATAGTTCTGCGAAATAAGCCGTTTCGGAGTTTCAGTCCTTTATAATATTCATGGATATTGAGTTTATCCGGACTGATCCATTCCCCATCATTAATTTTAAATTGAAGAGGAAGCCAGTTTGGTGCATTTACAAAGTCTTCGTTTTCAATATTCCGATCGCCAACCGGAGATTCCAGTCGGTTGTAAAGCCCTGCAATATAGGTTCCGGGGTAATTCCATTCGCCCGCAGGGAGTTCTTCCATGCTGCCTCTTGTGCCAAAATATCCATTCCCGATACTTAGAAGCGATTCCCTGGATTTTTCCTTTTCTTTTTCAAGGGTATAATAATGAATGTGCCAGCTGTCTTTATCGATGCCGTTTTCAAACCATTCATTCAGTCCTTCAATTCCATTGATTTCGGAGATGTCCGATACAACAATGTCTGCTCCATTGATAAGCAATTCCCTATGATTCTCTTCACGGGCAATGCCGAGAACCAGTCCGAAATTTCCTTTAGCTCCTGCCTGAACGCCACTTACGGCATCTTCCACAACCACAGATTTTGCATAGCTCACGCCAAGATTATCGCAAGCTGTGGTAAAGATATCCGGTTCCGGTTTTCCATTAAGGCCAAGCTCAGCAGAAACAACGCCATCGACACGAGTCTCGAAAAGATCAAGCAAACCGGCTGCTTCGAGAACGGTTTTACAGTTTTTACTCGAACTGGCAACGCCAATTCGGATCCCAGCATTTTTTAGCTCATGCAATAATGCAACAGTAGATTCATAGGTTTTTACACCATCATTATCTAATACTTCATTAAATGCCAGGTTTTTACGATTCCCAAGTCCGCAAGCAGTTTCCAATGCTGGATCATCTGATGGGTCACCAAATGGGATATCAATATTTCTGGATTCCAAAAAAGACGCAACCCCTTTATATCTTGGTTTGCCATCCACATAAGGAAGATAATCATCCTGATGGCTGAAGGCTTTATGGGTTTCGCCGTATTTTTTTTCGCGTTCCTGAAGATAGCCGTTAAACATTTTACTCCACGCTGCACTGTGTACCAATGCTGTTTGTGTAATCACCCCGTCAAGGTCAAAAATGACCGCTTCAATCTGTTTTTTCATATATGTTCAATTTGCAGCGTAAAAGTAGGAAAAATCGCAGGTTCTACAGCGATTTTCGATCTGTATGGCATAAAAAATCTTAGGAGCCTCACCAAATCATACTACTTCATCATATGTTTTTACGGAAATTCGGCGTGAAATTGCAAATTCGCTCCAGCGGTTGTGACTTGGATACCTCAGTTGGCTTTTTCGCTTCGCATTGAAATTCTCTATCGAAATGAACTGTTTTTTTGTGGTCTGGTGGCAAAGGCAGCGAGAACACCTTTTTGATTTTTTACGAGTTCTCGCTGCCTTTGCCTAACCCTATGCTTATATGTCATCCCGACGACCAGAGGAAGGAGGGATCTATATCAGCATAAAACAATTTCTGAGATTAAATAGATTTCTCCTCCCTTTTGTCCATTTCGTCTCTTGGATTATGTCTTTTGACTCAAAAGCACGAAACGCTTGGGTAAGGGCGAAAGAAATATAATATTCTGTGAAACAATTTGTTAGAATGTGGATTCGGGCTCACGAATTGCAAATTCGCGCCAGTGGTGCGCCAAACAAAAGGGAGAAGGATAGTAGACAATGACTTATTTGCTATTCAATATCGTTATGAATATGATGTTGCAAAAACCAAACTTTATGGCAGAATCTATTGACAGGCCTCATGATGCGATATATAAAAAGAAACACGGGTGCCCGCTGCTGTCTGGTCCTTGTGGTGCAGATCTTCAATTTTAAATTCAATATCAACTCCATGCTGCTCACGTAATTGTTGTATGCGCTCCTGTGTGGTGCCAACAGAATGTGATTTATGTAATTGAAAACCATTCTTGTTTATTGCCTGTGCATTTGCCCTGCCAATACCATTGTCTTCAATGATATATCGTAATTGGTCTGCTTCAAATTTAAAAATAATTTGGATCCGACCTTTTGTGTTACTGTTTTTAAATGCATGATCTATAGCGTTTTCAATAAATGGCTGACCAAGCATCGGTGGTACCATCATATTTTTTTCTTCATCTTTTTCTGAGATTTTGATTTCATAGTCAAAAAGATCATTAAAGCGGAGTTTTTGCAAACGAAGATAATAGCGAAGACTTTTGATTTCCCGGTCTAATGGAATCATTTCCTTGCTGGTATTATCAATCATTATGCGTATCAGATTTGCAAAATCAATAAGATAAGCGCCTGCGAGTTCGGGAGGTTTGCTGTAAATAAAGCTTTGTATCGCCAGAAGGCTGTTGAAGATAAAATGTGGATTCATTTGCAAACGCAAGAGCTTTTCTTTTAAGGCGTACACATTTCGTTCGGCTGCAATACGTTCCTGTACTTGCTCTTCGAGTTCAAGGCCTCTCAAATAAATGGTGTTTTCGAGCTCTTGCTGATAATTTCCTATTTTTGTTTCCAAGTGTTTTTGTGCGCTGATATCTTTTAATCCGGCCACAAAGCCAAAAATATTATTGCGATCATCTTTTAAAGGTTTTGCATTTATTTCAAGCCATTTATGACTCCCATTTGCCAAGCAAATCCTCGTTTCTATGCGGCAATTTGTGTCGTCTAAAATACTTTCGAGACTATTGCATAGTTTGGGCTGATCTTCTTTGGAGGCGTGTTCATGAAAATATTTTTTATTAAAAGAAAATAGATCGTAACCAAATATTTTTGTAAAACTATGCGTTGCCCATATAAGGTGGGCACTGATGTTCCCTTTTTTTTGAAATCGTGCTTCAATAATGCAATCGGTCGTCATAGCAAGGATTTGCTTATAATGATTTTCTTTTTTGCGGAGTTCATTTTCCAATAGAAGCAACTGATGTTCCTTTTGCTTTAAGACAATAGTTTTCGATTGAATGGCCCTGTTTTCTTCCGAATGGTCTTCAAGAAAAAATACATAGGCAATAATCTGTTGATCAGGGGATTTTATATGTGTAAAGTTTGTGCTAAACCAATAATCGGATGGGCCAATAGTGCATTCAAGCGTTTCTTTTTTTTCGGAAGAGGGAAAATGTTGTGGAAGGGGGAGTCCTTGCAATGCGTGCTTCAGGATTTTTTTATGTGAGAAAATAGAAAGAAGATGAAGTTTCTTTTTATGAAAATCGTTTGGTATATAGTGGGCGAGTAATTGCCCGCTTTGATCCCAAAAAGCCACAATCCGATTGTCGTGATGAAGAATAGCCTGATGAAAAATATCCATATTTATACAATGATGCGATGTAGCATTGCTGAGGTCTTGTTTTTCGCCCAATAGCTCCTTGCCGGAAATCTTGCTATGGCTCATTTTATTGAATATTACTGTTTGTTTGGGCTTCAAATATACATAAATATTCAATCTATTCTATGCGAAAATGTAATAATTATAGAAAAATCAAAAAAAATCTGAGTTTATATCCAAAATACCCAAGAAAAGATCACTTTTTTCACCTTTTGTCATTTTTGAAACACCAAAATGAATGTATGAAGAAAATTTTAAATTTGGGTGATAAGAAGCTCAAATTATGAGTGATATGGGGTGGCTGAGGCCCTCGAAGCCTTAATCCAAGACAAAAGGAAAAATAAAAAAGAACAGCAAGGGTTCTATTTTGCTTTTTGCGCAAAAACTGTTGACAACAGCTGTTTAGCATTTCTAGCCATTTAATATCAGATAATTACAAGATGCTTTAGAAACAGTGCAGAAAGCAAGAAAAATCAGAAGAATTCTGAGTTTATATCCCTAATACCCAAGAAAAGATTATTATTCGCTTAATAAATCATTGGAATAAATTTCCATGTTTTATTAATATAAAGGGCATAAGGCAGTCCAAAATGTTCGAGTAAACGCTGCTCTTCAAAATTGAGTTTTAAAAACAATGATGGAATTAAAAGAATAAAAATCAAAACCCTCATTAAGCTTGGGTCCTCAAATAGTAAGGGAGCACTCGCAAGAATTATGGATAAATACATCGGATGGCGCATAATGCTATAAGGGCCACTTTTAACTAAACGGGAACCTTTACGCACACAAGGAGCAATGTTTAAACGACTGCGCCGCATTTCCCATATCGCCCAAAAAGCAAGAAGAATTCCCGCAAGTTGAATGCTGAATCCTATCATATTGCTTGAAAACCAAGAGCCACTGATAAGAAATAATGCTAATAAGCCGTATTGGGCACTTACCAAAGCAATGGCTAAAAGTTTATTTTTCTTCTTTTTCATCATGATACTTTTAATAACAGCAGGAAACGATTATTGTTTCAATATTTCCTTTAAAAAAGTTATTAAGTACTCCAATACCTCATATGGATAAAAAATAGTCCGGATTTTAATAACCCGGACCCATTAAATGTAATTAGGAAAGGTGAATTTGATGCTCGATAGTCTTTGATCGAATAACTGAAGCGCCACTAATATTGTCTGCTATTGGGCAGCGACGTTCAATTTCCTGGAGGAATTGTTCTTTTTCTTCCATTGTCATATCTGCATCAATGTCAACATAAGCACGAATTTCTGTGAAGCCTGCACGTCCTTCTGTTGTTTTTCCCATAAGGAAATCTTTATCCAGATCGCCTTCTACTTCTACGCTAATGCCTTTTACATTCAGTCGTTTTTGGTTGCTGATAATGCGGCCAATCGCGCAAATACAAGCAGGCAAAGAACTGAGGAAAATTTCCATAGGATTTGGTCCTTCACCATTTCCACCCATTGCTTTGGGTTGGTCAATAATAAATTTCTGCGAGCATTGGATTTCTGTTCGAAAACCATCTGCCATTGTCCCTTTAACTTTTAAAGTTGATAATGCCATGATTAATAGTTAATTAAGTTATTATAGTTTGTCAAATGTCTTCGGATGGATAGTTTTTCTGTACATCCTGAGGCACGGCATAATGATAACTATTGATGCTGCTGTTTATTATATCCGCACAATATTTTTTTTAAGGTCACTGATAAAAAGCGTTTGAGCTTGGTAGATAAATAGATCTATTCACCTATTTGGAATATTTAGATTTTTCCTCCCTTTGCCCTCACAAAACAACGAAAGCTCATTTCGATGTCCAATTTTCGGCAGAGAAAGATGCTCTGCTAATTCTTGAACCTGCTTAATTCTAATTTCTGAAAATGAGTCATAAGATAATCCCAGATAATCTTAATCCCTAACGGCTAATTTCAGCGGACTAAATCCTACATAAAGCATGATCAAAGCCTGATCAAAACCGTTATAGGTACGTTATAAGTACGTTTCAAATACGTTATAAATACGTTCCAGAACGTGTATATAACGTATCTATAACGAATCTGTAATATAGTTGATTAGGATTTGGTGCGAATTTGCTAAGACATTAGAGGCTTTTAAACACAGAATATGCCTCAGAAACATTATTACGGACTGAAATTACTTTAAAATATTCCATACGCTTTCTTATGACATCGGCAATGCGTCACCCTAAAAAACAATATGAAATTTATATCAGGCTTATTTATAGGTAATTAGATTGTTATTATGTTAGAGGTCCGTAGGTAAGTGCATATCAAGATGACCTGTTATTGAAAATGATTACAATTTTCAATAACTTGATATTGAGTGAATTATATAGATTAGATTTTTCCATCCAGCTCTTCGCTTCGCTATGGGCTTACTGTCGATGACGTTTTGGTGTTTTCTAATGGCAAAGGCAGCGCACTTCGGCTTACTTCGACTCCGCTCAGTAAAGGCCGCTCAGTGACCGTAAGCTGCCTTTGCCTAAATAACTGGTTAAAAGTTATTTCGACGACCAACAGGAGGAGAAATCTATTTATAAACGAGTGTTAATAAACTATGTATTTATCTACTGACCTCTATCATTTATTTTTATCTAAGCCGAAAGCAGTCTTCTTGGGATTAATTTTTCATCCGTATTCCACTTCATATTCGGGTTGAATTATTTTCAAGCAAAACTATGGAGCATTACATACCTAAACGCCCCATCTTACAAGATGTGGTATCAGTGCACATAATAAAAGGAAGTATCTTATAAGGTGGTTCTTGTTATAGGTAGGTTATCAATTAGTTGAGTGGTTTGTGTATTCTTAATTAACCACACGGAATTATAAATTAATTGTTCTTCTTTTTTAGTTCGTTAATGGCTTTGTCGAAATCGCTTTCAATCTTTTGGATTTTATTGAATTTATCGTATTCAGAAAACGCTCTTTCTTCGGCTTGTTTGGCTGAAATGCTACCCTTTCCTTGTAGTACTTTATACTCGTTGAATTCGAGGAATTTATTTACACTAACTGCAAATTGCTCCATAGTGAAAGTATTTCGAGTTTCGATAATGCGCTCAATGTAGTCGAAGAAACTACTAATGGAACGCTCCAAACTTTTTATCTCTTGTTCGTTGAGGTAGTTTTTCGCAATTTTAGAATCCGATTTTAATATTCTGCCATCGGGTGCATTTTTCCATGTGCTTAAGCCCATAAAATCTTTTTCTGAATCGGCTTTTTCGTAAATAATTTCAGCAGCAGTATTGCCGTGTATGGCAAAGTGAAATTTGTTTTGTACTGTAGCGTAAAACTCACTTGTAATGTCTGATTGGGAGTCGTAGTCTATACTGCATTCGGCAAATATGTCGGTTATCTGTTGATAAATTCGCCTTTCGCTTGTGCGTATAGAACGAACTCGTTCGAGTAATTCCCTAAAATAATCTTTGCCAAAGTATCTGCCATTTTTCATTCTGTTATCATCCAGAATAAAGCCTTTAACAATATAATCTTTTAGGGTTTTGGTTGCCCAAATTCTGAATTGTGTTGCCTGACGAGAATTTACCCTGTAACCAACCGAAATGATAGCATCGAGATTAAAATATTCTACACTTCGTTTTACTTGCCTCGTTCCTTCTTCCTGAACTGTTTCCAAAATGGAAACAGTTGCCTCTTTATCCAATTCTCCACTTTCGTATATATTGCCAAGATGCTTACTAATAGCAGGCACTTGCACACCAAATAGCTGCGCAATGGCTTTTTGCGTTAGCCATACGGTTTCGTTATTCAAAATAACCTCCACTTTTACTTCGCCATTGGGCGATGTGTAAAGGAGGAAATCAGTTAGTTCGTCTTTTATACTAAGTTTATCCATTGCGTGATTTTATGAATTCGGAAGGAGATACACCCTTTATTTCTTTAAAAATTCGATTGAAACTTGACTTGGAATTAAATCCACAGTCGTAAGCTAGACCTAGAAGGGTATTTTTTTGATGTTCGTTATTTTTGATTTTCTCAATAAAAGCTTCGGTTCGATAAGAATTGGTGTAAGCAAAAAAACTTTGACCAGCGACATCGTTTAATACTTGTGAAATATGATGCGTTGGTATTTGTATTGCTTGACTCAGATTTTGGATGCTTAGTTTTTGATTTAAATAGGGCTTTTCTTTCAGCATATACGTGTTAATCGTATCTATCAATAAATTAGCTTTTTCATCCGTTAATCCCGTTTTCTGATATTTTGTTTTTATAGAATTTGTTGAAGGTGTTTGTGGGGAAGTGTCTCCGCTCTTAGAATTATCCTTTTGATGGCTTCCTTTTTCGAGATCTTTCCATAGCTTAGAGATTTCAGCATTTTGGCTAATGCCTTGTTCATGTGCAAAAAGTATTTGTTTCTCAAAACTTTTCAGGAGACCAAAGAAATTTGCCCCATAAGTTGTATCGCTCGGTATTTTAAAATGTTCCCCATATCCCAAAACAGGTTTGGCAATGTCATCTGCAGCAATAATTACAAATGTGTTTTGTGTACCAAAAACATAATAAAAGCCATCGCTGCCGTAGAGTAATTGAAGTTCGTTGGTTAGCAAAGGCTTTGCATCGCTAATACTATTCAGGAAAGATACAGCGGCTTTTCTTGCAGTATGCTCCGGAATTTGCGTTGCCATTGTGTTTATAGAATTGATTGTCAGTAAAATAATAACACAGAGGAGTAGGAGGTTTCTTTTCATAGTCGATGGTTTAGCAAATGGCGTAATGTTTTATTTTCAGAAGAATACCCAAAGGTAATAAATTTTAGTATTTTACATTCAATAGCATAATAAATTGTTAATACGAGCTTGGGGGGGATGTGTGGAAAGAGGTTTCCTAAGCTGATTATTAATAATCAGGCAACTTTCACTACTTTTGGCATTTATAATGTGATAACAGGCTATTCAATTATTCATTTTTTATTAAGATAAGTATCTATGAACAAGATTTTACTCAGTATTTTGCTTAGCATTTTAATGTTTTCCTCTGCTTTGGCGCAACTTCCCGAAACCTACGACCTTCGTGATGTCAACGGAGTGGATTATGTGACCTCTGTGAAATCGCAGCAAGGCGGAACATGTTGGACTCATGGCGCAATGGCTGCAATGGAGGGCAATCTTTTGATGAACGGTAATTGGGCTTCTGCCGGCGAAACTGGAGAACCGAATCTTGCTGAATATCATCTCGATTGGTGGAATGGTTTTAACCAACATTATAATGCAGATTTAGATCCTACAAGCGGCTCAGGTCTCGAAGTGCATATGGGCGGCGATTATCTGATCACCACAGCTTATTTGGCCAATGGCACAGGAGCTGTTCGTGATATTGATGGACAATCTTTTGATAATGCGCCTTCTATGGCTAATGATGATTGGCATTATTATGCTCCTGAAAAAGTCGTTTGGCTTACTATGGACGAGAATCTTGATGGCATTGATGCAATGAAACAATCTTTAATGGATTATGGTGTTGCAGGTACTTGCATGTGTTATGATGGCAGTTTTATTGATAATTACGTTCATTATCAGCCACCTACATCAGATATGGATCCAAACCATGCTATTGCAATTGTTGGTTGGGACGATAATAAAGTAACGCAAGCCCCTGAACCCGGTGCCTGGCTTGTCAAGAATTCTTGGGGCGATGGCTGGGGCGAAGACGGCTATTTTTGGATTTCCTATTATGATAAACATTCATGCCGTCATCCTGAAATGGGATTTATTAGTTTTAGAGGGGTGCAGAAAGTGCAAAAAGATTATGTTCATTCTTATGATTATCACGGTTGGCGTGGCACATTGGATGATGTAAACGAAGCCTTTAATGCATTTACTGCAACGGGCGAAGAACTGATGGATGCCGTTGCTTTTTATAATCCTGCTGATTTTAATGCATATATTCTACGCATCTACCGTCAGTTTGATGGTACAGAACTAAGCGATGTATTCTTTCAGGATAATGGCATTCTCAACGAAAAAGGCTATCAGTATATTTCTTTAGGCGATGCGATGCACCTTTCTGAAGGGGATACTTTTTATGTATACCTGAAATTGACAAGCAGTGGTCAGGCAATTGACCGTACAAGCGATGTGCCTGTGCTTCTTGGTTCCAAACAACGCGCTATCGTTGAATCAACAGCTGCTGCCGGAGAGAGTTTTTATAAAAATGAAAGCGGCGTTTGGACTGATCTTCAGGAATATAGTTTTGAAGATCAAAGCTGGGACCATACAGCTAATTTCTGCCTGAAAGCCTATGGCAGTGCGATTCCAGAAAATGCATTTTACGATTTGCGCGATGTTCATGGGCAATCTTATGTAACATCTGTAAAATCACAACAAGGCGGTACATGTTGGACACATGGCGCAATGGCTGCAATGGAAGGGAATTTGCTGATGACCGGCAATTGGGCTTCTAATGGCGAAAGCGGTGAGCCTGCTCTTGCAGAATATCATCTCGATTGGTGGAATGGTTTTAATGAATACAATAATGATGATCTAAGTCCTACAACAGGAAGCGGTTTAGAGGTGCATCAAGGTGGTGATTACCGAGTAACCGCTGCTTATCTTGGTAGGGGCGAGGGTGCTGTACGCGATATCGACGGACAAAGTTTTGATAATGCTCCTGTACGCCATGAAGACAGTTATCATTATTACTATCCGATGCATATCGAATGGCTTACCGTTGGTGAAAATATGGAACGCCTCGACCTGATCAAACAAACCATTAAGGACAATGGGGTACTTGGTATTTGCATGTGCTATGATGGTAGTTTTATCAATAGTAATTATATGCATTATCAGCCACCAACAAGCAATGTATTGCCAAACCATGCAATTTCTGTGGTTGGCTGGAACGATATGCTCGAAACACAAGCACCACTGCCCGGCGCATGGCTTTGTAAAAATTCCTGGGGTTCAGGATGGGGAAATGATGGCTATTTCTGGATTTCCTATTATGATAAATGGGCAACACGTGAGCCGGAAATGGGTGCGGTAACTTTCCGTGATGTCGTTCCAATGCCTTACGATAAGTTTTATTATCATGATTACCACGGCTGGCGCGATACACGTACCGATATCAATGAAGCCATGAACCTGTTTACAGTAGAAAATAATGAAATACTCAAAGCCGTGAGTTTTTATACTGCTACTGATGATGTGCACTATAGCGTTGGTGTATTCAATAGTTTTGTTGATGGACAGCTTGGCGAACCTTTGATTCAAAAAGAAGGTAGTTTTGAAAGAAGTGGTTTGCATACGATTGAATTTGATGATGCTATGCTTTTGGATCCGGGTAAAGACCTTGCTGTTGTGCTAAACCTCTCAGATGGCGGACAGGCCTACGATCGTACTTCTGAAGTGCCTGTTTTGCTTGGCTCTTCATCGCGTACATTGGTAGAATCCAGTGCTGCTCCCGAACAGAGTTATTATTTAGATAATGGTGTTTGGAAAGATTTTTATGAATTGGAAGACCCATCAGGATACCAAGGCACAGGAAATTTCTGTATAAAAGCGATGACAGTAATGGCTCCAACATCTATTCATGAGAATATGGAAAATAAAGCCTCTGTTTGGCCAAATCCAGTGAAGAATGTATTGAATATCAGGTTGTTTGAAAGTACTGTTTCAAGCCCTGAATTTATTCTTTATGATGTGAATGGCCGTATGGTTTATAATGAAACGCTCTCAATAGTTTCCGGGAAAACACAAATCAGTATTCCTCAAAATATCCCGCAAGCCGTATATTTTTATGTGATTCAAGATGAAAGCGGACAAATTTCCCGCGGTCGTTTGTTGAAAGACTAAGAATTTTATAAAATCTTTGAAAAGGTGCAAGGCTTCGGTTTTGCACCTTTTTTTTGCGCTGATGTTTGCTTCTTGTGTTTTGGTGAAAAAAGCAAAGACTGGTTTTTCATCAAAAATCATTATCTTTGAAAAGAAAAAATCCAAAGAAATGGGCGATAAAACATTTGTACGATTCGATTGGGCCATGAAACGTTTATTGCGTAACAAGGCCAATTTTGCCGTGCTGGAAGGTTTTCTGTCCGAACTTTTTCGAGAGGACATAAAGATTCATAAGATACTCGAAAGCGAAGTCAATAAGAATTTTCCTGAGAATAAGATCAACCGCGTGGATTTATTGGCAGAGAATTCAAAAGGGGAGTTGATAATTATTGAGGTTCAGAACCAGAATGAGTTGGATTATTTCCATCGCATGGCGTTCGGGACATCCAAAGCCGTTACTGAATATCTAGATGAAGGCCAGGCTTATGAAGAAATGAAGAAGATTTATTCTGTGAACATCGTTTATTTTGATTTAGGCCAAGGTGAGGATTATATCTATAAAGGGGGCACAGATTTTTGGGGGCTTCATAAGAATGATAAACTGAAACTGTCTGAGCGTCAGCAGTATCGTTATAAAACTACTGAGCCCCATCATATTTTCCCGGAATATTACCTACTAAAGGTGAATCAATTTGATGATCTCGCGAAAGATACTTTGGATGAGTGGATGTATTATTTCAAGCATAATGAAATAAAGAAAGAGTTTCAGGCGAAAGGTTTGAAGCAAGCCCGTAAAATGCTCACCTATGATAAACTGAGTAAGGGGGAACAAATTGATTATCGCCATCATATGGAAGATCTGAGGTATAAAGCCAGCATCATATCCACATTGAAATCAGAAGAAGAGTTCGATAT
This sequence comes from Bacteroidales bacterium, assembly GCA_963676725.1. Classification (GTDB taxonomy): domain Bacteria; phylum Bacteroidota; class Bacteroidia; order Bacteroidales; family WRLA01. Next base: position 2,345,398 of record OY781463.1, on the reverse strand, counting down.
CCATAAAAAAGGCGTGCTTGAAGGGAAGGCTGAAGGCATAATTGAAGGGAAAGCGCAAGGAGCTACTGAGCGGACAACCGAAATGGTAAAAAATATGCACGCTCAGCAAATCCCATTGGCAACTATTGTAAAAGTAAGTGGTTTAAGCGACGACGAAGTGATCAAGATCATAGAGAAGGAATAAAAGAAAAAATCCAAAGAAATGGGCGATAAAACATTAGTACGATTCGATTGGGCCATGAAACGTTTATTGCGTAACAAGGCCAATTTTGCCGTGCTGGAAGGTTTTCTGTCCGAACTTTTTCGAGAGGACATAAAGATTCATAAGATACTCGAAAGCGAAGCCAATAAGAATTTTCCTGAGAATAAGATCAACCGCGTGGATTTATTGGCAGAGAATTCAAAAGGGGAGTTGATAATTATTGAGGTTCAGAACCAGAATGAGTTGGATTATTTCCATCGCATGGCGTTCGGGACTTCCAAAGCCGTTACTGAATATCTAGATGAAGGCCAGGCTTATGAAGAAATGAAGAAGATTTATTCTGTGAACATCGTTTATTTTGATTTAGGCCTAGGCGAGGATTATATCTATAAAGGGGGCACAGATTTTTGGGGGCTTCATAAGAATGATAAACTGAAGCTGTCTGAGCGTCAGCAGTATCGTTATAAAACTACTGAGCCTCATCATGTTTTCCCGGAATATTACCTACTAAAGGTGAATCAATTTGATGATCTTGCGAAAGATACTTTGGATGAGTGGATGTATTATTTCAAGCATAATGAAATAAAGAAAGAATTTCAGGCGAAAGGTTTGAAGCAAGCCCGTAAAATGCTCACCTATGATAAACTGAGTAAGGGGGAACAAATTGATTATCGCCATCATATGGAAGATCTGAGGTATAAAGCCAGCATCATATCCACATTGAAATCAGAAGAAGAATTCGATATCCATAAAAAAGGCGTGCTTGAAGGCAAAGCGGAAATGGTAAAAAATATGCACGCTCAGCAAATCCCATTGGCAACTATTGTAAAAGTAAGTGGTTTAAGCCAAGAAGAGGTTTTGAAGATTATTGGGGGATAGTATTGATAATCATGGATTTACATTATGGTTTTTTGAGTTCGATAGATAAAAATATTAACTCACCTATTCGGGTGTATTTAGATTTCTCCTTCGGTCATTTTTGGTAGTTTAACGATTGTTCTAAATCAAAAAATGAATATAAAACACTGGTTTTAAGTAAAATGACCTCAGTCGAAAAGACAAGTTGATAAAATATTGGTAGACAAAAGGGGAGCGCGGACACAATAATTTTAAAATAAATATGTCCGCGCTCCCCTTTTGTCTGTTCCCGAACGAACTTTGTCTTTTCGACCAAGGGATCGAAACGAAGTGAAGAATCTGCGGGAGAAATCTATGACAAATAATTCATTCAAAATCAATGTACTATAGAACGTGGTAACTTTTATGGTAAGATATATCTGAACTGCACCTACATACCGAGCTCGAATCGTTCATGATTTAAAATGATGTAAGCTCTAAAGGTTGATTTAAGTTTGATTTGTTTCCTGATGGAAAGCAAAAAAAAAAGGACATAAAAAAAGCCTGCTTGTAGGCAGGCTTACGTCTTGATTATTATAGATGGTTAGTCTTAAATCAATTTGACATTTACAGCGTTCAAGCCTTTACGACCTTCTTTAAGCTCGAATTCAACTTGATCGTTTTCACGGATCTCATCAATTAATCCGGTTACGTGTACAAAATATTCCTCTTTGGAATCATCGTCGCTAATAAATCCAAATCCCTTGGATTCATTAAAAAATTTTACTGTGCCTTTTTTCATTGTAATAATTAATAATAATAGACTGCAAATGTAGGCTTATTTTCTTTCAATCCACATTTTTTTTCAAATTATTTGATTTTGAGTGCTTTTTTTTGATTTTTACTGATATTCTCTGCTTTGAAAAAGCACCTAATGTGTTGATTTTTGCAGAAAATAAGCGCATATATTTTGCAGGCTTAAAGTGTGTTAATAAATCTAATCTATTTTAAATCAATGTATTAAATTGAATTATTCTCTTTGATCTAAAGCTATTGAGCTCAGGTTGCCCTTATTGTTTTATTCGAAGCGAAAGCTTACACCTCCCAAAACATTAAAACCTGCTTGTGGGAAATATCCATTCATTTCGTACTCGTTTCCATCAGAATAGTAGCGATAAACCCAGGCATTGCTTTCATATTCTTCGCTAAGGACGTTATTAAGTGCAATAAAAAATTCAATTCGATGAATAAATGTTGTCTCTATGGCATAATTAATCCGGATATTATTCAATAGATAAGCGTCTAAAGAGCGTTCATCCGATGAAGTATTATCGATATACTGTTTGCCAATATATTTTGCAATCCATGCAATACTGAAATCTTTAATGGGCATAAATGTCAATGCCGCACCTGAAATAATATTGGGGCTAAAACTAATATCTGTTTCCCCCAGGTTTTTGCTAATCTGCAATGGCTGATGTTCCGGATCGCTCCAATAGTCCCAATTGTCAACATATTCGGTAAAGTCTTTGATTTTATTTTGGCTCAAAGTCATATTTGCATCAAAACGGAGCTTTTTACTGATTTTTACCGCTGCGGCAATTTCAATCCCTGCTCTATAACTCTCAGGGACATTGTTCATAATTGGATTGCCTACATTATTAATATCACCGGTAAGAACGAGCTGGTCTTTATACTGCATATAATATAGGTTTGCATTAAGGCTGAATGCTTGCTTGTTCAATTCGTAGCCAAGCTCATAATCGGTAAGTTTTTCGGAAGTAGGGGTGTGGTCCGCATCAGCATCACGGTAGTTATTTCGTGATGGTTCACGATTTGCAATGGCCACACTAAAATAGGCGGATTGCTCTTGATTGAAAGCATAATGCACCCCTGCCTTAGGATTGATGAAATTAAACTGATGTTCCTGACTCAGGTCGCTCAAATCGTCATGCGTTCCCTGTATCGAATAATCCACATAACGGTACTGAAGGTCAGCAAAAAGGTTGAGTTTTTCTGTGAATAAATAATGTGCTTTTGCGTATATATTGGCATCTTTTTTTATACCGTCATTATCGTACCAGTTTCTATCAATGCTTCCATTGCTGGCATATTGGGCCCAAATAATGTTTCCATAATGGCCTCCATCATATTTATTCGCACCGCCGCCCAATGTAAGTTTTAGCCTTTGTTGTTCATAATTGATACTGAAAACTCCTCCATAGAAATGATTATCAAGATATTTGCGTGTGATCATATCTGATCTGGTGATGGTATCACCGCCAATAATGACATCGTTGAGGCCAAAATCGCCAAATTTTTTCGACTCTTTATAGCTTTCATAATAACCGTACCCACGTGTATAATGCAATGCTGCATTGATATTGAGGTTCTCACCAATTTCTTGTGCAAAAAAGAGTTGGAAATGATCTTGTTTATAATCATCTACCTGATTGTCATAAAATAAGGTGTCACCATCAGGGCCATAATACATTCCTGAGGGATTAAAGCGCCTGTCTTTATCGAGCAGATCTTTTGGAATCCCGTTCCACGCCTGATATGTGATTTCTTTTCCGGAGAAGATATTCAGTTTCAACATGCTGCTTTTGCCATAGTAGGCACCGGATACAAAGAAGGATTTTAAATTCGAGGATGCACGATCTATATAACCATCGGAAGATATTTTTGATAGACGCCCGTCAAACGCAAATTTTCCGTTAATAAGCCCTGTTCCAAAGCGGATATTATTCCTAAAAGTGTTAAATGAACCACCCGAGCTGTTTACTTCAGCATAGGGCTTGGGGTTTAGCTTGGCGGTTTGGAGGTTTATAGTTGCTCCAAAAGCTGCTGCACCATTCGTGGATGTACCAACACCCCTTTGTATTTGCATATTTTCTACAGAACTCCCGAAGTCGGGCAAATCGACCCAATAGAGGCTTTGTGATTCGGGGTCATTTAGTGGAATGCCGTTGATTGTTACATTAATACGTGATTGATCCGTGCCACGAATCCGCATTGCTGTATAGCCTATACCTGCGCCTGCGTCGGATGTTACAACAACCGATGGCGTCATGGCAATCATATACGGAAGGTCTTGTCCTAAATCGTTTTCTTTCAGCTCTTCCCTGCTAATATTCGTAAAGGTTGTCGGGGTTTTATCAATCGCCCGAGTCGAATGGATAATCACGGCATCTTCCATAATGGCTGCTGTCTTCAGGGCAATGTCCAGAACAAAATCTTTGTTTAATTGCAGTGTTTTTTTTACAGATTCAAATCCCAGATAAGAGACTTTAATCGTGTATGTACCGCTTTGAAGGTCGGAAAATTCATAGCTTCCTTGTGCATTTGTTGTTGTGATGGTTTTAGTGCCTAGAAGCTGAATATGAGCTCCTGGCATTGTTTCTCCATTGTTTGCATTGGAGATTGTGCCGGATAAGCGCCATTGAGCCATGCTTAGGGCAGGAATGAGGAAAAGCAGGAAAAAGAAAACTGTTGATTTGTTCATAAAACAATGTGTTTAAGTTAAAAAAATCAACAGGGGCTACAATAAGTAACAAAAGAAGACTCTTGTTCCCTTCGCCGGCATTACCCGGATCAGGTTCAAAGGGTTTGATCTCAGCCCGTCATTTGGGGCACCCCTGTAAGAATTGCGGCAAAGTTAATGGAATTGGAATGAACTGTGCAAATTTTTCGGTAAAAAAAGCGTTTTTGCATGACAAATCCCGTGCTTGATATTAATAAAAACAGATTTCTCCATCCAGCTCTTAGCTCTGCTTCGAATCGTCGTGACAACAACAATTCAAAAAAAATGAAACAGGAATATAATTTTTCTGGAGGTTAATCAACGATAAATTGCGCAAGTCTACGGCGATTGTTTATATTTGCCGTAGATTTATGCAAAAGCAATAGTTAATGGATAAAATAATAGAGATTTTTAAACATCAAAAAGGCTATTTGCAGAGCAAACAACTCACAAATAGAACGATGCAATACCAAATGGAAGCAATGGTAAAAAATGGCGAAGTTGTTCTATTAAAAAGAGGTTTGTATAAGCATAATAGCATTGCATCCCATAACGACTGGGTAGAGGTTTCACTCATGGTTAATAATGGGGTGTTGTGTGCTTTTTCTGCCTGGCAATATTATGAGCTAACTACAACTGTATCTCCTTTTTACCATCTCGCTATACCTCATAAAGCGAAGCTAAAACTACCTGATTACCCTCCTATAAAACTATATTATTGGAGTGATAAATATTATAATTTGGGCAAGACAGAAACGAGTATAGATAATGAGAAAGTGTCTATATATTCATTAGAGAAATCGGTTTGCGATGCTGCTCGGTTTCGCAATAAAATTGGAATGGATGTTTTCACCGAAGTTCTAAAATTATATATGTCGCGTAAGGATCGAAATATAGATTTACTAATGAAATATGCAAGTCAAATGCGCGTAAAAAAAATATTAACGCCCTATTTGCAAAGTCTTTTATAATGAGTAGTTCAAAATCAATAAGAGCCAGACTTCAAAATATATCAAGAGCCCAAAAAATTGCTTTTGACATATTAATATTCCGCTACATACACGAGCGTTTATTGTATCGAATCTCAATTTCAGAATATGCTGAAAATCTGTTTCTCAAAGGGGGTAATTTATTGTATGCAATGCAAGGGCTTACGGTACGGCCAACAATAGATGTAGATTTTTTGGGTATGAATATAAATAATTAGAGGTCAGTAGGTAAGCGCATATCAGTTGCATCTTATCAAATAAATTATCACCTTCTATAATAATTTGATTTAAAGAATTATTAAAAGCAGATTTCTCCCTCCAGCTCTACGCTCTGCTTCGAACTTTCTGTCGAAATGACAATTTGGTGTTTTCAAGTGGCAAAGGCAGCGCACTTCGGCTCCGCTCAGTGACCGTAAGCTGCCTTTGCCTAAATAACTGGTTAAAAGTTATTTCGACGATACCGAAGCTTCGGTAGAGGAGAAATCTATTCATAAACGAGTGTTAATAAACTATGTATGAGGTGTTCAATTGAGTACTTAGGCTAAGCAATGAAATTCAGTATATTTCAATGAATGTTGTTTTAGATTTCTCCCTCGGTCATCTTATGTTTGTAATTTAATGAGTGTTCTATATCAAAAAGAATATAAAACACTGTAACTAAGAAAAATGACCTCAGTCGAAAAGACAAGATGGTGAAATATAGATAGACAAAAGTGGCGCGCGGACATATATATATTAAAGTTATTGTGTCCGCGCGCCACTTTTGTCTGCTCCCTAACGAATCCTGTCTTTTCGACCAAGGGATCAAAACGAAGTGAAGATCCTGCGGGAGAAATCTAATTATCAATGTAACAACCGATTAGGTTAAGTATTTATTTGAACACCTCAAAACTATGTATTTATCTACTGACCTCTATAAATAATAATGCCGAAACAAGGGTAATAACACCCATTTGGAAAAATATGAAATGAAAGGACCTACGAAGAATTCATAAAACGCTATAGCTTTAATACCTAAAATTTCGGGACTCCTTGATTTTCAAGGCTGCGAAAGAAATTAGGGTAGCAGCGCATGCTTAAACCCATAATGGGTGACATTATGGTTTGATAATCGGTAGTTTTTCGTATTTAGACAAGCAGTGAGCGTCTTTATAATAATCATATCACCCCTTCAGGGTTCTGATTACCTGTAGATTAGGATTTGTTATAATCATATCACCCCTTCAGGGTTTTATGGTTTGATTTACAGTTCATAATGGCATTTCCCCAAATTCGATCTCTGCAAACATTGGGTTAACTAAAAGCCAATCCAAAAGGAATGACGTTCTCCTGACTTCAGAAATGCGTCACCCTAAAAAACAATATAAAATTTATATCACGTTTATTTATAGATGCTTAGATCATTATTGAGTGATGCGTGTTGAAGTCAGGAAATTTCGGGCCTCCTTGATTTTCAAGGCTGCGAAAATATTTCGACAGACTTACTTCGGCAGGCTTACTTCGGCAAAAGCTCAGCACATCGCAATGCATCGCATCGCAGCATAACACCTTTTCTTTGGCGCTTTCTTATCAAAGACTTAAAAAAAAAGGGTTTTCTTGCTGACACTATTTAAAAAATGAGCGCCGGCATCCTGCAAAAGGACAAGCAATCCTATTCGGTCATTGCTTCTGTCACATTGATGACATAATCGCCCGTTTTTTCAGTAAGTGAGTACAAGTCACTATAGTATGCGCCGACTTTATGTTTGTATTTCTTTTCCTTGAGGTCGTCGATATGTTTTTGGCGCATTTTATCACGTTTCTTATTGATTTGGTGTTCCAGCTTAAATGCTTTTTGTGGATCAACTTCACGATAGGGCAGGAGGAGGTTCTTGTTCATTTCCTCAATAGCTTCAACAACAAGCAAGTAAAGCTCGTTCATGTTCTGGGATTGCTTTTCTGTCAGATGAATTTTTTGTTGTTTGTTATTGTCGACAATTCTTGATATTTGGTAAATTACATCGCCAACACTTTCTAAGTCATCAATAATTTTTAGCATGGATCGAATTTCAACGGAACTGTCTTTTGACATTTCGCTTTCCGAGATACGAGTAAGGAAGTTGCTGATTTCCACTTCAATATTATCTGTAATATCTTCGTATTTAGCAATTCGTTTCAATAGTTTGTGATACTTTTTATCGCTTTCGCAAGTCATCAGCGTAGGGATAAAACCGATCATTTTTCTGGTTTTTAATCCAAAATTAGCAATTTCATTCTTGGCTTGCATGAGTGATATTTCGCTTGTTGATACCAAGCCTGTATCAATATATTTTAGGCGGAATTCTTCGTCATCCTCCTCGTCATCCGGAACGATACGGGTTGCCACATCGGCAATAAATTTTGAAAAGCCAATGAGAACCAGTGTGTTGATAATGTTAAAAGCGGTATGAAATACAGCCAGAGCTATGGGATATGAGTTTTTGATCTCTTCAAAATCTGTATTGGATAAATTAGTACTTAGTATTGAGACTGTTTGATGCTGTTCTTGCATGAAAAAATCGACTAGGCGCAGGAAAGGATGAAAGACAATCAGCATCCAAATAACGCCAAAAAGATTGAAGATTAAGTGGGCTCGTGCTGCTCTTTTTGCTGATACATTGGCAACAATGGCCGCAATATTGGCTGTGATTGTTGTGCCTATATTTTCTCCAAGAACCATCGCGGCAGCCAATTCGAACGACAAAACACCATTATAGCAGAGCACCAATGTAAGAGCCATTGTAGCACTTGAAGACTGGATAACAACAGTAAGCAGTGTTCCGATGATCACAAAAATCAAGATCGAAAGATATCCGGCATCGGTAAAATAGGAAAGAAAGTGCAGTGCTTCTGGATTGCTGCGAATATCCGGAACAGATTCCTTAAGAAACTGAAGTCCAATAAACAGTACGGCAAAACCTACTAAAAATTCACCCCAGGATTTTCTTGTATTGTTTTTCGATAAAAAGAATGGAAAACTAAGCCCAATAATGGGGAGGGATAAGAAACTGAGGCTGACTTTAAATCCAAGAAGGGAAATAAGCCAGGCCGTTACGGTGGTGCCGATATTTGCTCCCATAATTATTCCTACAGCACCGATCAAAGAGAGTAATCCGGCATTGACAAAACTAACCATCATCACGGTGGTGGCAGAACTCGATTGAATGGTTGTGGTGACCAGCAGCCCTGTGAGTACTCCTTTGAAACGATTGTCGGTCATCGCAGCCAATATCTGGCGCATGCGGCTTCCTGCAACTTTTTGCAATGACTCACTCATAAGCTTCATCCCGAAAAGGAATAAACCGAGTGCTCCGACAAGTGTGAGGATTCTTCCTATAATACTTAGTACTTCCATGATAGCAATTAGTCTTTAATAGTGCGCAAAATAGAGACTTTTTGTCCAAAAATCCAAAAGCTAATCATGCTTCTTTGGAAAACAAGCGCAGTTTTAACTCAATCTATGCAATGAGAATTAAATGTTTTTGAGGAGTTCAAATAAATACTTTTTCTAATCGCTTGTTATATAGAATTTTAGGTTTTTACTGCAGGATCTTCACTTCCTTAGAGTCCTCTGGGAGAAAGGATTGATAAGCGCTCGCGTTTTGCCGGTTTTTTGAATTTTACTTCCCAGTATTTAATAGATTTAGTCAACAACAGGATTCAAGAAAACGACTTGCTTATTACGATTCCATCACTTTCATGTCTTATGCCAAAATAATGCTAATCTATCATTGCTTTTATATATAAAAATTCAGTACATTAGCCACTTAATGACAAGTCAATAAAATACTACTATGTTTTTTGGGAAACGAATCAAAGAATTACGCGAACAAAAAGAATTGCTTCAACGCCAATTGGCTGCTGAATTAGAGATTGACACCCCTATGTACAGCAAAATTGAGCGAGGTGAACGAAAAGCAAAACGAGAACAAGTTGTAAATCTAGCTAGGTTATTGGAAACCAATGCTGATGAACTGTTAACCCTATGGTTAGCCGGTCAGGTTTATGAGTTGGTGAAAAAGGAAGATCATGCTGTAAAAGCATTAAAAATTACAATGCAAACACTACAAGAGAAAGATTAATAAGCGATGAAGAAAAAACTCACCCTCACATGGCTCGAAGGCTTCCTGATGGAGGCCTGTGATATATTAAGAGGTAATATGGATGCCTCTGAATTTAAAGAATATATTTTTGGCATGCTGTTCCTGAAACGACTTTCAGATAAGTTTGAACAGGATAAAGCTGCCCGATTAAAGGAATTGCAAGGCAAGGGTTTAAGTGAAGAAAAAATTGCACAAGCTTTGGAAAAACCAAACGCTTACGAGTATTTCGTACCACTTGAACCGGTAAATGCCCGTTGGAATGTAAGAACCAAAGATGAAGATGGCAACGAAATTAATGCCGGAATCCTTCATCTTAAAAAAGATGTGGGCGATGCTCTAAATAAAGCTTTGGAAGCATTAGAAGAATACAACCCCGATAAGCTAAGTGGTGTATTAACCAGTGTAAATTTTAATAAAACCATTGGTAAAAATAAAAATGCATTTAGCGATGAAAAACTGATTGAGTTCATTCAGCATTTCAATAAGGTTCAACTGATTGAAGAAAATTTTGAATTTCCTGATATACTTGGAACTGCATACGAATACTTGATTAAATACTTTGCCGATAGCGCTGGTAAAAAAGGCGGGGAATTCTATACGCCAAACGAAGTAGTAAAATTACTGGTCAATGTATTGGAACCAGACAAAGAAGCTACAATTTATGACCCAACATGTGGCTCTGGCGGCATGTTGATTGAAGCCAAAAACTATGTACAAGCGCGTTATGGAGATAGCTCTCGATTGAGTTTCTACGGTCAGGAATTGAATGGAACCACATGGTCGCTGTGTAAAATGAATATGTTGTTTCACGACATTTATGATGCCGAAATACTACAAGGTGATACCATTGCCGAACCACTGCATATTGACCAGGGCGAGTTGAAACGTTTTGATATGGTGATTGCCAATCCACCTTTTTCGGCGGATTATTCCGATATTAAAAATTTCCGCGACCGCTTTCATTTTTGGATGCCCAAAAAGAGCAAAGCCGACTTTATGTTTGTGCAGCATATGATAAGTGTATTAAAAGACAATGGACGAATGGCGGTGGTAATGCCTCATGGGGTGTTGTTTCGTGGGAGTGATGAAAAAAGCATGCGCCAATATTTGGTGCAACGTGGTTTAATTGAGGCGGTTATTGGCTTGCCACAAGGTTTGTTTTATGGCACTGGTATTCCTGCATCGGTATTGGTCATTAATAAAATGGATGCCTTTACCCGTAAAGAAATACTCTTTATAAATGCCGACCGTGAATATAAAGAGGGCAAAAACCAGAATAAGCTGCGCCCTGAGGATATTGCCAAAATTTCCTATGTATATCGTAAAAAAGAAGTCTTACCGGGCTACTCTAAATTAGTCAGTAAAGAAGATTTAGCTAAAGAAGATTATAACTTTAACATACGTCGCTATGTCGATAACAGTCCTCCGGCTGAACCACAAGATGTGAAAGCACACCTTCATGGTGGTATTCCTGTTGAAGAGGTGGATGCATTGAAAAATTTCTGGAACAACTACCCAACGCTTAAAACCGATTTATTCAAAGATTGGGAAGAAGGCTACCTAAAGTTTGCGGCGCACATTGAGACAAAAGAGCAATTAAAAGAGTTTATCAGCAAACATAAGGACATTGAAGGCAAACGCACGGCATACAATAATGCCATTGAACAATGGTGGAACAGCAATGTAGCAAGCCTGGAAGCTTTGCCCGAAAACAAAAATATTTTTGAATTGTATCGTGCTTTCTCCAAAAGCATTGCAAGCGAGTTTAGCGCCTTGGGCATTTTAGACGTACACATGAGTCGTGGCGCTTTTGCAGCCTATTGGAACAATATAGAAACCGACCTTAAATCAGTATCTGCTAGTGGATGGAATGCCGACTTGATACCCGAAGACGAAATTCTACAATCGCAATTTCCCGAAGTATTAGAAGAACAAGCCAATAATGAAGCTCGAAGAGATGAACTGGAAGCGATGTTTGCCGAAGTGAACGAACTGGAAGAAGGTGAATTCGAAGAAGATACTTCGACAAGCTCAGCAACCATGGTGTACCCCAAGAATATACTGAAACAGTTTAAGGATAATCTGAAAGAAATTAATGGGAATATTAAAGGGCTTAAAAAAGACAGTAAAGCTTTAAGCATTCGCATTAAGGCCAATGAAAAAGTAGAAGATTTAAAAAGGGAGTTGGAAGAAAAGAAAAGCGAAGAAGCACAAGCCAACAAGCAAAAGGCAACCATTGAAAATAAACTAGCCCAACATACCGAACTGGAGCAAGAACTGAAAACCTGCAAAGCCACCATTAAGGAGATTAAGGATAAAAAAGACGATTTGGTAGAAAAAGCACGTGAGAAAATCACACCCGACGAAGCCAAAGAGCTCATTCTTACACGTTGGAAGTCAACTTTACAAACTACCGTAATGGACTATGTAAGCCGTTACGAACGAACGCTGCTATCTGAACTTGAAACCCGATTTGTGAAATACCAAGAAACTCTGACTTCGGTACTCAACGAACGCGATGAAGCAGCTTCTCTATTGGATAACTTCTTAAAAGAGTTGGGCTATGAAGGATAAGCAGAATGATAATATCGTAATGTATTCGGAAGAACTTTTTGCAGGCATAGCCCAAATTATTGAAAAGTCGAAAAAGAAAGCTGCCGTTTTTGTGCTCTCCGAAGCCACCTTAATGTACTGGCAATTGGGCGACTACATAAACACACACCTAAGAACAAACCAACGTACCGAATACGGAGCCAAAATACTTGCGACACTGTCGCAACAATTAACCAATGTGTTTGGCAAAGGGTTTACCTATACGGCTTTAACACGCATGTGCAAAATTGCCGACACCTTTAAGCACGAAACAATTGCGACACTGTCGCAACAATTGAGTTGGAGCCAAAACAGAACACAAAACATGAAGAATAAACAAGATAACACAGCAAACCTTTTGTCTAACTTTTTAAATGAACTGGGATATGAGGGATAATTGGGAAGTTGGAAAACTCGAAATTTTTGTAGACAAAATCATTGGAGGAGGAACTCCACCTAGAAATATTGAATCATACTGGAATGGAAGTATTCCTTGGGCTAGTGTTAAGGATTTTGAAGATGGAAAAAATATAATAAAAGATACTGAAGAAAAAATCACATTAACAGGAATTAGAAATAGTTCATCTAATCTTATACCCTCTGGTATTCCAATTCTTTGCACAAGAATGGCTGTTGGAAGAGTTGCAACTTCTCCAAAGGATATTGCAATCAATCAGGATTTAAAAGCATTATTTCCAAGTGATAATATTGAAAATGATTTTTTCATTAGAGTTTTAAATCACTTGCGACCTGAGTTTGAGAAAAAAGCAATTGGCTCAACTGTCAAGGGAATCTCATTAAAAGATTTGAAAAGTGTAATGGTAAAGATTCCGAAAGCAAAAAATCATCAACGCAAAATAGCCCAAATCCTATCCACCTGCGATGCGGTAATAGAAAAAACAGAAGCAGCCATAGCCAAATACCAAGCCATTAAACAAGGCATGATGCACGACCTCTTTACCCGTGGCATTTTAATGGAGGACATTACATACACCGATAAAAACGGCAAGGTGGTTGAGCGTAGTCGAAACCAACTTCGCCCAAAACAGGAGGATGCTCCTGAGCTTTATAAAGAAAGTGAGTTAGGTTGGATTCCGAAGGAGTGGGAAGTTGAACTTATTATAAATTCAACGTATTTAAAAGGAAGAATTGGTTGGCAAGGATTAAGAGCAGATGAATTTATTGAGCACGGACCATATTTGGTAACAGGTACCGATTTTAAAGATGGGAAAATTGAATGGTCGAAATGTTACCATGTATCAGAAGAAAGATTTAATGAAGCAAAATATATCCAACTGCAGAATGATGACTTCCTAATCACTAAGGATGGAACAATTGGGAAAACCGCTTATGTAGAAAATTGCCCAAAAAGAGCTGTTCTAAATAGTGGGATTTTTTTAATGAGATGTAAGAATGATTCGTATGTTAATCGGTATGTTTTTCATCTTCTAAATTCTACAGTATTTGATAAGTATCTATTTAAAACATTAGGAGGTTCAACAATTATACATCTTTATCAGAGGGAGTTTGAGAAGTTTCCATTCCCATTGCCATCGAAGAATGAACAGTTCTCAATTATTAAAAGAATTGATACTTTATTAGAACAAATTCAAGCAGAACAATCCACCCTCTCCAAATACCGTCAAATAAAAGCAGGCTTAATGCAAGATTTGTTGAGTGGAAAGGTGGAGGTAAACGTTGATGGGGTAGAATATGATAGTAACATTATTACAAAAGAAAACACCTATGAATAAACAAATAACGAATCTATATACCTACTTGATAGGAAACAGGAAACATATACTACAGGGATGGTATCATGATTATAAAACCTTTACCTCTGATGTGAAAAAAGTAAAACAAGCATTAGAGTTAAACTCGAACCTTAATCTTAAGGATGAAGCTTGTTATCAAGGGACTAGTTTTAAAGACAATCCAAGCTGGCATTTTTTGAAAACAATGTTTGACAACAGGTATAATGGCATAGCTTCTAATGGACGATCGGTACTGAGTGATGATAATTTTGATAAGCTTTATAATGATGAGGAATTTATTTCTACTGTTCAAACACTCATTCTAGCTCCTTCTAAAGAAAATGATCAACTTTTAAGAGAGGTGTGGAAGAAAACGGTTGGACACAATAATCCATTGTTAACTAACAGGGCAACAGCTGCTTGTTCGTTAATATTTTCTACTACAGTTGATGAGCCAAAGTTCGAATCTGTTGTTAAATGGCTACAATTCAAGGGCTATATTGTAAATTCTGATGAACTAGGGTGGTATGAAAGAAATAAGTGGCTAGTAAAATACTTACGTGATGCTCTAAAGGATAATGATATCTATATAGAAGGAGTCGATGATTATTGGGTTAATATTTTTATATGGGAAATATACGACCAAATGGGTAATGCTTTTAACCTAAAAAAGCAAGTGGTAAAATATGGGGCTCCAGGTACTGGAAAAACATTTTTATCTAAACAAACGGCAAAATTGCAGTTCGACATTTGGAAAGGATTGTACGGTGAAAATTGTAGCTGCTGTTTTGATGATGCAGTAGAATTAGTGCAATTCCATTCATCATACAGCTATGAGGACTTTATGGAAGGACTTCGCCCAATACCAGATGCCGCAGGCAATACACAGTTGAAATTACAAAATGGATTGTTTAAAGACTTTTGCATCAGAGCAGGAAAATGGGAATGTGATATTGCTAAATTAGATTTAGAAAAAACGTGGAATGACATCACTATAAATGAACTTGCAGATCATCAAGCGGAGCTGGAAAAAAAAGAACACTGGAAATATATTTTTTACTTAGAAGATAAAAATGTAAAAGTAGCAGATGTGGTTCCTCCACATTTTATTATCATAGATGAAATAAATAGAGCGGAGCTAGGACGTGTATTTGGCGAACTGATGTATTGTCTCGAATATAGAGGCACTGATGGAGCTATAAAAACACAATACGCTCAACTCAATAATGAGGAAACAGGAATGATAGCCCTTGGCAAAAGTTATAAGTTCTTTGTTCCAAACAATGTGTATATATTAGCTACTATGAACACCATAGATCGCAGTGTGGAAAGTTTTGATTTTGCAATGCGTCGTCGTTTCAAATGGGAAGAGGTAAAACCTAGCATTAGCTTGCTACAAACAAATTTATCTGAAACTAATAAGCAGTGGCTAGGTATAGAAGAAAGTTTGAAAAAGCTTAATGATCAGATAGCCATAGAACCTATTCTTGGTAATGATTATTGTATTGGACACGCCTATTTATGGGACTTACCATATTCTAAGGAATTATCGAAAAAAGATGTAAAAAAATTAATATGGAAAGATAGTATAAAACCTTTATTACAAGAATATTTGCGTGGTACAGGCAGAGAAGATCTTCTAAAATTAATGTTCGATAATTTTCTTAAATAATGGAAAAATGGCTTTATTACATATTAAATGATAACACAATTGTCGACAATCAAGAGTATTGTGCTTCTAATGGTGTTTTATACAATCATAGAATACCAAGTGGAGCGTTGAAGTTGAGTCAAAGAGTGGGTAAACAGCATACAAAAGTCCATAATAATAATAAAGCTATATGGTCTTTTTTATATCATTCATATGCATTGCAACAGGATAATAAAAATGATGTTTTCTTGTTTAACAACAAAGAATATGAAAACAATACAGACGACAAACTAGTTGATGTTTCTGGTCGCGATGCTCGAAATTTTAGAATTAGAACAGGTAATCTCATTGGCTACATTAGAAGTGGTGAATATGCGCTAAAAGTATCTTCGCGCTTTGGTGACAACTTCTTGAAATATATTATTGCGGATGCCGATGGTTTTTTGTCCGTAAAGGATAAGGGAGGCGATACAAAAGGTAGTTACGAATGGTTGCTTGTTTACTTGTGGAGTATTAAACTGAAAAAAGCATACCGTTTGGGCTTACCAAAAGAGTACAAGAGTTTTACCGAAGAACTAAAAAAGGCCAAGGGTCAAATAGATCCACTTTACTATTATAAACATCACAAAACAGGGCAATATAAGTGTAACTACCGAGAGTACAGCTATGATACATTGCAAGCAGCACTTATACTAGAGGCGTTTAATAAAGTAAAGAAACACATTGCTTTTGTAAATGGATTACATAGTATCAGAACGGCACTGGCTACAGCTACACGTGGTATTCGTTTAAAGCCATCAGACTTGTATCAAGCTCAGCATTTTTCTAACCCTTTTTATTCGGATTATAATGATGTTATTGATTTGTCAAAAAGCATACTGCGGGATGAATTTTCTGGGTTCGGAGCCGAAAAGAATAGCGACGCATTCCTTTTTGATGTTTCAATGCTATTCGAATATTTTGTTAAGAAACTATTAATGCGCAGTGGATGGATATTGCGATCTAAGTTTTCATCGAAATTGACCATTCCTACTGGTACACGAGAGCAAAAACTACAACCCGATTTACTAATAGAAACTGTAAATGGTTTAGCTGTCTTTGATGTGAAATATAAGAATTTTGATAGAATATATGGCGTGAAACGAGAAGATCTATTTCAACTACATACATACATTGGCCGTTATGGTAATGACGAATCTATTGCTTCGTGTGGCTTTATTTACCCCAATGCCAACGATAAAAATGAAATAATACAACAAACAATTCAATTTATGGGCAAGATCGTACCATTTTATGTGTGCTTATTGGGAGTGCCTGTAAACAAAAATGACAACTTTAATGAATCATTCAGAAATCAATGTACTTCTTTTGTAGAAGAAATTCATAATATACTTAACTAACCATGGCAGAATATAAAAACGTCGAAAAACCATTTTTAGAGAAACTCAAAGAGTTAGGTTGGAAAATTATTGAACATGGTTTTGGTATTCCTCAAGATCCAAGTATTAGTCTCAGAACTTCGTTTAAAGAGCTAACACTAAAAAGCGTTTTTAAAGAAGCTGTTAAAAGCATCAATAAAGTTGATGGTGCCGAATGGCTAACAGATAAACAATTGGACGATTTGCATCGTGAAATTACAGCTACAGAAAGAAGTGGGCTTTCGCTTTTGGAAGCGAATAAAGAGGTGCAGGAACGTTTAATTGGAAAAACCAAAACCACCGTTGCTTTAAACGAGTTAACTGGTGATGCAAATCCTTTGGTGAAACTCATCGATTTTGAAAATTGGGAAAGCAATAGTTTTATAGCCATTAACCAGTTCAGAGTAGTTACTCCCGGCGGGCCACGCGAGGGCATAATCCCCGATATTGTTTTGTTTATCAATGGTCTCCCATGCATTGTTGTTGAATGTAAAGACGTCGATGTTAGCGATCCAATATCTGATGCGGTGAACCAAATACAGCGTTATTCCAATACCCGTGATGATGATTTTGGGGTGAAAGAGGGGGAAGAAAAACTGTTTCATTACAATTTATTCTCCATTGCAACGCATGGCATCGAAGCCCGGTGCGGAACTATTTCCGGAGATTTCGAATACTACTTAAATTGGAAAGATATATTTCCAAGGCAATACAAAACATTCAACATTACCCGGTATGCAGCTGAAGAACAGGTGCGATATGGTAGTTTTGGTATAGAAAGAGAACCAGAGGTCAGGCAAGAAGTAGTGATGCATGGAATGTTGAACAAAGAGATACTATTAGACATTATGCGGCATTTTACCTTGTTCAAAACCTTCGATACTGGTCATACCATTAAAATTATTTGCCGATATCAGCAATACCGTGCTGTAGGTAAAATATTAGAACGTTTGCGTGAAGGGGAAACAGGAAAAGAACGCTCTGGCGTTGTTTGGCATACCCAGGGTTCAGGAAAGTCGCTAACCATGATTTTTCTTATTCGCAAACTTCGTTCTCTGTCCGATTTAAAAGACTTGAAGGCCATCATGGTTTTAGATCGAAAAGACCTAGAAAAACAACTTTCAGAAGATGCTTATTTAACCGATGAGTTTAAAAAAGATTACATTGTTGAAAGTAGGAAACAATTGTATAAAAAGCTATCAGGAGATTCTTCCAACTTGAACATGGTAATGATTCACAAAATGGTACAAGAAGAGCTCAAGCACTCAAAAGCCTTATCGAAAGCTTTTGTGGAAGAAGGTATTGTACCTGAATTTAAGCCTTTTGATGTAGTCAATGATTCCGATAGGATTTTAATTCTGATTGATGAAGCCCACCGTACGCAAGGAGGTGAAATGGGCGACAACTTATTTACGGGTTTTCCCAATGCTGCGAAAATTGCTTTTACCGGAACACCTCTGTTAACAGAGAGGCATAAACAAAAAACGCATGAACGCTTTGGCGAAAATCCGGAGTTTATTGATACCTATAAAATTCGTCAAGCTGTGGACGATCGCGCAACCTTAGACATTGTTTACATTGGAAAAACAAGTCATGATTCCATAAAGGATAAAAGTGCTTTCGACAAGGAGTTTGAAGATGTTTTTAAGGAAAGAACAAAGGAGGAAAAGGAAGAGATTCAGAAACGCTACGGAACCATGCAAGCCTATTTGGAGAATATGGATCGTTTGCGAAAAATTGCCAATGATTTGGTGAATCATTATATTGATGAAATACTACCCAATGGATTGAAAGCAATGGTAGTGGCCAGTTCTATTTTAGCAGCAGCTCGATATCAGTATCTTATTCTTGAAGCAATTAAAAAGCGTTTGGAGCATGAAAAGAGTAAGGTAGAAAAGGATGAAGAACTGATTAAACAAATTAGATTTATTGAAGCCTGTACCGTTGTAACCAAACAAGACAACAACGAACTAGGTTTTATAAGTGAAGCTCGTAAAAAAGCAAAAGAGTTGAATGCTGTTGAGAATTTCAAGAAAGATTTTGATTTTTCAATGGATGAAAACGGGAACTTTTTAAAGCCAGAAACCGGAATTGCATTTCTTTGTGTTTGCGATAGATTACTGACGGGATTTGATGCGCCTATTGCACAGGTAATGTACTTAGATAAAAACATTAGAGAACATGATCTACTACAAGCCATTGCAAGGGTGAATCGAACCAAGGGAGATAAGAAACATGGTATTTTAGTCGATTACTATGGTGTTTCAAATCACCTGAAGGATGCTTTAAATATATGGGGCGCGGAAGATGAAAAGGACATCAAAGAACTACTCGAATACTTTAGAGACATCAACAAAGAAATACCAGTTCTCGAAGCGCGCTACAACCGAATGATTCAATTGTTTGAAGATAAAGGCATCAAAAAATTCAAAGCTTTTACAGAGCAGAGAATGCCCGATAAAGATGAAGAATTTAATCTGGCCGAACGCTGCATTGAGTTGGCAAGTAGCATTCCATTTAGAGCGCAATTTGATACTTATTTAAAAGCATTTTTTGATAGTTTGGATCTATTATTTAACACCGATGCAGCCAGAGAATACTACATTCCGGCAAAACGTTTCGGATATTTATTGGTGCGTATACGAAACCGCTATAAAGATGCTACACTCGATTTAAAATGGGCAAAACCCAAAATTCGAAAAATGATCGACAAGTATCTTGAAACCTTGGGTATTGATAGTAAAGTTCCTCCGGTTAGCTTATTGTCGGATGATTTCCCGAGAGAGGTAGACAAGCTTGGAAAGAATTCAAAATCGAAAGCTTCTGAAATGGAACATGCTATTCGCCGACACATCAAAGTAAACATAGAAAAAGACCCTGCTTTATACAAAAGATTTCTGCAGCGAATGGAAGAAATAATAGAACGCTATAAAGGCAATTGGGAAACTATTGTAGAAGAATTTGATCGAATGCGCGATGAGATGTTACAAGGAAGAGAAGAAGAAGCTGAACTTACAGGAATGACTGAACAGCAACTCCCTTTTTACGATATTATAATATATAATGCCTTTGGCGAAGGTGATGTTATAGAGGATGATAAAGAAGCAATAAAGTCATTAACAATTGAGATGGTCGATTTTTTAAAGGATGCCATAAGTAAACCAAACTTCTGGAAAGACCGTGATGCTGAAATAAGAAGACTGCAAGGTAAACTTGATGATATGTTAGACTTTTTTAAGGTAGATGCGATCTCAGAGAAGCATGAAAAAATTAGCGTGGAAATAATGAATCTTGCGAAAAAAAGACATCAAGAATTAACCGGTGAAAAATGATTGTTTCAGGATTAAACATAGCAATAACTAAAAGCAAGCGAAAAACCGTCAGTATATTTATTGAGCGTGACGGTTCCGTTTCGGCGAGAGTGCCTGAAAATATTTCTGAAGAAGATTTGATTCAAATACTAAAATCTAAAGAATATCAAATCCATAAGAATCTTGCAGAATGGACGCAGCTAAATGAAAAACGAACCATTCGCGAATATGTAAATGGACAATCCTTTCTATACCTAGGACGCAATTACAGGCTCTCAATTGTTGATGAAGATGAAAACAAACTGATACTAAAAAATGGACGTTTTCTATTATCGAATAATAAAAAAGGGAAAGCCAAAGAGTTATTTGTTGCGTTTTACAAGGAAAAGTTGAATGAAAAATTACAACCCATCATCAATCGGTATAAAAATCAGCTGGGTGTTTCTCCCAATGAATTTAAAATAATGGAGCTTCAAAACAGATGGGCTTCATGCAGCAGTATAGGAAATGTCAACTTTCATTGGAAATGTGCAATGGCTCCTATCGATGTTTTAAATTATATTGTTGTACATGAGCTGGTGCATTTAATTCATATCAATCATACAGCAGCTTTTTGGAATGAAATAGACAAAGTAATACCGAATTACGAACGACATGTACAATGGTTAAAATTGAATGGGGCTGGTATGGATTTATAGAGAAGGCATATTCCGGACTGTATATTTCAGTGATATGATTGAGAGTAGGTCGCTAATACGGCAATAGCAGGCACTGAAAAACAAATATTTCCTGACTTCGATACGCATCACCCAACAATAAATTCATTGCCTATAAATAAGCGTAATGCAAATTTCATATTGTCTTTTAGGGTGACGCATTGTCGAAGTCGCGAGGCTGTAAGCCTGCCACAAGCAGTCGAAATTTGTGTCAGGCTTACAGCCTGATTTGATTTTAGTATCATCAATGACAGGGCGTTCCTTTTATTGTTCCGGCCCTATACAGGCTGTGTTTTGGATGTTGCATAAGCTGCGAAAGAAAAATTTCCTGACTTCGATACGCATCACCCAACAATAAATTCATTGCCTATAAATAAGCGTAATGCAAATTTCATATTGTCTTTTAGGGTGACGCATTGCCGAAGTCAAGAATGGGGGTGGTTGAAAATATTTTTGCAAACGAATAATAGAAAAAACCGGTCATCACAAAAGCGATGCCCGGTTAAAACAGGAGAAAAATTGATATTGATGTTGGTTAATAAGTATGCTTAAGGTGTAGATTTAATATTTTATAAAACACGCTCTTTTGCGTTGGTATAAATTTGTTGTAGCATATCAGCAGGTTTTTTAAAGCGATTGGCGAACATCATGGCTGCGATGATATATGGTTTGTAACCCGCTTGTTGATAAGTTTTTAGACGGTATCTTTCAAATGTTTCTGCGCTTACTTCCCCTTGTTTGCAGCTTACATCTGAGATGTCGGCAGGGAGGCAGTGCATATACAAAGCGTCTTCATTCTTCGTGCTTTTTCGCATTGTCTCATTATATTCCCAGTTTTTATACTTGCCGTTTGCTTCGAGACAACTCTTTTCCAGATTTTTAAGTCCTTCTTTATCAGATTTTTGGAGGAGTTGTGTTCGTTCTTGCATGATATGGAAAGGTGCCCAGCTTTTTGGATAAACAATATCTGCCCCTTTCATTGCTTCTGCCATATCATGGCTGATATTCAGGCTTCCGCCGCTTTCTTTTGCGGAAGTTTTGGCCATATCCACAATTTCGGGAATCAGTTCATAACCTTCCGGATAGGCAAGTTCGATTTGCATTCCCAAACGAGACATCAGTCCGATAATTCCTTGTGGCACAGAAAGTGGTTTGCCATAACTTGGTGAATAGGCCCAACTCATGACCATTTTCTTTCCTTTTAGGTTTTCCAATGACCCAAATTCATTTTTTAGGTGCAATAGGTCTGCCATCGATTGCGTTGGGTGATCCATATCGCATTGGAGGTTCACAATTCCGGGGCGTTGTGGCAAAACACCTTGAGCAAAACTTTCATCTAAGGCATGGCCAACTTCACGCATATATTTATTGCCTTCGCCAAGGTACATATCGTCACGAATGCCAATAAAATCGGAAAGGAAAGAAATCATGCAGGCTGTTTCGCGTACTGTTTCCCCATGGGCAATTTGTGATTTTTGCTCGTCAAGATCCTGCACGGCCAGTCCCAATAAATTGGATGCGGAGGCGAAGGAGAAACGGGTGCGTGTTGAATTGTCCCGAAAGTTTGAAATGGCCAGCCCACTGTCAAAAACCCGGGGCGAAATATTATGGGCACGCATTTCCTTCAGGATTTCTGCAATTTCTAATATGATTTCCAAATCGGTCCTGTTTTTCTCCCAGGTTAGGAGAAAGTCTTTTTGGAAGAGGCCGGATTTTTTCCAGCTAAGTTCTTGAATACGGTTGGTCAGTTTGCTCATAAAGGGCATATTTTGGTTTATTTTTCGATCTTATCTGTGCATTCCCAAGCAAAAGCGGCATAAAATGCTGATGCTTTTTCTAAATCACTAATGGGTACTTTTTCGTTCGGTGCATGGGCCAAGACTTCGTTTCCCGGACCAAAACCAATGAGAGGTATTTGATGGATGCCTGTGATTACCACACCATTGGTAGAGAAAGTCCATTTATCTACAAGTGGATCTTTTCCAAAAACCGATTGAAAGCTTTTAATGCCGGTTTGAACGATGGGATGCTCTTCTGGGATTTTCCAGGTAGGATAGTATTTTTCCATCCCGTATTCCAGACCTGTATAAGCTTTTTCGTGATATTGTAGTACTTCCACTTTCGCATTTAATCCTTTAATCAGTGCTTCAATTTCTTGCACTGCCGACTCTTTGGTTTCGCCCCAGGTTAATCTGCGATCGAGATGGATGGCAGCATAATCGGCTACAGCACAGAGTGAAGGGCTTCCGGAAGTGATTTCTGAAATCGTAACTGTTCCTTTGCCTAAGAGTGTGTCGTCTTTAAGGGTTTCGTTGAGTTTTTCTATTTCCAGGGCAATGCGTGCTGCTTTATAAATTGCATTATCCCCGCGTTCGGGAGCTGATCCATGGCAGGATGTGCCGTAAAAGTGTACTTTAATTTCCATACGGCCACGGTGGCCACGATAAATGTTCAGATTGGTTGGCTCTGTACTAATGGCCCAATCGGGTCGCAGACCTTCTTCTTCAATAAGGTATTTCCAGCAAAGGCCATCGCAATCTTCTTCCATCACACTACCGACGAAATAGATGCTCAAATCCTTATCAAATCCTAATTCCTTTAAAATCCGCCCGGATGTAACAAAAGCTGCAGGACCACCTTCCTGGTCAACAGTGCCACGACCATAAACATAATCGTTCTTTATTTCACCACCCAGAGGGTCAAAATCCCAATTTTCGGGCTGGCCGATATCAACTGTATCCATATGACCATCAATGGCTAATATCTTTGAGCCATAACCAATACGACCGATTACATTTCCTAATCCATCAATACGTACTTCATCAAAACCTGCTTCCTCCATCTGGCGTTTTAGTTCGAGTTGAACTTCTTTTTCGCCGCAACTAAGTGATTTTATCTTTACCAACTTTGAGAGGTTCTCCGCGGTATACATGCGGTATTTTTCCGCGAGTTCGTTTATTTTTTTAGCTATATCTTCCATCTACATTTATTTATAAGTTAAAAGTAGTATAATTTTTGGTGATATAGCTTCATCATAGCAGAATTTTATTAATCTTACTGTATAATCAGGAAAAAAGGTATTATATTCTAGGAATTGGAGCAAATTATTCTAATTGAGAAAGACCAAATTTACTGAAGCCGAGGCTGATCGGCTTGGCCTTTACGAATAGAATGAATAAGGCGCATAAGCTCCAAAGTGAGCACTGCTGTTCTTATTCCTTTGCATGATATAGCTTTACTTAATTTTTGATGATTTTATGCAGGCTTTTTTGGGAACCCGAGATCATTTCTAGAATATAGCTGCCTTTTGGAAGGGAAGAAAGATTGATGCTTTGAATCGAGTTATTATTGGAAAGCCTTCCTTCCAAAACCAAACTTCCATTCCCGGAAAGTAGTCGATATTTAATAGCTTCTGTATTTGTCCTGCTTTCGATCTGTAGTAAATTAGAAGTTGGATTAGGGAATATGTTCGGTTCATTGCCTGTATTAATCTGTTTGTCAATGCTTTGTGGGCTGCTTATTTTAGCGATAAAGAAATTCATATCATAGAAGCTTTCTCCAGTAAGGTGATAATCGCCAAAATCTGCCTGGCCAGTATACCAGCCTGTTACAATAATAT
This sequence comes from Bacteroidales bacterium, assembly GCA_963676725.1. Taxonomy (GTDB): domain Bacteria; phylum Bacteroidota; class Bacteroidia; order Bacteroidales; family WRLA01. The sequence goes on along the minus strand of OY781463.1, from coordinate 2,320,665 downwards.
TTCCATCAGTGTCGTAGGCCATATCTGAAGGAACATCTACTTCGGGTCCACCGGCTTGCAGCGCCCAATTTTGTGCACCGTCTTTCGAGTACCCAATGATCAGGATATCCTGAACCTCTGCGATAAATTTTTCTCCGGCAACTACCAATGTATCACTGATAGAAGCGCCAACAGCGAGCTGCTGGTACTCTCCTTCGGGCACAGCGACGGCTCTGTCGATAATATTGCCTTTGCCTTGCAATGCGAAAATATTTTCCCAGATACCATCAGCGCCTGCTTTTGCAGTATAACCATCATCAGAGCCTTCAAAAGTGACAAAATGAAAATTCTCAAAATCAGCAGTATCTGTCATTCGGCCGGCGACATAAGCGTTTCCAAAATCATCGCAAGCGATTTGAAGTGATCCTGCACCACTGCCATGAATCACATAATCTGCGGTGCCATCTGCTTGTAATCGAGCCAGAAACATACCCGGGGTTTTATAGAATTGTAGGTTGTTGAAGATCCAATCCCCTCCGCCAACTCCTGTCAGGTAGGCTTGATCATTATTGTCGGCAGCAACTTTAAAGCCATAATCAACTTGTTCTCCGCCATAATTGTTGCCCCATAATAATTCCCCGTCCTTATTCAGTTTTAGGAGAAAGATGTCACTGGAACCATAACAATGCAATGTGTCGGCTTCATCAATTATTAAATCTCCTTGAAACCAGCCTGTTGCATAGATGTTATCTACGCCCGAAACCGCCAGTCCGTAGCCAACTTCATAGCCATCACTTTTGGGCTGATAGAGCCAGCGAAAGTCTCCGTTTTTATCATAGCTTACAATAAATACCTCCCAGCTTTGTGGGATATACGTTTGTCCGTGTACAGTTATCGTATCGGTAAAATATCCAATTGCATATACATTTCCTTCCGAATCGCAGTCGGTGCCAATTCCAATTTCTTCCCCTTTTCCGCTAATCCTGTTTGCCCAATTTACATTGCCATCTGTATCGAAACTAGCAATAAAAAAGTCTGCAAGGCCAATATGGGGTAAAATAAAATCGCCAATCTGCAAAGTGTCTGTATATCTACCTGTTACAATAATCTCATTGTTTGGACCAACAGCAAGTTCCCAGCCTCGTTCTACTTGATTACTGCCAAAGCCTTTGGCCCATTCCCAGGTTTGTGCCTGAATTGCAAAGTTGATTAAGAGAAAGAAAAGTATAAATAGTTGTTTCATGAGTAGTGTTTTTTGAAAATGATCTTGTACGAATAAGTAGATCCTTTTTTGATAAAATTTTTCTTGGACAAAGATATGGAATAGTATTCCCGCTGACTATAAATTGCAAAAAAAAAGACCCGCCCAATTGATGGCAGGTCTTTATAAAAAGAGGATTTGTTCCTTATCTATTTTCCAAAATTGTAATACAGGCCAATTCCAAGCACTTCTTTAAACTGAGTACGCGGACCTGTTTTTCCGTCGCTGTCGGTAATCATTACGTCATCATCATATAGAAGATTTGTTTTGATACTGGCGTTCAGGAAATTATTGATTTTCATATCCAAAACAACTTCCCAGTCAATATCGATATTTTGTGGATTGTCGAGATAATTTGAAAACAGGATAAGTGTTGATGCGAGCTTCACATTTTCAACAAGGTTGAATTGTAAGGACATATTGATATTTGCACCAAGTTCAAATTTCATATTATCTCCGGGATCAACACCAAAAGCTCCTGCGGCGGCAAGTGTATCGTCAAGCACAAAAAGCAGGCGAGCAGCAACCGGGGATATATTCATCTTGAAATGACTGCATGGCTGATATTCCATACCCGGACCAATAGTGAGATAGGCCGGTGACATAAAGCTTGAGATTTTATTTGTGCTGTCAACTTTATAATCGTAGCCATTTGCAAACTGGCTTTTAAAGCTCAAAATTGCTGAATAATACCAATGTTCTGAGGCTCTATAACCATATACGGAAGTGAACTCTATTTTATCATCAGTTTTCATGAGTTTGAGATCACCGGATTTCATCATTCCATAAGCAATATCGAGCTTATTTTCCCAAATAATATTGTTTTTTTTGAAATTGGCATGAATATTCAAAGTACCCGTACCGCTGAGAGAATTATCACCACCTGCCGACCAATTGGAGAGATAAGTCTGGCTAAAGGTCAGGCCAAGTTTTCCGCCGGATGTCCAATAGCTGGTATCACTTTGAGCCATGCTAAAGCCAGTAAGAAACAGCAGTAGTAAAAGGATTGAAAAATGTTTCATTTTGATCGATTTTAAAGTATTGTTATTTTTTTAGTTGTCAGTTTTGTGTAGATGAACATCTGTTTGAGGATAAGGAATGGAAATGCCATTTTTATCGAATTCTTTCTTAACCATTTCGGTCATTAGGAAATAAACTGCCCAATAATCTGCAGCTTCTACCCATACACGAACAGCAAAGTTTACAGAGCTGTCGGCCAATTCTTTAACAGCTACAAAAGGCTCAGGATCGGTGAAAATTCGTTTGTCAGATTTTATGACCTCTTTTATAATCGAGCGTGCTTTATCAATATCATCATCGTAACCAATGCCAAAGGAAAAATCGACACGACGATGAGGCTCAGAGCTGTAATTTACCATAGAACCTGTTGATAATCCGCCATTTGGAATAATGATGCGTTTGTTGTCGGGAGTTGTTAAAAGGGTATTAAAAATCTGAATTTCTTTTACAGTTCCTGAATATCCTTGAGCTTCAATATAATCGCCTACTTTAAATGGCTTGAAAAGTAGGATCATCACGCCACCGGCAAAATTCTGTAAGGTGCCAGATAAAGCCATACCAACGGCAAGTGATGCAGCACCGAGGATCGCAATAAAGCTTGTCATCTCAATACCAATCATGCCAAGAACGATAATTGCAATAATTGCTTTTAATGTAATGCTCACCAAACTAACAAAAAATGGACGCAAAGAAGCGTCTACATTGCGCTTTTCCATAAGTTTGCTTAATGTTTTGCTAATGGTTTTTGTGAGCCTTAGTCCTACGAATAGAACAATAATTGCCAGTACTAATGATGGCGCAAACTCAATTGCCATATCATAAAATTTGCTGAGATACTGTGATACTTGATCTGTGTTGAAATTTTCCATGATTAAGGTTTTAATGAATATGTATTTTAAAACTACTTAGCAATAACTGATTTCAGGTATTTTTGTTTATTGTGGATAAATATAATGTTTTTCCGTTTTGTAAGTGTCGCTATTTTCAACAAAGGTGCGAAATACGATACCGATTTTATTTTTCAGGCTTTTGATAGTATTGTTTTCTATATCTTGGGATAAACTCAATAATTTGATCGGTTAATATGCGCTTGGCAATGATTTCTTTATCGCGGTTCAGCAAATACATCACCGGAGTGCTATGAACATCATAGGAAGTATGGTAATTTCCTGTTAAGCTGCGCGGACCGTTCACATTAATCCATTCGAGTTCTTTTTCGCGTATATAATTTTTCATAACACGCATATTGGTATCGGCACAAACCCCATAAACGGCAATACTTAGGCTGTCTTTTTGTGCATCATAGAATTTTTTAAGTTTTGGCGTTTCCCTTTTGCAAAATCCACAATCCGTATCCCAGAAGAATACGATTGTAAAATCTTTTTGAAGGGCATATAAACTTTGTGGTCTCATGGCTGTATCAAGCATAATCAAGTCAGGAGCAGGTTTGCCGATGAGCAATGGGCGTAGTGTTATGGCACGTTCTACAATATTCTTCTTTACTTGAGGGTGAACCCAGAAATCCATTTCCCCATTGGCAAAATAGTTGTCAACCAGATATACAAAAGCTTTATCCATGCCCATGATTTGTGAATGCTCGGTGAAGCTGGTCAGGTACCAAACTGCATAACGATAGGTTTCTTTGTTTTTTGAAGTAATCGAAATGATTTCCTGAGCCGCTGCAATAATGGAATCGGGATTGTGCACCACCAGTTTTTCTATATACTGTTTCACTTTTTTATGATATACAGGCGAGCGCAATAATGCTTCATCAGAAAGGTCAAGATTATCGAAGAAATGTGCTTTAAAATAGCGAAAATGGAAAGTGGAATCTTTTCTGCCGTCTTCAAGCAATGGGGTTTCCGGAATTTTTATTTCTTGTTGCGCAGCCAAAAAACGTGTTGGCAAATAGGTCTTATTTTCTTCTAAAAAGCGATTGGTGAAATTTAATACTTCATCATTTATATGTTCAATTTTTTCTTCGAGAAGTGCAATGGAATCAGTTTGAGTGTTGTCGTTTAGTGCTTTCAATCGTGAACGCAAAGGAGTAACCTCTTTCTGCTTCCCATTAATATAATTGATGTATTCATAAAATAGGCTATTTCCCTTGGATCCTTCTACTTGAAGATGTTCTATAATATTGTCTTTATCGGTTTGAAAGGAATAGTGTTGATTGTCATTTTCAATAAAAAACTCGATGAGTCTTGATTTATTCTGACCGGCGATAATATACATGCCGGAAGGGAGGAGGCTGTCTGCTGAAAAAACAAAAGTATTTCGATTTGTGATATAGGCAGTGTCGTCGAGATATGTTTTATCGCCATAATAATGAGCAAGATAGCAAACGGTATCTGTAGTTTTGTCAAGTTTTAAGCTAATTTTAAAGCCATCGTTTGCAGCAAAGCCAATAAGATTGTTTAGGGTTAGAATCAGTATGATTGCAAGCAGTTTTCTCATGTTTTAAAAATTTGTATGCAAAAATAAACAATAATTCCGGTCACTTAGTTGCATCTTCCTTTGAATTCTTTGGGGAAAAGAACAGCCATTCATAGAGCCATGCTAGAAATTCGTTGCTGATTGTGCGGGCTCCTTTGCTGCTTTCCCACCATTTTTTGGGATTATAACGCCGTTCATCAATACTAATAATACCTATAGGGATGCCACTTCCTTCAAATGCCTTTTTGAAGAGGAAATAACTTCTTCGACCATGAGCACCTAATGACACAATATTGATTCCTAACGGCTTTCTGTCACTTGAGTCAATGAAGGCACGAACGCTTAATGCGCTGTTGTAGGTGCGTTGCTGCCATGTATGTTTTGTTGGAACAGTATGGATTTTTTCTTCCGGAAATCCTCTGGCCAAAAATGTAGCTGTTGCCATTTGGGCGGTGGATGTATATTGGCTTAAATATGCGCCCATATTCATATATGTTCCGCTGGTAATCAGTCCTTTATATCCATCTTTTGCAAAAAGAGCCATTGCGCTGTCAATCACATAATCGTGAACAAATCCTTCTACAACCATAATGTCGGCAGGATAAACGGCCTTTTTGGGCGATAAAAAGTCTTCAATATTTCTAATAAAGAGATAAAAGCTTAGTGCGCATAGAAGGAATATGAGTAAATACCCCTGCCATGTGAGAACTCTGGTGTTTTTTGTTTTTGTGAGTCGGATGAGAGCTTTTTTTTTCATAAAATATAATCTCGCTTATTTGCTTCCTGGCTGATTTTATTTCGGGCAATATTTTTGAATGATTGCATCAATATCCGGCCATCCTAATGCTTGGGCTTGCTTAAAATCCCGACATGCTTTTATTGTATCTTTTTGATATAAAGCGTTTAAACCTGAAATTTTCCAGGCTTCTGCCATTTTGGAATTGATGGCCAATGCTTTTTGGATATCCTCTTTTGCCAAAATATCCCTACCATAAGCTGTTTGTAATTTTGCTCTTTGCAGATAGAAACGTTCATTATTTTCATCTTGCTGCATTCCAATGGAAATGCTGTATAAAGCTTCCTTATAATACTGCATCGAAAGCAAAAGATCGATTTGTTCCAAAAGGGGGAGGAGTGAGGCCCTATTGCTTTTCCAGCATTCAAAATAAATGCCTATGGCCTTTTCTTTCTTATGGGAAAACTTTAGGCTTCTCGCATAAGAAAGTAATATGGTGTCGTTTAATTGCGTCGGATATTGATTGTAGATTGTTGCAAAATCATCGGCAGCAGATTGAAAATGCTTAGCACGAAACCATGAGTTAGCCCTTTTCAAAAGAATGTTCGGGCTATCCCCTTGGCGTAATAAAACCGAAGAAAAATCCATGGCAGCGGAATCATATTGCTTAAGTTGAAAATATAAATCGCCGCGTTGCTCGTAATATGAGGGCTGGTCGCAATATTTTAAGGCTTGGTTGTAGAAATAAATTGCTTTCGCATAATTTGATTTCTGAACCATTGCATGGGCATCGCGAACCCAACGTGCACAAATGCTGTCCATCTCCGTATCAGGAGGATGCATGTCCGAAGGGGGCGCTTGCACAGGGTGTTCCGCAGCCAGATGATACGAAAACAGTATGATTAATAAGAGGTTAAAGTTCATTTTTTTGAATTACAGGCTAAAATTAGCGAAATTATTTTGAATGCGACTTCACATTAAATTAAGTTTGATTTAACAGAAGCTTATGAATCGCTTAATATTGGTTTCGACTGGGGCATTTATCTTTGTGTTTCGATTAATTCATTGATTATAATTGGTTTATAATTGTCCAAAATTGAGAAATATTAATAAATACAACAAAATGAAAACAAAACTTTTTTCAACAATTGCCCTTATCATGATGCTGCTCTCACAGGGTGTTTTTGCTGATAATGATCAAGTTACTGCTGAAACGGCAAAGCCTTCACAATGTACTAGTATAAATGGCCGGATCGTAGATGCTCAAAGTGGGGAATTTCTTGTAGGTGTTTTGGTGAAACTCGAAGGAACAGATAAGGTTGCCTATACCGATTTTGATGGAAAATATTCTTTCGATCAAGTACCAAAGGGTTCTTATAGTGTTCAGGTTGAGTATGTTTCCTACGAAAAGAAATCCTCAGAAACATTTAATACCGAAGAAAATAATACAGTCGATATCAAATTACAAGCAGCAAAATAAGTTGCTTGTAAATGCCTGCAAAATCTTTGCGTTTTTTGAATTATAATCCGGACAAACCCTAATTGTTCGGGTTTTTTATTGACAGAAGATTTTGCTCACATGGCATGAATTTCATTTTAAAAAACAGTATTTTATATAATTATTCGCTTATCTCAATCGAATTGCCTTCACAATCCAGTGCCACACTTTCGTAAAACCCATCACCTGTTGTGCGGGCTTCTCCTTTAATCTCATAGCCATCAGAACGCAGTTGTTCGGTGAGCTCATTTACTTTTTCTTTGCTGCCCACCGATATTGAAATATGAGTCAGGCCATGGTTCATTCCTTTATCGCCCTTTTGTGCGGAAATGTCAGGGCGATGCATTATTTCTATTTTAGTAGCAGAATCATCAAACGAAAGAAAATAGGACGAAAAGTTTTTCTTCGTATTGATGTATTTTTCGCTGCTTTGCATATTGAAGTACTTCATATAGAATTGCTTCATGGCTTCGAGATCTTTTGTCCAGATGGCGATATGGTTTATTCTCATACGATGCTTTTGTTTTTTTGATGATTGTTTTTGATCTGCCTAGCTTTATATATGACTTTGTTTTTCTATTTGAGAGGGCATCTCCAACATACGAATTTTGGTTTGATATGGAATTGCCTGCTTTTTTCTGCAATAGATAGTTGCTTCAAATAAATTATCAGATGTTTGAATGGTTTTTCTAAAACCAATTTTTCTTTTTGAAATAGTAGAGCATTCCACCAAACACAAGAATGATGACGCCCCAAACGCCAAAATAGGCCCATTTCCAATGTAGTTCCGGCATATTATCGAAATTCATTCCATAAATCCCTGCAATAAAGGTCAAGGGGATAAATATCGTTGCCACCACCGTTAAAGTTTTCATAACCTGATTCATACGATGTCCTTGAATGGAGAAGAACAGATTAGTGTAGCTGTCTAATTTCAATTCAATTTTGTCGCTATCATCAATAAGGGAGAGGCAGAGGTCTTTTATTTCATGATAATACTTCATATGCTTTGATTGAATAAAACCATCTTCTTCTCGGCTGATTCGGCTGATAAAATCCTTCATGGGTATAATCATCTTTTTTATTTGATGAATTTGCCGTTTGTAGGTTTCGATACTTTTTAAGGATTCAGGAGATGGATCGGTGCCGATATCCAACAAATTAATCTCATCCAATTTAATTTCAATACTGTTTATTGTGTTAAAATAGTTATCCAAAATGGATTCGAACAATAAAAACAATAAATAATCTGTCCCACGTTGCCTTACGATGCCGATATTTTTGCGAATCCTATGCCTGATATGATCGAAATAGTCGGCTTTTTTTTCCTGAAATGACACTAAAAAGTGATCCCCAAGAATAAAACTTAGCTGTTCAAATTTCATTTCATCATCTTCAAACGGAAGAATAGATTTAATTGTGAAAAACCAATAATTGCTATATTCTTGGAATTTAGGTCGTTGATTGATATCAAGAATATCCTGTATCGCAAGTTCGTGCACACCCAACTGAGCACAAATGTTTTTAATCAGGTCGATATCGTGAATCCCGTGAATATTCAGCCAATATTGATATGCTCCTGCTTCAAAATGAAGAGGTGAATTCTTTGAAAACTCAGGGTCTTCGATATATTCTTCTGCATTATATTTAAAAAGTTGCAGACAGATTTTTTCTAAATGCTTTTCGCCTGTATAAACCGGTATGGAAGGGTTTACCTTCTTTCTATTGAGGATTTTTCTTTTCATTGTCTATGTCTGTTTTGTAAACCACTGTTCTATAAGGGAATGGGATTTCAATGCCTTCTTTATCAAAACGATATTTAACCGATCTCAAAAGGTCGCATTTTACGCTAAAGGCATTGCCGTTGCTGGCCGACCATACAAAAGCTTTGAGATCAACTGAAAAATCAGAAAGGGCCACAACGCGCACATCAACAATCGGTAGCTTGTTTTCCCGATCTTCTTTTGTTCGGTTATCAATAACTAAAGGATGGTTTTGAGCTTCATCCCGAATGATTTCTATAGCTGTGTCAATATCGGAATCATAGCTGATTGAAAAAAGAATATGTTTTTTAATTTTCTCATCCTCAATGCTGCTGTTGATAATTGTTTCATCACTAATGCTGCTGTTTGGAATGATAATTCTTCTGTTTTCATAATCCTTAATCAGTGTATGCCTCAGTGTAATTTCTTCAACAACACCCTTTTGCCCATCTTTAAATTCAATGATATCAGAAATCTTAAAGGGTTTGAAGATCAGGATGAAAATTCCACTAATAATATTTGAAAAGGCTTTTTGCGAAGCGAAACCTACAATTACAGCAACGATACTTGCGCCCGCAAAAAGTGCGGTGCCCACAGATTTTAAATAAGGGATTTTATAAAAAACAAAGATGATTGCAGAGGTATAAATGACAAATCCAACGGAATTTTTGATAAAGGAAAAATTTGTCGGGTCGGTTTTTAGCTTTGCTGCATATTTTGTGATGAAGACGTTGAGTAACTTTCTTAAAACCAGCGAAAGGATAGTCGCAATCGCAAATGTTGTGAAGAATAAAATAGTATAAGTCCAAACCTCTTGATTCATAATTTGTAATTCTCTTTAAATTAGTATTTTAGAGCCTTCCTGCATCTTTTTATAGGCTTTTGCATCTACGCCAAAATGCGGCATAAAGTTAGGGAATATTTGTGTGTGAATATGTGGTTGCTTTTTTATTATGCGAGTAAGTTTTCTAGTTTTCCCATATTTAATTAATTATGGATAATTCGCTATAATCGAATTTCAATATGCCGCATAATAGCACTTCTGATGTTATTGTGCAATATATCAGTTAGTGCTCTAAATTTCAAATACTTTTTCATTATTAAAACTGTGATGCTCGCCATATTTTACATAGCCCAGTTGGTTTGTTTGCATGCGTGTTTTGCCAATTGCAAATTCTGGTGTATTGCCATGGGTATGCCCATATAGCCAGAAATCTGGTTGGTTGGTTTCTATCATATCAAAGAGTTCAACGGCAAAAGCTTCATTGAGCACATCGCCTTTGTATTTTTCAGGATAGTTTAAAAATGTGGGAACATGATGCGTTGCTACAACACTTTTGTTACTTGTGCTTTGTAATGCTTTTTTAAGAAATTCGATGCTGTCCCAATAATTTTGATTGTATTGTTCTACGGGCATTCCCTTTCCCTTGTACTTTATTACATGAAAATCGCTGAGGTGTTTTTGAATGTACCATTTATTGCTTTCTGAAATTTCAGTCCATAGTGTTGAAAACATGAAGTCAATATTATCCAGATTTAGAACTGTATTATTCAATAGATGAACATTATCCATAATTTTTTCATGAAACGTACCGCTTCTATTTACCAAGTCGGAATAGTAATATTCATGATTTCCAGGAATCCAGTAGGTGTTTTCAAAATGGTCGGAAACATAACTAAAGAAGTCGTGGTGTTTATCCAATACCGCAAAAGGCACAATATCACCAGCTAAAATCAGGATATCTCCAACTGGTTTTAGGGGATTCGCTTTCAGAAACGCTTTGTTTTCCGGAAACTCTATATGTAAATCTGATGCGTATTGAATTATCATTATTCCTTTTATTTATCACTGATTTTTTTCGGCTCTTTCGCTTTTTCGAGCTTCTTTATGCTATCGGCAGTGGGTAAATCTTCTGGCATTGTTCCACCAATTTCCTCAATGGTTTTGCGCACTTTTTTTTCAATTTCGAAATGGGTTTTATTGGCTTTTACTTTGCCTTTTATTTTATCTTTTTTCAGTTTCTCTTCTGTTTGGGTTGCGCGGAATAAATTGGCTGCCAATTCGGTACTTCCCATATGGTCGAGAATTTGCTGGCTTTTTTTTAGGCCTTTAACCGCATGAATTTGCTTTGCACCCAATCCGCCATACAAGCCCATATACCCATGATTTTGAAAAACAGCATATTCAAAAGGATGAATTACACCTGCATTTTTTGCAGCATCGGCCAATTGCAAATTGTGTTTTTTCATTTCGTTGCGCAAAAACAATCGGCGTTCATCCTCCGTGCTTAGCTGATTGTAATCATCCATTTGTTGTATTTCCTGCATACGGGTTTGTACAGCAAAATAGGTTTGTCCAAGCGCAACTACTTTTTTAGATGGATCAGCATTTTGTACTATAAGGTAACAAGCATAACGAGAGAGCTTTACGCTTGACATACTCCGTTTTGCACCAGAACCAATGGATACCATCTCGTTGAAGTCAACGTAATGGTTTTCGATAAATTGATCACTTTTTTCGCAAGCTTTTTTGGCTTTAGCTACAACTGACATGAAATTTCTAAAGTCTGTGTATTCCAGCACCTTTGCAAGCTTTCGCGCTCCCCAAAACTCGTTGCCGCTATCGTCAACTTCTTTAATTTGTTCGAAAATGTTATTGTCTGGATTTTTCAAATTTTGTTTCATAAAGCACAATTTTACTCTATTAAATAGTTTGAAAATTAATATTTTATAAAATATTGTTATAATAAGTTCTATCCGCCTAAGCTTATTTATTAGCGATAAATATGCCTTTATTTCATCCGTTCCTATCTGCCATTTGCCCTAAAAAGAAAATTCCCCTGCGTTTTATCATCGATAAGCTTATAATCTGAAATAAGCGGTTTTCCACTCTGAATCAGATGTTTCACCGAGCCTCTGGTTTTTATCCCTTGATACATATTCAGATCGCAGTTCTGATGCTGTGTTTGTGTGGAAATAGTTTGAGAAGTATTGGGGTCCCAAACAACAATATCTGCGTCCATTCCCGCTAGGAGGGAACCTTTTCGGTCTGATAAACCAAAGATTTTTGCGGGATTTCCGGATAGCAATTCAACAAGCTGCATCATATTCAACCTTTTTTCCAAAACCCCATAGGTATATAGAAGCGCAAGCCTGTGCTCTATGCCTCCGGCACCATTTGGGATTTTCCGAAAATCATTTTCCCCGATTTGTTTTTGTTCCAAACGAAACGGGCAATGATCTGTTCCGATACTTTGTATAACTCCATCTTTTATTGCATTCCAAAGTGCTTCATTATCCTTTTTTTTGCGCAAAGGAGGACTGATTACATAGGCACAGCTTTTCTCAAATTCCCCTTCATATTTTTTATCGTTCAGCAAAAGGTATTGTGGGCAAGTTTCGGCATAAATTCTTAAGCCTTCTTTTTGTGCTTTGGCGATATGTCTCAAAGCTGCTGTGGTAGAAATATGTACAAAATAAATGCTGCAATTGCTTTTGCGGGCGAGTGCAATGGCTGTTTTTACTGCGTTTGCCTCTGTATAATCCGGTCGGGAGAGTACATGACCAATGGGAGATGTATTGCCGGAGTTAAACTCCTTCAATCGTAAATCTTCAATTTCATCACCCGTTTCAGCATGTATGCATAAAATCCCTTGAAGGGCAGCAATTTCTTGCATTAATCGATACAAACATTGATCATCAATCCCAACGCTTTTTTTATAGGCCATATACACTTTGAAGGAATTGATTCCCAAATTAATACATTGTCTCAATTCATCAAAAACGGATTCATTGCAATGAATAGGGCTTATATGAAAAGTATAGTCGCAGAGGCAGTTTTTTGCTTCATCCATCCGGTGATGGAGCGCATGAACCAGACTTTCATTTGGTTGGGGGGTAACAAAATCAATGATACTGCATACACCACCATAGATTCCTGCCCGACTTCCTGTATAAAAACTGTCGGAAGAAGGTCCTGCAGGGGTAGGCAGTTGCATATGAACATGCGGATCAATAAGCCCGGGAAGAATATAGCAGCCTTCCGCATCAACGATCAGATCATTCTGTGTAATTGGAAAGCTATTGCTGATGATTCCATTATCTATATAGAGGTCTCCTATTTCTTCTTGTTCAGGATGCACCTGTTTGCCGTTTTTTATCAGTATGCGCATGATTTTGCATTTTCTGTAAAATTACAGAATTTTGCTGTAATTGCCTTTTTTATCAGCAATAAAACCGAGTTTTTTAAGGTATTTCCCGTGTTTTTTATTGTTGCTACTACTGATGACCTTTGTAATTCCTTGATCGAGCAAGCATTTGCTGAGGTGGCGATATACAAATTGGCCGCTTTTGAAATCCCTGTATTCCGGTATTACATAGTCTAAGTGCACATATAATTCGTTGTTTTCTAGTTTTTTGGCGAGAAAAACACCGGCTACCGACATATTGCGGAGTACAAAAAAACTCAGATTGCACTCTTTTGGATCGTAGGAGAATCCGGGGAAAAATTTCTGGATTTCAATTTCATGAAAGTCTAGAAAGCGATTGAGATATTTATTCTCCGGACGTATCGATAGGGTCTCAAAAGCTTCATGTTTCCGGAAGATCAAATACAGATAATACAGATCCATGCACACAATAAATAGGTTCATAAAGCCAACCGGTAAAGCACCAATTAAAAACCCATAAGTGGAAAAAGAGGCGGCTCCGGCGAGGTTTATCAGCCTGAATTTTACTATTGAACTCATTGCCATTGAGATGGCTATCAGGATGGACGCTGCGTATCCAAACCATTCTAAAAGAGGTAAATCTATAAAATGCATATCGTAAATTTTTTGCAAATTTCGCAAAAGAAATCCAATACAGGAGTATTTTATTTGAAAGTATTTTTCCCCATAGATATTCCATGATTGATTAGCGAAAGCTAGGTCATCAGCTCTGTTTTAATCTCTGAAAAGATGGCACTTAAATATTAGTAACCAAGTGCTGCCAGCATATAAATCAGCATAAAAACGATCAGCACAATGCTGATGATCGGACGCATCAGATTTGTGATGGATTTATTTCCTTCCACCAGCCAGCTATAGGCATGATTGCTTCCCGAAAAGAGAAAGAACAGCATAAATAAAGTTGAAATGCTGCATAAACCATAGATGCCCCAGCCAAAAATTGGAATAAGCACCGCCGTAATTGCTATGGCAATTTGTGTTAATGCATTTTGTCTTTGATAATCCCTACTGCCCTTATAACCAAGTTTCTCTGATCCTTCCTTATAAAAAAATAGGCCTTCAAGACCAATGGTTCCTGCCATAAAAGCAATAAGGATAGGAGCCAGGATACTGAAAACTTCCTGTGGTGTTTCGCCATAATATTCTGCAATGAAAAAGGCTGCTACAACCCCTGTCGGACGCAGATACTCAATGAAAGATGAAAAAGCTTTTTTGAAATTCATAAGGTCGTTTTTAAATGGTTTGTACGCTGTTTTGCGGAAAAATGTTTTTCTGATGCGGCAAGGTACAAAAAAATCACATGAGAATCAATTGGCGGCTCTTCAAGCCTCACAGCAGTAAAATGGCTTGTATGCGTCAGATTGTCATATTCAAAAAGATCAATATGTCAGTAATGCTTTATGAGAAAAAGTTTTTTAACTTTGGCATTATTTATGACAAGCAGATTTCACAAAAATAATAATTTTAAAGAGTGTCAGATATGTCAGAAAAGACCGAAAAAACCCAATGCCTGATTATTGGTTCAGGCCCTGCAGGATATACAGCAGCTATTTATGCGGCACGTGCCGATTTGAAACCGATGCTTTATCAGGGTATGCAGCCCGGCGGACAATTAACAATAACAACCGAAGTAGAGAATTTTCCCGGTTATCCTGAAGGGGTTCAGGGGCCGCAAATGATGGAAGAGCTGAAAGCTCAGGCAGAGCGTTTTGAGGCAGATGTGCGTTGGGGTTTTATTAAGGAAGTAGACCTTTCTAAACGTCCGTTTATTGCTGTGGCTGATGATGGCAAACAGATTGAAGCCGAAACAGTTATTATTGCTACCGGAGCATCTGCCAGATGGTTGGGGCTTGAATCGGAGAAAGAATTTAATGGCGCCGGAGTATCAGCTTGTGCAACCTGTGATGGTTATTTTTACAGGGGAAAAGTAGTTGCCGTTGTTGGTGGCGGGGATACTGCTGCCGAAGAAGCAACATATCTGTCTAAATTGGCAAAGAAAGTCTATTTGATCCACCGTCGTGATGAGCTGAGAGCTTCGAAAGCAATGCAAAATCGTGTCGAAAATACAGAAAATATTGAAGTGCTCTGGAATCATACCACGAAAGAAATCCTTGGAGAAAAAGAAGGCTTTATGAAAAGTGTTACCGGTGCATTACTCGAAAATGTTCTTACAGGGGAACAAAAAACCATTGAAATTGACGGCTTTTTTGTTGCTATTGGACATAAACCAAATTCAGATTTTTTAAAGGGACAGTTGGATCTGGATGAAAATGGATATATCATAACCAAAGCAGGCACAACACAGACAAATATTGAAGGGGTTTATGCTGCCGGTGATGTGCAGGATCATATTTTCCGTCAGGCTGTTACGGCTGCCGGAAGTGGCTGTATGGCTGCGATTGAAGCAGAACGCTGGCTTGCAAGTCAGGAATAAAATATTTGGAACGTTTAGCGCATGCTTTAGATTTTTTATAATTGGAACATTTTTGCCATTGCATAAATGTTCCAAAGTGATTGGGATATATTCTTTAACAATAATTAGTTGGAGTGTTTTGCATAAATTCTATGAGAATATGATGCATTTTCTGCCTGAAAAAATATAGGGAACGGCAACACTTTTATCAATATTCTCTACACTTACAAATTAATAAACTGATTGCTCTCAATAGGTTTTGATTATATTTGCATTTCACATGCAAAAAGCAGTATATTTGAAGAGAATTAAAAAAGCTTAGGGATGAAAAAAATATTTAAACCGATACTGAGCATTGCAGTCGTTGCAGGCTTGATTTTCTGGGGATGTAAGAAAGACGACCCGGATAATAATAACCCGGATGCCAATTCGGATCAGATCGCTCTTGATGTGAATACGGATGGAGTGACGGAAACTCAGAACAGGGTGAATTATGTTTATGAGCCCCTCTTTGATACAGCTTACAATCCCGGATTTAAATCGACAAAAGATCTTGGTGGTGAAGATATGTTTATTTTAATAGCGGAAGTTGAATCACCAGTACGATCAGGAGATCGGGTTTTAAGTGCAACCCATGTGGAGGTGAATGGAAATTATGCTTATGTGAGTTATCACTATAACGAGCCAAACGGCAGTGCTATTTCTGAAGATCTTTACGAAGGTCACATCGATGTTTTTGATATTACAGAACCTACTGTGCCTGTGATTATGAGCACAGCAGAAACACATCGGGCAGATTTTAACACCATGTTCCTCGATTATGAAACAGAAGGTGCTCAGCGCAAGCTTTGGATTGGTGCTACAGATTATGGTGTTGGTGGCGCTGTTTTTGAATTGGATTTGATGGATAATACAATTCCTGTTGGTAGTATGCTTAGTCGTTATAAAACCCCTCCGGGTTTTTCCGTTAACGGTGTAGTGCGCTCTGCTGATTGGATTTATGCAACAGCTGGAAGAACAGCAGGTGGTGTATATACTTTTGATGAAGCTACTATGAACCTTGCGCAGGTCGATGAGTTTACAAATGCAAAATATGCTGCAGCTTCCGGAACAGATATTGGAAGTAAGCATGTTGCATTGAAAAGTGGGACTTCTGCAGAATTATTGGTTTATGAAGTGAGTGAAGAACACACACTATTAAATACTATTGATATTGGTTCCATTGCTCCTGAAAATGGAAAATCAGGGATTTATATTAAAGATAATATCTGTTGGGTAGCTATGGGATATAATGGTTTGAAAGCATATGATCTCAATACCGGTAATCTGGTGCATACACTTTCTCCTGAAAATATGGGGCCTGATGCTGTGACTAATGGCGTTTGCCTCGATGAAGATTATGTTTATATAGCCAATGGCTCTGGTGGCATGTATCTCTGTGAAATCGTTGATGGCCAACAAGAAATTGAAGTCTTGGAAATTTATGACTATGGTGCTTCTGCCAATTATATTGATGTGGGCAATAATATGATTTTTATTGCAAACGGTAGGGAAGGACTGAAAATATTGCGCCGTGTGCCTCCGGGAGATTATACTGTAATTTGCGATTATGACGAAAATGGCGTGCCTTATTGCATCGAAGAAAATCTTGATCCGCTTTGTGAGGACCTTTTAGGCCACCTTGCAGTAGCATTACCAGAGAGCGAAGATGCATGGGTTACTCATCCTGAGTATTTTACTAATCCAAATACCAATGTAGTCCTTACAGAGGAAGCTACGGTTTATGTTACCTTTATTGATGAAGGTGCTGGATGGAAAAATTCATTAGGTACTTATACTTATGATGCAGCAACACCTCCAATGAGTGTTGCAGATATTGCGGCGGAAAAAATGCTGATTTATCCAAATGCTTCTAAAGTTGGTTCCGGTGGCGCCCTGCAGGCAGGAAATACGATGCGTCTTTTAGGAACCTTCCCGGAAGGTACTGCTATAGGATCTTTCTTGGTGGCAAATTCATGGAGAGGCTTGCAGAATGTACCAGGTGGATTAACAGAGGGTTACTATACACAATATACTAATGTTGCCCTAAACCAAAACGAGCAGCAGCAAAGTCTTTTGTTTTATGATGCTACTTGTGACGCAATTATTCTTACTTTTGAGGATATAAAAATTCCTGCTGGAGATAAAGATTATAATGACTGTATTTTTAAGGTGATTGTGGATCCCCCAACTGCCGTGAATACTGATCTATTTATACCATTAGGCGAATAATTTATTTCGTGGTTTGTAAATTTTGGGGTTAGTTATATACTTATTACGGAAATTCGCCTTTAAGGAGCCTTCGGGCTCCTTTTTTTATGCCTTTTTGGGAGATGGTTCTCTAATCGTTTATTATTCTTTCATTCGTGGCCATCCCTAAAAAACGCTGAGTGCCCCACTCACTCCTCTGCGCTAACCCTCGTTATCAGTGGATAAAAATGTTGAGCGAACCTGTGCTGCCATGCGATGCATTGCGATGCGATGCATTGCGATGTGCTGAGCTTTTGCCGAAGTAAGCCTGTCGAAATGCGATGCATTGAGCCTGTCGAAATGCGATGCATTGCGATGTGCTGAGCTTTTGCCGAAGTAAGCCTGTCGAAATGCGATGCATTGAGCCTGTCGAAATGCGATGAGCGAAGCCGAAGTAAGCGTAGACAAAACAAGCGAAAACAACAGATGCTATTCCCAATTGATGGCTTCGATGACCTTACTTCGACATACTCAGCACATAGCAGCCACCTGTTGCAGCAATCTGTTCCCAAATAACTTTTTTCTATTAGAGCCCTTTGCCGGCAACGAAAGTTGAGCGCCGCTCAGAATTCTGTGTAAATCCTCCTAATCCGTGCATCAAAAAAATATGAGCGCAGCGAAACACATCATCCACATTAGTGGCAGTTATACAGTTTAATTCCAATGATTTTAATGTACCCTATTGATAAAGGGCCATCAAAACTTTCTCGTGCGTATAGGGAGCGCTTAATGAATCTTTGAATGTTGGATTATAGGCTTTTATCGCATTATGTATGGCAAAATATGCGCCGATACCGTATAAAAATGGGGGTTCACCCACAGCCTTGGATTTCAAAATACCTAAATCCGCTCCATCTGTTGGAATCGCTTCAATATGAACTGTTTTGGGCGCGCTGTAAATATCAGGGACTTTGTATGTTGATAGGCTGTTGGATAACAGAAAACCTTCATCATTGTACCGTAATTCCTCCATGGTCATCCAGCCAATCCCTTGCATTAAAGCACCTTCCACTTGTCCTCGGTCAATTATTGGATTTATGGCTTTGCCAAAATCATGGATGATGTCGACGCGATCAAAAATGTAGGTTCCCCTGATGCAATCCAGCGTTACCTCTGTTAGCGCAATTCCATATACATGATATGCAAAGGGGTGTCCCTGTTCAGTAGTTTTATCGAAATGAATGATCGGAGTAGCATAATGTCCATTTTCTGTCAAACAAATCCTTTTGAGAAAGGCTGTTTCAACAAGCTGATGCCAATCAATTTCTGTGTTTTTATTGTTTAGGAATATTTTGCCTTCGTGAATGCTTATTTTCTCTGCTGTTGCATTAAGGCTTTGTGCTGCAGTTTCTTTAAGTCGGTGTAAAAGTTTTTGGCAGGCCAACATTGTCGCATGTCCATTCAGATCAGCACCTGTACTTGCTGCTGTTGGCGATGTATTGGCTACCCTGGTAGTATTTGTGCTTTCGATTTTTATTAATGCAGAAGGAATCCCTAATGTTTGCGCCGCCACCTGGCAGATTTTTGTATTTACACCCTGACCCATTTCAATTGCTCCGGTGCTGATTCCTACGCTTCCATCCTGATAAATATGCACTAAAGAACGCGCTTGGTTCATGGGGGTTTTTGTAAATGAAATTCCAAAGCATATTGGCTGTACAGAAAGTCCCTTTTTCTTTAATTTGTGTGTCGAATTATAGGATTCAATTTGTTTTTTTCTGGCTTCCAACTGAAAATGCTCCTGAGTATATTGATTACAGGCGGAAATTTGCGCTTGATCGGCTTTTTGTCCATAGGGGAATATCTGCCCCTCTTGAATAAAGTTTTCTTTTTGGATATCATAGGCGTCAATGCCAAGTTTATGGGCGGCATGAGCTATTGCGGCTTCAATCAGAAAGACAGCTTGTGGGGCGCCAAATCCACGGAAAGCAGTATTTGGCGGGAGATTCGTTTTGCAGCTATGTACCTGAACGCTTGTATTCGGGATAAAATAGGCATTGGTTCCATGAAATAAAGTCCGTTCCATAATGGCAGGCGATAAATCCGCTGCCGCACCACCATTTTGATATAATACAGCTTCGTAGGCTAGGATTTTTAGATCTTTTGAAAGTCCAATTTTATAATCTGATGAATAGGGATGCCGTTTGCCTGTCATATACATATCATCATGACGATGCAGCGACATTTTTACAGGTTTATGTAAGATATGGCTTGCAAGTGCTACCATAGAAGCAAAACCCGATGCCTGATCTTCCTTTCCTCCAAAAGCACCACCTAAACGGGCTACATCCACTTCAATCCGATGCATTGGAACATCAAGAATTTTGGCTACTGTTTGCTGCACTGCTGTTGGTCCTTGAGTTGAAGAGTGGATTTTAATCCCATTATTATCAATTGGATAAGCATATGCGCCTTGCGTTTCAATATACAGATGTTCTTGGCCGCCATTTTCTGCCTGACCTTCAAAAATATAGGTGCAATCTTTCCAGGCATTAGCTGTGTCGCCCATCTTAAAAGTGCGAGATGGAATAAGGAAATGTCCTTTTTTTGCTGCTTCGCGTGGATCGGTGATAACCGGATAAGCTTCGGTTTCAAGTTGTATCAGCTGTCTGGCTTTTTGTGCAATATGCTCATTAACAGCAATAATTAATGCAATAGCTTGTCCACGGAAATGAATTTCTTTTTCAGCAAACAGTGGCTCATCTTTTATTATTCCACCAATTTGGTTTTCCCCCGGAATGTCTTTATAGGTCAGGATTCTCTTTACACCGGGGAGCTCCAATGCTCTTTGTATGTCAAAATTTATAATTCTTCCATGTGCAATGGGAGATGCAAAAATAAGCCCATATAAACAGTCTTTTTGTACCGGAATATCATCCAAATATACAGATTTGCCTTTAAGGTGATTTATGGAATCAAGGTTTTTCATAGACGTTTTTTCAAATTAGGATAAAGGCTGTTCGTTGATTTGTGGGAACATTTCATAAAAATGAGCCTGAATTAATTGCCTCAAAAGTAGCTTTTTATACTCAGCGCTTCCGCGAATATCGCTAATTGGTGCGATCTCTGTTTCCATAACATCCAGTGCCTCCTTTAAATGTGCTGTACTGATTTCTTTTCCGATAAGGGAATTGCTGCATTTTTCTAAAAAGAACGGAATTGCTTTTACCCCTCCGGCAGAGATTCTGCATGAGCGGATTTTTGAATGCTCCATTTCAATACAGACAGCACTGCTTACACTGGCGATATCGAGATGAGTTCGTTTGCTCACTTTTTCGAAGTTAAATAGAAAAGCATCTACAGGTTTTGTAAACGAAAGTGATTCAATAAGCTCCCCTTTTTTAATTGCGGTTTTTTTATAGTCTAGGAAAAATTTATTTAATTTTATCTTCCGTCTTTGTTCCCCTAAACTCAGATGTAGACTGGCATCCAGCGCAAGGAAAAGAATACTCAGATCGCCAATAGGGGATGCATTCATAATATTCCCTGCAATGGTACCCATATTACGGATCGGTTCGGAGGAGATTAGGCGGAAGTACTTATGTATTTTGGGCAAAAATTCATGCATGATTGGATCAGCGGCTAATTCGCCTGCACTTACTGCTGCACCGATATGTATTTTATTATTAGCTATTTTAATAAACTTTAATGCCTCATTTTGCCGAATAAATTCCATATCCGATTCCATGATTTCCAAAGGTCTCTGAACCATAAGGTCTGTGCCGCCGGCAATAATTTGTTTTTGGTCTTTCGGAGAAGTATGATAGGACTGAATATTTTTTAATCGCTGGGGAATATCAAGAAAATAGTTAGGCAGTAGTTTCTGACGTACAAGCCATTCTACAGGAGCGTCAATATCTTTGCCTTCCAGGCGTTTACTAATATCAGAAGCTGCTCTTTCGATGGATTTATAACCTGTGCACCGACAAATATTTCCACTTACAGCATCTATAGCTTTTCCTGTATCGGAGGGTGTTGGGGCCATGCTGTGTGCTGTAAACGACATAACAAAACCAGGGGTGCAAAATCCACATTGTGTAGCTGCATGATTGTGCATTGCTTCCTGCACATGGGTGAGCTCATCCATATTAATGCCTTCAAGCGTAACAATATGTTTGCCGTGTGCGTTGGCCAATGGTGTTAAACAGGAAACAATACTTTTATATTCCACTTTATTTCCGACGAGTGTGCCCTCAAGAACCGTACAGGCTCCGCAATCGCCTTCACGACAACCTGTTTTTGTGGCAGTTAACGACATTTTTTCACGGATAAAATCAAGCAATGGCATGCCAGCTGCCAAATCGCTTTCTATCGTTTCCCTGTTTAGTATAAATTTAGTCATATACGAAAGTACTAAAAAATTATAAATGTTCCGAATTTTTAGGCTCACCATGTCCATTTTGCTCTTGACTGTGGCCAATTATTTGTAAAGCAGCATCTTTTGGGCTCTGCCTTGTGCAATGGATTATTGATGCTTGATGAATGCCGAAATACTGCTGAATTTCTTGCAGGATTTCTTCCCTCACAACCCAAATCTGCGAGTGTGCCTTGGATAGCAGCGATTTTTTTATCCCTTCTGCCCAACCCAAGCCCTGCAATTCCATTGGCCCTACTTCGTCAATAATAAGAAGGTCGTTCTTATCGTGCATTGCGCCGATGATGCTATTGCCCCAATTCAGGCAGTCTGTATCAAAATAAAACCTGCGGTATTGGTAAAATTCAGGATTCTGGTCCGTAGAAGCTAAAAAACGTTGTTCTCCCGTTTCTATATCTTGTAAATCAAAGCGATAGCGCTTATTGTCTTTGAAATTCCCTTTGGCCAATATTCCATATACATTGAGCTTATGCTGTCTCAAAATTTTCAGCAGTTCATGTGCAAATGTCGTTTTTCCTTCATGTACTGCCCCTGTAATAATGAATATCTTAGTGGCCATATTGTGTGTTTATTTTTTCAATTTTTCCCACAATCTTTGCGATTGTATCTTGGTGAATTCCTGGATTTCTTCCTCATCAACATTCAGTAAAGTACGATTCTTCATAATAAGCTGACCGTTGGAAATAAGGTGCTGTACATGACTGCTATTGAGACCAAAGATAAAATGCCCTAAAAAGTTAGATGCATTGATGGCTGTAGGGGAATCGTATTTTAAAAGGACAAGATTATTTTCTCCGTCTCCTTTAAAGTTGTTGGTTTCTATATAGTTATGTGTGTTTCTAAAGCGATTCCATGCACTACCAAAATCAATAGTGTCCTTGTATTGTCCGGCAAAAAAAGCCATTTGAGCACTTCTCAGCATATCGCTATGCATTCCATCAGTGCCCAGCATGATTCTGTCACCCAAACCTTCGGCATTAAAAAAGCCTACATTATTGTTTAGGTTGCTTTCCATATTTTCTACGATCCAAGCCTTTGAATCATGCAATAAACGGCGCTCATAGCTACTTAGATGGAGGCAATGGGCAAGAATGCTTTTCGATGATTCCAACATTCCGAAATGCTTGAGGCGTTCGACTACCCTCATCCCATAGTGTTCTTCACATTGCTGCTGGTCATATACTCCTTCTGCCACATGAATATGCACGCCCGAATTATGGTTTTCCATAAGTTGAGAAGCTTTTTTCATCGTCTTGTCGCCAAGTGTAAAGGATGCATGAAGGCCAACCAATCCCTGATAATTTTTTAAATATGCATTGGTTTCATCAAGCCCATTTTGTGCTATTTTTTCTCCATCACGATCCGATATTTCATAACAAAGAAGGTGACTCAACCCAATTTTCTCAAAAGCCGCGGCCATTATTTCCAATGATCCATCAATAAAATTGGGTGAAGCATGATGATCAATAATAAAGCTCGCGCCGGATTTTGCACACGCAATTGCTGTTGCCAAAGCACTGGCTTCCACCATATCGCGATCTAGGGCTTTATCCAAATTCCACCAGATATACTGAAGGATTTCCCTGAAACTTTGTGGGTTTTTAGCAGGTGCTGGCATACCCCTCGATAAAGCTGAATAAGCATGATGATGGCCAACAGCAAAGGATTTTGTGGCAATCATCCCTCTACAGTCAAGAACGGTTTTGGCTGTTTTTTCAATTTCCGGGCTTATACGGTCAATAAATTCTATTTTTTCATCAATGCCTTCATATACTAAAATATTTGTTTCAGTGATTTCTAAACTTTTCCAGTTCAGGTATTGTGCATTTTTTAATAGGATTGCCATAGACTGTATTTTTATTGATGCAGTTTTGTTTTTTATTTATTTGGTTTTAGGCCTTCTTTAAGGGGAAGATTAAATCGTCTTTTCCCATCGCGGGCAAAAAGTGCATTTGCCACAGCTGCTGCAGTAGGGCAGAGGCCAATTTCCCCAATTCCTTTGGCGCCATAAGGGCCGATGGGATCTTTTTCTTCGATGCCAATAACTACCACTTCGGGCATTTCTTTGGCGCGCAAAACGCCTATATCTCTGTATTTTAGGCTTAAAGGATAGCCGTTATGCATCGGGAAATCTTCTGTTATTGCATAGCCAAGCCCCATATGCACGGCACCTTCAATTTGTCCTTCAAAGAGCATTTGGTTCATGATTTTTCCGGCATCATGGGCTGCGATCACTTTTTGAACACAGCCATCATTATCTAAAATAACGACTTGGGTTGCATAGCCATAAGCAAAAT
The DNA here is from genome assembly GCA_963676725.1 of Bacteroidales bacterium. Classification (GTDB taxonomy): domain Bacteria; phylum Bacteroidota; class Bacteroidia; order Bacteroidales; family WRLA01. Next base: position 2,296,369 of record OY781463.1, on the reverse strand, counting down.
GGATCTTTGGATCGTCTGTGTCCTCGCCCGGAGCGCAGGTCCAGTCACAAACATAGCTGCCTTTATAGGTCCTTCCTTGTAAAGATTCCAGATTATGGTGCTTCAAATCGTTTTTTAATGGTCGTGCCGCATTGATCAACGCATTGGCCAGAAGAGCAGTTGCCCTCGAGGATGTTGTCATTCCTGTGGGTAGTCCGGCAGATGTATCTACTACAACTTCAATGTATTCGGGCTTTATTCCTGTTTCGCTATGCAGTGTTTGTATGGCCATTGTGTGCACACCTTGTCCCATTTCTGTCCAACCATGATGCACAATTACCTTCTCTTGAGAAGCAATATGAATTTTTACATCACTTTCATCATTCATGCCATTTCCCACACCGGTGTTTTTGATGCCTGTGGCAATGCCTGCGTATTTTGCAGATTGAAAAGCATCTTTTACGGCAAGCAAGGTTTTTCTAAGGCCTACGCCCTCAAGTCTTTGACCTGTAGAGGTTTTTGCTCCATCGACCAATGCATTATCGTATCTGATTTTCCATCTGTCGAAACCTGCTTTTTTGCAAATATCGTCGATGCAACTTTCGATGGCAAAGATGACCTGAGGAACGCCAAATCCTCGCATGGCACCACAAGGAACATTATTTGTGTAGGTTGTTATGGCTGTAATATTAACAGAAGGAACTGTATAACCACCTGTTGCATGACCAACAACGCGTTCCATTACTTTATTGCCCACAGAAGCATAAGCTCCGGTATCGCCAATGGCATAGAGCTTTAAAGCTGTAAACATTCCGTTTTTATCACAGGCAAGCTCCATTTCCATATGAACTGGATGACGTTTGGGATGCATTCGTAAAGATTCTTCACGAGATAAATGCAGTTTAACCGGCTTTTGAAGCAGATAGCTGAACAGCGAAACATGTCCCTGAACGGTCAGGTCTTCTTTGCCACCAAAACCGCCACCGTTTTGCACCTGAATAATACGCACATCTTTTTCTTCCAGATTCAGAATAGCGGCAACCTGTTTTCTATCAACATAAACTCCCTGACCCTGTGAGTATAAGCGTATTCCGTTTTCTTCCGGAATGGCAATTGCTGTTTCTGTCTCTAAAAAGGCGTGTTCGATGCGTTGTGTATTGAAGGTTCCTCCGGAAGTATAGGCAGCATTTTTAAAAGCACTTTTGATATCGCCAAAAGCAATACTACATGTTTCCAGAACATTCGACCGTTTTGGGTGTACGCGAATGCTATCGCCTTTGGCAGCATGATGCATATTGGTAACCGCTTCAAGCACTTCGTATTCAATATGGATTAAAGCAACTGCTTCCCGTGCAATTGCTTCGCTTTCAGCAACAACAGAGGCCAAAACATCCCCAATATAATTTGTTGTTTCGCCAACCGCAATCATTAATGGCCAATCTTTGAAAATTAGTCCATTATATCTTTCTCCAGGGATATCTTTAGAAGTAAATACGGCCTTTACACCGGGATGCTTTTTGGCTGCATCTGTATTGATATTCAAGATTTTTGCTCTTGGAAACTCGCTGAATTTCAAGGCTCCATAAAGCATATCATCAAAAAATAGATCATCTACAAAATCGCGCTGGCCTAAAGCTGTTTCTACTGCCTGGTATTTTGGATAGCGCGAGCCAATATGTGCATCGCTTATTTTTTCGACTGTTTTTTCATTTCTTAATGCCGCAAAGGCCTGTTCGATGGCATCAATAATTTTAACGTAGCCTGTACAACGACAAATATTCGGGGAAATAGCATTTCTGATTTCAGTACGGGTAGGCTTGGTGTTTTTATTGTATAATGCTTTTGAACGCATAATCATTCCCGGAGAGCAAAAGCCACATTGCACCGCTCCGGCTGTTGCAAAATATGCGCCAATGGTGTTCTTAAAATTTTCCGGTAATCCCTCAATGGTATTGATGACAGCACCATCGAGTTTGCCCATTTTTGTCTTGCAGGCGAGGCGTGCTTTTCCATTGATTTCAACAGTGCAGGCACCGCAAACACCTTCTCCGGAGCAGCCGTCTTTTGCAGAAGTAATTCTATTTTCGATACGTAAATGATGCAGCAGGCTTTCTTCGGGATTTCCCTCATAGCTCCTTTTTACACCGTTTAATGTATATTCTATCATAATCCTATGTTTTTCAAGTGTTTAATATCGGGCTCAATTGCCTGAGGCATATCTAAAAGTGATTGTACGGCCCGAAGGTCTTTCAATCCGCTGCCGGTAAGCATTACAATATTATTGCTGCCTTCAGGAATGCTGCCGCTTCGATGATGTTTCCATAATCCGGCAAATGCTGTTGCTGCAGCAGGTTCTGCAAATAGTCCTGTATTTTTAGAGAGCAGGGCAGAGGCTTCCATAATTTCATGGTCTGTGACCAATAGGCCTTCTCCATCGTATTTTTTTAAGAAACCAGCGGCCATATGATAATTTCTGGGTATATCCACAGAGATGCTGTCCGCAATTGTGCTCGCCGCCTTGATGGTGAATGTGCTTTTAGTAAGATTACGGACAAGGTTATCGCTCTTATCTGATTGGACGGCAATAATTTTTGGCATTTTTTGTAGATAGCCAAGCGTAAAAAGGTCTTCAAAGCCTTTATAGATACCGGAAATAATGACACCATCGCCACAAGGTACATAAATACGATCAGGAAATTTGCTTCCCATCTGGTCGAAAAGCTCTAATGCCGCAGTTTTTTTTCCTTCGATTGTTAATGGGTTAAAAGCTGTATTCCGATTATACCATTGAAAGGCTTCAGTTGCAGCAATACTCAGATCAAAAGCATCATCGTAAGTGCCTTTGACCGGAACAATTCTCGCTCCATACATCAGGATTTGGGTAAGTTTTGCCAAAGGGGCACTTTCAGGAACCAGAATAATTGCATTTTGCTTTTGCGCAGCACAGATACAGGCAAGTGAGGAACCTGCATTGCCCGTTGATGCTGCTACTATTGTGTTGATATTGTTTTCTTTGGCAAATGCTGACACCAAGGACGAAGCCCTGTCTTTAAAGGAAAAACTTGGATTTTGTGCATCATCTTTCAAAAAAACAGTGAAAGGCAAGTCGTGATTGTCGATAGTATTTGTCTGGTAAAGCGGAGTCTTTCCAATGTTTAAATACGAAAAGCTTTCCATACTTTTTACGGGCAATATAGCTTGAAATCCTGATGTTTTCAGATCGTTAAAATCAGGGTATTTTTTTTTAATATCATCCCAGGGATAGATGAACTTCAGTACCCCTTTTGGGGGAAGGGCCGTTGTATTCGTTGCAGCGCATACAGGACAAAGGTAGTGAATACCGTTTGGAGTGTATTGCTTCCCGCAATCGCTGCATTCGTAGAGAAATTTAGAGGTTTTTTCTATTTTCATCATGCTAAATTAGGTTTTTTCACCTGTGCAAAAAAATAGAAAAACCGGAATTATGATATTTCTCGCTTATGTACCTAACATAAACAGCAATTTGCGTCGAACAACCTAACCTAAAACAAATTCAGTACGCGTGCACACATCATAATCCGGTTTTGATTTTCTAAAGATTTTTTAGCAAGCCGGTGCGCTCGTTAAATTCATTAATCAGTTCGTCCCAGCGGTCTGCCTGATTAAAAATAGTGGGCCACAGCTCATGATCCGACCATAATTGATTCAAATCATGCACATCTTTTGCCTGCTGTTCAACCCAGGTGAAATATTTAAGGTTGTGAATGGCTTTTTTGTCGTAGTACGATAATTCTTTGAGGTGATCTGTAGTGGTTCCGAGCAAACATTTCTCAAAATCTCGCGCTGCTGTCAATTCGGTATATGCTCCAAATTCTTCATGCAACTCGCTCAAACGGGAACGGTACATATCTGCTGAATCTGTGGCAATACTTACAATAATATCATCACCATTCATTTCATAATAGCGTGCGGTTTTTATGGCCGACAATAGGTTTGCGATTCCGGAAATGCCAATTAAATGCAATTGATCAGCGATTTCTCTGTCAATACCTTGAGAAACAAGATAATCAATTCCTTCTTTCTCATTAAACAGCCTGAGCAACCTCATGCAGTATTCATCGTCAATGGCAGTTACCATATCCGTATTTTTGGTATTGTGTATCCATGGCACATGTTTGTCTCCAATGCCTTCAATACGGTGTCCTCCAAATCCATTGAGCAGAAGTGTGGGGCATTGCAGTGCTTCTGAAGCAACAACTTTCAAATGAGGAAAAACAGTGCGTAAATAATCACCTGCGGCAATGGTCCCTGCTGATCCTGTTGCGGATACATAGGATGCCAGTCTGCTTTTATGCGTTTTCACTTCATTAAAAACTTCCTCTATTGCCTGACCGGTTGTTTGGTAATGCCAAACAGCATTTCCGAATTCATCGAATTGATTAAAGATGACACAATCAGGACGTGTGCGGCGAATTTCCCAGCATTTGTCGTAAATTTCTTTTACATTTGATTCGCAGCCCGGTGTTGCAATTACTTCAGAACCAATCTCATCGCGCAGCCAAGTGAAGCGCTCTTGGCTCATTTCTTCAGGTAAAATGGCGACACTTTCGGTGCCCATCAATTTTGAATCAAATGCGCCACCACGGCAGTAATTACCTGTCGAAGGCCAAACAGCCTTATGATAAGTAGGATCGTATGCGCCTGTTGTGATGCGTGGTGCAAGGCAACCATAGGCAGCACCAACTTTATGAGCGCCTGTAGGGAACCATTTTCCAATTAATAGAACAATACGTGCATCTACACCGCTTAGCTCTTTGGGAATTTCTATATAATTAACTCCGCCGAAGAGCCCACCGGATTCTTTGGCTTCGTTTTTCCAAGTGATGCGAAAGAGGTTTAAGGGGTTGATATCCCATAAGCCAATGCTTTTTAGCTTCTCTTTGATTTTTTCAGGAATAAGTTCGGGATGACGTTGTTGTTTAAAAGTAGGTAGGATGATATCCTGCTCTTTAAAGCGTTTTACAGCATTTTCCAGGGCTTTTTCGTTTGTGATATGATCAACTATTTCTATCATAAGTATTAGATTATTTTGCCTTGCAAGTTAGAAATAATATTAATTGTTTCTGCTATTGTTCTAAATTATAGAAAAAAATATCAGTATTATGGTGATTTCTTAGAAAAATATTATATTTGCACTAAGGAAATCGGTCTTTGTTTGAGGAAAGCCCTGCTTTTTTAAAATTGCTTGATTGTATTTCAATTGAAAGAATGCATTATTATGATTCGATTGAACGAAAAATCAAAGTAGAAAGGCTGTATTTCTCTTGGTCTTTGTGCCGATATTGTCTTGAAACAAAAAACACGGATCTATGAAACCATTGGATGAAATTGACAAAAGGTTGCTGAACGAATTACAAAGAAATAGTCGGGTCACAATCAGGGAGTTGTCGGAAAAATTGCATTTATCTACAACCCCTATCCATGAACGCATCAAAAAATTGGAGAAAAACGGTTTTATCAAACAGTATCTAACCCTTCTCGACCCGAAGAAATTTGGCAAGAATTTGATGGTATATATTAATGTATCCTTAAACAAACACACAAAAGAGTCGATCGATGCCTTTGAGAAGAAAATGTTTGAATTGGATGAAGTAATGGAATGTTATTATATCTCAGGAAGTTCTGATTTTTTATTGAAAGTTCATTGCAATGATATGGATGATTTTCATGATTTCATCACGAACAAATTTTCCGTAATCAGTAATATTACCCAGTTTTTTAGCTCCTTCGTGATGTCGGGATCGAAAGTGCGCTATGATTATCATTTATAATATTCAGTCTTTTCTGCTGCGGTAGAGAGTAGCAATTACAAGTACAATAATAAAACCGCCCAGCACAGCGCCGGTGAAGGAGCGCACGACATAAGCCGCCGGATGATTGTAAATTGCTGTCATTTCTTCCGCAAAAACGGCTGATTTTCCCGCTTTTAAAAGATCCTGATGCACATATTCCTTGATGTTTTGCAAAAATTCTGGATATATATCATAACAATAATGAGTGAGACCAATTGCGTAGATAATTGAGGAAATCAGTACAATAAGCAAACCACATACTACGGCCCTCCAATAGCTAATAAGTCCGGCATATTTTTTTCGACGCTTCTCAGCAATGCCCAAAGCAATAAAAACTATTGGTATGATGATGGAAATACTGGAGGCAATAGGTTGAAATTCAATGTGTTTTTCATGAAATCCAATAGCAAATTCAATATACAGCCAAACGATAGAGCTAAGGCCGGCGATGATTCCATATTTTAATTCTGTTTTCATAATGCTGCTTTGTTGCTTCGAAAGAATGGGCTTCTGTATTCTGCTAAAGTATTAAATTTACAATAATTTAGTTTTCAAGTATATCCACCAGTTCCATCCAGCGTTCTGTTTTCTCTTCAAGGAGCTTTTCTGTTTCCTGAAAAGCACGACTTAGTTCCATAAGTTTTACATTATCTGTAGGAGCCGCGTTCAGGGCCTTGGTTAATTCTTCCTTTTTTTCTTCTAAACCGGCAATATCTTTTTCCAGCTGCTCATATTCCCGAACATATTTATAACTCGGTTTATTGCTTCCACTTGCCTTCTTCTGTTGCTTGGCTTGTTTTTCTGCGGTATTCTCTGATAGGGGTTTTTGTGCTACTTTTTGCTCATCCCTGTAGTTCAGGTACTGACTGTAATTTCCCGGAAAATCTTTTATGCTCCCATCCTCCTGTAAAACAAAGATATGATCACTAAGCCGATCCATAAAATAACGATCGTGGCTTACAGTGATCAAGCAGCCGGGGAAATCGTGCAAAAAGGATTCGAGCGCATTTAAAGTGTTAATGTCCAGATCATTTGTTGGTTCATCAAGAATAATGAAATTCGGGTTTTTCATTAAAACCATCAATAGGTAAAGTTTTCGTTTTTCCCCACCGGACAAGGTGCTGAAATAGGCGTATTGATCTTTCGGGCTAAAACCAAAATGATTTAGAAAAACGGAGACGCTTACCGACCCGCTCCCAGTTTGCACTTCCTCTGCAATATCTTTCATGATATCGATAATTCGTCGATCGGCTGCTTCCTTATATCCTTCCTGACGATAGTAGCCAAAGGAAACCGTATCGCCAATTACAATCGTACCTTCATCTTGCGGCAACATTCCGGTAATGATATTGAGTAAGCTCGATTTCCCGCTTCCATTGGGACCAACGACACCAATTTTTTCACCGCGCTGAAAGATGTAACTGAAATCTTTTACGAGTATTTTTTCGCCAAATCGTTTGCTTACATTATTGATTTCCAGAATTTTCTTGCCCATTCGCTTTGCACCAACCGAGAATTCTGTTTTGTCTTCACGGATGCTTTTGCCTGCTTTTTCTTCGATTTTATAGAAACGATCGATGCGTGCCTGAGCTTTAGTTGCTCTTGCCTGTGGCATTCTGCGCATCCATTCCAGTTCGCTGCGGTAGAGGTTTTTCGCCCGTTCAATATTGCGCTTCATATTCTCGATACGTTCCTCGCGTTTCTCGAGATAATATGCATAATTCCCTTGATATGTGAAAGATTGATAATCATCTATTTCCACAATGATATCGCAAACTTTATCAAGAAAATAGCGGTCGTGGGTAACCAGCAATAAACTGATTTTCTGTCGGCTTAGATATTGCTCCAGCCATTCAATCATATTGATGTCCAGATGGTTTGTAGGTTCATCAAGGATGAGTAAATCGGCTTTATCAACAAGGCATTTTGCCAAAGCAAGTCGTTTGCGCTGCCCTCCGGAAAGTGTGCTGGTTTGCTGATCAAGATCAGTAATGTGGAATTTATCAAGCACTTCCTTCATATTTTTTTCGTATTCCCAGGCATTCAAGGCGTCCATCTGATTGCTGCATCCCTCGAGTTTTAGTCTGTTGGCCGGCGATTCATCATGAGCGTAAGCCTTCATGGCCTTTTCGTAGGCATGTATTGCGCGGTTAAATTGATTATCGGCACTCAGCACATAATCCAGAATATTGAGCCCGTCGGGGAAGGAGGGGTTTTGTGATAAATAGGTGACTTCAATATCATTACGCAAAAATATTTTTCCGGAATCAGGGATGTCTTTGCCCATGATAATATTAAGCAGAGTAGTTTTTCCTGCGCCATTTTTGGCAATCAGAGCCATTTTTCGCCCCTGTTCGAGCGTAAAAGAAACATCATCAAACAGATGTTTGTCCCCATGTGATTTGCTGATATTGTCGAGTTGTAGATAAAGCACGGCTGATATTTTGGTCAAAAGTAGTGAATTGTTGCTGGATGAATTGAATTCTTCTCTGATCGGTACCCCTTTGCCTATGCATTGCTTTGCAAGCAAGCATCTGCATAAAACATTTCACTTAGTCTTCTTTTTGTTTGTTTTTTTCTTTGGTTGATAAGAGTCCACAAGCGGCATAAATATCTTCACCACGGCTTGCCCTGATGGTGGTACGGATTCCTTTCTTGTTCAGTTCTTCCTTAAAGGCTTGAAGGCGTTCTTCATTGGTGCGTTTCAGGGGTGAACCCGGGATGTGATGAAAACGGATTAAGTTTATTCGGCAACGAAGCCCATAGAGCAAACGGCTGAGTTCTTTTACATGTTTTGGACTGTCGTTTAGCTCATCAAATACAATATACTCAAAACTGATACGCCTTTGCCTGCCAAGATCGTAGGAACGTAATTCATTAATGACATCTTTGATGGGATATACATTTTGAATGGGCATTAGTTGACGGCGCTCTTCATCAAAAGGAGTATGCATGCTAATTGCTAGATGCGCTTCACTTTTTTCCAGAAAAGTTTTCATTGCAGGGATGATGCCGATGGTAGATACTGTGATGCGTCTTGGGGACATTGCAAATCCCCATTCTTCTGTGAGTATGCGCAGGCTTTTCAGTACTTCTTCCAAGTTGTCTAGTGGTTCGCCCATGCCCATATACACAATATTAGTAAGCTTATCGCGCTCCGGAAGGCTGCTTATTTGGTTGATAATTTCACCGGCGCTTAATTGGCCCTGGAAGCCTTGTTTGCCGGTTGCGCAGAATAAACAGCCCATTTTGCAGCCAACCTGGGAGCTAACACAAAGTGTAGCCCTGTCATTATCAGGGATGTATGCAGCTTCAATAAATTGCAGGCCTGATTTGCCATACAAATATTTTTTTGTGCCATCGGTTGATTCCTGCACATTCACAGGTTTTTTACTCCCAACAATATACGATGCGTTTAGCTTTTCTTTATTGGCCTTAGAAATATTAAGCATGTCGTCGATGTTCGAGATATGCTTTTTATAGAGCCAATCACAGATCTGTTTGCCAACAAATTTTTGCATACCCAGCGACTGAGCCAGCTCAATAAGTTCTTCCTGTGTTTTTCCGATTAATGCTTGTTTTGTTTCCATGAACTGATTTTATGCAAAAGTACAAAGGCCGTGGCGAATAAAGGGTGTTTATGCCAAAAAAAGCTGCTTCCATAAGAGGAAACAGCTTTTTGTTTTATCCGGAATAAAGTTTCCGGTTTTAGTTTTCTTTATTCTTTTCTGCAAGTTTTTTCAGAACCTCTTCCTGAACACTTGCTGGAAGCGGCATATATTGATGGAAGTCCATCGAATAGCTGGCACGTCCACTGGAGATATTTCTCAGAGTAGTAGCATATCCAAACATACCGCTCAAAGGTACAAAACCAACAAGTTTTTGAGAGCCTTTGCGGAAACGACGCATGGATTCTATTTTGCCACGACGACGATTTAGGTTGCCAACAATATCGCCAATATATTCATCAGGGGTATTGATTTCCACTTTCATAACAGGCTCGAGAAGCACAGGAGATGCTTTCATAAAGCTCTGTTTGAAACCCATAGATGCACAGATTTGGAAAGCCATATCTGATGAATCCACGGCATGGTATTTACCATCAAAGAGTACGATTTTTACATCAACAATTGGGAAACCGGCAAGGACACCACGCTCCATTGTTTTTATGATTCCTTTATTCACAGAAGGAATAAATTCATTTGGAATAACGCCGCCTTTGATTTTATCAATAAATTCGTAGCCTTTGCCAGGGTTTGGTTCCATACGGAAGGAAGTCTGGGCAAATTGACCTTTACCACCACTTTGTTTGGAGTGACGGTATTCACTGGTTACTTCAGTTGTCAGCGTTTCGCGATAAGCAACAGATGGTTCACCCACTTCAACTTCTAATTTAAATTCTTCTTTTAGGCGGTCAACCATAATTTCAAGATGAAGCTCACCCATACCTGCGATGAGGGTTTCTTCAGTTTCTTCATCAAAATGAACATTAAAAGAAGGGTCTTCTATTGTTAATTTATGAAGGGCTTCACCAAGTTTTCCTTGATCTTTTCTTGTTTTTGGAAGAATGGTAAGTTCAACAACTGATGGAGGTATTTTTATATTTTCCAGATGCAAAGGAGCATCAATAGCACACAGAGTATCTCCTGTTTTTGTTAATTTCATACCAATGAGGGCAACAATTTCCCCGGGGCCTGCTTGTTCAATTTCTTCGCGATCTTTTGCACGGATGCGCATCAATCGTCCGATACGTTCTGTTTTTCCTTTTGTGCTGTTTAAAACAGCCATTCCGCTTGTAAGTGTACCGGAATAAATTCGGATAAAGGTTTGTTGACCAACATAAGGGTCGTTAATCAATTTAAAAGCCAGTGCTGCAAAAGGCTCTTTGGAACCTGGGCAACGAGTATGTGTTTTTTCAGGATTGTCGATATCGTTACCAACAATTGCTCCAACGTCTGTAGGGCTAGGGAGGTAATCAATAACTGCATCCAATAAAAGCTGAACACCTTTGTTTTTATATGCAGAACCACAAAAAACAGGAGTGATAAACATTTTTAAAGCGGCATCGCGTGCAGCGGATTTCAATAATTCTAAAGGAATTTCCTGCTCATCGAGGAAAAGTTCCATAATTTCATCATTAAAATCTGCCAATTTTTCAATAAGATGGATGCGGGCTTCTTTCGTTACTTCGAGGTGTTCTTCAGGAATTTCAATAATTCTTCGTTCCTGACCTTCAAAGATATGGGCTTTTTCATCGATAAGATCGATAATTCCAATAAAGTCTTCTTCAGCACCAATAGGAAGCTGGAACGGAACTGCATTAGCATCGAGGTATTCGTCCATCATTTCGATGGCTTGTTTGAAATCAGCACCTGTACGATCCATTTTGTTAATGAAAGCGATGCGGGGCACTTTATAATTATCAGCTTGGTTCCAGACGGTTTCGCTCTGTGGTTCCACGCCGCTTACGGCACAAAATAATGCGACCATGCCATCAATGACTCGTAATGAACGTTCTACTTCTACGGTAAAATCAACGTGCCCGGGGGTGTCAATAATATTAATGTCGTGTTTGTTCCATTTTGCACTAATAGCAGCCGACGCAATCGTAATGCCTCGTTCCTGCTCTTGCTTCATAAAGTCCATAGTGGCTTGTCCATCATGAACTTCTCCTAATTTTCTGTTGACACCTGTGTAAAACAGGATTCTTTCGGTAACGGTGGTTTTTCCTGCATCAATATGCGCTGCGATACCGATGTTCCTTAAGTGGCTTAATGACATTTTAAAGGTCTATTATAATTTGTACTTCGTGTTAAACTCCGATGAATATAATGTTAAATAACTGAACATCAATTTTTTATTAGTGCTGATTGGTTCAAAAATTTAAGGCTGCAAAAATAGAATGAATTTTAATGCCTACGACATTAATTTTATATGAATCTTTTTATTCATGAGTCATATGATGCTATATAATTAATATACAGACAATTATAGAAGGATGATTCATTTGTATTAATCATCCTTCTATTCAATTCTGTAACTACGAACAGAAAGCTCTATTCGTATTTATAGCGCTTGATGCTTTTCTTAGGTGTCTTTTCAAATTCCTCTTTGCGTACTTCCATACGTGCAATTTGCATATATTTCGGAAGCTTGCTATTGAGTTCGTTTTTTTGTTCCTCAATGCGAGCATTGATGTCTTCCTGGGCATTGAAACACTCCATATCCGGATAGACAATTGCATGTATTTTCCCATCTCTTGAAAGGACCAACGATTCCATTACACAAGGAATATTATTGATGCGTGCTTCAATTTCTTCCGGGAAAATATTTTGGCCATTTGGTCCCAATATCATACTCTTCGAGCGGCCTTTAATGAAGATATATCCATTTTTATCAATAAATCCTAGGTCGCCTGTGTGTAGCCAACCATCTTCATCAATGGCTTTTTTTGTGGCAGCGTCATTTTTATAATAACCAAGCATTACGTTTTCGCCACGAACACAAAATTCCCCAAAGCCTTCATTATTTTTATTGATGACCTTTATAGTGAGCATATCAACAAGTTTTCCGGCCGAATACATTGCACTGGTTTTCCAACCGTCATAGCTGATTAGTGGGCCGCACTCTGTCATACCATAACCAACAGAATAAGGGAATCTGATTTTTTTAAGGAATCGTTCCACTTCATGGCTCAGGGGTGCGCCACCAATCACAAATTCCATAATCCTTCCACCAAATGAAGTAAGAAGTTTGTCTCTGATTTTTTTATGAATGATGGTATTGATGCCAGGAATAGACAAAAGCACTTTCATTGCCGGTTTTTGAATTACTGGGGCAATTTGTTTTTTGAATATTTTTTCAATAATCAAAGGAACCGAAAGAATTAGGGTAGGCCTTACTTCTTGAAATGCCTGAAGAATGAGTTGTGGCGTTGGTGCTTTTCCAAAGAAAGTAATATTACACCCTAATGATAAAGGAAAGAGAAATTCAAATGCACAGCCATAGGCATGGGCGAGGGGAAGGAAAGACACAATCGGATCACCGGCAGTAAGTTGAATATTTTCTCGGGCAAATTTTACATTGGCTATCAGGCTGTTGTATGTAAGCATAACGCCTTTTGAAAAACCAGAAGTGCCTGAAGTATATTGGATTGTTGCTAATTCGTTATTGGCAGCAGTAGCGAATTTTAATTCATCCGGTTGAATTGCCTCAGGTTTATAAACTTCAGGGAAAACCAAATCACGTGCCAGCAAAACCCGCATATCATCCAAACCAACAATACCTTTGAGTGTGGGCATTTTATTGTCGTTCAGGTTTTTATAAATGGCACTGCTGCAGAAGAAAATACGTGCGTCCGAATGCTCGATAATATGATGAATGTCATCTGCAATAAAATCGCTGAGAATTGGAACGATTACTGCACCGTAGGTGATCACAGAAAGATAGGTGATGCCCCAATTGATATTGCTTTTACCGATTAGGGCAATTTTATCTCCTTTTGAAATCTGATTGTCCTCAAATATTTTGTGGATGTATTGTATTTCTGATGCGATTTCATGATAGTTCTTCGAACCGGATCTGTAATCAAGCATACAGGGCCTGTCCCAATTTTCTATAAACGCTCTGTGGTACGTTTCAATAAAATTCTCTTTCAGCATAGTGGATTGATTTGCTCAAAAATAATGATTTATTTCAGAATGACAGCAGTTTTAACAATTTTAGGGCTTTTTTACTGAAATTAATTCATCTAATCTTCTTGGATTCATGAATTATTGAATAGAAAGCACTTGCTCATCATCAGAGCTTTCAATTGTCAGTAATTTTTTTGAAGCATCATAGCTTTGCTTGATTGTATAGCTCTTGTCTGTGCTGCTGATTTTTGCCCGGTTTTGTGGCCAGTTATGGATTATAAATCGCAAACAGCGGTCTTCCGGTTTTCCGGGATAATCATTTTCAATATGTTGAATGCCAATATCTAGCCCTTTCTCATCTGAATAATTTGATGAAAATTGAAGCAATTCAAATTGATTGTTTTTCCAGCTGTTATTGCTTTCTCCATCATCTTCATAAACGATTCCTGTGGAGGATTTTACAGCAGCATCAAAATAATAATGCACAATGAGCGTATCGCTTGAGTACTCGTCCATATTTTGGAAAACAGGCACCATTGGAATAAAGGCTCCGGCTTTCACAAAAACAGGAATATGATCCATTGTTGTTTTCATCTTAATGGTTTTTCCACCTGCATAAAGCTTGTCCGTATAAAAATCGAACCAATGACTTCCTTTTGGTAGGTAAATCGTTTCTTTCTTTGCGCCTTTATCAATAATAGGGTGCACCAAAAATGCATTTCCCCAGAGGTAGCTGTCTTTTTCGTCCAGTAGTTTTGGGTCATCATCAATATAGAAAAGTGGGCGCATCATGGGCAGGCCTTTCATACAATTTTCCCAAGCCAAAGTATAAATATATGGCGTTAATTGATAACGCAGCTGAATGGATTTACGGGCTGCATTTTTTGTTTCTTCATCCCAATAAATTGGCTCCGAGGGCAGTCCGTCTTGTGCGTGTGTGCGGTAAACAGGTTGAAAAACACCATATTGCAGCCATCTTGTATAGAGTTCCGGATCTTTATAGATACCGGCAAATCCTCCCAAATCTGAATGCATATATGCTAGGCCTTGCATTCCCATCTGCAAGCTGATTTCCACTTGTGGTTTTAGTCCGCCCCAGCTTCGGTTTACATCTCCCGACCAAGGAATAAGGCCATATCGCTGCGAACCTACAAATCCTGAGCGCATTAAAATCAATGGTCGCTTATTCGGGAAGTCTTTTTCATAGCCTTCAAATACTGTTTTTGCCCATTCGTGACCATATAAATTATGTACATCTTTGCCACTGCCATTCACATGCATAATATCATCGGGATGCACTTCCGGCTCGCCCAAATCGCCCCACCAGCCATCTACTCCGCTGATGCTGTGCTTTTTATAAATATTCCAAAACCAATCCTTTGTTTTTGGATTAAAAATATCGAGCAGGCCTGTTTCGCCAAAATAGAAATTGTATTTATAGGGAGCACCATTTTTTTTCTTAGCCAAAAGTCCTAATTCATTGCATTCTTTATAGTTAAAACTGGCAGTTAAAACGAATGGCTCCGTAATAAGAATGGTTTTCACGCCTTTTGACCTATTGTTTTTTAGCATTTGCTCCGCTTGGGGAAAAGAATCCCTATCCCAATCAAGATTTCCCATATATCCTTGCAATTCAGGACCAAACCAAAAAAGATCCAGAATAATTGCATCCAAGGGTATCTCTTCATTGATATAGGTGTCGACCACACTTTCTACCTGCTTTTGAGTTCGGTATCCCATGCGCGATGCCATATTCCCAAAAGCCCAACGCGGAGGTAGTGGTTGCCTTCCAGTGATTTCAGTAAAGGATGTTGCCAGCTCTTGCCAATCATCGTTTGCAACGATAAAATAACTCATTCGTCCTCCACTTGCTTCAAATTGTAAAATGTCTTTATCAGTAGCACCGAGATCCATAAACCCACTGGCTCCATTATCAAAAATAAGCATGTATTTCTGTGACGAAATTACAACCGGCATTGAATAATACATTAAATCTGCATGGGTTTCGTAACCATAACTTGCACGATTATATAGTTTTAGTCTATTGCCACGACGATTCATGCCGAGTACCCTTGATCCACCGCCCATCAGTTTTTCTTCGGGCGACAACTCCATATTAAAACCAATTAAGCTGTCCTGATTAAAAAAACCTGTTTCTTCACGAATTAGCATTCTTTTTTTATAGAAATAGGAAATTTGAAAGGGGTTTTTCTTAACTAATGCTTCAATCCCTGAGGTGTTAAAATGTATCTCATTGTCATTTTCGGAATATTGGATGTCGATATCGCCTGCTTTATTCGCAATGGAGTAGGATGGGGGCTGTATTCGGCTATTAATTGTGAAACTTGCTTCCATCGCATTCGTGCTTAAAGCGCTCAGCGTAATTGTTCCATCAGAACAATGAAGGATAAGTTTATTGCCTTCTTGCTCAGCAGAATTGAATAAACGCGTATTATTTTGTGTATATCCTTGTGGGATATTGATAATCAATAGGATAATTACAAGTAGAAATGGAAAGCGGTGCTTAGGAATATTCATTATTAATGGTATAAAATTGAAACAATTAAAACTGTTCAGGAATAGATTTCCTCCACAAAAATAAGAATAAAAGCCACTCAGATGAAACAGACATTTATCTGTTTTTGAAAATGTTGAATTATGTTTTTTCCATCCAAGTTCTTTTTTTTTTCAAAGAATCAAAGATACTGAAAGGAAGCAATAGCTATAATCACGAGAACGAGGTCAGTATTTAAGTGTATAACAGCCTAATAGTGAAATTTATCATGCTCTACTGTGCATTGATTTTGAATGAATTATTAGGACAGATTTCTCTGCCGAAAATCCAGCATCGAAATGACTGCCTTTGCCTAGATAACTTATTATGAGTCATTCCGACGACCGGAGAGAGGAGGAATCTAAATATCCCCGCATAGATAAGTATTGTGTATATATCGACCTCAATCGCAAGAATTTGTTTCAGCTTTATTTGTTCTTAATTGGCAGTTCTTCAATTTGTAAACCAAGGCTTTGAAGTCTTTGTTTGCAGGATTCTAAATCAGCGATAATCATTTTTTTGGATTCTTCAAATTTGCCTTTGATTTCCTCAAACATATTGAAATAGTACTGATTGCCTTCTTTGAGGTTTTTCACAAAGTTCATCAGGTATTTCTTTTGTTTTCGGCTTTGGTCGAATTTAAATTCATTGAGTTTCTCCGAAAGGAAATCCATATAGATTTGCATTTCCCTGATAAACATATTCGGTCTGTCTGCTCTGGAAATCATATTTTTACGACCATAAATGTGGTCGCACATTTCACTCAATGTCATCACTTTATCGAAATATGCGAGGTTTGGTCCGGGGCAGGCAGCAACACCGCTCCCTTCAGCTTTATTATCGAGATGGTTATTCAGCAGAACAGAGGTTCCGAGTCCGACACAAATACATGTTTTCTCAACGATTTTATCGTAGCTTCTCTGATGTTCTTCTTTTGAAAGTTTTTGCTTGTCGAGTTCTTCCAGTTTTCGTTTTTGGTATGCTCGTGAAGCAATGCACATTCCTGTTTCTGAGAATTCGGTATTCATTGCAACATAATGTTTCGGGCAAGCACTTCCCGGACGGCCTTTGGCGATATTTTCGAGGCGTTCTTTTTCTTTAGTGTTGTTTCTTAGGCTATTAAAAGGCACACCCAAGGGAGAAATATTTGTAAGATAGAGATCCTCTTCTTTGGCGTCAGCCAACTGCTTGAGTGTTTGTTCGTCAACATTAGTCACCTCCGGAACAAGCATAAATGGACTGCCCCAGCCAACGGAATCCAGTTGATAATAATCGAGCAGAAATTCATGTTCTTCTGCCGTTCCAACTCCGCCTTGTGCTGTAATGCGCACATCAAGACCACATTCGGGTATGGTTTTTTCTTTATTTTTTAATGCCGTCATAAGGAGTTGATGCACTTCCTGAACAAGTTCTCCTCTTTTGCTCCTAAATTCGGAAAGCACAGGCCCTAATAGATAACCATCGGAAGCAAAAGCGTGTCCGCCACAGTTTAATCCGGATTCGATCCGATATTCGGAAACCCATAAACCTTTCTTAGCCAAATATTTGCCTTGAATGATAGCCGATCTGTAATCGCTTACTTTCAGGATAATTTTTTTCTGGAATTTTCCTTGATGATCCGGATAGAAATCATCAAAATTTTCCATATAGCCGTAAAGTGCCGGGTTCATACCGGCAGAAAGTACAATGGAGGAAGTGAGTTTGCTTTGTGCAAAACCGCGCAATGCTGCATGGGCATCATTGTATTCAATCGGTAGTTTTTCGCCATTTTGGTAGTTGTATTTATCTACTTTTGTCATAATATTTACATCGATGCTGCCCATGCTCAGGTTTTCTTTGAGCCATTGGCTGATGTCGCCAAGTTTATATGAACCGGAAGTTCGTTTTTTAAACTCGTCGCAAAGGCTGGATGCATCGGGTAAATTATTAAAATAGGCTTTTATTTCCTTTCCTTTTTCGATAGCATTGTTTATCAGCTCATCCACTTTTTTTTCTGCAAGATCATTGATGAGGTTCAAATAGGATGTAATGCGTTTCGCCCTGTGGTCTTCGCATTTTCCTGTAATTTCTGTATAGGCCAGATCAAATTTTGCGCAATACATCTTTCTTAATTTCTCAAGAAGAATGTCATCAACAAGGGAAATGACCGAATCAATTCCAAAAGGGGCTGCCTTTAAAGGAGTGTCTATACTAAAACCAATGCCCATTACGGGTATATGAAATGAATGGATTGTGTTCATTATAATTATTTATATTGATCAGATCTGCATCTGAAATTTAATTAAACCGTTTTTGCTTCCTAATGTATATATGATCTTGATTATTAATATTTTATTATATTGCTCATTATTCACAAAATTAGGCTGAAATATTTTTTCCGCCTTCATTGTTTCTGAATGGCTCATCAAAGGTAATCAAAAATTGCTGATCGGGCTATGACTGCCCTGCTGATGTTTTATGGGTCAATTTTTTTTAAAAAAGTTTTCGATTTAAATAATTGACAATGAATTCGTTAAATAAAATATGAATTTATAATATTTCAGGAAAGTTTTTTTAAATCATTATTTTCCCGTTTAAATTCGCTTTATCAATATGATTTTATTAATCCATGCATCATAGAGTACATTGTCAAATTCAATATGGAATGCGCATATATTTTTTTACTTGTTCTGCATTCTCTGCATCGCTGAGCATTTCTAGTAGTTTGAATGCAACATCCAATGCTGTTCCCGGTCCAATAGATGTGATGATATTCTGGTCGACAACCATCCTTTGGTCCATAACATCTGCACCCAATTCGCCTAATTGGCATTTTCTTCCACCATCCAAATCATATGTTGTGGCTTTTCTGTTTTTCAATACGCCTGCTTTGGCCAATGGAATTGCGCCGACACAAATGCTTGCTATGATTTTACTCTGCTCCTCAAAAGCCCTAATCAAAGAAAGGAATCGATTGTCAAAGGCATCAATATAAAATCCGGCTTCTTCAAATCCCCCAGGAACAGCCAATGCATCATAATCCTCTATTTCAATGTCCTCAAACGCGAGCTCGGGTAAGATCCTGAGGTTCCATGTTCCTTTGATTTCCGGACGCAATGCGGTTGTAATTAGATCGATGCCAATATTTCCATGCACTCTGCTCCAACCCATTACATCGGTAAAGACAGCTGCTTCGTATTCTTCAAAACCATTTGCAAGCAGAAGTAGTACTTTTTTATTCATCATTAATTTATTTAAGATCGCTTTCTGATATGTTCATTCAGGAAAGGAAATTGTACATTATTATAATGTGTTTTTATTATTCTCTGCATGAAGAAACTTCTTCTTCGTTTCTTTCCTCAAACAAATGTATTATTTTTGTGTTTTAAAAGCTATGATGAAAATAAAAAAACTGATTCAATCCTATTTTGCAAAGAAGAAGCCTCTGGCTATTGCCGGTGATGCTTTTTTTGTTATTTTTCTTGTTTTACTGCTGATTCCGGTTACGCGCATCGAAGTTGTTTCTATGATTAAGCGTATTGCCTTATTTTCTCCATCTGTGGAAATCGCAAAACCGCTTGGGGAGCTTAAACAGGACGATTATGCCTGGCCACTTTATGACCATCAAAAAAAAGCAGTTCGTTTGCAGGATTATAAAGGCAAGGTGATTTTTGTTAACTTTTGGGCAACTTGGTGCCCTCCCTGTGTGGCAGAAATGCCTTCCATCCAGAAACTTTATGATAAATTTAAAGATGATGATGGTGTCGCTTTTATGATGGTGACCAATGAAAAGCCGGAAAAAGTCAATGAATTTATGAAGAAAAAGGGCTATGATTTTCCGGTATATTTTCCTGTATATCAAGCCCCTGATATTTTTAGTGCAGAAGTTTTACCTACTACTTTCATTTTTAAACATAACGGCGAACTGATGATTATGGAAGCCGGCGCGGCAGATTGGGATTCTGAGAAAGTGCATGAGCTAATTCTTAGCCTGAAGGAATAAGACAGTATTTTTTTAAGGTGTTCAAATAAATATTTATTCTAATCGAAGTAGAAAGGGGTCGCTGCACCGTGCTGAGCGCTGCCGAAGTAAACGAAGTCGAAGTGCCCTCTGGATTTTAATTTTCGTTCGACCATATGCTCGAAAACAATATATAATTGAACACTTCAAAGTTTTTTTTGAGAACAACTATTTATTTTCTACTTTTGAAAGTATATTTGAACTATCTGATGGTTTTTAATTTCGATCAGTATCTGATTATTTGTGAATATTATTATTTGAAACATCAATCATGAAAAAGTTTGTGTACTTTTTAATCCTCGCACTTTTTATTACTTCCTGTTCAAAATCGGATAAGGAAGGGGATATTATTCCGCAAAGTCCTGACTATTCGGATACTACATATTGGTATAGTAATGCCTTAACTACAGCAAATCAATTAGTTGATGTATTTTATGTTTACCCGACTTTGGGGACAAAACCTATTGATGATCAGGGTAATCCCCTTTTCTATACAAATGTTGATAAGCTTACAGAGCGAAATGCTGCCAAAGTCAATCTGAAGTTTATGAAAGATGTATATGCTGCCAAGGATTTTAACTTTTTTGCGCCATACTACCGCCAGATTACACTTGACGTTTATTTTATGGAAGAAGCCTCAATGCTCGAAAAAATCAAAATTCCTGAGGCTGATATCCTAAGGGCTTTCCAATACTATATGGCGCATTTGAATCAGGGGCGGCCTTTTATTCTCCTAGGGCATAGCCAGGGTTCACAAGTATTGATTGAGTTGTTAAAAACTGCAATGACCCCGGAGCAATATAATCAAATGGTTGCGGCTTATTTAATTGGTTTTCAGATTACTGAACAAGAACTTGCGACCTATCCGGATCGTTTAAAACCGGCACAGGGAAGCTCTGATACGGGTGTGATTATCCTTTATAACTCCCTTAGCGATATTCACGCAAAATCGCCCATAATGAGTCATTCTGCAGTGGGAATCAATCCTTTAAATTGGAAAACGGATACAACATCAGCCACAAAAGAAGAGCATCTTGGAATTTTAAAATACAATGCACAGACAGATTCTTACGATACAATTCCTCATTTTACCGGAGCAGCCCTTAATGCACATTATTTGATTTGCACGGACGTAAATCCAGATGATTGTTATATTGAAGCCCTCAAAGCCTTGTTCCCCAGGGGAAACTTACACTTCATGGATTCTTGGCTGTATTGTTTGAATATCAAAAAAAATATGAAAACGCGCTCAGATCGTTTTCTGTCGGGAAGAATTGATGATTAAGGGAATCCTCCAAGTTCTGAGTATAATTTTTATCTTTAGCATTGTAATCATTGATAGTCAATTTTATACGCCTTTTTTATTTTAGATGCCTTATGGATAAATTAGCCATGCGCTACTTGGAAGTTATTTCTTAAGTTTGCCGCTGTTTTAATTTTTTAAGGATGGGGGAGAATTTACGATATTCATCTTATGCAATCGGGGATTTTGACTGTTCAATACAGGAATCCCATCTTAATGTTTCGGGAAATTGGCCAGCCGCCTTACAGACCTCTTCCAATACTTCTTAATACAATTCTTTCTTTTTTGCTATTGTTCGGTTTCGATATAGAGCCTCCGGCAATTTTTTAAATATCAAACGAAAGCATTAAGCTTGTAATGGAAGGAATATTAAATTATAAAATAATTTCAAGAGTGTTGAGCCTGAACCTATTTCTTGTGGGTTTGGCATTCCTTATATGCATTGGTGTTGCTGTTATTTATTCAGAAGATATTTCTCCTTTTGTTCTTTCGTCTGTTATTGCAATGATGCTGAGTTTAACACTGTTTTTATACTCAAGAGGATTGGATAAAAACAAAGATTTACATAAGAAAGACGCCTATGTTACTGTAACATCTTCCTGGCTTTTACTTGGTTTGATCGGCTGCTTACCCTATATTTTCTCGGGGGCTATTCCGGCATTTATTAATGCATTTTTTGAGTCCGTTTCCGGATTTACAACTACGGGCTCTTCAATACTTACTGATATCGAGGCTTTACCAAAATCGATATTGTTTTGGAGGAGCTTTACACATTGGATTGGCGGAATCGGGATTATCGTATTGGTTATTGTGATCCTGCCCTCATTGAAAATTGGAGGATACCATCTTTTTACATTAGAATCCTCATTACAGGAAAAAATTAAACCAAGAATTAAGGAAATTGGTAAGCGTTTATTGCTGATTTATATTGTTTTAACAATGATAGAAATCATATTCCTACTTCTTGGTAATATGGATCTTTTCGATAGCATTTGCCATGCTTTTGGGACTGTTGCTACAGGAGGCTTTTCGCCAAAAAATACCAGTGTTGCCAATTATTCTCCTTATATACAGTATGTTATAATGATATTTATGCTGCTGTCCGGAACAAATTTTATTATTTATTATTTCTTTGTAAACGGCAACTTTAAAAGGCTGCGAGAAAATGAAGAGTATTGGTTTTATCTTGCTGTAATTCTGATTGTTGGAAGCGTCATTACTGCCTCTTTGTATTTTACGATGGGCAAGGCATTTGAAGAATCGTTCAGGGAGGCATTCTTTCAGACGATTTCCATTATTACATCCACAGGATTTGCAACCGCTGATTATCTGCTGTGGCCTGTTTTTGCATGGACACTCCTTTTCTTTGCGATGTTTCTGGGTGGAAGCACTGGTTCTACGGCCGGAGGCATAAAAATGGTGCGGCATCTAATCTTTTTTAAAAACATCAAAATCCTATTTTATAAATTTGTGCATCCAAATGCTGTCATGCAATTGAAACTCAATAAGAAACGACTGTCGACCGAGGCAAATGATTCTGTTGTGGAATTTATTTTGATGTATTTCACTGTATTTGTGATTGGAAGTTTATTACTCGTATTTACCGGTTTGGATGGAGAAACGGCCAGTAGTTCGGCAGCAACATGTATGGCGGGAATTGGCCCCGGAATTGGTACTGTTGGCCCTGCCAATAATTTTGCCCATTTACCTGATGTGGCGAAAATTATATTAGTATTGCTGATGATTATCGGTCGCCTTGAGATTTATACAGTCGTATTATTATTCACCAAAGGCTTTTGGAAAGGATAGACGCAAGAATATCGAGATAGTTTTATTTTCTTGCCTTATACTTCTTCGATGAAGTTTTTATCCTTCACAGCTCATATTGTGCCCCTAATTTATGATTGCGATTTAGATTAGAATCGTTATATTTGTTGAACACAAAAGATCACAAATATGAACCATCAAAAACCAATAAGTTATTTCTTTTATAGATAGTGTATTTAGCAGAATCATGCTTTGTGCAAAGTGAGAGTATTTGGGTTTTGTGGTTCTTATATACGGATATACGGAAGTTATGCCTCAATTATATGAAAAAGAAAATAGTAATATTAATTTTATGTTTGACTTCACTTTCACTGTATTCTCAAATTGATAGTACTGAGAATGAAGTTGAAGAAATTATTTTTGGAGGACCTGAAAAAATGCCAGAATTTCATGGTGGTGAACAAGCTTTGTATAAATATATTATTACAAATACTACTTACACAGAGAAAGCTCTTAAAGATAGTGTTCGTGGAAGAGTGTATATAACTTTTTTGATTAATAAAAATGGAGAGATTTGTAATCCAAAAATATTAAGGGGTTTACATCATGATTTAGACAGTATTGCATTAGAACTTGTTAGAAACATGCCACCATGGTTACCAGCTAGAAATAGAGGAAAAGCTATAGATATTAATTTCAATCTGCCAATAAACTTTTATGCTTTTTATCATCCATCTGCTGATGACCCAAAACCAACAGCATATTGGAAAAGAAAGGGAAAAAAGCAATTTTTTAAAAAGTGTATCAATGAATTTGGGAAAACACAGGAGGAATGTAATTGCTGGCATAATTTTATAATCTGGAACTATAATAATTACAAATTAAAGGATTTGGATTTAGTTGAACTATTTAAAAAACAAAAATGCAAATAGATAAACGAGGCACAACAATTAAGCATCGTTTTCCGGCCTGAGCCGGAATATGTGCTTTGTGTTGAATGCCTGTCCCGAGAGCTTCGGGGAAACCGGGGTACAATATATACTGGGGAATCAATTTTTCGTATTTTTCTACAAAATGGCGATTGGCGGGAATATTATCATCTTGCTACAGCATTTGGCGGGTTTTGCATCCATAGATAGAAACTTCTTGCTTTAAAAAATATATTTGTGATTCACATTAGATTAATTAAATTTGTTGTGCAAAAAACGATAATAAAAATGAACCCTCAAACCCCAATAAGCTGTTTCGTTGATTGGATGTCTGTTATAGGAGCTCCTGTTTCGTACAAAGCGGATGTATTGGTAATAGGGGTGTCTTATACACAGTAGTTGTGTGCAAGCCAAGAAGATTGTAACAACATTTAATACCAATTTGAAATACTAAAGCCTTATATGAATCTATACTAAATGAAAAGGAAGATATTCAGATTATTATTTTACACCGTGATAATATTCACATTATTTATAGTGTTTATGGTTTTTCTACCCAGAAATTACGATGTCCCTCAAATGCAGGGCAGAAAAAGTACAAAATTCTGGGACTTGTCGACTGGTTCAAGAGTAGCTTACACATTGATTTCAGGAAAAGAACCAAAAAAAAATCATCCTATTATTTATCTTCATGGTGGACCTGGTGGGCCAATCTACAACAGCAATATTACTTCATTGTCAGCACTTGCTGCTGATGGTTACGATATATATTTATACGATCAAATTGGCGGAGGCCATTCCAACAGATTAGATAATATTAGTGAGTATACCGTTGATCGTCACAAATCAGATCTTACAGAAATTGTTAATATAATTGGAGCAGAGAAAATTATCATTATTGGGCAATCATGGGGTGCTATGCTTGCCAATTTGTTCGTTGTTGAAAATCCTGAAAAAGTTGAACGGATTATATTCACTGGACCTGGCCCCATTCTTCCAATAAAAAAAGAGCTGGCTAACATTAGCTCGCCTGACAGTTTAAATTTAAGGGAACCTCTTTATTCTAATCGACAGGGGAACGAAAAGGCACGCAATATTCGAAGTATGCTTACACAAAAGTGCGCGACGATGTTTGGCTATAAATTGGCATCTGATAAAGAAGCAGACGACTTTGCAACTTATCTAAATACCGAACTTAACAAATCAACCTTGTCCGACACATTAATGACTCGGAAAGTTGAAGGTGGGGCTGGTTATTATGCTCAGATAATGACAGTTAAAAGCTTCAAAGATGTTAAAGACCAACGTCTTAAAATTAAAAATCTCAATATCCCTGTTTTAATAATGAAAGGTCAATATGATAATCAAAAATGGGGCTATACCCAGGAATATTTAGAATTATATTCAAATAGCAAATTGGTTGTTATACCAAATGCAGGGCATGCCATAGCAGTTGAGAAACCAGATCAATATATAAAAACGATAAGAGATTTTATAAATCAATAAGGCCAGCATACAACAATTAAGCATCGTTTTTCGGCCTGAGCCAGAATATGTGCTTTGTGTTGAACGCCTGTCCCGAGAGCTTCGGGGAAACCGTTGTACAATATATATTAGGGAATCAATTTTTCGTGTTTTTTCATCAAAATGGCCATTGCCATGAATACTGTCATCTTGAAACAGTATTTGGCGGGTTTTGCATCCATAGATAAGAACTTCTTGCTTTAAAAAATATATTTGTGATTCACATTAGATTAATTAAATTTGTTGTGCAAAAAACGATAATAATAATGAACCCTCAAACCCCAATAAGCTGTTTCGTTGATCGGATGTCTGTTATAGGAGCTCCTGTTTCGTACAAAGCGGATGTATTGGTAATAGGGGTGTCTTATACACAGTAGTTGTGTGTAATTTGACCAAATAGAAATCAAATTGAATAAATGAGTTACAATTGGGGAAAAATATTTGAAAACAAAACAAATAAGGAATTATATGACATTGTAATCGGAAGAAAGGTTTTATCTAAAGAAGCTGTGAAATATGCAAAAGCTGAACTTGAGAATAGAAACTTTGATTTTGACAATATGGAAGCAAACAAGGCTGCTTGGGAAATATCAAGTCTAATTGAAGAAGAAGATTATGCAAGGTTAGAGATTACCGGAAGAAGAGCAAGGCATATTTCTTTAAAAATATTATTTCTAACAGTTACTGGGATATTAATAGTCTATTTCATTGTTTCTAAATTTACTGACTTTGGCTTTCCTCTTGAAATGGCATTGTTTTTTATCGGGTTATCGACTTTGTTTATCCTATTGAATAATTTCCAAGCGAAAAAACAAAAACAAGCACAGGAAAAGAGATTTGAAAGAATAAAGGAACTTAAAGAAAAACTTGAAAACGAAAATTTACTGACTAAGGAAAGTCCAATACACAATGAAATAAAACGACAAAGAATTGAAGAGACCAAAGGAATTAAAACCATTTTATATATTACAATTGGAATTTCAGTGATTATGATATTGATATATATATTAAACAGAATAATATAAAAACTACACACAACAATTAAGCATCGTTTTCCGGCCTGAGCCGGAAATCCGAAGGGTAGAGTCAGGTATCCCGAATCGCTCGTGACAGGTGTGCTTTGTGCTTGTCCCGATTATTCGCGGATTGAACGCCTGTCCCGAGAGCTTCGGGGAAACCGGTGTACAATATATACTGGGGAATCAATTTTTCGTGTTTTTTCATCAAAATGGCGATTGTCATGAATACTGTCATCTTGCGACAGCGTTTGGCGGGTTTTGCATCCATAGATAAGAACTTCTTGCTTTAAAAAATATATTTGTGATTCACATTAGATTAATTAAATTTGTTGTGCAAAAAACGATAATAATAATGAACCCTCAAACCCCAATAAGCTGTTTCGTTGATCGGCTGAGTGTTATAGGAACTCCTGTTTCGTACAAACGGATGTATTGGTAATAGGGGTGCCTTATACGCAGTAGTTATGTGGCAGTTATAAAATAAAAAGCATTTCAATGAATAGTAAAAGTAAACTACAAGTATTTTTCGATTCAAAACAAGATAATGCGCAATACATTGAGAAGTACGAAGAAAACATAAAATTTTTTAATGATTTACTTCAAAATGGGCGAAAGGAGGACGTTGAATATGTAATTCCTATTAAAATGTATAAATACGCTGACCCATTAAATTTGACTGGAAATTTTCAAAAATCATTGACTATACTTTATGAAATAGATAATGATTTGGAAAGAATAAAAGGACAATCAAAATGGTATAAGCAATATTTTGAAGGAGTAACTTTTTTAAAAGGAGTTTGTCTTGGACGATTAAAAAGATACAAAGATTCTAATGTCGAATTTAAAAAACTTCTATTAAAAAACCCTAGTAATGATAATTATATTGACTGGTACAAATCTAATAAGAAAAATGAGATAGAAAGAGTATTGAATTGGATTTCAGCTATCGGATTGACTTATTATTTACTTGTAATATTTGCAGATTTTGTGGGAATAGAAGTTGAGAATATAATACTCCGAGAAATAGGAATAGCGGTTGCCTTGCTATCATTCTTGACATCATATGTTTGGAAAAAAATTATTGATAAAAAGAAAATTATATTTGAATGAAAACCGCCACATAACAAAAAACATATTGCATTTGGAAATTGGAGTAATAAATGACGATATTAGCTATAAATAAAGTGAGTGGTAGTTTTAAAAATAAAGGTTTCAAAAATCCAAACGCACCATGTTCAAAACGTTGGCAAACATTAAAAACAGACAAATGAGACAAATTTTAACAATCTTAATTCTAACAGTTTCGTTGACAACCTTTGGACAAGAATATGAATTTGACTATCACAAGGATTATGAGAAAATTCTTGGACAAACCAATGACACCTCAAGCAACCTAAACTATGATAAGTTGCTTAAAAGATTTAAAGAAAACGATACAGCTTTGACCGATTTTGAAGTTTTAGCCTTAATGATAGGATTTACTATGGACACAAACTATCATGCTTATTCAGATATTTCTATCGAAAGAGAAATATATAGTCTTAATGGGAATGGTAAATTCGAAGAAGCTAAAGAAAAAGGTTTGAAATTCAATAAAACACACCCATTAAATCAAATGACCTTAATAGAATTGTCTTATTCATATTATAAACTAAATAATCAAGATTCTGCTGACTACTACAGTTATCAGTTCAATAGAGTAATGGAAGCAATGGGGCAATCAGGTAAAGGGACAAGTGCCGATTCTGCATTTTTTAGTCTAACTCCAATTGATGGACAAAATTTTATTAGAAAATATCTGCGTGCTAAAATCGGGACAATGGGTTCAGGAAGTGATTCCTATGGAAATTTTGTTGATATTCTTGGATATATTTCAAAAGACAGCGAGAATGAAGAAGAAATTCCTTTGTATTTCCAGATTCAACATGCAATGAAAGAAATGAATCTTCAAATTGAAGAAGCAGTAAAGAAAATGGATAAACAAAAGAAGAAAAAATAACGATTTGCCAACAATTAAGCATCGTTTTCCGGCCTGAGCCGGAATATGTGCTTTGTGTTGAACGCCTGTCCCGAGAGCTTCGGGGAAACCGTTGTACACTATATACTGAGGAATCAATTTTCCGTGTTTTTTCTACAAAACGGCCATTGTCGGGAATATTGCCATCTTGCGACAGCGTTTGGCGGGTTTTGCATCCATAGATAAGAACTTCTTGCTTTAAAAAATATATTTGTGATTCACATTAGATTAATTAAATTTGTTGTGCAAAAAACGATAATAAAAATGAACCCTCAAACCCCAATAAGCTGTTTTGTTGATCGGATCTGTGTTATAGGAGCTCCTGTATTGTACAAAGCGGATGTATTGGTAATAGGGGTGTCTTATACACAGTAGTTAACGCTTATTGTAAAAATGGCTTTTGTGCCATTATGATATTAAAATTTAACTTTGCTACTATCAAACAATTTTTGAAATGAATAAAATAAGAAAAACTGATTCAGATAAATTTTTCGATAAAATTGCAAAGTTATTAGTTGAGGCTAGAAAATCAGTTGTTCAGACTGTTAACAAAACAATGGTCCAGACATATTTTGAAATTGGACGAATGATTGTTGAAGAAGAACAAAATGGAAATATTAGAGCTGAATATGGCAAACAGGTGCTGATTGAACTTTCTAAAAAACTAACAAACGAATTTGGCAAAGGATTCTCCAGAAGGAATTTAGAGCAGATGAGACAATTTTTCCTTGTTTATTCAAAAACGCAGACAGTGTCTGCCGTTTTCAATTTAAGTTGGTCTCACTATTTAAAATTAATGCGAATAGACAATGAAAATGAACGAAAGTTTTATGAAATAGAAGCATTCGAAAATAATTGGAGTTTAAGAGAATTACAACGACAATTTGATTCTGCTCTTTATGAAAGACTTGCATTAAGTCGTGGCAAATCTGGCATTCAAAAACTTGCAGAAAAAGGACAAATTATTGAGACGGCAAAAGACTCATTAAATGATCCATACATTCTTGAATTCATTGGGCTTCCTGAGAGTTTAAAATATTCAGAGAGTAAATTTGAGCAAAAGATAATTGATAAGCTTGAGCATTTTTTACTAGAATTAGGTAAAGGTTACACTTTTGTTGGCAGACAAGTTCGATTTTCATTTGACGATAAGCATTTTCGGGTTGACTTGGTTTTTTACAATAGGATTTTACTAGTGATGCGTTAATATTTTTTATTTGACTCTATATTTCATTAAATCAATAGATTACAAGTGTTTTTGTATTTTGGGATTTGAAATGAATCTTAGTTTTGTGCGTTCAAAGCCTAAAATCATGAAGTCAAGAGACATATTTTAGTCTACTAGCTACAACTACTTAATAGACAAGTACTTGATAAATGATGTTATACGAATAAATTAAGGAAATAGAGAAATGTTCATATGGCTATATTAACTCAAATCCGTAGAAATGTCAAAGAACAATACACACATTTTCTGACGAGAGTTTCAACGCATCACTAGTAATGAAATAATAGAAATTCCTCCATCCAATTCTCCGCTTTTGTTTTATCCCTTTGTTGCTTCTACTTCCCCAAAAACCCGCATAAAATTACCTCCCCAAATTTTAATAATCTCTTCTTCTGAATAGCCCCTTTTCACAAGTTCCAAAGTAATCAGTCCCATTTTACTTACATCGGGGCAATCCTCCAAACCTCCGCCGCCATCAAAATCGGAGCCAATACCAACATGATCAATGCCGGCAATTTCGACTATATGATCAATATGGTCAACAAGATCGCTCACTGTAGCTTTTTGAACAGGATATTTATCTGCAGTGGCATAATATTCTGTACGCAATTGGTTTTGTTCTTCTGCCGTAAGGCTGTCCCATTCGCCAAATTTACTGCGCACAGCCTTTAATGCACTGTCGCGTTCAGGGTAGGGGGTGGGCTCTTTAACATACGCACTCAGCAGGCAAACCTGAATTACACCATCATTTTTTGAAAGCGCACGCAGCATATCATCCGTAAGGTTTCGTGGGTTATTGCATAGAGAGCGTGCATTGGAATGTGAGGCAATTACAGGCACTTTGCTCAGCTGAAGGACATCATAAAAGCTTGAATCTGAGATATGACTAACATCCACCATAATGCCCAGGCGATTCATTTCCCGAACAACATCTTCACCAAAACTGCTCAATCCGTTCCATTCTGTGGTGTCGGTGGAGGAGTCGCAAATATCATTGTTTTTCGTATGGCAAAGCGTGATATAGCGCACCCCTTTATTGTAATATTCCTCTATTAAGTCGAGCTGATCGCCTAGCCCGTAGCCATTTTCAATGCCAATAAAAAATGCTCTTTTTCCTTGTTTTTCAAGAGAATATGCATCATCAGGACAGATGGCCAGACCGGCAGTTTCATGATTTTTTTGTGCTACGGAATGAATCGAATCGATGATCTGATGTACGCGTTCAATGGCTTGTTCGTTTCCCTCTTCGGTTCGTTCTCCCTGACTAATAAATGCTGCAAGGAAAACAGCATCGAGGCCTCCTTCCTGCATCCGCGGGATGTCGAGACAAGAACGACTTTCCTTTACATCATGTCTTTGGGAAACATCGAAATCGGAGCGTGTAAAACGCAAAGGTGTATCTGTATGTGAATCCAGACATAATGCCTTTTTATGTATTTCTGCAGCAATTTCTTCCTGGCTTTGATGGGCACAAGCAGTGATCATTCCTCCTAAAATAATGATAAACAGATGTTTCAAAATATTAAGGATCCTTTTATTCATGATTTTTCGCAATTAGGGTGAATAGTTTGTCAAGATTAAGTGGTTTTGTGATAAAACCGTCACAACCGGCTTTTATGGCGTTTTGTCTGTCGCCTGGAGCAGCAAAAGCTGTTTGGACGAATATTTTTAAATCCGGACGGATTTTCTTGATTTGTCGTGTTGCTTCGTAGCCATCCATAAATGGCATTTTTATATCCATCAAAACGATTTTGTACTTATTATTTGCTGATGCCATTGCAACAGCATCCCTTCCATTTCTCGCGTGATGGCAAATAATTCCTCTTTTCGACAGAAATTGTTCGATGAGAAAGAATGCATCTTCGTCATCTTCTGCAATAAGGATTTCTGAATTAATTGTATACTCTTGTTTTGGTTCTGTTTCAATTACAGACTTATCGTCGATTTCCCCATGTATCGAAGAGTTGTGGATATGAAAACTGAAACAACTGCCTTTTCCGGGTTCTGATTTTACCTGAATGCTGCCCCCAAGCATTTCTACATATGCTTTACAAATACTAAGGCCGAGTCCGGCGCCTTCGTATTCGCGGGCGAGATCCATTTCTGCCTGCCTGAAGCGTTCAAATATTTTTTCTTGTAATGATTTCGGTATTCCGATGCCGCTGTCTTTTACGTAAAAATGTACTCTGTCCGCTTTCGTATAATACCCGATTTCAATAGAACCTTGTTTTGTGTATTTAATGGCATTTTTAACCAAATTGGCAAGGATTTGATGCAGCTTCATTCGATCGGTAATAATACTGATTTCCTGATGATTGTTTTTTACAGAAAGCATTAAACCAAGGCTTTGGGCTTCGGGCTGAAAGAATTGGCAGCATTCTTTTATAAGTTCGGGTATATTTGTGATTTCTTTATGTACTTCTGTAATACCTGCTTCAATGCGGGAGATATCGATCAGATCACCAATAATATCCAGCATTCTTTTTCCATTTTTTTCAATAATATTGAGATAGGTGGATTTTTCTTCGATTGTGAGTTTGTGTTCCCTCAGGAGCTCAGCGAACCCCATGATGCCATTCATGGGTGTGCGTATTTCGTGGCTCATATTTGCTAGAAAAGCCGATTTCAGGCGGTCACTTTCTTCAGCTTTATCCTTAGCCTCAACCAAATCTTTTTCCATTTTACGCAGCTGCGTGATGTCCTGAAAGTTTTCAATAATAATATCCGTATCATGCAATTGAAAACGGCGACAACTTTTTAGGATCGGGATGAGCCTTCCATCCTTGGATTTGATAAATGTTTCATCATTATCAATTTTGGATTTCCCCATATCAAATATAGGGCATTTGTGGGGGCCTTTCGGACAAATGATACCGCAGGGTTTCCCGATCAGTTCCTCTTTCTTATATCCTGTTATACTGCAGGTTACTTCGTTTACGCTTTCAATAATATAGTCTCTGTTTACCTGAACACTGCCGTTGGGCATATTATGATAGAGGAGCTTTAATTTTGCTTCGTTTTCCTCTGCTTTTATCTTTGCCCGGAGTAAATCTTCCTGTATTTTTACCTCATCGCTTATATCTTCTGCAATCACTACATTACCATGAAGCTGTCCATCACGGATTACGGGATAAATAGTTCTATTCAGGATTTTTCCGTCCGGCCTGATTTTTTGCTGTGCAATCGGATTTTGTTGTTTCATGGCCATTTCTACGGGGCAATGTTCGCAAGGACTTGTTCGTCCGTAAAATAGCTCATAACAAAGGCTTCCCTGAAATCGTTCGGGTCTTACCCCCATGATTTTTGCTGCTGCTGTATTGGCGAGTTGTATGCGAAAATCAGGTGAGAGGTAAATAATCAGATTATTAATACTATTGATGGTTGTTTTTAAAAGATGTTCGCTGGCAGAAAGTGCGTTTTTTGATAATACCTCTTGCGTAATATCTGTATTGAAACCAATAAAACGTTTCGGCTTTCCTTCGTCATCGGCTAGGAATTTTCCTCTACCTTTGATCCACTTATAGCTTCCATCCTTCGCTTTCATTCGGAAAACAGATTCATACGAAGCGGTGCGTCCACTCAAATAATTGTCTACTTCCTGATAGGCCATTTTAATGTCGTCAGGATGGAGAAGTTGGTTCCAGGCTTCAACTGTATACGGTAGTTCATGCGGTTCATAGCCAAGCATGCGGGCAAAACGCTCGGAATGGAATGCCGTATTTGTCTGTAAATCCCAATCCCAAAGCCCATCATTGGAGCCTTCCACGGCAGCTTGCATCCGCTCTTGGCTATCTTTCAGTTTTTTGGCCAGTTTTATATTTTGTGTGATATCGGTGCATGAAATCAATACCCTCGAATAATTTTGCTCATAAGCAGGTAATACAGACCAATTTAAGATGTATGTAAGCATCTCATTTTGCTTGCCCGGGCTCGAATATTCCATTTGGAAGTTTTTTTCTTTTCGGGCAATAGCAAGAAGTTGTCGTACTAAAACCTGTGGGATCAGTTCAAGTAGCGTATTTATTAATGTTTGTGCACCCATAGAGTAATTCTCCTGCTCTTGTGCGCGCTTATTTGATCTGATTATTTTGATTTTATAAGCAAGTTCTTGAACTAAATCAGGCTTTGCATAAAGATATTCTTCATTGATTTTGTGACCTTCGTTGATCAGCTCAGTTATCATTTCATTGACGTCGGAGAAATCTTCTTCCCATAGAGCAATAGGCTGATTATAAAATAAATCAGCATAGCGTTCTTCACTTTTTTTTAGGGCGAGTTCTGCTTTTTTTTCTTTATCAATAATTTCATGTGAACCTACCATTCTAAGGGCATTACCCTTGTTGTCGTGGGC
Source organism: Bacteroidales bacterium (assembly GCA_963676725.1). Taxonomy (GTDB): domain Bacteria; phylum Bacteroidota; class Bacteroidia; order Bacteroidales; family WRLA01. The sequence continues at coordinate 2,262,233 of OY781463.1, read as the reverse complement.
AACAACATGTCCTCTGGCTTTTATCCATATCCACTTTCCATTAGCAGTTTTAAGTCGGAATTCGTTTTTATATTCTTCTTTTTTGTGCTTGAGCCAGGCTTGGGCACGTTCATTCGCGGCTTCTTGATCTTCAGGATGTATCAGCTGAAGCCAGTTTTCGTAGGTTGCGGAAAAGTCTTCAGGATTGAAGGAGAGCATTTCATAATATTCTGCACTGAAATGTAAATAATTATTGCGAAAATCCCATTCCCAGAAGCCACGGCTTGTTCCGGTAAGCTTTATTTGCAGCTCTGCCAGAAGTCGTTTGTTTTTTTCGTTTCGTCTGAGTTCTTCACCTGCTTCACGAAACACATAATACGTAAAATTTTTTGCCTGCTCTTGTTCGCTAAACTTTCGTAACCTGAAATACTGATCCTCTCTTTGAAAAATGCTCTCATCTTTGGTGTCCAGATTTTGCAACGCATCGATTAGGGCCAGCTTTTCGTCAGGATTTGCTGCTAATTCACTAATCTTGCATTTTTTATTCTCCTCGGGCCTGAACTGAAAAAATAAGGATGCTTCTGCATTCATGCTTATGATCCAATCATATTCGTCAATGCAGATTTCCATATCTTTAGGAAAGCCTTTTGGTTCCCCTTTGACTTCATGCTTATTCATCGAATAGTGGGCACTGGATTCTGAATTCTGATTCATTTATTTCAGTTTAGGGAATCAATGATGGAGCTTTTGGTTCTCTATTTTATTTATTACCAAATATAGGAAAAATAGTGCAATTGATGTCATCGTCAGATGTAGCTCTTGCTGTTTTTATTTTTTGCGTTTAAATTCAAGTTCTGTAAAATCAAAATCCGGGTTTGGAATGTCGATGATTAGTTCATTCGCATTTCCTTCAGCATCAATAAGAAAGTTTACAATGCCGCCTGGTAATGAAGGGAAGCCTTCCATTTTAATCTCAAAAGCATTGCAGTTTTTATGCTTGAGCTCAGATGCAAATCCCGGGGTGGGAATTAAATCAATCCGTAAGTTCCCGTCTTTTAAGCTTACTTCTGCATTGCCATAAATGTCTCCACCATAGGTTCCTGTATAGGCTTCCAAAGGCAGGCTGGCCGGAATACTAATGCTGCTGTCCTGAGTGTTTTCATCATCATTTTCTCCTCTGTTCTGCCATCCAAGAAACATTTCGCTCCAATCTGTATCGCCACCATCCAGCAGTACATCCATAGTTTTGTATTGGAGTGGATAATACATACTGGAGTTTTTATTTGTCAGAATTACAAAGCCTATATTTAATTCCGGGATTAAAACAGTTTGTGAAATCATACCGTCATAACCACCATTATGGGTTACAATTTTTTTGCCATGATAATCATAAACCTGCCAGCCAAGGGCGTATCCTTTTAGGTGTGTTGATGGCCAAAGGCTTGCTGCTCCACGACTAATGGGCAGGCTTGTTACCGGTGTCCACATTTCATGCTGCATCTGTGCGCTAAAAATTGTATCGTTTTCATAAATTCCATGATTTAATTGCAAACGAATCCATTGCGCAACATCATGAACGGATGAAATAATTGCCCCCGCAGGCGCAATATTGTCCCAATTCAAATAGTCAATCGTAATCGTGCGATCATCCACTTCGGTATGTGGCATTGCAATATTGTCAAAATCACCTAATTTTTCCGTAGTGGTGATGGTGCGCTTCATATTGAGTGGTTCAAAAAAGCGATATTTGAGAAAATCGTCCCATGTTGTGTCTGTTACTGCTTCTATAATTTGACCGGCAGTAAGGTACATAATATTACTGTATCCAAATTTGGTACGAAAATCATAAGTTGGCTCAAGATAACGCGCTCTTCTGATTACTTCATTACGGTCGTAATTGGATCCGTACCAAAGTAAATCACCGGCAAAGGTTTTTAAACCACTGCGATGTGTCAATAAATCGCGTATGGTCATATGTGCGCTTACCCAAGGATCGTAGAGCTGAAACCAAGGAATATATTCCTGAACACGGTCGTCCCAGTCAATGCGGCCTTCATCCACAAGTAGGCCTAAAGCAGCTGAAGTATAGGCTTTCGTATTGGAAGCAATAGCAAAAAGACTATTGTCATCTACCTTTTCTTTTTTATTGATGTCGCATAAACCATAGCCTTCAGCGAACACAATTGTATCGTTTTTCACAATGGCAACGGCCATACCCGGAACGTCCCAATCCGCTAGAGCTTTGGCATAATAAGCGTCCAATGCTTCGAGTTTTGCCTCAAGTGCTTCTGTTTCGTTTTGCGCAAATAATGAAAACGGAATGATCAGTAGAAATAATCCGATGAGTAATTTTTGTGTCTTTTTCATGTCTTTATTGTTTATCAAGCTTGTTTGATGCTTCAATCGACCTTATGTTTTTGGTTTATTTATAATTTGTTTTCGTCCTGAAGCAATTGCCGGGCAAATTCCTGAAGATTCATCCCATTATAATTGCCACTACTCATTAAAAGAATGACTGTATTGCTTTTTGGCTGATCTAAAAGGAATTCTTGTAACTCTTCAGAGTTGCTGAATACATTCAAATTTTGCTGATCAAATCCTTGACGAATGTCCTCAGCTGTAATTTCAGCCAGTTTTTTATGAGCCAAAGCATGTGGATTGAAATATACAGCAGCAATATCGGCTGCTAGCATGCTTTCTTTATAATGCGATAAAAAATTACCACTTAAACTGCTGAATGTGTGTAGTTCCATACAGGCAATAAGCTTTCTGTCAGGAAATTGCTGCCTAACTGCATTGAGTGTCGCGCGTAATTTTGAAGGAGAATGCGCAAAGTCTTTAAATACTGTACATTTGGTGTTTGCAGCAATTTTCTCCAAACGGTTTGCTGCACCTCCAAAGCTTTGTATCGCCTCAAAAAAGTCCTCTGAATTGATGCCGATGGCTTCGCAAACAAAACGTGCCGCATTCATATTGAGTAGGTTATGATCCCCAAAAACATTTAAGGGGTATTCCTTTCCATGATCTTTTATGATGCTGATGCCATTTTCGATCCGATGGGAGGGAATGCCATAGGCTTTTTTGTGAATATCCGGACGAGCCTTTTCAGCGAGTTTTACAGTTTCTTCGTCATTATCAGGATAAATGAGTGTACCGTTTTCCTTAATGAGATCAGTAAAAATGCGGAATTGATCTACATAATTATCAAAAGTGGGAAAAACATTGATATGATCCCAGGCGATGCCGCTAATTACCGCAATATGAGGGTGATATAAATGGAATTTGGGCCTTCGGTCTATAGGGGAAGTAAGGTATTCATCGCCTTCAAAGAGCATTATGGGTGCTTCTTTAGTGAGTTTAACCATCACATCAAAGCCTTCAAGTTTTGCCCCAACCATAAAATCGAAATCGAGTCCTGCTTTCTGCAGCACATGCATAATCATGGCTGTGATGGTTGTTTTTCCATGGCTTCCGCCAATTACAATACGTTTTTTATCCTTCGATTGTTCGTACAGGTATTCCGGATACGAAAATATCTTTATGCCTAGTTCTTTGGCCCTGATTAATTCAGGATTATCCAGACGGGCATGCATTCCCAGAATAACCGCATCAAGATTGCTATGGATTTTTTCGGGAAACCATCCGTATTTTTCGGGAAGTAGTCCGTAGTTTTGAAGGCGTGAGCGCGATGGTTCAAAGATTTCATCATCAGAACCGCTCACATTGTAGTCTTTTTGATGGAGGGCAATGGCCAGATTGTGCATGGCGCTTCCTCCAATTGCTATAAAATGTATGTTCATAAGCCTTATGTAGGAAAAGCAAATGTAACAAATGTTTTGCTGAAAATACCCTAAGAAAATAAAGCTGCCAACTTCTTTTGGAGAATCATGCCCAAATTTGTTATTTTTATGGAAACATAGGTAATGAGCAGAAACCAAATGATCAAAAATTGCCAGGATTGTGTTTGGTATACAGCAGTACCAATATTACCGATAAGTAACCATTGTACTATATATAATAAGGTGACATTTCGTCCATACTTTTGTAATTGTTGTGTTTCCGGAATGATTTTGAGCAGATAGGCCCATAATTGATGCCACCAGTACATCCCTGATAAAGCCCAGATAAAAAACAAGGTACCGTGATGATAATAGGCTTGTAAATCTGTGCTGATCTCCCAGCCATATACCAAGGCACCAAGAAATATTAAGGCTGTGGTAATTTTTAGATACAAATGCGTCGAGATTTTATCGAATAAGTCTGGGTTGGCTTTTCGGAATGCATTGAGGGCATATCCGGCAAAAGGATAAGCCAGCCATGGCAATAGGGGGAAGTAACTCCACCAGATTCCTTTGCCACAAACAAATGCCAGTATATAATCACTTGATTTTCCAGAAGATAAATCGGGAATTACTGTACTTAAAATAGAGACGATTATTGCCAGTAGGAGGTAAAACCACCATTTGTTTTTGAAAATAGTTTTTAGGATTGCGAGTATTATTATGGATAGTCCGGCAAGAAATAAAATATCGACACCGAATATCCAGGAAAAAAAACTTCCTTCAATGCTACCATTTGCAATACGGATAAGGAGGTTTAGGTTAAGTCCGGTATTGAGTATGATTCCAAGAAAAATCAGTTTTAGGCCTCTGATTAGGTTTTTGCCAAAGGGTTTTTGTGAATAAATAAAAAAGCCCATAATAAACATAAATACAGGCGCTGCCGGTAGTCCGCCAAGAAAAAGGGAGGCTTTTCCTGCGATGCTATGCATGAATTCTGCTTTGCCAAATATTTCTGTGAGATGTACCTGAATCATCAGGAATACCGCAATGCCTTTTAAAATATCGGGAAGTGGCTGTCGTTCGTGCATTATTCGTCTTTAGAGGCCAAAAGTGCACAAATTTTTTAAATGGGCTTTTATAAAATTCCCGAAAAATTGTTTCAGATCATCGAGTGAAAGCAGCATCGAGCCAATAAAAAACCCCACTTACCGATGTAAATGGGGTTTGATTTATTCAAAATAATGATTAGAAATCAAATTTAATACCTTGTGCTAGAGGCAGGGCTTCACTATAATTAATGGTGTTGGTCTGCCTTCTCATATAAGCTTTCCATGCATCAGATCCGGATTCGCGTCCGCCACCTGTATCTTTTTCACCACCAAACGCGCCACCAATCTCAGCACCGGAAGTTCCGATATTTACATTGGCAATACCACAATCTGATCCAAATTCTGAAAGGAATTTTTCTGCTTCACGCAAGCTTTCTGTAAAGACTGCTGAAGAAAGTCCCTGAGGAACATTATTTTGGATTTCAATTGCATTTTCGATGCTTCCACTATATTTTAACATATAAAGGATGGGGGCAAAGGTTTCTTCCTGAACTACGTCAAAATGATTTTCAGCTTCAATCAATGTAGGAACTACATAATTTCCGGAAGCATATTGCTCACCACTAAGTACTTCGCCACCATAAATCAGCTTACCACCTTCTTTTTGTGCGCGCTCAATAGCATCTGTATACATACTTACAGCACCATTGTCGATCATTGGGCCAACAAGATATTTTTCGTCGAGTGGGCTGCCAATAACATTGCGAACGCTCTTATAAGCAGTAAGGAGTTTTTCTTTTACTGTTTCGTAAATGTCTTCATGAACAATGATGCGGCGTGTTGATGTACAACGCTGACCACAAGTACCAACTGCTCCAAAAACAACCGATTTAATAGCCATTTCAAGGTTTGCAGTATTGGAAATAATCACAGCATTATTGCCGCCAAGTTCCAGGATGCAACGACCTAAACGCTCACCAACAATACCGCCAACGCGTTTTCCAACGGCTGTCGATCCTGTAACAGAGAATAATGGAATGCGCTTATCTGCAGCAAAATTATCACCAACAACTGATGATTTTGCAATAATCAAGTTGAATACGCCCTCTGGAACATTATTCTTTTTTAGGACATCCTGAATGATATTTTGTGTTGCAATGGCAGTTAATGGAACCTTAGAGCTTGGTTTCCAAATAACTACATCACCGCAAGCGGCTGCAAGCATACTGTTCCATGCCCAAACGGCAACAGGAAAGTTAAATGCTGTAATTAAGCCAACAATTCCCATTGGGTGATATTGGTCATAGATCCGGTGATCCTGACGCTCAGAATGCATAGTTGAACCACTTAATAAACGTGATTGACCAACGGCAAAATCACAGATATCAATCATTTCCTGAACCTCACCAAGACCTTCCTGGAAGATTTTTCCCATCTCGAGAGAAACCAGATAGCCCAGTTCATTTTTGAATTCACGAAGCTTTTCGCCAATCTGACGAACAATTTCACCACGTAATGGAGCAGGTACATTTCTCCATTTTTTATAGGCTTCCTGAGCTTTCACTACCATTTGCTCATAGTCTTCAGAACTTGCTGTTTTTACGCGGGCAATCTCTTTTCCGTCAATTGGTGAAACGGAAATATTCTCTTTGCCTTTTGTGTCAAACCATACGGTACCTGTAGTTGCACCAGGATTAACTTCCTTTATTCCAAGTTTTTGCAGTACTTCTGCTGTGTTCATAATGATGTATATTTTATGATGATAAATAATTTATTTTAAACGTGCTATTGACAAGACGCAAATATAATTATTTTGCCCTAAGGTTAAATGCTTAAAGTGCATTGTTTGGCTTTTTAGGGATGAAATAAGTTATTGCAGTGTCCTTTCCTTCTATATTTCAACGATGCCGTAAGGCCTTATCAGCAATGCTTTTCGTCTGTAACTGCATAAAATTTTGAACGGAAGCAGATAATATTTTATCTTGCAGCCTCATTTAAACGATTCGTGATGGAAGTGCAATTCGGATTATTGGATTATATTGTATTTATAGCCTATGCTGTTTTAATTGTAGGCGTTGGATTATACGTAAGCCGTGTAAAAAAAGGCCATACCCGTACAGCCCAGGATTATTTTTTAGCTAGTAAATCATTGCCATGGTGGGCAATAGGGGCTTCTCTTATTGCTGCAAATATATCTGCAGAGCAAATGATTGGGATGTCAGGGTCGGGATATGCTATTGGCTTGGGCATTGCTTCTTATGAATGGATGGCAGCAATTACTTTAATTGTTGTGGGGAAATTTTTCCTGCCTATTTTTATAAAGAAGAAAATTTATACAATGCCCCAGTTCCTTGAAGAACGCTACGATGGGCGGGTTCGCACTGCTATGGCAGGTTTTTGGCTCTTGGTCTATGTTTTTGTGAACCTCACGAGTGTGATGTACCTTGGCGCTTTAGCGATGGAAACCATTATGGGGATTCCTCTTATGTATGGTATTTGGGGGCTTGCTGCTTTTGCTGCACTCTATAGCCTTTATGGCGGCCTTACTGCTGTCGCATGGACCGATGTGATACAGGTCGTAATCCTTATGGGTGGCGGCTTGCTTACAAGTTGGCTGGCACTCGATGCGCTTTCTGACGGACAGGGTGTTATTGCAGGTTTTACTGATTTGCTCGACCGTGCTCCGGAAAAGTTTCAAATGATCATCGAAAAGGGCAGTATGATGATCCCCGATGGAAAAGGAGGAACAAAAGACGCTTGGAACGATTTGCCCGGTTTAAGTGTGCTAATAGGAGGGATGTGGATTGCAAATATTTCCTATTGGGGTTTTAATCAATATATTATACAAAGGGGACTCGCAGCAAAAAGTGTTGCTGAAGCCCAAAAAGGGATGATTTTTGCCGGATACCTTAAGATTATTATTCCCTTGATTGTTGTGATTCCCGGTATTGTCGCTTATGTGATGACTTTAGAGCAAGGGCAAATGCTCGAACCTGCCGATAAAGCCTATCCATGGTTGCTGCATAATTTTATACCAACCGGACTTAAAGGATTGGCTTTCGCTGCTTTAGCTGCAGCAATTGTCTCTTCATTGGCCTCGATGCTGAATTCTACTTCAACCATTTTTACGATGGATATTTATCAGAAGTTTATTTCTAAAAATGCCAGCGATAGAAAAATGGTTCGTGTAGGTCGCCTTACCAGTGCTACAGCTTTGGTTATTGCCGTTCTGACTGCAAAGCCATTATTGGGCAGCCTCGATCAGGCTTTTCAATATATTCAGGATTTTACGGGTTATATCACTCCGGGCGTTGTCGCAATTTATGGGCTTGGCCTTTTCTGGAAACGTGCTTCAGCAAATGCCGCTTTATGGACTGCGATCCTTACTATTCCTGCCTCCTTCGCTTTTGCGCAATTTTTCCCGGGGATTCCATTTATGAACCGCATGGGTTTTGTATTCCTTCTTCTTACGCTGATGATGGTGCTTATTTCATTCATCGACAATAAAACTAATGACAAGAAAGGGATTCCTTTGGATAAAGGCTTATTTTATACAGAAAATGCCTTCAATATTGGAGCCATTGGCCTGATCTTTATCGTAACCGTATTGTATACCGTGTATTGGTAGTGTGTGCTTGAAATTCTGAAAATTAAAATATTAAAAAAGCCCGAAAGTATTGTTCGGGCTTTTTTAATGAATAGAAAATGTGTTCTGATCAATTTCGGGAATTGATCTTATATTTTTGGGAAAGAATTGGCAATAATCAGGAAATCATTTGCTTTAAGTGCAGCACCGCCGATCAGTCCGCCATCAACATCTTTACAGGCAAAAAGCTCTTCGGCATTTTTGGCATTGCAACTTCCACCATATAGCAGGCTAGTGCTTTCGGCTGCGTCAGTGCCAAATTTTTCGGCAATTAAAGAACGAATAAATGCATGCATTTCCTGTGCTTGCTCCGGAGAAGCTGTCTTTCCGGTACCAATTGCCCAAACAGGTTCATAGGCAAGTACGACATTACTGAAATCATCTACAGACAATGAGAATAAAGCTTTCTCGATTTGTGTGCGAACCACCTCAAAATGTTTGTTGGCTTCACGTTCTTCTAAAAGTTCGCCACAGCAAAAAATTGGCGACATTCCGTGATCAATGATTTTCTTCACTTTAATAGCCAGTGTTTCATCCGTTTCATGGAAATATTTGCGGCGTTCGGAATGTCCTAATATACAATAATCAATGCTCATAGAAGCAAGCATTGCAGCCGAAATTTCCCCAGTATAAGCGCCATTATCAAATTCGCTAGCATTTTGTGCACCAACCAAAAAATCACTGTCGGGGCTTATATCTGAGGCCATGTTCAAATAGAGGGCGGGAGGGCAGATGATCAATTCAGTATCCCCTTTTCCTTTTTCTGAAATACCCTCAGTAATAGCAGATAATAATTGTTCTGCTTCAGAAAAATTCATATTCATTTTCCAGTTTCCAGCAACGATTTTTTTTCTCATGATTCAATTTTTTATTTATGGATATTAATTTGTTTTGGGTAGAGCTGTTTCCACGCCCGGAAAATCCCGCCAGTTCCATTTGTTTACTACGGTTCCCCCTTTCATCAACATAATTCCGGGTCTGGCCCTAACCATTGTTTTCAATTCAATATCATCGGCACTTAAAATTTCATATTCTGCTTTGCTTTCTTCTCGGTATGCCTGAATCTGATTCTCTAATGCAGGGCTAAGCATCGCAACTGAAATTTCTTTGGCAGATGCATCATTATATAATGTATTAAGTACTTCTTCCGCTTTTTTGTTCACATCATCCAATTCCCATGCGATAATAAGGAATTGATAATCCGGATTTTTAATATAACTCTCTGTTACATCGGTGCCGTATTCGTCTGTAATTTGAAGCTCAGGGCGTCCTCCTTCATTTGGATCTACGGTACGAGAGCTTTTATAGGTCCATTGGCTGAGCCAAAGTGAATCGCTATATGGGTAATTTGGTGAGAGAAACTCTTTTTCCTCGCCGCTTTCATTATTGGTATAGCTTACATAAAATTGAATAGGCTCTTGATTTTCAGCATACATCTGTTTGCCAACCTTCCATTCACGAAAATCTACCACCGGTAAATGCATATAATTATAAATGGAAAAGGCAATAAAAGCGACACTCCCGATAATCAAAATGGTATTTTGGGCGCTAATTTTCAATGATGGTGCGGCTTTTTTACGACTGATGTACATCATTAGAATAAGCCCCATAATAAATACATTTTTCCAGAAGGTTTGCCAATTGGTTAAAATCAATGCTTCACCAAAACACCCACAATCGGGCACTGGATTATAAATGGCATCGAAAAATGTTATAATTGTGAAGAAAACCATCATCAAAACTAAAAAAGGGAAGGTCTTTTTTACGCGTACATTAAAGAGCATGGAAATACCCAACATAAATTCAAAGGCACACAAAAATACCGAGCCAAATAAAGCGATGGGCATCAGCCAATCCATTCCATAAGCAATAAAATAATCTTCTATTTTAAACATTGTGCCCATAGGATCAACTCCTTTTACAAAGCCTGAATAGGTAAATATGATGCCTATGAGTAGTCTTGGTATGCTTCGAAAGTATTTCATGTTCTAAAATTTGATGTTTCGCTTTGCATAAGGCTGTTCGGCCTAAATGCATTCTGAAAGGCTTTAATAATTGTAGTTTAGGCAGTTTGTGCCTCTTCCCCTTCCATAATTTTAATCAATGCAAAAAGTGAATAATTAATAATATCATGATAATTCGCGTCAACTCCTTCAGAGACAATTGTTTTGCCCTCATTGTCTTCAATACTTTTTATCCGCATGAGTTTCATTAGAATGATGTCGGTCAGGGAACTGATCCGCATATTTCTCCATGCTTCGTCGTAATCGTGGTTTTTATTTTCCATCAGGCTTTTGGCAATATGTATATGTTTGCTAAACAGGCTAATGGCTTCGTCAACGGGCAGGTGTACATCTGTATAATCATTTATTTCCAGTTGAATAAGTGCCATTACTGAATAATTAACAATGCCAATAAATTCGGGCTTAATCCCTTCATTAACCTTGCTAAGTCCCTTGGTTTCAATGCTGCGGATCCGGTTGGCCTTGATGTAGATTTGGTCGGTGAGCGATGAGGGGCGTAAAATGCGCCATGCTGTACCGTAATCGTTTAGCTTCTTTTCAAAAACAGATTGGCAGTTGCCAATGATTTTATTGAATTGTTCTGATGTCTTCGTGTTCATAAATATTAACTTTGCCCTTGTTTTAACAACAGATAATAGAATGTTGCAAAATAATCGACTTGAATGCAAAGGTAAAATATTAAGCCTGAAAAATCCCATAATTATGGGGATTTTAAATATTACTGCGGATTCTTTTTACGACGGAGGGCATTATCAGGAGACTGTTTCTGCCATAAGACATTGTGAAAAAATGCTGGAAGCAGGGGCGGAGATTATTGATGTAGGCGCTGTTTCCTCTCGGCCGGGCGCCGATTTGCTTACAACAAATGAAGAACTGACCCGGCTTAAGAAGGTCCTCCCTGAATTGACGAAGCGCTTCCCTGATGCAGTGTTTTCTGTTGATACTTTTCGCTCTGATGTGGCAAATTTTGCTGCTGATTCCGGGGCTCATATGATTAATGATATTTCGGGTGGTTGCTTCGATGAACAGATGTTGCATACAACAGCGAAACATAAATTGGCTTATGTATTGATGCATATGAAAGGCCGTCCGGATAATATGCAACTCAATCCTACATATAATAATGTATGCAGTGAAATTAAATCGTTTTTCAAGCAGCAAAGCAAGAAATTTCTCGAGGCGGGCAATTCTGCCGATGCTTTAGTGCTGGATCCAGGATTTGGTTTTGGCAAAACCCTCGAGCATAATTATCAGATTTTGAATTGTTTGAAGAATTTTACTCAAGATGGTTTTCCTGTTTTAGCCGCAGTATCGCGTAAGTCGATGATAAATAAGTTGCTGAATCTGAAACCCGAACAAGCTTTAAACGGTACAAGTGTACTGCATACCATTGCTCTGCTCCATGGCGCTTCCTTATTGCGGGTTCACGATGTGAAAGAAGCCAAGGAGGTTGCTGCAATTGTGAAAATGCTCCATCATCAAATGAATTAAATGCCAGTGGAATTATTTATAAACGGTTTTTTGCATATCCGCCTATTGGATGTCGTGGATATTTTATTGGTTGCCCTGCTTTTATATGAGCTCTATAACCTTCTTAAAGGGACTGGGGCAATTAATATTTTTATCAGCATTGTGGTTATTATCCTGCTTTGGAAATTAGTAAGTGCCTTGGATATGATGCTTTTATCTGAAATACTGGGCGCTTTTATCAGTGTTGGGGTAATTGCTTTATTGGTTGTGTTCCAGCCAGAAATACGTCAATTTTTGCTGATTTTGGGAACGCCACGATCCATCAATAGATATGGTAAAGGCTTTCACCTTTTTCGTTTTAATGTAGCCAACGACAATGAGCTTCCTATTGATATCCTTGTGAAAGCATGCCAAAAATTGGCTTCTCGGCGTACCGGGGCGCTTATTGTTTTGGAAGGGGCAAACGGATTGAAGCAGTATATTGTTACGGGAACGTCCATCCGGGGCAATGTGAGTGAAATGTTATTAGAAAATATTTTCTTTAAGAATAGCCCTTTGCACGATGGAGCGGTAATTATCAGCCAAAATAAAATTGAAGCAGCCGGTTGCATTCTCCCTGTATCGGGCAGCCCAAAAATTGATGCAGATTTAGGCCTCAGACATCGGGCAGCTGTTGGTATTACCGAAAAATCGGATGCTATTAGTATTGTTGTAAGTGAAGAAAGTGGATTAATATCATACAGTAAAAAAGGTGCTTTGGTGCATGATATTAATCCCACTCAGTTGAAAAAATTCCTTGAAAAAGAATTTATTCAGGAATAGAATCCAGTTTTATTTGTCCTTCTTCAAGATTTCCTGCATAATTTCTTCTGGGCTTTTTCCGAGATGTTTTATAGAGATTTCTGCTGCCTCCCGAAACGAACTTTCCGGATATGCTTTGATAAAGGCTTCATATTTTTCTTTGGCTAGATCGAATTTTCTCAGATGCTCGTCATAAACCCAGGCAGTCAGGAACATACATTCCGGTGCACGTACATACTCGGGATATTTTCTAAGAATGCTTTCATAGATGGAAATCCCTTCTCCGTACTGTTTCAGATAAATAGAAAGATCTGCAGCTCGGAACATTAATTCAGGGCTGAGGCTGTCTTTTGGGAAAGATTGTGCAAAAGAAAGATAGGAGTCTTTTAATGTTTTGGAAGCTTCCAGATCTGGGTTTTGTTTTATCTCACCAAAAAGCTGATTTTCTTGTTGTTGTATGCTTTCAAGTAGTTCGCTTCGGTTTGGTTCTTTTGCTTTTTGCCCGCTATTTCCCGATTGACAAGCATTCATCAGAAATAGAGCAATTAGGGCGAAGGGTAAAATGATTTGTATTTTTTTCATGGAATTTTTTTGGCTTTTCGTTAATATCTTTTCTTTTTCAGGTTGGGGAACAACATTCGGTATCCCGGATCAATCCGCCCGTGAGCAATATCGGACAGCTTTCGTTTGAGGATCATTTTACGCAAATTACTGATATGGTCCGTAAAAAGGATTCCTTCGAGGTGGTCGTATTCGTGTTGTATCACTCTAGCCTGGATGCCTTCAAACCATTCCTCATGTTCGTTCCATTCTTCATCGGTATAACGCATCAGTACACGAGTTTTTCGTGTTACATCTTCATGTATATCGGGAATGCTGATGCAGCCTTCGTTATAGCTGATTTCTTCGCCCTCCCTTTCAATGATGTGCGCATTAATAAAGAGTTTCTTGAAATTTTTTGCTTCGGGATAATTTTTCACAAAAGGGGAGGCGTCGATGGCAAAAACCCGTATCGAACGATTTACCTGAGGTGCGGCCAGACCAACACCATCGGTTTTGTACATGGTTTCCCATAAATCGGCTATAAATTTTTCCAGATCAGGGTAGTCTTTGTCAATATCGATTGACTTTTTTCTGAGAACAGGATGCCCGTAGGCAGTTATTGGAAGTATCATTTTATTAAATATTGCGTTTAAGTGTTTCCATATATGATTGTAAGATCAGGCTGGCGCTGATTTTGTCCACAAGGCCTTTATCCCTTCGGGCCATTTTGCCAATGCCCGAACTCAGTATCGCTTGCTGGGCAATTACAGAAGTAAAACGTTCGTCCATACGATCAATTTTTTGTGCAGGGTATTTTTTTTTGAGCGATTTCACAAAAGGCTCAATAAAACGCGCCGAATCAGAGAGCTTATTATGAATATCCCTGGCTTCGCCTACAACAATTATATCCACCGAATGGTTTAAAATATAGTTGTCGAGAAAGCTATAGACATCTTTTACGTGAATGGTTTCCAAAGGAGTGGCAATAATGCGCAACTCATCGGTAACAGCCAGTCCAACTCTTTTGCTTCCGTAATCGATGGCGATAATTCTGCCCATTTTGTATTTATTTCCCTGTTAATTATATAAACTACTGATTATTAATATATTAATTTTGTAAGAACATTCGTTTTAAGTCCACTGATTTGTATAACCACTAAAAACAGTTGCTTTTTATTCATGATTTCATAAAACAGTTTGTACAATATATCATTTGTACGACAGTAAAGCCAAATTTCGGATTATACCCGATAATTTGCTGCAAAAGTATAAATAGTTTTAATTTGCCTGCTTAAATCATCCCAAAACCTTGGAATTAGACATAAATTGATGAAAATAATTGAGGTCAAACCGAACTTTTTACTAATTTTGATGTATAAAGAGATGAATAAAATATCTAAAGACGAGCTAATGAATAAAAAGCAGATAATAATTCGTTCAGTTAGAATGGGATGGATAGTGTCCTTAATATTGGTGTTCTTGCTTGGTACAGCTCCTTTGCGTACTGCCAAAGCTCAAATCAATAAGAAGCACTATAAAGAGGCGATGGCAAATATTGATAAAGGTGCATATAATCTTGCATTGCGCGTATTGTATAATATGCTTGAAAAAGATAAAGACAATGCAAACCTGAATTATTATGTCGGGCTGTGTTATTATAAAACCGCATCTGACAAAGATGTGGCCATTCCTTATTTGAAGAAAGCCTCTCAAAATGTAACACGGGCTTATAAAAATAAACCGACAACAAAAAAAGCGCCCATTTTTGCAAACTACTATCTCGGGCTTGCCTATCAAAATCTTGGTAAGTACGAACAGGCCATTGAGCAGTACAATTTCTTTAAAAGGCTTATTAATCCGAAAAATAAAAAGCTGAAGCAATGGATTTCAGAGACAGATTTGCAAATTGTTTACTGTAAAAATGAACAAGTAAAATCACGAGCCCTTGCTGCTCGGGAAAAAGAACAACAAGAGCGCCTTGTTGATACTGTTTTTGTGATGAGGGAAGGCGATGATAGCTATGAAGATAGCAATTTGCTTGATTCCATTCATTTTTTGCATGATCAAATGCAATTGTATAAGAAACAATATCAGATGATTCAGGATGAAATGGAAGATATGATGCTTGCAGATGGCAAACAACCTGTGCGCGTTACCCCCAGAAAACAGCAAGCCAAGAGTGGCCCCGATTATTCAAATTATGCAGGGATGTTTACCATCCAGGTCGGTGCAGGGCATAATCTGAACATGGATTATTTTAACCGTCTTCCTAGTGTGAAGAAATGCCTCGGGGCAGATGGTCTTTACCGATACGTAATTGGAGAATTTGAAAGCTACGATCAAGCTTCGCAATATAGAAATGAAGTAGTAAGTATGGGCTATACAGGTGCTTGGGTAGCTCCAGCTGATAAAGATCGGACTGGCTGTCAGTAAAATATTTTAAAAAAAATCGAAAAGAGGTATTCATTGCGAATATCTCTTTTTTTTGGTATAGGAAATATTATGAATGAGCAAAAACATATCATTGAACGAGCTTGGGAAAACCGAGCTATACTTCACGAAAAGGAAGTGCAAACTGCAGTTTTTGAGGTTGTCGAAGGCCTCGATAAAGGGCATTTGCGCGTAGCAGAACCTCATGGAAATGATTGGATTGTGAATGATTGGGTGAAAAAAGCAGTAATCCTTTATTTTCCCTTGAGGCAAATGGAAGTGATGGAAACAGGAATTTTTGAGTTCCATGATAAAATTCCTTTAAAACACGATTATAAGAAGCAAAATGTTCGTGTTGTGCCCCATGCTGTTGCACGCTATGGGTGTTTTCTCTCACAGGGAGTTGTTATGATGCCTTCTTATGTGAATATTGGTGCGTGGGTTGGAAGCAATACAATGATCGATACTTGGGCAACTGTGGGAAGTTGTGCACAAATAGGAGAGGATGTGCATTTAAGCGGCGGCGTTGGCATTGGCGGTGTTCTTGAGCCTGTGCAGGCTGCCCCCGTGATTATTGAAGATCATTGTTTTTTGGGTTCGCGCTCTATTGTTGTGGAAGGCGTTCGAATCAGAAAAGCGGCTGTGCTTGGCGCAAATGTTGTGCTGACTGCCAGTACACGCATTATTGATGTAAGTGGCCCAAAGCCAATAGAGTATAAAGCTGAAATTCCGGAGCGTTCTGTAGTGATCCCGGGTACTTTGCCCAAACAATTTCCTTCGGGAACTTATCAGGTGCCTTGCGCCCTTATTATTGGCAGGCGCAAAGAATCTACCGATAAGAAAACGTCCTTAAACGATGCCCTGCGGCATTTTCAGGTGGCTGTTTAAAATAAAATCTTATGAAACGCTTTTTAATCATACAAACTGCTTCTATAGGCGATGTGGTTCTGGCTACTCCACTTCTGGAGCAATTACACCGGACTTATCCTGAGGCCTCTATCGATTTATTGTTAAAAAAAGGAACGGAAACACTATTTCTAAAACATCCTTTTTTGCGGAAAATCTATATTTGGGATAAATCAGGAAGAAAATACCGCAACCTTTGGGTTTTGCTGGGACAGATTCAGGAAAATAAGTATGATTATGTAATTAATTTACAGCGTTTTGCATCAAGTGGATTGCTTACCGCATTTAGTCGGGCCAAACATACTATAGGCTTTAGTAAAAATCCTTTTTCATTATTTTTTGGAAAACGGATAAAGCATATTATAAATAAGGAAGGTCGTGTTCATGAATGCGGCCGTAATTTGGAATTGCTTGCTGGGCTTATTGATGAGGTGCCAACAGATATTCGCCCAAGGCTTTATCCTTCTGCAAAAGATTATGCCCGAATGTCTCCGTATAAAATGCAGGAATATATTTGCTTGGCTCCATCATCCTTATGGTTTACAAAAGAATGGCCTGAGGAAAAATGGACTGACTTTGTGAGGCAACTTCCTGAAGAAATAAATGTCTATCTACTCGGGTCTGCTGCTGATAAGAATAAGTGTACATCCATTATTGATGCTTCCAAACGATCAAACTGCATTAGTTTTGCAGGTGAATTGAGTTTTTTGGAGAGTGCTGCCCTGATGCGTGATGCGCGTATGAATTTTGTAAACGATTCAGCACCAATGCATCTTGCTTCAGCAGTGAATGCGCCGGTTTGTGCAGTTTTTTGCAGTACTGTTCCCGGATTTGGCTTTGGTCCTTTATCGGAACGGGCTTTTGTGGTGGAGGCAAAAACTAAACTGAGTTGCAGGCCTTGTGGTTTGCATGGATTAAAACAATGCCCCGAATCGCATTTTAAATGTGCAAGGGATATAGAAGTACAACAACTTTTGGAGCTGATAGAAGAATGAAGCGCGAAGAAAAAATAAGGATTGAAGCGGAAAAAGCCGCTGAAGTGATGCTGAATTCAGGAACAATTCTGTATCCGACAGATACAATTTGGGGTATTGGATGTGATGCTACCAATGCAAAAGCTGTGAGTAAAGTTTATCATATTAAAAAGCGGCAGGAAACCAAAGCAATGATTATTTTGCTGCCTAATGTTGATCAATTGTCGTATTACTTAAAAGAGGTTCCCCCTATCATTTATGATCTGCTTGAACGGATTCGCAAACCTCTTACCGTAATTTATCCCAATGCAATAAACCTGCCCAAAAATGTGATCGCAAAAGATCAGACTGTGGCGATCCGAATTGTGAAAAATGATTTTTGTCAGGCCTTACTTGATGTGCTTAAACGTCCTATAATCAGTACATCGCCAAATATTGCTGGAGAAACGACTCCGGTTTTTTATAGGAAAATAGATCGGTATGTAATTGATTCTGTCGATTATGTCGTGAAAATCGATCAGGATATTATCTATGACATCAAACCCAGTACCATTATTAAAATTATTAATGGGGGAGAGTTTGAAATTATTAGGGAATAATTCCTTTCTTATTGAATTTTATATAGATAGGGCTTTCGTATGCACTATTATACATGATTTTATAGCCTTCAGATAACAGATAGTTGGTTTGTTAGGATACTAAGAACAAAAACCTGAGATGAAAGTAGTGAATAAATGGATAATCATTTTTGTGGCAATTGTATTCAGTGGCTGCAAGACCTATTACATTCCTATAGATAGTTTTAATGAACAGTTTAAAGATATTGATTCAGTTGAATTAAAAACTGTGCATACCAAAGGACCCATGGGGGATATTGTTGATTATAAGACTTATCCTATTGACAGGATAAAATGCTTTGACAAGAATAACAATCCGGTAGAATTGGTCAATAGCCCATCAATTGAGATAAGAATTACGGAAAAAAATAATAGGAGAACCGTTTTCTATCTGGATCAAATTTTTGTTCAGGATTCAATGATCATTGGAGATGGATCACGATTTATTCACTATTCAAAGACTATCCCTATCGACAATGTGAAATTAATAGAAGTGCAAGATGGGCATAAGAATTTTAAATATGTCGACAAAAAGAAATAGGAACAATATGTCTTGTGCTTTTATTTCCAATGTTTCAACGTTTTTTGCTCAAGCTGATCGAGTGGGGTAAGTATTATCGTTCGCAAAATCAGGGTAGTCGTCAATAAGGTACTAGAAGATTTACTCCAAAAGGATAAACCCCAATTTATTTGATATCGATCTTTTTTCGCATTCATGATTTGTATTATTGTGTTTAAGATTAGTGATTTAGGTCTAGTCATCTGGATGGCCACGAATTCCCATTGTTAATTAAATATTAAGATTTTTAGAACTACTTTGTCTAAAAGCCTTATTCAGTAGTTTTGCCTTGAAATTTTATTCAATGATAGGTACTATTGATATAATTATCGGTTTCCTGACGATTGCCGGTTCTCTGGGTTTATTCCTCTTTGGAATGAAGCTAATGAGTGAGTCATTGCAGAAAATTTCTTCACAAAGTTTGCGCACGGCCCTCAACCAACTTACAAGTAATAGTACCAATGCGGTTTCTTCCGGTTTTCTATTAACAAGCATTATCCAATCTTCATCCGCAACAGCGGTTTTGACTATTGGTTTTGTGAATGCAGGCATGCTTCAGTTGCGCCCTGCTATTGCATTTATGATGGGGGCAAATATTGGGACAACGGTTACTGCCTGGCTCATATCGCTTTTGGGTTTTCAACTCGATATTTTTACCATATCCATTGTGGTTGTTGGACTTACATTTCCTTTGCTTTTCGCCTCCCGCGATGATTGGAGGAAGTATGGGGAATTTTTTATCGGATTTAGCATTTTATTTCTGGGCATTAATTTTATGAAAGATAGTGTTCCGGAGATGAGGAGTAATCCGGAAATGTTCGAATTTTTAACCAATTATGCAAATAGTGGGTTCTTCTCTGTCTTGCTTTTTGTTTTCATAGGGCTGATTATTACTTTGATCATACAATCGTCGAGTGCGGCAATGGCTCTGACCCTTGTTATGGTCTACAATGGCTGGATGTCCTTTGAGTTGGCTATGGCCATGGTTATTGGCAGTAATATTGGTACGACTGTTACAGCCAACCTCGCTGCAATTGTTGCCGATCGAAATTCAAAGATAGT
The DNA here is from genome assembly GCA_963676725.1 of Bacteroidales bacterium. GTDB lineage: Bacteria > Bacteroidota > Bacteroidia > Bacteroidales > WRLA01. Next base: position 2,242,391 of record OY781463.1, on the reverse strand, counting down.
AGCTCGTGCACATTTTTTGTTTAACCTCTTTGGTGCAGTCTGGGCTATTTTATCGATTAATATCCTTTTATGGCTTATTAATATAATAACAATTAAATTCACCGGTTTGCCCATCCATGGAAATGCAATGGCTATGCCGATCGCACTCACTGCTTTCCATAGCTTTTTCAATATTTTCACAACAATCCTGCTTATTGGTTTTATCCCGCAATTAGAGCATCTGTCCTCTTATCTGGTGAATAAAAAATCCAAAAACAAAAAGAAACTAACCTATATCAGCAGTAATTACCTGAATGTCGATGAGCTATCTACGGTGCAGGCACGAAAAGAAATAGTTCGTTTCGGAAAGTTGCTGATCAACCTATATGATTCCCTCCCGGAGCTGTATTATGAAAAGGAAGATAAAAGCTATAAGGAAATCTTAACCTCCATCTATAAATCGGAGAAGAAATCGGATAAAATTGAACTGGAAATAGAACGCTATCTGTCCAGGGTTTCCTCAGGTCAGTTGAGCCAAAAAGCTGCGCTTCGTGTTCGTGCTATGCAAATGATTATTAATAATCTGGAAAATGCTGCGGATATATGCCTGCAATTTGCACGTACTGTAGATCAAAAAAATCAAAGCCAAATCTGGTTTAACCAAGAGATGCGAAATGGCCTTCAGGAACTAATGGGTAATGTGAAAATAGCTTTGCAGCAAATGCAAACAAATATTAAGCTATTCGAAAAAGCTGATTTTAAGGCTGCAAAAGAGATCGAAAAAAGAATAAATAAGCTTCGAAAACAAATGCTTGAGAAACATCAGGAGGATCTAGCAGCGAACAATTATACATTTGAAACGGGAATGGTTTTTCAGGAACTTATTGTTTTGAATGAGAAAGTTGCCGATTTTGCCTATCAAGTGAGTGAGGCTATTGACTTATACAATAATCCAAGAAAATAAATAGATTAAAAATTTGATAATCATTAAAATATAAATTTGTTAGCATCTAATGTTTATCACAACACTTTTAAGTACATTTATATTTTGATAATGTTTTATGCGAATCGAGAAGTACACATTTTATAAGGTATTCATTTAAGTATTAAACCGATATGGAAATTATTTTTATTTTACTCATTGTAGTTCTTTTTATTCTTGCTTTCTCTGATTTAATTGTTGGGGTAAGTAATGATGCAGTGAATTTTTTAAATGCTGCTGTTGGTTCAAAAGCCGCCCCATTAAGAAGTATTATGATTGTTGCTGCTTTGGGTGTTCTAGTAGGGGCAACCATGTCTAGTGGTATGATGGAGATCGCCAGAAAAGGGATTTTCCACCCGGAAATGTTCTTTTTTCGGGAAATTCTTATGCTCTTTCTCGCGGTAATGATTACCGATGTTCTGCTTCTGGATACCTTTAATACCTTTGGCTTGCCTACTTCAACAACAGTAAGTATTGTTTTTGAATTGCTGGGGGCTGCTGTTGGTATCAGTATTCTCAAGATCAGTAATTCGGGTGAAGCAATGTCAGAACTTGGGAATTATATCAATACGGAAAAGGCTTTGGCCATTATCTCTGGGATTTTGCTTTCCGTCTTTATTGCTTTTACAGTTGGTGCTATAATTCAGTATTTTGCGCGATTGCTTTTTACGTTCCGCTATAAGGACAAGCTAAAATATTTTGGTGCCCTTTGGGGTGGCTTGGCCATTACTGCCATCACCTACTTTATCCTGATTAAAGGAGCCAAAGGTGCCGCATTTATGACGGAGAATGCTAAGGATTTTATCGCAGAAAACACATTATATATAATGCTGGCCAGTTTTGCAGTCTGGACATTGCTGATGCAATTGCTCCATTCGGTCTTTAAGGTGAATATTCTTAAGGTTATTGTGATGGTAGGAACATTTGCACTTGCAATGGCTTTTGCCGGGAACGACCTTGTGAATTTTATTGGTGTGCCTATTGCAGGCATGAAAGCCTTCCAGATTTTTAAAGATAGTGGCAGCGCCGAGCCTGATGGATTCCTGATGACAGCTCTTCAGGGCAAAGTAGACACGCCAACCCTAATCCTGCTTCTGGCAGGGGTGGTGATGATGGTAACACTCTGGACGTCCAAAAAAGCACGTAGTGTGATCAAAACATCGGTGGATCTAAGTCGTCAGGAGGAAGGAAAAGAACGCTTTGGAAGTAGTTATTTTTCGCGTGTGATTGTACGTACAGCACGTAATTTTTCGAAAAATACGGGAAAATTTGTTCCAAATAAAATTAAAAATGTAATCGATTCCCGCTTTGAATCGGCAGAAAATCAGGAGGAGATGCCGGTGGCTTCCAAAGGGATGGCCGAAGTTGCCAGTTTTGATATGATCCGTGCATCGGTAACTCTGGTTGTTTCCAGTATTCTCATTGCAATTGGTACCTCTCTGAAACTGCCATTGTCTACAACATATGTTACTTTTATGGTGGCAATGGGTACTTCATTGAGCGATAGGGCATGGGGGCGCGAAAGTGCTGTTTATCGGATTACCGGGGTTTTCTCTGTGATTGGTGGCTGGTTTTTAACGGCCTTGGCAGCATTTACCGTTTCATTTATCTTGGCAATTATATTCTATTTTGGTGGTTTTATCGCTGTAATGCTCATGGTGGCAATTACTCTGTTTATTATCTACAGAACATATACCATCCATAAAAATAAGCAACTTGAACAGACAAACCAAGAGCAAGATAAAGCTTCCGAGCTGAGCATGAGGGAAATTGCCCGAAAATCGATTCAGAAAAATCTGGTTACTATTTATTCGCTTTATATGGGAACAATGGAAGGTTTATTCTCAGAAGATATTCCTGTCCTGAATAAAATTGCTAAGAAGACGAAAAAAGCCAATAAGGCCATTAAAAAACTGAAAGATAATGTGCATGAAACAATCGCAAGCCTCGAGTCCGAAAATGAAGAAAATGCTCATCACTTTGTGCAGGTGAGCGACAACCTTCGTGAAATCGCTCATGCCCTGAGTTTTATCGTGCAACCTGTTTTTGAACATGTTGACAATAATCATAAACCACTTATTGATGAGCAAAAAGAAGAGCTATCATCAATTATGAAAAGAATCGAGAAATTTCATCTGTTGAATTCGTCGATTATTCAAGAAAATAATTATTCATTGATTGATGATTTGCTCGTTCTGCAAAAGGATACGATTGTTGTTTGTGATGCTGCTCGTAAAAATCAAATTAAACGCATTAAGAGTAATAAGGTGGGTACAAAGAACAGTATCCTTTACCTAACTATTTTAAATGAAACGAAAAATATGATGCTCAATGCCGGTAATTTGATGAAATCAATGCGTGACTTTGAATCGGAATAGGAGATTAAATTTTTTTTGAGGTGTTCAAATAAATACTTAACCTAATCGGTTGTTATATTGATAATTAGATTTCTCCCGCAGGATCTTCACTTCGTTTTGATCCCTTGGTCGAAAAGACAGGATTCGTTAGGGAGCAGACAAAAGTGGCGCGCGGACACAATAACTTTAAAATATATATGTCCGCGCGCCACTTTTGTCTATCTATATTTCACCATCTTGTCTTTTCGACTGAGGTCATTTTTCTTAGTTACAGTGTTTTATATTCTTTTTGATATAGAACACTCATTAAATTACAAACATAAGATGACCGAGGGAGAAATCTAAAACAACATTCATTGAAATATACTGAATTTCATTGCTTAGCCTAAGTACTCAATTGAACACCTCATAATTTTTTTTTCTAATATCAGCCCGATAAGGACCAATTCCTTATCGGGCTGTTTGTTGCAATTATTGGCTTGAACTTTCTTTCCGTATTTTTTGTTTTTTAATCGTAAAATATTTTTTTTCGGTTAAATCTCATCAATATGACAAAAGAACAAGAATTGGGAAAGCAAGGGAAAACGGAAATTAAAAATCAGAATTGTGAAGGGACATCAAAGCTACCCCCAAAGAATATTGTACATATAATCGAAAAGCTTAAGGATGGGAACAGGCGTTTTATGAATGGAACAATACTTCATCGTGATGTGGAATCTGATCTAAAAATCGCTGCGAAAGGCCAAAAACCGGAGGCAATTGTTCTCGCATGTATCGATAGTCGCGTTCCTGTTGCACAAATTTTTGATCAGGGCATTGGTGATCTGTTTGTCCTTAGGGTAGCAGGAAATATTATAAATGAAGATATCCTGGGCAGTATGGAATTTGCTTGCGAGAAAATGGGAACCCAACTGATTCTCGTTCTGGGTCATGAAGATTGCGGTGCAGTTCAGGCTGCGATTGAAGGGAATCATCAGGGAAACTTGAATACCCTACTAAAAAAAATCAGCCCGGCTGTCGAACAAGCCAAGAACTTTGATGGGGTTCAAAGCGCTGAAAATCCCGACTATGTGCAAAAAGTCTGTTGCAATAATGTGCATCAGAGCATGAAGGAAATATTGAATGGCAGTTCTGTGTTGAAGAAAATGGTCGCAGATCATGAAATTGTGATACAAGGTGCTGTTTATCATACTTTTAAAGGGGAAGTGGAGTTCTTTTAATATTTTTTGTGTACCAGTGTCCTTGTTTTTCTTCTGTCCCCTTGCAGTTTGATAAAGTTTGTTGCAGCCGAAAAAAAACTAATTTTGCCTGCTTTAGAAAGCTGAATTATAGAAGCCAATACTGTTATGAAAAAAATCGAAGTTTGTTTTACTCCCGCTCTTTTTGAACATCGTATGTTGCGCGATAACCTAAATATTGTGATTGTTGATATTTTGCGCGCGACTACCTCCATATGTGCTGCATTTCAGAATGGCGTAAAAAGTATGATTCCGGTTGCCGGCATCGACAAAGCCCGAGAATATAAAAATAGGGGCTATCTTGTGGCTTCTGAACGTGATGGACTTGTGCTTGATTTTGCCGATTTTGGAAATTCGGCCTTTAATTTTATCAGCCCTGAGCTGGTTGATAAAACAATTGCATACAGTACGACCAATGGCACACACGCCATAGAAATGGTGCGCCCTTTTGGAAGGGTCGTTATTGGTTCTTTCCTGAATATTACAGCTTTGAGCCAATGGCTCGAACAGCAGCAAGAAGATGTATTGATCCTCTGTGCCGGCTGGAAACAAAAATTTAATCTCGAAGATAGCTTTTATGCTGGTGCCCTTACCGAAAAATTAATGGAAACATCGAGCTTCCAACTTGGATGTGATTCCGCGGAAGCTGCGCTGGATTTATGGAAAACAGGCGAGAAAGACCCTCTCAAATATATCGATAAAGCCTTGCACCGTCATCGACTGAAAAAACTTGGTCTCGACGACGTGCTAGATTATACATTTCAAATGGACTCCTGCCCGGTGGTTCCTGTGCTTCATGGCGATGAATTAGTGAATATAATTAAGGTGTAAAAGACAAGTTGATAAAATAATGGGTGACCCAAAAGGCGAGCGCCCTTTGTATCAGTTGCCGAGCGAATCCTGTCTTCTCGACCAAAGGGTCGTAAGGATGTGAAGATCCTTCAGAAGAAATCTAAATATCTGTATAACAAATGTATAGAATAAGTATTCACCTGTTTCCTTCAATAAATATAACTAATTGAGAGTGCTGATTTAATCTCGTATTCATTTTTTATTCTCCCTTTGTACTATTCACACAAACGGTAATTTTCTACATTTAACCAAAATTAGACTTGACCGGCATGGCTTTGCAATTCGAAGCCCCGAAAAAGATATTTCCTAAGATCACTTGTAGTTCAGGATTTTTTATTAAATTGTGGCATCTTTTAAAGACTGAGATATATGCCCGATGCCAACTCTCTCCCTAAGAATAAGCTGCGTATTTTACTGGCTGAAGATAATGACGTAAACAGGAAACTGACCATCAATATATTAAAACATCTTGGCCATGAAGTCTGTGTTGCCGGAAATGGGAGGGAAGCTGTTGATCTTTTCAAAAAAAATGATTTTGATGTAATTCTCATGGATATTCTTATGCCCGAAATGACAGGCGAAGAAGCAGCAAGGGAGATCAGGCTGATCGAGAAAAATACAGCTACTAAAATCCCCATCATAGCCGTTACAACCTATTCCCGAAAAGAAAGCAGGGAAAGGTATTTTCAAGCGGGTATCGATGATTATCTCTGTAAACCATTTAAGCCCTATGAGTTATCTATCGTATTGAAACGAGTTCTCAAGGTTTAAAAAAAACGGATAATAAAAAATTACATAGTTTGATATATAGATATGAATAATTTCCATAAATTGCACCCGATTTCAAAAATTAAATGAAATAAACTATGGCTAAAGTTGTCGTCTTAGGGGCTGGGATATCCGGCCATACTGCAGCAGCATTTATTAAAAAGAAGCTTGGTAAAAAGCATGAAGTAGTGGTTGTAAGCCCAAGTGCCTACTACCAATGGATCCCCTCAAATATTTGGGTGGGCATCGGAAAGATGAAAGTAGATCAGGTTCGCTTTAAGCTTAAAAAAGTTTATGACCGTTGGAAAATTGACTTTAAACAGGCAAAAGCAGTCTCCATTCATCCTGAAGGAAATGCTCAATCTGAAAGGCCTTTTGTATGGATCGAATATGTAACAGAAGATCAAAGAGGCCAAACAGAAGAAGTTGATTATGACTTTCTTGTGAATGCCACAGGTCCAAAATTGAATTTTGAGGCCACTCCGGGCATTGGTCCCGGAAAGCATACGGTTTCTGTATGTTCGTACAGCCACGCCGCCGAGGCATGGGAAAAATTACAGCAAGTATACAAAAAGCTGGAAAACGGAGAACGTCAGCGTATTGTAATTGGTACCGGTCATTCAATGGCTACTTGTCAGGGAGCTGCTTTCGAGTATATACTGAATGTGGCCTTTGAGCTCAAAAAGAGAAAACTCGATCATCTTGCAGACATCACATGGATCACAAATGAGTATGAGCTGGGTGATTTTGGAATGGGGGGTGCATTTATTAAACGAGGCGGATATGTCAGTTCAACAAAAATTGTTGCTGAATCTATTCTTGTGGAATATGGCATCAACTGGATAAAAAGGGCAGGGGTTCAGAAAGTAGAACCCAATGCGATTCATTATGAAACCCTCGATGGCGAATACAAAACGGAGCCCTTTGATTTTGCTATGCTGATTCCGGGCTTTGCCGGAGCAGGCATCAAAGCTTTTAATAAAAATGATGAGGACATTAGTTCGGTAATTTTTGCCCCGAATGGTTTTATGAAAGTGGATGCTGATTATTCGCAAAAACCTTTTGAAGAGTGGAAAGCAACTGATTGGCCGGAAACCTACCAAAATCCTACTTATAAAAATATGTTTGCTCCCGGAATTGCTTTTGCTCCACCACATAGCATTTCCAAGCCTATGAAAAGTGCCAATGGGACACCTATTTTCCCGGCGCCCCCACGCACCGGAATGCCTTCGGGTGTTGCAGGAAAAGTGGTTGCCCTTAATATTGTGAACTGGATTAAAAAAGGGCGTACAGATTTTAAACATCATGCTTCTATGGGGAAAATGGGTGCAGCTTGTATTGTTTCTGCCGGTTATGGACTTAGTGGTGGAAATGCTGCAACAATGACTGTTTTTCCAATTGTTCCTGATTGGGACAAATACCCGGAATGGGGAAGGAATATTAATTATACCATAGGGGAAGCCGGACTTGCAGGCCATTGGGCAAAGTGGTTTATGCATTATATGTTCCTGCACAAGGCAAAAGGTTATCCGTTCTGGTGGCTGCTTCCTGAATAAAATCATTTGAAAATTAAAGAATTATGGATAAAATAAGGTTTAGGGATACCAAAGCAAGAGGATACTTTGAAGAAGCATATCCTCCAATGCCAACAAAATCTACACAGTTCTGGCGTAGAATGTGGTTGTGGCAATTTTATCGCTTCATTGTGCTTAATATAAAAATTATGCGTATTGTTGTGGGTGGACACTCATAACATGAACGAATGAATACAGTATTTAAATGGTGGCCGGTATTACTTTTGATGATGCTGGCCGCCTGCTCACCTAGAACAGATAAAGCGCTGCAGCTTAAACAATCTGAAGCATTAATTACGCATTTTATTGATGCAATGGAAGAGGAGAAAATGCAAGAAATTGTCTCTTGTTTTGCTCCCGATTCTTCTGTTGTGCTGATGATGCCCGGTGCCGAAGCTCGTGGCCAAGCTGAGATTAAAGAACTCTTAAGCAGTTTTTTGAATCAATATGCTCAGCCGGATATCGAGATTTCAAATCTTCTGATCCTTCCCGATAAATGTGGAAAATTATCCTGGTTTTCGTGCCAATTGTCTTTGCATTACGATGCGGAAGGCTTTGGTGGCCGTATGGAAGGAATTGCACTTTCCGGCGTTATTGCTGGAATGCAGGATCATGATTTGAAATTTATGCAGCTCCATATCAGTATGCCTGTTCAATACTAATTGGTTTTTGGAATGTTGAACGCACTGCCCAACAATGTATTGCGCTGTTTTAAGCAGTCTTTAAATTCCTGTCGTTTGTGCCCTCATCAATGTGGGGCAAACCGAAACCTTAATGCATTAGGATATTGTCGTTCCGGCTCTGATCCGGCTATTGCATCCATTTGCCTGCACCAAGGCGAAGAGCCTCCAATTTCCGGGTCCAAAGGGATTTGCAATCTGTTCTTTATGCATTGCAATCTGCAGTGTGTCTATTGCCAGAATATGCAAATTAGCTCGAATTCTGTTCCGCAAAAAGGCAGAATATACTCCATTCAACAGGCAGTTGATGCAATTATTCCATTCCTCGATCAGGGAATTCCTTCACTTGGATTTGTATCTCCTGGGCATTATCTGCCGCAAATGATTGCTATTATTGATCTACTGTGGAAAAAAGGCTATAAACCCAGTATTGTTTATAATACGAATGCTTATGATCGTGTTTCGAGCCTGAAAATGCTTGAGGGGCTTGTTGATGTTTATTTGCCTGATTATAAATATTCTGATAAACAATTGGCACAAAAACTTTCCGCCATATCCAACTATCCCGAAATAGCGCATAAGGCTATTGCAGAGATGTTTCGGCAAAAGGGAACGGATTTAAAATGTGATGCGGAAGGAAATGCTTTTTCAGGGGTAATTGTACGACATCTTGTGCTTCCCGGTTTTGTGGATCAGTCGGAGGAGCTGCTAAAACTGATTGCATCCTCCTTTGGTACAGATATTTATCTTTCATTAATGGCGCAATATTACCCGCCGGAAGGACTGATTTTGAATGGAAGCCTGATGCGTTCATTGAAAAAGGAAGAATACAATTCTATTGTCCATAAACTTCATCGTTTGGGTTTTTCTAGAGGATGGGTGCAGGATTTAGAGAGCAATAAATTTTATCGTCCGGATTTTGACCAAAGCAGCAAACCTTTTGGAAATTAGAGATTAATGAATGCCAACAATCAGATTTTGTACCGGCCTGAATTCCTTTCGAATCACCAACCACTTCTCCGGATAACGGTCTAAAAGACTGATAATGCGAGTTCCGTGTTTTTTTAACGCATCACTAATAGCAGGCGCCGTGATCGGACTATCCAATGCTTTCCCAACATTAGCACTTGTAAGCCGGTCTTGTCCGCTTTTTACTTTTTGTGCCGCATCTTCCAGTTTTTCAAGCAGTTGCCATGACTTAAGATACCGGCTTTCGACTTTTGCTTCCTGATGGTCTGTTTGTGCTGTTTCTGTCGATGCTTTTTCCGGAATGATGATACTCCAATCGGGTAATTGTTGATTTTCAGCCGCATCGAGCATCTCAACAGAAACGATTGCCTGTTGCAGTACTGCACGCATTTCCGATAAACTGATTGTGGACTTCATAAGTTTAAGCAGTGCGGCCTTGCTCAGATGATACTTCCTTTCAGGGCTGATTTCATCCAGCAGTTCACCAATAAATGCCTTTTGCCGTTCCTCATAAGTATGCTCCTGTTTTTGCCCTTCCTGCAGGTTTTCAATAATCATTCGTGCAGTTTCCCTAAAACCATCCAATTGAGAATAATGTTCTAAAATTGTTTTGTATAAGGATTTTATTTGGTGATAAATAATAGGGGAGAGGCTTGCTTTCATTTGTGTGTTCAGTCCTTCCTGCTTTGTATTCATGCCCATTCCCTTCGGCGTGAAATGCAAAAAAAGCAGATCAGATTGCCCATCATGTCGGTTTTTGAGGCGAATCAGAAGGATCATTGCATTTTCTTCACTGAAAAGGGAAAGGTATTTTTCTGAAGCGTCTTTTTCTTCAAAGGGTAGGCTGTTGATATGGTACCATGTATGAGGCGTTTGGTCGCGACGAAATTGTTTGATCTCCTTTAAAACTGCCTGAATATTGATGGATTTATTTTTTGAGGAGGGCAATTCGATGCTTCTTGCTTCTAAACCGCCTTTTGTTTCATCGTAATAGATTCCTACAAATTTTTGTAAATAGGGATATGAGTCCGGAAGCTTGTCCAGCATTTCTATAAATGGATGTTTTTTTTGCCTTTTGGTATCCATAAATGCTTTTGATCCTCACTTAAAAATGTTTTCGGTTTTTCTAGCTTCCTATAGTTGTCTGTCTTTGAATATCCTGCATTTCTTCCGATACAGTTTCAACAGAACGATAAAATTAAGTCATTTAAGTTTATTAAGCAAGTAAAATATTTTTTTAAGTAGAATTAAGTTTATTAAGCGGATGCTTCAGTGCTTAATAATAAGCTGTTTTTGCTTAATGTTTTGTATAAATTGCTTAAAATGATTGATTTTGCCCTATTCAATGATGTATTTTTGCAATAAGCGTTTCTAAAAAAAATCTCCACCATTAAAATAATTAAGTATGTCTACATCCAATATTATCGATGAAATCAGGAAAAACCGTGAAGCTTATTATACGGAACTCTTTGAAAATTATATGCAAATGAAGAGTGCTCACCCTAAATCCCCCCAGAATAATGTGTCACAAAACAAACAGACTTTTACGGAACCACCTTCTGAAGAAAGGCGCATGAATGGGATCGCAAAATTCAGGGAGAAACTGTTGAATTTTTTTTCGGAAGACCTTGAGGAGTTTAGTAGAGAAGAAGTTTTTTTGGCGTCAAAGCAATAAAGTGATGGTTTTTTGTAACAATTATACCTGAATTGTTGTTTAAGGTACTGTATATTAATAATAAAAAGCAGTACTATGAGTGAAGCAGAAAATATTGGTAAAATCAGGGATATCTTGTTTGGAAATAATATGAGTGAGTACGAACAACGCTTTGATGCCCTAGAGAAACGCTTACAAGAAAATTTGAGTGAAATTACCCGCGATTTCAAAACAAAAATGAGCAGCCTTGAAAACTATGTCAGGGACGAAATAACCAGCCTTTCTGAGCAATTAAAAGCAGAAAAAGAGGAGCGAACAAAACTCCTGAAAAAACAAATGGCCGAAATTGAGCAGGTTGAAGAAGGACTTAATGCTTTTAAAACAAGTACTGCTGGCAATTTGCGCGAAATACGACAGCAAATCCTAGAGTTAAATTCTAACCTCAGCGATCAACTGCAAATGCAAAATAAAGATTTGAAGTCTTTGATTGATAGCGAATCGAAGCATTTGAATTCCAATAAAATGGAACGCTCTTCCCTCGCATTGCTATTGACCGATCTTGCCTATAAAATCAGTGGCGAAATTCCCGAAACAGAAGCGCCCCCAATGAAAAACGATGAGGATATTCATGATGCGCCTGCAGCTCAATAATGCAGGACATTCCTCCCATAGAGAATAAGCCGTCCCAACAGCAACTGGATGAACTCAGAGTCTTATGTACAGGCCTGAAGCATGATGAATTGCAGAAGCTGTATGAATGGTTGCGACAGAAAGATGCTCGTGCACAAAGTCTGGCGGAGGTGCTTCCATTGGCTGTGGAGCAGCGCCTGAAGCAGGATGAAGAGCTTACTCAGGCCCTTTTGCCATTAATCGAAAGTGCGATCTATTCCAGCGTGCGCGATAATCCTGAGGCTTTGGCCGATGCCCTTTTTCCTGTAATGGGGCCGGCAATCAGGCGATCAATCAGTGAAACATTTCGAAAAATGCTCGAGGGACTTAATGAAACCCTCGAAACAGCTTTTTCATTTCGTAGGATTTCCTGGAGGGTGCAAGCGGCAATGAGTGGTAAATCTTATGCCGAATTGGTGCTCCTAAACGGAATGCAGTACCGGGTCAAATATGTTTTTTTAATCCATAGGGAAACCGGTTTGCTGCTCAATCAGGCGGAAGACGAAAGCGGCAGCTTTGATAGTGCCGATATGGTTTCAGGAATGCTCACAGCAATACAGGATTTCGTTAAAGATTCTTTTAAAGGGGAGATCGACGACAGGGAAGGCCTCGATAGTATTCGTCTCGGTGATTTAAGTGTATTGATCGAGCAAGGGCCTTTTGCTTATCTGGCCATTGTTGTGCAGGGGGAAATCCAAAGCGAACTGCGTGATATGCTGCATACAAATCTCGAAAGCATTCATAGGATGTTTGCCCTAAAATTAAAGGATTTTAATGGCGATACCTCGGCTTTTGAAGATGCTTTTCCTGTTCTAGAAGACTGTTTGGTGAAGAAAGGCAAAAAAGCAAAGAAGAAAAAGAAAGGGCCAATTTATGCAATTGCTTCCCTAGCCATACTCCTTGTTTTGTTCTTAAGCTACTTCTATTGGCAAAAGGGCAAACAATGGCAAAAATTGCTGAAAGATCTTGATAATCAACATGGAATTGAGTTGGTGCAGGCTGATTACAGCAATCGTTCCGATCTGCTCAAAGTGCTGAAAGATCCTTTGGCATCTGATACTGTGTCTGATCAATTGAAACAGGCTTTTGATGTTGAGCTTCGTTTTATTCCTTTTATTAGCCTCGATTCGGCAATAATATATAAGCGCGCCTGCCTGAAATTAAATCCGCCTGAAACCATAGTTTTGAGTTTCCATAAGGGGCAATTAAGAGCGAAAGGCTCATGCAGTGCCCAGTGGCGTAATCATTTTCTAAATAGTGCCGAATTAATTCCCGGTGTGGATACACGAATTGCTGAAGTGCATGATATTTATCTCGATAGCCTGATCCTTTTGGCGCAGGAAATCAAATTTTTGCATATAAAGTTCGATTTTGCTGTTTCGACCTTAAGCAACATCCAGAAGCAAAGCCTTGATAGTTTGATGTTGGTGTTCGATAAGGCACTGCATTACAGTCAAAAGGGTTGGCATTCTATTGCACTGGACCTGAGCGTTTCGCAAGATACCATTGGTGATGCGCAAGAAAACAAACGCTTTGCAATGCAGCGCAGGGAGAATGTTCGGGCTTATCTTCAGCAAAATGGCTTTGATGAGGCTTTCCTCTTCTTCAATGAAATAAATCCTGATTCGATGCAACGATATCCACCAAGGATGGTTAATTTTGTCTTGGATTATCGCATAAAAGAAAAGTAAGATGATTAAGAAAAAAGTATGTTTGCTCGGCGCTTATGCTGTTGGAAAAACCAGTTTGGTGCAGCGCTTTGTGAAAAGTATTTTTAGTGAAAAATATTTCTCAACCATAGGAGTAAAGATTGACCAGAAAATACTCACTTTGGGAGATTTTCAGTTAAACCTGGTTTTGTGGGATATCCATGGAGAAGATGATTATCAGCAAATAAAACCGCAATACCTGAGCGGTGCCGCTGCTTGTTTATTTGTGATTGATGGCACAAGAAGAAATACGATTGAAATTGCCAAAAAACTCAAAGGCTTAATGGATGAACATGCCGGAAACCTGCATTTTATTGGCCTAGTGAATAAATCAGACCTTGTTGATGAGTGGGAAGTGACGAGCGACGATATCAAAAAATTAGAAGAAGAAGGCTGGCCAATTATTCTGACTAGTGCCAAAACCGGCGATGATGTAGAACATGCTTTTAAAGAATTAGGGCGTATGATCCTTGAGCAGAAGTAGTTGCGCTTGTCTTTTATCTGTTTTTTTTATTGCATATGAATACTTCACAACCTATAGCTTTTATTTTATGTGACATTCAGGGGCGTGTTCTGGATTTTACAATGAATGCAGATCTTTTTCCGACGATTAAAAAAGAAATGCCCTTGGAAGAAGTGCATCCGGTTTTTGTAGGAATCTTCCCATTTCAAAAAAAAATCCTTAAACTTGCACGCATTGAGCTTATAGATGGAGCTTATTTTGATTGTACTTTTTCTTGTTCCAATAAAAATACAATCGAAATTACTATAACAGATGTAAGCGCTGAAGTAGAAGAATTGCGACCCTTGGTTCAGAAGATTAATGAAAAAGTAATGAAGTCATATAGCCTTGATAATAAAGGATTTCCTAAGTTCGATCACCTCCTGGCAAGTCTTGAAATGGCGTGCATGGCATGGAAAGGCGGACTCTATTTTGAGGCATTGGGCAAGATGCCCGATTGGCTGGTCAAGTTAAGACCCGATGCTGATTTTCAAGGCTGTCTTCAGAATATTGCTGACCTCTTTCCCTTTCTCGAAATTTTTATGCTGGAAGCCTCCGAACTCTGGAATGACCCAAAAAATGGTCGGATTATGTCCGGCCCTTGGACAGAAGAAGCGCAGGATGGAAGCCAGTATTTAATTCAGGCCCAAGCTCTTAAGATTGATGGAAAAATGCTTTTATGCCTTGAGAGGCCTCAATCAAGTATTTTGGACAGCGCAGATGTTATTCAAAAAGCTCGCAGGCAAGCCCTTGATTACGAACGTATTGAAAAAGCAGAGGCGGCAATTCGGAATGTATTGAAGTTTAAAGACCAATTTGTAAGCATGGTCTCGCATGACCTTAGGTCACCAATAGCGGCATTGCACGGATTAACCCTTCTTGCTCTGGAAAGTGCTAAAAATAATGAGCTTACAAGCGAAGCCATTAACGAGTATTTGCACGATATGAACTCGGAATTGGAGCATTTGCTCGATTATAACTCGAAATTATATCATTGGTCGAATGTGCAATTGGGTAATTTCCGTATGGACCTTTCTGATGTTGAGCTCGATAAGCTCCTCAAAAGGACTTATCAAAGCTATGTCTCTGCAATTCAAGGCAAAAATATTGAGTTTCATATTCAGATTGATGACTCAATAAAACTGCGTGCAGATGCTGCCCTTCTCAGGCAGGTTTTTAATAATCTATTGGGAAATGCTGTAAAATTTACTCCCGCCGGAGGGAAAATAAGTTTTGAAAGCAAGCGCAGTGAGGATGGCCTATTTATCGAATGTCGCGATTCCGGGACTGGGATGCCCGAGGAAATGCGTCGAAAATTATTTAAAACAGAAGGTCGGGAAATCACAAAATTAGGAACTGCCGGAGAAAAAGGAAGCGGCCTCGGTTTGGGGATTATTAAAAAAATATTGGATGCACATCAATTTGGAATTAGCGTTATTTCTGCCCCAAATGAAGGCAGTGTGTTTCGCGTTTTTATTCCTGATGATGCTTTAATAAGTGTTTCTTAAGTTAAAGTAATGCTTTAGTATAGATTATTAAAATATTGTATATGAAAGTTTTAAAGATTACTATTTCCGCTGTACTGATACTACTTGCCCTCTTTTTTCTTAGTGCGGCATTCCTGCCTTCGCAATTGCAGGTTCGGGCTGTAAAAATGACTACTGCTGAACCGAATGTTCTCTATCGTCAGATTAATATCCTGAAAAATTGGGAGCCATGGTCACCCTTTATGGAGACTGATCCAAATATGATGATGAGCTATAAAGGCAGAAAAAGCGGAATAGGGGCAATTTGCCAATGGACTAGTCCGAATCTTGGCACTGGCAGTATGGAAATTGTGGAAACAAAAGTGAATGAATTCCTGAAGTTTAAAGTGCTTTTTGGTGATAATACCGAAGGCTCGATGCTTTTTCATATTCGCCCCGAAAATGATAGTACATTTGTTCAATGGACTTTCCTTCAGGATCTTTCGTACCCTCTGGAACGTTTTATGGGTTTGATTCTAAAAGGGAAAATTAAGGAGTTCCTTGATGATGGTTTAATCAACCTCACATTTATTTCTGAGCAATTTGGTGATGGCGTTCGCATTCAAAAAGGGAATATTGATGCCGTTCAGGGGATTTCCATGCTCGATTCGGCTTCCTTTGATCAATTGCAAGTGGTTCAGGCCGATTTATACCAAAAAATGGCTGATTATGTCAATGCGCAAGGTGCCGAAATTAATGGCCCACCCTATTGTGTCTTTTATCGATATGACCCGAGAAGAAAAATTGTTTTTGAAGTAGGATATCCTGTGGATAAAATGCTTGAAGGAACCGAGAGTATTCATATGGTTAATATCCCTTCAGGGAATGTCGTTTCTGCAAGCCATTTTGGACCCTATACATCACTATTGAACACGCATTCAAAAATCCAAAAATACATCAGGAATAACAAACTAAAGTGGAGCGGGCCCCCTTGGGAAGTTTATGCCACCGACCCTGCAACGGAACCAGACACAAGCCGCTGGGAAACAAAGATTTTCTATCCGGTGAACCAATAACTAATTTTTAAGATTTTTTGAAATGAATAGCATCGCTTTTGGCCCAGTGCCATCGCGCCGTTTAGGCAGGAGTATTGGCATAAATACCATACCCCCGGAAATCAAAATTTGCTCATTTTCATGCGTTTATTGCCAGCTTGGCCGAGAATGCCGTATGAGCAAAGAACGAAGGGAATTTTATAGTCCGGAAGAGGTATATCGGGATGTAAAACAGAAAATGGAGGCTGTAAAAGCGAAAAATGAAAGGGTAGACTATCTAACGATTGTTCCTGATGGCGAGCCTACGCTGGATATTCACTTGAACGAAATCCGAAGTGCTTTGCAGGAATTTGGCGTGCCTTTGGCCATTATTACGAATGCGACCCTATTAACCAACGATGATGTTTTCCGGGAACTATTGGCATTTGACCTTGTTTCGCTTAAGCTCGATGCGGCAATCGAAAGCGTTTGGCATAAAGTGGATCGACCCGTAAAAGGCCTAAATTTTGAGGAACATCATAAGGCGATGAAACGTTTTGCCGAGGTTTATCAAGGCAAATTAATCACCGAATCAATGTTGATTAAAGATTTTAATACAGCCCGTGAAGAATTGTCGATATTGGCTCAGGAACTAAAAACCTTGAAGCCTTTTAAAGCCTATATATCCGTGCCAACAAGGCCAACAGCAATTCCTGAAGCAAGGCCTGCTTCAGAGGAACAACTCAATATGGCCTATAATCTTTTTGTGGCTGCCGGATTGAAAACGGAATTATTAACAGGCTACGAGGGCAATGAATTTTCTTCTACCGGTGATCTACGCAACGATATTCTTGCTATTACTGCTGTGCATCCAATGAGGGAGGATGCCTTGATCAAATTCTTGAAAGATAATAATGAAAAATACGCCCTTATTGAGAAAATGCTCCAGAATGATGAGCTCTATCTCAGTGATTTTGATGGGATGCGCTATTTTTCAAGACGTTTAAAAAGTATTGGATAATGCCAAGGACCTTTGTGTTTTGCGCTTGCTGTGGATATATTGAATTTGTGCCCACTCAAAAAGAAGAAAAGGGTTTATGTCCTGAATGTGAAGCACCTATGTATCCGGGAGATAGGCCTGTTCCTCTAATGCAAAAAAGAAGGTCTGCCATAAAGTGTATTTGTTCTTTTCCTGTGCTTGATGTACTTTTATGCAATCAATGCGGCATATGTATCGATGCCTGTAGTTTTAACGCTCTCTTTTTTAGTAATGAATCAATTCAAATCAGTAAATCGCTTTGCGTAAATTGCCGCAAATGCGTGCAGCTGTGCCCTAATTTTGCAATCTCTTAATTCAAAAGCATATGAAAATAATTTGTATCGGCCGCAATTATGCAGAACATGCCAAAGAACTGAATAATCCTCTACCCGCGAAGCCTGTTTTTTTTCTGAAACCGGAAACCTCTTTGTTATTGAAAAACAGGCCTTTCTATTATCCTGAATACAGTAAGGATGTCCATTTTGAAGCCGAATTGGTGCTCAAAATTTGTCGCAATGGCAAACATATTCAGGAGGAATTTGCACATCGCTATTATGAGGAAATAGGTATTGGTATTGATCTTACTGCCAGGGATTTGCAACAGGAATGTAAGAAAGCAGGATTGCCTTGGGAAATAGCAAAAGCTTTTGATGGCGCTGCGCCACTTGGTGAGTTTGTGCCTAAAGAGACATTGAATTTAGTGGATGGAATCCGATTTCGATTGAACATCAATGGCGAAAACCGACAAGCAGGCAATTCTACCGATATGATTTTTAGCTTTGATAAGATTATTGCCTATGTATCGCAATTTATCACCCTAAAAATGGGCGACCTTATCTTCACGGGAACCCCTCAGGGCGTTGGCCCGATAAAACAGGGCGATTTGTTGGAGGCTTTTATTGAAGGACAGCAATTGCTTCGTACCCGAGTGAAGTAGCAGCTTTTAACTTTCCAAAGTTTTAAACTTTGAAAATTTAAAAGCTGCTTCTTTTGAAATCGGAAAAATGTTTTTAAACTGCCATACATATTTTAGCCTGCGCTATGGAATAATGTCGCCGGAACTCCTTATTACTAAGGCGAATGAATCTGCTGTGGGCTGTCTGGCAATAACTGATATCAATAATTCTACCGCGGTACTCGATGTTTACCGACACGCTCAAAATGAAGGAATTAGGATAATTGCCGGGATCGATTTTCATATCAAAGACGAACAAAAATATATTGGGATCGCTGAAAATGAGCATGGTTTTCATGCCTTAAACCAATTTCTGAGCAAACATAATCTTACGAAAACACCACTTCCTGAGCGCGCTCCCTATATGCCTTATGTGCGTTTTATTTATCCATTGCATTCTTTTCCAATTGATTATCGTGCAGATGAATATGCAGCTGTGCAGGAAAAGCAACTGAATTTCCTTCAGTTTAAATATGCACATATCCCAAAACAAAAGCAGTTAATCCTGCATCCGGTTTGTTTTGCTGCTGCTGAAGATTTTGAGCTACATAAGCACCTTAGGGCAATCGATAAAAATACGCTGCTTAGCAAATTAAATGAGGAGCAACTGGCAAGCCCCGATGCTTCTTTTCTGCCTGAAAAGGAATTGAAAAAGCGTTTTAGCGCCTTTCCTTACCTATTCGAGAATACGCAGCGTTTTTGTGAAAAACTTGGGTTTCACTTTGATAATTATGGCCTAAAGAATAAAAAATGCTTTACTTCATCGACCAGGGGCGATTATCAATTATTAAAATCATATCTCGATAAAGGGCTGATAGAACGCTATGGAAGCGATGCTAAAATAGCCACTGATCGAGCCTATAAGGAGCTGGAAGTCATTCATCAGTTGGGATTTTCTGCATATTTTCTAATTACCCACGACATCATCAGTTTTTCTATGAAGCGTGGTTTTTATCATGTTGGACGTGGTTCCGGTGCCAATAGCATTGTTGCTTATTGCCTGCGCATTACAGATGTGGATCCCATTGAGCTGGATCTGTATTTTGAGCGTTTTATTAATAAGGCTCGTTCGAGTCCACCGGATTTTGATATCGACTATAGCTGGAAAGAACGCGATGAAGTTTTGGATTATATTTTCAGGACTTATGGTGCCTCTCATGCGGCTCTTCTGGGCGTTAATTCTACATTTAGAAGTAAATCCATCTATCGTGAACTAGGGAAGGTCTACGGGCTTCCAAAGAACGAAATTGACCGTCTTGTGGAGCAGCCTGATGATCCTTTGGCGAAAACAGAAATCAATTTCAAGATCCATCGCATTGCTCAAAAGTTGGCAGATTTTCCAAATATCCGCAGCATCCACGCAGGTGGTGTGCTTATTTCTGAAAAGCCAATTACCTATTATGGTGCTCTTGATATGCCTCCAAAGGGTTTTCCAACGGTGCAATGGGATATGTACCTTGCTGAAAGTATTGGTTTTGAGAAAATTGATATTTTAAGTCAGCGCGGCATTGGCCATATTCGTGATGCTGTAGAGCTTATTGCAGCAACAAGGGGAGAATCTATTGATATTCATAATGTTAAGGATATTAAGCGCAACGAAAGGGCTTTATCTCTGCTGCGCAATGGGGAAACCATAGGCTGTTTTTATATCGAAAGCCCGGCAATGAGGGGATTGCTCAAAAAGCTTCATTGCAGCGATTATATCACCCTTGTGGCTGCCAGTTCTATTATTCGTCCGGGTGTGGCGCGTTCGGGTATGATGAAGGAATATATCAAGCGTTTTCACCATCCCGAACAGATTGAGTACCTCCATCCGGTGATGAAAGAACAGCTTGGCGAAACCTATGGCGTGATGGTGTATCAGGAGGATGTTTTAAAGGTCTGCCATCATTATGCAGGTCTCGACCTTACCGATGCTGATGTGCTGAGGCGCGCAATGAGTGGCAAATATCGGAGTAAAACGGAATTTCAAAAGATAATTGAACGCTTTTTTGCCAAAAGCCGTGAAAAAGGCAGACCGGAACAGATCACCAAAGAAGTATGGCGGCAAATCGAGTCTTTTGCGGGCTATTCTTTTAGTAAAGCGCATTCTGCTTCCTATGCTGTGGAGAGCTTTCAAAGCCTCTATTTAAAGGCTCATTATCCCTTGGAATTTATGACGGCAGTGCTTAATAATTTTGGCGGATTTTATCATTCCTGGGTGTATTTCAATGAGTTTCAACGATTGGGCGGCAGGGTGGAAGCGCCTTGTGTGAATCATTCCGAGCAACTGAATTCATTGCATGGAAGCACTGTTTATGTTGGTTTTACGCATCTGAAAAGCCTGGAGCAGGGACTGAGCCATATGCTTGTATCTGAACGAAAAAAAAATGGTAGTTTTCACAGTCTCGACGATTTTATGTCTCGTATTCCTGCCGGAAAGGAACAAATGATCCTCTTAATCCGATGCGGGGCATTTCGTTTTACGGGGACACCAAAGCCTCAATTACTTTGGATGATGCATATGCAGCATTCGGGCAAAAGCCCAAAAGCCTCTGCGCCGGAATTGTTTAAAACCCCTGCCCGCAGCTATCGTTTGCCGCCTTTAAAATCGGATGCCCTTGCCGATGCTTATGATGAAATGGAATTATTGGGATTTCCTGTGAGCAGTAGTATGTTTGATTTGTTGAAAACGAATTTTCGGGGCGAAATAATGGCAGGGGATATGAATAATAATATCGGACAGAATGTGCGTATGCTCGGTCGTTTGGTGGCATTGAAGTACGTAAAAACCATACGTAGCGAGATGATGCATTTCGCTACATTTGTTGATGTACATGGTCAATTATTCGATAGCGTTCATTTTCCGCCGGTATTAAAAAATTGGCCATTTAAAGGATATGGTATTTATCTATTATATGGGCGAATTGTTGAAGAATTCAGCTATCCAATAATGGAAGTGCAAAAAATGGCTTTAATGCACCTACGCCCCGATCCACGTATGGAATAGGCTGTTTTTGAAGGATTTTGGTTCCGAGCTGCGAATTACAAAATCGCGCCGGCAATGGTGAATCTGTTCAGGTGCTTTTATCTGTTTCAAGCCAATCCCGGCGGGATTGAATGTTTGCATCTTTTTTCTTATAAATATTTGCCAATTTTCAATAGTAATAACTATTTTTGACAGTATTATGAGAAATATGCTTTATACAAGAATCAACCCCGATGGAGTGTATTTCTATAATTTAAGCAATGGAAAATACTCTTCTTTATCCAATAAATTATTAATTCAAAAGTAGTATTATGAAAAACAAAATCTTATTACTCCTTATTATCAGCCTCTCATTATTTGGAGCATTGCACGCTCAAATTACCCGCGGAACACAGGCGGGAGAGATTTATGTTAAAATAGGACTCTATTTGGATATTACAGGGAAGCAACACACGGGCATCTTTCATTCAACGGATTATGGTAAAACATTGAGCCTGCATTATGAAGGAACTGATCAGATGCCTGTTGGCCAAATGGAAATAGGAACAATAATAGGGGATGCACAGGATGGTGTATTGTATAATTCTACTGGTAGTGAATTATGGATGAGTAGCGATTATGGTAGGAACTGGAATAATATAAATAATTTCTATGGAAACTCAAGTTATGCTACAGGCTTTAAAGCTGGTGAAATATATCGAAACTTAAATAATAATGAAGGAACATGTTGGAAAAGCATAGATTTTGGTTATAGTTTTGATAAAATAAGAGACAGTGTTAAGTTTGGGCTTGAAGTTGGTAATAAAACCGGCGTTGTATATGGGTTGTCTAAATATGTTAGCCCTCCCTTTACTTATTTATTAGCATATAGCGATGATTCAGCTAGATCCTTTACTTACAGTGATTTAGATAGTGCTATGGTCTATTGGTCTCCAAGCGGTCAGCATCCGGAAATTACCAGAGGTGCTGTTGAAGGGGAACTGTATTTGATAGCCTGGACAATGGATCTTCATTATCATATATACTACAGCTCTGATTCGGGAAAGAATTGGACCAAGCATTTTGAATCTGATTACTGTCATGTATTTAGTTGGGGCTACCATTTTACTGCTGGACGGGAAGACGGAAGTTTTTATAGATTTAGGGGGACATTTAGTCCGGATTGGCAGCATATATGGCTTTATATTGATCATAGTAGTGATTACGGCAAAACTTTTACAGAAACGTACTTCCATGAATTGGATTCAACTATTACCCATGTTCATGATTATCAAAATATTGAGAATATTTTAAATGTGAGCCCCAATCCTATGTCAGAAAACGCCACATTCAAGATATATGGACAAGATAATTATGAGAATGCCTTTATCAATATTTATGATTTAAAAGGCAGAAATCTTATTTCAATCCCCTGCCAGGGAAAAGAAAGCATTGATTGGAACGGGAGCGGCAGAAACGGGACAAGATTGCCTGATGGGGTGTATTTCTATAATTTAAGCAATGGAAAATACTCTTCTTTATCCAATAAATTATTAATCCAAAAGTAGTATTATTGCGTAATAAATTTTCTAAAGCATATTCCGGGTTCAACATATTTGTCTTTAAGCTTTGCACTATAGGCCTGTAATTTCGAGGTTTTGGGTCAATAAGGTATTATTAACAGTTAAGTTTATAAAAATCTAAATCAAACAGCACTATTTCCCGAAGGTTTCAATAGATCAGTTCATATTTGCCTAAAAAATTGGTGAATTATTTGTCTTAAGTGCTTTTCATTCAAGAAAAAACTGTACTTTTGCAGCCCAATTCACAAATAATATTGTGTTTTGGACAATGAACTATAAAACAGGGGTTTAAATAGATGACCAGATAAAGGGCGAGAACATTTTTTAAGGCATATTGGACTTTCAATTTGCGCTTATAACCTAAAAAAAAACAGGAGACTGTCTTTTATCAATAAAACGTTTAACAGAAGCAAAATGGCTAGACAACAAAGCGGCCTAATAAACATTTGATTATCATATAAATACAAATAATTGTTAGGGGTAGTTGTGTCTTTATCCAATGTTTAGCTAGATAATTTTGTATTAAAATCATCTATTCTATTTATTAATCACGCTCTTTGTTCTCTGTTTCTAATTATTTATATCGTAGCTCTGAAATCAGTACTTTTGGTGGTATGTCAATAGAAAAAGAGGGTTTTTCTTGCCAGCACGAAATAGGAATGATTCCGGCTGTAAAGCTGAAGTTCAACAAGAAATTTCATTTACCGGAGCAGAAACAATTGGCGGAATAGGGAGAATTTTTAACTATGTCTATTCCGAAAAACAAGCGGGCAACTGCTTTTTTTTCAGAGATTTATATAGTTCTAGAGTTTTATTATTCTCTTGGTTTCCTGCGTTTGCCCTGATTTTATTGAGATAAAATATATCCCGGCTTTTAAGCTTTTTGTTGGATTTGAAATCGTTATTTGCCTATTGTTGGAGGAATAGGTACTTTCAAAAAGTTTCCGGCCGCTAGCATCGAATAAGCGAATTGTGCATGTCTTGGTGATTCCTTTATTTAGCTCAATATTGATTTTGTCGGAAAAAGGATTTCCAATCACTGTAAAACCAACTTCTTCCTCATGTTCAATGGGCGCAACATAAACCGGATTATCCAGCCCGATATATAGTAGCCTGCCCGAATGTCCAAAAGCCCATCCTCCTTCTTCAGGGTCAGCAGTTATGCCATCAAGCAAAGGGAGGGGACAGTGTTTTGCCATTTTTCCCAATTCGTTTGTTAGGGCTATCCATGATTTATCATACTGTTTGAGCAGGATATACAATACGCCCTTCGGATCTATGGCTACATCAATAATCCGGGCTGATGTATTGTTTTCATAAATAATTTCAGCCAGCTCATTGTGGGTATGATCAACTTTCCAAAGCCTTGAAAAAACGGCTCCTGTAACATCATCTGTACTAACTTCTTCAATGAGCATTAGGCTGTCGTTTACAACAAAACCTTTTCTGGCCCAATCTAATTCCAGTTCGTGGAATTCCCAGGATCCTGCCATGTCTCCTGATTTATAATAGCCTTGCTTGTTGCCATCACGCCCAAAAAGAAAAAGAGCTTCGGGCATAGCCGCCATACTATTTACCTGATAGGATTCAGGATCGACAGGGATTTCAAGGCTTTGAATGTTTTTGTTCTCAAGGTCTATTAAGTAAAGGGACATGGGAATGTCATAGCCTTGCCAGTTTTTGAAAACAAATACATGCTTTGCACCGGAAAAGCTCATATCTGTTGGCATTAAAATACTATTGGAAACAATGGAATCAAATTGGCTGCCATTATCTTTCGTAAAATAAATATTCGACCGTGCATTTGCCTTGCGGCTGATCCAACAGGCCTTTTCATTTTTATAGGCACAAGCTTTCGTAATGTTTCCATCTGTTTTAAGTACTTCCGTTGGGTTAAATTGGCTGCCAATTGTATAGTTGAGCAGGTGGCTAGCACAAGAGATATACATTTTTTTATTTAAAAAAAGTGTACTGCTAAAACTGTCAAAATATTCGGAGACCGGCTGCCAATCGGTTCTGTTTTGGGTTTCGATGAGGCAATAGGGGCTTTCCGTATCAAAGAAATATTTCCCCGATCCTTCTACCAGTGCTATTGCATGCTTGTGATCACGTATCCCCAGACAAAGGGTTTTTGGTATTTCATAGCCATAACTGAATAATTGGGGATTGGAATTACATGTTTGCCAGCTTTGGCCATAATCTGTTGAATTCCATATCAATAAATTTGTACACCCATTGCCTCCGTCTGCCGGACATGAACCAAATAAGTACAATATGGAATCATTGTGACTTTCTATCCGGCTGTATGCTACTTCTACGTTGGCCAGCACAGTTGTCCAGCTATAGCCTGAATCCGTGCTGTGCTTTATATTGCTTCGGTGCCAGGAGGGGGAGTGGCTCCCCCCTTTAAAGGATACTTTTTCGGATATTAAAATAATGCTGCTGTCTTTCAGGAAGTATATTTTACGGTATGATTCGTCGGTAAAATATGAATTGCTCAGATGTTGAAATGTAATTCCCGAATCATTGGTTTTATAAATATGCGAGGATATGAATTCATCAGGGTCTTGCAGGATCAGAAAGCCATTTTTTATATCGCTAAACGAAAAGGAAGCAATGGTTTTTCCTTCTTTAAAAATGCTGTTGTTAATAGTTTCCCAGTTTTTTGCGGCATCCTGTGTTTTCCAAAAACTATATTCGCCCGTGCCTTTGTTCCGGCACACCATGTGGCCGTTGTTTTCGTTCAGCATTTGCAAGGATTGAATGCTGAAGCTGTCGGCTATCTGGCAGCTTTTTGCCCAGTACCTGCCTCTGTCTGAGGTATGGATTATGGTGCCGTCTCCCTTTTTCAGGAACGCTTGTTGCGGATCAATGATGTTGATTTCGCTGATGCTGTTAATCCTATCATTGAAAACCATCTCCCAATTTCTGCCGCCATTTCCAGTACGATAAATCTGACCCCATTCACCACAGGCCAGTCCGGTTTGTTCATCAAAGAAGGCAATATCATTCATTTTCTGTCCTTGCAGCACAGGGTTCAACCAATATGTATGCTGGCTGAATAAATTTATGCTGAGCAAATACAGTATGATAAGGAAGTTGGTTTTGATTGCAATTTTTGATGTGTTCATAATTATGGTCTCTGAATTTGAAGGATCTGACGGTTTACAAAAATTTTATTGATGTCTTGTACGGCAATAATATAATATCCGGGAAGCAAATGTTTAATGTCAATTTCATTATGATACGATTGTAACTCAATTTCCATATTCATATTGAAGATATAAATAATGTCGCCAGAATATAGCCCCTTTAATGTAACTTTTTGGTCAGCTGGGTTTGGGAAAACAACTATTGTCCTGCTATTTGTATCAAGGGTATTATTATCTGTGATTGCCTGATTAATAAATTGGGTAAGGTTAATTGTTTCCTAAACAAAAATACAATTTTTGTTTAGGAAACAAAGTGCTTTTCTTTATTTGATCATACTAACTAGCCAAAGTCAATATAGGCGGTAATTTTTGAACTACGGGTTTTGGATTTATTGGTTTGCCTGACTAATGATTATAAAGCATCAAATCAAAAAAACAGACAAGCTTAAAGCTATTTTTGAGGAAGTGGCCAATGCTTCCTTATTGATTAAAGAAGCTGGTTTTGAGCTCGATGAAATCGAACTGGAGCTGAGCCTGCCACCAAAAGTGATCAGTCATTATGTTTTTCTGGAAACCGTCAGTGAAGGAAAAAAGGAAGAATTGCTGGAGCGTACCAAAGACAATAAAATGATTCGCCTGATATTGAAATCCCTTTTTAAAGTATCCTCATTGCAATCGACTATGAAAATCGGTAAAATCAAAATGTTTGAAGTGGAAATAGAAATCGGAATGATTCCGGCTGTAAAGCTGAAGTTCAACAAGAAATTTTATTTGCCGGAGCAGAAACAATTGGCGAAATAGGGAGAATTTTTTTATCGTGCTTGCTCATTAATCCGCACAATATCTGCTTTGGTTCGTGTTTCGGGATAAATTATGTTGATGGTTTCTTGGATGATATTGAGTAAAAAACAGTTAATCAAGTGTTTTTATTCTGGAAAATCGTTTGATTTTTAAGAAAAAACTGTATTTTTGCAGCCCAATTCACAAATAATATTGTGTTTTGGACAATGAACTATAAATCAATTTATTAATCATTTTCATCGGCACGGGTTGCCACAACGAAATTTAACGAATGAGCGAACAAGAAAATCCTGTCAGCCCTGACACGGAAAAAGTAGAAGAACAGCCTCAGGCTGAAACTCCAAAAAAAGTTGTTTACGCAGAACCAGAAGCATTTGACTGGGATTCCATTGGAAAAAAACAGGAAAATTATTCTAAGGAAGAGCGTGAAAAACTCGAAAGCGTTTATGACAAAACCCTTAGTGAAATTACTGATCATGAAGTAATTGACGGTAAAATCGTATCTGTATCCTCTCGCGAGGTTGTCGTGAATATTGGATACAAATCAGATGGTGTTATTCCATTATCGGAATTACGTTACCGTGAAGAACTTAATCCGGGTGATGATATTGAGGTTTATGTTGAAAGCCAGGAAGATGGCTCAGGTCAATTGGTTCTTTCACATAAAAAAGCACGTACATTACGTTCGTGGGAACGCATCAATAATGCATACGATAACGACGAAATCATTAAAGGTTTTGTTAAATGGCGTACAAAAGGTGGTTTGGTTGTGGATGTTTTCGGTATCGAAGCTTTCCTCCCTGGATCACAAATTGATGTGAAACCTATCCGCGATTACGATATCTACGTAGGTAAAACAATGGAATTCAAAGTGGTGAAAATTAACCATGAGTATAAAAACGTGGTTGTTTCGCATAAAGCACTTATTGAAGACGAACTCGAAGCCCAAAAAGCGGAAATTATCGCTAAACTGGAAAAAGGTCAAGTACTCGAAGGTACTGTTAAAAATATCACCTCTTATGGTGTATTTATCGACCTTGGCGGTGTTGATGGCCTTATCCACATCACTGACCTTAGCTGGGGACGTATCAACCATCCTGAAGAAATTGTTGAACTCGACCAGAAAATTAATGTGGTTATCCTCGATTTCGACGACAACAAAAAACGTATCGCCCTTGGTCTTAAGCAATTAACTCCTCATCCATGGGATGCCCTCGACGAAAACCTAAAAGTAGGCGATAAAGTAAAAGGCAAAGTGGTTGTTATTGCTGATTATGGTGCATTTATCGAAATTGCTCCCGGCGTTGAAGGTCTGATCCACGTTTCTGAAATGTCATGGTCACAACATCTACGCACTGCTCAGGACTTCCTGAAAGTTGGCGATGAAGTTGAAGCTGTTATCTTAACACTCGATCGTGAAGAGCGCAAAATGTCGCTCGGTATGAAACAACTCATTCCTGATCCATGGAAAGACATCAAAGAAAAATATCCAAGCAATAGCCGTCATACTGCTACTGTTCGTAATTTCACCAACTTCGGTATCTTTGTTGAACTCGAAGAAGGCGTTGATGGCCTGATCCATATCTCCGATCTTTCGTGGAGCAAGAAAATTAAACATCCTGCTGAATTCACAAAAATTGGTGAGCAAATTGAAGTGATTGTTCTTGATGTTGATGTTGACAACCGTCGCCTCAGCCTTGGTCATAAACAACTCGAAGAAAACCCATGGGATGTATTCGAAACTGTTTTCTCTGTAGGTTCATTACATCAGGGTACAATCAATACAATTAACGAAAAAGGTGCTGTTGTAACATTGCCTTATGGAGTGGAAGGTTTTGCACCAACACGCCATATGCAAAAAGAAGACAATACGACTGCTAAAATGGATGAAACCCTTGAATTTAAAGTAATTGAATTCAATAAGGAAAATAAGAAAATCATCCTTTCGCATAGCCGTATCTTCCAAGATGCACAAGCAGCCCAAAAACGTGAAGAACGTTCGAAAGTGGTTAGCAAGGATAAATCAACTAAGGGTAATGTCAAGCGTCTCAAAGATAGCCTTGAAAAAACAACCCTCGGTGACCTTGAAGCTCTTGCAAATCTGAAAGAAGAAATGCAAACAGAAGAACGCGCGAAACTCGAAGCAATGTCGAAGCGTAAGCTTGGTACTACACCACCTGCTGCTGCTGAGGAAACCAAAGTCGCTGAAGAGAAAAATGAAGCTACTGAAGAGAAAAAAGAAGAAAGTAACGACTAATTCTATTTTTCATTTTTCATATAATTTTAAAACCCCGGAGGCTCTCTTCCGGGGTTTTTTTATAGTATTGCATATGGCTTTTATACTGAATATACTCGGCAGTAGTGCTGCTGTCCCAACAGAAGAAAGGGCGCTAAGTGCGCAAGTGCTTGAACATGAGCAAATCAATTATCTGATCGATTGCGGCGAAGGAACCCAATATCATTTAAAATCATATCATGTGAAAATGAGTAGGATAGACCATGTCTTTATCTCTCATCTGCATGGCGATCATTATTATGGCCTTATTGGTTTGATGTTCAGTATGCACCTGATGGGCCGTACAAAAGACCTGCATATCTATGCGCATGAAAGCCTGCGGGAAATCCTTGATATTCAGATAAGGGTTTCTGGATCAATGCTTGCCTATAAATATATCTTACATCCTTTATGCTATAATGCTCCACAAATTATTATGGATATTCCTAAATTGACTGTGGAGAGCATTCCCTTGGAGCACAGAATTCCTACCTGTGGTTTTGTTTTTCGCGAGAAACAGCTTGCGCGAAATATCTCTAAGGAATTTGTAGGGCGTCATCCCGAATTAAGTATTCCTGAAATCAAGGCAATTAAGGCCGGTAGCGATTATATAGCTCCTGATGGACGAGTTTTTTATAATGAAGAGATAAGCAGCCCGCCGCCGGAACCTACATCATACGCTTATATCAGCGATACGCGCGTTTTTAAAGCGCTTCCTGCATACTTAGGCGTTGTGCGTTCACTTTACCATGAAGCAACCTTTGGTGATGGATTTGAGGCTCTGGCTCGGGAGAAATTCCATTCAACATCGAGGCAAGCAGCACAAATAGCGCAAAATTGCCAATGCGAACAATTGTTGATTGGGCATATATCAGCACGCTATAAGCATGATGCAGCGCCATTACTGGCACAAGCCCGGGAGGAATTCCCGAATACCACGCTCGTGGAGGATGGGCAGCGGATTGTTTTATAGCTTGCATTAGGGCTTACAAATTCTTATCCTTAGACGCGAAATGCGGCCTGCAAGGCCAAATAACAATAGCTTAAGGCAGCGCCTTGGGCTAATGATTGTTATTACACCGATTGCGGGCTGTAGGTCCGGTATAAAATGGTGGGGAAACTTCTGATTAATTTGCCCTTTCAGGGCGCTGGTTTTTGTATTGGTTTATAAACCAAGGCGTTGCCTTGGGTTGAATTGGTTTGGGCTTTCAGCCCGTGTTTTGGTTTTTGGGGGTAATATTTATAAAGGGCACGGATTACAAATCCGCGCCAACGGTGCCTTGGGTTGAATTGGTTTGGGCTTTCAGCCCGTGCTGTGTTTGTATAATTAATTAATCCGATGAATTGGCTCATCGGATTAATAGATTTTACAAGGCGCGGATTACAAATCCGTGCCTGCGGTAGGAGATTAGATTGGGCTTTCAGCCCGCCGTTTGTTTTTAGAACCAATAATAACGATGAGATTGAGCATTATGGACAAGCACGACTAGCCGGCTTGGTGCTCCTTGCGCAACAAATCATTCACCGTTTTCACCGGATTAAAGGTGATAATAGGTGCTTCCACAAAAAGTGTGATCCAACGTGCCATTGCTCCATTCCATAATCCGGGTAATTCTTGTGCTTTTAAATCGCGGCCATCTTTCGATTTTTGCGAAATAAATCCAGTAATTGGATCAACAAATTCGGTTAAATCAAATTTATTTCCTTGATAATCATATAAATAACAAACAAGATCCACAGGATTGAAATGTGTGGCATTTTTCACCATCTCCATTTGTTCGGGATTGTTCTGATCCATTTGGCTCGATTCTACAATTTGTAGCGAAATATGTCCTTTCTGATTCTTCACCAGATAAGGACCGCCTCCTGGTTCACCTTCATTCTTCACCATACCACAAACCCGTACAGGCCTATTCAGCTTGTCGATAAGTGCTTTGGTTTTTTCTTCAGGACTCGCTGCATCAAAGGAATCGTCGAGCTTCATAAAGAGCGTATTATTGCAATAATCGGCTATTTCATTGAGGGTTTCATTGCTAAGTTGCTCATTTATAAGTTTATTTAGATAAGCATGGATTTTTTGGATATGGGTGAGCAAAGCTCCGCCAATCACCTTTTTATAACGAAATGTTTCCGGTTTCAGGCTATCCGGTACGATATTATCGATATTCTTGATAAACACCAGTGGCGTTTTGATCTCGTTGAGGTTCTCGATCAGTGCGCCATGTCCGCCAGGACGGAAAAGGAGTTCTCCATTTGTATCCCGAAATGGCTTATTATCAAGGTCTACAGCGATTGTATCTGTATATGGTTTTTGTTCGCTAAATGCTATTTCAAAGCGGATATTGTATTTTTTCTCGTAAATATGACGTGTGGCCTCAATTGCTTCGAGGAATTTTCCACGATGTTCCGGTGAAACAGTAAAGTGTATATGTGCCACACCATCAGCGGATGCTGCATAGACAGCGGCTTCCACAAGATGCTCTTCAATGCTCATGCGCGGTGGTTGTTGCTTGTAGGAATGGAATTTTAGCAGTCCCTTAGGTAAACTGGCATAAGAGAGGCCTTTGTCTGTAAGAAGGTATTCGAGTATGGGTACTAGGTTTTTGCTTCTCAACAGGTCTTCAATATTGAGATTGTTGCGCGCCATTACCTTTTTAAGGTCATCAAAAAACGGGAAATCATGTATATGCTCAAAAAAGTAATGTACCGAATTAAATCCCTGATCTTTATTGAATTTACGAAGGTCTTCGTTCGTAGCTTCATAAGTGCTCATAAACTCGAATAAGTGCTTAAACATACGTGATGCTGCGCCGGAAGCAGGTACAAATTTTAATATATCAATACTTTGGCGCTGTTCATCGAAGAATGTCTCCAGTTTCTCAATTTCATCATCATTATAAACAATTAATCCGTTGCCCGGTGTTGCCGGTGCTACCAATTGCGCATAAGGGAACCCATCGATAAAATGCTGAATTTGTTGTTCGACATCGTTTTGGTTCGATCCGCGCTTTTCCATCTGCTGAATGTCATTCTGTGTGAACATAGTTGAATGTTTTTTTCGTTAGCTAATCTGTTGGTTCGAATGTGCAGCCGGCAAAACAATTTTAGAAGGGTGGGGGGAAAGCCGCAAATTATCCCCCGGGCTTCACTATTGCACTTGTTCTACCGTTTCAAATATACAAATTTATTTTCCACAATTCCATAAATGCTTTGCCTTTTTCATGGAAGCAATTATGTTTCCCGCCATTGCTTATGTTTTGAAGATTCTCAAATGATCGGTATTTTGTCGCTGTCTTATGAAGCCTAATTTGCTTAAATAATATATATTGGTTGGTAGATTCTGAAAATAGGCCTACATTTTATTTTAAATGTTTCTAAATGAGTTATATAAAGAATTTATTACAAAATAATAGAGTTAAAATGTCAGTTTGTCAGTCTATTAAATTATTGGTACTAAAATTTAATTAATAACTTTAAATTCAACTAAAAAAGAGTTTTTACTAAAGTTATACTTTATTTAGTATTTCTGATAATAAATTGAATATTAGTAAATATTTCTCCCCTTTTTTTACACCAATTATCCTTCCTGATTTATGAAGTTTCAAGAGTGTTTCAATGGCTTTTCGGGAGCGTTGAAGAGGTGTTTTAATGATGGATTTCGATTTATAAATCCGCTTCAGAAACAAAGAAACAACACGAATGAAACAGAAAAGTCACCCTTTCAACGAGCGATATTTGGAGGCTTTCGGTCATTTGTCATCTTTGAATGTAGTATTTGATGTTCTGTTGTTTGCCATAAAATAGAGGTTTCCTGAGGGATGATCAGCACGCAAAAGCTCTGCTCTTTCCGATAAGTGGAGCAAATTTCTCTTAGCAATAGGGCTGAAAATAGGGTATTGAAAACAGGAAATGATGTGAAGCCTCTATCCGGAGATTTATTTCCAATGGAGCAAATGAGCCTATTTGCTCAGAAAATATTTGGTGGGCTAATTTGTATTTGAAACTATGAAATCTGCATTCAATATGCCCGTAGCCATATAGAAGCGGCATTCTTAGGTCGATTTAATAATCGGATCATCAAATAACTACATAAAAATTATTTTTGTTTAGAAAAGAATAATTCCTAAATTAGTGCTGGATTTAGGAAAAACGATAATAAAAAGGGAGCTTTTAAGGCATTGGCTTTAAAATTTGGGGATTTGTATCTGCTTTCCGTGAGATTTACTATGGCTTGATCGAATTAAAACAGCAATCAATTTTTATAATAAACCCAAAAAGAACCCAAAATGAAAAAAGTAGTATCAATGCGAAGAGTAATTTTTATATTGCTGGGATTCATGATTTTTATGGGGTGCGCAGAAGATGAAGAAAGCGTCATTTATGAGTGCACAATAGTTACGCCTCTGGCCGATGCCAAAATCCCTTTGGGAACAACAATCGATATTCTTGTAGAGTCGGAATTTACAGAAGGTACTGTAAAATCGGTGCGAATATTATGGGATGATACCCTATTTACTTCATTATCAGTTTCTCCATTTGTTTGTTGTATGAACACATCAAATCTGGGTCTTGGGCCGCATAAGCTTTCCGCAGTGTGCGAAAACCTGGAAGGCGTGCTAAGCAGCGATGCGATAAATATAGAACTCATCGAAAACAATGATGTGTTTATTTGCTCTTTCCTGACGCCTGAGAATAATGAGGAAATCGTTCAGGGAATGATCGTGAATATAAGTATATTGGCTGAATTTACTGAAGGATTGGTGAAAGATATTGTTCTGTATATTGATGGGGAGGAAGAGGCTACGCTATCAACATCGCCCTATGATTATGAATGGAATACGACTAATTTAGAGCTTGGAAATCATATGCTTAAGGCAGTTTGTGAAAGTGATGCCGGCCTTAAAATATCGGAAGAAATAAAGGTTCATATTATTGAAACCGCACCAACAGTGTCAGATTGGGATGGCAATGTTTATCAAACTGTGATTATTGGTTCAAAAACATGGATGGCAGAAAATCTGAGGACGAAACATTATCCTGATGGCTTTGCGATTCCTACTGTTACTGACGAAAATGAAAATGGTTCAACGGATGACGAATGGGCAGCGCTACCTGATGAGGGTTTCCATGATGCAGTTTGTGTTTGTGAGGAGAGTAATTTAGAGAAATTTGGCGCTTTATATACGCTGTCTGCTGCTGAAAAAGCATGCCCAAGCGGTTGGCACTTACCTACTGATAATGAATGGGAAGAACTCAAAGAATTTATCCGTTTTGATGGTCATCAAGATACCGAAGGTGCTGCTTTAAAATCTACTGAAGGTTGGGATGACAATGGAAATGGAAGCGATGCCTACGGCTTTAATGCTCAAGCCAGTGGTTCGCGCAGCTATAGCGTAGGGCTATTCCTCGGTACCGGTTCCAGTTGTGGATGGTGGACAAATTCTGAATCGGAGACGAATACCTATTATAGTCGTGGTTTGCTAAGCAATAAAGATGAATTGTCCCGCTCCGGAATTCCAAAATCAGCCGGTCTTTCGGTGCGCTGTATTAAAGATTAGTGACTTATATATCGTTGATAATGAGTAATTTGTTATGATATTTGATGATATAGCTACGAAAAATTACGTCCTTGTTTGATAAAACACTAAAAATCACAATGTGTCACTAGAACTATTAATCCAACTTATTGCTTCCTTTCTGATTGGGGGAGGTTTAATCGCTATCTTGTCTGTACTTGCTGAAAAAGTTCCTCAGCGCTATTCCGGGCTTATATTATCGCTTCCTACGACGATTATTCTGGGATATTTCTTTTTGGGCTATAGTCAGTCGTCGCAAGCTGTGGCGCATATCGTTCCAGCTTCCTTACCGGCCTTGGGACTGGCAGTGCTTTATCCACTGATTTATGTTCATCTTGCCGCATATTTCGACTCTCATCAGCTTCTTAAAACAAAAGGATGGACTATCTTTTATTGTTTTTCCCTCAGTGCTATTTTATGGTTTCTAGCTGCTTTGCCATTGGTTCTTTTGAAGCATACACATCTGCCTGCGGGTATTATCATCTATCTGGTTTTGACATTAATAGCACATTTTGCCCTGCGCAAGAAGACTTTGAAGAAATTCAGTGCCAGGAAATACTCCAGAGGCAGTATTTTGCTTCGGGCAATGTTTGTAGGCTTTCTTATTTCGATTGTGTGCTTTCTTGCGGAGACAATGAACCCATTTTGGGCGGGTGTTATTGCTATGTTTCCTGCAGGGCTTGCCTCATCGCTTATTGTTATCCATTGGAGTAATAAATCGGATTATCTTTTTTCGGTGGTTCGGAATGTGCCAATGGGATCAATTTCTGTTTTTGCCTATGCACTTGGGGCGATGCTCTTCTTTTCGGATGCAGGGATTTATTGGGGCACATTTCTCTCCCTACTTCCAAGCCTGATGGCAGTCAGCACACTTGCCTGGATTCAAAACTCAAAGAATTAGGGCTTTAGGAGTATTTCTTGCCAAACAACAGATTAAGACGGAATAGAAAAATCAATATCTTCTGATATTTTTGGCAATTTTATTGAATGTTCCTTCGACTGAATTGGTTCCAACAGCATTTTCTTGTACTCATCACTGAAATGCTTGGCAAAATCAATCCGATGCATCCTTCCTTTTAGTTTTTCCTCAAATTGAAGCACTAATGCCTTGATGAATAAGCTTGCCATGAGGTCAATTGGTTGAATCATTTTATCGTCAATCACCAGCACATTATCAGTAATACCACCATCCGCAAAACGGACATTTACATCTGATGATTGGCCAACAACCTGACCTGCATCGAGTTGGCTTGTAAGCTCATGGATGCTTACTTTAGATGTTTTTGCATCCCTGTTAATCAAATCCTGATATGGTTGTGGACCAGCGCCATATTTTAACTTAAGATCGGATGGATGAAAATTATACATCCCGTATTTTGGGTAATTAATAATAAAATCATCGATAATTTGCCCAAAAACACAGACAAGTATTACATCAGGATTCCAGGATGCTAATAGTTTATGAAAGTAGTTGGATTTTACTTTGCCTGTATAAACCGGCATTCCTGCGCTCAGGCCCGATTCGATCATTGCTGTTTCAAGTTGTATAATCTCAGTGTCTTTGTACTCCCTCCAAATACGACGTTTTACCGATATTTTTGCATCAGGACTGGCAGGATCATCAGTAACAAGACCGCATAAATTTATTCGTCCTGGATTGCATTCTGCGCTTTTCTTCAGGCTTTCCAAAACCTGATAGCCTAATAGATAGCTACCAAATACAACTACTTTCAGTCCACTGTTTTTTGTATACATTGTTTCTTCAGCTGCTGGTAATATCAGCTGACCCCATGCGGAATCACCAATATCTTCAATAATCCTACGCCCGGGAACATCATTTAAGAGATTTTGATCTACTATTTTTTCGTTATTTTCTTTCATTTGATGGATGTGGTCTTGTTTCTTAAAAAGTGAATTTATTTCTGTAAAAATCAGTATTTCAAGAGGCTAAAGATATAAAAAAAATAGTGTACCTGAAAGGGGAAATTGGTAAATGGAAAATTAAATTCTATATGGTTTTTTGGTGTAATATTGAATTGAGGTGTTCAAATAAATACTTAACCTAATCGGTTGTTACATTGATAATTAGATTTCTCCCGCAGGATCTTCACTTCGTTTTGATCCCTTGGTCGAAAAGACAGGATTCGTTAGGGAGCAGACAAAAGTGGCGCGCGGACATATATATTTTAAAGTTATTGTGTCCGCGCGCCACTTTTGTCTATCTATATTTCACCATCTTGTCTTTTCGACTGAGGTCATTTTTCTTAGTTACAGTGTTTTATATTCTTTTTGATATAGAACACTCGTTAAATTGCAAACATAAGATGACCGAGGGAGAAATCTAAAACAACATTCATTGAAATATACTGAATTTCATTGCTTAGCCTAAGTACTCAATTGAACACCTCATATATTGAAAAACGCAACATATTATTACCGAGCTTTGCATAAAGGCTGTGGAAATTATATTTGAATTAGTTTCCTTTTGTGAAACATTATTTATATCTTTGTCTCAGGAAATGAAAATACATATAATAAAAAAACAAACGATTGAGGAATTTATTAAAAAGAACTCTCAGAGTAAATCGTCTTTTGAAGTGATGAGTAATGGGAAATTTAAAATATACAATCATCAAATCTAAGAAGCAATATGTCGAATATTGTAAAATCGTTGAAGACCTATTGTGCATGCAAAGCGAGGATGTGCAAGATGAAGTAGAATTATTGACCTTACTCATCGAAAAATGGGATGAGGAACAGAATTCATTAGTAGATTTGAATCCGATTGAACTACTTAAAGCACTGATGCTAGAGAATAATTTAAGATCAAAAGATTTGGTCGAAATACTTGCATTATCCAAAGGGACTGTATCTAAAATACTAAATTACCATAAAGGGCTTTCGAAAGAATCTATTCGAAAGTTAGCAAAGTATTTTAAATTATCTCAGGAGGCATTTAATAGGCCTTACCCGATTACAGACCAAATAAACCATACATACAAAAGTGCACGTTTAGTAAATTCAAAAAAACATCTAGAGAAATCATCTGCTGTGCAGGATTAAGTAGTGTATGACAGCTTTGCTCAACCCTAATCCAATATTTATGCGATCAATTAGAGGCTGAAGAGTTTTGGATTTCATTTCAATAGTTAAGCAATACACAGATTTTGAAACCTCTTGATTTTATTGCTTTTTACATCACGATAAAGGAGAATGAAAAGAAAAATTGAATTATTGGCACCCGGTGGGGATATTGATTCCATAAAATCGGCGATTCTTGCAGGAGCTGATGCAGTCTATTGCGGATTGAATAAGTTTAATGCCAGAAATCGTGCTGCAAATATTAGCTTTGAGGAGCTTCAGGGGATTTTAAGACTTGCGCACCAACATCAGTGCAAAGTGTTTTTAACCCTGAATATCATTCTATTGGATAGTGAAATCCCAGCGCTTATTAAACTGCTGAACCGTTTAGTCAATACCAGTATTGATGGTGTTATCGTTCAGGATCTTGGATTGCTTTATATCTTATCCAAATATTTTCCGCGCCTAAAAATACACGCATCCACACAGCTTACAACGCATAATACAGGTCAGATCCTGTTCTTAAAGCGGCTAAATGCGGAGCGAATTAATCTGTCCAGGGAATTAAACCTATATGAAATCAAAGAATTAACCGCATTTGCACATGCGCAAAATATTCGGACAGAGGTATTTGTGCATGGATCTTATTGCATCTCATTTTCAGGGATTTGCTATATGAGTTCCGTTCATGGAGGGAATTCCGGAAACCGTGGCAGATGTAGTCAGCCTTGTAGGGAAAGATATGTACAAACAGCTGCCGGCAAGGATTTTCCGCTGAATCTTAAAGATAATTCAGCATATTTTGATGTACAGGAATTGCTTAAAGCAGGTGTCGATTCACTGAAGATTGAAGGGCGGATTAAGGAGTTTGAATATGTTTATACGGTTGTAACCACATGGAAAAAGCAATTGCTCAGTTTGTATGAAAATGAGCGTTTGCTTTCTGATAATAGTGCTCTTTATAAGGTCTTTAACCGCGATTTCTCCAATGGTTATTTGAAAGGGAAGATTAGTAAGGATATGTTTATTGATGATCCAATGAGCCAATCCACTAAATACCTTTCCAAGATCAATAATTATAGCTCTGACGAGGAATTGGACAAGGACAAAGCCAAACTTTATGAGGAAAAAAAGCATTTAAGAACGCAGATTAGAACGGAAATAGAACGATTTGATTTAAGTAAAATTCCCCTTACGATTTGTATTTCAGGAGAATGCGGCGCTCCATTAAAAATAGCAGTAAAAGGCCAAAACATCTCTTTTGAGCTTCTTTCAGATATTCCCCTTACGGATGTTGGTACAGAAGCGTTAAGCCACAAGATGTTTCTGAAAAGGTTGAACGCAATAAGCGAAACAGATTATACCATAGAAAATACTGACTATCAATTAGCAAGAGCGCTTTATCTGCCTTTTAAGGAGCTTAATACTATGAAAAAGAGTATATTAAGTAGGCTGAATGCTTGCCATGAAATGCTTTCTCCTATAAAAGTTCCTGTTTTGAAAAAGGGAATCAGTTGCGATAAAAAACCAAAACTTTCGGTATTCATATCATCCGTTAAGGATCTTAATCTATGTGCTGATGCATCTATAGATGTGTATTATGAGCTTCCGGATGCGTTTAGAAATGAAAAAAACAGCTTGCTTGAGCTTTTTCAGAAAAATAAATCACTAAAGCCTTGCTTTCCTTCTATTTTAATCGGTGATGATTATCTCGCCGCCAAAGAATTTCTAGTAGAACTGCATCCAAACTGTATTATAACGAATAATACAGGGATTGCATTTGATGCCTATCAGAATGGAATTCAATGGATTGCCGGTCCTTACCTAAATATCGTGAATTCGTATAGCCTTATTTGCCTGCAGGAGAAATTTAATTGTTCCGGTGCATTTCTTTCCAACGAAATTGCTAAGAAGCAAATAATGACGGTTAAAAAACCTGAGGGTTTTCAATTATACTACAGCATTTTTCATCCAATTGTACTGATGACAAGTCGGCAGTGTTTATTGCAGCAGGTGAGTGGCTGTGCGAAAAGTACAGTTGATGACCACTGTATGCAAGAATGTGAGCGGACAGCAATAATTACAAATTTAAAGGATGAACGATTCATTGTCGAGAAATCAAAAGGAAAGCATCAACGGCTTTTTAGTGCAGCGCATTCGCTTAATACGGAGCTTCTTCAGGATTTTCCTGATCTCTTCTCCAGTCTTTTTATCGATTTAAGGGATATCAAAACCGAAACGAAAATGGAGGCTGATAAAGCTGAAATAATCAGACTTTTTAAAAATTATTTGAAGGGGGATATTGATGCGGCAGAACAGATTCATTTTGTGGTTTGTCCAAGCTTGAGGTGAAAAATTGAAAATTGAAAATGGACAATTAAAAATGGAGAATTGATAATGAAAAATTTTATCGATAACGAACTCCGAAGGAGTGGCATTATTATAGCAAAATGGTGTAATGTATTGATAATAAACCCTGAAGGGGTGACGCTTCCGAAATTCTTAATGAATAATTAAAAATGGAGAATTGATAATGAAAAATTTTATCGATAACGAACTCCGAAGGAGTGGCATTATTATAGCAAAATGGTGTAATGTATTGATAATAAACCCTGAAGGGGTGGCACTTCCGAAATTTTTAATGAATAATTGACAATTCAAAATTAAGAATGGAAAATTTTGTTTTGATGTTTTCCTTTAATCGATTTAAAATCAAAAATTTGAGCGTTTTTAATTGTTCTGATGGATGGGTATGAGAAATTTCTTCGCCTTAAATCCTAATTTATCGCCAAATAATCCCGTATTTTGGGGGTGTATTTGAGTGGGGATATCATTATTTAAACCCATAATCGACCAAAGCATCATCAGAATGAAACGCAAAAAGCAGCAATGAACGAAATTGATTGGATTGGATTTATCGGAGTATTTCAAATTTTATTGGCATACGTACTTAACGTTGCCGGAAAACTGAATCAAAAAGATCTGGCTTTTATACTATTAAACCTTGTAGGAGCAGGGATGGCTTGTCTCGCTTCCGTATTGATGCAGTATCTTCCCTTTATTATATTGGAAGGCGTTTGGGCGATTGTTTCGCTTTTCTCATTCATCCGCTATTTGCGCCAATGAACGATATTTTAGTCATAACAGAGAAAGATTATACGGCCTTGTTCACCTGAGGGCTATTGCAGTTCTTATTGTTATGGTTTTTCATTTTGAGAAAGACATTCCATCCTGACTGGAACGATGTAGATTTATTCGGCATTTGTTGATTGAAACCCCTTTATGAAAGTACGGAAACTTATATTGACTCGGATGAAAAAGTAAATCCGGAGAATAATATAAAATATCTACTGAAGTATTTCTTTTCAAGTAATGAATGAATCTTCATGGCTTTCGATTTCCTTGTCTCACTTATGTTCTAAAAGGGATCTTATGCCCTAAGCAGACTTTTTGTTTTATCATTAAGCAAATTTCAAACAAATATTGTCCCTTACGTAATCCTTCCTTTATGCAATTTTTAGTAAGTATATTCACAAAATAAAATTATAGTTCATCTAAATTATTGATGAATTAAACATTTGGATAAATGAAATATAATCTTTAATTTTGGTTACTTAAAAAACAGATTCATATTTTTCGATATTAATATAAAATTATATCAATATATAAACAGTTATCATACAGTATTTTATTATTAACCTTAATTAGGAGTAAAAAAATGAAAGTGAAAACAATTACACCTAGAATTGGAAAAATTCTCAGTTTTTCCTTTATGTTTGGATTTGTTCTTTTATTAGGACAAGTACTAGCGCAAAGCGCTCAAACCAGTATAGCTGCCTCAATAGATCAGGGTATTTTATCTAAACAGTCTGATCCTACAGCAATTAACGATTATGCAACAACGAAAGGAGGCATTCCTGTTCGCATCAATGTTATTGAAAATGATCTAAACCCTGAAAATGACACTTTATTAATTCGTGGCGCGATTCCCCAATATGGGCGAGCAGAAATCATTTCTGATAGTATTATTGATTATATATCAGCCTATAATTTTGAGGGAATCGATACAGTATCTTATTTATTGGGTAAATTGCATGATAATACATTTCAAAGCATGGCCTATTTGATTGTTGATGTACAAGCCAGTGGATCTTATGCTGTATTGGAAGGAAATAATATTAAGGCTGGAATAAATTCATTTGGTACATTATTTTGTAAGCTTGATTATACACCCGGATTTGGAGGGACAGGCATGGAACCAAGTTTTGAAGCCCCAGTAGGAAGTGGAGAGCATAGCATCTTTATTTCCAATTTATGGATTGGAGGTCTGAATGAACAGGCTCCGAATTCTTTGCATCTGGCAGCGGAAAGGTATCGGCAATTGGGTGCTGATTTTTGTTATGGTCCTATTTCCAATGTTTATGATGATGCATACGATATGAAGTATGTCAGATTGTGGAGTCTGAGCGCAGATGAAATCAGCTACCATATAAATCATTATACTGATCCTGCTTACCAAATGAATCAAACAATTGCCAGCTGGCCTGCAAATGGTGATGTCAATAACGGACAATTAGAGCAAATGGCTCCATTTGAAGATCAAAATGCAAATGGGATTTATGAGCCTATGGATGGGGATTATCCTTTAATTCGTGGAGATCAGGCGATCTTTTTTATTTTTAATGATGATAGGATCCAACATAGCGAATCACAAGGCGAGAAGCTGGGCGTTGAAATTCATGCCATGGCATACAGTTTTAATGATATATCAGACTCTGCATTGGCAAATTCAGTATTTGTTCATTATGATATAATGAATAGATCAGAGAATAACTATACCAATACTTATTTTGGCTCTTTTACTGACCTTGATATTGGCAATGATGCATGGAATGATTATATTGGTTGTGATGTGGAAAGAGGTTCATATTATGCTTATGATGCAAATATTTCTAATGGCAATCTTGCTGCCCAATCTGTAACTATTCTTGCCGGTCCATATATGGATAATGATGATGTGGATAATCCTGCGAACAATTGTGATGAGAGTGTTAATGGCTTGAATTTCGGAAATGGCGTCGTTGATGATGAGCGTTTGGGTATGACAGGATTTATGAGCATGAACAATGGAGGGAACCCTGCATTGTCTGATCCTGATGTAGCATCGGAATATTATGACTTTATGCGCGGTATATGGAAAGATCAGACACATTTGCTCTATGGTGGTAATGGCCATATAAACAGCAGCGCAGTTGGCCCGGAATGTAGTTTTATATTTCCGGGTGATTCTGATCCATGCAATTGGGGAACGAATGGTGTGCCTCCAAATGGAGGATTTAACCAGAATGGATATTATTGGACTGAAGAAAGCATGGGTAACACACCCGGGGATCGAAGGGGTATTAGCGCTACAGGGCCATTTACTTATGAAGCAGGGGAAGTACAAGAGCTCGATTTAGCTTTCGTTTTTGCTAAAAAATATGAGAATAAAGATATAGATATTCTGGATATCCTTAGGCAACGGCTTGATACAGTAAAACAGCTTGCAGCGAATAATAAGATATTTGGGTTTAACCAACTTGTGGGTGTTGAAGAAGGCGCTCTGCAAAAATTCCCTGTTTTGGTCTATCCAAACCCATGTAGTCAGGACAATATCAATGTATCCCTTCAATCAAATAACGTTTCTCTAATATATCATTTATATGATAATTATGGAAGAACATTGCAAATGGGTGAATTTATTGGTAATCAAATTAATAAAATTAGCCTGAAGGGCTTAAGCAAGGGGATTTATATGATTCGGATCGATGATCCGAACAGCAATGAAGTGTATATGAAAAAAATCCTTAAGTACTAATTTACTTTTCTAAGAATATATTTCTTATAGCTTGCTTATGCAGGATGTTTTGTATGGACTTTAGCTTTGTTAACCGGAACGGATTTTCGATGCTAAGGTCCATAATTTATTTCTAGCTATTTGTTGGACAAAAGGATGTGCATCTTGATAGAATATTTCATTAATGAATTTGATTTAGTTAACAAACTTGTTAACTTTATACTAATAAGAAAGGAGAAATATTATGAAACAAATTAGTGATGCAAAAACATTCGATGAACTTCTTGATATTAAGTATGGTAAACTTGGAGCAGAGAAAAGAGACGAATTTGAAGTCAATGCAAAGGCTTTTGTTATTGGCGAAATGATTCGAGAAGCAAGAAAAGAAGCTTATATGACCCAAGAGGATTTGGCTTCAAAGACCGGAACAAAGAAAAGTTATATATCCAGACTCGAGAATGGAAAGATTGATATTCAGATTTCTACACTATTTAGAATTTTTGAAGAAGGATTGGGAAAACGACTTGGATTTACAATGCTATAAAGCTTAGGCTGCTGTAATAATTACATCCACTCTATAAAAAGGAGCAGATAGCTTCAGGCTCAGTAATACACAGTTTCTGAGAGCTTGAGAGCATTTCCAAATGGGTTCCCGAAATTTTTGCATTATACCGAAAGTGGAAAAATTGCTCCATCACAAAAACAGAAAATACCAGCCATAAGCCTAAATATTTGTTATTTTAGGGCTTTTTTAATGCCAAAATTTTGGCATGTTAAACCCTTTAAAGAAAGCATTGGTGTATCTCTCAATCTAAAATCAGATGAAAAGAAATATTTTACTCCTAGTTTTTATTAGTCTTCAAATCAGTGGCTTCTCTCAGGCTGTCTATGAAGAAGAACGGTATGTCCCGGAAACGGATCCACTTGTTTTGGAAAAAATTGATCAATGGCAGGATCTTAAATTTGGACTGCTTATGCATTGGGGAACATACAGCCAATGGGGC
The DNA here is from genome assembly GCA_963676725.1 of Bacteroidales bacterium. Lineage (GTDB taxonomy): Bacteria > Bacteroidota > Bacteroidia > Bacteroidales > WRLA01. Next base: position 2,197,709 of record OY781463.1, on the reverse strand, counting down.
ATTGTGGAATCTTGGTCTTTATGTCCCGAGGAATATGGCTGGTGCGAGCGGACAAAGGGTTCTGATCCCGAGAATTATTTTACCTATAAAAAGGAATATGAGGAATTGATCAAAACCTTTAATCCACAACTATTTAATCCGGAAAAATGGGCTGAAGCGGCTCAGGAAGCGGGAATGAAATATGTTGTCTTTACAACAAAGCATCATGATGGATTTTGTATGTTTGATTCAAAATATTCGGATTATAAAGTAACATCGCCAGAATGTGCTTTCTCGAACAATCCGAAGAAGAATATAAGTAAAGAAGTATTTAAGGCTTTTCGGGAAAAGAATATGTGGATTGGGGCATATTTCTCCAAACCAGACTGGCATATTGATAGTTATTGGGATCCAAAATATCCACCCCGCGACCGAAATGTGAATTATGAACCTGAAGCGAATCCTGAAAAGTGGCAGGAGTATGTCGATTTTACGCATAATCAAATGCTGGAACTTTTAACGGATTATGGGCAAATTGATATTATGTGGCTGGATGGCGGTTGGGTGGCCAAAACGCCTAAAAGCACTATAGACAGCTGGTATAAAGAAAAACTTAAAGAGAATGATCATGGCTATTTGAAGCATAGGATTGTAAATCAGGATATTAAAATCGATGAGTTTGTTGCCAAAGCCCGGCAGAAACAGCCCGGAATTATTATTGTCGATCGCGCTGTGCATGGGAAAAACCAAAATTATCTAACTCCGGAAAATAGAATTCCTGAAAGAGCTTTGCCTTATCCCTGGGAATCCTGCATTATTTCGGGCGGTGGATGGTCTTATACTCCGGATGCAAAATATATGAGCGGGCGGGAAGGAATCCAAACCCTTGTCGATATTGTGGCGAAAGGAGGGAATTTGCTTTTGAATATTGCGCCAAGCCCCGAAGGTGAATGGCAAAAAGGAGCCTATGATTTATTAAAGGAGTTTGGCCAATGGATGAAAATCAACGGAGAAGGCATTTACAATAGTAGCGTGATGCCCCCGTATAAAGAGGGAAATATTTGCATGACCCAACAAAAAAACGGAAACGCCTATTTCTTTTATCTGTGTGAGGAAGGTGAGACAATCATGCCCGCGGAAATCACAATACGTTCACAGCAACCAATAAAAGATGGTGAAGTGAGCCTTTTGGGATATAGTAAACCCCTCGAGTGGGAAGAAGTGGAAACTGGTTTTAAGGTTTTTATTCCCGCTTTGGTTCAGAAAAATCCCCCTTCAGATTATGTTTGGACAATAAAAGTTTCTCAGCTTCTGAATAATTGAAAATGGAATGTTACAATTGAAAATGAGGATTATGATGATGCATATAATGAGAGCTTCAGTGATTTTTTTCTTTCTTTTTGCCGGAATTCTGTCTTTTGTTTCGTGCACACAGGAAGATTCACTTGATTATAAAAACCCTGAAATCGCAATAGAAGACAGGGTAGATGATTTATTATCGAGAATGACTTTGGAAGAAAAATTCTGGCAATTGTTTATGATTCCGGGTGATTTGTCTGAGGGTAAAGAGAAATACAAACATGGAATATTTGGTTTTCAAATTTCAACAAAAAGTAAATCGGGGGATGAAACCGAACAATTGCTCGATTATTCGGGAGGCGGAACGGCCATAGAAACCGCCAAACTGGTGAATGATATTCAAAAATATTTTGTAGAAGAAAGCAGATTGGGCATTCCGATTATTCCCTTCGATGAAGCTTTGCATGGTCTGGTAAGGGAAGGTGCAACGGTTTTCCCTCAGGCGATTGGTCTTGCTGCTAGCTGGGATACATCACTCATGGCAGATGTTGCCCATGCAATTGCTGAGGAAGTTAAAAGACGAGGAATCAGGCAAATACTCTCTCCTGTAATCAATATTGCACGCGATGTTCGCTGGGGAAGAACGGAAGAAACCTATGGAGAAGATCCCTTTCTAACGACCCAAATGGCGCTTTCCTATATTTCGCAATTTGAAAAAACCGGCATCATTACCACTCCGAAGCATTTTATTGCAAATGTTGGCGATGGAGGTAGGGATAGCTACCCCATTCATTTTAATGAGAGATTGATGGAGGAAATCTATTTCCCGGCATTTAAAGCCTGTTTTCAAAAAGCAAAAGCTGGATCAGTAATGACTTCCTATAATTCCTATGACGGAAGGCCTTGTACTGCCAATAATTGGCTATTGAATGAGAAACTTAAGAAGGAGTGGGGGTTTGATGGATTTGTAATTTCTGATGCAGGAGCAACAGGTGGGGCAAATGTTTTGCACTTCACAGCTAAAAATTACGCAGAATCTACGCAACAATCAATCGAAAGCGGTTTGGATGTGATTTTTCAAACATCTTATGATCATTATCCTCTTTTTTACGAAGCCTTTAAAACAGGAATGATCGACGAGGCCGCAATAAATGAAGCGGTTCGAAGAGTGCTGCGTGCAAAATTTAATCTGGGCTTGTTTGAGAATCCATATATAGATCCAAGTAATGTAGAAAATCAGACTATAGAAAATAGAAGCTTGGCCAAAAAGGCTGCATGTGAATCAATCGTTTTGCTGAAAAACGAACAAAACATCTTGCCTTTCAACAAAAATATTGCTTCTATCGCCCTTATTGGTGTTGATGCCGTTGAAGCCAGACCCGGCGGTTATTCTGGACCGGGGAATAATCCTGTAAATATTTTAGAAGGAATTCAGAACAAAGTAGGGGATCAATGTTCAGTGCTTTATGCCCCCGGATGTGGAAGGGAAGCCATAGATTTTGTCCCTATTCCAATGGAATCTCTCTATGTGAAACAAAATGAGAAGCGAGAAGCCGGATTAAAGGGTGAATACTTTAATAATGCTTCTCTTGAGGGTGAACCGACCTTAACGAGAATTGATCCAAAAATTGATTTTCGCTGGACATTGTTTTCACCGGATGCGGAGAAAATCAAGGATGATTGCTATTCGGTGCGTTGGACCGGTACATTAATTGCTCCGGAAACAGGTGATTTTAAAATTGGTATTCAGGGCGATGATGGTTATCGACTCTATATCAATAACGATCTGATTATAGACAATTGGCGAAAACAGACCTATCGTTTGTTAGCTCAGGATTTTTATTTTGAAAAGGGGAGAGAATACGACATAAAAATAGAATTTTACGAAACTGTGGGCAATGTCCGGTTTTCATTGGTTTGGAATATTGGTGTTAACTACCAATGGGAAAAAGAAATTCAAAATACCCTTAAAATTGTAAAGAAAACAGAGGTTGCTGTTGTTGTTTGTGGGATCGAAGAGGGTGAATTCAGGGATCGGGCATATCTTTCATTACCGGGCCATCAGGAGGAAATGATTGAAAGGATAGCCGAAACAGGAACCCCATGTGTTGTTGTGCTCGTCGGTGGTAGTGCAATTAGAATGAATAATTGGATCAATATGGTTCCTGCAATTATGGATATTTGGTATCCGGGAGATGAAGGTGGCAACGCTGTAGCTGATGTATTGTTCGGTGATTATAATCCCGCAGGAAGATTGCCTATAACATTTCCTATGCATGAATCCCAATTGCCATTGTATTATAATCATAAACCAACAGGAAGGGGCGATGATTATTTAAATCTTAGCGGAAAGCCCTTATTTCCCTTTGGTTATGGTTTGAGTTATACGCATTTTGCATATGGCAGGCTTCAGATAGAACCTAATGAAATTACTCCAAATGAGTATACTACTGTTCGTTTCGAGATTACAAATACTGGTGATTATGATGGTGACGAAGTTGTGCAGCTGTATATCAAAGACTTATATGCTTCTGTAGCGCGTCCGATAATGGAGTTGAAAGGATTTTGCCGGATACATATTAAGAAAGGCGAAACAAAAGAAGTGCAGTTTGAAATAAATCCTGATTTATTAAGCATGCTTGATGAAAAAATGAACAGAGTCGTTGAACCTGGAGCATTTAGGATTATGATCGGCTCGTCATCTAATGATATTCGATTAAGAGGGGAGCTGATTGTTGTTGAAAATTGATAATACTGAGTTTGATTTTGCCACCAAACCACAAAAATCAGTTCATTTCGACAGAAAGCTCGAAGCAGAGCGTAGAGCTGGAGGGAGAAATCTAATCCATATAATTCACTTAATAACAAGTTATTGAAAATTGTAATCATTTTTTAACAATAGATCATCTTGATATGTGCCTACCTACTGACCTCTAAATTTTTTTATTAGGGGTATAATTTCCATGAAACAAAAATTATAGAAGCTCCAAAGGCCTATGTGTTGTATTTTTATTATATTTATACAAATTTTGAAGCAAATGATCGCATTTTGGACGAAGTATGAGAAATATTATCTAAGCCGTTATATTTCAGAGAAAAATACAAAAAAAGAAGGTTTACCATATTTGAGGGACAAACTTTTTATTTCAATATTGCTTATAATGTTGCCTCTAGGTCTTATTGCCTATATTCCAAGTTTTTATATAACTGTTGTGACAAATGAATTTGTTATTGCTATTATCAATAGCTTAACCATAATCATTGTAGCCTGGATTTTTTTTAATAAAAGCGCGAGCATAGCTACAAAAAAAATAGTGTTTTTAATAATCCTGTATATTTTGTCGACAACCTTAATGATTTACCTTGGAACAAGGGGGCCGGGAATGATCCTTCTTCTATGTATTTCTATTTTAATCACACTAATTCACAGTAAAAGGGGCGGCTTGATTTCGGTTATTATTAATACTATTATTTATTTTTCATTGATTATTGTATTAAGTAGCGGAATAATCTATCATTCAAATTTTTTTGAATTTAATATAGATTCATGGATTGTTATTGGGGTGAATCTGCTAGTATTTAATTTGAGTATTGTTTTGGCGGTTTCATTCTTAATAGATCATTTGCAAGAATCATTTTTGATCGAAAAAGATTTAATCGATCAATTAAAAATGAGTAGTGTTGATTTAGTAGCGGCAAAACAGAAATCAGAAGAATCGGATAAATTAAAATCTGCTTTTTTAGCCAATATGAGCCACGAAATAAGAACTCCAATGAATGGGATACTGGGTTTTGCTGAATTATTGAAAGAACCTGGTTTAAGTGGTGAAGAGCAGCAGGAATATATCAGGATTATTGAAAAAGGAGGGAAAAGAATGCTCAATATTATCAATAATATTGTTAGTATTTCGAAAATAGAATCCGGGCAGATGGAGATTAGTATTCAGGAGTCGAATATGAACAACCAAATCCAATTTATATATTCCTTCTTTAAGCCACAGATTGAAAAAAAAGGAATTCAGTTTTTGTTCCGTGATTCTTTGCCAGCCAATGAGGCTATTCTAAAAACCGATCGAGAAAAATTTTATGCGATACTTACAAATCTTGTAAATAATGCCGTTAAGTATACAAAAAGTGGTTTTATTGAAATAGGATATTCAAGACAAGATAATTTTCTTGAATTTTATGTAAAAGATACCGGTATAGGTATTCCAAAAGATCGGAAGAGTGCAATATTCGAGAGGTTTATACAAGCCGATATTTCTGATAAAATGGCGCTGCAAGGGGCAGGATTGGGTTTGGCGATTTCTAAAGCATATGTCAATATGCTGGGTGGAAATATTTGGGTAGAAAGTGAAGAGGGTGTTGGATCAACGTTTTATTTCACACTACCATATGATCATGGTTCGGATGAGAAATTTACGCCTCAAAATTTTACTGCAGACAAAAATGTAGGATATGATATCAGAAAACTTAAAATTCTTATTGCCGAAGATGATGAGGCTTCAGAAATATTGATTTCAAAGATTGTCAAGCAATTCAGCCTTGAAGTTTTTAAAGCTAAAACAGGAAAACAAGCCGTGGAAATTTGTCGTAAGATTTCAGATATAGATTTAATCTTGATGGATATTCAAATGCCAAATCTGAATGGATACGAGGCTGCACAACAAATTCGCACCTTTAACACAGAAGTAATAATTATTGCACAAACTGCTTTTGGTCTTACCGGCGATAGTGAAAAATCATTAGAAGCGGGATGTAACGATTATATCTCTAAACCGATTAGTAAAGACAAACTTCTCGAATTGATTCATAAATACTTCAAAAAATAAATGGTAGTAGAATGAGAATATCTCTGTTCTCAAGGCCTTTAAGGTAGAAATGGTCGAAGGAATTTATAAACATCGATTAGAAATTAATACTTCTATACGAATATTTGTGTATTTTTTATTAGGTTTAAAACATAATACCAATCAACCTTCTTGTTCGAAAGTGAAAGCTGAATATGAGAAAAAATGAGAAGGATTACCCTGAAAATCAGAAGCAATCCTTCTCTGTTTAATATTTAGATTTTCTTGCCGATAAAGAAGGCATAGCCATAATACTTTTTATACTTATTGTATAGTTGAGCTTCATGCCTTTGATTTGCAATGAAATCAATCGCAGTTTTATTGCCGGCATGTTTTTTAAGGAAGTTTTCCATTGCAGAGATATGCAGTGTATAGAAATGCTCTAACCAGCAATTTTCGGGCAATATAAAACTTGCAATCGGAATATATCCTGCTTTTTGCATTTGGGCAAGCTTATTGGGAATTGTATCAATTTCAGGATACGCATCCATCCAGAATTCTTCGATTTCGGCAGGTCGCTTTTCTGTAAACCAGGATGCTTCTGAAACAGCAATAAAGCCATCTTTTTTCAGAAATTTCCGCCATTCGTTCAGGCCTCTTTCAAAACCGATATTATAGATTGCGCCTTCCGACCAAATCAGGTCTAATTCTTTATCCTGAAAAGGGAGCTGATCCATAGAACCGATTATTCCCTTTACGCGATCCTGAAGGTTCATTTTTTGTGCATTATGACGAAACAGTTCGATAAAAGTGGGGAATAAATCAATTCCGCTTATGTGTCCTGGCGCGTTCTGTGCCAGTACCATTGTTTGGCCTCCTGTTCCGCAGCCAAGGTCAATAATTTGGGAGTTGTGATTTAGGTTGTCAATAAAGCTCAATGCCTTAATCGTTACTTCCGGACTTCCGGGTCCTTGTCGTTCTAAGTGTGAAAAATATTCACAAATCAAATTGATATCGAACTCGTGAATGGATTTATTTTCTTCGTTCATGATGATTAATTAATAATGTTTATGCAAAAGCCAACAAACTCCTGTTTGTCGATCCTAAATTTATTGTTTGTATGGAAGCATCGTATGCGCTGCTTTCACACAAAATCAAATATTTGATCATAATGCCCCGCAATCGGAGATTATACATCAAATAATTTAAGGGATAAGCTTTGAGTTTTTAATCCAAAAGCTTATTTACCCAACAATATCCATCATTAATTGATACATCCAGTTATTTAAGGGGAACAAATGTAGGGAATTTTTCAACAAGTTTTAATGAATTGAGAATAGTGTTTCGAAGCAAATGCTTATGCATTATAGCATTATAAGGCTAAGAATGATGATGGCGAATGTACAAATGATGCACAGCACACTGCACAACAGCTTGCTCAGGCTTGTTGTTGGCCACTTATCAAAACACTTGCTCTTATTGGGAATTGCAGTCCGCTCCATTGCAATCTTTTGTGAGATACATTTAGGTTTTTCTGTGATACTTTCTAATGATTAATCCTAATGGGCGATCGTAACTAAAGTAATTCTGAACCCAGTCAATTAAGGTCACTAATTTATTTCTAAAGCCCAGTAATACAATCAGATGAACACTCATCCATAGAAACCATGCAAATCTTCCATGAAATTTCCACTTTGGAAAATCCACAACGGCCCTATTTCTGCCAATAGTTGCCATAACCCCTTTATCCTTAAAAACAAAAGGCATTGTTTTTTTATTTTTTGCAATGCAAACTAAATTTTTTGCGAGATGCTTTCCTTGTTGAATCGCAGCCGATGCTAGCATTGGCAGACCATAGGGATGTAATTCGTTTGGGCAAGCGGCAATATCTCCGATTGCATAAATATTTGAATAATGAATCACCTGATTTAATTCATTTACTCTGATCCTACGACCCTTAATAATTTCGGCTTTATCTAAGCCTTTGATAAGTTCACCTTGAACACCTGCCGTCCAGATAACAGTATTGGAGTAATATTCCCTTTTATCTCCCAAAACAATCAGATTACCGTCAAAGCTTTCTACCTTGCTATTCAACAGTACATTAATATTCATCTCCTTCATATATTCCAGACAAGCCAATGAGGCTGTTTCTGACATATTAGCAAGCAATTTTCCGCCTGCTTCAAATAAGTAGATGTGCATTTTATCGAAATTAAATTCCGGAAAATCTTTGGGAAGTAATTTTGCTTTCATCTCTGCTAAAGCTCCTGCAAGTTCAATTCCTGCCGGACCGCCTCCAATTATTGAAACATTAACTATTTGTTCTTGTTGTTGGAGATCGGAAATTGTAAGTACCTTTTCTAAATTCTGCATCACAAAACTTCTTATATCAAGAGCATCTGTAATACTTTTTAGAGGCAGTAGTTTCTCCTGAATTGGCTCGAAATTGAAAAAATTATTGGTGCTTCCGGTTGCAATAACCAAAAAATCATAGCCAATGGATCCAATGGATGTTTCCAAAGTAGATGTTGCCGGGTCAATGTTTAGGACATCAGCCATTCGGTACTTCACATTTTTTCTCCGCCTTAATATTCTTCGGATTGGATAAGCAATACTATCCGGCTCCAACCCACCTGTAGCAACCTGATACAAAAGCGGCTGGAAGGTATGATAGTTGTTTTTGTCAATCAAGAGTGTCTCTATATCATTGTGCCTCAGTGTTCTTGCGAGAGTTAGCCCTCCAAAACCTGCACCGATGATAACTATTTTCTTTTTACTCATTTTTATTATAATTTTATTCTGAAATCTTGTTTCATGCTCAATACGTCAAACACAATCCGGACTAAAATCGAAACACAGTTTTCGTTGCACATAAATACGACATAAAAGTAGTCAATATCTGTTTACTGAATTCAGGAAATTGAGGTCGGTATTTATTACAGATCAAATAAGTTTTATCGTGAAAATTATCACGATCTGTAATAATTTATTTTTTAAAGAATTATTAAAAGCAGATTTTTCTATCCCATTCTCCGCTCTGCTCTGAGCTTTCTGTCGAAATAATAATGAACTGTCTTTTCATAAATAGTGCTGGCAAGAAAACCCCTATTTTTCGCGTCTTTGATAAGAAAGCGCCAAAGACAAGGTGTTATGCTGCGATGTGCTGAGCTTGTCGAAGTAAGCCAGCCGAAGTACTTTCTCAGACTTGAAAATCAAGGAGTTCCGAAATTTCGGGATGCGATGTACTGAGCTTGCCGAAGCAACTGTTTTCAAGGCAAGAGAAACGCAGAAATAAGCGCAGCGATTCACGAATACCATAAAAAATTAACCATTACATGAGTAATTTGATGCTTTCTTGCAAAGGCTAAATAACTAATTATGAGTTATTTCAATCACAAGAGAGAAGAGAAATCTAAATGTTCCCGAATAGATAAGTAAATGTATTTATCTACCGACCTCAACAGATTTATATATACTCAAATCCCACAAAAGGAATAGTCCTAACTACAAATTGCTCCTATAATTGGGATTTTTTTCTGTTTTGTAAATTCCGCTGTATAGTTTTTAGGAGTAGGTCCCTTCGAACAGGTTTACTGATATAGGAATCGCAGCCTGCGTTCAGGGCTTTATCCTGATCCCCCATAAGTGCATAGGCCGTTTGAGCAATAATAATCACCTTTTGATTGTGTTTTCGGATTTCTTGTGTGGCGGAATAACCATTCATTTCTGGCATTTTAATATCCATAAGAATGATGTCAATCCATGGATACTCTTGCATCCTGTCTAAGGCCTCTTTTCCGGTCTTGGCATGAAGTAATTCTTTGCATTGGTCTTCCAATATTTCAGTAAGCAAAGCATCGGAAGTTTCTTCATCATCAACAATTAAAATAGTCGAGTCAAGCAAAGAATAATTCTCTTCATTCGCTATTTCCCTGAACTGATGTGGCGTTTTCTTTTGAACATAAGTGAGTGGCATTTTGAGTTTAAATATCGATCCCCCTCCGGGATTGTCTTCGATACTAATTTCGCTATCCAACATTTTAGCATAGGCATTGGAAATACTAAGCCCCAAACCGGCGCCTTCCATAGCGTTGGTGTCTTCAATATCTGCCTGAACAAAACGGTCGAATATGGCTTTTTTTCGACTATCAGGCACACCAATACCTGAGTCGCGCACGAAAAATTCAATGATATCATCGGTAATTGTGTAGCCAAAATCAATAAAGCCTTGTAGTGTGTATTTTATGGCATTTTTGAGCAAATTGGCTAATATTGCGTACAGCTTATCGCGATCCGTGTGGATGACCAATGGATTTTTATGTGCAGTAGCCCGGAACTGCAGGCTAATATTTTTCTTTTCAGCTTCTGGCCTGAAGAAATTGAATAAATAAAGTATTTGTTCATCAATATTTACATCGGAAAGGTATACTTCGCTTTGGTCTGCCTCAATTTTTGAAATATCAATCAAGTTGTTAATGAGGTTCAACATTCGCTCACCGCTTTGGTGTATGATTTTTATGTATTGGTCTTTTTGTGATCCTGAGAGGCCTGGGATTTTCAGCAGGTCTGTAAAACCTAGGATGCCATTCATTGGTGTCCGGATTTCATGGCTCATATTTGCTAGAAATGCTGATTTTAAGCGATCTGATTCTTCAGCTTTGCTTTTAGCATGCTCTAGTTCATTGTTGATTTTTTTGATCTGTTCAAAGCTTCGGATTAGTTCTTCATGCTGTTTTTCAATTTCAAAGCGTGCCAGGTCGCGTTCGTGCATCGAAGCATTAATACGCTTAATCAGATGATTAAAGGAATCATATAAGGAGCCAAGTTCATCTTCTGTCTCTTTCGTGATCAGCAGACTGTAGTCCTTGCTGTCGTGGAGATTATCGGCATGTTCTTTTAATCTCAATATGGGCGATGTAATTTTGCCTCCAAAATACAATGCAAGCAGGTAGCTGGCCAGAAAAGCGATGCTGATGCTGAGCAGAACATAATAAAGGTAGTTTTTAATGGATTCATCAATTTCCATGGTATTTGCCTGAATCATCATAAAACCAAATAATTCATGATTATGGGTAATTTCCTCTACATGATAAAAGTAGTCTCCGCTAAAATATGAACTGCCTTTCGATAAAATACTAGGCAAAGAGCTCGGCTTGTCAGTTTCCTTAAGGCATTGACCGCCAAAGGAACAGAAATAGGAGCTGTCTGGGAAATAAAGGACAGCTTGGTCAATCGCATTAATATTTTTAAGGTATTGCAGAGATCGCGAGGCCTCAATCGTATCGTTGAAAGTGAGTGGGATAACGGCACTTTCGCCACTGATCTTAGCAACGACTTGAATTTCTTTGGCCAAGCTGTGGCGGATTTGCCGGATGGAGTAATACAGAAAAAAACTTGAACCTATGATGATGCTGAAGGTGCATACAATCAAAATTGAAAGCAGTGTGCGAGACTTTATGGATTTAAAACGAAGCATCATTCCTTTGCCCTCCCAATAATATTTTCGGCATAAGAGTATAGCTTGCTACTCACATAGAAGCCGGAATCTGTCATAAGGTCTTTATTTATTTCATAGCGTAGTTTATTCTTTTTTTGGATTAAATTAATGTGTACCTTATGTATATCAAATGATTCATCTTCCGTAATAAGTAAAATAGCATTTTCGTTGGCACATTTGATAATCTCATCAATGCAGCCATGGTAATCACTCGCTAGAAAAATAATGTCGCAATTGCAAGGGCCTTCCGTATTGCATAAGAGGTCTGCTTTGAAGTATTTATTATGAATACTCTGATCCTGAAAATAATAATTAAGTGTATTAAAGATGGAGGTATCTTTGGTATATACGCCAATAATTAGGCTGTCGGTTTTCGTTTCGCCTTCGGGCCATTCAATAAAATGAATGATTTTTTTAATGATGGCCGATTTAATAAGATACTCCCTGTTCTGTCCATACGAAAATACGGACATAAAGGTCAGGAGCAATAAAAGTATATGTGTTTTCTTCAGATTCATAAAAGTTGCCGATTATAAGTTTAAAACCCATTTAAAACCGATGCTGGCCGGCTCGCTGATAAATCCTACCTGCCGAGGATATTGTCGGTTATTACCTTCTTCCCAATACTGCATCACATAGCGCATATGGTTGAATTGCAATAGGTTCATGCCGTAAATATATATTCTGCTTTTGCTTAAGAAGCCGGGTTCAAATGAAATTGAGATGTTTGAAGTGAAGGATGCTTTGCCATAACCGTGCTCTTTAAGCACTTCATAAATATGATCCATTTCTGTTCTGGAGGCTTCAGTGCCATACATATCATGAATTTCCACAAAGCTGTCCAACATATCGTTTTGTCCATAATCCCAGGCAAAACGACAGTCGGCATGTAATTGGAGGTTTTTACCAAAGTTGTGGTTTATATAGAATTTTATGGTATGCTTTGGGATATTGTTGATACGGTTTGTGCCAAAATCCTGTAAGACCACATCTATTGAATCAGGGCCAATATTGGAAAGATAGGCTTCAATGGTTTTTTTTGGATCCCATTTGGTTTGATGAATCGTTGAGGCATTGATTCCAGCTTTTGTTTTTTCTGAAATATAGCTGAGTTCTGCTTCAGCACCAATCAGATTAAATGTGCCAATAAGATCTGGATAACCTTCATTAAGCCAGGCAATTTGCTCAATGGAATTATAAAAAATGGCGATATTGAAGTATAAATTATCACTAATCAGAAGGTTATACATGCATTCAATGCTTTCTTTCACTTCGGGTTGCACATTGCCATCACCGGTCTGATTGAATGTATACAGTTCATTAAAAGTAGGGTAACGAACTGCTCTTTGAACGATAATATTGATATTTTGCCTTTGGTTGATCTTGGTAAGTAATGATATGCGTGGAGAAAAAGCATAATCGGCATATTGGTGTTTGTCCATCCTTCCCGAAAGGAGAATAGACAGAAAAGGTGCTAGAGGTATGCCGGCTTCTGCATAGGCCGAATATTGACTCGCATCAATTCGCTCATCCACCTGATGTACAATGCCCATAGAACCATATTTTTTATAGAAACCTGAATGTGTTGAATCATAAACAACAAAACGCAGCGGGGGAGGGAAGCTCATAATAAAATCTGCATTGTCCATACCCCATTCGGGTCCCATAGAAACATAGCTGAATTTTCCTCCCAAGGCTAGTTTGATTTTATTTTCAAGCTCTAGATTAAACAAGCTTTCGATAAAATATTCATTCTGCGAAAACGAAAAATTCCTTTGTGTAATATCATCAAATGGAGCATTTTTCCCTTGGTAGAAACTTATATCGCGATTGCTTTGGGAAACAAAACCAATTTTACTCTCGTTACTTAATCTTCTGAAAATATTTGGTTTATACTCTAATACCGACATAAATTGCCTGCCTTGTAGCCCGGGAAAATTATCTCCATCAGAGGTTTGTGTTTCCTGCTGCTGCTTGATGTATGAGATGTCGGAATAACGAAGCCAAAGGCGGAGGTTTTCTTTATACTGCATGGCGAGCTGAGCCTTAAGCTGTGGTTGATTATTAAAATCGCCATAAAAATTTGGTGCCGGTGAGCCTAGGCCTTTATTGCCCCATTGCCAGCCCATAAAACCATATCCATAGCCAAAAGCACGGTCGATATAGAAAAATTCAGGGTTTTGCTGTCCGAGGGAAGGGTTCACGCTACCATAAAAAGAAAGTGAAAAATCTTTTTTGCGATATCCTCCTTGGGCAAATAGGTTTCCATATCGATAGGTGGTATTCATGCCCAAACCAATCTTGCCATCTCGTGGGCCGTCTTCTTTTAGGGTTTTGATGTTGATGATCCCGCCAATGGCACCATGACCATAAGTGACGGAACCAGGGCCTCGGACAATCTCAATGCTCTCGATATCATTCAAATCGCGGTTTTGAATCTCATAAAAAGGGCCATTCAATGATTTCATATTGTCGTTTACCCCATTGACCAGCAAAAGATATGAGGTATTTTGATCGCCCAATACACCACGAACACCAACACGAGGGCCCAGCCAGTGGGTTACAAAACTTGCTCCGGGTACATAAACCTCAATCAAGTCGAGTATGTTCCGGGCAGGAGTGGCTTGTATCATTTCTTTGTCGATTAGCGTAACGGAAACAGGTAAATCGGTGATTGATGAAGGCGTGAAGGTGCCAATCTTAAGCTCCAAATTCATTAGATCTTCCAAAGATAGATCCTCTAGATAATTTTTTGATAATGAGTCGTTTTCTTGAGCGAAACCCCAATGCATAATGCAAATGCACAATGCGAGGCAAATGATGTGTATTGTTTTGGTTTTCATGACCTTAACCCATTTATTAATTCTTTGATCTGATTACTATCCTCTATAATCTTTATTGAGATGTTAAATATACTAAAAATTTTGGCATCATTGGGAGTTTTCTTCGCTTCATTTCTTCAGCTCTTCAATATTGTTTGTAATAAGCTCAAAAGGCTTTGTTATTCTATGGTTTTCAATTATCTAGGATTCTATTTGAAGATAGGCACAATACCGATTGATTGCTTATATTTTCTCTGCAAGAAGCGTGAAGCCTGTGTTTATAGGAAGGAGTATTTTTACTAAAATCCCTCTAATGAAATCCTAGGAAATACTGCTGCTTCAGGCTTGCATATATTTGTTATCTTTATGCCATAGTTCGGTGCTCTTGAATCGAGATCGTGAGTTAATAAACCGGCTGCCCTTACAAACCAATAAAAAGCAAAGATGAATAGTTTTGAACATAATAGAGAAAGTTGGAATGAATTGACAGCTTTACATATAGATTCAGTATTTTATGATATTGACAGTTTTAAGAAAGGGAAAACTTCGCTAAATCATATTGAAATTGAAGAATTAGGAGACATCAAAGGGCAGAAACTCCTTCATCTTCAGTGTCATTTTGGGATGGATACGCTTTCATTTGCAAGACAAGGAGCAGAAGTAGTTGGTGTTGATATTTCTGATACATCAATTCAAAAAGCCACTGAATTATCTAATGAATTAAAAATTCCAGCGAAGTTTGTTCGTTCAAATATATATGATATTGAGAGTGTTATAAATGAGACTTTTGATATCGTATATACATCTTATGGAGCAATTAATTGGTTGAATGATCTCGATAAGTGGGCCAAGATCATAAGTCGGTTCTTGAAACCTAATGGGATATTTTATATGGTGGAATTTCACCCATTCATTTATACGCTTAATGACAATTCTGAAATATTTAATAGCTATTTCAAATCAGAAGCACTTGAAACAGTTGTTGAGAAATCGTATACGGACAAATCTGAGGTTTCTAATAAAAATCTAAAACACATTGAATGGCACCATAGTTTAAGTGAAGTATTGAATAGCCTTATCAAAAATGGATTGAAAATAGAGTTTCTTAATGAATTCCCATATCAGGTTTATAATTGTTTTCCAAACTTGACGGAAAAAGGAAAAGGGAAGTGGGTTTCTGAAAAATATGGAGATAAAATTCCTTATATGTATTCCATCAAAGCAAGGAAAATTTAAAGCCTGTAATAAACAGAATTCTGATATTCGAAGCTTCTGAACAAGCAATTTGAATAAGTGTTTATTTGGATACCATAATTCGTTATAAAATAAACAGTTTAAAATCTGTAGGCTGAAATTAGTTTTATTGGTTTTTCCTGCTGGCTAAATAATTGCGTTATCAAAACCTAATGAAAAACAGCTAGGCTGAGTATGCAAATATTTGTTATTTTTATGCTGCATTTCCGCAAATTTAAATATGGAATAGAGCTTACGATTGGCTTTTTGTACTTCCTCATTGATAAAGCAAAAAAATATGGCAACGAACAATAGAATAGTGAAGAAGATTGTCCTGAGTATTGTCGGGATATTCATCATATTTGTATTGGCTGTTGTGATCAACCTGATAATTTTTGAAAAGAAGGCTTCGCATGTTTCAGAAGGCAAACCAATTGAGAAATATTCTAGCCGCAATATTGCACTCTTAGTCGTTGATATTCAAGAAGCAACGACCGGTTCGGTTTCTGTAAATCCTTATTATAGAAAGAATTCTGAATTATTGATCAAAAATATAAACGGAATAGCAGAAGTTTTTAAGAAGAAAAATATTCCGCTTATTTATATCCGAAGTGAAATTTCAAATCCCTTAATAAATTTGATTAATTCATCATTTGCCGAAGGGAGTCAGGGCGCTAAGTTTGATGAACGACTGAATCTCGATGCTGGTTTGGAGGTGGTGAAAGGTAAAAAGGATGCATATATAGATACTGAACTGGACAATATTTTGATCCGGAATAAAATCAACGAGCTCTATATAGTTGGTTTAGATGCAGCGCATTGCATTAACAACACAATCAAAGCTGCTGAGAACAGGAATTATAGGGTTCATATTATCAAAGAAGCTGTTTTATCCGAATCCGAAGCGATGAAGGATAGCATGATGCTCGTTTTTAGGGATCGAGGCATAGAAATTCTACATATTGATAGTATAAATATAGTGGAATAGGAATTTGTCAAGCTGGCACGGAAAAACAATTTTCCCCTCATGCAATTATTGTATTACCTTTGTGTTCTACTTAAATGCATAGGTCATATAGCGAAAGGTTTTGTAAATATTAATTATACAATTAATTTTTTCGAGTATGGATGATGTATCATTGACTTTCATCAGCCGCCTTAGCAGCAATAAACCTTAAAGACAAACAAATGAAACATAAAACGACCATTCAATTTATTTTCTTGCTTTTCATAAGCCTGCTTTTTTCGTGCAAAGATGATGAGGTAATCATCCCTGATCCAATCGTTGAACCTGAAACGCCTTCAGGGCAATATGGTACACCAATGGAAGATATTCCAGAGACGGAAGATCTTGTTTTATACGAAGTTAATCTGAGGGCTTTTAGTTCATCGGGTGATTTACAGGGTGTTATAGATCGACTTGACTTTATTGATCAATTAGGTGTGAACGCCATCTGGCTGATGCCCATACATCCCATCGGACAAATTAATTCTGTTAATTCGCCATATTCAGTAAAAAATTATAAAGAGGTGAGTTCCGAATACGGCACACTCGATGATTTGCGGACATTAACGGATGAAGCACATGCCCGCGGAATTGCTGTACTTATGGATTGGGTCGCGAACCATACCGCTTGGGACAATGAGTGGATTAGCAATAAAAGTTGGTATACGCAGGATGCAAGCGGGAATATTATACATCCGGCAGGAACAAACTGGCAGGATGTTGCTGATTTGAATTATGATAATATGGAAATGAGGGATTCTATGATCGCAGCAATAAAATATTGGGCCTACGAAGCCAATGTTGATGGTTTTCGTTGTGATTATGCGGATGGGGTTCCCTACGATTTTTGGCAACAGGCCTGGGATACTCTAACTGCTATGGAAAACCGACAATTTATACTTTTGGCGGAGGGAACACGAAGCGATCATTTTGACGCCGGTTTTGATATGAATTTTAGCTGGCAGTTTTATGGTGCCATGAAAAATGTATATGACGGCCAGTCTGTAAGTAAGATTTTTACAGCTCATAGTACTCAATATAATAATTTGGCGGATGGAAAACATTGGCTGCGCTTTACGACCAATCATGATGAATCAGCTTGGGACGCAACTCCAATCAGCCTTTTTAATGGCATTGATGGTGCATTGGCGGCATCAGTCGCGACAATTTTTACAGGAGGTGTGCCATTGATTTATGCCGGTCAAGAAGTGGGAACAGCGAATAATGTGCCTTTTTTCTCTAATTCAGTAACGAATTGGGATAATAATCCGGAAATGAGAACAGCCTATGAACAGGTTTTTCAATGCTACAACCAATCGGAGGCAGCCAGAAAAGGCAGCAATAATGTTTATGAACATACTGATATTGCATGCTTTAAGAAAATCTATAATAGTGAAAGCCTTTTGATTATAATCAATATGCGCAATAGGCAAATTGATTTTGATATTCCCGCAGAGCTGCAAAATTCTAATTGGACGAATTGCATTACCGATGAAACCATGATGCTGCAAAGTCAGTTGACTTTGGAAGCCTATTCTTATTTCATATTAAAATAGGATGGTGTGTTTTTAATGACAATTAATTATTAATGTAAGTTTTGTAATAATATTGCGATTATTAATATCAGCTATTATTCAGATTTTATTTCTGAGATGGCCTTAATTTTGGGTAAAATGGAATATGTTGAATGATGAAGTGTTTTCTGGTGTATTTGGAATATTTACCGATATTTGTATTATATTTTGGAAGTATTTTTGAAATTTCCTGAAATTGAAAATGACTTTATTATGAATGAATATATTGCCACTTTTATCTATTTCTTTGCCGTGATTGACCCCATAGGCACAGTCCCTGTTTTTATTGCTGCTACAAGGGGTTTTGATGAGCAGGAGAAAAAGTCCATAGCAATTAAATCGGTAATTGTTTCGTTTTGTGTGCTTTTGTTTTTTATTATAGCTGGTGAAATTATCCTGAATGCAATAAAAATTCCTCTTCCGGCTTTTCAGATTGCAGGAGGAATCGTACTCTTTCTCTTTGCTCTAACAATGATTTTTGGCGAAGGGAAACCGGAATCTGAAATCAAAACAATAAAAAGCACAACAGAAACGGCCATTTTCCCATTAGCCATGCCTTCAATTGCCAGCCCAGGCGCAATGCTTGCCGTGGTGTTGCTTACCGAGAATTCTCAATTTAGCGTTTGGGAGCAATTTCAATCCAGTCTGCTTTTATTTGGCGTTTTAGTCGTGGTTTTGGTTTTATTGATCCTGGCAACCAAGGTGCATAAACTCATCGGCGATGCCGGAGCAAGTATTATTAGCCGGATTATGGGTTTAATATTATCATCAGTAGCCGTTGCAAATATTATGGAAGGAATTAAGGAGACATTTCATTTATTATAAGTGCTTCCACTGATGAAATATGAAACAAATAATGCCATGGCAAAATCAAAAATACCTGAAAAAACCAGACTCCATCCCAGAAACAGAAACAGGGAAAGATATGATTTAAATGCTTTGGCAATCTCCAATCCTGAATTGATACCGTTTATAAAGCCTAATAAATATGGAGCGGAATCGGTTGATTTTTCAAATCCTCTTGCTGTCCGACTTCTAAACAAAGCATTGCTAAATCATTATTATGGGATAAAGTATTGGGAATTCCCAAAAGAGAATTTATGCCCGCCAATTCCCGGAAGAGCTGATTATATGCACTATATGGCCGATTTATTAGGCGAATCTAATCATGGTGCAATTCCAAGGGGTAGCCAAATAAAATGTTTGGATATTGGTGTGGGCGCAAATTGTATCTACCCAATTATTGGGCTTACTGAATATGGCTGGAATTTTATCGCCTCAGATATTGATCCAAAATCAATTGAAGCAGCACAGAAGATTGTGGCGGCCAATCCATCACTCAAAGATAAGATCGAATTCAGATTGCAAGAAAATAAGGCGAATATTTTCCGGGGGATCATCAATGAAAATGAGCATATTGATTTAGCGGTCTGTAATCCGCCTTTTCATGCTTCCGCAGATGATGCGCAAAAAGAAAGCCGCAGAAAAGTAAAGAATCTCTCAGGGAAAAGCGCGAAAAATCCAGAACTCAATTTTGCAGGAATAAGCAATGAACTTATTTATGATGGTGGCGAATATGCCTTTATCCATAAAATGATTCGGGAAAGCAAGGAGATCCGAAAAAGCTGCTATTGGTTCTCAACTTTGGTGTCAAAACAATCCAATCTCAAAGGGATTAATAGCTCATTGGAGAAAATGGAGGCAATAGAGATTAGGATGATTCCCATGGGGACAGGAAATAAATCGAGCCGCATTATCGCCTGGACATTCCTTAACTCAGAGGAGCAGAATAAGTGGCGGAACAGTAGATGGAAAAGCCTGTAATAGAGAGAATTTAGGTAGTTAGATGGCTTCAAAAAAAGCTACATCTTCTTTTCAATCGCATTATCAAATAAAGCGTCCCGAATGCCCATACGTGCAATTAATTACTACATTTATGCTCTTATTCGAAGCAATAAAGTATTAATATCGCCTTAGGAATATTTATTGCGATAGGGTAGGAAGGATTGTTGCAAAATAATTAACAGCTTAATTAGTAGATGATTATGAGCATGATGAAACATAAATTATTGATCGTGTTTTTTTTTATTTTGAGTACAACTGTATTCGGCCAGAACCGAAAACAGCATTATTTTCAGGGATTTACAGAGGAAGTTCAAGGAACACGCTTTGGGTATCATTCCCCCATTCCTGAAGTAACTTCTTCATTGCTTCTGCGAGGGCAGCAGAATTATCCTTCTATTGAGTGGAAAACCGAAGTCATTCCCCTGAATTATGCCGAAAAATATTGTACATTTATTTGGCTGTTTGGAATGGATGTCTCTTCAAATCCGGCGCAATTCCTGCTGAGTGTGAATGAGAAAGAGTATATTTCATTCAGTAATTCGAAAACATCTGAATTGGGTTTTATAAAATTTTGTGGGAAAGATGGTGCCGAATTAACCCTAAATGTTACAATGCTCGATAAGTACGAAGACCAAATGGGTTTTGCCCTTTTGAAACTCCCTGTTTCGGCTATAGAGTTGGGAAAAGCTGCTTCTATTAAGATTTCGTCATCAAGCAAAAATAATAATGCTTGGTTTATGACATTCAAAACCCCAATAGAAGAGAAAGTGGAAATATTTCAGAATAAAGTAGTTGCGAAAAAAGATGGGAAATTATTTCATTCCTTGAGTATCGACTTTATTCATGTGGGTGAGGATGCGGAGGTAAGCATCACAATTGGAGATAGTAAAACCGTGGATACCTTAAGAGCAGGCTTTAATCATCTGGAAATTTATCTGCCAAAAGTAGAAAAGGAAACTTCTTTTATGGCGGATATACATATTGATGGTGAGGAAACGATGCATCAAACATGTACGCTTGCCCCTGTTAAGAAATGGGAGATTTTTCTTGTGCAACATACTCATACAGATATAGGTTATACGCGTCCACAAACAGAGATTTTGCCCGAACATCTGCGCTATATCGATCATGCCCTAGATTTTTGCGATCAAACAGACGACTATCCTGATGCGTCAAAATTTCGTTGGACCTGCGAAACATCATGGTCGATCCGGGAATATCTGGAAAGTCGCCCAAAAGAACAGGTGGATCGTTTATTAAAACGCATCAAGGAAAACCGGATAGAAGCAACCGGCATGTTCCTCAATTATTCAGAGATTGCTGATGAACCGGCATTGGCAGCACAAACCAAGACTTTGCGTATGCTTAAAAATAAGGGGATTAATGTCACAACTGCCATGCAAAATGATGTGAACGGAATTGGATGGTGTATGGTTGATTATTATCATAATACTGATATTAAGTACCTTACAATGGGAGTGCATGCGCATCGAGCACGCAAGCCTTTCAATAAACCAACGGCTTTCTGGTGGCAATCCCCTGCCGGAAATCGTTTGCTGGCCTACCGAAGCGAGCATTATCAACACGCAAATAGTCTCGGGATTACTGCAAATCAACAAGATATATTGAGAAATAATCTATCATGTTACCTTACTACTTTAGAAGAAAATGGCTATCCATATGATAAAGTTTCTTTACAATTTTCCGGTTATATAACCGATAATTCACCGCCTTCAACAAAAGCATGTGATATTATAAAAGAATGGAATGAAAAGTATGAATGGCCAAAACTGAGAAGCGCTTTGGCTAGGGATTTTATGATTTATCTCGATGAGCAACATGCGAATGATCTGCCTGAGAAAAAGGTCGCCTGGCCAGATTGGTGGACTGATGGAGTAGGCTCCGCTGCCAATGAAACAAAAGAAGTTCGGAAAGCACAATTAGATATTTCTGCAATAACAGCTCTCTTATCAATGGGCAAAATATTGGGGATTGAGATGCCTGAAAATGTTCAGAATGAGATTGATGATGTGTACGACAACCTTCTTTTTTATGATGAGCATACGCATGGCGCAGCGGAAAGCGTTAGCGATCCTTTATTGCAAAACACAATCAATCAGTGGGCAATGAAATCAGCTTATGCCTGGGAAGCCGTTAAAAAAGTTTCTGCTTTGGAAGAGAAAACACTGGCATTTTTTGAGCCTCATTTGAATAAATCAGGCGAAGCAATTATTGCTGTATTCAATACCCTCAATTGGAAGCGCTCCGGTATGCTAAAATTGTTTTTGGAGAATGAAATCGTGCCTGAAGGATGTGATTTTACAATTACGGACTCCGACGGTAGGGAAGTCCCTTATCAGAGATATGATCAGAGGGTTGAAGGTACATATTTTGCATTATGGGTCGAAGATGTCCCCCCATTTGGATATAAAACCTTGCAAATTCATCCCAGAAGGAAAAGCAAAGAGAATCCACCTATCAATGAGCAAACATTCGAAAACGATTTTTATAAGATAAGCCTTGATGAAAACAAAGGGGTTGTACGAAGTATTTTCGATAAAGAGCTTCAAAAAGAATTGATTGACCCAAACGATACCCTGACCCTGGGGCAATTTATTTATGAGGAATTAGACAATAGGCACCAAATGGAGCGCCTTACAAACACCAATAGGGATACGGTCTATAAAGCTCTAGGGATGCGTCGTCGCTTGATGAGTAATATTGAAATAACGAAAAAAGAAAATGGAGCGATTTATCAAAGTATTTTTCTTCATGGGGATATGCCTGTATGTGCTGATGATCGTGGTATAACAATAGAAATCAGGCTCTACCACCATCAAAAAAAGATTGAATTTCTCTATGATATGATTAAGCTTCCGGTGATAAGTGCAGAGGGGGTTTATATTGCTTTTCCTTTGAAACTGGAGAAAGGGAAATTAGCATTTGAAGTGCAGGGTGCTGTTGTTTATCCGGGCATTAATCAGCTCGAAGGAACCTCTTCGGATTGGAATACCATCCAAAATTTTGCTGCAGTAAAAGGAGAGAATGCGCAAATTGTTTTTGTAAGCAATGAAATACCATTGGTGCAATTTGGCGCCATGAATACAGGCAGATATTATTATCGCCTAAAACCAAAAACAAACCATATTTATTCATGGGTTTTGAATAACTATTGGGTGACAAATTTCAAGGCGAGTCAGGAAGGTGAATTGCAGTGGACATACAGCATTACCTCTTCCGACGATAATTCGGACCTGTTTGCAACGCATTTTGGCTGGGGAGATCGAGTGCCACTTAAATCAAGAATTATTATGCCTGCCAAAGGAAATGTGAAAACAAAATTAGTATCCCGCTCACTGCTTCATATTGATGTCCCTAATTTACTATTGGTAAACTCTGCACCATCGGCGGATAATAAAGGTATTGTATTGCATCTCAGGGAGCTTGAAGGAGATCATGCAATATTAGACATCAGACGATTGATGGAAGAAACAGGCGCATCTTCAATACAGGAAGTGAATATTTTGGAAGAAGAATTGGCTGAACTGAATGCCCCTCTGCTTATGGAGCATTTTGAAACAAAATTTATAAAATTGAATTTCGACTAAGGGTAGAGTCGGGAGTGATTGCCAAAATAAGAAATCGAAATCTGCCTAGAACGAACAGCTCAATTACTGAAATAGGTGGATGGAGACCTATGGCAAATCGCTTTTGTTAATAAATTTCTATCTTTGAGGAAGTTATATTCACTCAAAAGGAAAACATGCATAAAAAAGTATTTATCTTATTCTTAATCGTTCTCACAATATTTTCTGCTTGTCAAACCGAAGAAGACGAAGTAGTGGAGCCGGGAATATCATTGTCATTATCCAATTTTGTATTTAGAAAAGCAAATAATCCTGATTTATTATACAATATTTACATGGATAGTGATGGAAATAAATTTAATGGTAATCTTCCTTATTATGCTGATATCACAAAGCTAGTGGCTAATTTTGATTTTGCTGGTGCAGAAGTACGAATTGGAGAAAAGATTCAGAATAGTGGAATTACGGTAAATGATTTTTCTGAAACCCTTACATATACAGTTCTTGGCGAAGATGGCTTAACAAAAGATTATACTATTGAAATTGTGTGGTTTACCGGATTGCCAATCATTTCAATTACTACAGATGATCATGTCGAAATAAGCTCAAAAGAGGACTATGTTTCCGGTTTTACATCAATAGATGGTAGAAATATGTTTAATGATGCTTCAGGGGATATGAAAATCAGAGGAAGAGGTCATTCTACATGGTTTTTACCTCCCAAAAAACCATATCAGCTTAAATTCGATGATAAAACCGAAGTGCTCGGAATGCCGGAGGATAAGAAATGGATTTTTCTGGCAGAATATTCCGATAAAACACTCATTAGAAATAATTTAGCTTTTGAAATGGGGTATATCAGTAATTTGGAATGGACACCGGAATGCCGATATAGCGAGGTTTTTATAAATGAGGAGTATAATGGTACCTACAATATCACCCAAAAAGTGGAAGTGGGCGAAAATCGGGTAAATATTGGTGATAATGGTTTTCTTTGTGAAATAGATAATTCCGATCATCTTGAGGATGGGGACATTTACTTTAATTCTACACGCTTTACAATCCAGATTAAAGAGCCTGAAATAAGTTTTGAAAGCTCTGAATATAATTATATTATGAACCATATCATTGAGTTTGAAGAGGTTCTATACTCAAGCTATTTCAAGGATCCGCTGAATGGATACAGAAAATATATTGATGTGGAAAGCTTTGTGGATTGGTATCTAATCAATGAAATTGCTAAAAATGTAGACTCGAAAGATTATTCAAGTATGTATTTCAATCTTATTCCGGGGGAGAAAATTAAAATGGGGCCATTATGGGATTTTGATCTTGGCTTTGGAAATGTTAATTATGCCGATACTCAATATCCTGAGGGCTTTTGGGTAAAAGAGCATCAGTGGTTTCAGCGACTGTTTGAAGACCCTTCATTTGTTGATTTGGTGAAAAGCCGTTTCAGCTTTTTTAGGAACAATCAGGCCTATTTGATTCAAATAATTGATCAAAAAGCTGATTATCTCAGATGGGCACAGGAAGAAAATGATGATCGTTGGGACTTATTCGGAAACTATGTATGGCCGAATCCTGTGGTTTATGATACGCACGCACAAGAAGTAGAACATCTTAAGAATTGGTTTATCGAAAGAATGAATTGGCTGGATAATGCATATAATGCGATCTAGTTTTTTTTAAATTGTCATGTTTCTTGTCTATAGATCAACAGACTTGGTGCAAATTGAACCTTTGGTTTTATGTTTTTAGGCACGTATCTAAGCTCTTTTTTTTTTTTTTTTTTTTTCTAAAATTATTGCAACATTATGACTTATATGAATTTATAGATCATTGGAAAACCATTCGAAATAGGTGACCACAAATTGCTGTATTTCCCTGTGTTTTCTATATAGATGCTTATTTCTGATAATAATTTGTATTATGCACAGAATTATTTACATTTTTTATTTAAGTATTTGCTACCTTTATGCCGAATTTGAAATGTTTTTATTAAGGATATTAGTTCATAAAACTGCTAGTTCCTAAATTTTGAGCGATCAACATCAATTATTATATTGTACGATTTGAAAGAAATGAAACTAACAGAGAAACAAATTGAAGATATTGCAGGCAATCTGGATATCGGCATGAGGTGCTTTTATAATTTTAAAACCGACAAGATAGAAATCCTGCCCGGTTATGATCCTGGCTATGATGATCAGGACGAACTCACGGAGAAGGAATTAAAGCTAATTGAAGAAAACCAGGATGATTATTATGAATTTGATCGATTCGATTCATATGAATCATATCAGATAATGTCTGACTTTTCAGAGCAGATTGAGGATTTTAAATTGCAAGAAAATTTATTTCGTGCCCTCAATAAATCGAAACCATTTAGAAATTTTAAATGGCTGATCGATAATTCCGGAGAGTTTAGGCAGCAATGGTTTGATTTTAAAAAGCAACGCTATATTCAGTACGTAAAAGACCAAATTAGGATTCAGGAAAATCTCATTGATTAATACAGTTTTGAAGAAATATGTGAAAAGAAAACTTAATTGAGTGAACATGAAAAAAATCATTTTTGCAATCATTTTATTGAAACTCGTTTCATTTAATTTATATGCAAATGATGCATGGGTTATTAAGAATTTCCCTGACAGCGTAAATATTGTCGACATTGCAGTAAACTCAATAAATGAGATCTTTGTGGCTACGACATATCAGCCGAATCCGGATGTATGGCCAAGCGGATTATTTTATTATTCTTCGGATGATGGAAATAGCTGGACTCAATTATTGGAGGTTGGTAAATTTTCCGAGATAATGGACATCCTTATTGATGCTGACGATAATATCTATTTGGGAACGTGGTTTGGAAGTCTTTATAAATCAATTGATCATGGTTTTAGTTGGGAGCGAAAGGATAATGGATTATCAAATTTTGCTCCAGTATATCTATCAATAAATTCCATCGGAACAATATATGCGGGCCAATATGTTATGGGAGATCTCGATTATAGCGTGAATGGAGGTGACCTATGGATTCAAACCAATTATTCGAGCAGTGGAATTCGGGGCTTGGGGATTTGTCATAATGACAATATTTTTGTTGATGGTGGTAAATATTCACGTGATAATGGAAATACTTGGATTACAATTGATAGTGGACTTTCCGAAATTGCTCTTATTAATACTGTTTGCTATGGCTTCAATAACGACAATGAAGCTTTTCTGGGAAGCTGTGACGGCCTTTATTCTTTTTCTTCAGTGGATTCTGTTTGGTTAAAGGTTCTAAGTACCAATAATTATATAACTGATTTTATAATAAGTTCTGAAAATGAAATTTATGTAGGAACCCGGCAGGCTACATTTTTTTCAGGAAACAATGGACATGATTGGCAAAATATTGATGATCAGTTTAGTAATGAGCCTCCACATACTTTTTGCTTTGATGCTGAAGGCTACTTATGGGCCGTTTCTGATCGAACAATATACAAAAGTCAAAGTGTTATAACAGCTATTGAGGGTCAATCTGTTCAATCAGGTGAGATAAAGATTTTTCCAAACCCTTTTAGTGAGTATATTCATATTGAGTTTGAAAATTTTGAGAATGAATGCATAAAAATTTCCATACATAATCTTGAAGGGAAATTGCTAAGAAGCCAAAGCATTGGGAATACTAATGCAGCTAATATTTCTTTAAATGATTTAAAATCAGGAGTGTATTTTATTACTTTGGTGAATGGCAATTCGATAATCAAAACCCAAAGAGTTATAAAACAGTGATATTAGCTTCGAATAAATAAGACATTTGCTTTGTCCAAACCGATGAATAGAGGTTGTACTATGTTTGTATTTAAATATGTACGCAAAAATGTGATTTCATGAAAAATTATTTTTATTATCAATTAGCATTAGTCTGTCATTTGTTTATAAACTCCTTAACTGTCATTCCGTATACTTTTTTTAATGATCGTGCAAGATGGCTGCTGTCGGTAAAGTTCAGCTCACAGACGATTTCTTGGACCAATTTAAGGGGGTAAATGAATAGACTTCGGTTCCACCATCCAGCACTCCGTTTTGTTGAGTGCTTTTTGGTCGAATGAAAGTTTCGTTAAATCCTAAGGGCATTGGAAAAAGGAATTTATAAACAGGCAGATTGAACAAAAACAATCATAAGCCCTTATATCTCTCATATAAATACTGCGAAAAATTAATTTTATCACAAAAACATAAAAATGAACATCAAAGAAATCTTAAACAGACGTTATTCTACGAAAGAATTTGATCCTACAAAAAAAATATCAGACGCTGATTTTGAGCAAGTAAAGGCCCTTCTGCAAATGAGCTCTTCAAGTACAAATATTCAGCCATGGCATTTTGTTATTGCTGATAGTAAAGATGGGAAAGAGCGCATCGCAAAAGGAACCCAGGGATTTTTTCAATTTAACGAAGCAAAAGTGCTAAATGCTTCGCATGTTGTTGTGTTCTGTGCCAGAACCGATGCTGATGATAATTATATGATGCATTTGCTTGAGCAAGAAGAGAGGGATGGACGTTATCCAAACGAGGAAATCAAACAAATGGTTTTTGGCGCACGCAATATATTTACTGATATTCATCGTTATGACCTCAAAGACTTACAGCATTGGTTCGAAAAACAAGTATACCTAAATATTGGGAATTTATTGCTTGGTGCTGCTGCGCTCGGTATTGATGCCTTACCGATGGAAGGTCTTGATTTTAAATTAATTGATGAAGAATTTGATTTGCGAAAAAAAGGATTTACATCTATTGCAGCTGTTTCTTTGGGCTATCGTGCAGAGACAGATTTTAATGCACCGGACAAAACTCCCAAATCGAGATTGCCGGAAGATGAAATATTTACGCTATTGAAATAAATTATTGAGGTGTTCAAATAAATACTTAACCTAATCGGTTGTTATATTGATAATTAGATTTCTCCCGCAGGATCTTCACTTCGTTTTGATCCCTTGGTCGAAAAGACAGGATTCGTTAGGGAGCAGACAAAAGTGGCGCGCGGACATATATATTTTAAAGTTATTGTGTCCGCGCGCCACTTTTGTCTATCTATATTTCACCATCTTGTCTTTTCGACTGAGGTCATTTTTCTTATTTACAGTGTTTTATATTCTTTTTGATATAGAACACTCATTAAATTACAAACATAAGATGACCGAGGGAGAAATCTAAAACAACATTCATTGAAATATACTGAATTTCATTGCTTAGCCTAAGTACTCAATTGAACACCTCATATAAATTATTTGCCAGTAGACTAAAAAACGTCATTTGATGGGGTCTTATAATATGTGCTGAGAAAATCGAATCCTCAACCATTGGGGCAGATTTGTAATCAGTGTTCCTAATTCTACATTCTAGTAGGTTGGTTTATAGAATATTAGATTTTCTTCCGAAAATTCAGCATCGAAAAGACCGGATTAAAGCGAGGACAAACAAAAAGAGCGCGCTGACATTTTAATTTTTAAATTTTTGCGTCAGCGCGCCTCTTTTTTGTTCATAGTTTCCCAAAAAACTATATTTAAATAATCATGGTGGGAACGAGCACGCTAAATACTCCGAGCCCGAGAGATCTATTTATTCAGCCCTAATGAGCGATTCAATTGACTGATATCCCGTCCTGAAGGATTCTGAAAAACAGAGAGTTCAAACTCAGGGATAATGGATAAAACATGATCAAAAATATCGGCTTGAATACCTTCATATTCTGCCCATGCCTGAATTTTGCTAAACACATAGATCTCAATAGGCAGGCCTTTGTCTGTTGGTTGCAATTGGCGTACCAGAAAGGTCATATCCTGATGAATATCGGAACGTTCGTGTAAATAACTCTCGAGATAGGCGCGAAAAACTCCTAAATTACTCTGGCTTCGGCCATTATACATCTCGCCTTTTTTTAAAGAAAGCTTTTTGTTATATTCTTCAATTTCGGTTTGTTTTTTGTCGATATAATCTTTTATAAGATTGAAATTGCGGAATTTATCAATCATTTCCGGTGTACAGAATTTAACACTGTGCATATCAATCATAAGAGAACGTTTTATTCTGCGCCCACCGGATTCTTCCATGCCCCTCCAGTTGACAACAGGGTCGGAAATTAGGTTATAAGTTGGAATTGTGGTTATCGTTTTATCCCAGTTTTGCACCTTCACAGTAACTAAGGAAATTTCGGTTACTACACCATCAGCACCAAATTTTGGCATAGAAATCCAGTCGCCCGGCAATACCATTTTATTGGCAGATAATTGTAGCCCTCCCACAAATCCTAAAATACTGTCTTTAAAGATCAACATTAAAATGGCGGACATTGCACCCAGTCCTGTAAGTAGATGAACGGGTGATTTGTTGAGCAATGCGCTCACGATAACAATACCTGCAATGATATAGATAATAATCTGAATAACTTGCAAGTAGCTTTTGATTGGACGCTTTCTTGCCAAATCGGTTGAATTATAAATTTCTTCTACTGCACTAAAAAAACTGTTGAGTACAATAATGCCGATAAAAATCAGATAGATTTTGATAATTGTTTCGAGTATGCTCACAAATAGTTCATAGTCGGCCAGAACAAAAGGCGTAATATAATTCACAATAATTACTGGAACGGCCAGAGAAAGCTTTCTAAAGAAACGATGTTTTACCAATACATCATCCCAGCTGGTTTTGCTGTGTCTTACCCACTGCTTCACGGTTTCAAGGAGTATTTTTCTGGTGATGTAGAAACTGACAAGAGCTGCCAGCAATAAAACAGTAAACCACATATAATCAATAATAACTTTAGCGGTTTCTGCACTTAATCCGGTTTTCCCAAGCCATTCAAATAGCCAATTGTTTATCACTTCCATAGTTGATGTTTTATTTGAAGCAAATGTATGAATTTAATGGGAAAAGCCAAATCACAAAGAAAGGCCATGAGCGATCGGCGCTGCAAAAAATGATTCTTTTGCATTCTATTGCTGCAATATGCTAAATTGTTATACCTTTGTTTTCATAATCACAATAGGAATTAATTTTTTTTAAAACCGTTTAAAATTAAAGAATTATGAGAAAGCATATCTTCAACGCCGGACCTTGTAAGTTATCCGGGCCTGCACTTGAAAATACTGCAAAGGCTGTTTTAGACCTTAATGGAATTGGTATTTCAATTATGGAAGTTTCACACCGCAGCAAAGATTTTCAAGCTGTGATTGATGAAGCTGATTCATTAATGAAAGAATTGCTTGGTATTCCTGAAGGTTACTCTGTCCTTTTCCTTGGCGGCGGAGCCAGCATGCAGTTCGCAATGATCCCCTATAACTTCCTGAAGTCAAAGGCTGCTTACCTGAATACAGGTACTTGGTCGAAAAAAGCCATTAAAGAAGCCCAACTTTGGGGAAAAGAACTCGTGGATGTTGTCGGATCTTCTGAAGACAAAAATTTTAGCTATATCCCTAAAGGATTTACTGTTCCTGATGATGCAGACTATTTCCATATCACAACAAACAATACGATTGCTGGTACTGAAATCCGTACCGATTTTGACTGCAAAGTGCCGCTGATTGCTGATATGTCTTCTGATATTATGAGCCGTCCGGTAGATGTAGCAAAATATGCAATGATTTATGGTGGCGCACAGAAAAATCTGGGACCAGCAGGTGCTACTTTTGTTATTATTCGCAACGATATGCTTGATCGTATGGCAGATCGCCCTATTCCAACTATGCTGAAATATGCTACACATATCGATAAAGGAAGCATGTTTAATACTCCTCCTGTTACTCCAATTTTTGTGATCAATGAAACACTGAAATGGATCAAAGATTTTGGTGGCCTCGTTGAAATGGAAAAATTTAACCTCGAAAAAGCCGGAAAAATCTATAATGCGATTGATGAAAGCAAGATGTTTAAAGGTACTGTGGCAACAGAAGACCGCTCTATTATGAATATCTGCTTCGTGATGGAAGATCAATACAAAGAGAAAGAAGCCGACTTTATCAAATTTGCCGGCGAACGAAATATCGTTGGTATTAAAGGCCACCGTTCTGTTGGCGGTTTCAGGGCTTCTACTTATAATGCCTGCGATATGGACGATATCAATGCATTTGTGAAGGCAATGAAAGATTATGAAGCAAATAATGCTTAAATCATAAGAATGTTTTTTAGATCAATTAGCTCCCTGTGCATCAGGGGGCTTTTTTTATCTCTAAATCCCTTGCATTTTCCAGACATAAACATGTTTCTCTAGTAAGCAATTATGACAATGGGGCATTTTAAAAGTCAAACTTAATGGAATGGGATAAGATATGCAGCCTTTTATTTCGGTAATTCAGCATGAATCACTACATTTGCTCTATATGAGAACACATTTGGAACCCATATATAATTCGTTTTCTACTGTATATCTCGATCAAATGGGGAAGGCAAAGCTTATGGACCGCTTTGATACCAAATATGTAGTTTTGGCAGAATACCTGCCACTTTTGCTCGAAAGGGTGAAGGATTCATATAATGTGCTTTCAATAAATGGCCTAGCACAACAGCCTTATAAAACAAGCTATTACGATACGCCAAGTTTTGATATGTACCTTGCCCATCATAATCGAAAACTGCATCGCTATAAGCTGCGTATCAGAAACTATGAAAGCAGTAACATCTATTTTCTGGAAATAAAACATAAAACCAATAAGGGAAGAACACAAAAAAAACGAATACAAACCGATGAACTTTTTTTGGAACCAAAGGATTATGAAATGGATTTCCTGAAAAAAAACCTACCGGAGTATCTTATCAATGTCGATCATGCAATGGATAATCATTTTTATCGCACAACCCTTGTGCAAAAGGATTATAGCGAAAGGATTACTATTGATATCATGCTTTCATTCTCGAAAGGGGATTTCTATACTGAATTGCCTAGCCTTGCAATTATTGAGTTAAAGCAAGGCCAAAAGAATGCACCCTCGGTTTTTGCCGATGCATTGAATTCTTATGGCCTGAAACCAAGTCGTTTTAGCAAATATTGCACAGGCATTTACCTGACGCAGCAAATATATAAGTATAATCGCTTTAAATTGCGCTACAAACAGATCAATAAACTAGTTAATAAAGGAGGATATCCTGATGTTTTTATCTTTAACTGATTTTTTTAATTTAGAAGGCCTTGATATAGGCAGGCTTCTGGAGTTTACTGTACGCTTTGTTTTTAACCTATTGGTAATCATAATTATAGTTAGGTATATCTACTATAAAAGTTCCCGGCGTAAAGACTATTTATTTACCTATCTACTGATTAGTGTTACCGTTTTTATGATTGCCACGGCACTCGAAAGCGTGAAGCTCGAACTCGGTCTTGCTTTAGGTCTTTTTGCGGTTTTTGGTATCATCCGATATCGAACAGATCCCATTCCGATTCGCGAAATGACCTATCTTTTTGTTGTTATTGGCGTCTCGATTATCAATGCCTTAACAGGTAGTAACAGCACCTTTTGGGAATTGATTTTTGTTAACCTAATGCTGATCTTTGTTACCTGGGGCGGAGAATATTACTGGACTTACAAACATGTTTCCAGCAAACGCATTATTTATGATAAAATAGAACTCATTAAACCGGAAAATCAGCAACTCTTTATTGCCGACCTTGAAGAACGTACAGGCTTGAATATAAGTAGGGTAGAAATAGGACGAATCGACTTCCTGAAAGATGTGGCTGAGATCAATATCTATTATTTTTATAGCAAACGCAAGATGTCCATTAAAGAAGAAAAAGCCTATGAACATTTTCAGGATATTAAACGTGATGATGACGGAAGATAGACCGAATAGGGAAATGAATAAATACCTCTTAGCATTCGTTCAGGCAGTTTTTTTACTGTGCGCATTTGGAATAATTGGCGGCAGCAGCCTTCTTGCTCAAAACGATACAACTCAGCAAACCGAATTATTACCTAAGGGATTGTTTGCCGACCATCAAGTGATGGAAGTTACTCTTAGTGCCAATTTTAAAACACTGCTTGCCGACCGTGAAAAGGATCGGAGCCAGCATCCCGGACGTTTTGTCTTTAAAAATGAAGAAGGGGAAACTGTTTCCTTGAAAGTGAAACTGAAAACAAGGGGGAATTTTCGTCGTCGTAAAAATCAATGCTCATTTCCACCGCTTTTCCTGAAATTTAATGATGAAGCTCAGGATCTGACTATGTTTCGTGGTTTGCGCAAACTAAAACTCGTGACGCATTGCCAAAGAGGAAAAAAGTTTGAACAGTATATTTTACAGGAATATCTGCTTTATCGCGTTTATAATTTGCTGACCGATAAAAGTTTCCGTGTACGACTGCTGAAAGTACGCTATTTCGATGAAGACAAACAGGATGAATTAATGACACGATATGCCTTTTTAATCGAAAACGATAAAGATATGGCAGAGCGGCTTGGCGGTCAGATCATTAATTCATCAAATGTGAAGCAAAGAATGCTTAATGATACAATTACAAATTTATTGGCAGTCTTTGAATATTTTGCCGCCAATACAGACTGGTCTGTGTCCGAATCGCATAATATAAAACTGGTTCTTACTGATCCCTTTAACAAGCCTTTTCCTGTCCCTTATGATTTCGACTGGAGTGGTGTGATCAATCCGGTTTATGCAGTGCCGCATCCGCGTTACGAGATCAACAGCCTCGATGAGCGCCTTTATTTGGGGATTTGTGCAGAACCATGGATCTTTCAGAGAAGCTTTGATATGTTTAATTTAAACAAAAAGGCTATTTATAACTTATATAGATCAAGTGATTTGCTTGATGAACGTAAATTGAATAATACACTCGAGTTTTATGATGCATTTTACAAAACCATTAATGACCCAAAAGAGGTTGAAAATGAGATATATAAAAAATGTATTAAACCGTAAAGACTGAAATAGATATGTATCGCTTAATGACTATTCGAACTGCCACCTTGCTTCTGTTGCTAGGAACCTTCTTTTTTTCTGCTCATGCTCAGGCACAATCCCATAGGGACTTGATAAAAGCGATTAGAAAAGGGAATTTGCCTGCTGTGCAGCAATATCTTGACCAAGGAGGGGAAATAGATGCCTCTTTAAGCAAAGACGGTTGTAGTATGCTTTACTATGCTGTTCGGAACAATCAAAAAGAGATAGCCGCTTTTCTCCTCAATAATGGGGCAGACCCGAACATGATTTGCCGGAAATACAGCATCCTTTGTCATGCCGTTCAAGCAAATGACCTGGAGTTGGTAAAAGCCCTCTTGCGGAATGGTGCCCAACTTACACAGATCGGAGAGAAAAAACTGGAACCTCTTCTTTTGGCTGCTGAATTTGGTAATATTCAAATAGTTAAAGAATTGGTTGAATATGGTGCCCCATGGAATATTAAAAATAACCGAGGCATTAATGTGCATGATCTTGCTATAGAATATGGCCATAAAAATGTCGCTAATTATCTGGAAATGATGGATCTGTATGCAGACAGCCTGAGAATTATGCCCGATTTTTATGATGGGCCCCATGTTGTGAAACTGAATCATGATTCACTTTGGGTGTTTTATCTGATACACGAAAGAGCAGGTAATACAAATTACCGTCGTGATAAAATCTTGCAAATGACCGGAGATAGCCTTGTTTTTAATGGTTTTGGCCCGGATATAGGGCAATCATATACAATTTATAAAAAAAATCCTGAACAGCCTGCAATTCTTGAAAACATCCATCCAATTTTAGTGATTGGCGATGTTCATGGAAAATTTCAACCATTAAGCAAAGTGTTGATAAATAATCAGGTAATAGATGATTCCCTGAACTGGAAATGGGGAAAAGGCCACTTGGTATTTTTAGGGGATGTTTTTGATAGGGGATATGAAGTCAGTCAAGTATTATGGCTGATATATCGTCTAGAACGACAGGCGAAAAAAGCCGGAGGAGATGTGCATTTACTGCTTGGAAACCACGAAGTAATGTCCATGCTCGGTGATCATAAATATTTGAATATCAGATATCGCTTTTTGATGAACTATTTTTTCGTGAATTATGCCGGATTGTATACAGATCATACCATGATCGGACATTGGTTGCGCAGCAAAAATACTGTAGCACGTTTCGATAATTTATTGTTTTCTCATGCCGGAATCAGTAATCAGGTGATGAACAAAGAGCTGTCGATTGATTCGATGAATATAGTAATCAGAGAGTTTTTAAACCTTTATTCGGAACCCGGTTTTGGGGAAAATGAGCAGCTCTTATTGCTCGCAGATGGACCAATGTGGTTTCGGGGATATGCTCGCGAACTTGCCAATGGAAAAGCTGTTTCGCAAGCACATGTCGATAGTGTCCTGAATTATTATAATGCAGATTATCAAATTATTGGACATAGTCCGGTGAAAGAAATTACGGTGATGTATAATGGCCGTGTTATTGATATTGATGTGCCATTTGGTAGGGATGGTGTTTCAAATCAGGCCCT
Organism: Bacteroidales bacterium; assembly: GCA_963676725.1. GTDB lineage: Bacteria > Bacteroidota > Bacteroidia > Bacteroidales > WRLA01. The sequence goes on along the minus strand of OY781463.1, from coordinate 2,161,586 downwards.
GCTCATTAAAGATGATAAAATATATAGAGTGTTTTCTGATCGTGAAAAAGAATTCTTAATGCCCTATGATTCCAAAAAAGATAGTAATAATTAGTCTGCTGTTCTGTTTCGGAATAACGGGATTTGCCCAAAAAACAGACAGCATTGTCGAAGAACCCATGTTGCTTTTTGAAAGCAACGAAATGCTGCATTTTGAGCTGATCTTCGATTTTGATGCATTGAATGCAGATCGTGGGAAAAAAAAGGTAAATCATCAAGCAGTACTTTACCTTCCCGAAACTGATGATAGCCTCAAACTTAAAATCAAAGCTAGGGGGGGCTTTCGCATGAATCCTGAGAATTGTACAATCAGCCCTTTGCGCTTCAATTTTCTGGATGGGGAAGTTGATGGTACAGTCTTTCGATCGGTGAACAAAATAAAATTGTTTACCCAATGCCAATTGCTGCCCGATTATGAAGATTATATCGAAAAAGAATACTTGGCCTACATTCTTTATGAGGCTATTTCAGAGTATAGCCATAAAGTGAGGTTGGCAGAAATTGAAATGAAAGATGTTTATAATCAAGATTCTGTAATAAGCATCAGGGCGTTTTTTCTGGAACCCGACAAAGGGCTTGAACAAAGGGTGCAGGGAAAATTTATTGATGTCCACCATATTGAAGAATTTATGCTCAGTGAATTTGAAACTAATTCTTTGGCTGTTTTTGAATATATGATTGGAAATTCCGATTGGCTACTTTATAACCTCCATAATGTGAACTTATTGTCGCTAAAACTCCATCAGCCACTGCCTGTTCCAAATGACTTCGATTGCTCCGGTTTTGTAAATCCTCCTTATGCCGAACCTGCTCCCGATACAAAGCTTACGAAAGTTACTGAACGCTTTTACCGTGGTGCGAAAATGACACAAAAGGAATTTGAGGAAGTTTTGCACTACTTTAATTCTAAAAAGGAACAATTATTGAGCATTATAATGGATAGTGATTTCCTTACGCAACAGTCGAAAAATGAAGCGGTTGACTATTTGCAGGAATTTTATGTTCTTCTGAATGATCCGGAAATTCAAGCTCAGGTGTTTTTAAAAGAAGAAGAGCAAAAATAAGAGGGTTGCATACCAATTTACATTTCGCGTTTTGTAATTTTTATGTTGTTGATCCGATAAATTGGCTCATCGGATCAATAAGAAAGATTAACTCCAACCGCTGGCGCGGATTTGTAATAAGTGCCTATTAATTTATTTTATTTCAGAAATTTAGCTAAAATACCTAGCTATGCCTCTTTTTCCTGACTTCGACAATGCGTCACCCTAAAAGACAATATGAAATTTGCATCATGTTTATTTGTAGGGGGTTAATTTATTGCAGGGTGACGAGTGTTGAGGGCAGGAAATAGAACACCAATTTTTCTTTCGCAGCTTATGCAATATCCAAAACACAGCCTGTAGGGCTGGAACAATAAAAGGAACGCCCTGTTTCAAAAATGACAAGAACTCAAAATTAGGCCATAAGCCTGACACAAATTTCGACTGCTTTTGGCTATGATTGCAAGAGAGCTGATCAACTTTTGTTGCAGACTTACAGCCTGCCCAAATTTCTGCTTCTCCAAAACCCAATGCGCTGCATTGGGCTTTGTTGTGGCAGGCTTACAGCCTGAAAAACAATATAGTCGATAAAGATTCGATATTTCAAATTGCTAGAAAATGAAATAGAACACTAATTTCTCTTTTTTAGCTTATCCAATATCCAAAACACAGCCTGTAGGGCTGGAACAACAAAAGGCAGGGCAACGCCCTGTCATTGATGATACTAAAATCAAATCAGGCTGTAAGCCTGACACAAATTTCGACTGCTTGTGTCCGGCTTACAGCCTCGCGACTTCGGCAATGAGTCACCCTAAAAGACAAAATGAAATTTATAACACATTTATTTATAGGTAATTAAAATATTGTAGGGTGACGCGTGTCGAAGTTAGGAGACTAACTCCAACCGCTGGCGCGGATTTGTAAACGGTGTCTCCTAAAACCCAAACCGGACTACCGCAATTCGGAAACCCGGCTTGGATGTTGAGCAATAAGGCAGAAGTGAGCCTTTATGGACGAAACTACTGTCCAAAAATACTACCCAAAGCACTTACAACCACAAACGATCAGTGTTATAATTAGAGATGCAAAACCTAGGGTTAATGCTCCTAATATCAGGTACATGCAAAATCCACCACACTTATATAATACGTTTTCTAATTCCATGATCATTAGTTTTTATCGTTAAAATTCAATTTTTTTCCTCATAACAAAGTAAATCGTATATTTGCGTAATAGCAAGAAATATAGCGAGTGATAGTTTTGTTTGTAATGGGGTTATTGCTACAATCAAATGAAGTTTACTTCACATTTTTTTGTTAGAGAATTAATAATGGTAATTTGGGTAAATCTTGTTTACCGGATGATTTTACTTTAAAATAAGAGTACAAAGGAATGGAAAGGATAGCTAAAGGTAATTCTTGTAAGGATTGTGCAGTGAAATCAAGCACTGTATTTAATCTGAATGAAAATGAATTGGATCAATTATGTACAAACAGCACAGAAATTAAGTTCCGTAAAGGAGAAAGGATTATTAAACAGGGGGCTTTTACTCAGAATATTGTTTTTGTCAAATCGGGAATTATAAAAGTACATTTAACAGGACCTATTCAAAAAGATGTAATTTTAAAGATCGAAAAAGGGCCTGTTTTTGTTGGTGTGCCGGATGTCTTCGCAAATAAGGTCCATAGTTATTCTGTATCCGCTCTTATCGATACTACGGCATGTTTTATTCAGTATAAAGGCTATGAATACCTGATCCAAAACAATGGAATGTTTGCTTTGGAACTGATTAAAACTTTAAGTAATGGTATTGTATCTCACTATCAATATTGCGTGAACAAACTACAAAAACAATTAACCGCCACATTTGCTGATGCACTATTGGACTTTTCGGAAAATCTTTTTGAAAGTGATGAATTTCATCTGCCATTAACAAGGGTCGAATTTGGCGAATATATAGGAACAACCCGAGAGACAATTACCAAAATTATTCACGATTTTACTGTAGACAATCTTATTGAAGTAGAGGGAAAAAAGATTCGAATCATAAAAAAGGATATTATCAAAAAGATCAGCAAAGGAGGCTAGTCTGAAGAGTTCCTTACTAGTGCTTCACATTAATTTTTCCAGAGAAAATCAGGTCATAATCTTCATTAATGAGCTTCCAATAATAAAGGCCATCGCTCAAATTTTCCAGCACGAATTGATTATTCATGATTTCTTTCTGTAAAATGATGTCCGCCTTATTATTATATATTTCAATCATTAGGCGTTCCTTATCGGGATTGCTCCATTCGAGTTTTTTTGTTGATGGATATTCTGTAACGCTTTTACTGATAACTTTAATGGCTGAACCCCGGAAATTTCCTGCAAAGCTTTCGCATAATTGTTCCAAACCATCATTTGCCTGATAAGCAATCAGCGTATTGTCTTCAAGAACTGGAGCTGTAAATTTTGTGGAAGAATCTTTCGGACTATTCTTTGGGAGATCATTTTCAGCAATTTTGCTTGTATTTTCCGGATTGCCCATTGCAGGGATGCTGATATTTGAATCAATATCGCTCAACAAGCTATTTGAGGCTTCATCGTTTATAGGGGAGGGGAGTAGGAAAATAAAGAATATGGCGAGCGAGGCAGCAATTAGTGCCCCAATAATATATAAAGGTCTGATATTCGATTTTTTGGCTTTCAGGGATGGCTCAACAATATTTAATTGTTCGATATCTTTTAAGCTTTCGCGCACAAATAAAACCTCATTTGCACAGCGATCACAATGTTGGAGATGTTTTCTTAAATCAGCTTTTAGATTGGCATATAGGCCGTTTTCTATGGCCTCTGCGCATATGGCGATCTCTTCCTCACTTAAATGATGTGCTTCTGTGTTCATAATGTTTATTTTTCAGGATGAATTCATCTCTGATACTTCTAATAAAATGGCCAGACTTTCCTGCGTATGTTTGCTTCCTCCCGCTGCATTCAACCTGTTAATCAATGTCTCACTTTGCTTGTTGAGCCACATCCTTAAGGCATCCCCTTGCACATTTTTTTGTTCGGCAATTCGGACTGCTTCGGCCATTTGCTGATATAAGTCTCCTTTTTTCGTTCGTTCTTCCCTTCGTAACAGTTTTTTTAGTTCTTCTTTGTTGTTAATGTTATAATCTTCAAAATCAGTATCTTTTAAGGGTAAGTCGTTTAAATACTTAAGAAACAAACGAACTTTTGCCCGATTCCCGTTAAAAAAAAGCATTGCCGTTTCCAAACGCTTTACCTCAAGCTTAATTAGTGTTGCGCTTTCAGATTCATAAGCCGGCCCATGATTTTCCCTCAAGAGTTCTTTTTCTTCATCTTGAACCATATGCCAGTGCTTGCTATCTTTTCTGATTTGCTCGCAACACATGCGGTTCAACACAGCAATACAATAGGTTGTCAGCTTTGCTTTTCCTTCAAAGGACGTTAGGATATGGTCTTTACGCATCATGAATTTCTCCAAAATGCCCATTTCTACATCCTCTGCCTCGCGTCGTGGTATCGCTTTATTGGCGACATATCTTCCCACAACTTTTTTGGCAAGTGGATCAAGCATCTGCATGAGTTCCGTATCCGTAATATATTTGTTGCTAATTGGCATCCTTTTTGAAAAAAAATATACTGCAAAAATACAATTTTAATGCCAAATTCTCAATAGCGCCCAAAGGCTTTCACTTCCGTTGACATTCTTTTTTTATCTATGAACTTTAGATTATTAGTAGATTTTAACCAATTCGTTATAAATAGGAAAAAATGATTATATTATTGATATTGTTATGATTAGAAGTATTAAGGTTTGCCAATAATAAAGGAAAAATGATAATTCTTCTCCAGCAGCCTGTATTCAGGGTGAATGGGTGCGCCCCAGCTGTTGTCTCCACCAAGCCCCATTTGTTTTAAATCAATATTTAATGTGCTATAGCCGTCTTTTTTAATCTCTGCTCCATGTTTTTGTGCCCCTGAATGATGCTCGAGCTCTTCTGCTGCGTATGGCCAAATACTAAAATTCATTAATGGTGAAGCCTGACAATATAATGAGGCTTTTTCGCTGCTTTGAAGTTCAAACCAGCGTACATCGCAATGATTTCCATTTTCCTGAGGGCGAATATAGGCATGTGTGCACTCGGTGACTGGTAGGGTATATTCTTCAATAAAAGCACTGCTTTTCCGATCTGCATAAGATTCATGAGGCCCACAGCCATACCATACTACTTCATCCGGTATATAGTTTAAGCGGCACTGAAAGCCAAAAGCGGGGAGCTCGGGCATGCTGTCTGGAATATCCATCAGCTCAAAATCGATAAGTATTCGTTCCCCGGATATTGGCATATAACTTATTCTAAAAGGAATTGAAGGATTGTTAAAATAGCCTTTAATCTGAAGTTTCGTTTGTTGATAATCAATTTGTACATCCCGAACTTCCGGCATTTTTTGTGAAAGTTCTTTCCAGATGGCGCAACGACCAGGCATAGAGTTGCCCAGATCATTATCCGTGGGAGGTCGCCAAAAATCGGGGCGTAGGGTCGAATACAGTAATTCCTGATCATCAATACTTAGACCTTCAATAAGGCCGTTATTTTTATTGATTTTTACTCTGAGCCCTTCATTTTTTATCAGATAGTGATTTCCACTTTCCTCAAGAGATGCTTTGAGTGAATTCTTTGGCTTTTCTGGAACTATATGATTAAGCGCGAATTGTGCTGACCCAATCACTTGTCGCTCATCATTTTTACGACCTTTTGTTGAAGCATAAATATTCAAGAAGTATTCGTGCTCTTCATGAATTTCCGGCAGATCGATGCATACAATACTGTCCTGATGTGGCTCAATGGGCAAAATCAGGTTCTGGGGCAATTGAAATAATTTTCCATTTTCCAGTACAATCCATGTGAAAATCACGTTTTTTAGGTTCGTGAAATCATAGAAATTTGATATTTTAATGCATCCCGGCTGCATATTTATTGCCTCAATACGAATCGGTTCATAGGCTTTTGCAACTTCTTTTGCATGCGGATGCGGACGCCTCAACGCATCTGTTAGGCCATTTGCGCAAAAATTGCTGTCGTTGACCACGCCCACAAATCCCATATCACCTCCATATGCGAAAATTGTATCGCCTTCCTTATTTCTTTTCAGAAATGTCTGATCGCACCAATCCCAGATAAAACCACCTTGAAATTGTCTTTTATCATCGATAAGTTGCTGATAATCCATAATATTCCCACAACTATTGCCCATTGCATGCGAGTATTCACACATGATTAAGGGGCGTTCTTGCTGATCTTCAAGATAGCGTTCGATTTTCCAGAATCGTGGGTACATCGGACAATAAATATCAGTATACCAATCGGTTCCGGCATCTTCCGACTGTACAGGACGTGTACTGTCCTGAATTTTCAGCCATTTATAGGTTGCCATAAAATTGAGTCCGGCTCCGGATTCATTTCCCAGTGACCATACTAGAACCGAGGGGTGGTTTTTATCGCGTTCATACATTGCGGCAGTGCGATCCAAAAAAGCTTTTCGCCACATTGGCTGGTTTGCAAGTGCTTTGTCTGCATCATAGCCCATTCCGTGTGATTCTATATTTGCTTCATCAATCAGGTAGAGGCCTTCTTCATCACAAAGCCGGTACCAGAATGGATGATTGGGATAATGACTGCATCTTACAGCATTGATATTCATGCTTTTCATAAGCTCAATATCCTGCTGCATCAACTTTGTACTTATGCTGCGCCCTGTGAGTGGATCATGCTCATGTCGGTTGACTCCGCGGATATGTAAGGGCTGTTCATTCAGGCAAAGAAGGCCATTTTGAATAGAAACCTCTCGAAAACCAAAGCGAACAGGGATATACTCTAAGGGCATATTATCGCTATTATAGAGCGCCAGAAGCAAGGTGTATAAATGAGGTTGCTCCGCATTCCAGTTCTGAATATTTTTTGGGAAAGCCTTAAAAATTAGTGTGTCTTCCTTTAAGCCAAGCTCAACAAAATCTTTTGAGTCGGAATAGATAAGGCTATCGCCATCAAATACATAATAAGCTAAGCGGCCATTTTGCGCTTGCCCACTTATATTCCTGATGTTTGTCCTTAAGGTGAATTGAGCCGGATTAACTTGAGTAACAACATGAAAATCATTTATATAGCATTTTGGGCTGGCATAAAGATATACATCCCGTTCAATGCCGCTCATTTTCCAATAATCCTGCCCTTCGAGATAGCTGCCATCGCTATATCTGTAGACTTCCATGGCCAGGGAATTTTTGCCGGAATTTAAAAAGGGAGTAATATCAAATTCCGCAGGGGTTTTGCTGTCCTGGCTATACCCCATTTTTATACCATTAATCCATAGATAAAATGCAGAACGAACGCCACCAAAATGCAATACAATGCGTTGGTTTTGCCATGAATCTGGAATTTGAAAATAGGTGATATAGCTTCCAACCGGATTATAATCCTCCGGCACAAATGGAGGGTCTGCAGGAAAAGGATAACTGACATCTGTATAAATCGGAGCGTCGTATCCTTGCAATTCCCAACTTCCGGGCACCTCAATTTTATCCCATTTTTCGGCATTAAAATTTGTTTCAAAGAAGTCTTTAGGACTTTCTGCAGGATTTATAGAATAATGAAAATACCATTGCCCATTAAGCAGCATAATCCTTGATGAGCTGTAATCCATTGGATTCTGCATTGCTTTCAGGCTATCGGCATAAGGGAGGCAGAATGCATGCGGGGGGATTTTATTCAATCCGGTAATCTGCTGGTTTTGATAGTCTGGAGTTTTAATACTCTGATTATAAGCTAACTGACTAAAGGAAAACCATAAAATCAGTATGCATGCGATCTTCTTCATTTTAGCGGGTATTTATATAAGACTGCTAAAATAGTCATCTCTATGCGATGCAGCACAAAAGTTTTATGATTTTCAGTTTTCTACCGGAGTAATCTGTTGTATAAAAGATTCTAATGGCTCTAAACGGAGGTCTACTGTAAATATCCCATCCTGCTTCTTAAGCTCAAAAAACTGATCACTCAATGCGTCTTTCAGTAGATAATTTTTATTTTCTAAAGAGAGCTTTTTTGCTATTTCCTGTGGTATTTGCAATGGAATAGAATAGCTTATGCTATCGCTGAAATTACTGATAATGAGTAGTTTTTCATCATTGCTCCATCGCACAAAGGAAAATAGTTTTTCCGAATAGGCCGGATTTTGCTCGCGATTAAAGCTGTGGATCTCTGCATATTCTCCATTCAGTGCTTCGCTTTCTCGGCTGAAGCTAAGGAGTGTTTTATAGAAATGGTTTAGTTCTTTTTCTGACTTTGTGAGTTGAGCGCCGTCAAAAGTGCCCTGGTTCATCCAGCGTTGATGGTTTGGCACACCCCAATAATCAAAGATTGTTGTGCGTGTTTCGGATCCGAATCCCGGATTTCCATTGCCAGCTTCTCCCACATTTTGCCCAAAATACAACATCGTTGGGGAGGTGCTGATGCATGTAGAAACCACCATTGCCGGCTTGCCTTTTTTTGCATTTCCTGCAAATCCTGCACTTGCAATGCGTTGCTCATCGTGATTTTCCAGAAAATGCAGCATATGATGTTCGATATCTGCTAGGTTTTCCTGAATTGCAGCAATATGATCGCAACTGCCACGTCCTTGCATAATATTTTTCAGAGTATCGTATAAGGCGACTTTATCGTAGAGGTAATCCATTTTACCAAGATGTATATAATCTCGATAAAGGCTTGGATTATAAACTTCTGCAAGAATAAAGGCATCAGGATTTTTCATTTTGATGCTTGAATTCATATAACTCCAGAATTCTACCGGAACCATTTCTGCCATATCATAACGAAAGCCATCGACTCCTTTATCCATCCAAAACAGGGCAATGTCACGAAATTTTTTCCAACTGTCTGGAACATCTTTACCTTGCCAAAATTTGAAATGTTCTACATAATCCTTTGAGGCATAATCTTGTGGGAGTGTATCAAAATCTTTGCTGCCATCCGGCTTTATGCCGTAATTAATCTTCACGGTTTCATACCAATCATAAAAATGGGGCTGTGCTTTTCGCGCTCCGTTTCCTGTCCATTTCGCAGGGTTTTCGTCGAATGTACCATCCGCCAAAGCGTGTTTTTCGCCACCCAATACCTGATAATTATTCAATGGTTCGGGCACTACAAATGATTCTCCGGGAATATAATAGAAGTTATTGTTGCGGGCATATTCTACACTTGTATCATCATTGGCACCAAGATTGGAAACAGAATCAGGCATATTGGTGCTTTCGTATTTTCGTGCAACATGGTTTGGGATAATATCAATAATCACCTTCATACCTGCCTCATGCGTCCGATCAATTAAAGCGTCAAATTCTTCCATTCTATTGGCGGGATCTTCGGCCAAATCAGGATTAACATTATAATAATCTTTCACGGCATAGGGCGATCCTGCACGGCCTTTAACAACATCCGGATCATCATTGCTGATGCCGTACTTTGTGTAATCGCCTACAAGTGCATGATGGAGAACGCCTGTATACCAGATATGCGTTGTGCCGAGATTTTTAATGGCAATCAGAGCCTCGGGGGTGAAATCACGAAACCTACCAACACCATTCTCCTCTTTCGTCCCCCAAGGCCTGTTTGTCGTATCCTGATTGCCAAAAAGTCTGGGTAAAACCTGATATACAACCACTTTGCCCTTCGCCTCATCAGGTTTCTTTTTAAACTCTACTTCTTTGCAGGAAGCCAATCCCAAACTAATAATCACTGCACTAAAAAATATGAATTGCTTCTTCATTCTTGCCAATTACTTTTGTATCAAACTGATTGCGAAACCACCACCTGCTGCCAATTTTATAGGAAGGACGGTATTTTGATCCACTTCCATTGTATCAATTTTATAGGCCAAAGGATTTTTGTCCCAATGTGCATCATCTGCATCATGATAAATTGTTGCTGTATATTTTTGGTCTTTTGGCAGAAAATCAAAGGAAATATCCATTTTTCGGGCATGTTCATCGGTGATGCCGCCAACGAACCAATTTTCGCTGCCTCTTTCCTGACGTGCAATACTCACATAATCACCAATTTCTCCATTCAATACTTTGGTTTGTTCCCAATTAACAGGCACATCTTCAATAAATTGAAAGGCGGGATGGCCTTCATAATTTGTAATCAGGTCGGCAGCCATTTGAACAGGGCTATTGATGACCACATAGAGTGCCAGCTGCTGCGATATGGTTGTATTTACCTGATTATTTGGTCGGTATGGATCGAGTTTGATATTAAAAATTCCCGGGGTGAAATCGATAGGCCCGGCCAACATCCGTGTAAATGCAACAATTGGAAGATGCTCGGGAGGGTTTCCTCCATCGCCGGCCCATGCATTAAATTCTTGTCCACGCAAACCTTCGCGGGCAACAGTATTTGGATAAGTGCGTCGCTTTCCTGTGGCTTTTATGGGTTCATGGGCAATCACAGCCACTTCATTTTCTGCAGCCTTTTTTAAAACATCTTCATAATGCTTTACCATATACTGCCCGTGGTGGTATTCGCCCTTTGGCAGGATTTTGCCTACATAACCTGTTTTAACAGAATGAATGCCAAGGCTTTTCATAAGAGCATAGGCTGTGTCGAGCTGTTTGGTGTATGTTTCTGTTGCTGCGGAAGTTTCATGGTGCATAATGAGTTCCACACCTTTTTCTTTTCCGTATTTTGCTACCTCAATGAGGTCATAGTCGGGGTAGGGTGTCACAAAATCAAAAACACCTTCACGATCTTCAAAGCCAATCCAATGCTCCCAACCTGTATTCCATCCTTCTACTAATAAGCCTTTTATATTATGCTCGGCGGCAAAGTCAATCAATTCTTTGGCGTATTCTGTCGTTGCTCCGTGATTTCCACTTGCCAGATCCCATGTTTTTCTGTTTAGGTGCATATCCCACCAAATGCCAATATATTTTTTGGGTACAAACCAGGAAACATCGCCAATTTTATTGGGATCGTTCAGGTTGACAATAAGATCAGATTCTATTAGGCCTCCTGCATCTTCAGAGAGCTGTATACTGCGCCAGGGCGTTACAAAAGGGGTTTTAAGAGCAACTTTATAATCGTGATTGTCGGATCCAACGAGGCAGGATTTCATCATCAGTTCTGCGGTATCCACCAAAAGCGTCATGCCGGAATAATTACTTAGGTTGGCTTCGTGAAAACTAAGGTGGAGCCCCTCATCCGTAATCATACTAATGGGTGTGTTCACCGCATTAAAAGGGATATTTGTTTGCGCTAAATTTGTGTGTGGGATATAGGATTGGGCATCAATTTCAGAGAAATTGGAAGTAGTATAGAGATGTTCATAAATATCCCAATCGCCGGGCCCCCAGAAGCATTTGTGATCTCCGTTCAGTCTGAATTCGGTATTCTCTTCGGTGATATAAACGGAATCCATTCCATTCTGTTTTGGGAATTCATAGCGAAATCCTAAACCGTCATCATACAAACGAAAAACAACGAAAAAGGAACGACCCGGGGCTTTTCTTTCCTTCAAACCTACAGTCAGCTCATTATAAATGTTGCTGACTTCCCTCTTCTCCCCCCAGGGCATTTCCCATTTTTCGTTGATCGATTTCTCATCAATAGAAACAATATCCAGTTCCCCGGCCAAATCTTTTTCCCCTTGAAAAGAAAATCCCAGTTCCGACGGCTTGATAACGGATAAGCCTTTATAATTTAGGCTATAAGTCGGAGACTGATCTCCCTCCACATCGAATTTCAAACTCAATGAACCGTTTGGTGATTCGACTTCAATCTGCTCATGATTTTCTTCACATGCTCCTAAGAACATGGCGAGGAGTACGATAAGAACTAAGGAACTTTTAGACATTGCTTCACGGATTTGAATGAATTACATTGCAAAAATACAAGCTATAGGAGGGCGCATCCATCTATTGTTAAAAAATATAGATGAAAAAATAGTCTATTTAGTAATTATTAACTCAAAATCAACAATATAAAGCTGAGATATTTGTTCCGAAATATAGATGGAATATGAGGTTTAAACACTTTTTATTGCCATGATACGCTCCTCAAAGGCCTCGTTTTGCACTAATGATTTGTTTTTTTCCCGTGTTTTATAGGTATAAATTGTGTTGATGGAGAGATTCATGATGGCAGCGATTTTCTCATGTTCCTTGATGCCGATGCGTTGCAATGCAAAAATCCTCTGGGCAGTTGTAAGCCTATTGGGTTCTGCTTCTTTGATTTCTGCGGCATCAAATAGTGAATTATATTGATGAATGAATGAAGGGAAGATATTCAGGAAAATCCGATCGAAATCGCGGAATAATTTTTCGCGTTCTTTTTTGGGTTTTATGTCGCGGGCAAGTTTATCTAAATGATCAAAATTTTGATTGATCAGATCATGGTTCATTTTGTTTTTCAGCTTTTCCAATCGCTCAATAAAGAGCGTTGAAATGCTAAAATAGTAGCCAATATACTCCACTTTGATGCGGTTGGCTTCATGAAGGTATTCATTGGTTTCTTCAATCTCTTTACGCGCTTTACGCAATCTGCGGAACTGAACAAAAACAAAAACACTCACCATTGCAATCAATAGTAATAATAGAATGGTAATCATTGATGACCAAAGCAATTGCCTGCGTTTTTTATCAATCAGTTTTAGGTGTTCCCCTTCAATTTGTGGAAAAATGAGGGCCACCTGAAGCTTCCGCTGGTTTGTTCCGTAAAAATCGGCATTCTCTTTTGAGATTAAAATGTATTTATAGGCCAATTCAGTTTCGCCCTGTTGAAATAAATGCGTTGCAAGACTGCGCAAAGCAGTGGTTTCTTTGATGTTTAATTGAAGATCTATTATGGCCGATTGCACCAGGCTTTCGATTGCTTCCTTTTCATAGCCCAATTCCATATAGATTGAACCAAGCATTGCATTCAGGCGGGCTGCTTCATGTTTATCGGCTTTATGGCCTTGTAATAGCTTTATAAATAGTTTTTTAGCCGCGATTAGATTGCCCTGAAGCTGCATTTTAATTGCCTGATATTTTAAGGATGTATAGCTGTTCTTGGCACTTGAGTTGATCAGTGAATCGCAATAGTCGAGGGCGATCTGCTGATAATAAGGTGAATAGGTTTCGTCTGCAGAAAATGTCGCTAATTCGAGATAAAGGGCTTCCAAAGTCTCAAATAGATTGATCTTCTGATCGCTATTCAATAAGGCCTTATTCACCTTTTTTAGACTATCGGCTGCTTCTTTATATAATCCTTTAATGGCAAGTAATTTGCCCCAACGCATCCGACAGTCGTTGATCAATTTTTCATTATTCGATTCATGTGCCATCTGAAGTTGTTTCAGGGCGTATTCAGAAGCAAGCGGATAACTGAAATATTCGTATTCATCGGCCAAAAGGCCAAGGAGCATATATTGCTTTTCTATCTCTTTTTCATTGGCTAAGAGTATTTTAAGGCTATCTGTACGCTTGGTTTTTTGTGCAATATAGTGCGCACGTTGTTCAATTTCCTTATCTAGTTTTTTGAACAAATAATCCGGTGCATCAGAAGAAAAAGCCACCAATACGAATGCAAACAGGCAAAATATCAGAGAGAATTTTTTCATAAATCCATATTTCAACCGATGAAACTACGAAATTTTTTGAAAGGAATAAGATTTTGCATGAATTGTTCGGGCAAAATGTGGCATTATAATACGTTAAAATTCTTATAATTTACTGCATTATAAGAATTTATGCTTGTGTTTTGCTGTTTTTTTGTTCATACAAATACTCAAAGCCAAATTCTGCTGCCATTTTCGTAAATTCAAAGGCTTTTGTTTTGCCCAGTTTTTTCATACGGCTCAGTATGCGTTCCATGCTTTTGGGTTTTGATAGATTTTTGCTTGTTTTGCTGAAAAATTTATCGGCAAAGCAAACGATGCGTTCTTCATTAGTGCGCGGCATCATTTCACGATGGGGCAGGGGAAGGTCTTTCTCAATAATTTCCTTTTTGGTAATGCCAACTCCAATATGGCGTTCGCAAACAGCTGCAATTTCTTGCAGACCTTCGTGTTCGAGTATGGCACGACCAATATAGCCATGTTCCAGATAACGATGGTTGCCATAACAGCCTATGTCGGGGGCATTGGTTTGAAAGATGCCGATATCGTGCAGCATAGCCATTGCTTTCAGCTTTTTCTTGCTGATTGTATGATGTTTATTATGCTTTGCAATTTTGATACAAGCCTTCTTTACAGCTTTCACATGCTCGAGATAGATTTCCCTGGCCGGATGTCCTTCCGGATAATAGGTGTTAATAATTTCCTCTGTCCTTTTTTTAAGCTTCATCTTTGTTATTAGCTAAACATACTTTTTTCTGTGAATATGCTGAACAAAAAATCTTGAAAAATGCTAAGCAGATTCAAAGAATGAACTGATGCAAAATAAATTAAAAAATGATTATGCCCGAACATTTATTGAGATTAAATTTATCGAAGCTGTTCAGTAGGGGTTTGTGGCGAAGTGAAAACGGCCTCTCGACTTCGTTTGAGGAGCTTCGCTCGAGTTTTATCACTCCCAGCTATCCTCGATTCCAATTGAGATTCTTGAATCACTCTGTCTATTCATTTATAAAAACTGCAATTTTAAAAATGGCATCCGCTTTAATGCATTCGTATTCGACTAATAATCAATAGTTTTATTCCTAAAACGCTTTTTGTTTCTTAAATTTTTAGGATTTAGTTAAAACTTCTTTTTGTCGAGATATTATGAAAAACACAAATAAAAAAAAGCACGAAATAGAATCTCGTGCTTTTTTTACTCTTTGAAAATTTTAATGATTATTTAGGAAGGTAGAAATGGATATCATTTTTTAGGATATCGCCAATTTCTTTGCCTGCTGAATTTAGTATATCAGTGGGATTGCTCGCTTTCCGTTCAATGATTTCCCACATTTGCTGTTTGGTTTTTACCGGCCCATCAGATTTGAGACGGGGTTTTGCCCAAGGATCTCCTTCATAGCTTTCATTAACTACAGAGCTTGAAGCAGAAATTTCTTTAGAAATAGTTCTGATTTTTTTAGCGATACCGGGCTCGCGCATATCATAGATATCTATCATAACATATGTATGGGCTGAGATTGCTTCAGAAGTCTTTGTTACGATTCCTGTATGTTTTTTATAGGTACCGGTATGGGTCCGTTTATTCGCTTCAATTCCAATAATATAAGTTGCTTTATCACAGATGTGTTGCTCTTCACCTTCGCCATCCAATTGTGCTGTATAAGTGACAACTTCTTCGCTAGTAACACTTAGTGGGGCTACATTATATGTTGGGTCTTCTTTTTTTCCAATCATCACCAAGATATATCCGCCACCAAGTTCATCCTGTGAACGTTTTACAGATTCAGTAGGTAGGAGCTGTATTAGTTTGTACTGATCTTTCCATGGGAATTTAAAATAATTCCATTGCGTATTACTCTTAGTCAATTCATTTACAGTTACTCCAGCAGCAAGTGGATTTTTTATAGTTTTCGGGTTTATGAAGTCAGGGGCGCTATAGTAAAATACGCGTACGCTTGATCTGCCTTTTGCTGCAATGGCAAGTTTCTCTGCATCTTTATAATTTTTGACCCACTCGCCGGTTTCTGTATAATATTCAGCTGCTTTGGCCTGAGAAGCATAGTTTTGCTTCGCTTCCTCTTCTTTGCCTTTTGCGTAAAAATATTCTGCCCCTTTATTCTGCAAGGCCTGAAATTTTGCTGTGCAATCCTTATAGCCTGCGACCCACTTATTGGCGGAGCCATATAAAGGAAGTGCTGCTTTCCAGTTTTCGGGTTTATCAGTAGCGGCCAGACGTTCGGCTTCATCAAAATAAAGCTTGGCCATCAGCTGGTCAATATCTTTATACGGTTTTTTCCATTTCAATGCCTTATTAAAGTGCTCCTCACAGTATTTCTTTCCGGAGAAATTTTTCTTCTCAGTTAAAATTCGCAATCCTTCATCATAATGAATCTGAGCTCCACGCTCAAGCATATCTTCTTTATGCTCATCAGAAAAATCCATGGCAGTCATGAAGTGATCACAGGCTTTTTTACGCTTTTGAAAACTGCCTTTGTTTTCGTCCATGATTTTCACCCCCTCCTGATAATGTGCTTCATTGGCTTTTGTTTTGGCTTCTGCCAATAAAGGCTTATAGTCTGTTATCTCAAAGCTAATAACTTCCTCTTTGTAAGTGCATTGATTGTTTGGGAATTTAGCCAAAACATTCATCATCTTGATCCAACCCGGCGCTTTCTTAGCAATATTATCATAACCAAACTTGTCTGATTCTGCTTTGGTTTTAATTTTCTCGATATCCTTAAGTGCCTGTGGATAATTTTCTTTCAGTTTTTTAAAACGCCTTTTCTTTATTTTTTCCTGGCAACGTTCAGCAAATTTTGTTGTTTCAGAAACAGATTCCTGCCCAAATACCAGCTGACTACCAAACAGGAATAAAAAAGTCATTGCAATTAGTACGATTTTCTTCATTTTATGTGATTCTGAGTTAATAGTTTGTTTAATAATTAATTAGTTGCAATTATTATAAGGGATTGAAAAATTTTTTGTGCAAAAAAAGATTCGATTAAAATAACATTCTACCCATTTTTGCCAATTTTCGGCGAAAATGAACTGCTTATGTAAATGACTCTTCCAATATCCTAATGGCTTTGCATCATTCGGTTTTCCATCCACATTAAAAGATCTTCAAGAACTTCTTCACGATTTTTCTCAAGCAGGATTTCATGACGTGCTTTTGCATATGTTTTTATGCTCACATCATTAAATCCGGCTTTTTTGTATTTTTCGTAGACCTTTAAAACGCCTTTGCCATACAATCCAACGGGATCTTCTTGGCCGGCAAATAGATAGACGGGCGTCTTTATTATTGATTTCTCGATAAGTTGAATATTTTGCGCATGATCCAAACCTCTGTACATATCCCTGTAAAAAGCTGTTGTTGGAATAAATCCGCAGAATGGATCTTTGATATATTTATTGACCTCTTTCGGGTTTCTGTTCAACCAATCTACCTTTGTTTTTGGTTTTCGGATGCGTTTATTGTTTCCCGCAAATGTAAGTATGCTCAGCAGTTTTGATGGCTTTTCGCTGCGCCCGATACTGCATAAAAACGAACTCAGTATTTTTCCCGATTTCAGGACAAATTCTGGTGTATAGGCTGTGGCGCAAATAATTAAACCATCTAGGCGCATGGTGTTTTGCATTGCATAGGTGCGTGCCGCAATCGATCCCATGCTGTGTCCCATAATAAATACCGGAATATTTGGGTGTTTTTCTATTGCGATTTGATGAAGGCGCCCAATGTCGTCCATTAAAGTTTTCCAACCATCTGTTTTGGCAAAATACCCACGAAGGCCTTCTTTCTGAATACTGCGGCCATGACCACGGTGATCACTGGCCAAAACGGCAATCCCTGAAGTGTTAAACCTTTGCGCAACAGAAGTGTATCTGCCTGCATGTTCGGTCATTCCATGCAGAAAAATTAGAACTGCCCTGATTTTTTTATGCTTGGTAACCCAATGAAAATAACTTATTTCTGCACCATCGGCAGCCTGAAAGTAATCAATTTGTTCCTTCATCTACCAAAAAGGGTCTTTAATCGTTAGTCGAACCATTGCTGTAAATTCGGGTTTATATGCGTCATATCCTTCAAGGTTAATGCTTTTCCAGTAAAAAGTGATGCCGGGATCAACCGAGATGCGTTCATTAAACAGCATACGAACCCCTGCCCCAAAAAACGCTCCAAAACTGATACCGCCTTGCCGGAAATCATAGGTATAATTTGTGCTATAAGGTCCCAATGGATGGTCTCCGTCAAATTTAATATCGTACTCCAAGCGGTCGATTTGAATCAGATTATTCAGTACAACAGTATTTGTAAGGTTTAAGCCTGTTTCTATATATAAATTCATTAAAGAGGATAAAGGATATTCATGGATGTACCCAAGATCAATATTATGACGCTCTTCTTGCCCAAGAATATAGCAGGTAGTATATGATTCCTTATTGGTAGGATAATCCAACTTCCAATTAATGAGGAAAATACCATTGGTTTGCAGTTTATGGTAATTAAACTGCAGGAAAAAACCACTGCGCTCGCTGATGCTGTATCGGGCAAAAAAACCAACATTCATCGCTATACCATACGACATATCTTCCGGTAAATCAATGGAACTGCTGTCGTACTGATGCCCTATTTCTTCAACGATTTGTGTTTTATAGTATTGATTAAATACAATGCGCGATATTTTATTGGGATTTTTTTCACTGCCATTATAAAAATTTGCCGTGTATTTATTGGGAAAAATCATCCCCAGATTTAACCCAAATATAAAACCCCGCCCTTCGGGTATTTCTTCTTCCAGAACAACTTCATCATCCTTATTTGCATGAATGTTTTGCTTATAAGTATCAGTGCGCAATTGCCCAAAAATGCCTGTGGAATTTAGCGTGAAGAGAAAAACAAGAATCAGTATTTTTTTTATATGCATCGTTTAAAGAGTATAAAGTTCTTGCCAATGATTTAATTTTTAGGCGAAAACCAAAACAAAATTAAAAATATTGATGAAAATAAATAGAATTATTTCTCTTCATCGCGTCTTAATCCATTTTTGATGGTATGAAAATAGTGAGAATCGGAAGCATTAGTTTTGGAGTAATTCAATTAATTCATTCAAAATCATAGCTGTAGCTCCCCAAATAATCACATCATTAAAAATAAATGCCGGAGCCTTGTAGGCATGACTGTTTTTGCGAAATACTTCGGTTTGTTGCTTTGCATTCGCTTGCAGGAAAAAGGATAGTGGAATTTGGATGATGTCGCGTACTTCTGCGGGCTCTGCTTTAAAATGTGATTCCTTTTCGGAGAAACTTACAAAAGGGTGCACTAAAAAATTGCTCGGGGGGATATAGAGCGATGATAATTTTCCGAGTATATTTATTTCATTGGCTTTTATGCCTATTTCTTCCTCGGCTTCCCTGATGGCAGTGGCGCAAAAATCAAGATCCGAATCTTCTTTTTTTCCTCCGGGAAAACTGATTTGCCCGCTATGTACGCCTCCGTCAATTTGCCTACGAATAAAGACAATATAATAGAGGTCTTGTTTTAGGAAAATATGTATCAATACACTGCTTAAGCGGGCTTTCTTTTCGGCATCACGGGCGTACAAACTACTTATCCGATCAGCAGGAGCCAAGGCAGCATGGGCTTTAGCTCCTGGAAGGTTTCCTTCAAGCCTTTGCTTTAGGGATTCCTGAAAGCATTGCGGAGTTTTTTTTATTATTCCATTCATCATAATCGTGCCCAAAATTAGGGATTTTCCATGAAAACATGCTGTTCAATGATATTCCCGTAATCCTTGCTTTATTGAAAAGCAGTAAGGCTAATTCAAGAGTATATCAAATTCTACTAATCCTTAGATTGTTGGGTTCTATAATAACTTGATTTTTAGTGAATTATTAATAAGTGATTTTCCTATCCGGCTCCTCACTTTTTAGCAAAAAATGGTATAGCCTGGCTTTCTTTGCATAAAGAACTAATTATGAGTTTTTTCGATGCAGAATCTTTGGAAGAGGAAGGGAAAATCTAACATTTTTGGTATCGAATTGTGAAATGTATTTGTCTGCTAAATTGAATGTCTTGAAATTTATATGAACTCTATTCATTCAGTCAATATATGAGAAAATGGTTTTAATAATTTCCTTTAAGTATCAAGCTTACCCGAAAAAAAATGTTATTTTTACCAACTGAAAGAATTGAAGAATTAATGGAGAAAGAAGTTAGTAAAAATAAATTGGACGAAGCATATCAGGAAAGTGATGTGAATAAGCTGGTTTTGTTTAATGACGAGGTAAACACCTTCGATTGGGTCATTGACAGCCTGATTGAAGTTTGTGGACACGATTCAGATCAGGCCGAGCAATGTGCCTTAATAGCTCATATGCGCGGTAAATGCCCCGTAAAAGAAGGTGATTTTGATGATCTGAAATTAATGAAAGACAAATTATTGAATAGAAAACTTACAGCTGAAATACAATAGATTATGACCTGGACAATCATTGCAGTTTTACTTATTCTCGGGCTGATTTTTCTGTTATTGGAGATTCTTGTTTTCCCGGGAACATCAGTTGCAGGGATTATCGGTTTTGCCTTGATGGTTGTTGCTATTTGGCAAACCTATACAACATATGGCCGCATTGCAGGGCATATTATGGTTGCAGGAACCATTATAACCAGCGTGGTAGCGGTTTATTTTTCCTTAAAAAGCAAGACCTGGGAACGTGCTTCCCTAAAAACTGAAATTACTGGACATGTCAACGACATAAGCCTCGAAAAATTTAAACCCGGAGTGAAAGGCATCAGCAGTAGCCGTCTGGCACCTATGGGAAAAGCTCTGATTATGGATGAGTATATTGAAGTACGTTGCGAAAGCAGCTTTGTTGATCCGAACACAGAGATCATAATTACACGAATTGAAGACAATAAAATTTTTGTTAAACCAATAGAAAATAATTAAAATGGAAGAAGCTAATTTTTTTATGATCCTGGCCATTGGCGTTGCATCGCTTTTCGGACTGTGGGTAATTTTTTATTTTGTGCCTGTAGGTCTTTGGTTTACAGCACTTTTGAGTAATGTTAAAATTTCTTTGATCCAGCTGGTATTAATGCGTTGGAGAAAAGTGCCACCACAAGCAATTGTACGCAATATGATCGCCAGTCATAAAGCCGGTCTGGCGATTACCCGCGATGATCTTGAAGCCCACTTTTTGGCAGGAGGCAACATCCAGAATGTTGTTAGCGCACTCATCTCTGCTGATAAAGCCAATATGAACCTCGATTTTAAAACAGCTACTGCCATTGACTTGGCCGGTCGTGATGTGTTCGAGGCTGTACAAATGTCAGTAAATCCAAAAGTTATTGAAACTCCCGGAGTTACTGCAGTAGCTAAAGACGGGATCCAGTTAATTGCAAAAGCAAGGGTTACGGTTCGTGCCAATATCCGCCAACTAGTGGGTGGCGCCGGCGAAGATACAGTGCTTGCCCGTGTGGGTGAAGGTGTGGTGTCTTCGATTGGTTCTGCCGATTCACATAAAAAAGTACTCGAAAATCCTGACTTGATTTCAAAAGTAGTGCTGCAAAAAGGCCTCGATTCTGGTACAGCTTTCGAGATTCTTTCCATTGATATTGCAGATATTGATATCGGTAAAAATATCGGTGCTGTGTTGCAAATGGACCAAGCCAATGCCGATAAAAATATTGCTCAGGCGAAAGCCGAAGAGCGTCGTGCAATGGCTGTTGCCCTCGAGCAGGAAATGAAAGCGAAAATTCAGGAAGCTCGGGCGCATGTTACCGAAGCGGAAGCTGAAATCCCCAGGGCTATCTCAGAAGCCTTCAGAAATGGTCAGCTTGGTATTATGGACTATTATAAATTTAGGAATATCGAAGCAGATACCAGAATGAGGGAAACCATTGCCCAGCCTCAGAAAAGATCAGGGAATGTACACGGAAAAGGGGATAAGAACACTGAAAAATAAAGTTTAATAACGATTTTTTATAGCGCTTATCCTCATTCAGGATAAGCGCTTTTTTTATTTGCAGATGGAACAAAAAAACTTAAAAACAAAGCAGCAGACTATTGTTGTTCAAAAATATAAGGAGCTTTTAAAAAGTGGTAGGCCTTACTATAAAAAAGGGGATACACAACTTTTACGCAAAGCATTGATTTATATATCTGATCATTATCAATCGGAAGATCACTTTTGTGGCGAACCCCTTATCTTAGCAAGTCTTGATATTGCTCTTAGCCTCACCAAAGAAATTGGTCTGGGAACTCCTTCTATTATTGTCGCTTTATTGCATCCGGCTTTGGAAAATGGTAGTCTAAAAGCCCAAGATATTCATGATCAATTTGGGCATCGAATCGGTCAACTGGCATTCGCTGATGAAGCACATTTGAAGATTGATATCAGGCATCTTTCCCTCGAATCGGAAAATTTTCGTAAACTGCTGATTCGATTAACAAAAGATGTTCGCACCCTCTTAATCCGCATGGCTATTACATTATACGAATTAAGGCATTTTAATAATCTTTCGCTCGGTGATCAGGATTTTTGCCTGCGTAAAGCCAGATCTGTTTTCATTCCTTTTGCCCATCGTCTGGGCCTATATCATATTAAAACGGAACTCGAAGAAACACTGATGAGGATCACTCAGCCTGATGATTATAACGACATCAGCAGAAAATTGAGCCAAACATCCAAAATTCAGGAATCTTTTATTCAGGAGGTTATTAAAAATATTGAAAAACCATTGCGTGAAGCTGCCCTGATCTTCGAAGTGAAGTCGCGCTATAAATCGGTGCATAGCATCTGGAAGAAAATGAAAGCACAAGGAGTTGATGTTTCCGGTGTTTTTGATCTTTTCGCGATTAGAATTATTCTTGATGCACTACATAGTGATGAGAAAGCAATTTGCTGGCAGGCATATTCTATTGTCTCTGATATCTATAAACCTGATCCGAAGCGTTTGCGCGATTGGATTTCTGCTCCCAAAGCCAGTGGCTATGAAAGTTTGCATACAACCGTTAAAACCGAAGACGGACGCTGGATCGAGGTGCAAATCAGAAGCAAGAGAATGGACGATATTGCAGAAAACGGTAGTGCTGCGCATTGGCGTTATAAGGAACATAAAGGGCTTAAAGATGAAGATTCATGGCTGGGAAATATCAGGAAACGCCTCGAAACTCCCGACTCTTTTGAATCTGATGATGAAAATATTAATGCTCAAAATGTTTATGAAGAAAGTATCTTTGTTTTTACTCCGAATGGGGATATCCAAAAATTGCCTCTAGGAGCAAGTGTGCTCGATTTCGCTTTTTCTTTGCATTCCAAATTAGGGGAAACATGCATGGGAGCAAAGGTAAATGGAAAGATGGTGCCTATTAAATACAAGCCCGAAAATGGCGATCAAATTGATATTATTACTTCGAAAAATCAAAAACCAGGTAAAGATTGGCTTAATTTTGTAATCACCAAACGTGCAAAAAACAGAATCAGGCGCTGTTTGCGTGAGGAGATAATGCTGGAAGCCGACCGTGGCAAGGAAATACTACTCCGAAAACTTAAAAATTGGAAAATCCCTTATAAAGATGAGCTTATCGAAAAACTGCTGCAGCATTATAAAATAAAAACTGCTGTTGAGCTTTATGCTAAAATTGCTTCTTCTGAATTAGATCATCTGCATATAAAGCATTTGCTTACAGAAACAACTCAGATTAAAACACTCCCGGAAACTGCTACGACCATCGTTGAGGAAAAGATAAATAAAAAGCAACATAAAAGGGAAAATCATGAAGATGTTATTCTTGTTGGACAAGACAGTAGAAATATGAATTATCATTTCGCTAAATGCTGCAATCCTTTGCCCGGCGATAAAATCTTTGGTTTTGTTCGTGTGAATAATGGGATTAGTATTCATCGTGAGCAATGTCCCAATGCTGCTGAAATGAAAAGAAAATATGCATACCGTCTTGTAAATATGGCCTGGCAAGGCGAAAATGGAAACGAAGCCTATAAAGTGAGCATACATCTGCACGGCTTCGACCGTCTTGGGCTTCTGAATGATGTAACAGACTTAATTACTAAAGAATTGCGTGTAAACCTGATCAGCGTGTCTATAGGTGCCCTTGAAGGGGAAATGGATGGAAAACTTGAAATTCAGGTCTTTAGTAAGGAAAAGGCAAATGAAATTATTCGTAAACTAGAAAAAATTAAGGGAATTAGTAAGGCCAGAAGGTTGGGAAATATGGCCTGAGTTATTAATTTTGTGAAAAAAAACATACAATGAAATATAGAATTCTTTTTTTAGGACTTTTTACTCTGATTATTATTGCTTCATGCACTAATGATAAGACATCGGAAAGGGAAAAAATTAAGCTTCCGAAACTTAGCGAAAATGCCGATATTGCTCAGCCAAAGGCCAAAAATATACCGATGTTGAGTACAGAAGCAGTTGTAAACCCTGAAGACCGTGTAAAACCGGAAATCATTAAAGACAAGAATGGTCGGGTTATTGAACGTAGACAAGTTTCATACCGCCGACGTAGTGGTCAACCAAGTGGTTTTAATGTATTCTTTTATGACTACGATGCACGTGGAAATAGAATCCTTGAGGTCTCTGAACTTTACGATACTTTGGGAATGTTTAATGGCAAAGTGCACAATACTTTTGAGTATAATGATGATAATCAGAAAACATCATTCCTTTTTCAGTCATTTGATGAAAATAGTCGCCCGGTGAAAGTGGCTTATACAACATATGCCTATAATGATGATGGATACGAAATTAGATCTAAAACCTTTAATGGAGAAGGTGATTTAATGAGCAGGGTCGACCGCTTCAGAAATGATAAAGGGGAAATTGTCAAAGAAAAATTTCTGGAGTATAATGATAAAGGGGATATTATTAATGATGATATACTGCATTACAATAAAAAAGGTGGTGTAATTAAGGAAGAATAAGCTGTTTCTATGCCTTTTGTGCCTTTTTCTAGATGCTCTCTGTGTATTTCAGCTCTTCTTTTATAGGAAGGCCGGTAAATCCATCTCCTTTACAAATGGAAATTGATACGCTAATGTAGTTTCGAAAAAGTGGGGGCGATATAATTAACCCCTGTCTATTGAGTCAAGTTTTTGAGCTGTAAAATTTGCTAACAAGGAGATATGCTGAGCTAGTTGAAGTATATGTGTGTAGTTCGAAAAATGTGAGTTTACGGGGGTAAATGCGATGCGTTTATCGTTGGGAGTATTTTTCGGGCAAGCATATTGAAGTTAGCAGACTTAATACCAAAAACTAATTAAAACAAATATCCTTTATATTCGCTACAATAAAAGTGTATAATTGAATATTCCATGGATGGAGATGAATTTTTATTATATTCTGATATAATATGCTTTACGCTCTATTCATGAAATTATAGTGTTTGGAGCTGAAATTTACGTTTATTTAATCCCTAATTAAAATATTTTAAAAATAATTTGCTAATTCATAGAAAACCAACTATTTTTACCAATTAATTGGGGTGATTAAAATGCAACATATGAATATAGACATCTTATTATTAAAGTATTACCACGTTTTAACATACAAATTGTTAATGTTAGGTGGTGCGGAGGAAAATCCGGAAATTGATGAAGAACTCAAAGATATTGAGCTTGCAATCTGGAAACAGATGCGAATAATCAATATAGAAAAAGCAAAAGAAATTCTTTTAGCCTTTAGTCGACGCCCTATTCATGAGGATTTAGTTGAAAGTGTATTAAAACAACTAATTCAAGATGGCCGTTCCATCATCAAAGGCAGTGTTGAAAAATCTGTTCCAACCGAAGAAAAAGTACTCCCTAAAGAAGAACCTCAGGAAATACTTGAGGAGACAGATGAGGAAAAAGTCATTGTCGTAAATACTGATGACGTGGCACTCCTTGAAAAAGCGAAAGAGGATAAAGTAAAACGTAAAGTAATCTTCCGTAAACTTAAGGTGAATGATATGGTTTATACCGAGTTTGTCTTCGATCGCGTATTTATGAAAAGGGATGTGTCCGCAAAGGAAGTAATGCATGATCTTCGCCTTGCTTCTGATAATATTATGTTGCTGGGAACGTTTATGTTCAGTACCGGTGCAGAAAAATATAATATTCATAAAACACTCAAAACTAAAGGATTTAATTTCTTTGATGAGTTTGTTCAAGAGAATAATATGATTGGTTAAAATCTATCGACTTAAAAAAAAGCCTGCAATATTGCAGGCTTTTTTTTTGCTCTATACAACAAAAAAAGAAAATGGGCTGTCCTATGTTGAAAGCAAGGTACCCAATAATCATGACCGGGCAAGGTTGAATAATTGGGAGGACAGCCCGCACAAAAGTAATAATTATTTGATAATAGAATTATTTTTGAACCATAGAAAACCGGATTTTTACTCACTTGATGTTTTATTATTTTTGAAATTCCTGTTTTTTGGTCAAATAGAAACCATTACTTTTGTGCACTGTCTTTTCCTTTGTTTGTCGGTTTTAACCCTGCTTAATTGTGTGTGGAAGGTATATTTTGGTACAAAAAGTTGAAGTGCTTGAGAAACGCTTCAATAGTCCTTTTGAGGATGCTGATTCCTATAAACCATCCTTTAATATTTCGCCGGGAACCTATGCTGCTGTTGTTACCCCCGATAATGGAGGAAGTATAAGGCATATGCGTTTTGGCCTGACCCCTTTTTGGTCGAAGAAAAAAGCATTCTTTATTAATGCCCGTTCTGAGGGGGACAGAAACCTGCAAAACGACCCTGCTTATTCCGGGGCAAAAGACATTATCAATAAACCGGCATTCCGAAAACCAATACGCTCCTCACGCTGTCTTATCCCTGCCGATGCCTTTATTGAAGGAACAATCAAAGAAAAACTGAAAAAACCTTATTTGGTATATTTACGAAATAAAATCAGGCCTTTTGCTTTTGCCGGGATTTATGATGTTTGGAAAAACCCTGAGAGTGGGGAAGAAGTGTCTTCTTTTGCTATTATCACAACAACAGCCAATAGAATCCTTCAAAAAATTCCCCATCACCGAAGTCCGGTCATATTAGCGCCATCGATGGAACGGAAATGGCTGAGCCCAAAAACTGCCCTTATGGATATTACCGCCATGTTGCAGCCATTTCCAGCGGATCTAATGAATGCATACCCAATTGATCCTCAGATTAGTAATGTAAAAAATAATGCCCGAGAATTTATATTGCCCATCGGGGAAGCATTAGAAGCTGAAGAAGAGTTTGCTGTGTATAGGAATTTGAAATTACAAGGGATGGGCAACCCGAAAAAGAAGTAGGCAAAGCATCTTCCTTGATTGCTTTTTTGGATTGCTTGATTTGCCAAGCAAATAATTCACTATTTTTGGGCTTTTCTAAAAAATTAGACTATGTCATCGAAACCGCGCCTATCATTTTGGCAGATATGGAACATGAGCTTTGGCTTTCTGGGTATCCAGTTTGGCTTTGCTCTGCAGAACGCAAATACTTCGCGTATTTTTGAAACCCTTGGAGCGAGCGTAGAGGATATTCCCATATTATGGATTGCTGCTCCGGTTACCGGATTGATTGTTCAGCCGATTATCGGACATATGAGTGATAAAACCTGGTGCAAATTGGGCCGTCGCCGTCCGTATTTCCTTTTTGGTGCTATTTTCGCCTCTTTAGCATTAATCGTGATGCCACTTTCTCCGGCTTTGTGGGTCGCAGCAGGTATGCTCTGGATTATGGATGCTTCCATTAATATTTCCATGGAACCTTTCAGGGCTTTTGTAGGGGATATGCTACCTGATGAACAACGCACCAGGGGTTTTGCTATGCAAAGCTTTTTTATTGGAATTGGTGCGTTTGTGGCTTCCTATTTGCCTTATGTGTTAACGAATTGGTTTGGCATCGAAAATACAGCACCGGATGGGGAAATAGCCCTGAGTGTGCAAATATCCTTTTTTGCCGGCGCTGCAATGTTTTTTGGTGCAGTGGCCTGGACAGTTTTCTCCTCAAAAGAATATCCTCCGGAACTCCTGGAAGAATATCAGCGGCAAGAACATGCAGAAATGGAATTGGCCGAAGAGGCAGTAAGCAGTAATCCGGACGAGTATTTAGGAAGGTTTCAAAAGATTGGTCTGCTGTCACTTCTGGTAGGTCTTATTTTAAGTGCCCCCATTTATTATTATGGTTGGAGTGCTGAGCTCTATATTGTCAGTCTTGGTATTGCATCCTTTGGGCTGATACAGCTGGTCAGTGCCTATTTAACAAAAATTAAAAAAGCCGATAATGGTTTTGTCCATGTGCAGATCGATCTTTTGAATATGCCGACAACAATGAAACAACTCGCTGTGGTACAGTTTTTTTCATGGTTTGCGTTATTCAGTATGTGGATTTATACCACGGCTGCCGTTACTTCGCATATTTATGGTACAGAAGATACTGCCACTCAATTATATAATGATGGCGCAGATTGGGTGGGCGTGATGTTTGCATGGTATAATGCATTTGCAGCAGCTTTTGCATTTTTATTGCCTGTTCTGGCAAAACATACTAGCAGAAAAATCACTCATATGATCGCACTTATTGCAGGGGGCGTCGGATTGATCTCAATCTACTTTATCAGCAACCCTGATTTGCTGATTGTCTCTATGTTGGGTGTTGGCCTTGCTTGGGCAAGTATTCTATCAATGCCTTATGCAATCTTAACCGGAGCTTTACCCGTCCGGAAAATGGGCGTTTATATGGGTATCTTTAACTTTTTTATAGTGATACCACAAATGTTGGCAGCAAGTATTTTAGGCTTTTTAACCCATAGCCTCTTTCATGGCGAACCGATTTATACGCTTATTGCCGGAGGATGCTCAATGATCATTGCTGCATTTAGTGTGCTCTTTGTCAATGATAAACTTGATAAAAAATAAAAATAATAAAATATATTTCACGGATTATGACTGAGGATAATAAACGATATAGCGGAATTTTATTACACCCAACATCCTTGCCGGGAAAAGAAGGAATTGGCACCTTAGGGCTTGAAGCAGAACGCTGGATTGATTATTTGCACACTGCAGGGCAAAAATGCTGGCAAATTTTGCCATTAGGCCATACCGGTTATGGGGATTCTCCATACCAGTGTTTTTCAACACATGCCGGTAACCCAATTCTCATCGATTTGCAGAAACTTGTCGATGAAAAGCTTTTAGATTGGTCGGATGTACCCGATTTTTCCCATGATGACCAAACCCACGTTGATTATGGTAAGGTGATTACGCATAAATATGATGCACTGAGAAATGCTTTTGAGCGCTTTAAATACAATCATAATGAGACTGCTACTAAAGAATACGAGGCTTATTGTGAGGCGCATAAAAATTGGTTGGACGATTATGTGCTTTTTCTGGTTTTAAAAGAGCATTTCAATGGGAAACCATGGTTTGAATGGTCTGATGCATACAGACTCAGGAATCAAAATGCTTTAGATGCCTTCAGTGCTAATAATCAGGACGATATTCATTTTTATAAGTTTTGCCAATACCTCTTTTTTAAGCAATGGTCGCATATTCATCATCTCGCAAATGAAAAGGGCATAAAGATTATTGGAGACCTGCCATTATATGTAGCCCATGATAGTGCTGATGCCTGGAGTCGCCCAGAAGTATTCCTGCTCGATGAAGACAGAAACCCACTTGCTGTTGCCGGTGTTCCTCCTGATTATTTTAGCGCAACAGGTCAGTTATGGGGCAATCCCATCTATGATTGGGAAAAACTAAAGGAAATGAACTATGATTGGTGGATCGAACGCATTCAATCCGCTTTTGAGTTCTTTGATGTGATGCGTATCGATCATTTTCGGGGATTTGCTGCCTATTGGTCGGTTCCTTATGGTGATGAAACAGCCCAAAATGGTCATTGGGTTGACGGCCCCGGAGCAGACCTCTTTACCGCCATCGAAAAAGAGCTGGGCAGCCTGCCCATTATTGCCGAAGATTTGGGAATTATTACACCCGATGTGGAAGCCCTCAGGGAGCAATTCAAATTGCCCGGAATGAAAGTCTTGCATTTTGCATTCCATAGCAAAGATGGAAACCAATACTTACCTCATAATTACGAACGAAATGCGGTTGTCTATACCGGAACCCACGATAACGACACCACTTGTGGCTGGTATAATAGTATTGAAGCTTTTGCCAAAGACAATATTCATACGTATCTGGCTTCTGATGGTAATGATATTCATTGGAAGATGATCAGACTGGCATGGGGTTCTGTGGCTCAATATGCCATTGCTCCATTTCAGGATATTTTAGGCCTTGGTTCTGAAGCCCGTATGAATACTCCAGGAACATCGCAAGGCAATTGGCAATGGAGGTTTACTGATAAAGATTGGGATGAAGATAAAGCACGCATCCTTAAATTTATGACAGAGCTTTTCGACCGTTAAGACAATATCTTAAAAATAGAACAAACAGCTTTTCCAAATTAAAACTTTGGGAAAGCTGTTTGTTTTTATATTTGATGAATAAAACAGCCTCTTTATAGATGCAGTTGAATTATTTGCCTTTGAATACAGGAGGCCTGCGCTCAAAGAATGCACTTAGGCCTTCCTTATAATCCTTACTTGTATAAATTTTTTCACGTAATTCCTGTATTTCTTCAAAATCATCTGTATTGATCACCGGATTGGTGATTTTACGAAGTTCTGCTTTTAGCAGTTGAACCACGAGTGGGGCACGGTCTGCAATAATTTGAGCCAATTCCATTGTTCGTTTTTCCAATAGATTCCCGGGAACTAAATCATTAAGCAAACCAAATTGCAATGCTTTTTCAGCAGATAAGGGGAGGCCGGTAAACAGCATTTCTTTTACGATATGCAAGGGCAATACGTGGATGAAATGTGTCAGTCCTGCTGTATTGTAGGCAATGCCAACCTTAACCGGAGTAATGGCAAAAGTGCTCTTCTCGGTTCCAATTGCCAAATCGCAGCTTACGGCCAAATCGCAGGCACCACCCCAAACACTTCCTTCTATCATTGCGATGACCGGCATTGGGAGATTACGCACAGAATGCAATAATTGCTCAAATGGAGTAGTATATTTTAGGGGATCTTCCCCTCCCTTTCGGGGGAAATCACTTAAATCATGGCCGGCAGAAAAGATTTTTGCACCCTCATATGCCTTGATGATAACTACCCTTGCTTTATTTTTCTTGAAATATTTAAAGGCGTCTAACAGACCTTGTATCACTCCGTGGCTCAGGCAATTGGCTTTGTGTGGGTTGTTGATGCTTGCAATACCAATCGTGTCATTTAAGCGAATATCTACAAGAGGATTTGCTTCTATTTCTTTATGTGGCATAGTCTATGGGTTTTCTAATTTGAGACCAAGATAAATAAAAATAGCCAGATAGGGGCATATGAGTGATGATTGTGATCATTGATTTTCCATGAAAAGCCGTATTTTTGCCGCCGCAGATAATAATTGCTGACTATGACAATAGAAAATATACTGAAAAAGCATCTAATCGATGTTATTGATGAATTATACGGGCAAAAACCCGATGAAGCTCAAATTAGTTTCCAAAAAACCCGCAAAGAGTTTGAAGGTGATCTGACCCTGGTGGTTTTTCCCTTTCTGAAATTATCGAGGAAAAATCCGCAAAGCACCGCCGAAGAAATTGGCGCATCACTCATCCAAAAATTGGCTCTTATCTCTGATTATAATGTGATTAAGGGCTTTTTGAACCTGAGTATCTCCAACGATTTTTGGTTTGGTTTTTTGAGGGATAATGCCTTTTCAAAGGATTTTGCTTATAAAACTGTGGAGGAAGGAAAGCCGGTACTTATTGAGTTCTCTTCACCAAATACCAATAAACCTTTGCATTTAGGGCATATTCGCAATAACCTATTGGGCGATAGTGTTTCACGTATCTTAGAGGCTGCCGGAAATCA
Source organism: Bacteroidales bacterium (assembly GCA_963676725.1). Classification (GTDB taxonomy): domain Bacteria; phylum Bacteroidota; class Bacteroidia; order Bacteroidales; family WRLA01. Next base: position 2,129,895 of record OY781463.1, on the reverse strand, counting down.
GGTGGTAAAGCTGAACCTCGTAAACGACAGGGGCATACATATTTGTAAATCAATGCTGGCGTGGCTGCGTTGGGGCGATGGTGAAACACCCAAAAGTTCCGGAATGAAAGGCGATCACCTTATTGGAAAATATTATGTGCTTTTTGATCAGCATTATAAAGAAGAAATAGCAGGACTGGTTCAGGATGGCCGTTCTGAGGAGGAAGCAAAAAATGAAGCTCCTTTAATGTTGGAAGCGCGAGAAATGCTCCGTAAATGGGAGCAGGGAGATGAGGAGGTTCGTGAATTATGGTCAAAACTCAATAGCTGGACCTATGCCGGTTTTGATGAAACTTATACCCGTATGGGCGTTTCCTTTCATTTGACTCAATACGAATCACAGACCTATCTTCACGGAAAGTCCATTGTTCAGCAGGGGCTCGAAAAGGGCATTCTTTTCAGAAAAGAAGATGGCAGTGTGTGGGCAGATTTAAGTAAGGAAGGTCTCGATGAGAAATTATTGCTTCGGTCTGATGGTACTTCGGTATATATGACTCAGGATTTGGGTACAGCTGCAGAACGCTACGCAAAATATCAGCCCGAAAAAATGATTTATGTTGTTGGTAATGAGCAAAATTATCATTTTGATGTGCTGCGCATTGTATTGGCTAAATTGGGATATTCCTGGGCATCCTGCATCAACCATTTATCCTATGGTATGGTCGAATTGCCTGATGGTAAGATGAAATCACGTGAAGGAAATGTTGTCGATGCCGATGATTTGATGAATGAAATGTATAAAACGGCACGGCAAAAAGGGGAGGAGCTTGGCAAAGTAAAAGATTCGAATAGTAATGAAGCCAAGGAGTTATACCAAAAAGTGAGTATGGCTGCCCTGAAATATTTTATGCTTAAGGTAGATCCTAAGAAGAAAATGCTCTTTATCCCGGAAGAATCTATTGATTTCAACGGAAATACAGGTCCATTTATTCAATATACCTACGCGCGTATCCAGTCCTTGGTGCAAAAATCTGGAATAAAGCCCGATTCATCGGCAATAAACGACAAATACGGAATATTGCCTAAGGAGAAGGAAATTATTAAACTGATTTATACCTTCCCCGAAGTGCTTGATAGTGCGGCCGCTGCGCTGAGTCCTGCGCTTATTGCCAATTATGCGTATGAATTAGCAAAAGGCTTTAATCAATTCTATCAGGAAGTCCCGGTGCTCAAGGAAGTAGATGTTGATATTCGCCATTTCCGACTTGTTTTGGCTGCCTTTACCGCAGAAACAATTCGGTCTGCAATGGCATTATTGGGAATTGAAATGCCGGAGCGCATGTAATTTGATTATTTTATGTCGTATATATATAGATTCAGGGTTTTAAGCGATGAAAACGAGGAGTTCATCCGTGATATTGAAATCAGAAATGATCAGAACTTTTTTGATTTGCATTGTATTTTAGTCGAAGCTATAGGCTTAAGCGGGGAAGAACTTGCATCAATTTTCTTTACGAATTCGCAATGGGAGAAACAAAAAGAATTCACTATTATGGATATGATGCAGGATCTCCCGGGAATGGATGCTCTCGACAAAGCAGATATTTCCGTACACGTGATGGAAGAAGAACTAATAAAAGATCATATTGAGGATCCACATCAGCGATTGATTTATGAATACGATTTTTTAAATCCTAAGCTGTTTTTTTTGGAACTCACTGATTTGTCCCAGGCGCATCACAGAGGATTGGTTTATCCCAGAATATCATATTCGCAAGGTAGTCTCAAGCAAAATACTGATCGAGATGATGATCAGTCTGCGGATCGCATCCAGGAAATTGAAAATCTCCGCAATCCAGAGGTTTATACGGATATTCAGGATATCGATGATTTTCTCTCCAATCATTACGACGATTTATTTGACCCGGATAATCAGTCCTGATATGCAAAATCAATCCGGAAAGAAACAACTTATTGTGATCACCGGTCCTACGGCAGTGGGAAAAACAGATTTATGCATCAGACTTGCCAAGGAGTTTTCTACAGTAATCCTCTCGGCTGATTCCAGGCAGTTTTATCAACAAATGTCTATTGGTACCGCAAAGCCTGGCAAGGAGGAGCTTGCTGCGGTTCCTCATTATTTTATTGGCCAGCTTTCCATTGATGCCTATTATAATGTTTCGATGTTTGAACAGCAGGCAATGGATTTATTGGATGATCTGTTTCAGAAACACGAGCGCATTATCCTCACCGGAGGCTCCGGATTGTATATTGATGCTTTGTGCAATGGCGTAGACAATTTCCCTGATATTGATCCGGAAGTACGCCTAAAATTGAAAAACGATTTTGCCGAAAGAGGAATTGAATGGCTGCGTGACTATTTAAAACAGCTTGATCCTGAATACTATAATATTGTAGATATTCACAATCCAAACCGCATGACCAGGGCGATTGAGGTTTGTTTGGCAACAAAGAAACCCTATTCCCAACAAAGGTTTGGTGTAAAAAAAACGCGTCCTTTTGAGATTTTACGTATTGCCCTTAACCGTCCACGTGAGATACTTTTCGAGCGCATTCATCAAAGAACAAATGCCATGATCGATGAAGGCCTGGTGGAAGAAGTGCGTTCATTAATGGATTATCGACATTTAAATGCCCTAAATACAGTTGGCTACAAGGAAATATTCGCCTATTTGGATGGTGAATGGACATTGGAACAAGCCATTGAAAAAATAAAAACAAATACCAGACGTTACGCAAAAAGACAAATTACATGGTTTAAACGAACTCCTGATTATCATTGGATGCATCCCGATGAATATCAGAATATTTTAGACCTCATAAAGCAAACATGTGATGCTTAAACAATTAAAGGCAATTCTTTGGCTCGGTTTTTTCTGGATGTTGCTGTTTTTTGTAGCTCGGGCAATATTTCTTCTCTATTATGCACATACCATCGCTCATGCCGGGATTCCTTTTACAGATAGCCTAGAGGTCTTTTATCATGCCCTGAAACTCGATCTGGCTACAGCCTGCTACTTTCTGGCATTCCCGCTGCTGTTTATCACACTTGAAGGGATTTTTGCCTCTAAGTTTTGGAATAAATTGCGTAGTGTTTATGTCCTTTTGATGCTGATAATCTATACTTTAACCGCTGTTGGAGAGCTGGGACTTTATGAAGAATGGAAAACAAAGCTTACCTATAAAGCTTTGCTGTATCTCGAAAACCCTTCAGAGGTATATAATTCGTCTTCTACTGCTACCTTTATCGTCTTGCTATTGATTACAATTGCAATGGTATCCTTGCTTTTCTGGGGCTATCAGCGTTTCTTTAATATTCGGCTGAAAGCACAAAAAAAATGGGGATTTTCCCTGCTTTTCTTCTTTGTGCTGCCGCCATTTATGGTTGTAGGAATGCGAGGTGGCTTGCAGCAAATTCCAATCAATCAAAGTCAAAGCTATTTTTCCTCCTATGAAATATTAAACCATGCAGCGGTCAATAATGTTTTTAATCTCTACATCAGCTATTTCGAGAATAGGGAGTTCCTGAATAAAAATCCCTATGATTTTTTTAAAGACCCGAAGGAAGCGGAAGAGCGTGTTCAAAAGCTTTTTGATACAAAAAATGATTCTACAATAAGTATACTCACCAATCCGAAGCCAAATATCGTATTGATTATTCTGGAAAGCTGGAGTGCTGACCTTATCGAATCCCTTGGTGGTGAGCCCGGAATTACCCCTGTATTTCATGAATTGGAAAAAGAGGGTATTTTGTTTTCTGAAATTTATGCCAGTGGATCCCGATCAGAGCAGGGAATGGCGGCGATTTTTAGTGGTTTTCCGGCACATGCCTATACTTCAGTAACTGTTCAGCCCGATAAATTTCCAAAATTACCGAGCTTGGTGCATGAGCTGAAAGATTTGGGATATTTTTCCAGCTTCTATTTTGGCGGGCAATTAATCTATGGCAATATTAAAAGCTATATGATGTTTAACGGCTTTCACAGGATTCGCGAGATATACGATTTCGATCAAACACTCCCTCAGGGCAAATTGGGTGTGCACGATGAATATACACTGGCAACTATGGCGCATGAGCTGAATGCTGATCCACAGCCATTTTTTAGTTCATTATTTACCCTTTCCTCGCATTCGCCTTACGACCAGCCGATGGAGCAGGTATTGGATTGGGGCGGAAATGAAAAGCAATACATCAATTCGGCTTATTATACGGATCGCAGCTTAGGTCGATTTTTTGAACAAGCACGAAAAACAGAATGGTATCAAAATACCTTATTTGTTCTTGTTGCCGACCATAGCCATAATTCATACCGCAATTGGTCGCCCTTTAGCGCTGAATATCACCATATTCCACTGCTTTTTTATGGCGATGTCATTAAAAAGGAATATCGCGGAAGCGTGGATACAATTACTGCCTCTCAAACCGATATTGCTGCCACATTGCTGGCTCAATTGGGGGATACTGCCAAGGTGTTTCCATACAGCCGAAACCTGTTTCAACCTGATACAAAGCCATTTGCCTATTGGGAATTGGCTTCAGCAAGTGGTATTGGCTGGAAAACCCCATCATCAACGATTATCTATGATCATCGCTATCATACTTATGTTCAAGATGAGGGACCCAAAAGTATTCAGGATAGTGTAAAAAGGGATGCTTATGCTTTTTTGCAGCATATTTTTAAGGAATATCTTGACCTTTAAGGATCTTTTGCAGAATACGCTTGCTTTTTGCTAATTTTGCATACCTAAGAAATTATTATGTCTGACGGAATTAAAATAAAAAATAAGAAGGCTTATCACCATTTCTATATTGAAGAGGTTTTTACCGCGGGGATTATTCTTACCGGAACCGAGATAAAATCAATTCGGGAAGGCAAAGCTAGCCTTGCTGAGTCTTATTGTGCTTTTGAAGCCCATGAGCTTTTTGTGAAGGAGATGCATATCGCTGAATATAAGTATGGTACTATTTTTAACCATGAGCCAAAACGTGATCGAAAATTGCTTTTAAATGTACGGGAACTGAAAAAATTGAAAGCAAAAGTGGCTGAAAAAGGATATACAATTGTGCCTGTTCTGCTGTTTGTCAATGAGAAAGGCCTTGCAAAATTGAATGTTGCCCTTGCAAAAGGTAAGCACTTTTTTGATAAACGAAATACGCTGAAACAAAAAGATGCCCAAAGGGAAATGGATCGGAATATCAAAATCAGGCATTAAGAAAGAAAATTTATGAAAAAGCTGAATTCATACGGACTTATCCTTTTGATATTGTTGTGCTTAGCTGGTTTATCTTCCTATGGGCAAGAGGCTGGCGAAAGCATAAAATGGTATACTTTTGAGGAAGCAATCGCTCTAAACCAAGGCTTTCCAAAAAAGAAAATCTTCGTGGATGTGTATACCGATTGGTGTGGATGGTGCAAAAAAATGGATGGAACTACTTTTCAGGATTCAGTGGTTGTGCATAAGATGAATACTTATTTTTATGCCGTAAAACTCGATGCCGAACGAAAAGATACCGTGCGCTTTATGGGGCGTGATTTCACAAATAAAACTGCAAAGGGCAAAAGGGGAAGCCATGAATTGGCCCAAGCTTTGCTTCAGGGTAAAATGTCTTATCCAAGTTATGTTATTTTAAATGAGAATAATCAAAAAATAACCGGCTTGGCCGGATATATCGATTCCGGAAAGCTGTTGCCCGTATTGGATTATTTTGGTGAAAATGCCTATTTTAAAATGCCTTGGGAACAATTTCAGAAACAATACCAAAGCAAACAACAATAAAAAAAGCTGTTTTAAGAAGTTTTTAATGCTCCTTAAAACAGCCGTTCTCAATCATATTTAGCTTATGTCTTAGAAGTCCTTTGAACTTAGTAGTTCACCTGTTTCATTCCATATTTTCCAGGTAGAATCTTTTTCGCCATTCTTATAGAACATCTCGTAACGGAGTTGACCGTTTTCATCCCAAACATACCAAACACCATCTTTGATGCCATTGGAATAATTAGCGGTCCCTGATTTTTGCCCGTTTTCAAAATAGCTAATCCAGATGCCATGCTTTTCGCCCTTTTTATAGGATCTTTGTTCTTTCTTTTGGCCATCCGCATGATAATAGGTCACTAATCCGTTTTCTAAGCCATTGACTATGCTTTCGTGCAAAACCAATAGCTGGCCATCGTCTCCATATTCGGAGAAACTTCCTGTATAGACTTTGCCATCTTTCATAAATTTTCCATCTTGAAGTGTCATATCTTGTGCACTCAATTGAATGAAACCCCAAAAGAAAATGGCTGCTATAATTGTTAGATTTTTCATAATACATCAGTTTATTTGTGAATTCTTTCATGTAAAATTAACATTAAAAGCAGCATAATGCAAGTCCGTATTTAGATATTAGTTTGTGTTTATTTACGTGCAGGTTTTTCATGTGCAATTTGATTCAAACCATTTTCTGAATAATATTTAAATAACAGTATATCAGGATACTATGATAGTGAAATTCATAATTTAATTCCTTAAACCTGATACGAATCAAAGCGTGTTTTGCTCTGATTGACCCTGTTTTGCCCGAAAAATAATATAAGTTTGTTTCGATGAATTTAATACTAACTTAACATTAACTTAACATTGAAAAATAGTAAAAATATGTCCAATTCAAATAAATTTTTACATAATTATTCATGCAATTTCATTTGTTCTTACTTAGTGGAATAATTTAATCCTGAATGAAAATCACCCTATCAAATGAAATTTTGATTATCAAATTTAAAAATGATAACCATAAGGTGCTGATTTTTTTCTTTTAATGAGTTTTTTTTGTAGGCGGATCATTTTTTCAGATAGATCAATTTCATAGTCCGGGATTTTGGCTAATGCCTCTTTTGCTTCTTGGAATTTGCCCAAGCTTCTCAGAACATCTGTCAAGATGAGCATATACATTTCATTTTCTTCTATGGATCGAATTAACTCTTCCAGTTTTATCAAATTAGCAGTTCGGAGCTGACGATAACTCTCCCTTTTTTTGTGATCCTTGAGTTCCGGAACCAAATAAAGGTAATTTACCGGTTTATTGCTGAGGTTTTTCTGCAGGCTTTCAATAGGTTTTTTTACATTGAAAGCTGCCGGAAGTATTTTTCTGAATTCATGGTTTAATAAATGCTGCAGATTGATCCTTAGATTTATTTCCATATCCCTGCCCAGTTGGCGGTTCGCACTCAAGACATCAAAATAGCCATCTACACTAACATTTGTAAGAATATCCGGATAGTTTTTTTCTTCTACTTCTTCGCATCTGTTCTGGTAGCGAAGAAAATACATTTTGCATTTGGTGCATTGGCAAATGGGGCACATATCAGGGATACTCAGGGCATCTGTATAAGAATCTGTGAAGGCGATGCCTCCAAAGACATGATATGATTCAACATTAAAATCACTATGAATTTCTTGGCACTGAGGGCATTTTACATAAACGGAATCTATAAGCATCGTTCTGGTTTTTACATTTTAAGAAACGGAAGTAAATATACAAAAAATTGTTCCTTTGATGTGTTATAAAACGAAATATTGTAGGAGGACAAGCAGGATCGGAAAAGGCTATTTGGGATTAGTAGGCAGAATCACAGAAAATATTTTTTCTTTTTCAAGTATTTTCTGTAAAACGCTTGATTTGCGAGTTTTTGATTAAAATCTTGTATGCCAGTATTATAAACGCTTTATCCGCTAAGAAAAGACGTCAAAAAGGGGCAATATTTGTGCAGCATTCGCGGCTGCCACGTTTTGTTTATATGAAATCCCAATATTTGCAGCATTAAACCTTAGGGTAATCGTTTTGTCCTATACAGAATTACGAATTGAATAAATAGAAGATTATGCTTAATAATACCAATATATTAGAATCTGCTGCCCATATTTTTTATAAAACAGGCCTCAATAAAGAGAATGCCCGTGTGCTTGCTGCTTTATTTTTAAAACATCCCGGTGGATTAAACTTATCCGATTTAATGGAACGTATCCCTGGGCTTGATCAGAAACAGGCAAGCATTGATCTGATGCATCTTAGCAATGAAGGATATTTGATGAAATTGCCTACGAAAAATGAAGAATATCTATGGCAAATTAATCCGGATTTTATCGTTGGACAATTAAGGAAACAACTGCAATCTTTAGATATTTATAGGGAAGTTATCAAAGAAATTATTATCCTAAGCGAACAAGATACCGATAATTATGAGGTGCTTCATGAATTTACCGGAACCTATATCGCTCAAACAGAAGATCTTATAAATAAGTGGTATAAAGTACAAAAGTAAACAGGCTCTCCTGTTTTTTTAGCTCATCTGGTGTTTTAACGGCTGCCTCTCCCCGAGGTAGCCGTTTTGGTTTGCACCTGTTATATGATGCTAAGTTCATAGTGGTTTTGTCCCTTTATGGATCGATTAAAATAATATTTTGCCATCCAATAACTTCACTCATACTTCTGTAATTATTCAGGGGCAGGATACCGCCTGTATATATTTCAAAGAAACTCCTCAGTGTATTCATAAGCAGTCATTATGAAGAAAAACGCATCATCATTATAAAAAGGGAGGCACTAAAAGCACATCTAAAATTATTCATTATACAAAGAACTTGCTTATTTGGCGTGATTTTACCCCGATCCTGTTCAACGAAAGGGAATATTCACGATATTAGCACAATAAGATTGCAGGCATTCCATTATCCTGAAAGATAATTGTTTGCATTTTCTTCTGCTGATAAATTATTAAAACCTGCATTATGAGCTTTTTAAGAAAACATTGGTACGATCTGGGCGGTGTATTTGCCTTGATTCTTGCAGTTTATTTAGCCTTTGCATACCGGAGCATGAGTAATTATCAAATGCTGATGTGGGTCAGCCTGATTTCTTTATTCATTCACCAACTCGAAGAATATCGTATCGTGGGGAGTTTTCCCGCTATGATTAATAAAGTGATGTTTCATAGCGATCTGCCGGACAGATACCCTTTAAACCCACAGACTGCATTAATTATCAATGTGTTGGTTGGTTGGCTTGTCTATTTGCTTGCGGCTGTATTCGCAGAAAAGGCTATTTATCTCGGTATTGCAGCCATTCTGATTTCCCTGGGCAATACCATAGCCCATACATTTGTATTTAATATCAAGGCAAACACATTTTATAATGCCGGTATGGCCAGCAGTATCCTGCTTTTTTTGCCCATTTCAATCATATTCTTTTATATGCTCATTACCCAGAGTATTGCTCAACCCATTGATTATATCATTGGTATTCCGCTCGGAATTGTACTGAATGTTGTTGGTGTACTGCAGCTTATCATTTGGTTGAAAGACAAAAAAACACCCTATATTTTCCCTGATCGAAATCTCTTATAGAAAAATGGCCTTTTGGAATAGAGTGCTGCTTTTATCGCTTTTCTCATTGAATTAGTGCTTAAATAATTGAAATAATAATACATTTTCTATAGTACTATGTCTTTATTTTAGGAAATGCTCATTGAACTAATTCTTTCCTTTATTTATGACTAAAAACTAGAGTTATCAATTTTCTGCTGCGTCTTGTTTCTCAGTAATTTATTTTATGGGTTTTGTTATTTAATTTGGCAATAGGTTTTATTTAGATTCAATATAAATTCTATTTGTATTTAAAATGAATGCGTTTTGTACTGTTTTTTGGAGTAAATATAGTGAAAAGTTATAATTTTATATACAATTACTTGACAAAGCCTGTATTATAGAAGCTTGTTTTTTTTCGAGCTCAAAAAACGATAATATACTTTGCGTATTATAAATTGATACGTATCAGCACTCAAACGCAGGATTCAGCGTAGACTAACACTAAGAATAACCGGCTTCCCATTTGTTTTCGCAAAGGAATAAATGAAAATGCACATAGGCTGCATATTCAGTTCCGTAATTGCGAAGAATTATTCGTGTGAGGAAATTATTGTCCTTTGGGCAAATTTATAAACCTAAAAATTAATGCGATGAATGAAAAAACAAAAGTATTCAACCTGATCGTACTTGACGCAAGCGGATCGATGAACTCAATTAAGGAAGCTGTACTCTCAAATTTTAATGAGCTTTGCGATAATATCAAAGGAACAGCAGAACAATTCCCGAATCAGGAGCACAGCATGAGTTTTGTGCTTTTTAATTCCTTGGAAATCAAAAATCTGTATATTGATGAGCCCGTAGATCAGCTGCCGAAGCTAACGGAAGACAGCTATACGCCTAATGCGTTAACACCTTTATATGACGCAATGGGTCAGGCTTTTACGGAAATTGAACGTTTACAGGATAAGGCCACCAACGCCCACGTAATTGCATCTGTAATTACCGACGGATTGGAAAATGCGTCGCGTGAGTATAGTTTTGAACAGTTAAAGAAATTCATCACCCGCCTAAAAGCCAAGCGCTGGGAAATTACCTATTATGGCGCAAACCACGATGTGGAGGAGGTCAGCAAAACATTAAATATAAATGTTGGGGTGGCTTTTGAAGCTAGTGAAGAAGGCCTCATGGAAGTTCAGGAAAAAACTAATGAAATCAGTATGCTGTATTGCAAGAAAATTTGATGACTTTTGATGAAAACGATTCGCTCTGCTCAACGAACTCTTAATTATTGCATAGAAATTGACTGATCTGACGAAAAAGCGGTAGTGAAAAGACTTTTCTCTATTTTCCAAAGTCATATGCAGCGAGGACAATTTATGAATTTTTTATTGGGTCCTCGCTGCTTTTTTTTAATTTTGGATGGATCAATATATTGAATGTCGATTTTTATGAAGGAGATGGATCCTATAGATAAAGAAGAACTGATGCTTATTTTTGAAAACAGGGAAGGCTCCTTCTGGTTTTTTATTTCAGCATTTTATCCCCATGATATGGACAGTATCCATTTTTTTTATGATCAGATTAATTTTAAGCTGCTTTCGACTAATGAAGATTGCCAATTTAGTACGGAAATGTTGGAATGCTTTGAAAATGAATGGGATTGGATAGCATTATCTGAAAATAAGGGCATAGGGGATGAAGAGTTTATGAAAAGTTTTATCGATGTCCATTGCGCTGAAATCATTCGCCAACAGAAGCTGGCAGAAGAGGAGGAAGAGTTTTCTGATGATGAAGATGACGATGTTGAGGACGATGAGCCTTGGGAAGATTTGGAGGAAGAAGCACAGACAGTTGATCTATTTTATAATACATTCGCTCTGATTGTCGCAGATAATTTTCAATACGGGCGCATTGACGAGGAAGATATAAAAAACCTGAACGGACTGTTCAGCCCTGCCTTATTGCTGCTTATTCCGGAAATGGGCAGTAATTTGTCCTTTATCAAAAAGCATAAGGAATTATTTCTGTGGGGCATTGTCAATCAATGCATCGATCCAATTTATTGTATTGATGATTATCAGCATATTATTTATAATGATCTAATCCCATGGGATGCCGAACTAATTCGCTATTTTAGGCATCCGATCATTGGTTTCACCGAAGATCATTATTTTATGCCATTAATAAATTCAAAACTACAAGCCTATCTCAAGCAATACGCCCGTAAAGATTTTGTCCTCGAATGCTGCGAGGCCATAGGCTTCAAGGGATCATACCCCAGTGCAGAACAAGCCTGCATGGAAGATTACCTACAAAAACATTATGGTTCCCGAATCATCCCCTTTATCCTACCATGGGAAGGCCTCACGCATTGGGGTGATAAGATGGATTGATGGTGGGAGGGAATAAGTCTAGCATTTTTTCTAAAATGGTCTTATAAATTACCCATCAAACCCACACCAATTCCCAACCAAATCCATATCAACTACGTTATAGGTACGTTATAAGTACGTTTCAAATACGTTATAAAGACGTTCTACATCGTATTTATAACGTAGGGATAACGTACTTATAAGGAATTTATAGTATATTTGATACGGTTTTGCTCCGATTCTGTTATGGCACTTGTATCTCTTTTGCTATAGGGGATTGTGGTGGATACATACTGATATCAAATAATTTGTAGGATTATGGCACGATTAAAACAAGGATTTTTGGAAGGTGGTTCAGGAAGTATTGGAAATTTTGTGAGCTATGAACGCCATGGAAAGTATTTTCTTCGTTCGAAACCCACGAGTGTCAAGCAGCCCAATACGCCGGCACAACTGGCAGCACGTCAGCGTTTTGCTTTGGTGCAGGCTTTTGCTAGTAGCATTCGTTCCTATGCTAAATTTGGTTTTGCGGCTTATGCTCATACGCGTACAGCTTATGCTGCTTCAATTTCCTGGAACCTGAAGCATGCGCTCACGGGCATTTATCCGGATCAGATGATAGATTTTAGCAAGGCTCGGGTAAGCAACGGCATCAGGCCTTTGCCGGAAAGCATCACCATGTCTGTGGAAGATGAGGGCCTAAGAATCAACTGGCAGGACACTGTAGGATTTTCAGAGCTTTATCGTAATGATGCTGTTTCGCTTTTATTATTATCGCCTGAGGAGCAGTGGATTGAAAAACATTTTGAAATGGCAAAACGTTCTGCCGGCAGCTTGGCTTTTCAGTCACAAATTCCGGACAATATAAACTCTGTGCATGTTTATATCACCTTTTACAGCCCTGAACTAATTGGAGAAAGTGCGAAGGAGGAAGATATTAGTCCTTCCTACTATTGTGGTTGCTTTGAATTGGATTGATTTCTGCTTTATCGATTCAGAATCCTATTCTGTTTGTAGTTTTGTCTAAGCTGTATAATTCACAAATTCGTTTATTACGAACGTAAATCGCTACAATAGAAAGAAATGCTTAATAATAAGAAAGGGAGGGTACTATGTCACACTTTTTGATCGAATGGTTTCAATGGTTTGAAAAAGGAATCAATGCTATTGACGCAAAAGAAAGGGAGAAATTCTTTTATGAGTGTGGCTCCAATTGTGTTCAAACAGGGGCAATTAAACTCTATGAGAAACTTTATTTTGAATCAGGAAAAAGTTGGGATGCTTTTTTTGAAAAGTTGAATGACATTGACTCCGTGCGGGGATACATCATCAAGCCTAAAGAAATTTATGAACTGTCGTTTACTCAATGTGTTTGTAAACTGCATATTGAGGGATTTGTACATACCGATTGCATTTGTGCGTGTTCAAGACAGAGCATCATATTTGTGATGAAATCTTTAGACCCAAATATTGAAGTTCAAGTGGATACAATATCTACAATTTTGGGGGGAGATAAAGAATGCCGGTTCCGTATTATTCTATAATTCTATTAGTTTGTTTCATGCTTGAAATACAAGATCGGAAAAGCTTGGAATCCTGTATTCATAGTATTCACGGAGGAATATGTACTATTTTATGTTTCGCTACATCCTAAAGAATGGTTTGGTTTTTAGCTGTCTGACCCAAAAGATTGGTACTGTCCTAAGCTGTATTTGGAAGCGGATAGAAATAAAGTTTAGAATAAATACAAAATAACTCCATCACCCAGTCTTAAGGGCGCACAAGATCTATTTATTTCGAGATCCGGTTTGAAAATTAGTTTTTTTTTAGCTAATTTTAACCACACAATTTAATCAAATGGCATGACAAAAGCTCTAGACCTCATTTTAGCATTTATCTGCATCATTTTTCTATTTGGCGATGTATCAGCACAAGATATGGAAAAAGAGCAATTTAAACTTGATTCTTTAAAACAGCTATATCAGCTTGAAACAGATCATTATAAATTGGTGGATCTCAGCAATGAAATTGCCTACACTTATGGCATCATTAGTATCGACAGTTCGTTAGTTTATAGTAAAAAGGCACTTCAATTAGCGAAACAAATTAATTATACCCATGGTTTAGGCATCTCTCACTCTTATGTGGCCAGGGCATCGGCGCAAATCGGGGAAATTAAAACTGCCTTGGAAAATTTTGATAAGGCAATTGACATATTTAGTAGCGAAGCCGATTCGCTGAATTTGCTCGATAATTATAGAGGTATAGCATATATTGCTTCTTATAGCGGAAATCAATTAGCAAGTCTCAATTACAATAAAAAAGCTTTGAGCCTGGCAGAAAAATTACACGATACACTTAGCCTTTCAATTATATACAACAATATTGCAAGTATTTATAAACGCTTAGATAACTTTAAATTGGCCATCTATTATTATGAAAAAACCATTGAAATAGAGGCCAAATATCAAGTTCCGAAAGATATGGCTATGACCTATTCGAATATGGGGGTTTTAAGCATTGAGAACAAAAAATTTGTGGAAGCGGCGAACTACTATCAAAAAATTGAAGAATTATTACCCAAAATTGAAAACACCTATGTTACAGCCTATCTATATCTTTCTTTAGCAGGCTATTATACTGCGATTGATGAACTTGAGCAGGCACAGCAATATGTTGTGCAGGCAGAACAAATATGCGTACAGGAGAAATATAAACATGTTCTGGCAAGAGTATATCGGCAATATGGTGAAGTCTATTTAAAGGGGAAACAATACGAAAAAAGCATCCAATATTTCGATAAAGGAATTACACTATCTGATGCAATTGGAATCTCTGAGGAATATCCTCGCATTTATAAAATGAAGGCCGAGGCATATGCATATTTAGGAAAGTATCCAAAAGCATATCAATCTTTACAGAAGGCGATTATAGCTATCGATTCCCTAAAATCAGAGAAAGCCTCAAACTTCCTGAATGAGTTTGAGGCTCAAAAGGCGAAGGAAGAAGTACAGCAGCAAAAGCTTGAATTGGCATTAAAAGAGCAACAGGCTGAAAATACTGCGATTAAGTTGAGGAATAAATTTACAAGCGCCTTAACGGTTATTTTTATTCTCATCTTTGTGATTGGAATTGTCGCATTTTATTATTTTAAATCCAAGAAAAATAACATCATTCTAAAATCGCAACATGCAATTATTAAAGACCAAAAATTACTTCTGGAGGAAAATATACAAAAACTAGAGGTTAGTGAAGAAAACCTGCAGAAATTAAATGCAACAAAGGATAAGTTTTTTTCCATTATTGCCCATGATTTAAAAAGTCCTTTTAATTCGATTATTGGCTTTAGTGATGAATTGGCTCAAAGTTATGATAAGTATAGCGATGAAGAGCGATTGGAAATGATCAATCTTGTTCGCAATGCATCGAAATCGACCTATTCGCTTCTTGAGAATTTATTAACATGGGCACAATCACAAAGTGGGTTCATCCAAATAAAGAAAGAAGCCCTTTCGATAAAAGAACTCGTGGATGAGAGTATTTTTCCATATTTGGGCGCTGCAGAAATGAAAAAGATTAAGGTTCTAAATGCTTTCGATGATGCGTTAATGGTATGGGCAGATAAGGATACTATGAAAATAGTCGTTTCCAACTTATTTAATAATGCCATTAAATTTTGTAACAATGGAGGTGCAATTCATTTATCGTGCAAATTAAATAATGGAATGCTTGAGATGTGCACTCGCGATACCGGTATTGGAATGAGCGAACAAATTATGAATGATCTGTTTCATATTGAAAAGAGTGTGCAACGCAAAGGGACCAATCAAGAAAAAGGCACAGGTTTAGGTTTAATCCTTTGCCGGGAATTTGTGCATAAAAATGGTGGCCAAATTTGGGTAGAAAGCGAGGTTGGAGTCGGAAGTTCGATTTATTTTTCAATACCTGTGCATACAAGCAATGAATTCTTGCCATCTGATACCCTATAATTGGCAGCCATATAAATAAGTGCGTGGCGTATTATTTTACTGCTGCAGTGCCGGCAAGCATTGTATTCACGTCCGGAAATGGATCATAGGAAAAGATATGAACCCGGTATTGATTTTTTTATTTCTATGAAGGAACCCATTTGTTTAGAGGTCAAAAAAATATTTTCTACTTAGAATGCAATTATTTTCTAAATTTAGCGCATATTTCAGTGCGAAATAGAATAGAAGGTAGGTATTAAGATGTCTGCCCCATCCTTTCCGGTGGTTGCTCTTATTTGTTATTTCAGAATAAAAAAATAATGTATTGTAAAAATTGTACATCTGAATTAGACAAGCAAAATAATTTTTGTAGCGTATGCGGAGCAAAAATTATCAGAGAACGAATAACGATTAAAAGTTTGGTATCTCATCTACTTATTGCATTGGGCTGGGATAGTAACTTCTTTGTGACGCTAAGGCATTTATGCTATAAACCTCAAATCGTTTTCAAAGAATATATTAACGGCACCAGGAAAAAATATGCAAATCCATTTACGTTCTTTGCGATAAGCTTGGCCATTTCTTTGTTTGTTATTAGTCAATATTCGGAGCAATTTATTCAAATGTCCACTACGCCAAATTTGGAACAAGTTGAACAAATAGAAAGTGCTTCATTATCAGATAATAATAGCGAAAGTGCAAGCTTAAAAGCTTTGGGATTTGAAAGCCAAGAAGAATTCAATAAAAGTATCATGCTGTTTCAAATAAAGCATTATAATTTTGTATCATTTCTTTACTTACCACTATGTGCTTTGATCGCATTTTTTGTTTTTGGAAAGCCTTATAATATCGGTGAACATTTAGTAGTAAACACATACATTCTCAGCATAGCAACATTTTTAGGTGTTGTATTGTTTGTACTTAGTCTTGCAACTGCAATAAATTTGTTTTTCTATTCTACTTTTCTTACGTTTTTGTATTATTCCTATGCGTATAAAAAATTCTATGAACTATCATTTGGAAGACTATTATTAAAAATACTGAAGTTTATAGGAATACTGTTTTTATTTCTGATTCTGCTCATTATTATAGGTTTTGTTGTGGGGATGATCAAATCACAATTCTAAAAATTAATCGATATACAAGCCAATACATTTATTGGAATAGAAGTTGTAAAAGCAAATGGTGAAATTGTTTTGGCGCTGAGGCCTAGCAGAAATATAGAGCCATTTTTAGACTTAATGATCGTGGAAAAGATCCGGCCAACACAATTCCAGCCATCATAATAGTAAAACTGCATTTGGGCTTTCGGGATTGATGACAGATCAAACGCATAGGCCTTGTGGACTTTGTACAAGGAGTGTCTGCTTATGGCATTCCCTGATTCAGTGCATTAGCGCGCAGGCAAATAATTTCTTTCACCAAGTCAGCAAAATATATTTTCCCTTAGAAAGCAATTATTTGTTATATTTATGCTGTATTTTCGTGCTCTAAAAAGCAGTGGAGCTTTTCAGACCAACTGTTTCGTTAATTCGGGAGACCGGATTTATTGGTAATGATGAAGTTCTTATAGATATTTGCTTTGCGTTGTGTTCATAATTAGGTAAGCTACAATAACGAATTTGAAAATGTGGAAGAACCAGTCGAAAAAGATAAAATATGTTCATACCGGCGAATTGGGTTTTGGTGGTATTGAAACGATATTATGCTCTGGTGCCATTGGTTCTTGCGTGGTTATTTCAGCTTACGATCCATTTTTAAAGATAGGGGCAATGGTTCATATTATGCTTTCCGGAAAATCTCCTCAAAATATTGATTCTGTTAATACAAAATACGCTACAGATGCAGTTCAAGAATTATTCCAACAGCTGCAAAAAATGGATAGTCCAAAAGAAAATATTGAGGTTTGTATTGTTGGAGGGGCCAATGTGCTCAAACGGGAAAACGACACTATTGGAATAGATAATCTGAATTCAGTGAAGAGCTTACTTCTGGAAGAGCAAATTGAAATAAAAGCGGAGTCAATAGGAGGTTTTAGAAGAAGAACTGTTCAATTTGATATTGAAATGGGGTGTGTTTCATACACCATAGGAGATTCGAAACAAGAGATACTTTGGCAAAGCATGAGTAGATAATAAAATCATATTTGGTTGTTATGAGCGAAATAGATCATTTAATGGAGGAGTTAATACAGCTCCGGAAAAAGATTGTAGATTTAGAAAGGAATGACAGCCTTTTTAAGGATACTGAAAAAGAGCTACAAGCAGCTAATAAACAGCTTCTTGCAAGTAGGAAACAATTAGAATTGAAGCAGGAAACACTCATGCAAACACAACGAATTGCCCGTGTTGGAAGTTGGGAGTGGGACGTTGCAAGCGATACAGTAATCTGGTCGGATGAATTATTTCAAATTTTTAGATTGAATCCTGAAAATGGTGCAGTCTCTTATGCAGATCACCCAAAAATTTATACACCAGAAAGTATGCAACTTTTGGATACAGCAGTGAGACAAGCTCTTGAATCCGGTGAATCATATAAAATGGATCTTGAAATCCTAAGAGGTGATGGAACAAATGCATTTTGCAGCGCTCAGGCATATGCAAAAAAAGATGAAAAAGGGAAAGTAATTCGGCTTTATGGTTCTTTGCAGGATATTACAGAACGTAAAAAAGCGGAAGAAGAATTAAAAAAGAGCGAAGAAAGGCTTAAAACAATAATTGATAATAGTCCATTTCCAATTGCGGTAGTGGATGAAAAAGATCATCATATCCAGTATTGGAGCAAAAGCGCCATTCAATTGTTTGGACATAATCCCAAGACTTCAGTAGAATGGTATGAGTTGGCCTACCCCAATCCTATATATCGTCAGCAAGTAATTGACCGCTGGAAGCCTTTGCTGGAAAAGGCTAAAAACGAGGCACAAGCAGTAAATGCAGGAGAGCATGAAATACATTGCAAAGATGGAAGCATGAAAACGTGCGAAATTTATGCACAATTCATCCCCGGTGCACTCATTGTAACGCTTAACGATATTACCGAAAGAAAAGAAACCGAGGAACAACTCAAAAAAATTGAATGGTTATTACAATCAAAAAAAGAGAAGGCTGAGGTACGGATACCCGACTATGGAGATTTAACAGCAATAAACCGGAATCGCACAATTTTAGATTCTGTTGGCAAGGAAGTGTTAAATGAAATGGTAAGTGACTATCTTTCGTTGTTAGAAACTTCTGCCGCGATTTATGAGAAAAATGGGGATTATGCAGTTGGGATTTTTTCTTCGGATTGGTGCCGGTTTATGGATTGTTCCTCTCGTGCCCTATGTACAAGCAAGGATAATGTAAAAGCTTTGGAATCTGGCAAATGGCTCTGCCACGAGTCATGCTGGGAAGATGCTTCTAAACAGTCGATGCAAACCAATAATGCTGTTGATATTGAATGTAGTGGTGGAATACGTATTTATGCCATACCAATCAGGGCAAATAATGAAGTGATTGGTTCCATTAATTTTGGATATGGGAATCCTCCCACAAATGAAGATAAATTAGCAAAAATTGCTACCAATTATCAAGTGTCGGTCGATCGATTAAGGGATTTGGCGCAAAGTTATGAGACACGGCCAGCCTTTATCATTGATATAGCCAAAGAAAAACTTGCTACTTCCGCAAAATTAATTGGAAATATAGTGGAAAGAACGCAAATGGAGGAAGAGCTCCGGTTAAATCAAAATCGCTACCAAAAAGCCCAGGAAATTGGTCATGTTGGGAATTGGGAATACGATCCGCTTTCTACAAATTTTTGGGCGTCGGATGAAGCCAAAAGGATTTATGGCTATGATTTAAACATGAGCGATTTTACTACAGAGATTGTTGAGAACTGCATCCCCGAAAGAGAACGTGTTCATCAAGCTTTAATTGACCTTTTGGAGCATAATAAAAAATATGATTTAGTATTTGATATTCTAACATACGACAAGGGCATTCGAAAAACGATACATTCGATGGCTGAGGTAGAAAGAGATGTCAACGGAAACCCTTCTATAGTAACCGGAGTTATTATTGATATCAGTATACAGAAAAGAGCAGAAGATCATTTAAATGCCTTGAACCAACAATTGCTTGCAAATGAACAGCAGCTCAGGGCTGCAAATCAACAGCTTCAGGCCAGCGAGCAGCAACTCAAAGCGGCAAATCAACAGTTGATGGCCACAAATCAGCAACTACAGGCAAACGAGCAGCAGCTTAGGTCTTCAAACGAGTCGTTGTTTTCAAGTGAAAGAAAATTTAGGAGCTTGTTTAATTCCATGCAGGAAGGTGTTTATTTGCATCGTTTGGTTTACAATGATCAAGGTAAGGCATGTGATTATCGTATTCTTGAAGCCAATCCAATTTCAGAAGAATATCTAAACATTGAAAGGGAAGTTGCGGTTGGCAAACTTGCAACCGAGCTTTATGGAACAGAAAAAGCGCCCTATCTTGAGGTTTATGCAAAAGTTGCCGAAACAGGAGAAGCTGTTTCATTTGAGCAATATTTTGAACCCATGAATAAGTATTTTTTTATTTCTGTTTTTTCGCCAGCAAAAGGAGAATTTGCAAGTGTATTTTTGGATATTACGGAAAGAAAACTTACAGAGATTTCCTTAAAAAGGGCAAATATTGAACTAAATAAAGTTCAGGAAATCAGTCATGTTGGTAGTTTTACGATAGATTTTGCAACAAATGAAGTAACATGGACAGAGGAATTATATAAAATTTATGGATTCGATCCGGCACTTCCACCTCCGCATTTGGATGAAAGTCAAACCTTGTTTACGCCCGACAGTTGGGAATTATTATCAAATTCAATTGCTCATACAGCAGAAACCGGACTTCCCTACGAAATTGAACTGAATACGCTCCTACAAGACGGTGCAATTGGCTGGATGTGGGCTTGGGGAGAGGCGATGAAAGATGCTGACGGTAATGTTCGTGGGATCTGGGGTGTTGTGCAGGATATTTCAAAACGGAAACAGGCGGAAAAAGAATTTAAAGAGACTGAAGAGAGATATCGGGAATTAGTAAATACCATAAACAGTGGTGTAGCGATCTATAAAGTTATTCATGATGGTAAATCGGGCAGTGATTATATCATTCAAGAATTTAATGAATTCGCATTGAATCATGAGCAATTAGAAAAAAAGGATGTTATCGGAAAAAGTTTGAAGGATATTCGTCCCAATATTGATGAGTTTGGTTTAATTGATATTTTTCAAAAAGTATGGAAAACTGGTGAGTCTGCTTTTTTTCCTGCAAAAGTTTATGTTGATGATAATTTTTCTAACTACTACGAAAACAGGGTATTTAGATTGTCAAGCGGTGAGATTGTGGCTATTTATGATGATGTTTCGGAGAGGGAAAATGCTGTAGCCCAAATCAAAATAAGTCAAGAGCGCTTCGATCTGGCGATGAAAGCATCCAATGATGGTTTATTTGATTGGAACCTTATAAGCAATGAAATCTATTACTCACCCCGTTGGAAAAGTATGTTAGGCTATCAAGATGAAGAATTGCCAAACGACTTTACAATTTGGGAAAAATTAACCGAGCAGAAAGATGTTGAACGATCATGGAAAATGCAGCAAGAGCTTATTAATAAGCAACGCGATCGCTTTGAAATGGAGTTCAAAATGAAACATAAGAAAGGGCATTGGGTCGATATTTTAGCTCGCGCAGAAGCTGTTTTTAATAGTGAGGGAGATGCAACTAGGATAGTGGGGACCCATATTGATATTAGCGCACGTAAAAAAGCTGAACTGGAATTAATTGCAGCCAAAGAAAAAGCAGAAGAAAATGAAGAAAAAATAAGGCAAATTTTTGAAAATAGTACTATTGTACATTATTCCCATGATTTAGATAATGTTATCAATTATGTCAGCCCGGAAGTTGAAAATGTCCTAGGGTATACACCGGAAGAAATAAAGATAAAGTGGACAAGCTTAGCCACTAATAATCCTTTAAATGAAATTGCATATAGGAATACCGCTAAGGCAATCGAAACCGGCGAAAAGCAAGAACCGTATCAACTGGAATTTATACATAAAAATGGTAAAAGAGTTCTCGTTGAGGCTCATGAAGCACCTGTTGTTAAGGACGGAAAAACGGTTTCTATTGTTGGGTCATTTGCAGACATTACCAACCGAAAGAAAACTGAAATAAAACTCGCAGAAGCCAAACAAAAAGCAGAAGAAAGTGACCGACTAAAATCAGCTTTCTTGGCCAATATGAGTCACGAAATCCGTACCCCAATGAATGGTATTTTAGGGTTTTCAAGACTACTTAAAGAACCCCAGCTTACAGGGCAAGAACAGCAAAAATACATTGGTATTATTGAGAAATCCGGCACACGAATGCTTAATATCATCAACGATATTATTGATATTTCGAAAATTGAAGCAGGCTTAATGAGACTGGATATGGCAGAATCGGATATTAACGAACAGATCGAATACATCTATACTTTTTTTATGCCTGAGGTGGAAGCTAAAGGAATGAAGTTTTCCTTTAAAAATGCCTTGCCTGCAAAAGAAGCCATCATTAAAACCGACCGTGAGAAAATTTTTGCCATTCTAACAAACCTTGTGAAAAATGCCATTAAATATTCCAATGAAGGTACCATAGAATTTGGTTATGATAAAAAGGGAAATTTCCTCGAATTTTTTGTGAAAGACTCCGGAATAGGCATTCCTAAAGACAGGCAATCAGCTATTTTTGAACGATTTATCCAAGGTGATATTGAAGATAAAATGGCACGACAAGGTGCCGGATTGGGATTGGCGATTACCAAAGCATACGTGGAAATGTTAGGTGGGCATATATGGTTGGTGAGTGAGGAGGGAAGCGGTTCCACATTCTATTTCACTATTCCTTACGATACAGTATCTAAAAAAACCGGTGGTGCCAATATCAATGATCTAAGTGATGATTTCCCCACCTTCGACATGAAAGTCTTAATTGTAGAAGACGATGAAACCTCTAGCGAGTTATTATCCATTATTTTGGATAAATACGCAAAGAATATTATTACAGAGAACAATGGGACTCAGGCATTGGAAACATTCCGTAATAATCAGGATATTGGACTGATATTGTTGGATATACAAATTCCTAATATGAATGGGCTTGAAGTTGCCAGGAATATCCGTGCGTTTAATAAAGACGTAATCATAATAGCGCAAACAGCTTATGGATTAGCGGGCGATCGGGAAAAAGCAATAGATGCCGGTTGTACCGATTATATTTCTAAGCCAATTAATCGAGATAAATTGGAGTCATTAATTAAGAAGCATATCGGGAAATAAATTGTTCCAATAACAAATAGAAAGTTATATTTGTCTTGAATTTGTTTTCGGGAAAATAGTGCTAATGGGCAGGAGCAAGCTTCTCAACAAAAGAAATTATTGCATGACAAGAAATAATAATAAAACCAAAGAAGAGCTTTTAATAGAAAACGAACAATTAAAAGCAAAAATCTTTGAACTCAAAGAAACTCAAAGAAAGGTGCAGGAAATCACAGAGAGTCAAAAATTTCAGAAGAGTCTTTTAGATACAAGTCCTGATATTATATATTTGTATGATATTCTTGCTAAAAAAAATATATACAGCAATATAGGGATAACAAAAGTTCTTGGATATGATGTTGATGAGATTAAAATGATGGGGGATAAATTAATAGAATTCCTCATGCACAAAGACGATTATGAAAAATATATAAGTGAAATTATTCCACTTTATTATACAGCAAAAGACAGCGACATCATTGAGAACAAATATCGAATGTTGCATAAGGGTGGTTCATGGCGATGGCTCCATTCAAAAGAAAAGATTTTTAGCAGGGATGAAGAAAAATCGCCTATTCAGATATTTGGAATAATAAGTGATGTGACTGAACGCACACAAGCTCAAGATGCACAGCTAAAAAGCGAGAAAAAATATCACGAATTAGTTAATCTGGCGCAAGAGGGAATTTGGGTGATCGATAAAAACAATAACACGACTTTTACGAACCCCAGTATGGCAAAAATATTAGGGTATTCTCAAGAAGAAATGCTTGGGAAATCTCTTTTCGATTTCATGGATGAAGCAGGCGTTAAGCTTGCTGACAAAAAATTAAAGCGCCGTAAAGAAGGATTAAAGGAGCAATATGACTTTGAATTTATTTGTAAGAATGGCGAGCGGGTTTTCTGCACTCTGGCCGCTACACCAATTATTGATGATGCCGGCAATTATCAGGGTGCTTTGGCAGGGGTTATCGATATTAGCGAACGAATAAACGAAGAACGAATACTGAATATCGAATTAAAATTGTTTGAATATGCAATTGATCATTCGGAAGAAGAATTCCTTAGGAAATTTTTGGATGAAGCAGAGAGAATTACAGAAAGCAAAATAGGTTTTTATCATTATATAGAGGATGATCAAGAATCGATTTCATTGCAAACATGGTCTTCCAATACCTTGGATAATATGTGTCGTGGCCTAGGCGAAAATACGCGTCATTACCCAATCTCGGAAGCCGGTGTTTGGGTGGATTGTATTAAAGAACGTAAACCTGTGGTTCATAACGACTATTCAAGTTTAACACACAAAAAAGGTTTGCCCAAAGGACATGCTCCAATTCTTCGTGAATTAGTTGTTCCTGTTATTCGGGGGAATATGATTAAGGCAGTCTTGGGAGTTGGAAATAAAGAATCGGATTATAAGGAAACTGATGTGATTAACCTTCAGCGTTTAGCAGATATTGCCTGGGAAACTGTGGTACGGAAACAAGCCGAAGGAAAAATCCGTATTGCCGAAGAAAACCTAAAACACACATTTGATCTATCACCCAGTATTATTTCTAAAGCAAATTTAAATACAGGATATTTTGTTGAAGCAAATAAGGCAGTAACAAGAATATTAGGTTATTCGGTTGAAGAGTTTAAAAGCAAAACTTTTATTGAACTCATCCATCCGGAAGACAGGCAAAGAACAGTTGATGAGATTTCGGAGCAGCTGAAAGGGAATGAAGTCACGTCCTTCGAAAATCGTTACTTATGCAAAAACGGAGCCTATAAATGGATTGCCTGGCACGGAACAAAACCGAATGAGTATGGGGTAGTAACGGCAATTGGATCTGATATTACTGAGCGTAAATTGGCTGAGGAAAAAATTTCTAAAGGCCAGTTCTATCTTACTAAAGCACAGGAGTTGGGGAAAATTGGTACTTGGAATATTGATATTCCGAAAAATACTCTAACATGGACAGATGAAACTTATAATATTTTCGGGCTATTGCCGGGAACACCATTGAATTTTGAAATATTTATGGACTGCATTCATCCTGAAGACCGAGATTTTGTATATCAGGAATGGACATTCAAAATGATGACCAATAATTATGATATTGAACATCGCATAGTTGTAGATGGTGAAGTGAAATGGGTGAGGGAAAAGGCAGAAATTACCTATGACAAGGCAGGGAGACCCATAGAAGCAATTGGTTTTGCTCAGGATATTACTGAGCGTAAATTAGCTCAAGAAGCCATTATTGAGAGTGAAGAGAAATTTAGGGCCATTTTTGAAAATTCGACAGATGGAAAATCCATTACGTACTTCGACGGTTCCATAAAAACCAATGCTGCATATTGCGCAATTGTGGGCTATTCACAAGAAGAACTGTCGAAATTAAAATGGCAATCCATAACCCATCCCGATGATATAGCGGGCAATATAGCTATTTCTAATGCAATCCTATCTGGAGAAAAGGATTCTGAAAGGTGGGAAAAAAGGTATATCAAAAAAAATGCTGATATCGTTTGGGTGGATATCAGTACTACCTTGCAAAGAGATAAAAAAGGTGAGCCACTGTATTTTATTACCTCAATTATTGATATCACCGAACGGAAAAATTCAGAACTGCAGCTTAAAAAAACGCTGTATGAACAAAGTTTAATATTGGCCAACGATCCGGCATTTATCCTATTTAAAGATGTCAAGAACAATATCATTCGTGTGAATGATACAGCGGCTAAAATGACCGGTTTGCCTAAAGAACAAATTGAAGGACAACCATCGAAAGAAATATATCCCGACATGGCTGATGTCTATTATGCTGATGACGTGCAAGTTATGAATAGTGGAAAGCCGAAAAAAGGAATTATTGAGCGACTGCCTGCTATTGATGGAAGTGAAAAATGGTTATTAACCGATAAAATACCATATTTTAATGCCAACAATGAAATTGAAGGAATTTTGGTTTTTTCAACAGATATTACTGAACTGAAAAGATATGAGAATACCTTAATTGATGCCAAACAAAAAGCAGAAGAAAGTGACCGCCTCAAATCAGCTTTTCTCGCCAATATGAGCCACGAAATCAGAACGCCTATGAATGGAATCCTTGGGTTTGCAGAACTTTTAAAAGAACCAAACCTAAGCGGAGAAAAGCAACAAAAGTATATCAGCATCATCGAGAAATCCGGCGCACGAATGCTTAATATCATTAACGATATTGTCGATATTTCGAAAATTGAAGCAGGGCTAATGAGACTGGAAATAACAGAATCGGATATCAACGAGCAAATCGAATACATTTATACGTTTTTTAAGCCTGAGGTGGAAGCTAAAGGAATAAAGCTTTCCTTTAATATTGCATTGCCTGCAAAAGAAGCCATCATTAAAACCGACCGTGAGAAAATTTTTGCCATTCTAACAAACCTTGTGAAAAATGCTATTAAATATTCCAATGAAGGTTTCATAGAATTTGGTTATGATAAAAAGGGGAATTCCCTTGAATTTTTTGTGAAAGACTCCGGGATTGGTATTCCTAAAGAAAGACAATCAGCCATTTTTGAACGATTTATCCAGGCTGATATTGAAGATAAAATGGCACGACAAGGTGCCGGATTGGGTTTGGCAATTACCAAAGCATACGTGGAAATGTTAGGTGGGCGCATATGGGTGGAGAGCGAAGTAGGAAGAGGTTCCACATTCTATTTCACTATTCCTTACGATACAGTATCTGAGAAAACCAGTGGTGCCAATATCAATGATCTAAGTGATGATTTCCCCACCTTCGACTTGAAAGTTTTAATTGTAGAAGACGATGAAACCTCTAGCGAGTTATTATCCATTATTCTGGATAAATACGCAAAGGATATTATTACAGTGAATAACGGAACTCAGGCATTGGAAATATTCCGTGATAACCAGGATATTGGCCTGATAATGATGGATATACAAATTCCTGATATGAATGGGCTTGAAGTGAGCAGGAATATCCGTGCGATTAATAATGACGTAATCATAATAGCACAAACCGCTTATGGATTAGCGGGCGACCAGGCAAAAGCAATAAATGCCGGTTGTACCGATTATATTTCAAAGCCAATTAATAAGGACGAATTGGAGTCATTAATACGAAAGCATATAAGAAATAAGTGCTTCAATAATTAAATCAACAGAAGAGTTCGCTATATTTGCTTTGAATTTGTTTTTGGAGGGATAGGGCTATTGGGCAGGATGAAGCTTATAAATTATTGTTTTATAAAGGATTAATGAATAATTCAGCTTAAAAAATTGAGTATGAAGCTTAAATTTTTTTCATTATTATTCTTATTAGCACTTACCAGAATTGTTCCTGCAAACAATATTGATAGTTTGGAGATTCAATTAAATATGGTAAGTGAAACAGATAAAATTGAATTATTCCTACAGCTAAGTAAGGAATACTGGACTATTTCGCCCAGTAAAGGGATTTTTTATGCAAATGAATGTGTGTTATTAGCAGAAAAATATAATGATCGGTCCAAAAAGGCTAAAGCACTATTGTATGGAGGTGTAAATGCGTGGTTTTTGGGTTTGTATGATGAGGCAATCGAATATTATCAAAAATCGTTAACTATAGCCTATCAACTCAATGATAAAAAGCTCTGTGCCTATAATCTGAATAATCTAGGAATGATCAATACGCATTTAAAAAATTATGAAAAAGCAATAGATAATTATTCTCAATCTTCTGCCATTATGGAAGAAATGGGGGATGAAATTGAATTTGCCAAAATTATAAATAACATAGCAGAATTAAATTTGCTTTTGGGAGATATTGATAAAGCCTGCCAACAACATTTATCGGTTTTAGATATTATTGAGAATTCCGAGGAACAAGTTTTTCTCATATGGCTTTATAGCGATATTGGTAAAGTATATAAAAAGAAAAATAACATTAAACTGGCTTTGGAATATTTTTATAAGTCATTGAATTTGAGTAATAAAATTGATAACACTCTGGGAAAATCAAAAACAATGATCTATATTGGCGAAATCTATTTACAGCAAAAGGAATATGCAAAAGCAAAAGAATATTTTTATAATGGACTTAAATTTGCAAAAGAGACAGGAGCTAAGGATCAAATAATTGATGCTTATAAGAATATTTCAGAATATTATTCAACAATAGAGGATTATAAAAAATCACTTGAATATTATAAGCTGCATAAACAGTTAAGCGATAGTCTTTTGAATGATAATAAAATTCAAATAATTCTTGAAATGCAAGCCAGATATGATTTGGAAAGCATGAAAAGTGAAAATCATTTGCTTCAAAAGAATATTGTAATCAATGAATTAACTTTAAAGAAAAAGAAAAGTCAATTCATCTTTCTATTCGCTCTTCTTTTATTAACAACAGTACTTATTGTTCTTATTTTTAATCGCTTGAGATTAATTCATAAAAAGAATAAATTGATTAGTGGGCAAAAGAATCAGCTTTCAGATTCTTTAATCGAATTACAAGAATTAAATAAAGTATTGCAGCAACAAAAAGAAAAAATAGAAATTTCACAGAAAGAACTTGAGTCGGCAAATAAACTACTGGCAGAAACCAATGCAACAAAAGATAAGTTATACTCAATAATTGCTCATGATTTAAAAAGTCCTTTTAATTCAATGTTGGGCTTTTCGAAAATATTAGATGATGATTTTGAAGACTTTGATAAAGAAGAACAGAAGATGTTTATTGGAGATATTCATCAGAAGATACAAGATATTTATAATCTGCTTGAAAATTTATTGCAATGGGCCAATTCTCAAAAGGGAAGCATTGCTTTTGCCCCTCATAAAATAGATTTATTTGTCTTAGCGAATGCTACCTGTACTATTCTTAATCAATCGGCTCTTGATAAATCCATTAATTTGCGGAATCATATCCCGAAAAATATTTATATTAAGGCTGATGTAAATATGATTTCTACAATTATCAGAAATTTGGTTTCGAATGCAATTAAATATACATATGGGGGAGGAGAGGTGCTGATTGAGGCACGTTTAGCAAAAGATGATAAGTTTGTTGAAATAGAAATAAAAGACAATGGTATTGGTATTTCAGATGACATCAAATCTAAATTATTTAATATCACAGAGAATATATCAACACAGGGAACGGAAAAAGAAACAGGAACCGGTTTAGGACTATTGTTGTGTAAAGAATTTGTTGAAAAGCATCAGGGAAAAATTTGGGTAAAAAGTGAATTGGGCAAAGGATCGTCATTTTACTTTACAGTACCTTGTTGGGATAAAGAATAAATGCATTTGCAAACACCCAATCGAGCAAAATATTAGTGAATTTTTCGTTGGCTCATTATTCGCCTACAAATCTCGGTTCTATTGTCCCAAGTCCACTATTTTAATAGAAACGATCGCTTTGCCTCCATCATCAATTAAGAGATTGGTTTATTAATAATGAGTACGTTAGGTTTGGAGTACTATTGAGGGAGAATTATGAGATTTGATAAACCTATGCACTTATTTGGAGTTTTGAAGGGTTTTGGAAAGAAAAAAGCAAAGGAAGAGAAGCGATATGAGAGAGTATTCGTTCCGCTAGAGATAATCAGCCTCCAATAAAATTTGCCTTTTATCGGCTTTTGCCAGCCATAGGACAATACAATGCCAGGCATCATGAAAATGAAACAGTATTTGGGATTTATAAGCGCACCGAAGCGACGTTTTTTTTAGCCACACAAAGTAGAAGTGAGCTTTTTGCTGTTTCGGAAATTGTGCCCATTTTGCCTTTTTAAAAAGCATCATGAAGCATGACTGCGAATAAAAAGCAAAATTTTATTAAATTTGATCACTATTTTGATGCAATTTAAGGGAGTGCGGGGGTTTTTAAACTACCTGCTCCGGCATTTCAGAAGACTGACGACATCATGCAATAAGGCCGAGTCCAAAACAATATGAAAAAAATAATCATTGGAGTTCTGATAGTTGTAGCATTTCTCTTCCTTATATTGAAAGGGCTTGAATGGTGGATCGAAATGAATTTCGAAGCCGAAATTAATTCAAATCCTGATAGAGCTTACAATATTACTTATTCCGATTTAGATTTAGATAGCTTTTTTAAAGGGATTACTTTACTTCATGTTCGTATTGAACCGATAAATATTCAAAAAGGAACCATAGTCAGGGGACATGTTGATTATGCTACCTTTAATGGGCTAGTATTGAGTGATTTGTTGTTTAACAAAAGATTAAACATCAATGAAATTGCCTTCGAACAACCAAAATTCGAAGTGACATTAAGCCCAGATACTATAAAAAAAACTAGGAGAGGTGGACTCCAATCAATGTTTGGAGATATTTTATCGCGGGCGAGTATTAATAATTTTCGCATTGCCAATGGTTCAGTTGTTTTAATAGATCCAATTTCACAAATGGTAAAAGCTCAGGTAAAAAAGCTCGACTTACTGGCAACTGATTTAGATACTGATTCTTTGAAATTGCAAAATATAATACCATTTGAAATGGTAGATTTGAAGGTTGATATCGATAGTATAAGCTTTGAACTTAACGATTATACACATCTTCAATTAGGACGTTTTCAATATAGATTAAGGGATAAAATAATTTTGCTGAATAACATATCATTGGGCTATTCAATAGATTGGATTGAGGTGAGTAAACGACTAGGTTTTCAAAATGATATAGTTGAGCTAAATGTAAAAGAAATTGGTATACATCAATTTGAGCCTTCAAATAATTTTTACACACAATTAGATATTGTGGCACAGAAGCTTACTGTAGATGAGCTGAACATTAAACTGCAGAGGAATAAAAATATTCCAAGGCCTCCGGATTTAGTGAAACCAATATTTCAAGAGCTGATAAATGCAATTCCCAGGGCATTTCTCATCGATACCGTTCAAATTTCCAATTCTTCTATAACCTATAGCGAGCTTGGCCTTAAAAAGAGTGAATCCGGGTCGATTAAAATCCAGGAAATTAATGGAAATATCAGCGGTCTTACTAATATGCCCGAACAACAAAACACAATGAATCAAATAGATGCAAGAATTGACGCACGTCTTTTCGGTAAGGCACCAATTAATGTTTCCTTACAAATTCCATATAAGAGTGAGATGTTTTTACTCACTGCCGATATTGGCGAAATGGAACTGAAAAACCTCAACCCCACTTTAAAACCATTAGCCGGTATGGAAATAGTTTCCGGCCAGATGAGGCGAATCCGGTTCCATATGAATGCCGGACGCTATCAATCCCAAAATAGACTGGTATTTGATTATGACAACTTGCACGTGAAATTGATTCGTGAAAAGAGTAGTGATAAAAAGAAAAAAAAGGTGTTTCTCTCTGCCATTGTGAATGGATTCCTTCGCACAGATAATTTGCCTGATCAAAGAAAATATCTTATAGCCGAATATCAATCCGAAAGGAACGTATATCGCTCACCGATAAACTATATCATTCAAGGCTTAATTCAAGGATTTAAACAAATTATTCCCGGAAAATTTGCGCAAGCATTAATTGTTAGCGATAAGAAAAAGAAAAATAAATAATCATATTGTACAGCTACAATTAAAGCGAATTAAAATTAGCCTGATTTATAAGTATTTTAAAATGAGATACGCTGCCTTTATCTAAACAAAATTATGTGTCAATGGCACGATCGGAGAGAGGAGAAATCAAAATATTCATGATTTCATTAGATAAAATTGTGAATCAGAACTGATTATTTATATTTGTATCAAAATTTGCAATGAAACAAAATGAAGCCTCAAAGCCAAATGAGTTATTTCGTTGATTGAAAGCATATTACAAATAAGCTGCTTTCGTATAAAGCGGAACTATTGGTAATAGGGGTGTCTTATACACAGTAGTTAGCCCTAATTGGCGAAGACAAGATTCTGACATAACCTTAAAAATTGAGATATTATGAAAACTAAATTCAACAAACTAACAGTACTCTTCTTGATTCTCGTGCTTTGCTCGTGTAATAATCAGGAGAAAAAAAGTTCAAACTCTGAAACTTCGGAAATTGAACCGATAAAAAAACATATAGTAACACCGTCGGTAGTAGAATCGGAAAGGCTTGGAACTCTAAGTTATTTTGATGGTTATCCATCAGAAGAAACGGTTCGAAAAGTATATGATAATTTAGACTTTAATCGTGGTATTGAAACTTTTCTTAATGGGATTCCAGCTGCATCAATGCAAGCTATACTAGATGGATTTAAAGAAGCAGGTGTAAAAAAACTTGGTGATTTTGGGATTTTTGAAAATCTTATGGATTCAAAATCAATATTCTTAACTCCTAATACCGAATCTGTTTACGCTATTAGCCATTTTGATTTGAAAAATGGACCTATTGTAGTTGAAAGCCCACCAAATACATTAGGTATGATTAACGATATGTTTTTTAGATATGTTACTGATTTAGGAAATGCGGGTCCTGACCGTGGACAGGGTGGGAAATTCTTGGTGCTTCCTCCAAATTACAAAGGAGATATTCCTGATGGCTACTTTGTTGTACGATCTCCGACTTATCAAAATGTTATCTTTTGGAGAGGATTTCTAGAAAATGGTACTCCAAAAGCCTCGGTTAAAAGTATAAAAGCAAATACGAATATGTACTTACTCAGTCAGGTCGAAAATCCACCAGAGCCTGTGTTTATAGATTTGTCAGGAAAAAGATTTAACACCGTACATGCAAATGATTTTAAGTTTTATGAAGAGTTGAATGAAGTAATTCAATATGAACCATCAGAAGCATTTGAACCTCAAATTTTAGGCTTATTTAAATCTATTGGTATTGAAAAAGGTAAAGAGTTTAATCCTGACACACGATTAAAGTTAATCCTTGATGATGCCATAAAAGTAGGTAATGCTACCGCAAGAGCTATTTCGTTTAGTCCACGAAATAAAGATATTTATATTTATCCTGATAGTTATTGGACAATTGCATTTTTAGGTGGATATAAATTTCAAATAAATAATGCTCGCGAGCTTGACGGACGCACTCTTTTTCATTACATAGCAACAGCTGTCACACCCGCTATGGAAGTTAAAATGGTTGGAATAGGTTCCCAATATGCTGCAACATATAAAGATAGTCAAGGACAGTATTTAGATGGCTCAAATAATTACAAGCTTAATATTCCAGCTAACCCACCAATAAAAGATTATTGGTCAATTGTAGTTTATGACCCACAAACTCGAAGTATGCTTGAAACTGATAATCCTTTCCCAAGTTTGAATAGTGAACTAAGCAATTTAGATAAAAACAGTGATGGTTCGGTAGATTTATATTTTGGACCAAAGCCACCTGAAGGAAAAGAAAAGAACTGGATACAAACAATTGAGAATAAGGGTTGGTTTGTAATTCTTAGAATATATGGTCCTCTTGAACCTTGGTTTGATAAGACTTGGAAACCTGGAGAAATTGAACTTATTGCTAATAACAACTAGGGCTAACAATGCATCATAAAACATAAGGGACTCAATGGTTTATGAAAGGTTTGTGCGTTTAATCATCTCCGCCAAAACTACGTTTTGACGGTTTTGTTAACTCATTTAAATTTGTGTTAAAACGTAGTTTTGGCTCAGTGCAAGCTTAATAAGTAAATTCATTAAACCCCTTACGTTTCATATGCGCGCCGTCAGACTGTCTAAAAACCCCAAAACTTTCCCTCAAAATTGTTGATAACATTCCGACTTATCAACAGCTATAAATGCTTATTTATTAGTATATTCATAGCATGAAATACATGATAGGAAAAGATCGAAACCAAGTATCAATTTTCCCCATTTCTTTGGATGAATCTATCCATAAAGATCATGAGGTGCGGATTATTGATCTTTTTGTAGACAGCCTTGAATTATCAGAAATGGGCTTTCGTGTAGATTTTGTGGAGAACGGAAGACCTGCTTATCATCCCAAAGACCTTCTAAAACTCTTTATTTATGGCTACCTGAACAGAACACGCTCCTCACGTGAGCTCGAAAAAGAATGCACACGGAACATCGAAGTGATTTGGTTGCTTAAAGGCCTAAAGCCCGACCATAATACCATTTCCAACTTCCGTCGCGACCATTCCAAAGCCATAAAGAATGTGTTTCGTGCCACGGTATGCATAGCCAAGAACTTAGAACTAATCGGCGGGAAACTGCTTGCCGGAGACAGCACCAAACTCCGGGCACAGAATTCCAAGAAGACCAATTATAATGCAAAAAAGATTGAGCGCCATTTGACCTATATCGACAACAAACTTGCTACCTACCAGGAGCAGTTGGCCGAAGCTGATGGGGACAATCAAGCGCTGATACAGCAAGAGATTGAGAAACACAAAGAGCGCAAGCAATTCTACCATGATATAGAACACCAATTAGAAGAATCCGGCGAAACCCAGGTATCCACAAGCGATCCGGAAAGCAGGCAAATGATCACCCGCAACAATATCACCGAAGTAGCCTACAATGTACAAACAACGGTCGATTCAGCCCATATGATCCCCATCGATTATAAAGTGACCAATGAAAACGACAGCAAAGCAATGGGCGATATGCTCCACCGCAGTAAAAGCATCATTGGCCACAATAATTTTACCGCCCTCTACGATAAAGGCTACCATACTGGCAGCGAGTTTCAAACCGCCCACGATTTAGGTATAAATGTACTGGTTGCCATTCCTAAAGTAGCGGCCAATGCCCCCGATCCTCACTACAATGTAGAACACTTTCGATATGATAAAGACAAGGACTGTTATCATTGTCCGCAAGGCCATGAGATGCACACAACAGGCAAATGGCATCAGGCGAAAACCTATCAATTTAAGCGTTATACAAGCCGCCAATGCCTAGGCTGTCCGGTAAAAGATAAATGCTCTAAGGCTAAATACGGCAAGGCAATACAACGATCTGAATATCAAGAGCATATAAATACAAATAAGGAAAACATAGAGAAAAACCTGGATTACTACCGCCGACGACAGGCAATTGTGGAACACCCATACGGCACCATCAAGCGACAATGGGGATTTAGCTACATAATGACCAAACGCAGCAAACAACGCGCCTCGGCGGATGTAGGATTTATATTTATTGCTTATAATTTACGTCGAATTATGAATATTCTTGGCATTCATGTATTTAAGCAATACCTTATTGCTTTATCTGTTCAAATAGCCTTTGTTTTGGCTTCCAGACACGTATTTTGCCGAAGGATAAAAAGCATTGCTGCCCAAAGGTATCGAAAAACAAATGCCCTTAGAACGCAAATATTTGCTAAATTTATGCCGTATTTAGGTACAATTTAAAAGAGAACGGAGGTTTTAAGACAGACTGCCGTTTATGTGCAAAGAACAAACACACTATAAATTATGCCATTCCCTATCTCAATAGATAATAAGATTGTGATAAAAGTTAAAAATGTAAATATATCATCTGAGAAATATTTAATTAATCATATTGACGATTACTTAGTAGCTTTAGGCTTTGGATATTATAGTAAAACTAATAATTCATTATTTTTTCATAAAAATGATTTAACGGTTTTGTTGAGACGAAAAGATTTCATCGATAACGGAAAGATTAAAATAAAAATCACAGACGATAACATTATCATTAAAATTAAGTCATACACCTTTATCATGTTTCTTGTTGTGCTATTGATATCAATTCCATTTTTTTTCGTTTCTCAACCTCAAATAGACTCTATGATTCCAATATTTATATTTTTTTGGTTATTTGGAATGAATTATCTTACAAGATTTTTTGCTCACAAAAGACTTAAAAAAGAAATTAAAACACTTATTTACAATTTGTAAGGAATAAAAACTGGTTATAATAAGCGAATTACACAAGCTTCAATTTATTAATATTGTGAATGTTGTAAGATTCTCTTTCCTCGCGTTTAGAATAACATCACCTTGCATTTTAAGCATAATTTGTTTGCTGAGACTGAGCCCAACACCAGATCCTTTTTCCTTTGTAGTGTAAAAAGGGATAAAAATTTGTTCTCTTATTTCAGCCGGAATATGAGGGCCGTTATTGCTGATTTCTATACGCGCATTTATCTCCGTTTTTATAAGTTTGATCTGTAATTTAAGGGAATGTTTATCAGTTATTTGCAAGGCTTCACATGCGTTTTTTAGTAGATTTAGTACTACCTGGGATAAAAGCTTTTCATCGGTGGATACAATGCAGCGGGTGGGTATTGTTTTTTCGAGTTTTACTTTATCAAATCCATAATAGGTGCTGGCTGCCAATAAGCTGTTTTCAATAATTTCAGATAAATCCGCCATTGCATATTTGGGCGAGGGGAGTTTGGTGAATTTGCGGTAATTATCGACAAAACTCATTAGTCCAACGCTTCTTTCTTCAATAACTTTTAGCCCTTTTACGGTATTTGATATTGTTTTGGGTTCCAGATCACTGATGTCGATCGTTTTGTTTTCTTTGATGAAATAGTTTGAAATCACCTGAGACAATGTAGTAACCGGAGCAATATTGTTCATGATTTCGTGCGACAATGTCCGAGCTAATTTTATCCATGCGTCAACTTCTCCATTGTCGAGTTCCTTGGTTATATCGCTCACAGCAACGAGCCTGATTTTCTCTTCTTGATTTTTGATTTCCGATAATTTAAATAATAATTTTTGCCCATATTTATTTTCAAATATAGCGGATTGCTGGCTCAACTTATCAAGAGGCTGCATAATGAAAACGGGCAATGCAGTATCAATATCCAATAATGCATTGATATGCTGTTGGTCTTGCAAACCGCTCAGTTTTATTGCAGCAGGATTAATATTTATAATCCGGCCTCTTTCATTGATTGAAAATAATCCTGTCGCTGATTGATTGATTACCGTACGGAAATATTGTTCCTGAGTACTTATTTCGATCTTGGTTTGCTGGAAAAGCTCATTAAGCCGGTTTATTCCGGTATAAATATCATCAATTGCTTTGTTGCCACTTTTTGAAGGGGCTTTTAGGCTGGTATCTTCGTTTTCGATGCCAAGTAGAAAAAATGCAATCCATTGGTTTATTTTGTTGAGATATTGGACAATATTGATGATTGCGATGAACAATAGTCCTAAAGGAAGAAGGCTTCCCAAGTAATTATGATCGGTAAATATTAAATAGGAAACCGCCATTGACAGGAATACGAGGAGTATTAAACGGATAATGATTGCCTTATTGAAATGTTTGTAGATCATGGTTTTAAATGCTTAAGCTGTTCCTTCTAAATATCATATTTCTTTAATTTATTGTAAAGTGTTTGGCGGGTGATTCCCAGATGTTTTGCCACAGCACTCATATTTCCCTTTTCATTTTTTATGCTTGCCAGTATCATTGCTTTTTCCATTTCTTCGATGGTGGTATTTTGCAGATTCAGGCTTTGGTCGGTCATAGTATCGATTAAATTAAAACTCGATGCATTGAGCACAGTACCATCGGCCATAATCACGGCCTTTTCGATACTATGCTGCAGCTCTCTCACATTTCCTGGCCATGAGTAGTTTAGTAATTTTTGTTTTGCTAATTGATTAATTTTTAATCCATTTTTATTGTATTTAGCAGAATATTTCAGCAAATAATAATCGGCAAGCAACAAAATATCATTTCCTCGATCCCTTAAAGGAGGCAATTCGATGGTTATCGTATTTATTCGGTAGAGCAAATCTTCCCTAAAAAGGCCATTTTTTATCATTGCATTCAGGTTTTTATTGGTGGCTGAAATTAACCTGACGTCGATGAAAAGGGGCGTATTGCTCCCTAATTTTGTGATACTTCTGTTTTGCAAAACACTCAGGATTTTCGCCTGCATTGATAAGGAGAGATTTCCAATTTCATCAAGAAAAATACTGCCCTTATTTGCAGCTTCAAATTTTCCGATTCTTTCTTCGTTTGCATCTGTAAATGAGCCTTTTAAGTGTCCGAAAAGTTCGCTTTCGAAAAGTGTTTCGCTAATGGATCCCATATCAACACTCAGCATAAGCTCATTGCTTCTTTTTGAATATTTATGAATTTCCCGGGCAATTAATTCTTTTCCGGTCCCATTTTCTCCGGTGATAAAAATATTGGCTTCTGTTCCTGCCACTTTTTGAACAATATCCATCACTGCCTTCATTGGAAGCGATTGTCCGATAATCGCTTGTGCCTTTGGTTTCAGCTCTTGTTTCAATGCGACTGTTGCATTCTTCAATGAGATATTTTCAATTCTGCTTTTTCTTAGCATCATGGCAGCCTTTAGGGTAGAGATGAGTTTGTTATTATCCCATGGTTTTAAAATAAAATCAAAGGCACCTTTTTTTACTGCTTTTACCGCAAGTTCAACATCCCCATAGGCAGTTATCATGACTACGCTAATTGTTGAATCAAATTTCTGAATTTCATTCAACCAATAAATTCCTTCATTCCCATTATTAATACCCGCTTTAAAATTCATGTCGAGTAATACAACATCTATATGATGCTGCTTGATGAGGGAAAGCAGGCTAACGGGATTAGCTAAAGTGACAACACTTTCAAATTCTGTTTGAAGAAGCATTTCAAGAGCCGTAAGTACACTTTTATTATCATCAAGGATGAGAATTTTACCTTTCATTGTTTATTGGTCTTTCTGTTGGACTATACGAAGTTAG
Source organism: Bacteroidales bacterium (assembly GCA_963676725.1). GTDB lineage: Bacteria > Bacteroidota > Bacteroidia > Bacteroidales > WRLA01. The sequence goes on along the minus strand of OY781463.1, from coordinate 2,091,253 downwards.
CGAATAGTACATTAATTATACACTCATTGTCAAATTATTTTACAGTTAATATTTTGATTTTTGTCTGAAAAACAGATATACTATTGATAGTCAGTATATAACATCTTTCGGCATAGACATTGGATATTTTGGAATAGGAGTGATGTTCATGTGCTTAAGAATGTTACCAACGAATGTTCATCCACAAAATAAATTTTTTATAGTCTGAAAAGATTCAAATGCCGAGATAGTAGGTTTTGTATTGTGGAAGATCGATTGGAAATTTTAATAAGGGAATATAACTTAGAATAAATAATAAAAGAAATAGAAAATGATAAAGACAGAAAAATTAAGTAAGATATTTCGAACTGAAGAGGTGGAAACCTACGCTTTACATAATATAGACCTCCATGTAGAAAAAGGGGAGTTTGTGGCGGTTATGGGGCCATCAGGTTGTGGAAAATCAACACTTCTTAATATTATTGGCCTCCTGGACAATCCCACAGAAGGTTTGTATGCTTTTGATGGAACCGAGCTTAGTAAGTTGAAAGAAAAAGACCGCACAGACTTTCGTAAAGGGAATATAGGGTTCATTTTTCAGAGTTTTAACCTGATTGATCAGCTCAATGTGTATGATAATGTAGAGCTGCCCTTATTGTATTTAAAAATGAAGGCAAGCGAACGAGCCAAGAAAGTTGCTGATGTACTGAAGAGAATGAAAATTGGACATCGCGCCAAGCATTTTCCTCAGCAATTATCTGGTGGACAGCAGCAAAGGGTTGCAATTGCACGAGCTGTAATAGCGAATCCCGGCCTTATACTTGCAGATGAACCCACCGGAAACTTAGATTCCAAAAATGGCGTTGAAGTAATGAATCTACTCTCAGAACTCAATGAGGAAGGGGCAACAATTGTAATGGTAACACATAGTAGCCGAGATTCTGCTTATGCTCATCGCGTTATCAATTTACTTGACGGCCAGCTTGTAATGGAGCAAACGAATTATTAAGAAAAAGATCTTTCTATTATAAATATTTAACTGAATTTATCATGATAAAGAACTATCTAAAAATTGCATTAGCAAATATTTACAGAAATAAACTCTATTCGTTCATAAGTATTTCAAGTTTGTCAGTCGGAATAGCTGTTTGTATTTTGCTCTTATTGTACGTTACCCATGAGTTAAGTTATGATCGTTACCATGATAAAGCGGATAATATCTATAGGTTATGTCAGGAACAACATCCATATCAGGCTCCCGGGGGAGCAAGATTGTTAATAGATAATCTTCCGGAGATAAAAAAGGCTGCCAGGATTTTACCACGGGATAATATACTTTTTCAATTTGAAGACAAACGATTTAAAGAGGATTATGTAGCTTGGGCCGATGCTGAGCTTTTTGAAATTTTCTCTTTTCAATTCAAGCAGGGGAGCGCTGAAAACTCCTTGCAGCAACCTGGAACAGCTGTAATCACCGAAAAAATTGCCCACAAATATTTTGGCGATGACGACCCGCTTGGAAAAATTCTCCATATTGGAAATGAATATGACTATATGATCACTGCTGTAATAGAAGATATGCCAAGTAATTCCCATTTCACCTTCGATATTTTTATGACCCTTGAGGATGGGGCAATGATGTTTGGAGATGATTGGATGGATAGTTGGGGCTGGTGTAATTTTCTTGTTTATTTTGAGATGCAGGATAATTTTTCTCAAGCTGATGTTGAAGCGAAAATGACAAAATTATTGAACGATGCGATTAATATTGATGAACTCAAGACAAACTTTAGCCTGCAAAATACAAAAGATATTCATCTTTATTCTTCGCATTTTTTGGGCGATATCCAACCCCAAAACAGTATACTCTATGTATTAATATTCTCGGCAATAGGGCTTTTAATCTTATTTATTGCGAGTTTTAATTATGTGAATCTTTTTACAGCCAATGCCACCACACGCCTCACCGAAATCGGTGTTAGGAAAGCATTTGGTGCCTCTCGCCGTCAGCTGGCTTTGCAATTTATTTTTGAATCTGTATTGGTATTTTTTATTTCATTTTGTATAGCACTTTTTTTGGTTAGCCTTGCTTTACCTCTATTTAATGAGTTTTCAGGAAAATCATTGTCATTTTCAATTTTGGCCAATGCAACTATTCTCTCAGGTATTATTGGGATGATGCTTGCAATAGGAATTATAGCAGGCTGGTATCCGGCCATAATTCTATCTTCATATAGTCCTAGCGGTGTTATGAGGTCATCCGTTATAAGTAGCTCAGGTTTTCAAATGAAGAAACTGCTCATTGGCACTCAATTTACTATTGTAATCGCTTTAATAATCTGCGCCATTATTATGTTTCGGCAAATTAATTTATTGGAAAATAAAGAATTAGGCTTCGAAAAAGAGGCTGTAATTACTGCTGTTTTTGATTTTGGCGACGAGGCAAAATACCATAGTCTAAAAAATGAATTGCTGAGTAAAAGTTTTGTCTCCGGAGTATCCGTGGCCAGCAGAATACCTTCGGGCTCTCTGAGTAGTGAAGGGGGAATCTTGCCGGAAGGACAAACAGAAGCAAAACTGATCCCATATGTACATATAGACTTTGATTATTTTAAAACTTTGGGTATTGAGCCAAAACAAGGGCGTCTTTTTTCAGAAAAGTTGAATACAGATGCTTCTGCATCAATTATTTTAAACGAGGAAGCAGTAAAATTTCTTGGTATAACAGGAAATCCTATTGGTCAATCCATCCGATGTAGTTGGCCAAAATCTACACGAAAAATTGTTGGCGTTATTGGTGATGTTCACTTTGAGTCGCTTTACAATAAAATTAAACCAGCTGTTTTCCTAATTAACTATCCCGATGTTTACCATTTAATTGTTAAGCTTGCACAGCCTAATGCGGAATCAATAAAGGAGATTACGGATATTTGTCAAAGTATTTATCCGAATCAGGTTATAGAGTTTAGTTTCCTGAATACGATACTTGATTCAAGGTACAAAAAGGACCAAACTACCTTTCAGCTGATGTTTTTCTTTGCGGCACTTGCTGTTTTTCTTGCCTGCATGGGGCTATTGGGGGTTACTTCCTTTATAATCAATAGCAAAACAAAGGAAATTGGTATTCGCAAAGTAAACGGTGCTAAAACTTTTGAAATTGTACGAATGATCAATATAGGATTTTTAAAGTGGATTGGCATCGCCTATGCAATTGCAATTCCCTTAGCTTATTACGGCATGAGCCGATGGTTAGAGGGTTTTGCTTACAGAACAGAACTTAGCTGGTGGGTGTTTGTTCTGGCAGGATTGATCACTGTAATTATTGTTTTAGCTACGGTAAGTTTGGTTACATACAGGGCTGCAAGCAGAAATCCTGTTGAGTCATTGAGATATGAGTAGTCATGCTTTATTGCTCTGCTTGTTTTAAATGATTGATACAATTTCTGACAATACAAAATTAAAAAGCAGCATTATTTTAATGTAACCCAACAAATTAGATGTTTTTCAGCAGGCCCTATTTAAAGAAAGTCCTGTGTATTAAAGGATCAGCTGCTTGCTATAATATTGTTGTAAGTTGGGGCATTATTGGTGTTGAAATGAAGGAACCCGAAAATATGGGGATCATGATTTTCAACACCATTATTACGATTAGACCATACTTTAATCGGTTTTCTGAATGGATAGGAAGAGGTTTGTGGATAATCTAATTTCTAGATTCTGAAGTTCCTTCTCAATATTTTTGTGCGAATTGCCATTAATTTGGAGTACAAACACTCAATAGCCGAAGGCAGATATTTTCTTTCACCAAAGACCAACAAAAAATATCTTTTCTTAGAACGCAATTATTTGCTAAATTTATGCCGTATTTCGATATAATATTTATCGAAGGGAGGTTTTAAGACGCCTGCCCCGATAGTTCGTGGACCAGCCCCACAGCATTCGGGAGACTTCTGTTCCCACATCTAAAATTGAAACGAGCATAAAATCATAATTGTAGCTAATTAAAATACTATATCAAATGAAAAATTAATGAAGAGAATAAGTAATTATAATATTTAGAATCAATTAAAAGTAGCTCTTTTCTGACTAGCCTATTAACTAATAGTAAATAATAAAATGATGAAATACACCAGCAAATTGCGCGTAAATTATATGCTTGTTTTATTGATAGCCCTATCAAGCATTATCTTTTATTCATACACTAAAATGAATGATGATGAGCCAGAAACAGAGCCAGGGCAGAGTCTAGGTATTGTGTCGATCCCTAATTTACGAGATATGGGTGGTTATAAAACTACAAATGGAACTACTATTGCCCGAGGACTAGTCTATCGTTCAAACCAACTCTACAACATTAGTGCAAATGATATGCTTTTGCTAGCAAATCTTAAACTTAAGAATGACTTTGATTTGCGCACAGTAAGAGAGAGAGAAGCCTGCCCTGATGAGCTGCCTAAAGGTGTCAATAATGTTTGGCTGGATGTGCTGGCTGACGATCCAACTTCTGGACCGGCAAATTTGATAACACTCTTAAAAGATCCGCAACAAGCAAATATCGAACTTGGTGATGGCAAAGTTGAAGAGAAGTTTCAGGAGGCTTACCGCCAGTTTATTACTTTAGAAAGTGCTCGAATAGCATTTAGGGAATTATTCATATCGCTTGGAGATAAAAATCAGTTGCCAGCACTTTTCCATTGTACCACCGGTAAGGATCGAACAGGATGGGCGGCAGCAGCCTTATTGACCATTATTGGCGTGCCAAAGGAAGCAGTTGTAGAGGATTATCTGCGCAGCAATGATTATATTCTCCCTATGTACGAAACTTATATCCAGAAATTTGTTGATGCAGGCGGATATCCTTCCATTCCCACAGCTATCTTTGGGGTGAAAGAAGAGTACCTTAATGCTGCATTTGACCAAATGGAGACAGAATATGGCAGCATGGAGAATTATTTTTCTGAAGGCTTAGGCATAAGCGTTGACCAACAGGCTGTTTTGCGCAATTTGTACATTAATTAGTGTTTGTCCATAATGTCCGATCTTAGCGTTATTCTTGTTTTGAAACCAAGTCATCCCGAAATTTCGGGACTCCTTGTTTTCAGTACCGCGAATGTACTTCGACAAAAGCTCAGCACAGTGCAGCATAACACCTCGACCTCCAACATTCTGAATCAAACACTCGACTTTATGGACAGAAACTACATAGTGCTTGTCTATAAAGTCGTGTTTCTGAGCTAGAAAGTTCGATAACGAGGCTTGCGCAGCCCGAAAAAGCAGAGTTTACTGGGGTAAATGCGATGCACTGAGTTTATCGAAGTGACCATTCTGAGAGCAAGCATAACGAAGTTAGCGGACTTTATAGACGGAAATTACATAGGGACAAATTGTCCCCAGGTAGAAATGATGATTTCATCCGGTAAAAACTGCAAAATGCTTTCAGGAAATACAAAAGATGTATTCCGTCTAATCCAATCCATCAAAGAAAGCGGAACAATTGAAACAATGGTTGGCACAAGTGCATATTGACCCAGATCAAATATTATTGTAGAAACGAACACTTTGCCTGCATCATCAATTAAGAGATTGGTTTATTAATCAATGAGTTCGTTAGGGTTCAAGTACAATTGAGAGATTTATGGGAAATGATAATACAAATGCCTGAAGAATGATCTTGCGCAATAAAAAATAATAATGATTTCATTAGATGACTATTGTGAATCAGATTAGGTTATTTATATTTGTAGTTAGAAAGATATAAGACAAAATGAAGCCTCAAAGACCAATATGTTTTTTTGCTGATCGAATTGTGTTATAAATAAGCTATTTTCGGATAAAGCCGATGTATTGGTAATAGGGGAGTCTTATATAAAGTAGTTATGCACAAGTTGAAAAAAGCGAATGCGAAAAATATTGACTTTAATACTGATAATGGGATTTTTAAGTAAATTATTCGGACAAACAGAAAAAAAGACTGACTACCAGCCAGATTGGGCTTTTTACTTTTCAAACGTAAATGACAAATTGACTTCTATTGCGACCGACTTGAATTTAATCAGCATTGCACCAGTAAATGGACAAGAAAGTGTTGTTTATGTTTCTATTAAAATGCTTAACCCTAAAGAAAACGGACTTTCAAGTAATGAAGACGCAGGCGAATTGTGGAAAATAGAAGACGAGATTATAAAGGCCTTGGAGAATAATAAACTCAACTACACTTTTGCAGGTCGATTGACCTCAGATGGATTTCGAAACCTTTATTTTTTTGGAGAAAACACAATTCTTATGGAAAAACAAGTCTCTTCCACAATGACTGCGTTCCCGAAATATGAATTTGATTTTGGACATAAACCAGACAAGGAGTGGAGCGGATATTTTGACTTTTTATATCCATTACCAAAACAAATGCAAGTAATCCAAAACAGCCGTGTTCTTGAACAACTTGAAAAAGGTGGAGACGACTTAACAAAAGTAAGAGAAGTATTCCATTGGATTTATTTTAAGACTCAAAATGAACTCGACCAATTTGAGAGTTTTACCGACAGTCTAGGATTTGAAACAAAAAATAAAGGCAAAACCGAACAGCCCAATGAATACAAATTTGTCATTTTAATTTCAAGAGTTGACAAAGTTGGGTATGATGAAATTGACGATTACACTTTGGAACTTTGGGAAAAAGCCCAGAAATTAAATGGAGATTATGACGGATGGGAAACTTCGATAGAAAAATAAAAAACTGTGGCCAATAATAAATAGGACTATGAGTTCCGAAGTTTCGGAACAAGCCCAAGCGATGAGTCCATACTTCGAATTCTACTCAGCATATATGCTTCGAATTGCTCAGTACAGGTGACTTCTATAGATTCAGCATAAATACTGAAAACATCCCGGGAAATAACTTATACACCGAAGCTGGTTCATTCACAAATATTTCTATTATTTGATCAAACCACGGCAATAAAAAGGAATGCTCATTTTTTGCTGCTTAAATAAAGATGACTATTTCTGCATGGCAAAACCAGCCTTCCCTTTTTCATATTGTGTTCTGACCACTCATTGCGAAAATCCAAGAATGAAACAGCTTTTTGAGAGTTTTGAAGGGTTTAGAAAAAAAAGCGAAAGGAGAGAAGCAATATGAAAGTGTATCCTGCCGGAGGAGTTAAAACAGCTCCACTGAAAGCGATTGAAAAATAGTTGCCCTTAGAATACCCTTTCTTCCTTTAACGCATACAATCATTAAAGAAAGAATTAATCAGAAATTGAACGTTATAGTATTGATTGTAACAAAATAATTGATTACTTTAGCGGCCTAATGATGTATCATATCCGGATAATTAATGATGATTAGAATTACATAAAAAATTTCATAAAGAGAAATTAACTAACCACATCTAAAAATTTGAAAACGAATTGAGAACGACTCTAATTAAAAAATTTTTAAACTCAAAAGTTAAATGATATGACTGGGAAACATTGGATTTTAAGTTTGATTGTTATGTTTATTGCCCAAATATCCACTGCACAAAGCTGGTCAAAAGCAGGAGAGATTGAAGCAGATGCGATTCAGGATAGGTTTGGTTCTGCAGTAGCAATAAACGCAGATGGTTACATAATAGCTGTAGGCGCTCCAAATCATAATTCCCTTGAATATGATTCGGGAATTACAAGAATTTATCAGAGAGTGTCTGGAAATTGGTTGCAAAAGGGTGAAGATATAAATGGTGATAGCGAATACAGTTCTTGCGGATGTTCTGTTAGTTTAAGCGATAATGGTAATATAGTAGCTATTGGTGAGCAGGGATTTAATGGAAAAGGTTATCAATCAGGCCGTGTTCGTATTTTTAAATATGAAGGTGGTGCATGGGTCCAGCTTGGCAATGATATTTTAGGTGATCATGCTGAAGACAATCTGGGCTGTTCGGTTAGTATCAGTTCGGATGGGAAAACGATTGCTACAGGAGCTAGGGGGTTTGGCTTGAACGGGATTAACTCAGGTTTGGTTCGTGTTTTTGAAGACAATGGAGGTGAATGGGTTCAGAAAGGGAGTGATATCCTGGGAAATGAAAAGATGGAATATTTTGGATGGGCGATAGATCTTAGCGGAGACGCTTCTGTTTTAGTATGTGGAAGTCCACGTGCAAATCCTGTGAGCACTTTTAATTATTCAGGTGGTGTACGGGTATATTCATATGAATCAGATGATTGGAGTCAGATTGGAGATGAAATTATTGGCGTTGAAAATGAAGATTTCGGTCAATCAGTCAATATCAATTACGATGGCACTATAATAGCAGCCGGTGGACCTGCTTATCATGATGGAACCAGTTATACGGGGCGCGTTATGGTCTTCGCAAATCACAGTGGAATATTAACTCAGCTTGGCAATGATATTTATGGGGAAGCGCAATATAGTGATTTTGGTTATTCTGTGACTTTGAGCCATGACGGGACAATTATGGCAGTAGGAGCGCCCTATGATCAGCAAGCTGGATATTATGCAGGAATGGCTTATATTTATCAGTACCAGAATGGTGGCTGGTCTTTGCTGGCAGATGGTATAGGTGGTGAAGAAGAATGGGATCATTTTGGGCACAGTGTGTCTCTGGCCGGAAATGGTCTATCTCTTGTTACTGGTGTTCCATTTAGGGAAGTAGAAGAGAGGCCTATCGGATGTGTCCGTATTTACGACAGCTATTTGGTAAGTGTTGAAGATTTAATCGATGAACAGCTGACCGTTTACCCCAATCCGGCAACAAAACAACTGAAAATAGACCTTTCTGATATTATGGGCAGAGATAATACGGATGTCATTATCTCCATAGCAGATTTAAAAGGAAACCTGCTTCTCCGTCAAAAAGCAATAGCAGAGCAGGAAATCCTGGATGTTTCAAAATTGGCCGGAGGTATTTATACCCTCAGCATCCTTTGTGGTGAGCATGTGTATGTGTCTAAATTTGTGAAGGAATAAAGCTGAGATTTATAATACATACTGGGACTGAAACCAGGAAACAAAACTCACAAAAAGCCAAAGTACTTGTGCAGAGTGTAGCCCAGAAAGCCTTTATTTTATTCATATACCTGCTTTTGCTGAAAATTTTTTTAGCCAACCTTTTTCCATTTCAAGTTGGCCTATTTTTACATAAAGCTTCTCGCGCTCAGCATCAAAATCATTTGAAAATGCTTTGCTCTGAAAAACTTCTGATGATCGGCTCACAAATTCATGTTTCCATTTTTGTATCATGCTTTGATGCACGCCATGCTGCATTGATAATTCTGCCATTGGTTTGCCTTCCTGGAGGGCTTTTATGGCAACCTTGGCATTAAAAGCCGCTTTAAATGTTCTTCGTTTTGTCATACTTGCACTGGTAAAATTAATGTTTTCTACCTTAACCAGTGGTCTTAATAATGGGGGGTATTATAGTATCAGATTGCCCTCAATTTTATCATTCAGGATAGTTTATTTTTTAATGCTAGTGTAGGGATTGTGTATTATTATTCACAAAGATGTCTTATACTGCCATGATTTTGCCACTTTTGCATTTGGGCAACAAATCGTGTTTCTTGGGCAACAAATGTACAACAAAAATGAGAAGGATAAAAACTCTAAAGTGCAGTAAATGAAGTCTAGTAACAAATAAAGGAAACTACATTACTTTCCAATACAATTTCCTGTTGTACTGTTTTTTCTTCGGACATAATCTACTAGTCTTTTATATTTTCAATGATATGATTCAGGCTTTTAAACACTTCTTCATAGCTTATATTTTTATTGGTTTCAATGATTTGATTGATTAAGCGGCTTTCTTCTGCTGAGGCCAACTCCTCCAAAATAATGTGTTTAAAGCGTTGTTTGGTATATAGATTGTCACCCAGCAGATGATTGATGTCTTTTCCCAGTATAATTGCTCCCCCAATCACTATCGTAAATTCGTCTGTATATACTTCCTTAAAATAAAGGGCAACCGCTCTTTCTTCATTAATCGACAGATAATTTGACATAATAAATCCCAGATCGGAAGCATCGCGGTCATCCTTATAGTTCCGGTCACGCCATGCAAAAATCTTCAATACAAAAATCCCCTCCAACGAAGCGATTTCAACACTAAGGTGGCCATCTATCCTGATGGGAATCAAATTCTTGTTTACCTCTGCAAAGCCCAATACCACCATGGCAAAATGTTCATCCGGAGGCCAAAATATTTTGTCGCCCTCTTTCATTATTTGACCAAAGGGTACAATGTCAATTTGAAATTTATTCTGATAAAGAAACCGCTGTTTCTGTTTAGCGTCTTTAGTGAAGTCGGGCAAACCAACCAAATCGTCTTCCACCTGAGCAAATTGATCCCATGCATCTATGGCAATGGCAATATCCAAGTCATGTGTTAAGCGAGCAGATTTCTCATTGTGAATCTCCATAATGATATCCCGGGCAGTGGCCCCAATAACATAAAACTTTATGCCAGCCTTTTTAAAATATCTGTCCAAGTCCGTTAGCAAAGGCTTCAGCAAAGGGTGTTTTAAACGATCACTTGATATATTGTAGCTCATTCTCCAGTATTAAATCAGCCGTTTCAATATTCCTACTGAAACCACTGGTGATTAAATCAGCATAAATCAAAACCGCGGGCACTGTCTGCTCAGTATTAGTGTTTTTATCCGTTGCCCAAAAAATGCTTAACACTTCAATGTTTCCATTTTCATCCGGCACCATATTTAACTCGTTGATTAAGTTTTGCCAGTTCAATGTAGTGTATAAGGTAAATTTTTCTGGAGACAAATAATCTGTTTTCAACGCTCCTGCAGGTTCTCCTCCCCATTGACAAACGCCATCCATCCTGTTCAGCGGAATAGATTTCCAATTCGCCAGCTCCGTATCTTTAACAAAACGCATTTTCTTTCTTAAAATCCGAGGTCTAAGCACATCATTATAAGCAATAATCCACCTATCCAACAAATCCTTCTTGTTTTTGAGTACTCGCTTCGCCTTGGTTTTAAGAACAAAATTTAGGCTTTCAAGTTCTTGCATGATATTGCTCACCGAACCAATGGATACATCGGTAAGCTCAGAAAGTGCTCTGTACGACAACTGCAAGTTCTCAGGAGTCTTCAGCAAATTAAATATCAACTTGATTCCGGATTCCTGAAAAGCCCGCGACTGTTTAAAGGTAGCAATGCGCTTACTTTTCTGCCCTGAAATAAACAAAAAAACGTTTCCATGTTTTATGAAAACATTTCCTGCGACATCCAAGTAATTAATTCCTAACACTTTAAACTCAGACGTGATCTCTGCAGCAATGTATTTAGCTACAATCAGGATCGGCTTTTTGTTATTTGTGCTCAGAGCATTAATCTTTGAGAGAATAACACCTTTATTTGAGGATCTAATCTCTGTATACGACTGAATGATGAATTGAGTATTTAGAACAGAAATCAAAGCATCATACTCCTGTCGAACACCTTCTACATCAATCACCAAACCCGTCAATTCACTCAATCGCGTTACAGCATCATAAATGAAATCATTATTCCTGTACATAAGCGTGTTTATATAAATTAATCGTTCATTGTCGTTGAACAGACAAATATAGTGAACAATTTTTATAAATTAGCTATGAAAGAGCAAAAATATGCCAAGGATAAAAACTCTAAAGTGCAGTAAATGAAGGCTAGTAACAAATAAAGGAAACTACCTTACTTTCCAATACAGAAGTTTTTGAAGATATTCCCTAGCAGATCATCCGTTGTGATCTGGCCTGTAATGCTTCCAAGAAAATGCAGTGCCTGCCGAATATCAATGGCGATCAGGTCGGTGGGGATTTGCTGTTCGAAGGCTTCCATAACACTCTCAATAGCATCGAGGCTTTTGCTTAAAGCTTCATAATGTCTTGAATTACTAATGATTACATCAGAAATCTGCTCTTGGCTTCGGTATGATTCTACTAAGCTATTGGTAATCAGACTAATGTTTTCTTTGCGTTTGGCGGAAATAAAGATGGTTTCCATATCGACCAAATTGCTGAAGGCTTTAGGCGTTTCCGAAAGCTGGTCGGTTTTATTGCCGATAATAATAAAGTGCTTATTTTTATCTTCTATATGTTCACGGAAATCGCTTAATACTTCGCAAATTTCTTCATAAGAAGTATTCACTAAATCAAATAAATAAAGCACAATACTCGCCTGGCAAATTTTCTCATAAGTGCGTTCAATGCCAATATTTTCTATTACATCATCCGAAGGACGCAGTCCTGCTGTATCGATAAACCGAAAAGCAACATCTTCAATAACAATAGTATCTTCTATGGCATCGCGTGTAGTGCCGGGGATTTCGGATACAATGGCTTTTTCTTCGTTCAGTAAGGCATTTAAAAGTGTTGATTTCCCAACATTGGGTTTACCTACAATAGCAACCGGTACACCGTGTTTCATTACATTCCCCAGAGAGAAAGAGGAGAGGAGATAGGCAATTTCCTTATGGATTTCCTGAAGCAGTTCTTTCAATTTCTCACGATCGGCAAATTCTACATCTTCTTCACTAAAATCAAGTTCAAGTTCCAGAAGACTGGCAAAATCGATTAGCTGTTTCCGAAGATTATTGATTTTCTCTGAGAATCCGCCTCGCATTTGATCCAATGCCAGATCATGCGATGCTTTTGTATTACTGTTAATCAGGTCATTAACAGCTTCGGCTTGTGCCAGGTCGAAACGTCCATTGAGAAATGCCCTTTGGGTAAATTCCCCGCGATGTGCTATACGACAACCCTTATCAATGAGTAATTCAATAATTTTTTGTTGCACATAGCGGCTTCCGTGGCAGCTAATTTCAAGCATATCTTCACCGGTATAGGTTTTGGGTGCTTTAAAAATGCTCACCAAAACATCATCAATGATTTGCTGATCACGATCGAATAATTCTGCATGAAAAATGCTATGACTTTTTCGTTTTTTAAGATCTACCGGAGCATTATTCCTTTGCAAGATTTGTTCTCCAATACTGAGGCATTGCTTTCCGCTAAGCCGGATAAGGGCAATTGCCCCGGTTCCGGGAGCTGTGCTCAATGCACATATTGTATCAAAAACGAACTCCGTGTTTTTTTCCTCTTTCATGCGTCATGCTTTTATATTCTCCTTTTATACTGCTTTTTTCATTAAATTGTTGCAGGATGAAGCCTTTTATCACAAAATCATTTTTTAGAGGATACATTGCGCATATTCGGTTTTGGGTTTTCAGGATGCATGAAGTGGTTTTAATTTTTATTTCTCAGGATAGAATTATTTCATAAAAAGCTGTCATTATCCTTTCTCATTTCGTATATTTGCAAGGAGTTGTACAAGTATGCATTAAAAAATGAAGCGATTATGAAAAAATTACCTTTACTATTATTTATTTTTTTGGCTTTGCTTTCTAGCGTTAGTATGGGGCAAAGTGCCAAAAACAGTTTTAAGGCAGGGAAGAAGTTTTTAAAAGCCGGGGAATATCAGGATGCGATTAGCAATTTTACGCAGGCATTAGAACTTGATCCGAATTATGCGGATGCTTATTTGCTAAGGGCTGAGTCTTATGAGGCTATCAATCAGCTGGAAGATGCTGTTTCTGATTACGATCGTGCTCTTGCCTTGGAGCCTAAAGAAGAATGGGTCGCCTTTAAATCAGCCAATATTTATTACGATATGGCCGATTATACTCAGGCAATTGCCAAATTCAGGCAAGGTCTGATGATGGAATCAGACAATCTCGATGCCTATGATAAATTGGTGGACGCCTTGGTGCAAACGGAACAGTATCAGGAAGCTTTTATCGAAGCCAATAAAGCTTTAAATGTTAAGAAAACGAGTAACACCTATAAAACCAGGGCGAATATTAACTATATCACAGAAAATTATGCGCAGGCCGAATCGGATTACGCCGCTTCTGTAGGAATTAATAATGCGGATACTGATGCCCTGATTGGCATGGCCAAATCACAGTACCAGCAAAATAAACTACCTCAGGCTCTTGGTTCAGTAAATCGGGCATTAGCTCTCGATCAGAAAAGCAAGGAGTCTTTGATCTTGCGTTCAAAAATCTACCAGAAAAATAAAGATTATGTAAACGCAATCAATGATGTATCTAAGGTGCTTCTTTTTTATCCCGATGCTGAGAATATCAATGATGTGTATATGCTCCGCGGGATCTATCAAAAGGAATTCAACCAACAAACCTCTGCTATTGCTGATTTTAATCAAATACTTTCTAGCGATCCGGATAATTATGAAGCCCTCTATCTCCGTGGCCAATGTTATGTGGATGTCTTTCAAACTGAAATGGCAACTGCTGATTTTAAATCGTTTATTGATGGAGCAAGCGCTGCAGGAATTATGCTTGCTGATGTTGAAGCAGCCAGAAAACAGGTTTATGACCTGAATGTGGAAACCAGTGCCCCTGAAATAAAAATGGATCAGGGAATTGAGCGAGAAGCCGGTGTTCTTGAGTTTATTAGAGGCGAAGATAAAGTACTTATTACTGGTCTTATAGATGATAAAAGCGAGCTCGAATACATCACTTTTAATGATAAAAGTATGGAAGTGCTCGACGGGAAATTGAACGATGATAAAAGCTTTGAATTGACTTTTGATATTGACGGTGTTGATGAACTTATCGTGCGCGTTGCCGATGTATATAATAATGTTGCAACAAAAACCTATAAAATAATCCGAACTGAAGTAATTGCCCCGGAAATTGTAATAATGGATCCAATTACCTCCGATGCAGGTGAAATTTTTGTCGAAACGGATGATGCACTGCTCTATATTGAAGGTGTTGTTAATGATGAAAGCCTTATCGATTATATTCATATCGATGGAGTTACCGCGGGTTTTAACTCCAATAGCCTCAACCCTCAATTCTGGGCAAATGTGGAAGTGAAGAATAAAAGCAGCATCACAATTACTGCCGAAGATATTTATGGAAATACGACCGAGCGTAAGTTTATCATCAATCGTGATATGGCTAATGCTTTTGCCAATAACCCTATGGGGCGTACATGGATTATTTTTATCGAAAATAGTCATTATGAATCATTTAGTAACCTTGAAGGCCCCGGGAAGGATATAACACTGATGCGCAGTGCTTTGGCAAATTATAGTATTCCTGTTCAAATCCATAAAAAGGATATGACAAAAGAAGATCTTGAGAAATTTTTCCGCATCGAATTACGCGATAAAATCAAAAAATATAAAGCGAATTCCCTCATTATCTGGTATGCAGGACATGGTGCGTATATGAATGAGACCGGATATTGGATTCCCGTTGATGCAGACCGTGATGATGAATTCAGTTATTATGATCTAAATGCACTCAGGGCTAGCATGGAGTCTTATGTAGATGATCTCGATCACCTTTTGGTTATTTCGGATGCTTGTGAATCAGGGCCATCATTTTATCTTGCCATGCGTTCTGCGCCTAAAGACTTGAGCTGCAATAACTGGAAATTGACCAAAGCAAAATCTTCACAAGTATTTTCTTCTGCCGGCTACGAACTAGCTGCTGATAATTCCATTTTTGCGAAATCTTTCGCCGGTGCACTGCGCCAAAATCCTAAAAGCTGCATAGCCATCGAAGAGATTGTGGATGTTGTAGGCAGGGCAGTAGTCGAAAACAACGATCAGGAACCTCAATTTGGGCAAATAAAAGGCTTTAGGCATGATGGCGGGACCTTCTTTTTTGTCCGGAAATCTGACGATAATACAAGCGAAGAAGTGCCCCAAACAGAAGGTGAATAAGAATAAGCGAATGAGTACAACTCAAATATTTCATACGCTTCAATACAAAAAAGGCGGCAAATTTGCCGCCTTTTTTCATGCTTATTTTTTGGGAATAGAATAACCTTCTTGCCTGTGGCGCTTCTTTATTAAGGATGTGAAAATAGGGGTTTTTCTTGCTAAGACTTACTAACGAACAATAATTTCATCGCAAAACAGCCAAGCATCGAAACCCGCCCCGGGATGCCAGTCCGGACATTTTTTTTGCGCAATGGCCTTAACTATTATCCCTTTTACTTCTGTTGGATCAAAATTGAGAATAAAATCTTTTTTAAAGCTTCCACTTTGATTGTTTGGGATTTCATTGATCAACTCAGCGAGTTTTTGTGTGCGCCCTAAGCCAAATTCACCCCAAATTTCAATTTTTTGTGGCAAAAAAATCCAGGAGGCTTCTTTTTGGAAAAATCCTATTTCTACTTTGCTGATTTCTTTTTTTACAGGAAATTCAATACGGGCTTCAAGATCAACACCATTAAATCCTTGCCAATATCCATCCGCATAATCATCACCACCTTTTAAACCATCGCATAAAGAGATTGCTCCATTTGCAGGATATTTATCCGAATACGGAAATGTTAGTTCAGCTGTGATGCCGCAAGCTTCATGGAGAAAGATATTTTTTTTAAGACGGTTGATTTGATCACCTTCAGGGGAAAAAGCACCGGCATTCAAAATGATGTCGTGCTGTACAATAAAAGGATGATGGTATAATGGACTATTATTTGCTGCTTTATCGCCATGGGTTGTATATCTGACTTCAATGCCGGGAATATCGCAATCGAGAACGGCAAGCAGATCGCCTGTATTTTTGTCAGAAATGGTATGGATACTGATTTTTGAGTCGAGTCTTCCTATCGCAATATTTTCTTGTTTAAAGACTTGTTTTTGATAGAGCAGCCGTTTATTAAATGAAATCCAATCTTTACGATTGGGTTGCGACCAATTTACTTCGGCCAATGCTAAGGCCCTTGGATAGGCCATATAGAGCACTTGGGCAAAGGTTGGCATGTATTCTGTCCAGAGATTGCCTTGTGCCCCTATAATGTATTTCGCTTGCTCTTGATTCAATTCTTTGGGCACCGGTTCAAATTCATAGACTTTTTTTAGGTTCGTTAGGCCTCCTATTGCCAATGGTTCCTTATTAGGCTCTGTCTGATAATAATCGAAATAACAATGTGATGACGGCGTCATAATTACATCGTGGCCTTGCTTTGCTGCAGCAATGCCTCCATCCATTCCACGCCATGACATTACTGTTGCTCCGGGAGCCAATCCTCCTTCAAGGATTTCGTCCCAACCAATAATTTGTTTGCCTTTGCCATTGATATATTTTTCGATGCGGCGGATAAACCAGCTTTGTAGTTCATGCTCGTCTTTTAGGCCTTCCTTTTTCATAATATTCTGACATAAAGCTGTTTCCTTCCATTGTTTTTTCGGACATTCATCGCCACCAATATGGATGTATTTGCCGGGAAATAGGGGAATAACTTCGTCGAGTACATCTTGCAAAAACTGGAATGTTTTTTCATTCGGGCAATAAACTTCATTAAAAACGCCCCATTTTGTAGCAACTTCATACTGTTCATCGGTGCAGCCCAATTCGGGATAGGCGGCCAGTGCTGCCAAAGAATGCCCGGGCATTTCGATTTCAGGAATAATGGTGATGCATTTTTTATGTGCATAGGCAACAATTTCTTTGACTTCCTCTTGGGTGTAAAAACCACCGTATTTTTTTCCGTCAAATTGATGGGGCTTATCGCTATAATGGCCAATAAGCGTTTCTTTTCGCCATGCGCCAATTTCGGTTAATTTTGGATATTTCTTTATCTCGATTCTCCAGCCTTGATCTTCTGTGAGATGCCAATGGAATGTATTGTATTTATACTGAGCCATCAGGTCAATAAACTTTTTTACAGAATCAGCAGGGGTGAAATGCCGGCCAACATCCAGATGCAAACCTCTATAGGAAAAACGTGGAAAATCCTTGATCTTTAGGGCAGGAATTTCCCAAGCAATATCGCTAACCAATTCTGAAGAGAATATTTCTGCAGGGAAAAGCTGTTTCAGGCTTTGAAGGCCATAAAAGAGTCCTGCACGGCCGGATGCTTCAATCACAATATTTTCAGGGATTACTGTTAAAATATAGGCTTCCGGGGGGAGTTCATTTTGGGAAGCCTTTAATGTGATTGTGTTTTTACTGTCGGACGTTTTTTCAAGCGTAAAACCGGTAGAGAGTGTAATCTGATTCTTGAAATCTTCAGTAATGGGTAGCATTTCATCAAAATTGCTCTCATCGATAAAAGCGGTTTTATTCGAGAGGGTAAAACAGCCCTGAAGCATTTCCATTTCTTGAGGTACCGGAACAATATTTATTGTTTTGTTTTGGGCAGATGGATCTGTTTTTGAAATGCAGCCCGTGAGTAGGGCAAACAGCAGCAAATAATAAGCATGTGGGCTTTTCATGTTTTTGTTGTATTTAGGTTTCGTCAATAATCTTTGGTTTATAAGCAATTAAGTTACCCTTTATGGATCAGGATTTGGAAGTAGTCTCTAATTCGTTGGGGTTTAGAGTCGGAAAGCTTTCAGCTTTATTTCAAACTGATAGGGTTTAAAAGGCAATTGGTATTGCGGATGTGGTTTGGCTCCCCAACTGTTGTCTCCACCAACGCCCATTTGTTTTAAATCAAGCTGCAAATAGAGCATTTCATCCTTTTTTAGGTCGATGGTGTATTTCCGCTTGCTTGTGCTCCAATCCAATTCATCCTGACTATAGGGCAGAACACTAAAGCCGAAGCTTGGCGATCCTATTGCTTCAAATCCGAAGCCTTTATCGCTAATCAGTGTAAGAGTCCGGACATCGCTTCTATAGCCGTTTTCCTGAGGACGTATATAGGCTGTGTACATATCCTTGATGTAGGATTTGTACAGGCCAACAAAGGCAGAGGTGTTTCTGTCCTGATAATTTTCTTGTGGTCCGCGTCCATACCAAAGTACAGCGGAAGAATCGCCTCCTTTTATACTGGTTTTTAGTCCAAAACGCGGGATTTCAGGAATAAATCGTGCTAATTCCCGAATCTTAAGCTCCACTGATGCATCATCTATATTTGTTGAGCTGTTTCGTTCCATTTCATTAAAATCGAAGAGCAGCAAACGTCCTTTTTTTGGAAGTAATCCGCTTTGAATTGTTTTTGGACTAAGTGCTTGATTATAAAATGCAAGTAAACTAAAATCACCAAGAAATCCCCGGCTGCCATCTGTATATCCCCCAAGATATTGTTTGCCGGAAAAATTCACTGAGGGCAAGTCATTAAAGGAATTTACGCCTGCATTAGCACCATTAACATAGAGCCAAATTTTTCCGGAAGCTTTGCTATAAGATATTGCAATGGAATAATCTTGATTTTGTTTAAAATCGTATTTAAATTCCATAGTGGGTAGCCCATTGATAAACAGATAGAGTTTGCCCCAGCGGAATTCAAAATGCATACTCCCGTTTTGCCAGCCATCCGTATTCCAGACTGCATTTTGTCCTTTTAAGGTGTCAATATGAATTCGGGCGATAATGCTGAATTCATCGGTTTTGCTCCAAGATTCTTTTCCTTGAAATGAAGCGGAAACAGGCTCATTTTTTCCGAAATGCAAATAGGTCTTTCCGTCTTTTTTTTGGAGCATATGCAATCCTTGGCGCGGTGCAGCAGGCATGGGTTGAAAAGACATCTTGGTGTCTATTTCGCCAAATTCGTTGATGTGGTATTCCATATCAAGGCTCGAAGCGGGCTCTGCAAGAAGATATGTCACTTTCACTATGCCTTCTTTGTTTTTTATATCGAAATCGAAGGAACGAAGCAAAAGTTTTTGGTCAATATTTTTCCAAACGGCACAGCGTTGCGGCATTCCATTTCCAAGATCATTGTCTGTTGGTGCACGCCAAAAATCGGGTACAAGTTCTGTAGTGAGTTGTTCTGTGTCATCAATCGTCCAGGATTTGATAAAACCACTTTGGTAATTAAAGCTGATGCTCCAATCAATGCCTTTATAAATCACTTCATCAATTTCTTTATTGTCAAAAGTAAAATCCATGGAAATTGGCAGATCCTGACTTATTCTTTGAATTTTCTGAAGGGGTAGATTGTTGAGTGCTATTTGCTCACATGCAATCCATTGATTTGCAGGAATCAATGGGCTTACGGGATTGCTATACGCATAGAGATTTAGGAAATATTCTGCATCATCAGCGGAAGCAAAGCGCTTTATATCTATAGGCATATGCAGGCTTTCGCCCGATGGGCAATCATTCAAAATAACTGATCCTGAATCTAAAGCGAAACCGTTTTTTATCAGAAACCACTTGCATTCAAATCCTTGAAGGTTTGTAAAGTTATATCTGTTTGTAATGCTCAAGTTTCCATTTGAAGGATCAGGCATATCAAAATCAATGTATTGATATACTTTTTTTACTTCAGTTAGAGCAGGGTGGGGGACTCGATCTGAAGAAATAAGTCCGTTGGCAAGGAAATTGCCATCAGAAGGGACGTCTTCCGGGCCATAATGGCCTCCATAAACAAAATAAGGTTCTCCATCGGCTGAAGTTTCTTCGAGTCCCTGATCGATCCAATCCCAAATGCAACCGCCTTGTAATGAAGGGTATTTTTCAATTACATCCCAATAATCCTGCAAATTACCTGTACTGTTTCCCATGGCATGAGCGTATTCACAAAGGATCAATGGTTTCTTTGGATTGTTGCGTGCATAGTTTTCTATATGATCGATGGAGGCGTACATCGGGCAATAAATATCTGTATTGTCACCGCCTAAAGCCCTTTCGTAATGGATTGGCCGCGAGCTGTCCCGTTCTTTGATATAATTATAAGTAGCAGTAAAATTTTCTCCATCACCTGCTTCATTACCTAAGGACCAAATTATTACAGATGGATGGTTTTTATCACGCTCCAGCATGCGTTTTGTTCGATCGAGATGGCTCTTTTTAAAGATTGGATTATTACCCAAAGTGCGTTCAGGGCTATAGCCCATACCATGCGATTCTATATTTGCTTCATCAATTACATAAAGGCCGTATTCATCGCATAAAGCATACCATAGCGGATCGTTTGGATAATGACTCGTACGTACAGTGTTGATATTGTGTTGCTTCATGAGTTCAATATCGCGGAGCATTGAGCTTCGGTCAACGACATGTCCTGTTTTTGCATCATGCTCATGACGGTTGACACCTTTCAGCAATATGGCCTTACCATTCACCAAAAGCTGTCCGTTTTTGATTTCAGAAGAACGAAAGCCAAAAGGAATTTTTGTCGCATCCAATATTTCTCCTTTTTTGTTTTCTAAAGAGATACTCAAAGAATAAAGATGGGGAGTTTCAGCCGACCATTTGAGTACATCAGGAAGGTTTTCTGTATTGATTTGAATGGTTTTTTCTGAATGGGCTTTAAGGCTTGAAATCTCTTTATTACCTTGTTTTATAATTTTCCCGGCTGGATTCGTGATTGAATAATGAATCTTGAGCTTTTTTGTATTTTTTGCTGCAGTATTCTGAAGGCTCAGATTTAGTTGAAAACGGCCGTCCTGATAAGCATTACATAAGCCTGCTCGTATATCGATATCGCGAATATGCGTTTCCGGAACAGCATATAAGTACACATCGCGCTCGATGCCACTAATACGCCAAAAGTCTTGACATTCAAGCCATGAGCCATCACTCCAGCGATATACTTCAACAGATAATTGATTATGCCCTTTTTTCAGGAAATCGGTAATACGAAATTCTGAGGGTGTTTTACTCCCTTGACTATAGCCTACATACTCGCCGTTAATCCATAAATAGAAAGCTGATTTTACTGCGCCAAAATGTATATAAATATCCAAATCATTCCAATTATTCGGTAAATCAAAAGAATGCCTGAAACTTCCCACAGGATTATATTCTAGGGGAACTTCCGGAGGGTTTGGCTTATCGGTCCATTCGTAAGCTGAATTGACATAAATCGGAATATCATATCCTTGTACTTCCCAATTAGATGGAACAGGAATGGTATCCCAAGCATGATCATCAAAATCAACTTTAAAAAATTGCACAGGCCGTTCTGCGGGATTGTGGCTTAAATGAAATTTCCAATTGCCATTTAATAGGAGCTTACGTGATAAACCGGATTCGCCCTGAGCTTCATGGCTATCCAGATAATGAGTGAAACTGCTATGAGGTTTTTCTCTATTTACCTGCACAATATCAGGGTTTTGCCATTCTTTTAGTTCTTGTGCAAAAAGGCTATGCCCAATGAGGCAAAATAAGATAATCGATAGCGCTTTGTTCATTGTAATATGTTTTGCCGCAAGTTAAAGATTTAGCTTTAAATAGCACAAATATTTTTTTAGGCTGATTTATAGCATGAAAGTTATTTATTTACATCAGGCCACAAAATTGATTTTGCTTTCACAAGGCCCTCGAGCGGCCTATACTGTGCTGCACTCTGTTGCGCGCAGCCGAAGAAAGCCCGTCGAAGTGAGGAGCGGCTGCATCTGAAAATGAAACTCAATCAAAGGTCCACGAGCGAAGTCAAAAGGTCCTCGAGCGAAGTCAAAAGATCCTCGAGCGAAGTCAAAAGGTCCACGAGCGAAGTCAAAAGGTCCACGAGCGAAGTCAAAAGGTCCACGAGCGAAGTCAAAAGGTCCTCGAGCGAAGTCGAGAGGCCGACTGAGAATTCGCTCAGCATTATTCGCCCAAAAACTCGGACAATTTAAAGGACTTGTCCTTTCGGATGCCCCGATGGTCTTTTATCAGGCTGCAGCATTCATTATAATAATCATGTTGAAACATGAATGTCCAGGAGTTTTCGCAGGCTTCAATTAAAAATTCTTCTTTTTCTTTTAAAGAAAGCAGGGGCATGATGTCGTAGCTAGGAATATATGGCAATGGAATATGTCCGGCGCTGGCGATAAAATCTGCAGTGAAAGCTAATGTTTTGTTGCCCACTTCAATTATCGGGATAATTTGTCCTGCTGTATGTCCATAAAATAAACGAAAATTAATACCTTTACAAAATACTCCCGGCTGTTCAATAAAATTTAGAAGGCCGGCATCCAAAATGGGCATATAATTTTCAGGGAAATAAGACGCACCTTCACGGGCATTAGGCTTTAAAGCCCATTCCCATTGGTCTTTTGATACCCAATGTTTTGCATTCGGAAAAGTCAAAGCAAATGTATCATCTGCCTTTCTATAAACAGCTCCACCGCAGTGGTCATAGTGTAAATGAGTAAAAACAACATCCGTAACATCTTCAAAACGATGACCACTTTCTTTAAATGCCCTTTCTAAGCTTTGATCGCCGAAACGATAACGGAAACGAAAAAATTTTTCATCCTGTTTATTGCCCATTCCTGTATCAAAAAGAATCAGTTTATCGTCAGTTTTTACAAGCAGGTTTCTATTACTGACATTAATATTGTTTTGTTCGTCAGAGGGACAAAATTTTGACCATATTGTTTTGGGAACCACTCCAAAAACAGCACCGCCATCTGATTTCCAATTTTCTGTATTTATTGCAAAAAGTTTCATAAGGCTGATATTCTTATTGCAAAATTAGTAAAATTATCCGCCGAAGCTTTAATGCTTTATGGTTAGAATTTGGGACAATATTCGGAATGTATAAATACCTCCTTATTTGGCACTTCAGAAATTGATTTTCAAAGAACAAATTCCTTTTATAAAGATTTCGAGTAAATGCATGATCAAATAAAGTTCAAATATCTGCAAACCAGACACAATATTCCTCAATATGCATTTTTGTTCAATTTTGCAATATTCTGATTTTAAGTGTTTTATAAATCATAGGTGAATACTAAAATATATTATTTCGGAATATGCAAATATCTTTTTAGCTTTGTGGCTAAAATAATAACCATTAAAACAGAAAAATGAAACGATTTGTATTGATGGGGTTTCTTTTGTGCTTTCTCGCTTTTGTGGCAGATGCACAGATATTGGACCCCAAAAAAGTTGCTAAAAGTGAAGGTACAAGCCGCACGAACAACAAAATTAATCAGGGTGTTGATGCCGGTTTCGATAAAGTTGAAGAGGGTATAGGCAGCTTGTTTAAAAAGAAGAAGAAGAAAAAAAAGAAAGAAGAAGATGCAGTGGATAAAAACGCTGAAGAATCAAAAACAGATTCTAATAGTAGCAATGCTTCAGGAAATAATAGCGAAGAAGCTCCCCATGAAGATCCGGCATCGAAAAAGCCGGCGGTTACTTGGTCAAAATTTGACTTTGTTCCCGGCGATAATGTGATTTTTGAAGATGGCCCTTCTATCGATGAAGAAAATGGAGAATTCCCATCACGTTGGGATTTAGTAAAAGGCCAGATTGAGATTGCAGAAGTGGATGGCGAGAATGTGATTATGTTCATTGACGGTTCACCACAAATTATCCCTTATCTTGAAAATTCTAATGAAGATTATCTTCCGGATGTATTTACAGTAGAATTTGATTTGTACAAGCCGGCCGGCAGTAATCGTTTTAATGTATTATTGTTTGATCCGAAAAACCAGGATTATATGCCTAATAGCGAAATTGATATTAGTCATAATTATATTGATATCAGCGAAAATAGAGGTACATATCCAGGAGATTTGAGTAATGATGTTGGGCGATGGATTCACTTTTCACTAGCCTATACCAAAGGTAAATTGAAAATGTATATGGACGATACACGCCTCATCAATATCCCGCATTTTGAGAACAATCCTACAGGAATAGCACTTCAGGCCTATTGGGCAGATAGCGAGCATTTGTATTTCATAAAAAATGTGCGTATTGCTGAAGGTGGCGTAAAATATTATGATAGGGTTTTGAACGATGGGAAAATTGTTTGTAACGGCATACGCTTCGATGTGAATAAAGCAAGTCTGAAACCTGAATCAATGGGGCCAATTAATAAAATCTATGAATTAATGGCTAAAAAACCGGATCTGAACTTTAGTATTGAAGGTCATACAGATGCTGATGGCGATGCTGATTTTAATCAAAAGCTTTCCGAAGAACGTGCTCAAACTGTTTTTAATACGCTTGTAGAACTGGGCATAGCCCCCGAGCGTTTAAAAGTAGCTGGTTATGGTGAATCAAACCCTATTGCTGAAAATACCACAGCAGAAGGTAAAGCCAATAATCGCCGCGTTGAATTTGTGAAGTTTTAGCAGTATTCTACTGAATATTATACTAGTTGATAAAACGGATGAATATTAGACTCGTGCTAAACTTTGCTATTTTTTTGCTATTATTCACAGCTTGTAAAAATGATGAGCCAAAAGCAGATAACTCTCTGGGATTCATGGAGGTAGAAATACCCGATAACCTCAAAAGTAAAGAAGAGGTTGTCGCATACATAAATTCTATGTCTCAAATTATAGATGATTACGCCATGAAAATGGATCGTATTCTAGATGAATTTGATGATTATGTAGGTGATGGAGCAGAGGAAATGGGTATGATCGAAAAAATGAAAATGGCCAGTGTTATTCTTGAGTTTGGCTCAAAGTCATCAGATTTTCAATCTCAATTTGAAGATTTACAGCAGCAAAAAAAACTTTTTGAAAAAGAACTCAAAGAAGATGAAATTGATTCTTTAAATGTATTTTCTGAACGCTTCGAACAACGAATGATGCAGATTATTTCGAGGCATCCAGAACTTTTTAACGATACCACAAACAAAAACTAAAAGGAAAATGGAATTATTTGGATCTATTGTAGGTGGCCTGATTATCATAGGTATTGGAGGATATTTTGCCTTCAAAAAAGCTAAAAATTTTGCTAGCACAGCAAAAGAAGAGCTTGGATTTGGAATTAGCGAAATGTCAGAAAAGCTAAAAGACGTAAAAAACGATCCCAGGTTCGAAGGAATGAGCGATGAAGAACGTAAAGGCATAGAAACCTTACAAGACTTGCTGAATAAAGGGAAATAATTGATAATTGATAATTGAAAATTAGAGTTGGTAATTAGAGTTGAAAATTAATAATTTAAAAATTTAAGAAATGAGTATAGGTGTAATTATTTTGATTGTTGTTGCTGTTGTGGTAATTTTTATTGTCGCTATGTATAACAACCTGATTCGTAAACGCAATGAAGTTGACAATGCTTTTGGTGGTATGGATGTGCAATTGAAGAAGCGCTACGATCTGATCCCCAATCTTGTGTCAACAGTAAAGCAATATGCATCCCATGAAAAGGAGCTGCTAACAAATATTACAGAATTGCGTGCCCAGGCTTCAAGCGGTAAAATGAGCAATGATGAAAAAGTGGAACTCGATAATAAGATTTCACAGGCCATGAAAAGCATTATGATTAATGTGGAGAACTATCCTGACCTGAAAGCAAATGAAAATTTTATGCACCTCCAACGCTCACTAAATGAGGTTGAAGCGCAAATTTCTGCTGCCCGCCGGACCTATAATGCAGTGATTACAATGTACAATAATGCCATTCAGGTATTTCCTTCCAATATTATGGCCGGTATGATGCACCTTCAAACAAAACAGGTTTTTGTTATTCCTGAAACAGAGCGTGCTAATGTTGATGTGAAGTCTTTGTTTAACTAATATGCAGTTGCTGTAAAAGCTTTGCTAATTGAAGAATTATGGAAAAAGAAAAAGATATTCGTCAACTATACGAAACACAACTGAAAGATCAGCTCGCTGGTATGGAGAAAATGCGTAAAAACATTAAAAAGCGCAGTTACCTTTTTGGGCTGTGTCTTGTTGTTTTTTATTTTTTGATCCAATATTTGAGTGATGGAAATAGAGCTGTATTTTTTACAGTATTGATTCTGGGAATAATTGGGCTGCTTTTTCAAATTATCCCTATCGTTAAGAACTATTTCAAATACAGGAAAGAGTTTAAGGAAAAAGTTGTTGCTGAGGTTATTAAATTGATCAATCCTGATTTTCAATACAATCCAAACAGGCATATAGAGGTAAATGAATTTAATGCTAGTAAGCTATTTAGCAGGAAGGCTGAACGCTGTTCCGGTGATGATTTTATTCAGGGAAAAATTGATCAAACTGATTTTAAATTTTCTGAAATAAAAGCTCAATATAAAACTACATCAAGAGAAGATGGGAAAGAAAAAACCGAATGGCATATTATTTTTAGAGGACTGTTTTTTCATGCTGACTTTAACAAAAATTTGGAAGGCAGTACTTTTGTATTGCCAGATACTGCTGAAAAGCTACTCGGTAAATTTGGACAAAACCTGCAAAAGAGTAGCCATCATGGCAAATTAGTCCGTTTGGAAAATCCTGAATTCGAGAAACAATTTGCTGTTTTTAGTGGTAGCCAGCAGGAAGCACGTTATATTTTAACGCCAACTATGATGGAAGCCATTGTGAATATCCATAAGAAAATGAAAAGAAAGATGTATTTTTCTTTTACTGGGAGCAGAGTTTATTTCGGACTTTATTCGAATAAGGCTTTGTTTGAACCACGCATCAATTCTTCCGGTCTCCGTTTCGAAGATGTGGAAGAAATGTACCTTCTCTTTTCATTGATTGAGACAATTATTCAGGAAATGAACCTAAATACCCGGATTTGGACAAAAGAATAGTCCTTTTGGGTTTATTAGTTTAAAGAACTGATATTTAGTAAATTAAAACATCAAAAAATAATACACAAAATGAAAAATACATTAACCCTTATGCTTTGCCTATTTATGGCAGGAGGCCTGATGGCGCAACAAAAAACGCATCAATACCTGATTAAATCCGGTTATGTTGAATATGCATTGACAGGAAGTACCACAGGTACAAAAAAGATATGGTGGGATAATTACGGTGACTTAAGTCGTACCGAAATTGACTCCAAATCGGTAACGAAAATGTTTGGCATCACTAATGAAGACATCACCAAGTCGATTACGATTATGAATGGCCCCAATTATTGGGTTGTTGATCTGGAAAAAGATAAGGCAACAAAAGGAAAAAGCCCTTATTATGATGAGAGCCATCAAATGGTTGATAATATGACGGAGGCAGAACAAAAGAAATTTGCTGACGATATGCTTGCATCACTTGGTGGTAAGCGTCTGGCACCTGAGAGCTTTATGGGACACGAATGCGAAGTGATTGAAGTCATGGGAGCGAAGTCCTGGATATATAAAGGCATCACTCTTAAAAGTAGTGCAGAGGTAATGGGCATCGAGAATTACGAAGAAGCCACAACTTTTGAACCCGGCAAAAGTGTTCCTGCATCGAAATTTACTCCTGATAGTAGTAAAGAATACCGTGATATGAGTAATATGATGCAGCAAATGATGCAGCAGGGCGGTGATGAATAGTAGATCAAGAATTCCTTAAAAAGTCCGAAAGCATTTGTTTTCGGACTTTTTTTTATGTGTTTTAATAAATGAATACGCTATAGAAAATTATTAGAAAATCTGATAATTCTATCAAAAAACATATTTTGCAATAATTTTATTCAATTCACCGGGGATAAAAGGTTTGCTAATAAAATCACTCATACCGGCATTGAAGACAGCATCTTTTATTTCTTTATGCACCGAAGCGGTTAGGGCAATAACAGGTATTTCTTTATCGGTCTTTCTTAATATTCGTGTTGCTTCAAAACCATCCATTACCGGCATTTGAATATCCATCAGAATAATATGGAAGAGTTCCGGTTTGTATTTTTTTAGGGCTTCTTCTCCATTATTGGCAATATGCACCTCTGCTTTCCATTTCTTCAGGAAACGGGATGCAATCATTTGATTTACAAGGTTATCTTCAACAAGAAGAATCCTTATGCCCTCGAGATCTTTGATTTCATTACTGTTTGAAGCAACTGCCTCCATCTTTTCCGTTAAGATGCCAAAAGGCAGTTCAAAGAAGAAAGTGGAACCATGTCCTTCTTTGCTTTTTAGTCCGATACAGCCATCCTGCATTTCCACTAGCTTTTTAGAAATATTTAGCCCTAGGCCACTCCCGCCAAATTGTCTATTGATATCAGCACCTGCCTGACTAAAGGCATCAAAAATGGTCGCTTGTTTTTCCTGAGCGATTCCAATTCCCGTATCGACTACATGAAACTGTATTTTTATTTCTTCTGTGCTTTTATGTAATACTTTGCAAATGAGGTGAATACTTCCATTTTTTGTGAATTTTACAGCATTGCCAATTAGATTTGTTAAAATTTGGTTCAGTCTAGTAGCATCACCCAAAAGGCGTTCCGGCAAGAGTTCGTCCATTTCAAGATGTAACTTAATATTGCGTTCACTCGCTTTAAACGCAAAAATCTGCATCTGATTTTTTAAGACATCTTTAATGTTAAAAACGGCCTTTTCAAATTCTATTTTACTCGCCTCAATTTTAGAAAAATCCAGAATATCATTTACAAGAGAGAGTAGGTGATTGCTTGAATAATCAAGGGTTTGCAAATATTGAACCTGATCATCGCGGGGTTCTTCATCAAGAAGGAGTTTTGCTGTGCCTATAATACCGTTCAGCGGTGTTCGTATTTCATGGCTCATCACGCTCAGGAAATTTAGTCGGGCCAAACCGGCTTCTTCGGCTTTTTCTTTGGCTTTTATTAATTCGTGTTCCCGATTTTTATGAAGAATAATATCATGAAAGAACATAAGCAGGTGCTTTTCATCATTTATATCCACAGCACGCATGCTTAATTCCAATGGCACTTCGCCTTTTTCAGGATGAATTGTGGCGCAATCACGGCATTTGAAATCTATATTTTCTTTCATCGTTTGCCCCATAGATGAAGCAAAACGTTCAGTATCGCAAAGCAATTCGGGCACATATTCCCCTTTGATCAATTGTCTACCGAATAATTCATGTGCCGCTTTATTGCTAAAAAGCAAATGACCGTCTTTGTTTGTAATGATAATAGCATCCTGAGCCTCAGTACTTAAAGCCTGCAAGATATTTTTTGTTTCATCATTCTTTTTTTGTGCCTCAATAATTTGGGCATGTTTTTTAATTTGATCGAACAGCTTCTCTTTGTCAATAGGTTTCAATAAAAAACCATCAACACCAAGCGCAATAGCTTTCAGGAAAAATTCTGCATCATCATGTGCAGAAACAATAATTGTTCGGATCTCCGGATTTATTTCCTTGGTTTCCCTGATTAGGCTTAATCCATCCATTTTTGGCATTCTGATGTCGGTCAAAACAATATCAGGTTTAAATTTCGGAAACGCCATTAATGCTTCCTCTCCATTTTCGGCAACATAGAGTTCTTTTACTCGGCGCTTTAGCATTTCAGTCATCGGAATGCGAATAGTAATATCGTCTTCGGCGTATAGTACTTTTATATTGAATGGCTTTTTCATAGATTCTCTTCTCATTGATTCAGTCGATGCAATTGATTTTCCTGAATTTGGCATTAAAGATAGTTATTTGTGCGAATATTCAGGGATTTTAGTCCGGTAAACCTCCTATTGAACTCCATATTTTAGGCGTTTATTAATTTTTTGCGCAATGGATGCTTATCTTTTTCATTTTAATCTCCTTTTTAAGAAGAAATCCATCTGAATAAAAACGGATTACCGAAAATGGTTTATTCTTTTGCATCATCCTCAATATTGGGTAAATTTATTGTAAAACGAGCACCACTTTGAGTGTTTTCAGCGTGGATTGTTCCTTTCATATTTTTTTCTATAATCATCTGAGACATATAAAGCCCCAAGCCAGTGCCCATATCCTTGGTTGTAAAATATGGTTCAAAAATATGATCGATAATTTCAGAAGGGATCCCGCCTGCGTCATCTTCAATAAAAATGCTGCATAATTGTTCATTAATTTCGATAGATATACTGATTTTGGCTTGTTTCAAAGCACGTTCTTTAACAACATCTTTCGTGTTAATGAGTAAATTCAGCATAACCTGACTGAGTTCATTCGGATATCCTTTTAGTACCGGATTGTTTGTATTATCGACCTGAATTGCAATATGCTCTGAATCAAATTCTGATTTCACTAAAGTAACAGTATTTTGCAGTATATCAAGGACTTTAAAGAGTTCCTTTTCTTTATTAGGTTTGAAGAAGTTTCGGAAATCGTCAATTGTTTGCGACATATATTGCAGCATATTCATAATTTGGGCAATATTATTTTTAAGATATTGCTCTGTCATTTCCCCAAATTCATAAGCATCCTCCAAATTTTGGATAATCACTCCAATAGAATTTAAAGGCTGCCTCCATTGGTGGGCAATATTTCCGATCATTTCGCCCATTGCAGCTTGCCTTGATTGTTTAATCAGTAAATGATCTTTTGTGCGTAGATCGTCTACCGTCTTATTGATTTTATCATCCATTTGCTGATAAAGTTTCTGCAACTCTTCGGTCATTTGATTAAAATTTACCGAAAGCTCATCCATTTCACGAACACCAACCGATTCAATCCTTGTTTTAAAACTATGGATATCATTACTCATCCGCGTACTTGCTTCCACTAAGTATGTAAGCGGGCTCGTGATTGTCTCAGCTGTTTTATTCGCTTTTCGCAGTAGATAAACGAAAAAGGGGATATAGAAAAGAATAAGGAAAACGATGGCGCCCAGACCAAGCCACAGCCCTGTTGTATAGAGTTCATAAACAGGTTGAAATACTGCATTTTCATCAATTACAAAAAATAATCTCCATCCTGTTTCCGGAATAATTTCTTGCGAAATAATGTATTTATTCTCTTTTAAATCTATTTCCTGAATATGTGTTTTATCCTCAAAAATATTTTTTAGGCTCGCCGGGATATTATCGTTTTTGATAATATTATAACGATCCGGTTTGTAGGTATTTTCTTTGATTGTTTGTTCATAGCTATGACTACTGAGCTCTTTAAGGTCGAAGAGGGTTTCAATACCTTCCGGCATGGCAAGTATGCTTCCTTTTTCATCGACAAGAAAAGCTTGTCCATTCCATGGTATGGTCATATTTAAAATGTTGTGCACAAATTTGTCAATCGTAATATCAATGCCTGTAACACCTTCCAAAAAATCTCCTTTATAGATAGGAACAATGCAAGAAGCCATCCAGCCTTGACCGGCAGGGTCGAGATAAGCATCGGTCCAGATAATATTTTTATCAGGATTATGGGTAGAATCAGCCAAATAGTAAAAGTTGAAATCGGGAATATTCATCGCCGCCTCATATTGCTCCCAAACATTTGGAATGAAAGGGTAGTATCGGTTCATATTATCCCATGTATTGATATAAATGGCAACAATTAATTCGTTGTTATCAGTGAAATTTTTATAAAGAGGGTCAAAAGCTTCTGTAAAATGTAGTTTTTTCAATAATTGAGGGTTCATTTTGTTTAAAGCGCTCACATAAATACTGCTTCCTCCGTTGTCGATCGTTTTATAAATTACCCCATTTTGCGCAATATCAAATTGAGGTTCTATCAATGGTTTTTCTGCCAATTCCGGATGCTCGAAAATACGTTCGTTATTTGTTTTTAGAATATTCGCAATATCACTGATTTGATTTAGTTCGGTGTTTATTTTTTGAGTTTCGCGAAAACTAATCTCAGTAATATTTTCCTTAACTTCAGCAAGTAGGGTGTTTTTTGTTTTGATGTCCTTATAATAATTGATGCTAAAATAGAGCACAAGAAGCAGTATTTCAATAATCGCAATAGGGATCAGCGCTGAGCGTACAAATTCTTTTCTTATAAGGGCTTTTAGGGAAACTCCGTTTGGTATATAGTTTTTTTTGTTCATAGAATAGGTTTTCTCTAAGTCCTTGCAAAATAGTTTCAGACAATAAAGATATGAAATTGATTGAAATTATGAGAGATGAAGAAGGTTTTTTTTCATTGAGGCAAATATTTAACACGAAAAACCTCATCTTCAGATATATTAATATATATAAAAGTTTAAAACCATTAGGAAATTTTTATATATTTGTAGATCAACAACGAATAATGTTTTTATTCATTGTTTTGTCTCCAGAAATTATTAACTGTAAAAAATGTGGCTTATGCGTACGGTATTTATGACAATTTTGATTGTTTTAGGGTATTCCTATTGTAGTGCACAATGGAAAACAAATGGAATGGATATCTATTATGATGAAGGGAATGTTGGCATTATGGAACCAAGCCCCGAGGAAGCTTTGCATATCAAAGGCAGGTTAAGGCTTGATTTTACATACGAAGGAAATGGTGGGGGAAGAATGCATTTGAATCGTCCAAGTGTTGATTATGAAGCATTTATTTCTTTTGATACTGATTCTCAGTATGATTGGCTCATAGGAACTGACAATGATGCTTTTGATCCATTTGACTTGAATTTTTGGCATGATCCACATTCGCATGTGATGACTTTAAGCAAGAGCAATAATCATGTGGGAATAGGAACACAGAACCCGCTAAGTAGGCTGCATATAACCGGCGGCGATATCTATATCGAAGATATTGATCGGGGCATCATAATGAAAGATCCTACAGGCCAATGCTGGCGAGGTACGCTTAATGAATTTGGTCAGCTCCATTTTACTACAATTTCTTGTCCGCAAAGTGCAGTGTCAATTGAAACTGTAAATCCTAAAAAATTTCAGGTTGAGATTTCCCCAAATCCTGCACATAATTATTGTAAGGTTTCTTTAAGTGATGCGGATTATCCTATGAAACTGGAAATATTTGATCTCAATGGTATAAAACTTTATACTGTGAATGAATTTTATCAAGAAATGACGATCAGTTTAAAGAATTTTTCTTCAGGAACTTATGTGCTGAAGATTACCAATAATCAAATTAAAACGTCTTATACGGAAAAGCTGATAATCCTCAAGTAAATCATTTATCTATGCGTTAGGGGTTTGCTGCCTTTTGTCTGTTCCCGAACGAATCCTTTCGCCCAAGGGATCAAAACAAAGTGAGCATCCCACGGGAGAAATTTAAATATTCCAGTATAGATAAGTATTGTGTATTTATATATCGAACTCAAAAATAGTATTTATCCGTTCAGGAATTAATGCTGTAACTCTCCTTATTTTTAGAAATTTTCATACATTCGCTCCTTAGCAAAATGTTCAATCATTAAAACACAAAACATGAAATACACAAAAAAATTCAATCAACTGAAAAAGGCCTTCTTTTTTATGTTGATGATTTTGGTTTTTGCTTCCTGTACAAACCAAAATACTGCTTCCGATAAGGAATGTAAAAAGTTGGACGATATGCCTTTAATTGGCAAGCATGATTTAAAACTAACGAGCGACATTATAAGCCCGGAAGTATTATGGGCTTTTGGCCGTTTGGGCGATATCCAGTTGTCCCCTTCTTCAAAAAAGGTATTATACGGAGTGAGTTATTATGATGTTCCACAGAATAAAAGCAATCGCGAACTCTTCCTTATGAATATCGACGGAAGCGATAAAAAGCAACTAACAAAAACTGCCGGCGGTGAATATAATGCGGTTTGGCTTGATGAAGAAACCATT
Source organism: Bacteroidales bacterium (assembly GCA_963676725.1). Lineage (GTDB taxonomy): Bacteria > Bacteroidota > Bacteroidia > Bacteroidales > WRLA01. The sequence goes on along the minus strand of OY781463.1, from coordinate 2,057,023 downwards.
GCCTATTTATCAGCAGAATCCGGAAGTATGCAAGTATGGACAATGAAAACTGACGGAAGCATGAAAACACAAATCTCTGATGTACACGAGGGAATAAGTGGTTTCAAATTTTCACCAGATCATTCCAAAATTGCCTATATAAGCGATGTTGCTGTTGAGAAACCAATGAAAAATCTCTACGAAGGCCTTGATAAAGCTTCCGGCAGAATTATGAACGATCTGATGTATCGACATTGGGATCAGTGGGTAGATCATTACCAACATATTTTTATTGCTTCTTTTGATGGCAAAACCCTAAAAGGAGCCAAAGATATTATGCAGGGAGAAGCATGGGAGTCGCCAATCAGGCCTTTCGGCGGTATGGAACAAATTAACTGGAGCCCAAATAATACCGAACTTGCCTATACCTGCCGAAAGTTGAAAGGAAAGGCATATACTTTAAGTACAAACAGCGATATTTATATCTATAATACTACCGATGAAACAACCATTAACCTTACCAAAGGGATGATGGGTTATGATAAAAACCCTGTATATTCTCCTGATGGTGAAATGATTGCATGGGAAAGTATGGAGCGCGACGGTTATGAGGCCGATAAAGTGAGACTCTATGTGAAAGATTTTACATCAGGCGCCTTGGTTGACCTAAGTAATGGTTTTGATCAAAATGTGCACGGACTTACATTTAGTGCGGATAGCAAAGAAATCTGGTTTATCAGTGATCAACATGCTACTGATGAAATATATCAACTAACCCTAAAAGGCAATAAAATTCGTAAAATTACAGAAGGAGTACATAACTATACTTCTTTTGCTTTGGCCGATGGGGCAATCATTGCCACGCGCGTTTCTATGTCGAAACCTGCCGAGATATATTCGGTAAATCCGGAAAATGGGGAAGCAACAGAAATTTCTTTTGAAAACAAACATCTGCTGGATCAATTAACATTGGCCAAAGTAACGAAGCGTTGGGTGAAAACTACCGACAATAAAGAAATGCTTGTTTGGGTTATTCTTCCACCAAATTTTGATGAGAGTAAAAAATATCCGGCACTTCTTTATTGCCAGGGCGGACCGCAGGGAACTGTAAGCCAGTTTTGGTCGTATCGCTGGAATTTCCAGATGATGGCTTCCGGCGGTTATGTTGTTGTAGCGCCAAACCGTCGTGGTTTGCCTGGCTTTGGACAAGAATGGAATGAACAGATTTCGGGCGATTATGGCGGACAAAATATGAAGGATTATTTCTCGGCCATTAATACTGTCAAACAGGAAAAATGGGTAGACGAAGATCGCCTTGGTGCTGTTGGTGCAAGTTATGGCGGGTTCTCAGTATTTTGGTTGGCAGGCCACCACGATGGACTGTTTAAAGCCTTTATCGCCCATGATGGTATGTTTAACTTTGAATCACAATACCTTGAAACAGAAGAAATGTGGTTTGTAAACTGGGATCTTGGTGGCGCTTTTTGGGATAAAAATAATAAAATTGCCCAACGTTCTTATGCAAACAGCCCACATCGGTTTGTGGATAAATGGGATACACCGATTTTGATTATCCATGGTGAAAAAGATTATCGAATTGCATATACACAAGGGATGAGCGCATTTAATGCAGCTGTACTTCGTGATGTTCCTGCAGAATTCCTGTTTTTCCCTGATGAAAATCATTGGGTTTTAAAACCACAAAACGGAATTCTATGGCAAAGAACATTCAGGGAATGGCTCGACCGCTGGTTGCAAGAAGATGAATAATCTTTCTCTCTGCATAATATTGAGTGTCCATTCGGAGACTAATTCAAAGAATCAAAAGCTGCCCAAATTTTGGGTGGCTTTTTTAATATCTCCTGAAGGGCCTATCTTCATTACTGATTTTTCGCAAAAAAAAGAAAAAGCTTTTTCAACAACCTATGGAAGCCAGAAGGTCACTAAAATAATTGTATATTTGTTCCGTTCGTATATAGTGTAATATGGAAGAAGCCAATCAAAAATATCAGCAAAAAAATACCTTGTATGCTTATCTGCTTTTGGATGAACAATTACGAATAATATCCCCTAATCCGGCATTTACTAAATTCACAAATATTCCCCAAGATGAATTAGAAGGCTTTACCCTCGCTTCTTGTTTTAAATTTAATTCTAAGAGTTTAAATAGGTTAAGTAATCTTCCATCTATTTTAACAGAGAGTTTTGGATTGCTGAAATTAACGGCCTATTCACCTTCTATGGACCAAGGCTCCAAAATTTTTCGATATCGCTTTTTGCTCATTGAGAATGGCGATCAAGAAGAAGCCCGCTATAGGCTGTTGCTTACAAAATACAGTGCGATGGACAATGAATTTCGTCCGGAAGTGTCTGATAAACATCTTTTTGATCTTTTGCTTCGGGAACTCACCGATGCAATATATTTCAAAGATTTAAAAGGCCGTTTCTTTTTAACCAACCAGTTGCACGCCCAAAAATATGAATTTTCTTATCAGGATTTTATTGGAAAGACCGACTTTGATCTCTTTACAGATGAACATGCAGCACAAGCTTGGGCTGATGAGCAAGAAATTATTAGGACTGGGAAGCCCCTGTCTATTGAAGAAAAAGAGACGCATAAAGATGGAAGTATAACATGGGCCAGCACTACCAAATTGCCACTATTTGATGAGTCCGACAATATTGTGGGAACATATGGCATCTCAAAGGATATTACGCAGATAAAAGAAGTAGAGCGGGAACTACGCAGGACAAAAAAGCTGCTTGAAGAAGCAAATGCGTCTAAAGATAGATTTTTCTCCATTGTAGCACATGACTTGAAAAGTCCTTTTAGCGCCATTCTTGGATTTACGGAACTTTTCGCTGAAATGATGGCCAATAAAGAATATGAAGAAGCATTGAAGTATTCCTCCGTAGTACACCAGGCAGCAAAAAGGAGCTTTTTGTTTATCAATAATTTATTGGATTGGGCTTCATCACAAAGTGGCCGGATTGAGTTTAAGCCCGGGAATCTTTTGCTGAAACCTTTGGTGAAGGATGTCTTTTCATTGCTTGCTACGCAGGCGAATGCAAAAGGAGTAAAACTGAAAACTAATATCACGCAAGGTTTTGGTGTTTTTGCCGATAAGGATATGTTGCATGCAATCCTGCGAAACCTTGTGTCAAATGCAATTAAATATTCTCGTGCTGAGGATGAAATTTTTATTCGTGCAGCGCAAAAGGAGCAAAATATCGAAATTTCCGTGAGTGATACCGGCATTGGTATCCCTGCTGATAAAATACCAATTCTCTTTCAGCTTGGGGAAGAAGTGCGCACACCCGGAACAAATAAAGAGCAGGGTACAGGCTTAGGGCTTATTGTGTGCAAAGAATTTGTTGAAAAGCATAATGGCAGCCTTCATGTGAAAAGCATTCAGAACAAAGGAAGTGTGTTCTATTTTAGCTTGCCAATGCATTCCTGAGAACATATTAATTCCGTAGTTTTCGTCTATCTGTTTATTTTTTTTATACATTTGAACAGCCTAAAGTATAATTGCTTTATGTCTGTCAGCTTAATAATGAAAATAAAAATCATACTGAAATAATAAATATATTTATGAAAAGAATTAGTTTTAAAACCAGTCTGTTTGTTTTACTTGCAGCCATTGCCCTCACTTCCTGCTATAAGTCTGGGGACGATGTTTCCCTCGATGAACTCGATGTTACATTGACTTATTATGACACAAATTTTGATTATAGCACGTATAATACTTTTTATGTGCGTGATTCGGTAATCTTGACCTCCAATTATTTGTCGAAGTCAGAGATTGCAGATTTTTATAAAAATGGCACATCCAATAAAATCAGAAGCGTCATTATACAGAAATTTGAATCATTAGGCTATACTTATGTAAATGGTGATGAAGGTTTTGATTTTGCCATTAACCCATTGATCAGCCTTACACAAACTTCCGGAGCATCTTATTATCCCGGTTATTGGTGGGGACCAGGTTATTGGGACTATTGGGGATGGTATGGCGGTTCCGGTGGATACTGGGGAAATTATTGGGGATATCCCGGATATGGCGGCGGCTGGTATCCTTGGGGATGGTCTTATTATTCCTATGAATCAGGTACTTGCATTATGGAAATGGTCGATGGAAATTCTTTACGAACTTATCGCCAATGGATGATTGGAAAAACCCCTGAGCAAATTAAAAATGCGGACCCAAAGGATGTCCCAAGTTTGAAATTTGTATGGCATGCCCTTATTGAAGGTGTTGCCGGCTCTTCAAGCGAATACAATAGCGAACGCGCCCAAAATGGCTTTGATGAAGCTTTTGAGCAATCACCTTATCTGCATAAAAACTAATCACAACCATTAAAATGACAACAATGAAAAAATATATCCTTACACTTATAAGTCTGGTATTTATATTTCAGGCAACAAATGCACAAGTTGATGCCTTTGATGATACCAATTTTAATAATTCATTAGATAGCTGGATTATTAATGTAGAATGGGGCTTGGGAATGCCCACCGGTGATTTCGATCAATTTCTTGATGGTGCAACAAGTTCGCGCAGCTTTTATATTGAAGTGAAAAAAGTGCTCGGCAATCATTTTGCTGTAGGTGGTGGTGTCGGTTGGCAAGGCTATAATAAAAAATTCGACAGAAATACTTATGAGTTTAATAATGGTGCACTCACAACAACTGTACTTAATTATATGTATTTAGTACCATTCCGCCTTACTGGAAATTATTACCCATTAAAAAATACAAAGCTTCAGCCTTATCTGGGATTAAGTGCAGGATTGTATTCTACAAGCCGCAGAACAGATCTTGGTCTCTACGAAATTGAAGAAAATCATTGGAACTTTGGTGTGTCTCCAGAAGTTGGTGTAAATATTCCAATCGGCACAGCCGGCTGGGGAGTCGTTGCGAAATACCGTTATAACTACATCATTTATAATTATCTTGAGTTTGATAACCTAAGCTCAATGGATTTTAGTGTTGGTATTTTATTAACCTATTAATCAGTATAATATAAGCCGGGAAGCTCTTGGGTTTCCCGGTATTTTTATTTAAAAAAATTATGAAAATTTATCCTGCCCCAATTTCTTTGTTTGCGATCTTCATTGCCTTGATTTCCTGTACATCCTGTTCTGAAAATCAAACAAATTCTATACCCGACTATAGGCTCAGTGAGAATTGGGTGCTTTTGCCCGGATCCGATATATTCGATGTGGATGTCTTTTACGTATATCCAACTGTGTACAATAATTCCGATACACTCAATATGGATATTCGACTTGCGGCAAACAGGAAAGCCGCTCAGGATATGACGATCAGGCAGAGTAGGGTTTATTCTGATGATGCAAATGTATATGCCCCTTATTATCAGCAAATGGCATTGGAGGCTCTAAGCCTGCCCGAAGAACAATATGAGCAATACTATTCAATTGCTTATGCAGATGTAGTCGCCGCATTTAATTATTATTTGGAGCATTTTAATAACGGACGCCCCTTTATACTTGCGGGCCATAGCCAAGGTTCGTTGATGATTCTGGATTTAATGAAGGAAAAATTCAATGAGGAGCAAATGAACAATCAGCTTATTGCTGCATATACTATTGGATATAGTTTTACGAATGAAGATGCAGCAAAATATCCATGGATGAAACTGGCTCAAAAAGAGGATGATTTTGGCGTGATTATTACCTATAATACGCAGTCGCCCGAAGCCACAGGATCACCTGTGTTACTACCCGGTGCTTTATGCGTAAATCCACTGAATTGGAAGACAGATACTACATATGCTCCTGATAGTATGCATCTTGGTGCGGTAAAACAAAATACCGAGACAGGAGAAATTATTGAAATTTTACCCGAATATACTGATGCGCAAATAGGAATAAATGGTGCTTTAATTGTGAACGGACCAAACCCTGATGATTTTTATACAGCGGAAAATAAATTTCCAAAAGGCGTTTTTCACGCTTACGATTATCCTTTTTTCTTCCTGAACCTAAAGCAGAATGTGAAAAAACGTATTGATGCTTTTCATAAAGCGAGCCTTTAAAATAAAAGTTAACCATCACAATTAGACAGACAACTCACATTTAAGCGGAATACCTCTATTGTAAAATTAAATGAGAAAATTATTGTCTAGATAGTTCTGGAACTGTTCTTTATATTGCTCACTTATAGGTATATATACGTCCCCGTCAAACACAATTCGGTTTCTCTCAATAGTACTTACTTTATCAAGATTGACGATATAGGATCTATGAACCCTCATAAAATTTGTGTTTGGCAAATGCTCTTCCATTTTTTTCAGGCTCATTAAGCTCATAATCGGTTTTTCCGATTGAAGGTGAATGCGTATATACTCGCGCATCCCTTCAATGTATTTGATTTCTGATAAATTGACGCGTAGTATTTTATATTCCGATTTTATAAAAAGGAATTTCTCGTTGCTGTCTACTTTTACTGCTGTGGCTCCAATTAATTTTAAACGTTCTTTGGCTTTTTCGGCCGCTCGAAGAAAATCATTATAGCCAATAGGCTTCAGTATATAATCTAGTGCATCAACTTTAAAACCCTCTATGGCATATTCGCTGTATGCTGTTGTAAAAATAACCAAGGGAGGATTTATCAGTGTTTTGACAAAATCCATTCCATTTAAATCGGGCATATTTATATCAACGAACATCAGGTCAATCGAATTCGTTTCCAGGTAATCCTGCGCCAACATAGCATTATCGAAACTGTCGATCAGTTCTAGGAAAGGTGTTTTATTGATGTAAGCGTTCATCTGTTTCAACGCCAGGGGTTCATCATCTATAGCAATACATTTTATCATATCGGTATGCTTAAGTGTACCTTATATGTTTTATCGTCTTCTGAGATATTGAGATTGTAATTATCTTTATATAAAAGCTTTAGTCTTGTTGTTGCGTTGGCAATTCCAATGCCTTTACCGCTTTTTTGCTGAAGAGAAGCATGATTGCTATTGCTGATATCAATATGCAAATGCTCTTTCTTTGCTTGGATCAATATAGAGACAAAAGATTCGGAATGATAGCTAATGCCATATTTGAACGCGTTTTCCACAAATGAAGTGAATAGGAGTGGAGGAATGCTTTTATCCGGCAATTTTTCGGGAATGGATAAGTCAATTTTCACTTTATCGCTAAAACGCAGCTTCATCAGGTCGATATAATGAACAATAAAATCGACTTCCTTTTGAATAGAAATTTGGGAGGTTTCAGAATCGTATAAGATATGCCGCATTAATTTAGAGAGTTTAATCACTGCATTTTTGGCTTCCTCTGTATCAATATCAATTAATGCATGAATATTGTTTAAAGTATTCATAAAGAAATGTGGGCTGACCTGATTTCGTAAGAAAGCCAATTGATTTTCTACATTTTCTTTTTCGAGCAAGCTTTTTTCTTGTTCCAATTTCATCCATCGAGACATCATTCTTATGCCCGTATCGAAACCAATAATCAAAACGGTGACAATTATGGTGATCAAGAGAGGGGGAAAACCTAGGGGGTTCTTTGGCCGTGGAGGATTTTGCATTGGTTCGAGCCTAGGGCTGAATTGCTGATGCACAGGTGGTTGAAACCGCTCATTCATGGGGGGCTGAAATTGCTTATCGCCTTCGATCCAGGTGATTAGGGAAAACCCAATAATTAATACCAAAACCGAAAGCACATAAGCCATGCGTAAATTTCGAAAGAGCAGATAGGGAACGAGTATAAAATGATTGATGATAAAGAGGATTAAAAAAGGGAACAGCGCCAGCCAGGCATGGGTTACATCCTGCCAAATTATTATATGCTCATGCATCGATAAAAACACTGGCGCTGCACCTATGATCAACCAAATCATGATTAAAAAATAGGCTTCAGTATGGACTAGTTGATCAAATCTTTTCTTCATTGCTTCAAATATACTATTTATTAGTTTCCTATTTTCACTAGCTTTATTCTTTTTGCTGTAGCTTCGTTGCTGATGGTGCAAATCCATAGATCAGCACTCAAATTTAGGGTTTCAAAATTTACCAGATGCTTTCCGGCATCATAAGAGCGATTCTCAATAATTGTAATTTGTTGTCCGAGTGTATTGGATAAGGTGATGCTTACTTCAGAAGCTTTAGCGAGTGAAAATGATACGCTTAACTGATTGCTGAACGGATTTGGATATGCTATTATCTCATTAATATCAATAGTTTCAAAATCATTGATGGCTGTGATAAGTTCTTCATTAGCCCGCTCAAATGTAGGCAGCATAAAAGCAAAATCACCGCTACCGTTTGGATATCTTCCTGTGGTTGTATCTACTTTTTGTTCGCCGAAATTAATTTCATCCAATATATTCAATGCGGCGTCAGATAATATGATACTTTCGCCTGATGTAGATAATTTAAAATTGGCGTGTAAACCTTCTTGATCTTCATCTTTATCGGCCCATATAATAAGATATCCTCCTGCGGCAATACTTGTGTCAGGAAAAATCCATTGATCTGGCTCAGAAGCATCATCTGATAAATAATATCCATTGAGGTCAATCGCTTCATTACCATTATTGTATAATTCAATCCAGTCATCATAATCACCAGCAGGATCTGTTACAGTGCTTTCGTTATCGGCCATAAATTCGTTGATTACTAAAGTGCCTGAGATACTGATTTCATAAAATTCATATTCGGCGCGAATTGGCATAAAGGCAGCAGCATCATCGTTTTCAGCATAAAAATAATATTGCATATCTGTTGATCCAACCACTATTGAAGTTCCATATACACCATCACCAGCTGCTCCATCTTGGTGAGCACCATCATCATACATATCTATTTTATTGAAATCCTCTGAGATGCTGGAACGATAACATAATTTTACTTCAGTAGCATCGTTTACTTCTGCTGTAAACCATACTTCCGAATTAGCTGAAACTTGCTCCGGAGAATAGTTTGTATTTGATATTTCAGGGGCAGAATACTGAAAATCAGTAAGTGAACTCAGGTAATCTGCACGAGCCTCCATAAGTTCAGTAATACCAACGATACCGTTTGGGCCACTACCAACAGAAGAATACACATTATTGGTAAAATCACTGTATGTATAAAATTTATTTGCATCTGCCTGTACATCCTCAGCAATAATCTCCTGAATTTCCAAGGCACGACTTTCGTACCAACCATTGGTGAAATTCTCTTCAAGCATGGTTTTCATATGGGCAATATATATTTTTCGGTATGTGTCATTCGTTAGAATTTTACCGATTACAGGATAGTCACTTTCGTTAATATTCACAAAAGGATCTAATTCTTGCAGTTGTTGCGTAGTTAGAGAGCCAGTTCCGCCACCTGGGCCACCACCACCTGCGGTTTGTAGTGTGGTAAATACACCAAAACTTTCGTTTAAATCCCAAGGAATAGGGTTAAACCTGCCTGCATCATCTTGATACAAATAGTAATTTTGTGGGTTATTGATTGGGCCATCAAGGTTTACAAGAAGGTTTTGAAATGCCAAAAACCATAAATGACGGTCGATATTTAAAACTTGATCAGCATCCTCATTATGATTGTTTATCGTGTCAAGGAAGTTTACTAATTCAGTCCAGCCAAAATCTGACTCAAGTGCATATTTAGAAAAATAATCGCTCGAATCTGTTCCAAAATATTGCCAAACGCCACCCATTTGCCCCGGCATGGTATTTCCTGTGATTTCGCCTTTGATGCGTGCATTTTCATCGCTATAAAAATTTGTACGCATAAAGAATTTATCCACATCTTGATCATTGGAATAAAGCCCGAGATGTGTTCCATTGATATACACATTGCAATAATTCGACTGGCTGGCAGGCATATATTTGCGTGCAATTTCATAGGATAATACTTCGCGTACCTGACTTGGATCTTTAGTCCCATTAGCTAGTTTAATGGTTCCATATCCTTCAAGTTTTTGATCATCAATAATGTAATCGAGTTTAATGTTTAAAGGATTTTTAACCTGGTTGGCATTATAAGAACTGTTGCCTTTATAACGAACGCCAACGCTATCAAATACTTGACCATTAATTGTAACCGAGCCCATTAAACGTTCTTCTTCATCATTAGATACCAATTGGTCAAGTAAGGCATCCCAGTTTGACTCTTGAAATGTTATTTCAATAGTATTGATGGTATTAATGTCATAGAACCCTTGGCTAAATAAGCTGCCGGAGGCAATGATCCAAATTAGAAAGGAGAGAATAAGGTTTTTCATATTAATTGTGTTTTGTTAAAAATTAATTCATAGATAAAAATCTGTGTAATATTATGATGATCGGGACAAATAATAAAAAGGAATCAATGAAATTTGATAATTAATCTACCAATAGCCCGATTTTCCCCATAAAGATATACGTTTTCTGCGAATCAATACCATAGTCTAAATATTTCTAGTGGGTTTTGGTTCAGGGTGCTTCGACTCCGATCTCCAACCAACTTCGGCTGCACTTAGTACGCTATTTTCATTGGAATGGCCAATCTATGCCGGCCATTGATCAAAGTCTTGTTTCTCAAATTTCATGCTGCCATCTTCCCCTTTATAGATATTGATCCACGCTTGCCAATTCTTATCGTCAATTTCAGGGTAATCCAAACGATAGTGGCTGCAACGGCTTTCTGTGCGCATGATGGAAGCTTTCAATTTCATTTCAGCGCTTATGATCATATTTGCTGTTTCATGTGCCAATCGGAGTTCGTGCATATCTGTTGCTCGCAACATGGGCATATGATGATCCCTTAATTCTTCAATATAAGCTAATGCAGCCCGAAGCATATTTTCTTTTTTAATGTACAGCACAAAATTCGGGATCATAATGCCCTGAAGTGTCTGCGTTACCCATGCGGGGCTGTATCCCGATTTACGGTATAATGGTGCCAGTATTTCCGTTTTTATTTCTTCAGTTGCTTTATTATTAATATTCTGTAATTCAATATTTTGGGAATATTTTGCTGCTGCTTCACCTGCTATGGCGCCTTGTACGGCAGATCCTGATAATGAGGAGCCAACCTGGGTGTAAATCGCTCCGGCCATATATGAACCAAGCGCATCGCCTGCAGCATATAAACCGGGGATATTGGAGGCACACATATCATTGATAGGTACTAAACCTTCCGATTTATGGATAGACATTCCTGCTGATGAGCCACCGGTTGAACTTGCTCCCATCATTCCAGGTCCACCACCCTTTTTTGGGGGCTTGCCTCCCTTTTTAGGTGGCCCTTGATGGTCGTCATTGGCGTCATGATTTTTTATTTCCCTATTCAATCCCTCAGGGCGATATGGACCACCTTCGGCAATATTTCCTTTTTCCCTGCCCGGAGGGCCCATCATTACCGGATTTCCGTTTTTATAGGCTTGATAGTTCATATCCACGCCCAAATCGTGATGGATTTCTACAGAAGTAGTATTCGGTTTGCGCTCAAACATACCATGCCAGCCATCAAAACATGCAGCAGCATTTGTTGACTGCCCCGAATGGCCATCATTCCATTCCTTTCCTGTTACCTTTGCGCCAATATTATAGGCCATGATTGTGCCATCATGCGTGAGGTCGCAAATCGGAAAACCATTGGGTTTAAATCCACCTGCACCCGTACAAAGAATCACAGTCTTTGCTTGATAGATATGTAGTTTTTCATCGTCTAAGCTAAATCCTGCAGCTCCTGCAATCCGTCCGTTTTCTTTGATCAGCTTTGTAATATGCACGCGTTCTGCCAGCTCTATATTTCTGTCGTTTATTGGTTTACTAAAACTTTTGTTGTAAAGTGGTGAATCGAAAAAGCCCCATTCCCTGAGCTCCTGTACGCGTGCCTGGGAATGCTCCGCCATTTGCCGTGTATAAACAGGATTATTTGTTCCCAGAGCAGAATATGAAACGCGGTCAACAAATTCATCAAGGCTTAGCCCAGATTCAGCTGCATCAAAAACAAAAATGCCTTTTGCAAAAGGGGTTTGACCAGATGCTCCAAGCCGTCCCTTGAGCACCATTGTAACTTTTGCCCCTGCGTCGTGGGCTTTTACAGCGGCAAAAAGTCCGGCCATTCCACCACCAATAACCAGAACGTCAGTTTGATGTTTTTCTGTGCCAATGGTTTCCGGATCAATAGTTTCCTGATCAATTAATTGTTGTTCCATTTCCGGATTGGGGGGTCTAAAGCCATAAGCAGTTAAAGCAATCATTCCGGCAGCGCCACCCGTCAGGCCTAAGAACCTACGGCGCGAAATATCTTTAGGGTCTCTTGATTTATTCATGATTTTTTTGTGCTTTAAGGTCTTGTTTTGAAAAATAATTTTTCAGTAATCCGAAGCATAAATATGCTGTTAATAGAATGATATATAGGGACATAGAACGATCAGAATGCCTGCCAATAAGCAACATATGGCCACTGGCCAGAACCATAAAGATGAGTGATAGGATTCCATGAAATATCCGCCAGTTTTTGTAGGAAAAATATTTACGAAAATAGGCAGTCAAACCGATAAGGAGTAGTAGGAGCCAGGCAATAATCCCAAAGGCGATACCTCCGTTTTGGTAATTGCTGAGGATTAGGATAAATGCATCCAAAGGATCGATTCCTGCTTCAAAAAAACGTGGAAGAATAATGAAAAATGGATGCAAAAGCAGAACAGCTACAATTGTATATCCAATAAATTTATGGATTTTTATCATGAAAGAATTGCTCAAACCATTGAGCATACTGTAGCGATTTAGGCTAAATAATGATGCCATCAGAAAAAAAGCGAGGAGATTTAGGATAGACAATGATTCCTTTCCGGCGCTCCTTGTAGGGATATCGTTGGTGAGATAAATCACCATTGGTATTGCAATAAATAGCAATATACGCATCAGAAGCCCTTTGGTATTTTCATTTGTTGTTTTCATAATTAGCCCCAGGATATATTTACAGGTATTGACTTTTCGGGCGTAATCGTTATGGCATCTACCGGGCAATACATACGGCATAAATGACAAATTTGGCAATCGGCAGGATAGGCAATAACAGCTTTTCCTGTTTTTTTGTCTAAGCGAAAAACATCAGTGGGGCAGCTGCGCACACAATTACCACAACCAATGCATCCATGAATACTTTCTATAGCCATAATAGTTTGTTTTTAATTGTTTTGCGTTTTAAAAAAACGGGGAAGAAGAATAATCCCTCCTTCCCCTCAACCCCAAAACCAGATGATAATAGTATTTTAAAAGATCGTTATATTAAATTCAAATTGTATTATTTCACAATAAATTTTTGTGAATATACACTGCTTTCCGTATTCATGCGAAGGGTATACACACCGGCTGGAAGCATTGATATATCGATATTTCCATGGGAAGTAGTTTGTCCGGCCAACATTGTTTGCCCACATAAATTATAGACCATATATTCCAATTCGCTTGTGCTTTGGTCATCCAATGCGAAATAGAGTGTTTCTGAGCAGGGGTTTGGATCGATCCGCAGTAGGCTGTTCTCAGGGCTTATATCGTTCATGCCTGTAGAGGCATCCATATCCCTCACTAAGCGAACATAATTAAAAATTCTAACTACATCGCCCTGAGGGCCATTGCCATTAGGATAATCATCCGGATTTCCTGTTTTGGGATCGCTTCGTTGTGCGCCTGCACCATGAACATCCATTAACTGATAGTTGCCGGACATTGGAGGATCTTCCATAAAACCAAGTGCTTCACCAAAACATACATAAGCTCCGAAACCTCCTTCGGCATTATCGGTCCAATTGGCATGTGTTGTTCCTGACCAATAGAATGGATAATTTATTTCACCGCCTTCATCAGTAATTGTTGAGCAATTAAATAAAGGGTCAATAGCTGCAGAATTTGTTGTGGAAGGGGCGCGGCTGTAGTCCACAATACTTTGTAATTCTTTGACATTGGGCAGACGCCAATCGCTATAGTTTGCAAAAGTAGTATTCTCAGCATATGTTAGTGCATCTGCCCAATTTAATCCTTCGCCATTATCATCTTGCAGCCACATGAGTCCAGTTGCATTATCGCTAATGGTTCCATCTCCATTATCCTGAAAATTATTGATGCCGTAATCGGTATTTCCTCGGACATACATCACATAAAATTGCTTGTCTATTGTTTGGCCCGGCATTGGGCCTGTTCCGTATCCTTTGATTCGTCCATCGGCAAAATTAACGCCAAACATTGTTTCATCTCCTATCATTGTTGTGCCAACATAGATACTTGTTGAAGCCATTTGCGCATCAATTATACGTTCCCCTGCACTTTGATCGCCATAAGCGAAATCGAAATAATCTGTATTCAGAAATGGTACAAGATCTTCAGTAGATGTTCCTTCATAACCGCTGGGATCCTTCCCACTGAATAAAATCAGCGAATACATTTCCTTAATGGAAGGAAGTCTCCAATCGGAATATCCACCCACATCATAAGATGAGGCACCGGCTAATGCTTCGTCGTAAGACATTTTATCCGCATAGTCGATGACGCCATCGCCATCCATATCCGGCGTTTTGGACCACATTAGTCCCGTTACTAAGTCACTTACAGTTCCATCACCATTATCCTGATAGACAGGCTGATTGCCATTATAATTTGCGTCTTGTCCGTAAAAAGCTTCTCCGGCTACAGCTGTAGGTATTTCAATAATTGTATCGTAGGATTTGTGTTGATCTGTATCCACAATGGGAAAGCTGTATGATTTCTGCCCATAACTATTGAGCTGGAAAAATACGGTCAGGAGTATTATAGCAGAAATGATCATCTGCTTTTTGGGTGATAGAATTGTACTTTGTTTTTTCATGACTATAGTATTAAAATTATGTAGTAAATTATTGTCTATTTTGTTGCTCTGGTCTCTGACGCTTTGATTCTTGTTTTTTTAGATAAGCAACAAAGAGTTTCTGCTGGTCTTCTGTTAGGAGTGCTTTAACATCATTTTCAAAATCAGTTTTCAATTCGTCCATTTCACTGCGATCAGGCTTGCCTCCTTTGTTGCTATTCATTTTTTTCTTCAGGGTTTTATAATGATCAGTATATAGTTCTGAAACACTTTCTTCCTGGGTCTTTGTGAGAGATAGTTCTTTGGACAGATCAGTTACCATTTTTTCGATTTGCTGTTTATTTGGCGCAGGAGGAGGGCCTTGGGGTCTTCCTTGATGCTGTGCGTGAACCATAGTGATGCTAAAAATGAGAACAAATAAGCTGACAATGATTCTTTTTTTTGATGTTTTATTCTTTTTCATGATCTGTGTTTTAATGGTTTGTTCTTGCTGTTCATTATTCGTACTGATTATAATTACAAAGAAAAGGTTTAGGGTGTATTAACAAAAATGGAATCAATAGAAGCGGGTATTTTATCAACGAAACCCAATAAAGACGAGACCTTATTCTTTTGGATTTAGGCAGGAAAAACATTCATGTTGATTTTCCTGCCTAAACTTTGTTTTATTGAGCATCGCGCACTAAGCGGACGCAATTATAGTAGCGTTCTCCACCTTCTCCTAATGGGCCGCCTTCTACTTTTGTGTCGAAGCGTACACCGCCGGCACCATGAAAATCTTTCCCTTCACCATTTACTGCCATTCCAAAAGCTACATACCAAGCATAATAATAGGGTTCGCCGGATGTGAAATGTGCCGAAGTATTTGTCCAATAGTAGGCATAATCATCATTTCCTGCTTCATTAATTATTGGTGTACAATTGAAAAGAGGATCAATGGCCGGGCCCATATTTTCCGCAACTGTAGCGCTGGGGGAGTATGAATAATCGACAATTCCTTGTAATTCTTTTACATTGGGCAAACGCCAGTCCGAATGACCTGCAAACTCGATATTTTCTGCATAATCAAGCGCTGTTTCCCAATCAATGCCTTCTCCATTGTCATCTTGCGTCCACATCAAGCCGGTAGAATTGTCGGTAATTGTTCCGTCGCCATTATCGATATATTCATTGACACCATAAGCATCACCACGAACGGCGCGTACATATTTTCCTCCAACGGGTCCACCACTTTCTGCTGCATATGCTTTGATATGGCCGGTAACATGGTTCACGCCAAAAGCTGATTTCGAGCCACCTTCAACAGTTACGCCTACATAATAATCGCTCGACCAGAATTGCTCATCTTTGGTAACCTGCCCACTAGCAAGGCTGAAGTAGGTTGTATTCAGGTAGGGCCAGCCTGAACTAAAATTGCTAATAGAGTAAAGTTCTTTAGCACTTGGCATTCTCCAATCATCGTAGCCGGCAAATTCGAGCTCATCGCAATAATCAACAGCTTCCTGCCATGTATAATCGCTCGATGATGGAACCTGCTGCCACATCAGTCCTGTGTTTTTATCTGTAATAGTTCCATCGCCATTATCCTGATAGGCCATTGTTTCGCCTTTCAGATAGTGGGCATCTTGACCGAACAATGCATCCCCTGCAGTGAGCCCTGAAATGACTTCTCCATCTGAATCATAGGCTAAGATTTGGCCTGTTGCAATCATTAAATAATTATTAACATCCAGTACTTCTGTGTCGTCGTCTGTTATGATTACTACTTCATCGTCGTCTTTACCGCAAGCACTTACGATAAGTATTGCAGTAAATATGAAGGCGTACATCAGTACATTTTTGCTCAGAATTGATTTTTGCTTTTTCATAATTTCTAATTTTAGAGTGATTATGCAGCAAAATAATTGCAGAATAGAGCTAGAGGCAAATGAAATCAATTAATGGAGGGATTTCATCTACGAATTCCATGATAACGGCCTCTCGGCTACGCTTACTTCGGCTACGCTTACTTCGGCTAGGCTTACTTCGGCTACGCTCAGTACATCGCAGTACATCGCAGCACATCGCAGGCCGCTCGAGGGCCTTCGGTTTTGAGGTCTTTCCTTAACCTAATTGATTCCTCAAATGAAGAAGTAGAATAATTTTAATATCAATCTTTTAGCGCGTCCATTTTTTAATACGGTGTCCGTAACTTGCATAAAACAAGATAAAAAGATAAGCCGGGATTAATACGATATATGCTTGTTGTGAGCTATAGAGATCGGAGAGTTTTCCCCAAACTAAAGGCAAAATTGCTCCCCCCGAAATAGCCATTATTAAAAGGGCGGAGCCTCTTTCGAGATGTTTTCCTAATCCTTTAATAGCCAGCGGCCATACAGCAGGCCAAACCAAGGCATTGGCCAAACCCAGAAGTGCGATGCAAAGCACAGAAGTAAAGCCATCAGTAAATAGTGCAGCTGTCGAAAAAATAATACCCAAAATAGCAGAAGCTTTTAAGGCAGTTTGTTGGGATATTACTCTTGGAATCAGGAAAATACCTATAATATAGCCAAGCAGCATCGCGACCATAGTGTAGGTTGTGAAAACTTTTGCATTTTCAATTGAAATGCCCAGCGATTCTCCATACCTGATAATTGTATCGCCGGCAATTACTTCAACGCCAACATAAAAGAAGAGTGTAATTACCCCAAGGACGAGGTAAGGATAGCCAAAGACACTTGAATGTCCTTCGTTTCCATGCTCTTTAATATCTTCATTGCCTTCTTTGGAAATGTTGGGAAGTTTGGAATATTTTAAGCCCAATCCAACAAGGAATAGTATAATAGCCATTGCAATATATGGATTTACAACCCTAAGTGCGAGTGCGTTTAAGAATTGCTCCTTGGCTGCCGGAAGCATATGAGCCAAGTTTTTAAATGCTTCATCATCACCGGGATGCACAATAAAATAGGCTAAAATTAATGGTGCCATTGCTCCAGCGGCCTTATTGGCAATGCCCATCATACTAATTCTTTTTGCGGCAGATTCGATGGGGCCTAAAATTGTAATATACGGATTAACAGCTGTTTGTAGAATAGCCATTCCTGTGCCTAGTACAAATAATCCGGCAAGAAAAATAGAAAACATGCGATAATGTGCCGCTGGAATAAAGAAAAGGGCACCAAAAGCCATGATCCATAAGCTTAGCGATAATCCATTTTTAAAACCAATTTTCTCGAGCACCCAAGAAGAGGGAAGGGCCATCACTGTATAGCTAATATAAAACGCAAAAGCGACAAAAAGTGCTTGGAAATTTGTTAAATCACATGCAGTTTTTAAATAAGGGATCAGCATACCGTTCAGCCAAGTGATAAAACCTAAAATAAAAAAAAGGATCCCGATGATAAGCAGGGGCAGGAATGATGTTTTATTTTTTGTCATAGAATTATTATTATTCTCATTTATAGTATGTTGCGTCTATTTATTGTAGGTATTGAGTAGGCTTTTCATAGCCATGCCATCCTTTCGTTGATGAAAACCAAAAGCATTGTACTGCAATATTAGAAAAAAAACAATCAAATGTAGCTTATTAATAGGATTTAGTCGATGAACAGTTTTATATTTGTAGGCATCTGTCGACCTTCATGATCGTTTGGAGTATTTATTGGAAGTATCGTTCTTGTTGGTCGGATAAAAAATTGTAGTCAGATGATCAAGAATGGCGGCGTAAAATAAAAAAATTGGATTATCGTTGATATTAAACAATGAAATTGTACTATTGAAAACACAAACCAAAAATAATATGATTAAAAAGCATTCATCAAAAATTAGTTTCGTGCTGCTCTTGCTCACAGCCTTATCGTTGTCGGTTATGCAGAGCGGATGTACATCGAAAAAGAAACTGGCCGAGCAAGCACATATGGCCAAAGTTCAGGAAGCCAAAACCCGTTTGATTGCTGTTTTAAACGACAGTGGCGAAATGAGCGTGGGGCAAATGGAACAGGAAGTTGCTGAAATCAAATCGTGGAATTTGCAGGATGAGGAAGTAGATAAACTCATTGTGAAAGCCGAAAAGAAAATCGATTTTGAGAAAAACCGACTTGAAAAAGAAAAGCTAAAAGAAGAGACAATTATTAAGCTTTTGGCATTATTGAACGACAAATCGTTGAGTATTGAGGACCTCGAAAAAGGATTGGCAGAAGTAAAGGCTTTAAATCTTGACGATGAGGAAATTGATGATATGATAGCCCGTTTGGAGCAAAGATTGGAAGAGCTCAAAGCAGCGCAAAACCAAGGTGGTTCTTTAGATGTCTTTCTTGATGATATTGCCCGATTGGCAAAAGCAGGGAATTTGGATGAAGCAAACAGAAAAATAAGCGAATGTCTTCAAAAATTTGAAAGCCCTGCTGTTCCGGTATTGATTATCATCAGTATTGAAGGCGGAATTACCGATTATGACAGGCCAACTTCTGCTGGGAAATACTTGAACTATCTAAAAGATATACAGGCCAACCCGAATAAGGTGTACCGGATGAAGCAGAATTCCCTCGGGAAAATTATTGAGCTGGAATTAATCAAGAAGTAAAACAGAAGATTAAAAAAGAATGAATATGAAATTGAAAAGCATCATTATAGCAATTATTATTCTATCGGGCAGCTGTTTGAGTGCATTCGCGCAAAATGATTTATCGCCTCAGCGCAAGCAAGCAATCGATAGCCTTGCCCTCGAAAAAGTTAAAGACCTGAGCCGTTATATCAGTATCATTGGGAATAAAGATACCGAATGGTCTGAAGCAAAACGTGTGATTGATCGCGCTTCTGAACTGTTTATGGATGGAAGTGAAATTGGCGTTTCCAGCCTTTATAAAAAGGATATTAAATATTATTCTATTCGGAAATATTTCGATCGACTGATGCGCCTGAATTATGATAAAGTACAGATTGAATGGTATAAAATTCAGTATGTTAGTGATTTAGAAAAACAACCCGACGGAACTTATGTCGGTGTAATTACTGTTTTTCAGAAATTTAAAGGCTACGATAAAGAAAAAGGCCTTATTTATGAGGATACAACTAAAAAGGACATCACCGTTTATGTGCAACGCAAAGAAACCCAAATTGGTGGTCGCCTGATTGGTTTTTGGGATGTTATGCTTGGCGATATCAGGGTAAAAGAAACATCGAAATAAAAAATCTAAAAACACCTTTCGTGAGGAGCATTTTTTTGCTGATTGCGAAAGGTGTTTTATTTTTGCAAACTATGAAACAAGCGTTTTCCGGAAATCTATTCAGATTCTATAGCCTAATCTGTTTTGGTCTGATACTCTCACTGCCCGTATTGGCACAGAATAGTATAGGAAATGCTCATTTTGATGAGCGTTTTTTATATGCACAAACCAAGCAAGTAAATCAATTTTTTAAACGTTTTAATGCGGAAGAAGATGCCATGGGAAAGCGTTTGCCCGGAGACGATACTTTATATCATAATAATAAATTACGGATGAAGTATCTTCCTTTTTTGTTTGATTTACAGCAGATTGATACATCGTCAATTGTATTTAAAAAGTTTGTGCAAACCATAACAAAGAAGAATAAAAGCGTTTTTCTTGATTTTCATCATGGCGAGTTTTATGCCGAAGCAGCCTGTCGTTTTGTTCGCGATGAAAAATTTGAAAATATACTGCTTTTCTTGCGCTTGGAAGCCGATCGTAAAGGCTATAAATGGGTGCTATGCGGCGCTGAATCTAAGGTGTATTCTGATGCTTTTGCAAGCCTGAACGATACAAATCGCCGGCATCATTTCCTTCATCCATTGAGCCATGAGGTCGATTTTATGAACCTGAATAAGGCTTTTCGTGATCGCAAAGAAGCTGTTTTTTATACAGATAAGGATTTTTATCCGGATTATTTGAGTATTTTTCTTTTTGAACTCGCAAGCGGCCGCATTGGGCTTGTCAATGTAGATGAGGTGAAATTTCATTTTCTGGATGTGCCGGGATGGTATTTTGAATTAAGCTGGGTCGAACGAAATTCGATGAATTCGGGTTGGTTGATTACTAATTTATTGCCCATCATCGATAAAGATAAAGATTTACTTAGAAAGGCTTTTAAGAATGATTAGACATCTACTTTCTGTTTTCCTTATGGTTTTTATGTGTTCTTCTGTGATTCATGCGCAGGAAGACGTGGAGAGCCAAGCGAAGGAACTTTTGAAATTTTATGAAGGCAGCCTGAATTTTTTGGGCAGCAAGGAAAGCCCTTTACCCGAAAAACTTATTGTCATCAACGAAAGTTATTCAAAAATATTTATTAGCCCGAATGTGCAAATTGAAGACGATCTTACTTCGGGCCGATTGAGTGTTTTGTATAAAGATGTGCAGGCCTATTTGAAGGATGTGGATTTTTTCTTTCAAGAGGTGCGTTTTTCTTATGATGTGAGTAAGTATGAGATGTTGGTTGGCGAAGATGGTGGCAAGATTATCAAACTCGATTGCCAACGAAGTATCAATGGCATGAATGCACAAGGCGACAGCCTGAACAATGTACGAAGGGTATTTGTGGAGATGAATGCCAATCAGAAAAGTGGCGGGCTAAAAATTGCAAGCATTTATAGTACGCGCCCCGATGAAAGTGACCGGCCATTAAACTGGTGGACAAGCCTTAATGAAGATTGGCGACACTTTTTTGCACAAAATCAGTGGGTGTGCGACAGCATTCCACTCGAAAAAGTTTTATGGTTTAGCGATAGCCTTATTGTAAGCTGGCATGATACTGCACAATTAGAAAAAGTGCGTAAATACGAATCTACAGGTTATGATACAATTTGGTATTTTGAGTTGGATAGTGTGCATCATCAAGTGATTGACAGCCTCTTTTGTAATAAAAATCTTCCCGTGGATGCTGTCCAACTATTTTTGAAACAGACAAATATCGACAGGGCAGGGGACAGCAGTCTGAAGAGCCTTGAGCCGCTTTCTGAATTGCGCGAACTTCAGGAACTCAATGTGGCTTATACTGTGGTTCAATCTGTTTTTCCACTGAGAAACCTCAATGCTTTGGAAGAGCTTTATGCGGATTATACTGAAATACAGTCTTTAAGCCCATTGCGTTATTGTTCCAATCTGCGTAAGCTCTTCTTTAACAATGCCCCTTTGCTGTCTTTGCAAGGGGTTTTGTCTTTGAATAAACTGGAATGCCTCCACTTAAATTCCCCTTATATTGCAGATTACGATAGTTTATTTTTGCTGCCTTCATTGCGTATGCTAAGCCTTGAAGGTGCGCCTCTTTTTCAATTGGCGCCGGTATTCTGCAAACAATCGGCATTGGAGGAGTTAAACCTGAGCAATACTTCCTTAAAGCGTTTACCTTCATTAGATTCCGCGAATAATCTTAAAATATTGAATATCAGTTCGACCTATATCCGTTCCTTAGAGCCTTTAAGTAGGATGCACTCGCTGGAGGTTCTTTGGTGTGATTCTACGGAAATTACTGATTTAGAGCCGCTAAAAGATCTGCAAAACCTAAGAAGGATTTATTGCGATGCCAGTGGGATTACAAAAAAGCAAGCCCTTGCCTTTATGGAAAATAAACCGGAATGTATGGTTATTTTCGAATCAGGGGCGCTGGAAACATGGTGGAATGAGCTCGATGATCATTGGAAGGAATTATTGATGAATGCAGCAGGCCTTTCCAGTCCTGTGGATAAGGAAGCCTTGCATACAATTGCTGCTTTAACGCATTTAGAAATTATGGATAATCAGTATATTACAGATTTGAAACCATTGCAAAAGTGTTCGGTTTTGCGAGAATTAAATGTTTCAGGATGTAAGATCTCGGATGTAAAGCCCCTTAGTGAGCTCTTGAAGCTGGAGTCTATTGATATTTCCCAAACTGAAGTTGAAGAGCTTGCTCCCTTAAGTAGTTTGTTGCATTTAGAATTTCTAAATGTGGAAGGCTGTCCTGTAAATAATTTGATGCCATTATCTGATCTGCAGCATATACAATTGATCAGGGCTGATGGTAGCAGCATTTCAAGTGATAATGTAAAATCTTTTCAAAGCCTTTTGCCTGAATGTGAAGTGTATTATCGTACCGAAGAATTTGGTCAATGGTGGGATAATCTACCTATTTCGTGGAAGGAAGCTTTGGGAGTATATCTTATTGAAGATGATGAAGATCATGCGAAAGTATTTGCAGAATTGATAGCATTGGAGTCTTTAAAAATTAATGAAATTAAGCTGCAGGGACTTAAGCCACTATTGATGTTTCCAAATCTTAAGGAAATCAGCATAAGCAATTGTGGGATACTCAATATACAAGATTTGGCAGCCATGAATGCTGTTGTACGCCTCGATTTATCCGGCAATCCAATCAAAGATATTGGGCCATTGGCATCAATGACCATGCTCGAAGAATTATCTCTTAAAAATACAACTGTTGACGATCTTGAAGCTTTATCGGAACTTGTTTATATGCGTAAATTGCATTGCAATGGCACCCAAATTAAAAAGTTGGACCCATTGAAGGGCTGTGTGCAATTGGATGAGCTCGATTGTTCAGGAACGCGCATCAGGAAACTGGATGCTCTCAATGCCTTGGATTTAAAGAAACTCATTATTTTTAACACTCGGGTCTCCGAAAAACGCGTGCTGGAATTCCGGAATAAACATCCTGAATGTGAGGTAGTTTTTTATTAAGGGATTGATTGAGAGATCCAACGCACCGAAAAACACTTCTAATTGCTATTTGATATAATGAAACGGATTCGCCTAATATATTTTTCTCCAACAGGAACAACAAAAAAGATTCTTGAAACAATAGCAGAAGGGATCAATATAGAACGTATAGAACATCTTGATTTAAGCCGGGATATAAATGGATTATATGCTTCTAATGATTTTACTGATACCTTGGCAATTATAGGCGTTCCGGTTTATAGTGGTCGGATTCCTATAGATAGTGAGCAGCATCTCAGGAAATTACAAGTTCACAAAGTGCCCGCAATTATTGTGGTGCTTTATGGAAACAGGGCATATGATGATGCTTTATTGGAATTGAGAAATCTTTCTATTGATCTGGGCTTTGAGCCATTTGCAGCAGCTGCATTTATTGGTGAGCATTCCTTCTCTTCCGAGCAGTTTCCTATAGCGAAAGGTCGCCCAGATATAGATGATTTACAGGAAGCGAAGGAGTTTGGTGCTCGGATTCGGGAGCTTATCAGAAATAAGCACGATTTGAATAAAAGGGTTCAGGTCCCGGGAAATTATCCCTATAAAGAACGCATTCCAGGATCGGATCTTGTTCCGCAAACAATTGATTCAAAGTGTACAAAATGTGGTGTTTGTGTCTCCGTTTGCCCTACTTCTGCGATTCGTCTCGATAACATAATTAATACCGATAATGATCGCTGTATTTTATGCCAAGCTTGCGTAAAAAATTGTCCCACAAATGCACGCATAAATGATACTGAGCTATTTTTTCAAATTGGCGAAAAATTATCAGGGTTGTGCTCAACAAGAAAAGAAGCGGAATTTTTTACTCAATAAGCCGAAAGATTCCTGTTGATAGAGCAATGGTTTTGAGGTTGTTTTATATCAAATACCAAAGGATGCACTTTCGCTCTTGTAATTTTTTCTATAGAATTGTTTCAGCCTGTTGGAGAAACAATATTATCAAGTGAAACAAACTGAAAAGTAAGAGCCTCAAAATCATACAGTAAAATAAAGGATTTTTAATACGGGTTTTATGCATTCCACCCATGCCGGAATTCAATTAATAATTCATTTTTCATGATGTAATAAAAAAATATTGTGTACATAGATCAATTATTGTAGAATTTACCTTACCTTTGAAACAAGCTATCCAAAAAGATTAGGTTTAATATATGCTAATAACGAATTCAAGCTTTGATTTTTGCTTAAAGTGTGTTTCGAATCTATAGATTTTTCCTGAATAATAGCGAAGGTGCTTGAACTCAGGCATAGCAACACTACTATTATTTATGCTCGTCCTGATTCATTTTTAAAAGACCAATTATAAACGCTTATAATGAACAAAAAACAAGCCGCTGCTAAAAAACAGAGAGATGAGAATACTTCAAATGAAGCCAATACTGAGCCTTTTGCAATTGTTGGTATAGGCGCTTCAGCGGGCGGATTGGAAGCCCTGGAGGAATTTTTTCATCATATGCCGGAAGATTCCGGAATGGCATTTGTTGTTATTCAGCATCTTGATCCCAATCATACGGGCATCATGCCGGAATTGCTGCAGCGGATGACAAAAATGAAAGTGCATCAGGCTATTGATGGTCATGCTCTAAGCATTAATAGTATTTATATAATCCCACCCAATAAAAGCCTTTCGCTACTCAATGGTGCGCTACATTTGTTCGAACCGGTGCAATCACGCGGGCTGCGTTTGCCTATAGATATTTTCTTTCGTTACTTGGCTGAGGACCGTGGAGAAAAGAGTATTGGTATTATTCTTAGCGGTATGGGTTCTGATGGTAGTATTGGATTGAAAGCAATCAAAGAAAAAAATGGATTAGTATTGGTGCAGAAACCTTCTACAGCTAAGTTCGATGCGATGCCCAAAAGTGCTATTGATGCCGTTGTTGTTGATATTATTGCCTCTGCGGCAGAATTGCCCGGCAGGTTGCACTCTTTTCTTAAACTGAATCCAAGGGCAAATCCGAAGCCTGAATTGGAAAATAAGGTGAAAAGCAATATCGATAAAATTATTATTCTCATCCGAGAGCATATGGGTCATGATTTTTCATTGTATAAAAAAACAACTTTATTTCGGCGCATCGAAAGGAGGAAAGCTGTTCATGAAATTGACGGGATACAGAATTACGTTCGCTTTTTGCAGGAAAACCCGAAGGAAATCGAGATTTTATTTAAAGAATTGCTGATAGGCGTTACCAGTTTTTTTCGTGATACTTTAGTTTGGGATAAACTCCGTGATGATATTTTTCCGGCAATAATAAAGGCAAGTCCTGATGATTATGTCTGTCGCGCATGGGTGCCCGGCTGCTCAACGGGAGAAGAGGCATATTCGCTTGCAATGATTTTTAAAGAAGCAATGCAGAATATGCAGCTTCCTAAAAATCTTTCATTTCAAATATTTGCGACAGATATTGATCATGACGCGATTGAAAAAGCCCGAAAAGGGTATTTTCCCAAAAATATCAGTAGTGATGTATCGCCGGAGCGCATCGAAAAATTTTTCACGAAAGAAGGCGACGGCTATCGCATCAGTACGAGCATACGTGAAATGGTTGTGTTTGCTACACAAAATGTGACGAAAGATCCGCCATTCACAAAACTCGACCTGCTAAGTTGCCGCAATATGCTTATATATATGGAACCGGAACTTCAGAAGAAGCTTCTGGCGCTTTTTAATTATAGCCTAAATCCCGGGGGAATTATGATATTGGGTTCGGCAGAAACACCGGGAACTCAAGCAGAACGATTTTGTGAGTTGGACTTAAAACTGAAAATTTTTAAATGCTTGAGCATACATCCAACACCAGAATTAATTGATTTCCCAAGCTCTTTTCGTCCAGCCAAAACAACAATAGAAGAAAAAATAGCACCTATGAAAGCTGTTGAAAATATTCAAAGTATTGCAGATCAGATTTTGCTACAAAATTATGCTCCTCCCAGTGTGCTGGTCAATAGTAAAGGCGATATTATTTATATTACAGGGCGAACAGGTAAATATTTAGAGCCTGTTGCCGGAAAAGCAAATTGGAATATTTATGCTATGGCTCGTGAAGGACTGAACCACGAGCTGCCCGGTGCTTTTCGAAAGGCATTGCAAAATCCTGAACCCGTAATACTTCGTAATCTAAAGATCGGAACCAATGGCGGGACGCAATTTGTCGATGTAACAGTTCAACGCATTGATAAGCCTGAAACTGTTAAAGGTATGATAATGTTCATCTTTACTGATTTACCGGATAGAACGGAGGAAAAAGATAGAGGTCTAAAAGTTGGTAAAAGGATTTCATCAGTCAAGCAGGCTGAATTGGAGGATGACCTTAAAAGAGCAATTGAAGAGAACCAAAGCATCCGTGAGGAAATGCAAACCTCTCAGGAAGAACTTAAATCGACCAATGAAGAATTGCAATCAACCAATGAAGAACTGCAATCGACCAACGAAGAACTAACAACTTCCAAGGAAGAGATGCAGAGCCTGAATGAAGAGTTGCAAACGGTGAATGTGGAGTTGCAAAGCAAAGTGGGCGATTTTTTAAAGGCAAATGATGATATGAAGAACCTGCTGAACAGTACGGAAATTGCCGCACTTTTCCTTGATAAAGGTCTCAATATCCGTCGGTTCACCGATTCTGTTGCCGATATTTTCAAAATACGCACGACCGACATTGGCAGGCCTTTTACCGATCTTGTGAGCAGTTTGGAGTATGTCGGTATTGATAAAGATGCACGCCATGTACTAAAAACTCTAATTACAGTAGAAAAGTCAGTACCAACAAATGATGGTAAGTGGTTTCAATTCCGTATTATGCCCTACCGCACAACCGATGATCGTATAGATGGATTGGTGATTACATTTGTGGATGTTACTCAGGCAAAGCATTTTGAGCTTGCCTTGAAGGAGGCTGGGGATATGCTTCGCTTATTCATTCAAAAAGTACCTGCGATTATTATAGGCATTTCTTATGATGGTAAAATTCTAGAATTTAATCCGAAAGCTGAAAAAGTTTTGGGATATCAAAGCGAGCTTGTTCTGGGAAAAAGCTATATCGATATGTTTGTTCCCAAAACTTTGAGAAAAAATGCTCTTATAGAACTAAAAAATATATTGGAATCCCCTTTGCCGGGCAGCTTTCAAAGCCATGTAATATCTGCTTCAGGCGTTCAGCTTAGCATTAAATGGTCGGTGCACAAACTATATAACGAAAGAGGAGAGCCAAAAGGAATAATAACAGTTGGGGAGCAAAGTGAAGAAGAAGGATAATAAACTGACACTCGTTTATTTGGGGTCAACTAAGTTTTGATGTTGATTGAGTGAGTATAGCGCTATTAAATTCAGGCATTATGAAAGACAAAACAGATTCCGAAGCAGCAAATCTTAGGCGAAAGGCTGAAGAGATGCTCCATGAAAAAAATCTAAATGATATTGAACTTTCTGAATTTGAAAAGCAAAAACTTATCCATGAACTGGAAGTGCATCAGATCGAATTGGAATTGCAAAACGAAGAACTTATAAAGGCGCAAGCAAAGGAAAAGCTCCTTGCCAATAAATATCAGAATTTATATGATTTTGCCCCAACAGCTTATTATACGCTTTCAAAAGAAGGCGATATTTTGGAGCTAAACCACATAGGGGCAAAGATGCACGGTAGAGAACGTTCCTGTTTAAAAAATAAACGTTTTGCACTTTTTGTTGCAGCAAATTCCAGATCTGCCTTTGGTAACTTTATAGAAAATGTATTCAATAGCAATAGTGCAGAAAGCGTGGAAATAAGCCTATTAACAAAGGATGAATCCAAAAACTATGTTTATATCACCGGCATCGCTTCCGAAAATGGGGAACAATGTAATTTAACGGCAATTGATATAACGGAACGAATTCGGGCAGAAGAAGATATAGCCAATTCAGCAAAACAATGGCAAGCTACTTTTGATTCAATAAGTGATGCAATTTGGCTGCTTGATGAAGATCAATATATAATCCGTTCGAATAAAGCAGCAGAACAATTGTATCCAAATCAGCCCGGAAAAGCCTGCTATGAGATTGTGCATGGTACCTCCAAGCCAATCCCGGATTGCCCTGTTCTTTTGGCAAAGCAAAGCCATCATTTCGAAAGTGCTGAAATTAGGATTGGAGAGGCATGGTTTCTTGTGACTGCTGATCCTGTATTTGATGCTAATGGTCAGTGCACAAGTTTTGTTCATAGCCTGAAAAATGTTACAGAGCGGAAGTTAGTGGAATCCATGCACCGTTTACGATTGCATTTGATGCAATTTTCACAATTACATTCATTGAATGAATTGCTTGAGGAAATTTTGAATGAGGCTGAGAAAATCACCAATAGCCAGATCGGTTTTCTTCATTTTGTTGAGGAAAACCAGGAACAACTGAGGCTTCAGACATGGTCGACGAAAACAAAAGAATTGTATTGCAAAGCCAAAGGAGAAGGTTTCCATTATGCCATCTCTGAGGCCGGTGTATGGGTCGATTGTGTTGCTCAGCGTAAAGCTTTGATTCATAACGATTATGCTTCGCTTCCCCATCGCAAAGGAATGCCTGAAGGGCATGCAACTGTACAGCGTGAACTGGTTTATCCAATATTCAGGGACGATAAGATAAAAGCCATTCTAGGCGTAGGGAATAAAGCTGTTGACTATGTTCAGCAAGATATTGACACCATTAATATGCTGGCTGAAATGGCTTGGGGAATTGTAGAGCATAAAAGAGCAGAACTCGCACTCGAAGAAAGCGAAAAACATTTACGTGAGCTTAATGCGACAAAAGATATGTTGTTTTCAATTATCGCCCACGATTTGAGAAGTCCATTCAATAATATTGTGGGGTTCAGTGAAATATTGATCGAAAAAATGGCGATAAAGGACTGCGATGCTGTTGTGAAATTTGCCGGCATAATCAACTCTTCTTCCAAAAAGGCTATGGATTTGCTTACGAATCTCTTAGAATGGGCTTCTTTGCAAACAGGCAGAATGGTTTATCATCCTCAAAATATTGATATAGAATTGGTTGTTAATGATGTTCTTGAAATTTTAAGTGAAGCAGCAAAACTAAAAAAGATAAGCATAACAAAAGCATTGCCAAAAAATAGTCTTGTTTGTGCCGATCGGAACATGATAAAAACTGTTTTGCGAAACCTCATATCAAATGCCATTAAATTTACTCACCCGGGTGGGCAAATAATTATTTCATCACAACAAGAACAAAATGAATCGGTGTTCACTGTTAGGGATACGGGAATTGGAATAAAAAAAGAAACGATGATAAAATTGTTTCGTGTCGATGAAAGTATTTCGACTAAAGGCACTAATAACGAGAAGGGTACCGGGCTTGGTTTGGTGCTTTGCAAAGAGTTTGTCGAAAAACATGGAGGCAGAATTTGGGCCAATAGTGAGGCAGGGAAGGGATCATCTTTCTGTTTTTCTGTACCATTATATAAATGAACCATTTGAAGGCAGATGAAATATAAGGATTTGATATTTTAATTATTCATTAGGGATAAAGATGTGTTTAGGGATTAAATACAAATAGAATGGATAAGAATCAGCAGTCTGAACCGGAACGGCTTCGCCAAAAGGCTGAAGAATTGCTCAATAAAAAGAATCTGCACTCTGAAGAGCGGGATGCTGAATTTGCAAAGCAAAAACTTATTCATGAACTGGAGGTGCATCAGATTGAGTTGGAATTGCAAAACGACGAATTGATGCAAGCCATTGATGCAGAAAAACGTTCGAGCCAAAAGTATCAGAATTTATATGATTTTGCACCAACAGCTTATTATACGCTTTCAAGGGACGGTCGGATTGAGGAATTAAATCTAATGGGGGCAAAAATGCTTGGGAACGAACGCTCCTATTTGAAAAATAAACGTTTTGCCCTTTTTGTTTCGGTAAATTCCAAAACAGCCTTTAGCCTCTTTTTGGATAGTATTTTCCAAAGCAATAAAGCAGAAAGCAGTGAAATAGCCACAATATCAAAAGATGAATCAAAAAAATATCTTTATATCACTGGCATCGCTTCTGAAAATAGGGAACACTGCAATTTAACGGCAGTTGACATTACAGAAGCCAAGAAGACCGGATTGGCGTTGATTGCAGCCAAGGAAAGAGCTGAAAGGAAAGAGATAGAACTAAAAGCAGCACAGAAAATAACGCATATTGGTAGTTGGTATCTTGATATTGCAACGAATCAGGTTGTTTGGTCGGAAGAACTTTATAAAATGTATGGTTTTGATCCTTTGCTTCCGGTGCCCCCTTATACAGAACATCAAAAATTATTTACAGCCAAAAGCTGGGCGCTTTTATCGGATTCGCTCGCGCAAACGAGAGAAACAGGTATTCCTTACGAACTTGAATTGAATACAGTACGAAAAGACGGCAGCAATGGTTGGATGTGGGTGAGGGGAGAAACTGTGCTTGATAAAAAAGGGTGTACTATTGGTCTTTGGGGGGGGCTGCCCAAGATATTACAGAGCGAAAGAATAGCGAAATAGAACTAAAAATTGCGAAAGAAAAAGCTGAAGAGTCAGATCGTCTTAAATCTGCATTCCTAGCCAATATGAGTCACGAAATCAGGACACCTATGAATGGAATACTTGGTTTTGCCGAATTACTTAAAACGCCGGGACTTAATGGAGAGAAACAACAAGAATACATTAATATCATAGAAAAAGCAGGTGATCGAATGCTTAATATTATCAATGATATTGTTAGTATCTCAAAATTAGAATCGGGTTTGATTGATTTGAATATTCGTGAATTGAATGTCAATGAGCAAATTGAATATATTTATAGTTTTTTTAAACCTGCAATTGAAGCCAAGAAATTATCGTTTTCCTTTGAAAATCCATTAGCTTTTAAAGATGCAGTATTGAATACCGACCGTGAGAAATTGTTTTACATACTGAGCAATCTTGT
Source organism: Bacteroidales bacterium (assembly GCA_963676725.1). Lineage (GTDB taxonomy): Bacteria > Bacteroidota > Bacteroidia > Bacteroidales > WRLA01. The sequence goes on along the minus strand of OY781463.1, from coordinate 2,025,603 downwards.
GAAGCATTCGATTAAATTTACCACAAGCGGTTTTATAGAAATAGGCTATTATCTGCATCATGATAAGAATGGGGCGAAAGAAAGAACGACCTTAGTATTTTATGTAAAAGACAGCGGGATAGGAATCCCTAATGATCGTCAGGAAGCTATATTTGAGCGCTTTGTCCAGGCCGATATTGCTGATAAGAATGCATATCAGGGTGCCGGATTGGGTTTGTCTATTTCCAAAGCATATGTTGAGATGATGGGGGGGAGGATTTGGGTTATTTCTGAGGAAGGTATCGGGAGTACTTTTTATTTTGCCCTTCCTTATGCCCCTAAAACCGAGGATGAAGATATTATTGAAATTGTACCGCCTCTCGAAATAGCTCCTTTTCATAGGTTGAACATATTAATCGTTGAAGATGATGAATCGTCGAAAGAGCTACTCGAAATTGCTGTTGGGGATTTTGCAAAAGAAATGATCATTGTAGGAACTGGAATGGAAGCCGTAAACACTTGCCAAAAAAATCCTGATATTGATTTGGTTTTAATGGATATTCAATTGCCTGAAATGGATGGATATGAAGTTGCGCGGCGGATACGTCTGTTTAATAAAGAGCTGATTATCATAGCTCAAACAGCCTATGCGCTTAAAGGAGATAAGGAGAATGCAATTGCTGCCGGCTGCAACGATTATCTGGCAAAACCCGTGAAAGTAGAAGAATTGAAAAACATGATTAAAAAGTATTTTCAGAAAGAATAATTTGTACATTGTTCCGGTGAAATTATTTAAAAAAATTAAATATCGACTCAATGAAAATAGGTGTTATTATTTGCGATCGTTATAAAAATTGTGCCGGTGGTAAGTGTTTCAAAGCCATGCAAAACAGGGAAGGGGCTTTTGATGTTTATAGTAAAGAGGAGCGTCTTGAAATTGTTGGATATACAAGCTGTGGCGGATGTCCTGGGGGAAATATTGAATATACTCCCGAGGAAATGATAAAAAATGGAGCTGAAGCCATTCATTTCGCAACAGGATTTGTTGTTGGTTATCCACCTTGTCCGTATATTGCTCATTTTAAAGAATTTATCGAGAGTAAATATAAAATATCGGTTGTTATTGGAACGCACCCCATCCCACAAAAATATTTTTTAACTCACAATAAAATGAATACTTGGCAAAGCAGCGAATGGCAGGAATTTATTAAACCAACATTGGTTGATGAAGATTTGCGAAAAGAATATGATTAGGAATATCGTTGGTGGAATTTAATCAATGATAATTTTTTGTGCTGACAAAAAAAATACTATTTGGGGGATGGAATATTAAATAGCCAAATTTTTTTTCTTTCCCCCCTTTATGTTCTTAAGAATAAATATACTCAAGTAGATAGGTAAATACAGATCCCTATTAAATCTGTCTTGGCAGCCTTTGCCTTTAGCCTGAATAATTCACAAATTCTTTTGTTCCGAAAGTAAACCGCTTCAATAGAAAGAAATGCCATTTTTTTTGGTACTCGAAATAGCTACGGCTATTCCTGTGTGCTAAAAAATTGCGCTCCTTTTCTCTTATAGCGTTTTACGCTGGATCATTGAGCTTATCGAATGTGTTCATTACAAAGATTCATGAATTAATCAGGTTAGAAAACAATGAAATGTCTTTTCGATTCCGATATATTGATAGAGGATCTCAATAAATATCAATAGCTCGCTTCAGAAAAAGAGACTGAGGAATGATCAATCAATACCCATTTTTTTGTGATAATTACTGCTATGGCTTTTTAAGGCAAAAATACATCAAATTGAAAGTTTTTGCCTTAATTTTGTAGTTTAACTGCAAAAAATGGAATAAAAATTTGGTATTTAAAGAGTTTTTAGTATATTTGTGGACTATTAAAGCGCTCGAGATTTGGTAAGAAGCACTTGAGATTGGGTAAAAAGTATTTGTGGTGGACTATAAAAGTACTTGAGGGATATAAAAGTACTTGAGGGCTATTAAAGCGCTCGAGATTTGGTAAAAAGCACTTGAGATTGGGTGAAAAGTATTTGTGGTGGACTATAAAAGTACTTGAGGGATAAAAAAGTACTTGAGGATTATAGAAGTACTTGAGGGATATAAAAGTACTTGAGGATTATAAAAGTACTTGAGGATTATAAAAGAACTTGAGGGATAAAAAAGAACTTGAGGGATATAAAAGTACTTGAGGATTATAAAAGTACTTGAGGATAATAAAAGTACTTGAGGATAATAAAAGTACTTGAGGATTATAGAAGTACTTGAGGGATAAAAAAGTACTTGAGGATTATAAAAGAACTTGAGGATTATAAAAGAACTTGAGGATTATAAAAGAGCTTGAGGATTATAAAAGAACTTGAGGATTATAAAAGAACTTGAGGATTATAAAAGAACTTGAGGATTATAAAAGAACTTGAGGACTATAAAAGTACTTGAGGATTATAAAAGAACTTGAGGACTATAAAAGTACTTGAGGATTATAAAAGAACTTGAGGATAATAAAAGTACTTGAGGATAATAAAAGAACTTGAGGATTATAAAAGAACTTGAGGATAATAAAAGTACTTGAGGATTATAAAAGTACTTGAGGGATATAAAATACTTGAGGGATATAAAAGTATCGGTAGGGGATCAAAAAGCAATTGTTGTGGATTATAAAAGTAATTGTGTCGTATTATAAAAATATTAAGGATGATTATTAATTTTAGTATAGAGAATTTTGGCCCTATAAAGGAAAATCAGGAATTATCCTTTGAGGCTGATAAATCAAAGCAGTTGGAAGAACATTATATTATTTCAACCATTGGTGGCTTAAGATTACTCAAATTAGGATTAATATACGGTGCTAACGCATCAGGAAAAACGACAATCCTAAAAGCATTGGATTTTTTGAGGGATCTAGTTTTAAATCCACAAGATAAGAAGACGGACGTTTTAAATTTTACACCATTTCTTTTCGACGCATACACACCCCATAAAGACACAAAACTTTCTATAGGGTTTATACAGAATGATATACGTTACTATTATACACTAGTTTTAAATAAGAAAGCTATTGTTAAAGAGGAGCTTTACTTCTATAATCCGAATAAAGCGAGCGTATTTAAACGCACTACAGATGCAGAGATGCAATTCACCCAAATAACATTCGGTAGTAAAATTAAGGGAGTTAAGACTTTCGAAAAAGCCTTAATATCAAATACTCTTTGGAACAATACTGTTTTAGGGGGTTTTCTGAAAACAAATATGGAGCTGAAAGAATTGAAAGATGCTACAGATTGGTTTTCTATTTATTTAAAGCCCTTGATATACAGCAGAACGGACTTAGAAAATTATGTAACATCTAGTATTGATAAAACGGAGATAAAAAAGGAAGATGTGGTGAATATTCTGGCGAAAGCCGATTTAAATATTTCTGATATATTAATACGAAAAGAGGAAAAAAATATTCCGGGAGGTTTTATTGATTTCATTGAGAATCAAACTAATGTGGTAACGGAACAGTTTCTTGAACTGAAAAGAACTGGGAAAGTTACTTCAACCAAGCTAGAGTTTGTGCATCGCATTAAGAACAATCAATATATTTTGCCATTTGATCTTGAGTCTCAAGGTACAATGCGCTATTATGGCTTTGCCGGAATTCTTAGTATTCTTATCCGGGGATCTGTTGTATTTCCAATTGATGAACTCGAGGCATCACTGCACCCAGATTTATATCTGCATTTTCTTTTGTCCTTTTTATTAAATTCGACTAAATCTCAAATCATTGCCACAACACATAACCGAGAAGTTCTCACTAATAAGGATTTATTTAGGAATGATGTAATTTGGTTTACTGATAAATCAGAGAATGGGGCAACCGAACTCTATTCTTTATCAGATTTCGATAGTTCAGTAATCAGGGATACAAGCAGTATTTACAATGCATATAAAATTGGTAAATTAGGTGCCGTGCCACATTTGGGAGATTATATTATTGATATCGACAATGAAACGAAATAAACGCAATTTAAAAGCTGTTAAACCAAAGTATGTAGTTGTTGTTGAGGGGGAGTGTGAATTTTGGTATGTGCAAATGCTGAAACGAAACGAGCGGTCTATTCCTGTTGATTTAGAACCAAAAATCCCGCATAAAAAATGCCTTTCGGAGCAATATGAAATGGTCATTGGCCTATCAATGGATTATGATAAAGTTTTTTGGCTTATTGATTTTGATCTTATTATTCGTGAATCGCGCACGGCTGCGAAGCAGAATAAAACGCCATTGCAAGAATTTCGGGAATATTATCAGCGCATTGCTAAGAAGTACAATAATATTCAAATAATAATCAATAATCCATGTCTCGAATTTTGGTTTTTACTTCACTTTGAATATACTTCAAAATATTTTGAGAGATGTGATCAAGTCATCCGGTATATGAAAAAGTATAGCCAGATATCTGATTATCAGAAGAATCGGAAATATTACACGAAACAGGGAAACGATATTTATTTAAAGCTCAAACCGTATTTGATGCAGGCTAAAAACAATGCTGCTCGCTTAGAGCCCCTCTGTTTTGATAATTATCATTTCGGAATCTCACAAATGCATAGGCTTTTTGGAGAGGAAAACCCCAATAATGCATTCTAAGGTACTATGTGATTATCTTGAGTTGAACCTTAACATATAGTTATCGGTTTTATTCTATTGGGATAATCAACTGTTTGTTGATATTTTTCGCGTTTTTTATCCAATAATCGTCCCAAACTTCATATTCCACCCAAGCTTCTGATTTCTTTAGTTTTGAAGCATGAAGGGCTCCAAAACGCTCGTACATACGCATTGAGAGCAGAAGATGGTTCCGGAAATTCATAGCCAGATCTTTCTCCAATAATTGCAGAAAACGTGTGCTCACCCCTCTGCCGTTTTCCAATGCTTTACTTGCGATATGATGAATGCTGTCGATTTCTGCTTTGCTGATTGCTTCGCCTTTTTCAGAAAGGGATTCGATATAAGCAGTTTGAAGCGATGTTTGCTCTATCGTATTGTTAAATAGAATATTATCATTTTTGAAATCAGCGGGGATTTTTTGTGCGGCATGCTTGCATGAACAGAGAAGAAGCACAAAAAGTGTGATGCTTAAAACAGTGTGAAGTGTATATTTAATCATTGTTTTTTTTTATGATGGAACAAAACTATTGTAGGTGATTAAACTCCCGAAGTATTTAAATTTCCTAGGCTTATAGTGATGGTCTTTTTTTGATTTGGGTCATCATCATTATATAATTTCAGGCTAATTTGTAGGTGCAGGTTATAAATGCTCAGCTCCGTTTCTTTCGAGGATATTGTGCCAATTTTAAGGATATCGCTATTGATAATGCCGTATCTTCTCGAATTTTCCAGACCAAAAATTTCATCAGGTTTTTTGGATAGTATATCATTCTTATAGTTTTTCTTGAAGTCATAAATATTTATAATATCCTCAATGGAAATCACCTGTAGATTTTCAACGCCTTCGATATTTGTCATAAACCAAGTGTGCACATTTTCATCGATCAGGCAGCGATTCAGTTCGTCTTTGATTAATATTCGTGCACAGTTAATAATTGCCCTTCCATAAAAATTATTGTCGAATGTGTAAATTTTATCGTATGTAATTGCATAGCGTAGGTTAATTGCTCCAATGATTTTTCGTAGTCTAGGGTACATATGAAAAGCATTATAAACCCTTAGTACCATCGCAAAATTTGCTGCAAAAAGCAGGGAATGCAATGGAGTGTCGAAGATTAGAAAACCACCATCTCCTGTACTTATGAACTTATCCTTGATTTCCTTTGCGGAATATTTTTGAAATACAAATGCATGATTTTCAAAGCATAATTGTATTGTTTTGTCGAAAAGTGTATTGAAAAGAAACGGGATTAAGGTTTGTTCGAAAGTCCCAAATGAGCTGTATTTATAGATGTCGATACCTAAAACAGATTTGCGCGACATCATATTGTAGCCAACATATTCCTGTAAATTTTTAAAGAGTTCTCCACTATCCGGAATTATATTCGTCTTTTCAAAAACTACCCGACGGTCGTGCTTTTGGAGAATGCTTTCAATTTCTTTATAATGTAGTTTTTTAATAGGCTTTTTCATCGGGATGTTCTTGTTTAAATGCTTGAAAATAATGTTTTTAACCTTTAATATATAATGGGCACGCCTTTTTTTGATGAGATGGCATGGACTATTCACTTTTAATAATTCACGAAATTAGTGAAAACTTATGAAAAACAGTTCGCCTTGTATTGCTTTCAATTCGTATTTTTGTGCCTTCACTGAATTTTAAACCAAAGAATTGTTGATAAAATCATATATTTATGATACTCTTTTTTCAGGATTCCCAAGAAAAAATAATTGCGGCAGAGATAAAAACAAAGCCTAGCGCAAAAGATATTGAAAAGCTATGCTGGCTTTTTGGAAATGCTCAATATTTATCGGTTCAAGAACTTGAAGGCTGGTTTTGTGGCCCTCGCCCTGAAATGATTACTCCATGGAGCACCAATGCTGTAGAAATTACTCAGAATATGGGGATTTCAGGTTTATTGCGTATCGAAGAATTTACACCTCAAAAACAAGAGGGTTTTTCCTTTGACCCCATGCTTCAAGCAAAATGGAAGGGCTTGAACCAGAATATTTTCCGTGTAGATTTACTCCCGGAAGAGGTCATGGATATTGATGATATACAGGCCTATAATATCAGTGAGGGGCTAGCTTTAAGCATTGAAGAGGTGCAATACCTTGAAAATCTCAGCAAGAAATTGAACCGAAAACTTACTGATAGTGAGGTATATGGTTTTGCTCAGGTGAATTCGGAACATTGCCGCCATAAAATATTTAATGGTATTTTTACAATCAATGGGGAAGAAAAGGAGCAAAGCCTTTTTGCACTCATCAAAAAAACCTCGAAGACCAATCCCAATTTTTTGGTGTCTGCCTACCGCGATAATGTTGCTTTCGTTTTGGGCCCTCAAATAAAACAGTTTGCTCCAGAACGTCAGGATCAGGCTGCCTTTTTTCAAGTAACTACAGTAGATTCAATCCTTTCCCTGAAAGCGGAAACGCATAATTTTCCAACAACGGTTGAGCCATTCAATGGTGCCAGCACAGGAACAGGAGGAGAAATCAGGGATCGTATGGCCGGAGGGAAAGGCAGTATGCCTCTTGCCGGAACAGCGGTTTATATGACAAGTTATCCTCGCAATAGTGAGGATAAAAAATGGGAACGGCATTTTAATGAGCGTAAATGGCTCTACCAAAGCCCAGAGGAGATATTGATAAAGGCCTCAAATGGCGCTTCTGATTTTGGAAATAAATTTGGCCAGCCACTTATTTGTGGTTCCTTGCTTACTTTCGAACATCAGGAAAATCAAAAAAACTTTGGTTTTGATAAGGTGATTATGCAAGCCGGAGGCATAGGTTATGGGAAAAAATCGGAAAGCCATAAGGATATTCCTGAAGAAGGCGACATCATAGTTCTTTTAGGTGGTGATAATTACAGGATTGGAATGGGCGGAGGAGCAGTTTCTTCTGTGGCTACCGGAGAATATGGTCAATCCATTGAGCTAAATGCTGTGCAGCGCGCAAATCCTGAAATGCAAAAACGGGTGTATAATGCCATTCGTGCCATGAGTGAAATGGATGTGAACCCTGTGGTTTCCATTCACGACCATGGGGCAGGAGGGCATCTGAATTGTTTGTCTGAGCTGGTAGAAGAAACCGGTGGAGCAATACATATTGATGCTTTGCCTGTTGGTGATCCCACACTCTCTGCCAAAGAAATTATTGGCAATGAGTCTCAGGAGCGTATGGGTTTGGTAATCAATAAGAGACATCTTGAGCTTCTGCAAAAAACTGCGGAACGTGAACGTGCTCCTTTTTATGAAGTTGGAAATGTGACGGGGGACAAACGCTTTTCTTTCGAGGAAAAATCCGGCAAAAGACCTATTGATCTTGATTTGATGGATTTCTTTGGTAATCCGCCAAGAACACTTTTGAATGATACTATAGAAGATATTCATTATAAGCCTGTTGAAGCTTCTGAAAAGGAGATTCACGAGCTTCTTTCCCAATTGATGCAAATAGAGGCAGTTGCGTGCAAAGACTGGCTAACGAATAAAGTAGACCGTTCGGTGACCGGCCGAATAGCCATGCAACAATGTGCAGGGCCTTTGCAATTGCCCTTAAATAATCTTGGTGTTGTTGCTTTGGATTATGATGGTGAAAAAGGTGTGGCAACCTCAATCGGTCATACTCCGGTTGCGGGATTAATCAATCCTGAGAAAGCCTCGCGTTTGTCTGTGGCAGAAGCTTTGACGAATTTGGTTTGGGCTCCCTTATCCCATGGTTTAAAAGGGGTTAGTTTGAGTGCAAACTGGATGTGGCCTGCGAAAAATCCCGGCGAGAATGCGCGCCTTTATCAGGCGGTGGAAGCTATTAGTGATTTTTGTTGCGATCTGGGAATCAATGTTCCCACAGGAAAAGATTCCTTATCCATGACCCAAAAGTATTCGGACGGAAGCCTGGTGTATTCTCCTGGAACCGTTATTATCTCTTCTGTGGGTCAGATTGATGATGTGAAGAAATGTGTGAGCCCTGTATTGCAAAGCGGTCAGGAAAGCAGCTTAGTTTATGTTCCTTTTTCTGATATGAAGTTCTGTGTCGGCGGGAGTAGTTTTGGGCAAATTATGAATCGTTTGGGCGAGGATTGCCCTGATGCTGCTACTCCGGAGTATTTCTCAAAAGCCTTTGGAATTATGCAGGATTTGGTGCAGGATGCTCAGGTGATTTCCGGTCACGATATTGGGTCTGGTGGATTGATTACCAGTTTATTGGAGATGTGTTTCAGTACTGTTCATACCGGAATGGAATTAGACTTCGATGGTTTTGGTGATCATCAGCTCACTTCTTTATTATTTAGTGAGCAACCGGCTTTAATCCTTCAGCTACCTGATGATGTTGTGGCTAAATTAAAGCAGGCTTTGCCCGAAATAATTGTGCTTGGAAAATCAACGGACTCAGGTGTAGTGAAGATCCATTTTAGATCGGAGGACTTGCAGTTTGATGTTGCTGCATATCGTGATCTTTGGTTTCATTCTTCTTATCTGCTCGATAGAAAACAATCCGGTGAAGAAAAAGCCCTGGAGCGCTTCAAAAATTATAAGAATCATATACAGGATTATCATTTTCCTGAAGGTTTTAGTGGGGTTCTGCCATTTGATACGGTGCAAGAACGTATTGCAAAGGCTGCTATTATCCGCGAAAAAGGGGTGAATGGCGATCGCGAAATGGCGTATAGTTTGTATGCTGCCGGATTTGATGTGAAAGATGTGCATATGACCGATTTAATCAGTGGCAGGGAAGACCTTAGCGATGTAAACATGATTGTTTTTGTTGGTGGTTTTTCCAATTCTGATGTGCTGGGCTCAGCAAAAGGTTGGGCAGGTGCTTTCCGATATAACGAAAGGGCACAAAAAAGTCTGGAGAATTTTTATAAGAGAGAAGATACATTAAGCCTTGGCATTTGCAATGGCTGTCAATTAATGGTTGAGCTTGGCTTGCTTGATCATGAGAAAGCAAAAGCGCCAAAAATGCTTTTCAATGAATCCGGGAAATTTGAGTCAGCCTTCCTGAGTGTGGATGTCTTGCCCAATAATTCTGTGATGTTAAAATCGCTGGCAGGAAGCACATTAGGTGTCTGGGTTGCGCATGGCGAAGGGCGTTTTTCATTGCCAGAAGGAGAGAATCAATACGCTATTCCGGTGAAATACAGCTATTCCACTTATCCGGGCAACCCCAATGGTTCTGATTTTAATACAGCCGCTTTATGCAGCAGCGATGGTCGTCATCTAGCCATGATGCCTCATCTCGAAAGGACCGTCTTCCCATGGCAATGGGCATATTATCCAAATAAAAATAAGGAGAATACCAGTCCTTGGCTTATGGCCTTTGTTGATGCACGTAAATGGATTGAAAACGAAATAAAAAAATAGATATGAGCGTACACATTGAAGCAAAAAAAGGAGAGATTGCTGAAACCGTATTATTGCCCGGAGATCCTTTAAGGGCAAAATTTATTGCAGAAACGCTTTTAGATAAAGCAGTTTGCTATAATACAGTAAGAAATATGCTAGGCTATACGGGTTATTATAAAGGGAAAAAGGTATCGGTACAAGGAACAGGAATGGGAGTGCCATCCATTTCCATTTATGCCCAGGAATTGATGGAGTTTTATGGCGCGCAAAACCTGATTCGTATTGGAACCTGTGGGGCCATACTCGAAAATGTTGCCCTGCGTGATGTGATCCTTGCAATGGCTGCTTCTACAGATAATCATGTGAACCAATTGAAATTTTCAGGAATGAGTTATGCGCCTCACGCGGATTTTGATTTATTGCGCAAAGCTTGGGAATATACAACCCAAAAAGGACTGAATGTACATGTTGGGAATATCCTCACTTCCGATACTTTTTATCATGAAGATATGGATGCAGCCTATAAAGAATGGGTGAAACATGGTATTTTGGCCGTTGAAATGGAGTCTTCTGCTTTATACACCCTTGCTGCACGTTTCCAAAGAAAAGCCTTGACCATATTAACAGTAAGCGATCATATTGTTTTAAATCAGCGTACTTCTGCAGAAGAAAGGCAAACCGCTTTTCGCGATATGATTGAGATTGCGCTGGAGTCTGTTTAAAATACTCCGCTATCAGCTTTGATATCAACAAAAAAGGAAATCCAGTTGGATTTCCTTTTTTGTTGTATAATCGTTTGTATTTGTTATTTCGATAACATTACCGGCATTACAAGCATAAGAATGTCTTCGTTTTCTGCTTCCTGAACCTCTCCGGGAAGGATAAGTCCGGCACGGTTTGGTTGGGACATTTCAATGCGCACAATATCGTCTTCAACATTATTGAGCATTTCCAAAAGGAATTTTGAATTAAAGCCAATGTCCATATCTTCACCAACATAATCACATGTAAGGCGTTCTTTGGCTTCATTGCTGTAGTCGATATCCTCTGCAGAGAGGGCAAGTTCTTTTCCACTGATGCGAAAACGAACCTGATGCGTGGATTGATTAGCGAAGATGCCAACCCTTTTCAGTGTTGTGAGCAGAGGCAAGCGTTCGATAGTCATCACATTCGGGTTTTCCTGAGGGATAACTGCATGGTAATTTGGGTATTTTCCTTCGATCAGGCGACTGGTCAAAACGAAGCTTCCAAAACTGAATACTGCATGCTTATCCGTGTATTGGATATTCACATTAATATCCTGAGTAGAAAGAATATTTTTCAGGTTATTTAAAGGCTTTTTTGGCAGGATAAAAGATGTTTCTTCTTCTCCTTTTGCATCGAAGCGAGTATATTTTACAAGTTTATGAGCATCAGTAGCCACAAAAATAATACGCTCTTCAGAAATGTCCCAATACATGCCGGTCATCATTTGTCGCAATTCGTCGGTACCGGAAGCAAAGAGTACTTTATTCACGGCATTCACAATTACTTGTGAGTTCATGGTAAAATTGGAAGGATTATCGACAGTCATTGGCAATGGATATTCTTCGCTATTATGACCATTCAATTTGTATTTACCTTCACCGCTGAAAATTTCAACGCTAAAGTTTTCCATATTGATGGTAAAAGTGATGGGGATATCGGCAAATGTCTTCAACATATCCAATAAGATTTTCGCAGGAATAGCTACAGAGCCTGATTCCTCGCTTTTATCGGGTTGAACGGCAACACTCATGCTTGTTTCGTTATCAGAAGCGGTGATCAATAACTTCTCCTCATCAAGCTGAAAGAGAAAATCATCAAGGATGGGCAGGGTGTTGTTCGAACTCATAACACCATTTATAGCCTGTAAGTTCCTTAATAAAGTTGTGCTTGAAATAATAAATCTCATATCGTAGGAATATTGTTAAGTGATTCTAAATTCATATAAAAAATTGAGCACTACAATAGTACAAAAAAATGTTTTATCTGTATTCGCTCTATGCCTCAAAATTATCAAATACTAGCAAATATTTTCATAAAGCCCTTAATTTCATCAAATATTCGATGAAGATTGGGTTGGAGTAAATTCACTGATGAAGCGATCTGTAGGTAAATGAGTCGATAATAGTTAGCAATCGCCTTATGTTTTATTGTTTTCGGAAGTGAAACCGTGATTCTTCCCCTTTAATTAGGCGAATGATATTCTTTCGGTGCGTTAGCGGAATAAAAACGGCCACAGCAATAGACAAGATAATTAATGACGTTGTGGGAGTGGGGTTTTGATATAATAAAACAGTAACAGGGAACAATATGGAAGCGCTAATGCTGGACAGGGAAACATATCCTGAAGAAAAGAAAATAATAAGAAAGAGCACCAAAACAATCCACACCTGATTTGGATAAAGAGCGATACCAACACCCAATAAAGTAGCAACACCTTTACCGCCTTTAAAGCCTGCAAAAAGCGGGAATATATGCCCTAAAACAGCAGCAGTGGCCACAAAAATCTGATAATTCACAATTACATAGTGTGCAGAATCCTGTGAGATAAAATAATGTGCAAGAAAAACAGCAAGCCAGCCTTTAAAGGCATCGAAGAGAAGAACAGGAATGCCTGCTTTAAGCCCTAAAACCCTGATCGTATTTGTTGCTCCTGCATTTCCACTGCCTTGGGTTCGTATATCCATCTTATAAAAAATCCGACTCACCCAAACAGCGGTGGGTATTGAACCTGCAATGTATCCGGCGAGTATGCCCGCAATAAATAAAAGAATCTCCATTTTTTAAAAATTAATTCAAAGTGCAAATTTAATGCTTTTGCCCCTTATAGCAACAATTTGATTGGAAAGCATTCCTTCCTAATATGATAAAACCCTTCTTCTTAGTATATTAACGGCTTCAGGGCTGGCTAATTTTATCCCATATTCAGCCTTTTTATTTTTGCTTTCTTCTTCTTTTTTATCACTATCAGCCTCTTTGTTTAGCTTTCCTTTTTCTTCAAGTATCAGATTATTGTATGCTTCATTGCTTGAATAAGTGCTGAATTTATTGCTTTCATCAAAGCTAAAATAGTAGTAATTACTTTCATTGATTTGGATAATCAGGCTAAAATCTTCCATTTTCTTATGCCTGCGTACTTCCATCATCCCTTTAAATTTCCTACGCACCAATTTGCCGTTTGTTGCTAGTATTCCGAAAGGCTCCCGACAGTAAAAGGCCTGATTGTCCTCATCCCATATAAAATGTGCATCGGTGAGTATAAAGGCATAGTTTTGCATGCTTTTTGGGAATTTTTTTTCGTCAAAATTCACGGTAACCTGAAAGTCTGAAGCTGGTTGCATGCCTAAGAAATTCGCTAGGAAAGGCAAATATTTATCTTGGGTAATATCAAGAGGGTCGTTACTCAGGGCGTTGTCCCCATTCAGGTCTTTTTCGATAATGTCTGCGAGTTTTTTCGGGATATTGAAATTCAGGATCATGCCCAAATCGAATTGCAGGCTGTCGGTAATAATCTGATGTTCAAACGTTCCATGGGAATAAACCTCCAGATATTTATTTTTAGTCATGACCGGAACTAAATGTATATCGCCTTTTCCCTCTATGATACAACGTCTGATATTGAGTGTCATCAGATTATCAAAATGCAAAGGATCGTTTAGGGCTGCCATGCTTCCAAGCCTATATTCTTGTTTGTCACTATCAAATTCAATGAATCCATTGGTGCGAAACATTATTGAATCGTTTCTTTCTTTGCCCCGACCAAGAAAGCGACTATAGGCATAGCCGTTATTATTGTACCCCAATCCGCTAAACACTGTTTCGCGTTTTAATGTGCGGGTATTTGGCCTTACAGGGATGCGAACCTGACCCGTAGAAAGCGTAGTGTCAAATTCTACCCAGCTCATTTGGGTTGTGTCACAATCATATTTTATTTTAAAATAGCCTTCGTACGATAAATATGGATCGTTTGATGCCAGTTTTACCCCTCCTTGAAAATCAAAATATTCATTAATCTGGAATGAGCTAGTATCGCCAATTTCTCCTTTTGCAATGGTTCTACGTGGATTTTCCTGCACTGTGATGTCATCAAAGAAGAGTGTTTGCTTATTGTTATATGCATCATAATAGTCGTAGTTTCCCAAGGCATAAAGTTGATTTTTACTATAAATCTGCACATCCGCATTGTAGATGTGATGATGAATCGTATCGTGGCGTGTCATGATGTCCGATTTAGCCAATTGATCCATTTCGGCATTTTTCTTAATGATGATGTTGTCTTCCTTTGGGAAAATATAGGCATCGGCAACTTGAATAAAGCGGATGTTCTTTGCATTAATGAGGTTATCTGCCATCGTATAGGTTGCCCTAAATGAGATGAAACTCAATGAGTCCTGATCGGGGCGGGTAGAAATAAGCTCCGGTCCCCTAACTTCATTCAGTTCATTCATGGCAATCACTTCTCGGAAGCTCATATTCTGTAATTGATGGTAGTTTTCGATATCCTGGGTAGAATAGAGCTCAATTTTATACTCATCCATAAACCAGTTAAAGTTATACATGGTAGAAATATACTGGTTTAATGGAAAGGCCACAATAGAACCAAGGTTCGACTGAAAATCCCCTTTACGGTCTTCAAAATTGATATAGGCTTTGTAGTTGTCGGCAGTAAAAGCAAGCCCAACAGAATCAAGTCGACTAATTTTCAAGAAACTGGTATCGGCATCAAGTTCATGATGTTTAAAGCGGAAAAATGGTGATGAGATTTGGGTGTTTTCAAATTCAAGCATACCTTTTCCGAAAAGTCCGTTGGGTTTCAGCATTAAATCGCCGGAGAAATAGGTGGAATCATTGTAGACATTCATAGGTGTTTCCATATTGCTTACAACCATTTCATCATCGAGATGAAACCAGCGTTCCCGAACATTGGTTCCTTTGGCCATTGGAAACTCATTTCCTGCTACTGTTGGTTCGAGGTAAAAGGAGGAAGCAACGCCCACCATTGAATCAGGCAGGAATACAAAATCTGTTGAATCCCAGATAGATGAAGGGTCGGATCGTGAAACAGAACCCAAGAATTTAAGTTCGCCATCGCCTCGAAGTCCATTTAAACTCAGGTCGGCAATTCCTGTAAATTGCCCTTTGCCTCCATAAGTTTTAAAACCACCGGCAGGAGTGGGGTGCACAAAGCCTAATGAGAGATCTTTACGTGTCTTTAATGGGCGTTCAATATCAGGGAAAATGCCTCCACTGATCAGCCGTCCGCGGAATTCGATGCTGTCTGTATTGAAATCGTCCAGATCATATAATGTATCGGGATATAGAGCAAAACGAAAGCGGTCGCGGGGATAAACATTTGTATAATATGCCTGATTATAAAAGACAGAGGAATAGTTGGTGTCTGTCATCAGAATGGGATACTTTAATTTTGTATCTATTAGCCCTGATTTATTTTCGGATGAATCAATATATAGAACACCGATTAGGTTTTCGAGTATGGAGCGCACCGGTAAAAGATCATAGCCTTCCACCGGATCATTATAGCTATCTAAATCATTGATAAAGAACTTGATGATTTTAATTTCCGGCATGCGTATATTAAAGGTGTCGTAAGAAAAATAAGCATTTTGTTCCAATCCCATATCAAACTTACCCGCTTGCACAATTCCATTAAAAATAAAATCCCTGTTTTTTAATAATCGGATTTGTCTGTCGCCAGGATATGTTCGTACTTCCTGAGAATCGCTGAGTTCAATAGGTGCCAAATTAAATAGGTCGAATTCAAGGGTATTTAAGTTGAGCGAAGCATTTTTTGAGGTTTCCTGAGAAAAGAAAGAGATGTTATCATAGTCAATTAGGTTTTGATTGGCTTTATAATAATTGCTTAGCTTCTCTTTAATTGTAACCACATCGGTAAGTAGGTCGATGGTCACAAATCCTTTCAGTGTCAGGTCGATATAAATATTTCGCACCATATTTGGCTGATAGCCGATGAAATGAGCCATTTGGGTGATCGTAAAACTATTTGTGTCATAATGATGGCAAAAATCATACGTATAGACAATCGGATTGATTTCGTCGATCCCCTGAGTGCCAAGAAATTGATTCAGTGTATAAAAGTTTGTGGATTCAAAGAGGGCAGTAGCTTTGTTAACAACGCCTTCACGGTTCTTAAATACAATGAGTGAATCATCAATATTCCAGCGCATTGCTTCTGCGTAAATATCGGTTTTATGGTATGAATTAAATATAGGGCTTTTCGATAGGGTTTGGTTTGTGCCTACAAGATTCAGTACATGGTTTTTATTATTAAAAGACATCAGCAGACCGGGATGGAAAATCGAATCCGTGTCTTTGATAATTGAGAAAATGCAGCTTTCGGTATATAATCCCTGAGGGTCGATGGCAAATTTTTCGGAACGCAGAAAAAGCTCGATATCATCGCCTGAAGTATAATGAAGTGTCGCTTTTTTGTCTTTGCTTCCATATCCTTCTATACGCTGACTATTAATGATATAACCTCCTCGATAGGTGAATTCGGTGCCATGAAGTTCATGAATACTCAAGTCGGACGAATAGGATTTAAAATATGGATAAATATTGCGTTTCGCCTTCGCATTTATGGTTCCTGCGGTAAGTTTTCCCTCAATAGGCTCTGTGAATGTGCGAAGATCTGTAAGTAAAACTGAATCGGCACTAAAGCTTTCTTTCGTAGTAAAAATAGTATAATCGGGCAGTTTTGCCCATAAAATTTCCTTATCAATGGAAAAGGCAGACCAATCAATTGTTCCACCTTGGCCTGTCCAAAAATATTCCAATGGATAAAAAGCGCCTTTCGTTTGATGGATCACAAAATGAGAAAGTGTATAGGAGGCAGAGAGATCTACTTTATCGTGGAAACGAATACAGAAAGCCGAATCGCTATGAAATTCGAAACGTTTGTTGCTCACTTTCCAAAAAATATCTTTGTGCCGTGAAAGTATGCCTTCTGCGAGTAAATCTTGTGTAAACTTCATGAGAAAAATAAACTGCTTCTCCTCGTTATTTTCGATGCTTTTGTTGATACCATTGTCCCATTGTGCAAAACTTTCCCAGCTTTGCGACGAATTCATAAAAAGCATTAGGCTATGGAAATACTCTGGCAGGGCAGGATAAACAGAGAAGTTTGATTGCAAAAGTGCGTTTGCAGTCTTATAGATAATGGTTCTGTTTTCCTCTGTATATTTGCCCGATTCCCATTCCTTTTTAAATGTCCTGACAAATTTTTTCGCTGTATACTTTTCTGATTTTCTGTAATTACGCGCATTGCTTGCCGTAAGGACTTCTTCCAATTCTTCAATAAACAAAACGGGATGTTCAGAGAATTTTTTAACTTTTGTTGTGTTCTGGGCAAGAACAAAAACAGGGAACAAAAATAGTATGATCCAAACGACAATGTGGATATTTTTCATATGTATGGGCTTTACTCTTAACTACCCACAAATATAGTATTTTCTGCACGAATGTTTCCTGAAAATGCGATTTGTTTCAGTACAAACTTATGTTCATTACTTACGAAACAGGAGTTTGTTCTATTATATTGGGCTTTTGTGCTATAAGGTTTTGCGGAACTTCATCATTGTCCAATCGTTCTTGGCAGTGCTCAGCACTTCTTCCAATCCACATTCTATGGCTTTTTCCCTGATGGCATCCATATCACGTGAATAAAATCCTGAGAAAAGAATAAAGCCACCTTTTTTTATTGCATTACTATATGCTGCCATATCTTCGAGAAGGATATTTCGATTGATATTAGCCAGAATTGCATCAAATTCAGCTTCTTTTGTAAGGCTCTCTGCACCTCCGTGGATGGCAGTATAAGCCGTAATTTCATTCTTTGCAAGATTATCGAGACTATTATTATACGCCCAGATATCGTTATCAATGGCGGTTAAGTAGTCGGCGCCCATCTTCATGCAGAGAATGCCAAGCACTGTCGTTCCACAGCCCATATCCAAAACATTTTTCCCTTTCCAGTTCTCGCACAAAATTTGTTGGAGCATCAGAAACGTTGTTTCGTGATGTGCTGTTCCAAAGGACATTTTTGGTTCAATAATTAAGTCGTATTTTATTTGTTCGTCTTTCTTATGGAAAGGAGCACGAACTATGCAATCTTCACGAATATGCACCATAGGGTAATTGCTTTCCCAGGTCTCGTTCCAGTTTTGGTCGGCAATACGTTTGTGACTGGCAGTTTTTATCAAAGGAATACTGCTGATAAAATCAAATATCTCTGTTTCATTGTGCAGATTTACAGGGATATAAGCTTTAATACTTTGATCTTCTTCCATAAAACTTTCAAAACCGAGCTCGCCAAGCATTGCGCTAATGATTTCGGTGTTTTCTTCACTCATTTGTGTTGGCTCGATGCTGTATTCGATATAGTCCATGATGTTTTTTTTGCAAAAATACGGAATATCACATGCAGGAACAGAAAAATTATTTTTTTGAACGACCAGTTATTATTTCAGTTGGCTATTTTGGGTGTGATAGGGGAATGGCCTCGAGCGGAGTCGAGAGGCCCTATTGGCTCTACTCAAGGGTGTTTTTACTGTTCCCAAACTAAACTTGTTTTTTCAACCAAAGGGTCGAAAAAAAAAAGAAGTGAGGATAGGAGAAGTTTAAATATCAATATAACAAGAAATTAGAAGAAGTATTTATAGGAATACCTCAGCAAGTTTTTTAGAAGGCTATTTCTGCAATATTCAATTTAGAAATAAATTTCTGCAATAATATTATTGTAAGGTATGTTTTTTTCGATCAGTAAATCCCTGACTTCCACAACCATTTCGGCTCTTCCGCAGATATAATAATATTGCTCTTGCGGTAGTTCTTCCTGTTCTTTTAGCCAATCGGTAACACGTCCGGAATAATCCCCTGCATTTGCATCGCGGCTGGCACAGCGAATATACTGATCGCCAAGTTTTTCACGAAATTCTTCCTGAAAATAGAAGTTTTCGTTTTTGCGTCCGCCATGAATTAGCATTTTGTTTTTAGAAAGCCCGGAGCGCATCATGCTCGCAAAAGGGGCAACACCTGTTCCGGTGGCAATCCATAGGGCAGGATGGGTGCTTCCGAAAAATTCCCCGGAAGGTTCAGTAACACAAATCGTATCTCCGGCTTGCAATCTCTCGAGTTGGGGCGTTAGGAAACCGTCCTGCTTTATATCGTAGATAATCTGTACTTCTTTCTGGCGGGCGCCACTACTAATGCTGTATATCCGATGCTGACTCTCCTGCTCATCAAGGCTTAAGGCAATCACTTGTCCGGGAACAAAAACAAAATCATTAGTGCGCTCAAAAGCGAGCACAAAAACATTTTCTGTCAGTTTTTTATTATAAAGGAGCTTTTTTGGCTGCAATTTTTGTTGTGCATTTTGGCACGATTCACAATGATGTCCACATCCCATAGTAAGTGTATTTAGTTTGCGCTCTAACAAACAGCAAAGGGCTTTGTTCAGAATGAGCGGATTGATTATGCTGCTAAGATATATAAAAAGCTGTTTGGCTTTTCTGAAATTTCGCTTTCTCTAAGGATGCAATGATTTTCCCAAGGAACGTTTTGTTTATATTTGTACTTTATTTACGACAATCTAAAATGTGAGATTATGGGTATATGGTCATTTATTCAGGAAAAACTTAGTGAAAACAAAGCAGTTATGCTGCTGATTGTTGTTCAGTTTAAAGGCAGTAGTCCCGGAAAAACAGGTTTTCAAATGGCCATTAGTTCTGATGGTGCTTTAAATGGTTCCATTGGTGGCGGCGATATGGAGCGGGAATTATCGAACCATGCACGCTCGCTTTTGCTTGAAGGTAAAACCGATGTTTTTATGCGTGAGCAAAACCATCATGGGAATGACAATGAAGCCTCCGGAATGATCTGTTCGGGCAGCCAATGGGTGGCACATTATCCTTTTTACCCAAAAAATACTGAATTGCCCAATCAAATTTGCCGCTTGCTCGAAGAAGAAAAAGAGGCTTTGCTTGTTTATTCGGAAACAGGAATACAGCTTCAAGCAGATGCTGTTCAGGAAGATGCTTTTTACTTAAAAGCACTTGAAGGGCAGCGTTGGGAACTTCGGGAGCAAATAGGAAGGAAAAACACCTTGTATATCTTTGGGGGCGGCCATGTTGGCTTGGCTCTGAGTGGTGTATGTTCCCAGTTGGGTTTTCAGGTAGAGGTTTTTGATGACCGCCCGCATTTAAATACAATGGAAAATAACAAGTATGCCTATAAAAAGCATGTGCTTAATTATAAAGATATTTCTTCTTTTGTAAAAGAAGGGAAACATATTTATGCGGTTATTATGACTTTTTCCCATAGAGGGGATGAAGTATTGCTTGGGCAATTACTCGCGAAAAACATTCGCTACCTGGGCATGATGGGAAGCAGCAAAAAAGTGGCTTCAATCCGTTATAACTTGCTGCAAAAAGGCTATACAGAGGCACAACTCGATCGAGTATATGCACCTATTGGACTGCCAATAAACAGCCAAACCCCTAACGAAATAGCAATAAGTGTGGCTGCAGAAATAATTAAAATAAAAAACACTCTTGATTTAGGGCAATAGCCCGAAACCAATATTGATAGGAATTTTTGATTAGAACAATATTTCAAATATTATTCTAATCATCGTCAGGCTCCTCATCAGCAATATAATCGCTCATATAATCGAGCTCAGAATACTTATCCGAATAAGATTCTTTTACGTCTTCCCTAAGGGTGCCGTCATCATCATAATCATCGTCGTCAGAAATGATTTGCTGCGCTTGGTATTTTGTCATACGTACAAGATAATATTTCTCGTCCGTTTCAAAAGGCAAGGCAGTTACTCTGTCGCCACGGCTGTCTTTATAGGAAACGAGGTATTCATCAAATCCAAGCGGATAAGCTAGTTTGATTTGTTCCTGAATGTGCTCGTCTAGCTTTTCATAGTCTTTGACAAGTTTTGGTTTTTGACTCATCGATTTTGATTTTAAAGTAATTGCTTCTTCATATTAGTAATCATACCCGTTTGCAAAAATAATTGAATGTGCATTGAAAGCAAGGAAAAAATCATTTGCATTAATTTTTTTTTTGATTAGGGACTAATTTACCGAGAAAATATGCTTTATTGTGTTGATAATGAGATAAAACAATTCTATGAGTGAATAAGCAATTTCTTAAAGCCCAAAGATTTGTGCGCATGATTTTCATGGAAAACAGGCAAAATTCCATGATATTTTGATAATATTGCCAAAGCGGACGATTTTGCCCGGCTTTGATTAAAACGCAAGATGATGCTACTTCAAATCGCCTTATTAATTTCGGTAGTCCTTCAATTCGCTGCTTTTTTTATCACCATCAGCCTGATCCCGAAAACGAAGTTTAATATTAGCTGGATCAGTATTTCTATTGGCTTTTTTTTGATGGCAGTGCGAAGAACAATTGACCTAATTTTAATTTATTCGGAGCAAACTATTGATAAACAAAGTGTTTTGAGTAGCTCAATTGCTGTAGCTATTTCTGTAATGATGTTTGTGGCCTCTTTTTATATCCGCAAAATATTTCAGTTGCAGTATCGAATAGATAAAATGCGAAGGGAAAATGAGTCAAAAGTACTGTCGGCGATAATTCGTACCGAGGAAAAGAGTCGGGGATTGTTTGCAAAGGAATTGCATGATGGCCTCGGTCCGGTTCTATCTGCAATTAAAATGTCCGTTACTGCCATAGATGTACAGCAACTTGATCATTCAAATGGGCAAATCGTGGAAAAAATTCGATTGGCTGCTGATAATGCATTAGTTGCGGTAAAAGAAATTTCTAATAAAATTAGTCCTCAGTTGCTTGATCGTTATGGCCTTTTAAAAGCACTCACTGTTTTTGTGGATCAGGTTTCGTCTGAATTACTTGTGCGCCTTGAATCTAATATTGGAGGCCAACGTTTTTCGAATATAATAGAGTTTAGTGTGTACCGTATTGTTTGTGAGCTTATTGCAAACACAATTAAGCATGCTGAGGCAAAGATAATTGACCTCAGCATTACAAGCTATCATGATGTATTGGAATTGCAATATACGGATGATGGAAAGGGCTTTGATATTAAAAAAGCTTATGAAAAAGGAATGGGATTATCAAATATTCGATCCAGGGTTCATTCCTTAAATGGTCAATTTGAACTGTATACGAAAGACGGGAAAGGGGTTTTTGTGAAAATACAATTGAAAAAATGAACGATAAACTGAAACTTGCAATTGTTGATGATCATCGGCTTTTTCGTGAAGGGCTGAAATTCCTACTCGCAAATAGCCAATTGTTTGGGCATATTTTTGAGGCTTCTACTGCAACAGAATTTTTGAAAATGGTCTCCGTATGGCAAGCTGATGTTGTGCTTATGGATATTGATATGCCGGAAATCAATGGCATTGATGCGACCAAACAATATTTGGTTCAATACCCTGAAGCCCGTGTTATTGCATTGTCAATGCACGCCAATGAGGATTTCTATTCGGATATGATTGATGCCGGTGCAAAAGGTTTTTTGCTCAAAGATTCAACCTTCGATGAAGTTTTGGAGGCAATAAAAGAAGTGCATCATGGTGGGAATTATTTCTCACCTGGCATACTTTCGGCAATTATAAAAAACCTGAAACGAAAAAAATCAATTCGGAAAAATAAAGAGCTGAGTGATCGGGAAACCGAAGTACTATATAATATTTGTCTTGGTTTATCGAACCAGGAAATAGCAGAACAGCTCTTTATCAGCAAAAGAACGGTGGATAAACATCGCGAGAATATTTTATTAAAAACCGGCCTCCATAATACTGCAGAACTTGTTGTTTACGCTATAAAGCATTCTATATTTGAAGTTTAGTGGAATGCTTACATTGCTAGGCTGCGTCCAAAATATAGAAAATACTACGTATAAAGGCGTAGATTTCAGTGAATGAACGTATTTTTTATTTTACGCATTATTGCTGAATTTTCTACCCCTCAGACATCCTAATTTTGCTTTTAAATTATGTTCTACATTGGTGCAGAACAGCAAAATTAATGTGATGCTTATACCTTTTTTAATTCCTTTTGTAATCGCCATATTCCTTGCCATGAATATGGGTGGAAGTGGTACTGCTCCAGCTTTTTCAGCAGCATATGGTGCCGGAGTAATAAAAAAAGCCCTTATTCCAGGATTGTTTGGGCTGGCTGTGTTTGTTGGAGCCATCGTTGGCGGGAAAGAAACAGCAAAAACTATTGGCAAGGGTTTATTGGAGCCCGAAATGATGACATTTGTGATTGTTTCTATTATTTTGTTTTCTGTGGCAATGTCGCTGCTGCTGGCAAATCTCTTTGGTATACCGCAATCTACAAGTCAATCTACTGTTTTGGCAGTAGTGGCTCCTGCAGTATATTTTCATTCCCTCAATACGGATAAACTGTTTTTTGAAATTCTGCCAACATGGTTTATTATGCCTATTATTGCTTTTTTATTAGCATATTGTCTTGGTCGATTTATTTATAAACCAATGAGAAAAAGAGGATTGACAATCTCAAGACGAGTAAATGATAATTATTTTTTAAAAGGCTTGATTTGCATCATGTCGCTTTATGTGGCATTTAGCATCGGAACGAATAATGTGGCAAATGCCGTAGGACCTATCGCGATAATGGCCGGCAATGAAATGGCGATCGCCAATGATCATTTTGTGCATGTGCTCATTCTTGCTACCCTTATTGTTGCGCCCAGTTTTGGTATTGGAAGCTCCATCCTTGGCCAAAAAGTTTTGAAGAATACCGGAAAAGAAATTGTGCTTTTCGGACGCATCGAAGCGGTTATTATTGCCTTTATCAGTGCCAGTCTCCTGTTGAGCGCTTCATTAGTAAAAGGAATTCCCACTTCTTTAGTGCAGTTGAATGTGGCTGCTATTTTGGGTATTGGTGTGTCAAAACTCGGTTTTAAAAATATCTTTCGTAAAACAGAAGTGAACCGCTTTTTTGTGATGTGGATTATCGCACCAATTCTTGCCTTTGGTCTGAGTTTGCTCTTAACCTATTTGTTTGATATAATGGGCTTTATTGATTAATACTCTCAAGGAATCCTTGGTAAGTTTTATTCCTCTAATTTATCCAATAGTAAATATTGATACAAGTATAACTGTTTTATGAAACGACAAAATTCTGCGGTCTCTTTTGTTTCTCCTTACCTAATATACCTTTTGTTATTTATCAATATATGTTTTGCTCACAGGGTAGATGCACAAGAAAAGCGCTTGAGTATTTCTGCTGAATTCCGTCCACGCTTTATTTTGGATAATGGGTATAAATGTCCTTTACCAAAGCAATCGAAAAGCATCGCTTATGTGAGTCAAAGAAGCCGCTTGTCATTTGGTTTCCAAAAGAATCAATTAGAAGCATTTATTTCAGCTCAGGATGTTCGTATATGGGGCGATGATAATCTGTACAAACAAAGCGGCCCTTTGGGAAATACAAATAGCGTATTGCTATATCTGGCATGGTTCAAGTATTCTATTCAAAAGCATGCTTCCCTGAAAATTGGCAGACAGATTTTTAGCTATGATGATCAGCGCATATTATCTGCAAGAAATTGGAATGATTATCAGGTGGGATATGATGCTGTTCTGTTTGCTTATCAAAATGCGAACAATGCTTTAGATGTCGCCCTGAGCTGGAATGCTGAATCCAAAAGCAATAATTTGTATGCACCGGAGAAATTAAAAACACTTGATTTTATTCGTTATGCTCATAAGTTCAGTGATATTGATATTTCAGGTATTGCCCTAATGAGTGGAAATACACTGAATGATTCTTCTGATTTAATTTCAATAAAGGGCACATATGGCTTGAACATTGTCTATAAACCACAGGCTTTTCAGTTTCGGTTATCGGGTTATTACCAGCATAATTTGAACAATCATGCAAATAAAATTAGTGCGTTTTGTTTTTCGGTTTTTGCCCGGAAAAGCTTGATTAATAATAGATATGCTTTTGGTATGGGAATGGATTTTTTATCGGGCAATAGTATGTCTGAAGATCAGAATATTGTAGGAACTAATCATTGTTTTGATTTACTTTATGGCAAAAGGCATGGTTGGTACGGATCAATGGATTATTTCAGTACCCTCCCGGCGGCAGGTTTACAGGATGTAATGGCTAAATTTTATTATTATCCGCGAAAGGAAATTCAATTACAGCTCGATTATCATTTATTTTGGTTAGCAAACAAAGGACCTATCATGGATGGTTCATCGCATACATCTTCCTTTTTGGGCCAGGAATTTGATTTTAGTGTTCGATGGGATATTGCTAAAGAGATCAGGCTTGATGCCGGCTATTCAATGTATTTTGAGACCGATGTTTTTCAAGAGCTTAAGGGTTTAGAAGATATAGCATTAAAACCGGCTTCGATGGCATTTTTGATGATTTGCGTGAAACCGAATTGGGTGTTCAGCGAGTAAGGTGGACACAAATACTTAGTTTTAGTGTTTCCCTTAGTTCGACAAGCTCGGCACAGGTAGTTCGACTGTTTTTCTCCAGGGATTACACAAATTTTCACAGAGGGGGATGCAGAGTTCTCCTTTTTATCCACAAATGGTATAAATGTATTTACAAAACATATTCCCCGATTTTAAAAAGCTCCACTTGTGAATGATGCAATTCTTTTTATTTTTGTGCCTCTATGAATATTCTTCTATATATAGGTATTGTTCAGTCTGGCTTTGCTGGAACAGTGCTCTTATTGCAGCGGCATGTGCCTTTAAGTAGTAAACTGCTGTCTGCTTGGCTCTATACAGTGGCTTTTAGCTTTATATATCAATTGCTAAATATGGATTTTAGCCATGTATTTTTGCCCTCATACAGGGGCATGGAAATAGAGTTTACATTTGGTCCTTTCTTATATCTTTATACCCGAACGCTTATTAGTGAACAGCCACAGCTCCGGTTTCAAGATTTATTGCATTTTTTGCCTTTTATTTTTTTCAAGCTACTATTTTCCTTTTTTGAGGGTGAAAATCCAAATGTAGAAGATTTTTTTGCCTCTGATGGACTCTTATGGCTTCGTTTAACTTATGGTATTTCATTTATACTGTCAGTTTCAGTGTATACTTATTTGGTTTTCATACTCCTTAAGGAACATAAACAGAATATCAAAAATCTCTATTCGTTTAAAAATGCAAATATCAGCCTGCAATGGTTACGAATGATTACATGGGGCTTTTGTATTGGGTTTTTAGGCTCGGCTGTGAGTTTTATGATCTTTAATACTTTTGGTTTTTGGGATTTTAATCCAGGAATATTTATGATTTCCTTTTTCGTGTTTCTTTCTTATGCTGTTAGCTTTTATGGCTTTAAACAGCCCGAATTGTTTCGTTCGCAAGACAAAGCGGAAAGACAGAGACCAAATCAATCAGAAATTACTACAGAATCAGAAGGAGAGGAAGCAGCCATAGCCCCCAAATATCAGCGTTCAGGACTAAAAGACGCGGATGCACAACAGTATTTGCAGGCGATTATCCGTTCGATGGAGGAGGAGCATCTATACCTAAACGGACAGCTTACGATTCAGGATTTAGCCGATAAATTAGATATTCCACGTCATCATATCACGCAAGTGCTGAATGAACAATTAGAGAAGAATTTTTATTCATTTGTTAATGAATACAGGATAATTGAGGTAAAAAAACGACTTTTATCAGATAAATATAAAAATTTAACATTGCTTGCTATCGCTTATGACTGTGGTTTTAACAGTAAATCTGCATTTAATACCGTTTTTAAACAATCAACAGGGCAAACTCCCTCCGAATGGAAGAAACAACAAGCAATTAAATAGCCCTGATTTCTACAATATTTGTAGTTTTGTATAAAAATCGCTGTTTATGTGCTCGCAAACTAAACAAAAAGGCAATATTCTCATTGTGGACGATATCCCCAAGAATTTGCAGGTTCTTGGCAGCATCCTTATCAAAGAAGGCCATCAGGTGGCTTTTGCACGTGCTGGTGAGGAGGCTTTACGACTGGCAGCATCCACCGATTTTGAGCTTATTTTGCTTGATGTTATGATGCCCGGTCTTAATGGGTTTGAAGTGTGCAGGCGCCTACGTTCTTCGATGAAAAATCAAACTGTTCCTGTGATTTTTCTCACGGCCAGAGTAGAACAGGAAAGTATTATTGAAGGCTTTAAAAGCGGAGGGCAGGACTATATTACAAAACCATTCCATGCTGAAGAACTGCTGGCAAGGGTAAATACACAACTTGAATTACGCTATAAAACAAAGGAACTCGCCCTTTTAAATGCATCCCTCGAGCAAAAGGTAGAAAAGCGTACTCTGGAAATTCGGCAGGCGAATGCAAAATTATCGAAACTCGATCAGGCAAAAAGCAATTTTTTGGCTTTGGTTTCCCATGAATTGCGTACACCACTCAATGCACTAAATGGTTTTTCGGAAATGCTCGTACAAACGCATCTCGATGAAGAACAAAAAGAATATTTGGGCTTTATGCGTGTCTCAGCAGAGCGCTTGATGCGATTTTCTGAAGCAGCAATATTGATTTCGCAGCTGGAAAACGAACGCTATACGCTGAGTAAACAAATTCATGATGTGGCCGATATTATTCAAAGTGCTGTTGTTCGGGTACGCGCTGATATGGCGTGTTTTCCTAGTTTAAAAATACTAGAGGCTGCCCATGTAGAAGCTGATTTTGATCTTCTGGAAAATGCATTTGGGCATATTATCTTTAATGCCTGCCAGCATAATAGGGAAGGGGAAAAAGTGGAAATTACCATAGATGCCTTTGGAAGCAATTGCCTCATTGTCGTAAGGGATTTTGGCCCGGGCTTTTCTGAGGAAATTATGGGAACGCTTTTTAAGAAATTTTCAAGCGATAAAATTTTATACCATTCGGATGGCCTTGGGCTTGGATTAACAACAGCCCGTATGATTATGGCCGCCCATGATGGGGATATTAAAGTGGAAAACCTTCCTCAAAGCGGAGCGAAAGTAAGCATGATCCTGCCTTTGGCAAAATCTCCTAAAGATCTTTAAACATTCTTAAAATCAGGCGTTCTGGGATTGCAATCATTTTATAAGAAGAATAATAAATGGTCTTGCCATTTTGGCTGCAATGTACATTGGCAATATAGGAACGATGCGCTTTTTCACGGATATAATAGATAGTGTAATCAATGGTTCCATTTCCTTCAATCTCTTGCTTTTCTTTAGGAAAACAAATGTTCAGCGATTGGTAAAAAGGTGCTGTTCTTGCCGGGTTTAGTTCCGGTCTTATTAAACGATAAATTTCTTCTTCTACTTCTGTTTTTGGATCGTTGATACTCAAATTTAATGCCTTACTTGCATAGGCGATGGCAAATAAATAGCTGGTAATATGCGCATCATGAGTCCCCGTAAGTTTGCTGAAAACTTCCATCTGCCAAGGCTCTACTTTTAAGGATTGCATCCTTCCTTCAGTAGTGTCAAAAAGAGGAAGCTGATATTCATATGTTGCCAATGAATGAGATTCATTTAATGAAAGACAGTCTTTACTGTTCATTGCCATTAATCGAACTCCGTTTTTATAAGGCTCAAAACCAATGGAAATTTCATCGCCACGGCTGATCATGCTGCTAAAAAATACCTTAATGGAATTAATTTTTATGGGATGTTCCGAGGCCATATTGGCCGCAATGGCAAAAATAAACATGCCCGGAACAACCACCTGTTTCCCTTTAAGATTCATGATCTCAGGATTGTGAATCAGATTGTCGTCTCGGGTGATTTTGCAAAAATCTACGATTGATTGATCTGTAAAGTTTACTTTTTTATGCATTCTTGGGGTGCTTAATCCATAAATTATTGGGCAAATATAACTATTTATTCTATGGAAGTAAGATCAGGATGTGAATTATGCTTCTTCATTATGGCTGTGTAAATAATTGACTTTTTTTACAATACGCTTTTATTTTTTAGGATTTTTAAGTGTTTGCTAGTTGCAATTCATTTCAATAGTAAGTTTGTGTTTTATTGAGTAATAGCCTGAGGATGAATTTTTAGTATATATTTTTTGACCTTGTATTCGGTTTCTCCCTTGCTTATTCTGGGTAATTAAACGATTGTTCTATGATAAGAATGAAATTAGTCGAAGGGGCACTTCGTTTGCACTCAGCATAGTGCAGCTTATCGCAGTGAGCTTTTTCGATTGAAGGATAGAAATGAACTGATCCATCAGGACAAATCTAAATATTGATAAAATAAGCGATTAAAATGAGTATTTATATAAACACCTCAAAATACTTTTTCAAGATTTTGAGGTGTTGAGGATTATGTAATTTCTATCCTGTACGAATTTTATTGTATATCGCTTAATATCTCTACCAAAGGCCTTTTTAGATTTCCAGAACTATAATCAACAACAGGGAAATCACCTTTATAGCACCAATGGCAACGGGCGATCCCGTGCTTATTGAAAAGCTGGATCATATCCCGATACCAAATATTGGCAAGGCTATCTTCTACACTTTGATAAACGCCAAACTCCCCGCAATAGAGGGGCAATCCTCTTTCTTTTGCATTAAGTATGGCAGGCATCATCATTTTTTCCAAACTATCAATCGTATATACACCATTGAAAGATGCAATTTCTTCCTTCAAAGCTTCATTAGCATCTTGATAATCTTTCGGATCAATAATTTGTCCCGGATAATTTACAGGACCTTTATACTCTCCTAATGGCATCCACCAAGCCTGATGGTGCGTTAATGCCATTGGATTGTAGAAATGAAAGCTCAATATGATATTGGTATCATTGGGAGGAAGCTTTAATTCGGGTATTGTTGCTGCTTGTTGCCACCGGTTCGAGCCAACAACAATAACACGCTCCGGTTCTATGGTTCTTAATTCTGTAATCAGATGATTAATTAAGCGATTCCAGTCTTCCGTGTTTTCTGCAACAGCTTCATTCATTAGCTCGTAAGCAAGCCGATTCGTAGGATATTGATGAAGTTCTTCCGATAATTGTCGCCACATCTCATAAAGCCATTTCTGAGCCTCTGTATCGGTCCAAAGGCTATTGTCTTTTGCATTAAAATAATGTGAACGAATAATATGCAAATCAACAATAACATTGAGTCCGTCATTTAAAGACCAGTTAATGGCATTATGCAATAACTGAAAGGCTTCGGCTTGCTGATTGCCCAAGCTGTCCCAAAGTTGTTCTTCATCAACGCAAATACGCACATGGTCGAAACCGACAGCGGCAATACTATCAAAATCGGATTTTTGGATATAAGCTTCTCGCTCTGCCCCTCGTTTTTTAGACTGGGAAAGCCAATGACTGATATTTACCCCTGTTCCCAATTCAAATTTTTCTCCTGAGGTTTTCTCTTGATGCGAGCACGACCAAAGAGCAATTATAGCGATAAAAAAGAGTATTTTTTTCATAATATATAGGTTTGTTTTGTTTATTCTACTGTAAATGAGGATGTTTGTGTGTCTCGTGCATTAGTGCCAATAAACACATTAAATGTACCTGGTTCCAAAATAAGTTTATAATCGTTTGAATAGAAGGATAGATCCTTCGCGCTTAGTGTAAACTCAACTGTTTTCGTTTCACCGGCTTTCAGAAAGATCTTGTTAAAGGCTTTTAATAAGCGCACAGGCTGAACAATTGATGCTGTAACATCCTGAATATAAAGCTGAACAATTTCTTCTCCGTCCAAATTACCTGTGTTTTTTACATCAATCGATGCTTTTATTGTTCCATTCGAGCTCATTGTTTTTGCGCTC
The DNA here is from genome assembly GCA_963676725.1 of Bacteroidales bacterium. GTDB lineage: Bacteria > Bacteroidota > Bacteroidia > Bacteroidales > WRLA01. The sequence continues at coordinate 1,994,769 of OY781463.1, read as the reverse complement.
ATCTTTATGGGCGAATAATCGAAATTTGTATAACTCAAACCATAACCAAATGGGTAAAGCGGGCTGTTTTCTTCGTCGGTATAATGCGACCAAAAAACTCCTCCCCATGTATTGCTTGGGCGGCCTGTGTTTAAATGGTTATAATAAATTGGGCATTGTCCTACAGCACGTGGAAATGACATGCTAAGTTTTCCGGCAGGGTTATAATCACCAAAAAGTACATCGGCAATTGCATTTCCTGATTCAGAACCAAGATGCCATGTTTCCAGAATAGCGGGGGCTTTCTCATCTAATTCATTAAGCACCAATGGTCTTCCGTTCATCAAAACAATGACAATATTTTTGTTTGCGCGATACAGCTCCCGAAACAGCTCCATCTGCACACCTTTCAAACCGATATCAACTTGAGATCGGCCTTCAGCGGTTTGAAAACAGTTTTCTCCAATAGCAAGCAAAACGACATCAGCATTTTTTGCTGCAGTAATGGCCTCAGCAAATCCGGATTTATCGGTTTCGTTAAATTGCAGCATCTTGTGAAAACGACTCTCTCCAATCGTTAAATTTGCTCCTAAGGCATATGTAATTTTTGAAGAGTCTTCAACAGCAGCTTTTACTCCTTCAAGCAGGGAAACTGCTGAATTTCTGATTGCTTGCGCTCTCCAGCTTCCTAAAGGACTGTCCTTATCATTGGCCAAAGGGCCAATAACGGCAATGCGTTGCCCTGATTTTTTTAAAGGCAGAAGTTTGTTGTTATTTTTTAATAATACGATCGATTTTCGAGCAATGTCCCTTGAGGCCGCTAGGTTTTCAGCCTTCAATAATTCAGCTTTTTCCCTAGTTGTATCGCAATATTTATACGGATCATCAAAGAGGCCCAATTGAAATTTTACACGAAGAATGCGCTCAACAGCATCATCAATAATTGTTTCGCTCACAGTGCCTGATTCCACCAGCTCTTTGAGTGAGCTCGCATAACAGTCGCCCTCCATATCCATATCAGAGCCTGCGATAACAGCCTTTAGTGCTGCTTCTTTTTTGTCTGCAGCATTGCCATGATCTATCAGCTCACGTATTGAGCCCCAGTCGGAAACAACAAATCCTTTAAACTCCCATTTTTCTTTTAAAATATCGCGAAGCAAAAAGCTGTTTGCTGTTGCCGGAATGCCATTGAGATCGTTAAATGAGTTCATAAATGTTGCTGCACCGGCATCAGAACAGGCTTTAAACGGAGGAAGAACAACATTAAAAAGGGTGTTATTACTTATATCAACGCTATTATAATCGCGACCGGCAATGGCAAATCCATAGGCCGCAAAATGTTTGGCACATGCTGCAATACTTTCATGGCTACTTAATGTATTTCCTTGATAACCTTCTATATAAGCTTTTGCCAAAACAGAACCCAAATAAGGGTCTTCACCGCTTCCTTCCATAACTCGGCCCCAACGTGCATCGCGCGAAATATCTACCATAGGGCCAAAAGTCCAGTTTAGGCCTGCCGATGAGGCTTCTCTTGCTGCAATTTTTGATGCCAGTCGGATTACTGCAGTATCCCAACTTGCCGACATAGCCAATGGAATGGGAAACATGGTTTGATAGCCATGCATAACATCATATCCAAAGATCATTGGGATTTTTAAGCGACTGTTTTCAACAGCCAGTTTTTGCGCTTCAAAACATGCTTCAGCTCCCGTAACGTTTAGCATGGAGCCAACTTCTCCATTCTTAATTGCTTGAAGCTGCCCTTGCATATGTTCTCCGGCAGGAGCAGGGCCGGTCATTTCCCATCGGCTGGTGAGCTGGACCATTTGCCCAATTTTCTCTTCCAGCGTCATTTTTGCAATGATATCGTCTACTTTTTCGTCAATACATTCTGTGTTTTTTTTGCTTTCTGTGCATGAAGCCAAAGCCGTTGTAAGCAATATTATAAACAATATGCGTTTCATTATGTTTTTAGGATAAATGAGAATATTATTTTTGAATTTATTGTGTTACTTCGACAATATGTCTCGTACCAGCTTCAAAAACTGGGATTATATTTCCATCAATTTTTTGTCCATCGACACGAATCTCCGGCTGTTCATTATTCTTTGTAGAAATATATATTTCGTATTCAGCGCCCCTGAACTTGCGATTGATTTTTATTTCTTTTAAGCTTTCGGGTAGCTTGGGATCTATTTGTAGACCATTATAATCATGGCGGATGCCAATGATATATTGCGTAATTGCGTGAAAATTCCATGCAGCTGTGCCTGTAAGCCAAGAGTTCTTCGCTTCCCCGGGTTTTCGTGCATCTTTACCGGCAATCATTTGGGCATAAACATAGGGTTCTGTTCTATGTATTTCGCTAATATCTTCAATATAGGCAGGTGTGATGCGTTTATAATAATCAAAAGCCCGTTCCTTATTACCCACCATAGTTTCTGCGATCATAATCCAGGGATTATTATGGCAAAAAATTCCGGCATTTTCTTTATAACCGGGAGGGTAGGTGCTGATTTCCCCAAGATTAATATAGTATTTTGTTAAAGGTGGATTGTTAAGCACTATTCCATAGGAGCATGCAAGGCGTTCGTTTACAGATTGGAGCGCTTTTTGTGCACGGCCATCCTCTAAACCCATACCAGCCATGATGCAAAAACCCTGAGGTTCAATAAATATTTGCGCTTCTTCATTTTCATGACTTCCTACTTTTTCTCCAAAATAGTCATAGGCGCGTAAAAACCAATCGCCATCCCAGCCATGATTTTTAATGCTGTTTTCCATCTTTATTTGTGCATCCTGAATTGGTTTGGCTTCTTCGGTCTTTCCTGATATCGCGCAAATTTCCTGAAACTCTTTGCTTGCTATTAAAAACATTGCTGCAATAAAAACAGATTCTGCTTTTGTATCGCCGCTTTTATTTTCTGTAGTTTGAAATGCTTCATCAGGTTGTGTGGAGAAACAATTCAGATTGAGGCAATCGTTCCAGTCGGCACGACCGATCAGCGGCAGGCCATGAGGTCCTAAATTGTTCATAGTGAATTGTAAAGAGCGTTTTATATGCTCATAAATAGAGGCTGTATTTTGTTCGTTATTGTTAAAAGCAGCCTGTTCGTCCAATAGGCTCCAATCTCCTGTTTCTTTTAAATATTCAGCCACTCCAATCACCAGCCATAAAGGATCATCATTAAAATTGCCACCAATATCGTGGTTTCCTTTTTTTGTAAGTGGCTGATATTGATGGTAGGCACTACCGTCTTCAAGTTGTGTGGCCGCAATATCTAGTATCCTTTGCCTGGCTCGTTTGGGGATATTGTGCACAACGCCCAATAAATCCTGATTGGAATCGCGAAATCCCATACCGCGACCGATGCCGGATTCAAAATAGGATGCACTGCGCGAAAACAGATAGGTTACCATGCATTGATATTGATTCCAGATATTCACCATTCTGTTTAATTTATCATCACTTGATTCGATGGTGAAGTAGGAGAGTTTTTCTGTCCAATAGCTTGCTAAGTCTTCAAAAGCTTGTGCGACGGCCTCAGTAGTGGCATATTTTTGAACGATGCTCTTTGCTTTGGCCTTATTGAGAATATTAGGTGCAATAAATTTTTCACTATCTTTATTTTCTGCATAGCCCAAACAGAATATAAATGTACGGGATTCTCCGGCTTGCAATTCGATATCGAAAAAGTGAGATGCAATTGGTGACCAGCCTAATGCAATAGAGTTGGTAGATGTTCCTGCCATAACCTGCTCGGGTGCATCAAAACCATTGTACAGTCCTATAAAACTTTCCCGATCGGTGTCGAACCCAGTAATATCTTGATTCACAGAATAAAAAGCGTAATGGTTTCTGCGTTCCCGATATTCTGTTTTATGATAAATTGTATTGTCTTCAACTTCTACCTCACCAATATTGTAATTTCTTTGGAAATTGGTCATATCGTCTAAGGAATTCCAAAAGCACCATTCAACAAATGAATGCAGTTTGACTTTTTTAGTCGCATTACTTTCATTTTTTAAGGTGATTTGCTGGATCTCGACATAATCCTCCATCGGCACAAAGAACAGTAAATCGGTGCTTAAATTATCCTTTTTTGATTTGATTTTGGTATAGCCCATGCCATGGCGGCATTCATAAAAATCCAGATTTGTTTTAAGAGGTTTCCATCCCGGCGACCAAAGGCTTCCGCCATCATTGATATAGAAATATTTTCCACCCTCATCAAGCGGTACATTATTGTAGCGATATCTAGTTAGCCTACGTAAGCGGGCATCTTGATAAAAACTATATCCACCTGCCGTATTGGAAATAATGGAAAAAAAATCGCGGTTTCCCAAATAATTGATCCAAGGGTAAGGGGTTTGGGCTTGTTCAATTACATACTCCTTATTAGGGTCATCAAAATATCCGTATTTCATTGTTTTGTGTTTTTATGAGTGCTTAATGAGGCATTCGACAGAATCATATCAAGAACTGTTCTTTTGAAATGCTTATATTATAGTCTTTTTATTTCTTAATTATTTTGCCGAATTTCTGATAGTTTCGATTCAATCAGTTTCATTTTTGAAGTTGAAAGTGGATAGATAAGCATAATGGCTGCTGCCACAAATATAAATATTGATGGAATCCAGCTCATTAGCATTTTAATGCCCGGAAGTGCATTGGCAACGCTTGCTTCATCCATTCCGTTATATCCATAATCGCTGAGTACAAAGCCAATGATTGCTCCGGCAACCCCGCCACCAAATTTCATAGCAAAAGTGCCTGCTGAGTAGATCAGGCCTGTCGCCCTTCTTCCATTTTTTTGTTCAGAATAATCGGAAGTGTCGCCAAGCATTGCAAAGAAAAGCACGGGCATTATTCCAGCGCCAAATTCTGCGCCAATACCGAGTGCAAAAACCAATACAGTGTTTTGTGTGTCCGCGAAACTTATTGCTGCCGTAAGAACTCCGGAGAAAATCATGGAATAAATAAACAGGTTTTTCTTGCCAAATATTTTTGCCAGGGGTGTGGTTAAGAGTGCAGCAATAACCGATATAATAAGTAATCCAACCATATAGCTTGCCGCTAGTGTTTCCCGATCCATAAATCGCTTAAAATACAATACCGTAATGCCTTGCTTGATGGAATTGAAGGTAACAAAAAAGAATCCTATAACCAGTAAGATAAGCCATGGTTTATTGGTTATTAGGTCTTTAAAATCGTTTTTAAGGTTTGGCGTTGTGTTTTTTGGTGCAGGAACCCGTTCTTTTGTTGTAAAGAAAGTGATCATCAGAAAGAGGACCAGCAGGGCTGCAAAAAAGTACATCGAATATTGATATCCTTTGTTGTCGTTGCCATTTCCCAGAAAAGCAACAAGATAAATGAGTCCGCCTTGCACTAGTATACCGCCGAGATAAGCACCAGCAAATCGAAAGGAAGATAAACTTGTGCGTTCCTGATGATCGCTGGTCATAACGCCCATCAAAGCAGAATAGGGGACATTGTTTGCTGTATACGCCAAGGTTAATAAAATATATGTGGCATAAGCCCAGATTAATTTTCCGGTTGGTCCAAAATCGGGTGTGGTAAATGTTAAAGCCATCAGCACGCCTAATGGGATGGAGGTCCATAAAATCCAGGGGCGGAATTTTCCGAACCTACTTTTTGTACGATCGGCAATCATGCCCATGCCAATATCAGTAATGCCATCAGAGAAACGTGTGATGAGAAGAAGAATTCCTGCAGCAGCGGCTGAAATGCCAAAAATATCGGTATAGAAGATTAAAAGAAAGGTTGAGAGTGCCCGCCATGCAATATTTGCAGAAGTATCGCCGAGTGCGTATCCTATTTTTTCGCTGAGTTTAATCTTCATGTTTGTGTTTTCTAGAGTTTAATGTTTGATATGTTAATAAGCCAGCGATTGTTAGACGAATAGTACTTGTTTCTCGGTGCGGGTTCGTGTATAAACATCCTTACTGAAAATAAATACCTGAGCCGGTTTATGCGCAACGCCTTTTTGTTTTTCTTCAAGAGGGATGACGTATTTCATTTGCAGCACCTTTTTGCGGAAATTACGCCTGTCTAAAACAATCCCAAGAATGCATTCGAAGGCTTTTTGAAGTTGAGATATTGTGAATTTTTCGGGGAGCAGTTCAAAAATAATTGGTTCAATACGAACTTTTGCCCGTAAGCTTTGCAGGGCTTTGGCAATAATTTCTTCATGATCAAAAGCCAGGGGAGGAAGCTCGTTGACAGGAAACCATCGAGCTGTGGTATGTTCGGTTGTTGGATTTACAGCTCTGCTATCAACAAGAGAAAAATAGCCAACAGTAAAAACCCTTTCAGCTATATTTAATTTAGTGTGTTCTATCCAAAGTTTGTCTTGAGGGTTTGATATCCTGTCGACTTCACCAAAAGCATAAAATTGCTCCAGATAGATGTCTTTAATACCGGTTTTGTTTTGCAGCGTTTTAATAGCAGCTATGTCCAAACTTTCGCCTTCATAAACATGATATCCGGTAATTGTAAAGTCATTTATAATGTATTCTCCGGTTTTTGGGTCTTTGAGCTTTCTTTCCTCAAGTAACACATTGAGCCTTTCAAAGTCAAAGCCAAAAACAACACAATCAACTGAAATATTAGGTATTATCTTCATTAAAATTTGGCTATTTTTTATAGTGTCATTATTACACATTGCAAATATACACTAATTTTTGAAAAAATGCAGGGGAATGAAAAATAATTCAAAAAATTACTAAATACTCTCTAATCAGGCATTAATACGATTAATTATGTTGAATAGCCGAAAAATATATGCATAAATTTTAAAAAAAATTAACAGAATATTTGTGCAAGTGATTTTTTTATCTACTTTTGTATGCGTACTAATGACACAGAGATAATTTTTAAGGCAGCATTTTATGAATATGACATTGTATTTGGAAGTAATTAATAAAGTTCAAACCATCAATTTACTAATAACTAAATAATTAAAGTATGAAACGGAATCTCTACTATCCTAAGGGAAGTGATTACCATTGGAAAAAGCTTTATGCAATACTAATTGTGCTTTTTCTTAGTGTATCAACTACTCTAAATGCACAATCGCAATACACCTTTAAAGGTGTAGTACAAGATGCTTCGGGGGAAACGCTCCCTGGAGTTAATGTTATTGAAAAGGGAACAACCCATGGAACGATTTCAAATATTGAGGGTCGTTTTGAGCTTATTTTGGATAAAGCTAATGCCGAATTGGTTTTTTCTTTTATGGGCTATACAACAAAATCAATGGAAGTGAGTGCCGCAGAAGATCTTGTTGTTCTGCTCGAACCTTCATCCACATCGCTTGACGGTGTAATGGTTGTAGGTTATGGCGTGAAAAAACGTTCGGATATTACCGGTGCTATTGGGCAGGTCGATAGCAAGCAAATGGAAACTTTGCCCGTTGCAAATGCTGCTCAGGCATTGCAAGGTCGTGTATCTGGTGTTACAGTTATCCCTAATTCAGGTGCTCCAGGTGCCGGATTAAATATCCGTATTCGTGGCCTGAGTACAAATGGTAATGGCAACCCATTATATATTGTAGACGGTATGCGTACCAACGACATCAGTAACCTTGCACCCTCTGATATCTCAACAATAGAGGTTTTAAAGGATGCTGCTTCTGCTGCTATTTATGGTGCTGAAGCTGCCAATGGTGTTGTCTTGATTTCTACAAAAAAAGGTGGTGCCCCTTCGGGATCATCAACAGGTGGTGTGCTTACTTATGATTTTCAATATGGATTTCAAAGCCCCGGAAAACTTCCTACAGTAATGGGTGCAAACGATTGGGCCACCTATGTAAATGAACAAGATCTGGGATATGATATTCCCCAATCAACCACTAGTACAAACTGGCTTGATGAAATTACAAGCACTGCTCCAATGCAAAAGCATTATCTTTCGTTTACCGGAGGTTCAGATAGAACGACTTATCTTACTTCTTTGTCGTATTTTAACCAAGATGGTATTGTTGGTAAAGAAACTTCTAATTTTGAGCGTATTACAGGTCGTTTTAATGCAGAGCATAAGGTTAATGATTGGTTGAAAATTGGAACAAATGCCTCTTTTACACATACGGAGCAGCAAGGTTTTTCTGAAGATAACGAATATGGTGGCGTGATTAGTGATGCCTTAATGTTCGATCCTTCAGTTCCTGTTACTTATAGTGGTGCTTTACCTGGTTTTGTTCAAGATGCTATCGACGCAGGTCATGATCTTGTGAAAGACGAAAATGGTGAGTATTATGGTATCTCACAATATGTTGGCGGTGAAATTGCTAACCCTGTTGCTAAATTAGCAATCGAAAAAGGAAAAAATAAAACCGAACGCTTTCAAGGAACTATTTTTGGTACAGTTACTCCTATTAAAAACCTGAATATTACCACTCGTTTTGGCGTTGATTATAGCCATAAAGACTATAATACTTATTACCCAACATATTATTTTAATTCAGAACGCCTCAATTCCAGCCCAAGTAAAAGGGTAAATATGAATAATTGGATGACTTGGCTTTGGGAAAATTTTGCTGACTATACTTTAACAGTGAACGAGAAGCACAACTTTAATTTTATGGTTGGTACTTCAGCACAAAGCACAAGCGATAATTGGTTAAATACATGGTCAGCAGGTATGTTTATGCAAGATGAGAACTTCTCACAGCATGGAAATATTGAAGTAGACGGGAAAGTAGCAGGAAATAAATCTGTAAAAACCCTGAATTCTTATTTTGGCCGTATTAGTTATAATTTCACAAACAAATATCTGGTTGATTTTACACTGCGTCGCGATGGTACATCATTACTAGGAGCTGACAATCGTTGGGGAACTTTCCCATCTGTATCTATGGGTTGGATTATGAGTAATGAATCATTCCTTGAAAACTCATCTGTGATCAGTTTTGCAAAATTGCGTGCCAGTTGGGGTAAAAACGGTAGCCTGTCTAATTTGGCTGTAGATCAATTCCGTTCGTTAATTACTACTTCAGGGATTCTTTATCCTCGTCCTGATGGCGGTTTCTATACAGGTGCTGAGCCGGAATTGCTTGCAAACCCTGAATTAACTTGGGAAACTTCCCGTCAGTTTGATATTGGTTTCGATCTGCGTTTCTTTAACGATAAAATGGGCTTCTCTGTTGATTATTACAACAAAAAGACCATTGATCTGCTCACTATTTCTTCACCACCTTTATCAGTAGGTAATTACGCACCATTTGCTAATGCCGGTGATGTTGTAAACCGTGGTTTTGAATTTGAAGTGAATGTACGTGATTATGAGAGTGCTTTTACTTATGATGTATCCTTGAATGTGGCTACACTCCATAATGAAGTAACTTATCTGAATCCACTGCTTGATTTCCAACCAGGTACTAATATTGGTACAGGCTGGTATAGTGCAACAGCTATGGAAGAAGGCCTTCCTATTTGGTATTTCCGTGGCTTTGAAACTGCCGGAATCTTCCAAAATCAAGCAGAAATTGATGCTTATAAAACAGAACACCAAGGTCTTCCAGGATATGATCCGGTTGCAGGTGACCCAATTGTTGTCGATGTGAATGGTGATGGTATGATTAATGAAGATGACATGACAGATATTGGTAATCCTCATCCGGACATTATCCTTGGTATGAATATTAACTTTACTTACAAGAATTTCGATTTTAATACCTTTTTACAAGGAAGCTTCGGAAACGATATTATTATGGGCTGGAACAGAATCGACCGTGCTACATCAAACCGTCCACAATCATTCTTTGATGACCGCTGGACTGGCGATGGAAGCACCAATGACTGGTTCCGTGCAAACAGCACAAATCCTTATGCTTACAATAGTGATTTGATGGTTTTTAGCGGAGATTATGTACGCTTTAAGCAGATTCAATTAGGCTATACATTACCCGAAAGCCTTGTGAATAAATTGCGCCTTAAAAAGTTACGTTGTTATGTTTCTCTGGATGACTTTATCACTATTACAAACTATCCGGGAATGGATCCTGAAGCAGGTAGTACAAACAACAATAGCCAAGGCATAGACCGTGGTGTATATCCTGTTGCTAAGAAAGTGATTTTAGGACTTCAATTAAGCTTATAATTATTATTGAAAAACTTAAATTTATAAAATAATGAAATACAGTATATTTAAATATTTGGCGGTATTCGGAATTATTCTGGCACTCGCTTCCTGCTCCAAGGATTTTCTGGAAACAGATCCTATTGGAAAAATGGACGTTGATCAGTTCTATAGTACTGATGAAGAAGCTTTTCAAGGCCTCGTGGCTGTTTATGATATCATGCAATGGACTTACGCAAGTGCGGAGTGGAACAGCTCTTTTATGCTCAAAACATTACCTTCAGACGAAAGTAATACAGGCGGTGCCGATGCCGGTGACCAACCAAAATACCAAGAACTTAATTCTTTTACATTCTCTGCTGGAAATCAGGCCGTGAAAGGTGTATTTGAATTAAATTATTTTGCGATTTATCGCTGTAATATGGTGATCAATAATGTTGAACCAGAGAGTGAAGCCCGTAAAGACATTATTGCTGAAGCGAAGGCTTTACGCGCATTCTTCTATTTTGAATTGGTTAGCCAATGGGGAAGCGTGCCATTAAATCTTGTTGAACTCGCTCCAAGTGAATATCAACAGCCTCCGGCATCAATCGAAGCTATTTATGCTCAAATTGAGCAAGACCTAGACGATGCTATTGCTGAACTCCCTGTAAAAAGTGAGTATAGCGGAAGCGAAAAGTTCCGTTTTTCTAAAGGAACTGCACAAATGCTTAAAGGGAAAGCCCTTCTCTACCAAAAGAAATGGGCAGAGTCTGCAACTGTTTTTGATGCGCTTATGGCCAGTGGCGAATATAGCCTGACTACCGATTTTACTACACTTTTTACGAAAGATCAGGAGTTCGGAAGCGAATCAGTTTTTGAAATCAGCTGGACAAGCTCTCAAAATTATGATTGGGGTACATTTACATGGAATCGCTATGTAGAAAGCAATGTGCAATGGCAACTTTGTGGTGCACGTAGTATTACTGCCGGCGACTTTGATGGTGGAACTTCCGGTATGATCGCAGGATGGGGATTTTTACCTCCAACTGCTGAGCTCTACGACGCTTTTGATGCTATGGGCGATTCCTATAGGAAAATGGCAACAGTCTGGAACGAAGCTGATTTTGCCGAAATGGGCGGTTTCTTTAATACAGATGCTTATCAAAATGAAGGTATCCTGAAAGTAAAATACGGAACGTTTACCAGTGAAACAAGCACAGAACCCGGTGCCGTTATGGAATTGAACTATGGAACCAATTTTAGATTGCTGCGCTATGCTGATGCACTTTTAATGAATGCTGAAGCTCAATACCGTGCCGGTAATGATGGAAAAGCCTTACAACTCCTGAATGAGTTAAGGGAAAGCAGACAATTAGATGCCCTTACTGTGGCAGGCGAAGATCTTTTTGAAGCTATTGTTGCTGAGCGTCGCCTTGAGCTTGCATTTGAAGGGCTTAGGTTCCGCGATCTAGTGCGCTGGGGCAAAGCTGCTGAAGTGCTGGGCAAATATGGCTATGTAGAGGGAAAACATAATTTATTCCCAATTCCTGAAGACGAAATGAACAATAACCCGTTCATGGTTCAAAATCCCGGATATTAATGTTTCTTATATATTGATATTGTTGGTTTAGTAATGTAGAAGAGTGGCCTTTAGGGGTCACTCTTTTTTTTGCACACTTCATTCGGTTTTTAACTTTGATTTTGTATATCTTTTTTGGATTAGGATGGTAAAAGCTTTTTATATTCAAAAAATTGTCTAATTTTATCCATGAAAATCTATATTATCTCGTTGCATGCTTGTCAAAGAAATTGTTAAAGATGCCAATTAACACATATGGAAACCTGAAAAGTAAAGCAAGGGAATTGATTTCCCAAGCGGAAATTTTATCTAAAGAAGAATATCATAAATTATTGGAAAAATTTGTTTATCAGATTGCAAACCAAAATATTACTGAGGATACAATAGTAGTTTCTACTGCTTCTGAAAAACATGATCCCTGCATTCCTGAAGCCAAAATTACAAGTTTTGAAAAGAATGGGGGTGGGAATAGCAAACCCCTTGTGATTGAAGAAATGAATAAGTCATTTCAGGAGTATGCTTCCCTTGCACTGAATGGGATTATTATCCTGCATGATAAAACCATTATTTATGCAAATAAAAGTTGCCTGAAAATCATGGGGCTCGAATCAGAAGATCTTGTGATTGGTAAAAACATATACGATTTTATTTATCCCGATAACCATGAATTTATCAGGACACGCTTATACAAACTATCGAAGGGCATTCAAAGTGAACCAGGTATAATAAAATGCCATACACCAAATAATGAGGCTAAATGGGTGGAATTTACCGGAGCAGAGGTTGTTTTTCAAAATAAAATCTCCTGTTTGGTAGCCCTGAAGGATATTAGCGAATATGTGCAGTCATACCATGAGTACGAAACATTAATTCAGGAATTGTCTGTGGCATTGCTGATGCGCGATGAAAATAGTATACTTCTGGTAAACAAGGATTTATGTGAACTGATTGGTTATTCTCAAGAGGAGATTTTGCAAAAGTCAACCTTCGATCTCCTCGGTATTGTGCATCCGGATGATATGCATATACGAAAGGAAATGGATGGAACTCACAATATAGGTTTTTCAAAACCATATCGTATGATCCGGAAAGACAAAAAGATCATTTGGGTTCAATCACAATTCCGAAAAGTGACTTTCCATGGGGAGCAGGTCTATCTTTGCGTTTATGTTGATGTGAGCCATCAATATAAACTGGAACAGAACCTTCGGTTAAGTGAAGCCCGTTATCAATCTTTATCGGATGCTTCTTTTGAGTCGATATTGTTTTTTGATGGCAATATATGCGTGAATCAAAACCTCACAGCAGAGAAAATGTTTTCTTATTCGTTGAGTGAGGCCATTGGTAAAAAAGCCGTTGAATGGCTTCATCCCGATGAGCGATCACGCGCAATGGAAGCCGTTCGGAAAAAACAGAGAAGACCAATGGAAATAACAGCAATGCGCAAAGACGGAAGCTGTTTTCCGGCCGAGGCACAGCTTTCCGAATTTGTAGATAACGGTAAAATGATTCGTGTAATCGCATTACGGGATATTTCTGCACGCGCAGAAGCCTATCGAAAATTGCGCGATTCCCTGAATTTTAATAAAAACCTAATAGCAAATATGTTAGAAGGTTTAATCGTGCTTGATGAGGACTATAAAGTGATTCTGTGGAATAATTATCTCGAAAAGCTAAGCAATAAAAAAAGGGTTCATGTTATTGGGAAATGCATACGCGATGTGTTTTCGAATTTTTCCAGCCTTAATCTTGAATTTGTCATGCAAAAAGCCATGCAGGGTGAACTGATCGAAAAAACTGCCCTGCCATATTTTGATAAAAAACTCAATAAAAATAGATATATCCGCATTGTATTGTCACCAAACAGGGATGCCTTTGGAAAAATTATTGGCCTAATTGCCCTAGTCTCTGATAGTACTGCAATTACAGAATATCAGGAAGAGCTTAGAAAAAGAAATGATTTATTGAAACATTCCAATTTCGAATTGTCCTCTTTAAACGCACATTTTCATGAGCTGAACGACGAGCTAAAGTTTGCAAAAGATAAAGCGGTGGAAAGCGATAAACTAAAATCGGCTTTTCTTGCAAATATGAGCCACGAGATCAGAACGCCCATGAACAGCATCCTAGGGTTCTCCCAATTATTGATTGAGGAGGAAATGGACAAAGAAGAGCAGGCAGATTATCTGCAACTCTTAAATAAAAACAGCATGCAATTGCTCAACCTGATTAATGATGTGATCGACCTTTCAAAGATCGAAGCAGGTGAAATGGAAATAAATCGCGATGTGATGGACATTGCAGCGCTTGTAAATGATTTATACTCATTGTTTAGCAGCAATGCAGATCGTAAAGGCATCGAACTGAGATTAAAACACTCATTGGGAAAAGAGAATAAAATCGTTTCCGATATTCAACGATTGCGGCAAATTATCACAAATTTATTGGCGAATGCAATTAAATTTACGGATACAGGCTTTGTTGAAATGCGTTGTTTTATCAATGATAAAACCTTGCATTTTGAAATTGAAGACAGCGGTGCCGGAATTTCAGAGAAAGAACAAGAACTTGTTTTTGAGCGCTTTATTCAGGCAGAGCACGCCAAAACCGGCGAAGGTCAGAAAAAAGGGGGCACAGGGCTTGGTTTAGCAATTTCTAAAAATTTGGTCGAATTATTGGGAGGGGATATCGGCCTGCGCTCAGAACCGGGCAAGGGATCGGTTTTTTATTTTCATGTGCCCTACATCCCTGAAGCCAGATATGATGTAAAAGAACAATACAGACGCCCTGATTTAGAAGATCTTAAGTTCTTAAAAGGGAAAATTCTCGTTGCAGAGGATATTGAAAGTAATTTTCTCTTTATCAAAGGTTTGCTGGGAAAAATGCCAATAGAATTAATTCATGCCCAAAATGGTCAGGAAGCTGTAGATTATATCGTTAAGCATGATGATGTTCATCTCGTACTTATGGATGTAAAAATGCCTGTAATGGATGGGCTGGAGGCTACACGAAGGATTAAGAAGATGAAGCCGGAACTTCCTGTCATTGCACAAACTGCTTTTGCTTTGGCTAATGATCGTGATAAAGCCTTTGATGCAGGTTGTGATGGGTATTTGCCGAAACCAATAAAATCAGCCGATTTAATCGCTTTTCTTAGGGCTTTCCTAACCCAAGCCTAAATTATCGGAGTATGATTTCATGCACTTCATTATGCTCAATATGCTTGTTGATGGCTTCCATGATGCGACTTTTTGCATAGGATAGTTCGCTTTTCAGAGCTGCATTATCAAGATGGACATACAGCTTGTGGTTTTTGAGATATAAATCCGTAGTGTGTTGGGCAATATATTCTCCAACAATGGCAGGCCAGGCTGCAATAGCCCGTCGTTTATGTATTTCTTCATCAAAGCCAAATGATTCAAGCATTTTTTTGATCACCTTTTTTATTGGCTCTTCATTTGTATTGCGTGCATTATATCCTTTCACACCGATTGTTTTTTGCAAAGGTCAGGATTTTTTAGCTCCAAATTGCATTGGAATTTTTAATTCATGGATTTATTAATGAGGGAGGAAGTGTCAAGGAAGAAGTCAGGCAACAGTCCATTCTTCCCATTGGAAGGAGAGTAGATGTGCGAGATTTGTTTCAACGAACGCAAAGGCTTATTGTGGGCTCTTATGGTTCATTTATTTTTGCTCTCAAAGATTCCTCCCGGAATACTCATTTCATTTGCAAAATCGCTGCAAAGCCAATGATAGCCGAGCCTTTGTAGAAAATCCAATGTTTTTCTCATTTCTAATTTATTGATATTCCACTACTTAAAAATAAATGTTTTCTGATCTCATAAAATTGTTTGGTTTTTTTAAAATTTTTCTACCTTTGCACTCGCTAAAAGGCGGGGTAGCTCAGTCGGTTAGAGCGTCGGATTCATAACCCGGAGGTCTCGAGTTCAATTCTCGATCCCGCTACACAAAAAAGCCTGATGAACTATATTCATCGGGCTTTTGTTTTTTTATGCACTTTTTTCTTTATCCCTAAACTCTTTGATTCGGATTTTCCTTCCAAGGATGCATTTTTATGCATTTTATGAATATATCTTGCCCGAAATTGATTATTGTCCTTTAATTTTGAACTGAAAGCTTCGAGATTCAAAAGAATTCTATAATTTTAGCGTTCAATAAAACAGTATGGGTTCTAAATGGAATTCATGTGATAAAAAAGGTGTTTTTATGAAAAAACTATGGATAATCTTCCTAGCACTGGGTTTTTTTACGGCCTGCAGTACTAATAATAACAATGAAATGCAATTTGATGAATATCCAATCTATGATGGTCCCGATCTAGGAATGATCTATACTCCTAAAATTACTTCTTTCCGGCTTTGGTCGCCATTTGCCGATGAAGTTGTGGTTCATTTTTATGAAAATGGTGAAGATGGAGATCCCATCAAAAGCATGGACATGAAAAAAGATGATGACGGAACCTGGTTATTACTTGTCAATGACGATATCAAAGGAAGCTTTTATACCTATCAGGTGAAACAAAATGGCGAGTGGCTTCAAGAAAGCGCAGGCCCTTATGCAAAAGCTACAGGCGTGAACGGCCAAAGGGCTTATGTTGTCGATTTTGCCGAATTGGAACCCGAAAACTGGAGTAAAGACCGGGGGCCAAAATTTAAAAAAATGAACGATATCCTGATTTATGAACTGCATGTTCGAGATATGTCGACACATCCTTCATCGGGGGTAAAAGCAAAAGGAACCTTCAAAGGTTTAGCAGAACAATGGACCAAAAGCCCTGATAACCTGAAAACAGGCATCGATCATATGAAAGAATTGGGGATTACACATGTGCATATTTTACCCGCTTTTGATTATCGTTCCATCGATGAGCGTTATCCTGAAAAGATGAAATACAACTGGGGCTATGACCCGCAGAACTATAATGTTCCCGAAGGCTCTTATGCCACTGATCCATACGATCCTACAGTACGCATCAAAGAAATGCGCGAAATGATCAAAACCTTTCATGATAATGGGATTGGCGTAATCCTCGATGTGGTTTATAACCATACCGGCTATACCGATGAGTCTGTTTTTAACCTGACTGTCCCCGGATATTATTACCGGCATAATGAAGATGGCAGTTTCAGTAATGCTTCAGGGTGTGGCAATGAAACCGCTTCTGAACGCCCTATGATGCGCAAATACATTCTGGAATCAATCAGGCATTGGGCGGATATCTACCATATTGATGGATTCCGTTTCGATTTGATGGGAATTCACGATATTGAAACAATGAACGATATCAATAAAGAACTCAATAAACATCCTTGGGGAAAGCATTATATCCTTTATGGAGAAGGTTGGACAGCAGGAGGGAGCCCATTGCCCGTTGAACAACAGGCAATTAAAAAGCAAACATATAAACTCGATGGAATTGCTGCATTTTCGGATGATTTACGCGATGGAGTCAAAGGCCATTGGGGCAATGTGGAAGAAAAAGGCTTTGTTAGTGGAAAAGAAGGCCTTGAAGAGAGTATTAAGTTTGGTGTGGTTGGTGCAACGCAGCATCCTGAAATTGATTATAGCCTTGTGAATTATTCAGATACCGCATGGGCTCCATCACCGCTACAGTGCATTAATTATGTTTCATGCCACGACAATAATACATTATATGATAAGCTGAAAATTTCCAATCCTGATGCATCTGAAGAAGAAATACAGAAGATGCATTTGCTTGCAAATACCATTGTGCTCACAAGCCAGGGCGTGCCTTTTTTGCATGCCGGGGTGGAAATGATGCGGACAAAACAGGGCGTTGAGAATTCTTTTGAAAGTCCGGACAGCATCAATCAAATTGATTGGACATGGAAAAAGAAGCATTTGGATGTATTTCATTATTATCAGAAGTTAATCCAGTTAAGAAAAAACCATCCGGCATTCCGTATGCCCGATACAGAAATGATTTCTGAACACCTTCATTTCCTCGATTCTTTGCCTGCACAAATTGTTGCTTATACAATTGATGCACATACAAATGAAGATACATGGGGAGAAGTGCTCGTTGCCTTTAATGGCAATAAAACCGCAACAGAAATTTCCATACCCGAAGGGAAATGGAATATTGTGCTTGAAAATGGTAAAATTGATGAAGAAGGAATCAGAAGTCTTGATACAAAAAAACTGACAGTAGAGGGGAAAACAGCCATTATTGCAGTGAAGGAGTAAATGTTAGTAAATTTTAAGAAACAATGGGACAAGATTTGAAAAAGATGAAGATTGTTAAGGATGATCCATGGCTTGAGCCTGTCGCTCAGGAAGTGAATGATCGTTATCAGAGATATATTGAACGAAAAAAGAGTATTGAGAATCAATACGGTAGTTTGCTTAAATTTGCCAATGCCTATACCTATTTGGGCATCCATTTCGATAGAGAGAAACAAGGCTGGTATTATCGCGAATGGGCGCCCCGGGCAAGGGATTTGTATTTTTTCGGCGATTTTAACGACTGGCATCGTCATAGCCACAGAATGACACGGAAAGACGATGGCGTTTGGGAAATATTTCTGCCCTATGACGTATATCACGAAAGTTTTGTGCATGGCTCAAAAGTGAAAGTATTGGTTCATGGCGAAAATGGTTGGTATGAGCGCATTCCTGTTTATATGACTCGCCTTGTTCAGGATTTGGATACAACAACCTTCTCCGGACAGCTCTGGTTTCCTGAGAAGAAATTCAGCTGGAAGGGTGATGCTTTTTCAGCAGATCAGCTTGATGAGCTTTTGATTTACGAATGCCATATTGGAATGGCTCAAGAAAAAGAAGGAGTGGGCACTTATCTCGAATTTGTCGAAAATATTCTGCCCCGCATTAAGAAACAAGGGTATAATGCCATTCAACTTATGGCCATTGCCGAACATCCATACTATGGCTCTTTTGGATATCATGTAAGCAGTTTCTTTGCGCCTTCTTCACGTTTTGGTACGCCGGAAGAATTAAAATTTTTGATAAAAACAGCCCACGAAATGGGAATTGCTGTGATTATGGACATTGTCCATAGTCATACCGTCAAGAATTTTAATGAAGGCATCAACGAATTTGATGGTCAGCCCGGTTTGTATTTGCATGAAGGAGAGAGGGGAGACCACCCCGCATGGGATTCGAAACTCTTTAATTATGGCCGTACAGAAACCCTTCAATTTCTGCTTTCTAATCTAAAATACTGGATGAAGGAATTCCATTTTGATGGCTTCCGTTTTGATGGTGTAACATCGATGCTGTATTTCCATCATGGATATATTGGGGACTGGAACCAGCAGGCATTTTTCTCTGAAGGCGTTGAATGGGATGCCATTACTTATATGCAATTGGCCAATACCCTCATCAAGAAAATAAATAAAAATGCGATAAGTATTGCCGAAGATGTGAGCGGGATGCCCGGATTATGTAATCCAATAAAACATGGCGGAATTGGCTTTGATTATCGCCTCGGAATGGGTATTCCGGATTATTGGACAAAGACACTTAAAGAAAAAAAGGACGAAGAGTGGAATGTCTGGGAGCTTTGGGACGTGATGGTCAATAGGAAATTTGATATCAAAACGCTGGCATATGCCGAATCGCATGATCAGGCATTGGTAGGTGATAAAACCCTTGCATTTCAATTGATGGATGCCGGTATGTACTATCATATGGCGGCGGAAGACAATGATTTAACTATAGAACGTGGGATCGCATTGCATAAAATGATCCGTTTCTTTACGATTAGCCTCGGTGGCGAAGCATGGTTGAACTTTATGGGAAATGAATTTGGCCATCCG
The DNA here is from genome assembly GCA_963676725.1 of Bacteroidales bacterium. Taxonomy (GTDB): domain Bacteria; phylum Bacteroidota; class Bacteroidia; order Bacteroidales; family WRLA01. The sequence continues at coordinate 1,975,307 of OY781463.1, read as the reverse complement.
GAATGGATTGACTTTCCGCGTGAAGGAAATAACTGGAGCTATTGGTACGCCCGCCGTCAATGGTCGCTCGTTGATGACCCAAAACTGAAATATCATTTCCTGAATGATTTTGATCGGGAAATGCTCCAAATCATCCGCGAAAATGATATTCTGAATGCCGGTTTCCCACGACAACTTTGGATGGACGATTGGCATAAAACCATTGTTTTTGAGCGCAATGGATTGGTGTTTGTATTTAATTTCCATATCAATAATTCGCCTGAAAATTACGAAATGCCTGTTCCTACAGAAGGGAATTATAAGGTTGTTTTCAGTAGCGATGCCCCTGCATTTGGTGGACATGGCAGGCTCGATTCCGAAACCATTTATCCGGCATATAAAGCAGAAGATGGTTCCTGGAAAATTAAAATCTACAATATTAACCGAAGCGCAATGGTATTCCGGAAAATATAAAAGGCTAAATGTTATAGCATCTTTTTTGCTGGATTAAAATAGACGCTCTGGTTTATTCATAGGTTTTTGGGTGCTCATGGATGCAAAATATCCAGAAAGGAACAAATAATAAAATACAGTAGCGCATGGCCAAGGACGAAAATCCTTGGCCATGCTGTTTTTGATATAAAACTGGCGAGGTAGAAACGCTTTAGCAAGACGAGTTGTCTAGGACCGTTTATTACCAAAAATCACCGAAGGAAAACCTCATAATAAAAACATTATTGTGAATCAGATTATATTATTTATAATTGTAGTAGAAGAGATACCGACTAATAAAAGCACTGATTAAAAAAAGATATAGTCTGGGCTACTTATATCTGAAGAAAATAGATTTACTAAAAAGATGATTACTAAATGAATAAATGGGTTTTATATAATTTGACAGTTGGATTTGCAGTTTATTGGATGTCAAATTTTATATTATGGTTTCCATGGAGTGTAAACCCTTTGCTTGGAATGACCTTAATGCTAACAGTTTCACCTATTATCTGGACATTTTCTAGTTTTTTGTGTATACGCACCTTTCCAAAGAAAAATATAATGATTGGAGCTATGTATAATAGTTTGATATTTCTTGTTTTCGCAGTACTAATGGACTATGTGTTTTTTGGACTTATTAGAAATGCAATGGAACAATTATATCATCCAACAACTCTCTATGGTTATGGTTTTGTAGCAAGTTTGCCTTTTATTGTTGCATTTGGATTTAGAAGAACATTAGAAAAGAAAAGACGAGATACCTGTAAAGCTGACTTTATAAAAGCAGGAATAATTGGATTAGTTTGTTTTGGCTTATTGACTTTAATAATATTACTGGGGATAAACCTTTAAGATTAAAAACGAAATGCCAACAATGAAGCATCGTTTTACGGCCTGAGCCGGAATATGTACTTTGTGTTGAACGCCTATTCCGAGAGCTTCGGGGAAACTGCTGTACAATAAATACTAGAGAATCAATTTTTCGTGTTTTTTGTGCAAAACAGACATTGAAGGGAATAGTTCTCGAAAAAACGATGCCCTTGAACGCCAATATTTTTTAATTTTATGCCGCAACTCGTTACAGTTTTAACGAGATATGGTATTTTAGATGCCTGCCTCGAGATTTCGGGGACTCTTGCTGGCTGTAAATTCCAATATTTCATTTCAGATAAAATATACTGATAAGAAATATCTGGGCAATAAAGTGTGATTTTTCAAAATTTCTGCGAATAATAAGCTAAACATTCAAATTTCATGCGATGAGAATAAGAAAAATAACTTTAACGTAAAGGGAAACGAATGGAGGCAAACAAAAAAGACAGGTTCATAAGGACAATAGATGCACATAAAAAAATCATCTATAAAATTGTGAATTCATATTGCAAGAATGCAGAAGACAGAAAAGATTTAGAGCAAGAGATAATAATACAGCTTTGGAACACATTCGATAAATACAATGCTGAATTTAAATATTCTACATGGATGTATCGGATCGCCCTCAATGTTGCGATATCTTTTTACAGAAAGGAGAAAAAAGGGCTTGTTAAAAATGATTTTTTTAACGAAGACTTGATTTATAGTGTAGCAGATGAAAATGAAAACGACACAGAATTAGAGTACAATATTAAGTTGCTGCAAGAATTTATTGATAATCTAAATGAATTAAATAAGGCCCTGATGTTGTTGTATTTAGAAGAAAAATCTTATGATGAAATCGCTGAAATATTGGGGATTACCAAAACCAATGTGGCAACAAAAATCAGTAGACTTAAACTAAAATTAAAAAAAGAATTTCAAAAAATATTAAAGTGATGGAAGCAGTAGAATTAAAAAAAATAATGGAAGCATACGATAATAAACTGGACAAAACACTCCGTTTAAATTTATCATCAATGGAAACGCTACAACTCGAAAAATCTCAGAAAAGCACACAGAAAATCCTTAGGTACAGAATTTTTGAAGTGGTGATATTTGGATTTTTGGCAATATTTTTTGGGTGGTATATCGCGCATCATTTGCACCAACCGCATCTTGTACTTAGTGGTGTTATTGTTCACGTTTTTGCCTTAGTAGCCTTGGTGGGGAGTATTGGTCAAGTTGTATTATTGCAACAAATTGATTTTTTAAAACCAATTGTTGAAATCAGGAAAAAGATTGAGCTGGTCAATGCACATGAATTATTGTTCGTAAAATTAATTTTCCTGTCAGCTGCGGTTTGGTGGGCTTATGCAATTGTAGCAATTGATCTTTTCCTTGGAGTTGATTTATATCTTTATTTAGATGCGGATTTTGTGCTCAGATACTTAGTAATGAATTTCCTTCTGATTATTCCTTTGCTTTGGTTTTTTCATAAATTATCGTATAAAAACTTACATATCAAGTGGGTGAGAAAAACCATAAAATTTTTTACCGGAAGAAAAACAATGAAAGCATTAGAATCTTTAAACGATATTGAGCAGTTTAAAAAATAGATATTGACTCGAATATGAATATATTTGCTGTAAAGCCTAATTCTCAAAAACAGTACAAAGCGAACAGCCAACTCTATAAAAATATCTGAATCATCATTGAAACCAAGCTATTTAGAATTAATTTTGGATATCCGGCAGCTCGATGGTATTGATTGGTCTTCAAAACGATGCGATTAGCTGATAGGTCGAAATATCCAGAATTTGCCAATGCCCAAAAGCCGGTTTGTTAAGAATATTCCTATAACTTATCTGCACCGGTAAACAGATGTTTGCTATATTTATGCCCTATATGCTGCAATTTAAGCTAAATGGAAGTTTGAAAACTGCCAGCCCTGACAATTTGGTTGACTGATGTTTTATTCATGCCAGAAATTAAAGCTAATGTTTTAAAGGAAGGTTGCAAGAAATATTGGTTTATAAAAACGCTGAAGAAAATAGAATAGCTCTCATCTCCAGTATTTTAAGCGAAAGAAGTACTAAGGCAAACACACGAATAGAAATTTGCTTGAGGACATAATTAATTCCGGTCACTGAATGGATGCTGACAAGGAAAAAAATCTTATTAGACTATGAAGTACAAACTATTATTTTACTTTTTCATTGCAATCTACTTTTTAATTTCATGCGAAAATCAACCAAACAAACAGACTAGGGAAAATAAGACCAATGTGGTTATAGAAAGTATCAACGCCTTAAAAACTATATCGGATCCAGATAGTTTGGTGTATTTTGCTAAGCAAAAAGATGAGCAGTTGCAATTATTGCTCTCAGATAGCTTAATGGCAGAATTTAGACAAGAGTTAGGTGTTGTTTTCTACCAACGGTCTAATTATAATGTCGCGAATGACTATTTCCTGAAATCTGAAGAAAGTTATAGTGCAGCAAATCTCCCTTTACAGGCTACACAAATGCTTGCAAACAGGGCAGTGATAAACGAGCTGAGAGGTAATTATAAAGAAGCCATTGCTATATATCTTCAAGTATCTGAATATTTTAAAGAACAAAATGATAGCGTCTCTTGGGGGGCTGCTTTGGGAAACATTGGCGTTGTTTATGAAGAGATGGGAATGGCAGACAAAGCGATCTATTATGATAAATTGAGTCTTGCTATAAACCTAGTAATGCTTGATACTTTAAGAGCTGCTTCAAAATACAATAATATTGGCGTTGCTTTCTCTGAACTTAAAAACAATCCAGATTCTGCTGTATATTATTATACTATAGCACACAAAATATACTTAAGTAATGGAAATGCGCTGCATTCTGCTCAAGTAGGTAATAATCTAGGTTTACAGTATATAATACTCAAAAAGTATGATCTCGCCGTGATTTATCTCGAAAATGCTGGAATTATATTTGATTCATTGAACAACATACAAGGAAAAGCATTGGTCCTGCAATATAAAGGGCAACTCTATTATGCCCAAGGTAAAAATGCCAAAGCTGCCGACTATTTTGAGAAAGCAAAAGCTATTTTCAAACAGCTTGATAGTAAAAAAAATCTGATAGAAATAGGGGATTTATTGTCTAATATTTATACTGATATGAGGAATTATGCACAAGCAACTAAAATGATGCATGATGTAAATATCCTCAAAGACTCACTGATGAGTGTGGAAAATAAGAAAATTATTGCTGATATGGAGTCAAAATACCAATTAAATGAGAAAAACAACACCATCGAAATATTACAACTTAAAGAAGAGTTAGCCCAAAAACAAATTAAGAATCAATTGGTGTTTATTGGTTTCATAATAATCGTTTTCTTATTACTTGCATTTACCTATTATCATAGTGTTCAAAAAAATAAACATAAAGAAAAAGAGCTAAGACTTGAACTGCAAAACTATATGCTAAGAATTGATAAATTGCAAATAGCAGCAGATGAGAAAGGCAATGAATCCAGATCAACAGAAGAAAAGTTAAAGCATTTTGAGTTATCAGACAGGGAAATCGAAGTGTTGAAATTTATTGCTAAAGGCTACAAGAATTCGGAAATTGCTGAGAAGCTTTTCGTTTCTCAAAACACCATTAAAACTCATATAAAGAATATCTACACAAAATTAAATGTACGAAATAGAGTTGAAGCAATAAAAATGGTAGATGTTGACTGGAATTTACATGATGAATAGATAATCATCATTATACAAGCAATTTATGTTTAGCGAAGCTTGTGTCTATTTTGCTTTTTTTTATAAAATCACCCTTTAGGGTGAGAGGAGCCACAGCATTTTTGCGTTCATTTGCATTGAATTTAAAGCACAGAATTGTTTGTGAAAATCTATGAAAGACCATGGCATAAATGTGATCTTTAACGCGGATATTAAAGAAATATTCGATGGAAAAAATGAATAATCGAAGCAGAGAATTTAAAATAGTTTTAATAGTAATAGAATATAATTTAAACAGAATTTTATGAAAAAATCAATTTTAAAAATCGTAATTTTATTTAGTGTCTTCAGCCTGGCTTTTATTTCTTGTGGCGAAAAAGACGAAGTAGTTGATCCTCCAATAGAAGAAAATACTTCCTGCATGGAATTCGAAAATCTGCACTCAATGGTTGAAGATGCTCGGCATATTTTTTTCCTGAACGAGCAGGAAGGGTGGATGATTGGATTTAATCCGGAAACATTAAGTATAAATGGGAATAATATGCTTTTGCATACTACAGATGGAGGGCATAATTGGTCCATTATAAATGAGGACTTAAAATTTGGAGCTTTTATGTATGTAAATTCTAGCATTTTTAAGTTTCAATTTACTGATAGTAATAATGGGTATTTAGCTGTAGATTTTGGTATGGATGGTTATGATACAGATCAGTCATATTACTATACAAATGATAAAGGAGCTACTTGGTCTCCTGTACCATTACCTTCCGGTGTTGATATTTATTCGAATCGCGGAATTGGTGTTAATAGTACACAAATGGTTTATCTGTCGAATAACAAATATGAAGACGAGGATATTCCACATAACAGATTATATTTTGTATCCAGTACAACACATAGTATCACAAATGAAGTATTATTGTCTGATGACTTTGATTATTATAGCGTTAGTGATATTCATTTTGCAAATTCCGGTGTTTTAAATATGAGCATAACAAATACAAGTACATCTCAACTATATATGGCGCATTCCGAAGATTATGGAGCTACTTGGACCTATACAGAAATTGAATATGAAAGTCATTTTCACTCTTATATGGAATTTCCTACCGATAATGTTGGTTATTTAACAGCCAATAATATAATCTACTCTACAACTGTACCATTTTATAAAACTACTGATGGAGGAGCTACTTGGATAGAAAAAACAGCAGAATTAGATGGTGGAATGTCTTTTGATGCTTTTGCTTTTGCTGATGAAAATAATGGATTAGCGATACGATATGTCGGTGATGGTTTATATAAAACTACGAATGGAGGTGACTCATGGGAGCGTATTAGTTGTTTTACAGATGCTAATTATGATTTGGATTTCTATACTACTCCTATGGATATTGCATATCCTGCTGTAGATAAGGGTATTATTTTAACTTCATGGATGGATATTGATGCTGTTGATGATATTGATGTATATCAGAATAGAGTTTATTTTTATATAGGAGAATAAAACTATTGAGCATTTTTTTGAATGCATAGCATAAAAGCTTTTTTTACCTTTAGCCGAAAGGGTAGGATAAAGAGCGTGAATTATAGAAAGGGGGCGCACAGACGCGTTAATATAAAGATGAAGTTGTCTGTGCGCCCTTCTGTTTTTCAAAACTTTAATGATTGTAGCCATTTTTTCGTCCGGTATGTTTTATTTGTTTTAATCTTTAAAAGTCTAATGCAGAATATCGCAAACATATCGCTTTTAAAGAAACTGGAACAATGGAGTGTCCGGTTCTCCAAACTTGGTGTTGTAAAATAAGCATTAACGGCCTAAGAAGCAATCTTATCCCGACATATATTACATTCTCTTTACAGGATTGGATTACACAATATCAGAAGGTGTGAACTCACTCTTTGTGCTCTATGTCTTTCGTTTTAGATTTCACCAATTTTTTTATTAGATCGCCAAAAAGTTTTGGGGTGCTCAGAAGCATTTTGCTTATTTACAGAACATGATATTTTTTAGATATATTCTATAGTATTCGCTTTGCTAAGGTTCAGGTGAATTTTGAAAACTGGATAATTTTTGGTAGATTTGAAATGTCAGACGTAAATTAGATCAAAATGTCGAATAAAGAAGATATACCGTTTCATCATTATTCAGAAACATATAAATATGTAAATATAATGGACGGTCATCCCGTTCTTACAATTGATCCAAGTTTTCCATTTGTTGTGACCCAGTTCGATATAATGCATGATCGAGCCCAGGCCCATTCTCCTCATCGTCATGATTATTATGAACTTTTATTTGTGGAAGACGGCTCGGGGACGCATATCATCGACTACGAACCCTACGAAATAAAGCCACCTGCTTTTTATTTTCTTTCTAAAGGACAAATCCATTTTTGGAAATTAGACAAACCATTAAATGGCAAAGTTCTTCTTTTTCCGAGGGAATTTCTTATCCCGTCGGCAGATAAGAATAATCAGCATGAAGATGATTTATTGATATTTAACAGCCTAAGTAATGCTCCATGTGTTTGTATAACAGAGGATAATGAACCAAGAATCAATGAATTATTTAGCAATATTAATGAAGAATTTTTGAGAAAATCGGAATGTAGCCTTTCCATACTTCGGGCTTATGTGCATATTCTATTGGTAAATTTGCTGCGTATTTATGCCAAAGAACAGTCAACAAATATTTTGGATACGACCAATACTATGGTTCGAAAATTCAGGCAATTGGTTTCTGAAAATTATCTTACGGTCCGTTCCGTGCAGGAATATGCCGATCTAATCGGGATCAGTGCCACTCATCTTCGAGATACGGTAAAAGATATTACAGGATATTCGCCCGGGCAAATTATCCGACAAGAAATTATTTTTGAAGCGAAAAGAAGATTAGCCAATACGGACTTAACAACGGCTGAAATTGCTTATACGCTTAATTTTGAGGATACCTCTTATTTTAGTAGGTTTTTTAAACGTGAAACAGGAAAAAGCCCATTGAACTATAGAAAAGGAATCAGGAAAAAATACCAGATCACGCTTTAATTAATTCTTATTATGCAGGTTAATAGATATTGCGGTTTAGCTAATTTTTTTTGCAAAAATATGAATGATTCAGCTCTATGAAAAATATCCCGGAAATAAGCTTTTGGAAAGATAAGGTATTGCAAATAAAGGGGTTTCAATTCTTCAAATTGGAAGAGTTTATAACAGATGATCTAAAACCGACTGACCATAGTCCATACCTGCCGCATCGATTAAATTTTTATGCCATTCTCATAATATCAGAAGGAGAGGTAAATCATATCGTTGATTTTAAAGTTCATAGACTGCGGAAAGATGATGTAATGGTAATCTCAAAAGGGCAAATACATGCTTTCGATGAGTGCTCTGCATATATGGGTTATCTGCTGGTTTTTTCCGAAGCATTTATGCATAAATATATAGCAGCCTCAACTATTGCACAGATTAACCATTTATATAACTATTTTTTAAATCAAGATAAAATTAATAATCCGGATAGCAATCAAACCTTACTTAAGGTCATCGAAAAGGAACTGAAAAGCAATTCATCCTCATTGCCAAATATTGTTGGCTCCTTATTAAGTATCTATTTGCTTAAACTCATTGAAGAAAATGCCCGTTTGGTAACAATATCCGTCGATAACAAATACCTGGATTATTTTAACCAATTCAAACTCTTAGTTGAGCTAAATTTCTCAAAAACAAGGGATGCAAAAGTATATGCCTCCGAAATTGCGATTTCTTATAAGCATTTAAATGAGGTGTGTAAGGGGGTTGTAAAAAGTACAGCAAAGTCATTTATTGATAGTTATGTGGTTCTGGAAGCAAAAAGAATGCTGGTTTCCACTTCGCTTTCTGCAAAAGAAATTGCCTTTACTATTGGCTTTGATGAACCTACCAATTTCCTTAAATACTTTAAGAAACATACCGGTTTAACGCCCATTGAATTTCGTAGTACTTTGGCCTAGGTTTCATATTTACCATTCATTCTCCTTTATTAACCTTTCCCGGATTTCGCTATCACCGCATCTTTGCAGTGCAATAATTAAACGATTGTACTGATGAAACAAATCACAATTTTTGGAGCAAGCGGAATGCTTGGAAAAAATCTTCTGCAAAAGGCTATTTATAATGGGCTTAAGGTAAAGGTTTTGTCAGGAAACAAAGAAATGTTGCAGGAATTTGCCCAAACAATTGAAGTAATTGAAGGGGATTATTTTAATAAAAACAAACTAAAAAGCGCTTTAGAAGGTTCCGATGCAATTCTTTCAACTATTGAGCCTCCAATGAATGATAAACTATCTTCTGCTGATGAAGGTCTGTATATTAATTCCTTGAATTATATTATACATCAGATGCTGGCAAATAATCAAAGCCGATGGATCAGTATTTCGGGAGCAGGGATCAAATTAGCGAATGAGAACCTGTCATTGGCCCGAAAGCTTTTGCGTGTTAAGCTAAAAACCGAATCTAAATCAAGCGTTAGCATTAAAGATAAGGAATTACAATTGCTTGAGCAAAGTCATTTAGATTGGACAAATATTCGTCCCCCTATGATTAAAGAAGAAGTAGTAGGGGAATTCGTTGCCGATAAAAATAAGTTTGTAAGTATGGCTGTGGATGTAAATCAGTTAAGTGAATTTATGCTTGCGGAAATTTCTAATAAAGAATGGCTTAAAAAGGCACCGGTAGTCGGAACAAAATAATATTAAAAACAATATACTATGGAATCAAAAGAATTAAAAGCAAAAATATTTACAACATCCTCTTTCTACAAACATCTGAGAATTTCACTGGCAAGTTTTTCTAATTTACGAAAATCTAGAAAAAACGGACATGTCAGCAAAGCATTTAGCGAGAAAATTATGCTGGCCGTAACTCAGGTAAATGGTTGCAGGTATTGCAACTATGTGCACACAAAAAGCGCAATTGATGCAGGAGCTTCGGAAGAAGAAATCAATGCAATGCTTAACGGCGAATTAGGTGATATCGGTAATGATGAATCGCTTGCGCTTATGTTTGCCCAGCATTATGCTGATACGGATGGAAATCCTGACAAGGAAACCTATGGGAATTTTGTTCAGCATTATGGAGAGCCGAAAGCAGTTGATATTCTAGCCAATATAAAAGTTATTATGGCTGCAAATATTCATGGAATTGCCTTAGATGCCTTACATAGCAGATTAAAGGGTAAAAAAATGAAAGGTAGTAAACTCAGTAATGAGCTAGGGATTTCTTTGGGAATACTGCTTTTGCTACCTGCTGGTATTATTCAGAATTTGATTGAAAAATTATACAAAAAATAGAATAGATAAATATTACAAAATGACAATAATGAAATCAATGAAAAAGATGAGCCTTGTGGCTATGTTAATCGCTTTTTTAATTAGTGGTGGAACAGTTTATGCTCAAAATGATGGGAAAACTGAGAAAATAATTATGGAAAACCCAACCAACTATGATGTTATCTCTAGGTTGGATATTAGCCCTAGACCGGCGGGTTTTCAGCCAACTGTAGCAGCTGCTGTTAATGGTGCTTATAATGAAAATGTTATGACGGTTTCAAATAGAGTTTTAAATGATGAAACTGTGATGCTAAAAAAAGTAAGTGTACAACCTATTGGAGAGGAAGGTTTTAGTACATGGCAATTTCTTTGTGATGAAGGCGGCCATACTTACGAGCAATCGGCTCCAAATCCTTTGAGTTATATGGTAGGCGGTATTTCTTCTAGTTTGCTAACACGTGTGGAGCAGGCTATTAAAATTATGGATTTAGATGTTGCCAGCGCAAAAGTGGAAACTAAAGTGTTTTTTAGGTTTGATGATCCTTTCACACCCAACTGGAAAGGTTATACCGATAAACTTATTGCCAATATCCTTATTGAAAGTAACGAGCCTGTAGAAAAAATTACAGAAGTGAAAAGAATGGCGGTTCAGGCATGGGCTGTAGGGGAATGTATTATGAATGAGACGCCTGTGGATGCACAATTTGTATTTAATACTACAATTTGGGAGACAGAATCTGCCAGCAACGGAAAAGTTGCTAATTCAGATTCTTATGATAATGGCTTGAAGATTACTTCAAAAGGCGATAAACCTGAACCTGCGAGTTTTGATCTAGGTGTAGATATTAGTATGGAGAAATTCACTAATCCATTTGTGTTTGAAGTGGTAAGTGTTTCAGAGTCTGCCAATGATGCTCAACGACCATATTTACACAAAGTAAAAATTAGGGCTATTCAAGAAAATTATGCTGCATGGGACATTTATGCCGATGATAGCCGAGGATTTGAAGGTGTCGACAAAGCGCCAACTTCCAGTGATTATTTTACTGCAGGAACTAGTTTATGCCTGATGAGCCAACTAACCGGATGGTCTGAATTTTACAAGCATCAGGGGATTGAATTCGATGATTATCGTGTGGAGCATCAATTTGACTATCAGGTAGATAATTTTATGACTCCATCGGCAACAGGCCATGTTGATGGCGTTACTACAAGAATCTTGATCAAGAGCGATGCCGGAGAGAAAGTAATGAACGATTATGCCAAACATGCGCTAAGTACCTGTTTCGCCGGAGAAGCTATTACAGGTGCTACCACAACAGAAATTGGTATTTATCAAAACGGAAAACTTATCAAATAATTAGTTTTTAAGCATTTGCCAAAGGGTTCTTTGTTTAATGGGAGTATAATAAAAACCTGTTTGGGAATATCGTCCCAGACAGGTTTTTTTGGTGTAAGGCTTATGCAAAAAACGACAGAATTGATTCCAGGTTATACATTTACCATAGAGCCTCTTTTATTAACCTTTCCGAAGCTTCTTTTTCGACGCATCTTTGCAATATATTATTTAACGATTTGAAAGACAGATAGAATAACTCAATAATTTAAAAAAAAATGAAGAATAAAAAATCTAAGATTATCCTAGTTATAACAGCGATTGTAGTTTTGGTAGCCCTTGCTGCCGGTATATATTGGTTTTCTATGCCTAGTGAGCAGAGGAATATGGTTTCGTTTATGATGAAGAAAGGGCCAAGCTATGAAAACTATCAAAAATATCAGGTAATTGAACGAAATGATGAAGCTTTAAAACCGACTTCTTTTGAGCCAATTGTTGCTGCAGGAGAAATAGAAAATCGCTTGACCAATATAATCAGCATCACTGAAATGCTAAAAAACGAAAATTCAAAAATGTTAAAATTGGGCAGGATGCAAACCACTGGCATAGAAGATTATACAGGATGGCACCTCATTGCCGACGAAGGCGCCTCGATCGATGGAAAGCCTTTTGGACCTTCTCCACTTAGTTATTATACTGCCGGTATCGCAGCAAACCTGCATACGCAAATCCTTCGGGCAGCCGAAATCAAAGGTGTTGAATTAGAGAATATTAAAGTGGAAGTATTGAATAAATTCCGCTGGCATGAGATGCTGTCTGAAGAGGGAGCTGGCTTTCTGGATAATACAACAACAAATCTTATTATCGAAAGCAATGTTCCTGAAGAAATTATTCACGAAATCACAGAGATTGCAATTAATGCCTGGACAGCTGGAGAAGCTTTACGTAATAAAACAGAGATTATTCCATCGCTCGTTGTAAATGGTGAGAATTGGGACAGCTATCAATCTAGTCCGGGTACAACCCTATCTGACGAGTCCTTTGATAATGATTTTAGAGTAAGTTCTATTACTGATGTCCCTAAAAAACCATATTTCTTAGATCAACTTAATAAGGAAAATGTATCTGAGGGTTTTAGTTTTGAGACCATGTCAAACTTGCAGTTTGAAATATTTGCTATCTCTGAATCAGCAGGAAATAGCGAAAGGCCATTTTTGAAAAAAATCACTATTTCAACCCCTACACCAGAAACTTGGGAAATTTATTCAGATGAATTTATTGCAGCGAATGACCATCCCTTAGCACCTACATCTTTAGAATATTTTACCGTTGGAACTGCTTTATGCTTAACCTCACAGACTACATTAGTTAGTGCGATGATGGGTTTGGAGTATACTGACTATCGTGTTGAGAATCAGATGTATTATCGACAGGAAGCAATAAATTCCACTGATATGCATGGATATACTGAAACCGTGCATTCGTACGTGCTTATTAAATCAGATGAATCGAAAGAGAGATTAGAAGGCTTTTACAATAAAGCTCTATCATTATGTTTTGCAGGCGAGGGACTAAAAGGAGCAACGGATATGTTTACCCATTGCTATCTCAACGGAAAAATACTTAAATAATAAAATATTAGGTGTCAAACAAAAGCTAAAAAAAACACAAAGATGAATTATACCACAATACTGAAAAAAGGCAAAGGATTATTTTCATGGGTTTATAAGAATATCATAAATAAATTCACCGGAATGTATAGTAAGCTAAAAGAATGGTTTCCTGTTTTAAACCGATACCCTTTGTTGAAGTACAGTTTAATTCCTTTGCTTATCACTTTGTTTCTGCTGCTTCGCTATGTATTGAAGTTCGTAATTGATGAGATAGCAGCTTCTACATCAAACTTTGTGGGAGAAACATCCGGTTATACCATTCCGGAAAACGTAATAGTTTTATCCATTGCAGCTGTTTTTATTATTTTACGCATTGTTCTGCGTTATAGGAATCAAAAAAAAGAAAAATGGCTTAGCAAATGGAGATGCCTAGCATCTTCCTAATTCTGTTGAAAAACAGCACAAATTCTGAAAACAGCTTATTTCTGGACTCCTCTGTGCAAGCCACATTTGCATAACGATAGTCAGAGTAGAAAAAGAGTTCCATTTTATAATTAAAAACAAAATTCGAATTGGTTAAAATTAAAAACGATTTTATAAGGAAATATGCTGCTAGGCTAGTATTTTTCTTTTTTATTTTTCTGGTAGGGCAGTCGCTTATAGCACAACAATTTACGATTAGCGGACGGATAACTGATGCCACCAACGGAGAAGATTTGGTTGGTGCAACAGTAATGGAGGATGGAACAACTAGTGGAACAAGCACTAATGTTTATGGATTCTATTCCTTCTCATTGGCTTCCGGATCACATACTATCAAATTTACTTATATCGGCTATGAGCCGCAAATAATGGAAATAAATTTTGATCGTGATAAAACTATTGATATTAAGCTAACTGTAGCGAGCAATGATTTAAAAGAGGTTGTGATCACTGCAGATAGACAAGATAAAAACATCACTTCTACGAGGATGAGTGTAGAAAAGCTCGATGTGAAGCAAATAGAAAAGATTCCGGTGTTTATGGGCGAGAAAGATATCTTAAAAACAATTCAATTATTGCCCGGGATTAGTACAACTTCTGAAGGAGGAAGCGGATTTAGTGTACGAGGAGGATCCATAGATCAGAACCTTATTTTATTGGATGAAGCTCCGGTATATAGTGCTTCACATTTGATGGGCTTCTTTTCGGTTTTTAATTCGGATGCACTTAAGAATGTTACTGTTTATAAAGGAGGTATTCCTGCAAATTATGGCGGAAGGGCTTCATCTGTGCTTGATATTAGTATGAAAGATGGAAATAATCAAAAGTTTTCTGCTTCTGGTGGGATTGGGCTTATTTCGACTCGTTTAACTCTTGAAGGTCCTATTATTAAAGATAAAATGTCGTTTATTATCTCCGGTCGAAGAAGTTATGCCGATTTAATTGCAAAAACTGCCGGTTTTTTTGATGATGATATGAATATGTATTTCTACGATTTGAATGCAAAATTGAACTATAAAATAGACGAGAAAAACAGGGTTTTCCTTTCCGGCTATTTTGGTAAAGATGATTTTGGTTTTGATGCAATGGGAATGGACTGGGGTAATATTACAGGAACATTGAGGTGGAACCATCTGTTTAATAGTAAGCTATTCTCTAACACAAGCCTTATTTATAGTAAATACGATTATGGTTTTAATATGGGAAGCGATGCTACTATGAGCTCAGGTATTGAAGATATTGGGATTAAGGAAGATCTTACTTGGTATATGAATCCATTAAATACCTTGAAATTTGGGCTGAATGTGAAACATCATACGTTTAATCCGGGTGAATTGCTTTTTACAGATTCCGATATTACGCAAATTATTCTTGATAAAACCAAAGCATATGAAAGTGCAGCCTATATTTCGAATAATCAAAAATTTACTGAAAAACTATCAGCTGAGTACGGTTTGCGTTTTTCTATGTTCAACCAAATTGGTGAAGGCTGGAGCAATACTTATGACGAAAACAACAATAAAATCGACTCGGTGTATTATGCCGATGGGGAAATAATGCAGACTTATTGGGATATTGAACCAAGGATTTCCTTGAATTACCAATTAACCCAATCTAGTGCAGTAAAATTATCATATAACCGCATGGCTCAATATCTTCATCTACTTTCAAACAGTACTTCCGGACAGCCAACCGATACTTGGATGCCCAGTTCAACGAATATAGAACCGCAAAGTGTTACACAGTACGCATTGGGATATTTCAAGAATTTTAACGATAATAAATATGAGTTTTCTATAGAATCCTATTATAAGGATATGAATAATATTACTGATTATGAGGATGGAGCAGATATATTGCTGAATGAAAATATTGAAGCCTATGTTTTATCAGGAATAGGAAGGAGCTATGGTGTTGAATTTTATTTTAAGAAAAAATTTGGAAGGTTAAATGGCTGGGTGAGCTATACGCTTGGCCGCACCGAAAATAAAATTGACGGCATAAATAATAACGATTGGTATGCATCAAAAATCGATAAAACACACGATATTTCAATTGTTCTTAACTATGAGATAAACAAAAGATTATCTATTTCGGCTGCATGGATTTACTATACCGGTAATGCGGTAACTTTCCCCAGTGGGAAATATGAATATGATAACCAAATATGGTCATATTACACTGAACGAAATAGTTACCGGATGCCTGACTACCATCGTCTCGACCTGAACCTTCACCTTAAGGGGAAAGAGAATAAAAGGTTTCAATCCAGTTGGGATTTTTCGCTTTACAATGCGTACAACAGGCAAAATGCATATTCCATTAATTTTGAAGAAAGTGAAACCAATCCCGGACAAACTGAGGCGGTTAAGCTAAGCTTATTTGGTATTGTTCCTTCTGTTACCTGGAATTTTAAATTTTAATTCTGCAATATATATCATATGGAAATTCAAAAAATTAAATACTTTGCTTCAATTTTACTGATCATATTCTTAACCGCTTGCGAGGAAGTGATCGACATTGACCTTAATTCATCTAATCCTGTTTTGGTGGCTGAAGGCGAAATTGAAAATGAATCACCGGCATGGATTCGCTTAACATACACTACCGATTATTTTGAAACAGAACAAGCCAAAGTAGAAGACGAGGCCACTGTAATTATTTCCGATGCTGCCGGCAATACTGAAATCCTTGAATACATAGGTAATGGATATTACGAAGGAACAAAGCTAATCGGAATAATAAATAGCAAGTATACTTTGAGTATTCTTAAAGGCGATGAAGAATTTGAAGCTTCCGCCATATTATTTCCTCCATCCGAAATACTGTCAGTGGGTTTTGAGAAAAGCGATATGGTTAAACCCGGCCATGATGAATCCTATTCCATTACCGTAAATTTTTCGGATGATCCCTCAGTGCGGAATTATTATTTGTTTCAATATATCGTGAATGGGGAAGTTGAAACCAATAACTATTACCTTGTGGATGACAATTATTACGAAACCACCGGAAATATTGAATACTCGCCGCTTAGGCCTGATTTTAAGCATGGCGATGAAGTGTTTATAGAACTGTATTCCATTGATAAGGATACCTACGTTTATTATTCAGAATTGAATGACGGGAGTGAGGGAATGATGGGTGGATCTTCAACACCCTATAATCCCAGATCAAATTTTGGTAGTGAAGTTATGGGGTATTTTGTCGCATGTTCCAAGGTCGAATTTGCAACAATTGTGGAATAAAGCAAAATGACCCAATTTGAAGAGATAGCCTTGAATCGATTGGAGGTTGAAATTAATGATAGGGGAGGCCTCTTTCGTAATTATTGCTATTCCGCAGAGAATAATTTATAAGTTTATTTTCTACGGATTATTTCCTTTCGGAAAAGCTATTCATATTTCGTTTCATTTCTTCGCGCAAGAAAACAAAATAAGACCGATAAAACTGCACCGACAAGTAAACAAAGTGCTGTAGAATGTAAGAGATTTCCCATGCCAACTAGGGGTGTGCAAATACTTCCGGCAAGAAATGTAAGCGCACCAATTACAGCCGAAGCGGCTCCAGCATTGGCTCGCTCACTATCCATTGCTAAGGCCGTTGCAGCAGGAAATACCAAGCCGAGGCACAGCAACATAAACATAAGCGAGCCTTCAAAGTAGACAAAGGGCATTTCCAAATAAAGGCATAATGCTGTTGCTATGGCAAAGATTAATACACCCGAACTACCGGCAATTATACTTTGCTTTGGTTGCTTGAAACGCATTGAAAGTAATGAGCCTGCGCCAATCGCTGCTGAATTCAATGCAAAGCAAAGACTGAATACCAAGGGTGAAAAGCCGTAATGTTCCTGTATGATGAATGGAGATGAGGCAATATAGGAGAATAGGACAATAGCAATCATCACGATCGTTAATGTATTATACGTAAATGTCGGATTGCGAAACACTTTCCCAAGGGAAATAAATGTTGAAAAGGCTTTTTTGTTGCTTCTCTTTGCCGGAGGAAGTGATTCTTTTAGCTTATAGGAAAGGGCCAAAATCAATACTCCCACGGCCAATAGCAAAATAAATACACCTTTCCAACTTGTAAATTCCAGTAAAATACCTCCAAATACAGGCGATATCACGGGGGCAATTCCATTTATAGCACTGATAATAGCCAAGTATTTAGCTAACTCCTTACCCGAGAACATATCTGTTGGTATCGATTTCGATAAAACAACACCTCCGGCACCAGCGATGCCTTGAATTAATCTGAAAGCGACAAAAGAGTATATATCCCAGGAAAATAAACAGGCAATAGTGGATATAATAAATAGCCACATACATAGAAGCAATGGTTTTTTTCGACCATATTTATCACTGACTGGCCCAATAAGCACCTGCCCAAGAGCTAATCCCAACATGCTTAAAGATAAACTCAGCTGTACATTGGAAGCCGATGTTTCAAAATAGTCGGTTAATGATGGTAAAGCCGGTAAATATAAATCCGTTATGAAAGGGCCAAAGGCCGATAGCAATGCTAGCGTTATTAAAAGAAAAAGTGAGGGTGTTGCCTTTTCATAGACTTTGCCCTGTGAATCGTATTCGTTCATTTAGCACAAAACAGTTTTGAAAAAATATGCTTATTTTAAAGAAGCGCAAAAGTACTTAAATTTCATACTGAGGGATGTTAATAAAATCAGAATTGACTCTTCCTCCAAATAATAGGCTAGGCTTGATCTAAGCTTTGCACACAGCATCAAATAATTACTCCATTTCCTATTTCAAATTTCAGAAGGACCATCTAGATAATTCGAGGGGAATTTTCGAAGAAGATGGGATAATTATCGATATCCGTCAAAAAAAAGCACAAATACACTATTTTTGACCAGAAAAATCTATAATATAGAGTACTTTTAAGCCCTGAAGCGATTTGCGTTCGTAATAAAACAATGTAATCATGAAAAAAACTTATAGCAATCCGGGAATATTATCCCTTTTTATTTTGGCTTTGATTTTTATGTTCAATTCCTGCTCTTCTCCTGAAATCCATGGGTATATTTCGGAAGGAGGATCGGTGGAAGTGTTTCCAGCAGGTCTGATGCGTTCCGATGAAAAAACTGTTTACGCCGAAGTTTCTGCGGTTGTTTTTGATGGAAAAAACCTGATTTTTGGCAACGACAAAAGTATTCCCAGTACTTCAAAACAGCAATATTCTTCTGTATTTCAAATTTCGGGAAATACTTTTCCTTCAAAACCGGAAGAGTATTTTGTTTCGCCTACTTTTTTGAATGCCTCCAAATATGAAGATTTTACGATAAGCCCAGAGCATGATTATATTTTTGCTTGCACAGGGTTCGATAGAGTACATCCTTCGGGATCTGAAAAATGGGATCATTTTAACACCTTACTTTGCTGGCCTGTAAATGCTCCCGAGAAGGTGCAGCTAGTTTCGCCGGTAATTTCAGGAGATGTAGCTAGTTCGGTAGGTTTGCGTCAAAAAATTTCGAAGGCTCTGGCCAGCAGCGAGTTTCCCAACGGTGCCCCGTATTTTAAAATTGAAGGATTGGCTGCGCTACCGAATCGTCAACTTTTGTTTGGTATCAGAGAGTTTGGAGAGTGTTACAAATCGTTCAATTACTCCATCAAAATTATTAGCACAAGCTACGAAATAGAAAATGGTAAGGTAGTGCTACCTCATGATTTTCAGTTGATTTATGAAGTCAGTCCGGAGCTGCTAAAACTCACCACACACCAAACGGTAGCCCTTTCAAGTTTGGAATACGATCCTATAAATCATCAAATATTTTTGCTTACGAGCTACGAAGATAATAATAGCGATAAGGTGACCGATGAAGACATTGGCGCATTTTTGTGGGTTCTTACTCCTGAAGATTTGATGAAGAAGCTTCCTCCCACTATAGTGCTTAATGCAAGTAATTCCTTGCCCTTACATTTTGCTCATAAAGCAGAGGGCATTACTGTTATCGATAAAAACACCGTATTGCTTGTGCATGACGACGACACAGTATGCGGGCGTAGCTCCATTACGAATCCTGAAACACAATTTTATAGAAAGGCCAACGAAATGGCCTGGACAATGGTAAAATTTAAGTCGGAATAGCAGGATACCAGTTAAGCGTATTATTTCATATTTTTTAATTTCTGATGCCTTAAAAAATATCGCTATAACTATGCCTGAGTTTTTTATCTTGCATCAACTCCAATATTCTGAAATTATTTAGGGATAACGTAAAGTAGGTAAAATACACCGAAGGAAATTATCCATATTTTTATTCCACCTAAATTCTATTTTCCTAATGTATTTGGCGCTATTCAGCAGATCCTGAGTCATCACCTGAACAGCTTGGCAACATTTGCTCATAGGAGAGGCTTTGCATTGAAATTATAAGCACAAATAATATGAAGGAAGCATAATATCGTTGAAAAGTACCATAAAATCCGCATTTAGCATCTTACCCACACTGTTTCAGACTCTTAGTTTTGCAGGGTAATATTTCTTAAAACGAAATGAATAAGGTGTTTAATAAAAATAGTGTTCGCCATGGGAAAATCAAATAACAAAAAACGTTCAACAGTTGGTCGTAGGGATTTCATGAAAATGTTAGGAGTAGGGGTAGGTGCTGTCGGCTTGGGTGTCGCTGGATTTGGTGCCGCAACAGCAGGGTTTAAGGACCTGGATGAAATGATGGCCTCGCCTTTAGCAGAGCGCAAATTACCGTTTTGGGTAAAAGAGGTTGATGAGCCCACAGTGAAAATTGATTGGGATAATATGGAAATATTCCATGGCCCTGAGAACACTTTATTTAATCCAGCTTCTTGGGAGAATCCTCAAGATTATATGGATATCTACAATCGAAATATTGAAACGACAAAGAAAAATGTTCAAAATAATGTTCCTGGGCTTTCGCTAAGAGATCGTGCTTTAGCGGATGCAAACTGTTGGGGATGGGGCGGCCGTTCGGGTGCTGATTTAGCTGCACCATGGACAGGTGCTGCCGTTCAGGCAAATCCTAGGTGGGAACACCCAACAATGTTTTACACTCCTCAAGATTATGGTGTGCCAAAATATAATGGTATTCCCGAAGAAAACTCCAGAATGCTACGAACAGCAGGAAGAATAATGGGGGCTTCCGATATGGGCTTTGTTAAGCTGGATGAAAGAACAAAAAAATTGCTTTGGGGTAAGATTCAATTTGAAAATGTTGAAAAAGGGTATTCAGACCCGGCAAAAAATAAATTCGTATTACCAGATAAGGATTTATGGGCAATATGCTCCGTTATTCCTCAATCACTTTGGATGCAGCAATACTCCGAGCGAATGAGTTGGGCTTCCAGTAATACCATGAGTTATTCAAGAGCCAATATTTTTGGGAATAGATTAAGCGTTTTCCTCAGAGGTTTGGGTTATCAAGCTTATGGTGGAGATACTGAGTCTGTTGGGCGACTCGTAGGATTTGGTGTAATGTCAGGTATGGGCGAGTACGGAAGAGCAGGAATTCTGGTTAGTCCTCAATGGGGAACAGATATTAGAACCGTTATGGTAACGATTACGGATCTGCCTTTGGCTGTAACAAAACCGATAGATGCAGGCATTACAAAATTTTGCAAAGTATGTAAAAAATGTGGTGAAATGTGTCCTTCAGGAGCGATCAGTATGGAAGATGAACCTTTCTGGGGTGGTGATGCTGCCTGTCAGGCCAAAGGAATTAAAGGCTGGTATATGGATAGTAAAAAATGTTATAGCTATATGCTGGGAGGTGAACCTGATTGCAGCCGCTGTCAAACAGTTTGCCCATTCACAAAATTTGATGAGGCAGTAATACATGACCTTATCCGTATATCTATTGGATCTGCACCTGCATTAAATTCTGCAATCCGTAAAATGGACGATGTGTTCGGCTATGGCAAAGAACCCGACTTAAGTGAAACACCATGGGATCTTGATCCAAGGGACATTCCTCTATATGGTTTAGATAAATCACGTTCGTAAATTTTGAAGAGCAAGAAACAGGAAACGAGCTATGAACGATCTCTCTTATAGGAGCAACATCATAGCTGGTTTCATGAAATAAACTTGCGAATTCTATTGAATACAATATTCATTAACAATAGAATGAGATAAATGCTTTAAAAATTAAAATTATAATGATATGAAATTAATAAGTTGGATTTGGTTCTGGTATGTTTTAGTAGGCTTTTTAATGGGTGGTGGAGCTGTAATGATTTGGAATATACTGAAGAATGCTTCTTTGAAGCTGGTTTGGTATGAGTGGATTCTAGTGGTTCTGAGCTTCTTTACTTTTATGCTTATGGGACAAACCTTTATCGCCTCGTATCAGGAATATGAGCCTAGGGCAGCATGGCTTTCGCTAGTATTTATGGGAATACCAATATTACTTATGGCTGTTGGTTTATATAGGTCTTTGAACAAGAGGTATACAAAAAATAAAGAGCTTAGCGAGCAATAGCGAATACTAGGATGAACTTCAAACAGAGGATTATCGCAAAGAAATTAGACCAAGAATTAAGCCTAAAAGGGGGAGTAATTATTGTCGATGAATCAGAATGCGATGGTTGTGGAAGCTGCGTCGAAACCTGTCCTCAGTCTGCAATTCATCTCAAAATGCTCTCGGATGAAGAGATAAAAAGCTTGTCATTTAAAGGCCGCTTGAAAGTAAAAATTAAGGGGAAGAATAAAGCGTTTATCAATCAAAGGATATGCACAATTTGTGGCTTGTGTATGAAACAATGTCATGAATTTGCAATTCATAAAGTAAAAAAATAAAACCTGGGAATAATGAATAAATCGCGTAGTAAAATTCGGTTTTATATATATGCTTGTGCTTTTTTGCCATTCGTGCTTCTGATTCTCACAGGATTGATCATGCTAAAATATCATACAGGAGCAGCTGTTGAATCCCATTATTTGGGGCAAGATGGACATTTTTGGCTTTCATTTCATAAGGCAATAGCGCTTATCACTACTCTTTTAATTTTACTTCATTTATTTGTAAAAACAAATTGGGTGAAAAACCTCCTTCAGTTTCAGGTAAAAGGCGGCTTTAAAATTTCCAACATTCTATTGTTTGTCGTATTCTCATTATGCATGCTCACAGCAATGAGCTCTTGGCTTCTGTTTGATGATTCTACTATTTCTACATTGTTGCGAGGCATACACAATAAAATTGGATTGCTACTAATAATACTGTTTGGTATCCATATTTGGAACTATAGAAAACTTATAATCAGTCAGTTTAAGAATATATAAGTTTGTTTAAAGCCGATATTCGTGTTTAGTAAAATGATCAATAAAAGCAAAATAGAAACTGGTTTAGCCATTTTTGCCATAATAGCCATTATTATTGCATGGTTTGTGGGCAGTCAATTGGAGGAAGCAGATATTGTTACTACGGTGAAGGAAAATATGCCGGAGATTGCCAGATTAGAGGAAATTGATAAAGCAAGCTGGAAAATATTCAATGCGGAAGAAGAACCTTTGGGGTACCTAACCATAGAATCTTCTATGGGATATGGCGGACCACTGCAAATGGCTGTAGCTGTAAATGATCAAGGGGAAATATTTGATTTAGCGGTAATTAACTCTAAGGAAACCCCTTCCTATTTAGAAAAAGTCCTTAAGGCTGGTTTTCTTAATAAAATTATTGGGAAATCATATAATGAGGTGTATTCACTAGGAGCTGGAGTCGATGGTGTTTCAAGTGCTACCTATACTTCAAGGGCAATTTTGAAAGCATCAAAAGGAGGGGATCACTATATAGCATCAAAATTTCTTGGGTTTAATGTTCCGAAAGAAGAATCGCCTTCCATACAATTTGGAGCTCCTGAAATTATATTGCTCTTGCTTTTTTTAGTTGGATATTTTGCTCATAAAAAAACATTCAAATACACCAAAATTGTACGATGGGGAACCATGCTCGTCGGCTTATTTGTTATCGGGTTTTATTACAATAAGCCTTTTACACTTTCGATGATGAACCAATTGTTGTTGGGCTACTTTCCCCCCTTATATTCCTATTTATATTGGTACATACTTTTGGGTGGAATTTTTCTTGTATTTACCGTGGAGAACAAAAATCCATACTGTTCTTGGTTTTGCCCCTTTGGAGCCGCACAAGAATGTATGGGCTTGGTTGGGGGAGCAAAAGCAATATCAATAGGAAAATTTAAAAATGTATTTAAGTGGATATTACGAACTATCACACTGTTCGCGATTATCGTCGCATTATTATTAAGAAATCCGGGGGTGAGCAGTTATGAAGTGTTCGGCACTTTATTTAAACTGACCGGAAGCAATTTTCAATTTGCAATATTGGGAATCGTTTTGGTTTCATCCGTATTTATCAAAAGGCCCTGGTGTACTTACTTGTGCCCCATACGTCCTGTAACAGATCATTTTACGTATATAAGAAAATTGATAATTAATAGATGGAAAAGAAAAAAGGTAAGCGTTTAACACAAACTATTGTAATAGCGGTTGTAACGATCTGCTTGGGATTAATTATTCTAGAATTATTCTCAAATCTTATTATGATCGGATAATCAAAAATTTCTTTGCCTAAATTTCTAATTTTTATACAGTCAATATTAACTAAATGAAAGATTTTATTATGAAAAAATTTTTACACTTTTCTTTATTTTCTTTGATCCTGCTTATTGCTGGCTCAGTAAATCTGTATGCTCAGGAAACCGGCCATTATGTGCCAGGTATCATGGGATTAAAAGCTGCAACATTACCTCCTCCTGGAGGCTATTATGCGATGCAAAACGTTTTCTATACAGCGAACACATACAATAATGCTGAGGGTGATGCTGCAAATATTAATTTCGATGTAAATGTCTTCGTTACAGCTCAGCGCTTTGTATATGTATGGGAAGACGTTTTCTTAGGCGCCAATTACGCTGTAAATGTGATCGCTCCTTTAATAAACACAGATATAAGCATTGGTGCATTTGGTGTTAGCGATAAGATGTTTGGGCTTGGAGATATTATTGTCGATCCAATGGTATTGGGCTGGTATAAGAAAAAATATGACCTTTCCTTTGGTATTGGAGCAGTAATGCCCACCGGAAGTTTTGATCTGACGAAACCTGCTTCTCCCGGAAAAAATATGTGGACAGCATTATTTACATTTGGAGGGACTTACTATTTTGATGAACACAAAAGCTGGTCTGCTTCCATATTATCACGATTTGAAATTCACAGCAAAAAGAAAGATTATGATGTAACCCCTGGAAACGATTTTACTTTTGAGTGGGGTTTTGGTAAAACAATTCCTTCTAAAGCTATTTGGTCTTTTGGAGCCTCTGGATATGCACATTGGCAAGTAACAGAAGATAAAGGTGATGATATTATGTATGACCCTAGTGTTAAGGATCAGGTTTTTGCTGTAGGACCGGAAGTAGATTGTTATATTCCTTCTATAAAATTGAATCTCGAACTTAGGGGACTCTTTGAATTTGGGGCTATTGATCGCTCTCAGGGTACTACTATATGCTTGTCTCTATTTAAAGGTTTATAGATAACCTCTGCATAAATTTATTTGTATAAACAATTCAACGCCCTATTAGTCTGCTAACTAAGAGGGCGTTATTTTTTTAATAGGTGTTTTTTCAGTAGGACCCAATTATTGGGTGAGCAACATCATGATAAACATTGCAAATCAATATGCCTTTTGCTCCATCCAGTTCCCTGAAGGATCGTAATTGCAAACAATAATAACCCCTTTATCATCGCCACATTCTACAATAGCACAACCAACTCGTTTTGTATTTCTCCAAACCATTTGCGTATAATGCCCGTATTTATTTGGATAATCAAATGGAACAGATTTTGGGTAGAATTCGATTTCCTCTCCCCAAGCATCGGTCGATTGCTTGGGAGTGGCCGTTGGAGCACTTGTCCAATAGATGTTTTCTCCATACAACTGTTCCCATTTGCCAGAATTGGGACGATGCTTCATCTTGCATTTTTTGCCCAATTCTTCAGCCCATTTGGCAGAATAGGAGGCGAGTTCTTCCGACCAAATTAAATCCGACGTACCTACATCAGCCCGCCATTTATTATGCTCACGAACAAATTCATCTTTTTGATCTTGGTTGAGCTTTACAATGTTTTGCGAAAATACATTTCCTGCAATCAACAGGAACGCAACGAAGAAAAAATACTTCAAGCTGTCTTTCATAAGTTTATTATTTAGATTTTTGTTTTGCTGTTAAGGAATAAACGCAGAATAGAGTATTTTATTTTTTAGAAGCTTCATAGATCAACAGGCGCAAGTTTTGATTCTATTTGCCCATTTTTTATACATTTACGCTTTAAAAAAAAAAAATTATGAAAGCCAAACCAAAAAATACATTTCTGGCCATAACAGGATCTTTTGCAGTTACGCTGGTCTCTGTTTTTTGCATTGATGCACTTTTTGATAACCTTCATAATGTTCTTTTATGGGGCATCAGTATTCTTTTTGGATTGAGCATTGGATATTTACTTTACCGTTCCCTAACTAAAAAACAGCGGATCGCTGAGGAGCAGCTAAAAAAGGCATTCCCAGACCAATGGCGCAGGTTTTTAGAAGAGCATGTATCTTTTTATCAAAAACTCAGTGAGGGGCGTAAGAAAGTGTTTGAAGATGATATCCGTCTGTTTCTAAGTTCTGTGGAAATCAATGGTGTAGAAACAGAAGTGACGGATAATGACCGTCTTCTCGTTGCAGCTAGTGCGGCTATCCCTGTTTTTGCATTTCGCAATTGGACATACCAAAACCTCGATGAAGTGTTGCTCTATCCTGATTCTTTTAATGAAGACTATCAAACAGCGGAACAGCAGCAACGCAATATTTTAGGCATGGTAGGCAATGGTGTGATGGACGGGAAGATGATCTTATCCTTGCCGGCTTTGCGTCAGAGCTTTTTTAATAAAAATAGCCGGATGAATGTTGGCGTACACGAGTTTTCTCATCTGCTCGATAAAAGTGATGGGGCTACAGACGGAATTCCACGCCTCTTCTTGGATGAACCTTATATTCTTCCCTGGCTTGATATTCTTCATAAGGAAACTCAAAAAATTCGTGCCGGACATAGTGATATTAATCCTTATGCGGCAGTGAATCAGCAAGAATTCTTTGCCGTTGTTAGCGAGTATTTTTTTAAGAAACCGGAACTACTCCAAATACACCACCCGGAACTTTATGATATGCTAGGGCGTATTTTTCAGCAGCATCCAGCCGCAGATTAAGCAAAGTTTGTTTTCCTAATGATCCAAGGACTATAGCTCATCGGCTCAATAATTAAAGGGCTTGATTTCAATTTCCTGATCGAAAATCAGCTTATTTCCAAGAAATCACTACCTTTACTCTGAAATCCGTAAATTAAAAACGATAAGCCAATGAATTTTCGCTTTTTAGTTTTGCTCATAGTCATGTTTTCTGCGCAGGTTTTATCAGCACAGAACTATTTTTTTGCACGATATAGCGTTCAGGAAGGTTTGCCTGATTCGAAGATTAATGATATCTGCATGGATCAAAAAGGAGTGCTTTGGATGGCAACCGCCAGTGGGCTTTCTGCATTTAATGGACATGAATTCCGAAATTACAGCTCCGTTGACGGTTTGGCTGCGGGTGGGGTAAAATCACTCTTTTTTGATACAAATAATGGGCTGTGGCTAGGGCATTATAATGGAGGCTTAAGCTATTATAATGGCGAAGCATTTTCTGAAATACATCTGGAAGGAGAGGAGTTGCATAAAGATATCCTGAGTATTGCTGGTGATGATAAAGGGAATATCTGGTTGGCTACCTTTGGTGAGGGTGCCATAAGGATTGCTCATACTGAAAGTGATACAATTAAAAAGCTAGATTATACAATTTTTAAAGGGCAACAAGGCCTCAGCGATCTCGTTTTAGATGTTGTGGAATTTGAAGGGAATATATATTTTCTTACTGATTACGGAATACGGGCGTTCAATCCTGACTCAATGAGTTTTACGCCACAATATCTCAATGGCTTACCCAATTATGTTCGTTTGTTAAAAATGACTGCCGATGAAAATGGGTTATGGCTGGGAAGCCAACAGGGCGATATTATATTCTATAATCCTATAAGCAAGCAGACAAAAGCTGTTTTTTCGGGAACAGAATATCGGAATCCTGTTTCATGTATCCTTCCAGTGCTTGGTGGTACTGAAATCTGGGCAGGTTTATGGGACAAAGGCCTGTTTAAAATTGGATCGCATGGCATTATCGTAGAATATAATATCCTCAATGGCTTGCAAAGCAATCAAATAAGCTGTCTGCTTCGCGACGATGAAGGCAATTTATTTATTGGAACACATGAATCAGGTCTTTTGATGTTTTCCGGATCTAAATTCCTGCATTTTACAGAAGAAAGCGGGCTAAAAGACAGACAGATATGGTCTATTTGCAGTGTTCAAAACAGTATTTGGCTCGGAACAAATAGAGGTTTAATCAATATGCAGGGACTACAATCAGGGGCCGCATTGGATCTTACAGAGTATGAAAATTCAGAATCCAATTCCAACGCTTTAAAGGTCAGGTTTATTCAAGTAGACCAAAAAGATCGTTTATGGGTAGGTACAGACAATAAGAGATTATTGCAATATCATCCTGATTTAGATATGTTTCTACCGGTGCGCGACCTAAGAAATTGGTTTCGGGGCAATTTAAATTCGGTTACAGGTTTGCAAACAGCTGTAGATGGAAGCCTGTGGATCGGAACCCTCAATGGATTATTGAATTTCAATCCGGACACTAAGCAGGTGCATAGGTTTTCACAACGCGATGGGCTCACAGGAAACACAATCACAGCGCTTTATACTGATGCTCGCCAACAACTCTGGATTGCCGCTCTAGGGAATGGCATTGCAATAAAAACAAAAGACGGAGCATTTAAAAAAGCAAATATTCCCGGGAAATTTACAGCACGCTGCTTTGCAGAAAACGGTGACGACCTTTGGATAGGCACGGAAGGCAGGGGTATTATTATTTGCCATAATAGTGATAGTACGAGCGTTCTGAATAGCAGTAATGGACTTCTTTCAGACCGCATCAGTATGTTGTATAAAACCAAAGGCGGGCTGATGCTTATTGGGACAAATAGGGGATTGAATATCTATAATCCTGATACAAAGGCATTGTTCTCATACGGCAGCAAACACGGCTTTACAGGCATTGAAGTGAAAAATGATGCCGTTTTAGAATATGCAAAAGGGAAAATCCTCATTGGTACGGTTGAAGGGCTGATGTTGCTTCAGGAAGATCAACTGAAGCTGGAAGAAAAACAACCGGATGTGTATATAGAAAAGATGCTGGTGAACCTGAACAAGCATACTCTCAATGAAAAAAGCGTTTTTCCTTATACCCAAAATTCATTCTATTTCCAGTTTATTAGCCCAAACTATATTGATCCTGCAGCTGTTCGGTATAAGGTGCGATTACTAGGCCTTGAAGAAGAATGGCGTCCAGCTGGCCCACAGAATTTTATTTCATTTTCGGGTTTATCTCCTGGAGATTATCAATTGGAAATATTGGCTGCTAGCGATCAAGGAATTTGGTCTGAGCATCCTGCAACTTATTCATTTCGCATTCGGCCTCCTTTTTACCAAAGGTGGTGGTTTGTCGCTTTGGTCATCTTGTTGATCATTACTATTATCTATACCTATATACTTCTGCGTGAAAAAAACCTAAGGCGGGAAAAGAAAATCCTTGAAGATAAAGTAGCTGTTCGTACCCGTGAGGTTACTGAAAAAAATAACCAGCTGGCCCAAAAAAACAAGGACATTACGGATAGCATTAATTATGCAAGGCGTATTCAGGCAGCAATTATGAGACCTGTGTCAGACCTCAATAAAATTATGCCCGAATCCTTTATTTTTTATCAGCCGCGCGATATCGTGAGTGGTGATTTCTATTGGTTTTCCGATAAGCATGAACTTGCTGTTATTGCAGCTTCCGATTGCACAGGGCACGGGGTTCCGGGTGCTTTTATGAGCATGATCGGAATTTCCTATTTGAATGAAATTGTAAATGAAAAAGCGATTCTGGAACCGGCTACAATCCTCAATCTGCTTCGCGACAACCTGATTAGTGTGTTGCAGCAAAAAGGCAGGGAAGGGGATACCAAAGAAGGAATGGATATGGCGCTGGTCGCTATTGACCTGAAAAATGCAACATTATCCTATGCCGGTGCATACAATTCTTTGTATTTGTACAGGGATGAACTTAAAGATAATGAAGTACCCGAAGGTGCAAGCCAAATTGGAAATATGTTCGAAATAAAAGGGGACAGAATGCCTGTAGGGGTTTCTACAAAAGACCATAAGGCATTTACAAACCATGTAATTCAATTGAAAGATGGAGACCGCTTCTTTCTAACTACTGATGGTTATATCGATCAATTTGGCGGGGATCATGGCAAAAAATTCCTGAACAAAAGGTTTCGGGAACTGATGATTGAACTTATTGGCAAACCTTGTTCTGATATGCCGACTGAATTAGAAAATGCCTTTGTGCAGTGGCGTGGCGATAATGAACAAATAGATGATGTTTTGGTAATTGGTGGTACATATCACCTTTAATTGCCTGTTTTGTTTGGCCAATCCTTCATTATCAGAATTACACACACAAAAATCCCTAACCTTGATTAATTCATGAATCTTTGTAATGAGCATATTCGACATACTCGGTGAGCGTAAAACGCAATAAGAGAAAGGGAGCGCAGTTTCCTGATTTCGACACGCGTCACCCTACAATATTTTAATTACCTATAAATAAATGTGTTATAAATTTCATTTTGTCTTTTAGGGTGACGCATTGCCGAAGTCGCGAGTCTGTAAGCCTGACACAAGCAGTCGAAATTTGTGTCAGGCTTACAGCCTGATTTGATTTTAGTATCATCAAGGACAGGGCGTTCCTTTTGTTGTTCCAGCCCTACAGGCTGTGTTTTGGATATTGGATAAGCTAAAAATGAGAAATTAGTTTTCTATTTCACTTTCTAGCAATTTGAATATCGAATCTTTATAGATTGTATTGTTTTTCAGGCTGTAAGCCTGACATAACATAACCCAATGCAGCGCATTGGGTTATGGAGAAGCAGAAATTTGGGCAGGCTGTAAGTCTGCAACAAAAGTTGATTAGCTCTCTTGCAATCATAGCCAAAAGCAGTCGAAATTTGTGTAAGGCTTATGGCCTGATTTTGAGTTCTTGCCATTTTTGAAACAGGGCGTTCCTTTTATTGTTCCAGCCCTACAGGCTGTGTTTTGGATATTGCATAAGCTGCGAAAGAAAAATTAGTGTTCTATTTCCTGACTTCGATACGCATCACTCAACAATAAATTCATTGCCTATAAATAAGCGTAATGCAAATTTCATATTGTCTTTTAGGGTGTCGCATTGTCGAAGTCGGGAGAAAGGGAGAGCAGTTTTTTGGCACACAGGAATAGCCGTAGCTATTTCAAGTACCAAAAAATAAGCATTTCTTTCTATTGAAACGGTTTACGTTCGGAATAAAAGAATTTGTGAATTATTCAGGCTAAGAAGGTTTATTTCATTAGACGGACTAATTTTATACACGTAGCCACTTAAATTCTGACTGATTTTTGCTAATATTGCCAATCGTATATAATGCCTGTATTTGGTATTATTGTAAGTACATAATAATATTAGAAAATCGATGAAACAGCTCTATATAAAAGGTACGAGACAAACACCTGATGTTGACTTTAACTATGATAAGGGGATTCTTGAACTCAAAGGCAGGTCTATTCCGGAAAATACCTATGAATATTTTGCCCCATTAGTAGATTGGATTGAAGAGTATGCAAAAGCTCCTAAAACAAATACCGTCATGAAAGTGTATTTGGAGTATTTTAATACCAGCTCTTCAAAATTTATTTTAGAATTATTTAAAAAATTACGCCCTATAACTGAACTCAAAGGCTATAATATTGTTGTTGAATGGTATTATGACGAAGATGATGAAGAAATGATGGAGACAGGGGAAGATTACGAAGATGTCAGTAAATTGCCCTTTAAACTAATCGAGATAGTGGAATAATCTATTTTAATATTTAGATAATTAGATAAGTTCATTATCTTTGCTTTAAGAAAAGATTTCTTTGAATATGAATTAATCAATATTGTCCTATGAGCGTTCTCGTTAACAAAGATTCAAAAATTATCGTACAGGGATTTACCGGAAAAGAGGGGAGTTTTCATGCCTCCCAAATGATTGACTATGGCACCAATGTAGTTGGTGGGGTAACACCGGGAAAAGGTGGCCAGGAACATCTCGGCAAACCGGTATTCAATACTGTGAAAGATGCTGTTGAGCAAACAGCAGCAGATGTTTCCGTTATTTTTGTGCCACCACCATTTGCTGCCGATGCGGTAATGGAGGCTGCTGATGCAGGGATAAAAGTCATTATTTGCATCACTGAAGGCATTCCTGTAAAAGATATGGTCAGTGTAAAGCAATATATTGATGCGCGTGATTGTCGCTTGGTTGGACCAAATTGCCCAGGCGTTATTACTCCCGACGAAGCCAAAGTAGGCATTATGCCAGGCTTTATACATAAAAAAGGTGATGTTGGTATCGTTTCCCGTTCGGGAACACTTACCTATGAAGCTGTTGATCAGCTTACAAAAGCAGGATTGGGGCAAACTACTGCCATCGGTATCGGAGGCGATCCTATCCCCGGAACAACAACAAAAGATGCTGTTGAACTCCTTATGAATGATCCTGAAACAAAAGGAATTGTCATGATTGGCGAGATTGGTGGCAATATGGAAGCAGAAGCTGCTGAATATATCCGTACACACAGTACAAAACCTGTTGTCGGTTTTATTGCTGGTGCTACAGCACCTAAAGGACGTACCATGGGGCATGCCGGTGCAATTGTTGGGGGAAAAGCTGATACAGCGGAAGCCAAAAAAGCAATTATGCGCGAATGTGGGATTCATGTTGTTGATTCTCCTGCTGATATAGGAACAAAAATGGCAGAACTTTTATCATAAAGAGTAACAGCAAATTTTTTAGGCATAAAAAAAGCCATCCGAAAAACGGATGGCTTTTTTTGTTTATGGGAATGGAATTATTGTACTTCTTCCACAATATCTCCACCACGCTCTATGGCTTTGATGTTTAGAGGAATTAGTTTGTGGTGGCGAGTTGGAAGTGATTTTTCCAGACCTTTTACCACATTTTCCATTTTTACAATAGGCTTCACTTTTAAGAATCCGCCCAAAACAACCATATTAAAGGTTTTAGGGTTTTCCAGCTTTACAGCCTCCGCATTTGCTTCAATTTTAAAGATTTTGATATCCTTACGTGAAGGGGGGCGAGTAATACCATTTGGATCGTAAAGCAATAATCCTCCGGCTTTCACAGTTTCCTCGAATTTATCGAGTGACTGTTGGTTGAGGATGATGGCCGTATCAAATTCATTGACAATTGGAGAACTGATGCGCTCATCGCTGACAATGACAGTTACGTTGGCAGTACCGCCACGCATTTCAGGGCCGTAGGATGGCATCCAGCTCACTTCCTGATCTTGCATAATTCCGGAATAGGCAAGGATTTTTCCCATAGAGAGGACGCCTTGTCCACCAAAACCTGCTATAATGATTTCTTCAGTCATTTTTTCTGGTTTTCAGTTCATAAATTATTTAACGAGTTCGCCATCTACTTTCAGATCGCCTAAAGGATAGTATGGGAACATATTGTCCACCATCCATTCATTTGCTTTTACGGGAGATAGTTTCCATCCTGAATTACAGTTGGATACGACTTCGATAAAGCAAGCGCCTTTATTACCTTCCTTTTGGATTTGTAGCGCTTTTTGTAGTGCACGTTTTGTTTTGCGCACATTCGCTGGAGTGTGTACAGAATGCCTGGCAACATAATAAGTACCGGGAAGCGTAGCGACAATTTCAGTCATACGCAATGGATTTCCCATCATTTTCACATCACGGCCGTAAGGAGAAGTAGATGTAGGCATTCCGGGAAGGGTAGTCGGAGCCATTTGGCCGCCGGTCATTCCATAAATACCATTATTGATAAATACCACAAGGATATTTTCGCCACGATTACAGGCATGAATAGTTTCCGCTGTACCAATAGCAGCAAGGTCACCATCGCCCTGATAAGTGAATACGAATTTTTCGGGCCATAAGCGCTTAACCGCAGTTGCCAGTGCAGGAGCACGACCATGAGCCGCTTGCTGCATATCAATATTCATAAAATCATAGGCAAGTACAGAACAACCAACCGGAGCAATACCGATTGTTTCTGCCTGAATGCCCATTTCATCAACTACTTCCATAAGCATACGGTGCGTAGTTCCGTGGCCACAGCCCGGGCAATAGGATAAAGTATTATCCGTCATGAGGCTCGTTTTTTTATAAACGAGATTCTCTTCTGTTCTTATTTCTGGTCTGTCGAATTGTCCGCTCATGATTAACCTCCTATAATTTTTTGTTCCAGGGCTTCCACTACTTCATTCGGAGAAGGAATGATTCCGCCCATGCGGCCAAAATGTTCTACTTTTACCTTGCCATTTACAGCGAGGCGCACATCTTCAATCATTTGTCCTGCATTCATTTCCACACAAAGAATCCCTTTAATTTTTTGTGTCATTTCTTCGATTACTTTGGTTGGGAATGGGAACAATGTAATGGGACGAAGCATGCCAACTTTAATGCCTTTAGCACGAGCTAGTTGCACTGCTTTTTGACTGATTCGTGCCGATGATCCAAATGCTACGATTGCATATTCAGCATCATCGCAATACAATTTCTCGAAACGTACTTCTTCTTCTTTCATCTTCTGGTATTTAGCCTGTAGATGAATGTTATGCAGTTCCTGTTTGTTTGAATCAAGATCCAGGGAAGTAATGATATTGCGTTCACGATCAGGAGTTTTACCTGTTGTAGCCCATGGTGACTTTTCAATTACCTCTTCGGTTGTCCAGCGTGGTTTGGATTCGGGCAATTCTACTTTTTCCATCATTTGGCCGATAACCCCATCAGAGAGGATCATTACCGGAGTACGGTATTTAAAAGCCAAATCAAAGCTTAACTGCACAAAATCTGCCATTTCCTGAACAGAGGCGGGAGCTAATACAATAAGATTATAATCACCGTGGCCACCACCTTTTGTAGCCTGAAAATAATCAGACTGAGCAGGTTGAATGGTGCCCAAACCAGGGCCTCCACGAACTACATTAAGAATAAGACAGGGCAATTCGGCGCCTGCCATATACGAAATGCCTTCCATCTTCAGGCTGATGCCCGGACTTGATGAGGAAGTCATTACTTTTTTGCCTGTTCCTGCGCCGCCGTAGAGCATATTAATTGCTGCTACTTCACTTTCTGCCTGTAGAACCACCATACCGGTGCGATCATGGGGCTTCTCGGCCATCAGGTATTCCAGGACTTCCGACTGCGGGGTAATAGGGTAACCAAAATAACCGTCAGTGCCTGCGCGTATAGCAGCTTCTGCGAATGCTTCGTTGCCCTTCATTAATCGTAATTCCTTCATTCCTAAGAATATTTTTTAATGATTAATTCGGTTAATTTAAACTTTTGCACGATAAACAGTGATCACGCCATCAGGACATACTACTGCACAATTTGCGCAGCCAATGCAGTCACCATTAATTTTAATGGCGTACGGATATCCTTTGCCGTTTACCTCCTTGCTCATGGACAGTACATTTTTAGGACACGCTGTATTACAAACGGCACATCCTTTGCACCTTTCAATATCAACAACAATGTCTCCAACGATTTTAGCCATAGTCTTTATTTATTTGTATTTAGATTTCGTTGACAACGAAAGTACTTAATTTTGGAGGATCAGCGTTGTTGCAGTGGTATGAAGTTTGATCTAGGCTTTGAATTTAGAATGGATTTAAATATTGATAATTTTTATCTATTTGTAGATCAGTAATTTAAGCTTATTATGAGGAATAATTAAATCCTATGTTCTCATTTTCGGAAATATTTTAACAATAAACCAAGGTGAATTTTTATACAGAAAAACGCCTATTTAGTGAATAAATATAACGATCTTTTGCCGAATTTTTTTTTTGTTGGCTCTACGGTTGGTTTTTGAGATGAACATAGGCGGGCTAGACGAAAATCAGAGCTGCTTGTGAGAGCCTGTTTTAATCCTATAATTATGGAATAGCTGGCACGAGGCATTCTATGCAATTATCTGAGAAAATGATTCGCCGGATAAATTGTATCTTTTCCCTTCTTTATTTCTACTTTTGTCGAAAAGTATTGCAATGAAAAACCCCGTACCAAAAGTTGCTGCCATTCATGACCTTTCAGGCTATGGAAGGGCTTCATTAACAGTAGTTACGCCCATACTTTCTTCGATGGGTGCTCAGGTTTGCCCTATTCCAACAGCTGTCTTATCGACACATTCTAAATTCCCTGATTTTCATTTTGTTGACCTAACCGATCATATGCAAGCAATTATGGATCATTGGAAAGCCCTTAATTTGCAGTTTGAAAGCATTTATTCGGGTTTTTTGGGCAGCGCAAAACAAATAGAAATCGTTGCACGTTTTATTGATGACTTCAAAAAAGAAGATCAAATTGTTGTTGTAGACCCCGTTTTGGGCGATAATGGCAAACTGTATTCTGTTTTTGATGAGCAGATGGTAGAAAAAATGCGTGGGCTCATCGGACACGCAGAAATTATTACCCCAAATCTTACAGAAGCAGCTTTCCTTTTGGGCGAAACATACCATGAAAGAATAACTGAAGCAGAATTAAAAATCTGGTTGAAACGCCTTGCCGAACTCGGTCCGGAAAAAGTTATTATCACTAGTGTGCCTGTTCTTGAAAACAAAAACAAGACTGCGGTGTTAGCCTATAACAGAAAAGATAATCGAATATGGAAAGTGAGCTGTGATTATTTGCCGGCCAATTATCCCGGAACAGGGGATGCATTTGCCAGTGTTATGGTAGGCGCTTTACTTCAGGGCGATAGTTTGCCTTTGGCCTTAGACAGGGCAGTTCATTTTATTAGTTATGGTGTGCGCGCTACATTTGGCTATGATTATGATACTCGCGAAGGAATTCTCTTGGAGCGGATTTTGCATACTTTAGATGTTCCTGTTCAAATTAGTAGTTATCAGTTACTTGACAATTAATAAATTTTAGAAAAATGAAAAAAGCAATCTATCTTCTCGGATTCATCCTTATTTCTTCTCTGGCATTTGCACAAGCGCCTTTAAAAAAAGGAGAAAAACAACTGAATGCAGGACTTGGCTTTTCCAGCCAAGGAATTCCTATTTATGCAGGAATGGAATTCGGTATTTATCAGGATATTACTGTTGGATTTGAAGGCTCATTCCGTTTTTATAGCGAAAGCTATGGGCAATATAGCTACAGCCACACAATTTTTGGCATTCTTGGTCGTGGAGATTACCACTTTAACCGATTGCTCGAAATCCCATCCAATTTTGATTTTTAT
This sequence comes from Bacteroidales bacterium, assembly GCA_963676725.1. Taxonomy (GTDB): domain Bacteria; phylum Bacteroidota; class Bacteroidia; order Bacteroidales; family WRLA01. The sequence goes on along the minus strand of OY781463.1, from coordinate 1,937,976 downwards.
GCCGGAGCAAATATTGGCTTTAATATCTGGACTTCGCCTGCAGAATATGGAGGAAGCCAAGCATCGGGTCTTGGATTTGGCCTGCAGATTGGCGGACGCTATTTCTTCCAAAAAAACTTGGGGCTTAATTTAGAATTCGGTGGGGGCAATTCTTTGGCCGGAGGAAAATTCGGAATTACATATCTGTTTTAATAGCTTAAATTTAACCTTATACCTATTCCAAAGTTCAAACTTTGGAATAGGTATAAGCTAAATAAGTTATACCTGTTCTTTCAGTCGAGCCATTCCGCTTTTACTCACCAAAGCTTTTCGGTCGGCAACGAGAAGAGCCATCCAGGTTTCTTTGCCCCAAGCTTCTATTTTACGAAGTTTTTTTAGGTTAATAATAAAGGATCGATGCACCCTGCAAAATGAATCGGGCAGCTGTTTTTCGTAATATTTTAATGCCTTCTGCTTCATAAAGCACTCTTTTTCAGTACAGATTTGCACATAATCCCCTTTCGATTCGATGCTGATAATTTCCTGAACAGGGATTATATGCATACTCCCGTTTTTCTTCACGATGATGCGTTCCAATATTTCCTGCTGTTCTTCAATATTTTCCCTCAAAGCGTTTAGCTGAACACTTTGGCCTGATCGGATGCGATCCTTCGCACGCAATACTGCTTCATCAAAACGTTTGCGCGTAAATGGCTTTAAGAGATAATCAACGGCATTGACATCGAATGCTTTAATTGCAAATTCATTATAGGCCGTGCTAAAAATAATATGGGGCGGATCATTGATTAACTCAAGCATTTCAAAACCATTGATGCGAGGCATTTGAATATCGAGGAAAATCAAATTCGGCTGTAAATCCTGAATGGCTTTAATCCCTTCGAAAGCATTCTGGCATTCCCCGACCAACTCAAAGTCCGGATGGTTTTTTAAGAGCTGAGCAAGTTGCATTCGTGCAGGTTCTTCATCATCAATAATCAGGCATCGTATCTTGTCCATAAGCGCTTAAATTTTTTGTGCATCAATGTGTTGTGGTATGCGCACATTCACTACAAAAATACCATCTTTGGCTGTGTATTGCAGTAAACCGCTGGTTTCAAAAAGGATTTCAAGGCGTTTGGTAATATTTTTCAGTCCTGTTCCTGTGCCGTATAATTTCTGATCTTCCTCATTATAAGTATTTCGCACAGTCATTGTTAATGCAGATTCATCGAGGGAAAATGTGCATTTTATTTCAGCCTGTTCCGTATTTTGGTGCAAACTGAATTTAATGGCGTTTTCTAAAAGCGGCTGAAGGATTAATGCGGGCACCATCGCTTTTCTAGTCTCTATACTATAATTGATTTCATACACCAATCGAGCGCCATATCTAATTTTTTCAATGGCGAGATATCGTTCCATATTGCGAATTTCTTCGCTTAATTCGTGAAATTGATTATGGCCTTGTTCTAAGGAATAACGCAGAAAATCAGAGAGTTCCACAACCATTTCCTGTGCTTTGTCCTGATCGGTAATAATCAGGCTATTGATACCATTGAGCGCATTAAAAAGAAAATGAGGGTTTATTTGTGATTGAAGAAAACTCAGTTGAACTTCCCTGAATGATGCTTGCAATTGATTTTGTTCATCAATTTTTTCCTGATAATCTTCATAATAGCCCATCAATAAATAAATCAGAATAATAAAGGCAAAGAGTAGGATTCCTGCACCGGCCCGAAAATAAAATGCAGCACTGAGAAAATCCAGATATATTTCATTGGAGTGCATTAGGTTTAAAAACCCATAGGATGCATAAAGCCATACAGCAGAAACAAAAAGAAGACTGGCAATCAAGTTAAAAGCAATCGAATCTTTGGTCATATCCCGATGCACGGAAAAATGCACAGGATACCAGATTACAAGGGCCAAAGGAATAAAAAGAGCAAGATGAACTAAGGTGTCGCTCAGGGAAAAAAGCATTTGCTGCTGAAATACAAAATTCAGGAGAAAAAATTGAAGTATCGCAATAATCAACCATAATATCCCAAAAGTCAGAAATGCTTGCTTCTTATTTATTATTGGATGTTTCATTGCTCTATATTTTGAATATTCGAAAAAATAAGGAAAACCATTCAGCATTAATGCAAATGGTTTCCTCTTTTTCGCTATGGTTTTTAACCCCTTTTGATATCGCAGCCACCAAATACGACCACACCTTTTATAAAGAGTTTTTGTTGTTTCAGCTGATCGTTGGGCATGGGAGCGCGTTTGTCGTCAATTCCGCCAAAGATAGGCGTTGCCTGAACCACCACATTCCAATTAGAGGGCACGCGTAAAGAAGATCCTCCGAAAACAGTAAACAGTTCTATAACAGCTCCTTCTTCGGCTAATGTGCATTGGGTTAGGTCGAGATCCGAGCCGCCAAAAACATTGGTAATTTGTCCGCCTTTTAAGTTATGGATGTTGTAGATTTTATCGCCGCCGCCAAAAATAGCGATTTCATCAAAAGTATCGTCGGTGATTTCTGATGATTCTTGCTTGATTTTATTACGCACATTATGCAACCTATGGTGCATCGATCCGCGAAACAGCACAAGAATACCAATTATGATAATGAGTAAAGGCCAGAATATTTTGCTGAATTCATCCGGCATAATATCATTATGCGACAGGGTAAAAAATACACCTACTCCAAGGAGAATCACTGCCGGGACTTTGCTGCCATCGGTAAATAAATTAATGATACCAAGGGCTATAAGGATCATTGGCCAATGAAATACAATATTGCTGAACTCTTGCGGGAGCATTTCCATGCGATGTGCGAGAAAAAGGAATCCAATGATTATAATGATGATTCCTGTTACAAGCCTTTTGGTACTTTGTTGTGTTTTCATGATTCAAATTATTTAAGTGAATAAAAGTACGTATTGTTTTGTTTGAAGCAAAATTAGCTGCAAATAGGAGCAGGGAAAAGCGATAATCGATGAATGCCCTAGAATTACCGATGAATGGGGGAAAATGAAGGATACTGTTTCCAATGTTTTCTTTGAAAAACAAGGAAATATAACAGCGGCATCCTTGCCTTGATAGAGATATAGCGAAAAGCCAAGGCTGGTCGCAAGGTCCAAAAGAATAATTTTGGAGACATAGTATCCCTGATAGGTGTTTCTTATGGTGGATCGGAACCGCACACAAAAGCTCTATGTACTTTTCAAATTGAGTGAAAGAAAGAAACGGGATGCCTTAGAAATTATTCTTGTGATTCAGCATGGATTTTTTATATTTGTGGTGATTGAAACAATAACGAACCGTCAATTTCTGATAAGCTGTGTGCTTATTGAAAGCGTATTATAAAATATCAGATTTCTATAAAGGGTGTATTGGTAATAGGGGAGCTTCTGAAAAGTAAATCGGTGATATAAAGAATACAAAAATGAAATATTCAATTATTATTGACCATGAATTAAAACTAATAAAGTATAAACAGTCAGGCTTAATCTATGGTGAAGATATTGGGGAAGCGTGGCAGGAGTTTTTATCTTTATCGGAGTTTACTGAATTAAAATATAACCTTTTTTCAGACTATAGAAATGGGAAGTTTCAGATAGCCCGTCAAGATATATCTGAGATTATGAATTATATGAAAAAAATTGACAGCATTATTCGGGGGAAAAAGCAGGCATTAATTGTAGATGATCCCTATTCTGTTGCAGCTTCAATGCTTTTCCGAAATGAAGTAAATGAGCAAGTTGGATTTATTGTTCAGGTATTCACTACAGAAAAAGCTGCCTTGAAATGGTTGACTAGCTAGGTTTTGCTTATAAATATGATCTATTCAGATAAGTTTTTATTTTGGAGGTGTTCAAATAAATGCTTCTTCTAATCATTTGTTATATAGATATCTAGATTTCTCCCGCAGGATCTCCACTACGTTTCGACCCCTTGGTCGAAAAGACAGGATTCGTTCGTGAACAGACAAAAGGGGCGAGCGGACATATTTATTTAAAAATTATTGAGTCCGCTCGCCCTTTTTTCTATCAATATTTTTCCATATTGTCTTTTCGACTGAGGTCATTATCCTTTATGACAGTGTTTTATGTTCTTTGCTGAAATCAATATTTATTAAATTATCAAAAATGACCGAAGGAGAAATCTAAAACAACAGTTATCGAAATATACTGAATTTCATTCCTTAACCTTAGTCCTCAATGAAACACCTCATTTATTTTATAAACACTTTCTTGCTTACCGTCGCTTTTTCTGTTTGTATGGCAATCAAATATACGCCCTTGGCATAATTTGCATTCAATACCTGATTGCTGCCATATAGTTGTTGCTCATCAAGCATCTGTCCTGTACTATTGATCAGGCTCATTGTGCCACTTTCCTCTTCCGGATTTTGAATCAGTATCTTCCCATCCATCACCCTAAAAGTAATCTTGGTTTCGTTTGTGATTTCATCAATAGCGGTAGCATCTTTAAAATGAAGATAAAATCGTCCTGTGCCGCTTTCGCTGATGGTGGCAGAATAGTCTTCCTGACTGAGATCGGTAAAAGTATTTTCCTGTCGGTCTTCAAGAATAATATTGTAGTTGTCCAGATTTTCTTGTGTTGCTGAAAAGCTGAACTCTCTTGCTTCGGCAACGTCTACGCCTACAGGAATTACAAACTCTGTTATCCCTTCAGTGGGGAGTGCTTGAATAGCGAAGTCTACACCATTGTCTTCAAGTAGTCTTGTGTAAAGAGCGATATTTGGATTTCCTTTCATCTTTCCGGCATCATAAGATGGATCAAGGCCTTTGGTCATTCCTGACATAAACAGTACCTCCGTACTATTACTAAGATTTTCTGAATTGTTTACAAGTAGAACTAAACCTTTGCGTTCATTTGCATTACTGTTTTTATAAAAAGTAGCTGTACCATGTTTCCTGATGCTGGTATTAAAGCTTAAGGAGATATCACTGGCTGCCTGAACCATAAACGCTTGCCCTGGCGCGGCATAGGTTGCTTCTTCAGTAGAGTTGGATATAGTTATATAATCGCTGTTTCTAGGATAGACCCAATCATTACCTTCATCCCATAAATAGACCGCTTCATAGTTATCATCTAATGCGGCGGTATTCTGTGTGATAAAGTTATCGGTTGCAGCTGCAGCTGAATTTAGCGCTATTGTTGAGCAAAATGGATTCCCCACCATATTTGATCCTTCATTGGTACTGCCATCTGTTTTGGTAAGGGAGATACTTTGGTCAGAGGTATATAGCGTCCCTTCAAAACTAATCGCCGTATTTTCTGTACCGCTATAGCTGATTGCATATCCTTGAGAGGACACAAAGCTATTAAGAGTATAAGAAATTCCAGTAGGGGTATTCAAAATATCAAACCAAATTCCGACAGAACCATTATCCACACCGTCTTCATCCCACCAATAAAATTGGTCGTTATTTACCCCCGCAGTTAAACCAAGAAATACATTAAACACTCTTGTATCATTGACAGGAGCTGAAATATAGTGCCATATTCCTTCCGTTAAATAACGCTGTACAGTCGCATATACTCTTTCGGCATCTTGTATCAACGAACCTGTTCCGCTAGCATCAGATTCAATTAGAATACCTGTTGTTTCACTCCGAAGATCTCCAACAACTGTAAATTTCCCCAGAGGATTTATGGTAATCTTGCCATCACTCGTACTCGAGGGGTTTGTCGTAAGAATATCCAAAATTTTAGCTGTTGCTGTAATGTCTTCAGTTGAGGTGATAATTGGGTAATTTGTGAGATTAGAGGGAATTACTGCGATATCTGTTGCAATGGGTAGTCTGCCAGCACTCCAGTTACCTGTGTTAGTCCAGGTTGTGCCATTAGCACCTGTCCAGTAGTTATAGGTAGTAACTCCGGTATTTAAAAGATACGGATATCCGTCATTAGTTGTTCCATCAATATTCCAAACAAGGGTGAAATCAAATCCGGTAAAATTGGCTTGTACTTTCATCTCTGCATTTGTATAGCCGGTTCCTGCCGCTGATGTTGTTTGTCCTGAGGTTGTCTTATCCCAATAGGAATCGGTTACAACACCCCTATTACCTCCCGTGCCAAGATATCCAACCAATCCACCGACACGCGTGACCGTGTTACTACCTTTGGTTACTAATCCTGTGGAAAAGCTATTTATGATTGTTCCTCGTAAGTCGGTACATCCAGCCAGACCGCCAACTCTTTCAAAAGTTCCTGACGCAGGTGTCGTAACAGATCCTCTGGCATAACAATTTATCGTGTTACCTTTCTGATTACAACCCACAAGGCCACCAATTTTATCACCGCCACCCCCAGTTACAGCCAGTACCGCAATATTGGCCCAACTTTGTGATAAGGTTGGGTTATCTGTTCCGCCAGGTGTTTCTCGAGCGCTATTATTAGCTCCCACCAAACCACCGGTTGCACCATTACCACTCACAGTTCCATTTCCGGAAGTAGAACAGTTTTCAATCAGTGTATAAACATTACCCCGCACTCGGCCAACCAAGCTACCGGTTCCACGAGCTCCCGTAACGTTACCCACACTAATCAACACTACTTTCCTTATCACCACCGGATTAGCTGCCGTACCTAATCCAATGCAACCAAACAAGCCAACCTCTCCTTCAGTGGGTCGGTTGATTGTTAGGCCTGAAATGGTGAACCCATTTCCATTGTAATTTCCTGTAAACCTGTTCCCATCCGAATCATCACCAATTGGATTCCATCCGTCCCCAGTATTATATGGGGAAACATTCAAATCAATGTTTGCAGTTTGTCTATAGTATTTGGGTAGATAGAGAGCGCCCCTGATAGCATTTAAATGAGCAGGAGTACTGATAAGATATGGATCTCCTGCTGTCCCCGTTCCACCACCAAACTGTGCTGAAACCGTATGGGATAGGCCAAATATCAAAAGGCCCAAAATGATGGATGTAAGATGTGTTTTCATAAAATTTTGATTTTTCATAATGCTTTTTTTTGATTGAAAATAATGTTCAAACCCTACTTTGCTTCCAAAATTACAAATAAAAATCCAGAAATCACAGATTTATTTATTGTTATGGATGCAGTATTATCCTCTTGTTTATAGCTCTGTAAATCAACTTATTATCGGAAATGCTGCTTCTGCAATAAAAACAAAATTATTAGGTCCAATTCATAAAGGTATGTGCTGGCCTATACAATCGGGAAAAGCGGATTGTTGCAGACGTATAGCCTGCCTTTATTCTTAATTATTATAACCCAATGCGTTGCATTGGGTTTTGCTGTGTCAGGCTAACAGACTGAGCATTACGTGATTTGCTGTAGATTCGAACTCACGGTTTGACTTCATTCATTTTTTCTCGCCGCTTACCTAGATGCATTAAAAACAGCAATATTTTGTTTGCTGTTTTTATTTTTTCCATTATACATACAGCAAAACAAGGGCTAGTTTTGTCAGATCACCTATATTTGCTTATTAAACAACAGCTGACAGAAAAGCTCTTCAGATGAAGGGTTTTTAATCCTCTGCTACTGATTTAAATGTATAGAATGTCTTGAAAGAATTTTTTCACATAATCTATCTCTACCTGACGCTAGCAGCCGGCGTGTATTTTCGCAGTAGAAGAGAAACACGGCATTTGCTGCGACAATTGCAAAAGCTTCCCGGTACAAATAATGCACCTATTGATGCAGGGAAGCTCAAGCGCATCAAAGCATATACATTTATCAATAGCTTTGTTTTCAATAGTTTTTGTACGCTTAGAGGCGAAAAACCCAATAAAAAGGAGCAGCAAAATTGTATTTATCTCGCGGCAATAACGCCCTTTATCGATGATTTTACAGATGAGGCAAAGCTTTCTTCTAAAGAAATTATACAGACGCTCCGTGCCAATGAACCCACAGATAACCTTACTCTGATTTATGCACGTTTTCTTTTTAAGAGTCTTTCGGAACAAAAGAATCCGGAAGTATTTGATGTGCTTCAAGATGTCTTAAACGCACAGGATGAGAGTATAAAGCAGTTTCAGACAGAAAAGTTATCTGAAAAAGAATTATTAAAAATTACATACAATAAAGGTGGTGCATCTACATTATTGCTGCGCCTGCAACTCAGCCATCCTTTGCTTGCCGGAGAAAGGGATGCCGTTCATAGGCTTGGTTCCCTAATTCAGTTGATTAACGATCTTTTTGATATCTATAAAGACTCTGTGGAAGGGCAGCAGAGTTTGTTCACAAATACAACTGATATGAAAAAGAGCGTAAGAGTAATAGATGATCAGATAAACAAACTCTATCGCCAGTATTTAAACTTGCCTTACAGCAAAAAAAATATTCGCAAAAGCCTCTATCAGTTATCTGTAATTTTTGCCTTGGCTAAGCTTGCTTCAGAACAATTAATCCATTGCCAGAATAGGAGTGGAGGCGTTTTTCGTTTGGCTCAATACAAGAGAGGGGACTTGGTTTGTGATATGGCAAAAGTAAAAAACCTTTGTTATTTTTTAAAATATAATATCCTTATTATAAAAGTTTTAAATAAGCTTATCTAAACTATAGCTTTATCTATCAATTTCGTTATTAAACAAATATTTGTCTGCTTTGTTTTTAGTAGTAGTCCTTGATTAAAACTAAATTTTATGACTTCAAAAGCAACAAATCCGGAAGAATATATTGAGCAATTACCAGAAGATCGTCAGTTAATAATAAGCAAATTAAGGGCAGCAATAAAAGATCATTTGCCAGAAGGATTTCAGGAAGGAATGAGTTATGGGATGATTGCATTTGATGTGCCCCATTCGCTTTATCCTGCAGGTTATCATGCGAAACCGGAATCGCCTTTACCATTTATTCATATTGCATCGCAAAAGAATCATATAGCACTCTATCATATGGGTATTTATACAGATAAAATTCTGATGGGCTGGTTTTTGGACGAATATAAAAAAGTGGGTGCAAAAAAAATCGATATGGGTAAGAGCTGCATTCGTTTTAAGCCAAAGCAAGAAATCCCTTATCAGCTTATTGGTGTATTGGCATCAAAAATGACTCCTCAAGAATGGATCAATCTTTATGAACAAAACATAAAACGCAAATAATGAAAAACATAAAAATAGAATTGAAATGGGGAATTATTTTTGCCCTTGCCGGATTATTATGGATGTTGCTGGAACGACTTGCTGGCTTGCATGATGCACATATTGATTTGCATCCTTATCTCACAAATTTATTTGTTCTGCCTGCAATTGCTATCTATGTTTCTGCATTGCGCGATAAGCGGAAAAATGATTACGGAGGCAGCATGAGCTATAAGCAGGGATTTATTACAGGCCTTGTTATTTCGCTTATTGTTACTGTATTAAGTCCGTTAACCCAATTTATAACGGCCACCATAATCACACCCGATTATTTTAATAATGTAATTGCTTATAGCGTTTCCACCGGATTAATGGAGCAGGATGCAGCGGAAGCCTATTTTAATCTAAATAATTATATCATTCAAAGCCTTATAGCTGCGCCAATTATGGGTATTATTACTTCTGCTATTGTGGCACTATTTGTGAAAACAAAATCCAAAAATGATTAGGGGCGAAAATTACAGTTAATAAGCAGCCATTAGAAGGCAGAGAGCCTCAAAAGATTGATTTTCAGTCAGGAGTTTTTTCGCCCTGTTTACCGCCATCTCAGCATCCAAAGATGGATATTTTATTTTTATCGCCTTTAGTTCAGCAGGCTGTGGAAGGTTTTCCAAATTCCCCATTTTGCCTAATTCATTGCCAGTGAGTGATTTGCTAAAACGAATATTTTCGGGCAATTGATCAATACCGATGCAATTTTTACCAATAGGCTTTTGAATGGAAAAAGCAGCACTGCCTGTTGTATGGCAATATAAATCACCACCAAGCCTTCCGACCAGATTAATTTTTTCATTGTTTATTTCCCCATTGGCATCCAAAATATTTTCATGCAAATGGATCTGCAAAACTTCACAAATAATTAGATTTGCCGCACCACCTTTGTCTCCGGTTTCGATCACTTCGCGCACACGGCATTCGAATTGTACTGGGGATTCCAGAACACGTGGCGGCCTGATTTTTTCCGAAGCGATAGGAGTAAGGCCCGCTTTAAGAAATTCATCAACGCCTTTTGGGTATTCAGCGGAAGCGAGGCTCATTTGTTCCACAATATCAAAACTGACAACATTAATTACAACCTCAGGAATTTCCTTAATATTTTCATAGGTATGCTTTACCGTATTGTCGCGCCCTCGTCTTGAAGGGCTGAATATCAATGTTGTAGGATTTACTCCAAAGGCATTGAAAAAACTGAATGGCGATAAGTTTACGATTCCGTTTTTATCAACAGTACTCGCGAAAGCAATAGGTCTTGGGGCAATAGCTCCCAATAAAATACGGTGTAATTGGGGCATTGCCAATTGCTCCATCGAAATACTTTTCATCTTCATAATAATGTTGTTTTAAAAAAAAACACCTCCCGCTTTATCTACATCCATGACCGCTCAGGACATAGGAGCGGGAGGTGGGTATTATTTTGCAGCAAGGATTTTGCACCTGCTTTCACCAAAACCAATGCGAATTCCGTCTTTTTCACTCCAGGCACGCATAATTATTGTATCATCATCGTGAATAAATTTGCGTTCGGAACCATCATTCAGGGTGATTGTATTTTTTCCGCCCCAACTTAACTCCAGCATACTGCCAAATTCATTTGGTGCTGGACCGCTTATGGTTCCACTGGCACACATATCGCCGCTGTTCATATTGCAACCATTCACCGTATGATGGGCCAACTGTTGCGCCATATTCCAGTAAAGGTATTTGAAGTTTGATGTACATATTTGATTTTCAATACCTTTATTAGGTTGCAAAGAAACATCAAGATGGATATCAAAAGTATTTTCGCCTTCAAGTTTTAAATAAGGCAGCACTTCGGGCTCTTGCTCCGGCCCCGATGTTCTGAATGGCTCCAGTGCTTCAAGGGGTACAATCCATGGAGAAATAACGCTCCCAAAATTCTTACCGAGAAAGGGTCCTAAAGGAACGTATTCCCATTTTTGGATATCCCTGGCCGACAAATCATTGAAAATAACCATTCCAAAAATATGGTCTTCGGCATTTTCAATACTGATAGGCTCACCAAGCTCGTTTCCTTTTCCAAGTACAAAAGCCATTTCCAATTCAAAATCAAGGAGTTTGCTTGGTCCAAATACGGGCTTATCTGCATCTTTGGGCAATAATTGGCCTTTGGGGCGATGAATATCCGTTCCGCTCACAACAATGCTTGAGCTTCGGCCATGGTATGCCACAGGAATATGCAACCAATTTGGTAATAAAGCCTTATCAGGATCGCGGAACATGATTCCCACATTGGTGGCATGCTCGCGACTGCTATAGAAATCTGTATAATCACCAATACGAACAGGGAGGTGCATTTGGACGGCATCCAGATCATGAATTAAATATTGCCTGAGTGCTTCATTATCCCTTATTTTTGGATTGTCATCAGAAAAAAGCTCACTAATCCTTTGGCGCACTGCAGACCAGTATTCCTTTCCCAATTCCATAAAAGCGTTCAATGTTGATTGATTAAAAACCTGAACGCTTAAGAGATCACTAAAAAATCCTTCGGCCTCAAGCATTGCCAGGTCAATCACCTGATCGCCAATGCGTGTACCACATCGTAATTGCTCATTTTTTAGGCTAAAGACGCCAAAAGGAATATTTTGAATCGGGAAATCACTTTTATCCGGAACTTCTATCCAGCTTTTGAGATTTGGGTTATTTGCTTTGATCATTTTCTTCAATATTAAAGGGTTCCACGACTTTGCTGTTCCAGTTCAATGGCTTCAAAGAGTGCTTTAAAATTTCCTTTTCCAAAAGATTTGGCGCCTTTTCTTTGAATAATTTCATAGAAAACCGTTGGTCTGTCTTCGACGGGTTTTGTGAAAATCTGAAGCAGATAGCCTTCATCGTCACGATCAACAAGGATATTTAATGATTTCAAGGCTTCCAGCTCTTCATCGATCGCGCCAACCCTTTCTCTAAGCGTATCGTAATAGGAATCAGGAACAATAAGGAATTCAATGCCCCTTTTGCGTAAGTCGGAGACCGTTTTCAGGATATTATCCGTGGCCATAGCAATATGCTGTACACCCGAACCATGATAAAAATCAATATATTCTTCAATTTGCGATTTTTTCTTGCCCTCAGCGGGTTCATTGATTGGGAATTTAATCCGGCCATTGCCATTGCTCATCACCTTGCTCATCAAGGCGGTATATTCTGTGGAGATGTCTTTATCGTCAAAAGAAACCAATTGACTGAATCCCATAACATTGGCATAAAAATCTACCCAGGTATTCATTTGTCCCCAATCGACATTTCCCACCATATGATCGATATATTTCAGGCCTGTTTCTTCTGTTTTGTATTCAGGTTTCCAGGCACGATATCCCGGCAGGAAAACACCGGAATAGTTTTTACGCTCAACAAAAAGATGTATCGTTTCGCCATAAGTGTGAATGCCGGAGACAACTACTTCACCATGTTTATCAGTGAGGACTTCAGGTTCTTGAAAGGATTGAGCACCCCTTTTTGTTGTTTCTTCCCAAGATTTTCGGGCGTCATCTACCCAAAGGGCAACCATTTTAACACCATCGCCATGTAGGTTGCAATGCTGTGCAATTTCGTGCTCAGGAATCAGCGCTGTTGTGAAAACAAGCGTAATTTTTCCCTGGCGCAAAACATAACTCGCCCTGTCGCTTAAACCGGTTTCTAGTCCGGCATAGGCCAAGGGTTGAAATCCAAAAGCTGTTTGGTAATAAAATGCTGCTTGTTTGGCATTCCCTACATAAAATTCGACATAGTCTGTTCCGTTTATCGGAAGGAAATCATTGTTTGGTTCCATTGGTTTATTTACTTAATCTATCCATGATTTATAATAATCTTTATCTTCAATATTCAGTGCTTGTTTTGTGATTTTTAGGGGTTTAAAAGTATCTACCATCACGGCAAGCTCTTCTGTTTTTTCTGCTCCTATGCTTTTCTGCACTGTACCCGGATGCGGCCCATGAGGAATTCCTGTAGGATGCAAACTGATCATTCCCCTGCTAACGCTCTTGCGGCTCATAAAATCACCATCGACATAATAAAGCACTTCATCAGAATCGACATTACTATGGTTGTATGGAGCGGGAATGCTTAAGGGGTGATAATCGTATAGTCGGGGAACAAATGCGCAGGTCACAAAATTATGTCCCTCAAAGGTTTGATGAACTGGCGGTGGTTGGTGTAAACGCCCTGTTATTGGCTCGAAATCCTTAATATTAAAGGCATAGGGATAATGATATCCATCCCAGCCAACAACATCAAAAGGATGTGATGCTAAATGATAGGGAAAGAGAGTATTGTCCCTTTTTATCATTATTTGAAAGTCGCCTTTTTCATCATGCGTTTTCAGGTTTCTCGGTGGCCTAATATCGCGTTCGCAAAATGGGCTGTGCTCGAGCAATTGCCCTACATCATTCATATATCGTTTTGGGTAACGGATCGGGGAGAAGGACTCTACAATAAAAAGCCGATTCTGAGTTCCATTAAAATGCATTTGATAAATAACACCTCTCGGAATCATCAGATGATCGCCATAGGAAAATTCAATTTCGCCATACATTGTTTTTAGTGTGCCGGATCCTTCATGCACAAAAATCATTTCATCAGCTTGGCTATTTTTGAAAAAATAATCCCTCATTGAATTTCGAGGCGCGGCCAAAAGAATGTGTAAATCATTGTTTCCTAATACAATATTCCGACTTTGTAGATAATCATCCTCTTCGGGTAAATTGAAACCGGCAAAACTTCTATGCTGCATATTCTTTTCAATGGCATAATCGGGTGTTGCATCTATAGGTTCTTCAATAGCGAGAACCTGAGTTGGAGGATAATTATGGTAGGTTAAAGAGTATTCGGCTGAAAAACCTTCGGTAGAAACCAATTGTTCGCTGTATAATCCTCCGTCCGGTTTCCGGAATTGTGTATGGCGTTTTGCAGGGATGTTTCCAAGTTTCTGATAATGTGGCATTTTTGACAAATTTTAAACAGAATGAATCTAAATAAAGACATATCTGTCTGATAATCTAATATCTAAATAACAGTTTGTTGAGGGAATTGTTTAGAAAAGAGCAAAATGAATTGGGCAAATAATGTTTTTGTTTAAAAATTGAATGGCTTGCTCAAAGAATGAACCTAAAACGAATCCTTAAAAGTGTCATTTATTGCTTCATTTCTGGAATCAGGTATTTCACAAGAATTGAAAAATATTTATCAAAAATAATTATTTCAGAAAGTACTGAGAAAATAGCCTCAATTAATTGGGGAAAATAGAACCATTTTGAATTGATTGTCCATATATTGGAATATTTATTAGATTGAAATGACGCGATTTTTGTGAAAAATCAATTGAACTAATGTTTTATTTCCATCTAAACACTTGATTGCATAACATTTATTGTTTTAATAGCCACGAATACTAATTTTGGCTGGTTTTTCGCGTTTTTTGGTAGTATCTTTGATTTATTATAATAAGACCAAAATATCTAAATATGAAAAAGCAAATTTTAATCTTTCTAAGCATTACAAGCCTAATCTTCTTTTCGACCTCATGTATGAAAAAGGATTTGGATGACAATAACAACACCACTACAGCATCTTCAATCGAAGATCTGAAAATCCCTCAGGATTTTGATTGGTCAACGACACAAAAGATCGATGTTAATATTGGTTTGGATGTTAGTCAGGAATATAAAGGATATCAGAAAGTAAGCCTTTATTTGGGTGATCCAGCAAATGCCGGTAGCCTTATTTTATCAGGTTCGTTCAGTAAAGACAAGAACTACACGACTACTGTAGAAATTCCCAGCTATATTAAAGAGGTATATCTGGTGCGCAGCAATGCTGCCGGAGGAAAAGAAACTGTTGCTGTTGCCATTGCAAATGCAAAAGTAGAGCATGTCTTCACCGATTTGAAAGCAACTGCCCAGTTTAAAGAAATAGCTGATGGCCCCGGTTGTACAGATGGTTGTGATATAGTTGTTACAGGCAACGACAATTATACAATTTCCGGTGGGCAGACTTATTGTGTTCCGGCATCTTTTACCGGAAAAATAACATGGCAAGCTTGGTCAGGTGGAGGAACTCTCATTATATGCGGTACAGCTAATATTACCCAATCAACTACTTTAGGAACGGATTGCCATATTATTGTTGCCGAAGGAGGGACATTGATTATGGGCAACTCCAATAATCCAAATAAAGATATCAAACTTGATTATGGCGATGCATCCCTTACAATTTATGAAACAGCAACTGTTATTGGCCGCAAATTAATCATGAATGGAAGCAGCACTAGTTTTATTAACTATTCTGATGATGTAAGCCTTACAGGAGATTATCAAAATAATGGATTTTTCACCAATCATGGAACCATTGATTTTGGCGGAGAAGTTACCAATAATGAGAGCTTCACAAATTATGGCATCCTTAATATTGACGACCATATGGAAATCAATGATTATTTTGTGAATAGCGGCAAAATTTACGTCGATAAGAAAATATATTTCAATGCAAACGCCACATGCCAAAACAACTGTATTATAACTGCCGGCGACCATGTTGAAATCAATAACGATAATTTTGAAATGAACTCTGCTTATTTGTATACAACAAAGAAGCTGGAGGTTTGGGCTAATATTACCTTAAATGATGCCTCACAAATGGTTTGTGATGATGATTTTGAGACCTCGAATATCATCACCGGAACAGGATCTAGGAACAGCATTATTAATAATGATAAAACATATATCTATGGAACAATTACAGGTGCTATTGAAATGGCTAATGAGGATGGAGACCTAGACGAGGGTAGTTTAAGTGATTTTACAAATGGGGCTACTTTTGTTTCTATAGCCAATATCCAAAATTATATTCCTGTAAGTGAGTGTAATCCTGAAGGCATTGGTGACCCTAGTTTTGCCGATACAGATGGTGATGGTGTTTCCAATGATGACGATGCCTATCCTGAAGATCCAACACGTGCATTTAATAACTACTATCCCGGAGAAAATACATGGGGAAGCCTTGCCTATGAAGATTTATGGCCATCATCCGGTGACTATGACTTTAATGACCTTGTTCTGGCCTATAGGGTAAAAGAGGTTACCAATGCTTCAAACAATGTTGTAGAGCTTTATATGTACTATCAGGTGAATGCAATTGGTGCCGGTTTAACAAACGGTTTTGGTGTTCAATTTGATAATATTACTCCTGCACAAGTAGGCAATGTTACCGGTTTGAGTATCGAGGATGGTTATATCAGCCTGAACGGCAATAATACAGAAGCTTCACAAGCAAAAGCAGTTTTGATACCACTAGATAATGTTAGTAGTATCATCAATAAAACAGTTCCTGGTAACGGTTTTAACACTACACCCGGTGGCGGTGCAGGTACCAGTGAAATTTTAGAGGTTTATGTGCCATTTGTAAATCCATTATCGCAGTCTATTGTGGGAACACCACCTTATAACCCATTCCTGATCAAAGCGCAAAACAGGGGCATGGAAATTCACCTACCTGATTTTGTTCCTACATCATTAGCAAATCCTGACATCTTTGGCACCTTCGAAGATGCTTCTAATCCTAATGCCGGAATCTATTATGTAACTGGCGATAATTTGCCATGGGCGATTAAAATTGCGGAGCCTTTCGATTGGATGAAGGAAAAAGTTGAAATCGTTGAAGGTTATAACCATTTCTCAGAATGGGCTACCAGTGGCGGTTCAGCATACCCGGATTGGTATAAAGATTATTCAGGTTACCGTAACGACAATAAAATATTTGATTAATAATTGGCTTAGTTTGCTTTTTCATATGAAAGGTTCCGTTTTAATAGCGGAACCTTTTTTTTGTTTATGAAGCAGGGAATCAAGTCCGCGCACTTCGAATGATCCAGCACTGTCCAGCACATTTCGACAGCCTCAATGCATCACATTGGCCTTTTTAGCAAGTTAGGAAATTTTATAGGAGCGGTGATTTATTTCAGGCTAATCCCGGAGGGATTGAATGTTTATAGAACAAATTACCATCCTTAATGTACGACCTCAGCGAGGTCGAATGTTTGTACCGTTTTAATCTATAGCGTATTGTGTTTTTAATTTGGCTTTGGTTAAGGGTGCTTCGACTCCGCTTACTTCGGCTTCGCTTACTTCGGCTACGCTCAGCACATCGCAGCAATCCTTTTCGACTCGGCTTACTTTCGACTAGACATACTTCGGCAAGCTTGCTTCAAGTGCCCTCGGTGCATTGTAGCGACCTTTCATAAAATGCATATTTGCGCCAGCGGTTTGGGATTGATGAAGCAGGGAATCAATTCCGAGTTAAATCCAACTCGCCGGCAGAATTCGCCACTTTATCAAAATCTGATATTTTAATCCAGAATCTTGCGCCTTTTCCCAGATCAGAATCGACTCCAATTTGCCATTGATTTGCTTCGCAAGCTATTTTGCAAAAAGCCAGTCCTAAACCTGTTGAACCTAAACTTGCCGATTTTATCTGCTCCACTTGCTTAAATTTTTCAAAAATAATATTTTGGTTTTCAGGAGAAATTCCTTCGCCATTGTCTTTTACGGAGATTTCCAAAAGGCCGTCTATATCAATGATTGCCTTTATCAGAATTGTATCATTATCCGGAGAAAACTTTATTGCATTGGTAAACAGATTAACAAACACCCTATGAAGAATTTCTTTATCCGTCGTTAGGAAAAAATCAAATTCCGATTGATATAGTAAATTAATATTTTTGGGAATACACAGAAAATCGACATCTCTTGCTGCAAATTGCAATAGGTCTGAAATTAAAATCCGTTCCGGATGTAATTTTAGTGGGCGATCCTCTGAAGCACTGACATCCAGTATATTCATCACAATATTAAGCATTTGCTTGCTGGAGCGGTTGATGAGCATTTTTTTTTCTTTTTCCTCTTCAAATACATCAATATTAACCAATAAGTTTAAAGGGTTTTTCAGATCATGCACCAGCATACTTATAAAAGCTTGCTTTTGCTCATCCAGCAAACTTAGTTTTTCATAAGCATGTTGAATTTCAACTTTATTCGATTCTACTTCTTTATTTTTAATCGATAGATCTACATGGGCAGCCCGTAGTTTTTTATGTGTCAGAAACATATATACAGAAAAAACCACAAACAAAGCAATAATTATAATAAAGAAAATTAGTGTTGTATTTTTTTGATGGAGGAGGAGATCCTTATGCTCAAGATTCACTTTTTGCAGCTCGATTTGTTTTTCTTTTACTTCGGTATCATATTTTGTGTGCAATTCTGACATTTGAGCGTCACGCTCCTCAAAAAAGATAAGATGTCTTGTGGCTTCATAAATTCTTAGGTATTTATATGCATTTTTATAATCATCCATTTCAGCATATGCCTTTGAGAGCAATTCTGAGGAAACGACCGAAAAGGCTTTAAAATCCTTTTTTGAAGATTTTTCATAGGACTGCTTTGCCGCATTGATTGCCATTTTATACTGATGCATTTGAAGATAAGTACTTGCAATATTATTCAAGATGCTGATCTCATTAATTTCATCTTGTATATTTCTTGCTTCATCCAGCGCCAGAATAAAATTGGATAAGGCCAGCTGATAATGTCCCTGATCGCGGTGCACGGCCCCAATCGTTGTTAAATTATTCAGCATATAATCATTTGTATTCAAGCGCTTGGCCATGCGTATGGACGAATCAGCCCAAAGTAAAGCTTCTTCATGCTGTCTGTTTTCATGAAAGGTGGCAGCCAATCGGTTTGTGGCCCCAATCAATTGTTTTTCAAGACCGGCTTCGGAGGCTATCTTCATAGCTTGTTTCAAATAATAAATAGCTTTATCGAATTGTTCCATTGCCCTGTATTGTTCTCCGATAAAGATCAGCATAATGGTTTGAGGGTAAAGTAAACTGTCTTTTTGAAACAATCGCTCCCCCTGGAAACAATAATAAAGAGCTGAATCATAAATGTTATTATTACCATAAATACTTGCTAACCAGTAATATCCTTTATAGGCTTTTCGAGCTTGCCCACTTTTTTCAGCCTCTTGAACCAATATTTTCGAATAATAAATAATAGAATCTTCATCAATTGTTTTCCAATAGTTGATTATTTGCCGCAATGATTCGAGGCGTACCGAATCTGTATTCGCTGTTAGATATAAGATACGAAGGCTGTCGGGAACTGTTTTTGTTTCTGAAGCAGCATGAAAGGTCGTCGCCATCAAAAGTATTAAAAGCAAATAGGAACGGCATTTTTTCATAGAATTAAATTTAAGATTATTTCCAAATTGCGAATCAGTCACCTAAGCTTCTGTGGAAGCCAAACAAAGATATAAAAACAATTGGAGTCATGTGAGCTTCAGAATTTTCTGCAACGAATTAATTCTGTGTATTCTATAAGCAGTGATACAAATTATGTTTTCTTCGGCCTAAAGCAATGCGGGAATTTTCATAGCCCGCTGAGTTTTGGAATGCAGAAATTGATCAGCTTTTTAGGATGAACGATCTTAATTTAGCTTTTCTATGTGATCGCATGGAAGATTATTGTGCTAGACCAGATTTAAGCGTATAAATAGAGAAATCTTCATTTTGAAATAGTTGTTGGTGGGCATCCGTTGTAAAACCTTCATTATGATGATCTATAATGAGATAACGCGCTCCTAATCGATAAAGTGAATCTGTAAATGCAATTCGATTGATATATTGATTCGCAGTTGTCCATCCTTTTCTATGGGCAAAATACATCATTTGCGGAGAGGGACCTCCATTAATAATGACTAGATCGTTATTGTTTAAAGTTTGATTGCACACTTCCTCAAGGGTCAATTTATATTTTTGATTCTCTTTAATAAAGAAATCATGTTGCTGATTTGCAATTCCTTCCACAACAATAAGCGCAAGAAATATGTAGCGGTATGCAGCTTTTATTTGCACGATGGCATATCCGGCCAAAGCCGCCATTATTGGTGTAAATGGAATAATATAATAACTATGCAGGGGAAAAACAGCGCCGGTTTTCACGATGAAAAGAATAAAAAAGAGGAAAACAATGCCGAAACCAAGTAAAAGCCATTTTTTCTTATGCACAAAAAGCAGGATAAGCCCAGCCAAACAAGCAGCAAATGCAAGATAAGACATCAAAGAACTAAAATAGAATTTTTCAAAAGCCAGTGAGAGCAAAGGGAGTATTTCTTGAATCCCTTCAGAAAATGTTTTGGGAAAATAAAGCTGAAAATGATAGGTGTCCACTAAATACGGAACCCAATAAAAATACCAAATACAAATAGAAACAAATGATAATGTGCCTGTTGCAAATACAATAATCTTTTTCTTTAGTGGAATTGATGGAATAAATACGATAATTCCCAATAGGCTGAATAAGCTTAATGCCGGTATTTTACAGAGCATGCCCAATGTGGAAAGCAAGAAGAAAGCAATTAATGATCGTAGGCCTTCCGCATTTTTCAAATAGCGAATGGCATAGTATAAACCAATCATCATTAATGCAATACTAAAAGTGTCGGGCATTATCTTTCTGGAAAAACCAAACCAGATGGAAGCAGACAAAATGATTGCAGCAGAAAATGCCGTTTTTTCATTAATGATCGTTTTAATGATCCGATAAAAATAAAATACCCCAAGGTTTGAAACCAATACATTAATCAGCCTTCCATACCAATGTGACGGACCAAATAATTCGTTAAAAAAGTAGATCAAAGTATTGAAAAGGGGAAATTCCGCGCCGATGATGCCTGTTTTTTCCCCAGCCATATCAATTCTTGGATAAAAAAAATCAAAACCGACATCAGAGAAATTCCGGGCAATCATATTTGTTAAAGACTGCCTCCAGTTATGGCCAACTTCAAGAGGGGCATTAGTAATTCCGATCAGCCGAATGATGATAAAAAAAACCAACCAAAAACGAATATCAAGGAGGAGGAGAATAATTTTTGATCTGAGAGCATGTTTATTCATTGTGCGAAAGAATTATAATTCATCTTTTGAATGCAAACACAATTATGGGCTTTTAGAATAATCACGAATCAAACTGAGCGTATAAAATTAACGAGTTCCGGAACTTCTGAGCCACTTTGGGGCAATACGGCTACAAATTCATAATCATCTGCTGCATGATAATTATTCAGGGAATACACATTATTTGTGGCTTGATGGAGTATGAAGAGGGAATTCTCCAGTTTTTTCGCCAAAGTATCTTTCATCGCCTGTCCATTTTTTATGAGCATATATTGATTATCAGGCAGTTTACAGACGATTGCCGTATTTTTGGTTTTAATGGAAACAGGAAAATAAAGTGCATTGGTTTCTGCATTAAAAAAGTTTCTCAGAATATAATGGGTTTTCTTTTCCGGACGATAAACAACAAGATGATCTCCTGCACGCACATTAGTCCAATCCTCAGCAACAATATCCCTACCTTTTTTGACCATCCTATATTGCTTTGGATTTGGCCTGAACCAGAGTGTTTTTTCATCGGTTTCGAGTTTGTCGACCTCTTTGACAACAAAGTCAGGAGTACTATTAAAATCCTTAAAAATATACCAATCCTTTGTTTCGGTATTGAATAAAATCACATCATCTCCATTCATCACAGAATTGGTATTCGCAGAAATATTTATGCCCCGATCAAAAAGATAAAAACTATCTTCTGTTTTAAACCACAAAAGCCCTCCCTGTATATCGCTTTTATAGGCAGGATAAAGCCTTTGCCGGTTCAAGCTGTGTTTATAAAATACCTGATAATAGCTTTTGTCATTAGGGTTCCAGATGAGATGAAATTGGTTTTCAAATCCCACGGAAATTGTATCTTCAGCAATATGCTCCACACCATGGATCATATAATAGCTTTCCATATGATCATAAAACACAAGAGCCATTTGATCTGTGGATTTTATTGACGGCACTTCTATGGCAACATTTAACTCCATCTGATTATCAGCAGGCAATAGGTAAAAAGCCGATTGTTCCGGATCAAAAGCGAGCCATTCGCCATCCTCAAGCTCGGAGAACTTCAATTGTTCAGAAACGTCCTCAAGGCCAACGGTTAAATTCCATGCTCCTTCAGGCTCTTTATAGAGTTTATACATTGCTTTGGGGGCATCTTCTATTTGGTGCTTGGCTTGCATCTTCAGCTTATTTTTTTCAAAAATATTAGAGGCCATAAGTTTTGCGCAAATTTATATGAAATGAAAAAAACAATTCCATAATATGATCCATAGAGAGGGTTTATGTGTGCATATCAAGAAAAAGTAGTCTGGTGATAAATTTTGTCGTTCAATCGTTAAAAATTATTCTTGACGATAAAAATACTTCTCGATAATCTGATATAAGTCATTTTTATTGAGAGGTTTGCTCAGATAATCATTGCAGCCGGAATTTATTGCTTTCATTCGATCTCCCGAAAGTGCATTGGCAGTTTGAGCAATAATCAGTACATCACTATTAAATTTTCGTATTTCTTTAACAGCTTTCAAGCCATCGATTCCCGGCATTTTAATATCCAAAAGAATGAGATCCAAATCGGGATGTTTTTTACTCAATTCGATTGCTTCGCTTCCCCTGTCCGTTTTAATAATTTTTCGGCTATTTTTTTTAAAAATTTCCTCGAGGAGAAGGCTTGCAGTAGGGTCATCATCTACAATCATCAGGCTTAGAGAGGGTAGGGCATCAAATTCTTTAGAAAGTGACCTGGTGTTTTTTCCTCTAGGTTTCACAGATTCTTTATAAGGAATTGTAAAGTGAAAACAAGAGCCGATTTGTCTTTCAGAGACAACCCATATTTCCCCTCCAAGCATTTCCACATAGGCACGAGTAATGGCCAGGCCTAATCCAGCTCCTTCATAAGCTGAATTTAGGCGACTGTCGGCCTGAACGAAACGGTCAAAGATTGATTTTTGATCTTGAGTACCAATGCCTATTCCGCTATCCTCTACGGTGAATTCCAGAAAGTTGTCTTTTTTGATATACCCAAAAGAAATCTGTCCTTTATGAGTGTATTTAATGGCGTTTTTCAGGAGGTTTGTTAGAATAGCATAGAGTTTTTCACGATCGGTTAAAATATAGGCGTTTTCATAAGTCAAGTCAGTAAACGAACTGAAACCGAGACCTTTTTGTTTTGCTTCCGGTTTAAAAAAGTTGTAGAGGTATTCGATATGGTCGTTCACATTGCTGTCTTCGATTAAAATTTCCATCTGACCGGCTTCTATCTTGCTGATATCTACCAGATCATTGATAATATTAAGCATGCGTTCACCACTACGCTCAATAATTTCGATATAACGACCTTTGTCCTGAACATCGATTTGAGGCTCTTTTAGTAAGCTGGCAAATCCCAGAATGCCATTCATGGGCGTTCTTATTTCGTGGCTCATATTTGCCAGAAAAGCAGATTTAAGACGATCGCTTTCTTCTGCACGTTCTTTGGCTTGAAGTAATTCTATTTCTGCTTTTTTATTTTCAGTGATATCAGTTGTTGAGATAATGGCAATATGTTTATTTTCATTGCTATCTAGAATAATCATTTTTAGCCGGATATAGCGTAATTCACCTTTCAATGTGAGCACTTCCCCTTCCACAAACAATTCCTTACCGCCTTCTGCAATAATTGCAAGCTCTTCTATAAGCGGATCTAGTGATTTATCCGTAAAGGTTTTATGAAAATTTAGGAGTAGCTCTTCTTTTGATGAGGCATCATGTAATTCTAATGCAGCCTTATTAAGGTTTAGAATCTTGATTAGGGAAACGCATTTATAGATTTCTTCGGGATATTGGTTGAAAAAAGCCTTAAAGTCTTTTACGCCCTCTTTCTTTTTTGTTTGAAGGTAATGATAAATATCGGTAAAATCTTCTTCCCAAAGTGGGATAGGGCTATGCTCAAAAATTGTTTCAAAATGTTTCCGGCTTAATTCTAGTGCTTCGTCGGACTGTTTTTTATAGGTAATATCCCGTGCTGTAGCAATTAATACACCCTTGCCAAAAAAACGTCCTTTATTGAGAATCACTTCTTTTGGAAAAACCTCTCCATTTTTTCGTACTGCCCAAAATTCAAAGCTATATGCTTCACCGGTGAGAAATGTTTGAGCAGATTTCTCAGCAATTGCCCGAAGGTCATTCATGCCTTTTGCCCCGACATCAGCTGGGCTTAAGCCGATGAGTTCTTCACGGCTCATTCCATACATAATTTCAGCGCCCTTATTTACCTCAATAAAAACACTATCCTCTGACATTATATAAATTGCTTCGGAAATAGAATTCAATATGCCCAAATAAGTCTCATGGCTTAGCTCCAATTCTTTTTGTGCTTTATGGCGTGCGGAAATGTCCCTGCCAAGGACAAACAATCCTTGTCTCTCCCCATTGGGATGAAAAATTGGGGTCTTAATGACATCATAAACATGGATATCGCCCTTTGGATCAGGAATTAATTCTTCATAATGTTCGGTTTTTCCGCTAAGCCAAGCTTCCTCATCACTCTCTTCACATGCATTGAAAGCCTCTACAAAAACAGGATGCGTATATTGAGCGAGCTCTTTATCTGTTCTGCCATAATAGTTTACATCTTGCAGGTAAAATAATTTAAGGTCTGCATCATTGGCCAGCAGCCATCTTCCTTTGCCATCCTTAAAACAGATAATATCAGGAGTTGCATTGATTAAACGAAACGTATAATCGTCCTTTTGGAGTACTAATGTAAGGATGAGCTCTTTTGGGGCATTTTCTAATGCTTGAATTTTAAGGTCATAGACATAAGTCAGGCCATTCCTATTCGATGACATTTGCTTCTGTTCAAATAGTCCATGTGCTTTGGCATGCTCGATTGGACTAGTGAGTTCCGGCAGTAATTGTGTTATGGTTTTACCTACGAGTGTGCTTTCGTCACGCACCAATAAGTCTTGGGCCAAACTATTTGCATCCTTTATGATGGCTGTATCTGCATCGATGACCATGGCAGGAACCGGAATGTATTTTAGCATAATCTCTTTATTAAATAATTTTATTATCAATGTTTTATGACGGAATACCAAAGAATATCCCTTAGCCAATAATACATATGTGCTTACAAAAATACGAAAAAATAAATACGACATATATACAAGTCATAGATTATAATGAGCAAGTATAGGAGGCATATAAAAATATGGAAATCTAAAGGAAACAAGAGTTTAAATCATTTCGGCAAAGATTTTCTCAAAGCTTTTTTTGGATAATATTTGATGGCTAATAAATTCGCCATTATAAAAAACGCTGTAAAGAGTATGTGGAACAATATGATTTTGAGCTTTTTCCAATGAATCAATTGGAAAACTCTGAAAAGATATATTGTGTTTTTTGGCCAAATCGGCAAGGACAGTATGCACATAATACTCATTAAAAGGACAGGCAGGGCTATAAAAAACACTAATCCCATTTTTATTATCGCATTGTCCATTTTTTGCTTTCGCTGTAAAATAGGGTAGGGCAGTATCCTTTTTAAATGGTTTTACCAGCAACTCAAAATACGGATTTGCAGTATCACAGCACACAAAACCTTGTTTTAGGAAGAAGCTTTTATCAGACATAAATGGGCGTTTTGTTTTAGAACTGATTACAGCGATTCCGTTCATATCTTCTGCCTCTTTCAAACATTCTTCAAAAAGCCGTTTTCCTATGCCCTTGTTTTTAAATTTCCCGGAAACCCAAAAGCAATGAATAAACATATATCCGGGAGCCACAATGGGTGCCCAAGCTTTTTCTGCCGGTACATATTCTATAAAGGCTTTTCCACGGACATCAAACTTCTTAAAAACATATCCATGAGCAAATTGCTCTTTGAGCCAGTCTTTTTTTGCCTGATAGCCGCCATGACATTTTTTATCGGAAAAGGCACAACAGATATGCTCATCAGCAATATTGTCTTTGCTCAATTGGATGATTTTTGGGAATTGATTCATCCTTACTGAGTTAAAAACTATATTTAAACCTTAAATAATACATGCTTCCATAACCACCGAATTCTGTTCCGCTTTCTCCTGAGAATATTTGTGCTGTAAGGAGCAAATCCAGATCTTCGGTAAGTGAAATATCCAAACCCGGGCTATAAAAAACACTTTGGTCGTTTGGATTATAGATGCTGCTAAACATCCCTTTAATCAATGGGGTGAATGGATAGGTTATTTCGCCAAATAATTGATGCCTAGCCGGCGATAGTGTTTTTATACTGAGTTGTTGCCCAATTCCAAAAATATTGCTCATACCTGCTTTTCCTGTCGCGCCAACGCTATTGTACATCCAGGCAATATGCAGATAGAGGCTGTTTGGCAATGTATAATTCAATCCTATTGAGCCAATCAGGATATTTTCGGTGCTTTGGTTTTCGATATCATTTTTTGGAATTAGATAGGTAAATTCACCATTAAAACCGGCTCCTTCTATTTGCCCTGACCATCCAAATCCAATTACATAATCTTCAGGCATCCAACCGCCCAATATCTGAATATCGTAATTCCACTTATTAAATTTATACATCCCTGCAAAGGTGCTTTCATTGTTCACATCTATTTTATACGCCAATTGCACACTCGAAGTGCTTCCTGTATAATATTGGATTCTAAGCCCATCGCAACCGGGTCGTTCTGTATAATCAAAGTCAAAATAATTAAAAGTATTAAAGATATCGTTTGGGTTCCAGACCAGATTTACGCCCCAATTAATCCGCTGCCGCCCGGCAACAAATTGCAAATTTCCATAGGTATAATTCAGATTGGCACGATCAATATTTGTATAAGCAACAAATGCAGAATCCGCTGCCAGTTGCCAAGTCATATTGAGATAACCATCATCTGCAACCATAGAATTTTTATAGGAGGGATAATTCTCGCTGAGAAGGCTTCCAAAAACAAAATTATTGCGCATCCCGATATGCGCTTCGAGTTTATTGTTGGGGTAATAATGCAGGTCCAGGCGATTTGTTGTTGTATTGCTAGCAGGCCAAGGGCTGTGTACGTTTCTGACCCAGGCCATTTCCATATTCTGCACGCGACCGCTAAGGGCAAAATCAGAGAGGGCTTTTTGTGCATTTCCCAAAAATGGACTGAATACAATAAAAGCCAGAATAATTTTCCTGAGCATAATAAAAACTCTTTAATTAATTATATGCATAAAAAATAGTATTCCAATCACCAATGAAAAACGCTAATTATTTGTAGTATAATCTTTGGTGATACGACCATCATCAATTGTAATAATGCGGCGAGCACGATCCATAACCCTTTGGTCGTGCGTGGAAAAAATAAAGGTAATATTCGATTCCCTATTCATTTCCAGCATCATATCCAAGAGGTCACCTGTTGATTTTGAATCGAGGTTGGCCGTAGGTTCATCGGCAAGAATAAACTTTGGTGATGAAGCTAGGGCGCGGGCTACTGCAACTCTTTGCTGCTGTCCGCCACTTAAATCACCGGGGCGCATATGGCTTTTCTCACCAATGCCTGTTTTATCTAAAAGTTCCTGAGCGCGCGCCAGCCGTTCTTTTTTTGCAACACCCTGCAATTCCATGATGAAGGCAACATTTTCCAGAGCGGTCAGCACAGGAATCAGGTTATAGGACTGAAAAACGAAACCAATATTTTTTAAACGGAAGTCGATACGAGCCCGACTCCCTAAATCAGTAATTTTTGTTTGGTCGATAATGATTTCGCCTTCAGTAGGATTATCAAGCCCGCCAAGCATATTTAAAAAGGTGGTTTTCCCTGATCCGGATGGTCCGACAATGGCGGCAAATTCGCCTTCTTTGAATGAAACATTGATTCCATTAACTGCTTTTACAGGCACTTTAGAATCTTCGTAGATTTTATGTAAATTCTGAATACTAATGATGTCCATCTTTATTTATTTTTTTATTTATTCTATGAATCACCTCGAACAGCAGTTGCCGGATTTAACTTTAAGGCTCTTGAGGCAGGATAAATCGCCGAAATCAATGCCATAATAACGACCATAATTGCTGTTACTAAATAAAAATACAAGCTTGCTTCCGGAAAAATCCTTGAACTATATCCCAAAGCATTTAGGCCTTCAGAAACGGAGCTGAGATTAATTCCGTTTATGGCAGTCCAATGAATCACTGCAGCACTCGCAAGCAATCCAAATATGCCACCTGAAATTGCGAGAAAAAAGGTTTCCAGCATAATCATCCGAAAAACTTTGCCTTTGTTCATGCCGACCGACATAAGCATTCCTATTTCGCGCGTACGCTCCATCACGGCCATAAGCATAGTATTTACAATCCCAAAAGCCAAAGCCAACAGAATAATTGCGACAAAAATAAAGCTGAACATCTCCATGGTTTGCGACATGATTTTTAATGTAGGCTGTATTTGCCCCCAGGATTGTAGATCAATAATCTTATTTTGTATTTCTCCGGCAAAGGCTTTGTTAGCAGCTCTATCCACTTCATTAATTAGCTGCAAATCATTGGCCCCAACAGCAATTTCATTCACATCAGTCGATTGATAGCCAATAATACTGTTGAGTTTATCGCGCAGCACAAATACATGGGTTCCATCAAACATATCATTCGATGTTTTGTAGATTCCACAAACAATAAAGGCAGCATAACTTAATTCATGATCCATATTCGTAATGGTGACCACAATTTTATTGCCGGGCGTTACGCCAAGTTTCTCAGCAAGTTTATGTCCGATAAAAGCAGGGATTTTATCGGATGTGTCTAAAAATTTGCCTTTGATTGTTTTTTCATAAAGCCCACTGGCCAATTTTTCATCAGCGGGCACAACCCCTTTTAGGACAACACCGGTTCCGGTTACTGTTGTGCTGGCCATAGCAGGGGCGGAGGTGCGGAGGCTTACACCCCTGATATGTTCTAGGGATTTAATTTTTGCTGCGATTTCCTGAGGATTTTGCAGCCTATATTCAATTTCATTATTCAGGAGAAATTTTGGGTTATGGATTTGAAAAGCAGTGGTTTCGTACTCAATGGCAGAGCGGATTCGTTCTTCACCGGCGCCTTGCATAAAGGCGTAGGAAAACACTCCTCCGAACAATCCAATACTGACCGATGCCATTATAATAAGACTTCGGGCTTTATTTCTCCAAACATTTCTCCATGCTATGGCTGTTATCATGGTTCAATTTTTAACGTTCTAATGCATTTAATAACTTAAATCTCAAGGCAAACACCAATGGGTAAATTCCTGAAATAACGGTGATAATAAAAATGGCCAGACCTTGATTTAAAAAGATTTGCGGTTTGAGGCTGAATGGGAGCACAGGTTTCATATTGTACTCAATCATCATTTCTGCCATAGAGCCTGTGAGGGGAATTGGGTTTAGGTTCAAATAATACAGAAGTGGAATACTCAATACAATGCCAATAACAACACCCAACATACCGATAATAAGGCTTTCGGTGCCCAACATACGCATCAATCGGCCTCGTCTCATTCCAACGGCCACCATCACACCAAATTCACGTTTTCGTTCGACTGTCATCATCATTATTGTACCAAAAATCCCAAAGGCAATAATGATATAGAGGATTGCAAGCATAATAATGCCGGAAATATTATCGCTCTGGATTTCCTGCATCATTGTTTTTAGCATTTCTTTCCAATCCATTACTGTCATATCGCTCTTTAAATCCGATTGAAGTTCACTTTTTAATGCCTGCATCTTATCAGGATCGCTTGTCCAAAGAAGAACCTGTGTAACGAGATCCGGGACATAAGGTGAGAAGGTCAGTTGTTGGTTATACAGGCTGGTGTAAATAAAGCTGTTGTTCATTTCAGGCATTCCAAAATGTAGGATGCCGCGAACCGGATATTTCCCAAAAGCAGAAACGCCCTGATAGCCTTGCCCGAGCAAAACAAGAGTATCGTTCAGCATACGAAGATTGATTGCAGTATCTCCACCTTGAATCACAGTGTCGTAGGTAATCAGCTGCAAATACTCTGCAAGTTTTTCTGCTACAAGCAAACCTTCATCTTTTTCGCTTAAGTAATTGCCATGTATTAATTTGTTTTTGAGCTTATTCGCTTTGTTTTCCAGAGATGGGGGCGTGCCAATGCATATTACTACTTTAGAACGCTTTCCACTGGAAGCCAGTGCTGCTGATTCGAGATGGGGAATGCTTAAATCAATTTCAGGATGCTTAGTGACCATTTGATGCAATTGATCAGAATAGACAAAAGCATGGTCAATGGATTTATTGTTCCAATATCCTGTATCTTGAATTTGTAGATATCCTACCTGAGAAACACCGCCCTGAATCATCATTTCATAAGACCCAATCTGCATCGAACGCATAAAAAGCGCCAGAATAACAGCAAGAAACACTGAAGTTACAGTAATGATTGTGCGGCGTTTATTGCGCCAGAGGTTTCTCCATGCCAGTTTAATGGTTGTATTCATGCTTTATGGTTTTTATCTGGGTCGAACCCGTTTCATCATTTGCTGCGAAAAGAAATCTTCGTTAATGTCCTTGACATCAAACTTTTGCATGGTGATGGTCATTTCGGTTTTATGGCCTTTTTTATTCACGGGGATCATTTCCAGATAAGTTGGGATCATTTCTCCACCCATTTCTTTCACCTGTGAGGCTTTTTCCAGCTTTACCAGTGTTTTATTGTCGTCCATGTATTCGACACGTCGTATATTGTAATACTCTTGGGAAACATACATTATAATTTGTCCCCAAACGACTGCTGCTTCGGGCAAAGGGTCTAATTGAATTTTCCAGCATTTTGTGCCGTCAATATCTTCATTCCCAAGAATTTTATGGGAATAATCCTTTACCATAGAATTTTGCTTCATCAGGTCATTATTCGTAAAATCGCTGCCCATCCATGATTGCATCATCATTGACGGAGGGATTTTGATCATACGGCTGATGGTTGGCATCCAATTCCACATATCGGTTTGGCGCTTCATAAAAACCTGTCCTTGGTCACGAGCAGGGCTTATGATGTAAGTTAGGTAATATTCAGAGCCCAAAGACCAGTTTTGCATACTGATTGTTCGGGTCCATTCGGGGCGCACAATGGTCATGGTCATATCGCTGATGCTCGATTTGCCCAATTGTTTATTATAAGCTTTCTCAACAATTTGCTTGGCGTCAAGCGTGGGAGCCTGTGCGATACATACAGCCGTAGGTCCAAAAAACAATAAAAAAATGAATAATTTTCTCATAATATTGGTTTAGGGTGATTATGCAAACTTCTCTATTATTCTCATTTTTAGTTTATTCAAATCAAATGCTTTTGGATTAATCGCTAATCCAAGGAAAACTCCATCGAGGCTTAATGCAAATAAAATGGCTTCATTAAATGGATCGCTAATTCCTTTTCGTTCAAAATATCCGCTAAGCGCCCGCATCATGGGTTCCATGCTCTGCGCCACAAGTTTATTTACTCGCTCACGCATATAGGGCTGCATGATGAAATTATAATACATAAACCAAAAATCAATATTGCTTGTAAACTCAGTAAAGAGTATGTCAAGCATTTTAATGAAGTCGTTCTTATCCTTGTATGGATTGTCGTTATTTATGAGCAAATGCAATTCTTTGAATCCATTTTGCAGTATTTCGACATATATGCTCTCTTTGGTGTCAAAATAATTGTAAATGAGACCTTTACTAATTTCGGCAGTTTTAGCAATCTTGGCTATTGTTGTTTGGGCGCAGCCTTCATGACTCACCGTTTTGAGGGTGGCCTGCAGGATTTTTTCACGCTGCTGTGCGCGTAATTCCAGTAATTGTTTTTTCGTTCTTGGCATTAATTTTAGTTTTGACTGAACGCTTGGTCAAAGTTAAAATAAAAGCTGTAGAAATACAAGGTGAAAGGTGTTTTTTTTTGAAAATTGAGAATTTTAAGTTTTGTTGGTTGTGAAAGTCTTTTA
This sequence comes from Bacteroidales bacterium, assembly GCA_963676725.1. Classification (GTDB taxonomy): domain Bacteria; phylum Bacteroidota; class Bacteroidia; order Bacteroidales; family WRLA01. Next base: position 1,905,960 of record OY781463.1, on the reverse strand, counting down.
AACCGGCCCTTCGACTCCGCTCAGGGACCTTCAATTGAGTAGTTAAGACGGCCCTTCGGCTCCGCTCAGGGACCTTTGATTGAGTTTAAAACCAAAATCTAAGGTCCTCGAGCGGAGCCGAGAGGCCGGTATCTCAAAAAAATTCCCTATTTTTATACCAATATTTTATTTGGACATCTAACATATTTGGTATAAAACACTTAAACACCACCCAAAAACAGGCTTCCTCTATGGTTTATTCTCTGAAAACAGCAATTTTTGCCCTGCTGGCCCTCCTTGCCTATAAGGTTTCCACTGCTCAACAATCCAGTCCTATCGCCGACACTACATGGGGAACAGGTGCATTCTTGACATTTGATGAAGATAACCATGGTATTTCAAATTCAACGTTTCAAGTAAAAGCACTTGACATGGAAATGATTGTTCCAAATAAAATATGGACTTATGAAGCAGATGGAAACGGATTATCACAATTCAATCTTCCTGTTGTTATTGACACAACCACAACTTCCGTTCCTGAACTTTCTGCATCTTCCTTTAATCGTGCTATGTTTGAAATGTATTCTATGAATGGTAGTTTAGTTCACGCTCAAGAAATTACTCCTCAAACTCAAAATATTAATGTGAATGGTTTTTCAGAAGGCGTATATGTTTTTCGTATTCAAGGCGATAATGGTTTTCAAACTTCTGGTAAGTTTTTTAAACGGCACTTCGGCTTAGTTCGACTCCGCTCACTACTAGCTGCTCAGTGGCCTTTGAGTACGTTTCTTTCTATGAGTAAAAACAGATACAAAAACAGTAATGACTTAAGCTCACGACAGGTCGCTCAGTGGCCTTTGAGTGAGTTTCTTTCTGGAAATGAGCATTTTAATGCGCAGCAAAATTCTTTTAAGAATGGAACTGATAATTGGTCCCTGAGCGGAGTCGAAGGGGCAATTTATCAGGTTATTAGTAGTAAAGAGGGTTATTATAACGATACTTCAGAAGTAACTATTGTTGCTGGTGAAAACACTCCTTATTTTTTCAACCTTGCTAAAATTCCTGGTCTTCCTGCTCATCAAGACCTTGTTGGTTTTGCCTTGGATGATAATGGTAATCCTTTATCTGGTGCTAAGGCACAACTTCTTCACAAAAACACTGGTGAATTATATACAGTGATTACTGGTTCTGATGGTAAGTTTGTCTTTGAGGATATGCCTGCTCAAATAGGCATTACTGGTGAACGTGAGAAATTCGTCTTTAGTGCTGGTGATGTTAATGGTCGTTATTCTATTTTAGACATTAATTATTCCACGCCTATTTACAGTGAGAGTTCTTGGACTGCTAGTGACACCATTAACGATGGTTTCAACGTTATTCTTCCAAATAAACTTCCAAGTTCGGAGGGCGGTTTCATCCCTGCAAATAAAATTGGATTGATGACAAGACACGGTTCGTTATATGATACTATTTATTATAAATACGATGCTACAGTTTCAAACGCCGAAAAAGAGTTTTATGAACAAGGTATGCAACAATACAGAAATGATGAAGACCATTCACAAACCTTTGTTTTAGTTGACCAACTCCCTGCAAATAGAGGTACTCTTATTAAGGAAGGAACAAATAATACAAATTCTAACCCAACTAATTACCATACTCCTTTAGGTGCAAGAAATAATGAAAACATTTTACATCCTAACATTAGTGCAGTTACTACAATCTCAGCCAATGATTACAAAATTGTTGTTCATGAGTTTAAACGAGGTCAAGGATACACTACTGTTGGTTATCAAAGTATAATGGATGCAGACGCGTCAGTATATACAGAGGATGATAAGTCAATGGGAGAGTTAATTGAAAAATATTATTACAATATTTATCAAAATAATACAACAAACATAGATATTGACCATCTTGCTGATGAGTTTGAGAGCCCGGCCCTTCGGCTCCGCTCAGGGACTTCAGAGTGAGTAATTAAGACGGCCCTTCGGCTTACTTCGGCTTCGCTCAGCACAGGCCCTCAGGGACCTTTGATTGAGTTTAAAACCAAAATCTAAGGTCCTCGAGCGGAGCCATGAAATGCAGTTAATTTCAATAGCCAAGGTCCTCGAGCGGAGCCATGAAATGCAGTTAATTTCAATAGCCAAGGTCCTCGAGCGGAGCCGAGAGGCCGATGTTAAAACCAAAAAACCACCATTATGAAATGCTATATGTATATTTTGAAATGCGCAGATGATTCGTACTATACTGGTAGCACAAAAGATTTAAAGCTCCGTTTGGAACAGCACCAAAATGGTGAAGGTGCCAATTATACCAAAAAACATTTGCCTGTTCAATTGGTCTATTTCGAAGAATTTGATCGTATTGATCATGCGTTCGAGCGGGAGCATCAGGTGAAACGCTGGAGCAGAAAGAAAAAAGTAGCACTTATCAACAATATGCCTGAAGAACTGCATAAACTGGCGCAGTGTATGAATGAGACACATTCAAAAAACCAGCACTTCGACTCCGCTCAGTGACCGGTTTTAATTCGACTCCGCTTACTTCGAGTTCCTCAGCACATCGCAGTGACCGGTTTCCTTTCGCAACGTAATACTAAGGTCCTCGAGCGGCTTGTGCTGCACTGTGCTGAGCGTAGCCGAAGTAAGCGTAGCCGAAGTAAGCCGAGATGCCCTTCGCTACCAAACTCTAAGGTCCTCGAGCGGAGCCGAGAAGCCCTTCGCTACCAAACTCTAAGGTCCTCGAGCGGAGCCGAGAGGCCGAGAGGCCGAGAGGCCATCAAATCTAACCCAATTATATTCTTATCAATTAACTAACAGTTTATTATAAAATTTACCTTCATCATTACTTAAAGTAACAATATACAGTCCATAAGATAGCTGACTAATATTTAGTGTGCTGCCGGGCGAAACATTTTCTTGTAAAACGACCCCGCCTTTGGTGTCGTATATTGAAACTTGCCCATAAATCTCAGGTCTGTTACAAAAGCAAATATGATCTTTCGCCGGATTGGGAAAAAATAGGGGACTTGCGCTCTCTTGATCCTGCTTATTAATCGAAAGCATAAAAATGGATAAAGGGCATTTCCATACACCGGAACCATAGGTTGCAGCGTAGAGTGTATCATTACTAATATGTAAGTCGTTGATAAACTTATTGATCAGCCCCTCATGAACAACGATCCATGAAGCGCCATAATCCGAAGTATAATAGATACCACTGCGTGTTCCTGCAAAAAGATAATCATCAATATGGGTGAAGCAGCGTGCATCCTCAGGTACGCTACCGGTTCTCTCCCAATTTTCTTCTTTGGAAGCACGCGCATAAAGATCATCATTGTTCAAAACCAGCAGCATCTTTGTTTCAACGGCCGTTAGCATGCGTATTTCTATGCTTGGCAAAGCCTGATTGCTTAAAGTCCATGTATTGTTATTTGCTTGATAGTGAAGTAATTCTGCGCCACCACAAGCTGCTGCAAATAATTCATCCTGATAAATGATTGCTGCATTAATATTATTGCAAAAAGTTGACGGCAGGCTCATATCCAGCCAATGCGCACCACAATCCAAAGTGCGGTACATAATTTCGTCTTCCCAACAATAAAGCGTGGATTGACTGGTGAGAATATGGTATGGATCATCCCTCTGAAAAGGTACCGGCTGCGCCATTTGCTGCCAATCTGATCCATTATTATCAGAAAAAAGGATGTAGGGGGCATCGAATGGCCATGCTGACGAATTATATTCTACGGATAAAAAAAGTGTATCATTGTTATTGATCAAATCACGAAACATATCAAAGTCTGATTGTGGGCTGATCGTGTTCCAATGTTGATTGTCATCGGAGCGGTAAACACCATCAATTCCGCAGCAGACGAGTCCCATTTTTGTACTCTCTATTGCACGGATTTCGGAGCAAATCATGCCCTGAATATTTTGATGCCAGCTGCTATCGGCATAATAATGAAATCCTGAATACTCACTACCGCAAATTAATGTATCGCCACAAGCATAGATACTGTTGATATTGAGCTCTTCTAGGCCGGTATTCATCGCTTGCAAGTCTGTAGAATTCTTCTTTTTACGTAGAATGCCATTTTGCTCTGTCGCGATGTATAGATCCTCCTGATGCTGAAATACATCCTGAATCTTGGTATCTGTTTCAGCAATATTTTCCCAGACTGTTCCACCATCGGCACTCAAATAGATCTTTGATCCGATTACTGCCAAAATTCCTTGTTCTGAACGTTTTAGAATAGATGGAGACAGACCGTTATAGCATTGCTCCCAGCTTTGGGCGGCAATATTTTTTCTGAATATACCCGTTTTGGTTCCGACAAAACAATCATCTCCGTATTGCAGCACACTGTATGCATTATAGGTATAAAAAATACCACTGGGCGTCCAGATTGTATCCTGTGGCAAGCCTTCACAAATATTTATCCACTCTTTTTTATCGTTCGAAAGTTGCCAATAGCCTGTATAAGCGGCAGCGGCCAGCATTGTTTGATTGTAAAAATCCAGAGCGAAGATTTCAGAAGAAGGAAGTGAAGGTAAGGCTGTAATCACTGGAGGCATACTCATTTTTACAATAGAAATTTCACCGGATGCCGTACTGAGAAAAAGACTGTCTGCCCGCCTGGATACACATGTAAAGTCTATAAAATCAATAAGTTCCCAACGTTTATTTAGCTGCTCTGTATAAAAAAAGCCTTCCTTTGCTTTTGCAAAGCTTTGCTGTCCGTTTGAAAAAACAAAATTCGTATTTACAGGGCTATACGGTCCATCTGTTTGCATCCATTGTGCATTAACGGAAGTGGAAAGCGCCATATACAAGAATAATTGCCAAATTAGTTTTTTCATCATTTCTGTTTTAATTTTAGGCTTAATATAAGAACCTGTAAATTAGTTCATGGTTGCCCTTTGGATGCGTGCTTCATAAAAAATATACAGGGACTTAGGTTAAAAACATCCGCTGGTTGCTTTTTCAGGATTATTGTATTTTAGCTGAATAATCATGCATCCTTAGGGTCTAAAATATTTTCATCTTATGAAACAGTATCTAATTATTCTTGTCAGTATACTACTTATTCCTTTTTATCAAACTATTGCACAGGTACATACAAGCTATTTATGGCATATGCAGCAGCCGAATTACTGGCCTGAAACAAGTTTGTGGCATCCCTATCATTATCAAACAGTTCGTGAATCTTATGAATTAAAAACAAGCGGAAATGCACATAATATCTATAGTGATGGTAAAAGCCATCCGCTGAACGATTTGCAGGAAATTTTTTCTAAAGACGATCGTGTAGCGGCCTACCAATATCGCTTAAAAGATGCAGTACAGTCGATCTCGGGCTATAGCGAAGCCGGGGCTCAGGTGAATTATTCGGGCTGCCTGATCGAGAATGTGAACAGCCTGGCAGAAAATGGTCAATGGGGCTATTCTTCGGCTTGGAAACAGAATTTTAAAGAGGCGCGTTCCTGGAAAACTTCCGGTGGACAGCCGCGTATGGATATTACAGGTTTTACTTTTCATCATGCGCTATCGCCTTTGTTGAGCGATGAAGTATTGCGCAAGCAAATCCAGGCGCATCGTCTAATTTATTCAGAAACTTTTGGCAGCAACCCTCAGTATTCGAAAGGATATTGGCCGGCTGAATGTGCTTTTAGTGAACGGATTATAAAGGTTCTGGTGGAAGAAGGATTTGAATGGAGCATTATTGCAAATAGCCATTTATCGCGTACATTATCCGATTACCCGCTAAATTACGGCACCAATGGCTGCAATATTGATCCGCCGAATCCTGCCGATATTATTCCAAGGCAAGGCAATAATTGGTGGAATGGACAGATTGATGGGCGCGGCGGAACTTTTGCTGCACCATTTAGTTATCAGGCGCATAAGGCAAAATATGTCGATCCGGAAAATGGCAATGAGTATAAAATTACCGTTGTGCCTATGGCAGATCTTTTGAGTTATAAGGACGGTTTTAGTCAGATGGGAACCGGCGATATTGATAACTATATTGCGCCTTATTCTAATCCTTCCCAGCCTTGTATGGTATTATTGGCGCATGATGGCGATAATGCCTGGGGTGGCGGATATGATTATTATAATAATGCTGTGCCCAATTTTTGTGGCGCTGCTGCAGCGAAAGGATATGTGCCCACAACAATTCAACAGTTTTTAAACGATCATCCTGTGCCTGAAACAGACATTGTGCACGTTGAGGATGGCGCATGGGTCAATGCGGCCAACGATTGGGGTCATCCTCAGTTTATTAACTGGATGTGGCCTTTATACGATCCTTCCGATTATTCCTTTAATCCAAATGGCTGGACAGAAGATGTACGCAATTGGGCTGTTCTTGTTGCTGCTGAGAATTATGTTATTACAGCCGATGAATTGAGTGGTGGCTCTGATATTCAGCAAATTGTTTATCCGGGAAGTGCTTCATCAAAAGCCGAGCGTGCCTGGCATCATCTTTTGCCGGCTTATACCAGTGGCTATATGTATTATGGGATGGCCCTCGATATGGAAGTGAAACAGAGCCTTGCAGGAAACCTCGCCATTGGCTTTGCTAAAGAAGTGCTGAATGCACATCCAAATGAGGATAATAGGCCACCATCGGTTTTTATTCCACAGCGCTATCCTTATAATCCGGGTGGAATTGGATTTGGTCCAACCTATGGCTATCAGCAGCATACAAACTCAAGCGATTTCCATGTATGGACACTTGCCTACGATATTAATGGAATTCAATCCGCTGTTTTGCGTTATCGTTGCGATAAAGATGGCCTTAATCCATTGACGAACAATGAAAACGAAACCTATGCGGGTGGGGCAGGAGTAGGCTCCTGGAGCTCTGTGCCAATGGAAACAAAATTATTTCCGGCAGGAAATATCACAGGAAATCCTGATGTGGACTTTTTTATCATGCCCGAAGCAATTGCCAATATTTATTGGGCAGAAATCAGTGGCCTAAAAGATACTTTGGTGGATTATTTTGTTGAGATGTCGGATAGCAAAGGAAATATGGTGCGTACTGCAATTCAACATGTCTATATTGGCAATGAGAGTGGTGGAGGCGGCGGGAATGAACGCATTAGCTGGTCACCGGAAAATCCTACTAAAGATGATATTATTACAGTTACGGTTACTGATGCCAATGAAAATTCCTGGCTGCATTGGGGACTTAATAATCAGGGAAGCAATTGGACATTGCCGAATCAGCTGTACTGGCCGGCAGGTTCCCAGCAACATAGTGGAGGAACTGCTGTTCAATCCCCATTTATGGATGATGATGGCGATGAAGTATTTACGGTTGAAATTGGTCCCTTTAATAATCCTGTACAAATTGTAGAACAAATTGCCTTTGTGATTTGGTATGGCGGGGATCATTGGGACAATAATAATGGAAGCGATTATCATATTCCTGTGCTTCAGAATGTTGGCTTTGACGACATCCCTAAGGACGAATTTTTGATGAATATTTTTCCAAACCCATCTCCAAATCGTGCATGGCTGCAATTGCTTGGCCATCCCGATGCAATTTTACAAGTGGAAATTTATAATATGGCCGGAAAATGTGTTTATAGAGCGGAGCACGCCACAGGCTTGATACAAATTGATGTTCAGGATTTTACTTCCGGGCTTTATCAAGTTGTAGCGATTGAAAAGACGTCCGGGCAAAAGCAAAGTAAAGCATTGATTGTTCAATAGAATGGAAAATTGAGAATTGAAAATTAAGAATTTTGAATTAGTTGTATTTTTTTTGAGGTGTTCAAATAAATACTTAACCTAATCGGTTGTTATATTGATAATTAGATTTCTCCCGCAGGATCTTCACTTCGTTTTGATCCCTTGGTCGAAAAGACAGGATTCGTTAGGGAGCAGACAAAAGTGGCGCGCGGACATATATATTTTAAAGTTATTGTGTCCGCGCGCCACTTTTGTCTATCTATATTTCACCATCTTGTCTTTTCGACTGAGGTCATTTTTCTTATTTACAGTGTTTTATATTCTTTTTGATATAGAACATTCATTAAATTACAAACATAAGATGACCGAGGGAGAAATCTAAAACAACATTCATTGAAATATACTGAATTTCATTGCTTAGCCTAAGGACTCAATTGAACACCTCATTATTTTTTAAAAGAATACTGCAAAAATAAAATCCTGCTTTGATTAGCAAAGCAGGATTTTAATAATCGCTCAATCATTATTTTACAGCTAAAAAATATAACTAACCGACGCTAGAAACTTTAAATTATCAGCTGATTTATAAGAGGTTACTTTGCCTTTATCGTTAATGCCCATTATTTCCTCTTGTGTTGTTCCCGACGGATTGCCTTGGGCATATTCGGCAATTGAGTATTCCACTTCAAGGCCCAATTTAATCTTTCCTGTCATATAGGTGCATCTTGGCGAGATGCGCATCATACGGTTTACATTGCCCCAACGTCCGGTGAAACTTGCAATATCAACCTTTTTATCAGCCCCAAGATTTTGGGAAATAGCAGCAAATAGACCAAATTGTGTTTTTGTTCCATTTGTATGAAGATCAAGCCATCCCGTAAGGACATTATATGGCGTATAGCTGATATGCCCAATTTCAATCTGTTCGGGTGTTAAATAAGAACTCTGGAGTTCCGCATAACCACCCATCATCACAAGATTATCATCATTTTGACCATAAATACCGTAGAGCTTTACGGTAATTGGCTTTGTTTTGAATTTCATAAAAGCCAGAACCGAATAGCTTGAAACCTTTTCATCCGTTTTATAGATCGTAGTGGATTGGGTTGATGTTGTTAAGGAATTTGATAATGCAGGTTTTAAGACCTGATAATTAAATCCCAAACCAAACAGAAAAGCCTCTGTTTTATATGCTAATTGAATATGTGATTCTGGAATTGCGGCATTTTGTGCTGATTGTGCAGGAGATTTTCCTATAAAATGCCCCTGGCTCATTATTGCAGCAAAAACACTCAGGCTTTTGCTTATGTTGTACGTAAACCTTAGTTGAGGCACGCGTGCAAAAGGGTTGAAAGGAACGCCTGCGCCAAAGGAAACCGTTGCAGGATAACAGGATGTTACAAAATCGGGATGCCAGAATTGTCCGGCAAGTAATTTCGCAGAGCCCCAATCGAGGGTGACAAAAGCATGACGTAATCTGAAATTGAATTTTGTCGTGCCATTGGTGCCAAAAAAATCCCCTTCAATCATTCCCGAAGTTTTTGCTCCTAAAGCATCAGGACCCCAGGCTTTTACCCTAAGGCGCGAATTAAACCCAATGATATTAAAATTTGGACTTGCGTTGATGTCCTGACCATTTTCATCGAGAACTACAGGAGCAGGAGCGAGCAAAAACTGAGATTCAGAACGAGCAGAAACAACCTGCCTCGTATTATAGATTACATCATTACGCACAAAACCGCTGATTTCAACGCGGACTTTATTTTCACTTTCCTGAGCTAGTAGGAGTACAGGAAATAAACAGCTGATTGCTAAGATTATAAAATTTTTCATTCTATTTATTTTTATTCGGTGGTAAGATTTTTTCAATAAAATTTCTTTGTCGCTGTGGACGATTTAAAAGCACATTGAGATTATTTTCCGCCTGAATATTTTCACTCCAGAGCTCAAGAGCCTGAAGGTTGTATTCGGCGGCTTTTTCGTATTGCTCCCGATGGCGGTAAATCACAGCAAGATTCGTTAATGCAACAGAAATGCGCCGATCAATCTCGACCTGAGCTGTAAGAATTTCTTTGATTCTTGTCGCTCTAAATGCCTCCTTTTGCTGAGGACTAAATTTTTCCAATCCTTCATCAAAATGTGCAAGGAGCAGTATTTCAATGCTGTCTTCCTGAAGAGTGGCGTATTGTTCTGCCCATTTCTGATAGATATGCATGGCTTTCACGGCATATACTTCAGAAATATTCAGCAATGAATCGAAGGACAAGTCCTTATAATTCGGGGGAATATGCTGCATCTCGATGCTGTCTCGAAAAAGGGCCAACGTTAAAAAAACAGCTGCCCTGTTATTGTCCAGGACAGCGATTTCAAAAGACTCTTTATAATGAGGAACGGATTGATAGATTGCTTCAGCACTATCCAGTAGTTCCAGAACAGTACTCAGCTTATTTGCTTGTGCATATTCGTTATATGCTTCATAATATTCCCTTGCAGGAATTACCCTTGGATCAGCTGATGATTGCTCCGAAGCATAATAAATATAGGTCGAAACAATTGTAATTGTGCTGATTATCAACAGAACGCCTATAAGATAAAGGTGTTTTTTATACACAATAATTACTGATTAAGAGTGAACCTTTTCCACAAGGAATTTACGAATTTCAAGAGGTGTAGGCTTGGTTACGGAAGACACAACAATATTGACGAGAATTGCCAATGGAGCTCCTATCCATGCAAAATACCAGGGGCCAAGCCAGTAGGACATAAAATCGGCATAAGGCAATTGAAGACCTTCTTTTCCGGCAATAAAATATGCGATGGACACAATGGCAATAAAGAGCCCTGTGAGAACACCGGAAAAAGCCCCGGCACGATTCGATCCGCTCCACCATATTCCAAGAAGGAACAGAGGAAAGATGGTACATCCCGCTAGGGAAAAAGCAACTGCAACCAACTGACCGATTAATGCCCATTGCTGAATCGCCAGAATGGCAACAATAATGGCCATAACAATTGTTCCGGCCCTTGCCATCAATAACTGCATTTTTGGAGAAGAGTCAGGATTCCAGACCCTGACATACAGGTCATTGGAAAAAGCAGAGGCACCGGCAACCAAAAGTCCTGAAACGGTTGAAAAAGCGGCAGAAACACCACCGGCAGCCAAGAAGCCAACAATAAGTGGGTGAATATTTCCAAGCTGAGCCGTATAGACAACAATAGCATCTTTATTCAACCGTCCAATTTCAGGATGAGCTGACAAAATCTTTCCCAGAGCAGAATACACCGGGGCGCTCCAATACAGGATACAAATAAAGAACAAGCCCCAAACCACAGACCATCTGGCATCCTGGGCTTTAGGAACAACATAAAATCGTTGAATAACATGAGGTAAGCCCGCGGTACCAATCATCAAAGAGAACACCACAGCCATCCATTGAAAGAAGGATTTTCCTGTGGCATTATCCCAGGGCAGGGCAAATTCCGGTGAAGGCACAATTGCATATGCATGCCCCATTGAGTTTATCAAATCATTTGATTCCGATAATGGCACTCCTTGCACAATATCAGTTACAATACTTCCATAGCCAATTTGAGGAATTACCCAGAAATAATCGAATTTATAAAGTAAAATATACAATGGCAGCAGAAATGATGCAATAATGATGATATACTGTATCTGCATATTTTTCGTAACGCCCAGCATACCGGAAATCAATGTGTAGGCCAGAACAACGCCACTGCCAATGAGAACAGCCCAAAAATAATCGAGGCCAAGCACCCATTTAAACATCAGGCCAATACCGGCAAATTGCCCAACACAATAAGCAATGGAAATAAGGATGGCAATAATTGCAGCAGTTGCCCGTAGGCTCCTGGAATAATAACGGTCACCGATGAAATCAGCGGCAGTATATTTTCCGTATTTACGAATTTGACCCGCCATCAGGATTAATAAGAGAACATAGCCTCCAGTCCAGCCAACAACAAAGGCAAGACCATGATAACCAACACCATACATTAGGGCGGCCATTCCTAAGAATGATGCAGCGCTCATCCAGTTGGATGCAATGGCCATACCCGAACCGACACGTGAAATACCACGACCTGCAGCATAATAGTCGTTGGTGTCTTTCGCCCGAAAAATAACGCCAACAAGCACAAACAAGATTAAAATAGAGATCAAGATAATGGCCGGGCCAACCTTAAAACTCCCTTCTAATTGAGTGGAAGCTGTTGCAGCGATAAGGCTGTGGGCCGATAAAAAAAGCAAAGAGAATAGTATAAGTTTTTTCATTTTTTTTGTTTTTACAGATGGGCATTTTGGAAATTTTAAATTCAGGAACGCAGCTTAAAGAGATGGGTAAAGCATTTCCAAAACGATGAATTGATTAATTATGAAACCGACCTTACATATTGGCATCAATACCAAGCTTTTTATGGATTGCATCGGTTCGTAGGCAGTACATCAGGCATAGGCCAACAAACAAAATCAATAAAAGCACTGATGTATAAAAATAATGAAAAGGGAAACCTAGTACGATGGTGTCAGTTAAAACAGACTGATTATGAATTAAGTAAGTTTCCATTACTAGAGGAAGTTGTGCTCGTGTTTGTGGGCTGAGTTCATTCATCCATTCTGTTTTGATTTCCAGCGGTGCAATGCTGACGCGAAGATCACCCGCAGGAATTGCAAGAATTGTACAGATCTCTCTTCCCAAGCGATCCCGTTCTTTGACGTATTTGGGATCTTTTATATCTGTGATAATGGAACACATCTCCTGAAATTGATCCATTTCCTTATAAACTGTGGGATTGTTTTCCGCATCGACAAGTTGGGCATAAGCACAACTTAAAGCGTTGCCAAGGACTTCACGATGCTTAGGAGCAATAAATACCTTACTCAGTACATTCAGGTTGGCTTGAGCAAATTGTTGCATTTGAGCCGTTGTGGCGGTATTGTCCTGCACATTGCCCCAAACCTCTTCGAAGCTCAATAAAGTTGGCTCGGGAACGGGTTTTTCAAGGAATTTTAAGGCCAGTTGAAATCCAAATACGGCCAAGGCCCAAATAATAACCAGAAATAAAGTCAGGTTTCTGTTTGCTTTAGCCCTCGGGCTCCCGGGCCTGAAAAAGCTAATGTGGTACTCATTCTTTTCTGTTTCCATAAATGCTTTGTTTTGTTTTTGGTGTATGTATGAAGAAAGTGCAAAAAATATAGTTCAAGATTGCTCTTAATATCGATATATCCCCCCTGAAAACTGGCATTCGTATTGATTGCCCTAAGCACTTTGATGTTCATTCCTTTATTGCCAAAATCACCCACGAGGAACATCAAAAGCATGAAAACTAAAAATAGTGAGTAAAGTTAGTATTTAATTTGAAATGATAATAATCAATAGCGAAATAGCTCAATAATTTATATAAATTACAGTAATACAATTATTTATAATATATCTAAATAAGTGTTGAATGTGTAGTATATAATGAGTTGTAGAAAACTATGCGTAATTTTTGATGGAAAATGACATTTTATTTAGTGGCAAATAAAATCGAAAAATTTTTCCGGTGACTCAATCGAACCGCGCCAAAAATGGGAGTGTATTTATTGGGGGTGCAAGTAGAAGCGAAAATATTTAGGATTGTTTCCCAAGAACGGAATAAGATTTATGCATTGGTATGCCTTCCGACTTTAATAATAGTCCGAAACAAATCACCTTTCGTCATAAGGTTGGCGCAGATTTGGAACTCGTGCCAACCAAAACATATAAGGCTATAAACAAGACAGATACGAACATTCGGCCTCTCTGAGGTCGTGTATAATACGCTAGCAATTATTTTATAAACATTCAATCCCTCCGGGATTAGGCTAAAACAAATTGTCGTTCCTATAAAATTACCTAAAATTCCGACTGTCGGGTAAAATATTCCGCAAGGGGATAAGCCCTGCTACATCATCGGCTGTAACGGTTTTTAAAAGTTCTCCTCGTCTTAGCTCTGCATTTGTATGTGCCATGCGCAAATGCTGTTCGCGAGCAATCATATCGGCGAGTTTTTTCATAATCCTCGGGCTAAGCAGATAATTATCATTGATCAGGCGATTGATATGCTCCCAGACAATTTCCCGGGCATTTTGATCGAGGCTTAGGTTATGCTCATTGATTTTCAAGCTAAAAATCTGCCAAAGCTCTTCAAGGGAATAATCGCCAAAGAATAAGTTCAAGTCAAATTCTATTCCGGGATCTGTAATTCGATCTACTTCACTTTCAGGATGTTGTGCTTCGCCATAGATGATTACATAAACACGGTTTCCCCCATATTTTGTCAGATCAAAAATACGGGTCAACATACGGTTTATAAGGTCTTGATCACCAATTTGTTTTCCGAAATCGATCAACAGCACGCCGCCGGAAGCTTCTTCGAGAATGCGCGTAAAAACAGGGATATTGGAAAGCAAAAAGTCAAAGTCATCAATCTCTTGATGCAGCTCCGTAACATGTTTGCGTTTAATAATTCGTAGGGATTTGAGCAAACCGGCAAAATAATTCGCCATAGTTGTGATTCCAAGACCCGATCTGCCAAGGAATAAACTAATCCAATTAATTTGAGTTTTAATATTCCTACCAGTTTCGGAATAATACCTAATTAGACGGGCAAAATCACTAATTTCATTTTTAACCGTAACAAGGCCAATAAGTTGGTTAATTTTACCGAGTTGGTCTGCATACATATCTTCATCAATCAGATGAGCTGTGGAGAGCTTTTTAATCTCCTCAAAATAAGGAATATCTTCCGAAAGAACCTCCGAGAGGGCTTTTTCACTCAGCTCATCATAATTTTCGTGTTTGGCCAGACGTGTTCCCATATGAATCATAATGCGGGAAATAATATTTTGCACAAAGCGACCGTTTCCAAAGGATTTATCGGCATTTTTACGGCTTTCTTCAAACAATAATTTGAGGTTCGCATCCACTTCTTCATCGAAAATCAATGATTTTTCTTTCGCTTGCTGATGCGCAATCTCCAACAACTCATCGGCACTAAAATCATTAAAATGGAAATGATTTGGGAAGCGGCTTCGAATGCCCGGATTATAATCGAGCAATTCGAGCATTTCCTGTGTATAACCGGCCAGTACAACAATAATATCCTGATCATCAGAAGATAAACGGGTTAATAAAGTATCCAGAATATCCTTTCCCGGATCTTTCGGATCATCTTTTCTAAATAGGTTATAGGCTTCATCAATAAATAAAATGCCTCCTTCAGCCTTTTCGATGGCTGCTTTGGTATTGATTTCGCAGCTTCCGTAATATTTCCCAATTAGGGTGCTGCGTTCTTCTACAACCATATGGCCTTTACTGAGGATGCCCATTGCTTTATAAATCTTTCCAAGCATCATTGCGACAGTTGTTTTTCCCGTTCCCGGGCTGCCTGTAAAAATCATATGCAAAGGAAATGAACTACTTGCGAGTCCTTTTTCACCACGTTTCGAGATAAAGTTCACATAATCGATATGGGCATGCATCGCCTTTTTTAAAGCATTTAGTCCAACGAGTTTATCTAAAGCGCCAATCGATTCGGCCAAAAGATTATCCTCACCTTGGGCTGCTTTTATTTGTTCGGCAATATCGAGTTTTTCATTCTTTTTAATAATGACCCTCTCCAGATCGAAACCACCTTCTTCAAATTCATCTGCGACTTCAAAAACCAGGCTGGCCATTTTCTTTCCCATAAAAACAAGGTCGATCGAATAAAAGCCTTTTTTCCAAAATCCGGGTTCATCCTTACCGGCGCAGCACTGCACTCCAAACATATGGTCATCAACAGCAAAAGGATCCACTTCAATATCCATTAAGCCTGTTTCTTTCAGGTTTCCTTCGCTATCGCGGAAATGGGCGAACATTTCCATTTGCCATTTTTTCAAAGCAAGCGAATAACCTAAAATTTCGATCCCAATGGCTCTGGTTTTTTCAGCATGGAATTTTCGGTAATACACTCTCTGAGTACCATTGCCCATATCAGTTTTGTCTTCAAACAGGCGGATACTATCAAAAGTAAACCAATCGGTCTGATTCGAATGAGGTTCAATTACATAAAAATCTATTTCTTCTGCATCATTTCCTTCAATTGAAGCTTCCCATCTGTAGTTCCCTTGAGGCAAATAAGTCCCTTGGCGTTCCCTTCCAACATGCACCCTAAAATAATGTACCATATGCTCATGGCTCACATTTTCGGAATGTCTGATGCGGGCAATACTGCTTTTATTGTCGTCTGTAACATCAAAAAGCTCAAAGAGGATGGAGGCTTCCCAATTTTCTTCCCCATGCATCTTATTCATAATGCTGAGCTCCACAAAAACATCTTTTATTTCATTCGTGCAAAACACTGTTCTGTATTTTCGTACATCATCAGCAAGCACTTCATCATCGATATAGGTTTTTAAATGCCTGATGCTAAATTTTGGCCTGTCATCCTGAGGAGATGAAGGCATCTGCTGTTTCGTTTCGGGAATTGTTTCGACAGAAGGGGCAGGAGTGATGTCTTTCTTTTTTTTCGATGGGAAAAACTTCAATGATCTCCATTTATCTGTAAAAGAATGCTTTAAAGATGTTTTTTTCTTTGAACAATAGTCAACAAAAATAAAAACCCAGCCATCATCTGAAGCACGAGTTGACAATAATTCCATGCCATTGTCGCGCATTGTTTTTATTTCAGCATGCATATTACCGGCTTCAATAATGATTTGTTGCCTGCTAAAATCTTTTAAAGGCATAAAAGTAAAAAACCAATCATCCTCATCAAAAATGGCTGAATGCAAAGCCAGTTGTTCCCTTTCCAAACGATTATTAAGTTGAACAGGATTCATGCTAACATCCATATCTATTTTAAAATCAGTCTTTTTATGTTCTGTAAAAAGAACAACATTCAATAAAACCTGAATAGCCAAATCCTGTGCAAAAAAATTCTTTTTGGCAAAATCCTGAATAAAGTCTAGATCAATTTCCTCTACAGCTTCAATAATTTGCTTGGGTTTTTGTCTTGTTTCCTGTGATATTACTATATATTCGAAGTCGCTGTGGATAATATTCAGGATAAATTCCCCCTCGCGGTCGGCATATTCATGTAAGTCTTCAGCATAGGTACACATATGAAGGAATTGCTTCGGGCTTGCGCCATTTGCAGGGACTTCCATGATCAGGCTAAAATTCTCATCTTCATAATCATAGGCCAAATCCCGAACAAAATAACCTTCTTTCCAAAGACGTTTAATTTCATTGAGCAAAAGTTTGGCATCGCCAAATACCTGCCAATACTGTTTTTGTGATTTTAGTTGCGTTTCCGCCATTTTATTACAGTTTTACCTTAGGAAATTGCATATTATCGATATCAACACAAAGATAGTAAAAAACATAAATCATTATAGTTCTCAACAATTGTTGTTAATTCTTGTAACGAAAATTAATATTTGAAAATCCTGGGAGCTTTGGGAAACATTATCGTCAGAAACAATTAAGCGCTTATTTGTCAATGTAAAAGCCTGTTATTTACTTTTGAGGGGAGCATTCCGGACAATCAGCAATGGTTTGAAGAAAAATGCGACACCCAGATTTCTATGATTTCGGCTCGGGGAAAAAAGACTACTTTTGCCTGATTCAAGAATAAATTGAAGAACAGCAAAAAACATATACAATACAGGCTTCTTGTCCTGGTGATTGTTTTTATCATCCCAATGCTGATAAAAGCAACACACTTTTTGTATATTCATCATGAGCATTCTTCCATTCTTTGGTCGAACCAATTAGGCTTTACTCAAGATCATCATCAATGCCCCATTTGTGCATATAAAGCTCTGGATGAAATTAAAACCAAGGCATTAACGACCATCAACAAGCCAAAGCCTGCTTTAAGTTACTTGCCACTTCCGAATTATAGAATCGACGATACTTTTGTACTATTCCCTTTCAATCCGCGGGCACCTCCTGTTTATCGTATTTTTTAAACTGACAGAAAAAAATATTATGAACAGTTTGGTGAGAAATGACCAGCCATAAATAGAAATTTAATGAAATTAAAATCTTTATGGTCTGTCATTATTGTAATTATAATGATAGGCCAAATTGGTTATGCCCAAAATATTTTAACAGGCGAAATAACCGATAAAACAAATAATGAACCCTTACCTTTTGCCAATATTTTTATGTTGGAGCAACAAAAGGGGACTTTGGCCGACAAGAATGGCTTATATTCTTTGAATCAATTACCCAAAGGAAAAATAAAAATTCAGTTTAGCTTTGTGGGATATAAAACCATCATCAAAACCCTGTTTATTGAAGCGAAAGAAAACGTACTGAATATTGAAATGGAACCATCGATTTTACAAGCCGAAGAGGTTGTGGTCTCTGGAGGTGCATTTACAAGCCAACATCAAAATGCCATTAAAATTGAAATATTAAAGAGCAGTGATATAGCGCAAACAGGAACACCATCCTTTATTGAAGCAATAGCAAATGTTCCCGGACTTGATGCAATCTCAAAAGGAGTTGGTGTTTCAAAGCCGGTAATTCGTGGTTTGTCGATGACCAATATTTTAATGCTGAACAATGGCGTAAAAATGGAAAACTTTCAATTTTCAGAAAACCACCCCTTTATCATTGATGAATTTGGAGTTGATCGCATTGAAGTAATAAAAGGCCCGGCATCTTTGCTTTACGGCTCCGATGCTGTGGGCGGATTAATAAATGTGATCAAGGAAAAACCGGCTCCTGTTGGAAAAATAATTGGTGATTTTAATACACAATACTATTCCAATACAGAAGGCATCGTAAGTAATTTAGGCATTAAAGGCAGTTCCGAAAGCTTCTTTTGGGGGCTGCGGGCCGGTATAAAGAGCCATGCCGATTATCGGGATGGTGCTGGTAATTATGTGCCCAACACACGATTCAATGAAAAAAGTTTTAAAGTCAATGCAGGTCTGATTAAATCCTTTGGCCTGTTTAGGCTCTATTACGATTATAATCAACCCGATTTAGGAATGTGTGTAGCAGATGCAATTCCTTTAATAACAGATCATGGAAGAGAAAATAAGGTATGGTATCAGGATTTGACGAATCATCTGATATCAATGAAAAACACGCTTTTCTTTGGTAGATATAAAGTAGATCTAAATGCCGCTTATCAGATGAATAACAGGAAATTACAAACTGATAGCAGCAAGCCTGCATTTGAAATGGTCGATATGGATATGAATACATTTTCCTATGAAATAAAGACTTATCTGCCCTCAGGAATCAATTCAGAGTATATTATCGGACTACAAGGGGCCAAGAAAACAAATAGAAATCATGTTGCTCCGGAGCATGTATTGCCCGATGCTGATGTCAACGATTTTTCTGCTTTTGGATTGATCCAGTATACGCTCTTTGAAAAGCTTAAAGCACAAGCAGGGATTCGCTACGACTTCCTTTCAATTTCCACGCTTGCCGAAACAGGTAAGAATGCCATCGATACTGATTATGGGAATATGAGTGCATCAGTGGGGTTTACCTATGAGTTGAACCATAAATTATTGTTGCGAGCCAATTTTGCTTCGGCCTACAGGACTCCAAATATTGCAGAATTAACCCAAAACGGGATGCATGGTTCGCGCTACGAACAAGGAAACCCCGATTTGAAATCGCAAAGAAGTTATGAAGCAGATTTGAGTGCCCATTTTCATTCAAAGCATGTAATGGTCGATCTTGCCGGATTTTACCACAGCATAAATAACTACATTTTTATCGCCCCAACCAATGATACCATTGCCAGTGGCGATAAAATTTATAGGTACTCGCAAACCAATGCCGAGATTTACGGAGGCGAACTGAGCTTGAATGTCCTTCCTATTGATTGGATGAATATCAGAACTACTTATGCGTACCTAATTGGGAAACAAGATGATGGAAGTAATCTGCCATTTATTCCGCAGAACAAATTACGCATAGAGATAAAACTTCAAAAGCAAGAAATAGGTTTTCTGAAGAACCCATTCGTGAAATTTGGAGGATTATATGCAGCAAAACAGGAAAAACCGGCCATGTTTGAAACAGCATCAGACAGTTATCTGCTTTTTCATGCAGGCATCGGAGCAAATATTAAATGTGCAAATCAATTGCTGACGCTTTCCATACAGGCAAATAATATATTCAACGAAACCTATATTGATCATTTGTCTACCCTAAAGGGCTTGGGATATAATAATATAGGACGAAATATCAGTATAAACCTAAAAATTCCCTTTGAGATAAAATAGAGTAAATATATAAGGTTCTGTCGTGCAAAATACGACAGAACCTTTCAATTGTGCTTTCGTAGATTCAACAACCAAATGCACTATTATCTCCGCCACTAATTTATAGGACTTAAGTTCAAGTAGTAAATGCAGTTTTTAGGGGTATTTCCTCTCTTCCTGGAATGGAGCGTAGCGGAATGAAAGGAGGAGAAATAACTTTTAACCAGCTATTTAGTGGCTTGTCTATAAAGTCAGGTTTCTGAGCTATAAAGTTCGCTAATGAGGTGGTATGTTGAGCCTGTCGAAGTACTTGCGCAGCTCGAAAAATGTGAGTTTACTGGGGTAAATGCGATGCACTAAGTTTATCGAAGTGACCATTTTGAGAGCAAGCATAACGAAGTTAGCGGACTTTAAAGACGGAAACTATTTAGGCAAAGGCAGCTTACGATCACTGTGCGGCCTGTACTGCGCCGTGCTGAGCCAGCCGAAGTAAGTCGAAGTGCGCCTCCTTTGCCATTAGAAAACACAAAAAGGTCATTACGAATGCAAACCGCTTCAATACAGAGAAATGCGTATTTTTAGTACTCAAAATAGCTGAGGCTATTCCCGAACAATTCTGTGCTCCGTTTTTTTTGCACTTTATGTTCTTCTTATGATGCTTCATGAATTAATCAGTATAAAAAAATAATCTATTCTTAGGACAAGAATATTTACTATCTTCGTCGATTATTTCAAGAAAGTTTGAATAAGAGTGGAGGTGTTAAGCCCATCTGTCCCAAAATTTCCGGAAACTATAGTAGCTGTTAATTCAAGAAATCCTCTCAAAGAGTGCATTTAGAAAGTGTTAAATATCGGAAAGTATGAATGATTCCTTAAATATTTGTTTGCCTTGTGGATTATGTTGTGAAGGTATTTTGATGGGCTTTGTAGAGCTTAGTCGAGAAGAATTGCCTGTATTAAGAGCAATAATGGATATAGAGGAGGAAAATGGTTATGGTTTTTTCCTTCAACCCTGTATGAATTATTGTAATGGCTGCAGTATTTATTCAAAACGACCAAAAAACTGTGCCGATTTTAAGTGCGGCCTTCTAAAATCGGTAGAGCAGAAGGAGTTGGATTTTGATGCGGCCCTAGAAATAATCAATATGGTCAAACAAAGAAAGAGTGCCATAGAAGAAAAATTGGCCTTACTCCGGTTTGAGCTAAAATCACAATCGTTTTATTTTAAAATGGTTGAGTTAAAAAAGATAGTAAAGAATAGTACGCCTGAATTATCATTAAAACAAAATTATTCGGAATTAATGGCGGATATCAAGCAATTCGAAGGCCTGTTGCTCAATAAATTTGGGATATCGAATTTTTAGTATAAAAGAGAATTGGTTTAGGTTCACATACGACAGTGCGTCAATTTTAGGGGGACGAATTTGCTTCCCATTTGAGCATGAGTGAGCTTTGTGCGGAAAAATTGATTCATAATATTTAGGTCATTGGTATGCCTGAAAAAAAGTTCAGCTGCAAATCAAAGCCAAAGTTTTGCTTTCGGGGAAGATGATTTGATTATATATCCTATTTTTGCAGAAATTACTTTGAATGAATACTTTTGAATCCTTAAACTTACAAAAGCCTTTAGCAAATGCCATTGATGAAATGGGATTTGAAAGGCCAACCCCCATACAGCTGGAGGCATTTTCTGTAATACTATCCGGAAAGGATGTGGTTGGAATCGCTCAAACCGGTACAGGAAAAACGCTGGCATACCTTATTCCCCTTCTTCACGAACATAAATTTTCGAAGCAAATGAATCCCAGGGTTCTAATCCTTGTGCCAACAAGAGAGCTCGTGCTTCAATTGGTTGAAATGATTGAGGAGGCTGCAAAATATATCACAGTGCGCGTTCTGGGTGTTTATGGTGGAACAAATATTAATACACAAAAACAAGCAGTTGCCCAAGGCTGCGATATATTGGTTTCAACACCGGGTAGATTATACGATCTTGCTCTTTCAGGAGTGCTGCAACTTAAGGGGATTAAAAAGTTGGTGATTGATGAAGTTGATGTGATGCTTGATTTGGGCTTTCGGCCTCAATTGAAAAACATCTTCGAATTATTGAAGGAACGGCGTCAGAATATTATGTTCTCTGCAACAATGACAGAGGAAGTAGATGCTCTAATTGATGATTTTTTTATTGCGCCGGTTAGAATATCAATAGCAATTAGTGGTACACCCTTGGAAAATATTTCTCAATTGTGCTTTCCGGTGAAAAATTTTTATACAAAGGTAAACCTGCTGATCCATTTGCTGAAGGATAAGGAAACTTTTTCCAAAGTGCTGGTTTTTGTCTCCAATAAGAAAAACGCAGACCGATTGCATGAAGCACTGGAGGAGCATTATAATGCGCAAGTATGTGTTATTCATTCCAATAAATCGCAGAACTATCGAATTAAATCTGTTGAACAATTTGATAAGGGAATATCTAGGATAATTGTTGCTACTGATGTTATAGCCAGAGGTTTAGATCTTGAAAAGGTTACTCATGTCATAAATTTTGATGTTCCTATTTATCCCGAAAATTATATGCACCGCATCGGAAGAACGGGTAGGGCTGAGCAGCAGGGAAATTCAATACTGTTCTATACAGAGACTGAAATGGAAGCAAAACAGGCTATCGAGAATCTTATGGCCTATGAAATACCGCTAAAGGATTTTCCGGAAGAAGTGGAAATATCTACCCAAACAATTCCCGAAGAACGACCAAAAATTATTGACAAATATTATCGAAATCCAAAAATAAAATCGGAAGAAACAGCCTTTCACGAAAAGAAAGAAAAAAACCAAAAGACAAATCAAGGTGGATCGTATTTGAGAAAGATGAAGCAATATAAGAAACCCAAAACGAGAGGTGATAAAAATATAAATAATCGTAAAAAGAAAAAATAGAGGCTTTTAAGTGGAATTGTATGGAAATAATCATCAAATTATTTGATTCTCTGTTTCTCAAAAGCAAAGTACACAACGCAATATTGTTGAAAAAATAGTTTATGAATTGAGGGAACGCCCTAAATCATAAAAGAATATAAAATACTGTTTTTAGAGGTCAGTAGTTAAATACATGGCTTATTAAACCTTCCCTCTGGTCGTTTAGATCACTTTAAAATTAAACCTTCTTAGGAGTTTATAATTCAATCTCATATGAAGAATGCACGCTGCTAGGGAATAATTTTATTGAGTACCTGATTTTATGTGTGGAAGCGAATCAGTTTATCGCCATAAAAAATAAAAACCCGACCTAAGCCGGGTTTTTGTGTATTTATATATGTATGGTACGATTATTTGCTGATCACCTTATTCACAATCTGAAGGATTTCAGCTTCCATTGCTTCTGTTTTGGCTTCAATTTCAGCGCCTTCTTTCAGTACATTTTCTACAAACTCTTTGTCTTCAAGGCCTTCTGCATTAATTTTTACATTAAGGAATGCACCTTTTACGCCACTTCTTGCAGCAAGAGCGCCAACTCCGGCATCAGAAACCGAGTTTGGATTGCCAATTTCTGCCATTGCTTTCGATACTTCCATCGAACCAAAGCAAAGTTTCATCACTTTAAAAGGAACCTCAATTGCAAATTTTGTGGCATCCTGAATGGCCTGTTTGCGTGCTGCTTTCTCTTCATCGGTTTTCTTGGGCAAGCCAAAAGCATCCATTATTTTATTGAATGCATTGGTGTCCTCATCCACCATTTTCAGGAGTTCATCGTGATAATGTTTCCCTTTTTCTGCCCAATTGCTAAATTCTTCGCAGCGATTGTCCCAGCCGCGTTTATGCGACGAAAGGTTTGCAACCATGGTTGCCAGTGCAGCGCCCATACTTCCCATATAAGCTGAGATGGATCCGCCACCGGGGGCAGGTGATTCTGAGGCTGTTTCATGTACAAAAGCAGTCAGGTTCATATCCACCAGTTTTTTGCCTTTGTCCTCGTTCTCAAGGAGGTATTCGATGATTTTTTTATCGGGGTCGAAAGGATATAATTCGTTTAATCCCAAAGATTTTACTGCTATTTTAATAATCTCACGATCAGAAATTCCCGTAGAACGGTTTTGCATGCGCAGATAATGCTTTCCTGCATCCAACATTGATTTCAGAGGCACAACCCCAACAATCTCCGAACCACTTACGCGAAGGCCTCTTTTGCGGGCTTTTTCTTCGACTTCATCAAAAGCTTTATGGATACTGGTGATTCCGATGTCGGTGAGGTTCATTGAAATTTGTGCAATCCCAAATTCTTCAATAAACCAGCCAATTGCTTTTACAGATTTTAATGTTCCGGGCGTATAAACGGGCTTGCCATTTGCATCCTTAACGATTTTTCCTGTTACAGGATCACCTTCGCGTTTCACGCGACCGCGTTCACGCACATCAAAAGCCACTGCATTGGCCCGTCTTGTGGATGTTGTGTTTAGGTTTACATTATAAGCAACCAGGAAGTTACGAGCACCAACAGCTGTTACGCCACTTTTAGCAACGGCTTCCGTAAATGCAGCCGGTCCAAAATCTGGTTTCCATTCTTCTGTGCCAATGCGTTCAGAAACAGCTTCGTATTCGCCGGCACGACAGTTTGCAAGATTCCTTCTTTTGTCTTCAAAAGCGGCAAATTCATAGCAATAAACAGGAATGCCAAGTTCTTCGCCAATTCGTTTGGCGAGTTTACGGGCATATTCCACTGTTTCTTCCATTGTAATATTGGAAACAGGGATCAGAGGGCAAACGTCGGTAGCGCCAAAACGGGGGTGGGCGCCTGAATGCTTCCGCATATCAATAAGTTCAGCAGCTTTTTTAATTGCTTTTACTGCTGCATCAAGAACTTCGTCGGGGGTGCCTACAAAAGTAACAACAGTTCGGTTGGTTGCTTTACCGGGATCAACATCCAACAGGCGAACACCTTCAGAATGTTCGATTTCTGCTGTAATTTGATTGATAATGCCCATATCGTTCCCTTCGCTAAAATTAGGAACGCATTCGATGAGTTTTTTCATATAGATGTTTTTTTAAGGGTTTATTCCTGTGTTTGTATTTCTCCATTGAGGATGACCATCTCTACCTTATTGCTTCCATAAGCATAAGGCATAAATTCGATGCCGGGTATTTCACTGCTAATGAATAAATTGGCACGTTTTCCTTTGGCAATGCTGCCCAACTCTTCCTGAAGTCCCATCGCGTATGCAGTATTAATGGTTGTGGCATTGATGACTTCTTCGGGCAACATTTTGTATTTGATACAGCCCATCGATTGGATAAACTGCATATTCCCGGAAGGAGAGGAGCCGGGGTTAAAATCACTGGCAAGGGCAACAGGCAGACCAGCGTCCATCATTTTACGGGCTGGGGCGTACTCCATGCCCAGGAAAAATGCAGCTCCCGGAAGGATGGTGGGCATAGTTTCGGTGCCAAGCAATGCTTCAATTTCCTCATCTCCTGTATATTCGAGATGATCGACAGAAAGCGCATTGTATTTGACACCGACCTGAATGCCGCCCGAATAATCGAGTTCGTTGGCATGGATTTTTGGACGCATACCATATTTAATTCCAGCCATTAGGATACGTTCTGTTTCTTCAACAGTGAAAAAGCCTCGATCGCAAAATACATCAATATAATCGGCGAGCTCTTCAGCAGCAACTTGTGGAATCATTTCATTGATGATCATATCGACATATTCGCCTTGTTTTCCACGATATTCAGCGGGAACAGCATGCGCGCCCAAAAATGTTGCTTTAATGCTTAATGGGCTGATTTCCTTTAATTTTTTAATAACACGCAGCATTTTTAGCTCAGCTTCTGTCGTAAGACCATAGCCGCTTTTTATCTCAACGGCACCGGTGCCAAGCCATTTGATTTCTTCCAAACGGGCAAATGCTTGTTCTGCCAATTCTTCTTCGGAAGTCTCCTGAAGGAGTTTTGCAGAATTTAAAATACCGCCGCCTCTTTTTGCAATTTCTTCATAAGAAAGGCCTTTTATTTTATCGATATATTCAATTTCGCGGCTGCCTGCATAAACAAGGTGTGTATGTGAATCGCAGAAAGAAGGGAAAACCATGCGGCCTGTAACATCAATCTCCATCAGATCTTCATCGCTTTCATCGAGTGATGCTTCCAGTTCTGCAATATCATTCATGCTGCCAAAATCGGCAATCAGTTCGTTTTCGATCAGTAAATAGGCGTCGGTGATTGTTTGTATGCGGGACATATCTTTTCCGGCCACCCATTTGCGAGGCTCGTCTTCTACCTGTACGAGTTCTTTGATATTCTTAATGAGAATTTTCATTAATCAATTGATTTTTATATAATTATATTCTTATCATTTCGTTTGAGTGCTTGAGCAAATGTACAAAAATTTCATGCTTATTTTTTTAGAAACATTCTGAATGAGTGGAAGTGTAGGAGAGATGCAATTCTTGTTTTTTAGGTCATTACATTATTCTGTTCTGATTTCATTATCCTGCGTAAGCTTTGACAGATGCGATAAAAAAACCATTTGAACTGTTGAAATTTATGGCCTATTCTCAAGAAAATGGAATTTCATGTACATTTATTCATAGAAATCCTTAATTTTGAAACATCATTAATATTTTAGCTAAAAACAAAAAATATAATTATGGCAGCCATCGAAGAGCACATTGTTTTTCATGACCTAATACTGGTTCCAACAGATTTCTCAGAAGTTTGTAATCATGCGGTTGATTATGCCGCGCAAATGGCAAAATCACTGAATTTTAAATTAGAGATTTTGCATATTATCGATGCAGATACCAAAGAATACCTTAAAGAAAACCAGTTGCAAGAATCGGCTATTTTTGATAAGCTCAAAGATCTTGTGACTGAAATAGGGGAGAAGCATGATATTGAAGCGAATTTTATCGTCAGAAGTGGTGGCGTATATCGTCAGGTTGGTGAAATAGCTGCTGAAATTGGCGCGCGCCTTGTTGTGCTGGGAACGCATGGAAAAGTTGGTTTTCAGAAAATTACAGGGAGTCATGCGATGAAAGTAGTCGAATATTCACCTGTTCCCGTTATCGTTGTTCAAAACAGTACTTTTACCCTAGAAGGGATTAATAATATTTTGGTGCCGATTAGTATTTACGCCGAAGTGCGCCAAAAAGCTTCTTGGGCAATTCATATGGCCCGTACTTTTAATGCCAAAGTACATTTGTTTCAGTTTTTTGAGAAAGACCGTGAAAATGATTATAATCAGGAAGTTATTACAAAGCATATCACTGATTATTTCAAAAAGTATAAAGTCGATTATGATATTAAAGTGGCGCAAGGCGGAATTAATTATGGCGATCAGGTTTTGCGTTATGGCGATCATATCAATGCAGATCTAATTATGGTCATGACCACTCAGGGGAAATTCTTTAATTTTGAATTCGGGGATTATGATGAGAAAATTATGTTTAACAGATATAAAATTCCAACAATGTTCATCAACCCTAAATTTTATAGCCGGGTGAAGCTTTTTGCCGCATGGAACGACCGTTAATTCAATAAAGACATACTGTTAAATTTTTCTGATAGATTATGAACCATTGGCTGTTTTGTGACGTTCTAATGGTTTGTTTTCTATAATATTTATTTATAGCACAGTGAGGCCTCGAATATCGGATAAACTGAGTTTAAAAACCATATTTTTTAACGAAAGCAATGATGCAAATCCACGGATTCCCTTTGGTTTCGTTCATGATTTTTGTTTTATTATTGAGTGATTGTTTATGGATGCCAATTTAAAAATAGCCTGGAAAGATTACCTATTGCAATTTATTTCTGATGAAAGAAAACAAAGGTTCCACGAAGTAGTCGAGGATCGCACAAGACATCTTACTGTTGTGCTCGAAGATATTTATCAGCCACAAAATGCGAGCGCGGTGCTTCGTACTTGTGATTTATGCGGTATTCAGGATGTGCATATTATCGAATCGAAAAACACCTATACATTAAATCCACAAGTGGCTCTTGGTTCTTCAAAGTGGATCAATATGTATAAGTACAATAAAGAGGAAAACAATACCGAAGCAGCTTTTAAAGCACTGAGGGCTAAAGGTTATCGTATTGTTGCAACATCACCACATAGGGATGATGTGCTTCTCGACGAGCTGCCTTTGGATCAGAAAACGGCCCTAGTTTTTGGAACTGAACTTCAGGGTTTATCCGATTATGCCTTAAACCATGCAGATGGATGGGTGAAAATCCCAATGCTAGGATTTACAGAAAGTTATAATATTAGTGTTTCTGCGGCACTGAGCCTGTACACCTTAAGCCAAAAGTTGCGTAAAACAAACATTAACTGGGCTTTAAGCGATGAAGAAAAAATTGAAGTGCTCACCAATTGGGGTAAAAGCTCAGTAAAGAGGATCGATTTGCATGAGCAAAATTTTTTGAACAATAATACCGCTCAAAAATAAGACATGGGGTTTATGGGAACCCGAAACAGTTCTTTAAGCTGAATAAAGCACAAATTCGATACTTCCTAACGGAAAGTGCTTCAGTCGCAGGAAATGATTATTAGTTGATAACGAAATAGTTATGGCTAATCTGTGAAAAGCGTTGCTCTCTTTCACAGATTAACTTTAACGATTAATGGCAAAGGTTCATGAATTAATCAACTGAGGCATTTTGGTGTCATTGCAGCTTGCTATAAAATGATTATCTTTGCAGTGCGAAAACATATTCAATTCATTAAATACATTTATTATGGGAAAAGGAGATAGAAAAACAAAAAAAGGAAAGAGAATTTTAGGCTCTTATGGTATTACCAGACCAAAAATAGCGTCTAAGAAAAAACCAATTTTTAAAGCAAAAGACGAATAGATTGATCTTTAATTGATTCGACTTCTGTTTTTGAAGCTCGCCTTCATGATACAGCAAAAAGTCTGATTGATTTTAGGATTATACTGTTTTTGAACTATCATCTGTGGAAAGGGAGCTTTGGCTCCCTCTTTTTCTCTTCTGCATCGGGCTTTGATCTAGGCCTTGCATCAAAAAATACAGAATCATTTATTCAATGTATCGCATCATAATGGTATTTTTACTATTTTTGAATGCATGAAACAATTATCAGTTTTTGTTGTCGGTGCCGGTCCTGCCGGTTCTGTCGCTTCCGCTTTATTGGCATCTGCCGGTTATCAGGTTAAATTGTTTGAGAAAGAGAAACTTCCGGGCAATAAAATTTGTGGTGGTGGCCTGGGAATGAGGTCTGTACGCATACTAAACGAACTGTCTGACCACTTTGGTCATAACATTCTGCAGGATGATCAATTATTATCCATATCGAAAGCAAATTTCCATTTTAACAATAAAGCAACTTATTCTTTTCATTTTGATGAGCTATCGCCTCAAAAGTCTTTGTATGGATATACCTGCCATCGTACTGCATTAGACAGGGCTCTTTTGGATATGGCCATTAATGCAGGGGTTGAATATCTGGGAGATACAAAAGTGCTTCAGGCTCATTCATATCCTGATAAAGTAATTCTGCAAACAGAAAAGAAACAGTATGAGGGCGATTATATTATTGGCGCTGATGGTGTTCGCTCTCAAATTGCCATTTCAATGCAGGGATGGAAGCCCCAAATGCGTTATAATGCTTTGGCAATAAGGGAAATATTGCAATGCGAAGACATTCCCTTTAAAAATGCAGGTCTGTCTTTTTACTACCTTAAAGATTTTTGGCCGGGATATTTTTGGCTCTTTCCATTGCCCGCTGATTGTGTGGATGTAGGCTTGGCACTGCCTCCTAAACTTCGTCATCTATACCCTGATATTAAGTCAATTTACCATCAGTTTGTCCAATCTAATCCAACATTAAAGGCTTTAATAAAAGATGCAACAAACATAGCCCCTTTGCAGGGAGCTTATATTCCTTTGGGGCGAAAAACTGAAAAAATATCAGGGCAGCGTTATCTTTTATGTGGTGATGCGGCGAGTTTATCCGATCCACTGATGTTTGAAGGAATTGCCAATGCATTGTATTCGGGTAAGTTAGCTGCGGAATTTTTGCTGCAGTATCGTGAAAAGTCTGAACTTCCTGCTGCTGGTGCATGGGATACTTTTGCTTATTCTAAGCTTATGTCAGGGATAAAACGGCATCATAGGGTGAATCCATTACTGCATCAGGCTTTTTTATTTGAAGGAGCATTAGGTTTTATGTATCGGCATCCAAAAATAATTAGCAAACTCTTGAGTAAGATAAATATATAATCCATTATAGATCATTATTATGTATGAGGATTTGATGTATTATATCTGGAAGTACAAGCATTTTAACGGGGAACTGCGTACAAAAGATGGCTGTGCATTGGAAATTATACATCCCGGAGAGCGGAATCCGCATTCAGGTCCGGATTTTATCAATGCGCGCATACGAATAAATCAGACAGATTGGGCGGGAAATATTGAAATGCATGTACGCTCTTCCGATTGGTTTCGTCATGGTCATCAGAATGATGAAGCATTTGATGGCATTATTTTACATATTGTGTATGAGGATGATGCATCGGTTTACCGAAAAAATGGAGAAGAAATACCACAATTTACGCTCAAGCCCTTTGTCTCAACTGCCATGCTTTACCGTTATCAGCAATTTATGCGTTCACGCGATTCTATTGCCTGCGCAGGTCAATTACATCTTTTGGATATTGTAAAGGAAAAACTCTGGTTTCCGGCTTTAGCAGCAGAACGTCTGGAGCAAAAGAAGGATGTGCTGCAGAGTCTTTTTGAACGCACAGCGCATTCGTGGGAGGATATGCTCTATATGGCCTTGGCGCGTAATTTCGGATTTAAGGTCAATGCACTTCCTTTTGAAATGCTCTCGCGTCAAATTCCTCTGAAACAGTTTTTTAGAATGGAACATCATGCTGTTGAAGCTGTCCTTTTCGGGATGTCGGGATTGTTGCCAGAATACCCAGAGGATGATTATCCGAAGGCTTTGGCGAAAGAATTTAACTTTCAGAAAAAGCGTTTGAATCTTAAGGCCATAGAAAAGCATTTATGGAAAAGAACCAGGCCATCCAATTTCCCGGAGATTCGTTTGGCGCAATTTGCTGCCTTAATGGGTTCTTATCAGGGGCTTTTTTCAAAAATTATAGAGGCAGGGAATATAGCAGTTGTGCGCAAATTTTTAGAAAACGACATAGATACTTATTGGGATACACATTATCGTTTCGATAAGGTTTCGGCTAAAAAGAAAAAAAATATGGGCGATGCGGCAATAAACCTTTTGATCATTAATACAATATTGCCCGTTCTGTTTTTTTATGGGAAAAGGATGCATCAGGAAGTATATTGTGAGCAGGCCCTTGATCTCCTTTCCCAAATTCCGCCAGAGAAAAACAGTATTATTGATTCATTTGCCACAATTGGTCTTCGGGCTGACAACGCACTTGAAAGTCAGGCCTTGTTGCAATTGAAAAAACAGTATTGTGTGCCCAAAAAATGCCTGCAATGCCGCATAGGGCATGAATTGCTTCAATAGCTGCCTGAATTTTTGTATCTTTGTTTGTTCATATAAAGGCTATTCATGCATGGATAAAGATACCCGTTTTCATAAACTTCGCTATGCTTTTGCACTGATACTCATCATTGGCGTCTTTGGGGTATCCGGTTATATGTTGCTTGAAGATTATGATCTTGTGGATGCCTTTTATATGACCGTGATTACAGTGACAACTGTTGGCTTTGGTGAAGTACATGAGCTTTCCAATGCCGGGAAAATATTTACAAGCTTACTAAGCCTTAGTAGTTTAGGTACATTTGCCTATGCCATATCTGTAATTACAACTTTTTTAATTGAATCGCAATTTCAGTTTTTTCTACGTGGTCGTAATAAGAAATATCCTGTAAAAATTATGAAAAATCATGTTATCGTTTGTGGTTATGGCCGAAATGGCCGCCAGATTGTTGAAGAGCTTAAAGCCCATTCACACGAATATGTTGTTTTGGACTCTAGCCATGATATCATTTTGGAAAAGGCAGACGATAATTACCATTTTATGGAAGGCGATGCAACGGAAGACGATGTTTTGATCAAAGCCGGGATAAAAACAGCAAAAGCTTTAATTTCTGCATTGCCAAGTGATGCCGATAACCTTTTTGTTGTACTTACGGCACGATCACTAAATGCTGATTTATCGATTATTAGCCGGGCAGAAAATGAAGCTTCGGAACGGAAACTCTATGTTGCCGGTGCAAATAATGTGGTGATGCCTGAAAGGGTAGGAGGTGCGCATATGGCAAAATTAGTCGCCCGTCCCGATATTCTTGATTTCCTGGATCACCTGAGCCTTCATGGTGATTCTCCAACAACATTGGAAGAAATCTTTTGCAAAGACTTGCCGGAACATTTGATGAATAAATCTATTTATGAAATCGGTGTGCGTAGGAAGTCTGGAGCGAATATTATTGGATTTAAAACCCCTGATGGACAATATATGATCAATCCAACACCGGATACAAAGGTTATTCCCGGATCAAAACTTTTTGTGCTGGGAACCCCGGAACAAATAGCAGTAATGAAAGAAATCCTGAGAAAAGATTAATTCTTTGGCACGATAAAGCCATAACGCTTAATATTTGCTAAATCTATGAAAAACAAAACAATACTCGTACCTACCGATTTTTCTGAAGTCTGCCTAAATGCTGTCAGGCATGCCGCAGAAATGGCTAAGAGAACCGGCCATCAAATGATCGTATTAAATGTGATTAATAAAGAAAGTCGCTTGTTTTTTAAAAGAAACGATAGTCCTCCAAAGGCAATTATCCAGAAAAAAATGGATGAAATCAAGCAGTTGGTTTTAGATAATTATGGGATTGAAATTCGTTGCGAAATAAGGGAAGGCAGCATCTATAAGGAAATTCCACAAGCGGCTGTTGATTTTAATGCGCTCTTTTTGATGATTGGCACTAGAGGAAAAGCGGGGATTCAGAAATTGATTGGTCATCAGGCATTGAAACTGATTGAGAAAGTTCATGTGCCTACAATTATTGTTCAGAAAAGAATATTTGGACAGGGTTATGAAAATATTGTATTTCCGGTAAATGTGGATATAGAATATGGTCATAAGGTGTTTTGGTCAATTTATTTTGCGCAATTATTTCAATCAAAAGTGCATGTTTTCCTTTTCAGGGAAGATAATCCAGCATTAAAAGAACGGATCAATAAGGTTCGGGATAATATTGAGGAAGCTTTCCGGCAAGCCGATGTGCCTTGTACGTTTACGGTAGCTGCCAATCAAGCGGGATATGCGCGCCAATTGCTTGATTTTGCTGCCTCTGTTCGGGCTGATTTAATCCCTATAATGACTGATAATGATCAATTTGAACCTGCATTTGTCTTTACTTCACTTGATGAGCAGATGATCTATAATACACAGCAAATACCGGTGATGTGTATTAATCCGGGTTTTATTAATGAATAAGAACTATAATAATTTACTGATGAAGAAAATATACTCGGCTTTTCTAGGACTCTTTTTTATACTGTTGAACCCTATTCGTTTGTTTGCATTAGAAGAAGGTGCTGCAGAGCAGGGAACTTTTAGCGAGCGCATTAATTCTGTTTTTGAACCGATCGTAGAGCATTTGGGGAAATTTATTTTTTGGGATCCTTTGAAGGCAATGGGGATTGATATTGGGACTCCGGTTCCAATTGTAGTGGTTTGGTTAGTGCTTGGCGCTGTTTTTTTTACGATCTATATGGGTTTTGTGAATATTCATGGCTTTAAGCATGCCATTGACATAGTACGTGGTAAATATGATAATCCGGATGATGCAGGCGAAGTAAGCCATTTTCAGGCTTTAACAACTGCGCTTTCTGCTACTGTGGGCCTGGGGAATATTGCAGGTGTTGCCATTGCGATTAGTATAGGTGGCCCCGGGGCTACATTTTGGATGATTGTTGCTGGACTGCTTGGGATGTCCTCAAAATTTACGGAATGTACCCTTGGTGTGAAATACCGGAAAATTGATATGTTTGGGCAGGTGAGCGGTGGCCCAATGTATTATTTATATATGGGTCTAAAAAAACGAGGACTCAAAGGACTAGGAACGATACTCTCCATAATTTTTGCCATTCTTGTGATTGGTGGCAGTTTTGGCGGTGGCAATATGTTTCAGGCCAATCAGGCTTTTTCACAATTGGCTCTGCTAGTGCCTTCTATAGCAGATTATGGCGCATGGTTTGGCGTTGGTCTTGCTGTTTTGGTTGGGATTGTTATTATTGGCGGAATTCAAGGCATTGCTAAAGTAACGGATAAAATTGTCCCATTTATGGCTTTGCTTTATGTTGGTGCTGCTTTGTTTATCATCTTTGCCAACATCAGTAAAGTTGATGATGCATTTGGCCTGATTTGGCATGGTGCTTTTGCTGGCGATGCAATGAAAGGTGGTCTGGTGGGTGTACTGATCGTTGGATTTCAGCGCGCTGCCTTTAGTAATGAAGCCGGGGTGGGTTCTGCTGCGATTGCACACTCTGCCGTGAAAACCGATAAACCAATTACAGAAGGTTATGTAGCTCTGCTTGAGCCTTTTGTGGATACAGTGGTGATTTGTACGATGACTGCTTTAGTATTGATTTTTACCGGATTTTATTCGAATCCCGATGGATTGGAAGGGGCTCAGCTAACTTCTGTCGCTTTTTCCAGTGTATTGCCCTGGTTTCCATATCTCCTCGTAGTGGCAATTTTCTTATTTGCTTTTTCTACTATGATTTCCTGGTCATATTACGGCCTAAAGGGTTTTGATTATTTGTTTGGAAGGTTTTTCGAGCGCTTTTTTCAAAACAGGAAAATTGCCGGTATTATCTATCGTGTTCTTTTTCTGATGTTTGTAGTAGTTGGGGCTTCATCCTCATTGGGTGCCGTGATCGATTTTTCTGATATGATGATTCTGGCAATGGCCTTTCCAAATATTTTAGGACTTTTAATTATGGCTCCAGAAGTACGCCGCGATTTATTAGACTATAGGCGAAAGGTGAAGAGTGGGGAGATTAAAGCCTTTAAATAATATTCGTCAAGAATGTCTTCTGAAGCTTCGGGATTATTTTTGTGCAGTACCAAATATTGACATACTTTTAAAATGAAAGAATCATCAGTGGCTCTTTTCAGCTTTGCTTCCTAGCCTAACTTATTCTATCGGAATGCTGCATCCGCGCTAGCGCTTGGTGTTAGATTTCTCAGTCGACTTTCCCAATTCGCATCAAAAGCCTCCATCAAAATTATATTTCCATAGTGACTGAGTAATTCTATGATAATCAAAATATTATGTGGCGTGTACGTTTTCATAAGAAGACTTATCTGAAGTGCATTCAAATACCGCACTCAGACAGGATTGGTATCATTCATGCAGATATGGCAAAGCGCTCTTAATGAATATGTTGATCAACTTCTAATCGTGAAAAATAGGAACAGGAGCAGGTTGGGGATAGAGGAACATTTCAACGGTATCGCTATTATGGCAACCAAAGCTATCAAAGACTTTCACCCAAATGACTTTTGCTGTATCGCAGCTGAGTGTAGAGCTTGTAGAACCATTAAACCATTGGTAGGCAGAAAATGTGCCCGGATAAAAAACCACAGGCGTTCCTAAACAGGCTGTCGTGTCAGGGCCAAGGTTTGGCATTGGGTCTGCATGCCAAGAGAGATGTATTGTGTCTGAAGGAGTACACATCTCATAGGTAGCCACACAGAAGTATTGTCCCGTATCACTCACTTCGATTGTTGGTTCAGTGCTAATTACGATAGAAGGTGCTGTATATTTATACCAGGCATAAGAATCCATTCCGGTACCTGCATCCAGTAAAACGGTATCCCCTTTACAATAAGCAATATCTGGTCCTAGGTTTAATGAAGCAAAATTGGAGAAAAACCCATAACGGCAGGAGTTATTATCACCATTGATAATTCCCAAATGAAAAAGCCCTGAAGTATTTTCAACAATACTGGCAACACCACTGGGGATTTGGCTGGTCATATTTTTTCTAGCTGCTTTCCATGCCCCACCAGTGCCCGGAACATCAGAGAAATCGGAGGAGACCAAAAGAGTTGAACTGGAATTTACCAGAAAGTCGCCTTCATGGCCGGCTTGAGTAAATACCATCATATAAAAATTCGCTGTAGAAGAGCGTGTAAAGGCGATAATATTCGATCCTGTACATTCGATGGGTGGGATTACCGCTCCACCGGGTTGCACCCAACCGGACATATGGTACACCAAAACCGGATGATCGCTTTCAATAAAAGTACTCGTATTATTTAACTGAAAGGTATAAAGATCTCCTTTATTGATAGTGGCAGCAGCTGTACTATTTCCGTCGAGATATATTTTAGTATTATCGTATGCGCCATGTACATAAATATTTTCGCCTGATGAAAAATTACCTTTTGCAACAATATGGGTCTGTCCGAGCATTTCAATGGGAATACTTTGATCTCCCATTAGGTCAGGGCCGCCATCACTATCAACAGAATCATCATTTACCATCACAGAAATATTTTTATCTGCAACAATCAGGCTGCCACTCAAATGATTATTTGCAGACCTGCTGGTTGCTTGAGCTACAAATACTTCGCCTTTTTGTAGAACAATTGAAAAGGTTTGGTTGGCTAGATGGCCACCAACAAGGTGACGAGAAGGTGTAATATCAATATGTGTATCATCCTGAGAAGCAACAACAAGAAAAGTGTTTGCAATAGCATTCCAGCCATCACTTTGATTATTCGTGCGCTGCGCGGGAACGATAAATTCCATTCCTAAAGCATTTCTGCCTTTGAATGTATAGATGTCGGGATTCCCTGCGCTATTGTTTTCGAGATAAGCTGTTACGGGAGTTGTTGCCTGGAGTAAAAATCCATAAGGCACAATTTCTCCGGCAGGGCGACATTCAATTCCATCTAATTCTGCCCTAGAATTCGCTAATGTGATATTTAAGGTGGTATTCGGAGGAATTATATTTTCAATCGGAGCAAAAGCGGGGTTTGCAGGCTGACTTAGGAAAATTCTGGATTCTTCATTAAAAGTAGAGATACGAACAAGAACTGGATAATCACGAGGGAAAGCTGTACTGCCATCGGGAGTGTTATTGGGTGCAGCAAACCAGAATTCTGTATCCCTTTGGGCAAAAGATTGAAAAGGACAACCCAATAATAGTCCAATGATCAGTACTAAAAATAGCTTTTTATACATCATAATTCGTTTCATCAGCAACAGAATTGCTTCTTGATATCCTACCAGACAAAAGTATGCAAAAAAAGGTTTAATTAATCGTGAAAAATAGGAACAGGGACGGGTTGGGGATAAAGGAACATTTCAGTTGTATCGCTATTATGGCAACCAAAACTATCGAAGACTTTGACCCAGATGAGCTTTGCTGTGTCGCAGCTAAGTGTAGAGCTTGTAGAACCATCAAACCATTCGTAAGCAGAAAATGTACCCGGATAAAAAACTACCGGCGTTCCTAAACAGGCTGTTGTATCAGGGCCAAGGTTTGGCATTGGATCGGCATGCCATGCAAGATGTATGGTGTCTGAAGGTGTACACATTTCATAGGTGGCCACGCAAAAATATTTTCCGGTATCACTCACTTCTATGGTTGATTCAGTTCCAATTACAATGGTTGGGGCTGTGTATTTATACCATGCGTAAGTGTCTTGCCCGGTGCCTGCATCCAATAAAATAGTATCTCCTTTACAAAAAGCAATATCAGGGCCAAGGTTTAATGAAGCAAAATTGGAGAAAAAACCATAACGACATGATCTTTGGCTTGTTCCATTAATCGTGCCTAGATGAAATAATCCATTTGAATTTTCAATAATATTGGCAGAACCTGTAGCCAAAACGTTCATATTTTTTTTTGTGGCTTTCCAAGCACCACTTGTACCGGGTACATTATGAAAATCACTTGCTTTAAGCAAATCAGGGTTTCCATTGATTTCAAAAAAACCTTCATTCCCTGTTTGGGTGAACACAATAATTTCAAAGAGATCATCAATTGACCGAGTGAAAGCGGTAATATTAGATCCTGTGCATTCAATTGGAGGGATCACAGCTGCACCCGGTTGACCCGAATATCCTGACATATGATATACCAATACAGGCTCTGTGCTTTCAATATAAGTACTTTGATCTGTGCTTGAAAATTGAAACATAACAGAGTTCCCCTTATTAATAGTGCCGATCAGACTTCCTTCACGGTATACTTGAGTATTATCGTAAGCTGCAAAAATATATACCCTATCACGAATACCCCCGTCGCTAAAAGAACCCTTAACAACAATATAATTATTGCCCAATAGCTCATTTGGAATACTTTGGTCTGCCATTAGATCGGGTGCTGCCGGATCTACAGAGTCATCATTAACAACCAATGCTACAGCTTTATCAGCACTTACAATGGTCCCTCCAAGATGATTATTTGCCGAAAGTCCTGTGGCATTGGCAACATAAACCTCACCTTTATTCAGGACAATTTCAAATGAAATTCCGGCAGCATGACCAACAATTGCTTTTTTGGGAATTATCTGCACATGTGTATTGTCTTCGGTGGCAACAACCAAAAACGAATTGGGAACGACACCTGTATAGTCTCTTTGATTAAAATCTGTTTGACTGGGAACGATAAATCCAAGCCCTATGCCATTTCTTCCCTTTAGGGTGTAAATATCGGGATTAGACACACTGCTATTTTCGTAATAGGCAGTTACAGGGTTTGAGGATTGTATCAATATACCATAATTTACAATTGTATTTGCCGGTTGGCACTCAATCATCCCAATATCTTCTGTAAGATCGTAGGTTACAGTGCCATTAGCCGGGATGATATCTTCTACAATATTAAAAGCGGGATTAGCAGGCTGACTGATTATAATATGTGCTTCTTCACCAAAAGAAGTGATTCTGAATAGGATCGGACGGTCGCGGATATTACCGTTTGTAGGTTCATGCACATTATCAGGTGCAGCAAACCAAAATTCTGTGTCCTTTTGGGCAAAAGATTCATAGGAAAAGCCCAATAATAGTCCAATGAACAATAGGTAAAATAGTTTTTTTAACATGATAGCACCTCTAATCCCTTATAGCATAGATTCTTTATGCTTTATCAGACAAAAGTATGCAAAAAAAGCTTTGATTAATCGTGAAAAATAGGAACAGGAGCAGGTTGGGGGTATAGGAACATCTCCACTGTATCGCTATTATGGCAACCAAAGCTGTCGAAGACTTTTACCCAGATGAGCTTTGCTGTATCGCAGCTGAGAGTATAATTTGTAGAACCATCAAACCATTCGTAAGCAGAGAAAGTGCCCGGGTAGAAATCTACCAGCGTCCCCAAACAGGCTGTTGTATCAGGGCCAAGGTTTGGCATTGGATCGGCATGCCATGCAAGATGTATGGTGTCTGAAGGTGTACACATTTCATAAGTGGCTACACAGAAATATTTTCCGGTATCACTCACCTCGATACTCGACTCTGTCCCAATTACAGTAGTGGGGGCTGTGTATTTATACCAAGCATAAGAATCTTGACCCGGACCAGCATCCAATAAAACAGTATCGCCTTTGCAATAGGTTTGATCAGGACCTATGTTGAGCGTGGCAAAATTGGAGAAAAAACCATAACGGCAAGAGTTGCTTGCTCCGGTTATTGTGCCAAGATGGAAGAGCCCGCTGGAATTTTCAATAGAATAGTTGTTGTTTTCAATAATATAGTCAGACAAATCTTTATTGGAGACTTTCCACGCTCCACTTGTTCCAGGGACATCCTGAAAATCGCTTGCCTGCAACCAGTTTGTATTTCCATCGATTGAGAAATTGCCTTCATTTCCGGCTTGTGTAATCACAATAATACCAAAATCAGAATCATCGTCTTCTGATCGTGTAAATGCAATAATATTTGATCCGGTACACTCAATAGGAGGGATTACCGCACCGCCAACTTGGCCCCATCCTGTCATATGATATACCAATATTGGCTGATCACTTTCCAGAAAAGTGCTGTAATCGGTAAGCGTAAACTCAAACATATCACCACGATTTAAAGTAGTAAGGGGAATGCTGCTTCCATTTCTATAAACATTTGTATTGTCTACCGCTCCATGAAGGTAGATCCTATCCTGATCCAGAAATCCTTTTACGACAATATACATCTGTCCGAGCATTTCTGTTGGAATGGTTTGATCGCCCATCAAATCAGGGCCATCTATGGGGCGGTCAACAGAATCGTCGTTTACCATGACAACGATATTTTTATTCGAAGTAACAATGCTTCCACTCAAGTGCTGGTTTGCATCACGCGAGGTTGATTGTGCAACGAAAACTTCACCTCTGTTGAGGGTTACCATAAAGGTGTTTCCAGATGAATAGCCTCCTGCAAGATTCCTGCTTGGTGTAATTTCAACTTCAGTATCATCTTGCGTAGCAACTACTAAGAATGTATTCGGTATTACATTCCATTGATTCCATCCTGAATTTTGCCTTTGATCATAGGTTCGTTGCGCAGGGATGACAAAATCCATTCCTAAAGCATTTCTCCCTTTCAGCGAATAGATATCAGGATTGGCTTCACTGCTGTTTTCGAGATAGGCTGTAACAGGGGTCGTCGTTTGCAATAAGAAACCATAAGATACGATTTCACCGCCCGGTCTGCACTCTATTCCTGTGAGCTGTGCCCTGGTTGCTGCAAGTGTTATTGTTTCGGTTTCGTTTGCAGGAATTTCTACTTCAATTGTCTCAAAAAGTGGATTTGCAGGTTGTGTTAAATAGATTTTGGAGTCTTCATTAAAAGTGGAAACCCTTAATAAGATTGGATGGTCCCTTTCATTTGATGATACATCAGAATTATCCGGTGCAGCAAACCAGAATTCTGTGTCTCTTTGGGCAAAAGATTGAAAGGAACAGCCCAATAATATTCCGATGAACAAGAATAAAAATAATTTTTTCAACATTATAACACGTTTAATCCTCCTTTGCATTTCTTCTTCACGTCCTGTGAAACA
This sequence comes from Bacteroidales bacterium, assembly GCA_963676725.1. Classification (GTDB taxonomy): domain Bacteria; phylum Bacteroidota; class Bacteroidia; order Bacteroidales; family WRLA01. Next base: position 1,864,975 of record OY781463.1, on the reverse strand, counting down.
AAAGTATGCAAAAAAAGTTTTGATTAATCATGAAAAATGGGAATCGCTCCGGGTTTTGGATGGATCACTACCTCTAGTGTGTCTGAATTTAAACACATCAGATGGTTGATTTCGAGTACGATCAACTGTGATGTAACCGGGCCGTTTGGAAAAGAAAGGTTGATGTCTGCCTTATCATCAGGTCCGAGAAGCGTGGCATCATACACAAGCCATAGGTAGGAATTGCCCAATAATGCATTATCCTGAGTAAAATAATTAACACCCGAAGTAAATCCGCAGAGAGTATCCGGACCATTAATATCGGGTAGGGGAAGTGGATAGACAATTACTTCAACAGAAGCGCAATTGCTGAAACTACATGTGTTTTCCCAGCGTGCGAAGTATGTTAGCGTGTCTAATGGTGCTGCAATTTTCAGGGAATCCCCTTTGCCGAGATAGGTCCCTCCGCAAGATTCGCTATACCATCTTAATGTGTCGCCCCAGCCGCCAAATGCTGTCAAAAGTATGGAGTCCTGTGTGCCACTGCAATAATTATTTGCGTCTGTATGCACACTGTCCGGCTCTATGGAGGATGGCCAAACAAAAACATTCAAGGTGTCGCATAATGTTGAACCACAATAGCCTTCATAACGGGCATAATAAATTGTGGAATCAATTGGTGCAACAATATCAAGGGTATCACCAATGCCAATTTTATTGGTGCCGCAGCCATCTGTATACCAAACCACAGAATCGCCAGAACCGCCTAATGCGACAAGATCAATGCGTGCGGGATAATTATCACAAAAATAATTTGTGTCTGTTATGAGCGTATCCATAATTACCGGTAGTGGCTTTACAGAAACAACATGGGTCATACTGTCCTGACAACCAAGGTAATCTGTCATAACAAGTTTTACCTCATAATCGCCTACATTGGGATATAAATAGGTTGGGTTAATATCATTGCTGATATTCCCATCTCCAAGGTTCCACTCCCATGATACTATATTTGTAGGTACTGTAGAACAACTCAGGTCAACAGATTCAAAATGCACTGAGTCTCCATGGCAAACCCAATATAAAGGCGATTCCTGAATAGTGTATTCAGTTGCTAGTGCGTAATTAAAATTGGAATAGGTTACTGCTTCCTGGGAGAAATTATAAAAGCCAAAACGACCGGGTTCGTAACAGCCATCAATATTAAAAATGGTATCGGAATTTACGGAAATAATGATTTTTGTGGACGTATAAGTGAGCTCAAAATTATAAGCCTGATCGTAATTCCAGCCCAGCCCATTTCCATATGTACTTTTTATTACCTCTACTTTCGGCGGGTTGTCCTGATGTTCCCAAAAACTTAGATAAAGAGGGCAATTTTCGTTCGAGATCACATTATCGTAATGTGTAAGAGTAAAGCCTTCTTCTGCCCGTGCATTGCAATAGCCACCGCCAACTTGTTGTGCCTGCTGTTTCCAGTCGAAGAGATAAAATTCGTAATCGTCCTGAGCTGTTCCTGAATTCGGGCTGATATAACCAAATACAAAACCCACAAAATCATCGTCCCAATTCCAGCCAACTTCAATTTGTCCGTAAATACGTACGTTCATAAAGGTATCCTGACTTACGAAAAAAGTAGGGTCGCCATTAACGCTCTGTACAACTTCTTTACCATCGGGGGAAATATTCCAGTTTCCATTTGATGGGTATCCTTCCTGAATCCAATCATGGAAATCAACCTCAAAAACACATTGGGCGTTAAGTTGCCCAAAGGCTATAAGGAAGATGGAAAGAAACAATAAATGGATGTAATGGAGAATTTTTCGCATGTGGGTGCTTGTGGTTATGTTGTGAGGCAAATATAATAAAAATGTACTCTCTTTCTGACATATATTCAGCGATTTGGTTGCATGGCAATGCATTCACAGTATGGGGGGAAAAAGCTGCTTTTTATTATTGCTTAACTGGCTATTCAATTTTTTTCGAAGCGCCATGCCCACAAAAATATGTTTAGATATTCCAGAATGCAGCATCTAAGCTGTTCCATATCGTCCACAATCCGCCAATATTTCATACTTTTGAAGCTAAATTCTGCATCAGATGGCAACAAAAACTGAAATTACTATTTGCCTTGGCAGTTCGTGCTTTAGCAGGGGCAATAAAAAACTTGTGCGCATAATTGATGAGTATCTGAAAAAGAATCATTTAAGTGAGAAAGTATATTATCACGGCAATCATTGTTTTGGAAATTGTGATAAAGGTCCAATTGTGAGTATCGATGGAAAGCATTTTGAGCATGTGTCCGAAGAAAATATTATTGAGATTCTAGATGCGCATTTTAATCTTTAATAGCCTGAGAAATTTTTAGAATGAATTTGATCCAAATAGAAAAAGCGAAATGTAAAGTGTGCTATGCATGCGTGCGGGTATGCCCTGTAAAGGCTATTGTTGTGCGGCCAAATGAGGATTTTCCTTCCATTTTGCATAATCGCTGCATTGGCTGTGGCAGTTGTGTGCAGGTCTGCGGCCCTGATGCATTAACATACCAAAGTAGTGAAGATGGGATTAAAAGACTATTGCAGGCCGATGCTAAAACTGCTGCAATTGTCGACCCGAGTATCTCTGCCGAGTTTGGCGATATTGCCGATTACAGGCGTTTTGTCGAAATGATTCGAAGACTGGGTTTTGATTTTGTTGTTGAAGTGGCATTTGGAGCCGACCTAGTGGCATTGCGCTATAAGAAACTTTTTGAAGATTTTCGTGGAAAATACTATATCACAAGTAATTGCCCTTCCGTAACTTCTTACGTGGAGAAATTTTATCCCTCTTTGATTCATAATCTCGCGCCTTTAATTTCACCTGTAGAAGCTACCGCTAAAGTGGTGCATCATGATTATGGGGAGGATGTGAAAGTGGTTTATATCGGCCCCTGCATCAGTGCCAAAGAAGATATACTACGCTATACGAAGGATGGGAAAGTTGAAGAGGTGCTTACTTATACAGAGTTGCGTAGGCTTTTTGAGCAATTTAATATCAGCGAAAGCTCTGTGGAATACTCTGATTTTGATCCGCCATTTGGTCATAAAGGTCAGCTATTTCCAATCCGTAACGGGATGTTGCAGTCTGTAGGGATTGATGATGATTTGCTTACTGGAACAATTATTCCTACAGTCGGCCCTGAAAATGCATTGGAAGCCGTAAAAACTTTCGATAAAGGAATTGAAGCGGTTCGTAGGCATTTTGACCTGTTTTATTGTCATGGTTGCATTATGGGGCCCGGTTCATCACCACGCGGCGAGAAATTTATAAGACGCTCTCAGGTAATTGATTATACGAATAAACGCCTGCAGTCTTTTAATGTAGCCCAATGGGAAAAAGATATTGAGCGCTTTGCTGGTTTGGATGTAAGCAGAAGCTTTAAAGAGGACGACCAGCGTATCCCAATGCCTCCTGCTGAGCAAATAAATGAGGTGCTTAAGGTCATTAGCAAAGGGGAACAAAACCGTGATGAGGGCTGCGGTGCATGCGGTTATCCAAGTTGTGTAGATTTTGCTGTAGCCGTTTCTAAAGGTCTGGCAAAGACAGAAATGTGCATGACTTATACTTTAAAAAGCCAGAATGATTATATCCAGACTTTAAAAGCCACGAACGATAAACTCGCTAAAACAGAGAAAGCTTTAAAAGAATCGGAAGGCCATGCACGCCGAGAACATAGGGAGGCACGCGAAGCTCATGATACGATTAATACAATGCTGCAAAAGCTTCCGGTCGGAGTGGTTATTGTTGATAAGGACCTGGAAATTATCCATGCCAATAAAAGTTTTATCGATCTCCTTGGCGAAGATGCAAAAATGATTGATGAGGTCATCCCCGGTTTGAAAGGTGCCGACCTAAAATCTTTGGTGCCCTATAATTTTTATAATCTGTTCAATTTTGTTTTGCAAAATGATGATACTATTACCAACAAAGATGCAAAAGTAGAGGAGGAACTTCTAAATATTTCTGTCTTTCCCATTAAAAAGCATGATATTGTTGGCGCTGTTGTGCGTGATATGCGTTCTCCTGAAGTTCGTAAAGAGCAGGTAATGAGACGTGTTACGGAAGTTATCGACGAGAATCTGCGCATGGTGCAGGAAATCGGTTTTCTTCTTGGTGAAGGTGCCAGCAAAACAGAACGTATGCTCAACAGTATTATCGAAGCATATAAATCTGAAAAAGACAAACCCGATTAATTATGGAACTGAACGTAAAAAGAATCAATACGTCAGTAGCCCCTTCAGAAAAGGCGGCAAATTTTCATATTGAGCTATATTGCAAGCAATTGAACCATGTTGGAGAACGTATTTGCGGGGATGTATTTGTATCAAGAAAAGTGGCTCATGAACGGCGCATCATTGCTGTGCTCAGCGATGGTATGGGACATGGAGTGAAGGCCAATGTTTTAGCAACTCTCACTGCTACAATGGCTTTAAATTTTGCTGAAGAGCATAAAGATATAAAGCGTATTGCCGAAATTATTATGAATACACTGCCGGTTTGCTCTGAGCGGCAAATCTCTTATGCTACTTTTACAATTGTGGATATTGAAGAGGATGGCGAAACACATATCCTGGAATATGATAATCCTCAGGCGGTTGTGCTTCGAGGCAAAAAAATTTATGATCCGGGTTGGAATTGCATTATCCTTGAATCGGAACAAAATGCCGGTAAAGAACTGCATACCTGTAGTTTCTATCCGCGTAAGGAAGACAGAATTTTGTTTTTTTCGGACGGAATTACACAATCCGGGCTGGGAATGGGTGAATATCTTTTCGGCTGGGGGCATGAAGACCTTGAAAAGTATATCCTCAAGCTGGTCAATCAGGATCCCCACATCAGCGCCAGTAAATTGTCTTCTAAAGTTGTGAATATGGCACATATCAACGATAAGTATGAGTCAAAGGATGATACAAGCTGTGGGGTGATTTATTTTCGGGAACCACGAAAAATGCTCGTATGTACCGGCCCGCCTTATGAGGAAAAAAATGATAAGGAATATGCCGATGCTGTGCGCAATTTTGATGGAAAGAAAGTGCTTTGTGGTGCTACAACCAGTGATATTGTAGCTCGCGAACTAAAACGCAAAATCGAAGATAGTTTTGAATTTCATGACCCTGACCTGCCCCCGGTTTCGCATATGGAAGGTGTTGACCTGATTACGGAAGGAATTTTGACGCTCGGAAAGGTGAATGAATTGCTAAAAAAATATGATAATAATTATGCCTTTGGGAAAGGTCCGGCTGATTTAATTCTTAAAATGCTACTGGCCAGTGACCAGATTGATTTTATTATTGGAACGCGCATCAATATTGCACATCAGGATCCAAACTTGCCCGTTGAATTAGAGATACGGCGTACCGTTGTAAAACGTATTGCCCGCCTTCTTGAGGATAAGTTTTTGAAAAAAGTAAACCTAAAGTTTATTTAGAAGCTTGATTTTTAGTTCTTCGACTAATTTAAATGCTTAGTAAACCCATTTTTAGGGACAAGCGCTTAAAAAATAGAATGGGTGCTTTTTGTTGTAAATTCTTCAAGGATTTTCATGCCTAAATGGCTATTGCCGTGTTTGTTTAATCTAGGGCTCCATACAGCTACGCTATACTTCCCCGGATGAACAGCAACAATCCCACCTCCAACGCCACTTTTGCCTGGCAGCCCTACCCGAAAAGCAAATTCACCGGCTTCATCATAAAACCCACAGCTTTGCATTACTGCATTAATACGCTTTGTTTGGCTATGGCTTAATATCCGTTCATCAGAATAGGGCAGAAGTCCGTGGCTGGCAAAGAGTAAAAAGCTATGACTTAATTCTTTGCAGCTCATGCTCATGGAGCACTGATGAATATAGAAATTAAGAACATCATCAATAGAATTTTCTATGTTCCCAAAAGATTTCATCAGATTTACCAAAGCAGCATTTCTCCACGAATGCTCACGTTCTGAAGCAATTACTGCTTTATCGTACTCAATATTATTATGGCCGGCAAGCATGCGTACAAAATCGAGCAAATCCTGAATTGGATTTTCTAATTCACTTAATAATATATCGCTGATTACTAAAGCTCCTGCATTAATAAACGGGTTTCTCGGAATGCCGTTTTCGTATTCAAGCTGTACGAGTGAGTTAAATGGATTTCCTGAAGGTTCAACACCCAAACGCTGCCAGATTTTTTCGGAACGTAAACGGTAGGCCATGGTTAACCCAAAGACTTTTGAAATACTCTGAATGCTGAATTTCTCTTCATGATCACCATATCCAAAATGATGCCCGTTCAGGCAATGCAAATGAACCCCCAATTTATCCGGCTCAACGTTTTCAAGTTCCGGAATATAGGATGCCAATGAACCAAAGGGGCTTTCTAATGCAGCCCCTTCCATGATTTCGTTCAGAATAATTTGGTAATCAGTCATTTTTATTGAAATGTCAGGCCATTAGTTTTGCGATTAGTTTTTCGAGCTTTAATCGGTCGGCATTAAATTTGCGAATGCCTTCTGAGAGTTTTTCTGTAGCCATTGCGTCTTCGTTAAGCATCCATCGGAACATCTTCTCATCAGGGGAAATCTGTTCAATCGTCATTGATTGTGCTTCTTCCGAAATTAATTTTGGTGTGATGACAGTTTCTGATGATTGCAGTTCCTTAAGAAGTGATGGACTGATTGTTAACAGGTCACAGCCGGCTAATTCAAGAATTTCCCCAGTATTGCGGAAGCTGGCACCCATTATTTCTGTTTTATAATCAAATTTCTTATAGTAGTTGAAGATTGAGTGGACAGAAAGAACACCCGGATCTTGCTGCGCTGGAATTTGATCTACGCCCTGATCTTTTTTATGCCAATCGAGTATTCTGCCCACAAAAGGGGAGATTAATTGCACACCGGCTTCGGCACAGGCAATTGCTTGCACCTGACTGAACAATAAGGTAAGATTTGTGCGAATATTCTCTTTTTCAAGGATTTCAGCAGCACGTATTCCTTCCCAAGTAGCAGCAACTTTAATGAGGATGCGCTCACGCGAACAGCCTTCAGCCTCATAAAGTGCAATTAATTTTCTTGCTTTGCTTAGGGTAGCATCCCGGTCAAAGCTCAGGTTTGCATCAACTTCGGTACTTACACGACCGGGAACAATCTTTAATATTTCGAGGCCAAATTCAATAGAAAGGCGTTCCATTGCTGCTTCTATTTGCTGGTCAAAGCTCAGTGAGGCATCTTTGGATTTTTCTATTGCCCTGTGTATCAATGATTGGTATTTTTCATCGCTGGCTGCCTGAAAAATTAGCGAAGGATTTGTTGTTGCATCCTGTGGCTTGTATTCAAGGATGGAGTTAAAATCGCCGGTATCGGCAACAACAGTAGTGTATTGTTTTAATTGATCTAATGTATTCATGGATGTAGATTTAAAGGGCAAAGATAAGGATTTCCGTCTGGGGGATGGAGATCGTCGGGGGTAAAAGCTGCTAGAAAATTGATATAATCTTGCTTTTAACTAAAAAATAATATCAATAGATTTCCATGCAAGGAAAATCCCAAACCCACAAAGGACAGTCCCGAGGATGTGAATAGTACGGTTTACTATACCAATTTTGATCCTTTGGCGGTTTTTAACAAGAAATTGGGCAAACAGCAGAAACCAGATAATACTTCCCAAACTTAAGAAAAAAGCATAGGTGGCACTGAGCTTCCAAGCGCTTCCTTTCGAGCTTTCACGAATTTCTTCCTGAAGGACTTTCGCATTTTCATGGAAGGCAGCAGTGTCTTCATTTTGAGAGTTTTGTTCTTCTATTTTATTGATAGCCTTTACATTGCTATCCAAAACAGTGTCTAAGCCGCCGGTATTAAATCCCAATGAAGCAATAAATGTGATGATAAAAAAGGAACTGGTTAGCCATCCAAGAAAGAGGGTAGGATTGAGCATATTAATTAGAAATCCTGTGCGGAAACCGCCTTTATTTATATCCTTGTCTTTGAGGATAGAGGTGTCTTCTAAATTTTCCAGACTCAGCTTTGTTCGGATTATTTTTACACCTAAAGCAAAAAGAAAAATGGAGCCACCACCAAGAATATAGGGAATGGCAGGGCGATAAACGCTATAAAGGCTTGTTAGCCCAAGAACAGCAATAAAAACATAAACAAAATCGGCAAAGGATGCCCCGATGGCAGCTTTTCGGCAGTAGTGGAGCCTGCCTTTGAGTGCATTACTGGTAATCAATATACTAATGGGGCCTGCTACAGGCATCGAAAAAATAAAACCTGCAATAAGTCCTGCTATTGCCAGTGTAAATAGGCTTTCTGTCATAACTGTTGTATTTTTGGTATGACTTCCTGAGCCGCTTTTTCAAAATCTTCCTTGAAATCAATTTCCATGGATGGATAATGGCTCGTATCAACAGCAAATAAGGGCATTCCATTTTGAATCGCCAATTCAAAAGCAAATTCGTAAAATAAATTACGACCTTTTTCGCTTTCAATAAGCTGTTCTATTTCCGCAAATATCGCTTTGCTGCCTTCAGAACCGAAGAGTTCTATGCCGATTGATTCGCCCAAAGCAGTTGCCGGATCAACAATTTTACTGATATTCCGTATACGATTATTGTCAGTGCAAACTACTTTTATTTCTTCTTCCCCAAGGGTATAATTAGAATTAATTGCTAAGCAGTTATCGTGTTCTGACTCAAGTAATGCTTTAATTATACGATGATCAAAAACAATATCACTATCAAGAAGGAGAAAGGGCTTTTCTTTTAATTCAGCTTCTGCCAGCCAAAGGCTATAGATATTATTCGTGCAATCATAAACAGGATTAGTAATAAATTTTACCGTGAGATCAGGATAAAATTTCTTTACATAATCTTGGATCATTTCCTCCCGATAACCCGTAACCATAATGATATTATTTATGCCATTTTTCGATAGCTGATCAAGCATATGGCCTAAAATTGCTTTCCCTCCGGCCTCAAGAAGGCATTTCGGAGTATGGTCGGTAAGGGGACGCAACCTTTGGGCGATACCGGCTGCAAGAATTACGGCTGTGATGGCAGGCATTTTTTAATCTGTTTATCGGTGTATAATTGAACGATTTTAAGAATAAGATAATAGAGATTAGCAGGAATGAGCATCCAATAAAAAAATAGATCCACACGGCCTATTAGGCTAAAAATGATCAGACTGCTAATTTGCGTGGTTGGCCCCAAGAATGTCCAAAAGCGGATTAGCAGAATATTTTTATTATAAAACTCATTATAACAATGCTTTATAATATACCTTTCGGTTTTTTGTTTCCCTGTAACCCCTTTTTGTACGCCCATATAATTGATATAGGTTTTTAATAAAGTACGAGAGAGGGGGCAGCATTTTCTTTGTTTCATCGAGGCTAGCTCTTCTTTGAATTCTTGCAGTTCTTCAGCAAGGCTCACAGGTTTTTTTGATACGATATCGATAAAACGGTTGCGGTAATAATCTACACTAACTGAGTGAACCACAATACTCAGAATACCTCCGGCAAATATCAGCCAAAACCAAATGGGCATTCCTGCCGGGATAATCACACCAAGAGCAATGCCCGTGAAGACAAAAATTCCACTGAAATAATCTGCAACGCCATCAATAATACGACCCGTTGGCGTGCCATTGTGCTTAATTCTGGCCAACATCCCATCGGCACAATCAAAAGCATTAAACATCAGATACATCAACGCTGCCCATAACAGGCATTCACTGCTACCGCAAGCATAAAAAATTCCGGCAATAAGCCCAAAAACCAGCGCAATAAGGGTTAATTGATTGGGTGTTAGTTTTGTTGGTAAAACCAATTTCACGATCAAAAAACCCAAAGGGCGATAGAGGATTAAATCCAATATTTCTTCAACCTCTGTGCGCTTTAAGGAGGATTTGTATTCTTTAAGCCAGCTCATAGTTGAGTTTCTTCCTGGCAAATTGCCTGAAAGCTTTGATCAGGCGGGCATTTTCTTTTGGTGTGCCAATGCTTATGCGCAGATGAGTATTCAATACTTCTTCGTTCATAAACTTGATAATCAAATTTTTGCCTTCCAAAAATTCTTTAAGGGGAGCTTTCACTTCTTCAGGAATTTTTACGAGGATAAAATTTGCATAAGAACGATATGCTTTGAAACCGGGCAATTTATTCAATACATTAAAATATTGTTCCGTGTCTTCCTGCATCTTTAGGCGCATATCTTGATAATAATCATCAGAATCGAGTGCTGCTAATGCAATACGCTCCGATAAACGGTTGTAGCCCAAGTAGCGTGCACTAAATTTTTCAAAATGAGCTAATTGTTCACCCATAAAGGCATAACCAATACGCATTCCAGCAAGTGCATAATACTTGCTAAATGTCCTGATAATCAATAAATTTGGGTAAGATTTTATTAATCGGGAAATATATTTTCTGTCCTGATTATAAAATAGGCTATAGGCTTCATCCAACACAATTACAGATTCGGGGCATGATTTCAGGATGTGCTCAAGTTCCTCTTCTTTAAGGCGGTTTCCAGTAGGATTGTTTGGAGAAGCAATAAGAATAATTTTTGGTAAATGCTTTTTGTATAGATCTATAAGCGATTCTACATCGTAACTATAGGTATCACCATCTTCAAAGATAGGATATTCTACTTGTTTTCCTCTCATTTCTGCGGCAATCGACTTATAATACCACCAAGAAAGGGAAGGGATCATAATAGTGTCATCCTTACGTAAATAGCAATGTACGGCCTGTTTTAGGATGTCCTCGCCACCATAACCTAGCAAAATTTGCTTTTCAGGAAGTTCGAAATCCTGAGCCAAACGTTCGCTTAATCTACTTTTTACACCGCGTGCGAAATCACGCGAATATGCACTAAGTTTTTTAAAGTTGGGTTTCTGCAAAACCCTAAAGCATTTTGGAGCAGGACCGAAATGATTTTCGTTCCTGTCTAAGTATATTTTTTCGCTCATTCGATGTTTCTAGGGGATACTTCTGGTTTTTATCCCGAATTAAGTGGCAAAAATAAAGATTTATTTTTTATAAATGCACTTTAAGGCCGAGAAGATGAAGGCCTTTAAATCCAATCATTTTTTTTGCACCATTCGAGGGTTTCGTCTAAACCACTTTCTAAATTATATTCCGGAATAAATCCTAATTCTTCCCGAATTGGATTATTATCGCAGGTCCAATTCACACTGCCTAATTCCGCTAATTTTTCAAAATTGAAAATAGGAAAACGTCCGATAATCCGTCCCCAGATTTCTGAGCCAAAAGCAGCAATTCCTGCAAGCAAGATCGGTATTTTAAAACGAAAAGTCTTTTTATTCAGATTCTTACGAATCAATTCGCCCAATTCATGATTGGTATAGGAACAACCGTCAGCGGCAATGTATCTTTTATGGACAATAGATTTTTGTGGCAGCAGCCCGATGATCAGACGAACAAGATCTTTGACATAGATAAAACTCAGATGTTGTTCTTTCAGCCCGATATATCCTTCAATTCCTTTATTGATCATTTTATAATAAACCAATAAATCTTGTTCTCGCGGACCATAAACGGTTGTTGGTTTTATAATGACCCAGGGGATATTTATTTTGCTCTCTATAAACTGCTCCGCAGCCAGCTTGCTTTTGGCATAAGATGTAAGCGGATTCGGTTTCTGATTGAGGTCAATAGGTTTCATTGTTTTTGCATTGCCCGGGCCAAGTGCTGCTAGGCTGCTCATAAAAACGAGTTTTTCGGGAATGCAGCTACTTTTCTCTAGGGCATCAATCAGCATTTCTGTTAAGCCCTGGTTTACTTTAAAATAATCTGATCGCTTGGCAACTTTCGTAACACCTGCATTATGAATGATATAGTCAAAGGAAATACCATTATTTTTTTGCTGCGTAAAAAAGCTGATCAGTGAATCCAGACTGCTGTAATCGGGATAGACAAGGGTAATTTCAGGCTGTTTTAGCCATTTTGTGCTGCTACTTTTGCGCACAGCTGCATATACTTTATAGCCGTTTTGAAGCGCCTCTTCGATTAAAAAACTACCGATAAAGCCGCTGGCACCTGTAACAAGAATGTTTTTCATTATATTTCTTTGAGGTAGGCACGCCTTTTTTTATGCTGGCGATAATCATAACCTTCCCATTGACGCCGGACCATATCATTGGTTTCCAACTCTACATTTGTTTCCGCTTTTATATAGCCTTCTTTATTGTAAACCGGAATCAAATAGTCGAATAGCAATGCATTTACTCCTTTTTTTTGGTATTCGGGCAATATGCCAATAAGGTAGAAATCAATGGTTATATGCGTTTTCATTGCTTTCAGTAAATGATACCAACCAAAGGGGAAGAGCTTTCCCTTGCTTTTTTGAAGCGCCTTAGACATCGATGGCATAGTGATCCCAAATCCTACTACATTATCGTCAGCATCAACAATAACAGGCACATACTGAGGTTTGATATAGCTGAAATATTTCTTGGTATAATACTCTTTCTGTTTGTCTGTAAGCCCTGCAAAGCCATAAATAGGTTTGAAGGCCTTATTAAGCACTTCAAATATTTGATCGGCATAGGGTAGAAGGTCTTTGGCCTTTTGCAGCTCAAGGATACGCAATCCGAATTTCTTTTTAACAATCTCGGTAATGCGTTTCACCCGTTCGGGCACAACAGCAGGCACCATTAATTCATATTCGAACCAATCGGCATCTTTTTTATAGCCAAGCTTTTCAAGATGTTCCGGATAATAAGGAAAATTGTACATGGTCGCCAAGGTTCCTTCTTCTTCAAAACCTTCAATAAGCATTCCCTCTTTATCCATATCGCTAAAGCCCATAGGGCCTTGTACGGCTTTCATTCCGAGTTCCAAGGCCCAATTCTCAACGATACCTAAAAGTGCGGCAGAAACCTCTAAATCATCTATAAAATCAATCCATCCAAAACGCAGATATTCCGTATTCCAAACATCATTCGCTTTTTTATTAAGGATAGCTGCAATGCGTCCGGCTATTTTTCCATTTTTCTCTGCAATCCATAATTTTGTTTCACAGAATTCAAAAGCAGGATTTTTTTTTGTATTAAAAGTTTCCACTTCTTCCATAATTATTGGAGGAACAAAATACTTATTGCCCTTATAAAGTTCAATTTGAAATTGAATAAAAGCCTTAAGATCTTTTCTGCTTTTGACTTCTTTAATCACAATGGCCATAGACTGATCGATTAAATATTGTCTTCTTTTCGTGTACTGCTCAGGAAATATTTTATAAAGCAACGTCTGCGTTTATGCAAGGTATAATTAAAATGTTTCCAGAGAGATTGCACTTCTTCATTGCTTTCAAACTCTATATTTGTTTCGGCAAAGCGGAAACCTTTGTTGATGATTTTTTGTCCCATATTATTGATCAATACAGCACTGATTCCTTTATTGATATATTCGGGCCGAACGCCAATAAAATACATGTCCAGAATATCTGTTTTTAGGATTTCTTTGCGATTGCGCATAAATTGCACAAAATCAACCTTTCCCTTCGATTTCTGCATAAACTTTGATACAGAAGGCATTGTAACAGCAAATGCTGCCACTTTCCCCTTTTCGTCAAGCATTACTGTTGCTAATTCCGGATCGAGATAATTAATAAACTTAGAAACATAAAAATCCATGATTTCCATGCTTATTGGGATAAAACCATAGAGTAGCCCATAAATTTCGTTGATAATGGAAACGATTTCCGGCAAATATTTCTTTGTATCTTCAGGGCTTTTTAGAACAGCTTCAGTAAGTTTATGCTTGTTTTGCACATAGTTTGCTACCCTTTTAATTTTTTCGGGCACTTGATTTGGGATTTCTATGAGATATTCCACCCAATCGGCATCCTTTCTGTATCCTTGATTTAATATGTGTTCCTGATAATAAGCATGGTTGTAGCGTTCAACAATAGTGGCCAATTGATCAAAGCCTTCGATAAGGATGCCTTCCGTATCAAAATCCGTGAAACCAAGCGGTCCGTGCACGGCTTCCATACCATTACGGATAACCCATTCTTCCAATGCCTGAAACAGTTCTTTACTAACTTCCTGATCGTCGATAAGGTCGAACCAGCCAAAACGGGCATGTTTTTTGCCCCATTTGGCAATATATTCATTGTTTATTATCCCGGCGATGCGTCCTACTGCTTTCCCGTCTTTATAAGCCAGCCAAAGTTTAAGGTCGCAGAATTCCAAAACCGGGTTTTTTTCTGTGAAAATATTCATTTCCTGCTCTACAACAGGCGGCACCCAGTATTGATTCCCCTCATAGATACGAAAAGGAAGCCGGACAAATTCCTTTAATTCTGAGGTGCTATTTACTTCTTTTATTTGAACAGACATTTTTTTTTCTTTATTCTACAATATGTAGTTTTTTTCCAACACGGTATAAGGTGTCTAAAGCCCTGTCTATTTGCTCACGAGTATGAGTTGCCATAAGACTAAAACGGATCAGGGAAGAATCACTACGCACGGCAGGACTGACAACAGGATTCACAAAAATACCCTCTTTCATCAGTAATTTTGTGAACATAAATGTCCTAGCATCTTCGCGTACATACAATGGAATAATGGGGGTTTCAGTAATTCCAACATCAAAGCCCATTTCTTTAAACGATTTGATTGCATAATGTGTATGTTCCCATAAACGGGCAATGCGTTCGGGTTCGGCCTGAATGATATCTAAAGCCGCAATAACGCTTGCAGCCGCAGAAGGAGCGATGCTGGCGCTAAAAATCAATGAACGGGAATTGTGCTTTAGGAAATTGATCGTTTCCTTATCGCTGGCAATAAAACCTCCAATAGATGCAAGTGATTTACTGAATGTTCCCATAATCAGATCCACTTCGCTGGTTAAACCGAAATGAGAAGCAGTTCCTGAACCATTTTTCCCGATAACCCCAAGCGAATGGGCATCATCAACCATAATTGTTGCATCATACTTGCGCGCAAGCTGTACAATTTCAGGCAATTTTACTATATCACCTTCCATACTGAATACACCGTCAACAACAATGAGCTTTATTTTATCGGGCTGGCAGGATTTTAAGGCCTTTTCGAGGCTATCCATATCATTGTGCTTATACTTATAAGCGCTTGCAAAAGATAGACGCCTTCCCTCAATAATACTGGCATGGTCGAGCTCGTCGAGGATAATATAATCCTGACGCCCTGTAATGGCCGAGATTACACCAACATTCACAAGAAATCCTGCACTGTATACCAATGCTTCTTCCATACCAACAAAACGGGCTAACTTCTCTTCCAACTCAATGTGGATGTCTAGAGTCCCGTTTAGAAAGCGGCTTCCGGCACAACCTGAGCCATATTTGTCTATTGCGTTTTTTGAAGCTTCCTTAATTTTCGGGTGATTTGTGAGCCCTAGATAGGAATTGGACCCAAACATCAATACCTTTTTTCCGTCGATGATCACTTCTGCATCCTGATCGGATTCAATTACCCTAAAATAAGGATAGACTCCTTGTTTTTGAGCTTGTTGTGGAAGATCGAACTTGGCTAGTTTTTTCTGTAAAATGCGCATTTAAACGGATTGAAATTTACAATGCAATTAAATTTTTTTTGTACTGATAAATCAATAGCCTGCAAATATACAAAAAATGAATAAATCGTAAATTTTATGCAAACTGCTGATTATTAATGATCTATAAATGTATGGTGAAAATTTTTCAGCCATACAGCAGGAAAATTGCAGGCTTTTTATGAATGTCGGGCTTTTGCTTTTTCCATGCACGTATGTCCATGCTTTTGATATAAGCATCCGGATGCGTAATATTGGCAGCAATACATAGGCGGGTCTGAGGCTCACAATATTGCAACATTTGCTCATATACCTGAATATTTCGATAGGGTGTCTCCATAAATATTTGAGTTTGATGCGTTTGTCGTGCCTTTTTTTCTAATACTTTGATTTCATTCAGGCGTTCTTTTTTATCAATGGGCAGATAGCCATGAAAACAAAAGCTTTGGCCGTTAAATCCTGAGGAAATTAATGCCAATAAAATTGAGGATGGACCAATAAGAGGTTCTACCCGTATATTATTTTCATGGCATAATTGGACAATAAAATTCCCGGGATCTGCAATACATGGAGGGCCGGCTTCTGAGATTAAGCCAATATCCTTTCCTTCGAGCAATGGTAAAATATATTGAAGAGCCTCTTGCTCGCTGGTGCGTTTGTTCAGTTCATAAAAATTTAGATCATCAATGTTAATGCTGCGATCAATACTTTTTATAAACCGACGTGCAGAGCGGATGTTTTCCACAATAAATAGTTTAGTGCGCTCAATAATACTTTTATTATAAGCGGGAAATTGCTCCTCGGGCTTTACATATCCTAAATCACTGGGAATCAAATATAGTATTCCGTAATTATTTGTTTTTATTACCATGGCAAACGATCAAAATCTATATTTCCACCACTAATAATAATGGCGATATGATGATATTTTTCAGGGATTTTCCCTTCCATAATTGCAGCAAGTGGAACGGCAGAACTAGGCTCAATGATTATTTTCATGCGTTCCCAAACCAGTCGCAAGGCCTTTATAATACTTTCCTCCTCAACACAAACGATGTCTTCAACATAATTGAGGATAATAGGAAAAGTAATAGAGCCTAGTGATGTGAGTAAGCCATCGGCGATTGTATTTGGGTTTGTGGATGGGATGAAAGATTTTTTCACAAAACTCTGATAAGCATCATTTGCATTTTCAGGCTCACAGGCAATCACGGGAATCCCTCCATAATAATGTGCAGAGAGTGCTGTGCCGCTTAATAGGCCACCACCACCAACAGGTGCTAATATTAAATCAGGTTTCTGTGCTGCATCTTTGATGAGTTCTTTGCATGCTGTGGCCTGACCGGCAATAATATTGGTATTATTGTATGGATGGATTTCGACTGCACCGGTTTTTTCGATGACTTTTTTTAGTGTTTCTTCTCGGGCTTGTAGAGTTGGCTCGCAAAAAGTGATGATGCCACCATAATTTTTAACTGCTGCAATTTTCACCTTTGGAGCATTATTCGGCATCACAATATAAGCCTTCATATTGCGTAATGCTGCAGCCCGTGCCAATGCAGCTGCATGGTTTCCACTCGAATGTGTGGCAACTCCTTTTGTCATTTCTGTTTGAGCGAGTTTGAATACAGCATTACATGCGCCACGTGATTTAAAAGCACCTGCTTTTTGAAGATTTTCGCATTTGAATTGTATCTTCCTGTTTAGAAGGGTATTGATATTTTCGGAACTAAGTAGGGGAGTTCGGTGAATATAGGGTCGAATCCTTTTGGCTGCAGCTTCTATTTGCTCCCGGCTTATGGCTGAATTCATTCTTTGCTCAATTTTTGTGCTATTATTTCCGTTGCTTGGTCCAACATTTCATAAGTGCTTTCAAATCCGTTAATGCCTCCATAATAAGGGTCTGAAACATCTATATTGCCGTTTTTATAGAGCTCATTCATAATCATCGAAACTTTATCGCGGTCTTTTTGATGTCGGCTTTTGCGCATTACATTGGAATAATTTTGTTCGTCCATAACATAAATATGATCGAAATTATCAAAATCATCAACAACAAACTGTCTGCCCCTCAAATGGCTTATGTCGATATCATATGCTTTAAGGGTGGACACTGCGCGACGATCGGGCATTTCTCCAACATGGTAAGCTGCTGTGCCACAGGAATCAACAAAGGCATCAATCTTGTATTTGTCTATTTTGGATTGCATAATCCCTTCTGCCATAGGCGATCTGCAAATATTTCCAAGACAAACCATAAGAATCTTTTTCATATGCGGGCTTTTTTAATAGGCAGCATCAAAAAAAGCCAAGGCAAATACCTTAGCTTTTCTGCCTGATGCAAATATATGATTAGATTTTAATTTTTTTCTCTAATTCTTTGAAATAGGATTTAAACTGTTTATCAGTCTCTTTCAAGTTGTTTACGGTACGGATGGCGTGCAAAACGGTTGCATGGTCTTTATTTCCGCAATGCAGACCAATAGTCGCTAGAGATGCTTTTGTATGTTCTTTCGAGAAAAACATGGCCAATTGCCTGGCTTGTACGATCTCACGCTTTCTCGTTTTGCTGTTCAATACATCAATTGGAATCCCAAAATAATCGCAAATTACTTTCTGGATATAGTCAATACTGATCTCGCGGCTTGTGCTGATCACAAATTTATCGATAAGTTTTTTTGCAAGATCGAGCGTAATGGCTTTTTTATTGAGCGATGATTGGGCAACTATAGAGATAAGTGCACCTTCGAGTTCACGGATATTATTCGTTATACTATATGCAAGATAATCCAGAACTTCTTCAGGGATTTCTAAGCCGTCTTTGTAGACCTTATTTTTCAGGATGGTTTTTCTGGTCTCTAGATCCGGCACTTGTAAATCTGCAGCCAAGCCCCACTTAAAACGGGATAGAAGGCGTTCTTCCATGCCTTTAAGTTCTACGGGAGGTTTATCGGAAGTAATGATTATTTGTTTATTCCGCTGAATCAGGTGGTTGAAAATATGGAAAAAGACGTCCTGGGTTTTAACCCTGCCGGATAAAAATTGAATATCATCAAGAATGAGCAGATCAATCATTTGATAGAAATTCACGAAGTCATTTTGATTGTTATTGCGCGAGGCGTCTACAAACTGATGCATAAACTGCTCAGTTTGAACGTATAATACAGTTTTTTCGGGGAAATTATTTTTCACCTGTAAACCAATCGCATGGGTTAAGTGCGTTTTGCCTAAACCTGTCTGGCTATAAACGAGCAAAGGGTTGAAAGCAGTTTTGCCAGGGTTTTCAGCAATTGCAAAACCGGCAGAACGTGCCAAACGGTTGCAATCTCCTTCAATAAAAGTATCGAAGGAATAGTTCTCGTTGAGTTGCGATTGAACTTTAAGTTTTTTCAGGCCGGGAATAATAAAAGGATTTGGAATATCCTTATGTCCGGCGGAATTAATATTAACGGGCATATTCACTGATGGATTATCAACGGCGCGACGGTTTCCTGGTGGTATGTTCACAGCATATGGAGGGTTATTGCTGCTGTCCATAATAATACTGTATTCAAGCCTCCCTTCTGGGCCAAGTTCTTTGCGGATGGTTTTTTTGAGGATATCAATATATTGATCCTCTAACCATTCATAAAAAAATTGACTTGGCACTTGAATTGTTAATACGTTCTTTACCAATCGAACCGGTTTTATGGGTGAAAACCAGGTTTTGAATCCTTGCCCCGGAATATTATCCTTAATTACTTCGAGGCAATTGTTCCAAACTTCTTCGTGACTCGTCTGCATCGTATTGTTAGAATATTTGCTTAACAGTTAACAAAAATTTAAACTTGTTCTCGATCCCGCTCTATTGCTAAACTCTTGTTAAGAGTGTTACTGTGATCTAATTTTTCAACAAATATCTTAATAAACTGGTGAAAAAAAAAGGGGGTTGGCTATTGATTTTTTAAAAAAGGTGTTTTTGCCTCTAAATGAATGCATTAGTATTATTAATTGATATTCAAGTATTTATAGTGGCTAAATTGTTGTTATTTGGTCATTCATAAGGGTTTATGTTTTTAAAAATATTTTCAAAAAATGTGAATTTTTTGTTGAAAACTTTTTTGAGGAACAGCTTACTCCTAATTGCTTTGTTCTTATGGCGTTTTTTGTTAAAAGTGCTTTCAATTTCTTTTTGACATCACTACATATGTAAATATATTTTCTTCTAAAAAATGGGATTATTTATTGTTCTTCTGATAGTATTAGGTACTGAATACTAGTCGCATTGTCTTCTGAGTATATTCGAACCCAATTAATCCCGGATTCTGTCCAGTAATCTTGTTTTCCTAAATTGATTACATAACTATTAATCCTGCTGTTGTTTTGAAGTGTCACCACGGTTCCACCGAAGACGATCCCACTACGTCCGTAATTGATAATTAAATCATAGCTTTTACGCTCATTATTAGAGGCTTTAATTACTAGAAATAGGGATTTGTCATCAAAATCTTTATAATCGTCAAGCCTAAATTCAATAGAGCTGTTTTTTGGGATGGTGATGTTTTCCTGTCCGAGTGCTTTTATTTTTCCTTGCACCAGCATTTTATTTATCTGGCTGATTTGAGTATAGGGGTATTCTTCTTCTGGTAATAAAAATGCAGCATTTTGATAATTGAAATTGGCTTCAGCATATCGTCCTTTTTTTAGGGAGGTGTCGCCTGAGCGGATATAGTCATCGAACATTTGCCGAATTTTTGCTGGATCAAATGCCAAAATCTGATAAATTTCATTCATCCGCTCCCGGGGATAATGCTCGTCCGGCTTGATTATGCTTGCATTATAGTATTCGATGCGGGCGTCCCTGTATTCTTCTGCATCAAATTGTTCGTCGGCACGTTTTATTGCTTCACTATATGCTTTTTCTTTTTCTGCCATCTCTCTTAATAGATTCTCTAACCAACTAATTTTATTTTTGGGATAGGCTTCTTCAGGCTTGAGCTGCAATGCTGCCTTGTATTTTTCCAGAGACTGATTGTAATTCTGTTGTTTTATGTGCTGATCGGCTTCATTTATTAATAATGTATATTGAGCTTCTCTCTGCCTTTCGAGTTCTTCTTCCAGCTTTTGCTTGCTTAAATCTAATTTTTGCTGCGTGAGGATGTGCTCCGGTTTTATTGCTAGAGCTTTTTGAAATGAAGTAATTGCATTTTCCCAATTTTCTGCATCAAAATATTCATCGCCTTCTGCAACATATTGATTAAAAAGTGCTTCACTGGCCTTAATTTCTTGTATGCGCTTTTCTAAAAATTGTTTTTTATTGAGTGCTTCACTATTTTCGGGGTAGATATTAAGTGCTGAATTACAATTTATTAATGCGTCTTCAAATTGTTCTGATGCTTCTAATCTTGCAACGGCCTGCATGAGTCGATCAAATTCTTCTTTTTTCTGGGCTTCCAGTTCTTCCAACTTAAGGCGAATTTTATTGATTTGGCTTGTAGGATAACTTTCTTCGGGCTTTATACGATGGGCTGCTTCATAACGATCTGCTGAGAATGCCCATTGTTCTTCATAAAATAATCGGTCAGCTTCTGTAATATTGGATCGATATGCTTCTTCCTGCTTGCGTATTTCTTCCTGAATTTGACCTATTTCAATTATTTTGTTTTTCGGATATTCTGCATCTGCCTTGAGGGATAGGGCGGATTGATATGCTGATTTTGAGTCGCTCCATTGAGATTGTGCAAACAGGCTGTCTGCTTTTTGAATCTGTTGGGCAAAGGCTTTTTGCTGCTGTGATATTTTTGCCAACTCCTCGCGGGCTTTATCAATTTGGGTGAGGGGATAGGCTTGATTCGCTTTTATCTCCAATGCTTGCTCGTATTGTCCGATGGATGTTTCCCATTTTTCTTGTCCGAAGGCTTCATCTGCCTGCTGCAGTGCTCTGAAATAGGCTTTTTGTGTTTCTAAAAGGGCATCAATAATTTTAATCTGCTCTGCAGGATATGGTTCTTTTTCAAATATTTGTAATGCGGCTGTGAAGGATGAACGGGCATTTTCATAGTCTTCCGCTGCAAAGGCTTCATCTGCTGTTCGTATATATTCCTGATATTTTGCTTTTAATGCTTGTTGCTGGTTGAGTAGTTCTCGGATCTCCTTGATTTTTTCTTGTGGATAGTTTTCTGAGGGCTTGAGATCGCCTGCTGATTGAAAAACGCTTAAGGATGAATCAAGGGAGCTTTGCTGGAACAAACGATCGCCAAGACTTATAAGTTCTTGATATTCTTGTTCTTTATTGTTTAGTTCCTTGATAATATCATTCAATTTGGCAATTTGTTCTGTAGGGTATTCTTCCTTGGGTTTTATTGTCAATGCCGAATCGTAGTGGATTAATGCGTCTGACCATTGTTTGTCGTGAAAGTTTTGGTCTGCTTCGGCGATCCAATCCAGATATTTTTGTTCTTTTTGATTTTGCTCAAGCATGATTTGCTCAATTTCTGAAATCCTGTTTTGTGCAAAGGCGTTTTCTGGTTTGATGGTGAGGGCTTTTTTATAGTACTCAATGGCAGAGGTGTATTTTTTATTTAAGAAAAGTTTTTCTGCATCGGCCAGGGCTTGTTCGTATTGGTCTTCTTTTGCCTGGATTTCGGCCTGTCTTATATTATTTATTGTATTGAGTTGCTCTCGGGGATAATTAGCTTCTTTCAGCTTGAGGGCTTCCTGATATTGTTCTTGTGCTAAATCATATTGTGATGCATAAAAATATTGATCCGCCTGAGCGATGGTCTCAGCATAAGCGGCATCGACATCTGCCAGTTCTTTGATTTTTAGGTCAATGGCAGCGATTTGCGTTTGTGGATAGCTTTCCTCTGCTTTGATCGTCAGGGCGTTTTGGTAGCTTGACTTCGCTTCTGTCCAATTCTCCTCTTCAAAGAGTTTGTCCGCTTGTGCGATGGTCTCAGTATAAGCTGCATCGACATCTGCCAGTTCTTTGATTTTTAGGTCAATGGCAGCGATTTGCGTTTGTGGATAGCTTTCCTCGGGCTTGATCGTCAGGGCGTTTTGGTAGCTTGATTTCGCTTCTGTCCAATTCTCCTCTTCAAAGAGTTTGTCTGCTTGTGCGATGGTCTCAGCATAAGCTGCATCGGCATTAGCCAGTTCTTTGATTTTTAGGTCAATGGCAGTGATTTGCGTTTGTGGATAGCTTTCCTCTGCTTTGATTGTTAGGGCGTTTTGGTAAGAGGTTTTGGCTTCTGTCCAATTTTCCTCTTTAAAGAGTTTGTCCGCTTGTGCGATGGACTCAGCATAAGCTGCATCTCCATTAGCCAGTTCTTTGATTTTTAGCTCAATGGCAGCGATTTGCGTTTGTGGATAGCTTTCCTCGGGCTTGATCGTCAGGGCGTTTTGGTAGAAGGTTTTGGCTTCTGTCCAATTCTCCTCTTCAAAAAGTTTATCCGCTTGTGCGATGGTTTCTGCATAAGCTGCATCGACATCTGCCAGTTCTTTGATTTTTAGATCAATGGCAGCGATTTGTGCTTGCGGATAACTTTCCTCGGGCTTGATCGTCAGGGCGTTTTGGTAGCTTGATTTCGC
This sequence comes from Bacteroidales bacterium, assembly GCA_963676725.1. Taxonomy (GTDB): domain Bacteria; phylum Bacteroidota; class Bacteroidia; order Bacteroidales; family WRLA01. The sequence continues at coordinate 1,841,850 of OY781463.1, read as the reverse complement.
TTCTGTCCAATTCTCCTCTTCAAAGAGTTTGTCCGCTTGGGCGATGGTCTCAGCATAAGCTGCATCGGCATCTGCCAGTTCTTTGATTTTTAGGTTAATGGCAGCGATTTGCGTTTGTGGATAGCTTTCCTCGGGCTTGATCGTCAGGGCGTTTTGGTAGGAGGTTTTGGCTTCTGTCCAATTTTCCTCTTCAAAGAGTTTGTCCGCCTGAGCAATGGTCTCAGTATAAGCTGCATCGGCATCTGCCAGTTCTTTGATTTTTAGGTCAATGGCAGCGATTTGCGTTTGTGGATAGCTTTCCTCGGGCTTGATCGTCAGGGCGTTTTGGTAGGAGGTTTTGGCTTCTGTCCAATTCTCCTCCTCAAAGAGTTTGTCCGCTTGTGCGATGGTTTCAGTATAAGCTGCATCGGCATCTGCCAGTTCTTTGATTTTTAGATCAATGGCAGCGATTTGCGTTTGTGGATAGCTTTCCTCGGGCTTGATCGTCAGGGCGTTTTGGTAGCTTGATTTCGCTTCTGTCCAATTCTCTTCTTCAAAAAGTTTGTCTGCTTGTGCGATGGTCTCAGTATAAGCTGCATCGACATCTGCCAGTTCTTTGATTTTTAGGTCAATGGCAGCGATTTGCGTTTGTGGATAGCTTTCCTCGGGCTTGATTGTCAGGGCGTTTTGGTAGCTTGATTTCGCTTCTGTCCAATTCTCCTCTTTAAAAAGTTTGTCTGCTTGTGCAATGGTTTCTGCATAAGCGGCATCTGCATCTGCCAGTTCTTTGATTTTTAGGTCTATGGCAGCGATTTGCGCTTGTGGATAGCTTTCCTCAGGCTTGATCGTCAGGGCGTTTTGGTAGCTTGATTTCGCTTCTGTCCAATTCTCCTCTTCAAAGAGTTTGTCCGCTTGTGCGATGGTCTCAGTATAAGCGGCATCTGCATCTTCCAGTTCTTTGATTTTTAGATCAATGGCAGCGATTTGTGCTTGTGGATAACTTTCCTCTGCCTTGATTGTCAGGGCGTTTTGGTAGCTTGATTTGGCTTCTGTCCAATTCTCCTCCTCAAAGAGTTTGTCCGCCTGGGCAATGGTTTCAGTATAAGCTGCATCGGCATCTGCCAGTTCTTTGATTTTTAGATCAATGGCAGCGATTTGTGCTTGTGGATAGCTTTCCTCAGCCTTGATCGTCAGGGCGTTTTGGTAGGAGGTTTTGGCTTCTGTCCAATTTTCCTCTTTAAAAAGTTTGTCTGCCTGAGCAATGGTTTCAGTATAAGCTGCATCGGCATCTGCCAGTTCTTTGATTTTTAGGTCAATGGCAGCGATTTGCGTTTGTGGATAGCTTTCCTCGGGCTTGATCGTCAGGGCGTTTTGGTAGCTTGATTTCGCTTCTGTCCAATTCTCCTCTTCAAAAAGTTTGTCCGCTTGTGCGATGGTCTCAGCATAAGCTGCATCGACATCTGCCAGTTCTTTGATTTTTAGATCAATGGCAGCGATTTGCGTTTGTGGATAGCTTTCCTCTGCTTTGATTGTTAGGGCGTTTTGGTAAGAGGTTTTGGCTTCTGTCCAATTCTCCTCCTCAAAGAGTTTGTCCGCTTGGGCGATGGTTTCTGCATAAGCTGCATTGGCATCTGCCAGTTCTTTGATTTTTAGATCAATGGCAGCGATTTGCGTTTGTGGATAGCTTTCCTCGGGCTTGATCGTCAGGGCGTTTTGGTAGGAGGTTTTGGCTTCTGTCCAATTCTCCTCTTCAAAAAGTTTATCCGCTTGTGCGATGGTTTCTGCATAAGCTGCATCGACATCTGCCAGTTCTTTGATTTTTAGATCAATGGCAGCGATTTGTGCTTGCGGATAACTTTCCTCGGGCTTGATTGTTAGGGCGTTTTGGTAGCTTGATTTCGCTTCTGTCCAATTCCCTTCTTCAAAAAGTTTATCCGCTTGTGCAATGGTCTCTGCATAAGCTGCATCGGCATCTGCCAGTTCTTTGATTTTTAGGTCAATGGCAGCAATTTGTGTTTGTGGATAGCTTTCCTCTGCTTTGATTGTTAGGGCGTTTTGGTAAGAGGTTTTGGCTTCTGTCCAATTCTCCTCCTCAAAGAGTTTGTCCGCTTGGGCGATGGTTTCTGCATAAGCTGCATTGGCATCTGCCAGTTCTTTGATTTTTAGATCAATGGCAGCGATTTGCGTTTGTGGATAGCTTTCCTCAGCCTTGATCGTCAGGGCGTTTTGGTAGCTTGATTTCGCTTCTGTCCAATTCTCCTCCTCAAAGAGTTTATCCGCTTGTGCGATGGTTTCAGTATAAGCGGCATCGGCATCTGCCAGTTCTTTGATTTTTAGGTCAATGGCAGCAATTTGCGTTTGTGGATAGCTTTCCTCAGGCTTGATCGTCAGGGCGTTTTGATAGCTTGATTTCGCTTCTGTCCAATTCTCTTCTTCAAAAAGTTTATCCGCCTGAGCGATGGTCTCAGTATAAGCTGCATTGGCATCTGCCAGTTCTTTGATTTTTAGATCAATGGCAGCGATTTGTGCTTGTGGATAACTTTCCTCGGGCTTGATCGTCAGGGCGTTTTGGTAGGAGGTTTTTGCTTCTGTCCAATTTTCCTCTTCAAAGAGTTTGTCTGCTTGTGCGATGGTTTCAGTATAAGCTGCATCGACATCTGCCAGTTCTTTGATTTTTAGGTCTATGGCAGCGATTTGCGCTTGTGGATAGCTTTCCTCAGGCTTGATTGTCAGGGCGTTTTGGTAGCTTGATTTCGCTTCGATCCAATTCCCTTCTTCAAAGAGTTTGTCTGCTTGTGCAATGGTCTCTGCATAAGCGGCATCGACATCTGCCAGTTCTTTGATTTTTAGATCAATGGCAGCGATTTGTGCTTGTGGATAGCTTTCCTCGGGCTTGATCGTCAGGGCGTTTTGGTAGCTTGATTTCGCTTCTGTCCAATTTTCCTCTTTAAAGAGTTTATCCGCTTGTGCAATGGTCTCTGCATAAGCTGCATCGACATCTGCCAGTTCTTTGATTTTTAGGTCTATGGCAGCGATTTGCGCTTGTGGATAGCTTTCCTCAGGCTTGATCGTCAGGGCGTTTTGGTAGCTTGATTTCGCTTCTGTCCAATTTTCCTCTTTAAAGAGTTTATCTGCCTGAGCGATGGTTTCAGTATAAGCTGCATCGACATCTGCCAGTTCTTTGATTTTTAGATCAATGGCAGCGATTTGCGTTTGTGGATAGCTTTCCTCGGGCTTGATTGTCAGGGCGTTTTGGTAGGAGGTTTTGGCTTCTGTCCAATTCTCCTCCTCAAAGAGTTTGTCTGCCTGAGCGATGGTTTCTGCATAAGCTGCATCGGCATCTGCCAGTTCTTTGATTTTTAGGTCAATGGCAGCGATTTGCGTTTGTGGATAGCTTTCCTCGGGCTTGATCGTCAGGGCGTTTTGGTAGCTTGATTTCGCTTCTGTCCAATTCTCCTCCTCAAAGAGTTTGTCTGCTTGTGCAATGGTTTCTGCATAATTCTTATTCAGTTGGGCAATTTCTTCAAGAATAGAACTTAGCTCTTTAATTTTTTCATGAGGAAGAGTCTCTTTTGGCTTTAAATCCGAAGCAAGCAAATAAGTATCCAGAGCACTTTGCCAATCCTCAGAACTCTCAAAACCAGCAGCTTTTGCCAATGCATCAGAATAATCATCATCAATTTTTGCTGCAGCCTCCAAAGCAGCATTAATAGTAATAATTTGGTTTTTAGGATATTCCTCTTTTTTCTTCAGATCAGAAGCCATTTGATACTTATTTAAAGCAGCATTCAAATCCTTTTTTCCAAAGAATTCATCAGCTTCTGCAATCAGGACATCATATTTTTTTTGATCTTCAATTTCATAAGCCAAGATCATTTTAATTTGATGGATTTTCTGTTGCGGACGAGCATCATCAGGAAAAACCGTCAAAGCCTCTTCATAGAGAGGCAAAGCCTCAGCAATACGATCCTCTCGATAGAGCGCATCAGCTTGCGACAATAAATTCTCAAACGCATCCTTTTTTTTCTGTTCCGCCGCATCAACCAAAGCAATACGAGCGATAGGATCCTTTCTTTCAGGGAATAAGGCCTCCGCCTCACGAAAATGCGTTCGGGCACCATCAAAGTCTTCTTGAGCGAGGGAAGCATCACCATCCTGCATCATTTTTTCAAATTCACTCTCTTTTTCAGCCTGATCTTTAATGTTTTGATTGATTTCCTCAAGTTTTTGCAGAGCAAAAGCATCCTTAGGCTGTAATTTCAGGGCATCCGTAAGTTTTTCTTTGGCAAGCATAAAATCATCATCATAAAGCGCTTTTTTTGCTTGGGCAATCAAATCAATAAAAGCTTTTTGTTCGCCTTCATTATTTTCTAATTGCAACTGAATATCAGCAATCCTCTTCTTAGACAGCTCATGCTGAGGATTTAAACGGTTTGCATACCTATAGGCTGCCAGTGCATTATCAAGTTCACCTAATGAAAAAACACTATCTGCAAAAGCCAGAGCTTTCGTAAAAGCCGGATTGTTGTTTTGAGAAAGGGCAGGAGGGAGCGCGGAGACCAAACACAACAATAGGGCAAAAATACCTTTTGAAGTACTGTATGCCGAAGCAGAAAAAAATAGCCTAAGTCTCCTGAACAAAACTCTAATCCTTTAAATAATATACGCTCAATATACGCCTATCTTATTAAATTATTGTATCAAGTATTTTCCGGATAAAAAAAAACTGAATGGATAAGTCTTTTTGTGCTGATACAAATGTAACGGTTACAACAGAGGTGCATGACCAAAATAGCGAATACACAAATGTAACCATAGAAATCAGCCAAAGATAAGGTTACAAATGACAACTGAAAATAAATTAAGCTAATTCATTATTATTATACACTCTTATTCAATTATTTAAAACTAATAAATGAAGTATTACTTTATCTATTTTTAGATAAATATTGACTGTTTACATCCTTTCATTACGATTACAAAAGTAACACTAACCATATTAGGTTACAATATTAAACAGAACAAATCACCTGAAAAAGTCTGCAGAATTGTTTATTTTTGTGAACAAATACCAAGGCATGCAAAAAAGAATCAATCGGATTATGAACGATAAAAAGTTGAGCGCATCGCAAATCTCAGCGATGATAGGCGTTCAACGAAGCAGTATTTCCCATATACTCTCGGGAAGGAATAAACCCAGTTTGGATTTTATTCAGAAATTACTGAATGCATTTCCTGACCTCAATCCGGCATGGTTGATTTTGGGTAAGGGAAGCATGAACATATGCGAAGAAAAGCCCGCTATAGAGCAGCAAACCGATTTATTCGACACTGCGGTAGATATGGTTAAGTCGGAAGATAGTGCACCTTATACACATCCAATCCAGAAAACGTCACTAGAAAAAGAAAAGTCGGTCACTTTGCCTGAGGAGCAAAAAGACCGACCTATAGAAACAGATGCAAAAGCAACAAAAAAAGTGGCTTTAAAAAAAATAATACTGGTATATGAAGACCAAAGCTTCGAGGAATTATTCCCTAAAAAAGATTAATAGCGTTCAAAGTCAGAAAAGAAGAAATTAGCTTCAATTTCAGCATTTTCATCACTATCAGAGCCATGCACAGCATTCGCCTGAATACTTGTTCCACACATATTCCTGATTGTACCTTCAACGGCTTTAGTCGGATCCGTTGAACCAATAAGCTTTCGGTATTCTTCCACGGCATTTTCCTTTTCAAGAATTGCAGCAACAATAGGCCCTGAGACCATAAATTCAATCAAATCATTATAAAAAGGCCTATCTTTATGAACTTCATAAAAGCGAGCTGCCTGACTCCTGCTTAATTGAACCATTTTCATAGCTGAAATACGAAAGTTATTCTCCAAAACGGTTTTTAGAATTGTGCCGATGCAGTTATTTTTTACTGATACCGGCTTAATCATAGTGAAAGTAATCTTTCCTGACATAATTTTTTTATTAAAGGATGTTAACAAATATACGCATTTTGATAAAACAAAGTTTATTTCTTGTGACTAAACCTCTAATAACAAGGATTGTTCACTAGTAATTGACTAAAATCCGGCTTAGACGATAATATTATCTATCTTTGCTTGAGCAAAAGAAAAAAATATCAATATGCTGATTAATAACGATTTAACTCAAGATGTGCATCAAGGAGGCAAAAATATTGTCATTGTATCGCACCAAAATCCCGATGGAGATGCGATTGGTTCATCCTTAGGCCTTATGCATTATCTACTGAAAAAGAAACATTTAGTCCAAGCAATAATGCCCGGGGCATCACCAGATTTTTTGCAATGGCTGCCCGGTTCCGATAATATTGTCCTTTATGATAAAAAATCAAAGCAGGCCAGAAGGCTGATCAAGGAAGCTGAGTATATTTTCTGTCTCGATTTTAATGAGATGTCGCGCACCGATAAAATGGGGCATTATTTGAAAGAAGCCACGGGAAAAAAGATTATGATCGATCACCATCCTTTCCCTAAATTAGATCAGTTTGATATCGTTTTTTCGAATACAGAAGTATCATCGACATGCGAACTGGTATATCAATTTATAGATAATTTAGGTGATAAAGATCTTATCAACAAGGATATAGCAGAGGCACTCTATACAGGTATTATGACCGATACGGGTTCCTTTAGTTACAGTTGTAAACACGAAGGACCTTTCCTCATCACAGCTGAATTGATCAAAGCCGGTTTGGATGTACGGAAGGTCAATGATCTGGTTTATAATACCAATACAGAAATGAAAATTCGTTTGCTTGGTCATGCTTTAAACTCCTGCTTAACAGTATTGCCTGATTATCGTACTGCCTATATAGCCTTGGATGCTGATGATTTGCAACGTTATGATTATCAACCCGGTGATACGGAAGGCTTGGTCAATTATGCTTTAAGTATTAAAGGGGTAATTTTTGCTGCATTATTTTCTTATCGTAAGGATTTGATACGTATTTCATTTCGTTCTAAAAATGATTTTGCGGTCAATGAATTTGCAGGGAAACACTTTGAAGGCGGAGGGCATCGGAATGCTGCTGGGGGAAATTCCTTTTTGTCGATGGACGAGACCTTAAGTAAATTCTTAAACTTACTTGACGAATATGCAACGCAATTACGTGACAAATAGAGTTTTGTGTCTTTTTCTTCAGAGCTTTTTGGTTTTATTCTTCATGACATCATGCGGTTTGGATAATCAGAGACAAAAAAAACAAAGTGGAGTGCTGTCATCAAGCGAATTATTGAAAGCAAATAAGCAAATTATTGCTGAAGAAGAGCAACATATCCATGATTTTTTAAACCGCTATGAGTGGCCTGTTGTTGAAACCGGTTCCGGATTAAGGTATTATATTTCAAAACATGCGAATGATGGGCCAAATATTGAGGATGGGGACAAAATTACGTATAGCTATGAATCGCGTTTCTTAACCGGTGATTTAGTCTATTCTTCAAGAAATCAAGAACCTATATCTATTGTAATGCCCGATGGGGAAACAATTAGTGGACTTTTAGAGGCATTTAAGTACCTAACAAAAGGAGATGAGGCAAAAATTATTATACCTTCGCGCCTTGCGCATGGTGTGGCCGGGGATGGCAAGAAAATTCCTCCATACGCCACATTAGTTTATGATGTGAAAATATTAGATGTGAAAAAACCATTGATTAAATAAAATAATATGATGAAGAAATCTTTTTTTGGCCTATTGGCCATTGTTTTGCTATTTAGCGCGTGCACGAATAGTGAATTCCCTGGTTATGAGAAGAATGATAATGGATTGTATTATCAGTTCTTTTCTTCTAATACGGATTCTGTTCAGCCAAAATCCGGTGATTTTATCACAATGAGTATGACCTATGGTCTTCAGGATAGTATACTTGTTGATGCGCGCACTGCAACTCGCCCTATGCAACTTATTGATCCTCAATATAAAGGTGATATTTTTGAAGCGATTGCAATGATGCATAAAGGCGATTCTGCCTCTTTTATCCTTTCTGCTGATTCTTTCTTTTTGAAAACCAGTGGCATGAGACAATTGCCTCCATTTATTGACAGTGGCTCTATGCTTTATTTCAATCTGCGTCTCGATAATATTCAAAATGAAGAACAGCTGCGCAATGAGGATATGAAGCGAATGGCAAAAATGCAGGAGGAGGAAATCTCTAAAATGCAAACCTATTTGGATGACAATAATATTAGCGTTGAACCTACATCTAGCGGACTTTATTATATTATCCAGTCTAAAGGAAAAGGCCGTCAGGCTAAAGCTGGTGATAAAGTAAAAGTACATTATACAGGAAAATTTTTGGATGGGACTAAATTTGATTCATCGCATGACCGCAATCAGCCTATCGAATTTGAACTCGGTAAAGGCCGTGTGATTCGTGGTTGGGATGAGGGTATTGCCCTAATGAAAAAAGGGGAAAAAGCAACATTGGTTATCCCTTCTTCTATAGCTTACGGACCATCAGGACGTCAGGGAATTCCTCCTTATTCAACTCTTGTTTTTGATGTAGAACTATTGGATATCAATTAATTCTGATTGTTTTTATGAAAATTTTCAATAAAATATTTTATAACGGATGGGCAGTTTTGGCTGCCTTTCTGTTTTTACAATCCTGTTCGAATAATCCTTATGCGGATTTTTCACAAACCGAAACAGGATTGTATTATCGGTTTATTACAGAACATCCTGCCGACAGTACGCCCCAAGAAACGGATATCTTAAACGTGCACTTGCGATATGGTACTGCCGACAGTATTATTTATGATAGCAAGTTGAAAGGCCTGCATCCGATGAGAATGGTGCTTATGCCCTCTAATTTTCAAAATGATATCTATGAAGGACTGAAAATGATGCACGCAGGGGATAGCGCAATTTTTCTTATTGATGCGGATTCTTTTTTCCTAAAAACCGGAAATGTACGAAAACTGCCGGATATTTTTAAATCAGGGGACAAAATCCATTTCTATGTGCATTTATTTGATTTTCAAACAGAAAAGCAAATGGAAGCAGAGAAAGCACTTTGGATCGAAAGCCTGAAAAATGCAGAACCGGAGCTTATTCAGGAGTACTTGGACAAAAATTCCATTACAGTAGATCCAACTGCCTCAGGTATTTATATCGTTAAATCAAAAAAGGGCGAGAAAAAACGGCTGCATGTTGGCGATCAGGTGAGCTTGCATTTGCGCATACGTACATTGAACGGAAGTGAAATATACAGCTCACGAAAAAAAGGTGATCCTTGGAAAATTATTCTAGGCAAACGTTTCGATACACCGGCAGCTACTGAGATTATCTCGAACCTGAGCAAAGGCAGTGTAGCGCATGCAGTGGTGCCCTCGTCGCAAGCATGGGGAGAAGAAGGTCGCGGAACAATGATTGCGCCTTATACACCTCTTTTGTATGATGTAGAAATTATTGATGTTGTGCCTTCAGACGAACTGAAAGCACAGCAGAATAAGTTAAAAAAACAATCGGATGAAGAACGTGAAGAGGCTCGATTGGCCGAACCTGCTTTGATTGCCGACTATATTTCTAAGAACAATATTCAGGTGAAACCTCAGGAAAATGGTTTGTATTATATTGAACGTGAAAAAGGTACGGGACCAATGGCTGAAAAAGGCCGTACTCTAAAAGTTCATTATACAGGCATGTTGCTCGATGGAACTATTTTCGATTCTTCTTTAGATCGTGGTACGCCTTATTCATTTGTTTTGGGTGGCGGACGCGTTATTAAAGGATGGGACGAAGGAGTGGCGAATATGAAGGTTGGCGGTAAAGCACGCCTGATTATTCCTTCTGCACTTGCATATGGATCCACTGCCAGTGGAAAAATACCTGCTTATTCTCCTCTGATTTTTGATGTGGAACTAGTTGATATGGAGTAGGTATGAGAAAATTATGGCTTTTTGTCATCTCTGTATTTTTAATTTTTTATTCATGTAAATCACATTATAATATGAGTTCTATAGATTATACAACGACCGAAACAGGCTTAAAATACCGCATCCTGGAAGCAGGAAAAGGGAAAAAAGCCCATCAAGGCGATCTTGTACAAGTTCATTATACCGGTAAATTGATGAATGATAGTGTTTTTGATTCATCAGTAGAACGTGGGCAGCCAATCGAATTTACATTGGGCATTGGCCAAGTGATCCCGGGTTGGGACGAAGGTTTGATGCTGATGAATGTTGGCGATAAAGGAGAGTTTATCATTCCTCCGAATCTTGCCTATGGCAGTCAGGATTTAGGCATTATTCCCCCAAACAGTACATTAAAATTTGAAGTAGAATTGATTGCTGCAAAAACCATGAAACAGGCTGAGCCTTATAATGTAGCAGGTCTTGATACACTGACTACAGAATCTGGTTTGCAATATATTGTCTTAGAAGAAGGCTCAGGTCCAAAAGCTTCTTACGGTAGGAATGTTAGCGTGCATTATACCGGTTATCTGACAGATGGCAGCAAATTTGATAGTTCTGTGGAAAGAGGAACACCATTTCGCTTTGAACAAGGAGCAGGAAAAGTGATTAAAGGATGGGATGAAGGGGTTTGCCTGATCAAAAAAGGTGGCAAAGCTCGTTTGATTATCCCTCCGGAACTTGGCTACGGAAAGCGTGATATTGGCCCAATTCCCGCAAATTCAACTTTGATCTTTGATATAGAAATTACTGATGTTGAATAACTTATAATTCAATTTCGTCAATAAGTTCGATAAGTTCATTCGGTTTAAACGGCTTTGCTAAAAAAGCATTCATACCCGCATCCATGCATTGCTCATAATCGTGGTCAAGGGCATAGGCCGTAACCGCAGCAATAACAATACCCGGCAGATTCTTGCTTTTCTCAAAAGCTCGGATCTGCCGTGTTGCTTCTATACCATCCATAACGGGCATTTGAACGTCCATTAGGATAAGATCATAATAATCAGGATTTTCAGTAAATTTTTGCACAGCAATCTGGCCATTTTCGGCAATTTCAACAAAATGTTTTACTTTTTTGAGTGTTGCTTTGGCAAATTTTTGATTGAGTAGGTTGTCTTCTACCAATAATATTTTTAGTCCCTCTCGATGATCCGGTTTTGCTTTTTCGGAACCAGCTTGTGTTTGATGCGGACTATCGAGCATAACAGTAAACCAAAAACTACTTCCTTTACCGACTTCTGTAGAAAATCCAATGGAGCCTTTCATTTTATCAACTAAAAATTTGCTGATAATAAGGCCCAGACCAGATTGATCCGCACTTATTAATTGATCTTGTTTATTACTAATTAGGCCATTTCGTATCCGTTCCGATAGTTCCTTGCTCATTCCACGTCCTTGATCTGTCACTTGAAAACACACTGTTTTGGATTGAATGAAGTCATCCGTAGGAAAAATTTCCAATTTTATGATACCACTACGGGTATTTTGTAATGCATTAGTGAGGAAATTTGAGCAAATTTGAGCGATACGCCCCGCATCGCCAATAAGCGAATCAGGCAATTGATCATCAATTGAAAAGCTGAGTTTAATCCCTTTTCCGAGGGCATTAAGTTTCATCAATTCGTAAAGATCATCTGTAAGTTGTTTCAAGCTAAAAGTATCCGATTGCAATTCGATTTCATTTCCAATAATTCTCGAGAAATCAAGGATATCATTAACTTTTGCCAGAAGGTTATTTCCATAATTACTGATGATATTCAGATACTCTTTCTGTTCACTATCTATATTCGTTTGCTTCAATAAATCAAGGATGCCCATAATCCCATTCAGGGGAATCCGTATATTATGGCTAATTTTCCCAATGAATGCGGATTTCATGCTATTGGCAGCATTAGCTTCCTCACGCGCTTTCATCAGGCGTTCTTCCATATTTTTGCGAAAGCGGTTGTCCGCTTCAAGCAATTCCATGTATTTTTGCTTCAGGGAATCATAATCCTTTTGAAGATCATTTCCATGTATGTGCATTTTGTCAGTCATTGTTCAATTCTTTTAAATGCAGCTGTTTACTGATTGAGTTAATGAGTTGGTTTTTATTAATCGGTTTTGACAGATAATCATCAAATCCTGCTTCAAGTAAACGCTCTTTATCCCCCGACATTGCATAGGCTGTTTGAGCAATACAAGGGATTTGCCTGTATTCCGGGTAGCGTTTTCGAAGCTCCTGCATAATTTCCGTTCCATCCATTGGAGGAGGCAGATTAATATCGACCAACAATACATCGAAAATAATATTTTTTCTATAAAACTCGTCAATTATTTTAAAGCTTTCTTTGGAGTCAACTGCCGCACGTGTATTTCCTGCCTTTTTTAACATTTTTTCCAGTACCAAACGATTCATTCGATCGTCTTCTATAATCAGAATATTAAGTTTTTTGCTCCTGTTTTCCAAGACCGAACTTATTGTTTCTGAAGTATTTTTAAGCTCTTCAAAGGATTCTGCTATATATTCCGGAAAGATGAGGCTGACCGAGGTGCCCTGAGATTTATTTGATTCTACTATAATTTCCCCCTTCATCATTTCTGTAAGCCTTTTTGCTAAAGGCAAACCGAGTCCTGCGCCTTGATAAGCGCGCGTATATCCCAAACTTTCCTGTCGGAAGGGTTCAAAAACATGGGGCAAATAGGAGGCATCAATGCCAATGCCTGTATCTTTGATGCGCAACATAATCTTTTTCTCATTTTGCAGATAAGTTGTGCTGATATTGATAAATCCCTTTTCTGTATATTTGAGGGCATTATCGATTACATCGCTCAGTATTTTTTTTAGGCTTTTTGACTCAGCTTCAATCTCAGGAACACTTTCAATTGATAAATTCAGGCGCAGGTTCCTTTCCCGTGCAGTAGCAATAAAAGGCTCAACGGTTTTTTTCAGCAGTTCATTAACAGCAACGGGGCTTAAAGCAATTTTTAAGTCATTGGCTTCAACTCTCGAGATATCAATAATATTATTCAATAAATGCAAAAGTCGTTCGCCACTCATTTGAATCCCTTCTGCAAATTCATACAATTCCTTGTTTTCTAACATACTAAGTTCTGTTAGAAGGAGGTTGCTAAACCCAATAATTGCATTCAGGGGTGTTCGTACTTCATGGCTCATATTGGCCAGAAATGCATTTTTGAGATAATTGGCATCCTCAGCATTTTTGAGTGCTTTTTTGAGCGCAATGCTAAGCTTAGTCTTTTCTTCAATTTCTTTCTGAAGTACTTCAGTACGCGATTCATCCTGTATTTTTTTTTCTGAATCGGTATGTGCAATCTGAATTTTCGTGTCTTGCAAATGTTTGATTTGTCCCTTAAGTGCTTTGTTTTTTTTGATAAGTATATAGAAAAGTATCAAGATCAATATGAGGAATAGGGGCAAAGCTATCCAAACAATTATTGATACAATCTTTCCTTGTTCAATCAATTGAGCTTGCAGGTCATTTTTTTGCTTGCTTAGGATATTTCGGGAAGTCTCAATTCTCGACAGTTGTGCATCGCGTTCGATTTTAACATGAGAAAGCTCGAGTTCATAGAGTTTTTCGAGATATTTTAAGGCACTATCGGCTTCCTCATTTTCTTTAAAAAAGCTATGGATAGATTTTAGGCTTTTGAGGCTAAGGTCTTGACGATGAATGTTATTACCAAGCCATTGACCTTTTTTTAAAAAAAAGAGCGCAGAATCCCTATGGGGTGTTTGCAAGAAGGAATTTCCTAAGTCGAAATATGCATTTCCCAGAATTGTAAGGTAGCCGCTTTCGCGTGAAATACCAATAATTTTTCTGAGTAATTCCTGTGCTTCCCGAATTTTATGCTTTTTTGTATTCAGTTGAGCCAGACTGATCATGCATTCGGCCTCAGTATGTATATCTTTTTGTGACCTACTGATTTCTAGAGCCTTTTGATAATATTTTGCTGCCTCATCATATTTTTCTTGCCGATCAAAGATTTCTCCCAAAGAATGATAAGCAAATTGTAAATCCGTTGCCCCTTCCTCTTTTTTTAGGTTTATTGAAGCTTTCACTAGTGATTTAGCCTCTTCATATTTATTTAGATAAGAATAAGAAAGCCCTAAATTATTCAATATCACTGATTGGGCAGGCTTTTCATTCGTTTGATTGCTTAGGCGCAATGCCATTTGATAGTAATTGATTGCGATTTTATAGAGTGCATCACCAAAATAAATATTTCCCAAATTATTTAATATCAGCACATAGGTATGTCCGGAGCTATCTAAACAGGGTAGGAGCAGTGCCTGATTGAGGTTTTTAAAAGCGCTGTCCCTCTCTTCGAGATAAATTTGCGCCACACTTTTTATTAATAATCCCTCTGCTTTTAAACATGGATCTTCCAATTGGACGGCTGTATAAAAAGCTTCCTGCCCATATTTCATTGCCTGTTGGGGATCATTTTTCATCAGTATCCAAACCAATTTCTGAAGGCTTGCCAGTTTTTCTTCCCCGTATTGAATATTCACTGCATTTTTCAGACTGTCTAATTCATTACTGCGTGCAGTATTAAAAGAGACGAAAAAAAGAAGTAGGATCCAAATTAAATGCTTCATGCTTTTTCTGCAATAAAGAGTTTTTCTTCAGGGTTTAATGAGTAAGACTGGTGTTTTTCTAGCCAACCTTTTGTTTCAGGATCAATAACATCTACAATGAATCCTGCATTTTTCAAGCGTTGGGGATAATCACTTCCATAAATCCGAACATGATCAAATTGACCGAATGCTTCTTCCCGGCCTTTGTTTGTGTTAATGCTTGCATCTTCGTATGTTTCAGGTAGTAGCCAAGAAATTGGCACCTGCAGCAATGCCTTTCCGCCGGGTTTTAATACACGATAAAGCTCTATCATTGCCAGTTGGTCATCAAGAATATGTTCCAACACATGATTACAGATAATATAATCGAAAGAATTTTCCTCAAACGGAATTGCTGTGATATCCATCTGATGCACCTTTCTGTCGTAGTAATATTGGTCATATCCGCTTTCATATTTATCGCCCATATGATAGCTCAGTTTTTCCTGCTTACTTAAAAAAGCGCGAATACTTCCTTCCGGGGCGATATGGAGCAATTCTACCGGCTTTGTTGCAACATCAGTTTCCTCGTTTAACCAAATATAAATTAATCGGTCTCTATCCGTACTATAGCATCTAGGGCATAAGACCTGAGTTCGAAAACCAGCACCTATAATATGTTTTTCAATATTCACTTTCAGATCGTGGCCGGCAGGGAGCATTTTACGAAAACTTTTGCCACAATAAGGACAAGAATATTTACTGCCCACATAATACCAGCCCATAAATTTTTGCCAGCCTCCACGGAGTTTAACCCCCATACTATAAGGGATTAATGGCTTAATAATGTTTTTTGCCTTTTTGAATAGTTTGTCGCTCATATGTGTATGATTGCTATTTTCCCGTTTTGGCATTTTTTTGCTCCCGAGAATATTGAATAAAAATAAATTCCCTGTTGTAAGTGTTCTGTTTCTATATGGTTTTTTGGGTGCGTCAGTAGCGTTTCTGCAATCGACCGGCCATATTTATCATATAGAATTAGCCTTGCCATTTGTTCATATTCTTTTGGTATTTTGCATTCAAAAGCACCATCGCAAGGATTGGGATGAATCTGTATTTTTTGGTTTACCGGATTACTCCCCGGAATGTGCATAGTTCCCTGATATTCATAGGCCCCACAATCAGGTGCATTGCCTGTATGGCGAGGATTATGGTCGAGGTCCTTTGATGGGATTAATGCATAAGCATCAATTCCGGCGTCAATGATGGGGGATACAGCTTCTACATGATAATCGTCGCGAAGACTGTCTGAAAAAAAAGCCGCTAGAGAATTCTTAAACAGTTTATTGTTTAAGGTATCTGCTTGAATATTCCCAAAAGCCATGTTAATATAGGAACGCAGGCCGGGCACATTCATCGAATCGTAATAAACGCGGGCTCCCGGATTGATGATCACATTATTAAAAATCAGATTGTTTTTACTGTTTTCATTGATAAAACGAATGCCATCACTCTTTGGGTTTACAATTGTATTATTGAATATATAATAAGAAGCAGAATCCGGATTGTACAAATCATCACCGACCATAATACCATGTTTTGCAAGATGCTCGTGCTGTCCGGGCAAATAATTTAGTCCTGGTCTGATAATTAGATTGTTGTAGACCTTCATAGGCCCGAAACCGTGAATTTCTATGCCACAACCTTTTCCATCAACAATAATATTATTATAACAATTTCCATTGGATCCGCCGCCAACGATTATGCCACTCATTTGTGCATACAATTCCCTTTGGCTGTCGTTACTCACAAAATTATCATGAATTTCGCACTCTTCTATAGTGCTCGAGACCTGTATGCCGTCCAATCCGGTCGAATCAAAATAATTATCGTATACAAAAACCCCCTTAATGATATGCGGTTTCACAATTGTATCACCATCAGGACAATGCAGTGTATGGCCACTAAAATGAGAATGCCCAATATAAACGCCTTCCATTCCTGTATTGTGGATGTAGTTGTTATGGACACGGATATTATACATCTCGAAACTATCGCGAACAGCTGCAAAATCGCATTGAGGATCTGTTTTTGCCATAATTCCGGCAAATCCAACATAGGAAATTTCACAATGGGCAACAGTAATATCGCTGCTTAGGTTATCTATAGAAATTCCATTACCAAATGTACCATGGATACGAATCCCTAAAGAAGCATTTTGCCCATGGCCACTAAAGCGCACATAGCGGCAATTTTGAAAACGGATGCCGTAATTTCTCTCAGTATATACATCAACAAAGTCATTTCCATTGAGGATCGTGATATAATTATCTGGCTTGCCCTTAAGATTTTGAAAATTGATTTGAGGATAAGCATCAGCGCTAAGCAAGAGTGTATCACCGGCTTGCAATTCACTCATCTGTTCTCCATCAACCAATACATAATCTGTACCGCTGGGAACAACAAAAATAGTTGCCCGGGTGTATGTTAGTCCGATAAGGACAAAAAAGATGATATGTATTGCCTTGCGGACCATCGATCAACTACCTCTTTTGGCGCGTTCCCAGTTCACAGACTGCTGTTTTTTAAGATATCGCTTTAGTCCAAGATAAACGGATAAATTCATGATAAAGAAGTAGTAAGGTACGAAGAGTAATTTGATTTTGATTTTCCGATTTTCAAGGAACCATCCCAAAAGGGCTGCAATATAGAATAGGATTTGTGCCCAGAAAATCCAGGTATAAACACTATCAAAATTAAAAAAACCTTCCATAGCCGTGATGCCAGCATTCGCCAGTAAAATCAGCAACAAACCCAAAGGAGCGAGGGTCCAACGAAGCACGCGGTGTGAGATATACTGAAAAGAAAGCATACCATACTTAAATGGGTTCAGCAATGACTTTAAACGGATAATCGACTGAATACCACCGGCAGAAATACGGATTTTTCGTTTCAGCTCCTCCTTAACATTTGCCGAAGCAGTTTCAATAGCGTAAGCCTCTGGATCATACTGAATTGTATATCCTTTTTGTGCTATGCGTAAGCTTACGATAAAATCGTCGAGCAAAGTATCTTTTTCCACATCTTCAAACAGCTCCTGACGAACAGCAAAAAGTTCACCGGCAGCACCCACAACAGAATAGAGGCGGGCATCCCATTTTTTTAAAGTCGATTCGTACTTCCAGTAAATGCCTTCAGTACCGGCAGCAGCATCCTTATCTTTCTGATAAATACGCTTTTCGCCACTAACACAACCCACTTTCGGATTACTGAACATATCCACAATCCTTCGAATCGATTCTTTTCCTAAGGTAGTATTTCCATCAGAAAAAATAACAATAGGTGTTTTTACAAATTTAAAGCCACGGTTCATCGCACCTATTTTACCACCACGCTCCGGCGTATGATAGACTTCCACGCCACGGTCTGCATATTTTTTCAGCATATCGGGCGTTCCATCATCAGAACCATCCGTAACCCAAAGCTGCCGTACTTTCTCTTGTGGATAATCCAGATCAAAGCCATTTTGAACTTTTGCATCCACATAATCTTTTTCATTATAAGCCGCAACGAAAAGGGTTACTTCAGGCTCATAATCCGGAGTAATTTCCGGTTTTTTCCCTAAATTAAATGTCTCTTTAATTTTTACCAATAAATATAGCACTATGCCATAGCCGATATAAGCATAAAAAATAATGAACAAGAAAAACCAGAAGATAATTTTTAGAGTGATCATAATGTCGCTTATTTAGTTAAACCTTTTCCCATTTACCTGATTCTTTATTAAACTGTTTAATCACGCGTGCCGGATTGCCCACAGCCACAGAAAATGGTGGAATGTCTTTTGTCACCACACTGCCCGCACCAATTTGGCAACGTTTCCCAATACGGACTCCGGCCAGAATTACGGAATTGGCACCAATATGAGCCTCCTCTTCGATAACAGTAGGACGAATATCCAAATCCTGGACACTGGAATTTTTTGTCGCATCAGAAAAACCATGGTTAAAACCTGACACAAAAACATGTTGACCCAAACCTGAGCCACTTCCCATAGTCACAGGGCCAATAACCACCGAGCCAATACCAACCCGAACACGGTCGCCCATAAGCACATCACCGGAGCCATTGTTTATAGTACAATAGGATTCGATTGTGGTCAGTTTCCCAATTTCAAAACGTTTCCACGGAAATACATCGATGCGTGCATTACGCCTGATTACAGCGCCTTTCCCTTTTTTATGGTAAAATTTATTGAGGATATTGCGCACCCACCAACGCGGTCGAGGGTTTCTTTTTGGTGTTAATAAGCTGATAGCGAAGCTTTTTAACTTTTTATTTGATTTAATCTTTTGAAGCATAGGCTATAAGTCTTTAACAACAAAACGATCGTTATACCAATATTTCTTTGGGTTTTCAATCCCATAGGCCTTTCGTACGCCACCATGGCTGTCCTGAAGGTATTCGAGACCGGCGCCTGCATTTAATTCAATAATTGCAGGCCCATCCGTAGTAAAAGCAACATCCCAACCGATGTACGGAATGGTTTCAAATTTTAAAGAAGCATCCATGATAAACTCTCGGACCTCTTTCCAATATGGGAATACAAACCCTTTAAAAACAAATTGAGAATCAGGATGTTGGTCCATTGTTTTACCTAGACCGGTATGGCCGGTATGGTTAAACGCCCCGCTTTCAGGATCGATTTTACAGACCAAACCTTTTTGACTGGCATTATCGAGTTGATTACCACCTTGTCCCATACGGAGCATGGCAAACATAATTCTCGTTTCGCCTTTCACTGTATGTGTCATAATACGGAAAGTATTTACCGCATTCGGATAAATTGAGTTGAGCACATCATGTTGCCTTAAGCCTTCCTGCAGCAAATAATCGCAATCATTGCCCAAGGTATTTATGATGAAATCAGCAGACAACTCATTACCTTCTTTGTTTTTAAAGGAATCCTTTTTATTAAAAACAATAATGCCCCTGCCACCCAATCCTGTAGTTGGCTTTAAAAAGAGTTTTTCTGCATAAGAATTTTGAATAATCTTATTTGCTTCGACTGCATCAATTATTGTTTTATCCTTATTGTAAAGCACACCATTTTTATATTGCAGCAACAAAACCGGTTGATGAATCGAGTAGGAGTCAAGCATACGGTAGGTGATTTCCTTATCCTCAGAGACAATGCCATAATCCTTAAAAATTTTTGGAAAAAAAAGATAATAGGCAAAATAATTCGGCACATAATCCTTCATCTGTTCAATAGTAAAAGGACAGGATTTTTTATACATCCCATAACGGATGTACTGAAAGGGATAACAGCCCCAGTATTTTTTCAGGATTTTCATTTCCTTCTTCATCTGGCCTGCCGGCTTTTTGTCTTTGTAGCCATTATAGTGCTCAATTTCATACTTATAATGCTTAGTATAATGAGCCCTTTGGTTTCTTTCCGATAAAAATTTCAGGAACCAATATAAATTCTTTTTGATGTTCATGGCCTGCAAGGTTTATTTTTTAAAGTTTTCGATGAGTTTATACATAGTTTGAACGCAGTCTGACCAACCGTGTGAATGACCAACATCCATGCGTTTTTTTCGTAATACGTCAGAATCTTCTTTTATTGCAAGATCAACGATATCAATATAACCCTCTTTATTTTCTGCAAGGTATACAGCATCTTTAAAATACTCCATGGCTCTGGTTTTTGTTGCCAGAGTAGCTTTTCCCATTGCAAGATATTCATCAATTTTTCTTGGGTAATTCCCAAGTGTAGCTTTTGTAAGCCTTTGAGGATTAATGGCTATATCAAAACCTTTGATGTAGGTTGCCAATGACTCAGGTGGTTTGGAGCCAAGAAAAACTACATTATCCATTTGATGCAGTTCCGATGCCTTAAATGCATCATCTTCAGGGCCTACCAGTACAATACTGATATTCGGCCTTTCTTTTGCGATATGGCTTATAACCTCAATATCAAGCCTTTTAGAAGATAAAAAACCAACATATCCAAGGATAGGCTTTTTGATGTCTTTGAGCTCTTCTGCAACTTCTACAATTTCATCACGGAATAATTCAGTATCACAGCCCTGTCCAACCATATAACTATTCTTATTATATTTTTGAGCGTATTCTTCATAAAGCAAAGAATTCGTAAATACTAAATCAGCCTTTTTAATCAGGCTAGGCTCGATGCTGTGGCCGTGTTTGTTCCAGTATTTCACATTTTGCAGATTATCGCGTATATAGTAAATATAGAGCGATGGCGCGATAAATTCTTTCAAATAATGCCCCAAAAACATATGCTGGTCATTAAAAAGAATGATGTCTTTAAAGCCGAGCTCCTTTACTGCCTGATTTATAGAAGTTGCAAATTTCTTGTTGTTCCTCTTATTAAAAAAAGAAAATAAAGATGTCCAAGGCAAGAAATTAGCCGACCAAATAGTAATTGGAGGAGTATATGCCCAAAAATTATCGCCAATTTTTTGAAGTGCTTTCGATGGATCATTTAAAACTTCCAGTCTGTTCTTTACTTTCTGGCTGTCTTTTTCTTTCAGCATCGATTTTTGGTCGAGTGGGGCATTTACATAGAGAACCCTGTTGTTTTTCGACATTTCCCGTGCAATATCTTTGCAATTGCTTCCGATTTCAATATCCCAGGCTGAATGCCCACGACTACAATATCTCTATTTTTCATTATGATATATGTTTGTTAACCACTTCTTTATATAATTCAAGCACATGCTCTGACATTGCTTTCCAGCTAAATTCCCTAGCGCGCCCCGGACCTTTTTGCCTGTACTCATCACGTAAAGCATTATCGGTCATAAAACGATGAATCGCATCTGTTATCTCTTCGGGTTTATAAGGATCTACCAATATGGCAGCACCTCCGGAAACTTCCGGCATGCTCGATGTATTGGATGTGATTACGGGAACGGCACAGCCCATTGCTTCTAAAACAGGGATACCAAAGCTTTCGCGTAAACTGGGATAAAGGAATATCTCACATTGACTGTAAATGGCAGGCAAATCCGTGTTTTTTACATATCCTGTAAGGTGAATGTGGTTAATAATATCCTCATCACCAACCGATTTTGCCATTTTCAGAAGCTCCTCTCGATCAAAATCCAACATGACTAGTTGAATATCCAAACCCGATTGTTTGCGATAATCAGAATAGGCTTTTAACACGCCCGGGGTATTCTTTTTCGGATCCGTATTGCCCAAAAAGAAGAAATACTTATCGGGCAAATTGTATAATTCTTTAACACGTTTTAGTTCCTTGCTGTCAGTAACTTCTTTAAAATGTTCACTCACACCATTATAAACTGCACGAAGTCTATTATCTTTAATGCCGAAAAAGTCTTCGATACGTTTCTTTTCAAAATTTGAAACCGTGATAATTATATCACTCTTTTTCATGACCCTTGGCACAACATAGCGACGATAGACATTGCCAAAACGCTGGTAGGCCGTTCCGCTACTGCCGATGATCTTCATCATGCTATGCTCCATATAAATAATATCGTGGAGGGTAATCATTAATGGCATCGCGGTTTTTAATGGAGCCGTATTGCTTGTGCAGTGAAGCACATCCACTTTATCGGCCGCAGCTGCAGCAGGCAACGACTTTTGCTCCCAAAACGGGTAGGCACCGCCTTCTACTTTTCTTATTTTAAAATTTGCAGTGTCATGAAGGCATTCATCTACATCGGGTTTTACATAGATAAAATATTCATTTTCGGTGTCGATTTTTTGTAGGTTGAGGATTAACTCCAGGGCTACCATGTCCATTCCATGTTTCTTTTCACGAAATAAACGTTGTCCTTCTATCCCAATTCTCATATGCAGTGCTTTTTGGTTTTATGGGTAAATTTAGATAAAACCGTCCAATAATACAACAGCAAGGCTTCTTCAACTTTATTTTTTCCCTCAATGTTTCTACACTATAGTGCTGTAGCGGCTTTGACTGTAAATAAATTTCCTGATAATTAAACTATTATAAATTATATCGAATTTTTGCATCAATTAAACGCTGATTTTCATAACCTGTCTGAAAAAAGCCCGCCTGTCCTTAATATGGAATTTTCCATGATACAGTGTATTGCTCAAAGAGCCTCGGGCTTTATATTCTTTAAATTTTCATTTCTTGAGCGTTTTCTATTCAGACTTTATCATGCTTTCCTTATTTTTGTTGGTCTTTATGTTTTTTCAAAATATCCTTTGCTTTTTTGTGGAAAGCATCTGAATCTGAAGGAAGTTTGCACTAATTGCCTAAATATTTGATGATGAATGATACTCTCTTTTTTGAATCTACAACTGCCTTTAAAACAGAATCGGGAGCTTTATTGCCCGGGCTTTGTATTGCATACCATTTTTTTGGAAACCCTGAGGATCGTTCACGTAAGTTAATATGGATCTGCCATGCTTTAACGGCCAATGCGAACCCAATGGAATGGTGGCCGGGATTAACTGGGAAAGGCAAATTATTTGATCCGGAGAAATACAATATTATTTGTGCGAATATTTTGGGTTCCTGCTATGGAACAACAGGTCCATTAGATATTGATCCACAAAGCAATAAAGCTTGGTTCCGCCGATTCCCCATACTCACTGTCAGGGATTTGGTACATGCTCATATTTTGCTAGCAGATCATTTGCAGATAAATCATATCGATTTACTTGTCGGTGGTTCTGTGGGAAGCCATCAGGCTATGGAATGGGCAATAATGCAGGCCGAACGTATACGAAATCTTGCAATTATTGGAGGAAGTGCTGTGTCAAGTCCTTGGTTGAAAGCATTTAGTGCGAGCCAGAGAATGGCTATTGAGGCTGATCCGACATTTTTTGAAGATCGCCCAGATGCGGCAATGCGTGGATTGGAAGCTGCCCGTTCAATTGCATTGCTGAGTTATCGAAATGCCACTGCCTATAATAATACCCAATTCGTTGAAAATGAAGATCCTTTTATTTGTTCCAAAGTGGAATCCTATCAACGCTACCAGGGCATAAAATTGCGTAAACGTTTTAATGTATTTAGCTATTATATAATGACAAAATGCCTCGATGCACATGATGTGGGACGAGGCAGGGGCGGTGTCGAAAATGCTTTAAGGCTGATTCGCGCAAAAACATTAGTCCTGAGTATACGATCTGATCTTCTTTTTTCTGTTGATGAGCATATTAGAATGGCAAATGCTATAGTAAATTCCCACTTACAAATCATTGAATCTGATTATGGGCATGATGGATTTTTACTTGAAACCGAAACTATTTCAAAAACCTTTCGATCCAAATTTCCTTTTCTCGATTGATATTAGTAAATATTAATTATTTATATTTTTCAGGCTTATTTAAATTTGTGCAACTTGCCGGAATAATTCATAAAACAGTGAAAGCAAACAGATACTTGCCCTTATTCCCTCAAAAAATCGACCAGATTATTTACCTTCGCGAAAAATTTCATCTTAGCTTGGAATTATTGCCTTTATAAAAAGGAGGCAAATGAAATAAATTGCAAGCTTTAAGTCTTATTTATAAATGCTTTGACTTTGTTTTTTAAAAAAAATATAGAAGCATACAATTTGGGCAAGATGAGAAATAGAGCAACGAAAGTGTTGCAGTATTGATTTTTAAGTCTAAAAGAGAACGCATGAAGGAGAGAAAAGCAGATATTAAAAAACTGCTCAAGGAGAGGGTTTTAGTACTCGACGGCGCAATGGGCACTATGATTCAAAAGCATAATTTGCAAGAAGAGGATTTTCGTGGCAAAGAATTTGCTGCCCATTCCTTGCCGCAAACAGGGAACAATGACCTCTTATCTTTAAGTCAGCCATTGATAATCAAAGAAATACATAAAGAATATATACGGGCTGGAGCTGATATTATCGAAACAAATACTTTTAATGCCCAACGCATCAGTATGGCTGATTATGGGATGGAAGATCAGGTGTATCGAATCAATAAGTCTGCTGCTGAAATTGCCTGTGCTGCTATCGACGAAATTGCTTCTGAGTTTCCCGACAAAGTATTTTATGTGGCGGGAAGCATGGGGCCAACAAATAAAACAGCATCCATGAGCCCCGAAGTGAATGATCCGGGCTATCGAGAGGTTTCTTTTGATACACTTGCCGATGCGTATTATGAGCAAGCGCTCGGACTTTATGATGGCGGTGTGGATATTTTTCTGGTCGAGACGGTTTTCGATACACTCAATGCAAAAGCTGCTTTGTTTGCTATTGATAAAGTGTTGGCTGATAAGGATGATGAACGCTATATCATGGTTTCAGGAACGATTACCGACGCCAGTGGCAGAACCTTAAGCGGTCAAACCCCAGAGGCTTTTTTAACGAGTTTATCACATGCCAAACTCCTGAGCATAGGTTTGAACTGTGCCTTGGGTGCGCATGATATGTTGCCTTGGCTCAGGGATTTAAGCCGAAAATCATCTTTCTTTATCAGCGCTCACCCGAATGCGGGCCTACCCAATCAATTTGGTGAATACGATCAGGATCCTGAAGCAATGGGAAGTGAAACAGATAAATTCCTGGCCGAAAGGCAAGTAAATATTATTGGAGGTTGTTGTGGAACACAGCCGGGTCATATTCATAGAATTGCCGAAGCCGCAGCGAAAAGTCAGCCAAGAATCCCCAAAGCGCCTGATTATCAATTGAAATTAAGCGGTCTAGAGCCATTATTGGTCTATGCCGGCAGTAATTTTGTGAATATTGGAGAACGTACCAATGTAGCTGGATCGAGAAAATTTGCCCGCCTCATCCGTGAGGAAAATTATGAGGAGGCTTTGTCTATTGCGATTCAGCAGGTTAATAATGGAGCACAGGTGATTGATGTGTGTATGGATGATGCCATGCTTGATGCGGTTGCAGCCATGAAACGCTTCTTAAACCTTTTGGCTGCTGAGCCTGATGCAGCAAAGGTTCCGGTGATGATCGACTCTTCAAAATGGGAGGTGATTGAGGCTGGCTTAAAATGCGTTCAGGGAAAGGCAATTGTAAACAGCATCAGCCTAAAGGATGGTGAAAAGGCATTTATTGAAAAAGCAGCAAAGATTAAAAAATATGGAGCGGCTGTCGTCGTGATGGCTTTTGATGAAAATGGGCAGGCTGCTTCTTATGATGAAAAAATCAGGGTCTGCAAGCGCTCCTACGATATCCTTGTGCAGAATGAGTTCCCATCTGAAGACATTATTATGGATCCCAATATCCTGACCATCGGTACCGGAATGGATGAACATAATAATTATGCAGTAGATTTTATTAAATGCTGTTCATGGATTAAAGAGAATCTTCCTCATGCAAAAGTGAGTGGTGGTGTGAGTAATTTGTCTTTTTCTTTCCGTGGCAATCAAAGCGTTCGTGAGGCAATTCATTCTGTTTTTCTTTATCATGCAATTAAAGCAGGACTTGATATGGCCATTATAAATCCCGCATTATTACAGGTTTATGATGATATACCAAACGACCTTTTAGAGTTAACCGAAGATCTTGTTCTAAATAAACGTAAGGATGCCACGGAGCGTTTGCTGATGTATGCAGACAGCCATAACGACAAACATCAAAAGGCTCAAAAAGAGGAAGAATGGCGGCATTTTGAGGTAATTGATCGCCTAAAGCATGCTTTAGTTAAAGGGATTGGCGATTATATTATCGAGGATTGTGAGGAAGTGCGAAAAAATTATTCTCGTACGCTTGACGTGATCGAAGGTCCTTTGATGGATGGAATGACCATTGTTGGTAATTTATTTGGCGATGGCCGGATGTTCCTTCCACAAGTTGTTAAAAGCGCGCGCGTTATGAAAAAAGCAGTCGCGTACCTTCAACCATTTATTGAAGAAGAAAATGCCGGTTTGCCATCTTCGGCAGGAAAAATTCTGCTGGCAACCGTTAAAGGTGATGTGCATGATATTGGTAAGAATATCGTTGGCGTCATTATGGCCTGCAATAATTATGAAGTAGTAGATCTGGGTGTGATGGTGCCGGTGGATACGATCATTAAAGAAGCCCGTGCGCATCAAGTCGATGTGATAGGCTTAAGTGGATTAATTACGCCTTCTCTGGAAGAAATGACCCATGTTGCCGAACGAATGAATGCCGAAGGCTTTGATATTCCGCTTATTATTGGTGGTGCAACAACATCTGAAATTCATACTGCCGTAAAAATTTCGGAAAAATATCCTCCCGGTGTGATTCATGTGCGTGATGCTTCTAAAAGTGTTGGTGTACTGAGTAAGCTTATTGATCCTCAGAAGAAAAAAGAATTTTTAGCACAAATAAATGAACGTTATCTGAAGCTTCAAGTAAAACACAAGCAAAAGAAGCCTAATACGTCTTATATTTCTTTAAATGCAGCTAGAAATAATGATTTCAAAACTGATTGGTCAAAAATGAATTTGAGCAAACCGAATCAAATTGGTCAATACTTTATTGAAAATCAAAATATTGAAGAGCTTATCCCTTATATTGATTGGACATTCTTTTTTCATGCCTGGAAGCTTAACGGTCGTTATCCAGCCATATTAGAGGATGCCGTAAAAGGAGCGGAAGCAAAAAAGCTGCTAGAAGATGCTCAAGACATGCTTGAACTAATTGTACGCAATAAGTGGTTAATGGCAAAAGCTTCCTATGGTATTTTTCCTGCAAAACGTATGGGAGATGATGTTGAAATAGAATGTAATTCAGAGAAAATTAAATTTCATTTCCTTAGAAATCAGGAGAATAAAGAAAAGGGAACACCAAATTGGTCGCTTGCCGATTTTATAGCCCCCGAATTAGAGGATCAGATAGATTATCTGGGGCTTTTTGCTGTAAGTGCCGGTTTTGGTGCCGATGATGCTGCACAGGCATTTCGGCAAAATTTGGACGATTATAGTGAAATTATGCTTAAAATACTGGCAGACAGGCTTGCAGAAGCCTTTGCCGAATTTTTGCATGAACGAATCAGGAAGGAAATTTGGGCCTATAGCCCCGATGAACAATTAACTGTAAATCAAATGTTAAAGGGAGAGTTTCGCGGAATTCGCCCTGCTCCGGGATATCCTGCCTGCCCTGATCATAGTGAGAAACAAATTATTTTTAATACTTTAAAAGCCAATGATATAGGAATAATGCTGACAGATAATTATTCGATGATCCCGGCAGCATCTGTATCCGGCTATTATTTCAATCATCCGGGGGCACGCTATTTTAATCTTGGAAAAATTGATGAAGATCAGTTATCGGATTATGCCCAGCGGAAAGGAATTTCCATTGAGGAATGCGCTATGCTGCTAAATACTAATATTTAAGCCTTTATGAAATTATCAGAATTATATTCAAAAACCAATAAAACTTTATTGTCCTTCGAGCTTTTACCTCCTTTAAAAGGCGAACATTTTGATCAGGTAGCAAATAATCTGGAACCTTTATTAGAATTTAATCCTGCCTGTATTAATATCACGCATCATCAGCAAGAGGTTGAATATCAAGAATTATTGGATGGTAGCATCATAAAAAGAATTATAAGAAAGCGTCCCGGGACTGTAGGTATTGCGGCTGCTATTCAACATAAAACAGGAGTACAGGCAGTTCCACATATTATTTGTGGTGGATCTAGCCGTGAAGAAATAGAGAATGCCTTAATCGACCTTCATTTTTTAGGAATACATAATTTATTGATTCTTAGAGGAGATCCTCCTGTAGGTCATAAGTATTTCCGTCCTGAAAAGGATGGTCATAAACATGCTGTTGATCTTGTAAAACAGGTGGTAAATCTCAATCAAGGAATTTATCTTGATGATGAACTAATAAACACACATCCTACAGATTTTTGTATCGGAGTTGCAGGATATCCTGAAAAACATAACGAAGCTCCTAATATGCAGCGTGATATAGAATTTTTAAAACAAAAAGTGGATGCCGGTGCCGGATATATTGTTACACAAATGTTTTTTGATAACCAAAAGTATTTTGATTTTGTGAAGCATTGTCGCGATGCCGGAATTGAAGTGCCAATTATTCCTGGTTTGAAACCTATTAGCTCTAAAAAACAGCTTACAATCCTGCCGCAAACCTTCCATATTGATCTTCCCGAAGATTTAGTGATAGACATCCAAAAGCAGGATAGTGCTGAAAAAGTAAGGGAAGCGGGTATTGCATGGGCAATTGCTCAATCAAAGGAGTTGATTGCAGCATCTGCTCCGGCTTTGCATTATTATACGATGGGAAAAACCACGAATGTGCAAAAAATAGTTCGCGCTGTTTTTTAAGCTGAATAATTTATAAGATTCGCTTAGGTTTCGTCGATCAAAACCGGCTTAAAATAGGGGAGTGTCTTTATTTGCAGTGTTTTATATAATCCTGCATATTTTCTTTTCCTAATGAATCTGCTTTGAGATAATCGGCGCAGCTTCCTTCCTGATCATGCTGATAGTATTTAATTTGCCCCCGATTAAAATAAGCATCGGCATAATTTGGGTTGAGGCGGATCGCTTCAGAATAATCACTAACTGCCTGTGGGTAATTGTTCTCATCAGCATAACAATTCGCTTTTTGAAACCAAGCTTCCGCATTCTCGGGATCTAATTCTATTGCTTTTATAAAGAGCTGTTTTGCACCTTCATTATCGTTTTTATAAACCAATCGGACGCCTTCACGAACCAAATCAAAGGCTTCTTTCTTTGGGTCATTGCACGCGTTCAAAACAAAAAAAATGGCCATCAGGCTATATAGTATCCGCTTGTTCATCTGTATATGTATTTTAATGAAGGGCAAATTTCGTAATTTTTTCCACATTCGTTAAAAAATTCTGAACGATTCCTAACTTTTAATTGTTATTCAGTATAAATAAAAATAACAAAACTTAAGAATAAAGCCCGAATAATATGGAAATGAACGAAATATTGGAGCGTTTGCCTCTTCATCTGCGGAATATTATTATTGATCAGCCATATCATTCCTATACGCCCCAAGATCATGCTGTTTGGCGATATATCATGCGCCGAAATGTCGATTATCTTTCTGAAGTGGCTCATGAAAGCTATCTCGAAGGATTACATAAAACGGGAATAAGTATCGATCGGATTCCTCATATGTATGGCATGAACCGCATTTTAAAAGAAATTGCTTGGGCCGCGGTTGCTGTTGATGGCTTTATTCCTCCGGCTGCTTTTATGGAATTTCAGGCCTATAATGTTTTAGTAATTGCTGCCGATATTCGTTCAATTGATCAGATTGAATATACGCCTGCTCCTGATATTGTTCATGAGGCAGCCGGTCATGCGCCGATTATCGCTGATCCTGAATATGCTGCTTATTTGCAGGAATTTGGTAAGATTGGAAGTAAAGCATTCTCATCATCTTTTGATTTTCAGCAATATAAAGCTATTCGCCATTTATCCATTTTAAAAGCTGACCCCAATAGTCCAGCGATGGATATTGAGGAAGCTGAAAAAGATCTGCAGCGTATTGAAAAGGAAGTGCATACGGATAGTGAGATGGCTAAAATTCGTAATTTGCATTGGTGGACTGTAGAATATGGCCTCATTGGGGATTTAAAGAAGCCAAAAATTTATGGTGCAGGATTGCTTTCGAGTATCGGAGAGAGTTTTTCGGCTCTTCAAAATAATGTTGCCAAAATCCCTTATACTGTTGCTGCTGCCGATGTTTCTTTTGATATAACGAGTCGGCAGCCTCAGCTTTTTGTAAGTCCTGATTTTGCACATTTAACAAAAGTCCTGAACGAATTTGCCAATACAATGGCGCTAAGAAAAGGAGGGAAGGAGGCGCTTGAAAAAGCCAAAGCTTCTGAGAATCTCTCCACCATTGTGTATAGCTCAGGCTTGCAGGTTTCCGGTATATTGAGCTCTTTTAAAAGCATCGGGGATGAAGCTGTTTATCTTTCTTTCTCAGGTCCTACGGCTTTGTCCTATGCTGATCAGCAGCTGAAAGAGCAAGGGAAAAAATACCATTTGAAGGGTTTTGGTTCGCCAATCGGTATGTGGAAAAATTATAAGAGAAATCCAGAGAATATTAGTGATGAAGAACTGGAAAGCCTCGGATTAATACAAGATGCTGTTGCGGAAATACAGTTCTCATCAGGAGTGCAACTAAATGGTATTTTACGAAATAAAGTCCGCAAAGAAGGGCGTTTATTGTTGCTTTCTTTCAGCGATTGCCGCGTTCAGTTTCGCGATGAAATATTGTTTCAACCCGAATGGGGTATGTTTGATATGGCTGTTGGCGCCAGAATTGTGTCTGCTTTCAGTGGTTTGGCTGATCCGAAAGCCTGGGGTTTTGCTTTTCCTGTCCCTCAAGAAAAAACGCATAAAATTATGTATGATCATCGGGCAATGAAATTGCACCAACTGTATAAAGATGTTACGGATGTGCGATTGAATAAATTATCAATCAGTAATTTACAGAATATCTGGGATACTTTGAAAAACGAATTTCCCGACGATTGGTTGTTGCCGCTTGAACTATTGGAAATCCACCATCAAAGAGGCAAGAAAAATGGAATGAGCAGCGAAATTGAAACCATGCTTTTATTGAAAAAACAGAAGAACAAAGAACTAAACGATTTAATATCAAATGGAATTCGTTTGTTAAGGAAACCTTCCCAATAACAATTGGTTTATTCGCAGTTTTCACGATCTGCGCATTAGAAGCTTTGAGTAATTTTGAAGACTTTATGGCAAGCAAATGCAGGAGAGGTCGTATATTTGCCTTATAATAAATTATTAATAAAATTTTATGGCTATGAAACGATTACTGCTTATCAGCAATTCAACAAATCCGGGTGAAGCTTATTTAGGATGGCCCCGCGAGTATATTTCTGATTTCCTGAAAAATACAGGAGTAAAAAGAGTGCTGTTTATTCCTTATGCCGGTGTTGGCCTTGATGAAGAAAGCCTTGAAAAAAGCTATGATGTTTATGAAAATCGGGTGAATTCTGTTTATCAAGAGCTTGGTTACGAAATATATAGCATCCATAAACAAAAAGATCCGGTTCAGGCGGTCCTGGATGCGGAAGCTATTGCTGTTGGGGGTGGAAACACCTTTCATCTGGTTCATGAAATGCATCGTCTAAATATAATGAAAGTGATTCGTCAACGCGTTCTCGAAGGCATGCATTATATGGGATGGAGTGCAGGAAGTAATGTTGCTTGCCCTTCATTGAAAACGACTAATGATATGCCAATTATCGAGCCTGAAAGCTTTAATTGCTTGAATATTATACCATTCCAGATTAATCCTCATTATTTGGATAAGCATCCTGAAGGACATGGAGGGGAAACTCGTGAAGCGCGCATCGAAGAGTTTCTGGTAATTAATAAAGAAATATATGTTGCTGGGCTTCGCGAAGCTTCATTACTCCAAATTGAAGGCGATAAAATGGAGCTTAAAGGTCGTCATAAAATGCGTCTATTTAAGTTTGGTGAAAGTCCAAAAGAATTGGAAGTGGGCAGCGATGTTCAGTTTCTGCTTGATGTTTAAAACAAAATTATAGAGGTCAGTAGATAAATACATAGTTTATTAACACTCGTTTATGAATAGATTTCTCCTCTACCGAAGCTTCGGTATCGTCGAAATGACTTTTAACCAGTTATTTAGGCAAAGGCGGCGCACTTCGACTCCGCTCAGTGACCGTAAGCTGCCTTTGCCACTTGAAAATACCAAATTGTCATTTCGACAGAAAGCTCGAAGCAGAGCGTAGAGCTGGAGGGAGAAATCTGCTTTTAATAATTCTTTAAATCAAATTATTATAGAAGGTGATAATTTATTTGATATAATGCATCTGATATGCACTTACATACTGACCTCTACAAAATTATTCCCACAGTCGACATAAGACTATATAAAAAGGCGGTTGAAAAATCGCCTTTTTTTGTACTTTTGAAAAAAAAATCATGAAAAGATCTCCTTATTCAATTGTATCCGCTTCCTTTTTCGTTTTGTTTTCTCTGGCGTTCCTAATAAATATTTCTGCGCAGGATCGTGCCGGGGATTATAAGCAATATATGGACCAGGGTAGGGAAGAAGCACTTCAGGGAAAATACCGGGCTGCTATAACTAATTTCAATCAAGCCATTGGCCTGATGCCTTATTATTATTTGCTTTATCAGGATCGGGGCTATGCCGAAATGCAGCTAAAACAATATGATGAAGCCATTAGTGATTTTTCAGTGGTTCTTGATAAAAAACCTTATGTTATCGAATCCAGGTACTTACGCGGTATTGCTTATTTTAATGTAGATCGCCTTGAGGATGCACTTAGTGATATGGAATATCTTGCAAACGAACCGAATCCTCCAAAAGAAGTGCAGACTTACCTTGAAAAAATTCGATACTTACTTTCACAGGAACAGAAAAAAAGCGCTTCAGTTGTTGATAAAGAATGGCAAATTGAACAACAAAAACTTGAACGTGAGCGTATTGAACGATCACGTCAAACTGAGGCAATCATTTGGGGCACAGTAGTGCCTTTGGCCTTTTGGACTGCGGTTTTTCTCACTTGGTAAATTTTTTAAAAAATAGTTTGAGAAAAAAAATAAGTTTGTATATTTGCAGCCTCAAACGGCAGCCCAGATGGCGGAAATGGTAGACGCGCATGGTTGAGGGCCATGTTCCGGTTACGGAGTGCAAGTTCGATTCTTGTTCTGGGCACACAAAACAAACCTTTGCAGATAATGCAAGGGTTTTTTTTATTCCCACAATTTACTGTTTATAACTCACTAATTATTGTCTGAAAATGACGATTTTGCTTCGTATTTTTGTTTTATTAAATCATTTGGTTATGAAAACAATACACTTATTTTTAGCTCTTATTGGATTGGCTCTATTTCAAAGCGGTTTTGCTCAAAAATTGGTGTACGAACGCTTCGATGGGTATATTGGGAATGGAACAGCAATACAAATGAATCTTACACATCAGGATAGTGTGTATTTTGGAAATTATTTCCTGAAAGCCAAAGACTCTATTACAGGTGTTGAAATAACAGGATATCAATTTATTGAAGTAGAAGGTCTCAGAAAAGGAAACACCCTTGTTTTGGATGAATTTGATGGCAGAGGGGCTCATTTTGAGGCCGAAATAAGCCTCGATAAAGAAGAATTAAACGGTTATTGGCAGGATGGAGCCGGTCGGGAACGTTTGCCTTTTAATATGCGCGAATCTTTTCCGGAGGGAAGTATGAAATTTCGCTATATGCAATCAGATGAGCAGGGAAGGCTTTTTGAAATGAGTAAAAAGCCTTTCATGGATATTCAGTTGGCTTGTCCGATTCCCGATTTTACGAAACATGCAGGAAAAGTTGAAGATGCTGTTAATGACCAAATTGCATCACTTTTTTATAATGAAAATTTTCCTACACGGAATATTCGTCATGGATTAATCGTCTATAAGGACGAACTGATTGCAGCATATCGCGCAAAAAATGAAGCGATTTTTAATAAGGAAAATATAGATGCTTTTAACTGGCGAAAAAAACAAGAAGTACACATCATTTTTAACTACGGTAATATTTTGTCATTGGGCATGAATAATACTGCTTATAGCGGAGGAAAACGGGCAACAGTGCAGGAAAAATATCGGGTCGTTAGTTTAAAAGACGGAAGGGAAATTCAATTGGAAGATGTTTTTGACACGACAAATATGCCGAAACTGAGCTCTCTAATTGAAGAAAAAATCCGTGAAATTTATCAGCTTAACGACAGCATTCTTCTTTCAAAAGCCGGATTTTTTATGGATAGTATTCCAGTCAGTACGAATTATTTTATTACGAATGCAGGCATTTGCTTTGTCTATAATTATTTTGAAATCGCTGGATTCGAGAATGGAATTATAAGGATTCCATTATCCAAAGAATTTCTTCGTGAACTCAGCAGAAATAGTTGTACAGAAATTGCAGAACTCTGGTACTAATTTTTTTTGCGTAATTAACGACCGATAAAGTTTTGGGGAAAATATTGCATTCTCAGGCATTAGAGAAGATGTTTATATTTAACATAATAAATTTATTAGTATATATTTTTAATTATGGTTATTTTTCTCATAATTTATATTATGTTAAATAGGCTAAAGCTAATACCCTGTTTACCATTTGTTTGTGTTTTTTGTTTGCAATCCATATTTTTTTTGGAATAAATTCCCCTAACATTGTTTTTTAGACACTCTTTCAATTTCAATAAATTTTCTCTGATCTTTGCACAATGGAATTATCAATACTGTATCAGGATGATGAATTAGTTGCAATTAATAAACCCCACGGCCTTGCTGTGCACGCCAGTCCAATGATTGGGAATACAGATATTTTTGCCCTACAGCTTTTACGCGACCAATTAGGCCATTATGTTTATCCGTTGCATCGTATCGACAGGAAAACCTCCGGCATCTTGCTTTTTGCTACCAATAAAAAAATGCATACTGAAGTGCATCAGTTGTTTATGAACCGTCAAATTGATAAGGTCTATTTAGCAATTGTCCGTGGTTTTCTTTCTGATTCCGGTACTATTGATAAAGAACTTACGAATGAAACTGGAAAATCACAAAGCGCATTAACACATTATAAATGCCTTGAAAAGAGCGAATTGCCTATTTCATTCGGCAAACATACGACATCAAGGTATTCCTTGGTACAGATTTCCATAGAAACCGGACGAACCCATCAAATCAGGCGACATTTCAATCATCTGCGACATCCCATAATTGGAGATCGTCCACATGGTTGCAGCAAGCAAAATAAATTGTTTAAAGAACGCTGGAATATGGACAGCATGCTTCTCCATGCATGGCAGATGAAATTTATCCATCCCAAATATCAAACAGAAATTTGTATCCAAGCTCCTGTTTCAGAGGAATTTGCTCGAATGCTCAAGGAACTTCAATTTTCCGATCCCCTACTCTTTTAAACCCGCACTTTTACTTCATTCTTTTTAGTGCATTACGCATTCCCATTGCTTTTATGAAGCGAATAAGCACATGATTTGCAACTATGAGCCTGAGAAAGTCCTGGGCTTTGAACCGACCCTAGATCGCGCTGAATCAAAAGGGAACCACATTTAGGGCAATAGGTATTGCTTTGGTATGTAGAGGGCATATTGCCTTGATAGACAAAATTTAAGACATGTTTCGCTTTCTCATAGAATCGATTTATTGTATGCTCGGGTGTGCTGACTGCCGTCTGTTGATAATTTGGAAAATAGCGACTTAAGTGCAACACAGATTTAGGACCGCAAAAATCATTGATAAACTGCAGCATAGCCTCAAAATCATGCATATTATCGTTTAAACCGGGGATAATCAGAAAGCTAATTTCGAGATGTTTTGATGATGAACCAATTAATTTTAAGCTTTGCAGCACTGGCGATAACCTAGCTCCGGTTTGCTTCCTATAGAAATTTTTGTCAAAAGCTTTTAAATCAATATTAAAAGCATCCATAAAGGGCAGAATTTCCTGCAAAGGTTCTTTATTGATATAGCCATTACTGATCATCACATTTTTCAGTCCCTCTTGATGCGCTGCTTTGGAAGTATGCAACATCAGTTCATAGAAAACAGTCGGCTCGTTATACGTATAGGCAATTCCCAGATTATTTGGGATACTTTTTGCTTGTTCAATTATTTGATGCGGGCTTTGATAAACAGCATTTTTCGTCGGCGCTTTCTGGGAAATTTGCCAGTTTTGGCAAAAATTACATTTTAGGTTGCAGCCAAAACTCCCGACCGATAAAATATGCCTTCCCGGATAGAAATGAAAAAGAGGCTTTTTTTCAATCGGATCGTAATTTATAGCGCTTATTCGTCCATAATTTGCACTAAGAAGCCTTCCTTTCCTATTGATGCGAACAGAGCAAACTCCCCTACTCCCATCCTCAATATCGCATAAATGAGGGCAAAGCAAACATTGCACAGTATTATTATTTTTCTCTTTAAAATATGAGGCGATCTGCATCTTGAATCATTTAAGTAATAGTGCCGTTGAGCGAAGAATTCGAACAGATCCATTCTTCCTGCATAGCAAAGTTAAAAATACAAAAAATAGAAGCCGCCGCATTTTTATATTGAAGAATTAAATAACCTATGATTAATAATAGCAGCAAGAAAAGGATTTTTAGAGGAATTTTTTATTTATAGCTTAATATCTAACAGTCTTTTTATCTTTGCAGGTACTCTAAAAAATTGCTATTGACAACAACACGAAGAAATATAATTACCGGGGCATTAGCCATTAGTTTTGCAGCTATTTTATGGGGATTGGATGGAGTTGTATTAACGCCTCGTCTGTTTGCTTTGGATGTAGGTTTTGTCGTTTTCGTATTGCATTTTTTGCCTTTTCTTTTGATGCAGCCTCTGCTTTACCATTCCTATCAAAAAGCGAAGACCTATACTTCACAGCAATGGTTTATTTTATTTTTAATAGCACTTACAGGCGGTGCAATTGGCACATTAGCCATTGTAAAAGCCTTGTTTTTAGTTAATTTTCAGCATCTTACAATAGTAGTTCTTTTACAGAAGCTTCAACCGGTTTTTGCAATTTCACTTGCCGCTATTTTTTTGAAAGAAAAATTACGTCCTAGTTTCTTACTCTGGGCTGCATTGGCTTTAATTGCAGGATATTTTATGACCTTTGGTTTTGATCTGCCCCATAATACATCCGGGAGCAAAACCCTTTATGCCTCTTTATTTGCCCTTCTTGCAGCATTCTCTTTTGGCAGTTCCACGGTATTATCGAAAAAGGCATTACAAGGAATCGAATTCAAATCGGCCACCTTCTTTCGCTATGGTTTTACCAGCATTATTATGCTGCTTTATGTTCTCGCAACTGGAGGTTTCAAAAGCCTGAATCAAATGAATATGAATCATTTCATTCTTTTTATGATTATTGGTCTTACAACCGGCTCTGGGGCAATTTTTCTGTATTATTATGGTTTAAATAAGGTAAAAGCTATAATAGCAACCATTTGTGAATTGTTTTTTCCGATATCAGCAATTATTTTTGATTTTATTTTTAATGATGTAAATCTTTCTGCTGTACAATGGATTGCAGCTATATTTATGATTTTCAGTATTATTAACTTAAATTTGGGGAATATTAAGAAGCGAAAACTATTCAATGGAACAAAAACCGAACACGAATAATACAAAGTGGCTCGACTTTCTTCGAAAAGTGAGCATTTTTGAACACAGCAATGAAGAAAACCTTCAAAAGATAGCTGATGTATTAATTGAGCGTGAAGTTGAAAGTGGTATTACACTATTCCATAAAGGCGATGCTGCCGAGAGTATGTTTATTATACAAAAAGGAAAAGTGAAAGTACACGACGGAGATTATGTTTTCAGCACCTTGGATAATGGCTATATTTTCGGTGAATATGCCCTATTTGATAAGGAAACACGTTCTGCCTCAGTTACTACAATTGATAAGTGTCGTTTTCTCGAGCTTACCAGAAAAGATTTTGATGCCTTAATTGATAAAAATATCACTATTGTACGCGCAATAACCCGTGTTCTTACTTCAAGAATTCGAACAATGAACGAACTTGAAGAAAAACTTGGTCAGAGTTATCGGGAAATTCACCATCAGAAAGAGGAAATTGAAAAGCAAAAACAACAATTACAGCTGCAAAATATTGAATTGCGCAAATTAAACCTTGAGAAAAACTATCTGATCGATGTTGTTGCCCATGATCTGAGAAACCCATTAACTAGTAATACTTGCGCCATTGAATTGCTCGCAACAAACTCTGAAGAATTTAGCGAAGAACAGAACGAATACCTTGGCCTGATGAAAAATTCTGTGAACAGAATGACATCTATTATCAATAAAATACTTGATAATCAGGTTATTGATGCTGAAACTGTAAAACTTGAGCTGGACCATCACGACATCAGTCTTATCCTTAAAGAAGTGCATTCTCAATTTAAAGAAATCGCTACCAGGAAAAAAATTACGGTGATTCAAATTACTGAACCATTATTCGCATTTATCGATAAATCATATACAGCACAAATTTTTGAAAACCTGATTTCCAATGCGATAAAATTTTCACCCAAAGGATCTACTATTTATATTAAAGTATTTGAATATAAAGGGTTTATCCGCTTTGAAATCAAAGACGAAGGTCCTGGGATTCCCCCCCAAGACATGAAAATTTTATTTTCACGTTATCAGAAGCTTTCTGCCAAGCCAACAGATGGTGAAAAATCAACCGGATTGGGGCTTTCGATAGTTAAAAAATATGTGGAAGCAATGAAAGGTGAAGTCTGGTGCGAATCAACATTAGGACAAGGCTCAAAGTTTATCGTGATTTTTGAACAATCCACTCCGCTAAAATAATTTATTCAAGCTCTACCCGATCCATTTCAAGCCCCTGAGCAAAATCTATTTTTTTCAAATGTAGCCCTTTGAGCGGAATGCCATTTTGTAGGCTATCGTTAAGACTATTCATAGGATCCATCAGTTTGTTCAGGAGAGCATCATTATTGTCTTTTAAAAGATATTCAAATACAGCCAGTGCTATAAAAGGCTTATAATTCCCAGAAAAACAGAACATAAGCAAATGTGCCGTATGGCTCATTTCTAAATGGCTATCCTTATAAAAATCAATGTTTTTAAAAATGATGGATAATTGATCTATTTTCTTTTGAAGTCCTTTTAAACTTTGACTATGGATGAAGGGTTCATGGCAGATCGCACGATTAAATGGGCTGCTTACTATCTGCACCGCATAATTGTACGTAAATATTGGATTGAATAAAGAAGGGGCACAGTGCTTAATTCGATACAGATCGTGGATTCTAATGTTAGATGGTAAAAACCGATTCATTTTAAAAAGGAACTGCTTCGGAAAAACACCATCATATGAAAACCGAAGCCAATATTCGTCGGCATGCATTCCTTCAACAAAAGCACCATAAGCCTTTGCACTTATTGATGTTCGAAGTATCCTACAAAGTGCATCTGAAATATTTTCATCGGTGCTTTCCCCCTTCTTGGACAGATTGTTGCTTGCGCACAAAGAAAATACAGAGGCATGAATATTATATTCTATCATATGCAGAAAATGATTCTGAAAGATGATAACTTCAGGAATGTACTATCGTGGAT
Source organism: Bacteroidales bacterium (assembly GCA_963676725.1). Classification (GTDB taxonomy): domain Bacteria; phylum Bacteroidota; class Bacteroidia; order Bacteroidales; family WRLA01. The sequence continues at coordinate 1,802,249 of OY781463.1, read as the reverse complement.
ATTTAGTTCGCTAAGCGACTTTATCTACAGCGATAGCTAAAGACATATTTAAATGGTAAAATGTCGTTATAGTCCTCCATTTTCAGGCTAATATCCCCTTCATGGATTACATGGCTGATTTCTCCAATAAATTCCGCAATATCAACGCGCACTTCACACTCTTTCAGTTGAGTATCAACATAAATATCTGATGCACTCGCAAAAACTTTTCTGAGCGCGTTAATGACTTTTTGCTGTTCTTCCATGGTCTTAAAAATGCCTTTACTAGGCTCTAATGATTAATAAATATTAAATAAAAATGGGGGATACATAATTTTCGTGCAAATATAAAAAGATTATCAAACAAAAAAGCGCCTGACAATGTCAGGCGCTGTATTATTTTAGCATTAAATCTTTTGACTACTGTTTTTCAAGAATTAGTAAGCCACCATCACGAACGCCATTGGTATTATTAACACCAACTGCAAGATAGATTAAATTGTCTTCAATAGTAACAAAGTTAAAACTACCATCTTCATTATATTGTCCTAATAACTCAAGATCGTCGTTAAGAACGATAAGACCAGCCTGACCGTAAGCGATATAGACATTTCCGTCATCATCAAGAGCAACGGCATTTGCGTTTCCTTTTCCAGGGAAATCATAAGAAGTCATCTCAAAAGTTTGAGAGATTCTTACTTTTCTAACACCAGCTTCACCTAAGGCAACATAAGCATATTCACCGTCAAGTACAAGTGAGTTTTTGCCATTGTCAGTAACATCAGCATCAAGTGTGATGGTACGCATAAACTGTGGGAAACCATTCGATCCTGGATTATTGATTTTATAAACATCCAATTTTGCAACCCCGGCACCACCATAAAGGAATACACCATAAGTTTCATTTGCAACAAAATGACGTCCATCAACAACTTCATACTCAAGTATTGGAGTTTCCGGATCAGGATCTGTAGTATAAGTAACTTTCAGGCCACCGGTATGTCCGTCAATTGTATTACCTGCAGTTGTCATCCAGATTGTACCCGGATTTGTAACGCCTCCTGTAACGCGAGTTACAGAATTGGCATCAGATGCTGGAAGATAAGCTTCCCAACTGATTTCTCCGGTAGGGATTAAATTACTCAATGCATAACGCACTACAGTTGCAGGATAAGGTTGATCATCATATGGTCCGTACATATCGTTACGGCCACCTGCTACATATAAATATGAGCGTTCCTGACCTAACATAAGGTCATTAAAGTCCATATCAACATCCTCTGCTGAAAATAGAACGACATCATTTGTTCCGGCAGGACGAGGATAATCTGTTGCACCGATTGCAATTAACTCTTGCGCATCAAGTGCTACGATTTCACCACCATAAACATCTCCGCGAACATGGAAACTAACATAAACAATATCATTGTAGGCATCTACACTAGTGGCACTATAGTTAGTACCTGAAGGATACAGATGACCAATTTTATCGAATGTGAAAGTTTCATTTGTAGCTTTAAGCTCATTCACTAGTGATACTTCTTCGCTCATTACTTCGAAGCGGTTTGCTAGATCAGCTTTGCTTGTGTTCACAATAAGTCCTGAATTTGTATTATTGGAATCGTTCGGTGTTACACCTTCATCGTCTTTCTTACATGCTGTAAATAAGACGGCTACAATCACTAATAGAGAAAAAATCTTTTTCATAGTTATTAATTTTTAGATTTCGCTTATAGTAATAACAAATGCTATGCCATCGTGTATTTAGCATGATAGAAATTAATAATATTGTAATAAAAAATGCTATAATATACATTAAACCAGTTGATTGCGTAAAAATCTCATTTTTTTAATTCTCTTAAGCTTCCATTCTTCTTGTCCACTACATGGACTATTTCCTTTTTTAACTTCATTTTGAATAAGCTTTTCTTTTTAGTATTAAATTATTGTTAACACACTGTTAAAGCACTATAGATACATATTTATAGTACTGATTATCAATAAGTTAACTTTAGTGTTCAAATTGAAAAAATACACATGATCGAATAGTGCATCAAAGACATTATATAATAATATGATTTTGGATGGTTCGGATGACCAAAAAGAGCAATGAATTTTTATTATGAACATTATTTGGGAATGCATTAGACGACCCTAAAACCGTCGCTATAGTTATAATTTATAAAAATAAGAGCCTCCCCTATTGACTTCTGTATCCGTCTTAATCCATTGGTCATTACCAACTTTTTCTAATGGGTTGTTATTCTGTGCTCAATGAATTTTATTTTTACATACTCTATCAAAAACCCAAAAAAATGGGAGTTTTATTCTATGTGCACATTATACCCATTGTATGTGCAAGCTTTAATTTTCAAAAAAAAATGCCTTCATTTATTCATTTATCGCATATTTTTGCAGCGCTAAATACAATTAAATAAAGAATCATATGTCAGCTTTAGGAAGACACATTTTGGTAGAGTTCAGTGGTTGTGCTGCTGAAATATTAAATGATGTTTCATTAATTGAAACAGGAATGGTTGATGCAGCGCTTAAGGCCAATGCTACTGTCATTAATTCTACTTTTCATCATTTTTCGCCCTTTGGCGTATCCGGTGTTGTAGTTATTCAGGAGAGTCACTTAGCCATTCATACCTGGCCCGAATACCAGTATGCAGCCGTTGATCTGTTCACTTGCGGAGATACTGTTGACCCTTGGAAATCTTTTGATCATCTTAAAGCTGTTTTTCAGGCAAAGAATTATTCTGCAATTGAAATAGGCCGTGGAAACCTTAACTTACTTGAACGTATTGATTTTAATGTACGCGATAGCAGGATGGATGCAGAAAAACGATTGAATCCTGCAAAGTATAACCGCAATGTATGGTTTACTGATAAGGATGAAAATCAAGCTCTTAGCCTACGATATACTGGAGAAGTCCTGTTCGATAAAAGCTCAGAATACCAAAGAACAAAGGTAATTGACACCTTTGCTTATGGAAAAACGCTTACCATTGATAATATGGTGATGTGTACCGAAAAAGATGAATATCATTATCATGAAATGATTACCCACCCGGCTATTTTGGCTCATGGCAATATTAAAAATGTATTGGTTATTGGAGGTGGTGATGGTGGCACAATCAGAGAAGTGCTGAAACATCAGGGTATTGATAAGGTTGTTATGGTTGAAATTGACGAAAATGTAGTTGAAGCCTCCAAACGTCATTTGCCTACATTGTCTCAATCATTCAATCATCCAAAATTGGAATTAATCATAGGAGACGGTATAAAATATGTAAAAGAAGCTGCTGCCGAAAGCTTTGATCTGGTGATTGTTGATGGTAGCGATCCCGTTGGTCCGGCTGAAGGGCTTTTCAACCTGGAGTTTTTCAAAAATTGCATGAACGCACTCACTAAAGATGGACTGATTGTTACTCAATCTGAGTCGCCAATGTTCAATCAAAAAGCATTCCGTCAGATTAATTCCTGCCTTAAAGAAATAGCAGGAAAGGAGAAAACAAAAACATTACTATTTCATATACCTACTTATCCCTCAGGGATTTGGAGCGTGCAAATTGCCTCAAAGGGCAGCATTCAAGCAGATAAAGCCAATAAAGAAAAGGTTGAGGCATTTACAAGAAATAATGTCCTGAATTATTATAATTATGGTATTCATCAGGCTGCGTTTCTATTACCAAATTATGTAAAGCAACTTTTGAATGAGCAATAAACCAAATGATCCTATTAATAATGTAGGGGTGCCAAATGGAAAATTTTTCGGCCTTCCCTTCCCTACTGGCGATGATGCTGTTGTCTTGGTTTCTGTTCCTTGGGATGCAACGACCTCTTATAGAGCAGGAAGTTCTCAAGGGGCAAAAGCGATTTTAGACGCATCCATTCAGCTTGATTATTATGATCATTATCTTGAAAATGCCTGGGAATACCTTCCTTCAAGCTATGAGTATCCCGTGCATATTGAAGACCTAAATCAGAAAAGCAGGCAGGATGCTGAAAAGGTAATTGCTCATTTAGAAAAAGGCGGTGCGGAAACAGATGCAGAAATTCAGGATTATTTATCATCTGTCAATCAAGCTTCTAAAACAATGAATGCCTGGCTTGAGGATCTTTGTGATGATCTGCTGGAAAGCGGAAAAATTCCTTGCGTTGTTGGGGGCGATCACAGTTCCCCTATTGGTTTAATGAAATCTTTGGCAAAAAAGCACTCCTCTTTTGCAATACTGCATATAGATGCCCATGCCGACCTTCGCATTGCTTATGAAGGATTTGTACATTCTCATGCCTCAATTATGCATCATGCCCTGCAGCTCAAGAGTGTTTCCGGCCTGGTTCAAATTGGTATCCGTGATGTGAGCCCTTTCGAAGCCGGTCGGATAAAGCAGTCATCAGAGATTAAAGCATTTTGGGATCAGGAAATACATCGGCAATTTGCTGAAGGAAAAACATGGTCGAAAATCGTACAGGAAATACTTTCCCATTTACCCGATAAAATCTATATCAGCCTCGATATTGATGGTCTTGATCCTGCTTTATGCCCAGATACAGGAACGCCTGTGCCCGGAGGTATATCCTTTAATGAATGCCTCTATTTGCTTCGGGCAATGCATCAAGCCGGAAAGCAAATTATCGGCTTCGATCTTTGTGAAGTAGCTCCCGGGCAAAATGAAATCAATGCAATTACAGGCGCGAGAATGCTTCATCAGCTTGCCATACTTACTAAGGCATCCCAGAAAAATAATTCTTAGCTTCACTTCCTTTCTATCCCTTTGTCGAAAAGACAGGGGTTGTTAGGGAACAAAAAAAGGGGCGCGCGGACGCAATAATTTTAAAATCAATATGTCCGCGCGCCCCTTTTTTCTATCAATATTTTTTCATCTTGTCTTTTGACTGAGGTCATTTTTCTTAATTGCAGTGTTTTATATTTTTTTAACTTGATTTATTGAATTGCAAACATAGGATGATCAAAGGAGAAATCTAAAACAACATTCATAGAAATATACTGAATTTAATATCTCAGCCTCAGTACTCAATTGAATATCTCATCCTATTGTTATATCGCTGTTTAACAATATATTATCACATCTCTTAACATTAATTTAAGCTCCAAATTACCCTAACTTAAATATTCCTTAACAATTCCTTCCTTCCTGAGGATTTCACGCACTCTATCTTCGCAGCATTAAAAATAAGCGCATACTATGCAGCGATTACTGACACAAATCCTTATGAGAAAAATCACCATTCTGGTTCTGCTTTTTATTTTTTCAATTACCGGACTATATGCACAAAATGGGACATTAAGCGGACAAGTGCGGGACGCCAAAACCAATGAAACATTAATTGGGGTTACTGTTGCACTTCTGAGCAGAGATCATCCGACTACTATAGTTACCGGTGCAATTACGGATTTTGATGGGAATTATCGCATTATGGTCGAGGAAGGAAGTTACCTGATGCGCTTTACTTTTGTTTCCTATGATAGTGTGATGCGTTTTGTTGATGTGCAGGCCGACCAAAATCTAATGAATAATATAGAACTTACGCCCGCATCCATTTCTTTGGGAACCTTTACGGTAAAGGCGAAGATAAACCGTTCTTCAGAGAATGTATTGTTGATGGATCAGAAAAAAGCCGCAGGAATAACACAAAATATCGGATCCAAAGAACTCTCTCGAAAAGGAGCATCTGATGTTGCTTCTGGAGTGAAAAAAGTGGCAGGCGTTTCTATGATGGGCAGTAAACAGCTATTTGTTCGAGGTTTGGGTGATCGATACAATGCAGCTCAACTCAATGGTTTGCCGATAATCTCTCCGGATCCTACAAAGAAAATTATCAAATTGGATATTTTTCAATCCGATGTAGTAAAATACCTGAGTGTGCATAAAGCCTATAGCGTAAGGAATTATGCAGATTATACTGGGGCGCTGATTGATATTATCACACTCGATTATCCCGAAGATCCTTTTCTGGCATTTTCTATTGGATCGAAATACAATACGAACAGTACCGGCAAGGACTTCACACGCATTGATGCTGAAGGATTACGGTTTTTTGGTTTTGATGTACAAGAGCGCCAAAAACTAACACCAAAGAAATATTGGATTGCGAAAAAGCGCACCCAAATAATTGAGCCTGATTTTAATTATGCTTCATATGCTTATACACGTGATGCAGCATTACCTGCCATTGATTTTGGTGTTTCAGGTGGAAAATTGTTTCAACTCAACGAAAAAAGAAAAATTGGACTCATGTTCAACCTTTCTTTTAATAATGAATATGAAACCCATCCCGATATTATTCAACTACAAGTAAATAAGCAAAATATAAAAGACGGCGATTTTGTAGCACAAAAATATTCATACAATACTTATTTCACAGCCTTAGCCAATGCAACATACGAACATAATAAAAACAATAGCATCAAATATAATCTGCTCTATCTGAATAATGGTGAAGATAGTTATAACGAAAAAACGGGAACCAGGCCCGACTGGCAGAGTGGCGAAAAAATTGCCATCATCAGAAATGCTCAGTACATCAATTACCGCCTCTTAAGCAATCAGGTTCAGGGGCATCATAAATTTGCTAAGAAATTTGAAGCAGACTGGTTGGCTGGTTTGATGAATGTGGATTATAATGTCCCCGACCGTCGGGAAATTGTATATATCAACGAAACCTCAGAAGACGATCATACATGGGTATATATGACGCTAAACAATGGAAACGACACCAAGCGTGTTCTTGTTGAGCAAAATTCCAATGAAATAAACCTCTCCCTGAATTTCAAGTATAAATTCGACGAAGAAGCGAAAAAAGGTTCAGTGCAGATGGGCACCGAAGCGCGCCAAACAAAATTAGACTATCGCTCCTATTATTATGGGTATGTATTTGAAACACAATCGGGTAATCTTAGCCTTCCGGTTGATATTGATCATCCTGATGAGTATTTCACTTCCGTATACCTAAAGAAAGTAAGGAATAATTCGAGCGATAATATGGGCTATGATGGGAATTCTTCCATTTTTGCAGCCTATGCTGATGTAATCTATAATATCAATGAAAAAATCAGTTTGAATGTAGGACTTCGTCTAGAGTCTTCAAAAATGGGTGTTACCCCCGATATGAATGTTGATGATGGAGATGAAATCGAAAAAGAATATTCAAACCTGGACTTCTTTCCTGCTGCCAATATTAAATATGCCCTGAACGAGGATATGAACCTTCGATTGGCTGCAAGCCGAACGGTAACTCGTCCAAGTTTTTACGAAAAATCTCCTGCTTATATCATCCCCGAACAAGGAAGCAGGCAAATTACCGGAAATCCATATACAAAAGACGATCCTGCCGATGATGGTTCATATCTCGAAAACTCATACAGCAGCAACCTCGAAATAAAATGGGAATGGTTTCCTGCTTTGGGCGAATTAATTGCCTTTGGCGCCTATGGTAAAATCATTGATGAACCAATTGAGCGCGTATCAAAACTCAAAGGCGGAACAGATATTACCTATACCTTCCAGAATTTCCCTGAAACGGGAATTGCTGCCGGACTTGAATTTGAAATACGGAAAAAATTCAGACATCTCTATACCGGACTCAATGCGGCATACATTTATACGCATGTTCGTGTTCCCGAGAGCTATAATGAACTGAATAGCGAGCGTCAATTGCAAGGGGCTTCTCCTTATCTTATAAATGCTGATATTGGCTATGAATTTATTTATGGCCGTGATAATAAACACCGTACCTATGCCGCAATTGTTTATAATGTTACAGGAAAACGCATTTATAGCGTAGGGATAAGCGGTGCCGGAAACCAATACCAAATGCCCGTACAATCACTCGATTTTATCCTGAAAAACAAAATAAATAACAGCTTTAGTATCGATCTTTCTGTAAAAAACCTTCTGAATGCAAAATATACGATCAAACAAGATGTATACGAAAACCAAGAGATGCCTGATGAAATCACAAATAAAGTAGTCGTGAACCAATTTCAAAAAGGCTTATCCATTGGCTTAAGCTTAAAATATTCGTTTTAAAAAAAAACAATTTCCTAACCTAAAACAAATGAGTACAATGAAAAACTATGCAAATTATTATCGACTGCTTTTAGCAGTAATGGTCATCATGACAATCTCCTTTACTTCTTGCAAGGATGATGATGACCCAACACCGGACCCAACACCTATTACTGCAGAGCTTCAGGGTGATATTACATCCAATATGACTGTTGAAGGTCAGGTAGGCCTTGTAGGTCAAGTACATGTAAAAGCCGGTGCCGTGCTTACGATCAAAGAAGGAACAATCATTACTGCTGATCCCAATGAGTTGTCGTACCTTTTAATTGAGCAAGGTGCCCAAATTATTGCAGAAGGTACTGCCGCTGCACCTATTGTTCTTACATCCTCACTTCAGGAAGCAGGCGCATGGGGCGGAATCCATATCTGTGGGAAAGCTCCCATCAACAGTGGTGCAACAGGCTTATCAGAGATTGGCGATGCCGTTTATGGTGGAACTGATGCAAGTGATAACTCAGGTATTCTAAAATATGTACGCGTTGAATATTCGGGTACTGCGCTTGACGACGAGCACGAAGCAAACGGTATCAGCTTCTATGGCGTTGGGAATGGTACAACTGTTGATTATGTCGAAATCTATATCGGTGCTGATGATGGTATTGAATTCTTTGGCGGAACAGCAAACATCAAACACACAAAAGTTTATGGCTGTAAAGATGACTGTTTCGACTGGACCGAAGGTTGGTCGGGAAATGCACAGTATATTATGGCTGTGCAAACTGAAGAAGGCGACCGTGGGATCGAAGGTGATAACCTCGAATCAAACCATGCTGCAACGCCAATGGCAATGCCTAAAATGTCGCAAGTAACACTTATTGGCAAAGGGAATGCAGAGAATTATGGCATGAAACTCCGTCGTGGCACTGCTGGTACTTTTATGAATATGATTGTAACCGGTTTTGATAAACGCTCTATTCATTGCGAAAACTCTCAAACATTGCGTAATATCAATGATGAAACCCTAGATATAGATTTCTCTTATATCAACAACGCAGTAAGCGATCTTGCAATTAAATATTCTGAAGATGAAACCGATCCTGTTGCAGTAACAAAAGCTTTCGAACTTTCTGAAAACCTACATCTTGTAAACCTAACAGAAGGTGTTGATGGTTCAACAACATACGAAAATGGTTTCGATATGTCCACGATCGATCAATTCTTCGAAAGCGATACTCAAATTGGATCCGGTAACGAATGGGCCTATGGTTGGACAAAAGGCGATGATGGTTCTGTAGACCCTGCCCTACCTCGTTATACTAGCCTCGATGGTGATATTACCGAGAGTGGTTATGTTGAAGGTGAAGTAAACCTAACAGGCCCTGTCCATGTGAAAAATGGTGCTAAATTGTATTTTCGTGCCGGCTCTATTGTTACCGCAAACGCTGATGAACTCTCCTATCTTCTGATTGAGCAAGGTGCTCAGATCTTTGTTGAAGGTACAGCTTCTGCTCCTGTTATTTTTACTTCAAATCTCGAAGAAGCCGGTGCATGGGGCGGTTTGCATCTGTGCGGTAAAGCGCCTATTAATAGTGGAAGTACCGGACTTTCTGAAATCGGTGATGCACTTTATGGTGGAACTGATGCAAATGATAACTCAGGGACAATCAATTATCTGCGTGTTGAATATTCTGGCACTTCCCTTGATGACGAACACGAAGCAAACGGTATTTCAATGTATGGTGTTGGTGCAGGGACTGTAATTGATTATGTGGATATTTTTATTGGCGCTGATGATGGCATCGAATTCTTCGGTGGGACTTGTAATATCAAACATGCCCGCGTTTATGCTTGTAAGGATGATAGCTTCGATTGGACAGAAGGTTGGTCGGGTAAAGCCCAATACATCCTCCTCGTTCAAGGTGAAAGTGGCGATCGCGGCATCGAAGGCGATAACCTGGAATCAGATCATACTGCTAGCCCAATGGCGCAACCAATGTTCTCTCACTTGACCATGATCGGTGCCGGTGATGCAGAAAATTATGGAATGAAACTCCGTCGGGGAACCGGTGGCACTTTTATGAACATAATTATTGGCGGCAACTTCGACAAACGCACGATACACGTAGAAAATTCACAAACACTACGCAATGTGAATAACGAATTACTTGATATCGATTTTGCTTATCTGAATAATGTAGTTTCAGATGTCGCAATTAAATATTCTGCTGATGAATCGGATCCTGTCGAAGTAACTAAAGCTTTTGAGCTTTCTGAAAATGTTCATTTAGAAGATCTTACAGGATTTAACGATCCATCTACTACCTACGAAGGTGGTATGGATATGTCCACAGTTGATTCTTTCTTTGATAATAATACCAAAATTGGTTCAGGCAATGACTGGACACAAGGCTGGATAAAAGAATAAATATTGCTTTACTTAGAATAATTTAGAATAGTAATGGACCGTCTTTAGAAATAAAGGCGGTTTTTTTTTATTTTGCTTGACATTTTGAACATATGTTCATAACTTTGCCGGAAATATATTAATAACCAACAATTAAAAAGGAGGATATTATGCCCGGAAGAGATCAAAGCGGCCCACAAGGAATGGGACCACAAACTGGCAGAGGATTAGGAAACTGCCGAGGAAATGCAAATAATAACAGTATATTTGGCAGAGGACGTGGCCTGGGATTTGGCAGGCGCAGAGGCTTTGGAAATGCAGCTGCATTTGAAGCTAGTCCTGCTGCAAATAATGCCGCAGAAGAAAGAATCAATGCTTTAGAATCTGCATTGCAGAAGGCCATTGAGGAAATTAAGGAATTAAAAAAAGGATAGTACTAAAAAGGAGGAATTATGAATGTTGGCAAAGGCTTAGGCCAAGGCAGCGGAAAAGGTTCCGGCCGTGGCGGTGGTCAGGGACGGAACAAAGGTGGGGCAAAAGGTCCTGGTGGCTATTGTGTTTGCGCTTCATGTGGGTACAAAAGCCCTCATCAGCAAGGAACAAAATGCACCAGCCTAAAGTGCCCTGATTGTGGAAAAACATTAATCAGGGAAGAATTGCTCAAAAACAAACCTACTAAATAAACTCTATGAAGACATATCTCGACTGCTTGCCCTGTATGATGCAACAAGCGCTGAATGCAGGACGGGCAGCTACTGATAACGAATATGCCATAAAACGCCTTCTTGATAAAACAGCTTCTTTTATTAGCAGCGTGCCTATGGATATCCCGCCCCCGGAAATTGCTTCGCATATCTATCGTTTTGTGAAAGAAGAAACAGGAAATCATGATGCGTACAAACATCATAAAGCACTCCATATTAAAGAAGCCCTTGCTTTATACAGCGAATTGCAGAATATTATTGCCGGTTCTGATGATCCGCTTTTAGCAGCAGTACGCCTTTCCATTGCAGGCAATGTTATCGATCTGGGCGTTCATCAGCAATTTAATATTCTTGAAGAAGTAAAGCAAATTGTGAACAAAGCTTTTGGAATTGATGATTATCAAGTATTTAAACAAAAAGTCAGTACAAGCAATTGGATTTTATATATAGGCGATAATTCGGGAGAAAGCGTATTTGACCGATTGTTGATTCAGCAAATAGCCCGCAAAACCATTTATATCGTGCGTGATGTTCCAGTGATAAATGATGTTACTTATGATGATGCAATTGCTTCAGGTTTGGCTGATGTTGCAGAAATCAGGTCATCGGGTTGCTCTGCACCCGGTCTCATTTTAGATCAATGTACGGAAGAATTTGTTCAGATTTTTGATTCAGCCCCAATGGTAATTGCTAAAGGTCAAGGAAATTATGAAGGTCTTTCGCAATGCAAACGGGATGTTTTCTTTTTATTGAAAGCGAAATGTCATGTTATTGCCCGCGATCTTGCTGTTCAAAAAGGCGATATTGTCCTGAAGTATAAAAAATAAACCGGCTTTAATAAATACAGAAAACCTCTGCACAATGTACAGAGGTTTTTTTATTTGGTGCCCAAGAAAAGACTCGAACTTTCACGAGCATAAGCTCACTACACCCTGAATGTAGCGCGTCTACCAATTCCGCCACTTGGGCAACGGGAGTGCAAAAATAGAAAAAGTTCGTTTATAAATCCAAGGCTTTTTTAAAATATTTGAATAAAAATAGCTGCGGCAATTAAAAAGTCTACTAATAAGGTAGTTATCACATGGCTTCCTTGTGCAGGAATCAATGCAATATCCTGATTATAATTTTTCAAAAGGCCGGAAATCGCTTTAAAGGCAAAAGGCAGTGTGAGTAAAGCGAGGTATACCCAATAAGAGGTTTGTCCAAGGATTGGTAAAATTATGAGAATCAGATAGGAAAAAATAAGGAAGAATGCGTAGATGATCGAAGCCTTTTTCTTGCCAAAGTAGATCACAAGATGATGACGTCCTCCTTGTTTGTCTGCCTCAGCATCAGGAAACTCATTGATAAACAACAATAATGCTGTTAAAATGCCCGGAGGAATGCTTAAATACACTACCTGAGACGGGAACAATTCTGCAAACGAACTTCCGGAATTGGCAGTTAAAGCAATATAAGTACCAATAACCACCATACTTCCAAGTGTAATTCCTGAGAGCAACTCCCCCATCAGGAAACGCGCTAATATATTGGTATAAAATGCAATCGTAAACGCACCAATGAATAAAAACAGGAATAAGATCATATTGGATGTAATCGACAGATAAAAGCCTATTATGCCTGAAACCACTAAAGTACCCAATGCTGCATAGAGCACTGCTTTTGATTTAGTATTGCCTTTGATGAGCATTCCGCTGCCACCACTAAAAGGCGATTTATTGGTGTGAAAATCAATGCCGGTTTTATAATCCGAATATTCGTTGAATAGATTCACGCTGGCGTGTGCAACTACAATGCCGATCATTGATAAAACTGCATCAAGCCAAGGAAAAGGGTCGCCTGAATTTTTGAGGGTTTCCCACGACAATGCCCAACCAATCAAAACGAGCACAACACTTAAAACCAAAAAATTTGCTCTTGATTGTGCAGCCCATATTTGAATTTTATTTTTCATTTTCTATAGTTTTAAGATTTTCTGATTGAACATATACCGGTATAATATTCATGCCTTTAGCAGCAAGGAGTTTTGCAGTATTTTCATAATCGGCTGTAAAGCCCAATAAAAATCCGCCACCACCGGAGCCAAGGAGTTTGAGCACAAACTGATCATTTTCCAATCCTTCCTGCCAAACCGACTGAAAATCAGTAGGAATCATTTCTTTAAAAAGTTCTAATTGCTTTTTGCTAAACTTTTTTAAAGTCGCATAGAATGACTTCAGGTTTCCCTCCACAAGATTTTGTATGCACGAATTATTTAATGGAATGAGTTTATTTTCAATCTCCTCCAAATAGGAATTGTCCTTGCATTTTTCCAGATAGAGATTCACTAAAGGCCCTGTTTTTCCGATCTTTCCAGTATCCAACAGAAAAATGGCACCCTGACCAAAATCTGTAGGTCGGGGCAAGCGGGTGAGCTTTATTTCTCCTTTATCAATACTGATCGGATGGCTGAAATATGCATTCAGCGGGTCGATGCCGGAGCTTTTGCCATGGAAATAAGATTCCAGTATTGAAAAAACCTGCTTCAGCTCAAGCAGTTGATTTTGTTTCATCCTGGCATTTCTCCTTAATGGATTATAGGCATAGGCAGTATAAAATGCAGCTACAAATGCTCCACTGCTACCAATTCCATATCCTTGTGGAATGGAGCTTTCAAAATAAATCCCATGATCAATATCGTGCTTAAAGCGTTCTATATCAAATAATTTAGTAATTTCATGATTGCTCTGCTCGAGATAATTATAAAATCCTAAAAGGCTACGGTTGCTCTCATGGGCAAATGCATAATCAGTATAATCTTCACTGTTTAAAAATCGCAGGCTTCCTTGGTAATGCGTGAATGGAATGCTCAATACTGTAGACTGTTGCATAACAGTATATTCTCCAAACAATAATATTTTTGAGTAAAAAACTTCTGGCTTTTTCATTTTAGTCTATGTCTGTTAATTTCTGTGGACCATTTCCTTCCTGATCATAGAGCACATCAGTACTCTTGCATATTTTATATAAATCCTCTTGAATAAACCCATGCACCTCATTGCTGACGCGTTTTGGATACAAAAGATGGATATTTGGTCCGGCATCCAGCGAATAACAAAGCGGTATCCTGCTTTGTTTTCTGAAGGCCTTAATTTTTTCAATTATTCGCAGGCTGTCCGCTTTCAATAATGTATAGGATTCCTCCGCCGTCATCATCATCGCATGAAGGCTTAATGCTTCATTTTCAACAATTTTAATAAAAGAATCCCAATCTCCTGTGGGTAATATTTTCAGGAGCTGATCCATATTTTCTTTCGCCTGCACAAAACGGGCAGCTGCAAAAGCGTGATTATTCATTAATTCATGCCCTTTGCTGCTCGAAACTTCTTTCCTTTCCCGATCGACAATCAGAATTGTATCCTGAATTTGCTTAAAATCCTGATGAATATTGACTGGCGCAGGGATTGCAAAATCATTACTTCCTCTTTGGGCGATGTTGCCCCATAAAACCATTCCCCCATAAACAGAACGCGCAGCGCTACCCGATGCCAAACGGGCAAGAAATGAGGCTTTTCTAAAGAAAAACCCCTCCTCCATTTTGCTTTCACTTATTTGATTTTCAGCATCAACAAGGCATAATGCCAAAGCACTCATAGCGCTTGCTGAAGAAGCAATACCGGCACTATGCGGAAAACTGTTCTTACTTTCAATATGCAAGTCAAAGTATTGTAAAAAAGGCAGATATGCTTCAAAACTTCCCAAAACCCTTTGAATACGTCTCGCAAAATTTGGCTCAGGCTTTCCCTTAAATAAAAATTTATTGAGATTGCCACTTCCAGCAGCTATAAAATGAATAGATGTTTCGCTATAAGCAGCTGACAATGTAATGCTTAATGATGGATTTTGAGGAATCTGCCCCGGCTTTTTTCCCCAATATTTGATTAGGGCAATATTGCTCGGACTTCTCCATTTCGTTTGAACGCTCTGATGAAGCTCATACTTATTTCCTTTTGGTATAAATTCCTGCTTCGTCATAATACAATTTCCTCCCATGAGAATGAAAGCGGAAATCCTTTGGCTTTCAAATAGTTTATAATGTAGTCTGGGCTTTCTTCTGATGCAATTAGTCCAAAGTCACCACCCCAGGCACCCAATGATTTAACAATACCACCAAAGTCAGCAAACAAACGTTTTTGTATGGAGATGAAACCTGTTAAGTGGGCGATAATGTCTTCGTGCTGACGCATCAGGTCAATAAATTCTTTAAGTTCAGTGCAATTCAAAAGAGAGCGGCTTATTTGACTTATTTCATCGATCGCATTTTTATTGGATTGTTTGTTCTTTAAAAAATTGCGAATACCCGTTTCTGAATCTTCTTTTTTGCCCTGATAAAAAAAGAACAGCTGATCGCTGAATGGAAAATTGAGTACTACGCTCTCCTTGGCATAAGACCGATCTAAAAGTTTGTATAAAAAAGGCTGATGTGCATTTGCTGCAACGACATCATAGCCTGAACCCTTTGAAATGGCTTGATGCAATAGAAATGCATCCGTTCCCATCCATTTCGCAATATTGGCAATCAAAGCGGAACTGCTGCCCCAGCCCCAATTGCGATCAAATTCATTTTTATTGTAAAGCTCCATCCCGGAAGGCTTATTTTGAAAAAACCCAGGATTTAAAGCTGCACTTGTTTTTAAAATATTTTGCAGAAAAGCCGCGGCTTCCCTATTGTTTGTATCGGAAATTTTCAGATCATCCAATTGAAAATCAGCATAAAACCATACGCCATGAATATCTTCAGAAACCCAATGAATCTTCCTTTCCGATGATTGTGATTTTGAAGTAATAGTCAAATATTGCCGCGCTTTCAAAGGCAAAACCAAAGCCTCTGCACCCTGTTTCACAGCGTATTCGGCTGTGAGCAATAGTTTTGCCTGTGAAGAATATTTAGTTTGGGTTTCCATTGTATTTCTTGATGCGACTGTTTTCAATAAATTTCCGAACGGCATTATAGCTTACTTTTTCTTGCATAAAGTGCTTTTCTGCAGCCGCTTTTTCATCGGAACTAGCATGAAATGTATTAAGGATATTCAATAAATGCATTTTCATATGCCCAACTTGAATCCCTTTGGTGATCAATGATTTTACCGCAGAAAAATTATTTGCTAATCCAACTGCCGAGGCTATTTGCATCAGCTTTTCTGCATTGGGCTGGCGAAGAAGTTCGAGTGAGCGCATTGCCAAAGGATGCAGATTTGTTAGCCCGCCAACAGTTCCAAGTGCTATTGGTATTTTTAGGGTATACGTAAAAATGTCGTTTTGGACTTCCAATTTCGTAAGGCTTGTATAAGAACCATTTCTTGAAGCGTAAGTATGCCCGCAGGCCTCTATCGCACGAAAATCGTTCCCTGTGGCTAAAGCAACGGCATCAATACCATTAAAAATCCCTTTATTATGCGTTGCTGCACGATGTGGATCAATACGGGCAATCTCAACAGCTTTGGAAAATTTATCCACAAAAGCATGGGCATTAAGCTCATCATCAATATTTTCAAAGGCCTTTAATGGGGCAGAAACATTGGTTTCGACAATACAATCCGGCGTATAATTGGATAAAATGGCCATTATAATCTCGACATTTTTATCCGAGTTGTAGAAATGACCCGAATTGCTGATCCACACCTTGAGAATAGTGGAAAATTCTTCCAAACAAGAATTGATAAAATTCGCTCCCATGCTGTCGGCGGTTTCAAATTCTGCCTTAAGCTGATAATATCCGGTCATTTCCCCCGTCATATCCACCAAGGAAACAGACTGAATGCCTCCACCCCTTTTGCGCATATTTTCTGTAATATGGTTTGTGCCTTCAATCAGGATTTCTTGCAGCTCCGCAAAATGCTCCTGAAGAAGCTCTGTTTTTCCATGCCAGATAAAATGAACCTGGCCAATCTTTGTCGTTGAAAGAACAGTACTTTGGAATCCACCAAATTGAGCCCAGAATTTTGCACTTTTTGATGCAGCTGCGACCACTGAACTCTCTTCAATGACCATGGGTATATGGTATAATTCATTATTAATTAAAAAATTAGGGGCTATACTATAAGGAAAGTGAAAATTTGATACGGTATTCTCGCTAAACTCTTCAAAGCGTTTTTGCAGTTCAGGGTCTGTATGACGAAAGGAGTCGAATTCATCGGCAAGACGAGCATTAATACTGTAGGCTTCAATAGCTTTAATTTGATCTTCCTTCGATAATTTGCTGTATCCTTCTAGGAACTGATATTTTTTAATTTCCTGTGCTTTCATTCCGAATGTTTTTAAAAAAACCTCTAAGGATTCTTTTTGTTCAACTTATTTAGAATTAATTTAAACAAAAGATGATTTAATTGCAATTTTACATTGAATTTTAGCATCCCGCTTCAAAGTTAAACTTTTCAAATAATTATGATGGTTCTAAGAAAGCAGCAAATGATTATACATCGATTGAAATGTATTTTCCTGCTTTTAAAGAAATTATTTTCGGATGAATGCTGCCATAAAGCAGTCAGCTTCTTTAGATTCATAGAATTTTATTTAATTTAGCTAAAAATCATCAAATGAAAAATCAAGGCATTTTGCATTATTCAATGGGGTCGGCTTTTCAGCTTGGCATTGTATTCGCCGGCTATACCTTTATTCTTGTAGGATTATTCACAGTTTTTCAGGATAATCCAAGTGCACTATATGTTGGTATTGCGATTATTATCATCGGTATTTTAATGGCTTTAAGCACTCAGGGCACTGAAATTAATACTAAGAATAAAACATACCGTAACTATACGAAATTTTTTGGGCTGATAAAATATGGAAAATGGTTGTCGCTGGAGGCATTTCAAAATATTGTTGTTATTCCTCAATATCATGAAGAAAGCGTTTTAAGTCAGAGCAACAGAAAAACAAGTATGCGCATTAAATTATTCGAGATATTCCTTTTCGGAAAAAATATTAAAAATCGCGTACAGATATACCAGCACAAAAAACAATCTGTTTCTGAAGCAGTTGCTCAGGAAATCTCCGATAAATGTGGCCTTAAGCTTGCGAAATTGAAGAATAAGAAACAGAAGCAATCAGATTAGTTTTTGCGAGAATGCACCAATGACAGGGAGAAAGAAGGGGGTTCTTGCTGTGATAATTTAATAAATTCCTAACATTCCTATTGAGTGATCAAATGATGGATTTTTCTATCTTTGGCCATTGGCCATTCCTCAAAATACGGATGGCATCACTCTAAAAATGAACAGTATAAACAATTATTACAATAATTTATGAAGCATTTACACTCCTTTTTCATTTTGTACCTTGCCCTTTTTATCACATCCTGTATGCATCAGTCTGCGCAAGTTGATAATGAAAATATTAAATTGGCTGTAACTGCCAATCATGAAACCGATGTAATCCATGCAAAGGAGGGCGAAGATGCTGCCGACGACCCTGCTATTTGGGTGAATCCCTTGAATATTGAAAAAAGCACTATAATTGGCACCAATAAACTTGGAGGGCTTTCTGTTTATCAGTTAGATGGAAAGGAATTGTTTTATTATCCGATTGGTAATGTTAATAATGCCGATGTGCTGTATGATTTCCCCCTTGATACAGGTTTTATTGATATTGCAGGAGGCAGCAACAGAACGTCAAACAGTATTAGTTTACTGGAAATCAATAAAAATGATGGCAGCCTTAGCCCTATTGAAGCGCGTATAATTAAGTCAGGAGTAAGCATTGTTTATGGTTTTTGTTTTTATAAAAGTCCTGTTAGCGGTAAATTTTATGCCTTTGTAAACAGTAAAGATGGAGCTGCTGAGCAATGGGAGCTTTTTGAAAACAACGGACAAGTAGATGCCAAGCTGGTGCGCAGCTTCGACGTGGGCGGACAGGTTGAAGGCATGGTTGCCGATATGGAAACAGCAATGCTTTATGTTGGCGAAGAAGGCGGCGGTATTTGGAAATATGGTGCTGAACCTGAGAATGCTGATAAAAGACATCGCCTACTGATGTCTGACCAAAATAATCCGGCTATAAAATTTGATATTGAAGGTTTAAGCATTTATTATGCCGCTGATGGTAAGGGCTATCTGATTGCTTCGAGCCAGGGAAATTATACCTATGCAGTTTTTGAACGTGAAGGCGATAATAAATATTTGTTCAGCTTTAAAATAACAGACGGACTTTATGATGGTGCTGAAGAAACCGATGGTCTGGATGTTTTAAATATCCCCTTGGGCAAAGAATATCCCTTTGGTATTTTTGTTGTGCAGGACGGGTTTAATAAAGATGCTGATGGACAGGCTGTAGCTCAAAATTTTAAAATGCTTTCCTGGGAAAAAATTGCTCATCTCGTGCAACCTCCATTGATTATTGATACAAATTACCGGATTCGATAATTGCTCGTATACACTGTAAAACTTAAGTTCAAGCAGTAAATGCACTTATTGGGGGTTTTGAAAAGAAAAAAACGTAAAGGAAAAGCGATAAGAGAGCGTCTTTGTTCTGCTAAAAAATAATCCACTTCCAATGAAACTTGCCTTTTAACGGCTTTTGTTATCCACTTGCCGACACAAATATAAGTCTTTATAAAAATGAAGCTGTATATAGGCTTTCGGGATTTATGACGATACAGAAGCTAGGAATAACAGAGTCCGTATCCCTTGCTTTTCAAGAGGGCGATCTGCACTTGTATAAAAGCTCGCAAAAATAAGCTCTATCACCTCGGGATAAATCAATTTGTGCACCAATCCACATTGTCTCGGGCAAATGAGAACAGAGATCCAAGGATCTTTATTGAATTTGGCAACTATCTGATCCAAGAAGTTAGGCCACTGTTTTAACCCCTATATGCCAATGCTTCAATTCCCAATGTGGACATCAGAAATGAAGTATTCGCTTTGGATTCAACAACGGTTTCCCTTAGCCTAAAATTATTTAGCTGGGCTCCAGGTAAATACTCCAGAGGAGCAATTAAGATTCATACCCTATTGGATTTAAGAGGAAGTATTCCTTCATATATCCTTATTACTAACGGCAAATACCATGACAGTAATGTGCTTGATGTTATTACTCCCGAAGCAAATGCTATTTATGTTATGGATAAGGCTTAGATCGACTTTAAGGCTCTATACAATATCCATAAATCAAGTGCATTTTTCATTTCCAGAGCAAAAAAAACAATGAATTACTCAGTGACTGAAATCAATGGAGATTCCGGACTAAGCTGACCCCCCTTATACAAACCGGCGTGATCCGGACGGTGATTCCACTATATTATCTAACAGTTTCGTTATTGCGTACAATGTCCTTAAAATGGAAAACAATTAGCATTGTGTTTTAGATTATAATTTTTATATTTGTTGCAGAAAGTATTACAATATTGAACCGATATTCCGGACTAAGATATTTCGTTGATTGAACGCATTTGTAAAACGACCAACCATCAATTATTTGGATGTTTCGGAATAGTAGCTGAAATACAGCAGCTCAAGAACTTAAAAACGCTATAAAAAAACTTCAAATATGAACCAATCAGTCCACAATAGATTAATCTCCTTCATTTGGTCAATCGCTGATGATTGTTTAAGAGATATATACGTGAGGGGGAAATACCGCGATGTTATTCTTCCCATGGTGGTTTTGCGCCGACTTGACGCTTTGCTTGAGCCCACCAAAAAAGCCGTAATGGAAGAACTGGCTTTTCAAAGAGATGAAGCAGGATTTACAGAATGGGACGAAACCGGGCTGAAAGATGCCAGCGGTTATGTATTCTACAACACCAGTGAATGGACTTTGCAACGCTTGTGCGATACAGCTACCAACAGCCAACAAATCCTTCAGGCAAATTTTGAAGATTACCTCAATGGTTTTAGTGTCAACGTGAAGGAAATAGTAGATAAGTTTAAACTCAAAAGCCAAATCCGGCATATGGCTTCAAAAGATGTTTTGTTGGATGTTCTGGAAAAATTTACTTCACCACATATCAACCTCACCCCTTTTGAAAAAGAAGACCCGGACGGCAGGAAACTTCCCCCACTTTCCAATTTGGGAATGGGCTATGTGTTTGAAGAGCTAATCCGCAAATTCAATGAAGAAAACAACGAAGAAGCCGGGGAGCACTTTACCCCGCGTGAAGTGATTGACCTGATGACGCACATCGTTTTCGACCCCATCAAAGATCAATTACCGCCTGTAATGACCATTTACGATCCTGCCTGCGGCTCAGGCGGAATGCTTACAGAATCCCAAAATTTCATCAAAGATGCAGAAGGGGAAATCAGGGCAAGTGGTGATGTGTACCTCTATGGAAAGGAAATTAATGATGAAACCTACGCTATTTGCAAGTCCGATATGATGATTAAGGGAAACAATCCCGAACACATCAGGGTAGGCTCCACCCTATCGACAGATGAATTTTCCGGGCATAATTTTGATTTTATGCTCTCCAATCCACCCTACGGAAAGTCATGGAGCAGTGAGGTCAAATACATCAAAGACGGCAAGGACATTATTGACCCGCGTTTTGTGGTAGCCCTGAAAGATTATTGGGGAACCGAAGCAGAAGCGGATGCTACACCCCGCTCTTCTGACGGCCAATTGCTCTTTTTAATGGAGATGGTGAATAAAATGAAGTCTCTACATCAGAGTGCATTGGGTTCGCGCATCGCTTCGGTACATAACGGTTCCAGTTTGTTTACGGGTGATGCCGGCGGTGGTGAAAGCAATATTCGTCGTTACATTATTGAAAACGATTTGTTGGACTGCATTATCCAGCTCCCCAACAACCTCTTTTACAATACGGGAATCACAACCTACATCTGGATTCTAAGCAATAAAAAAGAGACAAAACGAAAAGGAAAGGTTTTACTTATTGATGCTTCGCAACGCTTTTCAAAACTCCGCAAAAACCTTGGCGCAAAGAATTGCGAGCTAAAGCCCGAACATATTAAAGAGATTCAGCAAGCCTATCTGAATTTTAAAAATATTGAACGGAAAACGGAAGATGCTTTGGCAGCCAAAATATTTAACAACAGCGATTTTGGCTATTATAAAGTAAGCATCGACAGGCCGGCAAGACTTAAAGCCCAATTTACTGCCGAACGCATTGCCGAACTCCGTTTTGATAAAACCCTGAAAGAACCCATGCAATGGGCTTGGGAAACCTATGGAGAAAAAGTCTATTCAGATGTAAAATCCATCGAAAAAGAGTTATTGGACTGGTGCGAGAAAAATGATCTGGACCTGAACGCCAAAAAGCGCAAAGCACTGATTTCTGACGCTATATGGAAAAAGCAGAAAGAACTGTTCGATACAGCAACTCAACTTATGAACACAATTGGCACAAAAGAGCACAAGGATTTTAATGTCTTCTCAAAATTGGTGGATGATGCACTGAAGACAAACAAATCCAAACTCTCTGTTAGTGAGAAAAATGCCATCCTCCACAGCGTGAGCTGGTATGATGAAACAGCCGAAAAAGTTATTAAGAAAACGCAAAAGCTCAGTGGCGATAAGCTTGCCCAACTTTTGCATCATTTGGATTGCACCGCAAAGCAACTGCCCGATTACGGCTACTACCCTAGCGGTAAAAAAGATGAGTACATCATATACGAAAGCCAAAGCGATTTGCGCGACAGCGAAAGCATTCCGTTGACAGAAAGCATTCATGAGTATTTCCTGCGGGAAGTAAAGCCACACGTTGAAGAGTCCTGGATTGATTTAGACAAAACCAAAATTGGCTACGAAATCAGCTTTAATAAATACTTCTACCAGCACAAGCCATTACGAAGCATCGAAGAAATAAGTGCCGAGATACTCCAACTGGAAAAGGAAAACGAAGGCTTAATTATGGACATTTTGAACCTTGGGTAAAATGAGCAACAAATTATTTTCTGTCGATTTTATAAAGAAGCTGAAACAGCAAATTCTTGCCAGCAGATATGTGGTGGCTAAGATTGCCAATGCCGAATCTTTAAAGCTGTATTTCAGTATTGGTAAACTTGTAGATACTGAAATTGAGAAACATAATTGGGGTAGCAAGGTTTTAGAAGATATTTCGAAACAACTACAACAAGACCTGCCTGGTTTACGAGGCTTTTCGGGGCAGAATATTTACAAAATGAGAATGTTTTATTCGGAATGGAAAACCGAGGAAAGACTATTCTCGTTGATGACGAGAGAAATACAAACAGGTGAAAATCCAATATTCTCGTCAGTGACGAGAGAATTAGAAAAGAAAAAAAATGTAATCGGGTCAACAGTGACGGCCAAAAATGAAGACCCGGATGTCAACGCTTTTTTATCCGTATCATTCACGCATCACTACGAAATAATTCTAAAAGCAAAAGACGAGTCTCACCGCTGGTACTACATCCATAAAACGGCACAAAACTTCTGGTCGGTTCGCCATTTGCGCACCGAACTAAAAAACCAGAGCCACCTGCAAGAACAACAACTGCCCAATAACTTTAAAGCAAGCCTGCCCCAAATACTATCCAACAAAGCTATTCGTGCTTTTAAAGACCAGTACCTGCTCGATTTTGTAAATGTGGAAGATGCCGATGATGAAATTGATGAGCGCGTATTAGAGCATGAGATAATGTGCAACATAAAAAAGTTTCTGATGTCGCTGGGTGCTGATTTTTCATTTATGGGAAATCAATTCCGGCTTATAGTGGATGAAGATGAATATTTTATCGACCTCTTATTTTTCCACAGGGGCTTACAATCCCTGGTGGCATTCGACTTGAAAAAAGGGAAATTTAAGCCCGAATATGTGGGTAAAATGAACTATTACCTTTCGGCATTGGACGATTTGGTAAAACAGCCCCACGAAAACGCATCCATTGGAATAATCCTGTGCAAAGAAAAAAACAACAAGAAGGTAGAATACAGTTTCCGGGATTTCTCAAAACCCATGGGCGTAGCAACCTACAAAACTACCGAAACCCTGCCACCCGAACTCAAAGATGCCCTACCCGATGCCGAAACCCTTAAAAAACTGATGGACTAATGGAAGCTACATTTCAAAAATATCCTGCTTACAAAAATTCCGGTGTGGATTGGCTGAGGGGGTTTGCGGAACATTGGGAGGTAAAAAAGTTAAAGTTTTGTTTAAAATCCAGCCACGACCGATTTCTGATCATAGACCAAAAAGAGCTCTACCATATGGGAGCTTTTTTAAAAGATTTGGGTAAAAAACCTGTGGTGAGCAAGGTCGAACTATGGTTTGCTTTTTCTAAAATGGATCATTTAACAGACTTGGTATTAAAGCAATTAAAAGAAAACGCATGAGCCAAAGCATATCAAAAACAACATTTCAAAAATATCCTGCTTACAAAAATTCCGGTGTGGATTGGCTGGGAGTAATTCCTGAAGGTTGGAAGATTTTACCCGGATTGAGTTTTATTATTGAAGGAAAGGACAAAAACAAAGGAATGAAACGCAATAATGTCCTTTCCCTGAGTTATGGAAATATAAGGGAAAAGTCTGATGAAGAATTAACAGGATTAGTCCCTGAATCATTTGAAACTTATCAATTAGTCAACAAGGGAGATTTGATTTTCAGACCAACCGATTTACAAAATGATAAGGTGAGTCTTAGAAGTTCAATCTCATATTATGATGGGATTATCACAAGTGCCTATTTGAATTTGAGAATAAAGGAGAAGGCTTCAGCTAAATTCTATCATTATTTTTTTCGAGCAATCGATAACAATAAAGTCATTTATGGTCTAGGTTCTGGTTTAAGACAGAATATAAGTTACCTAGATTTTAGAAGGTTTATTTTTCCGTTTCCCCCAAAAGAAGAACAAACCGCCATTGCCAATTTCTTAGACGACAAATGCACCAAAATAGACCGGGTGATTGCCCAAAAAGAAAAATTGATTGCCCTGCTCAAAGAACGCAAGCAAATTATTATTCAAAATGCGGTAACCAAAGGTTTAGATCCCAATGCTAAACTAAAAGATAGCGGTGTGGAATGGATTGGGGAGATTCCGGAGCATTGGGAGGTGAAGCGGTTGAAGTATGTTGTCAAAATAATAAAGAGAATTATTGGGTTTGAAGGACCTGATGTATTATCAATTACACAACAAGGAATTAAAATAAAAGATATTACAAGCGGTGAAGGACAACTTGCAATGGACTACTCCAAGTATCAGATTATTAAAAAGGGCGAGTTTGCAATGAATCACATGGATTTACTTACTGGTTATGTCGATATAACTAAGTTTGATGGTGTTATCAGTCCAGATTACAGAGTGTTTGTTCCTTATATTGATGAAGTAGAAGACAAATATTTGTTAGGATTATTTCAGGTTGGCTATAGGAGCAAAATATTTTATCGATATGGACAAGGGGTTTCCCAGTTAGGAAGATGGCGGTTACCAGCTGAAAATTTTAATCAATTCTCTATACCAATTCCTCCAAAAGATGAACAATCTGAAATCATGGAGCATATCGAAACCCAATCCGCCAAAATAGATAAAGCCATTGCCTTGCAACAAAGCCAAATAGAAAAACTCAAAGAATACAAAGCCACGTTGATTGATAGTGCGGTTACGGGGAAAATAAAAGTTGTGAAATAATTATTACGTTTGAAAACAGAATACGAACAATGAAAAAACGCATATTTATATCCAGTGTTCAAAAAGAGTTTCAAAGTGGTTATCTGAAGACCTTCTGTTTATGAACTAGAACAAGATACAGGACAAGATAGAATGAGAACCTCAGCTTATATAGCTTTAGAAGAGCTGGCAATGAGGGTTATATGAATTTTAAAAGGGGGAATGAGTAGAGATGAATTGATGAAAAAACTTGAACTAAATGGCAGAGATAATTTTATCAATAATTATTTAATTCCTGCACAACAAAACAAATGGATAGAAATGACTTTGCCCGATAAGCCAACAAGTCGCAACCAAAAGTATCGTTTGACCAGAAAAGGAAAAAAACTAAAAAAAGACATTAAAGTATGAGCCCAAGCCAAACCAACGAACAAGCCTTAGAAGCTGCAATCGAAAAAGCCTTAACCGGTTTTAGCCGGGAAGAGATGAAAATGCAAAATATGGCACTGGAAGAGCAGGCCTTCTATCGGTCAGGCAATGGCTACTACATCGGCGACACCAATGATTTCAATGCCAAATACGCCATCGACGAAACCCGCTTTTGGCACTTTTTAGGAGCCACCCAAAAGGAGGAACTGGAAAAATTACAACGTTCTGCCGATTGGAAACTCAAAATCCTGGAACGCTACGATCGTATGCTGAAAAAATACGGCATCCTGCGTTTGCTCCGCAAGGGTCTGGAAGTGGAAGACGCCCATTTTACCCTGCTCTATCAATTGCCTATGGCTAGCAGCAGCCAAACGGTAAAAGACCATTTTGAGTTGAACGAGTTCAGCGTCACACGTCAGGTTCATTATAATATCGACAATCCCCGAGAGGAAATTGATATGGTGGTTTTTGTGAATGGTTTGGCCATCGCCACCCTCGAACTCAAAAACCCATGGACAGGCCAAAATGCGAAAGTGCATGGCATTAAGCAATATAAATACGACCGTGACATTCGCCAGCCCTTATTAAACTTCGGGCGCTGTGTTGTTCATTTTACAGCAGATACCGATGAAGTATATATGTGTACCAAATTGGCGGGCAGCAAATCATTTTTCCTTCCATTCAATAAAGGACACAACAGCGGAAAGGGCAATCCGCCTAACCCCTTTGGACACAAATCGGCCTATCTTTGGGAGGAAGTATTTACGCGCGAAAGCCTTGCCAATATTCTCCAGCATTTCGTTCGTTTTGATGGCAAAGCCACAGATGCTTTGAGTAAACGCACACTGTTTTTTCCGCGGTACCATCAGATGGATGTTGTTCGGAAAATATTAGCAGATGTCAGCAAAAAAGGCGTAGGACAAACTTATTTAATTCAGCATTCTGCGGGTTCGGGCAAATCCAATTCCATTACCTGGGCCGCCTATCAGCTCATTGAAACTTATCCCGAAAGAGAGGGGCTTCCAGGTTCTAAGGGGGTTCAAAATCCGCTATTTGATTCGGTAATTGTGGTAACCGACAGACGGCTATTAGATAAACAACTTCGTGAGAATATCAAAGAGTTTTCGGAAGTGAAGAATATTGTGGCTCCTGCTTATTCATCCACCGAACTTAAAGACAGTCTAGAGCAAGGCAAAAAGATCATCATTACCACCATCCAAAAATTCCCATTTATCATTGACGGGATTGCCGATTTAAGTGATAAACGCTTCGCGGTAGTCATTGATGAAGCACATAGTTCGCAAAGTGGAACAGCTGCAGGTAGGATGAATCAAGCCCTGGGCATGGAACACAAGGAAGGTGAGGACGAAGACGCTCAGGATAAAATCCTTAAAGCCATGCAAGCCCGGAAAATGAAGGGCAATGCATCCTATCTGGCGTTTACAGCCACACCCAAAAATGCAACATTAGAGCGTTTTGGAGCGAAACAAGAAGACGGCTCTTTTAAGCCATTCCATTTATACTCCATGAAACAAGCCATTGAAGAAAGCTTTATTTTGGATGTGCTCGCGAATTATACCACCTACAAAAGTTATTATGAAATAGAAAAGTCAATTCAGGACAATCCGCTTTTTGACACCATAAAAGCACAGAAAAAATTGCGTGCGTATGTAGAGCGCGATAAACGAACCATTGCTACGAAAGCGGAAATTATGATGGAGCATTTTATCAGCAAAGTCTATAATACGAAAAAGCTCAAAGGCAAAGCCAAAGGCATGGTCGTTACGCAAAATATTGAGACCACTATTCGTTATTTCCTGGCTATAAAAGGCATTCTTGCAGAGAAAGGCAATCCCTTTAAAATTGCTGTTGCTTTTTCAGGCAAAAAAACAGTGGATGGCATCGAATATACTGAGTCTGATTTGAATGGCTTTTCCGACAATGATACCAGAGACAAATTTGATACAGATGGGTACCGGATATTAGTGGTGGCAAATAAATATCTCACCGGTTTTGACCAGCCCAAGCTTTGCACTATGTATGTTGATAAGAAATTGCAGGGCGTAATGGCGGTGCAGGCTTTGAGCCGATTAAACCGTTCGGCAAACAAATTGGGCAAGAAAACAGAAGACTTATTCATTCTGGATTTCTTTAATCAGGTGGATGATATTAAAGCCTCCTTTGATCCATTTTATACTTCTACTTCGCTGAGCAGGGCAACAGATGTTAATGTATTGCATGAATTAAAAGGAACTTTAGATGATGTTGGTGTTTATGAATGGGCTGAAGTGGAATTATTCGTTGAGAAATACTTTGAAGGAGTTGACGCACAACAACTAAGCCCAATTATTGATAAAGCTGCTCATCGCTTTAATGCGGAATTGGATTTAGAAGATGATGAAAAAGCAGATTTTAAAATAAAGTCAAAGCAATTCGTTAAAATCTATGGGCAAATGGCCTCCATTATGCCTTATGAAGTATTGGACTGGGAGAAGCTGTTTTGGTTCCTGAAATTTCTAATCCCGAAATTAATAATTAGAAGCAAACAAGATGAATTGATTGATGAATTATTGGAGTCGGTTGATTTATCTACCTATGGTTTAGAAAGGACAAAGCTCAATCATTCAATAAGTTTAGACGATACCGAAACAGAGTTAGACCCTCAAAATCCGAACCCCAGAGCAGCCGGTGGTGATGATGTAATAGACCCTTTAGATGCAATTATCAAAGCATTTAATGAGCGCTGGTTTCATGGATGGGATGCCACACCGGAAGACCAAAGGGTGAAATTTATAAGCCTTAGCCAACACATTCAGGCGCATCCGGATTATCAAACGAAAGTGGCAGAAAACAGGGATACGCAGAACAGGGATTTGGCATTTAAAAAAATACTGGATGATGTAATGAGCCAACAAAGAAAGAAGGAATTAGACCTCTATCGGCTCTATGCGAAAGACGATTCTTTCTATCAGGCATTTTTTGATACCATGAAACGAATGATTGACAACCCAAATATAAGGCACATAAAATAATCAAAAAACGAAGCATTAAACAACAAGCTTCGCGCAAAGCGGATAGTCGGCCTGCTGTAATATTTTAATTGAGGTGTTCAAATAAATACTTAACCTAATCGGTTGTTATATTGATAATTAGATTTCTCCCGCAGGATCTTCACTTCGTTTTGATCCCTTGGTCGAAAAGACAGGATTCGTTAGGGAGCAGACAAAAGTGGCGCGCGGACATATATATTTTAAAGTTATTGTGTCCGCGCGCCACTTTTGTCTATCTATATTTCACCATCTTGTCTTTTCGACTGAGGTCATTTTTCTTAGTTACAGTGTTTTATATTCTTTTTGATAGAGAACACTCATTAAATTACAAACATAAGATGACCGAGGGAGAAATCTAAAACAACATTCATTGAAATATACTGAATTTCATTGCTTAGCCTAAGTACTCAATTGAACACCTCATTATTTTAATTGACTTAAATTATTTCGTTAAGCACCAACCATTCCGGAGGATGTTGCACTCCTCCCCTTTTTGACGATCGATTATTTGGTTTAACGAAAGATCTTATCAATAGAGCAGAATAACCGCAAAACAGAGCATTCTTCAATGAATTTAAAAATGTCCAGTTTTTATGCTAATAAACTGGACAAATAAACTATCTTTGCACTACAATAGATAGAATGAAAACAACTGAATACATAGCATTTACCATAGACAGACTCCCTAAGGGTTATGTGTTCACCTATGCTGACTTTACTACAGAGGTGGATCAAAAAGAAGCGGTAATAAAAGCATTGAACCGTATGGTGTCTTCGGGTAAAATTGCCAAACTATCCAAAGGAAAATACTACAAGCCCGAAAATACCCCATTTGGCAACCTTCAACCCAATCAGTCACAAGTAGTAAAAGACTTGCTGGAAGAAAGCGGAAAAATTACAGGCTATCTCACGGGTTACAGCATCTACAACCAATTAGGTTTAACCACACAAATAAGTAATACCATACAAATAGGTAAAAATCAAGTTCGCCCCAGTTTTAAAAGAGAACGCTATACCATTTCATTTGTAAAGCAAAAAAACACCATCACCAAAGAGAATATTCCTTTGTTGCAACTGCTAGACTCTATTCGCTACATCAAAAAAATACCAGATACCGGTATAGAAATATCCTGTAAACGCTTTTTAGCCATCATCAAAAATCTTTCTGAAAAAGAAACAAATTCATTGGTTCGTTTGGCGTTAAAATATCCTCCTTCAACAAGAGCCTTATTAGGAAGTTTATTAGAACAATTGCAACAAAGACATTTAACAGAACCGCTTTTCAAATCATTGAACCCGATCACTAAATATAAACTGACAGGTGCAGCGAAAGTACTATCCACCACAGAAAATTGGAATATTTTATGAACTTACACGAAAATAAAACCTTATTCAGACAGGCTGTTCAATTTACATCTGACAAAATGGGGATTTTAAAAATTTAGTGCACGGTTCATTGCCAAACGAGCTAAGTATTTTGCTCACCTTGAAAAGAATAAAAAAGAGGTTGTCTATAATTAAATGGAATATTGTAATAGAATAAAAAGGCTGAAATTAACTTACATTGAACCTCGTTTCACCGAAGAAAAGTGTAACAAGCTTTTATCGAGTTGCCGAGTGATGAAAATTTTCCAAATCACTCTAACCCCATCTGCGTGCATAAAAGAGACAAAACAAAAAACCCTGGCACTTAAAAACTATCATTGTGATTCAGATTACATTCTTTATATTTGTAGTGATAGAATAATTGAACCATCAAGCCAAAATGGGCTATTTTACTGATTAAAAGCGGGTTCTAAAGCACTACACTTCGCACAAATGGGCTGTATTGGTCATTGGGGTTCTTATTTATAGTAGTAATAATCTATTTAAATATAACGAATATGATACCAGGATCTGATTCTTATTACAATTGCCCTAATTGCGGCCATCTTTTGAGTAAACCAAATATCATGAGTGGGAATACTTGTGGCGCAAAGTTATATTCCGATGGAAAGCATATTGCACCAATGTTACCTGAATACCCCAATCTCACTAAATGTAGAAAATGCAATACATTTTTTTGGCTAAGCAAATTAGAAGAAGTTCAGCCGTTTCGACGAGGAGCTGAACAAAATTCAGACTGGCTTTACGCAGACAGAGTAAAGTTCTTGAAAATTGACGAGCTGTTTGATGCACTTAAATCCGGGATAGCAGAGAGTAAACTTGAAGAGCGTATTATCAGAATGGAAATTTGGTGGGCATACAATGATAGGAAAAGAAATGACCAAGAACTATTTATTAACGAAAATGATGAAATGCTTTGGAAGGAGAATTTCAAGGGACTAATGGACTTGCTTGATGATTCCGAGATTAATGATAAAATAACGGCAGCCGAAATACATAGAAATTTGGGAAATTTTAAAGAATGCTTAGATATAAGGTACTCACTTGAGGAGGATGAAATAAATTGGCTTAAAGAAAAATTTATATGCGAGTGCAATCTGAAAAATAAATATGTATTTCAGTTGTATTAGCAGCTTATAATAAATAATTCTGATCTGCGTATTTTTGGGACAAGACCTAAAATATGAATCATGCTTTTAAGAGAATTAACACACAAATTTCGAGCTCCTTATCATAAATATTGAAGTATCGCCGAAAAACCACTTATACTCTTATTAAGGTTTTGGAAAGAAAAAACAAAGTGACATAAGCGATAAGAGAGTG
This sequence comes from Bacteroidales bacterium, assembly GCA_963676725.1. Taxonomy (GTDB): domain Bacteria; phylum Bacteroidota; class Bacteroidia; order Bacteroidales; family WRLA01. The sequence continues at coordinate 1,770,365 of OY781463.1, read as the reverse complement.
TCTTTGTTCTGCTAATAGATAATCCGCTTCCAATGAAATTTGCCTTTTAGCGGCTTTAGTTTGCTACTTGCCGACACAATGTAAGTCTTTATGAAAATGAAGCTGTTTATGGGCTTTCGGAATTTATGACGATACAGAAGCGGAGAACTTTTTCGCAAGCAAAGCGGGAGACGATATGCTTGGGAATTCACTAACTGAGTGTATTCTGCCGAAGGGCAAAACACATCTCCTAGAAAAAGAATCGAAAAACAAATGCTCTTAGAACTCAAATATTTGCTAACTTTATGCCGTGTTTTAGTACAATTTAAACGAGAACAGAGGTTTTAAGACACCAGTCCCGCATCATTCGGGAGACTGCCATTATGCACTATTTAAAAAAATAAACATGAATGATTACATTGAACTATGCAGATATCCTTCGCTAGATATAATTGAACAAATTAAACTAATTTTGGATGAAAATAATATTCATTATAAAATTGAAGATACTATTCCATCATTTGATGTTACTTTTTCAAATAGCGAATCTAATATTCAATATATTTTGAAAATTAGGAGTGACGAATTTAAAAAAGCAGAAACACTTTTAAATGAAGGAACTGTTGGAAGTTCTGAAGATGACCATTATTTAGATTCATTTACAGATAATGAATTAATTGATATGGTATTACATCCAAAGGAATGGCATAATTGGGATGTTGAATATGCAAAGAAATTGATAAAAGAAAAAAAAATTGATATGACTGAAAATGATATTGAGTCATATTCAAGGAAAAAACAAATTCTTGAAGAGTTAATTGAATATGCTAAAAATCAAATAATAAGTGAAAATCAAAACCCAAGTGATGTTAAAAAGATTTTATTGTCAAAAGGGTTAGAAGAGGATATTGTTGATAAAATATTAATTGAGATAATAGAGCACAAAGAAGTTAATTCAGAAAAAACAAATAATGACTTAATATTTGGTTTTTTGTGGTTAGCGATTGGTATTGGATTATCTTTTGCAGATATTGGTTATTTTTTCTGGGGAGCAATTGCTTATGGAGGTTATAGATTATTTGAAGGATTAAAATAGTGAAAATTGGCGCATAATAAATAGGACTATGAGTTCCGAGGCTTCGGAACAAGACCAGCCGATGAGTCCATGCTTTAATAAACTCAGCATAAATATTGAACTCTATTCCGGAACAATATATATGCACTTATTGAGAGGTTTGAAGAATGTTGGGAAGAAAAAAACAAAGTGACATAAGCGACAAGAGAGTGTCTTTGTTCAGTTAAAAGATAATAAGACTCCAATGAAATTTGCCTTTTAGCAGCTTTTATTCGCTACTAGCCGAAACAATGTAAGTCTTTATGAAAATGAAGCTGTTTATGGGCTTTCGGGATTTATGACGATACAGAAGTGAGGAATAATGGAGTCCGTATACCTTGCATTTCAAGAGGTCAATATATACGATCAAACCTGAAGCAACAGGGGAAAACCAGTTTATGATCCACAATAGTTCAAAAAGAGAAATTAATGCAAAGCTTCACTCCTACGTTCCATTATATTTAAAAGGAGAAAATCTACAGGACGCTTTGCACCGAACCTACAAGCAATCAAAAAATATCTTCGAAGCCATGAATTTTACAGTCCGGCCATACACAAGAAAACAAGAGTAGTTATCGAACTAAAAAATGAAGTATTACACGTTTATAATCAGTTTATTATAAGATTGTATTTGCAAAATGGATAAACAAATTTTTAGGCCAGATAAGAACCGTTGACAAAGTTTAGTATAACTATTTTACCCCCTAGATTTGCATAGAGCGCTCCGCGAAAATAGTATGAATAGTAGCCTTGAAGCTTGTACAGCTAGATAATTTGAAATTTTATGCCATTCTCAAGCATAAAATGCATTTTTATAAAATCCAATATTTTTATCGCACATGAGTAAATTTAGATTGCATCTAAATATTTAACTAAAATTCTGTATTTTAGATACATACCATAAAAACATAGTACTCTGCTCAAAAGAGATATATTTTTATTTCTATACCCATAAATTTAGCTTCATACAGAAAAATACTATGTTCGACCCCTAAAAATGGCCACTTCATACTATTTCAAAAAATATTTTGTAATGATTATATTAGTCAATCATATGTGGTTTGCAATTTTGATTGATGTAGAAAATGTTTGAAATTAGCTGTTTTGATAAAAACAATAGGGCATTACTTATTGCAATAAAGTATTATTCTAAGAAGCATTAAATTCAGTATTATGGGGAATATTTTAATAAGGAAGAATATTTTTGGATGTTGCAAAACTTACATCAATTATTTATTACTACTAGGAATACTTGCTTTATGCACGAATTGTGGCAGGCCAAACCCTAAGTCTAGAGAACCAGAAAGGGACAATAAATCTGTAGATACGAATAGCCAAATTGTGTCTGGAAACATCCCGGCACCAAAGCCCATGAAAATGAGGCCAGTTGATAGCGTGAATTTTTACTTGGAAAATTCTGCCAGCATGTATGGCTATCTGAAAGGAGGAACTGAATTCAAAACCGCATTAAATAAGTTACTATATGATCTTGAGCTAATCACGCCAAATCAGCAAAGTGATCATTTTCGTTTTTTTTATATCAACGACCAAGCTCATCCAACAACGCGTAACCTACAAGCATTTTTGCAGAACTTGAGTCAGCAGGGCATACATATAGGGAACACAACAACTAGTGATCTGAATTTGATATTTGAGACCGTATTGGAACAATCCAATTCTGAAAACCTTGGGATTATGGTTACAGATGCTATTTTTGACCTCAATGGTAGACCTGAAGAAGCAATATCCCAACTAGAGCAAGCAGTTAGCAGAACAAGAAATATATTTGTGCGAAAATTAAAGCAAAACCCTGTTGAAACGGTAGTGATAAAATTAGGTTCACAATTTAATGGCACCTACTACCCTTTTGACCATAAACCTAAGGAGATCACTCAACAAAGACCTTATTATATTTGGCTGTTTTTTGGTCAAAGAAGTATTATTCGGCAAGCAAAGGATACCATAAATACAAAACATTTGCCAGGTTATATGAATGAAGCACATTTTTTTGTGATGGACGATGCTGCTATACCTTATACAATAATTAATTCCGGTAAAATTGGTAGCTTCAAATATGATAAGCATAATAAATTGCATACAGTTCTTGATGATTGCGAGAGGCAGAGCCGAGGGAGCAATCAAGGATCTTTTGGCTTTAATCTTGCTGTTGATTATAGCTGTCTTCCTTTGGCTGATGACTATTTTTGTAATACTCAAAATTACACATTGAATGAGGGTTGGAAAATTAGAGAGGTGATCCCTGTTCAGAAATACGATTTCACGGCTAATGATGAGTATCATTTAAAAAAAATAGGACAGAAGCCAACTCATATTATTAAAGTTGAGATAAATAATCTTACAACTGAAGTCCTAAACATCTACTTAAAACGCATGCCTTTCGATTGGATAGAGGAAACCGGAACCACTAATGATAATCCGCCGGATACGATATCAACCTTTGCTTTTAATACCTTAATGCGCAGTGTTGTCGAGGCTTATGATAATGTTAATGGACATAGTAATTATGCACATTTTACAATTAATATAAATAAATAAATTTATGAAAGAATTATTTGCCAGTATTATCGAAAGACTTGTCTATCACGATACTTACACAGAAGTAATGTATGAAGGTAGCGCCTACACATTTACTTTTCTTGGGATCCTTCTGGTACCCATTCTGCTTGAGTTAATCTTTTATTTTTTATGGGATCCTATTCCTGCAAAATTTTGGAAATGGATGATTATTTTTCCAATATCATTTATACTCGTAGTTGGCTTGGCTGTATGGTTAGCAAATGATGAATTATTAGAGTTTCTCGATAATGATGAATTCCCTGATGCTACTTCATATATATTTGAATATGCTATATGGTCCGGGATTTTAAGTTTCGTTCCATTCCTCCTTGGGGCTGTGTTGAAATTTTTCAGTACAAACAACAAATATAATCCCTTTTAAATTATGGCTAAACTATATATTTTCGCAATAGGCGGTACCGGAAGTCGGGTACTTAGGGCTATGAGTATGTTATTTGCAGCAGGTGTTCAATTACCGGATGGTTTTGATAAAGTTGTACCCATAATTATTGATCCGGATACGGCCAATGGGGATACCAACCGTACACAGGATATGCTTTTGAAATACCAGAATATCCAAAAATTTTCAGATGGGGAAGGCTTTTTCTCTGCCGAAATACAAACCTTAAAACAATTGCTTGGCGGAACAGGCAATACCATCAATAATAATTTTAAGTTTTTGATCGATGGTACAACAAGTACTAGTTTTAAAAAATTCATTGGTTATAATTCAATGAAAGATGAAGATTGTGCGCTTGTTGATTTGCTGTATACACCTGAAGATCTGGAATTAAATCTTCAGGTAGGCTTTAAGGGGAACCCCAATATTGGAAGTGTTGTGCTTAATCAGTTTGCTAAGTCAGCAGAATATCAGGAATTTGCTAAATCCTTTAGTCCTGGAGATGCTATTTTTATCGTGAGTTCAATATTTGGAGGAACAGGTGCGGCCGGTTTTCCTCTTTTGTTGAAAAACCTCAGAACCCACTATGATCATATCGATCAAGCACAAGCCATAAAAAATTCAGTAATTGGAGCGATAAGTTATCTGCCTTATTTTAAATTAGCTTCACCGAATGGAGATGAAGCTACAATTGATTCCTCTACATTCTTCTTTAAAGCAAAATCGGCATTGAATTATTACGAGCATTCTATTTTTAAGAATAATTCGATCAATGCATTTTATTATATTGGTGATCATTCCGACAATCATTATGATAATCATGATGGCAAGGCATCCCAAAAGAATAATGCGCATTTCGTAGAGCTTGCAGGCGCTTTGTCCATTATAGATTTTATGGAAAATGTCGGAAGCATGAGTTCGACTAATGCAAAGGCAGACGAACTAGTTAGTAAAGAATTCGGTATTATAAATGATACACGTCAAATTGAACTGAAGGATCTTGGAGCTAAGGATCGCCAATGCATGAGCCTCCCTCTTGCAAAGCTTAAGTTGCTTCAGATATTTATCCATAATGGGCTAAATAAGAGTCTTGAAAGCAAAGATGCATGGCATCAACAAGGTTTAGAAGGCTTTTTTAGAAGCTCCTTTTACGAAAATGAATTTTGCCATTTTATGAAATATTTTTCAGAATGGCTTGAAGAACTAGAAAACAATGATGTTTCCTTTGCTCCATATAGTGACCCGCAACAATATGAATATTTAATGGATTTCATAAAAGGTTATCCGGTAAAGAATACTACTTTCTCTAAAAAGGCACATGGGAAAAAAATTATACAGGCACTGAGTGTCAAAGCTAAGGAAATGGACGGAGAACTGGCTGGGGAAAGACGTTTCATTAAACTATTTAATGATTCCCTCACAAATGTTGTTCAATCGATTATTCACGATTAAATTTTAAGCAATGTCAAAAGTTTTTAGAATACATGATACAGGTGAAAGTTTTGATGGATGGAAAAAAAGTCAGGATATTGGGGAAGATGTAATTGATAAAATAATCGCGGATGAAAGTGCAGGAAAACATGTACCAACTGCGATTCCAAGTCCTTTTGCCCGTATTGATCAGGTAAGGTCTGCTTTTGCGAAAGTAGCAGCAAGTAATGAACTGGATGGGGTTACTCATAATCATAAACTCGTATCGGATGCCTTAGATATCGGACAAATGTTTTATGGTTTTGAACAAAATAGCCAATATCTCAAAATTGTTCAATGGGATCTCAACCAAGGACTTAATAGGTTAAAAAATCAGGGAAGTGCTGAGCATAAACATTTTGCAGAAACCATTGAATTGTTTTTTAATCAGGATGGGGCTCAATATAATTTTAACAGGATGAGCAGCATCTTTATTCTAAAATATAAAAATAAAGTTATTGGGGGAACTTCTCCTAAAAGTTTGTTTTTTGCTGCCCCGGGTGCTGATTTTATTAATACTGATGTTTGGTTTGGGGATGATCGTATGCTTGATGATAAATTCAGGGCTTTATATCGAAGAGATAAAAGTTTTATAAAGTATTTATTTGCCATGAGCAAATCTTTAGGCTTTGCCGACCTCTTCCCTGAGGTTCAAGAATACCTTAATAAAACGGCTGAAAGATTAGAAGTTGATGATTATGAGTTGTACGATGTTATTTGTAATTATAATGACACGATATATAATACTGAATATGATGATGCCACATTGCCGGCAAGCCCGGGTATTGTTTTAAATATCATTAATGGAATACCATTAAAGAAGTTTAAACCGGAACCTTTTCATAGTAGCTTTACTATCGAATCGCCATTATGCACTGAGATAGAGAATAGGCCATTAGTCTTACCTAATGGTCCATTTAATATTCGTGGGATGAAATACGCATTCGGCGATTGGCATGATGATATTAAAGTGCCTGAATTTGATCATACACCTATAAATGAGAGGATATTACCGGGTGAAAATATTGCGTATCCATATTTATGTATTGGAGATTTTCTAACACATGATATTGTGAAACTTCCCTATACCACGGATAGGGAGCATTATTATGTTGCTTCTGATGATAAAAAAGTTAACTATCTGCTTCCTCTAACCCAAAAGTTCTTTGAATACTATACTGCTGAAGCGCTCCGCAATAATAAGATGTTGAGAATGAGAAATGTTGGGGTTGATTCGGTAGAAGTACTTTTAGATATACCTGTACAAAGTGGTGTTAAAATCACATATCAGAGAATATATAACAATACTCAGGATTCTGATATGTTCAGGATTATCGATAGGAAATTTACACTGGGGCTTTTCCCTTTTGTGAAAACAAATAATGACTTAACAAAATATTTTATTCATTTGGGTGAATATGAAACAAATGAATTGGATATACAATTGATGCAAAGCTCAGAAAAGAAAGTTATAGATGTCGAATCTCATCAACGCTCAAACCTAACGAATCAAAGGACTTTAGCATATACGTACAAAGGCACTTTCGATGTTATTTTATTGAAAGGCAATAGCTTGAGTGGTGCTATTATCCCAATACTTGATCCAAAGTCCAGCGGAACAACAAAATTTACTTTTGCAATTGATTTTGGCACTACAAATACACATATTGGAGTAAAAGTAGATAAGCAGAAAGGCCGTGACTTTTCCTATGAGAATAACAGTATAGAGCATATGCATTTTCTCCGTGATAGACATGCCGGTGATAAAAGTGTTGCCGTGCGTTACATTAGCCTGATTGAGGATTTAATGGTACAAGAAACGCTCCCTCTTTCATTCACTAGAAATGGTGATTTCCATACACCTTTCAGAACCAATCTTATAGAAAATAAAACAGTTAATTATCAGCAAGGCACGGAACTTTTTGCTGATTGCAATATTGGCTTTGAATATGAGAAGCATAAGGTAAAAGATTATCTGACCGTTAAAACAAACTTAAAATGGTTAGGTTTTGCTGATCCGGATAATAAACAACGTGTGAGCAAATATATCGAAGAGCTTCTGCTTTTATGTAAGAATAAAGTACTTTCTGAAGGAGGTGACCTTGCTTCAACCGATATCATTTGGTTTTATCCGGTGAGTATGGAAAGATCTCGGGTTAATAAGTTAAAGGGTCTTTGGAAAGACTGCTATAAGGAAATATTTGGTGCTTCTGATGATATGAATTCCCAAATTGACAACAGAGTTACAAGTATCCTCGAAAGCATCGCTCCTTTTAATTATTATAAAAATGAAAAGGCAATTGCTTTTGCATTTGAGCCCAGTGTTTCCATTGATATTGGGGGGGGGACTTCGGATATTGTAATTCTTAGAGATGGAAAACCGGCCTTCGTGACATCCTTCAGATATGCAGGAAACGCAATTTATGGTGATGGATTTAATGGAAGTCAGGAAACAAATGGCTATATCCAAAGATACGGTAAAAAAATATTCGATTTATTAGAGCAAAACAACCTGACCAATGAAGTAGAAATCTTTGAACTCTTAAAAGATACCGGTGCTTCTTCCGCTGATATGGCAAGCTATTTCTTCTCTTTTGAGCAGAATAAAAATATAGCTGATAAAAAATTGGAGAAAATCATTAATTTCTCCGATTTCTTGAAAGATGATGATGATTTTCGTTTGGTTTTCCTATTGTTTTTTGGATCAATAGTTTATCATATTGCTCAACTTCTAAAAGCAACAGGAACAAAGAATCCACGAAATCTTCTATTATCCGGAACTGCATCAAAGAATTACCACTTAATGGGATTGGATAGGGAAGCAATAAGGGATTATTTCCAGTATATTTTAACTGCAGTGAATGGCGGTGATGATGAGCAGAATAAAAGCACAAGAGTGCTTGATGTCATCATTGATGATTATCCAAAGGAGGTAACAGCTAAAGGAGCTTTATCGAAAAAGGGTGTCGATGATGTTAAAGTGGCTGAATTGGTGCGTGTTCTACTTGGAAATGGCACCGAAGGAGGAAAAATGCAAAATCCCCTGGATAATGAGAAAGAAACGAATCTGTGTTTCGGCGACATAAGTTCCAATAAAATTATTATCGAAGAGGTCGTACAAAATGTAGAAGAGTTTTATAAGCTTTTCGACCAAATTGACAAAAAGCTGAACTTTAAGAACCTGTTTGGTATTTCTGAAAAATCAAGGAATATTTTCAAAAAGGTACGTTCTCAGGATCTGCATGATTTTACGCTGCAAGGCATTCATTCTTATAAAGAAGCCGAGGATATTGCCGATACGGAGAGCCTGGCAGAAAGCCTGTTTTTCTACCCATTAACCGGAATGCTGAATCGTTTAGCCTATACACTACATACCGATAATAAATAAAATGTATCTATATAATGAAAAATTATTATACTAAAAGCTTATTGCCAATACTCTTGGCAATAAGCTTACTCATCCCAAATTTGGTTTTTTCAGTGCCTGCAGACGAAATTGACACTAAGCTTACTAAAGAACAATTTGAAAAAATAGGCCCAGTCATTGTCTGTAAGCTTACCTATGCTTATATGTTGGATTATCAATCTGTTAAACCGTGGATTCAATGCGAAAAAACTGGCGCAAAGAATTTTTCAAAATTGATAGATACCAACACGGATAGTCCTGACTTACTAACAAAAGCTGAGGATTTTATTAAGGATTCGAAAAATTGCTGGCATGGAAGTGGTAAAAAAATATTTGATGCGTATAAACAAATTTATATCCAAGAATTAGCTAAAAACCATTATAGACTGTCTCAATTTAAGAATCAATCAAAAAATACTACCCCTACCAACTATAATCTTATTTTTCAGGAATTAAAAGTTGAAATTGGCAAGCTAACCAATACAAGTTCAAACGAAGTGGCTCCCGGCACATCCGTCAATGGTGAAACACAAAATGGCAAACCGGTTGAGGTAGAAACAGATTCCGTTGGTCATAATGGACAAGGAACAAACATTGAAGATGGTAACGGCTCAACAATAAATACAGATTCCATTCAGAGTTTAAATGCGCATATTCTCAAAAAAGACAAAGAAATAAAAGATCTGAAAAGTAGAATTATATCGCTTGGTGGTTCAATTGAAAAAACCTCCATTTTGAAGAAAATCCTTTCGTTTTGGTATTTGTTTGTGATTGCGGCTCTTATTTTAATAATAATTTTCTTGATAAAAAGTAAACTGGCTATAACGAAAAAAGAGCAGTTTCATCTGGACAATATTAAGCAATTGGAAAAAAGAAACAGAGGCTTGCTAAATAATCAAAATGCAGCGGCTACTGTTGAGCAACTTATGAGAGAATTACAAGCATTAAAAGACAGGAACAATAGACTTGATCAGGAGAATAAAATGCTTCGTGATGATCTGGATAATGCTAAATTAAACAAACAATATCCCACAAACCAGAACAGGAGATCTACAGAAGCGATTAATACTCCGTCGCCAGATTATAGTATAAATACCCAAAATCAATACACTCATCAACAGCAAAATCAAACAGCTGCCCCCTCAAGTCTTAAACAAGCTTTTCTACCATTTCCCTACGAAGATATAAAAATCAATGCCGCAGATCAAACAGATTCGGCGACAAAAGACACTTTTTTTCGTATTGATATTGAATCAAATGGACGCAAAGCACGTATTTCGATTTACCCCAATAAAGATTTGCTACAGATGGCATTTAATTCCTTTGAAGCCATTATAAAACCTGTATGCAAATACAATAGGGAACCCAGGTCTGGGCAGTACAATATCAAAACAATCAACCCTGGAATAGCCGAATTACAGGGCGGCGATTGGAGGGTAACAGATAAAATTCAAGTAGAGTTTTCCTAAAAAGACTGAATTGAGATACTAAAAATAAATTTCGCATAATGAAGCTAATGCCCTCCAAAACTGTACTTATTCTATTTCTGCTTTTTAGCGGTTTGCCAAATATTGCAGGACAGTCACAGGCAATGGAGGGAAATAAGCTTACTAAAGAACAATTTGAAAAAATTGGCCCGCTTATTGTCTGCAAGCTTACCTATGCTTATATTTTAGATTGTCAATCTTTTAAACCGTGGATTCAATGCGAAAAAACTGGCACAAAGAATTTTTCAACATTGATAGATACCAACACGGATAGTCCTGACTTACTAACAAAAGCTGAGGATTTTATTAAGGATTCGAAAAATTGCTGGCATGGAAGTGGTAGAATAATATTTGTTAGGTATAAGGCGATTTATGATACTGCAGTAGATAACGGATCTTATGAACTTGCACAATTTAAGAATCAATCACGTAATACTACCCCTACCAACTATAATCTTATTTTTCAGGAATTAAAAGTTGAAATTGGCAAGCTAACCAATACAAGTTCAAACGAAGTGGCTCTCAGCACATCAGGCAATAGGGAAACACAAAATAATGAATCGGTTGAGGTAGAAACAGATTCCGGTAATTATAAAGGACAAGGAACAGGCGATGATGATAATAATATTTCCCTTTTAGGAAAAATCCTTTCGATTTGGTATTGCGTTGTGATTGCTGTTCTCATTTTTGCTCTGATTTTCATGATAAAAAATAAATTATCCCTTGCTAAACAGAAACAATCTTATCTAGATACAATTAAGCAATTGGAAAAAGAAAACAAGGGTAGCTTAAGTAATCAAAATGTAAAGGGCATAGTTGATCATCTTAAGAGAGAATCGCTAGAATTAAAAGACAGGAACAAGGGACTTGATCAGGAGAACAAAATGCTTCGTGACGATCTGGATAATGCTAAGCTAGATAAACAATATCCTGATCATAATCTTAAAAAAGAGAACGAAGCATTATTGGCAAAATTAGCAATTGCAAAAAAGGAAGTAAAAGCAAAAAGCCGGATCGAAAACTCCAATAGTGAACTTCAAGTGCAAAACAAAGAATTAAAAGAGAAAGTAAGCAGACTTTTACAAGACCTGAAGATTGCGAATCAAGCCATTATTGAATTAAAAAGCAATGAAGCCTCGAAGGAAAGAAATGAGACAAAATCATTAGTTCTCGAACATGAAGAACCACGCATAGAAAAAACATCCTTAAAAAAAACCATATACCTCCCTTTTGCCTACGATGAAAACCACTTCAATGCGGGAGATCAGGTTGATATTCCGGAGAAGGATTCGTTTTTTCGCGTTGTTTTAGATCCGGACGAAAACAAAGGGGACATTTTTATTTATAATAATCCAGATCTGTTACCCATCGCTTTAAGTTCAGCAGCAAGTGTAATTTCTCCTATTTGTGAATCGCTTAGCTCACCCAAAAAGGAACATACTAACATCACAACAATAGAACCTGGTAGGGTTTCCCTTTGGAAATCCGATTGGATACTAACACAAAAAATAAAAATAGTTTACGGTTAATAATAATAGTTCTAAAACAATGATAGAATGATAAGGGAGTATATAGAGTATTTTGTATTGATTGGTATTGCCTGTCTACAACTTTATTTTTTCTTTGAAGTGAAAGGTATTTTGCGCCACTTCAAAGGTTTATTTAGTGAAAATCCGGACAGTCTTGATCTTGTAGCAGTGGATTCAAATAATGAAGAAAGCGATGATGAGGAAAGTGAAGAAGGTCATATCAACGAGGGCAAGACCTTTCCTCAATTACCAATGGGTAGTAACCGATATTATAAGATTATTGTGAATACAATCAACGGCTATCTATGGAAAAATAAAGGGGCTGTAGTTGATTTCCATATTATCCGTGATATCACCGAGCGGCAAATAGATACAATTGACGAAGAAGTCAATAATAAAATCCCTGCGCCATTATATCTAGGTCTAGCTGCTACCATGGTAGGCATTATCATTGGACTTTGGGGCGTAGTTTTTGGCGATACGGTCAGTACAAAAACTATGGAGCCTTTGATTCATGGTGTTAAATGGGCTATGACGACCAGTGTAATGGGCCTGATTTTAACAACTTGGCTATCGGTACGAACATATAAAACAACGAAAAAAGAAGTGGATGAAGGTAAGAATGCATTTTATTCGTTTCTGCAAACTGAATTATTGCCCAGCCTATACCATTCAACCGATTCAGGAATAAAAGGACTCAATTATAGATTGGATGAGTTTAGTCGCTCAACCCATGGTATTACAGATCGACTGGAAGATATATTTTTGGAAGCTGCGGAATCGCTTGAGACAGAGAAAGGCTTGATTATGGAAATCAAGGCAATCGATGTGCGTAAAATGTCGGAGGCCAATAAAGTAATCTTTCAGGAACTTTCTAAGTTAATGAAGAACTTTAAGGATTTTCCTACTTACTATAATCGGCTAAATGAAAGTCTTGTATCAACCTCGATGTTAACAGAAAAGCTGACTGAATTTGTTGAAAACACGAAAGATATAAATGAAATCTTACAGAATGTTAAAGGATTGATCCAAAAAGCTGATGATGCACAACAATTTTTTAGTCAGCATATGGATTCCTTCGTAAAGTATGAAGATACAGTAAAGATGGCTGTTGCCAGAGCTGATGCTTCCATGCAAGGGGCAATATCCACCTTGGAAGATGGTGTTTTGAGGCAATTTGAAACCTATAAAGGTATTGTGGCAGATTATTCTGTGCGCATGGATGAAGCCTTCACAAACAGCATTAGCTCATTTAAGGATACTGCCGACACACAGATACAATTAGTGAAGCAATCGACCGATTCTGTAGCAGAAAAGTTTAAGGAGGCTTTAACTGAATATACCCAAGCAGTTGATGTTCAAATTCAAAGAGTAAATGAGGCTTTTGATAATGCGCGTCCACAGTTCGAAAAACTATTAAAACTAGATCAGCTTGATCATCTACAGCCTATTTATGAGATAATTGCTCGCTTAGAATCGAAAATGGATCATCAAACACAGGCAATTAATAATTTAAGCGTTGATGTTCGCATCCCTGAAATAAAAATTGCCGATACGATTAAGTATAAACCACATAAAAGTAGATTTGATAAAGTGGCAGGAGTAGTTAAGTTCATGGCAAATTTATTTATTGCTCTGGGAGGTCTCTATTTTCTTGTCTTGGTATTGATTGCAGCATATAAATTGATTGAGGACTTGATTTATTAATCTATGAAGAAAAAGAATTTTTTCTGGATAGGTTATTCTGATCTGATGACGAGCATGTTTTTTATTATGCTCGTGCTTTATATTGTTTCTCATTTTTTGTGGCAAAAAGAACAAGAAGACAATATCAAGATGATTGCTCAATTAGAACAACTAAAGGATTCATTGCAAAATCAGGCTGAGATTCTAAAAAAGCAGAAGGAAAAACTAGTCGTTGCTGCCCGTCAATACGAACGGATTAAAGAGATTGATCAAACAGTGCTTGATCTTTCCAATAGTGAGTACTTTTTATATAATTCTGAATGCAAGCGCTTTGAGTTGAATATGGATGATAAAGAAATTTTTGAATCAAATAAATGGCTGATAAAAAATCAATTTAAAAATTATTTGGAGGAAGCAGGAAAATATTTAAGCAAATTTATTGATCAAACGGCTGATGGTGTTTATATGAAGTATATTGTAATCATTGAAGGAAGGAGTGCCCGTTTTGATGACAGTAAGCTAACAAAGAAGTATGGGAGTATTACCAAAGACATTAGCTTTAATAGGGCGAAAGCTTTATATGATCTTTGGACAGGCAATGGTGTTCATTTTGATCAAAATAAGTGTGAGATACAGATTTCAGGCAGTGGATTTGATGGTGAATGTCGTTATACAGGGAGTCAAGAAACTTTGAATAAACGCTTTATAGTGCATGTAATACCAAACTTTGCAATAATGGACTAAAATGAAAGAAAAAAGGAATTTTTTCTGGATAGGCTACTCAGATATGATGACTAGTATGTTTTTTATCATGCTAGTACTCTATATTATTACTTATGTAATCCTGCAACAACAGTTAGGTAGAGCAGAAGCTGATGCTGCCAAGTTAAAGGAAATAGAAAACGTAGAAAAGGCAATACAAACTATTGATACGAATTATTTTGAATTTGATCAGGAAAATAAACGCTTTCGATTAAATATTGATGTAAATTTTCATATAAATAGCTACGATATCAATGATATTCCCATTGACAAAAGAAGGGAAATTCTCAAAGCAGGGCAGTCGCTGTTTAAAAAGGTAAAAAGTGTCATTGATACGAATACACGTATAGATTATTTAATGGTAATAGAAGGGAATACTCAGCGGGTGAATGGCAATTGGATTAATAATCCAAATGGAGGCTATAGGTTAAGTTATTTGAGAGCATTGTCTTTATACAATTACTGGAAAGCTAATAATTTGGATTTTAGGGAACTAGGATCACAATGTGAAGTCATGATCGCTGGAAGTGGTTATTTTAGTCAATCCCGGGATATGGACAACGAAATTAAAAATCGCAGATTCACAATTCAAATAACATCTAAAGTAGGCAAGTTTTTAACAAATAAAGAGAAGGAGGTAAAATGAAAAGCGGCGTTATTATAAGCATAGTCTTTGTACTATTATCTGTCTCTCTCGTTTCCTGTAAATCGTGTTCTCGAAGTGGCAGGGAGGCAATGAGACGAGAAAAACAGTTTGTGCGTTCACAGGCAAAAAAAGCTCCTGTAAGACCAGCACGATCAGCCAGCAGTTCATCGCGAAATGAGACCATCAATGCCTCTGGCAGCTTACAGCGTATGTATAAACAATTAAAAAAAGGTGTTGTAGGCGTATATGCAACGGATGATTATGAGGTAGGCGCGCAAGGAACAGGCTTTTTTATTAAATCTAATGGCATCGGCATAACCAATTATCATGTGCTCGAAGGCTACTCAAATTATTTTATTAAAACACATGATGATGAGGTGTATAAAATCACTAAAATTCTTGGCTCAAGTACTGCTGATGAATTAGATTATGTGGTGTTCAAAGCAGATTTATCGGGTAGCTCTTATAAAGCACTTGTTATTGCTCAGTCCGGTGTGGAAATTGGAGAAGATGTTTTCGCAATAGGTAACCCTCGAGGACTTGATTATTCTCTCACAAGGGGCATTGTTTCACAGTTTCGTGATGGTGGGCTGATTCAGATTGATGCCACAATTGACCATGGCAGCTCTGGTGGCCCGCTATTTAATATGAATGGAGAGGTTGTAGGTGTTACGACTTCAGGATATGAAAATGTTGATTTAAACTTTGCCCGAGATATTCGAAAAATAGATTACTAAAATTTTTATAGAATGGAAAAAAAACCAATAAAAATAATTCAGCTACCGATCGCCCTATTCGTTTTGACCATAGTATTTATAAGTTCATGTTCAACCCCCTTAACTAAAGAGAGTTATCTTGAACGTTATGCAGAATTTATATCCGAATTGGAAAACAAATCAATGAATTATACACAGGAAGATTGGGCACTGGCTGACCGCAAATACGCTGACTTTTCCGGTGTTTGGTATCAAAAATTCAAAGATGAGCTCACTTGGAAAGAAGAATTACGCATCTCTCGTTATCAACTAGAATACAATATTTTGAATGCTGGAAATAGTTTTAAAAAGCTACTGAATAATATTGATGCTGATGATATCGATTCCTTAAAAGAAAAAATTCAATATTACATTGATAACAATATGGAGGAGGATTTGGAGTACATCAGGCAGCAGGCAAAAATATTGGGAGAAGAAATTTTAAAAATGGTAGATCGAATAATTGATGAATACGAGAACAGATGAGATCAAAACTATTTATAGGGTTCATATTGCTCAGCTCAGTTTTTTTCTATAGCCTTGGGCTTGTTTTTCCGTTGATGGGCACGAAAAATCAAGTGTTGGGAATTGTGTGGGAATATCAGGACATTAGATTATTTGATTCTGTACGTATATTTTGGCTGGGCCACGAATATTTATTGGCTACAATAATTTTTGTTTTTACGATTGTTTTTCCTGTCCTAAAGTATATTGAATTACTATTCAAGTTCCTCCTTAAGAACCCTAAAAGTGGTAGACTGAGAAAAATCACAAAACATCTTGATAAATGGAGTATGATCGATGTGTTCCTAGTCGCTTTGCTCATTCTTAATTTTAAAATGGATTCGAGTATTATTGTTATGAAGCTTAAAATTGGGACAAGCTTTTTAGCAATATCAGTTGTTTTGAGAATGTTAACGACTTCTGTGATGGATCGAATCCCTGAGTGCCTTGATTAAATTTTTTGGTGTTTATAGATAACTAATAGGAATAATATAATAACAAACAAATAAATACATTAAATTTTAATACTAACAAAAAAAAATTATTATGAAGAATTTTAGCCGCATAAAGAGATTTGGAATTATTTTACTTGGAATAAGCGCTTTTTTTCTATCATCTTGTTCGAAATCACCACAAAACTTGAAAACAATTCCAAAAGAAACAAAATTGGTTTCTGTGATTGATATATATTCGATTGCCCAAAAGGGCAAGCTATCTGAAATATCCGATTTGAAAATAATTAAAACCATTAAAAAAGAAATTAAGCAAGAAAATAGAAAAGTTTCAAAAATATTTGATAACCTTATAGAAGATCCAACAATATCAGGTATTGATTTCAAAACTGAAATATATGCTTATTATATAAACGAAGCCAAAGATGAAAAATTCTTTTGTGTTTCAGCTGCTCTCAAAAGCGAGAATAAATTTTCTGATTTTATTGAAGATCTCTTGGATAAAGCAGAGATAAAATTTGATATAGAAAATGAGAATGATTACAATTATACAATTATTGGAAACGAACTTGCGATAGCCTGGGATGCCGACAATCTTATATTCATAACACCGGAAAATTATAAAAGCAGAGAAAACCTTGAATTAGAAATTGATATTTTGTTCGATCTAAAAGAAAACAACCAAATCATGGCTAATGAACATTTTACTCAATTCTATAAAAACAGAAAAGATGTTAGTCTTTGGTTATCAACGGGACTATTTGAAGATTCCTATGACTTTAAGAAACTTGAAAAAGAAATAGATGTTGATATTTCAGATAATTACTTATCAGCCTATCTTAATTTTGAAGAAGGACAAGTGACTCTTTTAGCTCAGATTACACCAAATAAAGAGGTTCAAAAAATATTAGAAGAAAACAATATTTGGAGTAATGATTTTAATTCTGAATTACTTGATGTTTTTCCGAAACAAAATTATGCTGCGATGAGTATAGCAATTGACCCAATGTCATATTATCAAATATTGGATCAGGAGAAAAGTTTTGGAAAATTTAAAGATTTATATCAAAAGGAAACAGGTTACGATTTAGAGGATCTGTTCACAGATATTCAAGGGAGCGCAGTGTTTAGTCTATTTGGCATTGAAAACATTGAATATTCCTATACGGGTTGGGGGTATGGATTTAACGAAGAAAATGCAGAATTGCTGGATAAAAGATATGAAATCAGCGAGACAGGCTATTTGTCTGAAGAAGATAAAAGATTGCTAAATTCCGGAAAAACCATCCAAAGTAAAAAATATTCGGACAATTGTATAAACATTTTAAATATTCTAGAAGATGGCGGTACAGTTGAATCTGCTATTCGAAATAATGATAAAATTAATTGGTATACAGGAGGTTGGGAATATGGGAAATACGTTGAAAAGACTAAAGAAGAATTATTGCCAATCATGGGATTAACCTTTGATATAGGTAGTTCCAAACAAATTGAGCAATTGATTAAATTATTCCCCGAAGATGAATTGATAAAGCATAATAATTATTATGAATTTAAAGTAGACGGCAGATACCCTGCTTATTTAGCTTTTAATGAAAATATTTGCCTGATAACAAATGGAATCAATTGTGTTGAAGTTTTTAACGATGGAGGATATAATAATGACGCTTTAAGCGAATCAACGATGAAAAACGATATGGCGAAAAACCACCTGTTTGCCTATATCAATTTGAACTATGACGATTATCCAAAAGATTTTAAAAAGGAATTAAAGAAGAATTTAAATGATCAAGAATATGAAGCACTAAAGACTTGGAATGATTTTGCTAAGAGTATTGAATTGAAGCAAATGGATAATAATTCTATGGTGCTGATTTTTAAAACAAAGAGTCATGATGATAATAGTCTGCAAACGGTAATGCAGACTATTGAAGAAAATTATAAAGATTTTTTATCATTATAAACATGAACA
Organism: Bacteroidales bacterium; assembly: GCA_963676725.1. GTDB lineage: Bacteria > Bacteroidota > Bacteroidia > Bacteroidales > WRLA01. The sequence continues at coordinate 1,751,626 of OY781463.1, read as the reverse complement.
TTGTATTGAATCAAATAAAACCTACTTATATGTCAGAGGCTGAGGTTTCAGCTTCTGACATATACTTAAAAGACAATATTGTTTTTGCAAAAGGGAAAAATTACCTTATTTCTGCAGGGTCGGGACATGGTAAAACCTCTATTCTAAATTTTATCTATGGCAGTAATAAGTGTTTTGATGGCGAAATTCATTATGATACTGACTATTATAGTGTATTTGATCTCCGGAAAACTAAGATTAGTTATGTATTTCAGGATTTGAAGTTATTTCCCAGCCTCAGTGTTTTCGAAAACATCCAAATCAAAAATATTCTAACCAACAATAAATCTGTTGGGGAAATTGAAAACTTACTTAAAAAAGTATCATTACTCAATAAAAAAAATTCAATCGTTCAAGAATTATCATTAGGTCAAAAACAAAGAGTTGCTGTAATTAGAGCTTTATGCCAACCGTTCGACTTTTTATTATTAGATGAGCCCTTTAGTCATTTAGATCCTGAAAATATTGAACTTTTATCAGATGTTATTGATACTGAATTAAGCAAAAATAGCGCTGGTCTTATACTTACGTCATTGGGCAATAAATACTCCTTTGATTATGATTTAATCCTAAATATTTGAGCATGCTATTAAAATTGCAACGAACTACTATTGTACCCGCTCAGCTAATTGGCTATGCGCTAACATTATTTATCGGCACTCTGATCCTAATTACAACCGCCCAACTATTTCTTGACACAAAAACATTGTTATATCAAGAAACAGATAGTTTTGACAATTCATTTGCTATCATTAGCAAAAGAATCTCTGTTTTTAAATCATTGGAAAAATCGCGGATTTATTTCACTGAAAATGAACTCAATGACTTAAAAAAACAGACGTTTATAAAAGAAATTGCTAAAGTCAAAGCGGCAACTTTTAAAATATTGGCAAAAACATCGGACCAAACGCACAAAAACATTCCTGTCTTAACAACTGATTTGTTTTTTGAGAGTATTCCTGATAAATATCTTGATGTCAAAAGTGAAGATTGGAAGTGGGATTCAACATCCAAGCTAATCCCTATAATCATTCCAAAGGACTATTTGAATCTATATAATTTTGGATTTGCAGAAAGTCAAGGATTGCCAGTATTGTCTGAAAACACTGTTTCGCAATGGGTATTCAATATTTATATTTCAGGGAACAATAAATCAAATTATTATAAAAGTAAAATAGTGGGTTTTTCTACGAAGATAAATTCAATATTAGTTCCCGAAAAATTTCTTTCATGGGCCAATGATGAATATGGAAACGGAGCCAAGAGTAAAGTGAATAGGGTTCTCATAGAATTTAATGACCCTTCAGATGAAAGTTTGCTTGAGTATTTTAATAAAAAAAATTATTCCATTAATAAAGAAAAACTTGATTTGAGCAAGCTTGTCTTCCTTTTTGAAGCAGCATTGGCGTTTATTTATTCTATTGCTATTATTATTATTCTCCTTTCTATTTCCTTTATCATATTGAGCTTTAACTTTATAATTGAGAAAAATAAAGAACTAATTTTAAACCTATATGATATAGGATATGGCTATAGGAAAATAGCACTGTTCTATCAGATTTTACTCAGTTCAATTACTTTCATATCAATTATTTTAGCTCTCATAGTGAGTCATCTAATTAGAAATCTTTATTTGATCAATTTGAATAAATTTTTCAGTTTTGAAGTAACTGACAGCAAAGTTCTTTTCATTGGATTTGGCTTGTCACTTATCCTGATACTTTTTTCTAATTACAAGATAATTAGCCATATAAAAAAGCTCGTTCTTACTCGTTAAAGGGTCTCATATTTTTTTTTAATTTGAGACAAGTATTTTTGCTAATCATTAATAATTTGAAATAAACTTATATCAGTCTACAGATCAAAGATTTATGTGCAAGAATTAAAGACTCAATAGGAATTTAATAACTTAAATATATATTATATGTTAATCGAAAATATGATGAAAGGTAAACCAGCCATGATAATTGGAGTAATAATCGCAATTATTGGTTTGTTTGCAGCAAGTGGAGTAGTATTTGTTATTGGAGTAATAGTCTTTTTTATTGGAAAAATAATGAATTGGTTTTATAATTAGCGTGTGTCTATAATGACGAATTCTGTTTATATCAAGTACTAATAGGACTAAGCTGAAAATTCATGGTGGAGTACGCACAAAATTAAATTTATATGATGATTATAGATGATTTGAAAACAAGAGTTTTATTTGTTATAATTTTTGCAGTATTATTATCTGCCTGTAATACTAATAACACATTAATTGTAAGTAAAGGAGGGGTTGACATTGAATTTGTTAACATCCCTGCCGGCACCTTTACTATGGGTAGCTCCACTAATGAAGTTGACAGATTTAGCGATGAAATACAGCATCAGGTAACTCTAAGTGCATTTAAGATGAGCAAAAATGAAGTTACCTTTGAGCAGTACGATGCATTTTGCAAGGCCACTGGCAGAAGTAAACCATCTGATGAAGGGTGGGGTCGCGGTAATCGACCGGTACTAAATGTAAGTTGGTACGATGCAACCGCCTTTGCCGAGTGGTTAGCTTGTCATCTGCCCACTGAAGCCGAGTGGGAATATGCATGCCGTGCTGGCACAACAACGCCATATAATACTGGTAATAATCTTAACACCAAACAAGCTAATTATAATGGTTACGGTCCATATAACAGCAATGCCAAAGGTAAAAATAGACAAAAAACCTTGCCTGTGGGCAGTTTTGCGTCTAACAAATGGGGATTGTATGATATGCATGGTAATGTAATGGAGTGGTGCAGCGATCGCTATGGCGCTTATACTACATCAGCACAGACCGATCCTAACCCTAAATACTCGTCGGCATACTCTATGCCTTTGCTCCGTGGTGGTAACTGGGGCAGCATTGCGTCGTTTTGCAGAAGTGCAAACCGCGGAGCCATCAAGCCAAGCACCTGTACGGAATTTATAGGCTTCCGCCTTGTGGCACCCTAAACAAAAAAGGAAGTATGGGTTTATACTGTTAACCGACTATTATCCCGGTCCTAAAAAAGACTAACATGAAAAATGCGGGTAAGTATAGAGATTGAAAAACTTGCTTGCTCTTTAAAACAAGTAAATTGAATGGTGGTGGATAGTAAATAGGACTACGAATGGCCTGCAAGTTTATGTAATAAGTCGACTATATTTATAGACTGTGTGTACATTTAATAAGGGGACAAAAAAAGAATAGTTAATTATAAATATAGGCTTATGAAGTCTGTTAAAATTTTAATCACATAAAAAATAAATACAGTTGCTTATGGCAGTCTACAGATCAAAGATTTATGTACAGTATAAAAGTGGTAGTATCGCAAAAAGTGTTAAAGTCGTTTTGGGCTTCAATGGTTTTTTGGGAGGTATGACTAGAGCTGTCTATACAGATACAGAAGGTAAAGCGATTATTGAGCATCAGAGCAGAGGCAAAGCAACTATTTATGTAAAAGGGCACAAAGTGGGTACTATAAATGCTCCAGGAGAATCAGTTGTCTTTATTTAATTTGATAATTAGTATAACATGGTCTTTAATTTGTTAAATAAAATTCAGTTTTTTCTGCAGAAACCGTGGCGTCCATTACTAAAACACCCGAATAAATTCTATCTGTTTTTAAATAAATATTTTGGGTGGGTCTCGTGGTTAATACAATTAAGTTTATGGCTTGCATTAACACCACTTCGTTTAATCAATGCAATTTACTACAATATCATAATATATAGCCTTTGGTGCTTTTACGATCATTTGAGCGAAATCTTTAATCCAAAAGTAAATGGTATGCGTTATTATCACGGTTTCAAATATGCATTCTATTGGTTTTTTGGTCTTCCTTTCAGGTTTATAAAATATATCTGGATTGGTCTTATCCAATTTATTGAAGGAATAATATTTGTCGTCGTGGATACAGTTGTACCTGCTGTTACCATGTATCATGGCACACGCAGAGATGCCTCAATCAATATATCAAAGCCAGGCGAATGGCAAGTTGGAGATGGAAATTTTGCAGGTAGTGGTATTTATTTCACCATGAATAAAAAAGTAGCACAGCATTATGCTGGTTCAGGGAAAGATTCTGTTATTATTCGTTCCAGAGTCTCCTTAGGAAAAATAAAAAACTTGAATTTGGCACCGGCTAATATCAGAAGTTGTGTTAAGTACAATGGTGACAGAATCACTGGTTGGGCATTAAAAAAAAGATATACAACTACAGAATGGTGGCGCTCTGACAATCAATGGTGGGAATACTGCATTCTTAATCAAAGGAATGGAAGGTCTTTTAAAACATGGAGAATAAGAATACTATATATTCATAATGTTGGTATAAATCGGAAAGAGCGAATTTGGGGTGGAAAATCATTTTGGGTGTTTTAACTATCTTCTATTCCTAGCAAAAATAAATGACATTGATTATGGTTAATTTTTATTATAATTCTCAATGAAACAAAAATTCAATTTTTTGTGCTGTTGTAGCATCTTTCAAAGCATTTAACCGAAATCATTGGAATGGCCTGAGCGAAATAGCCATATCAACCTAAACTTTGCCAGAGACATCAGAAAAATAGATTTTTAGTTGCGTTTATACTTAAATTTTAAATTCACTCAATTGTTCGATTAACCAAAATGGGCACAATGAAAAGCAATAATAAAAAAGGCACCATAATTACCACTGTTCTCTTCATTTTCATAGGGATACTGATTGGTATGGCCGGGCTCACCATTTATCATCACTTTTCAGAGACAAAAAATCCATTGATCTCAAGTCATTACAATCATACTTTCGGAATTGATGTATCGCACTATCAAGGTAAAATAAACTGGGATAAAGTAAAAACGTCTCATCATCCTATTCAGTTTGTATGTATCCGATCTACAATGGGAATCGATGGCAAGGACAAACAATTTAGGCGTAACTGGAAAAAAGCGAAATCAATAAACCTGGTCTGTGGAGCTTATCATTATTACCGTCCAAATGAAAATTCAAGCCAGCAATTCGAAAATTACAAAAAACATGTTCATTTAAAAAAAGGCGATTTGCCACCAATACTGGATATTGAACGCCTTGGGAGTTTAGGGAAGGCAAATATAAGAAAGGGCGTGCTCAACTGGCTGAAACTTGCCGAAGAACATTATGGTGTAAAACCAATCGTCTATACAGGCAGGCATTTTTACCACCATCATTTAAAAGGGCATATTGACGATTACCCCCTGTGGATCTCCTCCTTTTCCGAAAAAAAAGCCTTAAATGGTATTGACTGGTCTTTCCATCAGTTCACGGCAAGAGTTCGTGTAACCGGAATTAAAAGCCGCGTAGATGGCAATGATTTTAATGGATCAATAATGGAATTGCAAGAGATGTGCTTGGGGGAATAAATTAGTTAAATATTTGTTTTATACAAAGTTAGATAACAATTAGTCAATGAAATTCAAATTATCGGAGAAGACTTCAGGAACACAAAATTACAAACAAACTGCTTAGTTTTTGAGCGAAAAAGTTTATAGAGGTGCTATTCCAGACAAAATAGACCGATTTTATGCACAACTAAAACAAAACATGAAAGCATTATTATTGATTTGCAGCGGACTTCTTTTATTAGCATTGGTGAATTTACCAATAGGATATTATACTTTTCTAAGAATTGCAGTTACCATTGGCGCTGTAGCTGTTTTAATTAAGGAATTTGAAAATGGAATCAATTTTTGGTTTATATCATTTGCATTCATTGCCATTCTTTTTAATCCTATAATCCCTATATATCTGCGAGATAAAGATATATGGATGCCCATTGACATTATAGCTGCTATAATTTTCGGCATTAAATTTTTAACACTAAACCCAAACAATAATGAGTAATTCAGATAATGTTGGAGCTTTCGCAGCTCTTTTGTGGATCGTTACGATTCTTATTTCTATCGGTTCAGGAGTTCTAGCCTGGAATTGGATTGACCCGGAAAGTTTTTTAGGAGCAATAGGTTTTCTGATTGTGTGGGGCATCCTGAGCAAGGTCGGCCATTTCCTTGCAATGGGTCTGGTTGCTTTATTGGGTGGTATGGATTAGATCAATACTAATGAATATTGTTAAAACGCCTTCTTATAGAAAATAAATAGTTGCAAGATTTATTTGGGCTTAAGTGTTCTCTGCAGATAGACTACTTTTTTAATGGACTGCTAAAAAAATTAAAGATGGAAATTAACAAAAAAACATTATTTTCTTTAATCATTTTATCTGTAATTATTGGAGTTTTTGCTTTTGCTCAAGGAGGTAAGGATGTTAATAACATACTGTCCCACACTATTGATCTTAAGAAACAAGACTTAAAACTCTATTGGAAAAACGATAAGGGCGAAATTTTCAAGAACTTTAAAACCTTGAACGATTGGATAAATACTAAAGGGGAAGATTTAGTTTTTGCAATGAATGCTGGTATGTATAAGGAAGATTTTTCGCCACTAGGGTTATATATTGAAGAGGGAGTTATTCTATCGGATATTAATACTCGTCAAAACGGATATGGAAATTTTTATATGCATCCAAATGGTATATTTTATATAACAAACAATGATGAAGGTGTTGTATGCAAAACGGAGGATTTCAAGAATGATAATATCAAATATGCTACTCAATCCGGCCCTCTATTGCTTATCGATGGAAAAATTCACTCCAAATTTATAAATGGCTCTAAAAATCTAAACATTAGAAATGGTGTCGGTATACTACCAAACGGCAATCTCGTATTCGCAATGTCTAAACAGGAAATCAATTTTTATGATTTTGCCAGCTATTTTAAATCACTAGGCTGTAAAAATGCACTCTACTTGGATGGATTTATTTCAAAGACATATTTGCCTGATGAGAAAGGGTTTCAGACTATGGAAGGGAATTTCGGAGTGATTATTGGTGAAACAGCAAAGAAACGTATAAATTGAGTTACAAATAATATGAGATGAGTAATTTGCGTATTAGTCCACTTGTGTTTTTCATCATATCAGCAGAATGATCGATATCTTTTCCTTTTCCAAGTCAAATAGTACTAAAGAAATGTGAAATTCGATTGAATTAATCAAATATAAATTGCATTTTAGATTAATCTTTTTTAAATTTGTTGTGATGATTCTATAAAACAGGAATCGGCTAAATGCAAAATCAGGTTCTTTGAAAAGACGTTTCCTCTAGAAAAAGAAACAGTAATTAAAGTGGCTTCTTAATAAATTAAACAACACCTAATCGAAAAAACTGAAAATTAATATATCGAGTAAACTAATTACATCTTAAAACCTAAAGCATTATGAAAGTATTCAATTTAAAACAATTGCAAAAATTATCGATTATTTTGTTGATTCTTAGTTTTTCAATTACTACTAAGGCTCAACTTTATCAGAAAAGAGCTGATATTATAGAAGATCTAGGTGATAATTTTACTGCTGATTCAACCGATGATGGCACAAAATATATCCTTTATGAAAAGGAATATACTACAGATGCAAGCGGTACTTACACAAGAAATAAAATTATTTATTTTGTAGAATTAGAAGATGGTACTGAAATATGCAATATGTGGAAAATTATTGAACCTTCATCAGAAACAAATTCGAATGTTAAGTATTTTAGAAATCAAGACTATGTATTTCTAGGTTCAATGCAATGGAAAGACTATGAGTCCAGCATACTTTATGATATTACCGTCAAAGACGGATTTTGCATAATAACTGCTATATATGATGACAAAACATAATTTTACCCTGAATTATATCGGTCTATAAAGTTATGTTTCTGAGCAATGACTTTTGCTAAAAAGCTATTGCAGCCCTAAAATCAGTATTATGCCCCTTTTCCTGAGCACAACGAATACATCTGCGAGATGATTTATGATACTCTAAAACAGTATATTTTACAATGAAATATTGGTTAAAAAGTATGCGTCGCTTTTTTTTGGTGGCGCATTATTTTAATCAGAAAATTCCGAAAAATGTTACCCCTCCCCTTTTTAGAGATCGGATATTCGATTTAGATGCTTATTTCAACAAAGCTTGTATTAAATCCTATTTTATTCCTTATAGATGCTGTTATATTAATGCTTTATCTGATCCACTGCAGAGTTTGAGTATTTCATCATCTCTAAGGCTAAAGCAATCATTGGCATCTTCATAAGCCGTGGCAATCTGCATAATATGTTGATAAATAAGTGATTTCTTAATGTGATCAATATAGCTTTGATGGCGTTTGTTCACTAGGCAAGAGGCCAGCCTTTCGATTAACCCAATTTCACTGTCCACCTCACGAAGCAGGAACAGCCCTGCATCACTGGAAGTCTTTTTTGATGAAAAGTTTACCTAATCACGTTTGTTATCGAAATCAAACAGCCTATATATATTTGTTAGAGAAGATTTCTGGGCGTAGGCACTCTGGTCTGAAAAATTATTTGTACTTTTACCTATGGGGAATTATTGTTGTGCTTTTCAACTCAAAGATACTGTTTATCAATGAGATAAAAAAACAATCCTCCTCTTTTTGTTGTTTTTTACGAATTGTTCAGCTTAAGATTTATGAAATGAAGCAGAACTGAATATTTTTCAAATTTGCACGATATTGATTATTCAGTCATGTAAAATTCTTTCGCAGCTGTAGGAATCTTTGAAAATCAAATTGTAACCTTATGAAACGAAACGTATTCATTCTCCTTTTAATTATTGGTTTCTGTTCCGCTTTTTCACAGCAAAAGCCTGATGGTTCCGAAAACATCCCGCCGAAAAACAAATCATTTGAAACAGAAGTAGTCAGGCTCGTCAATGAGATTAGGGCAGAAAATGGTTTAAACCCGCTTCAAGTCGATGAAGATCTGACAAGGAGCGCCCGTTATCATGCCTGGGACATGGCTACCAATAATTATAATGATCATGCAACAAAAAGAAAGGATAATAATGGGGATTGGATCATAGTATATCCCAAAGCATCGATCAGGATCAAGAAGTTTTTGGCCGACAGCACCATCTGTGCTGGTGAGAATATTGCTGGTGGTCAGCGCTCTCCTGAAAAAGTGATGAATGACTGGATGAATAGCCCGGGGCACAGGTCAAATATACTTAACCCATTTTATACGCATATTGGCGTGGGCTATTATGTCCCGGAAGCATTCCGATCCGGCTTTTGGCACTATTGGGTACAGAACTTTCGATGAACTTATTAGGAAAAAAGATTGGCTAATACACAATAAAATAGTAAAATAAAAAAAATTATGGAAAAACAATTTGCCGAAAAGGAATTCATTGAGATATACCATAAACTGGAATATCAAACTTTTGAAGAAATACTGCAATCAAAGGAGTATCGTCATTTTTATATCTACCATATTAACAGTAAGATACCCATGTCGGGTGATGATTGGACCTACCACGGTTCCTATATGACCCGCAGCAGGGCCGAGGCAAAATACGACGCGGTAATCAATGCGCATGGCTATGGTGAAGGCAGTCGGCCACCCATAAGTGTGGATATTGATGGGGAACCATTGAGTATTGTCAGCAGGCATTTTGATGATCTGGCCTCGGATTACAGTTCGATAATAAAGGAGATTTTTGGGACAATATTGAGCAGGAAAGGTCTTAATAAGTTCAATAAAATTTTTAATACCAGTTTCTTAAGTCTTAATCAGGCATATAGTAAGCTGGATACATTGCTGAATGATCAGATAAAAAAACAGGAAGATTCTGAAAATGAGCGCTTATTCAATGATCCCAATATCATGAAAGCAATAGATCTAAAAGATATAATATTCCGAATTGCTGATAGCAGCGATTATATTGAATATGGCTGGATCAATTATTCCGGCTTATATGTGCCGCTTAAGGGAGCGACTAAACAGGTATTTGCTACTATTAAAGAAAAGAAGATGGTTGATGGTGAATTTGTTAATTATGAATATTCAAACGCATTAGAAATCAAGTTTATTAAGCCGGAAAAACCATTTGATACAAAAACATCATATGATTCAAAGGAATTTTCCACCAATACCTGGCTGGAAAAATATAATAAAGAAGGGCGTTTGCACGAAAAGCTCTACTATACAGGCTCTCAATTCATAGACAAGCACACTAAATTTATAAACGGATACAGAGATGTTTTTACGGATGCAGGTTTTGTAGCAGAACGTAATATCTATGGAAGACTTGGGGATTCCTGGTCTAACTGTGGAGGCAGCATGGAACAGCCACCGGACAGGAAGATTGTACTAACTTATGAGCTGGACAAAACAGGCAATCCAAAAGTCATTTATATGAAAGAAATGAAACCTATAGACTTTTTGATACGTTCTTCCGTTATAACTATTGAGATTGAGTTTCTGTAGTAAATTTGCATTTATGGTGTTATGCCCATAAAGCGGTAGAAAATTACCGATGCAATGCTTCATAGAAACTAAGCTCTTATATTATACAATTGGAACAAATCAAGCAAAACAGTTTTATATGCATTTATTTGAAAAAGTGGGTTTGTGTGCTCTTTGGTTATGCCTCATATGGTTTCCTTCGGTTTATGGGCAGAACAATAATTCAGGAAAGCTGAAAGCCGTTTTAGTTGTTGGTCATCAGGAACATTTGACACAAAGTTCAATACAGGATATGAATAAAATAGCCAGGATTTTCTCAGAAAATGATATAGAGGTTTATAAGTTCTACGATAAAAAAGCCGTTTGGAAAGATATAGTTAAGGTAGCAAAAGATTGTAGTTTTTTTATTTATTCAGGGCATGGCAGCTCGCAGGGAAAAGATGGAAATGCAGGAGGAATATGCATTACATCAGTTGTTTCAACAAAAGAACTGATAAGCAGCCTTCGTTTAAAAGAAAATGCACTGGTGATCTTTAAATCTGTCTGTAATGGGGCAGGTTCCTCTGCCGGAGATGATACTGATATTGGCATTGAAGAAGCAAAGAAGCGGGTCAGCCATTATGCTTATCCATTTTTTGATGTTGGTGCTGTTGCCTATTATGCAAATAATTATGGCAATTTGGTAAATAAGTTTCTGGAAGACTTTCTTACCGGGATTTCCTTAAAACAAGCCTATCTCAATTCTGCAAAACAATGGACAGATATTGAGTTTGAAGAGCCCTTTTCAAGAGATACTACCAAATCTTTTAGTATTGCCAGCAGTCCTGGCGGCAGAGGAACAACAACCAGAACCTCATATGTTGATGGGGTTAAAAAAGAGGAGATAATAGAAAGTATTAAAAATTACGATATTGCTTATGTGGGTAAATCAGATTATTCAATAAAGGATATGGATTAAAACGATGGCAGAAGCGATCAGTGGAGTTTGATGCACTTGATTTAATACTTTGAACTATAGTGTTTAGCGAATACGTAATTGATTTGGGTGATGTATTGCCAACGAAAGGTTCTTGCACAAAATAGATAATCAAAATAAAACAAACCTAATCTGCAAAGTTATGAAGAAGAGAAACAAAATGAAGTTCTATTTATTGGCGGTTGTCATTGCAATTGTGGCCGTAAGTTGCAATAACACAGAAAAAAACCATGCAGAAAATGAAGTCGTTGAAAAAAGTATTTTCTCCCTTCCCTTTTCTGATATCCAGATACAAACGACTTCATACCAGTTGAGTAATGAGACAGATACGGTTTTAGCCTATAAAACAGGAACAAAAATAAAAATCCCAAAGAATGCCTTCCTTGATAAAGAAGGAAATCCCGTTGCAGGAGATGTCGAATTGAATTATCGCGAATTTACGAACCCTTTTGATATTTATCTAGGAGGTGTACCCATGCTTTATAGTGATAGCACGGGAACAGCACAGGTTTTTGAAACAGCCGGTATGTTTGAAATTAATGCATCAGCAGAAGGAGAGCCTGTTTTTCCAAATCCGGATAACAAAATACAGGTACAAATGAACAGCTTCGAAAAAGGAAACGAATATAATGTCTATCAACTGGATACGGTATCGGGGAAATGGACATATCTCGGCAAAGACGAAGTTTCCGTAGATAATTATGATGAAGCTTTAGCTTCTTTGCCACCAGTGCCACCAGCTCCGAAAAAAGCAGGCTTGAATTCATTTAGTATCGAAGATGGTACCGGAAGATATCCTGAACTTAGCATTTATGAAAATATTTTATTTGAACCTGTGGATAATGAATCCTGTGGATTTCACTGCACCGAAATAAAGGTGAAAGACATAGGGAATGGAATTTTTGAAGTTATTTTTATTAATGATATTTATGGGGTTTATCAGGAACAAATTTGTAAATGCTATCTGGCTTTTAAAGATGGAGTTGACTATGATAATGCATTGAAAGTGTATCAGAATAAATATAAATCCCTAATTGGTAAACGGAAAAAGGCAAAGGAAAAGCTTGAAAAGCAATGGGAAAGCTATTTCGAAGTAAAACAAAAATATGCAGATTTGGGAGTGCTTGATATATTCTACAAAAGGGGGGTAGCGAATCTTTCTGGCGCCGACAAAGTAACACGAACTCTGCAAATAAATGGATTTGGTTTTATAAATTGTGATGTTCCCACTGATTATCCGCAAGAAGCCGAATTGCTTGCAAAATTTAAAGACAGCCAGGGAAATGAACTATTGCTTCATGATATCGCTTTGGTCCAAAAGGGCAGAAATGCCATATTTCGTTATGATTCAACTGTTAAATTTAACCCCCAGCAGGAAAATATTTTATGGGGTATTACAAAGGATAAAAAGCTAGCATATTTAAAAGCGGATGATTTTAAAAAAGTCAATCAAACCCAAGGTCAATATACTTTTGTTATGAATGTGCATGAAGGGCCTTTAACTTCATATGAAGATGTTTGTGCGGTTTTGTTTTGATGGAAAATGTGCATATCAGGAGAAACACTTGACTGTCAAATTAGAGTCAGTGCCAAGTTCGATTACTATCAAAGAGCATCCTTCCTGCGCTCCAAAAAAACTCACACTAAATTTATTGAGAACTATGAAGATTAATACGAGTTAAAGAGATTTGTGTACCACTTTGTGTACCACCATAAAAAAAGCCTGCTACAAATATGTTGTAACAGGCTCATTTTCAAGTCGGAGTGGGGAGACTCGAACTCCCGGCCTCTTGACCCCCAGTCAAGCACGCTAACCAACTGCGCCACACCCCGAGAAATAATAGATCGTTTCCCTAAACGGTTTGCAAAAGTAGTGCTTTTTGGAATATAACAAAATAAGTTCACGGGAAATTTTTATTTATGGTCACAAAGCACTTTAACCCCTATTCTTTTTTATAAAGAACCAAGCCCTTTGATGCTTCTTAAAATACTCATACAGACTGATATTCATCAATAGAAGCAAAAGAGCATACACACTATCCTCAACGGGAATTGTTAGCAGGCGTAGTCCAAGGTTTTCGCTATTATTATACCAAACAACTTCATCCGGAATAAAAGAGCCCGTAAGCAAACCATTGACTAAAGCAAAGGGAACAAGAATAATAAAGAAATGAAGGTAAAAACGCCCCAACCAGCTCGCCCCAAGCCAAAGAATCAGGATTAAAAACGCTGCTGTTAGTGTAAAGGTCAGGCCGGTATACCATCTCCCCGGAAAAATCAGGATTGTTGCAAGTAGGATCCCGATAATAATATATGATATAATTGGTGCTGCTGCGCCAAGCAAATCACGCTTTACCAAAACTTTCAAAGAATGATAGGTAAAGACGCAGGCATAGGGAATAAATATAAAGAACATCCATTCTTCAATGGGTAGGTTTACAAGTTTTATTCCTGTAAGATATTGTGGATTAAAGCCCCAAATTCCCAGTTCTGTAAACCAAATATCCCATCCAATAAAAAATATAAGGCTAAGGAACATTGCCGGAAAAAAGTATTTCCATTCCCGATCAAAGCGTAAACGCTTATCAAAGCTTACAACAAAAGGTACGAGAGCAGACAGAATATTGATCAATAAATAAGTGTACACGAAACTATTTTTTGAATTCTTGTTTATAATATTCTATTGGTGCAATTAGAAAACCAAAATTGCTTTGTCTGCCTTTGATATGGTGGTCGGCATGAGCCTTTACAGTAGCACGGAGGTATTTATTGGATATATTTTTCAATATTTTGATGCGTTGATGCACATAAACATCGTGAAAAAGAAAATAAGCCATACCATAAAATAAAATACCTAAACCAATATAAAATAGGTAATTATAATTTTGTTCCGATCCAAACCACATAAAGAGAATACTTGGGATTGCAAAAATAACTGCAAAAACATCATTCCATTCCATTTTTCTTCCATCGCGCACATGATGGTCTTTATGCAAAACCCATAGAAAACCATGCATGATGTATTTATGGGTAAACCAAGCCATAAATTCCATAAATAAAAATGCGGCAAGGCTTATCAATAGGGCAAAATACCAACTCATAAATATCCTTTCTTTTTGTTATTATTAATAAATTCATACACCCTTTCGAAAGCAATACGAAACCAAACGGTATACAATTCGGGATGCGTCTGCATCTCTGCTTTTATATCGTCCATATCCATTAATTTCCAGCTGTCTACTTCTTCCGGATTGGCATTTATTTTTCCATCATATACCCCGGCAAAAACATGATCAAATTCATGCTCGGTAAGCCCCTGGCCAACCTCCGATTTATAGGTAAAGCTAAATATTTCTTCGAGCTCTGTATCAAAACCCATTTCTTCAATCAACCTTCGGTGCACTGCATCATCGGCGCATTCTCCTGCCCTCGGGTGACTGCAACAAGTATTTGTCCATAAACCCGGGGAATGATATTTTGACAATGCCCTTCGATGCAGGATCAGTTTATTGTCTTTATTGAAAACAAATATGGAAAACGCTCTGTGCAGGACGCCTTTTTCATGTGCTTCCATTTTCTCCATCACCCCTGTTTCCTTATCATTTTCGTCAACCAAAATAACGTGCTCTCTCATGATTCTATTTTTTGTCCCAATAGTGTGTTTTTTCTCTTTGATGCCTCAATTCTATTCAAAAATACGGATAATAGGGTCTTTTGTCTCTATTTTCAGTCCAATTTTTTCGATGATCCTTCAGCAAAAAATATATAAAATTGAATTACAACATATTAAAGCTATAACGAAGCAATGTTTTAGCCATGAGTCCATATTTTTTTGAATTAGGGATACGAATCCGTTCTTTCAGCAAATGGGCTGCATGTGTCCGTTTGATTTTATCGAGCAAAGCAAAATAATAAACATAGGCCATACCCACACCAAGTCGCACCGATTTTGGCAGCATCTGAATTCCTTTTCTAGCTTCAAGAAACTCATTTTCAATTTCTTTAATCAATTCCTTTTTGGTGAGCTCATCAAAAGAACGTAAATCAACACCGGGGAAATACGATCTTCCCAACTGTTTATAATCTGCTTTGAGGTCGCGTAAAAAATTAATTTTTTGAAATGCAGAGCCTAACATCATTGCATAGGGTTTTAGGCGCTCATATTCTTTGTTATCGCCTTCAGTAAAAACCCTAAGACACATTAAACCAACCACTTCTGCCGAACCCAGTATGTATTTTTTATATAAAGATTCATCGTAAATATGCTTATACAAATCCATTTGCATACTATCAAGAAAGGTGTCGATTAATTCCGCTTCGATATTGTATGAACGCACAGTTTCCTGAAAACTATGAAGAACAGGGTTCAGGCTAAATCCTTCTTGAATCGATTTATGGGTTTCCTGTCGAAATTCCAGCAAATATTTCTCTTTATCGATATGTTGAAATGAATCCACAATTTCATCGGCAAGACGAACAAAACCATAAATATTATAAATTGGTTTACGGAATTTTGGAGCGAAAAATGCAATACCAAAAGAAAAACTAGTACTGTAGGTACGCGTAATAAGTCGGCTGGTTTTATACGATACTTTATTATATAGGCTGATCATATCATTGTTTTATTAATCCAGTTTGCCGCTACTTTTCCCGAGATTAAGGAGGGAGGAACACCGGGACCCGGAACGGTTAACTGACCTGTAAATACTAAATTTGAAAGTTTTTTATGACGGATTCCCGGCTTTAAAATTGCTGTTTGTTTGAGCGTATTGGCCAATCCGTAAGCATTTCCTTTAAAACTATTATAATCTTTTATAAATTCTTCATGAGCATAAGAATGTTTCAAACTAATTCTATTGCTAATGTCCTGACCTGTATTCTTGTAGATCCTTTGGATAATATTGTTCAAATAAGAATCCCTAAGCTCTTCAGTACTTTGCAAATCCGGAGCCAAAGGGATTAATGCTACTAGGTTTTCACTATTTTTAGGAGCCACATTATCATCCGTTTTCGATGTTAGTGATAGATATAAGCGCGGATCCTCCGGCCAGGATGCCTCTTTATAAATACTTTTTGAGTGTTTTTCGAAAGGTGTATCAAACAGAAGGTTATGATGGAGCATCCCATCGAGTTTGCCATCAATACCGAGATAAAAAAGCAAGGCAGATGGCGCCAGTTTGCGCTTGTCCCAATATTCGGGACTATAATTCCTATATTCTTTGGGCAGCAATACCTGATCAATAAACTGATAGTCGGCAGATCCCACAAAAACCTCTGCTTCAAACTCCTCCGTATCTGTTTTCAGGCTCACTATTTTATTGTTCTTTATGCCAACACTGCTCACATCTTTATGATACAGGATTTTCACTCCTAACGATTTCACTAACTTTTCCATCGCTTGCACCACACCATAAAACCCACCTTCCGGATACCAGGTCCCTAATTTCATATCCGCATAATTCATCATACTGTACATGGCAGGCGTATCAGAAGGATCGGCACCAAGAAACAGTACAGGGAATTCCATAATATCATGTATCCGCGGATCTTTAAAATAGCGGCGCACATGCTTGCTCATACTCGAAAGCAGATTTAGTTTTAAAGCCCCTTTAAAAATCTTTGGATCGATAAACTCAGAAATTGAAACAGAGGGTTTATAAACAAAATCCTTCATTCCTATTTCGTATTTTATCTGAGCATCCTTTAAAAAAAGTTGGAGTTGCTTGCCTGCCCCTTTTTCCATTGATTCGAAGACCTGCTGCAGCTGACCAAAATCCGAGGGCATATCCACAAAATGATCATCAAAAAAGACGCGATACGAAGGATCAAGGCGTTTCAGGGAATAGTAATCTGAGGTTTTGTGACCAAAATCTGCAAAAAAATCATCAAATACATCCGGCAACCAGTACCAGCTTGGCCCCATATCAAAACGAAACCCATTATCCTCGAAAGAGCGGGCACGACCTCCAGCCATATCATGCTTTTCAAGGATGGTAACATTATGGCCACTTTTCGCCAGATATGCCGCAGCGCTGAGTCCACTAAAACCTGCTCCTAAAATTATGATGTCTTTTTGCATTATGTTTAATTATTCTAAATAAAAACTAAACACAATCCAATCAAGCTTTGTTCAGTGAGATTGAAAAAAAGGCCTTAATAATCGCAAAAAAATAAGCGCCATCGGGTTAGATTGAACACTTCAGCCAAAAAGTCCGGAAAAATAGAGCAAAGTGCCAAGCTACAGCAAAAAACTGTTTGAAAAAGTTAATGCAGAAAAGGCGGGAGTATGAAGATTTATTCAGGGTCTTTTCCAAAAAATCCAGATCAATATTTCTCAGGCACAAAAGTTTGCTCATTCATAGGTGGCCGCACATAGCCATGCGCATCGCTTCTAGGTGGCAATTCAAAAGGTTCCGGGGTCAGATCTTTATAGGGCACCATGCTCAGTAGGTGGCTGATACAATTCAAGCGGGCACGACGTTTATCATCAGAATTCACAACATACCATTGCGATAATTTTGTATCCGTATAAGCCAGCATATCATCTTTAGCCCTGGAATACTCGACCCATTTATTACGGGAATCAAGATCCATTGGACTTAATTTCCAACGTTTTGTAGGATCATCGATGCGAGCTAAAAATCGCCGTTCCTGTTCTTCCTCACTCACAGAAAACCAATATTTTATTAGGATAATCCCCGATCGGATCAGCATTCGTTCAAAATAGGGGCATGATCGCAGGAACTCCCAATATTCTTCATCGCTGCAAAAGCCCATAACACGCTCTACCCCTGCCCTATTATACCAGCTTCGATCGAAAAGAACCATTTCCCCTGCTGCCGGCAAATGAGCGATATAACGCTGAAAATACCATTGGCCCCGCTCCTTTTCGGTTGGTTTTGGAAGGGCAACTACCCTGCAAATTCTTGGATTAAGCGGTTCAGAAATGCGTTTAATTACACCGCCTTTTCCGGCCGCATCGCGTCCTTCAAAAATAATTATCATTTTAAGCCCTTGGTCCTTAACCCATTCCTGCAATTTGACCAATTCAATTTGCATTCGCCCAAGTTCTTTTTCATAGGCTTTTTTGGGAAATTTTGCTTTTGCTTTGTTCTCGCTTTGCTCTTCCATAGTTGGGATTTTTATGCTCTCTTCAAAAATAATCATTTCTTACGGAAAAACAAAAATTCAAAAGTTTTTTTATTCATTAGGTCTGAAAGTAAACCAAATTACCCTAATGTTTGTTATCATCGCGTCAATTACAATTTTTATGACAATGAAATGGATTAACGACAATAATAATTTCGAAAAAATATTACGGCATTTGGCTATATTTTCTGTGATATTCAGTTTACTGGCTATTGCATCGCAAGGAATATGAAAAATTTAAAGAATCAAAAAGCTAAAATAAAATTTGCATCAGAAAAAAACGTATCTTTGTTTACTCATTGAGCAAATTGGGGATTGTTGAGACAGATTATCACAAAAGCGATGACAAAATTATTTCGGCAAAGCCTATTAAAATTCCTTGTGATTTTTTTTATATTGGCCATCTCAACATACGGAAGTGCAGAATCCTTTGATAGCCTTTTCAGCCAATCAAAAAAGTATTATTTTGCTGATTCCATAAATATGCCTAGCATAGCAAATGAAGCAATTAGCATGTTTCAAGCAGAATTAGACGATTCCGCCAAGCTTCGATCACTTTATTATTATTTAGTTTACCACTACTATTATCACTCTATTTATGATAGCGCTAAAATATGGCACGCCCAATTAGCACATATAGACTCCCTATTGAATATCCCTGAAAAGATTTGTCAAAATTGTATGCTGATTGGCGATATTGAATATTATTTAGGCAATTATAATAATTCGATCAAAGCCTTTGAAGATGGGTTGGAAATTGCTAATAATCTGCAAAATGATTCATTGCGTTATAAATGCCTTTTAGGTATCTCATTTTCTAAACATTATCTGGGCGAACTGATTGAATCGGAAGAATTGCTTTTAGAAATACTCAATGACAGCAGTGCACAAAAATATCCAACTTTACTTAGCAATGCCCACAACCTGCTCGGTATTTTGCAGAGCGACAGAGGCGAGCTTACCAAGGCTATTGATAATTATCAAACAGCCCTTAATATTGAGTTGAACAACAAGAATAGTAATGGCGCAGCTACACTCTATAATAATATAGCCGTTCTATATATCTCTTTAAAAAACTTTGATAAAGCCTTGGAATACCTCGACCAATCAAAAAGTATTTACGAAAAAACATCAAAATCCAATTATTATCTAGCTGATTATAATATTAATCTGGGAACACTTTATCAGGAACAAGAAAAATACGATAAAGCGGTTGAATGTTACCAAAAAAGCCTGGACATATACAGAAAATACAATGACAGATCTGGCATTCTACTTTCTTACACAAACTTATGTGATGTTTATATTAATATTCATGAATTTGCAGCAGCAAATAATTATCTGTTGAAAGCAGAAGATATGGCTTTGGAAATCAGTGACAGCATCACTCTAATGTATATTTATAATAGCCGTGGAAAATTATTTAGTATTGAAGGAAATTCAAAAAAGGCAGAATATTTTATTCGGAAAAGCCTGCGAATGGCCAATGAGTACAGCAATACAGAAATGATCGAAGCAAATTATAAATCCCTTTTTGAGCATTATAAACGCATAAAAAAATATGATATAGCCCTCTCCTATTACAAAAGTTATCGAGATATTCAAGACAGCATCAGGGGAAACATCGTCCAAAAACAACTTTACTCCCTGAATGCCCTTTATGAAAACGAAAGGGAAAAACATGAAATTGAAAAACTGAAAAGCAACCAAAAGGCTCATGAACTTGAACTTGCCCAACAAAAAACAAAAATCCGAAACCAAAAATGGTTCTTGCATGTCGCTTTAACATTGATCGTAATTTTTCTTACTGCTATTTTTATTATCATTAAAAATATATACCAAAAAAGAAACTTACTAATAATCAGCAATAAAAGAAATACTGACCTTGTGAAATCAAAAAAGGCCTTAATCGAAAGTGAAGAAAAATTCCGCTTGCTGGCAGAAAACACTCCGGCGGTTATATATATGTGCAAGAATAATATCACTTTCTCAATGATCTATTTGAACCCATATATCAAGGTTTTGACCGGCTATGAGCCTGAGCACTTCTATTCCTCCGATGAGGCATTTGTTGAACTTATACACCCGGATGATATTGATTATGTGCAGTCTAAGCAAAATCATGGCGGAAATTACAAACTAATTTATCGCCTGAAGCACCTCAAAGGTCATTATATTTGGATCGAAGAATACGGTTCTATTTTACAGGATGAAGGCCATGAATCCGGTTTGCTTGAAGGCTTTATCCATGATATAACAGATCGAAAAAAAGCAGAGGAAGAAACTCAAAAAGCACGATTAAAAGCCGAAGAATCGGAGCGCATTAAGAACAATTTTATTGCAAATATGAGCCATGAGTTGCGCACACCCCTAAATGCTTTGCTCGGCTTCGCAGAAATTCTGGAAATGGATGCTCCCAATAAGGATTATCAGGAAATGGCACATATTGTCTTAAGTTCGGGAAACAGATTATTGGAAACACTGAATATGATCTTGGATCTTACCATGATTGAATCGCAGCAAGTAAGCATCCGCTTTGCAGCATGCAATATTAACGAGATCCTCGATGAAAAAATTAAGCTCTATTATGGGATGGCCGACAAAAAGAACATCCATTTATACACAGAATGCCCTGCTGAACCTTTTCTATTGCAAACCGATCCTTTATTATTGGCCAAAATACTGGATAACCTGATAAATAATGCAATTAAATACACAAATTTTGGCTTTGTTAAAGTTGGCTTCAGGGAAGAAAATGGCATTGAAGGCAATTATCTTTCCCTATTTGTTGAGGATACAGGCATTGGAATAAAACGCGAAGCCCTCAACCAGATCTTTGAAAAATTCAGGCAGGCAAGTGAAGGAACAAACAGGGAGTTTGAAGGAACAGGACTCGGGCTATCTTTAACTCAGGAATATGTCGGTTTGCTCGGCGGCAGCATTTATGTGCAAAGCGAAGTGGATAAAGGTTCCGTTTTCTCGATTCGATTGCCAATCGATCAGAATGAAAATGTAAGTATATGGCAGAAACCTATTATAGCCAGTCATTTACAGAATCCTGCCCCCCAAAAACCAGCAGTAATTGAAACAAAAAATGAAGAAAAAAAACTGAAAAATATAAATGTGCTGCTCGTCGAAGATGATATGCATAACAGCCGTTTTAGCCTTTTTAGCCTCGAAAATATCTGCAGCCCCGATGCCGTAGCAAATGGCCCTCAAGCCGTTGAGGCGTGCAAAAAAAAGACCTA
The DNA here is from genome assembly GCA_963676725.1 of Bacteroidales bacterium. Lineage (GTDB taxonomy): Bacteria > Bacteroidota > Bacteroidia > Bacteroidales > WRLA01. The sequence goes on along the minus strand of OY781463.1, from coordinate 1,729,884 downwards.
CGATATCGTGCTTATGGATATCAACCTTGGGGTCGATATGAATGGCATACAAGCCATGAAAACAATAAAAACCATCGAAGGCTTCGAGAATTGTATTTTCGCCGCAATTACAGCAAATGTAATGTCAAACCAAAAACAATTATTGCTGGATGAAGGATTTGAACATTATCTTGCCAAACCTTTCCGTAGCATTGAATTACAAAATTTAGTGCAGGAGATGGCGGCTTCTATCCTGAAGGATTAAACTGGTTTTAGCAAAAAAAATATGACTGAGAAAGATTAATATAATGAGGTCGTACAGGCAACCCATACTATAATCTTTGGTCTCCATAGTTAGTTACAAACTCTTTTTCAGATATACTTATAGGCCTTGTCACTTTCATACTGTGATGGGGCCTTTTTTATTGGCCCATTTTTTTTAGATTTGCATCTTATACACGCATCATAATTGCAAACAACACAATTATTCTAATAAATCAATCTTCAAAAAAATAAATACTGATGAAACACAAAAACTTTATCCCCCTTCTTGCAGCATTGCTGATGCCGCTGCTGATGTTTGGACAAAATCAGGGAAAAGACAAAAGCGTATTTAAAGAATACGAACCCGGCTATTACCAAAACTCCATCCTAAAAGATGTGCGGGCCGTTGAAAAAATGCAGTCAACTAAAAAAATGGACAAGCGATTTATTATGGATCATTCCATGATGGAATTGCCGAATAATGTGGAACTATACGAACAACAATGGCATAATCCCGTTATTTCACAAGGAAATACTGGCAGTTGCTGGTGCTTCTCTACAACAAGTTTTTTTGAAACAGAAATAGAACGCCTGAGCGGACAAAAAATTAAGCTCTCCGAAATGTTTACTGTTTATTGGGAGTATGTCGAGAAGGCACGTGGTTTTGTTCAATCACGCGGCAAAACAATTTTCGAGCAAGGCTCGGAAGGAAATGCCGTAACACGCTCTTTCAAACAAAATGGCATTGTACCCTGGAATGTATATTCAGGCCTCACTGAAGGCAGAAAGCATCATACACACGAAGCCATGTATAACGAAATGTTGGATTATCTGAAATCCGTAAAACGTGATAATGCATGGAATGAAGAGGTTGTTGTTGAGACTATTAAAGCAATTATGAACCATCATATTGGCGAACCACCTGCTCATTTTGATTGGAACGGAACCATGATGAACCCGAAAATGTTTTTGGAAAATGTTTGCAAACTCAATATGGACGATTATATTGAAATCCTGAGTATTATGCAACAACCCTATTGGACGCAAGTCGAATATGAAGTGCCTGACAATTGGTGGGCTAGCGAAGATTATTATAATGTTCCACTGGACGTTTTTATGGATATTGTAAAAACATCAATCCGAAACGGATATACATGCAGCATTGGTGGCGATGTTTCTGAAGCAGGTTTTAATCGTGGATCACAGGTAGCTTTAGTGCCGGATTTCGACATCCCTTCAGAATATATTAATGAAGAAGCCAGGCAATTCCGTTTCAGCAACGAAACCACAACCGATGATCACGGCATGCACCTTGTAGGTTGGCTAAATCAGGATGGAAAAGATTTTTACCTGATTAAAGACAGCAGCAGCGGCTCACGAAATAATGATGAAAATGCCAAAGAATTTGGATACTATTTCTTTAGCGAAGATTATGTGAAACTGAAAATGATGGGATTTACAATTCATAAAGATGCTGTTCCACAAAAATACCTAAAAAAACTCCTGATAAAATAGTTCGGGAAACCGAGAACAATTCAAAGCCATATTTTTCTATCTTTGTTTTCATCCATTTTTATGCTGTTTGAAAACTTGGATTTCATGAAAAATATGGCTTTGCTTTCGATGCAGCAAAAGAAAAATAACAAGACAGACATAAAGGCTTATGCTTCCAAACCAGAAAAATATGAATGGCAATAAAGATCCATTTCAAGGAAAGAAGGTGAAATATCCTGTAAGTTACCCTCTTAAAGTGATTACAACAATCAGCAAACCGCAAGACGTCATGAAAGCGGAAATCCTCCAGATCCTTCATAAGCTAAGCATTCCGGCACGAGAGACTAAAGTTACACCCTCATCCAAGGGCAATTATCTGAGTTTCACAATATTTGTGACACTTATCAATGAAGAAAGCCTGAAATTACTATATGCAGAACTGGCAACGATCAAAGAGATTAAAATGGCCATTTAGTTTTTGGCTGTTCAACATCAGTAATTCTTATTACTTATAAATGCTATTTGATTGATAAACAATATTTAAGCATGATTCGAATCGAGTCCTTATGTAAAAGCTTTGGCCCTCAGAAAGCTGTTGACCGGCTGAGTCTCCATATAAAAAAAGGGGAATTTTATGGTCTTTTAGGGCCAAATGGTGCCGGCAAAACCACTACAGTTCATCTAATCAGTGGATTAATGGATACAGATAGTGGCAATATATGGATTAAAGGCCGGGAAATGAAATCCGGATCACGCCAACTCCGTTCATTACTCGGCCTAGTGCCTCAGGAAATTGCCCTTTATAATGAGATGACCGCCAAAGAAAACCTGATGTTTTGGGGGAGTTTGTACGGAATGAGTGGCAAGGAACTCGCAAAAAGCCGCGATCATATGTTGAAACTAAGTGGCTTAACAGCTCAGGCCGACAAAAAACTCTCTACCTTCTCAGGAGGGATGAAACGCCGTATCAACATCGTTGCATCATTGTTGCATCAACCGGAAATCCTGATTATGGATGAGCCTACCGTAGGTATTGATCCTCAAAGCAGGCTTTTTATCTATGAAATGTTGCAAGAATTAGTCGCAGCCGGGCTCACCATTATTTATACAACACATTATATGGATGAAGTGGAGAAACTCTGCTCACGGATTGGGATTATTGATCATGGAAAGCTCATTGCTGAAGGAAATATTAATGAACTACGCAATAAATGCGGCTGTCAGCAATCCATTCTTTTCACATTAAACCGTCAGCCGGAAGAAGAACTCTGTCGGCAGATTGATGCTTTAGGCTGGAATTGTACGACAGGATTTAAAACACTGAGTATTCAGGCAAGCAATACCCAAAAACTTATTCCTGAAGTGCTCGATACGCTTCAAAAAACAAATTATCAGACAGAAAGTATAGAATTTGAACAAGCCGGATTAGAACGAGTCTTTCTTACTTTAACCGGAAAAAAACTTAAGGAATAATGGCATTGCGCACCCTGATTTATAAAGATTTACGCTTATTTATTGGCGATAAAAAAGCACTTTTGCTCACCTATATGCTGCCGGTTGTACTCATCAGTTTATTTGCATTGGCCTATGGCGGAATGGGATCTTCAGAGCGAAGCCCCTCAAAGCTAATGATTTGCGATATGGATTCAACAGATGCCAGCACTGATCTAATTGCACTACTCGACAGTATTCCTGAGATTAGCATTCAAAAAAGCAGTATGGATGAAGGCATCAGCGCATTGAAAAAAGGGCGAAGCCTTGCTCTGCTTTGCATAGAAAATAATTATGAAAAACAATTGCTCGCTGGCGAATCAGTGCCCATCCAACTCTACATTGATGCCTCACGACCTATCGAAAGCGGTATAATGCAGCATATGATTATTGGCCCTATAATGCAAGAGATAAGCAGTAAAGGACTAAATAACAAAATCATAGCCAATATCAAAAAGAAATGGCCCGGCATGCCCGAGGAAACACTGAACAGCATACGAAAGGATATTGTTGCCGATATGGAAAATGGAGCCAATGAACCGGCATTAACGATTTCTGAAGTAAAACCTGAAAAATCAGTGCGTTGGGGCCTCATACAGGCCGTTGCCGGAACTGCAGTCATGATGCTTTTATTCAGCGTTGCAGGAATTGGAAGCGGGCTTTTGGCAGAAAAAGAATCAGGAACTTTGCGTAGGCTGTTGCTTAGTCCAGTTTCTCCCGGGCATATTTTAACCGCCCGACTGATTTATTCCATTCTTCTTGCCGGCAGCCAGCTCTTGCTGATGTTTCTATTTGCTCAATTCGTTTTTGGCTTAAAAATCGGTGCGCAATGGCCATTACTGCTCGTGCTCATTTTTCTTACAGCATTAAGTTGCAGCGGCTTTGGAATTTTCTTAAGTGCTGTTTGCTACACCCGAAAACAATTAGAAAGCCTGAGTACCATAATCATATTAATTATGTCGGGGCTTGGAGGCAGTATGGTGCCATTATTTTTGCTTCCAAAAATTATGCAGGATTTTGCCGTTATCACCTTAAACTACTGGGCTATTGATGCTTATTACGATATCCTAGGAAGAAATGCAACTTTTGGCGACATACTGCAAAACATTTTGGCATTGCTGCTGATTAGCGCAATTCTTGTGGGTATGTCCTACTATTTTTACTTCAAAAAACTCAAAAAACTAGCTCTCTGATCTCAATTTATTTAGAGTTATTCTAAATTTTAAAGAGCGTTTTAGATTACTGACTGTTTATCAGTCCTATTTCAAAAAATGCCCCAAATAAAAAATACTGAGAAAGTCTGCTTATTGCAGCAATTTCAATATTTTTGGACTGCTTAATACAAAGTTAATACGAGCATAACAATCAAAGGCTATATTTGCCGGACAAATGCTGAAAGAATATTGATTAAGCATGACGACACAAAAAACGACAGAAGCAAATAAAGCGCAAAATACAGTAGCCATTCCGAAAAGGGATACGCAATTCCTATCTTACGCAGAAAAGAGAATCAACACTAATTCACATATTTTTATTAATCAAAAACCACATCACATGAAGAAAAATTTATTCTCACTTCTTCTTGTTGTCTGCTTTATGGCCTTTGGTCAAATGGCAATGGCACAGGGAACCGTTAAAGGGATCATTCAGGATGCCGATACGGATGAGCCATTAATTGGCGCAACAGTAATGGTTGAGGGAACTACAACCGGTGCAACCACCAATTTAGATGGTGCTTTCACTATGGATGTTGCCGCAGGAGCCCAAACACTCATTTTCCGTTTTGTTGGATATGCTTCCGAAACAAAAGAGCTTACTATTCAAGATGGTAAAACCATTGATTTAGGAATCATTGCACTGAGCTCAGGATCTATTGGCCTTGATGAAGTTAAGGTAATTGCTTCCATCGCGGAAGAACGCAAAACCCCTATTGCTGTTTCCAATATTACGGCTCAGGAAATTGAAAACAACCTAGGTAGTCAGGAATTCCCTGAAGTGATGAAAAACACTCCTTCGGTTTATCCAACAAAATCAGGCGGTGGTTATGGTGACTCCCGTATTAACGTTCGTGGTTTCGACCAACGTAATGTTGCTGTTTTAATTAACGGTATTCCTGTAAACGATATGGAAAACGGTTGGGTATATTGGTCAAACTGGGCCGGCCTTGGCGATGCAACAAAAACTATTCAGATTCAGCGTGGCCTTGGTGCTTCCAAGCTTGCCATTAACTCTGTTGGTGGTACCATCAACATCATCACAAAAACCACTGATATGAAAAAAGGTGGTTCATTCCAACAATCCATGACTGACTTTGGTCGCACAAAATCAATGTTGAGCTTAAGCACTGGTAAAATGAAATCGGGTACTGCTGTTACTTTTGTTGGTTCACGTACAAGCGGAAACAACTATGTGGATGCTACTTATGTTGATGCATGGTCGTATTTCCTTTCTGTTTCTCAAGATCTTGGAAAACACCAATTGGTTTTTACTGCCATTGGCGCGCCTCAAATTCACGGACAACGTGATGGTTTTAATATGCTCACCGAATCAGAATACGAAACTTACGGAACAAAGTATAATAAAAACTGGGGTTACCTTTATGGTGATGTATTAAACAGCCGTGAAAACTATTATCACAAACCTCAAATGTCTTTAAACTGGTATTGGACAATCAGTGATAAAACCTTCCTCGCAACTTCTGCATACCTTTCATTTGGTACAGGTGGCGGTTCCGGTACTCTTGGATATGGTTCGTATAAGTATGACCCACCAAGAAGTAATTATGAAGGACTTTATGATTGGGGAGCAATGGTTGATATCAATGCAGCAAATATTGATAGTGCAAATGCTCGTGAAGTAGGTGCTTATACAGTGAAAGATGGAGACACTTCTTTTATGTCTCGCTCAAACCTGATTATGCGTAATTCTGTAAACAACCACACTTGGTATGGTGTGCTATCTACTCTAAAGCATAACCTTACTGATAATCTTGATCTGATGGTTGGTGTTGATGCACGTTATTATAAAGGCGAGCACTATCGTGAAGTACGCGATCTTCTAGGTGGCGATTATTATTACGATTATACCATGGGTGCTGTTTATATGAAAGACGATATTATAGCATATCATAATGATGGTATTGTTACTTATACAGGAGCCTTTACCCAATTAGAATATTCTACCGGTAACTTCTCTAGCTTTGTTGCCGCTTCTGTTTCAAATACTTGGAACAAACGTATTGACTATTACTCATACCTTCCTGAAGAAGCAAAAGCTGAAAGCGAAACCCTTTCTGATGTTGGTTATAATGCCAAACTTGGTGCAAACTACAACCTGAACGAAAATCATAATGTATTCATGAATGCCGGTTATTACAGCCGCGTTCCTGAATTCCGTTTTATGTTCCTCAATTATGTCAATGACGTAAACGTAGACCGTAATAATGAAACAGTTCTATCTGCTGAATTAGGTTATGGATTCACAAATGATTGGTTGAATTTCCGCTTAAATGCTTATTATACAGTTTGGGATGATATCTCTAAACTGGGTTCCTATTATAGCGAAGAAGGAAACCGTTATAATGTATATTTCCACAACCTCAAGCAGGTTCATACAGGTATTGAAGCTAATCTCGATGCTAGACTTACTAATTATATGACCCTCGGTGCTTTTGCCGGTATTGGTGATTGGAAATATGGTAATGATGTTAATGCAGATGTTTATGATGATAATACACTCGAAAAAGTAGGTACGTTCAGAACATATACAAAAGACATCAAAGTTCCTGATGCTCCTCAAACACATATCGGTTTCTATGGTAAATTCAATGTTACGAAAGAAATTGATTTAGGCTTCAACCTGAACTATTACGATAATAACTACGCAAACTTTACTCCGGAAACACGCACAAATGAAAACGATAGGGCACAAGCCTATAAACTTCCTGCTTTCACACGCGTTGACCTCCGCGCTGGTTTTGCTTTCAAAATCGCCGGACTTGATTCCTATGCTGCAATGAATTGCTACAACCTTTTCGATACTGAAAAAGTTATTGAAGGTGAAGACAAATCCGTAAAACTTGATGATGGTACTTATGTACACGAATTAAGCAAAGGATTCTGGAGCTGGGGACGTAACTTCAACTTTAGCCTGAAAGTTAGTTTCTAATCAAACTCACATATAAAAACAGAAAGCCTCCCAATGTTGGGGGGCTTTTTTTATAGGAACAAATGCTCCGCGAGCACAAACTCACCGCTAGCGCGAATTTGCAATCCATGCCCGATAAAACATATAAACCCAAAAACAAAACACGAGCTGAAATCATTACCAACAACCCCTAGTGCGTTTTTGTAATCCGTGCTTTATAAAACCTATTAACACAAAACACGGGCTGAAAGCATTCGCAACAACCCCTAGCGCGTTTTTGTAATCCGTGCTTTATAAACCCAAAAACAAAACACGGGCTGAAAGCCCAAACCAATTCAACCCAAGGCAAAGCCTTGGTTTATAAACAAATACAAAAACCTGCGCCCTGAATGGGCAAATTATACAGGAATTCCCCCTCCTTTTTATGCCGAACTTACAGCCCGCAATCGGTATTGGGACAATCATTAGCCCAAGGCGCTGCCTTGGGCTAATGTTATTTGGCCTTTCAGGCCGCATTTCGCTTCTAAGGATAAGGATTTGTATCCGTGCTTTATAAAACCTATCAACACAAAACACGGGCTGAAATCATTACCAACAACCCCTAGTGCGTTTTTGTAATCCGTGCTTTATAAACCCAAAAACAAAACACGGGCTGAAAGCCCAAACCAATTCAACCCAAGGCAAAGCCTTGGGTTATAAACAAATACAAAAACCTGCGCCCTGAATGGGCAAATTATACAGGAATTCCCCCTCCTTTTCATGCTGAACTTACAGCCCGCAATCGGTATGCGGACAATCATTATCCCAAGGCGCTGTCTTGGGATAATGTTATTTGGCCTTTCAGGCCGCATTTCGCTTCTAAGGATAAGGATTTGTATCCGTGCCTTGTAAAACCTATTAACACAAAACACGAGCTGAAATCATTACCAACAACCGCTAGTGCGTTTTTGTAATCCGTGCTTTATAAAACCTATTAACACAAAACACGGGCTGAAAGCCCAAACCAATTCAACCCAAAGCAAGGCCTTGGGTTATAAACAAATACAAAAACCTGCGCCCTGAATGGGCAAATTATACAGGAATTCCCCCTCCTTTTTATGCCGAACTTACAGCCCGCAATCGGTATGCGGACAATCATTAGCCCAAGGCGATGCATTGGGATAATGTTTTCAGGCCAGAGTTTACATAGTATTCCGCTGGCGCGGATTTGCATACGTGCCTTGTACCTATTGATCCAATAACTCAAAACTCATCGGATTAATACACTAAAAACAACAATTATTTCAAAGACTTTTGCTGGAAAACAAGTACTTTTGTTCTTAATATTCGCCCAAAATGAAAAAAATACTCTGGATCAACCTGATATTCACTATCCTTCTAACATTAGGATGTAGTAAGCAAAAAGAAAACAAACAACCATATGTAGTAATGTTGTCTGTTGATGGTTTCCGCTGGGATTATCCCGATAGCGTCGCCACACCCAATCTCGATAAAATGGCGGAAATCGGTGTAAAGGCAAAATCAATAATCCCCTCCTACCCGACCAAAACTTTTCCAAACCATTATTCAATGGCTACTGGGCTTTATCCCGATCATCACGGCATCGTTATGAATAGCTTTTATGATCCTGATCTGGATGCCTATTACTCCATTGGCGATCGAAAATCCATCGAAAATCCTGAATTTTATGATGGTGAACCGATCTGGGTTACTGCAGAAAAACAAGGTATGAAATCGGCCAGTTATTTTTGGGTTGGCTCCGAAACTCCAATCAAAGGGATACAGCCAAGCATTTGGAAAAAATACGAACATCATTTTCCTTTTGAGCAGCGCATAGACTCAGTTATTTCGTGGCTGCAATTGCCCGAAGAAAAACGCCCACATTTAATCACATGGTATATTCATGAACCCGATGGCGTTGGTCATAAGTACGGCCCACAAGCACCGGAAACCAGAAAAACATTGCGCTACCTCGATAGCCTGATTGGGGTTTTCAATCACAAAATTAGTCAGTTACCGAATGCAAAAGACCTGAATATAATTGTGACCGCTGATCATGGTATGGGGCCTATTTATCCGGACAGCTGTGTATATCTTGATAAAATAATTCCCAAAAACTGGATTGAGACCGTTGAAGGAGGAAATCCTGCATTTAATATCAAAGCCAAAGAAGGCTGCATTGACAGCATTATGGATATTCTCAAACAAACAGCACATATCCAAGCTTGGAAGGCCGAGAAAATTCCGCAACGGCTTCATTACGGTAGTAATCCAAGAGTTTTGGATATCAATGTAGTAGCCGATAGCGCTTGGAGTGTTGATCTGAGCACAAATAAAAAATACGCTTCCGGTGGCACCCATGGCTATGACAATCAGAATACGGATATGCATGCCATTTTCTACGCTTATGGCCCTGCTTTTAAGAAAAACCACATCCAGCCAAGCTTTAATAATGTTGATTTGTATATTTTAATTGCCAATATACTGGGACTTCAGCCGGAAGCAACAGATGGGGATTTCGATCATGTGAAAGGGATGCTTAGAAATACCGAAGAATCTTTATGAAATAAGGAGCGAGTTTTTTTTTATCTTGATCTTATTGCCTGTATTATTTTTCGGTAGGTACGCATTTATGTAGTTAGGTAGTAACGAAGTCGCACCTACTTCCCTACTTAACTATCAGAACCACTTAATCAAGCAAAAGGCAAAAAAATCTCCAGAGGTTTTGGAGGTGTTGGAAAAAATGATGGTTCATCGATAAACAAGTCCGGTGGATATTCAATATCGGTAAGAAATAACGCACGACCCGGAACAGAGAAGCCGGCTGCTGAACGGTCTTTTAATTCAATCACCTTTCGGTAAGCAGCGAGATCGAGTTTCCCTTTGCCCACTTCCAGCAAGGTACCAACAATTGCACGCACCATATTGCGCAAAAAACGATCCGCTTTTATTGTAAACACCCAATACGGGCCATGCTTTTCCCAAATCGCTTTATCAATACGGCAATTATTCGTTTTCACCTGAGTATGGAGTTTAGAAAAAGAAGTAAAATCTTTATAATCGAATAAAATTTGTGCCGCTTCATTCATCAAAGCATAGTCCACTGCACCAAACAAATGATAGGTATATCCATGAAAAAAAACATCCTTTTCAGGGCTAATAAAATATTGATAGGTACGTGATTTAGCACTAAAGCGTGCATGAGCAGACTCTTTCATGCTGTATATGCCATAAACAACAATATCACCCGGAAGGAGGGCATTCAACTGATTGATTAATTGCTGTTTTTGTTCCAAATTAGGATGCTCTATCAAATCAATATGTGCCCAAAAATCACTGGAATGCACACCAGTATCTGTACGGCCTGCTCCCATAATACGCATTGGACGGTCAAAAACAATACTCAATGCCTGCTCCAGTTTTTGCTGAACAGACACAGCTTTTTCCTGAACCTGCCATCCATGGTATAAGCCACCATCATAAGACAGGCGCAAAAAATACCTATAAAGCATTTTAATGGGAGATTATTCGCTAAAAATCATTTTTTGCACCTCAACACCATCAATAGCAAGAAGCTCAGTCTCAAGTTTTGAGGCTTCGATTGGATCACCGCTCAACTCCAGGAGAATAAGCCCACCGGGGGCGCAATGATTATCAACAACTTCATGCAGGCCAAGGCGGGTGCGGATTGAGCAACCAAATTTTGTGAATAAATCCTGCACAGCAAGTGCATCCTGTACACGGTTTGTAATATTTACTCCAAGAACAATAGTGCGTTTCATAATCAGAAGATTTAATATCGGTTGAAAATTTATTTCTTGATCATCAAGAAAATAAGTCTTTGTTTCTTATTTCGTAGAAACACAAAAATGACACAGCAAATATAAAGACATTTGCTATGCCAATGACAGAAATAGAAAAAACCCGGCGATATCTGGCTTGATATCAGCCGGGCCAAACTAATAAACTCTTAACCAATTAGTTTATCGATTTCCTCAAGTAATCGTTTTGGTTGCACCGGTTTATCCAGGAAAGAATCCACGGGTAACCATTTTTTATCGCCTGCCATTTCTTTAAGGTTCAGGCCGGAAATACTGTCAACGCTAGTGAGCATAATGATGGGTAATTTTTCAAAAATAGCTTCTTTTCTCATGGCTCTTGCCATTTCGAAACCTTCCTGATCCGTTGTCATCATAACGTCTAAAATAGCAAGATCAGGGCGTTCTTCTTTGGCTTTAATCATGCCCTCATGGCTATCACAAGCTGTAACAACAATATATCCTTCTTTTTCCAGTATGGCTTTTTGGATGAAGATAAAATCCACATCATCGTCCACCAATAATATTTTTTTAGTACTCATAACCGATAATTCGTTTAATTTCAAAATCAGTGAAAGCTGTTGCTGCTTTTTAGACAGCAACAGCTTGTATTCTGCTAATACCTTTTCCTTGGTTTATAATGGGTATGCAATAATTCATGCGAACGATGTCCGAGGGGTTCCCCGAGGAATTCCTTATAGATTTGTGCGATTTCAGGGTTATCATGCGATTTCCTGATTGGCAGTCCTTCATCCTCAGCATAAATTGCTTCCATACGTTTTTCCCTGATTGCGGGGCTCGTTGGAATAGGTTGACCACCTCCACCAAGACAGCCACCCGGGCATGCCATTACTTCGATGAAATGATAATCAGCTTTTCCGTCTTTAACAGCCTGCATCACTTTTTTAGCATTTGTAAGACCATGAGCAACAGCAAGTTTTAATGTTGCACCTTCGAGGAAGCTCCAATCCGGTACACATCCCTCAATAGTAACACTGGCTTCACGCACACCTTCCAAACCACGTACAGGCAAGATATTCAGGTTTTCAAATGGCACTTCACGACCTGTAACAATTTCATAAGCAGTACGAAGGGCAGCTTCCATTACACCACCTGTTGCACCAAAAATTACAGCAGCACCTGAAGAGTCGCCCATAAAGCTATCGCATTTTTCATCGGGAAGCTTCATAAAATCGAGTCCGGCCTGCTTAATCATAATGGCCAATTCACGTGTTGTTAAAACATAATCCACATCCTGATATCCGCTATCGCGCATTTCCGGACGGTTTGCTTCGTATTTTTTTGCAGTACATGGCATAATAGAAACAGAAACCATGTCTTTAGGATCGATATTTTTCTTCTGCGCATAATAGGTTTTTACCAAAGCACCGAACATTTGTTGTGGTGATTTACAGGTAGAAACATTGGGCAGGAACTCAGGGAAAGTATGTTCAATAAACTTGATCCAGCCTGGAGAACAAGAGGTAGTCATTGGTAATGCCACATTAGGATCACCATCAACCAAAGCTTTTTTGAGGCGGGTCAGCAGCTCAGTTCCTTCTTCCATAATGGTAAGGTCGGCACTAAAGTCTGTATCAAGAACAGAATCAAAGCCTAAGCGGCGCAGTGCAGAAACCATTTTCCCTGTTACACGCTCACCGGGTTCGTAACCAAGGTCTTCACCCAAACCAATACGAACAGCAGGAGCAGTTTGTACGGCAACATGTTTTGTTGGATCGTAAATTGCATTCCATACTTCTTCGATATAGTTGCGCTCAACGAGAGCACCAGTAGGACAGCGGTTGATACATTGGCCACAATTTGTACAAACAACCTCGCTCATTGGTCTGTCGAGGAAGCTGGAAATCTTCATCTCAAATCCTTTATGAGCAACAGCTAAAGCACTTACTGCTTGTAGCTCGGTACAAGTACGCACGCAACGCTGGCAGCGGATACATTTGCTATCGTCTTTCATAATAGAAGGCGACGACATATCGATGCTGTGGCCACGTTCAGAAATCAGGTCTAAAAAGACGTGATCACCTGTTCGATATTCGTTAGCAAGGTCTTGCAGTTCACATTTACCATTTTTAAAACATTTTGTACAATCGGCATTATGTTCCGAGAGCAAAAGTTCAATAATATGCTTCCGTGCCTGACGCACTTTTAAGCTATTTGTTAAGATCTGCATATTATCACGCACAGGCACAGCGCAAGAAGCCTGTAAAGTGCGTGCACCAACCTGTTCCACAACACAAACGCGGCAGTTACCGGCCACACAAAGGTCTTCATGATAACATAGAGTAGGTATGCGGATATTCAGCTGACGGGCAGCCTCCAGTATTGTTGTTCCTTCCTGAACACTTACCGGGATATTATTTATAGTTAAATTTACCATTTTTGCCATTTTGCAATCTCCTATGTTGTTGATTAATAAACGATTTCTTCCCTGAAGTTCTCAATAATGGAAATAAAAGCATTACCTACGGATTGACCCAGGCCACATTTTGAGGCGAGGCGCATGCTTTCGGCCAGTTTTACCAATTCATCAAGATATGTTTGTGGGCGCTCTTTTCTTTTCACGGCCATCACACCTTTGAGTAATTGTTGGGTTCCTACGCGGCAGGGAGTACATTGTCCGCAAGATTCTTCTTCGAAGAATTCCAGATAATTATGCAGCACATTGAACATAGAGCGTGTGCTGTTAAAAATTTTCATGGAACCACCCGTTGGGATGCCTTCAAAACCAATAATTGTATCCTCAAACTTTTTACGGGGGACGCAGAAACCGGCAGCGCCACCAACCTGAACAGCTTTCGTATCGCCATCGCCAAATTCATCAACAAAATCGGCAACAGTCATACCGAGTTCCAGTTCAAAGATTCCTTCTTTAGAGCAATCGCCCGAAACGGAGAATAATTTACTTCCCCTAGAATCATTTGTACCTAATTTTTTGAATTCTTCATAGCCAATAGAAGCAATCAGCAAACTGCTTACCAGTGTTTCTACATTATTTACTACGGTTGGTTTTCCCAGATAACCTTCAACAACCGGGAATGGAGGCTTATTGCGTGGTTCACCACGTTTACCTTCCATCGATTCGATCAGGGCAGTTTCTTCCCCACATACATAGGCACCACTACCAAAACGAATATCTAGGGTAAAATCAAAATCGAGTTTTTTAAATTCTGAATTTAATTTCTTGATTACAGCGCGAAGCTTAGGAACGAGGAATTTATATTCGGCGCGCAAATAGATATAGCCTTCTTTGGCACCAATGATATGGGCACATAAAGCCATACCACAGAATACTTTTTCAGGAACCTGATCCAGTATTTCACGATCTTTAAAAGTGCCTGGTTCACCTTCATCGGCATTACAGATCACATATTTATCTTCACCTGGAGCATCTTTAGCGAATTTCCATTTCAATCCGGTAAGAAAACCTGCTCCACCGCGGCCTTTAAGACCGGAATCCATGAGTTCCATAATAAACTCATCCTTATCCAGTTTCATGTTCTTCTTCAGGACTTCAATACATTCAACATCCTTTTTGAAGATATAGTCAACTCTTTTTACGTGGCTTTTCATTCTTGCAATTTTAAATTTAATAAAACGTTAATTTGAGTTGTGGTCTATTTGTGCATATATTCTTCAACAATGCGAATGACCTTTTCTGGTGTTAGTTCGGTATACACATCTTCATTGATGAGCATAGCAGGACCCTTATGGCACCAACCCAGACAATTGGTGGTTAGAAGGGAGAATTTCTTATCAGGTGTAGTTTGCCCCACTTTTACTTTGAGGGTTTCTTCCAATGCTTCGATGATTGCATTCTTCCCTTTCATATCGCAAACAATCGTTTTGCAAACACGGATCACATATTTTCCGAGTTCACGAGTTTCGATAAATGTATAAAAGGAAGCAGTACCATAAACATCTGCAGCAGAGATATCAAGCTCTCTGGCAACATTTATGACTGATTCATCGGTAAGGAAGTTGTGGGTTTCAACAATTTCCTGCAGTATAGGCATTAGCGCTTTGCGATCGCGACCGTGCTTATCTGCCAGTTCTTTAACTAATCTTTCTGTATTCGACATGTAAACCTCCGTTTAGTGTTTTGCTAAAAAGTTTCTTTTAATTATTCGTTTGTTCAGAATTTTCAAATTCTTATTGTTATTCAATTAACAAGTGGCTCAAAAGTATAACTATCCTTTTTACCCCTTCTGTTATAAATACCAAAAAATGAGACAAAAAGAGTATTTATATTTAGTCTAAATTCTAATTTTTCATTTAAGTCCTGTCTATTAATCGTTTAAATCAGCTTCACTTCGCTTTTTTTTTGTAAAAATGATGTAAATCTTCCTTCTCTGTTATTTTTATAACACTGTTAATTATTTAACAATACTCTTTGTTAATTGAAAAGCAAGTATTATCTTTGCCGTCTTATTGCTTTATAGCGTACTTTTAATCATTGTTTTAATGCCCTTATGGCCATTTTATATTGCTTATGAACATAAAAAATATTCAGGACCTTCTAAATTGCCGCATCCTTAACGAGACCGATCCCGCTTTAGAATTAGAGTACGCCTTTACTTCCGATCTTATGAGCGATGTACTTATGGTAGAAAAGGAGAATCTATTGCTAATCACCGGCTTGGCAATACTGCAAACCATACGCACAGCAGATGTTGCTGATATTGGGTGCATTATTTTCGCCCGCGGAAAAAAAGTAAGCGCTGAAATGATCGAACTGGCAAACGAACTAGGTATCTGTCTGCTCGAAAGCGATGCCAGCGCGTTTAAAACTTCAGGAATGCTCTATTTGGCAGGTATTAAGGAGGTGTACTAATGATGGAACTCAACTTTCAAGTGATAGGAGGCGATTTTACTACTGCCGGACTTGCTTCCGGACAGGTGAAAAAAGTCTTGAAACAACTCAACGTTGCCCCGGAAAAAATCCGCCCAATCGTCATTTCCCTCTATGAAGCTGAAGTCAATATTGTTGCCCATGCCTACAAAGGAAGCATTAAAATAAGCATCAGTCCCCAAAAAATATCTATGGAACTGGAAGATGAAGGTCCGGGAATCCCTGATATTGACCTTGCCATGACCAAAGGCTTTTCTACAGCAAGCCAATCGGTCCGTGAAATGGGATTTGGTGCCGGAATGGGTTTGCCAAACATCAAAAAAAATGTAGATTCGCTGAAAATTGAAAGCATCGTAGGAAAAGGAACAAAACTCTTCCTCGAGGTGCTTCTTTAATCAGATTAATTATGAAAAAGGACGGTATTTTTCATTCATTAAAAGTTAATCCAGAACTGTGCATCGGATGTATGCATTGCATGAAGACCTGTCCGACCGAAGCCATCCGTATTCGCAGTGGAAAAGCAAATATACTCGAAGATCGTTGTGTGGATTGCGGCGAGTGTTTTAGGGTATGCCCAGTGAATGCAATTTATATTGAGCAAGACCCTTTTAAACAGATCTTTGATTATAAATATCGTATTGCTTTAGTCCCTGCCGTTCTTTTCGGACAATTCCCTCCCGAAATCCATACAAGGCAAGTCTATAGCACTTTGATGGAGCTGGGCTTTACCAATGTTTTTGAAGTAGAACATGCAGGCGATTTCCTCCGGGAAAAAATGTTGGAGTATTTAAAAGAAAATTCTTGTGCTAAACCGGTTATTTCCTCATTCTGTCCGGCTGTTGTTCGTCTAATACAGGTAAAATTCCCAACACTTACCGATCATATCATGCTGCTGAAGCCTCCGGTGGATATTGCAGCACTTTTCTATAAAAAAAGGCTTATGGAAATGGGCATAGACGAAAAGGACATCGGTATTTTTTATGTAACGCCCTGTGCAGCAAAAATAGCCGCTGTAAAAAGTCCTGTTGGCGAAGATAAATCAGATATTACAGGCGCATTAAATATGAGCCATATATATAATAAGGTATATACGGCTATAAAACGCTCCGGAAAAACCAGCTGCATTATTCCCGGCATCAAGCAAATTTCTGATATCAGCATTAAATGGAGCCTTACCGGTGGCGAAGCTGCTAATGTGCCCGGCAGATCATTATCAATTGATGGAATCAACAATGTGATCGATTTTCTCGAGAAAATGGAAAACGAAGAAATTAGCGATATAGACTTTCTGGAATTAAGGGCTTGTGACCAAAGCTGTGCCGCCGGAGTGCTTAATGTTCAAAACCGTTTTCTAACTGCTGAACGTATGAATCAGCGGGCAGACAAGTTTAAAGAACGCTTGAACGACCCAAAATACCAAAAACTAAACCCCGGACTACATAACTACAAAGAATTTCTTGAAGAAAATATCCATATTGCTCCTATTCATCCTCGTTCGATGATGAAACTCGATGAAGATATGGGCATCGCCATGGAAAAAATGAAGGAAGTAAACCGCATCATGGAAATCCTTCCCCATGTTGATTGTGGTACTTGTGGAGCTCCTAATTGTCAGGCACATGCCGAAGATGTAGTACAAGGAATGGCAGAATTAAATAATTGCATTTTTCTTCAACGCAAAAAAACAAATAAAGACAGCCTTAGAAATATCTGGGGTGACGATAAAATTATAAAACATTGATTTTATGAAAGTAAAAGATATTGTTGAGGCATTAAACCTCAAGGTAATTAGTGGCAAAAGCGGACTCGAAAACGATGTCTACGGAGGATATTCTTCTGATTTACTTAGTGATGTAATGGGAAATTGCAATGCAAATACCATCTGGGTTACCTTGCAAACACATAAAAATGTAATGGCCATTGCTTCATTAAAAGATATTGCCGCAGTGGTTTTGGTGAAAGACAATATGCCCGAAGCGGACACCATCAAGCAAAGCGAAACAGAAGGAATCCCAATTATAAGCACTAGCGACGAATGTTTTGAGATCAGCGGGAAAATTTACCAACTGCTTCAAAGCAAGAAATAATGCACGAATTTAGGGCAGATTTGCATATACACAGCATCCTCTCCCCTTGTGGAAGCCTCGACATGAGCCCCGCAACCATTGTGGCTTTAGCGAAAGCCCGAAATATTGATATTCTTGGCATTACAGACCATAACAGCACAAAGCAATCGGGACTTATAAAAAAACTCGCCGCAAAAGAAGGCATTTTTGTGCTGCAGGGCGCTGAAGTTACAAGCAAAGAAGAGGTACATTGCCTGACATTTTTTGAACATCAGCACACATTAGATGCCTTTCAAGAATACTTAGATCAAAACATCCAAAAAATAGATAATAATCCTGATAAATTTGGTTATCAGGTGGTTATTGATGAACAAGAGATGATTGTGGAGGAAATTCCTTGGCTTTTAATATCAGGCATCAATAAAAATTTAGACGAGCTTGAGGAAAAAGTGCATGAACTCGATGGGCTTTTTATTCCTGCCCATGTAAACAGACAAGCCTTTAGCATGATCAGCCAGCTGGGCTTTATTCCGCCCGATATCAAAGCCGACGCCCTTGAAATCAGCAAGCATATGCAGCTGAAAGATTTTTTAAAGCAAAATCCGCATTTATCGCATTTCCGCTTTATACAAAGCTCTGATGCACATTATCCTGAAGATCTGGGATCAGTTTTCACGCGCTTTTATCTCGAAAAAGCAAGCTTTGAAGAAATACGAATGGCCTTTAAAAACACAAACGGACGCCGAGTTGAGATCGGCTAAGCATTATTATTTATGAAAGACCTATCGCTCCATATCATGGACATCGTCCAAAACAGTGTCCGAGCCGGTGCCAATGAAATCGACCTTTTCCTTTGGGAAAATAAACTAAGGGACGCATATCAAATCCGCGTTAAAGACAATGGCAGAGGCATTGATCCTAAAATGCTAAAAAATATCAGTGATCCCTATGTGACCAGCCGCACCACACGTAAAGTAGGCATGGGATTATCCTTATTCAGGCAGAATGCAGAAATGAGTGGCGGCAATTTTAAGATCTCCTCCGAATTGGGAAAAGGAACCATTGTTAGCGTTGAGTTTGGCTTATCGCATATCGACCGCCCTCCTATTGGTGACATTGAAAGCACCATTGCCTTATTGATCAGTTCCTATCCAGATATTGAATTTCAGTACAGGCATATCACTACAAAAGGGCGCATGGATCTTGATAGTAGGGAAATAAAAAAGGAGCTCGATGGTGTTCCCGTAAACCACCCGGCGGTTATTCGTTTTATCAAAGAATACCTAAAAGAACATCTCGACGAGATAGAGATTGAGCGATAATAGCCTTTATTAACAATTTTTAAAGGGATTTTAATCAATGATTAACATTGAATTAAGATCGCTGTGTAATTTTTTCTTAAATTTGCACGTTTGTAAAAAACGCTCATTAAAATCCATATTTACATAACTTAAAAGGAGATATTATAAATGGTAAATCAAGGAAATGCTGAGAAGTATGTTTATACTTTTGGCGACAAGAAAGCAGAAGGAAACACAAAGATGAAGAACCTCCTCGGAGGTAAGGGAGCCAACCTTGCAGAAATGAACCTTATTGGAGTTCCGGTGCCTCCGGGCTTCACAATTACGACAGAGGTTTGTACTATTTACAATCAGGAAGGAAAAGATAAAGCGGTAAGCCTGATCAAAGAACAGGTAGAAGCCGGAGTCCGCAATATTGAAGAAATCATGGGCAGTAAATTTGGCGACAAAGAAAACCCATGTCTCGTATCAGTACGCTCAGGAGCAAGGGTTTCTATGCCCGGTATGATGGACACTGTACTGAATCTTGGTCTAAATGACGAAGCTGTTGAAGGCATTGCTAAAAAATCAGGAAACGACCGTTTTGCTTGGGATTCATACCGCCGTTTCATTCAGATGTACGGTGACGTAGTTATGGGCGTTGAAGCTAAAAACGGCGGACACGATCCTTTCGAAATTGTTCTTGACAAAATGAAAACCGAGAAAGGTTATAATGCCGACAACGAAATGACCCTCGAAGACCTCAAAAGTGTTGTTGCGCAATTCAAAAATGTAGTAAAAGACCATGCAGGCAAAGCATTCCCTAATGATCCATGGGAGCAACTATGGGGTGCCATCACTGCCGTATTCGATTCATGGAATACCGAACGTGCAATCCTCTATCGCAGAATGGAAAAAATTCCTGAAGAATGGGGTACAGCTGTTAACGTTCAGGCTATGGTTTATGGTAATATGGGCGAAAATTCTGCTACCGGCGTTTGCTTCTCTCGTGATGCCGCAACAGGTGAAGATATTTTTAATGGCGAATACCTCATCAACGCTCAAGGTGAAGATGTTGTAGCCGGTGTACGTACACCACAGGAAATCACGCTTGAAGGCTCACGCCGCTGGGCTGAACGCAACGGAACTTCTGAAGAAAACCGTAAAGCAAATTTCCCATCACTGGAAGAAGCCATGCCAGCGCTCTATAAAGAACTTGATGTAGTTCAGCAAAAACTCGAAGATCATTATAAAGACATGCAGGATATGGAATTCACTATCCAGGACGGCAAACTCTGGATGCTCCAGACCCGTAATGGAAAACGTACTGCTGCCGCGATGGTGAAGATTGCTGTGGATATGATGGACCAGGGCTATTTCGACGAAAAAACTGCGCTGCTCCGTCAGGAACCAAACAAACTTGACGAACTCCTCCACCCTGTTTTTGATAAAGATGCATTAGCAAAAGCACATGTACTTTCCAAAGGTCTCCCCGCTTCTCCGGGTGCTGCAACAGGTAAAGTTGTTTTCTCTGCTGATGATGCTGAGGAATGGGCTGCAAGAGGTGAAAAAATAATCCTTGTTCGTCGTGAAACTTCTCCTGAAGACCTCAAAGGTATGGCTGTTGCTGAAGGCATCCTTACTGAGCGTGGCGGTATGACATCGCATGCTGCTGTTGTTGCCCGTGGTATGGGTAAATGTTGTATTTCTTCTGCTGCCGGCATCACGGTAGATGGCAAGAAATTCACAATCAATGGCAAACTCATCAAAGAAGGCGAATACATTTCCCTCAACGGTTCTACCGGTATTGTTTATGAAGGCGAAGTAGATACCATTACACCATCGCTCGAAGGCAACTTTGGTAAAATCATGGAGATGTCTGAAAACAATAGCCGCATGTACGTAAGAACAAATGCGGATACTCCTGCTGATGCACAAACTGCCCGCGAATTTGGCGCCAAAGGTATTGGCCTCTGCCGTACCGAGCATATGTTCTTTGAAGGCGATCGTATCTGGAAAATGCGTGAGATGATCCTAGCAGAAAATGAGGAAGGCCGCAGAGTAGCCCTCGAAAAACTGCTCCCAATCCAGCGCGAAGACTTCTACGGAATCCTCAAAGCTATGGACGGATATGGTGTTACTATACGCCTGCTCGATCCACCTCTGCACGAATTTACTCCTAACGATGAAGCTTCTCAAATAGAAATGGCCGAAAAGCTAGGTGTTGATGTAGCTGTTGTGAAACAAAAAGTGGAATCACTGCACGAATTCAACCCAATGCTCGGTCACCGTGGATGCCGTTTGGGCAATACTTATCCTGAAATCACTGAAATGCAGGCACGCGCTATTATCGAAGCTGCTTGCGATTTGAAGAATGAAGGATTTGATCCAAAACCTGAAATCATGGTCCCGCTCATCGGTACAGTAAAAGAACTGAAGATGCAGGAAGAAATCATCCGCGAAATTGCTGCGAAAGTATTCGAAGAAAAAGGCATCAAAGTGGATTATCTCGTAGGTACAATGATCGAAATTCCAAGGGCTGCCCTTACTGCTGATGAAATTGCTGAAGTAGCGGAATTCTTCTCATTTGGAACCAACGACCTTACGCAGATGACTTTCGGTTACTCACGTGATGACGCAGGAAAATTCCTCCCGATATACATCAACAAAGGCATCCTGGCACAGGATCCGTTCCAAGCGCTTGACCAAACAGGTGTTGGTCAATTGGTTGAAATGGCATGCCAAAAGGGACGTTCTGTAAATCCGAAACTGAAGCTCGGTATTTGTGGTGAGCATGGTGGTGAGCCAAGTTCTGTTGAATTCTGCCACAGGGCAGGACTCGACTATGTTAGCTGTTCTCCATTCCGCGTGCCAATTGCACGTCTTGCTGCTGCACAAGCAACCATTATTAATAATAAGTAATTATTTATTGATATATACAAAGCCGTTCCTCATTCGGGGAGCGGCTTTTTTTTTGAAATGCTTTTTATCCGCAAATCACAAGAGGGTGACATTATTATAGAAATTAGGTTTGCAGCGTAAGGTAAAACCCAGAATGGGTGATATTATAGGTTGATAATCCGAGTCTTCAAGAAAAGGGTTCCAAAACCAAGAGGAAATAGATAGCGCTTTAAAAATCAAATACATACCTTTATTCGACCCCGCTGGGGTCGCAGATTCTACGAATGCATTTGTTCTATAAACATTCAATCCCGCCGGGATTGGGGGATTGGAAAAATGCTCAAAATGATACGTAAACCCGGAAATGTATGATATTATAGATAATCATTGGTCTTGCGCGATTGGAATATCAACATATACCAAACCCAGAATGGGTGACATTATTATAAAAATTAGGTTTGCAGCGCATGATCAAACCCAGAATGGGTGACATTATTATAGAAATTAGGTTTGCAGCGCAAGGTAAAACCCAGAATGGGTGACATTATAGATAACCATCGGCCTTGTGAGATTGGAAATCCAACATATACCAAACCCAGAATGGGTGACATTATTATAAAAATTAGGTTTGCAGCGTAAGGTAAAACCCAGAATGGGTGACATTATGGTTTGATAATCCGAGCCTTCAAGAAAAGTGTTCCAAAACCAAGAGGAAACAGATAATGCCTTAAAAATCAAACATATACATTTATTCGACCCCGCCGGGGTCGTGGATTGTACGAATGCACTTGTTCTATAAACATTCAATCCCGCCGGGATTGGGGGATTGGAAAAATGCTCAAAATGATACGTAAACCCGGAAATGTATGATATTATAGATAATCATCGGCCTTGTGAGATTGGAATATCAACACATACCAAACCCAGAATGGGTGACATTATTATAGAAATTAGGTTTGCAGCGTAAGGTAAAACCCAGAATGGGTGATATTATTGGTTGATAATCCGAGCCATCAAAAAAAGTGTTCCAAAACCATGAAAAAATTCATAGTGCCTTAAAAATCAAATACATACCTTTATTCGACCCCGCCGGGGTCGTGGATTGTACGAAAGCATTTGTTCTATAAACATTCGATCCCGCCGGGATTGGGGGATTGGAAAAATGCTCAGAATAATACGTAAACCCGGAAATGTATGATATTATAGATAATCATCGGCCTTGTGAGATTGTAATATCAACATATACCAAACCCAGAATGGGTGACATTATTATAGAAATTAGGTTTGCAGCGCATGATCAAACCCAGAATGGGTGACATTATTGGTTGAAAATCCGAGCCATCAAAAAAAGTGTTCCAAAACCAAGAGGAAATACATAGCGCTTTAAAAATCAAATACATACCCTTATTCGACCCCGCCGGGGTCGTGGATTGTACGAAAGCATTTGTTCTATAAACATTCGATCCCGCCGGGATTGGGGGATTGGAAAAATGCTCAGAATGATACGTAAACCCAGAATGGGTGACATTATTATAAAAATTAGGTTTGCAGCGTAAGGTAAAACTCAGAATGGGTGACATTATAGATAATCATCGGCCTTGTGAGATTGGAAATCCAACATATACCAAACCCAGAATGGGTGACATTATTATAAAAATTAGGTTTGCAGCGCATGATCAAACCCAGAATGGGTGACATTATAGATAACCATCGGCCTTGTGAGATTGGAAATCCAACATATACCAAACCCAGAATGGGTGACATTATTATAAAAATTAGGTTTGCAGCGCAAGGTAAAACCCAGAATGGGTGACATTATTGGTTGAAAATCCGAGCCATCAAAAAAAGTGTTCCAAAACCAAGAGGAAATACATAGCGCTTTAAAAATCAAATACATACCCTTATTCGACCCCGCCGGGGTCGTGGATTGTACGAAAGCATTTGTTCTATAAACATTCGATCCCGCCGGGATTGGGGGATTGGAAAAATGCTCAAAATGATACGTAAACCCGGAAATGTATGATATTATAGATAATCATCGGCCTTGTGAGATTGCAATATCAACATATACCAAACCCAGAATGGGTGACATTATTATAAAAATTAGGTTTGCAGCGTAAGGTAAAACCCAGAATGGGTGACATTATAGATAACCATCGGCCTTGTGAGATTGGAATATCAACATATACCAAACCCAGAATGGGTGACATTATTATAAAAATTAGGTTTGCAGCGCATGATCAAACCCAGAATGGGTGACATTATGGTTTGATAATCCGAGCCTTCAAGAAAAGTGTTCCAAAACCATGAAAAAATTGATATTGCCTTAAAAATCAAATACATACCCTTATTCGACCCCGCCGGGGTCGTGGATTGTACGAATGCACTTGTTCTATAAACATTCAATCCCGCCGGGATTATTTTGGGTTATTGTATGCTGGACTTTCAGCCCGCTAATTGGTGTGAATATTTCAGCCCAAGATGTTGCCTTGGGCTGAAATGAATTGGCCTTTCAGGCCGTGTTTTTATATTTGCATTCATTCTTCGACTATTTTTTGTGACTGCGGTAATCCGTTACCAAAAAAGAGAATATGGAATTTATAGCATGTTTAGTTAGAGGGGATTAAATTATTATAGGTTGATGCATATTGAAGTCAGGAGTAATTATTTGTTGAGCTATATAAAGCCGTTTCTCATTCGGGGAGCGGCTTTTTTTTATTACTAAAAATTCTGTTTCCTTTTCCTTTTTATGCCCGGACAAAAAAAAACTGTACTTTCGGGCATCAAAGCGAAGCTAGTTTATGAGATTCTCTATTACGAAAAGATTAACGCTGTATTTTCTGCTTATGGGGCTTATCACCATAGCGATTATTGGCAGTTATTCATATATCAAAGCAAGAAGCGCCCTGATGCAGCGCACTTTTGATCAGCTGACCTCCCTTCGTTTTGAGAAAAAGACACGAATTGAGGATTTCTTTAGGGAGAGAAAAAACGACCTGATCAGCCTTTCCTCGATGGAAGACAGCAAAAAAATGGCACAATTGCTTACCGAAAACCAAGATAGTGCGATACAAAAGCTGGCGGAAAAATATATGATTCCCTATTTGCAAGCAGGAAATTTTTATACACAAGCCTTTATCTACTCGAAAAACCAGGCAACATTTCTGATGCAACTCGATTCGATTCCTGCAGTGTGTAGTTTGGTGCATCATAAAAAATTACTCAAGGCCATTTCAGGAATGGTGGAGGAATCAGGCATCAGCATTTATGAACTTTATGATGATCAACACCATGAAAACCAAGGATTTTTAATCAGCAGACACATACCGGGAACCAAGGATGCTTGGCTGATATTGAATATCTCAACCGCAGCAATAAACTCCATTATGTTTGAAAACAATCCTCATAATGGACTGGGAAAATCAGGAGAAAGTTATCTCGTAGGCGATGATTTACTGATGCGATCCACATCGCGATTTCAGGATAATGCTGCCTTTAACACCAAGGTTGATACAAAAGGCGTTCGGGAGGCACTTGCAAAGAAATCGGCACAAAGCCTGATCACAGATTACCGAGGTATTGATGTTTTAAGTTCCTATAGCCCTGTAGATATTCCCGGATTAAATTGGGTTATTCTGGCAGAAATCGACAAACAGGAAGCGATGGTTCCTGTCTATACCGTACGCAGCAGCATATTGTTCCTCTCACTGATTGTTGCCCTTTTGGTCTTTGGATTGGTTGCCTTACTCTCCTCCATCATCGCATCACCAATAAAAAAGCTGCGTACTGCCACCGAATCGGTTGCCGGAGGGAATTACGGACATGTACTTCCCATCGAAAGCAATGATGAGATTTCTGATTTAATAGCAGCCTTCAATCATATGACCAGCGAATTGAAAGAAAAATCGGAAAGGCTCGAAGAAGAAAGGCAATTGCGTCTCAGCAGCATGATTGATGGCCAGGAAATAGAACGCCAAAGGCTTTCGAGGGAAATCCACGACTCACTTGGGCAATCGATATTGGCCATAAAACTCAAAACGGAGCAGTATTTCAGGCAAAATACAGATATTTCGGATGATGCCGTGCAAGAAATAAGAAGGCTATTTAGTGAAGCACTGAACGAAATACGGGCGATATCAAGAAATCTGATGCCTGCAGTACTTTCCGAATTCGGGATCGCTGAAGCAATCAGTAATCTGGCAGCAGATACCATGAAAATCAGTGGTATTGAAATCGATTTTAGCGATAAAGAATATCGTGCGACTGCCGGACAAAAAACCGAGAATTATCTATACCGTATTTGTCAGGAAGCGTTGAACAATGCCATTCGCCATTCCGAAGCGAGCAGCATACGAATCATTCTGAAAAGCACCAAAGACCATATTTTTCTTTCGATAAAAGATAATGGCATTGGTTTTCAGAAAGAACAAGAAGAACAAATTCGAGGCAACGGACTCAACCACATAAAAGAAAGGGCCGAACTACTTGGAGGCAGATGCACAATTGAAGCGCCACCAAATAAAGGCTGTTTTATTGAAATAATAGTGCCCATTGAAAAAATCGCATAGTCATGATAAAATTAATACTTGCCGACGACCATCAGCTCTTTCGCGAAGGATTACGCTCCATACTGGAAGACCAGCCGGAAATGCAAATTATTGATGAAGTAGCAAATGGTAAAGCATTAATTCGCAGCTTAAGGGAGCATCATCCGGATGTGATTATCCTGGATATCAGCATGCCCGATATTTCAGGAATTGAAGCAAGCCGATTGATTTTAAAAGAATATCCCTGTATAAAAATCCTAATCTTGTCCATGCATCGGGAAGAAAGCTTTATCCGCTCAGCTATTGAGGCAGGTGCAATGGGTTATTTGCCGAAAGAAACCGACCATAACGAACTCATAGAAGCGGTAAGGATCATCCACGAAGGGGGAAATTATTACAATAAAGACATTTCAAACAAGCTGATCAACAGTTATTTAAATAAAGAAAAACAATCATTAACGCCCAGGGAAACGGAAATTGTGGGTTTGGTATGCGAAGGCCTCACCAATAAAGAAATTGCCGATAAACTCTCCATTTCCGTGCGCACTGTGGATTGCCATAAGAACAATATCCTACAAAAACTTGATCTGCGGTCAACAGTTGATTTGGTGAAATATGCGATTAAGCATCAGTTGATTCGGTTGTAAACCCCCAAAATAATTCACTTCAATAGTGAAAGCGAGGATTATAAAAATATATTTAATAAATTGAATTACAAGACACTAAAGGCACTATTTAAATTTTTACTTTAGTATAGAGATCAAACCACAGATCCATTGCATAGGTAAATTACCTATTATCCTCTCGCCATTTTGCTTATAAAAATTAGGCCATTTTCCCGATGTTCCCGCTTTACATCACATCATAGTTTTGTAGCATAAACTAAAAACCAAAAAACTATGGTAAAAATCCAACGAATCTTTGTATTTCTCTTGTTTCTTGGCATCTGCTCAAGCATGCAGGCTCAGGACAAGGGAAATCCGATTACTTTTAATGCCGGGGCAGACTTTATGAGTCGTTATGTATGGCGTGGAACACAATACGGTGGGGTGGCTCCCAGCATCCAACCATCCGTGAGTATGGGCATAGCAGGTCTTGAAATCGGTGCATGGGGTGCTTTTTCAACAGGTGGAGTCAACACTACCCAGGAATTTGACCTTTATCTATCCTATACTTTTGCCAAGGACATGTTTACGGCAACAGTTACTGACTATTACTTTCCGGTCGAAGGCAGCGATTATAAATATTTCTGCTATGATAAAGACAAAACAGGTCATGTTTTTGAAGGAAGCCTGAGTTTTAACGGCACAGAAAAACTTCCCATCAGCCTATTGCTTGCCGTGAATTTTTATGGCGCTGATGCAGCACGCATTATTGACGATCCCAAAAGTTCTGAATTCAACCAAAAAGATGGTATTCAGTATTCTACTTATGCCGAATTAGGATATTCTACAGCAGTAGAAGACGTTTCGCTCGATTTCTTCTTAGGAATGAATCTTTTGGCCCCGAAAAAAGCAGATACACAAACAGGATATGTTGGTGAATCAGGTTTTTATGGAAAATATATGGGCGTAGTTAACCTTGGGCTAACGGCATCCAAAGAAATAAAAATTACGGAGCATTTCTCATTACCTATCCAGGCTTCACTCATCACCAATCCAATGGACGAAAAAGTATTTTTCGTATTCGGATTTTCACTCTAAACAAATTAATTACAGATAAAATTCAATACTATGTTTGAAGGAGCAACAACTTTTATGATTTTATGTACCAGTCTTGTGATGCTCATGACGCCCGGACTGGCATTTTTCTATGGCGGACTTGCCGGCAAGCGGAACATTCTCGGCATTATGATGCAAACCTTTGTATCCTTGGGAATTACAACTATTATGTGGGTCACTTTGGGTTATTCACTCTGTTTTAGTGGTGGCGAAGGCGGCATTATTGGCAACCTGAATTTTGCATTTCTTAACAATATTCCATTTAATGAAGCTTTTGCCCCTGCAGGAGGCAAATACCCGACCTATATTTTCATTGCTTATCAAATGATGTTTGCCATCATCACTCCTGCCCTGATTACCGGAGCATTTGTAAATCGTGTCAGTTTCAAAGCGTATTTGATCTTTCTTGTTTTATGGCAATTATTTGTATATTATCCCTTTGTACATATGATTTGGGGTGGAGGAATCCTTGCCGAATGGGGTGTTATTGATTTTGCCGGAGGCGTTGTTGTTCATGCAACAGCAGGTTTTGCAGCACTCGCATCGGTGATCTATGTTGGCAAACGCCGTGATCATCAAAGCTCTCCAAACAGCATTCCATTGGTAGCCATCGGTACAGGACTTTTATGGTTTGGTTGGTATGGTTTTAATGCCGGAAGTGAGCTGGATGTTGACTCGATCACCACCTTGGCCTTTTTAAATACTGATGTTGCTGCTTCCTTTGCAGCCATTACCTGGCTAATTGTTGAATGGGTAAAAACAGGCAAACCAAAATTTATCGGCCTCCTTACTGGGGCAGTAGCAGGTCTTGCAACCATTACACCGGCAGCCGGTTTTGTGCCACTTTGGGCCGCTATGATCATTGGTATTGTTGCCGGACTTGTTTGTTTTATTGCAGTACATTTCAAAAACAAACTTGGCTGGGATGATGCTTTGGATGTTTGGGGCGTACACGGAATGGGCGGTGTTACCGGAACTATTGCGCTTGGAATTTTTGCTTCCGCAGCAATTAATGGTCAGTCTGGGCTTCTCGAAGGAGATGCGGGCTTCTTTATGAAAGAAGTGGTAGCAGTTGTTATTGGCTCCGCTTATGCATTTGTCTTTACCTATCTGATGCTCGCTGCCATCAACCTGATTACTCCTGTAAAAGTAAGCGTTGAAGATGAGGATTCAGGGCTTGATATGGCGATTCATGGTGAGCAAGCTTATGATGAAGGCGCTTTATAATCAAGATATTAAAAAAAGCCAATGAGCATATATCTTAAGATATTATGACCATTGCCTTTTAATAAAAATCTTTCATTCCCGTTGACCGCGTATGCTTTTAGGAGTGTATGCGGTCTTTTTTTTTAAACTTTTCCAAAGAAATAAACTTTTCCAAAGTGCAAAACTTTGGAAAAGTTTATTTCTGGTAATACTCCACTTTATCCAGTTTTTCCCAAGCTCCACGGGTAAAATCAGGAACCTGAACGGGCATCCCTTGGTTTTCGTTAGAGATGCGCGAAAGTTCCACAATCGAAGACCATTCGGCGGCATCATACACATCCTGATCGAGGGGCAAACCATTGCGCAGGCAATAAATCAAACGGTAGTCCATGATAAAATCCATGCCACCATGTCCGCCAACCTCTTTGGCTTTCTTCTCAATATCGCGCACAATTGGATGAGTATAAACATCCAGTAAAGAATCCATTTGTTCATTATTTAAAAAATGATGGGCATTGGGCTCAAGGGCAATTCCTTTGCGGGGATATTTTTGCGCAAAGCCCTTAGTCCCACTGATTAGATGCAAACGACTATAAGGCCTAGGGCTGGTAACATCATGTTGCAATAAAATCGTTTTTCCCTTGGCAGTGCGGATGATGGACGAATTCATATCCCCTTTTTCATAATGTTGTTTGGCATAAGCCGATGTATCACCAAATTTCTCTTTGGCGTAATCGGTCATTCCAAATTGATTGGAAGATAAAGACACAAGGTAATCCATTTTATCGCCTCTATGGATATTCAGGATATGGCAAACAGGGCCTAAACCATGAGTTGGGTAGGTGTTTCCATCGTATTTTTCGAGATGCTTCAGACGCCACATATCCCAATATCCTTTTTCATCAAAATTAAGGAAACGCAGATCATGGATATATGCACCTTCACAATGGACAATTTCTCCAAAGAGTCCTTTTTGAGCCATATTTAATGTCGTAATTTCAAAAAAGTCATAGCAACAATTTTCCAATTGCATGCAATGACGGCGTGTTTTCTCAGCGGTATTGACCAATTGCCAGCATTCATCCAGAGTAATCGCAGCCGGAACTTCTGTAGCCACATGTTTTCCATGCTCCATAGCATAAACAGCAATAGGCGTATGCAAATCCCAATGCGTGCAGATATAAATCAGGTCAATATCATCGCGCTCGCAAATTTTCTTCCAGTCTTCTGCACCGGTATAGGTATCTGCAGGAGGCAATCCCTTCTCCTCAAGGAGTTTGGCGCTACGTTCTACATTTTCGGGAACGACATCGCAAAGGGCAACGATTTTCACACCATCCAAAAAAGAATAGCGATATACAGCGCCTGAGCCACGCATTCCTAGGCCAATAAAGGCAATACGCACGGTATCAATAGGTTCGCAAGCAAGCTCTAAAACATCAGTTTGGCCAGCAGGGCGCTCAGGCACTTCACAAACTTGTGCAGCAGTAAAAGCTTGCAATTCGGCTTTTTCCTTCTTTGGGGCGTTGCAGGAAATAAAATTCGCAGCAATCAGAGCTAGGAACAATAGGGTAAAAATATTCTTCATCGCATTTTGGTTTTGGTATGTTGGGCAAAAATAAGATTATTTTTAATGGATGGTAAGGGCTTACTAATCCAAAGAGGGTTTAAAAGGCACGGATTGCGCCAGCGGAGGGAGGTATGCAAATCCGCGCCGGCGGTAGAATTATTCTATTTTCAGATCGTATTTGTGTAGAAGTCCGGAGAGAGCAGATTTAGAGAATCTGGCTTTTTTTAGGCTATTATTTTCCGGATCAATGGAAAAATTAGAAGCGGTTCTGAAATCCGTTTTATCGAGTTTTGTACGATCAAAGACAGCGAGATACAGATCACACTCAGCAAAGACGGAGCTGCTTAAATCTGTTTCAGCAAAATCGACTTCATGCAAAATGCAGGATTTAAAAGCGGTTTGTTTTATTTTCAATCGAAAAAATGAAGACAGATTCAACTGACAGTCTGTAAAATCAAATGCCAGAAGGAATGGATTACAATCCATAAAATTCATTCCCAGCATTTTGCATGCATTAAAAGACACCATTTTAAAAGCAGTACCATTTAAACGCGCATTGCTAAAATTGCATTGATCAAACGAACATTCCATAAACGACCATCCCGAAAGATCTACAGATTCGAAATTACACTGTTTAAAGCTACACTCTTCGTATTCAGCAATTTGAATTTCATTTGCAGCAAAATCAATGCCTATAAATTCTTTATTATCATGATAATTAGCCATAGGGAATTTTCCTGTTTCATAGGATTCACAGAGTAAATCTCATAACTATTCCTTCTATTTTTTTCGAGATAACCCCCAAAAACCATAAGTCTGTAATTATGAAAAATACAAAAATCCGGGGATTGAATCACCAGAGTAAGAGAACACCTTTATTCGTTCAGGTGTCCTCCAAGATCAATATATTTAAGGACTAAATACTGCCCTTGCTCTGCGTTTACTTAATAGGTTTTACTTTTACGGCAGCAGGGCCTTTGGGACCCATTTCTACTTCAAAGCTTACCAGATTTCCTTCTTTAATTTCTTCGAGCACATTGTTCACGTGCACAAAAACGCTTTCTTTTGTTTCGAGGTCGCGGATAAAGCCGAAGCCTTTACTATCATTAAAAAACGAAACGCTTCCTCTTCTAACTGGATCAAAATCCTCATCGCTGCGGGTTGGCACACCGATTTCAATATCTTCCACATTGATTTCGGTCTTTTTATCCGGATCCGGCGGAGTATCTGTCAGCATCCCGTTCTCATCAACATATGCGATCATATCATCGAGGCTGCTCTTTTTGTCCGTATCCTTTTTCGCCAGTCTTCTTTTTTCTTTTTCTTTTCTTTTCTTTTCCTTTTTGTTGCGTACTTCTTTCTTGTTAAACGTTTCTTGTGATCTTCCCATAAATGTTTTTAATTTTAATTTATCGTTTCGTTGATGAATATACAAAAATATTATGAATCCAGAAAAGAATATTTTCCTTTCAGTAATCCTTTCAGTTTTAATAAGGCCCTTCCTTTAATCTGGCGCACACGTTCTGAGGTCAGATCAAATTTCAAGGCGATATCATTTAATGAATGCACCGGCATACTACTGAGGCCGTATGACATTGAAATCACTTCAGCTTCCCGCGAAGAGAGCTTACTGAGCGCACGGTTCAGATTTGTTGCCAAAGACTCCCTCATTACTTTATTATCAGGAGGAGGCACATTTCCGGTTTGCACAAGGTCATAGAGATTAAATTCGCTATCCCCTTCATGATTCAAGGGTTTGTCGAAAGAAACCTGTCTTTTTTTGATGTCGTTGGCCCGTTTTACTTCATCATAATTGAGATCAAGGTATTCGGCCAATTCGTCTTCGGTCGGTTCGCGTTCAAATTCCTGTTCGAGATATGGAATTGCTTTTGAAATTTTGTGAATAGAAGTCAGGCGGTTTAAAGGCAGGCGAACAATACGAGTTTGATCAGATATTGCCTGAATAATCGACTGGCGAATCCACCAGACTGCATAAGAAATAAACTTAAAACCACGTGTTTCATCAAATCTTTGAGCCGCTTTCACTAAGCCGACATTGCCTTCATTGATTAAATCGGGGAAAGACAGACCCTGGTTTTGATATTGTTTCGCAACAGAAATAACAAAGCGCAAATTAGCAACAACCATTTTATTCAGCGCGATTTCATCGCCACTTTTGATGCGCACAGCAAGTTCAACCTCCTCATCAGGTGTAATCATGGGATACTTATTGATCTCCTGAAAGTACCTGTTGATGGAGCCTTCGTTCCGCTGAGTAATTTGCTTTGATATTTTTAATTGCCTCATAAAAATGATTTCGTTAGCATTAATTGTTTTCGGTTGTTTATCGAAACAAGAATCAATCCGTAATTCCTGATCTAAATAAACCTTATATAGCCTTAAGGCCGGTCAAAGCCATCCGTTTATCCAAATTAACGAATAGCGACCAATGCCGAAGGCAAATACAATTCAAGCGCTAAAAAAAGTAGATTTTTCCTGTTGCCAGGCGTAACCCACTAAAAAAAAGGACTTAAAAAGAGGGCAATGATAAACGGCTTGATTTTTGGAGCCATTTTATAAATACAAGTCCACATTCTTAAATCAAAAATTTGCGCTAAGGTAGTCTTTTATTCTCAGGCTTTCGCATTATTTTTATATTTTCTACACCATCTATTATAGGGGGTTCAAAAAACAGCCTAAAAAAACAATGCTTTTTATAAAAATATGCTCATCGATTTTGATATCAAAAAAACTTCCTTTGCCTGATGAGGGAAAATATAAAGGTCTTATAAAGAATATACAGTATACTCAGTACCCGAAAAATCGGGGCAACTGGGGGTTCGATGCCTCCAATATCAAAATAGACAGTTGAAGAGCCCCAATAGATCGCAATGTTCAGAATCCGGCAGCTGGGGTTCTCGAATCCCCCACCAACAAATTAAACCCTATAGGCCATTGCATTGATATTCATTCCGGCACCAACCGAAGCAAACACAATATAATCTCCTTCAAGAAGCTCATGAGCTTCCATATTGTCTTTCATGATCAGATCGAGCAAAGTAGGCAAAGTAGCCACCGACGAATTGCCCAGCCATTCGATTGACATTGGCATGATATATTTGGGCATTTCTTTGATCCCATATAATTTAAAAAGGCGTTCGATAATGGCATCATCCATTTTACCATTTGCCTGGTGGATCAATACTTTTTTCACCTTTGATAATGGAATATCGCATTTATCCAAAACATCCTTAATAGCCTGAGGCACATTCATTAAGGCGTATTGATATAATCTGCGTCCATTCATTTTCAGGTATAGGTTTTCGGCGATTTCCTCATCATCCTTATAGGAAGGTCCCATAAAAAGCATTTTGGAATGCAAAATTGTATCCGAGCGAGTTTTATGTGCAATAATTCCCTGAGGTTCCTCAGAGAAGCGCGCTTCGAGTACAGCAGCCCCTGCCCCATCGGCATAAATCAGGCTATCACGATCGTGGGGATCAGAAACCCTTGACAAAGCATCGGCACCAATCACAAGAACCTTATCGGCATCACCCGATTTAATATAATAATCTGCCTGAATCACACCTTGTAGCCAGCCCGGGCAACCAAAAATAAGGTCATAGGCAACAGTACCGGGGTTTTCGATTCCCAGTTTATACTTCACACGAGCAGCCAGGCTTGGTACAATATCAGTACGGTTTCCTTGCGACTGAACATCACCAAAGTTATGGGCAACAATGATATAATCGAGTTCTTCCTTATTGATTCCGGAGGTTTTGATTGCATCGAGTGCTGCTTCATAAGCGATATCGGAAGTTAGAAGATTGTCGGTAATATAACGACGTTCTTCAATCGTTGTAATCTCACGAAATTTCTCTACAATTTCCTCATTTTTTTTTGCTATACGGCTGCCATCGGGTTCAAAAAACTCTTGTGTTAAGAAATCTTCATTCTTTATACGCCTTGTAGGGATATATTTTCCTGTGCCTGTAATTAGGCTGTATCTGTTTTTACTCATCAATAACTATTTTCATAAAAAAAAGCAACTCATCCAAAATTGCCTGAACTTTTTCCACAACGGAATAATTGCCAAAGATAAACGATTATCAGATATTAGCAATTTATTGCTTGAATTCCTTCGTGTATTTTTTATTTTGTGAATGATTTGTGTTCAGGAAGTATGGATTATAGATCAGGGGCGGCGGTGGATTTAATAAAAACACCATCCTTCGGATTTTGAAAAACGGGAGACTTGTTTTTTTAATGGATAGGACGAGAATTCAGCCGATATCCTACCAAACGTACAAACTCGGTCTCGGCTCCGCTCGACCTCCGGTGATTAAATCCATTAAGACAAGGCCATTAGTGAGATTGCCAACACAGCCATTGCAATTCCCATCCAATTGATTGGTCGCAGTTTCTTCGGTCTCGGCTCCGCTCGACCTCCGGTGATTAAATCCATTAAGATAAGGCCATTAGTGAGATCGCCAATACAGCCATTGCGATTCCCATCCAATTGATTGGACGCAGTTTCTTCGGTCTCGACTCCGCTCGACCTCCGGTGATTAAATCCATTAAGATAAGGCCATTAGTGAGATCGCCAACACAGCCATTGCAATTCCCATCCAATTGATTGGTCGCAGTTTCTTCGGTCTCGGCTCCGCTCGACCTCCGGTGATTAAATCCATTAAGATAAAGCCATTAGCGAGATTGCCAATACAGCCATTGCAATTCCCATCCAATTGATTGGTCGCAGCTTCTTCGGTTTCGGCTCCGCTCGACCTCCGGTGATTAAATCCATTAAGATAAGGCCATAAGCGAGATTGCCATTACAGCCATTGCGATTCCCATCCAATTGATTGGACGCAGTTTCTCACGAAAAATCAAGAAACCCACAAGCGCAGCGATTGTTACTAAAGCGGCATTAAATACAGGGATAAACAGGCTTACATCCATCTCTCGCAGACCATGAATAAAAAAGATCGTTGAATACCAATTAAATGCGCCGAGCAGCAGACCACCTAAAATTCCACGCCACTCCAATTTTTGTTTTCCGAGAAAGATTAAGGTGAGCAAAATAATCACACCAAAGATCATGGAAACCGAAAAGGCCGTTGCAAGATAAGCAACAAGGTCATTGCCAATGAAATAATGTTCTGCATACTTCATCACAGAATCATTGGAGCCACTACCGATAAAAAGTAAAAGTGGAAATACAATATTCCGACGATCAAATGAATAGCCTTTTTCCTTGCGAAAGGTAAAATAGAAGGCCAAGAGTGCCATAATAATTCCGATTATTTTCAGCAGGTTCATCCGGTCACCGATAATCAAGAAACCAAGCAGCACGGGAATAATCACCGACATTTTGCTGGTTACGGTCGTCAGTGCCACCCCTACTTTCTGTGCTGATGTGCCGTATAAAAGAAATACAAAAATCAGTGTAAAGCCTGTCAAAACAGAAAATGGGAACCATGAATAATCGAAAAGGCCCTGAAATTGGAAATCATCGGGAACGGAAAGAAAACCGAGTACACCGGCAGTCATATAGTTCACAACAACAGCAGGCATTAGACTAATTTTAAGCTTCCCGAATACTTTAAAAGTAATCAGGATTAGGGTAGAAAAAAGCAGTGCAATGGGCAAATAGAACATGAAGCTATTTTATTTTTTTTGCAAAGATGGTGTTTTTTTTGTTTGGCTTGCTTCGGCTCCGCTCAGCACATCGCAATGCATCGCATCACAGCACATTATAGGACATTGTAGCACAGGTTGCTCAATTTTTTTTGCCCGCAGATTGCGCAGATTTTCGCGGAGGGGGGGGGGGTCGCGGTGCTTGATCTTGTTTCGCGTCGGCTACGCTTGCTTCGACTACGCTCAGCACAGGTACTTCGGCTACGCTTACTTCGGCTACGCTTAGCACATTTCGACAGGCTCAGCACATCGCAATGCATCGCATCACAGCACATTATAGGACATTGTAGCACAGGTTGCTCAATTTTTTTTGCCCGCAGATTACGCAGATTTTCGCGGAGGGGTTGGGCGCTTCGAGGTTCAGCGACCAGAGTAGATTGATGTTATTAGTGGTTGAATGGAGTTGAAGGTGGGGTTGATTTGACGGATGGCGGTTGGGCGTTAGGTCCTTCCGACTTCGTCGTCAGGGTGACGGCGGTTGGGGGTTGAAGTGGCGGGTGTGGTGGGGTGGTTGGTGGTTAGGGAATGGAAAATGGGAAATGAAAAATGGGGGAACTTAGTAATCAATTAAAAATGGGCTGATGTTTCTTCCAATGTTGGATATAACTTTTTTCAAAATAAGAGAACCAATCCAGGCCATTTGTGTATTGCGCAGCTATTTTTTCAGGAGTCGCATTTTTATGACGATAAATATCCTTCTGCACCATAGCATTTGCAATTTTCGCTTGGAAGTCTTTTGTCCGACTGCATGCCACATTTTGTTCCCGTAAAACATCCAGGCTCGTCCAGGCATTTTCCCAAGCCCTCTCCTGCACAAAATAACGCAAGGAATAAAAACTAAAAGCTGTATCGCTCCGTTCCTTCAAAAAGGAAGCGATATTTTTTCGAGCAATACCAATATCTGCAATTTTGTGCTCCGGTATTTTCTCATAAGACAATAAAAAGAGATGCAATGCCAACTGAAATTCGTGAATTTCTACCGCCATTTCGGCAGATTTTAAAAGAGAAGTATATTCGATTATCGGCTGATAGACAGACTTTAAGGAATCAACGATCAGCATATCTGCATTTACTTCCAAAGAATCAGGATGAGGATAAGTTTCCGATTCTTTAAACAAACGATCCAAACCCATAAAATTATTCTGCTGCAAATCCGCATTTATTTTTAAGCGCAACTGAGCCCATTTATTATGTGCTTCTGATTTTTTCGCCAGCATAAGCTGATGTCGCAATGAATCGGAATAATGAACCAATAAGGAATCATGCTGCAAATGGAAAAATTCCAGCTGCGGATAAATTTGTTCCCAAACCCGAGCTGCATCTTTCGTGTTTCCACGATACAGTGATCGAAAAGCAGAATCAAAATCCCCTAAAATTGTTGTTTCTGCAATACTTTGTGCTTGCTGAATAATCAGGCTATCGTGCAGAGCCAAACTACTTATCTGCTGTAAGCTGTCGTAGATTTGCTGCGAAATAAATTGTCCACTATTTACAGAAATATTGCTGAGGAGTTGAGATAATCTATATTGTAAAAGTGCATCCCGAAGTATTTGCTCTTCAATTCCACGACGCACAAGAGCAGTATATTTTTCACGAAAAGCAACAGCAGCCTCAAATTTATCGCGAGCAGCAATTACATTATTTTCATCCATTAAGTGCATTGCATCCACAATACGCTGATCATAAATCTTCAGACATGTTTTTTGTAAATCTTCATACAGTAAAGATTCTAAAGGGATTGTGGCCTTTGCAGCGATATCTTTCGCTGTGAGTAGAGCCTCCAAACTTTCCAAATACTGCTTTTCCTTATAGAATGCGGCTGCCTGCTGTTTCAGGGCATTGATTAATTTTTCCGCAATAACATCTGCATAGGCCTGATTAATAATACTTTTTGAATGACACAACTGATAATTTCGTGCTTTCTCAATAAATTCAGTAGCAAAAGCAGTATTCCCAATTTTAATGCTTTGTTCGGCCACAGACAGATAAGAGAAATAGATTTCGTAAAACAATTTTGCCTTCAGTCGGGACAATTCTGTACTTCCTTTTGGCTGATGTAGTCTTTCAGCCTTCGTCACACAACCCAATGCGGCAGAATAATCAGCATTTCGCAAATTTTCTTTGGCAGAGGATGTATACTTCTTGGCCAATTGCTCTTCCATCAAAACTTTCACTATCTCAGCATGCTGAAAATCAAATACTTCACCTATAATATCGTGTGTTTCCATACCGCAAGGGAATGGAGGGATACTGTCCATCAGTCGGTACAATACGGGATTATAAAATGGATTGACTAATTCTATAAATTCATACAAATTATTCTCAAGAAAAAGAATAGAAGAAGCATATCGTTCCGCAAATTCCTGAGTGTTCCAAGAAACAGAATGATCCTTTGCCAATGATTCAGCGAGTACAACTTTTTGATAATATTGAGCTTGCAAGGAGGCGATTTTGCTTTTCAAATTTTGAGGATCTTGATGAAGATTTGTCCATAAAACCGTATTGTGCACTTGCTCGATTAATTGGCCCAGCAATGACAGTCTGGCCAAAAATTCAGGCAAATCCCCTACTCCATTCGGCCGACCATCCCCCTGATGTAAAAGTAAATCATCCACAAGGGCATTCACGCCCATATATGCTTTAATTTGAAGCAGATATCGATCAAAATCATCAGCGGCATCAGGTGAATATACGAGATTGCAGGCGCAGGAAATTTGCACAGCGTCTAAGGAAGTATGAGATATCGTAATTGGCGTATATTGCAGTTTCAGCGAATCATACTGAAGTATAAAATTTTCATTATTCTTCTGATCAAAGCATTCGATATGGATTTCCTGAGGAAATAAAACGGTATCGATCCGGAAATCCTGAAAAACATTATCCCCTGAAAAACGAATATCTTGTACCCAGAACTTTAATTGAGATATTCCCTCATCATATGACTCCTTTGCACATGCAACATCCACATTCATAAGGATGTGCGTATTGGATAATCCTTTAAGCTTATCCTTTGTAATTTCACGGATAATGTGCTGCTGGAAAGCAGAGGAAGCAGGATCCCAGCGAAAAGCATAGCTACAACTATAGGTCGTATCCGGAATTTGCTGTCCAGACACATACCCATTACCTATAAAAAGCAGCAAAACGAATGCTGCAGATAAAAACACCTGTTCTCTATTCCTCAAAATGTACAATAATTTGCACTTCATTTTTATTGCCACAAAGATCCTCAGCTGTAATAAGCAACTGATTATCCCCTATTTTTATACGCTCATCCGGTTTATAGATGAGTACATCATTTTTCGCATCAAATTCTGCTAAAATCCACTTCCCATTCAGCGTACACCGATAGGAGTCCAAGCCGGAAAAATCATCTTTTAGCTTTATTTTCAATACAGATCCGGCATGAAGAATCAATGTATCATTTTTCACATTGCGCACCTTAATCATCGGCGAAACCGTATCCATCATCAGGCTATAATTCCCAAATGTGCGAATCCGTGTTTCAAAGGATTGACCATTCCATTCCCCTCCTTTTGCCAGCCATTCCCCATCGTCATTATATGCAAATACAAGTTTAGATCGCAAAGAATCCGCAATATCCACATTATATAATTGCAGTTTACAAAAACGATGAATAGGCGTTGTTGGATGATGCAATTTATATACAGAACCTATGCACTGAGAACAGGCAGAATCTATTGCAAAGCGGAAACGCACCGTATCATAAAAAGCTTTTGCTGGTGCAGAAAACAGCATTCCATCCGATTCAAAGCGAAAGGGCATATCCGGTAAAACCAGCACATAATCGAGCGTATCAGCAGGAGCTTCCAGACCGTTTAGGCTTGAATCGCTTTTCAGGATAAAAGGCAATGAACTGATATTTCCATTATAATCAGATATTTGATATTCAATATGATGTATAGCACCATCACGAAAAGAAGCAACACCTTTATCTTTCTGTACCTTATAAATATCCAATTTATTATTTGGCTGCCGAATGCTTTTTTGATAAGAGCCTTTATCCTGTTTATAAGCCTTATAATCGATCAGGCTATTGATGTAGCGCGATTGATCGAAGGAAAGTTCATCCATGCTGTGGCGATACACCAGCAAGCTGTCAATCAGTAAAGAAACGGAATATACACCATTCTTATTGGCCGCACCATTCAAACGATCAAAACATTTGACAGCAAAATAGAAATCGCCGAAGAGAGAAATTGTATCCTTTGATTTTAAGGAGTAATCACCTATATTTCCCTGAACATCAAAATATTGCTCCTGAAAAACACTATCAATATTGGAGCCTTCAGCAGCCGGATAGATTGCCAGTCCGCTGATTACAGGCGGATGCTCATCCTGAGGGCCGAAATCGAATTGCATCGGATTTACAATATGCTGATTAGCCGATTTGCGCAGTTCAAAATGCAAATGAGGCCCCATTGATCCGCCCGTATTTCCCGAAAAAGCAATGGTATCGCCCTTTTTGACTATAAGTTCTCCAGGCATTAAATACTTATCCACTGCATACTTTTCGAGTGCATATTGCTGCGCACGAATGTAGCTTTCTATTTCCGGGGCGAAATGCTGCAGATGTCCATACACACTTGTATAACCATTAGGGTGACTGATATACAATGCTTTACCATAGCCATAGGGAGAAATTTTTATGCGGCTTACATAGCCATCGGTAATAGCATGCACAACTTTCCCCTGCACTTGCTGTGTTTTTAAGTCGATGCCCGAGTGGAAATGGTTGCCCCGTAATTCACCAAAGGTTCCGGATAGAACCACAGGAATATCAAGTGGTGGGCGAAAATCGACTTTCGCATTATCCTGCGCAGACAGGGAAGTAAGAGCGATATAAAAAGAGAGCAATATATATAAAAAACGCAGCATAAATTACTTTTTTTGAAAGATTGAGAAGAGTTCCAGCAAGTCTGTAATGATATAATCGGCCATAGGGAAATCGCCGGGCAGATCGTTTTCATTAAAAAATATCGTAAACATACCGCTGTTTTTCGCACCAACAATATCCTTTTCATAAGAATTCCCGATCATGACACATTCTTCGGGTTTGAGCATCATGGTATTGCTAATCGAACGAAAGAAACGGGCTTCAGGTTTTTCGTAGCGAAGGTCTTTGGAGCTAAAAAAATGGTGGAAGTATTGATCGGCGCCTACCCTCCTAAGGGCTTTGATCATATGATCCGTATCGGAAGCGCCTGCATTGGTCGCGATGACCATTTTACGACGGGAAGCATGAAGAAAAGCGAGCACATCCTCGGCACCGGGCACATATTCGACATGCGTCCAGGAGCACATAGGTCCGGGCAGATCCGGGAAATCGCGCATTACGGTATCGCCCCAGTCGAAGACGACACATCGAATATTCTTCATCAGACAAGCTTTAGAATGCAAAAATAGATAATCTGTTTGTTTGGTTTTCAAAAACTTGTTCACTTTGTGTTAACAGTTTGGGTTTTTGTATGGTGTTTGGTTTTTAGTGTTTGGTTTATGTCCAATCATGATTTTGGTTGACACAAACGACTAAACTTTTTGTCTAATTGTTCATAAATCAATTTGTTAATTAACTCATGTTTCGCACTTTAGCTAACTTCAAGGAATAATGTAAGTTAAGATGCGAGTTATTTTTTATTATTCTATTATTCAGTTGTTTATAAATTCCATTTTTGGTCAAGCCGCATTATCCATATCTACCCCCAACTCAAATAGTTTTTTTATCTGAGTTAGTGCATGATCATTGTTTATGATGCGTTCAAGAATGGTCATTTCGTCTTCTACCTCAAACAGGCATTCCAATATTTGTAGGATTTCAACAAACAACCCCCACAAACGTTCATTAAGTTTCAGCATGGCGGTAGTTTCCTTCACTTGCTCAAACAATGCTCCTGTCGACTCATAAGTACCGTAGCGGTAGCGCAAGGTTAAAAGTAGGTGCTGGAGCATGGTAATGGTTGTGTCTGCAATTTGGGCATCAAAATCATTTGACTGGCAGCTGCCCATCCTCAGCAACTGTTTCGACTCTTTAAAGAAAACTTCTATGGTCCAGCGGGTCTGGTAAATTTCGACCATCTTTATAAAACTAAGCGATATGTCTTTGGTCAGCAGCACTTTCCATTTGCCATTTTTGCCCTGTCTGGTAAAAAACAAATTGAGCTGGTGGCCTTTGTATTGGACTCTTGCTTGCAAATAATAGAGCCTGAGCTTCCGGCAGCGTTTGGGTTTTCCAAGACGGTTTCTTATTTGGCTATAAGTCAGTTTATTACCATTATATTCAAAATAGGTCCTAGCGATTTTGTACATGCCAATTAAGTGAACGGTTTGTTTTTTGACTTGTGCTACGGCATCAATGATTGCTTCGCAGGTAAACCAGCTATCAATTAAGACATAATCGATCTTAATTCGATAAGAAATAGCCCTACCAAACATTTTGATCATGCTTTCTATCTTACTTTGGTCGGCTTCTTTGCATCGATCATATCCATGTGTGTAGCGCGTCCTTCTTTTTTTAAACTGTTTTCGGTAATCTTTTTTCCTTAGGCCAAATGGCCTGTTTTTGTTTTTTCCACTTTCCCTGTGAATGCTAAAATCAAGGGGCAAAAAACTTGTTCCGTCCCAATATCCCATCACAAGGAGCTTGAACCCTAAAAAGCCCCTTTTTTGTATGTGATCCCATACACAGGAAACCTTCTCTATGTATTTGCCTGCCTTTTGCAGGGTCGTGTCATCAAAAATTAAACACTTGGGACAGGGACTGTTGCCAACATCCTTAGTTGTTATTTTGATGAACTTACAGGCAAAAAGCCACTGGATATAACGCCAGCTAATGGAGGAGTTGTTTTTAATCCTGTAAAAGACATCTTTTTTGGCTTCCACCAAGCCTGTCAATCTATTTACTGTTGTAATGCCAACAAAAGGAAGCGATATTAAAATGCTCAAGACCCAATCAAAACCGTAGCCTTTCGTTTTAAGAAGGCAAAGCCCTTTGTTCAACTTCGAAAATGAAAAACATTTCAAAGAACGATAAATAAAATCCGGTTCGACCCAGCTTTGGGTAAATCCGTTTTTTAATTCTGACAACTTATTAATATCTTTGTGCTGTAGCATGGTTGTGTGTTTTGGAATACACTGCTAATTTAATGAAAATCATTGAATTAACAAACAATCATGCTACTTTTTTTTACTTATTTCCTCAATGTTTCTAAGCGTTTGTGTTGTGCGAAACATCAGTTAATTAAGTTTATTTCATTCAACTTTGTGGAATCGGTTAAGCGGAGGAAGGCTCTGCTGGGGAGCAACCTTCCGAGGAATAATCCGATCCAGGAAAATGGTTAACCGTAGTTTTGTTTTGCGAAGCTACGGTTTTTTCTTTTATAGCTATTTTCATGGTTCCATGCCTTTTAAAACCCATTTTTACATTTTCTGCTTTGCTCTTTTCATAATCATATAATTGCATTACCGGATGTTGTTCTTGCGGCATTTGCTCCAAGA
Organism: Bacteroidales bacterium; assembly: GCA_963676725.1. GTDB lineage: Bacteria > Bacteroidota > Bacteroidia > Bacteroidales > WRLA01. Next base: position 1,685,319 of record OY781463.1, on the reverse strand, counting down.
GGTTTTCAAACCCTTGAGGACTGCTCATGCCCAATTGTCCATGTGGAAAATTATTGTAGCGTTTAACTGCCTTTTTTAAAGCCATTTGCAATTGATAAAGTGATTTAATAGCAAAAACTGATAAGTAATCATTTTTTATAAGGCCATTTATGCGCTCTGCATATGGATTTTCCAGACATGTTCCCGCCATGCTGATCTCAATACCTGCCGCACTAAGTTTTTTTGAATACTCGCTTGAGATATATTGGCTGCCTTTGTCCGAATGGTGAATCAATCCCTTATATTTATACTTCCGGCGCGTTTTAAAAGCCATCTCTAGTGCTTTCATATTGTTTATGGCCATCATGTTATTACTGGCAGTATAACCTATTGTTCGACGGCTATAGACATCCAAAATCAGCACGATATAGAATACTTTTTCCTTTGTTATGTAGTAAGTAATATCGCTTACCCATAGCTGGTTGATGCCATTAAGCTGAATCCCGTTGATACGGTTAGGATAATAAGTAGGCCCACTATATGTCGTTCGAATGAAAGAACGTTGTCGAGGGACACCCAAGCCTTGCATTGTCACAAATTTCTCAAAACGGTTTATGCCCACAACCCCTTCCATCCGGAGCATATAGTGGATTTTTCGGGCACTGGCTCTCGGATAATCTTTGCGAACATCTAAAACAATTTCCCTTAGCCTTTGCCATAAAATACCATCATTGTGGACTTTACGTATAGATTTATGGTAGCCTTGCCTACTAATGCCTGAGATCATATAAAGATTGGCCATACTAACACCTAATTCTTTTCTCATTGAATTAAAGTATTGGAGTGCCCTGATGCGAACTTTTTTTTAATGTCAAAACCCACTTCTTCGTTGCCCAACTCTATGATTTTCTCTAAATAATCTATTTGCAATTGCTTTTGCCCTACTTTTCTCTCCAGTTCTGCTAGGCGATGAAGCAATTCAATCGTTTTTGCCCCTTCCGATTCTTTTTCCACAACGATTCTCTCAGATTTGGCTATTGTAACAGAATATTTTTGTATCCACTTATAGATCGCAGTTTCCGATACATCATAAATTTTGCTGAGTTGCTTAACTGTATACTGGCCTTCTTCCAAAAATTTAACCTTCTCTATTTTAAAAGCTTCGCTGAAGTGTCTTATCCTTTTTCGTTCTTTCATGAGGTTTTTTTTAAAGTTATTAACTAAACTTTGTGTCAGCCTATTTCATGATAAGACACTTATCCTTTTTCGTTCTTTCATGAGGTTTTTTTTAAAGTTATTAACTAAACTTTGTGTCAACCTATTTCATGATAAGACAGATTGGGAGGCTGTTCACTTCGGCTCCGCTTGGTTCGACAAGCTCAGCACATTTCGACAAGCTCAATGCATCGCATCGCAGTGCAGGTGGTGTTAGGTGTTTTGCTTCGATTTGAAATAATGCTTAACCCCTATTGGGATTCTTTGCCGTTGGCTGCGGAATGACGCTCCATCATCCCCTGCCCTGCTGTGCGGGATTTCCTCAATCCTCTACCTTTCAGCAAATTCCGTAATGGAGCGTCATATCGATCCCGAATTCTCGGGAGGGAGAAGATATCCCAAAGAAGCTAACGAAATTAAAATAAAACACCTCCCTCAGTCCCTTCGTCTCTTCATCCCTTCGTCCCTCCATCCCTTCGTCTCTAAAGTCCCTCAGTCTCTCCGTCCCTCCGTCCCCAAAGCCCCTAATAACTCCACTTCTCAGGCCTCAGCGCCATATTGACTAATTTCCCAAGGATATTGTCGTATTGTTGGAATAATCTCTGATAAGTACCTTCATCTATATACTTGCATGACAATGAGTAATCAAGCCAAACCTGCGTTTCTGCTGCTTCCGCTTCCGAATCTGATAATTTCGCAATAAATGACTTTGGATAAATCCTTTTCCGGAATGCCTCAGCCAAATTCGCAGAAACCGACCGCGATGAGCGTCGGATTTGATCTGTCAGCGAATACATCTCTTCTTTCGGAAAGCCTTTCGTAATTTCAAATATTTCCATACCAGCCTAAAAAGCCAATTTATAGGTATCCAAATCCTTATGCGACCTGATTTTCATAATCCATTCAATTTTTATTCAGAAAACATTATTATAAAACAATCAAAACCCAAAAAACAAACCCAATCCAACACCCACATCTCTCCGTCTCTCAGTCTCTTAGTCTCTTCGTCTCTAAAGTCCCTCCGTCCCTAAAGTCTCTCCGTCCCTAAAGTCTCTCCGTCTCTAAAGTCCCTTAGTCCCTAAAGTCTCTCCGTCTCTAAAGTCCCTCAGTCCCTCAGTCTCTCAGTCCCTAAAGTCCCTCCGTCTCTCAGTCTCTCCGTCCCTAAGTCCCCCAGTCCCTACCCCCAATCACTTTTCGAAAGAAAATCTCTCAGATTGATATGCTGAATACCCTTAAAAGTAGATCCCGAAAAGTCATCCATCGAAATAACCATTTTGGGGTAATTATCTTTTATTTTTTCTAAATTTCCAAATTCGCGGGCAATGGTGGTTTCATCATGAAGCAGATAGCTAACCTGTACATAGCGTGTTTCTCCTTTTCGAACTGCCACAAAATCAATTTCATTGGCTCCTATTTGCCCAATATTTACTTTAAAATCATTGTATTTTAAATGATGATAGACAGCATTTTCCATTATTTTGCCCATATCTGCAACTTTGTATTGAAAAATTGCATTTCGAAGACCTAAATCTTCAAAATAGAACTTGCCTCCTATGTCAAAAATACGTTTTCCAACAATATCGTAGCGGGGAACCTTGTGAATTAGAAAAGCATTGGATAAGTGAGTTAAGTAGTGAATTATTTGAGATGTGGCTATATTCGTTTTTTGTGATTTCAGGTAATCACTAATCTTTTTTGCTGAAAAAAGTTGTCCGATATTATCCGCCAGAAAAACAACTAAATTTTCAAGAAACGCAGTACTGCGTATGTCCTGCCTCATAATTACATCTCGGTAAATGATGCTGCTGTATATTCCTTTCAAATAACCAAAGACTATTTCGTCCGACAGATCAAGATGCTTTAAATAGGGCAAACCACCATATTTCAAAAACATCATCATCGATCTTTGATTGTTATCGATTTTTTGAAAATCAAGAAATTCAGGATAGGATAAACCAAGCACTTCAATCTCAATATAACGTCCACTCAGGTAAGTCGCCAATTCTCCCGATAATAAGTTGGCATTGCTGCCCGTTACATACAAATCATAATGTGGACTTAGAAGCAAGCTTCTCAATGCATTTTCAAATTCTTCGATTTCCTGAATTTCATCAATAAACACATAATTCATTCGACCTGACAGGGTATTTTGAATGACATATTCATTCAAATCATCTGCCGATTTGATTCCTGAAAAACCAAGGTCTTCTTTGTTTATATAAATTATATTGGCCTCCGAATCAATTTCAGAGATATAAAGCATAACTTGCTTCAGCACATAACTCTTCCCTACACGACGTTGACCGGTGAGCACTTTTATAAGCTGTTTCCCAATAAAAGGAATTAACTTATCAAGGTATTTTTTCCGAATAATGATATCTTCCTTCATACAAAAACGTTGTTTATAAACTAAACTATTAGCAAATGTAGCTATTCTTTAGCTTATGCACTAATGTTTTTTTCAAAAACTTCCGTACTAAAACAAAAAAAAACGCCCAAAAGTTTTACACTAAGCGGTAATAACGGGCGACTCCCACTGAGCCAAGCCGAAGTGAGCGTCATCTCAACGATACCAAAGCTTCAGGAGAGGAATCATCCCAAAGAAGCTAACGAAATTAAAATAAAACACCTCCATCCATCCCTTCGTCTCTTCGTCTCTTCGTCCCTAAAGTCTCTTCGTCCCTAAAGTCCCTTCGTCCCTAAAGTCCCTTCGTCTCTCAGTCTCTAAAGTCCCTTCGTCCCCAAAACCCCCTCATATCCTAATACAAAAATCCAAACATCCAAAGTGGAATAACATTCGTGTGACCTGTTTCGATATCATCTTTTGCTACAAAAGAATTTTCAAGCTCTCTTAATTGCGCTTTAGCCTTGTTCTTTCCCCCGACTTCGATAAAAAACTTGTTATCTATATAAAAATCAGTAGTTTTTGGATATTGTACATTCGATACGCAACGCACTTGATTTAAAAAAAATGTTTCCCGGATGGTGCCCGAATTTACAGATTGCTTATCAATGGCATACATCAGGTTTGTATTATTCAGATATATTTTTGCAGGTTTATTCAATATTTTATTACCCACTGCACGCGCACCTAATGTTGTGATTAATTCAGCTTTCTCCAGATAATTAAGATAAGTTATCAGGGTTCGCTGATCCGCAATAAAAAGCTGAGATGACATATTGCTCAAATTGGGCGCATAAGGAACCGTGGATGAAACAGCGGCAAGTAATTGTTTGATTTTATGCGCTGTTTCCTGAGTTATTTCGCTTACATAAGGAATATCGGTGTCTATTATCACATTGATAATTTCACCGAGACGTTGATAATATCTCTCAGGCGATTCATTATAAAAGGGATAATATCCACTTTTTAAATAAGTTTGAAATTCGGGCAGAATTTTTATTTGCATGCAGATTTCTGCAGCAATCTCACTGTGGTTTTTAATAAGGTCTGAAAAACTTAACTTATTAAAAACAGCTTTTTGATTGTAAATCAAGTATTCACGTAGCGATAAGCCATTCAGCATCCAGGATATTTTCCTTCTGCTCAGATCCCCTGCACTTTGATAGAGCTGAAGTATTGAAGAGCCTGAATAAACCACTTTTAGATCAGGCATTGCATCGTATATATTCTTTATTTCCTGAGCCCAGTCATTCCGCTTTTGTTTTTGAGGATATTTGTGCACCTCATCAATAAACAGGATTTGTCCTCCATACTTCCGGAAACTGTCAGCAGTGTCGAAAAGTGTATTACTGTAGAAAAACGGAAGATCAGCCGAACAGTACAGGACATTATGTCCCTTCTTCTGGTTTTCCTTCGCTTTTTGAAGCATCAGGGTTGTTTTTCCTACCCCTCTTGAACCCTTAATTTCTATGAGACGGTTGCTCCAGTTTATATCAGCATAAAGTCCTCGTTTAAACTCACTACTTACACTATGAATTAATCGGTTGCTTATCTCAAAAAGTTGATCCATTATTTTTTCTTCAAAGATAGTATTTTATGTAATCCACTACAAGATTTTCTGAAATATTATGTATTGAACTCCTGATTTATTAAAAATACCTTGTTCGGGGTTTGGTTTAGATTGGGGGGATTGGTGGAGAGATTGGTGGGGAGATTGGTTTAGATTGGTGTAACCGGTGGCTGAGGTTCTCGAAGCCACTGATATAAATAGCTAATTTTGTTTCGCTTGGTTCGACTCCGCTTACTTCGGCTTACTTCGGCTACGCTCAGTACAGGTCGCTCAGCACAACGCACCACAAGTCGCTCAACGCTTTTTTTATCCGCGAAGGACGCGAAGGGCGCGAAGTTGTTTTGGATGGCTTATGAAATTGGTGTTAGGTTGATTGAACGGGTGGCCTTAGGTGTGACAGGTCCTTCCGACTTCGTCGTCAGGATGACGGGCTTTGCCCTCAGGATGACGGGGTTGTGGGTTGAGGTGGCGGGTGGCTGAGGTTCTCGAAGCCACTGATGTAAATAGCTAATTTTGTTTCGCTTGGTTCGACTCCGCTCACCACAAGTCGCTCAACGCTTTTTTTATCCGCGAAGGACGCGAAGGGCGCGAAGTTGTTTTGGATGGCTTATGAAATTGGTGGGGGTGTAATTGGATGGGTGGCCTTAGGTGTGGTAGATTCTTCCGACTTCGTCGTCAGGATGACGGGCTTTGCCCTTAGGATGACACCGTTGTGCGTTGAGGTGGCGGGTGGCGGTGGTTTATTTGGTATTTATTGTTTGGTTACCCTGAGGTTGAGGGGAGTTGAAGCCGGGGTTAATTTGGCGGGTAGCCTTAGGTGGTTGAGGTCCTTCGGGCTTTGCCCTCAGGATGACGCCGTTGTGCGTTGATTGGGCGGGTGGCGGTGGGTGTGGCAGGTCCTTCCGACTTCGTCGTCAGGATGACGCGGTTGTGCGTTGAGGTGGCGGGTGTGGTTGGGTGGTTAATTTATTTTTTTTGCTTGTTGGCAGGATTGGTTTAGATTGGTGTAACCGGTGGCTGAGGTTCTCGAAGCCACTGATGTAAATAGCTAATTTTGTTTCGCTTGGTTCGACTCCGCTTACTTCGGCTTACTTCGGCTACGCTCAGTACAGGTCGCTCAGCTCAACGCACCACAAGTCGCTCAACGCTTTTTTTATCCGCGAAGGACGCGAAGGGCGCGAAGTTGTTTGGTTGGCTTATGAAATTGGTGTTAGGTTGATTGGACGGGTGGCATTAGGTGGAGCAGGTCCTTCCGACTTCGTCGTCAGGATGACGGGGTTGTGCGTTGATTGGGCGGGTGGTGGTGGGGCGTTAGGTCCTTCGGGCTTTGCCCTCAGGATGACACCGTTGTGCGTTGAGGTGGCGGGTGGCGGTGGGGCGGTAGGTCCTTCCGACTTCGTCGTCAGGATGACACCGTTGTGCGTTGTTTGGGCGGGTGGTGGTTGGGTGATGGGGTGTTATTATGTTGGGGGTGTGAGGAAATGCCATTGGGGATTTTGGGTGTTGATTAGCTCTTCTTTTTTGGAGCGCCGCCAGCCTTTTATTTGCTTTTCCCTTGCTATAGCGGCTTTGATGCTTGTGAATTGCTCGTAATAAATCAGATAATGGCAATTATAGCGGTATGTGAAGGCGAATTTATTTTCTGCATTGCTGATGTGCTCTTCTAAACGACGCTTTAAATTATTGCTTACACCTGTATAAAGCACCGTTTTGTTTTTGTTGGTGAGTATGTAGGTGTAATAGGGCATTTTGTTGGTTGTTGGTTTTTATTGGGCTTTGATTTGGCGGGTGGCGGTGGTTTATTTGGTATTTATTGTTTGGTTACCCGGAGGCTGAGCGGAGTCGAAGCCGGCGTTAATTTGGCGGGTGGCCTTAGGTGGTTGAGGTCCTTCGGGCTGCGCCCTCAGGATGACCGCCGTTGTGCATTGAGGTGGCGGGCGTGGTGAGGGCGGTAGGTCCTTCCGACTTCGTCGTCAGGATGACGGGCTTTTGCTTGCTGCGTTTTATGCGTTTTTTTTGATTTGGAATTTAAGGGCAGGGTAATGGATTTAATGGACTTTTTAGGCCATAATTATTTAAGCTTCCATTCTGGTTTTGTCTTGTTTTTAAATGCATTAACTCCTTCATTGGCATCTTGTGTAGTGCATAAAGCTGCAAAAGATTCATTCATAAATTCAAATGCTTTATTGTATTCTAACTCATTAGCGGAATAGAATGCGCTTTTTGCGAGCTGCAGGGCAATCGGACTTTTTTCGGCTAGCTTAGCGGCCCATAATCTCGTTTCTTCCTCAAGTTTATCTGAAGGAACAACCCTATTCACTAATCCAATTCTTAGGGCTTCTTCTGCATCAATTAATTCGCCAAAAAACAATAATTCAAGTGCTTTTTTTCTTCCTACTGAACGGGAAACGGGAATTACAGGGCCGATACAGTTTAAACCTACATTAATCGCAGTTAATCCGAAACGTGATTTCTCTGATACAATAGATAGATCAGCGGCTGCAACTAAACCTGCTCCATTGGCTGCCGCAACACCATGAACCTGAGCGATTATTGGTTTCTTTATCTTGCTCATGGTTACTAATGGCGCTTCCATGCATTTTATCCATTCTTTATACTCAATAATGTTCTTATCCGAGAATTCTTTTAAATCAATACCGGCACAAAAATGTTTTCCTTCTCCTTTTAGAATAATTACCCGTACACCATTATCTGCATCAAGTGCAATGAGTGCCTGGTTTAATTCTATAGCAAGCGCGTTATTAAATGTATTTAGCTCTTTGGGACGGTTTAAGGTAATCACAGCAATGAATTCATTGGTGATTTCAACGATAATCTCTTGATATTTCATGAGTTGGTGTGTTTGAGTTAGATTAGTGTTAGATTGGCACTTCGGCTTACTTCGGCTACGCTCAGCACAGGCCGCTCAGTGTCCTCACTTCGGCTTACTTCGGCTCCGCTTGCTTCGAGGGCCTCAGCACATCGCAGTGACCATGTTAGATTGCTGCAACCAGAGGCTGAGGGGAGTCGAAGCCGGGGTTGATTTGGCGGGTGGTGGTGGGGCGTTAGGTCCTTCCGACTTCGTCGTCAGGATGACAGCGGTTGTGCGTTGTTTGGGCGGGTGGTGGTGGGGCGATAGGTCCTTCCGACTTCGTCGTCAGGATGACAGCGGTTGGGATGACGGCAGGTAGTTGGGATTTAGGAGTTTTGTTTTATGAGTAGTTTTTTAATTTGGTTTTTGAGGTTTTGGATGAGGAGCTCTTTGAGCCAAGGGAAGGCATTGTCGTTCCAGCGCTGTGGGTGGAAGGTCATCATGATTTGATCCGGCATCTCGGCTCCGCTCGATGACCTGATATCGGCTCCGCTCGATGACCTAATGCCGGCTCCGCTCGATGACCTTTTGACTCCGCTTACTTCGACAGGCTCAGCACAGCGCGATGACCTCATCTCGACTCCGCTTACTTCGACAGGCTCAGCACGGCGCGATGACCTCATGTCGACTCCGCTTACTTCGACAGGCTCAGCACACCGCAGTGACCTCATCTCGACTCCGCTTGCTTCGAGAACCTCAGCACGGCGCAGTGACCTTCCGTTTTCTATAGCTTGAATAATGTCTTTGGTAGAGTGAAAAACCAAACCTTTTTTGACCCATTCTGCCTGTTGGGGAACTTTATCGCGTACGCTGGTTTTCCAGCCATCCCAGCGGCGGCCTGTGTCTGTTAGATAGAACATTTTATTGAAATCAATATCGAAATAGGGTTCGGCGAGGATGCCGTATTGGTTGTAGGGTTGGGTGTTTGGTGTTTTTTGTTCCGTGTTTTTTGTTCCGTGTTCCGTGTTCCGTGTTCCGTGTTTGGTGTTCGTTGTTCGTTGTTGGTAAACTCCATTACCTTTTTTTGGGTCTGATGTTTCGGGTTTCCAAAGGTCGCGGTTGTCGTATTTGGATAAGGGGGCGCCTTCCATGGTCATGGTTTGGACGGGGGCTATTTTGCGGAGTTCTTCCAAATGCTGTTGGAAACGCTTTAAAGCCTCTTCCCTATTGCCTTTGCAGGCGCTCAGATCATCATAATGGTAGCCTATTTCATGACCGAGATCAGCAATTTCTTTAATTATTTCTGAGGAATAGGATTTGGGGAGAAAACGGAAGTAATAGGATCCTCTAATGCCCATTTTATGTTGGATGCGTGCCATTTGGAGGGCGTTTTCGTAGCGGGCTTCTACGTCGTGGCGAAGGATTATTTTGCGTGTGTGCGTGGATGCGTGGTTGGGTGGGTTCGATTCAGGATTTTTGATAGTTTCCTGAGTGATGTACTCGGCAAAAGTTTGAAAAAAAAAGCCTGCATTTTGCAAGCTTTGGAGTAGTTGGGTGTATATTTTGAAATTGAAGTCCTTCATAAGGGTTAATCTCTACTCATTATTTTTAAGTATTGTTTCACATATAAATTCAGCAGAATGACCATCACCAAATATTTCCGGGAATTTAATGTTAATAAGATTACTCAACTTTCCAAAAGCTGCGGTAATCTTATCATAATCCGCTCCGGCCAAAATTGCCGCTCCTGTTTCCAATACTTCGACCCATTCAGTTTCCGGTCTGAGGATAATGCATGGCTTATTAAAAAAATATGCCTCTTTCTGTACACCTCCTGAATCCGTCATGATCAATCTGGCATTCTGTTCCAACTGAATCATATCTAAAAAAGATACCGGGTCAATGATTTTTAGATTACTATTTAATTTAACTTTCTGATAAAGAGACTTATTCACATTCGACAATAAAACCTTTTTTGTTCTTGGATGAAGGGGTAAAACAAGCTGCGTATTTTTGCTGATCTGAATAAATGAATCAATGATAGAAGAAAAATTCGCTTGATTATCTGTATTATGATCTCTGTGTAATGTAGCCAAAACATAATCAGATGAATTCAAATTCAAGTCTGATAATATATTGGATTTTTCAGCGGCTAATTCTGAGAAATACAAAGAATTATCATACATAATATCTCCACAATGGAATATAGAAGGGTTATCCGGCGTATATGGTGGTTTTGTATGTGTATTGAAGCCTTCGTTTACTAAGTTATTAAAGCCTGTTGCCGTAGGCGAAAATAAAAGCGTGCTTAAGTGATCACAGACAATACGGTTTATTTCTTCCGGCATCTTACGGTTAAAGGATCTTAATCCTGCTTCTATATGCGCAACAGGAACACTAAGTTTGGATGCTGCTACACCACCGGCTAAGGTCGAATTTGTATCTCCATATAAAACTACATAATCCGGTTTTTCAGAAATAATGAGGTCTTCTATTCCCTCTATCATCCGAGCTGTTTGAATACCGTGCCTTCCTGATCCTACGGCTAAATTATAATGAGGACGTGGAATTCCCAATTCGGCAAAGAACACCTCTGACATATTTTGGTCGTAATGCTGACCCGTATGAATAATAACCTCACTAAGCTCTTTCGTAAAATTATTCTTAATAGCTCTGCTTAAGGCTGCGGCTTTAATTATTTGTGGACGTGCTCCTATAACAGTTAATATCTTTAACATTGGTAATAAATTCTAATTTATTATGATTTTTTCAAAGTCACAAATTATATTTTAAACCTAAACCGAGTGAAGGAAGTATATCATCATCTCCCTGATAAATATCATAACCAAATATGCCTGAGGCATCAAAGAGAAGATCAAAGTTTGCGGTAATTTTATAAGAAACCATTAATCCCATGTTTGCGCAAATATTGGGGCTATCATAGTGTTTATTGTAAAAAATACCGGCTCCTGGATGGATTAATAAACTCCAATTCTTATCCCATATGGCAGAACCATTGAGCATTTCATTCAAGTTAAAAACCAACTCTCCATAAATGAAATTATAATGATGTTTCACCTCATCACTAATCGTATTGAAATAAAAACCTTTATATGACAATTGTAAAGCCAACTCATTGGTAAACCAAACACCTGCTGATAATGAAAAAGCCTGTGTATAATTTGAACTGATAAAGTCTTCTGCTTTGATGCCTGACATTTGCATACCTACCGTAGAAGAAAGAAACCACTGTTTCTTAGCACTATTTCCAGGCTCTTCACTATTTTGAGCTGCAACAGACAGGCTAAGAAATAAAAAAACTGCTAAAATGAATCGGCTCATAACATGGTGGGTTGATTTTTATCTGAATGACTAGAATAGTGCTGGAAACTCATTAATCCGCTTAATCGTTGATTCGTAATCCAAACCAATAATTTCTAAATACCATTTTAATGAATTATATCGGGGTTGGTTTTCTTCGTAGATCAAGGCCAGTGCCTCTTCCCTGCTCATCATCCCCTCTCTGATCTGGTTGCTCCTAAAGGTATCATTTTCACTAAAACCGGCTACGCGTGTATAGATATAATTATAAAAACTAGCGGTTCCATCGCCTATTCTCCATGTAGAAGAGGTATCTACCGCTTTTTCCCAATCGTAGTTTTCAAATAAAATCTTTTCTATATGCTTTTCATCCCATCGCATATAATCAAACAGGTGAAAATAGTCCGCTTTTGGTGTGATATAGCGCGATGCAAACGATCCAAGGCTATCAATCATTGACTGATTTATATATCCTGGACTTTTCAAAAGGTTAAGTCCAACATAACCAAAAAGTTTCAATTGGTTCGCCAAAGAGATTGAATAGATCCGTTTTTTATCAAATTGGGGCGCTAATCCTGCAAAGCCTGTTTTAAAATTTGTATTTTCCAACTCATTTACACCCCAGATTTCCAGATCTATCCCCAACTGTTTTTTCACCTTATGCGCATAATAGAAAAAGAATTTATCTCCTGCCATGAACAAAGGTATCATTCCTAAGGCCGGATTCTTAAGCCATGCTTTTATGTTCTTTCTGATATTTTCTCTTTTCCAATGGATATCGGCAGCAACAATAATATTTTCTACTCCAAGTTTACCACAGGTTCTTGCAATATTTCTTCTGGCCAAATCCGTGACCATACCCCAATCGTAAGTAAATGCAACAGGATTTAATCCCAGTTCTTCTTTTACTACATGCAGCACATATGTACTGTCGCGCCCACCACTGAAGGGAATCAGGATATCAGCTTGTCCGTCTTTTTTCCGATAGGGTTCTACAAGCTTCTGCAATTCCTGAATGGATTTTGGCTGATTTTTTCTTTTATAATTCTTACAATAATTACACTCTCCATCCTCATGAAAATGAATAAAAGGAAAAGTTTCCGGCAACAAGCATGTGGTACACCTTTTCAGATTCCTGATCTTTTCTTCAGGGTAATCAAGAATAGCCTGCTCTTTTTCTGCTTGAGGATTCAAGTGTATAAAATTAAGATCTACAACCGTTGATCTTTGTGCTTTATCCGATTTAAGCGTTTGAATAGAAATAGGTATTGCTTCATGTACGATTTCTTTTTGCGAAACCAGAGGTTCATTAAAAGCAAAACCTTCTTTTTTAAATGAATCAAGATCTATAAGTAATCCGTTGTTGGGCATTAGTTGTTCTATCTTATACGATCCAATAGATGATAAATCTCTTTTCTTTTCAAACTCACTGAGCATAAAACGTTCGCTGGCGAAAAACAAAATATCGTTGGACTGAATATAGTATAAGGATCCATTATTTGTAGCCAGTATAAATTTATTGATATCGTTTAAAACCATTGCTGTAGCCACAGTTCCAAACACATCATTAATCATCTTTGAAACAGCAGACTTCAAAGACATTTGAGTGCTGTTTTTTCGAACCAAAGAAAGCATTACTTCGGTGTCAATTTCAAAATTTCGGTGGATATCAGTATTCGCTTCCCAGAGTTTATCAACATTAACAACAATACCATTATGAACTGCAACAATGCCATCCTTAACAACGGGTTGATTATTATCATCATTCAGCTGGCTACCATTGGTTACCAATCGTGCATGGCCAAAAGAGTACCTTGACATTGAAGCATCGGAAAACGCTTTGGATACCGAACTTACAGCCAAATGGGACCGCAAGAGTTTGCTAATTGGTACAGGTCCTTTTATGACTTCTATTTGATTCTTGGAAGGATTAAAACTGCACAAACCTGAAGAATCCTTTCCCCTGGTCTGAGAAAGTGCTCCCAGAGTGTTTATAGCTTTCGTAAGAAAACCTTCTGTGTAATTTGATCCCGTCGCTGTGATGACTCCAAAAATTCCACACATAATATCTTTATTTTAGCTGAAATCTGTTCTGCCAATTAGCAGTTGAATTAATGACATTGTGACTATCTGGATAGTTTAAAATCAACCATGCGAGAAACCTAGGCAAATCTATTCTTTCTTCTTCAAGCTTTTTTAAGCGATCAGCTAGTTCTCTTTTGGCATACGGATTATTGGATATTTCATCTATTATTGATTGAACTCCCGTTTCATTCCTAAAACTGTAAATTAACCCTTCTTTCACTTGATTTTCTAAAGTCCCAGCATTTAATGAATTAATATAAACAGCGGGTGTACCTATTGCGGCACATTCTGAAGCCATCGTCGCGCCCTCTCCTACAAAAAATTTCGAAAAATATAATACATGATGAATTAAATGAGGAGGAACTGATATGCGATATTCTTCAAGAATATCAGGCATATCCCCCTCTGAAGAAATAAAAACTTTAAATCTCTCAGACAAATGTTTAACGAGGCGAATTTTAAAATCATTAGAAATACCAGATTGCCCCTTATCATGATGAGCGGACCATGAAACAAATCTTAAAAAAACAAAAGGCTGCTCTTTATTAATGCCTAACTGGATAAGAATACTATCATCAGGATTAAAATATTTCTTACTTAAATAAAATAATTCCATGTGACCAGGAAAACGAACATGTTTTTTTCCTAGATTGAGATAATAGCTTTCAGGAGTCAATACCATTTTTGTGAAAGGTAGATACAATTTGCGATTTAAAGATGCGTGTTCTGTATCATCAAGTGCAATGTGTGGTACTCCAAACAAAAAACTATTGTGAGCGATATACGAGGCCCCAAAACTTAATGCTATCGAAGGTCTATACCTAAAAAATACAAAAAGTGTTTTAAACTCACACCAAAAAAGAAATAATACTTTACCAAAAGTACTTAATGGATTCCTTCCCATTTTAATATATGACAATTCTTCGGCATCAAGCAGTTCATAAGTGATTTCTTTATGGCGAGCAGTAACCACTACTTTACACCCCTTAGTTTTAAGTAAACGAATTGTATGCTTAAAATAATGAACATTAGCGGGATGAATAATATCAAATAGAACAACGAAATTCTTCATTATAACTCAATTTATATGAAAACAATGCAATTACCGGACAAAAATAATTTGAAAAAAGAACCTTATCATGAATGAAATAGTGTTAGCCGATTTTATATTTTTAATACTAATCATGAAAGATCAAGCACACTATTATTATGATAAACTCAAAAGCAATTCCCTATACAAACCTTAAATTAAAGAAATATATTATAAACAAGAACTATCAACAAAATACTTCCTTTTACCGGATTTACTCAAGAATGGCTTTGTGGTATAAGTAATTTTGACATCAATACCTATACCTGCTTGCTTTTTAATAGTTTGCAAAATCAATTTTTCTGATTCACTAGAATAATCATCAAGTTTAATAATATGACACTTTATACTAAAGTCGGTTAATTTTTCGATACAGTAGTATTCAACTGGCAAATCACTAAAAAGAACAGTAAAACCAGGACCAGTCAAAATATTACCATTACCAAATTGAAGAATATCCGATTCCCTCCCAACAACATGATTTACAACTTGGCCATTATAAACAAGATCGTCTTCTTTCATTTGCAGAATATCCCCTAGTTGATAATTAATCAATGGCATAGCATAGTTTAATAAATCAGTAAGTAAGGCTGATCCACTATTAATTGAATCAGGCTGATGCAACCTTACATAGCAATTATACCCAACTTTAAATAATCCCGGTTCAATTGAATAAGCAGTAATTCCACCATCATGAGCACCATAACAATCCACAATTCTACACTTAAAGGCAAGGTGTATCGTTTCTCTATAATGAGGTATTAAAACCTCTGATGTAGTAAAACACCCTAACACATTTAAACTAATATTATTATCTACTACATATTTACCTAGCAGATAAATAGCCGATGCATAACCATAAATATACCGTATACGTTTACTAATGATAATATTTAAAATACTACTGCAAACTTTATCAGACATATTTACTCCATTTATCCCAATTTTATTTTTTAACCTGTAGTAAATATAGTGTTTTAACGATTTCCTTATATTGGCAAACAAAGAAGTACTTCCTAAGGCAATATACGCATCTCCATATTTATAACCGATATCTTCCCAACTTAATATATTATTGGCATTTGAATAACTCCATGACATATTATCTGATAAATAAATCAGAGGAACACCAGTTGACCCACCTGTTGCAGTTTTTTTATGCGGAATAGTATTTAAATTATTTGGAATAAGATTAGAATAATTTTTAAGAATGTCTTCCTTAGTCAGGATTGGCAATTTCTTCAAGTCATCAACAGTTCTTATGTCACTAGGTGTCAACTTTAGCGTTTCAAATAAATTTCGATAATAATTAGTATGGTTATATGCATGTTCAATAAGAGAGCAAAGCTTTTTATTCTGCCAATATTTAATATCCTCCTTACTCCATGTATGCATATCCTTTATTCTGCGATAAAAATATGAAATTGAAGTATTCATAATTAAGTCAGCTGCTGGCTGAATAAGAAATTTTAGAATAGTAGAGTAAAATTGACTCATTTTTAATAATATTATAAATTACATCAAAACAAAACCTAATACAAAAATCCTCCAAGCTTTCAAAATTTTAGACTTGACAAGTGGTCAATAAGTTCGACGTCTCAATAGAGTGTTGAAATAATAATTAATAACATTATACATCAATTTGATTTTATCCTTTCTTCCAATCCTAAAAAATTCAATAACTATCGATGTTTTCATAAGTATTCTCTGATTTAATCTATTGCGCTTCAGTAGTTTTCTATATTTTTTTTTGTAGACAACATCAGGTAGATTAATGAAATTCTTGTACTGCTTAGATATTTTTGAATAGTATTTATCAAACTTATGCTTTGACATCTTTGAAAAGGTATCGCGATAAGATAATTTTACACCTTCTAATTCCGTAATAATTTGATTTTTATTGGTATCAACTAATACTTGAGCCATTAAACCTATGCTAACCATTCTTGAATGAACAATATCAAACATAAAATTTCCTAATGAATAAAATATATGCCCATCCATATACTTTTCATACGGTTGTATTACATGAGGATGATGACCAACAATAATATCTGCTCCCGCCTTAATAAACTTATAGGCTAATTCACGTTGATTTAATGAGGGAACATGGATATACTCATTTCCCCAATGAAAACTTAATATTTTAAGATCAGCATTACTAGATTTCATTTCTTCAATCACATTAAGAACTTCATTTTCACGCAAAATAGCAAAATGTTTTTCATCATCTATTACCTCAAGATCTACATTGCTGAATCCAGCAATACCAATCTTAACATTCTTAATATGCAGGTAAGATACTTTAGATTTCCCATCTTCTTGCAGACCTATTATACCTACATTAGCTCTTTTT
The DNA here is from genome assembly GCA_963676725.1 of Bacteroidales bacterium. Taxonomy (GTDB): domain Bacteria; phylum Bacteroidota; class Bacteroidia; order Bacteroidales; family WRLA01. The sequence continues at coordinate 1,668,487 of OY781463.1, read as the reverse complement.
AAATACTCTATTGTTTGATAGTATCCAGCTGAGTCATGTTCTAGAATATGATTATTAGCAATATTTACAACATCAATTCCACCCTTCTTTAGAAAATTGGCAAAATCCGGATAGCCACAAAATGTTTCCTTTAATATACTTCGGCTATCAACTAAAGGGCTTTCAAGATTAGCTATTACTAGATCGGATTCTTTGGTATAATTATTGAGTTTATAAATCCATGGTAAACCCTTATGACTATTAAACTGTGATTTTATTCCATAATTTATAGTATAAGCCATTTCACCTGGAAAAATATCACCTAGAAATGAAATTTTTAATATGGTATTCATACAATGAATATTTCTTAAAATTCACTAAAATATGCTAGTTTATTATCAAATTTGAATTAACTAAATTAACAACAAAAACAAATAATACATATACGCAAAACATGAATCATAATTGATCCGCCTCTACCGACACTCTTTCAGCAATAATTGCATCATCTGAACTCCTTTCAAGAAAAATGAAAAGTACCAATTCTAGAAAATTATAACTAAAATTTATTTTCAGATAAATAATTATAAAAATTGCTCAACTGAATACTTTTTGAATCCCATGATATATGATTTTCAGCAATCATCCGAATCTCAGATCTATACTGCACAACATTAGAGAAATCATCTATAATACCCTTTAATGCAATGCTAATTTCCATTGAATTACGTGTAGTTATATAAAAAGCAAAAGGAAATTTTTTAACAAACTCTTCCGGTTCTCCTACAGGATTTAGCACAACACATCGACCACATGCCAAATAATCACCTAAACAATTTGGCCATCCTGCTCTATTCCCTAGAGTAACGTCCTTATAGAGAAAAAAGGCATCAACCATTTGAAGTTTTTCAAAATCCTTTGAATAGTCTATCCAGCCCATAAAAATAAAATAGTCTTTTTGGGCAGGAGTCAATTGTTGTTCGATGGAAGATGAGTCCCCAAAAATTAGGATTCTTATTTCCCGCTTATAATTATATAACTGAATAGCATCAATTATAGGACTAAATTCCACCATATTATAACTGTCTGAAGTTATGTAGCCAAGAGTTAAAATAGTATCACTTAAACCATGCTTCTTTTTTATTACGGAGTTATCCTTAGTAAACGGTATACTAGTTACATCAGCACCACCATGAATTTTTATTACTCGATCCTTAGGTTTAATATTTAGTGCGCGTTTTCTTAAGACTTCCGAAAGAACAACAATACCGTCAGCAAACTTTTTATCAGCAATTTCACTATATAATTCGTACCAACCAAGCAAGAACTTAAAAATTCGCTTTTTAGAGTCATACTGGCCTCCTCTGCCATACCAATCATACCATTCAGCTACATAAATAGATTTAAATATTCTTTTATTGATCCTACAAGGTATTCCTCCAAGTGGTCTATGCCCATTATCGGATTGAACTATATCAAAATTATTACTAACAGCATAAAAAATCTTAAGAATCAAGCTCAATAAACCAAATCCAAGTTTAGATATCCGATAGGGTACTACTTCAGGAAAAACAATTATTTTTATATTATTTTCATAATACTTTCTTATGGAGATAGAATAATCTCTATTTGTAGTTAAAATAGTAACGCTATGACCATGCTTTGCAAGGCCAGATGCTAATGGATATATTCTACCCCAACCAGCCATTTTATATACACTAGAATGTGATATAAGAATTCTATAATTACGATTCATAAATGTTAAATTCTGCTTTGGAATGCAAATCGAATAACAAATTTATATTATTTACTATATGAATGATTAATAAAATAAATACCAGGAATTATTAATATTATCATAAGCCATAGCTCCGAACCTCCAATAGCTTTGGTAAGTCCTAAAAAGATAAACGAAACAATAGAAAGTAGATAATAAAACCGGAAATCACCTTTAAATATTGATAAAATGTTACTAAATAATTTATATAAAACAATAATAAAAAAAGTAAACCCAAGAAAGCCCCACAGAGCTAATCTATTCATCCAATATAAATGAGCACCTAGAAAAATATTAATGTGATTTGGATTAGATGCATTCCCAAATAAAGGATCATTAATAAGTGCTTTAAAGAGTAAAGGGTACCTCTCTGCTCTTCCTCCAGCTCCTGTTGAAGAATCAATAAGTGGATTCTGGATAAATGCAGCTAAGTCATTAAACTTATAATGTATATCTGAATTAGGATCAAAATAAGATCCGATTGAAATAGCAATAGAAGAGTAAAAAGTATTAGGCACTAAAAATAGTAATAAACCAATAAAAGGAATAAATATAAACCAGAATTTATGTTTCCTAAAATTCAGGAAGGAAAGAATTGTGACTAAAAAACCAATTGCAATATTTGCAAAATATTGAGATCGTACTAATGTTAAAAGCAAAATTATAAGAACCAGAACTTGTAATCTTTGATTAAACACTAATCTAATTTTATGTTTCAAATGATAAATAATGATAGGAATTAATAAAACAATCGCTTGTAAATAACTATAACCCATACTGCCTGTATAATTATATATTCTTGACTGGTAACTGGTAAATATACTAGATCGTGCGGACTCTCTGAGAATCATTGGATCAAGATACAATGCAATATTAGTTGTTATTAAGCTAATGACAGTAAAAACAAATGTCCATTTACTAATCCATGCTAATTTTAAATATTCTTTTCTAGAAAGGTAATAATATAGTATTGAAGTAAATATAGTTATATAATAGAACTCAAACAAAATTCTGATTCTATTCCAATCATTCATATAATTCCAAAGAAAATACTGTAAAATACCAACCACTATCAGACCATATAATGCTAACAGTTTCATTGAAGACCATTTGAATATACTAAATTTATGAAAAATAATATACACTAACACAATTGGAGCCCAAAAAAAAGCAAAACTTCCTAATTCTCTACCCAAATTTCTGAAAATAATATGCAATGTTGTTGATGCTATTGCAGCCAAGATTAAATAATCTTGTGGTTGAATTTTCAATTTCATTAATTCTATTCACTATTAAATTAATACTTAATACTTCCAATTAAACTTATTGTATAAAGTTGACAAAGTACAATCTCAAACTTAAAGATTATCATATAATTTCTCAAACTGCTTTACATTATCGCTGGTAAATTTTTCTTTAGCAATTTTATATCCGGCCAATCCATAAGATTTAGTAACGGTATCTTCTGAGGCTAACTTATTCATCGCCATAGCCAATTCACCTGAATTTAGTTTTTTTACAATGAGTCCAGTTTGCGTATTTCTTACTATTTCTTCCATCCCCTCAACATCTGAAGCAATTGCAGGCTTTTTATGCATATGGGCTTCTATCACTGGGCAAGAAAAGTGAGGAACAATGAATGGAGAAACAAGACAGCAAACTTGATCTAAAAGCTCACTTACATTATCAACCATCCCAACTAATATAGCATTAGGATGATTTTTAATCTTTTTTATTGCGGCGTCTCTTCTACTTGCATGAGAAAAGATATATTTACAATAGCTCATTAAACTATTTGGAGCCGGTGTAACTTCAATATTGCCAGCAAACAATACTTTTATATCCATATTTAAAAAATCTAATGCATCTACTAAAACATAAAACCCTTTACTTGTGCTCGCACCTCCAAGATATAAAACACGTTTTGACCTATAAGATATATCATCAGGATTCTTGAGTGGTTCATCGCAAAAATCATATATCATAGTTGTTTTATTTGGAATAGAAATTCTCCTTGCATTATCATTGCTGATTGCAATAACTTGATCAGCATATTTAGATATCTGTTTTCTAAAAAAGAAATTAAGAAAATCAATGTTCCCATTTCTAAAAGGTTCTCTGACATGTATTACTACTTTCTTTCCACTTTTTTTTGATGGTCGCAGCCAATCAGTCAATACTGAAGAATTTAAATGAATAATATCAAAATCATGACGAGCTAACTCTTTTGGGGCAAAATAATATTTGGAGCAAAACCAAAGCAAACCTACTCTAATAATACTAAATAATTGATACCATTTGTAGTAGCCTGCTTCGCTGTGAGCAAAAAAGCGATAGTACTTTCTATAAAAAACCGATTGCGCTATTTCATAATCTATTCCATACTCATTTAGTTTAATGGCGACAATAGATTTTTTTAATAATAAGACTTTAACTTCATACTTATTTTTATTTAAGCTCTGTATAAGATTAGCCATACATTTTGGAGCCCCTCCCCAACCAGCAGCATGATGAACAAACAGTATTTTTTTCATTGACAATTATAATAGAAAACAATTTAGAGTTCGTGTATACAATTAAGTTTTAGCCCAAAACGTTCTCGGTCAAGGTAATCCAAGATTTGATGATAAAAAGTCCATGAAGTTTCTGGATGATTATGTCACTCTCGTAAATTGGTCTGTGATGGAACATTAAAGGACAGAACTAAATCAGTAAGTTGTGTTAAGCTAAAGACTGACCAATATATTGAGTAGATTTTTCAACCTCATTGTCTAGATCCTTGTGGAGTAACTCATAATCAATACGAGTAGTAAATGCACCCTTTTTAATGGCGTCATCATAACTTTCCACAATAACATGATTAACAAATTTAAAACGACGAGTAAAATCAATAAATCTCGAAGAACGAGCTTTTTCGCTGTAAAATGCAATAAATGGTTTTTTAAACTTTATACTGAACAAAAGTCCATGAAAGGAGTCAGTATAAATAAATGAAGCATATTTAAATAAACTTAACCATTCCAAAGGATCTGCTGTCCAATAAGTTTTATCCGACCAATTAAATAATTGGGGATTATTATCTGTAAGCATGACAGAAATTATTTTATGATTCTTATATTTTGATTTTAATTTTCTGATGACATTCTTATGTCCACCTATGATTTCATTTCCTAAAACGTATGTTAGGATATATTTTTCATCTAAAACAGGTCGGTCATTGATTAAATCTTTAAAATCCCACAACAAAGTAGGGTCAACAACAATAGGTGCTTCGAAACCTATTAAACTGTTGACAAATCTTTTCGTTTCTAAATTTCGAACAGAAATAGAATCGAATCTTTTAAGAGCCGATTCAATCGAAACTTTATTATCCTTTTCCAAAAAATTAAATGCACAACATGGGGCATAACTAATTCTTCGTCCTTCAAAATTACGGAGATGAGTGAGGAAGTAAGACCCAATTTTATGATGACCTGGACCCCAAACCTGATCACTACCAACAATTATGGCATCAAATTCATTAGTAACATCTGATAATTTGCCATAATCATATAATTCCGACAAATTTAGGTGAGTATCTCTAAACTGCTTAAATTTTGAGTTCTGTAAGTGGGCATACCTAATTTTTTTATAAATTTTAATGACCAAAGCGATTGAAATTTTTCTGGTTACTAACTGCCATAAATATGATCTTTTCCTAATATTCGGAGGAATATAATTTATGACCTTCACAGAATGTCCTTGTAAACTTAAATACTCCTGCAAGGCATAGCATTGCAATAAGGCGCCAAAATTATTAGCAAAATGAAATGTTAGTATCCCTATTTCCATATTAACTTTTTTAATTTATGCCTTATAAAACGATACAGTCCAAAGCTTATAATATAATACCGATCAAGCAATGGCGTCATTTTATTAAAATAGTAATCCATGTTATTTTCTTGAATCGCTTGTTTGTATGAAACATGAGAAAACTGACTAATTTTTATTCGTAAATCTATGATCCTTCTTCTTTTTTTATCAACATCTCGATCATAAGCAGTCACTCTTTTCTTTGGACACCACTCACCTCTTTTCTCTTTTAGCCACAATCTGTATTTTAAATCATTTCTCTTATGCCGTATCCCTCCGGCCTGACTTTTAATGATAAGCTCAGGTGAAATTGTATTTAGAAAAATACTCTCTTTTGGTGCAGTTTCAAGGATTTCTTCAATGAATTCATTTCTTACTATTACAACTGAATTGCCTTTATAATCCTTAATATAATCGTCAATCCATGCATCACCAACCGAAACATCCGCTACCTCGCCCACGATATCATCACAATAATCACATGCAGGATTCTTAAACATTCCATGTCCCCAATCTGTACCCATTTTAAAATCCGAGTTAAGCTTCACCTTTGATTCTATGCTATCGCATTCAGTAAAAAAAAATTCCGTGCCATAGTTGGATGCCGCTCTATCTGCGATTTTCTTTCTAAAATTTATACTTCTGAAATGATTTAATGAAATTCCAGCCTGATAGGCAAGAAAATCTGCATAATTAGCAGATTTTAAATGACCGCATACTGGTGAAATAATAAACTTTATTCGTTTAGCAAACATCAAATTTTTCTTTTGAAGCATACGCAGTGCTTTGGCAAAACATGGTAATGCAACAATGACATATTTCCCATCATTCTTCTCAATATAATTGAGTATCGAGGACATCTCAACAGGGTAATATTTTGATGAAGCTCCTTCAGCTATCTCATCAGTTCTATAAACAATTTTGTATTCGAATATTGGTCTCTGTAAGTTATTTCTCACTACATGGGCTATAGCAGTTACTACTTCTTTTTCAAGTAACTGTTTTAAGATATAAGTTATAATTCCTCCGGAACTGGATTGTAAGCGTAAGCTATCATTACAAATATGTCCTACATATGTGTGCAAATAATATCCAAACGTGGAATTGAATGTCATTTCTTCTGTTGGGAAAATTTCTTTTGCAATAACTGTTTCATCAGATATTGTTGGAGAAAATGGACAGACATCTAAGATATCCTTGGAAGAAATAACGTCCGGTTTATCAAAATATGGCTTGTACATACCGTTCTCATCCATATTCATTTTACAATTTGCCACAGCACTGCAAATTCCACAACCTATACAGTAGCTATTAATGATTTGATTTATAACTGATGATTCCATAGTCTATATGGATCTAATATTAACAATCGATTTTAAGAAATTCAAATACTCTCTTTTAAAAAATCTAATTCCATAGCAGAGTTCAACGCTAATAATCAAATTAGAAAAATAACTAAAATAATTAATCAAAGAGGGATAAGCTAAAAATTTATATTTTGTTTTGCGGTAGATCATATAACGTATATCAGATGGTTTTAATGATGGAAATTCTGCAATAACATTATCACAAAAATCGATATACTGAACTAATCTTTCACGAGTGTTTAGCTTTGTTGAAATGCCAATATCGGCGAAATACACTGACCCTACATATGGAAAATAATAACAATCTGCAGCAAAAAAATGGGGTTGTATGTCAATTATACCCTCCTGTGTCGGAGAAACAGTTCCTTCAATTCCTTTGACTCTATATCTTTTTTTAAATTGTGCAAAACTTTCACCTAAAGGGCGATTAGAGATTAAATTTCTAATTTTCAAACTCAAACTATTGTGTTTAATGACCTGGGAGTTACTAATTATTCTTTTATTTCCAGATTTATCAATAACTATGAAATCAAATAAGATAATAAATTGATCTTGTTTAAAATCAATTTTTTTATCAGGTAAAGCTTTTAATGAATTTTCAAATAATCTGTCACAAAAAACATCATCACCGGCTAATCTAAATATTAAATCACCTGTCACCTTATTGTTTACTGCGAAATAATTACCATAAACTCCTAAATTTTTTTTGTTGCGATACAATTTTATTATTTCGGGAAATAATAATTGATATTCTTTTAATATTTCCCAAGTATTATCTATAGAACAGTCATCTGATACTATAATTTCATGGACATACTCCTTTTGACATAGTATTGAATCGAGCGCTCGACCAATCAGGTGTTGTTGGTTATAACAAATTACTATAACGGAAATTCTAGGAATATAGGAAATCATGCTTGAAATGAGTTGATTGTATTAATAGTTACAACCTTATCGTGTGAACTGATCACTGAACTTATTGGCAAACTCAAAGCCTCAACATGAATTCTTTCTGTTATTGGTAGTTCATAACAGCTCAAACAATTATATGCATCCTGTTTATGAGGAGGTACTGGATAATGAATTAAAGTCTGAACCTTGTTCTCAATTAGGTGCTCCTTTAACTTTTCACGATTAGTATATCTAATTACAAAAAGATGCCAAACATGACTCTTAATATCCTTAATTTGTAATTTCGAACCTATTGTTCGTGGTAATACTATACCAGGTAGTTTTATATTCTCACAATAAAATTGCGCTATCTCCCTTCTAATCTGATTTTCCTGATTAAGGTATTTTAGTTTAACAGATAAAAAGGACGCTTGCAACTCATCCATTCTACTATTAAGCCCCTGATAGTCATTATGATATTTTTCTCTACTCCCGTAATTACCTAAAGCACGCACAGTATCAGCCAACTCATCATCATTAGTAGTTACAGCACCTGCATCTCCGAGGGCACCTAGATTTTTGCCCGGGTAGAAACTATTGCCTGCGGCATCTCCAAGTCCTCCGCTTTTTTGTTCATTCCATTCTGCCCCTAAAGCCTGCGCATTATCTTCAATAATCTTAAGATTATATTTTTGAGCAATACAAGCTAATTCCTCACTCCAGCATATCTGTCCATAAAGATGTACTACCATTATTGCCTTCGTGCGGGAAGTGATATGTTTCTCAACTAAAGATATATCTAGGTTATAAGTAGTTATATCAGGTTCTACTAAAACAGGAATCAACCCATTATCTGTAATAGCCAAAATTGAGGCAATATAGGTATTGGCTGGGACTATGATTTCATCTCCCTTCTGCATTATGCCCATTTCCATGTATCCCCGCAAAATCAAGCGCAATGCATCCAAGCCATTCCCTACGCCTACTGCATGCTTTACGCCAATATAGCTGGCCAAATTCGTTTCAAATTGATTTAACTTTTCGCCCAAAAGATACCAACCGGAATCAATAACTTCGGCTGCAACCTGTTTCAATTCATCTGCATATTGGGCATTAATCTTTTGTAAGTCAAGGAATTTTATCATTTCTAATCTTCTCTAACTTTTTTCATAAATTTTGCTGGACTACCTACATGTATTTCATAATCAGGAATATCTTTTGTAACAAGAGAATGCGCTCCAGCGACAGCATAGTTGCCGATTTTTCGTTTTTCCAACACCCTAGCACCAAGCGTAACATCTGATACCTTTCCAATATTTATATAAGAGCTCGTAATAGAGCCTACTGAAAAGTGGCAAAGTCGGCCTACTGATGTATTATGACCTATCAATGCATTCGCTAGTACTAATGAACATGCTCCAATATGGGCTTTTGGACCAATATAGGTATTTGACATAACTACGACACCTGGTTCCAAAATAGCATTATCTGCAACAAATGCGGTTTTATGTATTACTGTGGCAAAGCGTTCTAATGGAATCTTCATTTTATCAAAAACCTTTTCAGTAAGAACATTACGCCCAATCATGTGGATCGCGAAAATGAAATAATAATCCTTTCTAATAAAGTTATCTATTTCATCCGTTCCACCTAAAACCGGATAGTCATTTATTAATTTCCCTTTCTCATAATCATTAATAAAACCAGCAACTTCATATTCATCATCACCAAAACGTTTTCGATTATCTTCTATTAATGAAGCCACGACACCTCCATTCCCTTCGCCACCAATTATCAGAACTTTTTTAGTCATCTCGCTTTTTTTTTGAAATTAATTTATGTTTCTTTAAAACCTTTTTAGCTGAAATTAGTATGGGCGGACCTATGAATTTACCATCCATAATTGCCACTCCCCTCCCTTCATTTTCAGCCTTTTTATTTAATTCAATAATATTACGAGCATGTTCAACATCTTCTTTTGTTGGAGAATAGTACCGATGTACCAATTTCAGTTCTTTAGGATGCAAACAGAGCATACCTTCAAAACCAAGGTTTTTCGCAATTATAACATTACGTTCAAGATCTTCCAGATCATGTACCCTAATATGCACAGTATCAATTGGAATCACATTGCTAGCACGGGCAGCCATCGCAATCATAGCTCTGGGATTTAGCAATGATATAGACTCTTCATCATGTATGCCTTCCAAATCGCCAATAAAATCTTCAGAACCAAAAGCAATAGCTATCACCCTTCTCGAAGCTTTGCAAATCTCTTCAGCATGTAAAACAGCTGAGCTTGTTTCAATCAAGGGTATAAGCTTAAAGGTACCAATGGGGATACTTTTTTCATACTCAATGGTTTCCAGCAACTTATCAATAAAATAAATATCGTCACCTGTTTTTGATTTAGGGTACATAAAACCATGCACTCCAGATATTGTTAACTGTCTTATATCCCTTAGTAATTCTCCACTTTCGCGATCATTAATTCTGGGAAATATCAGGTGATTTTGAAAACCATTATTTTTTACAAAAGATATTATTTTATCTCTGGCTTTTTGTTTGTTTTCAATTGGCTGAACAGAATCCTCTATATCGAGCAAAAGCACATCAGCGTCTGACTTTGCTGCACTAATCATTAGTTTCTCATTGTGCGCTGGAACAAACAACAGACTTCTAAGCAAATAATTAGCTTCCATAATTCCTTTTTTTAATTAAAACTTTTCTCCGGAACTTTAATACATCAATCCCCTGTTGATTATATGCCAATGTTTCTACATAAATAATTCCTCTGTCTGATTTGCTTTTTGAAGGTATAGTATCAATTACTTTAGTTCGTGCATATATTGTATCACCTATACAAACAGGAGCTAAATGATCAACATTTTCATACATCAAATTTGCAATTGCTTTCCCACTTATATCGGGTACTGTAATTCCAACTGTCAATGAAAATACCAATGTTCCTACAACCAAAATCTTTTTATGCTGGTTATGAGCAGCATAATTTATATTGGTATGAACCGGATGAAAATTCATTGTTAGCAATGAAAATAAATTATTATCACTCTCAAAAATAGTCTTTGAAAGCTGATGCTCAAATAATTGATCCTTATAGAAATCTTCAAAATAATTTCCAATGCTACTTAGACTCATAATTGATGTATTTAAGTATCTGTTTAATCCTTTTTATATGTGGAGCTTCAAGTATTTGGCCGTCAATTTTTACAGCATTAAAATCGTGTTTAAGATCGACTAAAGTAAAAACTTTCTTCGCAAACTCAATCTCTGATTGTGAAAAATAATCAATTTGATAAAGATAATCTAACTGCTTTGGATGAAGGATAAATTTAGCTCTATACCCTTTATTAAAAGCTCTTTTTGCCTCCTCTTTAAATATTACCTCAGCATTAATGTCCATACTAGCAACATCAATTGCCTTAATATTATGCATATAAGCTAGATTTAAGATATAATCATGTGCAAACCTATAGGAATCATATTCATGCTTTGCATTCATTTCATTGCAGTAATCATGACTACCAAGTCCAATACCAATAATTCTTCTTGAGTAGGTCTCAAGTATTTTGGGCAATCCGAATAATATTTCTGGGTTTTCAATTAATAAAATCAAGGAAAATGAATCACAGATTTCTTCTAGTGATGCCGTAATATGGCTCAAACTCTCAATCCCTCTGATTTTAGGGATAACAAAACTCCTAAAACCTGCTTTGACCAGTTTGTTCAGTAAAACTTGATCCTCGTTTTTGTGATTTCTAATTCTGATCCTAACAAAATCATTCTGTCTAATAATAATATCAGAAATATTTTCAAATGCACACCTAAGATTCGCCTCCTTTACTGCATCCTCAAGATCATAGACCAAATTATCTACTTGAAATTCTGGCACCTTTCTCAAAAATCTTTTATTTGCTAATGGCACAAAGAAAAAAGTTTCTATCATTTTTTGTACGCTAGATAACTATCATAATTCCTGATATAATCGTTCTCATTATACTTATGTGATGCTAAAACCAAACAAATTGCACCCGAGGAAAAATTTGATAACTCCCTCCATATTCCTGGAACAATATGCAAACCAAAGTAAGGGCGGTTTAAACTTATGGTTCTTATACTTTTCCCATCATCCAAAGTAACTTCAAAAGAGCCTCCTGCTGCTATTAACAATTGCTGCAGTTCTTTATGTGCATGGCCTCCCCTGCTTTCACCACCAGGAATATCATAGAGGTAATAGATTCGTTTGGTTGCAAAGGGAATATCTATTAAGTTTTCAATAGGGCTAATATTTCCAGCTCTGTTATGAATCTTAGGCAATTCCAATACTGAACAATGAAATACTGTATTAGTTTGCATTAGTAAATTTTTTAAAAACCTTTTTATCACGGATATAATCATCAGCATGATAATGTGTTGAACTTAAAACAACAGCCAATGAGTTGGTAGAAAAATTCTTCATCTGCCGCCAAAGTCCGTTGGGTATATATAAGCCATAATATGAGCGATTGAGATGAAAAGACTTTTCGATATTACCATCTGTTACAAGCACATCAAAACTACCGGATAAAGCAATAATAAACTCTTTTTGCTCTTTAAAAGCATGGCCACCACGTACTTGTCCTCCGGGTACATCATAAATCCAGTATACTCTTTTAATTTTAAATGGTACATGATTGTCTTCTTCAACAAAAGAAAGATTTCCTCTTGGATCTTCTATCTGTGGTAAATTATAAATTTTCAGGTTTTTCATACAAATATTAAAAGGGCATAATCCGGTCTAAAACTATCTTTTTTATGTAGCAATAATCATCATATTTAAAAAGCTCAAATATTATAGTCAGGTAAATGCCTCCGGCCACTATTTTTAACAGTAACATCTCAAGTGGGTTAAACCCAATAACCAAATCCAAGAAACATAAAAATACAAACATTGAAAGCACTATGGATAGAGTTGGGATTAAACTTTTAATTTGAGCAATCCATTTCAACTCAATTTGAAGCCCCGTTTTATAAGCAACAACAACATATGATATTATCGAATACAAAATAGCACAGAATAACATTTCCTTTATACCAATAAATATTGCTGTCAGTATAACTGGTATTGAGAATAACTTTAGCAATATTCCAATCTTCAGGATTAAATCCGATCTATTAACAACTTTTAAAACTTGAAAACAGAGTTGAATAAGAGGGTAAAAGATACCAGCAAATGCAATAATCTGCAAGTATTCTCCAGCTTGTTTCCATTCCTCACCCATTAAAACAAGGACAATCTCTCTTGAGACAGATGCAATACCGACCAATAAAATGCTTGATAACAACACCGTACTTCTCTGTAAACGTATAAAAGCATTCTGAATCTTCGAGGCGTCATCCTGCATAGATGATAAAACTGGAAAACTAACCCTACTAATAACATTTGCAAGTGTTTCTGACGGTAACTTTTTAAATGTTTCTGCTTGCTGGTATTGCCCTAAATCTGAAGCTGGATAAAATTTACCAATAATTACTAAATATAAATTTTTATATATTGCATCAACAAGACCTAAAACAAATAAATTCCCACTAAATTTCCATAATTCCGCTAATGATTCCTTGTTAAAGCGCCCATTAGGTCTCCATTTGTTCCAGCACCATAATAAGCCAGCAGTACAAACAGCATATGAAAGTTGCTTATATATCAAACTCCAAACTCCATATCCAGCCAATGCCAATCCAATGCCCACTAATCCTGAGCAAACAGCACTAATTATTGTTATTTTCGTCAGTAGTTTAAAGTCAACTCTCTTTGTAATAATGGTTTGTTGAATAATCGAAACGGCATTAATTACTAATGCTAACCCCAAAACCTTTATTAACCTTTCTAAAACTGGTTCATTATAAAAACTGCTAATCAATCCAGATGTAAAAAATAAAATCGCATAAAAAATAATGCTCACAAAAAGATTAAAATAAAAAACTGTTGTATAGTCATCCTTCGAACAATTTATCTTACGAATTAATGCTTGGTTGAATCCACTAAAAATAAAAACATTTGAAATACCAATAAAAATTGCCAACATTGCTACTATCCCAAATTCTTTTGGAGATAATATTCTTGCTAATAATATGCTAACAAATAGAGTAACAAATTGGGATAAAAATCGCTCTGCAAAACTCCATATTATTCCATTAATTGTTTTTTGTTTCGTTGACACTCTGTAGGTTATTTTTGTAAATTTATTGAGTTCCTCACAATAGTATAATTATAGATGATAAGCACATTTCTAGAAATCTTTACTCACAAAACACTTATTAACAGAACTTAATATTCACAGTATCGCATAATTATAATACCCATCAATGACGAGCTCATCCAGTACTGATTCTATTATTATTCTTACTACATGACAAAAAATATAATTGTCTTAAATCCAATAAATTATGTTAATAACTATTTGAAAAAACAGCCTAAATTATTTGATCAAAATACTGGTATTCAGTATCTTATGCAAAAATTCACCACAAATAAAGCATAAGCATATGAATACCAGATTTGACAGTAAAATTAGCAATTTATCTAACATTTTAGCACAGGCTTTTGAGCATAAAATAAATAAAGCACGAATAAAATTCATAAGCCACTTTATTCTGGCTTTAAACCAAGCTTGCTCTGTCAATTTCATAAAACTCGCAAAAATGTTCGATAGCAAAGCCTCTACTGATTCATCTGTACGTAGGATTCAGCGATTTATAGCCGATTATAATCTCGATATTAACCTGATTGCTATTATATCTCTGCTACCCACTAAACCACCTTATCAATTGTCAATGGATCGCACAGATTGGAAATTTGGCAGTTTACATATCAACATACTGGTTCTTGCCATTAATTATAAAGGGCTAGCATTCCCTATGATCTTCAAGGTTTTGCCTAAAGCGGGCAAACTAATACTACTCAACGAATTGGAATTGTACAGGATTTCATGGAGTTATGTGGGTATCATAGCATCGAATCCCTTTTGGCTGACAGGGAATTTATAGGACAAAGATGGTTTGAATGGCTCAACTTCAACAGTATTCGCTATCATATCAGAATACGCAACAATACCCGCATTACAGTTCCAGGAAAACACAAAAATATTAAAGCGAGTTGGTTATTCAATCATCTGAGAATTAATCAGAAATGGAATTATCGTAAGCTAGTGGACATCAAAGGGGAATGTTGCTACCTAACGGCCGCAAAGGTCTAAGACAAAAGCGGGAAACCCGAATTGATGATTATAGCTTCGTTTTCCCAAACAGAACAGACCATTGCAATCTACAAACAGAGATGGGCAATAGAATCTGCGTTTAGGGCACTTAAAAAAACAGGGTACAATCTGGAAGATACCCACCTAACGGATAGGGAAAGGATTCTAAAGCTATTTACTTTGGTGATATTGTCCTACACATGGTGCTATAAACTTGGCCTATACCTCAATGATTTACTACCTATCAAAATTAAAAATCATGGCTATAAAGCCGTAAGCTTTTTCCGATATGGAATGGATTACTTAGCCAAAGCATTTAATATCAATGATTTAATAAAAATTAAAGTTTGTTTGAAAATTTTGTCATGTAGTTAGATTATTATTACTATTCATTCCAAACAGTTCGCTTTATATAATCAGTATAACTCAAAATAATCCGCACCACTTTATCACTAACGTTTGGCATGGAGTAGTCGTTTACTGGAATGGAACACGGATGACGCAGATTTTACGGATTTGCACGGATTTTTATCTGTGGTCATCTGTTTGATCCTTGTCATCTGTGTTCTATTCTTCACTCCAGACAGTTCTCTTAATATAATCCGTATAACTTAGAATAATTCGAACCACTTTGTCCGATACATTTGGCATTGAATAATCGCTTACCGAGCGGAATTTGGATGATGAGTGATGAGTGATGAGTGATGAGTGATGGGTAATTGGTGATGCGTGATGAGTGGAGCGCGCTTCTGTATTCTGATATTGCAATTGAACAAGTCCTTGCATAATTCGTTCCGGATTTAATCCAACCATCATTACACTTGCTTCTTCCATAGCCTCAGGTCTTTCGTGTGCATCACGGATATTTAATGCTCTGAAATTCATTATCGAGGATTCCTCGGAGATTGTTCCGCTATCCGATAATACCGCATAGGCATTCTTTTGTAAGTGGTTATAATCATGAAAACCCAAGGGTTTCATCAACTGAATAAGCGGATTAAATGCAACTCCTTTTTCATTGATCTTATTCCTTGTCCGGGGATGTGTAGAGACAATTACCGGATATTGGAATTTTTCGGCGATTAGATTGAGGGTTAAAACCAATTTATCAAAATTGGCTGAATTAATATTTTCTTCCCGATGTGCTGAAACCACAAAATACTTCCCTCTTTGCAATTCTAGTTTTGACAATACATCTGATGAGTCAATCCGCTCCATATTCGCATGAAGCACCTCATACATAGGGCTTCCAGTTTTAATGACCCTATCGGCAGGCAAACCTTCTTTCAACAAATATTCCCGCGCAATGGAGCTATAAGTTAAGTTCATATCGGAAACATGATCGACAATTTTGCGATTGGTTTCCTCAGGTACACGCTGATCGAAGCAACGGTTCCCTGCTTCCATATGGAAAATAGGGATATGGCGCTTTTTTGCAGCAATGGCACACAAACATGAGTTGGTATCTCCAAGCACTAAAAAAGCATTCGGCTTTTCTTGTTCCAGAACCGGGTCAATGGCAATCAGGATTTTCCCGGCAGTTGTTGTTGCATTGCCCCCGGCAGCATTCAAAAAATGGTCTGGTTTGCGCAAGCCAAGATCGCTGAAGAATACCTCGTTCAATTCATAATCATAGTTCTGTCCGGTATGAACCAAAATATGCTCGATGGCGTCTGATTGATCTAGTTTTTTGATTACTTCAGAAAGTCTGATGATCTCGGGGCGTGTACCGACGACGGTTATTACTTTGAGTTTCTTCATTTTTTCTTTTGTTTCACTGTGTTACACTGAGTAGCACACTGAGTTACACCGTGTAACTTATACTCTTCTAGTTTCACAGTGTTACTCGGTGTTTTGTCTTTTGCACTGTGGGACTCTGTGCTGTCCACTGTAGCACTATATGCAACTTATACTCTTTTAGTTTCACAGTGTTTGGCATAGTGTTTCTCGGTGTTTTGTCTTTTGCACTGTGGGACTCTGTGCTGTCCACTGTGGCACTCTGTGCAACTTATACTCTTTCAAAATAAGTATCCCCATCTTCCGGATTATAATGTTCACTAATCCAAAAAATTGTATAAAGTTCTTCTTCTCCTATATTGGTGATGTTATGGGTGTACCATATGGGCATATCGACGAATGATGGTTGTGAGCCATCGAGTTCGAAGGACATGATTTTGTCTGTCCCGATGCGACGTAGTTCGATGCGGGCTTTGCCTTTGATGACTGCGAAACGTTCTGCTTTGCGTGTGTGGTAGTGATTGCCACGTGTGATGCCGGGTACTGTTGTTGAGAAGCTCACCTGTCCTCCACTATTTAGTTTCACGGTTTCTACAAAGCTACCGCGATTGTCAGTATTAAGTTTCAGGTGAAATGGAAAGAAACTTTCATGATCAATATAGCATAGGAAGGTATTCCAGAGATTACGCATCGCAGGTGATTCTAAATCGGGTATTTCTCCTCGATTAAAATATCCTTCCTTAAATGATGTAAGGATTTCCAGAAGACTTGAAACCTTTGAAGTTGTTGTATGCTGCACGCTTACTTCCTGAATGGCAATATTCCCTTCCGCTTCTATTTTTGCAACATCCTCAATAATCTTTATGAAATGCTCTACTAGTTCACTAACATAAATCAATTTGATTTCTCCATCCACATGTATTTCCGGTTTTTCGCCATGTGTTAACTGATGGCAAAAAGTAGCAATCACGCTGTTATAATATGGATTGCCAAAAGGACCAAAGACGTTTGGTATCACAAAACCACTGAAAGAGGCATTGTTTTTATCTGCCCATTTCTCAAATAATTGTCTTCCCTCCTTTTTGGATTTGCCATAGAGGTTATCGCGTTCTTCCTGTGTACTGGATGAAAAGAGAATATGAGGAGTTGATTTTGTTGTTTCACAGGCGTTGATCAGCTGTTTCACCAAACCTATGTTTGTATCATAGATCACCTGCGGGTCACCGTGTCGGTTCATTGCTGCAAGATGAACGATTGCATCGCAGCTTTGGACGAATTCGTTCAGTTTTGCTTCATCTTGGAAATACGCGTCCTCAAAGGGAATGCGTTCAAATTTCTCAGGGTGAAGTCCGAGGGTGTTGAAGAGATGCGTACCGACGAATCCTGCTTGACCTGTTATTCCGACTTTTATCATAGTTCAGTTTCACAGTGTTACACTATGTTTATCACAGAGTATCACTGAGTTTAATTTATAGAATAAAACGTTTAATTCCGTTTTTTAAGCTTTTCGTATTAAAATTCAATAATAGTCCTACTTTATTGCCTGATAAACGCAAATATGTCAGTATCTGAGCATAGTGTACATCGGCAAATGTTTCTACTGTCTTTAGCTCAACAACTACTTTATTTTCCACAAGAATATCCATACGATAACCACAATTCATTTTTACGTCCTTATAAACAAGGGGTAACTCCTTCTCCTCTTCGACTTTCAGTCCTTTTTCCCGAAGTTCATAAGCTAAACAAGTACGGTAAACTGATTCAAGCAATCCCGGCCCCAGACTTGTATGTACCTGATAAGCGGAATCCAAAATTTCATGCGTAATATCGTCGATATCCATAATTACCTTCTACTACCTTATTGCTAAAATATCACTGTGTTACACTGTGCATTCCACTGCGAAACACTGTGAAACTTATTCATATGCCATTTCCCAGTGATTGGCTGGAAATCGGTAATCATCTGCTATGGAATCCTCCAAACTCATATCTGAAAAGACAAGCAGAGTGGAGTTGGGTTCCAGGGCTTTGAAGCCGTTGGCGTGTCCCGAGGGTATGATAAGGAGCTCGCTTTCGGATTCGTTTAGGATTTTACTGTTTATTTTTAAGTCTTTGGAAGGATTATCCCAATTATCTATTTCAATCCAGTTAATCAGAAAGCTGCCTTTAGTAACATAGAAATGTTTAGTTTCCAATTTGTGTCCTTGCCAAGCACGGATAATACTTTCATCCGGATGTGTGATGGTGTAGAAGCGTTTAATCCCTTTGAAATTAAAATCGTTAACAAAACGGATTATGCCGCGGGGATCTTTATGTTGATTGCCTTTGATTATCATTTTTTTGTTTCACAGTGTACCACGGTGTTTTTCTTTTCACTGTGCTACTCTGCGTTTAACTCTGCACAATACTGTGCAACTTAAAGCTAATCAAGTTTCACAGAGTATCTCAGTGTTTTTCACAGTGGTTCACGGTGTTTATTTTTTCACTATGTATCTTTGAATTAACTCTATGTGCCACTCCGCCGCATAGGGTTTCACTTTATTAAACGTTTTTGCGGATTTGCATTATGTACAGTCATGTGGTTTTCACAGTGAAACCCCAAGCAAATCTACACTGTGGAACTCTGTGCTTAACTCTGCACAACACTGTGCAACTTAAAGCTAATCAAGTTTCACAGAGTATCTCAGTGTTTTTCACAGTGGTTCACGGTGTTTATTTTTTCACTATGTATCTTTGCATTAACTCGATGTGCCACTCCGCCGCATAGGGTTTCACTTTATTAAACGTTTTTGCGGATTTGCATTGTGTACAGTCATGTGGTTTTCACAGTGAAACCCCAAGCAAATCTACACTGTGGAACTCTGTGCTTAACTCTGCGTAACACTGTGCAACTAAACCTAATCAGGATACTGCACCGCCTCCATATCTCCCAGTACATCCTTACGGATAAGGGGAAGTTTGAGCAAAAGTTCCTTCATTCCTTCAATGTCAAGTCGATGCGTATTGTGGGAGTGATATTCCTCGAATTTAGTTACGTCTTCAACGCCTTCACTGAAATAACTTTCATAATTCAAATCACGATTATCGGCAGGGATCCGGTAATAACCTCCCATATCCTTCGCATGAACCATATCTTCCCTATTGACAAGGGTTTCGTATAATTTTTCCCCATGTCGTGTACCAATAATACGTATTGGATTATCTGCTTTATAAAGCTCTAGCAATGCTTTTGCAAGAGTTTCAATCGTTGCTCCCGGTGCTTTTTGAACAAAAATATCCCCATTATTTCCATTTTCAAACGCATATAGGACCAAATCAACAGCATCTTCCAGCGTCATCATAAAACGCGTCATAGAAGCATCTGTAATGGTCAATTCTTTTCCGGCCTTAATTTGCTCTATGAAGAGGGGAATAACCGATCCCCTGGAAGCCATGACATTCCCATAGCGCGTACCACAAAATACAGTTTTTGCATCATCCAGATTACGAGAACGGGCAATCATAACCTTTTCCATCAATGCTTTCGACATTCCCATGGCATTGATGGGATATGCTGCTTTATCTGTACTTAGAACAACAACACGCTTCACATTATATCGTTCCGCTGCAGAAAGTACATTATCTGTACCTAGTATATTGGTCTTTACTGCCTCTACCGGAAAAAACTCACAAGAAGGCACCTGTTTCAGGGCTGCAGCATGAAAAATATAGTCCACGCCATTTACGACCATCTCTACAGATTTTGGATCGCGTACATCCCCAATATAAAACTTTACTTTTGAGTTATTGAGGCGCTTACGCATATCATCCTGTTTTTTTTCGTCGCGGGAAAATATACGGATTTCAGCAAAACGATCATCGTTGATAAAACGGTTCAGCACCGCATTTCCAAAAGAACCGGTACCTCCGGTTATGAGTAGTTTGATGTTTTTCATTATAAAAATTTCTTCACAATTTACACAGAACAATTTGGCTTGTTTAAACCTGTCAACTCCCCTCTCGCTCCTTCTATCCTCTTCAAATCCATCGTCAGATTCTTCCCATGTTGTCTATAATGGAAAAGCACCTCCGGAAGAGCAGCTACTTTATACTTATTCCGTACTTTTAACCAGAAATCATAGCCATCTTGGCAATCAATGCTTTCTGTATAGCCACCGATTTCTTTTAGGGTATTGGTGCGGATGAGGGTGCAGGCTCCATGGGGCTCTTTATCATTTGGATCAAGAAGCATCACGCTTTCACTACGTCTTATAGTTTTTGTGGTTTTTCCAGCTGCATCGCAGAGATGGTAAGCAGGAAATACAGCTGCAATGTCTTTATTATTGTTTAGGTATGTGCTCAATATTTCTACTGCATGAACCTCCAGCCAATCATCAGCATCAAGGCGCATAATAAATTTACCTTTTGCTTGTGCCAGAGCGAAATTGGCTGTCTGAATTAATCCTTTGTTTTCATTATAAAAAACACGTACAGCAGCTTTGTGCCTGTATTTTTCAATGATCTCCCTGCTTCCGTCTGTAGAACCATCGTCTATAATCAACACTTCCATGTCCTTGCAGGTCTGGCTTAGGGCACTTTCGATGCTTTGTTCCAGATACGGGGCGTAGTTGTGGTTGGTTATGTAGAGGGTGGTCATTGATGAGTTGTGCAGCACAAACTAACGTGACAACAGAAAATGGACAACGCGCGCAGCGCAAGACTACAGGGTTGTTATCGGTTGTCGGTTGTCATGGTTGTCGGTTGAGATATCGTTAGTTTAGTTAAAATACTGTTTGGGATGATGATTGTGGTTATTTAATTTATGTTGTCATTGTTGTTGGTTGTCAGTTGTCGGTTGTGTAGCTGTCCAATCATGATTTTGGTTGACACAAACGACTAAACTTTTTGTCTAATTGTTCATAAATCAATTTGTTAATTAAGTTTATTTCATTCAACTTTGTGGAATCGGTTAAGCGGAGGAAGGCTCTGCTGGGGAGCAACCTTCCGAGGAATAATCCGATCCAGGAAAATGGTTAACCGTAGTTTTGTTTTGCGAAGCTACGGTTTTTTCTTTTATAGCTATTTTCATGGTTCCATGCCTTTTAAAACCCATTTTTACATTTTCTGCTTTGCTCTTTTCATAATCATATAATTGCATTACCGGATGTTGTTCTTGCGGCATTTGCTCCAAGAGGTTTTCAAACCCTTGAGGACTGCTCATGCCCAATTGTCCATGTGGAAAATTATTGTAGCGTTTAACTGCCTTTTTTAAAGCCATTTGCAATTGATAAAGTGATTTAATAGCAAAAACTGATAAGTAATCATTTTTTATAAGGCCATTTATGCGCTCTGCATATGGATTTTCCAGACATGTTCCCGCCATGCTGATCTCAATACCTGCCGCACTAAGTTTTTTTGAATACTCGCTTGAGATATATTGGCTGCCTTTGTCCGAATGGTGAATCAATCCCTTATATTTATACTTCCGGCGCGTTTTAAAAGCCATCTCTAGTGCTTTCATATTGTTTATGGCCATCATGTTATTACTGGCAGTATAACCTATTGTTCGACGGCTATAGACATCCAAAATCAGCACGATATAGAATACTTTTTCCTTTGTTATGTAGTAAGTAATATCGCTTACCCATAGCTGGTTGATGCCATTAAGCTGAATCCCGTTGATACGGTTAGGATAATAAGTAGGCCCACTATATGTCGTTCGAATGAAAGAACGTTGTCGAGGGACACCCAAGCCTTGCATTGTCACAAATTTCTCAAAACGGTTTATGCCCACAACCCCTTCCATCCGGAGCATATAGTGGATTTTTCGGGCACTGGCTCTCGGATAATCTTTGCGAACATCTAAAACAATTTCCCTTAGCCTTTGCCATAAAATACCATCATTGTGGACTTTACGTATAGATTTATGGTAGCCTTGCCTACTAATGCCTGAGATCATATAAAGATTGGCCATACTAACACCTAATTCTTTTCTCATTGAATTAAAGTATTGGAGTGCCCTGATGCGAACTTTTTTTTAATGTCAAAACCCACTTCTTCGTTGCCCAACTCTATGATTTTCTCTAAATAATCTATTTGCAATTGCTTTTGCCCTACTTTTCTCTCCAGTTCTGCTAGGCGATGAAGCAATTCAATCGTTTTTGCCCCTTCCGATTCTTTTTCCACAACGATTCTCTCAGATTTGGCTATTGTAACAGAATATTTTTGTATCCACTTATAGATCGCAGTTTCCGATACATCATAAATTTTGCTGAGTTGCTTAACTGTATACTGGCCTTCTTCCAAAAATTTAACCTTCTCTATTTTAAAAGCTTCGCTGAAGTGTCTTATCCTTTTTCGTTCTTTCATGAGGTTTTTTTTAAAGTTATTAACTAAACTTTGTGTCAACCTATTTCATGATAAGACAGTTCTTTGTTCTGTGTTCTTTGTTCTTTGTTCACTTCGACTATGCTTGGTTCGACAAGCTCACCACATTTCGACAAGCTCAATGCATCGCATCGCAGTGCAAGCTTTGTTTAGAGTTGCCGGAGGCTGAGGCACTCGAAGCCGTGTTTGTTGTCCTAGGAGTCGAAGGCGTGTTTGGTGATTATGCTAAATGGCGTTACGCTAAATGGCGTAATTCATAAATTCTTCTGAATAAATATTTTATAAAGAGGATCGGAAAAATCATAATGCTGATTATGTTTTTCGATAATCCCTTCGTTTATAAGCACTTCCAGAGATTTTTGTGTAGAGGAAGCAGCTCCCAGTTCGTATGTACGGGAGGTAGAATCGGAGTATAATTCTTTGGCATCCTGACTGATAGCCAACAATAGCTTTTTTCGATGAATACTTTGGTTATGGGTTATTTCCCAATAATAATCATCTTTATAATCCAAAACATCCAGCAATGATTCGTTGATAAGATCTTCATCAACAGTATTTAACTGACGAATGATTGCTTTTTCCCAAACCTGATGAGCCAAAAACTGAATATAATAAGGAATATTATCTGCTTTCTCAATCAAATAAGTTGCTGTTTCATCATTCACTTGAATTTGCGATAAAGCGAAAGTTTCTTTTAAAAACACCACTGATTTCTTAGACTCTATCTTATTGATGTTCATGATATCAGCTGAATTATAAAAGGCTCTGTTTTTATTATTAAACATATCCTTTAACATATGGGTTTTACTCCCAAGAAACACATAAGAAACATTTTTATGTGTTTGAATCTGGCTGCGTAAAATCTTTTCAAAGTTTTCCCCATTCAATTTACTTATTTCCTGAAACTCATCAAAGGCAACAATATATTTTTGGTTGTTATCTGCCATAGATTCAGGCAAATTAATCACATCAATCAGGCTTTCTTCTTTGTTTCTATTTTCCAGAAAGGAAAGCGAGAATTCCGGATTTCCTGCAAAATCGAAACTTACGCCTGCTTTGATCCCTTCAACAAATGAAGCGAAAGTGGAGATTACTTTTTGAAGCTCAGACTTTTTTCGGCTTTTTAAAATTTGCTTTGCATAATTTTCGATGAATGTTTTTTGTGAGTAGACACTCATGAAATCAAAATGTACACAGAGAAATCCTTCTTTCCTTAGCTGATTCAATGCTTTAGCAATCAGGGAAGACTTTCCATATCGTCTTGGCGCATATAAAGCTATATTATTTCCTGACGCAAGGGTACGGGTTATCTTCAATAACTCTTCTTCCCTATTATAGAAATACTCATCGGAAACTATTTTACCAAATTTGAATGGATTGGTCTTCATTGTTTGTTTGGTATTCACTTCGACTTCGCTTGGTTCGACTACGCTTGGTTCGGCTTACTTCGGCTTCGCTCAGTACAGGACGCTCACCACAGCGCACCACATTCGCTCAACTCTTTTTATCCGCGAAGGACGCTAAGGGCGCTAAATGTTGTTGTTTCGCTGCGCTCAACTCTTTTTTTATCCACGAAGGGCGCTGAGGGGTGCTAAGGGGTGTTTTTGTTAGCGGTTATTCGTGTGCTTCGTGGAGAAAATTCTTTGTGGACTATTTTTTGTTGAGGGTATAATTAAACGGAGACTGAGCGGAGTCGAAGGCGGGTTCGTTGTTTCTTAAAACATTCCAAGCACGCTTTCGCCTCATAAGTCACAGTGTATATGCTGTAACTGATTATTTCTTAAGGACTAAAGCGCTATATTTCTATATCGCTTTTTTTTGTTTTTCCCCTTTATTACTCCTGCCAGAGCAGTAGATAGTCATCGGCATTTTTATCTTGGAAATAGCGTTTCTCTTCTTCTTCAGTGAAGCTGAGGTAGCGGAATTTCCTATGGATCATTTGTTCGGCTTTGTCGATGAGCTTTATTAAATAGGCTTTGTCGATTTCATTGCCAACGAAGATTAGGTCGATGATATCGCCTGAGACTCCGTGTGCATAATCGCCGGTGAGGTAGACTTTTTTAATATTGCCCAGACCCTCGATTACCTTATTGATGATGTGATCGAGGCCGAGATGTTTGAGTAAAATGCTATGGATATCTTTAAAAAGGGGGTGCTTACTGTTTGCGCGAAAGACTTTTTTATTTCCATCTGTTTCCGAGGAGATGAGTCCTGCTTGCTCGAATCGATTCAGTTCCAATCGAATAGCGTTTGAGGATTCACCGAACTCTTGCGCCAAACCTCTCAGGTACGCCTTTGCATGGCGATTGAGGAAGAATTTGGTCAGGAGTTTTATCCTGGTCTTTGATGTTATTAATGCGTCTATCATAGTATTACAAACCGAGTAGCAAAACTACTCAATCTTTTGATATTTGCAAATTAATTTTTGGATTTTTTTTGTTTCGCGGTGCTCAACTTTTTTTTGCCCGCAGATTACGCAGATTTGCGCAGAGGGTTTTTGTTTCGCTGGCGCTCAACTTTCTTTTTATCCACGAAGGACGCGGAGGACGCGAAGAGGTGTTGTTTCGCTGGCGCTCAACTTTTTTTGTCCACAGATGGCACAAATGGGCACTAATGGGGGTTTGGGGTTTCCGGAGACTGAGCGGAGTCGAAGGCGGAATAGATTTGATGCTTTGAGGACCTCAGCGGCCTATGGGTGATTGGGCGGGTGGCCTTAGGTGGTGGAGGTCCTTCCGACTTCGTCGTCAGGATGACACCGCTGTCGGTTGATTGGGCGGGTGTGGTTGGGTGGTTGATTGCATCGATAATGAACTCCGAAGGAGTGGTATTATTATAGAAAATGGTGTAATATATTGATATTAAAACCTGAAGGGGTGATATTTTTTGTTTCGCTTGGTTCGGCTCCTCTTGGTTCGGCTCCGCTCACCACAGCGCACCACAGGTCGCTCAACTTTTTTTTTCCCGCAGATTGCGCGGATTTGCGCGGAGGGGGTGACGCTTCGAGAGCCTCAGCGTCCCAGAGTAACCTCAGTGTCCCATGGGAGAATGGTTGATATTGGAGGAATCGGAGACTGAGCGGAGTCGAAGGCGGAGAAAGCGACGCTTCGAGTTTATTCAAAGGACTACCGTAAAGGCATGATAAACAGTTGAAGGCGGAGAAAGTGACGCTTCGAGAGCCTCAGCGTCCCATGGGTGATTGGTTTTTATACAGGGGAAAAATTGGGTGATTTTTCTTTTTTGTCTTCTGTTTCCTGTTATCTTTGCGCAACGTATTATCTAATGCGTTTGATTTGGTTTGTGCTGAAGGTTTGCCGAGAAATATGAAGTGACGTGGTTGCGTAGTTACGTGGTTGCGTGGTTGCGTGGTTGCGGCTTCGTAAAATATAAAGGCATAATACGGCATAAAATGTTGAAAAAGGCTTTGGCTTTCATGCGTGTTCTTTTCTTCATCCTGATAATGTATTTTATACAGGCGGGGACATCTATGCTCTTCGCACAAAGCGATACTTCTTTTTGGTTTGTGGCTCCGGAATGCTCCAGGGGCCTTGGAAGTGCCACCAATCGCGATCGCCCTATCTATCTAAGAATTACTTCTTATGATGATGCTGCCATTGTGAAGGTTACCCAACCGGCAAATCCGGCCTTCTCCCCTTTTAATATTTCTGTTCCTGCCAATAATACTTCTTCCATCAATCTCAGCAGTCAGATTGCAATGGTTGAAAACACACCTGCCAATACCATCCTGAATTACGGTCTGCACATTCAAAGCGATTATCCAGTTAGTGTTTATTATGAGCAGCAGAGCCAAAATAATCCCGATATTTTCACGCTAAAAGGCAGAAATGCATTGGGGACCTACTTTCTAACACCCTTTCAGGATGACTTTAACAATAATGATAAGGACTATAATCCATATCCAAAGAGTTCTTTTGATATTGTTGCCACACAAAACAATACTCAAGTCACCATCACAGCGCGCAATGATATTGTAGGCCATAGCGGAGGCATCCCTTTTACGATCACACTCAATACTGGTCAGACCTATAGCGCTGAAGCGGCAAGCAGACTCAGCAGCGATCATCCCTGGGGCAGTATTATTGAAAGCACGAAACCCATTGCGATTACGGTAAAAGATGATTCTGTGGATCCGCTGGGCAATGATAATACAGACTTAATGGGCGATCAGATTGTTCCGGTAGATTTGCTTGGCACTCAGTATATTGTGGTACGTGGCGCATTAAACACCCCTCCCTCCGACCGAGTTTATGTACTTGCTACCGAAGACAATACGAATGTATATATTGACGGCAATGCCCTTCCTGCCGATCAGATTAATAAGGGGGAGACTTATGGTTATTTATTGAGCAATGCCTCCACGTATATCCAGACCAACCACCCTGTTTATGTATGGCATATGTCCGGTTTTACGGAACAGGTTGGAGGCGCCTTACTGCCAGTAATTAACTGCAATGGATCATCTCGGGTGAGCTTTGTACGCACCAACAGCTACGATATTTTTGTAATGATTTTTACGGAAAGCGGTCATGAATCCGACTTTCTGGTGAATGGCAGTGCCGGTATTATTAATGCAGCGCATTTTAGTGCAGTTCCGGGTACAGCAGGAGGTTGGATGGCAGCCAAGATTAATCTGAGCGGGAGTTTATCTGTTGGCACTTCCTCCACTATTGAAAACACCAGCGGTCTGTTCCATATGGGCTTTACAAATGGCAATACTTCGGCCGGTTGCCGCTATGGCTTTTTCTCTGATTTTTCGACCCTCTTTATTGGCCCCGATCAGATTATTTGTGCCTACGACAGCATACAATTGGATGCCGGCCCTGACAAAGAAAGCTATTTATGGAATACAGGCGCTACCACCCAAAGCATTTGGGCAAAAGATGCAGGAACATATTGGGTAGATGTAAGCCTTTCGGGATGCAGCCTTTCCGATACCATTATTATTTCCAAATATCCCGATCAGGGATTTGAGCTTGGTGCGGATACTACCATTTGTTTTGGCGACACACTCATCCTTTATCCAGGATCTTATGCTTCCTATCTTTGGCAGGATGGCAGTACCGACAGCATTTTTAAGGTTTTTGAAGAAGGTTTTTACAGGCTGGAAGTTGCGGATACGAATGGATGTTTGTACGAAGGCAGTCGTTATGTTTCGCTCTTTCCACGACCTGAAGTGGATCTTGGTTTAGATACAGGCATCATTATTGGGGACACGATTACGCTTTATGCCGGAGCAGGTTTTTCCTCCTATTTATGGAGCGATGGCAGCACAGCCGACAGCTTATTGGTCTGGGCAGATGGTTCCTATAGCGTTACGGTGACCAATGCAGATGGCTGCACGGCAAGCGATCAGGTTTTGGTTTATACCTATGATCCCTGCATACAGGGAACCAGTGGCAATGATTTCTGGTTTGCCTTTATGGACAATCGTTTTTATCGACCCAATCATGCCACCAGCATTACCATTAGTTCGAAATACAATGCCAGCGGGCAATTATATATAGGCGATTATACAACACCCTATATAGATTTCAGCGTGCCCCATCACTCAGCAATTACGCTCACCATCGACTACCGTGAAGTAGAGCCCATGAGTTCCCAGGAAGTAGTAAGTAAAGCCATACATCTCGTCTCCGATCTCCCTGTAAGCGTATATACTTTAAATTATGAAAATCTCAGTTCCGATGCGGCATTGATTTTCCCGACACAAACCTTAGGCACAGATTATTACGCCATGTGTTATACGCCTGCACCAACAAATTATAGCTATCAAACCGGGGTACTTCCTATTGGCAAAAACAGTGAATTTGTTGTGGCCGCAATCCATGATCAAACAACGGTGCTTATCACGCCCAGTGTAGATACCGATAAAGGCAATGAAGCAGGAATTGTATTTGATGTTGAGCTGAACCAAGGGGATATTTATCAGGTGCAATCCATGAATTTCATAGACAGCCCCGAAGGCGAAGGCGATCTTACGGGCAGCCACATTCAATCCGATAAACCCATTGCTGTTTATAGCGGGAATCTGGCCACGCAAGTCCCACACGGCATCAATGCCAAAGACCATTTGTACGAACAGATGATCCCTCTGAGCAAATGGGGGCGCGATTATTATACAATTCCTTTAAAAACAAGAGATTATGATGTTTTTCGGGTTTTAGCCGGATATAATAACACAAAAATCTACATCAATGATGTTTTGACCGCTACATTGGATGCCTCCGAATTTTATGAATTCAATACCCAGGGCAATAATAATCCGGTGCATGTGCATTCCAATAAACTCATTTCCTTGGCGCATTTTAGTTGCGGGAAAAACATTGGCGCCACATTGGCAGATCCCTTTATGGTGATGCTTAATCCTGTAAACCAGATGGTTGACAGCACAAATTTTGTAGCCTTTGAGTCCTCGGTCATTACGAATTATTATGTAAACATCCTCACACGGATTGATGATAAGGATAAGATTTATTTCGATGACGCTCCATTATTAGCGGAATTTACAGACATTCCGAACAGCGAATATGCCTATGTACAGAAGACTATTGTGGAAGGTGTTCACTCGCTCAATACCTCAGAAGTGGGCCATGGCTATTCTGCCTATGTTTATGGATATGGCGATTTGGAAAGTTATGGCTATATGGTTGGTGTTAACCTAAATACGACCCTGGATCTTGGTGGCGATACAGGCGATAGCCTTTGGTCTTGCGAAGGCCATCCTACCCTTTTGGATGCAGGTGCTGATTTTGAATCCTATTTATGGTCAACAGGCGCAACAACACGGGAGATTTCTGTGATGGACACCGGCTATTATTGGGTGGATGTTGTTAATGATGTTGGTTGCGAACTCACCGACAGCCTAAAGGTATTGCATATTGCCTCCCCGGAGGTGCAGATAGAAAGCGATACAGGCATTTGTTATGGCGATACAATCCGGCTCCATGCCGATACAGGATTTTTCAGTTATGAATGGAATACAGGCAGCACCAGCGACAGCATTTCCATCTGGGAAAACGGACAATATTGGGTAGAGGTAACCGACACCTCAGCATGTACGGGCAGCGATACCATGTTGCTGACTGTTTATGCATTACCCCAGCCATTATTGGGCAGCGATACATCATTTTGTAGTGTGGACAGCTTGCTGCTTTGCCCCGAGGGCAGATATATTAGCTATAGATGGAACGATGGCAGGCAAGACAGCTGCATCTATGCACATTTAGGAGGCACATACATCATTGAAGTTAGTGATACAAACACCTGCATCGGAACGGATACAGTAGAAGTAGTGATGTATCTGAATGCAGAGCCGGATATAACAGGAAGCGCAGAAGTTTGTCAGGGTTGGGGACCGTATATTTATACAACAACAGAGCATAGTGGAAATACCTATGTATGGAGCACATTTCATGGCAGTATTATCGGTGGCCAGGGCACATACGAAGCACAAATAGACTGGAATACAGCATTATCCGACTGGGTAATGCTTATAGAAAATACGATCAATAATTGTCCGGGCAGGGACAGCATAGAGGTCATCATCAGGCCAAAGCCCGGAAACATTCTAATACATCATGATTAAAATAATGTTAACAATGAGGCAACTAAACCGTTCTAGTGTGTTCCTATCATTGATTGATATGACTTCTACAACTACCCGCCTTTACCGAATTTTCAGGCCATTGGGCATTTTATGCCTTCTGTTCAGCCTGACCCTAAGCCTGCACGCACAAATTGGGCATGGCGCTCCCAATGGTGTATGTGATGGCAGCTACGCCTTCTGTTCCAGTGATGTAATCAGCTTTTCAGCCGGCGTCAATACTGGAAATGCGCAAGCCGGCCCTGATTATGGATGTTTAAGCACCCAGCCCAATCCTGCTTGGTTTTATATGCAGGTGGAAGATGATGGGGATATTGAAATATTTATGAGCAGTTCACCTTCCTATGATATTGATTTTTGTATGTGGGGCCCCTTTGACCATCCTACAGAACCCTGCGACGGACAACTGGTCTCTGATAAAATTGTTTCATGCAGTTATTCCGGCAGTGCCACAGAAACCGCATTGGTAGAAGACGCCATAAGCGGTGAGTTTTACATCCTTATGATCACCAATTTCTCGAACCATCCCTGCGAAATCACTTTTGAGCAAACCAATGTTGGGGCACCAGGTAGCGGCACTTCCAATTGCGATATCGTTTTTGAATGTTCTATGGTTGCGCTTACAGCCACGACCTCGGCATGTAGCAATGGATATTATTCCGTCACAGGTCAGGCGAGTTTCACCAATGCCCCTCCCGGAGGAGTATTAATTATTGCTGATAATTCGGGCAAACAAACACAGATAAACCACCCTTTTACCAGTCCGGAGGATTTTACATTAAACGGCATTGTATGCGATGGATTAACGCATCAGATAACGGCACATTTCAGCGATAGTACTGCTTGCGCCATGACAATCGAATATCTGGCACCTTCCCTGCCCTGTCCTACGGGAGCAATAACAGGCGGTGGCAGTTTTTGTGATGATGGCAGTGATATTATTGTATTGATCAATGCCAGTGACGGCACGCCACCCTATAATTTCCAATACAGCTATAATAATATCCCACAGCCTGCGGTCATGTATTATTCGGGGCCATTTCCTTATGTGATCAGCACAAGAAACGAAGGCTGGTACAGACTCGACAGCATTTGGGACAGCCAGTGCAGCACAGGACCATTGGATGATTCTGTGGAGGTAGAACTAAAGGCGATACCACCATTAAACCTTGGCGGCGATGTAACCATTTGTGGGAACGACTCCATTTATCTTGATGCAGGTGCAGGAATGGCGTCCTATTTATGGTCAACGGGCGCACATACGCAAGGTATTTGGGCAGCAAATCCGGGCGTTTATAATGTAAGTATTGAAGCGGTAAACGGCTGCACCAATTTTGATCAGATCAATCTGGATATCTTTCCTGTGCCCATCATTGAATTAGGCAATGATACTGCATTCTGTTCCGGTGGATCAAAGACATTAACAGGCCCGGCGGGCATGAAGTCTTATGAATGGCAAAATGGTGATGATACACAAAGCATTGTGGCAGATGTTACAGGCATTTATTGGTTAGAAGCGACCAGCTTTGATAATTGCAGCAGTCGCGACAGCATAGAGATTAGTGTACAGCCAACGCCAACGCCAATAATTACAGGAGAAGACAGCGTATGTATGTATCCGGGAGGCGAATTATACAATGTACTTTCGGTGCCTGATGTACTGTATTTTTGGCAGATAGACAATGGTAGTTTTTTGGGGCCGATTGATCAGAATGAAATACGTGTGGAATGGCTCACGCCAACAACAGATTGGTTAAAAATCAGGGAAATTACATCCCTTGGTTGTGAAGGGGAAGACAGTCTTTTTATTCGGGTTTCCCCTCGTCCGGGGCCTATTCAAATCTACCATGATGAATAAGAAAATCAATAAATTTTTAACAATATTTCTATTTAATTGAAAATGAATAATTTATATTGCAAAATAAATCAGAAACAAAAAACAACTTTTTACGGTATAATAGGTCTTTACTTAGATGGATTTATCAGGGGTACTAAGGTATATTAACGGCAAAATAATTACAATGCTCTTTATCGTTGTATTTCACGGCTATATATGTGCACAACAGGATACAGAATTCTGGTTTGTGGCACCTGAGGTATCCGCATCTCACGGCGATTCCCCGATAAAAATGATTTTCTCCACCCAAGACCTTCCGGCAGAAGTTACGATTTCCCAGCCTGCCAATCCTGCTTTTGCCCCCATTAGCATCAATATTGCGCCAAACGCCACATTTAGTCAGGATCTGACTTCGAGAAAAAGCCAAATTGAGAATAATCCTGCTGATCAGGTCAATCTGTATGGCATTTTTGTTCAGTCCGACAATCCGGTTACGGCCTATTATGAAGTAGCAAGTAGTGTGAACCCCGATATTTATCCATTAAAAGGCCGCAATGCCATTGGCATTGATTTTATGGTTCCATCGCAGGACGATTTTAAAAACCAGGTAGGCTATGAGCGCATTGATATCGTTGCTACTACAAATGGAACAGAAATCTTCATCACGCCCACGACTGCCATACAAGGCCATGCAGCCGGTATTCAATATATGATTGAGTTAGACAAAGGCGAGACCTATTGCCTCAGGGCCACCTCACAATTGCCATCGGTGAGCCTAAAAGGCACAGAGATTACATCAACAAAACCCATTTGTGTAACAATTTCTGATGATTCTGTCCGTCCTACGAGCAATAGTGGATATGATTTAATAGGCGATCAGTTGGTTCCGACGCATATCCTTGCAAATGAATATATTGTTGTAAAAGGCTTTGCCGATGCATTAAACGAAAAAGTTTATATCCTTGCCGTCGTGGACGGTACAGAAATTTATCTTGATGGGAATCCGGGAGCGGTTGCCACACTGAACCGTGGCGAGCAATACAAATTCCAGCTGGCAACGGACAGCAAATATATTACCTCCAATGAGCCCGTTTATGTATATCATCTTTCGGGTCATAGCGATGAAGTTGGCAGTGCATTATTACCACCAATCGCGTGTACCGGTTCCCGTACAATCAGCTTTGTGCGTACCAGTACAGGCCAGTTTTCGATGATGCTATTTACCGAAGCGGCAAATATTGCCAATTTTGAAGTGAATGGCAATGTCAATATAATACAATCCGGTGATTTTGCTCCGGTTACAGGTACAGCCAATGCCTGGATGTTTGCCCGTATTGATAATCCGGCGGTTTCTACCGGCGCCAATACGATTACAAACAGCAGTGGAAAGTTTCACCTTGGCATCTTAAACCAATTGGGAGGCAGCTCCGAATATGGTTTTTTTAGCGCATACAACAGCCTCAATCTGGGCGATGATGTCCTGATATGCAGTGGCGATGATTATACCTTCGATGCCGGTGACGATATGGATTCGTACCTATGGAGCAACGACAGCACAACACAAAGCATTACGGTAAGCGATACAGGCGATTATTGGGTGCAAGTAATCGACGATATGTGCAATTTATCGGATACCATTCATTTGGGGTTTTTTATTGACCCAATTGCAGATCTGGGAGCCGATGTAACGGTTTGCCCAGAAACACCGGTGATGTTTGATCCGGGCAGTTTCAGGGAAACTATTTGGTTTGACGGAAGTGCAGACCCCACATTTACCACAGATATTCCCCAAATGATATGGGTTCGAGTGGTTGATGCCAATGGTTGCAGTGATATGGATACAGTCTATTTGATGAACTATCCAAAGCCTGCACCCATAACAATTTATCATGATTAAAAAAAAATAAAGAGATAGATATAATTTTACTATTAAAATGAGAAAAACAGGAGCATTTTTACTAAGTTTTATCAGCCTAATCTTTTTCGGAGGCTGGCTACAGGCACAAACATCCATAACCAATCCCGATTCTGTTTGTGTAAGCAGTACAGAACTATATCGTGTCGATTCTGTCTTAGGATCATCCTATACCTGGCAAGTAATGGCAGGCGGTGGCGGAGTTTTAGACGGACAAGGAACTGCGCATATTTCCGTATTATGGAATTCACTTCCGGGCATTGACTCAATAGAGGTGATCGAGACCAATGAATTTGGTTGCGATGGCAATCCCAATTATCTTGTTGTGCATAAAATTGCCGAGCCAACCATCGCGCTAAACTTTACAGACACCACTTGCTGTCGGGGCAGTAGCCTAAAATTTGTTTCAAACTATAGCGGTATAGCACCCTATACCTTTAGTTGGTTTAAGGATGATGTGCTGATGCCGGGAGAAACAGGCGACACGCTCTATATTGCCTCTGTGGATGAAACCGTGGATATAGGCGCCTATAAAGTAGTTATCGAAACACCCTGCAGCAACGACACCAGTATTGCTGCAAACCTGTTCGTAACAACCCCTCCGGAGATTTACGAACAGCCCGATACACAATCTGTTTGCCTGAATGATAGTGTTGCATTAAGCGTGCTTGCTACAGGAAGCCGACCATTTGCCTACCAATGGCAAAGAAACGGAGTAGATGTTGTAAACAGCGCCACGATCAGCGGAGCCAATGACAGCCTGCTCATTATGAACCCGATTACCTATGCAGACACCGGACTCTACCGTTGTTATATGATCAACTCCTGCGATAGTGTGATGAGTGCAACGGCCTATATACATATTAATGTAGCGCCCGATTTCACGGTTCAACCCGATAGTGTTTCAACATGCCTTGGTGCCGATGCACTAATTTCTTTTGTTCCTTATGGCGATTCGCTGAGCTTTCAGTGGTATAAAAACGGTGTGCTCCTTACCGATTCCACAGACACTCTTTTGCGTTTCTCCCCTGTTTCTTATACAGATACTGCCTTATATTATTGTATTGCTACGAACCCTTGCGGAACAAATACAAGCCAAAGCGCCTATCTCAATATTAATATCGTTCCTGCAATCGTAAACCAACCCGACAGTCTATCCCTATGTGTTGGCAATGATGCAGAATTTGTTGTTGAAGCCACAGGCGATAGTTTATTCTATCAGTGGTATAAAGACGGATTGCTCCTACCCGGTGAAACAAACGATACGCTGAACTTTACGAATATTACACTGGCTCATGAAGGCGATTATACCGTCAAAGTAACTAATACCTGTGCGGAAGTAACATCGGCGAATGCCAATCTAAATATCAATATTGCTCCTGTTTTGGCATTGGAGTCCGATTCGGTTTCTACTTGTGTAGGTGAAGATGAGCTCTTCTTTGTGAATATTACAGGTGATAGCCTTTATTACCAATGGCGTAAGAATGGAGTAGATCTTGTTGGCGAGACCAATGATACAATTTGGTTCAACAATCTACAGTATTCAGATACAGCTGATTACGAATGTTACGTATGGAATACCTGCGGCAATCTCACCTCGCAGAATATGTATCTGAACATCAATATTCCTCCGGTAATTACCGACCAGCCCGACAGCGTTTCCTCCTGTGTGGGTAACAATGTACAATTTGATGTTGTAGCAACAGGCGACAGCCTTAATTACCAATGGTATAAAGACGGGATTCTTCTTCCCGGACAAACAAATACAAGCCTAAGCATGCTCAGCATCGATTTGGTTAATGAAGGTGATTACACTGTAGAAGTATTTAATACTTGCGG
Organism: Bacteroidales bacterium; assembly: GCA_963676725.1. Taxonomy (GTDB): domain Bacteria; phylum Bacteroidota; class Bacteroidia; order Bacteroidales; family WRLA01. The sequence goes on along the minus strand of OY781463.1, from coordinate 1,632,050 downwards.
AACAGTAACATCAGACAATGCCAACCTAAATATCAATATTGCTCCTGCTTTAACCTTAGAATCTGATTCTATTTCCACCTGTGTTGGTCAAAACGAATTATTCTTTGTGAATATTTCAGGCGACAGCCTTTATTACCAATGGCGTAAGAATGGAGTGGATCTTGTTGGCGAAACCAATGACACACTTACGTTTACGAACATACAGTATAGTGATACAGCCGATTACGAATGTTATGTATGGAATACCTGCGGGAACCTTACATCACAGAATATGTATCTGAACATCAATATTCCTCCGGTAATTACTGATCAGCCCGACAGTCTTTCATCCTGTGAAGGCGATAATATACAATTTGATGTTGTAGCAACAGGCGACAGCCTTAATTATCAATGGTATAAAAACGGCGTATTGATTGCCGGTCAGACCAACGCAAGCTTAAGCCTGTCGAATATCAGTTTGGCCGATGAAGGCGATTATACCGTTGAGGTATTTAATACTTGCGGAACAGAAACTTCCGACAATGCCAATCTGAATATTAATATTGCTCCGGCATTATTCACACAAACCGACTCCATTTCAACATGTGTCGGGCAAAACGAACTATTTTCCGTTACAGTAACAGGCGACAGCCTTTATTATCAGTGGCGTAAGAACGGTGCAGATATTCCCGGGGAGACCACAAACACACTTTCGTTTGCTCCGGTTCAGTATTCAGATACAGCCGATTATGAATGTTATGTATGGAACACCTGCGGCAACCTCACTTCGCAGAATATGTATCTGAACATCAATATTCCTCCGGCAATTACTGATCAGCCCGACAGCATTTCCTCCTGTGTTGGTGCCAATGTTCAGTTTGATGTTGTAGCAACAGGCGACAGCCTTTTCTACCAATGGTATAAAAACGGCGTATTGATTGCAGGAGAAACAAGTGCAACACTCAGTTTTACTGCGATCAGTTTGGCCGATGAAGGAGATTATTCCGTTGAAGTAACGAATACCTGCGGAACAGAAACTTCCGACAATGCCAATCTGAACATCAATATTGCTCCGGCGATTACCGCACAAACCGACTCTATTTCGACATGTGTTGGGCAAAACGAGCTATTTTCCGTTACAGCAACCGGCGACAGCCTTTTCTATCAATGGCGCAAGAATGGTGTGGATATTATTGGGGAAACCACAAACACACTTTCATTTGCTCCGGTTCAGTATTCAGATACAGCAGATTACGAATGTTACGTATGGAACACCTGCGGCAATCTCACATCGCAGAATATGTACCTGAATATCAATATTCCTCCGGCAATTACCAATCAGCCCGACAGTATTTCTTCCTGTGTGGGCTCTAATGTACAATTTGATGTTGTTGCAACAGGAGACAGTCTTTATTACCAATGGTATAAAAACGGCGTATTGATTGCAGGGGAAACAAGTGCAACACTCAGTTTCACCAATATTAGCCTGGCCGATGAAGGCGACTATACCGTTGAAGTAAGCAATACCTGTGGCACAGAAACTTCCGATAATGCCAATCTGAACATCAATATTGCTCCGGTAATTGTATCTCAATCCAATTCTATTTCTGCCGGCGAAGGAGAAGATATTTTCTTCTATGTTTTGGTTACGGGAGACAGCCTGAATTACCAATGGGCAAAAGACGGAGTGGATCTTGTAGGAGAGACCAATGACACCCTGTTTTTAAACAATATCACATATAACGATACAGCGACCTATAAATGCCATATCTGGAATACCTGCGGCAGCATCTTTGGCAATGATATGCTGTTAAATATCAATATTCCACCAAATATTATTGATCAGCCCGACAGTCTTTCACTCTGTATTGGCGATGATGCAATCTTTGAGGTTTCCGTAACCGGAGACAGCCTGCATTACCAATGGCAAAAGAATGGTGTGGATATTCCCGGAGAAATTGACACCATACTCACCATAAACAATATTGATTTAGGCGATGAAGGGGATTATGTTTTATACATCTATAATAATAATGGCTTTGTTTATTCCCAGATTGCCAATCTGAACATTAATATTGCTCCGGCACTTGTATTGGAATCCGATTCCATTTCCACCTGTGTTGGTCAGGATGAGCTCTTCTTTGTGAATGTAAGCGGCGACAGCCTTTATTACCAATGGCGTAAGAATGGTGTTGATATTGTGGGGCAGGATAATGATACGATCTGGTTCAATAATCTGCAATATTCAGATACGGCAGATTATGAATGCTATGTCTGGAATACCTGCGGAAACCTCACATCGCAGAATATGTACCTGAACATCAATATACCACCGGTGATTACACTCCAGCCCGACAGCATTTCTTCCTGTGTTGGCAGTGATGTACAATTTAGCGTATTGGCTACAGGCGACAGTCTGTATTATCAATGGTATAAAGATGGCGGTTTGCTTGCCGGTGAAACAGCTACAAACCTAAGCCTGAGCAATATTAACTTGGTTGATGAAGGCGATTATACCATGGTGGTATCGAACACCTGCGGAACAGAAACAACGGTCAATGCCAATCTGAACATTAATATAGTTCCCGGTATTGTAGCCCAAACGGATTCCATCTCGACCTGTGTTGGCCAGAATGAATTCTTCTCTGTAACGATTTCAGGAGACAGTTTGAATTACCAATGGAGGAAAAACGGTGCGGATCTTATCGGAGAAACGAGCAATACACTCTCTTTTGCCCCCGTACAATATTCAGATACGGCCAATTACGAATGTTATGTCTGGAATACCTGCGGTAATCTCACATCGCAGAATATGAATCTGAACATCAATATTCCTCCGGTGATTATTGATCAGCCCGACAGCATTTCAGCCTGTATGGGCAATAATGTACAATTTGATGTTGTAGCAACAGGCGATAGCCTATATTACCAATGGTATAAGAATGGGCTGTTGATGAGTGGCAAAACAAACCCAACGCTTAGCTTTAGCAATATCAACCTAAGCAATGAAGGAAATTATACCGTTGAGATTTATAATACCTGCGGCAGTGTAACATCCATAAATGCCCATTTAAACATCAATATTGCACCAAACCTGATTTTCGAAACAGACAGCATTTCCACCTGTGTAGGAAATAATGTTACCTTCTATGTGAATGTGACCGGCGACAGTTTGAATTATCAGTGGAGGAAAAATGGCGCTGATATTGCAGGAGCCACCTCAAACACTATTACATTCAATCCCGTACAATATAGCGATACAGCCAATTACGACTGCTATGTTTGGAATACCTGCGGCAATCTCACTTCTCAGAATATGAATCTGAACATCAACATTCCTCCGGTAATTATTGATCAGCCCGATGAGATAAGCACATGTTTGGGAGAAGCCTATACCATGAGCATCACAGCTACGGGCGATTCATTGAATTACCAGTGGTATCTGAACAATATAGCAATAGCAGGAGCCACACAAAACTCTTATCTGATTGATCCAATTCAGTTTAGCGATACAGGCCATTATGTATGCCGTGTGTATAACACCTGCGGCGAAGAATTCAGTCTTTCCACTTTACTGAATGTGAACATTGCCCCCGTAATTACCAATCAACCCGACAGTGTTTCCACATGTTTGGGAGAAGCAGTTAGCTTTGAGGTACAAGCGACAGGCGACAGTCTGTTCTATCAGTGGTATTTCAGGGGCATTCCGATGCCGGGAGCAACCAATCCTGTGCATACCGTGCCAAATGTTGCTTATAGCGACACAGGTTCCTATGTAGTGCGCATTGTGAATACTTGCGGCCAGCAGATTAGTCAAAATGCTGACCTTAATGTGAATATTGCGCCAACTATTGCCGTTCAGCCATTAAGCCTCTTGACCTGTATTGGTGATAGCACAGCATTTACCGTTACAGCCGGTGGCGACAGTCTTTATTACCAGTGGAGCCATGATGGAGTAGATATTCCGGGTGCTACAGCATCTGTCTTTTCAATCGACCCCATTAGCAATGCCGATATTGGCGTATATAAAGTATTGATTACGAATACTTGTGGAACAATTCTCAGTGATACGGCGCATCTATATGCAAACCTCAGTCCAGATGTTATTGAACATCCCGATGATGTCTCAGCCTGTTATGGTGACAACATCAGCTTTACTACCGGTATTACTGCCGGAGGTTCTGCCTTGCCAAATTTCCAATGGCAATTTAATGGAGTAGATATCCCCGGAGAGACCAGTAACATATTGAACCTAACGAACATTCATTATTCTGACACCGGAGACTATCGTTGTTTCCTTTGGAACAATTGCGATGCTATTTATACCAACACAGCCAATCTGAATATCAATATAGCACCACAGATCCTGAAGCAGCCAGAGCCTGTTTCTACCTGCCTCGGCGAGGATGTTAAAATCTGGGTCGAGATGTATGGTGATTCATTGAATTATCAGTGGTATAAAAACGGTTTCCTCCTTCCCGGAGCAACCGACAGCATGATACATTATCCAGCAGTAGCTTATGTGGATACAGCCACTTATTTATGCGAGATCAGCAATAATTGCGGCCTTGTATTAACACAGAGCGTTCTTCTCAACATCAATATTGCCCCGACCATTATCACACAACCTGTTAATCAGGATGCATGTGAGACCGAAACTAGGGTACTGTCTGTAGTTGCTACCGGCGACTCACTCAATTATCAATGGGTGCAAAATGGCGTTGATGTTCCCGGAGCAACCGATCCCAATTATATAATGGATCCAATCCAATTCAGCGATGCAGGGGATTATTACTGTCGTATATGGAATAATTGCGGCATTGAGGTTACCAATACCGTTTATGTATATGTGAATATCGTGCCCTATATCACTCTGCAACCACTAAGCCTTTCTACCTGTGATGGTGATGCTGTTGTTCTAAATGTAGCTGCAAATGGGGACTTCCTGAGTTATCAGTGGCAACTTGAAGGCCTTGATATTCCCGGGGCAACAGGCACCAGTTATTTGATTGACCCAATCACTACTGCTACAACAGGAAACTATACCTGTGTCATCAGTAATTATTGCGGTTTAGCCATTACAAATCAGGCAAAAATTTCAATCAATGAAATTCCTGTTATAGTAGACCAACCCGATAGCCTAGCGCTTTGTGAAGGATATGATGCAACGATCAATGTTGTTTCCGATGGCGATTCCCTATTCTATCAATGGAGAAAGAATGGCATCGATATTCCGGGAGCAAATGAAGCCGAATTGAGCTTCACTCCTGCCCTCCTAACAGATAAAGCCAATTATACATGTTATATCTGGAATACCTGCGGGACTGATCTTACCGAAAATGCCTATCTTGATGTAAATGAAGCACCTGTAATTACTGCACAACCCATGCCCCGCTCTATTTGTGAAAACGATAGTGTGAGTTTATGGATTTCTACAACAGGTGATAATCTAAGCTATCAGTGGAAACGCAATGGAGTAACTATTGAGGATGCCATGGATACCATTATTACTTTTAATCCGGTAAGCCTTGGAGATACAGGCTATTACGAATGTGTAGTAAGCAGCCCCTATTGCGGTGAACTTTATTCAGATACAGCACGCCTTAATGTAATCCCAACACTGATTTTAAGTGCACAAACCACCAATATCAGCTGTTATGGAGCAGAAAACGGCGCCATCGACATTAGTGTTGCCAATGGTGACGAACCCTATACATTCCTATGGAGTAATGGAGAAACCTCAGAAGATATTGCAAATCTGGCACCCGGTGCTTATACCGTGGAGATTGCTGATGCCAATATTTGTCAGATTCAAAAAACCATTGAAATTGGCGAACCCGATTCCTTGCGTTTTGGTTTGGACACAGCATTCTGGAGTATGGCCAAATCCTTTGGTGGTGGCGAAAACGATATCCTAAGGGATATGGTTACCGATAAAGATGGCAACATCTATATTACCGGATCCTTCCGCAGCAATGTGAACTTTGGAGGAACAACGCTCACAAGTTTTGGCGATAATGATATTTTTGTTGCAAAATACGATAGCATTGGAACACTGCTTTGGGCAGATCATGCCGGTGGTACACTCGATGACGAATCACGTGGCATTGGTGTAGACACAGTCGGGAACGTATATGTTACCGGATATGTGAAAGAATTGGCATTCTTTGGTGGAAACCAGGAAGACACAATTTGGACTGCCGGGGATTATGATGTATTTATCGCCAGTTGGGCAGCCGATGGAACCTATCGCTGGTTGAATTCCGGTGGTGGTTTCTTTGATGATTATTCAAACGGCATTTATACAGACCAGATTGGTAATAGTTATATTACCGGATCATTCCAGGGCGTAGCACATTTCAATCATTTAACAATGGTCAGTGCCGGTGGTGATGATATCTTCACAGCCAAGTACAATAGCTCCGGAAGCCTGCAATGGGTAAAACGAGCCGGTGGTACTTCCGAGGACTTTGGTCTGGGCATTACCGTAGATATTTCACAAAGCACCATTGTCACAGGACGATTCCAAGGCTCTGCAGAGTTTGAAGGCAGAACCATTAACAGTGCCGGTAATAATGATGTATTCCTAGCCAAGTACGATAACTTAAGCGAACTCGAATGGGTAACACGCGCAGGTGGTGTACAAGACGACCGTGGTTCAGCGCTTGCCGTGGATTATTCAGGAAATATCTTCCTGGCAGGTTCCTTCGAGGGCACAGCAACATTTAATGCACGCACAATAAAAAGTGCCGGGGCAAAAGATGCCTATGCAGCACGCTACGACCGATATGGAAACCTGAAATGGATCAGAACCGGTGGTGGCACGCAAAATGATATTGCCCACGCCATTGATGTGGATGTACTCAACAATATTTATGTTGCAGGGACATTCCGAAATACTGCCACATTCTCAGGCATCCAACTCGAAAGCCAGGGCAGCAGCGATGTATTTGTTACACGCTACAGCAATAATGGCCGTGCAATTTGGGCCAGAAGTGGTGGAAGTGTTCAGGCAGATTCCTCATGCGCTATTGCTTTAACTCCCGAAGACGATGTGCTTACAGGCGGTAGCTTCCGTACCAACGGAAACTTTGGAAACCACAGCATCCTCAGTAATGGGCAACAGGATATTTTCTTTGCAAAAATCAAAGACACCACCTATGCACGTCCACCGGTAATACAGTTTGTTGACTGTTTTGGTGGCGACGAAGGATTTATTGATATCAGTATGGCCGGAGGAACACTCCCCTACACTTACTATTGGTCAACCGGAGATACCGTTCCCGATTTATGGAATATTCCCGAAGGAACATACTGGCTCTTTGTGAAGGATGCCAATGAATGTACATTTGACACTTCGATGGTTATAGAATATCTTTATCCACTACCAGAACCACCATTGGCAGCCTCTGCCGACCGTGATTATTTCTGCAGCACAGATCCGGGCACCATTACACTTACAGCCGAGGGCGGTTCAGGAGATGTGATGCGTTGGCTCGAAGGCAGTTGCGATGGAGTGGAATTGGGCACAGGATTTAGTTTAACATTGCCATCACCGGAAGTAACCACAACATATTATGTACGTTGGGAAAACTCCTGCGATACATCAGAATGCCTCTCGGTAACGGTTCATGTATTTGAAACCAGTGCAGCACCCGAGCAAATTATTGTTGATCAAAACGATTATTGTACAGGTACCGTAGATTATATCAACTTAGAAGCCATTGGCGGATTTGGTGAAATACTCAAATGGTATAAAGACGGATGTGGCACCACACAAATCGGAACAGGAACACCATTATCATATCTTGCACCACAAGACACAACAGTACTTTATGCACGATGGGAAAGCAGTTGCGGTAATTCTGCCTGCGATTCTATTGTAATTGTTGTAAATCCGGGCGCTGCTGCTGTTGATACAGCCTATGTAGACACAACAGGATTCTGTTATAGCTATACGGGAACAATTACACTAACAGCTGAAGGCGGTTCCGGTGATCAGATTTACTGGCGTGAAGGCAGTTGTGATGGTACACTTATCGGACTCGATCCGGTAGTTACCATTGATGCACCAAATGCACCAACCACTTACTACGTCTATTGGGAAAACAGCTGTGGCCTCTCAGAATGCGATTCTGTAAGCGTTGCCGTTGATCCTATGCCCGTTGTTATGGATTCCTTAAGCGTCGATTTCAATCATTATTGCATTGGCTCTGTTGACTCTATCACAATGGAAGCACATGGTGGCCTCGGCGATCAGGTGGTTTGGACCACAGGTTACTGTGGCAGTCCTAATGTTGTTGGCACAGGAAACCCACTCAAGCTTCTGGCTCCAATAGTACCACAAACAACTTATTACGCATATTGGGAGAATGATTGTGGCATGTCGATTTGCAAAGGCATCACCATTTATACCCATCCCGGACCAAGTGTTAGTTTTACCGGCCTCGATCCATTGCTTTGCATTGATGGCAGTCCGATTACACTCACAGGAAACCACGCCCCAGAAGGAAGCTTCACTGGTATTGGCATTACAGATCTGGGCAATGGAACAGCGCTCTTCGATCCCGCAGCAGCAGGAATTGGCGGTCCATACGACATCACCTACACCTATTCAGATGCAGGAGGATGTACTAGTATGGAAACTCAAACGACTAGCGTTAATGATCTGCCCTTCGTGAACTTCACAGGATTGGGCACTGCTTATTGCGCCAATGAAGCAGCCGTTACACTTACAGGAAACTTTGCCCCTGCCGGAACATTTAGCGGTGACGGTATTACAGATAATGGAGATGGTACAGCCACTTTTGACCCGGCACTTGCCGGAGCAGGCGGCCCATACGACATCACCTATACTTATATGGATCCTGCGACTTTATGCGATAACAGCAAAACAAAACAAGTTGTTGTGAATGGCCTAAGCACTGTCTGGTTTACCTTTATGGAAGACGAATATTGCGTTGATGCCAATCCGGTGAACCTCACAGGAAGCATGTCGCCGGAAGGTTATTTTGAGGGTCCCGGCATTATTAATACAGGACTTGGCAAAGCACAGTTTATTCCGGCATTGGCTGGCATCGGCGGTCCATATGAGATCAAGTATATCTATATTGATCCTGTAAGCGGATGTATTTCCGATTCCAGCAGATATACAACAATCAATGCACTTCCTGAGGTTAGCTTTAGCGGTTTAGAACCAGAATATTGTGTGAGTGCCGTTCCTTCCTTACTCACCGGGAATTATCTTGGTTTTGGAAGTTTCAGCGGCCCGGGGATTACCGATTATGGGAATGGTTCAGCAGCATTCGACCCTGCAGCAGCAGGCGTTGGCGGACCATATAATATTACATACACTTATCAGGATGCCAATGGATGTGTAAACGACACAACAATGACTACGATTGTTTATGCACTTCCAGAGCTTAGCTTTACAGGCTTAGATTCAGCCTATTGCATTGAAGCAGCAAACGATACGCTTTATGGCAATATGGCTCCCCTTGGAAGCTTTAGTGGCCCGGGCATCTTAGATCTGGCCGATGGTCGTGCAGTCTTTAATCCATCAGCAGCAGGCATTGGTGGCCCTTACGCCATTAATTACACCTTTACCGATGGAAACAGTTGTATGAATACAATCAGCCATCTTACAAAAGTGGTTGATATGCCGATAGCAAGCTTCAGCGGACTCGAAAGCACTTATTGCCTGAACGATCTTCCTGATACACTCTCAGGAAACCACGAACCCGAAGGAAGCTTCTCCGGTTTAGGAATTATCGACCTTGGCAATGGAACAGCAATCTTCGATCCTGCCTTAGCAGGCGTTGGCGGACCAATCGATATCACCTATACTTTTGCAAATACTTATGGTTGTTCGACCGACTCGGTGATGCAAACAACTGTGAACGATATTCCTTCTGTGAACTTCAGCGGACTTGAAACTTCTTATTGCCTGAATGCAGGAAACGATACACTCACGGGCAATCATGCCCCTGAAGGTATGTTCTCCGGCCCCGGCATTACAGACCTCGGCGATGGAACAGCGATCTTCGATCCTATAGCAGCAGGTATTGGCGCTCCATACTTTATCGTTTATACCTATAGCGATGTAAATGGATGCACCAACGACACAACGATGCTCACCTCTGTTTTAGCATTACCCGAAGTCAGCTTTACTGGCATAGATACTTTAATCTGTGTGAACGCAGACAGTGTGCTGCTTACAGGAAACCATAGTCCGTTTGGAACATTTGAAGGCGATGGCATCAATGATCTAGGAAACGGCACCGCTTGGTTTAATCCTGCAGCAGCAGGTGTTGGCACACACAGCATCAGCTATATCTATCAGGATATCTTCAGCTGTGCCAATAGCAGTGTACTGGATGTTGTTGTTTGGCCAACACCTGAAGTACCATCAAGCTTTACTTCCGATACTTCCAACTTCTGTGCAGGCACAGTGAGCGAAGTAGAACTAACAATTGGCGGAGGTTCAGGCGATGTGGTCAGCTGGTTCTATGGAGCTTGTGGAGATAGTTTGATTGCGACAACAACAGACACAACACTCATTATTACGCCTGCGGCAGATACAGCATGGTATTATGCACGTTGGGAAAATGATTGTGGCGTTTCTGCCTGTGATTCACTGCAATTGATTGTGAACCCACAACCAATTATGCCGGAAGAACTGCTTGCAGACACGAATTATTTCTGTGCAGGAACCGTTGACAGCGTATTGCTCACAGCAAATGGCGGATACGGCACCGAGCTCAACTGGTATACAGGAAGCTGTGGCGGCGATTTGATTGGAAGCGGCACAAGCCTGAAAATTGAATCACCATCAGAACCAACACTTTATTATGCACGTTGGGAGAATATTTGCGATGTAACCGCCTGTGATTCCATAGAAATTATGGTATTCCCCGAAGCTATTGTTCCTGATTCACTGAGTGTTGACGAGAATAATTTCTGTGCCAACTCTATTGATGATCTTACATTAACCGCACATGGCGGAAACGGTCAGGATCTCACATGGTATACCGGCAGTTGTGGTGGCGACAGCATTGGAAGTGGCAATCCTTTAACAATAGCTGCTCCAATTGCAACAACATGGTATTATGCATCATACAGTAATGCCTGCAACATCAGTCTATGTGATTCGATTCAGGTGAATGTGCGTCCTATTCCTGTTGTTCCTGATAGCGTTTATGCAGATATTCAGGAATTCTGTGACGGCACAGTTGACACGATTGCTCTTATTGCAGAAGGCGGATTCGGCGACTATGTCCTTTGGTTTGAAGGCAGCTGCGACGGACCTGTAATGGGTATGGGCAATCCTCTGGAAATTGACGCACCGCTTACTACGACGACATATTTTGCACGCTATGAAAACGATTGCGGTGAAACAGAATGCATTGAAACCACTGTTATTGTAAATCCACAACCCGTTGCTCCTATCGAAGTTACTGTTGATTCCAACAACTATTGCCCCGGATATCCATATGCACTCAGATTGGATGCCATTGGCGGTTCAGGCGATCAGCTTAATTGGTATAAAGACAGCTGTGGTGGAGAATTCCTCGGAAGCTATAATCCGATTTATGTAGAATCTCCCGACACAACCACCGTTTATTATGCAACCTGGGAGAATGTTTGTGGTGAAGCAGCCTGTACTTCCATTGAGGTATTGGTGAACATTCCACTGAAACCCGACAGCATAATGGCAGATACGACCATCATTTGCGGCAACCTTGTTGATGAAGTTCAACTGGAAGCATTTGGCGGACGCGGCGACAGCCTGAGATGGTTCAGTGGATCATGTGGCGGTAGTTTTGTAGGAACAGGAAATCCATTTATGGCTCCTGTGCCTGATACAACAACGACCTATTATGCATATTGGGAAAATGAATGTGGCACGAGCCCATGCGAATCGATTAAGATTCATGTGCTGCCATTACCAACAATGCCCGATTCACTTACTGTGGATACGAACAATTTCTGTCCTGCAGTACTCGACAGCATAATGTTTGTTGCTCATGGCGGTCATGGCGATACCATTGCATTCCTTGGCGAAACAGTACGTTGGTTTGAAGGAAACTGCTCCGGCAATGAAGTTGGAACAGGCGATACACTTTGGTTAACCGATGTTCCGGAAACAACTACATGGTTCTTTGCACATTGGGAGAATAGTTGTGGCGCTTCCGCTTGTGATTCCATCGAGATCATCGTGAACAATACAATTCCAGTTGATTCATTGGCTGTTGACAGCAATTATTTCTGCCCGGGCACACTTGAGGATATTACCTTAACAGCCTTTGGCGGATATGGTGATACGCTCAAATGGTATAAAGATAGCTCAGATGGTGCATTTATAGGCAATGGAAGTATCTTAAGCATTCCTGCTCCGGATACAACTACAATCTATTTCGCTCAATGGCAAAATGTTTGCAATTCAAGTCAGTACAACTCCATCACAGTATATGTGAACATACCCATTCAACCGGAAGTATTGCTCTCAGACCTGAACGATTATTGTTCTGATTATAATGACTCCATTGTACTGACTGCAGAAGGCGGTTATGGCGACACCTTACGCTGGTATATGAACCAGGCCGGTGGATCGTATATGGGTATTGGCAACGACCTCAAAATTGAGGCACCAATCGAAAGCACATGGATTTATGCCCGTTACGAGAACTACTGTGGCATTTCAACATACGACAGCTTGCTCATCAATGTGATTCCCGCTCCTGAGGTTACTGCCGGAAGCAGTGATTCCATTTGTGAAGGCAGTTATTTCGACCTTACGATGGCAACAGCGAAGAACTACGATTCTGTTCGTTGGATCAGTACCAATGGTAAAGGCAGCTTTAATGATGCAAATATGGTCAATGCACGCTGGACTCCAGATGCAAGCGATATCACCGAATCAGATACAAGCTGGCTGAAATTAATGGTCTACGGAAACAGTCCGTGCGGTATGTACGAAGACAGTCTGCAGATTATTGTTCATCCGTTGCCTGAGATTTCTTATACTCCGGAATACCTCGATATTTGTCAGGATTCTACCATCTTTATCCAAGCCTTTGGTGCCTACGATTACAGTTGGTTCCCTGAAACAGGATTGGATACAATTAGTGGAGACAGTGTCTATGCAACATTAGGCGCAACAACCTCCTATCGCATTACGGGTATTTCTGATAAAGGCTGTGTGGATAGCGCATTCCTTACTGTACCTGTTTATCCAACACCTTATGTAAACCTTGGTCCGGATATTTATAATTTCGGTTGCGATCCTGTTGAATTGGATGCAGGCTTCAGCGAAGGCAATTACTATTATCAGTGGCAGGATGGCGATCCAAGAAGGTATCTGACTGTTACCGAAAGTGGCACATATTCTGTTAAGGCATGGAACGAAGGTTGCGAAGTATCAGATTCTATTAAGGTACAATTATGCGATGGTAATTTTGAAGTTCCCAATGCCTTTACGCCAAATCGTGATGGTAAAAACGACCTATTCCGTGTTCGCGTGAGTGACGAGAGTGTTCGTTTCAGCATTTTAATCTACAACAGGGCCGGAAGCCTGGTTTACAAATCAGACGATGCCGAACAAGGTTGGGATGGAACAAACCTCAATGGCAAAGAATGCCCTGTTGGTGTTTATATCTGGATACTGACTCTGCAAGGTGGTGGCGAGCTTGCCCCCGGGACAGAAAAATCCTATAATGGTCATGTTACCATTGTTCGTTAAGAGAATATTGTTTTTAAATATAAAGGCCATCCGGTTTGGGTGGCCTTTTTTATTTTTCGTTCTTTTTCCTGATTTTGGTGATGGGTGGTGAAGGCTGGTGATGAGAAATCCAAAAGGATATTCGACTCCTCCGGAGTCGGTATTTTTTACTGTTATTTCTTTTTATAAACATTCAATCCCGCTGGGATTGGGGGATTGGAAAAATATTCGGAGTGATATGCAAATCCGAAAATGGGTGGCGTTATGATTTGATAATCATTGATTTGGCGTGACAGGAAAACCTGCATATCACAAATTCCTGAAGGGAGTAGTTTGGATTTTTGTAAGCTGGACTTTCAGCCCGCTTATTGGTGTGGATATTTTATCCCAAGGTGTTGCCTTGGGTTAAAATGAATTGGCCTTTCAGGCCGTGTTTTGGTTTTTGGGTTCATTCTATGGCTATTTTTTATGTCGTCGATAATGGCCTTTCAGGCCGTATTTGGGTTTTTGGGTTCATTCTATGGCTATTTTTTATGGCTGCGATAATGCGTTGCCATAAAAGGGAATATGGAATTTATAGTGACATTATGGTTTGATAATCCGAGCCTTCAAGAAAAGGGTTCCAAAACCATGAGAAGATAGATAGTGTCCTAAAAATCAAACATATACCTTTATTCGACCCCGCCGGGGTCGTGGATTGTACGAAAGCAATTGTTTTATAAACATTCAATCCCGCCGGGATTGGGGAATTGGAAAAATATTCGGAGTGATATGCAAACCGGGAAATGGGTGGCGTTATGATTTGATAATCATTGATCTGGCGTGACAGGAAAACCTGCATATCACAAATTCCTGAAGGGAGTAGTTTGGATTTTTGTAAGCTGGACTTTCAGCCCGCTTATTGGTGTGGATATTTTATCCCAAGGTGTTGCCTTGGTTAAAATGAATTGGCCTTTCAGGCCGTGTTTTGGTTTTTGGGTTCATTCTATGGCTATTTTCTATGGCTGCGATAATGCGTTGCCATAAAAGGGAATATGGAATTTATAGCATGTTTATTTATGTGTGATTGATTTATTGCTGGGTGATGGGTGGTGAAGGCTGGTGATGAGAAATCCAAAAGGATATTCGACTCCTCCGGAGTCGGTATTTTTTACTGTTATTTCTTTTTATAAACATTCAATCCCGCCGGGATTGGGGAATTGGAAAAATATTCGGAGTGATATGCCAACCGGGAAATGGGTGGCGTTATGGTTTGATAATCATTGATTTGGCGTTACATAAAAACCTGCATATCACAAATTCCTGAAGGGAGTGGTTTGGTTTTTTGTAAGCTAGACTTTCAGCCCGCTTATTGGTGTGGATATTTTATCCCAAGGTGTTGCCTTGGGTTAAAATGAATTGGCCTTTCAGGCCGTGTTTTGGTTTTTGGGTTCGTTCTAAGGCTATTTTTTTTTCGCCGATAATGGCCTTTCAGGCCGTGTTTGGTTTTTTGGGTTCGTTCTATGGCTATTTTTTATGGCTGCGATAATGCGTTGCCATAAAAGGGAATATGGAATTTATAGTGACATTATGGTTTGATAATCCGAGCCTTCAAGAAAAGGGTTCCAAAACCATGAGAAGATAGATAGTGTCCTAAAAATCAAACATATACCTTTATTCGACTCCTCCGGAGTCGGTATTTTTTACTGTTATTTCTTTTTATAAACATTCAATCCCGCCGGGATTGGGGAATTGGAAAGATATTCGGAGTGATATGCAAATCCGAAAATGGGTGGCGTTATGATTTGATAATCATTGATCTGGCGTGACAGGAAAACCTGCATATCACAAATTCCTGAAGGGAGTAGTTTGGATTTTTGTAAGCTGGACTTTCAGCCCGCTTATTGGTGTGGATATTTTATCCCAAGGTGTTGCCTTGGGTTAAAATGAATTGGCCTTTCAGGCCGTGTTTTGGTTTTTGGGTTCGTTCTAAGGCTATTTTTTCCTGATTTCGGTGATGCAGCACAAAAGAAAAAACCTAGTAGATTCCCTCTATCTCCCCCATCACGAAATCCAAGGAACCAACCATTACATTTTCTTTAAGGGGAAATGAGGATTCTACCGGAGCAACGACCCAGGCTTTTTCTACTTCAAGGTCATTGAGCGCATTATAAAATGCGGCAGAGAGTTTAGGCGCTGATGACAACTTAATTTCAACAGCATAGGTTTTTGCTCCTTTCTGGATGACCAAATCGATTTCATTGCCATTAGAAGTACGATAAAAAGAGTACTCAAAATCCGGGAAATGCTGGATAATATTTTCTATTACCATTGTTTCCCAGGAGGCTCCTGCAACCGGATGGGTAAAAAGCGTATCAAAATCGGGGATATTTAACAAGGCATGAAGTATTCCGCTATCCCTGATGTATATTTTCGGGCTTTTGACCAGGCGCTTCTTCAGGTTTCCCGACCAGGGCTGCAAAATACGAATCATATAGGTTTGATGAAGTGCCTCAACATAAGATCGGATCATCGTATGTGATAATCCCATAGAATTACCCAGCGCAGAAAGATTAGCCAATTGCCCCTGGCTATGCGCCAGCATCTTCCACAAACGGCTCATGCTTTCCGGTGGATAATTAATACCCAAACCGGATAAATCCCGTTCCAGAAAAGTTTGAATGAAGGATTTTCGCCAGATAAAGCTCATGTCATCATTGTTCAAAAAACTTCTTGGGAAACCTCCTTTTGTCCAAAATGTTTTATACAATGGTTCGCCAGAATAATCGCCTGTTTCAGAAAGTAAAAACGGACTAAGTTCCTGATAAATAATTCTGCCAGCTAAACTTTCACTGCTTTGTTTCAGCAGATCGGGAGAGGCCGAACCCAGTATCAAAAATTGCCCATTGCATTGGTTTTGATCAATGATATGGCGCAAAACTGAATATATTTCCGGTTTTCGCTGAATTTCATCCAAACAAATCAGCTTATCCCTGTATTGTGCAAAAAACAGGGTAGGTTCATTGAGTTTCACCAGGTCGTCGGGATTTTCCAAATCCAGATAAACACTTTCAGAAAACCGATTAATAATATGTTTCGCCATTGTAGATTTCCCGCACTGCCTGGGACCGAGTAAAGCCACAGCTGGAAAGTTCTCCAGAAGTGCCTGCACCCTTAATTCTGTATTTCTTACTAAGTACCTCATTGGAAACAAAGATAAGCAAAAAGCATGTAATTTGAAAGTCATACTTTCAAATTACATGCTTTTTGCTAATATATTCTATTTTTAAAATTAGAAAAACATCAGGAGCAGCATTGCCTGCACGAAAAAACAGGAAATACTCGGATTGGTGGCTTGCACTACTGTCTTGATCAGAGCCTAAGATATTATTAAAGAGCACGGAGTACAAATCCGAGCCAAGGGCTTATCTGATATGCAGTTAATGCGCCCCCACAAAATAATCCAATTAAAGCTGTTCCATCACAACATCAATCACTTCTTGTTTTCGCAAAGGTTTTGAGATATAGAAATCAAAACCCTGAGAGATAAGCTTTTGTTTATCGTACGCCATTGCATGGGCCGTTTGGGCGATGACAGGCACCTCCGGATTAATCACTTTAATTCTTTTCATAGCTTCCACACCATTAAGAAGCGGCAATCGAATATCCATTAATACCAGATCAATTTTATTTTGTTTAAATTTCTCCACAGCTTCCAGTCCATCTTCGGCTCTGATGATATCAAAATTATTCCCTTTAAGGTAGCGCTTCAGCAATAAAAAATTAGATTCAACATCTTCAACAATTAAGATTACTTTTGGTAAGGTTTTATTCTCTTTTATCATATCATCGACCTTTTTTTCCGAGTTATTTTTGCTGTATGGAAGGAGAATATTAAAACGAGTTCCCTTTCCTTTTTCGGTAGTAAACGTTACACTCCCATTAATGAGAGCAGAAACTTCTTTAACGATGTATAAGCCCAAACCCAAGCCTGCATGACTTTGCACGGCAGCCTCATGGTCAGAATAGAAACGCATAAAGAGGTTTTTCTTTCGTTCTTCTGCAATACCTTCACCCGTATCGGATACATAGAAGCAGATTTTCTCATCACATCGTTCGTACCCAAATTCGATATATCCTCTTTTCGTATGCCTGATTGCATTATCGAGTAAATTTCCCATAATTTGAGCAATGCAAGACGCATCGGAATAGAGCAAATCGTCCATATCTTTAAAAGCGGCATGATGGATTAATTGCACCTGTTCTCTGTCTAGCTGATCGTGATATTTAAAATCGCGATACAAATCCAGCACCAATGAATTCATTGGGAACCATTCTTTTTTTACAGATATTGTTCCGGACTCCAGCAGGCTAACATCCAAGATATCATCGAGCAAGCGCTTCAGTCTGTTTCCATTAGCGAGGATAATATCATGAATTTTGCTTCTCTCTTTATCTTTTTCATCTTCTTTCAGCAAATCGGCAAAACCAAGAATTGAGTTCATCGGTGTACGCAATTCATGGCTCATATTTGCGAGAAATGTTGATTTCAGCCGATCACTTTCCTGCGCCTTTTCTTTTGCTTTAATCAGGGCTGCTTCATTATGTTTCTGTTCTGTTATATCTGCAACGATTGAGATTCTCATTATTATTTCGCCCTCTTCATTGCGTACGGGGAAAATTCTGGTCCAGACCCATTTAATCTTTCCATTAGCAGTTTTAATTCTGTGTTGCAAACTGAATCTGGAAAACTGTTGAAATTCTTCCGAAGAAAACACGGAGGTCACCCTTTCTTTATCGTCCTCAAAAATAACGTCTCTGCTCAGTTCTTTATTTTCTATCATGGTTTGGATGCTATAGCCAAAGATTTTTTCAGCTGCCGGATTGATATAAAGGATTTCCCCGATGCTATCCCGAATAAATACGGCATCTTCCATATTTTCGATCAACTGTTGCAAATTTTCCTTACTAGCGGCCAGTTCTTTATAAACAGCAAGGCGTTCTTCTTCGAGGCTAATTGCCCGTGCAAGTGTAGACATAATATGCACTTCCAGTTTGCTAAACTTCCTTGGCTCGACATCAACAATACAGAGGCTTCCAATAGGTTTGTTTCTCAACTGTACCGGGCAACCAAGATAAGACCTTAATTTATAGCGCTGTACATTACGATCTGATTTTTCATATTCAGTATCTTTTAATTCATTAATTACAACCGGTTTATCTAAACCCTTTATAGTTGCTTCATAGCAAATATGTCCATCGGGTTTATCTTCTTTTTCCATATCCGGGGGCGCTTTAAAATCTGACCAGGTAATTAAAGAGTTCTCTTCTTTATCTAGGCGGTTGTATAAGGAGCAGGCTCCATCGAGCAGTTCGCAGCTCGCCTGAACAATTTTATTGACGTTTTCCTTAGGATCGGAACCCAGGCTTACAAAGACATCATTTAGTTTATGAATTTTACCCTCAGTAGTATATAATTCGGAAATATCCTCAACAATACAAACACCCCCATCCATGCTCCCATCGATGCTATAAACAGGATTAAACCTGACAATAACCGGTGTTTGCTTCTGCGATGTAAGACTTGAGTAGACTCCACGATAAATACTACGTTCGCCTTTTAATGCTTTTTTTAAATCCTTTAACAATTCCTGATCTTTTAATTTTTCAAGCATATTGAAGCCTTCCAGCTTTTCACGGGTAGATCCTATTTGCCTAACAAACACATCATTCATTTGCTGAATCTCACCAAAAACGTTATAATAAAAGATCCCTAAAGGAGTATTATTAAAGATCCTACGGTATTTTTCCTCGCTTTTGGTTACTTGATTCTGAAGATGCAGTAGTTCGAGATAACGATGGCGCTGTTTTTGTTTTTCTTCAAGCAAACTATGAATCATATCCATAATTACCTGAACTGCATTTGACATACCGGATAATTGTGAATTAAGCGGCGCATCTTCCGGCAATAAATATTTACCAATCAAAAGATAAGCAACTAATTTATGATCTACCTTCAAATCATATACAGCAAAAGACTCCTTTACCGGAGAGGGATGATTATTTAAATCGTGAGCCTCCGCATATGGCAAGTCCCTATGAAAATCAAAAGGACAATTATTTTCAATATAGCATGGGCAGCCTTCCTTCAAACAGAATTCTTCCAATTTTTTCACCCCAGTAATAGCCTGACCATCAACAAAACGCAATTGAGCAGGCATTTGTGTCATTTCAAAAAGGGAATCCATGAGATTCTGAAGAAAATCCCTGCCAAGTAACGCAATGATATACTGTTTTTCAACATCTTCCGGAAGGGAATCGACAACACATGCACGATATTCCCCAATTTGTGGATGTATGGACACATGATAATCGATATTATGATGCCGGAGAAAAAAAGTGCTTTTCTCTGTCTCTGCAGATTTCAGGATAAAGGATTCCAATTGGTTCAGGAATAATGACTCCAGCAAAACAGGGGAATGCTGATCCGACTTCATCAGGTGAAGATCAGATTGCTCTATTTTCCAAATAAATAATTGCGAAGGGTTTACATTTAGAACTGAAAGGAAAAAGTTTTTCAATTGCATCATCATCTTGTTTCTTAAATTTCCAAAAACGAAATTAAAGATAGCAATAAAATCTTAATACAACGGACTTAAACAGAATATTTTTGCTCGTATTTTAATTATTAAGGTGATCAAATAAACACTTATAATAATCAACTGATGTTTCGCACAACACAAACGCTTAGAAACATTGAGGAAATAAGTAAAAAAAAGTAGCATGATTGTTTGTTAATTCAATGATTTTCATTAAATTAGCAGTGTATTCCAAAACACACAACCATGCTACAGCACAAAGATATTAATAAGTTGTCAGAATTAAAAAACGGATTTACCCAAAGCTGGGTCGAACCGGATTTTATTTATCGTTCTTTGAAATGTTTTTCATTTTCGAAGTTGAACAAAGGGCTTTGCCTTCTTAAAACGAAAGGCTACGGTTTTGATTGGGTCTTGAGCATTTTAATATCGCTTCCTTTTGTTGGCATTACAACAGTAAATAGATTGACAGGCTTGGTGGAAGCCAAAAAAGATGTCTTTTACAGGATTAAAAACAACTCCTCCATTAGCTGGCGTTATATCCAGTGGCTTTTTGCCTGTAAGTTCATCAAAATAACAACTAAGGATGTTGGCAACAGTCCCTGTCCCAAGTGTTTAATTTTTGATGACACGACCCTGCAAAAGGCAGGCAAATACATAGAGAAGGTTTCCTGTGTATGGGATCACATACAAAAAAGGGGCTTTTTAGGGTTCAAGCTCCTTGTGATGGGATATTGGGACGGAACAAGTTTTTTGCCCCTTGATTTTAGCATTCACAGGGAAAGTGGAAAAAACAAAAACAGGCCATTTGGCCTAAGGAAAAAAGATTACCGAAAACAGTTTAAAAAAAGAAGGACGCGCTACACACATGGATATGATCGATGCAAAGAAGCCGACCAAAGTAAGATAGAAAGCATGATCAAAATGTTTGGTAGGGCTATTTCTTATCGAATTAAGATCGATTATGTCTTAATTGATAGCTGGTTTACCTGCGAAGCAATCATTGATGCCGTAGCACAAGTCAAAAAACAAACCGTTCACTTAATTGGCATGTACAAAATCGCTAGGACCTATTTTGAATATAATGGTAATAAACTGACTTATAGCCAAATAAGAAACCGTCTTGGAAAACCCAAACGCTGCCGGAAGCTCAGGCTCTATTATTTGCAAGCAAGAGTCCAATACAAAGGCCACCAGCTCAATTTGTTTTTTACCAGACAGGGCAAAAATGGCAAATGGAAAGTGCTGCTGACCACAGACATATCGCTTAGTTTTATAAAGATGGTCGAAATTTACCAGACCCGCTGGACCATAGAAGTTTTCTTTAAAGAGTCGAAACAGTTGCTGAGGATGGGCAGCTGCCAGTCAAATGATTTTGATGCCCAAATTGCAGACACAACCATTACCATGCTCCAGCA
This sequence comes from Bacteroidales bacterium, assembly GCA_963676725.1. Classification (GTDB taxonomy): domain Bacteria; phylum Bacteroidota; class Bacteroidia; order Bacteroidales; family WRLA01. The sequence continues at coordinate 1,610,355 of OY781463.1, read as the reverse complement.
CCTACTTTTAACCTTGCGCTACCGCTACGGTACTTATGAGTCGACAGGAGCATTGTTTGAGCAAGTGAAGGAAACTACCGCCATGCTGAAACTTAATGAACGTTTGTGGGGGTTGTTTGTTGAAATCCTACAAATATTGGAATGCCTGTTTGAGGTAGAAGACGAAATGACCATTCTTGAACGCATCATAAACAATGATCATGCACTAACTCAGATAAAAAAACTATTTGAGTTGGGGGTAGATATGGATAATGCGGCTTGACCAAAAATGGAATTTATAAACAACTGAATAATAGAATAATAAAAAATAACTCGCATCTTAACTTACATTATTCCTTGAAGTTAGCTAAAGTGCGAAACATGAGTAATCAATTGCTGTAATGAAACATAGATCCCTCCTTGTTCTGGTCTTCGGTATGATATTACAATAGGCAAAGGCAGCGAGAAAGCAAATCCCCATCCCTTAGCGCGAATGTGCAATTCGTGCCCTCTAAACCCAAAGCCCTAAAATCCATATTATACTAAAAATTAAATGATTATAAACATTCGACCTCGCTGAGGTCGCACATTAAGGATCGCAATTATTCTATAAACATTCAATCCCTTGGGATTGGCATAAAGCCAAATATTAGCGCCTGCGCAGATTCTATATTCCCATATAAGTTGGCCTATTAAACGAAATCAAAGAGCCGGCACTCCAGAGGCATCGTGCCTATAGTCAACAGTCAGCTGAGATCTGGAACAGACAAAATGGGAGCATTTCGAAGAACCTCTATCCCACCAATATAATTCATTATATATTTGCACAAAAATTAAAAAACATGACCAAGCAGGCATTTACGATTCAATTAGCACCTTTACAAGGCCTAACCAACCATATTTTCAGAAACGCTTTCCAAAAGCATTTTTCAGGCATTGATGTATATTATGCTCCATGGGTTCGTGCAGACCGAAAAAGCATTTTGCCTGCGAAATATCAAAGAGATCTTGCTCCGGAAAATAATCAGGGCATCCGCCTTATACCACAAATTATGACCAATAAAGCGGAAGATTTTCTGCAAATGGGCGAATATATAGCCTCTTTGGGATATTCAGAAATCAATTGGAACTTGGGCTGCCCGTATCCGATGGTTGCAAAAAGGGGCATGGGATCCGGAATGCTGGCAAAAGCTGAAACCATAATTGTACTCCTCGAAGAAGTCTTGCCAAAGCTAAAAACATCGATTTCCTTAAAGGTACGGCTTGGCTATACAAATCCCGACGAACTTCTGCAGCTGCTTCCCCAACTTGATTCTTTTCCACTGAGCAGTATCATTATCCATGCCAGAACAGGCCTGCAAATGTACAAAGGCCTTGCAAATCCGGATGCCTTTGAAGCCTGCTTGAGCCAGAGCAAACACAAGCTGGTATATAATGGTGATATTATTAATAATGAAGGCTTTACTCAATTACAGCAGCGTTTTCCAAGCATAAACACATGGATGCTGGGGCGTGGACTGATTTCACAACCATTTCTAGCGGAAATGCTGAAAAAAGATGAAGCCCTCCTCCCCGATCAGGCATTGCAAAGATTCCGTGAGTTCCATAATGATCTCATGGTCAATTATGGCGAATACCTGAGTGGCGATAAACACCTCTTGCAACGAATGACAGCCTATTGGGAATACTTCTCGAATCTCTGCATTAATCCGCATAAGGCATACAAACGCATCAAAAAAGCGAATAATATCAATGCTTTTGGTATTGCTGTGCAGGAAAATTTGAATGAGTGGAAAAACGGGACAGAAGGTTAAAAATGAATTGCTCTGGTTCAAACATTTTTATGTATTTTGCAGTCAGAAGTCAGGGATGCATTTTGATTGTTTGAAATTGAAGTAAATATGCAATTGTACACATTAAAATGTAATTAATCCCGATTAAAATTTGGTAAAATTCACGAATAAAAAAACATGAAACAGATGAAAACAAGATCAATACAACTCATTTTTATAGTATTTTTAGGTATAATAAGCACTGCCTGCAATCAAAAGACCAAAGAGATTATTTGCACTGAAGAATTTCGAATGATTACCATAGCCATAGATGGTCCTGAATTGGAGGATTATTATACACTCCGCGTCAAAACCGGCGACACAATTCGTCCAACGCAAAGACTTCCAAAAACGAGCATACAGAATTATACTGTACTCGACGACAACTTCCAAAAAAGTTTGCAAGGCAAGAAGGAGACTTTTATTTTTATTGGAATAATTGATGGCAAAACAGCAGTGCAAGAAGACTTTGTTATAGAAGCAGACGCCTGCCATGTTTATAAAAACAGTGGAGCAGAGCTAGTGACTCTAGAGAAATAGGCTTCAATTAACTCGCTCACCCCCTTTCAGATTGTTGTTTAGATATTATTCAGTAAATGAATTTATTAGAACACATATGCCCTCTTATTCCAAAAACAAAGGGCATTCACAAGCCATGTTATTAAATTAACACTGTTATTTTTGTAACAGTGGTATTATTTTAATACTTTTGTTCCGAGAACGATTGGCCGATGGTTGATCATAAGAAAACAACAAATTCTTAAATAGGATAATAAATGAGCGAAGGGATCAAAGACCTTTTAAGCAGACATACACGACTGGATTCGGGCAGTCTCATACCTTTATTACAGGATGTGCAGGAAAAATATGGTTATTTATCACAGCAGAATATTCAGGAAGTTTCTGATTATCTGAGTATTCCGAGCAGCAAAATCTATTGCATTGCCACATTCTATAATCAATTCAGGTTTTCACCAAAAGGCCGTTATCACATCCGTGTATGTCGTGGAACAGCCTGTCATATTAATGGTTCACTCTCTGTGCTGAACGAGCTGGAAAAGATGCTTGACATCAAAGATGGCCAAACTACACGCGACGGGCTGTTCAGTCTCGAAGTAAGCACCTGTATGGGGGCATGCAGTCTTGCTCCCGTTATTGCTATAAATGGCGATTATTTTGAAAAAATTAATGCCGATATGCTAAAAAGCATTATTGATGAATACCGAAAAAAATAAATATTGATGCCGAGCGAGTTAATAAAAAATATCCTGCACAATGATTCCACAGATCATTCGCAAGAAAACGAAAAGATTTTAAGCCGCTTACGCCGCGAAAAAATCAATGAGCCTGTCATCTATATTGGATCGGGCACCTGCGGGCTTATTGCCGGCGCCAGCAAAACCAAAGATGCGGTACTCAAATATCTCAATGAAAAAGGGATTAAAGCCGATGTCATCGAAACCGGTTGTATTGGAATGTGTTCGGCTGAGCCAATTCTCGACATACAGTTGCCCGGAAAAAACCGCATTTCCTATATGCATGTGCATGAGGAAGATGTAGCAAAGATACTGAACGACACTTTTAATAATCGCGTAAATGAAGAGCATATCCTCGGGCAATTTCAGGGGAAGCATTTGGTTGACTGGGAGAAAGTAAGCTATATACACGAGCTGCCTTTCTTTGCAGGGCAAACACGTATGGTTCTTGATTATTGCGGGCGCATCGACCCTCTCAATATTGATGAATACATTGCTCATGGCGGTTATAGTGCTTTCAAGAAATCCATCAGGCATTACGCTCCAAATGAGATCACATCATTGGTCGAAAAAAGCGGATTACGTGGTCGTGGCGGTGGTGGTTTTCCTACAGCACAAAAATGGCAGATTGCATACAATACCCAAAGCGACCAAAAATACCTTATTTGCAATGCCGACGAAAGCGACCCCGGCAGTTTTATGGACAGGGCGTTGATTGAAGGCGACCCACATAAACTTATCGAAGGAATTGCAATCGCTGCTTATGCCATTGGAGCGAGCAAAGCCTATATTTATATACGCTCCGAATATAATCTTGCCCAGCAACGTTTGCGCAAAGCGATAGAGCAAGCCAAAGAATATGGTTTATTGGGTGAAGACGTTCTGAACAGTGGCTTTAACCTCTATCTGATCATCCGTGTGGGCGCCGGTGCATTTGTTTGTGGCGAGGAGACTGCCCTGATTAATAGCATCGAAGGAAAACGCGGACAACCCAGCCCGAAACCTCCCTATCCTGCAGTGCAGGGTTTGCACGGAAAACCTACCGTAGTAAATAATGTAGAAACCTTATCAAACATCCCTGCCATTATTTTTAATGGCCCCAATTGGTTTCGTGCTGTGGGGACAAAAGGCAGTAAAGGCACAAAAGTATTTGCCGTATCAGGAAAAACAGAACATATCGGCCTAATAGAAGTGGCTATGGGCACCAGCCTGCAGCATATGATTTTTGATATTGCCGGCGGCATTCGAAATGGAAAACGTATTAAAGCCGTTCAAATTGGTGGGGCTTCCGGAGCTTGCCTTAAAGGCGATGACCTGGAAACTGAAGTCGACTATGAATCGCTGCTGGAAGCAGGAGCCATGATGGGCTCTGGCGGTTTGGTTGTGATGGACGAAGACAGCTGTATGGTTGATGTTGCTAAATTTTTCATGCAATTTCTTGCCAATGAAAGCTGCGGGAAATGCATCCCTTGCCGCGAAGGAACCCAGCGAATGCTTGAAATCTTGGAGAACATCACACAAAAACCCAAAGACAGCCAGCAGCATCAAAGCTTAGAGCGCTTTAAAGGGGTGATGATGCTGGAAGAACTGGCACAAATTATTCGCGATACCTCATTATGCGGATTAGGGCAAACGGCGCCCAACCCTGTACTAAGTACATTGAAGCATTTTCGTGAAGAATATGAAGAGCATATTTTTGAACGTACATGCAGGGCAAATGTCTGCAAAGGGCTTCGCGAATTTATCATTGATATTGATCAGTGCACAGGCTGTACAATTTGTGCAAGAAAATGCCCTGTAAATGCAATTATTGGCTCGCAAAGGCAACCACATTTTATTGTTCAGGACAAATGTATTGGCTGCGGGCTTTGTTATGATTCCTGCAAATTCAATGCAATTTACATTCATTAACAGCAAGCAAAGCACCCATGATATTTAATATTGAAGTAAATAACAAACAAATCAAAGCGCGCCGGGGTGAAAGCATCCTAAAAGCACTGATGCGCAATGGAATAAGGGTTCCTACACTTTGCCATATGAGCTCGCAATTGCCTACAGGTGCCTGCCGCTTATGCGTTGTGGAAGTTGAAGGCCGTAGTGGTCTAATTCCCAGTTGCTCACATCCTGTTGAAGAATGGATGAAAATTAAAACCCATTCCCCCAGGGTCATCAAAGCACGAAAAACCATTGTAGAATTATTATTGGCAAACCATCCCGATGATTGCCTCTATTGCGAGCGCAACGGAAATTGCGAACTACAAGACCTGGCTGAAGAAATGAATGTAAATGGCCGCCGTTTTTCAGGCAATAAGCATCAGCATAAAAAAGATATTGTGGATCCGTCCATAGTACGTGATCCAGAAAAATGCATCCTTTGCGAGCGCTGTGTGCGCATCTGCGAAAGTGTTATTGGCATGTCGGCCATTGATTTTGTAAACCGTGGCAAACAAATGACCCTTGGCACAATCTATAATAAAGGGCTCAACCGTACCAATTGCATCGAATGCGGACAATGTATTATGGTGTGCCCAACCGGTGCAATCCTCGAGAAATCAAGGCCAAATGCATTACAGGAAGCGCTCCATAATCCCAAACTTCATGTTGTTGCACAAGTATCACCCACGGTATCGGTATCGCTTGCAGAGGAATTTGGCATTAAAGCCGGAAAAGATCTTAATGGACTAATAAACACCACTTTAAGAAAAACAGGATTTGATAAAGTCTTTGATACTTCTTTTGGTGTTGATATTGTCATTACTGAAATTGCACAGCAATTAAAAAGGCGCCTAAAACAAAGTACAGCAAACGATCTGCCACTTTTCAGCAGCGATTGCCCGGCATGGGTAAAATATGTAGAGGATTTCGAACCAGAGCTCCTTCCCCATCTTGCTTTTGTAAAATCCCCGCAGCAAGTGCTTAATGCTGTGATTAAATCATATTATGCCCGTGAAAGCAGCATTAATGCCGAGAATATTTATACTGTGAGCATAATGCCATGTACAGCAAAAAAATATGAGGCGGTTCGCGAGGAAATGTTTACCGGAAACAATCCGGATACCAATATGGTATTAACAACCAGGGAATTGGCCAAATTTATCAAGCTGCATGGCATCGATCTACAAAATACGGATGCAGAGCTGGCAGATTACCCCTTTGGCATTAGAAGCTCTTCAGGGAAATTACCCGCAGTTTCCGGAGGATTATCAGAAGCTGTCATGAGAAGCCTTTATCAACTGATGTGTGATGAAGACCTTATGAACTTCAAAATCAGTGGAATGCGCAGTGGCAATGGCCGCAAAGAGATTCGTTTTAAGATAAAAGACAGCGAAGTAAAATGCCTTGTTGTTTCCGGAATGGCCAATGCCATTAAACTCATACACGAAATAAAAACAGGAAAAATAACAGCTGATTTCGTGGAAGTTATGGTATGCCCGGGAGGATGTATCAATGGTGGAGGACAGCCTATTGGCAGAAGCGAGAAAGACCTTAAAGCAAGACAGAAATCCATATACGATATTGACGATAAAGACTCAATAAAATACGCATATAAAAACCCACAGGTCATTGAATTATACGACAAATTTTTGAATATGAGAGGTCAAGGAGCCAATGACAAACTGCTCCGTCCAGAATTCAGAAAAAAGCAAAAATTATGAGCCGATCCTTCAATAATCAATTAGTATTTACCAAACCCGATAAATGTCGGGTATGCTATACCTGTATCAGGGAATGCCCTGTGAAAGCCATCAGGATTATGAACGGACAGGCGATGGTGATCAATGAGCGCTGCATTGGTTGTGGGAATTGCGTCAAAGTGTGCAGCCAAAACGCCAAATATTTTCTGGAAACAAAAGACTATGCAACAGCACTTTTAGAATCCAATGAAAGGGTAGCAGCCATTGTTGCCCCCAGTTTTCCAGCCGAGTTTAACGAAATTGATGATTACAGAATATTTGTAGGCATGATTCGGGCTCTTGGTTTTGACTATGTTAGTGAAGTAAGCTTTGGCGCAGACCTTGTTGCCGGCGAATACCATAAACGTCATGTTGCTCGTAAAGACGAAAGAGGCGAAATCAGTAGTGATTGCCCAGCAATTGTATTTTTTATCAAGCATTACCACCCTCAATTGGTTGAAGCACTTACTCCCGTTGCCAGCCCAATGGTCGCTATGGCGCGTGTGATGAAGAAAAAATATGGCGAAGACCTAAAAATTATCTTTATCGGGCCATGCCTTGCAAAAAAAGCCGAAAGCAGGGAAATTGACGAAGCCATCACTTTTACAGAGCTCAGAAAACTATTCCGCGAGAAAAAAATTATTTCTTCCATGATCGACCCATCGGACTTTGATCCACCAAAAGCAGGGAAAGGCGCTGTATTTCCTGTAAGTCGCGGATTACTGCAAGCTAGTGGAATACATGAAGATATATCAGATGGAAATGTTATTGTTGCTGAAGGACGCATTAATTTCCGCGATGCTATTAAAGAATTTGAAAACGGATTAATCCGTGACCATAACCTGGAGTTGCTCTGCTGTGAAGGCTGCATTATGGGCCCGGGAATGTCTAAAGGCGGCAAACGATATGCACGAAGAAGTCGCATTACAAATTATACACGCAAAAAATTAGAAAACCTCGACGAACAACAGTGGGAAAAAGACCTGCAAGAATTTGAAGGTATTGATCTGGGCCAGACATTTACGACAGAAGACAGGCGATTGCCGGCAGCCAGCAGGGAAATCATACAAAAAGTCCTCGAGTCGATGGGGAAATTCAAAATCGAAGACCATTTGAATTGTGGGGCTTGCGGCTATGATACCTGTGAGGATCATGCCATTGCTATTGCCAATGGTTTTGCAGAAACAGAAATGTGCCTCCCCTATACGATTGAAAAACTGCATCATCTAATTGAGGATTTGAATATCAGCAACGACAAACTTGCCAGTGCCCGGGAAATGCTAAAACAAAGTGAAAAACTGGCACATATGGGACAACTTTCTGCAGGCATTGCCCATGAGTTGAATAATCCACTCGGGGTAATTACCATGTACAGCAACATTTTAAAAGATGAAGTAAGCGAAGAGGATCCGGTATATGAAGATTTGGAACTGATTGTAGAACAAACCGCCCGATGCAAGAAAATTGTGAGCGGTTTGCTGAATTTCGCACGAAAAAATCAGGTAAATCCCATTGAAACAAATATGGTTGATTTTATTGCGCGCAGCATAGCATCCATCATTCATCCTGCAAACATAACGATCGATTTCACAAAAAACATCACCAATACAAATGCTGAAATCGACCGTGACCAGTTTATGCAGGCTTTAACCAATTTAGAAAAAAACGCCGTAGAAGCAATGCCCAATGGAGGTGTTTTGAGCATTTTCCTTGAAGGAAAACCCGATGAAGTCAGCATCACAATTAGTGATACAGGAACAGGGATAAGCAAAGAAAATATGGATAAAATTTTTACGCCATTTTTCACAACAAAGGGAGTAGGAAAAGGTACCGGTCTCGGCCTCCCGCTTATATACGGCATTGTAAAAATGCACAGGGGAAAAATCGCCGTGTCATCGAACGATAATCCTGAAAAAGGAAAAACAGGAACGAAATTTCACATAACCTTACCACGCAAAAGCGAATATACTGATAGTTAAGCATATGAATACAGAGAAAAAAAAGATATTGATTGCCGATGATGATATTGACCAGCTTTTTCAGTTGAAACTTTTACTGGAAAACTGGGGGTATGAAGTTGTTCAGGCAGAAAGTCAGAGAGAAGCAGAAACCATTATTGAAAAATTCCGTCCTACATTGGCAATACTCGATCTTATGATGGAAAATGATGACAGCGGTTTTGTGCTGAGCTTCAAAATGAAACGGAAATATCCCGAAGTACCCATCATCATTATGACAGCAGTTACCTCAGAAACAGGCATCGCCTTTCATGGTGAGGAGCAAGAAAACTACCATTGGATTAAAGCCGATCGTTTTCTCGAAAAAGGAATTCAACCTCAAGAGCTAAAAAGGGAAATACAAAAACTCATCCAAAAATAATGAATCATGGCTATTTTAGATATACTTGTCGTTGACGATGAACCGTTTATCAGGTCTGGAATCAATCGTATTTTACGAAATTTTCAGGTGGATTATCCATTTATGGATGAGCCATTCCGTTTTAATATTATAGATGCAGCAACCGGTGAAGAAGCCATAGAACGCATCGAAGAAAAAAAACCCGACATCATACTTCTCGACAATAAACTTCCGGGCATTCAAGGCATTGAAGTCCTCGAATATGTTCGTAAAAGGCAATATGATATTGTGGTCATCATGATTACTTCTTATGCTTCACTCGATTTGGCAGTAAAAGCTACACGCGATGGTGCCCACGATTTTATCCCAAAACCTTTTACACCACAGGAGCTAAAATCAGCCATAGAAAGCATTACAAAGCACGTTTTTCTTGTTCGCATGACCAAACAGCTTGCTGATGATGGCAGGCAAATACGCTTTCAGTTTTTATCGGTGCTTTCGCACGAACTAAAAGCGCCAATCAATGCCATTGAAGGCTATTTAAAAATGGCCATGGAAAGGCAATTGGGCGATAAGCTGGAAGACTATGATGCCGTATTCGATCGAAGTATTCAGCGTATCAAAGGCATGCGCAATCTAATTCTCGATCTTTTGGATATGACAAAACTGGAATCAGGAAAAAAAGAGAAAGAAATAAAGGAGTTGAACATCACCAAAATAGCAAAGGATGCCATTGATACAATAATGCCTTATGCGATTCAGCGCGATGTAAAAATAAAACTGATTGCCAAAGACGAAGTCAATTATCCTGCAGATCCGGGTGAAATTGAAATTATTTTTAACAATCTCATATCCAATGCAGTAAAATACAATCGCGATGGAGGAAAAGTAGATTGTACGATTACTCTCGATGATCAGGAGTTGTGCATTAAAGTTGCAGATACAGGCATTGGTATGAATGAAGAAGAAATGGCCAGGCTGTTTAAGGATTTTGTTCGAATAAAAAATGCAAAAACAAGGAATATAACCGGCAGTGGATTAGGCCTGTCTATTTTGAAAAAACTCACTGAAACATATAATGGTGATGTAAAACTCGAGAGTACACCCGATATTGGTACTACTTTCACTGTTACATTGCCTGTAAAAAGCAATTAATGCAGCAATATACACCAATGAAAAATTTACCTGATAAAACAGTTGAAAGGCTTAGTCAGTACAGAAGAAATTTATTGAATTGCCTTTCCAAAGGGAAACAACATATATTCTCTCATGAAATAGCTCATATACATCATATTACACCTGTTCAGGTACGTCGGGACATCATGCTGATTGGTTATACGGGCACATTGCGCAAAGGATATGATGTAAAAGAGCTGATTGATTTGATTGGCAATATTTTAGACACAGAGGACGGACTAAGCGTTGCGATTATCGGCATTGGCAATCTTGGGCGATCCCTTATCGGGTATTTTAATGGAAAACGATCTCGGTTACGCATTATCGCAGGATTCGATAATAATCCTGAGAAAATCGATAAAACATATGCCGGAGTGCATTGCTATGCAATTGATCATTTAGATGATATGGTGCGGGAAAATAATATTTCCATCGGCATCATTACAGTGCCTGCCGAGCAAGCACCAATGGTTTGCGAACGCTTAGTACTGGCCGGCGTGAAAGGCATACTCAATTATACGCCAAAACCCTTAAATGTGCCCCCGCATATTTATCTCGAAGAATACGATATGATCACTTCTATTGAAAAAGTAGCCTATTTTGTGAAAAAGCACGGAAATTTCTCATAAATTGTGCCACGTATTTAGGAATCACAATACCTTTTTATAATTTTGTTTTAAAATTTTTATTATGATATTTTCTCCAGAAAAATGCAGCATCAAGGATCAAAGAATGAAACCTTTCATTGATCCAGATGAAATTTGGAATTACATTAACAACACAAAAGCGACAAAAGAACGCGTTCGTGAAGTTATTGCAAAATCGCTCAACAAGCAGCGCCTCACGCTCGAAGAAACGGCAGTATTGATTAATGCCGATGATCCTGAGTTGGTTGAAGAAATCAAACAAGGAGCCAAAGACCTAAAAATGAAGGTTTATGGCAACCGAATTGTTTTGTTTGCACCTCTTTATATTGGCAATCGATGCATCAACAATTGCAAATATTGCGGATTTCGCACATCAAACAAAGATGCTGTTCGCAAAACCCTAAATGATCAGGAAATCATTCAGGAGGTTGAGGCATTGGAGGATAATGGCCAAAAAAGGCTGATTCTGGTTTATGGGGAGCATCCCGAATACGATGCGGAATACATTGCCCATACGGTACGCACAGTATATGATGTTAAAAAAGGCAATGGAGAGATTCGTCGTGTGAATATTAATGCTGCCCCTCAGGAAATTGACGGCTATCGCATTATTAAAGATGCAGGCATTGGCACTTATCAGGTTTTTCAGGAAACCTATAATGAGGAAGCATATGCACGCTACCACCTAGGCGGAAAAAAACGCGACTACAATTATCGCTTAACATCACTCGATCGTGCTCAGGAAGCAGGGATTGACGATGTGGGCATAGGCGCATTGTTTGGACTTTATGATTGGCGTTTTGAAGTGATGGGGCTGGTGCGCCATACAAACCATTTTGAAGCATGTTATAATGTTGGCCCACACACCATTAGTTTCCCAAGGATTCAGGATGCCAGCATGCTTGATTTCGACGGGAAATACATTGTTGATGATGAAACCTTTGTAAAACTTGTTGCAATTCTCCGTCTGGCTGTGCCCTATACCGGCATGATCCTTACTGCAAGGGAAAACCCACTTGTGCGTAAAGAAGTAATGCAATATGGTGTTTCACAGATTGATGGCGGCACAAAACTCGAATTGGGCAGCTATTCCGAAAACCTGAATGAAGACCAAAACCTGAATAAGGAACAGTTTATGATCAATGATTCGCGATCGCTGAACGAAATTATTGACGAACTGGTTGAAAACGATTATCTTCCCTCCTTCTGTACTGCTTGTTACAGGCTTGGCAGAACCGGAGAACACTTTATGGAATTCTCTGTTCCGGGTTTTATTAAGCGCTATTGCACTCCAAATGCCATTCTTACTTTTAGCGAATACCTTATGGACTATGCTAAAGAAGAAAGCAAAGAAAAAGGATGGAAAGCAATCGAAGAAAACCTCAAAAAAGTTGAAGGATTTCAAAATACCGATGAAATCAGAAACCGGATTGAACGCATCAAAAAAGGTGAAAGAGACCTCTATTTTTAATCGTATAATATACACACCAAAACTATTTCAAAAATAGTTTTGGTGTGTTCCAAAAAAAATTGAGAACATGAAAAAAACAAGAATACTGGGCCTTTTGATCAGGGACCGCATCAAAGAAGCAGGGCGCACACAGAAAGTGATGACACAATATGCCAATATTATTAGCTCACGTCTTGGATTCCACGAAGTTTCGGATGATATTTGTTCGCGTACAGGTATTATTGTAGTGCACCTTGTCGGTTCTGAAGAAGAAAAAGACAAAATGGAAAACAGTTTGCGCGAAATTAGAGGACTAGAAGTACAACGAATGGCATTCGAATATTAACAAAAAAAACAGTTGGTGATGATACAGAAAAAACTCAAACATTTATGGGAGGAACTTTATGCAGGGCAGGATATTGAGCTACTGGAAGATTTCTTTACCGAACTGGAAGATCATAAAAAGACAAACAGCAGCCTGCCAAAACAAGAAGCAGGCTGGTATAAAGATGCAGTAATTTACTCACTGTATGTAGATCTATTTAATACTGATTTTAAAGGCCTTACAGAAAAATTAGCCTATATTAGCGAACTCGGCGTCAGCTGTCTCTGGCTCTTGCCTATACTCGATTCGCCAATGAAAGATGCCGGTTTTGATATTCGCAATTATGACCGCATCAGGCCTGATTTGCTCGGTCTAAGCAATGATGCTACTTTAGAAGAGCAACGCAAACTTTTCAAAATATTCCTCGATGAAGCACACGCGCATGGGCTTCGGGTGATTTTTGACATCGCCATGAACCATACCAGTATGGAACACCCATGGTTTCAGGAATCCCGTAAAGGAGCGGACAATCCGTTCAGGGAATACTACATTTGGAATAAAGACACCAACAGATACAAAGAAACACGCTTACTGTTTAAAGGAATGTGCCCCAGTAATTGGGAAAAAGATGGAGATTGTTATTTCTTTCACCGCTTTTTTGAATTCCAACCGGATTTGAACTACCGCAACCCAAAGGTTTTATTGGAAATGAGTAAAAACCTTTTGTTTTGGTTAAGTCAGGGTGTGGATGGTTTTCGTGCTGATGCCATTCCCTATTTATGGAAAGAGGAAGGAACAGATTGTGAAAACCTCCCTGAAACACATACAATTGTAAAGTTTTTTAGGGCAGTAACCGACTATGCACGTCCAGATACTTTGTTGCTTGCTGAAGCATGCCAGCCGCCAAAAGAGGTAGTAAAATATTTTGGAAATGGCGATGAATGCCATGCTGGATATCATTTTCCCTTAATGCCACAGATTTTTATTGCCTTGGCAACCCAAAATAGAAAAGTGGTTTTTGATGTACTTAGTTCTGATGTTACACCGGAAATCCCCGATGAAGCCCAATGGTTTACATTTCTACGTGTGCATGATGAGCTCACCCTCGAAATGGTTACTCAGGAGGAGCGCGATATCATCAACAGCTTTTATTTAAAAGATCCACGCTGGTTATTTCGCGAAGGCGAAGGAGTAGCATCAAGGCTCTCCGAATTGCTCGATAAAATTCCGGAACGAATTGCTTTGGCGTATTCGATTATGCTGACTTTGCCCGGCACCCCGCTCGTTTATTATGGCGACGAATTTGGGCGTACCAATGATGAAGCATATTACAAAAATATGAAAAAAGAAACCGGTTATAATGATTCACGCTATTTTGTTCGTGGTTCCATTAACTGGGATGATGTTCACGAAAAGCTTTCGAATAAAAATAGTTTTGAAGCACAAATAAACAAGTACATCAGGAATATGCTCCATATCCGCAAACAAGAAATTGCCCTTAGACGTGGAAAAATGGAAGAAATTGCAATAAAAACATTTACGAAAGCTACTATTGAGCATATCCTAGCTTATACGAGAACGTACAAAAACGAGCAAATAATTGTTCTTCAAAACCTATCGGATAAAATAACCGGCTGTACCTTCCCTGAAGGCTTCGAAGGAACCTATAGAGATTTGCTCAGCGGAAGAAGTTATAGTGCAAGCGAAGCGATGCGCCTGAATGCATGGGAAACCCTTTGGCTGAAAAAATAATACTATAAGCAAAAACAAAGAATAGGAATCGTTGGATTCACTGAGAAACAAATGCTTATATTTGATGGCTGTAAAAAATTCCCTAAACTAAAACAATAAGCTCAATGACAGAAATACATATAGAGCCCGAGCAGGTAATCAAGTTTAATCCGGCAGAAAATGCAACATTCGACCGTATAAAAACGGAGATTCCGCTGAGTGTTGACCCGGAACAGCTTATGGAGAAGCTTTGGGAAATTACAGATGGTATTCTGCCTCACGATCGTATTGGCATCGCATTTATCGATAAAAACGGAGAAGGGCTCAGCAGCCATTTGCTCAAAGCCAGTTATGATGATTTACTGATGGATGAGACCTATTCTGCAGGTTTGGGACATTCCGGTTTGAATCAATTACGCGAAAAAATGGTGGCACGCATCATTCCCGACCTTGAAAAATACTTTGAAGAGCATCCTAATTCAAAATCAACTGAACTCCTTCTCAAAGAAGGGGTTCAGAGCAATCTCACCCTACCACTCACTGCAAATAAAGCCACTGTTGGTTATATTTTCTTTTCCAGTAAAACCAAAAATGCCTTTTCTGAAAAACATGCAAATCTTTTACTTGCTGTTATTCAGACCCTTAGTTATACTATGGAACGATTATGGCGCATTCGTGAGCTGGAGAAAGTAAAGACCAATTATATGAGTACCGTTGGCTTTGTAGCCCACGAGATGAAAAGCCCTGTAGCCACGGCACAAACCATGGCAGACACCTATCTTGAAGGCTATTATGGGGAAGTAAACGAAGCCGGACATGAAGCCATGACAGGCATGCGGCGTTTGATGCTCTATATGAATGATTTAATTAAAAATTATCTCAATTTAAGCCAGTTAGAAACAGGGGAAATGCGGTTCAATCCGCGCCCCGGTCTCGATTTTCTGAATGAAATTGCACAGTTTGGTGTCGATACGGTTTTAGCACGCGCCAATGAACGCGGCTCCATTATTCAGACACACTTTCCTAAGGAAGCTGTTATTTTAGATGCCGACGCCAGTTTGCTTAAAATTGTGATGATCAATCTTTTAGACAATGCAATAAAATATGCCCCAAAAAATGCCGAGATTCATTTTACTGTTGAAAAAACCGAGAAACTACTCATTTTTAAGGTAAAAAATCCCGGGATTGGATTTAGTCCAATACAAAAGAAAAAGCTATTTAAAAAATTCAGCAGATTAAATCAAAAAGGCCTTGAAGACCGCAAAGGGACAGGGCTTGGTCTTTATCTTACATGGTGGATTATTCAAAAACACAAAGGAAAAATATTTGCAGAATCAAAGACAGGGGAATGGGCCGAGTTCACAGTTCACCTGCCACTTCAACCAAACTACTAATATGGCAGACAAGGAATTATACGATAAAATTGGAAAAAGGATAAGTCTCCTGAACGAAAAACTCTTTAAAGCCAAGGAAGAGCCCAAAGAAGAGGATTTAAAACTAATTCATGAGGCGATTACTTTTCTTCACGACCATAAATACCGCTTGCTCAATCAGGGACTAAACCAGATTGAATATATTATTAATGAAGCCCATGATAAGCTCAAAGAAATAGAAGAGAAATTCAGCAATCCTTCCCCGGATCCAGATGATAAGTAATTTCCTTATCGGTGATGGTGATATTTAATACATCCATTGCAATAAGATCGGCAAGCTTTTGAATCAGGCGTTTGTATGGGAATGAGGTTGCTTTTTGAATGGATTTCAAATCGCAAATACCCTTTTGCTCAATAAATGCGAGCAATTCTTTTTCCGCCCCATCATATTTAAAAAACACACCTTCGCTCGAATATTTTCGTTTCCAAGCATTTACTAAAACTGAATTTGCCAGTATATTCTGATCCTCATAGCGGATCCATGCCATCCAATGATCGTCGTCGCCCAAAGCCAAACAGGGTTTTTGTGCCGATTCAGGAACAATTATTTCGAGCACTGCCTTTCCTGCAATTTTCCATGTTTTGTATTGAAAATCAATTTCCGGACGGCAAAATTGAGTAGCAGCAGATTGAATCATATAGTATTCTTCCTCGCTTTTGATGCCTGCAACAATGCCATTATCTTTCACGCCAATCAGCAAGCGTCCGCCGGAAGTATTGGCGAAGGCGACCAAAGAGCGTGCAATTTTTCGCGCATCGTTCACAGCAAATTTAAAATCCTGCTGCTTATGCTCCCCTTGTTCAATAAGTGCTTCAATATAATTTTTCTTCCTTTTCATGACAATATAGATAACGCTGAAGGGAAAATAAGTATTGCTTCAGCAGGATGAAGAAATGAAGAGGATGAAGGGGATTTATTGAATTTTAGAATATTTGAGCCAATAAACGACTACTCCACAAAAAACATCTTCATTTTACCTTTGCCTTTTACTTCAAAAACGCCTCTATCGGTAAGGGGAAAATGACCTTTTAGGAAGACTGCAGTTTGTTCTGAAACATTTATTTTCATTCGCTCGCCACTGGTTTCCATGCGCGCGGCTGTATTAATTGTGTCGCCAAACACTCCATAAGCAAAACGAGTAATGCCCACTACGCCACCTACTACGGGACCGCTATGCATTCCAATACGGATTTCCCATTTTTCCTTATCATTTGCCACGGCGGCTTCATTTCGTTTTTGCATGAATTCCAAAATTTCCTTGGCGGCCTTGCACATTTTTATTGCATGGGCATCATCGGCCACAGGCATCCCACAGACAGCAAGATAACCATCACCAACAGTTTGGATTCGCTCACAATCATTGGCTTCCATAATCGCATCATATTGAGAAAAAAGATCGTTCAGTTCTGCGATAATCTGTTCGGGCGGCAATTTGGCTACATGAGGCGTATAGCCAACAATATCGCTAAAGAAGACTGTTACATACTCATATCGTTGTGGTTTTGTTGTACCGGTATTTTTTAGGTCATCGGCGACTTTTGCAGGAAAAATACTGCGCAGCAGTTGATCTGCTTTTGCCCTTTCTTTCCTAATTTCCTGATTTGCAATATGAAGTCTCCTATATGCATGCAAAAGGCGAATATGGGTGCTCACCCTCATTTCCAATTCAATGGCATTAAATGGTTTTGTAACATAATCCACGCCACCACATTGAAATCCTTCCACAACACTTTCTGTATCTGTTTTCGCAGTAAGAAAAATTACAGGAATATCACGGCTTGCAGGGTCTTCTTTCAATTTTTTACATACTTCAAAGCCATCCATCCCGGGCATCATTATATCGAGAAGGATTAAATCAAAAGAAATTTGTGCAACTCGATTCAGCGCAGATTGTCCATCACGTGCATAGCTTACATTATAGCCTTTTGCCCTTAAAATATTGGCAGCGACACGTATATTTTCCGCGATATCATCAACAATCAATACTTTATAGCCTTCTTGGTTCATATTATTGTTTATTTTTGGGTAAAGGCAATTCCAAGAAAAACCGGCTACCTTCCCCTATATTGCTCTTACATTTTAATGTTCCAAAATTCTTTTGCGCAAATTGACGACTAATTTCCAATCCCAGGCCAAAGCCTTTTTCCTGCCGTTCGCCCCAAGTCGAATAATGTTCATCGCTAAAAATCAGATTGATTTCTTCTGGGCTCATTCCTTTCCCTGTATCGGCAATAATGAGAACAAAAGCATCTTTCCTCATTTCATAATCGACCCATACATCTCCCCCTTCGCCGGTAAATTTCAGAGCGTTATTTAAAAGGTTGCGTACAATAACTTCTACGGTATTTTGATCTGCAAACACATAATAATCTTCCAACAGGCTGCTGTAAAGGTTTAATTTAGATGACATTGCTGTGGCCTGCAATAAATTAATGATGCGATCGACTAAGACACTGATATTAAAATCTTTAAAATTAAAAGAAACGGAATCGTTCTGGGAGCGGGCCCAAAGCAGCAAGTTCTCAAAGGTAGATGAAATTCCTTTCATATTATCCCGTAAACTATGCATAAATGACTTTTGGTCACGGGGGCTCATCACTATTTCACCATCGACCATTAGCCCTAATGACATTGTTGCTGTGCTAATTGGGCCAAGTAAGTCATGAGAAATCATGCTAATCATCAGGTCGCGTGTGGCATTCGAGCGAAGCAAATGCTGATTTTTCTCTTCCAGCTTTTTGCGGGCATCGCGCAGGTCCAAATGGTTGCGCACCCGTTGATAGAGTTCATGCCCATTAAAAGGTTTGGTGATATAATCGGCGCCACCGCTTTCAAATCCTTTGATAACACTCTGTATATCAGATCGTGCTGTTAAAAAAATCACCGGAACATCCTGATAGTCCTTCATCTCTTTTAACCGGATACAGACCTCAAAGCCTTCCATATCTGGCAGCATAATATCGAGCAGAATTAGGTCGAATTGAATTTTATCAACTTTTTCCAGAGCAGATGTACCATCCATTGCAAAACTCAGATTATAGCCATATTTACGTAAAAATCCGGCAGCAACTTTAATATTTTCTGCAATATCGTCAACAATCAGGATTTTATGCACGATCTGTTTCATAGCTATTATTTAAATCTATTTTCAAGTCGGGACCATTCATCCGGGAAGGCAGCAAGGCTCCCACCAATATTATCTAGGTCAAACTGCTCAATCTGTTCCTTTACTTTTCTGCTATAAGCCATAAATCCGGCATTGCCAGATAGGTCAGCAAGGCGATTCAATTGAGCAGCAAAGCTCTCCATATCTTCAGAAAGTTCATGATCGACAGCAATTTGCCATAAGCCGAACAAACTTTCTTTTTCATTCGACAAAATCTCTTTCATATTCTCAGGAACAGAATTTTCCAAAATATTTTGACTGATAGGTTCCTTTTCCTGATCTTCCTCTCCCTCAACGAAAGGAAGAAATCTACTGAGTTGGTCAAACAGGCGATCGGAAGGAATTGGCTTTAATAGCATTGCATCAAAACCCATTTCCACGACTTTTTCCCGATCAGAACTCAAGACAGAAGCGGTAATGGCAATAAGTGGGATATTTTTCCAGTCCTGATGCGCGCGTATTGCAGCCGTAGCTTCATAGCCGTCCATCACAGGCATCCTTAGATCCATAAGGATAAGATCCGGTTTTTCAATTTTCATTGCAGAAAGGGCTTGTCGACCATTTTCTGCTTCGGTAACTCTCAGTCCTTTCGATGTAAGGCTTTCAACTAGAAACCTTCTATTGAGTTCAATATCATCGACAACGAGCACCAAGGAATTTTCAAAATGAATATGCTGAAAATCGACATAATCCTTTTTTATAGGATTAATATTGATTTTTCCGACACCCACTTTCCTAAGCACGACTTTAAAGACCGAGCCTTTTCCTGCTTCGCTCACAAGGCTAATTTCGCCTCCCATCATTTCCACTAATCTTTTGCTAATAGCGAGACCCAAGCCTGTTCCGCCATACTTTCGAGTACTTTGTCCGGCTTGTTGTTTGAAGGCATCAAAAATGAGTTGCTGCTGGTCTTTGGGAATACCGATGCCGGAATCTTCAACAAGTATCGCCAGATCAATTGCTTCGTTATAGGTAAATAATCGCCTAAGCTTGATGCGTACAAAGCCATTATGCGTAAATTTGATGGCATTGCCTACAAGATTAAACATCACCTGACGCAGCCGCACTTCATCCAGCAACAAAGCATCAGGCATATCTTTTTGAATATCAATAGAAAAATCGAGTTGCTTTTCCTCAATTCGCAGAGAAAAAATTTGCCGGACCTCTTCCATAATTGCAGAGAGAGCCACCAATTCCGGATGCAATTCCATGCGACCGGCTTCTATTTTACTCAGGTCAAGTATATCATTAATGAGCATCAGAAGGTTTTTACCCCCTGTTTTAATGGAATTGAGGTAACTTTTTTTCTTCGGGTCGTGGAGCAATGAATCCAGTAATTCGGTAAAGCCAATCACAGAATTTAATGGGGTTCTAATTTCGTGGCTCATATTTGCGAGAAATTCACTTTTCGCATGGTTTGCCTGATTGGCTTCTTCCATTGCTAATTTGAGTTTTTCCTGCAAATTTTTCGCGGAAGTAATATCGATAATCGTTCCAATGGCCAATTGGTCGTCGTCGGGGCCAAAAAAGGTAGAAACACTTAAATCGGCCCAAAACCAACTACCATCTTTTCGGATATAACGTTTTTCCATGCGGTAGCTATTGATTTCCCTACGGAAAAGCTGGTCCGTTAGTTCTTTATTTTTCTGCCAGTCCTCGGGATGCGAAATTCGGGCAATATCCAATGCATCAATTTCTTCTTTCTCATAGCCAATCATATTCATAAATGTCGCATTGCATTCACGAAACCTCATATTCTGATCGATCACATCAATACCAATAGCGGCATGCTGGAAGATGGAAGAAAAATTCTTCTCGGAACGCCTTTGCTCTTTTTGCGCTTTGATTTGTTCTGTTAGGTCATTAATAATTAAAACATGACCATTTATATGACCCTGATCATCTTTAAGTTGGGTCATTGAAGTAAGACTATGAATTTCTTTGCCCTGACGTGTATATAAAACACTCTCACCCAACCAATATCCTGAAAGCAATAATTCATCTTCAATAATTTTGGGAAAACCCTCTTCCTCTTGATGCCAGATTTCATTGAGAGCTTTGCCTTTTAATTCCCCAAGATGCCATCCAAATAATTTCTCAGCTGAGCTATTCATAGTCATAATCTGAAAATCCTTATCCGTAGAAATAATGGCATCAGAAACATTCTGAAGGATACGAGCCTGATATTCAAGTTGATCTTGAAAAGCTTTTCGTTTACTGATATCGGTAATTACAACAGCAACCTGTGCGGGTTGATTTTGGTAGTCCTTGATTAGGAAAAAATTCTGGATACTGGGAATCACATGCCCTTTATCGCTTAATAATTCCAATTCCCCGATCCATTGTCCACCCTGCATCACGTGAGGCCAGATAGTTTCTTTAATCAACTTGCTACCCTTTGGGCTATATGAATTGTAAATTTCTATACCGGAAAGACCGTCAAAATCTGTGCGACCGGCCATTTTCATTAGTGTTGGGTTCTCATAAACTACACAAGCATTCAGGTCGGTCATTCCAAATCCCAGGCCGGAAGCATCCACCAGCCGTTTAAAGACTTTCAGCTGCTGTTCTGTTTTTTTCATCTCCGTGATATCGCTCATACTCAGAACCAGGCGTCTAACTTTACCTGAAGCATCTGCTACAGGACTGATTTTCAGATCAAAATAATGACGATCGTCTCCAATACTGAACCATTCCTGCAACCTTTGAGAGCCATTTATGGCTGCATTTTCCAGATAAGAATACATCAAATCCCTTTCCTCTTTTAAAGGAAAAACATTCTCCATTTTATGGTTTAGGATGCTCGATTTTGTTTGCTGAAAAGCTTTTGCAAAGCCATCATTTATAGCAGAAAAACGAAAGTCCATATCCAGCAGAGCCATAAGTTCCCCGGAGGTATTAATAATAAGCTTATAATCTTCGAGGTGTTCCTGATATTGTTTTCGAATGCTAATATCCTGAGCAGCGCCGGTAATCATTTCCTCACCACTCTCCTGATCGGTAAATCGGCGTGCTGTCCATGTAATCCATTTTATTTTTTTATCGAGCACAACACGATATAATCCATTTTGAGAATTCTCTGTTCCTTCGATCAATGCAGCTAATTGCTTTTCAAACTGAGGTTTATCCTCTTCAAAAATACTTTTTGTAAGCAAATCGGGAGAAGGCATTTCCTGATGTTCAAGAGTGATATTGTGTACTTTAAACCATTCTCGGGAATAACGAGCACTATTATTTTTTAGATTGATTTGCCAGCTTCCTGTTTTCGCCAAAGACTGTGCAATTCTCAAAACACCCTCACTATTTCGCAGACGCGCTTCTGTATTTGCGCGTTCCTGAATTTCTAGGTGCAATGTCTTTGTGCGTTGGGCTACCCTGTCTTCGAGTTCAATATTAAGCTGGGTAATCAATTTATTTGTTTTATCTGTTTCTTCTTTTGCCTTCAGCAATTCTTCTTCCGCAATATTCTTTTGCTTTACCGTATCCACCAGATGCAAAAAGCTTCGATTCATTTCCCCGATTTCATCATTACGGTATTCTTGCACATTCTCGAAGCCTTCGGTTTGGCCTTGGGTAAGGTGTTTCAGGTTACGCGACATTTCGCCAACAGGCCGAGCAAAATATTTAATTACAAAAAACAGTAATAGCAAAATACAGAGTCCTCCGGCCAAACCGACAAAAATAAATTGCCTTTTCACTGCATGTTGCGGTGCAAGAATAGAAGCCTCCGGAATTTGCACTAATAATGTCCACCATACATCTGCACCCTTAATATGGATCGGTTGAATTATATGATATATTTCACAAGAAAGAAAGTCGGACCAGCCATAAAATCCGGTTGCCTTATGTTCATTCACTGCGTTAGAAACTTCCTTATAATTATTGAAAATACTTATGGGACGATCATCCAATTCGGGAAATTCGGGCGACAAAGCAATTGTATTGTTGGCATCAATTAGAAGAGCATTGCTCATTTTAAAAATCTTCTCACCATGAATTCCTTTTTCGATTTTTCCTAATGATAAATCTATACCAACAACTCCGGCAAACTCATCTTGCACAAAAATCGGTGCGATAACGTTTACGAGATTTTTACCTCTAATTTTAAATGGATTACTAAAAACCAGCTGATGCGGAGCTTTAGAAATATCTGCATATTCAGTAGGAATATAGAAGCCATTCTTTTCTGTCCAAATATCCCCATCCTCCTGAAACCATGCCTTTTGCAGTGGTTGAAGGGGGTCATTAAAATCAGTAGTGGCCCGATCCTTTTGAAAGCCTTTCGGTTCCCAGGCCGTCCAAACTGATGTATAAACATCATTTTCAAGCAGGATTGCACGCAAAAGACTATCAATAAAATTCACATCCGTAAAACCTGATTCGTTCATTTGTCCGAGCGAATAGGCCAAGGTTCTGGAAATTGCAACAGCCTGATTAAATTCATTCTGAATTGCAAGTCCCCGACGATGTGCATTTTCGATTGCTATTTTATAAGCAAAATCCTTTGAGCGCTGATCAAGATTATGATTGATCATCAGCAGAATTCCACCAAAAGAAAGGATAATCACAAAAAGAAAAGCCAGCAGTATTTTTGTCCTGATTCTCACAACGTAGGTTTACATCATTAATAATAAAGCATTTACTATAATGATTTATGCTCTATCCAAGCCATCCTTTCATGAATTGCAAGAATATAAGAGCACAATCATGAATAAAAGTAAGAATTATTTATGAATGCAGGCAAATACTGAATTTACAGAAGACTTATTCCGCAAAGTTATCAAATTCTGTTTGAAGCAAACCCTTTTCTTTCAAGATGCGATAAGGCAATAATATTTCGGGGCTTCCACAGAAATATGCGCCCAATTCATAGGCTTCATAACTAAAGAGAACCCCTTTTTCAGTTAGGTTAAACAAAGCAAAATCAGGAGTAATTTGTGGCATTTGATCGAAGCATGAATCAGGGTTTTCAAAATACTCTGCCAGTAATTGATTTACTGCCTCAATATTATTATCATTGAGTTTCAAAACATCCTGAATGCTGAGAAAAGACTGATCTGAAGAGCGGTAGTTAAAGCTAAAAAGCTGTGTAAAACCATGTGCTCCAAGCATATATTCATACACAGAAAAACGCACACTATAAAAAGGATCCTTTTCGAGCAAAATAACATTAGCGATCACTTTTTCCACGCCTGCTCCGCTCGATGAGAGTGCAACAAGAGCCTTCAGGCTATCCAATTGATTGCCCCTGAAATCAGCAGTCATGCGCAATAAGAAAGTATCCACGGCATGGTTAAAAACCCGGGCAGTATGGTTTGTATCTCCGGACTTGCTTCCGAGCAAAAGTGGCTTATCAATACTAAGCTTATAAAAATCAGCCGAATCCATCGTTTTTATCTCTTCAAAAGCATAGGTTTCATCCACAGTTTTATTCGATGTATTCGTGCATCCAAAAGCAATAAATAGGAGAACAAAAAATGAAAGAAGCTGTTTT
The DNA here is from genome assembly GCA_963676725.1 of Bacteroidales bacterium. Taxonomy (GTDB): domain Bacteria; phylum Bacteroidota; class Bacteroidia; order Bacteroidales; family WRLA01. The sequence continues at coordinate 1,585,833 of OY781463.1, read as the reverse complement.
TTCATTAGTATATGGTTTAAAATTCAAGATTATTTTTGAATTACGAAGATAGATAATAATCCCGCGCAAAAAACCACAAAATCGATTCCACCATCAATCCAAAACTATAGTCATTTATTGGCGGGATTAAAAAACTTAAAGCTTTGTTCGTTTTTTGGACAAGGCAATGGTTTAGCGGGCATTGACGTAGAAGTCCTATTTAAAAAAAATCTACACAATTCACATAATACTAAAAATCAATTATTTAAATATAAAATTTCATCTATTCCTTTGGTTTGGGACAACGAAATGCCCTGAAGTGGTTCATATATAGAGGTATATTACTAATTTCGTCCTTTTTTAACTTTAAGAATTAATTCATGAGCAGAGCAATCCAAGGCTTTCTTTTTGCCTTCCTATTCAGCATAAGCATTTCGGCCTATGCCATCACCGACACGGTCAGTATCACATTTCAATATCCTGAAACTCTTCAAATGGACGATGGATATGTGCATTTTTCATCGGATACATATAAAATCAGCGGACAAGAAGGAAATCCTGCAATAGCTGCAATGAGTTATACTTATTTATTAGCTGCAGGAACGCAATGCAAGAGCATTCGAATTATCTCTGAAGAATATTACGATGAACCAATCAATGGTATGCTTGCCCCGGCATCAGGGCAGTTCCCTATTAGTGAGGGCGCGCCAAAAGGATATAAACCCCAAAAAAACCAAAGCATTTATTCCAAAGATGCATGGTTTCCGGAACAAGCTCTTCTCAGTCAGGGGCCGGCGTCATTTAGGGGCTATGGAATGCTGATGATGAATTTAAGTCCCTGCTCTTTTAACCCCATAAAAAAACAATGCCGCGTTTTGAAAAGCATTCGCCTACTAATTGAAACTGAAAGTAGTTCCAAGGCAGCAAAAAGCCTGAGTTTTTTAAGGAGCGATGAAGAAACACAAGCAAAAGTGCGTCATTATTGTGATCATACAGAAGCATTGGAAAGCTATCCTGTAAAAATTCGATCCAGAAACGTAGAATGGGACTTACTCATTATTACATCAGAAAAACTGAAACCGGCTTTTGAGGAATTTATTGCACTGAAACAAAAAATGGCCTATGCCACAACATTGGTTACTACTGAAGAAATTGAAGCGAATTATTCCGGCATCGACAAACAGGACAAAATCCGTAATTGCATCATCGATTATTATGAAAATTCGGGCATTAGTTTTGTTGTTCTTGGTGGCGATAGTGATCCAAAAAATATGGAAAACAATATCATTCCCCACAGGGGCATGTACCTAGGCATCATGGGCGAAGAAGATTTGCCGAGCGATATGTATTATGGTGGTCTTGACGGGAATTGGAATGAAAACGGCAATAGTCGTTATGGTGAAGCCAACGAAGTTGATTATTTTATGGAGGTTAGTGTTGGAAGAATTTGCGTCGACCAACTTTCTGAGGCAACTTCCTTTATCAATAAGATTATAAAATACAGCACAGAACCCGTTGTTGCAGATATTACCAAAGCCCTTATGATTGGTGAAAATCTGGATAACGACCCAACCTGGGGCGGAGACTCAAAAGACGATGTTGCTTACGGAAGCAGCGCACATGGCATCACTACTGCCGGTTTCCCCGAGCAATTCCAAATCAGCACTTTATACGATCGCGACCATTATTGGAGTAAAAATCAGGTATTCACTCATTTTAATGAAGAAGGCCTGCATATGCTCAACCATTTGGGACATTCCAATACAACCTACAATATGAAAATGAACAATGCCGATGTGAATGAACGCACTGTAACCAACGATGGTGTAAATCATTCTTATGTAATTGGATTTTCACAAGGCTGTTATAATGGTTCCTTTGACAATCGCAATACCGCCGCAGGAAGTTATGCCGGATCGGATTGTTTTGCCGAGAACATCACCAATATGAATACAGGAATGGTTGCCAGCCTGTCTAATTCACGCTATGGCTGGTATAGCCCGAGCAATACAAACGGAATCAGTCAATATTTTGACAGGGAATTTTTTGATGCGCTTTTTGGCGAAGAAATAAGCCAGATTGGACGCATGAACGATGATTGCAAACACGAGCTTGCCTCATGGATGCAGGAAGATGATTATATGAGATGGGGCGGCATGGAAATTATTCTTTTTGGCGATCCTTCGATGGATGTCTGGACGGATGTACCCATGGAAATCACTGCGGCGATTCTTCCGGAAAGCATGGCTTTTGAAGAACAATCAGTATCGATTACGGCAGGATTTTCAGGAGCCCATATCGCACTTATTCAAAATAATAAGCTGATTGGGAGAGCAATTTCCGAGACAGATGGAGCAACAGAACTCACTCTTTTTCAGCCATTAGAAAACCCAATGCCTGTGTATGTATATATCAGTGGACACAATCGCCTGATGATGCAAGACAGTATCGAAGTACTTTATAGCGGACCATTTGTTGTGAGCACTTCCGGTGGATATATTGAAGCGGAAGGAAATACATTATTCAATGATAGTATTGATTTTGGAGAGCAAATCGAATTCTGGGTGAATGTGAAGAATTACGGGAATGCAAATGCTTCCAATATTCAATACACATTAATTGATAGCTGTGCTTATGCCACAATTGAGACATTGGGAGGAAACGGAACCATAGACCAACTGGCATCGGGCGAAACACAAATAATTGAAAGCAGCGGAAATGTGATAAAAATCAGCGACAGCCTGCCCGATCAATATCCTTTAAATTTTCTGATTGCTTTTGAATCGGAAACGCAAAACTGGATATTTCCCATCTCAACAAAAATAAACGCTCCTATTCCGGTGCAGCAACAGATTATTTGGAATGATGCACAAAGCACCTTCCCAAATAACCAGCCCGACCCCGGCGAAGAGCTTATAATGGAAGTCCCTTTTTCCAATACAGGCCATGCTGCTTTGCAGGATGTAAAAGTGACCGTAGAAAGCCTATGTCCATTCTTTAGTTTTGATAATGAAGAATTTGAAATGGGAAACCTCTGGCAGAATAGTGAAAAATCAGCCAATTTCACCATACAAATCAGCCCATCAATGTCCATAGGTGAAAGCGGAAAAATACGCATGAATTTTGAAGCCGGGGCTTATTCTTTTAGTACTGAGCACACCATTTTTGTTGGCTTGCAGGTAGAAGATTTTGAATCGGAAAGCTTTGAAATGTTTGACTGGCAAATGCCCGAGAAAGAATGGAAAATCCGATATAAAGATCCAATCGAAGGTTCGTTTTATGCCAAATCGGGTCCCATTAGCGATAATAATTCTTCTGCACTACAAATTCAACTCGATATTATAAAGGATACAAGCATCAGCTTTTTCGTAAAAACCAGTTCCGAAATCAATGATTATCTAAATTTCTATATCGATAATGAATTGCAAGGCCAATGGTCCGGAAAATCGGAATGGCAAAAAGTAGAATTTGATGTCAGCACCGGTTTGCATGACTTTGTCTGGAATTATGAAAAAGACGGAAAAGATTCGGAGGGCTATGATGCTGCATATGTTGATTACATTATATTTCCTCCATTCAAGAGACTGACAACAGGCGTTGATGAACCGATAGGGAAGGAAGCTTCCGTCTATCCTAATCCGGCAAACAACAGCTTTATCCTCAAAGCAGAAGCCGGTAGCACATACAATATTTATACAATGAATGGCAGATTGATTTCTTCGGCACTTATCAATAATGCAGAGACAAGTATTATTAGTAAACACTGGCCTTCAGGGATATACATTATTGAAGTTCTTAAAGAAAACCAAGAACCCAATTATCTTAAAATGATCAAAACAAGCTTCTAAATATGAGAAAAAGCCCTTTTATACCTTCGTGTAAATCTGTCAATTTTATCCCTATAGCAGTTTTGCTTATTGGGTTTCTACTGTCGGATAATAGTATTTTGGCGCAAGAAAGAGCAGTCATTCGTATTCAGGATTCTTATGAAAATGTAAAAAACGTTCTTCCTGAATCAGCGGAAATCATCAGCCAATCAGGCAAAGAAGTGACTCTTTTATATGATGAAGCCTACATTCAAATACTAAAAAGCCAAGGCTACAAGGCTTCGGTATTGTTTACGGAGGCTGAGATGAAGCAAAACACAAAAGGCCTGCGCGACGCACAGTATACGAACTATGCCGCAATGCTTCAAAAACTGGAGCAATTTGCTGCTGATTATCCCGACATCTGTACTTTAGTCGATCTGGGGCCATCCACCGGGCAGATTTATGCAAACCAAGGATATACCGCTTACGATGAATATCAACATCATATTTGGGGCATGAAAGTTTCTGACAATCCTGAAATTGAAGAAGATGAACCGAATTCATATATCTTTGGCGGACATCATGCCCGTGAACCCATCAGTGTTGAAGTAGCCCTTTATGTATTGGAACATTTGCTTACAGAATATGAGAATAATGGCGATATTGAGGATATCGTCAATGAAACGCAAATCTGGTTTGTGCCTATGGTAAATCCCGATGGCAATAAAATTGTTTTAGACAATCTGGATGTTTGGTGGCGTAAAAATATCCGCGATAATAATGAAGATTTTCTTTTGAATACTAATTCCAATTTTTCGCAGGATGGCGTTGACCTGAACAGGAATTATAGTTTCAAATGGGGATTGGTGGGCGCTTCAAATAGCTTTGAAAGCATACTGTATCATGGACCTGAAGCCTTTTCGGAGGTTGAGATTCAGTACCTGCGCGATTTAATGGATACTCGGCATTTTTTGGCGGGGATCTCTTATCATAGCTTTGGCGAATTAGTTCTGTATCCATATGGATATCATGAAGAAGCAGTATCCCCTGACCTTGAAGCACTGGAAGATCTTGGCATTCAAATGGCAGAAAATATCCCAGCTTTTATTGGCGATCATTATACCCCAAGCCAATCATGGGAGCTATACCCGGCAATGGGCACCCTCGACGATTATTCCTATGGCGAACATGGAACTTTTGCCTATACGATTGAGCTGGCGACCATGTTTATTCCACAGACCACACAAATAGAGATAATCTGCGAACAAAACCTTGAAGCAGCTTTAATTTTACTGCAAAGACCCTTTCAAAATACTGTAAAAGGACATATTACAAATGCTGCAACAGGAGAAGCCATGGTTGCAAAAGCAGAAGTTTTGGAGATTGACAATAGCGGCAGTTTTCGCAAAGATTATCTTAGTGACTCAACTTTTGGCACTTATTACAGGCTTTTGAGCCCGGGCAATTACAGCATGAGATTCAGTGCTTATGGTTATCAGGATACATTAGTAGAAAATGTTGAAAGTATTGATAATGAAGCAACAATTCTTGATATTGCTTTAAAACCCATTCCTGAAGCAATGCTTGGCGGTACAATAACAAATAAAGAAAGCGGCGCTCCAATTCAAGGTGCCAAGATACAATTATTGGGCGATCATCCAGCAGAAGCAATCAGTGATGAAATGGGCATTTTTGAATTTCCAAACCTCTATGCAATAAATTATTCGATACATATCTATGCGGAGAATTACGAATCAGTTTATACGAATATTGAGCTTTCCGGAGGCAATAATGAGGTCTGGTACGAATTGGAGGCATTTACTGCGATTTCGTTTGAAGAAGGCATCATCCCGGAAGGCTTTAGTGGAGGAAGCATTAAAGAGTGGTTTGTCAGCAATGATACTGCCGCAGATGGCCTATACAGCATGAAATCCGGAGATATTGGCGACCTGCATCAAACAAAATTATTCTATACAAGCCCTATCCTACAATCCGGTGTACTTACGTTTTCGTATAAAGTAAGTTCAGAATATAATGGAGATAAACTTATGTTTTATCTTGATGACCGTTTAATGAATGAATGGTCGGGTGAAATACCTTGGAAAATAGCACAATATGAAGTGGAAGAAGGCTCGCATTCGCTGATGTGGGTGTATATGAAAAATGGCCAAAACAGTGAAGGTGAGGATGCTGCATGGATCGATCGGATTATCTTTCCGGAAGACATCTCCACATCCATTCAATCTAATGATTTAGAAACGATCGACATCTATCCAAATCCTGCACATCATAAACTGTTTATCGCCACTGAAACTTCAATTCAGAGCATTGTTATTTATACAATGGAAGGGCAAAAACTGAGCACAAATTGGTCAATAAACGGAGAATTAGATATAAGCAATTTAGCTCCCGGAATGTATTTTATCGAGATTAATACAGAGCAAGAACGGATTATAAAAACCTTTATCACTTATTAGGATGCGTAAACAAATTCTGCTCCTCAGCTTTATCCTGATGATGTTTCATGCATTTTCACAACAACTAGCCTGGGAAAGAGCTGAATACAGCCAACTAAAACAAGAAATTTGCACTGGTTGGAACACTTGGAACAGCCGTTCCGTATTGCAGCAGGTTTTATTGCCCGAAGGTCTGGCCATTAATCTAGGCTTTAAACAGCACGATTGGATTGAAGAAGACTATTTGCCCGAAGCACTCATTGGACGGAGCAATGACAATAGCGAGCATATAAAACCCGGCATCCATAGTTGGGACGGCAGCTATACAGAGCTGGAAATCCATTGGCACGAACTTCACGCAATCGTACAAACTGCACATATTGAAAACGACCTTGTTATTCTAATCAGCCCATTAAAACCCACAAAAAATGCTGTAAAATTAATTATTGAAGCAGGATATTTATGGAATAGGAAGGGCATTGTCAGCAAAGAAGAAGGCTATTTAATGGCCGAATCAAAGAATAAAAAAACAGCAATTTATTGCACCGAGGAAGAAAGCCCGGAGATGTATATTCCGGCCATGAGCCCATATATCAGCCTAGTACTTGATCGAGCCACAGGCATTTCCACAGGAACGAAACGCAGTTTAGAGGACATTAAAAACATCATCGCGCAAGCTGCCAAAGACCACAGGCAAAAAGCGAAAGAAAATTACAAAAATCATGCTGAAGCCTATCTCGCGGTGGAAGCAGGCATTGCTTGGAATACCGTTTACGAGCCAAAATACGATCGCGTAGTTTCAACGGTTGGCAGGCTTTGGAATGAAGAATACGGAGGCTTTTGCCTTTTTGGCTGGGATAATTTCTTTCTGGCCTATGTTTGCGCACTGGATCAGCCGCAGCTCGCAATTGCCAATCTGATTGAGCATATGCGCAGCCTAACGCCGGAAGGCTTTATTCCCAATGATGACAGGGGAAACGGAAGCAAGAGTTTCGATCGTTCTCAACCGCCTGTTGGCAGCATCATGGCCATGGGGATTTACGACAATATTCCAAAAAAATGGATACTCGAAGCCGTTTTTGAGCCATTGCTCAGCTGGAACAGATGGTGGCCAAAAATGCGCGATAATGAAGGATTACTCAGTTATGGATCGCATAAAAGCATCAATCCTTTTCACGAGCCCAATACGCACAGCCGCATCACAGCAGGCTACGAATCAGGCATGGACGACAGTCCGATGTATGATGGTGTGGCCTTTAATAAAGAAAAGAACACCTTCGATCTTCAGGATGTTGGCCTAACATCCCTATATATTGCCGATTGCAAAGCTTTAGCTAAAATCGCAGGAATAATTGGTAAAAATGATGAAGCAAAAGAGCTCAATAAAAGGGCTGCGCAATATTCAAAAGCCATGCAAAAGCTTTGGGACGAAAAAACAGGCCTTTTCCTGAATTACCGCACTGATATTGATACGTTTAGCTATAGACTCTCCCCTACCCTTTTCTATCCGCTGCTTGCAGGCGTTGCAAGTGACAAACAAGCAAAGCGTATGATCGAAGAACATTTCTATAATCCGGAGGAGTTTTATGGTGATTGGATGCTGCCTTCCATTGCACGTAATGATCCGGATTTCCCAAAACAACGCTATTGGAAAGGAGCAATTTGGCCACCTCTCAATTTTCTTACCTACCTCAGCCTCAAGCAATATCAATTTGATGATGCAGCTGCGGAACTCTCAGAAAAATCGATGACACTTTTCCTGAACGAATGGCTCAGACAGGGTCTTGTTAGCGAGAATTATTCAGCAATTACGGGCACCGGCGATGATCAACGACTTTCATCAGATCGTTTTCATTCCTGGGGAACATTGTTTGGGATTATGGAGTTTATGGAGCAATCCCACCTAAAATACCCTGTAAATCAATAAATCAGTATTTCAATAAATAAGATAAAGACACCCGACTATGGACAAACACTACTTATATTTCCAGTGTTTCCCACAATCATAACAAACATAAGACGAGCGAAAGATTGGGAAGAAAACCCCTAGGGCAACAAAAACGGCCAAGGTCAGATAATTCGTTTGCCTATATCGTGAAAAATTTTGGGATTGACAAAAAGGACATACTGATGTGTTTTCGGTCTTTGCAATTAATTCAATATCAGGCACTGCATTTGTTTCTGGATCCTCAACAATATACCCTCCCTCCTTTAGGAGTTTTAGTGCTGATTCAACCTCATCATCCATCACCTGCACTTTTACCCCGCCAATGGCATTTGAATAAAAATTATCGACTTGGGCAGTCAACTCATCCCTGATAAAGGTTTGAATATCAAAAGATCCAAGATAAGAAGCCGCCATATGTGCTTCATGTGGATAAACAAAGGTAATTACTGTACGCCAGCCCATATCTTATCAATTTATTCTCCGGAGCTCAATTGCTTTTGCTGGATATGCTTTTTATTAAATTTAATTTTTACCGAGGGGATAATCCCGATTTCTATCTCCACTTCAAACATTTTATATTTCCCAATTTTCATGGACGATTGAAGTGAAGATGCTTTAAACAAGGATTTTAAAACAAGGTGGATCAACTTATTCTCTTTTGTTTGCTCGAGCAAATCCTGCTTTTTTTCATCGCAGACATCTTCGAGGAAACAATAATGGCTGATCAATTTTGGCGGTAAGCTGAGTTCAATTTCAATCTCATCGAGCTCATAACCCGCTTCTTTAATTAAGGCAGAAGCATTGGCCACTTCCTCAAAAATTGCTTTCAGTTTATCCGTTTTCTGACTAGAAGCCTGATCGAGTTTATCCGCTTCTTCATCATTCACTAGACCATGTTTTGCAGCTGCATCGCGTGCAGCATCTTTAATGTTTCCTGCAGCTTCTTTCGCTTTGTTTAAAAAATTTCCAATAGCCATGATATTTTCTTTTTTGATTTGGGTCGAAACATCAAAGATAGCAAATCTTTAAAGCATAATCAACAAAAAGCACCCAATGAAAACTTGCTTTTGGGGACAAGCTCAAAGGGTGCAACTATGAACACAAATGAACAAGCGTGAAAGGAATTTAAGAAAGGAATGCCTGTCCAATTTTGTGCAATTCTTCAATAAGTTTAAAGCACTTACGAGACTCTACTTTTTCTTGAGGGTCCATACCACTCCAAGAGGCCCGTGCAATGTCATACTACGCTTATCATCAGACATTTTAAAAGTATATTTAATGCTTTTGGTTATAATCCGATTGCCATCAATCGTATAGGAGAAGTGCTTTGCCGGTTCCAGTTTATCATAGCCAAGCATCTGGCGGGAAGCATAATAGCCTGAATTATTATCTGTAAATACCCAATGCGCATAGCTACACATTTTACCCTTTTGGGTTTCCCCTGCCATTTTTTCTGTCTCAACAATCCACGTTCCGATGAGCCAAGCATGATCAGGAGCCGCCGCTTCAGCCGGACTTGTAGATTTTTGAGTATTCGTTTGAGTCTTGTCAGGTGTCGGGTTCGTATTTACACCAAGAGCCTGGGCATTTGCCAGGGCCTGCGCATCAGCAGCAGCCTTTTTATCAGCAGCAGCTTGAGCAGCAGCAGCCTCAGCCTCAGGATCACGTATAAGTTTTACCGTGCCGGTAAATGACACTTCATATTCTTTTTGTCCAATTTTAGCCTTGGCAACATTAACAGACCCAAGATTTACAAAGCTTTCAGCTTCATCAAATTGAGGTTCAACAAGATAAGTTCCATCCTTTTTTATATACCCCCATTTATCGCCTGATTTTGCAGCACAAAATCCACCTCTAAAACCATCCATTGCAATCTGATCAAATTTATTCGGGATCACCATTTCGGCCTTTTTATTGATGAAGCCATACTTTCCATTCAGACGAACTAGGCAACGACCATCTACAAAATAGGCATATTTTGTTCCTTTAAAGGTCGTTTTGATATCATCGTATTCGGGTGATATTGCCTTGAAATCAGCATTGTATATTTTCCATTTACGGTTTTTCTGGATGAAATATAGGGCATCTTCAATGGCTATTTTATCAGCAATAAAATCGAATAAAACGCGCCCATCGAGATGCACAATACCATATTTACCATTTTCCATAGCAATGGATTTACTGTCTTCAAATTTCAGTTTTTGCGAAAAGCGAGCGTCAAAAACAATCTCTCCTTTGCTATTGACCAAACCCCAACGATTTCCTTTTTTCATCTGCGCCAATCCATTGCTAAAAGATTCGAGTTCATCAAATTGGGGCTCGAAAACTAACTCCCCGTGTTTGTTGATCACACCAATTTTATTCCCTGTAACAACCTGGGCAAAACCACTTTTAAATTTTTCAATATCATCAAATTGCGGCTTAAAAACAACAACAGCTTGTTCATTGATCAGGCCAAGTTTATTGTCCAATTCTACTTCCGCAAAGCCATTTTTAATCTTGGAAATATCATCAAATTGAGGTTCCAAAACAACAGCACCCTGCTCATTCACAAGACCTTGCTTCTCATTTAAATAAATTTTCCCAAAGCCGTTTTTAATTTTATCCGCATCATCATAAACAGGCTGCACAACCCATTCTTTCGCAGCATTCTGATAGCCGTATTTCTTCGTAGCTTTATCTTTCTTCGGTTTAAGGTTCTGCCCCATAAGTATGGAGGAAGCGAAAATACAGAGGAGGAGTAGTAATTTTCTTTTCATTGGATTAATTTTTAAAATTCCTTTCAGGCATTAGTGGCGCAGAAGCTCTTAATTTGAAAAACGCAATAGTATTATTCTAAAAAAGTGTAAAAACAGACGAAAATAGTGCATCAAATTAATACAAGGAAGCATACAACAGCTTTATTCATAAAGACGGGCATGACTAGCTTATGAAGCGATATAAACCATCTAATGGCAAATAATACGTATTACCAAAGCTTCTAAAGCAGAAATGGAGCTCTTTTTCGATAAAGCTCCATTTCCTTTTCTAATCCCAAATCCTGCATCGCTACAAAACCAAGTGGAATAAGAATAAACTAATAAGATTGATTACTGTCCAAATTTAAAGGTCAAACCACCACCTATAGACCATTGATACATACTGGAATAGATACTAATCCCGGCACCGGAACCACCCGAACCAAAATAGAAGCCTCCACCGGCGGATTGTACAGCGGATATAAGGTCAGCTTGGAGTTTAATTCCAACTGTTTCTGTAATCCAGATATTTGTCCCTGCTTTCACATTCCATGCAAATTTTTCTTTGCTGCTGTCTGTGCCCGGCTCAGGGTTTTTAATACTAATAATCGCCAAGCCCACAGCTAAACCCACATAAGGTTCTACTTTACCACCGGCAGCTTTGAAATAATTAGTACCGCCGATTAAAATATAATTCATCCCCAGCTCAAAATCTTTGTACTGAATTCCGTTATAATAATAATTTAAGGGAGCATGCGTATCTAAACGCAAATATTTTAGCTCAATACCCCTGGCATCATGAATCATATACTCTACGCCAAGCCCCCATTGATAGCCACCTTGAATGGTACCATCATAATAATTATTGGCATCGTAATAAGAATCTATACGATCATTAAAAACATAGGCCGAGTAAGCATTAAATCTAACTTCTTGGGCGTTCGCAAAGCGAGAAATAATAAAGACCAGAAATAGTCCTAATATTAAAGGTTTCAATCCTATAAGGGGTGTTTTCATACTGTTCATCTCCAATTTTATAAATATTTGATTTAGTGCTCTATAACTTCATGATAATCCTTTGTGCTATATTCTTTTCAAAGATAAAAAAGACTTCAGAAGTGGCCGTTCATTAAGATCAAGCCCTTCACCCTTCTTATGCTGAAACCAGTCGTCATCTGAAAATCTCTGGCGATATAATAAATGCTCACTATTTAAATAATTTTCTTTCGATCCAGATTGATATATGCTTAGCATTTAGGAAAATCAATAGTAGCATTATATATTGGAGCACCTGAGTAAAATTATTAATGTACATATTCTGATACGAACAGAAGTCAATAATAAAATCGCTCAGTAAATTATATACCGAAAGAATAAAAGAAGGAAATCTGCCTATTAAGAAAAACAAAGACATAATGATTATGGAGAGGTTAAGAAGCTCTAGCCTGCTCAAGCATTTCATTTCTGCACTTTCGTTTTCTTCTTTTATAATTCTTTTGGCGAGATATGCAGATTTCCTGATCATTAGATAAGCAAATAACACCAATAGAAAACCAAATACGATACTGACAGCAATCCATATGCCCAAATGATCATACACCCCTTGACTCGTGCCCATAAATGTTACTTGCCCAAATAGTGTTTCTATCGTCCTAACGACAATAAGTACCCCTATAATTACTAGTGCAATTTGTACAATTTCATGCTTTTTTATATGCATCCTTTTCGAATAATCTGTTAACATTTATGATGAAATTTCTTAACAACAAAAGAAACCACTACTATTTATTCAGGTACTTCATCATCATCAAAAACAATTCTTCTTTTTTAATTGGCTTTGAAATAAAATCATCGCAACCATATTTTAAGGCCATTTCTTTTTCCGAAATTGTTGAGTAAGCAGTTTGTGCAATAATAGGTAATTCCGGTTTCACTGCTTTAATTTTTTCAGCGGCCAAATAACCATTCATAACCGGCATTTTAATATCCATAAGCACGATGTCTATGACATCATTGAGACATTTGTTTACTGCTTCTTCCCCGTTAATAGCATGATGCAGTTTTACACTAAAAGCATCTGTATTTTCTAATATCGTTTCCAGATACAAATAATTTACTTCTTCATCTTCTGCTATTAAAATATGAACAATATCCTTTTTTTCTCTTTTCGAATCAGCTTCAGAAGCTCTGTATAATGCGGTTTCTTTTGCGGGCTTAAAAGGTATTTCAACAAAAAACGCAGCGCCTTTATTTTTTTCTGACTCTACGGTTAATTTACCATTTAATAGTTCTGCGTTTTCTTTCGCAATGGACAATCCGAGTCCAAGACCACCAAAGGCCTGGGCTGTTAAGGAACTTTCTTGAGAAAAACGTTCAAACACTTTTAATTGCTTATCGCTTGAAATACCAATACCTGTATCCTTTACAAAAAACACAATATTTTGATTTTCAATTTTATAACCAAATTCTATCTTCCCTGAAGTGGTAAATTTAAACGCATTATCTAAGAGATTGCTCAGTATTTTATGCAGTTTTGTTCTGTCTGATCGAATTGAACTGAATCCATTGGGCAGCTCCTTTTGTGCATATAAAGGAAGATGTCTTTCTTTCGACTTTAAATCGTAAATAGCGAAAAGCTCCATGATGAACTGATTCACATCAAATTCCTCTTCCTTCACTTTAAGCTGTTTCGTTTCCAAGGTCGATATTTCAAGGATGTCATCAATAATACGAAGCAATTGAGTACTACTATTTTGTATGATAGCGGTGTAGTTTTTTTGCACATCATTACAATCATCGAGTTCGCATAATAAATTTGAGAATCCCATGATGCCGTTCATTGGGGTACGAATTTCATGACTCATATTATGAAGGAACTCTGTTTTCAAACGATTCGCTTCTTCTGCTTTTTCCTTTGCCTCAATTAGATCATTTTCTGCAACCTTCTGCCAGGTTATATCCTCAGTAAAAGCCATGCCAAACAAGGGCTTTTTATTCGCATCAACAACTGTAGTAGCATATACACGCACATCAACCGTACTCCCATCTTTTCTAATATATTTTTTTTCGAGATGAAAGCCGGGCTTTATATTGGCTGCCATTGCATGAAACAGTTCCTTGTTTTTATCTAGGTAGTCGGGATGTGTTATATCATAGAAACTCATTTGTTTCAGTTCTTCTTTAGTATAACCCACTAATTGTTCGTAGGCGGCATTGGTTGATATAAAATTTCCCTCTATATCGTTTGTGCAAATACCAAGAGGTGAATTATCGATGGAGAGCCTTAGTTTTTCTTCATTTTCTTTTAATTTGGTTTCGGCAAGTTTGCGAGTGCTAATATCTTGGATTACGCCAACAACACTAAGCGGTTTCCCATTTTTATCTTTGATAAGTTCGGCTATCGAAGTAATAGTTTTACGCTCAGCTGTATCATGGGCAATAATTTCAAACTCAAGGTTATATGGCTTCTCCTGTTCGATTAAATCGATCAATGCCCGATGCACCCTTTCCCTCTCAGGAATACAACTTTCCACTTCCTCGTTTGTAAATGAGCCTTGACCCATGTCGATCCCAAAAATTCGTTTTGATTCATCAGAAGCCCAGAATGCATCTTTTTCAATATTATATTCCCAATTGCCCACCTTTCCAATTTCCTCAGCTTTCCGATATCGAGAATCACTAAGTTGTAGCTTTTCTTCACTTTCCCGAATTATTTTTTCTGCATTTTTTCGTTGTGTAATATCGGTATGCGTACCAACCACCCGAATAGCCTTTTCTTCATTATTAAAAAACACATTTGCACGTGAATGAATATCAACCCAATGCCCTTCTTTATGCTGCATTTTAAACTCTATATCGAATTTATCAATCTCTCTATTGATTAATTGGTTCAGCATATTCCACGATTTCTTCACATCTTCGCTATCGGTAAGTTTTTCCCAGACGGAAAAATCATTGGGCAATTCATGATCTTCATATCCAAGTAATGATTTCCAACGAGGCGAATAGTAGATTTCGTTACTAATAAGATTCCAGTCCATTAAACCATCCGATGTAACTTCCATGGCCAGTTTAAATCGTTCGTTAATTTCTTCTTCCCTCCGAATGGTGGCAAAAAGTTCTTCGTTCGTTTGTCGAAGCTCTTCGTTTAGCGCTTCATATTCCTCATTTTGTTCTTTAATTTTACGCTCAGCTTCTTTTCTGTCGGTTATATTGTCTGAATAAAGAAGAATAAGATCAGGCTCGACAAAACTAAAGCGAAATCTCAACCAATTTACTGTACCTAAAGACTGGTTTTTATATTTATTTTCATAATCAATAATTGTTTTGGTTTTTGCACACTCTAAAAATTTCTGAAGAATTACCGGATTATCTTTATAAATTTGAGAAGCTTTTAAACCAATAAAAGAAATGGCTTTATTTGCTGTAATTCCTTGTGCCGTTTCGTTTACCTCTATAAGTTCAAAATCGTTTTGCACTATTTTCCAAACGAAAGTAGCACTTGGGTTACTATTGAAGTAGCTAATAAATTTCTGTTCACTTTGTTTGAGTGCTTCTTCTGCCTTTTTTCTATCGGTAATATCATGCGCGATAGCTCCTATGCCAATAACATTTCCATCTGAATTATGAAGCGGAAACTTGCTTAGGATTTTACTGTGCACTCCATCCCGTTGCGGTATCTGTTCTTCAATTTGTATGCTCTTGTCATTTAAAAGGACATCCTTTTCAGAGGTCCAGCACTCTTCTGCAATCTTCTGAGGGAAGAAATCATAGGCTGTTTTCCCTATCACATCTTCGCAACCGAATGTATTGTCTTTAACAAATCGATTTGCCAAGGTCATCTTTCCTTCCAAGTCTTTGGCCCAGGCATCATCGGGAAAATTATTGATAAAACTATTGAGCAGGTTAAGGCTTTCTTTTATTTTTCGTTCTGCATGTTTTTGCTCAGTAATATCTTTGACAAAGCCTAAAAACCTGGTTTCCGACAGTTTAACAGCAGCTACCTGCCAATATCTATTTTCACCGCTTTTGGTTACAAAACCCAAGTCTATTTTAGAAAGACCTTCCTTTTGTACTTTTTTAAAATTTTGCGTCCCTATTTCTATATCATCTTTTTGTAAGAGGTCAGGAATGCTCAATTGGAGCAATTCCTCATTTGTGTAGCCGGTAATTCGGCTGGCAGCAGGATTCGCTTCTAAGTACCTCCCTTTTTCATCGGCAACAAAAACACCATCAGGTGCGTAATTAATATACGATTTAAACTTTCTTTGGCTTGCTTCAACTTTTTTAAAAGCATCTTTAAGCTCTTTATTGGTTGCCGAAAGTTCCTCGTTTATTGTCAGATACTCTTCGTTTAAGGTTTGATATTCCTGAATCTGTTTTTGTATCAACTCTTCAGATATTTTACGTTCGGTAATATCGCGTGCCACACCGTAATAATACGTATTACCTTCCAACTCGAATTTTTTTCCACTAATCTCAATCGGGATTAATTCGCCTGTGCTGGTAATATGGGTTGTTTCTAAAATATGCTGTTCTCCATATGGCACTGTTTTCCAATAGGCTATAAAATCTCCTATTGGGTAATTTGGGTCAACAGTATCAATTGGTTTTCCAACAATCTCATCTCTTTCTTTCTTAAGAATTTTTGTTGCTGTTTTATTGGTATCAATTATTATTCCTTCTTCGTCCATTAAGTAAATAGCATCAGATGATGTTTCTACTAATTGTTTATAGCGCGATTCGCTTTGTTTTAGTTTTTGTTCAACTAGTTTCTGTTCGGTAATATCTTTAAATGTACAATAAGTTTGTTTGAATTCTCCTTCAGGAGTGTACCCAATGCAACCTTCAAAAGAAACATAGATAAACTCCTTGTTTTTTCTCTTCATCTGAAATTGAACATTATTGATATAGCCCTGTGCCTTGAATCTTGGAAAGTTTTTCCGGAAATGCGCGACATAGTCCGGATGTAAAAAATCGCCAAACCACTTACCAATCACTTCTTCTTTTGGATAATTTAATATCTTTAACCATTGCGGATTTACTTCAAGAATATTTCCATTAAAATCAAGTGATTGAAATGCTAAGGGGGCATTGTTGTACGTTGCTTTATACTTTTCCTCGCTTGCACCCACTTCAATTTGAAGTTTCTTTTGTTCGGTAATATTGTTTGTTGATGAAAGTAATGATGTGGTTTCCCCATTTTCATCGCGAACTGCCTTAATACGCGACTCCACCCAAATCACTTCTCCTGTTTTATGGTGAATACGATATTCCACTTTCACAGCATTTTCGCCTTTAGAAAACCTCTCGACAATTTGTTCTAAAATGGGATGGTCTTCAGGGAATACATTTTCCAATGGACCAAATTTAGAATACTCTGTGGCCGTATAGCCCGTTAATTCCACAATATTAGGCGAAATATAATTAAATATACCGGTAGGTGATTGATACCGAATTACATCAGTTCCATTTTCGGTTAAAAACCGATACATTTCTTCGTTTTTCTTCACTTTTTGGTGTTCCTGCTGCAGCTTTTCTTCTGTGTTTTTTATGTTTGTAATATCCTGATGTGCCCCGAGCATGCGCACAGCTTTTCCTTTTTTATCGCGGATCGCCAAACCTCGGCAACGTACCCAAACCGTTGAACCATTTTTATGGGTATAACGCACTATCTGGTCATAAGGGTGGCTTGGGTCAGCCACATGTTTTTGAAAATTATCGAGGGCACGTTTTAAATCGTCTTGATTGATAATGTCTTGCCAGGCACTTGCTTTATGGGGCATTTCTACAGGATTATAACCCAAAACCTCCCAGAAACGCGGATTCATCCATTCATTTTCAGGATTTTCCAGATCCCAATACCAAAGTCCATCAAGTGAACCTTCTTGGATGAAATCAAAAATACTCTCATCTTTTTTGATCAGTTCGTATAATTCCTTTTTTAAATAATGTGCCATAGTCTGCTATATTGGGGGAGCGTATCAAGATATAATACTACCCATTATTCTCCATAGTTATTACTTATTGCCGCATCAAAACAATTTGGCACGAAAATCAGTTCATTGAAAACTTGAGTCGACCCTAAAAATGAAGGAGTCTCATAAACTCTACTCCTTTTCAAACAAAACCAAAATATGGCATAAATATAGCAAATATATGCATTCTAAGAACAGATATTTTTATGTTTCCTAGGGAATTCAATAAAGCAAATCGCAATTAATCGAGAAAAATAAATCTGCCTATGTCTTCTGACCGCCCACATAACTCTTTTTTTTGGGGGCATCATATTACAGGCAGCTGAACGCTTACTTTTGTGCCTGCAGCCCGGCCTTCATCATCGAAAAGGTCGGTATAGTAGTATTTGATTTGTTTTTTCTGTTGCCTTTCGTATAGGAGAAGCATTTTTTGCACGATGCTGAGGCCTTTACCGCTATTGGTATTCTTCTGTGCGGCAGCTTCACGCCCGATCCCGTTGTCTGATATGTTTATATGTACGTGTTTTCCGCCCATATGCACATCAATAAGAATACGCCCTTTATGGTTGAGTGGTTTTAGGCCGTGTTTTATCGCATTTTCAACAAAAGACTGCACCAACATTTTCGGTATTCTGATCTGTGGGGGCACATTCTCTGATTTATGGATTTCAAAATACAGCTCTTCCCCAAAACGCAGGCGTTCAATCTCGAGGTAATTTTCCACAAATTCCAATTCGTCTTCAAGGCTAACTGTTAATTGATCGGACTTGAAAAGCAATTTTTGCATTAAGCGACTAAAGCGTAAAAGGTAGTATTGCGCAGATTCGTATTGACCCTGGGCAATGGTGGCGTTTATGGCGTTCAGTGCATTGAAGATAAAATGCGGTTCGAGCTGATTTTTAAGGGTTTTCAGTTGTAAACTCTCAAATGCTCGTTCCAGTTCGTATTTTTTCTGCAATTGGGCTTTCTGATAGCTCCACATAAGATAAATCAGGACTGTTATCAAAAGGTAGATCAGCAAATAGACCGGATAATGAAGATAATACAAGGGATTGGCCTGATAGGTATAATAATAGTTGTTCCCATGAAGCTTGAAGAACAACTGGGGTTTTTCGCCCTGTTTCCTGCGGACGGAAGGTGAAAAAAAGTGTTCTTCGGAGATATTTATGGCTGAGAGAATACTCTTATGTTTCAAGTCATGGCTTAGGATAATCAATTCGTCTGATAATAAATCCATTGCAATAAATTCATTTTTGCCATCCCCACTGATTTCGCATGGTTCTCTTCCTATAAACTGAGTGCTTGCATCCTGATGTTTATCGATATTGCTGATGATCTCCGTGTCTTTTAGGATAAAAATATTCCCTTGCTCATTATAATACAGGTATTTCTGAGAAGAATCCTCGAAAAAAGGCACAATGCCTATATCTTTAAAATAATGAGCTGAAGGAGGGAAATCCCGGACAAAAAAACCGCTTGAATCGACCATAAAAATTTTATCTAGTACTTCTTCTTGTGATTGGTTGTGTGCAAGACCAACAATCTTATTCTGCTTCCGAAAAAACAATGACTTGATTGTTGAAAAAAGATAGGGATATTCAAGTAAGGTATCACGCAATTTCATATTTGCATCAAAACCCAACAACCAAGAGCTATGATCATGCAGAAAGCTTACTTCTGATGGTTTTAAATTTGCTGATGCCCTGGTTTGAACCAAATAACCGTCGCCGGCTTTATACCTGGGATCCGGAAATAAGCCGGTAATTTTTGCTCCGAGATCGTCAGATTTCAGTATATCACCTGTTTTTGTGTTTAAAACAATGGCCTTTCTGGGAGATTTTTCGAGATGTGCCGCAAGCTCAATAAAAAGCTCATTAACGCCATCAGAATCTATATCCATTGTCGAAGAAACATATATAAAGGGTGATTGATTGGGATTGGTAGAGTCAGGGAGATTTTCAACAAAATATTCATGATTCAGTGCAGTTTTCAGCAAAGGATTGAATTGAACAATAAAAACCGAATCGTGGCGCAATAGACCAAATATCACCTCCATTTTCCCATCATGATCGGTGTCAAAAACCTGCACAAATTTATAATTATTTAAAAAAACGCCATGCCAATTGTATTGATCAATAAGCCGATGATCTGTCGTCCACACTTTTAATGCCGCATTGCCTGAAACATTATAAAATGAAACAATACGTTCTGTATTGCCATCATTATTCAGGTCTGTGAAAAACTCCTCCGCCTGTGGGGTTTTATCGCCCTTTTGCTTTAGAACCAGCTCCAGCTTATAAGGCTCTTGCATATCAGGCAGCACAGCAATAACAAGTAAGGCTATCGGTATTGCCAGAACCCAGGGGTTAATCAGTATGCTGATAAAACCTGCTCTTATATTATTGCTTTTGTTTCGCAAGGTTTTTTCTAATTTTTTGATTTAATGTTGGTTGCAAGATATAAAAAATTTAATATACTACAAAATATTTTGTGGATACACGCAAAAATCGATTTATATTATTTAGCTGGGTCCTCCCTCAAAATCCCGTATCGATCTGACAGAAAGCATCCGTTTTTTCTTAATTGCACAAAAATATATTACAAGAACTACAAATATTTAGCGAATAAAAGAGTCCTTAAAAACTATTAAAATTTGTTTTTCAAAAAACAAAACACAAACCCACAGCAGGCTTATATCATCAATAAATGAAGGATTTCGATAGAAAAATTGTTGTGCACAAAATTTGATTAGCTTTGAAAAAAATCAGAACCTATTTATCACGATTAATTCATAAAAGATGAGCATCGAAACACAGGGAGCAAAGCCACATGGGCGCATAGGACAATTTGTAGGAAAAATGATGAATCTGTTCCACACCCAGACATATATTAAATATTTCGCCGACAAACTGCCAAAAGAAGGATCAACCATAGTGGATATTGGTTGTGGTGGAGGCAAATTCATAAATTATCTGGCCAAAAAAAATAGGAATTATACGCTCATTGGAATCGATCATTCAGAAGAAATGATCAAATTATCGCAAAAGATCAACAGTGATTCCCGCAATCTAAATCGGTTAGAATTCATAGCAACAACAGTAGATCAGCTGTACTTAAAAGCATCGGATGCCGACCTGATTACAGCCTTTGAAACGATTCAATTTTGGAAGCCTTTGCGCGAATCTCTCGCCCGTGTACATAACAATCTGAAGAATGACGGGCGTTTTCTGATAATCAATCGTTATCCAAAAGAAAACAGCAAATGGTGGCATTTGGCACAAATAAAAAACTCGGAAGAATACAAAGAATTTTTATCTGAAGCAGGTTTTAAAACCATCAAAACCGACCTCACTTATAAAAAAGGCTGGGTAATTGTTGAAGCGGTAAAATAAAGGCTATAGCCGAAAAAAAACGGAATAAATATCTCGGAAAAAGAAATCTACGCAGAAAAAATTAGCGTTTTTCTTTTCTGGGTGCTACGAATAATCTGAACAATTTCCATTCGATCTTTTGTTTAGGGCATCCGTTTTCTGTGCTATCGAACAAGCATTGATAATATTGCCAAAAGTGTTAAAACACCAACAATAGTTGTAAATATCCCGCTACTTTTTGATTTTGTCCACCCTGCTAATGCAATAACTGCCGACAAAGAAACAATGCCTAAAAAGAAAGTTAAAGATCCAATCGTACGCGGCATTGTTAATTCATTATCAGCTATTTCAAATGGATATCCATTTGTTGTCATCATTATAATTTTAGTCATAGCAAAGACCGTAATAAGAAAGCAGCCTGTAGCAATTGTTGCTATTTTTAATGTACTTATTGTGATTCGACTTTTTGATTTATGAACCAATAAATTTGCAACTAAAGCAATCGAAAAACCACTCAATAAAGAACTAATTAAAAGTATTTGATGAGCG
This sequence comes from Bacteroidales bacterium, assembly GCA_963676725.1. Lineage (GTDB taxonomy): Bacteria > Bacteroidota > Bacteroidia > Bacteroidales > WRLA01. Next base: position 1,564,006 of record OY781463.1, on the reverse strand, counting down.
AGTTCGTTCCAATATTCTAAGGAAATTTTCAACATATTTAAGATTTTATTATTGACTTTTTCAATATTCGAATCACACAAATATAAATAATCTAATGTGAATCGCAATTTTATTTCTACGCAAGATTTGTTTAGACTGCTGAAATATTTCACTGCTTAGGTCTATATTTCATTTGCATAAGGCAATCTGGTTTCTTCTCTATGGCGAACCATTGGATGAACTATGTTAAAAAGCAAGTGTTTTGTTATGGTAAAGGCAGTAATTATCTTCGATAATAAATGGGTAAATTATTCAAAAATCATTCAAAATCATTGTTTTATAATCTTTTTATAGTAAAATTGGCCATTGCCTCCTATTCTTAGTATATATGATCCACTTTCTAAATCTGAAACAGAAATTTGCACCAATCCCGTATTTAAAACCTGTATTTTTCTGCGAATTACACCACACACATCCAATATTAAGATATTTCCTGAACTAAAATTTTTAGGTAGGTTGATATTCAAATCCGATGTCACAGGATTTGGATAAATTTCAATGGGTTGAAAATAATATTTATCAGAAATATCAGACGGTAAAAATTTTGATAAAGCATATTCGCTTACAATAACTTTCGACCTTCCACCTTGGCTTTCTTTGGTTGAGATATCGATGCCAATCCACCCATAATACAAGGTATCATCAACATTCATTCTAATTGCTATATATTTTGGCCCAATATTATCCCAATCAAATATTTCATTGGAATAGGCAGATATTGACGACCATCTATCCATATATAAATAAGAAACCGTTGATGTATAAAGATATGAATCGTTTATTTCTTCCCCATAATTAACAGGGCTTGGCACAAAATAGTAATAAGCAGTATCTAATAGGTAATTATAACTGGAATCAATTCTATGATAAGAAAATTCATTGTCATTATAAGGCACGATCTCAACCTGGTAATTGCTTGCATTCTGCCCACTTGCATTTAAATTAGTAATCTTATAATCCGAAATGCTATCAAAGTTTAGGTCTATATCAATAAAACAAGAGTAAATACCATTCTCTCCAGCTGGAAGTACCGTATCCGGATTGTAGTTATAATATATCATCCCGGAATCATAGGTGCCTGCAGTAATACTGCTATTTTGTGCGTCTAGTATATTGATTTGCAGCAAAATGATGAATAATAACAAATGTTTCATACCGTGATTTAATATTAGCATCGCCTAACAATACTTATTTAAACTTATAGCTGCTCGGGCTTTTTTATTCTAATCCCAATGGTATAAAAGGTTTCGTTTCCACTAAATATTTTGATGATTCGCCTGGATAACTTTCCCGATTTTCCAAGGAGAGTTTTAGTATTTCCCCATTTTCACTAAAATCTAAATTGGCAAAATCCAGCCAAACAATATTCGTATTAAGAACATTTTCAAAATAATAAACTAGGTTTTTTTGATCGGATACTGTTCTCCATTGGGTCGATGAAATATTTGGTTGATTTGGTGTTGAAATACCAAAAGGAACAGAAAGATTTCGGATAACACTAAAAACTGCAGGAACAGCAATTTTCGTATCGTCAGTTTTCGGGAGTGCATTTATATAAAAAGACCCTCTTACAAAACGGTCTGCTGCTCGATTTGTACCGGGAAGCATAATAGTTCCCGAAATATCTTTCCAGTAATTATTAATAGCTAATTGATCTTCATAAACTGGTGAATTTGTCATTACTACGTAAGATGTATCATGATGAATTACTAATTCCCCATTTATATATTCAAAAATTGCATTGTCGCCTGTGTTATCCGAAATTGATAAATGAAGTGCTGTGTATATTTTTGTATCAGGAATATAAGATGACACGACCACAAATTCCTCTTTACGAAGCTCTTTAACGGCTTCATCCACTGTAGCGAAATTATCCAGTACATATTGCAACCAAAGACTTATTGCTAATCCTTTCGTTCCGCTATCCTTCTCAAATTTAGGATATTGGGATTCTAAAAGCCACAATAAATTTCCTACAAGACCTTTTTCATTCATTCCATCTGTTGCCGCAATATTCCAAGAGCTTGTAACTACACTACCATATTTTGATTTCCATTCAATAGAAGCGCTTCCAACCTTACCATTTCGCTCCATTCCTTTTGGGAAAACCCATAAGTTTGCCGGAATATCCCCTTTCCAGTCCATAGTTCTACCGGTAATAATTGTTCCGTTTGAACCTTGATAAACGACTCTGGAACAAGCAAAGATTTGATTAAAATTTGATGCAATGCAAATTACTAATGCGACAAGAATAATCTTTATTTCTTTCATTTTGATCTATTTATGTTATTAAACTATTGATTGATTTTTCCCCAGACTGACTACTAAACTAGTACACATAAGCCTCCCCTATTACAATATTTCCTTTTATTGTAAGTATGATATCCTATAACGCACTTCCATGCAACAAAAAAAATATTGGGGTTTGATTGTTCATTTTTTGTTTCTTGATCCACAAATGTATAAAATCTAATTAAATTTACAACAGGATTTGGCAGCATTCCTGGTATTTTCAAGCTGAAAAATAGTCTCTATTATTGCTTCCTTCGCTTCAATATTCTTCCAATCTATACCTAAACCTCGTGTATTGCAGGCGCATCAAAATATTTTATAAAAACCTCATTAGCATCTTATTATTAACCCCATCTATTCCGGTTTCATCTCTATTTGCTCAATTCCGGTTATTGCCTCAGTAGATGTATTCAACAGAGTATTCTCATCAACATTCAGGTTGAACCTGAACGCATAATACCGTTGATCAATAAATATCTTTTGGCGTTGATTATCACGCGAATAAAATTCACTTTTCATTCCAATTGGGCAAAATGTATCCTTATCGATGAAATATAAAGTCTTCGAAATGCTTCCTTCACTCTCTTCAAGATCTGTGGCGAAGCCGGGCATTGTTTCTTTATCCTCTAATAAAACAACAATTTGATAACAATCCGTGGCACCAATAATGGTATCGTTCAATCTTTCAATGGCATAAGAGTCTGTATTTTTCAACATATACTTAAATTCATATTGCATTCCGTATGGCGTATTATGGCTCCAAAAATGCTTTCTTTTCCAATCAGGATATTTTTCCAGATCATAAACCCGTGCAATACGATCACGATTATTGATCCGAAGCAGTCTTTTACCATCTTAAATATCTTCATAGGCTGCATTTTGCTTGTCCTCTAAATACATATACCAATGTCCTTTAACACCTACAATAGAATCGGTGAGCAGTCTTTTGAAATACATCTCACGAAATCGGAATAGAGTATCATTAAGCTTTCGCGGATTTGTCCTCCACATATCTTGTTTATAATAAACCGATTCAATTGTATCGATAGAAATGATTGTTCGTTCGAGTATTTCTGCGGCAGTCTGCTTTTTAGTACAAGAAACCAATACAATCAAACCGCTTAAAAAACAAAAGAGGATAAATTTTTTCAACATCATGATTTTTTCAACATTCCTGTACAAATGTACTCATAAGCTGAGTATAAGCGTAGTGGCGCTTTAGTAATTTTCACTTTAATAGAAGAACACTTTGTTTCTTGCACTACAAATGCAACGAATCTGTTGTGAATCGCAATTTTAATTTCTAAGCAAGAGATTCTTATACTAATAAAACAGTTCCCAGATGGGACTCTATGGCTATAATATTTTCTTGGGCGTTGCGACCAAAGCCGCCGGGCTTTCCGCTATATCTCGCTGTGGCGAGGATGCCGCTGCTATCCCTAACGCGGGGGTTTATATTTAGTGTGTTTGGCATTTCAACGCTCCAAGTTTTCAATATACTACTATGTTTATTTATTGTTATTATCTTCAATATTAGCACTATCTGCCAAATGCACTAATTTTTTTAATAGCAACTGTTTTTTACTCCTTTAACAGCTTAAATCTCAACAAAATTTGTTCCCCTTTTTCATCCCTAATTAGAATCGTATAGATATTATCAGTTCCAAAACAAAGTTTGTCTAGTTTTCCAAATGGAATATCCAGAGTGTAACTTGAATCACCTTTTATATCAGTTTTATTAAATGTTCCAATCAATATCTCGTTATGATTTGAATCTGATGTGATAACTAGCATTTTTTTAGAAATATCTGTTTTAAGTTCTTCAAAAGTGATGCTAAGAACGTCTGTTTTTTGAAAATTTAGGATAATTTGTTTCCCTTCTAATGTGGCGTTTAAAGATGAAGAATCATTATTTAAAATGAGGTTACAATTATTTACTACCTGACCAAATGAGATAAGGTTCACTCCGCACAATATTAGTACAATCAAAATCTTTTTCATAATCATTTGTTTATATTTTTAATATTCAGCATTACATCTTCTAATAGTTGCATACTACTGTGTAAAAGACACCCTATTACCAATACACCTGCTCTATACGAAACAGTATATCCTATAAAACACTTCCGATCAACGAAACAGCTTATTGGGGTTTGAGGGTTCATTATAATTATTGTTTCTTGTACCACAAATATATAAATAATCTAATGTGAATTACAAATATTTTCTTGAGCGTTGCGGATTACCGCCGGGCTTTCTACTCGAGCAAACATTTCGAAAACATATCTACACTTTCTGTCAAATGAACTATTTTTTTTCAGGCGCTTTTTTCAATATAATTCATCTATAAGAATTGTCGTTAAATCATAAACTGCCTCCAACTGTGGCAGATTATTTACGTTTCTATGAATGTTTAACCTTAAAATAAAGTCTCCATTTTTCCCTTTTTCTCCACCGATAAACGTTAAGTCTTGTTTTAGAATCATCTCGGTAATGATTTTATTATTGATAATCGACTTGATTTTATAGTTATTAATTGTTTTTGAAATGTACTTCTTATTAAACTCTATATTGCTTGAGTTTATCTTGCTTTTGCTAAACTTATTCATTAATCTCTCAATAAAATCACTTTTCGATATTTCAAACCAAGTCAGGTTTCTGGATCGAGCAAATTCACAATTAACAAAAAGAGGTTTTGTATCAGTTTCAGTAAAAGAAATAAATACATTCTTATATTCTACTTTTAAAACCAATCTATTGAAGTCTTTTGAAACTGTTGTTATTATTTTAAAATCTGCATGTATATTTTTCGCCAACACTTTCCAGTATTCAGATTTTTTTTGAACATCCCAAATACCTAAGTTTTTATGTTTTATTTCTGTCATTTTGGTTAAATTAGTTTTGTTCAACTGGCTACTAATTACAATATATCCCCCTCAATCACCAACACACCTACAATATACAAAATAAGATTAACACACTTCCTATCAAGAAAATAGCTTATTGGGGTTTGAGTGTTCATTATCAATATTGTTTCTTGCACTACAAATTTAAATAATATAATGTGAATCACAAATATTTTTTTGGGCGTTACGGCCAAAGCCGCCAAAAGCTGTCGCAAGGTGAAAATTCTCACGACAATGGCCATTTTGCAGAAAAAATACGGAAAATTGATTCCCCAGTATATGTTGTTCACCAGTTTCGTTCAACACAAAGCACATATTCCGGCTCAGGCCGAAAAACGATGCTTAATTGTTGTCTTTTAGTGCTTTCTTTAATCCAAACAATGGTCTTATATATTTCCATCTGCGAATTAGGAACTCATAAAGTAACCATGATATCCCGAATGTTCCTAAAATCATTATTGAAGCTTTTAATCCTAACGACCAATTTAAATCTATAAGAAAATAAGCAACTACTATCATTGCAGATTGATGTAATATATAAAATGGATAAACAGCTTCGTTTGAATAGCTCAATATTTTGCTATTCTTATTAAAATGTTTAGCAGCAAATCCAAATAAAGCTAAAATCCATGACCATAAGTTTAAAACTTTAAAAAAAGCCTCTGTAAAATGCCTAATGTCGGAGTCCTTAAAATTGTGGGTTATTAATAACATGATTGCAAAACTTATTATTCCTGTTAGTAAAAAGCGTTTTCGAAAATTCTCAACTGCTAACCAGAAAGAATTTTTAACAGTTATCAATAAAAATCCATAAAAGAAAAGTGTTATACAGTTAATAATTGTAAACCAATCGCCAATTAAGGCGTGAGTTACTGGAAAAAATGGCTCAATAAAGGCTTCAATAAAATACAAGGGAATGATGAAAACATACAAACCTAAAGGGTTTTTAATTAGGTTATTTAACCATGTAATAAAAACGTTGTTTGGATGATTTTTTAAGTATAAAAACAAAGGCATTAGAATTAAAGAAAACAATAATAAATAGGGCAAAAACCACAGATGATGCCAACTCATATTTCCATTCGGATATATTCCAATAAATGCTTTAGAAGGCCAAAAGTCAAAATAACTTCCTATAAATTGACTGTTAACCTGTCTTTCGATATATACTTGAGGTGGAATGATTAAAAGCATGCCAACATTTAAAGGTATGTAAAGCCTTTTTATTCGTTCCCATGCAAATTGCTTTCCTGTTCTTTTTTGCAAGGCATAATAAGTCCCCATACCTGAAATAACAAATAAAATAGGTAATCGCCATTGATTCAAAAACCACATCGGATATATTAGCCAATGGTAAATATTGTTGTTCTTAATATGAAAATCCCATGGAACAAAAAACATTCCGACATGATAAAAAATGAGTAATGCAAAAACTATCACTCTTAACCAATCTAAATCGTATCTACGCATAATTTTAATTTTTGGTTAAAAGTAATTTGATACTCAACGCAAAAAACTGTTTTGGTTCGACTGACAAGCTTTTGTGACGAATAGCAAATATTGAATTAAACAGCATTAAACTTTGATTCAAATTCTTTAATCATGTTTCTGGAAACAGGTATCTTTTCGTGGTAATTATTGAGTTCTAATTTATATCCTTGCGCATTACCTGTAACACTTTTTATCTGGTGTAAATTAACCAGGTATGACCTATGGGTTTTTTTGATGTTTGAATATGGGGTTAGAATTTTTTCTAATTCTTTTAATGTAATTCGTTTTATTAATTTGTTAGTAGCATGCTCATTTAAAAACAATACAACATAGTTTCCTTCAGCTTTAGCAAATAGAAAACTATCCAAATTCAATTTAAAGTCATCACTTTTCAATTGAGTTGTAATTAAAACAGAAAGATTAGTTTTAGCTTTTTTAACCCTATGGGAAAGATTTATGGCATTGGCGTTCTTTATGTGCTTTTTATTTAACCTGTTGTGATTTAAGGATGTTAACAATACTGCAAATAGGCTTCCTATTAAAAATGAATTTCTAATTTCTTCATATAAATAACGCCAGGACCAATTATTCGGGTTATTGTAAATGAAATCACGAATTAAAAATTGAGCAATACCCACCAATAAAAGAAAAAACGCTATCAAAATTATTTCCTTTTGAACACTCCAGTTTTCTTCGGTTTTTGGTTTTGTTGGATATATGGAGAATAAACCAATAATTAATGCAGGACTGCAGGCATGAATAAACGATATCCAAAAGTAGTTGAACTTATGCTCAGGCACATACACATTAAAAGGTTCAAAAATATAATTGAACGTAACGGACATTAAAAATAAAAGACCAGCTATTATCCAAAGATTATTTCCTCGATAATAAAAAGGATAAGGTTGAGATAAATATATTTTTATTTTGTTTTGACGAGTCAAGTTAACTTTTTTTATACTATTTAGACATATTGTCTGTGTTTCTCTCCAGCATTAAAGACAACTACTTATATGTTCACCTTTAGTAACTATATCCAACGCAATACCGCTGATATATTCACCTTTTGTTGTTTTTATTTCAAAAATTTTCATGCGATACCTCCAAACTGATCCAAGGGGTTTCTTACGTTTTTTAAAATAAAATCATGGTTGAATTTTTCAATATCATGATTGTTAACTTCATTAATTATCATTTCAAATTAGGTTTATTCTCCAATGAATTTATTGTCTGGAGATTTTCTAAAATCAATTTTTCTGCTCTTTCTTTATCCATGTTATTTTGTTGACAGATGGCTCAATAAGCTTGCACATAACTACTGTGTATAAGACACCCCTATTACCAATACATCCACTTTGTACGAAACAGGAGTTCCTATAACACACTTCCGATCAACGAAACAGCTTATTTGGGTTTGAGGGTTCATTATAATTATTGTTTCTTGTACCACAAATATATAAATAATCTAATGTGAATCACAAATATTTTTCTGGGCGTTGCGGCCAAAGCCGCCGGGCTATCCGCTATATCTCGCTGGGGCGAGGATGGTGGTGCGATTGCTAAATATAAAAAAAGCGGCTGATTGCAGGCAAACAACTTATCTACCTATAAAATGTTAATGGGGAAAAAACTGAACACCATTGCATTCTGCACAACAGCCTTGCAATTTACCGGAAAATATTGATTCTCCCATATATGAATTTAGAGAAAAAAAAACAGGGTAATCGGAAGTATATAAAACAAAAAAACCACCGGAAATTCCGGTGGTTTTGTGCGGATGAAGGGAATCCACCACCCGCTATAATCTACTGTATTACAGTATTTTATGAGTGTATGAATTGAGTAGACATATTGGGGAAGACATTAATTTATATGGTTAATTTTGTGTGTTTTTTTTGAATGCGGCTCATAGCCTCATTCCTTCATTATAAGTTTAAGGTATTAAAGATAAAGCCCTGAAAATAAGCTATCTAATTGGGTTAATATTCTCTTCATAATTTGTATCTATTTAATTGAATTCCTAAATACGATTTTTCCAAAATATCAGGTGTTAATTACTTAAATGATGCATTTTCCTCATAATTTGCCCATATATGCTTTTGCATAATATTTACGCAAAATGGAAATTTCATTTTTTTTGTTTCTCGATTTTCGCCGGATGACTTCAACTAATTCTTACTTCCTATAAAGAAGCATCCGTTTTTTTGTCACTAGCACCCGTAGCTGAAATATTCTTCCTTAATATTGCTATAAGCTCCTTCTGTGTTTGTATTGTTTCATCTTTAGCCCTAAGCTGATCTCGTAGCATCTCCACCTTTTCGCTATTAATCAAACTATCTTCCATTAAATCAAAATCATCTAAAAACTCTATAAATGGTACATCCAAGGCTTGAGATATTTGTTTTAACCTATTTATGCTAATATCATCCTCTTTTAAAATTTGCCCCATCCGCTGTGTTGTTATACCTATTTTCTCAGCTAAATGATTTTGCTTAAAATTTTTCTTTCGCATCAACTCCCTGATCTTCTGCCCTATATGCATAATATGAAAATTTTATTTTAATAAAGCTTGCTTTTTACTAAAGTATTACTTTATCTTTGCGTTAACCAATCCTTAACTAAGGTATAACATTTCTTAACGTGAATCAATCCTAGAAAAACATGACAAAAAGGGAGCTTAAAAAACTTCGTAAAATGCTGCCAACTAACGGTCAGAGTACTATAGCTGGTAGGGTTGGATGTACACCTTCATATGTGAGCATGGTACTAAGTGCTAAAAGGAATAGCTTCAAAGTATTAAAAACTGCTTTAGAATTAATCGAAGAAAATAAAGCTGAAAGCAGAAAATTGAAAGAAATATTTTCAAAACTTCAATAATGAAACTACCGGACTATTTTCAAAAATCAAATGGCGAATTCCTTGTACACGAGAATGAGCTGTATCAAGTGAAAATCTCTTTAATACCTTTCGAAGAGGTTTCGGCAAAGCATAAGTTCGCAATTGCTGCAGCACTAGAGGAAGACAAGAAGGCTCAAATCGGGCTGGATATCCTTGGTATCACCGAAGACAATGATCGGATTCGTAAATATGCCTGGTGTAAATTGGGCGGATTCGATAATGAGGCGGACATCAAAAAAGATGGCACCATTGTCCCGGAACATTTTGACTGCCCTTTGCGCAGCTCTTGTCCAAAACAGGCGCAAAAACATCTTTGTGGTGTGCTATGGGTCAATAAAGAAACCTACCTCACCCCTCGCGAACTACAAATCTTAAAGCTTACTGCTGAAGAATTACCGGACAAACAAATCGCTGATCGCTTAGGCATCAGTATTAATACTGTAAATACTCATCGAAAACGTATTCAGATGAAAATCAATGTTTATAGCAAAGTTGGAATGGCGCGCTTTGCTATTGAAAAAAACCTGATTTAATATGTTCCCCCGCATAAACCACTTACCAAAAAAACGCAGATGAATTTATCCAAGCTTATTATCTACCAACAAAACAGGATCAGAATGGATCCTTCTCCTGAAAATAGGGCAATTCTGGAGCATCTTCTGATCCTGAAGAATACCTATTCCGGCAGTAAAAATTCTGTTCTGGTTGAAATGCCGGAAAAAGACTTCCCTACATGGCTAGAATTCAAGGAGTTTAAAAAATTCAAATCAAAAAACAATGGAACTACTGCTCATATTAATAGGAATCACCCTGACTATCAGCGTGCTTTTCGTCATAGTATTTCTGTTCTTCGTTATAATGCTTCAGCGCTTGTCACTGCGAAAATTTCGCAATGATTTATGCGTGAGCGATGATGTGTCTGTCAGTTTCAATACTGATGGTTCCGGTGTTTTTTGTGAGGCCAAAATCCTGAATAATTTTCCTTATTCGGCTATTGTTGAAATTAACGGCAAATCCATCGAAATCAACAAACATTATATTTTCCCACTCTAAACCAACAAATTATGAGAGCATTTGAGAATTTTACGGACCTCGATTTGGAAATAATGGATGCTGCGTACACAAATCAGGCAATCATTGAACGACACAGCAAATTGTTTGAAACAGATCCGGCAAAAACGAAAAAGCGTATCGATAGACTGGCACAGCTCCGCGAGGCTTGCATTGCTGAAATCATTCGCAGAAAACAGGAGGCTGCAGCATGATCCCGAATAACTTTCATCTTTTGAAATATATGCCTTGCCCTACTACTGGTGTGGTTGGTGTGGCAATCGGAACGGTAACTTCCCGGGGCAAAATCATTGAGCGCAAAGGAAGCTTTCTGGCGCATCAGGATGCTGTGCAATGGATCCATAAGCAATTGCAGGAGTACCTGATGATGCAGCTTATTAAGTTTGTTACTCATAAAAAAATCCTGATGAAAACGAGTGACAGGGCTTTTTACCGCACTGCGAAAAAATTGATTGAGCTGCAAGAGATTGAGCGCAAAATAGATTATATGAAGGAGTTTAAAACTGTTCATCCAATCTGTGCACACATCATAAATATGCGCCCGGCTCTTGAGTACATCCTTCCAATGTCTTCAAATAGGTCTTATGAGGAGAGCAAAAACAAATTGCTGCACCTATACCATTTAGCGCTTCGATGCAAGAACAATCAATTGATTGTTAAAACAGTACCGCAAAAATTAAAACAAACGATTTAGCTGATCAGCATCGCTTTACCCACCCCGGCCATTGGTTTGTGTTGGGGTCCGGTAAAGCACAATCTTAACATTATGGCTCATCTTAGGATCAAACATGGCAAACCAAATACACCCTTTTTTATGATTGCCTTGCCTCGTGGCTGGGAAAATCTGCATTCCGGAACTGCGTCTTCGGATGGGCATAATTTACCTGTGGTGGAATTGCATCATCCAAAGTCTGATGAAAAGCTGCTGGTGGAAATAAACGATTTCTTTGCTTATCGTTTAAAGGAAATCCCCAACAGCATCAGCCGACTGGCTTATGGGATTACTGCGGCCAAATTGCGTACTGCCCTGGAAAGGCAATACAGCAATATTTCTGACGAATCAATTATTGAATTCCTGATTTGTAAGCTACTTAAGAAACTATGAAGTACATAAACCATGAAGAAATATACCGTCAGACTGATGGAGGGCTTGACATCTTTAAGCACTATTTCCCCAATTATAACTATGGAAACCCTAAGGCTTATTTAAGCATACGCGATGAGGACAAAACCCCTAGTGCCCGGATAAATTTCTATAACGGAACCTGGAGGATCACCGATTTTGGCAATACTTCTGAGATCAATAGCATGAAGGCGATTCCTTTTGTGATGCTGGAGGAAAACCTTGTGTTTATCGATGCCTTGAAGTTTATCCAGAATGTTATTATCAAACAGGAAATTAAGGCCGGGGATTTTATAAAGCCAAAATATATGGCGGATTATTCCTTTCGGGAGATGGAGCCTACGGATCATAAAGGGGACTATAATTTTAGCTTTAAACAGGAGGCTTCGGCATCCGACCTGGAATCGATTGGGCGATATGTGGATAATGCGTTGCTCAAAAAATTTCACTGCAAGCCTGTGCAATCTTATGAATATTGTGGCCCTTCCGACAAACTAAAGCGTGATGTTGTTCATATTTTCACCGCGACCAAGGACTACCCTATTTTCCTCTTTGATTATGGTGCGTTTAAAAAACTCTATAAACCTCATGAGCTAGTTAAAAAGTATCGCTTCGTATACACGGGCAAGAAATCTCCGGACTATATCTATGGCCTGGAACAAATTGAGGCTGCTGATAATGAGTTCGTGGATGAAGATTCCGGGGACATTCTAACGCCTGAATACAAGCCGGAAGCGCATGTTCGGGATATATTCCGCTGTAGTGGCGAATCGGATGCTTTAAATGTGGCTAGTTTGGGAAATCATGTCTATTGGTTGAATTCTGAATCGGCGAACTTCGATCAGGAGGAGTTTTATAAAATCGACAGGCTTTGCGAAAACCATTATCAGATCCTTGATAACGATTTTACGGGAAATGCGAATGCGGTAAAACTGGGTTTGAAACACATCAATATGTTCACCCTGGAGGTGCCGGATTGGGTGAAAAAGAAAAGTGACTGGCGCGGAAATCCTTGCAAGGATATCAAGGACTGGATTAATATTGTGGGAAAGGACCTGTCTGCGACGGCGAACAGTTTTTTGGTTCTAAAACGTAGGGCCAAACCCATGAAATTCTGGACGAAATCCACGGATAAAAAGTCCGGGAAAGTCAGTTATTCGATTAACCTGGAATACTATTATTGGTTTCTCCAGGCGAATGGCTTCTTTGTGATGGATAGCCAATATCATCGCCGTGCTGACTATTGTTATGCGCGGGTACATGGAAAAGTTATTGATCTGATCCATCCGAATGATATTAAAAAACTCACCAAACGTTTCACTAAGGAATGGGTGAAAAGCAAGAACCTTTTGGATGAAATCTCTATCCTCAATAAGATCAATTCCAGTGCCCAGATCAGTGAAAGCAATCTGCAGGAACTGCCTGAAATCAATCCCAATTTCTTTCATCACAACAAAAACGAGGAGTATTTGCACTTTAAAAATGGAAGCCTGAAGATCACCCCCGATTCCATTAAACGGATCAAACATGAGGAGCTGAATGCCTATATTATGGGCAAGCTGGATATCAGCGATACAAAAATAACGCATCTGATCCCGCGCAATATCACGGTTCAGAAACCGCCTATTGAGGTGGATCCCACTCCGGAATACAGGAAGCTACTTGATGAATTGAAGGCTGCAAAAACAATGGAGCAACGCTCCGGGGTAAATCTTCGCATTGCTCAATTCCCGGAGATTGACCGCTATGAGCTTACGATCAATGATCCTGATTTTATTTTCACACTCTTTCTTAAAGATGTTTCCCATATCTATTGGCGTGAAGAGATTGAACAGGGCATAAAACTGACTGCGGACCAAATCAAGGAACAAAATCTGCTTCTGGCCAATCTTTTGTTCAGCCTCGGGTTTCAAATGGCGCAGTATAAGGATCCGGGACGCCCTTGGATCGGCTTTATACAGGACCTGAAAATAAGTCAGGTAGGACAAAGCTCCGGACGCTCCGGGAAATCACTTATAAGTGCTTTTGTGCCCTATGTTCGTCCGAGTTTTTATATCGGCGGGAGGCGTAAGGATATTACGGAAAAAACGGAGTTCATCTATGATGGTTTTACACGCTTCCATAATAATCTGGAGGTGGATGATTTGTATGAGTTTGCTGATTTTAACTTTTTCTATACACAGGCCAGTGGGAAACGTGAGGTGAATTCTAAATTTATTTCCAAGCAAATCCTTTCCTATGGTGAGAGTGGTAAGATGTGGATCAGCTCCAATTTTGAGTTAATGAATGTGGATAGTTCTACGCTTGCACGACTGCTTAATTCTGCTGTTAGCGACTATTATCACGAATCGACCAAATACAACGATTACCGTGAAACACGCTCTCCTTTGACAAAGTTTGGCCGACGCTTATATGATGACTTCACAGAGCCGGAATGGAATAAAATGTATAATCTGGCGGCATATTGCATTCAAATGTACCAACGCTATTTTAAGATCCAACCACCGATGAACAATCTGGAGAAAAGACAGCTCCGCAGGGAGATGACCAAGGGCCTGGGCCGTAGTGAGGAGTTTTGGTTCTGGGCCAATACGTATTTTATGGAGGCTCCGCCAAACTTTGATAAAAACAAGGTTGTACCGATGGATGCTGATGCGGGCTACTATAATTGCTATGTGGTGAAGGAATGGGCTTCCACCCATTTCACCAATACCCTGGCGAAAAAAGACCAGACAAAATATTCTACCGGACAGTTTAAAAAAGCCCTGACGGCTTTTGCAAATTACTATGGTTTTGAATTGAATCCGGAAGTACTCTGTAATGGGGAAGCCAATAAAGCGGCTCGAAGGATTACCAGAAATGTGGATGGGAAAACCAAGGAGGTCATCTACATCAGTACGGAACCGGTGAACTCTGAGAACCTGGAGGAAATTGATCCCTCTGCCTTAAGTCCGGAAGAGGAAAATAATGTACCGTTTTAAACCCTTATAATCAATTACACCATGACAGAAGACGATCTACACTACAGAAAAATACAGATAGCCAAAAGCATTGCTATTTCTCAGAACAATAAACAAAGAGTGTTTTGGGATAGCGAAGAACTTTTTAAAAGAATCAGAAAGCCCGGTTTGGAAGATGCTACTGCTTTGCTCCGGATCTTTGAGAAAGAAATCAAGGCGCATAATGCCAAACTTATTGCTGCTGAATCGAATATTCTTAATCTGAATTATCGAAAAACAGAGGTGCAAAAATCAAAGTACTTTCGGGGGATTCCCTTCAGGGATATAGAGCTTATGATTAAGTCATATCCTGAATTATCTGATTGGGAGATTGCTAAGAAATTTATATAATACTAATCTTTTGGGCGTTGCGACCAAAGCCGCCGGGCTTTCCGCTATATCTCGCTGGGGCGAGGATGCCGCTGCTATCCCTAACGGTTTATGTAAGTGGAGTGCGAAAAAGGAATAACGAATCCTTCGTAAGAGTTCCTACTGAGCCAGATTTTTATATTTTGTTTTTAATTTTTATCGCAAAAGCCAAATCAAAAAATTTAGCGGTGACCTTAAACGTTACTCACGAACGGTTACAGGCGCTTTTCGCATTACATATAGGTGTTATTAGGCAACGTAATTAGTAAAACATTCTTGTTGAACCATATAAAATTTCATATTGGTTATATGCATAATTATCTGTCATACCTGAAATGTAATCGCAAATTGTTCTCAGAAGAGCATGTTTGTAATCGGGACTATCATTTCTGTCAAAATTGCTTTTCAATTCGCCCCTTAATCCTCCAATTAAATTTTTGTCAGAATATTTTATCTTAGCAGTGTTAACGTAGGTATTTCCAAGAAAAGTATTAAAGAAATACAGAAGAGTTTTGTCTGGAAGTTGTTGAGGGTTAGAAACAAAAGCATTAAATAATTTGCGTATGATAAATTCAGCTTTACCATCCATTTTTTGAGCAATATATGAATTTAATATTTTGTTTTTAAGAAATTCCATGAAATTGGTTTCGGCTTTCTCAAAATCTGTATTGTAAGCTACAAATGTGAATATATTTTCATTATTAAATATATTTGACTTATTGGCTGTATATTCTTTAGCTTTATTAATATTATAGTTTGAACATAAATTGAAAATGTTTTTATGAGAGTCCATAATTGCTTGTAATATTAAAAAATTCACAATAAATCTAGAAACATAACAATTTATTAAATGAGGGTTTGATTGATTTTTTAAATTTTCGAATGATTTTTTAATATTTGGGTCCATAAAATCCCTAAAATTCTCATCAATTAAATCAACGATTGTTGCTTTGTCTAAAAGCCCAGCATGTAAAGCATCTTCAATATCATGATGTCTTTGTGCAATTTCATCTGCTAAACGAACCACTAGTCCTTCAAAAGTCCAACTTTTACTATTCTCAAATTGTTCAAAGTAATTATTATAAAAGTCTAGACGTAACTCTCCATTTTGGAGACATTTTTTTGTCTTATGGTCGAAATAGCAAATTGACTCAGTTTCATCTGATCTATTAAATTTTGTACGCTTACAGCTAATATTTTTATATTTGGTATGATTTACTATACCCCAAAGCGTATAGTTGCAAATATTCAAGCCGTTATACATTTCTTTACTTGCCTCTAAATCAGTTAATATTCGTAATGCTTGGACATTGTGCTTAAATCCTTTCAAATTATCTGGAAGTTCATAATTAAAGTCTTTTACAGCATCACAACCATTCATAATAAAGTTTAAAGTTCTTTCACCCACATGACCAAAAGGCGTATGACCGATATCATGACCTAAAGCAATTGCTTCGGTTAAATCAAGATTAAGGTTTAATGCACTACTAATTGTTTTAGCAATTTGATTTACTTCAAGACTATGGGTTAGCCTAGTTCTAAGGTGATCATTTTGTCCAGTTAAGAAAACTTGTGTTTTCCCACTTAATCTTCTGAATGAATTTGAATACAAAATTCTATCTCTGTCTTTTTGAAAATTGTTTCTGTACTTTTGAGAATTCTCTTTAAACAATCTTTCTGTATCGATTGATTTTGCTTTTATACAATTTTTGTTGTATTTCATATGCTGTTTTTTTTGAATAAGTATTAACGGTAAATTAAAGCTTTAAGGTGCCAAGTACTGCATATAAGACTCCCCCACTAATACACCCACTTCAAACGAAGCAAGGTGAACACAATTCCAATCAACGAAACAGCTTATTCGTTCTTGAGGGTTCATAATCATTGTTTTTTCTTGTCCCACAAATTTAAATAATCTAATGTGAATCACAAATATTTTCTTTTGGGCGTTGCGGCCAAAGCCGCCGGGCTTTCCGCTATATCTCGCTGATGCGAGGATGTGGTTGCTATGCCTAACGGCTACATTTATGAAAGGTTTGGCATTTCAAAGAGCAAACTTGTCAAACCGCTGCGATTTATATTAAATATAACATCCTTAAAACCAGTATTATCCGCTAATGTATATAAACACAATTGTATGCAGGCCTTTATTCTTTATTAATCAGTTATCAAATTAACATAATTCAAAATCTGCTCCATCGAAGCACTGCTATTCCCCAAAAAAAACTTTTAGGGACGTCAAGAAAAGCGGTGACAGACAAGATCATTTGCTTTTTTTGGTGTATGTTAGCTTCGCGCGAAATGCAAATGTGCTTGTCTGCACCTGAGGGCTATTATTATCCCCTATTTAATCTTCTGTTCGACAATTTCTCCCAAATACTATGGGCTATGTTAATTTCTGAATCGGTAAAGCCAAAAGTATCTTTAAGAATTATTTTATTTGTGTATGCTAGTATCTCATGTATCGTTTGTTTTTTACGAAGTCTATCATCAATCTCTTTCAATAAGACTTCGTGAGTTTCGCTATATGGTATAACAATACTTCCAACTTCGTTTGGCATAAGTTCAAGTACACCACCGCCATGACTACGACCACATATTTCTGAAAATGCTAACGACAACGAATTATAATAACTAGCAACTAAGGCTTTTTTATTAGTGTCTGGATTTATTTTTACCCGATGCATTGTATCTGTTGTATATGCACCCACATCGTTAATTAAGAACTTGGGATAACGATTGTTTCGGCGAACAAACAGAGCATCTGAAATCCATAATGAAGGAACAATCTGCCATTCATCACGAATACGACATTTATAACCACCGTTTATTCCTTGTTCTTCGCCCGAGTTGATATAATCCCGTGCGCCTGTATAACCGTTTAATTTATCTTTTGGAGGAAACACAAGAAGATTTGAACGTGCTTCAAGGTTTTCGTTCTTTTGCCAATCTTTTTTAGTAAAAATTGCACTTGATACCTGAACACTTCTCCCAACCATAGGTTTGGCGAAATCTTCTAATTGAAAAAATTGAACAGTGGAGCGCGGCACTGTGAAAAATGGATTAGCCCCTGTTGTTATACCAACTTCAACTTTTGCTAAACTATCTAATGTTTTAAGTCGTTTGTCGGTTTTTATCTTCTCGATAAAATCTATTTCCTTTTGCTCAAGAAAATAGAATGTCCATTTATTCGACTTAAAATCAATCTTCTTTTTAGGTGCTTTTAATTTGGCAATATCAAGATTTTCCAAGCCTTTAGCATCGGGCACTTCAATGTGATCAATAAAATGCTGGTCTGTTTTATCTTTTTCACAAAGTAGTAAAACTACTTCTTGCTGAATATCGGGAAATACAAGCTTCTCGAAAGAAACGATGTTTATCTTATTATAGAATTTTGCTAAAAACTGACGTAGTGTTTTGGCAAAGGAGACTTGCAGAATTTCAGCAGGTACTACAAAGCCAATTTTACCAGTTTCTTTTAAAAGAAGACTTGACCCTACAATAAACGAAACCCAAGAGTTTGTAAGTTTTGAATATTTGAGCCTTGCTCGATTGAAAATGATATTTGCCTGATGTTGCTGTTCTTTATCGAAATATTGGTAACGAATAAATGGTGGATTGCCAATTACTAATTCAAATTTTTTATCGGTGGAATTACAGAATTTATGAAACTCTCTATTTTCAATAGTACAATTCTCAACATTATGAGCTTGTGCTTTTTCGGCTTCATCGGGGTCTAACTCAATAGCTAAAATGGATTTGTATTCAAATCCTCCTTCTTGAACTTGTTGCAAGAAGATACCATCGCCACAACTTGGTTCAAGAATGTCGTATTCTTTATTTCCGTTAAAAGCCCACTTTAAAATAAAATCGGCAATAGGTGCTGGTGTATAAAAACCGCCCCTAAGTTTGTCTTTCGATGCATTTTTAATTAGTTCCATGTTTCAGCAATTAACGGAATAGATGAATCCATGTTTCCGAGGTTAAACAATTGTTTTAAGTCATTCTCTTGGGTATTTATTAGTTTATCAAACTGCCGTTGAAGTACAGCTACTTTACGTTTGTTTCCGTTTACAGCATCTATCTTACCTTGTGTTTCAATTAAAGATTTTTGAGTTGCTGCAATTTTATCATGTAACGCTTTGTCTGTTTTATTGTTAAAGTCGATTTTTCGTATTGGTAATTGTTTTAAAACCTTTGTGCCACGAGCAATAAAACCTCCTCTAAAAATTTCACCGTATAAAGATGAAAACCATTCTAAGTACTTAGAATTTAGTAATGCCTGAATGTAATATATAGAATAATATGATTGTTCAGGCATCGTAATTATACAATAACCTGCTGTGCCACCAGATGAAATAATTGTTCCATTATAGTCAATTGCATATTTATTTCCTTGAGATAATACACCTACGATAATTTTTGCAGGCACATCGCACTTATCAAGACTTTGGTGCCGACCATAGCGATACCATTCATCTGCAGTTTCTGGCTCAGGTTTAATGTCTCGTTTGGGATTAGCTAATGCTGGTTTATTATGTTCTAGAAACTTATAGGCTTTGGGAAACTTCTTTTTTAACTCTTTAAGCTCAATAAAAATGATATTTCCATTTATCTTTTTATAAGGGTATATAACAAAGGTATTTGGCAAAAAAGGGCGATATGTATTTAAATTATCTATTCCTTTTGCTGTTTTGTAATAAGGTTTGGTTAATTCGGTTTCAATCTGCCATTGCACCCCTTTAACTGTGAAGTAGGTATACTTTGCATCCGTTTTATCTGCTTTATGAATATAAATATTATTTGCACTGGTTTGAATGCCATTATAGATATTTTCTTCGCCAATTAAATCACTTAAGGAACTACTTTGCTTAACAATGTTATTGTGTGTACTTCTCAGGTATTTGGGAACCAAAGTCCACGTATCGGCAGTTAATGACTCACTTTTAAGTGTATCATAGTCTTCAGTTTTGTAATCCCTTACTATCCAGTCCGTATAATCCTTTACTTCGTAATACTTTGTTGTGTTTTGCTTTTTATTTTGGCCGATTAGCAAACATGTATAAGTCGTTTTTCCTTTAAAAATCTGATTAGCCCCAAAGGAAATTATTTGATTTACATACTGATTTTCTGAAAGTAACTTACGTAATTTATTTGCAGCACTAACTTTCGTGAATTTACTTGGCACAATGTAACCAAGATAACCATTCGGTCTAAGCAATTGAATACAACGCTCAATAAATAAAAAGTACTTATCAAACTGTTTGTAGGCAGATTCATACTTCTCCTTATATATTGGCAATTCTAAAGGTGTAATGTTTTTCATATCCTCGGTAGACATGTATGGAGGATTGCCAACAATTACATCGAACTTTAGTATGCCAAAATCATAAGGGTTTATTTCGTCTTCTTTACCTTCAGTTTTATCGTGCGGAGCAATTAGACTATTTCCGAAAATTATGCTTTCGGATAAGTCGGGAAGTACAGGAAGGTTTCCTTCAATTGAAGCTGTGCTTTCTCCTTCTAACAACTTTAGCAACAGTCCAAATCGGGCAGCTTCAACAGCATTGTAATCTTTATCTACGCCATAAATACAATTTTCAAGAACTTGTTTTTTTAATGCAAATGGCAGCTTGAACGTATTTACCGACGTTTGGATTAATTTGGTTTTATCAGCTATTAAATAATAATCGACTAGTAAGTCAATTACTAATTGATAGATTTCTAGAAGAAATGCACCTGAACCACATGCAATGTCAGCAAACTTAAAAGAGAGTATTTCTTTGTCAGTTTTATCGTTACAATAGGTTAAAACTGATTCTCGCAAAATATCCTGAATAATATTGACAGGTGTTGTTACTACATCACGGTCAGCATTTTCAGGTTTATCTTTCAGAACCACCTCGTTACCCTCAATGGCTAATTTTTTAGCAATGAAAATTTCATAGATATTACCTAAAATATCAGATGCAAAAACTGAAAATGAATAAGGACTTTCAGGATAATAAAGATGTGTAATGATGTTCCAGAAAACAGATTGACTATTTTCAATTATTTCATTTTTATACTCTTGTGTGAATAGACCTGAATTATACTTTTTATCCGCACTATTAAATTTTTTAATTAGTGAGTTAAAATCCTTTTCGTTGGCATACTTGAGTAAGGTTTGGTATTCTTCGATACTTCTGTCTTCGCAAACACGCAGAAATACGATACTATTCAAATATCCTTGTACAAGGTCATTCAATTCAACTTCTTCAATGTCTGGTTTGATTTTAAAAATCTCATTACCAAGTATTTGTCGCCATTGGTTTATTTGTTTTAAGAAAAGTTTATCAACACCATGTTGGTTCAGTTTCGTTTCAATATCTGCCCATTCTTTATCAAATGTTCCATCGTAAATGGATGCACGACCAACAAGCTTTTTTATTTCTTCAAATTTCTGAGCGTATTCAGTGTAATGGTATATTCTAATTCTACATTTCTCAACACCATCTTCTTTTTCAACTTTCTCAGAGCAATCGTAAAATGCAAGGTGTTCGAAATTTGAAAGCAACGATATTTTTAGTTTGGCTGTATAGCCATAACGTCTTGTTTGTTTTGCAGGAGAATTATCACTTTCAACCTTTACACTTGGTTTCTTAGCTTCTAGGAAAAATTTTCTTTCGGAAAAGAGTCTAAAAGTATAATCGGGTTTCTTAGTGTTAGACGATGCATCAGCTTTTAACGCTTCTTCAACAAGTACTTCTCTTTCATTATTTGATTTTCCTGATTTGTTGGTAATATCCCAACCTAACAATTCAAAAAAGGGGTCTAAGAAATCAGTACGCAGCTGAGTTTCATTATAGCGAATTGACTGATAATATACTTTATCCTCTTCGTATTTTGAAATTAAATCTTTAACGTTCATCTATTTATGATTTCTTAGGTACTTAACTTTGCTTTCAGCAACTTTCAACACATCATTTGCAGATTCTTCGTGAAGTATCTCATACGCTATGTTTTCACTCAGGTATTCAATCAACATTTTCTTTTCGTCAAGTTCTAACGCTTTGGAAATATTAACAATTTGCTCACGACGGGCTTTACGTTCGCCTCTTTCAATCTTGCTAAGAATTGCGGAATCAACTTCAACAATAGCAGCAAGCTGTCGTAGTAGCATTCCTTTTTCTTCTCTTCTCTTTCTTATTATATCTCCAATATAATCCATTTGAAATATTGTTCTTGACATTATTTGTCAAATGTATGAAAAAATATTTGCTCCTGAAATTCGGGCAGTAAGATTTATCCACAGACTTATCAACATGCACCAAAATGCGTAGGGAAGAATAGCTCTTTTGTAAATTTTGGTTTTGGGTTGATTCGTGCGATTTACAAGTGTGCTGTTTGTTCGATCGGCTTTTTTCGCATAGCACACAACTACTGCATATAAGCCCCACCCTATAACCAATACACCCACTTTGCCAGAACTAGGTCAATTCACAACACCCTTTCTTTCAAACAAATAGCATATCAGTATCTCCAATTTCATCTTATCTACAATTTCTATTTCCACAAATGTAGAATATTATTCACAATCCATACATCTCCGATCTTGTATTTTTTTTAATTATCGTCCCGAAGGGACAGCTTTTTTCTTCTTCTCCAAAGCCGTAAAAGTTCAGCCTGCCGGCCTTTGGCTTGCTTACTCCCCTTCCCTCTATTTATATTATTTATTGTAATTTGTAATTATAAGAATTTAGTATGTTGGAATACAGTCTTTTAAGGGAGTTACAAAAAAATTACAAAATGATTCTTGTTTTGTAATCGGTGAAAAAATCTCTGGTGGAAAATCTTCTTTTTTGACGAAAAAGCATCGAAATTACAAAACGATGTCGTTTTGTAATTTTTGTACGTATTGAAAATCAATGCCGTACAAATTGGATTATTTTTTGTAATGGGTTTATTGGATTGTAGGCCAGAGGTTTATAGAGCTAATTACAAAATGGGTGCAAAATCGGCCACTAGCTGATGGGGGTCGGAGGTAAATGCGGATTTTCTGCGGTTTCTGTTTTTTTCTTTGATTTGGGTACAAAGTACTCAATGCCATTGCATTCTATCCAATGCACTTGCAATTTTGCCGGATAATTCATACTTATATACGATTGTTATGCCCGGCAAAATTACAGTGAACATCGAATTGAAGCCTTATCTTGTAAAATTTCTACTCCATTGCAGTACGAACCATAGGCAGCCGCTTCAGTTTTCGCGCAAAAGTGCATACAATATCAGCTTGATCCGTAAAGTGAGCAATTATTATAGCCAAGCGAGCTTTCCGGTGCATGATCGGGAGGCGGTCATGGATTATTTCCGGCCTTCTGCTCCTTCGCGTGAGAATGTGTGCATTATTCTTCCTTTCAACCGTCGCAAAAATATTGCTTCTTACAATTATCTTTCCCGATCCAATAAAATTGAGTTCCGGAAGGAGGTGCGCGAGGATTTCAATCTGGCTTTTCATCGCTACCTGGTGAGGCATTTACGGAGGAATATTTTGCGCACGGAGATATTAAAATCTTTTATGGAAAAATATGGCCTTACTGAGGATGATATCAAATTTGAATCGCTTTATCGCTATTCTTCCAGGCTTCTGGAGGAGTATGACTAGAAAATCAAGCCTTATTCGGTCACTTAATCGGTAAATTTGTCCTAAATGGAAAAATCTGCAAGCCTTTATAGTAATCTAAGCCGCATCAGCTACCAAATGCTGGGGAATATAGCTTCTTTCGAGCCCGGCCTGGAGTATAATCATGCCTTTATCAGCTTTAATACGGGCAGCTGGTTGGATTTCTTTTCGACTGCGGGCAGCCTGAAACTGAAAGAAACGCCTTCTTTCCGCAATGGGAACCGTTATTGGTATTATGAGGTGAGTGGTTATCTTCCTGATGCTTCCCGCGATAAGGATCCGGAGCTGGAGCAAATGGATGCTCAATACCTTATATTATTGCTTGAGTTCCCTGATGGTAAAAAGCGCATCATTGGCAGCAAAAAAATTGGGGTTAAATTTAATGCTCCCTATACTTCTGAGAAACAGGGCACAGGCTTTAATTTTACTTTTTCGTGTTCGATGAACCGTAGGGCGAGCTGGTTGCAGCCTCCGGTGTAACGTCCTTTAGTGCGGCTTCGATACATTATAATATTGTATCAAAAAGCTGCATGGACGCTCAGATCACCCAACTTCTTAATGCCGACTGGTTGATTCATAATGGAACCTTGATCAATTCCTTTCCGCTTGCTTTGCATTTTTTGAATGGTGGCCGCATTGATGTTTCTGCTCTCCTGAAAACGGATAAGGCTTATGTGGTGCAGGCGCAAAATGTTTCCGTGGTCAACAGATGGTCTATTGATGATCCTGATATCCCTGAGAACAGTGTGGCGGTTATTCCTGTTTCCGGTGTGATTGTGCCCTGGAAATCCCAGGAAATTGTGGGTTTTCTGGATCGTGCGCAATCCAATCCTAAGATTAACAGCATTCTACTTTTGATAAACAGCCCGGGCGGGACCGTTTTTTATACGGATATCACCGCCTTAAAAATAAAAACCTCTGAAAAGCCGGTGGTGGCTTATGTGATGAACATGGCCGCTTCCGGCGCTATGTGGCTGGCGAGTGCGACAAAGCGTATAATTGCGAGTTCTGAGCTGGATCGCTTTGGGAGCGTGGGGGTAAAAACTTCTTTTCAGGATATCAATAATTTCCTGAAGGAGAAGCTCAATATTACTGTCTATGAGCTCTATGCTTCTAAATCCCAATTTAAGGATGAGGAAGTGCGTGCACTTTTGGATGGGGATGAGAAACCAATTACCGAACGCCTGGATTTTATTAATGAAAGGTTTCATGCGGCCATTCGTGAGAATCTGGGCATTGCTGATGATCAGAGCGATGTGTTTAGCGGACGGATGTTTTTTGCGCAAGAGGCTATAGAAAAAGGGCTTTGCCATGATATTATGAACCTCGAAGAGGTAATTCATTATACCTACAAACAAGGATTAGCCAATTCAATCAAATCTCAAATTTATTCCATATGAAATTCAATATCAAAGCCATTCTGCCGGCTGTATTAAGCTTTCTGAACATTGAGGCCTTCTCGAAAAACGATGAGGGCAAATGTGTTGTTACTGAGGAGCAAAGGCAGGCGCTCACCGATGCTTTCGGTGAAGATTTTGTAACAGCTTTTGAAACATCGCTTGCGGAGGGCGATACGCCTGATCCCAAAATCGGGGAACAGCAGCTGCAGCTAAACGCTTTGACCGAGGAACGGGATCAGCTGAAGCAAGAGCTTGCTGATGCGAGTTCGGGAAAGGATGGATTGACGAGTAAAATTGTGGCCTTAAACCAAACCATTGCAAACCAAAAGGAACTGATTGCAAAAATGAGCAATGCCCCTGAGGATATTTTATCGCTTATCAAACCTCCAAAGGCTGGTGAGGAAAGTACGGACTTTGATCCGGAAAATAAGGAGTTCTTATTTGGTGTCAATTCACCTTTGATGAAGATCGACCAAAGTAGGCCTTACAACCTCAGGGCATATGCTGCCATTATGGAACGCCGCGGCATCAATATCCCTACTGCTGTGGAATCTTCTATGGATTATTCGACACTGAAGGAGGATCTGGGAGATTTCTATCGCATCCGCAAACAGGACAGGATCCAATCTTTCCTGATGAAGCTCCCTTCCCTGGAAAGGGTGTTTGGGCTTGAATCGGGTTATCAGGATCGTGCAACACTGATCAATATCTTCCTGGGTGAATTCTCCCAAGCGGACAACAGTTCTTCTGATTTCGATAATGTTGTAAAAGGCAATTACAATTTTGAGCCGGAAGAGCTGCGCATGTATGATGTGATGTTCGCGCATAAGTTCACAAACCTCAAAGAGCTTGAAAAATCTTGGATCGGTTATCTGAATAAGGAGGGTTCGTCTTCGATGAAGTGGAGCTTTGTGGAGTTTATCATGGTGGAAACCTTGAAAAAACTGCATAATGAGCGTGAGATCCGCCGCATTATGGGACGCCGTGTGAATCCTGTTCTCAATGAGCCGGGTACTGCTTTGGGTGCTGCTGATGGTTTGCGTGAGTTCCTGCGCAAGAAAATTGCTAATTTCCAAATCAAGGCTTTTGTTTTGGGTGATATTTCGGTCTCAAATATTGGCGAAAAGATCCGTCTTGGTACCAGTATGATCCCTGATGTGCTCCGTGATTCGGGCAAAGTGGTTCTGTATATGTCAAACAGTATGGTGGTTGATTACCATAAGTACAACGAAACCATGTTTGGTACAAATCAGGACTATAAGGCGGATCTGATGTATGTGAAGGAATATCCTTCGGTGCGCATTATTCCGATTCCAAATATGGGCGATTGCCAGCGGCTTATTTGGACGCTTGAGGGCAATATCAAATTGTTTGAGCATAAGCCAAACGAAATGAGCCGTTTTAATTTTGAGCAGGAGGACTGGAAGCTGAAGGTCTGGAGCCAGTGGAAAGAATCGATCTGGGCATTTATGGTGGGCAAAAAGTTTGATTCTGCGGATCAGCAGGATTATGATCATCAGATGATTTTCTGCAATGAGATTGATCTGCCTACAACTCATTACCTGAAGCTGACCAAGGATGATGTAACCCCTTCGGTGAAATTCCATTCCAGTCTGCTGAGTGTGGCAAATTCTGAGACAAAAGCCCTGACCAATCTGGATGATGGGACTACAGGCCAGGAAGTCCGATTGAAGGCCGGATCAACGGAGAACGGCATCAGCATTGCCAATGGGGGTAATTTTGTGCTCTCTGCAAACTGGAGCCCGGAAAAGGATGATGAAATCGTTTTGAAGAAACGTGCGGACGGCAAATGGGTCGAAATGCAGCGCATCACTGCCAGTAGCGGGGCGATTGCTTTTGCTGCGGATGATACAACTCCTTCTGTGGCCAATGGCAGTGAGTTTATCACCATCGCCAATACGGAAGCTACGGCCATCACCAATCTGGATGATGCGGATCATGATATTGTTTATACAATCTTTGGCGGTTCTGATGCTGATTCCAGCACCATTGCCAATTCCGGGAATTTTGTGCTGACCGAGGCCATGACATTGGAGGCTGGTACGTTCATTAAGCTGCAAAAATCCCGCTCAAATAATAAGTTTTACGAAATCGAACGCGGCTAAAACCATCTGTGCCCCTGCTTTTTGTGGGGGCCAATACCTTTTATAATTTATGACTTATGTTAAAATAACTGTAGCAAAGCCCGGGAGTAATTCAGGCAAAGGTTCCGATGTGATCGGTAAAGCCTACGTTTTTGACTGGAATGAGGTAACAGGTGGTTACCAGCGCGATTCCGGGGGTGTTGTCATGCCAAACACTTTGGGGTTTAAATCCGGCTGCCATGTCCAGGTACTGGAGTTCACCAAGTCCACAATCAAAAACACCAGCGTTTCTGAAGGGGATCCGGATAAACGCGGGATTATCCAGGGCTGTGAGTTTGAACATCCGGGTAGCTCTAAGGAAATCCGTGAGTTTCGTTCGTATTGGATGAACAGGGACATTGGCATCATTTTCCAACATTGCGTTGGTGAAACCCCTGATGATTTATTTGGCACTCCTTGCGCTCCGCTCCAACTTGATTTTAATGCGGAGGAAAGCAAGGATACAAACCATACTGCATTCACTTTCAAGAGCACGAATAAAGGCCCTGATGTGGCGATTTATGAGGGCTCAATGGATCTGGGCAGTACGATTAAGCTCGATGCGGGTGAAACGAATATTTCCCTGACTGATGGCCCTGGGATTTATGAAACGCAGGATCATTCTGCTGCTGTTGAAATAGCTACGATTGATGATGCTGTGCATCTGATGGTCTTTACTGTTTTAGGCGGTGGTGGTGAGAATCCGCCAACGATCCCGGCAGGAACTGTGTTCCAGCTGAAGGATGGCGCTCCCTGGACAGCTTTGGAAGGCGCAACCATTACCTTTAAGGTGTATAAAAATGGTGCGAGCTCTTATATTGCTGTCGAACAGGCACGTACTTAGGAGTCTGGTAGCTCTCTATATTTTTTGTTTTTTGGGTTTATTTATTGTTTTAAATCCCGGTCGCTTTTGAAGCTCCGGGATTTTTTGTTGTCCTTTAGCTTGTGTGTACTCTTTCTGAATTTTACATGAAAAATGTGCACCATGAAAAACCAAATCATTGATTTTTTTCAAAGCGACCGCTCTTATGGGTCCGGGAAACAATTGTTTTTCCGCTATGGCCGGAACCGTAGTTTTATGAATGCCCTCAACCGTCAGGTGGAAACCCCTGCCTTAAAGGCCATGCTTTTCGAGGAATTACGCAAACTGGCAGGGATATCGGAACAGGGCTTTAAAATTATGCTGTCGAAACGGATTGAAAATGCTGCTCCGATTGCGAAACAATCCAAAAAGAAAGCCCCGCATAAAAGCCAGGCAAGTGCTGCGGATATGAACAGCATTCCTGATTATGTGAAAAAGACAATCAAACTCCGTCAGGAATTCCCTTTCCTAAAGGAAAAGAACTGCCCGGAAGAGTTTAAGGTGCTGGTGGCGGATATGCTGACGGCTTATGAGAATTACCGCAAAGCACATGCTGGTTTATTTGAAAAAATTACTGCTGAAAAGCTGGAGGAGCTGTCTAAATCGGTGGTTGAAAATTATCTGGAAAACCGCATGATCTGGGAAGAACTGGATTACTTCAAAGAAAAAGGGGAAATCCTGGGAATCCATCCCATCTTCCAGGAACGTGAATGGAAGGAGAAATACAGCAAGATGAACAGCAATGAACTCCATGCGGAGATGGATCGGGTTTATGGAAACCTGATGCGCAATAAAAAGAAAATCGAGGATGATCCGGAGAGTGAATATACTGCGGACCGTCAAATGAGGGTCGATTTATATCAGACGGAGTATGATTTTATAAAACGCTTGCTTGGCCTTGAGTAAATTATTTTCCATAGCTGATCTCACACAGGCGGCAAAAGCTTCAAATACGGATGTCCCTCAGTCCGCTGCTCAGTGCATTAAATTTATGACAATGCATATGCAGCGGATTGAGTCGATTAAGCAACTAACGCATATTCCGGAGGAGGATGAACTGGTCTTATTGTTTACCTTGAAGTCGTTTAATGCTTTTACGTTTATTCCTTACCTGATTAAAGAGGTGGGTTATATTGATCGGCTGATTGTGTCAACGTATTCAATCAACCGTAGGATTATTGACAGCATGCTGCGCTATCAGGATAAAGGGAAAATCGGCAGTATTAAGATCTATATTTCTGATTCAATCCGCTATCGTTTGCCAAAGGTTGTGGATCATCTGAATGCTTCCATTGCCGGCAAAGCAGTAGAGGTGATCTATACTTGGATCCATGCAAAGATTAGCCTGGTGGAAATTAGCGGTTCCCGTTTTACTGTTTCCGGTTCCGGCAACTGGGGAGAGAATGCACAGTATGAGCAGTACTTTTTCTTGAGTAATCCTGATTGTTACGAATTCTACAAATCTGCGCTGCATGAACTTGAATGATGAGCAAATAACAGAACTGGAGCAGCTGGCCGGATGTGGCTATACATTGAAACAAATTGCGATGTATTTTAATCTTTCGATTCGGGAAGTACTGGAGGCTTATCAGGATCCTCAATCTGATTTCCGTTTTCATTATGAACGGGGCAAACTCCTGATTCAGGCTAAGATCGATATGCAGGCCACAATCAGCGCCCAGAGTGGCAACCTTACGGCAATGCAACGGCTTGATAAGCTTACTTCAAAGCGTAATTTCATTAATGCCAGGGACGAAATGATCCATACTGTGGCCCTCAATATCCCCTCAAAGTTGAAACAATTATACCCTGCTCAAGATGAAAATACCGGACAGTAAATACGACCAACTGCTGGCTTATATCGAGTCCGGGGCTAAGGGAAACCTTCCCCGTGGGCTGATTGAATATGTGGAGCTGCTCGACCTGATCCGAAGCATGTACAGCCGCTACGAATCCAGGGAGGCAATTATCAATTTTATCTACCAAAAGCCATACAACTTATCCCCTGCCCTTGCTGCGAAACGCTTCAGCGAGGCGATGAACTTTTTTTATCTTGATAATGAGGTACGGAAAAAAGCGTGGCGGAATATCTATGCAGAGAAACTGGACAGGGCTGCTGACCTGGTTCTAAAAACTGCGGAAAATGCGGCTGATATTGAGATCTTCAAGAAAATTATTGATGCTGCGGCACGGATGCGACAATTAGATAAAATTGATCCTCCTGAAATCCCGAAACAGCTGTATGACAAACCCTATAAAATCTACAGCCTCGATCCTGCGACCATTGGCCGCAAAAGGCCGGATAAACGGCTACTGGCAAAGAAAATCGATGAACTGCCTGATACGCCTGAGACGGAAAAAGAACGCCTGAAAGAGGATGCTTTAATCAATACCCCTAAATTTTTTCAGGATGCCGACGAAGCCGAAGATTATTAAACCGGGAAACGATTCAACGGATTTCCGTTTTGCTGCCTGGCTAAACCAAATTATTGATATGGGTGGCTTTAAGAACGTTTATCTATTTGGTGGGCGTGGTCTGGGCAAAACTTCTGATATCCTTTCTGGGCGTGTACAGGATGTGTCTTTTGATATGCCCGGGGCTCCTTTTGCTTTTGTGGGCGATACCTATGTCAACCTGATGACAAATACGGTAAAAGTGTTGATTGAGGGCTTGCAGCGTAAGGGATGGGCGGAGAATTACCACTATGTTTTGGATAAAGCCCCTGCGGACGAATGGAGGGAAAAACAGTATGCAAAGCTATTCAGTTATAAGCATACGATCAGTGTGTTTAATGGCTGCACCATCAACCTGGTGTCTATGGATCGTCCTAGTTCCGGTGCCGGTAACTCTTATGTGCACCTTTTCGGGGATGAGTCGAAATACCTGAAATTTGAAAAGCTTAAAAAGCTAATGCCGGCCATTCGTGGGGATTATATCCGCTTTGGGCATAGCCCTTTTTATCGTGGGCATACCTTCACTTCCGACCTGCCAAATCCTTTAGAGAATGAGGATCCGTGGATGCTGGAAATGGCTTCCCGTATGGATAAACAGCAGATCCTTGATATTATCGACCTGGGATTTGTACTGAACGATATTCACAAAGAAATGTACTGGGCTGAGATGGAAGGTACTTCTGAGGATGTACGCAGGCTTTCAAAAAAATTGGTACGCTGGGAAGACCGACAAATCAAACGACGGCAAAACAGTACGTTTTTTTATGTGGCGAGCTCTTATGTGAATGCGGATATCTTAACGGAAGGATATTTTGATGAGCAATTGGAATCCTTGGGCATTGATGAATTTAAACGGGCTATTGCTTCGATTAAAACCTTCCTGGAAAGGGGCAGGATGTTTTATGGCAACCTAGATGCAAAACACTTCTATGCGGATGGTTATAATTACGATTATTACGATCAGTTTGATCTGCGGGACAATATTCAGCAGACAAGCCGTGGTTTGCGCTATATTCGCCCCAACAGTCCGCTGGAGGCTGGTTTTGATGCCGGAAATATGATGAGCTTGGTTCTGGGACAGGAGCAAAAACCGTATTATCGGGTGCTGAAAAACCTCTATACTTTAACCCCTGAATGGATTGAGGATCTGGCCCTGAAGTTTACGGACTTCTTTGCAACGCACAATAAGAAAGAACTGGCTTTATATTATGATCGTGCTGCAAATCAATACAGTAAGGCAAAACGGGACTTTGCTACCAAGCTAAAGAATTCGATTGAAAAGGTGAACGGCAAGCGTACTGGCTGGTCCGTGAAGCTGATGAATGTAGGACAGGCAAATATCACCCATGCGGAGGAGTATGATCTGATGAACGATATTATGGCGGAACGGGATCCCCGACTGCCGAAGCTGCTTATGGATAAGTTTGAGTGTAAGGAACTAAAGGGTAGCCTGGAGCTGGCACCGATGGACAAAGTAAGTGGCAAGATCAAGAAGATTAAGAAGAGCGAACAGCTGGCTTTGAAACGCTTACCACTGGAGAGCACGAATATGAGCGATGCCTTTAAGTATCTGATGTGTCGGTCTAAATGGTTGGATATTAGCAAGAAAAGAAATACCACCTATGTAGGGAGTGCTACGGTTCGTTAGTTCTTTTGGGCGTTGCGGCAAGCCGCCAGGCTATTCACTATATCTCTCTATCGAGAGGATGCCGTTGCTATCCCATAACGCTTTGAATATATATTCCTTCTGAATATGGTATTCCCCACTCCGTAACGGAGCATTGGTACAGAGTGGGGAATGTATTTATTATAAGTCAAGGCAGATATACCCGCCTTGACTATTGGGTACAGCCTACAGTTCAATAAGCCTGCGGCACATTGCAGTGCTTACGCCTGTAATAAGGTGTCCCGCTACGCGTGACGTATTAGTGGTGGGATTTTTGGCGCTGGTTTTGGGTATGAGTCTGTTTGTGTCCGCTTTTCTGTATTTGTCCTTCCAAATTCTTAGTATTCAATCCTTTATCATATATCCAAATCGGGCGCAGGGCTGCAACTGCATTTACAGGGCTGAGCGGGTCGGTATCTAAGATCATTTTAACACTGCTTTTTTGCAGTGTTAAGGGGTTTATGAATTGATACAAAGCGTTTTAAGTATTTTAGGGTATTGGTTTTAGGCTGGTTTTCAGGGTTTTTCGGGGGTAGTTTTGGGGTTTTATTGCTGTTTCTTGTGCTTTTTCTGTAATTTCTTATAAATATATACAAAAATAATACCTTAAAAACTTGTGTATATCGTTGATTGTTTGTATTTTAGTGTATTGTTATAAGGGATTAACCACCCTATTGATGTAAATTTTTAACTTAAACTTAATCCAATGGACAAAAAAACACAAAAGGCAGGCGAAAGCCCTGCAAAGAAGCCAACAGCGGCAGACATTCAAAAGCAAATTGCTGAAGCGCAAAAAATGCTGCAAGCGCAAATTGATGGCCTACGGGCAAAAAACAAGCTTATTGACGACCTGAACACCTTTAAGCGGGTGAAGGCGCAAATTGAAACGGTGCAGCAAGAACAGCACGAACCAGGCGATTTATCCCTAAAATTTTCAGCTGGTCGCTACTCTAGTAATGAGGTGCTGAAAGTGAGTAATTTAACGGTAATTCACGGATTTATGGAATTTATCGTTTTGCGGATTGAAGAGAAGATCAAATCCATAGAGCTTGAAATCATTAAGTAATGGGAGCGCGAAAATTGACAGTTTCCGGGGTGACTTTATTTAGTCGCTCCGGCCTGTTGGCTAACAGGAGCAAAAAAAAGCATGTGCCCTATATCAGATTGCAGGGCAATTGGTTGATTAATGCGGGTTTTGAACCCGGTGACCGCGTAAGCGTAGAGCCTAAAGGGGGAAAGCTGATTATCAGAAAGGAGGCCGCAATATGACCGAGAAAACGAAAGTTAAACGTGAGGTCTTAGGCCAGTATTCAGCAATGGCCAGAGATTTAAAGAAAAAGTGGATTAATGAGGCAATGGAGGAAGGGCAAAACGCTAAAGCTTTACAGATTAACGCCTTAACCCTGAACAGCATCATTATTGACAGATTCTACAAAAAGGACGGACACGAGGATTTTAGAACCTTTGGCGAATGGAAGCAAAGCGGCTTTAAAGTGAAAAAGGGATCAAGGGGCTTTATCATTTGGGGGCGGCCCATCGGGAACCAAAAGGCCGAAAAAGGGGAAGAGGCAAGCGATGAGGATTATAGTTATTTTCCTGTTTGCTACCTATTTTCAAACTTGCAAGTGGAAGCAGGAAAGGAGGCCGCACATGATAATTAATGAGGATGTTAAGGAACGCATTGCAGCCTGCAGGGCAGACATTAAAGAGCGCATGAAAGATCCGCTTTTTGATGTGTTTGAAATCGAGGATATTATGTTTATGTATAGCCTTGAGCCTGACTATATTTTTTACGTCCTGCCTTATTGAATGCCTTATGAATATGATTGATAAAGACACAACCGACCGCTTTTTCAATGCCTTATGGTATTGGCAGTTTAAATCTGATCATTTGCATTTTGTTGCTGCTTTTGGGCATGTTGGCACGCATTTATGGAACCAGTTTATGCATAAATATAATGGTGATTTGCTCCGCTTTTCCAAGTCGCTGGATAGTGACAACCTGACAAAGCTTAAAGAAATGGTTTTCGTTCACGCGAAATTTAGCAAGTAAGATTAAGCCCGATTCGTTCGGGCTTATTTGGAATTTTTCTGGATAGTGGGCTTTGGCCCGCGCCCGGCTGCGCCGGGGAATATGGTGTGCCGCGAATTGTACATTCTTTGTAATAAGGAGCGGCACATGTCTTTAAACGCCTAATCGGCGGTTTTTTATGCAGCTATGGCTGCAGAATTCTTGCAAATTTCTTAAAGGAGTTGATTTAATTTTTTATATTTGTAGTGTATTCAACTTTTTGTTGATACAGTTAAGTTTAAGCCTCCCTGGTGATGCGGGGAGGTTTTTTTATTATTTATTGAAGCCCTAGAAGAAAATTTGATTCTTTCCCAACATCATACAATAATTGTATAAAAACATTACATTTGTATCCAAATACTGGCCCACCCCAGGATTTACCTAATTATCAACAAAAAAATAAGCTCATGCCACTATTTCAAAATTCAGTCTTAAATAAATATCTTAAGGCGCTGGATCACAAAACTATAGATGAATCTTACGCTAAATTTACAGCTTATTTTCATAATTCAGAAAGACAGAAAAATATTAGAACCTCAAAAGAAGAACAATTTCAAGAAGGTTTTCTTAGAGAGTTATTCGTTAAAATATTAGGGTACTCCCTAAATCCGGATCCAAACTTCAACCTCACTACCGAACTTAAAAACGAAAAAGGCGCAAAAAAAACCGATGGGGCAGTATTAAAAAACGGCAAAGCACTGGCTGTTATTGAACTAAAAGGCACTGGCACGAAAGATCTCGACAAAGTCAATGACCAAGCATTTAGCTATAAAAACCATCATACTGAATGCGTTTATGTAGTTACATCTAACTTCGAGAAACTTCGCTTCTTTATTCATAATGCAGTAGAGCACCTTGAATTTAATTTATTCACACTAACGAAAAAAGAATTTTCTGTTCTCTGGTTATGCCTTCAAGCAAATAACTTACTAGACAATATCCCACTTAAAGCCAAAGAAGAAAGTGTGCTTGTGGAAGAAAACATCACTAAGAACCTTTATAAGGATTACGCACAATTCAAAATGGAGCTTTGGCAAAACGTTTGTAAAAATGCTCCCCAAAAAAACCAACTACTACTATTCAAGAAAACTCAAAAACTCCTTGATCGTTTCCTTTTCATTTTCTTTGCTGAAGATAGTGGTTTATTACCACCGAATTCAATCCCTAGGATGGTTGATAGATTTGATCAACTTATTGAACTAGATGCCTATAAACCTCTTTATGAGATTTTCAAACAATATTTCAGCTATATTAATATTGGCAGAAAAGGCAAAACGCCTCAAGATGATATCTTTTCCTATAATGGCGGTTTATTTAAGCCAGATGAGGAAATTGATAATTTTATAATTGATGATGATCTGCTAAAAAAACATGTTCTTAAACTAACTGCTTATGATTTTGAAAGCGATGTTGATGTTAACATCCTAGGGCATATTTTCGAAAACTCCCTTAATGACATTGAAAATGTTAGAGCAATGCTAGAAGGTAAGGAAATTGACAAAAGCAAATCCAGGCGAAAAAAAGATGGCGTTTTTTACACCCCAAAATACATCACCAAGTATATAGTCGACAACACAATAGGCAAACTTTGTGAAGAAAAGAAAGCTAAACTTGGAATAATAGATGAAGAATATACGAAAGACAGGCGCAACAGAAAAAAAGAAACTCTCAAAAAACTAGACGCCTCACTGCAAAATTACCGAAAATGGCTACTCAATATTACCATATGTGACCCAGCATGTGGTAGCGGCGCTTTTCTAAATCAGGCTCTTGAATTTTTGATTAATGAACATGCCTATATTGATGAGTTGAATGCTCAATTATTGAATGTTAGTATTGTTTTCCAGGATGTAAGCAACCACATTCTAGAAAGGAATGTTTACGGGGTTGATATAAACGATGAAAGTGTTGAGATAGCCAAGCTATCACTATGGTTAAGAACCGCCCAAAGAGGGCGAAAACTCACATCTCTGAACAACAATATAAAATGCGGCGACTCACTAATTGATGATCCTGACTTTGCTGGTGAAAAAGCTTTTAACTGGCAGAAAGAATTCCCTAAAGTTTTTGCAGAAGGGGGCTTTGATGTGGTAATAGGGAATCCTCCATATGTTGATATAAAAGGTCTTGACAACAAATTAGTTAATATATTATTCAATTCTTATTCTACAACAGAAAATAGAATTAACTTATACTCAATATTTATTGAAAAAGGACATGAACTAATTAAAAAAATGGGTTTCTTATCATTTATCAACCCAAACTCCATATTAATGAACAGTTCATATACGAAAATCAGAAAAATGCTTTTGGATGATATGACTACTATTGTTAAACTTCCTGACCATGTTTTCGAAGACGCAATTGTAGAAACAATTATTTTTGAATTTAGAAAAAAAATATCTTCACCTACTGTTAACACTATTGTTTATCGAAAAAGCGAAAAAATCAATTTTGTCGACAATTTACTAGCTAATTCAGTTGCAAAAAGCGATTGGAAAGAAAATATTGGATGGACCTTCAATATCTTTATCAACCCTATGCAATCAAGTGTTTTAAAAAAAGCATCTTCAAACTCTCTTGACTTAGTTGATATCGCTGATTTTTCTTTAGGCATCACTCCTTATGACAAATATAAAGGCCATTCTGCCGAACTAATTAAGTCAAAACAATTCCACTCATATACCAAAGAAAGTAAATGTTATAAACCGCTAATCAGCGGCACAAACATTCAAAGATATCATGTGTCAGATGATATAACGGAATTTATAAAGTATGGTGATTGGTTAGGAGCTCAAAGAGAAGAACGTTTTTTCACTTCTCCACGCGTCCTAATTAGACAGATTGTTTCAGGGGATCCTCCAAGAATCTATGCCGGCTTTACTGAAAAACCATTGTACTACACTCAAATAGGATTTGGTATTATTCCTAAAGACAACACTATTTCAGCAAAATCATTATTGGCTATTGTTAATTCCAAACTAATTAACTTTTATCACAAATTTTCATTTTTAGATTTAGAAAAAGAACTCTTCCAAAAAATTCTAATAGCCAACTGTAAAAAATTTCCAATTCATAAATCAATATTAGAAAAACCTAAATATTTTGATCAAATTATTGATCAAATTATACAAATCAAAGAATCTTTTTTAATCAATAATAATTTGCTAACCAGCCTATTAAAATCAAAATATAACAATATATCGATCAATAAAAAACTCCAAAAGTGGCACGAATTAGAATTTTCAGAATTCTTCAATGAATTAGAAAAAGCACGAAAAAAGGCTGCCAAAGATAACGGAACGGAATATTTAAAACTCAGTCTATCAGAAGAAGCTGAATGGATGCAATACTTCAGCGAGCAAAAACAAAAAGCCTCTGAGTTAAAACAACAAATTCAGCAAATAGATAAGCAAATAGATCAAATGGTCTATGAGCTTTACGGCCTTACAAAGGAAGAAATTGAGGTAGTTGAAAATAGTTAAATCATGGCAAAAATTGATAAACCCAAAGCCCCAAAAGATGGATCATCTGGAAAAGGCAAAAGAGAATCTATCAAGAACAATGACAAAAAGATCAGAAGAACGGCAGATGGAGGGACAACAGATGGAGGCCCCAGAGACCGCCATAAAAACAATTAATGATTATAAAACAGACTATGAGTATTTCACTGGTAAAGCCAGTGAAATAAACCGTAATATTGCCTTGGGAGGTATCGCTATTATCTGGATATTCAGAACGTCAGATACTAATAAACTTATGATCCCTGAGGCTCTCATTCCGCCATTGATCTGTTTGGTTATGGCTTTAGCAATAGATCTCCTTCAATATATCTCAGGAGGCCTGATTTGGTTCATTTTTTTTAAATACAAAGAATCTCAACTAAATAAAGGCACTCTAAAATGCAATGAAAATATAAAAGCTCCCGCTATACTCCCGTTATTTCTTCACATCTTATATTGGTTAAAGATCTTATGCACAGGAGTAGCCTATTACTTACTTATTGATTATCTAACAAAAATATATTTCTCTCTTTAAAACGATAGTGGTTATTTGTTTTTTTAATTCGCTTTATGAACTCATTCTAGCAATGAGACATTCAACGTCCTGTTTTTTTGTCCTTTAATTTTTTTTTCGCCTTCCCCATCTTTGCTTTATGCAAGGAGATATACAGCTTTATAATGTAATTCGTGAAATGAAACGCTTAACCGCTCAGGGGAAGCCTTTCGACTTTGCTCATGCTACTTATGACCGTGAATGTAACTCTACAAGTGGCATTCGCCAGGTACATGCTGCTGTTCTGCGGCCTGCGGCGAAAGCTGATAAACTCGCTCATGCTGATCACAAACTTTTTTATGAAGAAGTACTTTCCGGCAAAAACCGGAACTGCTGGCAAGTGCTTATTATTGAGTTTAATGGAATGAATGTTTGTTTATGAAATACTGGAGAAACGGAAATTACGGCCTTACTAAAAAAGGGGTCGAAGTCTATTCTTTTGAAGTGGCCGGGGACAGATTTGCCAGTCCCGGAATCCTTCCCCTGAATCAATCGGTGCGCAAAAGCCAACCGATGCGGATCAGGGATTTTGATATTATCCCTCATGGGGATTATAACCGTTTGCCGCTGGAGCTGCGTGAGATCCTGGATGAAAACAACCTAACACCGGAGATCCTTAATAAACAAACACAGCTGCTTTGGGGACAGGGCCCGGCTCTTTATGAGATCCGTTTTGAGGATGGAAAGCGCAAAAAATATTTCATCGAGGATCCGGAAATTCAATCCTGGCTCAACGATTGGGATTATCAGGATTATTTGCTGAAATCTACTGTGGAATACCGCCACATGAATGGTCATTTTACGCAGTATCGCAGGAATAAGGGTGTGCGTATTGGCAATAAACCTTTTATCCGTGATCTGGTTCATAAGAGCTGCGTATTCTCACGATTGGAATGGCCTGATGCTGCCAACAACATCAAGCACATTATTGTGGGTGACTATGACCGGCCCTGGAGTGGAATGGTCGCTTATCCAATTTTTAACCGCTTTGATCCTTTTCGGTACAGCATTTCCATGCAGTACAGCAATATGTACAGCTTTGCGCTCGATAACGAATACAGTCGGCCTTCGTTTAATGGCTCTATCAACTGGATCCGTTTATCCAGCTCCATCAGTAAGCTGTTGATGAATTTTAATGAGAATGCTGCGGCAATAAAATATCACATTAAAAGTCCGGCCATTTATTGGCAAAGAAAAGAGGAGGAGCTGAAATCCAATTGCGAGCTAAAGGGCAAAAAATATACGGATAAGATGCTGGAAGACTTAAAGGATGCAACCTTTAAGGCTTTTACGGAAGCGCTTTCGGGGATTTCACGCGTGGGGAAAATGATTACCACGGAAACCATTTATGACGAGCTCGGGGATAAATATGTTGGTTGGGAAGTGGAAGTACTGGATCAGAAAGTGAAGGATTTTATTGATGCCCAAATCAATATTTCAAAGCGTGCGGGTTTTGAAACAACTGCCGGGCTTGGCCTCCATCCTGCCCTATCGAACATCACCCATGAGGGAAATCTGCCATCCGGTTCGGAGCAGCTTTATGCTTTTAAGTTGTACCTGAGTACTGGTGTGGATATTCCCGAAAGTATTGTTTGCAAGGATATCAATCAGGCTATTGCTGCAAATTTTCCGGGGAAAAAGCACATCAAGCTTGGCTTCTATCATGATAATGTCCTGGTGGAAGAGAATACGAATCCTGATGACCGAATCAAAAACCAATAGTTATGCTTTTTAATAGATCAGGAAACGATAGTACAGCCATTGACGAACTGAAAAAGTATGTCAGCTTTATTTATTCTTCGCACCGCTTTAAGGATCTAGAGATGGATGTAATGCTGGCTGAAGAGGATCTGATCAAAATCGTTGGCCGTGAAACATACCAACTGGCTGATGATTTTTATCATAGCTCTGCTTATGGTTCGCTGAACCCCAGTGCAGAAGAAAAAGTACTGAATCTGCTGGTGGATCATATGCGCTTTCCTGTGGCGCTGATGGCTTTTCACAGTTATTCGAGTACGAATGATGTTTCTCATGAGAAAACAGGAAGGAAATTCAAAATTGATGCGGAGCATGAAAAGATCCCTTTTGAATGGCTGCTGGTCCGCGATGAGGAAGCCATCCTGAATAAGGCCTATAAAACCACGGACAGACTGATTCATTGGCTTGATGGTCAGCTTAGCACTGATCCGATCAACACCATTGGCGAAACCTGGGGAGGATCTGAGGCATATAAACTCAGCAAGCAAGCCCTAGTGAGTTCTGCCGAAATGTTTGACAGCATTTTTCCTATTGATAAAAGCCGCCGCTTTTTTATCACCGTATTGCCTTTTATCCTGGAGAACCAACGCAAAATGATTGCTCCGGTCCTTACTTCTGAGGCGCTCGATACGCTTCGTGAAAAGCTGATGGACAATGATCTTGATCAGGCTGACCGCGATCTTTTGGAACTGATCCGCACTCCTTTGGTGTTTTTTACCATGTCAACGGCTGTTCAGCGCCTGGCTATTAATCTTATGCCTGCGGGTATTTTCCATGAGTATTTCGACACCCGTATTGTCAACAAGCTAAAGCACCAATACGGGCTAAGTGCCCGCCGCGAATTGACTTCTGCTTTACGGGAAGATGCTGTACAGGAAATGAAATATCTGGAACAGCACCTGGCCAAACTGGCGCGTGATGCTGCGGGTGAAGAATACGAAAGCCCTGAAATCAATAAAATAGATCCTGAAACAAAATTTGTGCGCTTATGAACCTGATCGAGATCCCGGAAGCAAAATACCGCAAGGAAATCCCCTCCGCTTTTGATGAGATGAGTGGCAAGGATTTTGTCTTTTTTGCGGAGCTGTTTTTGAAAGTTTAGGCCGGGCTGCTCTCTCCTCAGGAACTGCGCGAACATATGCTTTTGCGCTTTATGGATGTGGATGTAAACCGCTACATATATCGCCGTTTGAAGGTGGAGGAAAAAGCCTATATCTGTTCTAATGTGGCTGAACTTGCTGATCAACTCATCAATTTTCTGATTGAGGAAGGGGAAACGAAGGATAGGAAAACCCTTGTGCGCTTTAAGCATGGTTTTGTATGCAATCCACTGCCTAAATTGCACGGACTGAATGGCCCGGCGGATGCTCTTCAGGATATTAGCTTCCAACAGTATAAGGATGCTTATGTGGCTTTTCGTGAGTTTAACCACAGCCCGGATTGTCTGAATGAATTGATTGCTGCGCTCTATTATAGGGGCAAAAAGTGGGACAAAACCAAGGCTTTGCTCCTGATTCCAAGGATTGCAAAATGGCCGGAAGCGGAGCGCTATGCTGTGTATCTGTTTTTCTGGAGCTGCCTGGAATTTCTTCAGTCTGCCAAAATTGAAGTGGAGGGCAATACAATCGACCTTTCAATTTTATACAAAAGCTTCCCCGGTGATGAACCCATCGATACCGGCACCGGAATCTCCGGCTTACTCTTTAAAATTGCTGAAGCGGGCATCTGGGGCGATATCGAGAAGGCTTCCAATCAGGGGCTTTATGATATCCTGGTCTATTTATACCATCAACGAAAAATTCAATTGGAAACCTATAAACGGCAAAAAAGATGATCCTTTTCAGCAAACTTACGAAATGGACTGAATACCTCGCCCTTAAATTCGAGAAGGTGAATGATTCCTCTATGGTCATTAACCAAAACGATTTACGCGATGTTTTTGAAGACCTGAAACAAGAGAGTTATCCTTTTGCGGCTGTTGTAATCCCAAGCAGCAAAGGAGACGCCCGGGATGAGGATAATTATGGGGAAATAAACCTGATACTGTTTTTCATTCTAATGCCAACGGAAGAAATGGGCGACTATGCCAGCCGGATGAGCTATATGAATATGATGATGGATGTTACGGCACAGATCAAACAGGATTTACGCGATCAACGTGAGGATGAAGAGGCTCCCTTTCATGATATTTTTGACAAAATCGACCTAAACTCATTTCATACCGATCCGGAAAGAAATTTCATGGGTCACGATGGTTGGAGCGTAAGTTTCAAGGTCAAAACAATGGGATATTAATTATGACAAAGCAATTCTACACCTTTACACTAGCTGCTGTTTTTACGCCTCTATTGGAGTTCCTCGAAAAATACGCTTTTTGCGATTGGGAATTTCTTCGTTTTTTGGTGATCCTAATGTTATTTGATACGATCACCGGAATAATCAAGTACTGGAAACACCATCAAATCAGCAGTAGTGCTTTTGGCCGCATACTAATGAAAATCATCAGCTATATGAGTGTGCTTATTCTTGCTCATGTGCTGAGTCATTTCACTATTGAAGGGGAAAGTATCGGGCTCTTCAGCTGGGCGGATAACCTGGCGTATTCTGCTTTACTGGTGAAAGAGGCTATAAGTATCCTGGAGAACCTTGGGGCGATTAATCCAAAATGGGTTCCGAACTGGTTGCTAAAACGGCTTAAGGAATTTGATACGAATGGACAATTTAAAAAATCATAAGTTATGGAATTAGAGGTAATTAGATTTTCTTCATCAAATGATGATACTTTGGGGATCCTGCGCGTGAATGGTGCTTTTGAATGCTTCACGCTGGAGGATGAAAAAAGAACCGTAAAGGTGATGGGCGAAACCAGAATACCGGAAGGTCGGTATCAGGTAAAACTGCGTAAAACTGGCGGTTTTCACAATCGCTA
Source organism: Bacteroidales bacterium (assembly GCA_963676725.1). Taxonomy (GTDB): domain Bacteria; phylum Bacteroidota; class Bacteroidia; order Bacteroidales; family WRLA01. The sequence goes on along the minus strand of OY781463.1, from coordinate 1,520,816 downwards.
CGGCAAAAAATATGGCTCCTGGCATAAAGGGATGCTGCATATTACTGATGTCCCTAATTTTCAATATGTCCTGATCCACATCGGGAATGATGAGGATGACACTGCCGGATGCTTGCTTGTTGGACAGACAGCTACAAGCAACCTGGGCAAAATGAAGGGCTTTATTGGTGCAAGCGGCAACGCATACAAGAGGCTTTATCCTCAAGTATTAGCCGCTTTGGAGGCTGGTGAAGATGTTTGGATAACCTATAGGGAGCTGTTATGATTGAGGGAATATTAAACCTCGGGGGAAGCTTGATCGATAAGCTTTTCCCGGATAAAAATGAAGCGGCACGGCTAAAGTTGGAGCTGCTAAAACAACAGCAGGAAGGCCAGCTGAAGGATGTGGAACAGAAAATGAGCGTGATGCTAGCAGAGGCGCAGAGTAAAGATCCCTGGACAAGCCGAGCTCGGCCTAGCTTTATGTATGTTATGTACGCATTGATACTCTTTTCCATCCCGATGGGGATACTTGCGGCTTTTAATCCCGATATGGCCTCTGCAATTGCTACGGGCATGAAGAGCTGGCTCTCATCACTTCCGGATGGTCTCTGGGCTACTTTTGGCGTAGGATATGCCGGATATACAGGCTTCAGAACAATGGAAAAAAATAGGATTATTGGAAAGAAAAATAATTTGTAACAAGAATACTCTTGCTGATATTCTGACGGCTTTATCTCTGAATTATAATTGCAAACTCTATTCATACAATAAAGATTTATTTTCCTCCCCCACTTATCCCTCTCTTCTGAGGGATTTTTTTATTTTTGCCCTGTCGAATCACACACTTAAGTCAAAGAATCAGTTCGGAGTCGGGTTACCGTAAGGCCCCGGGGTCTCTCATCATGTGTGTGAACCTGACAGCTCCGAACCTGGACTTATATTCTAATTATGTCAAAATCACACACTCCAAAATTTTATCGCAACAAAATCCCTACTCAAGGGATCGATGAAGAAGCCTTATGGCAATTTCAAAAAGGAAGTGGCCTTATAGCCGATTATATGGTCTTGGTCGATAACGATCAGTTCGTTACCGCTGAACCAGATCCTGAAGTCTTTTATGAGGTTGAAAAACCTTCAGAATTAAACTAAAACATTGCCCGCTGAGCCTTCAGCGGGCTTTTTTTGTCCTTTTTACGCCCTCTCTCCCTTCCTACTTTCGCTTTATGAGCGAAGGAAAATATAATGAATTGGAGCTTGCTTTCATCGAGGAAGTACTTGATCAACACGGGGAATATCTTGCTGATCTGCTTATTGATGACATTGAGCAAAAAAACCTTGTCGATTCCGGAAAGCTTATTGAAGGCATTAATTACCGTGTGAAAAAATACGGGATTGATCCGGTATTAACATTCACCTTCCCTGCTTATGGCCGTTTCATCGAAATCAACTTCCATAAAAAAAGCCAAAACGAAAATATCTGGGACAGCAAACAGGCCAACCGCGATATCCTTGGTTTGCGCTCCAATCGCAAACGCAAAAAGAAAAAAGATACACGCTGGTATGCGCGCAATGTGTATGGTTCCATCAATAGACTGCTTGGTGTTTTGGGTTCTGAATTTACAGAGCATGAAAAAACCAGGCTGCAAAGAATCCTTGACCGTCAAAAATCTGAGATTAAATTATGAGCTTAAAAATAGACAGGCTACAACTCGAAATTGTTGTGAATAATGACCAAAGCAGGGTGTCCCTTCGCAAGCTTACTGATGAAGCCAATAAGCTGAAAAGGGAACTGAAAAAACTCCCGGAAGGTTCTCAGGAATTTATTGAGAAATCAAAGCGCTTAAAAACGGTTCAGCAGCAATATGATAATGTGCTTGAGAAGATTGGCATCACCGGGCTTTCCTTAAAGGAACTCACAAACCGTCAGCGTGAGTTGAATCTTATGATGCGGCATATGGATCCGCGATTGCCGGAATATAAAAAACTGGACAAACAATTGACTGCTGTCAAAAACCGCATGAAAGAACTGCGGGGAACTGCTGTGAAAACTCATTTTTCCATTGGCAAAATGGCGGATAATTTTAATCGCTATTTTGGTTTGCTTTCGATGTGGGCGGCTACTTTTGCGGGTGTTTTTATCGGCTTTCGTAAGCTGATCGATATGGCCAATAATTTTGAGGAACGTGTTGATAATCTTTCTGCTCTCACCGGACTCATGGGCAAAGAGCTGGATTGGTTGAGCAAAAAAGCCAAAGAAACTTCTATTGATACGGTTGAGGGCAATATCCGAATTAAGCAGTCTGCTGATGCTATTGTGGATGCATATACAAAGGTGGGTAGTCAGCGGCCTGAGTTGCTAAAAAACAAAGAGGCACTGCATGATGTAACCCTAGATGCTATTATCCTGAGCGAGGCGGCAAAGTCTGATCTGGAACCTGCTGTGGCCGGACTAACAATGGCCATGAACCAGTTTAAAATGGAGGCTTCAGATTCGGATCGAATAATAAATGCCATGGCTGCGGGATCTAAAGAGGGTGCGGCAGATATCCCTTATCTCACAAAGGCTTATGAAAAATCCGGTACCACTGCCCGATTAATGGGCATTCAGATTGAGGAAGCTACCGGTGCGATTGAGGCCATTGCCCCTTCTTATTCGCGTGCTGAAATGGCGGGGAATAGCTTTGATAAAGTGCTGTTAAAAATGAAGGCAAAAGGGATTGGTTATGTGAATGGCGTTTTTAATCTGAACCGCGCCATCATGGAGCTTGAAAAAATGTACCAATCCGGTACTTCTTCTACGGATCTTTTTGGTGTTGAGCATGCAAAAATGGGTGAACTGCTGGTTCAGAACAGAAAAGATATTATCCGTTATACGAATGCTGTTACGGGGACCAATATCGCGATTGAGCAGGCTTCAAAAAACACGGACAATAATGCTGCGAAACTTGCTCAGGCCAAAAACCGTTTTGCCCTTATTGCGATCGAATTGGGGGAAAAGCTTGCCCCTGCCATGACCTTCAGCACAAATGCTTTTTCGTATCTGGTAAAGGCAATAATGGCAGGCATTAAAATATTTAATGAATACAGGGGAATTATTATTGCTGCTGCTGTGGCAATCCCTACTTATACTGCTGCGACTAAAATTGCTGTTTTATGGGAAACCCGTCATAATAGTGCGAAAGGCATTGGTTTAGTTTTAAGCAAAGCCCAAGTAATTTGGACTGCTGCTTTAAGATCAGGGACTTTATTATATGCGGCTGCAAAGGCACTTTTAACCGGAAACACAATTCGGGCAACGGCGGCAATGCGCTTATTTAACCTGACATCAAAACTCAACCCTTATGCGCTTATTGCTACTGCTGTGGCTACTCTTATTGTGTACCTGGCAACCTATAGGCGAAAACTGGATGAGGCTGCTGCGGCGCAAAAGGCAATGAATGAGGTGAAGAATGCCGGGCTTAAGGCTGTGGCTGATGAAAAAGTGAAGCTTCAGGCCTTGCTTAAAGTGGCTAGGGATGAAACGAAATCGAAAGAAGACAGGCTGGCTGCTATTCAAAAACTCCGGGATATTTCTCCTGAATACCTTGGGAATCTTGATCTTGAAACAATCAATACGGATAAAGCAACTACAGCGATTGAAAAATATATTGCTGCAATTGAGCAAAAAGCAAAGGCTCAGGCTGCTTATGATAAGCTTGTTGAGATTGAAAAAAAGCTCTTGGACCTTCAGGCGAATGGGGCAGAACTTACATTTTTTCAGAAGGCGAAAAATAGCATGATGTCGTTTGGCAATGTTTCGTCAATGGTCTATAAAAACGCTTCGGATGCAATCAGCAATTTACGGGAAGAGGAGAAAAATTTACTGGCTCAGAAAGAAGCCTTAATGGAATTTGTGACGGATAATCCGGATTATATAAATCCTGATCCGGCTGCTGGTAACGGAGGAGGCGGCAATAAAGAAGTACGCAACAATAGAGGGCAGACATTTGAGGAATGGCAACTGGAACAAATGATCTGGCGCAAGCAAAAAAATCGCTGGCTGGAAGAAAATCCTGAGGAACCTGAAGCGGCAGAAGAGGAAGATGTACAAGCAATGGATGAATTTGCGCTTGCTTCTAATCCTAAACTGGCCCAGGCTCTTCTTGAGGAAGAATACAAGCGAAGAATGTATGAGGAAACGGATGAATATCAGCGTCAATTATTGGCGGAGCAATTAGCTCAGAATCTAATTTCCCAATCTGAATACAATGATCGGATTGCTGCAATGGACCGTAAATCTTTTGATGTCAAAAAATCTCAATGGATGAGTACATTGGGCATTATTAAAAATGTTTTTGGAGAACAAACTATTGCACATAAAGCGGCCCTCATCGCTGAGCAGGCTATGGCAGTACGTGAACAGGCTATTACTTTAGGGATTATTGGCATGAAGATTTCTGAAGGAAAAGCAAAAACGGCTGCTGCTGCGCCCTTTCCTGCGAATATTCCTTTAATCCTTGGTTTTATGGCACAGGTTGGCGGTCTTGTGGCTTCTGTGGCTTCTATGCAATTTGCTGCGGGAAACTACCTGGATGTGATTGGCGCAAAGGATGGCCGCAACTATCATGCAAAGGTTTCCCCGGGGAACACAGGTATATACAGCTCTCCGACCTTTATCCCCGGTCTTGGTTTGGTGTCGGAATACAACCAACGCGAGCTGGTGTTTAGTGGTCCCGATACGGACAGGATCCTGAATACCCCTGCTCTGATTAATGCGATTAATCATACCATCGGGGTACAGCAATTTGCGGAAGGAAATGCGGGCACAATGCTTGGGAATCAAGCGGCACAACAGCCTACTACTGATCCGCAAATGATTGCGGCAATCAGTCAGTTAAATGCAATTCTTGCCAATGGTATTTTGGCCAATATTAGCTATACACAGGTAGAGGATTCGATTAATGAGGTGAATACTATTCGCAAAGATGTAGGGGCTTAGGGCTTTGCGGATTACCTCCGGGCTTTTTGCTTTATCTCGATGGGGCGAGGATGGTGGGGTGATTGCTAACGTTTGAAACATGGTGCGTTTGGATTTTTGAAACCTTTATTTTTCAATCTACCACTCACTTTATTTATAGCTAATATCGTCATTTATTACTCTATTTTCCAAATACACTATGTTTTTTGTTAGGCTTAGTGGATTCTATATTTCAGTCCATTTTTTAAATTCAAGAATTTGATTTTTCTCTGCATTTGAAATCTCTTCATCTGGATTTTTAGTCAAGTAAATGATAGAGTCTGATTCAAATACTAAAATCTCAATTCCATTAAAAACATTTTTAATCAATTCAATCGAAGTTTTCAGCTCGTCTACAGGTTCATAAGCTCCAAATAAACTCATATGTGTATGCCAACTGCAATTTCCTTCGCTATTATCAAATCCAATTGTAATTTCTAAATCTTGTGTTGTAATCCAGAAAGTTGCAGTCTTTTTTTGGCTTGGATATTCAATTGTCAAAATATCATCCTTGATTTTTATATAATCAGAAAAATATGGAAAATCTTTAAGTAATCCATTTTTAATGAAATCCGAAAAATCTTTTTGACTTAAATCCTGCATTTTCAATAGTTCTATTTGAGAATTAATTTTATATGGTCATTGTCTCTGATTATTTCAATGATTATTTCAAAAATCGTTTTTCCACTATTATTGTATTTTTCATTTAAATCCAACTTGCTTTTATTTGAATCAATCCAGATTAAATCAACAGACTTCTCTTCGCAATCAAAAACACCAAATCCACCAGCTAAAACGTCATTGCATGCATCTAAATTACGACCTATCTTAAATTCCAAATTCTTAGTCAATTTGGTTTCTATCTCATCATAGAATTCGTCAAGATTTGAAAAATTATGTCCGTTAATTTCTATATGCATAGTTTCAATTTTGTATTGCGTTTCTTTCCATTAAGCCTAACGTTTTGCAAATATGGCCCGTAGCCGTTTCTTTGTATTTTGTATTTTGGTTTGTATGATTTTCAAATTTAGTAATTATTTGTCTTGGTAGCACTAAAACGGCTATGGGCTATGATTTGCTGTTGTACACCGTAATTTAATATCTATCTCCTGTCCAATCAAAAATTCTAATTGTTCTCTCAGTTGTATGGTTTTTAAAAATTCTTTTAATTCTGTCTAATAAATTCTTAGGGGACTCTTTTGCCGGATTATAACCACAAAGTCTGCATCTTGTAGTATCAATGGCCACTTCTCTCGTCATGTTTGTCCTTGTTGGTTTTTGTTCAATATCAGTTTCTGTAAATACTTTGTCTGATCCACATCGCTGACATAATTTGGTTTTAATTTCTAAATTCAATGGTTGAGTATGAAGTTCAATTAACTGTTCTTTTGTCAATTTCCTTTTTTTAATCTCATCCATTATTTTTTTCCTAGAATTCTCGAGAAACCCATAATATCTATATGTTATAAAGATAGAAAGTTCATGATCTGTTAATCCTTCTAAAAATTTATCAAATTCACTTTTCCCTTTCATGATTTCGTTAGTATATCTTGTCTCTATTATGGTGTACAACGGTTTGAATATGGTGGGTTTGGCATTTCAACGCTCCTAATTTTCAATTTACTACTTTGTTTGTTTGTTGCTATTATCTTAATTATTAGCACTATCTGCCAAATGCACTATATTTTTTGTTGTACGCTTTTTTTCATTTTCTTTTAATCACTTTATATCTTGAAGATGCATACCCTTTGTCAGAAGAACCTGCAACTAAAGCAAATCCCCATCCATTTACAGTGTAATCTATTAATAAATAATCTCCTGATTTTCCGATTCTTGTTCTTTGAAAATTGTATCCAAATATCAAGGGTATTAGAGGAATAATAAACCCTTTAGGTCTTAAATAAAAATATCCATTCTTAAATTTACCACGAATTTTCTTCGTAAAAATGAGGTCATTGTTATGATGGAAGCTTACATAAGCTTTTTTCGAGTCAATAAATTCAATTTGAATAAATTTTTCGTCAGGTTCAATTATAGTTCCTAAACTATCTCTCCAAGCCGATTCAGGTACAGATAGAAAAAGTTGATTCAATATTGAAAGCCTTTCTAATTCATCGAAGCCATTTCCAGGGGAGTGTTTAAGTTCACCAACCACGGTGTCATGCTGATTTTTATAAATACCATTTAGTACAGAAAAATCACTTTTCTCTATACTTTCTATATTACAATTTTCAATTCCAATTTTCGAAAGTGGAGTACATCCGAATTGAATTAAGATAAACCCTATTATTAATAGATACTTCATTTTATAAATTGCGTACAACTACTTATATGTTCACCTTTAGTAACTATATCCAACGCAATACCGCTGATATATTCACCTTTTGTTGTTTTTATTTCAAAAATTTTCATGCGATACCTCCAAACTGATCCAAGGGGTTTCTTACGTTTTTTAAAATAAAATCATGGTTGAATTTTTCAATATCATGATTGTTAACTTCATTAATTATCATTTCAAATTAGGTTTATTCTCCAATGAATTTATTGTCTGGAGATTTTCTAAAATCAATTTTTCTGCTCTTTCTTTATCCATGTTATTTTGTTGACAGATGGCTCAATAAGCTTGCACAAAACTACAGTGCATAACCCACCCCCATCACCAACACACCTGCTCTATACGAAACAGTATATCCTATAACACACTTCCGATCAACGAAACAGCTTATTTGGGTTTGAGGGTTCATTATAATTATTGTTTCTTGTACCACAAATTTAAATAATCTACTGTGAATCACAAATATTTTCTTTTGGGCCTTGCGGATTACCGCCGGGCTTTCCGCTATATCTCCCCCTATCGGTTGAGGATGCCGCTGCTATCCCTAAGGCTTTTAATATGTCCTTTTAATCGCTGAGCAAAACTTAGATTTTTGCCTTATGATCACACTGCAAAATTCTCCTGATAAAGTAGTCTTGGCCGGAAATCCGGTGAAACTAAAATTGCATACAGATCGCTTATTTTCCTCTGTGGGCAGCTATGCTAATGCTTATTTTCATCTGGATGATGTGCTTAATTCCCTGGATGGTACAATACATATTGAGTGGAGTAGCCACGATATTACTTTTGTGGTCCGTGAACTGGATGCTGATGATGGTCTCACAATCCGTAATGGGGATCCTGATATCACTATTGCTGATTACCTGATTCAGTTTGCTGAGGATTTGCGCAAAAATTACCTATTGGAGCGTGATTTTACAATCTACTCCGAATACAGCTCCAGGCGCATCTATCTTTTTGCGAAAGAAAAAGGGGAAGCGTTCAGCCTTTCAATTAATATTTACGCGATTACTGGCCTTACAAATACTCGCTATGCGGGCACGGATCACAGCCGCCGCAATAACTATAAATTGCTGCTTAAGGTAATCAACGAATCGCCATATCCGGGCACTTATGGGGAGGATCTGCTCACGCCTGATGATGATGGCCTGGCAATTATTGATATTGCTGAATATCTATTGCCGGAATGCAACCCTTCTTTTACATGGCCTGAACCCTCTTCTTCGATTATTATTCATTCTGATTTTGCGAAGGCTTTCCAGCTTCAGTTTGCTGATGCTTATGATTTTGAGGTGAAAAAACTCTACAGCCCTTCTGATGTTTATTATGCTCTCGCGGGAGGGCTGGACAGCTTTATGCGCAAACAAAACTGGAACATCAAAAGCCTGATTGATGAGCATATGATTTTCCTGACCAATCAACCGGATAATAAAAAGATCCGTTATGATCAGCCGGAACGATTGTTTTTTATGCTTACGAAATCGGTTTCTCAGCTGAAGCTGCAATTTACCTGCAATTTCAGTGAGGGTCATGTTGAAACAAAATTGGTGACCTTCGATTATCCTGAGGCTTATTGTGTTCATGAGCTTGTGATTACTCCGGACACCAATAGCCTGGATGCGCTTGTTTCAGGTTATTCCCTGGAATCCTTTTCGGTATATCTTCGTGACCAGGATAATGAACGCATCAGTGAAATCCGTTCTTATGAGATCGACCGCAATATCTATTTTCAGGAGAAAACATTTCTGTTCCGAAATAGCCTATCCGGATATGATACGCTGCGCACTACGGGGCAAAACAATTATTCTGAGGCTTTTTCTAAACAGAAAATCCTAGTGAATAAAGAGATTCCCGAAACCCAAACATGGGATCATAATGTTGTGCATTCCAATACGGCAAACAGTGGAAATATACTGCTCGATTCACGCGAAGCTGTTGATTGGATGATTGAGTTTTTTCTTTCTCAAGAGATCTACGAAATCATTGATGGGATAAAGGTTCCCATTATGATTACTAGCAGCAAAATCAAAAAATATGCTGATGGGGAATTTTTGTTTGATGTGGATTTCACATACCAACAGTCCTGGGAAGACAAACATCGCAGCCGCCGTTTTGCTGTGTCGAATGCTGAAACATTCTATGAGCTGATCAGCAATGATGGCGATAAAGAGATAATCAACGAATTTAATAATCTGGAAATTTATCAATAATGGCAAATCAACGACTTTACCAACACGATTATACGGATGATTATAATCAAGATGCCAACATTGGCCTCGATCGTTCTGACTATCCACGCAAAAAGCGCACAACCTTATTAGTGCTTTTTGGCTGGATAAAAAACTGGCTTTTTGGCAGCTCGCTTACTTCCGGCAAAGTCCTGAGTAATGACGGCACAAACCTGGTTTGGATCGATGCTGCTTCGGGTGGAAGCGGATACCTTCCGGGGGATCATATCCTGCAAGGTTATATCCAGACTGGCGGCACACGCATGTCATTCAGGCCATTCGCTGAAGACCGGAACGATGAACCCAAATTTTATGATGATGATGCTGATCCAACGGGTACAGACCTGATTAAACTTGGTGCTTATCTGATGGCTACAAAGCTTTTTGGAGCTAGGGGCATTCATGCCGGGACTAAGACTTCTGAGCATACCGGGATGCTTTCTTCGGGTGGTAGCTATGCTGCGCCTATTCATCGAATTACCAGCAATACAACTTTAGGTTGGGGGCATCATTCGGTTGTTGTGGATCTTGAATCTGGGAGCAAAACCGTTACTTTGCCACAAGCGACTGCCTGCAAAGGGCGCATCTATCATATCAGGGTTATCAATAGTGGCTCTCATACTTTTTCTCTTGCTCCACATACTGGCGAACGTATTGATGACAGCGCTAGCCTGATTGCGATTACCACTGAACAATGGATGATTCTGCAGAGTGAAGGTACTGTTGATGGCATGGGAACAGAGGATGGTATAGTGTATGGAAACTGGCGTATACTGGCTAAAGGGAATATTTCATGATCAGTATTATTGTTAATGATACCGAGCTGGACCTGGACAATGTTAGCATTAATCTGGTACTGCGTTCGCCAATGGCTTCCGGTGAGGGTTCTTATAGCTTTCCTTTTACTTTTCCTGCTAGTCCGAAAAACAAAAAGGTGTTTTCTTTTGCAAACCGGATTCAAAAGAAGGATAGTATTGTTCTGGAATATCCTTCAAAAATCTTTTTTAAAGGAATCCCCCTTTTTGAGGGCAGTCTTGTTGTAAGCGAGACTGCTTCAAAATATTTCAAGGCTTATTTTAAATCGGATAGTGGGAAACTTCTTAGTGAGCTGAAGGATTTAAAACTTAGTGAAATCAATTATGGGGATCCTTATGTTGTTCCGGGCGATCATCAGGAGGACCAACTTCAATTTCTGAACAACTGCATCAATTTAAGATTTCCTCATAGTGATTTTGCTATTTTTCCGGGCTACTTTAAAAACAAAATATACAGCAAATGGGACTGGCTTGAAAATAGTTTTACGGGTGATCTGCAAATAAGCCTTTATCTGAACACTGTTTTACATGCTGCTGTGAAGCATATCGGCATGGATTTATCGTATAATAAATTCAAACAGGACAGTGAATTGAATTCCCTCTTGCTTTGGAACAATCACCTGGTGAATGTTGATTCGGCCACTCAATTCAATTATAGTCAGCTTGTGCCGGATATCAGCATGAAACAACTTCTCGATGATTTGGGCACCTTGTTTAATGTCTGGCCTTTTGTCAACACGAAACAGAATACTCTCTCTTTGCGCAATTTTGATGATTTATTGAAAAACGGAAAAATCACCAATATTGGGGATATCGAAAAGGATTCCTTTGTCATTACACCGGAGGAGAATAAAACATGGTCTCTTAATATCGACATGCAGGGGCGGGATGATTATTATCCTGATGAGATTGATATCAATAATGTGGATGAACTTTATCGGGCGCCGGATGTGATGAGCGAGAATGCTTTAACCATTGGCGAGCCCGGCGATTATCACAAGGTTCAGCGAGTAGTAAACCAGCATCTCTGGTACCTTCTTCAAACCGATGATGAGGGCAATGATGAAGTTATTCCTGCCTGCCCTGATACGGCTGTTTTTCAAACGGATGAGGGCGATACGTTAAGCAGTCTGACTGCTACGGCTTGCAATGATCGTATTTTGGATCCGGTCTCATTCTGGTATGATCCGGGCATACCGGGCCATACACCAACTTTTATTACTCGAAACCGATGGCTGCTGATGCCTCGCACAGATATTGAGGCATACAGCTGGCAAAAAAAGGAACAGCTTAGCTCACGCTTGCTGTTCTTTCGTGGAATAATCAACGATATGCGTGATGGAAACGGACTGCCAACCACTCCGCCTGAGATCCTGCCAAAGCCTTTCCCTTTTGCTTCTGCTGGTCGCTATGATATGAATGGCAACTCTCATGGCAATTATCGCCTGAGTTTTGATGGCCCGGATGGATTGGTGGAGAATTTCTGGAAGCAAACAATGGACTGGAGGGCGAACAGAAAGTATGTGCAGTTTAATAAGCGCTATACGGCTGCGGAGCTTGCTGCCTTGGACTTTTCAGAGATCAGGAATACGGGTGATGCCCTTATCCTTCCGGAGGAGATCCGCGTCACCATCAGCACAAAAGGGATATCGAAAGCCAAAGTAAAAGCCTGGACCGTTTAGTTTGTCCTTGAATTGATTTTGATTTGAATTTATCATTGTAAAAAAATTTATAGCTATGCCATACGTACATAAAAATGAAGAAGCTGCCCTGGTTGATGTTTCAACTGAGGGCGTTGTTTATGAAGGATATCCTGCTATTGGCAATCCTGCTCAAAATTCTGCTTCCTGGGCTATTCGCCGCATCACTACCGGATCCATTATTAGAAAAGAATGGGCATTTGGTTCAACTCAAAAAAGCTTCAAATGGAGCGAACGTGCAGATTTAACCTATAAAAACCTGGTGTAATGAAGACAAAGTACGATAGTGTATTGGGGAAATTAAGGGAGAATGATGATTCCTTTTTATGCGTAGCTACAGAGGCAGACTTGCTTACTTTAAGCAATACGTTTAAAGGGATGGAAGTTACTGTGGAATCGAATGCTACTGCCTACAAACTTATTGCTGAAGATTCTAGCATTGCTGGTAATTGGAAAGAGGTATTGAGAACAGGGTTTACTAAGTTGGAAGCGGACGGATGCACGGCTTCAGGAAATTACTCTCATGCAGAAGGAAAAAATACAATTGCCTCCGGAACTTATTCTCATGCAGAAGGAGAACTTACAGAAGCTAGTGGTCAAAATTCACATACTGAAGGTTATAATACCAGAGCTAGTGGGATTCATAGTCATGCTGAAGGAACAGAAAGTAATGCTTCTATGGAACATGCTCATGCGGAGGGTTATGGAACTAATGCATCAGGAGCAATGTCTCATGCCGAAGGATTCTCTTGCAGTTCTAATGGAATCGCTTCCCATGCTGAGGGCGCCAATACACTAGCAATAGGAAATTATTCACATGCATCAGGAAAAGGCGGAATAGCAATGAATGAAGCTTCTATCGCTGGTGGAAGATGCCCTCAAACATTAGAAAATTATGATATGGTCCTAGGAAATACTGGAGCTTCATTTGGTTCAGCTAACAATATTTTCCGTGTACACGGTGATAATGGTAACGTAACCTGTGATGGTGCTTTTACAGGTGGTGGTGCGGATTATGCTGAGACCTTTGAGTGGGATGATCAAAATACTCAATCGGAAGATCGTGCAGGATATTTTGTTGAGCTTGTAAATGGCGATAAAATACAGAAATACAGTCAATATGGCGAAGCTCCTTTAGGGATTGTTTCTGCTATGCCGGCTGTGGTTGGTGATGCTCATTTCCTGAAATGGCAGGGCATTTGGCAATTAGATGATTTTGGACGAAAGGTACTGGAAACCCGCTGGAAAAGGGCTCTCAAAGATGGTCAGGAGTATTATAAAGATGAAGCGGACAATATCTGGAAGTACCATGAAAGTCCTACGAATAAAGAACCAATTCCCTTTGATGAAGGCACTCTTATCCTGGAAGATCTCTCCTGGGAAGATTATAGTTTCCCGAAATTAAATACAGGCTATGTGGTTGATAGGGAATATATCCCTCGTTTAGAACGTCCTGAATGGGATGCTATTGGGTTTATTGGAAAACTTCGTGTATTTGATGATGGTCAGGCTGTTGCCGGTAATTGGATTAAACCGGTCGCAGGTGGAACAGCGGAAAAAACAACTGCTTCGGCTGCTATAAAATACCGTGTTTTAAAACGAATTTCTGATAATGTGATTGAAATATTATTCAGATAAAAAAATGGCAGGGCGTTCCTGAGCCGTAATAATGCCGCTTCGCGTCATTTACTGTCATGTGTGCTTTACAGCCCACATCCGGCTCAGACGCCCTTCCATTTTTTAAAAACTGCTCCTCTAAGGAAGATTGTTTATATCTCGGGAAACCTGGTGCGCATTGGTTCACTTTCTACTGCTTGCATCGCTTGCATATAGCGATAAGTCATATCCAGGCTAGCATGACCCGCTTGATTTTGAATATGCCGGATCGGAATCCCTGCATTATCTGCTTTTACCATGCCAGTATGTTTCCAGGCATAGAGTATATGATCGGTTGAAATCCCGAGTGCTATTCTTGCTCTTTTGAACCGCTCATACATATAATTCTTACTCACCTGATTTGGCCCAGGCTCCCTCAATACACTGATTAAATAATAATCCTTCGGGTATTTCTGCAAATTCAGGCTTTTTAAATACTTAAGCAAAGCTGGCGGTATCATCGGCCTTCTTTCCTTATTCACTTTAGATATATCAGCAGATATGTATAAAAAACCCTGATCCAGCCTCAGATCAGAGATTTTTATTTTTCTCAATTCCGTCAATCTTATAAAACAATAGTATAACATTTGTGCAACAGTCCACATCTGTGGATCATTTTCAATGAAGTAGTCTTTAAAGCACTGAATGCTATGATCTGTATAATACTGTGTGATCTTTGATTTTTCTTTCACACGATCGATTTGGCTAAAATAATTTGTGTATTTAGGTCTATCTTTTTTTATGAAATCAAAAAAACGCCGCATAAGCATTAGGTATTCATTTCTGGTTTTTCCTCCACACTTTCGCTCTACGCGTACAAATTCTATAAATCTTTCTGCACGTTCAAGCGTCATCAGATAAACATCCTTTTGATCCATTTTTGTTTTTGCAAGAAATTGAAGGAAAACACGAAGCCTGCTTTTATAGGTTGTATAAGTGGGCTTTCTTATATCATGAAGACTATCCAAAAATTTATTGGCGTAATAATGAAAATTCTTTGTACTGTATTGCGTATAGGTCTTTTTATCGCTACAATGCTTATATTGGATTTTATCCTCATAAAGATATTTGGTATTCTCAAAGGGATTAAATCCATTCTCCAGCTGTTCATTTATTTTATCGGCAAGCCTCTGCCCTGCCCGCATTCGTGACACATAAGATTTTTTTGAATTGAGGTCTTTAATGACGCGGAAAGTCTGCATTCTTTGGGTTTGTGGATTACGATATCCGTAATCAACATACCATTCTTTGTTCAAATTTTTTTTACGATTGTTAAGGCTGGCAAGCCTTGCTATTGGTCTGGTAATGAGTTTCATAGATTGGTTTTTTACTCCCCAGCATAAACCTACTCATTTCACTCACTTTTTTCACTTTTTGGTTTCGTCGTAACTGTCTGTGAACCAGACAGTTACGACCGAAATTGTGCGGATGAAGGGACTCGAACCCCCACGTCTCTCAACACTAGATCCTAAGTCTAGCGCGTCTACCAATTTCGCCACATCCGCTTTGGGGGTGCAAATATAGAAAAGATTTTTATACTACAAAGAGCTTTTTAAAAAATTCTAAGTGCGCACTCAAAAAATTCCGCTCACTAAATTTATTGTCCCTAATCTTTTTGTATCCGCTTTTGCACTTTTTTCCAATCATCGGTAATAAAAAAACACTCATCCATGACTTGTACAAGTCCTTCAAAACGCTTCAATGGTATGGCAAAGGAAAGCTCGGAAGGTTTCACACATAGTCTTGCCGACACATCAAACATACCCAGAACAGCTCGTGGATTATCGCTTTGGTTTTCGCGCAAAGGATAGGTAACAATGAGGCTACAACCCGAGCCAAATGGACTAATAACGGCATTCACATCATTAGCATTATAGTTTACCCAGGTAAACAAACCCGAAAGCAGATCGCCATGAGCAAAAAACACAACAGCCTCAGCTTCTTCATTTTCCAGCAATTGATCGATGCGTTTGAATGTGATATATTTTTTAGGCGCTTTAAAATGGGGCACTTGTGCAATCATATGTTCTGCATGCTCGGGCGTATCAATATAACGTTCGCAGCCTGTACTTAAAAATTCTGCCAATCCTGGCCGCACAGCCTGAAACCCACAATACATTCCGGCACCGCCACAGCCAAGCACATCTGCAGAAAAACTCAAGACTTTTCCCTTACGAACTTTATTCAAAGGACAAATAATGCATTGATGTCCTTGGGGCTTTTCTGGCACCTCTCCCGATGCTTCCTCTTCAAAGAAAAACACAATAGGCAATGGTGCTCTCCCAAAATATTTCTCCCAATTCACCAAAAATAATTCCTTTAGCTCTGTTTTCATCGATATTGATTTTTATCAAAAATACTATTTTTTGTGGTCTGGTTTGCTCAATAGCAAGAATTTAACAAGAATAAAGACCCGGTTTATCCTGTTTCTATAACGAAAGGTGTATTTTTGCCCTATGATTGCATTTGGCATAAATATCAATAGGGAAAAAGCAGTTCGTTTAAAAAGCGCTTCTATTCTATTTGACCAACAATCAGGAAACAAAGTTGAACAAAACACAATTTGTCATGCGTAAAATCCTCTACGCCATCCTTTTGTTTCCGGTATATATTTATAAATATATCATATCGCCACTCACACCACCTTCCTGCAGGCATTTTCCTACCTGTTCTACTTATACAGTCGAAGCTGTTCATAAACATGGCATTTTTCGTGGTGGATATTTATCGATCAACCGCATTGGGCGATGCCAGCCTTGGGGCACTAGTGGTTATGACCCTGTACCAAGGATATTGATTAAAAAATACAAAACAGCCAAATTTCCATCCTGCGACCGATTGAAAGAGTCTGAAAAGGAATAGGATCAATCCTTTTTATTCATCGGAAGGTCAACGCCTTTTTTATACTTCATATCATCGCGCTTCAGCATAAAAGCAAAGAAAAGTCCCACAAGACTTAAAGCAGCAAACATGAGTATTGTAGGCGTATAGTTTAGCTCACTAGTCTTTCCGGCATTACTCACATCCAGTATATATCCGGCAAGCAATGGGAATGCCCATAAGCCAAGATTTTGTATGGAATACATTAATCCATAAGCAGTACCAATTTGCTGCTCATTAACAAGCCGGACAGTTGAAGGCCACATTGCTGCAGGAACGAGCGAAAAAGCTACACCAAGCATCAGCATTGGTACTAATGGATGAATATCCGTAAAAGCAAAAATCGAATGAACGATCAGCAATACAAAAGAGCCAAAAATCATAGCTGTGGCACTTCGACCAAAACGGTCGATCAGAAAGCCGAAAAACGGGGTAAATATTAATGTGGCCAATGGCAGATAACTAGCAATATTTCCACTTTCAACTGCCGTCATCCCAAACTTATTGGCGAAGAAATCGGGGGCAAATGCCAAAAAAGGGAATACAGCCGAATAGAAAGTAACGCAAAGCAGAGCGATATAAATATAGGTGCGATTGGTCAATAAAGTAGTGATATCCGTAATCTTAAAGGATTCCTTGATTACTTTTTTCACTTCAGGGCCATCAGCGACAGCTTTTTGCTGATCGTGACGCAAGTCGATTAAGATATACACACAGAATGCCAATAAACCGGCGAGCACAAGAATTGCAGCAAACCATATGGCAACATTCAGTTTATCGGCAGCAAGCACGGGAGACATTCGTAGCGCGAGAAATGTGCCCAAACGGCCAAAACCAACCTTGAGTCCGAAGGCCAAGGCCAGATCTTTGCCCTTAAACCATTTTACAAGCACTTTACTAATCACAACAATACTCGTTTCGGCTCCAAGCCCAAAGAAAAACCTGCCAAGCAGCATCATTTTTAATTCCGGGGAATAGGAAGGCCAGAAACTCTCCATAAAGCCATGTGCAAAACCATTGTTCTGATAATAATCAGAAGCACCATAAGCTGTAAGGAAAGCCCCGAATGCCATTGAAAAAACAAAAAGAAATCCGGTGCGCCTAATGCCTAGTTTATCGAGGATGATGCCGCCCAAAACGGCCATCAGCAAAAATGTATTGGGAATGGAATAGAAGCTAACAAATAAGCCATAATCAGTATTACTCAGGTTGAATTCTTTGAGCAACTGCTCCTTCAGGGTTGAAAAAGCATCGTAGAAATAATAATTGGTTGAGAGCACAAAGCCCACTAAAATCAAAACACCCCATCGAAGAAAGGGAGAATCTGCCATTGTTTTCCTGAGTTTTTCCATGAGCTAAATTTAAAAAGGCGAATGTAGTAATTTTTCTACATTCGCCTTTACGCATCATTAGGAAGGGTTTTCCTAAACGCCTTTAAATGTTATCTTTCTTTGCCTTAAACTCTTTGGCGTAATTTCTAGGAATTCATCATCACGGATATATTCGAGTGCTTCTTCCAAAGAAAAAGAATGTTTTGGTGGTAATTTCACATTATCATCGGAGCCGGAAGCACGCATATTGGTCATTTTCTTGCCTTTAATCACATTCAAGGGCAAATCAATTTTTCGAGTATGCTCACCAACTACCTGTCCTTTATACACTTGCTCGCCCGGTTCGATAAAGAATTTTCCACGGTCTTTCAAACGATCGATGGCATAAGCAAGCGCCTGACCGGTTTCCATAGAAATAAGTGACCCATTTTGATTGCTTACAATTTCTTCTTTTTTGGGTGCATAATTCAAGAAGCGATGGGTCATCACAGCCTCTCCTGATGTTATTGTGATCAATTGGTTACGTAATCCAATAAGGCCTCGGGAAGGGATTTCGAACTCCAAATGCTGAATATCTCCTTTTGGCTCCATAATCTGCAATTCCCCTTTGCGGTTTGTCACCTGTTCGATGGCTTTTCCTGCATAATTTTCAGGCAGGTCGATAACAAGCAATTCCATTGGCTCGCACTTGCGTCCATCAATAACTTTTTCAATCACCTGAGGTTTTCCCACCTGCAGCTCATACCCTTCACGGCGCATGGTTTCAATTAAAATACTCAGGTGAAGGATTCCACGACCAAAGACATTGAATTTATCTTCAGAATTGGTTTCTTCAACTTTCAGGGCAAGGTTTTTCTCCATTTCCTTCATCAGGCGGTCGCGCAGATGGCGTGATGTTACATATTTGCCTTCTTTTCCGAAAAATGGGGATGTATTAATCGTAAACAGCATACTCATTGTAGGCTCGTCCACTTGAATGCGGGGCAAAGCCTCTGGCTGAAGAGGATCAGCGATTGTATCGCCGATATCAAATCCTTCGATACCTACAACTGCACAGATATCCCCACAATTAACGATCGACGCCCTTTCGCGACCAAGGCCTTTAAAAACATATAGTTCTTTCACTTTCGATTTCTTCATGCTGCCATCACGACGGCAGAGCATATATTCCTTGCCTTCTTCGATATCGCCACGAAAAACACGACCAATGGCAATACGGCCCACAAAATTAGAATAATCTAAAGAGGCCACCTGCATTTGAGTAGGCCCTTCATGATATATTGGTTCCGGGATAACTTCAATGATTTTATCGAGCAGATAGGTAATATTATCTGTCGGTTCTATCCAATCTTCACCCATCCAACCATGTTTTGAGCTTCCGAAAACTGTTTCAAAATCGAGCTGTTCTTCGGTTGCATCGAGGCTAAACATCAGATCAAAAACGGCTTGTTGTGTTTCATCGGGACGACAGTTTTCCTTATCTACCTTATTAACAACGACAATAGGTTTTAAGCCGCGCTCGATGGCTTTACCAAGCACAAATCTGGTTTGTGGCATTGGGCCTTCAAAGGCATCAACGAGCAGCAAAACGCCATCGGCCATTTTCAGTACGCGTTCTACTTCCCCACCAAAATCGGCGTGACCGGGAGTGTCAATCAGGTTTATCTTAACATCTTTATATTGTACGGAGACATTTTTTGATGTAATGGTAATTCCTCTTTCGCGTTCCAATTCGTTATTATCAAGCAAAAGTTCGGTATGCTCCTTTCTTGAATCAAGGGTATTACAGGTTTCGATAATCCGATCAACCAGAGTAGTTTTACCGTGGTCGACATGGGCAATAATGGCTATATTTCGTATTTTAAGCATGCTATGAATTTGAGGCGGCAAAAGTACACTTAATAATTCAATTTTTGGCCTATAGCCGTTAAGTTTAAGTTATGAATAAGGGGAACTAGTTATTAAACCCTGTTTTACAGGATATTACACCCAAAATATTGTCCGATGCAATTCAGCCTTCCCAAATATATTTTTCTATGATATTGGCTCAAAATCAGAAAAATGGATCATTTGTTGCTTATTCTGGCAAAACCGCAAGCGTACCAAAACCGATAATCCCGATGAATATCCTTTCCCTGAATTGTGTACGACTTGCCTTACGACCTGAAAGAAGTATTTATTTTTTTTGCTCTGCAGCTACGATGATGTTGCGTTGCTTAAGCGGTTTGCTATAGATTATGATCAGAGCAAATTTAAAAAAAAGTTCGAAAGAAAACTGTCTTCGGATTTTTTTCGAATCATACATGAAGTGCTATAATCCATTAACTTTGCTGCAAATTCAGCGAATAATATGTGGCAAATCCTCGCAATCGTATCTGCACTATTTTCTGCTTCAGCAGCAGTGCTGGAGAAGAAGGCTTTACTCAAAAACGACCCTTTAGCCTTTTCGCTTATCGTTTCGGTGCTAACGGCTGTTTTTACGCTCCCTTTTTTGCTAAATGCTGATTTTGAAACCATTTCCATTATTTCAGTTCTGGTGCTTTTCTTTAAATCCATACTCGGAGCCGGCGCCTTTCTTTTGGTGATGTACGGTCTCAAATACAATGAACTGAGCAATTCACTGCCTTTGCTGGTTTTTACACCTGCCCTTGTGGCTGTTATGGCATTTTTCATTCTGAAAGAAAATATTGGCAGTACAGGAATTGCCGGAATGTTCTTACTGCTTATTGGCACCTATTTTCTCCAAATCGACAAAAGTGGAGACTGGCGTTCGCCCTTCTATTTTGTCAAAAGAAACAAAGCCCAATGGTTTATTCTGGGCGCAATTGCACTCTTTTCTACCACAACAATACTTGATAAAAGCCTGCTTCGGGATTTTCGATTCCCACCGGAGATATTTCTCCCCTTCCAGCAAATTTTTTATAGTCTTGTTTTCCTTGTGGCATTCCTGATCACAAAGAAAAATCATCGAGCATTAGCACAGCAATTTAAGCAAAGCTGGAAACCTATTCTTGTCGTTGCCGTTCTGGCAATTGTTTACCGTTACGCCCATATTCTGGCCATGAAAGCCGGGCCGGTTGCGCTGGTTCTTTCCATAAAGCGCACATCCGTTTTCTTTGCCACAATCATTGGTGGACATTATTTCCGGGAGCAAAACCTGATACGCAGAAGCATTTCCGTTTTGGTGATGGTGGCGGGGGTTATCATCATACTTTTAAGCAATTATTAGTGTAAAAATTGCATGATTTCATCAAAATCCTACGGCAAACAACAGCTTGTGCTTCAGAAAGCCCCTCTAAGCTTTCGTCCACTCATATTTCCATATACTGAGATTCACCCAAAATTATATCTTTGCGCATATTTTAATTTTCGACACAATAGTATAAAGAGCCTATTGGAGGCAAACATTTATGGGAAAGAAAAGATTCATCCTCAGCGTTTTATTCTTCAGCATTTTATGGATGCTTCAAGCCCAAGACAGAGGCTTTATTGTCGAAACAGGTGATCAAGCTCCTGATTTCAGCATGGAACTGACCGATGGTAGGCAAATAAAACTTTCGGAATTGAAGGGAAAAGTTGTCATGCTTCAGTTTACTGCCAGTTGGTGTGGCGTTTGCAGAAGGGAAATGCCGGAAATTGAAAAACAAATTTGGCAAGCCTTCAAAGATAAAGGCTTGATGGTTATCGCCATTGATAAGGATGAAACTCGTGAAAAAATTGAGCAGTTTATTGCACAAACCGGCATCAGCTATCCTGTTGCCCTTGATCCGGGTTCTAACATTTTTGAGAAATATGCGAACCCCAAAGCGGGAGTTACACGCAATGTATTGATCGATAAAAATGGTACAATCGTTTTTCTGACTCGCTTATATAATGAAAATGAGTTTTATGCACTCATCGAACATATTAAAACACTCCTAAAATAATGAAGCACTTTTCCATTACACTACTACTAATTTCCCTCCCTGTCCTGATATTTTCACAAGTAAACACAGAAAAATACAGAAAATACGGAAGCGAACCGGGCTTTCAAGCGAATATAGGCTTTAACCTTGGCCTCGAAAAGGGCAATAGTGATTACCTTTCCACAGAAGCCAATCTTCGTTTTGATTATAATATGCTTAAATCCACAATTTTTCTGGTTGGTAATATGGATTATAAAGACGCCAATGGTGAAAAAGTTAAAAATAAAGGCTTTATTCATCTACGTGGGATTCATAAATTAAAAGGCGCATTCAATACAGAAGCTTTTGGACAAACGGAATACAATGAATTTATCGACCTGAACAAACGCATACTTTTGGGCGTAGGGCTTCGGATTAATGCACTCAATATGCCTTTAAACACAGATTCTACATCCTCAATTCGTATTCGTGTGGGTGTGGGCGCGATGCATGAAAACGAAGAATATCAGCTCCCGGATAATAATGCACGATTAACACTCAATCATATCCGCTTAACCAATTATTTGTCCTTTGATTGGCAACTAAACAAAGGAATATCTTGGAGCGGTGTATGTTACTATCAACCATCTGCTAAAGACTTCAACGATCATAGGCTTCTCGCCGATAGTGAATTGGAAATTTTACTGATCAAAAGGTTATATTTCAGGATTATAGTACATTATAAGTATAACAGCATTCCCATTACAAAAAACGAGAAATATGATCTTGAACTGAAGAATGGAATACGTTATCAGTTTTAATTTGGGATTCTGATATAAATCACCACTTTTTACTCTTATTTTTTGCAGGCCAATCCCGGATGGATTGAATGTTAATGGAATAATATCCTTCCATAATGTACGACCTCAGCGAGGTCGAATGTTTGTATCTTGTTTGTTTTTAGCGTTATATGTTTAATATTTGGCTTTGGGGCACTTCGACTCCGCTTACTTCGACAAGCTCAGCACATTTCGACAGGCTCAATGCATCGCATCGCAGTGACCCTTATCGACTACGCTTACTTCGACAAGCTCAGCACATTTCGACAGGCTCAATGCATCGCATTTCGGCAGGCTCAATGCATCGCATCGCAGTGACCCTTAACGACTTCGCTCTGTAAAATAAATTACAAATTTGCGCCAGCGCTTGTTGTTTGACTCTTCGATATGCAGCATAAAACAAAAAAAGCCGCCAGAAAACTGACGGCTTTTATATTTCTCATTGGTTTTTTATTGAAGAATAAGCTTTTCGATTTTTACGCCATTTGCTCCGGAGATGCGCACAAAATACACTCCTTTGTTCAATCCGGTCAAATCTACGGTAGTTTCAAATTTATTGGAAGTGAAATCTTCTCGATAAATACAACGTCCTTGCATATCAGCAATCTCGAGCTTTAATTGAGCATCAGGACCATTATAACGAATACTGCATTGGTTTTTTGCCGGGTTTGGTACCAAACTTAGCTCAGGTTGTATTGCATAGCTGCTGATGCCAACAGCCTGATGTTCTACTTCTGCAAGAATATAATCGTTCTGCGGATCTGCGTCCATAGATAAACTACTGATTACAAATATATTATAAGTTATTTCTTCGGAAAGGTCGGCAGTAGCTACAAAAGTATAATCATAGCTTTCACCGGGATTAATACTCTGCGCAATCATTTCGGTGACTACAGGCCCTTCATTAATTTTAAAACTAATTTCAAAATCACTAACAATTTGATTGCCATTGTTTTTCAGGCGCACTGTGATCGCTTCATTGTCGGTGAGGTTTGCAGAAGTCACTGGTGAAACAAGGCTTTCTACAGCGATATCCGACACATCGCCCAACATTGTATTGCTTTGCTTTATAAGATAAGAATGAATACGGAAATAGGGCTCAGTATGTGATCCACCATTATAACCGGTATTGAGGAGATTTGTATATTCTTCGAGTACATAATCGAGTTGCAAATCATTGCCGGGCACCATCATTTGCGTTAGGTCGTATTCATTTGGAATAACTTCCTGCCCCGGGCACCATCCTGCGCGAGCATATTGCCATGTGCCGCTTTGTGGCGAACAGGGATTTTGGTTGCAATCGGGCTTCCAAAGATCCTGCTCCAGGCTCTCTGTTCCGTTTACACTGATATGGTGGATTTTATGTGCAAATTCCGCAGCATTGTCCGTATTTCCCTGGCCATGGCCTGTTGTTGTCAGGCGCAGGTTGACTTGCTCCACATTATCTTCAATCGGAACGGCCATCTCCGGCAGGTCATAAGAAACATTTGGGTCACCATAAACCTGATAATCAGTATTCCATAGAGGAACCAATTCAGTATATGCAAAATTGGGCGTTCCTTCAACATATTCCAATTGCAAAGTTACGAGCCAACCCGATGCGCCCCAAACCTGTACATAGGAAATAAATTCCAAGTATCCTGTCAAAATAGAACGAAAATCAGTTACATCAACCGTCCAGGGGCCGCAAGCCACACCAAATGGCGTAATATAGCGTCCGAGTTCATAGGTTTGCCCATCTTTTTTCACCTTGAGGAAGGCAGGTTGATCCCAAGGATCGCAGCCAAATTCGGGGCATTCCAGATTGATATGGAGTAGTATATTGCTGTAATTGGAATTATCTGCAGGCAATGACATAATCCTGCTGTGCAACTGTCCTGCATCGCTAAAGTTATGCTGTTGTTGATCAAAAATTGTGATCAGATTTGATTTTGATAGTTCTGCACTTAAGGTATCGTTTGTCCTGTCTGTATCACTTTCAAGATCAGTAAAAACACGAATAGAAACTTGATCCATCCCACTAAGGTCTTCGAGTTGCTTAAAGGCATAAGTAAAGGATTCTGAGCCTTCCACAATACCTGTAAAATACTCTGTAACAATCTCGTTCTCATTTATTTGATAACTAATATTAAAATCCTGAGCGGCAGTCATTGCATAATTGGAAACAACGGCTTTCACCCTTTCAGTATCTGTCCAAACCGGACCGGAAGCAGGAGAAGCAAGAGCCTGTACGCCCACATCATTTTGTGTAGGTTCAAAACCTGCCACCCAACATTCGGAGGTATTGAGGTTTGTTAGAGTACCAATGTGCCCATGACCAGTTTTATCTTCAATAGTTGTATTACCGAGGCCGTCGTTCATGGGGAAATATGCCACCAAACCTTCTTCGGTGCCTTCGAGTTCTGTAGCAATATATTGATTAATTTCTTCCTCAGTTCTGGCAATATTCCAGATACGAACTTCATCGATCATGCCTTGGAACTGTCTTCCGCTAAATCCTGAGCCTTCGCCGATCAACAGATCCACAGTATTTGTATTTAATGGGCCTTCATGATCTTTTTGCGCGACCAGAGCACCATTTACATAGAGTTTCATTGCGCCATCACCGTAAACGGAAGCCACATGATACCATTTATTGAGCTGCATCATTTCCCCCGAGCCAATTTCGTCCCAACCCGGAGTCGCAACAAATTGCACTGTACCATTTTTTCCGGCACGCATTACATAGCCAGTTTGTGTTCCGCCTTCGTCCGCATCTTTCGACAGAATAGATCCTTGCCATGCCTGATCTTTCCATGCTGTGGCTTTAATCCATGCTTCTAGGCATAAACTTTCTGTAAAATCAAGCGCATCGTCATCGGCTATCCTGATGTAATCGTTCACGCCATCAAACTCAATCGCAAAATTATCTGTTGCGGAAAAATGGTTTACAACAGCTGTAATTTCATCATTTTCTGGATGTGCATCATTTTCAAGCTGGGTAGTTATGGTGAAATTATACAAACCTTCCTGGGATAGGTCGGCAGGAACATCAAAGCTAACTTCTTTTGTTTCTAAGGCAGCCATTCCTTCCGAGAAATTTTGAACAACAGCATCGCCATTATTTATAGAATAAGAGATGTCGAAATCGGCAATATCCGCTATGCTATAATTCGTAATACTTATTGTAACGGATTCATTATTAGATAAATAATTTGCAGAAACCGGAGTAATTAATGACGTAGGCCCCACATCAGGCTCAGTAAAAGGGCAATCAAAATTCTCTACCCAAGCCGTAGCCTCGTCCATATTTGTGAGTGCTCCATTATTCGCATTTGCTGTTGCGTCAAAAGCCACCAGACCACTGCCTTCATTAAATTTCCAATAGCCAATCAGGCCTGCTTCCGTACCACTGAGTTCTGTATTGATTGCAGTACGAATTTCGTCGGTTGTTCGTGCAGTATTCCATAAGCGCACTTCATCAATTTTCCCGTTAAAAAACCTTCCAGTCCAGCCCGGGCAAGCACCTACGAGGAAATTTCCCCTGAAAGTGCCAATTTCGCCACTAACATCGGTTTTGGCTCTTTCGATCCCATTTATATATAGTCGCAGATATGTTCCATCATAAACACCGGCAAGGTGATACCAAGTATCTGCTTCCATAATTTCTGTACTTGTTGCAAAAGCCCATGAACCATCAACAGAGAGGTTAAATTCTGCTTTTCCGTTCTCACCTGCACGCAGGTCAAAGCCATTATCCGCACCAATATTATTGGAATTAGATACCACAGATCCTTTAAAAAGGCTTGATTGCCATGTTTCAGCATTGATCCATGCCTCAATTGTTATGGCGTTTGTGGCTTGTAAGCTTTCATTTTTTGTGATAATAACATTGTCGTTTTGCCCATCAAAATAGAGCGAGTGTTGTGCCTGCGCCATAAAAGCACACAGCATAACAGCCAAGAGAAATGTATATTTTTTCATGCTTTGATATTTGGATTAGTTGAGGATTAATTTTCTTCTTATTTTTAGATCATCTTTGCTAAACTCTATAAAATAAACACCTGATTCTAATGTGCTTAGATTTAGTTCTGATGTTTGTTGCCCACAAAATTCCTGTGCAATAATGCGTCCTGAAATATCCATAATACTGATATAAGAATCCTGAGCACCTTGAATATTAATGCTTTCAGTAGCAGGATTTGGATAGAAATGGATGTTATTATTATAGTTGTTCCATTCGCTGATAGATTCTCCGCTAATTACAGCTTCGGAAGCAACGCCAATTGTATATTCTGTTGCATTGTTAAGGGCGATGGACTTAAACATATATGCATTGCCCATCTTTTCCGAAGCAGCTGCAACTGCCTTAAATGTAGCATCATCCGCAGAGCGTGCAAGCAATGTATAATTATTTAATGCATAATCGGTCGGCATTTCCCCAGCTCCGGCAGCATCGAGATTTATCACGAGATCTGCAATTGGATTCCCTCCTTTATTTACATACCATGTTCTATTGGCGCGTTGAAAGTCTGTGGGAAAATCCTCAGGCAGCAATTCGTTGGTCAAACCTGTTTCAGCATTATGCCCAAAGAGAGCATAATCAAATGATTTTAAAGGAATTGCTCCTAGCATCGACATTCCATTATCAGTAATGGCGCGATTATATTCAGCATCATCCATGCTTTTCCCATACCAAATGGCATGCACATCCGTCTGATTTGTCATTTGCTCATCACCAACCGGAGCATAGGAAGGTACGAAGCCCCAGAAATCGTTATCGGCATTTTTCACAACCCCATTATTTTCGTACAGGCTTTTATCGTGCACAATGGTATCAGCATCAGTATTAAAATCATAATAGGCAACCAAACCCGGTGCATCGCCTGCGATATTTTTGTGCAAAGAAGCTGCAATTTCTTCGGCAGAACGTGCGTAATTCCATACACGGATTTCGTCCATATTTCCGAAGCTCATAAAGGATGTGCCCCAAGGTGCCCTTGCGATAATAAAAGGCGCTTCGTTTGAAGGCACCGGACCGGAAGGAACATTGGTAATTTCAGAAACTTTTTGTCCGTTTACATAGCCAATACAGCTTCCTCCGGCACTATAGGTCGTTACTAAATGCACCCAACTGGAGTCACGACGAAATGCTCCGGGGGTTTTTAATTCCACGACTTCACCGGGATAAAGCACTTCAGAATACAATCCTTGCACTTCAATGCCCATAACATAACCATCTTCTAGGGCATCAGTCATTTTTCCCATAAGTTTTTGGTTCCATTGGGCGTCATAAATACGCAGCCAGCATTCGAGCGTAAACTCATAGCCAAGATTAAAGCTATTGTTGTTTCCGCAGTCGATATACATCCAGGGCTGGCCACCCTCATTCCAAGTCTCATAATCCAGATAATAGGAATTACCTGCCGATGTTTCCTGAGCAGAGGAATGGAAGGTTCCGGTCAGGAAGAGAAGAAGCACGACACAAATTTTAGAAATGTTTTTCATAAGGCTAATATTTAATGATACATAAATTTAATCGGATTTATTGATTCCACCATAATTTTGTTGACTGATTATCAGGACCTTGTTGATCAACAGCCTGATAATAATTATCTGTATTATAGGTCAATTCGGAAGCCGGATAAATAAGCCGTTTCGGAAAACGCCCTGGGTCGATAATATTTCCCTGATAATCGGTAAGCACAGGATATCCGGTTCTTCGGTAGTCTGCGAAAGCTTCATACGGATTTTTAAAGGTAAAAGCGATCCATTTTTGTGTGATAATTTTCTCAATGCTAGCCTCTCCTACCGACTGGATATATTTATCGATATCCTCCTGATTCACATAGGAGCTATCGCCCAATTTATATGATTCCATATCGGCACGAATGCCCAGCTGCATCCAATCTGTAGCATCACCTGAAAGCCAGCCATTTAAGGCTGCTTCGGCTTTTAGGAAGCATACTTCTGCATAGCTGAAAAAATAGCCTTCCATATCGGGACGCAGGAAAAATGTTCCCGATTTACTGATATTATATCCATCTTCCGGATAATTATCCCAGATTGGACTGGTTGATGGTGCAAGGCATGGAACACCTTCATAGGCAGGGATTCCAAAAATCTGCGATTGGGGCGTTGGCTGGCAAAAAACCGGAAGCCTTGGATCAGCAGAAGTATGAAGCAAATCTGTCAAGAATTTACTTGGCCAATTACGACCGGCAGATTCACCCCGTTGGATGACGGCATAAAAAGGATTTTGCTTTGAATCGAAATAAGGGAATAAGGCCGATTGGCTATTGCTTTCGATCATGGGTGCTTGCTCTAGTTGTGCAATAATCAGTTGCGCCTTTTCCGGGGCAATATCGCTAATGCGTATGGCCATACGAAGTTTCAGGGAATTGGCAAAGCGCGTCCATGCATCCACATCGCCTTGATAAATAAGATCTGCTGTAGTGCCAAAACTTTCTTTGTTCTTATCGAGCAATGCAATCGCATCATCGAGTTGACTAAAGAGACCATCGTAAATTGCCTCTTGGCGATCGTAGGAAGGTGTTAATAAGTGTTCATCGTATCCAAGCAGCGCATCAGCATATGGAACATCGCCCCAAAGATCTGTAATTCTTTGAAAAACATAGGCTTGCCATATTATTGAAATTGCCTTTAAATTGCTTTGCTCGGCATTATCCCCAACCACATCAATAATTGCACTGGCATTCATCAAGGAGCCGGCATATAAATCGCTCCAAAGGTTATTCTTTTCGTCGGACATTTCGTATTCTTTGCCCTCTTCTGCCCCACCGAGGCGTGCCAGAGATTGCGTCCAGTTCATCAAGCCCCACTGTTCAACATGTACGGAGGTATTATAGCCTCCCGCCCCTTGAATCAGGCTATTCGTAAAAAGATAATCGGGATTGGCATATTCCGGTGCATTGGGGTTTTCATTGAGTTCTTCTAGGCTTTTTTCGCAAGAAAATCCCAATAAAGCGATGAAAACAATGATGATATAATTAATTTTATTCTGTTTCATTTTCCTCTAATTTAAAAATTGAACTTCAGGTTAACACCATATGAACGGCGCATGGGATAAGAATAAATCTCGAAGCCCTGACCGTTTCCATTTGAATAAGCCGACTCGGGGTCGACATTAGGTACGCCTGAATATATCAGCCAAAGGTTTCTGCCCACCAAAGAAACGCTGGCATTTGAAACATGGAGTTTCGTTAAAAACCGATCCGGGATTTTGTAGGTAATCACCATTTCACGCAATTTAAAAAAGGTCGCATCATAGATAAATGGTTCATGGATTTCATTGCCCCAATCGGTAAACTGCCCCCAATATTTTTCGGGATTTACGTAAATATTATTTGTCGACCCATCCTCAAAAACGCCTTCTGCAAGATAACCACCTGTTGCCACCCAATTTGCAGAGCTTTCACCGGCTTCTATTCTTGCTGCCTCTGAAGCATACCATTCGTCGCGGCCCTCCACTGTCGATTCCAGATTGCCCGAATATCCACTCATATACATATTGGTTCCGCTATACATATCGCCACCAATCCGAAAATCAATAAGAAATGACATACTGATGTTTTTATAGGAGAACGAATTTCTAAACCCTCCTGTAAAATCAGGGGTGTAATTCCCCAGCACAGTAGGTTTTTCATCACGAACATACAAGCCCGTTGCACTATTGACAAGCTTATTCCCATTAGCATCTTTTTTAATGGCATAGCCAACAATATCGCCATATGGATGACCCGGTCGGGCTTCAATACTTAAACGCCAATGGTTTACCAAAGGATAGGCGGGCAGTCCTTCGGCCAGTTCAATCACTTCTGAATTATTCTTCGCAATATTCAGGCTTGCGTCCCAGGAAATACCATTCGTCGATTTTAGGATATGGGCATTTAGCTCGACTTCTATCCCATTATTATTGATTTTTCCACTATTGATCATCGCCATACGGCTACCGGAAGCACTGGAAACACTTGCCGCAAGTATCTGATTTTTTGTGCTTTGATTATAATAGGTAATATCAAGCATCAGCCGATGGTTTAGAAAATGAAGATCGGCACCAAATTCATAAGAAGAAGTAATTTCAGGTTTCAAATCTTTATTTGGGATAAAAGAGGTAATCTCGCTATAGGGCGCGCCATTGTATGTATCAATTTGACGGAAAGTATATTGCAGCTGATACGGATCTGTATCGCCTCCAACCTGTGCCCATGAAGCACGCAGTTTCCCATAAGGCAGCCAGTCCGGAGCATAATCGAGGGCTTCAGTAAATACAAAACCCATGCTCACACTTGGATAAAAATAGCTGTTATTTGCTGCCGGCAATGTTGATGACCAATCATTTCTGGATGTTACATCCACGAACATCCAACCTTTATATGCAATTTGCCCAAAAGCATAGAGTGAATTTATACGCTTCTTGCTTAGATAGTTGTTTGTACCAACCGGATCGTTGCTGTATTGCACATTATAAAAATAAGGAACCGAGAGCCCTCCATTTGTCCAGATCGACTGCTCTTCCCTTTTATACTGTAAGATATTACCACCAGCATTCAGATTATAGGACCAATCTGCATTGATCTCATTATCATAGGACAGCAAAAAATCTGTATTGTATTGATAATTATGCAACCATCGTTGATTATATGAGCCAAGGCTGTTGGAAATCCCTTTATAAGCTTGTCGGTCGTTGAAGCGATGAATTCCGATATCGGCATTTGCCCGCAACATCAATTTTAGTCGTTCTGTAAATTTAATGCTCGCCATTACATTCCCAATAATGCGATTGCGTGTATCATCATTCAGCTCATAATTTTGACGCCAATAGGGATTACTTTGCCAGTTCCAATTGGTATACCATACTTGTTCATAACCATTAGCATCCATCATATTATTCTGAAGCGAAGCATCACTAATGTTGCGCGGCATAAAAACATAGTTTCTGGGCACACTATAGGAATTGGACAAACCCAGGCGATTATCCGCTTTTTGGTACATATAAGTCGCAGAAAAATCTATTTTTATATATTTACTGATATCGGCAACAGTATGAAGATTAAAATTATGCCTATTAATTTTCGTTTCCGGAACGATATCTTTATTCAGCATATTCGTATAAGAAAAGCGATAGGTCATTTTTTCCGAACCACCTTCCATCGATAAATTATTGGTTGTATTCAGACCAGTATTAAAATAGTCGCTATAATTATCGGGCTGGGGTGAAAAAGTATTTTCTTTTCCGTCCCAATCTATGATGCTTTGTCCTTCCATTTTAGGTCCCCAACTTCCATAAGCCGAAGGGCTTTCTGTTTGATAAACCGGAACTCCTTCATCATTTATTTTCCACGGCCCTTCAAAAAGGCCATTTCGACCTGCGCCATAAGTATCCTGAAAATCAATGGGAATATAAGCATTGGTAAATTCGGTATTACTACTGAATGAAATACCCAAGCCTTTCGATTTTTTTCCTTTTTTTGTTGTGATAATGATGACACCATTTTGCGCCCTCGAGCCATAAAGCGCTGAAGCACTTGCTCCTTTTAGTACCGAAATCGAAGCAACATCGTCCGGGTTAATATCCGAAATTCCGCTTCCAAAATCGAAACCACCCCATTCGCTGGTTGTGTTATTGGTTTCATTGTTTACGGGAACACCATCAACAACAATAAGTGCTTGATTATCATTAAATGACGAATTCCCCCGAAGCACAATCCTACTCGAAGACGCTGGACCTCCGGTAGTTGATGTTACTTGCAAACCGGCCACTTTTCCGCTAAGGCTATTAACAAGATTTGGATCGCGAGCTGTTTGCAGTTCATCCCCTTTCAGTTCCTGCACAGAAAACCCCAATGCTTTTTTCGATCGTGAAATCCCTAGGGCAGTAACAACAACTTCATCGAGCTGTTGAGCTGTGGGAATGAGCTCAATAGAAAGCTGCGTTTCGCCTTTGAGTAGAATCGTATCCATGGCAAAACCCATGCATGAAACAACAATTGCACGTGTATTTGCCTGTACCTGCATCTCAAATTGGCCATCAAGATCGGTGGAAGTGCCTCCCGATTGTCCCAGGGCAACAATATTTGCAAATGCTACCGGATTCCCATCTTTCGCAGATGTTACCAGTCCGGAGAGCCGGATATTTTGCCCATTGGCAAGATAAGCCACAAATAATAAAATAAACAGGGTAATTTTCTTCATGATAAATATGCGATTAAAACTATTTCTTTGTTGAATTCCTTATTTTTAGACTTGTATCCAGAACAATTTGCTGACCAGGAACTTGGTTTCCTTTTTCTTCAATACGGTTGATCAATAACTCTACAGCTTTTTGCCCAAGTTCTTTAAATGGCTGAGCAACAGCAGTAACAGAAGGTGTTAGTAGGCTAAAAAACTCAATGTCGTCGAAGCTGGCGAGGCAAGTTTGCTGTGGGATTGCAATATCTCGTTTTTTACATGCCTGCATAAAATGGATGCTTAAGCGATTATTTAAAGAAAAAACAGCATCCGGCGGATTCCCGTTCTGATACCAATCGTCAATAGCTTCCTCAACAGCTAGCTCGATATTTTGAAAGGGAATGGATTTAATGTGATGTTCGTTCAGCTGAATTCCGTGTTGTTCACAGCTATCGCGGCAGCCTCTGATGCGCTCCTGAATTGCAGAATTATAGAGAGGCGAAATTGCCAATATGCCAATATTCCTGCATCCGTTTTCGATAAGGTGGTCTGTACTCTCTTTTGCCCCTTGATAATTATTTACAACAACAGCATCGGCTTTTAGCCCTTTGAAACATCTGTCAATCAACACAAAAGGAAAATTTTCATCGATCAGCTGCTGCAATCCTTCCGTTTTCTCCTGAGTTGAAGAAAGGATCAGCCCATCTACTTGTCTGGAGCGCAACATTTCTATTAGATCTAATTCCTTTTCAATACGCTCATCCGTAGAACAAATAATCAGATTGTAGCCATGTTTTCCGGCTTCATCTTCCATAACCCTAGCCAAGCGGCTGTAAAAAATATTAGAGATATCAGCAACAATTAAACCCAAAGTATTGGTTCGACCGACCCTAAGGCTTCTTGCTAAAAAATTCGGTTTATAGTTTAACTCACGGGCACAATTCCAAACTTTCTCTTGCGTATCCCGACTAATCCCATTCTTATCGCCTTGCTTATTCAAAACCATAGAAACCAAAGTTTTAGAAACACCGAGTCGAATTGCAATATCATTTAGTGAAACCTTTTTCATTTTTTCTAAATCGTTTTAGTATATAATGCAAATAAAATCAGGACATTAACCTGATTTATTCCTATAAAGAACTGGACATGCAATTTATAAAATAAAAATACTCTAAAATGCAATTTTAATGTAGAATTATTCTAAATTAAGCCTCCGCTTTGGAGCATTCTTTAACCTGAATAATTCACAAACTTAATTTTCCAAGCGAAACATAGAGAATACGAGCATATAACATCTGTCATCACATCGAAAAATCATCATTTATAAGCATATTTTCTTTTATTTACTTATTGTTTGTAATATCGGGGCATTCCTCTTCCGGTCGGTCGCTTATTAGAAACTTAGGGGATTGTGATATATTTTCAAGATGTTGAAGAACAATTAATTCGTGTTATCATTTTATATCCTCAGTATTTCAAAAATATTCATGCATTTTATAAACTCTTTTTTAGTGGAAAACATCGAAGGGAGTTCTATTTTTATTTTTGATTTCATCACCTTAACTTGTGCAGCCACTTTAATAACTTTTAACTGTATTGACTTCATGGTGGCATTGCAAAATTCTGTTCCTTTTAACACTTCTTTTTGGAGCGTATGTATCAGTACATATGCAGCTGAATGCAAGTAAAGACGAAACTGATTGGCTCTAAAGCTATTACATGACATACGATCTGATTTGAGGTATGCTTTATGGTCTTTTATGCGTAATTCTGCAGCACCCCTTAAGCAATAACCTTGCTCGTAAAGGGCTTTTGAACGAACATTTTGCAAGCTGCTAACAATAAACCTTACGTTTGTCCCCATGCTGTTCTCTTCTACTTTAACCACTACTCTTTCTTGGTGTGCCCAGGGGCCTGCTTTGTAGTAAAAACTATGGTACCGCTTTACTGGTTTGCCATATTGCTCATATTCACGTTGTGCGCTTTCAATTGTTGTTTTAGCTTTTTTGTTTAAAACAGCATTGCCAGTAAGCCCTGTGATAAATTCTATGTTTTCGCTGTCACTCACCCATTTCATCATTTTATTTGAACAAAAATGGCTGTCGCCCCTAAAGATAATGAGAGTATTAGGCCAACTCTTGCGTAGGTGCTCAATGATCCGTCTATGGAGGCCAAAAACATTCAGGGATTTGCTCCTACGCCCAGGCTTGAGGATTGTGGTAATCAATTTGCCGGAAAAACCTTCATAAATATGCAAGGGCATAAAGCAATAATCACCATAATAAGAATTGAACAAAGTCAACTGCTGCTGACCGTAAGTAATGCTACTGGTATCATCGCTGTCGAGTATAATCATATTTGGCTCAGACTCATATGAATTAATAAAGTTGTCTACAAATGCGATTGCAATATCTATAAGTTGCTGTTTGTCAACTTGATTTTCAAATCGGCTCATCGTTGGCTGGGAAGACAATGCTTTATCTGATCCACTACAGAGTTTGAGTATTTCATCATCTCTAAGGCTATCGCAATCATTGGCATCTTCATAACCCGCAGCAATCTGCATAATACGTTGATACATAAGTGATTTGGCTGTGTGATCAATATAGCTTTGATGGCGTTTGTCAACAAGGCATGCGGTCAGCCTGTCGATTAACCCAATTTTATTGTCCACCTCACGAAGCAGGAGCAGCCCTGCATCACTGGAAGTCTTTTTTAATGAAAAGTTCACCTCAACACGTTTGCTGTCGAAGTCAGACAGCCTAAACATACTTGTTTGAGAATATTTCTGGGCGTAGGCACTCTGGTCTGAAAAATTATTTGTACTTTTATCCATGGGGAATTATTGTTGTGTTTTTCAACTCAAAGATACTGTTTATCAATGAGATAACAAAATAATTCCCCTCTTTTTGTTGTTTTTTATGAATTATTCAGGTTAAAATAAGCCATAGGAAGAACAATCAAAAAAGACTAAAAAACAGTTGATGGCCAATTTCTTATTCGGTAAAACTAGAAACTAATCCTTAGAGAACATATTAGTCGTTACTCTAAATATACAACGCAACTACCTATGTAATTCAATTATTTTGCCCAAATTTGCAATTGCAATATTTTAAAAAGATAAACATGATGAAGCAAAGCCTAAAATTCTTTTTCCTTCTTTTTATGGTGGGAAGCATTTTTTTTACAGCATGTAAAAATGATGATGATGAAAAGATAGAACCCGATCCAATTCCGGAAGTAATAATTCCCAGCACGACAAAGGTTCTTGATGCAGAAAGCCTTGAACAGTTGGATGTTATTGATACTGTCACTTATACAATCCGCTTTAAAAAGGCGACAGACTTATTATCTTCTTTAAGCATCAATGATGTTTTGGCTGCAGCAATTTCCGAAGACATCCCCAACGGGATGCTCAGAAAAATCACGATGATTACTCCGGAGGGTCCTGCGCTTGTATTTCAAACCGAGCAAGCAACATTACCGGAAGCCATTACAAAAGGGAGTATCTCTTTTGAAAACAAAAGCCTTAAGGCAAATGAAATTCGTTCGAATAATTTACGGGAAGGCGTAAAGCTTGTCACTACTAAAAGCACAAACGGGCTTGGTTTTGATTTGAATTTTGATGAGGATTTATACCGTGAAGGAGAAGATTTTGTGCACGTTGACGGCCATTTGGATATCGATTTAGCTTTTAATTTTGGTATGGATTGGTCGGTTGATTTAATTGCCATTCCACCAACAATTGATTTGACCTATTTTAAAACGAGTATAAGTGCAGAACAAAGCGGGAGCATATTTATGGAATCAATGGCAAATCATACGCTTAATAATGAGATGTCGCTTGGCAGTCTTGTTTTTAATCCGTGGATGATCTATATCGGCCCGGTTCCCGTGGTTTTTGTTCCACAAATAGAATTTATACTTTCTGCCGACGGAAGTATTAGTGCCGAGTTAAACACCTTTGTTAGTGAATCTTATAATGGCGAAGTAGGCATTAAATATAATGGTTCATGGCAAGAAATATTTGTAAATGAAGCAGATTTCGACTATGCCCTACCCGATCTAAAAGCAAATGCTTCTTTTACTGCCTATGCAGGACCAAAAGCCAGCCTGAAACTTTATGGCATTGCCGGTCCTTATGTTATTATGAGTGGCTATGGAAATCTGGAAGCGGAAAAAATAGGCGACAAATACAATATCGACCTCACAGCAGGGCTAAAAGGAACCGCAGGGGCAGAAATTAGCATATTGGGTATTGAAGTGCTCAATAAAAGCTGGCCTTTATTCGATATTTCTGAATTGGTCTATCATCTGGAAAATGGCTCCATCGAGCAATCCATATCCTTTATAAAACCAACTTCCGGTCAGGCATTTGCCCCTGGCACTCCTATTGATATTCAGGTAAATACGACAGGTGGTATCGCACAAAAAGTAGATTATTATGTTGATGGGGTGTTTTGGACAAGCACTAGCACACCTTTTGAAGCAACATTAAACACTCAGGATTTTGTTGCAGGGACACATAGCCTTAAGGCTGTTGCTACTTTTGATGGCAGTGAAGCCTCCACAACCACATCATTTGAAATCAGTAATTTACAATGGCAACAGATTGATTTAACAAGTGTTATTGGCAGCTTTCGGGATATCAACACTGTATTTTTCTATAATCAAAACCTTGGCTGGTGTGCCGGTGGTGATGATGGAATTCAAGGACCTTTTATTTTGAAAACTACCGATGGCGGCATTAGCTGGACAGAGCAACAAATTCCCAATCTCTATTATGATTCTGATTTTATGGACATCAAATTTATCTCAGAAAATGAAGGTTTTGTTGTTTCAGGAGGCAAGCTCTTATACACAAGCGATGGAGGTTCTAATTGGGAGGATATTCAGGTTGCATCGAACCATCAGAACTATGGCATTGGAATTTCTCCCGGCGGTCGTATTTTCCTTCATGACTTTATCACTTTTGCGTATAGCGATGATTATGGCACGGATTGGATTGGTGGTGAATTTCCAATACTTCCCGAGCAGGGCGATTATTGGTGGTATTTCCCTGGTGGAGATGCTGCCCCTGCACAAGGTGTATGCCTGGTAAACAATAATTTAGGCTTTGTTGGAGGCATGGCCAATGAAAACGAATCCGCTCATTATTTTGAGTGTAATTCTTCCATAAATTCATGGAGCTTAAAATCCTTTGCAGATACTGAGAAAGAATCTGTTGTGAGTGATTTCTTTTTTATTGATAGTCAGATGGGATGGGCTGCCGGAGGACTTTTTGGTGAGTGGAATGGCTTTGTTTACCAAACCACAAATGGTGGAGATAGTTGGCAGAAAATCACAAGCTATAATACACCCTTTATTTATGCCATTCAATTTACAAATGAAACCGACGGTTGGGCAGCATCCGGTGGCTGGTCGCAATATGGTATTTACCGCACAACTGATGGCGGACAAACATGGCAAGGTGCTGTAGAAACCCCTTTCGGTGGGCATATTCGCGATATTATGTTTGTAGGAAATAATTTTGGTGTTGCTGTTGGTGATGATGGATTGATGTATCGCTATGCAAATCAATAAAATATAACATTTTTCAAAAAGACCGATAATGAGTTATTATCGGTCTTTTTTTTTATGTGGTTGTTAGGATCTGCCAGCGGGTGCTTCGACTCCGCTCAGCAACCCTCTTCAAACCTACTCAGTAAACCATTATAAATCAGCACATTAACACTGTTCAAATCTATACAGCAACCCTTTTCAAATCTACTCAGTAAGTCACTTTAAATCAGCTTACTTCGACAACGCTCAGCAACCCTTTTCAAACCTACTCAGTAAACCATTATAAATCAGCACATTAACACTGTTCAAATCTATACAGCAACCCTTTTCAAATCTACCCAGTAAGTCACTTTAAATCAGCTTACTTCGACTCCGCTCAGCAACCCTTTTCAAATCTACTCAGTAAACCATTATAAATAAGCACATTAACACTGTTCAAATCTATACAGCAACCCTTTTCAAATCTACTCAGTAAGTCACTTTAAATCAGCTTACTTCGACAACGCTCAGCAACCCTTTTCAAACCTACTCAGTAAACCATTATAAATCAGCACATTAACACTGTTCAAATCTATACAGCAACCCTTTTCAAATCTACCCAGTAAGTCACTTTAAATCAGCTTACTTCGACTCCGCTCAGCAACCCTTTTCAAACCTACTCAGTAAACCATTATAAATCAGCATATTAACACTGTTCAAATCTATACAGCAACCCTTTTCAAATCTACTCAGTAAGTCACTTTAAATCAGCTTACTTCGACTCCGCTCAGCAACCCTCTTCAAACCTACTCAGTAAACCATTATAAATCAGCACATTAACCTGTTCAAATCTATACAGCAACCCTTTTCAAATCTACTCAGTAAGTCACTTTAAATCAGCTTGCTTCGACTCCGCTCAGCAACCCTTTTCAAACCTACTCAGTAAACCATTATAAATCAGCACATTAACACCGTTCAAATCTATACAGCAACCCTCTTCAAACCTACTCAGTAAGTCACTTTAAATCAGCTTACTTCGACTCCGCTCAGCAACCCTCTTCAAACCTACTCAGTAAACCATTATAAATCAGCACATTAACACTGTTCAAATCTATACAGCAACTTTTTTCAAATCTACTCAGTAAGTCACTTTAAATCAGCTTACTTCGACAACGCTCAGCAAGCTATTTTGGTTTCACCTAGTGTTTTTTTATTTTGAGAAGTGTTGGGATGACACCGACTTCAAATCCAACAACAAAATAAAAACAAGAAAGGCAAACCTGATTTACATATAATTGCATCATTTTCAGAAGCTAAGCAAGCTCTTTTGAATTACAAAAACAGATGGGCAATTGAATCGGCATTCAAAGCTTTAAAATCAAGAAACACAGCTTACAAAGCAAAAAGTTATCTTAAATCCGGATTGCATTTCTAAAGCACTAAATAGTGCTTGTCTATAAAGTCAGGTTTCTGAGCTATAAAGTTCGCTAATGAGGCTTGCGCAGCTCGAAAAATGTGAGTTTACTGGGGTAAATGACCATTTTGAGAGCAAGCATAACGAAGTTAGCGGACTTTATAGACGGAAACTAAATAAAGCAATTTAATTACAATCAGAAAATGCTGTGAAGTTTTGTCGTGTAATTTGATAGAATGAAAGAATAGATCATTTTAAAAACGGTTCATAAAAACTTATATTCGGTCAGGTTGTGTATTAATTTGGAATGTTTATCTTTGCTAATGAGTTTCTTTCTATTAGGTGCATTAAAATGCCAAATTAACTTTCAAAATGGTCAATTCGACACTCTGTGCTCACTAGTCGCTAGAAAAATTATAGATCAGGAACTTGACTTAAGTAAAGACACACATTGGTGAGAAGCTGCAAAGGGCTAAAAGCTCAAATTGAAACACACTATAATGATAAGGGCGCTGATAATAGATGACGAAGAACAAAGCAGAAAACTTTTAATAAGTCTTTTGAGTTTTTTACCTATAAAAACAGAAATTGTTGCGGAAGCAGAGGATGTTGACACCGGCATAGCAGCAATCAAAAAGCATGAGCCTGAGCTTGTTTTTTTGGATATCCACCTTAAAAACGGATTAGGCTTTGATATCCTCAATCAGTTTATAAACCCATTTTTTCAGGTTATTTTTACAACCGCTCATGATTCTTATGCAATAAAAGCGTTTAGGTTTAGCGCATTAGACTATCTACTGAAACCGGTAAACCCTGAAGAATTATTGGAAGCATTAAAAAAAACAATTCAAAATAGAACCAGCTCTGAAGAATTAAACGGCAAATTACAAATATTGGATTTCAACAAAAAAAATAAGAATAAAAAGCTTGCCTTGACCAATTCAGAAGGCATACATTTCGTTGACATACATGATATTATATTTTGTAAAGGCGAAGGAAGCTATACAACATTTTTTCTAACAAACAATCGCAATATCCTTATTTCCAAAGGAATTAAAGAATATGACGACTTATTAAACCCATATGGTTTCTTTCGCACACACCAATCCTATATCATTAACCTCGCCCAGGTAAACAAACTCCTCAAAGAAGACGGAGGAACGCTTTTAATGAACAATGGAAGCAAGATTTGCGTCAGTCGGCGGAAAAAGGAAAAGCTTCTCGAAATCCTTCTTCATACATAATCCAATTACAATGTACAGCCCTTTTAGAAAAATCCATCTCTATGTATTTATAGTATACATTTTTAGCTCTTTAACATCTGGTAAAGCTCAAAATCAAGAGGATAATTTTACAATATACTATTCTTTGGCAACAAAGTATCAGGATAGCCTAGCCGACAGCATGTTGTATTATAGTGAAAAGGCACTGGAGTATGCACAAGAGATGGATGATGCTATCAATCAAGCAAAAAGCCTCGAATTAATCGCCACTTATTATAAGGATGAACCGGAAAAAGCAATAAGCCAGCTTAGAGAAGCGGCAAATTTTTATACTTCTGAGAAACAGCTGAGCGAAGCTGGCGATATGTTCCGGAAAATGTCCATCATTTCTGAACAACTCAGCTTGTATGATAGTGCCATTGCACAGATCGATAAGGGAATTCTCTTACTGGAAGAATGCCGTGATTCGGCAATGCTTGCATCCGCCTGGCTGAGCAGGGGAATCTATTTTGAAGCATTGGGTAACTATCAACAAGCCCTGAAAGACAAACTTTTCGCATTAAAGATCAACGAATTAATAAAAGACGAAGAAGGAATTGCCTCTGCATTGAACAATATTGGCGTACTTTATTTTTATATGTCCGATTATGAAAATGCCGTTCAGTATATTTTGCAATCGGTTCGTAAAAAAGAAGCTTTGGGACTGAAAAAAAACCTACCCTCAGGCTATTTAAATATTGGCGGTATTTATCAGATGATGGACGACTACGATCATGCCTTAGAATCATACCAAAAGGCATTATCCATTGCACGGGAGCTTAACGACAGCTATTATATGTGTGCCAGCCTAAATAATTCGGGGCTCATATTACAGGAGCAAAAAAAACTCCACGAAGCTTTGGAAACTTTTCGAGAAGCTATGAACATCGCGAAAAAGCATAGCCATCTAAGAAACCTCTATGTTACATTAGGAAATATGGGTTTAATTTATGCTGATCTGGGGCAATATAAAGAAGCCATTTATTATTATGAGCAGGCTTTGGAATTGAAGAAAGAATCGGGGGATGCCCGAGAAGCAGCAAAGACAATGGTGAATATTGGCGAGCTCCTTCTGAAACAAAATAAATATAATGCTGCCATAAAGAAACTAAAGGACGGATTAAAAACAGCAGAAGGGATAAACGACATCAGAACCAGTTATGAAGCACATGCCGGATTAGCCGATGCTTATAAAAAATCAGGGCAGTATGCTTTGGCACTACAACATATTGAATCATTTATTCAGTTAAAAGATTCTGTGTATCAAGAAGATGCTCGAGAGGAAATTGCCGAGCTGCAAACACGCTTTGAAACAGAAAAAAAAGAAGCACAGATTACGCAATTAGAACAACAAAAAGAAATCAGTGACCTAAAAATTGGCAAGCAGCAAAGTGATTTAAAAGCCCAACAAATAATTTTTACAGGAATTGCCATTGCGTTTATTATGGTTCTACTGATTGGTTTACTTCTTTTCAACAGATATAAGCTCAAGCAGAAGCATGTGCATAGTTTACTTGAAAAGAAGGCATTAGAAATAGAACAGCGGCTCCTCAGAACACAAATCAACCCACATTTTATATTCAATTCACTCAATTCCATTCAGAGTTTTATTTCCCAAAACGATACCTTTACCGGTATTTCATATTTATCGAAATTTGCACGCTTAATGCGGCTCATCTTAGAGAATTCGAGAAAGGCCTACGCTCCTTTCGACGATGAACTGGAGAGCCTTCGTTTAAATCTGGAATTGGAAAAAATGCGTTTTAACCAACGTTTTGATTTTGAAATAGAGGTTGATAGTACTATTGAAACCGAGGAGCTGCTTGTTCCTCCGATGATAGCGCAACCCTTTATTGAAAATGCTGTTTTACATGCCTTTACAGAAAAAAAAGATTCAGGGCTAATTTCCATACATTATCACTTAAACGACAAAATTTTACGCTGTACTATTGAAGATAACGGACTAGGGCGTAAAGCTGCAATGGAAAACAAACAAAAAAGCAGCGGCCATACATCGCTTGGAATGCAACTTACAGAGGAGCGCTTAGATTTATTAAAGAAAAACACAGGACAAAACGCTTTTGCTGAGATCATTGACCTTTATGACAGTAACAATAAAGCCTGTGGGACAAAGGTCATTATCGACTTACCTTATAAATGGGGGTAAAAAAAATGCCGAACAAATTGCCCGGCATTTTCGCTGTATTTTATAAAAAAATATTTCTATAAGAACTCAACATGTTCTTTTTTAGTGATTTTTTCACAATAGTGGCAGTGCAATTTTAAATCCTCTTTATCGAGCACATCAAATTTTTGCATCACCTGCTGATGGTTTGTGATACATTTAGGGTTAAAGCACTTTGCGATCCCAACCACCTGATCAGGAAGCTCAACATTGCGTTTACCTTTTACCTTAAAATCCTTGATTTCGATCAGGGTAGCATTTGGGGCAGCAAGGGCAATTTTCCTGATTTCATCTTCTTCAAAAAAGGTATTGCTCACTTTAATTATCCCTTTTGTACCGTATTTTTTACTTTCGAGGTTTGTACCGAATGTGATTGGGTTTTCGCCATGCTCCAGTCCTAAAATTCTAATTACAGTAAACACAGAGCGTGAAGGAATATGATCGATAACAGTTCCGTTTTCCAGTGCAGAAACTTTCAGTTCTTTTCGATTATTGGTATCCATGATATATATTTTTCCGTTTCACAATTATTTTAAACCAAGAATAGAAGCCAGCAAAGCCTGACGTACAAACACTCCATTTAATGCCTGTTGAAAATAATAGGCTTTTTCATTTCCGTCCACATC
Source organism: Bacteroidales bacterium (assembly GCA_963676725.1). Classification (GTDB taxonomy): domain Bacteria; phylum Bacteroidota; class Bacteroidia; order Bacteroidales; family WRLA01. The sequence goes on along the minus strand of OY781463.1, from coordinate 1,476,972 downwards.
CTCATTAATTTCATTAACGCGTGGCAGTGGATGCAAAATACGCATATTGTCTTTTGCATTTTTCAGCATGGCATTTTTCAGGATATATGAATTTTTCACGCGTTCATATTCCATTGGGTCCGAGAATCTCTCACGTTGTATACGAGTCATATAAAGCACATCAACTTTTGGGATTACATCGCTGATATCCGTATATTGATGGTATGTCATATTTTTTTCTTTGATGAATCGTTTTACAGCACTGGGCAGTTTCAATTCTTCAGGGGAAACAAGATGAAAAGTAATATTCTCGAACTGAGTTAAGGCAATCACGAGCGAATGCACAGTACGACCATATTTTAAGTCACCAATAAATGCCACATCAAGATTTTCGAGTGTTCCTTGGGTTTTTCGAATGGAATACAAATCGAGAAGGCATTGCGTAGGATGCTGATTGGCCCCATCGCCGGCATTAATAATCGGCACTGAAGCTACTTCACTGGCAAATCGTGCGCTTCCTTCCAGGGGATGGCGCATTACGATCAAATCGGAATAATTACTTACCGTTAGTATCGTGTCTTTCAAGCTTTCACCTTTTTTTACACTGGAACTGGCCGCATCGGTAAAACCAATAATTTTGGCTCCCAGCATAGAAGCTGCACTTTCAAAACTCAGACGGGTGCGTGTGGAAGGTTCAAAAAATAGTGTTGCCACTACATAATCCTCCAAAATACGCTGCTTGGGCTGTTTTTCAAAGTCTTCTGCCAAATCCAGAATGCGGAAATACTCCTCCTTAGTGAAGTCATTAATGGAAACTAAGCTGCGATTCTTCATTAAAATCTTTTGTTAATTAATTAATTGTTATTCGGATTTATAAAACACAAAAAAAAGGCGACTATTAAAGTCGCCTTTTAAATATTAAGCTAAATTGTATTTTTTCACGAAATCGTCAATAATTTCTCCGAGGTTCGGATCACCAATTTCTTGCAAATCATAGTAAACGCGAGTATTTGGCTTGTCAATTTTGATCAATCTATTGAGATCAATCGGTGTACCAATTACAACGGCATCACATTCGGTATTATTGATTGTTGTTTCAAGGTCTTTAAGCTGTTGATCGCTATATCCCATTGCTGGTAGTAATGTACCAATATTAGGATAAATCTGGAATGTTTCAGAAAGTTTACCAACAGTAAAAGGACGTGGGTCAACCAATTCTTTCGCGCCACATTTAAGTGCAGCAACAACACCGGCACCAAGTTTCATTTCGCCGTGTGTCAGTGTTGGGCCATCTTCAACAACCAGTACACGCTTACCTTTGATCAGTTCCGGCTTATCAACTTTAATTGGAGAAGCAGCATCAACAACAATTGCATTAGGAGCAACTTTTGCAATGCTTTCACGAACAGTTTGGATATTTTCAGGACCTGCACTATCCATTTTATTAATCACAGCTACATCAGCAAGACGCAGTGTTACTTCACCGGGATAATACTTGAGCTCATGACCGGGACGATGTGGATCCACAACAGTGATGTTTAGATCTGGCTTATAGAATGGGAAATCATTATTTCCACCATCCCAAAGAACAACATCACAACCATCAGGATCAACTTCGGCAGCACGAAGGATTGCTTCATAATCAACGCCGGCATAAATTACGTTTCCACGAACAACATGTGGTTCGTATTCTTCCATTTCTTCGACGGTACATTTATGCTTCGCGAGATCTTCTATAGTAGCAAAACGCTGTACTTTTTGTGCAACGAGGTCACCATAAGGCATTGGGTGACGTACAGCAACAACTTTCAGGCCTTTTGCCATCAATAATTCAATGACACGGCGGGAAGTTTGGCTTTTACCACAACCGGTACGAACAGCACCAACTGCAATAAGCGGCTTTGTGCTTTTTACCATGGTATCAGCAGGGCCGAGCAGAATGAAGTTTGCTCCGGCAGCATTTACAATTGCACTAACACCCATAACGCGTTCGTAAGGAACATCGCTATAAGAGAATACGCAGTCATCAACTTTAAATTCTGTGATGAGTTTTACGAGGTCTTCCTCAGCATAAATTGGGATACCTTCAGGATAAAGGTCACCGGCCAATTCTGCTGGATACTTCCTTCCATCGATGTCAGGAATTTGTGCAGCAGTAAATGCGACAACATTATACAATTCGTTTCCTCTGTAATAGGTGTTAAAATTGTGGAAATCCCTTCCTGCAGCACCAATAATAATTACATTTTTTTTGTCCATTATAGTTCTTTTTTTAATGTTGGTTTTTAAACTGCGTTAAGTTTAAGTTTATTTGTTGCAAAGTTATAAGATAAAGTTATCAGGTCAAAGGAATTTTTATTATCTTTTTTAAAAAATCATAAAGAGCTGTTATTCATGATATTAAAAAACACATTTTCAAAATTAACACTAAATTGTTCGCTACAACGCCTCAAGCGAAGCCTTTAAAAAAAGCCTCAGCATATTTGCTTTGAATAAGAAAAGGAATTCCTTTTTTCCGGGAAATGAAGGCTAGCGCCAACTAAGTTTCGTGCCCTGCAGAGGGTTTTCAGCAAACTTTTCTTCGGGTGTTTTTGCAGCCTCCCACCATTGCTTATAGGCTTTTGATGCAGTGATATGTATGCCCCGAGTATTTGCTTTCCAAAAATCAGGACGAATATAGCGTTGAATCATTGGATTATTTGAAGGATACCATTCTATTTTTGCAGGGCGCATCTCAATGGCACGTAATCGAATCGATTCAATCACCCACATAACAAATATCCCTAGCTGGCATTCATCCTGTTTAAAGCTTGATAAAGGATTCACAGGAAAAGTGTAGATTTTTTGATCCTGATCAATATATTCCAAAAGAAATGGAATATGCCTAGCATCAAAATCGGGAAGAAAAATAGAAGAATAGTTTTCATTTTTCAGCTGACTCACAAAAGATTCCACATCCTGAGAAACAACACTAAGTGGATCAACCTGAGCCGATAAGCTATAACCTACAAGCATCAAGAGAATGAATATAAAACCGTTTATTTTCTTTTTCGTGTTTTCCATAAAAGATATATAATAGCAAAGAGAAAATGAGCGAAAACAATTCCAGCTATCAAATATACAAAAGCTTTATCACTCATTAAACAAAGTTTTCATTTTTACTAAGCCTGAAGGTGGGACATCAAGCTTCAGAAGGCATTGATTAATTTCCTTACGACCCTGATAAACAAGCTCTCCGGTACATGAATACACTTCCATAGTCACATCTCCGCGAAAAGCAGTAAAATCAACTAATATCTCTGATGTACTTTTGGCATTCACAAAGTCTATTTCTTTATAATCAGCGCGTTCCATATTTGCAACAAAATCGTCATACACTGCAAGAATGCTTTTTTCGTCATTTTCTGCCAGCACAACAGGAAATAGTGCTTCAGGTTTGATTGCTGTGAGTTCTCCTTTCAAAAGGACATCACTATTTTCATTCCACCATTGCATCCAGAAGCGCGTCATCAACATTTGTTCATCACTTAAACTGTCGAGTTTCACGGAAAGCTGTGGCACACTAAAAAGCACATTAAGGATTTGCAAAGCAGCTTTTTCTGCGGGTTCTTCCCTATTCCACAGAAACATATCCGAATGCACTGCTGTATTTCCGGCGAGCAAACGAAGGCTTAGCGTTCGATTTCTGTTAGCAATAGCCATACCGGGACAGTCGGCAGCACGGAACATATTGCCGTATTTTCTCATCACAGGGCCGATATAAGGTTGGCGAAATTCAATCATAATATCAGGCTTTGCCGCTTTTAAGCGCTGCATAATATCGGTCATCAGGCGATCTGTTGCTTCATTTACCGAGGCATAGTCCCGGCCATTTTCGCGTGTAAGCTTGGTATCCTTGCGCGCAGAAAACCATCCCAAAAAATCGAGTTTAAAACCGTCAAGGTCCCAATCAGCCAAAGCTTTTTCATAGGTATGGATAATATGCTCACGCACTTCCGGATAACGGGGATCAAGCACCCAAGTTCCCTGACTTTCCCAGTATGTAAGGTATTTGCCTTTAAAATCGGGATAGATTTTGGCATCTTTTCCAATAAAAGGCAAAGAATACCAAAGCATGCATTTCATACCAATTTGATGAACACGATCCACAAAGGCCTTCATTTCGGGGATACGTTCCGGTTTCCAGTCTCCTGTCCACGCATAGCCTCGTTTATTATCCATTGTTTGCCATCCATCATCCACTATAATCGTTTCTAAACCAATGCTTTTTGCCAGCTTTAGTTCTTTTAGGATTTCGGGGACTATCAAATTTTGATGAAAATTATACCATGTAGAATAAACAGCTTTATAAGCGACATCGGGCACCTTCGCCGGCTCATACTGTGGCATGGATGCATACCATTCGGAGATATCGTTCAGGGATTTTTCATAAGGAAGCATTCTTCTATCGAAGCGTAGTGACAATTCAAATTCGGTGGTTTTTGGCTGTGGTTCATCAAAGAGCACTACATAAAAATGAAAACGCGCATCCTCTTCTTTCAGATAAAACCCACTTTTCACATAATTTAAAGCGTCCGAAACAGCAAGGCTAAACCGATTTTTGTCCGTATTATTTTTCAAACAAATCACAGGTGCCTGACTCGATGCCCTAGAATCTACCTGCGACCAATATGTCACTCTGTCCACTGTGATTTTACTCGTCCAGTAGGCATCAATATCCACTGAAGGAATATGCCATTTCAGCTCCGTTTTGGGTAAAACGGCAGGCTTTTCTGATGAAAACTTCAATCGCAACTCGTCCACTCCATCAGCAATATGCTGCACGGAGCGCTCAAGAATAAAGCCCGAAGTAGAATCAAAATCGATAGTGACTTGCTCCGGATCAAATGAAATAGATGTCTCAGGATTAGACTGTTGCAACATTGGCTTCTTTTGATTGTAATGACAAGAGCTTAAAAGCAAGACAGTCAATAAGAGGACTAAAGGAGTTATTTTTTTCATCAGCTTTCTTTTACGTCGCTAATGTATAATAAAAGGAGCAAACCAATGCAAAGGCATAGAATATTTTCATGGAATAAAAAAAAGCATAAAAAACAGACTTTGTAACAAATGGTACAATTCAGGAAGATTGAAGCATGTATTTTTGCATCAAAACCTAAAACAATAGACCATGTTAAGAGATGTCGTAAAAATAGATGAAGACTTATGCAATGGCTGTGGCGAATGCATTCCGGGATGCCATGAAGGCGCCTTACAAATTATTGACAACAAAGCCCGATTGGTGAGCGACCTGATGTGTGATGGCCTTGGCGCCTGTATTGGTCATTGTCCGCAAGGGGCAATAAGTGTTGAGAAACGCGAAGCCGAACCATATAACGAAACCAAAGTAATGCAATTGATGGTGGAAAAGGGTAAAAACACAGTAATCGCCCATTTGGTGCATTTAAAAGAACATAATGAGGGGGAACTAATGGCCGAAGGACTTAGCTACCTGCGCAAAAACCAAAACAGTTATGCTTTCAGCCTGAAAGAAGTAATGACAGCCGTACATAATTCAGGGAATAGCTGTGCGTCGGGAGGATGCCCGGGATCGCAACCTATAGACTTCAGTAAGCCCTTGCCCATAAAAACGCCAGAAGTAAAAACAAGCGTTTCCGGCGAATCAGCTTTGACCCATTGGCCTGTACAGATGCACTTAATCAATCCGGCAGCAGCATATTATAAAAATACAGATCTTATGCTTGCCGCTGATTGTGTGGCCTTTAGCATGGGGAATTTTCATCAGGATTTTCTCAAAGGAAAAAGCCTAGCCATAGCTTGTCCTAAATTGGATTCCGGGCTGGATGTTTATGTGGATAAAATCACAAGGCTTATTGATGAAGCAAAGGTAAACACTATTACAGTAATGATGATGCAAGTGCCCTGTTGTGGGGGACTGACCCGATTGGTTCAGATGGCTGTGGGCAAAGCATCACGTAAAGTGCCTGTAAAAGCGATTGTTATTTCAACCGAGGGCAAGGTTTTGTCTGAGGAATGGATGTAGAATTACTCATCGTTAATGATCAATAAAAGATATATGAAAGCGGGCGCTTCGAGAGCCTCAGCGACCGAATAGAGATTACTAAAAAAGAAAAACCGCCCTATTTCTGGGCGGTTTCTTTTTTAAAACCATGAAAATCAATCAAATCACAATCAATATCTAATAAAAGTCTCTACACTATTTTAAAAAAAACATCTCCAAAGTATTTTGTCCTAAAGAACCGATAAGAAACCGAATTGTTCATCGTAGCGCAACATTTGTGCAGCAAAATCATCAGGATAAGAAACATCAATACGCTCCACTTCGCCATTCTCATTAACAAAACACTGAAATTCAGGATTTATAAAACCCGAATAAGGAGGAATATTTAATTTTTCCCAGCGGCTTTTCACTTCCTTATGGAGTTCCTGATCGATTTTCACGCCATAAGTTTCAACTAATTTCTGTGCAGCATCATAATCACCTTCGGATTTAATCCGTTGCACTTCACGCAGCAGCACACCAAAAAGTTCGCGTAATTTTTCATAATCTTGAATTACAAAATAGGTTTTCCCTTCTATTGTAAGTTTCTTGATAACATCGGATTCCAAAGCTTTCTCATAAGCCCATTTAGCGATAATCTGCCTGTTGCGCATATGCGATTCTTCCAGATCTTTCCCAATATCGACACGCACCAATTGCGTCATTAAGCCTCCACGTATATAGCTATTGTATTCTGTTTTTCCGACATCCAAAGAAGGCATAAGCCCAAGCTCGATTAATTTTTTATCCATAATAAAATAAAGTGCCACCAAATCAGCGCGCGCTTCTTCGATTGTACTGGAATAAATCTTTAGGCTTTCTGCCGGATCCGGAACACCTGCTGCTAATTTCCCACTGCCATGCCCCACAATTTCGTGTAAATCGGTGTGCAGGTTCCCTGCAAGCGTACCATATGATTTCGACAGGCGTACCTCTTCCTCAGAAAAAGCGAATTCTTCCAAAGCACCACTATCCTTGGAAGCAGCATCATAGGCATCAACGATATTACTCAGGTTCACTGATTTAGAACCATGCTTTGCACGAATCCAGTCTGCATTTGGGAGGTTAATTCCAATCGGGGTTGCCGGCGAACAATCACCCGATTCGGCCACAACATGCACGCCACGTGCTGTAACACCGGTTACTTTTTCCTTTTTAAAGCATGCATCAGTAGTTGAATGATTTTCAAACCATTGCGCATGATCACTTATTGTTTTTGCTCGTTTTGTTCCCTCTTCATCACGCAGCATCACAACGGATTCAAAGGTAGCTTTACGCCCCAAAGGATCTCCATAAACCTCAATAAACCCATTAATAAAATCAACCTCAGATTCTGTATCCTCTAACCACGCAATACTGAATTCATCAAAGAGTTTCAGATCACCACTTTTATAGAAATCAATCAAAAGTCTAATCGCATGCTGTTGCTTACTGTTTTCAGCCACATCAAGTGCTAGCTCAAGCCAATAAATAATTTTATCGATGGCTTCGCCATACATTCCTCCGGATTTCCAAACTTTTTCAACGAACGCACCATTTTCTTTGATTAACTTGCTGTTCAAACCATAAGAGATTGGCTCATCAGGATTTGCCTGCACTTTTGCTCGATAAAAATCCTCCGCTTCCTGTTGGGTAAGCCCCTCATAAAAATTACATGCAGAGGCCTGCACTACATCATGGGAAGCATCAAGACTCACGCGTTTTTGATCGTAGTCCTTCTCAAAAATCAGATCACATAAACGCCCGGAAAAATCTGCAATAGACTCATGGTCCTGCATCGGAAAACCATTTGGATCTGATTGCATGATTAACTCCTGAAAATCCTCTTTACTGCATTCCGGGAAAAATTTATCCATGCTGTAATGATGATGAAAACCATTGGAAAACCAAAAGCGTTTCGCATACACCTGAAAAGCTGAATAAGCTTCTGATTGTTGATTTGTAGGTCCCTGCATCCATATTTGATGCAATGTTTTTCGGATCAAAAGATTGTGTTTATAATTCTGATCATAAATAATATCGCGTCCGCTATGCGCAGCTTGATGCAGAAAATAAATCAATTTTTTCCGTTTTAAAGGCAGATTTTCCCATTCAGGAATTCGATACCTCAGTATTCTTATATCAGAAAACTGCTCGCATTGATATTTAAAATCGTCTGTCATATTCTTAATTTTTAAAAGAACAAAGGTATAATAATTGTTGCTTTAGAAATAAAAAGAACAAGTTCAGGAAAAAAATCCCACTCAATATCAAGCACTTAATATCAGTGATTTCATATTTCAAAATAGAGGACTCTGAGTCTTAAAAGTATAGAACAAAGTAAAAATCAGTTTTTATTGCCCTTGTAAGCAAGAACAATTTTTATACTTTTATCAAAAAAAATATAACTGATGCAAAAAAGAGCCCTTCTACTCGAAATGCCAATAAAAATACAGTTCTATGATATTGATGCAATGGGCATTGTAAGCAATATTGTATATATCCGCTGGTTTGAAGATTTACGCATGAAATTCCTTGAAACACACCTTAGCATTCAGGATTTATTTAAACAAGGGCTCTCCCCTATATTACGTGAGACACAAATTGATTATAAACGGCCTCTTACAATTTTTGACCAGCCCATCGGATATATTTGGGTTGCAGACTTGGAACATGCGCGATGGAATATCGAATTGGAAATTGTTTGCAACAAAAGGGTATATTGCAAAGGCAATCAGAAAGGATATTTTGTGAGCCTTGACAGCAAACGACCTGTAGAAATTCCGGAAAAGCTCAGAACGATTTATGAAAAAGAATTAGGAATCATTTAATATCAAAGCCATGAAATTAAGAATCCCATTTAGCATACTGATAATTAGCGTCTTCACAATAGCTTCAGTTTATGCACAAGACTACTCCTTTCGCAGCCCGGACAAGCAGTTGCGCTTAGAAGTACAAACAGGGCAACAACTGAAGTTCAATCTTTTATTCCATGATTCACTCATTATAAAAGATGCTGAAATAGGTTTAAGTACCAATCAATTTACAGCAGGTAAAAATACCGGAAAGGCAAAAAAACGCTCTGCAAGTGTCGATGATGTCTCTTTCCCTTTAATCGCAGAAAAATCCAAAAGCATCCCTTTTATTTATAATGAAATGAGCCTGAGTTTTAAAGCTGGATGGTCGGTGGTTTTCAGGCTGTATAATAATGGTTTTGCTTATCGTTTTACGAGCAACAAAAAGGGCGAACTCATTGTAGATAAAGAACAAGCCATATTTCCCATTCAGGGAAATTTTGATGTTTTTTATCCTGAAGATAAGAGTTTTATGAGTCATTACGAACGTGCTTACCCACGTCTCAAATTTGATAGCATCTCAATGAATAGTTTTTGTGTACTGCCTGCATTATTTGATCGTGCTGATGTAAAACTCACCATTACAGAAACAGATGTTTTGGATTATCCGAATATGTTTCTTGAATACAATGGCAATCAGAAATTTACAGCAATTTTCCCTCCGGCAGTTCTTGCTGCAGAAAACCTTCCCGGCAAAGACCGCAGCGAGGTGCTCACAAATGCAGATTATATTGCAAAAACTATTGGCACAAGGAACTTCCCTTGGCGGATTTTTATGCTCGAAAAAAATGCCACCGCACTATTAAGCAATCAATTGCCATATTTATTGGCACCAGAGCAATCACTCGATGATGTTTCATGGATACAGCCCGGAAAAGTAGCCTGGGACTGGTGGAATGCCAATAATATTTATGGCGTGGATTTCAAAAGCGGCATCAATACCGAGACTTATAAATATTATATCGACTTTGCCGCAAAATTCAATATCCCCTATATTATTCTGGATGAAGGCTGGAGCAAAACCACAGATGTTTTGGAAGTCGTTCCGGAAATTGACATGAAAGAACTGAGTACTTATGCTCAAAAAAAAGGCGTAGGCATAATTCTTTGGGTTTTATGGAAGCCGCTTCTCGAACAAATTGATGAGGCAATGGAGCAATACGAATTATGGAATATCAGGGGCATAAAAGTCGATTTTATGCAACGCGCCGACCAGCAAATGGTAAACTATTACGAAGAAATTGCAAGAAAAGCCGCCCTGCACAAACTTATTGTCGATTTCCATGGCGCGTATAAACCCTCAGGACTGCGAAGAAAATACCCGAATGTGCTTACTTATGAAGGGGTTCAAGGCCTGGAAAATGTAAAATGGTCCAAAAAAATCACACCCACGCATGATGTTACACTCCCATTTACCCGAATGCTTGCCGGCCCGATGGACTATACGCCAGGAGCCATGCGTAATGCGCATAAGCAAGACTACCATATTAGTTGGAACCGCCCAATGAGTATGGGCACCCGTGCGCATCAGGCAGCACTCTATATTGTTTTTGAAAGCCCTCTGCAAATGCTTTGCGATAATCCATCCAACTATTTAAAAGAACCGGAATACACAAAATTTATCGCAGATATCCCTGTTGTTTGGGATCAAAGCTTTTCACCAATGGCAGAAATTGGAAAATTTATTGTCATGTCCCGAAAAAAAGGCAATCATTGGTACATTGGTGCGTTGAACAATGAAGAAGCAAGAACATTAACAATTAATACTGATTTTCTTGATGATGGCATTTATGAAATCCATTTTCTGAAAGATGGCCCTAATGCAGATAGAATGGCTGAAGACCATAAATTTGGAAGGAAAGCTATTAAAAAAGGGGAAAATATCACCATCAAAATGGAATCAGGCGGCGGATATGTTGCTGTGCTGAAGAAAGTGCTCTAAGCATATTGAACAGAACACATTTATTGCGAAAAAAATAAATCATAAAAACCCACAGACCGAAAAACACAAAAGCATGAAACATCAATATTGGCTTATTTTTATTCTGATGACGCTGATTTTACAGCCATTAAAAGCACAGGAAGCTGGCAAATTTACAGCCATTGCGCGTCAGGATTATTATACAACGGAACAACAGGCTCAAATCATTCTCAATGTTCCCGATGAATACAAAGAATCGAATGTTATGATCGACTTGGTGTATGGAAAAGATCAGATTCTTTTTCACGCTAAAATTCGCTCAGACCGCCCTGTGCTTGTTCCGGTCAATATCCATAATTTTCCAAAAGGGAAAAACATAATTACTACTTCATTTTATGTGAACAACAAATGGTTGATTTCAAAAAAGGTCGAAATTAATATTCTGCCACATCAGCGCAATGCGGTAAAAACAGACCGCTTTAATGGCACGCTTATTAGCGATGGCTTAGCATTCTTCCCGGCAGGATTTTATACCTATTCACCCATACAGCAAGGTCTTGCAGAAAGCGAAAAAGCGAAAGGTTTTAATATGATATCGCCTTATAATCTGCTTAAAAAATACAGTCTCGACGAACGCAAAGCCTTTATGGATCGCATGGCCGATATTGGCATGAAGGTGAATTATAACCTTTTATCGCTAAGTGGTGGCGGTGGTGTAAACCATAAAGATGGTCAAGCACTCACAGAAATAGAAAAACGCGCGCTACTGATTAAAGAAATCGAGGCCTTTAAAAATCATCCGGCACTCTTAAGCTGGTATATTTGCGATGAGCCCGTTGGTCAAGGTGTTTCTGCTGAATTTTTAAAAAAACAATATCAACTGATAAAATCCATCGACCCCTATCATCCAATTAGCATCGTTTTTATGGCACCACAATCCGCTGCACCATATGCAGATGCAATGGATATTGTAATGACCGACCCCTACCCTATTCCTGCGAACGATCCAATTCAAGTAGCCACAACAGTAAAAAAACTGCATGAAACATTCCGCTTCGAAAAAGCTGTTTGGCTGGTTCCGCAAGCATTTGGCGGCAATGAATACTGGAAACGCGAGCCTACGCCCAATGAAATGCGCCTCATGATCTGGTACGGCATTATGAATGGCGCCACCGGCCTACAATACTTCATCCGTTCTGCGCATCAGGCATTTCCAAAATCAACACAAAGTTGGAACGCATGCAGCCAAAGTGTTACAGAAATTAATGCGCTTCTGCCTTATCTCCTTTCGGATGATATCCATCCCAATGCAGAATGCCTGCCCAAAACAATTCAGACCCAGGTTTGGAAATGGGGCAATAAACTATTGTTTGTATGTGCAAACTCCCAAAATGAGCCCACCGATTTCAAAATGAAAATCGAAGGCCTTCATTATTCAGGACCTCTGAAAATTATCGACCAGCAAAGAACATTAATGATGCAAAAAGGGGAGTTTAAAGATTTGATCGGTGCTTATGGTGTCCAAATCTACACACTAGAACTCGAAGCCTTAAACCCCGAAGGGGCGCAAAAAGAAAGCTCCGACATCAACGGTAGCTTTGAAAACAATAGCCAGCCCGGTATTCCTGAATCCTGTTATGTGATTGCAGGTTCTGATCTCGGATCGAATTATGCCATCGACACACGCAGGGCTTCTGAGGGTTCGCAAAGTCTCCGCCTCACAACTGCAACAGAAGGCAAAGGAAACCGCATTAGTATGTATCCGATATCACTTGAAAAAGGACGTTCCTATACAATTAGTATGGATGTTTGCATGGATAGCCTGTGGATGCCTGAGCCCGAAAAGCGGAATTTCTGGCAACGATTATTCAGCTCAAAACCAGATAACAATATGTATTTCCTAATGGGCACAGATAAATATAATCTACAGAAAAAAGCCTTGAAAAATGGATGGAATACTTATTCAGTGAGTACTTTCATTCCTGAAAAAGCCAATTCAGCCCGAAAAAACATCCTATTTGAATTAATGAGCAAAGGAAGCGTTTGGGTCGATAATATTCGTGTAAAGCCCGGCATCAGCATCAGTAGCAAGGAAAAAGACGGGAAATTACTTCTGTATATTGATGGAATTCAGGAAGATGAAAGAGTGCTTTATACTTTCGACGGAAGCAGGGCTGATATCGATGGCATGAGCTATGAAGGGGCAATAGAAATTCCCAAAAGTTGTACAATCAAAGCCGTTAGCTTTTTGGGCGATTCTATTACAGGCACCGCAGAGCGCTCCGTAAAAACGCATCAAGGACTGGGAAATACAATAAAATACCTGACGCCCTTTTCCAAAAAATATTCCGGTGGAGGCAAAAAAGCACTGACCGATGGTCGTACAGCCGGCACAGATTTTCGCGATGATGCATGGCAAGGATTTATTGGGAAACAGCTTACGCTGATTATGGACCTAAAAGAAGGACAAAAACCCAATGAAATTAAATTAAGCTTCCTTCAAAGCCAATTATCATGGATTTTTCTTCCCGAACGAATAGAAATTTATGGCACAACAGGCGAAGGTGCTGATGAACTATTATGGGACAGCGGCAATATTATTACAGAGCAAAATGGACGAAAATTGCGTAAAAGCTGGGTCGCCCCTATTTCAAATTCAAAGGCATATGAGCAGCTAAAATTCAAAATCCATACAATTGATAAATGTCCAGAATGGCATCCAGGGAGCGGCAAAGCAGCCTGGTTGTTCCTCGATGAAATTGAAGTGAATTAGTACGGGATTTTCGTGTAAACCAATTATAAAAACAAGCGATGACGAGCTATTTTAGCGATCACTTTGACTGCCCATTATGCAGTAAACCAATGGATTACTATCCGGGGCCAAGACCCGAAGAAGATGCTTGCTGGTCGGATGGATGCTTTAGCAGTGTACTCGAAGGCTCTTATGAACCAAATCTGGTTCAATGCCATAGTTGTGGCGCGTGGATATGGTATGAGGACAAAGACAAAAAGGATGATCTCGCAGTGAGTTATTTCCAAATCCCGGATCTCGAAGAAACAGCAATAGACGATTTTTTGGTTTCACTCAACAAACGCGCCATAAATACGTATAATTCATGGCTTGAAAGTGGATTGGGCGATACCGAGGATCGCGAAATATATTTAAGGTTGCGATTTTGGTGGGCCTATAACGACATCCTAAGGAAAAACCTTTGTCATCAAAAATTAAAAATCAGAATAAAGACATTCCTGCATTTCAGAATGCTGAGTGCTACATTTCGCGAACAAAAAACAATAAAAAAAGCAGCAGCAATATGCGCTGAAAATACACAGCAAAACCTGCAAAGGCTTTATGAGCTAACATCAGATAAAGCTTCAGTTTTTTCCGCAGAGGTGCAAAGGGCTTTGGGGAAACATAAAGAAGCAATCGTGACACTTACGAAAGCACAAGAGAGCAAAGAAAAAGCCTTTCCCGAATGGATCGAAAATATGTTCGCTGATCAATTTGAAGAGGATAGCAATATCAAAAAAAAGCTAATCCGATTAAATAAAAACAACAACAAAAAACTTGTCGAGCTGTGGTAAACGATAATGACCTTAAGGCCTATGCTAATAAACTGCGTCCTTTAATTCGTCCATGCATTCGAATAGAAGCTGATCCGAACAGCAATTTCCCTTATGAAAACTCCAATCTGCTCTCACATTTTAAGGGCAGACCCTATTTTGATGAGGATGAAGAATGGCCTCATTGCGAAGGATGTGGTTCTCCATTGGAATTCATTATTCAAATTGGCGCTTCAAAACCGGACAAGGTTCCTCTTCCAAAGCACGCAGATTTGTTACAATTTTATATCTGCCCACATTGCCGCCCAACCAAAGATGAAGATGATGGCTGGCTAGTAAAATTTTATGATGCTGTTGATGTACAGGACTTTATTGAAATTGAACCGCCATACGATTATCACGGGGAAGATTATTGTCATATAAAATTTCATCGCAGCATTTCCTTGCCCGACTGGGAAGGCATCCACGCCCGCTCACCCGAATTAAGCAAAGAAGCGGTGCTCCTCTATCCCGATGCTCCCTGGAAAATCTATGAAAAAGCAGTAGATTTATTGGAGGTACCTCATGTGCCCGGTTCCTATTTATATGCATATCCTCAATGGATCCAAAGCGAAGAAAGCTCTGATTACCAAGGACATCCTATGGATTTACTCCTCCAGATTGACAGCGAGGACGATGCGAATATCAATTGGGTGGATATGGGCATGGTATACCTATTTTATCACAAAGGAACATTTATTTTTAGGATGCAATACTATTAGGCCTCAACGCTACATGAAAACAAAAGGCTTTCCTTGATAATTGCTTGGGATTTTATAATTTTACAGCCTAAAGCATTGGATATGGACACAACTCAGGCAGCACTGCATCAACTCAAAGATCGTTTTAAAGGGGAAATATATACAGATAAATCCACACAGCTCATGTATGCAACAGATGCATCGGCTTACCGTGAGCTTCCCACTGCTGTTACGCGACCAAAAGATACCGAAGACCTTCGCCTATTAATCGATTTTGCCCAAAAGCATAATGTCCCTGTAATTCCCAGAACCGCAGGGACTTCCCTTGCAGGACAAGTTGTCGGGAATGGAATCATTGCTGATGTTTCGCGTTATATGACCAACATTATTGAGTTAAACGAAAAAGAACATTGGGTGAGGGTACAGCCCGGCGTTGTTTTGGATGAGCTCAATAAATTTCTAGCACCTAAAGGATTATTTTTTGGTCCGGAAACAAGCACTTCAAGTCGCTGCATGATGGCCGGAATGCTCGGAAACAACTCCTGCGGAGCACATTCACTGATATACGGCAGTACTCGTGAGCATACCCTCGAAGTCAAAGCGCTACTGAGTGATGGAAGTGAAGTAATATTCGGCCCAATGGATAAGGCTACATTTGAGCAAAAATGCAAGGGAAACACTTTAGAGAACAAACTCTATCAACATATAAATAATCTTCTGTCAGAAAAAGGGATGCAGGATGAAATCAGAATGCAATATCCCGATCCCGACATCGAAAGGCGCAATACTGGCTATGCCATTGATTTATTACTGGAAAGCAGCGTTTTTTCCGATACAAGCGAGCCATTTAATTTTTGCAAATTATTGGCGGGTTCTGAGGGAACCTTAGCAATTACAACAGAAATCAAACTAAATCTCGTCCCCCTGCCACCAAAGCATAAAGGATTGGTGTGCGTGCATCTTGAAGATGTTCCCAAAGCACTGGAAGCCAACATTATTGCCTTAAAGCACGAGCCTGCATCCATTGAATTAATGGATAAGCAGATCATGGATCTTACGAAAAAGAATATTGAACAGAATAAAAACAGGTTTTTTGTACATGGTGATCCGGGTGCAATTCTGATTGTCGAATTTATGGCAGATCATGAAGACGAATTATACGCAGCAGCCAAAAGGCTTGAAGCAGATATGCGCCAACAAGGCTATGGAACACATTTTCCGCTTGTTTTGGGAGAAGACACAAAAAAGGTTTGGGCATTGCGCAAGGCAGGACTTGGAGTACTTTCCAACATGCCGGGCGATGCAAAACCCGTTCCTGTGATTGAGGATACAGCCGTTAGCCCTAAAAAACTACCCTCCTACATTAAAGAATTTGATGAAGTACTGGCCAAACACAAGCTCAGCTGTGTGTATTATGCACATATCGCTACAGGTGAGCTGCATCTTCGTCCTGTTTTAAACCTGAAAAAACAGAAAGATGTCGATTTATTTTATACGATTGCGCTCGAAAACGCCAAACTTGTTAAAAAATATGGTGGTTCTTTAAGTGGTGAGCATGGAGATGGAAGGCTTCGTGGAGAGTTTATTCCCCTAATGCTTGGGGATAAAATCTATAAAAGCTTTGAGGAATTAAAAAATGTCTGGGATCCCAAGCACATTTTCAATCCGGGAAAAATTGTGGACACACCGCCCATGAATTCCTCGCTTAGATTTGAAGCAGAAAAACAAGAGAAAGATATAAAAACCTATTTCGATTTTTCCAAAGATCGGGGCATTTTAAGGGCTGCAGAAAAATGCAACGGCTCCGGCGATTGCAGGAAAACAGAAATTATTGGCGGTACCATGTGTCCCAGCTATATGGCTACACGCGATGAAAGTGCAACAACCCGCGCCCGTGCCAATATCTTGCGCGAATTTTTAACAAATAGCCCCAAAGAGAATCCCTTTGACCATAAAGAAATCTATGATGTTCTGGATCTTTGCCTGGCTTGCAAAGCCTGCAAACGCGAATGCCCTTCGAGTGTGGATATGGCCAAGTTGAAAATGGAATTCCTGCAGCATTATTACGATGCGCACAGTATTCCATTAAGGACCAGAGCCATTGCCTATATCAGCAGCATCAATGCCATGGGATCTGTTTTCCCAAAATTTACGAATCTCATCATGGATAGCGATGTTTTAATGCGACCTGTTAAGGGAATGCTTGGCTTTGCAAAAAAAAGGAGCCTACCCTTGTTATCGCAACAAACGCTTACGAAATGGGAACATAAACATAGCTCATCCAAGGAATATCCGAATGGACGGGTGTGGATGTTTAATGATGAATTCACAAACTATAATGATGCAGATATAGGCATAAAAGCCATTCTTTTGCTAAGGCGATTGGGTTATGAAGTCTGCATTCCGAAACATACCGACAGTGGCAGGACATTTCTGAGCAAAGGCCTCATCCGCAAAGCAAAACAATTCGCCATAAAAAATGTACGCTTATTAAAAGATGTTGTAAGCGAAGAAATGCCTTTGATTGGCATTGAACCATCGGCAATACTTGCATTTCGTGATGAATACCCGGAATTAGTTGAGGAAAATTTAAGGGAAGCATCAGAAAAGTTAGCAAAAAACGCACTATTATTTGAAGAATTTATAGCTCGAGAAATTGATGCAGGACGTATCAGCCGCGAACAATTCACCAAAGAAAAGCGAGAAATAAAATTGCACGGGCATTGTCAGCAAAAGGCCATTGCATCAACACTACCAACAAAAAAAGTACTTTCATTTCCTGAGAACTACAGCATTACAGAGATTCCTTCAGGCTGCTGTGGAATGGCAGGATCGTTTGGTTATGAAAAAGAGCACTACGATCTCAGCATGAAAGTTGGCGAGTTAGTTCTTTTCCCATCGGTGCGAAGCACTCCAATGGAGACCTTAATTGCTGCGCCCGGAACATCATGCCGTCATCAGATTAAGGATGGCACAGGCCGCAAGGCATTGCATCCAATCGAAATCCTTTATGATGCTGTTTTAAAATAAGAACGATGAATAATCTATTGATCCGAAGCCGCAATTTATGGAGTTTATTGGGGCCGGGTTTACTCTACGCCGGAGCAGCCGTTGGTGTTTCTCATTTAGTGCAATCAACACGCGCAGGGGCTTTATATGGGTTCAGCCTTATATGGGTAATCATACTTGTCAATGCTTTAAAATACCCTTTTTTTGAATTTGCTTCTCGTTATGCGCTTGCAACGCGTAAAAGTCTGATTAGTGGCTATGGCAGCATTGGCACATGGGCGCTTTGGCTTTTTGCAGCACTTACACTGCTCACAATGTTCAGCATCCAAGCAGCTGTAACCATAGTAACAGCCGGGCTGACCGCATATATTTTTGGACTCAGTATCAGCCCTTTATGGCTGTCTGTTTTTATATTAGGCATAGTTTATTCCATTTTATTAATTGGCAGGTTTGCCATGCTCGACCGCCTGATTAAAATTGTTATTATCCTTTTGGCGGTCTCTACATTTATTGCTGTTGCAGCTGTTTTTGGTAAAATAGGGGAACAGGATTATACAGCAGCATTTAGTCTCGGTAATAAAACCGACCTGATTTTCCTTATTGCTTTTGCAGGATGGATGCCGGCACCATTGGATGTTACTGTTTGGCAGAGTTTGTGGGCTGTAGAAAAAAACCGCAGCTTAAATTTTAAAGTAAATATGAAGCAAAGCCAACTGGATTTTAAGATTGGTTATTTTGGCACAGCAATACTGGCCATGGGCTTTCTGGCTTTAGGAGCGCTTGTGATGTATGGCAGCGGAACTGTTTTAGAATCCTCAGGTGTTGCATTTTCCGGTCAATTGATCCATTTATATACAAATGCGATTGGAAGCTGGGCATATTGGCTTATTGCAATCGCAGCCTTAAGTACAATGATTTCCACCACACTCACATGTATGGATGCCTATCCCAGGGTATTGACTCCGCTGAGTATCATGATTATTCCGGGACTCAAACGCCACAACAAAAACAATAGGATTTATATGATTTGGGGTTTAATTCTCATTGCTGGCACATTGCTTGTCCTCACCGGAAAAAGCATGCAAAAAATGGTGGATATCGCCACAACCTTAAGCTTTGTTACAGCACCTATATTGGCTATTCTGAATCACTTAGCAGTTACACGCAGCGGAATGCCCATTTCAGCAGCCCCACCTCTATGGCTACGTATTTTCAGCATTGTAAGTATTGTTGTTCTCAGCGCATTTAGTGTTTACTATATTGTCTGGAGGTATTTTAATTGATGATGGAGAGTTAAAAATTGAAAATTGGGAATTTTCAAGGATTAATTACTTCTGGCTCTTTTAATTAGGATATTATATACAGCAGCCCAAAAATAACGACAGTCTGTGAGAAAAGGGTGTTTTGCATATGCTTCAAGATATTTCCATTCAGAGGCCTGAATTTCCTCGATTGTTTTCGGCATATCTGCATAAAAAGGCGGTAATAAACCCGGTTTTGTTTTCAGCCTTGCCTCTTGTAACTCTTTAGAATAGAGACTAAAATAATGTTTACTTAAAGGCCGTACGCCAACGATTTTCATTTCACCACGAAAAACATTCAGGAACATTGGCAATTCGTCGAACCATACTTTTCGCATAAACTTCCCTACTGTTGTAATTCGGAAATCATCTTTAAACTTCCCACCCTCTTGCAAAGAATTACGCTCATAGACATAAGCCTGAAGATATTCAGAATAAGCATGCATGGTGCGCATTTTATAAACGCCGATCACTTTCCCGTTTTTACCCAAACGCTTCAAACGAATCAGCGGGCCATAGGTTGGATGGTAATCATAAGCAGGTTCAGAAACTTTGCGAGCAACGATATACAACTGATTATTCAGGAAAGCTTCATCAATCACCTCGAATCCACAACTATAGAGTCGACCAAGACTCTCTGCTTTTGAGAGCACCCTATTACGCCCTTTGGTCAGCCAAAAATAAATTCTTTTTGTTGGGGCAAATTTTGGGAAAAGTCGTTTAAAAATATAATCGAAAGCATAAACGATATAGTTTAATCCAGGGAAATACTTACCCAAAATACGTCGCTTTCTCAGTGTATATGTTTCTACAGAAGTGATAAAAATACCACCTTCAGGGATTTTAGAATTAATGTCTTCAAAAAACTTATTGATCCTCCTGACATCATTAATGCGCCTGAGATTAACAAGGCTCTGATAATAATTATTGGCAAGGCGCTGTATATTAAAGCGCGTTGTAGTAGAAAGGACAATATTTTCCGGAAAGCTGGTATCAACATGTCCAGAAATAAATTCAAAGACCTGCTCCGAAGTTTCCTGAAGTATTGCTTTGCGCATATCGAGGCGCATGCCTGCCTGAGGGGGTACGAATGCATCTATTTCCCTTTGTTGATCACTACGTATTTTTTCTTTCTCAGGCCTCTCTGTTGGAATTACTTTTTCCTTTTCTTTTGCAGATTTATCCTCTTCATAAAGAAAACTAGATTTATTTAACCGAATCAGATAGCTATAGATAGAGCCGAAGATTAACTCAAGAATAGTTGTCATTCCAATCGTACCAAAAACGATAAACCGACTGAAATACATCACATTAAAAAAGTAGATAAAAATACTCAGTACCCCCGTAATCGTAAAATTGCAAATAATAATAGGCAATATTGATTTAAACCAACCGGAGCGATGCTGAAAATTATACTTATCAAGGATTATGGATACAAACAGCCAAATTGTGGAAAAATACAAGAAAGGCTCTGTATATTCGGGCAGAACCTTGGCAATAGTGGCAGGTTTTAGCCACGCAAAGACTAAAAACGACAAACTAAGCAATAGAAAGTCTACAAGAATGTATATAATTTTTCTACCGACATTTTTGCTCATGATTACTCATCTTATTAAGTCTGTTCTTACAAATAGACATTGCAAAACCTAAGAGTGTTGCATTCTATTTTCAGTGCGCGAAGATAAAAAAATAATCCTGCTATTCCTGCTATATCATACAGATCAGGCCTAAGAAATAATAAAAAATTCATGAATCTTAGAAATACAGAGTACTTAATGCACATCTGGGACATTTAATAAAGGAGAAAACAAAATATTATGAAACAAACAGATTAGAAAATGCGCTATGTTTTTTACAATTTCAACATCAAACCAAAATTGGCACGCATGGTATTGTATTCAACATCATCAAAATTATCATAATATGAATCACGCAGATAAAGAATAAAGTCCAACTCGAGCCGTAGTTTTTTTGAAAGATAATATTGAAAAACACTTTCGAACATTTGCATGCGTGTTTTTCCTTTTACACCTTGAACATCAAGATAATGCAAATCCCCTGTTTCCCAATAAATGTCGCTTACCTCATTAATCCAAGTATATAAGTGCAATAGATGATAATTCAATTTAAATGTAAGCCTATCTTTTACCTCCAGGCTGGTATTCATTTTCACGGAGTATCCACTACCCAGATTATAATCCCTTTCGATTACTGAAAAATAATCGGAATGTGTACCGCCGAGCAGCACCACATTTGCATAAAGCTCTGTTTGTAATTGAATTTTATCATTCAATTCAGGAAAACGGTATATCATACCCCCACCAACAACTGCAGCACCAGACATTTGCACCGGCACACCTGTTGGTCCGCTTTGAATCGTATCTGTTGATATATAATCGAAATGCTGGAAAACACCCACAAGCATTTTATGTCCTTTGGCCGGTTCAATATTCTTTCCCCACACTGTTCCAATAAGGTTCACATTACTAACACCTGTCTGCCCTCCAAAATTCATCGCAAAATTAAAGGTGAAAAAATCATAGGGATGACGGTAAATATCGTCAATCGGATCGCCTAATTGCAAATGTATTTTCCCATAAAAATTGCTCACACCATGAAACAATTTCCCATCGGCAGCCAGATAGGTTGTTCCCAGTGTAATATCTCCACGTAAACGAGTTTTTTGTTGTGCATCATAAGCATCAACTGGTTTTACTTGCCACCATTCGCCATCGATCATACGGTTTAAACCACGCATAGGCGATATAGCAGTAACGGCTAGCTCATTCCAAACCCTTGGCCAGCCCCTTTTTCTGGAATCAATCATCATCCCTGATAATCGGTAGGTCATTTCACCGAGGGCAATCCCCCCCAAAGTTGTTGCAAAAACATCATTAATAGATGGTGGTTCTGTTTCCATAAACAATTCCCACATCATACTACCACCAAAAGCATATAAACTGGAAACGCCAAAAGACATTCCATTGCAACGGGCACTATTGAAATACAAATTGCCATGGTATGGATGCGAAAACATATTTGTTGAAAACTGATCATTGTCCCAAACAAATCCCGTTTCAAGATTTTTCTTGATGCTTGCCCAAGAAATATCGGCGAATGATTCATTCATTATGAAATGGTTAAAACCCCAAACACCAATATTTAAACCCACGACCTCTGCGGCAGCGCGCCAGGGCCTATGGTGCAACATTACCGGATCGACCAATGTATCTGATTGTTGCGAAAATGATGTTATCGAAATCAGCAAAAGCAATAAAGTAACTATTTTCTTCATGGCAATAATTTTAGAAAAGAACAACACCTAATTCAAAAATGGGCTTATCCTCAAAAGAAACATCTTTATAAGATTTGCTAAGCCATTGATAGCCTCCGGCCAAGAACAGGCCAAACCCCTTGTATAGCTGAGTTTCTATGGATGCGCGCATTTGCAATGCGAAACCCGAAGAGTACTCAGATAAATCTGTATCGTATTGGCTTAGATGAGCAAAGCCCAAATCGGTATTTATACGCAATAACGAAATCGGGAATTGATGTCCTAGGCGATAAAAAACAGCCCCAGAAAATTCCTCATCTAATTCAGGGAGAGGGGAACCTATTCCGAGTGTTGTATAAAAATTATTTGTTGTAAATCGAACAGCAGCAGAGCCATACACAAAATTACCCCCACCAATCATCAATTGTGTCTTGGTTCGATCAGAAATATTCACTAAACCGATATTCAATCCTTTGAACTCATCGGCATAGTTCACGATACCAAGCTGAAATCCATTTGTATTTCCGGCAATATTCACTAACCCCAGCTGCATCCCTTTAAGTTCATGTGCTATATTAAAAATAGATAATTGCATCCCATGAAATTCCGACAAACAAATATTTGCTGCTGCAGACATTTGAATCCCGGTAAACATTCCACCACTAACATTCATAATTCCTGTGATTTGCGCTCCATGAACCCGACCGGCTGACATATTATAACCCGATGATAATTGCAGTCCTTTCAGGCTATCTGCAACAAAATTATTTAAAAAGGAAATCTGGGCGCCTTTAACATCGCTAAACCCCATATTGGCCAAACCTGCAAGAAAAATACCTTTTTGTTGGTCTAAGCTAATATTTGCAAAACCTGATATTGCAGTCCCTTTCAGCTTGCCTCCACTATATGTTACGAGCCCCGAAATCTGTATGCCTGATGCCGATTGATCCCAAATTTGCAATCCGCCGCATAAGCCAAAACCCTTAAGGGAAGCTGCACGGGAATGCAATAGAGCTATATTGCAATTGATCTGAGTATTGTCATCTTTAACAAGGCTTATAGGATGGATCAATGAAAGATTTACCGCCTGCTGCTGCGCAAAAATACCAGTGCTCCATATCAAAATGAGCATAATACCCCATAATCGATTTTTCATAATTTTATCTGGTTAGGTTAGCATAGAACGAAGATAGAAAAAATTATATGAATTGAGGCAGATAGAAAATCAATTTATGAATACTTACGAAGGTTCTGCGAGTCGTTTAAGAAATATTGCCTGATATTTAAAATGGGATTGGGATGATTATCAAAAACACGATATTGTTTCCAACAATCAGCCCACAAAAAGAAGCCTGTATTTGCTTTATTAATCCCCTTTGGTTAAAACACAATTTTATAGCTCACCGAGGGCAAAACAATTGTTTGTTTATCTTCTTCAATCTCCTGAGTGTGCAAATTGTATTTATATCCCTGATATTCAGGTGCACCAAAAATATTGATTAACTGTAGCGACCAAATACCTGTATATCGTTCATGGTTTCTACGAAGATTGAGGCTCAAATCGAAATGAAGGCTGTTGGGTTTCCGCTCAGAAAACGCTTTGTATTCATCGTAAACTACTTCTCCGGCCATTTCAGATGCAGCCAAATCAACCGGACTAATATACTCACCTCCACTATAATTGAACCTGCCGCTGAGGCCCAGCAAATTATTTTTATTCTTTCCCACCAACCATTCTTTCCCGACAAGGGCATTCAGCACCAACTGCTTGTTCCATCGTGCATTGCGCTCTATATTATCTCCTCCCCTATACTTGGACTCAAAGAGCGACATCGTAATCAAATAATAAAAACCATGATAAACAGAGCGTTCAAAAGTTAATTCAATTCCATAATTATACCCTGTACCATTATTTACCAAAGGACTATTGATAAACCAATTCTGATCAAGATTCAGCACAGAAAAGCTGCTATCCTGAATTACAGGAACATCATATAAATTCTGAAAATATACTTCTGTTTTCAAATGATGATTCTCATTAGGAAAAAACTCCCATGACAAAACAAAATGATTAGCACGTGTCAGTTTAAGATCTCTATTAGGCTCAGCATAAGAATCTCCTTGTGGGCTTCTCGCATAATACAGCGCCAGCATTTCCACCTGACTATGAGCACCATAAGCTAGGGCTAGACGATGCTTTGGCTGAAACTGCCATTGAAGCGAAAGGCGTGGTTCCACCAACACCTGATTGTTCAATTCAAAATACAAAGCATGAAAACCAGGATTAATACTCCATCCTGCGCCCAAGGCAACCGACGATTGGCTAAAAAACTGGCTTAATCCCGTATTCTCTTTTTGCCCGACCACATCAACCAATGGAAGGGAAATCGAGTAACTTTTACTGATGTGGATATTATAGAACATGCGCGAATAAGTAAATCCACTAACATTATTATGATTCGCACAGAACTTATGACTGAGGCGTGTATTGAACACCATCCTCCATGATTTATCTTCAACATCTTCCATTGGATTGAGTTCTAAATCGGAACTACTACGTTTTTTTAGCCATCCCAGACTATTTCCCGAAACGGCAGCTGTTGTTTTCAACCAACTTTTTTTTCCCAGGCTAATTTGATGCGCCAGTCCTGCCGCACCAAAACTCAAATTTCCATCCACATCCTCTTTGTCGCCTTCATAAATCCAATCTGTAGTATCTGCTTTCACATTTTGACCTGTATAATCTATGGCACCAAGCCCCCAAAGACTAAGCGTTCCTGCCTTTCCCAATGGAAAATTCAGTTTAAACGACAAATCCTGATATCGCAATAAGGAAGCATTCTCGGGCAAAACAGGCTCAAGCAAAGCAAATGTAGAATAACGATAATTAAAAATAAAAGAGGATCCTCCCCCATTTTTAAAAGGCCCTTCAGCAGATGCTTCAAGTCCTAGGGTTCCAATACTTAAACCATATTCCCTTTTTTGAGTACTTCCATTGCGCATACGCAGATCAAAAACACCGGAAAGCGCATTACCATATTCAGAAGGAAAAGCACTGGTAAAAAAGTCTGTCCCACCGAGCAATTGGCTACTGAGTGCAGTAAAAGCGCCTCCTCCAAAACTTGTAATATTGGCAAAATGATTAGGATTACTAATATAAATCCCTTCCATGCGCCAAAGAAGGCCTTTCGGGGCATTTCCACGAACAATAATGCCATTACCCGACATATCCCCTGAAACACCGGCATAAGCCTGAACCAAACGAGCCGGATCATCAAGGCCACCTGCAAAGCGTCTTGTATCTTCCGCATTCAAGTGGTTCACCGAAACTGAAGCCATTGGGTTAAGTGCCCTTTGGCGGGAATTTGTTGCTGTAATTTTTACCTCCCCTAATTCTGAGAGCTGTTCTTTCAATTCCACAAAAATATTGCTTTCAATAGCACCCGACACAAGCACATCTTTCACAATAAAAGTCTCATAGCCTATAAATGTAAACCGAAGGTTATATCGACCTACAGGCACATTTTTCAATAAAAACCGTCCTTCCAAATCGGTAACGGTTCCCTTGGGCGGATCAGTACCCAGTATCATCAAATTTGCACCAATCAATGGCTGTCTGCTGATGATATCCACAACTTGCCCCCGAATATTTTGCCTTATGTTTTGGGCACAAAGCACTGCAGAATACATAAAAAAAATCATGAAAAATAAAAAAGCTCGCATCATCGTTTTGGTTTTATTAAATTTGATGCAAAATTGCATCGCATTTTAAAGGAGCGCAATACTGATAAATCAGTAATCTATGAGCAAACAAATTGAACAGCTGTACCAAAAATACCATCAGGTGATGGAGGACTTAAATATCGATGGCACACAAGTAAAAGCTGAACTTATTGATTATCATATTAGTAAGGTCAAAGAATTGGATATTCTGGAAACAGGCGCAATTACTCTCTACAATCTCTATGAAAAACGACATATTTATGTATCCCCACGCATGGGCAAACTCTTTGGCTATGATCTTGAAAAGGCAAAAGTAATTGGCAACGACTATTTTGACCTAAAAACCCATCCGGATGATTTGGTATATATGCTGAAAGCGGGCACTTATTTTCTGAATCTTTTTAACAGCTTAGAAGGCTTGCCCGAAAAATCCTTCAAATTTGTATCCGAATACCGCATCCTGAGAAAAACAGGTGAATACATTCAGATCGTAGAACAACAAACAGGATTAGAATTTGATGATCAGGGAAAACCCTGGTTAGCACTGGGTGTAATGGATTTCTCACCAAATCCGGAAATGAATAAAAAAGCCAGCGCCAGAGTCATTAACCAAAATACAGGGGAATTTTATTATTTCCCTGAGGAAACAGAAATCAGTCCAAAAAATTCTGCAAGAGAATTAAGTCCACGAGAAAAAGAAGTATTGCAAATGCTTGCCGGAGGTTTGATGAGCAAACAAATTGCCGATCAATTATTTATTAGCGTAAATACCGTTAATACACACAGGCAGCGCATTATTGAAAAGCTAAATGTCAGCAATACTGCACAAGCGATTCGCTATGGTGTGTCGGTGGGCATATTGCCCCCCACTTTATCAGTCTAACTTACTAAAGTATTTTTCCTTTTATTTTGATTTGGTTTTTTGTATCTTTGAAACTTATCATCAACCTAAAAAAAAAGTTATGGAAGAATACTATCAATCATTTCCCCTGATTGGGGATGAGTTTCCGGAAATGAGTGTACAGACGACTCATGGCATTAAAATGCTTCCAGAAGATTATAAAGGCCAATGGATGGTTTTATTTAGCCATCCGGCAGATTTTACACCCGTATGCACAACAGAATTTGTCGCATTTGCAAAACGAAAAGATCAATTTGACGCTTTAAATGCTGCTTTAATTGGCCTTAGTATTGATCAGGTTTTCAGTCATATAAAGTGGGATGAATGGATCAAAGACAATCTCGATATTGAGATTCCTTTTCCAATCATCGCAGATGCAAGTGGTGAGGTAAGCATGGAACTAGGCATGGTTCACCCCGGAAAGGGAAGCCAAACCGTTCGTGCAGTATTTCTCATCGACCCCGAAGGAATCATTCGATTGATTCTTTATTATCCTCAGGAAATCGGACGAAATATGGATGAAATCCTACGTTGCTTAAAAGCCTTACAGGTTTCCGATGCCAATGGCGTTGCTATGCCTGCAAACTGGCCTGATAATGAACTTATTGGAGATAGGGTTATTATCCCACCGGCAACTGATGTAGAAACAGCCAAAAAACGCAAAAAAGAATATGATTGCTATGATTGGTGGTTCTGCCATAAAAAATTATAAACATCAAATTAATGCAAACCCCTTGAAAAAAATTTATTTTTCAAGGGGTTTTATTTTCTGATCAAATCAAAAGGAGCAGCCGGAACAGGGCTTTACTCAAAGCTTACCAAGAAAAATCAGGGCATTATAACCAAGTTCGGCAAGCGTATATAAAAACTTATTATTGATGCGCTCATAGCGCCCGTAGTTGACGAGTTCTCCACCAAATTTCATTTTAAAATCGCGCACACCATAAGGGCGGTCAGGCCTACCAATTCCCATAAAATCAAAGAAAGGGATATTGTTTTTCTCTGCATAGTCGATGGCTCCCCAAGTTGCTAAAACGCTGGGATAAACACCATGTGAGCTGTACTCATGATCCATGCCACAGACATACCATTCATAAACAGCACGTTCTGGGGAAACCGGACAAAGAATCCCGCCAATGATCTTCCCCTCGAACAAAACCAAACGAATCATTCCTGCAGCCGTTTCCCCCATTTTATAGAAATTTACGAAAAGTGATAAAGGGGGTAATGGCTTCCGCACACGTGTTTTATATAAATCGAAGAGAATCTGATAAAAATCACGCACATCTTTTTCGCTTCTGGGAGCAATCATTTCGGCTCCATTTGCAAGGCTTTTCTTAATCTGCCGTCTTTTCGAAGAGCTCATTCCCGCATAGTAAACCTCTTCAGATGTCGTAGATGTCAATAAATTTAGCCGTTCTTCAAAATGAAAACAACTTTTTTCGAATATGGCCTGATATAAAGACATATCCCTAAAATTCCGAAATTGAATAAAAATGCTTTTCTGTTTTACCTTTTTAATCAGGCCTCTCAGTAGAAGCGCAAAAATATCCTTGGTGTTTTCTGCATCAGGATGGAGCACCGGACCACCATAAACAAGGGTACGCTTGCTAAAACGCCCTTTTAAGCCTTTCGCTTCCTGAATATTTACAGCCAGTAAAGTCCCAACCACCTTATCATTTTCAGAAACAGTGATTAATACCGGCGTAAAAAAATCTGTTTTTTCAAATAGTGAAAGCATTTCAGGAGACTGAAAAACAACGGGGTAATCTACTTTTTCAAGTAATTCCCTCCAGGATTTTTCATCCACTTTATGAAAATCGGTTTCCAGCTTCACTGAGTTCATCGAGTTTATGCGTAGCAATAATTCATTTTAATTGGCTTTAAAATCCAATATTAAATCCGGCAGAAACGGTAAATAAGTCTCCCTGAAAATAAGGCGATGTATAGCGATCCAGATAATACTGAGGGTCCTTATCATCTACTTCATGGCCTTGTATATCGCTCTTAATCAATTCAAAAAACACCGTGGCATTATTCACTACTTCATAACGTGCTTTAAAGGAAATAGTGGTATTATCCCACGTAATATCCTGCAAAACAGGGTTTTTATCAACATCTTTACCTTCATAATAATAATCATTGCCATGACGGGCTTTCATAAATGCCGCTTGCAACCAAAGGCCTCTAATTGGCTTATAATCAATGGCAAAATAAATCTCATCAGAATTCCCCCTCAAATAATGCCCCAAATTATAATCGTTGGAAGTAAATGTTGTCGTAGAAATCCTATGAGCATAGGTTAGAGGATTTGTACGTGTATATTCAGCTGTAAGCGAAAGATTACGCACGGGCCAACCGGAGAGCCTTGCCCCACCTTTTCCACTAATAAAATTATGTTCATCCGACTTTGCAATACGACTCACTTTTAATTCATCAATAAAAAAGGAAGTATACAAATGCAAATACTTGATATTGCGGCTACTGATATCGAAAAACATTTGGGCATTTTGGCCGTTTTCACCATTCGAATTCGTATTATTCAATGTATGGTCTACTGATTTATAGAAAAATACAGGGATTAAATATGCCGGATGAATATTATCGGCGCTATAAACCACAGAATTACCAAAGCTAATATTCAAATTCTTTATGGGTGTGATGGTAATCATATTTGCCGCGATATATTTATTAAAAAACACAGAGCGATATACACTTTTATCCCAATACGATCGTGTACTATCCACTATATCGGACACAAGCCAACCATGTATATAATTAAAATCGAGCCATTTAGTTGGTTTTATATGCAATTTAATATGAGCAAAAGAGGGTGTGCGACCGGATAGGATATTGCTGCCATGATAGTTTGTCCCCATTTCAAAATGATCTTTAATCAGGCCAAACTCGCCCCAAGCCCAGGAATAAACAACCCCACCGCGCATTTCGCTATAGTCAACACCTCCTTCAGGATTTCCTTTTACAGGAACACCATAGCGCTGATTAAAATAAAGCGGAGCAATAAGTTTCTCTTTTTCATGATTATCGCGCAGACTGGCATAAGCCGACCAATGATCACCCACATAAGCAAAAACCTCAGCGCCCCACCATTGATGGTAATTTGTTCCATTGTCGTTATTCCACATATGATAGCCGCCCACCGGCTGTACCTGCATCCTAAAAAGTGTATCCTGATAACTTAGGGCCAAAGGATTAAGACTTGTTGCCAACTCGTTTTGCTTCTTAAAAAGATCAAATTTATTATCTAAATCCTGCTTTAGTTCGAGGCGATAATCTTCCAAGAAAAAAACTAAATCTTTTTGTTGACGTGGGCTTAATTTATCTTTCACTCCTTCCGCTTCCACAAGCTTTTGAGCGATAAATTCCCTTGAAAACGGTTTTATTGCAGAATTTATCTGGATAATTTGCTCATTGGCAAGCTCATCAAGAAATTCATAAATAGCGGCATTTGTAGTATGTTCGTATACGGTTTGCGCTTGCATCAGCGTTAAAGCCAGCAGGAAAGCAAAAACAGAACTTATTTTTTTCATCAACCAATTATTTAGTGTTCAATTAAAAAAAGTTTCACAAAACAAAAACATTGGTCCTATTTCAAAAAAACACGAAGCCAATGATTTGTCTGTTTTGCAGCAAATTTAAAAAAATGATGCAAACCCTATGCTTAATAAAATCCGAAAAGCGGATGAAGGCTTTATTTTTGTGCAAATAAAGACAGATTATATGCTAATCGACCGGATTATGCCTCATCGCCCCTGAAATATAAAGTCGGTCGCTGGCAAATATAAGTTTCCCCTGATGGATTAATGGGCTATTTCGCAACATATGATTGGTTTTGAAACGCTGTTGAATACTACCATCCATTAAGTCAAGAATATACATATATTCATCATCGCTGCCCACAATTACATGATTGGCACAAATTATTGGAGATGAATGCACGGCTTTTTCTGCGCGAAATTTCCAATGCAGGCTTCCATCATTTTTATTCAGGCAATACACATAGCGATCTTTGCAGCCAAAAACCACATAATTTTCGCATACAGCAGCTGAGCTAAAAACAGCCCCTTCCGTATCAAAAAACCACTCCACATATCCATTATTGTCATTCATTGCATAAAAGCGATTACCAAGAGTCCCAACAAATAAAGTATGCCCATCGGATGCCGGAGTGGCATGAATCCCACCATTGAGCTGCTTTTCCCATTTTAATTCAGCAGTATAAAAATCAAGGGCATAGAGAGTAGCATCGCGTGAAGCCTGATAAACCGTATCCCGATATACCAATGGCGATGCCACCAACCAACTGTCTGTTTCAAAAGACCTGAGCAGCTTTCCATCAGCAGTATTCAAAAAATATAAGCTGCCATTCATCGAACCGCAAATCACAACTT
The DNA here is from genome assembly GCA_963676725.1 of Bacteroidales bacterium. GTDB lineage: Bacteria > Bacteroidota > Bacteroidia > Bacteroidales > WRLA01. The sequence goes on along the minus strand of OY781463.1, from coordinate 1,445,253 downwards.
CTTCATAAACAAATGGTGAGGCATAGATCCAGTCCGAAGTTTTAAATTTCCAGCGTAAAAGTGCATTCTCTTGTTTGATGGAATAAATATAACCATCAAACGAGCCAAAATATATGGCACCACGATGCACTGCCGGAGTACTTCGGATTGCTTTTCCTGTTTTAAAGAGCCATTTTGGGCTACAGTCTGATAAATTTAGGGCAAACAAAGATTTATTTTCACTACCAAAATACAGCATCTCACCATCGGCAACAATACTCGAATAAATCGCGCTTACTTCATGAAAAGAGCAGGAAGCCTCAATCGTTTTAAGCTCGAAACAATTATTGATAAAACCATTCCTCAGGTTATTGCAACGAAAAACAGGCGCTGCTTGTGCTTTCCCATCATCAATACTTTTAATAAGATCGGTGGTTAATTGCGCTAAAAAATTGGCTTCAGCCAGTTCAATTTCTGTTTGTTTTCGTATTGGCTTATGATCCATTATTCAATAATTCCTTTAATGCGTCACGCTCTTGAGTAAATTTAGCTTTAAGTCCTTGAAAATAAACATCCCAATCGTCAATTTGTTTTATACTTAGGTATGCTCCTGATTGTTGGAGTTCACTAATTTCGCTTTGCAGGATATAAATATCCTTACGCAATGTACTGATATAATTTTTCAAGCGTTGATGTTGTTCCAATGTTTGATTTTTACGACCAAGATGTATTTTCCCGGACTTCAACATCAAGAGGATTTCCTCAATTTTGTCGATATCATTATAGTAATACGCATTATTCAGCTCATTAAAAAGCTGTTGGGCCTGTTCCTGAACTTCTTCGGCCACCATATCGGGATGGCATATTTTACAGGCTTCCCGAAACATTTTTTTCAGTTTGTCCTGATCTTTCAATTTTAGTTTTGGCACTTTGGTTTTGGCTTGAAATTCACGGCTTCTTTTATGCTGTTTATATTGTTTTTCAGCCTTTTGCACTTGTTCATCTGTTTCGGCATCATTCTGCTGTTGTTTTAAAAGTTGCTCCCAGCGCAAACGAAGCAAGTCCGACATAATCATTCCAAGCTCATGGTTATGTCTTATTCTGAATTGGTTAATAATCCGGCTAGTTTCTGCTTTTTTTGTTTGCAAAACAGATAAGCGTGTTTCGAGTATGGAAGCCTCAGTATGCATTCCGCGTGTTTGCACTTCTGCTTGCAGGATTGGTTTGGTATTGGCCTCCAAGAAATCATCAATAAGGCATAAGGCGTTCTGTGGATTTATCGCAAAACATTCGTTAATTTGCCGAGCCAGTTCCTTCTCGTCATCTAGAACGGAAAGGGCTTCCAGTTCCAAATCCAATTCTTTTTGGTTTCGTTCCTGTATCATTTCCCTTATGAAACGCAGCCGCTTGTACTTCATGCAAAATTCTATTTATTCTGATATACCAATTCCCCATTCAGCCAGGTTTGTTGCACCTTAAGCCGGGGCACTTCATCAATGGGAATCGTCATGAAATCTTCATCAAATACAACAAAATCGGCATATTTCCCTTGTTCAATACTTCCCTTTTCATTCTCCTCAAAGCTTGCCTTTGCAGCCCAAATTGTCATTCCTTTCAAAGCCTCTTCCCTGCTCAGTGCATTTTCTATTTGAAAACCATTTTCAGGATACTGCTTTAAATCCTTTCTGGCAACAGCGGCATAAAAAGTATAGAGCGGGTTGATGTCTTCAATCGGAAAATCCGTCCCTAAGGGAATCCATCCATTTTGCAACATCAGCTCTTTGAGCGCATAAGCCCCTTTTATCCGTTCTGCACCTACACGATCCTGAGCCCAATACATATCACTGGTAGCATGCGTTGGTTGCATGGATGGGATGATATTGTATTTTCCAAACTTCTGCACATCATCCAGATGAACAATTTGTGCATGTTCTACCCTCCAGCGGCGATCGTTTTTTCCTTTCAGTTGTTCCGCATAAACATCCAAAACCAGACGCACTGCTGAATCGCCAATGGCATGGGTATTTACCTGTAGGCCTTTTTCGTAGGCCAGGGAACAAATTTTCTGATAATATTCTAAGGGATTGATCACCAAACCGGTATTTTGTGGGTCATCGCTATAGGGATCCAACATTTTTGCCCCACGAGATCCCAATGCACCATCTGCATACATTTTAATACTGTGCACATGCAAACGCTCTGTTTTTATTGGCGTTTTTTCGAGAATTTCTTCAAAACGAGCATCCTCCGGAGTAAGCATTATATCCATACGCATCCGTAAAACACCACTTTTATGAAGGCTATCGACCAATTCGACAGTAGCGGCATCGAGGCCAGCATCCATCACGGAAGTGAGCCCAACGGCAAAACAGTTTTTCTCTGCTTCATTCAGGGCCGACCCTTTGAGATGATCTTCAAAAGCCGGAATTTTTGAACGCACAAGTTCCATGGCATTATCCACCAGAACGCCGCTTGGTTTGCCCTTTTCCAGGATAATATCGCCGCCTGAAACCTTTGTTTTTCCAGTGATCCCCGCTATTTCCAGGGCTTTATTGTTTGCAATGGCTGCATGGCCATCAATACGGATAATAAAAACAGGGTTCTCCGGAAATGCTTTATTCAATTTTTCATTTGTAGGGAATTGTTTTTCAGGCCAATCGTTCTGGTCCCAGCCGCGCCCCATCACCCACTGTGTAGGATGGTCCTGATGATACTGTATAAGGCGATCAATAACCTCTCCGAAACTATTCGTGCCTTTAAGATCAGCGCGACTATAAAGCCCTTCACCGTATCCATAGAAATGACAATGAGCGTCAATTAGGCCGGGATAGATTATTTTTTGGCCCATATCAATTGTTTCAACAGCCTGATATTTAGATCGTAAAACATCATCAGAACCTGTTTCTACAATTTTACCATCTTTAATTGCCATTGCTTCACACATACTGAATGAAGAATCAACAGTATAAATTTTTGCATGAAGTATTAACAAATCCACTTCTTGTTTGGAGGACGAACAAGCTGTAACAATCATAATGTAACTACTTAGTAGAAAAATAATTTTTCTCATTTCACATCAAATATAGATTCTGAAAATAATTTTTATTGCATGGGAAATGTATAGGCCTTAAAAGCGGACTATCCTTTTAACATACTGACCATAAGGATAATCAATTAGCAGCAGAGCAACACCAACTGCAGCAGGTTTCACACTCAGGGAGATTTCTTCTCCGGCCTTTAAACTTCCTTCAAAGAGCAATGTTCTGTTTCGACCATTTGTATCCATAATTTGAATGGTGCATTGTTCCAGACTTTCTCCGGGCAATACATGTATTTGATCTCTGCTAGGGTTTGGATATATTTTAAAGGAGTGTCCCGTTTTTTCTTTAATGGAATTTGTTTGGATCATAAAATCCGTTACGCGCGGCAAATGGTCACTGGCATTTCCTGTATTTTCACGCAGCAAATTATAATGAGCAAGGCGTTCATCAGACATATTATCAGTACAAACGACAAAGGATTTAGCGACAGACATAACACTATTGCTAAAGATATGAAAATCGAGCCTTCCGGGCCAATAGTCTGAATCATCGTTTCGCCAAGTATACGCCATAGGTGCATCTGTATGCTTTGCGATTTCATCATGAATTTGGGAATTATCCCAATCGGGATGATCTCCGGAACCGTATAAATTTGTATTTACAATCTCCCCTGTTTTTAGTGTTTTTAGCTGCTGTTCATCACCAACAAGATTCAGGTCTCCACTAATCACAAATGGGCTTAAATCAGGGAAATCAACAGTGCCACCCTGGCTAATACCATCGAGGATAAAAGCAATCAGCGCATCTGCCTGTTTTTGTCGTTTATCATCGGCATCACAGCATTTCAGGTGGCTATTAATTACGATAAAGTGATCGCCGAGGTTTTGTGGCAATTTATACTGCACAGCAGTGATGCGAGCGCCTTGCAAGACGGGCCAAAACTTCTCTTGTTCAAAAACCGAGCATGTAATATTCCCTTCATCTGCCTTTATGCACTTCCAATTTTGTCCGCTAAAAGTCTGGTTGAGAAATAATGCGGCTTGATCGGAGGTAGTTTCCCAGCATTCATTAAATGTAATAATATCAGGTTGGATTGCCGCGAGTAATTGCTCGAAATCAGGTTTTCTGGTCTGATCCATTAATCCATCATGCAGGACATTATAGGTCATCAAACGCACAGTTTCCGGTGTTTTTTCAATATCAATTAATGTTGTATCCCCCACATTATCCTGAAAAACATAGGTAAATGTTTCATTATCATTTGGCATCAGGTCACCTCCGCCCACAGCATCATAGAAACAAATTTTTATTGTATCTGATGGGAAGAGAGGATGAATACCATCAGGCAACACATCTCGTTTAATGGCAATTTCAAATGTATGGGAAGTAATTGAAGGCAGGCACCGAAATCCTACATCTGCAAATTTCACTACATCCGGCGTCCCGTCGATATTAAAATAGCCTTTTTTTGAAGCAAAGCCCCACCCCAATTCTGCACCAATGCCATTTACACGATACCCAGTCCAGAAATCATTATCCGTATCAATTTCAAGATAAATGCTATTATTTGTATTGATGAGTATTTCTTCAGAAAGGCTAAAGCGTAAATATAAAAATTTCTGATCATTGGTTACGGAGAATGCGCTAAAATCTATGGCGTTGCCATCATCCTGCGTGTCGATATAAGTTTGGACATCATCCTCCCAGTCATTAAAAACCCCATCAAGTATAACACTTTGAGAATTAGCTGTAATAGCAAATAATAAGAGACTAAGGAGTAAAAAATAAGATTTCATAGTACGGTGTTTTGCACGAAGATACAAAATAGAGGCATAGCTTAGTACTTCTCACTAAAAACTTTCTGCAATACTTCCGTAATGCTCGTGGAAAAGAATTGATGGCCGCCCAAAAGCTTTACATCAAAACCCTTTTCGTTCACAAAAATATTTACATCCGAATTTTCACTGATATTAAAGCCAGACCTTTTTAATGCCCGCTCCATCCAATACTTGTGCAGAGAATCATCCCCATAGAGCGAAACAACTTTCCCTTGTTTCGCTCGAAATGCAAACCTCCCTGTATTTTTGTTAAAATCAACTTGTTCTGTTCTAAAAAAATCGGATAAAGCATTTTTTAAGATTAAATCCTCGGGGCCTCCCCTATCAAAACTCCCATCCATGCCGAGCAGCCACAATTCATCGGCGGAATCAACAGCGAGTTCAACATCATGGGTCGTCATCAGGACTGTTTTTCCTTGCTCGCGCACAATCCTGTGCAGCAACATCATCAATTCAAGCTTACTCGGGTAATCTAAAAATGCGGCCGGTTCATCTAAGAACAAAAAGCGTGATTGTTGCGCCAATGACTTTGCAATCATAGTTTTTTGCCGCTCCCCATCACTTAGGCTACTGATTTCCTTATACAAAAGTTGAGTCATGCCCACATCTTGAGCTGCTTTCATAACAATTTCAATATCAGAGCGTTTCAATTGACCCAGAAGATTTGTATAGGGAGATCGGCCCGTTGCAATTAAATCGATTACACGCATCTTTGCGATATCAATCGCCTCGGTAAGCACCACGCTTATTAATCGTGCGCGCTGCCTTGGATTGATCGAACTCAACTCTTCCCCATCTAATTCTATCCTTCCTTTCAAGGGTTTTTGCAAGCCGGAAAGGATACGCAGCAATGTAGATTTACCGGCACCATTTGGCCCCAAAAGGCATACAAAAGAAGAGGCAGGAAGATTTAAGGAATCGAAACTATGGAGTTCCTTTCCTTTATAACCCGTACTTAACTGATATGCTGTTAATTGCCCCATTAAAATACTACTTTTTTACGCTTTAATAAAAACCATATAATCATGGGAGCACCAAAAATTGACGTAACAGCATTAACAGGAAGGGCATAAGGAAGTCCCGGCAATCTAGCGATAAGGCTACATAAAAGAGCAAGTAAGGCTCCAGTTAAAACCACAAAAACCAATAAAATCCGATGATCGGAGGTTTTCAGGAGGTTGCGAACAATATGAGGAACAACAAGGCCAATAAATGCAATTGGGCCAGTTAGTGCAGTAATAATAGCTGCAAGTCCACCGCTGATAAAAATAATAATAATACGCGAAGTGGAAGGATTTAAACCAAGGTTACGTGCATAATTTTCACCAAGCAGGGTCAAGTTCAACATTTTGCCTGTAAATAAGGAAAGCAACAACAATATTCCTACCGGGATATAAATTAATGGCAATTGAGCCGGGCTGACCCTTGAGAAAGACCCCAGTCCCCAAATAACATAAGCTTGCAGACCTTCACGTGTCGCATAAAACTGCAAAACGCCTACAATTGCAGAAACAGCATAAGACACCATTAATCCGACAATTAGCAAGCTCAATGATCCTGTGCGTGAGGAAACCGTCATCATCACCATCAAAACTAGAAATGCCCCCGCAAGTGCAGCGCCTATGCTCAACAAACCCTGAAAAAGCAGCGCCAAGGAACCCATGCTACCAGCACCCAAAAGCAAGTAGACGATGGCAACACCAAGACTTGCACCACTACTGATTCCTAAAACCGAAGGCCCGGCAAGTGGATTGCGAAAAAGCGCTTGCATCATTAAGCCGGCAACAGCCAATCCGCTCCCGGCAAGTAATGCAGTGATTGCTTCAGGAAGGCGCAATAAGCGAAGAACCCTTGCATCTTCAATCTCCTGACCAGCTAAAAACGCAAAGACATCACTAATGGAAATGTTTTTAACGCCAAAAGCAAGATGAAGGATAAAAAGCACCCCCAATAATAAAAGCATAAAAAGAAACAACCCGAGTGTTCTTCTGGAAAAAGTGCCTATTTCTGTCAAAAATCCGCTTCTTTAAGATGATAAAAATAAATATTATTCCGTTCCGGCATAACATCAGGATGAAAAATATGGATAAAATCCGCCAAAATTTCTTCAGGCTGTAAAACGCCCCTGCTAAAATACAAGCTTTTTACCGTATTGCAATAAATCACGTTTTTATCTTCAATCGCACGAAAAGATGCAATGCGTTCATCGCGAAGACAAAGCCCTTTATAATTTATGGGTTCCTGAACGAATATCCTCCAGAATTGTGTCGTATCTGCTGCGATAAACAGGCTTTCAAAATCAAGTGGCCGGCTTATTGCTGAAGGGAAATCGCTAAAAACATAATCTGCTGCAGCATCCTTATAAAACTGTGCCATATAGCTTTGCCCTCCGGAGACATACCACATTCCTCCATAGCTTTCCCCATCAAAAACAGTAGGCTGTCCCTGCACTGAAGCGACTTTTAGTTTATTAGACATGTAAGAAGTGCTAATATTTTGAAAAATGCTATCAGCCAAAGAGTCTTTATCGAGAAGTGCGCCCAAGAACTTAATATATTCAGCACGGGCCAGAGGATGATTCTCTGAATAATCTAAAAAAGGCATGACCACAATTCCTAAAGACTCAAGCCTTTTTAATTGATCATCAGCAATATAGCTTGCTAAAAAAAGTTGAGGATCAATCGATAAAATACTCTCAAGCTGCAAATTACCTGCAGAAGACACTTCCGTGATTTTTCCAGCCAGAATTGCGTTACACACCTCAGGATCAATAAGATATGATGTATCCGCCAATCCACAAATAAGATCGGAAGAATGCAATGCATGAGCAAAAGAATAGGCGGTCACAGTAGTAGCGGCAATACGCTGAATCGGCCTTTGTATTTTTTGAAACCCTTGATGAATTTTGGCAATTTCAGCACCTTCGGAGGCGAGGACATAGCTTAAAAAAGTGGCCGTATCTTCGCTGGGATGGATGGTAAGGACCTCATAAGCATCATATTTGGTGAGGCTAAAAGAATGAGCATATTGCACAACAGATTGCGCAGAACGAATGAGACCATCCTGTTCTTTCACAGTATTTTTGCAGGACATCAGACCCAGAAGACCAAAAAGAAAAAGAATTTTAAGACTAGAGTTCATCTTCGCGTTCTAAGAGTAAAATGGATTGTTGCGGGACAATAAAATATTTGTCGCCATCATGATAAAACTCCACAGCGCCTTTTTGCATAAAAATAGCCAAATCGCCTTCTTTTGCCTGAAGTGGGATATATTTTATTTTATCACTATTGTTTTTCCATGGCTCATCATCCTCACTTGTCATGGGAATTGGGTAGCCCGGACCGGTTTTTAATACATAGCCGTATTGTATTTCCTCTTTTTCCTTATAGCCTGCTGGCAAAAAAAGCCCGCTTCTGGTTTTATTTGTTGTGGTTTTCGGCTTTATAAGCACTCGATCACCAACAACAATCAATTTATTCAATGTATTCTCCATTCGTATAAATCATGATTCAAACTGCAAAAATAAGAATCCCCCGGAACTTTCGTGCTATGTAATAAGAACATTGCAATGATTCCGAATTCGAAGAAATAGCAATATAGCCAAAAAATAAGGCAAAAAAAAAAGACTGGAGAATAATACTCCAATCTTTTCCAAAGCAATCAAAAAATTATTTTTCAAAAAATCGCCATCCCAAAAGAAGCCTTTTTATTTTGAGGAGGCCGTTAATTGTTCATAAGTAATAATTGTTGTGCTGGCACAAGCTTCATAAGCACCGGTTTGCTTGCTGGCATAAACCACCGATGTTTTATTCAGCACGGTAAAGGTGAAGACAGTCCCTGGATAAGTATCCAAAACGATACCGGTTTTAGTTTCGCTATTGTCCCATTGCCAGCCACCGACTTCAGTTTCCACAGAATTTACCATTACATAGATTTTATAATCGGTACCAAAGGCGATCTTTGCGGATGAATCATACCCATATTCTTCCAGCAAATCCAATGTTTCTTCCAAACCACAGCCGGAGATAATGGCTTCGGAAACAGCAAACTCCCAATAACGGCTATCATCTTCTGTTGACTTGGAACTTTCAAAACTTCTGGTTAAGACAGAAGCGCGCTCACTTACAGGAACTATTTCACCGGAAGGAACCCCAGGAAAAGGATCTGTTATAGTCTCTTCTTCGTCATCTTTGCTGCATGATGCAAAAAATACACTCATCATTAGAATTCCTACAGCCAAAATATAATATGCGCTCCAATTTTTCACAAAACTATGTTTCATTTTTTCCTATTTTAATATTATTTAATGCAGTTAACCATAGTTCAACAGTACGTTATTTAGAATTGTTCTATAATGCTTGTTATTATTCTGTTAATAAATGGCTCAGTATGAGCTATGATTTTGCAAAAACCTGTCCTTCTTATTAAAAAACGCAGCAATAACATCTCTATTTTCGTATAAAATTATTGCGATGGCTCAACAAGGGTATTTGAGGGAAACAGAACAATCTTATGTTAAAAAAAGCTAATCCATTCATCAGGAATCATAATCGAGGCTTTTAGAATAGGGATAATCAGCAGGAAATTAATATTTTTGCAGTTGCATTTATATCTTACAAAGAAAATGGATGCAATAAAAAACGAATAATCCATGAAAATCAGTTTTTTCAGTCGTCCAAAACCCCGTCAATTTAACTATAAGCCCATCTATTACGATAAAAAAAAGGAGGAGCAGGAGAAATTACGGGAAAAAATGGGCTTATCCGATAAGCTTGGCACAGAAGAACGTATTCGCGCACGTATGCGATATCAATGGGAGCGCAAAAAGGAAAAAACCAAAAGAAGCCGGGCTGAGCGTACTCGATTACTTATTTATTTGGCAATCATTGTATTATTAATTTACTTGCTTTATTTTGGCAAGGTCGTTTAGCTTAATGAATTCCTATGTCTGATATCATCCATCAACTTCCAGATTCTGTAGCCAATCAGATAGCCGCTGGTGAGGTAATTCAACGGCCGGCGTCTGCTGTGAAGGAATTAATGGAGAACTCCGTTGATTCAGGCGCAAATCTGGTGCAGTTGCATTTGCGGGATGCAGGAAAAACATTAGTTCAGATTATTGACGATGGCTGTGGCATGTCAGAAACCGATGCACGGATGGCATTTGAACGTCATGCAACCAGTAAATTACGCACAGCCGACGATCTTTTTAACATACGCACGCTTGGTTTTCGCGGCGAGGCCCTTGCTTCCATTGCTGCGGTTTCTCAGGTTGAATTAAAAAGCAGGCTGCATGATAAGGAATTGGGAACTTGCATCCGTATTGAAGGAGCCGAGCTAAAGAGCCAAGATGTATGCTCCACCGCGGCAGGCACCAGCATTGCTATTAAAAACCTGTTTTTTAATATTCCGGCAAGGCGCAAATTCCTTAAGTCCAATAATACCGAACTCAGACATATTATAGAAGAATTTCAGCGTCTGGCCCTAGTGAATCCTTCTGTCTCTTTTCATATGTACCATAACAATAAAATTGTTTTTCAACTTCCATCAGGAAGCATAAAACAGCGCATTGTTAACATACTAGGAAACCAATATAATCAAAGGCTACTTCCAATAGAACTTGCAAGCCAAACCATTAATATTGGAGGCTTCATTGTAAATCCACAATATGCAAAAAAAGTAAGGGGCGAGCAGTATTTCTTTGTAAATAAACGCTTTATACGATCACCTTATCTGAATCATGCTGTTGAGAATGCCTGTCGCGAGCTTTTGCCCGAAAATGCATTTCCCGGATTTTTCATCTATCTTGAATTGGAGCCAGATACGATTGATATCAATATTCACCCCACAAAAACCGAGGTCAAGTTCAGTGATGAAAAGGCTGTTTATGCCTTCTTGCATTCTGCCGTTAAACAAACTTTAGGCAAATACAATATTACACCTTCCATTGATTTTTCAGGGGATGTGAACAATGGACTCATTCCTGCGAGACACGAAATGCCACAACAAGCACCGCAAATTCAGGTAGACCCAGAGTTTAACCCTTTTCAACAACAAAGCTTTAACAAAAGCGCGGCGGATCCCCGAATAAGGCATAATGAAGACAATTGGCAATCGCTTTTTGAAATGGCCCATCAAAAGCATGATCAACCAGCTCAATCATCATTAGATCAACCTATTGACACTAATGCCCACACCATCCTCCCCGATTGGGAACAAAAAGAGCAGTCTTTTACTGATAAAAAAATCTTTCAATTTGGCTCAAGCTATATTATTAGTTATGTGAAATCGGGATTGATGGTTATTGATCAGCAACGAGCCCAGGAACGCATTTTATTTGAGCGATTTATGAAAGAATTGAGCAGTGGCCGCATTAGCACCCAACAGCTCCTTTTTCCTCAAACCATTGCTCTAAGTCCGGATGAGTTTGGATTGGTAAATGAAATCCGCGAAGAATTATCTGTTTTGGGTTTTGATATTGGCGATTTTGGGCCAAATACAATCATCGTAAACGGCACGCCGCATGATCTTGAAATATCAGACATCAGGGCAAGTCTAGAAGAAACCCTAGAAAGTTATAAGAATCAGAAAAAAGACCTTGGTATTGATAAAAAAATCCGCATTGCTTCCTCATTATCCAAGAATTTAGCGATTAGATATGAGAAAAAAATGACAGAAGCAGAACTCCGCCACCTTATCGACACACTCTTTGCATGCGAAGTTCCTGAAATAAGTCCTTTCGGCAAGAAAATTGTTAGGATATTGCGCAAAGAAGATTTATTTGACTTATTGAACTAGAAAGCAGATTATGAACAACCAATATTACCGTCCCGGCGGCTTCAGAATATTGCCTCCGGTTGTTAAGAATTTATTGATTATCAATGTTTTATTTTTCCTTGCAACCATTAGCTTGGGAAAAGCTTTTAATATAGACCTTACTGAATACTTAGGGCTTCACTATTTTGGTAGCGAGATGTTCAATCCTATTCAGCTTGTCACCTATATGTTTATGCATGGCGGTTTCACCCACATCCTGTTCAATATGTTTGCTTTATGGATGTTTGGGAATGTTTTGGAGCAGGTTTGGGGGCCAAAACGCTTCTTGATTTATTATCTCATTACGGGGGTTGGTGCGGCTATTTTTCACTATCTTATATTTTGGTATGAAATCAGTCCGGCATTAAACAATATCAACCAATTTTTAGATAATCCTTCGATACCGGCTTTTACCCAATTTATGAATTCTGATGGCTTTAAAGTTTCATCGACTGAAATATTAAATAATTTCAATGAGTTCAGAATGAAATACAATGTTGTTGTGCACCAGAACCCTACGGAAGCGCTGCAAATGGCCATTGATTATATGTACCAATACAAAACGGATTTCTTGAATGCGCCGGTTATTGTGGGTGCTTCCGGAGCCGTTTTTGGGATACTTCTCGCTTATGGGATGATGTTTCCCAACACTTTGATCTATTTATATTTTGCCATCCCTATTAAAGCAAAATGGTTCGTAATCTTTTATGGAGCCTTGGAACTCTACTCCGGTTTTGCTGACAGCACAAGCAATGTGGCACATTTTGCCCATCTTGGTGGAATGATTTTTGGGTTCTTCCTCATCAAATATTGGAAAAAGAAAGGCATCTAATGAATTATAATAATACCGGCAATCCATTTGGCACAGCAGGAAATTTTCGCCAGGGGAATCCCTTTGACGAAATCAAACGTTTTTTTAAAAGCGGAAGCACTTTATCGAAACTAATCGCCTATAACATAATTATCTGGATTGCAATTTCTTTAGTACGTGTTTTGGCGTTTTTTGCCGGCTCAACAGATTTTGAGCTACTCAATGGTTTTATCCTAAAATGGTTTGCTGTTCCTGCTCAATTCTCCTCCTTACTGAAAGCCCCATGGACCCTTTTTACTTATATGTTTTTGCATATTGATTTTCTGCACATTCTGGTAAATATGCTTTGGCTTTATTGGTTTGGCAGGATATTCACTCAATACCTGTCAAAGCGGCAGCTTGTCAGCACTTATATATTGGGCGGTTTGGCCGGAGCATTGCTTTATATTTTATTATTCAATATTTTTCCGGTATTTGAAAGTTCATTAAGCCTCTCAAGGGCTTTAGGCGCTTCGGCCAGTGTTATGGCAATTGTTGCAGCAATCTCTTTTTATGTTCCCGATTATAATATTCAACTGATATTTTTGGGCAGGATAAAATTACTGTATTTTGCACTATTCTATTTCTTATTCGATTTTTTAATGATTCCTAGCGGAAATGCCGGTGGCCATATTGCACATCTTGGAGGAGCGGTCTATGGCGTTCTTTTTGCCATGATGTTGCGCAAAGGAACAGATATTGGATCTTTTTTTAAGATTGAAGCCATCAAAAAAATCTTCTTCAAGCCTAAAATGAAGGCGAGCTATACAAATAACGAGAACAGCAGAGCAAAAACAGATGAGGAATACAATTATAATAAAGCAAAGCAACAAGAGGAAATAGACAGGATTTTGGACAAAATTGCCAAAAGTGGCTACAGTAGCCTAAGTCGTGAAGAAAAAGACAAACTTTTTAATGTTAGCAAAAAATAAACCTATTTTTGGATAAAAAGAAGCAATATGGCTGCATTAGCAGATTACTGGTCATTGCAAATATTTTTGCAGCGATCTTATTAATTATTGCTTCATTAGTGCGTTATATTCCTCCAGACAAATGGGCTATTCCGGCATTTTTAGGCCTTCCCTATCTCTATTTCATGTACCTAAATATTGCTTTTATTTTTCTTTGGTTATTCTTCCGAATCAAATACAGTCTTATTTCACTCTCTGTACTTTTCCTCTTTTCCGGTTTGGTACAAAAACATCTGCAGATTTTCGGAACGTGCAGCACCGACAACGAAGAAAGCCTAAGCATTTTAACTTATAATGCAAAATACCTCACAAACCAGAAGGATGTATTTCATTTTGTTGAAGAAAATAATCCCGATATTCTCTTTATGCAAGAATTCCTCACGGAGGATAAAGGGCAAAGTTCCCTCTTAGAAAAACTCTCCAATGATTCGGGGCTACCTAGATACCATTATCAAAAATATTATAGCTCGCTCTATGGCCAAAAAGCCACGGCTATGGTTACATTTACGCATTATCCAATACTCGCCAGGCAATCAATCGAAGACAACCAGCGTCGCATTGGGATGTATACCGACATTATTATTGGCAAAGATACGGTACGTGCTTTTAATGTACACCTTCAATCTATTCATTTTCAAGATTCTGACATTAAATTAGTGAATGAAATTACGACCAATCATCTAAATACTATTGACGAAAACTCAAAGTATAACCTGAAACGGATGGCACAGAAGCTAAAATCCGCTTTTGAGAAGCGGGCCGGACAAGCAAGGATTATTAAGGAGCAAATTCAGTCTTCCCCTTACCCTGTAATTGTTTGTGGAGATTTTAACGATACGCCTGCATCCTATACATACAAGCAAATAGCGGATCTACTGGAGGATAGTTTTTGCGAAAGCGGGCACGGCTGCGGCAAAACCTTTAATGGCCTTCTACCATCATTGCGCATTGATTATATCCTACATAGTGATCTATGGCGTTCCGTATGCCATGAAGAACACAAAATTAATGTAAGCGATCATTATCCCGTGAGTGCCCGGTTAATCAGAAATGAATAATCAGGAGAGTTTCACAGAATGTGTACTTTTGTTGCTTATAGCTAAGGCATGGATTACAAATTAACATCTGATTTTAAGCCAACCGGCGACCAACCATTTGCAATTCAGCAACTTGTAGAAGGCTTGCAACGCGGGGACGACTCTCAGGTATTGCTGGGCGTAACAGGCTCAGGAAAAACCTTTACCATCGCTAATGTATTGAACAATATACAGCGCCCCGCCCTAATTTTAAGCCATAATAAAACATTAGCGGCGCAATTATATAGCGAGTTTAAGCAGTTTTTTCCCGAAAACCTCGTGGAGTATTTTGTTTCTTATTATGATTATTATCAACCAGAAGCCTATCTGCCTATAACCAACACCTATATTGAAAAGGACCTATCCATAAATGAAGAAATAGAAAAGCTCCGGTTGAGTGCGACCAGCGCATTATTATCAGGACGCTCTGATGTGATTGTAGTTAGCTCTGTATCATGCATATACGGCATAGGGAATCCGGATGATTTTACAAAAAATGTAATTGAGCTCAAAACAGGTCAAATCATAAATCGTGATATTTTTCTACTGCAATTAGTAACAAGCTTGTATAGCCGCACTGAAGCAGATTTTGCACGCGGAAATTTTCGTGTACGCGGCGATACTGTAGATGTTTTTCCGGCATATGCAGATTTTGGATATAGGATAATCTTTTGGGGCGATGAAATTGAAAGCATTGAAACCTTTACAACTGAAGATGGCAAGAAGATTGCTTCCCAGGAGCAAATCCGTATTTACCCTGCCAATATTTTTGTGAGCTCACCGGACAAAATTAAATCGGCAGTACGGGAGATTCAGGATGATTTATTTAAGCATTGTGATTATATGCGTGATATGGGCAAACACCTCGAAGCCAAACGAATGGAAGAAAGGGTTAATTATGATTTAGAGATGATCAGGGAGCTGGGATATTGCTCCGGCATCGAAAATTATTCCCGTTATTTTGATGGAAGAAAACCCGGAAGCCGCCCTTTTTGCTTGATTGATTATTTCCCTGACGATTTTGTTACAATTATTGACGAAAGTCATGTTACCGTTCCACAAATTAGAGCGATGTTTGGAGGGGATCGTTCGCGCAAGCAAACCTTAGTTGAATACGGATTTCGTTTGCCATCGGCTATGGACAATAGGCCTCTAACTTTTGAGGAGTTTGAGGCGGTTACAAGTCAGACAATATATGTAAGTGCCACTCCATCAGACTTTGAACTTCAAAAATCGGAGGGTATTGTTGTAGAACAACTGATACGTCCCACAGGATTGTTGGATCCAAAAATAGAAGTCAGGCCAAGCCTAAATCAAATTGACGACCTACTTGAAGAAATCGAAAAAACCATTCATAAAAATGAGCGAATTTTAGTCACAACATTGACGAAACGAATGGCAGAAGAATTAACAAAATATCTCACTCGATTAAATATAAACGCCAAATACATACATTCAGAAGTAGACACACTCGATCGCATAGAAATAATGCAGGCCTTGCGCGAAGGGGTAATTGATGTTGTTGTTGGCGTCAATCTTCTAAGGGAAGGGCTTGATTTACCGGAAGTTTCGCTTGTCGCAATTTTGGATGCAGATAAAGAAGGCTTCTTAAGGTCTGAAAAATCATTGACACAAACAGCTGGGCGAGCGGCACGAAATATCAACAGTATTGTGATTATGTATGCTGATAAAATTACCGGCTCAATGCAACGCACGATTGATGAGACAAACCGCAGAAGAAAAAAACAGTCTGCTTATAATCAAGAGCACGGCATAGAGCCAAAGCAGATAATAAAATCAACACAAACCTTGTTGGCGGGCTACAGCAGCAGAAAACAAAAACTCGAAAAGGAATCCATGCCTTATGGCTCAGCACAAAACATAAGTATTGCAGCGGATCCTGTTGTGAAATACATGAACGAAAAGCAGCTGCAGGAAGCGATAAAAAAAACAAGAAAATCTATGGAAAGTGCAGCGAAAGAACTGGATTTTATCGAAGCTGCCCGTCTACGGGACGAAATGTTCACTTTAGAAGGTCTTCTAAAACAGAAAAAAAGCAATTAGGGCCTGTTTTTCGACAAAAAAGCTGTTTTATTAACAATATATTGTTGGTTCTTTCAATATTCAGTAGTAAAAGCGTATATTTGAAATAATATATTTGTGGGGCTTAAATACCACATGACCAAAACAACAACAGCGAAAAAATGAAAAAACAAATTCTTGCAATTGATGACGAACAAACGATTCGGATGATTCTTGAAGCAACCATCAAGAAGACAAATCGTTATGAAGTCATAAGTAAAGCTGATGGCGCTGATGCCTACCAATGGCTTATGAAAGGTAATTTTCCGGATTTAATCATTTGTGACATTATGATGGAGAAAATGTCAGGAATGGAATTTCTGGAGATTATTCGGAATAGTGGCTTTTTCGGGGATATTCCAATTATCATGCTTTCCGGTGAAAATGAATCGAAGCTCAGGATTCAATGTTACCAAAAAGGAGCACAGGATTTCCTTGTAAAGCCTTTTAACCCTGATGAACTTATAGCCCTTGTAGACAAAAACCTGAATTCCCCTATCCGACCACCGGTAGAACAAATGGCTGCTTCCGAACGAATAAAATTCTATCGTTTAGGCGCTTTGGATTTTATTCAACATCCGTTTGACGAAAAAGAAGCCGAAGAAAAAATTAAAAATAAAATCACAGAATATAAACTATAATTCCGGTGCAATGGATAAAAAACCAGATCAAAACCTAAAACTCCTATATGTTGGAAGTGCACCGGAAACTATTGAGGAATTAAAAGCCTGTCAGAATTTTGAGCTCAGCGTAAAAGAAAACTCAATAACAGCCCTGAACTACCTTGAACGCAACGCAGGCAATATAGATGCCATCATTAGCGAACTTTATCTTCCGGGGAATAACGGCATTGACTTAAAATCCCTCTTAGTGAGTCAAAAACTTGGGCACAAAAAACCTTTTATTATTGTTGCTCATGAGGTTGAGGCTGATAAAAGACAAAATGCGATTGAAAACAATGTGGATGACTTTTTTCAAATGCCTCTGGATATTGAAAAAATTTATCGTCGCATCCTGTTTTTAAAAAACAAGCCTGACTTTGTTTCTCATGAAGATACTGCTATAGGTTTCCAAAACTACTCAACGCCACTTTTAAAAAGAAGCTTTGATATTTTGGTTGCCGGTGGAACATTATTATTTGCCGGAATACCCCTTTTATTGATTATGCTCGCCATCAGGTTGGAATCCAAAGGAAAGGCATTCTATGTTTCCAAACGAATGGGTGCAAATTTCAGAATTTTTGATTTCTACAAACTGCGCTCCATGTACCCCGATGCAGACAAGCGCTTAAAAGAGGTCGAACACCTGAATCAATATGTAAAAGAGGACATTGGCGAATGCGAAAAATGCGCCGCCCTTCCGGAAGGAAAATATTGCTCGCCGGTACACTTTATTGAAGGGAATGCCGTTTGTGAAAATATGGCAAACCGTGAAAAAAAGAGGGTTGCATTTATGAAAATCGAAAACGACCCAAGGATCACAAAAGTGGGCAAGTTTATACGGAATACGAGTATCGACGAGCTTCCTCAACTCATCAATATCCTGAAAGGCGATATGAGTATAGTTGGAAACCGCCCACTACCACTTGGCGAAGCCTATGAGCTGACACGTGGCGATCGGGCAAAACGCTTTTTTACTGCTGCAGGCCTCACCGGATTATGGCAGGTGGAATTACGCGGCAGAGGTGGCGATATGTCGGAAGAAGAACGTTTTGATCTCGACAACCAATATGCAGCCAATAATTCATTTTGGGGCGATATAAATTTGATTTTGAGAACTTTTAAAATATTCATTCAACGAAAAAGTGTGTAAAGCTAAATGAAGCTCTATTTACTTATACTAACATTTTTCTTTAGCGGCATTCTTACTATTGTTCCGCTGAGTAGTCGGGCACAGCAAAAACCTATGCCCATCGACTCAGCGGCACTATTTAATCCCGTTGTTGACGATATTACTTCACGTTTGCCAAGCGTTGAAGCGCTTATTGATTCAGCGATTGCAAACAGCCCTTATTTGCAAGTAAGTTTAGATCAGGTAACTATTGGCAGATATAACCTTCAAAACGAAAAAGCAAATATCCTTAGTGGTATTGCCGCCGTTGGGTCGGTTAATTATGGGTATAATGATGTATATTCTGAAAGTGAAACAACTACATCAGACAGGGTTGCTAGTTTGGGATTGTCGGAAGCTTTCCGTTATAGTTTTGGTGCTACGATGCGGATATCCGTATACGACCTGCTTCAAAGAAAAAACAATATTAAATTAGCTAAAAAAGAACTTGAACAAGACATCAATAACCGGACAATTCTATTGTATGAATTACGAAAAGATGTGATGATCCAATACAACAATCTCCTATTGCAGCAAAAATTGCTTAAAATCTGGAATGATAACTACCAGACCGGACAGATGCAGGTAGATTTAGCTGAAATAGAATTTATTAACGGCAGAGCCTCTTTGGAAGATATGTCGCGTATGACGGATAGAATGGTTCGTGCTCAAGCTGCTTTTGAAACACAAAAAACAGCCTTCCTGAATGCCTATCGCACCTTAGAGCATACAGTTGGAATGAAGTTTAACATTATCAATGAACTAAAATACTAATGAATATATTTCAGTTTTTAAGGATATTTCAGCGTCATATATTTCTGCTTATTGCAGTGCCAATAATCTTGGCGGCAATCGTGAAATATTTGACCAGAAATCCATCACTGGAATATGAATCATCAACAACGATATTTACAGGTATTGCTTCAGGCTATGACCTTGATCAGAACCGACGCTTCAATATGTTTGCAAATAATACGGCCTTTGATAACCTTATTGAGCTGATCAAATCAAGGGAAGTAGCTACAGAAGTATCTTTAAGGCTTTTTACACAAAATTTAATGCTGGATAAATACGATCCAAATTATATCTCACGAAAAAGCTTTATCAGTTTGCAAAGATATACACCTGCTTACATCAAAGCTCTGATAATAAAAGACACAGTCGCATCATCTAAAAAAAGCACTACTGAGGATCAAGCTGCTACAAATAATCAAAATTTTCTTAAGAGGGATTCCATACTGATAGAGCATGGGGCTGTATTAAAAGGGGGAGCACTATATCATACCATGAAAGATAATGAAAGCCTGTATGAAATTTCCGTTAATTATGGTGTGCCTATTTCTGAGCTCATGAACAATAATAACTTAACCGACTACAATGTAGAAGCCGGTTCAGAGCTCTTTCTTTCCTATGCTTCAAATAATCCTGTGGAAATTCATGACCCAAACTTTATTGGAAAGGACACCGTGAATGCTGAATATGCGCAAATCAATAAACGCGATTTTGAGAAATCTTTGAAACGCATTATGGAATACACTTATGCCAATGACACAAACTGGATCTACCGCATGATTAATAGTGGAAATCCACATTACAGCATAAATAATATTTCAAAAGCTACAGTTCGACGTATAAAAAGCAGTGACCTGATCACTTTGAAATATAAAAGTAATGACCCAGGCATAACGTATCAAACCCTTATTCATCTTACTAGTGTTTTTATTAAAAGCAAAAAAAATATTAACGAAAATCAATCGGATGCGGTTGTAAAATATTTTCAGGGGGAAGTAGACAGAGCATCTGGGCGTTTAACAGCAGCAGAGGATAGATTGCTGAATTTCAATAAGAGCAATAATATTATTAACTATTACGAACAAAGTAAGGCTATTGCTGTAACCAAAGAAGATTTGGACATTATGTACCAAAGGGAGCAAATAAGGTTTCAAGCAGCAAGAGCAGTAATAACTACTTTAGAAGATCAACTCGAACTTCAGGACAGGGTGCAACTTAAGACAATGGAAATCTTGCGTAATAGGAATGCCCTGAGTGAAGTAACATCAAAAATTGCTATTGCCGATTTATATGGCGATACTGACCCAAAAAATATTGAGACACTAAACAAATTAAAAGAAGAAGCTGCCAAACTAAAGAATAATCTCAAACTATATGTGCATGAGTATTTTACTTATACTCAAACAAAAGATGGCATACAAACAGAAAGTCTGTTGGCCAAATGGTTGGATAATGTAATTGTTTTTGAAGAAAGCAAAGCAAGTTTGCAGGTTCTGAACAATCGGATTAGGGAATTTCAGGAGTACTATAAAATGTTTGCTCCGCTCGGGGCAACTCAAAAACGCATTGAACGGGAAATAAATGTTTCGGAGCGGGAATATTTATCATTATTACACAGCTTGAACCTCAGTAAATTAAAGCAGCAAAATATTGAGCTTTCATCAAATATCAAAGCTGTTGACCCACCTTATTTTCCGTTAAAACCATTGCCAGTTAATACAGCTATTTTAGTCATTGTGGCGGCTTTTATGGGTTTTGCTATGGTCGCATTTGTAATAATTGCATTGGAGTATTTAGACAATACAATCCGCAATCCTGAGCGTTTCGCTGATTTAACACGTTTGAAAGTTATTAGTGCATTTCCAAAGTTGTTAAGCAAATACCAAGATTATAATATGCCCTTTATAACAGGGCGTTTGATTGAAATTGCGGTACAGGACATTAAATCTCAGGCAGAACAAAAAGGCGAGTACCCCTATTTAATTTGTTTTATTTCGACCTTGGCTCATGAAGGAAAAACAGAACTAGCCCAGAGGATGGCAGGGCGTTTACGGTTTTTTGGCGAGAGGGTACTCTTTTTAAAAAGGGCAATACCGGAGCGATTTAACAGCATCCTGGAAGGAACAGATCCCGATGAACTTCGGGCACGGGAGAAAACACGTGAATTTGAAAAACACCAAAGCAAAAAAAATCAATTGATCAGAGGCCTACCTATTATTGGTAATTTCTATAATAATATGTTTAAGCCAAACCCTATTGAGCCCTATCAACCACATCAGGATGATGTCTATTTTCAACAAGACGATCACTTCTTTGATATTAAAGGCCTAAATCAACTGAACCTCAGCCGAGAAATAGATTACTCATCCTATTCCTATATTTTCATTGAAATGCCGGGTATAATTTTCAACCCCTACCCCGTCTCTCTGATAAAATCAGCAAATATGCATATTTTGGTTGCTCGGGCTAACAGAAACTGGAAAAAAGCAGATATAAATGCCCTGAATAGTTATATGAAAAACACAAAAGAGCGACCACTTGGTTTGCTTAATGGTGTTGAAATTGAATTATTAGAGACAATATTAGGAGAACTGCCAAAAAAACGTTCTTGGTTTCGAAGAAAGCTTAAATCAATAATCAGCTTGCAATATAAAGCACGTTATGAAATAAAATAGAGCTTAGCACAATACTCTATCAAAATGCTCTAAGAGCTTGTATATAATGCATGAGTTTCGGGATTATTCTTGTTTGAGCAAATATAACAACAGATAATTGAACTCTTAATATTCAGTAAGACGACTAGGTCGAACATTTATAACTAAATAGTGTGCGTCCATAAAGTCAAATGTTTGATTCAGAATGTTCGAGGTCGAGGTGTTATGCTGAGCATGTCGAAGTACATTCGCGGGATTGAAAACAAGGAGTTTACATTGGTAAATGCGATGCACTGAGCCTGCCGAAGCGACTTGGTTTCAATATTAGAATAACGCTGAAATCGGACATTATGGACAAACACTAAATAGGCTACTTGAAAAAAGAGGGGTTTTCTTGCTGACACTAAATAAAAGCTAAGGAGAAGTCCTTTTTTATAAAAACCTCAGGCATCAATTAAAAAAGTGGATAAACAAAAAAAAGCACATACCCTTACTCGACAATTTGAAGTATATTCGCTCATAAGTATTTTGAAAGGACTACTAATTGAAGAGGTGCACGACATATGATTAATGGAATAAAAACAATAATAAAGGAGAAAAATTTTTTAGCACTGGCAAATAACGGCACAATCGCTGTGATTGGTTTTTTAAACTTCGCTTTGCTTGCGAGAACCTATACACCAGATGTATTTAGTGAATGGGTTCTTTTTGTTTCTTCCAGTGTTTTCTTAGAAATGTTCCGTTTTGGACTAACCAGAACGGCATTGATACGTTTTCTTTCCGGTGCCGACAAAACAGAGGCCAAAGAACTTCAAGGTTCTAATTATGTGATCGGCATTATTTTATCGACATTTATTGCAATTCTCCTCATAAGTATATACGCATTGTTTCACGAACCTATTGATGGTGCCGGTTATCGACTATTTTTTATGTATTATCCTATTTTGGCTTTTACAAATTTGCCATTTCACAATACGATAACAATCAACAGTGCTCGGCAGGATTTTCTTAAAACACTGATTATTCGCCTCTTCTTTTTTGGTTCGTTTTTTATTTTGGTAATAATAAACTATTTCTTCAAACTCAATATCGAAATAGGCCTGCTTACATTTATTTATGTACTAATGGTAGGAGCAGTAAGCCTTGTATGTGTAGTATTCAATTTTGATGGCAGCCATCATCTCTTAAAAGCAACAAAAAATTCGATTAAAACCCTACTCAATTTTGGGAAATTCACAACACTTAGCCTAATAGGCACGAATTTGCTCAGAAGCGCCGACACCCTAATTATCAGTATCAGCCCATTGGGTCCGGAGGCAGTTGCCCTTTATGCCATTCCATTAAAGCTTACAGAAATGCTCCAGATTCCATTAAGGAGTTTTGCAAGTACTGCATTTCCTAAAATGGCAAGGGCCAGCATCAAACAGGAAACTGAAAAAATCAGGCAACTTTTTTACGCTTATGCAGGGGCTGTGACCTACCTTTTCGTTCCACTCTCTGTGTTTGGCTTTCTAATGGCAAAATATTTAGTATTGATTTTAGGGGGTGATCAATACATTTCCACAAGCACAGGCTCACCAACGGATGCTGTACTCCTGATGCAAATTTTTGCGGTATATGGCCTATTTTTGCCAATCGACCGCTTTACCGGGGTTGGCTTGGACAGCATCAATCGACCAAAACAAAACTTCTATAAAGTAGTTGTGATGGTTGTGGCAAATATTATTGGCGATCTTGTGGCTGTTTTTGTATTTAAAAGCCTAGCTTTAGTTGCTGTTGCTACAATTGTATTTACCATTATTGGCGTGATTGTAGGTCTATTCTTCTTCAATAAAGAAATAGGTATTTCGTTCAAAAAAATATTTTCTGGTGGTTGGTATTTCTACAAAGAACTAGTGGGCAAGGCCTTGAATTCGATCAGGTCGCATTGATCTTTCAGCAATGAGAAATGGATAAGCAGATCACAAGACATACAGGGAATTTTAAATTATCTCAGCCGGAAATTATAGGAACCGTTCTGCTGGCTGCTGCATTATTAGGGATGCTTACAGCAAAAATGGGAATTTCGATTGGTGGGTTAATCCTTACACTGCCATTTGCTATCATTTATATTGCCATGGTAATTCGTAATCCGGTGATTGCTTATTATTCGGCAATTATTATGGGATTTTTCCTTTTAGGACTCAGTAGATATATACGCGGTGTGGCTTTTGGCATTTTCATAGATGCTGCCTTAGTTCTATCAGTAGTTGGTATCTTTTTTAGAGACTTCCCTAATAAAGTTGATTGGAAACCATTGAATAAGGATATCATGATCCTGACCCTTCTATGGTTTTTGTATGGATTGATGGAGATAGTAAATCCTGAACTCCGGAGCATTGGGGCATATATTGCAGGTTTTCGTGGCTTGATCTTAAAAATATTCCTTGCAGTACCTCTAACTTTAATGCTCATAACAACAAAAGACAGAGTTAATCTTTTTTTTATTATTTGGGGAAGTATAAGCCTGCTTGCATCTTTGAAAGGATTTATTCAACTGAATATTGGGTTAGATTGGGCTGAGCAGGGGTGGTTAGACAGGGGCGCAGCAGAAACACATGTGCTTTTTGGAAAGCTCCGTGTTTTTTCATTCTATAGCGATGCCGGGCAATTTGGCGCAAATCAGGCTTATACCTTTGTGGTTTTTTCAATTATGTCCCTAGGTACCAAAGCATTTAGAACAAAAATATTTTACTTGATCGTTGCAGCTGCAGCATTATATGGTATGTTTATCTCAGGAACCAGAGGCTCTATGGCAGTTATTGCGGGTTTTGGTATGTACTTTATCCACCGAAAAAACATACCAATGCTGATAACGGGATTTATATTAGCTGTATCTGTTTTTGTATTTTTCAGCTATACAACTATAGGAAACCAAAACCCACAAATTCGACGAATGAGAACGGCATTTGACCCCAATGATGCATCGCTACAAGTACGTTTGGAAAACCAAAGAAGGCTGAAGGTTTATATGGCTTCTCGGCCAATTGGGGGTAGCTTAGGACATGGTGGTGTTAAAGCTCAGCAATACGCACCAAATGCTTTTCTATCGAATGTCGCAACCGATAGTTGGTATGTATTGGTTTGGGTGGAGATGGGTATCGTTGGTTTGGTGTTCCACCTGTTTATGCTCTTCTATGTTTTGGGCAAAGGTAGTTATCTGATTATGTTCTCTATAAGGGATCGAGAACTCTGGCACCAGATGTCAGGGCTTTCTGCCGGTTTATTTGGTATTATGATCGCTAATTATGGAAACGCTGTAATTGGCTCACATCCAACAGCCTTAGTCGCATACACAGCCATGGCTTTGATGCTCAATGCAGATACCATCGATAAAAACATAAGAATAGACCTAAGGAAGAAATCAATTTTTGCTAAATTTATCGAAGCAAAAAAATTAATCGGCAATTAAATCAAGGATATGAAAAAATCGGTACAACTAAAACACTATGCTACATTGATACTCATCATTCTATTTATGGCTGCAAATAATATCTGCCTTGCCTCATCAACAAACGATACTATTGTTTTGCCGACAAATTCAGATCCTCTATATATTAATGGTACAAATTGGAACCTCAATGGAGGTGATAGTATTTATTTAACAGCAGGCCAGTATCAAAGCATTGATATAGATGGCGTTTTTGGCGATAGCCTCAAGCCTGTTGTTCTTTGTAACCTTAATGGAATTGTTGAGATAGGCTCATCAGATCAATATGGCATCCGTATCAGAAATTGCAAACACCTATTAATCAAAGGAATAAAAAATAGCGATTCTTATGGAATCCTAATCAATGATGTGGCCACACATGGTATTACAGAGGAGCAGCTTTCCTCTAATATCGAGATAGACGGCATTGAAATTGGCAATACCGGTTTGGCCGGGATTATGGCGAAAAGCGATCCCAATTGCAGTTTCAATTCACTAAGGGATTCATTTTGTATGTATGATACAAAAATCCATGATTGCTATATTCATCATACAGGAATGGAGGGCATGTATATCGGCTATACTTTTTATTCAGGAAAAACCATTGAATGTAACGGGCGCGACACTACTATCCTACCCCATCTGATGGATGGTGTATATATTTATCGTAATATTCTAGAATATAATGATTTGGATGGGATTCAGGTTAGTTCTGCTTCGAACAATTGCTCGATTTATGAAAATTATATCTATAATGATAGTTATGCCATGCAATATGGCCAAATGAGTGGAATAATTATTGGCGACGGCACAATGGCGGATTGTTACAACAACATAATCCTTGATGGAAAAGGTATGGGCATTGAAGTGCATGGCCTAGGCAATACCAAAGTATTCAATAATTTGATTATCAATGCGGGGATTGGCTATCATAATGATGAACACGGAGCCTATTCAAAACACGGTATTTTTGTTGGTTACCAATTAATTAACCCCAGTTTATCTCCATATATAATCTGCAATAACACGATTATTCACCCCAAGAGCGGGGGCATTAGTTTTAACAATATCAATGGCAGAAACAGTCTAATATACAACAACGCCATAGTCAAACCCGGTATTTGGTCGTATTATGAAAGCAATAATATTCCTACAAGCAGGGCTTTCATTCATTTTGGCATCGATGGAATCGAATGCGATACAAGCAATAATTATTTTTCGAGGTACTCCTCCGGAATGAATTTTGCTGATACATCCATGAACGATTATCAACCTCTTATTGGATCGCCATTAATAAACAGTGGGGCGAGCCTGTCGACAAATACACCTAATTTTGATTTGAATTATGCACAACGTCCTTATGCGCAATGGTATGATATCGGCGCCTACGAATGTCAAGATGCATCCCTGTTGAGTATTAGCGAAAATAATCAGAATCCTTTTTTAAATTTCAGGTACACCAAGGATGAGATTAACTGCACATTTCGGACACCTTTATATGTTAATTTTGTATCTATTTACAGTATAAACAATAAACTCATTGTAAGAAAAGAGGTTAGAAAATCAACGAGCTCATTTTCTGCTACAATCCAATTTCCAAATTCTGGACTCTATATCATTGTCTTTGATTGTCAAGGAATTAAATTTGCAAAAACCGTAATAATTCTCTGATTAAATTTGATTTTTAATCATTATTTATCAACCTTTGTACCTCCATAAGATAAAACTCATGAGTATTAGATTTCCAAAGACAAGGTATCATCTAAATATTGGCAGAAAAGATAATGTTCTTGAAATTGGATCCGGTCATAACCCGCATCCACGCTCAAATATATTGGTTGATAAATATATTGAATGCAATGATCACAGAAAATGTGGCTTAAGAAAATTAAAGCACCAAAAATTTATTGAAGCAGATGGCGAGCGTCTTCCATTTAAAGATCAGGAATTTGATTATGTTATTTGTAACCAAGTTCTGGAACATGCAGCAGATCCGGCAGCTTTTATTTCTGAGATTTGTCGTGTTGCCAAAAAAGGATACATTGAAGTACCTTCATTGATCGGAGAATATCTTTTCCCAAAAGAAACGCATAAATGGTTGTGTTTAATCCTAGACAGTAAATTAATCCTTGTTGAGAAAGAAAAATATTGGAACAAGAATAATGTAGATCTTGGTTTCTTATTTTTGGTCTATCTGCGTCATACTTCATTAAGTTTCAAAATGCTGAGAAGAACAAGGCCAAATTTGACCACAATGCGTTATGAGTTTAATAACGAAGCTGTACGTTATGAAATCAACCCAGACAATCCGGACTACATTAAATATTTTAACGGCACCTGGGACAGAAAAATGATAGAGACCTTCTTCCCGAAAAAGAATAAAATTGCTGAAGTATTTTCTTCCCTATTTTCAATTTTTAGCCTGATGCGTATGTCTGTGAGGTTAAGGATACGTGAGCTAAGGCTTCAAAAAATGAAATAATATGGTTAACTCTTAGTCAATTATCTTGCGAGATCATTGACTATTTGAAAAAAATTATTAGCATCAAAAACATATCGCAATATCCTGGAAATTACCAGAATCGTAATATTTATATTTTTTCTTTGGGCTGAACTCTTTAGCTTTAGTGCTTTATACTCAGGGCTTTGATTCGTTTTAACCAAAAAAATCAATTATTTAATTGAACAAACACTCGACAATCTTAAAGATTGAAAAATGAATTACAAAAACCATCCCCATCAAAGCATTCATTTGCTAAAAAAAGAATAAACCTATCAATCTTAGACACTATTTCCTTTTATTATAACTCCGTCCTAAAAACAGCATTCGGGTCACCTTGAAGCGATCCAATACGAGCTCTGCAACAATTGGCAATACAAGACCAAAAATCATAGCGACCATAAATACTAAAAATTCATGATGCATCCCAAGGCCTTTCGTTAAAATACGTCCCCCCGCCGTACCAAAAGCATGGAAAAGGTATATGGTATAAGAAAAACCGCCGAAAAACACTAAGAACTTACATTTCCAATGTACTCTAAAAAGAAGTATTGTTCCACTTACTCCAATGGCCCTTCCTAATATACTTTTTCGTTCAATATTTGCATCTATCAGGCCGTACCAACCAAGTTGTTGAATTGCAATTCCGGTGAGCAGCACCGCGCCCAGCACTATAAGCAAATACTTATTTTGCAAGATACTCTTAAATCTTTCTATTCCTATACCAATGATAAAGAAAGGAAATAGGTAAATCGCTCCTTGATAACTAAAGATATTCGGTGTTCCATCTAAATATAAATCCCTTAGATAGAGAACAAAAAATCCTGCAACAAGAACAATAAGCCAATTTTTAAATTTTCCTAATAATTCAAAATGCTCTAATAGTGCAGTTGCAAAGAACACCCAAAACAATGAAGGCAAGTACCAGAACAAATTGTATGGAAAAACAAAAATCTTCCATATATCGCCAAGGTTTTCCTTTGAATTTGTCCCCGGAACCATATATTGTGTAATAAAATAAGCTGCACCAACAAAAACCATTGGCAGTAGCACTCTACGTACTTTCTTGCTCATGAAAATTTTCAGCCCTCCCGGTTTTACAGGATACAAAGCGTATACCCAGCCTGAAATTACTGTAAAAAGGGGCATTCGTAAATACTCAAAAGAAAAATAAATGTGACGCCATATAGAATCTTCAGCGACTTTCATGCCCCCATCTGCGTCAACACCAATAACATGCCCCATAACTACCAATATTACGGCAATACCCCTTAGGGTTTCTACACTCAAATCCTTTTGTCGTGCCATTGTATAAATCATTAAATTTGGCTAAAATTAGAAAAAATCAGACTCTGTTCCTCAAAAAATCTCTTTATCCTATGAAAAACAACATCTATACAGCTATTTGTGCAGCTTTGGAAGCTTCTGATGCAATAATGGAAATCTATAAAAATGGATTCGAAACGACCTTAAAAGATGATCATACGCCATTGACCACTGCCGATTTAGCTTCGGAAAAAATTATCAGAAGTTTTTTAGAACCTACAAATATCTGCATCATTAGCGAAGAAACCGATGCCATAGCATACGAAAAAAGAAAAAACGAAAGCCTTTGTTGGTTGGTTGATCCTTTGGATGGCACACGTGAATTCATCAAGAAAAATGACGAATTTGCCATCAGTATCGGATTGATAAAAGACCAACAGCCTATAGGTGGAGTCATTTTGGCTCCGGCACTTGCAGTGATGTATTTTGGCCTAGAAAATCTTGGTGTCTATAAAATCAAGATGGATGAACTAACTGCAGATCATCAATCGCTAGACGATATCATTAAAGAAAGCACCGCCCTCGACGGAGTCTCATCAACAAACCGTGCACCCCGCATTGCTGGAAGCAGATCGCATCAAAACCAAACTACATTAAAATATACAGAAGAACTGAAAGAAATTTTTCCTGATCTTGAAATCATCCAAAAGGGCAGTGCATTAAAATTCGGATTAATCACTGAGGGTGAAGCAGATATTTATCCACGTTTCGGCAGGACAATGGAATGGGACACGGCTGCAGGCCATGCCTTGCTACTTTGCCTCGGCGGAAGTGTAAATAATATTGACACAAATGAACCATTGGCCTATAATAAAAAAGACAGTTCGAACCCTTCTTTTATAGCGAAATCCAAAGAATTTTCGTACATTTAACCGCAAACATTTATTACGGCCTATGAATCATCAGGAATACCCACTTGTATCGATCATCACAATCAGTTATGACCATCCTGAGGAAACTTGCGAAATGCTTGAATCCCTCAGGAAAATCACTTATCCAAATATTGAGGTTATCGTGTTCGATAATGCCTCCCCAAATGATGATCCGTCCATTATTAAAGAAAAATATCCGGAAATTCAATTTATGCAAAGCAAGGTAAATCTTGGTTTTGCCGGAGGAAATAATAAAGCGATTCAAAAAGCCTCAGGAAAATACGTATTGCTCCTGAACAATGACACCATCGTAACTGAAGGCTTTCTGGAGCCCCTGGTAAAAAAATTGGAGGAAAATCCGAATATCGGTGCAGTAAGCCCCAAAATACGTTTCCACCACAGCCCCGAGATACTTCAGTTTACAGGCATTACCCCTATCAATCAAATCACGGGGAGAAGCACAGGTCTTGGTTTTGGAAAAAAAGATGAAGGCCAGTTTGAAGAAGATGCCCAAACAGCTTATGTACATGGAGCTGCCATGATGGTACCAATGAAAGTGATTGAAGAAGTTGGGCTAATGGCCGATATTTATTTCCTTTATTATGAAGAATTGGATTGGTGCTATCGCATACGTCAGGCAGGGTATATTCTCTATTATGTTCATGATTCACTGATCTATCATAAAGAAAGCATTAGTACAGGCAAAATCAGTCCGTTTAAAACATATTATATGAACCGTGCCCGGATTCTGTATGTGCGCCGTAATGTGAAAGGCTTTACCTATATTATTGCAATGACATATCAATTCCTGATCGCCATACCAAAAAATGCATTAATGTTCTTGCTAAAAGGCAGGACAGATCTCTTTAAGGCCTATCATAAAGCAGTAAGCTGGCACATAAAAAATATGTTTAACAAAAAGATCCATCAAAACCCAACGATTAATTAAAGCTTCAATGACTCAAAAGGGCTTCCTTAAAGATTATCCATTGGTTTCGATTGTCACCGTAAACTATAATCATTCCGAAACCACAATCGAACTACTTCAAAGTTTGAGCAAGGTTCGGTATCCTAATCTTGAGGTGATTGTTGTTGATAATGCCAGCCCTGACGACTCTCCAATTCGTATAAAAGAAGCCTTGCCCAATGTAATTCTTATCGAAAATCCGATAAACTACGGTTTTGCAGCCGGCAATAATTTTGGGATTATGCGTGCACGAGGGAAATATGTGCTCCTACTCAATAATGATACTATTGTTGATGAAAATTTTCTGGAACCTTTGGTATTAAAACTCGAAGAGAACCCAAACATTGGAGCTGTTAGTCCTAAAATCCGCTTTTATTATGATCCCAACCTTATTCAATACGCTGGCTTTACGCCTATAAATGAAATAACTACGCGCAATTTTGCTCTTGGTTACAGGGAATACGACAAAGGCCAATATAATGAAGATAAAGCCACTGCATATGCCCATGGCGCCGCCATGATGGTGCCCATGGAAGTCATAAAAAAAGTTGGCATGATGTCTTATACATTCTTCCTCTACTATGAAGAAGCAGATTGGTGCGCACGCATTAAGCGGGCTGGATTTGAGATACATTATGTGCATAATTCGCTTGTATTTCACAAAGAATCAGTCTCTACAGGCAAGGAAAGCCCCATGAAAATTTATTATCAAAATCGGAACCGTATTGTTTTTATGCGTCGAAATATCCATGGTAAAAATTTTTGGCTCGCATTGATGTACCAACTTTTCGTTGCCATTCCAAAAAATTCACTCAAGCAATTGATGAAAGGAAAAATAACGTATTTTTATGCGTATATTAGAGCCATTAACTGGAATATATCTCATATAAGGAGTGCAGAAATCCACGAAAACCCAATGTTATAAACTTGAATTATGAATGTATTTATATCAATAAGCACTGTTGTACAAATTATTCTGATCATTCTATTTGCCATTGCAACGGTTTATATTTTCATATTTGCTTTTGGCGGCATTTTCCCTCATCGCCTGCGAAAACCAAAGGACGATAAAAAAAGGCGTTTCGCTGTTCTAATCCCCGGATACAAAGAAGATCAGGTGATTATTGAAGTGGCACAAGATGCTTTAAAACAGGATTACCCGCAAGATTGCTACGATGTGGTAATTATTGCTGACAGTTTTCAGCCCGACACACTCAATAAATTGCGCGAATTGCCTATAAAAGTAATCGAAGTAAGTTTTGAGAAAAGCACTAAATCCAAAGCATTGAATAAAGCCATGGCTCAATTAGATGATAATTATGACATTGCTTTAGTTCTTGATGCCGACAATCTTATGGAAACTGATTTCCTGAAAAAAATGAACGATTCTTTTGCAGCCGGATACTCCGCGGTTCAGGGCCATCGTGTTGCAAAAAACATGAATACGAGCATGGCCGTGCTTGATTCTGTAAGCGAAGAAATAAATAACCATATTTTTCGCAAAGGACACAGGGTTCTGGGGCTATCATCGGCAATTATCGGTTCAGGCATGGCTTTTGAGTACGCTTTTTTCAAAAATATGATGAAAGACATCAAGGCAATTGGAGGATTTGATAAAGAGATTGAACTAAAAATGCTCAAAGAAAGGCATACAATTGAGTACCTTGAAGATGCACTTGTTTATGACGAGAAAGTCCAAAAAGCAGAAGTATTCAGTAATCAAAGACGAAGATGGCTTTCTGCTCAATTTCATTATTTCAGGAAAGATTTCCTCACAGCCTTTTGGCATTTGATCAGCAAAGGCAATGTGGATTATTTTGATAAAGCATTTCAGTTTATCCAGCCACCACGGGTTCTGCTTTTAGGCTTGCTTACCATACTGACTGCATTGGCAATCCTGGTAAACCTACTAACAGGCAGCCCAAATTTCTTAAATATTTATTGGCTGATTGTATGGGCTTTATGCATTCTTAGCTTCATTCTCTCTGTGCCCCGTCGTTTTTATAATGCACAAACGCTTAAAGCAGTTTTGAGCCTTCCTAAAGGCATGATATTAATGATGATGAGCCTACTGAAAATTAAAGGCGCAAATAAAAAGTTCATTCACACACAACATGGTTCACCAGATAACAAACAATAAAAAAATATAATAATATGCTATTCAACGGATTTTTCGACCCTGATATTGATATAAAAGATAAGCTGAATCAAATTCCGGAACATGCACAATTCAGCAGAAACCTTGTATGGGATACCCCTCCAATTCGGGTTGACGTAGATCATTATCATCTGTTTATTTGGGGGCGTATTTATAATATTCCTGAATTATGCAAAATCGCCAACATCCCAGTGGAAGACAGCCCCGAAGCCCTGATGGAATATCTTCTTCGAAAAGGAAGGCAAGGCGTAGGGATGATGGATGGTGAATTTACTTTTATCATGATCAGCCCAAACGAAACCAATGTTGTTCGAGACAGGCACGGAGCAGGCCCTCAGATTTATTATACAGAACGCTATTTTGGAGCCTTTTTGAAAAATATGCTTCAGTTCAATGAATTTGTTGCTCAGCCTCGTACAGAATCATTATTCACTTTTTTAAGCATCGGATACTCCCCTTCCCCTCTTGCATCTTTACGTGGCGTTAAAAAACAGCCTGCAGGGAGTGTGCTTACATGGAAAAAACATGCTTTAACATTAGAATACCTATGCGATTTTCATGATTTTGAAGAGAATTATGGAAGCTTAAAGCTGAGCGAAGAAGAAGCAACCAAGGAATATCAAAGACTTCATATTGAAGCAATTAAACGCCGAATTAAGGGAAAGAAATCTGTTGGTTTATTACTAAGCGGTGGTTACGATAGCGGTGGCAATATTGATGGCCTCCGTGAAGTGTATGATGGCGATGCATACACCTATTCAATTGGTTTTAAAGATAATCCATGGACAGAACTGCCTCTAGCGAAAATCATGTCGGACGTATATAAAACCAATCACTTTGAGTACGAAATTAATGGAACAGAAGTACTAGAACTGCCCGAGATTATCGATAGCCTAGGCGATCCATTTCAGGAAGGAGGCCTGATGGTGAATTATACAGCCATGAAGCTCGTAACGGAAAATTTCCGTCCGGATATTATCCTTGGTGGTGATGGAAACGACCAGCACTTTGGCACAGCTGCCAAAGAACTTGCCCTGCATTGGCGAATGAAAAGCAAAAGCTTGCAGCCTCTTCAAAAATTATTTGCATCGATCTCTAAAATGGGCATGTTTGATAAAGACAACATATTGTTTAGAACGGCCTTTCACAACGATAAAATTCTGGATATTCAAAAAAGCGACAATTTTGGATTTAAAAGACATCAGCTTAAATCCATCCTAAACCCTGATTTTAAAGTTGAAGAACACAGCTATTTAGGTCAAATACCGAAAAAATTCAAAGACTTCGACCATTTCTATATGACCCATAATTATCTTGGGGATATCAGGCAGGTAATTGATGAAGTAATTTTATTTAAGGCGTCAAAAATGGCTCAGCATTTTAATAATGACCTGAGTTTCCCGTATATGGATGCACACATTTATAGCTTCTTAAAAAAATTGGACAGACCCTTAAAATGCAAAGGAAGCCTAGAGGATCTTGCTGCTGGCAAAGGCATTACAAAATTCCTGCATAAAAATTATCTCGAAAGCCGTTTGCCCAAAGAAATAACGCAAAGAAAAAAGCAAGGAGGTTTTGCTCCATTGCCAATTTTCTTTAAAGATGATGCCCAACGGAAAGAAATCAGGCATTTTATCGAGCAATCGGATGCCGCCAAAAACCTTTTCCGCCCTGCGAAGCTGAAAGCATTTTTAGATGCCTACGACAAGCAATCGGGCAAAGACCCTTACTGGTTCTGGTATAAGCAAGTGCAATCCTTCCGATACTTCAATTTGCTTGTTCTGAGTGTCTGGTGGGAGCGTTTTATCAATAATAAAATGCCCAATTTAAAATACTAAAGCATAATGTTCTGCGGAACAGTATTTTAAAATATTTTATCGTGCTATTGCTTAGGACAACAATTATCAGTACTTTTGCAGCCGCAAATACGGTCGCGTAGCTCAGGGGATAGAGCAACGGCCTTCTAAGCCGTCGGTCGAAGGTTCGAATCCTTCCGCGATCACCCAAAAGTCTGACTTTTATTAAGTCAGACTTTTTTTATTGCTTTCTTTCAAGCAAAAAGAATGAATTCATTAGCTTTGTAGCATGAATTTACCGGAGCAATCAGATACATACAAAACGATAAATACAACATCTGAAGGATTTTACAAGGACAAAGGCAGTAAATTCTTAGCATTTGCATTTCCTGTAGAATCTGAAGACGAAATAAAAAATCATCTCGAACTTCTTCGCAAAAAATATTACGATGCCCGCCACCATGTATATTCATGGATTTTAGACCCTGACAAAGGCCGCTACCGTATTAATGATGATGGAGAACCTTCAGGAAGCAGTGGAAAGCCCATACACGGTCAATTTTTAAGTTACGATCTAACCAACATACTCATTGTTGTCATACGCTATTTCGGCGGAACCAAACTCGGTATTCCAGGCCTTATAAATGCCTATCGTACAGCAGCTAAAGACGCAATCGAGAAGAATACCATCATCACAAAAAAAATATGGGACGTTTTTACTGTACGCTATGGATATCCTCTAATGAATGATGTGATGCGCATTATGAAAGAAGAGAATATACAGCAAAATAAACAAGAATTTATGGAAACTTGCTGCATTGAATTTCAGGTGCGCCAAAGTGATGCAGCGCGCATACGTCAACGCTTTGAACTAATTTATGGAGTTGATATTCAGCATATACGCACAGTTTAATGGGCATGGTTGAAGAAAATAAAACTGCGCCTAAAATCTGGCTGGCCCCTATGCTTGGCTTTACTGAATACAAGTTCAGGAATGTTTATGCACGTCATTTTCAAGGCATTGATCTTGCCATAAGCCCTTTTATTACGCTCGTTATGGGAAAAAGGGTAAAATACAGCCACTTAAAAG
Organism: Bacteroidales bacterium; assembly: GCA_963676725.1. GTDB lineage: Bacteria > Bacteroidota > Bacteroidia > Bacteroidales > WRLA01. The sequence continues at coordinate 1,409,146 of OY781463.1, read as the reverse complement.
ACCTTTGGCCCGAAAACAACATAGGTCAAACAATTGTACCCCAAGTGATTGGTAATGAAAAAGACGAATTTGTGCTCATGGCGAATCAACTCTATGATATGGGTTTTAAAAGCATCAATTGGAACCTTGGGTGTCCGGTTCATCGTGTGGCACGAAAAAAACGAGGCTCCGGAATGCTCCCCTATCCGGAATTGATCAATGAAATTCTTGAATATGTGCTCTCACGAACACCCATCTCATTGTCTATTAAAATGAGGCTGGGCTATGAAACCCCTGATGAAATTGACAATCTCCTACCAATTTTAAACAGCTACCCATTGGATTATATCGTATTGCACCCACGTATAGGCAGGCAATTGTATGGCGGCACAGTTGACCTGAAAAAATTTCATGAAGTATATCCACAAATAAGACATAAAATTATTTATAATGGTGATATCTTCAGAAAAGAAGACTATGAAAATTTAAACAATACGTTCCCAGAACTTCATGATTGGATGCTGGGACGTGCTATATTCGTCAACCCATTTCTTCCGGCTCAGATGAAAGGAATACCATTACCTGAAGCAGAAGAAGCCCGGGAAATTTTCGCTGCCTTCCATCAGGATCTTTTGCACACAATGCGCACAACAGCTAAATTTGAACGCAATTATTTGAATAAAATGAAAGAATATTGGCAGTATTTTCAACTTATGTTTTTTCATTCCCCAGAAAAATTGCACGCCCTGTTCCGCAGTACTGATGCGGACGATTTTGCTGCTTTAGCGCAAAAAATAATTCTCGACAGCACATTCACCCCCGGTGTTTTCAAAGATGAAACTCGGAGTAAAGTCCATTGAGATTAATTTCAAAAAGCAGCTCAATTTTAAGATTGATCCACAAAAAATACTATCTTTGAATAAGTTGCGATTGGTAAGCAATTACAATGCCGGCATATTCAGGTCTCATGCTTTTCTAAATAAAAAAATAATTATGATACGCTTGCTCACAGGAATCAAGAAACTTTTTATGTCGTACGGGATGTTTCTTCCTGTATTTTTTGTGCTGCTTATCACTATTTTGGATATTCAATCAGGCACGATCGACAAATGGAACGAATACCTGCTTTATAACCTATTAACAATCGGGCTTGGTTATCAAATGATTGCATTTGGCGTGATGCACATATTTTTTGGTGAATTTATTTCAGGCTTTATCGGCTGGGAAAAAGGAAGCCCATTTCAGTATGAAGTAGGACTTGCCGATTTTGGAATGGGTGTCCTAGGAATTCTCTGTGGCTATTTCAGTGATGATTTCTGGTTGGCCACAATTATTATTAGCTCAATCTTTTTATGGGGCTGTGTTATTGGTCACTTACGTGATATGGCGATCAACAAAAATTTTAATCCCGGTTCGGCTGGTTTTATATTCTGGTGGGGATTACTCATGCCTATTGCATTAATTAGCTTATACATAATTTATTAGATAAACTAATCAAGCAAAGATGTTCTCCAGCTAATTCCTGCAGCAATATAATTCATCTTATGGTTGATGCCTGTTCCGAAAGAAAAATCTATTTGCAGATTATCATGAATTAGATAAGTAAAGCCGGCATCAAAATTAGCTTTAAATTCCTCCATATCAAGAACTTCTCCATAAGGTTCAATATAAATACCCACTTTTTCAGTAACACCTATCCCAAGAGCCATTGAATAGGTAAAATCGCCATTCCCAACACCATAATTGCTATAGCCAATATTATAACCAAGGCTATATTTTTCTGAGAGTTGATGAGAAACAGCTAACTTATTCACAGTTCCATAATTATCATTTGTGAGTATACGCGATCCACTGGGCAAAATCAGATGAGAAAGCACAGCAACTTCCGTGATGGAGCCTTCTTTTTTGTACAACTCTAGTTTTGCTCCAACTTCCAGATCACCAATCCCTTGAAAGTGCTTATCACCTATTTTCACAGATTCAAATTGATTGACTATTCGGATTTCAAGCCCACGAAGTATTCCGTATCGAAAAAGGGTTGTTGGGGCGAGTAAACGCTGTACTGTTGTCTTTACATCCTCGTCAAAACCAAGAGACAAACCGCTTTCCACCTGCAATCGTCCAATCCCTACAGTCGAAGAACTTTCCGTTTGATCGGGACGATCTGTTACGATGGTCTGTGCCATTAATTGCGTTGTAGTAAAAAGTAAGAGGAATAATACTGTAAATCGACACATAATATCTTTTTTATCAATTAAAAACTTGCCTTTAGCTACAGTCCAAACAATAAATTAGTTCAGATTAAACAAGGTAAAAAAAACGAAAACAGATCCTGTAGATATCTTTCTTTTCACGATAATTTTAAGGGGGAAAATCAACGGGAATCAAAACAGCCGATTAAGCTTCTTCCCAATAATCGGTTACGGCAACTTTATAAAGATATTTCTTGAGTATTTCATAAAACGCCTGATGTTCCGAATGTGCTCGATATTGATCAAGTGCTGCCACATCGTTAAATCTGCTTAACAACACCAGATCATATGCCTGTGGTTTATCGCAAATATTCAAACCCACCTCAAAATGTTTTATCTGCGGGATACTAGCTGGTAATTTTTCCAACTCTTCTTTTAAAAAAGAGGCCTGTTTTAAGCGCTTTTCCTCCGACAAGGCGGGATCGAGCTTCATCATAACAATATGTTTCAGCATCTTATTCACTTATAAAACCTTTTTTCTTGAACTGTCTAATAATTTGCTTTCCAATACTTTGCGCCAGGTCTTGCTTTCCTGTTGGGTTCATGGTATTGGAAACGGCTGTCCAGATAACTTCATCATTATCTGCTTCATAAAGGTTGTTTTCAATCCGGAAGGTTTTATCCATACGCACATATCCCGGTGAAGCAAAAGCATCCCAAGAGGTATAATAATAACTATAAAAGCGGTTATAATATGCTCTTGGATAAGGATAAACAGTTGGGGAAACCACATTCATCTGCTTATCAACAGCTACTTTCCTCATTGTAAGCACAGCATCAATACCGGCATCATTAAACATTGCTTCTATTTTTTGCTCGGGCAGTTGTGAAGTATCCTTCAAAACCCGTGAACCTTCAACAGCATTCAGACCATTTTTATTCAAATAATCAACCATATAGGTCTCGATCTCTTGCCGAACTACGCCCGATTTCATAATTACAACCACCGCAATTTTATTAAGTTTCTTGCTCTCATAACGCGGATTTGTCCATTCGTTGGTTAGGCTGGTGCTATAGCAACCAGCTAAAAATACTACAGCAAGTAGGGCTACAGATATTCGATAAAGCTTTTTTTTCATAAGAAGATATTTTTGTTTGAGTAAAAATAACAAAAAAAATCGTCATGGAAGTAAAACCAACAGACTTTAAATTCCGTTTATCAGTATTATGTACAGTTGAACCATTGAATGAAACAGTTCGTCCGATATTATTTTTTTTGCCATTAAGTCTGTTGCATTTTTGCATCATCAATAAAATAAACGGGCATCATGAAAACATTATACACTTTCCTCATTTTAGCACTGATGATTTTCAGCCATGCAATGGCACAAGAATCAACAATAAGCGGAATTATTAAGGACAACTCAGGTTCCGGGATGCCGGGAGCAAATATTTATATAAAAGGAACATACGATGGTGTGAGCAGCAATACGGATGGAAATTTTACCCTAAAAACCCTAGTCAGGGGTGAACAGATCCTGATCGTCAGCTATATTGGTTTTATCGAACAGCAAATCCCGATTGATATTCAGGGAGATAAATATTTTGAGATTATATTGAAAGCGGTTCAAAACGAACTCAGCGAAGTTGTCATTGCTGCCGGAGCTTTTGAAGCAAGCGATGAAAAACGGGGTGTCGTATTAAAACCCCTCGATATTCTAACAACACCCACAGCAGAAGGGGATATTTATGGTGCTTTAAAAACTCTGCCGGGAGCGCAAACCGTTGGTGAAGACGGTCGACTTTTTGTTCGTGGCGGCGATCATTACGAAAGCAGCACATTTATTGATGGGATGCTTGTGCAACAGCCCTACTACAGCACAACTCCCGACATTCCTGCTCGTGGTCGTTTTAGTCCTCAATTATTCACAGGAACACTCTTTAGCACCGGTGGTTTTTCGGCAGAATTTGGCCAAGCCCTTTCTTCCGCACTCATACTCAATACGGTAGATATGCCAGCTGAATCTTTTACCTCGATCGGATTGCTTAATGTAGGGGCAAGCCTCGGCCATACACAAAAATGGGAACGCTCCGCCATCAGCGCAAGCCTGGATTATACAAACCTAAAGCCGTATTTTGCACTTGCGAAGCCAAAAGACGAATATACACACGAGCCTGAGGTTTATGGAGGCACAATCAGTGGAAGAAAAATGTTTTCCGAAAATGGTATGTGGAAAAGCATGGCAACGTATTCCCATGATCATACCGGAGTTTATTATCCTAATCTGGAAGCAGCCGAAGGTGAATTGCCCTACGATCTTGTGAATGATAATCTATATGCCAATTCGGTAATAAAAAATACGCTGAATAAAAACTGGATGTATTATGGCGGTGTTTCAGCATCATGGAATAGGGATAAAGTACGAACGGGGGAAGCAGAAGCAATAGTAGAAAGCAGTGGTTTTCAAGCAAAAAACGGATATAAATACATCCCTTATAACGGCATGACCATTAATTTTGGAGGCATATACAGCTACTCTGATTATAGCCGAAAATTCAGGGCTACGGCAGATACAACTTTTTTAGGAGCATCTTATCAAGATCATAATCCGGCGCTTTATGCAGAAGGGGAATGGAACTTTAGCGGGAAACTCGCATTGCGAACAGGATTTCGTGGCGAGTACTCCAGTCTACAAAAGCATTTTAATCTGGCACCCCGATTATCTGCAGCTTTCCAAACAGGAGCGCACAGCCAGATATCAGCAGCATACGGTCATTTTTATCAATCACCTCAATCGCAATACCTTGCATTTAATAACTCTTTAAACTTCGAGGAGGCACAGCATTATATTTTAAACTATCAATATCAGCACAATGACCGAATCTTCAGACTAGAAACCTATTGGAAAAATTACAACAATCTTACAAAATTCGATCTAAAAAACCAGAATTATGAACCGGAATACTACTCCAATGAAGGAAAAGGCTATGCTCGTGGAATCGATATTTTTTACCGCGATTGGAAAACCATCGACTGGCTCGATTTCTGGGTTTCTTACTCCTATATCGACACCAAACGCGATTACAGAAATTACCCCTCAGAAGTACAGCCTTCCTTTGTAGCCAACCACCAACTATCCATTGTTGCAAAATATTGGTTCAACAGCATCAATACTCAAATTGGGGCCAGCTATACTTTTACTTCCGGACGTCCCTATGAAAACCCTAATATTGAAGGATTTATGAACCAAAAAACCAAAAATTATCACGACCTAAGCATCAATTGCAGTCATTTAATGGATGTCTTTGGCAATTTCACCATCCTTTATATATCATTAAGTAATGTAACTGCTGCAGACCATATTTATGGATATCGCTATTATTCGCTTCCTTCCCCTGATGGAGAATTTGGGGAATATCCTGTCACCGACGGACTGAAACATTTTTTAGTTGTTGGATTATTTATGAACATCAATTAATAGAGAACAACAAATGAAATATAATAAACTTAAACCCTTTAAAATCAATATTATGAAAAACATGATAATTATTGCAGTTTTCATCTTTTCTTTTGCAAATGTACATGCACAAGCAAATTATATGCAAGCAATGGGCAAAGCCATGCAAGAAATGGGTCAGGCGCAAGGCCCTGAAGATTTGATACAAGCATCTGCCAATTTTGAGCGCATTGCAAATGTTGAAACTAATAAATGGGAGCCCGCTTATTGGGCTGCACTAAACCTATTGAATGCCAGCTATATGGTTGATGGAAAGAAAAATAAAGACAATCTACTCGACAAAGCTGATATTTTTATTGACCAAGCCCTTGAAATTGCGCCAACAGAATCGGAAGTTGTCGCAATTAAAGGCTACCTCTATCAGGCACGCATTGGCGCAGATGGGAGTCGTGGAGCATTTATGTCACAAAAAGCTGCAAGCCAGCTCGAAAAAGCAAAGAACCTGAATCCTGAGAATCCCAGGGCTTATTTTCTACTCGCACAAAATATTTTTTATACGCCCAAATTCTTTGGTGGAGGCGCAAAAAAAGCTCTTCCTGTTTATGAAGAAGCTGCTGCGAAATTCAAAAATTTCCATTCAGACAATCCATTTGCTCCGGATTGGGGAGAAGAAATGAATCAGGAACAACTGGAAATCTGCAAAAAGGCAGACAAAGAGTAAGATGTATTTTCCGGCCGCTCATAATGATGTCGGAATTTTCTTCCTGTCCGCTTGCCCGGAAGTACTCCATTATTTTTATCTTTAACCTTTAAAACCTATTCGATGGATTTTTTCAAAAAAAACAAACTGATTCGGCATCTACGAGACCTGCTTATCGTTGTTATTATTGGATTTGTTATTACGGCTTCATTTTCGAGTGGCGAATACTTTTGGAACAATGCAACACATTATGTGCTTTATTCGCTATTGATTGGAGGCACGCTCTGGAAAGGCAATGAATTTATCGGATATATCATCAGCAAATATAGCCCCTGGAACCATAAGCCCGGCTTTACATTTCGCTTGGCATGGTTTACAATGATCATCTATTCAGCTCTATGTGTGATTGTCGTGAATGCATTTTGGAATCTTTTCGATAAAAACAGCAATTGGGACACATTTTTTAGCGACTATAAACTTACCATGCTCGTTGAGTATCTCGTAGCATTGGCCATTACCAGTATCTTTTTTACGCTCACTTACTTTAGGTATTGGAAAATTGCACTCATTGAAAAATCGGAGATAGAAAAACAAGTAATTGCCGCGCGATATCAGGCATTAAGAAACCAGCTAAACCCTCATTTCTTGTTTAACTGTTTCAGTACTCTTGATTCACTGATTCATATCGACCCGAAGAAAGCATCCGATTTCACGCAGCATCTATCGCGGGTGTACCGCTATGTACTTGATCAGAAAGAACTTATTCCTCTCAATAAAGAAATGGAATTTGTGGACACCTATCTTTATCTGGAAAAAATGCGTTTTGGAAACAAACTCCTCATCGAGAACAATACAAGCAATACGGAGCAATTTATCGTTCCGCCAATGTCGGTGCAATTATTGATTGAAAATGCGATAAAACATAATATTATTTCTTTAGAGAACCCCTTGCACATCAGCATCAGTATTGATAAAGACAGCCTGATTGTCAGCAATAAATGCAATATCAAAAAACAATCACCGCGAGGTACGGGCACAGGATTAAGTAATTTAAACGAACGGATGAAACACCTCTCCGGCAAAGATGTCGTTATTGAACAAACAAATGCTTATTTTCTAGTGCGCCTCCCTCTACTACCAAAAAATGCTAAACCATAGATTATGAATATTTTAATAGTCGAAGACGAGCAATTCTCCGCGCAACACCTAAAAAGCATGCTGCTGGAAATACAATCAGATGCGCATATTTATGGCCCTTTGGATAGCATTCGCTCAATCGTTGGTTGGTTTGAAAGCAATCCTTCACCGGATTTGGCATTTTTTGACATTCAACTTGCTGATGGACTAAGCTTTGAAGCCTTTGAACAAGCAAATATTCAATGCCCGGTGATTTTCACAACGGCATTTGATGAATATGCGATTAAAGCCTTCAAGCTCAACAGCATTGACTATTTATTGAAGCCGGTACATTTTATTGAACTAAAAGCCGCAATTGACAAATACAAACGCATCTATCAGCCAATAAAAGACCTGCAACCCACAAAAAAAATGATTGAACAATTATTGGCGGATATTGGGCAATCCTATAAGACACGTTTTAGTGTGCGTGTTGGCGAACATCTATTAAGCATTCGCAATGAGGATATTGCCTATTTTCATGCGGAACAAAAATCTACCTATTTATCCACCACGGCAGGAAGGAACTATGATTTGGACTATAGCCTAGACCAATTGGATAAACTTCTCGATCCAAAGCTTTTTTTCCGAATCAGCAGGAAATACATTATCCATATCGATGCCATCAAAGATATTATAGTGTTTAGTGGCAGCAGATTGCGGATAAAAGTTGCACATGAACCCGAAAACGAACTGATTGTCAGCAGAGAAAAAGTTAAATTTTTCAGGGAATGGCTGGATGCCTAAACCTATATGAATAAAACTTCAGTGTATGAAATGCAGGAAATATTGCGGAGCTTGTTGCATTGCTCCATCGATTAGTTCACCAATTCCCGGAATGCCCAATGGGAAGGCAGCGGGCGTAGCATGCATTCATCTAAGAAAAGATTTTTCCTGCGCCATATACAGGCAAGCGGATCAACCGGATGTGTGCAAAAATTTTAAAGCAGAACCCATTGTTTGTGGCAATAATCGGGAAGAAGCTTTGGAAATTCTTAGCCGATTAGAAAACGAAACAGCTAAATAAAACCCGAATCACACTTTTATCAGATCAGTCATTGTGAACACACCCTTTTTGCCCTGCACCCACTCTGCGGCAACTACTGCCCCTTTTGCAAAACCATTCCTATTTTTTGCACGATGAACAAATAAAAGTTCGTCCTCAGCGCCGGTATAAGAAATTTCATGCGTCCCGGGCACTTCATCGAAGCGATGGGCATTAATCCTCAGCTCTTTGCAGCTATTTTCTTTATTACAAACCCACGATTCCTTTCGGGAAAGTTGACTTATTATCCCTTCAGCCAAACTTATAGCCGTACCACTTGGAGCATCCTTTTTATGTATATGATGGGTTTCCTCGATGGAGACTTCATAATTCTCATAAGCATCCATCATTTGAGCCAGATAAGAATTAGCGGCCATAAAAATATTCATGCCAATGCTAAAATTACTGGCATAAAACAGGCAGGCATTTTGTTTCTGACATGCAGCAATAACCTGATCGCGATGATTATCCCAAGCAGTTGTTCCTGTTACAATAGGAATTCCCAGGGAAAAAGCCTTCAAAATATTATCGACCACAACATCGGGCAAGCTAAAATCAATAATAATATCTGCACTCCTAAGCAGCTTCTCTTTAAGCTTCCAGTCTTCTGCTTTATCAATGACACAGGAAATTTGATGTCCCCTATTTAGGGCAATTTGCTCAACAGATTTTCCCATTCGGCCATAGCCAGATATTGCAATTTTCATAGATTTAAAATTTTAGTTTGAGCGATATGCCGGCACTTGGCAAGACTTGCCTCGCGGGTATAAAATCCGTATTTACAGGCATTTGTGGCGTCATTAATTGAAGGCTCAGGTTATCATCCACATTGAAATCATATAGATGGGCATCTACGGCAGCATCCACAATATTAATGATATACCAGAGTGCCGTAAAAATATAGGAAAGCTCCAAATTACGCTGGTAATAGTCTTTTTGAGCCAATAATTGATCTTCTGTATATCTGTTTACCAGATCATTAGGAGGATCGCCTTCATCACCGGTACTCACATAAATATAAGCATCGCGATATGATCTGTATTCAGAATTATTTGTGATAATAAAATATCCAAGCGTACCAAAACCAGCCCAAACAACAGGTACTTTCCAATATTTTTTATTGTATGCTTGCCCCAATCCCGGTAGCATCATCGAATATAAAGTTGCTTTATGCGCCGAATGAGGTTTCAATTCTATTGAATCAGGGAAATGAGTGTTTTTATCGATATTCAAAGAATCTGCATCCTGCGCATTTGCAGGGAGATGAAGAGCAAAAATAATAAGCGAAAAAAACAGCAAAGCTGATAGATACCGAAAAAAACCTTTTAAAGCACCGAAGAAACTCATTTACAAACTATTCATCTGGTGTAGCAGCCTTAATCAGGCTTAAAATCCGTTCGAGTTCCTGATCAGAAGAAAACTTAATAACAATCTGGCCTTTTCCTCTTTTGTTGCGGCTCATATCCACATCTGTTGCCAATTGGCTCGACAGATTATCTCGTATTCCAAGGTATCTTTCGGGCAATTGAGCTCTCTTTTTTTGATTACGAACCGGATTTGCAGGCTTTTGCAGCTCCTTCATTTCTTTGAGCATTTGCTCTGTAGCGCGCACAGAAAGATCTTTTTCAATAATCTCACGAAGCAACTGCAGTTGATCTTCCACATCTTCCAGAGCAACGATATTCCGTGCATGCCCCATACTGATCTGATTATCGCGTACAGCAACCTGAATTTCAGGAGGCAATTTAAGCAAGCGGATATAATTTGTGATGGTAGTGCGATTCTGCCCCACTTTTTCACTGACTTGCTGCATTGTCATATTGCAATCTTCTATAAGGCGCTGATAGGAAAGCCCTACTTCAATGGCATTAAGGTCTTCACGGTGAATATTTTCGATTAAGGCCATTTCGAGCATCTGCTCATCATCGGCTATACGAATATATGCTGGAATTTTTTCGAGCCCCAGTGATTTTGATGCACGAAATCGTCGTTCACCGGAAATAAGCTGATATTTATCGAAGCCTGCTTTCCGAACGGTAACAGGCTGTATGATACCTTGTTTATCAATAGATTCTGCCAGCTCTTTTAATGCTGATTCGTCAAATTCGGTACGTGGTTGGAATGGGTTTGTTTCTATTTTACTAATTTCTATCTCAGCGATAGCACCAACAACGAATTTTCCGGAAATATCCCTGGAAGTTATATCCGTTTCAGGGCTTTCGAGAATAGCTCCCAATCCACGACCCAATGCACCTTTTTTTGATTTCATGCTCTATATTTTTTCCTGTTTACACTAGAAGTCACCAATAATTTAGTAACAGTGTAGCCCGGCAATTATTATACTTCTTTATGAATCATCCCATTATTATGAAGGATCTCTTTCGCAAGATTAAGGTAATTAACAGCACCTGAACTTGTTGCGTCGTGCATAATAATGGTTTCCCCAAAGCTTGGAGCTTCACCCAAACGAGTATTACGGGAGATAATGGTATCAAAAACCATTTGTTGAAAATGTGTTTTCACCTCATCAACAACTTGTTTTGCAAGCCTAAGGCGACTATCGTACATGGTCAGCAGTATCCCTTCAATGTCCAGTTCCGGATTGAGACGAGATTGAACAATTTTAATGGTATTCAGCAATTTACCCAAGCCTTCAAGCGCAAAATACTCGCATTGTACGGGAACAATTACAGAATCTGCCGCAGTGAGGCTGTTTACGGTAATCAGGCCCAAGGAAGGAGAACAATCAATAATTAAAAAATCGTATTCATCTTTGATTTTATCAAGGACTTTACGCATCATTTTTTCGCGATTATTGATTTCAATCATTTCGATTTCTGCACCAACAAGGTCGATATGAGCAGGAAGTAAAAACAAATTTGGTGTAGTTGTTTCTAAAATTGCCTCTTGGGGATCCGCATCATCGATAATGCATTCATAAATACTGGACTGAACATCTCGTGGGTTTACACCAACTCCGGAAGTAGCATTAGCCTGTGGATCAGCATCTATGATCAAACATTTATACTCAAGGACAGCGAGTGCAGCTGCCAGGTTAATTGCGCTGGTAGTTTTTCCCACGCCCCCTTTTTGATTCGCAATAGCAATAATTTTTCCCATGGATGTTTTTATGGTTGAATGACAAAAATACACTTTTTGGTTTTGCCATTCGTGAGATGTTGATAAAAATATCATTAAACTGTGTCCAAAACATTGAAATATAAGCAAATGACCCCAAAACAAAAAAAGCTGCACGAAGCAGCTTTTTTGATCTGGAAAAAACAATATTTAGTTCATATCATCACCCAAATCATCAAATTCAACATCGATATGACCGACATCTTCTAATGGGTCCGTTTCCTCTTGTTTGTTCTCAGCAAGTAAAGTCTGAATATGACTTACTGCTTCTTCGAAACCATCCCTGAATTTTTCAAAATCTTCTTTATATAGAAAGACTTTGTGTTTTTCATAAAAAAAATTGCCGTTATCGCTGTTAAATTTGCGCTTACTCTCAGTAATGGTCAGGTAATAATCATTGTTACGTGTTGTCTTAACATCGAAAAAATATGTTCGCTTCCCTGCTCTCACTGATTTTGAGAATACTTCTTCCCTCGTATCTCTCTTGTCAAAATCTTCCATTTTATCGCTTGTTTAACCGATTTTTTATTGAGCACAAAATTATAGAAATCCTTAAGAATTCAAAATCCATCAAAATTTATTTATGCAAAATCTTCAAGAAAACTGTTTCAAACTAATCGATTGATTCAACTCAGGATGCTCAAAAAATAATATCCTAAGATAATTTGCATATCCAAATAAAATTTAAAAACCTATTTATTAGGTGTTTAAGCCCAACATAACGACATTTAAAGGGAAACAGCATAATGCCTTCTCAGCTTTTTTCGAGGAATAAATTTATTTTCTTGGTAAGAACCAGATTTTTGATATAATTTTGCAGCCTGATTTTTGTAGGTGAAACTAAGAAAATAATATGATTAGCAGAAGACACTTACGCATCAAAGCCGTGCAAGGCTTATACGCGTTCTTTCAATCGGGAAGTGATGATTTAAGGCAAAGTGAGAAAGATTTCCTGAAAAGTATTGATCAAATTTACGACCTGTTTATTTACCACTTGTCATTCATTGAAGAGGTATTTAAATTTGCCGAAAAGAAAATCGAAGAAGGACGCAATAAACACCGCCCCTCGCGCGAAGATTTAGACCCAAACCTTCGTTTTGTCCAGAATAAATTTTATCAGCAGCTAGCCAATAACAGCACATTTCAAAGGCATAAAGACGTGCTCCGAATTAGCTGGGACGATGAACAAGAGCTTATCCGTAAAACCTACAATAAAGCCAAAGAATCTTTGATTTTTAAAAGGTATATGGAAGCTAAATTCTGTGGTTTTCAAGAAGATATTGAAGTTGTTAGAAAGCTGAACAGGAAAATATTTATTCGTAACGAGGCATTATTATCTATCTACGAAGAAAATAACATCCATTGGGTCGACGATATTGATATTGTAGAATTTATGATCAATAAGTGGATCAAATTTATGCAGGAAAATGAGATCCCTAAAGATTCTTATTATCAACTCCCTAGCCTGCTAAAACCGGAAAAAAATCCTAAAGGCTATAATGAAGACAGGCAATTTGTTATTGATCTGTACGAAAAAACCATACTGCATAGCGACGAATTCATTAAAATGATTGAAAGTCGTGCCACTAATTGGGAAATAGACCGCATCGCTATTATGGATATCTTATTACTGAAAATGGCGATTGCCGAATTGGTTTACCTCGACAATATCCCACTAAAAGTAACCCTGAACGAGTATATCGACTTATCAAAAATGTTCTCAACACCAAAAAGCAGCATTTTTATTAATGGGATGCTGGATCGACTTATCCAAGAACTTACAGAGGAAGGCCGCATCAAAAAAAGTGGCCGAGGATTAATTACCCAATAAAAAACGACCTCAATATTTTATCATATTTCATGCCGACTTCATTGAAGCCGGCTTTTTTTATTTTCTAGCAGCAACAATACGATCCCGCTCAAACAGATCTTTTCTGAGACGAATATCCTGAAAACCATGTTCCTGAAGCAAAGCGCACGTCTCACGACCAAAAGCCTCATTGATCTCAAAATAAATCCTGCCCCCATTTTTTAGCTTCTTCTGAGCAAGAAGAACAATTGCTCGATAAAAAAGCAAAGGATCGTGTTCGGGAACAAATAATGCCAGATGTGGCTCAAAGCCTACTACATTTTCCTTCATTAATTGCTTTTCTGAAGGCCTGATATAGGGAGGATTACTCAGAATTACATCCAGATTGTCTTCATATAGTGACCAATCAGGCTGAAGCACATCGTCCTGGATAAAGTGCAGTTCAACGCCATGCTGTGCAGCATTAAAACGAGCAATTTCAAGCGCATTGGAAGAAAGCTCACTGGCGGAAATTTTCGCATTGGGGCGTTCTAGAGCAAGACTAATTGGCAAACAGGCAGAACCGGTACCAATATCTAATATTTTTAGGGGTTCATTCGCCCCACTTTCGTCCAAAATAAGCTTGAGCAATTCTTCAGTTTCCGGACGAGGAATAAGCACCTCAGGACCAACCTTAAAGCGACGCCCAAAAAAATATCCAATACCCGTAATATGTTGTATAGGAACCTGAAGCAATAACTGTTTCACGGCATGATGCAGTTGGAGCATTTCAGATTCATTAAGCAAAGCATCAGGATCGCGCACAATATCCATAGATGAAATATCGAAAAAATCTTCAAAAAGCACATTGACCATTGCGCGTGCTTCATTTTGATCAAAAACAGTGCTTAACTTTTTTCTGTATGCCGATTGCACATCCTGAATTCTATTGCTTTTCCATATCATAGGGCAAAATTAGGCTTATTTTTTATTGCCTATAAAAATCTATCCGTATTTCATACAACACAAAAGGCATCAAAAAGCTGAATATTTCTACCTTTGCCCTCAAATTTCAATAATGGAACTCCAAGAAATCACCGAACTTTTCATGCAAAATTTGCTCGCCACAACATGGCTGGAAGTCATTGCAGTTCTTACCGGCCTGCTAAGCGTTTGGTATTGCCGTCTGGAAAATATCCTTGTTTATCCCATAGGGATTGTCAGCGTATTAATTTATGTGTATATCTGCCATGGCGCCGGGCTTTATGCTGATATGGGCATTAATGTGGTTTATTTTATCATGAGTGTTTATGGATGGTACAGCTGGACACATAAACCCAAAGAGGAAGACCCCATTCAGATCAGCGTCCTAACACGGAAGCAGCAACTTCTGAGCATTGGCTTTATTGTGAGCTCCTACATCCTTTTGTATTTTGTCCTCCATCATTATACCGATAGTAATGTACCTCATATTGATGCCTTTACAACTTCAGTATTTATTGTTGCCATGTATTTGCAGGCCAGGAAAAAAGTAGAAAGCTGGTTATTGTGGATTATTGGGGATATCGTTTCTATCCCATTATATTTTTATAAAGGATTAATATTCACGAGTTTCCAATTTAGTGTATTTTTAATTTTGGCTATTATGGGCTATATTGAATGGCGCAGAAGTCATATTGAATCACAAAGGCTACATGCCTAGCAAAATTCCCTTTTATACTATTTTAAACTGCTGAAAGCCCAGATGAACACTATATATATTTGCATCACAGGCCCAGAATCTACTGGGAAATCGACCATGGCTCAAGCTTTGGCCCATCATTATAAGACACAATACATTCCGGAGATTGCCCGCACCTATCTTGAGGGTATGGAGAAGGATTACACCTATAATGATGTTCTAAAAATCGCTGATCTACAAGAACAAGAAATTAATAATGGCCTTAAAAAACAAACTGGCCTAGTGATTGCAGACACCGATTTAAGTGTGATCCAAATTTGGCTGACATACAAATATCAAAAATCACTGCCCAATTTTCAACAACGCATACAGAGCCAAAGACCTACACATTACTTACTTATGGACACCGATCTTCCTTGGGCTGAAGATCCATTGCGCGAGCACCCAAATGAACGGGATATTCTCTTAAAACATTACCATAATTTATTAATTAACAATAGCTTAGAATACACACTCATCACTGGAACAGGGGAAGACCGAATACAAAAAGCCATGAATATTGTAGATTCATTGCATCAAAAGACACCGTAATATCGTACATTTGTACTTTATTTTAATTCTTCTTTGGAATATTAGAATAATCGTTTTTAAAGCACGGCAATCATGAGCATCAAAGAAAATCTAATCGATTTCAGCAAGCAAATTCCCAAAACAGTACAATTAATTGCTGTTTCCAAAACAAAACCCAATGAAGACATTATGGAGGCCTATCATGCCGGCCACCGTAGTTTTGGAGAAAATAAAATTCAAGATTTAAGAAAGAAGGCAGAAGAATTGCCTAAGGACATTCGTTGGCATTATATCGGTCATTTACAGACGAATAAAATTAAATATATCGCTCCATTTATCCATATGATAGAGGCTATCGATAGTTTAAAACTTCTTGCAGCCATTAATAAGGAAGCACTGAAAAACAAAAGAACTATTGATGTGCTCCTGCAATTCCATATCGCTGAAGAAGAAAGCAAATTTGGTTTGGATCAGAATGAAGCAGAGCAAATCTTACAAGACGAGAGTTTTCAATCCTTGAAAAATATACGTGTTTGTGGCGTTATGGGCATGGCAAGCTATACAGACGATAAGGATCAAATACGTAGCGAATTTGCACACCTGAGGCAAATTTTTAATCACCTGAAAGACAATTATTTTCAGGAAAACGATGCTTTTAAGGAAATATCAATGGGTATGTCAAACGATTATCAGATTGCCATTGAGGAAGGAAGCAGTATGATTCGCATTGGCACTGCTATTTTTGGTTTAAGGTCATGTGCATTACCAAAACCCGACTCCAAAGAGCAATAGAATATGAACAAACTCCTCCTACTTTTCTGAATTGTCTTTTTTCTTCCCTGCTCTTAAGAAAAATGCAAAAGGGATAGCCGCAGCTGAAGAAAAAATACACATATAGAAGGCCGTTTCGATGGATGTAATATCTGCTAATAAGCCACTTAAAAACACCGCAATAGCTCCTGTAGTAAAGCTGATTGTCATATAAAGCCCATTCATAAATGAGGGCCTGTCTGATTTCAATTCCTGCACCAATGCCAAAACAACAGGAGTGCTGCTAAAAATAAAAAAGCCCAAAAACATCAGCATTCCGAAGCGCATTGACCCATCCGTTATCAAGAAAAGCCAAGTAAATAGCGGACTAAAGACGGCTGCGATAATCAGCATAAATCGACGGCCCAATTTATCGGAAAATTTCCCCATAACCAAAACACCGGCAACACCGGCAATTTCAAAAACCGATAAGCTAATGCCACTGATCCACAGGCTCGAACCTTGATCTGTAAGAAAAACAGGAAGAAAAACAGACAAAGTTGATTTTAGAATAGCGCGTGCAAAAGTATAGCCTGTGAGCATGCTGAAGAAAAACATATGCTTTTTGAAGCTGTCCCAAACTTTTTCGTAAGGTCTGCCCCGACTAATGTTTTCTGAAATTGGCATATTGCGAAAGCGCAAATACAAGATCACAGAGGCACCCAGACCTACAGGGAACAAGCGCCAGCTTCCTTCTAAACCCCACCATGAGACCGCCGACAGAATAACAATAGGGCCAACAGCCCTTGCAAATTCGCCACCAACCATATAATAACTCATGCCTTCACCAGTACGTTTTCCTGAGATTTTTCGTATTAGCACC
This sequence comes from Bacteroidales bacterium, assembly GCA_963676725.1. Lineage (GTDB taxonomy): Bacteria > Bacteroidota > Bacteroidia > Bacteroidales > WRLA01. The sequence goes on along the minus strand of OY781463.1, from coordinate 1,391,785 downwards.
GGAGCAGGAACATGAAATGCCGAAGCACTAATCCCCATAATAAATAAAAGCAATGCCAGCATCCAATAGGTAGATGCCAAACCCAGAAGACTCATACTCAATGCTGTAATTGCCGGCGCAACAATCAAAAGAAATCGCACCCGCAAACGATCAGCAAGTATTCCAATTAAAAAATTAAAAAAGGAAGGCACACGTTGGATGATCGTAAGAAGACCGGCAGCACTATAAGTAATTCCAAGGCGCTCAATAAGAATAGGAAGTATTGGTGCCAGAAAGGAACTGTACACATCATGGATAAAATGCGCAAAACTAACTGTCAGTACATTAGCAGTCTGGAAAGTCTGTTTTTGTGAAGAATCGTTTTGCATGCCCTAATAATTTGAGGGCAAAGTTAAAGAAATCAACTGAGTTGCTGTTCCACAATCGCCAGAAGTTTATCGATTTCAAGGGGTTTACTAATGTAATCATCCATACCGGCATTAATGCATGCTATTCGGCTATTTGTATGGGAATCAGCGGTAAAAGCCAAAATAATGCAGCGCTTTTTTTCAGCATTTGCTATTTCGATTTCACGTATTTCACGCGTTGCATCTAGCCCCTCAAGAACGGGCATCTGGATATCCATCAATATCAGGTCAAAATCTTTTATGGCAAATAGATCAACAGCTTGCCTGCCATTTACAGCAAAATCAACCTGATAGCCCATTTTTTTGAGCGAATGAACAGCAATCTTTCTACTAATTGCCTCATCTTCAACTACTAAAATTCGTATTTGGGAAAAATCATGCTGATTATATATTTCATTATGCGGTTTAAAAAAAGTTTTAAACCCATGCACCTCATAAACCCCTTCTGTTTGGGAATAAACTAAGCCACCCATAAGATTTGCCAAACGATAAGCTACCTTTTCATCAAAAGACTCCAATTCATTTTCAATTTCTTTAGGATCACGATCCGATTCGGAAACATTCTCCTGATAAACCCAAAATGAAAAATCCAGTGAATAGCCTTGTTTTTCTAGAGACAATACACTGATTTTTAATTGTATCGTTGATTTTTTAACATATTGGGAAATTCTATTAAAAATAGAACGGAGAATAAAATGCAACCTTTTCGCATCGCCTTTAACGCATTTAGGGACATTTGATGCAATATCAACAGTTATTTTTAAGCCGCGTTCGTTTAAAATAACACTTCGATGTGCAATAAAATCATTAATCTCATCAAAAATACACATCTTATGATTTTCAAGCACCAATCTTTGCTCATTCAATTTGAAGTAATCGAGGACTGCCAATACAGAATGCTGCAAATTATCTGAAGCATACTCAAGGCTCTCTACATAAGCTTTTTGCTGTTCGGTAAGGCCGGAATCTTTCAATAAACACAAAAGGCCTTTCATTCCGTGCACCGGAGTTTTAAGCTCATGGTTAAAAAAACGCATTATATCGTGTGAGCGATCTGACGATATACTCATAGCTACTTAATTTTAAATCCTTTAAGTTTAAGGTTACGGAAAACGAAATTATTAAACCCGCTCTATGAAGAGAATAAGCCTCTTAAATCAATCTCCAAAACCCCTTAAACCCAAAGAAGTATAATTCGATGATATAAATAGTATAAAGAGTATGCCATAATGAAAGTAGATCTCGGCAAAATAAAACCATAAAAATCTTAAATCGCTCAAAATGATTAAACTAAGAACAAAATGAATAATAAGTACTGCAGTCTTTCGTTTATTTTTTATTAAAATCAAGCATATAGCCCGAAAAACACAGATTTTTCAAAATCGAATTTTTTCCATATTTAGGAAAGGAGTTTCATTTTGACCCATATTTTTGTTTATGAAACAAACCCTTGCAAAAAAAACAGCATGGATGCAGCTTTGATCGTTCAAAATTTGCATATTGTTGGTGAGATGGGGATAAAAAGGTGAAAATGCTTTAAATAGGAGCAATAAGTTGACTATTTTTGCTGCTTTAAATCAATTGAGACAGAACAGATGCAGGAAATGATTTTAATTCTTGATTTTGGTTCACAATATACCCAGCTCATTGCGCGAAGGGTGCGTGAACTCAATGTTTATTGTGAGATTCATCCATTCAATAAAATACCTGAAAAACTGGATAATATCAAAGGAGTTATTCTTTCAGGTTCTCCATTTTCGGTTCGTGATGAGGATTCGCCCGTGCCCGATTTAAGCAAGATTAAAGGAAAATCCCCATTGCTTGGAGTGTGTTATGGAGCACAATTTATGGCTCAAAAATTTGGCGGTGAAGTTCTTGCTTCTGAAATCAGGGAATACGGCAGAGCAAAGCTGAATTATATCGATCAATCAGAACCCCTTCTGCAGGGTTTGAGCCAGAACACTCAGGTTTGGATGTCGCATGGGGACACCATTCTCCATCCGCCCGAAGGAAGCCAAATTATTTGCTCCACAGAAAACGTAAAAGTAGCAGGATATAAATTTCAAGAAGAGCAAACCTATGGTATTCAGTTCCACCCCGAAGTGTATCATTCTCTTGAAGGAAAAACATTGTTGAAAAATTTCCTGGTAAATATTGCCGGATGTAGTCAGGATTGGACTCCGGATTCATTTGCACAAAGCACTGTAGACAGCCTAAAAAAGCAACTCGGAAACGATAAAGTCGTTCTGGGACTGAGCGGCGGCGTTGATTCTTCAGTGGCAGCGGTATTGCTCCATCAGGCCATTGGCAAAAACCTGCATTGCATTTTTGTGGATAACGGACTTTTACGAAAAAATGAATTTGAAGAAGTCCTTGATTCCTACAAGCACCTTGGGCTCAATGTGAAAGGCATTGATGCAAAAGAACGTTTTTATAAGGCTCTCCAAGGAATAAGCGAACCGGAATTAAAACGGAAAGCAATTGGACGGGTTTTTATTGAAGTTTTTGATGATGAAGCTCATAAAATTCAGGACGTTCAATGGCTTGCACAAGGAACAATTTATCCTGATGTGATTGAATCTGTTTCTGTTAAAGGTCCTTCGGCAACTATTAAATCCCATCATAATGTTGGCGGTCTTCCCGATTTCATGAAGCTGAAAATCGTGGAACCCCTCAATAGCCTTTTTAAAGATGAAGTACGGCGCGTTGGACATAGCCTAGGCATGAAAAAAGAGCTTCTACAGCGTCATCCTTTTCCCGGACCGGGTTTGGGAATCCGTATCCTTGGCGATATCACCAAAGAAAAGGTACGCATACTGCAGGAAGTAGACCATATTTTCATTTCCGGCCTCAAAAAAAATAATCTATATGAAACAGTTTGGCAAGCTGCCGCCATATTATTACCAGTACAAAGTGTTGGTGTTATGGGCGATGAACGCACCTACGAAAATGTTGTTGCACTCAGGGCAGTTGGCTCCACCGATGGCATGACTGCAGATTGGTCTCAGCTTCCCTATGAATTCCTTGCCCAAGTTTCCAGCGACATTATTAATCGGGTAAAAGGCGTTAATCGGGTTGTTTACGACATCAGTTCAAAACCACCGGCTACAATTGAATGGGAATAAATTAAAAAAAACAACTGATAATCAGTTACTATGAAAAAAACACTTTTCATTTTTCTCTTGGCTTGCATTAGCGTAGTAAATGTTTTTGCTCAAATTACTGATGATCAAAATACAGATACTTATAAAACAGGCGACATTACAACTATTGATGGAAAGGAATATATGGTTCATATTGTACAGCCAAAGCAAACCATGTATGCTATATCTAAAAAGTACGATATCCCATTACAAGATTTATACACAATTAATCCTGAAAGCAGGCAAGGTGTCTCTATTGACCAAATGATCTATATTCCGCTACAAATCAATATGCCGGAAGAAAAAATGAAAGCCGGAACCTATATTTTTCATAGCGTTCGGCCTGGAGAAACGCTCTACAATATTTCTCATATTTATGATGTATCCATTGAAAGCATCAAGTTAAGCAACCCCACTCTCACAAGTGATGCATTGCCCGTTGATTTCAATTTACGAATACCCTATTCCTTAAAAACAGAAAAAAAGAAAGCCGAAGATGCAGTAGAACCGAAAAAGGAAATACAAAAGCCGACCATCCAAAAGACAATTAAACAAGCAAATAAACCTATTCAAAAAGAAGACAGCCTACATATTTATACGGTAAAAGCTAGAGAAACACTTTATGGGGTTTCCAAAAAATTCAATACAACGGTTGAGGCATTAATTGTTTTAAACCCCGAATTGATGAACGGATTAAAATTTGGCCAGCGTATCCGCATCCCTTCCTCTGATTTTCAGCCAAGTCCTGATAAAATTGCCGAACTTCAGGATCAGGTATACCCCTATCGCGATTCGCTTTATATTTACCATAAAGTTAAACAGGGCGATAACCTCTATCAACTCGCTCGATTCTATGCAGTAAGCATTGATACACTCAAAACTTTGAACCCTACGCTTGGAAACGACATTTATATTAATCAAATTATCCGTTTCCCATTGAGTGATATTGTTCCCGGATTTATTGTTCATACTGCCGATAAAAACGAGAAAGTCAAAAAAATCGCCAAACGCTATGATGTTGATGTAGAAAGTCTTGAAATGCTAAACCCTCATTTAGCAAGGAAAATACGCATCGGAGAAAGCATCCGTATCCCATTGGAAAAACGACATGTGGACTATGAAGCAATTTATAGTGTAGTAGAAACAGCCGAAAGCGAAGAAGAGATCGAGGGAGAAGACACAGCCAACAGCTTTGAGGGAATCTGCAAAAAAGAAGAACTTAAAGGAAAGCATATTCAACTGGCATTGATGCTACCTTTCTATCTTGATAAAGTAAAAAGCAATACTTTTAGCAATATTAACGAATTTTCCAAGGTATCAGATTATAGGAGTCTCCGGTATATCTCTTTTTATGAAGGAGCTATGCTGGCAATAGACAGCCTTTCAAAACTCGGCATCAACATTGATATTCATGTATATAATATCAGCAACGATCTGGAAGAAACACGCCAGCACCTCAGCCAGCCCGAAATGCGCGATATGGATCTAATTATAGGAATACTCTTCACGAAGAACTTCAAACTTGTTGCAAATTTCGCACAACAAAACGCCATCCCCCTTATCAATGCAATATCGAGACGACCAGAAATTATTGACGGAAACCCATGGGTTTTTAAAGTGGAACCCTCTGAAGAAAGCTCGGTAAAAGAAGCTGTTAATATGCTGCCCACATTCAAAGACAGTCTCTATAATGTGTTTATTATCAGGAATAATAAGTACAAGCATAGCGGTATGGTTTTGAATCTGAAAAATAAAATCAATGCGTGGAGCAATGATGATTTTGGCTACAAAAAAAATTATCATGAAGTAATTTATATGCAAGACAGTATTGATGGTTTTATCAATCAGGCAGATACGCTTAAAAAAAATATTGTTTTTGCAGTCACCGAAAATGACATCTTTGTATTACAGGTATTAAGGGAGCTGAATGAATTAAAAGACACTTTTGACATTAAAGTAATTGGCCTTCCTTATTGGGAGGACATAAAAAATGTACAAACAGATTATCTTCAAAACTTAAATGTTGTGATCCCATCTGCTAGTTATTACGACTACAGCACAGAAGCTATGCAAAGGTTCAATATGGCCTATCGGGCCAGATACAATACCGAACCCGACGAACTTGCTATTAAGGGGTATGATTTCACTTATTTTTTCACCTTTGCCAGCGCAGCATTTGGCCACGATTTCCGCTCCTGCGTAAATAATCTGCCTGTAGAATTATTACATACTCGTCTGAAATTCAGGCATCAGCACGGCAATGGCTACGAAAACACCTATTGGAATGCCTATGAAGTCATACATTATAAAAAGATTAACCTGAAAAAATACAGTGAAAAGGATTTTGATCAGTTTGAAAATTAATACTTTTGCTCACATTTTTTAACAATTAAAAGCATTTATAATGAAAGATACAGCTTTTACCCGCTACCACATTGAAATGGGTGCTAAGATGGTTCCATTTGCCGGATACTCTATGCCGGTACAATACGATGGCCTGCTTTTAGAGCATGCAAATGTTCGTAAAAAACTAGGCATTTTCGACGTTTCCCATATGGGTGAAGTATGGGTAAAAGGCCCTAAAGCCTACGAATTTACACAATATGTAACATCAAATGATGTTGCTGCTTTACATGATGGTAAAGTTCAATACAGTTGTTTCCCTAATGGAAAAGGAGGCATTGTTGACGACCTGCTGGTGTACCGAATCGATGGAGAAACCTACCTACTGGTTATTAATGCAGCCAATATTGATAAAGATTGGGCATGGCTTTGCAAACAGGCTGAAATAAAAGGTCTTGAAATCGGAAAAGAAATCTATAACGCTTCCGATGAAATTGCTCAACTGGCAATACAAGGCCCTTTGGCTTTAAAAGCAATGCAAAAGCTGACAGAAACCACTGTTGAAGATATGGAATATTATACCTTCAAAAAACTCGAATTTGCCGGTGTCCCTGATGTGATTTTTAGCACAACAGGTTATACAGGTGCAGGCGGCTGCGAAATCTATATGGACAATAAAGATGCAGACAAAATCTGGAAAGCTGTTATGGAAGCAGGAGAAGAATTTGGCATCAAACCTGCCGGATTAGGCGCTCGCGATACGCTCAGACTTGAAATGGGCTACTGCCTTTATGGTAATGATATCAACGACGAAACCTCCCCTATTGAAGCCGGTTTGGGATGGATCACCAAATTTACTGATGAGAACCAATTCATTGATCGCGAATATCTTTTAAAGCAAAAAGAAGAAGGAGTAAGCCGCAGGCTCAAAGCTTTTGAAATGATCGACAGGGGCATTCCACGCCAACATTATGAAATTTGTGATGCTGAAGGCAATGTGATCGGCGAAGTAACTTCCGGAACACAATCGCCCAGCACAGGCAAAGCTATTGGAATGGGCTATCTCAATAAAGGCTATTGGAAACTTGATACAGAAATTTATATCCGAATCAGAAATAAACTGGTAAAAGCTAAATTAGTAAAGCTTCCTTTTTATAAAGGCTAATAGATTTTAAGCATACAAAATTTCTGGGGCTGTTGTCTGATTGCTTTGCAATGACCACAGCCCCATTTTCATACAAGAAACAAATATTATGATGGTTAATTTTTCGAAAGGACTCATCATAAGAAACAGAAAGGTAGAAAAACAAAATATTATGGAGTATTATTCGCTTGCAATATTTGATATGGACGGGCTTTTGATCAATTCAGAGCCACTTTGGGAAGAGGCAGAAATTAATGTATTTCGCAACATTGGCGTTGAAGTGACCCTTGATATGTGTCAGCAATTTAAAGGCTTTCGGGTTGATGAGTCTATTGCGGAAATATACCGTCAAAAACCATGGGACAGCAGAAAATATAATTTTAAAAGCCTGGAAAACAATATACTCAATGAGGTAGAAAACCTGATTGCACGAAAAGGCAATGCAATGCCGGGAGCAATTGACACAGTAAAAAACTGCCGCGCCCTGGGAATCAAAACGGCCATTGCCTCCTCTTCTATGATGAAAATTATTGATGGAGCCATTGATCGGCTAAATATTAGGGATTTATTCGACTATATCCATTCCGGCGAATATGAAACATATGGCAAACCTCATCCGGGTATTTTTATTCATGTAGCTCAGGCTTTAAATATAAAACCACAGGATTGTATCGTTTTTGAGGACAGCCTGAATGGAATTATTGCCGCCAAAGCAGCCCGTATGCAATGCATTGCAGTGCCCGAACTGAAAAACCTCAGCAATAAAAAATACGCAATTGCCGACAAAATCCTGCCATGCCTCCATGAATTTGAAGAAAAAATGCTGGCAAAAAACTAGCCTAATTTATTTCCCCTAAGAAAGTAAAACGCAATAAGGGGAATAGGAGTACAGCTTTTTTAGGTAGTGATATTTCAAACACCTAATAAGAAGCATTAATTTAATGTAAACCAACAAATTTGTTTTTTTTCAGCAGGCACTACTTATTATTCTGCTTCAATGCGGCCCATTGTACCACTAATAATGTGCACATCAAAGCTATCAACAGCAGCTTCTCCCGTTTCAGGTCGGTGATAAATCAGCTTTAAGGGAGAATTTCCGGGCGCAATGGTTTTAAATGTAAACGTATATAATCCCGGAGCACCAAGTTTATCCGATTCTGCTTTATAAACCGGCTCGCCAATACTTTTTACTACTGAGCTATTGATTTCGGTAATTGTCCATACATAGCCTGTTGTAGGATTGGCCTTCAATTCCAATTCAAATTCAGTATCAACTGGGTATTCAACCATATGCCCATTATTTTCCATGGTAAGAGGACCACTGCATGACACAAAAAACACGAGTAGAATTGCCAATACAAAATTAAGGATACGTAGATTTACTTGCATGATGAGGATTTTTGGTTTGTGCAAATTTAAGAAAGCTTTTTCAATTTGGTGCAGGCACAACGATAAATCCTTATAAAATATATGCTCATCGCATCATTCAAACAACCATTAGAAGTGCGCTTGGTCTTTGCTTGTATAATCTTTTTTGCCGTATCTTTGAATTTGCTGAAGAATACTCAAAAGATATGATTTAGAAAAACGAATCCATGGAAGAAAAAGCATTAACCACAAATAAAAAGGCTTTGCATATCAATTTAAGCGAAAACCTCTATGGATCTTTTGCTGAGATTGGTGCAGGCCAGGAAGTAGCACGGAATTTTTTTCGGGCAGGAGCAGCCTCAGGAACAGTAGCCAGCACCATTTCAGCTTATGATATGGCCTATAGTGACGCACTCTATGGCGTACGCGAAGACCAAAGGTATGTATGTAGGGAACGTGTTGAAAAAATGTTAAGCGTTGAATTTGATAAAGTGATGTCGATTCTTCGTAGTGAACGATCTCCCGAAACTCAATTTTTTGCTTTTGCCGATTCGGTCACAACGATAAACTTCCGCAAAGACAATCAAGGCCATGGCTGGATGGGAGTTCGGTTTCAGCTGCACGCAGATCACGAACCAAATCAGGTAATTCTGCATGTTCGTATGCTCGAAAATGATAGTCTTCTGCAGCAACGCACCCTCGGAATACTTGGCGTAAACCTTATTTACGCTTGCTTTTTTCATTGGGAATACCCAAATACATTTATACAATCATTACTCGACAACCTGGGGCGCGATCAACTGGAAATCACAATGATACATATGAATGGCCCAGAGCTTGACTATGTAGATAACCGTTTACTTGCCGTTCAGTTGGTGAAAAATGAAATGACGCCTGCCATTATGTTTGATCGCTATGGCGAAGTGCAGGAACCAGGCGATATGCTGTACAAAAAAAATGTTTTGGCTTTTCGTGGCAGCTTCCGCCCAATCACATATGTTGGTATTGATATGATCCGTTCTAGTTTTGCCATTTTCAAAAAAGACAAAGACTATGATCGTGAAAATACGATTGCACTCTGCGAAATGACCCTCAACAATTTACTTGAAGACGGTAGTTTTCATGAACGTGATTTCCTTGCCCGGGTGAATATCCTTACCGGGATGGGGCAAAATGTGATGGTTTCAAACTTTAAAGAATATTTCAAATTGGTCAACTACCTCACACGCTTTCGGATAAAAAACATTCGGATTGTAATTGGCGTCCTGACTTTTATGAAGGTTCTCGACAGCAATTATTACAAACATTTAAATGGTGGAATTCTGGAAGCATTCGGAAAACTGTTTGCAAACAATATGAAATTGTATGTCTATCCTGCTTTAAAAGAAGGGGAAAATGAATTATTGACTTCAAAAAACCTAAGCTTATCAGACGACATTAAATACCTCTACCTTCATTTAGTAAAATGCCGAAAAATAATTGATATCGAAAATATTAACAGAAAAAAAATGAATATTTTCAGTCATGATATCCTTAAAAAAATTCAAAATAAAGAAGATGGCTGGGAAAAATTAATTCCACGATTTGTCGCAAATATGATAAAGAAAGAACACTTGTTTGGATACAACGATTAACATATATGCCTGTATATCAACTTGATGAAAATAGTTTCATGTTCCCAAAGCCTGAAATGGCCATAGAAGACGGTCTTCTCGCAATAGGTGGGGATTTAAAGCCTGAGCGAATTCTGAATGCATATATCAATGGAATATTCCCCTGGTACGATGGCGACACTATAATGTGGTGGTCACCGGATCCCAGAATGGTCGTTTTTCCGGAAGAAGCGGTTTTTAGCAAAAGCCTAAAACAGTCGATGCGTAATAAAAACTATGAAATTCTTTATGACGCACATTTTGAAGAGGTAATTGATGCATGCGCCCATGTGAAACGAAAAGGGCAAAGCGAAACATGGATTACACAAGACATGAAACAGGCCTATACAAATTTATTCAACTATGGTTTTGCCCATTGTATTGAAGCCAGATATGAGGGCCATTTGGTTGGTGGCCTCTACGGATTAGCAATTGGGAATGCATTTTTTGGAGAAAGTATGTTTCATAAAAAAACCGATGCATCCAAAATTTGCTTCTACCATCTTATTCAATATTTAAAAAATAATGGATATAAAATTGTGGACGCACAGCAGGAAACAGCTCATCTACACAGCCTTGGAGGGCGTTTAATCCCTCGAAAAGAATTTTTGGAAATCCTAAGCGAGCAACTTAGGAGTGATTTGCGCCCGGGAAAATGGACCAAAAATTCTGAGAGGATTGAAAGAAAGACTAAATAAATGCTATTGAATAATCAAGGGCTTAATGAATGGTTTGATTGTTCAATAGAGCAATAAACTATTTTTTCTTGATAATTATTTGCCGACGACTTAAGGGGATTTCGTAAATTTGTAAGCGAAAGCATTAGGGACAAAAACCGCCAAATGTATCTAAAAATAAATATAAAAAACGGTTTAAAGAGCTCAGTTTTTTGCTAAAACAAATTGATTACTAATAGAAAACGTATGAGTAATTACCAAAAAAAGTTTATGTTGGAAGCCATTCGATTGGCAGAAGGCAATATGAAAAACGGAAAAGGCGGCCCTTTTGGGGCAGTTGTTGTTAAAGAGGGAAAAATTATTGCGCGCTCATCGAATACAGTAACATCCGATAATGACCCAACTGCTCATGCAGAAGTAAATGCCATCCGCGAAGCATGCCGCGTTTTGGGCGATTTCCAACTTGAGGGATGCGAAATCTATTCAAGTTGCGAGCCTTGCCCCATGTGCATGGGAGCTGTTTATTGGGCGCGCCCTTCTCGTCTCTATTTTGCAGCAAACAGAGCCGATGCCGCAGATGCTGGCTTTGATGACTCGCTTATCTATCAAGAAATTGTTCTGGAACCGGAAAAACGAAAAATACCATTCATCCCTGCAGAAGACGAAAGAAAAGAAGCGGTTCTCATCTTTGACGAATGGATCAATAATACAAATAAAACACCTTATTAAACATTATTATGTCATTAGAAATTAAAGGAAAATTAATACAAGTTCTCGAAGAACAAAAAGGAGAAAGCACACGTGGCCCTTGGATAAAACAAGAGTTTGTTATTGAAACAGAAGATCAATTCCCAAAACAAATTTGTTTGGCAGCTTGGAATGAACGAGCCACAGCAGTAAAAGGATTTAGTATGGGCGATCGCCTGAAAATTGCATTCGATATCGAATCACGCGAATACCGTGGTAAATGGTATACAAACCTAAAAGCCTGGAGCATAGACCGTGAAACTGAAGGACAAAGTCAAGCAGCGCCAACTAATACAGCAGCTGCCTTGCCACAGGCTCCACCTCACAGTCTTGAAGATATTCCTCCGGAATCAAGTTCCGATGACTTACCATTCTAAATAATGGGAACAGAAAACTTTTTCGATAAATATTTATTGAACGGACAAATAATCCCTGCTGACCTAAATGAAGTTCATAAAGGTCAGCGGCGGATTTATGAAGTGATCCGAACGCTAAAGTCTTATCCTGTTTTTCTTAAAGACCATATAAAACGCCTGCAAATCTCTGTAGAAAAAGCCGGGCTAAAAAATTGCCCAAATGATGAAGTCCTTTTAAATGATGTTTATAAATTAATAAATATCAATAATTTAAAAGAAAATAATATTGAGATTTGCCTGATTTATTCCACTAAGGACAAGCCTGATATTTTAGTTAAACCACTTCCCCACCATTATCCTTCCGCTGATGAATATCTATATGGAGTTTCCTGCTCATTGCTTTTCGATGAGCGCGATAACCCTACAGTGAAGGAACAGGGATTACCGGTGCGGCAAAAGGCAGATATTGCCATAAAGGATAAAAAGATTTATGAAGCAATTCTCGTAAATAAGCAAAATCAAATCACTGAAGGAAGCCGCTCCAATATCTTTTTTATCCAAAAAGACACTGTGATTAGCGCAGAAGACAGTCTTGTTTTAGGGGGGATAACGCGCATGAAAATTATTGATATTCTCGCAAAAAAAGGAATTCCTTTTATCTATAAAGCATTAAATATTAATGAATTAAAACATTGTGATGCTGCATTTATTAGCGGAACATCCCCAAAAGTACTTGCAATAAAAAACATTGAAAATTATTCATACAATGTGAAGCATCCTTTGCTTAGCTTATGCATGGAAGAGTACAACCAATTAATAATCAATGATGTAAAGAATACCTAGCAGCAGAAGTATGCAAAGGAAAAGCGATTTTAAGCATATCATCATGAAAAAATACCTGCCACACCTCATTTTATTAATATTGACGTTCATGCTCTATGGACGTACAATTAATTATGAATTTGTCCTCGACGACTCTTTTGCCGTGCAGAACAATCGTTTTGTACAAGAAGGAATTTCTTCGATTCCGGATATTTGGTCGCATGGGTATTTTTATGGTTTTAATGGCAATAATGAGCAATTGTACAGGCCTCTAACTCAAAGCGTTTTTGCAGTTGTCCATACAATTTTCGGCGAAAGCCCGCTTGCATTTCATCTCCTGAACATACTACTCTATTATGCTTCTCTCCTCTTATTATACATTATTCTAACAAAATGTCTGCCAAAGGAAAACCAATGGATGGCCTGGGCAGTTAGCATACTTTTTGCCATTCACCCATTGCATGTTGAAGTAGTTGCAAATATTAAGAGCCTTGACGAATTATTGGGATTTCTTTTTGGCTTACTTGCCATAAAAAAAGCAATGGATTTCTACCATGATGGCAGAAAAATCAACCTCCTGTTTAGCCTCTTATTTTTGCTATTCGCTTTTTTCAGCAAAGAATCTGCTTTGATGTTTGCTATTATAATTCCCTTGGCGGGATATTTTTTGCAGCAGCACAAATTAGCAGCTATTCTAAAAAAGTCTTTATTCTTTTTATTGCCCATCTCTATTTATTTGATAATCCGTTATTTAGTTCTCGACCATTTTAGTTTTAGCGAGGCTCCAGATATATTAAATAATGCATTATTGGCCGGAAGCCAAGGTGAGGCTTTTGCATCTGCAATTCAAATTTTGGGGAGGTATGCGCTCCTACTGATTGTTCCGTTTAGGCAAAGTTGGGATTATTCGTACAATCAGATTGAGCTGATCGTCTTTTCGCATTGGAGCTTTTGGGCCTCCTTAATCTTCTATCTTTTTATCCTTTTCATTGCACTAAAAAACATCAAAAACAATAAGCTTTTGAGCTTTGGGATTTTTTCGTATTTGGTTTTTCTTATGCCCGTTTCCAATATTATTTTTCCAATTGGAGCTACTATGGCCGAGCGTTTTATGTATGCTCCTTCTTTTGGTTTTATTATTGCCTTTGTTATTTTAATTGATATCCTTTCGCGATGGAGCAAAACAAAAGGCCTTTCCAAAAACATTCGTTTTGCACTTATTTCGCTTTTTGGATTTTTCTACCTTATTCAAGGATTTGCTTATATACCAGTCTGGGAATCAAATTATAGCATAAGCAAACATGGAGTGGAAGCATCACCAAAAAGTGCGCGTGCACAGCTTTCATGGGCTGTTCAGCTGAAAAAAGAAATGATCGAAAGCAAAAACACGACTCAAAAAAACACGCTCAACCGTAAGAGCCTGCAAGCTTCGCTGAAGGCATTGGAAATATATCCGCAATATGCTTCTGCTGCTTTTGAAACCGGCGATCTTTATTTTATAAATAGCGACATCCCTAAAGCAGAAGAATATTTCAATAAAACATTAAGCATTGATAATCAACATACAAAAGCATTAAATAATATTGGTGTAATCCATATCCAAAACGGACAAAACAGCAAAGCTCTCGAATTTTTTGAGCAGGTTCTTCGCATTGATCCGGAGAATAGTGATGCCCTTGCAAATAAAGGTTTGTATTTTTATCAAACTGGTGATAAAGAGCAAGCAGCACTTTTTATGGAAGAATCCCTAAAAAATAATCCAACACAAAAACGAGTAGCACTCAACCTTGCACATATTTATGGCGAATTGGGTAAAACTCAAAAAGCAGCATATTATCAAAGCTTGGCAAACAAGTTAAAATAAATGATTTTCTTAGTTCACTATATTAAGAACTAAAAAAACTTTAGTATCTTTGTGTCAAAATAATGGATTATGAATCTCGAAAAAAGACGTGAGCAGTTGGTTTCTGAAGTTGGTGTCATTTTTGAGCAGCAAGGAAAATCTTCGGTTTCAGGCCGTATTTTCGGGCTCCTTCTTACATCAACAAAAGCAGCATTAACTTTTGATGAAATTGTACACCAACTTCAATTAAGCAAAAGTGCCGTGAGCACAGGCATCAACCTCCTAATCAATACACGTCATGTTGATTATATAAAAAAAACCGGCGACAGAAAACGATATTTTAAACTATCAGGAATTGAGTTAGAAGATGTTTATAAAGATTTCAGTGAAAACATTCTTAAGTTTCAATCTGCCCTAATGAAAATAGATGAACTGAATAATATTGAACCAACTCCTAACAGCAGTGAAGTAGAGAAAATGATTATTGGAATCCAAATTTTTAAGGAGTTTTTACCAAAAATGATGGAAGAATTTAAAAAACGAACTCAATAATTTTTTTGCCTTTTTAGTTCTTTTAAAACAGAACTAAACAGTTAAATTAGAATTACAAAAACTTTTGATGTAAAAAATATTATCATGCTTAAACGAATACTCAATATCCTGATCTTATCAATCATAATCGCTTTCCCCATACCTAATTTATCGAAAATATCAGACACCATCTCGTATTACTGGCAAAAACAGACCGATCTATTGATTATGGAAGGAAATAAAAACATAGTAGTTAAAACAGCACAGGCTGCTCAAATCAGTAAAGTATTTTGCTCCTCAGGGCAGTTGGTAGAGAAAGGTGAAATATTAGTTGAATTAGATAAAACGGAACTTCTATTAAAAAAAGAACTTCTTTTAAGCCGTCAACGCAATATAGCCACAGAAATCATGGATGCGGGTACGAACAAGCAGTCAATATTAAAACTCCAGGCGAAACAAAAGGATCTTCATATTCAATATCAAATTATTGAACATCAATTATATAAATGCGATATCACTTCACCTATTAAAGGAAAATTAATTAGGAATTTCGCTAACGAAGGCCAACATGTTGCATCTGGTCAGGAGTTGTTTGTTATAAAAAAATCGGAGGAGAGCAAAGAAGAAACATTAGCTAAATACTAATAGAATCAGTATTTTCTAAAAAATTCTGCGGCATTTTCCGGTGCTTGAATTCAGAAAAAATTGTAATTTTACCTATCTGAACCACATCAAAAGACTCTGCCTTTATGCTCAAGCAACACTTGCGCCGTTCCTTATTCCCTCTAATTCTTTCCGGTTTACTGTCCGGTTCATTTGTCGTTCTTTTTATTGACAGAAGCTTGGCATCCTTTTTCCTATTTATGCTTATGGGATTTATGTGCTATATCAGTATTTATAGTTATTCCCTATTTTTTAATCAATGGCTACGGCATCGATTACCGGTTTATGCATCCTTAATGATCAATACAGTCGTCTCTATAGCTTTGATTTATATAAACTTACTCCTTATAATCTTATTGGTCAATATTCATGATTTTTTAAGATTTATTGAAAATTGGCGTAGCTTTTTCTTAAGTGATTCGACGATCAACGGAATGATATTTGGATTTGGCCTCAGTCTGTTTATCAACGCATATTTATCTATTTCAGAACTTTTTGGCCAAAAAAATCTTATAAACCTCTTTTTGGGGCGCTACAGCATTCCTCGGGAAGAAGAGCGTGTTTTTATGTTTGTTGATTTAAAAGCTTCCACAACAATTGCAGAAAAGCTTGGACACAAGAATTATTTGAATTTTCTCAATGAATTTTTCTTCGATATTAGCCGAGCAATTGCACAAAACAAAGGCTCAATTTACAAATATGTTGGTGATGAAGTGATTGTGCATTGGAAAACACCTTCTGCCTTTCGGTATGGTCGATGCATACAAACCTTTATCGATATGCAAGTTAATGTCGCACACAGAAGCACATTTTATTTGAAAAAATATGGCATTATTCCTGAGTTTAAGGCCGGGCTGCATGGAGGTTTTGTTGTGAGCGGGGAATTGGGGACTTTTCGCAAAGAAATTACATTTATTGGCGACGTAATGAATACAACGGCACGCATTGAAGGAAGTTGCAACAAACTAAATCACAATATTTTATTCTCTGAATATATTGCCAAAAGGCTAAAAACTCCTACGGGTTATAAACAAATCCTAGTTGATTCTGTACTCTTACGCGGAAAATCCGAAAGCATGAATTTATACAGCATTGAAAAGCATTAAACATGAAAAAATTCTATGCAGACCTCCATATACATTCTCATTTTAGCATAGCAACCAGTAAAAAACTCGTCCCGGAACATCTCCATCAAGCTGCGCTGCAAAAAGGAATCGGGCTTTTGGGCACAGGAGACTTTACGCATCCTTCATGGCTTAAAGAATTAGAAGAAAAGCTTGAACCACAGGAAAATGGGCTATTCCATCTGAAAGATAAATATCTACTATCATCTGTTTCAGAATCCCGACCACAATTTATTTTAACTGCCGAAATCAGCAATATTTATAAAAATAAAGACAAAGTTAGAAAGGTTCATAATGTTGTTTTAGCACCTGATTTCAATACTGTTGCACGCATTCAGCAGAAGCTACAGCACCATGGCTATAATATTAGTTCGGATGGCAGGCCAATTCTCGGGCTCGATTCACGCGATCTTCTGGAAATGCTCCTCGAAGTCAGTGACAAAATACTGCTTATTCCGGCGCATATTTGGACGCCTTGGTTTTCAGCTTTGGGTGCACGCTCAGGCTTTGATTCCATCGAAGAATGTTATCGGGATTTAAGCCCACATATCACGGCAGTGGAAACGGGTTTATCTACCGATCAGCCCATGAACCGAATGTGCAGCATGCTCGATAAGTACACTTTGCTGTCCAATTCGGATGCGCATAGTCCCGACAAACTCGGGCGCAATGCTAATATTTTCTTTGGAGAACCCTCCTATTTAGGTATCATTGAAGCACTTGCAAATCCTGAGGGTCGGTTTGGCGGAACAGTTGATTTATTTCCTCAGGAAGGAAAATACCATTATGCAGGCCATAGAAAATGCGACATTTGTTTCGATCCCGTTCAATGCGAACAGCATAAAAACATATGCCCGGTTTGTGGCAAAGCACTCACAATGGGCGTAATAAACCGTATAGCAGAATTATCGGACAGGGCAGATATTTCAGAGCATCCCAGACCCTTTCCTTTTCAATATATTATTCCCTTAAGGGAAATACTTTCGGAAATATATCAAATAGGCCCACAATCAAAAAAAATTGATTATCAATATAATACGATAATAAATCGCATCGGGCCTGAGCTGAATATCCTTTTAGATACACCTCTGGAAGATATAGAATTGCATGCAGGACGCCCACTGGCAGAAGCAATCCGTAGAATGCGCAGCGGAAAAGTTCATATCCAAGAAGGCTATGATGGGGTTTATGGCCAAATTAAAGTATTCGGAACCGGTGAAACAAAGTTCTTTCAGCAAGACTCACTCTTTGGAGCACAATCAATAAAAGAACCAAAAGCACGGCCCTTATTAAATTTTAGCCTCGCAGAATACAAAATCCTGAAAGAGTCGACACATCCAACTATTGCTGCTGAAGCCACAAAAACATATAAAAAAGGCCTGAATGATGTTCAGTGTAGAGCTGTTGAGCATACAACAGGGCCTGCCATTGTCCTTGCCGGACCGGGGACAGGCAAAACCCATGTCCTCACAAAACGGATTGCGCATTTGATCACAAAGAATATTTGCCCAGCGGATCGTATTCTTGCTGTGACCTTTACGCGCCGTGCTGCCGGGGAAATGAAAGAGCGATTACAAAAACTCTTGAGTACTGAACAAGCTAATCATATCGAAATCACCACCTTCCATGCTTTGGGACTTTCCTTTTTAAAAAAACAGCATCCCGAAAAGGCTATTGACATTATCAGCGATCAGGCACGTTTCTCGATGATTTGTAGCGCAATGGGATTAAATAACACTCAGGCGTCACAATTTATTAAACAAATTATTGAGGAAAAAATCCATGCTACAGTTGAGAGCTCCGATAAAAATATTCAGCGGTATAATGCATTGCTCGAAGAACACTCGAAACTGGATATGGAAGATTTGATTCAGAAACCGATACTTCTATCGCAGAAAAATGAAGCCTTTCATGAAATGCTTGCCGATGCTTTTGATTATATCCTTGTTGATGAATATCAGGATATTAACAATGTGCAGTATTATTTTCTGAAGCTATTCCTTCAAAAGCACAGCAATCTATTTGCAATTGGAGATCCAAATCAGGCGATTTATGGTTTTCGGGGAGCCAGCACCAAATTAATCCAAAAATTTCAGGACGATTTTCCCGACACTAAATTTTATCAACTTTCGATGAGCTACCGTTGCCCGGGTAATTTCCTAAAAGCAGCAACGGATGTACTTGGCTCTCAGAATGACATCACTAAAGAGATCCTTGAAGGACTTTCTGAAGATGTAAAAATAACGATTTCGGAACACCCAACTGATCAAGCAGAAGCCGAACAAATTGCCCGAACAATTGAAAAAATCTCTGGAGGAATGGGGTTTTTCAGCATGGACAGTGGCATTGCAAACAGCCTATCGGATGAAGAATTTGCCCTATCAGATACAGCAATTCTTTGTCGCACATCACGGCAGTTTGACTGCATTTCGGAAGCATTGGACAAGCACAATATCCCCTTCAGGATGAGCACAGAAGCCCCACTATTCAGAAAAAAGCATTTTGCAGAAGCACTGAATGCACTTTTAAGCATTTACGGGATAAAAACTGAGACTTCATCAGAAACGGACTTTTCCTATAAAAATATTTCCTTTGCCAGTCCTCGGAATGAACTCCATGAAAACCTTAGGCTAATCTTGCAACATCAAAAAGAAAGTGGCAAGAAAAGCAATACCCGCGAGATGGAGCAACTATTGCACATCATTGAGCGCTATGGGAATAATTACGAGCAATTGGCCGATGATATACAGTTGGGCAGTAAATTTGAGGATTTATATTTCAGAAGCGAACACGTGCACCTTATGACAATGCACGCATCTAAAGGATTGGAATTTAAGGCTGTATTTATTCCAGGAATTGAAGAACAATTGATGCCCTATACATTTTTTAGGGATCAGACAGACAGAGAAGAGGAAGAACGCCTCTTATATGTTGCGATGACCCGCTCAAAAAAACATTTACACTTAAGTTATGCATTGCACAGGCATCTTTTTGGAAGGGAACTACAGCAAAAGCCAAGCTATTTATTGCAAAGAATCAATAAAGCGCTGATTGAAATAAAAAAAGACAAAAAAGAAAAAGCGCCAAAAAAAGACAGTCCCGAGCAATTAAGCTTATTCTAATCTTTGATTTTCACAATATTTTCCCTGATTTCATCCACCATGCGACCCGGAATCCTTGAAATCCCAAAACCCATCGCCTGAACAATCTGCTGATCATCCACATAAAAGCGCGCGGGGTTTGCTATAAGGTTTATGCGATAGGCATCCTTCATTTTAATCGTATAAACAACAGGATAAATCGACTGCAATTCTTTTAAAAATGAAGCATATCTTTCAGGATTTTTAATACCCTCAACTTCAAGCTTTAAAAGAACAATAATTTGAATTCCGGATAATTCATCTTCTAATTGTTTGATGGCTTTTGGAAAGTCATTTGTTATGCCATCTTTGCCAAAACTACAATATTGATCAGCCGCTATAATAATGGCAGGACCACAGAGCAACTGCTTTAAGCTGACTATGTTCCCTATAGAATCATAAACTAGAATTTCTGGAATTTTCTTTCCGACGGTATTCTTAATAATTTGATTGCCGAAATCCCTACTCCTCTTCTGGCTCTCTTTCACTGTCATTGCCCCGCTCGAATCAGGCAGAAGAATACTCATGTCCGTTTCAACAATTTCCGGTATAGATCGAGTGCAAGACACAATAATCATGATCAGAAAGATTGCGGAAAATTGGATCATATATTTCATCATACCAAACAAACGATTTTATTCTTTATTAATTTCGCTATTTTCACAATGCTTCTTCAGCCACAGTGCACAGTCCTCTATACTTTCAAATAAATATTCTTCGGGGAGCACATTTGGTATTAATTTATTTTGTCGCAATAAATAAAGTGGTTGAGGCTGGGTCATGGTTAAGACAACAACAATACCGATTTTCTGCATTTCCTTGATCACCTCTTCGATGGCATAGAGTCCTGATTGATCGATATAGGGCACTTTTTTCATCCGAAAAATAATCACTTTTGCATCGGATGGGATTTTATTAATACGTTCCATGATTTTCGCAGCGACACCAAAAAACATAGGCCCGTCAAATCGTTTAATATACACATGGTCGACATTTAAGGACAAATCTTTTTCATCTTCCCAAGCAATTTCCCTATCGTATTTATCCACTTTTGTGAGCGATGTGCTCATTTCAACCATATCGCTCGCTTTTCGCATAAAAATAACAGAAGCGATGACCATTCCAATTCCCACAGCCTGAAGTAAATCAACGAACACTGTTAAAATCAAAACTATAATCAAAATAAAGGCATCTGACTTAGGAATGCAGTGGATATTCTTCACCCCTTTTGTATCGATGATGCTAATTCCTACGGTAATCAATATCCCGGCTAGGGCAGCCAAAGGAATAAAAGCCACATATTTACCCAGACCTAAAACAATCAGCATGAGTAGGATCGCATGAACAACTCCAGATAATTTTGTTCTCCCCCCCGATTTCACATTAACAACAGTTCTCATTGTAGCACCAGCCCCCGGTATGCCTCCAATTAATGAAGACGCGATATTGCCTATGCCCTGCCCTATTAGTTCCTGATTGCTTTTATGTTTTGTACGTGTGATATTATCTGCCACAACGGAAGTCAACAAAGTATCTATGGTCCCCAAGCCTGCCAAGGTAAATGCAGGAAGAAAGACCATACTTAGATCGGATAAACTCAAATGTGCCAAGGAAGCAATTTTTAATGAGGGCAAACCGGAAGGCATTTCCCCGATTAATGGAGTATTCAATGCAAAAAAGGCACTCACCAAGGTCATTAGTATAAGAGCAACTAATGTACTGGGAATCACCTTGGTAATTAATGGGAAAGCATAAATAACCACAATTGTCCC
Source organism: Bacteroidales bacterium (assembly GCA_963676725.1). Classification (GTDB taxonomy): domain Bacteria; phylum Bacteroidota; class Bacteroidia; order Bacteroidales; family WRLA01. The sequence continues at coordinate 1,370,053 of OY781463.1, read as the reverse complement.
TAAAGCAAGAAGCACCGATGTCGTATTACTGATACTCAAGGCAGAAGGTAATTCTCGAAATACATCGATAATTGTCGCCGGAGAAGCGAAGCCCAAAACAGGAAAGACCTGAAATACAATAATTATAATGCCGATCCCGCTCATAAATCCAGACAAAACAGGATATGGGATGTATTTGATATATTTTCCTATTTTTAATAGACCAAAAACAATTTGAAACATTCCTGATAATAGAAAAGTGAGGACAATAACACCCCAAGCCTGATCAATAGAACCATATTTTGCAATTGCGATAGAAACTACCGTAGCAGACACAACGGTCATTGGCCCTGTTGGCCCGCTAATTTGCGTTTTTGTGCCACCAAAAATAGCAGCAAATAAACCCAAAACCATTGCACCGTACAAACCTGCACTTGCGCCTAAACCTGATTGAACACCAAAGGCCAAAGCCAATGGCAATGCCACAATTCCGGCGGTTAAGCCTCCAAAAATATCACCTTTTAGATTTTTCATTATTATAAATTTAAATACTTACATGTTTATACACACCTATCTTAATGAAAGACAAATGGTCGTTTGAATCCTTTTGCACAGCAAGCTGGGTTCAGAATCAATTGGACAATGCAGCAAAACAAAATAATTATTTGATTTACAATATATTATAAAGAGAATACATAGCCACAAGCACTGATCAGCCCTGATTCAGGCGGCAAAAGTAGTCTTTTAAAAAATACTTTCGCATAGAATGCACATATATATTTTAGAAGTGAGAAGAAAAAGAAATCCTTTCGCTTTTTAGGTGAGAAACTAAATCATAGACAAAGCACTATTTCTAGAAGGCTCTAATATGCTTTGACAAACACATTATTTATTGAAAACCAATAAGAAGTACAAATACTATTTTTTATTGCGCACGTAAACCAATTTTATATTGGAATTCGCCCGGGAGCGCATATCTATTTCAAAATCGTTTTTCATATGCGCAAGCATTGGTGTAAGCTTATTAAAACCATAATTCCGCGGATCAAATTCCGGACGTTTTTTAATGACAGCATTGCCCACATCACCAAGAAAAGCCCAACCATCATCATCTGCAAGATCATCTATTGTTGCTTTAATCAAGCGACGAACTGCCTTATCAACATTTTGGCTTTTCGATTTCTGTGCTGATTTGATTGTAGCATCGTCGGATTGATTTTCTTCGCTGGACAAAATCTCGATAAAAATAAATTTATCGCAAGCCACAATAAAAGGTTCCGGGGTTTTCTTTTCTCCCAGGCCAATTACTTTCATACCCGATTCGCGCAGGCGTGTTGCGAGGCGTGTAAAATCACTATCGGAGCTTACAATACAAAAGCCATCCACTTTTTCGGAATAAAGAATATCCATTGCATCAATAATCATTGCCGAATCTGTAGAATTTTTTCCCGTAGTATATCCATATTGTTGTATAGGCGTGATGGCATATTTCAATAAAAAGGGTTTCCATCCTGCAATGCCCGGACGTGTCCAATCGCCATAAATCCTTTTGGTAGTAGGAATACCATACTTTGTGATTTCTTCCATCATTTCTCCAATACGGCTATATGGCACATTATCAGCATCAATTAAAACGGCAAGGTTGAGCTCTGTATTCTTTTTTTCCATGTCTGTCGATTTTTGCATTATGCAAAGGTAGCATTATCCGAAGCCTTTGAGCAAAATTTATCTTCATTTAGGCATATGCCGGTGATTATTTTATCTTTGCCGCAAAATTCAAAGGCAGAATGCTGTTCAGCTCACTTATATTTCTGTATGCTTTTCTACCAATTGTACTGGTTTTAAACTACATTGCCCGCAAAGAATATCGCAACAGGCTTTTACTGATTGCCAGCCTATTCTTTTTTGCCTGGGGTGGCGTAACATACAGTTTGCTTCTTATTGCTTCCCTGCTAATCAATTATTTTGCAGGTCTTTTAATCCATCGGAATGAGGGTAAGAAAAGCGCAAAAATTTGGTTGATCATAGGTGTTGTGCTGAACCTTTCCCTTCTTGGCGTATTTAAGTACGGCAATTTTATGGTGGAGAACCTCAACTTTCTCTTAAGGTTGGTTGGCGATCCGGAACTGCCCGATCCGGGAATAATTCTGCCTTTAGGCATTAGTTTTTACACCTTTCAGGCCATGTCGTATATTATTGATCTATACCGTAAGGAAGCCGAGATTCAGAAAAACTTTTTTAAACTAGCACTGTATATTTCTTTTTTTCCACAGCTTATTGCCGGACCGATTGTCCGTTATCAGGATATTGCTCGACAGCTCACCTTCCGCAAGCAGCATCGCAGCAATATTACCTATGGCATCCAACGTTTTGTGATTGGATTATCGAAAAAGGTTCTACTGGCAAATCAATTCGGGCTGATTGCCGATAAAGCCTTTGCGATACAGGTGGCAGACCTAAACACAACAACAAGCTGGGTAGGCGTTCTTGCCTATACCATGCAAATATATTTCGACTTTTCAGGATATTCGGATATGGCGATTGGCCTAGGTCGGATGTTTGGTTTCCGCCTACCCGAAAACTTCAATTACCCATACATTTCGCGATCGGTGCGTGAATTTTGGCAGCGCTGGCATATGACATTGTCTATATGGTTTAAAAACTACCTCTATTTTCCCTTGGGAGGAAGCCGAAAAGGGGAAACACGCACCATTATTAATCTATTACTCGTGTTTTTTGCCACATCCATTTGGCATGGAGCCAGTTGGAATTTTGTGATTTGGGGAATGACCCATGGTGTATTTATGATGCTGGAGCGATTAGGCTTAGGCAAAATCATCGACAGGCTTTGGAGGCCATTGCAGCATGTTTATGCTATGTTTATCATCATTGTTACACGGGTTTTCTTCCGGGCAGCAGATTTCGATTATGCATGGGATTTCTTTAAGGAATTATACTCATTTGATTTTGGCCGCTTGCACCCCAATGTTGCACTTTATGCCGACCACGGCTTATTTTATATCAGTTGTATTATAGGTGTTTTGAGTGCTGTTCCATTCTGGAGATGGCTCATAGGAAAAATGCGTATTTATTATAATACGATGCAAGGGCAAACGAAAGTTTGGACAGCAAATATTTTCCAAATCATTGAAGTTGTGTTGGTTTTGGCAGGTTTATTTTTCAGCTCCATGATGCTGATTGCAGATTCGTATAACCCCTTTATTTATTTTCGGTTTTAATCATGAGAAACCTGAGGATAAAATATCGCATTTTGCCACTGCTCTTTATCGGAGCCTTATTTTTCCCATTTATCAACGGAAAAATTGGTCTTATTCAGGAAATTGAAAGCTCGGAAAACAGAAGCCTTGCTGCAAAACCAACATTTGATTTACTAAAACCGGATCCCTTTCCACGCGCCTACGAAGATTGGTTTAACGACCATATCAACCTAAAAAACAGGTTAGTATTACTCAATAACAGCATTAATTATTTTATATTTCACCGAAGCAGTGTACCTCAAAAACTGAATCTAGGCAGCAATGGCTGGATGTATTTTAATAATTTGATGCTGCCTTCATTTCGCCAAAGCAATCTTTTTAACCAAAAGGAACTGCAACAAATTAAGGATGAGCTTCTCTATCGAAACCAATATCTAAGTGAGCATAATGCGGTGCACTATCTGGCAATTGTTCCGGCAAAAGCATCGGTTTACCCGGAGTTTTTAACAGGGAATCAACGAGAGCATATCAACGACAGCAGCCGAACCGATCAATTAATCGCATTTTTAAATGGCGATAAAAACATCCGTATTATTGACTTACGTGCAGCTCTAAAGAAGAAAAAAGACATTGGTCAACTATTTCATAAAAGCGATCATCATTGGAATTCGCTTGGCGCGATGGTTGCCGCACAGGAGGTCTTAAATAAGGTTCGTATTGATTTCCCTCAAATACCTGAATTCGTAAAATTGGATAACTTTCGCATTGAGCCATATATTGGAAAAGGTGGCGATTTAGCTAAACTTGCCGGAATCAATACTGTTGTTCCTGAAAAAAACAATCGGCTCCATCCTGATAAAAACATGCTCCCCGAATTGATTGCCGATAAAAATAAACGTTATCAGGTACCCAAAGGCTTTGCCTATGGCTGGGGCTATGAAATCAGGAGAACAACGCAACAGCAAGAGCTTCCCAACGCCATGATCATCCGCGACAGTTATGGGGATTATATTATCCCATTTTTAAGTTATGGATTTAATAATAGTTTGTACCTATGGGATCAATGGGAATATACATTGAATAAGAACATCTTCGAAGCAGAAAAACCTCAAGTATTTATCACCATGGTTACAGAAGCACAATTGCATAAGCTTCTTGAACAAAATCCGCATTAATCCTGCTCATTTTCATTATTTGCAATCAATTTGATTAAAAAAAAAGGCGCATAAGCAACCATCCAAGGATTGAGACGTTTTATTCATTCATACAAAAATATTGCTAAAGCATAAAACAATTCTTGGAATAATAAAAAGTGCTTTAAGTGTATATTTGCAAAAAATGAAAGATGATTGGTGCAATAGCAGGAGACATTATAGGGTCACGATTTGAATTTAATAATATAAAGAGCAAAGACTTCGATTTATTCACTGAAAAATCAAGGTTTACGGATGATAGCGTATTGACCATTGCTACTGCGGATGGATTATTGAATAGGATTTCATATATCGAAACATATAAAAACTGGCCTCGAAAATACCCGAACCAGGGTTATGGTCACAGCTTTACGAAGTGGATGAAAGGAAATAACCCATTTCCTTATGGCAGTTACGGAAATGGATCCGCAATGCGGGTCAGTCCGGTCGGCTGGGTTTTCGATACAAAGGAGCAGGTTTTGGAAGAAGCAAAACGCTCTGCTATGGTTACGCACAGCCATCCGGAAGGGATAAAAGGTGCTCAGGCAGTTGCATTGAGTGTTTTTCTTGCCCGAAAGCAAAGCGACCGCAAAGAAATCGCCTCTGTTGTTGGTAAGATGTTCGACTACAAACTCGATCAAAGCCTTGATGAAATCAGACCAGGTTACACATTTGATGTATCTTGCCAGGGATCTGTTCCCCAAGCTATTATCGCTTTTTTGGAATCAACATCTTTTGAAGATGCCATCCGAAATGCGATTTCAATTGGAGGAGACAGCGATACAATAGCATGTATTAGTGGGGCAATTGCCCATGCATATTATGGAGAAGTGCCGAAAGAAATCCTACAAGGCATGACAAAAATCTTACCTGAAGATATAATTGCTCTTATTGATGATTTTACAGATCATTTTCAAATCAATTATTGATGTCTCAAAAAAAAATAAGCATTGAAGTTTGTGTTGAAGGCATAGGCTCCGCACTAACAGCATTTAAAGCAGGAGCTTCACGTATCGAACTCTGCGACAACCTTCTACAAGGAGGAACAACTCCCTCCTCAGGCACACTTAGGGCATTACGAAAAAAAACCGATAAAGACATTTTTGTTTTGATCCGGCCCAGGGCAGGCGATTTTCTCTATTCCGACGATGAGTTTGAAGTACTCTGTGAAGACATAAGGATCGCTAAATTGGAAGGTGCAAACGGGATTGTAAGCGGTGCATTAATGGCAGATGGCCGCATTGACAAGGTCAAGACAGCCCGAATGATTGAAGAAGCTCATCCGCTCCCCTTTACATTTCACCGTGCGTTTGATGTTTGCCGTGATCCTTTCGAGGCAATGGAAGACCTAATTGTGTTGGGTGTTGCTCGTATACTCACATCGGGACAAAAGCCTACCGCTCAGGAAGGGCTTTCTTGTATCAAAGCACTTATTGAGAAATCTAATGGACGAATCATCATTCTACCGGGCAGCGGAATACGGGCCAAAAATATCCTTCAAATAATGCATCAAAGCGGAGCTCACGAATTTCATGTCTCGGAACGCAGCATAAGACAATCAAAAATGCTTTATAGAGACAGCTCAATTCCAATGAGTAGCATCCCTGTAACCCATTCGGATGAATATAGCATACGAGAAGCCGATTTTGAGAAACTTCGCGAACTGATCAGCAGGTCATTGTTACAAGAGTAGGCAAATTTGAGGGAAAACATATATTTCAATCAAACGATTCATCCTTATAAGAAAGGTAAAAAAGAGCATTAACAACCTTCTGCACACACTTTCACTACTTCATTTTAAAGGGACATTCAAAAAATAAACGAATAATTTATAAAAATCATTCAGTTTTCTGGATCTTCAAACAAATTTTTCTTAATTTTGAAACTTGCTAAGATGGCAAAGTGTCAAAATAGAATTAATTAATAGAACATAATAAAACCTAAGCGCATGGAAAACAATCAGAAAATTGTTTTAGTCCCTACAGATTTCTCAGAAGTTTGTGACAATGCAATCAACTACGCCGTTGAAACAGCGAAGGCCGCCAATTACAAAATTTACTTATTGCATGTAATTGACAAAAACACAAAGACCTCGCTAAAAAAAGAAGGATTAACGGAAGAAAGTATTACCGTAAAACTTAAAAGCATTGCTGACCGTATTAAAGCGGAAGAGCAATTAGACATTGAAACAATTTCATTAGAGGGTAATATTTTCACAACCATTGGTGAAGTTGCAAAAGAGATCAAGGCCAATTTACTCATTTTGGGCACACACGGCAAAGTAGGCATGCAAAAACTCACCGGCAGTTTTGCCCTTCGCGTTGTAACAAGCAGCCCTGCCCCTGTGATCATTGTACAAAAAAGGCCTGTTAAAGGATTCAACGATATTGTTTTACCCATTACCAGCGATTCAGGGCCATGGGAAAAAACAAAATGGGCCACATTTATTGCAAAAACTTTTAACTCAACAATCCATATCTACCATACAGGTGGCGAGGAAGTTGACAAGGCTATTAACATAATTACCGACCATTTTACAGCAAATACTGTGCAGTTTACTGTTAAGAAATCTACTAAATCAGGTGATTTCTCAGCTCAGGTTTTGGATTACTCTACTTCCTTAAATTCTGATCTTATTATGATCATGACGAATCCTGACAAAGGTTTCTCTACATTTATCTTAGGAAGCTACGACGAAGAAATGATCTTCAACAATTCTCAAATCCCCGTGATGTGTATCAATCCACGTGAATTTAACTGGACAAAAATTGTTGAGTATTAGATAAAACAACCATTGGGGATCATTCCCTCAAAACAAATAGAAGCGGCCTGACTCGATCAAGCCGCTTTTTTTATTTATACTTCATCCAATGCTTTTTTCAATCGATCGATCAAATCTTGTTCTTCCACAACAATTCCATTATATGCCATTGCAACCCTACGGACTGCATCAAAGCACAATTCTTTCACATCATCTGTAAATAAAGATGGATTTTGGCCAATAAAAGTGATAAAATCCTCAAATACAACATCTTTATCTTCATCGGCAAAGACCAGTTGATCAAATTCAAATTCCGAAAAAATACTATTGTCTTCCGAATCAGAATTCTCTTGAAAAACAATCAATTCACGCTTTACAATACGATAAAACTCGTCAATTTCCTCCTCTTGTACTTTGCCATCCGATTTTGCAATCGCATATAAAAGTTTACCAAACTGAATGTAAAATTTACTGTAATTCATAATATTAAAATTTAAATTAACATTCTTAAATACGCCTAATTAATAGCCATGCCTGCTTAATTCAAAGCAATAGATACTACTCTTTTCCCAAAATGCAATCAGGGAAACACGAAACACTACAAAATCGCATTTAGCTCTTAAGCGTGCCGGCCTATGTGAAACCATTTGGGCAGACATTACCGACAATACACTTCCAAATCTACAAATATTTTATTACAACAACTAATTTTTGGCCGGGGTATTTCGGCTTAATCCATATTCTTTTAGTTGCCTTTTCCATTTATTCCCTTCCATAGACTCGATCAAGAGAGGGTTTATTCGCTTAATAATTTCATAATTTAAACTACTAAACCCTAAGTAATCAGAATATAAGCGATCAACAACAATGCGTGTATCGCCACTCATTTTGTTTTTATCGATATAGTAAGTAAGTATTGGCTCATCATATACAAAAGCTTTGATGCTTCCATTGAGCATTGCATCCATACCTTCCTGAACATTATTATATGTATATGGTTTAATACGAAATTCATCGAGAAAGGCCTGACTACTCGACCCTAGCACAGTGCCTGTTGGGATATCTCGCAGATCCTGCATATTATCTATATCGCTACTCAAAGAATGAACAGTAAGGGAAGAGGCAATGCCTGCTGTGAATGAAGAAATAACCACAACAGCAGTAAACATCCAAATAATTGACAGTGTGCGTCCAAAGAGTGTCTTTGGGCTTTTGTCTCCATAACCTACGGTTGTCATGGTTACGGCCGACCACCAAATACCATCGAAAACCCCTTTCCAAGTATTTGGAAAATCCTTATTTACCTTTCGCTCAAATAGCCATACAAGAAACCCAAAAATTAGTATTACAAAAAACAAAGCGCCGATAATGCTCAGAAAATCCATACTAAAAAACCGCTTAAGCGTTGCCCACAAAGTACTTTCTTCCGAAGCAGCCACAGCAAAAGCCAAGCTGGAAACATAAACAGGCACGCTAAAGTTCAAGTCTTCAAGACGCTCCGATGTCATCGTTAGGGGCGAAATTGCCAAATCGATGCTTCCGTTTTTAAGAGCAACTATTAAATCCGCAATTCTATAGTGCTTATAAGAATAATCGATATGAAGGCTATCGGCAATATCTTCCCATAATGCAACATTGAGCCCCACTATCTCATTATCCTGTGTAAACACAAAAGGTGGCGATTCAGATACACCAATGATCATTTTTTTTTGCGCATCAGACCAAGATACAAAGAGAAACAGAAAAACAAATAGGGTCAAAATCTTTTTCATAGTTTTTTTTATAAAATTAATCATTCTTGTGCATACGCCAAAAATTCCATCATGCTTTTTATTAGTATAAACACTTCGAACAAATATACCCTAAAGTGTATATTCATGCAAATAATAGATGCAGCACGGTCTGATTCGGGGATAAAAGCCCCTGATAGAAAAAAATACAGCTATTCAAACAAATTATATAACACTGATAATCATTATATTAAAACAAGACAATACGGATCTAAGAAAGCATAAGCTTCATCACTCATAAAAAAATATGCAGCAATACATTCTTGTATTGAAATAATATTTATTTTTGTGCGAAATTTTTATGAAGGCAATTCCCACATATCCAATAATCTAGAAAAAATCTTTTTCTAAGATAAGCTGTATTCCTAATTCAGGGATACATTGGTTATTATTCATTTTTTATTCACAAATTAATTTAAATTTTATGAGCACAATTATTTATGCGCCTATTTGGGCCAATGCAGCAAACCTTTGCGAGTTAAGTACTGAGGTCAAGAAAATGACATCAAATACAGAACAATTTCAACGAAAAAAGCGAACACATAAACAAAAACGACGATGATACCTATAAATAACATCCTTAGAATCAAACTCAAAAATAAATCTTCTTATAAGAAATTCATTAAAAATCTTATAAGCGACATTTTTCAATCCATAAGAGGAAAACAGGACTACGACTATACAAGTGGCAGTCTTCCCAAGGCTGTGTTTCTGCTCTCCATACCCATGATACTGGAGATGCTTATGGAGTCCATTTTTGCAATTACCGATATTTATTATGTATCCCATTTAGGAGCAGAAGCAGTAGCAACCATTGGCCTAACCGAATCCATTATTTCGTTGGTTTATGCAATCGGTATTGGATTGAGCATGGGCACAACAGCAATAATTGCCCGACGTATCGGGGAAAAACGCTTTGATTTGGCAACAATTTCCGGAGTTCAGGCAATATTCACAGCTTTTATTATTTCCCTTTTTATTGCAATCCCCGGCATATTATTTTCAGAAGCATTATTAGAATTAATGGGAGCTTCCAAAGAGATGCTGCACTACGCAATATACACACGCTGGATGCTTGGAGGCAATGCCATTATCATGTTTTTATTCGTGATCAATGCAATCTTCAGAAGTGCCGGTGATGCTGCAATCAGTCTGCGTGTATTAATCCTGGCTAATGTACTCAACATGATCTTAGACCCAATGCTTATCTTTGGTTTTGGCCCCATCCCGGCTATGGGAATAGAAGGAGCTGCCATAGCAAGTAATAGTGGCCGTGGACTTGCGGTTGTTTATCAGATGTACTTACTATTTCGGGGAAGTAGCCGCATCCATTTAAAAATGAGTCATTTCACTATTAATGCAAGGATAATCATTCGACTTATAAAACTATCAGCAGGTGGCTTTGGACAAATGCTTATCGCCACATCGAGCTGGATCTTTCTCACACGCATCATTGCAGAATTTGGCAGTTCCGTATTGGCAGGATATACAATTGCCATTCGGATTATTGTATTTATCCTGCTGCCATCACTTGGCGTAAGCAATGCTGCATCCACTTTAGTTGGTCAAAACCTAGGAGCAGGGAAACCCATGCGGGCACAAAAAGCAGTAGCGATGGCTGCCTTGCTTAATGTATTGATTATGGCAGGTTCAGGCATTGCACTTATCCTTTTCCCTGATTATCTGATACGGTTTTTTATTGAAGCCGATGATGTGGTAAGAGCCGGGGCTCAAGCATTGCGCATTATCAGCTATGGCCTAATTGCCTACGGTCTTGGGATGGTTTTAGTGAATGCTCTGAATGGTGCCGGCGACACAATAAACCCAACAAGAATTAATTTTATCGCTTTCTGGATTATTGAAATACCTTTAGCGTGGTTGCTGTCCCATACATTTAAGTGGGAGCAAGCAGGAGTTTTCTATGCCATCATCATTTCGGAAAGTCTTATGACTCTAATGGCCTTTTATATTTTCAGGAAAGGCTTATGGAAAACCAAAGTAGTATAAACCAAAAAACGGGCTTTATGCCCGTTTTTTTTATTTTTTTCTTTGCTCCAGGCCTTTTTGTTTGGCCACCTCTTCAAGGCGTTGCTGGAATTTGGATTTCTTAATCGGTTTCTTTTTATGTGCTTGGATTTTCAACCTTAATTTATCTTCATTCACTACCTTTCTGAAAATAAACATTTGTGCAAATGTGATCAGGTTGGCAAGGAGGTAATAATAACTCAATGCAGATGCATAGCTATTGAAAAAACCAAGGAACATAATCGGCATAATATACATCATGCTTTTCATTCCGGGCATTTGAGCATTTCCTGAGCCCATCATCTCATTATTCATTTTTGTATAAATAAGAGTTGATATTGTCATGAGCAGAGTAAATAAACTCAGGTGATTGCCCAGAGCCCAAGTGATAATTGGAATATCTTGACTCCAACTGATTATCGCATCATAAGAGGAAAGGTCGGTAGCCCATAAAAAGGATTGTTGCCGCAATTCTATAGATGACGGGAAAAAGCGGAACATGGCAATCAGAATAGGCATCTGCAATGCCATCGGCACACAACCCGACATTGGGTTTGCCCCTGCTTTCTTATAGAGGGTCATGGTAGCCTGCTGCTTTTTCATCGCATCTTCCTTCTTGGGAAATTTCTTGGAAATTTCATCAATTTCCGGCTTTAACACCCTCATTTTTGCCGAAGACATATATGTTTTATAGGCAATTGGGAACAAAACTATTTTCAATAAAATAGTAAGTATCAGAATAATAATACCGTAGTTCCAACCAAAACTACCCAAAAAGTCGAAAACAGGAATAACCGCATAAATATTAATCCATGCTAGAAGAAAGAAACCCCATCCTAAAGGAATTTGTTTTTCAAGTCCGAGGTCATATGCATTGAGGATGCTATATTTATTTGGCCCAAAATAGAAATCCAATGGAATTGTTTCAACAGGTTTTCCTCCGTAAGGCAGGCCAATTTGCGCATTCATGCTTTGCAGATAATGTTCTTGGGTTTCTTTCTGAGGATTCACCATAGTTTCCAACTCAGCATTCATCAGATAATTCTTAGCGATCAGTGTGCTTAAGAAAAAGCGTGATTTAAAGGAAACCCAGCGAAGTTTTTCATTAATAATTTCATTATCGTCACCACGTTCAGAAAGATAATCAACGGCATCCTTATACATTTTATAATAGATGGTTGTTTGATCGCGCTCTGTTTTAAGGCTCTTTTCTTCCCTATTCAAATCAGCAACCCAGTTTAGGTTCAAAAAACTGTTCCCAGCCGTGATCAGTTTGTCCATATTGAGCAGGTTGATATCAAAACCGACCATATAAGAACCTTTTCTCAAGGTATAAACATACTCTAAATATTGATTGTTCTGTAGGCCATTTTCGGGATATAATCTCATGGCAATACGAACAGAATCATTGTTGTTCAAACCAATCGAACTTGAAGCATTATATGGACGATCGTTTACAAATGCCTGAAAATAAAGATCATTTGTATTAATCAAGCGATTATTAGAGAAAAATTCCAATCCAAATTTTACCGTGCCCGGATTATAAAGGATCAATGGTAAGCTATCATAGGTTTGATAATTCTTGAGGCGTACCTGTTCCACTTTGCCCCCTTTTGGGCTTAGGCGAATTTCCAGAAGGTCGCTTTCAAACACAATCAATTGATCTGAGCCTGTAGCATTCGGAGCAAAAACGCCTAATTTATCAGAATAAAGGCTATAAGCACTATCCGCACTTAGAGAGGCCGTATCTGCCTGAATAGCGCCGGTCTCTGCTTCTGCCACCCGTTCCAATATGGCTAATGAGTCCAATCTGGCGTGTTCAACACGCATCATTGAGTCAGCATACATTTGCTGACGCAAAACCTCCTCTTCGGAAGGTTGCATAAAATAACTCCAGCCAAGAAAAAGTACAAAAATGGCTATTAATCCAAAAACCGTATTTCTATCCATAAACAATAATTTGCACACTAATATTTCAAGTGTATTTCAAAACGGTTGCAAATATAGTAAAATCACATAGGAACTGCTTTAATAAAGATGGTTCGATGTGAATTTAGCTTTGATGGAGCATTCATTTATCACCATCCAATAAAGTCCCAACTCCTTCCACACATTTAAAACGAGAAAAATAGGGTGTAAATAAAAATCCATATCAGAGCAATAGTAAACCACAAACAATGTGTGGCATAAAAAAAGGCTGCCCGACAAAAAGCAGCCTTCACCTATTAACCAAAACCCTATTGAGCTTGAAATAATTTATCTGTATTTCTGTATGATGTATTCGGTTGAAACCAATCATAGAAATTTTGACCACCCGATTCTGCCCAATCAGCAAACTTCAAATGCCCTTCAATAATAGAGACACGTTCTATGGGATAATCGAAAGACTCTATAATATTAATTGCCCATGGCAAATTATTAGCGGTCTTATAATATCTGCCAATTTCCGGATTACTATCATCGTTCATTGTTCCAAAAAGGTTTATATCAGCTTTTTCGGTAGGTGCTTGGTTAGGCAAATGCACTTCTTTCGAACGATTTTTATTGATAATCAGGAAAGGATTAAATGGAGGAGTGCCTATTTCATTTAATGCAATTGGCTGCACAAAGGATACAGTGAGTGATACAGCAACCGGCTCTACATAAGGAGCTGTTGGTTCTGTATTAATACCGGTGCCACTTCCTGGATATTGAAGCACATTATATGCATCATCAAAAACAACAATAACAGTATTAGTTAATCCCGCTTCAGTATTATTTGCATTTAGAGGGATGTAGGCATCTTCGATAACCTGCCCGCTAACATCTGCAATCAGTTCATGAGCAATGGGCAATTCAAAAGCAAAACCATTTCTTTGCGATGCACCAATTGCTTTGACAAGAAATTCTGCCTGTAATTCGACTACTTGGTTATTGCTATTTAAGACTTGCAAAAAGCGATAATCAAGCACTAAATCATTAAAATCATAATCGCCCCTGCCCGGCCATAAATCTTCAAAAGCTAGGGTGCTGTAGGTTTCTTGATCGGGATAGTAATTATTAAATGCTTTTGATGGATCATTTGGATAATCGTCAAAATTATCAGAAACCCCATCATTATCTGCATCAGAGGATGTGTACTCGATCAGTCCGAGATCTTGTGTTTCAACTGCCACAATCGGATTTGCTGTAACATAAAACATTGCATCATTAAAATCGTTATCACAATGTCCGTCGCGTCTTAAATCCTCAAAACCAAGAATAAACAAATCCCTACCATTATCATTTAGAAGAACTACATGCTGCTTAATTAAGGGATCGGCTTCAGGGTTTAACCATTTATCAGAATAATATTTTTCAATTCCGTCGGTAACTATATGTTGGGAAGAATTATAAGCATTGGAAATCAAGCACCAGGCAATAACGGTATTTGGAGCAAACTGCCCGAGATAAACCTTGTCTCCAGAATAAAGCCCTCCCCCACTACCTGCAAAAGAAGCATTTGGAAAAACAATATTAAGTGTATCCACATCATCAATAGATTGTGGCGGGTCATCAGCAAGATAGGAATAGTATGCAAGGGTATTTTTATACCCGGCGCCCTCGTGAACAAAAGTCACCCAAACATCTGCGGGCTGATCCAATATTAAATTATGCGTATAAACATCATCAAGGTATTGAGGATGATAATCTGGTACAGGCTGATATTCCGGGAATGTAGCATTGATATCGTTATAAAATTCCGGATCAATATAATCGCGCTCAATTAAATAATCAGGCACTCCTGCATCATCATAGGTTCCCATATAATGATAAACAGGGCCATCGGTAATCTGATACGAATCGTTATTGGTATTTGCTGATTTCAAATTTAATGAAGGAAGAGCACCGCCAAAAATATAGGCAACCTCATTATTCTCAATATTCACTTCCACCGAATTCGGATAGCCAATATAATCCGTTCCTAGATAGACAATATGTAAATAATTAGCCAAGCGCAAACTAAAATTGATGTGCCCCATATTATCAGTATTCCCAGAAAATATCAAAGCATTGTTGGCCTCTTCATTTTCAGGATTATCATGATACACATCAATACGAACCCCTGCAATTGGTTTACTCAGGGCATCAAGGGTTTGCACGGAAAAAGTAACATTGCGTGATGTTGTATAATTGAAAGCGTCGGGCACTTCCAAGTCTGTAATATCTGTTACAATTTCCGTATCATCTTGATCTTTAACCAATTCTTGTCTTGCACACCCAATACTAAACAGTACTAAGAGAATAAGCAAATAGAGAGAATTTCGATAATTTTTCATCACTTAAGCTTTTATTATAATCGAACTAAAATATTGAAAAATATTCTTTTATGCAAGCACAAATAAGTAAAAGTCGGTTTTGAAGCAGTATTTGTTTTTGCGGAGTAAAAAAATCACGTCTATCCGATAACGTACACCTATCCGATATTGGATGAACTTAAATTTTTAAGCACTTTAAATACTGATAATTAATTACTTACACAAAAACAACATTCGCTTTATAAATAATTCACATCTATTTCGGATAAAGAGCTGGAAGTTTGATTGCCCAAAATATTCTTTATAATGCTGATTTTAATCTATTTACATAAGTTGGCCTAATATTTGCATCTCTTATTAGCCTAAGGAATAGAAAGGATTTTATTATGTTTATACTGGGAATTTTGGTAGTTATAGGAATTTTGTTTTTAGTGCTTATTAGCGGTTTCATATACGCAGTCCGTCATGCACCGCTGGCTGAAGAACAGGAAGACGGAAGCTATAAATTTATTCGGGAGGATTTATAATCAAACCTGAAATTTGGATATTGTTTTAAGCCTGCCCTTTGGGGTGGGCTTTCTTTTTATACTATCTTTGTGGGTAAACTTAGCAATACATTATGCATAAAAAAATTGAAGAAATACTTTTAGCACAAAAATCGAACCCACTTTTTAAAGGGATAGACAATCAAGGTATAAAAGAACTATCCTATTGTGCTCAATACGCTGAAGTAAAATCCGGGGAATATATTATTCATGCCCGAGAAAATAAACACTGCATTTATATAGTAGCTGAAGGCAAACTCAAAGCAGAAATTATGGGGGAAGAAGATGTAATTTATTCTCCCAACGATTTTTTTGGGGAAATTGCATTTGTTAATGAGCATTATAGGGCAGCATCAGTCACAGCACAGGAAGACTCATTATTAATTGGCATCAACCATCAGTATTTGCATTCCGGCGCAATTAGCGATAAAACACTAAAATCACTATTAATCAATATTGTAGAACGCATCACTTC
Source organism: Bacteroidales bacterium (assembly GCA_963676725.1). Taxonomy (GTDB): domain Bacteria; phylum Bacteroidota; class Bacteroidia; order Bacteroidales; family WRLA01. Next base: position 1,353,790 of record OY781463.1, on the reverse strand, counting down.
TTATCTAAGAACACAGGCAAATACCTCAACAAATCTCTTGGTTCAGGGAGGGGAAACCAATAAAGTAGAATTTAAATCAACACTCAGGTATAATATCCATAGTGGGAAATTCGATAAAAATATTGAACATGCAAGCCTAAAAACAATTGCTGCTTTTTTGAATTCCGACGGAGGCACTTTATTGATTGGTGTAGAAGATAATGGCAATATTTACGGCCTAGATCAAGACAAATTTGCCAATGATGACAAAGCACAACTTCATCTCACAAACCTCATAAAGAGCAAGATATCTATGCATCATCTAACGTTTATTCGTATTCACAACGAAACAATGCAAAACAAAAAGATTATGCGTATTGATGTAAATCCAGCGAGTATCCCTGCTTATATCAGAGATAATAATGACGAGATGTTCTATATACGCACCGGCCCTTCAACTTCCTTACTTAAAGTAAGCGAGCTGTATGGTTATATACAAAAACGATTTAGGGATTAATCTCCAAAAACGCGTTTCAGTATATCGTTTACTCGCGCCAAAGGATCATGACGAATTTGTTCTTCCTCTGCGGCAATTTTTACAAATAGTCCGTCCAAGGCTTTTGTAGTCACATATTCTTCAATTGGCACATTAATTGGCTCAAGGCCTGCCAGCTGCCCCACCAAACTATTTGCCACATCATTATAATTTGATGTTAGAAATGTCCATGATTCCGCAGCAGAAACGCCTTCAACCAATGGTTTTTCGAGCGATGCCCTTACTTTGGGCTGATAGAGATCCTGTAGCTCTGTATATGTATGAGCAATAAGGTATTGTGTAGCTGCATCATCGGCACCATTTAAAATATCCCAAGCATCACCAATACTCATTTCCGTAATTGCACCAATAAAAACCGGAGCGGCTTCATGAGCTGCATCCTCGGCAGCACGATTCATTTTCAAAACCATTTCATCCACATAATCTTCTCCAAATGGCAGCAATGCAATATTGTCTGTAATCACCTTTGCTTCATCCGGCAAAAGAATTTTAATCAATGGGTCACCAAAGTATCCATTCAGCACAGATACCTGACTTACAGAAGTATCGGTACTAACTACCAAGGCAGACTTCAGACCTTCAACTACTTCCGCTTCCGTTAAGGAAGGGATGATGTCATCAATAACTTCTTTGGCTTCATCGCAAGAAGTAAAAGCGAATAACGCAATAAATAAAAAAACACCTAACTTTCTCATAACTATTATCTTAAATTTTATCAAAATCCTTTATCAATATAAATTTAATATTTCTGGAAGCAAATTCGAAGTGAAGATACAAAATATTTCAAGCCATTTCTTTCATTTAAAACAGGAAGCCACTACATTTGTTCAAAATTTGAAAACTGAATAAACGCTCAAAAACGAAAATATTATGAGACGCATATATAACCCGTACCGAAAACTTGATGGATATAATTGTTTTGGCTGCTCGCCGGATAATCCAATTGGCTTAAAAATGGAGTTTTTTGAAGATGGTGATATTATCCGCAGCACATGGAAACCGGGCACTAATTATCAAGGATATTTTCATATTCTCCATGGGGGGATTCAAGCAACAATGATGGATGAAATCGCCAGCTGGGTTGTTCTGATCAAGCTCAAAACATCGGGAGTAACCAGCAGATTGAATGTTCGTTATATAAAAAGTGTTGATATTTCTAAAGGCGATATCAAGCTGGAAGCCAAGCTAAAAGAGATGAAGCGTAATCTAGCTTTTATTGATGTATCCCTTTTTGATGGCGAAGGAACCCTATGCGCCACTACTGAGGCTGTTTATTTTACATATCCACCGGAAAAGGCCAAAGAAACATTGCATATGCCCGATTATGAATCGTTTTTTAAGGATGTGTAGAATCATTTAATTTAGGTTGAAGTTTTTAAAAAAAACGAACTAAAAAACAGGCTTTACAGAATTTGTGGTTTTAATTTGCGCATAAAGTCTATCCAATCGATATGGGCAGAACCGGAGCCAAAGCGCAACATTAGTAATTCATTTTTGGGGTCAATATAAATATATTGCCCTAGGATTCCTTTTGCAAAAAAGCTTCCGTCGTCTAAAACGCGCCAATTCATAATATACGGATAGGCACGAGAATCCCTGGAGTCATTTTTTGTTTCTAAAAGTTGCTCAAAATAGGCTTCAGGAATAATTTGTTGTCCATTAAAAAAGCCCTTATTTTGGCAAAGGAGCCCAAAACGGGCAAAATCGATCAGTGGGGCATTCAAGCAACAAAATGCTTTTATAATCTGATGCTTTTTGCTATCAACATTCCAGCTTGCGGGATATTCCATGCCTGCAGGCCGCCAGATTTTCTCCGACAAATACTCATTCAATTTCATGCCTGTTGCAGACTCTATGGCCATTGCCAGAAGCTGGGTATTGGCCGATTGGTACAGATAGTCCTTATTTGCAGCTGTTTCCACTTTTAATTGGCGCACAAATTTATTGAGATTTGTGCCATAATAAAATTTTGCCATTTGTCCGAAAGGATTATAATAGCCTTCATTAAAACAAATTCCTGAGCGCATATTCATAAGATCGATCAAGCGGATATGCTCAAAACCTTTCTTCAAACCGCTCACGTATTTGGTTATTGGATCATCAAAAGAGCTAATTTTTCCTTCGCTTAATGCAATTCCTGCAAGCACAGAGACTACTGATTTTGTAACGCTAAAAGCAGCAAGTACCGAGGAGGAATCTGTATCCTTAAAATAACTTTCATACACCAATTTATTATGATGTAAAACCATAAATGCCAATGTTTTATTTTGCTCAAGATAGACCTGGAAATTAAGATGTTCCTTTTCCTCATAAGCATCAGGCAAAGTCAGATCCAAAGGCTTTCCAACAAGAATTGGTGTCGCTATCCCATCATTTTTCACAGGAACAGCAGGAAATTTCCGATAGTCTTTTTCATCGGCAAAATTATAATAGAAAAAACGAGCAACATGACAAGCATTCATAGTCAATAAGATAGACAGCAGTAATCCGCTATATGGAAGAAATTTTTTCACAGGTAAAGATATGAAATTATCTTAAAGATAGTCGGAAACACCAAAATATCAAACAAACTACTAATCAAACAAATACGGATGGGTGATTTAATCGGGCGCTTCGAGGGCCGCAGCACAGGCGCTTCGAGAGCCTCAGCACAGGCGCAGCGAGGGCCTCAGCGACCAATAATCAATACAATTCGATAGGCAAAAACAGGGCGCTTTGAGGGCCTCAGCACAGGCGCTTCGAGGACCTCAGCACAGGCGCTTCGAGGGCCTCAAAACAGCGCAGCGACCAATTATTGCAATTGCTGTAATTCAGCGACTAAGCAAGGTCGTTGGCTACGGGTTGTGAGAGGCTCTAGAAACCATACAGAAAGAAGATTGAGTGTTTTTACGATCATCTTCTTACAGGCCAACATCAATTGCCAGCTTCGGTGCACCAACCTAAAGAAAAAATGATTAGTTTTGAAAATATTAACTTACGGATCTAATTCAAAGCCGACTTAATTGATAATCTAAGCCAAATGATGTTTCACAGAGCCACACTCCCCAAAAGACATATTTCGTTCCTTCTAAAATTATTACTTTTCACTATAATAATTTTCCACACTTTCGTTCTTAAGGGGCAGCTGGAGCGCCTCAAATTTTCAAAAATATCCGTTGAAGATGGACTTTCCCAGAGCTCCGCATTTGCTTTAGCCCAAGACAGTTTAGGTTATATCTGGATTGCCACTTATGATGGACTCAACAAATATAGTGGTTATGAAATGACCATCTATCGAAATAAAAAAGGCGACCCAAATTCCCTACCCGACAACTTTGTTCAGGCTTTGGCGGTAGACAGTAGTGGAAGATTATGGGCTGGAACCAATGGGCACGGGGTTTGCATCTTCAATCATGCGCTAAACAGATTTATCAACCTGCCAGTAAAACAAGAAGATACAGGGGAAGGGCTTGAAGGCCGTTCAGTACTCACTTTAAAATATGCAAACAATCACAGGATGGTTGCTTTGACGGAAAAAGGCATCAATATTATTGATACAAAATCCCTCAAATGCAAGCTCGTTTCCGCCGATGAATATTCAGCTATGGGCAATATGCCTAGTTTAACCTCCTATTTTAACAAAAAAAGCCTTCAAAACGAAGACGTCAACTTCATCTTCACAGATTCAAAAGAAAATGTCTGGATCGCTACAAATCATGGTTTAAAAAGAAAATTGGCTAAGTCTTTAGATACCCTTACTTATCTTAAAGACCCCTCAGATAAGTATTCCCTTTCCGCCAATGATATCAGCTGCATTATGGAAGACCGAGGCGGTTTAATCTGGATTGGAACATCCTTGGGAGGTGTATCCACTTGGGATTGCAATAATAAAGATATGATTTTATATCAGCACAGCCCGAGCAATGCGAACAGCATAAGCAACAGCAAGACCCGATGTTTTTATGAAGACAGCAAGGATCAGATTTGGATTGGCACTGTGGAAAAAGGCCTTAATTTGTGGGATCGAAAAAATGACCTATTTACCCACTGGCATACCGGCGACCAATCTGGCTTAAATAATAATCACATTCGTGATATTGTTGAATGGAATGGCAAATATGTTCTAGCAATGGATGGCGGAGGGGTTCAGACTTTCGATGCCACATCATCCGATCTAAAATTTACAGACCTGAACATTAAAGGTCTTCCGAAAAATGCTCGGGTTTGGGATTTATGCGTTGATGGGGAAAACTTATGGATTAGTTCCTATAGCCATGGATTATTTTGCCTCAGCAAGGATTCTTCCATAAACTACCAAAAAGAATTCGCCGATAAGAAAGTGACTTGGGTTTGCCTCGATAATGAAAAGAACATCTGGATTGGAACATTTGGACACGGTTTATTTCTCAAAACCGCCGATAGTTTCCGTTCATGGAATCCTTCAAACTCCGGCATTGATGACGATAGAATCTATGGAATAGTTCCGGACTCGAACCATATTTTATGGTTAGGCACAAAAGGAGGACTGATTCAATTCAATTCAGAGACAGAAGAATTTCGAACCTATACCGAAAGAGACGGCTTGCCCAATAATACAATCACGGGAATCGTTCTTGGACAAGGAACAGATTTATGGCTTAGCAGCAATGGAGGCATCAGTCATTTTACACCATCAGAAAAAAAAATAACGAATTACGACATCAGCGACGGACTTCAAGACAACGAATTTTTGGTACACGCCTTTCTGAAACTAAGCAGTGGGGAAATCCTTTTTGGGGGCATCAATGGGTTTAATGTTTTCCCGGTGCAAGGGCCTTCAAGTAACCCTTATGCTCCTCAGGTAGTAATTACCAATTTTGATGTTCCAAGTGATGACTGGCATTCAGATTCAGCAGCCGACTTTAAAAAAATGATCCATCTGGAGTATGATCAAAACGAATTTTCTTTTGGATTTGCCGCTTTAAGCTATGCAGATATTGAAAAAAACACATATGCCTATAAACTAGAAGGATACGACCAAGAATGGAAATCACTAGGCACAAGGCGCTTTATACAATATACAAATATAGCACCGGGTTTTTATTCATTTTTGGTAAAAGCTGCCAATAATGATGGTGTTTGGGCACAAAAACCCACATCAGTAAATATCAAAATTAAACCTGCATTTTGGCAAACATTATGGTTTAAAGTCTTATGCATCATCGCATTTATAATTATACTGATTATTATTTACCAGGTTCGTATTAAGCAGATCTCCAATAAAAACAAATGGCTCGAAAGCGTGGTAGCAGAACGAACTAAAGATATAGTAGCACGTCAGAAAGAAATTGAAGAAAAGAATCAGATCATTGAAAGTGCATACGCGAATATTAAAGACAGCATTAAATACGCCAAGCGCATACAGCAAGCCATTTTACCTCCAAATAATTTTGTAAAAGAGGTTCTTAAGAACAGCTTTATCCTCTATAAACCAAAAGATATTGTTGCCGGTGATTTTTATTGGATCGAGAAAAAAGACGGAATTCTTATGTTTGCTGCTGCCGATTGCACAGGCCATGGTGTCCCGGGTGCGATGGTGAGCGTAGTTTGCCATAACGCCCTAAATCGTTCAGTACGGGAACAAAAATTACGCATTCCGGGAGAAATCCTCGACAGGACCCGAGAAATAGTAATTCAGGAATTTAAAAAAGCAGATGAATCGGTGAGTGACGGAATGGATATTGCGCTTTGCACAATTCAAGGCCAGCAATTGCTTTATGCCGGCGCATATAATCCACTGTGGATTATTCGTGCGGGAAAGATCATAGAAACAAAAGCCAATAAGCAACCAATTGGAATTTACGACCATATGAAGCCATTCACAACCCATCAATTCCCCCTCGAAGAAAACGATACTATTTATATTTTTTCGGATGGTTATGCCGATCAGTTTGGAGGGCGAAAAGGCAAGAAATTAAAAACTCTTGCCTTTAAAAAACTCTTGCTTGAAATACAAGGACTTAGCATGGCAGAACAAAAAACAAAACTGAATGAATTTTTCAATAATTGGAAAGGCGCATTAGATCAAATCGATGATGTTTGTGTGATTGGCCTGCGATACAATCAGGAATAATTAGAGTCTGTCTATAAAACCCAACTTTTGCCTTGTTGCTCAAAATCTAAATCCACATTGCGTATTTACAGGACTTGCTCTTGAGAGTTTTCCCACTGCTTTAGCAAGCCCAGCAAAGCACTTTGAATTTGAACATTATAGAACAAAATCAGGAGTTTATAGTCACGAAACAGTGAGACTTACACTTTAAAATGATTGATAAAGACCATTGCTAAGCCATAAAGTATCAGTCCGACTCTCGTATGCCCCCGCTTCCACACACTTACTTTTTTGCCAACCAAAAAACGATTTCACATTGATTTTAATTGTACTTTTATAAGTTAAAATTGGATCGACTATAAACCTTCAATATGCAATCTGATAAGATTATAAGTTTAAGCATTAAAACCGAAAAGATTCTACAGGGATGGAACAATGCCTACAAGCGCGAAGTTTCTAAATATATTCAGGAACATATTACTGTATTTGAAGGTATCAGAAAGAATTTTGAGGTTTTAAAAACCAAGCAAGAGCAAGGAGGTTTCACTGACACAGGGAAACTACATCAAGATTTATCCGAGTTTCATACCAATAATTTGATTTTATTGAAATCCTTGCACTCCAAATTAAAAACAAAATCAGAGACAAGAGATTTTCTCGAAACGTTTAAAAAGGGCGTACAAAAAGATATTGACTGTCTTGAAACAAATATTACGGATGCATATAATATAGGATTAGCAACCACCGACAAGGGGATTGGGAGCATAGGCCTACTGAAAAATGCAGGAAATTTCTTTTATCATTTTCGCACTATTCCCCGAATTATTAGAAATGGATTTGCCAAGCTGTTTAAAAAACCATTAAAGCCATTAAAACAACGGGATCATACGATTTATTACCAGCAGATAGTCCAAGGCTTTCTATTGAATGATTATATTTTGACTGTTAAAAACGATCTAATTGACATTCAGAAGAAACTGGCAAAACTGGCATACGAACTTTTTGAGCAGGAAAGTTCAATAATTAACTCAAACTACCAGCTTGATATGATTCCCCCGGAATCGTTTCAGCTTAAAGATATCAACGAAGGACTATCGAATATAGAACGTTTCTATGACACTTATAATCCAACATTTTTAACACTCCTTGAAAAGTCCGGGACATGGGAATTTCCGGGGTTTTATATCCGTTTTAAAAAAAATTGGAACTATAACCACATTTGTGAACAGGTTGATGCCATATACAAATTGTGGAATTCAACTTTTTATGCCCTTTATGAAGACTGGCGTTTTAGAGAAGCACTTTTTATTTTTGTATCAGCAATTAAAAATCAGCAATCGGAAGTAATAAAAAACTACTCTACTAAGTTAGCAACAACTTTAAACCCTGTTATTACAAAGAAAAGAGCGTATTTAGAACAGCTTATTGAACGGATTCCTAATCCAAAAAAAACAGATCATTCGTCCTTAAAGCAATTTTTTACAAAAGAACTATATGCCCTAGAGGAGGAAATCCGAAAGCAAAGCATTGTAGAAGATTTCGACAAAAGCAGTTCGGAAATAGAAAAGTTACTGCTCAAAATAGAAGTTGATGTTGATGAAGCGCTTCATAAGATGCCTGATAAATCAGGGGTTGTTCGTTCTCCCAATTACGAGAAAGGCATTCGTAAATCAGAAATCTATTTTTTCTCTCCAAATGTATTTATTGATTACAAGTGTGTTCCCCCGTTTTTAAACAGCCTAAAATCGACTATTGAAAATTTCAAAGAAAGCTTTCAGAAAATTATTAATGAATTTAGCGATTTTGACCAGATAATTGACTTTTCGCTTGATACAGCGGTTTCAATGTTAAATTCACAAAGTAGACGTGAAGACACCGTATTGATGTTTAAAGAAGGCATGAAACGCTCTTTAAACATACTCAACCGAATTACTGAAATCAGTAATGATTTAGAGCGCACAAGAGAAAAAGAGTTAGCAGATTTATATCAGGCTTTTATTGAAAATATTAAAGAGCTTGACAATAACGATAGTATCCTGAAAATATATTCCAGCTTATTAAAATCTAGAGCGATACAGGAATCTAAGGATAAGCGTAAAAAGGTTTTTGGTTATATTTCGTTATCAATTACATTTCTTGGTTCTTTCTTAAAAAACCAGATTGAAACAATAATTTCCTATAATACTTCTATCCGTAAGAAATTAAAACTAGATAAAGCACCGGTTTTTGTTTCCTCCGAAATATCAAATTACTTGGCAGATATCAATAAGAGAATTTATAAGCTTCCGGTTATTTACCGCTATTTGTTTGAAAATGCACCGGTAAAAGAGGTCAATTTGTTTCTTTCGCGCCAGAAGGAATTAGAGAAGATTGATACCGCACTCAAAAACTGGAAATTGGGGAATTATGCTGCAACGCTTGTTATTGGCGAAAACGGAGGAGGTAAATCATCTCTTCTCCAGCACTATATTAAAACAATTAAAGAAAGCTACAAGGTTTATTATTCTACTGAAAACAGGTTTTATCACAAAGAAAACGACTTTATTGAATTAATGCAGGATATTTTAGACAATAAAAACCTGAAAAATGAACAGGATGTAGTTGAACTGATTGACTCTGCAAAAGGACAACAAATAATAGTATTAGATGGTCTCGAAAGGATCTTTTTAAGAAAACCCGGTGGTTTTGATTGTATGCACAAATTATTGTCATTTATCGTTTCAACAAACAGCCAGGCTTTATGGATTTGTTCCGTTTCGCAAAATGCATGCAATTACCTAAATAAAACCATTTCGCTAAAAGAAAATTTCGATTACATCGTTGAACTCGACAACCTAACATCAGATGAAATTCGGAAAATTGTACTTAAAAGGCATAGGTTAAGTGGCTATATTGTACAATATGAAGACGATATAAAAACATCTGAAAATATTAAAAACACAAAAGACAGACAAATCCAACTTGAAAAAGATTTCTTTATGGAGTTAAATAGGTTTTCTAATAGCAATATAAGCCTTTCGCTCTATTATTGGATGGAATCAATATCAAAGTTTACAGACAAAGAATTATTTATCAAAAGGTTTATCAGTCCTGACTTTGCTTTTCTTGAAACACTTTCAGCCGAAAAGATCTATACCCTTTTACTCATTGTATTGCATGGCAAAATAACAGTTGATATACATGCCGCTATTTGTAATCAAAGCGCCGCAAAAAGTCTAAAGATTTTAACGATATTAAAAGAAGATTCACTTCTTATTTTAAAAGGCGATAATTACATGCTCAACGGAATATTATATAGGCATGTGGTTCAGTTATTAAAAAGCAGAAACCTTACACAATAACGAACAGAATTATGAAAAGGAATCTAAAGTATATAATATTATTTGTTCTGATAATTTTTATTGCCTCAGTAAATTTATATTGTCAGACCGACTCCCTTGCTGTTGAGGGCGCCTCCGCTACTGGGAAGGATATTTTGACCAAAATAAATATAGAAACCAAAACAATTTCAAATTATTTTAAAGCCTCAAAAATAATATTTTCTGTTTTAATACTTGTTTCTAGCTATATTTTTCTCCGAATTTTATCTTTAATAATGGGTGCATGGGCTGAAAGAAAAACGAAACACCGTGTTACAATTAAGGGTTTAATACCATTGGCCAGAGTAATTGTTTGGACAGGAACATTGACTTTTATTTTGGTTGCTGTTTTCAGACCCCCGATGGCTTCCATTCTTGCTTTTTCTGCATCTATAGGTGTAGCAGTAGGATTTGCATCGCAGGATTTGCTTAAAAATATATTTGGTGGTATTATTATTATTTTCGATAAACCCTTTCAGATTGGCGATAAGGTACAAATTGGAAACTATTATGGCGAAATCGTAGGTATTGGGCTACGCGCTACCCGTTTGGTAACCAGCGATGATAATCTTGTAAGCGTTCCAAATTTAGAAGTGATGAATACGGCTGTTGCGAATGCCAATGCCGGAGAAGAAAACTGCCAGGTGGTTACTGAAATATATCTTCCACTCACTTGCGATATTAACAGAGTGAGAAGTTTTGCCATAGAAACAGCCCAGGTTTCGAAACATATTTACCTTAATAAACCTATATCTGTCCTGTTTTTTCAAGAGAATATAGGACATAAAGTAATGCTGAAAGTAAAAGTAAAAGCCTATGTAAATGATATTCGGAACGAATTTGCGTTTAAAAGCGAGGTTACAGAGGTTTTAACTAAGGAATTTGTGGATTTGTATAAAGACTGTTCTGATGTTTTCCGTTAAATCTAATCCTATTATCATGATGTAAAGTAAAAAAAAAAGACAAAAAAAACAGAACGAACTTTTTTTAGTACGTTTAGGAATCTGGATAAGTTTCAATTGAATATATTTTGAGTTAATAACACACTAACAATTTGATTATGATTTATATTTTGCCAACAAAAAGAGGGATCGGCGTAGAATTATGGGGAAATTATGAAGATTTAAACAACCTTTATGAGGTTATCGGTAAATTCTGGAATGATGAAAACAAACTTAACTACATAGGGGCTGAGAATCGCGATAAATTGATTAGTGGGTTTTCATATGAGATTAGAAAGGCTTATGAAGGAAGTAGGCTAAAAAGAAAGGCTAGTCATTATTCACTGGAAGAAGGAAAATATTTTGGAACTCAAATCTCGTGGGTACATATCCTCTTTTCTCTGACTGCATTAAAATTTAATATGCGTTACTCTGAGACTACGAAATATGATATATCGACGTTTTTACTACTTGAATTCTGGCTGGAAAAAGCCATGAACAGCTATGACGAAATTGGAGCAAAAAATTTGATTGGATATATAGAAGATGGATTATATGGAGCTAATGAGTACATATATCATTATATGAGGAGCATTAACCTTGACTATTTTTTGCTTGGTGGGGGAAAAAGAGCTTTTAGAAAATTACCTGAATTGTTGAAAAAAGGAATATTCTTCACGGAGGAGTATGAATCCTTTAAGACCTTTTTAGAAAATGATGCAAAAAGACTCGGTTGTGCTATCAATGACATGGACATTAATGATGACGATGTATATTATGACGAAATTAAATGGTGACAGGAAAAAACTAACTACAGGAAAACAAAATCCTAAAAATGAAACATTAGTACAGAAAATTGTAAAAGCATGACCAAATAACTAAAACCTCTTGACTGCTGCTTTATTTTTTGCTATTTTTGTTAGTGAAGTGGCATCATTAGGATGCCACATAAGCCTTAACAAAGATTTTCTGCTCCTTTAAAAAAATATGAAAATGAAAAACATTTCAGTTTTTAAAATTACCACTTTTTTTGTCATTATTGTCATTTCGTTGATGATAATTTCTTGTAGCAAGGAAGAGGACAAACCCGTTCCGGTTGATTATCTTAAAATGGAAATTGCCAATCTGGAATTACGACATAATTTGTATTATCTTTTTGATTCTCAAACACGGGCAATTGAGTTATTTTTTGATGATGAACTTGATCCAGCTACAATAAATGGCAGTATTTTGTTGAAAGACAAAAAAGGTTCTTTAGCGGAATTTTATGATGTGAAGTGTTTCGGGAATGTAGTAATAGTACTTTTTCATGATAATTTTACGCTCGAGGAGGGCTGGAAATATGAGTTGGAGGTATTACAGCAAATTGAATCAGTTAAAGGTAGTCATCCCGCGCAAACAATCGTTTTTGAGCTAAGGACCAGGGCATCGCACATCTTTGAGCAAAAAGAACTGAAAAGCACAGAGATTGTCCGCAATGCAATTGTATGCATCAGTGATGTTCATATGGGTGATCACCGTGCCAATGCGGGACAATATAGCTGGTTTGGAAAAAATAAAGTGGCATTGGAAAATTTTCTAGATTCTGTAAACCATAATCTGGAGGTCAGGCAATTGGTTATTTTGGGCGATTTATTCGACGAATGGGTGGTGCCTTATTCGGTTTATCCTTTCAATCCCCAAATCGGTATCAATAACTCAAAGGAATATTTTATGGCCATTGCCGATGCACCAACGAACAAAGGAATTGTTGACAAGCTTCGAAGCATCGCTGCCAATCCGGAGATTGAACTGGTGTATGTGCCCGGAAACCACGATATGCTGATTACCAAGGATATTCTGGATGACATTATGCCAAGCATAAGCTGGGCAGGTGATGTGCCTGGGCTTGGCCTTCACAAACCTGTTGATCATGTAGTGATGGAACACGGACATCGATATGATTTTTTTAATACGCCCCAGCCGCTAGTGGATACTGGTCATATGCTGCCTCCTGGTTATTTTGTTTCCCGTCTGTTTGCTCAGGGCATGATTGAAAACCGCTCGAGAGCAAACAAGCAACAACTTAATTCGATGGGTTCTTTCGAGTTTCATGTGGCATGGTGGTTAGTTTGGGAACATATCATAAATGGTTTTGACATGCAGGAACCTATTTATGGCGATACCCTAATAAAGATGGGCGGAATTGGTGGCTATAAATCGCCTTTTTCCTTTAAAGAGGCTTATGAAATGTACGCCAATGATATAGAAAAACTATGGCCTCAAACCCAGCAAATCAATAATGTACCACATCCGATTTACGTTTTATTTGCTTTGTGGAACGGACATCATTTGACCGATGCCGTAACCGAAGAATACATCCATCAGTCGGGCGGATTGCAGGAATATGACATCATCGCCTTCGGGCATTCTCATATTCCACTGATAAACGTATATCCGGATAATCAGGACTATACGCAGGTTTATGTGAATACCGGTTCTTGGGTAGATGCCGATAAAAGCCCTGCTGCTGTGCGGACTTTTGCAGTAATTAAGCCAGCAGATTGGACAGGGTCGGACATCAGCTCAGTGCAATTATACCAGTATAATCAGGACTCTATCAACTATAGTCCAAAACTGATCAAAGAAGAGAATATTGAGCTTGCTAAATAGGGCTCCTGCAATAAAATTCATTAGCAGTTATTGTGAAGAAAAAATATGGCCAATGGGAATTATTCTTCGTGCTATGACCTCAAGCGATAAAAAAGAAATTAGCTACTGCTTAAAAATGCTCCGAGCTACTCATGCTGATACCGGATTTATGCTTGAAGCATTTCACAAAGATAATCCGGCAAATTATAATAGATCATGGTTTGCATGGGCCAATACCCTTTTTGGTGAGTTAATTCTTAAAATTTATGCCGAGCATCCCGATCTACTATTGAAAAATTATGAATAAATCAATGAAACATCGTTTCCCTTTTGGGATGAAAGGAATCACCAAGGATTGCAGTAGTACATTGCTTGAACTCGTATTTTCCGAATCCTATCCCCGGAATTTAGCATCATAGAATATGAAATACACCTACTTTTTCATCATTTTAGTAAGTCTGTTTGTATTGCAAAATTGCAGTATAAAAAATGAGAAAATGAGTCTTAATGGTTTTTGGGAAGGCCCTCATCCGGAAGATGTAAATAAAAAATTCTACATTCAAATAGTAGAAAAACAAGACTCACTCACTGCAATTGGCTACTGGACGAATCACAAATTCTACGATTCACAATTTAAAATCGACAGCATATTCCGGCATTCAGATAGCATAAGCTTTTTTATTCCTGATTGGAACTGTTATTATTTAGGTAGAATCTTTGATACGCTTATAAAAGGTGGTTTTGCATGTGCGGGAGAGCTATTTGACCCGGTTAATTTGATTAATAATGACGCGCTAATCCCTTTCTTGACCGAAGCAAAACCAAATTGCAATCATGTCAACTATAAATATCACTATACGGAACCTGCTTTTTTTGATGAATCCATAAACGCAACGCGTTTCCAAACCCCAAATGATTCGTTATTTATCTATTCACTAATCCCTGAAATAATTGATAACCAATATGGAAGGATTAATTCATTTCTTCTAATAAAGAATAACAAGCTGATATGTGAAGAGTATTTCTATGGATATTCACGAAATGATTTACACCAAATTGAATCTGCAACAAAAAGCATTACATCCTTGCTCATAGGTATCGCAAAAGATAAGGGAATGATTTCTGATATTCATGAGCCCATTTATAAAACATTTCCCTCCTATGAACATCTAAAATCAGGCGATTATAAAAAAATCACTATAGCGAATATCCTTTCAATGACCTCTTGTTTTTCAAATGAATATGAGCCATATCAAAATTATGACAGAATAGATTATTCTTTAAAAAGAAAACTCATTGCCCCTGTTGGTGAACATTTTATATATGACGGCGGAAATACTGAGATCTTAGGAGCCATAATAAAACTAAAAACAGGTATGTATGCAGATGTTTTTGCTGAAAAATTCCTTTTTAAACCCCTGAATATTCAAAAATACGATTGGAATACCTTGAAACAAGATAGCTTTCCCTGTATGGGTGGTTCTTTGAAAATGCGCCCTATCGACCTGACCAAAATTGGTTTGTTAGTATTGAATAATGGCAGATATAATAAGCAGCAGATTATTTCCTCTGATTGGATAAAAAAATCTACTTCCGCAAAAACCAAAACCCATATAAAGGGCGATGATTATGGGTATCAATGGTGGAACATTTCTATTGAATCCAATAATAAAAAGCACGAAATTATTTGGGCAAATGGCATCGGAAGTCAATTTATTTTCATAGTGCCTAGCCTAAATATCATCATCGTAACAAGTGGTTATAATTACGAATACGATTCATGGGCAATCATAAATGGAATTGGGAAATACCTATTTTTGTTAGATAATTAGTGACGATAAGAAACGTTCATATATTTCAAGAATTAAAAATGGTGAGGACATTAAAATATCAAATTTGCTCAAATAGCAAATGGACTGAATTTATCTATTAACCGAACCGTAATATAAAGCACAAAAGTATCATAGCCCCATAATTCATTGGAGTATCGCTTTAGGATGAACAACACTTAGATTTGCATTATTGGAGTGGAAAAGAGGAACAGTAAAATAGAGGTTTGCAAATGCTATTCCAATCGCTGCGAAAATTAGCCTATTGCCTCTACCCTTCCAAAATCCCAAAAAAAATTAAATTTGTTTAAAACTTGAATTCCATGAAAAAATTCCAAATTGTTTTATACCTGTTTTTGTTTTCATTTTTCTGCTCTTTCAGCATCATTACTCTAGCCCAATCTACTATGAATCAAACGCTTTCTTCTTGGGAGTTAATCTCTTCAGAATATATAACTGATTTTCAGACCCTGCACAAAAAAAATTGGTCTTCAGATCAGGCCACTGCAATAGAAGTTCCTAATACCGTATTTGGGGCATTGATCGAATCCGGGAAAATTGAAGAGCCTTTTCATGGAACACAGCTAAAAGATTTCGACAGAAGCGATTACGATATCCCCTGGATTTACAGAACACAATTCAATTTAAACAAAAATGCTCCTTCAAACTGCGTTCAGCTTATTTTGGAAGGCTTCAATTATAAAGCGAATCTTTGGCTAAACGGGGAACTGGTAGCTGATTCCACTTTCCTAATCGGCCCCTACAGAATTATTGATTTGAATATTACAAAATATGTTCACCCAAAAGACAATATTCTGTTCATTGAGGTTTTCCCGCCACGTGCTGGCGACCTAACAATTGGCTGGGTGGACTGGAATCCATATCCGCCCGACGACAATATGGGCCTTTGGCGTCCGGTGAAAATCAAGCAGTCCGGCGATGTTTCCATTAAATCGGCTTTTGTAGAAAGCTGTATTGATAAGGAAAATTATAGCTGGGCAGATTTACAGGTCAAAGTGGATCTGGTGAACCACAATCATCAGGAACAAAACGGGCATCTAAAAGGAACCATTGGAGCAATTGAATTCGAAATGGATTTTCATTTAGCGCCAAATCAAGCAAAAACATTTACATTTCGGACTGAAGCCTATCCCGCTTTGCATCTTGAAAATCCCGAAATCTGGTGGCCCAATAATCTGGGCGAACATCCTCTATATGAATTAAATCTGAAGGCCTATACTGAAAACAAATTCTCTGATGACTACAAAACACGATTTGGCATTCGCGAAGTAGACACCTACATCAATACGGAAGGGAACAGAGGATATACCATCAATGGTAAAAAAATACTCATCAAAGGAGGAGGTTGGGTTGACGATTTATTTCTGCGTGAGGATGCACAAAAAGTAAGGACGCAAGTAGAATACACCAAGCATATGGGATTAAACACCATTCGCCTGGAAGGTTTTTGGGGTTCATCCAAAGCCTTATTCGACGCCTGCGATGAGGAAGGCATTTTGCTGATGATCGGCTGGAGCTGTCATTGGGAATGGGAAGACTATTGCCAGAGACCTACCGATAATTATTTACTCATCAAAGCGGAAGAAAATGATTTTCACGCACAGTCTTTTCAGGACCAGGTACGGTGGCTTAGGAATCATCCGAGTGTGTTTAACTGGGTCTATGGCAGCGATATGCTTCCCCGTCCGGAGCTTGAACTGGCCTTAAACAAATATCTGGATTCTGTGGATCAAAGTCGCCCCAGACTAGCCGGCTGTCGGCAAATTGCACAGGACGGCAGCAGTTCGTATACTAGTGAGATCAGCGGACCCGTAGCCGTAAAAATGGTCGGTCCATACAGTTATGTTACGCCCAATTACTGGGTTGAAGACAGACAATACGGAGGAGCCTGGGGATTCAATACCGAAACAGGTCCCGGAATTGTTCCTGCTGTATTTGAATCCGTGAAGAAATTCACGCCAGAAGAAGATTTATGGCCGATTAATGACGTATGGGATTTTCATAGCGGAAGAGGCCACTTTGCCACTTTCGAGCGCTGGCTGCCTGCTTTCAACGCCCGATATGGAGCCGCAAGCTCAGCAGAAGATTTATGCTTTAGGGCACAATTATCCAATTATGAAGCTTTACGGGCGATGTTCGAAGCATTCACAGTAAATAAACCATCAGCCACCGGGATTATTCAATGGATGCTCAATTCAGCTTTTCCCAACCATTTATGGCAACTTTATGATTATTATCTGATGCCCACCGGAGCCTTCTATGGAACGAAAAAAGCCAATCAAACGCAAACAGCCATCTACGATTACCATAATAAAGCCATTTATGTTTCCAATGAATCTTTCAAGAATAAAGACTTATCTGTAGAAATGAAAATACTTGACATCAATTCTGACATTCTTTTCAAAAAAGATTTTGATGTCAGTGTGGACGCATACAGCGCGAAAAAACTGTATCAACTCCCCGATTCTCTCAACACCTCAGCCAATGTGTATTTTATTGACCTTAAAGTGTATGAAAAAGGGAAACCGCTGTCCGACAACTTCTATTGGATCAGCAAAAAAGAAGATGTATGCGATTATGAAAAAACCAATTGGTTCATTACACCCAATAGTTCCTATGCCGATTTCACGGAATTAAAGCATCTTACTCCATCGTATCCGGAAGTTAACATCAACAAAAAAAATCTTGACGGAACTACGGAGTTTGCTGTTGAGCTCTACAACCCTGGCAAGCATTTGGCTTTCTTTATGGAGCTGGCCATTTCCGATGAAGAAAGCAAGGAAACCATCCTTCCGGTTTTCTGGGAAGATAATTATGTATCGCTTCTGCCCGGAGAAAAAAAGATCATCAAAGCAAGGATAAAATCCCGCGAGAATGTGCGTGCTCGTAGCTATTTAAGGGTAAAGGGAATGAATGTTGAGGAGAAGCGATACCCGATTGATTGATGTCGTTTGAAAGGCGATTGGAGAAAATCTTTGGGAAATGCTTTATCAAGAAATCGACTCAATCCAAATAAACTGGTTGAGTAGAATAATCGAATAAGAATACACAGCCTGAAATCCCTTTTGAAAAGACGGGCGAATATACCCTTGCATGATCATAAATAAGTATCTGGGCGGTTGAATGGAGAGAAGCAGATGGAGGTGAATTAATTTCTTTTGTTCACTATAATTCAGCATGCTTACGAAAGTTTTTGGATCATTATAATTGATTATCTTTGTGAAAAAATGAAATTAAGATGTACAACAGAAATTTAATCCGATTTGATTGGGCGATAAAGCGACTATTAAGAAACAAAGCCAATTTTACTGTATTGGAGGGTTTCCTAATTGAACTGCTCAAGGAAGAAATTCAAATCCAAGATATTCTTGAGAGCGAAAGCAATCAACGTCTGGATTCAGATAAATACAATCGCGTAGATATTTTGGTTAAAAATTCTAAAGGAGAACTAGTAATCATCGAGATACAGAACCAAAACGAATATGATTATTTCCATCGTATGTCGTATGGAACCTCAAAAGCAATTACAGAATACATTTCGGTTGGAGAACCTTATCAAAACATAAAGAAGGTCTATTCCATAAATATAGTGTACTTTGACTTAGGACAAGGCGACGATTATGTATATCATGGCAAAACTGATTTTATCGGAATCCATAAGGCAGATAAACTTTTATTATCTGCAAAACAAACAGAATTGTTAGGTGGAAAAATTGAGCCTTCACAGATTTTTCCTGAATATTTCGTAATAAAAGTAAACCAGTTTGATGATATTGCAAAAAATACACTC
Organism: Bacteroidales bacterium; assembly: GCA_963676725.1. GTDB lineage: Bacteria > Bacteroidota > Bacteroidia > Bacteroidales > WRLA01. The sequence continues at coordinate 1,334,614 of OY781463.1, read as the reverse complement.
GATCAGTGGATTTATTATTTAAAGAATAATGAGATCAAGGACGAATTTACAGCAAAAGGTATAAGCCAGGCAAGAGAACTTTGGCGCGTCGATACTTTACCGGAAGAGGAACAAAGAAATTATTCCCAACATCTCAAAAATTTAAGAAACGAAGCCAGTCAAATTTTATCGCTTAAGGTGGATGCCGAAGATCGAGTCCGTCTTAATGAAAAAAAACAAGTAGCCAAGAACTTAAAAAACAATGGAGTAGATATTGACATCATCACTAAATCAACAGGATTAACAAAAGACGAAATTTATGAACTCTGAGCATTACTTTTCATTCCGCCATAGCTCAATCGCTTTTAAATAGTTCCCCGCTCCTTTCGGGCTGAGGTTCCATGCAAATCCGGATAGAGCAGGGTGTTCGCGGTCAATCCACTCAATCAGGCTATCACGCCGAGCCTGCCATAATGCAAAATCCATGGAAAGATATCCAATCGTGCTTATTTCTTTGATCTGATCGCCGGCAAACACCACTAAAGCACGATATTCCAAAGCCGAATCTTGAAGAAATGCAATGCGTTGGCAATTCTTAGACACAATAAGCTCCGCGCTGTCCTTTCCGCATCGGATATCCCGCACTTGATATTCGGGTTGAAAAACAGAATCCCACTGGAACTGGGTATAAAACTCCTCTTTATTGCCGGTCAGGAGATAACCCATTTCAAAAGTTTTCAGACTATCCGAAATAAAATTGGAGAGACGTCCGAAATCCTGTTCATTCAAGGCACAAAAATAACCTCTTAGGCTTTGCTCATGAGAGGATTGAGTTTTTGGATTACAGGATGATATCAGCCATAGGCTTAGCAAAAGAATACTGATGAATGGCTTGCTCTGGTTTTTCATTGAGTTATTTGTTTCTAAAGTACACAATTTTATGGACTGCAAATATCTTCAAAACCAAAATATCATAATCAAAAAAACATGATTAAGTCTCTTTATGATGTCCGGATAAGTAATTTACCGTCTAACCCACTCCCTCCTTGAACTGAAAATAGTTTAGAATAATTCCAAATAAGCTTGAACAAAGGCCAGAAGAATGCGTTTAAAAATTACTAAGAGCTATATGTAAAAGCAAAATTTTTATCTGAAATATCCGAGCAAAAGGATGTGAGAATTCATTTTGTCTTTTGCCATGTAGCAAGGGAATATTGGCCTTACATCTCCCTAATTAAAGGTAGGGCAAATTAAAACACAGAGCATGAAAAATTTATCAAAACTATTGTTTGGACTAATTGCAATAATGTTCATTGCAACATCATGTAGCAAAGATGAGAATGATGAGAATCCTGAACCAGACCCAATTATTGAAAATTCAGCTACAGAATTAAGCTCATTCGATGGCATTACACGTATTGGCAATAACGAAATTCCCAGTGATGGAATAATTGAAGTTGAGGATGATAATTTCACTTTTATTAATGAACTGGGAGCCTTAACAGGATCAGTAAGTCTTATTACCGACGAAATTGATGGCATAAGTTATTATGAGGTTTCGATTATCCAGGCTACAGGATTTTTTGACGGTGCTTTAGATTTTAGTGGCGAAATGTATAGCAACTATATGAATATAATCGGCACAAGTAATGCAGGAGAAAATATCAGCATCCAAGGAGAACTAATGACGGTTGAAGAAGCAAATGCTGCATGGGAAAGTGAACGCACAAAATCACAGATTATCTTTACAAATCTGGAAAGTTGCGACGCTTATATCACAATAAATGACGAAACATTGGGCCCTCTGCACACGCATTGGAGAGAAGGGGGTTATTGCAATACGCCCTATCAGGATGCCCTTGAATTTCCTAAAAATGCAGACAACAAAAGCTCATCATTAGATTGTAGAAACCTCACCCTTAAAATGTTAGACGGATCTTATGAAACTTTTAATATTTGTGATATCGCCTATTTTGTTGTCGATAAAGAAAAAAGCTACACCTATACGGTATCCTGGGAAAACGGGGAAACCACTTCAGGCAGTGTGGGTCCACTTTCAGGTGGGCACAAAAAATATATATGCCTGACTAATGACGGTCCGGAGTGCGAAGATGAAGTAGAACCGGAAATTGGTATCAGCGATTATAATTTCACTGTTACGGTCAATACCACAAATCATTCCCTGACTTTCAACCTAGACAAAAGTAATCTGGAATACAGTCAGTATTATAATGGCCTCAATAGTTATAACCCTTATGATATTGATGCCGGAACATATACAGGAATCATAATTGAAGGGCTTCATGGCAAGACTCCCGGAACTTATACCAGTGGCATTGAAATCACTATGCCTTTCAGCTACGCGCATTATAGAACATATTGGCCTGGAGAAACCTCTGATTATACCGTGAAAATTGAAGAATTTGACCTGGAAACCGGAAAGGTTCATTTAATCTTTGAGAATGTTAAAATGTACCTCTGGGAAAATAGCGAACTAACGCACTTCTATTTTTCCGGACATTGATCGGAACCTTTGAAATTTAAGCCAATTTTTATGAAATTATATAGCCTGATTCATTCATGATCTTTCGCCATACGAGCGGCAAACGCTATAAAAGAATAGGAACGCAGTGATCAGGAATAGCGCCAGCTATTTTGAGTGTTAAAAATTATGCATTCCTTTCTATTGAAATCGATTTACGTTCGCAGTAAAATATTTTATGAATGAATCAGGCTAATTCTTGCAACAATATCCTGAAAAAATCGAAAAAGCTTTATGAATTGGCATAATATTGTCAAACCATCCCACACTGCAGGAATTGCATAAATTTCTTGCTTTATGAAACTATTTTAGTTACCTTTTGCGTTAGTAACGCAACTGAATAGTATGATTGTCTCATTTGGATCGAAGGATACAGAAAAAACATGGAATGGAGAGCGAGTTAAGAGACTTTCCTCTTGAGGTTGAAAAGATTGGCAGACGAAAACTTAGGATGTTAAACAACTCCCAAGATATTGCTGACTTGAGGATTCCTCCTTCAAATCGATTGGAGAAACTTTAAGGCACGAATTTTTATAGTAACCGAATTAATGATCAATGGAGGATCGTTTTTCTTTGGGATAATGGTCAATCAAATGAGGTTGAAATTGTTGATTATCATAAATAAAAAAAATTAGGGATGAAAAAATTAGAGAACATACACCCAGGAGAAATATTGCAAGATGAGTTTTTGATACCAATGAAAATTTCAGCATATAAATTATCAAAAGATACAGAGTTACCTCAAACAAGGATTTCGCAAATTATCAAAGGCAAACGCAGGATTACAGCAGATACAGCATTGAGATTAAGCTCATATTTTGGGAATTCAGCAAAGTTTTGGCTTGGATTACAAGATGATTATGATATTGAGAAGGAGAAAAAGAATCGATTGGAAATTCTCCGGAAGATAAGCAAGAAACGACAAGCAAGGATCTCTGCAACACCACAATCAGGTATAAGCGATTAGACTATTGGTAAATACCTCAATAAACATACTAAAACAGGCTCAGCACATGATAGCGCACTCTCTCACTTTCAAGCCTGACTTTATAAAAACGATCCGATTTTAAAGCGTAAATAACTGCTAAAATATAGGCCGCAGTGAAAAAATATGATGAGCTGGGCAATTTTATATTATCTTTATTCGTGAATGCTCATATAAATTAAACTGCCTTTGCATTATGAAAAACAAAATTCTGATATTGATACTGGTAATTTCATTAGGATTCCAACTAAGCGTTCAATCACAGTCAAACCCTCAGATAGAAACAAAAATCGACAGTATCCTATCATTATTAACATTGACAGAAAAAGTGGCCATGTGTCATGCTCAATCCAAGTTCAGCTCTCCGGGAGTTCCCCGATTAGGTATTCCTGAGTTATGGATGTCGGATGGTCCTCATGGCGTAAGAGCCGAAGTCGCTTGGGATAGCTGGGAATATGCCAACTGGACCAATGATTCTATTACTGCTTTTCCTGCACTTACATGTTTGGCCGCCACTTTCAATCCTGAATTATCGTATCAGTATGGCCTGGCCTTAGGTGAAGAAGCCAGATACAGAGATAAGGATGTATTGCTGGGTCCGGGTGTTAATATTTACAGAACCCCATTGAATGGACGAAATTTCGAATACATGGGCGAAGATCCCTATTTGGCATCTGTCATGGCGGTTCCATACATCCATGGGGTGCAACAGAATGGCGTGGCTGCCTGTGTCAAGCATTACGCATTAAACAATCAGGAATTATGGAGAGATCACATCAATGTAAAAATCAGTGATCGAGCCCTTCATGAAATTTATCTGCCCGCTTTTAAAGCATCTGTTCTTGAAGGGGGCGTATGGTCTATAATGGGAGCTTACAATCAATACCGTGGGCAGCATTGCTGTCATCATGAAGTACTTCTAAACCAGATTTTAAAAGAAAACTGGGACTTTGACGGAGTAGTCATTAGCGATTGGGGAGGAGCCCATGACACTCGGGAATCAGCACTTTACGGCCTAGATCTTGAAATGGGAACGGGCACAGATGGACTTAGCGCCAATACAAAAAATGCCTATGATTATTATTATTTGGCAACACCTTTTTTAACACTCATGCAGAAAGGTGAGATCGATGAATCTGTTGTTGATGACAAAGTCCGGCGGCTATTAAGGTTGATGTTCCGCACTTCTCTGAATCCCGACAAAGGATTTGGAAGGATAAATAACCAGGAGCACCTGGATGTGGCTCGGAAAATTGCGGCTGAAGGAATCGTATTGCTGAAAAACAAAGACAATTTCTTTCCAATAAATCCGGATAAAAAGCAGAAAATTGCAATCATTGGCGAGAATGCTATTAGAATGATGACTGTTGGAGGAGGCTCATCTGATTTAAAAGTCAAAAAAGAGATATCCCCTCTTGAAGGAATGCAAGAACAATTTCCAAATGCCGAGATCATATATACATTGGGATATGCATCCGGCCCTCCAGTATATGCTGGTAATGAGCCTTCACCTTACGATGCGGATTCATTAAAAACGCAAGCCCTGGAAATCGCAAAACAAGCAGATATCGTATTATTTATTGGTGGATTAAACAAAAATCACAATCAGGATTGTGAAGGTGGAGACAGGCTCTCATTTAGCCTTCCATTTGGCCAGAATCAATTAATAGAAGAGATTCTTTCTGTAAATGATAATCTCGGAGTAATTCTCATAAGCGGCAATGCTGTGGCTATGCCCTGGATTGATAAAGTAAAGGGATTGATGCAAGCATGGTATATGGGAAGTCAAACAGGAAATGCACTGGCCGATGTGGTCAGTGGATCTACTAATCCATCAGGTAAACTACCCTTCACCTTCCCAAAAAAATTGAGCGACAATGCAGCGCATCATTACGGAAAAATCTCATATCCGGGCGATAGCATCAATCAGGAATACAAAGAGGGAATACTAGTAGGTTACCGATGGCATGATACAAAGGCTATTGAGCCACTGTTCCCTTTCGGTTTTGGACTCTCCTATTCAGATTTTTCAATTTCAGATATCCATACGGACAAAAAATCCTATGGGGATTCAGACACTTTGACCGTGACCTGCACGCTGACAAATGAAGGTGATATGGCCGGTGCAGAGGTGGTTCAGGTGTATGTAGGGAAACCTAAGTCTAAAGTCGAGCGGGCAGTAAAGGAATTAAAAGGTTTCAAAAAAGCATTTCTTGAAAAAGGGGATTCCCGACAAATTAGTATTAGCCTGAATGTCAATGACCTATCCTATTACGATGAAAATACATCGAGTTGGGTACTGGAAAAAGGTGATTACTATATTTACGTAGGCAATGCCTCAGACAACATCAGCAAACGAATTAAAATCGTATTGGAGTAGGGTCTTTTATTTTAAAAAGAGGTTCTACTTGGCATTTCGTTGAATGCTACAAATTTTCAAGCGATTGAAATCTGATTTTAGTTTTCTTTCCTAATTTAGAGAATATTATTCGCTCTATTTGCCAAATATGAGGTGCATATAGGCCATTTTTGGGTGCTCTGTAAGATAGAAAAAAGTAGTAAGACAAATTGACTACAGAAACTGTGAATTAATTGAATGGCTTGCTAATCTCAATGATACAGATATTCTCAATTATTTAAATTTGTTAAAGATTCAAGATCTGACAATAAAGATTGGTGGAATGACCTCACGCAAGAACAAAGACTTGGAACCCAGAGAGGGATTCAAGATATTGATGAAGGTAGGGGCGTTTCCCATAATGATGTAAAGAAAAAGTATGGATTATAATTTTTTTTGCAGACAGACCTTTTGTTACTGCAGGAATAAGCTTTGTTGTGGCTTCCATACACGTATTTTATCTAAAGATAAAAACAGATGCTCTTTGAATGCAAATAATTACTACATTTAAGCCGCTTTTTGGTTTAGTTTGAATACAAACGGAGGTTTTTATATTACCAGCCCGAAATTTTAACGGAACGAACAAGCGTCATAATCACAAAAAACAATATAAATAATTGATTTTCAATTTATAATATAGATAAAGAAATGTTGATAACTAATAAATTTGACAATTTAGACTAGTGAGATATTAAAAAAATGCTAAGAACAATTATAAAACACTAATAAGATTTAAACTTAAAAATTTTCAAACATGAGATTTATCAAACAAATTTTCATCGCAATTGTAGTTTTGGCTATTTCTTCCTGCGAAAAAGACAGCACAGACAATGTAATGGTTAGTTCTATTGAATTATCTGCTGAAAAAACTGCCATTGATGTAGGTGAATACCTCCAGATTACTGCAAATGTCCTTCCATCAAATGCTACTGATAATAGCCTTACATGGACTTCTTCCGACGCGAGTATTGCATCCGTATCGAATGGATTAGTTATGGGATTAAAAGTTGGAAGCGTTGATATTACCGCAAAGGCGAGCGATGGTTCCAATGTTTTTGGCACAATTTCTTTAAGCGTCATTGATGATGGGGACTTAAAAGAAACTATCCGTGGAAAATGGGATGTTACTGGCACAAGTATATTTACATCTTTTGAATTTAATGAAAGTGGAAATTATATTGTTGTAGTAGACGAATCAGCGAAATCGACCAATGAGGAATTGGTTGCTTTTGGTGTTTATGAAATAACTGGAGACAATACAATTGTTCTTTCTGATCTTGGAACAATCACAGTAAACGAGATTAATGAAAACAGCATCAGTTTTTCCATTGAACTTCTAACGAATCCAAGCCCTGTAATTATTAACGCCTCAAAAGAATCTGAAATTGAAGGAACTACAAATACTGACTTATTATGTAGAACCTGGAAATTAGTTTCATTTGGCGGGGTTGAAATACCGGATTATTATGTATTATTTTCTAAAGCAGGCACATACCTTGTTGATTATGAAGGTGAATCCGGTTTAGGAACATGGATATGGTGCAATTCTGAAGAAGATAAAATAGCTTTTGAAATCGATTATGTCTTAAATTGCGAGGGCATCAATATAGTCAAAGAGATTCAAATAACAACAGAATCTTTTATCGGTATCGATTTGGAGAATGAAGGCATACCTATGGAGATGATAATGGAACCTGTAACTTTTTCAAAATCAGCTCCTGCAACCCATCAAAAAATAGGAAAAAAGATATTTGGAACTGAGCTATAAAAACACATAATTGCTTAGGCTGTCCTCAGGTATAGAGCCTGGAGAGAACCAGTTTGACAAAAGCCTGAGTCATCAGCTTGCACTGCCCTTTCTATCCGATCGAAGATATTTCAACCGGATAAAAAGGGCAGTGCTTATTAATAGGAATTTCCTAAAATATAGGAATGGGGTGCTTCTTCATTTTCCCTATAAATTCCACTATTTATGCGTACAATCTCTCAATTATTTACTGAGGACTCATTGAAATATTTGCCAACCTTAATCACTATTTAGAATATATATAAATAATAAAGCATTCCGGATATCCTCTTGATATTTTGCAATATACATGTATTTTTGTCCTTATGAATTTTCAGGACATCATATCAACCCTATACCACAGCGAAGGCAAAGGCCTTTTTGAATGCTGGCTGTACTAGAGCCCTTCTCTCCCCCATTTTTCTTACATTTTTTTATTCATTAAGCTTTTAATCTTATGTCAGCTATAATTTTTGACATCAAGCGATTTGCTGTACACGATGGCCCCGGAATCCGTACAACGGTATTCTTTAAAGGTTGTCCCTTAAGCTGTTGGTGGTGTCACAATCCTGAAAGTCAAAACGGGGAAATTGAAAGCATCTCTAAAACACGCATCTTTGAAGGCCAACGCTTTGAACAAAAGCAAGATAGCGGGCGCCTGCTCAGCTTAAACCAATTGATTTCGGAGGTTGAGAAAGATCGTGTCTTTATGGAGGAATCAAATGGTGGCATCACTTTAAGTGGTGGCGAACCCTTGATGCAGCACGATTTTCTTAAGGATTTACTCATTAAATCAAAAGAGATCAATATACATACTGCTCTGGATACTAGCGGTTTTACTTCAGAAGAAATATTCAAGGAAATTGCCCCCATCCCCGATTTATTCCTCTACGACCTGAAACTCATGGACGATGAAGCCCATAAAAAATATACGGGCGTCAGCAATAAGCTTATTTTAAGCAATTTGAAGCATTTGCACAGTATCAGGAAAAAGACATGGATTCGATTTCCTGTGATTCCGGGCATTACAGACAAGCAGGATAATACCGAATGCATGCTCGCTTTTCTGGAGCCCATCAAAGGCATTATTGAGCAAATCAACCTTTTGCCTTATCATGATATCGCGAAACACAAATACCTGAATTTCGGGAAAAGAAACCTTTTAAAAGAGCTTCCCGGAATGAATAAGGAAGATTTGATGCCACTCAGAAACATATTTGAGGCAGCAGGTTTTACAGTAAAAATTGGAGGCTAAAAGGCCATTTAATTGATGGTTAAACATCAGCAAAACTGCAAAAAATCCATTTTTAAAACATCGAAACAAATAAAACAATGATAACACAAAGAATAAAAAACCTTAGAAATCAAAGCTTAGAAGCTGTGAATTGCATCTCAGCAGAACGAGCCATTTTGATTACTGAATTCTACAAAAGTGATGAAGCTCGAGGGAAATCCATTCCGGTGCAGCGCGCGAAATCCTTTGAATACATCATGAAGCATAAAGCAATATGCATTAATGATGGTGAACTTATTGTTGGTGAACGCGGTCCTAAGCCAAAAGCTACACCAACCTATCCGGAGGTAAGTTTGCACAGCCTTCAGGATTTGGATATTTTGAATGCCCGAGAAAAGGTCAGCTTTAAAGTAGATAAAGCAACGCGTGAGGCTTATGAAAATGTGATTATTCCTTTCTGGACCGGTCGCACAAACCGCGAACGCATTATGAACCAGCTCGATGCTTCATGGATCAAAGCCTATGAAGCCGGAATGTTTACCGAATTTCAGGAGCAACGCGCTCCGGGACATACGGTTGCTGGCAATAAAATATTCCGCAAAGGAATGCTTGATCTGATTGAAGACATCAATAAAAGCCGTCAGAAACTCGATTTTTACAATGATCCCGAAGCCTTAGACAAGCGCGATGAACTTGAAGCCATGGCTATTACGGCCCATACAATTATTGCTTTTGCAAAGCGCTATGCAGAGGCTATCAAGGAGCTCGCCATAAAAGAAACTGACACAGAAAGAAAAGCAGAACTCCTTGAAATGGAGCGTATCTGCAGAAATATTCCTGCTCATGCACCAACAACTTTTCATGAAGCATTGCAGCATTATTGGTTTCTGCATCTCGGCGTTGTTACTGAGCTAAATCCTTGGGATTCATTTAATCCCGGACGATTAGACCAGCATTTGCTCCCATTTTACGAAAAAGAAATTAAAGATGGCAGCTTAAGTAAAGAAAAAGCAACGGAATTATTGCAGGCATTCTGGATTAAATTCAACAACCATCCCGCCCCCCCAAAAGTAGGCGTTACCGCTTTAGAGAGCAATACCTATACTGATTTTGCACTGATTAATCTGGGCGGGTTAAAGGAGGACGGCAGCAATGCAGTAAACGATTTATCCTATATTATTCTGGATGTCATTGAAGAAATGCGCATTCTGCAACCCAGCTCGATGGTGCAACTGAGCAAAAAAAACCCAGATTCATTTATTGAACGTGCGATCAAAATCACAAAAACGGGCTTTGGCCAGCCCAGCATCTTTAATACAGATGCCATTATTCAAGAGCTCGTAAGACAGGGAAAGAGCATAGAAGACGCCCGTAATGGGGGAGCAAGCGGTTGTGTGGAAACCGGTGCTTTTGGCACGGAAAGTTACATATTAACAGGCTATTTCAATCTTGCAAAAATCCTCGAAATCACTTTAAATAACGGTTTCGATACATTAACAAACAAGCAAATCGGTCCAAAAACAGGTGATCCCAGAAACTTTAAAAACTTTAAGGAATTAATAGATGCCTATAAGATTCAGGAACAGCATTTTGCCGATATTAAAATTAAAGGCAATAATATTATTGAACGAATTTTTGCAAAGTATATTCCTGCGCCATTCCTCTCGCTAATTATCGACGATTGCATCAGTAATGCAAAAGATTATAATGCCGGTGGCGCGCGCTATAACACCTCTTATGTTCAGGGAGTTGGAACGGGTAGTCTCACAGATAGCCTCACTGCCATAAAATATCATATCTACGAGCATAAAACATTTGACTGGGATCAGCTGCTTGATGCTATGAACAATAATTTTGAAGGCTTCACGAAAATTCGTCACGAACTCATCTTTAATACACCAAAATATGGTAATGATGATGATTACGCAGATGAGCAACTCAGCAAAATTTTTGATATTTTTTACGACAGTATAAATGGCAGGCCAACAGCTCGTGGCGGCGCTTTTCGTATTAATCTGCTGCCCACAACTTCTCATGTGTATTTTGGAAGCGTAATGAAAGCCAGTGCCGATGGAAGAAAATCCGGTGAGCCATTGAGCGAGGGCATTTCCCCTGTTCAAGGAGCAGATACAAACGGCCCGACAGCAGTCATTAAATCGGCATCGAAAATCGACCATTTAAGAACAGGAGGCACCTTGCTCAATCAAAAATTCTCTCCCGACTTTTTTGAGGATGAAGACAGCATCAAGAAAGTTGGAGGTTTGGTACGTTCCTATTTTAGGCTCGATGGTCATCATATCCAATTTAATGTGGTTCATGCAGAAACCTTAAAAGACGCACAAAAACATCCCGAAAAATACAGGGATTTAATTGTTCGCGTTGCAGGATATTCTGACTATTTTAACGATTTGGGTGAAGACCTGCAAAATGAAATTATTCGCAGAACCGAACACAAACAAATGTAAAACGCTATAAACAAAGATATTAACAAATTGTTTCATCTATTTTTGGTTTGAATGCCTTGGGGAAAATATATCCCCGGGGCTTCTTTACCATAAAAAAACCAAAGCTTATGTTCACAAAAGAAACCTATATCAAAAGAAGAGCATCAATTAAAGAACAAATTACCAACGGTATTTGCCTGTTTCTGGGAAATAATGAAAGCCCAATGAATTATCCTGACAACACCTATCATTTCCGTCAGGACAGTACATTTCTCTATTATTTTGGCATGGACTATCCGGATCTTTTTGGCATTATCGATACTGATAGCGGAGAAGAAATCCTGTTTGGTGATGATCTAAGCATCGACTCCATTGTATGGATGGGCGCTCAGCCCACTTTAGCCGAACGCGCTGTGCAATATGGCATTCCAAATGTTCAGCCCCTCGCCAAATTAAATGAGCTTTTAGCTCAGGCACGCAATCAGGGAAGAAAAATCCACTACCTCCCACCCTATCGCCACGACAATAAAATCCAACTTTTTAAATGGCTTGATATCCATCCTGACAAATTAAATGAGCATGTTTCGAAAGAATTTATTGTCGCTGTTGTCGAACAAAGGGCTGTAAAATCAGCAGAAGAAATTACAGAAATTCATAAAGCTGTTGATATTACTGCTGATATGCATATCGAGGCAATGAAATATATCCGTCCCGGAATGACAGAAGCAGAAGTTGCGGCAAAAGTGCATCAAATAGCATTGGCAGCCAATGGTAATATCAGCTTCCCGATTATTGCTACAATAAACGGTCAAACCCTTCATAATCATTATCATGGCAATACAATAAAAGAGGGTGATTTATTTTTATTAGATGCCGGTGCAGAAACAGAACTGCATTATTCCGGAGATATGTCGAGCACAATTCCAGTTTCTAAAAAATTCAGCGCCCGCCAGTTAGAGATTTATAATGTAGCACTCAATTCCCACGAAGCAGCAATCGCGGCTTTGAAGCCAGGTGTAGCGTTTAAGGACATCCATTTAACAGCAGCCCGCAGCATTATTAATGATATGAAAAGCCTCGGATTTATGAAAGGCGACACTGAAGAAGCCCTTGCTGCCGGTGCCCATGCACTCTTTTTCCCTTGTGGCCTTGGGCATATGATGGGGCTGGATGTACATGATATGGAAGACCTTGGCGAAGTTTATGTTGGATACGAAGGCAAAGCAAAAAGCACACAGTTTGGATTAAAAAGCTTGCGTCTAGCCCGTCCATTAAAACCAGGATTTGTACTCACAATCGAGCCGGGCATCTATTTTATCCCTGAATTGATTGACCTTTGGAAATCAAATGGACATAATGCGGCATTCTATAATTTCGATAAAATTGAGCAGTATAAAGACTTTGGCGGTATCAGAAACGAAGAAGATTTCGTAATAACTGAGCAAGGCGCTGAGCTTTTGGGAAAACCAATACCTAAAAAACCTGAAGATGTGGAAGCACTGAGGTAGTTTTTTTGCTGTATCTTGAATTGCACAATCGAAAAACAAGTATTTCTTTCTATAGCAGCTGTTTACGTTCCTAATAAAAGAATTTGTGAATTATTCAGCTTAGAAATAATAATTATCTTAGAGCCAAAAAATGCAGATTCTAAATGAAAAGGACATACATCAAGCCCTAAAGCCTGCCGAATTAGTGCAGCATATGGAGCTGGCATTTAAAAGTTTCCATAGGGAAGATTATATCATGCCCGATCGAATGCATATGGATATGGGCAAAAGCAATACTTTATTACTGATGCCAAGCGCCTCTGGCGATAATTTTTGCACAAAATTGGTCAGTGTATTTCCTGATAATGCAAAGCACGGGAAACCTGCTATTTACGGCAGTCTTATTTTTAATGACGGAACAAGTGGTGAGCCACTTGCCATTATGAACGGAGCAGCTTTAACAGCATTGCGCACCGGGGCAGTTGGAGCCCTTGCAGCTCAATACACTACTCCGGGAAATCCTGCTGCTTTAGGGATTATTGGCGCTGGCACACAAGGGGTTTATCAGGCTTTTATGATTTCTTCCGTACTGCCAATCACTAAGGTATATGTTTGCGATCAGATTCCCGAGCAAGTCCAATTGTTTATCGATCGTTTGCGTTTATTAAAGCCTGATATAGAAGTAGAAGCAAGCAAAGACAGCAAACAATTATTGGCCGCTTGCGAGATCATTGTAACAGCAAGTAGCTCAAGAACAGCAGTATTACCAAATAACGCAAGCCTTCTGGAAGGAAAGCATTTTATTGCCATTGGTTCATACCGTAAAGATATGCAGGAATTACCTAAAGCAATTTTTAAGTTAATTCAGCAATATTTTATCGACGCACCATCTGCGAGGCACGAAAGTGGCGATGTCATTCATCCTGTAAAAGAAAAATGGATCTCCGGAAGGAATATCTATACACTTTCGGAACTTATTACAGGTCAAACAATTATAGATCGTTCGCGAACTACTTTAGTGAAATCTGTTGGCATGTCGCTCTTTGACCTTTTCGCTGCAAAACTGGCGTATCGCAATGCAATTCGTTTTAATATCGGTACAAATATTGAAATCTAAAACATGACAAAAACCCTTTTTGATCAATGGAGTTGGAAACCGCCAAAAGACTGGCAAATCATTGAAACTATTGACTTACATACAGGCGGGGAACCATTACGCGTAATTAGTGGTGGGCTTCCAGAAATTCCTGGAAAAACGATTCTCGAAAAAAGGCGTTATTTTAGGGATTATCTCGATTATATACGCACAGGCTTGATGTGGGAACCACGCGGACATGCTGATATGTATGGAGCTGTAGTAACCGAAGCATGTTCTGAAGATGGGGATTTTGGCACATTTTTTCTTCACAACGAAGGCTATTCAACGATGTGCGGCCATGCAATGATTGCTTTGGTAACACTTATGCTTGATACCGGTTTGTTAAAAAAGGATGAAAATGATCCGATAATCCGTATTGATGCACCTCCGGGACGGATTACTGCAACTGCCTCATTTAAAGCGAATGGTAAGGTCGATCTTGTACATTTTGAGAACGTACCCTCATTTGTCTTGATGGAAAATCAACATATTGATGTCCCCGGCATTGGAAATGTAGAGTTTGATATTGCTTTTGGAGGAGCATTCTACGCCTTTGTAGATGCAGCATCCGTCGGACTAAGAATGGATGCCTCTGACTATAATCGCCTAATTGACTATGGCCGGCGCATTAAAAATACGGTAATGGAACAGTTTGAAATAAAACATCCATTTGAAGAAGACCTTAGCTTTTTATACGGCACAATATTTACAGGAAAAGCATTTAATCCGGAACATCATAGCCGCAATGTTTGCATCTTTGCCGAAGGGGAAGTTGACAGAAGCCCCACAGGATCAGGAGTTAGTGCACGAGCAGCCATCCACCATCTTAAAGACCGCCTGAATATCGGCCAAAGCCTGAGAATTGAGAGCATACTTGGCAGCCTGATGGATGTAAAAATCAATAAAATAACAAAATACGGCCCATATACAGCTGTCATCCCTGAGGTTTCAGGAAGCGCTTCCATTACCGGCCAACATCGTTTCTATTTCGACCCGGAAGACCCATTTAAAAAAGGATTTATTTTTCGTTAACCCCCTAAAAAACAATATTATGATGAAGAATTATGGTTCATTATTGCTCATTGCATTTGTCTTGGTTTTTGGAGGATGCAAGAGCACCCATAAAATCGCTAAAGAAAAAAATCCACTCACTGTTCAGATTGACACGAGCCTAAGCTTTCAGCAAATTCTCGAAAGCCTTCCGACGGTTAGTGATGTAAAGAAAATGGAAGCCAATCCATTTTTTAAGGAAGCTTATGAGATGCGTGTTGAACAACCAATTGATCATCAACATCCTGAAAAAGGAAGCTTTAAACAAAGGGTATTTGTATTTCATAAAGGCTTTGATCGACCTGCCTTGCTTGTTACCGAAGGATATACAGCAAATTATGCCAAAAACCCTCGCTATATAAACGAACTTAGCCCTTTGCTTGGCTCCAATGAAATTGTTGTGGAGCACCGCTATTTCGCAGAATCCCGTCCAGACAATTTAGAATGGAAATACTTGACAGTTGAAAATGCAGCAAACGACCATCACCGTGTTGTTGAGATTTTTAAGAACCTCTATACAAATAAATGGATTAATACCGGCATCAGCAAAGGTGGTCAAACCACCATGTATCACCGCAAATTTTTTCCAAATGATGTAGAGGTTAGTATTCCCTATGTTGCGCCACTTAATTTTGGAGTGGAAGATCCTCGTCAGGAAGAATTTTTGAGAAATGTAGGCACCAAAGAATGCCGTGATAAAATCTATGATTTCCAAAGAATGGTTTTAACTGTACGCGAATATCTTATGCCCGGATTTAAAAAATATTGTGAAGAGAAAAACTACACTTTTAATATTCCTATGGATGCTGTTCTGGATTATTGTGTACTGGAATATCCTTTTGCATTTTACCAATGGGGCATGAACTGTGACGACGTTCCCCAAGGCGATGTTGTTTCAGTATTACTGGAACATTTATTAAAAGTCAGTGGGCCAGAATATTTTGCCGCAGAAGGCAAGAAGCCCATTGAACCATTTTTCTATCAGGCGGCTCATGAACTTGGGTATTATGGCTACGACACCCAACCGTTCGAAGGCCTCTTAAGCATTCCTGATGCTGAGGGATATTTCTGTAAAATATTTAGTCCGGTGCCTGATGTGGAATATAATGCCCAAAGTATGAAGGAAGTGGATGCATTCATCAAAAACCATGGCAATAGGATAATTTATATTTACGGCGAAAATGATCCTTGGTCGGCCTCAGCAGTTGTGCCGGGCAATCAAACCGATCATTTGAAAATCGTTAAAAAAGGAGGAAGCCATAAAACACGCATCAATAACCTCCCTGAGGAGCAACAAAAACAAGTATATGATAAACTTTCGGAATGGCTTGAAATGGACGTTCCTGTTAAAAAATAAACACTATGTTGAAAAATATTTTTTTATCTCTGCTCTTAAGCATTCTGCTTTTTCCTCAAAATAGTGATGCCTGTACAGTCATTGTTGCAGGAAAAAATGCCACAACCGATGGCAGTGTCATTGTTTCCCATACTGATGCAGGACCGGACTGCCGGATCCATTTTGTCCCCGGACAGAGCTTTGAAAAAGGCGCTCAAGCCAATGTATATTGGGGCATGACAGAATCCGGCAGGCCATTAGAGGATTATGGCGAAATTCTTGGACAAATCCCGCAAGTACGCCAAACCTATGGTTACTTCCAGAGCGCATACCCACAAATGAACGAGCATCAGTTAGCAATCGGCGAAAGCACACTAAGCCAGCGCGATGAATTAAGGCTCGATCGCAGTATTTGCAAACAAATTATGACCATCGAACAGGCTCAGGCTTTTGCTCTACAGCGATGTACAAAGGCAGAAGATGCGCTCAAACTCATTACCACATTATTGGACAAATACGGATTCTTGCCTTCATGCGTTGGCGAATCCGAATCTTTGGTAATCGCCGACCCCGAAGAAGCATGGGTTTTGGAAGTGTATAGTGTAGGCAACGATTGGACTCCGGAAAGCGGAGAACCAGGTGCATTATGGGCAGCACAACGCGTTCCCGACGATGAAATCCTGATCATTCCCAATTGGAGTATTATCAAACAGATCAATCCAAAAGACAAGAAAAATTTTAGGGTTTCCAAAAACTATAAGCAAATCGCCATCGACCATGGCTGGTACGATCCATCATCGGATATGCCCTTTATCTGGCAAAATATCTATGCACCAGTTCCAAGAGAATGGGCAACAAGTAGGTTTTGGTTGTTTTACGCACAATTTTGTCCGGACCTGCCCAATCTTCCAAACCGCTTTACAGAAGATCCATTTGCAGGTGAAGATCAATACACTCAATATGTTGAGCCACTCAGTATTTATCCATTTTCTGCAAAACCGGAGAAGAAATTAAGCGTTCAGGATGTAATGAATTATCAGCGATCAACTTTTACAGGAACGATCTACGATAAAGAAAACGCACCTGGCTGGTTCTATCCATCAAAAGACGGAAGCATTGTAAAAAGCCCGTTGGCAACACCATTTCCACGAAAAGAAATCAGGCGTTTATTAAAAATCAACAGTAGGCGAAATGTGGCAAGAGCCCGTGGCGAATATGGCATGATTGCACAGCTTAGATCCTGGCTTCCCGATGAAGTAGGTGGAATATATTGGTTTTTTGTAGATAATGCATTCACAAGTCCTTATGTGCCAATTTATAGTGGCGCCACAGATGTTGCCGAATGCTATAAAATTTACGATCCGGAAGTGTATAATGAAAACTCCATGCGCTGGAGCGTTGACTTCGTTGATAACCTCCTATACCTCAGATGGCAAGATGCAGTAAAAGACTTGCATGAAATGCGTGATCCGATGGAGCAAAGCTTCTTCGATGAACAAGCAGACATCGACGCACAAGCACAGCAAATGCTGAAAGAAGATCCCCAAAAAGCGAAAGAATGGCTCACAAAAACAACAATTGAACGCATGGAAAAGGCGCATAAATTGTTTCAATATCTTCGCATAAAGCTGATTACAAAATACACAAACAATAAACAAGGCATTTAAAAAATAGAGATTTATAAACGCATCAGCAACATCATTGCAATACCGCAGCAATAGCGTTGCTGATGCGTTTCATTTGAAGATAATCCCCACAAATGTATGACCAGAACCTATAAATCAGATTTTTTATTATTGCTTACAGCAATCATTTGGGGCTTTGCTTTTGTTGCTCAACGGATGGGCATGGAGCATACCGGCCCTTTTATGTTTAATGCCGTACGCTTTGCTTTGGGAAGCATCAGTTTACTGCCATTAATTTATATTTTTCGCGATAAAAAGCCTGTTGAAGCTCTTCAAAAAAGGAGCTCTTTATTAATCAATGGAGGTATTCTAACAGGCCTTGCACTCTTTATTGCCGCATCATTGCAACAAATTGGTGTTGTGTATACAACAGCAGGAAATGCCGGATTTATAACAGGTTTGTATGTTGTGATTGTACCGATATTGGGACTATTCTTTGGAAAGAAAACCAGTCTTGGCGTATGGAGTGGCGCAATACTGGCAATGGTCGGAATGTATCTCCTCAGTGTCAACGAGACATTTAGTATTCAATTAGGTGATTTTCTGGTATTTATCAGTGCATTTTTCTGGGCGGCACATATGCTGCTTATTTCCAGATATGCTCCATTAGTGCATACTATAAAGCTTGCTGCAATACAATTTGCTATTTGTTCTATTTTGAGTTTTATTACAGCATTTTTTGTCGAACACAATACTATTCAAGGCATTATAGATGCAACAATTCCGATTTTATATGGAGGGATTATGTCCGTTGGGGTGGCTTATACCATACAAATAATTGCTCAGAAAAAAGCGCATCCCTCTGTAGCAGCTGTTATTCTTAGCACAGAATCCGTTTTTGCACTTCTTGGTGGTTGGCTGGTATTGAACGAATCCCTAAGTTTCAGATCTGCAATAGGCTGCGGCCTGATGTTCGCGGGAATACTGATTGCACAATTACTCCCCAATTTTCCGCTGAAACGAAAAAAGCTGCTTGAGTAGTCTCCTGAGTAAAACCATCAATCCTTTTATTTCATAAATTTACCATAAAAAAGGATTATGCTTCAAAAAGCGGTAAAAAGCCCACTGTTCCGAACTGTTAGCGTGGATGAACTGGAACTTTTATTTATGACTTGCCATTGGCAATTAAAAACCTTTACAAAAGATGCGCAAATCGCTATGCGTGGGGATGTACTTCATGGTATTTATATTTTGCTAGAGGGCAGTGTTCGCGGCGAAATGATTGATTTTGAAGGCCGTGTATTGAAAATTGAAGATATTGAAGCCCCAAGGCCGTTGGCTCCGGCATTTCTTTTTGGAATAAATAACACTTATCCGGTGCATATTTCCGCCAATACCACAACAAAAGCCATGTATTTATCAAAGGAAAGCCTCCTACAGCTTCTCCAAAAAGATCGTCGAATATTAATGAACTATCTGGATATTATAAGTGTTCGGGCACAATTTTTAACAGATAAAATCAAATTTCTTTCATTGCACAACATCCGCGGCAAGCTCGCTCAATACCTTCTTGATCTTAAGCCACATAATATGGAGTTTGAGATGCCCCATTCTCAAACAAAACTTGCCGATCTTTTTGGCGTAAGCCGTCCGGCATTGGCAAGGGTTATTAGGGAAATGCACCAAGAAGGAATCATCCATGCGAAAGGTCGCCATATCCGGATTATCAATCATCAGGCATTGAGTGATTATTTGAGGTAATTGTATATTGGAAAACCAATCAGGGTAATCACACAATAATAAAAACCTGCTTACCAGACGGAAACATACAGGCATAAAAAAACCCATCAATAAATGACGGGTAATTTTTGTGGAGCTGCCGGGAGTCGAACCCGGGTCCAAACAAGGAACAAGAATGCTTTCTACATGTTTATTCGTTCATTAATTTTCGAACAAGCGCTGGGAAACGACACCCAAAAACCTGCCTTAGTTTCATAAATCTCAATCAAACAGAGAAACACCATTTGATCCAGTCCAAAATTATGATGCGTCCTCGGATCGAGCCGGAATCAGACAAATCCACTCGGAGAACGTCCCGTCGCAGCCACTATGGCCGGCGATGAAGCATGAACCTACTAAACTTCGGTTACGCAGCGAGAGCGTAGTTATTTTCGCCAATTAAAATTGTGCAGATAATTTCACATGCATATCTACAATGCCTGACATGCTTACATGCCCCTTCTACTTGCTGTCAAAACCAATCAGCCCCAAAATATTTAAGATCGTTCCTCCATTAAAAAAGGGCTGCAAAGATACATAAAATCAACTTAGAAAACCTCATTTAATGGAAAATACTGCCGATAATCATCCGGTGTATTTATATTTACCAACACATTGGGAGAAGCTACGGCAATACGGATATGCCGAAATGATCGTAAATATTCTTTAAGATGTTGTTCATCATTATCTATACTTCGGATCTTTTCACTTAAGTCGGTAGAAATACAAAATGGATGCCCTCCCCTTCCTTGATATTCGGGCAAAATATAATCGTATTCCGGTACATACTCCAAAAGTTTCCCCACAACATCTTTATCAACAAACGGATTATCAATATTATGAATAAGAACAGGCAGATTCGTGGACAAAGTTTTTAAAGCCGTTTTCAATGAAAAAAAACGTCCCTTTTCAGGAAAGGGGTTCGTACAAATATTGAAGCAATCAAATTTCTGGGAAAAACTGGAATAAAAAACATCGAGCTCATTCTGCTGTATGACTAGCTGAATTTTATGCGCTCCAAAATCCGAATATTGCTGCAGCAAATGCTCCAGAAATGTACTATTGCGATCGAAGGGCATGGAAAATTTGGGCATTCCCATTCTTTTCGAGAAGCCGGCAGCAAGAATTACCACAGAAAATCTTTTGTTAATCATCTTATGATTTGTTTGATTTTTCTAAAAACAGGCCTAAAACTATGAAATTTATTAAGATTAGGGCAGCATCCTCAGAAAATGTTTATTTTTAACATTCTAAATTGAAAGACAAACTATGACAGACCGATTTCAACCACTTAGCCTGAACCAATTAACAAGCCTCATACTTCGCAGTTATGAATCATCGAAAACAATTTTCGGCATCACCGAAGAATTATTTGTGCAACCCAACGGGCATCCATATTTAAAGTCGAATATTTTTAATCAAAGCCTAAATTCCCCCATTGGAGTTGCTGCCGGACCTCATACCCAACTGGCACAAAACATTATTATGGCATGGTTATGCGGCGCTCGCTATATCGAGTTAAAAACCATTCAAACACTTGACGAACTGGATATTGCAAAGCCTTGTATTGATATGCAGGACGAAGGCTATAATTGCGAATGGTCGCAAGAATTAAAAATCAAAGAAAGCTTTAATGAATACCTAAATGCCTGGATTCTCATTCATATACTGAATCATAAACTATTCAAGAGCAACAAAACCGAAACCATTTTTAATATGAGTGTTGGTTATAATCTTGAAGGCATTTTAAAAGACAATGTGCAGTGGTTTTTTGCCAAAATGAAGGAATGCCCTAAAGAGTTGAATGATAAAATAAATGAGATCAGGCCATTATATCCAGAAATTGATCAATTAAATATATCGGCAAGTCTGTCGAATAATATCACTTTATCAACCATGCACGGCTGTCCGGCCAACGAAATAGAAGAAATTGCCCAATATCTTTTATCAGAAAAAAAGCTGCATACCTATGTAAAATTAAACCCAACGCTTTTGGGACCGCAGCGCCTTCGTGAAATACTGAATAAAAACAGTGCTTTCAAAACAGTAGTTCCTGATGAGGCATTTGCACATGACCTGAAATATGATGATGCAATAAACATCATTAATAATCTGAGCAAAACAGCTGAAAAAGAGCAACTTCATTTTGGCCTAAAGCTTAGCAACACCCTAGAAAGCAAGAATATACGTACAATATTCCCTGATGGGGTTGATATGATGTATATGAGCGGCAGGGCATTGCATCCTATTACGGTAAATCTGGCCGCACAATTACAATCACACTTTCAGGGCACATTAAACCTAAGCTTTTCCGGAGGCGCAGATGCATTTAATAGTACTGATTTACTTCGTTGTGGTTTTAAAAGCATCACCCTTTGTTCCGATCTTTTAAAACCCGGCGGATATGGGCGTTTACAACAATATTATGAAGAAATTGAAAAGTATGTGCAGCATCAGGACATTAAAACCCGCACAGACTTTATTTCTAAAAATGATACAGAAGAAGCATTGAAAGAACAAGCCATCCGAAACCTCAGCGAGTATGCTGCAAAAACTTTACTATCTGATAATTACAAAAGGAAGTACAGGCACGAATTCAGCATAAAAACAAAGAGGGGATTAAGCACCTTCGACTGCATATCAGCACCATGTGTTGACACCTGCGCCACACATCAGGACATTCCGGAATACCTGCATTATAGTGCGCAAAATGATTTTTTAAAGGCATTTGAAGTGATTTTGCGCACCAATCCATTCCCCGCTGCCACAGGCATGGTTTGCGATCATCTTTGCCAAAATAAATGCACGCGTATCAACTATGATGACCCTCTACAAATCAGGGAAGTTAAGCGTTATATTTCTGAACAAGAAGCATTTAAAAATACATCAAAAGAGAAAAACAATCTAAAAGCAGCAATTATTGGCGGCGGACCGGCAGGGCTTAGTTGTGCATACTACCTTGCTTTATCCGGTTTTACCGTAAATGTTTATGAGCAAAAAGAAGCTGCCGGCGGCATGGTGCGCTATGCAATTCCGGGATTCAGGCTTACAGATGAAGCACTTGAAAGGGATATAGAACGCATCAAGGAAAGCGGAGTCAACATCCATTACAACACAGAAATAGACAAGGATTCTTTCTCAAAATTAAAGCAAAAAAATGATTATATATTTGTGGGAGCAGGAGCCCAAATCAGCACTGCCATTAATTTAGATGGAGCTGAAGATGGGCTTACAAATGTGCTTGATTTTCTGTTTAAAGCAAAAAAAGGAGAAGAAGCGGGAATTGGAAAAAATGTCCTCATTATCGGAGGAGGAAACAGTGCCATGGATGCGGCCCGTACAGCGTATAGGCTGGTTGGCGAAGACGGAAAAGTGCGCATACTCTATCGCAGAAGCATTCAGGAAATGCCAGCAGACCAAGGCGAAATTAAAGCAGTACTCGAAGAAAATATGGAAATAATCGAATACTGTGCGCCGGAGCGTGTCATTCTGGAGAATAATAAAATAAAAAGCTTGATTTGCAGCAGAATGAAAGCAGGCGAACCCGATGCTTCCGGCAGACCACGCCCAATAAAAATCCAAGATTCTGAATTTGAACTCCAATGCGATACAATCATCCCCGCCATCGGGCAGGAAAGTGCCTTGGACTTTTTAGATGGATTGGCATTTGATAAAAGCAAAAATTCCTATAAAACGACTGAAAAACAAATCTTTATAGGCGGAGACGCCCTCCGTGGCGCTTCAACTGCCATCCATGCAATCGCTGATGGAAGAAAATCCGCAGAAGCAATAATTGAACAAGCAAATATTGATTTCAAAATCGCCTTGCCGGAAAAGAAATCGACTCCGACTTATACGGAATTGATGGTGAAGCGGGCAAAACGCATTAAAGGATTAAAAATCAATGAACTCCCTGCTGATGACCGCCGGAATTTTAAATTGGTTAGCCAGACAGCAAATCAGAAAGAAATAGTTAAGGAAGCTTCCAGATGCCTCTATTGCAATGAGTTATGCAATATCTGCACCACTGTCTGTCCCAATGGGGCAAATTATTCCTATTCAACTCCCCCTGTTCATTATCAGCTTCAAAAAGCGATTATTTCAGAAAATGGGAAAATAAAAATCCTTGAGGATAAGATTTTTGAAGTTCATCAAAGCCATCAAATTCTGAATATCACAAACTTCTGCAACGAATGCGGCAATTGCGAGACCTTCTGCCCAACTTCTGGCGCTCCATATAAAGAAAAACCACATATTTATCTAACCAAATCGTCCTTTGATCAGGCAAAAGAAGGCTATTTCTTAGAAAAAACTGAAAAAGGAGAATTCCTTATCTATAAGAATAAGGCTTTTACGGCAAGACTTCAAAAAGATCAGGATATTTATACATACACAACAAAATCCGCGATTGTCGAATTATATGCCCATAACTTTCGTGTGAAAAATATTCAGCGAATAGAAAAACTGCCATTGGAAATCAGTTTTGAAGACGCAGCAAAAATGAGCATCATCATGCTTGGATGTAAAGAACTTATTTTCAATTAAAAAGCTGCATACAAGCACATAAAACACACTAATGGAGGAACAGTAGCAATTGTGGCCTTCCATAGAAAGCTTATATTTGGCATTTGAAAACGATGGACAAACGAATAATGAATATTGGTATTTTCGCTCATGTTGATGCGGGCAAAACCAGTATTACTGAAAATCTTTTACATCGAAGCGGATCAAGTCGCATTCGCGGATATGTTGATGCAGGCACGAGCCATTCCGACAGCATGGATATTGAGCGGAAAAGAGGTATTTCCGTGAAGTCTGCTTGCTTGGGAATGAGCTGGAAAGATGTTCATATCAATCTCATTGATACGCCTGGCCATACCGATTTTTCACCGGAAGCGGAACGAGGCCTAAGGGTAACCGATGCGGCCATTCTTGTGATTTCTGCCGTTGAAGGCGTTCAGGCGCACACATTCAGCATCTGGGAAGCCCTGAAAAAGCGCCATATCCCTTGTCTGTTCTTTATTAATAAAATCGATCGCGCCGGAGCATCTTATGATGAATGCCTGCATCAATTGCAAAATGAATTAGGTGCAATGATTTTCACCCTTCAAACAGCTGTAAATGAAGAACAAGCTGATGCAGACAGCATCTCTTTATGGGCAAACTATCCAGAACAAGCGCATCCACTCATTGACAAATCAATCGAAAATCTTGCTGAAATCAATGATGTTATCATGGAATGCTTTCTGGAAGATAAAGTTCCTGATAAAGAAGAACTTCTGAAAACGCTTGCGCAGGAATGCAAAAAAGGGAAGATTGCCCCTGTGCTTTGTGGCTCAGCAAAAAATGGCAATGGAATGCAAGCCCTTCTTGATGCAATGATCAGCTATTTGCCTGTGGCCGACGCTAGCAATGAACTTCCTGCTTCTGCTTATGTTTTTCGCACAGAATTCTCGAAAAATGATGGGATTCTCGCTCATATCAGGTTATTTTCAGGAACGCTCAAAACACGGGACAGCATTCGTTGCCCAAGAAATAATACTGAAATACGGATCAGTCGTTTGATGAAAGACAGTGGCGGAAAAACCATTGATATAGAAGAAGTTAATTGCGGAGATACTGCCATTATTCTTGGCTCAACCGGATTGTCAACGGGCGATGAACTCGGGGAAATAAAAAATATCCCTGAAGCCAGCAGCATCAACATTTCCGTAATGACCACCGCTGTTAAAGCAAAAAATGAAGGAGATTATTACGCTCTTTCTCAAGCATTAACAGAGTTAAACACACAAGAGCCATCCCTGAACTTTGATTGGAGGCGTGAAGAAAAAGAGCTTCATATCAGCATATTGGGAAAAATACAGACAGAAATTATTGAGAGCCTTCTGCATGACAGATATGGAATTGCCGTTGAGCTTGAAGAACCCCAAATTATTTATAAAGAAAGCCCCGTAAACATTGCCGAAGCCGATGTCCGTTATACCATGCCAAAGCCCTGCTGGGCTGTAATGCGTTTTCGGATAGAACCCACAGAAGAAGGTAGTGGAATCACTTATGAATCAAAGGTTTCTTTCGATAAAATCCATCGAAAATACCAAAATGAAATTCAGGAAACAATTCCCAAAGCATTGAAACAAGGCATTCGGGGCTGGCAAGTCTGTGATGCGCATATCACTCTGATTGATGGCGAAGATCATGAAGTACATAGTCGTCCGGGGGATTTTATTCTGGCCACACATATGGGCATTATGCAGGCATTAAAAAATGCAGAAACAAAACTTTTAGAACCACTGCAAGCCTTTGAAATTAAAGCAGATGAACTATTTCTTGGACAAATTTCCGGCGACCTAAACCAAATGCGTGCGCAAATAGAGCCTCCGCAATTTGAGGGGAACCGTTTCACCCTCAAAGGACTTATTCCGACTTCCGAGAGCCTCGATTACAGCATTAAATTTCAATCCATCACGA
Organism: Bacteroidales bacterium; assembly: GCA_963676725.1. GTDB lineage: Bacteria > Bacteroidota > Bacteroidia > Bacteroidales > WRLA01. The sequence continues at coordinate 1,308,363 of OY781463.1, read as the reverse complement.
AAGGCAAAGGCAGTCTAAGGCTTCGATTTGGGAAATATGCCGAATGCCCTGAAGGTTTTGGGAAAGATCGTTCCTATCGGGGAGTAAACCCTTTAGACAGAAGCCAATGGATTTTGCACCACCGAGGTGCTTTTAAAGCAGATGAAAGACAAACATAAAGCAACTAAAGCTTATGTTATGGCCGATTTTGGCTCATTAGGAACTCTGCAAAAAGAAAATCCATTTCCGTATCGATATCCAAGGCTTGTTGTTCGTTCACTTCCTGAAATGCAATATTGGGACCATAGATATCATCACTTTTCCGGATAATATCAGGGCGCAGAATATCCACTACACCGTTTAGTCGATAGCAATCTGGCAGCATTTGGCGTCGGTAGTATTTACTGATGCTTATGCCATCAACAAAAGGTTTTAAAAATTGATCCTTGCCTTTTCCGAACATCCAATAAGGATGAAAAACGCCTTCAGAAGCAGTAACTGTTCTTAAAGCACTGGCATCAGGGTTCTTGCATAATTTCTGATAACATATCGAAATCAAGTCGGAAGATTTAAAAGGCGTTGTTGGTCTCAGGTAGGTTAAAAAATCGGGTAAGGCAGAACCACTTCTTTCCAGAAAGTCCAGTAAATGAAGCATCACGACACGATCGGAGCTTTGATCTTCAGCAAGATGAGCAGGGCGCAAGAAAGGGACTTCAGCCCCGTATTCTCTAGCAATATCAGCAATTTCTGCACGATCTGTTGACACAATAAGGCGATCAATATCAGCACATTGTAGTGCAGCTTCAATGGCATAAGCAATAAGCGGCTTACCTGCTAATTCTTTGATATTCTTCCCTTTAACGCCTTTACTCCCACCACGTGCAGGAATAAGTGCGATCATGGAAGGCTTCACTTTATCCATGTTTTTTTATTTCTTTTAGTTCATGCTCCATCATAATGCGGATCAGCTCATCAAAACCAACCTCAGGTTCCCAACCAAGCTCATTTTTCGCCTTGGAAGCGTCGCCCACAAGCAATTCCACTTCAGTAGGGCGGAAATACCAAGGATCGACCTCAATAATTACTTTGCCCGTTGCTTTATCGATGCCTTTTTCATCCACATCTTTTCCTTCCCAACGCAGTTGGATGCCGGCATGAGCAAATGCTATTTCCACAAACTCACGTACTTTATGAGTTTTTCCGGTAGCAACAATAAAATCATCGGGAGTATTATGTTGCAGAATCATCCACATAGAGCGCACATAATCAGGAGCATAACCCCAATCACGACTTGCATTCAAATTACCCAAATAGAGTTTTTCCCTTTTTCCTGCCGCAATTTGCGCCGCAGCAATAGCAATTTTCTTTGTTACAAAACTATTTCCACGCCTTGGCGATTCATGGTTGAACAGTATCCCATTGGAAGCAAATATATTATAAGCCTCACGATAATTCACACTTAGCCAATAAGCATAAAGCTTGGCTACACCGTAAGGGCTACGTGGATAAAATGGTGTAGTTTCTTTCTGTGGAATTTCCTGCACCTTACCGAACAACTCACTTGTTGATGCCTGATAATAGCGCGTTTCCTTCTCTAATCCAAGAATACGAATTGCTTCTAAAATACGCAAAGCCCCAAGAGCATCCGCATTGGCAGTATATTCAGGAATTTCAAAACTCACACGCACATGGCTTTGAGCTGCAAGATTATACACTTCATCAGGTTTCACGCTACCGAGGATGCGAATAATATTTGGAGAGTCGGTCATATCTCCATAATGCACCTTAAAACGACCATTATAATGAGGGTCTTTATAGAGATGATCAATACGTAATTTTTGTTCCAAACTAGAGCGACGAACCAGACCATGCACTTCATAACCCTTTTCCAGTAAAAACTCAGCAAGATAGGATCCATCCTGACCGGTAACTCCGGTAATCAATGCTTTTTTCATTATATCAATTCCTTTTAATATTCATTATTTCATCGATTGTGAAAAACACAATCACTTTCGGGTGATTAATAGAGGATATCACCCATTTTTCTATAAAGCCTCAAGGATGGCTTTTATTTTTTCTATCATAGCATCATCAACAAAAGCATTGGTAGGCAAGTTAATACCACTTTCCGATAATTTTATGCTATTGTTATTACTAAACACAAAATCCTTGTATGGAGGCATTATGCCGAGGCTATAAAAGAATGGCCGTGCATCGATACCCGCTTCGTGTAATGCAGCAATTGCTTGATCGCGCTTTTCGGGAATTAAAGCAGATACAAGCCAGGTAATTTTTTCCCTATCCGAAAAAACATCCTGAAATTCAACCACTTTCACATCCGACAAAGCATCACGATAACGCAATTCAAGTTGCTTTCTGGTTTCTAGGATTTCACTAATTCGTTCGAGCTGGGCACAGCCTATTGAAGCCTGAAGGTTGGTCATTCGATAATTAAAACCAATCTCTTCATGCCAATATTTTTTTTCTTTGCTCATGCCATGATCGCGCAGCATCCTCATTTTATTATCCAAAAGCGGATCATTGGTGACACACATTCCACCTTCACCAGTAGTAATAATTTTATTTCCAAAGAAGGAAAAGCAAGAAATATGCCCGAATGAGCCCACCATTTTTCCTTTATATTTTGCGCCATGTGCTTCGGCACAATCTTCAATTACAAACAGATTATGCTTTTGTGCGAGCAGCATAATTTCATCCATATCGCAGGGCTGGCCATAGAGATGAACAGGAATTATTGCTTTTGTTTTTGGCGTAATGGCTTTTTCTATTTCACTGATGGATATTGTCCAGGATTTTTCATCCACATCCACAATAACAGGCTTTGCTTTAGCATGGAAAACAGCATTCGCTGTGGCAGCAAAGGTCAGGTCAGGTACAATCACTTCATCGCCTTTGCCAATACCAAGGGCTTCTAAAGCCAAATGAATTGCAACCGTGCCATTAGAGACAGCAACACCATAGGCACATTCACAAAAATGTGAAAAATCTTGTTCAAATTTATTGATATAGCTCCCGCTGCTGGAAATCCAAGTCGATAGAAAAGCGTCCATCAAATAATTGAGCTCATTCCCTTTTAAGTCCGGGGATGCCACAGGAATATAAACATCAGAGCGGAATTCAAAATAATCGACTAAGCGAAATGCATCATCAACGATAGGGATTATTTTAATCTTAGACGAAATTTTCTTCATCATCTCCGCACCCGATTCATTGATATGGGCGGACACAAAATCTGTATTCATCACATTACGAATACTTCCTTCGAGGGCGCCACCATGTATTAAATGACGACGAATATCACCATCGGTAATTACGCCCAACAATTTTTGTGTATCATCCACAATAAATGCCGTGCCTTTCATATTATTATTGATCACCTTCCAGGAATCCAACAGGCTCGCATTATTGATAGAGCAAACTAAAGCATCAACTTTCATTATTTCAAATCATTTAGCAAATTCATAGTTTTTTTTACTTCATCCAGGCCACTGTATATTTCTAGTGTAACAGTTTTCTGATGGAAACCACTTTGACGAAGCAGCGGTATCAATTCCGAATCTTCATAAATGGCCTGATTGGTATCGTGGAGTCCGTCATTATCGCTTAGGTGCAAATAATCTGTTTTGGCATTAAGATAACGGAATTCCTCCTGAAATTCTCGTCCTAAACTTCTGCAGCTTACTTTGAGATGGGCGATATCGAGCAATAAATGAAATGGGAATTGTTTGTACAAATCATCGTAGGCGGCAGCATCCGTAAGCATAAAAGGATTCGCCTTAAACGTCTTGAAATTACTATCCGACAGTACGTTATTTTCTATATACAAACAAACTTTTGCCCCAAAGGCCTGCACTTCTTTCAGTCCTTGTATAAACCGCTCTGTTCCTTCCAAAGCATTGGTTACTTGTTTTTTTTCTATTGCTTTTCCCAACTCCTCTACCCGTGGTTCGATAAAATAGCCGGCATGAATCGCATAGGCATTAGCGCCCAATTTTTCGGACAATTTTAGAGCATTACGTATATGTTCCAGGCTTTTTAGTCGTGTTTCTTTATCCGCTGCTGCGAGATTCAACACAAAATGGCTTTGTGGTGGAGGAAAATAATTATGCAGTAAAAAATTGAGCCCAAGGGAATTTTTCAGTTCCAAGAGGTCTGTTTCAAGTGTATCCGAATAATCTGTACCGCCAGAAAGTTCTATATTTTTAAAGCCCGCATGTGCCAGTTCCAGCACGCTTTCGCGGATATCCGTTTTTTTTGAGCAGGCAGAGGAAACGTAAATCATTTTATTCTTTTTGCAGGATTGCCAACATAAACGCCCGCTTCTGTAATGTCGCGAACTACAACAGCATTGGCTCCAATAGTCACATGGCTGCAAATATACAGCTTATCGATGACTACGGCACCGGCACCAATAAAGCAATAATCGCCAAGCTTTACCCTACCAGCGATAATGCTACCAACAGAGATATGGTTATGGCTCCCGATTTTGCTTTCATGCTCGATAATTGCCCCGGTATTAATAATGTTATTATCACCAATATTTGCCTGGGCATTAAGAACCGTTCCCGCAAATATTTGATTGGCATTGCCCATCTGAACAGAATCCTCAATTATTGCAGAAGGATGGATTATATTATCCAATAGAAGCCGTGCATGATATTTCTGGAAATATCCGGCTCGTTTTTCAGCATCGCCAAAAGACAATACAACAAGCTCTTTTCCAGCGCAATCGGCAATAGTTCCCAATAATGGAACATTGGCAATCATTTCAGGCTTTTCAGGATGAAAACTATCATCATATACAGCCTTTACAGTCAGGGCATTTGCCTGAACCACAGGAATAAGCGAACGTGTATGACCACCTGCGCCCCAAAGAACAACATTAGGCTTCATGATGAACAATAATTTCGTTTTTCAAAAAATCACGTTTTGCTACACAAGCGAGCAAATCTTTATAGTAGAGCGGCGAAATCCCTTTGCCTCCTGTTCTTTTCGCTACGAGCATCTCTTCCGTAAAGCGTTCTCCTTTTTTGATATCACGCTTTGCCACAAGGCATTTCTGCAAAGAAGGTCGTGTTTGGGTTTCATCAAAAGAAGGCATTTTTACTGATGTGCCCATATATTTCTCCACTTTTCGGATCAATTGCACATAATCGGCTAATTGCTGAGGATTTAGGGACGCAGAATGATCCGGGCCTTCCTCAGATGTATCCAGTGTAAAATGTTTTTCAACAACGCAAGCGCCCATAGGAACCGCAAAAGGGGAAGCGCCTATGCCAGTGGTGTGATCAGAATAGCCAATAGGCATTTCAAAATGTTCCTGATATGTTTTGATCACATTAAGGTTTGCTTCCTCATCGCGAAGCGGATAATTTGCCGTACATTGCAGCAAAACAACTTGATTATTGATAGGCGCAATTTCATCAAGAGCCAATTGAACCTCAGCAAAATAACTCATTCCGGTAGACAATATTAATGGCTTCCCTTTGGCTGCAATACGCTTTAAAAACGGAAGGTTGGTCGTATCGGTGGATGCAATTTTATAGGCAGGAAGATTTAATTCATCAAGCTCATCCAAGCTATCTTCATCAAAAGGAGTTGTTAAAAACAATATCTTTTTTTGTTCCGCATATTGCATCAGTTCCCTGTTCTGAGCTCTATTTATTTCCAACTTTTTTAGCATTTCAAACTGGGATTCCGAATGGCCGGTTTGTTCTTTTTGATAGGGTGCTTTATCTACATGATCGAGAATCAGGCTTTCTGTTTTAAATGCCTGAAATTTAACGGCATCAGCCCCTCCATGAGCAGCCACATCGATTAACTGACGTGCTTTCTCCATGCTGCCATTATGATTTACCCCGGCTTCGGCAATGATAAAAACCGGCTGACCCGAACCAATGGTTTTATCCCCTATTTGAATATGCTTTGCAAATGCGAATTCTGTCATTATACTTGCTATTTGTTCTTAACCAACAAAAGTACTAAAGATTTTCGGCATCGTGATTTATGCTTTAAGCGCAGTTAGATCCCAATTACATTCTTTTAATGCTCTTCATCGTAAAAGAGTTTATAGTATTTTTTCCCATTTGCCTCGCGGCCTTGCTCTACAAGATCACGGTCGCCATGGATATAGATATGAAAATTTTTATCCAGTTTAATCACACTTTTAAACCCTCTTGCTTCTTTTTTCACAGCGGTATTTGAGATTTCAAAATTATCGGCAATTTGAGTTTCACTTTCTTCCTGATATTGATTTCTAAAACTCTTAAATTCCTCAACAACATCAGATTGCGCCATTACCTCTTCCGTAAATTCCTCCATATCAAAAGAATCCTTTTCTTTAAAGAACTTCACCGATTTATTCAAAAGATCGGCCTGATCCGCTTTACTGATTGAAAATTTTTCCGGCAGTTCATTCACCACAAAATCTTTACAGAGGTTAAGTACATTTTGGGTTTGGTAGAAATCATCTCGTCTTTGCCTGATATGGAGGAAATGATCCATCCAATATTGGGCTTCACTGCTTTTATTGGTATTATCGACCACAGTTACTACATAACCATTTTCCTTTTCCGTATTAAAAATCAGGCAACCTTTATCGAGTTTATTGATATTGATCCCTGTTTCACTTTCAATTTCAAAAGCATCACCACGCGGGTAGACTTTCAAAAAAGTGTCTTTATTTTCCGATTTAAACAAGCCAATGGCATCTACTGTTTCCCCATCGATTACACAATCGCGAAAATAAACCGTATACAACTCCCCACCTTTAATTTTTGGATGCGAGCTGTTTTCATACAGATGCTTGGCCATAAGCACAGATTCTTCGAGCAATCGATCAGGATTTTCAAAAAGCGCTGAAGCATAAGCATAGACTTCATTTAGGCTCACATCACTATCGTGATACAGAGTGTAATACTCATCAGATTTAAAAGGTGAGAGAAAATAGGAAATCAAGAGTTCCTGAATATCCTCATCAACTCGAAGGCACTCTTTGGCTAGGAGAATTCCTTCATTATTGAGTTTATTTCCAATCTTATGCACTGCAATGCCTGATATTTCTGAGATGTCATAATTATTCATAAGCATATAGATTTTTTGTAGCCCGGTTTCATTGAACCAATGCCTGTGCAAAAATAAGGTAAAATAGAAGTGCCTGCCCGAGCTAATAAAATAAAAGACCCATTTGAAAAAAATTTATGAATTATGCAATATAATACGCTTCATTCTTTTTCGTGAAAGATCGTACAAATCACATAAGACATCGCGTTTCTGAGGATATCAGCTTTACCATAAGAACAATATTTTTTCCTGAAGCCGCTTTGAATTCCCCAAATTCTGTTTACTTTTAAGCAATAATCAGAAAACCCAAGCAAATGAAAAAGATCCTTCCATCAATCATCATGTTGCTCATAATATTGGCTTCATGCTCGGAAAGCAAGAAACAAGCGCAAATTGTGCATACTAATTTCCAGGAAATTGACGGGCTTTACAGTCCATTACTCTTTGAATTTGAAACAGATATATTTACAGATAGCCTTGCACCAACAGATCGACAATTTTTCACTTTTCAACCGACCCTTGCAGGGAATTACCAATGGAAAAGCGCCGATAAACTACTCTTTTACCCCAGTGAAGGGCTACATCCATTTACGACCTACGAAGTAAAACTCAACAAAGACGCTTTTAAAAACGCAAGCAATATTCCGGAAGAGTGGCATGAGCAACTCTCAACCGCCCCATTGGCCCTTAAAGATGCACGCCTCTTTTTCAAGAGCACAAATAATGGCAATCAATTGTATTTATTGCTTGATTTTAATTATCCTCTTGAAGTAGAACGATTGAAAGGATTATTGCAATTAAAACATCAGGGAATTGAGGTCGATTGGCAAATCGAAGAAACAAGCAGTACACAACCATTTGTATTAAGATTAGATTCCAAAGGGCCATTTGTTGCAGGTTTGTTCCTCAATTTAAATATTGCTGCCGGGCTCGGTTGCACAGATTGTGGACAAAAAACAACGATGCCCATCACAAAAAGCCTTCAAATTCCAGAATCCGGACGAATGGACATTGTCTCTGTTGAGCAACAATTTGAGGATGGGATCGGAACGATAAGCGTGAATACAACAAGCCCTGTGGCAAATGCGGAAGTATCTTCCTTAATCAGCATCGAACCATGGATTGCAAGCAATATCACCAAAACCCAAAGCGGGCTAAGCATTAGTGGAAATTTTGAAACCAATATCCGTTATGAACTCACGATTTCAAAAAATATGCGTTCCGATGCCGGCATCAGCCTGGATAGGGATTATAGAGAAGAAATCCGATTTCAAAGCACCGTTCCTTACCTTCAATTTGTTGATCGAAACGACATTTTTCTCCCTAAAGAAGGCAGCAAAAAACTTGCTGTAAAAATTATCTCAATGGATAAGCTGAAACTTACTGTATTTAAAGTTTTTAGCAATAATCTTATGGAATATTTCCGAGAGGGTCGCCAGTGGGATTATACCTATGAAAATGGCAATTACCATGATTATACCCTTTATCCTGAAAACAAACAAGCCGGGCTTAAGGTTTTGGAGACAGAAATCAAAACCGATCAACTCCCACATTCCGGGCAGATTTATCATTTTTTTGTTGCCGATAGTTTGATACAACACGAAAGCAATTTCAACGGAATGTATATTATACGCTTATCACATCCAGACAAGCCATGGATTTCTGATGATATAGCCCTTTCATGTTCTGACATTGGCATCATTGCCCATGTAGGCAATAATAATCTGAATGTTTTTATTCGTTCGTTGCATTCAGGAGAGCCCACAAGCAAGGCTGTTGTTAAAATCATTTCCCGCTCCAATCAGGAAGTATTTACCTCCGCCACTGACGAGCGAGGGGTTTTATGCATCCATAATTTAAAGGAAGCCATTGGGGTTTTCAAGCCGGCGATGATTATCAGTGAATATGGCAATGACATTAATTATCTCATTCTTGATGATAATGAAGTTTCGATGAGCCGTTTTGAAGAATCGGGACGAAAAGAAATGCCCTATGATGCCTTTATTAGTGCGCCAAGAAATATTTTCCGTCCGGGGGATACCCTCGATTATCTTGTAATCCTGCGTGATAATAATTGGAATATTGCTTCGGGTTTTCCTTTGAGCATTGATGTAATATCGCCCAATGGTGAAAAATTTGCATCCTTCAGGCACGAAACAGATGACCAAGGAATTGTAGAAGGCCAACTGATTATCCCCCCAAGTGCCCCTTCAGGAAGCTGGAACCTTGATGTTTATAGCGGAAGTAAGTTGCTGTTAAACTCATGGAAATATCTTGTCGAGTCCTTTATCCCGGATCGCATAAGCATCAAAGCAGAACTAAATAAGAAGCAATTATATCGTGGCGACACATTAATTCTAACAGGAAAAGCCATGAACCTCTTTGGCCCACCGGCAGGAGGACGCTCATATGATGTGCAATTAGACCTGAAACGGAAGCTCTTTAAATCGAACAAATACCCCGATTATACATTTACACCCCTAAAAAATGAATCCTTATATTTTCGTGATGCATACCGACAAGGAAAAACAGCAGAAGACGGGAGCTTTGAACAAAAATGGAAACTCCAAGCAGAAAAAGGTATTGGAATTTTTAGCGGTAGTGTTTTTGTGACGGTATTTGATGAAAATGGACGCCCGGTATACAAAAATCAAAACTTTGAATTTTCGACACAAAAATTATTCTTTGGCTTGCAGCTCTCTGATTATTGGGCTGCCACAAAACAAGAATACACTTTCAAGGCCATTGCATTGGATAAAAATGGCGTAGAAGAAAAAACCGATGCTGACCTGAAAATCTACCGGATTTTTTACGAAACCGTGATGCAGCAAAGCTATAACGGATATAAATACAACAGCATAGAACGCAAAGAACTTATTTATAATGAACAAATCAGTTTTGATGGCAAACAAAAAGACATCACTTTCACACCCCAAAAATCAGGGCGATATTCTATTGAACTTAGTGCGCGTGGCGGAAGCGGATGCACTACAACAGATTTTTATGCCTATGGATGGGGCGACACCGATTATTCATCATTTAGCGTTGACAAAGATGGTTTAATCGAAGTAAAAGCCGATAAAGATACTTATAGCCCGAAGGAACAGGCACAATTGCTTTTCACTGCACCATTTGACGGAAAACTCTTAGTGACAATCGAGCGTAATCAAGTACTTGATTATTATAATCTTGAGCTAAAAGACAAAACTGCTCAGCTTGAAATCGATTTAGGCAACGACTATATTCCAAATATCTTTATTACGGCAACTGCTTTTAAGCCCTCATCAAAGAAACAAATCCCGCTGACTGTTGCTCATGGATATCATATGGTTAAAGTTTTAGACCCAGACAATGAGCTTACAATAGATATTACGGCAGCAGAAAAAAGTCGGTCTGGCAAAAAACAACATATAAACCTGCAAACGCAAGAAGGCGCAAAGGTTTGGCTCTATGCCGTGGATGAAGGGATTTTACAACTCACCAACTATCAAACCCCAAACCCTTATAAATGGTTTTATGCACCCAGGGCATTAGAAATTAAAGCTTATGATCTCTATGCGCGGCTTTTCCCAAATCTTGGAAATTTAAAAACCGCTACAGGTGGAGGCTTAGGCTCCGAAATGTCTCGAAACATGAACCCCTTTGGTCAAAAAGATTTCCACTTGCTTAGCATTGTGAAACATCCAGTAATAGCAGATCGCAAAGGAAATGCAGAATTTACAATTGACATACCCGATTTTAGTGGAAAAGTGCGACTGATGGCCATCGCTGCAAAGGAGAACAGTTTTGGGTCTGTCACATCATTTATGACCATTGCTGATCCTTTGGTGGTTAGCACAGGCGACCCTGTTTTTCTTTCCTTTGGCGATCAATTAAAAATGCCGATCACTTTAAGCAATACAACAAATCAGGCGATGAAAGTGCATATTGGCATCTCTGCGGATGAGCTGCTTCATATTGGAAGCGGTGCGCAACAGGATATTACAATCCCATCAAAAACAGAAAAAACCGTCTACACTTCGATTATTGCCTTGGATAAAGCAGGAGTAGCAAATATTAACTTAAAGCTTAATGCAAATGGTGAAACAATTAACAAAGAAATAAATATCCCAATACGCCCTTCATCTTCTGCATCAAGTATTTACGAAAGCGGAACCGTCGCTCCGGGAAGCACTTTCGATAAAGGCTTTACGGATGATTTTATTCCTTCAACAGCAAACAGAAGCCTGACAGTCAGCGCTACTTTCAGTGCAGCATTTGCAAAACGCCTTGAGGAGCTTATTGATTATCCTTATGGATGTCTGGAACAAACTGTTTCGCGTGCTTTTCCTCTGCTCTACTATCGTGATATGGAAGAAATGACCAGATTTAATGGCAAAAGTGAACTAAATCCGGATTATGTCATTCGTGAAGCGATCAACAGAGTTCATTCCATGCAAAGACCAGATGGGAGCATTAGCTATTGGCCGGGAGGAACACGCATTAGTCTGTGGGCAGATATTTATGCAGCACATTTCCTAAGCGAAGCAAAATTGAAAGGATTTGATGTATCGCAAAATATGGAGCAGAAGCTATTGCATTATATCAGGCAGATGTTGAAAGTCCGTCAAGCTACTGCAGATGCGGAGCAAACTTATCATGTGGACCAAGGCTTTGTGCCGGAAGAAATCCCCTATGCGATCTATGTTCTGGCCATCAATCATCAACCGGAAATTGCCATGATGAATTTCTATAAAAACAATCAAAAACTGCTCAGCACTTCCGGGAAAACGCTTCTGGCAGCAGCCTATGCTTCTATCGGCGAAAAGAACACCTTCAATATTCTGGAAAAGGATCTCTCAGAGGCATATTTATCTGCAGGCGAAAAAGATGAGAGTTTTGGCTCAACGATCAGAAATACAGCATTAAGCCTTATGGCTACTTTAATCACTGATGATGCATCGCCCAATGTACCAAAACTTGCCAAGGCATTAATTCAAGACTTAAATCGAAGCCAATGGCTATCAACCCAAGAATTATCATTCTCCTTTCTTGCACTTGGCAAACTCAGCGCACTCAGCATCAATAAGGAAGTAAATGCAATAGTGGATATTGCAGGCGAGAAAAAAACATTAAAAAAGAAATCAGTGCATTTTGACCAATTACAATCCGATGAGAATATACATATTGAAAACAAAGGAGAGGCCAATGTTTATTATTCTTATGAAGCCAGCGGAATTAGCAGTTCAATGCAAACAAAAGCATCTGCCAGCGGCTTAAGCCTTAAACGCATTTACTATAAAAGGGATGGCACAGAAATTACTGATGGGCAATTAGAGCCCGGTATGCTTATTGTTGTCATGCTGGAGCTCAGGAGTATTTCCGGCCAATATGTCGAAAACATTGCCCTTACAGATATGCTTCCTGCTTGTTTTCAAATAGAAAACCCACGAATTACTGCACATGCTGCCTTGCCTTGGGTAGAAAAAATGAATCCTGTTTCGGCAGAATATGCGGATATTCGTGACGACCGGATTCTTTATTTTCTGGATGCTCGTCCAAAAACCCAAAGACTCTGCTATATGGCCAGAGTTGTCGCCAGTGGAGAGTTTACAGCAGGCTCAGCCACAGCACAAGCGATGTATGATGGCAGCGTTTATGCGACAACGAGTTCAGAAAAATTGCACTCAGAACAATAAGTCTCACTAATTTTACCGCTTAAAAAAATATTTCGACTATGAAAACAATCACAAAAGAGCTTATTCAAAAAATGCCTAAAGCAGAGTTACATTGTCATCTTGACGGTTCTTTGCGCCCGGCCACTATGATTGATATTGCAAAAAAGGAAGAAATAGAATTACCGACATACGATGAGGAAGAATTGCGTCAAATGCTTATGGCCGGTGATCATTTTACAAGCCTTGAAGACTATCTAAAACCATTTGATTATACGACAAGTGTGCTTCAAAGCAGCGAAGCGCTCGAGCGTGCAACATACGAACTTGCAGAAGATTGCGCGAATGAAAATATTCGTTATCTGGAAATTCGCTTTGCCCCGATCTTGCATATTAACAGAGGCTTAAAGTTGACAGATGTAGTGGATGCTGTCTTGGATGGCAAAAAAAGGGCAGAATCAAATCTTAATATTCGCATTGGCATTATTTTATGTAGTTTGCGCCATAATGATCCTGCAGAATCCTATCTAGCCGCAGAGCTAGCTGTAGGTTATAAAAACAGGGGCATTGTAGGTTTTGATCTTGCAGGTGCAGAAAAAGACTATCCGGCCAAAGACCATAAAGAAGCTTTCTATCTCATCGTGAACAATAATATCAACACTACTGTGCATGCCGGAGAAGGCTATGGGCCGGAATCGATACATCAGGCATTGCATTATATTTCTGCAAATCGTATTGGTCATGGAACACGACTCCGCGAAAATGGTGATTTATTTAATTATGTAAATGACCACCGCGTGCCTTTGGAGATGTGCATTACTTCAAATATTCAAACACGTGCGGTACAAAATTGGGAAAGCCATCCTGTAAAATTTTATTTTGATATGGGGTTACGCGTAACAATAAACACAGATAATCGTCTGATTTCCAATACTACATTAAGCGATGAATATATGATTGCCGTTGAACGCTATGGATTCACCAAAGAAGACATCAAAGACATTGTGATTAATGGCTTTAAATCGGGATTTCTACCCTATCACGAAAAGCGCCAAATGTTAAAAAGCATTCTTCAGGAACTGGAAGAACTTGGTTTTACTACTTGCAACGATTATATGTAGATTTTGAAGAACATCAAAAGTTGAGAAAGGATTTTTAAAGACAACTCAATAAATGAAATATAATTGAACCCAAGCGCCGTGGGTGGAGCATTAGCCAAAGCTTTTTAGTTATCTTTGCGCAAATTTTTAGATTATGGCATTAAATTGTGGTATTGTAGGCCTGACAAATACAGGCAAAACAACAATATTTAACTGTATTTCAAAGACAAAGGCTGAAGCATCGAATTATGCTTTTAGTGCAACCAAATCCAATATTGGCATGGTCGATGTTCCTGATCCGAGGCTTTTTGCCATCGACGCGCTGATCCACTCCGAAAAAGTTGTTCCTGCTACTGTCGAAATTGTAGACCTTCCGGGGCTCGCTAAAGGAGCAAGTCAGGGCGAAGGCGTTGGAAACAAATTCCTATCCGATATTCAACAAGTTGATGCGCTTATTCACGTATTACGCTGTTTCGATGATGAAAACCTCCCGCATGTTGAAGGTTCTGTTAACCCTGTGCGCGATCTGGAAATTGTGGATCTCGAATTACAAGTACGTGATCTTGATCTTGTTGAGCGAAAAATCCTTCGAATGGAAAAAATGGCCAGAACCGGGGATAAAGATGCAAAAAATGGCGTCGATTTTCTAAAGACGGTGAAAGATCATCTTGAAAATTTCGAAAATGCCCGCAAACTTGAAGTCTCAGAACAGAATAAAAAATACCTCGATGACCTCTTTCTGCTTACACTCAAACCAGTAATTTATGTGTGTAATGTAGATGACGACTCAGCCACTTCCGGCAATGCTTATGTCGAAAAAATCAAAGAAGCTGTACAGCAAGAAAATGCTGAAGTGCTGGTAATTGCCGGACAGTTAGAATCAGAAATCGCTGAACTTGACAATGAAGAAGACCGAAAAGAATTTATGGAGGATGCCGGACTTACAGAACCCGGTGTAGATAGGCTCATCCGAAGTGCATACACCATCCTTAAATTACAATCCTTCTTCACTGCGGGTCCTAAAGAAGTAAAAGCATGGACAATTCGTAAAGGAATGACCGCTCCAAAAGCCAGTGGAGTGATTCATAGCGATTTAGAACGAGGCTTTATTCGTGCAGAAGTTATGAAATATGATGATTTCATCAAATATGGTTCGGAACAAGCCGTGAAAGAAGCAGGAAAATTTAAACTCGAAGGCAAAACATATATTGTTGAGGATGGCGATATCCTCCATATTCGTTTTAATGTCTAACGAAGATACTATTTTAATGGCAGAGCCCAAGCCATTGGTTTGGGCTTTTTTTGTCATCTTTCAAAAATGTAAATATTCTGAATAACAGCTTATTAACACAACTAAATCCCCTTTCTGGCGTTATATGTCTGAATGAAGAGAGGTCTAATAACAATCTTATCTTTTTGTATAGCGCAAGTTCTAGTTCACGCTCAGGAAATACCGGGTTTGGTTCTCGGCAATTATTCCGGTGTGAATGGGATTTACGCAAATCCTTCCTCAATGCTTCATGGCTATTTATATAGGGACTTCAACCTCATTGGTGCAGATGTTTTTCTGCAGAACAATACAGCCTATCTCCCCTCTGAAGACATGTCTGTACTGAAGTTGCTCACGGGAAAAATCAGCACAAAAACCTATGGTCTTGAGGAAAAACCTGTACTAATTCGTGAAGATGTTGATTTTTCCAATTTCTATAACTCTGTTCGTGTATTAGGGCCTGCATTTATGATGGTTGAAGAAAAATATGCAATTGCTATCCATTTCGGTTTCAGGAGCATGAGCTCGGGCACTTCCATTCCAAAGTCCCTTTTAAACTTTGCATATTATGGATTTGATTATAAACCACAGCATAATATTTTATACAATGAATCGGAGGTCCGTATTGCATCGCTAAGTTATGGCGAATTTGGCCTTAGCTACAGCCGCGAAATAGAACGCCGTGCATGGAACTGGAAATCATTGGGCATCAGTTTCCGGTTATTGTTTGGATATGAAGGCTTTGACCTCAATCTGCAAGATTTTTCCTATGTAGTTGAAAATGATAGCACATTGGATATTCGGAATCTTGATGCAGAAGTATCATTTTCCAGTCCGATAAACTATAACACAAACAAACTACTTGATAATCAATTGCAAGTAGGTAGCGGTTTTTCCTTTGATCTTGGATACACTTGGTTGCGTGCAAAAAAAACACTCCAATGGCAAAAAGTGACCAGACCTTGCGAGATGCGTTTTGTACCCTATAAATTTCGCCTTGGAATCTCCATCCTCGATCTTGGCTTATTATCCTTTAAAACAAATGCCCAAGTGCACTCATACGATCAAATAAAATATTATTGGGAGAATATAGACAAGCTTACTTATGACAATGTACAATCTGCTTTAACAGACATAAGCACACGCTTTTACGGAAACCCAACGGCATCATTAACATCTGAATCCTTCACAATGATGCTGCCGGCCGTCTTATCAGGCCAATTTGATTACCATATGCGCAAAAATTGGTATCTTAACGCATATTCAGTCTTAGCATTGCCAATATCCCCAATCAAACGCCCTAATTTATTGTACATTACACCACGTTATGAAAGCTTAAAATTCGAAGCGGGTTTTCCTCTTTCGTTTTATAATTTAACAACTCCCCGACTTGGATTATACCTTCGGTGGATGGGCATAACAATGGGCACCGATAAATTGGGCACTTTTCTTGGCCTCAATGATTTTTACGGAATGGACTTTTATTTTTCGATTCGATTTGGCATCCCATGGTGGATCAAAGGCAAATGCCCCAAAGAAAAATTAAAATACCCTTGCGAACGATTGCATTTTCAATAATAAATCGCCAAATAAACGGATCAATAAAGCCGTGACAACTTTTCACTTCACAAAAAATTTCAGTAGATTTGCTTTTAAAATCATTATAAAATGCACTACACTAAACCCATTTGCTACACACTGGAAAACAAATCCGGAAACCTTGTAAAAATCACAAACTTTGGTGCTAAAGTCATGTCAATCATTGTTCCCGATAAGGACGGCAAAAAGGGGAATATCGTTTTAGGTTATGACAATCCGGAAGAATATTTAAGTGGAGATGCGTTTTTTGGCGCAACCGTTGGAAGGTACGCTAACCGCATCGCGAAAGCCTCCTTCAAAATTGATGATAAAACCTACTTCCTACAAAAAAATGATGGCGAAAATAATCTCCATAGTGGCGAAAATGGCTTCCATAATGTATTTTGGCAGGTAAAACAGGATATACAAGACAAAAAAAACAAGCTGCTTTTAAGCTATATTAGTGAGGATATGGAAGGAGGCTTCCCCGGAAAACTAAAGGTGGAAGTACACTATCAGTGGACAGATAATAATGAATTAATAATTGATTATAAAGCAACTACAGATAAAACCACCGTCATCAACATGACGCATCATTCCTATTTTAACCTAAAAGATGGAGGAAAATCAAATATTCTGCAACATATAGCTCAAATAAATTCCGACTCCATCACTGCAGTAAATAAAAACCTGATACCAACAGGGGAATTTATGGATGTTTCAGAAACACCATTTGATTTCAGAACCCCAAAGTCCATCGGTCGGGACATAAATATGGATCATGAGCAATTAAAGCTGGGAAGAGGGTATGATCATAATTTTATACTCAATAATGACGGCAATTTACAAAAAGCAGCAGAAATTTTCGAGCCTGAAACAGGTCGAATAATGGAAGTAATTACAGATCAAGCCGGCATGCAATTTTATACAGGCAATTGGATAGATGGGAGTGAAATTGGCCACGATCAAACTAAATATACCTACCGTTCAGCCTTTTGTTGCGAAACACAACACTATCCGGATGCACCAAACCAGCCACATTTCCCTTCTACACTTTTAAATCCCGGGGAAGTATATAAGCATAAAACTATTTATAAGTTCTCCATCAAAAAGTAAAGTTCCTTATTCAAGCAATTTTGGCACAAAAGCCCTATCTTATCCAAGAAAGCAGAGTATTAAATTTCGGAATACAAATTATTGTTTTATAAGTATTTCTTAGGCCTTTATAAGTATAAATCGATATGAAAGATCCGTATTAACGATATTCATAATCAGTCTTTCAATACAAAAATACGGCCCTAACTTATTTTGAATTTCCCTGATCTTCTGCTACCTTTGCTGCACTTAATAATAGCATTATGAAAAAAATAATACATACTGAAAATGCGCCCAAAGCGGTTGGGCCTTATTCACAAGCAACAGAAGCCAATGGGACTCTTTATGTAAGTGGACAAATTCCTGTTGATCCTGCCATTGGAAAAATCGTTGAGGGCGGCATCAAAGAGCAGACAGAACAAGTTCTAAAAAACATGGGTGCTATCCTAAAAGAAGCTGGATACACCTACGAAAATGTTGTGAAATGCACTTGCCTGCTCGATAATATGGACAATTTTGCAGCCATGAACGAAGTCTATGCCAGCTTTTTCACAGAAAACCCACCGGCACGTGCTGCTTTTGGTGTTGTTAAGCTTCCGCTTGGTGTTATGGTCGAAATTGAATGCATCGCTGTAAAATAAAATTCAGCCTAAACTTGAACAAAGCCGTGCAAATAATTTATTCTGCACGGCTTTTTTTTGAAAAAATATCCGGAATGGACGAAAAAAAATATTCAGAAATGGATATAACAATTTTAAAAATTGAGGTGTTCAAATAAATACTTAACCTAATCGGTTGTTACATTGATAATTAGATTTCTCCCGCAGGATCTTCACTTCGTTTTGATCCCTTGGTCGAAAAGACAGGATTCGTTAGGGAGCAGACAAAAGTGGCGCGCGGACACAATAACTTTAAAATATATATGTCCGCGCGCCACTTTTGTCTATCTATATTTCACCATCTTGTCTTTTCGACTGAGGTCATTTTTCTTAGTTACAGTGTTTTATATTCTTTTTGATATAGAACACTCATTAAATTACAAACATAAGATGACCGAGGGAGAAATCTAAAACAACATTCATTGAAATATACTGAATTTCATTGCTTAGCCTAAGTACTCAATTGAACACCTCATTTTAAAAATTAACTTGATAAGCAATCGAAAAAGAATAGCACAGGTATCTTTCCCATAGCTTGGAAACTTCACAGAACTATTTTTCCCGCAAACAAAGCAACCATTTGTCATTTAGCCTGTTTAAGAAGTATGATTCGAAGTCCACAAAGACAATCCAATTTATACTCTATGCGAAAAAAATATTTATTCATTGCGATTTGTATTTTTATTGTACAATTTAGCCCCACATTAATAGCTCAGGAGGTTTTTTCGAAACTCATCCCCTATATTGACGATCAGAGTGTTGCAGATATTGAAGAAGACAATGGCTATATTTATGTCCTGGAATGGATCTATGAAACGCCTGACTTAACAAAAGGCATCAACCGTATTAGTGTTTTAAGTGCTGATGGAGAAATACTGAGCCAGCGATATCCCAAAACAGACAACAATCGTTTATTTTATAAATTCCTTAAATTCAATAACGAACTGTATTTAATGGGCAATGAAAAAAACCTTACCGGGGAGAATTGCCTAGCGATTTATCACATCAATGAAAATGCCGTCTTTAGCAGGATGATGCTGATCCCCTTATCGCAATATCATATTATAGATATGACAAAACCCCAAATCATTGATGATGGGGAGCATTTTGTACTCAGCACTTTACATTTTAGGGCCGCATTGCATTATCAGATGGTTTTTCTAAAAATCAACAAACGTTTTGGTCTAATCCAACAAAAAGTGTATGATCCGGACCATAGTTGCAAGGCATATAATTTTATTCCCTCCGGCACAGGATTCACATTATCTGCCATTTTATTTCCTTTATACAATTACTCAATTCAGCTAAGCCGTTTAGACAGCAATTTCATCATTACGAAGACTTATGATACCTATAATTTAGGCATGTCGGCCCCAAGCGATATCCTCGGATTATATAATGGGAACTTTATGTTTATGACGAAATCTACGATCGAAAATGATGTCTATATCAGCTCTATGAATGATGATCTAATAACGCGTTCCTCGGTTCATGTTGGAAAATCAGGTGATACAGCAGACCGCCCTGCATCCACATCCGGACTTATTCTGGCGCATGATCGCAGGCTTCTTTCCGGATCAACTGCCAATCATGACGGAAATATTTTTTCAAATGAAAACTCATGGTTTCATCTGATAAAATACAGCGCTTTTCCGAATATCGAATGGGAACATTTCTATGGGGGTGATGCTTTTTACACCCTCAGCCATATACTCGCTGCAGAAAATGGCGATTTCATTTTGGCAGGCACCAAATATGATGCATTAACACAGAATTTTACCCGCGACAATATTGTAATGAGGGTTTCTCCTGAAGGATTAATAACAACAATTCCCGATCGAAAAGCAGATAATGATCCGAATATAAATATTTACCCAAACCCTGGTCTGGACCAGATCCAAATTGATATGGATAATTCGACCAAAATACGATCCATCTTCTTTACGAATACTGCAGGACAGACCATTTTAAGCATGGATTATCCCGGCAATAATTTAAACACAGCATCATTAGAATCAGGGAATTATATCATCACAATTCTACTCGGGAATGGAAAGCTCATCAACAAAAACTGGATAAAACAGTAATATTTTAACCTAAAACCCTCATTGAACGGAACTTATTTGACATCAAACTCTTACTAATAAGTAAAACTGCTTCCCCATAAAAATTCCCTTAGCAGCGAAGTAGGTGGTATTTCCTGATCCGGAATTTCTTTGAAATAGGATAAAAATTTCAATAAGCGCGTTGCCTCACTGTATTCTAATTCATCAGGAGGAATACTTTTTAGCAAGGGGACAGCAAGATTCTTAATCACACCCAATTCGTACAATAAAGCAGAGTTAAACATTACATCCGCATTTTCCTGATACGGGAAAATATATTTCTCTTCTCCCCGCCGCACACTGGGCCAGCGCCTAAGCGTTTCCAAAGCAGAATAGCCCCGATAGCGTGCATCGCGTATAAGCCTGCGCAACAAACGATTATCCGTTGTTGGAATATAGTTCTGATGGTCAATGCTGATCTGGGTTAATGCAGAAATAAAGATAGAAAATTTATGCCTATACTCAATATGCGCGGTTAATTCAGGATTGAGTCCATGAATTCCTTCCACAATCAGAATATCATTTTTCCCAATTTTTAAGGTATTATCATTGTACACCCTTTTTCCTTCAGTAAAATCAAATTTAGGGAGCTGCACCTCCTTGCCTGCCATCAAATCCAATATATTTGAATTAAATAACTCAATATCAATCGCCTTAATGGTTTCAAAATCATACTCACCATTTTCATCCTTAGGATTATCCTCCCGGTTCACAAAATAATCGTCCAAAGAAATTGCATGGGGTTTTAATCCCGCGACTTTTAATTGAATAGCGAGCCGTTTACTAAATGTTGTTTTCCCTGAGGAAGACGGCCCACTGATCAGAACGAGTTTCACATCTTGGCTACAGGCTTCAATTTCTTCCGCAATACGCACTACTTTTTTCTCATGCAAAGCTTCCGCCATTTTAATAAACTCACTGGCTTTACTCAATTTCAATTGTTCATTCAACTGGCCAACATGCGAGCCATCGATAAGCCTTGCCCATTCTTTATGTTCCCGAAAAATATGAAATAATTTTGGCTGCTTTTTCATGGGTGAGAGCTGCTCAGGATTATTCGGGTCAGGCATTCTAAGGATCAATCCATCATAATAGGCATCCAAACCAAAAACCTTTAAGTAGCCGGTTGAAGGCACCAAATGACCATAAAAATAGTTAATCCGATTATCCAATCGATAAACAGATGTAAATAAATCCCGTCTACCAGCAAGCAATCTCGATTTGTCGTATAAACCATTTTCGACGAACAATTCAATAGCATCTTTGGTTGGCAATTCAGAACGTTCAAAAGGAAGATCTTTTTCGATAATTTCGGCCATACGCTGCCGAATTGCTGCAATAGCTTCCGCATCGAGCTGATGCCCATTTTCCACTTCACAATAAATCCCCCCGGAAACACTATGGTCAATATTTAAAACAGCTTTTGGATAGATATCTTTCACCGCTTTAAACAGTACAAAAGAGAGCGAACGATAATACATCCTCCGACCATCTGAGCTTGTTATATCGGTAAACCGAATAATTTTTGGTTTAAAAATCCGGTAACTCAATTCCCTGAGTTTATTATTGACATAAGCACCTAAAATAGGAAACTCTCTTTTTATCCCTTGATTTTCAATAATTTCATAGAGCGGGGTTCCAAAAGGATAATAAATAGCTTGGCCGGTATCCTGACATAAAATCCGCACATCTTCCCTAAAATATTTTTTCATAATTTTTTCTTTTTTAAATTCACAACACTCTAATAGCTATACAACCACCAGTCAGTCAGCAAATTATGCTGTTTACTATTTCCTGACGGGATGATGAAAATCGATCAAACCATCCATAGGTAACCTTAAAACACTGCCCATACTTAATTGATAATCAGCTAAAGATTTTCTTAAAATTTCTTGAAAACTCAATGCAACGGAGCCACAAAAATGCACCGGAACAGCAGGTTCCACTTTATAGGGGACTATTTGATGATGTATAAATAAATCAAAAGATTCCTCTACCAGCTTTATCAAAAATGGGTGGTCGATCTTCTTCTTAACAAAACGACTAAACTGAGCAAGATATTGATTTGCAGCATTCTGCTGATAAATACGTTTTAGAACAAAATCAGGAGTGAGGGAATATTCGTCCTCAAGCGCCTTTGATATCTCGTCGGGGCATGTGCCCAACAACCAATGTGTTATTAAAGTTTTACCAATATGGGTCCCGCTTCCATAATCTGCAAGAATCCAGCCTAGACTTTTTACATTCTTAGTGATGAGGGCGCCATCATAAAAACACGAATTTGAGCCTGTTCCAAGAATGCAGGCCACCCCTTCCGATTGCCCACACAAAGACCTGGCTGTTCCCAATAAATCACTCGCCACATTGATATCAGCCTCCGTAAATTTCACACCTAAAGCAGTGGCTACCTTTTCCTGATTTTCCTTTGCTGCACAACCCGAACCATAATAAAAAATAGTCTTCACTTCCCGAGGATCAACTTCCTCAGGTAAAGCCGTTTTAAAAATCGAATACAAAGTTTCAATTGGGAAATAATTTGGATTAAAGCCTCCGGTTTTGGCATCAAAACGCTTCTCCCCTTTCAGGTACACCCAATCAGTTTTTGTGGAACCACTATCTACGATTAGAATCATACTAAGCCCATTTCTAATATACGTGGAATAAAAATCAACAAACCCACTGCTGCTGCAATAATGGAAATAATCAATACAGCGCCGGCAGCAATATCCTTCACCTTACCGGCAAGTGGGTGATAATCAGGCGAAACCAAGTCAACTAAGTATTCCAATGCTGTATTAAAAAGCTCAGCGCTAATAACACAACCTATGCATAGAAGAATCGCAATCCACTCGCCGTTTGTGATGGAAAAATAAAACCCACATAGAGCAACAAGAATGGCCATTAGAAGATGAATCCATATATTCACTTGATTATGAAACCCATACCGAAGCCCACGGAAAGCATAGCGAAAACTCTGAAGCCTTTTGTATGGATGAAAATTTTTTTTTACCATTATTATAAAATGAAAAATTCCGTTATTTGTAGTTGAATAAAAAACGAAAATAAGAATAAAAACGCAATGAAAACCAATTTCGCCTTTAGCATTATAATAATCATCTGGGCGCTTATGTGGGCAACAGCTCTATATTTTGCCCCACAGCTCCCCGATGAAATGGCCACACATTGGAATGCACAAGGGGTCGCAGATGGATTTATGTCAAAAACAGCTGGACTCATTTTTGTTCCCATGCTCTCCATCATTTTTATTTTTCTCCATAGGGTAATTCCTATGATGGATCCCTCAAAATTCTCAGGGACAAAATTTGCCAAATACTATCATTTCATGTTTATTATTCTGATGGTATTCATGTATCTGACTTATTTGTACGGCATTTTATATAATTTAGGTTATCATATTGATATTCAAAGAGTTTTACCACTATTATTGGGCGCACTTTTTTATATTATCGCTTTAATGCTGCGCAATACAGAACCAAATATTCCAAATCTGGATAAAGCCGATCCGCGAAAAATCGAACAATTTCAAAAAAATGCCTCTTTAGCTTTTAAAATATGTGCCATTTGTATCCTAAGCGCATTCTTTTTCCCTGAATATATTGCTTGGCTTATGCTAATCCCAATTGGAATTGCGACGCTTTACACAGTGGTAAGTGCTTTCAGAATCTAAAACTTAATATAACCTGAGTTGTTATCTATAAAAATCTACTAAAAAGAATAAAATGCTTTGTATATATTTAGAGTCCACCAAACCTCAATTTAACCTTGCCACTGAAGAATATTTTTTAAAAAAGCGTACGGAAGATTGTTTTATTTTATGGCGCAATGAACCCAGTATTATTGTTGGGAAACACCAAAATACACAAGCGGAAATCAATGCCGCATACGTAAAAGATAATAATATTAATGTGGTGCGCCGACTTTCCGGGGGTGGTGCTGTATTTCATGATCTAGGCAATTTAAATTTTACATTCATCAAAAGCGGAAACAGCGACGAACAGCTTATTGATTTCCATAAATACACCCTCCCCATTCTGGAAGTACTCCTAAAAATGGGCATAAATGCTGAATTTCAAGGGCGAAATGATTTAGTTATTAATGGATTAAAATTCTCCGGCAATGCAGAGCATGTGCATAAAAATCGCATATTACACCATGGCACTTTATTGTTTTCCAGTAAAATAGCCGATTTAAGCGCTGCTTTAAAAGTGGATCCGCTCAAATTCAGGATAAAGCCGTAAAATCGGTACGAAGCCGTGTTACCAATATCTCCGAACATTTGAAAAACAATATGAATGTCCTTGGTTTTAAAGACCTTCTGATGGATCACATTCTGGAAATGTATTCAGAAGCTGTCGCATATACACTTACGGATGAGGATATTAAGGGAATAAATAAGATTAAATCGGAGCGTTACGATAAGTGGGAATGGAACTTTGGGCAATCACCCAAATACAGCCTGCGCAAACTGGCAAAAACCACCGGTGGTTTTGTCGAATTCGATTTGAATGTAGTGAATGGGCTTATAACCGAAGCAAAAATTTTCGGGGATTTCTTTAACCATTCCGATCCTGCAGAACTTGAGCATGCATTGGAAGGAACACCACATGATTATCACTCTGTAAAAGAAAAACTTTCCGAATTTGAAATAGATAACTATATCAAAAATACGAGCTTAGAAGAAGTGCTTCATATCCTCTTTTAAGGAATTCATCAGAAATCCTGTCATCGCTCATCAAATTTCAAGGGAATAGTCGGTTTTTCTACGATTTTTAGTACTTTCGGGGAGGCTTATACTTTTCCTATGGCGACAATTATCAGCAGAAAAAACCTATATATCATAATCGGGCCAACACTCGCCCTAACGATTTATTTTTGTTTTGAGTTAGAGCCGGGAAACAGGGCGGTTAGCGCTACGGCGGCCATTGCACTTTGGATGGCTTTCTGGTGGATTACTGAAGCTGTCCCTCTTGCCGTAACATCGCTTTTGCCTGTTGTTCTCTTTCCGGCATTCGGCGTAATGAATGGACGCACAGTATCTTCCACTTATTTTAATCATGTTATTTTCCTTTTTATCGGTGGCTTTATTATTGCTTTATCCATGCAAAAGTGGAATGTACACAAACGCATTGCATTAAAAATCCTTTTAGTTACAGGTGCGTCTGCCGGACGTATTTTATTCGGTTTTATGCTCGCAACAGCATTTCTCAGCATGTGGATTTCCAATACAGCCACAGCCATGATGATGATTCCAATCCTGATGTCGATTATTGGCGAATTGCGTGAAAATCTTCCCGAGAGATCAGTAAACCGCTTTTCTATTGCCCTGCTTCTTGGCGTTGCTTATTCGGCTTCAATTGGTGGAATGGCAACGCTTGTAGGCACTCCGCCCAATCTTAGTTTTGCTCGTATTTTCCAAATTTATTTTCCTACTGCACCGGAAATCACTTTTGCTCAATGGTTCCTTTTTGCCCTACCGATAAGCGCACTTTTCTTTTTTATTGTATGGTTGTATCTTTACCTTCTTTTTCGTCCGAAAAACAAAAAGGCTTGGTCATCATTCGATCGTTCAGTGCTCCAAAGGCAATACTTAAAATTAGGCAAAACAAGCATTGCAGAGAAACAAATCCTGATCATTTTTGCTGCAACAGCATTTTTATGGTTATTTCGGTCGAAGCTTAATTTCGGAGCTCTTTCCATTCCGGGATGGTCGGAGCTCTTTCCTGACCCCACATTTATTAATGATGGCACTGTTGCAATTGCATCTGCCATTCTGCTGTTTGCTCTACCATCCCGACAGGGAAAAGCAAAACTAATGGACTGGAGCACAGCGCGTCAACTACCCTGGCGCATTGTATTGCTCTTTGGCGGTGGTTTTGCCCTGGCTGCCGGCTTCAAAGAAAGCGGATTATCACTGTGGTTTGGGGAGCAATTGGAATGGATCGGAGACACAAACCCAATTATTGTAATATTTGCAATTGCTCTAATGACCACTTTCTTGACAGAACTTACAAGCAATACGGCCACAACCGAAATGCTATTACCAATTTTGGCCGGATTAGCCATTACGACAGAAACAAATCCATTGCTGTTTATGATACCGGCAACACTTTCGGCAAGTATGGCCTTTATGCTGCCCGTTGCCACGCCACCAAATGCCATTGTGTTTGGTACCGGTCAATTATCTATTGCACAAATGGCACGTAATGGATTTGTCCTGAATGTTTTAGGAGCAATTATTATCACATTAATGACCTGGTGGCTTGGAACTTACGTCTTTAGTATTGAGCTCCAAACATTTCCTGAATGGGCAAATATTGCTGGTAAATAGGATTTGTTTTCATTAAAAGCAAAAAACACAAATCCTGTAAATAGTCAATAAAATCTCATAAAAGGAAATACTATCCAGATCAACAATGCTTTTTTAGTATATCATTCAATTGACTCAAAAGGTAAAATGGGATATTTATTAAGCGATATGGTTTTCCTTCTAAGCTTAAATGCTCCTCCACGGAAAATTTTCCGCCATATACACGCACGGCAAGCTTATGCGGTGCCTGTTCCATAAAAAGGTGAAGCGATCTTAATCGACCACTTTCTCCTGACTTAACGTCCAAAGGAACAAGCATATCATTCCATGGGTACACGAAATCTACTTCAGCATTTGATGTTTTTTTCTTGCGAGTCCAAAAATGAAGCTGTGAACGAACAGAAGGCATAAGTGAAAGAAGTTCTTGCCCAACAACTAATTCATTTACTTTCCCCTCAAACCCTTTTTGAATCATATTTGATTTCAATATATCCGTTTGAATAGCAGCAAAATGCAGCACCAGCCCAATATCCAGCATCATCAATTTTGGAGACTTTCGTTTATCCGGCAGTAAAGGCAGCAAAGCAGAAGTAACAGGATATACTAATTGTAAGAGCATGGATTTTTCAAGTATCCTTAAGGCTTCGCCTATCTCCCTGGACTTAAAACTTGATTTCCCAAAACCAGTAAATTTAATTCGATCACCGGCTTCATAAAATGAACTCCTGATCACATGTCTGATGATATGCTCCTGACTACTATTTTTTGCATACTTAGCCACATCATCTAGATAACTTGTAAGCAAGGAGTCATAAATATTTTGCAGACCTGTGAATTGTCTCTTTTGAGCATAAAATGCTACAACTTCAGGCATCCCTCCGATAAACGTATATTGATTAAATAGCTGATATAGTTTTTGATGCGCATAATCAGGCACCGATAGCTGATGTATCATTTGAAGAGCTTGTGCTTCATTGATTGCAGCAAGAAATTCAGTAAAACTAACAGGTCGAATTGGAAAAAATTCCACACGCCCCACAGGAAAATGAATCTGCTTATCAATCAGCGTTTCCAACAATGATCCGGCAGCAATTACAAATAATTCAGGCAAATCTTCATAAAAATACCGCAACTGCTTTACCGCTTCCGACGAATTTTGTATTTCATCAATCAACAAAAGAACCGTTTGATTACTTTTTGGCTGAATATTTTTTATGAAACATATGGCATCAAACAACTCTCTTACTGACGAAGATTTATCAAAGAGGGCCTCTTCCTCTCGATGTTCCAAATTCATATTGATAAAGATATCGAACTGCTTGGCGAATAATTTCACTAAACTAGTTTTCCCCACCTGCCTCGCGCCCCTAAGAATAAGAGGCTTTCGGTTCTCAGATTCCTTCCACTTCTTTAATTCCTTCAATGCTTCTCTGTTAAACATAGTGTATTATCTTTATATTTAGCACAAAGTTAGGTTAATTTTTTGAGGTATTTGTATCAAAGTTAGGGTTAATCTAATGCGTTTCTGTATCAAAGTTAGGGTTAATTTGATGCATTTCTGTATCAAAGTTAGGGTAATATTCTTATAAATTACTCTTTTCTTTGTTTTTCAAAAAAAGTCCTTCTCAATATATGCATGATTCATTTCACTTCGTCATGCTTTCGTTTTAAAGAAATTACGACCTTTGGCATTCATTTTCCAATATGAAGAAAGACAATAGAAAAGCATTAATTTTCGCCTTATTATCAGTACTTTGCTGGAGTACAATTGGCAGCGCCACAAAAATCACATTAGGCTATGCGACAAGCGGGCAAATGCTTTTTTGGGCAAATGCAAGTGCATTATTGTTTTTATTGATTTTTTCCTGGATAAAATCCGGAGCGGATATTTTCCGTCAAAATAATTTAAAAGAAATTGGCCGCAGTGCGCTGATGGGCTTTATCAACCCTTTTCTCTTCTATCTCTTGCTCTTTGAAGCCTACGGTCTGCTCCCAGCGCAGGAAGCAGGCACGCTCAACTATATCTGGCCTATTATTTTGGTGCTTATGTCCGCTCTTTTTCTCAAAGAAAAACTTTCGCTTCTCCGTTTGCTAGCCATATCCCTGAGCTTTTTAGGTTTAATCGTTATCTCTACCCAAGGGAGTTTTAGTTTTGAGGGCATGAGCAGCATCAAAGGGATTGTTTTTATACTGCTTGGCGCCATTCTATGGTCTTTATACTGGATATTAAACATCAAAGATTTACGCAAAAATGAGAGTAAACTCATGCTTAATTTTATGTTTGGATTTATTTATATCCTTATATATCAATTATCTAAGCATCAGGATTTGATGCCGGAATCAAAAGGATTTTTGGGCAGCATATATATTGGTATTTTCGAAATGGGCCTGACTTTTTATCTGTGGCTTACAGCATTAACCTACTCAAAAAACACTGCGCGCACTGGGAACCTGATTTACCTTTCCCCTTTTATTTCACTCATATTTATTGCATTGATTGTGGGCGAAACAATAACCCCAGCAAGTATTGTTGGGCTGGCGATTATTGTTGGGGGAATTTTATGGCAGCAGAGTATTCGCATCCAAAAAAGCGACGAATCAAAAGACTGTTAGAATTATAAAATACTATTATCTAATAATTTAGAATCGTCAAATCACATTATTTTACGAATAAGGCTCTAATTATTATTTGGATCAACAGGAAATTGAGTCCAATAGGCATATTTACCTCCAATTTTGTGCAGCACAGATTTCCATAAATCAGTCGTGCCAGACTTCAAAAGCATTGAGGCAGGCATATCACTCACCAGCCAAGAATCCCGTTGAAGTTCACTTTCCAATTGTTGACCCTCCCATCCGGAATAACCGGCAAAAAATCGAATATCAGAAGAATCTAGTTGTTTACACATAATCAGTTCACGGATTTGGCTGAGATCGCCGCCCCAGTAAACACCATCCATAATTTTTACACTTCCATCAATTTTATCCCCTAATCGATGTAGATAAAATAAACTATCCTTTTTAACAGGGCCACCAAGAAACATTTCCGCATCAAATGCCGGAAAATCTGAAACCATATCATTAAATTGAATATGCATTGGCTTGTTGAGCACAATCCCAAACGAACCTTCATCATTATGGTCGATCAGCAAAACAATGGAACGCTTAAAATAATAATCGTTTAAAAAAGGCTCAGCAATAAGAATTTTTCCCGATTCGGGAACAACATTATTGTATTTCACCTCAAAAAATTCACTCATGTCTTTCATAATAGCGCCCCTTCCATTACAAATTAATACTTTTGACCAATATTATAAACTTAGATCATTAGAACGCAAAAAGGTTGCCTAAGTTGTGTGCAAAAACAATACCAAATGTATGAACAAGAAAAAAGACAATAAAAAACTCTTTGAACAGCTGCGCGAAAAGCATTCGGCATTCCATTTTCTATCATCTGATATTGAGATGAATAAAGATAAAATTTGCATCTCAAATAATTTTTCAATGGAAAATGGTCCGTCCTTTACAGCGCAAATGTCCATCGAATATACACCGCTGCTGGATGAAAAAAAATTGATAAGGATTCCCAATTTGAAACAATTCGCTTTCCATATTGGAATGGTCGAATTGATCAGTTATTGGAAAACCGCATGTCCTCCCGATGTTTTTATCCATGCAGGCTTTTTGACACCAGAACAATTGCTTTTCTGGAAAAAGCTTTATTTCAATGGCTTAGGAGAATTTTTCTACTTGAATAATATTGATGCTTCGGAAAACGATTTTCTGCATCTGCATATGAGGACGAAGGAAGGAAATCAATCAAAGAACGACAACTATCTACTGAACAGCTCTGCAGTGCTCGTGCCAGTTGGCGGAGGAAAAGACAGCATCGTGAGTCTGGAACTGCTGCAAAACTCTAATTTTACTGTAATCCCATTCGCACTCAATCCAACTCCCGCCATTCGGTCTAGCATAAAAAATGCCGGAATTAGTGAAGAGAATTGCATCTTTTTTAAACGCAGCCTTGATAAAGAAATGTTGGATTTAAATAGCCAGGGATATTTGAATGGACACACACCATTTTCTTCATTACTAGCATTCAGCACTTTATTCGCTTCTCAATGGAGTGGGGCAAAATATATTGCTTTATCCAATGAAGCCAGTGCCAATGAAGCCACTATTCCCGGAACCAAAATAAACCATCAATACTCAAAATCCATTGAATTCGAAAACGATTTCAGAAACTACCTAAAAAATACTTTAGGACTGGCATCCAATTATTTCAGCTTCCTCAGGCCACTTAATGAGCTGCAAATCGGCGCCTTACTTAGTCGATTCAAGCAGCATCATACGGATTTCAGGAGTTGTAATGTTGGAAGTAAGCAAAATAAATGGTGTGGGAATTGCCCCAAATGCTTGTTTACATGGACAATTTTAAGTCCGTTTATCGAAAAAAATTCCCTTATTCGGATCTTCGGCAAAGATCTTTCAAAGGATAAAAATTTACTAGGAATATTGCAACAGCTAGCAGGAGAAGCCGACGAAAAACCCTTTGAATGTGTTGGCACAATGAGCGAAGTGCAGGCAGCAATTCATTGGATTAATAAGCATCAAAGCGAAGAAGACAACATTTTTCACAGTATTCAAACGAAGCAATCTGACACATTAAAGCAGTTCCTAAATGAATGGAATCCGGAGCATAATCTGGAAGACGCTTTTGAACACTGCCTGAAATCCCATTTGAAAAAATATTCTGTTCATGATTGACCAACTCATTAAACACTTAGCAAAGCATCCAAAAATTCTGATCATTGGCTTTGGCCGTGAGGGGAAAGCGGTTTTTTCCTTTTTGCAGAAACATATTCCGAATTGCTCTATTGGATTGTCTGACAGCAATATAAATGTCTTAGAAAATGTAAGTTCTGATCCAGAAATCAAACTTTTTTATGGAGAGAACTACCTTGCTTCTGCTTATAAATACGATCTGATCATCAAATCACCGGGCGTAAAAATCCCTGAATCCATCGCAGGAGTAATAGGGAAAAAGCTCACTTCTTCCAGTGCTCTGTTTTTGCAATTTTTCGGAAATCAAAGCATTGGCATTACAGGCACAAAAGGAAAAAGTACAACAAGTAGCCTGATCCACCATCTTTTGAAAAATGGGGGCAAACATAGCATTTTAGCAGGAAATATCGGACGCGCTGCATTTCGCATTATTGATAATATAAAACCCGACACAACAATTGTTTATGAACTCTCTGCCCATCAATTGGAACAATGCAGTCATAGCCCAAAAATTGCTTTGTTACTCAATCTGTTTGAAGAACATTTGGATTATTTTGGCAGCAAAGACAGGTATTTTCAAGCGAAATATAAAATCTTCGAAAATCAAAACAATAAAGATCTGCTGCTGACTCACGATAGTCTAAAAACTCATCTCCAAGGCATTAAGAGCAAAACAATCTATGTTCCTTCTGCGGATGATGCCGGATTTCATTTCAAGCAAAGCGATCTAAAAATAAAAGGAGCCCATAATTACATAAATGCTCTTTTTGCTGCCCATTGCGCATTAAATTGCGGCATCTCGAAAAAAGATATTGAAAAAAATATCACAACATTTCAAGGGCTAAAGCACAGGCTTGAGGATATAGGAATGCACAAAGGCATCCACTTTTATAATGATTCTATTTCTACTGTTCCTGAGGCAAGTATAGCCGCCATAAAAGCCTTGCCTGAAACCGATTGCATTATTCTTGGCGGCCTCGATCGTGGTATTTCTTATGATTCACTTATTCAGTTTTTACCAAAAACAAAGGTAAAACTGATTCTCTTCACCGGAATGGCCGGAAAACGAATGATGCAGGATTTTGAAAAATACTATCCGGAAAGATTTCAACTATTTCATAGCGATGATTATGAAATCCTGATAAACAAAGTATTTACAGATTTAGGGAATGGAAGCTGCTGCCTTTTATCCCCTGCAGCTGCGAGCTACGATAAATTCAGGGATTTTATTGCTCGTGGAGAGTTCTTTCAAAAAACCGTTGAGGAAAACGGAAAAACTTAACCTGAATAATTAGCTGATTCTATCGGTTTTCAAAAAAATTTAAAGCCAATACATCATTTTTTCTATATTTGCCTAATTAAGTATTTAAATACTCAATTAGAAGATGATGCGCTTTCTTAAAAAATACCATAAATGGCTTGGCATTATTATCAGCATATTCCTGATTGTATTTTCAATTTCCGGAATTATATTGAATCACAGAGACTTACTCTCACATTTTGATATCAATAGGAATATTTTACCCTTAGAATACCACTATCACAATTGGAATAATGCCTCCATCCGCGGAAGCATAAAGACCGAAGACAATAGGATTTTTCTCTATGGGAACATTGGGATCTGGCAAACAGACAGCCTTTTTAGCACATTTAGCGATTTCAATAAATGATTTCCAAAAGGCATAGATCATAGGAAAATTAGTAAACTTATTCAGTATAAAAACAAGCTCTTTGCTGCTACATTATTTGGTTTATACCGCTTTGATAATGGTAATAAATTGTGGACTAAGGTTCCATTACCGTTTTCAGGACACAACCAGCGTTTATGTGATTTTGCTTTAAAAAACGACAGTTTACTCATCCTCAGTCGGTCAGAATTACTCATAAGCAATAATGGAAAAGATTTTATCATCAGGCAGTTACCAGCTCCGGAAGACTACGATGACAAAGCCAGTCTGTTCCGTACTTTTTGGCTAATCCATAGCGGTGAGTTGCTGGGGCTTCCCGGAAAAATAATTGTAGATCTCGTAGGTTTTATTATTATTTTTCTGTGCATCAGTGGCATACTGTATTTCATTTACCCTAAAATAATTCGACGACGGAAAAAGAAAAACAAGAATGCGGAGTCTCTCAGAAACTCCCGAAAATGGAATTTAAAATGGCATAATAAGATTGGTTGGATCAGCATCATATTTCTGATTATTACAAGCATTACAGGCATGTTTTTGCGCCCTCCCCTATTAATCCCGATTGCAAATGCACGCGTTGGCAAAATACCATTTAGCATTTTGGATAGCCCAAATCCCTGGCAGGATAAATTACGTAGAATCCATTATGACCCTGAAAATGATGTTTTTGTATTATCCACATCCGAAGGCATTTATTATAGCAACGACAATTTTTCAAGCCCATTAAAAGCCTTCAAAGTTCAGCCACCTGTAAGCATTATGGGCGCAAATGTCTTTAAAGCGGCAGGGAAAACAAAAATTTTGGTAGGCTCTTTTTCAGGACTTTATCTTTGGAATTATTCCAATGGCATTATTATCGACTATATTACAAAAGAGCCTTATCGTGCTGTCAAGCGTTCAGGTCCACCAATTGGAACATATGTCATTTCGGGATTTAGCGAGCATCATCCTATCGGAGAGGTCTATTTCGATTATAATCACGGTGCTTGGCCTTTAGGGAACAATTACGGCTTCCCTGATATGCCACAAGAAATTACAAATCAACCTATTTCACTATGGAATGTTGCCTTGGAATTTCACACGGCACGCATTTATTCTTCGCTGATTGGAAATTGGTATATGCTCATTATTCCGCTTACCGCTTTGATCCTGCTCTTTGTTCTTGCATCAGGATTTATTCGGTGGTTCAAAATCTACAGGAAATAGAAAAGCATTTTTATATCATTGTGGTATTCGAATTAATACTTATCCTAAATAATTATTTCATAAACAAACTGTCGCGACAAAGCAATACTAATTATCTGATTAAGTTTTCACAGGCATACAACTTAATTCAGCTGCATGCGTCTTTACTGTGAAATTTTTATCTTTGTTCAACAATTTACCGAAAACCATAAAGTTCTATTATGAAAAAATACCTCATCATTTTACTTAGTCTAATGTATTTACACACAATCGCTCAGGTGGAAGCAATATCCCTCGAAGGAGCATCGGACGGAAGTCTGGAACGCATCGAATCTTTCCCATCGAAATTTGTGAAAGCACGAAATATAGATATATGGTTGCCGGATAATTATTCAACTGAAAAGGAATATGCTGTCCTCTATATGCATGATGGTCAGATGCTTTATGATGCCACAAAAAGTTGGAACAAACAAGAATGGGCTGTTGATGAGGTCATGGGCAGACTAATTCGCGACAGTAAAGTACGGGAGTGCATTGTTGTGGGCGTATGGAATGCCGGAGAAGATCGCCATGCAGATTATTTCCCACAAAAACCCTTTGAATCGCTCGATAAAAACTTACAGGATTCACTTATTAACAAAGCATTACGCTATGGGGAAAATAGCCTGTTTTCGCATGATGTTTCCTCTGATGGCTATTTAAAATTCCTAACCTCCGAGCTGAAGCCCTATATTGATCAGCATTATTCAACGAAAACAGAGCGAGAGAATACCTTTATTGCCGGCTCGAGCATGGGTGGGCTAATTAGCTGGTATGCGGTTTGTGAATATCCAGAAATATATGGAGGAGCAGCTTGTTTATCAACACATTGGGTCGGTACATTCGATGCAGAAAATAACCCAATTCCTCAGGCATTTGTCGATTATCTTGAAAAAAACCTTCCCGATCCTGCAACGCACAAATTCTATTTTGATTATGGAACGGAAACTCTCGATGCACTCTATGAGCCATTTCAAAAACAGGTGGATGCTGTTATGAAGACAAAAGGATATACATCGAAAAACTGGATGACCCAAAAATTTGAAGGGGCGAATCATTCCGAAGATGCCTGGAGCAAACGATTGCATATTCCTTTTACATTTTTACTCAAAACAAATTAATACAACATACCAATCATAAGCGATCATGAAAAGCAAGAAATCCCCTCATCTGTTGATTATGATGCTGGCAGTTCTTTCAATAATGTTGCTCAGCAATTGCAAAAGCGGCAATAAGCAGCAATCTTTTATTCGGATTAATGCGGACAGCCTTATAGCACATCCTGATCTTTATACAGGCAAAGCTATTGAAATTGAAGGTGTTGCATTGCATATATGCGGTGTTGATCATAAAAAACTCAAACTAAAAACCAAAAATGGACGGATAATTAAGCTAATTCCCGGCGACACATCGGTTCATTTTAACAATACTTTCTATAAGAAAAACCTAATTGTTCAGGGAATTGCTTCGGAATTACGCATCCCAAAAGCCTATATCGACAGCATGGCGGAGGCCGGCACACTTTTATGCCATATCGACCATACGCCATGCAAAGACAGCGCATGGGTAAACGACAAAATCATAAAAGGAAAAGCAAAAGGAATTTCCGAACGTGATATTGAAAAATTACGCCAACAATTAGGCGATAAAAACGAGCTCAGCCTCATTTGCATTGAAGTAAGCCATATTGCTGTTGCTGAAGTTTCGTACGAAAAAGCAATCACAGAAACGGTAGGAAATTAATACTTGATCACCTATAAAATAGATTCACGCTGTTATCTTCAAAATTCTCTAAACAATAGAGGGTATTTCGTTGTTATATAGTTAATACACAGGATTAACAATTATATAAAACAAGGTATTATGAAAAAAATATTACTCTCTTTATCATTACTTCTTATGGGTATTTCGTTAAGTTTTGGGCAGGTCTTTAGTGGCCTCTCGCATGATTTTAATGACGGCAGCACTATGGGCTGGGAACGCGGCGAAAATGAAGGTCTCAAACTCAAAGTCGCTGCCGATGGTAGTGGCAGCATGGGGAAACTCAATACTTTTTCGCTGACACATTGGGCCGGAAACTACATCAGCGAAGGTATAGTAGGTATTCGGGTTAGTTTTAGTAATCCGGGCAGTGAAGACCTTAAAATGCGTCTTGCTTTTGGCACTTCCGACAATCCAAAAAACGGCAGTTGGATGTCAAGTACTGAAGCTCAGATTATTCCGGCAGGCAGTATGGATATGGCAGTTACTTTCCCCATCGCTGAAACAGATTTAACTTCTGTAGTTGGCAGTGGTTCCTATATGGATGTTATGGAAAATGTAGCTGCTTTGCGCATCCTTCACAGCAATGAACCCAGTGCTCGCGGCGATAATATTATCGCAACAATTCATATTGATGATATTACTGCCCTTGATGTGCTCACAGCAATTGATGATGAACCAACATTGGCAGATTTTAGGATTTATCCAAATCCTGTGGTCGACTATGCATTTATTTCCTTTGAAGAAAACTCTGCCATTTCCGGAGAAATCAGCATTAACAACCTGATTGGACAGACCGTCATGTCTTTGGAAATCAATCAACAATCCGGTCAGCAGCAGATCGATCTTTCCGGATTAAAAAGCGGGATTTATTTCTTGAGCATCAATGCAGAAGGAGCAAGAAACACACAGAAGTTTATTATAAGATAAAGGCTATTGGCCTGATGTTGGGAACGATATGAAAGCCTTTTAGGGAAATGCGGGACAATAGAAATATTTCCCGCAGTCCGCTTTGAAACTTGGTTCGCTGGCACGGATTACAAATCCGCGCCAGCGATTGAAGGGAAATCAGCGTTCTTCGTAGAGAAGAAAGATAATCGCTGAGAATCCTCTGCGTAAATGCGCGCAATCTGCGGGACAAAAAGTAAGCCACGCGAATCTATCTGCAAAAATCCGCGTAATCTGCGGGAAAAAAGTGAGCAAAGCGAATTTATCTGCGAAAATCTGCGCAATCTGCGGGACAAAAAGTGAGCACACGAATCTATCTGCGAAAATCTGCGTAATCTGCGGGAAAAAAGTGAGCAAAGCGAATTTATCTGCGAAAATCTGCGGGACAAAAAGTGAGCAAAGCGAATTTATCTGCGAAAATCTGCGCAATCTGCGGGACAAAAAGTGAGCCACGCGAATCTATCTGCAAAAATCCGCCTATTCTGCGAAACAACAACAAAACATCCATTTCGATTCGTGGCTTCGAGAATCTTAGCCACCCACCCAAACCTCAGCCACCGCTTAGCGGCCTTAGCGTTCTTCGTGGACAAAAAAAAGGTTGAGCGACTTGTGCTGCGATGTGCTGAGCGAAGCCGAAGTAAGCGTAGCCGAAGCAAACAAAACATCCATTTCAATTCGTGGCTTCGAGAACCTCAGCCACCCGCTAAAACCTCAGCCACCGCTTAGCGGCCTTAGCGTTCTTCGTGGACAAAAAAAAAGTTGAGCGACTTGTGCTGCGATGTGCTGAGCGAAGCCGAAGTAAGCGTAGCCGAAGCAAACAAAACAAAACAGCCATTTCAATTTGTGGCTTCGAGAACCTCAGCCACCCACTAAAACCTCAGCCACCGCTTAGCGGCCTTAGCGTTCTTCGTGGACAAAAAATGAGCGACCTGTGCTGCGATGCGATGCATTGAGCTTGTCGAAATGTGCTGAGCGAAGCCGAAGTAAGCGTAGCCGAAGCAAGCGAATTCATCCCCAAAAAATGATGGAAACTGTGGAATTGAAAAAAAATCAGAAACGCATTGTCAGTCCAAGACCATTTGGGGTCATACCAAACTGCATACTCACATTCTGTTTGGCAGGTGCTCCAATGGATTCATTATACAAATTTACCGCATTTGTGGCATGATTCGAATATGCAATAGTTAAAGGTATGGAGATTACAATTAATCCGGCACCAATACCAAGCATTGCCCATTCGGGATCACCACCTCCAAGCGCTGTTCCTAGTGGCCACCCAACACAAAAACCGCCAGCAAAGCCAAAAACAGTTGCAAAAGCCTTATTTGTTTTCGCTTTCCCTAAAGATGTCATGGCTTCATTATTGTCTTGCATAATTTGACTTAACTTAGCCATATTTAAACGGGCACCATTCTGATAAAATGAGGCCTCAAATCCCTTCTCTATATCTATTGGCGTTCCTTTCTGCTGTGCAAAAAGTAGTTGTACACTTGAAAGCATCATAAGCAATGCAAATAGAATCATCTTTTTCATAAAAAAAATCTTTAATACTACAATCAAATTAGTTCACAAACGCAAACATAAAAAATTTTATGATATATTCGTATTATATTTACTATTTAGAAATAATCTTCGAAAAATAATTAACACCATAAGGCCACAATTCCATCGTTCCGAAGCAAAGGAAATCAATGCAGTAGTATTTTTCCATTGCATATTTCTAGTTTATCAGGGCGCAGCCCTTTGCTGTCAGGAGTCATTTCCATAAGGGACACATTCTACTATTTGTTTTTGTGGAGAAAAAAGATAATCGCTGCGAAAATCAGCGTAATCTGCGGGACAAAAAAAGTTGAGCGAATGTGCTGCGCTGTGGTGCGCTGTGGTGCGCTGTGGTGAGCGAAGTCGAACCAAGCGAAGCCGAAGTAAGCGTAGTCGAAACAAGCGAAACAACAACAAAACATCCATTTCGATTCGTGGCTTCGAGAACCTCAGTCACCAGTTTTGGGTCGCTGCGCTGTGCTGAGGTCCACGAAGCGAGGCTCTCGAAGCGCCCATTGATTTGTATTATCATATTGTCCTCAGGAATAGTGACTTCGTGAGCCTCAGCCACCCACTAAAACCTCAGCCACCGCTTAGCGGCCTTAGCGTTCTTCGTGGACAAAAAATGAGCGACCTGTGCTGCGATGCGATGCATTGAGCTTGTCGAAATGTGCTGAGCGACCTGTTCTGCGCTGTGCTGAGGCCCTCGAAGCAAGCGAAGCCGAAGCAAGCGAATTCATCCCCAAAAAATGATGGAAACTGTGGAATTGAAAAAAAATCAGAAACGCATTGTCAGTCCAAGACCATTTGGGGTCATACCAAACTGCATACTCACATTCTGTTTGGCAGGTGCTCCAATGGATTCATTATACAAATTTACCGCATTTGTGGCATGATTCGAATATGCAATAGTTAAAGGTATGGAGATTACAATTAATCCGGCACCAATACCAAGCATTGCCCATTCGGGATCACCACCTCCAAGCGCTGTTCCTAGTGGCCACCCAACACAAAAACCGCCAGCAAAGCCAAAAACAGTTGCAAAAGCCTTATTTGTTTTCGCTTTCCCTAAAGATGTCATGGCTTCATTATTGTCTTGCATAATTTGACTTAACTTAGCCATATTTAAACGGGCACCATTCTGATAAAATGAGGCCTCAAATCCCTTCTCTATATCTATTGGCGTTCCTTTCTGCTGTGCAAAAAGTAGTTGTACACTTGAAAGCATCATAAGCAATGCAAATAGAATCATCTTTTTCATAAAAAAAATCTTTAATACTACAATCAAATTAGTTCACAAACGCAAACATAAAAAATTTTATGATATATTCGTATTATATTTACTATTTAGAAATAATCTTCGGAAAATAATTAACACCATAAGGCCACAATTCCATCGTTCCGAAGCAAAGGAAATCAATGCAGTAGTATTTTCCCATTGCATATTTCTAGTTTATCAGGGCGCAGCTCTTTGCTGTCAGGAGTCATTTCCATAAGGGACACATTCTACTATTTGTTTTTGTGGAGAAAAAAGATAATCGCTGCGAAAATCAGCGTAATCTGCGGGACAAAAAAAGTTGAGCGAATGTGCTGCGTTGTGGTGCGCTGTGGTGAGCTGTGGTGAGCTGTGGTGAGCGAAGTCGAACCAAGCGAAGCCGAAGTAAGCGTAGTCGAAGCAAGCGTAGTCGAAGCAAGCGTAGTCGAAGCAAGCGAAACAACAACAAAACAGCCATTTCAATTCGTGGCTCCTAGAGCCTCAGTCACCCAGACAGAACCTCAGCCACCGCTTAGCGGCCTTAGCGTTCTTCGTGGACAAAAAAAGGTTGAGCGACTTGTGCTGCGATGTGCTGAGCGAAGCCGAAGTAAGCGTAGCCGAAGCAAACAAAACATCCATTTCGATTCGTGGCTTCGAGAATCTTAGCCACCAGTTTTGGGTCGCTGCGCTGTGCTGAGGTCCACGAAGCGAGGCTCTCGAAGCGCCCATTGATTTGTATTATCATATTATCCTCAGGAATAGTGACTTCGTGAACCTCAGCCACCCGCTAAAACCTCAGCCACCGCTTAGCGGCCTTAGCGTTCTTCGTGGACAAAAAAAAGGTTGAGCAACGCGAAACAAAACATCCATTTCGATTCGTGGCTTCGTGAACCTCAGCCACCCACTAAAACCTCAGCCACCGCTTAGCGGCCTTAGCGTTCTTCGTGGACAAAAAAAAGGTTGAGCAACGCGAAAAAAAACAGCCATTTCAATTCGTGGCTCCGAGAGCCTCAGCCACCCACCCAAACCTCAGCTAACGCTTAGCGGCCTTAGCGTTCTTCGTGGACAAAAAAAAAGTTGAGCAACGCGAAACAAAACATCCATTTCGATTCGTGGCTTCGAGAATCTTAGCCACCCACCCAAACCTCAGCCACCGCTTAGCGGCCTTAGCGTTCTTCGTGGACAAAAAAAAAGTTGAGCGACTTGTGCTGCGATGTGCTGAGCGAAGCCGAAGTAAGCGTAGTCGAAACAAGCGAAACAAAACAAAACATCCATTTCAATTCGTGGCTTCGAGAATCTTAGCCACCCACCCAAACCTCAGCCACCGCTTAGCGGCCTTAGCGTTCTTCGTGGACAAAAAAAAAGTTGAGCGACTTGTGCTGCGATGTGCTGAGCGAAGCCGAAGTAAGCGTAGCCGAAGCAAACAAAACATCCATTTCGATTCGTGACTTCGAGAACCTCAGTCACCCACTAAAACCTCAGCCACCGCTTAGCGGCCTTAGCGTTCTTCGTGGACAAAAAAAAAGTTGAGCAACGCGAAACAAAACAAAACATCCATTTCAATTCGTGGCTTCGAGAACCTCAGCCACCCACTAAAACCTCAGCCACCACTTAGCGGCCTTAGCGTTCTTCGTGGACAAAAAAAAGTTGAGCAACGCAAAACAAAACATCCATTTCGATTCGTGGCTTCGAGGGCCTCAGCCACCGGTTAGAACCTTAGCCACCCAGTTGGTGCCGAGCCACCATAAAAAAATCCCCCGCCGCAAGAAGCAACGGGAGATCACATATTTTCTTATAAAATATATTCAGTACTCAGACTAACGGACAAACAGCTTTTGAGTAAAGCGTTGGTTTTCACTTGTCATTTCAACTACATATACCCCTGTATTCATAGAAGCAGGCAATTGCAGTGTTTGATTTGCAGATTGCTGCTCTTCCACAAGAACACGACCTGTGATGTCTGTAATGCGAAGAGTGTAATCGCTATAGAGATTAAGGATATGCAGTGTATTACCAGAAACATAAATACTTGGCTTTTCCATAGAAACAGCCTCATCAATATCGGTAATAGTACCAAAATGCAGCACAAAACGATCGTTGATCACTCCGCTTTCAGATACATTAAAAACATATTCCGGATTTACTGTAAGGTCGATAATGTCTTCCGTTTGTTTGTCTTCGAGGAAGATTGGGGTGCTGGCATCAAAGTTTAATAATGTATGCACATTAAAAAGATAATCGCCGGTTTTACTTACATTCAATCCAAGAGCTACAGTGTTTTGCTCTTCAATAGATGGCAATGATTGTATTGCGAGTTTTTGATCACCAAGCAAACTGTATAAAGCCAGATCGGGATTCCCTTGCCATTTTGGAGCATCGTATAATGCATCGAATCCTGTTGTTGAATTTACATCAAAAACAACTGTTACAGTATTCATATCAGAAGTAGCAATATTTTGAACCGATAATTTAAAATCTTTAATAATGCTCTCGCTCTTAAAGAATACTGAAATTCCATGTTCCCTTTGAGTATTTCTAAAAGCAACATTTCCATCAGAGGATGCACTTACAAAAAAGCCCTGGCCCGGATTAATATAATCAGTTGGTGTTTTATTTCCACCACCTGGTGTGCCTGTTGTACTTGTACGATATGCATAATCGCCTTTTTCAAAGGAACCTGACGCAGGCTCATCCCAAAAGTACAATGTTCCACCAATTGTAGTATTTATTGTGCCATTTGTTGAATTATTCGCTGCTAAAAAAGCACTTACCTTCATTGTTGAAGGATATGGGTTACCAATCAGATTTGCTCCTGAATTATTTCCAACACCTCCTGAGCTTACAGCAACATCAATATCACCATCATTTAGAGTTCCTGTTAAGCTTATAGTTTTATTTTCTCCGGCATAAGCAATTGCATAACCTTTTCCTATTACAAAAGTTTCAGAGCCCATGAGAGATCCTGCACCATTTCCATTAAGAATATCTATCCATGTATTGCTTGATGTTTCGTATTTCCGAAAATCGTCATTACCTTCGCCAGCAGTCAATCCCAAACTCAAATCATTAAATGAACCAGAACTATAATTAATCGGGCTTGCAATATAATGGAATACATCTTGAGCTAGATAACTCTCAACAGTAACATTCACTGTAACTGTTCCATTAGTAATTAGAGAGCCGGTGGCGGATGAGGTAGATTTAACTGTAACTGTACCACTGTTGGAAAATGCTCCTGTAACAGTTAAAGATTTACCTGCTTCAATAGTAA
This sequence comes from Bacteroidales bacterium, assembly GCA_963676725.1. Taxonomy (GTDB): domain Bacteria; phylum Bacteroidota; class Bacteroidia; order Bacteroidales; family WRLA01. The sequence continues at coordinate 1,265,041 of OY781463.1, read as the reverse complement.
CAACACCACCAGGCTCAACATCTAATGAAGCCAATGTTACATCATCTCCATTTATTTTTAAAGTCGCTCCACTTTCAACAGTGACAGCACTTGATGCAATGCTACCTTGAAGTTCTAGGGTGCCACCGGAAACTGTTGTTGCTCCCGTATAAGTTGAATTCCCTTTAATAATTACTGTCGCACTACCAAGTAATTGAAAAGAAGCACCAGTTCCGTTTTTTTCATAGATGAAACCATCTATCGTTAAAGTGTTCCCTCCATATACTTTTAATGTTCTTGAGCCATTAGTATTATCCATACTGATTTTATCACACGAAACAAGGATGCCTCCACTTCCAACTGGATTTATTTCAAGATTATTATCAATGCGATTACCTATTTCTCTACTACCCTCTGCGGCACTGTTTGGGCTTAATTCAAAAAGCTCCACATCACTATTATTCTCAAATTTATAGGCATAAGTATTATCGCCATAAAATTTTATCCCTCCTGCTCCATTATATGTAATTAAACTACCAAAATAGGAGCCCACTCCATAATTAGAATATGCCCAATGTCTAACTCCTTCAGTATTATTAAAATACAGATTATCGCCAGAAGATGGATTACCATCTGTCCACCAATTGATACCATCACTAATATCATCGCTTGATCCATATCCACTCCAATAATAATCAGAACGATTTTGTCCATAACTAAAGAGCATCATCATCACCCCAACCAAAAGTAAAATCTTTTTCATAACCTCAAATTTTAATTTAAACCTTATTTTTTTCCTGTTTTTAATAACATATTTATAGCCCTTTGGGTTCAAATTGTTGAAACCTCAGGGCAATCATTAGCGCGAAAATTCATAAAAACGGTCTGGCTCTCTAATGCCCTGACACAAAAATCCTCCCTGACAATTCCCTCTTCTTTTCTGCACCTCTAGACCTAACATGATACTCTGTGTATTAATACCCGCAAATATAAGTCTTGTAGCTTAAAAAAACAAATCCGTTTTCCAAATCAATTCAAGGATAGATTACTGGCTATTAACTATTGTTTATCAACCTATTAGATCCAATTCTAATTTATCATTCTTAGCCTAAAAAGAGCACAATTTCAAAATCCTCCCCACTATTTCACTGTCTAAAGCCGCCCTTCCAAATATTTCTCGACCTCAATTGCCGGAATAAGCGGCTTTTGTTTATCTTTATTGTCTGAATTTTCGCGAACCCAAAGCAAAAAATTATGGACCAACATCTCTTTCCACTGACGCATCCCGAACAAAGGGAACTCATTACAGAACAGCTCTATCCGGGCACGGCTTTTGCCAACAACCCCTTCCTACTGCGTTTTAAAGGCAAGGCCGATGCCAAATGCCTCGAAATTGCGCTGATGCACCTTATCGAAAAACATGAGGCTTTGCGCACAGAAATTCATCAAAAAGAGGGCATTTTTTATCAATACATCCGCCCTTTTCAGGCTTTTCCGCTCGATTATATGGATTTCTCGGACGATTTTGGAAAGAAACGTTTTCGCAATTGGCTGGATAAAGTCAGAAACCAGGCCTTTCGTTTGACAGACAGTCGCTTGTTTTATGCGGCCATACTCAAACTGCCGGAAGAGGAAACGGCATTATTTCTGAATATTCACCATATCGTTTCCGATGGTTATACATTTAAGCTCCTTATCGACCAGCTTCAACTTCTGTATCAACAGTGTATCAATGGAGAGAACCTTCATATTCCAGGGCCGATCTCGCATATCGAATACCTGAAGTTTGAGGAGGAATATGCAGCATCCTTGGAGTGCAAGAAAGACCAACAGTTTTGGAAGGACAGTTTTGAGCAGCTTCCTCCGGAGATGGTACATCCGATGATCCGCAGCCGAAAAGCAAATATTGAGGTGGAACATCATATGCAACAGCTTGATGTACAATGTGGTCGGGATATCCTCGAATTTTGCCACTTCTATAAAATGTCGTGGTTTGGGCTGATGCTTGGCGCCTGGAGCATCTATCTTCAAAAGGTTTGCCGCCATGAAGAAATCACCGTGGGCAGCATGACCCACAATCGAAACCGTAAAGAAATGAAAAATATGGCAGGCATGTTCGTAAATGCTGTGCCATTGGTTTCTACTCCCGATCCGGAAGCAAAATGCATCGATTTCCTAAAAAATAATTATGATGATTGCCGCTATATTTTAAAAAACCATTCGGCCTATCCCTTTGATTTAATGATGAATGACCTGAGGGAAGAACATCCTCAGCTGCATAATCTCTTAAATTATATGATCATTGGCCAGGGCGATTATAGCAATGAGCTTTTCGATGCAGAGATCCATTTTTCTAATTACGAACAACCACCCTTTCATCTGATCCTGAACCTATTCTTTAACGATAGTCCGGGCAGTTTCCGTATTCTTTATGTACATCCCAAGGAAGCCTTCTTGAAAAAGGATATTCAAAGTATTCACAATCAATTAGTTTATCTAATCAAATCGATACTCGATCAGCCTGAGGCACTCATTAAAGACCTCGGTATTGCGTCTCCGGAGCTGTTTTCAGAAAAACTGCAGCTTGAGCAAAAAGAGGAAAAACCTCTTGATTCTGAGGATACTGTTGTGGATATTTTTAGAAAGGTGGCAGCCCATTCTCCGGAAGCGACAGCTTTGGTTTTTGGAGAACAAAAACTCTCCTATCATCAAGTCGATCAATTGAGCGAGCGTCTTGCCCTTTATTTGCAGAACCAGGGGATGGAAAAGGGCGAAATTGTTGCCGTGCTCAGCGATCCGGATCCGCTTATGCTGCTTGGCCCATTGGCTGTTTTAAAGGCCGGTGGCGTTTATATGCCTGTCGATCATCAATATCCTGAAGACAGGGTAAGCTATATGCTGGCGGATGCAAAATGTCGCTATATCATTACAAAAGGAAGGTATATCGAAAATCTGAAAGACTTCGGTGGTATGATTATCAATGCCAATGATTTTGCCCTGGAAGCGGAAGATATTCAACCCTTGCAAATGCAGCCTACTTTTGCTGATGACGCATACATTATTTATACGAGCGGCTCAACGGGCAAACCCAAAGGCGTGCTTATTGGCCATAAAGCCCTGCGTTTTCGTATGGATGATATGCTGAAACGCATTGATGCACAGCCTGATGATCGTTTCACAAAGTTTGCAGGCTTTGGTTTTGATGCCAGTGTTTTTGAAATTTTCCCTGCGATTTTATCCGGTGCCGGACTCTATATTTTACCGGACGATCTGCGGCGCTCTGTTGATGAGCTCTTCGATTATATCAACGAGCAGCAGATTACAAAGGCCTTTTTGCCAACGCAATTTCTGGAACAATTTATGGAGAAGAACGAAGCCACTTCCCTGAAAATCGTTTATACTGGAGGCGATAAGTTGCAGAAATTCAAGCCACAAAGCTATAAAGTATTGAATTTCTATGGACCAACGGAATGTACCGTTTATGCCACTTGCTTTGAAGTGGATAAATATTATGAGAATATTCCTATTGGAAAAGCTGCGGCCCATACACGCATTTATATATTGGATCCTCAGCAAAAACCCTTGCCAACAGGCATTCCGGGGGAATTGTGTATTGCAGGAAAATCGCTGGCAACAAGCTATTTAAACCAGCCTGAAAAAACAGCAGCAGTCTTTGTAGATGACCCATTTTTCCCCGGAGAAAAAATGTACCGTTCGGGTGATTTGGCTCGTTATCGAAACGATGGGAATATAGAATTTCTTGGGCGCATCGACTTCCAGGTCAAGATTCGCGGATTCCGCATCGAACCCGAAGAAATTGAACGTACGATGCTGCAATATAACGGCATACGTGAAGCCGTTGTTCTTCCGAGAAAAGATGCTCAAGGCAAGGATTATTTATGTGGCTATTATACCGCATCGGCGAAGCCAGATAGTAAATCATTACATGATTTTCTGGCAAAAGTGCTGCCCGATTATATGATTCCTGCCTATCTGATTCATATGGAACATATGCCCATTTCCACAAGCGGGAAAATTGACAGGCATAAACTTCCTGAGCCAAGCGTGCACCGCAGCATCGAAAAACCCGCCAATGGAGTGGAGGAAAAACTTGTCGAATTCTGGAAGGATATTCTTGGCCTCGAGGAGATTGGCGTAACGGAAAACTTCTTTGATTTGGGCGGTCATTCATTAAAAATCACGCAATTACAAAGCAGGATTAATGAGTTCTTTCATGCCGATATTAATTTCTCCACACTCTTTACGCATCCCGACATCCGCCAACAGGCAATCCTGATTAAATCTGCCAGAAAAGTCTCTGTAGATACCATAGAGCAGATCCCCAATCAGGAGTATTATCCCGTTTCTTCGGCACAAAAACGCCTGGTATTCTGGGAGGAAATGGCCGACACCGGCTTGATGAACAATATCCCACTGATCATTCGTTTTCGTGGTTCTGTAAGTGAGGAGAAAATAAGCCAGGCCCTTGACCGCATTATTCAAAGACATGAAGCATTGCGCACCAGTTTCGATATTATCCATGGTGAAGCCGTTCAAATTATTCATCCGGAAATCAGATTTAAGAAGAAAATAATTGAACTTCATGAAGATGAGCTTCAAGATTATCTGGAACATTTTATTCAGCCCTTCGACATTAGAAAAGCGCCGCTCTTTCGTATTGTTTTGGTAAAATTTAGTGCGGAATCTTATGCCCTTTTGATGGATTTCCATCATTGCATCTTTGATGGAAGCTCTTTTGTACTGTTTTTCAACGAACTATACGATTTGTATCGTGGCCACAATCCGGAGAACCTGCGCATACAATATCGCGATTTCTCTGATTGGCAAAACCGTATTCATATTTCGGATATGATGCAGGAGCATGAAGAATATTGGCTCAATCTGTTCCGTGATGAAGTGCCAGTGCTTGACCTGCCTACGGATTTTCCAAGGCCGGCAATTTTGCAACATGAAGGCAATACCTTCAGCACAAAGCTCGACGCAAAGATTTCCGCTCAGATTAAGGACTTTGCAGCCCAGGAGCATATTACGCTTTATCCATTTTTTACAGCCGTTTTTAATACACTATTGGCAAAATACAGCCATAAAGAAGATATTGTAATTGGGGCAGGAATGGCAGGAAGATCGCATGTCGATATCCAGCGCCTTATCGGGATGTTCGTCAACACACTTGTATTGCGCAACAAACCGGAAAACAAGAAAACCTTCAAGGAATTTGTCAAAGAAGTGCACGAAAATTTCCTCGAAGCATATGATCATCAAGACTTTCAGTTTGAACATCTTGTGGAAAAACTGAAGGTAGCGAGAGACGCCAGTAGAAATCCTATTTATGATGTGGCCTTGGTTTATCAAAGCATGGGATTCCCACAAAAGGAATATAATGGTTTACAGATGATTGCCGAGGAAATCCCTTCCCATTCGGCGCATGCGGATATTATGCTCGAAGTTGCTGAAGAAGGCGATTGTTTCCGCCTGAACTGGGAATACCGCACAAGCCTTTACGAAGAAGACAGCATCGAACGAATGTCGGGGCATTTTGAGCAATTACTGAAAGGAATACTGCAAAATCCTGAAAAACAAATTGCAGAATATGAAATGGTTACAGCTCCGGAACGCCAGCAATTACTCTATGATTTTAATCAAACCGATGCTTCGTGGCCGGAAGACCAATGCGTACATTATATTATAGAAGATCATGCAAAGCGAAATCCCGAGCAGATTGCGATCAGTTTTCGTGGCGAACAGATGAGCTATGGCGAACTGAACCATAAAGCCAATCAATTGGCACATTATCTGCGCAATACTGGCATTGCCCCCGACGATTATGTGGGCATCATGATGGATAACAGCTTTGAGATGATTATCAGTATTTTGGGAATCCTGAAATCCGGGGGCTGTTATGTTCCTATGAAACCGGATTTTCCTGCTGATCGTGTGAAATATATGCTCGAAAACTGTGGCGCCAAATATATGGTTACGGTCAAAAAATATTTCGATAAAGCAGAAGGATTTCATGGGCAGTTTATTGACACATCCGATCCTCAAATATTTGAAGGGGAACTACCCAATCCGGAGCGCATCAATAAGCCATCCGACCTGATTTATGTGATTTATACCTCAGGATCTACAGGAAAACCCAAAGGCGTAATGTTGGAACATCGGAATATTGTACGCCTTTTTCTCAATAGTGAGATGCCTTATTCGCTCAGCAGCGATGACGTATGGAGTATGTTCCATGCCTTCTCTTTCGATTTTTCCATTTGGGAAATCTTTGGGGCTTTGCTCTATGGTGCACGCCTTGTTGTAGTACCAAAAGATGTGGTTATTAATCCGGATGCATTCTTGCAATTACTTAAAGATGAACAAGTAAGCATTTTAAGCCAGACACCCGGAGCCTTTTATAATCTAATCGAAAAGGATCTTCTCACACAGGATCATGACCTAAAAATCCGCTATGTTACCTTTGGTGGTGAAGCTCTGAAACCCGCATTATTGGCCGATTGGCATAAAAAATACCCCAAAACCCGCCTCATTAATATGTATGGGATTACCGAAACAACGGTGCATGTTACCTTTAAGGAAATTGGGGATTTTGAGATTGACAATAATATTTCCAATATTGGCGTGCCCATTCCTACCTTGCGCACCTATATTATGGATACGCAGCATAAGCTGATGCCCATTGGCGTTCCGGGAGAAATTTGTGTTGCCGGCGATGGACTTGCTCGCGCTTATCTGGGGCTTCCGGAGCTGACTGCGGAGAAATTTATGCCAAACCCCTATGTGCCCACAGAAAAAATATACCGTTCCGGCGATCTTGCACGCATTTTGGCAAATGGCGAAATGGAATACCTTGGTCGCATTGATTTTCAGGTAAAAATTCGGGGATTCCGTATTGAATTGGGCGAAATTGAAAGCAAACTAATTGCACATCCCGATATACACGAAACAGTTGTGCTCGCCCGAGATGATAAAGAAGGAAACAAATATTTATCGGCATATCTCGAAACAGAAGCGAATATTCCTGTGCACGATATCAAGGAATTCCTTAAAAAAGATTTGCCCGATTATATGATTCCGTCCTATTTCATTAGTATGGCGAAATTCCCCATCAATGTGAATGGAAAAGTGGACCGCAAAGCCTTGCCCCTGCCCGATGAGCATATTACAACCGGCGCAGCATTTAAAGAGGCTGAAAATGATGCACAAAAGAAAATCGCGGCAGCTTTCAGAAAAACCCTTGGCTTGGAAAAAATCAGTATTGAAGACGATTTCTTCGATCTTGGCGGGCACAGCCTGAAAGCCGTGAGCCTCGTTGCAGAGCTGCAAAAAGATTTCGAGCTCAGTGTAAACGATGTTTTTGAATATAGAACAACAGAAAAACTCGCCGAAAATATTATCGAAAAGAAGGAAAATATAGGCGAAAAATTGTCGCATATTTCCGAGATCATGGACAAACAAGCAATGCGCGTTCAGGAATTCCTTTCCACAGAAAAGTACAAAAATCGCTTAAATGCTTATAGGACTTCATTTATGCGCTATGAACAGCTTCATCCGGAGGAGAAACGCAATTATCAGCATATTTTACTCACAGGCACTACAGGATATCTGGGGGTGCATTTGCTGGATGAACTTCTGCAAAAAACAGAGGCACATATTTACGCAATTGTTCGTGGAAAAGATCAAGAAGAAGCAAAAAACAGATTAATCCGACATACAGAATATTATTTCGGCAAGAGCTATCCGGAGCTTTATGAAGATCGCCTTAGCGTATTAAATGGCGACCTTGGTGCTATTCAGCTGGGGCTGGATGACGAAGTCTATAAATATGCAGCTCAAAATGTAGATGCAATCTTCCATCCGGCAGCCCTAGTAAAACACTATGGTGATTTAAGTGTATTCCGGAAAAATAATGTGGAAGCAGTTGGCCATCTCATTGATTTTGCGCTTGATTCAAAAAATAAAGACTTGCATCATGTGAGTACATTATCCGTATTTACCGGAGAAATTGATGGACAGCATAATGCAATGTACACAGAAGATGATTATGATCAGGGCCAGCGCTCGGACAATTATTATGCGCAAACAAAATTTGAAGCCGAAAAGCTCGTGATGGATGCCCGAAACAAAGGAATAAAAACTAATATTTACCGTATTGGAAATGTTTCTGTAAATAGCAAAACAGGTCATTTACAGTCGGATGTAGAAGGCAATGCGTTTTATTCCGTACTCAAAGGCTACGTAAATATTGGCGCAGTTCCGGATTCATTTAATGAAGTAGAATTTGCCTGGGTGAATGAACTCGCTGCGGCCATCGTCCGTTTAGGAACCCATAAAGAGCTGTATAACAGTAACTGGCATTTATGGAATACCAATAAAATTGAATTGGCCGATGTACTGACCGATGACGCATTAAACCTAAATATTGAAAAGCTCGATTTCGATGCCTTTATCGCCTACCTCAGCAAGCATTATGATGTGGATGTTTTTAAGCCCCATATCGAGAAAATCCTACTGCATATGGGCTGGCTTGGATTACTTTCGGCACAGCCTGATGAAGTGCTTTCGCATATCACTACGGAACATATTTTCTCGGAACGCACCGATTATGTACTTAAAAAACTAGGCTTTATTTGGCCAAAAACCGATGCAGCACTCATTCGAAAAATGCTGATCCAGGCTTTGAGCGAACGCTTAGGATTTATGAAGCAAAGCCCACTTTTTGAAAAAATGGATGAAGCCCTACTCGAACAGCTTGCACCGATTATGCGCCGAAAATATTTCGAAGAAGGAGAAGATGTGCTTTGGGAAAACGATCCTGTAGATCATTTGCAATTTATCGAAAATGGTTTTGTAGAACTCAGCAGGCATTCAGCAACGGGCTGGCTAGGGACTATTGGCGTATTGCACCAAGGCGAACAGCTGGGCATCGAGAGTCTATCGAAAGACAAACGCGCCGCTGTAATTGCCGAGGCGATTCTTGGCGGCTTAACCCTTTATGAAATGGATAACGAAAAGCTGCTTCGTATCGGCAAAGAGCATCCGGAAATAGCATTCCGCCTGATGGATTTAATGAGCGACCGCATTCGCAAGCTCGAAACGATGATTGTTAACTTGGGCTAGCTGGCTGTTTTTCAAGGGATAGTAATTTTCTTTTAAAAAAATTAGATTTTTCCCTTGACAGAACAGGAAAACTCCCTATATTTGCAGCCGCAATTAAGGATTGCAGGGACCCGTAGCATAATTGGATAGTGCACCTGACTACGGATCAGGAGGTTAGGGGTTCGAATCCCTTCGGGTTCACCTTTAAAATCAGCCTGTTACAATGTATTTTGTAACAGGCTTTTTTATGGTGGTACACAAAATCAAATCTCTTTAACTCTCAATAAATTTTACAATCCTTAATGATTTTGGTGTGAGTTTTTTTTTAGGGCTTCGTATATGGCTAATCGGCTTAGAAATAAATCACTATTGATCAAAAGTCCAAAGAGATTTATTCTCTTGTAATGATATATTTTCGCAAATCTGAGCTGAGAATATCGTATAATTCCTTTTTGTTTTCCTTATTCGTTTCCGCAAAAACAAAACCAAAAAGAGGATATGTGTTAATATCTAAGGCTCTTATCAATATAGGGTTTTCAAAATCATCAGCAAGTGTTTTATAATCAAAGCGTGCAATATCAGCAGGCTTAAACCCTGAATTATTATCTAAAATGATGATGCTAAATATTTTGTTTTCTTTGCCTTCGTAGATAGTATCCCAATTGGGGCAGGTGTTTTCAAAATAGTTTTTGTAGGTATTATGCCCCACTGCAATTCCTGATAAATCGGCCGTTGTACACCAACCTCCAAAACGAAGCGGGTTAATTTCAATAGGAATTATTGTACCGTTCTCATTGATTCTTACTTCTGCATGAGCAGGAAAATCCTTTAAATTAAGTTGATTGCCTATTTTGCTTAAAAACTGCTCCAATTCAGTTTTATATTGATTGATAATTGCTTTCGAAGTAGAATATACCCTATCGCTTGTATCTGTTCCCGAGGAAAAAATGTGGTGTAAAATATTTAATATAACCACCTCGCCCTTATCATTATAATAATAATCTACAGCGTATTCTTCACCTTGAACAAAATCTTCAATGATAAAGTGGGAAGTATCGAGTACATTTTTAGGGAAAATACTTTTAAGATTGTGCGGCTGTATTTCCTTTTTTGCCTTAATCCAGTCATTTTCATCATATATAATAAAGACACCAACACTTAAAAACCCGATGGACGGTTTTATAACAAATGGAAATGACAATTCCTCGCTAGTAATATTCTGAATATTTTCTAAGGTGATCTTTTGGAATTTAAATTCCGGAAATAGAGTTTTTATCTGCTCTCTGAATTTCACCTTGTCTTTGAGCATATTGATTTGTTTTGACAATTCACTTTTCCCAAAGTGTTTATCGATCCAACTGAGAGCATTTTCTGAATTGGAATATAAACGCTGAGAAGGATTGTTTTTTATCGTTGCAATTGCCTCTTCTTCGCTAATCCAATTTAAGGAATCGTCAGCCACTAATTCTTTAGCCACTTTTGTCGCAACAACTTGATAATGATTTTCTTTTATCGTATCGATAAGAAAATCTGAAATATAGGGTTTGTCTATGAGGTACATTTTTATTTTTTTTATATAGTTTTATCCTATTTACCGTCAACGTAGTTCCCCGGACTGTCGGGGCAGGCGTCTTAAAACCTCCGCTCTCGTTTAAATTGTGCCAAAATACGGCATAAACTTAGCAAATATTTGCGTTCTAAGAGCATTTGTTTTTCCATGCATTTTGATGGAACCGTAATAACTCCTTCGGCAAAATACAATCTATTACCGAATTCCCAAGCATCATTCTCATACCTGAAGCCCTAAAAATCAATCTCTTTTGTGCTATTATACATTCTGCAGGTAGTTCTAATGCTTTATTTGCATGAAGCCCTGCATTGTATTGACCAATGGCCGGCAAAAACTGATAAATGGCAGGTATTTTTGGAGGTTTATTATCTCAAGCCGAATAGATATCCTCTCTTCGCATTTTCCTTTTTGCACTCACCAAAAAACAAACAAATTCCATTTTAAAACTAATATAGTTTTTTTATATTTGTGATTACTAAAACATCAAAAAAATGAAACCATCGAAGCTTTTAACCAGTTTATTCATTTTGATTCCTGCATTGGTTTTGGGAAGCATTATCAAAGTCGATCAAAATGGCGGTGGCCACCACACCTCAATACAAGAAGGCATAGAGAATGCCCGTAGAGGGGATACAGTATTGGTTTACCCGGGCAATTATATTGAAATTGTAGATTTTATAGGCAAAGATATTGTCGTGGGTAGTTTGTTTCTCACAACACAAGATACTTCTTTCATCTCCCAAACCATAATTAATGGAAACCAAGAAAATTACCGCTTAGTACGATTTACAAATGGTGAAACCGAAAATGCCAGACTGATTGGTTTTACCATAACAAATGCATCAGACCCTTCAGGCAAATCTGGTAAGTGGGCTTCAGAAGGACTCGGCATTTATATTAATGGGAGCTCACCAATTATTGAAAGCAACCGCATCACCAATAATTCCTATAAGGATTGGTATTCTATAGGTGGCGGAATAGTAATTGAAAACTCCTCAGCAAAAATCATCGATAATACCATCAGCAAGAACAATATGGCGTATTGCGGAGGAGGTATTTATATAAAAAATTCGACGAATATCCACATCAAAAATAATCGAATTCAAAACAATGAAACCTTTTCCGGTTATGGCGTAAGTGCTGGAGCAGGAATTTATATTGACTCTTCCCAAAACATTTTAATAAGCCATAATATCATAAAGAGCAACTATTTACATGTAGGATATGGCGGGGGTATTTATGCATTTAAAAGCAATCATATTGTAATATTGAACAATATCATTACCGGCCAAGCAAATGCTTGCTTGGAGGGTGGAGGCATTTACGCCCTTTTATCTACAGATATTTCCATAGTAGGAAACCTGCTGCATCACAACAAAGCTAACTGGCGTGGAGGCGGCTTATACCTTGAAAATTCGGAAGCTCTATTGGTGAATAATACGATTTGTTTCAATCAGTCGATGGATGGATATGGCAAAGGTGGTGGTTTATCCTGCCTAAACTCGAGCCCAATTATTTATAATACAATTCTCTTTTCCAATTCTGCAGCCACATCAGGAAACCAAGTGTATCTGGATGCCAATTCCGACCCGGATTTCTTTTATTCAGATATTGAAGGAGGACTTGCTGCTTTTGGCCTCGAAGACACTGTTCTGTATACCGGCCATTACGAAAACAATATTGACGCGGATCCATTATTTATGCTTTCGGGCGATTATCCATATAGTCTTGATATTGGCTCCCCATGCATTAATGCAGGTAATCCGGACACTACGGGCTTATTTATCCCGGAATTTGACCTTGCCGGCAATGAAAGGATTGTGCAAAATTCTATTGATATTGGCGCATTTGAATCCCCATTAAGCATTCATATAAGTGATCTGAATAAGCCAGGAAACATATTAATTTTTCCAAATCCGGCAACGGATAAGATCAGTATTTATATTCCGGAGGAACAGTTTCAAAAAGGATGGATAAGCATATATGACCTTAAAGGAAATTCTGTTTTAAATGCCGAAACAGTAAATCCATTGCAAGAATTTGAGCTTTCTTCCCTAGCACGAGGGATATACATTATAAAAATCACGAGTGAGGAATTTATAAAAACAGAAAAAATCATGCTTTTTTAAAGGACATGCGCTCAATCATCCATATCTCTTTGAGGCGAAGGCGTAAAATATTGGTATGTATTTCCCCGATCTTCCAGATAGCGGATAAAATCGCTATAGTTCAGAACCAAACTTGCCGTATTGTCGTTGGGATGAAAGCTAATCTTTTCGCTTAATTTCAGTTCTTCATCGAGATACACAATAACATGCTGGTCGGCATCATTGAGCAAGCCAAAAGGAGAAACAGAACCGGGCTTTAAGCCGAGATATTTCTCCAATCTTTTTTCTGATCCAAAAGTAAGCTTTCCTTGTTTTAGGGTCTTTTCCAGAGAGTGGATATCGAAGGGATTTGTATCCTTAATAATCACAAGATAATGCTGTTTTCCTTTATGGTTTCTAAAGAAAAGGTTTTTGCAATGTGTAGCTGCAATTGATTTCCAGAACTTCAGCGCAATAGCAATCGTATCGAGGGGCGGATGTTCGTATATTTCATAATCGACACCCAGCAATTTCAAAGCATTAAATACGGTTTCTCTTTTTTCAGGGATCATACTATTTGGTTTGAATAAAGGACAAAGATAAGATAAGGGGTGAAAATTGAAATAAGATATTTACATCAAACCACAACAACTTGAAGAAGGATTAGAAAACTATTAAGGTGAATATCAATCTCTTTTTACATCAAACCACAACGCCATCAATAGCCACAATTGCACTATCTTTGGTGAATATCAATCTCTTTTTACATCAAACCACAACGTTGCAACTCTGCCAGCACACTTGCATTATGGTGAATATCAATCTCTTTTTACATCAAACCACAACTCGAAAGTGGCGCAGGAAAGGGCTTCTTTGGGTGAATATCAATCTCTTTTTACATCAAACCACAACCAAACGAGCTTCAATTGATGGGCTTGTTTGGTGAATATCAATCTCTTTTTACATCAAACCACAACATTTCACAATAGATTCAGAAATGCCCGGTAGGTGAATATCAATCTCTTTTTACATCAAACCACAACTTGCCTAAAGCGTATCTTTTCGCTTTTCTGGGTGAATATCAATCTCTTTTTACATCAAACCACAACAAGATTCTGATAGCGACGAAATTGGCGAAAGGTGAATATCAATCTCTTTTTACATCAAACCACAACGAGCGATAAATTCAGAGCAATATACATTGAGGTGAATATCAATCTCTTTTTACATCAAACCACAACCAGGCTCTTGCCTTATTACCAATTTTACATGGTGAATATCAATCTCTTTTTACATCAAACCACAACCAAGATCCAATTCTATACCTATAGCATTCAGGTGAATATCAATCTCTTTTTACATCAAACCACAACGATGTATTGCTTCTTTGTATAATCCACATTGGTGAATATCAATCTCTTTTTACATCAAACCACAACCAGCCATTTAGGTTTTCGTCCGATGATCACGGTGAATATCAATCTCTTTTTACATCAAACCACAACGCTGCAGAGATCCACCGGTTTAGAATGTTTGGTGAATATCAATCTCTTTTTACATCAAACCACAACGCCGTGAATATGGCATCGAAGATTGGAAAGGGTGAATATCAATCTCTTTTTACATCAAACCACAACATGATCTGCAATATCCACATATCAAACAGGGTGAATATCAATCTCTTTTTACATCAAACCACAACAATATAGATGTTCCTATGTCTTGTAGCCCCGGTGAATATCAATCTCTTTTTACATCAAACCACAACCCAAGGATATGTAAGTATGAGCCCTGCATGGGTGAATATCAATCTCTTTTTACATCAAACCACAACTGCCGCCCGGCATACATGGGCCACTTTGGCGGTGAATATCAATCTCTTTTTACATCAAACCACAACCGATCTGCTTACATGCCGGGCTCATGCTTGGTGAATATCAATCTCTTTTTACATCAAACCACAACAAGCGTGGTGCTGTTGTGCTCTGTGATATTAGGTGAATATCAATCTCTTTTTACATCAAACCACAACTCAAGCCAATAATTAACAGTACGATCATCAGGTGAATATCAATCTCTTTTTACATCAAACCACAACATTTTCGGTTTGAGCAGAAATATAAACAAGGTGAATATCAATCTCTTTTTACATCAAACCACAACTTGTGCAGCTGATGTACTATTGCTACATCCGGTGAATATCAATCTCTTTTTACATCAAACCACAACATAAGTGCATTACATAAAAAATGATTGTCGGTGAATATCAATCTCTTTTTACATCAAACCACAACGTAGTTGCAGTGCTTTTTGTAGGATGTACAGGTGAATATCAATCTCTTTTTACATCAAACCACAACCCGCATTTATATATGTAATGTTAAGTAATGGTGAATATCAATCTCTTTTTACATCAAACCACAACTTTTTAGACAATTTTTCATCGCCTAAAAGGGGTGAATATCAATCTCTTTTTACATCAAACCACAACGCATTATTACCATCACATCTCTAACCCTTTGGTGAATATCAATCTCTTTTTACATCAAACCACAACTTTAAGAGCAATGGCCGCGATCCGAAAAAAGGTGAATATCAATCTCTTTTTACATCAAACCACAACCGAGGGAAGATGTGCCGAAGCTGATCGCAGGTGAATATCAATCTCTTTTTACATCAAACCACAACAGATACTCTCTTTAACTCAGAGAAGTAAAAGGTGAATATCAATCTCTTTTTACATCAAACCACAACCCAGATCACGAACTTCGCACCGCCACCGAAGGTGAATATCAATCTCTTTTTACATCAAACCACAACGCTGCACCATGCGCTTTCGCAATCCGCAAAGGTGAATATCAATCTCTTTTTACATCAAACCACAACGCAAAGCCAGACGCGCGCTTGGGATCAGCAGGTGAATATCAATCTCTTTTTACATCAAACCACAACACCAGACATTGCCAGCGTTGACGATGTAATGGTGAATATCAATCTCTTTTTACATCAAACCACAACGCGACAAAAATTGTACGCAATGAGTTTTTAGGTGAATATCAATCTCTTTTTACATCAAACCACAACGGTTTTTGTACGGCAAAGCTCTCTCTTCAAGGTGAATATCAATCTCTTTTTACATCAAACCACAACAGCTTCTTTAAAACCAATGGCAATTTGCAGGTGAATATCAATCTCTTTTTACATCAAACCACAACCCTCTGCAATACCGGCAGAGCAAAGGCTTAGGTGAATATCAATCTCTTTTTACATCAAACCACAACAGAGAAGAACAGTGACTGGCTCGGTATTATGGTGAATATCAATCTCTTTTTACATCAAACCACAACAGAACGGTCGCAAGTATTACGTCATAAAGGGTGAATATCAATCTCTTTTTACATCAAACCACAACTTAAAAATATGCGCTTTTTTTCCTGCATTTGGTGAATATCAATCTCTTTTTACATCAAACCACAACGGTTTTCAGTTTTTCGAGCTTTATTTTCTTGGTGAATATCAATCTCTTTTTACATCAAACCACAACGAACCGAAATAAACCCTGCCGCACTATTCAGGTGAATATCAATCTCTTTTTACATCAAACCACAACCGCTCATCGCGCAGATAGGTGATGAAATCCGGTGAATATCAATCTCTTTTTACATCAAACCACAACCAAGTAGGCGCATTCTCGCTGCCAGACTGCATTTACAACAGTTATTGGAATACAAAAAAACACATTTCCCTATCCGGGAAGTAGTTTAATGAAAAAAATTCTTTTTCTATTTGAATCCTAAAACAAGATGTCAATGAACTTAATGCTGCATCAAAAATACTATTTCCATTTTTAATTTCAAAACCAGAAAGTCTCTTTTAATGCTTTACCTCTTTATTTATGAATATAGGCCTTTAATACCTTTCACTTTACACTACCTAAGTATCCTTTTTTTTTCGCTTTTTCTTTTTATCGACAATCCCAAAGCATGAAACGTTTGAATCGAAAAAAAAACTTCGTTCATTTAAGGCAATTAAAATAATTCGAGCTGTTTTGGCCCTTCGCGCAAGGGGTTGCTTTTTCTGCCCCAAAAATTAAATATATTCCCATACTGCTTATCCGTTACTGAAAGAATGCTGACCTGCCCCTTTGCAGGAATAAATGCCTTGACCCTTTTTATATGAACTTCAGCACTCTCCTTACTGGCACAGTGACGTATATAAACCGAAAACTGCATCATACAAAAGCCGTCCTTCAATAAATTTTTTCGGAAAATAGTGGCATCGCGGCGCTCTTTCTTATTTTGAACTGGCAGGTCAAAAAAAACAAATAACCACATAATATGATAGGCATTTAAACGGTTTTGCTGCATTTCACTCAAATATTGGGTAGGATATTTTACGTGCTTCACCGGTAAAGCATCTTGCTAAGGAAGCTGTAGTTTGCGAAAGGGCAAGCATTAAAGGCCGCTTCAGCCCGCCCACTCGAACATCCTCTACAAAAAGCTTCAACAAATCCGATTTTTGTTCAATCGACAACTTTTGAGCATCCGGATATCGTTCACATAAATCAAGTACAAGCCGATCAACCCATGGCCTATAGGGTTCCATGATATCATCGGCCAAACAAAAAGCATTATAACGATTACGATGATGAATACCTAAAGTTGCAAGCAAACCACTACCTACAATTGCCCGGGCCACAGCAGCACGCAGTAAGATATACCCATAATTCAAAAAATGATTGGGAGGCTTACCATACCGATCACGAACAAAATCTTTCCCCAAAATAGCTTGCCAATAAAGCCTTGCAGCAAAGCCTTCCCTATTATCAGCATCTCCACTTTTTACATTCGCTGCAATATTTCGCAAGCCCTTGCTATTTATTCCTAATAGATCTAATAGCCGGGACTGATTTAAAATCTTTGATTCAATAGTTTGTTTCCATAAATTCTTTTTTAATGGAATTGATGCAGCAATCTGATGCCTATAAAGCTCCCCCTGAATATGATGAGATTCGAGAGGCAGTAACATTGATGCGGGCATATGCTTGCTGTCACAAAGCACAACTGCAACATTATTGGAACTTAGATGCTCAGCCAATCTAAGGGTAAAGCTAATTTGCGGATGTTCCAATATGATAAACCCAATGTCTTCAATAGGCACACTTTGCATCTTATTATCACCCTCAGGCATACCATCAAAATCTTTTGGGTGAATAAGCAATTGATCGTATTTTAGCGATAAGTAATAGGGCTTTGAAAAAAATAGTGTGCGTTTTAACATCGTAGATGATTTTATTTTTATTCTATTTCAACTTCTCCAAAGTTTGGAACTTTGGGAAAGTTGAAATCTTTGAGAAAATAACATCCAATAGACTACAATTTAAAGTCTCCTTTATCGCTTGCAAGGTGGTAGAACTTAAAATTACGCAGCCCTCCAAAACGTTCAAGCACTGCCCCTTTCTTTATAAATGTTTTTCCCTTTAACAAATAAATATTATAAGATGAATATTCCCACTGCTCTGGCTTTTCAACAAAACCATGGTTCACAGGATTATTATGAATATAGCGTACACAGTCTATGAAATATTTTTCATCACCGATCCTCTTACGTTTAAAATTTCTCATAAAAAGACTGCCCATCCTGCCATACATACGGTTAAAAGCCTGAGCATAAGAACTAAATAAATTTGAAAACTGCTTACTGACATATTTCGACAAAGCCTTTTCTTTTTCTTGATAATCTGTAAGCGACATATACCCTTTTGCAAAGCTTGTTTGATTTCCTAAAGCAATTTCAAGTCTATCAAAATCGTGCACATTAATTATTAAATGAAAATGATTGGGCATAAAACAATATACCATAGTATCAGCAATTGGATGGATGAATTTTACATACTTTTCGAGAAAAAAGCGATAATTTTCTTTCTCCTTAAAAACAAGCTCGTCCCCGTTCGCACGATTATAGATATGGTAATAAGCGTCAGGCAAAAGTGGTTCCATAAGCGATGTTATTTACTGATAACTCTACCAAAATAAAAACTTTGGGAAAGTTATCAAACGTTGGAAAATTTCAGACCTCAACTTAAGATTTCACCACTATCCCCAATTTTTCGAGGAGTTGAGGTGTTTCCGCCAGTGCGATACGAGCGATTTGCTCATAGTCTGAAAGCCATTCAACCAGCTCTTCGAATTTCTGGTCACGGACAGCTGTTGCATTTTGCGCATCACCTTTTTCTTTGTTCACAGTTTCTGCTGCTAGCATCACAGCATCAATATCCTGTAAAACAGAAGCAAGGTTCTCCTGAGTTTGGCCATAAGCAGCCATTAATGCAATCCAATCGGGCTTCGCCAACAAAGCATGATAAAAATTACTGCATTGCTTTATCCATCCACTTACAGTAGAAGACCTGCGTCCATTAATCTGGAGGGTTGTTTGCGCTTGCACATTATTCTTAAAAACAATACGAGCAATAGTTAAATGCCTCATATAATTTTTATGGGCCTGCTGCTTCAGCGTTTTATAATTTTCCTGTGCAGCATCCACATCACCGTATTCTTTAATTTGTGCTTCATAAAGGTTATCGGCTGCGGTAAGTAATGCTTTACCTTCGAGCAATTTTTCTTCGGGATAGCCAAATAGGGCTACAACATTCTTTATTTGTTCATCGCTCAAACTGTTATTGATTCTCATGCCTGCCTTTAGCAGGATGTCCTTTTTGTTGATTTTAATTGTACTCATTTTTACTAATATTTGTTTATTAATGCATCGCTAAAAAATAACTACAGAATCTTTATTATTCAAAACACACACCAAACTAGTAGGAAAGCCCTTCATACCTTCGGACCTCTACTCCATTCCAATAGGATAGCGTATTAAACCGATAAGAAAACGCTTCATTTCAAAAGGAACACCTCCCCTACTATATGGGCTCACTTCATTCCAGCAGGAAAGTGGTTCAAACCGATGGAAACACCGACTATTCCATAAGGAAAGCGCATCATACCGTTAGGGAGGCACTCTATTCTCAGAATTAATTGAGCCTATAAGGTGAGAAAAGCTATATAAGCATACATTTATAGTCCTGCTAGCCTTCCTGTTATTCCTAAACATAAAATCTTCAAATACCATTAAGGCACTAATTCATTTAACAAAAATCACTAATCTGAATATTTTTCAATAAACTCCTTTGAGGATTTCACATCAATTCGTCCTAAAGCATCAATGGTAACAGGTATTGCCATCAAAGTAGTAGGACTCCTTCGTAGCACGAAACCGTCCGGCTTTAATAAATTTTCATCGGATACCGCTTTGGCATGATCAACATCGCCAAGGGCATAATTATGCCGTTCGAATACTAAAACACCTTTCTCATTAAATTTTACACTTTTAAATAATCTTTTTTGCAGCTCCTGTTTATCATCCCAATTAACCTCTTCGGTGTGTCGATTAAAAACGACGAACATATCCCCCTCTTTTATTGAAAACAATTCAGGCAGCTCGGGATAAACCGGAAATCCACCTTTAACTATATTGTACGTATTTATAAGGACACTATCCCTATTAATAAATTTTATTCTCTCATTTTGTATACAGGGATTTAGATCACCAAATATAATTGTTCTATAATTAGAATTTTTCTCTTTAAGAACAAAATAGTCTTGCTTGTGCTTTTTTTGTGAAAGATCAATCTGCCTATATTTCTTTAATGCATACTGATTTTGCGAATATGCTTTTAAGCGGATTTTCTTAAGAATCATTTCCTTTAAAATCCGGATTTTGCCTGTTGCATCTGTATAAGTATATTCGGGTAATCTTAAAACTCCATCAACAACGTACTTTTTTAGTTCCTTATCTTGAATCAAATCGATAATACGCTCCTTAATGGTTTCATCAATAATATCATGAATATCTTTTTCCCTTAAATTAGTAATACTGTGCCTCTGAACGAAAACTTTTTCATCGTTTTTCACAATTTGCCCATATGGATTAGGCCTATTAAGTGCTCCCCTTAGATTTAATTTTACCGGATTATCCTTCTTTTGCTCTTCCAGCAAAGGCTGTATTCTATCAAATTTATGGTGATATATAAAGACATCTTTATGTAATTCCTTCATACGGGCAACAAAATTTTCCATTGGTTCCCTCATTGGAATCCTTGCACTTTCATTACCATTAAAATACTCCGTCTCATAATTATGGTAGGCTTCTGAAATTCGGTTGACAGTCCCTCGTTCAATACAAGCAACTGTTACAGCATCAATGCAGTGGTGGATATGGTTACTGCGGTCTTTTTCTTCATACTCGCCCTGCAAACCCCATATTTTTCGCAAAGTGTCCGTAATCTTGCCATTAACAACATATACTTTATTAAAATACGAATTCAGATAGGCTCTTGCGTACTTAGTAATAATTCTGGTATCAACAAGATTAGCATTCGTAAATCTGGACGTAACCTCCTCTATTTCAAAACGCTTATACTTATCCCACAGATAGTCATACTTCATTTTTGCAAGATGAAATTTCACCATAATTTCATTGTGTGCATTTTCATCGGATGTAGCTTTTGCTGCATTTTTATATCTCTTACATGCTTCTTTTAAGCTACTTAGGCTAACATTAAATTCGACGTTTTTATTTTTAACTGACACAGAACATGTCCTTAACCAATTATCTCTATTTAGGATAATACTTTCACCGTCGATATGCCTCCCATTATAATCATCACTAATATTTGCCGGCAGCATATCCCGTTTAATATCTCTATTAAATTGGGAATCTGTGAGGGTTTTATTACTCAATGCATTATCATTACATTTACTACGGGGTATAGTATGTTCGATGTCGAACTTTTGATCTGTAAATATCTGACGAGGTGTAATTTCCTCACCAGTATAAATACACTTTCCTCTTTGTTCACAATAGAGTATATACTTAGTAACATCCTCATTAGTTGGCTCTTTTATCTTTTTTCGCAACTCTTTTTCGTAGCAATCAATAATTTTATTTCTCGCCCATTCCCTTAGCACTTGTTGCTCTTTATTGTATGTATCCAATGCTAAACGATAGCTGGCACTATTAATTTCACGAGCCATTTCGACGACAACTTCTGTATCCTTATCAACCATACCCTCCTCAATTAATTTATTAATCAATCTTCTGATCTGGAACATGGCTTTATAAAACACCGGATTTTTTATAGAGCTAATAACAGGATTACCAAGCTTATCAATTGCTTTTGGATAAGCTTCAATAGCAGAGGGGTGAAACAGCTTTCCTACAAAGATTTCATCTTTAGGAAAAACCCTTTTTAGCTCTTTTTCAATAAATTTCGGAATTGTTGTTGAGCCAACAAACTCAATGTCTTTTGACCGTTTCCCATAAACTTGTTGTTTAAATTTTAGCCATATTGTATTCAGCAGTAATTTATTTTTTTCTTCGGTAAGCCCATTTAACCATTCTTTAGAATACCAATCTTCCATCTCTTGATAGATAGAATTTTTATGGCTTCTGATACTTATAGGGTCATCCCCCAAACTATCTTTATTGTACTTATATTTTTCGATATAATTATTAACAACTGCATTTACCCCTTTTTCATCTTTATGATGTTCAATGGCATCTTTTATAGCATTTTTTATCCGCGGAATATCAGCTTCAGATGGTTTTCTCCCAATCACTTCACTAATATTGGCCAAAAACACAGCGTGAGAATACAATTCCCCTTCTTGCAGAAACGGGATTATTTTCTTTATCGCAGATTTACTCAAACTCCCATAACCCTTTTTAATTTGAATTCTGGCAAACTTTTCAGCCCCTTCGTCATCAAGTGCTAAATGCTTCTTTGCAAATGCTTTTCTCCCGTCAAATTTACTCTTAGCTCCAAAAGAATCCGTAAATAGGCAATGCCATACATCTTCAACGCTCGACTGTGCTTTCCCTTTCTCCTTTTTAGAGCTTGTATTCAAAAAATCCAAACTGTCATAAAGGTCATGTCCTAATACTTTTCGTAATTGACTTATTGTTGGACAGGCAGAGAATGTTTTATCCATGGGAAAATTAAAAATAATTTCCGCTTTTGTATTTTCCTTGTCTTTATAATAACGGTAAGTCTTTCCTTTGCTTAAAATTCTCGCAATTTGCCCGAATTCCACATCCGTTTTCTGATTAAATTTTAATAAAATTAATTCCTTCTCAGTCTTATCTAGCGGCCTTAACCTAAGGTCACTTTCTCGTTTTATTTTAATCCTATTAATCGATTCCCACATTCGGAATTCTTCAAAAAGTGGATGTGATATGGCTATCCTTTTCCTCTTGGGCTCCAAAGTACATTTTGCAACTAATCCTTTTTGACTTTTTAATGGTCGTTGATAAAAAATGGCATTGTACAATTTACCCCTTAAATCACCATTAATATTTTGCTTATCACATATATAGTTAAATTCCTTTAAGTAATGCTCAATTCGATGTGTATAAACCCCTCTAATCTTTCTTATTAGGCCACCATTATCGGTATTATATATTGAGTAAAAATAACTACCCAGTGTAGGCTTGCCACTTTCTTCAATTTGTTTTGTGAGTTTCAGGATACCGCTAGCAACTTTACCAAGGTTCTCCTCTTTATTAAACTCCTGATTAATGAAAATCAATAATTTACTATAATCAACATTTTTTCTAAGTTGTGCTTTTATTTTAGTTGTTAATGCCTTAACCTTTTTATCGCCTTTATATTGATCTGCGATCACTAAAAATGATTCCTTAAAACTGAGGCAAGTAGATTGTTCTTCTGAAAGTGCAAGAACAGCCGTTTTAAAAAGCTCTAAACTATCATCAGTCTGTTCATCCTCACTGTTCGATAAATAGCCTCGTCTTTGAGCCAGATGATAAAAAGCTCTTCCTAATTGATATCTGCCATATTTAGAGCTCATCAAATCTGGCTGCGTTGCAGCTATGTGCCTTAAATAATAAGGCTGTTTTACTTTTTCTGTTTTGGCATCCCCTCCTTTTTTTCCAGTTCTTTGCCACTCAATAAATGTTTCATTCTCGCAAGGATATATCTTTTTATTTTTCCATTGACTCAATTCTGCTTCATCAAAAGGCGGACACAAATCATATTGTGCAAGAACCTTAAGTGTCACTACTTTACGTAAACGTATACGATCAATCCTTCGCCTAGCTCCTCTAAATCCCCTACGTATTGCGGCTTTAGACTTTTCATTGCCTTCTGTTCCTTTTGGAAAAATATAACTTCCACGACTAGGAATTAAATCCCCTGATTTATCAAATTTCTCAACAAATTTATATTGTCCATCCTCTTTTTCAAGGATTGCCCAACCAATGCTGTTGGTACCAATGTCTAATCCTAATTTAATTTTGCTCATTTAATTATTTTTTTATATATTTGCCTCACATCAAATCACAATAAGGGCCTTGCCTAGCAAGTGTACCGAAGGTTAAAATACAGAGCCTCATTAGCATTATTGTTAATGAGGTTCGTTGTTTTATGCACCAAACATGAAAATTTAATATAATTTGCCAAAGATCTTCTCATTGAATCAAGCCAAGTTGTCAATACATAAAGAATTATTGCCCATTGTTTGCCATTGATTTTTTTATACCCCTTCCCATTCTCCCAACTTTCAAACTCCCTAAAATTATATCGGCATAATAAGTCATTCATGCTATTGCGGGGACAACAGCTGCTTATAAATTGCATTATAGGCTTGTGTAGAAAAATCATTTTTGCTCCATTTGAAAAACAATATGTCCTATCAGACTGTATTGACAGCCTTATTTTATTTCTTCCTTATTAGAAATTGTGAGCTATTTCCTTTCTTATCAGTCGTATAAGTAGGGAGCCAAAAGCACATTATAAAATTACGGTCAATCAGTTTATTTACTGCTTCAATTTGAATATTGAAACAGTTAGTACTGTAAATCCCATACAAGAATAGCATGTGCATCGAGCACAATTTCTTTAAAGAACGTCATCCCTGTAAGCGCTCCTGAGCAAAAAAGCACCTAGGGGAAAAATGATTTTTGGTTTCTTTGGTTTTAAGAACTGTAAATGTAGGAACAATAATATTGAGAAACAAATTTTTATAATAGAAAATTTATTTCTCTTAATTGTTGCATATAATGCCTTGCAATTAGAAATTTAGGAAAACGATCCCCAAACCACTACTAACCAACCCCTTCCCCTGCATTAATGCAATACCCATCATCAACTGCCATCTCAGAAAAAAAGCCCGAATTTCAAAAAATCCGGGCTTTTTTATTACTATGGTTTAATTTTACTTCAACATTCGAGGCACATTGCCATCGGCCCAATGTTGTTCGATTTCTTCGAGGGTATGGCCTTTTGTCTCCGGCATAAAGAAATATGTGAATACCAATCCTAAAATACCGATGCCTGCAAACAACCAAAAAACACCTGCGGGATTTGGCCCGGCTTGACCATTTGCACCGGTGATTTCTGTTCCGGGTATGGTTAATGCTGCTGTAAGGCTGAGGAAGGTTTTGGCTACAATAAAATTAAACAGCCAATTACAAAAAGTTGCAATACTCATCGCAACCCCTCGAACCTTTAGAGGATAAATCTCCGACATAATCAGCCATGCGATAGGCCCCAAGCTTATGGCAAAAAACGCTATGTAGATAGCAATACTGGTAATGGAAATCCATTTTAGCGAATCGCCAAGAGCTTCGGCCTGATTAAATGCGATTCCAAGTACTGTTAATGAAAACACCATCCCGGCAAGGCCCAGATAGGTTAATGGTTTTCTTCCCCAGAGATCGAGCAGATAAATTGCAACAACGGTCATTAATATATTCACTATTCCAATCAGGCTTGTCGCTAGAATTGGAGCGAATGCCCCTTCAAATCCTGCAATTTGAAAAATTGTTGGTGCGTAATATACAACGGTATTGATGCCCGTAAACTGTTGAAAAAACATCAGGCTGATCCCGATAAACAATGCCGGCCTAAGCCAGGGTTTCAACAGCTCGGCAAACGCACCTTTACTGGCCTTATCTTGAAGCAGTACCCTCTTAATATCAGCAATTTCCTTTTTCGCTTCTTCGGGATCAGAAATGGTACTCTTAATTGCCTCTTCAGCTTCCTTTTCTTTCCCCTTGCTTAGCAGCCATCTTGGTGTGTCGCTTAGATAAAGCATACCGATTCCCAGCACAAAAGCGGGAATAACACCGACGATAAACATCCATCGCCAGCCTTCATGCGTTTCCGCAAAGCCAAGATCAACAAGATAGGAAACAAAGATGCCGATGGTTATGGCCAATTGGTTGAGGGAAACCAATGCGCCCCTGATTTTCTTCGGCGATATTTCTGAAATATATAATGGTACGGTAAATGATGCAACACCAATTGCAAGGCCAATAATGACCCTACCAACAATAATGAAGTGTACATTTGGCGCCAAACCAGATAAAACGGAACCCAAGATAAACACTATGGAGGTCCAGATGATGATCTTCTTGCGCCCAAAACGATCGGCGAGTTTCCCACTAAGTATGGCTCCGGCCATTGCACCGATAAGAACCACACTCACAACCCATTCTTGCAAAGATGCACTCATTTCGTGAGCCCCCGGTGTTACAAATTGCGACTTAATCAGCAATAAAGCCCCCGAGATAACACCCGAATCATAGCCAAATAATAAACCTCCAAAAGCAGCAATAGCAGCCACGAAATACACCTGTTTATTGGTTTTTTTACCCATTTTAATGATATTTAATTATTATATTAAAAAGATGATAATCATTAATTTAGAAAAAGAAAACGACAGCAAGCACTCTCTGCAAGCATAAGAGCACAGCCGTTTATTGGGTTTAATACACGATGTGTCAAAAATGATGCTTGTTCAGAATACTGATCATAATAAGAACTTTTAGAAACTCATTTTGGGCTTTAACAAAAAAATCATCAACGCGAGCATTGATCCGCTTTGGGGTATAAAAAGCCTAAAAAGGCATCGTGAACAACAAATATAGGAAAAAGAACGATATATAAGCCATAGGAAGGGCATAGAAAGCAAAACAGAACAATGATTTAATTTTTTTTATGAAGCCTCAAAAAATATCACTATTTTTACCAGTCAAATGCATGATTACCAAAAAAAACAGCACTTATGGAATATGGATTTGCTCACTTACCGCTTATACCATTAAGACTTGATGATGAGGATCGTTCAGAGATGATTAGTCAGGTATTGTTTGGGGAAGTATTTGAAATTCTGGAAAAAAGGGACAAATGGTCATTGATCCGTTTAGAGTATGACCGCTATTCAGGCTGGGTGGACACAAAACAATTTATGATAATTGATGAAGTGCTCTATCAAAATTTGCGCTGGACGGATGGGATGATCTATGCCAATAAAGCGCTGCAAAGAATTCAACTGGATAATAATGCCATTGATTTCATTCCTTTTGGCAGCTGCATTCCTACTGAACAGAATGAAGGCAGTCTGCTGAAAATATCATATCGCAATGAGGACTTTAGCAAGATATCAGCTGCAAAGGGAGAGAGTATTGAGGCAATGGCTGCAAATTTCCATAATGCCCCTTATCTTTGGGGAGGAAAAAGCTGCCTCGGTTTTGATTGCTCCGGTTTTACACAATTAATCTATAAACTTCATGGGATTAAATTGCCCAGAGACGCATCTTTACAAGTAACAGAAGGAAATACCTTAAGTTTTATCGGAGAGGCAGAAGCAGGCGATCTGGCATTTTTTGATAATGAGGAAGGAATTATTACGCATGTGGGCATTGTGGCATCCAATAACACCATCATCCACGCTTCAGGCTGTGTGCGCTCCGACAAACTTGATCATCAGGGGATTTTTAATGAAGAATTGGGACGATACACGCATAAACTCCGTCTAATAAAAAGATATTTTTAATACTTCCCATAGAAACTGACCTCTACTTTTTCATTTTTACACAGTATTCTGTGGAAAGAAAAGAGATGGGTCAATTCCAAATATTCAAGCGATTCGTTGTATTGCAAAAAAGGAATCCCAAAGCAAAAAACAAAGCCTCATTCCGAAATCAGAATGAGACTTTGGGATTTACACTGGCCTATGTATAAAACTCTGCAGGCCTCCTTTAGTTTCTATATAGCGGATCAAGTCCAATACTACCATTCAAATCTTTTAGGTATTGCTCAGAGCTGGCATATGCATGCATTCCGCGGGCTTTTTGCAAACGACCTTCAATATTCATTGGTTTCATCAAGGACTGATTGGCCGGGTTGGTCATAAATGCATTCAGATAAGTAATCTGACTTTGGTGAAAAGCAATATCTCTTTCTTGCTTCCGCTTCAGACGTTCTTTATACCATTTACTAGTAACAACATAATCCCGGTCAAAATATGCACGCAATTTAGGATCACTGATGTCCTTCCCTTCAAAATGTCCGTAGGCCATGATATGCAAAAGGATTTGTAAAGGAGGAATGGCGGCATCAATACTTCCATCCTCAAAATATGCCAGCGCAACTTTTTTCTGAGCTTCCGTTATATTATTGATCCCATCAACAAAATCGTCCATCGACTGAAGCTCCGGTTTCAACATACGCTCATTAAAAACAGCCAAAGGCTCATCAAAAACGCGGTTCATGCAGCGGAAAGCAAATTTTTCGGTAATCCTGAAACCCAAACGACTGGCAAGGACTTTTTGCCCATTATGCTCAAAATCTTCCAGTTTTTCAAGGCAACCATCTTCAATCAACGAATGAGGATCGCGGTCATCTTGATCGAGCCTTGCCCATATTTCCGGAACTAATATACTGATATCGTGGTCGAAACGGTTTTCGGAACCAATATAACCGGCGGCAGTACTATAGCCATCATAGCCGGTAAGTATATACGACAATAAAGCATTGTTCAGGTCGGTGGTTGCCGTGAGCATATTAAAAGGGCCTTTTGTCAGGGCTCCTTCCGAGCCGGCACCAGTTGTTGAAGGTGATTTGCCTGTAAGGCTGCAAATGAAATCCATAAATAATTCAGGGAGTTCCTGATAATGGATAGGATTATACACACTCAGTGCACGAATGCCTGCTTTTTTATCGGAAGGGTTATTTCTTCTACCCGGTAAAACAGCGTTTACAGGATAAAAAACAGGTTCATTAGCAGGGATTTGCCGTGCCAACCTGATTCCGGTTTCAGCCACCCAGGTGTCTTCGCGTTCTTGCTTATAGATATTGCGCTGCAAATAACGCGGGTTTTTTGTTGGTTCTCCATCCACTATCCTTGGATGGGATGGTGTTACAAAATAGCCATCAGCATCACGCTCCACAACTTCCGAAATCAGTGCTTTTACGGGCTGTGTATACTTCTCGAAATTCATCGTATCCTCGAGTATATCAACAGCATCCTTCTTGTTTAGGGGCGCGTAATTCGTCAGAAAGGTATTGTTTTGCACAATATCTGATTCAGCATCAGCATCATAGCCCCTATAAATTGCTTCATCAGGTCTTTGGAAAAGATAACTCTCGCAATTGTCGACAATTTTTACACTTTTATTTGAAAAATCAGGATTCAGGTTTTTCAGGCGTTTTGCCGCAATCGTAACGCTGGCAGAGATATCGTCTTCCATCTGAATTTTATGCGCCGGAAGTATATCGGAACGCAATTTGTGCAGCAACCAATCGCCTTTTTTATTGAAACCAATACGCACATAACTTGCTATAATCTGCTCGTTTTTAAAGAGTAAAGTATTTCCATTGCGTCCGTTTAAAATGGCTACAGACATATCGTCTCTCCAACGGTGTGTAAACTCATCTTTTCCACGATATAATCTCTTGATATATAATACCAATGAGCGGATATGTGGCGGAATTCCTTCGAGAAAAGCATTGTATTCATCGCTGTATTGATCCGAAGGCGTGAGCAATTTCACGGCAGAACCCAAAGTACGTTTTGGGCTAAGCAAGGATCTTGATGGCTCAGCACCGGGGCGGATATTCTTCCAGCGGTTGGAATAATCACGCAAAATCAGTTCATCGGCCATTTTAAAATCATGCTCCAAATTTTGAATTTGGAAGGTGCCGTATTTAATGGCATTTTCCATTGACTTGGAAATCTCTGATTTGCCGCCGCCGGAAACCGTACAGGGCTTATGGCAAAAAATTCCTTCGGCATGTGTATGCACAATACGCCATAAAGGCTGTTTCGGATGCTTCAGCAAATTGAATTTATGACCCGTAGGATGAATATAGGTTTTATGCGGAAAAAGCCTGATTGTATGCAATTTGCCATTGCTCATGGTCCAACTGATCGTAGAATCATCCATATTGATATCCGCATGTTCAGGGATGTAGACCACATTTGGGTATTTTTTATCGATCGCATATCCTTCAGGAAGTACAGTTATCTGTTCTTCGAGCAAGCCAACCACCTTTTTAAAGGTATATTTTTTATCAAATTTTGATGAAAATACATGGCCATAAACCTTATCCATCATATTATTGCGAGGGAAAGCTATGGCGCCGCCCGAATGTTCTTCCTCGGCATTTCCAAAGAGATTGGCAGAATAACTGATCTGCGTTTTGATTTCTTTTTTGGAGTAGCCAAAATAATTATCGGCAAGCAGGGTAATAACTATGCCCCGTTCATCGCGGCAGCTGATTTTAAATGCACCCCCATCATTATAAAGCTCATCGGCATCTTTCCAGAACATGCCATCGCGTTTTTGACGCTCCGAAGCATCGTCATAATGAGGCAGGCCAATATCTTTCTTTTTTAATTGCAGAAGTTGTGGGGCAAGAATGATGCATCCGGTATGTCCTGTCCAGTGATCAATATCCAATGCTGCATCATTTTCTGCCAGGTTTGGATCGCCGGCATTCCCAAAGATATTTTCTACAAAATCGAGATTACTCACCAGGCTACCCGGAACGAAGAAGCGGATTTCCATTGATTTGCGGCTGCTAATGCCTTTCACTTCAGGACAAACGATAGGGCGCATCAGAAGGGAAACCATGAGATGAGCTTTGTCCGTTTGGTTTGCTGTAAATGGCAATCTTTGAAGCTCTGTTCCCGGATTTAATGCAGAATGGAGCAAATGTGCGAACACTTTTTTGGGCACTTCTTTCTTATCCGGAGGCACCGGCAAACCGCCCCGTACAATATGAAAAGTGCCTTTAGTTGTGCGTTTGTCGTGGGCAGGGTTATTGAGTATGCCCTGTTTTACACGATAGGTGCTTACAAATTCATTACTAAATTCATCGCTGTCCGGTGGCAGGCTCAACTCCCTTGCTAGTCCGGGACTGCTGAGTATAAATGTATTTGAAGGAAGTTGCAGGCTGTCCTTAAATTCGATATCACTCAGGTAATCATTAATAAAATTCTGAATACGAGCATCTGCCGGATTCAAATGATCCGATAATATTCTTGATTTTTCTCGAAAGCTATTAATAAAATCACCGGTGAGGCTAAGAAATTTTTCATTAGAAAATTTGGTTTTGGCATCATTCTCATCACTGAAATGCGCCTGACCCATTGATGCAAGCTGAAGGTTGATATACTGAATCATATCCTTTCTGTCCTTCTTGCTTGGTTTTGTTTGATTTGCTGTTCCTTTGCTCATAAATCTCTCTCTTTCACAGTCTTAATAAAAACAATATGTTATGTTCTGCCAGAACGTTTGATGTGTTTCAGCTGCTTTTCGCGATGCAGCTTGAACCAATCGGCAAAAATACAGAGAAGAAACGAATTGCGATGGGGTTTTATGATATATACTGTATTAAAAACAGTTGATTTAGCGAAAAATTAACATTCCGATAATTATTCAGGAAATAATATGTCCGCTGCTTAAAGCATGAACAGCTGATTCTGCCTATGTTTTCGGAGATTTATCAAAAGACTTAAAAATATAAGTTGGTGATTTATTTCAAAATTGTAGAATTATTTACTACATTTGAAGCTTAAAACAGGCATATTGAATGTACGATCCTATATAAAGTCTGAAGGCACGCAGCATATGAGCGCTGATGATGTGAGTTTGGGATTTGGGTGATCAGGGGATAAATGCATTGGTGCACTTACAAGAACGTTTGCAACTAGTTTAAAAAGAATCATACTTTAAAATTAAAATGAATAAACAACCAAAACGGACAATAAATGAAGTGTTAAATTGGGAAACTGGTGAATATATTAATGCAGATGAATTCTTTAAAAAATCACTTGAGGAATTATCTATTTATCGCTCGGAACTTCAAAAAGCAATTGAAGGATACCGAGATCCCTTGTTTGTTTGCTACTACTGTAAGCAAAAGGTGAGAATTAGAGGAGGAATATCAAAGACAGTAAAGAGTAAATCTGAAATTTTCCATTTCGCACATCTAAAGGACAGCGAAGAATGCCATATTAAAACCAAGAACAAATTCTCAAAGGAAGAGGTAAACAGAATAAAATACAATGGTGTAAAGGAAAGCCTATTACATCGGACTTTAAAAGAAAAAATAGCAGAATCACTTAGAAGAAATGAGAATACAATTGGCGAAGTCTCAAAAGTAGAGGTTGAGAAAGTAATAAAAGATAATGTAATTGCTGAATGGAAAAAACCGGATATTAATGCATTTCACTTTAAAAATAGAATTGCTATTGAATTGCAGTTATCAACAACATGGCTTGATGTAATAACAAGAAGACAACATTTTTACAAGGAACAAAAGATTTTTATTTTTTGGATTTTTCATGTATTTAGCGTCAACGATGATATTAGGAAATTGACTTACAATGACGTAATCTATACGAATAACCAAAATGCCTTTGTCTTCAATTTGGAAACATATGAACTATCAAAAAAATCAAATGACCTAATATTAAAGTGCTATTATAAAGTATACTCAAATTGCGAATTAGAATTATGCGAGGAATGGAATTATTCATACGTAACTCTTTCCCAGTTAAAATTTGATAAAAATAGTTATTGCATTTACTATCATGATTCACGGAAGCAAAAAGATGATGTATTGCTAGAAATCAAAGAAGAAGAAGCTAAATTACGAGAAGAACAAAGAATAAACCGAATCAAAGAACAGCGTAAAAGAGAGATACTTAACAACCTAGATATTACATTAAAATCTTTAATCACTGAATTAAAAAATGTAATATCAGAAAGAAATGAACTGGACTCTAAAAGAAAAGAATTGGATCGTAAAATTGATAAAGAGAAAGAATTTTTACGTGAAATAGAAAAATACATCAAAGAAACAGTTACGTATTTCTCAAGTGAATTAAATTATCTCAGACCATTTTATAATGACGATGAAGTGCTAGACAACATCGAAGAGAAGTTTAAAGATCAATTGATGACAATTTCTCAAAGCGAAACTAATTTAAACAACAGAAACGACGTTTTAACTAAAATGATTGACTCTATTAATAAGTTAGATACGGTTGATGTTTCAGGTGTTATTTATCAAAGTCTAAATAAAGATATTCATTGGGATTATATAGCCAATAATTATACTGATCTACTCATTATTGAAAAGGCTGATGTACAAAGCCTTTTTGCTGAAACTGAATTAAAACCTATTTATTCACAGTTTGAATTAGATAGATTACAATTTTCAGACACTAAATTATTTCTGTTTGATTTTTCAGTGAAAAAAAATGAGTTTGAAAAAGAAATTTTAGAAAATCAACAAATATTATCTAACCAACTAATAATCAAGAAAAAAATCACGGAGGAAGTAGAAAGGATACTAATTGCATTCAAAAAAAAGAAAGTAGAAAGGATGGAATCTGAAATAGTTAGTAACAATAGAAACCTTAATCAGTTGATTAATAAGATTCATAAAATTGAAAAAGATATAGTTTCAGTAAATAAAGAAATAGCAGTTAGTAAGAATTAATTATCGTTTTCCGGTCTTAGCCGGAATATGCACTTTGTGCTTTCCCGAACTATTCATAGATTAGCCCCTGTTCTGAGAGCGTCGAAATAAACTTTGCTAGTAAGTGCAAGAGATATCCAAGGTTTTCCTAGCCTGGTGCAATAGCCTTACCAAGAACCTTCAATACAATATCCTGCTTCACAACAATAAATCCCTATACGGCAAAACGGATATTATAAACGCACGGAAGTGGAAAGCTTTTCGGTTCTTAAGCTTGAAGCTCGTATTTCCGGGATTTTCCTGATGGAGTAGATTGAACAGATATTTTTCTTTCTTCAAAATGGTGAGTATTTGAGTGATTATGGTTTATTTAGTATCTTTGATAAAAAATAAAGATGAATATCGAAGCGCGTAAAATTGAGTTTATTCAGGAATTTTTAAAACTTCAAAGCGAGGAAGTTATTACTAAACTTGAAAAATTATTAAAAAAAGAGCAAAAGGCTTCTGATGATCATTTGACCACACCAATGACAGAAGAGGACTTGAACAAAAGAATAGATCAAGCTGAATCTGATTTTCTAAATAATAGATTTAAAAGTAGTTCTGAGCTTTTAGGTAAATATTAAGAATGGATTTTAAAATAATTTGGTCTGAATTTGCCGAAAATCAGATTGATGAAATTTATAAAAAGTGTCAGATAATCTATTCGGTGGATCAAGAAAATGGATTTATAAAAATTGCTGATATTTTTGATACTCGACAAAATCCAATCAAAATCCACAGAACAGAATAAAGGCAAGCGCTCAATCTGAGCTATGTGCCAGTTTCGCTTATTCATGGATGAAACGCCTGTCTCGAAAAGCTTTTTAGTACTGAATATAATAGCTAATATTATCGAGTTTTTCCCAAAAAAATGGATTGTGCAAATATTTCCCTTTCATCGAAGCACAGAAAAAAACATTCAGGCTTTTTGCCGAATATTTGTTAACTTTATACCAAATCTTGGTGCTATTGATATAGAACGAGGGTTTTAAAATTACATGCCCAGAATTTTTTGGGATTGCTGCTATGAACAATAAAATTTTAGAAATATGAAGCATATAATATCATTATTAATTATCGGGTTAATACTAACTTCCTGTGAGCAAGAAAAAAAAGATGTTTCATCTGTTAACCCTGAAAATTGGGAAAAAAGAACAATTGCTTATAGCCTAAGCGACTCTCTTGAATCGGGCGCAACCTATTTGTCGGTTTATTCCCAGATTTATAGCGTGACAGAACACAGAACCCACGATTTAACGGCAACGATAAGCATAAGAAATACAAATAGGCTTGATACAATATTTATAGCAAAAGCAGATTACTATAATACTAAAGGAGAACTTATTAGGACCTATTTCAAAAAACCGATTTTTATTGCTCCAATGGAAACTGTTGAAATCATAATTGACCAAATAGACAAAGAAGGTGGTTCCGGAGCCAATTTTATATTCGAATGGAAAATAAAGCCGGAATTAAGTGAACCATTTTTTGAAGGTGTAATGATTTCAACTTCTGGCCAACAGGGAATATCGTTCACAACTCAAGGTCAAAAAATAAATTAAAACCCAGATACAGAACCAAATAGTAAAAACGGCGAGCGGCCTATAATACCAAGCGATGGATCAAGCTTGGCCAAGATTAATCGAAAGGCGAAACAATATGCAGCATAAATATAGAACCACATTCCTTAATTCAGGGACGTACTTCATGGAGAAGCGCGTATTTCAGGGATTTTCCTGATAAAGTGGATTATTCAGATATTTCCCCTACGCCAAAACACAGAAAAAACCATTCACTCTTTTGCCGGATATCTTATTCTTCGGCTTGCTCGCTCAATGCAGCATAACATGCTGATCGATAAATCCACTTCTCAACAATAATTAGCATGCCGAATTACCCACCTAAATGCCGCAAAATTAATTTCAAAAAAAAAGACGTATACAGGTTCCTGTATACTAAAAAGAAATGATTATCTTTGAAGGGTAAAAAAGGTGGTGAAGTATATAAAGATCAATTTTTTAAGAATATTTGGTCGAATATACAAATCCAGTTTATTATTAATCTAAATGAAACAGTTATGAAAAAAACTCTTATGTATTTTGGGGCAATTTTATTATTGCTTATGGTTTTCACAAACTGCAAAGAAGATGAGAAAACCACACCGGATCCGGATCCTGTTGTGCCAACTTTGCCTGATATTAGTGTGATTGATATTAGTGCAGAAACAGGTTGGGATTACTGCGTTGCCGGAAAAGAAGATTATTATTATATCGAGTCAACAGAAACAGCACCACAATCAGTGCTTTATCATTCTGCAGAAGCACAGAAAGATTATGCAATTTTCATGGATGCTTATGGAATGCTTGATAAAGTGGAAGTAGATGATTATGTGTTTATTTTCAAGAATTTTAATGGGACAAAAGTTGATTTAGGCATCGTAAAACCTGATGGTGAAATAGCAATTTTGCGTGAGCTGGAAACCGGTTATGACTGGGACGAAGCCATGAAAAGCCTAAAAGACCTTGATGGAACTGAAGCCTGGAGCGATGTTGTTCGTTGGACCGGACGTATTGTCGGAGGCGTTCCTTGTGCCCTCTCTGTTGCCGCCACTTCCGGAACTGCCGGTATTGCTGCTCCTGTAGCTGCTTGGACTTGTGGTAATTATCTACTGGGACTATCCGCCGATATTGCTTCCAATGAATTTGAAGTGGATAATGGATTTACGCAGTTTGTAGAAGTTTATGGTACCGCATCTACTGTATTTGATTGCCAATCAGGACTCGATCCTTTGGGTTGTGCAACCGGTGCTGCCTCTACTGCATTGGGGAATCTGGCAAACAGCATTGAAGAAATCGAAAACAGAAGCGAACAAGTGCAATCAATTGATGCTGCCTTAAATTATGGCTATGGCGATGTACAAATTACACTTACTTGGACAAATGGAGCAGACCTTGACCTTCATGTAATTGATCCGTCAGGGGAAGAAATTTATTGGCAAGATCCTTATTCAGCATCCGGTGGTGTTTTGGATGTAGATGATACCGATGGTTATGGCCCCGAGAATATTTACTGGCCAAAAGACGAAGCTCCTGAGGGTATTTATAAAGTTTCTGTTCATCATTATCCTTGGACAGAAAAACCTAAAGAGTCCAGCTTTAATGTGTTGATTAACGCCTATGGACAAACAAAATCCTATTCCGGATCAACAACTGAAGATCAGACAGTACATGTAGTTGATTTTGATAAAAATGGTTTTGGAACACCTTTTAAAGGAAAAGTGAATATTACGATAAACCATACAAAACAATTGGTAAAGTAGAATTATTCAGATTAAAGCATAAAAACCGTTCAGAAATCTTCTGTAGCGGTTTTTTTTGTGCCTGGAAACAAGTCTGTATTTCCTTATAAACGTATGATACGGCTTAAATCCCCCATGGATAATTGCTACGTTCAAGCCTATAAGTGCCTGTAATAGAATCATTCAGATTGATAGTGCATTCCAGTGATTCCTGATCATAGAGATATGGTTCGGTTATTTTTAGCTGATAAATCCCCGCATTAATATCACTGGCCTGCATTTCCAAATCGAAAAGGCAAAGACAATTGCAGGCGGCTTCTTTTTCAGCTTCTGAAATTTTGATGCTGTTGCCCTCTATGCTTATTTGAACAGAAAGTTCCCCGGGACAACAATTAAAAGCGGAATTGATATGGCGGAACTTGAGTTGCTTACTATCTGCATTATATTGATATTCAATAGCACTAAAATCATTGCCGCCATCTTTAAAGCTTTTGCATTCGGAATGGGAAATAAGTGCATCGTTTATTTCTTCTTCATCCTTATTGCAGGCCAAAAGGCTTATTATTGCAAGCAGGAATATAAAAACTGTCTTTTTCATTGCGTTTTGGGATTTTGGTTATGACCCAATAAAGGTACAAAAAACATCTTTATCTCATATCGGCTTTGCCAAAGTTTTGAATTTCCGAAAGAAGCGTGAAATTTTCAAAAAAACAATCAATTTACAGCAGCTTGGTTGTGGTGTCATTATGCCTTAAAAAGCTTTTAATAATTTGCTGAATATCACGATTATCCGGGTAGCTTGTGATGATATTTTTTATTTCATCTATAGTTATTAATCCGGGCGCGTCTTTTTCTGCATAACCGAATCCCATATATTTTCCGTTTTGGATTAGGATAATGCATTGCTCTTCATCTGTGCGGCCCGGCTCGAGAATGATAAAGTTCTTATTTTTAAAACGATAAGGCTCCAGGGCATTTATCAAACGTTTATTATAGTCCTGAGGGCTTTCTTCGCCAATACAAGCCCCTCTGCATTCTTTAATACTGTGCTGAAAGCATGCGCCATTGCTTTGGTACAGCCCGCAGAGTTTTTGGCAGAGCTGGTGTTGCTCGGCTAAGGCAAACAAACTGTTTCGTGCCGACATAGAGGTGGAAAAAGATAAAATGGGAACCCGATCATTATCCGTTTTTTCAATACTTAAACGGATATATCCCTGCTCATCGGTTTGACTGAACCATGCATAATTAAAACTTTTTCGGCGCAGAGCCCTATTGAAAATCGGCATCAATCGTTTGATTTCATAGGCTTCAAACAAAAGTGCTGCCAGTTCACTTCCGGTAATTTCATAGGAAAGACTGGTAGCACGACTGCGCATTTCTATGGCTTTTTTGGTGTTATTGTTTGAAAGATGCGATAAAATCCTGCTGCGGATATTGGTACTTTTGCCTGTATAAATTACCTCACCTTTATCGTCATGAAAATAGTAAACCCCTGTTTCTTTGGGTAATTGCTCCAGCATTTCGCGTGGAATACCCGTGTCAAGGCCGTGCAAATCTGCATGTTCCGGACGACTTTCCTTCTCAAGGAGCTTCTCGAAAAGCTTTACTGTGGCCAATGCGTCCCCGTTGGCACGATGTCGGCTTTCTATATTGATGTTTAAATCGTCGCATAAACGCCCCAGACTATAGGACGAATGGCCCGGAAGGAGTTTTCTACTGAGTTTTACCGTGCAAACCTGCTCGCGTTTATAGGTATATCCCAGCCTTCGAAATTCCTGACGAATAAAATTATAATCGAAAGCGGCATTATGTGCCACAAAAACACATTCTTGCGTTAGTTCAACAATTTGCCGTGCTACTTCATAAAATGGCGGCGCATTTCTAACCATTGCATCATTAATGCCAGTAATTTGTGTAATGCGGTACGGAATTTTTCTCTCAGGATTAATCAGCGTATGCATTTCATCCACAATTTTTTTGCCATCGTGTATGTAAATGGCTATTTCCGTAATGCGCTCTGCCTGAGCATTGGTGCCGGTAGTTTCCACATCGGTGATTGCATATAATGCCATGGCTTATTTTATAGATTCAGTTTTTGCTTGATCCCCTCCAAATCATCCTTAATCCCTTTTACATCCCGCGCAAGGCTATCTTTATCGCTCATGGGTTCCGGAAATTGAGGGCTTATATAATTCACAAATTTCCATACTTCCCTAATTTCTTTTACTTCAATATTATAGGGTTCGTACAGGCTATTGAGCGAATACAGGCGCAAAACCCCTTCTTCTTCGATGCGGTTTTCTGCTACTTTAAAAACGATACCATCATCAAAAGTGAGGATAATATAGGCTTGCCGATTTCTGATATGGGTCCAGTCCTGCACAAATTGGCCCGTAACATAAGCGCCATCAGGAATGGGCAGCATGGAATCGCCACTGATCTGGAATGTGCGGTATTTGCGTTCGCGAGAAAGGAAAGGCAGCTGAAAAGTAGGCAGAATACGGATGTACTCCGGATCGGCAAAACCTGTCGAATAACCTGCTTTGGCTTTTTCGCTGACCAATTCTATATTTTCTTCGTTTTCAGAATCAACAGTTGTAGCCAGTACCCTGATGTTGCTTCCTTTTATAAATACATCATAGCCGCGTTCCAATTGCCGAAGCTGGCTTTCGGGGATTTCGCTGAGATTGGTGCGCACCAAAGTATCGATGGCAATACCAAAATAATCCGAGAAAACCATCAGCGTTTCTATGCCCGGTTGTGCCAGATTATTCTCATAACCACTGAGTGTGGTGCGTTTCATATTCAACAGGCCGGCAAGATCGTCTTGCGTTTTGTTGTGCCGTTTCCTAAGGAGCTTAAGGTTTGATGAAAAATACATAGGCGTTTTTTTATTGTTTTGATTTATAATCTATTGCGTTAAAAACTATTCTTTTTTCTTGTGGAATCTATTTAATATGATTAGATTGTAATCTCAAATTTGATTAAAAATTAGTCAAAGATAAGGTGATTATATCTTAAAAGTCAAGTTTTCAGTGAGTTTTTTTTTAGATATGGAAAAAAAAGAGCGTTTTAGGTTGGAAAGTGGAGCATCCCGTACGGTGGTACATATGGATCTGGATACGTTTTTTGTTTCGGTGGAGCGTTTACGCAATCCGAAGTTAATCGGGCTTCCGGTTATGGTTGGTGGTTTATCTGATCGTGGCGTTGTTGCCGGATGCAGTTATGAAGCACGTAATTTTGGGGTACATTCTGCCATGCCCATGAAGCTTGCCCGTCGCCTTTGCTCCCATGCCGTTGTTATTCGTGGCGATATGGATGCGTACAGCAGGTATTCTTCTATGGTTACCGACATCATCGCTGAAAAAGCCCCTGTTTGCGAAAAGGCTTCTATCGATGAACATTACCTGGATATTACCGGAATGGACCGTTTTTTTGGAAGTCTTAAATGGACCAAAGAATTGCGTGAACGCATCATCAGGGAAACAGGGCTGCCCATTTCCTTTGGTTTGTCGGTCAATAAAACCATTTCAAAAATTGCTACGGGCGAGGCAAAGCCCAATGGGGGCATTCAGGTAATTGCCGGCGATATACATGGTTTTCTGGCGCCATTATCCATACGGAAAATCCCAATGATTGGCGATAAAACATACAGGCTGCTACGCTCTATGGGCGTTGATACCATTGATACACTGAGCCATATTCCCCCGGAAATGTTGGAGCGTGTTTTAGGAAAAAATGGTTTGATGATCTGGAAAAAAGCCAATGGCATTGATAATACGCCCGTGCAGGCTTATTCGGAGCGAAAATCTATTAGCACCGAAAGCACTTTTGAAAGCGATAGTATGGATGTGAAAGCAATGCGCGAAATGCTTACATCAATGGTGGAACGTATTAGTTATCAGTTGCGGAAACAGCGGAAACTCACGGCTTGTGTGAGTGTGAAAATCCGTTATGCCAATTTTGATACACACAGTCTGCAAAAACGGCTACCATACACCTCTTTTGATCATATACTTATTGAAACAACGCAGGGATTATTTGACAGATTATACCAAAGGCGTATGCGTATTCGCCTTATTGGTGTGAAATTTAGTCACCTTGTGGGAGGGATGCAGCAAATTAATATGTTTGAAGATACGCCGGAAATGACAGGGCTTTATCAGGCAATGGACCAAATACGCCAGCGTTATGGTTCTAAGGCGATTCGTCGTGCTGTTGGTCTTGGCGGGTTTTTGCACGACGAAAAAATGATGATTTCAAAATAAGCCAATTCAGCAACTAAAGGCTTTCACAAAAGCGTCAATCTTGCTTTTATCAATATCGCTTTGGCTTTGAGTGGCTCCGGCGACTTTTTTTACGGCCAGTTTTTCGAGGAAATTCATACGTTCCAGTTTTAATTCGCCACCGGGGAGCAGAAGTGCTTTGGCATGATTTCTTAAAGCTTCCGGAAAAGCCTGCTGAAATTGTTCTTCCGCTTTCTCGTCTTTGAACATACAGCACAAATAAAGGCCCAATGTTTTCTGCAATAAAAGGCTTTGATGATTTTCTAAAAATGTTTTGAGCTTTTTTGGAATGCCACCAATATGGATGGAGCCACCAATAATAATATTTTGATAATCTTCAATATTGGAAGGGCTTTCTTTTTTTAGGTTCAGGAGCCGGCAATTGTTTTCGCCCAGACGCTCGGCAAGCAGCTGCGCAATGGTTTCTGTCGTTCCGTGCTTGCTTATATACAGGATTAGGGTGTCCATAAACATTGTTTTATGCATCCAAAAATACGAAAAATCTGATTTATCAATCTTTTTAGATTAGAATTTTAAACCCGGATTATGCATTGGACCTTTGTGATGAGCATTGAAAATACAATAAAATATTTCTTTTGAAAACGAAGCATCGCATCGCTATGGTAAGTTGAGAAACGAAAGTGTAACGAATATTTTGAAGCAGTTTCAATGCGCAGTAAATTTTCTAATGCATATTCCTGATTTAACGAGCTCGGTAGATAAATACATTTACTTATCTATTCGGGAACATTTAGATTTCTCCTCCCGCAGGTCGTCGAAAGGACAGCTTTCGTTCGGCAACAGACAAAAGGGGCGCACGGACGCAATAATCTTAAAATTAATATGTCCGTGCGCCCCTTTTGTCTACCACTATTTCATCATTATGTCTTTCGACAGAAAGCTAGAAGCAGAGCGTAGAGCTGGATGGAGAAATCTGCTTTTAATAATTCTTTAAAAATCAAATTATTATAGAAGGTGATAATTTATTTGATAAGATGCATCTGATATGCACTTACATACTGACCTCTAAAAATCCATTTTGGATTATACGGATATATTTTGTATATTTGCACGTATAAATAAAGTAAAATGGATACAAAATTAACATTGAAACTAGACAAGTTCGTCATTGAACAAGCGAAAAAATATGCTTCATCTCACAAAAGAAGTCTTTCCAGAATAGTTGAATCTTACTTAAAAACACTCATAAATCGTGACAGGAAGAATGATGCAGCTGATATTGAATTATCGCCATTCGTAAAAAGCATCTCGACAGGAAAAAGTATTCCCACTGACTTAGACTATAAATCGGGAATTCTTGAACATTTGGAACAAAAACATAAATAGGAATGAAATTATTTTTTGATACAAACATTATACTCGACTTTTTGGGCGAGAGAGATCCTTTTTATTTAAGTGCTGCAAAGATTGCTACGCTTGCTGACAAAAGAAAACTCAAGATAATAGTTTCTGCACTTTCCTATGGAACAATTAGTTATTTCTTGACTAAATATTATGGCCTCGAAATAACCAAAGATAAATTACGAAAATTTAAAGTAATTTCTGAAATCTGTGAACTGGATGCTTTGATCATTGAAAAAGGACTAAACTCAGATTTCCCAGACTTTGAAGACTCATTGCTATATTATAGTGCATTAAGAACCGAAAGCGATATAATAATTACAAGAAATGGCAAGGATTTTAAAAAATCTCAAATCCCTGTAATGTCTCCTGATGAATTTTTATATAGTATACAGAAATAAAAGCGGCCTTTGATTGACATCCGGATGTTTTGGTTAATTTTATCGTGTGATTATTTATGATAGGAAGCCACAATATTATGATCAGAAATATACCACTGCGATGTGCTGAGCTTGCCAAAGTAAGCGGAGTCGATATGGGTCCTCGCGATGTGCTGAGCTTGCCGAAGTAAGCGGAGTCGATATGGGTCCTCGAGCGGAGTCGATATGGGTCCTCGAGCGGAGTCGAGAGGCCCATTAAATAACCCAGTTACTGCGCGAAGCCGAAGTTTTAAATTCTATCTCTCCCAGAAATCAGTATTCAATACCGCTTCAATTTCTTTTTCCCTACGATCGGGCAATGCCGAAAAAAAATCGAGGGTACTTATTTGCTCAAGACTGTCAATTGTCATAGAAAACTGAAAAATATCTTCCATACAGGCACGATGTGGAATAAGAAACCCAATAGATTGCTGAAGAGTATCATTATAAACCAATATTGCTTTATAAAAAGCCGTGGGAACACAGACATTATTCGCGCCTATTGTTGAATCAGAACCATTGCAGAGCGGCCCTGTGGCAATATAAATAGTTCCGTAAGTTTTGGCGTAGGAGCGCACTTTTGATTCGAGCCTTTTCCAAATACCGCGATTAAAAGCCGGAAGCTGTGGCGACATATTACTGTACAGAAAACTTTCATTCATGGCCTGCTCGTTCCATACCATATCAGCAGCAGGAGCAAGATGTCCACGATCATAGCCTGAATGTTTGTAATCAGAACTTACTGCCGATCCGCTTCTAATGGCTGTATCCTCCTTAAAGTTGTTTGTACGCGAAACAAGCTTTTCTAATTCACTTTCATTTAGCTCATAAGCCACCCAAAGTGCCTGTTCATGCGCTTCATCATAAACCAAACTGTAAGCGAAATGCTGATAATAATCTTCATCGGATTGATGAGCCGGCTCTTCAATGGGCATTTGTTTTGGTGAACTACAGGCAGAAATCAATAAAATAAAGACAATCAGGACTTTATATTTCATTTTTCGGAAATTTTAAGCCTTGAATAGAAATCTTTCAGTTCTTGCTTTTTCTCTTTATCAAGAGTATGCCAGCGACAATTTTGGATTGCGCCTTCAATGGCACAAAGCATATTATAACAGACTGTGGGGTCGATGGTTTTTAGTCGAATGAACGCGGCAGCACTTCCCATTGCCCTGAGTTGTTCCGGTGTTTCAATGCCGGCTTCCAGAAGTTTGTTGGCCAGAACTTTTCCAATATTGGGCAAACTTGATAGCGTTTCTTCAGTACTCATCATTTTGTTTTCTTTGATACAAATGTACTGCTTCAATTTGGATTATAGATCGTATTGCCGTGAATGCTAATGTGGTTTTTATTGCAAAACTTCATGCATCATTAGATGAGCTTTGACGCTATTTTATGTATTCCGTTGATGGTCTTTTTGCAGAAGTGTAGATGCTTGTCCTTCGATACGA
Organism: Bacteroidales bacterium; assembly: GCA_963676725.1. Taxonomy (GTDB): domain Bacteria; phylum Bacteroidota; class Bacteroidia; order Bacteroidales; family WRLA01. Next base: position 1,220,570 of record OY781463.1, on the reverse strand, counting down.
TGCATGCCGGCAACAATACGCACCTTTTCCTGAAGTTGCTTTAATTCACAAATCATGCCTAAGGACATAGCCATGCAACCAAAAGCAAGATTGTCGTATTGAACTGCTTTTTCAGGGGATAGGCTTGGGTTCATATATTTGAGCATCAGAAAGAATAGCCCGACAATCATTGTTATGCATAGTGTAGCCACAACATATACGTTCTGTCTCTTTACATATTTGGCTTTACTCAGGGTTTTTATCTCAAATTTACTGAGTTTGTTCGAATCACTTAAACTACTTAATCCTAAAGCAATACCGCATAAAAATACGCCAAAACCAATCTGGCTGATGAGTGCTGTATCCTCTAGCCACATTGCAGAAAATGCCGTATAAATACCCCAGGCATAAAAAATCCAACTGGTATAACTTAGATAATGAAAAAATTTAGTGTTCATGCTGTAGGTGTTTTACTTCTTTTCTCTTTGACAACTATTAATTTACCTTCAGACAAAAAAACAAAAGAAAAACAATAAAACAAAAAAAAATGAGTCCTCTTGAGAAAGAGAAAGCGGTTTATTTCTAAAAAAGACAAAAATTTGTCTAGCAATCTTAAAAAAAGGCAATAACCAATCCTGTGAAAAAACTATTCCCGTACTTCTTATTGGCCAATATCTCCGTATATTTGAGCTGACAAATACCCATTTATTAATGCCAATAACACAAAGCAAAGGCTTATTTTTCTGCATGTCAATCATTTTTATCATCAGCATTGCCTTCATGTCCTGTTCCGAGGACACAAAAAAAATTCCAGACCCACAACCAATAGCAAACAATACCTTTTATAATGGCATGGATCTTAGTTTTTATCCGCAATTACGCGATGAAGGAGCTGAATATCTGAATGCTGCATCAGAAAAGATAGAACTCCTCCCCTATTTTCAATCCAAAGGCATTAATCTAATCCGCATTCGTTTATGGCATCAACCACAATCGCAGCATTCAGGTTTTCAGGAAGTCCTCTCTTTTTGTTCCGAAATAAAAGCTGCAGGAATGGAAATTTTGCTTGATCTGCACTATTCGGACATCTGGGCGGATCCCGGACATCAGGACAAGCCTCTGGCCTGGCAAGAATTGAGTGGCAACACACTACAGGACAGTGTTTATCAATACACTCACAAAATTATGCAGGCACTGATCACACAAAATACAGCTCCAAAAATTGTACAAATCGGAAATGAAACCAATGGCGGATTTTTATGGCCGGACGGAAAAATTACAGGAAATGAGAACAGCGATTGGTCAAACTATATTGCATTGGTCAATGCTGGAGCGAAAGCCATCAGGGAACTTAGAACTGATGAAGAAACGCAAATTATGCTCCATTTTGCCGGCATAAAAAATAGCGATTGGTATTTTGAAAATGCGCAAAAATATGGGGCTAATTTTGATATTATTGGATTAAGTTGGTACGCCATCTGGCATAGCCATGATTTAGACTGGATGGAGCAGCAATTACAGGAATTAACACAAAGCAGCGGAAAAAAGCTAATGATTGTTGAAACTGCCTATCCTTTCACTTTAGGGTGGAACGATTATACGAATAATTTATGCGGATCGGAGTCTCAGCTGCTGGAAGGATACGAAGCAAATCCAAAAAATCAAGCAGAAGTGATGCAAAAATTAGTTCAACTCTTAAAAGACCTACCAAATAATCAAGGGATTGGGCTCTGTTATTGGGCTCCGGAATATATTGCATGGAAGGGAACTACTGCTCAGGATGCATCTCCTTGGGAGAATATGTGTGTATTTGATTTTAATGGCAAAGCACTTGAAGTGATGGATATTTTTGATGCAGCAGCCCTAAATGAATAAATTCAGGAGTAATTCAAATTATTCTGCATCCAAGCAAGAAGGAATTAAAATATTTACCCAAGAAATCAGAGCCTTCACTATTTAGACTACTTAATTCAAAGCACTGAACAACAGTCGTTTAAAAAGACAACTATTTAGAATACTTATAAATATCTGTTATTTTGATAACAGTGTTAAATTTTTCACAAATATATTTGGCTATAATATCAGCAGGTAATATTTTTGCAGTCGAAATAAACTGATAAATAGGAATTTTTCATAAGAACAACACGCTAGTTTTCATAAAATACTTCAAAGCAATAGAAAATTATGGCAAAAATTAAATCTTTAGCTGATTTAAAAAACCTAAAAAACGATCTTCAGGGCAAGATTGAATTAAGGGAAAAAGGCGACAATGCCGAAAAACTTGTACAAATTAAGGTAGGCATGGCAACCAGTGGCATTGCTTCCGGTGCAAAAGAAATCATGAATTTCCTTATTGATGAGCTGGAAAAACGCAATATCCCTGCTGTAGTAACACAAACAGGCGATATGGGGTATTGTTTTGCAGAACCTACTATTGAGGTCTGCCGCCCCGGTGAAGAACCAATAGTTTTTGGTTATGTCGATCAGAAAAAAGCCGACGAAATCATTGAAAAGTATGTTAAGAACGGCGAACTGGTAGACGGAATCCTGCCCGCCAATTACGAATCCATTGACGAATAAAAAGGAGAAAACAATGTCAAGCATAAAATATCATCTAATGGTATGCGGTGGCACAGGCTGCCGCGCTTCTGAAAGCGAACACCTTGAAGAAAAGCTGAACACAGAACTTCAGGAAAAAGGCCTCGACAATGAAGTAAAAGTAGTTACTACAGGTTGTTTTGGCTTCTGCGAGCAAGGCCCTATTGTTAAGGTCCTCCCTGACAATACCTTTTACACTCAGGTAAAACCTGAGGATGCCGCTGAAATTATTAATGAGCACATCATTAAAGGCCGTAAAGTAGAACGCTTACTTTATACAGATCCTAAAGCAAAAGAACATGTTGCCGACTCGAAGCATATGGGCTTTTATAAAAAACAAATCCGTATTGCATTGCGTAATTGTGGATTTATAGACCCAGAAAATGTTGAAGAGTATATTGCTCGCGACGGTTATGCAGCATTAGGCAAAGTCCTTGGCGAAATGACACCCGAAGAAGCCATTAAAATTATGATGGATTCTGGTCTTCGTGGCCGTGGTGGCGGTGGTTTCCCTACAGGATTGAAGTGGAAATTTGCTGCAGGTGCCAAAGGCGACCAAAAATATGTTGTTTGTAATGCCGATGAAGGTGACCCGGGCGCATTTATGGATCGCTCCATCCTTGAAGGCGACCCACATACTGTCCTCGAAGCCATGGCAATTAATGGTTTTTGTATCGGTGCAAATAAAGGCTTAATCTACATCCGTGCAGAATATCCTTTGGCGATTCACCGTTTGAAAATTGCCATTAATCAAGCTCGTGAATATGGTTTATTAGGGGAAAATATTTTAGGCTCAGATTTTAGTTTCGATATTGAATTACGTTATGGTGCCGGCGCATTTGTTTGTGGCGAAGAAACAGCCCTGATCCATTCAATGGAAGGTCTTCGTGGCGAGCCAACTGTAAAGCCCCCATTCCCAGCCGAAAGTGGCTATCTTGAAAAACCAACCAATGTAAATAACGTAGAAACATTTGCTAATGTTCCTGTAATTTACCTAAAAGGCGCAGAATGGTTTGCCAGCATTGGCACAGAACGCGCAAAAGGAACCAAAGTATTTGCCCTTGCAGGCAAAATTAATAATGTAGGCCTTATCGAAATCCCAATGGGAACAACATTACGTGAAGTAATTTTCGAAATTGGCGGTGGCATTAAAGACGGCAAAAAATTTAAGGCTGTTCAAACCGGTGGACCATCAGGCGGATGCCTCACCGAGAAACACCTTGACACACCTATAGAATACGATACACTCATCGAAGCAGGTTCCATGATGGGATCTGGCGGTATGATTGTAATGGACGAAGACGATTGTATGGTTTCCGTGGCTAAATTCTACCTTGATTTTACTGTAGAAGAATCCTGTGGAAAATGCTCTCCATGCCGTATCGGCAATAAGCGCCTCTATGAAATCCTTGAAACCATTACAAAAGGTGAAGGAACCATGGAAGACCTTGATAAACTGAAAAACCTCAGTTATGTGATCAAAGATACAGCGCTTTGTGGACTAGGACAAACATCACCAAACCCGGTACTTTCCACTTTGGATAACTTCTGGGACGAATATGTTGAACACGTTGTCGATAAAAAATGCCGCGCAGGTGTTTGCACCAGCATGATGCAATATGTTATTGATCCTGAGGCCTGTATTGGTTGTACTCTTTGCGCACGCAATTGCCCTGTGAATGCGATTTCGGGTGAACGCAAAAAACCACATGAAATCAATCAGGATGCCTGTATCAAATGCGGTGCATGTATGGAGAAATGTAAGTTCAACGCCATATCAATTGTGTAAGTTTTAAGAAATTCAGAAAAAGATTCTAATGATGGATACTGTTAAATTAATCATAGATAAAAAGCCGGTAGAAATTGAAAAAGGCACTACTATTTTGCACGCAGCAAAAAAAGTAGGCATTCATATCCCTACACTTTGCTATTTCAGCCTTGATGGCATGAATATGGAAAATAAGCCGGGTGGCTGCCGTATTTGTGTTGTGGAAGTAGAAGGCCGTAGAAACCTTGCCCCTTCCTGCACAACACTTTGTACTGAAGGAATGGTCGTAAGAACAAATACAATCCGTGTTTTAAATGCACGCCGCACCGTTCTTGAGTTGATCTTATCCGATCACCCTGCAGATTGCCTTATTTGCGCAAAATCAGGAAATTGTGAGCTTCAGGATTTAGCTCACCAACTCGGTGTTCGTGAAATCCCTTTTAAAGGCGAACAATCAACATATCGGAAAGATACTTCACCAAGCATTATCCGCGATATCGACAAATGTATTATGTGTCGCCGTTGCGAAATGATGTGTAATGATGTTCAAACTGTTGGTGCACTTTCTGCAATCAACCGTGGTTTTGAAGCCGTTGTTGCCCCTGCTTTCGAGATGAACCTCGAAAAATCACCTTGTACATATTGCGGTCAATGTGTTGCCGTTTGCCCAACAGGCGCCCTCACTGAAGTTGATCATACACCTCAAGTATTGCGTGCTTTGGCCGACCCAACGAAAAAAGTTGTGGTTCAAACTGCTCCTGCAATTCGTGCTGCCCTTGGCGAAGAATTTGGTATGGAAGCCGGTAATCTCGTTACAGGTAAAATGGTAAATGCCCTTCGTCAGCTTGGTTTTGACTTTGTTTTTGATACAGATTTTGCTGCCGACCTTACCATTATGGAAGAAGGCACAGAGCTGCTCGACCGCCTGACACGTCATCTCAATGGCGATAAAGAGGTGAAGCTGCCAATCCTTACTTCATGCTGCCCAGGTTGGGTGAACTTCTTCGAGCATCAATTTCCTGATATGAAGGACATTCCTTCATCTGCTCGTTCACCACAGCAAATGTTTGGTGCTATAGCAAAAAATTATTTCGCAGATCAAATTGATGTGAAACGCGAAGATCTGATCGTGGTATCTATTATGCCTTGCCTTGCCAAAAAATATGAATGCCAACGCGATGAGTTTAAAACAAACGGAGATCCTGATGTGAATTACTCTATTTCTACACGCGAACTTGCACACTTGATCAAGCAAGCTAATATTGATTTCCTCGGATTAGAAGACGAAGAATTTGATAATCCTCTTGGAGAATCTACAGGAGCCAGTGTAATCTTTGGAGCAACAGGTGGTGTGATTGAAGCAGCCACACGTACAGCATATGAAGTTCATACAGGCAAAAAACTTGAAAAAGTTGACTTCGAAGCGCTTCGTGGTATGGAAGGCATTCGTTCTGCGACTATTGATTTTGATGGTTTGGATATCAATATCGGTATTGCACATGGATTAGGAAATGCACGTAAACTTCTTGAAGAAGTTCGTTCAGGCAAATCAAACTATCATGCAATTGAAGTAATGGCCTGCCCCGGTGGATGTATCGGTGGTGGTGGACAACCATTACACCATGGCGACAGCGAAATCCTAAAAAAACGTACCGCTGCCCTATATCGTGAAGATGCCGGTAAACCAATCCGTAAATCACACGAAAACCCTTATATTATTAAATTATACGAAGATTTCCTTGGCAAGCCGATGAGCGAAAAAGCACATCACCTCTTGCATACACACTATTTCGACAAGAGCACAAAAGTGGAAATTGATTAAGGAAATCAGATTGTAATATTAATCTTTAAGAGACGATAAAATGGCAAATATAAAATTAACCCAGGACAGCATCGATAAAATCAAAGAGATCAGCAAGTCCTTCAATAATGAAAAAGGTGAGCTCATCAATGTCCTGCACAAATGTCAGGAACATTTCGGATATCTGCCCGCAGAAGTTCAGGAGCTAATTGCTAAAGAACTCAATACTTCCACTGCTCATGTATATGGCGTTGTAAGTTTTTATAGCTTCTTTACCATGAAGCCTAAAGGAAAACATCCTATTTCTATCTGTACAGGTACTGCTTGCTATGTACGTGGTGCAGAAAAAGTTCTGGCTGAATTCAAACGCGAACTAAAAATTGAAGTTGGCGAAACAACTGCCGATGGCGAATTCTCGATCAGCTGCCTTCGTTGCGTAGGCGCTTGCGGACTCGCTCCGGTTGTTATGGTTGGCGATAAAGTCTTCGGACGTGTTGCTCCTGACGATGTGAAAAACATCATCGAACAATACAAATAATAAAATATTCAGGCCAAAAACCTGAAAAGAATCTCATAGGGCGATTTTTTAACCCGGGCAAGTGCATGGCGCTTCCCGGGTTTTTCGTGTTTTCATGCAAGAAAAAACGAAAATAGAGCAGAAAAAATCCATCAAAAATGTACATTTGCCTAGAATAAGAACCAACCCTATTAAAACATTCATTATGAAAAAATTATTCCTTTTTATTCTGAGCATATGTTCTTGGGCAGCTATGGCACAAAGCCCACGTGATAAAGGACTGGAATCCATTAATATAAAAAGCATTCAGGGACCTTTGGAGTTTCTATCGTCTGATTGGATGGAAGGCCGCGAAACCGGACAAAAAGGGGCGTATATGGCTTCAGATTATCTAGTGAGCATGATGAAAGTATATGGTCTCGAAGCATTCCAAAACGATGACTATCTGCAAGAATTCCAATTACTCAGCCTAAAAGGAAGCGAAGAACACCTCAGCATGATCAACACAAAAGTTGCTGATGAAGAAATAATCCTGGAGCACAAAATTGATTTCGATATTATAGGCGGAACCACCTCAATAAACGCTCAGGCTGAAGTGGTTTTTGTTGGCTACGGGCTTAAAAATAAAGAAGAAAATTATAATGATTATAAAGGAGTAAACGCGAAAGGTCGTTTTGTCTTTATCGTCAATGGTTATCCCGGACATCAATATCCTAATTCTGAACTAGCGAAAAAATTTAAGCCAGAGGGCTATCGTGCTGCGCGTATTTTAAGAGAGCAAAAAATAGCAAATGCCAAAGAGGCCGGCGCTCGGGGCATTATTCTTTATGATCCTGATTTCACAGGCATTCAATGGTCAGAAAATATCCCTTTTCGGTATGAGGAAGGCTATCTTGAAGCCGATGGTACATTTCCTAGCTATTTAGACAAAAGCATTTCACTACCACCAAAAGATTTTGAAGTAGATATTCCCCTAATCAGGCTCAATGCTCGATTGGCAAATTATTTAACGAAAGAAGGTGGTATTGACCTAAAAAATTGGGAAGAACAAATGTCACTGACTGCAGAAAACAAATCAAAAATCTTAGACGGAAAAGAGTTAAAACTCTCATATATTGTTGACAATGAGCTTTTACAGGCAAGAAATGTAACAGGATATATTCGCGGAAAAGACACCACATCCTGTATTGTAATTGGTGCACATTACGATCATTATGGAAAATATGGAGGTTTTATCTGGAATGGTGCTGACGATAATGGATCAGGAACCATTGGTGTTCTATCGGTGGCAAGGGCCTTTCAAGAGGCAGGCATTCAACCGGAGAAAAATATCGTTTTTGTGAATTTTACAGGCGAAGAAAAGGGCTTATTAGGGTCTACTTATTTTGCAGAACACTTTCCGGAATATATGAATATTGATTTTATGATCAATCTTGATATGATCGGACGCGATGACAAAAACCGCGATTCCATTGGAAATCAATCCGCTGTAATTTTTCATAAGGATTTTCCAGACATTAAATCCATGTATGCGGAGATCACAGATAAAGAAGAACTCAATCTCGATTTACTTTTCTGGCCTTCGGCTGGAGGCGGTGGCAGCGACCATGTTCCTTTTGCCCAAAAAGGCGCACCCTTTGCTTTTTTCTGGACAGGCTGGCATGATGATTACCATCAACCCTCTGATGAAGTAGAGAAAATCAATTGGAAAAAAATGCGGGACATTATTCAATTAGTGTATTTATCGGCTTGGGAAATGGCGATAGAAAGCCCGGAAACTGTTCAGGAGTAATCCGCAACAAAATCCATTTGGCGATTGGGGATTAAACCAAATTTTGGAGGCGCACTTCTTCATAGAAAAAACATAAAAATAGCACTGCAAAAAAGCACAGGCGGCTACATAATAGGCTTATTTTCAATTTTTAGCTATCAAATACATAAGGAATGGTGAAATAGAATATTGAGCCCACATTCATTGAACTTTCAACCCAAATTTTCCCGCCCAGCATTTCTACAAATTCTTTTGTAATTGTTAATCCTAAGCCGGCGCCTTGCCTAGCTTTTACATCATTTAGATCAGCTTGAATAAATCGTTCAAATATTGCCGTTTGCCTGTCTGCCTGAATTCCAATGCCTGTATCCTTTATATAAAATTCCAAACAACCATCTTTCTTAGTATAACCCAACTCAACAGTGCCTCTATCAGTATATTTAATCGCATTACTAACCAGATTAGAAATAATTGTAGTTAATTTTTGACTATCAGTACGAATAATGGATTCGTTTCGAGACAATCCATTTCTATTCACAAATTCTAAACTTTTGTTCTTTGCATCCGAGATAAAATGCTTGAATATTGAATCCACCGTGTCATTAATATTCGTTTCACTGAAATCAACCTCCATCTGCCCGGTTTCAATCTTTGAAATATCAACAATCTCATTTAAAATATTAACCATGCGCTTGCTGCTTCTTTGAATCGTTTGGATATATTCTTGCTGCTCTTCATCAGAAAGATGTTGCTCTTTTAATAATTCTGAAAAGCCCAGAATACCATTCATTGGTGTACGAATTTCATGCGATATATTGGCTAAAAAAGCTGATTTTAACTTATCGCTTTCCTCTGCTTTTTCTTTGGCTTTTATTAATTCTTCCTCAGCATTTTTTCGGTCGGAAATATCGGTAACTATACCATGCCACAGAGTACTTCCGTCATCGAGTAATTCGGGCTTGGCATCGCACAACCTCCACCGCAAACCCTGTTCAGGAAGTACAACCCGAAATTCTTGATGATACAAGCTTTGATTGCGGGCAGATACATTAATTGATTCGGAAACCCTTGAAAGATCATCGGGATGAATACGACTAAAAACCAGTGAAGCGTCATTCTGAACTTCATCGGGAGTAACTTCATAAATCTCCCATATTCCGGGGCTGGCATAAGGAAAAGACGAATGCCCGTCGGGATCAAGTCGGTATTGATATACCACTCCGGGAACCTGTGCAGCCAATCTATTCAGTAAATCAAAACTTTTTTTCATGCTTTGTTCGGCATGCTGTCGTTCACTAAGCAACTGAATTTTTATCAATGCCAATGTAATCTGTTTTGTTACCGAATCGAGAAACCCAAGCTCCTCTTCAGTCCACTGCCTTGCTTCCAGTATTTGGCTCAGGGTAAAGACATAAAATTCATTTTTTTGAAAGAAGAATGGATACCATATCAAACTTTTTATTTTAAAATGTTCATGCAGAATTTTTCCCGAATCATCCTTTTGATAAAACTCACCAATCTCGTTGAAATGGCTCACTAGATAATTTTTAGTTTTCAAAATTTCGGTGAAAGGGCTAAGGAACATATCCAGGGGGTATTCATCTTTCGTTGCTTCAATATCCGGATGCTCTATTCTTAACCATTCGGATAAACCGGTGATGATATTTTTCTCAAAAGACACATTATAAATCAATGAACGATCGAGTTGCAAGACCCTACCAACGATAGCATTCGCACCCTCCAAAATCTCCACTGAATTGTCGTTTGAAATGATAATTTCAGCAAGCTCGTTCAGTGCATTAGTATAAAGGAGTTGTTTATCGCGATTGGCTTCGATGATTTTCATCTCTGTAATATCTCTTACAATAGTCAATACTTTATTGTCGGATGCCTTTATAAGCCGTGCTTCATAAAAATATTTTTTACCCCTTAGAATCAGGGAATAAGAAAACTCCACGCTCTCTTTATTCATAAAACACTTATCGATAGCACTCAATGCTTCTTGCGCTATATCCTCCGGAAAAATATCGACAATGTTTTTCCCAATTATTTCATCTTGGTTAATCGCAAGCTTGGCATTATCTCCGGAAATAACCTCCAAATAGTCACCCTTTTGATTAAAGAGGAACAACAAATCGGGAATCGCCCTAAGAATATCCTCTTTTCGTTTTTCGCTTTCGCGAAGGGCTTTTTCTGTTTGTCTTCTTTTTGAAACATCGCGGGTTACACCAAGGAAATATTTAAAGTCACCATTTGTTTCATAAATAGCACTCATATTTATTTCGGTCCATACGGTAGTACCATTTTTACAAAGTTGTTCCAGTTCTATTGTTACAGGTTCGCTTCTTTCGCCCTTTAAAATCCGTTCAGAATATTTTTTATGCAATTTGTGAGCATACCTAGCTGATTCGGGAGTGAGAGCATCGAGCATACCTTCTTTCATGTTTTCTTCGGCGGTAAAACCACGCAAGGCAAAAACCGAAGGGCTCACATAATGATAATTTCCGTGGAGATCCATGGTCCAAATTACATCGGTAGTATTTTCAGCCAATAGTCTGTATTTTTCTTCGCTTTCAAGGATTAATTCTTCACTTTGCTTTTGTTTTGAAATATCCCTGGCAGTGGCAATCAATACATCCTTTCCAAAGTATTTCCCCTTATTCACAATCACCTCTTTGGGGAAAATTTCTCCATTTGCACGCACGGCCCAAAAGTCGAATCGAGCAGGGATGCCTGTTTCAAAAACATGCTGCGACATATGTTGGGTTTTTTGGAGGTCGTTTAAACCGGGAGCTGCCAGATCAGCCGGAGTTTTCCCTATGAGATATTCGCGGCTACATCCGTAAATTTTTTCAGCGCCTTTATTCACGTCGATAAAAGCACCGCTTTCGTCTTGAATATAGATTGCTTCGGACACCGAATTAAATATATCAATATAGCTTTGCCGTGCCAATTGAATAGTTTCCACTGCCTGTTTTCTATCAGTAATATCACGCAAAGCTCCATGGATATGCTTTGGTTTGCCCTCGGTATCGAAAACCAAACGGGCATTGATCGACACGTATTTTTTAGTGCCTGTTTTGGTTTTTAGTGCTATTTCATAATCCAGTAATTCGCCGGTTTTACCTAAGCTTTCTAAAAAAACATTTCGATCGTCAGGATTAAAATAAAGATCAGAAACATTGGTTCCTATAATTTCCTGACGGTTATACTCTGACAAGACCGTGATTGATGGGCTTATTTCTTGAATGGTGCCATTCAAGTCTGTCTCATAAAAAACGTCCTGCACATTTTCGAAAATAGTACTGTACTTTTCTTCGCTTTTACTGAGAAGCAAATATGCTTTATCTCGTTCAGCAATTTGTCGTTTTAACTGATAATTTTGGAATGCCTTTTCAGAAATTTCATTTGCAAAGACAAACAGCATCTGCGCTACTTTATTAAAACGATCGATTGACATTGCCGGAACTTCTGCCAAGGCGTCCATAAATTCCTTTTTATCAGCGCCAATTTCATCTATGTAACGGCTTATTTCCTTTTTATCCAGATCTTCAATACGCACCTGTCCAATGAGCCAGTTGGCAATATGCTTTCCGCCAACGGTAATTCCTGCTCCGGCATCCCACAATCCTCCACTCAAACATTTTTTGATGATTGGGCCCGATGAATGTTTCCCTCCAATTACTGCATCGGAGTGGATGCAGTTTGCCAAACCCTTCTCTGTTTTGCGGATGATATTTTGGCATAAATGACAAAAGTTACTTGGTTTGGTAATTGGTGTACCGTCAGGATATGTGATTATGGAAGCCACACCTGTAGCATCCGAAAATAAATTCTGGAAACGCTGTAAATCATCGAGATCAAAAATATCTTCAAAACGAATATTGTTTTCGGTTATAGAGGAATGTGCTTTCGCGTTTTCTTTTGTCATCATACATCAGTATATTATGTAATATTTACCGGTATCGTAAAATAAAAAGTACTATGACCCGCTTTTGCGGCTGAGGGCCCAGAAACTTCACTTTCCACCCAAATTCTCCCGCCATGCTTTTCAATAAATTCTTTACACAGAATCAATCCCAAGCCTGTTCCCTTTTCTTTTTGAGTGCCAGGGGTAGAAAAATTTTCATCGATCCTGAATAGTTTATCAATAGAATCTTTGGGTATTCCAACGCCATTGTCAGCAACAGAAACCATGATTTCATTTGGTTTTTTTTCAATCGAAATATTGATATTCCCTCCGGGATGTGTGAATTTTATGGAATTTGAAATCAGGTTTCTCAATACTGTATTGATCATGGCCTTATCGGCAAATACCGGAGTGTTGGGCAGCAGCTTGGAGGAAATTGTAATAGACTTTTGCCCGGCAATATTCTCGAACAATGGCATAATTTCATTAATCATGTTTCCCATTTCAAAATGCTCGGGACTGAACTCCATCCTACCGGTTTGCGAGCGGGACCATTCCATAAGGTTCATTAACAAATCCATTGCTTGTTCGGAAGATTTCTGTATTATTTCCACATATCTATCAATTCCGTTATAATTATTTTCCTTCATTTGTTCAACCAAAATATTGCTAAAGCCCAAAATTGCATTAAAGGGGCTTTTCAAGTCGTGAGCAATAATGGAGAAGAATTTATCTTTTTCGGCATTGAGTTTGTTCAGTTCGGCATTTTTTATGGCGAGTTGCTTTTCGTTGTGTTTGCGGTCAGTTATATCCATAGAGATACCTATAATCCCAACCACATTTCCCTTTTCATCAAAGAACGGCAATTTGCTTGTATTCAACCATTTATCACCATCAGGGGCATGCAATTGCTCTTCAAAATTCAGCATAGGCATCCCTGAATTTATCACTTTCAGATCGTCCTCATGATATTGTTTTGCAATTTCAGGAAGATATAATTTAGATAAATTGAGACCCTCTAATTCCAACTTTTCCATTTTGTAAGCATTTGCAACAAATTTATTTACACGGATAAAGTTATTCTGAGTATCTTTATAAAAAACCAGGCCAGGGATATGGTCTAAAATAGCTTCGAGTTCATAGGATAATTTCTTATAGCTGTCTTCGCTATGAGCAAGCTGTATTTTATTTTTTTTACCTTCATCAATATCCAGGCAAAAACCAAGATAGCCCATAAAATCCCCTTCGGCATTATATCTTGGGCCCCCATCATCCTGCAACCAGCGATATTGTCCATCATGACGCCTTAAGCGATATTCCATGCTGAATTTTTCTCGTTTATCAAAGGCGCTCACATAAGTTTTGACACATCGGTCCAAGTCATCGGGATGAACGCCTTCAGTCCAACCATTGCCCATTTCCATTTCTAAAGTACGACCTGTAAAATTAAGCCAAACATCATTAAAATAATTGCACAATTTATCAGTACCCGACGCCCAAATCAGCGCCTGTCCGGCATTGGCAAGTGTACGGTAATTAAATTCGCTTTCGAGTAATGATGCCTCATTTTTTTTCTCTTGCGTAATATCACTAATAATAATAAAGAGTTTTTTCTCCTGTTTTCCAGTCTTATCAAATATGGTATTATCTGCAACCAAGCTTCCGGTAATTCTGACAAAAAATGGGCTGCCTTTACTTTTCATCATTTTCAACTCCATTTTTTTCTGGTCGGGTTTTTTGAAGAAAGCATTAAACCTGCTTAAAAAGGTTTTTTTGTCCTCCTCGGCAATAAAATTAGCAAAGCTCGTATTCGTAATATGCTGCAAATCTTGGTTTACCATATCAAGAAAGGTTTGATTTGCCTGTAAAATCATACCGCTGTTGCTAAGGCTTACATATCCTGCAGGTGCTCGGTTGTACAACTGCGCGTAGCTATTCCTGGATTCTTCCAATGCTTTTTGGGCATTGCGCAATTCTTCATTCTGCAGTTCAAGTTCGATTTGATATACCTTGAATTCCTGAATAATTCTATTAAAATCACCTTTGGGAACATCTGATGCTACGCTTTCATTTTCTTTCAAAATCAATTCAGCTTTTTCCCTTAGATTTTTCAATTTTTCATTCATTTTCCAAATCTTTTTATCGTATTCATCAATGAAAATTCCTGCATTTCTCTTACTTTTTATAGTCAGTAATATCGTGAAATATCACCGCAAACTGTCCATTTGATAGGCTAATGCCTCTTACCTCAAAATATTTTGAAAACTCTTTGCTGTATTGGGTAAAACTTATGGGTTTTCCTGTGAGCACAAGCTCCCCATAACGCTGTATCCACTGATATTCTATGTTTGGTATTATCTCGAGTACAGTTTTTCCTATAATATCCTCAGCTTTAAGCCCTGTTTGCATTTCAAATGAAGCGTTCACTTTTAGAAACTTATAATCAACAGGCTTACCACTATCATCGAAAATCATTTGATGTAAGGCAATTCCACTGTTAATTTCGCTAAAAAGCAGGCTGTATTGCTCCTCATTTTTTTTAAGCTCCAACTGTGCCTTTTTTTGATCTGTAATATCTTGAAAAGTAGCATATACTTGAAATGGTGTTTCCTCCTCGTCCTTAAACCTGGGCACTGCAGTAATATTAATCCATGTGGTATCATTTTTCAGAGGGTTGTATACACCCATAATAACCCCTTTTACTTTCTTTCCCGTTTTTAGTGCAATCATAGCAGGGTGTTCTTCACCGGGAAATGGCAAACCATCCTCCCGCACAGATCTCCAATGCTTATCCACTGATTTTTTCCCTTGCATTTGCTCAACAGACAGTCCGAGAATATTAACCGCTGCAGGATTAGCTGAAATAATTGCACCTTCAGCATCCTGATAAACCACGCCTAAATCCATAGTTTCAAACAAATTAGAAAACCTAATTTCTGAAGTTTTTAGGTGCGATTTTGACGTTTTTAGTTCTGAAATATCCACAAAGGAAACCACGATTCCTGAATATACTCTTGGGCCAATAACATAAGGTTCAACGCGCATCAGATAGATTCGTCCATCTAGTGTTCGAATTTCATTTTCAGACGAAATATTGCTGGATTGCACCCGATTCAGAATTTTAACAGGATCGAGGTCGATAATATTGTGGGAAATATGGGTTATTGGCCTGCCTATATCATTGCTCAGCAAACTAAAGATTTTGGTGATATTGGGAGAGTATCTTTTTATTTCAAGATTTTCATCCAGAAGAATCAGGCTGATTTGAGTAATACTTAAGATATTTTCTAAATCGTTGTATAATTCGGTAAGCTCAATAATTTTGCTTTGATATTCAGCGTTTACAGTAAAAAGCTCCTCGTTAGTGGATTGCAACTCCTCATTTGTAGATTGTAATTCTTCATTACTAGCCAACAATTCTTCGTTTGTGGCCTGAAGTTCTTCATTTGATGTTTCCAATTCTTCAATGGTTGCTTGCAAATTTTCGCGAGTAAACTGTAAATCCTGCTCCAAATTGTGAAGATGATCTTCGGCTTCTTTTGATAAATCATAGGATTGAATGCTTTGGGATTTATCCAAAATATCAATCTTTTTATTTTCTCCAATAATAACAACCGCCAAGTCATCACTCCCTTTTTTCTGCTTGATTGGCATAATGCGCAGATCGACATAAGTATCGTTTGCAACAGAACGCAGTCGAATATTGGAAATACGTACTTCCTGATTGGTTCTAAAAACCTTTTGAATGCCGGTACTTAGAGGCACCGACAGTTCTTTGATGGCCATTTTAGATACATCATTCACCAATTTCCCTGTAGGCAATTTAAAATATTGATTCGGGTCTCCGACAGTGTGAATAACCTCCATATGCTCATTCACAATCATTGAAATAGGCAGGTATTCCTTGGCAACTGATTGAAGAAAGCGTTCAAGCACCCGCTCTTCTTCCGAAGCACGAAGCCCTCTTCTAAGCCCTGCATATTGCTCTCGAATCCCACGACTGCGGGTATCCGTAACATTGAGCAAGTGCGTTGTGTCGGAGATCGGTTTTGATAATCCTTTGGAACGATAAATTTTATATTTCGTATCCAAAGGCTCAAAAAAATCACTCATCTCACCTGTCGATTCGCTGGTTCCTAGCATTAAAATGCCATTTTGATTGAGTGAGAAATTAAAAAACTCAAACACTTTTTTTTGCAGCACAGGCTGAAGATAAATTAAAAGGTTTCGACAACTCAACAAGGATACATTGGTAAAAGGAGGATCTTTGATGATATTATGCTGCGCAAACACAACCATCTCTCGAATACTCCTTGAGATTTGATAGTTGTCGTCTTTTTTAAAAAAATATTTTGATAGGAGCCGTGGCGATAAATCAGCGGCAACACTTTCGGGATAAATACCTGTGGCAGCGTAGTGTATAGCATCACGATCAATATCAGTGGCAAAGATTTTGATATCGAAGCTTTTGCCCATTGCTTCCATGCACTCACGGGCAATAATTGCCAGGCTGTATGCTTCCTCTCCTGTAGAGCAGCCGGCCACCCAAAACCTAAGCCCCCTGCGTTCCGAATCATTAAATATAGAAGGCAAATACTTTTCCTGAAGCAAATTAAAAGCTTCCTGATCCCTAAAAAAACTCGTAACCCCAATCAATAATTCTCTATATAGAGCAACAATTTCGCCGGGATTTTTCACAAGCTGACGGGCATATTCTTTAATACCCTCTGTTTGGTTTATGGCCATACGGCGCTCAATGCGTCGGGTAATGGTACTTGGCTTATAAAATGTAAAATCTACTTTACACTTTTCTCGAAGCAGTGAAAAAATACGGGTTAAACCTTCCTCGTCTTTGATAAGCGAATTTGACGCTAATATATTTGCTGCATAAGGATGCTTTATAAAAGAAATAAGCTGCTTGGGCATTTCATCGGGAGGAAGTATATAATCGGCCAATCCGGTTGAAATAGCTGCTCGTGGCATCCCATCAAATTTCGCTGTATCTTCCTTTTGCACCATGATCATACCCGAATATTCTTTTATAAAACGCAAGCCACGCGTACCATCGCTACCGGTTCCCGAAAGAATAATCGCTATCGTTTTTTCGGCCTGATCTTCGGCAAGGGATTTAAAAAATACATCAATCGGAAGATTTACTCCTTTGGAATGATCCTGCTCACCAAGAAATAATTTACCATGAAAAATAGTAAGGTTTTTCTTGGGAGGTATTAAATACACATGGTTTGGCAGGACCAACATATTATCTTCGGCTCGATGAACCGGCATGACTGTTTTTTTTGACAGCAACTCAACCATGAGGCTCTTATAATCTGGCGAAAGGTGCTGAACAACAACAAAAGCCAATCCACTGGAAGTTGGCATATTTGAAAAAAAAGCATCAATTGCCTCTAGTCCTCCTGCCGATGCACCAATAGCTACATAATATACCGGTTGTTTATCGCCCAACTCTTCCGCAGCTTGTTGTTTAGATTTCTTTTCTTCGTAGGCTTCTTTCATTAATTAATTTTTTTAACGCAAAAAAATAGTTAACAAAAATTCAGGCTTAAATCATTCACTAATAAGCTATTGCAAAAATGCAAAAAATATTTTACCAAGCGATACATTCCAAATTTCAATAAACCTGGCTTTGCAATAAAAGTCTCTTTTGCTTCAATTATATTTCATCATCTAAATGAGCTTTGGATGAAATTCACTCATCGAATAGACCCCTTTTGGGAATATAACTGAACCTTCTTCAAATATTAATACTGGCCGTTATCATAAAATAAAGCACTCTCTACCCCATTTCTAACAACCAACCCAAATTTAATCGTTTACTCTCTCAAATATACATTATTTTTAGTGTCATTCAATTTTTTTAACAAAAAAATCACTGATTTCAGCATATTTCTAATACGCCAACGCCATCAACTAAGCATCAACAATCATTTTATCATTTACTTCACGTGAAGACAAAAAGCTCCTTGTTCAATATCAATATTTGTAGTTATTAAGTTGAATTACAAGAATTTAACTATTTAGGTAGCAATACCCCAGCATGAGTTAGAATATCAAACAGATGTTTCAACTCAGAAGCAGAAAGTGAAATTGGATTAAAAGCAACGAATTCTATTCTCCATATGGAGCTCAGCAAATATTCTTTAAAAGGGACTAAAAAATTAAGAACCAAGAGCATTTAGTTTGGGATTCAGGCGCAAGCAGTAGATTAAAAGCAGGGGAATATGTAAAAAAAACAGTCTTTAAAACAAAAAAAGAGATGCCATTGCTGACATCCCTTTATTTTTGCGGAGAAAGAGGGATTCGAACCCCCGGAGGTGTGACCCTCAACGGTTTTCAAGACCGCCGCATTCGACCACTCTGCCATTTCTCCGCTGCAAAAGTACAATTTTTTTGGACTGTGCAAACTTTTGCCTGATTTTTTTTTGCATCAGAAGCCTTAAGTTAGGTGATGGTTCTAAGTTTCAACAAATTAAAAAAATTAGTTCATTAAAGAATTTTTGTACCTTTGAATGTTCAATGCGAAAAACACACATTATGAAAAGAATATTTACATTAGTGTTCAGCACAATACTCTTGCTTATGGTTGCTCAACCACAAGCTCAGGCTCAGAATGTTGGGGTTGATTTTTATTATACGACCTTCTATTCTCCCGAACAAGGCCCCTATGTGGAAACCTATACTTCGGTTGTGGGCAATTCTGTAAAATGGCTCAAAAATGAAAACGGGAAATACCAAGGAGCCATTAATCTGACAATTATTTTTGAAAAAAATGGAAAGGTAGCAGATTATAGCACAATTCGCCTGAATAGTCCCGAGCGTGAAGACACATCAAGTATTGATTTTAATTTTTTAGATCAACAGCGATTTAGTTTGCCCATTGGTGATTATACATTAAAACTCAGTCTTGCTGATGCAGCTTTTCCGGATACAAAATCGGAATATGAAGAGAGCTTCTCGATCCATTATAATAAAAAGGATGTTGCAATAAGCGGCATCGAACTCATCGAATCCCATTCAAAAACCACAGAGCCAAATATTTTATCGAAAAGTGGCATTGATCTGGTACCAAAAATCTTTGGCTTTTATGGGGCGCAAGACAGTCTGCTCACGTATTATGCAGAGGTCTATAATACAAATGAAAAGGTTGGCGAAAATGCAAAATATCTTTTGAAAGCATACATACAGACCTATGAAACCGCAAAAAAGCTTGACAAATACCATATAATGAAGCGTATGGATGCAAAGCCTGTGAGCGTTGTTTTCAATCATTTTGACATCTCAGAACTTGCTTCCGGAAATTATTACCTAATCTTAGAAGCACGTGATCAAAAAAATGAACTTATTGGACTAAACAGCATCTTTTTCCAAAGAAGCAAGCCCGGTCAAAAACTTGATTTTGAAGCATATCTGGCAGAGGGCGTGGAAAACGCTTTTGTTCAGGAGTTTAAAAACCAAGACACCTTAGTATACTATGTTCATAGCATCTGGCCTATTGCTTCCAATGCCGAAAAGGACTTTATCGCGTATCAGGCAAAAAACACCGACTTAAAAACATTACAGCGTTTTTTCTATCATTTCTGGACAGAACGCGATTATACTAACCCTCAAAAAGCATGGAACGAATATAAAATCCAATTGCGGGATGCCGATAAACTTTTTGCTACAACAGGACATCCGGGCTTTGCTACCGATATGGGTCGTGTATATTTAAAATACGGGCCACCAAACACCATTACCGACCGTCCGTTTGATGCAGGAAATTCAGATATGAACCTAAATCCCGTGCAAGGAAATGTTACCGAAGGTGGAAATGTACCTTATCAAATTTGGCATTACTACCAATTAGGAAATCAACGCGACAAGAAATTTGTATTTTACAACCCACACCTTGCCGGCACATCATATGAGCTATTGCATTCCGATGCACAAGGCGAAATCAATAACCCACAATGGCAAACCATGTTGCAACGGAATACCTTTGAAACCCCAACTAATTTCGGTGGCGACCGTTATGGGGGGAAATCAGGGGAATATTACAATAATCCGTATTAACCGTCTTTGTTCTAGATAAAAAATTTGTTCGGCCACTATTGTTTTTCACCATAAAATGAAGACAGGAGCGAACATTAAAAGCGTACATTTGCGGCGCATTTATTCATATTTTACCGACGCAGTATTGACCTATGCCCCAAGAAAAAAACACACATAGAACCGCTATTGTTATCCTAAACTGGAATGGCAGGGAATTCTTAGAAAAGTTTCTGCCATCAGTACTTGAACACAGCAAAAAAGATGCAGAAGTTATTGTGGCCGATAATGCTTCAACAGACGATAGTATTGTATTTTTAAAAGAGCATTTCCCTGAAGTTCGCATCATTTCCAATAGCGATAATGGAGGATATGCCAAAGGCTACAATCTTGCCTT
This sequence comes from Bacteroidales bacterium, assembly GCA_963676725.1. Lineage (GTDB taxonomy): Bacteria > Bacteroidota > Bacteroidia > Bacteroidales > WRLA01. Next base: position 1,199,780 of record OY781463.1, on the reverse strand, counting down.
ACAAAAAGTTGATGCGGAGTATTATGTGCTTTTAAATTCTGATATTGAGGTAACAGAAAACTGGGTTCAGCCTGTAATTGAACTAATGGATTCTGATCAGGAGATTGCTGCTTGCCAACCAAAAATCCTTTCTTACTATCAGAAAGACAGCTTTGAATATGCCGGTGCAGGGGGTGGATTTATTGATAAATTCGGCTATCCATTTTGTCGTGGGCGCATTTTTCAATCGATGGAAAAAGACAAAGGCCAATACGATGACAATTGCCCTGTTTTTTGGGCTTCGGGCGCATGTATGTTTGTTCGCGCAGAGGTGTTTCATCGGGTAGGAGGTTTTGATGAGGATTTCTTTGCTCATATGGAAGAAATTGATTTTTGCTGGCGTTTAAAAAATATCGGCTATAAAATCATGTATTGCGGCGCCTCCCACATCTACCATATCGGTGGCGGCACCCTGCCAAAGAGCAGCTGGCGAAAAACCTATCTGAATATTCGCAACAATAACATCATGTTGTATAAAAATTTGCCCTCGAAAGAATTAAAAAAAGTAGTCTTTGCCCGCCTTGTGTTGGATGGTATTGCAGCCTTTAAATTTCTTATTGACGGTGGTTTTAAAAATTTCTGGGCAGTAGTTAGGGCGCATATCAGCTATTATAAAAGCATGCCCACAACACAACGAAAGCGCAAAAAACTAGAGCAAAATATTGTAGACTGCATATATCAGGGCAATATTGTGGGCGCCCATTATTTTCGTATGAAAAATAAATTTAGCGAACTCGATCCCGAAAAACTCAATTGCTCATCAAAGCCCGCACAGCCAAATCATAACCATTCACCCCAAAGCCTGTAATGCAGCCAATAGCAGCAGCAGCAGTAATGGATCGAGCCCTAAAATCCTCGCGTTGAAAAATATTTGAAATATGAACCTCAACAACAGGGATACTTATTGCCCTAACGGCATCTGCAATTACCACAGAAGTATGGGTATATCCTCCGGGATTTAAAACGACCGCCTGAAATTCGAAATCGGCTTTTTGCAGAAAATCCACAATTTCCCCTTCAATATTGCTTTGAACAAAAGAAAAACCATGTTCCGGATAATGTAGGCGCAATTTTTTAAGAACACTTTCAAAATTTGTTGTGCCGTAAATATGCGGTTCGCGCTTTCCTAGCAGGTTCAGGTTAGCACCATTAATTATAAGTATTTTCATTTTCAGGCTTTTTGCAAAGATAAAAATCATCCCCATTTTCTCCGACAACTTCTATCGAAAAAAATTATCAATCCTTATTTAGATGCTGTTGAATGATAGCTTTAAGTTGCTTTATATCAATTGGTTTTGAAATATAGTCGTTACAACCGGCATCCAAGGCTTTCTGTTTGTCGCCAATTTGCGCATAAGCAGTTTGTGCAATAATAAGAACCTTGGAATCGAGCATTCGTATTTGTCTGCTAGCTTCCAAACCACTTATTTTAGGCAACTTAATATCCATTAAGACAAGGTCGGTATCCTGATTTTGTTGAAAAAGTCGCACTGCCTCTTCTCCATCAGCGGCACGCAATATCTCCTTTGACAAACTGTTCAGGGCGATCGACAATAAATCAAAAGAAACCTGCTCATCTTCCACAATAAGGATTTTCATCGTTTTCATTTCTGAAGGGCTTTGATTTTCCGGTACACTCTGTTCAACATTCTTGGATGTATTTATTGCCCTGCAATTAGGTAAGGACACATAAAAGCCGCTTCCAACATTAACTTTCGATTCCATCCGGATTGTTCCACCAAGCATTTCAACATACGATTTTGTGATAGCCAATCCTAGGCCCGATCCTTCAAAAGCTCTGGCATCGGCAAGATCAGCTTGTACAAAGCGCTCAAATATAGCCTTCTGCCTATTTTCCGGAATACCAATTCCTGTATCTTGTACAACAATTTGAATTCCATTTGCTTGGGAAGAACAATCAATCGAAATAGAACCGGACAAGGTAAACTTAATGGCATTTTTAATCAGATTCGTTAAAATGGAATGAATTTTATCGGGATCTGACAGTATATTGGACTTTGATGGCTCCAATGGCTCGCTAATATAAAAGTCCAATCCTTTGGTTTTCAATTGAGGCAAGAAAAACTGATAGAGTTCCCGAAGCATCTCATTGATATCAAACTCACTAATTTGAACTTTTTCCAATCCGGCTTCAATTTTCGAAATATTGATAATATCATTAATCGTATTCAGCATACGATCGCCACTTTTTTGAATAATATTTATATATTGTTCCTGTTCTTCCCCTGTAAGATCCGGTTCTTGCAAAAGGCTTGTAAAACCTAAAATCCCGTTCATCGGTGTTCTTATTTCGTGGCTCATATTTGCAAGAAAAGCAGATTTCAAACGGTCGCTTTCTTCGGCTCTTTCTTTCGCGGCATTAAGTTCTTTAGTTATTCTTTTTTCTTCAGTAATATCAGTTTTTACGGCAACAAAACTTGTAATTTTCCCTTTGTATTCAATAGGGGAAATAATAGATTTCTCCCAATATAACTCTCCATTTTTCCGCTTATTACAAAACTCCCCTTCCCAGGTTTTCCCTGATAAAATTGTATTCCAAAGATTTGCATAATATTCGTCATCATGCATATCGGTTTTTAATATTCTTGGGTTTTGTCCCAGATATTCATCCGGGATATAGCCTGTACTATTTGTAAAATATGGATTTGCATATTCGATATTTCCTTTTGTATCAGTAATAACAATGCATGCCTTACTGCTTTCTATTGCCTGTTGTAATTTTTTAATCTTATGCTCATGAATATTCCGCTCAGTGATATCGATTCCAATACCTAAAAATGCTTCAACTTCCTGTTTTTCATTTTTCATGGGAGCACCATACCATTCCACAAAAATTTTATTCCCATCTTTTTTCAAAACATGATTTCGCCGCACAGTTAAATCGCTCAATACAGTGCCTTTAGAAATATCATTTCTGATTAAATCTGCTTCATCATTCGGAATAAACATATTTAAATAATCCCTACCCACAACCTCTTGTTTTGAATATCCAAGAATTTTGAGCATCGCTTGATTCATAGAAACAATTTTCTGTTCGTTATCAAGCATAATAATAAAAGCCGGGGACAAGTCAATTATTTTCCTACTAAAATCACTTTCTTTCTTCAGTTTGGCTTCCGCTTTTTTCGATTCCGTTAAATCGAAAGCCGTTGCTGCGATATATTTCTGTCCATTTTGCTTATTCTGCATACTGGTAATACTCATAAGCATAGGAAATTCATCACCATTTTTCTTTTTATGGCCTATTTCAATTGACTCTATTTGTCCAATTCGTACAACATGATCGATGATCTTCTCAAGATCAACAAATTGCTCTTTACTATGGGAAACAGAATAATGTTTCCCAATGAGTTCATTAGGAGTATATCCATGAATTTGAGCAAAATAATCGTTTACGTAAACCAACTTCCCTGTTGCGCCTACAATTACAGAGCCATAAAGTGCTTGATCAGAAATTGTTTTAAACTTCACGATATCTTCTTCGGCCATTTTTCGTTCGGTGATATCCGAAATAAAGCCTTCCAGAAATTGATTGCCATCAGGGTCGATGCACTTTCCTTTTTCCCAAACCCATTTTTCAACCCCCTTTTTCGTAATAATGCGGTATTCCAGTTCGAAAAGTCTATTGCGGTTTACTGCTTTCTCAATCGTATTCCATACATAATCCCGATCGTCGGGGTGAATTACATCATTAAAGGATATTTTTTTACTGTCTACCAATTCCTCCGGCAAATAGCCTAAAAGGTCGAAGCAGCCATCGCTCATAAAATTCATGTCCCAGCGCCTATTAAACATGCATGTGTATGCCATACCGGGCAAATTTCCCATTAACGTTTTAAGCTTTCGTTCACTTTCGTCGAACTGTTTTTGCAACCTGTCTCTTTCGGAAATATCCCTTAATGCCACTATGCGCACGGTTTGACCAAGATGCTTCACATTTTTTGCTTCCAGCTCGGCCACAAAAGTCTCCCCGTTTTTACGTGTCCCCGTTACGGTATATGGCTGTGCCGATCTTTTTATCATTTGTTGCAAGACCCTTGCTTTGTCTTTTGCACTGCGCAGATAAGACAATAGATTTGTTCCCAGAGCCTCTTCTTTTGTATAGCCTGTAATTTTGAGAAATGAGTCATTGACATCTAAAACAACACCCTTTTTATGGATTACAATTCCTTCAAAAGTAGATTTTGCAAGAAATATTGATTTTTCTTCACTTTCTTTTAATTCCTTGAGGGCATTTTTGTATTCACTAATATCCTTCAATAAAATTTGGAAAGCAGGTTTCCCCTCATATTGCACAGGCACTAGGCTCACCTGAACATCGATTAATTTACCACTTTTGGATTTTGCAACCGACTCATAGCGAACAGGTACAGATTCCCCTTTTGCCCTCATTTCATATAATTCCATCACTTTATCCACCTGTGCAGGAGCAATAAAGAGAGCAAAACTATGACCAATAAGCTCGTTCTCACTCATTTCAGCAAGTCTGCAAAGCTCAGGATTTACATATTTTATCACTCCATCCTGAAGGATAAAAACGGAATCTGTGAGTGAATCAATCAGATTTTTATATTTTTGTTCGCTTTCGATAATGGATTTCTCGCGTTCCTTTGCCAGTGTTATGTCCCTGAATGTTGCAATATAATGTTGGCTAAACATCGTTGATTTAACCGAAATTGAAATCGTTTTATTAGAGAAATTAATTTCAAACTGATCGATATCCTCCTTTTTTAATAAGGTGTTTATTGCATTTCGAACAGCATCAATTGCATTCTCTGATAACTTCTTTTCTGCCGCATCAATTGCATTAAGACCTATAGCATCCTGTTTATTTACCTGAAATATAGAGCAAAAAGCAGGATTTACATCAAGGAAATTCATCTTTGCGTCCATGGCAAGCATTCCATCCGGCGAATTACGGATTAACTGTTTCAGGTCACTCTCTTTACGAATACTATTTAGTGCAAATGCAATATCATTGATAATATTTTCAAAATGCATCTGTTGCTGTTTTTCCTCTGCATTTAAACATGGCAAAGCAGCACAAGCCACCCCAAGCACTTCACCATCCATTTGGATAGGCATGGTGAAAGTAGACCACTCATTATCTCCCAAAGACAAAGAGCATTTCTCTGAAGAACGATGAGTATAAACAAGCTCTTTTGTATCCAAAGCCCGTACTATTGGTTCGGGAAAAGAATGGGTTTTGAAAATTTCAATTAGCCCCACTAATTCTTTTCCCATTCCGGTTTGGGCAATTTGGAGCAAATCCCGATCTTTATTAAATAAAGCAATCCAAACAAAATAATACCCACAACTCTCTGCAAGGATATCGCATAATGCCTGAATCAGCTTTTGGGGATCATTCTCGGACAGAAAAAGCTTATTGATTTTTCTATTCGCTAATAATATCTTACTTAAATATTCAACGCTATTCACTTCAATTTTTTTTGTTCATTATTGTATAAGAAATTCACAATGAATGCAATATCCCACTCCTTGCTAGAAATCTGTCTAACTTCATATTTTCAATCGAAACAGCATTTTTATGTACTTAGTGCAAAGAATGTGATAAGAATAATACATCGCAAAGAAATAATTAAAAAACCATAATTGATGAACTAATTTAATTCAAATTTACTCAAAGTTGGCCGAGGGGGTGATATAAAGAACAGTCGGTCAAATAAATCTGTTTTTTTAACATAGGTAATCCCTTTTTCAAATCTTTCAGGCATTTCCAATTCTACCAAACCAAATTTATCCAAGAACATCTCAAAGAAACGTTCAATATAGCAATTATATAGATTTTCAATATATGAACCATCAAAAGCATAAATTGGCGCATTCGACAGCATTGGAAATGCTTTAAAATATTTTTCTGCATAAAAATCTGCCGGGCGTTTCTCATCACCATATTTACTCAATAAAATCAATGAAAATGCATAACCAATCTGACCTATTGAATTATTGCCATATCTATCAGTATAAGCCCAATTATAGCCATCAACATAAGCCAAAAACAGCTGCATCAACATTTCTGGCTTATCCAACAAGAGTCTTTCCCCGGACTTAGTCAGGCTTAATTTATTATGCCTTTTTTTCACCATACGCATTAAATCAAGCATAATCCTTGTAAAACTCAATCCCGGGCAATTTGCTTCCTTGATTTGTTTTATCCAACCTAAATCAATATATTTGCTTTTTATAAACCCTTGATTATAAAATTCTTCAGAGACTTTTACGGGCAAGTAGCCCTTTTGTGTTAATTTAATTTCGCCTTTTTGTTGGATGACTTCGGCAAGATATTTTACCATACGGAAAAGTGGAATTAATTCATAATCCTTATCCGATAAAAGATGTAACAAAATCGGACTGCCCTCTAAAAATGGCTCGATTAGAAGTTCTACCATCTCATCCGCAGAATAACCTTCACACTCTGGCTTAGGCATATCAATATCATCATCACCCATAAACCAATCAAGGTTGCCCTCAAAATCAGTAATCATATTATATTGTATCTAATGTTTTGCAAATCTATTATCTAATATTTTTAAGAAGCACGCCATTATATCAAGTAGGCAATCATCTATTTTTTTGTTAAAAATACAATAAATCTTCTATTTAGCGATTTCGTTGGCAATATTTCCTCGTTCTCCCGAGCAGGAACTCTATCTTTTGGCAATATTGGCTCAATAAATATCCATCAGATAGTTCGGAAAATCGACCATCTTTTATACCTTTATGCCTGAAACTGGAGAATATTTATGAGAGAACAAAAATGGGCACATAAGAGAGGCAAAAACCTGTTCAGTTGGACAGAATTTATCCGCATTATCAGCGGCAAGCAAATCGAAGAAGCCCTATACAAACCCGATGCTATTATTGAAACAGGCTGTCCTGCACATAATTGTGGAGGGCGATGCTTATTGAAAGTTCATCTAAAAAACGGCATTATTGTACGCATTGAAACCGATGAGCGAGAAGACAGTCTCGAGAGTCCGGCGCTTCGCGCTTGCATTCGAGGGCGAGCCTACCGTAAAAGGCAATATCATGGCGACCGCCTCTTACACCCGATGTTGCGTACAGGAAAACGGGGCGAAGGAAATTTTAAACGCATTTCCTGGGATGAAGCGACCGATATTATGGCAGAAAAACTCCGGTCCTGTATTGAAAAATATGGCAATGATGCCTTATTTATTCCTTATGGAACAGGTAGTTATAATCAAACCAACGGCAGAAAAACCGCAACACGCTTACTGAATCTTCTTGGTGGGCATCTCGGCTATTACAATAGCTATAGCACCGCATGCATCAAGCAGGCAACGCCATATATGTATGGCACAGGCATCACCGGCAACCAACGCCAAGATTGGGTAAATTCAAAATATATTATCCTTTGGGGCTGGAACCCTGCAGAAATGCGCGATGGCACCAATAGCGATTATTTTATCATGGAAGCGCGGAAAAATGGCGCTAAAACCGTTTGCATCGACCCTAGAATGTCGATGTCGGCTGTGGCTCTTGCCGATGAGTGGATTCCAATACGCCCGGGAACCGATGCCGCGATGATGAGCGCAATGGCTTGGATAATGATTAGCGAAAACCTGATTGACAAAGAGTTTATTGCAAGCCACTGCAGCGGTTTTGATCAGTCACAAATGCCCGAAGGAGCAGAAAAAGAGGAATCGTATTCAGATTATATACTCGGCAATTTTGATGGCCAGGCAAAAACACCCGAATGGGCAGCACAAATTTGTGGAATCCCTGCAAAAACAATTGCTCGTATTGCCCGCGAATATGCCACAACAAAACCCGCCATGCTCTATCAAGGGTATGGAATGCAAAGGCGCGCTTATGGCGAACAGCCCGTTTTGGCAGGCGCAGCACTCGCAGCAATTACAGGAAATATTGGCATAAAAGGCGGCTGGGCAAGCGCTTATGCCTTGCAAGCTGATGATGGTGGCCCTTTGTGGGATGTTTTTCCGGAAGGAGAAAACCCAATCAAAGCAAAAATACCTGTGTTCCTTTGGACAGAAGCCGTTTTAAGGGGCACAGAACTTACAGAAAAACATGGCCTTATTGGAGCCAAAAAGATCAATAATAATATTAAACTAATTTGGAGTGTTGCCTCCAATATACTTATTAACCAACATGCCAATGTAAACCGAAGCCGCAAAATTTTGGAAAACGAAGAGCTTGTTGAGTTTATCGCTGTTCAGGATCAGTTTATTACACCTACTGCCCGCTATGCCGACCTATTATTGCCCGCTGCAACCCAATTTGAAACATGGGGCGTAGAAGATGGCTGGATGTATGGAGATGAAGCCCTGCTGATGCCAAAAATTACAGAAGCTCCGGCTGAAGCCATGAGCGACTATCGAATCGGCGCAGCTATTGCCAAAAAACTAGGGATCGAGAAAGAATATACTGAGGAACGCAACGAAAAAGAATGGATTGCATGGTCGGTTGAGCAATTCAGGGAAAGCAGGTATCCGGATATTCCCGCATTGGAAGATTGGGAAAAATCGGGCAAGAGCCTCTATCATATAAATGTAACAGAGCCCAAAATAGCCTTTGCTGATTTCAGGAAAGACCCAAAAAACAATCCATTAAATACGCCAAGTGGAAAGATTGAGTTGTTTTCCAGCCTTTTATGGAAAAAAGGCAATCCTACAGAAATTCCTGCTGTACCCAAATACATACAAGAATGGGAAAGCCCGTTTGGCGAGGAAAGCAAGAAATACCCCATTCAAGCGGTCGGGCATCATTATATGGGGCGTGTTCATTCAACGCACGACAACAACCCTTGGACAAAAGAGGCATTTCCACAGAGGTTGTTTATAAACCCAATTGACGCAAAAAAACGTGGCCTAGAAAATGGTGATTTTGTGCGTATTTATAATGATCGTGGCAGTGTTATCCAGCAATGCCGCGTTACTCAAAAAATAATGCCCGGTGTTGTTGACTTACCACAGGGAGCATGGTGGAAGGCCGATAAACATGGAAATGATATTGGCGGCTGCATCAACACCCTCACGTCAGAACGTTGGTCGCCACTGGCTTTTGGAAATACACAGCATACGATTATGGTAGAAATCGAAAAATGGAATCATGAAGGAGAATAAAAACAGCATGGCCTTTTATTTCGACAGTTCTGTATGCTCCGGCTGCAAAACATGTCAGGTTGCCTGTAAAGATAAAAATGACTTGCCCATGGGAATTTTATGGCGCAGGGTTTATGAAATCAGTGGTGGTGAATGGGTGAAAGAAGAGGATTGCTGGGTACCAAAACTGAGCGCCTATTTTCTAAGTATGTCCTGCAACCACTGCCGTGATGCCGTTTGTATGAGTTCATGCCCTACAAAAGCAATCCAACGAACCGAAAAGGGCATCGTATTTATCGATCAAAACCGCTGTATGGGTTGTCGATATTGTGAATGGGCCTGCCCGTATGGTGCACCGCAATTTAATGAGGAAACAGGAAAAATGGGCAAATGCGATTTCTGTCGCGACGAATTGGATCAAGGCAAGAAACCCGCTTGTGTGTCTGCTTGCCCAATGCGCGCTTTGGATTTTGGCACACAGCAAGAACTTGAATCCAAATATGGGAATAACACTGTTTTTCCATTGCCCAATCCGGAAATATGCAAACCTACATCGGTAATAAAGCCTCATCAAAGCACTGAAAATCAACATAATAATTTAGAAATCATTAATAAAGAGGAGATTTATCATGCTTAAACATATCGGTTCCCTTATAGCATTTACACTTTTGGCCCAAGCAGGTTCAGGCATATACCTTTTTCTTATGGGAGGAGCATTCCTTTTTCCCGAATTCTTTAATACAAGTATTTATTTTGGACAGGGATTGGGCCTGTTAACCGGAATCATTGCATTAATCTTTAGCTTTACTCATCTGGGCTATCCCATGCATGCACTTTTTGCTCTGAAAAACTTAAAATCCAGTTGGTTAAGTCGCGAAATCCTTTTCCTTTCCTTATGGCTCTTTTTCATGGCGTTGGATGCAGTACTCACTCATTTCCAAATTCCTACAGGATTTTTATGGACGATTCGCTTTGCCGCTATGTTGTGCAGTTTGCTGATGATCTTATCCATGGCAAAACTCTATATGCTCCCTACCCTACCGGGATGGAATAAAAGCTATACACCTGTAAGCTTTTTCCTAAGCATGTTACTCATCGGAAATTTCTCAGTATTACTTTTGATTATCAGCCAGATAATCCCTGATCCGGAAGGAATACTATTTATTTTTAATGGACTAACGATCAGTATCTTAATGCTAATAGGATGGCTGGCCAAAACACTGAACCCGGGGCAAAGAAAAGCCAGGACACATCGTTTGCTACTGATTATTTCTTGGGGAGCATTTTTGGTGGGATGGCTGTATATGTATGAAGAAAGCAGTATTTTAAAGTGCCTATCCACCATTCTGATCTTTCTGTCATTCTTCATTGCTGCACTTTCCTTAATCATAGAACGTCGTCGGTTTTATGCTTCGTTTCAAAAACTTGGGGTTTAATATACATAATACAATGAATGCACTCTTTTATCAAAACAAGGCACATACACATTTCCTGCAACCGGAAATAATGGGCGATGAAGTCTCTGCAGATTTTTGCGACAGAATTTGCTATCGCTGCAGCGCATCAAATATTTGCGAACTTAGAAAAACAGAGCTTGAAGCAACGAAAGAGAATCCAGACACAATAGATCCTGCTGAAACCCGCATTCAGGATTGCTTAAACATCCTGCCCGATAAAATATTCTTCTTGCTTCATGAAGATGAAGAAGAATTATTTAAAACCACAGGCATTGGCTGTCCATTAATCGGCAAAGACCTTCTCCATCCACTTCTCTCTGCCGCAACATGGTTTGCATCCACAATACTGGAAAATCTTTTAGAAGCCAAAACACTTATTTTAAACCACCTATACTCACTTACAGATGAAGCTGCTATAGAAAAATGGGTTCTCACTCTTGAAGTATGTTGTACCTATCCGGGTTTATGCCGGAATCGAATTGGAGACGCCCTTTATCATAAACTTTATGAAGGCATTCAGGAAGATGCCGATAGTTCGTACTGTGCCCCTTATGTGGAAAACATTTTTAAAATGCTTATTTTCTTATCGAAAAAATTAAAAGAAATCTATTCTGCCAATATATTGAATAAAGATCAAATAGAGTTTCTGATGGATTATGAAGATTTCACCTTCCAATTATTGAAGAAAAACTTCGGCAACACTTATGATTTTCCAAGACAATAATACTGCGAAGAAAAAACGCCATTCACAATTTGATAATGATGCATCAAACACATCAGTTCATTGGGTTTATTCATGACACTCCTCCATCTTTAATGAGAAAAAATATGTAAATTAGTCCAAAAAAAAATTATGCGCAATATTCCAAACAGCTTCATAGCATTACTTTTGGTTAGTATCCTCGCATCCTGCAATTCAGGCATCAAAAAAGAGGAACAAAAAATGAATAACACAAATCAGCAAACTGCTTTTGAGGATCCGCCACAATGGGCTCAGGAAGCCATTTGGTATCAGATATTTCCGGAGCGTTTCCGTAATGGCGACAGCACAAATGACCCTACACCCGTGGATATGGAAGGCTGTTATCCGGGCTACATCCCAGATAGCTGGAAACTAACTCCATGGACACAAGACTGGTATAAAGAAGACGCATATTTTGCCGATTTAAAAGGCCATACTGATTTTAGCGGAAACCCAATCAATGATTTTGGACAAAAAGCGCAGCTTCGCAGATATGGCGGTGACCTTCAGGGTGTTTTGGATCAATTGGATTATCTTGATTCCCTCGGAATTACAGCAATTTATTTCAATCCTTTAAACGATGCACCATCATTACATAAATATGATGCACGGCATTGGCGGCATATTGACCGAAATTTTGGCCCAAACCCCAAAAAAGATATTGAAACTATGGCTGCCGAAACTGCTGATGATCCTTCGACCTGGCAATTCACGGAAGCCGATAAAATGTTTCTTGATGTTCTGGAAGCCTGTCATCAACGTGGCATAAAAGTCATACTCGACTATTCATGGAACCATACCGGACATACATTTTGGGCATGGAACGATCTGGTGAAAAACCAAAAAGACTCCAAATATGCAGATTGGTATTGGGTTGATTCCTTTGACGATCCCGAAACCGACAGCAATGAGTTTGCTTATAAAGGTTGGTTTGGCGTTGTCGATCTTCCGGAAATCAGGGAAACAGAATATATCGACCATTCTAATGGCATCAAACCCGCAGAAGGAAACATATACAGCGAAGCAGCAAAGCAGCATATTTTTAATGTAACAAAGCGTTGGTTGGACCCTAATGGAGATGGCGACCCGGCTGACGGCGTTGATGGTTATCGTTTGGATGTTGCAGCAGAAATTCCTTTTGGCTTTTGGCGCGAATACAGAAAAGTGGTCAGGGACATCAACCCTGATGCATATCTTCTGGGTGAAGTTTGGTGGGAACGATGGCCGGATCAGTTGCTCGATCCCGAACCCTTTCTGAAAGGAGATATTTTTGATGCACCGATGAACTACAGATGGTACAGAGCGGCACGGCACTTCTTCAACGCTTCCCCTGATGCAATTTCTGTTTCAGAATTTACAGACCAACTAAACGCTTTGATGGCAAATATCCGAAAGCAAAATAATTACTCCATGATGAACCTTACGGCAAGTCATGATGCGCCTAGGGTTTCTACTTCATTATTTAATCGAGACAAATACAAATATAATGCAAAGCCTGCTGCCGATACTGCTTATAAAATCAATAAGCCGGATGAGAAAACGCTGCAGACGCTCCGCCTTTTGCTCGCCCATCAGTTTACATATATTGGTGCGCCTCATATTTGGGCAGGTGATGAAATGGGCATGTGGGGTGCAGACGATCCATCAACACGAAAACCCCTTATTTGGCCGGATTATAACTTCGAAGACGAAACGACTCATCCACTCGGACTAGAACGCCCTCGGGACAAAGTAGAATTCAATTCAGAATTATTCCATTACTATCAAAAACTCATTCAAATCCGCAAAGACAATCCTGTGCTTGCAAAGGGCGATATCAAATTCCTAAAGATTGACGATGATAACAATGTTTTGGCTTACAGTAGATTTGATAAGCACGAACAAATCTTCGCAGTGTTTAATAATAGCCTTAAGAACAGAAAAATTGAATTGCCTTTTGAAGGAAAACCCACCTATAGCGATGTTCTGTCGGGCATCCCAATAAAAAAACTCAAGGACAAACTTGAATTGTTACTCCCGCCCAGGACTGCGGCCATACTTGTTCAAGATCAATAGAATATTTATCAGTATTCATAATTCTGTTTGTTCGATGCTATTTGATAGGTATACTTCCTTCTAAAAAAAACAAAAAAAAGCCCGATCACGCAAATTGATCGCTAAAAACCTAAGCTTCAATCAAAGAGCCCAATTGCTTTTTATGCTGATAATAATCGTTTGATTTTAACAAAAAATAACACAAAATTGGAGAAGTAAAAGCACACTAAAAAATGGCAGTTTGCGTTATATTCTAAACTTGCTTAACCATGCTACAGTACTCAAAAACAATTTTATCAAAAGTCAGTTTCAGCAATGTACTTTTCCGAAAGGAACTTTACAAAGCAATTAGAAACGTGAACAAAGAAGATCTCTCGAAATTGCGAAACTGGTGCTTCATCATGTTTGGCACTACCTACGGAGCAATTATCTCAGAAGCATTCAATAATCTTTAATAAACACAGAAGCCCGCCGAAAAGCGGGCTTCTTTTTTTTATCAAAATAGTAAAGCCAAAAGATCTCAAGACTACCTTTTTTTATGCTTCATTTCCATATTAATCCTGAACAGACTGATAAGGAATATTTTCCGGAGTAACAATCTGTGCAACAGCATTAAATAGAACCGACGCAGCTTCATGACCATCATAAGTAATACTAGCATTTGCAAGCACAACAATTGTAGCATCTTTTCCGGGAAGATAATATGCTGTTGACGTATAACCGAAGATGGACCCTCCATGTCCTAACCAGCCATGATCTATTCCAAGATAGATGCCATAGGCTCTTCCATCACCCATTTCATAGCCATTTTCTTGCACCATTTGCATTTCCGGACTAATCAGTTCGCCTTTTCCAAGCGCTTCGATAAACACCTTCATATCTTCTGCCGTGGAAACCAATTGACCTGCAGCCCCTGCCCAAACCGGCGGCCAATCAGAGCAATCGATAGATTCGCCACTGGGATCCAATAAAAGATAACCATGGGAATAAGGAGCAGGAATAGCCCCTGTTTCCGGCCAATACGTACGCGTCAACCCAAGCGGTGTAGTGATACGTTCTGCAATATTCTCTTGAATTGATTTGCCTGTAATTTCTTCAATCACCAATTGCATCAGAATTGTATTGGTATTGCTATACTGCCAGGAAGTCCCCGGTTCAAATATCATTGTATCTAAACTACAGGCTAATTCAGTTAAAGCGATTGCATTTGGGGTATTATAAGGGTCTGATAGAAGAGCAGCCTCAAACTCAGGCAAGAAAGTAAAATTCAGTTCACCACTGGTCATCCGGCATAAATCCAGAATTGTTACTTGATCACTATCAGGTATATAGAAAGGATCAATATAATCACTCAAAGGAGCATTCAGGTTAAGAAGCCCCTCTTCTACCAATTGCAGACTAATGATACCAACAAACATTTTTGTGCAACTGCCAATACGAAATGCGCAAGCAGTACTCATTTCTTCCTCCGTTTCTGTATTACAAACACCCCTTGCTGTAAAAAAGGTGCCTTCATTTGGCATCCAAATACCGACAACACAGCCCGGAACAGAATTTTGGATCAAAACATTGTCTATGGCTGTTTCCAAATTTTGAACAGTTGCCTCCGAGAAATTAGCCACAACCGGCTCAGGCACAACATCATCCTTATTGCACCCAAAGTAGAACATTGAAGAAAACAAAAACAAAATAATGGCCGCAAACCTCATCATTAAATTGTTTTTAGTGTACACCTTTTTCATTTGAATTAATTTTTTGTTTATAATTCTAAGTATTGAAATTTCTTTTCGCATGGATTATTATAAGAAATACGCCAGCTATTTTTGTTTATATCAAAGAGTGTACTCCCGAGGGTTTGGCCTGTAATCCCATTGCCAAAACCATGAGCACAAGGCGCATTAGGTGCATGAGCATGACTCGATAAAAAATCAGTAAGCAATTCACCATCAAAAATTTCTGAAGGAATGCAAGCAGCACACAAAGAATCCAGAACCACAAATCTTGATATAGAATTTGAATCCGCGGAACATAAATCGGACATACCGGACTGAATAAAATGATTGGTGTGCACAAAAAAGCCATCTTCTATTTCCTGAACATAAGACTTTGATGGAGAGAATTCTATACTCAGGATTCGCTGATCGCCCTTTGAAGCAATATTAAGATGGCAGCAAGAAGCCCGATTATTGATCAATGCCTTATCTATTGCTTCATCCATAGTATGAGCTTCCATAAGCGAGCGCTGAATAAATGAATTAGGCATTCCTCCTACGAGCACTTCTTTGCCATTGATATAGTTCCCGCTATAAAAAATACCGGCATCATTCATTGCAGGGGCAACACAGGGGATCATTCCGGGATAACAGAAGCTAATAAAAGAGGGTTTCCCTTCGGGATGCGCTTTAAGCACAAACATCAAATCATAAAAAAGGCTCTGGCCATCCTCATTATGAGCAAGGAACAACTGACCATTTGCTTTATAACTTAGAGAAGAACAGCCAATAAAACTCTTCAATTTGCTGTTTCCAATGATGGCAATATATTCAGAAATACAGCTAAACACCATAAATTTTTCGAATGCGATACCCGAAGCGTCTGACATCCCATGCAGTTCATCCATAAATTGGGGATATGTTTCCTCTACGATATCTACAAAAGGAGCGTAAAGTAATGCACTATCCTCAGCAATAAAAGCTTCCACAAAGCCCATCATATCGGCAGTCCTATTAAAGGCTTCGGAAATTTGGAATTTAAAGGTTTCACCGATAGCATAACCAATCTCATAATGGCTTCCGGAGACTTCCAGAACAGGAAAATAAGCGATAGGTTGCGGTTGAGGATCTGGGTTTAGCTCATCATCAGCACAAGCTTGAAGTAGAACACTGCATATTAAAAACATTCCTAGAGGCAACAAAATCTTGTGTTTTCTCATCGTATTTTATTTTAATGTTCGTAAGGGAAACCAAGAATTTCGCGCACACCGTATGCTACATCAGTGAGAGCCATATAAGTTGGGATAAAATCCGGAGTATTGATTGCGTTAATATAGGTAATAATCGAGACATCATTTTCCGGATCGTAGATCATAAAACTCATGTTCCCAATGCGAGCCCCATTATGTCCATAGCCGAGATTTTCTTTATAAAAACAGCCTAAACCATAAGTAGGATCAGCCGGGTTTGTAGCGGTTTTCATCAGTTCAATGGAGGCTGGTGTTAAGGCATTCTCACCTTTCAACAGAGTTCGGATATACGTATTAAGATCACGCATTGTTGAGAAACCATTCCCTTCTGCCACCTGAGCACTCATATTGTAACTACAATACTCCTCCACTTCGCCTTGTTCCAAAAGAACATAGCCACAAGAATAAGGCTGTTTAAGAGACTGATCTGTTGCAAGATATGGGAAGTAAACATTGAGCGGAACAGGAGTGTTGGGACCTGTAATAAAATCGTATAAATAATCGCTTAGGTGCTGGGGTTCATCCGCATGAAACGAATAAATACGTGCAATAATTTCCCCTACAATTGCGTAAGCGGTATTACTGTAGTGATGACCTTCTCCCGGAGGAAAATATGAGAGTTGATTTATGGTCAGTTGCTCCACCATTTCCTCTGCAGTAAACTGATGGTCCGGCTCAAAATATTCTGTATATTGTGTAAAAGAATAACCCTCAAATCCAGGAACAGGATCATTATCCACATCATATACTCCAGCACTATGGTTTAACAGCATCCTTATAGTAATTTGATCTTTATACGGAAAATCCCAGGCATCAGAAACAGGCACATAAGGCAAATTGGATCCGGGCATTGTATCGGTAATTTTATCTTCAATATTTAACCATCCATCCTCCTGCATATTCAAAGCAGCTGCTGCAGTGAAATTCTTTGTGTTGCTTGCAAATCTGAAATAGGTGTCTGCTGTACTTGGCTGATATCCTTCGCCGGCATCACTGGAGAAATAAGTGGCATTTGCTGTTTGAACAAACACACTTAAAGAAGGAACTACCTTCCCTATTTCCGTTTCAACTCCGGCACGAATTGCCCTTACGACTTCATCTATTTTTTCCTGATTTGTGGGAACAGGAACAGGCTCATCATCATTATTGCAACCGACAGAAATGCTTACACCTAGAAATAATGCGATGCAAAAAATTTTTCTAAATATTGTAAATTTTTTCATTTTGTATGGCTTTAAGGTTAAAGTTTGTCATGCGATTTATTTGGCCGTTTTTTTTTGATGATTCTTCTCATCGTCTGGATGAATCTGATTCATTTTCTTCAGCAAACCGTTTATTGCATGGTTTTCTTCCCGCATTTTCTTCAGCAAAGCCTCAAGTTTCTTTCTGAAGAGTTCATCTTCCTGTCTCTCAGCATCCATACAATTTCCTTTCGGTTTAAAAACAAATGTACATATCAAATAAGCTAAAGTAAAAATAATCTGCTACTTAAAAACTACTGCATAGGAAAAACCTTGTTGGCGCAACAGCTTTGCGTAAGCATTCTTATGGGTTAATAATTTTATAAATAGGATTAATCGCTGCTCCCATGAATGTATCACTTGATTGATTAAAACAAAGCATAATCATAGCGCCGGTTTGGGGATTGATAGATGCAAAGCTATAATTTCCACCTGTAGATCCATCATGGCCCACTCCTAATTCACCACTTAGATTATCGATACCTAGACCATAAGTCTGCCCTGACAATGTAGTCCAATCCGTCATTAAATTATAGGTTTCTTGATACTGAAACAGTTTGCCATTCGTGAGGGCTCTAAAAAAGAGGCTTAGATCATAAACTGTTGACACCATTTGACCATGGCCCCATTCAAAATATAGTGGAAGTGTTTGATCGTTAACAACAAACATATTCCCGGCACCGTAGGCCATATAACCTGTAGCGCAATTTTCCCATGACACAGCTTCCTCCCATGAATAAGTATTGTTCAGAGACAAAGGAGCAATAATACGCTCGCGTATATTTTGTTCCAAACTCTTATCTGTTAATGCTTCTACAATTAATCCGAGTAAAATATAATTGGTATTACTGTAATGGTATTCCGTATTTGGTGGAAAGAAAACAGCAGAATCAGCATTTAGGGCATGATTCATCAACTCCCATGGAGTCCATTGATACAGGAGATTTTGAAATAGTATATCAACAAATTGATCATCTTCAAAATCATAAAGTCCACTTGTGTGGCTCAACAGCTGATATACCGTGATTTCATTGCCATATGGAAAAAGTTCAACAACAGAATCGGGCAAAATATCAGCATACTTTGTATCCATTGTAAGCTCTTCTTCTTCCATGAGTTGTAGAATAGTTACAGCAAGAAAAGTTTTTGAAATACTGGCAATACGAAATTTTGTTTCTTTGCCTAAAGGCTCATTTGTCTCCTTATTTTTCAATCCTGATGCAAGCCATGCCTCTTCCCCTGTATTGTTAATTGCAAATAATGCAGCCCCTGCAACATCTTCTTTTATCACAACCGAATCAAGTATCTCCTTTACCTGATTTTCAAAAGTATTTACCGGTTCAATAATTTCATCTACATCATCTTTGCATGAAAAAATGAAGATCGATAAGAGCACGCTCAAAAGCATAAATTTCCTGTAATTTTTCATCTCTATTTTTTTTATGATTTTTGTACATTGAATTAAAAAAAAGAATGATAGACTTTAAGCAGCGAATATAGTCCTTCAATGAGGCAACTATCAAATAATATGCTACTTAAAAACTACTGCAGGGGATATAATTTCAAGAAAATGGCAAAAAAACGCATGCCAAACCGGAAAAATAAATACTCAATGAATAAAAAAGGGATAATCTATAATGTCTGCAAGTATTGACTAAAATCCTGATCCGGTGGCAAATCAAATTTCTTACGTAATCGATAACGGGCCGATTCAACACTTCTTGGGCTTCTATGAATCAGAAGGGCAATATCTTTTGTGGACATATTCAATTTTAGAAAAGCGCATATCCTACGATCATTAGGCGTAAGCTCGGGATAAAGTTTATTTAATTTTTCGAAAAAAGAGGCATGTACCTGCTCAAATCGCAATTCAAATTCCTGCCAAACACTTTTATCGATATTATTTTCCAAATCGCTTAATAGAGCTTTCATTCCGCTTTTTCCCTCATCATCAAGATGGCTGTATAGTTCGTTGGACGCTTCAAGGATCTTCATGCGAAATTCATTCTGGCATGCCAGATGAAGTGCTTTTGATGCAAGTTCATGCTTTGAATACTCGAGGCGCTCTTTTAAAATCAAGGATTCTTTTATATTAAGCAAGTTCTTTTGTCGAAAATGCTTTCGTAAAAACACCAATAAAATCACTAAAATGATGGCAATAATCGAAGCCGCACCAATTAAAATCCATAATATTTCCTCCCTTGCTTTCCGCAATTTCAGATCTGAACGCAATCCTCGATTTTCCGACTCTTTGATATCTGTTTCGAAACGAATATTCAATTCAGCAATTTTATTTTGCGCCTCTTGCCCTAGTACACTATCTTTAAGAGATATATAATTTTTATACGCAATCAGTGCGCGGTTAAAATCCTTTTGCAGACTATATATTTTCGAATAGTATTCATTTGCATCACGCTCCAGTTCAAGGCTTTGCACCTGCTTAATAATTGGCTCGGACAAATGCAAATAAAAGAGTGCAGAATCGGCTTGTTTTGCCTGAATAAAAACCTGAACGATATTCAGCAGGTTATTTGCCTTTTCGTATGGAAAAGTTACCTTATCGGCAATGCGGATTGTCTCCCTAAAACGCGCTATTGCTCCTGAATAATCTTTCTGTTCGAGAAGTAATAAGCCGAGATTATTCAAGTGATACATCTCACTTCTTTGATTATGAAGTATTTGAGCCTTAATCAAACCTTCTTTCAAAAAATAGGCAGCGCTATCGTACTGATTCAATTTCATATAGAGCATTCCCAAATTAGAATACAACTGAAATGCACGTACTGAATCCTGTATACTTTTATAAACCTTCATTGCCCGGCTAAATGACTTCAAGGCCTGATCGTAGTTTTTATTGCGTGTATAAATATTAGCAATATTTTGGTGTGATCGTGCAATATGAAGTGAATCCTGCATCATTTCATATTGACTTAATGCCTTAATAAACAGTTTTAATGCAAGATCATACTTATCCGTATTATAATAAAAATTAGCCAAATTAAAAAGAGCATTAGTGCGAAGCTGCTCATCATCAGTAGCTTGGGCTTTTTGAAGAATTTCACGAAACAGGATGCCGGCAGAATCAGTATTTCCTGTAAAAACATAAGCGATGGCTACATTACTCAAAGATGTTATGGCTTTCTTGGGAAAATGTTCCTCTTCGGCCAATTGAGCCGCTTTATGGGCATACTTAATGATTTTTTCATAAGAAATACCACGATAGCTTAAGGCAATTTCATTATAAATATCGATTTTTTCACGATTTGATGCATCTTCCAGCAGCAGAAAAAGACTATCGTTTTGCTGTTGACCGAATGAATTGTGCATATTCAAAAAAAATATACAAATAATCAAGAAATTTTTCATTAGTCTAGCATTCAAATGTTAAAAACCAAAGACATTCTCATTTCAGCTTATCATTGCTAAATTAATAAAAATATCTACTAAACAGCCATATAAGTATCCATTTTTTTAATATTTTTGATGAATATAAAAAACATGTGACCAATTTTATTGAATCATTTAATTGTTGAAAAATGAATACAATCACAAAAATCTCAAGCTACGGAATTCTATTTTGCCTACTTCTTTCACAGGGATGTAAATCAGGAACTAAAAAGACAGAAAACGACGCCCTTGAAAACCTTCGGGATCAGGCTTTGGGTGTTCCCGTTTGCCTTCCTCCATTCAATCCTGACAAGGATATTCCAGCGGCACCCGACTATAATAAATCCGAAAGTTGGATTGAACATCCCGCTCATTTTTGCAAAAAGCAACAGCCTGTTGATGTATTTTGGATTTACCCTACAATTCTTTCCGATGATTCAACATATTTAATGGACATCAAGGACGAGCAGTTACGCAAAAGTGCAGCATGGACCCTCGTTGGACAAGCAAGTATTTTTGATGGACAGGCAAATATCTACGCACCATACTACCGTCAAAACAATGTCAAAATCAATCCAATAATGCTCACAAAAGCGAAGGCTATTTTTCAATTAGGACAAAACGACCTGATTGCCGCTTTTGATTATTTTATGAAAAATATAAATAAAGGCGAGCGCCCCATTATCCTTGCAGCCCACAGTCAAGGTTCTGTTCGTCTTGTAGAACTATCAAAATCAGGACATTTACTCACCGCTGATTCCTCATCGCTAAAAAAACTGATTGCAGCCTATGCCATTGGCTATTCCATTACGCCTGATGATCTCAGAATTAACCCTCTTATGAAAATCAGCGAAAATGCAGAGCAAACAGGCTGTTTTATTTGCTATAACACAATTTCTGATGCGGTGGGAAAAGAAAAACAAGCGCCCACAATTCTATCGGGCACTTTTGTTGTAAACCCATTAAACTGGAAAACTGACAGCACATTTGCCCCGGCATCTCTTAATCTAGGTGCAGTATTTTTTAATCACGAAGATCCAACAAAACCACAAAAGTTTCCGGAATTTGCGGCAGCACAAAAAAAAGGTAATGCTCTAATTATAACAGACATAAGTCATCCGGAAATGCTTCCGGCAACAAGCCTTACTTTTCCTGAAGGCGTATATCATATTTACGATTATGCGATTTTCTATGATAATCTGCGGAAAAATGTTGGGGATAGGATTCGGGCATATCAGAAGGGAAATGGATAATGGATAATTGGATCTATATTATAATG
Source organism: Bacteroidales bacterium (assembly GCA_963676725.1). Lineage (GTDB taxonomy): Bacteria > Bacteroidota > Bacteroidia > Bacteroidales > WRLA01. The sequence goes on along the minus strand of OY781463.1, from coordinate 1,177,514 downwards.
AATTAAGCCTGGATTGATGATTATTAACATCCAATGATACAAATTGAATACCATAATTTTACTCAAAAGGTTTATCAAAACGACGATCGAATGCTCCATTCTTTTTCAGTTGGCTATCCCAATAAAAATTGGCCATTCCGGTCCGTTGCATCAATCGAAAAAACAATTTGCGTCCCTTTGATAATAGATATGGCTTGGCAAGCTGTTCCTTAATTCTCTTATCGAAAACAGGCTGTATCGCATAAGCAGCTCCTAATTCCCTGAATTGCCGGAATAATTTCTTTGTCATCCAGTTGGGCATGATTTGAATTCCTTCTACACCTCCTTTTATTACGACACCCGTAGAGTGCAAACCCAATCTCTTGATCAGTTTTGCAAGATAACGGGCCACATAAACAGAATGCTTTGACTCCGGGAAACCAGACTGCACGATAAAACCAAAATGTTTTTGATGATCAAGGGGCAATTCAACAAAATCCTCAATAAAAGATTTTAGCATGCCGGGCATTGCATCAGTATATAATGGAAAAGCGATAATCACCGCATCGGCTTGCTGAAATGCCTGAAGGTGTTGCTTGCGTTTTTTCTCTTCGGCCAGATGCAAGAGTTCGACTTCTCCCTCACCTTGTGCATTTTTATAGCCGGCAATAAAATGCTCTAATAAACGATTGGAATTGCTTTTTTTATTGCGGGGCGATGCATTAAATAAGACCAATTTCATGGGCAGCTCCCTCCTTTTTTAGTTCATCGAAACAGCGCAGAAAACGCAATTTTGTATGAAAATTTAATGCTAAACGATGATAAATATCCTCAATAATCTCCAAATCTTCCTCATCGGTATCTTTTTCTTTTAGAAGCAAAAGACCCAATTCAGGATATTTATCATAGCGTTTTTGATGATGGCTTTCTCCCTGAATAAATTCAATATAAGGATGCATCAGGACAATAAGTCGATCGGTAATCATTTTCAAAAGGGCGCTGGTAAATCCGGCAATGATGGGTGAAGCCATAATCACTAAATCGGCATGAATCACGGCTTTAAATATTTTTTCCGCATCATCTTGAAGAACACAAAGCCCGGGGCTCTTACACCAGCAGCTCCAACAGCCGAGACAGGAATGAACATCCATATCTTCCAACACAAAATTTTGCACGGAATGCTGCGCTGACAATTCCCTGAGCAGATTATCCAGGCGTTCTGTCAGCATGCTTTCCTTGGCATTTTTCGCCCCATTTAAAACAACAATATCCATCTGTTTATCAATTATTAACCTCAAAAATCAATACTTTATCATCTAAAATAGATCTAAGATAAAGCAGGTGATTTAGGGGATAAATTCCAAATCCAAAAAGGAGGCTAAAGAACATGCATTTTAAACCAATGGGTCATTTGTTCAACAATAGGAATACCCGACAAAAGCATAATTAAAGAAATAACTGAGAGCACAACCAAAACCCAAGCAATAATTTGTTCGTGGCGGCTAAACATTTTCCTTTTTGTCTTTTTTTCTTTCCAGGCTTTTCTATATACAAAAATTCCGATGGCATAAAGGATACTCGACATGAGTATATACTTCATCCCTGCTGCATAAATCAGCCAAAATGCATAAAAAGAAGCAATTGCTGCCGTCCTCAATGCGCTTTTTCGCACATCAGACCCTAAAGCCGAATGCTTTTTCCAAGACATTTTTAGGAGATAAAGAGCACTTAAGGCATAGGGAATAAGGATCATACTTCCTGAGATACTGATAATTGCAAGAAAAGCATTTTTTTCCACAGCAGAAAAAATCAGGGTCAGTTGCATGATAATGCTTGTTACTGTAAGCGCATAAACAGGGGCTTCATGTTTATTATGTTGTGCAAATTTTTTCGGGAAAACCCCTTGTAAAGCAGCTGCAGAAGGCACTTCCGATGTAATGATGGTCCAGGCAATCCAAGCGCCTAGAATACTAATGATTACGCCTACATTTACAATAACAGCGCCCCATTGGCCAACAATAGCTTTCATGACATAAGCAGTAGAAGGATCGGGAAGTTTCGCCAGATCAGCCTGGTTCATAATCCCAAAACTAAAAATACTGATGGCAGCATAGATCACCACTGCACCAGCAAAACCGATCATAGTCGCTTTTCCTACATCAGACTTCTTTTTTGCACGACCTGAAATAACAACAGCACCTTCAATACCAACAAAAGCCCAGAGTGTTACAAGCATTGTACTTTTCAATTGTGCACCAACAGAGCCGAGGCCACCAATATGTCCCCAGATATCGAATGAAAGTTTATCCCAATGGAATGCAAAGAGCAGAACAATAATAAACAGAAAAAGAGGAACGAGCTTTGCAACGGTAGAAATAACATTTAGTAAGGAAGCCCCTTTCACGCCACGACGCACCAAAGCGTTCATCGCCCAAATAAATACGGAACCTCCAAGAATTGATTGCCAGTTATTTCCACTTAAAAATATGGGAAAGAAAAAGCCAAGGGCCTGTATCAGTAATACGGCAAACGACACATTTCCTATTGCAGCACTCAGCCAATAACCCCATGCAGCATTAAATCCGGTATATTTCCCAAATCCTTCCGCCGCATAGCTATATATGCCTGAATTCAAATCCGGGCGGATATCGCTCAGCTTTTTAAAAGTCATTGCGAGAAAAAACATGCCAAAACCTGTAATCAGCCATGCAATGAGTACTGCACCCAATGCTGCATCATCGGCCATGTTTGAGGGAAGGTTAAAAACCCCTCCCCCAATCATAGATCCAATAACGATAGCAACAAGTCCAAAAAATCCGACTTTTTTTGTATGTTCCATTAATTTATTTTACTTGATGCACAATGTTTTAAAGAATTTTTTACCATCACGTTCGATACGTTCCACACCATGAATATCACTTTCATAGCCGGGAAAATCATTTTCAAAATCCTGACGAAGTTTCAGATATTCGAAAATGGTACGCGCTTTTTCATTCATCATTTCACCACCCATCATAATAGGAATACCGGGAGGATAAGGCACCATCATAACAGCAGGAATACGCCCCATCATATCATCGAGCTCGACATATTCCACATTTTTACGCACTACTGCATGATAAGCTTCTGCGGGTTTCATTGCCTGATCGGGAATTACCTGGAAAGCATCCTGCATACGATCGAGAATGTGATGCTCTTTATAATAGGAATGAACATCATTAGCATGCTCTTTTAGTCCTTTCTGTGCATAATGTTCCGGCCAAGATTTCACCATATCCGGAAATACTTCCGACATTGGGGCATTGGAGTCGTACAGATCTTTAAATTTAAAAAGTTCAGCCATTAAAGTTCCTTGTTTCCCGCGGGTTGTACCTAAAGAATGCAGCATTAAAAAGCTATAATAATCTGTTTTTTCACAGACAATCCCTTTTTGAATCAGATAGTTTGTTACCAATGATGCGGGAATGCCTTCATCGGCCATATTTCCTTCATCATCAATGCCGGGGGTTGTAATGGTCAGCTTAATTGGGTCGAGCATTGCATAATCGTCCTCAATATCAGTATAGCCATGCCATGGATTATCGCTACTCATAATCCAAGCCGATTGGGTCCCGGCCAAAACCTCTGCCGGCACTTCGTCGAAGCATTTTTCATCATCATCGATAATTACTTTCTTTGGCTGCCACATACCAAAGAACCAATCGTCTTCATTGATTTTCTTCAGATCTTTTACGATACTGGCCATCTTTTTACGGAAGTGAATGGCTTCAATAATCGTATCGTTCCAAATCATTTCGCCGCTATCGTCCATCATTTTTGTAGCCACATCCAAAGAAGCAATCATACTGTATTGCGGCGATGTAGAGCCATGCATCATATAGGATTCGTTGAAAAGATCTGGTTCAATTTTAATATGGCTGCCGTTTCTGATGTGCAGCATCGAAGCTTGCGATAAGGCAGTAAGCAGTTTATGAGTCGAATGCGAAACAAAAATTGGTGGATGCTCTTCATTCAGATCATCATCTGCCATCCCAAAATGATTCTTATAAATTGGATGGAAGCGTGCATAAGCATACCAAGCCTCATCGAAATGCAGGTTTTCGACAGTGCGCTCCAATTGTTTTTTGATTTCGATAACATTATAGCAAACGCCATCATAAGTAGAATTGGTCAGTGCCGACATTTTTGCTTTTTCTGTTTTGCGCTCAGCAGGAACCAATTTAGAATCTTTAATTTTCTGTTGGATGCTTTCGGGAGTAAACTCAGAGAGGCGAACCGGTCCGATAATCCCTCTTTTGTTTCTACGGGGAATCATATAAATTGGAATCGCATCGGTGATTACCATTGCATAGTTCAAGGACTTATGGCAGTTCCGATCAACAAAAGCGATATCGTCGCAAAGCAATTGGCTACGCCAAATAACCTGATTTACATTGGATGTACCATTAAGGATATAATAGGTTTGATCGGCACCAAAAACACGGGCAGAATTTTTCTCAACTTCACCAACAATACCTTCGTGGTTCAGGAGCGAACCCAGTTCAGGCACAGAAATAGACAAATCGGAGCGTAAGGTATTTTCGCCAAAGAACTTATGAAATGCGACACCGGCAGGGCTACGCAAGAAACCCTCACCTCCCATATGTCCGGGAGTATGCCAAGCATATTTATATTCCTGAGAATATTTTACCAACTCACCAAAGAATTTAGGCATCACTGTTTGTACATAGTTTCTCAGGTGCATTTCGATGCGTCCGGCAAGAAATTCTGTTGTATCCGCTGTTTTCCAGAGGTAGCCATCAATAGAGCGCAAGACATCAACGGGAATCATTTCTGTTTCCAACCTATCGGCCAAGAGCAGAATAGGCAATTTTTTATTTCGAGCACGTATCTTAGCAATCAACTCAGGAGCAGTAGAAAGTTCCTGGGCATTTTCCTCGGGCAAATCCCAATCGACCACTACAGCGCCAAGATCGGCACGTGAACGAATAATTTCTGCGGCATCTTCATAAGTAAAAGACGGAATAACACTACATTCCTGTACTTCTTCTAACTCTTCAACCAGCGATGAGAGGCGAAAACCTTCATCAGTATCGGCATTAAATTCGCCTGAAACAATAAGAACAGGCCAATGATGGATTGTTATTTTCATTTTGATTTGTTGTTTGGTGTTTGACTATTTATTTTGATTATTCTTTTTAGGCGATAAAGTGATGCTGTAGACGGCAAGTACTACCATAACCAGCACTATGACAAGCCAGAGCTCATCGAGGTTTGCGGAAACAAATGCCGAAATAATAAATATAGAGGAAATGGCCACAATAATTTTTGTCGACCAGCTCTTAATGCCATCTTCCCTGTCTTTTTTCAATAAAGCAATGCCCGACCAAAAATACGGGAACAGCAATAGTAAGACAGATATTGTAACCGTAATATTAAATGCTGCTGCAACATTACTGCCAAGCATCATCAGGATAATTTCCAGCACAGTCATAATAATCCCATTGATTACCAGACCTTTGCTATTAATTCCGTATTTATTTGTATAGGAATATGCTTTAGGCAGGAAACCGTTGTCGGCACTGGTTTTTGCAGCACTTGCAGAAGACAGATTCCAGACTAAAAAGCTTGCAATACAGGCGATGGCCATAAGCAGACTAACCACATCCGCAACGTAAACGGAGCCGGTAATTTTTTGCATAGAGAGAGCAAAAGAAGCAGGTGCCGCTTGAATTTCTTTGGCAGGAAACATCCCTTCCATCACGGTAGTTGAAGCAATATATATAATAGCAACGATAATAAAACCTGCAATCGTTGCAATAGGAACATTCTTTTTTGGATTGGAAATTAGGGCACTGTTTGTTGCAACACTCTCGACCCCAACGAAGGAGAAAATCAGGATTGCAAATGCCGACATAATGGCTGTTCCGCTTCCTTTCCCGGAAACATTCCAGTTGCTGGTGAATTGCGCAGTTTCAAAATCAAACCAACCTGCTGTTGCTGTGAGCACAACAGAAATTAAAAGCAAAGTAACTGTAATAGAGACCACTTTGGTGATGATCCCCACACCACGCATTGACATCCCGACAAACAACCAAATCAGTACGATGACAACAAGGCCAAGTGCAATAGGATGCTTCAATTGAGGGATAAACATTTCGAGATAACCGAGACCGGCAATCAGAATAGATACATTAGAAATAAGATTCCCATAAACGTAGAAGAACCCGCTCTTTGCCCCTAAAATTGGATTTACATAAGTAGCCAAGGCTGTTGGGCTTGGATCATCAAAACGAGTACCTGCCCGCACATATACAAGAGTCAGGAACAATGCTCCAAAAGTAACTAAGATAAAAGAAATTAACGAGATAGAGCCAGTAAATGCCAACTGCTGAGGCAAGGCGATCACACCACTACCTGCAAGGCTCGAAACAATTAAAAAAATCGCTCCGATTAAGCCTAGTTTTTTTTTGTTGTTCATAAGTAAATTTTTCTATTTTTAATTGATTACTATTATTCAAAGCAATATCAGATAGCAAGTATAAGAAAAAAAATGAACAAAACCGAAATACTTGCACGCAACATCACTAATGTAGACCGATTCTGAATTAATATTCATAGGCTATTCAGCAGCTTTGTAAAAGCAGCAGAAAAAATCAAGCTTCTAAAACATCATGCACCGCTATTTCAGACAGAAGCAATCAACCATAGAGCTTCGCGGATAAGCCTTATGAACAAAATAAGATCATGCACATAAGAAACAATGTACTGAGTGCCTCATCGATGCACAGAAAGAAGATGAACCCAATTGTATTATTTATCATAATATCATCTCTCCGAATCTTTTACAGCAAGAAACCCAATTAAGTATACAAATACCCTATTATAAAAAATGCCTGCGCTAAGAAAAGCACAGGCATTGAACAGTATCATTGATTTGCCTTCATTGCCTAATGAAGGATATTAATATCAGGGAATCGACTAACTCACAGCTTTATTCACTAGGTCGGCAGCATCTTCCAAGCGAATAGCCGATTGCACTTTCAATCCGGATTCGTCGATAAGAATTTTTCCTTCTTCTGCATTTGTCCCTTGCAGGCGCACAATCACAGGCACTTCAATTTTGCCGATGCTCTTATAGGCATCTACAATTCCTTGCGCAACACGATCGCAACGCACAATACCCCCAAAAATATTCACAAGAATTGCTTCTACATTCGGGTCTTTAAGAATAATACGGAAAGCAGCTTCAACGCGTTTTGCATCAGCTGTGCCACCTACATCGAGGAAATTGGCAGGGTCGCCACCGGACATTTTAATCATATCCATGGTAGCCATTGCCAGGCCTGCACCATTCACCATGCAGCCAACATTTCCATTCAGTTTCACAAAATTCAGATTATATCTTCCGGCTTCTACTTCCATCGGATCTTCTTCGTCGAAATCGCGCATTTCTGCAATATCCGGATGACGGTATAAAGCATTATTATCCACAGCTACTTTTGCGTCAGCAGCATAAATTTGATCATCAGCAGCTTTAATCACCGGATTGATTTCAAAGAGGGAAGCATCAGCACCATCATAGGCTTTATAGAGTGCCATGGCAAACTTCACCATATTTTTATAGGCAGCTCCGCTAAGGCCCAATTTAAAAGCAATATTTCTTGCCTGAAATGCCTGCATACCAACTGCCGGATCTATTTCTTCGGTAAAAATGGCTTCCGGGCTTTCTTCAGCAACAAGCTCGATATCCATACCACCCCTAGGTGAATACATAAACATATTTTTACCAGTTTGGCGGTTCAACAGCACGCTCATATAGATTTCCTGCACCTCATTAGGCCCCGGATAATAAATATTTTGCTCGATGAGCACTTTGCGCACTAATTTACCTTCGGCAGATGTTTGGGGAGTAACAAGCTGCATACCAATAATATCATCAGCATATTTTTCCACATCCTCAATGGATTTGGCAATTTTCACCCCACCGCCTTTTCCACGCCCCCCGGCATGAATCTGTGCTTTTACGGCCCATTTATCGGTGCCCGTTTTTTTCTGCAACTCTTTGGCTGCAGCTACTGCTTCTTCAGCATTAAAGGCAACAATGCCTTCGGGTACGGTTACGCCGTACTTCTTAAGAATGGATTTACCCTGATATTCGTGTAGATTCATCAGATTACATATTTAATTATCTAAATATAATTAAGTCTCAAAATTATTGCATTTATTTAGAACAAAAAAATTTTATGCACATTTTGTCTAAAAACAAGCTAATTTATTGAATATTGGTTAATTTCGCAAGCTAGTAAGGATAACCAGTACAAGCAGTAGATGTTCAAATCTTATTTAATTCTTTCACTAATTTTATTCGTTACCAGCATTCAGCTGATGGCTGCAAGGCCGGATACACTGCGCTCTGCTTATGCCATGAAATGTATGCAGAGTCCACGCATTGATGGGGTTTTTAATGAGGATTGCTGGCAAGACGCTCAAATTCTTAGCGGTTTTAAGCAATACAACCCTATTCATGGCGATGCCGCGACCTTTAGCACAGAGGTGCGTATTATCTATAATAACCAAGCTATTTATATTGCTGCCGAACTTTTTGATCCTTCCCCGGACAGTATTTTGAGGCAGCTCGGCAATCGGGATGATGGCAGTTTAAATGCAGATTGGTTTTCAATTTCCCTTGATACTTATGATAATCAACTGGATGCATATTTTTTTCGCGTTTATGCCTCCGGTGTACAAACCGAAAGGCGCTTTCGCGATGGCACCTATAATGCCGTTTGGCAAAGTAAGACAGTAATCACAGATCAAGGATGGCGCGCTGAAATCCGTATCCCCTATTCTGCAATTCGATTTCCTGAAACGGATGTTCAAAATTGGGGCTTACAAATCGAACGCAACATTCGAAGAAAAAGAGAATCCGATCAATGGGCTTTGGAGCAAAAAGGGATTCCGAATAGCCAGGTTTATTGGGGTAAGCTTGAGGGAATCAGCGATATAAAAGCCCCATTGCGCTTAAGCCTTACGCCCTATTTATCTACGGCACTCGATCATTATCCGTATAATGATGAAGGCGCAAGCAATTATTCCTATGCCTTTTCCGGAGGAGCCAACCTAAAATATGGGATCAACCAAAGTTTCACCTTAGATGTAAGCCTTCTCCCAGATTTTTCTCAGGTAAAATCAGATAATAAAGTAAAAAACCTATCGGCTTTTGAAACGATTTATGGCGAAAACAGGCCTTTTTTCAAGGAATCAATGGATCTTTTCAATAAAGGAGGTTTGTTTTACAGTCGCAGAATCGGACGAACCCCGATGAATTTCTACGATGTCGAGGATATGATTGACACGAACGCAGTTGTCGTGGACAATCCTTCGCAGGCGCGATTGGTCAATGCCGTGAAACTTACAGGGCGTACAAACGATGGCTTGGGGATTGGCGTTTTAAATGCGATTACGAAAACAACCTATGCAACAATTCGTTATCCGGATGGCCATGAAGAAAAAATAATGACCGATCCGGCAAGTAATTACAATATTGTTGTGCTCGATCAGGCATTAAAAAACAACTCCTCGGTTTATCTGATCAATACAAATGTTTGGCGTGAAAGCACTTATAGTAAAGCCAATGTTACCGGAGCCGGCCTTAGCCTTTTCACCCCCTCCAATGATTACCAAATCAGTGTAAAAACAGCATATGCCCTAAATTTGGACCATGAAGATGGGGCTGATCAATATGCACATACAGAAGGTTATCATTATGAAGCATTTGCGGGAAAAGTAAGTGGAAATTTTCAGTTTAATGCCTACAGAAAAGTGCATAGCGCAGATTTCGACATCAATGATTTTGGGATTACCTACAGAAATAACGAAGATTTTAATAGGCTTACCCTGAAATACAATATCTATGAGCCCGTTTGGAAAGTGCGTAATTTTTATTCTTTTCTGCAAATTGAAAACCTAAACCATTATGGCACACATAAAAATATAAACAGCCTTGTTCGACTGGGAATGTCCACAACCACTCAATCTTATTATTCTATTTGGTCGCGTTTGTATGTCTCCCCATTCGAGCGCTACGATTATTATGAAGCACGAACCGATGGTCGTTTCTATATTCGCCCGGCTTATTGGGGCTCCTACCTTGGATTTAGCACAGATTACCGCGACGCTATGGCTATGGATGGCAGCCTGCGCATCGATTTTGACGAACAGAACTACCAAAAAACATATATCTCCATCAGGCCTAGGCTGCGCATTAATGATAAACTCAGCCTGAACTACCGATTAGATATGAGCTTTGTAAAAAACGACAAAGGCTATGTAGATACAGATACAACGAGCAATATCATTTTTGGACAACGTGAAATTACAGGCATTGAGAATGTGATTACAAGCAGATATATGTTCAAGAATAATCTTTCTGTGGATATTTGGATGCGATACTATTGGTATACAGGAGAATATAATAAATACTATTTGTTGGAAAATAGCGGAAACCTGGAATCCGGCGACATACATTATCCAAACGGGAGCAATGATTTTAATTTTAATGCATTTAATATCGACCTAAAACTCAATTGGGAATTTGCTCCCGGGAGCAATTTTTCGGTTGTTTGGAAAAGCGCTGTTTTACGCGATGAAAGTGAAGTAGAAGGAAGCTTTATCGACAACCTTTCGCGTACACTGGAAGCTCCAAAACTCAATAATATATCCGTTAAAATTCTATATTACCTTGATTATCAGGATGTTTTTAAGAATAGAAATAAACCACAAGACCGATCTGCCGGATAAACGCCTATGATTACTGCAAAAAATATCAGCAAAAACTATGGTGCGCTTCAGGTCCTTAAATCCATAGACCTCCATATACAGAAAGCAGAAATTGCTGCTGTTGTTGGCGCCTCAGGTGCCGGAAAATCAACGCTATTGCATATTCTTGGCACTTTAGAACATGCCGATTCCGGGCAAATTATTATTAATGGGATTGATGTTTCCAAACTCAGCTTCAAAAAAATATCAGCCTTTAGAAACGAGCATATTGGTTTCGTTTTCCAATTTCACCACTTGCTTCCCGAATTTAATGCGGTGGAAAATGTAAGCATACCCGCTATGATTGCAGGTTTATCGCGAAAGCAAGCAGAAAAAAAAGCAGAGAAACTCATTGACTTTTTCGGATTGGCTGATCGAAAAACGCATAAACCCTCAGAGCTGAGTGGTGGCGAACAACAACGCCTTGCCGTTGCACGTGCATTGGTGAATGAACCTGCTGTTGTGCTTGCAGATGAACCATCAGGGAATCTGGATTCGAAAAATGCCCTAGAATTGCATCAGCTCTTTTTTGATTTACGCGATGAATTTCAGCAAACTTTTGTTATTGTTACACATAATGAAGAACTGGCAGGCATGAGCGACCGCAGGCTTCTGATTCGTGATGGAATGCTAGGGAAATAATTTACACAACCAATAATCGCTGATCTTATCACACACACGAACAACTCCCGAATATCCCAAACAATAATTTGAGTGCCTCTAATTTGATAGTTTTTTCTGTTTGATGCGGTGTATCAAATGCTGGTATTCTTTTTCGGTAATGATGCCGTCCGCAATAATGCTCTCAATTTCCTGACGGAGCTCCTCATTAATCTTAGAGTTTGCTTCAATAATCGTTTGGATTTCACGCAATTTATTGGTCAATACATTGTATTGAATTTCTTTGATATAATGATTTTCCAGACAGGTCCCAAAACTGACCTTCAAATCGACAATTTTCGCAGTAATTTCTTCGCCTTCAAAATAGTCTTTTAGGAGGCCATTGGCCTGAAACAGCATTTTCTTAAAGCGTTTATGCTTTTGATATTGAAAAAAAGCAGTAAATAATACCGTAAGCAATGCCACCAAAAGCCCTACTACGCCCCAAATATTATCAAGGCTGTCCCAAAAAGACCGAGAAGAAGCCTGACCTCCATATATCGCCTCCTTACTCACTGACCCTTTATATTTGATAAGCACTTCCGTTTCATTAGAATATTGATGATCAAATTCTTCCGGAAAAATAATTAATCCATCCTTCACAGCATTCTCAGCAAAATCGCCTGTCTCCAATATAATATCTGGATGTGACTTATTTGTCAATTCGAAGGAATAATTTTCTACATCAATGCCATCTGCAGCCCCATAAGTAATAAACCAATGTTTGCTCTTCGGATCAAAAACTATGCGTGTTTTTATTGGCATCAAACCCAAAATACGATTCAACACATCCGGCGGAAGATCGGTATGAAGTTCATCCTTTTCATAGGTTGTTTTCGCACAAAGCTGATTGTTTAAATAGAGAGAGCAATGAATCTGGTCATCGCTATTCGTAAGCTTGATCAGGACCTTATCGTTTCCGTTGCTCATCTGCTTTTCTCCATTCGATCCAGAAGCAAAGCGATTGCTCAGTAAAAGCACATCACGCACATCATTATGCAAATCAGTCAATAAATCGCTTTCAGATTTTGGGAAAAGTTCCCGAACATTTTCCGAAGGTTCAATCGTAATCGAACAAGTATGTTTTAAACGACTTCTTCCCAATAAGGCCCGCAAATCATTATAAACAGCATCATCAAAGGGCATCCATTGTTGAATTTTAAGGTCATTATTGAACATTGTCCAACTCTCATTATCAAGGGATTCGTGTGCGCGATACATCACATCTTTGACTTTTTGGGCATATGCAGCATCCAATCCCGGAGCCAAAACATAGGCATTATTAGGGATGAGCCCCGATGTGTAAATAAACTCCAGTTCCTCCGGATTTACATGCACTTCCTTTTTCAGCTCCTCAAAAACCTCCAAGTATGTAGCAATTCCTTCAACCTCATCATTAAGAAGCATTTCGATGGATTTTTTATGTCCTCCGGACAAAACCACCTCCATATCATTTTGAGGATCAATATCATGACTATAAAACATATTTTTGGGCAATTCAAAACCCGAAGTGGACATAATATGGGTAAACGCAAATTTTTTGCCTTTCAAATCATTAAGGCTTTTGATGCCACTCGATTTTTTTACCACAACTACAGAATGATAACCCAAAGACTGATGCGTTTTAGGAATTGCAAAAAGCTTCAATTGAGGAAATTCTTCTTTCGCACGAATGTAGGACAATGGAGAAAATATTGCAATATCAATTTCATTATGAGCTATTTGCCCAGCAATTTCCCCATAAGTTAGCACTTTCAATTCGTATTCAGGAATATCCATTTTACGAGCAATATAGCGGATAAAGGGAGTATATACTTTTACATATTTTGCACTATCTACAGCATTTACAACGCCCATAGTGATCTTCGTTTTCGGAGAAGCAGCCTGCTTCTGTGCAAAACAATCGGAAGAAAAATTAAGCTGAAAAAATATATAGACCAGAATGCCCAAAACAGGCAAAATGGTGGATGGAAATTTTTTCTTAAAAAAAGGCATTGCAATGATTTTCTTCAAATATATCGAAAAAACCATTGCAATGATCAAAAGCACAAACTCTTAACAAAAGCCAGTTCTTTTTCCCCCAGGCATATTACTATTACTTCTTATAAAAATCTGTCGATTCAAAGATCTTATCTGCTGATTTGGCGATAAATCCACTATAGATTTTCCCATCAGCATCCGGATGACGATGGGCAAATTCGTAATAGCAAGACGGCACTGCAAATTGACCTTCTTCAAAGAGCACATCAATAATACCCGCTTTGATGCTCGACTGCTCAAGCAATTCTTCCGGACTGCCTTTTACTTCCCCACCAGAATCATTCATCAAGAAATCATTGTCTTTCAGGAAATTATTCACTTCATAAATACCCTTAAACGTATGTAAATGGTTCACACTGACGGTAAAATGGTTGGCACGAAAACCATAGAGGTACATCCATGCAGCGTATTCCGATTCTTCTCGCAATTGATTATAAATATTATAAGAAGACTTTTGGCCAATCTGAGGGCGACCACTAAAGACCAACTCATCAGAATTTAAGAGATCTTCCGGGATTGCATCAACAAAGGATTTAACTTCCTTTTGCAAAGCAGCGCTAAATTCTTTTGTAAGCAATTGGCTGATAAAAACACGCGGCATTTCCGGATCACTTTTATGCTCATAATGCTTGGCAAATAATTTCTTGGCTTCAAAAGTATATTCGCCTTTTTGCTCATAGCCCGCTTTTAAAAATACCGATGCCAATACATCCACATCAATTCGCGGATCATCAAAAGTACGAAATGCAATATGGTCGTTCACAACTTTCTCGCCCCTATCGACAAATAAATCATAAACTTTTTGTGCATCGGGGGTTTGATGCGTATAATCTTTCCAGAGTCGGCTAAAAATTTCCTGAGCTTTCATTTGGTTTAATTTTTAATGGGTGATGAAACAATTTTATGCAGCTAATTTTTTATTGTAATCCCAAACAGTTAATTTCATGCTTTGTTCAAGCATTCAGATATTTCCATTAAATTCGTGAGACAATAAATAAAACCGCAAATGATGGAATCATATGTATTTCAAAAGTTGAATCGCAAACAATTGGACACACTCATCCAATGGGCAGAAGCAGAAGGCTGGAATCCCGGCCCCTACGATGCAGAGGCATATTGGGCAGCTGATCCGGAGGGATTTTATGGTTATTTTGACCAAAACGAGCTTATTGCAGGCGGATCCATTGTATCCTATGATGCATTTTTTGGCTTTATGGGTTTCTTTATTGTAAAAGAAGGCTACAGAGGAAAGGGAATTGGGCGGCAATTATGGTTTCAACGCCGCAATCAATTATTAAGCAGATTAGTAAAAGGATCAGCAATTGGTATGGACGGGGTCTTAGCCATGCAATCATTTTACGAGAAAGGCGGCTTTCGTATTGCTTTTCGCGACGAACGCCATGAAACCATTGGCAGAAAAACCATTTTCAGCAAGAAAGTTACGCCCATTGAAAAGAAAGAGATCGACCAAATCCTCAGCTACGACTTTACTTGCATCGCATATCCCCGCACTTCTTTTTTAAAAAAATGGCTGCAAATGCCTGAATCCTTCTCTTTTAAATATACAGGCAATAAAAACATAAAAGGCTATGTCCATTTACGCAAAGCCAATAAAGGCTATAAAATTGGGCCGCTTTTCGCTGATGATGAACATATTGCTAAAGATCTTTTTAATGCCTGCCTCAATGCCGTTCCCGGCGAACAAATAAATATCGATATACCAACCACAAACAAAGCAGCACTTGCCCTGTCCAAAGCCTACAATACGAGCATTATTTTTGAATGCGCCCGCATGTATTACGGCAATCCTCCTGCGATGCAAATCCATAAAATTTATGGGATAACGAGTTTTGAATTAGGATAAGACTTAATGTCAGGGATTGTTCGATAGCGAGCTTGTTTCGTGTACTTTGACTACGCTTGCTTCGAGGGCCTCAGCACATTTCGACAAGCTTACTTCGGCAGGCTCAGCACATCGCAATGCATCGCATTTCGACAAGCTTACTTCGGCAGGCTCAGCACATTTCGACAGGCTCAATGCACCGCATTTCGACAGGCTCAATGCACCGCATCGCATTGCATCGCATCGCAGCACGGCTTACTCAAGCTTTTTTATCCACAAATGACACAAATGGGCACAAAAGGATTTGTTTACCTTTCTTTATCTACGAAGGGCGCTCATTTTTCTGCAGCTGCTGGCGCGGAAAGAATTTTTCACCAAAAAAAAGCGCCCCGAAAAAACGGAGCGCTTAAGATTATGATGTATGATTGATTTACGCGAGTTTTTCAACCATATCCGCAAGGCGGTTTGAATAACCAACTTCATTATCGTACCAAGAAACGATCTTCACAAAATTGCCACCATTAACTTGTGTTAAATCAGCATCAAAAATAGAAGAATGTGTATTTCCAACGATATCAGCACTAACGATTGGATCAGTGCAATATTCGAGAACACCTTTCATTGGGCCTTCGGCTGCTTCTTTCATTGCAGCATTGATTTCCTCTTTTGTTGTATTCTTTTCGAGTTCAACAGTAAGGTCAACAACAGAACCATCAGGAGTAGGAACGCGCATAGCGAAACCATCAAGTTTTCCTTTTAATGAAGGAATTACTAGACCAACAGCTTTAGCTGCTCCGGTTGTTGTTGGGATAATAGATACTGCAGCAGCACGTGCACGGCGCAGATCTTTATGAGGAGAATCAAGGATAATCTGATCGTTTGTATAAGAATGGATGGTATTCATTAAACCACGCTTGATACCAAATTTATCGTTCAAAACTTTAGCTACAGGAGCTAAACAGTTTGTAGTACAAGAAGCATTAGAAACAATTTGCAGATCGCTATTAAGGTCTTCTTCATTTACACCCAATACAACAGTTGCATCTACATCATCGGCAGATTTTGAAGGAACAGAAAGCACAACTTTGCGTGCACCTGCTTCAATATGTTTTGAGATACCGGCACGGTCACGGAATACGCCAGTTGATTCAATAACAACATCAACCCCAAGCTCTTTCCAAGGCAGATCCGCAGGATTTCTTTCGGCATAAACTTTCAGTCGTAATCCGTTTACCACGAGATAATCCCCATCTACACTTACTTCTCCTGGAAATTTACCATGAACGGAATCATACTTCAACAGATGTGCCAGGGTTTCCGGGTTTGTAAGGTCATTCAGCGCTACAACCTCAACATTTTCTTTCAACAATAATGCGCGGAATGTGATTCTTCCAATACGGCCAAAACCGTTAATCGCTACTTTTATCTTACTCATAGTCAAATAGATTAATAAATTTAACTCAAAAATTCACGGCAAAAATAAGCATTTTTAAACAAAAATTCTATTGTTTCACAAAATTTAACAGCTTCTTAAAGTTCAGGCAAAAAAGCAATTCAAAAGCACTGAAATGCCTATCATTTTTTTTCCTATCTTAGCACAACACTAAAGAGCAAGCCATGAACCTACCTGAAATACATAATTTCCGCGTACGCGCCAATTATCCTAACTTTACTTTTGTACGTTTTTTAGTGGATCAGGAGATCCATCATAAAGAAAAAATAGATTTTGAAGGCTACTTGCCTCCGGAAGTTGAATATACAGAAATAGCCGGTGAAGAAGCAAAAACACTACAATTGAGGTTATTGGATCAGCATTTCTTAATGGTGAACAATAAGGAAGATGCATGCCAATATCTTAGAATGATACTTGCTGCCCGTAATGGAGATCGTTCGGTTGCATCCTTACTAAACAAAATGAATGATAATTTCCTGAGGGAACGAACCAATTACTACGAGCAAACAAATATCACTGAAAACGAATATCTTGTCCCTTCAATTTCAAGACGTTCCTATACAAATAGAAACATCTCTCATAAAGGCACGATGCTTCTGGAATTAACACAAAATGGCTATCCCATCCCTGATTTTTGCATTCTTACAGCACAATCTTATCTACTTGACACAGAAGATCGGGAAAATTATATATCGGAGGCAATATCGAATCTGGAAAAACTCACCGGCCAGCAATTGGGCAATCCGGAAAACCCTCTAATTTTTGCAGTGCGCACGGCCATGCCACAATATATACCCGGACTGATGCCAACCTATTTGAATGTTGGTGTAAGCGAAGAAGTATATCAAGGACTAATCCGCATCCATAGCAAAAGCAAAGCAGATAAGATTTTTCTAAATATGCTCAAAAGCCTTTATGAGTTTATTGCCCCTGAGGATGCTATTCCCAACAGCTTGCGCAAGGGTTTTGCCCATCATACCAAAGAGCGTGGTGAAACGATTGAATGGTTGGTGGAGCAGATCCGCGCTTACGATCCACTTTTGCTTACGGATACCATGCATCAATGCCATTTTTTTATAAAACAAAGCGACGATTTTTTTACACGAAATGAAGATCTACTGTTTACTTTTCTAAATGGGGTGCAGGCCTACCCTTCTATTATCCTTCAAAAAATGGTTTGGACAGTAGGAAATTCCGACTGCTATCCGGGCGTGCTTTATTCGCGGCATAGCAGAACCGGTCTGGGCGTGCAAATTGAAAGCGTCCGCGATATTTTTGGGGAAGATATTATGACCGGCTCCATAACATCAGAAGATTTTGAATATTTCAATCGTGCAGAAATAAAAGATCGTTTTCCGGCCATTTATCATTTCCACCCTTTACTGCCAATGCTTGAGAAAAAACTAAAATCGCCGGCAACCATTGAATTTGCAGCAGAATCTTTTTCCGGTCATGCCAGTTTTTTCGCAATCCTTCAACTCAATGATTCTGAGCTGACAGGCCGAGCTGCCCTATTATCCACTATGGATTTATATGAAAAAGGACATATCAATAAACAAAGGGTTCTGGAATTGATCCATCCCTATCATTTACGGCAAATTTTTAGCGAACGAATTGATGATCGTTCGTATGAACGAATGCAGGTATTTAGCAAGGCCTTCAGTATTTTACCGCGTTCTGCGGTTTCTGCCAAGGTATATTTTAGTGCAGCAAAGGCAATTGCAGCCAAAAGGCAAGGAGAAAAAGTATGCCTATGTAAAGATAAATTTGTTCCTGAAGACACAATCATCTTAGGGGAAATGGATGCCATTATCAGCTTGAACCCGGCAGCAATTCATGTCGTTACGGCATGTCGTGGCTATGGAATCCCAGCTTTTCTGAATTTACAAAATTTTGGCGTTTATATTGTTGAGAACAGCCTTTGCACTAAAGACGGCCTCAGTATCAAAGAAGGAGATTGGGTAACCTTATCGAGCAAGCATCAAATTCTGCTTATCGGGAAAGCTCGCTTCAGGTCGGCGCGTTTTATCAAATATCTTGAAGGCGCACAACTTGATATGAATGAGAAGGAAGAACGCGTTTTTAAAAACTTGGCACATGCCTACAATAAATATCAGGATATTGTTAACTCCCTGGAAACCGGAGAAATAGTAGAACTAAACGATTTGGTGAAAATTATCAGGAACGATATGCGTGATGATCCAAATAAGGCGGCCAGCTTCGTAAACAATTGGTTTGATGATCATATAGACCATTATTTGGAACAAATACTAAAAAGCGAACTCGGTTCCCATCAGGATCAGCACAGAATATACAACTACTTAACCACAAATCGTCAGGTACGATTCTTCAAAGAGATCATCGTATTGTGTGAAAAAAGGGAGATTAAGGGTTTCTTAGCAGGTAGTTTTATGCTGGGACGATTTTTAAGCCAACGTCATCCTGTTCAATTTTGGAAATGCTTTAGCGATGATGAAATCAGTTTTTTAATTAATGAGCATATTTTGTTTGAAAAATACCTGCAAGTGCTTTATGAAGTTGGGGAACAACATATTAACCGAGCTAGAAATAAGATACTGAACGAAGGCCTATGGGATATCGAAATTAGTAATAATGATGCAAAAACCTTTATGACACTAAAATTAGCCAAGCGCAACTGGAGTGCCATTGAAGCAGGAATAAAAGAGGATTACTGTAAAGAAGTATCTCTGCTGGTAAAACAACTCCAGAAACCATATGGCCATTTTTACAATTATAAAATGCCTTGGTCTCTAAAACAACTAAAAGAGTTGTGTATTCTAGAAAAAATAGGCTTACCATCTCAAAATGAGGTATAAGTGTATTGATAACATTGTTCAGAAAAATTCGGGGCAGGCTAAATGATAATTCGTAAATTTGCCGCTTAATTAAAAAACTGCATCAATGTCCAATACGCGTTACATATTTGTTACAGGTGGTGTAACTTCATCCCTAGGAAAAGGAATTATTTCTGCCTCACTTGCAAAACTGCTTCAAGGTCGCGGTTATTCGGTAACCATTCAGAAACTAGATCCCTATATCAATATTGATCCTGGCACATTAAATCCATACGAACACGGCGAATGTTATGTTACCGATGATGGTGCTGAAACAGATCTTGATCTTGGTCATTATGAACGCTTTATGAACCAGCCAACCTCTCAGGCCAATAATGTAACCACCGGACGAATCTATCAATCCGTGATAGATAAAGAAAGACGGGGCGATTATCTGGGCAGCACTGTTCAGGTCATTCCCCATATCACTGATGAGATAAAATACCGTATCAAATTACTTGGAAATACAGGTTATTACGATTTTGTAATTACCGAAATTGGTGGCACTGTGGGTGATATTGAATCATTACCCTATGTAGAAACCGTGAGGCAATTGCGCTGGGAACTCGGAAAAAAATGCGTTGTGGTTCACCTGACGCTGGTCCCTTATTTATCAGCTGCAGGCGAGCTTAAAACAAAGCCAACACAGCATAGTGTAAAAACACTTTTGGAAAGTGGAGTGCAGCCCGATATTATTGTTTGCCGCACAGAACATCATCTACACGAAAGCCTGCGTAGTAAAATTGCACTTTTCTGTAATGTGGAAGTAAGTTCGGTTATTGAGTCTATTGATGCTTCATCTATTTACGAAGTACCCTTGCTGATGCGTGAGGAAGGACTTGATCAGGAAGTCTTGAAAAAATGCGAAATGCCTTTGGACACCTATCCCGATATTCATATCTGGGAGGAGTTTCTTAGTCGCCTGAAGCATCCCAAAGAAGAAGTTTGTATTGGACTTGTAGGGAAATACGTTGAATTAAAAGACGCCTATAAATCTATTATTGAATCATTTACACATGCCGGCACGGTAAACGAATGCAAGGTAAAGCTTAAAATGGTGCATTCTGAAGAGGTAAATGCTACTAACGCAAAAGAAATGCTTGCCGGGCTTGAAGGCATTCTTGTTGCCCCCGGATTTGGAAACCGCGGTATTGAAGGAAAAATTGAAGCGGTGCGCTTTGCCCGTGAAAATAAAATCCCCTTCCTGGGCATTTGCCTTGGAATGCAATGCGCTGTAATTGAATTTGCCCGTAATGTTTTAGGCCACGAAAATGCACATTCTACTGAATTCAATAAACGCAGTGCTTATCCTGTAATCGACATCATGGAAATGCAGAAAAAAATTAGTGGAATGGGTGGCACAATGCGTTTAGGTGCATATCCTTGCCAAATTAAAGAGAAAGATTCGCTGGCCTATGAAACCTATCAAATGGAAGAAATTTCGGAACGCCACCGCCACCGCTTTGAATTCAATAATAAATACAGCGAAGAATATGAGGCTGCCGGAATGAAGCTCACAGGAATCAATCCAAAAGAAAAACTTGTGGAAATTGTTGAAATAAAAGATCATCCATGGTTTCTGGGGGTTCAATTCCATCCCGAATACAAAAGCACAGTAGCACGACCACATCCGGTATTTGTTGGATTTGTAAAAGCTGTGATTAAGAACAAAGATAATTCTCCTCAATAAAAGGAGGATTTTTTGGTGAGTGCGAACCAACAAAAGTTAGCGCATTGCTTTGTTCTAATATGATAATACGCAATCAAACCCAGACTAAAAGTCTGATGTTACGCATTGCTATCTTTAGCTGTAAGAAGCATTTCATTAATGAGAGCTATATCTTTTTTTAACTTTATTTGAAACTGATAGGAATATTCCCTTCCTTCACTCACAAATTTTATATGGTTATCAACACCATATTCTGTCTTGAATAAATCTGATGTACGGCCTATATAATCCTTGGCTGTTATATCCAGGTTTGTCAATTCCTTAATCCTGAATTCATTGCTTCCAATGATCAATAATTCCGGGCTTATTGACATTTTAAAGGTCAGACTGCCAACTCGGTTCACGCCTTTTTTCTTATTGCTTCTAATTTTTATACTAAGAACACCGAATGCAACTGCACCCAGCATTATCAATGGGAATAAGCCGGAAAACAGCAAAACATAAATCAGAATAAGCACGAAAATCAGCCCAATAATCAGTAAAGTTTCAACAAACTCTGCCTTTTCTTTGCTTTCACTCATTTCAAAAACATAAGTTTTAAAAATCATATCATCGGTATTGGGTTTCGATAATTTTTTACTCAGTCACAATACTTTGCATCGCATGAGGAGGAATCCTTAGAGTAATTGCCTCGGATGAAACATATAATTTATAATTAATTTCATCATCACTTTGATTCATCACCACAGTAATTAAACTTCCGCTTTCATTTAAAAATGAAGTACTTAAAAGAGGGCTTCTACTCGCAACAGTACTGACCCTTTTTGCCTGTGGACGAATAAATTTGGAAAAATGGCCTAAATAGTAATATGTAGGAGTAAAAATTAATTCTCCCTGATCTGTATCTCCGTGTATCGGTGCAAAACAGAAATTCCCTACATGGTTAGGTCCGCCATTTTGATCTAGAAGGATATTCCAGTCTGTCCAGCCCACTGTGCCTTGATTAAAATCATTAATCATCGAACGACCATATCGTTCTGCATGCTTCCAGTATTGGTATTTTTGAGGATCAAATCGTTCCTGACAGCCCTCTGTGAACAAGAGTTTTTTATCAGGAAATGATTCCGTAAAATTTCGAAGATTCATGAACATAGGTTCTCCACCAGCCCATGTTTCATACCAATGGAACCCAATTCCCCAGGCATATTTTGCTGCTTCCGGGTCTTCAAAAATTACATTCGCCCTATGGTTTATAAGATCCCGGTTATGATCCCAAACTACGATATTTTTATCTCCGAGGCCTTCTTTTTCCATGATTGGCCCTAAATGGTTTTTCAAAAAATCGCGTTCATCTTCCGCAGTATAGATACAAGATTCCCAGCGCTGTATGGCCATTGGTTCATTCTGAATCGTAATTCCCCAAATGGGCATTCCTTCTGCTTCGTAAGCCTTGATAAACTTGGTATAATAGAGTGCCCAAGCATCATAAAAATCCGGCAACAATTTCCCTCCTTTTAGCATATTCTTATTATCTTTCATAAAGGCGGGAGGACTCCACGGACTTGCATAAAGCATTAATGTACCTCCAGCGGCTTCAATCGCTTTTTTTATCATGGGAATTTTAAATTGACGATCATGCTCGATGCTAAATGTTTTCAGTTCTTTGTCGCCTTCTTCGATATAGGTATAGCTTTCGCTGCTAAAATCACAGCTGTGAATTGGCGTTCTGCAGAGCGAATAACCAATCCCTTTTTGAGTATCGTAGTAGGCCGTAATTAATTCTTTTTGCTTCTCGGCAGGCAATTGAGCAAATATTTCTGCCGATGCATCGGTAATAGCCCCGCCAATTCCCAAAAAAGTCTGGAAGGTTTTTGCAGGATTCACGAAAACAGAAATCTCAGACTCAAGTGCTTGTCCTGCCGGCTCAAAAGCGAAACTGCCGGACTTTTCCAATCTCTGCTTTGTATTGCACGCAGTAGTATAAACTGTGGCTGTTTTTCCTGATATGGAATACGAAGAAGCCGTTTTGTTTTCCACATTATTGTCATTTCCGGATTCCTTTATCGGCTGATTACAAGCCATAAGCATACTGCTAAGAAACAAAATAGTAATGTAATTTTTCATTGTGATTGATTTAATTAATGAACTCCGGCATCTGTCATCGCGGAAACTGCCTCATTTGTCCATAGAACCTGAACCCCAAAGGGGGACATCATCCTACAAGCATCGCCATTGCTCCATTCGTACTAATTTCTGGATAAATATAGCAAAAATTTGATTTCTAAAGGCATCTAGTTTTCTATCTTTTTGAGTGAAGGAAAAAATCTTCTTGTTGGAGAGCATGCCTCAAAACCAAGAGAAGGCTCATTTCCGATCATTCAAGTCTATCAACGTAAAGAACAGTAGTCCTTAGCTTATGGTCTTTATGAATGGATGCATGTATTTGAAATAATTTAAAAAGAGGCAGAATGTTGCATTAAATTGACGAGATAAGCGACCCATTTTACACTATCCTCTTGCGAATTAAACTTTATTCCGGTCAATGCTGTTACAAATCCTGAATTAGTTTCAGGCTTAAACATCATGGCAACTATTGTTCCTGCAGGCTCACCAGTGTGCAAATAAATAGTATTATTGTTCGGTAAAGCACCGATATCCCAAACTAGACCCATGTCCCTTAAATAACCGGGCGGTAAATTCTTGACACCTTGTGGGCGTAACATTTCATTAACAGTTTCGGTTTTAAGTATTTGTTTTCCGTTGAAGTTGCCTTTGCTCAGAATCATTATCAGGAAATTTGAGACATCTTCGAGATTTGCTCTTAGATTACCATCGCTGTAGCCCGGCCAACTATATAATGGATTAATTGCCTTTATTTCGCCTGAATTATTTTTTCTGTATAATGTAACTACACTATCCTTTTCTATTTCCTTAATAAACCAGCCCGATGAATTCATCTCTAATGGTCTGAGAAGAACTTCTTTGCTGTATTCATTAAATGGCTGACCTGATATTTTTTCAATTAAATAGCCTATAAGCACAAAATTCCAGTTACTGTATTCCCATGCTGTTCCCGGTTCAAAGTCCATAAAATTTTCAGGCCGATAAAATTCGCCTTGATTATTGAAAAACTTGTCAGCGACATCAGCAAGCGACATCGTCGGATCGCCGGAACCATATAAACTATCCTGTAACTCCTGATAATCGCCAATACTTGATGAATGAGTTAACAACATTCTAATTGTAATTGGAATTTGAGGAAATTTCGGGTTTCGAACAGAAAAAGGAAGATATTTATCGACATCATCATCCAAATTTAGCAATCCTTCTTCGTAGAGTTTAAGGAGTGTAGCACCCGTGAATAATTTACTAACAGATCCAAGTGTTTGTATTTGTCTTGTGGTGATATTCTTGTTCCTTTCAATATTTGATTGACCGACAGCTCCTTTCCATACAATTTTATCATCTTTAACCATTACAACACTGACACTTACCAAATCGAGATCATTCTTAAATGCAGATAAAGTATTATGAATAGAATCTTGATTTACTTGTGCGATAAGAGGTTTGCTCCATATCATCATAAAAAATATGATAGTATTTATCGCTATCAATTTTGTTTTTACTTTATCTATTTTCATAAATCCTCAATTTTATTTGGGTTAATTTAATGAATACGGAAAACAGTCTCTAGAATGTCGCGGGGCGGAAGGCTTAAAAG
Source organism: Bacteroidales bacterium (assembly GCA_963676725.1). Lineage (GTDB taxonomy): Bacteria > Bacteroidota > Bacteroidia > Bacteroidales > WRLA01. The sequence goes on along the minus strand of OY781463.1, from coordinate 1,152,473 downwards.
AAGCTTCTTCACTATTATTGTACCGAAATACGGCATAAATTTAGCAAATATTTGCGTTCTAAAAAAGAGGGGAGGAATTTTATGCTCTTCGATAAAGAAGAATTTTCACAATCGGCTAAAGCAATCTAATCAGGGAAAGGAGGAGTATTCTATAGCAATTTGTTCATTATCATACATAGAACTTTTTTTTGCAATTCTGATCGATCAAACTCCATTTTTCATCTCTGCCTGATCCTGATCTTGACCAGCATCTTCATTTACGGTTGAAACTATTGATACTTCTAGCTCGATGGAAACCGCAAGGTAGTTTACGAACATAAAAATTCTACAACTATATTAAAATTTTTGCTTATTGATCGGTGATATTCTTTTTAAATTGTTTCAAAACCATTCAATTGAAACAATAATTGACTATTAAAAATCAGCCAACCATAAATGGCTGGCTGATTATTTTTGAATTCTGAATCAGATATCCTGCGCTCATTCAGGGGCTAATTACTTAATCTTAATTTGTTTTACAGGCTTAGGTTTCGCTTCTTCCTTTTTAGGAATGTTTATTGACAATATTCCATTCTCATATTTAGCCGCAATTTTTTCACCTTCTACTGTTTCGGGAAGGGTAAATGCACGACTAAACGATTGATAACTAAACTCCCTACGTGTAAATTGCTGACCTTCTTTGGTTTCATTCTCGATCTTTTTTTCAGAAGAAATGGTCAGTAAGCTATTGTTCAATTCGATTTTAAAATCGCCTTTTTCAAAGCCCGGTGCTGACATTTCAACCTCAAAACCATCTTTGTCTTCCTTGATATTTACGGCAGGAAGCGTTGTATTTGTATCTGAAAAATTACGGTTCGACCAATCAAACATATCATTTTCAAAAAAGCGGTCGAACAAACTTGGCATTTGGTGAGAAAATTTTACTAGTGACATAATTTAATCCTCCATACTTTTGATTAAACAATTAATTTAATTATCGCTTGTAGTGTATTCAAAAGAAATACCAAAACATGAAGTAAACTGAAACGAATTAACATAAAATACTTAATATCAATCAAATACATTAAAACCGAAATGTTTCTAAAAAAACAAAACACATGTCATCATGTCGCAATCATGAAGAAAATTAATGCCAAATTAGCAGTGTGCAATATTCATTTAAAACATGAATGATCCCGCATACAGCTTCATTTTCATAAAGCCTGGCATTGTATTGGCCAGTGATTGGTAAAAGCTGCTAAAAGGCATGTTTCTTTAGTGGCTGATTATCTTTTAGCAGAACAAATACACGCTTTTATCGCTTCTCTCCCTTCGCTTTTTTCTCCCCCCCCCTCAAACCTCTCAATAAGTGCATAGGTAATTTTTCGGGATGTAGTTCAACATTTATGCTGAGCAGGTCGAAGTACTTGTGCTGAGCCTGTCCAAGCATGGACTCATCACTTGGTCTTGTTCTGAAGCTTCGGAACTTATAGCCCTCATTGCAAAGCGTGGTTCATTTAGTTTCTTTCTTTAATTTTTTAAGATTCATTCTATTGTCAAAGATCGTCACACCTATAATTGATTTTGAGTCAAAGCGATAAAACACAGAAGCCTGTTTTGTAACAAAAAAACATATAAAGTCCTTTAATAAAATTCGATTACTGACAGCTCTCTGGATACTTTTTAATTTGGTCAAGTGATCTATCCAGTTCTTTAATAATATCCAATTTAACTTTTAGCAGCCATTCCAATTCAAGATATTCAAGCAATTTATCTAGCTTTTTGGAAGCTCTTTTTGATAATTTAATTGTCCTCATTATCTGTATTTCTTCATGAAATCCTCCTAATCCACAATTTCACCATTTTCTATTTCCCTGATGCCTTCTATAATATCATCCTTTTGATCTTGAGGAAGAGTTTCCCAAAAATCAACAGACTTATTCCGATTAAAAATTCTTTTTATTGATTCAAGATGTTTTGGATTGTTAGTTTCCAAAAATCAATTTCATTATCTCTAATTTTTCTGCTTGAATATTCATAATTCTAGCCGTTTATGCAAATTTATGAATTTTGATTGAGAGTTTAGTGTTTTAAAATACCCCCCCTGCTTTGCAGTTAGTACATGTTTCGCAGCGGATTTCGGAAAGCATTCCTGTTTGCGAGGACAAAAAATAAGGCAATTATCCACTGTGCTAAGCGCACCAATTTCGCTCTGAAATATACACTTTGCTGAACGCCTCCCCCGAGCGATTCGAGCCAACTCAACCCAATCGGGTTTTCTAATTGAAAACTAATTCCCAAACAGCATATTTCGTCGGTCTAAATCCTGAGCAAAGCAATACCAAAGACTTCTCAAAACCCTTATAAGTACGTTACAAGTACGTTACATATACGTTTCAAATACGTTATCTATACGTTTTGGAACGTAATTACAACATAGTTATAACGTATTTGTAACATAGCTAAAAACTAGTTGATAAGGCTTTGGAACGAATTTGGATAGACTTTGAATCGACAAAAAAAACGAAGCAATGCTTTTATCGCATGCCTCGCTGATGTATAATTCGTCTGATGATCAGTACTAATTACTGATGATCAGTTTATAGATTATTTGACCTTTAGCGGTTTGAAGTCGAAGGACATACATTCCGGCCTGGGCATTGGGCAGATCAATTTCGCTAATAAGCTGTATACAAGCTTTGCCGATGCGTTTTTGCAGCAGTGTACGGCCTCTTAGATCCTGAATCATCAGCTCATCGACCCAAACAGCTGTATTTTGTTCTTCAGCAAAATGGAGCGCAAATCGCCCATCACTTGGATTTGGCAATGCTTCCAGCTTGAGTAGCGATGCAGTAAATTCATCCACACCATATGGTTCCGGTGTTAGATAAATCCCTGATGCAGTATCTACATAATAGTTCAGGTTCAGGAACATGGTATCGCTGCTTGTAACACTTAGCCTGTACATCGAATCCAGAGGCAGACCCGGTATTTCCACTACAATCCGGAAGACCCCTGTTGGGAGGAATTCAAAGACATAGGTACCTGTTTCATCGGTTTTTGTTCTGCGTGTGGTATGGAATACATCATTGAGGGTGCTTTTTTCGTCTGTCGCAAGCATTTCCAGGGAGATATCGGTATTTTTCACCGGCTCACCACGATCCAAACGCCCTTTCATTGCGCCACCATCTGTATAAAATACCTGTCCTTGCAGATAGCCCGGCCCTTGTCCCATCTCTTCGTATTCAAGCAATTGCACATCAATATCAGAAATTACTCCATCAATGGATGCAAAAGTAGAATCAATAATTGCAGCATCTTCCCAGTGCGCAACACCATCGTAATAAGTAGAATATGTATTTGGATAGAACATTGGATCCCCATTGGCCATAATAATAAATCGCTCACAGGGGTTCAATCCGTTAAACTCGTAATAACCGCCATAATCAATATAAACACTATCAATAATTTCACTCATCGTGCTGACTTCATAACGGTAGAGATATACAACTCCTGAATTAACGACTTCATCTGCTGTTGTAATCCGTCCCATAAGCAGTAGCTCCGGCATCAGTGTAATATACACTGAATCGCTTGCCATACAGCCATTACCTACTGTAACTTTATACAAACCTGATTCTTCGATCATTATACCCGGCGTTGTGGCACCTGTATTCCATAAATAGCTTTCATAATTTCCACCTGCATCGAGATAATATCCTCCGGGGCAAACCACAGTATCATTGCCAAGTTCGATCTGAGGCTTAGGTGCAATAATAACTGTTTGCGTTACTGAATCAACGCAGGCTTCTTCATTCACCACCTTTAATTGCACATTGTATTCCCCACCAGCTGCATATAAATGCTCGGGGTTTTGCAATTCAGAAGTACTTCCATCATCAAAATCCCATTGCCATGATACAATAGCCACTCCGGAGCCTTGCGATTGATCTGCAAAGATCGTTGGGCTGCCCTGACAGAATCCCTGAACTGTATAATCGGCCAATGGAACGGGATGCACAACAACTGTTTTCAATATTTCGGAGCTGCAGCCATTTTCTGAAATGATGCTTAAGCTGACATTATAGCTACCCGGACCCTCCCAAATATGTATCGGGTTTTGGTCTGTGGAAAAGCCTCCATCGCCAAAGTCCCAGTTCCATGAAAGGATGCTTGATCCGGCAGCATTAGATTCATTGATAAATTGGAATGCTTCGTTTCCACAGGCGCCTTCCCAGCTGTATTCAGCTTGTGGGGAAGGCAATATTTCCACGCTGAGCACTTTTGTATCCGTACAATTATTCTCATTTGTAACGATGAGCTGCACTTCATAAGTACCAGCATCCAGATACATATGTTCCGGATTTTGCTGGTCTGATGTAGCACCATCGCCGAAATCCCATTGCCATGAAATAATCGTTGCTCCATTTCCCAATGATTGATCGGTGAATGCAAGCGGACTTCCACTGCAGGCTGTTCCATAAATGAAATCGGCCGTTGGCAATGGATAAATCGTCAGGGCATTTGTGATCATCTCTGAACAGGTAAAATCTGAAGTAACGGTCAGCGAAACATTATACACTCCATCTGTCGTATAGCTATGCTGTGGGTTTTGTTCTGTGGATGTTGCTCCATCGCCAAAGTCCCAGTCCCAATTGCTTATTGTCCCTTCCGGGATGCTGCTGAGATCTATAAATGAAAGCATTTCCCCGGGGCAACCATTTGCCACATCGAAGTCCGCATCGGGCAATGCATGGATCGTTATTTGTTGTTCCGTAGTATCGCTACAGCCTGTACTAGTAATTGTGATTAATTGCACTGTAAAAATGCCTGCATTTTCATAGATATGGGTAAAACTTTGACCATTCGTTGCATTTCCATCGCCTAAATCCCACATCCTTGTAGTAATCGTTCCGCTGCCTGCCGTTGATTGGTCTGTAAACAATACATCACTGCCCACACATGCAGGATTGGCTTCATAAATAAAATCTGCCGTCGGTGCTTCAAAGACTTCAACAGTTTGCATGATTGTATGTGTACAGCCCAAATCGTTCTCTACTGTTAGCTGAACATCATAGATTGCTGCTGTGGCATATTGATGTGTTGGGTTTTGATCTGTGGATGTTGCTCCATCCCCAAAGACCCAATCCCAAGAAACGATATTTGTGGCATTGGCAATAGAGGCATCGGTAAACTGAATCAATTGATTGGAGCAGTTGTCTGTATAGCTAAAGTCTGCCTGAGGATCTGCATTCAAATGATAAGACTGAATAGAAATTCCCGTGCAGGTATTTGCATCTTCATAGCTATAAGTAATATCATAATCTGTTGCTCCGGCCAGGCCTACAAAACTCAGCGTTGCAGTACCATCGCCATGGTCTGTAATACCATCGCCACTGAAACTACCTTCGGGGGCTTCACTACCTGTTAAAAGCACATCGGCAGCCGACTGACAATAATCCGCAGAAAGTCCAGAGAAAGAAACAATCGGTAATGGATAAACCGTAGTTTGTTGGGTTTCTGTGGGAGCAAGTAGTGGCTGCAGTATAGCTATAGCTGATGTCGTATGGCCCACCAATGCCAGCCAAGGCCGGATCGAACCATGCTGTTCCATCGCCATTATCTGTGATGCCATCTCCAATGAATTCTCCCTCAGGCGCAAAATTTCCAGTAAGCAGGACCGCAGGCTGGTCTTCGCAATAGCTTTCATTCAGGCCGGTAAAGGAAACAATAGGTATATCAAGAACCTCCGTTGTTGTTGTTTGCTGATTGCTGCAGCCATTGGGATTGGTGTATGAGTATTCAATATTGTGATAACCGACACCGGCTGTGGCTGGATCGAACCATGCTGTTCCATCGCCATTATCCGTGATGCCATCGCCCATAAATTCGCCTTCAGGGGCTTGATTTCCTGTAAGCAGAACGGGATCATCATTACTGCAATAGCTGGCTGACAACCCTACAAAACTTACATCCGGCAATGGATCAATGCTTACACTTACAAGACCAGTCATGGCCGCTTCACACATTGATAAAGTAGTCATGGCAGAAACGCTATAGTCGCCGACTAAAGTTTGCTCACCAAAGCTTATGGCAGCATCTGTTCCGGAGACGATATTTGTCGTTGGGGTTCCATCAAGCACCAAAGTATATTCAACTCCTGTTTCCGATCCATCGAGACCAATCTCCACGCCTGTTCCGCCTGCACAATAGGCTCCACCTCCTGTAACATTAAAGGCTGTTGGAAGATCATCAATGCTGATTGTCGCATTTCCTGTCATTTCTGCTTCGCAAGTGGTTGATGTATTCATAGCAGAAACGGTATAGTCTCCTGCTGTGGTTTGCTCACCAAAGCTGATGGCCATGCCAGTTCCCGACAGAATAGTCGAAGTTGGGATTCCATCGAGCACTAAAGTATATTCCACACCGATTTCTGATCCATCGAGACCAATCTCTACTCCTGTGCCGCCTGCGCAATAAGCTCCACCTCCAGTGACATTAAAGGCTGTTGGTAGATCGTCAATGCTGATTGTTGCATTTCCAGTCATTTCTGCTTCGCAAGTGGTTGAGGTATTCATGGCAGAAACTGTATAGTCGCCGGCTGTGGTTTGCTCGCCAAAGCTTATGGCAGCATCTGTTCCGGAGACGATATTTGTCGTTGGGGTTCCATCAAGAACCAAAGTATATTCCACGCCTGTTTCTGATCCGTCGAGACCAATCTCCACGCCTGTTCCGCCTGCACAATAGGCTCCACCTCCTGTAACATTAAAGGCTGTGGGCAGATCGTCTATGCTGATTGTCGCATTTCCTGTCATTTCTGCTTCGCAAGTGGTTGAGGTATTCATGGCAGAAACTGTATAGTCGCCGGCTGTGGTTTGCTCGCCAAAGCTTATGGCAGCATCTGTTCCGGAGACGATATTTGTCGTTGGGGTTCCATCGAGAACCAAAGTATATTCCACGCCGATTTCTGATCCGTCGAGACCAATCTCCACGCCTGTTCCGCCAGCACAATAGGCTCCACCTCCTGTGACATTAAAGGCAGTTGGAAGATCATCAATGCTGATTGTCGCATTTCCTGTCATTTCTGCTTCGCAAGTGGTTGATGTATTCATAGCAGAAACGGTATAGTCTCCTGCTGTGGTTTGCTCACCAAAGCTGATGGCCATGCCAGTTCCCGACAGAATAGTCGAAGTTGGGATTCCATCGAGCACCAAAGTATATTCCACACCGATTTCTGATCCATCGAGACCGATCTCCACTCCTGTTCCGCCGGCGCAATAACTTCCACCACCTGTTACATTATAGGCTGTTGGTAGATCGTCAATGCTGATTGTTGCATTTCCAGTCATTTCTGCTTCGCAAGTCGTTGCGGTATTCATAGCAGAAACGGTATAGTCTCCTGCAGTGGTTTGCTCGCCAAAGCTGATGGCCATGCCAGTTCCCGACACAATAGTCGAAGTTGGGGTTCCATCGAGCACCAAAGTATATTCCACGCCTGTTTCTGATCCATCGAGACCAATCTCTACTCCTGTGCCACCAGCGCAATAAGCTCCACCATCTGTTACATTATAGGCTGTTGGTAGATCGTCAATGCTGATTGTTGCATTTCCAGTCATTTCTGCTTCGCAAGTCGTTGAAGTATTCATGGCAGAAACGCTATAGTCACCCGCTGTGGTTTGCTCGCCAAAGCTTATGGCAGCATCTGTTCCTGCTACAATAGTTGCAGTTGGGGTTCCATCGAGCACCAAAGTATATTCCACACCTGTTTCTGATCCATCGAGACCGATTTCCACGCCTGTTCCACCTGCACAATAGCTTCCGCCGCCTGTAACATTAAAGGCTGTTGGTAGATCGTCAACGCTGATTGTTGCATTTCCTGTCATTTCTGCTTCGCAAGTGGTTGAGGTATTTTGAGCAGAAACTGTATAGTCACCTGCAGTGGTTTGCTCGCCAAAGCTGATGGCTGCGCCTGTTCCTGCTACGATGTTTGTGGTTGGGGTTCCATCGAGCACCAAAGTATATTCCACGCCTGTTTCTGATCCGTCGAGACCAATCTCCACGCCTGTTCCGCCTGCGCAATAAGCTCCACCTCCAGTGACATTAAAGGCTGTTGGTAGATCGTCTATGCTGATTGTCGCATTTCCAGTCATTTCTGCTTCGCAAGTGGTTGAAGTATTCATGGCGGAAACGCTATAATCACCTGCAGTGGTTTGCTCGCCAAAGCTGATGGCCATGCCAGTTCCCGACACAATAGTCGAAGTTGGGATTCCATCGAGCACCAAAGTATATTCAACACCTATTTCTGATCCATCGAGACCAATCTCTAATCCTGTGCCGCCTGCACAATAGGCTCCACCTCCAGTGACATTAAAGGCTGTTGGAAGATCGTCTATGCTGACGCCTGTCGTTCCGGTCATTTCCGCCTCGCAAGTGGTTGATGTATTCATAGCAGAAACGGTATAGTCGCCAGCTGTGGTTTGCTCGCCAAAGCTTATGGCAGCATCTGTTCCTGCTACAATAGTTGCAGTTGGGATTCCATCGAGCACCAAAGTATATTCCACGCCTGTTTCTGATCCGTCGAGACCAATCTCCACGCCTGTTCCGCCTGCGCAATAAGCTCCACCTCCAGTGACATTAAAGGCTGTTGGTAGATCGTCTATGCTGATTGTTGCTGAGCCACTCATTCCTGCCTCGCAAGTGGTTGAGGTATTCATGGCAGAAACGGTATAATCACCTGCAGTGGTTTGCTCACCAAAGCTTATGGCAGGATCTGTTCCTGCTACAATAGTCGAAGTTGGGATTCCATCGAGCACCAAAGTATATTCCACACCGATTTCTGATCCATCGAGGCCAATTTCTACTCCTGTTCCTCCTGCACAATAAGCGCCACCACCTGTGACATTAAAGGCAGTTGGAAGATCATCAATGCTGATTGTCGCATTTCCTGTCATTTCTGCTTCGCAAGTCGTTGCGGTATTCATAGCAGAAACGGTATAGTCTCCTGCTGTGGTTTGCTCACCAAAGCTTATGGCAGCATCTGTTCCTGCTACAATAGTTGCAGTTGGGGTTCCATCGAGCACCAAAGTATATTCCACGCCGATTTCTGATCCATCGAGGCTAATCTCCACGCCTGTTCCACCTGCGCAATAGCTTCCGCCACCTGTAACATTAAAGGCTGTTGGAAGATCGTCAATGCTGACGCCTGCCGTTCCGCTCATTTCTGCTTCGCAAGTCGTTGAAGTATTCATGGCAGAAACTGTATAATCTCCTGCTGTGGTTTGCTCACCAAAGCTAATAGCTGCATCTGTTCCTGATACAATGTTTGTGGTTGGGGTTCCATCAAGAACCAAAGTATATTCCACGCCGATTTCTGATCCATCGAGACCAATCTCCACGCCTGTTCCGCCAGCGCAATAAGCTCCACCACCTGTAACATTAAAGGCTGTGGGCAGATCGTCTATGCTGATTGTTGCATTTCCAGTCATTTCTGCTTCGCAAGTGGTTGAGGTATTCATGGCAAAAACTGTATAGTTGCCGGCTGTGGTTTGCTCACCAAAGCTTATGGCCATGCCAGTTCCTGATACAATGTTTGTCGTTGGGGTTCCATCAAGCACCAAAGTATATTCCACGCCTGTTTCTGATCCATCGAGACCAATCTCTAATCCTGTGCCGCCTGCACAATAGGCTCCACCTCCAGTGACATTAAAGGCTGTTGGAAGATCGTCTATGCTGACGCCTGTCGTTCCGGTCATTTCCGCCTCGCAAGTGGTTGATGTATTCATAGCAGAAACGGTATAGTCGCCAGCTGTGGTTTGCTCGCCAAAGCTAATAGCCGCACCTGTTCCTGCTACAATATTTGTCGTTGGGGTTCCATCAAGAACCAAAGTATATTCCACACCTGTTTCTGATCCATCGAGACCGATTTCCACGCCTGTTCCACCAGCACAATAGGCTCCACCTCCTGTAACATTAAAGGCTGTTGGTAGATCGTCAATGCTGATTGTTGCATTTCCTGTCATTTCTGCTTCGCAAGTCGTTGCAGTATTCATGGCTGAAACGGTATAATCACCTGCAGTGGTTTGCTCGCCAAAGCTAATAGCTGCATCTGTTCCTGCTACGATGTTTGTGGTTGGGGTTCCATCGAGCACCAAAGTATATTCCACGCCTGTTTCTGATCCATCGAGACCGATTTCCACGCCTGTTCCACCTGCACAATAGCTTCCGCCGCCTGTAACATTAAAGGCTGTTGGTAGATCGTCAACGCTGATTGTTGCATTTCCTGTCATTTCTGCTTCGCAAGTGGTTGAGGTATTCATGGCAGAAACCGTATAGTCGCCAGCTGTGGTTTGCTCGCCAAAGCTTATGGCAGCATCTGTTCCTGCTACAATAGTTGCAGTTGGGGTTCCATCGAGCACCAAAGTATATTCCACACCTGTTTCTGATCCGTCGAGACCAATTTCCACGCCTGTGCCGCCAGCGCAATAAGCTCCACCTCCTGTGACATTAAAGGCTGTTGGAAGATCATCAATGCTGATTGTCGCATTTCCTGTCATTTCTGCTTCGCAAGTCGTTGATGTATTCATAGCAGAAACTGTATAGTCTCCTGCTGTGGTTTGCTCGCCAAAGCTTATGGCAGCATCTGTTCCTGCTACAATATTTGTCGTTGGGGTTCCATCAAGCACCAAAGTATATTCCACACCGATTTCTGATCCGTCGAGACCGATTTCCACGCCTGTGCCACCTGCACAATAACTTCCGCCGCCTGTTACATTATAGGCTGTTGGTAGATCGTCTATGCTGATGGATTTTGTTCCGGTCATTTCTGCTTCACAAGTCGTTGAGGTATTTTGAGCTGAAACGGTATAATCACCTGCAGTGGTTTGCTCGCCAAAACTAATGGCCATGCCAGTTCCCGACACAATAGTCGAAGTTGGGATTCCATCGAGCACCATAGTATATTCCACGCCTGTTTCTGATCCATCGAGACCAATCTCCACGCCTGTTCCGCCAGCACAATAGGCTCCACCTCCTGTAACATTAAAGGCTGTTGGAAGATCATCAATGCTGATTGTTGCATTTCCAGTCATTTCTGCTTCGCAAGTGGTTGATGTATTCATGGCGGAAACGCTATAGTCACCCGCTGTGGTTTGCTCGCCAAAGCTAATAGCTGCATCTGTTCCTGCTACGATGTTTGTGGTTGGGGTTCCATCGAGCACCAAAGTATATTCCACGCCTGTTTCTGATCCATCGAGACCAATCTCCACGCCTGTGCCACCTGCACAATAACTTCCGCCGCCTGTTACATTATAGGCTGTTGGTAGATCGTCAACGCTGATGGATTTTATTCCGGTCATTTCTGAAGAACAGGAAGTTGTGGTATTTTCTGCTATGATTGTATAATCACCTACCACTGTTTGATCGCCAAAGCTGATGGCGGATCCGGTACCACTTATTGTATGTGGAATGGTGGAGCCATCGATTACAAGCGTATAGTCAACACCTGTTTCCGAGCCATCCAAACCGATTTCCACGCCTATGCCTCCTGCGCAGTAGCTTCCACCTCCAGTGACATTAAAGGCTGTAGGCAATCCATTAACAGTTAAGGAAACCTCATCACTAAACACTTCATCCGGACAATCACAGGTAATTTTACAGCGATACATTGTTTCTGTAATATCGTAGCCTGCTCCAATAATCCGCAGCGTATCTGAATTTACATTCTGGTAAACATCATCATTTTGGAGGTCTTCCCAGCCTTCTAAGCTTACCTGCCATTGGTAAGTCAGGTTTGTCCCCTCGGCAACGAGCCCGAAGAGGGTATCTCCATTTTCACAAACTTCTACATCAGAAGGCTGTGTTGTAATATTTATAGCTTCCGGCATTTCAAAAGATTGCATGTCTTGAAAAGGCGATGCGCTAAAGTTCTGGTCGAGGGTCTGGACTGTCCAATAGTATGTTCCACCGGGCAGGCAGGAAAAAGTCTTTGTTAAGGCCAGGCTATTATTTCCATTTTGTGCAATTTTTCCATAGCCATTCGAAAAGAATGCCAATGGTGATTGTACGATATTATCATCCACATCCTTAAGAAGCAAATTGTAAGTCAATGAATTAACAGGGGTTTCTGCATCATAGCCCGGATACCAGCTCAGAACTACATCTGCACCTGAAATATTGGATTGCAGACCGTTAGGAGCCGAAGGCGGTGTGTTTGTCGTTGAAAATTCATTTAGATAGAGCGTACTCATTGCATCATAATCGGTCCCCATAACAAAAATATCCGGTTTTTCATCTTGATTCGCATCAGCAACACGCACATCAGCAACAGTCACAGGCAGAACACCTGAGGGAGTATTATCGAAACCTGAGCCATTATTTAGGTATAAACCTTGGATCGCATAGCCCGAAGCTCCTTCCATTCCGATGAGAAATACATCAATTAGACCATCAGAGTTAAAATCGGCCCAACGTGCAGCACCTTCGCTGATCTCCGGAAGGGCATCGCTATTTTCAACAAAACCGTTTCCGGCATTATTTGTATAAATTTGCGTTGTTGCAGCGCTTGCCTGCCCTGTCACAATCAGGTCAATATAGCCATCTTCATTAAATTCAGCCCAATCAATGCTTGCATAATCAAGACCGTTGATACCGCTTGCTATTTCCGTAAAAACGCCTTCATTATTTTTATACAATTTTGCGAAACGGCTGCCGCTTCCATTGTTCCCAATGGCGAGTAGATCCTGATCACCATCATTATCAATATCCTGCCAGGACACTGAGGAGTATATCATTCCAAATAGGTCATCATAAACTTCAAAGCTGCCCTCGGTATTTTTATAAATATAGCAATGCAAGGCCATATCTTCAGACTGTCCGCAAATAGCAAGGTCCTGATCACCATCATTATCAAAATCAGCCCAATCTGCGCCGGCATATTGCAATGGCACGATACCCGTGGAACTTACAAGAGAAAAATTCCCTCCGGTATTTTGATAAAGAGCAGAAAAAGGAGCCGAGCCATGGCGAGCAACAATAAAAATATCAGGTTGATTATCAAGGTTATAATCACAAACAGAAGCCTGAGCCCCTGTGACGCCATTTATTGAAAGCTCTGTAGGTGAAAAGCTTGTTCCGGTATTTTCATAAAAGCTAGATGAATATTGGCCAAAACTTTCCCCCTGATAGAAGATATCGAGGTCTTCATCTCCATCATAATCGAGCCAGATTGCATTGCCATTGGTCAGGCTATTAAATTCAACTCCGGCATCATTAAAGAAGCTCTCCTCTGCCCATTCAAAGGCACCTTGATCTATAATGCCACCATAAAAACGGTTATTTCCAATAATATCATAATCCCCAATGACACTGGAAGAAGTACTAGGATCTCCCTGATTGTTGCAGGAAGAACTTTCCTCCAAGCTATAATCGGCCAGATAGCCATTATAGTTATTCCCTGCGGCAGTAGTTGGATTCACAAAATCCGGATTTACATTGAGAAGATTGCTTGTTGAACCTTCGTAGGAAGTTGGGCCATTAAGATAAAAATCGGCTGTTCCTCCCTGTATATCTGAATAATAAAAATTCGGAACTATATTGGTAGTAGTTTCTATCCCAACCTGAACACCTCCCATTGTTGAAGCATTGGCATACAGTATGCTATTGTAAATATCAATGGAGGATTCATAGAAATAGATTCCACCACCGTATTCAGCATTATTATTAGCAAAAGTATTATTGTAAAAAGCTGATCCGCTAACAGAAAGATCAAGCCATGCACCTCCACCTTTTCCTCCGGATTCATTATTGGCAAATAAAGAGTTAAGAATAGTTATCGAATTTGTATTACTTCCCAGCAAAACAGCACCACCATCGCCAAGGCATTCATTATTACAAAAACTACAACGATCGATTTTCACCATGGGATCCGTTGCATAAATTGCGCCACCATCATCCTCGGCATAATTATTCCTGAAAGAGCTGGACATACAACTTACTTGCATCATATTGCTTCCAATAAATAAAGCTCCACCTGAATACGCTTGATTGCTACGATATCCGGCTTTACCATTTTCAAAAACACAATAGTTAAAGAATGTCGGCTCGGAGCTTGAAGTAGCCTCCACTTCAATTCCGCGCCATCCTTCTTCGGTATCCACCGGACTAAACCAAATGGAATCGGTAGCTGTTCCTGTGGCCTGCAAGCATCCTTCCACACGGATTTTATAAGCACCTGCAAAAAGCACTCGCACTCCGGGATCAATGGTAACTTTACCCATATCCATAATAGTTACATCGCAATTTACATAAACAGTATCTGTTGACCATGTTACATATTCTGAAATATTGCCACAAACAATCGTATGATCTGTTACTTCCAAAGTTTTACCATAAGTAGTCAGTGTAAGGTCTGTAACAACTGTCGATGTAATTTCACAGGTATAAACACCTGCATCAGCTGCTGTTATTTCCGTTATCACCAAATTAGAAGATGTTTCACCACTAAGCAGGGAACCGTCTTTATACCATTGATACTGATTCGCCGTACCTGAGACATCTGTAGTAAAAGTTACTTCGTTGCCAGGGTTGGCCACTATATATTCTTCGGTATCCACTTCTTTTTGAGGATTATAGGTAAATGTTTCTACCCCCCCACCCGATAAAAAGGTTTCAATATCCTGAAATTCAATATGATTTGATTGGATGCTGTAATTCACCAAAGTAGCTATTGAACTAAAATCGGGCAGATCAAGAAACTCATTATTTTGAATATTCAATGAAATCAAATTAACTAAAGCGGTTAATTCTGAGGGAATACTAGTGAAGGAATTATCGTATAAATATAAATATTGCAAAGCCGTTAAACTTCCCAATTCTGCAGGAATGCTCCCTTCCAGGCTGTTACCGACAAAACTTAAAGTGGTCAAGCTAGTCAGGGCGCCATATTCAGTGGGAATACTTCCGGTAAAGTTATTATAGGCTAAATCCAGTGATTTCAAATTTGTTAAATTCCCAAGTTCCGGCGGTAGGCTGCCACTTAAGGCATTAATACCAAGATCCAGATATTGCAGATTCGACAGATTACCAAGTTCCTGAGGGATCGTACCCGTTAATGCATTGCCATGCAAACCTAAACTATACAGATTGGGTATTGCCCCAAGTTCAGGGGGAATACTCCCCGTAAGGGAATTATTTGTTAATTTTAAAGTGACCAATGCAGTTAATCCACCTAATTCAGGAGGAATACTTCCGCTTAAATTATTGGTTTCGAGATACAAAGATTGCAACGAGCTCATATTACCCAGCTCTGCCGGAATACTCCCGGTAAGGGAATTTGTATATAGATAAAAATAACGCAAATTGGTCAAATTGCCGAGTTCCAAAGGAAGGCTACCGCTGAGCGTATTATTTGATAAATCCAATTGATCTAAGTTCGTTAGATTACCTATTGCCGATGGGATTTCTCCTGTTAACAGATTTTGGCTTAGATTAAGTTCTTCAAGTAGAGACAGATTTCCTATTTCAGAAGGGATGCTACCACTTAAGTCATTTTGTTTTAAAATAAGATGCGTAAGGTTTGTCAAACCACCCAATTCCGTTGGAATAGAACCGCTTAATGCATTATTTTCCAAATGCAATTCTGCCAACTGAGACAGACCCCCTAAGCCTACAGGAATACTGCCATCCAGTTCATTATTTGCTAAATTTAAGGAAGTAAGGCTTGATAGATTGCTTAATGTAGTGGGTATATTCCCACTCAACGAATTAGTAAACAACATCAGAAAAGACAAATTGGATAAATTTCCCAACTCAGCGGGAATAGCACCTGTTAATCCGTTTTCGCTTAGGCTTAATTCGATGAGACTGGAGAGATTGCCCAGCTCAGAAGGAATGCTTCCACTAAGGGGATTCGCATATAAATAGAGGTATTCCAAATTCGAAAGGCTGCCCAGCTCGACAGGAATGCTTCCGCTGAGCGTATTTTCATAAAGAAACAAAACCGTGAGAGCTGTTAAGTCTCCAAGATCAGCAGGGATGGTTCCAACTAGGGAATTATTATTTAAATGTATTTCACTAACTCTGTTTCCTGCAAGCGTAATACCATACCAAGTACTCACCGGCCCGGTAAGCCAGTTTGTATTGCTTGTCCAGTTTGCGCCATCTGTTGCATTGTATAGGGCAACCAATGCAAGGCTGTCGGATTCCATATTATAATTCGTAACTGTCAGTGTTTTATCGTAAGTAGTCAGTGTGAGATCTGTAACAACTTCCGAAGTAATTTGACAGGTATAAACGCCGGCATCATTAATACTTACATTCGTTATAAGCAGGTTTGCTCCTGTTTTCCCATCAAGAATATTTCCATCTTTATACCATTGGTAGAGATTTGCGGAACCGGACACATCGGTGGTAAAAGTAACTTCGTCGCCGGTGTTGGCTGTTTGGTTTTCTTCGGTATCTACGAATTTTTGGGGATTATAAGTAAAACTTGCCGCACTGCCACCAGCAAGAAAATCTTCGATATTTTGGAATTCGATATGGTTATTCTGAATCTGATAATTGGTCAAGGACGATATCGCACTAAAATCAGGAACATCCGTAAAATCATTATCCAATAAGAACAAATGCTGTAGATTAGTCAAATTCCCTAATTCAGCAGGGATGTTTCCGCTCAGGGAATTAGAATGTAACGACAAATCCTCCAAATTCGTCAAATTGCCCAATTCAGTAGGGATGCTGCCGCTCAGGGAATTATTATTCAAATCCAGATTAATTAAATGAGTCAAACTCCCCCATTCTGCGGGTATTACTCCTGACAATAAATTCTCTTCAAGAAAAATATCTTCCACATTACTTAACCCACCAAGTTCAGGTGGCAGGCTTCCAGTAAGCATATTAAACCTTAAATAGAGTTCCACCAATGAAGACAGCCCCCCCAATTCAGGAGGAATACTGCCAGTTAATTGATTTTCTTCAAGATGCAATGATTCTAGATTGATCAAATTACCAAGTTCCGATGGAATAGTACCACTAAGATTGTTCATAAATAACCATAAATCTTTTAAATTTTCCAAATTTCCCAATTCTAAAGGAATACTACCACTGAGAGCATTTCCGCCCAAATGAACTTCAGTTACGCGCCCCTCCTCAACCGTAATACCATACCACGTACTCACCGGCCCCGTAAGCCAATTGGTATTATCTGTCCAGTTGGCACCATCGGTGGCGTTGTATAGCGCTACTAATGCAAGGCTATCGGATTCCAAATTATAATCAGTAACCGTGAGTGTTTTATCGTAGGTAGTGAGAGTGAGATCTGTAACAATTTCCGATGAAATCTGACAGGTATAAACGCCGGCATCATCATTGGTGATATTACTTAAGGTTAAATTGGGATCTGTTTCTCCGGAAAGGATGGAGCCATCTTTATACCATTGGTAGAGATTTGCGGAACCGGACACATCGGTGGTAAAAGTAACTTCGTTGCCTGTATTGGCTGTTTGGTTTTCTTCGGTATCTACAACTTTTTGGGGATTATAGGAAAAAGTAGTCGCACTTCCTCCTGCAAGATAGTCTTCTATAGGTTGGAATCCAAGACGGTTATTCTGAATCTGATAATCGTCCAATGATGATATTGCACTAAAATCAGGAACATCCGTAAAATCATTTTCACTGAGTGATAGAAGAGTCACCATGGTCATATTCGCTATTTCTACGGGAAGTGCCCCAGTAAATTGATTATCCGCCAGCCAAAGGGAATACATATCTGTTAAATTTCCAAGCTCAGAAGGTATGGAACCTGATAGCTGATTGTGTGCCAACCAAAGCATCCCTAAATTACTCAAATTTCCAATTTGAGTGGGAATAGAACCGGATAGTTGATTCGCATAAAGCCATAAAGCACTCAAATTCGATAGGTTTCCAATTTCAATTGGTATCGACCCTGTCAACTGGTTATTAGACAAGAGCAAAGATTCTAGGTTCGACAGATTACATAATGCTGGTGGGATCTCTCCGGTGAGCAGATTTTCGCTTAAATCAAGCTCCTGCAGCTGTGACATATTCCCAAGTTCAACAGGAATACTCCCACTTAAGTCATTTTGTTTTAAAATCAGATGAGTAAGGCTTGATAAATTACCCAATTCCACTGGAATAGAACCACTTATTGAAGTATTTTCTAAATGGAGTTCTGTCAACTGAGACAAACTTCCTAACCCAGCAGGAATACTGCCTTCCAGTTCATTATTCGCCAAGTTCAGGTAGGTCAGACTGGATAGATTACTCAATGAATTGGGTATATTCCCGCTTAAGGTGTTTGTAAACAAAATCAGAAAAGATAAATTGGATAAATTTCCCAGCTCAGAGGGAATAGCACCGCTTAATTCGTTGCCGCTCAGAATTAATTCGATGAGACTGGAGAGATTGCCCAATTCAACGGGAATGGTACCGCTCAGGGAATTCGAATTTAAATAAAGATATTCCAAATTAGAAAGGCTTCCTAGTTCTGCTGGAATGGTTCCACTGAGGGTATTATCAAAAAGATATAAAACCGTGAGAGCTGTTAAGCCTCCAAGATCAGCAGGGATTGTTCCTGTTAATCCATTATCCTGCAGCTGCACTTCTGTTACACGGTCGGCAATAACGCTAATCCCATACCACGAACTCACCGGACCAGTTAGCCAGTTGGTGTTGTCCGTCCAGTTGGCACCATCGGTAGCATTGTAAAGTGCAACTAATGCAAGGCTGTCTGTTTCATTGACGGCCTGTGCTTTGAGGCTTCGGTTGCCCGAAATAACAAGAAAGCAGATTAAAATAAGGGAAAACATAGATATACGGGAAAAGCTTCCCAGCTTTTGAATAAAGGGTAGAGAGGGGCTCATGGTTTTGGTTTTAAATATTACAAACAAATCAAACTTCTTCAAATATAGGCATTTCCCTATTAAATAATTGTGTATAAAGAATTAATTTAGGTATTGACTTTAAAAATGGAACGAATCTAAATAGCGAGAGTGGACCAATATGCAATTGGTGATTTTTTTTGTTAGTGATTGGCACTTCGAGGACCTCAGCGACCGGTATCAGACATAATTCTATGGGCGATTTGACAGGGCGCTTCGAGGACCTCAGCGACCAACACATCGACAGCTATCGCAGACAAATACGAGGGCCTTACTTCGAGTCCCTCAGAACAGCACAGCGTCCCATAACCAGTGGATGAGATTTAGGGGCACGGATGCAAATCCGCGCCAGAGGTGGGGAGAAAATCAATCACGGCATATATTCTTCTTGGAAATTCTTGGCTATGCTTTCAAATTATACCTAATTTTGATGAAAACCGTAAAGCATGATTTACAATAAAATAATCATCCTGATCATCAGTATTATTTTTGGAAGTTCGGTACAGCTTATTGCTCAGGACAATCATTATTGGACGCAGCAATATGGTGCACGGGCTGCATTATTGGGCGGAAATGTTGTTGGTTCTCCCGACGACAACAGCAGCATTTATTATAATCCTGGTTTTTTGGGGTTTATCGACTCAAGCACCCTAAACCTCAACGCCAATATATATAGTTACGACCGTCTCAGTATAAAAAACGGTGCCGGCAGCAATATCGACATCCTTTCGAGGCAACCGAATATTTATCCACAATTTTTATCCGGCACATTAAAAATGGATAAAGAAAGTCCCATCACATGGTCGTATGCTTTATTTACACGCAACCACAGCAATTATTATATGCGTACGCGTCATGCAGCTCAATACAATGTAATTGAAAGTCATCCGGGACTTGAAAGCTATATCGGTAGTTTTGAGTACAGCAATCAATTGGACGAACAATGGGGCGGCCTTGGTTTCGGCTATAAAATTTCAGAAAAACTTGCCATTGGTCTTAGTACTTTTATTGGCTATCGCTTCCAAAACTATCAATTTAGTTTCTTTACACGTCTATTGTCTGAGAAAACTGATGGTACACCATATTTTGCTTCAACAAACTGGTATGAGGATATTTATTTACAAGAGTTTTACATTTTATGGAAGGCAGGTTTCAGCCTCGACTTAGGTAAGTTTAAAGCAGGGCTCAGCATTTCCACTCCCAATCTATCCCTTTATGGCTGGACCAATGTGCAGCGCGAAAACTCTCAGTACAATCTTCGCGAAAGCATTAACGAGGATGCTTATAGCGACATCCTCCTGATTGACAGGCAGGAATCATTGCCGACGCATATAAAATTCCCATGGTCTTTTGCCCTGGGGTTTAGCTATCAGCTGAACCCAAAAATACAATTGCTTTCTACTTGTGAGTATTTTACAAAAATTGATTTATATACAATGGTAGAAGCGGAAAAACAAAATTTTATATATCCTGAAGACTCACCTTATGCGCCCTTTCTTAAGGATATTGATTTTCTTTCCGTTTCTTCTGTAGCCAATGCTGTATTCAATTTTGGTTTGGGGATGGAGTATTCATTCAATGAGAAATACACACTTCTTGGGGGATTTCGTACAGATTATAGCCATTTTAAAGCAAGCGAGCGCGAGGATTTTGATCAGCCGGGCATTTTATTTATTTCCTCTTTTGATATGGATCTTTACCATCTATCCGGTGGCCTAACGATCAACAAGAACAATTCAAGGTTTACCATCGGCGTTAATTATTGCTTTGGAAGGGAATATGGCCTCGACCAGATGGTGAATTTCACTGAACCAACAGACTATAATTACCTTGTTGGAAATAATCAGCCTATTGCTGATGTGCTGATTAATTCTTATAGTTTGATTATCGGGTATTTACATTATTTTTAGGGAGATTGGTGGAATATCGGGCGCTTCGAGAGCCTCAGCACAGGCGCTTCGAGGGCCTCAGCGACCCATAACTGATGGCTGAGGCTCTCGAAGCCACAATACGAAAAGATGCTTTAATACTATTGTTTATCAAGGTGTTGTACTGGATACGGGCAAAATTTTTCCATTAAAAAAAGCATAGTCATTCAGAATGAAATTGGCAATCCATGATGCCATTTCTTGCGCAGAGAGTGGCGCCGTATAATCAGGAAAGGCTTCTTGCAGCATCTCTGTCTGTACAGCGCCTAAAGCCAGAGCATTCACACTAATTTTTCGATCCTTCAACTCCTCCGCAAGCACTTCCGTAAGAATGCTCACTGCCCCTTTGCTGCTGCTATATGCTGCCAGACCAGGGAATTTCACACTGCCTTGCACTCCGCCCATACTACTGATATTCAGAATATGAGCCCCCCGATGCATCAACGGTAGTAATTGTTGCACCAAAAAAAAGACAGATTTGATATTCACATCAAACATTTGGTCAAAATCTTCTTCTGTTGTTTCTTCAAAAGGGCGTGCTGCCAAAAACCCTGCATTATTCACAAGAACATCTACTTGCAATCCTTCTCTAATCAAATATTGATGTAAACGCAGTCTCTCCCCTTTTTCTGTAATCTCCATCGGAAAAGGCAAAAAAGTGGCTGTGCTGTTCTTCAATTCTCTTTGCAGCAATTCCAGTTTTTCCGCATTCCGGGAAAGTCCAAGAATAAATAAATTGGGCAGGGAAGCCAAGGTCTTCACCAATTCTTTACCAATTCCCCGGCTGCAACCACTAACAACAATAGTTTTCATAAATAAATATTTTTACAAATAATCTGACCTATCTTTTTCCAAAGCAGCGAATGGAGCCACGGCACGATGATAAATCCCATGAATCCAAGCAATGGCCATCCCATAATTTGTCACAGGGATTCCGGCATCCACGGCAGGTTTCAAGCGATTCATCACCTGTTTTCTTGTGAGTACACAGCCTCCACATTGAATTACAATTGCATATTCATGGATATCGCGGGGCAGTTTATTAAGACCACTTACTACATCAAATTCAATATTTTTTCCACAAAAATTACTCAACCATCGAGGGATTTTAACCCGCCCAATATCATCACAAGAAACATGATGTGTGCATGATTCCAGAATCAACACTCGATCACCATCTTTCAATTCCGATAGTTTTGGCGTTCCTTTCAGGTAATTCTCGAAATCGCCTTTATGTCGAGCCAAAACAATACTAAAACTGGTTAGGGGAATTTCGGGTGGCACAGAGGCATCTGCTTTTAAAAACACCTGACTATCAGTTACCACTAATTTTGGACGCGGATACATTTTCCGGATATACTCATCCACTTCCCTTTCTTTAATGACCACAGCAACACCATCATTATCAAGCACATCACGGATTAGCTGCACCTGTGGCAGGATTAAACGACCTTCAGGAGCTTCTATATCAATAGGTGTGATCAATAAAACAGTATCGCCATAAGATAATAAATCACCAATAAGGCTATTGCTTTTATAAGCAGATTCGGGAATGGCTTTTCGCAAAGCATCAATTAGCAACTCATGATTTTGCTTTGTTAATCCTGAATACTCAAGTATTGAAGCTTTAAAATCCGCTTGAAGCCGATTAGAAAAATCAGCACTTAAAGGCATTACATCCATTTTATTATGGACAATAATATATGGCACGGCAAAATCGCGAAACGCATCAATCAGCATTTGTTCGGGTGGCCCAAAAACATTTTCAGTCAACACCAAAACAGCCATATCAATAGTTTTTAAAGCCTGAATTGATTTATCGATGCGTTTTTTTCCCAGTTCGCCTTCATCATCAATACCGGCAGTATCAATAATAATTACGGGGCCAATGCCACTAATCTCCATAGATTTTTTCACAGGGTCTGTGGTTGTTCCTGCAAAATCAGAGACAATCGCAATTTCCTGTCCTGCCAAAGCATTGATGAGCGATGATTTCCCATTATTTCGTCGGCCAAAAATGCCAATATGTGGTTTTGCGTCTTTACCTTTCATAGTCTTTAATCGAGTATGTCGTTTAGGGAGAAGCCTGTTTTCAATAAATTTTCAGGCTTTATAATTTCATTCAATTTCGCTTCATCAATCAGTTTGAGCTTTTTATTGGCTTCGAGCAGGCCACATTTTTCGGCATTCATATAAGCTGCAAGCTCTGCTGCTTTGTGGTAACCGATGTAAGGGCTTAAAGCAGTAGTCAGGACCGGACTGTTTCCTATAAGGTCTTTTCCGGATTTTTCAGCGAGCTGAACACCTTCAATCAAATTAGTTTTCAGGGTTTTGGCCGAAGCGATCATAAGCTTAAGGCTTGATATTAAAGCATGTCCAATTGTTGGCAGGTATGCATTTAGTTCGAGGCAACCCTGAGCTGATAATGAGCTGATTAAACCATCATTGGCATAGACCTGATGTGCGGCACTAATCACAAATTCAGGGATTACAGGGTTCACTTTTCCGGGCATAATGCTGCTGCCCACTTGTTTTTTAGGAATCTTTATTGCTTTTGGCCCCACATCTGAAGCCAGCAAGCGTAAATCCGCAGACATTTTTTCGAGATTTACGGCAAAAGATTTCATGATGGCATGCACTTCAACAAAAGCATCCAGATTGCTTGTTGTATCGAGTAGGTTTTCGCTTCGTGTCATGGGAAGATCCGTTAAACGTCGAAGTTCAGGCACAACCTCCATAATAAAAAACCTTGGCACAGCAATCCCTGTTCCAATGGCACTGCCGCCAAGATTCACTACTTTTATGCGCTCAAAACATTTACTCACGCGCCACCAATCCCGTGAAAGAGCCTCACTATAAGCACTAAATAATTTCCCGAAAGAAGTAGGCACAGCTTCCTGCATCTGCGTATAAGCAGGACGCAAAATATTACGAAATTCCCCTTCTTTTTTTTCCACCTCAAGCCGCAAATCATTAATGTTCTTCTCGAGTGTGCGCAATAAAAACATAATGGCCACTTTCAAAGCAGTTGGAACAACATCATTGGTTGATTGATAGATATTTGCATGATCGAAGGGATCGATAAAAGCATAATCGCTTGCTTGCCTGCCACATTTTAGTAGGGCGACATTACTTATTATTTCATTGATATTCAAATTAATGGAAGTACCTGCACCACCGGAAACTGCAGGCACAATAAAATGATCAAAATATTTGCCCTTGGAAATATCCTTTGCAGCTTGTATCATTGCATCGATACGCTCATCATCAAAAAAAGCAAAAGGAAGCTGAGTAGGGGAATATTTCTCCAAAGCAGCTTTTTTAAATGACCGATAACTTTTATAACACGCCCATTTCACGAAACCCATTGCCTGATACCATTCCTTATGAAATGCCGTTTCATCGGGAAAATTCTCTTTGGCACGCAGACTATGAATCCCGTACAAAGCCGATTGAGGCATTGTTTTCTCTCCTAAAAAGTCCTTTTCAATGCGAAACATATCCATACTCAATATTTTTTATCCGGCTAATCTATCAACAAAACAAGAAGGGCAAATGTTTCCCTTCCGATAAACATCCTTTGATTTACACTCCTAAATAACTAATAAACAAGCACATAAAACGAAAAAGACTCCAACAGTATCGAAAAACAATAAAAGCCCTATGCAGCATTTGCCATTGGTATTCGTTTTTTTCTTTAAGAACATTATGAACCTATCAAGATTTACACTAAGTTTGTATATCAAGGAGAACGTATTGAAGAGCAAAGCTAAAAATTTGCCGGACACAAATCATTCTTTTGCAACAACTATTGTTATATAGATTATAATGGAATAATAAAAGCAACACATTGAGCCAATACAAAGGAAAAATTATCATTTTCGTTTTACTGATGTTGCTTTGTCGGGCAATATATGCCGATGAAGAATTTTCAGCCTATTTCAGCCTGAACCATTATGGCCAGACTGAGGGGATGAGTAATGAACTTACAAAGTCCATTGCACGTGATAGCCTTGGTTATGTATGGATTGGCACCGATGAAGGCCTCATACGTTATAATGGAAAAACTTTCGAGCTTTTTATGGAAGGCCTTCCATCGCCTGCAATCAAAGACCTTCTCTTGTTGAGTGACGGCCGGCTTATTGGCACCTGCGACCTCGGTATGTTCCTGATTAATTATTCCTTATCAAAACCTCAAATTACCACTTTATTGAAAGGCTGCACATCGCCAACAGACAGCTTGTTTTGGTATCCCAAAGAGCTCTTTGAAGATACGAAAGGTGTTTTATGGATTAGCGACAATCATTCTGTGTGGTCAATGGATGGAGATGTTTTTATACAAAACAGGTTTGCAGCAGACGACCTCTCAAACAATGTACAACACTCCTTTGAAGTCAGCGAAGACAAAACAGGCCGGCTGTACGTTTTTTCACCGAAAAGCCGCATATATTATCGAGCGTCCGGCAGTTTACGATTTGACACTTTGCATTGGCAACACGACAACAACAACCTGCATATGGGCTTCGCCGGTTTTGCCGATAACAAACTATTTATCAGCAATGATCAGGGAGTATTCGTGCTTCAGCCCGATCGCTTACAAAATAAGCTTCCACTTATCGATGAAATAAAAACACTCAGGGACATCAGTTGTGCTGAAGCACTCAGCGACACAACATACCTACTGGGCAGTTGGTCTGACGGCTTGCATATGCTGGAAGTGGATTCGTACGGCCGAATCACAACTCAAAAATCCGAGTCCATTACACAGAACAACATCAACGATATGTTGCTCTCAACAGGCTCCTTATGGCTATCGTCGGATAATGGAATATTATATGCTGAAAATCAATATTTTAACCCAATTTTTCATGAGTTAACGCATCGTTATATTCAGGATGTAACTATGGATGAATTAGGGCAAGTCTTCTTCACTGATGGAGACAAACTCTACACTGTGAACCATGCTCAAGAAGCCATTGAAATTGAATTTAGTCATCAAAACACTCTATTACAGATTACTGCACAGGATAAAAATATTTACATAACCGACAATACAGGCATTTTATACCAAACAGACTATTCAGGAAACCTTATACAAAAGACAGACTTAAGCAGCTCAGGATCAGCAATATTTATGAGTATGATGGACAGTCGCGGGACCATCTGGTTATGTCAAGACGGATATAGCGGACTCATAAGCATTTCCGCAGAGGGAAGCATAAAATATTACGGAACTGAAGACGGGATCAGCAGCAGGATTGTATGTGTAAATGAAAATGCTGATGGCAGTATTTATGCAGGTGGATTGCTCGATAGCGCCTATTTATTCAAGAAAGAGGCGAATAAAAAAGACTTCAAAAACATCAGCTTATCAATCCCCTTTGATCATAACACAGATCTGAATATCAATGAAATAATATTCGACAAGGATCAAAATATCTGGCTTGCTTCTTCCTTTGGGCTTTTACAATATCAAAAAGACAGCATCCATAGAACGAGCCTTGGCGATAATACAAGCAATAGCATAAAAAGCCTAGCGATGGACAAGAACGGGCATCTTTGGCTTGCTGTAAGCGAAGGTTTGATCCGCTTTTATAAAAACAATTATTTACTCTTCAATGAGGATAATGGCCTGCCAAGCAAAACGATTGGTTATCGTGATATTCTGGTGGATCAGAAAAACCAGCTTTGGATAGGAACTGTTGAAGGTCTGGCATTTGCAACAAATGATCAGGAACCTCTTTTAAGTCCTTCCCCAATTATCACAAGACTACAAATTAACGGGCAAGAAGCACAAATAAGTAATGGCAGTATAAAAATCAGCACAAGTGAATTTTTAAGGATCAATTATTTCTGCCCGATTTATCCCGGATCATTGGTTCATTATGAATATAGGATTATCAATTCGAAAACCCAGGATCAGAAACAATGGAAAGAAGCTGAAGATGAAATAGATATCTATCCGGATGAATTACCAACAGGGATCAACACTTTGCAAATTCGAAGCCAAAAAAG
Organism: Bacteroidales bacterium; assembly: GCA_963676725.1. Lineage (GTDB taxonomy): Bacteria > Bacteroidota > Bacteroidia > Bacteroidales > WRLA01. Next base: position 1,125,658 of record OY781463.1, on the reverse strand, counting down.
CGGAAACTATTTGTGGAGTAATATTTGCACACTTGATATGGAGTTGGTATACCCTTGGTATTTACAATTTTACAATATCCTTCTTATTCTATTGGCATTAGGATTGATGATCTATGCGATGATCTACCTAAATTCGATCAGGCTTAAAAACGACAAGGCAAAGCTGGAGTTAATTATTGCACGCAGCACGCAAACCCTAAGGTATCAAAAAGAAGAGCTTGAAAACCACAAAAACCAAATAGCATTAAATAATGAAGTTCTAAAGGAGAACAATCAGGAGCTTATGCTTGCCAAGCAAAAAGCTGAAGAAGCAGCCCGGGCAAAGTCCAATTTCCTTTCGACTATGAGCCATGAGTTGCGCACACCCATGAATGCGGTTATTGGGCTGGCATATATTTTATTGCAAGACAATCCAAAACCAAATCAAATTGAAAATCTGAAGACGCTAAAATTCTCAGGCGAAAACCTTCTGGCGCTGATTAATGATATCCTTGATTTCTCCAAAATTGAAGCCGATAAAATCCATTTGGAGCAAGCTGATTTCAGCCTTAAAGACCTATTTGTTAACTTAAGAAATGTATTTCAATTTAAAATTGATGAAAAGTCCATCAAATTTGAAACATATATTGACGAAGCAATTCCACTTTATTTGGTTGGCGATCCGACAAGGCTCAATCAAATTTTATCGAACCTTTTGAGCAATGCGGTAAAATTTACCGAAAAAGGCTCTATAAAATTATCAGTAAAACAGTTAAGTGAAGACGAGAAACAAGTTGATATCCTTTTTTGTGTTTCGGATACCGGCATTGGAATCCCGAAAGATCAGCAGCAAGAAATTTTCAACAGTTTTACACAGGCCAGCTCAGAAACCACACGAAAATATGGCGGAACAGGCTTGGGACTCAGCATTACGAAAAAATTATTGGAACTCCATAATAGCCATATTGAATTAGAAAGCACGGTTGGGGAAGGCTCAAGGTTCTTTTTTAAACTCAGTTTTCAGAAAAGCAATAAAACGACATTACAGGAGCAGCAGCCAGAATCCTTGGAGTTTATTCGTTTTAACGGAGAGGATATTCTTTTGGTTGATGATAATCAGGTGAATTTATTTGTAGCAAAAAAATTCCTAAAAAATTGGGGTTTAAATGTGCATACTGCATCCAACGGACAGGAAGCCCTTGAAAAAGTTCAAACAAAAATATTCCGGCTTATCCTGATGGATTTACAGATGCCCGTAATGAGCGGATATGAATCTTCAGCAGCGATTCGCAAGATGGGAAATACTGTATATCAGAAAGTACCAATTATTGCACTAACAGCCTCTGCCCTGCTTGAAGTACAAGAAAAAGTGCAGGCAGCCGGCATGAACGACTATATTACCAAGCCTTTCAATCCATTGGTTTTAAACCATAAAATAGCAAAATACCTGAACATCTAATAAGGTATGCAATTGAGTACCGAGGATGAATGATCCGTATATTTTTATTGATGTTGTTTTAGATTTCTCCTTCGGCCATTTATAGTAATTTGACTATTGTTCTATATCATAATAGAATACAAAACAAAACACTGTAATTAAGGAAAATGACCTCAGTCGAAGAGACAAGATGGTTAATATTGATAGACAAAAGGGGCGCGTGGACATATTTATTTTAAAATTATTGCGTCCACGCGCCCCTTTTGTCTGCTCCCGAGCCAATATGTCTTTTCGATCAAGGGGTTGAAGCGAAGTGAATATCCTGCAGGAGAATTCTAAATATCAATATAACAAGTGATTAGAATAAATATTTATTTGAACACCTTAATATAAAAGTCAGCTCACACAATATTTAAAGCAAACTTCCTCTCGAAGCACTCATATTTTCATTTATATTTGTGCCTTAAAATCACAATCATACAATTTAACTAACAAATAATCAAATGACGAAAAAAGTACTATCATTGATCGTTCTTATTTGCGCTCTGGGTCTGTTTCAACTGCAAGCAAGCATTGTGCCCATTGAAACCGCACAAAATGTAGCCCAAAATTTTATGACTGATCACCAAATGGGCAATGACAATACAGCAAATACTCTTATTTCTGACCAATATACCATTATGGAAAATGGTGCAGTGGTTTTTTATGCCTTCAACTTTAGTGATGGTGGTTTTGTAATTGTTTCTGCTGAAAACAGCTTTGATCCTATTATTGGATACAATACAACAGGAAGTTATATTCCTGAAAACCAAAGCGATAATTACAAATCATTTCTTCAATCTTATACTGATGCCATTCTAAACCAAAGAAATGCTGATGCTGTTGCCACTAAGGCAATCAGCGAAAAATGGGATGCATTATTGAATGATTCTGATCGCAGCACACGCGATGTTGTTGTTCAGCCCCTTGCTCCATCTTACTGGAACCAAGATTCTCCATATAACTATTTTTGCCCAGAAGCCGAAGGTGGCCCAGGTGGAAAAGTTTATGCAGGATGCGTTGCCACAACAATGTCGCAAATTATGTATTATTGGAGATGGCCTGAAACAGGCGTAAGCACGAACACCTATTATTTATATCCTTATGGTGTTTTAACAGCAGACTTCGGCGCAACAACTTATGATTTTGACGGAATGGTGAATTCCTGCGATAATTTCGTTTGCGAACCCGTTGCTCTTTTAATGTACCATTGCGGTATTGCAGTGGATATGGGTTATGGTATTGATGGATCCGGTGCACATTCTCAAGATGTCCCTAGTGCAATACAAGACCACTTCAGATATTCTGACCAATCAGTTTTCAATAGTCGCGATTATTTCACTGAAGAACAGTGGATTGCTCTGCTTATAGAACAATTAGACGCCAAACAGCCTTTATATTATTCAGGAAGAAGCAACGACGGCGGCCATGCTTTTGTTTGTGATGGATACGATTCTGACAATAAATTTCATTTCAACTTTGGATGGAGCGGATCCGGTGATGGATTCTATACACTCAGTAATGTTGGTGGATTCCCTCAAGATCAAGCCTGTGTTTCTAATTTTGTTCCCGGTGAGGGATATCCAAATTATGCCGAAGGAAGCAAAGAAATTACCTATATGATCGGAACCCTGGAAGATGGCAGTGGACCGAAAGAAGTAACCAAAGCCAATACAACAGCATCATGGCTAATCAACCCACAAACCGAAAACGATTCAGTTGCCAGCATTTCTTTTGGCCTCTATCGTTTCGATCTGGGCGCAGGCGATAAACTCAGTATTTTTGATGGTGCCGATGAAAATGCCCCATTACTCGCAGAATATACAGGCAGTGATCTTCCTTCTTTAATAAGCAGTACAGGAAACCAAATGTACATATTGTTTGAAACAGATGCTACAGACGATGGCGATGGCTGGTTTGGCTATTTTGAAGCAAAACAACCAACTTATTGCTCCGGATTAACTTTCTATACAGAACCTACCGGAACATTTGATGATGGTAGCGGCGATGTATTTTACTACAAAAACGGAACAAACTGTATGTGGCGCATCGAACCCGAAAACGCAATAAATACTGTTCTTAGCTTCAATTATTTTGAAACAGAAGAAGGAAAAGACAAACTGAAAATTTATGACGGCGCAACAAATGTTGTTTTAGCCGAATATTCAGGACAATATACCGAAGGCAATCTTCCTGCTGATGTAGTTTCACCAAGCGGAAAATTCTTTCTTACGTATACCAGTAATAGCAGCATTAATATGCAAGGCTGGGAACTTGAATATACCGTTGGCAACGTTTCTGTTGAAGAAAACACTGCATTGGGTTCATTGGAAATCTGGCCAAACCCAGCAACAGACAAGCTGAGCATCCGCTTTAATGCAAAACAAGCCGGAAGCTATGAAGTAAAAATCTTCTCAGTTAATGGCGAACTGGTATATCAGGAATTAATGAACGATTTCTCAGGAAACTACCAAAATAATTTGGATATCAGCAAACTTCCTGCAGGTATTTATATGCTAAACATCAATGGCAATGGACAGCAACTGAATCAAAAAGTTATGGTTCAATAATATAGACCATTCAAAATAATAGAAAGGCTGTCAATTGTTTGGCAGCCTTTTTTTGTGTCAATTTTGTAAATGGGGAAAGCAGAACATACATCATAGGATTATAAAACAATTCTATGAAATGAATCCTAGAGCATGAAATATTTGTTTTCTGCTCTTGCAAATGAGAAAGTGGATATAAATTATTAATTTTGAAAACTGACTTATTGAAAATATAATATAACCATTGCCGAAATACTGAGGGATTCAAACAATAAATTCTTAGAGTGCAATTTGATTGAGATTCTGAAGCTACCAACTATTTATGTGTAATATTTAGAAAAAGGAATAATAATAGCAAGTTTTAACCGATGGCTAAAAACAAAAAGATAAATGTTGATGGTACAGAAATCAGTATTATTCAAAAAAATAATATTGATTTCATAAGCCTGACTGACATGACTTCGAGTTTCACAGAAGGAAGTGGCTTAATTGGAAAATGGATTACAAATAAAAATACCCTCGAGTATCTTGGAACTTGGGAGAAAATAAACAACCTGAATTTCAATTACCCCGAATTCGGGGTAATTGAAAAAGAAGCCGGAACAAACCGGTTTATCATGTCTGTTGGCCAATGGATACAAAGAGCCAAAGCTGTCGGGTTAATTGTGAAGGCAGGTAGATACGGGGGGACTTATGCCCATAAGGATATTGCTTTTCATTTTGCAATGTGGTTAAGCCCTGAGTTCCAAATTTATCTAATAAATGAATTTCAACGACTCAAAGAAATTGAAAACAAGGAATTAGGTTGGAACGTGAGCCGTATTTTGTCTAAAATAAATTACCGTATTCATACAGATGCTATTAAGGAAACCCTGATACCCGAAAAACTTCCACCTGCTAAAATCATGTATGTTTATGCTTCCGAGGCTGACGTGCTGAATGTAGCTTTGTTTGGAATAACGGCTCTTGAATGGCGAAATGATAAACCTGACAAAGAGGGTAATATGCGTGATTATGCAACACTTGAACAATTAGTGGTATTAGCTAACTTGGAAAGCATCAATGCTTTATTTATCCAACAGAAGTTACCGCAATCAGAACGTCTGAGATTGTTAAACGAACAAGCCATACAACAGATGAAAAGTATTTTGTCTGTTCCCGGATTTAAAAAATTACAATAAAATGAAACTCACAATATTTAAAGAAATAAACTTCTTAGAAACTGTAAAAGCATTATTCAAAGAAAAAAGGTTCCAATGAAAATGTGGCTGATGAGCCAATAAAGCAGAAGGAATTTTTCCTAAAAAAAACATAAAATTCTTCCGATGATAATTTACATAATTGGAATAAGTTGTGTCGGTAAAACCACAATCGGCGAATTATTAGCCAAGAAAATTGGATACTCATTCTTAGATTTGGATCTGGAAATTCAAAACTATTACGGAGATTCCATTGAAAGAATTCAGAATGAATGCTTTTCCATCCTTGAATATAGAGAAAAAGCGAGCCTTGTTTTGGATTATCTTTTATCCAATTGTATTGATACTGTAATTGCAGGAACACCAAGCGGATTAAAATTTTCATATCTGAAAGTTTATAAAAAACACAGAGCCACAAAAGATCTAGTTTCAATTCATATCAAAGATTCTTTTGAGAATATTTTAAACAGACTAACTTTTTATGATAAAGATTCAAATCCTATTACAGTGCACATGGATGAATCAAAGAAAAAATTATACTTCAAAGAAATTAGAGCAGATTACAATTATTTTAAAAACTCCTATGCTCGGGCAGACCTTCAAATAAATATCGAAAACATTCCTCTGGATGAGATCCCCGCGATTATTATAAAGGAGCTCCAAAATAATGAAAGATTAGCCATGCTCGATTATAATAAGCGATCCCCAAACAATTAAGCCGCAGTACATCTCTATTTCTCTACTGATTCACTCCTATAAGCTCCTTCATTCCGAAGCAGAACAATCTCATAGAATCTGATGACGCAGGCAAGTATGGGGTTCCGTTTTGTTTTTTCTTATATTTGTTCCATATCAACAAAGAAAATATCGCTTAACTCATTAAAGATTATTATGAAATACGTACTTTATATCTTCGGTATTTGTATCAGTATTCTTCTGACCAACAGGCTACAAGCACAGGAGATTAACCAAAAAACCGCCGAACAACTGGCTTCTACCTTTATGCAGCAGGCATGCACGGCACAATCCATAGAAAAGTATGCTCCTGCTCAATCAGAATGCAGCATCATTAGCGACAACGGAAAAGCCTTAATTTATGCGATTCATTTCCTTGATGGCGGATTTGTTCTGATTTCTGCAAGCACAAAATTTACACCCATTATTGCCTATTCTTTTAATGGAACTTATGATCCAAACAATATGCCTGAAGGCTTTAATTATCTAATCAAGAGCTATAAATCCAGCATCAAGGCATTGGTGAGCAGCAATAATAAAGCCGGAACGCAAATAAGCAAACAGTGGAACGAACTTTTGTCCGGTGGTGGTGCGCATAAAAATCGCACTGATGCAATACAGCCATTAATAAAATCTCAGTGGGATCAAATTTTCCCTTATAATTATTACTGCCCTGAAGATCAGTCCGGCCCGGGAGGGCACGCCTATGTAGGCAGTCTGGCTACGGCTATGGCTCAAATTATGTATTACTATCGTTGGCCTATTATTGGAAATGGTGAAAACACATATAATATAGAAGCTTACGGGCAAATTTCTGCCAACTTTGGTGCAACAGAATACCAATATGAAGGAATGAGTGATGAACTTATGGACGAAGAAGGCTCAGCCATTGCCCTTCTTCTCTACCATGCCGGAGTATCAATTAACACAAACTACTCTCCCACCGGTTCTTATGCCGGAATCGCAGGTTTATACGATGCATTTGTTCAAAATTTTCGCTATACACCTTATCTTAGCATCAATCAGCGCTCTAATTTCACAAACGATCAGTGGAAAAACATCATCCTGAATGAATTAAATGCAGCTGTGCCTCTTTTATATGGAGGTTCCGACGGAAATATTGTCCATTCCTTCATTTGCGATGGATACGACGGCGACAGTCTGTTCCATTTTAATTTTGGCCTGGGTTCTTATGGCGATGGCTATTATACGCTAGATAATCCTTTGGGCTTTATGAATGATCAGGCATGCAGTTCAGGACTATTGCCCACGGGTGATTATCCTGTTTATGCGAACGGCTATAAAGAGTTAAATTTTTACAAAGGAAGCATAGAAGATGGCAGTGGCCCAATTTATGAGACAAGCAACAATATTGATGCAAGCTGGTTAATCAATCCACAAACGGGAACAGATTCTGTTGCACGCATTGCATTAAGCATTGAGAATTTCAATCTGGGGCAAGGCGACACTTTATTTATTTATGATGGTGCAGACAGCATGGCTCCGCTTCTGGGCGCTTTTGTTCAGAGCAATATCCTTTCCGGCCTTTCAAGCACAGGAAACAAAATGTACCTACGCTTTAAAACCGATGATTCGAGGACCGGTGAAGGTTGGTTGGCTTCTTATCAAGCAATTTTTCCGAATTACTGTCCCGAAACAATACTCATTACAAATACATCCGGCGAGCTGAACGATGGCAGTGGGACAGAGTTCCATTATCAAAACAATACTTCATGTTCCTGGCGCATCGAGCCGGCATATAGTCAGGGCGCCGTAATCAATTTCAATTATTTTCAGACGGAAGGACAGAAAGATATTCTGCAAATATTTGATGGCGAAGACAATACACTATTAGCAGAATATTCAGGATATTATCCTTTGGGCATTGTTCCGGAAGATGTTGCCTCGGAAAGCGGAAAATTCCTTCTAACTTTTACGAGCGATCATCAGATTACCGATAAAGGCTGGAGCCTGAATTATATGGCCGATAATGTTGGAATCAATACTACAGAATATCAAGAAAATATTCATATTTGGCCCAATCCGGCACAGGATTATTTTTATGTCAATTGCAGCATCAATCAAAACGAAAGTATTGATATATACCTATTTGCAACGAATGGTTCTTTAGTTTTAAGCCAAAGGGACATCCCGAAAGGTATAACCCAAAAAATCGATACAAATTTATTACCAAAGGGAATTTATATTTTAAAGTGCTGCGGAAATCAACATATTGAATACCATAAAATTGTGATTCAATAAAAAAATCATTCACGCAAAAATGCGAGCTTTGAATTAGTAGGCTTTTTCGTAAATTTGTGTGATACCAATAAAAAAGCAAACGAAAACAACCTGAACGTAAAACTGGCTTATTGATGTAGCACTGGAAGCACCACAAGCCAAAACGAAAAACATATGAAAAAGCACAGTATAATTCTTATTCTTGCCTTAAGCAGTCTGTTCGCATTTTCACAAAATAGTGCGACCATCAGCAATCCGGAATTGATTCAGGCTGCTGAAAAATTTACCGGCGAACGTTTTCAGCAAACGAAAGACGTAATAGCACTGCACGATATTGGAATTCAGAAAAACACCCTCTATATTGCTGAATTAAAAGATAAAGGATTTGTTTTGCTCAGTGGTTTCAAACAAATTAAACCAATTTTAGCTTATTCAGAAGAAAGTAAAATAGACCTCAACAGCATTCCTGAAAATTTTGCCGCATGGATTCTTCAGTATGAAAAGCAGTTACAATATGCTCTGGAAAATACGGAAATAAAAAATCCTAGCGCAGAAAACGAATGGAACTATCTGCTCGGCGACCAAAAACTGAATCATTATAAGGCAGGAGCAGACAGACAAGTGGAACCATTGACGCAAAGCACGTGGATCAATCATTTCCATACAATCAGCAATGCCCTGCAGATCCCGACGGGCCATCTGGGCACTGTGTGACAGGCTGTGTGGCTACTACTTTGGCGCAGCTAATGTATTATTACCGCTTTCCGCAGCAAGGCACAGGTTCTTATTCTTATGATTGCCCTCCCTATGGCACATTAAGCGCTGATTTTGGCAACAGTACATACAATTGGGATGAGATGGTTAATCACCCGACTACAAAAAACCCTGCTATTGCACAATTAATGAACCATTTAGGTATATCTGTTGATATGGTTTATGGACCGGATGGTTCCGGAATGTACAATCATAAGGCCGGATATACATTACGCACATTTTTCAAATATTCTCCGGAAAGCCATTATATTTTCCGCGACAGCACCAGCCTTGATTGGAAAGAACTCTTGATTTCCCATCTCGATAAAAAAATGCCTTTGTATTATGCCGGTTGGTCTGTACCCAATATTATGGGGCATGCCTTTATTTGTGATGGTTATCAAACTGATGAGTATTACCATTTTAATTGGGGCTGGGGTTCTAGCTGGGATGGATATTTTTATATTGACACCCTTGTTGTTGGTGGAAATAGTTTTGAGCTTGCACAGGAAATTGTTGCCAATGCATTTCCGGATACAATCAACTATCAATACCCATATTGGCCCGAGCCCACAAACCTACTCACCAATTTTGATGGAAGCATCACCGATGGAAGCGGCCCAATCTATCCATACAAAAACAATACAGATGTTCAGTGGCTTATTGACCCACAAACTGAATTTGATTCCGTAAGTAGCTTACAATTAAGCTTTAACTATTTTTCTACGGAAAGTGAAAACGATCTTCTCATTATCTATGATGGAGAAACGAGCGAGGCAAATATCCTCGCCAGTCTCAGCGGCGACTTAAACAGTAGCCTTCCTGTAATCAATAGCACAGGCAATAAAGTGTTGGTACGATTTATCAGCAATGAAAGTATTACAGAGGACGGCTGGATGTTGTCCTATAAAAGTACGCGTCCGGAATGGTGCAGCAGCATGACAATCCTCACCGATCCGGCAGGGGAAATCTCTGATGGCAGTGGTCGGTTTTACTATGAGAACAACAGCTTATGCAAATGGAATATCTCCACAAATTCTGAATTATTAGAATTGAGTTTTTCTTCCTTTGAAACAGAATCCGAGAAAGATGTTGTAAAAATTTACGAATTCCCAACAATGGAAGTTCTCGGGGAACTATCAGGATCATTTAGTGCAGGAAATCTTCCTGGCCCCTTTATCAGCACTACAGGACAGATGTTTATCACTTTTCAAACAAACAATAATACACGCTTGCAAGGCTGGACGGCGTATTATCAAGGAGCTGTAAATATAGAAGATGGAACATTTGATGAAACAGTCAAAATTTTTCCTAATCCTGCAAATACTTTGGTTCGCATTCAATATAGCGGTTCAGGGAGTTATAAAGCAAGCATATATTCCGCAGACGGATCAAAACTGATGCAGAGGACATTTAGCGAAAAAGGTGTCCAAACGCTCGATTGTTCAGAAATTCCAACAGGCGTTTATTTTCTACAAATCAGCGATCGATCAAATATACACACAAAGAAGCTGCTTATTCATTAAGCAAATTGGCAACAAATTCCTGAACAGCTTGCACGGTATATGGTTTTGCAATAAAATCTGTGCAGCCGTTCATAAGAAATTCTTCTTTTTGCTGTTCAAGTGCATTTGCGGTTACAGCAGCAATTGGGATTTCTTTATAATTGGGCATTTTCCGTAATTGAGCCACGGCATCCAGTCCGGACATACCAAAACCCAGATCAATATCCATCAATATTGCCTGATATTGTTTTTTCTTTGCCATTTCTATGGCATCGGAAGCTTTCATAGCCACATCTACTTGATAAAAATTCAGGCAGGCACGTGTATAATCAATACTGATATCATCATCCTCAACCAATAAAATGCATACAGCATCCTGACGTGAAGAAAGAAAGGGTTTCCGTTTAACGATTGTTTTTGGTTTATCTAATTTATTGACCGGCAGAACAACTTTGAAGTGAGCACCTTTACCTACCTCACTATCAACATGAATACGGCCTCCCATAAGTTGTACCATTTTATAGCTAATGCTCAGGCCAAGCCCCAAACCTTCATGCAATCTCGTGTTACCTTCACTTTCCTGTCGAAATTCTTCTACAATTTTATCGAGGTTTTCCATATCAAAACCAATACCTGTATCTGTTATTTCAGTCACAAAATAAGGCTCTTCATCTTCCTGAACATATAATTTTACGCTTACCGTTCCGGAGACTGTAAATTTATTGGCATTGGCAAGAAGGTGCTCCAGCACACGGTTGTAGAGCGCTTCATCAGTAAAAGCAATCAGTTCCTCTTCCGGCAAATGAAACTCAAGATTATTGTTTCTTTGATCGAAAGCCGGTGCAAGGCGTTTTAAAATACGGCCAACACTATGACTGATATTGCAAAGAACAGGATTATATCGAATTCTCTTTTTATTCAGCCCGGAAGCGTCAATCAAAGAAGTTAAGGTTCCCATTAATCGTTTTGAGCTATCATAAATATTGCGCGCATAATCTTTAGCAATAGGATCTTGCACTGTATTTTGCAATAAATCAGAGAAGCCGAGAATTCCGTTCATTGGAGTCCGCAGTTCGTGACTAACTTTCTGAAAAATCAGGTTTTTAATTTCTTTCGATTCCTCAGCACGCTGCAAAGCTTGTTCGAGAGCAATTTCAGAATATTTTCGGCTTGTTATATCTGTTCCGGCTACCAAAACAGCTCTATTTCCCATATAATCAATCGAGTGCACATACATTTCCACCCAATGAATATGTTTTTCTTTATCAACAACCCTCAAATCATAAAATGAACCCTGCATCTCGTTTTTAAGCCGGGAATCGGCTAATTTTTTCAATTGAGAATGATCGTCGGGATGCACCAAATCTAAGAAATACAATTCCAGGAGTTCCTTTTCAGAATATGCGGTAAGCAAGGAGCAGGCTTTATTTGCAAATAGAATTCGATTGCCCGAATGAATTGCGATAGCAAGAGGTAAATGTTCGATCAATTGAACAAAAAAATGTGTGTGCCCACTTGCTTTATGCTGCATTTCAGATTGTTGCAAAGCTTGATTCCTAAACACATTAAGGACGGCAAGCCTTAATTGCAGATCGTTTGGCTGCACAAGTACTTGTTCTGCTCCACTCTGAAGCAGGGGCAATAAAATCTCATCCTCCACTACTTGAGTAATGAAAAGAAAAGGAATTCCGTATTTTAATTTAAGAACTTCAGCAAATTCCCTGCCTGAGCTTTCCTTCCCTATCAAAAAAGGATCGATGATTAATAAATCAGGTAAGGCATGGAGTGCATATTGCTCTTCTACATAATTTTTTGCTTCGTTAAAAGCAGTTTCCCATTTAAAAACAGTACAAATATTTTCGTTCCAATTGTCAGAAATTGTATTTGCAACATCATTGTTTTTAATAAGAATCACTCGTTTTTGTTGATCCATCAGATTGACTTTGAAGGGATTTAATAAACACGGCTGCACGTGCGATCACTTCTTTTAAGTCATCAATTTTAAATGGCTTACTTAGGTAATCGTCCATTCCGGCAGCCAGAAACCTCTCCCTCTCGCCTTTCATTGCATTTGCAGTTAAAGCAATAATCGGGATATGCGATTTAATTTCTTTAGCTGCCTCTATTCGTCGTATCATTCGGGTCGCTTCAATTCCGCTCATGCTTGGCATTTGTTCGTCCATGAGAATCAGGTCAAAGGATCCATTTTTATATAATTCTACTGCAATCGCTCCATTTTCTGCCAGTTCAGCTCTATGCCCCATTTTCTTCAAATTGATTAAAGCGATTTTCTGATTGATGGCATTATCTTCAGCAAGTAATATACTTAAGGGCTGTTTCAGGGACATTTCTTTTCCAGGCAAATCGGCGGAACCTTTTATTGGCGGTTTGCTTGCTTCTAATAAACAAACAGTAAACCAAAAGGTGCTCCCTTTCCCAAGCTCGCTTTCACAGCCGATTTCACCGCTCATCAGTTCGGCGATTCTTTTACTGATTGCCAAGCCCAATCCTGTTCCACCATATTTTCTGGTTGTACTCGCCCCTATTTGATGATAATCTTTAAACAGGTTTTTCTTCCCTTCTTCGCTGATGCCAATACCTTCATCACTTACGGCACATTTTAACCAAACCGATTTATTTTCCTTCTTTAAAAATTCTACACTCAGGCGGATATCACCATACTCGGAAAATTTAATGGCATTGTTCATCAGGTTGATCAGAATCTGCTTTAGGCGCACAACATCCCCTTTTAGGTAGTTAGGGACTTCATCGCCTATATGCTGTACCAGTTTCAAATTCTTTGCTTCTGCTTTATAAACCAACATGCGTACAACATCATTCACGAGGTTATGCAAGTGAAAGTCAATATTTTCCAACTCAATCTGCCCTGCTTCGATTTTTGAAAAATCGAGGATATCATTAATAATTGTAAGGAGGTTTTGAGCAGAAACTTCAATAACACTCAAGTGTTCTTTTTGCTCTGAATTGATATCGTATTGTTTCAATATATCAAGCATCCCAATAATTCCACTCATTGGGGTTCGGATTTCGTGGCTCATGCTCGCCAGAAACATTGATTTGGCCTTCGATGCTTTTTCGGCATCATTTTTGGCTTTAACCAATTCCTTTTCGATACGTTTTCTTTCTTCAATTTCTTTAGTAAGGCTATTATTGAGTAGGTTTAGTTCTTCATTTTTATGGTAGACCAGTTTTAAAGTTCTTTCGAGTTCGGCTTCCATTTTTTTACGCAACTCTATATCTTTTTCGAGTGCTTTGGTTTTAAAGCGCAGGTTGAGATGCGTACGAACACGCTCTATAAGTTCTAGGCCGTTAAATGGTTTGGTGACATAATCAACGCCACCAGATTCAAATCCACGAACAATATCGTCGCTGGCATTTTTCGCTGTGAGGAATATTACGGGAATTTCATAATGGCGTTTATCGGATTTAATCACATGGCATAATTCAAAACCATCAACCTTTGGCATCATAATATCCAAAAGAATAAGATCAAATTTTTCAGCATCTAGCCAAGCAAGGGCGTCCTGAGCATTTTGGGCAAATTCTACTTTATACCCTTCTTTGCGAAGCAGACCGCCAAGAACCTGAATATTACGGCTGACATCATCGACAATAAGTATCCGTGCGTTCGAAACATCCATATTCATTACCATTATTAAGCTCCGATAGAATACGAAGCAGACAAATTTAATAAATTTCTGCATTCCCCAATGCTGCAACGCGCTCAATTAGCACCGGGAAGGTATTTATTTTAAAAGAAAGTCGGTCAATATCGAACTGCTCGACGCTTTCCAATACATCATAACCAAAATCAAGCAAAAGTTTTATTTGATATTGTTTGCCCAATTCAATAATTTGATGGGCAAAGGTTTCTGTGCGTTCCATTGATTGGCGTTGCTGTATTTCTTCCCAAAGGATCATTACTTCCTTTTCGAGTGTATCCAATATTCCGGGCAATGCTTCGGCCTGCTGCTTACTTACAAGTTTTTTGGTTTTTTCCTTTATTATTGACTGTTCGACACGTGAATGTTTTAGAAATCTGCTTAGCTCCCTGAAAATTTCCGAACGGGAAACCGGCTTTTTTAAATAGGCATCGAAACCACTGGTTTTAATTAGCTTAAGTTCCCTAACGAGAACAGAAGCGGTTAGGGCAACAATAGGAATATGCTTTGTACGCACGTCTTTTTTCAAGGCCATTGTAGCCTCGTGTCCATCCATAATTGGCATTCGTATGTCCATCAATATCAGATCAGGCATATATTCCTGAGCGAGAATAATAGCTTGCTGCCCATTTTCAGCCTGAATAATTTCAATTGGTGAATCCCGAAACACTTCCCTAACTAGGTCCCTATTGGGTTTTACATCATCGACAATGAGCATACGTGCCGGCTCAAAAACAAGGCTTCTGAAATCGAAAAACTCCGGACTTTTCATATTAAAATCCGTGAGGCCAATATCAACACCTTGAAGCAATACACTAAATACCGAGCCTTTTCCTTCTTCACTTTTTACTTTTATTTCCCCTTCCATCAAATGCACAAGACTCTTTGTAATCGAAAGCCCTAGGCCGGTTCCTCCATAACGCCTATTGCTTTGCCCTTCACGTTGTGTAAACTCCTCAAAAACAGTTTGTAGTTCTTCGTCCGGAATCCCAACACCTGTATCATGAACTTCGATACGAATATCAATTTTACTGGGATCTTCTTCATTTTGTTTATGGCGCACGAGAATCCCTACAGAACCTTCATGTGTAAATTTCACTGCATTGCCTGCCAGATTAAACAAGATTTGCCGTAAACGATTTTCGTCGAGGATCAGGCTCTCCGGCATATCTTTTTGCACATCGATATAAAACTCCAGTTTTTTTTCCAGCACACGCCCAAAGAAAACCTGCCGTACCTCATTGACCAGGCCAAAAAGATTCACCGAATCGAGCTTTAGCTCAAGCCGCCCGGCTTCTATGCGTGAAAGATCGAGTATATCATTAATCAATTTAAGCAAACTTTGCCCTGCTGCTTTAATCGTTTGTAGATAGCCAATCTGTTTTGGCTCATTGGCCATGCTTTCGAGCAATTCTGTAAAACCAATCACCGCATTCATGGGGGTACGTATTTCATGGCTCATATTGGCGAGGAACTCGCTTTTCGCACGATTGGCAGCAATGGCATATTCCCTGGCTTCTTCCAATTGCTTCTCATAAAGCCGGGTTTCGGTAATATCGAACAAAACACCAATAATCACTTTTTCGTTAAAACGAGATGTTAAAAAGGAATTCATGCACAAAATACATTCCTTCAGACCATCTGGGCTTGTTAGGGAAATATGATGTTTTTGGGATGATTCTTCGGTTAAGGATTTTTGCTCCACAGCATACATTTGTTCAAAATCTGTTTTGGACAAAAAATCATGGAAACCAAAAGAATTATTTTTGTTGATGTGCACTCCAAAAAAATCATTAAAGGCTTTATTTGTTCCCAAAAAGCGCCCATTGGCAATCTTATAGAATAGAGGGATTGGAATGGTTTCAATGGTTTTAGAAATTGTTTTATACTGATCCTCAAGGAAGTCCCTTGCCTGCTTTTCATCACTAATGTCTGTAACAAAAATGCTGTAGTCCCTGATTTGCTTGCTATTTTTTGCGCTATAATAAACTTTGGCACGATACCAGGATTTTTTATCCGTATCCTGAAAATCAAAAATATATTCGCCTGCATCATTAATGCCATGCATATGTTCCTTAATATTTGAACATATTTGCGTAGGCAGAAAGCGGTCAAGATGCGGATAATCAGCAGGATCATCCCGGCGAAAATCATTGGAATTATTTCTGTAAGAGAAAAAATTTACGACACAATGATGATTAAAACGGGCAAAAAAGCCATCTGAATCCGCTTTAATGCGCTCAAAACGAGCCTCAGTAAACTGCCCTTCTGTCAGCTTACTGTCATCAAGTCCACTAATGGCAACGCGATCAATTTGACCTTCGTTTTGCCGGAGCGGGAAGATTCGGAAATTCATTGTATAATCACCAAATTCGATGCGATAATGCACTTCTTTTCCCTGCAAAGCCTGCTCATATTTTTGTTGCCACTCCAACCGGTTTTTTTCGTTAAATACAGGTAGAAGGGCTGAAATTCCGACTTTTAATTCAAAATCAAAAAGAGAAAAAAGCATATCCTTTAAGCCCTTATTAAATGATATCAGGCGAAAATCCTTATCCACAATCCAAAATAAATGATGTTCTTCAAGAATTGCCCGATTCAGGTTTTCGTTGGCCTTCTCCAATAGGTACCGTCTTTGCGCAGAATGCTCGATTGCTTGCTTTTTTTCTTTCCCCATCCTATAAATACGGAAAACCAAAGCCAAGACAAGCAAAGAGAAAAAAACCGGCAATACATAGATTATCAACCAATAAGAAGAAAAAGCAGCCTTCAACAGAAAAACAGATACGAGAGGCATAAAGGCGGAAGGCAGCTCCACGGCATAACTTAAGGAGCTGCATAAAGAAAAAGCATCAATGAGCAGGTTCATAATTATTTAGCTAAAGAAAACATCCATTTGGTAGTCAAATGTACTAAAAGATTTACTAGGAACAAAGTTGGATACAAGCCCGAATGTCAGGCAAAAATTCCAAATTATAAAGCATGATGCATGAAACAGTCAATCTGACATATATAGAAACATGAATATGAATGGCATGGTAATTGAAAACAAAAGGGCGAATTTATTGTTAATGATATTATTCTGCTGCAAAACGCATCGCAGAAAAAAAAAGAAAACGCTTATGCTTAAAAATCACCGACTGCTGTTCTCTATTATGATTGCCTTTACTGTTCTGTTCGCGTCCTGTTCAGGAACATCAGATAAAGCGACAAACAATCAAAAAGAAAAGACATTAGAAGAGGGCGTAGAAATTATTGATCTTGAAACCTTTAAGGCCAAAGTCTGGGATTTCACCACCCATCCAAAAACTTTTGTTCTAGAGAATGATATTCCGGTTGTTGTTGATTTTTATGCAGATTGGTGTAAACCGTGTAAAATCACCTCCCCAATTATTGAAGAACTGGCAGAAGAATATGCCGGCAGGGTTCAGTTTTATAAGGTAAATACCGACCAACAAAGGGAACTTTCTTCGGTTTTTGGAATCCAAAGCATTCCAAGTTTTTTATGGGCACCAAAAGAGGGGCAACCTCAAATGACAGCAGGAATTGCCCGGACGCCCGAAGAAACCAAGGCGATGTTCCGCAAGCAGATAGATGAATTTATATTGAAAACCAAATAATTTATTGAGATGAAAACATTCCAAACTATTTTTCGCAGCAGCCTAATCCTGATATTTCTGGTCGGTATGCTGGCAACACTGCAGGCGCAGGACAAAAAATTCACGAAACACATAACTAAACAAGAATTTTTAGAGAAAGTCTATAATTTTGAAAAAAATCCTGAAGAATGGGTTTTTGAAGGCGATAAGCCGGTTATTGTAGATTTCTATGCATCCTGGTGCGGTCCTTGTAAATTAATTGCACCAATATTAGAAGAATTAGGCGAAGAGTACAAAGACCAGATCTATATCTACAAAGTAAATACGGAAAAAGAACGTGAACTTGCCGCTGCTTTTGGTATCAGAAGTATCCCTTCTGTACTTTTTATCCCGATGAAAGGCAAACCTCAAATGGCTACCGGGGCACTTCCTAAGACTACCTTCAAACAGGTAATCGATGAATTTCTTTTAGAAAAAAAGCCAAAAGCAGAATAATTTAGTATATTTATAAAATCATTTAAACACCCATAAAAAACATATTAATGGAACATTTAACCAAAGAAACATTTCAAGAAAAAGTCTTTAATTACGAAAAAAACAAGGATTGGAAATTTGAAGGCGATCTACCCTGTGTTATTGACTTTTACGCCGACTGGTGCGGCCCATGTAAAATGGTCGCTCCAATTCTCGAAGAACTTTCTACAGAATATGACGGAAAAGTAAATATCTATAAAGTGAATACAGAGCAAGAACAGGAATTGGCTGGAGCATTTGGCATCCGTAGTATTCCTTCCATGCTTTTCTGCCCGGCAGATGGTCAACCACAAATGGCAGTTGGCGCTCTTCCAAAAGAAAGCATTGTACAAGCGATGAATGATGTATTCTGGAAAAAAGAAGATGAAGCAGCAGAATAATTCTATTGACTATTGAATAAAAGCATATTATTTGCAATACTTCAAATAGTCTAATAAAAAATGCGCCATATACAATTGGCGCATTTTTTTTGTCCCCCAAGAATTCCATATTTTTGCGCCATGCAACATCCTGAAGAAATCCTTTTGTCAACAGCCTATTTTCCGCCAATGTCTTGGTTTGGAATTGCATCATTAGCCGATACCATTTTGATTGACACCCACGAAACTTATCAGCGGCAAACATTCAGGAACAGATGCAGCGTGCTTGGTTCACAAGGACTTATAGACCTCAGTCTTCCCATCTATCGACCTAATGGAAGCAAAAGCAAAAGCTCCGAAGTATTGCCGTCATTTACAGATAGCTGGCAAAATATTCATTGGCGCACTCTCTGCACGAATTATAATGCTTCTCCTTATTTTCTTTATTATCAAGATGATATAAAAGAAATTATTTATTCTGCCGCTAACTTTAAAAGCCTAGCTGCTTTCAATGAGCACATTATCCTCTATTTTGTTAAAAAATGTGGATTAAAATGCATTATCCGGCCAAGCGATCAATTCATTGATGTTGAAAACAAAAGCAATGATTGGCGTTTCCGTATCAGTCCAAAAAAGAAAGAAGTTTTTACTCCGGAGATTTTTCCTGTTTATATTCAAGTATTTGGAAGCACATCAGGCTTTGTACCAAATCTGAGTATACTTGATGGCTTATTTAATCTGGGGCCGGAGCTTGGTGCATATATTCGCACTATAGGCCAGAATATTATGAAGGATATTCGATTCTAAGATGATAAATATTCATCAGTTTGTGCTTTAGGATTTTCTTTGCTACACTAATATCCTTTAAGGTAATCCCTGCATTATCGAATTGATTTTCCATGCTTTGCTTTTGGATAATCTTTTCGACAAGTTCATCAATATTTTCTTCATTCGGGCTTTTCAAAGAACGGGATGCAGCTTCCACACTATCCGCCATCATGAGTACAGCCGTTTCTTTGCTAAACGGAACAGGTCCATGATATTTAAAATTCTCTTCATTAATTGTTTCGCCCGGATTTTCGGTTCTATATTGAAAGTAAAAATAGTCTGTTTTCCGCGTGCCGTGATGTGTGCGTATAAAGTCAATGATTTGTTCGGGCAGTTTATGCTTTTTGGCCTTTTCGACACCACGAATCACATGGCTGATGATAATTTCAGCACTTTCTTCCGGAGATAAATCATCATGAGGGTTTAAACCGGCAATTTGATTTTCAACAAAATAAAGGGGCATATCAATTTTACCAATATCATGATAAAGGGCTCCGGCACGCACCAATAGGGGATTTCCACCAATTGCCCTAATTGCTTCTTCCGCCATATTGGCCACCTGCGAGCTATGTTGAAAAGTGCCCGGGGCTTTTGCTGAAAGCTCTCGAAGCAGTTTATTATTGGTATCGGATAGTTCCAATAAAGTAATATCTGTGATCAAACCAAAAACCTTTTCGAAGAGGAAAATCAATGGATAGGTAAACAATATCAGGAAACTGGCTCCTGCAAAAAGAGCATAAGGCAATGGCAATAAGTCCGTTATATTTCCATTTCTAATCAGGAACAGGGCAGTATATACAATCGAATAAGTACCAAATACATAGAGTGAGGTAATAAAAAATTGTGCACGACGCCTTAAACTCACAAAACTAAAAATAGTCACAATTCCGGCAAACATCTGCACAAACACAAACTCAAAACCATTGGGCACAATAAATCCTACGATAAAAACAAGGATAAAATGCACAAAAAATGCCAAACGCGAATCAAAAAAGATATGGATTAAGATCGGCGCCATACATAATGGCAATAGATAAATATAAGTAGCATCTGTTTTCACAACGAGACTGCTCACAAAAACCAGTGCAACAATAATCGTAAGAATCAGGCTTAATTTAATATTGGCTTCAAAAATATCGCGGCGAAAGAAATATAAGTAAAGGGCGAGCACGGTCATGGCAATAAGCAGCAAAAGGATTTGCCCCAGATAGACCAAATTTGTTGAAAGAATACCGCCTACTTTATTTTCATACTCTTGTTTTAATGAGCTGAGTGTACGGTATTTATCATTTGTAATCAGTTCACCTTTGCTAATAATGCGTTCCCCAACCTGCACCATCCCAACAGACAATGACATATTGTCGTAGCGCTGTTGTAATTCTTTGCGGGTAAGTGGCTCATCAAACATAATATTATGCATCAAAGCATTTTGGAGATGGCTGAGCATAAAATTATATAGCCCCGGATTAAATTTCTCAAGATGCTTGCGAAAATACAGATCGGCTTCCTGAATGCTAAAAAACTGATCAATAGTACTCTCCTTCAGCTGATTTCCACAAACCACATATACGGCAGACTGATCATTACGGTTTTTCAATTCTGGTCGTATTTCTATAATTCCTTTAACAAAAACGCTGTCCAATAAATTAAGGGCATACGAAAGTGAGGCAAAACGATCAGGAACAATCACGGAATCTGCGAAATCATTGCTCCAACTATTATTAAACCCATTGATAAAACGAAGACGATTAACGGAATCCATATATTTATCTTCCACAAAATAGAGAGGTGCATTTTGTTTTATGGCTTCTTTTTCAATCTGCAATTCATCTGCTGATTTCAATATTGAAAAATTAAAAGGAGCAATCAAATCATCATATAGCCATGGTTTTCCTTTTTGGAAATCATATTTAAAGCGTGCTTCACCCGGCAAAAAAATGGTCATTAGTACAGCTGCCGTTAAAAACAAGAACAACTTACCAATCAAAGGATAATACTGACTATATTTTGTAAAAATATTTTTCATGTTTCCGTAATTTATACATCTCCCCTATTGATGGTATTTGGCCGTTAAAGAGATGCTACCTTATAACAAACGAAATTAACAAAAAGCCCCGACCTGCAATAAAATAAAAAAGGATTTTTTACTGAACCCGCAGAAGGGTACATTCCTGATACACGAAAATGTACTTCGCAGTAGATAATAGAAGATACATCTATCGCAAAAGCGTTATAAAATACATCAGACCAGACTGTTTCTTCCCTTCAGATACGTTTTTACCTATATTCGCGTTATTCATGCAAAACTACTTACATTGAGCAAACATATTTTTTTATTGATCAGTATATTTTGTGCAACACAGCTTACAATGGCACAAACCACAGGTTTTTTCTCACGATTTTATGATAGTGAACTTAGCCTGAACCCTGCTTTTGCCGGAATTGCACAGGAGGGATGGAAATTCAACAATATTACAGGCATCACGAGTCTGGCAAATGGGCAAAAGTATTATACGAATAGCGCTTCTTTCCATTTGAATTTCAAATTTTCTGATGCAAAAGACTATTATGGCTTAAAGGTTATAACAGAAAGAGACTATCGACTTGGTGCCGGTATACTGGATGAACGCCGTTGGTCTGAAGATTTTCGTTATTCCTATTTCAGTGATTATCTGAACTTTGCTTACCATAAAATATCGCCAAAAGGGATGTTTTCCATTGGTGTGCAAGGCGGTGTTTTTAAGGTTTCCGATTACCTTCCCCCTGCCGATGCTTCTTTGCCGGACAGTTTGCAGGCAGCGGAAATTACAGGGGAATTCAGTCCTGATTTTAATATGGGAATCATGTATCAAGCCGGAGATATGTCCTGCTGGAAAGGCGATCAGCTCTATCGTTTCCAAATTGGCCTGGCCGGATATCATTTATTGGAAAATTTTAACAATCAAGAAGATACAACAATTTTTCCGGCTAGGCAAATACAAGCCCACACAGGCTATCTGATTGGCGTCAATCGTGCCATTGGAGTGATTCCACGCGCTTTTTTCTTATATAATGGCGAAAGTTTTTATAATGCCGGTTTTACAGTATTGTTCCGCAGGCACGAAAACTTTCTCGACCGTTTGCGCCTTGGAATGCATTATAAATCCACAAACCACCTCATCTTTTCGGCCGGTATTCGTTTCTTTTGGGGGCAAACAACGCAAAAAGCCATCGATATTGCCCTTAGCTTTGATGATGATATTGAAGGACAAAACCCCTATTATCAAAATAATATTGAATTTAGCATCAGTTTTTATCCCTTTGTACGATGCTGGGAAACCTCAAAATGCTCTGATGCATATAAATATGAAGAATTTTAGCCCAGCAAGCAATCAAGCTGTTTCTACGAAAATTTAAGCATATTTCGATAATAAAAAGCGGAACAACTCCTGCATGGCTCGGCCTCTGTGACTGATGTTGTTTTTTGTTTCCGCCTCCATCTCAGCAAAACTGATTGTATAGCCATCAGGGCGAAAAACAGGGTCATAGCCAAAACCACCGACTCCTGAGCGCTCCCTTGTGATAATACCATCAACAATCCCTTCAAAAGTATATTCCTTTTCCTCAAGGATTAGGGCAATTACAGTGCGAAAGCGAGCCTTTCGATTGCTTTGCCCCTTCATTTCCATGAGAAGCTTACGAACATTATCTTCAAAACTACAGCCCTCACCAGCATAACGCGCAGAATACACCCCAGGGCGGCCATTCAGTGCTTCTACTTCCAGTCCGGTATCATCAGCAAACACATTTTTTTGAAACCGTTGATGTATGTATCGGGCCTTTAATAGAGCATTGCCTTCCAAAGTTTCTTCGGTTTCTGCAATATCCTCATGAAAATCAAGTTCATCGAGACCCAAAACATGAATTTCACTTCCAGCCATTTCTTTTACTTCCCGAAGTTTATGTGCATTATTTGTAGCAAAAACCAGTTCCATAGCATTGTATCTTTTTATAAAGCAGCAAAATTAAGTGATTCGATGAATAATTGAACAGTTCTTGATTAAAATGGAAGAATATTGCCCATTTTAGTGTTTTTAAAACCATCGAAGCGCATGCCCCAAAAAAAGCGGATATGTCCGAGGCTATAATTCATTTGCAATTCTTTATCATCGAAAGCATAAGCCTCGTTGACTGCATAAAGCCCCCAAAAATATTTTCTCCCATTTCGTCCTAAGGCCACTCTCGATGATGCCGTTAAGAAAAGAAGAGATTCAGAGGGTTTTTCCCATTTATCAAACTTGAAACGGTAATTCCCGTATCCAAAGCCCGGTTGAAATGCAATATTAATATAAAACTCTTTCCAAAAAACAAAAGTATATATGTAACCACCTTTAATCCCGGCATTTATGGTTCGAGAAGAACGAAAATTATCTTCGGGAAGCAGCAATTCTTTATCCCTAAATTCCGGCACGACTACAGAGTCTGTTGATAATAGGTTCATATCCAAAAAGCCACCAAGCATCCAGCTTCCTGCACTTTTTTTCTGGCGTTCATTATTTGTGAATACACTTCTGGAAGAAAATTTTTGATGATTAAACATATAGTAAAAACTTCCTCCCAAAGTAACAATTTTATGCTGTGCCATTATAGGGAATTGCACCTCACCTTTTTCATAATCATAGAATGCCTTGGGGTTACGCATATATAACCCTTTGTACAACTGAAAATGGCCATCGAAAATAAATTTCCGACCATAAAGGTTCATTTGCCCGTCCATTCGACGGGTATGTCCATAAATATCATCATCATCATTCACAAAGGGAAAATTAAAGCCAAAATTAATTCCCAGCCACCGATAGTTAAAACCAAAACCAAGGTTAAGATTTTGATTAGGCCCCATTAAAATACTCTGGTGCAGATAATTACGACTAATCCCCATTTCAAAATCCTTATAAATGCCATAGGCACGCAGTACCAACCAATCCGAATAATCTTCAATATAAGTTGTATCGTAATTAACGGGGAGTGGCACATTTGCTTCCATAAGCTGGGCTTTTATGCGTGGGGAAAAACAGAAAAGGGAAAGAAAAGTAACAAGAATCCAAATATGCTTCATCATATGCTCCAAATATAAGGAATATCAACTAAAAAAGGCACCAATTTATGGGTTTACGACCGTGTAGCTCTAAAAACTTATTGGCTTGAGAAAAATGACGGCAACCAAAAAAGCCTCTGTATGCTGACAATGGTGAAGGATGCACGCTTTTAAGAATAAGGTGTTTTTCAGAATTAAGAAGGCTGGATTTTTCCTGAGCCTGCTTTCCCCAGAGCATAAAAACAGCTGCATCCGATTTTTCATTTACATGAGCAATCATCCGATTCGTGAACTGTTCCCAGCCTTTTCCCTTATGGGCATTAGCCGACGCTTCCTCAACAGTGAGCACAGCATTCAGCAGAAGCACACCTTCTTTTGCCCAGGGCAATAAATTTCCTGTTTCTGGGATTTCACACCCCAAATCAGTCTGTAGTTCTTTAAAAATATTTTTTAATGAGGGTGGTTTGGGAACGCTTTCGGCAACAGAAAAAGCCAGTCCGTGAGCTTGGCCTGCACCATGATAAGGATCCTGTCCCAAAATTACAACTTTCACATCTTCGGGCGCAATAAACTCAAAAGCTTTAAATAAATCATTGATATTCGGAAAAATAACTGAATTTTTAGAGCGTTCTTTCAGGAATGAAGAGAGCTTTATAAAATAGTCCTTTTCAAACTCTTCTTTAAAAACGGGGAACCAAGGATTTGATTCAGGCATAATACAATCAATATCTATCATAAAAAACGGTTAATAAGATGATGTACAAATGTTAATAACTTTATTCAAACTTAAGGATATCAGTAGTAAATTTGTGATTGAAAAATAATCCACTAAATTCAGGGGTGAAATTATGAAAAAATTGACGATTATATTATTGGGTATTTTTATTGCAGGCATGGTTCTGTCTAGTTGCAAATCACAAGAGAAGTGTGCCGCTTACGATGAAGCAAAAAAATTCCAAAAAGAAAGCCGCCGTTAAGAAAAGCGCACAAAGAAGACATCCGGTTTGGTAAATCTAACTATATTTACGGCAAATCTATTTGATATTTTGACCGTACTAAGTTTAAAATACCATCATAAGTTATTCTCAGGAGCAATACATTTCTGTATGTTATTGTTTTTTATGGTATTGCTCCCCTCCACAGCACAAACCCAAAACATTTTACTGGAAGACACCCTTGCAGCAAAAAATCGTATTATCCTTCGTAATCAACGATCCTTCGGTGTGCTGATGCACTCAGGTGGTTTTGGTTTACAATATAGGCGCTTCCATCAAAAAACCTATTACAAAAGGCGCGGTTGGGAAATTCAGTTGGTTGAAATGAAAACCGACAAACAAATTAGGATGGTAAACCCCTATTTTGATAATTCCCGAAGTTTTGTTTATGGCAAACTTAATTCGATATTTATTGGACGTTTAGGCTTTGGTCAACAGCGGATTATATCCAGAGAGCCTTATTTTGGCGGCGTAGAAATCAGCATGTTTTTTATGGCAGGCGCTTCGGTTTCCTTTGCCAAGCCCATCTATTTATATATTGTTAATTATACCAACGACAGCTACGACTATTATCTTAGCACGGAACGATACGATCCTGAGAAGCATTTTCTCGACAACATCTATGGCCGGGCGCCATTCACAGAAGGCATTGGTGAAACGAAATTATATCCCGGTGCTTATCTACACTTTGGGGTAAATTTTGAATTTGGCGACCTAGACAAAAAGCCAAAATCACTCGAAGTAGGTGCCATTCTGGATTTATACCCTTCCCCTGTTCCTATTATGGCCTATCAGGACAAGCACCATTATTTTTTAAGCATTTATTTGAGCTTTAATTTCGGTAAGCGCTTTGATTAAAACTTATTTCAAACAAAAAAGCCGCAAGGAGAACCCCGCGGCTTAAATATCTCGATACTCTTTATTTATTCGATACCGGCAAAATGCTTCATAAACTGCACGCGCTCATAAGCCGCAGGATTATCCGCATTTTTCAGGCTCATTTTTCCAATAAAATCTTCCGTTTTTTCAAAACCTTTACGCTGCATCCAGTCTTTAATATCTTGGTTCATTTGCTTGATGACGCCAAAACCATCCTTATACAATGCACTGACAACCTGAGCACTTTTCGCTCCGGCGAGCATTTGCTTGATGATTGCAGCACCATCATGATTTCCTGTAGAGGCAGAAATATCGCAATGCACTTTATCGGCCAACATAGCTACCCATCGCAAGGACATAGCAATATCTTCAGGCTTGCTAAACACATAAGAAGGTGTAATTTCCATTTTCTCTATATCGATATCGGGAGAGAAAAAACGGTTAAAAAGTACTATGCCTCCTATGCCTGTCCAGCTAAGCTGCATGGCTGTTTTTGCCAAACTACTAAAATAATAGCTGATTTTCACGGAAATAGGAATCGTCACTTGTTTTTTAACTTCCTGAATAATATCAAAATAAACGTTTTCATTTTCCTGACCTGTATTTTCAGGGTTGGAAGGAAGAACAAAGACATTTAATTCCAGAGCATCGGCCCCGGCATCCTGCAAGCGCTTTGAAAAAGACACCCATTCAGAACTGCTCAAGCAATTCACTGAGGCGATAACAGGAATATCAATGCTTTTTTTTGCATCAGTAATAAGCTGCAAATAATGATCTAGGCTCTGTTCTTCGGTATAATTACTAATGTAATCATAGGCTTCAGGATAGAAAGAGCCACTGGTATCAGCAGCAAGGGCTTTGGATACTTCATGACGGATCTGCTCTTCAAAAACAGATTTGAGCACAACGGCCCCTGCCCCATTTTCGGCAATTTCTATCAGGTTCTTAACGGAATTGGTCAAACCGGAACTACCGGCAATTACAGGGCTTTTTAATGTTAAACCCATGTATTTCGTGCTAATGTCTATCATATGCTTTTGTGGTTTTTGAGCACAATTTATAAGTGAAACAAATGTAGAAAAAAAAAGGATAAAACGAATCTAAATCACCCATATCATTGCAAAAGCCCTTAATAACGAACTGCCCTAAGCGTATATTCCTGTTCATTACTAATTAATTCGACTGCAGGGCCAAGCATTGGGTCTGCCAACAAATTCAATTTATAAGCCACATCCGAACCAAAGTAAAATAAGGCTAATTGCGCTTTCAGTTTGTTTTTAAGCGCAAGCTCCAAAACAGGGTTCAGGTGCAAATGCCCTTGCTGTTTCCAGACCTTATCCAAAAGATTTCCTAGCAATACATCATCTACATTAAAAGAACGTTGATATAATTGAGGATCAGAAAAAGCAATTTGCGGATGCAGGTAAAAATAGCTTAATGCCGTTTTATAAAATACTGAATCTGCTTCTAAAGAATTAATACTAAATATATTATCATCATAAAAAGAAAAATCGACATCAATGCCACCCTCGTTATTTTCAGACTGAAACTGTGATAAAGGTGCCGAAAAAGATTTTTGCAGGCAATGACCCTGTGGTGAATAATAAAAAGCCACAGTCAGGTATAAATATCCATATCCCGCCAAGGGAAAAGGATACTGCACAACGCCTTTACCAAAGGTATTTTGCCCTGCAATCAAAGCTCGTTTTTGTTCCTGAAATGCTGCGGCCATTGCTTCTGCTGAAGAAGACGTTAGGCTATCGGTGAGTACTAAAACCCGCCCCTTCGGAAAAAGTCCGCTTCCAGTGCTGATAAAATCGCGCCTTTTCTCATCTTTTCCCTCCATATAAAAAAGCAAACGGCCTTTTTCAATAAATTCGCTACAAACGGAGGCTGCTACTTCTATCAAACCGCCCTTATTCCCGCGTAGATCAATGATGATTTGCTTAATTTTCTTTTTCCGAATTTCGAGTAATTTTTTATGCAATTCATTGGCTGTCTTCCTTCCAAACACTTCAATGCGCAGCAAAGCAGTTTCCTTATTGGGATAAAATGGTCCAAAAACCGTTGGGACAATCATTTTTTCACTCTTCAGTCGAAGGATTTCCGTAGAGTATTTTGATGGCAGTAAGGCTATAATGCACAGACTGTCCTCCTTGGTACCAACATATAGGCGCGCTTTAGCATTTGAGACTGGTTTATTTCCATTGACCGAAACAATACGACTTCCCGGAGGAAGCTCCTCAACCGATGATTGCACGACAAGAAAAGTATCAAGCAATGAAATACCTTCAAGATCAAGACCAAAGCAATAACCACTAAGCTCCTGTATCCGAGACTGATGAGCGCTATCCGTTAAAAAACAAGAATAGGGATCAAGTCCTTCCATGATCTGATTGAGCAATAGGGCAGGAACTTTCTGTTGATCAAAATCGAGTGTATAATGTTTTTCAACCAGTTGTAAAGCAGAATCGAGCCATAGGGTTTGCTGTGCTTTAAGTGAAACAAAAAGCAAAAGCAGAAAAAAGCACAGAAAGATCCTTTTTCTTAACACCCTAAAACTAATTATATTAATATGACTTAAGAAGCAGATATCCATGTGCAGGAATAGTAATTCCTGAATCTACATCAATCTCAACATCTTTATTTTCGAAGAGGTTTTGATAGCTTCCGCTAAGTTCTGCTGATTTAACCAGCAGATCATCACTCCCAATATTAAATAGGGCAATAACTTCATTATCCCCTGATTTTCTGCTAAATGCAAGAATTTCGTCAGGATAATTGGTTTTGATGATATTTGCTGCGCCCCCATAGCTACCATTTGCTAAAGCAGGATTTTCCTTTTTAATGGCCGCAAGTTTTTGATAAAAAGCAGCAAGAGGATAATCGCCCCAAACAATTGGATCTTTCTCAAAAAATTCCAAGGCTTTTTGGTTATTCGCTTCCTGTCCGGAGTAAATCAGGGGCATACCTGGAACGAGATAGGTAAGCACAGCAAAGGCTTCGGTATTATCGCCATATCGTTGTGATGTAGTGCCATTCCAAGAATTTTCGTCATGGTTGGTAGTAAAATTCATTTTAAAAGTACGATCGGTCACCTTAGATGGATAATTTTCGAGATAATTTGCAATATCAGCAGCAGTTCGTTCACCTTTTGCTGTTGTATTGAGGACATGCATTAATGTCCAGCCATAATCGGCATCAAAAGCTTCTTGCAATAATGCAGTATCTTCAGCTTCAGCGAGCATAAAAACAGGCTTAATACTTTCGAGGCTGTCGCGGGTTTGCTCCCAAAAATCGGTTGGAACCATGCCTGCCACATCGCAACGGAAGCCATCAATATCCATTTCTTTCACCCAATACATCATCGCATTGGTCATATACGACCTTAATTCAGCTTTATCGTAGTTGAGGTCCGCCACATCGCTCCAATCATAAGGAGACACCATATTTCCGTTTTCATCGAGGGTATACCAATCGGGATGATCAACAATCATTTGGTTATCCCAGGCTGTATGGTTTGCGACCCAATCGATAATTACATACATCCCAAGTTTATGAGCCTCATCCACCATTTTCCGAAAATCCTCTTTTGTGCCAAATTCAGGATTTATATCGAGATAATCTTTAACAGCATAATAGCTCCCTAAACTTCCTTTTTTGTTTTTCACCCCTATTGGATGCATGGGCATCATCCAAAGAATATCGACGCCTAGTTTTTTTAGGCGGGGCAGCTCAGCTGTAAAGGCTTTAATGCTTCCATCGTTTGTGAATTGCCTTAGGTTTACTTCATAAATCACGCTGTTTCGCGCCCAAGACGGAGGCCTGGTCTGAATTTCTTTGTTCGTCTCTTTCTGCTGTTCTGCAGGCAGGTTCTTGCATCCGGAAAATCCCAATACCGAAATAAGTAATAGAGTAATGACATACTTAATCATAGATAGTGCTTTTAATATTTAGGTTAAAGATACAACATCCTTTTTAAAAGGCAGTCCTTTCTCTATATTTTCATTGATGTGTTTGCTATCCCCATCTTCCAAAAATGCCTTCATCCGATTTTTATTTTGCCAATAATAGCGTCCCCAATGATCGAAATCCCATTTTTCATCATATGGATTTAACTCATAATCAATATAATAAAGCATATCATTGTGAACAATAAAATTTGCCGGAAAAAAATCAGGATTGAATCCTGCTTCTTTTGCTGAATAGGCAAAATCCGTTAATTGCTTCCAAACGGAAAGGGTTATACGATTATTTGCAATACAACTCATGGCATTTTCGCCATCAATAAATGCTTTAATAAGGCATTCCTGAGACGGGATTTGTTCGAGCAATTCCGGAATATGAATCTTCAGTTTCTGAAGTTTTTTGTAGGCATCAATCTCCATATCAAGCTTATTGCCTTCAAAATGATAATAGGAACAGGGCTCGTGATGCATTTGCTTCAGAACAAAAGGGAGAGCACAACTATTTTTGATTAAAAAAGAATAGGCAGATTTTCCTTTGCCCAAAAAGCGTTCAATAAAATACACTTCGGAGCCAAGACATATTATCTCCCCTACTTTCATCAATGCTATTTCTTAAGTTTTGCACGATTTTCACGAACAAAAGCCCACAGCAGAGCAGATACGGCGAGAGAAACTGCACAAATAAGGTAAACGCTTCCTTTATCGGTCGCATTTTTAATGAAGTAGCCTAACACAAAACTGGAAACAAGTTGCGGCAATACAACAGAAAGGTTAAAAATACCCATAAAAAAGCCCATACGATTTTTATCCACTTTTTCTGTCATAATGGCAAATGGAAGGCTTACAACAGCAGCCCAGCCAACACTTAAGAGGATAAACAGGGCATACATCATAAAGGTATCTTTCACAAAAAAGAAGATCAAAAAATAGCCTAAAGACATGGATGCTACTGCCAATACTTGCGTTCTTACCTTTCCGATTTTTTTCGATAGAGGTTCGAGCAAAACAATAGGGAAAACAGATCCGGCAGCATTTAAAATAAAGAAAGACCAGCCGATAATACTGCCTAAAACCAATGGATCACCGGCATCAAAACGCTGCTCCAGAAATGCAAAAGTGTATATAAACATGGTTTGGATGCCCAGCCACGAGAAAAAATGTGCTGCATAAATTTTCATAAGGGCCACCCAATCAACATGAGTAGAATGCCCGTCCAATTCATCATCAATAGATTTTAACTCTTTTTTCTCTTCAATAAAAAACATTGGAACGATAGAGAAGAGGAACACAATGGCAACACCAACATAAATAAGTGTATAATTTCCCAACAGAGCGCTGATCAGATAGGCACCTGCACCAAAGAAATTTGAAATAGCCTGCATCCAGGTGAATCCTTTTGTTCGGGCTGCTCCTTCCGGTGTTACATCCGCAATGATGGATCTGGTTGGGTTAAAGCTAATATTAATAGATAGATCGAGTGTAAGAGCGACTGTAATCGCAACGCCCATAATGCTCCCAATTCCGAGAGCATGATCGATTGCCCCAATATTTGGAAGGGCAAAAATGGCCAAGGCAGCCAATACACCGCCTATTATAATAAAGGGCCTTCTTCTGCCACCCCAAAACCAAACACCATCGCTAATCCAGCCCACTATTGGCTGACCGATAATCCCGGCAATGGGACCTGCCGCCCAAACAATGCCGATCTCATGAATATCCAAACCATATTCAGTGCGTAAAATCCAGCTTAAAACAGCAATTTGAATGGACAAACCAAAGCCCATTGCTGTTGCCGGTAATCCTAAGACAACATAAAACAGATTAGTTAGTTTTTTTTGAAACGGCAGCATAATTAATTAATTTTTAATATTTTAACTTTTTGTATTTTGTTGATTTCCAAAATATAAAGCCCTGATTGCAAAGCCGAGGTTTGAATATTGGATTCCGGGAACTCACTGCTTAACATCAGACGGCCACTCAAATCATAAATAGCATAGCTTACCGGACGATTGAAATACAATTGATCCTGCACGGGATTAGGATAATATCGAATCGTTTCGGCAATCGCATTATCAATAGCTACAGTTCCATTGGAAGCATCGGGAGTAGGAACCTGAAAAAACTTCCAGTTCAGTGCAGCATCTGTTATCCTTCCATAAGAAATATCTTCCTCTTGCTGACCATAAACGATCGCATCCACAGAGGCATAAGCACCAAGTTGGCCCATCCCAAGATGAATTTCCTCACCTCCTTTGGATAATTTAAAATTAGCATGTAATTCCCCTTGATTTGTTTGATCATCAGCCCAAATCAAAAGGAAAGCTTTTGGAGGAAGCACAATATCGGGCAGTTGCCATTGAAAAGGCTCATCAAAATCATCACTCAAATAAAGATTCCCAAGAGAAACATCATTAGTTCCGGCATTATAGAGTTCAATCCAATCATCATATTCTCCTTCTTCGTCAGCAATAGTTGATGAATTTGAAGCCATAAACTCATTGATAAAAATTGGCGGTACTTCAGACGAGCCTGTTGTTACATTCAATGGCTGACAAGGCTTTAATTGTTCGCGGCCATTATCAACCGCTTTTATCTGATATGAAATATCCACCACCTCATTAAAAGCCGGAACAATTACACCATAAATACCGTCTCCGGCCAGTTCATCAGCATGAGCACCATCATCAAACATTTGAATTTCAGTAGTTTGATTATCAATTGTATAGACTAAAAACAGATCAGGTTTTACTACTGATTCGCTATAGCAGCGTACAAGCCAATCTTGGTTCATTTGCGGCTGATTAGAGTTGATATATTTGATAATTGGAGGCATAAGAACAGAGCCCAACTGCGCCAAAGCGCTCTGATTTCGTTCTGTAAGATAATCGTGGAGGCCTTCTTTCACATGCTGCATGTTTTGGCTAAAGAAAGAATTTTGAAAATCCTGAATGCTGTAGCCATAATCCATGGGATAATAAGGGTCCTCAGCCACAGCCTGGGCAATCAGATCGCGTTTTGCAAGAACGCGGTCGAAGCAGGCATCTGTTGCTGCAATATGCTCTGTAAACTGCTGTATATAAAAAGAGTAAGCTTTTTTATATTCATCGACTTCCAGAATGCGGCTGTATAAAGGCCTTTCTTCCCCATCCATTTCCCAATGATAAATATTTCGTTGCGTCCAATCCACATTAAACCAATCGATACCCATAGTATTATCGAGATCGTAGTTGATGAATTCGAAAAGGCCTGTTTGGGTATTATGGTATAAATAGAAGTTATTTTTATTAAAGATATATCCATCCCAGTTTCCTGTAATTACATCGGCAGCCATAATTTTAAGGTAATCATCTACATTAAAAACACTTTCGAGGGCACAGGGCAAATCAGCAATTGGTGTATTATTGAGTACATCAATAAAGTGGGCAATATCGCTATAATCGTCTTCTGTTTCATTTATTTTCAGATCGTAAACGCGATAATCGGAAGACATGAATTTATAGAGCTCGGGATTTTGCCCTAGATAAGTCAAATCGGCAGGCCAAAGGCATTTAAAAAGGTTTCCGTTATTATTTGCAAAGCGTGATTCAATAAATTCCTCATCGATATGCTCTGTATTCAAATACACACCATGATAAGCATTATTGATATAGAGTTTGACGTGATTTGCCCGTGCTCCTACAATGTTCCATTCGCGCAATAAATCCCAACACAACCATGCGCGCATTATTGAAGGATCGTTATGCTCGCCATTCAGATTCATTTTTTCAACATTCTGAAATTTACGTCCCGATTCGAATGTATTAAAAGAGATTTTAAAGGACTTTTTTTGGGCATATCGCGAAGTATTTCCCCTAAGGCGGAAGCCGACATCTTTCACGGTATCCTTCGATGTATTGTGTGTAAAGACAAAGTCTGCATGAAATTCGATATCACTATCAGGGTGATCATAAATCCATTGCAGTGTATCTGCATTTACAAAAACGTCAACACGGGGCAATATCTCATTATCAAACAAATAACCATCATCCGGGAAAAGTGGTTGTGCAGAGAGGATTGGCAGCATAAAAAACAAAAGCAGGGCGATAGTAGCATTTTTCATAAACAGTATTTTCAATAGATTTATTTCAAACTCGAAAGGTAATCATTTTCCTTGATTCACCGTAAAATTCTTGCTCAGAAGGATGGAGAAGACCAATAAAAACTCAGGATAACTGCAATTGGATACAGCATGTACACAGAAGATCGGGCGCTTTATTCTTTGTTGGATTTCAATAAGCGCTCAATCTCTTTCAAAAAGAATTTATAATCGATGGGTTTGGATAGATAAGCATCAAAACCAGCAGAACGGATGTAGTTCGATTCATCGTTATTGGCATAGGCAGTAACAGCAATAACAGGCATGTTAAATCCGAGCATTCTCATAACAACAATGGTATCGAGACCGTTTAGCTTGGGCATTTGAATATCCATTAATACAATATCATACCGCTGCTCCGTTGTCAATAACTCTATTGCTTTCATCCCATCTTCAGCAAGATCAATGTACATATTTGATTTTAATAAATGCGTTTTCAGCAATAGATAATTCTCATAAACATCCTCAACAATCAACACCCTTTTCCCATGTAAATCAGGATAAATATCCCTATTCACTAAAGATTTTGAGGGCATTAATTTTCTATCGCTTGTTGGGAGCACGAGCACAAAAGTATAGGATGCATTCTTCTTTCGGCGAACATTCAAATTTCCTCCAAGCAGGTCAACAGTCTTGTGGATTGCCGTTAAAACAGGATGCCTGTCGTCAAAAAAGCGTGCAGATTCATCTTGAAAGTCAGTGCTATTATGAAGTATTAACAACTTCTTTTCGAGTACAATTTTCAATCCCTTATTCTCTAGAGAAGAAGAAATTGATATTTCACCTTCATCCAATTCGGCTTCCATATAACGCCATGCCAATTTCAGAAGCCGCTTTAATAGGCTGCTGTTTGTCTTGATATATACTTCTTCTGCAGATGAAGGGTTCTCCAATTTTCGCCTGTCTTCCTCCTGAAGAAAGTGTTCTCCCACAAAATAGCCTGCAATATCTTTTAAAAGATCAGAGCACAGATAAACTTGCTTATCAATATTATAGTCATTATAAACCACTTCATTATAAAAATTGATCTGATCCAGGTTATTCGCAAGTTTTTTTTCAAAAAGGGCCAAATCCTGAACTTTATCAACCATTTTAATTTCCGACAAACGCCTACTTATGGCTATGCTGATCATATTAATAAACGCACGATTATTCTTAGCTTTCACCTGTTCGAGTTTCCGTGCATGGCTTATTGATGACAGAACAAAATCAAAGAATTTATTTTCATAAAGGACTAATGTATACGCCACCGGTTTATTTGTTTTATTGAATTGTGGCGAAATAATCATATTTAGCTTGCAAGCATCTGATTTTGAATTTTGCAAACAGAAATTGATTTGTGATTTCGTTTGCTCATTTCGCCCGGAGCGTTCGATATGATAGCGTATATTACTTTGGTCTTTTTCAGAAATAAAGCGTAAAAAATCGTTTTCAATAATTTCCCGATAGTTTCGCCCAAATAATTTAACTACTTTATCATTTAGGTATTTAATTTCAAAGTATGGGGAAATTATCAGGATGCCAATATTTGCCGTAGACAATATATTGAGGGCATATTCCAGTTTATTATTACTATTTACAAGACGCGCTAAACTGCGTTTTTCCTCTGTAAGCGCCTTACTTAGTTTCTCCCCTGCTTCCAATAATCTGAGATTCGTTTTTCGCAAACGATAAAAAAGCAGAATAGCCAAGATAAAAAATAGCACAAACCCTGCCAATATAATGGTAGCGAGTACAGACCGATTTTGGAAATAGCCCTTACTCATGAATTTCTCATAAGCATTCCGCATATTCATTTCCTTCAAAATTAAATCGCTGTCAAATTGTTTATCTTCTATTACTCTTCTTTTGAGTATTTGAATTAATTCATTTGTATAGAAATCAACTGAATCCTGATTTTGCAAAACGCGATAGTATGCGATCTCTTTTTCATAAAGTTGATCCCTAAACCTGCTTTCTGAGCGATTTTCTGAGAACCAAGCTGAATCCAAAGCCATACGCACTTCCGGCCATTTCCCCAATTTCATATAGTCATGAGCCAAATTATTCCAGGAACTTGTAAGAAAGCAGGGAATTCCGGCTCTGCGACGGAATTCCAAGGCTATTTTATTGTAAAAAACCGTAGAATCCCATTGATTTTTAAGAGAATGCACATGAGCCAAGAAAGTATAAAGCACCCCTTTTTCTTTAGCAGAAATATCCGGGTTTAATGCAACAACTTTTCTGAAAGCAAGCAAAGCAGAATCGTATTCTTTATGATTGATAAAGTAATTCCCCAAAGCATCATAGTAGAGATATTTGTGTTCAGGGGGGCTATCCGGATGCAAATGACAATAAAAATCATCAAATACATCATCAATCTCCGCAACAGAATCCATTAAAGAATACGCCCTTGTCAAAAATTTAATGGTATAGGCCAGCCCTCTTGCCTTATAGTTTTGCTTATAAAAGTTAAGGGATTGTCTCAGAGAACTAATAGCCAATTTATTATTTCCGACCCTAATTGCTGTTTGTGAAATGCGGCGTTGCAAAGCTGCGCTTCTCTCTTCCATCCCCAAATAAGTATAAAAAGCCAAAGCTTCATTTTGCCGGTATAATGCTTGCACATAAAGGCCTCTATTAAAATAAACCTCAGCAATTTGTTCCATAACCACTGCTTGGTTCAGCAAATCCTCCATTGCTCCATATTGGAGTAAGGCTTTTTGATAATACTCCAAAGCCTCGTGGCTTCTTCCTAAAAAAGCATACAAATCCCCTATAAACAGCAGGGAGAAAGCCTCCTTCTCTTCACTGATCATTCGCCCTGTTTCAATCATTTTTAACGCATAAAGAATTGCAAACTCATGGTCGCTATTCCTATAATAGTCTGATAAATATTCACATGCAATATACACTTCCGAAAGTTCAGTCGAAAGTATTTGAAGTTTATAATATTCTGAACTGTCTTTAATTCTTTCTGAGGGAAACGCCTTATTTTGCGAAAAAAGCAAAAACAAAGACAAAGCAAAGAAGAGAAACAGTATACGCATAAAGCTTGATCCTTTATCAATGAAGCTGTAAAAGTAAATAAATAATCCTTTATTATCAAGGTTTTAGGACACTAAAAAAGTGTTTATTAAGAACACCTCATTGCTTCCTGTAATATTATTGTATAAAACTCCTTATCAGTAAATCCTGCAGCCCGAGCTTGCTGGGGCACAATACTCATCGATGACATTCCGGGGACTGTATTAATTTCCAAAAAATGCAGCACAGCCCCATCAAATATATAATCTACTCGGACAACGCCCCTGCAGTTTAAAAGTTGATATATCTTTTGGCTCAGCTGCTGGCATTCAACGGTAAGTTTGTCCGAAACAACAGCAGGTGTTATTTCCTGATGAAGCTCGTCGTTGTATTTTGCCTGATAATCGAAAAACTCATTTTTACTAATAATTTCCGTAATGGGCAATGGTACGACCTCAGAATTATGCTGATATAAGCCGCAGGAAAATTCCTTGCCGGAGACAAACTCCTCAACCAAAACCTGGGAATCCTCTACAAAGGCACGCTGAACGGCTTCTTCCAAAGCGGAAGGCTGAATTACTTTTGACATCCCAACGCTACTGCCCCCATTATTTGGTTTCACGAAAACAGGAAAAGAAAACTCCGTTGAGAGCGCATCAAAATCACATTCCTGCCCCCTGAACAATATTCTAGAATGCGCCATTGCAATGCCTTCAGCAGCCAGAACACGTTTGCAATAATGCTTATTAAAAGTAATAGCGAGGTTGGTGGTATCGCCCGAAGTAACAGGAATACCAAGCATTTCAAAATATCCCGACAACTTCCCATCTTCACCGGGGCTCCCATGAATGGCATTAAACACACAATCAAAACGAATATTCGTGCCATGCAAATTGATGCTGAAATCATCTTTATTCACCGGAACAACTTCATCGCCTTGCACACAAGTCCACTCCATTCCTTTTATATGGATTCGGTACACATTAAATAAATCCGGATCAATATGTTGAGCTACTGCTGCTGCGCTATTCACTGAAATACTGTATTCTCCGGAGTTCCCTCCAGCTATCAAAGCGATATTTTTCTTCATAAGAACTCGGTTATAATGCATCAAATTTTCTTTTGAAATATAGGGCAACAATTTACAGTCTTTTTAGGCACTCTCAATAAGATTTAATTAAAAAAATATCAACAGCGAAACTAAATAATGCATAAATCTGGTAATGAGATCGTAAAATGCGATACGGGAAAGGGGGCACAAAAGCCCAAAAAGAGATTAGATGTATCATTATTGGGGCATGTACACAGGTGAATCGAGGCAAGTGTGAGTAAATTTATCCCTTTGGTTAATTTAGAAAGACAAAGCAGGTATTGCTTCTCAACAAATCAATTATCTTTGCAGGCGGAAAGGCAATAATTCCGGAATTTGTGAGTTAAAAAATACCAAAAGAACGATACATGAATATACGCGGGCATTTCACTAAATACCGCCAAATTTACATCCATTCAGGACTGGGCATTTTCGCAATTGCTCTCATTTTTTTTGTTGTTGTGCAATGGCTGAGCTATTTTACACTGCATGATGAGAGTATGCGCATCCCTGATTTTGAAGGAAGTCATATTGATAGCTTAAGTGCTTATACCTCTGCAAACGGCTTACGGATGCATGTTATGGATTCGGTCTATGATGATCATCTTCCTGCCGGAACAATTGTGAAACAAGATCCACCACCTCAAAGCTATGTAAAACCACGCCGCAAAATTTATGTCAGTATTGTAGCTACTTCACCCGAAATGGTTGTGATGCCCAATCTCAAAGACTTAAGCATCAGGCAAGCCATTGAAGTATTGGAGATGAATAAACTCAGCATTGGCCACTTAAAATTTGTTGATGGCTTTGATAGAAATGCCGTTCAGTTTCAATTATTTAATAACGACACCATCCTTCCCGGAACAGAACTTATCAAATCCTCACCAATCACGCTTGTTATTTCCCGAGGTATGCACAACCCTTTAAACCCTGTTCCCTTCCTTATTGGGCTAAACAGGCGTCAGGCATTGAGAGCCCTTTACAGCAGTGGTTTTAATATTGGAAACATTCAACCCGGAATTGATAAAGAGGATGGATTGTATCGGGTTTTTGAACAAAGTCCGATGTATGAAAAACATTCTGTTTTGGAACCGGGCTCATCCATAAGCTTTAGCCTGTGCCCCGAAAATCAGATGAACTTCGATTCCCTTATTTTAGTTTATACTATTGATTCACTGAGTATTGACAGTTTGGAATACGAAATACCCGAATAAAAAATGAAAAAATTTATAACCATAAGCCTTATCTGCCTTTTTCCTTTTGCTCAGCTTTTTTCGCAAGAAATATTGAGCGAATTACAAAACAATCCTGTTCTGGTAAAAAAGGCACAACAGACACCTCATTTTAAAGCAATCCAGGAAGACAAAGCCGCTCTGAGCCTGCCCTTTTTTGATGATTTTCGTGAGATGGACCCTTATCCTACTCAAAAATTATGGGTCGACAGCTTTGCTTATGTGAACCGGAATATCCAGATGTTTCCTCCAAACATTGGTGTGGCCACATTTGATGCAATCAACCAATACGGAAAAATATATCCCGATGCCAGCCCTTTTCTTTTTGTTGCTGATTATCTGACATCCCAACCCATAAGGCTCGACTCTGTTTTTGGCGACGAACATCGCCCTTTAATGAAAAAGGATTCTTTGTATTTTTCCTTTTATTATCAGCCACAAGGACGCGGGAACGATCCGCAAGTTAAAGACTCTCTGGTTTTGGAATTTCTCTTGGAACCCGAGGACACACTGTTTACTCCAAACGACACTATTCTTGTTGAGGCGGATACCATTTGGGACTTTGAAGGCAATATTGTAGAAATTATCCCGGAGCACGACAGCATTATCGAATACGATCCAATTATTCTTGAAGCAAAATGGCAAAGGATATGGAGTGTCGCTGGAATGAAAATCGACACTTTTTATAAATATGTCGGGGATTGGAATCAGCAGGTTTTAATACCCATCCAAGACAGTGCGCTCTTCTATCGCAATGATTTTCAGTTTCGTTTCTACAATTATGCCAGTCTTGCCGACGAAACATTGCCCAGTTGGCAAAGTAATGCCGACAACTGGAATATCGACTATGTGTACCTAAATATAGATCGCTCTGCGGCAGACAGCATGCATACTTATATAGGTTTCAGCGAAAAACCCGAAAGCTTCCTGAAATACTATGAAGCCATGCCTTACAGCCAGTACAGCAATGACCCCACCAATGAAATGCGTGATACGGTACATAATTACATAACAAATCTCGACACAACAACCTATCTTGGGAACTACGAATACAAAGTATTAAAATCTGATGGCAGCCCCGTTTTCAGTTATGATGGAGGAAACTACCCAATTTACCCCTATTATGAAGATGGTTTTGTAACGCATCCGGCCTTTGCCAAGCCCCCTGTTGAATTTATTTTACCTGTTGATCCTTTTGGAACAAACGATAGCGTTGAATTTATCATCAGGCATATTGTAAACAGCGATATTACACCAAGCCTTAGTTTAGGCGATACCGTTGATTTTGTTCAGAAAATGACCAACTACTATGCCTATGATGATGGTTCTGCTGAAGCAGGATATGGGCTCAGTCCGGCAGGCGCAAAATTAGCTTACCGCTTCCAAATCAACCATAAAGACACGATACGAGCTGTTGATTTTTTCTTCAATCATACACTTTCCGGAGGAAACGAGCATTATTTTAACCTCAGCGTTTGGAGCGACAATAACGGTATTCCCGGCGAATTGCTAAATACGGCAGAGGTTGTAAAACCTGTTTTTGAAGACGGCATCAACACCTTTGTCAGGTACTATCTCGATGAAGCTGTTGCTGTTCGAAACAGTTTTTATGTAGGCTGGATACAAACTACTGACGACAACCTGAATGTAGGCTTTGACCGCAATAGGAATAATCAGGAAAACATTTATTATATGGTTGATGATGAGTGGTTTACATCGCAATATGAAGGCTCATTAATGATTCGACCTGTCATGGGCAAGCAATTAATAGAATATTCTGTGAAAGAAGGCTATATGCCGAACAACATCAGTGTATTTCCAAATCCACTGCCAAGCAATAACTCTACGCTAACATTTACAGAAACTGTCTATAACGACAGGCCGGAACGCACACAATATGTTCAGGTAGAAATTTTTAATATGATGGGCAGAAAAGTTTATAGTGCCCCCTGGAGCAAAGAAATTAATACGGGCGAGTTCCCTTCAGGAGTATATATCATTCGGGTTACTGACACAAAAACTACAGAAACCCAAAGCCTGAAATTTGTAAAAGGAACATTTTAGCTCATGTCGGAAAAAGAACCAGCAGACATCTCCCAGGACGAGGAACTCTATGAACATTATTGTTTTCAGGCAGACAAAGGCCAGGGTCTGTTGCGTATTGATAAATGGTTGCTGAACAAAATCGTTGGCACATCAAGGAATAAGATTCAAAATGCCGCAAAGGCAGGGCTTATTTTGGTCAATGGAAAAGCTGTAAAGCCAAACTACAAAATCCGCCCAGAGGATGAAGTACGCATTTATTTACCAACGCCACCCATAGAAATAGAGATGGTGGGCGAAGACATTCCCATTGATATTGTCTATGAAGATCAGGATGTTATACTCGTAAATAAAAAAGCTGGAATTGTTGTGCATCCCGGTTATAATAATTATACAGGCACATTACTGAATGCACTCATCTATCATTTTGAACAACAAAATCCTGAAAAGCCTGCCATTCCCTATTTGGTGCACCGCATCGACAAAGACACCTCAGGCCTATTGGTTGTTGCAAAAACAGAAGAAGCACAGGCGAAACTAGCAAGGCAATTCTTCGACCACAGCATCAAAAGAAATTATACTGCCCTTATTTGGGGCGATCCTGATGAAGATGAAGGAACAATTACAGGTCATATCGGCAGAAGCCCGCGCGACCGGAAGGTAATGTTTGTATTTGAGGATGGAAGCAGCGGAAAACATGCAGTAACCCATTACCGTGTTTTGCAGCGTTTTGGTTATGTTACCCTCATCGATTGCCAGTTAGAAACTGGCCGCACGCATCAAATACGCGCCCATTTCAAACATATAAAACACCCATTATTTGGCGACATCACTTATGGTGGCCAAAGTATTGTAAAAGGAACGACATTCACTAAATACAAGCAGTTTGTGCAAAATTGCTTTACTATGTTGCCGCGACAAGCCCTACATGCCCGATCTTTAGGCTTTGTTCATCCTACCACCGGAAAGAATATCTATTTTGAAACAGCTCTCGCTGATGATCTTCAAAGTGTTATCGACAAATGGGATCATTATGCACAATATAAACCGGAGGAGGAATAGATTTTAGCTTTTGAATAAACGATTTTGTCTCCGCATTGTTTCTATCGTAGTTTTAGGTACTCATACGATTAAAAAACTATTTTTATGGACAC
Organism: Bacteroidales bacterium; assembly: GCA_963676725.1. Lineage (GTDB taxonomy): Bacteria > Bacteroidota > Bacteroidia > Bacteroidales > WRLA01. The sequence continues at coordinate 1,082,641 of OY781463.1, read as the reverse complement.
AAAAAATGCAGGTTTCAATTCAAAGCTTATTCATGCCGGAGGCCACAAAGACTCATTGGGGAGCGCAACAACCCCAATTTACCAAACATCTACATTTTCCTTTAAAGATGCAGACCATGGTGCAGCTTGTTTTGCCGGCGAAGATGATGGCTATATTTATACACGTTTAGGAAATCCAACAATAGCAGACCTGGAGAAAACCGTAGCAGAACTGGAAAATGGCTTTGGCGGCGTGGGCACAGGCAGCGGAATGGGTGCAGTAACAACAGTTTATATGGCATACCTTTCGCAAGGCGCACATATAGTGAGTCATAATGCGGTTTATGGTCCTTCACGCCTTGTGATGGAAAACTATTTCAGCAAATTTGGCGTAGAATCGTCCTATGTTGATACTACTGATATCGAAAATGTTCGAACAGCAATACAGCCCAATACGCGCCTGATTTATTTAGAAACGCCCGCAAACCCAACAATTGCCATAAGTGATATTGAAGCCATCTGCATCTTGGCGAAAGAGAAAAATATAAAAGTATGCGTAGATAATACATTTTGTAGCCCCTATTTACAAAAGCCGCTTGATCTTGGTGCCGATATTGTCCTGCATTCCATGACGAAATTTATTAATGGCCATGCAGATATCGTTGCCGGGATGATTGTTGGAAAAACAGAAGAAGACTATAAACTCCTTCGTGCTACCATGGTAAATATGGGTTGCAATATGGATCCCAACCAAGCCTACTTGACTCGCCGAGGATTAAAAACCCTTGGAATCCGTATGGACCGGGCTCAGAAAAACGCGATTAAAGTAGCAGAATTCCTTGAAAAGCATCCAAAAATTGAATGGGTAAAATATCCCGGCCTCAAAAGCCATCCTCAATACGAACTGGCGTTGAAACAAATGTCTGGTCCCGGAGCAATGATCAGCTTTGAGGTAAAAGGCGGACTGAAAGCAGGAAAAACAGTGATGGATAATGTTCATCTCGCTATTTTGGCAGTATCATTGGGAGGAATAGAAACCCTGATACAACATCCTGCCTCCATGACCCATGCAAAAATTTCACGCGAAAATCAGGAGCTTGCCGGCATCACGCAAGGATTAATCCGTATATCCATTGGTATCGAAGATATTAATGATATCATCAATGATTTGTCTCAGGCTTTGGATAAAATCTAAGATTTTTTTTTGCAGTACAGAAGTAAAAGGCCTTCGGTGAAGCCTATACGTTTTTAAAAGAGCTTGTTTGATGCGATTTCGGGAAATAACTTGAAAAATTTGCAATATGAAGCAACCTCTTTTTAAATTTGCACTCTATATAAGAGCATTAACAGTAATCCGCTTCAACAGTGCAAAAACTATACATATTGCTTTTCGCAATTCTCCTGCTAGCTACACAGAGGGTGCAAGCGCAAAAAACTGCTTTAATATTAAGCGGTGGCGGAGCAAAAGGCACAGCCCATATCGGCGTTATCAAAGCATTGGAGCAATATGATATTGGCATTGATTATATTGCAGGCACTTCCATTGGAGCGATTATTGGAGGAATGTATGCTGCAGGCTATACTATTGAAGAAATGGAGAAAATCGTTACTTCTTCTGATTTTCAGAAATGGGCCAGTGGCGATATCGAAGACCAATACATCTATTATTATAAACAGAACAGGCCCAATGCTTCCTGGGTTTCTATAGAATTGGAAGGCGGGAAAAATATCAAACCACTGCTTCCAACAAACATCATCAATCCTTATGTGATGGAATTTCAGTTTATGGAATTCTTTGCTGGACCATCTGCTGCAGCATCATATAATTTTGAAAATCTGTATCTGCCCTTTCGTTGCATTGCTGCAGATATTGATTCAAATCAGGCTATTGTATTAAAAAACGGGCAATTAGGCAGTGCCATAAGGGCTTCAATGACCTTTCCATTTTATTTTAAGCCGATTATTATTGACGGGAAATTACTATTTGATGGTGGGATGTATAATAATTTTCCAACAGATGTAGCAATAAAAACGTGGCATCCTGAAATGATTATCGGTAGTAAGGTTGCCGGAAATTATTCGAATCCTGATAAAGACAATATTGTTTCACAGATTCAGAATATGCTAATGGCCAAAACCAATTATAGTGTAATTCTGGATAAAGGCATTCTTATTGAACCCAAGACCGGGCCTGTCGACCTCGTTGATTTCAGCACAGCGAGGGCATTTATCGACTCAGGCTATCAAGCTGCACTTCATGCCATGCCGGAAATTCTTCAAGCAATCAGCCAATTTGAGAGCAGCGAAAAAAGAAACGCAAAAAGAACTGCATTTAAAGAAAAAATACCCCCTTATATTATTGACACAATTGATATTCGGGGCGTCAAAACCCATGCTACAGAATACATCCGCAGACAATTTATCCAAAAAAAGGACAGCATCAGTTTAGCGGAGGCCAAAACAGCCTATTTCAAGCTTTTGGCAGAGGAACAAATACAATATATTTTTCCGGAAATGATCTACAATAAAAATCGGGAACGCTATATGCTGCGCCTTAATGTAGAAGAATCGAAACCTTTCGAAGTACAGTTTGGAGGCAGTATTGCTTCCAACACTTCGAATGAAGGCTTCGTGGAGTTGCGCTACAGAAAATTAGGCCACAATGCTTCGCAATACACGATAAACGGGTATTTTGGCCAATTCTATTCTTCCCTACATACCGGAATGCGTTTTGATTTTAGCGGAAAAACACCCTTCACAATTGCCGCATCCTTTACGCTGAACTATCGCAATTATTTTAAAAACAAAACCTATTTCTTTCTCGATGAAAATCCATCTTATTTGTTGCGCCAGCAAAACAATGTTAACCTAAATATTACTAGTCCTTATACAAATAAGGGAATATTGGAAGCTGGGTTGGACATAGGCTATTCGCGTGATGAATATTACCAAGACAACCTTTTTACAAGAAACGACACTGCAGACAAAACCGATTTTAACTATATCTCCCCTTATCTTAGTTTCGACATTAATTCGCTGAACAGGAAACAATATGCCAGTGCCGGAGCCCGCTTAAAAATTACGGCCAGCTATATTTCCGGTGAAGAAAAAATGACAACGGGTTCTACGGGTTACGAAAAAGCAGGCGAAAAAACCTCTACCTTTCATCATATTTATATGGCCCGCCTGAGCTACGACAATTATTTTGAACATATTGGCCGCTTAAAACTAGGATTTTACGGAGAAGCGGTTGTCTCTAATTTTCCATTAAGGGAAAATTATACCAGCACCTTGCTTGCAGCACCAGCATTTGAACCATTTCCCGAATGTCAAACACTTTTTCTTCCGGGATATCGGGCACATAATTATGCTGCAGCCGGTTTGAAACTTGTCTATCCAATTATTAAAAATCTGGATATCAGGTGGGAAGGATATATTTTTCAGCCGTATGAACAAATTATCAGGGAAAGTGATTATACAGCAACTTATGGTTCTGCTTTCGAATACCGTTCGTTTATGGGAAACACAACATTAGTGTACCATACCTTTCTTGGACCAATAAGCCTGTCGTTAAATTATTTTGATACGGAACCCGAATCACTGAGTGTCGTCTTTAGAATTGGCTTTTTACTTTTTAACCGCAATCCTTGGGAGTAGCAATCAGCAGACAACTGATCAGCTACAAATAACTTTCTTTTAATTTTTTTCGATGCACGATCACGCCATCAGTTATCATTCGACACCAATAATTTCCCACGATCAATTATTAAAAAAATCGAATTGAAAATCACCCAACTTGCAAATACACACTTATCATAAGTTCATTTGACGACTGATGGGAGGAGATGTATTATGTATTGATCTACCGGCCTCTTTTATTGTTTAAACAAAGACATTTAGGATTGAACTATTTTTTCCATATATTTTCTATCTCTTCTAAAGATTTTCTTTTTGTTTCCGGAATAAACTTTATGACAAAAATGGCTGCTAGAATTGAAAATACACCATACATCCAATACGACAAGCCATGATTAAATAATTCAGTTAATGTTGAATTATCATTTAATAATGGGAATGTCCATGATATAAGCAAATTCGCTAACCATTGTGCTGCAACAGCAATAGACATTGCCCCTTTTATAGAATTTGGGAAAATCTCAGATAACATTACCCATGTAACAGGTCCCCACGACATGGCAAATGCCGCTACATATACTAACATCCACACAAGGCTCAACACCCCTATTTGATTAAAATATAGACTTGTACCTAAGCCAAACATACTTGCTCCCATAACAAAAGCGCCAATTATTAATAAAGGTTTTCTTCCAAACCTATCAACAGTTAGTATTGCTAGAACAGTAAATGCAATATTTATACAACCAACTATAATTGTTTGCAGTAAGGAACTTTCTGTTGAAGCTCCCATATTATTAAAGATTTTAGATGCGTAATAAAGCACAACATTAATGCCTACAAGTTGTTGAAATACCGATAATAAAATTCCAATAATTAATACCCTTGAACCATATGCTAACCAAGGTCTTGTTTCTTCTTTAAGGGATTCTTCAATTGATGCTATTCGGATATTTGCATTTTCCTTTCCTTCAATCTTTTGTAGTACGTTCAATGCTTTTTCATGTTCTTTTTTCAAGATAAGAAAACGCGGTGTACGGGGAACAAAAAATAATAATACGCCAAATAATGTTGCCGGTATTATTTCCGATAAAAACATATATCTCCAACCAACTGTTTGAATCCATTCTTCGGTTTGACCTTTTACAATCATATAATTAACAAAGAAAACTACAAGCATTCCAAACACAATAGCAAACTGATTCCATGAAACCAATTTTCCACGTTTATGTGCTGGAGCAATTTCTGCTATATACATTGGCGATAGCATTGAAGCTATTCCCACACCTATCCCTCCAATAATTCTATAGAATATAAAATTTGAAATAACTTCCATTCCGAAAAAATTTAGAATGTCTGGAAAGGAAGAACCTATAGCGGATATAAGAAATAAAAATGATGAAATTATTAAGCCTCTTTTTCGACCTATCTTCTGAGCTATAAAACCGGCAAGAGAGCCACCAATTATACAACCGATAAGTGCACTGGAGATTGTAAATCCATTAATTGAATTCAGCATTTGTTCTGACACTACTGCATCTATACTTAACACATACGACAAAGTGCCTATATAGGTAATTGCCAGCACAATAATTGATGAAGCAAATCTCCTTTTAGTGAATAACTTACGTAAGAATGAGAATATTGTAAATGCAATAATAGATACAACACCTACAAGAAGAATTTTATATTCAACAACTACCTTTAAAAATATCTGTTCATTGTTAACTAAGGGTTCGATAAAATAGCTTTCTAAGGTTCCAATTGCACCATTAATTACAGCCGTATCATAACCAAAAAGCAAACCCCCAATGGTAACGACTAATGTTATAAAAACAAGATAAAAGTTTTTCATGATATTTTTTTTTAAGCAACCCCATTTTAATAATTAGCGTTGTGAACGCTGTAGTCGAATTACTGCTTTAAATCCTTTTGTTTCATAGTTATCAGCAATTGAAACTACTCCATTCTGAGTTTGTATTCCTATGTCATCCATATTGTACTCCATCTTTTTCAGGACTTATTGAAATGTACTCACCAGTTTTAATATTGTTCCATTGATGTATATCTAAGCTTCCTAATTTGCCTTTTTTCTGCGGCAAAGATTCTAAATGCTATTTTGAATGATTATTTCATATAGTTCTTGCTTACCACTTATCATTTCAGGAGCCGACTGCGATTTTGCAATTGCAGACAATTCTTCTAAGCTTAATTTTCCTTCTGTAAATTTCTTTCCATCACCACTATTAAAGCTTGCATACCTATTGTTAAGCAACTCTAAATAATTTGACTTTTTTAATACTTTATCTGCAGCAATATATGCACGAGCAAAGGCATCCATAGCTCCAATATGGGCAATAAACAGATCTTCAAGGTCGGTTGAATTTCTTCTTACTTTAGCATCGAAGTTTATTCCTCCTCCACCAAAGCCATTGTTTTGAATTATAACCAAACATGCCTCAACTAATTCTTGAACATTATTTGGAAATTGATCTGTATCCCAGCCATTTTGATAATCTCCTCTATTCGCATCAATACTGCCTAATAAATTATTATCGGCAGCAACCTGTAGCTCATGCTGAAAAGTATGTTGCGCTAATGTTGCATGATTTACCTCAATATTTAGCGAGAAGTCATCGAGTAAATCATACTGACGTAAGAAACCAATTACTGTTGCAGCATCAAAATCATATTGGTGCTTAGAAGGCTCCATTGGCTTTGGTTCAATAAAAAACTTTCCTTTAAAACCATTTGCGCGAGCATAGTCTCTAGCAGAATGTAAAAAACGCGCAAAATTATCGAGTTCTTGTTTCATTTTTGTATTAAGCAAACTCATATAACCTTCTCTACCGCCCCAAAAAACATAGTTTTGGCCATTCAGGGCTATAGTAGTATCTAAAGCATTTTTTACCTGCGCAGAAGCATGTGCCAATACTTTAAAATCTGGATTCGTTCCTGCGCCATTCATATAACGCGCATGAGAAAACAGGTTTGCAGTTCCCCATAATAATTTAACACCAGATTCGTCTTGTTTTTGCTTTGCATATTCTGTTATAGCGTATAATCTTTTTTCAGATTCAGCAATTGTTTCACCTTCATCAACAAGGTCGAAATCATGAAAACAATAAAACGGAACACCTAGTTTTGTGAAAAACTCAAATGCAGCATCCATTTTTGTTTTTCCTTTAGAAATGGCATCCGTAGACAAAAGCCATGGCAGTTCACGTGTTCCTCCACCAAATGGATCGGCACCTGTTCCACAGAATGAATGCCAATATGCAACAGCAAATCGTAAATGTTCTTTTAAGGTTTTTCCATTCACTACTAGATTTTCATCATAGTGTTTAAATGCTAATGGATTACACGATTCTTTTCCTTCAAATTTTATTTTTTCAATTCCTCTAAAAAACTCCATAATATTTTCAATTCTATATAATTATTTATCTAAATTTTTATCTAATATCTTTTTCCAATTCTCATACACTTCATGAATATGTGAATTTTGTTCTGGCTCGTATTTTTTAAGCATCTCTAAACCCTCAAACGCCTGTTCGTAAGTTGCATAAAAACCAGTGCCAATAGCAGCTCCTCTTGCTGCTCCTAATGCTCCATTTGTGTCATACAATTCAATAGGGATATTCAATAAATTTGTCACTGTTTGAGAAAATACATCGCTTAAGAAAAGATTTGCAGTGCCTGCTTTAATTACTTTTGGCTTAGCATCGAAAACAGATTCTATGATATCAAATCCGCTTTTAAACGAAAAGGCGATTCCTTCTTGCACGGCTCTATACAAATGAGCTCTGGTATGAATATTAAACTGCAAACCATGCAGTGATGCTCCAATATCTTGATTTTCATAAATTCGCTCTGCTCCATTGCCAAAAGGCAACATTAAAAGTCCATCACTTCCTACATTAATAGTGGCTGCTAAAGAATTCATTTCTTCATATGATAAATTCTCTGTTGCCCAATTTGATTGCGCCCAATTATTTAAAATAGCGCAACCATTGATACACATTAGAATTCCGAGATGAGGATGTTCTTTTGAGTGGTTCACATGAGCAAAAACATTTACTCTTGATTTTTCATCAGTTGCAATAGTATCAGTAACTCCATATACAACACCAGAAGTACCTGCGGTTGCAACGAAATCGCCTGCATTTACAGCACCTAAAGAAAGTGCATTATTAGGTTGATCTCCTGCTCTGTAACTAATGAGGGCACCTTGTTTTAAGCCAAACTCTTGAGCTGCATTTTGAGAAACCTCTGCTTGTTTCCCAACATTATCAAATACTTCAGGAATCATATTTGAATTTAATCCCCAAGCATCAAAAAGATAATGCGCTGTTTTATGCTCCTTAAAATCCCATGCAATACCTTCAGACAAGCCAGAAACAGTTGTGCTAATTTCTCCACTTAAACGCATTGCTACATAATCACCTGGAAGCATAAATTTATAGATCTTCTTATAGTTTTCTGGTTCATTTTGCTCAATCCATTTCAGTTTTGAAATAGTAAAATTACCAGGTAGATTTAAGCTTTTATCGAAACATTGTTGAGCGCCAACATCTGGAAGAAAAGTTTGACCCGTTTCCACAGCTCTACTATCGCACCAAATAATTGCAGGACGTAAAACTTCGCAGTCTTTATTAACGCACACTAGCCCATGCATTTGATAGCTAATTCCTATTGCTGAAATCGATGAAAGGTCAACTGATTTTCCAATTTCTGTAATACATTCTTTTATATAAGAAATCCATGTTTCTGGATCTTGTTCTGCCCATCCTTTTTGCACAGCAATAATTTCCATTTCTTGTTTTGGTGCAAAGCCTGAGGCAATCTCTTTTTGTAATAAGCCATCAAAAACCGATACTTTTATGCTAGAACTACCTAAATCTATTCCTAAAAAAATGCTCATATATTTAAACTAGTTTATTTCTACCTGTATGCCGACAAGGTCCACTGAATTTGGGCCAACAAATATTTCAAAAACCCCTTTTTCAAACACCTCTTTCATTTCTTTATTTATGAGAGTTAAATCTGATGTATGTAGTTGAAATTCGACTGTTTTTTGCTCTCCTGCTTTTAATGTAATTTTCTCAAATCCTTTCAAACGGATGTGTGGTTGCGCAACTGAAGCAACTATATCTTGCACATATAACTGCACAACCTCTTTTCCAGCGACTGAGCTTATATTTTTAACATCAACAGAAGCATGTATACTGTCATTTTTCACTGCAACAGAAAAATTTGAATACTCAAATTCAGAGTAGCTTAATCCATATCCAAATGGATATAATGGCTCTGTTGAGATATCTAGGTAATTATTTGCAAAGCGTGATTGTTCTTCACGGATATCAAAATCATGAGATGTTCGTCTGTAATTATAAAATATTGGAATTTGTCCTGTATTTAAAGGCATAGTCATTACTAATTTACCCGATGGATTTTCTTTTCCAAATAATATATCGGCAACAGCAAAACCACCCATTGTGCCAGGTTGCCATGCTTCAAGAATAGCATTTGAATATTCCTTCACTTTTCTAAAATCAAATGGACGACCGTTTACCAATACTGTAATAATAGGTTTTCCGGTTTTATGAATAGCTTCTAATAATTCATTTTGAGCACCGGGTAAACTTAACTCACTCACGCTTCCTCCTTCTCCGCTCATCCAATACTCTTCACCAAGCACTAGAACTACGACATCTGCTTGATTTGCAATGGCTACTGCTTCATCAATTAATTCTAATCCTTTCTTCTCAAAGCCATCTAAAATTACACCTCGCGCATATGAAATTTTTGTGCCTGTATTTGCAACTGTTTGTATACTCTCTACTATTGAAGTAACATCGTCTATATTACATTGTGAATATTCAGCTCCCCACCAACTCATTAAATCTTTCTTTCTATCGGCAAGTGGACCAATAACGGCAATATGTTTTATGGTTTCTTGAATTGGCAAAATGTTATTCTCATTCTTAAGCAAGACCATTGATTCGGCAGCAGATTTTCTTGCAAATTGCAAATGTTCAAATGACGACTGCACCGTTTCTTCGCGTTTTTTATCTAAGTATTTATATGGGTCATCAAACAAACCTAATTCAAACTTAAGTGCTAAAACCCTTGCTGCAGCTCTATCAACAGCAGACTCGTCAATTTTTCCAGTTTGCACTAATTCAACGAGCTTATCACTAAAAAATTCAGAAACCATATCTACATCAACCTGTGCATTTATTGCTTGCTGAACAGCCTCTGTTTTATCGGCAGCTACTCCAATCTTTATAAGATTTTCAAGTGTTCTCCAATCGGTAATCAGTAAGCCTCCAAACTCTAATTCGTTTCGTAATAAATCAACAAGGATTTCTTCATTTGCAGTTGCTGGAATTCCATCAATTGCTGAATATGCACACATAATACTTTTTACATCGGCATCAATAGCTGCTTTGAATGCGTCAAGATAAATTTCCCGCATTTCTCTTTCAGAAAAATCACCAATATTATAATCTCTACCAGCTAAAGCATCACCATAACCAATAAAGTGTTTCGCACAAGCAGCAATAGTTGAAGAATCACTTAAATCATTGCCTTGAAAACCTTTTACGCGTTCATAAGCAATACGTGAAGATAAATATGGGTCTTCACCAGCACCCTCAACAATTCTTCCCCAACGGGGATCACGGGAGATGTCGACCATTGGAGCATATGTTAAATGTATTCCAGAAGCTGCAGCTTCTTTGGCAGCAATAGAAGCAGCCGTTCTTATTGATGATAAATTCCAACTACAAGCTTCTGCCATTGGACTTGGAAAGATAGTCTTATAGCCATGAATTACGTCTTCTTGAAACATAATTGGAATACCCAAGCGAGATTCCTCTACGGCAATTCGTTGTAGGTGGTAATTCGTTTCTACACCATTACTTTTTAAAACGCAACCAACTTTTCCTTTACGAATCTCTCCATCAATATATTCGGCATCATTAGTTTCAGATTTAGCAGCAATCAGATTTAGTTGCGCTACTTTTTCTTCTAATGTCATTCTTTGTAATAAATCTTCTGTTCTCTCCATAATTGAATAATTTGAATCCTTATACAGAGAGTCTGAATTACAAGCACTCAAAGCAATAAAGCCTATGATTATTAACAGATTAAAGTTTTTCATCTTAGTTTAGTGTTACAAGAATTTCCGTTAAATCCTCACTATTTGATGAAGTGCCCACAAGCAGTTTAAACTCGCCTGGTTCAAAATTGAAATTCATGTTTTGATCATAAAATGATAAATCATGTTTTGAAAGACTAAATTGTACCCTTTGAGATTCCCCCTTTTTAAGTGTGACTTTCTTAAAAGCTTTTAACTCTTTTACTGGTCGTGTAACTGAGCACACAACATCATTAACATATAGTTGAACTACTTCAGCGCCATCATAATCACCCATATTTGTTATATCTAAGGACACCTCAATAGTTTCATTATTAGTGGCTTTTGCTTGTACATTCGTTATATCAAATTCACTATATGAAAGCCCATAACCAAAATCATATAAAGGAGTTACATCATCAAATAAATAACCTCTACGTGCGGTTGGTTTATAATTATAATACGAAGGAATATGCCCAACCGAACGCGGAATACTAATAGCCAATTTCCCTGAAGGATTAATAGTTCCATCAATAATATCGGCAACTACCCGACCCGACTCTTGACCTAAATACCAACAGTCAATAATTGCATTTGCTTTTTTATCAATTTCAGTAATTGCTAAAGGTCTGCCATGATTTAGTACAACAATAATTGGTTTTTTGAGTGCATATAAACTTTCAAATAATTCATTTTGTAGTCCAACCATTTGAAGATCTGTTCTATCACCTAAATGGTTCTCTTGCCATGCCTCACGAGAAGTTTGTTCATTTCCACCAATACACAATATAACTACATCTGATTGTTTTGCAACTGTTATAGCCTCTTGCAAAAGCAGTCTATCCTCTTTTTCAGAAGTGCGTTTTACTTCATCTTCAAACCAACTACCATCGTCGGTAGTGATACCACAACCTTTTGAATATAAAACCCTGTTTTTTGTTCCAAACTTCTCTTCAATGCCTTGGTAAATAGTTTTGAAATTTTCATTCGGACAAGAATATCCGCCAATAGCATGATATTTTGCATTTGGTCCAATTACAGCAATAGTTTTATTCTGAGATGTAAGGGGAAGTATATCGTCATTCTTTAATAGAATGGCGCTTTCTGAAGCAATTTCATAGGATAATTTTACAGCTTCTTTACTTTCTGAAATTGCCTTTGCATCTTCAACAACCACATAAGGGGAATCAAATAAACCTGCATAAAACTTATAATGAAGAAGTCTTCTCACTGCATTATTTAAGTAAGCTTCATCTAATTCGTCATTTTCAATAAGCTCTTTTAAAAGAATATATGCATTTGGTTCTGGGAGTTCAATATCAACACCAGCCATTAAAGCTTGTTTTGCTGCTTCTTGTAAAGTTGCAACAGTATGATGACGCTCTTCAAGTTGTTCAATGCCATAATAATCAGAAACTACAAACCCATCGAATAAATATTCATCGCGCAATATCTTTTTTAATAACCATGTACTTGTATGTGAAGGCACTCCATCAATTTCATTATATGAAGCCATAATAGCTTTTGGCTTTGCGTTTTTGATAGTGAACTCAAAAGGAAATAAGAATACTTCACGCAACACTCTTTCTGAATAATTCGCTGGCGCACAATTATTACCACCTTCTGGTTGACCATGAGCAGCAAAGTGTTTTAAAGTTGCCATAACTTTATTAGAAGCTAAATATGAAGAATCATTGTATCCTTGAAAACCACGAACTGCCGATGTAGCCATTTGCGCGATTAAGTAAGGGTCTTCCCCATAGGTTTCTTCAACACGACCCCAACGCGGATCTCGAGCAACGTCTAAAACAGGTGTTAGAGCTAATCGGGCTCCTCTGCAACGTGCGTCTTCGGCAATGTAGCTATATACTTTTTCAACTTGTTCAGTATTAAAACTTCCAGCCATTGCAATTGGGTGAGGAAAGCTAATCGCATTATTTTCCATAACACCATGCAAACATTCTTCATGAAATAAGACAGGAATTCCTAATCTTGTTTTATCTACAAAATAATTTTGAATTTCATTGGTGATTTGAGCCATCTCTGTTGCAGAGTAACCAGCAAAAGAACGTGCTATCTGTCCTAAACCATTCGGATAATATTTCTGTAAACTGTCTAAATTGAGTCTTTTGTCTTCATCTAAAAAAGCATCTGATTCATTCCAAACTCCAACTATTTGCGCTAATTTTTCATCTAAGGTCATTCGAGACAATAAATCCTCTACCCTTTCCTCTATTGATAGAGATGCATCTTTATATTCAATATCTTTTTTCATTTCTTTATTATTTGTACATGAAATACAGAATATAACTGTAATAATTAATAGACCGGTTTTTTTCATATTATATTAAGTCTTAAAAGAATTGTATCATCAATACTAATTGAATCTATAGTAAAAAGACCACTTGCTTTTCTGGCCTAAGTTTAAACGCAATATTTTTTCTGCCCTGGAGGCAGTTGCTACATTTTTAAATGAGCCATTTTCTACTAAGTTTACTTGAGCAAATGCTCTCTCACTTAATATAAGTAAGAAGTAGAGAGATAAATATGTCATAATAAAAAAGCGTTATAGTCATATTGACAACAAGGATACAAACAAAATTTGGTCAATGCAAGAGAAATTAGAAAAATTTTTATTATCTTTGCCTTAATATTCTGATTTACTGTATATTATAAAATCAATTACTTTTTCACTCTTTTTCAGAATATAGTAATACTGACAATATGAATACTGGTAAAATAATTGAACCTCTTTCTGTAGATTGTGTGATTTTTGGGTTTGAAGAAGAAAAATTAAAGGTGCTTTTAATAAAAAGAGCTATTGATCCTGAATATGGTTCATGGGCTTTACCGGGAGGATTTATTAAGTATACAGAGAATATTGAAACTGCAGCCCAAAGAGTACTGAAAGAAAAAACAGGTGTAAGCCTGCCATTTATGGAGCAATTTGGGGCTTTTAGTGAGGTCAATAGATTCCCGAATAGAAGGGTTATCACTGTTGCATATTATGCCTTAGTGAAGCCTGGTGACTACACAATATCAATAGGTCATGATGCTAGTGATGTGGAATGGGTAAACGTATACGATTTACCTAAATTACCTTTTGATCATAAAGAAATTATTGAAAGTGCACAGGCACAATTAAAAGCGAAAGTTCGTTATGAACCAATAGGTTTTAATCTTTTGCCAAATAAGTTCCCATTACTTTCACTACAAAAGCTATATGAATCAATTCTTAATATAGAATTTGACAAACCAAACTTCAGACGAAAAATTATAAAAATGGATATTCTTACACAGCTAAATGAAAAGCAAACAGGTGTTGCACATAGAGCCCCTAAGCTATTCCAGTTCAATAAAAAAAAATATAATGAAATGAAGAAAAAAGGGTTTAACTTTGAGTTTTAGTGCGAAATACCCTTTGGCCTATTCGATCAAGGGCTATTATATCTTCTTTAATGAACCAACTTCAACCCAACCAACACTCCCATTGGCAATACGGATTTTATACCATTGACCCACTTCATCAACCAGATCAACTTTTGCACCTTCATGCAGCACAAAAAGATCGACGCTTCCTTTATCGGGACTACTTTTGATGGTTACGGAAGGTGAAAATATAATTGCTGTATTTTCAGAAGAAAGACGTTGAAATTTTCTTTGCGCAATACTAAATGAAACCACAAAGAGGAGTAAGGCAATCAAAGCGCCCCAAAATCCTAATTTCCTGATGCCAATTCGTCGCGAAAGAAAATATAGGCCAATAAACAAGCATAAGAAAAGCAGAATTACTAAGGAGCTTACTGCCCATGCATCCGCATTAAGCCAATTATGAACATTTTTCATCCAACGTTCATGAAACAATTCCGGAACCTGTTCAATTTTATCAATAGTTTGATTGCGGGCAACCTCCAGATTGTATAAAATATCTTCATCCGCAGGTGCAAGTTTTAAGGCTTTTTCGTAGAACAGAATCGCTGAAGGCAGGTCTCCTGCTTTATAGTAAGCATTGGCCACATTAAAATATAATGCCGGGGATTCATAACCAGCATCCAACACCTTTTGATAATCTGCGATGGCATTATTATAAAGTTTACTATTGTAATGCGCTTCAGCAGAATCAATTAGGGCAGTATAGTCCTGTGCAGAAAGCACTGCTGACAGAAAGAATAAAAATATGATGATCGACTTTCTCATGACTTTTCTTAATTGGCGATTAACGTATATTTTTCTCAATTTCGGTAATGGAAGAAATAGCACTTTTGTGGATATTATCCATCATTTGGGCTTTATCTCCCGGGGCAAAGCGCGCAAAATCACAATCAATCAGCGTTTTACGGAATTTTTCTACTGCTTCTGGAGGCACATTATACTGGCTCAGAATACTTCCAATGCTTTCTTCGCTCAATTCCGACAGAGGAGTATTAAACTTATCGCCTATATAACCCCATAAAGCCTGTGAGATTTCTTCATAAAAAACACTCTCCTGCCTGTTTTTAAGCGCAGCTGTCGCCTTCTTCAAACGCTGGCGTGCCATTTTATTTGCCTTTCTATTCTTCATCAAAGCTTCATCGCCCTTCTTTTTACGAAGGCTGCGAATCAACACAATACTGATCAGAAGAATGATTGGCGGAGCAAACAGAAAGAGCCAAAATAATCTTGTGCCATAGAAAAACTGACCTTTTTGAACCAATTCCAAAGGAGGCAATTTCAGATGCCTGATATCGCTGCCAATATATTTTATGTCTTCCTGATTTCCTGCTTTAAAGGCAACATCACCGCCATTATCATTGCCCTTTTCTACTTCAATTGTGTACTCAGGTGATTTGAGGCTGACATAATTTTTTTTATCGACATCATAAAAAGAAAAAGATACAGAGGGAATCTCAAAGCTTCCAGCACTACGCGGAATAATGAGGTATTCAAAGGTTTTCGTTCCGCTAACCCCATCATCGTTGGTGCTTATTCTATTATTGACTTTCGGATCATAGACTTCAAAATCGGGAGGAAAATTAATTTCCGGCAATTCAACCAATTGAATATTGCCTCGACCTGAAATTGTATATTTCAGAGTAAGGGCTTCATTTGTTTTCAGGGCACTTTTATCGATGCTGGCATTTAGGCGGAAAGAGCCAACAGCACCTTCAAAACCTGCAGGCTTGTTCATAGTAGGAAATGGTTGGACATCAACTATTAATGGCCTAGATTTCAGGTTCTTCTCGACATTATTATAGGATGAATTAAAGAATGAATCATTGAAAAAGGAATCGAAAAACGGATCACCGGAAGACCGTCTTTTTGTTTGTGAACGGATTTGAGCCACGACATCCACATCCATAGGTTCAATTTCTATTTTCCCGCTTTTCATGGGAAATAGGGCTACTTTTTTAATGATGGCAGAAATATATTCTTCTCCATTGATGTACTCTCGGGTCTGTTGAAGTCGCTGATTTTCATCCAAAAGATTTTGCGACCAAAACCCCTGGAAAGTAGAAGCATTATTTACTTTAAAATTAGCCAAAGCCACACGAGTATAAATTTTGTAGGTAACAATAATCTGTGCGCCCTGCATTGGCCTGGAATTACTGATGGAAGCCTTTATAAAAACATCGTCATTGCTCACACCACTTTGGGTGGTATTGCCACCAGAATTATTTCTACTTTGGCTATTATTGCCCGCAGCATTTTGATTATTGCCTTTAACAACAGTAATTTTTGTGGTATTAGAGCTTATTTCTTCCCCATCCACAATAGCTTTTGCAGACGGCAGGGTAAAAGAACCCTCCTGATTGGCCTGTAGAATATAGGTATAAGAAAGCTCCAGATTTTTGGATACTTTCCCATTAATGATCTGAATGCTTGAGTTTGTCGATTGATTTGGACCCGAAAGCACTGAAAAACCATTAAAGGCAGGCCCGCGAAAACTTCTGGCATCGGCATTAATACTATAGACCATTCTAAAACTTTGCCCGACAGCTACTCGTGCAGGTGCCGCAGCTTTAAATGCGACCTGAGCACTGAGACTTATGGCTACAAATATGAATGTTGTTATTATTAAAATCTTCTTCAACATATTTTGCTCATTTGTTAGGGTCAATTATTCTTGTTCAAAAGTAAGCAAATTAAAAAAATTACCAATCTTTCTCAATTTTCACACGTGATGCTTTTACTTTTTGCATCTTCACTTTCTGCATGGTTTTTTTCTCATCATTCTTCATCGCTTCGAGCATACGCTCAGCATCTTCTTTCGATATTTCGCGGGGCTGCTGCTGTTGCTTCTGCTGGTCAGCATTTTGCTGTTGATCTTTCTGATCTTGTGGTTGCTTATTTTGTTGCTGATCCTGCTTTTCTTGATCCTTCTGTTGATCTTGTTGTTGATCCTGTTTCTGTTGATCCTGTTTCTGTTGATCCTTCTGATCCTGATTTTGTTGATCTTTCTGGTCCTGATTTTGCTGATCTTTTTGATCCTGATCTTTATTGTCTTTCTGATCCTGTTGCTGTTGTTGTTGCTGTTGTTGTTGTTGCTGAAGCATCTGGCGTGCATATTCCAGATTATAGCGATAATCTTCATCATCAGGATTTAATCTAAGGGCATTTTTATAGGCATCAATACTTTCCTGAAACTTCTTTTGCTCCAAAAAAGTATTTCCCAAATTATAAAAGGCATCAGCTTTTTGATTGTCCGATAAATCCTGTTGTGCTACCGAGCCATATAATTTATTCGATTCCTCATAATTCTTTTGTTTATACAAAGCATTTGCCAGGTTGTAGGTTCCTTTTACAGAACTTGCATTTTTTTCGAGGGATTTTCGATAATCGATTTCAGCCTCATTAAACTGACCTTCAGTATATTTATCATTTCCATTGCGGATAAGGCTATTTTCCGACTGAGCCCAAAGAATTTGGGGCAAAAATGCAAAAAGAAAAACACTATAACGAATCCACTTCATTTTCCACAAATTTAATGTGTTTCAAACAATTTAAACTTTTTTTGCAATCCTGTTTTTCTTTCGAGGATCAGGACTTCAAAAACCAAAAGAACAAGGGCAATCACGAGGAAGATCTGAAATCGGTCTTCATAATCAGAAAACATACGTGCTTCAATTTCAGATTTTTCCAATTTATTAATTTCATCAAAAATCATATTTACCCCGGCACGTGTATTATTTGCACGCACATATACACCGTTTCCGGCCTCGGCAATATCCGCCAACATCTTTTCATTCAAGCGTGTGATGACCGTATTTCCCTGTCGGTCTTTTTTAAAACCACTTTGTTTTCCCTGACTGTTATAAACCGGTATTGGACCACCATCGGCCAACCCCATACCAATCGTATAAATATGGATTCCTTTCTCAGCAGCCGCTTTGGCAACATTTACTGCATCATCTTCATGGTTTTCCCCATCAGTGATAACAATAATGGCTTTATTATGATCATCATCCGTTTTAAACGCAGTTTCGGCCATGCTAATTGCTTCACCAATTGCAGTGCCCTGAGTTGGCACAATATCGGTATTGATGGTTGATAGAAACATCCGTGCAGCCGAATAATCGGTAGTTATTGGCAATTGAGTATAGGCTTTTCCTGCAAAAACGATAATCCCGATGCGATCGCCTTGCAAACGCTCTATCAATCTCGAAATCGCAAGTTTTGACGCCTCAAGCCTGCTTGGCTTAATATCTTCGGCAAGCATACTATTGGACACATCAAGTGCAACAACGACATCAATCCCTTTGCGCTGCACTTTCTCGATTTTTGAACCAATTTGAGGATTCACTGCAGCCAGCACGGCAAATGTATATGCCAAAGCAATCAATATAAATTTCAGGACAAAACGGCCATTGGTCTTATCGGGCATTAACTTTCCGATCACATTCCAATCGCCAAAAGAATGCAATGCTTTTTTTCTCCAGTGCATCATCATCCAAAAAAGAATGATCATCACAGGAATCAGTATCAGTGCATAAAAAAAAGCAGGGTTTTCAAATCGAATCATCGTTTGCATAGATCATCAATTATGGCAAAGTTCTTAAAACAGTATTTTTTAATAAAAATTCCAGTAATATGAAGCCGAGGGCCAAAAGAACCAAAGGAAGGTATTCCTCAGTCTTTTTCTGAAATTCTGTTACATCAATTTTGGATTTCTCCAGCTTATCAATTTCCTGATAGATATCCTCTAATTTTCTATTATCGGTAGCCCTGAAGTACTTACCATCAGTAATGTTTGCTACTTCCGTGAGTAATTCTTCATCTATTTTCACCTCCACATTCTGATATTGTTTCCCAAAATGCGTATCAAAAGGATAGGGAGCAGTTCCTTCGCGTCCAACGCCAATGGTATACACACGGATCCCGAATTTTTTAGCGATTTCTGCCGCGGAAACCGGATCAATAGCTCCTGCATTATTTTCTCCATCGGTAAGCAATATCACAACTTTACTAATTGCAGCACTGTTTTTTAAACGATTAATTGCTGTTGCAAGCCCATCGCCAATAGCAGTACCATCTTCAATCATACCACTTTTAATATCACGAAACATATTCCGCACTACAGTATGATCGGTTGTTAAAGGACATTGGGTAAAGGTCTCACCACTAAAAACCACCAGGCCAACCCGATCGTTTGGACGACCTTTTATAAAATCCACAACAACATTTTTCGCAGCTTCAAGGCGGTTGGGCTTAAAATCTTCGGCCAGCATACTACTCGAAATATCAAGGGCAGTAACAATATCGATTCCTTCTACGGAAACATCCTGCCGGCTTGTACTCGATTGTGGCCTAGCTAAAGCAATAATAAGAGCGCTAAGTGCCAGCATGCGCAGAACAAAAGGCAAATGTCGCGCATAAACTTTCCATCCGGCTTTTTGGAGTTGAAACAGTGAAAGCGAAGAAACCTGAATATTTGCATGAAGCTTTTTATACCTGAAGTAGTACCATATACCGAGTAATGGTATCAGAATCAATGCATAAAAATAAAAAGGATGCGCAAACTCAATATTTTCGTACATAATTAATTCATTTTTTGTATCGGTTCGCTATTCATATTTTCCTGGATTGCTTCCGCTTTGGTTGCTTTTGTTTCCTGAATAAAATCGACACAATTATTCAAACAACTATCATTTTCGAGAGGCAATGGCTGAGCTTTGGCAAATTTCACCAAATCGGCAAGGAGCAAAGTATCTTTAATTTTAGTGATGGCCTCTTTATTGATTCCAAACTTACTGATTCCTTCCAGAATCTCATCAGAGGTCATTTCGATTGCAGCCACATTGTAGCGTCCTTCAATATAGACTCTTACAATATCTGTGAGTTCTGTATAATACGGCTTGGTTTGTCCGGCCTGCCAGAGTTTTTTATGCTTTAAGCGCTCTAACTCATCCAATGCAATAATATGCGGAGGCAGTTTGGGTTTCGGAGCTGCTTCAAAAAGGCCTTTTCCGGTTTTTCGCTTTCTCAGATAATAAATAAGAGCAAAAATTATGGCTATAATACCAATGCCACCAAGCACCCAAGGCAAAATTTCCCGAAATGTATAAGGCACTCCCATTGGCAATTTAATATCTTTAATTGCCTGTGCAGTATCAACTTGCACAGTAAGAACCTCCATAAGCAAAGGATTTGTACTAATGAATCTCAGGCTTGTATCCCCACCTTTTTGATAGGCAAATTTGATGGGTGGAACAGCAAGATATCCCGTATCAAAAGAAGTAAGCAGCAATTGCTGATGGAGCTTTAGCTGACCATCAACAAAGGCACTGTCAATCTTACCCTTTTTAAGTATTTCAACAGCTGATGTAAGCGTATCGCCCCATTGTGGCCATGAAAAAAGGAATCCCTCCGGCATCGTCAGGTGAACATTGAGCTTCAATTGTTCCCCAATAAGGATTTGATTCGTGTCCAGGGAGGCAAAAGCTTCCTGAGCCTGTAGCTTCTGAAATATACTCCCGAAGGAAAGAAGGCAAATAAAAACAGCTATTTTTATCGTTTTAATCTTGATCATGCCCGCGCCCCCCGTTTTTTAAATAAGGTCATTAATGGTTTTACATAATCCTGATCAACACGAACATTGGCAATATCCACCCCGCTTCTTTTAAAAATATCTTCCAGCTCTTTGCTATTTTTCATAAAATGAGCAGCGTATTTTTTCCGGAAGCTTTTATCGGAAGTATCAACCCAAAAAAGTTCATTGGTTTCCGCATCGCGCAGTTGGACAAGACCCATATCCGGTAAATTTTGTTCCCGTTGGTCAAAAACGCGCACGGCAATCAGGTCATGTTTTCTGCTGCCAATTTTGAGTGCATCCTCAAATCCTTTGTCCATAAAATCCGAAAGGACAAAAGCAATACAGCGTTTTTTAATCGCATTTGTAAGAAATCTGATTGCTTCAGCGATATCGGTTTCCTGGTTTTCTGTACGAAAATCAACAAGTTCGCGGATAATCCTCAAAATATGGGAGCTTCCTTTCTTTGGCGGAATAAACTTCTCGATTTTATTACTAAAAAAGATCACACCCACTTTATCGTTATTCTGTATGGCAGAAAAAGAAAGAACGGCAGAGATCTCGGTAATCATATCTTCCTTAAGCTGTAGTTTGGTCCCAAATTCATTCGAACCACTGACATCAATCAGAAGCATTACGGTAAGTTCTCGTTCTTCTTCAAAGATTTTAACGTAGGGATGGTTCATGCGCGCCGTTACATTCCAATCGATGCTACGGATATCGTCGCCATACTGATATTCACGCACTTCACTAAAAGCCATCCCCCTACCTTTAAAGATACTATGGTATTCCCCTGAGAAGATCTGATTGGATAATCCCCTGGTTTTAATCTCTATTTTTCTGACTTTTTTAAATATTTCTGACGCTTCCATCTAAGCAAATTTTTGTAATTACGCTAAAAAAAACACCTAACACATTATTTCTAAGGCACTTCAACAGTATTCAGCACTTGATTGATAATGTCTTCGCTGGTGATATTTTCGGCTTCTGCTTCATAAGTCAGGCCAATACGGTGTCGCAATACATCATGCGCAATAGCACGGATATCTTCAGGGATAACATATCCCCTACGTTTTATAAATGCATATGCTTTCGCTGCCAGTGCCAAACCGATGCTTGCCCTCGGAGAACCACCATAGGCAATCATTGGAGATAAATCTTCTAGTTTGTATTTCTCCGGGAAACGAGTGGCAAAAACAATATCGGTAATATAATTTTCAATTTTCTCATCGAGATATACTTCACGGACAACTTTTCTGGCTCGAAGGATTTCTTCGGGAGTAACAACAGGCAAGGTTTTCGGGAAACTGTTTTGTATATTCTGACGAAGGATCATTTTTTCTTCTTCCTTAGTCGGGTACCCAATAACAACTTTCAGCATAAAACGGTCGACCTGTGCTTCAGGTAAAGGATAAGTTCCTTCTTGTTCGATCGGGTTTTGAGTAGCCATAACGAGGAAAGGCTCCTCAAGTTTAAAGGTTTCGTCACCAATAGTTACCTGACGTTCCTGCATGGCTTCCAGCAAGGCACTTTGTACTTTGGCCGGGGAACGATTGATCTCATCAGCCAAGATAAAATTAGAAAAAATAGGCCCTTTTCTTACAACAAACTCTTCATTCTTCTGGCTGTAAATCAGCGTACCAAGAAGGTCGGCAGGCAATAGGTCGGGCGTAAATTGTATCCTACTAAAGTCAGCCTTAACGACATTTGCAAGACTATTAATTGCCAGGGTTTTCGCCAAACCCGGCACACCTTCAAGCAAAATATGGCCGTTAGACAAGAGTCCTATGAGCAATCGCTCAACCATACTTTTTTGTCCAATAATGACTTTATCCATCTCCAGTCGGATGATGTCGATAAAAGCGCTCTCCTTTTGGATTTTCTCGTTTAATTCTCTGATATCGGTTTCAATCATAGCTTTATCTATTTTTACAAGGCAAAAATACAGCCTAAGTACTTCGTGCCAAAATTATTCGTGTTAAGAAATGTTAAGTAGGCTGTTAAAGCATGTTAAGAAGAAATAGCCAACAAATCAAGGGGTTAATGGGAACTGAAGAATGGGAAATTCTGATTGGGGAATGGGGAATGGGGAATAGGAACAATGATCTTGCAAGGGGTCTGATTTTCCATTATCTTTGGAACATCTCTCTTCGTGAGTAAAAACGAATGGGGCGCTGATCATCAGATTGTGAAAAAATTATGAAAAACGCTATTATTACAGGCGGTTATGGAACTATTGGGAATGCGATAGCGGAACAGCTTGCACAAAATGGGTTCCGGGTTTTTATTTTTGGCAGAAGTGATGATCTACTGCGCCAAAGCTGTAATAATCTAATAAAAAAAACAGGAAACACAGAAATCATTCCCTTCCTCATCGACCTTGCAGAAGGTACAGAAATCAGGGATTTAGCCGCCCAATGGAACTCTCCTATTGATGTTTTGATTAATAATGCGGTAACAGCACCAAAGCATTGGCAGACCAATTCCGATGGCGTTGAAATACAGTTTGCTGTAAATGTTCTCGCCTATTTTTTTATGATGCGCTTTTTTAAAAAATTCATGATTGGCCGGGACGACCCACGTATTATTAATCTTGCCAGCCATTGGTCCGGTGGCTTACAAATTGATGATATTGAGTTCAAAAAGAGGTCGTATCATAATGATGAAGCATATAGGCAATCAAAGCAAGCGGATCGTATGCTCACGGTCTCGTTTGCAAAACAATTCAAAAAATTCGGCATTACTGTAAATGCCTGCCATCCGGGTTTTGTCGACTCCAAACTTACACGAAACCTTGAACTGGGCGGTCATGAATCCGCAGAAAAAGCAGCAAAAACCCCCGTTTACCTCGCCAGCAGCCAAGAAGTTCAGGGAATCAGTGGAAAATATTTTGAAAATAAAGCCGCTGTGGCTTGCCAGTTTGCAGGAGACCGAAAGGCACAAAAAGAGCTCTATTTTTTATGCAGGCAATATCATGAAAATTATGTATCAGGGAAACCCTCCTTATCGCAATTGCAGGATAAAACAGCCTTTGAGAAAAAATAAAAAACAAGAATCCTTCGCCTGAAAATTAGTTTATCTATTGGAAAGATAATTTTTTGTGCTTAAATCGAGACGATAAAGCAAACTCTTGATTTTCAAGGAATATTCACGATCGGCAGCCCATTTTCCTGCAAGCCCGTCAACCGTTGGCGCACATCCCCTTTTCACCCATTTAAATCTGCGATCCAAAAGTTGGCCATTTAGGGGCTTTTTGCTTGCATAAGCCTTTAGATGTTGAATATGAGCAATAACTCCCATGCGCCGTGTTGGGAAATGTTCGCCAGGAGTATTCGCATTTACAGCACCCAGTCCACAAAAATTATTTTGTTTTGGTTCAACGATACCACCAAATTTCAGAAATCCGGTTTCTAGGCACATCTGGCAAAAAGCAATATCATGGTTTACGCCTTCTTTTTCGGATTCGCTAATATAATATCCTGCCATCAGATAGGCTTGTGTCACATCAATATGCTCATTAAAATACGTCAGGAAATCAGCCAATTGCTCCACAGATTTTGTTCCATTGGCCATGATTCGGTATTCTTCTTTTCCAAGGTTTGTATAGGCCAGATCCATGGATTCGTCGTATGCTTTTTTCTTTGGGTCTTCAGCCGGGGGCACTGCTTTTTCTTTCGGCTTTTCAGGAACAACTTTTGTGTGTACAATTGTTTTCTCTTGTACTGATTTATTTGTGTTTTTCTTATTGACAGCAGGAGTAGGCACTTTATCAGGCTTTGTTTTGCTCTTTTCAGCCATCATTTTGCTAGCAGGTGTTTTCTCGGTAAGCAAAACATTTGACTCCTTCGCCTCCCTATTGCCGATAGCAACATATCTATCCGCAGGAAACTCAGTGGTCATCGCAAACAGCACGACTACTGCCATGAGTATGAAAAATATTTTTATAATATCCTTATATCCAATCACTTGACAAAATTTCTTTAGACACACTCCACATCAATTGAGGGCTTAACAAATATCCGTTCTTCTATTCAAATCCTGACAAAATAATCAGGCATCTTATACACATTCCATTGTTAAAAACTCTTTGCAATGATACTACATAAAAGTTTCAGGACAAAAAAAAGCCTGCACAAATGAATGTACAGGCTTGGGTTAGATCGTTGTATACAGAAATTTATTTCTGGATCTTCACTTGAAAAGTAATTAGGTCTTCACGAGTAACAGGAACACTAATGACTTTAACAATCCCTTTTTTGCCGGCAGCAGTTTCAAAAACGAAGACCTGGTCTCCATCGATATTTGTAATACTGCTTTGGTCAAATGTATCGAAAGTAGTTAAAACAGAATCGTTTACCATACCATCAAATACCTCTGGGCTAAGATCAGTGGCAAAGAATTTTGTAGCGTTTTTGGTAGTCCATGCATCTAGGTTGAATACATCATTCACTAATGCATCGTCGGGAGCACCAAGAGTAGCTTTTTTTGTTGCTCCATAAAAATATGCGAAGTCAATTTTTTCGGAAGCAGTATTAGCTTCAGCAATTGAATAAACCATATTCTCTGTAGTTGCATAGAAGCTACCGGTTGCATCACCGAAAGAACCGAGAACCACATTGGAATAAAAATTGATTTCACCAAACTGAGGTGCAGGCTCCTGAGTAGTAATAACGAATGAAAGTTCTGTTTCCATCGCGTCATCATCAATAATTGTGAAGATATAATTTGCGGCCACAGCCTCATCCACAGCAGTGAATACTGAATCGAAATTATAAGTCTCCTCATTAAAAACTTCATTGAAGATCACTTCTGGTGTATTGTTAATTACACGTGTGATATTAAAGCCCTGAAGTTTTTCTTTTGAAGTAGCATTCATAGAGGCGATAATACCTACATGAAAATCTGCTCCTGTTTCTATAGTAACATTTCCTGTTACATAATCGCCACCGCCTTTAAAATCAACGGTTGGATAATACTTAGGATCAGGTGTTTCATCATCGTCATCCTTATTGCATGCGGTGAAAAATAATGTCATTCCAACCATCAAAAGGAAGGAAAATAAAAATGTTGTTTTTCTCATACTACTTAATTTTTATTAAAGGTGAATAATTGTCAATCGTCTTACAAATATAAGGCCAAATAAAAAAATAAAAAAAAAAAAAACGCTTAATCTGTGGCTTTATTTTCGAGCATCGGAACAAAACTAAAGGCTCCATGTTCAGTAATTTCAAATTCTGTTGCAGAAATTTTTCTCACTAACTTCATTGTTTGTTTACCATCAACGCCTTGTGGAATCACCATACGCCCACCAATTTTAAGTTGTTCTTTAAGTGCTTCGGGGATGAATGGTGCGCCTGCCGTGATAATAATACCATCGAAAGGGGCAAAAGTTGGCAAGCCTTTATATCCATCGCCATAAAACAGTTTGGCATTATAACGCAATTCTTCGAGCAATTGTTTGGTTTTTCTATATAAATTCCTTTGGCGTTCGATACTAAAAACCTTGGCTTTCATTTCGAGCAGCACACAAGCCTGATATCCGGAACCAGTTCCGATTTCCAATATTTTTTGTCTGGGTTGTGGGTTTAATAGTTCGGTTTGAAATGCAACGGTATAAGGCTGTGAAATTGTTTGGCCGGAGCCAATCGGAAATGCATTATCCTGATAGGCATATTCAAGGAATGCCGGATCAAGAAAATTATGCCGGGGAATCGCTTCAATTGCTGCCAGTACATCCTCATTTAGAATGCCTTTGGCTGCAATTTCATTTACTAATTTCTTACGCAAGCCTTTATGTCGGTAATTATCTGGAATCATATTGATGCAAAAGTAAGCAGAAAATATATGCGATTTTAGACCATCGAAGCATTATCAAATAAAATTATTGGGCAAAAATATGATAAAAATCAAAAAAGCCTACATTTGCAGCAAAATACACACCTCATGCTAAAAATAGGAGTTCTCGGAGCCGGACATCTCGGCAAAATCCACATCAAATGCTTAAAAAACATTGAAGATTATCAATTGGTTGGTTTTTATGACCCTGATCGTGAAAACGCAGAAAGAGTTATGGAAGAATATGGCATCGAAAGCTATCCAACCATAGAAAGTTTGCTCGATGCAGTGGAAGTGGTCGATATTGTAACTCCCACAATATCTCATTTTGAATGCGCCGCAAAAGCTTTTGATCGCAAAAAGCATGTTTTTATTGAAAAACCAATTGTTGCCACCACCGAAGAATCTTATAAACTCATCGAACTGGCAAATAAAGCCGGAGTAAAAGTACAAGTTGGTCATGTAGAGCGTTTTAATCCTGCATTTCTGGCTGCCAGACCATTCATTAATAAGCCGCTATTTATTGAAGGCCATCGCTTAAGTCAGTTCAATCCAAGGGGAACCGATGTTCCTGTAATTCTGGATCTGATGATACACGACCTGGATATTGTATTAAGTATTGTACAATCGGAAGTAAAAAATATAAGCGCTAGTGGCGTTGCCGTTGTGAGCTCATCACCGGACATTGCCAATGCACGCATTGAATTTGAAAATGGGTGCGTTGCCAATCTAACAGCATCACGCATCAGCCTGAAGAATATGCGCAAAATCAGAATTTTCCAGAATGACGCCTATGTTTCTGTCGATTTTCTTGAAAAGCAAAGCGAAATTGTACGCATAAAAACAGTAGATCCTTCAAAAGTTGAAGATCCCTTTGCAATGATCCTTGAGCCCTCAGATGGCAAGGAAGCAAAACAAATAATTTTTGAAAAACCTGAGTCAGAGAATATTAACGCCATTGAAACAGAACTGCAAACATTTGCAGATGCCATCAACAAGCAAACAGAACCAACAGTAAGTATGATGGATGGACACAGGGCGCTTGAATTGGCCAATACAATCAACACGATTATCCACGATCAAATGGCACAGCAAAAAGTTTAAATGAATATACTTATTGCTGTTATTTTTTTTGGATGATGGTGTTTTTGCATCGTTAAAGAAGCTCAGATACACTTTAAAAAAAAGGGGTATATGAGCTTTTTATTATTCGCTTCCACAACTGAATAATTCCTTAAAAATTTTATGCAATAAGCCCAGTATAATTATCGTTAGTAAGGATAAGTTGAACAATCGTATCAAATTCCGGCAAAGCAGCATATGAAGATACTCTTACGTAAATTATTTTTAATCACATATTTAGCTGGATTTATTCTCCTGCTTTCTTCCTGTGAAAAATTTGAAGGGGAACAAGAAATCCCTGCATATATTTCTATTGACAGCATTGGCTTACACAACTCTGTTTCTTACGACGGAAGCCTTTCTGCCAAAATTACAGATGTATGGGTTTATATCGACGACCAACTTATTGGAGGATATGAACTACCGGCAACAATCCCCGTACTTGATAAAGGTCTGGTAAATATGAAAATACGTCCGGGCATTATGCTTAATGGGCTAATCAATACACGTGCGGCATACCCATTTTTTGATCGCATCGAAATGGATATTAATATAGCGGAAGATAGTATTACACATATTGGCACACAGTTTATAAATGGTAAGAATACCTTATTTACTTCATATGCAGAAAGCTGCATTTTTGCCTGGCAGGAAAATTTTGAAGATGCCTTCATCTCTTTAGACACAACAAGCCTGAGCACAGTAAATATCGAGCTGACACCAAATGACGATCCAAATACTTTTGAAGGGCTGCATTCCGGCATTGTTCGGATGAGCAAAGATGATGATATATTTGAAGTAGTAACCCGCGAAGCCTATGTGCTGCCACAAGATGGAACGCCCATCTTCCTCGAAATGAACTATAAAAACAATAGTCCATTTACAGTTGGCATTGTAATTTATGAAGACGCCTACCCTACTTATCACGCCATGTTGGTTTATAACGCACATGAAGACTGGAACAAAGTGTATATTACCCTTACTCAGGCCGTTTCTTCGGCTTACGGAGCAACGAGTTTTAAAATCTTTTTCGGAGCCGGAAAATCTTCAGCAGTAGACGAAAGCATTATTTATTTAGATAACCTACGCCTAATCCACCAATAAGATAGATATCCGTATGATGAACCGTAAACTTCAGGTTATTAAATATCTCACATTGGACTATCTGAGTGCCCTATTGGCATGGAGCTTGTTTTTCGTCTACAGGAAATATTATATTGATCCTTATTTTTACGAGCATATTCGCATTGTTTTTCACGACTATAACTTCCAGCTTGGAATTGTTGTAATCCCAATTTTTTGGCTTTTCCTATATGTAATGATGGGTGCCTACAGAAGAATCTATAGAAAATCACGATTAAAGGAATTAGGGCAAACACTAACAATCACTATTATTGGAGTTACAATCATCTTTTTTGTTCTTATTCTCGATGATTTCATTGTTACGTATAAAAGCTATTACCAATCATTTTTAGTGCTTTTTGTCGTACATTTCGTTTTAACCTATATTCCTCGTCTCATACTCACATCACGCACAATCAATAAATTAAGAAAACGTAAAATTGGTTTTCGCACTGTGATTGTAGGAAGCAATGGTAATGCAGAAAATATTTATCATGAAATAGAAGACCAAATCCATTCTCCCGGCAACCGTTTTGTTGGTTTTGTGAGCGCAATGGATATGGATTTTTATAAACTGGAAGATTATCTACCCTATTTAGGATCCTATAAAGACCTCAATCAAATTATTGCACGGCATAAAGTCGATGAAATTATTATTGCCATAGAGCGCTCCGAAAAAAACACGGTTGACCGCATCATCACGGAAATTCAGGATACGAATGTTGTGATTAAAATTATTCCGCTGATGCAGGATATCCTTATGGGTACGGTTCGGACAAGTTCTATTTTTTCGCCGCTTATTGAGATTGCACCGGATCCTATGCCTGCATGGCAGATGTTTTTAAAAAGAGGGATGGATGTGGTCATTTCCATAATTGCAATGATTATTTTAATTCCTGCCTATATTTTCACGGCAATTGGTGTTTGGCGGAGTTCCCCAGGTCCTATTATATATACTCAGGATCGAGTAGGCAAAAACGGCAAAAGTTTTTCCATGCATAAATTTCGTTCAATGTATCAGGATGCGGAGCATAATGGAAAACCAATGCTCAGTTCGAAAAGCGATCCACGAATTACTCCTTTTGGCAGTTTTATGCGCAAAGTACGTCTCGATGAAATTCCTCAATTTTATAGTGTACTGAAAGGGCATATGTCTTTGGTAGGCCCCAGGCCAGAGCGCCAATATTTTATTGATCAGATCGCTAAGAAAGCACCGCAACACCGTTTGCTGCTGCGTATTAAACCCGGCATTACCTCATGGGGGCAAGTGCGTTTTGGTTATGCGGAAAATGTTGAGGAGATGATCGAGCGATTAAAATACGACCTTCTTTATCTGGAAAATATGTCCATTGCCATGGATATCAAAATCCTAATTTATACTGTGCTTATTGTAATACAAGGCCGAGGAAAATAAATTAAATTTGCCCGTTTTCTATGAGTGTTACAATACGTTCTATTGCCGCATCATCGCCCTCGGGATCATAATGCACCTTTAGGTTATAGCCAAAAATACGCGCAAAAGATTGCCAAAAGAAAGCAATAAATTTCCCCCTGAGTTGCTGCACCAATTCAAAAGAAGATGTCCCTGTTTCCCTGTCAATCAACTTAATAAGAATTTTACCCTGAGAAAAAGTAAGCTTTTTCAGCTCATCACCAAATTCGTCCTGAATTTCTTTCTCAGCCCTTTTCATGATTTTCCTTCGTTCCGGTTTTGTTTGCGCTGCCATTAGAATTTCCTCATATTCTTGCAATTTTAGTCCGGCCAGGCGTGCATAAGGATATACTTTTTTTACATTTCTAACCAGCTTATTATAGCGTTTATATTGCCGTTTATTCTTGAAGGTCATAGGAGGATATACAAAAAAACCAGGAAGTTCTATAATTGGCAGGGTATCATTACCGCTCATTCTAGCATGCAATACATAGGATTTTTCCTGAGCAAAAAGCCCAAAAAACATAAAAACCAACAATATAGTAGAGTAAATCCTGTTCATATTTCAGCATATTCAGCAAAAAAGTATCATTATCCAAAATTATGCCACAAAATTAAACATTACTTAAAACAAGAACTTCCTTAAAATGCCTATATTTGCCGAGATTTTATAAATTAGGAGAAAAGATGCAATTTTCTTAATTGCATAAAACACTAATATTAAGAAAATATCAGCGAATTCGGAGAGAAGGATGCTATTTTGTTTAACAAAATGAATTTATGAAAAGAGTATTAATTGCAACCGGAGGGGGAGATTGTCCTGGACTAAATGCTGTTATCAGAGCAGTTGTGAAAAGGGCTTCGCTTGAAAAAGATTGGGAAGTACTGGGAAGTATCCAAGCATTTAATGGCGTTCTGTGGGAACCCAGCGAAATTGTTCTCCTAGACGAGAAAAAAGTAAGTGGCATACACTATCGCGGTGGAACCATTTTAGAAACAACGAATAAAGGAGGCCCTTTTGCATGGCCTTATAAAAAAGAAGACGGCACTTGGGGAGCAGCAGATCGTTCTGATGAAATGATCCGTAAAATAAAATACCTCGGCATTGATGCAGTAATCAATATTGGTGGTGATGGTTCACAGCGAATTTCCCAACGACTATTTGAAAAAGGACTCAATATTATTGGGGTTCCAAAAACAATCGATAATGACTTATCTGCAACCGATTCTACATTCGGTTTCCAAACAGCTGTACAAATTGCCACCGAATCTGTTGACAAACTTGTAACAACAGCTGCAAGCCATAATCGCGTATTGATTATGGAAGTTATGGGGCGCTATGCCGGTTGGATTGCACTGAATGCTGCCGTTGCCGGTGGCGCAGAAATCTGTTTACTGCCTGAGTTCCCATACGATCTTGATCTCGTCATGGAAAAAATTAATTCACGTTTTAAACGTGGAAGAGGTTTTGTGAATATCGTTATCGCTGAAGGTGCCAGAGCAAAAGGTGGAAAATTCTCCCGCGAACAAAACACTGAAGTTGGCTATGAAAATGTGCGCTTAGGTGGCGTTGCCCATGAGCTCTCGCATCAGCTGCGCCTTGCCGGTTGCGAACATAGCATTCGCGAAACTGTACTGGGACATATTCAACGCGGTGGAGTGCCTATTGCATACGATCGTGTATTGGCTACTCAATACGGCGTTAAAGCTTTTGAGCTGGCTCTGGAAGGAAAATTCGGACATATGGTTTCTTACCGTCATCCCAAAATCACTTCAGTAACGCTTAAGGATGCAATTCAAAAGCCAAACCTTGTTACCCCCGATACCGCATTGATGCGCACTGCCAAAGGGATTGGTATCAGCTTTGGACATAAGTTCTAATGAAAAATATATGACCATTTAAAAAGGGGGATTCTTTCGACGATAGCCCCCTTTTTTATTGGGAAATTTTTGCAGGCTTTGCCTCCCCTATTAATCCGCAGCCCTATTTTTTTGCCAAAATAAAAACATCGGTTCGGCTTTGTACGACATGAAAGGCAGTAAAAAATGAGGTGCAAAAAATCTAAAATTATTCTATAAGATTGCAAAAATAATTGCATCATGCCCTTTAAAGAAAAAATGTTCCGACAGATTGTTTTTGCTCTGTTTCTTTGGGCAGTTCTTGGTGCCAAATCAGGTTCTGCAATTACTCCTTTAGGGCAAATTTCAGGACAGGTTTATGATGAAAGTACTCAAGAAGGATTGGCTTTTGCCTCTTTATTAATCAGTTCGTTACCGGATTCTACAATTAGCTTTGGCGCAATAACTGATATCAATGGATCATTCGTCCTCAAGGATATCCCGCAAGGGAAATATAAAATTCATGCCACCTATATGGGCTATGAAAACCAAGAAATTACAGCTGAAATAAGCAGTAATAATACAATACTCAAGATCGCTTTAAAGAAAAAAAGCTTTCTAATTTCTGAAGTAGAAATTACTGCCGAAAAGGAAATGATTTCTTCCGGTATCGAAAAAACCACCCTAAATGTTGCACAAAACAGCACTTTAGCCGGCGGAAATGCCATCGACCTAATGCAAAGCCTTCCCTCCATTGACATTGACGTTAATGGAAATATTCAGTATAGGGGCAGCAATAAAGTTACGATCCTGTTAAACGGAAAAAAGTCGGAACTTGTAAAATCACTGGATCAAATCCCTACAGGACAAATCGACCGACTTGAAATCATCAATAACCCTTCTGCCAAATTTGAGGCAGACGGGATGTCAGGCATTATCAATATTGTTTTAAAATCAGGGAATAAAACGAGCAAAAAAACAACACTCTCCCTACATGCCGGAATTCCCGAAAACTTTGGCGCCAATATTGGCTATTCCGGCTTTTCAGAAAAATCAGGCTTCTTTGTAAATGGAGGCTATGATCACAAAATCAGGTTTCAAACCAAGGAACATATCAGAAAAAATTTCGACGCCCCGAATACACACGATTACTATCAATTTGATCGTCAGGATGAAACGCTTAATAATCTATTGCTGAATACAGGTTTTAATTACAGCATTAGTAAAAAGCAACAGATTGGCATTTCAGTCATTGGATCAAAAAAGTTCAATTCGGCAGAAAGGGAAATCAACTATCAAACACAGGGAGACAATAGCGAAATAATTTACAACTCATTGAATGACATTGAATTATCACTCGATAATTATTCCATTGACGGAGATGTGAACTACATGATTTATTTCAATGAAAAAGGGCAAAAACTTGAGGCGGATGCTCATTACAACCACTTTCACCAGGTTCAGGAAATGAATCAGATTTTTTATCCTGAGCAGAATGAAAGGGATAAGGAGCTGCAAAATACAGAAGCGGAGCAGCAGAACAAAATTGCCACATTTTCATTGGATTACATCCATCCCTTAGGCGATTCCCTGAGGATTGAGACAGGATACCGATACAGCAATAAAGATCTGTTTAACGATTTTTCATCAGAATCCTTACAGGACAACATCTGGGAACAAGATAGCGCTCTAGCCAATACATTCCATTATCTTCAGAACATCAATGCAGCCTATATCAATATAGAAGGAAAGCTCAGGCCGTTCGATTTTCAACTTGGCCTGAGAGGGGAATACACCAGCAATAATCAGCTTGGCAAGCAAAAAGAAGCGTATTTTGATTTATTCCCATCGGCACACTTATCAAAACAGCTCTCAAAAAATTTTATGGCGTATCTGACGTATAACATACGGATTAACCGCCCTAAAATCAATATGCTTAATCCATATACCAATGAATATGCTGATATTTTAAATATGCATATTGGCAATCCGGACCTAAAACCGGAATATGTGCACTCCATTGAAACGGGCACACACTATAGCTTCCAAAAGGCCAGCGGAATATTCTCCATTTATTATAGGGATATTGATCAGGCAATATCACGAGTAAAATTTGCCACCAACGACAGCGCCCTTCTCGTTACTTTTATGAATCTTGATCACGCCCAACTACTTGGTAGTGAATTTTCTATATCGACGAACCCTTTTCAATGGTGGACCATCCATGCGAATGCGAATGTATTTTATACCCATCTGAAAGGCGAATACGGCCCAAATAATATTGATCGATCACATACAGCTTGGACCGGGAGCATTAGCCAAAAATGGAAGCTTCCCGAAAAATTCAGCATACAGCTTAGTTGCTATTACCGTTCGCCTTTACCCGATGTGATGGGAACCTATACCAGTAGATATTATGCAGATTTGGCGGTTAATAAACAGATATTAAACAATAAAGGAAAAATAATCTTTAAAATTTCGGATGTCTTCAATACTTATAAATATGGCTTGGATTTAGAGGGTACCGACGAAAACGGATATCAATACAGCCAAAGCAACCGCCGCAAAAACGAATCCCAATATTTTATCCTGAGTTTTGTTTATAATCTCCAAGGAAAAGAACAGAAAAAGGCAAAAGGGAATTATTATCTCGAAAGCTTCGGAAAATAAATACTTTTAGGCGAAATCAACAGATTAATACATCGATCGATCCATTCTAAAAAATTTAGATTACTCTTCCCATTGATCATTGGAATGATTGATTTTTAAGTTTTTGTAACAAAAGGTGCACAATAAAAAAAGGCTGTCTACAAACAAATTGCAGACAGCCTTTTTGGGGCAAATAATCTTTTAGGAGGCGACTTTGAATTTATGTACGCCTTTTTTGCTCAGTTTTTCTTTGGCATATTTCAAATCCACATGCAATTTTTTGGTGCTTTTCTTTGAGGGCAATTCGAACATCGCATCGGCCAGAACAGCTTCCATAAGCGAGCGAAGACCACGAGCACCGAGTTTATATTCAATGGATTTCTCAACGATATACTCGAGTACATCTTCATCAAAAGTTAATTTGAGTTTATCCATTTCAAAGAGCTTAGTGAACTGCTTCACCAAAGCATTTTTCGGCTCTGTTAAAATACGCCTTAAAGCATCCGGCTTAAGTGGATTCAGATAAGTTACCACAGGCATACGACCAACGATTTCAGGGATTAAGCCAAAACTTTTAATGTCCGGTGGCGCCACATACTGCAACATATTATCGCGGTCGATCTGTTCTACATCTTTCTCGTAGGCATATCCGATTGAATTTGTACGCATGCGTGAAGCGATCCTTTCGTTGATCCCGTCAAAAGCGCCGCCTGCAATAAACAGAATATCCTTTGTATTTACCTGAATCATTTTTTGTTCAGGATGTTTCCGACCTCCTTGTGGCGGCACATTAATAACTGCACCTTCGAGGAGTTTAAGCAGTGCTTGCTGCACACCTTCTCCGGAAACATCACGTGTGATGCTTGGATTATCACTTTTTCGTGCAATTTTATCAATTTCATCAATAAAAACAATACCGCGTTCTGCCGCTTTTACATCATAATCAGATGCTTGCAATAGGCGAGAAAGGATACTCTCCACATCTTCACCAACATAGCCAGCCTCTGTAAGTACGGTTGCATCAGCAATACAGAATGGCACCTGCAGCATTTTTGCAATTGTTCGTGCCAGCAGGGTTTTTCCTGTTCCAGTTTCACCAACAATCAGAATATTCGACTTTTCTATTTCCACATCATCTTCAGCAACAGGCTGATCGATGCGTTTATAGTGATTATACACAGCAACGGAAAGAACGCGTTTAGCATCATCCTGACCAATTACATACTCATCGAGCAGGACTTTAATATCCTGAGGTTTTGGCAATTCAAAAGCCAATTTTTTTGATTTAGAACTATGCGCCTGATTTTCTTTAACAATCAGCACAGCCTGATCAACACATAAATTGCAAATATGCGCATGCAATCCGGAGATCAGCATATCTACTTCATCGCGGGGCCTTCCGCAAAAGGAACAAAATTCTTTGGTCTTTTTTGCCATGTACTCTATTTTTCAAAAAAACCCGGGCGAAAAAATCAACCCGGGGCTATAAAATTTTTAACTAAAACTATTGTTTCGGATTGCGTTCCAGCACTTCGTCAATCATCCCATAATCGCGTGCTTCCTCGGAAGTCATCCAATAGTCACGGTCTGAATCCTTCCAGATTCGTTCATAATCCTGACCACTATGATTTGCAATGATATCGTAAAGCTCTTTTTTAAGCTTTTGGATTTCGCGTGCAGTAATCTCAATATCAGAAGCCTGACCTTGCGCACCACCCATTGGTTGATGAATCAGAACACGGGAATGTTTGAGTGCAGTCCGTTTTCCTTTTTCGCCGGCACAAAGCAGCACAGCGCCCATACTTGCCGCCATTCCTGTACAAATTGTGGCAACATTTGGCGTAATATACTGCATGGTATCATAAATACCAAGGCCAGCATAAACAGATCCGCCGGGCGTATTCAGGTAAATCTGAATATCTTTACGTGGATCGGCAGATTCGAGGAACAATAGTTGCGCCTGAATAATATTGGCGACATAATCATCAATCGGGACTCCGAGAAAGATAATCCTGTCCATCATCAAGCGGGAAAATACATCCATCTGCGCAACATTTAACTGTCGCTCCTCAATAATTGTAGGCGAAATATAGCTGGAAGTCATCGAGTTATAGCGTTCTAAATTTAGACTGCTAATACCATGATGCCCTTGCGCATATTTTTTAAATTCTTTTCCGTAATCCATATTTAGGCGTATTAATTATTCGTTATCTTTTGTTTCTTCTTCTATTACAGCTTCATCAATGCCGTCATCTTCCTGATCCATATTTGCGGCATTTAAAGCAGCAAATTCTTCGAAGCTGATTTCATTTTCTTTCACTTTCAGCTCTTTTTTAAACAAGGCAATCAGCTTGGTGTTCATCACCTGATTGCGGATTTGTTCTGCTTCCTGTTCGTTTTGAAGCGCTTTTTCTGCCATTTGTGTCAGCATTGCATCCTGAGCTTCAATATGTTCTGCAGGAATACCTTGGAAATACTGGGCAACAAAGAATTTTTTCACCTCATTCAGCATATCTTGGCGGCTGAGTTTCAGTTCATCAAATTTCTGAGCTAGTTGTGTTTCAACGATTTGCCAACGGAACATCCGTGCATAGCTATCATATTCCTGATCAACATTTACTTTTCTCTCTTCTGTTTCAGAAGATTTTATCCAGCGTTTCAGGAATTCATCCGGCAGATTAACATTCGCTTTTTCCACAACTGCATCAACAGCTGTGTTTAAGAAGGAATTATCCGTTTGAGGAGCAAAGCTTTTTATGGCTTCTTCCTTCAGACGGTTCATAAATTCTTCTTCTGTTTTCAATTCGTCCTTAGGAAATGCTTTTTTATAAAGCTCTTCATTTAATTCAGCAGGAACAAGCTTGGAAATTTTATCACAAACAAATCTGAAATCAGAATCCATACGTGCCTCATCTTCATGTTTTGCATAAACAAAATGAGTTGCTTTATGAGCATCATTTCCAACAATTTTCATTGGGTTGAAGAAAATATCGTCACCTACTTTCAGTGCTTTAAAAGCCTCTTTCATTTCCTCATCAAGGATATCATCAAGATTAACAGCGCCTTCAGTTTTTAATGCATCATCTTGCACCGCACCATTCTCATCCAACTGCACAAATCCACCTTGAATATCGTATCCTTCCTCCCAGCTTTCCGCTTCAATATGCTCACCAAAACGATTCTTCATATCATCGATATAGAGATCGAGCATTTTTTGATCAGGGATTACCTTATTATAATCAACTTCGAGTTCGCTGAGAAAATCCAGATTAATTTCAGGCTGCAGGCCAATATCGAAACGCATCTCAAAATCCTTTTGCGTATCAAAATCAACGGGCTGATGGTCCTCAGAAGGAAGAGGATTTCCGAGCAGCGTTAATTTTTGTTCCTCAATATATTTGTAGAGGCTTTCAGAAATCAGCTTGTTCACTTCTTCGGCAAGCACGCCATTTCCATACATTTTTTTCACAACTCCAACAGGCACTTTTCCTGCACGGAAGCCGGGAATATTGGCTTTTTTTGCTAATTCCTTTAATTGCTTATTCACCCTGTCCTTATAATCTTCTTCGGTAAAATCAAGATTAATTCTGGCTGTTAGTTCTCCTGTACTCTCGTGTGTGACTTTCATTCGTGTTTGTTTGTTATAGGCAAAGAGGCGCAAAACACCATCCCATCGCCCTATTTATCAGTACTTTAAAATAAAAAAATAAAAGGATCAAAGATCCTTGTATATCACAGCTACAGTATAGCTGTTTTTTCGGGCTGCAAATATAAGATTATTTTATTTCCCTTCTATGGGCAAATGTTTAAATTTCAGATGATAGTGAAAAAAACTGCCCTTTTCCAATCCATAGACTATTTTGCAGTAATCACTCTGCTTAAGTCGGCAAAAGCTTCATCAACTTTTGTGAAGAGTTCCTTATAAATTGTCCGAAAATAATCCTTTACAAGTTTTGGATTATCGGAGCCACTGATATGATTCATACGCATAACCAGCTCATCGCGCAGCTGTTGCACCTCATCAATAATTTCTAAAACATCAGAATTATCCTTTTCAGGATGCAGTTGCAGATAATTAAAACAATCTGAAATAACTTGGTTGCTTAGCTCTATGACTAACTTTTTTGCTTGTCGTTTATTTGCCATCTTTAAAATTTTGCGCAAAGTTAATCTATTTCTTGCTGTGCGACAAGCTGCAAGATCACTTAAGTTTGAACGAAAATTATTTTGTACTTTTGTTAAAAACAATCTCTATGGAAATCCCAATGCTTTTCGACATAGTCGTTATTTTTGCTTTCTCCGTTTTGGTCGCACTTATTGCCCACAAATTTCGCATTCCATTGGTCATCGGTTTATTGATAACCGGTGTTCTGACCGGTCCTTATGGCTTAGGACTGATTACAGATACACATGAAATAGAGGTTCTTGCAGAAATTGGCGTCATTTTGCTTCTCTTCTCCATAGGCATAGAATTTAGTCTAAAAAAACTCTTAAAAATCAAAAAACTAGTCCTCATTGGCGGTAGCGTTCAGGTCGTTTTGAGTATCGGCGTTTTTTTTCTAATTGCTTATTCCATAAACAATCCCTGGAATGAATCTGTTTTTATTGGCTTTTTAACTGCGCTTTCGAGCACGGCAATTGTGATGAAAATTATGCAGGAAACCGGTGAAGTTGATAGCCCAAGGGGAAGAATCAGCTTAGCAACGCTCATTTTTCAGGATGTAATTATTGTTCCGATGATCTTATTCATTCCCTTTTTGGCCGGAACAAGCGGCGGCGGTGCAGATACCCCCATCTATTTCTTGATCCTGAAGGTGATTGCATTTATCGCTTTTGTCATTATCCTTGCTCGCTGGGCTGTACCAAAAACCCTCTTTTTAGTGGCGCGTACGCAAAGTCATGAGCTATTTATTATGACCATTATTCTGGTGGCATTTGCCGTAGCTTGGTTAACTTCCGCCATAGGCCTATCCCTAGCTTTGGGCGCATTTATTGCAGGCATCATTATTTCTGAAAGCGACTATAGCCATCATGCATTGGGCAACATTCTCCCATTTCTTGCTGTATTCACGAGCTTCTTTTTTATCTCCATCGGGATGCTGCTGAATATCGAATACACCATTAATAATCTATTTATTGTCCTCGGATTAACCATCAGCATATTAATTATTAAAACCATTCTTGCCGCGATTGCCTCCCTCCTGCTTGGATTTCCATTACGCATTGCAATAAAGGCCGGTATCACGATTTCGCAAGTTGGTGAATTTTCCTTTATCCTTGCTGCATTAGGGCTAAGCGAAGGCCTTTTAAGCGACAATAATTATCAACTTTTTCTGAATGTGAGTGTGCTTTCAATGGCCGCATCACCATTTTTAATCAGTAAAGCCGGTCAGATTGCAGAAATCATATTGCGATTGCCTCTCCCGCAAAAATTTAAATATGGACAAGCGGAGCCTACTGAAAAAAGTTCGAAGAAAAAAAACCACTTGATTATTATCGGTTATGGTGTGAATGGACGCAATGTGGCCATCGCCGCAGGACATGCAGGCATCCCCTATGAAATTATTGAGATGAACCCGGAAACCGTGAAATATGAGCAAAGCCAGGGGGAACCTATCCATTTTGGAGATGCCACACATTCACTTGTCCTGAACCACACCAATATAAAAGAAGCACTCGTGATGGTGATTACCATTCCGCATCCACAAGCCATCAGAAGAATTACGACTGTTGCCCGACAGCTCAATCCTAATCTACATATTATTATCCGTGCACGCTATCTGAGCGATATGAAATCCTTATTTGAATTGGGCGCCGACGAAGTAATTCCTGAAGAATTTGAAACATCGGTAGAGCTTTTCGTAAGGGTTTTGCATAAATTTCTTATCCCTTATGAGCAAATCGAGCAATTGGTCGCCGCCATTCGTGCCGATAATTATGAGATGTTCCGTAAACTCAGCCTGCACGACACCATCAAAACCGGACTAAAAGTGAAGACACCGATTGTGAACATCCATACAATGCATGTTTGCGATAGCAGCCCCTTAATTGGCAAAAGCCTGAAAGAAAGCACATTGCTGGATAAACACGAAGTCAATATTTTGGCAATCAGCAGAAAAGAAGGCATCGTAGCAAAACCCAAAGAAGAGGAAAAAATTAAGGCCAATGACATCCTTTTTCTCTTAGGTTCAGAAAATCAACTTCAGGATATTATAGGGCTCTTCCGTGATGAAAAAATGAACACCCTATGCGAAGTCAATCATGAAACACATACTGATTTATAGCGTTTTCTTAATTCCATTTTTGTTCTGTCAATGTGGAAATCCA
Source organism: Bacteroidales bacterium (assembly GCA_963676725.1). Lineage (GTDB taxonomy): Bacteria > Bacteroidota > Bacteroidia > Bacteroidales > WRLA01. The sequence goes on along the minus strand of OY781463.1, from coordinate 1,041,553 downwards.
CATGATTATGATAAAATGGCCTATTTTGAAAAAGGGAAACAGGAATATACTGCAGGTCACTACCATAATGCACTTAAAAACCTGGATTATGCAGCGCGTTTTCATATGAGGCATGCCGGAATTTATGCGTATCGAGGCTGTGTAAAAATGGAGATAAACGATATTCCCGGAGCTTTAGCAGATTTTAATAGAAGCACTCAGCTCAATCCGAAATACGTGCGCTCATGGTATGGAAAAGCATTGATAAAATACAGATTATCAAATATTTTTGGCAGTCTTGATGATCTCAATATGGTTCTAAAAATTAATCCAAAACATATTGACGCACATATTTTAAGGGGAAGCATCCGGATTGAAATAGGCGATCGTACGGGGGCACTCATTGATTTCAGCAAAGCCATTGAACTTGACAGCATCAACGCCACAGCCTATTACAAAAGAGGAATGCTCCGTTTGTCCGCAGAAGACAGCATCGCAGCGCAAGAAGATTTCCTAAAAGCCCAAGAATATGGATGCACTGAACCCGATTTTAAGCTATTTCTCGAACAAATACAACATAAACCAAAACAATAATTTTGCAGCGGCCAATAACCAAAAACTTATTCGAATGCTTATTGTTTTAAAAATTGGTAATTTCGGCACTTAATTTGCTTTTAGCAGATTCAAAAATACACGACCAAATGCATCAGATAAAAAATAGATTCTTCAGTAAATCCCTTCTGCTTATTGCTACAACAATTCTCTTAAGCTCTTGTTACACTGGGCGTATGATCGAATTTGAAGTGCTTGTCCCTGCAGAAAACACGACACCCGACAGTGCATCAAGCATTGCTGTGGCCAATCATACGCAAAAGCTTCAAAAAGCCCACTATTTTAGATATTCCGATAAACTACTGAAAGACACGACCAAGATTGACACATTGCTGCCTCAAGCATTTATCACTGGTGTAAAAAGCGTGCTCTTCGACAGTCCCACACTCTTTCTGATTGAAGACAGCATCAATATTCCCATCACAAAAGAAATGCCGGCAAATCTTCCTCTCAGTAAAAGCCTGCAGAAACAGCTGCGCAACACCTATGAAACAGACCTGCTGATTGTGCTCGAATCTATTGAAGCCTTTGACGCAATAGATTTTTATTATACCGATTTTGAAATGCTTGGGGAATTTCAATTGATCCTAAAATCTTATACGCGCATGTATGATCTACGCACAGGACGTATCTTCCTTAGAAAAAGTCTTGCAGACACATTATTCTGGTCGGCGCAGGGATATGATGCAAACGAAATCCTGCAGCAACTTCCGGCACGGGCACAGGCTTATGATGATGCGGCCTATGAATCAGGTCGTGGTTTGGCAAAAATGATTTCACCCTATTGGCTGAATGTACGCAGGGGTTTTTATACCAGCGGAAATAAAGAATTTCTCGCAGCAGAAAAAGCAATGGATCAAGGAAATTGGGAGACTGCTTCAGAAAAATGGACACTTCTTAGCAGCGAAAAAAATAAGAACGTCGCATCAAAGGCTTGCTTTAATATGGCCCTTGCTGCCGAATACAACGGAAAACTCGAAGAGGCAAAAAATTGGCTCGAAAAATCCATCCAAATAAAAGTGAATGAAGCAGCCAAACAATACCTGCTTATCATCAACGAACGGATAAAAAATACAGCAAAACTCCAATATCAGATCGACCGCAGCATCGGAGAATAAAAGCCTTATTGTATGAAATCAAGGAAAAACGGACATATTATAGAATTTGTTTTGGCCCCGGGGGAAGAATTGGTGCAGGAAGTGCATAAAATTCTCGACGAACACAAAATACAATCCGCACGCATTCAAGGAATTGGTGGAGCAAAACAATGCCGCTTAGGATTTTATAATCCAACACAAAAAGCTTATGAATTCCGTAATTTTGACGGTCCTTTTGAAATAACGAGCCTGCTCGGCAATGCCACAATGATTGATGGCAAAGCCTTTGCCCATCTGCACATTAACTTAGGCGACAGCAATTTCAAAATTATAGGTGGTCATGCCGCCGAAGTGATAATCTACCCAACCTTCGAAGGATTTATAGAACCTATACCCAAGCCCAGCACCCGCCATTTTGATGAAAGCACACAATTGAATTTGATTGAGGTTTGATGGGTTCTTAGATACCGGATTCTTTGCCTGTGCTTTAAAACAGCTATTCCTTTCAAAACCATTTTTTAATAGAAAAACCATCCCCAACACCAGCGGCTGGTTTGGCGAAGCGCGACCCAATCCAACACGGGATGAAGTATTTGTGGATGTTTTTCTTCATGAAGCATCAAATCTACATTTCATCCTGATGGACAGTCGAGGAAAAATCGTAATGGAAAGAAGTATCGAAAAACCTTCGGGCATGCATGAGCAAAGCATTGACCTAAGCAAACTCTTGCCCGGTATGTATTTCTTAAAAATGCAAATGGAGAATGAATCCGGATATCTGGAGAAAGTAGTGCGGATTGTGCGGATCTGATTTTCTGTTTAAAAATAAAAACTCCTGGTTTCCCTAACGGAAGGATCGGTTTTGAAAAGAACCACCTTCCGTTTTTCTCTTAGAAGTGCTGTGTAAAAACCGGACAATTATCGGTTCGTACAGAAAAAGGGGGTGTTCGACACTCAAAAAAGCCCCTTCGTACATTATCTCAAATTTTACTTGCTTTTTCAATTTTTTGGTTTCACCTTAGTAGAGGTTTGTAATACTCATTTGGGCAATAATAAAAAGTAATCGCTATGGCTTTTCGGGCTATAAATATCATTTTCAGCGTGATAAGTAATTGCTATTTCAGCAAAGACTATATCCATCCCTTTTTGCTCTTTACTGTATCCTTCCTGAGCACTTCCCTCATAAGTAGTCAATATTTTACACACTCTTTTTCTTTTGATATTTTAAATACAGCACTCCTCCCCTTTTCTCTCCCTACGCTTATCAGCATTTTCTTCATTAGAACAGAAAAAGAAGGCCTTTTCGATCAAAATGAACGTTTTAACTACTATACCTTATTAATAATAGGCGAAGTATGTTGTTGGCGTACCTTTACCAATAATCATGCCCAATTCAAGACGACTACACTCCCTAATCACCCCTACATTCGATTAAATCCTCTCCTAAATGCATCCACTTGTGCATTTTTGCGCATAGCCGAAAAGATCTTGAGAAGTAGCCTTCCAATAATTTCCCCACACAAACTTCCCTACCCAAGCCTTTTTCAAAAAAACCGTTCGTCCTGTAAAAGCAAAGCAAGCATCGGTTTCCCTTTCCTTAACTGCGGCACATTTCATGCCCATTTTATTCCCCATTCTTTCCGAAAAAAACTCATCATCCAAAACATAAAATCATGAAAATAAAAATACTCTCATTAATCATCACCCTGACTGTAGGGATTTTAGGGCTGCATGCACAGCAGATCGAACGACAATATGTAGTTATGGAAATAGCCACGGCAACATGGTGTTATTTTTGCCCCGGCGGTGCTGTAGGCGCTTCTGATCTAATAAACGCAGGCTGTGATGTCGCAATAATTAAAAATCAAAACGGAGATTTTTCTAATGCGTTTTCAAATGCAAGAAATGATTATTATGCGATTATCGGCTACCCAACTGCAATTTTTGACGGCACTGAAAGACATGGTGGAGGCATTCAATGCCCGAACCCTAGCGGGCTCTATGAAATCTACCGTTCTCTATACGATATGCGCAAAGCAATTGCAAGCAGTTACTCCATAGATATTTTTGGGCAACAAAATGGGAATTCATTTGAAGTTGAGATCAACGCAAAACAACTTGCCGAATATTCAGGGAGTAATATCGTTTTACAATTTTACATTACCGAGACAGACATAGACTACTCTTGGTCAACTTGCATGGATGAACTGGAATGGATTAATAGAAAAATGTGCCCGGATGAAAATGGCACTCAGGTCAATCTAAATATTGGACAATCACAAATTATCGATTTGGCCTTTACGATTGATTCCACATGGGTTCCTGATAATCTGGAATTTGTTGCATTTCTTCAAGACAATGACACAAAGGAAGTTTTGCAAGCTATGAAAGTAAAAGCTCCTCAACTCCCTCCCCTACCGATTCAAGCACTTTTTTCCGTTGACAATCAATATCCACTTACAGGCAATACGCTTTATTTTAATGATTTAAGCACAGGAGAGCCCAGCTCTTGGTTCTGGACCTTTGAAGGTGGCCAACCCGCCACATCCACGCTACAAAACCCACAAGTAAGCTATGCTGCGGGTGGTAATTTTGACGTGCAATTAATTGTCATGGATGATGATGGGAATATCGACACTATGTTAAAAGAAGACTATATCCATTGCACTGAGCCTCATTTTATCCCGGTTTGGGATGGGAATCCTCTCCTGCCAATGACTGTTAGCGTTAAAGCTGCAAAGCTCAATCAGGCTCACCTTAAAGCCGGCGATGAAATAGCAGTATTTGACGGTAACAACTGTGTGGGAATGGCTCATTTAAGCCAAACAATCGACCCGAACAATAACGCCACATTTATCTATATCGCCTGCTCACAAGATGATCCAGACACACCGGAAATTGAAGGTTATAGCCCAGGAAACACCATAAGCTACAAAATGTATGATTGCAGCCTCAATATGGAAACAAATAGCGTTACGGCTGATTTTCCATATGCCCCCAATTTCTTTTCGGAAATATTTATTGAAAACAAAACAATCATTACAGAACTCTATGGCCGATCGGGCTATTTCGATCCATGTTTCTCCGGCAATCCACTCAATCCAATGACTATAACAGTAAGCAAAGCAGAACTCGACGAGCTGGCATTGATCCCCGGTGATGAAATAGGCATTTTTGATGGAGACTATTGCGTGGGTGCAGCCATTCTCGAGCAAAGCATCGACCCAAACAATTCCGGCACCTTTATATATATCCCCTGTTCGCAGGATGATCCCGACACACCTGAAATTGATGGCTTTACTGCCGACAATACGATTAGCTATCGTGTTTATGACCTAAGTGAAGAATTTGAATCGACAAGCGTTTCGGCGGTCTATCCATATGCACCAGAATTTGACTTTACAGAATTCACTATCAACGAAACAAATATTGTACAGCTTAGTGCGCTCAGCAGCATTATTCAGACCAACGACTTGATCGGTGGCTGGAATCTGGTTTCCTGGAATGTCAGCCTGGAAAATATGAACATACAGGATATTCTGCAACAGCTCATCGACGACAATAAACTAGTAAAGGTGATTGATCAGAATGGGAGTATTTTGCAGCATATGCCTTGGGGCTGGATCAATAATATTGGCAATATGAGCAATTCGGAAGGTTATCAGATTAAAGTATCTTCAAATTGCCAGTTGAGCTCAGAAGGACTTCCTGTTGAATTGCCGCTAACAATTCCATTAATATCCGGATTCAATCTCTTAGGCTGGCCTGCGCAAACAGCTGAGGACGCCTTAATCACTTTTACCGACATCATCAACAGCAATCAGCTTCAAAAAGTTATCGATGAAAATGGCAATATCTTACAGCATATGCCTTGGGGCTGGGTAAATAATATTGGCAATATGATGCCGGGCAAAGGCTATCAGGTTAAAGTAAGCAGCAATTGCAACCTCATCGTGGATGAGCCATCGGGAGGCGGTAAATCCGTAAAACAACAAAAACAAATAACACACATATTTCATCCCGAGTTTTCAGGAAACCCGCTAAATCCTATGGCATTTGCCATTTAACTCAACAATAATATACCTCAAGGAGCAGAGGTAGGCGTATTCATGGGTGAGCGTTGCCTGGACGCCGCAGTAGTATTAGGAGAATACATCTATCTCTCTGCCGGCATGGATGAAGAGGAAACCGCAGAAATTGAAGGCTTTACAGAAAGCCAAAGCTTCCATTTCTTTTATCAAACAGCAGAAATGAAGCAATCAGAATCTCTGCAAATAACATATCTCGAAGGAGATCAATCATGCACAAAACGCGGAACATTCGTTGGGGAATTAAAAGAGTCCGCAGGTGGTAACGAATATAGCCTGGCGGAACTACAGTTTTTTCAAAACTATCCAAACCCCTTCCATGAGCGCTCCCAAATCAGCTTTGTACTACCACAAGACGGAAATGTACAACTGGAAATCCTAAGCCTTGCAGGTAAATCCCTCAGCGTATTTTATAAAGGCGACCTTAAGGCAGGCCACCACACAAAAACAATCAGCGCATCTGGACTGGCAAAGGGAATTTACTATTGCCGCCTGAGCTTTTGCAGTGGCATTAGTACGCAAATAAAAATGAGGCGCATCCTGATTTACTGATAAAAAACCCATGGAAATAATAAACAAAAAAAACATAAATAAATTACACCTAAATAACTTATTATGAAACAATTAATATACAACCCCAAAAGCATCCTGAGCGACAAAACAGGAAATCTCATGATGCAAATGCGACGATTGTTCGCAAGTATTCTCCATAGATTTTTACCGCCATTAAGTAAACCCATTATTGTGTTCATACTGCTTTTATTTACAATTAGCGCTTCTGCGGATTTTGTGGAAGTTGGAGGAGGGACAAGCGGCACCTCCTATGTGCCCGTTTATGGCTTTTACGATTACAGCTGGTCCCGAACAGTTTATCTTCAATCAGAACTGGGCGACGCAAAAACTATTCAGAGCATTGCATACCAGCTCTACACAAGTCCTTCAGGATATCTTATGCCAAACCAGACGATCTGGATGAAGCATACAACTGATGCTACAATCACTTCAGGTGCATATCAGGATCCTGCCGCAAACGGATTTACAAAAGTTTATGATGGAGACATTGACTTTACCGGCACAATCGGTGATTGGTTCGAAGTGGTTTTTAACACAACTAATTTCTACTACAACGGCACTGATAATCTATTGGTTGTATGGGAAAATCGTGATGGAGCATATGCCTCTGGTTATCCAAGGTGGTATTATCAATCAACAGCCTCTAGATCGACTTACAAGTATGCTGATGGATCTTTCCCAACAACAAGTGGAAGTATCTCTTCCTACCTACCAAACACACGTTTCTTCTACACTCCCTTTACAGAAGGGACAATGCATGGTATGGTAAAAAACACCGCTACCGGCGCCCCTATCGTTGGAGCTGCTATAACAGCTACAGAAACTACAACTATGATGGAGCACACATGGATGTCCGACGAAAACGGTGAATATTATTTCCCCATATTGACCGGAACCTATGACCTGAGCTTCATTAAAACTGGTTATACCGCTGCTGCCGAAGCAGGTGTTGTTGTTCTTGGTGGAGACACTACAGAAGTCCCTAATGTAACAATGACAGAAACTGCTTATCAGCCAATGTTTTCCACAGCAACTGTAAACGCAGCGGACAATGCTTGCTTAGTTGAGTGGGGCCTTCCTTCTGGTGACTATGAAATCGTTTATGACGACGGCCTTGCAGAAAACTATATCGCATGGGCTAATGCCAGCAATATGAATGCTGTCAAATTTACTCCAGCAGGTTATCCTGCTCTTGTAAAAGGGGGTAAAGTTTATGTAGGCGACGGCACATATCCTGCAGGTGGCGCATTCCTTGGTATTGACTTTGGGATTGCTGTTTATGATGACAATGGTGCTAACGGAATGCCAGGAACAATCTTAGACTCGATTGCTATTACTCCTAACGATTATGGTTGGGTTGACTTTTCAGGTCTGAACGCTGAGATCTTAGAGGGTGATTTTTATATCGCTATGGTTCAGGGCGGTAACTATCCTAATTGTGCTCCAATCGGTATTGACGAAACTGCTCCACAGAAATTCCGCAGTTACAGCCGTAACGCTGTTAATGGTGATGCTTGGAGCGTTTCCCCTTATCAGGATTTCATGCTTCGTGCAATTGTTGAAGGCCCTGATGCCGGTGCTGGTGATTTTGCTTCTGCAAAAACTATTTTTCCAGGCAAATCTAATGCAATGACATCAATGAATCCTGTGAACGCTTCTTATGGTATTGAAGGCAAAGCAGTATATTCTTCTGTTGCCGGATCTGCTACACGTGGTGTTGATCATTATTATGTTTATCGTGTTTCTAATTTTGACCCAGAAGACCCAATGGATCCTGGCGTTGAAACTCTTTTAAACAATAACATTATTGGCCTTACTTATAATGATAACGGCTTTGGCGCTCTTGCCAGCGGTTACTATCGTTATAATGTGTATGCTGTTTATGAAAGCGGTGAAGTTTCTGATGCTTCTGTATCAAACATCGTTGGTCATGCTCTTAATTATGACATTGTTGTTGAAATCGCAACTACTGATGGATCAAGCCCAGAAGGAGCATATGTTATGCTTAGCGGTCTTGAGTATCCTTACGAAATGTATCAAGCTTTTGCTCCTGCATCAGGTGTTGTTGTATTCGAAGATGTATGGGACGGAACATACGACTTCTCTGTAGTTCTTAACGGATTCGATCCTTACGAAATGATGGGTATGACCATTGACGAAGTAATGACAATCCCTGTTATGCTCAGTGAAACAAAAGTTCCTGCCAGAGGCCTTTATGTAGATCCTGTTACTCAGGTTGCTACTTGGTTCCCTCCGGAAGAATTCCCAGCAGAAGAATGGACTTTTGATGCCGGTATTCCTGCAGACTTTACTATTGTAAATGGTGGTGTTTGTGCTGCAACATGGGAAGCTTCTACCTTTAATGGTGGACTGAACGGTACACAAATGGCTTTCGTTAATAGCGATGGTGCAGGTTCTACTTGTGGCACTATGGATGAACAACTGATCACTTCTGTTGTAAACACAGGTGGTGTAAGCGAACTCTATATTGACTTTGACCAGCACTTCCAACAATACGGAGCAAGTATTGGTGATGTTGATATTTGGGACGGTACTGCTTGGCAGACTGTTTATTCAATTTCCTCAAATATTGGTGGATTTGGTGCTCCAAACCATCAACATATCGATATTACTGCTTATGCAAACATTGGCATGAAAGTACGTTTCCATTATTATCAAGCAGACTGGTCATACTGGTGGGCTATTGATAATGTGAAAGTATGGGACGGCGTTGGCGGCAAAGGTGCTCGCGAACTCTCTTCTTATAATGTATATCTTGATGCTGCTTTAGTTGGTAGTACTCCTGCTGATGTATTAACTTGGACATATCAAAACCTGACCTTCGGCCAAACTTATATTGCCGGCGTAGCTGCTATTTATAGCTCTGGTATTTCAGAAATTACCACCTATGAATTCACTGCTGCATTCTTACCCCCTCCGAGAAACCTTGAAGGTGAAGCTATAGGTCATGACGCTCTATTAACCTGGGATTTCCCACTCGAAGGAGGTCCTTATTTCAGGCTTCGCTCTCAGCAAAATCGCTTAAACACAAATCCGATGGCCGAAGCTTCTCCAACCATAAGTGATATCGAAATACTATCAAAAACACGAGCACTTTTCGATCTCCAATTCAACTATCCTGCAACCGGAGGTGCAGCTTCCGGCGAAGCCGGTGCTGAATGCGATGGAACATATTTCTATACCACAAATTGGAGTAGTGATGATTTTTATCGTTATGCTCTTGATGGAACATTTTTGGCTACTTTTACCATTAGCGGTGTTGGCTCAATCCGTGATTTGGCATACGACGGCACATATTTTTATGGCGCCGCCGCTAATACAGACCTTTTCCAAATGGACTTCACCGCAGGTGCAGAAAATTTAGTCAGCACGATCACTGCTGCTGTTGCAACACGGGGCGTGGCATACAATAATACAGAAGATGGTTTCTGGGCAAACAACTGGTCAACAGACTTTACACTTTATAGCCGCACAGGCGCAAGCCTAAGTGCATTTCCTGTAGGTGTTTTCGGCTCTTATTATGGTCTTGCTTATGACAATTTCTCTCCAAATGGTCCATTCCTTTGGGGATTCAGTCAGGATGGTTCAGGCGGTATGCTCGTGCAATACGATATCGCTACAGGAACAGAAACAGGCCTTATCCATGATGTTGTCTCAGAACTTGGCATTGCCGGTGACCTTGCCGGAGGGCTCTTTACCCAAAATGGCATCTCCGACTCTTGTGCAACAATTGGAGGCACCATACAAAACCAATGCATTTTTGGCTACGATTTAACTCTTAGTAATGGAGACACAACCCAAACACCTGAATTTCAATATTTCAAAGTATATCGAAACAATCAATACTTAGGAAACTATGGCGCAGACACAAGCTATTTGGATATTCATGCTCCAACCGGACTCAATGAATATTCAGTAACAGCAGTTTATTATACCCAAAATGCCGTTGAATCACTAGAAGAAGGCCCCATAAGCCTCTTTATTGATGTTAGTGGCCATATAAATGGAAACGTTTCTGTAGATTATGAAAACTATACACCCATTGAAGGCGCCGTGGTCACCGCTTATAAATGGCAGGATAACGAATGGGTTTTTGAAAATGAAACCGAAACCGATGCAAATGGAAATTATAGCCTCTTTGCTTTTGAAAACTGCTATAAAGTCGTTTGCGAAGCCACAGGCTTTAATTCTATAGACACATTCAATATTTGCGCCTACTACTTAGACACTACTTATGTAGATTTTATCCTTCCCGAAAATCCATTACCTGTTAACTGGGTGATTGCAGAACGAAACTTTGAACACAGCCAAGCAAATATAAGCTGGAGCGTACCAAGCAATACCTATGAAATATACTACGACAATGAAGTAGTATCCAATCAAATATGTTGGGATTATGGCGGAAACCAAAATGCACTGCGCTTCAGCCCTGCAGGCTATCCCTGTAAGGTTTTCGGTGGCAGGGTTCATATCGGTGATGGTTCCTATCCTTCTGGCAATAATCTACAGCCATTTAAAATGTTCCTGGCATTGGCTGATGGAGAAAATCCCGGAAGCCTGATCGACAGCATTTATATTCAACCAACAAATCACAATTGGATTGATTTTACCTTTAATCAAGAAGTATTTATAAATCAGGGCGATTTTTATCTCATCATGCAGCAAATGGGCGACTACCCAAATTGTACACCCATTGCTATTGACACAACTTCAGGAGCCAACCGAAGCTATAGCAGAAATCTGCTGAATGGCGAAGATTGGCAACTAAGCACTTATCAAGACTTTATGATGCGTGCAGTAGTGTATAGTCCTGTAGATGGACTGATGATGCTCCGCACTCAGCAAGAACTAAACGCTAAAAGTGCTTCTACAGCACATACGCATAGCCTTTACCATTCGGTAAGCCGTATCCTGAAAAATCAAAAACAAGGAAAATACACCGACCGAAGTGGCAAAAATAACAGAGAACTGGAATATTATACAATTTATCGCCTCAATGAAGGAGACGAATACGACAGCAGTGAATGGGAAATGCTTGCCAATAACCTTCAAAATACAGAATATACCGATCTTGATTGGACTACACTTAGCGCTGGATTCTATCGCTACGCTGTGATTACAGAGTATTCATACAGCCAATCTGCAGCCTCCTTTTCCAATACTGTTCCACGTTTGCTTGATGTAGAAGTTACAGTGAATATTAGCACAAGCTCCGGAGACAGCCCTGAAGGAGCTATTGCAACACTTCATGGCAATGAAAGCTCCTATTATTATTTAGCCGAAGCCCCCGAAAACGGCATCACACTCCTGCATGAAGTATGGAAGGATGAATGGTACACCCTAACCGTAAGTAAAGCCGGCTATGAAAGTTTTATTGTTGACAATATCTTTATCAATCAAGATCTTAACCTGGATGTTGTTCTGAACGAGGCTTGTCTGCCACCGCAAGAATTTAATATAACTATGGATGGACATGCTACATGGCTTCCGCCTGTTTTAGAAACAGAAGAAGTGTTCTTCGAAGGATTTGAAGAAGGAATAATCCCTGCAGATTGGACACAAATTACTGATCCAAACATGAACCCAGATATGTGGACTGTTCAAACAGGTGCCCCCGGTGGTAATCCGGAAAGCGCATTCGAAGGCGAATACAATGCTTCATTTAGTGGCAGTTCGTCAATCACCAAACTTGTTACCCCTGCAATTGACCTTAGTGGTGCTATTGCTCCTGAACTGAGTTTCTGGTTTGCACAACCTGCAAGCAGCGGTCAAGACAAACTTTCAGTATTCTATAAGAATTCGAACAGTGGTACATGGCAAGCACTTATGGCAGAAGCCGGTGACATTGACATTTGGACGCAGCGCACTATTGACCTCCCAAACCCAACAGCTACTTATTGCTTCGCATTTGAAGGAACAACTCCTGAAACAGGCGGTGAAGGCATTGCATTAGATAATGTACGTGTAGTCCAAGGCGTTGAACCCGGCAAAGATCGTTCTGTAGAAGGCTATAATCTTTCTCTTGATGGCAATTTTATCGGATATACTGAAGAATTGAACTATGACTTTGACAATCTTGTCGCAGGACAAACATATTTAGCCGGACTTAGTGCTGTTTACAGTCATTGCGAAAGCCAGAAAATCTATGCCGCCTTTATTTATAATGACTGCTCCTACTTTGATCCGATAACCGATTTGGAAGGCATAGTAATTAATACAGATGTGCAATTAAGCTGGCAACCTCCAGACATTGAGCCACAAGAATATGATATCGTTTATACTGACAATACTGCTGAAAATGCTACTGCATGGAACGTTGTTGATAGTGAAAACGCACTGCGCATGACCCCAGCCGGTTATCCTTGCGACATCCTTTCTATCTCTGTAAACATCTTTGACGGTACTTGGCCAGCAGGTAATATCCTCAACCCAATGGAAGTTCTTGTTTATGCCGGTGACGATACAGGCGGACTCCCTGGAACGCTTCTTGGAAGTAAAGTTGTTACGCCAACAGGTTATAACTGGGTTACAGTTGATATGAGCGACCTTGGAATTACCATTACTGAAGGGGACTTCTACGCAGCTATGAAGCAAATCAGTGTTTATCCTGACTGTCCTCCAATCGGTATCGATGAAGGCGCTGGTGTAAACCGTAGCTATAGCCGCACAGCCGGTGAATCATGGATTGTTGCTTCTTATCAAGACTTTATGTTCAAAGCTCATGTATACGGTATGTACTTCGGTGACCGTACTCTGGCTTATGGAGAAGTAGAAATACCGGAAACAAGCAGCCCTGAAGCACTTTTTGCATCAGCACCAAAACCAATAAAAGGCATCAGGCAGCAAGGAAAAGCAAAATATACTGATCAAAACGGCAGGGCTTTGAGAAATTTCAGCGGCTATAATGTATATCGAAACGGACAAAAAATCAACGATTTGATGCTACCAATGAGCCAATGTACTTATATAGACACCCCTCCATACGGAGGCGTACATTTTTATGAGGTAACCACCGAATACGATGAAGGGAACGCATGCCCCATTGGAATTAATATTGATGTCAACTCCAATCTGCAAGCGCCGGAAAACCTATATGCAGAAGCTCTTGGAGACTCTGCGCATCTGTGGTGGAATAAAGCCAACATAATTTTGGATTGGTTATATTATGACGATGGCGTTTATGCTAGTAGTGTAGGTGCCGGTGCGGCTCAGTTTGATGTCGCTGTCCGTATTCCTGTTGATGTTCTTGCTACTTACAATGGATTTAACCTGACGACACTACGTATCTATATAACAACCAGTGGCATCAACACTGATTATACAGGCCGTGTTTGGACAAAAGAAGGCATAAACGATCCTGTTCTTATTGCCGAAATTGCTATTGATGAAGCTGACATCGTTTGGGATGCATGGAATGACTACGAACTGGAAACGCCCCTATTAATTGATGCCACCAAAGAACTATGGTTCGGCTATTATATGGATGAACCCGACGGAGACTTTGCTGCTGCAGGATCTGCTGTTGCAATCGACGGACTTGGTAATATGATTTACTATAATAGCGCATGGACAACATTGCTCGAACTCGCCCCAACACTAGATTATAACTGGATGGTGCGCGCCAAAGTAACCCAATCCGGTGGAGGCAAGAAGTATATAGAACCAATTCCGTACAATCGCATGTATTCGGGTTCTGAAATCGCCCTTACTGAAATAAAAACCGACACACCTCAGAAAACACAAGTACTCAGAGATGATCGTTTCTTCCTAGGATATAATGTTTTCCATCCTGGCGATGATGACCCCTTAAACGAGGAACCCTTTTTAGATACAAATTATTATGAAATTAATCTTGAAGCGGGGAACTACAATTATTTTGTTACCGCAAACTATACGCAGGGATCTTCTGTTCCATCGGACACAGTTGAAGTACAAATCCTAAGCAGTGGGCAGCATTTCATTCCTGATTGGAACGGAAACCCACTTAATCCTATGACGATAACAGTTAATGGAGCATATCTTTCAGACATACCGATCGGCGCCAATGATGAAATTGGAATCTTTGATGGCGACCATTGTGTTGGGGCTGCGAAACTAACGCAAAGCATAGACCCCAATGACAACAATACCTTTGTTTATATTAGCTGTTCCGCTGATGATCCTGCAACAACTGAAAAAGACGGCTATACAGCAGGGAATCCAATTATCTATAAAATTTGGGACAATAATGCGGAAGAAGAGCAGGAAACTGTTTTTGTTAGCTACCCCTACCCTGCATTTGCTTTGGATGTTTTTACAGCGAACGAAACCGCCGTTGTTCTTCTGAATGCCTATGATCATATCCAACAAAACATCAACCTAATTTCAGGCTGGAATATGATTTCGTGGAATATTGCTCCTTATGATTATAATCTGGAGACACTTCTCACCGATTTAATAGATAACGATCAGCTCATTAAAATTCAGGATGAATCAGGCCAAATCATGCAGCATATGCCTTGGGGCTGGGTCAATAATATTGGCGATATGGCTAATACAGAAGGTTATTACCTGAAAGTCAACGACAACTGCACATTAAGCACTACGGGCAGCATTCTTGCTCTTCCTTATGATATACCCCTAATCTCCGGATGGAATACAATGGGCTGGCCCGCACAAAATCCAGCACTCTCTATTGAGGCATTGTCGGAACTTATAGATGATGATAAACTAGTGAAAGTCATTGATGAGCAAGGCAATGTTCTGGAGCAATTCCCTTGGGGCTGGGTTAATAATATTGGCAATCTGCAGCCCGGAGAGGGATATCAAATCAAAGTAAATCAAGCATGTATATTTACTGCAAATACAAGCTCAGGAGATCATCTGGCACTAATACCTGAAAAACAACTCCCAACACATTATCAAACTGTATCTACCGGCAATCCTCTCCATCCAATGACCTTTGCTCTTAAAAATGATGACGTTCTGCCCATTGGTTCAGAAATAGCCGTTTATGATGGAGAAAATTGTGTTGGTGCTGCCGTTGTCGTAGGTGAATATATTTATATTACAGCCTCTATTGATGAAGATGCTACATCAGAAATTGAAGGATTTTCCGAAGGCTCTGTCCCTGAATTCAGATGCTATGGAGCAAACGGAAATATTGACCAAAAACTCAACATCAGCTATCTTGAAGGTGCACGTGTTTTCACAAAACGCGGCACCTTCATCGGTAGCCTAAAAGATGCTTTGGATCTTGAGCAAGCATTGCCTTCCGGGACAAATATCAGCGTATTCCCTAATCCTGCACGCGAAAACAGCCTATTGACTTACTCGCTTGCAGAAGAAGCAGAAGTACATATCTGGCTGCAAAATGCAGAGGGGAAAAGTCTCACGAACATACTGCAATCCAAACAAACTACAGGAGACTACAATCAGCTAATGAAGCTGGAACATTTTGCTCCGGGCGTTTATTACCTAAGGATTGAGTTCAAGCAAACAGACAAAACATACAATAAGTCTATACGAATTATTAAGATTTAGCTTTTTTCATGCAATTTGTTGGTTTACAAGACCGGGGCGTAAGCCCTGGTCTTTTTAAGACATTCATTTTAGTCACTCCAAATTAAAATCAAGTATAATGATTCATAATATTAGATCGCACCTTCTCTCTCTTTTGATCATCGGATCGCTTATTATATTGTTCCCTCCAGCGAATTGCTACGCAAATAGTAATCTTGCCGGAGAGCGTACGAACACATCACTTTTCAATACAAAAAATGATCAACTACCAACTCCATTTCTTGACAAGAAACAAGGAGGTTTAATAGTTAAAAATCAAAATATTACATCATTATTAAACGGCAATCATTTTTCACCCGACTATATAGGAAACCCCACATATCCTATGACCATCTGCGTTATGGAAGCCCTGATTGATGGTGCGAATCTTGAAGCCGGAGATGAAATTGGTGTATTCGACGGGGATATTTGTGTTGGCGCCGGTGTACTTACAGCCGTCATCGACACTGCAAACGATAACACATATTTATATATCCAATGCGGCAAAGATGATCCGGCCACTCCACAACAGGACGGTTACATCCAAGGGCATGAAATCCTTTATAAACTCTGGGATGCCTCAATGGATGCCGAGTCGTATACAGAAACCTCTGTTTATCCCTACCCGGGCTGGGATTTTGCTCAATTTGCACAGCTGGAAACAAGCGTTACTCGGCTCAATGGCGAATTTGCCGTAAAAACCAACATCAAAGCGCCCTATGTCTGTAAAAATATTCCTTTGGAGCAATTCACAATTCCAATTATAGCAAAAACCATAAACAAAGCCTTTGCCTTCCATTTAAAATTTACTTTCGACAACAGCTTGCTCTCCTTTGATGGCACAGCAATGCAAAATTTAGTATTTAACAGCAATCCTATTTTGGTTTCAGAAAATAATGGATCGGTTGAATTAAATTGGACATCCTCAGGAGATTCCCTATTTATCATAAACGACACACTTATAAGCTTTCATTTTAGTTCTAGCCATACAGGCAGCGCAGATATCAATTGGGAAAATAACGACTGTTATTATCTAAAACAAGATGGCGATACGATGGCTTCACTCTATAGTGTTGCACCATTATATATTGCCAATATCCCACAAATCAGCACAGTAACGACATCCAACCTAAGTTGCCATGATGCAAATGACGGCAGCATCACTATTATGGGTAGCGGCGATACAGAACTATCTTATACGGTGAACAATGGAAACGATTGGCAAGAAAATTCCGGTTTATTTACCAACCTCAACGGAGGTGATTATACAGTTGCTGTTGTAGATACTTTTGGCTGCCGTACAGATTGGACAAACAATCCGGTCATTATTTTGAACCCTGAAGCACTTGCCTTTGATAATATTGACACACAGGATGTTAGTGGCTGCTTCAATAGCGATAATGGAAGCATAACAATTACTGCAAGCGGTGGAACGGGCAGCATAATGCATAGTATTGACGACGGCAACAATTGGTCTGAAAACAATATATTTACCGATCTGCCTACAGGGGAATATACACTACATATCAGAGATGAAAACCTTTGTCAGCTTGCTTATGAAAATAACCCTGTAGTAATTAGCGGTCCGGAAGCAGTGCTTATCAGCGATATAGCAATTCAGGATGTTAGCCTATGCCATGGAAACCAGAATGGAAGCATAAATATCACAGCCTCTGGGGGTGTTGCGCCTCTTCAATATTCTATTGATGATGGTGCAAATTGGCAAGCAAGTCCATTATTTAGCGATCTTTTTAGTGGTTCATATAATGTTCGGGTAAAAGATGCGAATAATTGCAGCTTGGTTTATGGCCAAAATCCAATGATCATTTCAGAACCGCCCATAATTGAAATAACTGATGTACTTATTGAAAATATTAGCTGTAATGGGCTCAACGATGGTGTAATAAATATTACAGCTTCCGGTGGGTCAGGAATACTGAATTACTCCATCGACAATGGAATAAACTGGCAATCAGCTTCTCTTTTTGAGAATCTCCCTGCCGGCGATTATCATATCAAAATAAAAGACGAACATGATTGCGAACTCATTTACGAAAACAATCCAATCACAATTACTCAGCCCGAGGCAGTTAACCTGGATGAACTGATAATAAGCTTTGTGCAATGTTATGGCGGAAATGACGGCATTATTGATATTAGTGGAAGCGGGGGGACAGGGAATTTATCCTATTCTATCGACAATGGAAACTATTGGAGCAGTTCAGGCTTATTTGGCGAACTTTCATCCGGTGAATACTTTATAAAAATCAAAGATGAAAATGAATGTCTCTATATTTATAATAATAATCCGGTGCTTATTATCGAACCTGAGGCTCTCGAAATCAGTTCCATAGAAACCACTAACCTTCAATGCCATAGCATTTATGAAGGAAGCATCAATATTACAGCTTCCGGTGGGTCAGGAATACTGAATTACTCCATCGACAATGGAACAAACTGGCAATCAACCTCTCTTTTTGAAAACCTCCCTGCCGGCGATTATCATATCAAAATAAAAGACGAACATGATTGCGAACTCATTTACGAAAACAATCCAATCACAATCACTCAGCCCGAGGCAGTTAACCTAGATGAACTAATAATAACCGATGTACAATGCAATGGTGCAGATGACGGAATTATTGAAATTACTGGAAGCGGAGGGACAGGGAATTTATCCTATTCTATCGACAATGGAAACTATTGGAGCAGTTCAGGCTTATTTGGCGAACTTTCATCCGGTGAATACTTTATACAAATCAAAGATGAGAACGAATGTCTCTATATTTATAATAATAATCCGGTGCTTATTATCGAACCTGAGGCTCTCGAAATCAGTTCCATAGAAACCACTAACCTTCAATGCCATAGCATTTATGAAGGAAGCATCAATATTACAGCTTCCGGTGGGTCAGGAATACTGAATTACTCCATCGACAATGGAATAAGCTGGCAATCAGCTTCTCTTTTTGAGAATCTCCCTTCAAGCGATTATCATATCAAAATAAAAGACGAACATGATTGCGAACTCATTTACGAAAACAATCCAATCACAATTACTCAGCCCGAGGCAGTTAACCTAGATGAACTAATAATAACCGATGTACAATGCAATGGTGCAGATGACGGAATTATTGATATTAGTGGAAGCGGAGGAACAGGGAATTTATCCTATTCTATCGACAATGGAAACTATTGGAGCAGTTCAGGCATATTTGGCGAACTTTCATCCGGTGAATACTTTATAAAAATCAAAGATGAAAATGAATGTCTCTATATTTATAATAATAATCCGGTGCTTATTATCGAACCTGAGGCTCTCGAAATCAGTTCCATAGAAACCACTAACCTTCAATGCCATAGCATTTATGAAGGAAGCATCAATATTACAGCTTCCGGTGGGTCAGGAATACTGAATTACTCCATCGACAATGGAACAAACTGGCAATCAACCTCTCTTTTTGAAAACCTCCCTGCCGGCGATTATCATATCAAAATAAAAGACGAACATGATTGCGAACTCATTTACGAAAACAATCCAATCACAATCACTCAGCCCGAGGCAGTTAACCTAGATGAACTAATAATAACCGATGTACAATGCAATGGTGCAGATGACGGCATTATTGATATTAGTGGAAGCGGAGGAACAGGAAATTTATCCTATTCTATCGACAATGGAAACTATTGGAGCAGTTCAGGCTTATTTGGCGAACTTTCATCCGGTGATTACACAATTCAAATCAAAGACGAAAACGAATGCATTTTTAATTATCCAGAAAATCCAATCACAGTGAATGAGCCGGAAGCTTTGATCATTTCGGATGTACAAGGGCAAAATATTCTTTGCTATGGTTCCACCGATGGCATCATCAGCATTATAGCTACAGGAGGAAGCAACGATCTTCAATATTCTATTGATAATGGACTGAACTGGCAAGCAGCTATGACCTTCGAAAATCTAGCTCAGGGTAATTATACGATAATTGCAAAAGATGCGCATAATTGCCAAACAGAATGGCCTGCGAACCCTCATATTATCTCAGAACCTGCTGAATTAATTATCAATTCAGTGCAATATTTTAAAGAAAGTAAAAATGGCGCAAATGATGCTCGTATTATTATTCAAGCATCAGGCGGAAGCGACAATCTTTTCTATTCATTGGACAATGGACAAAGCTGGCATGAAAACAATGGCGATTTTATTGCTTTATCAGCAGGAAGTTACAATATTCAAGTGAAAGACGCCAACGGGTGTACAAGCATTTTTAATAATAATCCTATAATAATTCCGGAAGTTCATTTCAGCACCATATGGACAGGAAATCCACTTAACCCAATGAATTTCACCATCACAAATGCACTTATTGAAGACACAGAGATGCAATGGATGGATGAAATCGCCATCTATGACGGGGATCAATGTGTCGGCTCAGGCGTTCTCGATCAATGCATCGACTCATTGGATAATAATACCTATATCAACATTATCTGCTCGATGGATGATCCTGATCAAGCTGGAATCAATGGATATACGCCAGGAAATGACATAAAATATAGGATTTGGGATGAAAACAGCCAGCTGGAATATACTTATGTTTACACCATTTTCCAATATGCGCCTCAATTCGCATGGGAAGTATTTACAATAGATGAAAGCACAATCGCACAGCTCAAAGGCTTAGCTGAACAAACACAACAATTCAATCTTACAACAGGATGGAATATGATCTCTTGGAATATCATGCCGGAAAACTACGACATGGAAACACTAATGCAAAGCCTAATAAATACAGATCCGCAGCTAAAAATAATCGACGAATCAGGACAAATAGTGCAGCATATGCCCTGGGGCTGGATAAACACCATTGGTGATATGAGCAATACTGAAGGATATCAGATAAAAGTAACAACGGATGCAGAATTCTCCACGAATGGTGCTGCCGTACAAATGCCGATAAGCATTGCTATGAGTCCGGCATGGAATATCATCAGCTGGCCTGCACAAGAAACGGCAGACGCCCAAAATGTGATGCAACAACTTATTGATGCGGGAGCGCTTGATAAAGTAATCGATCAAAATGGAAATCTTTTGCAAGAATTACCTTGGGGCTGGGTCAATACAATTGGGAATTTTGAGCCTGCTCAGGGCTATCAGGTAAAAGTATTTGCCGACTGCAGCCTCGATCTCAATGAAAACTTTGGCGATTATAAAAGTGATGCAAGGTCGCAAGCGAAAACCCGTTTGCTAAAACCTATAAATCATGGACGACCATTTAATCCCATGACATTTGCCATACAAAATAATGGACAATTGCAGCGATACACAGAAATTGGTGTTTATGAAAACGACCAATGCCTTGGAGCAGCGGTGGTAACAGGCGAGTATATTTATTTCCCCGCAGGAATAGATGAAGAACAAACCAGTGTAAAAGAAGGTTTTACACCGGGGGCAAATTTTCATTTTCGATACATCACCGAAGGAATGGAACAGGCAGAAAAGTTGGATGTCACCTATTTAGAAGGTGATAAAATCTTTACTAAGCTTGGCTCTTTTGTTGGTGAAATCAATACATTAACTACTGCTCATGAAATAGAATCAAATAGGAATTGGATTGGAGAGGCACATCCCAATCCAACACGGAATGAAGTCATGCTTGATATGGAATTTACTTCCGAAGTTCAACTAAGCTATTATTTTCTGAATGCACAAGGCTGTATAATCCAACACAATGAAATCAACATTGCAGCAGGTTCCGTTCAGCAGCATTTTGACCTCAGCAACTTTTTACCGGGCGTTTATTACGTTCATATACAAGCAGTAGGATCCAAATGGTCATCGAAAAAAGTACAAAGGATTGTACATTTATAATTCGAAGCACAGCTTCAAAAATCAAACAAAAAGTCAGGAATAGTTTTAATAAGCTATTCCTGCCCTTTTTGACCTATTATTACAATCTACCCAACCTTCGAAGGATTTATAGAACCTTTACCCAAGCCCAGCACCCGCCATTTTGATGAAAGCACACAATTGAATTTGATTGGGGAGTAAGGCGTACTAGACTTCTGTATACAGGTCGCCTCTCTCACTCTTCCTGCTTTTCAGAAAAAGGGAAAGCAATGTCAGTGCAACAGCTAGTGCAAATAAATACAAAAAGGTATATTTAAAACCATCCACAGGACCTTTTTCGCTCGAGAGGAGGGCGCCAATGGCTGCGGCTCCGCTCAGTTGGCCAACACTTACCAATACCGCAAGAATCCCTTGGGTTGATGCACGTTCTGATGGAGGCACTTCGTTCAGCATAATATAATTTAGTGAAGAGCGAAATGAAAAACCAATGCCTAATAAAGCTCCGGCAGTATAAAATACGCCGTGGTTCTGGCCAGAAAAAGCCAAAAAAGCACAAGCCATTCCTGCGATAAACAGCCCTACAGCAATCACTATTCGCGAACCAAAACGATCGGTAAAACGCCCGGCCAAAGGTGACGCAATTGCCGTTGCTATTACAAGCGGCATCAGCATAAAACTGGCTTCTGATATACTAATCGAAAAAAGATGTACCGACATTTGGGGAATAAAAACAAAAACAGACTGAAAAAGACCAAGACCAATAGCAATCAACCCTAAGACCCTTAGTTGTCGTGTTTTAAATAATTCAACACGTAAAACAGGGTCTTTAGCGCGCAATTCAACACGATAAAATAATGCGAAAAATAAGATACACGCAAAAAACAAACCCAAAAAAAGCGCTGAACTTAGGGAAGCGAGGAGATCATCAGGACGGATCATATTCACGGCAAGAGCAAAGCAAGCCAGACTTAATCCCATCAAAACTGCACCATAGAAATCAAAGCTTCTGCCCTGATTTTTGATGCGTCCGGGAAGGTAGATCCATGCAAACAGCATCAGTATTACGGCAATGGGTAAATTGATTAAAAACAGAGCATGCCAGCTGGTAAACATCAAAATTAAGCCGGCGATAATGGGACCAACAATAAAAGCGATGCCAAAAACGGCGCCAATCATTCCCAGAGCTCTTCCTCGTTTTTCGGGAGGGAAAATGTCGCCAACAACTGCCGAGGCGACAGGAAAAATCCCTGAAGCACCAAAGCCTTGCACGGCCCTACCGATAAGGAGTACATTTAGATTGGGGGAAAAAGCGGCAATTAAAGATCCCAGGGCAAACACAAAAATGGAAACAACATAAAGTATACGTCTTCCATGAATATCGGACAGGCGTGATAAAAAACTGATACCAACCAGATTAAACAATACGTATATACTAAAAATCCAGGCCATGCCGCCTTCATCCACACGAAAACTTTTTGAAATACTGGGCATGGCCGGCCCCACGATGGAGATATCGAGAGCGCCCATAAGCACCCCAAAAAACAATATAATGAGGATAATGCGAGGGTTAGCAGTTTTTGTGGATGTTGTTC
This sequence comes from Bacteroidales bacterium, assembly GCA_963676725.1. Lineage (GTDB taxonomy): Bacteria > Bacteroidota > Bacteroidia > Bacteroidales > WRLA01. The sequence goes on along the minus strand of OY781463.1, from coordinate 1,018,200 downwards.
TGTCCATGAGACAAAAATACATGAAATAAACAATAGTTGAAAGACAGAATGATATACGACTCCATCCGGAGTCGGTTTGGCATATGATCGACACATTTCTATAAACATATGACCTCGCTGAGGTCAGGGGATTTGCTTCGTCGAAAAACATTCCTTTTTATAAGACATTATAGATGCTATTCATTTGGTTTTCATAGTGTTTTATAGAAATTTAACCAGAGGCTTATATGTTTTTGCAATTTCAGATAAGGCCGAACAATAATGTACGACTCCATCCGGAGTCGGTTTGGCATATGATCGACACATTTCTATAAACATATGACCTCTCTGAGGTCAGGGGATTTGCTTCGTCGAAAAACATTCCTTTTTATAAGACATTATAGATGCTATTCATTTGGTTTTCAAATTGTTTTATGGAATTAGTAATTTAACCAGAGGCTAATATGTTTTTGCAATTTCAGATAAGACCGAACAATAATGTACGACTCCATCCGGAGTCGGTTTGGCATATAATCGACACATTTCTATAAACATATGACCTCGCTGAGGTCAGGGGATTTGCTTCGTCGAAAAACATTCCTTTTTATAAGACATTATAGATGCTATTCATTTGGTTTTCAAATTGTTTTATGGAATTAGTAATTTAATCGGAGGCTTATATGTTTTTGCAATTTCAGATAAGGCCGAACAATAATGTACGACTCCATCCGGAGTCGGTTTGGCATATAATCGACACATTTCTATAAACATATGACCTCGCTGAGGTCAGGGGGATTTGCTTCGTCGAAAAACATTCCTTTTTATAAGACATTATAGATGCTATTCATTTGTTTTTCATAGTGTTTTATAGAAATTTAACCAGAGGCTAATATGTTTTTGCAATTTCAGATAAGGCCGAACAATAATGTACGACTCCATCCGGAGTCGGTTTGGCATATGATCGACACATTTCTACAAACATATGACCTCGCTGAGGTCAGGGGGATTTGCTTCGTAGAAATTTATCTCATATTATATTGCTTTATAAATGCTATAAACCTGTTTTTCAATAGGTTTTAATAGAATAGCAATTTAACCCCAGAGGGGTTATATGTTTATAAAACAACAACATAAATAAGCCAACGACCCCAGCGGGGTCGAATGATAAAAACAAAAATCCAATTTCCAACAGATGATTAAACTATTCAATTATTTATATGATATTTAATCATCGATCCATTCAAACAAATATTCATTTTTAAATTCTATTTCAAAATCTTTTAAAAACCTAACGTACTCCTCTTTAAAAGACCTCTTTTTGTGATGTTCCTTTTGGTTAGCAATATACTGTATCACATTAGTTAACTGCGAATGACTATATGAAAATGCTCCAAAACCGTCTTGCCATCGAAATTTAAAATGACTAAAATTTTTCTCATTAATAAATGTACTTGAAGATTTTTTAATTTCTCTCACAAAATCAGAAAGACAACAAGTTGGTTTCATCCCAATAAGTAGATGGATATGATTTGATGTACCATTAATAGCAAGGAGTTTTTGGTCTTTGTTTCCTGTAATACCACTAATGTATTTGTATAATTCCTCTTCCCATACAGGCTGAATCAAAGCACTTCGGTTTTTAACAGCAAAAACAATCTGAATATAAATTTGGGTATAGGTATCTGCCATATTCTCTATTATTAATTCTCAAAAAGATTGGGTTGTTCGAAAAGATATAATTTGTCATACAAATATACATCAAATAATCTTTTCTATAAACATATGACCTCGCTGAGGTCAGGGGGATTTGCTTCGTCGAAAAACATTCCTTTTTATAAGACATTATAGATGCTATTCATTTGTTTTTCATAGTGTTTTATAGAAATTTAACCAGAGGCTAATATGTTTTTGCAATTTCAGATAAGGCCGAACAATAATGTACGACTCCATCCGGAGTCGGTTTGGCATATGATCGACACATTTCTACAAACATATGACCTCGCTGAGGTCAGGGGGATTTGCTTCGTAGAAATTTATCTCATATTATATTGCTTTATAAATGCTATAAACCTGTTTTTCAATAGGTTTTAATAGAATAGCAATTTAACCCCAGAGGGGTTATATGTTTATAAAACAACAACATAAATAAGCCAACGACCCCAGCGGGGTCGAATGATAAAAACAAAAATCCAATTTCCAACAGATGATTAAACTATTCAATTATTTATATGATATTTAATCATCGATCCATTCAAACAAATATTCATTTTTAAATTCTATTTCAAAATCTTTTAAAAACCTAACGTACTCCTCTTTAAAAGACCTCTTTTTGTGATGTTCCTTTTGGTTAGCAATATACTGTATCACATTAGTTAACTGCGAATGACTATATGAAAATGCTCCAAAACCGTCTTGCCATCGAAATTTAAAATGACTAAAATTTTTCTCATTAATAAATGTACTTGAAGATTTTTTAATTTCTCTCACAAAATCAGAAAGACAACAAGTTGGTTTCATCCCAATAAGTAGATGGATATGATTTGATGTACCATTAATAGCAAGGAGTTTTTGGTCTTTGTTTCCTGTAATACCACTAATGTATTTGTATAATTCCTCTTCCCATACAGGCTGAATCAAAGCACTTCGGTTTTTAACAGCAAAAACAATCTGAATATAAATTTGGGTATAGGTATCTGCCATAATCTCTATTATTAATTCCCAAAAAGATTGGGTTGTTCGAAAAGATATAATTTGTCATACAAATATACATCAAATAATCTTTTCTATAAACATATGACCTCGCTGAGGTCAGGGGGATTTGCTTCGTTAAAAACCATTCCCATATAAAATGTATTATCAACTATACTCAATTGGCTATCAAAGTGTTTTATAGAAATTGGTAATTTTACCAGAGGCTTATATGTCTATGCGATTATCGAATAAGACGGATAATAATGTACGACTCCATCCGGAGTCGGTTTGGCATATGATCGACACATTTCTACAAACATATGACCTCGCTGAGGTCAGGGGGATTTGCTTCGTCTATAAACCCTTTTGATTATGGTTTATCAGCCATAATCATTTGGTTTTTAGCATATTTTTCCCAGACAATATTTTAAGCCAGAGGCTTTTCCAATGGACAGGGATCACAAACGCCTCTTTGAAACACGCTTTTAATCATTATTCGTATTTTTGCTAAAAATAAAACATGGATTTAGCTGTAATAATATTGGCAGGAGGCAAAAGCAAACGCATGGGAAAGGATAAAGCCCTGCTCAGCATTCACGGTTCTGTCTTAGTGGAAAATCTGATTAATAAAGCGAAAGCACTCACAAAAACGATTTATATCAGCGGGCCAAAAGAGAAATACGACAAGCTCGGCCTTCCTGTAATTGACGATATGATTACTAATCGCGGTCCACTTGGCGGGATCTATTCCAGCATGAAGCAAAGCAAAGCGGAATATTATCTCGTCTTGGCTGTTGATTTGCCCTTGATTAAAATTTCCTTTTTGGAGCAACTGATCAAAACGGCAGCACCAAATATAGATGCGTGCATTCCGCAACATCCCGATGGTAAAATTGAACCACTCTGCGCTCTGTACCATCGGAATTGCATCCCTGTTTTTGAGCAACAGCTAAATAAAAATGAAAACGCCATCTATAAATCGCTTGCCATGCTTCGATGCTCCTATTATCCTATGAAACAACCCAATACTATTTTTCTAAATTTAAATACTCCTGAAGACTACAGCAACTACCTTGAGCACTATGGCGACAAAAAAAAATAACGAACTCTGGTTAAAAGCAGCAATTGCTGGAGGTTTATGGGCTGCTGTAGAAATCATTATAGGTTCCTATCTGCATAATCTTCGTATTCCCTTTGCAGGCAGTATTTTAGCTTCTGCAGGCATTATGATTATGACAGGATTTTTCCGTTTATGGCCCGAAAAAGGTTTACTGATACGCACCGGCCTAATCTGTGCCTTGATGAAAGCCGTATCGCCCAGCGCCATTATCCTTGGACCAATGATTGGGATAATGATGGAGGCATTCTTGATGGAAACAGGCATACGCCTTTTTGGCAAGAGCTTTATTGCCATGGCCATTGCAGGAATCATCAGCGTTTCCAGTGCTCTTTTTCATAAACTTTTCAGTTTGTTTTTGCTCTTTGGACTCGATATTTTCAAGATTTACATCAATTTCTATGAATTTATCGCAAAACAATCCGGATTGGGCGAGATAAGTATTTGGTATTTAGCAGGCCTCATCCTATTTATTTATGTAACTGCCGGAGCAACATCTGTTTATCTCGGATATCATGCCGCCAGACTTGCCATAGACCCTGCTTTTATCAAGAGCCGCATATCGCTCAAGCTGAAGTTGCAGGAAGGTTCATTTATGAATATCGACCCTAATAAAAACCACTCAATATTTTGGCTGTTTATACATTTTATAGCTCTTATTGGCATATTAATATTATTGAACAAAATAGAAAATATTTTTATCCACATCCTTCCTTTTGCCTATTTAGTATGGGTTGGCATTGAATACAAAAGTTTTTTACGCCGATTATCCAAACCCGTTTTCTGGACACAATTGATATTGATACCGCTCTTCTCCCTTGTTTTTTTAGGAGACATCAGTCTATTTCCTGATAATATCAGCATCAATAATCTTTTGCAAGGTATTTATATGGATGAACGCGCCTTATTAGTGGTTGCTGCATTTTCTGCCATTAGTGCTGAGCTACGCAATCCAACCGTAAAAAGCATCATGCTAAACTCAAGAAACAGAGAGCTTTATAAAGCCCTACAATATGCTTTTTCTGCCCTTCCTCTGATGATTGATGCCAGTGGTAAAGTAAAAGAGCTGCTGTTGCACCCGATCCATTTTGTAGCGAATATCTTATATCAGGCTCAAATCTGGCATACAAAACAGCAAAATAGTAATGAAAATCTTAATTTATAATCAGTTTAAATATTTTTTGCAAAACATTAATTTTCAATACTATGAAATATTCAATTTGAATAATTTTAAATAGTTGAAAATCACAATCTATTAAATATCATAATATTAGAATTATTATGATATTCATCAGTTTTTGTCGAAGCCATAACTTATTGTCGTATTTTTGTGTTCTATATACTTAAATACATCTATACGTTTTATGTGTTGATGTCATTAAAAAAGCTTCAAATGACAAACAGGAGGCAATTCTTAAAAATTACGGGAGCAGGTATTGCTGCAACAGCATTGGCAGGTAGCGCAATTGCATTTGCAGGCAGTCCTTCTATATTTAAAGGTGCATCATCAAAAGATGAGCATCCGGAAACCACAAGAACCCCAACTTATTGCGAAATCTGTTTCTGGAAATGTGCCGGATGGGTGCATAGCGATAAGGAAGGGAATATACGCACAATAACAGGTAATGCAGACGATCCACATTGCAATGGGCGGCTTTGCCCCAGGGGAACTGGTGGCGTTGGCATGTATACAGATCCTGACCGCCTAAAAAAACCCAGAATCAGAAGGGAAAAGAACGGAAAACAGTATTACGAAGAGGTTTCCTGGGATGAAGCTTTGGATCATATTGCCTTAAAACTCAAAGAAATCGCCAAAAAACATGGTCCCGAATGCGTTGCCCTTTTCTCACATGGCAGTGGCGGCAAATTTCTGGGCCATTTACTCAAAGCCTTTGGTTCTGATAATATTACAGCACCATCATATGCGCAATGCCGCGGGCCACGAGAAGTAGCATGGATTGCCACTTATGGTAGCGGTGTAAATTCGCCGGAGCCAACGGATATACGCGACACAGAATGTCTTGTACTGATTGGCAGCCATTTGGGCGAAAATATGCACAATGGTCAGGTTCAAGAACTTGCCCAAGCGATCACCCGAGGTGCAAGTATTATCACCGTGGATCCTCGTTTCTCCACAGTGGCCGGAAAATCGAAATACTGGCTGCCCATAAAACCATCTACAGACCTTGCGCTTTTACTGGCATGGATTCATGAAATTATCAATACAGATGCGTATGATAAAGATTATGTAGAGCAGTACACCTTTGGTTTTAAGGAATTAAAGCAGCATGTTTCGAGCATGACACCGGAATGGGCACAAGGCATTACAGGCATTGATGCAGCCACCATCCGCAAAACTGCCCGTGAAATGGCTAAGGCCTCGCCGGCTGTAATTGTTCATCCCGGACGCCACGTTACATGGTATGGTGATGATACGCAAAGAGTCAGGGCTGTAGCTATTTTAAATGCACTGCTTGGCTCTTGGGGCAGGCGTGGTGGTTTTTATATGAGCGATGGTATTTCATTGCCTTCTTTTCCGCATCCACCCTACCCAAAAATTAAAAAAAGCTGGCGCGATGCTTTCCCGGGCAAATACAAACTAGCCGACCTCGCCTTAGCATCAGGAATTTGCGATGCTACCATCCCCTCATCAAACCGTGACTGTAGCTTTAAAGCATGGATTGTGAATGGCACAAACCTGATTGAAACACTACCAAATCAAGCCAATACACTAAAAGCAATCCAAGAGCTGGAATTATTGGTCGTGATTGATACCATGCCGATGGAAATTACAGGCTATGCAGATGTACTTTTACCCGAATGCACCTATCTCGAACGTTATGATGCGGTGAGAAGTAGTATGCACCGTTTCCCAACGCTAGCCTTAAGAATGCCGGCGCAAAAACCTTTATACGACTCAAAACCGGACTGGTGGATTGCAAAAAAACTGGGCGAAAAACTAGGACTAGGCGATTATTTTCAATACGAACATATCGAAGAAGTGCTCGACTGGCAATTAAAGCAAAAAGGATCCTCATTAAAAGAAATGCAACAAATTGGTGTAAAGACCTTTCCAAGAGAATTTGATGACCTCTATTTCCGGAAAGGCGAAGAAATAGAATTCAATACGAATACAGGAAAAATTGAGCTGTATTCTACAGCATTACAAAATGAAGGCTTCGATCCAATGCCAAAATATACTGCACATCCCGAACCGGATCCCGGTTTTTACCGCCTGAATTATGGACGGGCGCCCATGCATTCGTTCAGCAGGACAACCAATAACCCAAACCTCTACGAACTTTACAAACAAAACGTGTTGTGGGTGAATCCAAAAGTTGCCAAAGAATGGGATTTAAAAAACGGACAGGCAGTTTGGTTGAAAAATCAGGATGGCGTAGTGTCCAATTTCAGCATTAATGTTCGGGTTACGGAGCGTATTCGTTTCGATTCGGTTTATTTGGTTCATGGTTTTGGCCATAGCAATAAGAAACTCAAAAAGACCTTTGGTAAAGGCATTAGCGATGCCCGTTTAATAACGAATGTAATGGTTGACCCAATCATGGGCGGCACAGGAATGCGTGGCAATTTTGTCACATTTATTACTGAAAAGCCAATGGAAGGAGGTAAATCATGAGGTATGCAATGGCCATAGACACAAAATTATGCGTTGGATGTTCCGATTGCGTGGTAGCTTGCCAGCTTGAAAACGATGTTCCATTAGGTTATTGCCGCGACTGGATTGTTGAAGTGACCGATGGAACTTTCCCAAACTTAGAAGCTGAAATCCGCAGCGAACGATGCAATCATTGCGACAATTCGCCATGTGTGCGTTGCTGCCCTACCGGAGCCAGTCATTATGCTGAAGGTGGAATTGTTCTGGTGGAACCCACAAAATGCATTGGTTGTGCAGCATGTATCGAAAGCTGCCCTTATGATGCACGCTTCACCAATCCGAAAGGTTATGCCGATAAATGCACTTTTTGCGTTCATCGCATAGAAAAAGGGCAAGATCCCGCATGCGTTTCGGTTTGCCCAACACATTGCATGATTTTTGGAAACCTCGACGATCCGAACAGTGAAATCTCTATAGCATTACGCACACGAAAATGGAAAGTCTTGGCTCCTGAAGCAGGCACCAAACCGAATGTTTATTATCTAATCTGATAAAGATTAAGTACTTATGAGAGAAGAAATTATAACTAGTGGCAGAATGAACCCCGGTGTTGACCCCTATCTTCATGTTTGGGGCTGGGAAATTGCCATTTATCTTTTTGTTGGCGGCTTAGCTGCCGGATTGCTTTTTTTCTCGGCCTACTATGTTCTTGCCGGAAAAACAAAAGAACTGCCCTCGGCGGTAAAATGGGCGCCAATGTTTGTTCCTTTTTTACTGATCATTGGCTTGTCCGCATTATTTTATGATCTACACAACAAACTGTATTTCTGGCAATTGTACACAACCATTCGATTAGAATCGCCCATGTCCTGGGGAGCATGGACACTCCTTGTCGTAACTCCTTTCAGCATGTTGTGGTCAGCTCCATTCATCCGCGAAATATTCCCCAACTGGAATTGGTGGAATATTAAAATCCTATTAGGCATTGAGGAATGGATGACAAAAAATCGTAGAGCCCTTGCATGGCCACTATTAATTTTCGCCGTGATTCTGGGAATTTATACCGGTATTTTACTTTCTGCATTTAACGCACGACCATTATGGAATACCGCTATTTTGGGTCCTTTATTCCTCACCTCAGGTTTATCTACAGCAGCAGCATTAATTATGTGGCTTTCAAAAGATGCGATGGAACGCAAACTTTTCAGCAAGATCGACCTCATTCTCATTGGCATTGAGCTTTTCCTCATTACACATATGTTTATGGGATACCTTGCCGGCCCGGAGGTGCAAATTGAATCCGTTCGTCTGTTCCTTGGTGGTGAATTCACTACTGTTTTTTGGGTCTTCGTGGTTTTTATGGGCCTGATAATTCCTGCCGGTATCGAAATATTGGAACTGAAAGGCTATCATATTCCGGTATCCATCCCGAGTATATTGGTTCTTTTTGGAGGATTGGCTTTTCGGTTTATTATTCTGGAAGCCGGACAGTTAACACGATATTTATATTAAAAACAATCAAATGACAAAAGAAGATAAATCCCGAAAATACATGAATCCATACCTTGCGGGCTTCCTGCTTGGAATGGTGCTTTTGGCCTCCTTTTATTTCACGGGACGCGGGCTTGGCGCTAGTGGTGCAATGAAAAGCGGCGTAGTAAGTGCCGTAAACCTTGTTGCCCCCGAGCACACACAATCCTCCGTTTTTTACAGCAAATATGTAGAGGATGGAGCTAATCCACTAAATTCATGGCTTGTATTTGAAGTAGTAGGCGTTTTTATTGGCGCAATACTTAGCGGCATATTGGCAGGACGCATGAAAGCAAAAACCGAACACAGCCCAAAAATAACGACACGCAAACGCCTGATTTTTGCAGTAATTGGCGGGGCACTTTTTGGCATTGGCGCACAACTGGCACGCGGGTGCACCAGCGGTGCAGCACTCAGTGGCATGGCAATACTGTCCCTTGCAGGATTTATTACCATGATGTCCATTTTTGGTACAGCATTTCTCTTCGCTTATTTTTTTAGAAAACTCTGGATTTAATACTTATAAATATGGGACCTTTAATACCCTACGGCATCATCAACGAAAACTGGAATTATATGCTTGCGCTCCTTATTGGGATTGGCTTCGGCTTTGTGCTCGAGCGTGCAGGATTTAGCTCGTCCAGAAAACTTGTCGGTGTCTTTTATGGCTACGATTTTGTTGTATTGCGCGTCTTTTTTACCGCAGCCATTACAGCAATGATTGGACTTTTGTTTATGAGCCACTTTGGCCTCATCGACCTAAGTATTGTTTATGTGAATCCAACCTATATCGAACCGGCAATTATTGGCGGTGTAATTATGGGCATTGGTTTTGTAACCGGTGGATTTTGCCCCGGCACTAGTGTATGTGCCGCTGCCATTGGCAAAATCGATGGCATCGTATTCGTTCTGGGCAGCATTCTGGGCATTTTTATGTATGCCGAACTCTATCCATTGCTCTTTAAAGGATTGGCAAACGCAGGATTTATCGGAGCGCCCTTTATATACGATAGCCTTGGCATCAGTTCCGGACTTTTTGCTTTATTGCTGATAATTATAGCATTAGGAGCATTTTATGTCACCAGCATCATCGAAAAGCGTGTTAAAAAAGTAGATTATTGATATGTTAAACTATAAATATATTATACCGTCGGCTGTATTAATCCTTCTTGGCCTGATGCTTGCGCTGATGCCGCAGGTAAAGCATAGTAAAGAGATACCACCACAAGAAATCCTGCTTAAAATCCTTGATGATACCCGTTTTTATTCCACCGATAAGGTTGCAGAAATGATCATCAACAAAGATCCTTCAATGATGCTTGTGGATGTGCGTGATGCTGAAGAATATAAAAACTTCAGTTTGCCCGGAGCTATAAATTTACCCTTGGACAGCATACTCACCTCAACGGCAAAAGCCTATATGGGTCAGGATGTTCGTGCAATAGTATTTTACGGAAACGGTACCATCTATGCCAATCAGGCCTGGATGCTTGGTCAAAGGCTTGGCTATAAAAATCTTTTTGTAATGAAAGGCGGGCTAAACCGTTGGGTGGAAACAATATTGAGGCCAATAGCACCCTCAGCAAGCGCATCAAGTGCAGAACTCGAAACCTACCAGTTCAGGCGTGGTGCAAGCCAATTTTTTGGAGGGAGCTCTGATGTCGCAATGCCGCAAAACACGAGTGTTATTTCAATAAAATCCGGGAAGAAAAAGAAAAGAGTAAAAGGAGGTTGCTAATGAAAACCAATATAAAACAGATTTTGGGAGGAAGCCTGAGCATTATCGCCATTATTGCATTGATGATAATAAGTCTCGGCTTTATAAAGAGAGATGGATCGGGAATAACATATCAACAAAGCTCCGATCAAATCTTGAATGATATCCTACAAAGGAATGAAGTCATACTGCCAAATCAAACAATGGCAATTATTTTTGGCAATGACACAAATTATCAATTTATTGACCTACGCACACCAGACGAATTCAGTCTGGCACATATTGATGGTGCAATAAACATTCCCGTTCATGAAATACTGAAGCCGGACAATAAAGCAATACTCCATCAGGATAAAAAGGTCAATATCCTCTATGGAAATGAAACAATTGACGCCTGTAGCCCCTGGATGCTGCTGCAACAAATTGGCTATAAAAACAACCGCATTCTTATGGGTGGGTTTATTTTAGTGAATCAAAACATCCTAAAAAATTATAACCCACTTTCGGCAGCCTATCGGGATGAACAGGCTCGTTATGATTATAAAAAAATCAGCGAAAGCACAGCAGGAAGTGCTTCAATGCAGAGTGGCGCGCCATTATTAAAACCAATGGGCACCAATAAAAAGAAAAAAAGGGTTAAGGGAGGTTGTTAATATAAATGGATGAATCAATGATTATGAAACGCAACATTATCCTCTTATGGATCAGCATCATCGGCTTGGGTGCATGCACACAGCATACTGAAATCAAGGAAATTACACCATCATATACACAAGTCAACGAATATGAAGCAGTTCTTGAGTATATGAAAAAGGCCGGCTATCCGATGCAGGACGATGATATACCCCCTTTGGTTGATGCCGCAGAAATTCAGGATGCACCCGATGATTTTTATATTATTGACCTTAGACCCGCTGCAGAATATGAAATGGGACATATTGCCGGAGCAAGGAATATGGCCAAAGACAGCCTAATGGAGCTCATCTATTCTAAAGCGCCTAAATATCAATATATTGCTTTAGTAGATAATGATGGCCAGCACAGCACATACATTGCTTCACTTTTCAGGATGCTTGGTTTCGATAATGTTAAAGCCATGAAATGGGGCATGAGTGCCTGGAATAAAAAATATGCAAAAGAAGGTTGGAGCAAGAATGTTTCGCAGAAATACAGCGGAAAGCTTGAAACATCTTCAAATAAAAAACCGGAAAATTCAGCTCAAAAACCCAGCATCCAAACTGGCAAAAGCACTGTTGATGAAATCCTTAAAAGCAGGATTCACACTCTGTTGAGCGAAGAAAAAACGGCATCATTTATTGAAGCAGATGAAGTTTATAATCATCTAAACAACTATTTCATCATTTCCTATCAAGCAGAAGAGGATTATAAAAACGGGCATATTCCGGGCGCATTTCATTATAAACTCAAGAAATCCTTTATCCCGGAAAGCAACCTGAACAGTCTGCCGGCAGAGAAAACCATTTGCATGTATTGTTATTCAGGACCAAACACTGCATCGACTGTTGCATGGCTTCGTTTGCTTGGCTTTGATGCGAAAAGCATTCTTTATGGTGCCAATGGTTTTATGCAGGGAAAAATCACTAAAAAAGGCCTCCCTTGGAAGGGTTTTGACCTGGCTAAGGATGCCTATGATTATCCAATGGAAAAGGGAGAAGATCCAATAATCACGGCGCGAAAATTAGCCATAAAAATATCGGACAGCCTTAAAAATGCCCTATTGGTAAAAGACTCATTACTCAAAGATACAGCCCTAATTATGAAGATTGACAGCCTTAAAATAACGGCTGCGCCTGAAGTTATTGATACGTTAAAAAACCTCAATATGCCCGCAAAAGACAGTGTGAAATTGAAAGACAGTGCATCTAAATATAAAAGAGGTTTTATTGATGAATTTTAGGCTGTGGATATGGGAATGAATATATTAGCCTTTCGTCTTTCTGCTTTTAGGTTTAAATATTGATATAAACACAGCCAAAATTAAGGTAGAGGTCATACAAACTCCCATAATTAGATGATTAATATTATACCAATTGTAATCGGCATCCTTAAGAGCTCCTAGACCAAGCTTTCCAGATATTGTTACGGTTTCTTCAATCCATGGTCCTGAATATATTGTACCCAGCACGATAATAAGAACAGTAATTATCCATTTAAAAATCAACCAACCATGCTTAAAATATCCCCATTTGGTAAATTGCGAATACATCCAACCTGTTAAAAGGCAGACTACCGCAGCTGGGACAAGTAATTTCATATCGATAAAATATATAATTCTATTCAACAAGTGAAGCTGTGCCCCTGTTGACAAATCATTACCCATAAAATGTATTAGAAACATTACCAGCCCTGTTGTTATCCATACTCCAGCTGCAATGATATGAATGGATTTTAACAGTTTTTTCTGGTTTACGGTTAGTTGAGCCATGTATTATCTTTTAAAATTTATTCTTATTTCTGAGTATTTGCTTCAGGGTGAACAGTCAATTGCCCTGACAGGATTTACACCTGCTGGATTAATTCAGCTTCGTGGCACACCGGAAAATTGTATGTTACGTAAGGGTTTGCGTGTGATTATCTGTCCGGATACGGACGAGATAATGAGTGGAAAACCGCTGATGGCATACCACTGAAACCCTTATGGAATATACAAAATGTTATGCAGCGTTTTTTAATTTTTCAACTTCAATATTATATAAATCATCATCTGGGTGTACTTTAATAAACATTTGTCTCTTAACTATTTGAGTAAAGAAATAATTCCGTATATACTTATTTATTCCAAATTTATCTTTCATAAAAAGCAAAATAACTCTAAAAATAATTATACAAATAATTACTATTGCTGTTGTATTAACACTCCTAGTTATTAAACTTAATGATGCTGAAATTACTGAGAGAATAATTAATTCGAATAAATATGACATTGTTTTAGATATTGTCATTAACCTCGGTAATTTATCTAGCGCCTTTTGTCTAGCTCTCTCTAATTGAACTAATTGCATCCTTGTTTCGCCAAGTTCTTTTTCTAATAAATTCTCAGTAAACTCTTTAATTGGAATTAACTTTTCTACTCCTTCTTTTTTATTCTTTCTATTCTCAAACCTATAATTTGCATATGCTTTTAAACAAGATTGAATATCATCTGGATTGGTTGTAGCTCCTTGAATTTGATCTATATAAGTAAAGATTTCTTGACCCGGAAGATTAAAATCTGTCCTCCTCATTTTAATGAATTTTGTGAAATCTTTATAATCTTCATCTGTGTCCTTTTTATGAAAGGAATTGTGAATTATGAAAAGTTGAGAAGGTAAGATTGTCTCAGGAATTGAATCTTTATTTTCATTTGAGGCAATTTCATTTAATGTTCCATCTGTAGTGAGATAAAAGGATTTAATATCTTTATAGTTATAGTCATTTTGTCCTCTAACTTGGCGAACGTGAAGTATATTCTTTGCATCAACCAATGCAGCACCCATTGTATAGTGCCATCTACCATATTGCTGTTGCTTGGTATCACATAGTTTCCTTTGTAATTGTGCAAGTTCAACCCTCTTAATACCTTTTATTGGTTCAACTTCAACTTTGTATTTATCGCAAAATTTCTGAAATTCTTTCTCTAAATTTAATCTATAATTGTTTGGTGAAGAAACTTTTCCTTCTTTCCTCTTTTTAATATAGTCAACTTCAAAAGAATTGTTAACTGGCATTCCTTCTATTACTTTAAAAAGTAACTGCTCAGAGTCATGTGAAGTTTTACTTTTAATTTCTTTTGTCCTGTTATTTAGATTTTTGTATATCTCGTCATATGACACTTTAGATAGCTTGAATTTAATGCCATCATGATTGCATGACTCAATGATCGAGATAATACTTTCTTTACGTTGTTCTCCATCCACACCTAATGCTCTAATTACAACGTTTGTATCTAAGTAGTATGTTTTATTTACGAAAATCTTATTTGATATTGAAGAAATCCCACGATTTGAGGTTAATATTGCAAATTCAATAGATTTTGAGAATAGTGCATATATAGCTTTATTCTTTAATTTATTATCCCAATCTATAAATGCATTAAAATTATCAATCTCATCTTGTGTGAATTCGTCTTTAATGGATTCTGAAATAAGAGACTTTAGATCAGATATTGCAAATGAATTTATATTAATGAATAAACTTTTTAGAAGAACATTCTTAATTGATTCTTCCTGATCTTTAAAATCAGTCTTTTTGCAAAATTCAATAAGAAATGCATCTATTGAATATTTGTCATGTCTTTCACGAAATTTTTGGACAGCCTCAGGCTTTAATTTTAAGAGAATGTCTTCTTCAATTGGCTCCTTTTCAAGATTCTCATTCTCATCAATTATTTTAATATAGCTTTCGTAATTTATTTTAATGCCTAGTACTTTTTTGATGTAATCAAATACAACATTACGATGTTGCTCTTTGTTATCTTGTGACATCAAAAACTCACAGACTATTGCTGCAATAGAAGTATCATATTCATTATCTTCGATGTCTTCTAACCAACAATTAATTCTGAAAATGTCAAATCCATTCATAGTTTATTAGTTTATTGTAGGTGCGTTTTTAAATGCTGCATAACGGTGAGTATAAGAATAGTAGCCGACTGCGTGGCACTTTCCTATCAAGTTACAAGAAAGTTGAAGCGGGCTATAACCCTTGAATTCACTACTATTTCGGCTATTATTTTTATACATTGTTGTGCTTAGTACTTATTTACCAATCCAATAAATCATCCTCACTATTTTTAATGTCAGCCGCTATTAAAGCTTTATACTTTTTACTTGCGTTATCAAAATTTAGAGCATAATCACTTTGTATTAATTCGGTTGTTAAATCAAAAATCTCTGGTTTATTAAGAATATTTGACTCCTTATCATCCAGCACATAGACTTTGTCTAAGTCTAAGCCAATTAGTTTTTTCTTTTTAGAATCATGTGGTCTATATTCTGCAATTCCAAGATGTCTATTACTTATAAGTTTTAAAATCGTATCTTTTTGCTCCTCAAAGTTTATGTAAGTAAGCGCAATTATTTTGGGTTCTTCAAAATAGTGATAAGTAGTATGGTCGGTTTTTTGCTTTACTTTGGTTCTATAGTATTTATGTCTTTTTCTTTCTTCTTCCCCTCTTCCTTTTCTAATATAATCATAGTCTTCCTCAACTGTTGTAACTATGCTACATTCTTTATTGAAATGGTTTTCAATGCGCTTCTTTAAAGAGGAGTCAATTTTTCCGAAATATTTATAACTACCCTCCTTAAAATCAAAGAAATCACTTAATAACCATTTCAGAATAGTAAGGTCGAATGTTTTAGGGTCTAATTCATAAAACAGGTCTAGGAAATTATAAAATCTTTTGTTTTGAGGGTCATCATAAATTTTACGTAAAATTTTATTTTGAGCCTCCTTGGAATCAATCCATAAAAACTTTGCTGCAAAATAATCCTGTAATGATTTATGTCCCCATTTGTAATAGTTCCCTTCTTTTTTGAAAATGGGAACTGTTTTTAACAAATCCTTCAAAAAATCACTTGACCTGAAGGATAAGTCGCTAAGGTGTTTTTTAGCTTTATCGATATATCTTATTATCCCATTTTTGTCATATTCAACCCTATTGTCAATTGATGAAAAATACCCAATATATCTTAAGACTCTTTCAAAATCATCAATATGTAGGTTACTATATTTATCCCTTTTTAAATATCCCTCTTTAGATAAATCATGGGTTTCAAATAAAGCATCATATACTTGTTGATAAAACTGGCTTTTCTTAACTGGAATATCCTTTTTGTATTCATAAGACTTATATAGCAAAGAAACTAGAAAAGGATTGTGAAGATATTCCTGCAAAGAATCTTTTGGATTATCATTTAATTGCTTTATTAAACTTTTTGATATAGGCTTATAGCTGTATTCATCGTATTTACTCAGAAGACTATATGCCTCACCCTTTTTTAATGGATTAACTTTGAATTTTTGGAAATCGCCAAAGGAAGCTAAAGAATCTTCTGGTCTAGATGTGATTAAAAAATAATTATTGTTTGCTTTTTCAATAAACTTGTGTAATTCTCTAATTGCAAATTCTCTATTATCTAACGATATTTCATCAAATCCATCAAAAAGGAAGATGAATTCACCCTCATTGATAAGTTTTATTAAAAAGTCTTGACTAATCTTTTTCCCGATAGGTGATATTTGATTTTGTATTTCTTTAAGAATGCTGTTCTTTGAATTTATTTGGCTTAATTCAATTAAAACTGGAATACCTGTTTTCTGCCTTACAATAGATAGGAACAATTTTTTTGAAATTGTAGATTTTCCCATGCCAGCAGTATCTTCAATAATTACACGAATAAATTCAGGAATCAATTCTTGCGGATAATTATCAATTTCTATTTCTATTTTCTCATTCTTGCAATTCTGCCCAACCAGTGTCAAAGGCTGATAAAGTGTATCTAAAAGAGTTTGTTTATTTGGAAAAACCAAAGTATCAATCACGAGGAATTTCTCATATCTCTGTGTCAAATAAGTATCAAAGTTTTCTTCAATTTTATTCACATCAATATTTGATATTGAAAATTTCTGAATTGCCAATTTTACTTTTGGGATAACCAAATCCTTTATGATAGGTAATACCAAATTTGCGATTGCAAGTTCTTCAATTTTATCCATGGTTCATTTTTTTGTATTAAGCACAACTACTGTGTATAAGAACCCCCTATTACCAATACATCGGCTTTATCCGAAGGCTGTTGCTTCATAACACAATTCGGTCAGCAAAATATCTTATTGGTCTTTGAGACTTCATTTTGTTTGTTTCGTTCTCGTTACAAATATAAATAATCAAAATTGAATTACAATGTTATTTTTATTAAATCACCGGGGCTTTTAATTCTCCCACAATCTTAAGTGCTTAGGTGCGTGTATATCTATGTGACCTCAGCGAGCAGTTATTGCTAAACATGATGGGTGGCTGAGAATTGCTGCTGAGGTCTTCGAAGTACTCGAAGCCACAATTTCAATAAAACAAAATAATAGTACTAATGGGCGCTTCGAGGACCTCAGCGACCAGTTATTTCTGTGTAAGATGGGTGGCGACAAGTTATCGCTGAGCAAGATCGGTGGCTGAGGTACTCGAAGCCACAATGTCGTAGTGCGATATGATGGGGCGCTTCGAGAACCCTATAAATACCCACATCCTTGAAACATTTCGGGAGAATTACATTCTTTTACTACTGTCTCTGGGTTTGCCTCTAATGAAGAAACCGAAATAAAATTTTTCGTGCGCATGCTTCTATAATTTCGGATTTGATGTTTATCCTGACCTAAATTAGAACAGGAATCCTGCTCCAAACCACACAAAATGCCCATTTTGGTA
This sequence comes from Bacteroidales bacterium, assembly GCA_963676725.1. Taxonomy (GTDB): domain Bacteria; phylum Bacteroidota; class Bacteroidia; order Bacteroidales; family WRLA01. The sequence continues at coordinate 1,000,127 of OY781463.1, read as the reverse complement.
TTTAAATTTATTATAAATAATATTTTTAATCTACTGATAAACAATATCTTAATTTTATGCAAACGCATATTTAACAAAAAGTACTTTGCATTACTATGTATTTGATATATCTTTGCTTCAGAAAGATAAAATTATGCCGACAGGTACAACAAATAAAGATTTTGAAATTCGATGGAAATCCCAAATTAAAAAAGGATTGATCGAATACATTATATTATTATTGTTGGAGAAAAAAACCTATTACGGTTATGATCTTCTTGATAAAATCACCGCTGTCTCTTCCATCGAAATAGCAGAAGGAACACTCTACCCATTATTAAATCGATTAAAAAAAGACGAATTGGTTACTTCGAAATGGCAGGAGATGGAAAGTGGTATTCCAAGAAAGTACTACACAATTACTCAGAAGGGAATGAAGCAGATTATTATGATGAACAAATATTTTGACCAAATCCAATCATCTTTAATAAATATCAAGGGCACAAAAATTTAAAAAATACTCGTATGGAAAAATACATACTTGCACTCGACCAGGGAACAACTTCATCACGCGCCATTATTTTCGACAAAGGCGGGAACGTTGTGTCGCTTGCTCAAAAAGAATATGAGCAATATTACCCCAAACCGGGTTGGGTAGAGCATGATCCAAACGAGATATGGTATTCTCAAGCCTCTGTTGCTGCAGAAGTAATGAGCAGGGCAAACCTCAACGGAAACAATATTGCTTCGATTGGGATTACCAACCAACGCGAAACATCAATTATTTGGGACAAGGAAACAGGAACACCAATATATAATGCCATCGTTTGGCAAGACAGGCGCGTTTCTGAATACTGTGACCAACTTCAAAGCGAAGGTGTATCTAAAATCATACAACAAAAAACAGGACTCTTACTTGATGCCTATTTTTCAGCACCAAAGATTAAGTGGATCCTTGAACATGTAGATGGCGCAATGGAAAAAGCCAAAGCCGGGAAATTGGCATTTGGCACCGTTGATTCTTGGCTGGTATGGAAATTCACCAACGGCAAACACCATATTACAGATGTATCGAATGCCTCGCGCACCATGCTGTTCAATATTCACACTCTTAAGTGGGATGAAGAATTACTTCAAATTTTTGGCATTCCAAAAGAAATTCTTCCTGAGGTAAAATCTTCCAGCGAAATTTATGCAGAAACAGCAACCACCATTTTTGCAGCCAAAGTTCCAATTGGAGGGATGATTGGTGACCAACAGGCCGCTTTATTCGGGCAAATGTGTTTTTCGCCCGGAATGATCAAAACAACTTATGGCACAGGCTCCTTCCTGATGATGAATACCGGAAATAAAATTATTCTATCAGAAAACAAGCTGCTCTCTACAATTGCCTGGAAAATTGGCGACGAGATTACATATGCACTCGAAGGAAGCGTATTTGTTGGCGGAGCTGTTGTTCAATGGCTTCGTGATAACCTAAGCTTTATAGAAACTGCCGATGAAGTGGAAGATATTGCCGAATCAGTAGAAGATAATGGCGGCGTTTATATGGTTCCATCATTCGCCGGACTTGGAGCGCCACATTGGGATCAATATTCTCGCGGAATGGTTATCGGTATTACTAGAGGCACAGAAATGGGACATATCGCAAGAGCTGCTCTCGAAAGCATTGCTTTTCAGGTAAACGACCTTACAAAAGCCATGCTGGCCGACTCAAAACAAGTACAACTAAATGAAATGCGGGTCGATGGGATGCCTAGCAATAATCAACTGCTGATGCAATTTCAGGCAGATATTATGCGAACAAAAATCAGCAAACCAAAACATCATGAAATCACAGCATTGGGCGCAGCGTATCTTGCAGGTCTTGCTGTAGGTTATTGGGAATCAATTGACGATATCAAAAGAAATTTTAATGTAGATAAAACATGGAATCCAAAAATGAATGTTGAAAAAGTCGACGAACTATTGTACTTCTGGAATAAGGCACTTGGAAGAACATCGAATTGGCTTCGAAGAGATTAAGGGTTTCGACTCTTTTTTTTGCCCCAATACATAGTATTGTATAGTATCATTGTTTATGTAGTATTATCACTCTCAATATATTGTTTAAACTAATTTACTCTCATGGAAAATTTTATTCTTTCGTTCGATCAGGGAACCACAAGCTCAAGAGCAATCGTTTTTGATCATCAAGGCACAATCAAGTCCGTTGCTCAAAAAGAATTTGAACAAATCTTCCCAAAACCGGGCTGGGTAGAACACGACCCCAATGAAATCTGGTCGTCGCAAGCTGCTGTTGCTGCCGAGGCCATTACTAAAATTGGCATTAACGGGCTCAATATTGCCGCTATTGGTATAACAAACCAACGCGAAACTGTAATTATTTGGGATCGTGAAACCGGAGAACCAATCTACAATGCCATTGTTTGGCAAGACAGAAGGACAGCGAAATATTGCGATTCATTAAAAGAACAAGGTCATGCTGAAATGATCCGCAACAAAACAGGTCTGGTAATTGACGCTTATTTTTCCGGCACCAAAGTCAAATGGATACTCGATAATGTTGAAGGCGCAAGAGAGAAAGCAGAAGCCGGAAAACTTGCTTTTGGAACTGTTGATTCCTGGCTTATTTGGAAACTGACACGCAGCGAAAAACATGTTACCGACGTAACCAATGCAAGCCGCACTTTGCTCTACAACATCAAAGAATGTTGCTGGGATAAAGAATTACTCGAACTCTTTAATATTCCTGAAAGCATTCTACCTGAGGTCAAAGCATCCAGTGAAATTGTTGGCCACACAAAAACAACCATTTTTGCCCATGAGATCCCAATTGCAGGGATTGCCGGCGACCAACAAGCAGCACTTTTCGGTCAGCAATGTACACATCCCGGCATGGCAAAAAACACCTATGGCACAGGATGTTTTATGCTGATGAATACAGGAAACAAAGCAATTGTTTCTAAAAACAACCTCCTGACTACTATTGCATGGAAAGTGAATGGCGAGGTAACATATGCTTTGGAAGGATCTATTTTCATTGCCGGTGCGGCGGTTCAGTGGCTACGCGATCAATTAAACATGATAAAGAGTGCTCCGGAAATCGAAGAATTAGCGAATACTGTTGAAGACAATGGTGGCGTCTATTTTGTTCCTGCACTCACAGGCTTGGGCGCACCACATTGGGATCAATATGCTCGCGGAATTGTTGTAGGGATTACCCGCGGAACTTCCAACGGTCATTTTGCACGCGCAACACTCGAAGGAATAGCCTTTCAGGTTATGGATGTACTCAAATCAATGGAAGCTGATTCAGGAATCGAAATCAAAGAATTAAGGGTTGATGGCGGAGCTGCCGCAAATAATCTCCTAATGCAATTCCAATCAGAAACACTCCAATCGCCGGTGATCAGGCCAAAACAACTCGAAACAACTGCCCTTGGCGCTGCCTACCTTGCAGGTTTGGCCGTAGGATACTGGAAAGATTTAGAGGAACTGCAATCACAATGGGCCAAAGACAAAACCTTTACACCGGAAAAGAACCCGGATCAAATGGCAAAAACAATACGCAAATGGGAAAAAGCGCTCGAAAAAGCCAAATTGTGGGTCGATGAGGATGATGAATAATACATCGATTTAAAAATAAATTATACACTAAAATTTTGTGACCTGCTAATAACCAATGCTTTATTGGTAGGTTATATTTTCAAAACTAGAAAATTTTTAAAATCATGACTGAATTTATTGCTGAAATTATTGGAACCATGCTCCTTCTACTTCTCGGAGATGGTGTTGTTGCTAACGTAGTTTTAAAAGGCACAAAAGGAAATAATAGCGGATGGATCGTTATTACATTTGGATGGGGATTTGCAGTTTTTGTTGCCGTGGCAGTTGTTGGCCCGGTTAGTGGCGCACACCTCAATCCTGCTGTTACACTCGGACTGGCTTTCAGTGGCTTGTTCCCTTGGGCAAAAGTTGGTTTATACATTGCCGCACAAATGATTGGTGCAGCTTTAGGCGCTTTTCTTGTTTGGCTGACTTATCACGATCATTTTAAAATTACTGAAGACAAAGGCGGCATCCTTGCTGTTTTCGCTACCGGACCCGCCATTAGAAATAATGGAAAAAACTTTATTACGGAAGCCATAGGCACATTCGTTTTAGTCTTCGCTGTATTCTATCTTGCAGGAGCATCTTTCTGCTCCACGGAGATTGTAGATGCAAAAATCGGACTGGGTTCCATTGGTGCTATACCTGTAGCCTTTTTGGTAACAGTAATTGGATTAAGCCTTGGTGGCCCTACCGGATATGCCATTAACCCTGCCCGTGACCTTGCACCGCGTATTATGCACGCCATTCTACCCATAAAACACAAAGGGGATTCTGATTGGTCTTACTCATGGATACCCGTTATGGGACCAATATTTGGCGCAGCATTAGCAGCAGGACTTTATCTTATTCTTCAATAATCAAGCACTTTAATCTACAATACGATGAAATCATTATACTTACCACTATTTCTTCTTTTGTTTCCAATATTGCTATCAGCACAAAGCGAGACACCTAAAGTTACTTCCGATGTGAACCTAAAATTTACCAGCAGGCACTATTGGCGCGGCATCCCTGTAAGTTCTGCACCTTGTTTTGAGGGTTCGCTCTCTGTAAAAACAAGCGGTTTTGAAGTAGGATATTGGGGTGGCTACGCCTTCGATAATACCTATTCTGAATTTGACTTCTACACAAGCTATTCGATCGGAAATTTCAAAGTTTCTGTTTGGGATCTTTATGTAATCAATGATGAGAATAATTTATCCTCCTATCATCCAAATCAGAAATACTTCAATTTCGACCAAAAAACAACATCGCATAATTTTGATGTAACTTTAGCCTATCAATTTGGCGAAAAATTCCCTTTGAGCATTGCAATAAGTTCAATGGTCTGGGGAGCTGATCGCGATGCACAAGGAGACCAACGCTATTCTACTTATCTTGAATTAGGTTATCCTGTTCAGCTCAACGAAAAAGACAAACTCAATTTTTTCATGGGCACTGTACTGAATAATAAGGAAAGTGCTTATGGGGACAGCTTTGGCGTTGTGCATGCAGGTGTTACTGGAACCAGAAAAGTAAAAATTACGGACAGCTTTAGTATGCCGGTTTCTGCAACAATTGCCATTAACCCACAGAAAGAAATTGGCTTCCTTATTTTAGCCATAGGAATTTAGGCGAATATCTATCAAAAAGATTGATTTCTGCCCGAATTGGACAACACAATTTCCTTTTGTGGCAGAAATCAATCAAACTAATTCAACGTCAAGCATATAACAACAGACATTAACGAAATAAAAACATCATGAACAAAGAATACGATGTAATCATTATTGGTGGCGGGGCCACAGGTGCCGGCTCTGCAAGGGACTGCGCTCTGAGAGGACTGAGCGTCTTACTTGTAGAACGTCATGATTTTGCCACAGGAGCCACAGGAAGGAACCATGGCTTGCTGCATAGTGGCGCACGTTATGCCACAACCGATCAGGAATCGGCCTCTGAGTGCATCAAAGAAAATATGATTTTACGTCGTATCGCAAGCCACTGTGTGGAAGAAAACGATGGTCTGTTTATTACACTGCCCGACGATGATATTGCGTATCAATCCACATTTGTGGAAGCGTGCACAAAAGCCGGCATCCCTACTGAAATTATCGATCCGGCATTAGCGAGACGGATGGAACCTTCTGTTAATCCTAATTTACTGGGCGCAGTAAAAGTGCCCGATGGCTCTGTAGATCCATTCCGACTCACTATTTCCAATGCTCTGGATGCAAAAATTCATGGAGCAGACCTCCTAACCCAACATGAAGTAACAGGCGTTATCCGCAAGCAGGAACGGGCTATTGGCGTAGAATTATACGATCATGAGCATCAGAAAAAAGAAAAATATTACGCCAAAATAATCCTCAATGCCGGTGGAATTTGGGGACACCATATTGCAAGCCTTGCCGGCGTGCAAGTGAATATGTTTCCTGCAAAAGGCTCACTTCTGATCTTTGGCCATCGTGTAAACAAAATGGTTTTAAACCGATGCAGAAAACCTGCCAATGCCGACATTCTTGTTCCCGGAGACACAATCTGCTTAATTGGAACTACCTCAGAAAGAATCCCATACGACCAGATTGATAATATGTTTGTTTCCAAGGAAGATGTAGATATCCTGATTAGGGAAGGTGTTAAACTTGCCCCATCGCTGGCCAGCACACGCATTTTACGTGCTTATGCAGGGGTTCGACCTCTGGTTGCTGCCGATAACGATCCCAGCGGGCGTAGCATTAGCCGCGGAATTGTACTACTTGATCATGAAGAGCGTGATGGCCTCGTCGGTTTTATCACCATTACAGGAGGCAAATTAATGACTTATCGAATGATGGCAGAATGGGCTACCGATTTGATTTGTAAAAAACTATCCGTTAGCAAAAAATGTGAAACCGCAGAAAAACCATTACCGGGATCGGCACAAAGCGATATTTCTTTAAAAAATGCCACCCAGAAAATCTATTCCGCTTCATCAATTCCCCAAAAATCAGCACAAGACCGCCATGGATCTCTCGCGAAAAATATTACAAATGGCAAGAAACATGAAGATTCTTTAGTTTGCGAATGCGAGGGAGTAAGTATCGGAGAAGTAAAATACGCGATTAATGAACTGCATGTAAATAATCTGATTGATTTGCGTCGGCGCACACGCGTAGGCATGGGCACATGTCAGGGTGAATTATGTGCTTGCCGTGCAGCAGGGCTCCTTTGCGAGGCCATGGGGGAAACGGGGAAAGCAAAGGATGATCTGGCGAATTTCATTCAGGAACGATGGAAAGGAATGTCACCAATTGCATGGGGCGAAACTATCAATGAAATTCAGTTTACTTCCTGGATTTATGAAGGAATATATGGATTAAAACCAGACAATAATTAAACTATGAAATTCGATAATATTATTATAGGCGGTGGGTTAAGCGGACTCACTTGTGGAATTAAACTCGCAGAGCAAGGACGAAAATGTGCCATTATTTCTTCGGGACATAGTGCAATCCATTTCTTTTCAGGTTCTTTTGATTTACTAGGTCAAGTAAACGGGCAGGAAGTAATAAATCCAATGGAGGCAATGAAAGCATTGGCCAATACGCATCCATACCAGCGAATAGGCCTCGAAAATAGCGCCCGTTTTGCCGTTGAAGCACCCCTCCTATTGCAGCGCGCAGGTATAAACTTTCAGGGTCAGGAAAATAAAAATCATTATGTCCTAACGCCAATGGGCACAATGAAACCTACTTGGTTGACTTTGGATGATTTCACCCGCTTCGATCAGAAAGACATCTTCCCATGGAAAAAAGCCCTAATTCTAAATTTCAGTGGTTTTCTTGATTTCCACAGTTTATTTATCAAGGATGGCCTGAAAAAATTTAATGTAGAGGCGCAAATTAAAAATATTGCGATGAAAGAATTTGAAGCTATTCGTCGCAATCCGAGTGAAATGCGCTCTTCAAATATTGCAAAGGTCTTTGATCAAGGCAATGCACTACACGAATTTGCAGAGATAGTAAACGAACTAAGTACTGAAGTAAAAGTTATCATTCTACCTGCTGTTTTTGGTTTACTGAATAAAAATGTTGTGGAGGCACTTAAAGCCAAAGTAAACAAAACTCTTCTCTTGCTTCCGGCAATACCTCCATCAGTGCCGGGCATCCGAAGCCAAATACTTCTCCGTCAACGATTTCAGGAATTAGGCGGCACTTATTTTCTTGGCGATATGGTAGAAGAAGGAGCTTTTGCCAACAATAAGCTTGTCAATATTACAACCAATAACCATGGGGATATTAAGCTCGAAGCCAATGAATTTGTTTTGGCAAGCGGAAGCTTTTACAGCAAAGGAATTGTTGCAGGCCCCGACACCATCTACGACCCCATTTTTGGATTGGATATTGGTGGCGATTCGGACCGCTCTCAATGGATTGATGAGAATATATTTAATGACCAACCATTTATGAGCTATGGCATTAAAACAGACAGGAATTTCCATGCTTTACTCAATGGGCAGCCGATCGAAAATTTATATGTGGCAGGCTCTGTACTTGGTGGAGCCAATCCTCTTAAAGAAGGAAGTGGAGCGGGAATCAGCTTACTTAGTTCACTCTATGTTGCAGAACAAATTCTAAAATAACAGGACGATGAAGAAGATATTTGAACCATTCAATATAAGTGACAATAATTTTGAGCAATGTGTTAAATGCACAATTTGTACGGTCTATTGTCCTGTGCTTGCGGTAAACCCCGACTTTCCGGGGCCAAAACAATCCGGACCCGACGGAGAACGATTCCGCTTAAAGGATCCAAGCTTTTTTGATGAAGGCCTAAAGTTATGCCTCAATTGCAAACGATGTGAGGTAGCCTGTCCCCATGGCGTAAAAATCGGGGATATCATTCAATCGGCACGTATCAAATATAGCAAAAAATCACCAAAAGTCAGGGATGTTATTCTCGCCAATACGGATATTGTGGGCACAATGGCCAGCACATTTGCCCCTATTGTGAATACTACGGTAGCGCTAAAACCTGTTCGACGAATCATGGATGCTGTGTTAAAAATAGACCACCATCGCATATTCCCTAAATATTCCGGCTTAAGGTTTGAAAGCTGGTATAAAAAATATGCAGCTGCAAAACAAAATGATTTCGACAAGCATATTAGTTATTTCCATGGTTGTTATGTAAACTATAATTTCCCACAACTAGGCAAAGACCTGATCAAAATCATGAATGCCGCCGGCTATGGCGTCCACCTTCTGGAAAAAGAAAAATGCTGTGGCGTTGCTTTAATTTCCAACGGGCTTATTCAGCAAGCGACAAAACAGGCTCATCATAATGTTGGTGCCTTTAAGAAATCAATCCTTGATAAAAATATGCCTGTAATCGCCACATCTTCAACATGTATATTTACCATTCGGGACGAATACCCTCATTTATTGGGGGTAAAAAACGAAGAAATCCGCGACCAAAGCGAGCTTGCAACGCGTTTTTTATTCCGTTTAATCGATGCCGGAGAGCTTAAACTTGTTTTTAAGAAGGATTATAAAAAGCGCATCGCCTATCATACGCCTTGCCATATGGAAAAACTTGGCTGGTCTATTTATTCAACATCACTGCTCCGAATGATTCCGGGAATAGACTTTGTACAGCTGGAATCGCTTTGTTGTGGCATTGCAGGCACCTATGGATTTAAAAAAGAAAACTATGAAACTGCACAGGGAATTGGTCAACCCCTTTTCGATCTGATTAATCACTCAAAAGCCGACTTTATTGCTACAGATTGCGAAACCTGTAAATGGCAAATTGAGATGTCAACTACAAGCAAAGTCCTGAACCCAATTTCAATACTTGCCGATGCATTGGATGTTGAAGCGACGATGAAATTATGGCAGAAATAAAATGAGAATGTAATTATTTCATAATATTGATATACAGATACTTATATAAAACAGAAATGGCTAAAAAAAAGCATCGCATACATACTTAAAATTTTTCAACAGAAATTGATCATTAACCGTTGAGTGGTGGAGGGCAAAATACAGCCCATAGAGTTGGGGTTAATTGGTCGGATGCTGCTCCAGATGCTGGATTTATCCATCGAAAGGAGCAGCATTTTTTATTTCAAAATCAAAATACGCCTACTGAATTGCCGACATAAAGAGAACCATAAAATCCAAAACCCCTCATTTTCCAGATCATGAAAATCATTGTTTCCTTTTTAGAAACGAACAAGAATACCCCTTCGAATCAAATATTTACTTGCTTTAAAAAGTATTTTTGTATTTTTGAAGAAAACCTGATGAGCAATCATTTTTGTTAATAATACAATTGAAACTTAAAGCTTGATTTACAAGATAATATATAGGATCCTTATTTTCATTCTACTGAGTTTGCCCATTTTTGTGCAGGCCGGGGATACGGATAAGACAGATACTTCCCGATTAATTTTCAGGGGAGACTATAATTATCCTCCTTTGGAATTTCTAAATGAAAAAGGGGAATCTGCTGGTTTTACCGTAGAATTAATGGATGCTGTTGCAGAAGTAATGGGCTTAAATATTACAATAGATTTAGGCCCATGGTATGTTGTTAAAGAAAACCTGCGCTCCGGGAAAACAGATGGTTTAATTGCAATGTATTTCTCGAAAGAACGAAATGTTGAATATGATTTCGGTGATCCATATTTGTATATGTACCATTCCCTTTTTATTGAAAAAAACCATAAATTTAAAACAATTGGTGACCTCAGTAAATTAGAGCGCCCTACAGTAATCTTGCAGAACAGCAGCTTTCTTCAACAATTTATTCTTTCATACAATCCGAACACACAATTTATCATTGTTGATACGCAAGTTGAGGCACTTCGCCTACTGGCAAGCAATCAATACAATTTTGCCCTTTTACCAAAACTTCAAGGTCTGTATCTTATTGATAAATATAAACTTACAAATATTAAAAGGGTCGATCAGGACCTACTTCCCAGAGGATATGGTTTTGCCGTTAAAAAAGGTGATTCTGCTTTGTTAGCACAATTAAACCAAGGCTTAAGCATTATAAAGGCTACCGGAAAATTTGAGGTAATCTACAAAAAATGGTTCGGGCATTATGAGGAAGCCTCCTTTAAATCAATTTTTTATAAATACCTGCTGTTCCCAATTATTGGCGCTGTATCTGTAATCGTGATTGCTCTAATTGTTATCTTTTTTCTACGCCGAAAAGTCTATGAAAAAACAAGATTACTCAATATCGAACTGGAAGAACGCAAGAAAACCCAGCTGCAACTCGAAGTAGAAAAAGATAGGGCACAAGAATCTGACCGCTTGAAATCAGCATTTCTGGCAAATATGAGCCATGAAATTAGAACCCCAATGAATGCAATTCTTGGATTTGCAAACCTTCTGGGAGAACCGGATATTAGTCCCGATGAGCAAAAAGAATATACAGAGCTAATTAATTTGAACAGTAAAGCGCTGCTCGAATTGATCAATGATATTATCGATATTGCAAAAATTGAAGCACATCAATTACGCATCAGCAAAGAGAGTTTCGAACTCAACAGATTCTTAAAAGAACTCTTTAAAATTTTTAGCGGGCAACTAAAAACCCTGCAAAAAGAGAATATCGAATTACGATTATCCATTCCCGAAAATATATCCGAACTGAACATCAAATCGGATATATTCAGGTTACGGCAAATTGTGAATAACCTATTGGGCAATGCTCTGAAATTTACCAATAAAGGCTTTATCGAATATGGTTATACTACGGATAAGGATATTCTGCAGTTTTATGTAAAAGACACAGGAATAGGAATATCAGAAGACAAAAAAGACCTAATATTCAGTCGTTTCAGGCAAGTTGACGAATCGCATACACGAGAATACGGAGGCACAGGACTTGGGCTTTCCATTTCATCAGGACTTATCAAACTACTTGGCGGAGACATTTGGCTTGATTCAATATCTGGGAAAGGATCGGTCTTCTATTTTACCCTACCAATAGAAGAGGCAAGCATCACTCTCGATAAAAAACCAGTTGTTTTTGAGACTAAAAGCCTGAAAAACAAAAAAATACTTGTCGCAGAAGATGTAATTCACAATTTTTATCTTGTGCAAAGTATGCTAAAAAACGAAGGTGCAGAGCTAGTTTATGCCGAAAACGGACTTATTGCGAAAAACCTTTTCGAAGAGCAGCAGGATTTTGATCTTGTTTTGCTCGATATACGTATGCCCATTATGGATGGTTTTGCTGCTTTTGAACACATCCATAAAATGAATAATAAAATCCCTATTATTGCAGTTACGGCTTATGCAATGGTGGAAGATAAAAAACGGATTAAAGACATTGGCTTTACTGATTATATCACCAAGCCTATGAATAAACAAGTTTTACTGCAAACACTGAGCAAATATGTTTAAGTGCATTTCATATTGATTTGCCCATCAATTTTCTTTGATAAATATAAAATGAAATGAAAATACGCATCACACTAATTTTTAGTTTTATAATAGCCGGACTACTCGCTTCGGCACAGCTTCAAGTAAAACGGCTTAATACTGCCAATCAACTCATTGAGTATGGCGGAGTAGTTTACGCCCTGCCCAGAGCAGTCATCCGTGTAGATGTAAAAATACAGGAAACTCATCATTATAAAGGCCCATATGCTGTTTTTGCCGAAGAACTTCTTGGTTTAAAAGAATATGTCACTCAGGATTACACCAGTTATCAAATGCTTGATTTTGAAATAAACAATATTGCAATGGCTGATCCTGAGCAAGTATTTTTTGCTTCATGGGATGATAAAGAGGCCAAGGACAATCAACGAATGCAAGTTCAGCTCAATGGCAATGGGCTTATCGAAGCGGTTGGGATTTTTACTCAAAGCAACAATCAAAACCGAAGCATTAATGACACTAGGGCAAACGCTTCATCTGCAGATATATTTGAATTAGCTTACGGCCCAAACCTCACAATGAAAATCGACACTATCATCAGGATTGTAACTGTAGACACAAGTAGCCTGCGTAAGGAATTTTTTAATACACGTTTTGAAATGCGGCCAGAGAAAGAAAAAGCAATGGATGCAGCAGGCTATATCACACAATTGCGCAAAAATCGCCAAAATTTACTTAGTGGTTATCAAGAAGTTGCCTATTCAAAAGAAAGTATCAGCTATATGAACGAAGAACTAAAAAAGCTGATTAATGAACATATCGCTCTTTTCCGTGGCATGACGAGCAAGGAAACTTATGTGCTAAGCTTTTATATCACCCCTACAGCTGAGCAAAAAAATGACCTGATCACACTCTTTAAATTCTCTGAAAATGAAGGCATTACTCCTGCATCCAATCCAAAAGGCCGCGATGTAATCATTAGTTTCCGTGAAGCAGGACAAGGAGCTATTATGGAAACATTCCGAACAGAAGGAAGTACGACAAATGGATTTTATTATCGCATACCGCAAAATGTATTAGCAGAAATAAAATACTACGGAAGAAGTCGTAAAGAAATTCACCTCAGCATTCCACAGTTTGGGCAGGTCCAACAACTGCCATCAAATGTTCAAGGGATACTGTATGACACCAAAAGCGGAGCCCTCAAATCTGTTCGCTGGAAATAGACCGCACCGCACTGTGGATAACAAGTAAATTACGAAGTAGATTTTCTAAACGATCGAGGGGCAGCATATTGGCTCCATCCGATTTTGCTACAGCAGGATTTGGATGCGTTTCGATAAAAAGCCCGTCAATACCAACAGCAATTCCTGCACGACCTAAAGTTTCAATTAATTCCGGCTTACCCCCGGTTACACCTGAAACTTGATTTGGTTGCTGCAAAGAATGGGTCATATCAAGGATCACAGGCACATTATTCTTCTTCATTTCAGCAATACCCCTGAAATCCACGATCAGATCCTGATAACCAAAGCTATTTCCCCTTTCGGTGAGCATTACTTTATCATTGCCGGCATCGCGTACTTTTTGTACTGCAAAACGCATGGCATCTGCAGATAAAAACTGGCCTTTTTTAATATTCACATATTTCCCTGTATTTGCAGCAGCAACAAGCAATTCGGTTTGTCGGCATAAAAAAGCAGGAATTTGCAGTACATCAACAAAAGGCGCGGCCAAAGCAGCCTCTTCAGGGGTATGGATATCAGTGACAACGGGCACATGAAATTGATCTCTCAGGGCGCCCAACAGTTCCAAACCTTTATGGTCTCCAATACCAGTAAAAGAATCGAGGCGCGTTCGGTTGGCTTTTTTATAAGACGCTTTAAAAATAAAAGGAATATTGAGTTTATCAGTAATGCCGATAATTTTTTCTGCAATCTCAAAGGGATTTTTCTCATCCTCAATAACACAAGGCCCTGCCATCAGAAAAAAGTTTTCCGAATCTGTATATTTCAGTAGATCAATATTTTGTGGGATCATATTTCTAAAAATTATATTTTTCCTTCCATAAATACCTAAGCCAAGATGCAGAGGATTCTTCCCTGCTATTTTTCCCTGGCACATATAATTGATTGGCTTTCAATTTATCAGGCATATATTCCTGTTCTTTGAAATTATGTTCAAAATCGTGGGAGTATTGATAATTATTGGAGTAGCCCAGATCTTTCATCAGCTTTGTGGGTGCATTTCTAAGATGCATAGGCACAGGAAGATCACCAGTTTTTTTCACAAGGCTCAAAGCCCTTCCAATAGCCATGTAAGAAGCATTACTTTTCGGAGATGATGCCAAATAAATACACGCCTGAGACAAAACAATCCTGCCTTCGGGCATCCCAATGCGTTCGATGGCATCAAAACAGGCATTAGCGATTAGCAGCGCATTTGGATTGGCCAGGCCAATATCTTCTGAGGCTAAAATAATAAGCCTTCGGGCAATAAATTTAGCATCTTCTCCCCCTTCGATCATTCTGGCGAGCCAATAAACAGCAGCATTTGGATCACTGCCCCGCACCGATTTTATAAATGCTGAAATAATATCATAATGCTGCTCGCCCCCTTTATCATAGATCGCCATTTTCTGCTGTACCACTTGCTGCACAAAAGCATTATCCACAATGAGGGTCTTCTCTCCATCAATCTGGCTACAAATCAATTCGATGCTATTATACAGCTTACGGGCATCACCGCCACTGAGCATAATTAAAGCTTCGGTCTCACGTATATCTAGTTTTATTTGAAAATGTTCAACGATATAATCCACAGCTCGGCAAATCAATTTTTGAAGTTGTTCAACCGACAAAGACTGAAGCACATAGACCTGACAACGAGAGAGTAATGGCGAAATCACCTCAAAGGAAGGGTTCTCGGTAGTTGCTCCAATAAGGACTACAACCCCTTCTTCAACCGCACCCAGCAGAGAATCCTGTTGTGATTTACTAAAGCGATGGATTTCATCGATAAATAGTATCGCCCTTCCTCCATACATCCTGGACTCCTCAATGACTTTTCTTACCTCTTTTACACCACTTGTAACAGCGCTCAGTGTATAAAAGGGGCGATCGAGCTGCTCTGCCATTATTCGCGCCAAAGTGGTTTTCCCCACACCCGGAGGACCCCACAAAATCATGGAAGGAGGCTGCCCTCGATCGATACTTTTGCGCAAAGGACGATCTTTTCCAATAAGGTGCTCTTGGCCTGCGTAGGCATCCAGATTGCTTGGGCGCAAAATCTCGGCTAATGGTTTTGTAAAAACAATCGCCATAGCTACCTCATATCAATAACTTCGTAGTCAGGATAATTCGTTTCATCAAAACTTAAAAGGCTTTCATTAAAATCGTCATTGCCCTTAAATTGATTTATCTTATAAGTGTAGATGCTGCCATTTTTATCGTAAATCGCAATGCTCACCAATTGCTGCAATGATTTATCAATTGTGAGACGCACTTTGAAATAGGACTTCCCTTCATTTGGGATTAAATCAAGAACCTGAACCATCATATCATTCTCAAAATTCTCCCTTAATAATTTGGAGCGATAATCTTCATAATAAGAGGAGAGTAAGCGTGTTGGTGTCATTGCATCCTCACCGGACTCAAGAGCACTTACCTGAATTTCTTCTGCATCAGGGATAACAGTATAAACGAGTTCTCCGTCGCAAATCACAATCTGTCCCGCTATTTCTAAGCGGTATTTATCGCCCATAATCCACAAAGCGCCCTGCTTATCTTCATTTACATTGGCTTCATGATTGTATAAATTATAGGTAAAATCGAGAAAAATCCGTTCATAGGAGGCTGTTTTATCTGCCAGCGCTTTTACGATTTCCGTAGCTCTTTTATCTTTATTTTGAGCAGAAATTGAAAGGCCAAAAGCCAATATGATAATGCTCAATAAAAAATACTTTTTCATATACTTCAGTTTTTTCGTTTTAATTCATTTAGAGATAAATTGCTTTCTTATTGCCGATATTCCCCAATAAATTGGACAAAATAGCCTACAGGCCATACGACTAACTGTCTGATCCGGGGTTTTGATTGTATAAGTCTTTCAAAAACTGTTCCAAAGCCATCTCGTTGGCAACCCTAACTTCACGTGCCTTCGATCCTTCAAATGGCCCGACAATTCCTGCAGCTTCAAGCTGATCGATGATTCGTCCGGCACGATTATACCCCAACTTTAATTTCCTTTGCAGCAAGGAAGTAGAGCCTTGCTGAGTTTGGACAATAATATGTGCGGCATCTTCGAAGAGCACATCGCGCTCGTCGGCTTCAAAATCTTTTGACGCAGTGGATTCTTCATCATCCACTTCAGGTAATGATAATGCGGTTGGATAGGCTCTTTGTACGCCAATAAAATCAGTAATCGCATCCACTTCGGGCGTATCAACAAAGGCACATTGCATTCGAATCAAGTCGTTACCTGTTGAAAGCAGCATATCCCCACGGCCAATCAATTGTTCTGCCCCTCCGGAATCGAGAATCGTTCTTGAATCGATTTTTGATGTTACCCGAAAAGCAATACGGGCAGGGAAATTCGCTTTAATTGTTCCCGTAATAATATTCACGGAAGGACGCTGGGTGGCAATAATCAGGTGAATACCAACTGCTCTGGCCAACTGTGCTAATCTTGTTATTGGCCCTTCTACATCCTTACCGGCAGTCATAATCAAATCGGCAAATTCGTCAACAACCAAAACAATATATGGCATATAACGATGACCTTCAAGGGGATTGAGTTTTCTGGCCAAGAATTTCGGATTATATTCTTTGATATTCCGAACCTGCGCATCTTTGAGTAATTCATAGCGGTTATCCATTTCAATCACCAAAGATTTCAGGGTTTGAACCACTTTAGTAGTATCGGTAATAATGGCTTCTTCCGAATCGGGCAATTTTGCCAGATAATGGCGTTCAATTTTAGAAAAGAGGGTCAATTCCACCTTTTTGGGATCAACCATTACAAACTTCAATTCGGCAGGGTGCTTTGTATATAAAAGCGAAGTAATGATGGCATTAAGCCCAACTGATTTCCCTTGACCTGTTGCACCGGCCATAAGCAAGTGGGGCATTTTAGCGAGATCGAACACAAAAATCTCATTGGAAATTGTTTTCCCGAGACCAATAGGCAATTGATACTTCGAATTTCTAAATTTATCGGAATTAATTACCGAGCGCATCGATACTACTTCTGGTTTGCTGTTAGGCACTTCAATCCCGATGGTGCCCCGTCCGGGGATAGGTGCTATAATACGAATACCAAGAGCTGCAAGACTTAGTGCGATATCATCTTCAAGATTTTTAATTTTCGAAATACGGACGCCGGGTGCAGGTACGATTTCATATAGAGTAACAGTTGGACCAATAGTGGCCTTTATTTTCTGAATTTTTATGGAGTAGTTATTCAGGGTTTCAACAATACGGTTTTTGTTGGCTTCCAGTTCGTCTGTTTTCACTTTTTCCGATGCTGTTGAATCATGAGCTTCAAGCAGTGTATAGTCGGGGAAACGAAAATCGGGCAGGTCTTTTCTTGGATCATAAGGATCTTCCAATCCACTATGCTTTATTTCTTCTGCATCATCAGGCTGAGCCTTAGGAATAGGTGAAATCGGCTGAACAATATCAAATTCCGGATCATCTGTTTTTTTCTCCTCTTCGGGTTCTATAGGCTGATTAATCTCAAATACCGGTTCATTTTTTGATTTTGGTTTCGGAGCACTAGGCGTAACACTTTCAAAATCAACCGTTGTTGCAGTTGGGGCGTCGTCAGCATCTTCTTCTACAGGAACATCTTTTGATTTAGGTATTGGTTTTGATGAGGGCTTATTGGCAAGAGTTTCTTCTTCTTCCTCATCATCAACAGAGTATTCGTCTGTATTGTAAATATCTTCCCCTGAGGTTTTTGGACGGTTTCTTGCCCCTTTTGCCTCTCTTCTCTCTTGTTGTTTTTCCATGCGCCGGATCATCCAGGCTTTAACAGGTCCAGACCACCGAAATGGAATATTATATTTCAGTGTAAGATAGGTAATTAAGACAAAAAACAGGAAAAATGCTTCACCTAGGGTACCCAATAATTGCATCAGCCATTGGGATAGTTCATAACCAACAACGCCACCAAGGCCAAAAGCAGGTTTCTCAGGGAAAATAAATGCCAGTGTAATCGAAAACCACAGAACCGACAGAAGTATAAAAATCGAAAGCTTTGAAATATTCATTAAGCGCAGGCGACTCATAAGCCGAACGCCAAGCACAAAAAAGAAAAGCACAAAAACATAAGAAATTATTCCAAACCAACGTGTTATAAATAGAAATGCCAACCAGGCACCCAGTCGTCCCATAACATTATCTACCTGAACATCTGTATCAACAATTAAAGACCAGAACGAATAATGATAGGATTGAAGCTTATCAAAATCGACAGTCCAAGTGAAGAGATAGGAAGTAAAAGAGATGAGCAAAACTACGCTGGTAAAGACAAAGAACAGTCCCAAAATTTTATGCAAGCCTCGGTTTTGAAGAAAGCCGGCTGTTTTTTTGGTGGTTGCTTTAGGCTTTGGAGCGCTTTTCTTTGCAGGTTTTTTCTCAGATTTAGTATTTACTTTTGTGGCCATTTATTCAGTTTTTCAGATACAAAAGTATAAAATACAATGGTCACTTATAAGAAAACCCTCCTTTTTGGGGAGGGTTTTATCCATTATATATGAACAGAGCTAATTATTCGACGTCTCTTTCCTCATTAGAAGGATTTTTTTCGATTTCAGCTTTCGGTTCTTGGAGGTATTCTTCAGGGATTTCAAACATCTTTTTGTTAATCCTTTTTTTCTTCACCTCAGTTGCTTTTAACTTCAATTCGATGCCATTATCGTTCAACTCAAATTGCATCAGCATTCCATTAATGTCTTTAAATAATGGATTCTCGAAATTCAGTTCTGCATTTCCAAGTTCCGGTGAATAATAAACGGTAAAGCGCTGCGTTTTTTCGCCTTCTTTCACGCTTACAACAGCTTTCTTACAATCATAGCCGGCAATTTCCATGGTTTCATTCACTTCTCGTACTGTTATATCCTGATTTTCTGGAAATTTAGCACTAATCTCATCCCATGTAGTTACCTTTACGCTTTTATTGCCCTGCATATCCATCAAAGTGATAATTTCTTTAGTATCACCATTTTGAATATTTATAACACTGCCCATTGGCATATTCATTTCCATTCGTGTTTTATTGCCACGAACCATTGTTTTAATGAATTTTGGCAGCATTGCAGCCATTTCCGGACCCATTTTTTCAGAATCGAGATCCACTTTATAGGTTACAATTCCTGAAAATTCTTTTTGAGCTTGGATTTTTCCACTCACTCCGGCGATCATCATCAGCGCGAAGAATGCGATCAATATTTTTTTCATGCTAGGATTATTTGTTGATATATAGTATCAAAGATACAAAAAACTTAATAAAACAAATTTTATTCTTCGTCAATGATTTTAATACTAATGATCTCATCTCCCTGACGGATTTGATCAACCACATCAACATTCTCCACTACTTTCCCAAAAACAGTATGATTTCGATCCAGATGCGCGGTATTTTCGCGGCTGTGGCAAATAAAGAACTGCGAGCCTCCTGTATTGCGTCCGGCATGAGCCATAGAAAGCACACCACGATCGTGATATTGATTGTCTCCATCAAGCTCGCATTTAATTTTATAACCGGGGCCACCCATTCCATTTCCATCGGGGCAACCACCCTGAATTACAAAATTTGGGATCACACGATGAAATGTAAGTCCATCATAAAAACCACTTTCTGAGAGTTTAATAAAATTCGCAACTGTTCCCGGTGCATCTTTTTCAAAAAATTCAACGAGCATATCTCCCTTTTCTGTACTAATTTTTGCTTTCTTCATTTGTATAAATTTTAAGTTTATCGATTTCTTTTCTTGTGATTAATTAATGGTTCTGAACAGTTTATTCCATCGGATTTTTCCATCAAACCATGAATTGTCCTTATCGAGTGACAACCAAACAAATACGGCTTTCCCTACGATATGGTCTTCAGGAACAAAACCCCAGAAACGGCTATCTGCACTATTATGCCTATTGTCGCCCATCATCCAATAATAATCATATTTAAAGGTATATGAATCAGCTTGTTCACCATTTATAAATATTTTTCCATCTTTCACTTCCAACTCATTATCTTCATATACACCAATAATCTTTGCATACAAAGGCAATGTCTTTTCATTAATTTCAACAGTGGCACCCGCTTCCGGGATATATAAAGGTCCAAAATTATCCACATTCCAAGCATATCTGCTATCAAAAGGGAAAATATTTGGATCCCAACTGCTTGAGGGGATATGGTTTCGCTCCACAAGCTCTACGTTTCTCAATTTACGCAGTTCTGCTGCTTTGGCTTCGTTCAGATGCACATAGCCCGTCATTTTATAATTCCTGATATCTTCCTGAGAGACATTAAGATTCCGTAAAACCCTGTCGCTAATTGGCATACCATTTGTTTTTATCTGATAGCTATACTGCATTTCTTCAGGGTTCTCTTCCGGCTTCCCATCGATATACACCTGCTGATTGCGAATTTCGAGAGTATCTCCCGCAACAGCAACACATCGTTTAATATAATTCTCTCGCTTATCAACAGGACGGGCTGTAACATGGTAATTTTGCCAAACCGCTTTCCGTCCCATGCCTTCATAATATTTGTCCTTATACCGACTTTTAAAATCGCGTTCAGCATCACGAACAATTCTGTAATAATCTTCGTTTTGGCGCTCTAAAACAACGGTATCACCACCGGGATAATTAAAAACCACTGCGTCCATTCGTTGCACATCACCAAAACCGGCAAAGCGGTAATAGGGCAATTTGATCCATTCCAGATAACTCTTTGTCATTGTAGTTAATGGCATGGTATGATGCACAAACGGAAATGCCAAGGGTGTATTTGGCACTTTGGGGCCATATGCATACTTACTCACAAAAAGAAAATCGCCTACAAGCAATGATTTTTCCATTGAGGACGTAGGAATAGTATAGGCTTCAACAAGGAACATGCGGATAATAGTTGCTGCAATCACTGCAAAAATAATCGCATCTACCCATTCACGAATCCAGGTTTTTTTAATCTTCGGACGGTCTTTGGGGTCGATATATTGTTCTTTCTTTGAGATACCGAGATATGGTAAATAGAAAAAGGGAAACAATGCTGCCAACGCCTGATTTCCAAGATCATATTTTTTATAGCATTTGGCGGTTTCAACAACCATCAAAAAAACCATAAAATAATTAATAAAAGGAATCAGAAAAAAAATGAACCACCAGATTGGTTTTCGGATAATTTGCAACCAAATATAATAGTTCAGAACAGGAACCGCAGACATCCATGCAGAATGGCCGGTTTCTTCGAAGATTTTCCACAACAATACGGGAAAAAACAACAAAATAAGGATTAAAATAACTGGAAGGCTCATATGCAATGCTTAAATTTATTAATCCTTGCAAAAATGCGGTTTCATGCTGTAATATAAAAATATTATGGCATAAAAAATGTTAAATCATGCGTTCCGAAAGAAGCAGAACTCCCAAAATGCACAGGTATATTGGTGGGATTGCCCCATCTAAAAACTGATACAATCTTTTTATTTATGAATTTCTCTGGACTCCTTGGCTCTTCGATTATGCCATTGAGTGCAAGAACAAACACCAATATCAGAAAAAAGGCAGAAAGCAGCGGTAGAATGAAAAATCTTTAAAAACCTTTAACAAAAGTCATTCGAATCAATAACACCCCATTTTTAAATAAATTGCGAGAGATTTTTTTTTTGAAAAGCGTGAATTAAAAAACCGGGCATGCATAATCATTGCTGCCCGGCCCAAAAAAAAATTGCGGCTTCTAATAATTTGAAACGCCTTTAGGAGTTAATTGATGCTTTTCATCATTACGCTTACCTCATGGGCAACGCGTTGATTATATTCAAAAGCCAACTTCTTATAGTTAACAAGATCCACAATTGTACCTATAAGGCATAAGCCCCCTGTAAATAAATACAGTAAGCCCATTCCAATCTGACCAAGAATAAAACGATGAACACCGGCTACAATCACAAGCCCCAGAAGAGCAGTAATCATAATCATTTGTGGGTCTTTACGCCTACTACGATAGATACTTGCAAAATTCGTTAATTGTTTTTCGTCAAAATCTTTCACAAGACCTTGCACATACATCATCTCATCGCCCTCCAGTTCCGGAAGGAGTTGAAAAAGGTTGTTGTCCATAATATAATGATTTAAATAGTGGGTAATTTTTGCGAATAATGGAATAAATCCTGTATAACAGAATAAAAACCGCCACACCTCCAAGAGGGTGCATTTCAAATGAAGCTTTCCAGTGTGCGTGAAAAAATAGTGTTATTGAACGACCAATGCCACAGCCCGGGCAAAAATCAAGTCCAAGATTATGAAAAGGACACAAGCTTAGATGTTCTTGATTATCAGGCAAGGGCGAAAGGGCAAGAACCAATAAAGCAGCAATCCAGATAAATGCTTCAAGGTTCATGCGAATAAAATGAAAAATCAATTTTGCACGTATCTTCATTAGTATTGTTAATGCATTAACAAAGATACAGATTAAAACGGAATAAATTAAGAAAACAGCGGGTTATAAAAATCTCAGAAACAAGACTTGAGATTATCGATTAAGGAACTTGGAAACACTTAAATTCTTTCAGGAATTTTGCTGGCTGGGAATAATGACTTCAGGTTCCAGTTCTACGCCGAATTTTCTCCTTACAGAATCCCTGATATCGAGCGAGAGCTGCAAAATCTCTTTTCCTTTGGCTGCACCATAATTCACTAAAACCAATGCCTGATGTGGGTATACTCCGGCATCATTCCTACGAAAGCCCTTCCATCCACACTGATCAATAAGCCAGCCTGCAGCAAGTTTTATTTTATTACCAAAGGGGTAATGGGGAGCCTCCGGAAATCTATTGCTAAATTCATTAAATTGTTCCAAATCGAGTACAGGGTTTTTAAAGAAACTACCGGCACTTCCAATGTCACGAACATCCGGGAGTTTTGCCTTTCGAATAGCAACAATACAATCAAAGACCTCTGTTAAATTTGGTTGGTGAGTCCCATTTTGCAGGAGGACGTTTTGAATACCACCATAAGAAATATTGGGTTTAAATATTTTGCTAAGCCTGATGCTTAAACGAGTAACTACAACCGAATTTGCCAAGCTGTTTTTAAAAACAGAATCCCTGTACCCAAAAGCACACTCTTCTTTATTAAGCTGAAAAGCAGTACCATTTGACAAATAAACTGCATCAAGTTTTTCAAAGACATCTTTTAATTCAACACCATAAGCACCGATATTTTGCACAGCAGCCGCACCGGCATTTCCCGGGATATAGGCAAGGTTTTCTATGCCGCTCCATCCCTTATTAACACAAAAAGCAACAAAATCCTGCCAATTTTCACCTGCTTCCACTTCAACCAGCACATCCTCATCAGTTTCATTAATAATCCTAATCCCTTTATTTTGTGGATGGATAACACAGCCCTGATAATCTTCCGTAAAGAGCACATTGCTTCCGCCACCGAGAACAAAGCAGGGCAAATTATCTGATTTATTGTTCTTTATAAAATCGATAAGTTCTTCCTGTGATGAAAAAGCAAAAAACAATTTGGTTTCTGCAGCAATATTGAATGTATTGTATTCATTCAACTGAAAATTCTTC
The DNA here is from genome assembly GCA_963676725.1 of Bacteroidales bacterium. Classification (GTDB taxonomy): domain Bacteria; phylum Bacteroidota; class Bacteroidia; order Bacteroidales; family WRLA01. The sequence goes on along the minus strand of OY781463.1, from coordinate 976,358 downwards.
TTTTGCATCATTTGATTGATCTATTTGCCGCGAAATTACATAATGAATGTTGTATAAAAAAGAAGCTCCGGTTGGGGACCGGAGCAAAACAGACGACTAAAGAGTAACACAGACTAATAGGTTGGTGGGTAATTACTAATAATAATTAGTTAATCTACTGGTATAAACACACTATAGTGTTTAAGTTGCCTGAAAAATAAAATTATTTTAATTTTTGATAAAAATTCCTTTTCCAAGCAATAAATTTTCGGAGGAGAGCACAAAATAGTACATCCCATTAGCGAGATCTGGAACATCAATATCAAGCAGATTATCATATACCTGAGTATTATATTCTTTGATCAGACTCCCTGTTGTATGGAATATTTGGATATGCACATCCGAGGAGCGGGTATTTTCCAAACGAATAAACAACTTTTCATGGGTTGGATTCGGCCAGCACGATAGAGCTGGAATATGATCAATATCCTGCACACCAAAAGTAACAAGGTCTTCCGAAATAGCAACTTGTATATGCTCTGCATTAGGGCTATTATCGGTAAGAAGAATTCGTATAGGTTGTGTTTCTTTTCCAACAACTTCAGTGTATAACCAATAAGCACCCATTGGCACATCGGTAAATTCAAAGGTACCATCGCTAATAGTAATGTTGCCATCCATGGCGAGATAATCGTCACTGAGCAGGAATATTTCTACTCCCTGTGCAGGACCGTCTTTAAAGCCCATATTATAAACGATTTCGCCCTTGATTGAGCCCGAACCATTCATAATATATTTCTTATCGATAAGGGAAATATCTGCAGTAAATATATTGTGATCTAATTGGATTATTTGTGCATTACCCCATGCAAAAGCATCAATATAATAGGCTGAAACATAATTTGTTTCAAACTCTCCCGAAGGCCTTGACCTTAATAGGTAATCCCCTTGCGGGACACTGTAAAAATAGAAAATCCCATCCTCATTTACACTGGCGGTATCGACAGTGAAATAATCCTCTCCTATCTTTTTAATTAGAAAGACATCAGCAGAATTTGCCGGGAAAAAGCCTGCAAACACCTGCCCTGCAAGATGAAATGTTTCCGGCGGTATGAATTCTTTTACCTCTATAAGCTTGCATATAGAATCAGAGCAAGACAGCAAAGGGTTTGTACTAAACACCTTAAGGCAAACTTGATAATTACCGGACTGTTCATAAATATGCTCAGGGAATTGCTCTGATGAAGTAGACCCATCGCCAAAATCCCAAAGTAGCTGATCATAATCCCCTTCAGAAAGATCAATAAAACTAACATTATAAATGGCGTCCAATGTATCCATTTCTGCTTCAAAATCAGCATGGCAAGTACCTTGTGCAATGATAATAACTTCTTTGGCTATTATCGAAGAGCATCCAAGGCTATCCAATGCGGTTAACTGCACAGTATAGATTCCTGCCTCGTTATACAAATGCGACACAAATTGTCCATTTCCAGTATGCCCATCGCCATAATCCCATTGATAATCAACCGAGAATGGGCTATTTGACTCCGCTGAAAATTCAACAAACATCGTATCAACGAGATAAGAGAAATCAGCAGCACAATTATAGGCAGGCACATAAATTTCCTTGCATTCTGTATCCTGACAACCGGTAAGTGTGTCCTCAATCTGGAGGCAAACCTGATAGGTTCCAGGAGCAAATATATGATCCACTTCTAAAGCAGTGTTGATGACTGAGCCATCGCCCAGATTCCACACCCTGTTTGTGATATCTCCTTCAGAAATATCTGAAAAAATAAATCTTTGATGCAGATCAACATCCTGAACCACTTCAAAATCAGCATTGCACTGAATATAATCTTTAACAATAATTGTTTTGCTCACCGAATTCATGCAATAAAGCTCATCAACAGTTGTGAGTACTACTTCATATTCTCCGGTGGCTTCAAATTGATGAATAACATACTGCCCTGTATCGCTTGTATTATCGCCAAAGCTCCAAAAATATTTTATGGCACCGCTTCCTTGAGAAACACCATCAAAGCTAAGGACATAATCGGGCAATAGCGTATAGCTAAAATCAGACACACAATTACTTGGTGTAGCAACAGAGATATTTGCACACATTTCATCAGAGCACAAATTTACTGTATCGTTTATTTGCAGACAGACAGTATACTCACCTGGGGAAAAAGAATGGATTGGATTGATTTCCGTACTTGTAGTCCCATCCCCAAAATCCCAGAATACATTTGTATAATTTTCTGATAAGTTTTCAAAATGCAATTCTTTATTATTAAAGGGATTTGCAGAATATACAAAGGAAGCTTCGCAATTAAATGACTGCTGATTTCCGGGCAATACAAATAATACATCGAAGAATTCTGTGGCATCTCCGGTATAATAGAGAGTAGTATCATGCCTATCATCAAAAAAACCATCGGTAGCAACGGATAATCTTCCTCCAATGCTATCTCCCGATAAAGGAAATTCGATTTTAAACAATCCACTTTCATTTGTTCCGGCAATTAAAGTCCAGAACGCAGTAGAAGAAGAATCCTGACCGGTAATTTGCACTGCATGGTTCGGGACGGCTTCTCCCCTGTTTGTTATAACTGTACCATTTATGCGAACAATACCATTAGAATTCTGTGCACAGACTGAGAAGGCCGTTATTGTGAATAAGGCTAGGGAAAGAACAAACCGTCTCAAATTTATATTCATTTATCTATAATTTAAACAATATTCCAAACCGGAGTCCTAAAGCATAAGGCTTTTTATCCTCACCAACAGCAGCATTTTCATAAGCTGTTCGAAGGTAATAGCGCATTTCGGGTTCTAGCTCAAAACTAAAGCGTTCAGAGAAGCGATAATTTGCTGCCACACCAAAACTGTACTGCCATTGCGTTGTATAACGTCCGGGAGATTTTTTATCAACACTTAAAACGATATCCCTTTGATCGGGATTTATATAATTACTAACATTTTTTTGTACTTGCAGTGCCATTATAAATCCTGTTTTCATCAGGAATCCAAAACGGCCATTGGTATTAAAGGTGTATCCTGCCAGCAGGGGAACAGAGAAATAGGTATATGCTGTACCTGTAGATTCTTCAATAGTAAGCACAGCAGTATCGTTAACATTGGTTTCTGAAGTATGGTAAACCGGTTCTACTTCCTGTGTTACTGGATTAATCACAAAGCTGATGGAATCAAGATCGTTATAGGAACCCAAATAATCGTGCATTCCAACATTCCAATTCGTTTGAGCATCATTATATGTAAAGCCCAGACCACTTTGCAGAAAATATTGCCCAAAATGATAACGTACAAAAACATCGGTATTATAGGCCATTTGATCTTCCCCATCTGATGTATTATACATTCTCAAAGGCATAAACCCCAATCCGATTTCAATCCCTTTATTTTTTTCATTATTGGCCACTTGTGGCATTTCCCCTTCGAGCATATAAGAATTATTGCTCTTCGCTTTTCGTTGGCTGCGTTTTTTCTGTTTCTCAAGCTTATCGCGCATTTTATCGTATTTTGCCTGTTGTTCCTGATAATTTTTAAAATCAATAACAGGCACATAATCAGCATTTGCAAGCTGATATTTTGGCTTTTCAGGAATAAATGCGGGCAAAGCAGGAAGCCTTATAGGCAAACTATTTACCATTACTTTCTTAGTGATGGTAGAGTTATCATTGGGCAGTTTGCTGTCAGAGATGCTTGTAGGGGAAACCTTTTTGTTATTATCCGCCAAAGCAACAAGCTCATCATTTACTTGCAATCCAGGCTTTTGCTCAGTTTGCGCTACAGCAACTGCAGAAGCTACAGCAGCAGGGATATTGTTCTCAACTGCCGCGACATCCATATCCGCATCTTTTTCGGTTGCCTGCTTATCAGCATATTGCAAATCTGTTTGTTTTGCAGGGCTTGCGGCTTTATTGGATGATTCCAAAACGGCTTTTGGAGTTTCGTTTGTATTTTGATTCGCTAAAGAAGGGTTTTCATCCTTGTGAATTGAATTCGATACATCAGAATCATCTTCTTGATTATCAGGTATATTATCATTATTTTCTTCCGGGAAACCAGAGGAATCGGTAAAATTAACATCCACGGGTTTTTGGATCGTTTGTTCGATTGGTTGAGAGAATTTCTCCGAAGGGAAAAACTGCCATGATATAGCAGTAAGAAGCAGTATTGAAGTTAGGACTGTTGCAATATTCTGAGGGGACACAAATGAAAAACTAACGAATTTACGCCAAAACACCTGCCTATGAAGCTCTTGCTTCAGGCGCGGTGGCGGCGTAATTTTTTGGTTTTCCAGTGCCGACCGAATAAAGTCATCAATATTTTTATTGTCAGTCATTAATTTTCTTGCTCTTTTAATTTTTTGAGGGCTGTTATTTTTTTCTGAAGATATTTTCGGGCTTTGAGTAATTGTGTTTTCGATGTATTTTCGGAAATACCGTGCAATTCGGCAATTTCCCGATGACTATACTTCTCGAACACAAACATATTGAAAACACTACGGTAGCCCGGGGGAAGTTCCTGGATCATTCCCAGTATTTCCTCTTCCGTAACATACACATCCGTATCTTCCTCTACTTCATCAACTTGATCACCTAAACGCTCTTCAACAACATCAAAGTCGATGGTGTTTCTTTGGGCGTTTTTTTTACGGATATGGTTTAGGGCAGTGTTTACCATAATACGTTTCATCCAGCCTTCAAAAGAACCTCCTTCGATTTTCCTAAATTTCTTCACATTAAAGAAAATCTTAATAAAGCCTTCCTGCAAAATGTCCTGGGCTTCTTGGCTGTCGGAGCTATACCGCATACAGAGAGCAAGCAATGAGGACGATTGACTTTCGTAAAGTCTATCAAGAGCCTTTTTCTTGCCTCTGATACAATCTCTAATCAGCTTGTCATCCAAGGTCATTTATACAGCTGTATGGTAAACACAATTAATTTGACAGGTTGCCTGCAATATTAAAATATTTCGGGCAATTGAGCTTCATAATTGTTGATTTTATTTAATAAAAATTATTGGAGCACTTAAATTTGGAGCATTTTCCCTTCGAATTTGCAATAAATACATTCCCGGATCAAGCGGGTAATTCAATAAAGACACATTATTTATACCCTCATTTAAAAAAATCGATTGTTGCACTATAAGACGGGAGGCCGCATCATAAATACAATACTGAACACCTTCGGCTTTTTTCAGAACAAAGCTTGCATTCAGATGATCAGAAGCAGGATTTGGATAAACAAAAAACGCAAAACCGTCATAATCTATTTTTTGCTGTGAGGTAGTATGGTTAATTTTTCTCAAGCGCATACACACAGTATCTTCTATAGGTCGTTGTTCCGTTAAAGAAACATCTGCCCTTTCGGATAAATATCCAGGAAGATCAGTTTGCAGAACATAATTTTCATAAGCAAGGCCAGTAAAAGAGAACAAGCCCAGATTATCGGTTTTTGCCCAGGCAACAACATGATCATTATAAAGCAAATAAACAGGAATATCCTGTGCCGGAATCCCGGGTGGAGGCACATCCTGACCAACATAAACGGCACAAGCATTTATTGTTCCTGTACCGTAAGGCGGTTCTATAAGTGGAATTAAGTGCAAATCTGCATGAAAATTACTCGTATTGGTTAAATTAATGATCTCTGCCTGTGCCCATTGGAGTGAAGACTGATAGTTTGTTGGTAAAAATTGGCCAAAATTATTCGAATGAGGCGTCAGGGAAGCCCGCACAGAATAAGAGCCATCTACAAGAATCGGAAAGAAATAATAGCCCAATTCATGAAAGTAACCTGTATCAACACGAACCCAATAGTCTTCGCCCAACACACGATATAATTCAACAAAAGCAGTATCGCCTTCATTCAATGGATTGTTGATGGGATGTTCGCCTGTAAAAACTGATCCGCCCAAATCAAAAAACACCCGAGCAGGAATTGTTTTTGTTATGCTATCCCGTATACTGGTTTCCGGGCCAATTTGATCAGACACTATTAACTGTACCTTATAGTATTCCTTTTGGTTTGGATATTGATGTACCGGGTTTTTCTTATGAGAAGAGAATCCATCATCAAAACTCCACTCCCATTTATTAATATTTTGCCCTTCCGATTGATCAGAAAAATAAAATGTATTAATCAGTCCCGGAGTAGTATCATGCACAAAATCAAAATCTGCATTAAGTTTTGTAAATTCAAGATTCAATTCCTGATGCGTTGAATCGCTACACAATTCAGGGAAATAAGTATTTCTTACAACGAGGCTAACCGTATAGTTTCCAGGGCTTTCATATTGATGGATGGGATTTTCAGCAGTACTTGAATTCCCGTCACCAAAATACCATCTAAAATTATTGGACGATCCGAAATCGCTAATAAAAAAACGCACCATAGAAGGATAATTCTCATCAGGTTCGGCAATAAAATCGGCAATACATTCTGACAAATTAACAAAAACCTTATAAATTATGGTATCCCTGCAATACTCTTCAAAATCGCTTTTGCAAGCATATAAACTAACTTTATACTCGCCTCCCTGGGTATATGAATGTGTTGGGTTTTTTTCTGTGGAAAAACCACCATCACCAAAATCCCATTCCCATTGATCGATATTAAAACCGGTTTGCGCATCGAAACGGAAAATAAAAGGCCTTAATGCGTCAATTTGCCAGCTAAAGTTGACATCACAGCCGTATTCGTTAAGCCAAACAGAGTCACAATAGGTATCCTTACAAAGCCATTCATACTCAGAATTAAAAGCTGTAAGGCAGACCTGATACACACTGTCTTTTTCATAAAAATGCACCGGATTTTCTTCAGTACTGCTTGCCCCGTCTCCAAAATCCCAATAATAGGTGTCGGCAAAATCAGAAGACAAATTCGAAAAAGTCACAAAACCGGGGTAATCAATATCATATGTAAAATTAAATTTGGCCTCAAAAGGAGGTGGCTGTACATATACAGTATCGTAATGCGACTCATTGCATAAATCGAGATATTGGGTATTAAGTATTTTCAGGCGAACAGGGAAATATCCTGTATCGCTATACGCATGAAACGCATTAAATTCGGAACTAAAATAACCATCGCCGAAGGACCAAATATAAGAATTAGGCAAACCCTGCGAAAGATTGTTAAAACTAAAACGAAAAGGATTCAATGGATCAATTTCATATTCAAAATCAGGGAAACAGCCCGGAAAAGAAACAGATACCGTATCAATAAAAATATCATCGCAATAATCAGGATAATGACTACTCATAACCCTCAGGCTAACAACAAAATCGCCCGTATCAGAATAGATATGCACAGGTTCAAAAGCAACGGAACCACTGCCGTCGCCAAAAGACCATATATAGCGATCTGAGTGATCTGAAGAAAAATTATTAAAACTGAATTCATAAAAATTTTCGGGGTTCTGGGCATAAGAAAAATCAGCTATGCAAGGAGGGAATTCTATATATACAGAGTCTCGTTCAATGTCGAAGCAATAGTCCTCATAGTCTATATTTTTTACACGCAATTGGACATAATATAATCCGGTGTCGGGAAAAATATGTGTCAAATTTCTTGATGAATAGCTCGTTCCATCGCTAATATTCCACAAATAAGAATTCAACATTCCGCTACTTGTATTCTCGAATTGATAGGTAAAAATACTTCCGGGAGGTTGAATTTTCATAAAATCTGCCTTGCACTCAGGAAAAACAACATGAACACTATCAACTACTGTATCACGGCATCCATATGGGTTATGGGTATTCCAAACAATATGCTGCACGAGAAAATAACCGGTATCAGGATAAGTATGGGTAAAAGCATCTTCATAGGATGCTGTTCCATCGCCCAGCAACCAAATCAAGGAATCGTAATGCCCTGTGGATAAGGACTGAAAATGCACATCAAATGGGGTACTAAGGTTAATGGAATAGGTAAAATCAGCCTGACAATCATTAGGCTGAGGCACTTCAATAGAATCACAATAAACATCGTAACAATCCTTAACGCCGGAACTCACTTCCAAGCAAACATAATATGTGCCGGCTTGCTGATATGAGTGTTCCTGATTTTGCCCGCTTGCGCTATTGCCGTCGCCAAAATCCCAAAACCAAGTAACAATATCGCCTGTAGACAAATCTTCAAAATGAAAACGGAGTTCATGAACAGAGTCCTGATAATAATGAAAATCCGCAACACAATCATTTCGCACGCTATCATCTGCAGCGAATGCCCCAAAAGGGACAGCGCTCATGATCATGTACAACAAAAACTGTATGAAGACTAATTTTCTTCTCATAGCAGGCATCATTTGTCGGCTTGCATCGCTTTAAAATTTAAAACAATTGTATAGTTCACCCTCCCACAAAATTAGGTGTTAATTCAGGCATACGCAAATTTTTCATGATTTGGCCACTATTTTTTTCCTGCAAGCATGATTATCTCCTCTAAAAAAACCCAAATACCTTAGTCCAAAATAAGGAATTCTATAAACTAAACGATCAAAACACTTCAAAATCGTCAATAAATACTAGCTTTTTGAGTAAACTTATCCTATCAAAATTAAGTATTCAGCAATAAATACTCATCGATTAAAAAATAATTTAATCATTTTATCCTGTTTAAAAAGCTTATTTTCAATTTTTTAAATTTGGCCTTATATTTGTTTTTAAAAATTAATTCCATTTTTAAGAAACCTTTTGCCCCCCAAACATATTAATGGTTAAAGCGAAACGCAAAAGGTCATGAGTAAAAAGGATAAAATCATTTGTATCGTCATTTTTCTAGCCATATTTCCAATCCTAGGCTACGGGCAACTTAATGTTTCCACAAATACTTTTAATCTTACGGCCACCTCAGCGAGTATTTTGGCTTCTTTTAGCAATGGCTCTACAGGCTTCTATGCAGATAATATCGAATTACAATATGGAGAAAGCAGCGGGAATTATTCATCCGGAACAATAAGTGGCAGCCCAACATATGTTTCCAGTGTAAATGGCAGCAGCTTTTTTGGACTGAATTCCCTTTCTCCCAGCACAACTTATTATTATGTAGTCAACTACACATATCAAGGAACACCATACACCTCTACTGAAAGCGTATTTACCACAAACGACCCGGAACCGGCAAACGTAATAACCGATTCTGCCACAAACATCAGTTTATCCGGCCTTACATTAAACGCTACCCTGATCGTTGGAAGCATTTTGCCTTTAGATCAGGTTGCTTTTGAATGGGGTACAACAACATCCTATGGATCACAAGCTTATGCAACACCTCAGGAAACAGCAAGCAACTGTCTTGCGGAGTACTATCTAGATGGCAGCACCCTCAGCCAAGGCATTACCTATCATTACCGCATCAAAGCCCGTGACCGTTCATTGGGTTCCTATCAAACGATTTATGGTGAAGACCGCACCTTCATTCTCTCTGAAGCCCCTGTCGCACTTGATCCAGCCGACCTTGCCCCCTATAGTTTTAGGGCTCAATGGAAAAGCTTTGCAAATGCAGCAGCCTATCTTCTTGATGTGAGCACAAAGGTTGATTTCAGCAGTTTTGTTGATGAATATCACGGGCTCGAAATTACAAGTCCGGACACAAACCAAAGCGTAAATGGAAATCTGAGCCCCGGCACAAACTACTTCTACCGCATCCGCGCAAAACTTGAAACAAGCAATAATACAACAACATATTCTAATACAATCAGCCTGACCACCCCAACAAGCACTCAGTGGATCGGCAGCAATTCTGAAGAATGGCACAATTCCAACAATTGGGAATTCGCCACAGTGCCTGATTCTGCACTGAAGGCAATTATCCCTGCCGATTCAAAAACCAACTGGCCAATCCTTAGCTCAGATGCACGTATTGCAGAGCTGGAACTCGGATTGGGAGCACAAATCAAGATTACCAATGGAGCAACATTAAGCGTTGATCAAAACGGCTTAGTCATTCCGCAAAACTCCGTGGTCATTCTGGACAATGGCAATCTCACTATATCTCAAGGTAATATACATATTGAATCGGGCAGCTCAGGCAGTGGCAGCATTGTAATAAAAGATTTAACATCGCAATTGAGCCTACTGGATGGCAGCAGCTCCATAGAACGCTATGTAAGCGGAAACACTTGGCATGCAATCAGCAGCCCCGTGAGCGACGAGCTGGCAGGACAATTCTTTTTTGGGCACAATCCCGTGGTCTATTTCTTAGAGTATAACGAAGCCTCGAGTTGGGATGGTGGAACAACGCCTTGCGAAGATTGCTGGTCATACATTGAAGATATCACTACGCCGCTTACAAGCATGCAAGGCTATTTCTATTGGATTGATGCTGCTTCGGAAACCATTGAATTTACAGGAAATTACCACAATCAGGATATTTCATTTAATCTAACAGACAGAAACCCTGCCTCGGACAACGACGGCTCAGGCTGGAATTTTATTGGCAACCCCTACCCTTCTTCGTTTGATTGGAGCAGTGCAACAATCCCTGACGATTGTGATGATGCCATTTATTTTTGGCAACCCGGTGGCGGTGCTGATGGAGATTATAAATCATGGGTAAATGGCAGTGGAGGGACAGAGAGCGCCATCATTCCCACAGCACAAGGATTTTACGTGCATGCTACAGCCAATAATACAAATCTGACCTTGAGCAATAATGGACGGACTTATAGTACGAAAGATTTTTATAAAACACATCAAGAAAAAAATAGTAATGAGCTTAAAATCAGCATGGGCAATGGAATAGAAGACGAAATGTTTGTTCGAATCTTAGCTGATGCAAGTGTCAATTTTGATAAGCAATATGATGCATATAAACTCTTTGGCACAGGAGATATCCCACAAATATACACCAGAACCAATCGTGATGAATTACTTGAAATTCAATCATTACCCTTAAACGATTCAATACTAGAAGTCCCATTATCTATTCAAGTTACTCAAAGCAAAAATTACTCTATAAAATTTGCCGGCATTGAAGACTTTGATGAAGAGATTAGTATTTTTTTGAGGCATAATGAAAGTGGGAACATCTGCAATCTTCGTGAATTCAGTCAGGTAGATACTTATCTGCAAGAAGGCATAAACGAAGCAGTATACACGCTAATATTCAACAAAAATTCAGCATCAGCATATCGTTTGGGAGAAGAAGATTATCTGGTTTATTCACAGGGCAAACAAATCATTATCAAAAGACTAAACACAAGCTATCCGAGTGAAACCTTTGCAATTTATGACCTGCCGGGCAGATTAATAAAAAAGGGGAATCTGCCCGCGGGGCAGGTCGAGATCGACATGCAAGGAAATACAAGGGGCTTATATATTATAAAACTAGAAAACCTCGAAGGTGTTCATAGCAAGAAAATCTATTTAAAATAGAGTCTATGAGACGTTGGATACGCAAAACAATGAACGTTCTTTCAATAATTCTGATTGTTTTGGTCAGCAAGCAAGCAATGGGAGATGCGCCGCCACCTCCACCGGGAGATCCTACCGGATTTGGTGGTGGACAGAATGGGGATCCGCTGGGAGGCGGTGCTCCAGTTGGTGGCGGCACAGCTCTTCTTTTAACTTTATCTGCCTGCTATGCGATTAAAAAATACAGAGGACAATCAGTTCAAGAAAGAACCCATCACAATATTTAAAAAAACCTCTATCCCTATCTACTGCTTTTTATTGCTTTCCGGGGTGCGTTCCAGCATCCCGGTTTTTTTATGCAAAAAAATTCCCTATAACTTTCTGTTTTTAAAGCGCAAAGAATCGCCCCATTCGCCATAACCAATTTCATCGCCGGAAATAAATATCCTGGCTTCCAAGCAATTTTTGCACTCATCGGCTTCTTCATCCAGACAAGGCTTATCCTCATAAAGCAGATAATCCTCACGGTATTTTACCGGTGTTAGATTGGGCATAATTACATTGGCACCAACTTTTATCGCTTTTTCGCGCCCCATTTTATCCAGGGTTTGCATAGCTGTTGTTGCTGCAATATTGATATCCGGCATAATAATCCTCAAAAGCGCCACCATTTTTAGGGATAGATCGAATCGTTCCAGCTTTGGCATCAGCTGATCTTTAAACTGATATAATGGCGTTTGTTCATGTTCGATATACGGACCCATCCCACACATATCAATATCCATGCGTTTAAAAAACAGCAGGTCATGTGCCAAATTTTCATAAGATTGAAAGGGCAGCCCGATCATAACACCTGTACCGACCTGATAGCCTGTTTTTCTCAATAAATGCAAGGCTTCAAGTCTACGCTCATAGGAATGAAGCGCATCATTTGGATGCATTTTTTTGTATAATTCCGGATCTGATGCTTCAATACGAAGCAGATAGCGATGTGCTCCGGCCTGAAACCAGCGTGTATAAGTCTCTTCTGTTTGCTCGCCCATTGATAGGGTAATACCCAATCCACCTTGCGACAATTTTTTTATTTCCTTGAGCAGATATTCAATTTTATCGACAAAATGCTTGTCTGAGCGCTCACCAGATTGGATGACCATGCTGGCAAATTGATTCTCCCAGGCATATTTTGCCGCCTCAAGCACTTCTTGGTTTTCCAGAGCATAGCGTTGTACAGCCTTATTATCGCGTCCGACACCGCAATAATAACACGACTTCGCACAACGATTGCTATACTCAACTAATCCTCTAAAATACACCTTATTGCCTACCAATTCTTTTTTCACTTCAGCGGCGCGGGAAAAAAGGGCTTCCCGCTCTTTCCCTTTGGTTTTTAGAAGATAAACAAGTTCTTCTTGGTTTAAATCGGTTTTATTCAGTAGTTGATTTATATCCATTTGATACAGCTATTTATGTCTATCCATAATGTCAGATCTCAGCCTTATTCCCAGCAACAAAATTGCCTCGATCTCGCACATTTTGTCCAAGAACCATTTATGGCGTAAAATTACGATAAATCCTATCGGCCAATCATCAAAATTTTTAAAACGCAGCATCATCGGAGTTCATTATTTTTAACAGACTGAAATAAAACGCATTAAACAGAATCATCTGAGAATATTCTTAAAAAAATAAGAACGAACATTTGAATTTATAATTAATAATGCTATTTTTACTGTCAAAATAATAAATTTATGTCCAGCGCCCCAATCAGTACTGTACTCATTGATGATGATAAAAGCATTCTACTTGCACTAAGAACACTGCTTGAGCAAAAGCATGGTGACCTTATTGAGGTTGTTGGCACAGCCGGAACAGTATCAGATGGACTAGAATTAATGCTGGAAGTTGAACCAGAACTAGTCTTTCTGGACATTAGCATGCCTGATGGTGAAGGCTTTGATTTACTCGACAAATTAGAAAGCCATCATCTTGATTTTGAGGTAATTTTTATTACTGCACACGACCAATTTGCTTTAAAAGCCTTTGATTTTGCTGCATTAGATTATATTTTAAAACCTTTTAATCTGGACGATATCAATAATGCATTGGATCGGGTTCGAAGAATTAGGCAGCCAAGGGAATTAGAAGAAAAAGTAAATATTTTCCGTCAGGCGAAAAATGCCGAATACGAAAAAATAATCATCCCCTCCTCTGAAGGGCTACATGTGATTAATATTGATAATATCATCAGGCTGGAAGCAAACGACACCTATACCTTTTTCTTTTTGAACGACGGACATAAATTATTGGCATCAAAACCATTAAGCAATTTTGAACGCTTGCTTGAGGGACTGAATTTCCAAAGGATACACAGCAAAAACCTTATCAACCTGAAGTATATTAAACGCTATGTTAAAGGCAAAGGTGGTTATGTAATTATGAGCGACGGAACTGAGGTTGAGGTATCTGTGCGCAAAAAAGCAGAATTTCTAAATGCGCTGAAAAGCTTCGCTCGTTCACTATAAATCTTTCAATTTCCAAGTATGAATATTCTTCCGGCCGGCAAAATCAGGGAGGCAGACTCTTATACCATTAAAAATGAACCTATAGCAGGCATCGACCTTATGGAGCGGGCAGCAATGCGCTGCTTTGAAAAAATAAGCGAGCTCATTCCTGATAAATCAATTCGGTTTCATCTCTTTTGCGGCCCGGGAAATAATGGTGGCGATGGGCTTGTGATCGCACGTTTGCTGCATCAAGCCGGCTACTCTGTGCAAACACACATTATTTGGTTTACACAAAAAGCATCTTCTGATTTTCAAACTAACCTGCAACGCCTACAACAAATTGATGCTCATCCTATCGCATCTTATCATCCGGGCAACAAGATTGATGCAAAAATTCAAGAAGAAGAGATTATTATTGATGCCATTTTCGGAAATGGACTAAGCCGTCCGGTTAATGGTTTTGCCGCAGAAGCAATCAACTTTATAAATCAAAGTGGTGCTTTGGTTCTTGCTGTTGATGTACCATCAGGTTTGTTTATCGATAAAAACTCGACGGAGGATGGTGGCGCTATTGTTCGAGCAGATTTTACTTTCACCTTTAGCCCTCCCAAATTAGCATTTATGTTCCCTGAAAACGATCGTTTTATAGGAAACTGGACGCTTGTGGATATTGGCCTAAAACACGAATTTATCGATCATACAAAAACGGGGCTTGAAATGGTTTTGGCTGCCGATATCGCTAAGATATTGAAAAAACGCAGACAATATGACCATAAAGGAAGTTTTGGCCATTGCCTTATTTTTGCGGGCAGCGAAGGAAAAACGGGGGCAGCTGTTCTTGCAGCAAAAGGTGCTTTAAGAGCAGGCGCAGGCCTTGTTAGCGTGCACCTTCCCAAAAACAGCTTGCAAATTTTACAAATTGCTGCACCTGAAGCTATGGCTTCTGTTGATACTGACGAGAAAATAATTACTGAAATTCCTAAACTGAGCAAATACAATAGTATTGCAATTGGTCCGGGCATTGGGCAAAACCAGCAAACAGCCCAGACGCTTAAAATCCTTATCCAGAACAGTAGTGTGCCCATTATTTTTGATGCAGATGCCCTAAATATCCTTTCAGAAAATAAAACATGGTTAAAATTTATCCCGGTTCATTCTGTATTAACACCACACCCCGGTGAGTTTCAGCGCCTTGTAGGAAAGGCTTCCAATAATTTTGAGCGCCTTGAAATGCAAAAAGAATTCTGCATACGTCAGCGCTGCTGGATGGTGTTAAAAGGAGCGCACAGCTGTATTTGTGCCCCCGATGGTTCTTTATACTTTAATAGCACAGGAAATCCGGGCATGGCAAGTGGCGGGAGTGGCGATGTTTTAACGGGTATTATTGCAGGACTTATGGCGCAAGGCTATCAAAGTGGAGCTGCATGTATTTTAGGCGTTTACCTTCATGGTTTGGCCGGGGATTTGGCGCTTGCCGATATGTCTGAAGAAAGCTTATTGGCCGGGGATCTAACGCAATATCTTGGCAAAGCATTTATGCATATCCGGCAAAACATTACTGATTAACGAAATGGGCTACGCGGAAATAATTTATAGCTTTTCAAGGCTTCTTTCGTTTCAACCCAAGCTCCATCATATTCAGTATCCTCTTCTAAAAGTATGATATTGAAGTGATAATAGGCGGGCGTAAATGCATTTGTATGGAGTATACCGGAGTGATCATAGCATGTTTGATGCCTTCCGCCCATTCCTTCAATAAAAAAGCCCAAATGAATACTATCTTCTTTTGGCATTAGTTTGACATGAAATTCATCTGCAGGCAATGGACTGATTTCGCAAGCAAAATGAATAGTATCAGCCCCAAAAATCATAGAATCAGAAAATAAGATTGAAGCCGGCGAATCCCATGGCTTCCTGCAATAATCCAAATCAATTTTATTGCCACTCTTCAGCACAAAAAGTCCAAAAGCGCAAGCAGAATCAATCGCTTCAAATGGTTCTTTATAAGTCAATTTTCTCTCCTTCCAAACAACATTAAGATTTGTATCAATCACACTCCAAGCATTATTATTGCAGACGTAGGAAACCCCTCCATATTTAAAAGGAGTTGCTTTATCATATTCCTGACTGGTTTTTTCACCATGTCGATCAATAAAAAAATAGGCATCGCCTTGCTTTACCCTGCATTTTGAAAAGAGAAAAGGATCGGCAACATCATAGAGAAATGGCGTCTGTTGGGCGCCGCTTGTATCAATATAAGCAAAAAGACCATCCTGACCGACAGCTGCAAGACCATTGAAAAAATCCTTACATTCGAAGAAGCCTTTCTCAAATTGCAATTGACCTACGTTGTTTATATAATACCAAAGGCTATCACCAAGAACGCGGGCATAGCCGTTTTTAAAAGGATATACATTATTATATTGAAAAGCAATGTACTGGTTTCCCATTTTATCAATAAACCCAAATTTCCCATTTCTTTTTACCGGAGCCAAGCCTTCAGCAAATGCACCGGCATAATCAAATTGCAAGGAAATACGAATTACTTGATTATCATCTACATAACCCCAAAGACCATTTTCAGGATAGGGATAAAGACCTTGCCCTTGAAGTGGGCTTTGTGAAATACCCATCACAAAGAAAAGGTTTATAGCGATCAAAAATACCCGAAAATAATTCATTGGGCAAAGAAAGGGAATTTTGCAGGAACAAGCAGTCATCCCAAAAGGAAGAATTATAAAACCCTTCGCTAACTCTATACAAAAAAATGACACTAAAAACATTCAGCCTTGAACTTGAGCAGCCCACAAGACTACTCCTATCCGACAAATGAATATTTTTATGAAAACCAAACGATTATAAAGCAACTATAAAAAAAATAGAACAGCAAAATTGAGTATTCATGTCCAGCTATTTAAAAAGCAATAATGATTGGGGAATAATTCCTTTTAAAAATAGGGCTAGGGAGATTATTTTTTATAAATTTGTGCTTATAGGGATAGTGTCTTAAGTATTACTTTAGAACTGCCGGAAAAACAAGGTGCTTGATTAATAATTTTTAAAGTTGATTTATTCAGAATCCTGAAAATAAAGAATTTGCATTTTAATCACTTGTAAGACTAAGCAACACCAAAGGTAGTAAGCATTGTCCTGAGTTTCTTAAAAAAGAAATGCCGAATGACCGAATTTCCATGCAAGGAAAATGAAAACATTGAATGTTTCGGCGAGGCACAACATAAATCAATCGAAAGATGAACGAATACCAACATCAGGAAAGAGAAAGGGAACAAAGAAGGGAAAAAGAGAAATCAAAAAGCAGGCAATCCTCGAGCCCTGGATCCGGTAACGCGAACTTTTGTCCGAAATGTGGGCATAAAAACGAGAAAAATGCAAAATTTTGTGAAGAATGCGGCGCAGGTTTAAGCTCTGATGTATGCACTAATTGCGGTGCTGAATTAATCCCTGATGCCGATATCTGTGAAAGTTGCGGGCAATATTTACTGTTGGGCAAATGCTCCTTTTGTGGCGCAGATATGGGTGAAAACGATCGGTTTTGCTCCGAATGCGGTGGCGAAGCTGGTGGTGTGCACTGTCCAAATTGCGGCACTCTGAGTTATTTCGATTTTTGCCCATCCTGTAATTTTGGAATAACCGATCGCGCTCAGGAAGAATTGAGGGCCGCAAAAAACGACCCCAAATACCAAAAGGTTGAATCGGTAGCCCAAGAATTGGAGCAATTACGTGAAGAAGCAAAACAAAAATACCTTGAAGCAGTTGCAAAACAAAAAGAACTTGCCAAAAAACGCGAAGAACAACAAGATCAGAAAAGAATAGCCCAAGAAGCAGCTGAAGAACAAAGAAAAAAAGATGAATTGGCGCGCATTGCCAGTATCTTCAATAAAACCACTGAAAGCGCTCCAAAGCCTGCGCCAAGCATTCCAAAACCAGCGCCAGCCCCTCCAAAACCAAAAAAAGAAACACCAAAAGAAGAAGTATTTTTTAGTGATGATGATTTTCTGGCTTTAGAAGAAATTGAAAAACAATATAATGCAGAAATTGCGGCCAAAGAAAAAGAACTTCAACAGGCCATTGATGAAATGTGCGATGATGAAGAATTTGCCAGCCCGCAAGCATCCAGGAATTTCTTTTCCAGTCGCAAACCAAAAAACACCAATCTCGTATGGAATTGCTTTTTCGCCGACGAAATACACCCGAACCCTCAAAATTGCGGCAAACCTCAGCTTGGCGGAAAATGGGTTGTTGAATACGGAAAAATTAATTGGGTGCCTCATGATGGCACTTCATAGACCAGAATCGTTTTTAAGCTCCGTATAATTACCAAAAAACAAAGAAAATGTCAGAAAATAACGATAAAACAATTAGAACAGGAACAGGAAATGCTCCTGCTGATCAAAGCGATAAAACGATACGCGCCGGAGGAGCCCCCTCTTCTGCTGCCGAGGATAAAACAATACGCTCTGGTAGTGATAAAACCATCAGAACCGGAGGAAGTGATAAAACGATCAGAACATCTGGCGATGACAAAACGATACGAACCGGTGGCGATGACAAAACAATTCGAACCGGAGGGCCTGATATTAGCGCAGCACAAGGCGGTAGCGATGACAAAACGGTGCGCACAGGGCAAGCCACAATAAGTTCAGGCGAAGCCGGAAAACCCATGAGCCTTCAAGGCACCGAAGAAGAAGAAGGCTATATCACCCTGAAAGGGAAAAAATATAAACTAATAAAAACAATTTCAGAGGATACCGGTGAAGCAAAAATCTATCTGGTTGAACAGGAGAATGCTAAATTTGTATTAAAACTGTACTACGAAGATATTCAACCTAATGATGGTTTGCTCAAAAAATTAAGGGGCTTACATCATGAAGATATAATAACAATATACGATTTTGGGTATTATCAACCGACAGGATATGGCTTCCAAAGATTTTACGAAATCATGGAATATGCTGCAGGAGGAACGGTTGAAGATATACTCCCGATACGCAACTATACTGCAATACGACAAATTGTTGCAGAAACTGCAAATGCCCTCGAATTCTTGCATGAGAAAAAAATTATCCATCGCGATATTAAACCAGGAAACCTATTTTATAGAGATGCCGAAAAAACTGATGTCATTATCGGTGATTTTGGAATCAGCTCCCTTATGGAAGAAGGAATAGGACTTCATGGGGACACCAGAGACAGATCTGTTTTGTTCTCTGCTCCGGAAATGTACCTTATTGGAGCACATGGTCAGGCATTTTTCGACTATCGTGTTGACTGGTATGCCTTGGGCATTACTGTTATGGTCTTGTGGTTTGGAAAACAATTTGGCAAAGGCTATAGCGAAGATGAGCTGATGATCGAAAAAAACCATGGTTCCATCACAGACCCTAAATATTTTAATGATATCCCCATAGATGAAAGAGTTCTTACGCTTATTAAAGGATTAACTGTCAGAGAATTAAAAAACAGATGGGGTCTCGATCAAGTAAAACGCTGGATTAAAGGCGAACATGTTGAGGTCATTGAAGACTCCGGCAGTGAAGCATCAAAACAAAAGCCTTTTAACTTTGATAAGGAAGCAGGACTCATTGCCTGGTCGAGGGAAGAATTGGGTGAGCTTTTATTGAGGCATCCACAACTCGGAATCCGATATTTATATGATGGAATGATTGCGGATTGGTTTAAAGAAAATGAGGATCCGAAATCACAAATGGAAATCAAAGAAGTGATAGGGAAAATTTTTCCAAAAGATCAGCAAGCCGGTTTATGCACAACAGCCTATATGCTGAATCCTACCTTACCCTATATTGCCCCCGACGGCACAGAATGCACCAATAAGAAACAACTGGCCGATGCAATCGAAAAAAATGCATCCTATTATAAAAAAGCTCTTACAAAACGCAGCGATCCATTATATATTTTCCTTGCCAGTAAAGGAGGCCATAAATTTGTAAATCAGTATGTTAATTTTATGCGCGATGAAAAAATTGGCCTGGACATCGCCTTATACCATATCATTTACAGCCTGGATCCGGGGCGTCCTTTCCTTTTCAAACATCCGAAAGACAAAAAAGGCAAAACTGTTTCCTACGCAAATAATGCACTGGAATTAGAAGACCTTATTGATGATTATTTCGATTTAGGAAAGGAATATTTTTATAATGGAACAATTTCTGCTTGGCTAAAATTCCGCAAAGACACACACGAACTGCATGCTGTTGCAGAACGGATGCGTAAAGAATTTGAACAAAGCGCCCCTGAAGCAGGTTTAATGGGTCTTCGCTGGGCGATGAACAAAGATCTGGGCTACCTTGGCTTGCAAAAAGATCCTGTAAAACTCTTTACACGCAAAGAAATTGCCGCCTATTTATTCAAACATTTTGATGCGTTTTCAGATAAATTAAAATACAAGCACGACTTCCTTTACGTATTTATGAGTGCTCAAAACTGGAAAAGCATCATTGATTTTATTCAGTACTCCTACGATGCCAAAAAGCATAAAAACAAAATTGGACCATACGACAATAATGTTGCGCTAATGAAGTCCATTCGTGCATTGGATAAAGATTTTGTGTTTGTTTTTGATAATGGAGTGGAAGTGAGTAGCCCGGAAGATGTGCTCACCAAACTTGGAAAAATAAAAAAAGAAATACAAAAAGAAACAGAGCAACCAACCAGTCGGTTTAATGCATGGATTAGCACATTCTTCCACGAAAACCCCTATGGTAAATTTGAAGAAAAAGGTGCCTATGAAAACAAACTCAGAGACTATACTGAGTTTTTAGGCAAAATTAAAGCAAAGACCAATGCTGTGCAGCGATATCATGAAGCACGTGGTTCCGTACAAAAAGTCTATAACCGAAGCCAAAAAAAGGATCAATCATTCCTGATTACACGCATGGGATTTACTATTCTTTTTGTAATGCTTACTGCCTATCTTGCACTTAAACTATTTACAGTTGGCATTCCCATCGAGGAAAGTCCAATGTCCGGAAATGCTTTTTCTGCCCCTTCATTGTATTATCTCATTATGGCAATTATAGGGGTTGTACTCACTTTCTTGGGCGATGACGATTTTTCGTTCAGCACCACTCTAATTGGCGGCCCTATTATTGGTCTTATTGGAGGTGTAATACTCTATTATATAGCTTATTTCGTATTAGGGCTTCTGATTGCAATTATCGGCATTATTGCTTTTGCTC
This sequence comes from Bacteroidales bacterium, assembly GCA_963676725.1. Taxonomy (GTDB): domain Bacteria; phylum Bacteroidota; class Bacteroidia; order Bacteroidales; family WRLA01. The sequence goes on along the minus strand of OY781463.1, from coordinate 955,263 downwards.
TTATCGTGCTTGTTGCCGGGGCATGTGGATGGCTGATGTGGCATAATACTTATACAAATGCGGCCCTTCGCAAAGCTCTTTATCGCGACACCAGCGAATGGGACCTTATCTGGGGACCATTACAGTACGCTTATAGCAACAAAGCTACGTATGAGAACTCCAAACTTAAGGAAATGGCCAATTATGCTTCCGAACGTAAAAAATCTTTCCGGAATCTAATGTTTGCCGGTGCCCTTGGCGCTATCTTTCTGGGCGGTCCTGCTGTATTGTATAGCGGAGCTGCGGGCGACATCCATAAATCAGCCCTCTTTGAAACCATCACTTCGCCTACTAATGATGCAAATTTCTTAACAGGCGAATGGACAGGAACATTTGAAGGGCGCGATATGAAAATGGAATTCACTTCTATTGAAAACAATAATGTAAAAGGCAATATCACAGTCACATACAATAAAGATGTAACTCAAGAATTTGAAGGGACTTACAATCCAACAAAGAAAGTCTTAACATTAAAAGACCTTCTAGATAAGAAATTCAAAGGCAGCTATAAAATCACTCCAGCCGAAGACGGTCAAAAACTCACCGGTACTTATATCCTGAATTCGAATAAGACTAAAGTTGAGTTTGAGGCAACAAAAAACTAATAATGAACATTTATTCAGTGAAAAAACACAAATAATATGCCCCTAAGTTGCGATAAATGTGGAAAACAGAATAGGGATATTGCCCGCTATTGCAAATATTGCGGAAAGCCTGTTTTGAATGAATCTTCTGCCCTGCTCGAACAGTTAGTAGGCGTGGGACACGTAAAAGAGGAAATCAAGACCTTGGTCAAAATTTCAAAAGCCATAAAAGACCGCCAAAGTTCAGGCCACGCCCGCATCAATATGCATACAATTATTACGGGCAATACGGGCACGGGAAAAACAACCATGGCAAATCTTTTGCAGCAATTATTTTTCGGCAACGGCATCATCACAAAAGCGCATGCAATGATTGTTGATGCACCCGATTATGATAAATGGCTCGAAGATTATGACGACAATATCGACAAAGCCAAAGGAGGCATCCTTTTTATCGATAATGCCCAAAAATTATTGCCCGGTGGTTATGCCAATGATGTCAATAAACTGGATAAACTCTTCTCCGGTATGGATCGATTAGGTACCGACCCAATCATTATTCTAGGCGCATTGCCCGGAGGCTTTAACGAATTCCTAAGCGCTAATCCTTCTATACGTTCGCGCTTTGAATATGAATTCCATCTTCCCGACTTTTCACATACAGAGCTCTGCGAAATATGCATCAGGCGCATGAAAACTTCTTTTGAGCTGGAAGCAGATATAGATTGCCGAGATGCATTATATAAAATCTATAAACAAGCCGTAAAAACCCGCGACGAAAGTTTTGGAAATGGGCACTTGGCAGCTGATATGGCTGAAGATATTTATAAAAAATACATTCAGCGTGTTGCCCTTGGCGATGAGGACAATAATATTGCCACCACCAAAGATATTCCATGTCCTATTCCCGAAACGAAAAACCTTGAAGAAGTCCTGAAGGAATTGGAAGAATTTATAGGCATGGAGGAGGTAAAAACTACCGTGAAAGAAATTGCCCGACAGGTTCAAACCATTAACGAACGTGCAAAACGGGGTTTGGGAAGTGTAGATAAAATTGGCATGCACTTTATCCTTACGGGAAATCCTGGCACAGGAAAAACCACCATCGCACGGAAATTGGGCGAAATTTTTGAAGCTATTGGTTTCCTTGATGGCGGCCATGTGATTGAAGTGGACCGCAGCAAAATTGTTGGACAATACACAGGACAAACGCCACAACTTGTCAATGATGCCTGCGATAAAGCCATGGGTGGGATTCTGTTTGTCGATGAAGCATACACACTTGCCCCTGTAAGCGATGCCGGTGGCAAAGATAAATTCGGCACCGAAGCCATCGAAACCCTTATGAAACGCATGGAAGACGACAGAGGGAATTTTGTCGTTATCGCTGCAGGCTATAAAACCCAAATGGATCAATTCCTCAGGGTGAACCCGGGTATGAAATCGCGTTTTAATAAATACCTCCATATCGATGATTATCAGCCCGATGAACTTCTGGCGATTTTTAAGATGTTTGCAAAAAAGAAAAAATACAGGCTACACCCAAATGCCGAAGAACGCCTTCTTGCTGCAATCAGCGATATTTATGAAAGCCGCGACAAAGATTTTGGGAACGGCAGGGAAATGCGGAAACTTTTTGAAGATACGTCCAGCCAATTCTCCGACCGCATCTCGCGCTTAAGCAATGAAGAACAAAGCGATGAAGCACTGGTTACCATTATGCCCGAAGATATTCCCTATGAGGAAAAACAAGAGCTTGATCCTGAAACATGCATGGCCAAGCTCAACGAACTCAGCGGGCTTGATAATGTGAAGAAAGAAGTGCGCAGCATAATTGACCTGCTCAACCTGCAAAAACAACGCGGCGATGAAGGCGCCAGAAGCCTGAATTCCCATTTTATCTATGCCGGAAATCCTGGAACGGGAAAAACAACCGTTGCTAGGATTATGGCCGATATTTTTAAAGGAATGGGTGTGCTTGCAAAAGGCCATCTCGTTGAAGCAGACCGCTCAGAATTAGTCGCAGGATTTAAAGGCCAAACCGCCATCAAAACCAATAATATTATTGATAAAGCAATGGGTGGCGTATTGTTCATTGACGAAGCCTATACCTTATCGCAAGGCGAAAACGATGATTTTGGACAGCAAGCAATCGATACTTTATTAAAACGTATGGAAGACGATCGCGGAAAATTTATCGTCATTGCCGCCGGTTATACTGCCGAAATGGATCAATTCATCGATACAAATCCCGGATTAAAATCGCGTTTCAATAAGTATATCGACTTTGAAGATTATAAACCCGAAGCACTCGAAGAAATCTTTCGGGCTTTGGTTAAAAAAAACAAATTAGAACTCGATACAGAAGCCGACGAAAACATCAGCATGTTTATTCAGGGCATCTACAATCAGCGTGATAAAAACTTTGGAAATGCCCGCGAAATGCGGAAAATCTTCGAAGAAGCAACACAGAGACAAAGCACTCGCCTCACAAAATTAATGGCTCAGGGCATTGAACTGGATCCATCGGCATTGACCTTAATTACGCGTGAAGATATCGAGGGCGAAGTAAAAAAAGCCAAGCCATTAAACGAAATCCTTGCTGAACTCGATGAGTTTATCGGTATGGATACTGTGAAAAAAGCTGTACGGGAAATTGCAGCACAAATGCAATTAATGCAACATCGCGTACAGCGAGGACTTGCTTCTGCAGAAAACACAGGCATTAATATTGTGCTCACAGGAAATCCCGGAACAGGAAAAACCACAATTGCAAGAAAGCTTGGCGAAGTTTTTAAAACCATTGGCGTAATCAAACGCGGGCAAGTTGTGGAAGTAGATCGCAGCAAACTCGTTGGGCAATATACAGGCCAAACCCCAAAACTGGTTGACGAAGCCTGTCAGCGCGCTATGGGAGGCATTCTTTTTGTTGATGAAGCATATACTCTCGCTCCTGTGAGCGATTCGGGAGATAAAGATAAATTTGGAACCGAAGCCGTGGAAACATTGATGAAACGCATGGAGGACGACCGCGGAAAATATGTGGTCATTGTTGCCGGTTACCAAACTCCTATGGAGCAATTCCTCAATGTGAATCCGGGTATGAAATCACGCTTCGACAGAACACTGCATATCGACGATTATACACCAGATGAATTATATGGCATCTTCAACATCTTCGTGAAGAAAAAAGGTTATAAACTTCATAATGAAGCAATTGAAACACTAAAATCTGCTATTGAAGACATCTATAACCGTCGTGATAAGGATTTTGCCAATGCAAGGGAAATGCGTAAGCTTTTTGATGCTACACTGGCAAAAATGTCGGGAAGGCTAACACAAAGCGATCATAATAAGCTTACAGATGATGATTTTATCACCATCATTACGGAAGATATTCCTTATGAAAAATCGAAAGATCTGGATCCTGAAGAATGCATGGCCAAACTCAACGAACTCAGTGGCCTCGATAATGTGAAGAAAGAAGTACGCAGCCTGATTGACTTGCTCAACTTACAAAAACAAAGAGGCGATGAAGGTGCGAAAACATTAAAATCGCATTTCGTTTTTGCCGGAAATCCCGGAACAGGAAAAACAACCGTTGCCCGAATTATGGCAGATATTTTTAAGGCAATGGGCGTTTTATCACGTGGGCATCTTGTTGAGGCAGACCGTTCCGAATTAGTGGCAGGTTTTAGTGGGCAAACAGCCATCAAAACAAATAACATCATCGATAAAGCGATGGGTGGCTTATTGTTTATTGATGAAGCATATACCCTGGCACAAGGTGAAAACGATACATTTGGCCAGCAAGCAATCGATACATTATTGAAACGCATGGAAGATGACCGCGGAAAATTTATTGTGATTGCTGCAGGTTATACTGCCGAAATGGATCAGTTTATTAGCACAAATCCCGGTTTAAAATCCCGGTTTAATAAGTACATTAATTTTGAAGACTATAAGCCAAAAGCATTGGAGGAAATATTCCGTGCATTGGTAAAAAAGAATAAATTGACCCTCGAAGCCGATGCCGATGAAAACATCAGCATGTTTATTCAGGGCATTTATAACCGTCGGGATAAGAATTTTGGTAATGCCCGCGAAATGCGAAAAATCTTTGAAGAAGCAACGCAAAGACAGAGTACCAGACTCACAAAACTGATGAGCGAAGGCGCTGAACTCGAAGGCGAGAGCCTTTCAATGATCACCCGTGCTGATATTGAAGGTGAAGTAGAAAAAGCCAAACCCCTCAATGAAATCCTTGCCGAACTTGATGAATTCATTGGCATGGATGAAGTAAAACAAGCAGTACGGCAAATTGCAGCGCAAATGCAAATCATGCAGGAACGTGTCCGTCGAGGACTAGCTTCTGCAGAAAATGCAGGTCTTAATGTTGTGCTCACAGGAAATCCCGGAACAGGAAAAACTACGATTGCCCGAAAACTAGGAGAAGTATTTAAAACAATTGGGGTTTTAAGCCGTGGCAATGTAGTTGAAGTAGACCGCAGCCAATTGGTTGGTCAATACACAGGCCAGACGCCAAAATTGGTTACCGAAGCATGCAATCGTGCACTAGGAGGAATCCTTTTTGTGGATGAAGCATATACACTTGCTCCCGCTTCGGGAGGCCAAGTAGATAAATACGGGCAGGAAGCCATAGAAACATTGATGAAACGTATGGAAGACGACCGTGGAAAATTTGTCATGATCGCTGCCGGTTATAAAGATGAAATGGAAGGCTTCCTGAATGCAAACCCAGGCATGAAATCACGCTTCGATCGTTATTTGCATATCAATGATTATCAACCGGATGAGCTCTACGAAATTTTTAAAATTTTCGTGAAAAAGAAAAAGTATATTCTTCATCCCGACGCAGAAGCAGCAGTGCGGACCGCGATTGAAAAAATCTATAAAAACCGCGATAAAAACTTTGCGAATGCCCGTGAGATGAGGAAACTCTTCGACAACAGCCTTTCTGCCATGTCATCACGCATTACAGATGTTGGCGCAGCAAATCTCAGCGATGAAGATTATCAAACAATTTTAGCTGAGGATATTCCATCCTACGGAGCAGAGGAACAAAGCCAAACGCCTGATTATTTAAAGGCACTTGATTGCTTAGTTGGCTTGGATGATGCCAAAGAAAAAATCGCCCAGATTGCAAAAACTTATGAGATGAACCGCATGCGCATGGAAAAATTTGGCGTAAAGGCTTCAGGCTTCAATACTCATCTGGTTTTCTTTGGCGATAAAGGCTCCGGCAAAAGCAGTCTGGCCCTTTCATTGAAAGATGTTTTTATAGCAACAAAAGCCCTTTCGAGGCCAACACTTACCGAAATTAATACAGAAAGCCTTCTCAATAGTTTGGGCGGACAATACCAAATGCAACTGATGCGCCAAATGGAGCAGACACGTGGAGGCATTCTATTTTTAGATCATTTCGATACTTTGCTGTCTGCTGATGATGAAGTGCGAGAAAATATCATCAATGCCTTACTGCAAAAAATCGTAAGCCCCGACTTCGAGTTTTGCCTCATCATTGGCGGAAACAAAGAAAAACTATTAACTCTTTTAGATGCATCTCCATCATTAAAATCACGCTTTGCGCAGATGCTTGAACTTACAGAATATGAATCAGAAGCGCTTGCCAATATTTTCAAAAACTATTGTACCAAAAATAATTTTACGCTTAGCGGAGATATGGATGAAGCTTTGATACAGTATTTCGATACACATAAGGACAATGGGGCACATGAAGCGAAAAGACTCTTTGAACATATGCTTCAAAGACAAAGCATTCGTTTATCCCCATTATTTGGAAGCCCTGAATTTAAAGAAGATATGTTAAATGAATTAAGACTGGAGGATTTAGCATGATGAAATGTCCAGCATGTAAAGCCGATATAGATCCTGACAGCAATTTCTGCGATCAGTGCGGGCAAGAGCTGAAATTATGCCCCAAATGCCATATTTTCGGGAAAAGCAAAAGATGTACACAATGCGGTGGCAAACTGATTGATCCTGCAGACAAACCACCAATGATTGACCCATCTGAAATGCCTGCAGGCAAAACTTCACCGGATGCTGCAAAAGACAAACCAAAGCCAATAGCCCCTCCAAAACCGGAGCCTGTTGATAAAGGGAAAACATCCACCAGAACAGGAGGTGGTCCATTTGGAGCAGAAGAAGCAAATGCAGGCGATAAAACAATCCGTATTGCAAATGTTCCCAAAAATAAAGCATTTGGAATACCGGATCTCTATTTTACCAATAAAAATATCGGTGCAAACATCAAGTTTAACGATGGGGATATTATTGGGCGCAAAAACGGGCCTCATACACGGATCTTTGGTCAATACGGTCAGGTGAGCGGAACCCATGCTCGCATCAATTTTTCGAATGAAAGCGGCTGGCAAATCACCGATATGGACTCCTCAAACGGCACAAGGTATAATAATGAATACCTGAAGCCAAATATTCCACAAATTATTGAAAACGAATCTTATATAATCATAGCAAATATTGAGTTTTATGTGCGCATTGAATAATCATTTCAGCCTCGATGTGCAGGCTGCCAGCGATAAAGGAAATAAACGCGATCATAATGAAGATATGATTATGATTGGCAACACTATTTTTCGGGATGCAAAAATCCGTCTCGAATTTGACACCCAAAGCCAACTAACTTTGGCAGTGGCAGATGGTATGGGCGGACAAAATGCCGGAGAAATTGCCAGTGAAAAAGTATTGGAAAGCCTGCTAAAATTCTGCGAAAACCTTGATGCCGGTTATTCAGAAAGCCACTTGAGAAGCATTTTTAACGATTGGGTAATAGGGATTCACGATCAATTAATGGATGAAGGGAACCAAAATCCGGAACGCTTTGGAATGGGCACAACACTTTGTGGCCTTGTTATTTATGCCTGTCAATTTTATGCCATGAATGCCGGCGACAGCCGTTTATACCGCTTTCGCAAAGGAATACTGGAGCAAATCAGCAATGACCATTCTTTGGCAGCTGCCAGCGACGACCCGAATATTCCAAGCAATATTATAGTGAATGCTATTGGTGGCGGAAAGCAAGCCTATCTTGATTTTGAAGATATTACAGACAGGCTTGACAGTGGAGATGTACTTCTAATTTGCAGCGATGGCTTGAGCGATATGCTGAGTGATACGGACATTGAAAACATCCTCAAAAATGGGGGAAGCGCTAAAAGTCTCGTAGATGCAGCAAATAATGCCGGCGGAAAAGACAATATTTCGGTTATATTGGCAACACTCGAGTGCAGTTCATTGGATGAGGACTAGATTGGTGTTTTTTGCTTGTTTATCCCACCGATTAAACTGAACAGCAGAAGGGCTTGGTTTCCTAATTTCGTTGCGATCATAATTTCAAATTATAATTGCTCAAGGCAAATGAAGGATTAATTTTTAATTAAATAAATACCAATAGCTTCAAAAAGCCCAAAATACAAATGCAACTTTTTTAAAAAAAACACGTAAAGTGAAGAAATGCAAGCTTTTAACGAAATATCAATGAATATCAAGATTTTTCTTATATTTGTTGTAACAACTAAATCTGTTCAGAATGGTTGATGCGTATAGTATTTTCAACATCATGGAGAAAGACAATATTATTATGTCTTTCAAAGGGGAAATCACCTCAGATATTATTTCAAGAGTACTTCAGATGGCTGAAGATAAGCTTGATAACGAAAAAAATAGTGTGAAAAAGAAAATCTACAATATTCTGGTAGAAGGCCTTCAGAACCTCTACCATCATACTGAAGATTTTCGGGTGCACGGCGAAAAAGACTTTCTTGGTGATTCTAAATCTGCTTTATTGCTTATATGGCATGAAGACGATTACTACTACATCCAAACCGGAAATTATATCCAGAACGAAAATATCAATACCTTAAAAACCCGTTTGGATAAAATTAATGGAATGAGCAAAGATGAGCTGCGCGATTACTATAAAGAAATTCTGAACAATAATACGATTTCGGATAAAGGGGGAGCAAGTTTGGGCATGATCGATATTGCCAGAAAATCCGGTGAAAAACTGGAATACAGCTTTACCCGCCTCGATGATCATATTTCCTTCTTCGATTTTAAAGTGAAAGTTAAAAAGAATTAACGATATGGAAGAGCTGAAAATAACCAAAACAAAACAAACACCGGAAATTCAATTCAACAGCAAAACAGGTGTTTTTGAAATCGGTGGCCGTTCCATTCCGGAAAATACATTCGAATTCTATAATCCCGTTATTGAATGGATTGAAAAATACGTGGAAAATCCTGCGGATAAAACCCTAGTGAAAGTCTATCTGGAGTACTTCAATACGAGCTCCTCAAAATTTATACTCGAAATCTTTAAAAAACTCCGTCCCATTAAAGACATCAAAAGCAAAGAAATACTCGTTGAATGGTATTATGATGAAGATGATGAAGAAATGATGGAAACAGGCGAGGACTATGAAGATGTTACAGAATTGCCTTTTGACTTAAAAATGATTGAGGAAGACGAGTAGTGACTAGGCGCGTTACCATTTACCAAAAAGAACTGGAAAGCTTAAAACAAAGCAAAGAATTCCTGGAGCAGGGCAATTTCAGTCGTGATGAAGCATCTGATGAACTAAAACGTCTGATCGCTAATTATGAAGAATTGCTCGACCAGACAAAAATAATTACGCGCATCAGCGACCGTTTGCAGGGAAAATTGAATCTTACAAACGACAAACTCAACGACAAAAACGAAGAACTTCAGCGCACTATTGATGATTTACTGAAAGCACGTATGGGGAAAAAGGCAACCTATATTGTCCTGATTTTCGCCATTGCCCTCTTTATTATTACCGAAGCATTTGTTGAGCCACAGATTGAAAGTTACGCGAGCCTTCATTTTGCACGTAATGCTATGTTAATCAGCCTCTTGTTTAAAGGATTTATTGCAATTCTGATTAAACCACTTGAAACCCTGATTGAACGTGCACTTGTGAAACGCGCCAGAAGACGGCAAGTAAGCACAAGGAAAACGACAAATCCACTCAAATCAATGGCATAAGCATTTTTATTGGCTTTCTATTTGCTGATATTTGGGAAAATTCCATTCACAAAAACAATAAAGCCTTTCGACATAAAAAATGGAGAATGATTTTTTACAATTGTACTTCAAAACTATTCATATTATAAATTATAATATCTATATTTGTATGGAGACAGAAGCTTGCAAGACGAAACCTCAAAGCATAATATTTATTACACTGATTGATAATATATTAGAAGAAAAAAACACCTTCTCACAAAGCGGATATATTGGTAATTGGGGTGTCTTATATGCAGTAGTTATGGGCAAGCAACCTAACCAACAGCAAAAAAGAAAGTAATGAAAATAAATAATTTCAAACTAGAACGATATTTTGCTAAGCACGAATTTACAGCAAAATATCTACTTTCCAGTTCTGACTGTGATGGTTATGAATTGAAATATCTTCTGGAGAATGCATCTAGAGATGAAATAGATTTATGGGAAGGGATAAAACTAGGATATACCGAAAGTGAAGGAAATCCACTTTTAAGAGAGGCAATACTTCAATATTATAAAATTAAAACAATTGAAAATGTAGTTGTTGCATCTCCTGGAGAACTTAATTTCATTTGTATGAATGTGTTATTAAATTCAAAAGACCATGTTATTACAGTTTCACCATGCTATCAGTCTTTATCCGAAGTCGTAAAGTCTATCAATTGCGAACTTTCATTCTGGAAACCAAACTCGGAAAAATGGGAATTTAATACAGAGGATTTAGAAAATTTGATTAGGAAAAACACAAAACTAATCATCTTGAATTTCCCCCATAATCCAACTGGCAGTTATCTGACAAAAACCCAGTTAGATGAAATAGTAAGAATTGCAAAGAAACATGATGTGTTTATATTTTCAGATGAAATGTATCACAAACTTATTATTAAGGACATCGAGGAATTACCTCCAATTTCTGATATTTACGAAAAGGGAATTAGTCTATGGGGCACATCAAAAACTTTCGGACTAGCAGGTCTGAGAACTGGCTGGCTAGTCACTCATGACACAGATTTTCTTCGTAAAGTTGTTGCTTTCAAAGACTATCTTAGCATTTGTAATAGTGCACCAAGTGAAATTCTATCCATAATAGCCCTGAACCATATTGACAAATTTCTTCCTCAAAATTTAAAAAAAATTAGAGAAAATATATTGCTATTTAGTGAGTTTGTTGCAAAACACCATATTATATCTTCATTTATTCCCCCGAAAGCTGGTTCGACTTCATTTGTCAAGTTAAACATTGAGAATTCAACCTTAGAATTCAGCAACCAATTAGTTGAGAAAACTGGAATAATGACTCTTCCTTCTGAAATGTATGAATATCCTGGGAAATATATAAGAGTAGGTTTTGGAAGAAGCAATATTCCTGAAGTTTTAGATAGGCTTGACAAATACTTAAAAACAATAATGCCAGCCCATAACAATTAAGCATCGTTTTTCGGCCTAAGCCGGAATATGTGTTTTGTGTTGAACGAAACCGGTGTACAATTTATTCTGGGAAATCAATTGTTCATATAAAGTTGAACTATTGGCAATTGGGGGTTCGCAAATACAATACGTGCACAAGCAAAGGAAGCTACATCACGACACTTTAATGACTAATAAGCATAACTATTCGTCATTATGATAATTTTATTGTACCTTTGAAATAAAAAATGTTTGACAGAACAATAGAAAACACAATTAAAGAGAAGATTAAGGGAGGAAAAGCCATAGTTGTTGTTGGTGCACGACAAGTTGGAAAAACGACCTTGTTAAAAGAAATACTAAAAGACAAGGACTATTTGTTCCTTGATGCTGACGACCCTTCAACAAGAAGTCTTTTGCAAAACCCAACAACAGAACAGATTAGAACATTTATCGGGGAATATAAATATATATTTCTGGACGAGGCTCAGAGAATACCAGACATCGGTTTGACTTTAAAAATCATCACTGACCAATTCAAAAAAGTTCAGATTTTTGTAAGTGGTTCTTCATCATTTGATTTAGGAAACGAACTGAATGAGCCTTTGACAGGTCGAAAATGGGAATATGAATTATTCCCTATTTCTTGGGAAGAATACGAAGATAAAATCGGATTTATAAAATCTGAACAGCAAATAGAAAACAGATTGCTTTATGGACTTTATCCCGAGGTTATTAATAATCAAGGCAAAGAACGAGAGACCTTAAAGAACCTTGTAAATAGCTATTTATATCGTGATATTTTAGCGTTTTCTGACATTAGAAAACCAGAAGTACTTGAAAAATTATTGCAGGCATTGGCTTTGCAATTGGGCAGTGAAGTAAATTACAATGAATTATCCGGGCTGATTGGAATTAATAAAATTACAGTTCAAAAATATATCGATATTCTCGAAAAGGGGTATATCATTTTTAGACTGAATAGTTTTAGCCGAAACATAAGAAATGAAATAAAGCAGAACAGAAAAATTTATTTCTATGACAATGGAATCAGAAATATGATTATTGGTAATTTCAGCCAATTGGATTTGAGAGTAGACAAAGGAGCTTTATGGGAGAACTTTTTGGTGTCAGAAAGAAGAAAGCAAAATCTTTATAAAGACACTTTTGCTAAAATGTATTTTTGGAGAACAAAACAACAGCAGGAAATTGATTTTGTAGAAGAAAAAAATGGGCAAATTGTTGGATTTGAATTTAAATGGAAAAGCAAGAAGACAAAATTTCCTCAGAACTTTATAGAAACTTATAAGGCTCAAGGACTAGTAATTGACAGGAATAACTTTAGAGATTTTATAAAGATTTAAAATGCAAGTACACTTACTGCATATATTTTATCTCGGGCTACATTATGAAAATAAAAATATTAATTTCAAATATTAATCGTTGTTGCCAGAGAGATTCGTCTTCAGAAAATGCAACAAAAGTATATGCTGCTCGTTATACAAAAGACCGATAAAATCAAATTAAAAATATGTAATAAATTTAATTAGTGAATGGGCACGTGCCATAGCTGCAAAACGTTCGCAAGAATTTTAAAAGAGACAAATCATGAATCCAAAAACATTAGTACGAATTAGTAATATAATCGGAATAATTTCAATAATACTTCTTATTTATTGGGTATTCGTTTTTATGACCGTAGAAGTATTTGGACTAAAAGTATTTAGAGAAAATATTACCGAAACATTTTATTTGAGCATTTTTGGAATATTAGCTTTAATGTTTGGCGCCTTAATTATTAATATAATGTTCAATTTAACAAGAATTGCACAGAAACATAATAATGATAATGACTTGCTGAAAACCAAAACCTCAAAAATTAGACTGTTGGCAGTAATAATAAGTTTCCCTCTTATTCTTGGACTTTTGTTTGGTGGTGATTATCTGACTTCAAAAAAGAAGGAAAAACTATTAGTACGATCTGCAAAATCAATAATTCAGGACAATTCCAACAAAGCAGACATTCTCGTAGATTATAGTTTTGAAAAAAAATGGATTATTAAAACAGCAGACATTTTGAAAATCTTATCTAAAACAGACAAGTATTTCCCACGGGTTTCAGTTATAGTAAGAGACTCTATTGATAATTCCAACCTATTTCTTGCTTTTAATAACTACAACCATAATCAAAATGATACAATTCAACCTAAGAAACTAGATTTTATTTATGAGACTACAATATCTGAAAGAGATTATTTGAATAAAGTCTTTGAGACTGATTATGACGAAATAAAATTTAATGCAAAAAATGGAAATTATGAATTATATTATCCATATTTCAACAATAATAAAAAAATCGTTCTATATTTTTCAGACTATCAGAGATATGGAAAAATTGGAAGTTAAAAGACTAAAATAGGACTACAATAAATAGGATGGCTATTTCGCTCAGACGATGCCAGTAATTTCGGTCAAACCGCGCCAATCAATATGCATTAATTCCTGCCACCACTTTTCCATAACTTCATCCCTCCCGGAGATGCCGCTTCTCAGGTTTTATTATCTTTGCCCAATAAACTTTAGACATACAAGAATGAGCAATATCAGAGTACGTTTCGCTCCAAGTCCAACAGGCCCGCTCCATATGGGTGGTGTGCGCACAGCATTATATAACTATTTATTTGCCCGTCATTTAGGCGGCAAAATGATCCTTCGTATAGAGGATACTGATCAAACACGTTTTGTGGAAGGAGCAGAAGATTATATCGTCCGTTCTTTCGATTGGTGCGGAATCACTTTCGATGAAGGCGTGCATGTAGGTGGCGATTTTGGACCATACAAACAATCAGAACGCAGCGATATCTACAGGAAATACATCCAAATCCTTCTCGATAAAGGCATGGCATATTATGCTTTCGATACGCCCGAAGAACTTGATGCCCTGCGCAAAAAACATGAAGAAGAAAAAACAACTTTTATCTATGATAGCAAGAGCCGCATGCAATTGCGCAACAGCTTAAGCCTGACTAAAGAAGAAAGCGAAGAACTTATTCAAAACGGCACTGCCTATGTGATTCGTTTTAAAATCCCTATGGATCAATACGTTTTCTTTAACGATATGATTCGTGGCGATGTAAAAGTACACTCCTCAAGCTTAGATGATAAAGTATTATTTAAATCCGATGGCCTTCCAACCTACCATCTTGCCAATATCGTTGATGACCATTTGATGGAAATTTCCCATGTGATCCGTGGCGAAGAATGGCTTCCGAGTGCTCCTTTGCACATCCTTCTATATGAAGCATTTGGATGGGAGAAACCTCTTTTTGCCCACCTTCCGGTTATTTTAAAGCCTGTGGGAAAAGGCAAACTCAGCAAACGCGATGGCGATAAACTGGGTTTCCCTGTTTTTCCATTGGCCTGGACTGACCCAAAAAGCGGCGAAACATCAACGGGATACCGTGAAGAAGGTTATCTACCCGAAGCCTTTATTAATATGCTGGCACTTTTGGGATGGAACCCCGGAACAGAGCAGGAAATATTTAGCATGGAGCAACTGATTGAAAGCTTTGATATTCATCGTGTTGTAAAATCAGGAGCCAAATTTAACCCTGATAAAGCCAAATGGTTTAATCAGCAATTTATCCGTTTAAAATCAGAGAATGAACTCGCTATTGAGTGTAGCAAGCTCCTGAAAGCAAAAGGAATTGATGCATCACTGGATTATGTGGAAACACTTGTTGCACTTATTAAGGAACGTCTAGTATTTATTCATGATTTTTGGGATCAAACCTTTTTCTTTTTCGAAGCACCTCAGGAGTATGATGCAAAAGTGGCGAAAAAGCGCTGGAAAGAAAATACCAGCGAACATATAGCAGCACTCGCAGAACTACTTAAAGATCTAAGTGACTGGAAAGCAGAGCCAATAAAAGAACGCATGAGTGCTTTTATTCAAGAAAAAGAACTCTCGATGGGTCAAATGATGAATGCGATTCGTTTGGCTCTTGTTGGCAGCAGTATGGGGCCTGATCTTGCTCTGATTGCGGAATTAATTGGCAAAGAAAATTGTATTGCCCGAATGAACAGGGCTGCAACACATATTAAAAAATAACAGCATGATTTCAATAAATGGCATGGAATTTTTTGCCCATCACGGATGTTTCGCAGAAGAACGAATTGTGGGCACGCATTTCCTTGTTGACCTCAGCATGGAATACGATACTTCAAAAGCAGAAATCTCCGATAACCTGGAAGAAACTATTGATTACCAGGAAGTTTATCAGCTAGTAAAAAAGGAAATGGAGATTAGTTCGAATCTTTTGGAACATGTCGGACGCCGCATTATCAACAGCATTGAAAATAATTTTCCTCAAATAGGATTGATTGAACTGGAAATATGCAAATTAAACCCACCTTTGGGAGGAAAAATGCATAGCGTTAGTATTCAATTAGATAATGATGGAAGCAAATAAAAAAAACTTGCAGGAAGTTTCCAAAGAAGAAAGCACTTGTCCTGAATGTGGCGCAAAATTCCATTGCTCCACTTCAGGAAAATGCTGGTGCTTTTCTTACGATATACCGGATGAAGAATTGGCTCGTATCCGTGAGAAATACGATAGTTGCCTTTGTCCGGATTGCTTGAAAAAAAGAATAAAATAATGTTTTGACGGCAACGGATTGAAAAAATTTATTTTGGTGAATTACAAAAAAAACTATCTTTGTTGCCTCAATATAGAGATATGAACATATTTATGAATAATAGTTGGTGGCTCCTGATATTTCTCCGAAAGGTGAAGTAGCTGGGTCGGTATTATTCAAAAAAAAGCCGCAGGTGAATTCACCTGCGGCTTTTTTTTATGCCCATAAGCAAACAAAATAATGCCTTTTACTCATAAGAAACGATTATCAAATAGAAAAAAATGAATGCGACTTATTTAATCTGGTGGAATAATCAATGGTTTCGATGGCGAAAAAACAATCCTCGGATCCATTTCTGAAGTGTTGCCGCACTGTTTCAACGATGTTGCAGGCTGGCAACACTTCAGCAACAATAATTCATCATTCATTAAACAATAAATATTATTCTCATGAAAAACACAAAACAACAAAATACAGCAGAAGCAACAGCTTATTCTTATCAATCACATACAGGATTATTTGGTTCTTATGGCGGCGCTTATGTACCTCCGGTTTTAGAGCCAAAACTCAAAGCGCTTTCCGAAGCCTTTCAGCAAATCGCATTTACAGAAAGTTTCAATAAAGAATACCTTGATTTGCTAAAAAATTATGTAGGCAGGCCATCGCCATTATATTATGCTTCAAGGCTTTCCGAATATCTGCAAACGCGTATTTACCTAAAGCGTGAAGACCTAAACCATACGGGCTCGCATAAAATAAACAATACCATTGGCCAAATTTTGCTTGCCAAAAAAATGGGTGCAACAGAAATCATTGCAGAAACGGGCGCCGGACAACATGGTGTGGCAACTGCTACGGCGGCGGCGCTTCTCGGGATTAAATGCAAAGTTTTTATGGGTAGAACGGATGCCGTCAGGCAGCAAATGAACGTAAAACGCATCGAAATGCTGGGCGCAGAAATGTATATCACCGACAGGGGTTCCGGCACACTGAAGGATGCCGTTGATGCTGCATTGGAATATTATATTTCCCATCCGGAAGTATATTACCTCCTCGGTTCGCAAGTTGGGCCTCATCCCTACCCTGTGATTGTTGGTCATTTCCAATCCATTATCGGCAAAGAAGCCCGCAAACAATTCCTACAAGCAGAAGGCAAATTGCCGGATAATCTATTGGCATGTATTGGAGGTGGATCGAATGCCATTGGCTTATTCAGCAGCTTTCTGATGGATGATAAGGTAAAAATCCATGCTGCCGAAGGCGGTGGCGAAATGCTCAAAGCGGGCTATAGCGCAGCAACACTTTCTATTGGGAAACCTCTTGTTTTCCAAGGAACCTTTTCCTATTGTATCGTTGATGAAAATGGGGAAGCTTGTCCAACCAAAAGTGTGGCAGCAGGCCTTGATTATCCGGGCATTAGCCCACAGCACGCCCAGCTTCATGATGCCAAACGCATTCGATATTACGGAATTAGCGATAATGAAGCCATTGAAGCATTTGGCCTTTTATCTCGTTTGGAAGGTATTATACCCGCAATAGAATCGGCTCATGCTGTGGCACTTGCACTCAAAATACTGAAAGGAAAAACCGATGAAGTGAGTATTCTCAACTTATCAGGCCGTGGCGATAAAGATGTCGACAGAAATGGGCTTCTTTTGGTTCCAAAAAATTAATTAAATCTTTGTGGGCAAGGAGCTTTAAATCCCCTCGCCCACAATTTTTTAAAACCAACCTTCTAAAGCCTTTTTGGCTTCATCTTCCATTTTCTTTTTCAGTTTATCGGCTTCTTCCTTTGCTTTCTTTTCGGCTTCTTTTTTCTTTTCATCGGTTTCCTTTTTAATCTGGTCAGCGGCTTCTTTCTTTTTCTTCTCTAATTCAGCACGCGCTTTATCTTCCATTTCTTTCTTTTGGCGGTTAAATTCTTCTTCCGCTTGTTTTTGAAGGCTTTTTGCTGCATTTCCTGCTGCCTGGCTCAAATCAGCACCCACTTTAGGACTTTCAACCGTACCGGTGATTTTGATGCCAACATTCACCTTTTCATTATTCCCGATTTTTATGCCCTGCTTGCTCAATCCTGCCAGAACATCATTCACTGATGAGCCCAGATCTTTCATAGGAATTGCAAGGGTCAGGTCATAATTCATGCTTCTGTCCAATGATGTATAACCACTCATCACGCCGGTATAGGATCCAAAACGGATGTCGAAGGGTTTGACATTTACCTTCCCGTCTTCCACGATAAACGATATGTTTACAGGGTCGGTTTTGATGCTTTTTAATTGGTTCATTTTGAGCTGTTCGGCCAATTTGGTCAGTGCATTTCCTGATTTAATTTCCAAAGCACTTGTCTTTAGTGTTCCTGCTGCCTGCAGGCTATTTAAATCCGGCTCCATTTTATTATCAAGTTTGAGCTGCATATCAAAATTGGTCGAAAAATTACCATGTGTATTTTCTGCCACTGGCACTAATGCCTCGAAACTGGCAAAGGTTTTATAGGATTCCTGTATGCTGACATTGGTCATTCCGACAGTAAAATGAACATCCGGTTGCTTTGGATTTTTTGTATCGTAGTATCCATTCAAGGCCATTTTCCCTTGAAGTGCTTGCATACTCAGATTCTGCAAACTGGCGCGATGATCATCTATATTAATAATGCCAATTACATTGGTCATAATCAAATTATCGTAGAGTAGGCTATCAATTTTGGATGCCAGAACAAAAGCGATATTTCCCGGAATCTCAATCACTTCCAGAGGGATTTCTTCAACATCAGAGACATTTGCCTGAGCACCTTTTTCAGGAGCAACTTCCTCTTTTTGATCAACTTCCTCTTCTGCTGGAATAAAATCGTTGAGATTTAAATAATGGCTTGTAATTTTCAATTGTCCCATCAGTTTATCGCCTTTCAGGGCATAGGCCATATAATTCCTGATTTTCCCGCTAGCAGCAATATCGTTGCGGCCAATTGTTGTTTTCATAGAAACCAAGTCGAGGTATTCGGGAGAAAAATTCAGTTGTGCATTACGAATATGCACTTCATCTTGGAAAGCAGGCGTTGCATAACTAAAATCGCTGACCAATAAGGAGCCAATCGCCAAAAAATCCTCATAATTTCCACGATCCAGATCAGAAACCTTTCCTTGCAACTCTATATCCGCACGGAAATTTCCAAGCATCTTGTCTCCGCTATCCAATGGATATACTTTTGAAATATCAGCCAAATTCATACGCCCGGCCAATCTGCTTTCGATATAAGGATCACTAATGGGTTGCTTTACTTTGAGACTAATATCCATTGGGTTACCAAGAAGTTCGAGATGAAAATTCTCCATATCCACTACAGTATTATCTGCATCACCACCCGGATTTTCCACAAATGCTTTCATACGAATATTGCTTATAGGCTGCGGTAAATCAGGATATTGAATATATCCATCCTGCACATTTAGGCTCAGGCGAAATGCCGGAAGAGATTCCTCAGTATAAGCGCCTTTCACCATCCCATCAATTGAAAAAGTGCCTTTTGTTGTCAAACCTTCCAAGTTTTGCGCATAGAGTGCAGGAACCATCGACACCAAATCTTTAAACTCCGTTTTCTGGGTTTTAAAAGTAAGCTGCGTATTGATGTCCTCACCAACCATTGCCACGCTTCCATCAATACCCAATTCGACATTGTTCAAGCGCACGCTATTCTTTTTAAAGGTATAAATTGAGTTTTTCAGATCCGCATCAATATCCGCTTTTGCTTCAATATGCATATCGTTCATATAGCGCACACCTTCATAATCCATTTGAAAATCTTCAATTGTCGTATTTGTTTTCAATGTAGTGAAATCTGCAGAAAGGTCACCGCTCAGTTTATGGTTCAAACCTTTGATTTGTACATCAACTTTCATCACTTCATCAAGGTAACGTAGGCTGCCATCGTAAATTTCTAAGCTATTCAACTGAAGCATGAGCACATCATCTGAAGAAATTTCGGCAGAAGCGACTTTTGTTGGCTTCACTTCCGGCACAACTTCATCTGTTTCCAATGCAATATCCCAGTTTACTGCACCATCCGTACGCGAAATAAGACTCAATTGAGGGCGAAAAATTTCGATGGATTTCACTCGGTATGAATCGCCTTTAAACACATCGAACAAATTGATAATGATGCGTATATCACCGGCTTTCACCAATGTATCGCCTTCAAATTCGCCAATTCCTTCCACGCTTAAGCCCTTTAATGAAGCGCTAAAATTCGGGAAATTCTTTAGGAGGCTCAGGTCAAATTCATCAAATTCAACTTTGGCATTTACAGTTTTATTTATTTCTGTTTTCACCACTTCCATGATCCTGCCCTTAAATACCATAGGGATTATGATCATTGCAGCAAAGAATAGTACAATGAGTACTAAAACAACTTTAAAAAAATTTTTCATTTGTGCTTATTTTTTGATTTTCAGGATTTTATTATTATAAAGATCACATGCAAAAAACAGAGGAGAAACCTCTGTCAAAATAACATTTACTCTAGAGTATAACGTTTCAATACAACTTATTGTTTGCCATTCAAAAGAAAATAATCGGCAATAGTTAAGAGGCACATTGCTTCTACAACAGATACTGCTCTGGGCACAACGCAAGGATCGTGCCTGCCCTCAATTTCCAGTTGTACCGCTTCTTCTTTATGGTTTAATGTATTTTGGGCTTTCCTTATGGATGATGGTGCTTTAAAAACCACATCCACAGATACTTCCATTCCATTGGAAATCCCTGCCTGAATCCCACCGGAATGGTTTGTTTCGGTACTTGCCAGTCCATTCCTGAGGATCCATGCATCATTCATTTCTGATGCGGGTCGAAGGGCAAAATCCAATCCGGCACCAAAAAGCACCCCTTTTGCTGCGTTAACACTCATCAATGCAGCAGCAAGTCCGGCATTGAGCTTATCAAAGACCGGTTCGCCCAAACCTGCGGGGAGATTTTTTATGGAACAATGCACCACACCTCCAACAGCATCTCCCTCTTCTAAGCAATTTTCAAGCAATTGTTTCATTTGCTTTTCAGCAATAAGATCGGGGCATCGTAAATCGGATGCATAAACGAGGGCACGCTCAGGTCTGATTTCTTTTTCTTCAATAGATATTGACGCGATCTGTTTTGTCCAGGCAAGTACATTAATACTGTATGCCTCCAAAAACTGCCGTGCAATTGCTCCGGCAGCCACGCGCACAGCAGTTTCACGGGCAGAAGCACGACCACCACCGCGATAATCGTAGATACCATATTTTTGATGATATGTAAAATCAGCATGAGAAGGCCGATAGAGTTCTTTTACAGACTCATAATCAGAAGATTGATGATCTCTATTCCTAATAATAAATGCAATGGGCGTGCCCAAGGTTTTTCCCTCAAATATTCCGGAAAGAAACTCGATCTGGTCGTCTTCTTTTCTTGGGCTTGTAAATTTATTTTGCCCCGGGCGTCGGGCATCAAGCTCTTTTTGAATGCGCTCGATATCCAATTTTATTCCTGACGGGCAGCCATCCAAAACCCCTCCAATTGCAGTGCCATGGGATTCCCCAAAACTGGTCAGTACAAATTGTTTTCCAAAACTATTTCCGGCCATATCTTATTTTTGATAATGTTCCCAAAGGAGTGCGTCAATTGCTTTACTACTGGCATTCAGATCAGAAGGTCGTGGTGCATCAGGATTTCTTAATGTACCTTCATCATCAAATAAAACATAACGTGGGATGTATTTGACATCAATACGATTCATAATATCCTGATATAAAGGCTGATTCATAATATAATGCTCGCCACTCAATTCTGAAATACGAATTTGATTTTTCCAGGCTGTTGTATCGCTATCCGTTGAGATAAAGACAAAGTCAACATCTTTTCCTTTATAATGATCCTGAAGATACAATGAGAAAGGAATTTCCGCTTTGCAGGGTCCGCACCAACTAGCCCAAAGATCAAGAAATACAACATTCCCCTGATGTTTTGCCAGAATATCATCAAGTGAATTAATCTGTTCTGATCCAGGATTTAACAGATTGATGATTTTAGTGTTTTCAGGGAGTGGTTTCGAAAGTTTCTTAACGAGCTCTGCCTGTTTTTGAGCTAAGAAATTTCGGTAATCCTTATTTTGGATTTTATCGTAATATGTCTTCATATTGGTGAAATAGCTTGAATCATTTGCTCCAAATTTTTCAACAAACAATTCTGACACTGCAATATCTTTATCTTTACCAGAAAACCAATTTGAAACAATGTCTAATTCCTTTTTCTGTTCTTCCAGTTTGGTCGGACTTTTCTCTCGTATATTTTTCACAAACAAATAATAGGAGATTTGTCCGATAAAATCACGGTATTGTGGTGTGTTTTTCACAGCATCAGGCAGTTTAAGGAAAGCACGAAATGCTGTCTCAAGGCTTTTTCCTGAATATGAATCGTTCAGGGCATAATTATTCCGGCGATAATTTGTATAAAAATAGTAATATAATGGAGCCGCCTTTTCCAATTCAATAAATGCTTTTTTAAAGGCAATATATTCCGGTGATAAATTATATTCAGCAGACTTAGTTTTAAGGAATTGCTGCTTCACTCCTACAATACTATCTGTCGTTTTTTTGAATTGAGGCAAGGATAAAATAGGAATCAGTTGAAAAAGCGTATCCGTATTTCGATCCTTAAAATACAGATATTCAGCATGTTCATAACTAGCTTGCGAAGCATTTTTCCCTTCAAAAGCAAGACTTTGATTGAAATCTTCCATATCTACAGAAAGAAACAAACTATCGCCTTCAAGCCCGCTAAAACGTACTATCTCGCGTTCGTGAGAAAAAACCAAAGGTTTATATCCTTCAAATGCTACGCTAAAACAAAATCGGCCGAGCGAATCTAATGCAGCAGTATGCTCCTGCCCTTTATAACCCAAAATATTTGGTACCGATAGCACGACTGAATCGCCCTTGGGATGAATCACCTGACCACAGAGAACAAATGACTTTGTTTTTTGTTTTTCCGAGCAAGAAGACAGGAATAATAGAGCACTAAAAATAAAGAGGACTGAGAGAATTACATTTTTTTTCATCTATTTTAGTTCTTTGATTTACTGAGTTTTATAAAAATAATAATCGACATTTCACAACAAAACTTTCATTCAAACAGACAACTAAAACACTCCTTGGTGTTTGTATAAGCGAAAGCAAGGGCCCTAAAAAACAGTTTTTATTTATTAATCAAAACCCAATAATCATGACAAAGGCGGTTACAAAATTAGTCACAATCTTTTTTTTATGCACCATGAGCATCGGATTAATTGCCCAGAATTTTACGATTCAGGGAGAAGTCCAAAAAGCTGATGGTTCTGCTGTAGAAGGAACAGAAGTTCTTCTAACAACAGAAATTGGTCTGCAATTTACTGAAATTACCGATGTAAATGGATTTTATCAGCATGCATTTGATAACCTATTGCCCGACAGTAGTTTGGTCACTGTATCCCTCACAGATATTTGCAGTGGGCAATTACTCGAACAGTACACCCTGGCATATGGAAATATTACTGTAGATGTTGATTTCACTGTTTGCACTTCAAACCCACAAGACAGCTGCATGGCTATGTTCTATTACGAACAAATGGATTTGATGAATGTAGCATTTATGGATGCAAGTTATGGAAATCCAACACAATGGAATTGGAACTTTGGCGATGGAAACACATCCACAGAACAAAATCCAAGCCATCAATATGCGCAGCAAGGCGAATATATCGTTCAGCTGAGCATCTCCGGCGAGGAATGCAGCAGCACAACAGAAATGTATGTCTATGTTGGCGACAGCATTTGGCCTCCAAACGACAGCTGTATGGCTATGTTCTATTACGAACAAATGGATTTGATGAGCTTGGCATTTATAGATGCAAGTTACGGAAACCCAACACAATGGAATTGGAACTTTGGTGATGGAAACACATCCACAGAACAAAATCCGACTCATCAATATGCGCAGCAAGGCGAATATATCGTTCAGCTGAGCATCTCCGGCGAGGAATGCAGCAGCACAACAGAAATGTATGTTTTTGTCGGCGACAGCATTTGGCCTCCACAAGACAGCTGCATGGCGATGTTCTATTACGAACAAATAGACTTGATGAATGTGGCATTTATAGATGCAAGTTACGGAAATCCAACACAATGGAACTGGAACTTTGGTGATGGAAACACATCCACAGAACAAAATCCGACCCATCAATATGCGCAGCAAGGCGAATATATCGTTCAGCTGAGCATCTCCGGCGAGGAATGCAGCAGTTCAATAATCATGGATGTATTTGTTGGCGACAGTATTTGGCCTCCAAACGACAGCTGTATGGCCATGTTTACTTATGAAACGAACGATAATCTGACACTTATGTTCCAGGATATCAGCCTTGGAAACCCAACAGAATGGCAATGGGATTTCGGCGATGGATCGACATCAGCAGAACAAAATCCAATCCATCAATATGCGCAGCAAGGCGAATATATCGTTCAGCTGAGCATCTCCGGCGAGGAATGCAGCAGCACAACAGAAATGTATGTTTTTGTCGGCGACAGCATTTGGCCTCCACAAGACAGCTGCATGGCGATGTTCTATTACGAACAAATAGACTTGATGAATGTAGCATTTATGGATGCAAGTTACGGAAATCCAACACAATGGAATTGGAACTTTGGTGATGGAAACACATCCACAGAACAAAATCCGACCCATCAATATGCGCAGCAAGGCGAATATATCGTTCAGCTGAGCATCTCCGGCGAGGAATGCAGCAGTTCAATAATCATGGATGTATTTGTTGGCGACAGTATTTGGCCTCCAAACGACAGCTGTATGGCCATGTTTACTTATGAAACGAACGATAATCTGACACTTATGTTCCAGGATATCAGCCTTGGAAACCCAACAGAATGGCAATGGGATTTCGGCGATGGATCGACATCAGCAGAACAAAATCCAAGCCATCAATATGCGCAGCAAGGCGAATATATCGTTCAGCTGAGCATCTCCGGCAAGGAATGCAGCAGTTCAATAATCATGGATTTATTTGTTGGCGACAGTATCTGGCCTCCAAACGACAGCTGTATGGCCATGTTTACTTATGAAACGAACGATAATCTGACACTTATGTTCCAGGATATCAGCCTTGGAAACCCAACAGAATGGCAATGGGATTTCGGCGATGGATCGACATCAGCAGAACAAAACCCCACACATATTTATGAGGAAGAAGGTTTTTATACAGTCTTACTAAGCATAAATGGGTCGGAATGCAGCAGCACAATGATGATGGATGTATTTGTTGGTGAATATTGGTGGCCCAACGAATGTATGGCAATGTTCTATCCATGGATGGATTCATTGAATACACAAACAGTTCATTTTATTGATGAGTCTTGGGGCGCAGAAAACTATTTTTGGTCCTTTGGTGATGGCACATCAAGCACAGAACAAAACCCAAGCCACACCTATTCAGAAACAGGCATTTATGAAGTAATGCTTACAATCAGCAGCGATAGTTGTGAAAGCAGCTTTATTATGGAAATCAATCTGGATGGTTCTTGGCAACAAGAAAATTGTCAGGCTTTCTTCTTTCCGGAGATGGAGCCCGGCCAGACCATTGTACAATTCCACGATATGTCAGAAAGCATTGATGGCATCAATAGTTGGTCATGGAATTTTGGCGATGGAACTACATCAACGGAACAAGAACCTTTGCATGAGTATAGCTCAGGGGGCGTTTATATTGTGAACTTAGACATCACATCCCAGAATAGATCTACAAGCAGTTTTACAGTAGAATTAAATACGGAAACCGGTGAATATGTAGCATTTATGAACTATATTTCCACCGCGACCAATGATTTGGACAATGCAGGCGAAACATGCACCATATATCCGAATCCTGTTATTAAAAACCTGAATATCAACATCAATAGTAAAGATGCTTCACATGCCCAACTTGTAATTGTTAATATTGCAGGGCAAATCATCAAATCGGAAGAATGTGCCCTGGGAATTGGGGACAATCAATATTCGATCCGTACAGATGATCTGAAAAACGGCGTATATATACTTCAAATTCAATATGATTCAGGAGTAAGTACAACAAAACGTTTTATAAAATAATGTAGGTTTATTAGCCAAAAGATAAACCAATTAAAAACAGGGTAGATTGTTTTTCTTAGAAGGCCGCAGCAATGCGGTCTTTTTTTTGTCCCTATATTTTTAAATGGAGAGCTGTTAAAAGATGTTAAAAGCTGATTTTAAGCCTTTACATGCATTATCATTTTTATTTCTTTTGCAGAAAAACTATACATATATGGACATAATAGTAGAAGGTTTCACAAAAGTGTATGGCCCGCAAAAAGCGGTTGACAACATCTCATTTCGGGTAAAAACCGGAGAAGTTCTTGGTTTTCTGGGACCTAACGGTGCAGGCAAAACCACAACAATGAAAGCAATTACATCATTTTTACAGATGACGAGCGGCAGCATTAAAGTTGGTGAATTTGATGTGGAAACGCAGGAAGAAGAAGTAAAAAAACACATTGGTTATCTTCCCGAAAACAACCCATTATATCAAGAAATGCCTGTGATTGATTATCTGAAGTTTGTCGGCAAATTGCAGGCAATTCCGAAAGAGCAGTTGCCTACACGCATCTTAGAAATGATCAATGTTTGTGGTCTTGAAGGGGAGAAGCATAAAAAAATCTCTGAACTTTCGAAAGGCTATCGACAAAGGGTTGGCTTGGCACAAGCCCTTATTCATGACCCGGAAGTACTGATTCTCGATGAACCAACCACAGGTCTCGATCCAAACCAAATTATTGAGATACGGGAACTCATAAAGAAAATTGGTAAAGAAAAAACGGTAATCCTCAGTTCGCATATTCTGGCAGAAGTTGAAGCGACCTGCGACCGTATTATGATTATCAGCAAGGGCAAAATTGTTGCCGACGGCACAGCGGAAGAGCTTCGGAAACACGCTCAGGGGAATGAAATCATGCATCTAAGCATCGAAGGCGCAGATACCAACGAAATCTATACCGCAATAAAAGAACTTCCGGAAGTGCAAGCGCTCGACATCCTCAATAATGAAGAAAAAACCTTAGAAGCCCAAGCAGTGAATGGGCTCGAATGCCGAAGGGCTATTTTTGCGCTTTGTGTTTCAAAAGGCTGGGTACTCACACAATTAACGCCTGTTGAAACAAAACTTGAAGATATTTTCCGTGAATTAACCTTAAACTAAAAAACAATGGAACAAATTTGGACAATAGCCCGCAAGGAGCTTGCAAGCTTTTTTGATTCGCTGATGGCCTATATTATGATGGTGGCATTCTTAGGGTTTAGCGGATTTTTTACCTGGCTTTTTATGTCAGATATCTTTTTCGTCAATCAAGCGAGTTTGCGTGCATTTTTCAGTATCGCCTACTGGACACTTTTTTTCTTTATCCCGGCACTCACAATGCGTTCATTAGCAGAAGAAAACCGCTCGGGAACCATCGAATTACTCTTAACCAGACCTCTTAGTATGTGGCAGGTTATACTTGGGAAATTCTTGGCAGTATTGTTACTTATCTGTGTTACGCTGCTTCTTACCATACCTTACTATATAACGGTTTCTAATCTGGGAAATATTGATCATGGTGCGGTTTGGAGCGGATATTTTGGCTTAATCCTCATGAGCGCTGCATATATCAGCATTGGAATTTTTGCAAGCAGCATTTCAAACAATCAGATTGTTGGGTTTTTATTGGCATTATTTATTGGAATATTTTTCCATATTATCTTTTCGATGCTGGCAGGAAACCTCCCCGGAATGCTCGGAAACATCTTCGATTACCTCAGCCTATCCACTCATTTTGAGTCGGTAACTCGTGGCGTAATCGATAGCAAAGACCTTATTTATTTTTTCAGTGTTATTGCTCTTGGGCTCTTTGGCGCTGAAGCAGTTATGGTAAAGAAAAAACTTTAAAAGCCTGTAATCATGAAAGATAAAAAATCATTTAGCATCTATATCATACTGGTTATCGGATCAATCATCCTGATTAATATTTTATCGGATCAATTCTTTTTCCGTCTTGATATCACGGAAGACCAAAGATATTCACTGAGTCCGGCAACCGAAGAAATTCTTGATAATTTACCCCAGACAGTAACAGTAACCGCTTATTTTACAGAAGATTTACCCCCTCAATACACCAAATCAAAACGATTATTCAAAGAATTGCTCATCGAATATGCCAGTATGGCTCATGGCAATTTGGTTTATGAATTTATTGATCCATCAGAAAAGCCTGAATTAGAGCAACAAGCATTGCAAAATGGGGTTCAACCATTACTGATTAACTTGCGCGAAAAAGATCAGGTCAAACAGCAAAAAGCCTTTATGGGCGCTGTTGTACAAATGGGCGAAGAAAAAGATATTATCCCATTTATCCAACCGGATGGAGCCACTGAATATCAGCTATCTTCTAGCATAAAAAAACTCGCTGTTCTCGATAAGCCCTTGGTTGGCTTTGTGCAAGGACAAGGCGAGGCCGGACTTCAGGATATGGCACAGGCGATGCAAGCATTAAGCGTTCTTTATAATATTGAACCTGTGCAGCTGAGCGATACCACTGATCTGACTAAATATACTACCCTAGCTCTGGTAGCACCAAAAGATTCCTTTAATATCGTACAATTAAATGCTTTAGACCGTTATCTTTCCAATGGCGGAAATCTATTTATTGCGATGAACCGCGTGGAAGGTAATTTTCAAACAGCAATGGGAAGCCCTGTAAATACTGCCCTGGAAAGCTGGCTTGCCGGGAAAAACCTGATTGTTGACGAAAATTTCCTGCTCGATGTCAATTGCAATTCTGTTGGCGTTACCCAACAACAAGCCGGATTTCGCTATACAACAAGGGTGCAGTTTCCATTTATGCCCATTATTACAAATTTCCCGAAACATCCGGTTACGGAAGGTCTGGAGCAAATTGTATTGCCATTTGCCAGTAGCATGAACTATACGGGCGACAGCAGCATCCGCTACACACCACTGCTTGTAAGTTCAGAAAAATCAGCAACTCAAAGTAGTCAAACGTATTTTGATATTAATAAACGTTGGGAAAACAAAGATTTCCCTTTATCAAATCTTGTAGCAGGTGCTTTGCTTGAAGGGAAACTGTCCGGCGGGGAAGAATCGCGGATGATTGTTATCGCTGATGGTGATTTTGCAGTGAACGGAAGCGGCCAGCAAGCGCAACAATTATCTGCAGACAATGTTAGCCTTTTGGTAAATTCAATCGACTGGCTTTCAGACGCTACAGGACTTATCCAATTGCGCACGAAAGGCATTTCTGCCCGCCCCTTAGATCAACTGGAAGACGGCACAAAGGCCCTTTTAAAATGGATTAATTTCCTCCTCCCTATACTCCTTATTATCATTTATGGCATGATTCGGGCACATAGAAGGAAAATTCAACGCATTAAGCGTATGCAAAACGGATATATTTCTTAACCAAAATACAGCAATAAAATGGCATCGAAAAAACTAAATAATAAAAGCTTAATCTACATTTTTCTTGGACTATTGATTGCCGTTGTTCTACTTCAAGTATTCAAAGGCAATAAAAACGAGCGCAGTTTTAAAAGCATGGTCATCGAAATTGATACCGCAGCCGTATCGCAAATTATGATTACCACTGCAAAGACGGACAAGCCAATTCAACTGATGAAAGAGAATGGTAGATGGATGGTAGAAAGCGAAGAAAAATCTTATAATGGCGACAAAGGCATCATCAACGGGCTGATACAAAGTTTAAATACCCTTAAAACAGAGCGGATTGCCGCCACAAAACCGGATAAATGGGAAGAATATGAAGTAACAGATTCCTTAGGAACACGGGTTCGTTTAATGAATGCTCATGATGACCTCTTGGCTGATGTGATTATTGGAAAATTTAATTTTAAGCAAATTCCCTCGAATAACCCATACCAAAGGCAGCCGGCAACAAAAACAAATAGCTTTGTGCGTAATGCTGATGATGATGTGGTTTATTCCGTTGACGGATTTCTAAAAATGAGTTTCCAACCCGATATCAATGCATATCGTGATAAAAAATTATTAAATGTAAAAGCTTCTGATATAAAACGACTTAGCTTTTCCTATCCGGCTGACAGCGGTTTTCTGCTTCAGAAGCAAAACGGACAATGGATGCTCAATGGCCTGACTGTTGATTCCGTAAAAATGGCCGGCTATACAAACAAAATTGCCCGTTTGATGAGTGGCGACCTTCTAGCTAATGAAACTCAGGGGAATCATCAAATTTTATACAGTCTAAAGGTTGAAGGGGATAATTTTAGTCCTGTTACAATTCAGGCTTCTCCGGCACAAAACCAAGCAGATGAACTCATTATCACTTCAACGGCCAATCCGGGGACTGCATTCTCCGGCAAGAAAAACGGGCTGAGTGAAAAGATCTATATCTCAAAAAATTCTTTAACCAACGAAACAACACGGCGATAAGCCTTTACCGCAGTCTACAATAGGCTGCGGTTTTTTTTGTTTTCACCCCACAACTTCCGCCACAACAAATGTACTGCCACCCACAAATACAAGATCCTCATTTGTGGCATTGTGCACTGCACGATCCAAGGCATTTTTAACGGAAGAACAAATCTCACCCTTTAAAGCGTGTTCCACGGCCTTCTTCGCCAAAATTGCGGCATCCAGTCCACGAGGGATATCCGGGCGGGTAAAATAATAAAAAGCATCTGTAGGTAAAAGATTTAAAACAGCATCTACATCTTTATCATTCACCATGCCAAGGACAAAGTGCAAATGCTTTCTTTGAATGCGCTGAAGCTGTTGCAGCACAAAATGCAGTCCGTCTTCATTATGGCCTGTGTCACAAATAATGCGTAATCCATTTGCATCTGGATGATTGAGATACTGCCATCTCCCTGCAAAAGAAGTGTTAAGGACTACATTTTGGAGGCCGTTCACAAATGCAGTATCAGAAATTTTAAATCCCTGCTCGGACAAAACATCCACACAAGCAGCAACAATAGGCAGATTAAACAACTGATAATCACCACGAAGTGGAAATTCGGCCACTTCAACACTCCTTGCGCCATCCAAAACCATAGTAGATTCATCAGGGAAAGTTGCCTTCCAACAGGTATCTGCCTGATAAAATGGCGCATTCAAATCCAAGGCTTTTTTTCGAATTACATTCAGGGCTTCAGGCCTCATTGCGCCGGCCACTATAGGAATATCCTTTTTTATTATTCCTGCTTTTTCTGCAGCAATCTTCTCTACGGTATCCCCCAGAAACTGTATATGATCAAAGCTAATATTGGTAATAGCAGTGCAAAGGGAACGCACAACATTGGTAGAATCGAGACGGCCACCCATACCCGTTTCCATAACAACAATATCCACCTGTTTATCAGAAAAATAACGAATTGCCATAGCAAAAGTCATCTCAAAAAAACTGGGCTGGATTTGCTCAAAACCTTCCTGATAATTGTGTATAAAATCGACAACATAATCCTGATCGATCATTTTGCCGTTTACACGGATGCGTTCACGAAAATCGCGCAGATGCGGAGAAGTGTACAAACCCGTTTTATATCCCGCTTCCTGCAAAACAGAAGCAAGCATATGAGCAACACTTCCCTTGCCATTTGTTCCGGCAATATGTACTGAAGGGAAATCTTTTTCAGGATTTCCAACCAGTGCGCATACTTTATAGGTTGCCGACAAATCAGCTTTATAAGCCGCAGCACCCAATCGTTGAAACATAGGCAACTGATTGTACATATATTCCAGAGTTTCCTGATAGTTCATAAGCAATAAAAACGGCAAATTTAGCTTATTTCAATGCAATGAAGGCCGGAATATTCCCTACTTTTGGAAAAATTTATTCAGAAAAACAAGCACAAAAAAATCAATAAGCGAAAGCTCAATAAACATACAATCGCATTATGGACGGAAGAAAAAGAAAAGATGTGGCCTTAGGGCAATTGGTAGAAATCGTTCAAAAACAAGATCAACGCAGTGGCGAACTTACCGAGGGCATTATAAAACGCATACTGACCAAATCAGCCAATCATCCGCATGGCATCAAAGTAATGCTTGATAGTGGAGAAGTTGGACGGATAAAAAATATTATTGATGACGATTTATAGGCATCAGTCGTATTGATTGAATTAGCAATAAGTGGTTTAAAACAAAATTTTATTGAGGCTTTCAATTGAGTCCTTAAACTGAGGAATAACATTCTGAATAATTCAATTGATGTTGTTTTAGATTTCTGCTCCGTTAAAAATATGTATATTTGAATAGCTCAATATAGTTTTAATAAAAAGCCAAATAATGAAGCTCCACGTACTTGTCGATAACAATACCCTGATTGACCGATATTTTCTGGGAGAGCCTGGCTTATCTTTTCTTATTCAGGATAATGGAAAGCAAATTTTATTTGATGCAGGCTATTCCGACGCCTTTCTGATCAATGCGAATAAAATGCATCTCGATCTATTGCAAACAGATTATGTGGTGCTTTCCCATGGGCATTTAGATCACAGCTGGGGATTTGACCCATTAATAAAAATGTTTACGGAAGCTAAAATCGAATCCTTAGCGCATAAAACGCCTGTGTTTATTGCCCATCCAGATGTGTTTTATACGAAATCGGTTGATGGCATCAACGAAATCGGCTGCAGCATCCCGGAAGATAAAATGGCTCAACATTTTGATACGCATTTATCAAAGGAGCCTGTTTGGCTTACGAATCGGCTGGTTTTCCTAGGAGAAATCAAGCGTATTAACGATTTTGAAAATAAGCAGGCCTTTGGAAAGGTGCATCATCCCGATGGAACAAAAGATGATACTATGACCGATGATAGTGCCCTGGCTTATAAAACCAAAGACGGTTTAATTATTATTAGCGGCTGCGCCCATGCCGGCATTTGCAATACAATAGAACATGCTAAAAATGTTTGCAATGAGGACCGGATATTGGATGTTATTGGCGGGTTTCATCTTTTAGATCCTCCGAAGGAACAATTGACGAAAACTTTGGAATATCTTAAAAATCAAAATTTAAATGCAATACATCCATGCCACTGCGTTGACCTGGCATCGAAAATAGCCATAGCTGGCATTGCTCCTATAAAAGAAGTTGGTGCTAGCTTAAAAATAGAATATGCTTCTTAACCGCTTTTCCTTACCATCATTAATAAATTTTATTTACATATGATACACACTTATCTGTATCGGATTAAAATAGGGGAAAAATATTTCTATTTCAGGCAACTATAACTGAATATTAGTATTTTGTATGCAAACCAAGCCTTTTACCAAAATGAAACAAAGTCTCCTAGCCAGTTTGTTTTTACTCTTTATTATCAACGCAACATTTAGTCAAATTGTATCCAGCACTGAAGCAAAAAAAATTGCCATTCAGGTTTATTCTGAGCTATGCGGGCATCAGGATTCACGAAACACGCAAAACCATAAAATTTCGGAGGTAATTCACGATAAACACTTGGGCAAACCAATTTTCTATGCTGTAAACTTTCAAAATGGTGGGTTTATCCTTATCGCTGCTGAAAAATCAGCTGTCCCTATATTAGGATTTTCATTTCAGGGCAGTTATAACACAAAAAATCAGCCGGCTGCATTGACCTATTTATTGGATTCCTATAGAAAAGAGATAGAGTTTATCAGAGAAAAACCCACAAAAAAAAGCAAAAAAACAGAAGAATTATGGAATATGAAAGTCGCCACAAAAAAAGGCGGTTCATTCAATCCAATAAGAAGCGTTGAACCTTTACTCACATCACTTTGGAATCAGACCTATCCCTATAATGCCCTCTGTCCCGAAGACGAAAACGGGCCGGGTGGCCATACATGTGCCTGGTGTGGTGCAGCATCAACTTCACAATTAATGCATTATTATAAATATCCAAGGCAGGGTTGCGGATCAAACAGCTATACACAAGCAGGGTACGGCATCATTTCCGCCGATTTTGGCAATACGATTTATGAGTGGGATGCAATGCCCAATAAGGCGGAGCAACCCAATCTACCCATAGCAACCCTGATGCATCATATTGGCGTTGCTGCTGATATTGAATACGGCCCCCAATATTCATTTGGCGATATTGACAGCTTGCGCTCTGCACTTTTACGCAATTTCAAGTATTCCCCCGAAATTGATTTACGCATAAAATATTATTATTCAGATACTGCATGGCAAAATATGATGATGGAGCAACTCGACAAAGCCCAACCAATTTTGTATTATGGGATGGGAAATGGCGGGCACGCATGGATTATTGATGGTTATCTGGGACCCGATTATTATCATTGCAATTGGAATTGGAGCGGGATCTATGATGGATATTTCTACTTAAATGACTTAAGTCCCGGCCCTTATAATTTCAGTAGCGGTAATGGAGCAATATTCAATGCATTTCCAAACCCCGATGAATACCCCTATTATTGCCAATCGACAGACACACTAAATTATATGCGTGGACAATTTGGGGATGGCAGCGGTCCGCTCGAAAACTATCAGAACATGCAAAATTGTTCTTGGATGCTTGCCCCGGAAAGCCCATGCGGCATTAATAATATAAGCATTCATTTTGAGCACTTTAACACTGATATAACCGACATCCTCCGAATTTATAATGGTTCCGACACACTCGCTGATTTACTTGGCAAATTTTCAGGAAATAGCATACCGGAAGACCTGACCTCCACAAATGATACAGTTCTTATTGTTTTTACTTCAGACAATAACGACATCACGGAAGCAGGATGGCTAATGAATTTTGAAGCGAACGAACGTATCCATTGTCAGGGCACACAAACGATTTATAATGATCATGGCCTGCTTGATGACGGGAGCTTCACTTTTGATTATAATAATAATGCTGCTTGCACATGGATTCTTGCCCCTGAAAATGCCAGCTTTATTACAGCCACTTTTATTGAATTTGATACAGAAAAGGATCATGACTTTCTGAATATCTACGATGTGGATCAAGGGAATTCATTGATTGGTAGTTATTCCGGGTCTGAACTGCCTGAGAAAATATATGCGGGCAGCAAATTACGCCTTGAATTTTACACAAACGGCAGCATTACATCAACGGGATGGAAAATGGAATTTGTCGCTGATGGCCATGTTTCAATGGATGAAGCAGAAGCTATATCAACAAGCATAGAACCAAATCCTGCCAAAAACAGCATCAGGATTCGTATAAAAACGCCCTTCGTATCAGAAACACGGCTTGAAATATTCAATAGTAAAGGCCAGAAAGTTTATGCTGAATCAGTCGACCCTACAGCTGCGGATTTCAGCAAACAACTTAATATAAATAATTGGCCAACAGGAGTTTATTTCTTGCATATTGTTTCCGGAAAACTTTCAATAAGGCGGACTTTCATCAAGGAATAGCAAAAAAAGCACAAGTAATAAAGCGGGTTTTTCTATGCTTTGCGGGTTGAAATACTATTCATCCCCTTCAAAAAACCACGGGTTAAAATTCACGAGGTACAGATGATCTGTTGCCCTTGTTACAGCCGTATATAGCCATCGGAGGTATTCCTTTGTTAATCCTTCTTCGGTAATATAACCAGGATCGAGAAAAACATATTTCCACTGACCACCCTGAGTTTTATGGCAGGTCATGGCATAAGCAAATTTCACCTGCAGGGCGTTATAATGAGGATCTTCCTTTACGGCTTGCAATACTTTTTTTCGCGGCCCTTTATCCTCATAAAAAAGACATGCCTCTTCAAATAGTGCATTTCCCTGAGCCTGTGGCAATGAGGCGCTGTCCATCATCAGGGTGTCGAGCATGATTTTTACCTCGATTTCGGGTTCATCCGGATAATCCATTAGGCGCACAATCACATCAGCATAGCGCATACCAAATTTCTCATCGCGTCCAAGGATTTGTAGCACTTCCACCATCTCGCCATTGGCTAAAAATCCCGCCTGCGAATCTTCAGAAAGCCAGTAATAATTATTCCTGACGATCATCAGCATATCACCGGCGCAGATTTCATCATCACGAAACAGTATACGGTTTCTGATTTCACGATTATAGATATTGGCACGTTTGTTTGAATAACAGACGACTATAGCTCCCTCTTCTCCCCAGGAAGCATAGGCTGAGGATAATTCTTCTTCGAGCTCACGACCACTAATACGGTGAATATCCCGAAACTCATCGACATCAAAGAATGGCCCTTCAAAATCATCCGATTCGAGTTTAATGCGAAGTCGGGTTGCATTCGATAAAATACCACTATCCGCAGCCTGACGCACAACTTGCTTCAGGTTTAGGAGTCCCGGAGTAAAATCAAAAGCAGCTTTTAAATAGTCCAGGTCCAGCGCGGGGCTGATGCTGAGTCCGACCGGAGGAAGCTGAGCAACATCACCAATCAGAATTGCCCGACAATTTGACCCACTGTAGATATACTCCATCATATCGTAGAGGAGATTATGGTTGGTAAACAAGCCTTCTCCCCCGCCCTCCTGGATCATCGAAGCCTCATCGATGATAAAGACGGTATTTTTATGCTTATTTTTTTGCAAACGCAGGCTAACCTGTCCGGTTTTCAGTGTATAAATAAAATAGATTTTTTGATGAATGGTATGGGCGCGTTTCCCTGAGTATGAAGCAATTACTTTTGCCGCCCTTCCTGTTGGTGCCATAAGGACAGAATCAAGGCCAACCTCTTTTAGGGCACGTACCAGAGCCGAAACCACACTCGTTTTCCCTGTACCTGCATATCCCCTAAGGAGAAATAAAGCCTGATTCTCCTGATAATACACAAAACGCGGCAATGCCTGCAAAAGCCGTTCCTGCTCAGTGGTAGGCGTATGCGGAAAATTCCGACGCAGTGCTTTATAAAGTCGTTGAACAGGCATTATTATGTATTTTTCAAAATTTTAGAATGGATAACCGATACCAAAATTCCACATCACATCAGCGAATCGGGCTTTTTTAATAACCCATTCCTCCTCTGCTCCAGGATCTTTTATCGGCAAAGCACCATCGACGCGTATCACGAAGAACTCAAAATCAAGGCGAAAGCCCAAGCCTGCATCCAATGCAAATTGCTTATAAAAATTCGAGAAATCGAATGTCCCACCCGGATATACATCACTGCTATTTAGGAGCCAAACATTACCAATATCAGCAAATAGCGCACCTTTCAGTATACTATAAATTGGAAAACGGTATTCGATATTGGCTTCCAGCTTGATGTCGCCCATTACCTCGTATTTAGTCGAGCTAGCACTTTTGTAAATGCCCGGACCAAGAGTTTTCAATTCCCAGCCACGCATACCGTTCGCGCCACCTCCATAAAAGCCTTTCTCGAATGGAAGCGAATTGGAATTTCCATAAGGAACACCAATCCCAAAAATAGCGCGCATAGCAATCTGATTATCACGGTCGATATACAAATATTTCCTCAAATCGGTATCGAAACGAAGGTATTGCGCATAACGAATCCCGAAAAGCGTATAATTCCCCTCATCGTTGGGTTCCAGTTTCACAAGCTCATCAATTGCATAGAGTAGATTTCCTGAAGATTCAAAATTAAAGCGCATATAATAAAAAGCAGAGAAAGAACCCCTTTTCTGGGTGTTTTTCACATAGCTATACTTTAATGCAAAAATCATATGATCGGAATATTGACTGGACAAACGCGGATTATTGAGTTCTTCCAAGCGCTCCACAAAATCATCAGAAGGGAATATTTTTACGGCATTTATTTCCAATGGGAAAAGGAAATAGGTAATCTGTTCATTTTTCTTCCATTCATATCCCAAAGAAATATTGGCAATAGTACGCTCATAATCAGGACGGCGCTGATAATTTAAACCTGTAAGCAAATTTGTTCTTGGTCGAAAATATCGCGAAAAGCGCTGCGGGCTGATGGGCCCCCAAAATCGCGGAATAAACAAACTCGCTTCAATTCCGGTTTCTACAGTATTAAAAAACAGAAATTCATTTGTACTTGCTGCATCATCAAGCGATTGCTGCATCTCCAGAGCACCTTTCAACTTGATGCTAAACACTTCTGCACCGCGAAAAATATTTTTGTTTTTAACAACCACATTTCCTGCGATACCCAGCATTCCGGCACTATTTGTTGCTTCCGATTCAATAAGGAATGAATTTCGCTTTGCTCTGGACATATTGATGCGGCAACGCAATAATCCCGGTTCTTTACTCGTGCTGTTCAAGGTACCCCTGACCGTATCAAAGCTAATGTTCGCATATCGAAATACAGGTAAAGTACGCAAAGCCCCGGAAGTTCTTGTTACATTATTTTCAGAAAATATCTCATCATGCCCAAAATAAATAGACGGCACAATAGTTTTGGGGCGTATACGGGCCGGCTCAGAATATAAAAAACGATATAGGCCAAGTGTATCATCCGGGTTTCGAAAATTCAGACGAACATAGTCAACAGTATCCTTAATAAAGCTATTTGAATGCAAGGGGTCAAGTTGCGGATAAATATAGATATCGCTGATTTTAAACTGCTTTTTATACAACTTTGATACAATAATGGAATCTTTTATATCGAGGCCCGGACGCTGATCGATCAATAAAGTAATATCAAGCTGGTGGTTATTGAGGGCGCTATCAATCTGAAAAAAGATAAAGTCCTCGCCCATAAAATAATAACCTTTATTTCTCAGGAAATCATTCACACGCGATCTTTCTTCTTCGAGCACATAAAAATCATAGGTAGCACCGGTTTTGATCAAGCTTTTATTCGCATTATTCAGCACAAGGTTTCTGATATTATCGTCTTCTATATTATACCGAAGACGACGGATTTTATAAGGTTCTTTGGTTACAACATTATAGATAACCTTGGCTTTCTTATTCCGAAAAACACTCTCATGACTGATTTCTGCATTAAAATAGCCCTTATTCATCAAGTAAAGCTTCATCTGACGGGCAGAAGATAAAATGTCGGCCTCTTTATAAATCGATGGCGGTTCGCCAACAGAGCGGCGCAACCAGCGTTTAAAGCCTGTAAGCTCGCCTTTGGAAGTTGCATTATAGATGGATAGATTGAGATTAAAAAAACCAAGAAACTTTTTATTCTCCAGTTGAGTAAGATAGGCCTTTAATTTTGAAGAAGAAATACCCTCACCTTCTATTTTGATTTCATTTTTAACCAAGAGGTATTTATTCTCCGGAAGTTTAGATGTTGGGCTGCATGAACTAAAAAGAAAGAGTGCAATCAGAATTTGCATAGCAAAAACAGCGATTCGGCTGGCGAAGCGAGGAGCTGTGAGCAAATACTTTTTCTTCAATTCAGGCATACAAGCAACATTAGAAGCGAAAGAATAAATAGGTGATTCTGGCTTTGCAGGCATCACAGGGCAAAAATACAAATCCTGTCGCATTAGTAGGCATTGGAATGCACAAAAAATTTTACGATATATATTCCTGATAACAAAGCAAATAAGAAATAAAGACATTTTTTTTTAAAAAAAAATAATCGAATGTCTTGCCTGATTAAAAAACAGGCGTATATTTGCAACCGCATTTGAGACAAACACGATCTTAACATTTAGGGAGCTTAGCTCAGTTGGTTCAGAGCATCTGCCTTACAAGCAGAGGGTCGCTGGTTCGAATCCAGCAGTTCCCACCACCTAAAAAAATATCTTAATTAATTAAAAGCGAACCTATTAGGTTCGCTTTTTTTGTTTGTAATCGTTTTATTTATTGCCCATTCCTTTATTATTTTACCATCGTTTTTACCCGTGCAGACCCACCTAAACCCAGTTGCGCATAGTTCTTTTCATAGTTCTTTTTTTTGGAGGTTTCGTACATTATTAGTAAGTTTGGTCTATTACTCACGAAAAATAACGGGAAAATGGCCACTTTGAATTGGAAAGCAGTTAAAACAAAGAAGGGCGATCGGCTCCAAATCCGATTATTGGTGAACCATAATAATACGCCGCAATATTTACGAATGAAGTATTATGTAGAGGACGAAACTCATTTTAATGAGGATAGCGGAATAATCGTACACTCAAACGAATATTCTCAACAAGAATTGTTATTGATAACTAAGCGGCTGTCTGCTATCAAAACAGAGGCATGGAACATTATTACCGAATTAGACACACAAGGACGGCTACAAGTAGTAAGCACATCGTTTATTATTAAGGAGCTAAAAAAACGAACCGGAGCTAAGAGCGGCAAAAAAATTCATAGCTTCAATAGTTATGTGGAATTAAAAGTGAATGAATTAAAAATTGCTGGCAGGGTACGCACGGCAGATCAGTATAAGTACGGGTTATCCGTCCTTAAAAAGTACGGGCAAAAAAACCTTATTCTGTTTCACGAAATCGACTATGCTTTTTTGAATAAAGTGGAAAGCAGATATTTTGCC
This sequence comes from Bacteroidales bacterium, assembly GCA_963676725.1. Classification (GTDB taxonomy): domain Bacteria; phylum Bacteroidota; class Bacteroidia; order Bacteroidales; family WRLA01. Next base: position 915,014 of record OY781463.1, on the reverse strand, counting down.
GTTAACCGAAAATCAAAGAATGGTTTAGGGAATGCTATGCGAGGGGTTCGTGCTGTCTATAATTCAGCTATCAAAGAGGGAATTGTATCTCAATCCCTTTATCCTTTCAATAGCTACCAGCCCCCGTCAAGCAAAACACATAAGCGCACATTAAAGAGCGAAAATGAGCTGGAAAGGCTTATGGCTTATAAGCTGGAGGCAGATACCAATGAGTATATCTACCGAAATTTATGGATATTCCTTTTCTATGCAAGGGGCATGAATATGGCTGATGCTGGAAACCTAAAAGTTAAGGATGTACAGGGAGAAAGTTTTTCATATGCCCGCAATAAAACAGGTTCCTACATCACAATTAGAATTACTCCACGCATGAGGGATGTAATTAATTTTTTTGCTGCAGGAAAAAACAGCAATGACTATCTTTTCCCAATTAATGCGCACCCTGAAAGCAAGGATGCGGAACGCTACATAAACGATGTACGTAATGCCACCAAACAAATCAATAAGTACATGAAACGAGTTGCAGGACTGGCAGGAATAAACACGCCTATCACATCTTATGTTAGCCGTCATTCGTTTGCTTCTTTTGCCAGAAAGGCCGGATTGAACTTAGATATGATACAAGAATTATTGGGACAGGAATCTATACGAAGTACAAAGGTATATGTGGAGAGTTTTGATGAAGAACGCCTAAACAATGCAGCCGAAGAAGTATTCAAAAAGAAAGAACAAGAACCAAATGAGGCCATTCCTGTTACTGATAGTGAGGCATGCACGAACAATGTCAAAACCAATGAGCCGTTTGATGAGCCGTTTGATGAGCCGTTTGATGATGATGGGCTAATATTTTGTGGATAGATTATTACCATCCAAAAAGCATCTTGAAAAACACTATCATTGAGTTTTTAAATATAATTTACTCATGTTTCGCACTTTAGCTAACTTCAAGGAATAATGTAAGTTAAGATGCGAGTTATTTTTTATTATTCTATTATTCAGTTGTTTATAAATTCCATTTTTGGTCAAGCCGCATTATCCATATCTACCCCCAACTCAAATAGTTTTTTTATCTGAGTTAGTGCATGATCATTGTTTATGATGCGTTCAAGAATGGTCATTTCGTCTTCTACCTCAAACAGGCATTCCAATATTTGTAGGATTTCAACAAACAACCCCCACAAACGTTCATTAAGTTTCAGCATGGCGGTAGTTTCCTTCACTTGCTCAAACAATGCTCCTGTCGACTCATAAGTACCGTAGCGGTAGCGCAAGGTTAAAAGTAGGTGCTGGAGCATGGTAATGGTTGTGTCTGCAATTTGGGCATCAAAATCATTTGACTGGCAGCTGCCCATCCTCAGCAACTGTTTCGACTCTTTAAAGAAAACTTCTATGGTCCAGCGGGTCTGGTAAATTTCGACCATCTTTATAAAACTAAGCGATATGTCTGTGGTCAGCAGCACTTTCCATTTGCCATTTTTGCCCTGTCTGGTAAAAAACAAATTGAGCTGGTGGCCTTTGTATTGGACTCTTGCTTGCAAATAATAGAGCCTGAGCTTCCGGCAGCGTTTGGGTTTTCCAAGACGGTTTCTTATTTGGCTATAAGTCAGTTTATTACCATTATATTCAAAATAGGTCCTAGCGATTTTGTACATGCCAATTAAGTGAACGGTTTGTTTTTTGACTTGTGCTACGGCATCAATGATTGCTTCGCAGGTAAACCAGCTATCAATTAAGACATAATCGATCTTAATTCGATAAGAAATAGCCCTACCAAACATTTTGATCATGCTTTCTATCTTACTTTGGTCGGCTTCTTTGCATCGATCATATCCATGTGTGTAGCGCGTCCTTCTTTTTTTAAACTGTTTTCGGTAATCTTTTTTCCTTAGGCCAAATGGCCTGTTTTTGTTTTTTCCACTTTCCCTGTGAATGCTAAAATCAAGGGGCAAAAAACTTGTTCCGTCCCAATATCCCATCACAAGGAGCTTGAACCCTAAAAAGCCCCTTTTTTGTATGTGATCCCATACACAGGAAACCTTCTCTATGTATTTGCCTGCCTTTTGCAGGGTCGTGTCATCAAAAATTAAACACTTGGGACAGGGACTGTTGCCAACATCCTTAGTTGTTATTTTGATGAACTTACAGGCAAAAAGCCACTGGATATAACGCCAGCTAATGGAGGAGTTGTTTTTAATCCTGTAAAAGACATCTTTTTTGGCTTCCACCAAGCCTGTCAATCTATTTACTGTTGTAATGCCAACAAAAGGAAGCGATATTAAAATGCTCAAGACCCAATCAAAACCGTAGCCTTTCGTTTTAAGAAGGCAAAGCCCTTTGTTCAACTTCGAAAATGAAAAACATTTCAAAGAACGATAAATAAAATCCGGTTCGACCCAGCTTTGGGTAAATCCGTTTTTTAATTCTGACAACTTATTAATATCTTTGTGCTGTAGCATGGTTGTGTGTTTTGGAATACACTGCTAATTTAATGAAAATCATTGAATTAACAAACAATCATGCTACTTTTTTTTACTTATTTCCTCAATGTTTCTAAGCGTTTGTGTTGTGCGAAACATCAGTAATTTATAATTCCTCTTTTGCATCCACTTCATTATTGAGGCAGTATTTTTCCTACATCTAAAGCCATTCCTTATGAATTTACAAGAGCAAAATAATAATTTCAGCTTCTTTTTATCTATCTAATGCGCTGATAACTTGCCTTAGGGAATAATGTAACTTTTTGTACCTTTAAGTTGACAACGTCAGTCCCCCAAACTGTTGGGACGAGCGTCTAAAAAACTCCACTCTATCTAATATTAAACCTAAATAAAGCATTAATTTAGCAAATATTTGCATTCTAAGGGGACTGTTTCTTCCAACATAAAAAAAGGAGAACAAAGGTATAACTGAGATCATTGAACTATTTATTGAAAAAAAAGAAAATTACAAAGTATAAACCTAAGCAGCATGTAAGGCCAGGCAATGACTATGTGTTTTTAAATTGAAAGAAACTCAATAAAAAAAGGGCTGCTTATTAGCTTTACCCGGCGTATCGAATGCGCTTGACGCTATAAAGTAAACCAGTAATGACGCCAAAGATAAGTGATCAATAGACTTATTGCAAAGAATATCATCATTTAAACTATATAGAGAGGGGATTTCTTGAAATTTCCTCTCTTCCTTTCATTCCGCTACGCTCCATTCCAGGAAGAGAGGAAATACACCTAAAAAGCGCATTTACTAATTGAACTTAAGTTCTGTAATATCAGATCCGTAGGAAATAATAAAAAACACCCTGATCAACAGCAAGGACTTTCTCAAAAGAAAGTTTGATACTAAACAATGGTGCTCCAGACACAAAGATAACACAAGAATTCAATATCTTGCAAAATGTTTCTTTTAGCTTAAAAGTATACAGGTATTTCTTTTTTACATTGCCACGAATTTCGGTATAAATTGTGCCATATTGCGGAGTGTTTTGGTGAGCGAATAACGTTTCGTTTTGTGCCATTCTCGTTAAGATTAGAGCCAATTGCATATTCCGGTGATATTGACCCCTCATGGTTTTGATAAAACCCGCTTTGCTTACAATGTAGGACAAACATTGAATATCCTTGACATCCAGCTATTTAGTTAATTTCCATTGCGTTATCTATTCAAATAGTCTCTGTTTTATCTTCCATGCATGCACTAACCTAGGGATAAAAAAACAGCTCCCTCAAAAAGTATTAAAAGAGTCTCTTAGAACGAGATATGCACTAAAATTATATCGTATTTAGGTGCAATTTAAACGATAGCGGAAGTTATTAGACAGATTGCCGTTGGCGGTAATTCCATGAAAGACTGAGTAATAAAAACCTACCGCACAAATAGCACACTTGCTTTTTGCCATCACATAAAATTCATACTGAAAAACCAAAAGAGCTATTTCTTGCCTGCCCACAAGATTTGTTCTACTTTTGTAGATTGAAAGTGTTTGTCCATAATGCCCGATCTCAGCCTTATTTTTGTATTGAGCACAAGTCGTTTACCAATGCAAACTCCATGTGTTCAACCCTGCAAATGCCTTGACCTCGAACATTATGAATCAGACACCAGACTTTTAGACAAACTCTAAATAAATCAACAGAATGGAATTTAAAAAAAAGATAATCGATCAAGGCATAAAAATGTCAGATATAATCTTGAATAATCATTACTTGATTTTAGTTTTGGAGAGGTTTGGCATTTCATTAGGCTTGCAAGATAGAACGATAGAAACTATTTGTAATGAAAATAATATCAGCATTGAAATATTTCTGACTATTGCTAATTTGCATAATAACACCTCATATGTGCCTGAGTTTTCTTTTAATTGTTCAGGTATTAAAGAAATTATTCAATATCTTAAGAGATCTCATCAGTATTACTCCAATGAAGTATTTCCTGAAATTATTTCTAATATCCATTTAATGAATAAGAACAACCAGAAACCTGAAATGTTAATGGTTGAAGATTTTTTCAATGAGTATAAACGTGAAGTTGACCAACATTTTAATTATGAAAATGAAACCGTATTCCCATACATTTTAAATCTATTTGAAAATAATAAGCTCGTTGACACTAAAAATGGATATTCAGTTACAGAATACAAAGAGCATCATGATGATATTGAAGAAAAACTAGGTGACTTAAAAAAATTGCTAATAATGCACTTACCACAAAAAGAGGGTTGTATTATGAGGAGGAAAATCCTTTTTGCTTTATTCGATTTAGAGCAAGATTTAATTGTACATGCAAAAATAGAAAATGATATACTAATACCTATTGTTGAAAAACTGGAAATTAAAAACAGAGAATAATTGAATCCAAATTATAAAATACTAATTGTGGAGCCTTCTGCTATTGTTCAGGAGGGCATGTCTGGTTTCATCAAATCTATCGATATTAATGTGACTATTATCTGTACGGATTCATTATACAATTCCATAAAAATATGCCCTGATGCAACTTATAAAGTAATACTGGTGAATCCTGTTGTTTTCAATAATTGCCACAATGCCTTAAACAAGTTTTCCATGCATTTTCAAGGCATTAATCTTATTGGTTTAATTTCCACATATTACGATAGAAATTTGTGTTCTAATTTTGTTGATTGTATTTATTTGAATGATGATATAAATACAATTGAGAACATTATTACCAAACATCTGACATTAAAAAGTGAAACGAAGAGCACTTCTGACAATGCACTCAGCGAGCGTGAAACAGAAGTGTTAAAATTATTGGTTAGTGGAAAATTGAATAAAGAAATTGCTGAAGCATTGTTTATCAGCATACATACTGTTGTTACACACCGTAAAAATATTAGCAATAAACTTGGAGTTAAATCCACAGCAGCAATGGCAATTTATGCTGTTGCCAACAATATTATTGATTTGAACGATTCGCTGAAATCAATTAAATAATTATTTACCCCATCCCATATTCATGGGATACCATCCCGTATAAATTCACATCTTTAAGGTATTGCCCAAGCATGTAAAACAGTCCATTTTTGCACTTCTATTTAATCTAAATAAGAACAAGATGCAAAACATAGGTATTTTTTACGGTTCATCAACCGGTAATACGGAAGCCGCAGCCAAACAAATTCAACAAGAATTGGGAGCAGACATTGTTAAAACATTTGATGTTGCCAATGCAAAAGCAAACGATATTGAACAATTTTCAAATCTCATATTTGGATCATCAACATGGGGCATTGGTGATATGCAGGATGATTTTGAAGACTTTCTGTCCCAGATAAAAAAAGCAAAGCTTGAAGGGAAAAAAGTAGCAATTTTTGGTTTTGGCGATCAGGAAACTTATGCCGACTCGTACGTTGATGCTATTGGCAAAATTTATGAAACCCTTGATGGAAAAGGATGTCAGATTGTAGGAAAAGTTTCAACCGATAGTTACGAATATGATAATTCCAAGGCAGAAGTTGATGGGCAATTCGTTGGTTTGCCTTTGGATGAAGAAAACCAAAGCAATTTAACCGATGATAGAATAAAACGTTGGATTGAACAACTTAAAAAAGAATTCAGCTAGTATTCTAATTGTAAACAAGGGGCGTAAAAATTATAAGCCTTAATCTGATAGGCCTCATTTTTTGTACAACTAATGATCAAAGCTATATATATATTAAAACAAGCTTCAGTCAATACTATTATTATAGTATTCCTGATGTGTTATGCTATTACAGCGAATGCTGCTTCAATAAGCGGTAAAGTTGTAAATACAGTCACAAATGAAACCCTGCCAGGTGTAAGTGTATTCATAAAAAACACAGTTATTGGTACGATAACGGATATAAACGGTTATTTTTATTTAGAAAATATTCCTGATGGTTCGGAAACGCTTGTCTTTTCGTTTTTAGGCTTCGAAACCAAAGAAGTAGATATTATGAAAAATGAGCAAAATATCATAAATATTGAATTAACACCTTCGTCTATTGCCCTTCAGGAGGTGATAATTAGCACAGCAAAAAACCAATTAAAAAGTTTTGAGCAAACTACACCAGTTTCAGTGCTCACTCAAAATAAAATCACCGAAAGTACTACACAAGATATTGCAGATATAATAAGTCGTGAACCTGCTGTTTCGCTTGTCGGCGAAGGCTTTCACAGAGCTTCTTCCATACGTGGGCTTGCCCGCAAACGCGTTGTTGTTATGGTGGATGGCGAGCGTATTAGTTCTGAAAGAAACCCAGGCCCACCGGGCACTTTTGTCAACCCTTTGGATGTTAAAAACATTGAAATATTAAGAGGCCCCTATTCTACTTTGTACGGCTCAGATGCTGTTGGTGGGGTTATAAATATTATTACTCAGGACTATAAACAGCCTTTATCAAATAAATATGTTGGGGGTACTTTTAATTCAAATTATCAATCGATCCGTAATGGCTACAATACCAACTTAATGTTGAACACAAAAATATGTGACAAGGTGTTTTTTCATTTTACTGCTGGAAAACGAAAAGCTGATTCGTACAAAGATGCCCATGGTGATGAAGTGATGGGAACAAATTTTTCGGAACAGTCGGTGACAGCAAAAATTACGTGGCAAATTAATAAGAATAATAAATTACAGCTAAACGGTTTTTTGAGTGAGGCCGATTCCATTGGCAAACCTGCTTTTTCCGATTCTGTAAATGCGCTTCACCCTAAAGATGATCACTACAAAATAGGCTTAGTTTACGAATGGACAAATATTGCCAGGTGGATGCCAAAAATAAATATTAAAGCATCGGCACACAAGCATGATATTACTGCACGCGTTTACAATTATCGATACATACAGTACGATAGAGTGATTTATCAGTATAAAAATTTGTATAATACTGATTATGTGTATCAACATGATTTTACTTTTGTCATAAGTCCAAGGATTAAAGTACTGGCAGGATTGGATATTTATCAACGTGATGATATCCATATTGATGAGCATAAACAAGCATTTATTTACGATGCCGATAATCCGTATTTTAATATTGGAGAATTGGTTTATGACGGGCCGCAAGACACTACAATCGACAATTCATTTCAACGTAGTTATGGTGTTTACGTGCAAGCAAACTTCACATTATCTGGAAAGGTATTGTTAAACAGTGGTTTGCGTTGGAATAAATTTAACACGCAGGCCAATTTAGTTGAAACCACAAATATTGGTCCACCATACGATTATTCTAAAGATACACATGAAACAAAGACAAAATCAAACACTGCTATAAGTGGGAATTTTGGTGTTTCATATATGCCTAACGACAGAATAATTATTACAGGGAATTTAGGACAAGCTTTTCGGGTGCCGTCAACTAAAGAGTTATTCGTTAATACAATGACGCCCAGCGGTATGAATTTTTGCAATCCTGATTTAGTGCCCGAAGAAAGTTTTAACCTGGATTTTGAAGTGAAACTCCATGATGAAAAACAAAACAGTATTTCGTTGGCATTATTCAGGAATGAAATAAATAATATGATAATCCTCGAGTGGGATCCCTTGCATGCAACTGGACAGTTCAATAATAAAAACGCTCTGGTTTATGGTGGTGAAATTACCTTCAATTACAAAGTATTGAAACAACTATTAATTACCGGAAATATAAGTTATGTGGACGGTCGTGAGGATAATGACGAAGTATTGATGGATATTCCTCCAATACAAATAAATATGGAAACAAAATATTACATCAAACCTGATCAACTGTTTGTAGCTATAGTAGGTAAATACAATGCCAAACAAAAAGAAGTGGCTGTTGGCGATGTGCCCACCGATTCTTTTGTTGTATTCGATTTTTTAAGCACATGGAAAATAAACCAATATTTAAAGGCAACATTTTCACTAAGTAACATATTCAATAATAGTTACCGAGAACATTACCAATTTTATTGGGTACGTCAGCCAGGAAGGAGTTTTAACGCGGGATTACAAATCAATTTTTAATAATAAATAATTTAAAATCTATAAAATGAAAACATTTTACATTACAATTGCAGCATTTTTATTGGGGTTTACGCTATTAAATGCCCAATCGGTTAAGGTTTACCCTAGCGATGACATGACAATAAATACAGGTAGCTCCGGTATGGCCCCCTCTGATGAGGAACTATGGATTGCCAATTGGACAGCCATGCAAAATTTTCATCAAACACTTATTAAGTTTGATTTAACACCATATTTTGGGCAAACCATCACCAGTGCCAAATTAAATCTCTTCCAGTTTTTTCATGCTCCTGACGGAACACCAACACCATCAAAATTATATGCTATCACTGAAAACTGGGACGAAGCAACATGGTTAGTAAACGCTAGTATAGCTTACGGGGATAATGAATATGCTACTCCTAGGTTTACATCAGCGCTAGACTGGTATGAAATTAATATTACAGATTTAGTTAATGATTGGCTAAATGATAATATAGAAAACTATGGGCTTGTAATTATTGCCGATCCGAATACCAAATTTGCGGAATTTTACTCGAAAGATGCGGATGATCAATCAATGCATCCTTTTCTCGAAATTGAAGGAATTACTGCTACAAATGATATGAATGCTTATGTTGATGATATTTCTGTATTTCCAAATCCGATGTGTCAAAATGCCAATATTGAATTTAATTTATTGTCGAACCAACAAGTGAATATATCTATTGTCAACTCAGTAGGAATGCAGGTTCTGCAGCTGTGCAACAAGCAATTTGCAGCAGGTATGCATATCGAAACACTTTCTTGCGGGAGTTTGAGGACAGGGGTTTATTATCTTCGCTTACAGACAAACGGTGGGGTTCTGACAAGAAAAATATTCATTAAATAAATTAAGATATGCCAATAGCATGTGCCGATTATAATACTGCCGAAATGCAAATACTGCTTTATTATGTGTATGAATATAACAAAGGCTTGCGAAACCTTGTATAACATAGCATGAGTGCAAATGAGCAATATAAAACCGAAGAGTTACTGACAAGGAAAGGAATTAATTATTTTTTCGTGGAAGTTAATTCAAGAAAAATAAACGTGTTTTTTGGAAAAGAGCAATGTGTGAAAATCATTGAATCCTTCGGCGAAACATCACTTTCAGATTTTACCGATGAAGAAGATTTTATACTCGGCACAATGCTAGGCTAAAACCTTATTTAACAATGCAATAGGTATATCAAGAGAAAAAGGGTTAAAAAGGGAATTGTTGAATCAAACAAATTAGTAAATGTAAATTAGAACGGATATATCAGAAAAGAAGCATCTTTCAAAAGGTGTTTTTTTGGTGAGGGCATAAAATAATCCCTCCTTTAAGGGATTACAAAAATCACAACTTACAGGGATTGTACGCAAAAAAAAAGAACAGCGTTCTTTTTTCTGTAATAAATAGTTAAATTATGCAGGTACAAAAAACAGACATACGAAAAATAATATTAGAAGTAGCAAAAGCTGAATTCTTTGAAAAAGGATATAAAAATGCTTCTATGCGCACCATAGCCAAAAATACAGGAGTGGGTTTAAGCAATATCTACAATTACTTTAAGAATAAAGATGAAATTCTAGAAGAAGTATTAAAGCCTTTATTACAGGCTTTCAATATAATGATAGAAGAACATAATAGTCCTGAATATATTAGTCTTGATATTTTTATCTCTAAAGAATATCAACAAAAACAAATAAATATGTTTGTTAAACTAATTTTAAAATACAGAAAAGAATTAAACCTTCTCCTTTTTCAAGTACATGGTTCTTCACTCGAAAATTTCCACGACGAATATACCAATCGACATACTGAAAAAGGATTAGAATATATGCTAAAAATGAAGGAAAAATATCCTCATATAAATACAGACATCTCAGATTTTTTTATTCACACAATAAGCTCGTGGTGGATAAGCATTATCGGTGAAATAGTATCACACAATTTAGAAGATAATGAAATTCAAAAGTTTATTACCGAATATATGGAATTTAATACAGCGGGATGGGAAAAAATTATGAGAGTATAATTTTTTTTGAACACAACTGAACATTGTTCTTTTTTGGAGGAAAACTAATAATTAGAACCTATAAATTTTGAATATAATATGAAAACATTATCAAAACTACAAAGCTATATGACAGGCAGGAAAGCATTGCTTCCCGGAGCATTAGTTTTGTCAGCAATCAGTACCCTTATAGGGATGTTGCCATATATATTTATATGGCTTATTGTAAAAGAATTATTTAATACAGGGGCTGACTATTCTCAAGTTTGTATTAATATATATGCGTGGTGGGCTGTGGGAACGGCAATAGCAGGTGTTATATTATATTTTTTGGCTCTTACACTCTCTCACTTGGCAGCATTTCGGGTAGAAACCAATATGCGACGACAGGCTATGAAGAAAATAGTACGTATGCCATTGGGTTTTTTCGATAGAAATACGAGTGGCAGTATCCGTAAAATTATTGACGATAATGCGAGTATTACTCACCAGTTTCTGGCACATCAATTACCAGACCTTGCAGGGAGTATTCTAATGCCTTTAACAGCTTTAGTGTTTATTTTCGTATTCGATTGGAGGCTGGGATTAGCTTGTCTTGTTCCAATTATTATATCCATGGTTGTTATGAGCTTTATGATGGGTGGTAAAGGGAAAATATTTATGAAAGATTATATGACTTCTCTCGAAGATATGAATACCGAAGCGGTGGAATATGTTAGAGGGATTCCTGTGGTAAAGGTTTTTCAGCAGACAGTTTTTTCATTTAAAAATTTTCACAATAGTATTACTAAATACAAAAACATGGTGCTTAATTATACAAAATTATGGGAAAATCCAATGTCAATCAATACCGTAATTATTAATGGTTTTGCATTTTTTCTAGTTCCAGCAGCCATTTTATTGATTGGATATTCGGGCAACTACGTACTTGTGTTGGTTAACCTGTTTTTTTATATTTTAATAACTCCTGTTTTTGCTCAAAGCATGATGAAAAGCATGTATCTGAACCAAGCACTGGGACAAGCAAAAGAAGCAGTAAACAGAGTGGAGAAATTAACAGATGTTGAACCGCTTCCAATACCGTCAAATCCTAAAAATATTACAAAACATAATGTTAGCTATAAGAACGTTTCGTTCAGTTATCCAGGAGCCGCACAAAAGGCAATAGATAATATTAGTTTCAATATTCCCGAAGGAAAAACCATTGCCCTAGTAGGAGCTTCTGGTAGTGGGAAAACAACTATTGCAAGGCTTGTCCCACGATTTTGGGATGCTGACACCGGGCAGGTTTGCATTGGAGGAACAGATGTGAAAGAGATTGACCACAAAGCATTGATGAACAATGTTTCGTTTGTTTTTCAGAATACCAAATTATTTAAAACAAGCCTGATGGGAAACATCAAATACGGTAATCCGAATGCATCAGTGGAAGCAGTTGAAAGAGCCGTAGATTTGGCACAATGTCGCGAAATTATTGACAAACTGCCCGATGGCTTAAATACCATTATAGGTGTAGAAGGAACTTATCTTTCAGGAGGTGAGCAGCAGCGGATTGCGTTGGCACGAGCCATTTTAAAAGATGCACCAATTGTAGTGTTAGACGAAGCGACTGCTTTTACTGACCCTGAAAATGAGCATTTAATACAAAAGGCACTCGGAAAACTCACCAAAGGCAAAACGGTACTTCTTATTGCTCACAGGCTTACCAGCGTAATGGATGCAGATATTATTATTGTAATAGACAAAAGTAAAATTGCAGAACAGGGAAGTCATCATGAATTACTAAACAAACAAGGAATCTACTCGAAAATGTGGAACGAATATCAACAATCAATAAAATGGACAATAGGAAAGGAGGCTCAATATGTTTAATCTATTAGAAAAACGATTTGCTTTAACACGCAAAGGGGCAAGAGATTTTACAAAAGGTGTGTGTTTTACAACTCTACTAGATATAGCATTAATGCTCCCTGCAGTTTATATCTTTTTATTTCTTGAAGACTACTTAAGTCCTGTTATAAACCCTTCGGCTACAATAACCAATGGTTTGTGGTACTACACTTTGCTTGGAATAATATTTATGTTGATAATGTGGCTTATTGCCAGGTTTCAATATAGAAGCACCTATACCACTGTTTATGAAGAAAGCGCCAACCGTCGTATTTTGCTGGCTGAAAAGTTGCGTAAATTACCTTTAGCATTTTTTGGTGAAAAAAATTTATCAGACCTTACATCAACTATAATGGACGATAGTACCGAATTAGAACATACTTTTTCACATGCTGTGCCACAACTGTTTGCTTCTATTATTAGTATGGTAGTAATTGGAATAGGAATGTTTTTTTACAATTGGCAGCTATCTCTGGCTTTGTTTTGGGTCGTCCCTTTAGCAGCGACTGTACTTCTAATATCTAAGAAACTATTACATAAGGAATTTCAAATAAATTATCAAGACAAAAGAGATGTAAGTGAGCAGATTCAGGAAGGATTGGATACCATACAAGAGATAAAATCATATAATCGTGAAGATGCTTACATGAATGAATTAAACCAAAGCCTTAATATCTATGAAAAACAATTAATAAAAGGAGAATTATTGGCAGGCGGGCTTGTAAATTCTTCACAGAGCTTATTAAAACTTGGATTAGTAAGTGTTATTATTGTTGGGGTACAACTTCTTTCAGCTGGGACCATTAATTTGTTTATGTATCTTATTTTCTTAGTGATTGCTACGCGAATTTACAATCCAATAAATGAAGTGTTTAATAATTTGGCAGCCTTATTCTATCTAGATATTCGCATTAACAGGATGAACGAGATGGAGGCATTACCAATTCAACAAGGTAAAACAGATTTTAAACCAAATAATTTTGATATTGTATTCGATGATGTAAGTTTTTCTTATGAAACAGGTAAACAGGTTTTACAAAACGTCTCGTTTACTGCCAAACAAGGAGAAGTAACGGCATTGGTTGGTCCATCAGGAGGAGGGAAAAGTACTTCCACTAAACTTGCCGCACGTTTCTGGGATATTAATAAAGGAAAAATATTATTAGGGAATCAAGATATCAGCGAAATAGACCCGGAAACTTTACTACAAAACTATTCTGTTGTTTTTCAGGATGTAGTATTATTTAATTCCAGTATAATAGACAATATCCGTATTGGAAAAAAAGATGCTACCGATGAAGAAGTAATACAAATAGCAAGATTGGCACAATGCGATGAGTTCATAAGCAAAATGCCCAAAAGCTATAATACAGTTATTGGCGAAAATGGCGAAACCCTATCTGGTGGCGAACGTCAACGTATTTCCATCGCTCGTGCCTTGCTTAAAGATGCTCCAATTGTATTGCTCGATGAAGCAACCGCCTCGCTCGATGTAGAAAACGAAACCAAAATACAGGCAGGGATTTCGGAACTGGTACGCAACAAGACGGTACTTATTATTGCTCACCGAATGCGTACCGTAGCTAATGTAGATAAAATAGTAGTTCTGAAAGATGGAAAGGAGGAGGAAAGTGGTTCGCCAGATAAGTTGAAGAAACAAAAAGGTGTTTTTTCAAAAATGGTAGAAAGACAAATGCAGCCAGTATAACAAATTGTTAACAGAAATAAAGATAATGAAAATTCAAAAAATAAATAATTGGTTCGAGAAAAGAGCCACAGGAATCATCAAACGCAGATGGCTAATAATTGCCCTGTTTATTGCAATTGTAGCCATAGGATTTAATGGGCTAAGAAGCCTGAATGTAGAATCATCATGGGAGAATTTCTTTTTAGAAGATGACCCTGTATTAGTAAAATCTGAAGAATTTAAAGAGATCTTTGGAAACGATAATTTTGTGGCTGTACTTACCGAATGTGATAATTCATTTACAAAAGAATCGTTGGAACTTATTCGCGACTTATCCAATGAGTTAATGGACAGCATTTCGTACGCCGAAAAAATAACTTCACTAACTGATATTGAGTTTCTGATTGGAACTAAATATGGGATGCAAATAGAGCAAATTGTACCCGATATTGTTCCATTTGATAAACAATCATTAGAAAACATTAAATATAAAGCATACAGCAAACCTAAAATTGCAGAACGACTGATATCTAAAGATGGAAAACAAACATGGATTATTCTAAAACTCCGTAATTTCCCTGAAAAAGAAATTTGGGAAAAGGAAGCAATTCCTATTGTTCCTGAATATTTAACAGGGACAGAAGTAGAAAGAATAATTAGTAAAGATAAATACAAATCCATAAGCCCAAGAGCTACAGGAATGCCTTACCTTACTTATAAAAAGCAAAATTATTTTGGAAAAGAAGCAGGTAAAATAATGGGATTGGCTTTAATCCTTGCCATAATTGTATTGATATTTGCAACAAAATCGTTTCGGGGCGTTATTGTTCCATTAGTTACATCCATTAGTTCAATAGTAATTATTTATGGTGCGTTGGGATATATTGGTTATCCGATAGATAGCGGAATGATAAGCGTCCCTATCATGCTTTCATTAGCCGTTGCCATAGCTTACAATATTCATATTTTCACCTTTTTTAAACGGAATTTCTTTATTCATGGCAAACGAAAGAAAGCACTAGTAGAAGCAGTAAGTGAAATGGGATGGCCAATTTTATTTTCGGCTCTTACAACTATGGGTGCTTTACTTACTTTTTTAATTATTCCTATGCGCCCACTTCGTTTTGTAGGATTTGCTACTGCAAGTTGTGTTCTAATAACATTTGTAATCGTAATACTATTAATGCCTGCATTATTGAGTTTTGGAAAAGACAGAAAACCCCATCCTGCATTTAAAGAAAAAGGGGGACGTTGGTTAGATCTAAAACTTGGAAAATTAGGTGAATTTGTATTAAATTATCCTAAAACAATTATTACCGTCTCGGTGTTTATTATTGGATTTTTAATTGTGGGAGCAACAAAAGTAGAATCTGCTTTTGATATTGAAAAAACAATGGGACGTAACATTCCTTATGTTAGCGACTTGCTCGATATAAGCGACTCTGAATTAGGTTCTCTTTATTCATACGATTTACTAATAGAATTCAATGAAAACGATGCAGCAAAACAACCTGAAAATCTTCAAAAACTTGAACAAGTAGGAAACTATGCCCAAGATTTTATTCTTACAAAAAAAACTACATCTGTTCTTAATATTATCAAAGACCTAAACCAAACTTTACATGAAAATAATGAAGATTTTTATTGTGTTCCCGCTAATGAAAATCAAGTAGCACAAATGCTCTTGCTTTACGAAAACTCGGGCGGAACCGAATCGGAATATTGGATGGATTACGATTATAAACGTCTTCGACTTATGGTGGAACTTAGCACCTTTAACTCTGGTGAAGCAGAAAAAGAATTAGCAGACATACAAAAAATGGCAAGCGAATTATATCCTGATGCACAAGTAACAGTTGTTGGTAATCTGCCCCAATTCACAAGTATGATGCAGTATGTGGTTAAAGGTCAGGTTCAGTCGTTTGCATTTGCATTAATTGTAATTATGTTCCTTTTAATGATTGTGTTTGGAAGTGTTCGCACAGGTTTAATTGGTTTAATCCCAAATATAGCCCCAGCAATTGCGGTAGGTGGTGTTATGGGGTGGCTTGGTATTCCTCTTGATATGATGACGGCCACTATTATTCCAATGATTTTAGGTTTGGCGGTTGATGACACTATCCATTTTATCAATCATGGACAATTAGAGTTTAATAGATCCAAAAACTACAATAAGGCAATAAATAAAACATTCAAAACAGTTGGAGTTGCCTTACTATTAGCAACCATAATAATATCTGCAAACTTCTTGGTTTATACTACATCTACAGCTAATAATTTTATAAATCTGGGTATGCTTGCAGTAGTAGGAATGTTTGCTGCTCTTATTGCCGACTTTTTTCTCACCCCTATTTTATTTAAGTGGTTTAAGATTTTTGGGAAAGAAGAGCGATAATCATTAATAGATAATATCTTCAAAATTATCTATTATCCTTTTTCAAATTTAAATTAGAAAGAAAAATGTTTGAATTATACTTTACAATAGAAAATGGCAGGATATTAAGCTTAGTGTTTCTATTCGTCTCTTATGTTCCTATGATTTTTGGAGGAAAAGGAACAAGCCGTTTGGTCGATTTTTCTTGGATTGATAAAAATGGTGAAAAATTATCGACTCTAATACTACTACTTTATATTCTTATACTAATAGCTCCTGTTTTTCTTGAAATTACGCATATTATTATGCTATTAGTACTTGGCTATGCATTTTTTATTTGTGGTTGTATTGGGATATGTATTAGTTATTTAAATTACTTTACAACTCCATTAGGGCAATTAATCCGAAAGGGAATGTACCAGATTTCTCGTAACCCTATTTATGTGTTTTCATTAGCTGCACTAATCGGAATTGCAATTTTGTGCGAATCAATTTTATTGAGTGTCTTTATAGTGATTTATTTTATTATTCAACACCATATTATAAAAAAAGAAGAACGGTTTTGTGAAGATAATTTTGGAGAAGAATACATACAATATAAAAACAAAACGAGAAGATATTTATAAACGAAATAAAATTTAATACAATGAAAAAATTAAAAACAATAACTGTAGTTGCAATTCTAATTGTAACATCTACAATGAGCAGCACAACAAATTTTGCGCAAACGCTAAAAGGGCGAGATATTATGCAAAATGTAAAAGACCGTCCCGATGGCGATACCCGTTATTCGGAAATGACGATGAAGTTAATTAACAAACGAAATAGGGTTCGAGAACGTAAGGTTAAATCGTATTCAATGGATATTGGAGTTGACAAGAAAACTATTATGTTTTTTCAGTATCCGGGGGATGTAAAAGGAACTGGTTTTCTCACTTGGGATTATGACGAAATTAGTAAGGACGATGATAAATGGCTGTATCTACCCGCAATGAAAAAGACCAGGCGTATCAACGGTTCATCGGCAAAGAAAGATTATTTTATGGGAACCGATTTTACTTACGATGATATGGGAAGTCGCAGTGTAAATGAAGATATCCATAAACTTATCCGGGAAGAGACCATTGATGGACACAAATGTTGGGTCGTGGAATCTACATCAAAAGACAAACAAGATATTTTCTCAAAGAAAATAACATGGATCAGGCAAGATTGTTTAATTGCACTAAAGGTTGAATATTACGACAAACTTGGGAAATTGCACAGAAAACTAGTACTGTCGGACATTAAAAAAGTAGATGGATTTTGGCAAGCACATAAGTTACATATGAGTAATGTTCAAACTATGCATCAAACAGAGATTACAATTGCCAATCCTAGGTTTAATATCGATGTAAATGAAGAATCCTTTACGGTTTCGAATTTGGAAAGAGGAGATATTTAATAACAAAATCAGGAGTTGCGGATTAATTAGGTTACTATTAGCTCGAAATTCATGATCATATACAGTATAGATATGAAACAATATTATGCACTATTAATAATCATATTATCGCCAATATTTGCTTTTTCGCAAGATGATAAATCAAAATTAGACTTGAATGGGTTCTTAGACACCTACCATGCTGTGCAAAGCAAAAGTCCAAACGATTTTATGAGTTCACGCACACGTCTGCGTACAGAACTGGATATGAAAAATGGGAAGTCGTATATGTTTGCATCTCTTAATGCTACTTATAACAGTATTCTGCCAGAACAAACTAAGATTGAACTAAGAGAAGCTTTTTTAGAATATACCACAAAAAACTGGAATTTTAAAGCTGGGCGGCAGATTGTTATTTGGGGGATCTCAGACGGTTTGCGAATTACAGACCTAGTATCACCGATGGACATGACCGAATTTTTAGCTCGTGATTACGATGATATACGAATACCAGTAAATGCATTGAGAGTGAGATATCTAACTCAAAATATGCGCGCCGAATTAATTTTTATCCCTGTTTCATCATTTTTTAGTGTACCATATCAGGAAGATAATCCGTGGTCGGTTTTTCCTTCAAATACAGGACCTTACTATGATGTGAATATGAGTAATACTCCAGAAAAAACTTTAAGCAATAGTGAGTACGGTGGTCGTTTATCTTTCTTTTTGTCAGGTATTGATTTTAGTATATCAGCTCTTCATACATGGAATAAAATGCCTGTATTTAATCGTCAATTGTCAGTAAATAATGACACTGTATTTGTTGATGCACAGTATAATAGGATGGATATGTTCGGGGCAGACATATCAATTCCAATAAGGCAATTTGTTATTAGGGCAGAAATTGCTGAATATTTTGGAGAGGTGCTATCGCTCAAGATGAAGACAAACAGTTACAATTCATTAAAACGAAACACCACTAATTTTCTTATAGGAGTAGATTGGTATCCTGGTAATGAATGGACTTTTACAACTCAATATTCGCATAAACTGATACCTGATTATGTTGATATAATAGAAACTAAAGAAAATACCGCATTAGCTACTCTGGGAATAACGAAGAAAATTTTACGGAGCACTTTAAGTCTATCAACTTTCACATATTTCGATATTACCAACAATGGTTTTTTTAACCGCACAAGTGCCGATTATTCATTAACCGACGAAATTCATATTATGTTGGGTTATGATTGGTTTAGTGGAGATAATGGAATGTTTGG
The DNA here is from genome assembly GCA_963676725.1 of Bacteroidales bacterium. Classification (GTDB taxonomy): domain Bacteria; phylum Bacteroidota; class Bacteroidia; order Bacteroidales; family WRLA01. The sequence continues at coordinate 895,867 of OY781463.1, read as the reverse complement.
ATTATACAAGGATAATTCTGAAATATGGTTTAAGGCAAAGTATGTTTTTTAAACTTTCCCTCCCATACTCATGTGATACCATCCTGAATAAATAACGCTCGCTTTTACGGCCAAAAAGCATCCTCTTAAGCTCTGAGAGCTCAAAACGAATTTGCGCCAGCTCATGCTGTACAAATTACTAGCATTCTTCGATCTAAATGCTTATGTTTTTCCCCATTGCCATACTTCAAATATTCACTCATATTGTGGGGTAAAAAAACTATATTTTAGTTAGTTACCAACAGTATTTTGTTGTAAAAAACGCTTGCGTTTTCTTGCATGTTTCATCGAAATACCAGTAATTATCATGGCCAAATCTATGTACTCAATCCCTTGGGCTGGATGTTGGTTTTTCGATAGGGGCAACTCAAATGTCCCTTTTTCGAGCCGCTTGCTGAACAGCACAAGCCCTCCGGGTTCCCATCGCAGCAATTTTATGCGGTTACGGCTGCGGTTAATGAAAATGAACAGGTCTCCAGTCATTACATCCTTGCCCATTTCCTCTGTTATGATCCCACACAGCCCATCATAGCTTTTGCGCATATCGGTGGGAGGCCTGTACAAATAGTACCGGGGTGCATTTATCGAAAACACAGGCCTTTATTGTTTTATCAGTTCCCGGACATAATCAGCACTGACACCAACGGGAATCCTCATCTCAATACCATTGGGATAGCTGATACATATTTGTCCAGTATAAAATGAAGGAAGCTCGATGAAATTGTCTTCCGGCTCTTGCTGGTGCTTCTTTAGCCAATAAAGAAATGTGTGGTAATTGATATCTTTCTGGTCGGCAAAGGCTTTACGGCTTAAACCACTTTCCTTCCATTGATTAACAAGGGCAAGCATCTGTTGTGATTTATCGTGTTCGTGCATAGATTTTTTTGTGCAAATCTATGTAGTGCCATTCTTACCCGCAAGATGCTGTTTGCCGTAGGCTTACGATTATCCCAAGCTCCTTCAGAATATCACGCTTAAATTTGCTTAGTGGTCGGTTCACGAAATCTTTGGAATCATATTCAACACCGAATAGAATGCGGTACATTTCCTGAGTTGAGACTTGCTTAGTTGAGAAAATTTTTTCCTGTAGAATAGACAGATATTTATCAGAATAGTATTCCCTTAGCTTTAATAGGTCGCCCAATTCACTTGTGTGGGCATTATAAACTTCTTCAATAGCAAACAGTTTCAGGGCATTCATAAGCCTAGCATTTCCGTTATGTTTAACTTCCACCTCAAGACCTGATTTAGATTTATCTGTAAGCTTATACGTAAATTGGAAATCATCAATGCAATTATCCAAGTATGGATGTATGTGCTTTGCTAAATCCATTATCCCCTTGCCTTTAAGGTTTGAATTACAAATAGAGCAAGAAGGAATTAAATTGTAGAATGAGAGAGCAAGCAGCGGATGCCTTGACTTATCAAAATAGTGATCAAATTGTGGCCGCGTACCTGCTTTACCTTTCTTTTTAAATGCTGTAATTGTATAATTCCTGTTGCAATAGGGGCAAGTTCTTATATCTAAATCCATTGCGAGGCTATATGCTCCATATCTTTTTTTGCATGGCCTAATGAAATAATCATAGTCAAAAATGTATTTCACAAAACACTCAGTATCTTCAGTTTTTAAGTAGTTAAAGTACACTATGAGCTCTTTAAGCTTCGATGGTTTATCAATTAAAAGGTTATCTATTCTCCCCTCAAGCCAATTCCAAAAATTATGTAATTTATCGTGAATTATATTGTTTTCATAGTATTTGCCCTTTCTTTTTATAATCAGGGGTTTCAAATTTTTTAGAAAGTTATCTTTGGCTTTTTTTACATTTGGGCTATTGGAATCAAGATGGATCATCTCTCTAAATTCTTTTTCTCGTTTTCTAATGCTTCTATTTGCTTGTTTATATAGTCGATTCGACTTTTGTGCGGCATTTTATTATTGAACATCTCTAAGAGCTTATTCTTTATAATTGGCTCATCTATAAGCACTATCAATTTATAGAAATCGTCTGATTTATCCATTTCGTCGTCTGATTCTATCCATCTGATAATATCTTTGATTTTATCCCGGGCAAAATCACCCATTAATGAATCATCTATAAAAAAGGAATCAGCTAAGAGCTCGGATATGTTGGCGCCGAAATTGTGCTTTGGCCTACTTGGGTTATCTTGTTCTAGGATTTTTGAGTATGAATCATAATTCGGTCTGGACAGATAAGTTACATTCTGGTTTGGCACATCAGAAAGAATAAAGGGGTCATGTGTTGTTAAAATAATCTCAAAGCTTGGTTTATGTGGTAACATGCCAAAAAAATGAGGCAATGTCTTGATTATGGTCTTAATATACCTCTTTTTCCAAGTAGGATGAAAAGTTAAGTCCCCCTCGTCAATCAGGAATATATAATGGTCTCTTTCTAAAAAATATTCAATATCAATATAACTTGAGCGAAGAAAATCATATAAAGATGAAAACAAATTAAGCAATGACGTTTCCCCTGAACTCATCCTTCTTTCGAAGGGTGCGTAATTAATAATCCCTTCTACTCTGGAATCTTTTTCAGATATACGATCACCATCTTTATGAATATGATTAATATAATATAAATTAAGCTCAATGAGAAATGCTCTTTGCAGTGATAATATTTCAACAGTATTATTAATTGACGTACTCAGTGAGTCCGTATTAATATCATTCTTATCCTCTACGCGATCAATGGATTCAAACAGTTTTTCTAGTAAAGGCAGAAAGCTTCTCTCGCCAAACACCTTGGTTTTATATCCTGAAAAATCTATCTCTGCATTTTCCAAGAATAAAAGTAAAGACTGATATGCTGTTTTTCCTTTAATATTCTCATTCCAATCAAGATCATTAAGACAACCTTCTTCAAGGAATGTGTTTTTCATTTCAAATTTCACGATCAATAAGCTCAGGAAGTCACTTATAATGTTTCTTTTCAACACATATGCTATATCCTCAAGACTTTTACGATCTTCTTTTGACGCTTTGGGTTCAGGTCTGTTTGTTCTTTCTTCTTCGATTTTTAGTTGTATATGTTTTAATGCTGGCCTGAATGCGTAGGGAGTATTCCAAAAACCATCATCACTTTTTTTATAGGAGCGAAAAACCAATAGCGGTTTATAATGCCCTTGAAAGTCAAAGAGACCTTCAAAAATCTTTTGATCTGTAACAAGATTTGAGGAAAGAAATCTCAATTGTCGGATTGAATTTTTAAAAAGTAATTCTTGAGATGGACTATGATGAAATCTGATCCCGTCTGCTTTTCTGCTATAATCAGACAAATCTTGTTCAACAGTAGTTTCGAAAGAAATATCATGTGTATCAGCTCTATCAAAATTAAAATTATAATTAAAATCAAAATGAGGCGAGTAATAAATCGTTTGTAATTTCTTTCCTGACTTATTTAGACGAGTTAGTATTCCATTTTCTTTAAGACTAATCTTTGAATTTAGGTTTGAAATACAGGAAATCTTCCCTTTTTCTACTGATTCAAAAAGGAGTGCCGATTCATTAAAGGGGAATGCTCCTTCGCTTTCAGCGAAATGACAACGGATTAAATTCAAAACAGTAGATTTCCCTGCTCCATTTTGTCCAACAAGCACATTAATGTTTGTTAGATCAGAAGCCTTATCTGTTTTGATATCAAACAAAGGAAGATAACTGTCGTCTTTTTGGCGACTCACAATGATCTCATCACCTTCTTTTTTAAAGCGATAAATAAAATTTCCACCAAAATTGATTGTTTGAGGTTCCTCAAAGAGAAATTTATGACTTTCAATGTAAATTGCTGCCAATCTCATAGTAATATTTGTTAAAGGTTCACAATCACTCCCCAGTAATCATCTCTGCCAATTTCTCGGCTTGTTTCAAAACAGTTTCTGTGGCCAGTTTTTGCATGTCTGGCGGATAACCAAATTGTCTTAAGGTCCTTTTGATAATGACTTTAAGTTTTGCTCGTACGCTTTCTTTTATTGTCCAGTCAATAGAAGCGTTTTTTTGCACTTTCTCAAAAAGCACTACTGCGAGCTCTCGGAGTTTATCTTTTTGCATTAATTCGCGGGCACTTTGGTTGCAGGATACAGCTGTATAAAAGGCATACTCGAAATCGGATAAACCCAGATTTTTGGCTTCTGCATCTGTTTTTACGATTTCCTTACTCAGATTTATAAGTTCCTCCATCACTTCGGCAGCGGTGATTATCTTGCTGTGATACCTGCGTAGGGAATTTTCCAGCATCTCCATCAGGGATTTTCCCTTAACCAAGTTGATGTTTGAACGCGTTTTAATCTCGTCATTCAAAAGTTTTTTCAAGACCTCAAATGCAACATTTTTATGTTCCATACCTTTCAGTTCCATGAGGAAATCTTCTGAAAGGATTGATATGTCCGGTTTTTTAATGCCTGCCGCATCAAAAATATCAATCACTTTTTCAGAGACTAAAGCCTGGTCAATTACCTGGCGGATTGTTGTTTCAATTTCTTCATTTGTTCGGCCTGTTCCTGTGCTGTCAAATTTCGCCAATCGTGCTTTTACAGCCTGAAAGAATGAAACTTCATCTTTAACATCCATTGCTTCTTCATGAGGAATCGCGATAGCAAAGGATTTTGATAATGCTGTAACCTCATTGATGTACCTTTTTTTGCCATCTTCCAATCCAAGAATATGTTCTTCAGCTGCAAGAATCATGGATAACTTTTTCGACGTTTCCGCATCAAAATATTCTTCATAAGGAAAGCCATGGAAGAGGTTTGAAACAATTTCTAATTTTTCCAACATCAAAGCAACGGCTTGTTCTTGTAGTATCGTTGGGTCGCCTTTCCCTCCTGCATCAGAATAAAAAGCCAATGCTTTTTTTAAATCGGATGCAATCCCAAGATAATCAATAACCAATCCGCCCGGCTTGTCTTTATAAACGCGGTTTACCCTTGCAATTGCCTGCATCAGGTTATGGCCTTTCATGGGTTTGTCGATATATAAGGAATGTAAGTTTGGAACATCAAATCCTGTTAGCCACATATCGCAGACAATTACTAATTTCATTTCATCGTCTGCATCCTTCATTCGATCTGCCAGTGTTTTTCTTTGCTGCTTTGTGGTGTGGTGTTTGGCTATTTTTGGGCCATCTGAACTAGCGGAAGTCATTACCACTTTAATTACTCCACTATCAATATCATCTGAATGCCATGCAGGTCTTATTTTTATAATTTCATGGAATAAATCAGCCGCAATTCTTCTGGACATTGATACGATCATTGCTTTGCCATCAAAGACTTCTTGGCGTTGCTCGAAATGCATAACAATGTCTTTAGCAATATTTTTTATTCTATTCTCGCTTCCAATTAAAGCTTCAAGTTGCGTTAATTTTGCTTTTGCCTTTTGAGTTTCTGTCAGATTATCTTGTGCAAGTTCTTCATCCAATTCCTTAATAAGATTTTTCCCTTCCTCACTAAGATTCACTTTGGCTAAACGACTTTCGTAGTAAATACGAACCGTTGCCCCATCTTCAACAGCTTGGGCTATATCATAAACATCAATGTAATTACCAAAAACAGCGGGAGTATTGGCGTCTGTGCCTTCTATTGGCGTGCCTGTAAAACCCAGATATGTCGCATTGGGCAATGCATCCCGCATATATTTTGCAAAGCCATAAACAATTTTTTTACCAATAATATTTCCAAGGTAATCTTTACTGTCTATTGTTTTTGCTTTAAACCCATACTGGGTACGATGTGCTTCATCAGCAATAACAATAATGTTTTCACGCGTCGAAAGGGTCTCATATACGTTGCCTTCTTCGGGGTGAAATTTCTGAATGGTAGAAAACACAACACCCCCTGATGCAACTTTTAGGAGTTCTTTTAGCTGCTCCCGGTTTTCGACTTGTTTGGGTTCCTGTCTTAATAACTGAGTAGAGGAAGCAAATGTATCAAAGAGCTGATCATCCAAATCGTTTCTGTCTGTAATAACCACTACCGTTGGGTTGTTTAATGCAAGAACAATTTTTCCGGTGAAGAACACCATTGATAAGGATTTCCCACTTCCCTGTGTATGCCAGACAACACCCCCTTTTCTGTCACCTGTGGGCTGAGAGCTCACTGCGGGCACTCCATATGATTCAGGAGATTGTAATAATAAATGATCTGCATTTGAACTTGACGCTCTTATTGCAGATTCAATAGCTCGGTTTACCGCATAATATTGATGATAAGCAGCCAATTTCTTAACGGTGGAAATGCTTATAATTCCAGTTGTTGCATCTTCCCTTTTTGATTTCTCAAAAACCACAAAATGTCGAATTAAATCCAACAAAGTAGCTTTATTGAGCATTCCGTTTATGAGCGTTTCTAGCTGGCTAACCAGGTTTGAGGCTTCTTCTTTGCCGTCTGCCGACTTCCACGCCATAAAACGGGTAAAACCTGCCGACAGTGAACCTGCTTTAGCTTCTAAACCATCTGAAATAATATTGAAAGCGTTGTAGGTAAACAGACTTGGTATAATTGATTTATAGGTTTCTATTTGCTTGAATGCCGATTTTACCGTTGCGTTTTCGTCAGCAGGATTCTTGAGTTCGATAACCACCAAAGGAATACCATTGACAAACAGAATGACATCGGGGCGTTTGGTGTTTCCGTTTTCAATAACGGTAAATTGGTTGGCAACAACAAAATCATTGTTTTCAGGGTGATCAAAATCTATAAGCCATACCAAATCGCCTCTATTGTTCCCATCTTTTTGATAGGAAACCTTAATGCCCTCGGTTAACATTCGGTGAAATGCCTCATTATTGGTGAGTAATTCGGGAGAATGTATCCGCTGGGTTTCTTTTAAAGCTTGATCTTGTGTTTCAAGAGGAATGTCCGGGTTGATCCTGCTAATAGCCTCGCGAAGACGCCCCATGAGCAAGACTTCTTCATAACTGCTGCGTTCGCGCTGATCTCCATCCGGAGCAATGTTTGGGGCATATTGGTATTGATAGCCTAAATTTTCAAATAAACCTATTGCATACTTTTCAACATCACTTTCATTGAAATTATTCATGACTATCCGGGAATTAATCCTACTTTCAAATTTAGCTTGTCCCTGAAATCATCAGGTATATCATTCCAGTATTCGGCGAGGATATCCACCAACTGATGCCCATTAATGAGGCCAATACGTGGAAAGCCTTGCTCAACTGCAATTTCTTTGGCTTTTTTCTGATAATCGGCTGTCGTGATAAAAGCACCCTGCCCACCGGAAGGGATATTTGCGCGAAGCGCCTTGACCACATTTGCCGAAATACGCGAACCCAGCTTATAGCGTTTGGCCTGCACAAACAGCTTTATCTTGGCCATATTCGACACATTGAGTTCTCCCGTAGCATCCACACCGCCATCACCAACTTTTCCTGTGTGCTCAGAACCTTCAAAGCCAAGCGCTGTTAAAATATGCGTGATCAAAATCTCAAACTCTTTGTCGTCCAGCTCCAATATCCGATCCAGGATAGACTGATAATAATTAAATTCAACGGCCTTCTCTGTTTCGGAAATCATCTCCGGTTTATTGATTACGGTGAAAAAGTTCTTTTTATGGCTGATGCCAAAAACAGTTAAGGATGAGCGTATTGTATTTTGAAAGGGTACAGAAAACAGAGAACGTTGCACGGGGCTTTTGTTCCATTTAATTTTTTTGCGATGCTGATAGCGACATTCATCACTTTCAGTCATATAGTAATAGGCGTTTTCTTCTACAATGCCCCAATAGATGTATTCCGTATTTTGTGCTGGTGTAATAACAAAATCCCCTGCTTTAATTTCGTGCAAAAAGCGTGAAATCTGCCCCACCTGCTGACCAATAACCACATTACTGGTATCGTTAGGATATTCAGCTTTATACAAGGGATACAGATCTTCTCGGCTTTTGATGTCTTTTAGGTCGTTATGTGGCAGCCAGCCAATACCTACATAGCCACCTTTAAGGAATTGCTGTGTAAAAGTTCCGTAGTCGGCGCGTACGCAAAATAGCTTTTTATCCCTTGTCTCTGTTTTCATAATTATTTCCTTTATTAGCCTGAGCAGTAGCTTACTGATAATCTAACACTCCTCCTCACCTACATAAATTTCATTTACTGAAACATTTTCCAGAGCCCGCATAAATACTTCCTCAAAATTGTAAAAGTCACCTTCTTCTATTTGCTCGTCTCTCGAATAGAGAAAAAGAAAGCTTTGCTCGTGGTCGATGCCATATCCGCAATCAACACTGGCATAATCTGAAAACTCCAATTTGTCTTCAGAATAAAATACCTTATATGAAATGTCCTCATAGCGGAATGAGATAGAAATTGGGTCTTCAGGAGGTTGAGAAGAATTTTGCAAACCGGCTATAGCTGCTTCTATCATACGGGATTCTTCTCCCTTAACACCTTTTTCCTGCACGGCATACAGTACATTTTCTAAAAAATCTATTTGGTTTTCCATAATATTTTTAATTAGTAGTTTTTACTCTTAGCTCCCCACTCATTAACTTCGGCAGCAACGTATCCCGCAGGGCGGCGAGGGTGCGGATTTGGGTTTTGTTGGACAATAGCTTTTCAAATAAAGGTTTGACCTGATTATCGAAATATTTCAGGCTATCATCGTCTGCTATTGGTATCGGATACTCTTTTAAAATATCAGTTTTCAAATTGGTAAAAACGCTTCCATTTCCCTGTTGCAAAAGTTCTGGTCTAATTTTCTTGAAAAGAAGATACAAGAACTCGTTTGAGAAATGACTCTTAGGAAAGTGAAGCCAACCATCGTGAATACAAGTGTCGACTTGTAGAATTTTAGGCAAACCCGGTGTGGCACTATTTGATAGCACGAGTTTTCCAGCTTTTAGCAATGTTGTTTTCTTTAAACCTTCCTCCTTGATGTGTTCTTTGATTTCAAAAATGAAGGGAGATGGTTCTTTGGTAGCATCTGAAATTTTTAACCATCGATAACCAGTATCCGACAAATAGTCTTGTATTGGTCTAGGAGAACCTCCTCGTTTAACTGTTACTAATTCTCCAAGTGCCCTTTCTTCCCATTCAGGATTGGGATTCTCAACAAACCACTGCCTAAAAAGCGTTTCTGCCATCTGCTCCAGTGTTTTATTTTGGCGATGGAGCAGGTCTATTTTATCGTCTAAACCGGAAAGGACTTCGGCTATGGCTTTTTGTTCGGGGAGTGGGGGGATAGATAATTTTACTTTTTTAAAATCTTTTAATACTATTCTAGGCACACCAGAACCACCAACATAATTATTCAATATCAAATCTGTTGTAGCTGGTTCCTTTATTGCGTAGACTAAAAATGTTGGATCAATAAAATACTTGTTGGGCTTTACTATTGCAATTGAAGAAAGCAATACATAGTCAGGTTTATTTTTTACTCGAAAAATATGCTTCAGCACAGAACCATCTTTTGCGATCAAAATATCATCAATTTCAGGTTGACATCCTGAGCTTATCAGTTTTGCGTAATCATATTTGGATATTGCTTTAGCATTTTCATAATAAAACCCCTGTTCTCTCATATCTTTTACGGAAAACATAGGGATGCCACCTCTGCATTCTTTTGGGCTATGATGCGCTCCATCTGTTATTTTTGTCGTTATTTCTTCTAATGTTATCGCCTTCCACTCACGCATCATCACCTCCTAACTTTATCAGAATATCAGTAGCATTCATTTCCATTTTAGAGAAAGCAAACCACTTCTTGCCCAAATCTTTCATGCTTGCTCCAAAGTGGTAAACGATTTTATCATCTATAATTAAAAAGCGGTCGTGGGCTTTGCTAAGTTGCTTAATCTGTATTTCGGGATATTGGCCATTATGCTTTTTGGCATCCAGTCGCAATTGCTTGCTGGGTTTGGTATAAATGCTTGCTTTTACCTTTTCGTTACGCTTCGATAGCAAGGTAAGCACGCTTTCGTCCACATAATTATCAATTAGGATAATAGATTGCGATGCCTGTTTCACCAGATCGCAGACAAAGGCATAGGCATCAAATATTTGCCCATCATAAAAAATGCCTTGCTTTGGTGGTAAGTTGGTATTTATTTGCAAATCAATATCATCAACTTTTTTCACAAGGGAATGAACGCTTTCTTCAATCCTATTCATCCGTTTGTTTAATGAATATCCTTTTAGCAAATAATCTTTAAGCACTCTGTTTGCCCAAATCCTAAATTGTGTACCTTGTTTTGATTTTACTCTATAGCCCACCGATATAATTACATCGAGATTAAAATACTCGACATTTGTGATTTGTGTTTTCCCTTTAATAGCGCCGTGTTGAGTGGTTAGTGCAAAAAATGCACATACCAGTTCTTTTTCTAATTCTTTTTCTTTAAAGATATTATTTATATGCCTGCCAATCACAGTTCTATCACGCCCAAACAATGTTGCCATTTGTTCTTTGCTTAGCCAAACTGTTTCGTTCTCAATTCTTACTTCTATGCGTGAAAGCAGTTCTTTTGATTGATAAAGAATTATTTCGTTTTTACTACTCATCGTTCAACTCAATTTTAGCAAGGTTTTGCTTAATGCGTTCATTCAGCAGCTGTTCTTCTTTAAGCTGTTCTTCAAACTCCGCTTTTAGCTGTGTAAAGCGCTCGTTAAAATCAAAGTCATCTTCTTCTTCGGCCAATCCCACATAGCGTCCTGGAGTGAGCACAAAATCCAGTTCCTGCACCTTCTCTATGCTTGCTGCATTGCAAAAGCCTTTTACATCTTCGTAATTTCCTTTAGGATTACGCCAATTGTGATAGGTGTCGGCAATGGTATTTATATCTTCTTCTGAAAATTCAAGTGTACGCCGATTAATTAAATGCCCTAAATGGCGCGCATCAATAAATAGAATTTCTTTGCTTCTGTCCCTGAATTTTCCGTTTGTACGGTTACGGCTCATAAACCATAAAGAAGCAGGAATCTGAGTATTTAAAAACAATTTAGCGGGAAGGTTTACAATGCAATCTACCAAACCTTCCTCAATGATCCTTTTGCGAATATCGCCCTCACCCGAAGATTTGGAGGTCAGGGAGCCTTTTGCCAAAACAAAGCCGGCTTGCCCGCTTGGCGCAAGATGATACATAAAATGTTGGATCCATGCGTAATTGGCATTTCCTGTCGGTGGTGTTCCGTACTGCCAGCGTCCATCATTCCGCAATAAATCACCACTCCAATCACTCACATTAAAGGGAGGATTTGCTATGATGTAATCACATTTTAAATCTTTGTGGGCATTGTTTAGGAATGAGCCTTCGTTATTCCATTTCACTTGCGAGCTGTCTATCCCGCGAATAGCTAGGTTCATTTTTGCCAGCCGCCAGGTAGTCTGATTGCTTTCTTGTCCGTAAATAGAGATGTCGTTTACCTTTCCTTGATGTTCCGTTACAAACTTTTCCGATTGGACAAACATTCCGCCGGAACCACAGCAAGGGTCAAAAACACGTCCTTTGTATGGCTCTAACATCTTAACCAATAATTCCACAACACTTCTTGGTGTGTAGAATTGTCCGCCCTTCTTCCCTTCGGCAAGCGCAAATTCACCCAAGAAATATTCAAAAACATGTCCGAGAATATCGGCACTTCTCGATTTGGCATCGCCAAGGGCAATGTTTCCAATCATATCAATGAGTTCGCCTAAACTTGTAGGGTCAAGGTTTTGCCGTGCATAAACTTTGGGCAAAACCCCTTTCAGTGATGGGTTTTCACGTTCAATGGCATCCATAGATTCATCAACGGTCTTGCCAATAGTTGGTTGTTTGGCATGGCTTTGCAAAAAATTCCATCGCGCACTCGGAGGAACAAAAAATACATTTTCAGCTTTGTATTCGTCTTTATCTTCAGGGTCAGCTTCTGCGTATTCTCCTTCTCCTGCTTTTAAGGTTTCAAAAAGTTCCTCAAAAGCATCGGATATATATTTTAAAAATATCAGTCCGAGTACAATGTGTTTGTATTCTGCTGCATCAATATTTTTTCTCAATTTATCAGCCGATTTCCAGAGTTGCTTCTCCAGAGGTTCGTCTGTTCCTTTTCCGTTTTTCTTTGCCATTTATTTTTGTCTGTTATTCGATTCAAAATTACTATTTACTATTCGATTTAAGCGCGATGAGCTATAGGATTATCACCGAATTATCTATAATTACGAGCTGCAAGTTCCTCCTAAAACCCAATAATACTGCTCTATACAAAGATGAGAGAATTGTACTACTCTTTCTGTTCGTGAGATAGAATGATGGTCTTTGATGATTCATTTTTTGTATTCGTTCTTGCAACAAATATAAAAAATATAGTTTGCATAACAATGATAATCTGTATAAATCCCCGGGGCTTTTTATTCTGCTAATAGCTTGAGTATTTAATTACCTGAGAATATCTGATTTTCTGGATTTTATGTCACAAAAGCTCTTACATAGAACACAAATCAGCTCCCTTGTTCCGGTAAATGAGTGGCTAATGAATGCTACAAGATATTTTGTGCCAATTTTTTGCAAACTCTACTTTTATTTTCGCTGGCTGTACCTAAGGATGCATATGGGCAAGCATGTGTTCCTATTGTTCTATAAGGAGACGTTTCTCAGGGTTGGGGTAATATTACCGGAATATGCAAGAAAATTATCGAGCCTTCCTTTTTTTGATATTTTATTTGTGCACTTTTTTTTAACCGGCAGCTCGAAAAAACAAAAGATGATCCTAGCTAAAAGGTCTACAAGCTTCGACAGTGAAATCCCATGATTCTATAACTGAGATCAGCTAAGACAAGGCAATTCGGGTGCAAATGGAGGCGCAAACCGGAATAAAATCAACAGAAACAGACAAAATCAATCAATGCCCCCATAATGTAAATATTTACGACTACCACAATAATAAATTCTTATATAGCTGATATTAAGCAGATAATATTTTTCCAATTTTGGCAAATACGCACTAATTTTTAGGAAATTTTAAGTTTTTATAGAATTTTTATCGGATTTATAACAAATTATTAGCTGAATTTATACAAATGCACCTAAAACCAGCGAAAACAGGGCCAAATTCAGCCAGTATTCATCAAAAAACACCCCGAAAAAGTGAAAATATTAATGATTCTTATGAAATTTCCGGAATTTCCGAAGAAAAATCTTGACCAAAAATCTATTTTGGGCGTGTTCCACAGAGAAATGAAGGAGAAGCAAAGCTATTGGGAAAGCAATGTGTTTTCGGAGTTTATAATCCGGGAGGATAGTCCCAAATATTAATCCTGAAGACACATCAATTTCGTTGGAGGAAATGTTTCTTACTGAACAGCTTTTTAATCTGCTGGAAACAACAAAATCCCCAAACCTTTTCCCAATACTAATCATGATAAATCACCACAGGTGCTGGTTTGCTATGCTCCACAGCATGGGTGCTGTCTGTGGTTTTGCAGCCCTGCATATCCGTTACTTCCACAATTACGTTCAGCGTTGTATCCGCATAAAAGCTGGTATCTGTTGAGCCGTTTTGCCAGAGGTAGGATTGAAAATACCCCGGCCAGAGGTTTACGCCATAGCCTTCGCAAAAGCCGGTATCTGTTGGTAAAAACGGAACAGGCAAAGGATGGATAAAAATCTCCTGCACCGTAGTATCGTTCAGGCTATTGTTATACCCAATAACACTTACTTGGAAACTACCAGTATCTGAATAAATATGGTAGGAAAAACATGATGTGGAATTATTCAGGATGCCTGTTATTGTATCCCCAAAATCCCAGAAAACAGAATCCTGCGAGGCGGTATCTGTAATGGCGAAGAAGCTGGTATCCCCAATGCAATGGCCTTCCCAGCTGAAGTTGGCCGGGTTGAAGAAGGACTGGATGAAGGCTGGGAGGCCATATAAACCTTTGTGGAAATTCGTTCCATTATCTAAATATATGGCACTATCAGTATAATTACTCAAAATACCAGAATCATTTGGACTTGCAATTAAATTCAAATAATCAGATTTATTAGTTTGATAGATGCGATTATCGGGACCTAACTGCAAAGCTCCACTTATTGTAATAATTGGGTATGAATAAACAGAATTATCAATAGATGTAGAATCGTATTCATTGATTGTAAACTGTTTTAAGGAGCTCATCATTGGAAAAGAATATGATATATACAATCGCTCTTCATTAGGCGAAAATTCGAAACCGTATGGAATCTCGAAGTATGTACTACGGATGGTTATTGGATCATTTACAATGCCAGTACTATCATTAAACCTGTGAATTTGTGCATGGCCGTCATTTGAGTTCATGACAAGAAAATTTCCTTTTGGAGAGATTTTCATATAACCTACCCAATAAAAGGAATTGTTTTTTATTTGTCCTGAAAAACTTGAAACAGCCTGGGTATGCAATGAATCTTCATCAACGAGGAATGATTGAAACTCATTGGTGTTCCACAGGTGGGTTACTACCCAAATGGATGTATCATTGGCGTGTTTTACAGCGGTAACTTTTTCATGAGTGTGCTTTGTTAGGAAGATGTTCTTTTTGTCAGGTATAATCCCTCCTTTGCCATCATCTAAATCCATATCAACAATGGAGTAACGCAATGAGGTATCGTAATCTTTGACAGGAACCGTGAATATGTAATATTTATTTGTTGTTTGAGGCCAGGGTACGATTATAGCAGACATAGATGAAGACGGATGACCCATTAAGTTATCTCCATTTACTAAGGTGTCGTGTTCACTATTCCAAACAGTCATGCCATCTGTATAGAATAAAAGGTCACCGGAAGGACTAGATATACTTGCACAGCCCTCCAGTTGATTGATCTGTCCATCATATAATACCTGTGGACTGCCATCAGGAGTGTTAAAAGTTATGCCGGCATATTGCCCAAAATACCAATTATTGGCCTGTTTGTTCTGGGCATACAAAATACTTGTCCAAAAAAATGAACTTACAATAAGCAACAACAGGTGTTTCCGGCATAACATAAAACAAAAATAGGGCTTTACGCTTTAAGAACGCAAAGCCCTGATAAAATATTACTGCTTAATGATTTTCCATTCCTTTTGCAAGCCGCCTGATTTAATCCGTAGCAGGTAAATGCCTGCAGGCTCATTGCTCAGGTCAATTTGCTGGCGGTTTTCTGTGGCTTCTACACGCATAAGCAAACTGCCGCTTAGGGTATAGACTTCGTATTCTGGGAGGGCATCCATGGCAAAACCCTGGCTTTCCAATATAAGCAAGCCCTGTGTAGGGTTTGGATAGATGTTAACGGTAGCCTCTCCCAGCGTTTCCTGCAGAGGCTTGGGCAGCTCCGGCTCCCCTTGCAGGCTGTCGTTGAAATTGGCTGTGATCTCCAGATCCTTGCCCAAATCTATGATACGGGCAGTGCGGTTGCCGTTTTCATCGTATTGGTAGGTGGTTTGGGCTAAAGTATAGTAATGACAAGACATCAATAATACGAAAAAAAATAAATAATTATGGTTCATTTTAAGAATATTTAAAGTTGCATACATTTGTATATAATATTGACAGAATCCATATAAGGGGTTAAAATCTATTCCTGTCTATATATGCTGTCAGGCAGGATTTTAACCGTATATTCTCTATTTTCAAAAATATAGCCTGGTTTAGAATATCGGTTAAGTTGATAGTGTCGCTTGCCTTTTTGATCAGTTTGCTTGTGTATAATCCAACGAGTATACTGTTCGTTAAATATAGAGCCCCCTCTGTAGTGTCCTTTTATATAAGAGGAATTCCTGATCATAAGGTCTCCTTCCCTGAAAAATACATTTGCTTGAATTATTTTCATATTCAAGCTATCTAAAATTTGCATAGAGAAACAGGTGTCACCCATATAGTTTGCAAAAATTATCGAATCGTTATTAATTAGATATTCTCCATCCAAGATAGTATATATCTGGTCACTAACTTTTTCATGAATACTCCCAATTTCACAGGAAGCGCAAGTTGTAAAATACCACTCGTTGTTTTCGTATATGTTTAAGCAGGATTCGTCGTCAAAAGGGGATGAATAAGCACCCCAAAGTTTTTCTGGGCTATATATTTGTGCATTTAGCTTTAAAATTGCTGATAATAAAATAATTACAGTAAGTTTCATAAGATTTTATTTAGCTTTTAATGTAATTGAACCCAAGGGGGATATACATAACTATTTGTAATTGCATAAGGCGTACCTTGCATACTGCCAAAAGAAGAGTAAGTATTTGCCGCTTCATACTGAGTTAAATGTGGAACCGAAGCAGAAAATTTAAGGGCAAAATATTCAGACGCATCCTTTCCGTATGCTTGATAGAATCCTGTATAATGTTGATAAGCATGTATTAGTTCATGCCCAACTACAGCATGTAAGTTGTTTGTATGCGTAATCATATTTGGGGAAATACTAATTAAACTTTTACCTCCTCCAAAAACTGCTTTGCGCTCAAAGAGAGTCGTTCCATTTACGGCTTCTTCAGCTGAATTAAATAATTGATTCCCTTCTACATAGTACCCTTTAGCAATAATTTCTTCAAAATTTTCTACACCCTTATATAGTCTTTGGCAATAATCTTGGCAACCCGGATAATTTTCGAAAGTATGCTTAGTAAGTTCCAACCCATTAGAAATATTGGTTGGTTCACCTGGGTCTGAAGGCAATGAGGCAGTCGCTGGCATATCACTTGTTACAGTTCCTGTACCTGACCAAAACTTAAGACCTAACTTGTTAGCTCTTATTCCTCCTGATATCCCTCCTGACAGGCCTCCAATACCGGCGCCAATTGCGCCACCAATAAACCCTTGTGTAAGTCCATCTAAAAAACCAGCTCCATTAGCCCATGCATTAGCTGCTCCACCAACAAAACCACCAGCAAAGCCGCCTGATGCGCCAGTAACAGCACCAGCTGCAAAACCTATATTACCTGCAACCCCAGCAACCATTTGACCTGCTCCAAATCCAGCTGCGCCAGACAATGCTCCAATACCTCCAGCAAAAAGGGCATTCCCTAAATTGTGCAAGTTTCCGGTAACCCCTTGAAAGAAAATATTTGTGAATGCGCCTATCATCATTGCTTCAATAAAAAACTCCCCACTGGGATCTGTGTATTTCAAAGGGTTATTCAAACAATACGCATACCTGTTCAGGTTCTGTGGCATATCCGGAGCCTGTACATAAGGATCAGGGCTCAGGAAAGCGCCCACAACGGGATCATAAGCTCTGCCGTTCATATTGATCAGATCAAAAGCATCGATATGCTCATGTCCGGTATAGCCACGGCTGGTTATATAGTCGGCCGGGTCGGAGAAGAGCGGTGCCGTAAGGCTGCCGTCATAGGCTTGCAGCTCGCGGCGTTCGCCCCAGGCATTAAAGCTGTAATAGAGCGCATCCTCCGTGCTTTGGGCGCCATCATCCACCAAAGCGTATATAGTCCCCAGGTAATCGGTGAGCACATACTTCATCTCATCGCGGCCGTCATCATCACTGATGTGCATTGCCACTAGCCCGTCGGGCGAAGAAATGTAGGAGAGGTAATGGGTTTCGCTGCCTCTTTGTATGCGTTCTACCATACCGCCAAAGATATAGGTTTTTTCTTCAACTGTATTGTGCATATACCGGCAGGTTTGACGTATGCGCTGGTTGTCAATGCCATAATCAATGCTTATGTCATCAATATTATCGCCATAAACATCAGAACTGATTCGCTCAATTTTATCAAAACCGGTATAAAGGATCCGTTGATCGCAGCCCCCGCTTTCGGTTGCTGTTACGGCATAAGGGCCGGCATTGCCGCTTTGGTCATAAGTATATTGTCCCAAACCGGTTTTGTACTTAATGTTCCCGTTGGCATGATAAGTTATGCTCTCGGAATTTGCATTTACGTTCGAACTTATGTACCTAAGCCTGTTTAGGTCATCATACTGGTAATATTCATAATAATAGTAGTAATCCATTGCATCTTGCGGGAACATATAATCTCTTTTTTCTTGAAGATTTTTTTCATCTGTCCAATGGTATTCCAGGTTTTGCAAGTGATAGGTCGGATCTGAAAGCAGGGATGTTTTAATGGTTTCCGGCAGGTGGCTGCCATCATAAGTAAAATCTGTATTAAGCTGGTTGCCCAACTTATATGATTTTGTTTGTCCCATGGCATTCAATTCATTGAGATGCCAGATGCTTTTAAAGTGGTTATCGTCCAGGATATCGGTATTATAGCCGTTTTTATAGGCATAACTAATATTCAGGCCTGTTGGATAGGAGCAAGTTTTTAAACGTCCATAGGTGTCGTAAGTATAGGACAAAATATAGTCCTCAGCCCCGTTCAGGATGTTTTCTGTTTCTGTAAGCACATTTCCTGTACGGTCGTACTGATAATCCAGACTGTGCGGGTCCTGGCCGCTTTTGACCACATGACTCAACATGCCTAAAGTAAGGGGTTTGTTCACCACATCGTCATAAGTATATGTCCATTCGGTAAGCCTGTTATGGTCATCAACTAGTTTTTTATAGGTTGTACGTCCAAGGTGGTCATATTCGTAGGTGGTAAGCTGTCCTTTTTGATCGGTATTGGTCAGCATTTCCCCAAATGGGTTATATGTGCTGGTGATCGTGCCCAGGCTGGGATCGTTCATGGTGAGCCGATTGCCGTAATTATCATAGGTAAAAGACATTTTTGTATTGGTTTCATCGGCTACAAGAAATGTTTCTTTGACTTTTCCGTCACTGTAATGCTTATACTGCACAATATTGCCGTCATTATCGGTACTTTGGTAATCCCATCCGGCTGCATTTACTTCTTTGGTATGGCTTTGCCCGGCATGGGTAACTGTTGTTGTTCGCGCATCGTATTCATAGTCGGTTATCGTACCGTCCGCATGGGTAATGGTCACAGGTCTGTCAAGCTCATCATAAGTAAAGAAAGTGTAATTTTCTGCGGAGGCTGTGGAATAATACGGTTCATAATCATACTCAAGCCTGCCCCTGTCATCGTATTTATAATCATGGAATATCCAGGTATCATCTTCCAGTCCATGATAAACCTCGCGTAGCTTTTTCCCAAACTCATCAAAGAATACAAATTCTTCTGGCTTGCCTGCACTTTTTGACCAGGAATAATAGAGGCTAGTATTGTTATCTGGTTTAAATTCATGGCTACCCGTCCATCTTAATGCAGTTGATTCGCGGCCATAAATGGTCTCGTCATAATCCCCGTCATCTAAGTAAGTATATGTTGTTTCCTTTGGGCGGCCAAAATCATCATATTCATAGTTTTTGATCAGCCCATTGCAATCCGATTCGCTGGTTAAAAGTCCTCTGACTTCATTGTAACCAAAACTGTAATAGAAAGTATAATTACCAATTAATTTTGATTTGCGTGATAAAAAGCGTTTGTTTGCATCCAGGTACTGGAATGTTTCTTCCCTCTCGGCAATTGCAGGGGAGGCGCAAGGGGCACTATGTTTTGTTTTGATAATGTTACCGTATTGGTCATATTCATATTCGATGCGGGTTTCCAGCTCGTTGGGTGTTGTCCCGTCACCGGGTTCATTGATTTTGGATTTTAGGAACCGGTAATTACCTGCACTTGGATCGTTATAGTATTCAAATGCGGTAACTCGTTCAATATCACTTTCACCATCTGCTTTCCAGGTAGTCTTAACAACTTCCGGCTGGCCAATGATCCACGCCGGGCTGTTGCCTGATGCAAGTATTGGGTTTTCATATGTGAAGTCTTTTCTCTGTATAAACTTGAAGTTTTCTATATTGAATGAGGCGTTTGCATCCCGGTCGTCCTGGGCACTAATTGTATATGAAGGGGTACCATAATTCAGCCCATCGGTATCAAATCCCATTTCGTTGCGGGTAGTGGCTATTCGGTCACCATCCCAATCCCATTTTTTTGCATGTGTTTTTTTGTTGTACATGAAAAAACGTTTGGTATCTCCGTTATAAACATGGAATTCGGGTGTATTGCCGGAATAACTGAGATAATGGGTTCCGCCCCGGAGCATTTGTATGGATTCTTTGGGGTAATTTAATACTATTCCTGATGATCCGCAATCAAGAGAGAATATTGTTTTTGACTCTATATTGGTGGCAACATCATATACGGTTTGTTTTTGATAGCCTAACAGGCCCTTGCCCTGTAAATGTACTGTCAGCCCTTGATATTGGTAGTTGTTCGTTTCGGATATATTGGACCACGAACTCGAGCTCACCTTATTTACGGCTATCAAACTGGTAGTAATCCTCTTAAAAGGAAAATCAAGTTGTAAGCCCTGAAGATAGTAATCCGTATTGCCTGGATCATCGTAGGACAAAGCCTGGTAACCAATTTCATAACTACTACCAAGAGCGGGCGTGATTTTATCAATCAGGTGGGCGTATTCCGTTTTGTTTATTAACCAGTTATTACAAACATCTGAACTTGAAAGATTGTCATTTAGATTGTCAAAAATCATTAAGTCGCTAGAGCCATCCCCATTCATATCAATTATATCCCAAAAGCCCCGTTTTAGAATCATATCCCTATGTGGTGGCGCAGGAAAATGATGGGTTGTATACTCTGAAGCGAAGCTTTGACCATTTCCACCATTTGAGTAATAAATATTAATGTCATAGTCTTGATTTATTTCTTCCCCAGAAGGGCGAATTTCTGCTATATCCATTAGTCCGTCTGCATTATAATCTGCTACATAATAGCTATAAAAAACATGATTCACAGTGTAATTCTGGAATACAGTTGATATGGGGCTCGTACCATATTTCCAGTGTAATCCGTCATTATATACCATTGTCCATGAGCCATTTGTTCCATTAAAATCATTATAGACTATCAAATCAATAAGTCGATCACCATTAAAATCACCCCAGTTGAATTTAAAATGATCTTCGTAATTAGGGTAACTGCTTGAAAAGCATGGGTTAGTTTGAGTACTTGTCAGATCTAAATGAATTCCTTTCTCAATTGGCATTACCTCAATACCTGATGGGCTGCAACCAATGAAATCACTATTTCCATCACCATCAAAATCAAAAACCCAAAAATCACTAACTTCATCGTCATAAATATTTGTATGATTATATTTATTGGAAAGTTGTGTATAAGAATAGGAGGTCGAAATAAAAGAGTTTTGTAATGAATATTCAATCTCCCAGGCGTTTAAAAATCGAATTTCATCCAAACTGCCTGATCTATGATATACGCCTACTAAATCCAATCGACCATTTCCATTAACATCCGTACTATAGAATCTATATTTGTAACCCCCTCCGTCAAGAGGAAATGGTTCATTATCTAATCCTACAATATCTTGCGGTGGAGTGAAACTAATAATATCACCTGTTCCGTTTGAAACTAGTACTGTTGGTTTTAGATGAGTATAGCCCCCTCCTGTAAGAACATATTGAAACAATATGATTTCATCTTTACCGTCATCTGTGTAATCTCCAGT
Organism: Bacteroidales bacterium; assembly: GCA_963676725.1. Taxonomy (GTDB): domain Bacteria; phylum Bacteroidota; class Bacteroidia; order Bacteroidales; family WRLA01. Next base: position 874,387 of record OY781463.1, on the reverse strand, counting down.
GAGTACGTTTTTAGTAATACAACGAGATCCATTTGGAATTGTTATAATGCATGCTAAGCTTGTCGATCCTGTACTGTTGAATTCATATATATATATTTTACGACAAGTAAAAATCCCATAATCATCGACCCCACCATAGAACACAGCTAAATCAGTTTGACCGTCACCGTTAAAATCCCCGATTTTTTTATGTTCAAGACTGATTTCATCGTTATCGGGAAGTGTTATGGTTCTTGCTATATTGGTTGAATGTTTGTCAAAATCCTCAGAATCTTCTCTCCATTCGAATACAGTTTTTGGTAGTTTTTTATCATTCATCCCATAGAGTTGGACAGATTGGAGTTTTGTCCAAATCTCGTTTTTATCATAAATTAGGTCATATTTTTTTATCTGTTCTTCGGTTGGTATGTGATTAACTCTGATATTGTCCAGAAAATACTTATTGGGAGCAAGTTTTGATCCATTGATGTAGGTGTACTGAACGCGTTCATCAGCCATCTCAAATGAATAGTCAAATACCATTTCGTAAAATGCGGTAAGAGGGGAGTTTTCTTTTGCAGTATAATTAATCTTTTTGATACGAATGTCCAAGCTATTAAATTGCTCATACTCAAACTCCATATAATTCCCCCAGCGGTCACTGATTTTACTGACCATCCAGGTGAGCACGACATCGTCGGTACGCCCGGAGGCCTGCATTGCCGAGTTTCCTGTCCGGCCGTATTCAATTTTCTTTCCGTCCTTGGTCCAGGCAATAAAGTATTGGGGGCCGTTTTTACCGCTCTCACCGTATGAAATAATACGTGTAAAAGATTCCTGTTCGGTACGGTATTCTGTTGGATTTATACTTCCGTAGGTATCATTTACAGGATCCAATAATACCAGCCTTTGCCCATCCAGCATAAAGCGGTCATGTTCATCAAAATCGACAGGATCCGGCCTCCAGTCCTCATCTCCGGTTGGATTGTCATTATAATAATTTGTGCCTGTGCGACCAATAGATGACAGCCCGCCAATAGACCAACCAATGCCCAATGGTCCATTGCCGCCCATACTATTATAGTTCAGGCTGATGTTGGGTGTAATTCCCGCCCTTCCGGCAGGTACTTCAATCGGAATAGAATAGGTGGCTGCACCAATCCCTGAAACATTAAAGCTCCCGGGCAGGCTACCCACCATTCCATCGTTGCCTACAACGCCACCGGGGCCGCCCGGTCCTTCTTCGGGAGGTACAATAAGGAAAGGGTCGATTTCTGCATGGAAACTTTCTGTTGCGCTAGGCGTTGTATAAGAAAAGCCAGGTAAAGGTTCTTTGGCGCAATTAATGAAATCGGAAGCTATATAGTGTATGTTTCCATAACGATGTGTACATAACTTATGCTGATTGGCTTTAAAGACTTGAGGGTTTTGAGCTGATGCCCATAAAGGGAGTAAGCATATAGCCAAACAGCCTATAATGTATTTATATGTATTCATTGGTACATGTATTAGGGTGAAGAATGGTATATTACTTATTGCTCTTTATCTCAGTGAGTTCTTTGCTTAAAGCGTCAATCTTCTTGTCCTGTTCAATCATATAAAGTGTCAGCTCTTCAATTTTCTGCAAGAGTTTGGCGTCCATTTGTCCCATGTTCACGCCTTCTTCTGCCACTTGCTCTGCTGATGGGATTTCGGGAAGGTGGCCGTTATCCTTTATAAAGTCCTCTACTTCTGATAAGGGACGGAGTTTGTAATTTTCTTCAAAAACAAAATCGCTCCAGTTATCAGTAATTTTCACCCAGATTTCAGATGACATAATACCGCCGTTTACGTACAGTTTATAGTTGTTCCACGTATTAGAAAAATTTGTATAATCATTGTTTGGATCTAAGCCTATACCAATAGAGCCATTATTGTTAATGAGCAGGCTTTCAGAAGTTTTAAGGTCGCCGTCTGCGTCAGCAAGCGTAATTCTGTCTAAAGTAGTCAGACTTGGGTTTTCTAAATCTGTTATGCGCACGTCACCGTTCACATGCAATTGGGTTTCAGGTAATTCAGTGCCAATACCAATTTTGCCTTCGGTATCAGAGATAAAAAGGGCGTAGTTGAGTTCTTCTTCTCCTGGTGCAGCCTCAAGGCTTCTTATTGGTTTCCAGAAGTTCAAGCCATCAGATTCGTATTTAATACCCCAACGGCCATTTGGGTTTTCCGGATCACCATAATTATCAAATAAAAGGGAACTATTAGGAGTGTTTATAAGTATTTTTCCATTTACCTGAAGATCTTGTAAAGGTCTAATAGCTTTAATTCCAACATTTCCAGTTTGGTTCTGTATAAACAAATGAACCCTGCGGTCAACAATATTTAATGTGGGGTCATCACCAACACCACCAGAACCCCCTCCTGTTGTTCCGTAAACAGGTTCAAAAAACCTTAAGCCTTTGTTTAATTGGTAATCCACACCCCAACTTACTTCTCCGTCTTGGGGTGTAGGGTTAAAAAACACAGCTTTGTTTTCACCAGTAACACAAATATTCCCGGCTACATCCAGTTTGAAATGCGGCTCTTTATTTCCGATTCCAACAAAGCCAATGTCTGTCGGTAAATCATTTCCTTTAACATATATTGCTGGAGTTGAACTCCCCGCAGCAAAAGCAAGACTGTAGGGCTCAAAAGTTGATGTGCCAAAACCGATTGCAATCGAATTATGTGCGGCAGCTTCAGTCCTTAGCCCCAAACCCAATGCTGCGCTGTATTCCCCACTGAGTATAATGTCCTTTCCAAGAGCTAAGGTCATTTGCGCATCTGTTCTATTGTCATGCCCCAATAGGATGCTATTGGCTGCTCCTGTTAAGACATTGTTATTATATCCAAAAAGCATGGCATTGCTTGCATTACTTTCAATAGTATTTCCGTAACCAAATATGAATGCCTTTTCGGAATTTGATTGAATAATATTATAATGTCCAAAGATAGAACTGTAATCTGAGGAGGAGAAGATTTCAGCAAAACGACCAAGAGCAACACCATAATCAGTGTTTGCGACGGCTCTATTTCCAACAGCAAAAGAAAATAAATTATTGGCATGCCCCCCATTAAATGCTGAACTTGATGTTCCTATCGGGTATCCGCAAGTATTGCCGCATTGAGAGAAAGCCTTCATCGGGTTAAACATTAGGATTAAAACGCTAAAGAGTGTGATTTGAATAATTGATCTTTTCATTATGGGTTAGTTTAAAATGATTTTTTATGAATCCCTTTTGCATTCAATTGTTTTATACTATATTTGTCGTGCTATTACACAATGTGTTCTTTGTTCTAATAATTAATATGTTTGATCCCGAAAAGGTTACCTATATTTTGATAAATTTTTGTAATTTAAAATCAATCTAAATATATTTACCTTATTTACAGGGATTTATGTTGAAATAAATATTTTTTATAAAGATTATCCATACAAAAAACACATTGATCATGAAAAAATTATTCTTATTGATTTCCTTATGGTGTTGTTATTCAATGCTAAGCGGTAGCTATGCCCAAACTGTATTTCTCGAAGATTTTAATGAAGGCTCAACCTTCCCTGAAGGGTGGGAACTTAAAGCCATTCCAGAGGATGAGAATGTAGTGGATTATAGTCTAGTTGGGTCTAGCTGGTGCTTAGATGAAGGAAGGGAGTTTAGGCTATTCTTTAACCATTTTTTTAAACGGGGAAAGGCGCCGGACAATAGAATGGAATTAATTTCACCACAATTAGATCTGTCAGATTTCGACCAATTGAATTTTTCTATGGATTTCTATCGCCAGGAGTTTGACCTATTGGCCGGAGAATGGCGCATGTATTTGTATGTCAAAAACAATCAAATGGAAGATTGGGTGGAAATCTATAATCATGATTATTCTAGAAATTGGTTTGAATTCACTAAGAGTGCTCCTTTTATTTGTTCTCTTGATTCAAGTATCTTCAGCAGGGAAGGATTCCGGTTTATGTTTATGTTAGATGAGGACATTGGGCCTTTAAGCAATGGTAACCATTGGTTCAATATTGATAATATTAAAATCGAAGCGCCGCAACAGATAGATTTGGCTCTTTTTGATCGTTATCCGGATCAGCATATAGCTAATGACAGCCTTTTTGTTCCTAAAGCCCGAATTATAAATAAAGGCATTGATCTGGCGGGAGGAAAAGTGCATTGTGCCATCAGGGAGCATCTCAGTAATGAGCTGGTTTATGAAGAAACCTTAGATGTTCAGGAAATAGCGCGTATGGACACCTTAAGTTTGGATTTTTCTGGTTTTTATTTACCCTATACAAACCATTTATTCCACCTTAACTTTGACCTGGAATGTGAGGGGGATATTGTATTGGATAATAATAATGTCAGCTTTGACATAGATACTTACTCGACCCCATTCCATAACTGGATTGGATTGAACCTATTTTACTCTACAGAATATAGCCTGGGTATTTTTGAAGGACGATGTTATAGGCAACTACTCAGAAATTTGGATACATTGAATCAAATAAAACAAATATTGCCAAAAGCCAGTATTGTTAATTATGTATATGATGATGTGCCAGACTCATTAAGTTGTCAGACGACAGTCTCTTTTATGACCGACCTTGGGATTGCCTATGCCCCCTCAGTCCTAATTCCGAAGACGGATCAAGCTTATATTCCCAGGTTTAGTCTTTACCCACGTCGGGTTTTTAGGTCTTTTGAGTATGCATATGAGTTTACCGACTTAGAATTGTATAACTATTTTAAGCAAATAGCAGATTACCGGTCCCCCTTTACACTGGATATCTACGGTACCCATTCAGGTCTGGATTATAGTGTAATGGTAGAACTCACTCCAAAAGCGCCGATTGTGAATGAGCGCTTAAAACTGCGCACTGTAATCACCCGTTCCCATGTACCGTCCAATGCCAATCCCGAAATACCAGAACAATTTAGAGTAGAGTATTTCGATGACGTAGTCCAAATGGCCTTACCAGATACCAACGGTATTGCTTTTGCTATGGATGGATCGGAAACAAGCCCCAAACAATGGGAAATGTCGTTCAGCCTAAAAGACTTCTGGGATCCGGGACAAGTAAAGATCGTTACCTATGTTCAGGATACCTTTACCTACGACATTATACAGTGCAAAGCGGTTAACCTCCTCGATTTATGGGGCGTAGGAGTGGGCGAACCCGCTCAAAGCCCTGCCGAGAGTGTTTTAATTACGCCCAATCCGGCCAAAGATGTGCTTTATGCACAGCTTGAGTTGGAAATGCCTGCCAATATCCTTTTTCGATTGCATGATCTAAATGGTCGCGATCTTGGCATTCTAAAAGAAACCTTCCTCGGCGCCGGAAAACATAATGTCAGCATACAACTGCCCGAATCCATAAAATCAGGCATATACATCCTCCAAACCGAAACAGGGAGGCAAAGCTATTCACAAAAATTAAATGTGCTGCGTTAGTGTGTTTTTATTGGTATTATTGATCCGATGACTTTAGTAGTCATCGGATCAATAAAATTTATATTGTATATATAGCACGGATTGCAAATCCGCGCTAACTGTTAAGTTTGAGCAAAGCAATAAAGACTCTCAGAGCTCTACTAATTCTTTAGCAAACCCATACTATCCGGCTACCAAGTGGGTATTTTGCTCCCAGCAAAGAATTTTACGGTGAATTTATGCTTTGAAAATGAGCCGGTGCGGTGCTTATTTGCCACTACTTGACACGGACTTGGTACGGACTTGGTCTTTTCGGTTTAATTCTAATTCCTTTGCAGGGAGAAATCTTTTTTTATAGTAGGTGGTGTTTTATTGTTGGCAATAACCCTATCTCAAGTATTCACATCCATCCAAAACTCATTAAAATCATTGTGTTCCGGGAATAGGCTTTTTGAGCGGTTCACGGCATGAGGGAATGCGTTCTGAAAAACCTTCGCGGCCTTTTCCCCAGCCTCATCATTATCGAGAAATAGGTTAACATCTTTGTATAAGCACACAAGACACAAAAGCCTGAAAGGGAGGCATAAAGCCTAAATAAGCCGCTAAAAAAGTAGTGGGAATCTTTACCCATAATCTTTACAAGACATATACCTTCATAGCTGACCGCATAGCGGATTCTAATATTGTGTTTTATATATTACTCATATACAGTGATTTATAGAAATATCCTTCCTGCCTTACAAGCAGAGGGTCGCTGGTTCGAATCCAGCAGTTCCCACACTCATTATCAGCCTGTTAGAAATTATTTCTAGCAGGCTTTTTTTATGCGTCTAGGAAAACATCCATGAATTTTACTGTTAAAATAACCACCTGGCGATGAACAATTCCAAAATTGCCACCGCGTTGATTCAATCCTGTATTTTCCTTGAAATTTGCCTCTATTTAGTTTTTGCAGGCTTATGCATTCATAAATCCAAAAAAGACGCTTAAAATCTGCGTTTTGATGGACTCACGTTTATTTTTCCTCTTTTTTACTCTTGTCGTAATCCTTATAGTAGCCAATCAATGTGATATATAATTGTTCTACTTTGTCTCTTGCCCATGGTGTCCTTCTTAAAAATTTTAAGCTGGATTTAATGGATGGATCGTTATTGAAGCATCGGATATTGATTTTGGCACCAAGTTCTTCCCAACCATATTCATCAACCAGGCGTTCTAAAATATCGGCCAATTTCACTCCATGCAAAGGATTGTTTTTCTGTTCGTTATGCTGTATATTTTCTTCGTTCATTATTGCTGTCTGATTCTATAAATACGAATAAAAAAATGGACTTAATTGTGCTTGTTCCAAATATCCTATTTCATAATATTTTATTCCATAAACGGCATAAATGTAGCAAATTCTTTCCAATCATCGCATTTACAAATTCTGGTGCGAATCAATAGCAGTATTTAAAAAAGCCGGCTCATAATATGAAGCATTCATTAGAACAGGAAATGCTACTCCAAAAAATTTCTCCAAAAACATTCCATATTGCCCCTAATATCCTACTTTTGACAAAGAATAAAAGACTATATGGAGAGCATTAAAGAAATATTCCGCATTGGCTATGGGCCATCATCGAGTCATACAATGGGACCTCGCAAGGCGGTTGGGCGTTTTCGCGATGAACATCCCGAGGCTGCCCAATATATTGTACATCTATTTGGAAGCCTGGCTGCTACAGGCAAGGGACACCTTACGGATATGGCTATAATTGACGAATTATCGCCAAAAGAATGCACGATTGAATGGGCACCAAAAACCTTTCTGCCCTTTCATCCCAATGCATTAAAAATAACCGCATTAGATAAAGAAAAAGCAATAACTGCCGAAAAAACATTTTATAGTGTCGGTGGGGGAAAAATTATTGAAGAGGGGGAAATCAGTAAGGAAAAGCATATTTACCCATTGAATACTATGGCCGACATTTTGATTTGGAGTGGCGATAATGGCCGCATGTTATGGGAATATGTTGTAGAAAATGAGGAATCGGACATATGGGATTATCTGAATGAAGCTTGGAAAGTAATGCAAACCGCTGTGGAGGAAGGCTTAGAAGCAGAAGGCGTTCTACCCGGAGGACTGAATCTTGCCCGGAAAGCCTCACGCTATCAAGTGCGGGCATTAGGCTATAGATCAAGCCTTAAGCGCCGCGGGTTGGCTTTTGCCTATGCATTGGCCGTTGCCGAACAAAATGCTTCGGGAGGGAAAGTGGTCACAGCTCCTACTTGTGGGTCTGCAGGGGTTTTACCCGGATTAATGTACACTTTAAAAAACCATTATAAAGGCTTTGGCGATAAAAAAATACTAAGAGCATTAGCAACAGCCGGACTCGTTGGCAATCTTGTGAAACAAAACGCATCCATCAGCGGGGCAGAAGTGGGCTGCCAAGGCGAAATTGGCACTGCTTGCGCCATGGCCGCAGCGGCGGCAAACCAAATGTTTGGAGGCACAGCATTTCAGATTGAATACGCTGCCAGTATGGGATTGGAGCATTTTCTTGGACTCACTTGCGATCCGATAAAAGGTCTTGTTCAGATTCCATGTATTGAGCGAAATGCTTTTGCCGTGACCCGTGCATTGGATGCAAACCTCTACTCGGCATTGTCCGATGGAAAGCATCATGTACATTTCGATAAAGTTGTTAAAGTGATGAACCAAACCGGTCATGATTTGCCAAACATCTATAAGGAAACCTCCGAAGGCGGGCTGGCATTATTTATGTAAAACGACAAAACACCCAAAACATGAAAATTAAAAAGCTCTTTCTAAATCTTGGTTTTCAGATACTATTGTCGATGATCATTGGCATTGCCGTTGGCGCTTTAATGGGAAAATCGGCAGATATTTTCCAGCCATTAGGCGATCTGTTTATTCAACTTATCAAAATGCTGGTCATCCCTCTGGTTTTTATCAGCATCATAAGCGGTTCTGCTTCTCTGGGAGCAACTAAATCAGCGGGAAAGATGGGAGCCGGAACCATGGCATTTTTCATGGGAACCACTGCTATAGCTGTTTGTATTGCATTGTTTTTTGGATATATCTTCAAGCCCGGCGAAGGGCTCAATCTGAGTGAGGCGCAATCGATGCTTGGCAATACAGCGCATCAGCTAACAGCACCGGCAAAGCCTATGAATTTTTGGGATACACTCATGGGAATCATTCCAGAAAACCCAATTCAGGCTTTAACAACGGGCAATATTCTTCAAATCATCTTTTTCGGCCTTTTCCTAGGCATCGGCATCAGCACCCTAGCTACCCACAAAAAACAGCCGATACTCAACGGACTGAATTATATTACTGAAGCACTAATCTGGATGATTAAAATTGTTATGGCAACTGCCCCTATTGGTGTTTTTGGCTTGATGGCTGCAGCAATTGGAAATTTCGGCTTCGACCTTCTTGGCCTAGTCGCAGAACTATTGCTTGTATTCCTTCTCTGCATCGCCATTGTTGGTCTGGGACTCTTCCCGCTCAGCTTAAAGCTATTTTCAAAGATCAATATCGCTCATTTTATGCGCGAAATGACCAAACCTCAGATTGTTGCATTTTCAACGGCATCAAGTATGGCGACACTACCTGTAAATATGGACGTATGCGAAACAAAACTGGGCGTAAGCAAAGAAACATCTTCTTTTGTACTGCCGCTCGGCGCCACAATTAATATGGCCGGCAATGCCATTTACTATGCGCTTGTTGCTATGTTCTTTGCACAAATGTATGGCATTGAACTAAATACAAGCCATTATATTGCCATTATCCTTACATCAACGGTAGGCTCTATTGGTCAGGCGGGCGTTCCCGGCCCTACCCTGCTGGTTGTTGCTGTTTTGGTGGCTGCCGATATTCCAATCAGCGGACTTCCATTGCTGTATGCCCTTGATCGCGTGTTTGATATGATTCGTACTTCCTTAAATATTACAGGGGATGCAGCATGCGCTGTTATTATGGACCGTTTTAATACAAAATAGTGATCACCGATAGAGTCCAACTTCTGCGTTGTTGCTCAAATACGAAGTAGTGTTCATTAAAAACACGAGACCTTATAACAAAAACCAAAAGTGCACTTTAATAGAGGGCACTGTTGGTTTTTATATTATTTTTCTTCAATAAATATTGTTCAAATACAGCAAGATACTGACTAAAAAAAACTCCATCAAGAGGAACTAGAGGACGCCAAATAAACCTTAAAGCTGGATAATTAAAACCTCTTTTTTATCATTCCGCAGCACGTCAACAGTAATAATCTGGTCGGCTTTTAAAGTTTTTAGGCGTGACATATATTCATAAATATCGCCCACTTTCTTTCCATCGATTGCAATAATGCGATCGCCTTTTTGCATTCCGCCTTTTTGGGCAGGACCACCGGGACGCACACCACCAACAGGCATTCCCACACCTTCACTACCGGTGAAATCGGGCATAATCCCCAAGGTTACCTTAAAATTATAGCCATGGCCACCTTTTCGTTCTGCCGGGCCAGCTTCTTTAAAAGTAAGTGCCTGATCGCGCTCCACCAATGTAGTCAAAAGGCCGTAAACAAAATCCGTAACCATTTCTGCGCCCTCATTATCAATAAGTTCTACATCATCAAATGGGGTATGGTAATCGCTATGGGCGCCTGTACTGATAAAAAATACGGGAATATCTTCACCATAAAAAGAGGCATGATCTGACGGACCAAAACCTTCGCTTGAAAATGTGGCATCCAGTTCTGATGCTTCAATAAGCTCTTTTAGAATGGTTTCTGATTCAACAGAAGTGCCTGTTCCTCCTACTGAGATCCTCATATTATCACGATTTAAGCGACCTATCATATCCAGATTAATCATGGCATCGATTTGATCAATTGGAAGCGGAGGGTTTTTCACAAAATACTTACTGCCAAGCAGTCCCATTTCCTCTGCTCCAAAAGCCATAAAAATAACATTCCCAGGAAATTTTATTCCCGAACTTGCCAGTTGTTCTGCCATTTCAATCACAGCAGCCACACCGGAAGCATTATCATCAGCACCATTATGCACGGCATTTGTATCGGGCATACGGCTGCCACTACCATATCCACCCATACCAAGATGGTCATAATGCGCACCAACAACAATAGTGCGCTCCGGACTATCATCGCTTCCTTTTAACATCGCCACAACATTAAAAGTAGGCACTTCATCCCGAATAATTTCTGCTGTTCCCTCCACTAATGATGAACCATTAAAAGAATTAGGCGCAAAATTATCAAGGACCTGCTGTTCCAGACCAATAATATCATTTTGATTGGCGGCAAGAATCTGATCTGCTACAAATCGTTTGATTTGCAATACAGGGATTCCGGCATCGCTAATGCTCTTATCAAAATGCAAATTTTTAAGTTCATCTTCTTTGGAGGTATGCATACCATCGACGAACAGAACACCAAGGGCTCCATGATCTTTTGCGGCAAGCACCTTATCACGCTCCGAAGCAATAGGCATAAACGGGCTATCATTACTCTCGGGCAAGGGGTCGCCCCTGAGGATTAAAACCCATTTCCCTTTGGCGTCAATATTTTTATAATCATCCCATTGGATGCTGTCGTTGGAAAAAACGAGGCCATAGCCTGCAAAAACAAATTCTGCTTTTAAGGATTTATTTGCCGAAAATCCTACAGGACGGAAATCCTGACCGGGGATTGCAGCAAATTCCCTGCATACCAGAGCATTGTTTTCTCCGGCATGAAGTCCGGTAGTTACCTTAAACTCCTGCAAACCATCCTGATATAAAAGCTCAAGACCTGCATTTTTAAACTGATCACGAATATAAAAAGCAGCCAGGCTGTCGCCATGCGTGCCAGGTTTGCGTCCGGCAAGCTCATCGGAAGCGAGAAAAGTGATGCTTTCATTAATTTCTTTTGCAGTAATCTGTTCCTGCGCATCAATATTCTGAGAAAATATGATGCCGATAATGAATGCAATTAGGATTTTTTTCATGCCTAAGGGTTTTAATTTCAATGCATATTAATAAAAAAGACCAGATCAGGACATTAAAATTTTCGACTTTAAAAATCCAGCACCATGATCTTTGTGTAGATTAACAAACAAATGTACATCTTGTTTAGCGAAAAGAAAAATGAAGATAAGAAACCAGCAATTAATGCTAAGGCTTGCAATGTTTGCGCAATAAAAACCACTCAATACATACATAAGTATTCTTCAGAATATTTTCGGCAAAGGGATCGAAATCGTGAAAATCCATTGAGAGAAAGCTAAATCCCAATATAATAAGCATTTAGAGAAAAACCTCAAGAAAAAACACATTTAAACTACTATATTTCAGTACACTAAAAAAAACAGGCTGATTAACCGACCCCATTTTTTTTAGTTCGTTAAAATTCCAAAACATTAGTCATTTAGATTTAAAAGCTTATCTTTGATCTATGAGTAGCTCTAAATCGGGTTGTATATGGAATAAAGCAGCTTATCTAAATTTTGTTGAGGAAGGTTTTGATAAGATTTCAAGAATAGCTTTGACCAATCAATGCGGACGGGTTCGTACTGATTTCATTATTTAATAGATACCAAAGCGAATAATAACGATTAATCACTAATTCAAAAGAAGATGAAATCGAGATATCTGCTATTACTAACAACAATCATATTTATTTTTTTTCACTCAACTTCCTTTGGGCAAAACCTTCAGTTGCACTACGACTTTGGGAAAGCATATGATGGCAATGATGAAATCGAACGCATGTATTTTACATCAACCCTTGAATTTTTTAAAGTGGACAAATTGGGCTCAACATTTTGTTTTGTTGATGTTGATTATGATAAAGGAAATGGAGGCGCTTCTTTGGCCTATTTTGAGCTTGCCCGAAAATTCACACTTCATAAAAGCGGGTTAGGATTGCAAATTGAATTTAATGATGGCACGCCTAATTATATAATACAGGCTTGGCTTGGCGGCATCACTTATCCAATAAAAATCGGAAATTTCACACTGAATACCTCTTTGCTTTATCGTGCTAATAAAAATGCAAAAAGTCCTGATGCACAAATTACTTTTGTTTGGTATCAGCCATTATTTAAAGACAAAGTTTTGCTTAGCGGATTTTTGGATATTTGGTCACAGGATAAATTTACGGGCTCGGGCAAAGATGTGGTTATCTTGGCCGAACCTCAATTTTGGTATGTTCTGAATCCCCACTTTAGTGTTGGAAGTGAAATTGAGATTAGCCGGAATTTTTTTACTTTCGATGGAGATTGGGAGTTGATGCCCACTGCAGCAGTAAAATGGATTTTTTAATTTAAACGCAAATGATCAATTCATTCCGTCATACAAAGGTTTCAGATCTATTCCTCAGGTATACCTCTGGCTTCGTGCTTGCTGCTGTAGTAATTTTAGGCGTAGTGTATTCCATCATCGAATGGACTAATTTTGAGCAGGGAACAGATAATTTTCGCGCAGAATTTATTAATGAACAGAAAAATCGGGTTAAACTCGAAACAGAGAAAGTGGTGAATTATATCAACCTAACCCGTTTTTCTCTGGAAGAAAATATGCGCAATAATATTCGCAACCATGTAGAGCAAGCTTGGTTCGTGATGGACAATATTTATCATGAAAATAAATCCTCAAAAACAATAGGAGAGATTAAGAAGCTTATCAAAGATGCGCTCCGTCCTATAAGGTTTTATAATGGTCGTGGCTATTATTTTATCGTTTCGATGGATGGAACAGAAGAACTATTTCCTGTTGAACCCCAATTTGAAGGCAAAAACTTATTGGATCTGCAAGACTTGAAAGGCAATTATGTGATTCGTGATGAGATTCAGGTAATCAATAATCAAGGAGAGGGTTTTGTTACAGATTATTGGACAAAACCCGGCGGCGAAAATAAAATGATCTACCCAAAAACGTCCTATGTTAAGCTTTTTGAGCCACTTAATTGGTATGTTGGTGGAGGTGAATATCTCGACAATATTGAAAAAGATTTACAGGATCAGGTAAAGCTGAATATTAAAAACATCCGCTTTGGGGAGCACGGCTACGTTTTCGTAGATAGTTATTCAGGTCATGCTGTAGTGATTGATTCGCCGGTTTTTAAGGAAGGGGATTATGTTGGCGACCTGGTGGACCCCAATGGAGTAAAGGTTCTCAAAGAACAGCTCAAGCTTGCAAAACAGGAAGGCGGTGGATTTGTTGAATATATGTGGGTAAAGCCCGGAAGCAATATTAATTCACCAAAAATATCCTATGTTTATGGATACGAGGATTGGAAATGGGTGATTGGTGCAGGCACTTATATTGATGAAATTGAAAATGTAATTTTAGAGCAGCGAAATCAGCTTTATAGAAATTTAAGAAACCGTCTACTGGTCAGCTTGATTGTTATGACAATCATTGTGATCATTATTTGGGGATTAACCAAGAGGATCTCCGGAAAGATTAAGCAGAATTTTGAGACATTTATTTCTAAACTACAGGCTGCTGTTGAAACAGGTGAAGAACTGAACAGCAAGGATTTTTCCCTTCAAGATATCAGTATAACAATTGGCTCCATTAATGCCATTCTTGCCAAAAAATTAAAAATCGAAAAATCACTTGAAGAAAGTGAAGCCCGTTTTAGAACCATAGTCGAGAATATTCCGGTAATGATTCTTGTTCTTGATCAGAGAGCTATGTTGCGCCAAGGGAACAATGAAGCGGCAAAGTTTTTTAAAATAAAATCACGGTTTCAAGTGGATGTCCCATTCTTAGAATCTTTACTTACCGATTCCCCTCTAAATATTTCTGCCAAAGCAATATATACAAATCTCGACGGCCAATTTAGAGAACTTGAAGTAAAGACTTTGCGTGGTGTTCGCACTCAAAATTGGGCGGCATTCAAAACCGAAACGGATGAAATTATTATGGTGGGTTATGACATAACCGAAATGAAACTGTACCAGCAAGAACTCAAACAGTTGAATGAAACAAAGACTAAGTTTTTCTCAATTATTTCGCATGATTTACGAAGTCCCTTCAATACTTTTATCGGTTATTCCGGTCTTTTAATGGAAGAATATAAGGACTATACGGATGAGGAACGGCTTCATTTTATCAAAATCATTAATTCGTCGGCTTTGGCAACCCTAAAACTCCTGAATAATCTACTCACTTGGGCCAGAGCACAATCGGGCAATATCGAAGTAAATTTGGAAAAACTTGAGCTGGGCTTTGTGGTCGATGAAGTGCTCAACGTTTTGAACCCTGTAGCCAATAGCAAATCAGTAAAATTAGTCTCCAATATCGAAAATAATCAGCTGGTATATTCTGACCATGATATGGCAAATACTATTTTGTATAATCTGGTTTCGAACAGCATTAAATTTACCGGAGAAGGCGGGCAAATTACTGTAGGAACAAGTTTGGAGGATGAGTTTTTATGTATTTCAGTGCAAGATACGGGCATTGGAATTCCTGCCGAGATTACCCCACTACTTTTTAATGTCGCCGGGAATGTGAGCAGAAAAGGCACTAATAATGAAGCAGGCACCGGCCTTGGGCTGGTAATTTGCAAAGAGTTTGTCGAAAAAATGGGCGGAAAGATATGGCTTGAGAGCGAAGAAGGTGTGGGCACAACTTTTTATTTTACCTTGAGAATCTATCAAGAATAGCGGCTTTCTTATCCGCTCAAACTAATTCGTCTACAAATTCAAGAATTTTTGAGCGTTTCTTGACAAAAAAATGAGAATATAAAGCATTAATTTCAATGACAATTACTTTCTTGAAACAGTTGATTCAGAATAATTTAATCCAAACTCCATTAATTCGATCGGAGCAGCATTATACTCAATCATGGCTACTCTTATACCATTGATTGGGGTGTTTGGGGCATTAAGAATTTTAAAGCCTCGTTCAGCTAATTCAAAATCCAAATCCTCCACCACAAA
This sequence comes from Bacteroidales bacterium, assembly GCA_963676725.1. Lineage (GTDB taxonomy): Bacteria > Bacteroidota > Bacteroidia > Bacteroidales > WRLA01. The sequence continues at coordinate 859,006 of OY781463.1, read as the reverse complement.
TGCCAGATGGGGCACTGTTTTTATCAAATCATCAAATGGGCTGTCGGCTTCAAAACGCATCCATTCAATACCAAAAGGACTGATCTCAAAACCGGAAACATAGAATTTATATTTCGGGATATATTTCTCACTAGGCATTTTTTTCTCTGTAGGAATGCCTATATGATGGTACTTCCAACCCCATTTTTCAATTGACTCGGGGAACTCAAATTCCTTTCTTAGATTCACTGTTTTATGTTTCATAATTTAATGCTCCCTTTTTAAATCAGCATCAAAATGCACATCCATTTGGGGAAATGGGATTTTGATATTATTTGCGATAAAATTTCTGTTGATAATTTTTCGAATATCACTTTTTGTTTTCTCGATTCTGAATACATTTTCGCTAAAAAACAAAACCTGAAAGTCAAGCGATGAGTTATTAAATTCCACAAAACGAGCTTCAACGAATTCCTTATCAGAGATTTCGTTATGCTCCAAGACACTATTTTCGAGCACTTTAACAACGAGATCAACATCACTACCATAGGCAACACCCACATTAATCCTGAAACGGGTTTTCTTTGCCTGATGACTCCAATTAATCACTTTATTTGTAGTAATCAATGAATTAGGGATAATAATCGAGATATGGTCTCTGTTCAATCCTTTTGATGTGCGTAAACCGATTTCCTGTATCATTACAATATCTCCATCAATTTCAAGTATATCATCGACTTTAATAGACCTTTCGGAGAGCAAAATAATTCCGGATAAAATATCATTGAAAGTTTGCTGCAGACCAAGGCCAATTCCAACAAGCAGAGCTGCTGAACCAGCCAATAATAAGGTTAATTTAATACCAATAGTGTCTAAGCTTATGCCGATGGCCGCAATCCAAATAAAATATTTGATGATCTTAAAAAGAGCATAGGCATTGCCGGTATCCAATTTGTTTAGATTGTTTTTTCGAAATAATATTTTCTTTATAAAATACAAGAGCAAATAAGTAACCAAAAAGATTGCCAGCACACTCACTAATCGAAAAACTGTAAATGAATAATCATTTATTCTAATCAGTTCGATTTCAAAAAATTCTTTTATTAAATCCATTTTTTGAGTTTTATTGAAGTACTTCAAAAATTGCTAAACCGCTTATAAATCAACATCAAATCATTAGATTGATACGCCAAAATAAGAGAATTCTTGCTTTGGCCATCTCACCATTTATTTTCTGCTAATTTAGCAAATATTTATGTTTTGAGAAGGGCATTAGCTCAAGAATAATGTAAACAAAATCAAGAGCATTTGGCGCAAATAATTAATTCCTTTCACAGACTAAGGTGTCTGATTCAAAATATTCAAACTTAAGCTGTTATACTGCACCGTGCTGCGATGTACTGAGCCTAGTCGAAGTAAACGCAATCGAAGTAAGTATGTCGAAGTACATAGGCACAAGCGCTTAACTTAAATTATTGTAAGAGATAACCATTTTGTTCTGCAAAAACCTCAATTGGCTCAAGTCCGATTCTTGCCCGTCTTTCGTTCACATTTTTTCTGTCATCGATGGGATATATTTTCATTTTACCAATTGCATTATCCCAGATTGCCTGAGATCCATAAATTTGATTTTTATGTTGCCTCATCAATACCCTGTCTTCAAGGAATGCCAAATGCCAGCCTTCGGATTCTCCAATTTCTACGGATTTTTTTAATAATGGTAGATATTTGAGCTGTCTTTCAAGATCAGCATGTTGAATTACGAGCCAAATTGCCTGATTTGCCTTGGCTCCTACCCTACTTTTCCCAATCCAACCATGTGCATCCAAAATCTTTTCAATTTTCCTAAGACAAATACTATCTTGCCGGCGAATAAGAGACCAAATGTATTTTTCCTCTCCCGAATCATGTCCAAATCTTTCGTTTACTTCCGGCAATAATAGGCGCAATGTTTGGTCTTCAACTGCAATTTCCTCTAATTCTATTCTTAAAGCAGTATCTGATGGTTCTGCAACAATCATTACAGCTTCTTCAGCATCGATACGAGATTCCTCTACATTCTGTTGACAAGCACATATACCAATTATGCAAAATAAAATGAAGCCTTTAAATCTCATTTTTTTCATTTATTGTAACGAATGAATATTCCGCGAAAAAGCTACGCTTCTATTTGATTTTTAAAGAAATAGTGTTGTAATTATAAACCACAAGCCAGTTTAAAGGTTTTTTCCGCTTGACCGGATTTAAGCAACAAAACATAGGAACCTTTGGGGATTTCTTTCAAAGGAATGGCATCTTGATCCGTTTCGCCACTAGAAACTAGTTTTCCGCTTATGGAATAGATTGAATATTCAACAGGCCAGGCAAAATCTCCGCTCAGGAATAGCTGTTCTTTGGCCGGATTAGGATAAATATTCCAGTCGGGTTTATTTATCTCGTACCCATTACTGGGAGTAAGCATCGCGTCAAGATGCGCAATAACCTCTACTTTAGGCAAATTCTCGGCAGCATACATTTGAGTAAATCGTTTTGACTCGTCTGTATTTGACATTGATAGATGTTCAGCAAATTCGGGTTTGATGCTTTGGTAGCACAGATCAATGCTATACGACAAACTAGCACCCGAATATGGGAAGTAGTAGGTAATCAGATCGGCTCCTGAGCCCTCTTCCCCGTTTTCAGTTTTATTAAAATTATCATCCAAATTTGCCGCACCTGTAATTGCAATAAGGCTATCGTATGGCATCCCCGTTTTAAAGCCAAGCGGCGGCAATCTATTGTCTTTCAGATATTGCGCAGCTTCCAATAAAATGGTGGTCACTTCATTTAGTGTATTTCCCATAACGGCTTCGTAAATCTGCACCTGTTCGGGCAGGCTGATTGTATCGTGATGAAGCTCTAAATTGGATTGCAGCAGAATTTGCCCATTCTCATCATAATTTCCCGATTCAAAAACAATCTGACCATCTGCATCCCTTGCTGTGAAATGCACCCACAACCGCCTACTGGGAAAACCAGTTGGTAATTTATGACCTGTTTTATTTTTAAGCTCAAGAGTAATCCGAACCATATTATTGTTTAAGGAAGCTTCCGAGCTCAGTTCTACGGTATTATTTTTCAGATTTAGGGATGTATAATGCGCTGTTGTATCCAAATTTTCTTTTTCCGAAAACACTGCCAGTTCGGTATGATTATCATTCAGCATTTTGTTCACAGTCATATTTCCACCCACAAAATGATGCTCATAAATAGGGTTCCTTTTATTCTGTAGGTTTGGCGGCAGCGATGCGATGGTAAAATCCTCATATACCCGAGGCATATGGCATTGCTGGCAAGACAACTCTTGCTCCGGATAAACACTGTTTAACCACTCATAATAAGGCATTTGCTCCGGAAAATAACCGGCAATATTCCCATTTTGGTCAACAAAAGGAGTTGAAAGTGTATGACAGGTAGCACAAAGTCCGGAAGATGTTGTGTGTTCCCCATAAACAGGTGTATATCCCGTACTGTTTACCATAGAAATAGTAAAAGGGTTTTCGTATGGGCCATAAATTTCTTTTTCATCTTTAATCACATAATGGCCCGAAAAACTTGCTGCAGTGCCTAAATTTTCCGGATCAATTTGGTGACAAGCGGTACAACTCACACCATCCTGACTCAAAGGATCGTCCATAACTTCCTGAAAACTATAGGATGACTGCCCGAGATATATCGCTTCGGTGCGTCCCATTGGAGCGTGGCATGTAGCACATTTATCCTCAATAATTTCTTTTAAATGCCCATTTTCCTCAACTTCAGAACTCACTTTTGCCTGCCAATAAGGATCCTTAACAGCATTGCCCATCATACTCGACTGCCAATGAAAAACGGGAGAAACATCCCTGCCTTCAGCATTAATCAACACACCATCGGCAGCTGAATGACATTGGGTACAATTTCCGGAACCGGAAAACAGAGTAGACTTTTCAGTAGGTAAACCGCTGATAATATAGGAGAAACCACTGAATATGAACGCAAAAACACCTAGAATTAAGAATCTCTTTTTCATATAGGAATATTAAACTATGATTAAATAGGTTTTGTATTCAAAGATAGCAATTTATGAATACTAATCCTATTTAATCCTCATATTCCTTCTCTATATGATGGTTTTGATCAAATGAATACTATGTAGAAATGTATGATTTCATTCTCTTCCCATTTCAAAAGAATATTACCATCTCAAAAATGAAAGGAAATCTGCTCCCTTATGTTCAATTAGGAAAATCACCGTGTTTCCTGAAAAATTTGGAACATAAAAAAAGCCTCAGTAGAGTACTGAAGCTTTTAAAACCGGCACATTGGTTAAGTATGCCTATTTGTTTCTGTTATTTATTTAGGTAATTATTTACTGCTGCGGCGCGTTGAACTACATGTGCATTTAGTTCTGAAACTGCTGATTGAAAATCTGAAGACGAATTTAAAAAAGTATAACCGGAAATCTCAGACGTTGCATAAGGCTCAATTAATGCTGAATATGTTGCATATTGCGCTTGAATTGTACTTGCATTAAAAGCACCATCAACAATTTCCTGCACATAGCTATCATATTTGGCTTTATACACTTCGTCTGCATAGAGATAACCAATTAATGGCCAGTTTGAAGAGCCTCCTAAATCAGAAAAATTCAGATTCAGGCTACCTTTTCCCTCTTGCAAGGCTTCATTATTATCCCAGGGAATCCAAGTTAACTTATCGGTTGACGGATCATTATACAGATAATAGTTATGCGTCATTTTGCCATAAGTATCCCAATTTTGGATCACAGTATTTGCTGCAAGATATTTCAAAAACACATCAGCATCAAAAACAGTTTCCAGATTTGCCCTCCAGCTTTCAGCATCTATTGTTCTTGAATCGTCGTGTAAAATTGTGTACAGATCCTGAACATCGGAAAAATCGGCTTCATCTTCATTTGTTTTCTTTACAAGCTCATCTTCATCAAAGGTTCCCTCAGCAAAACTAGCCGCGTCACCATCCGGTTTGTATAGATTTCCGTCATCATCAGAAAATTGTTCATCCAAAACAGTATCGTCAACTTCTTCCACCAATGTATAGACACCAAAATATACAGGCCCGTCACCAAAATCAACATATAGGGTATAAAATGCTGTATGCGAAGCTACTAAACCTGCATTACGAAATACATCACCTGCAACTTTTTCCCGCATCATTGATTTGTCTTCATAATTATTTTTCAGGCTTAACTTCTTAAAACCATAAAAGCGCTGATTATCAATTTGGGGGTAATCATCTTCAAACTCATCAAAATCCAGTTTCAATGAAAGCTTTAGGATTCCTCTGCCCCATGTTGAAGCCAAACTGGAATTCCCTTTAAAACGGACGCCTACTTTATACCATTCAATGCCATTATAAAAGACTTCAGCGGGCACAAAAACAGGATCCTCGTCATCATCAGAAAAGTGCGAATGCCCACTTCCAAAAGTTCCGTATAAATTGGTCATATCATTCAGCATCACATTCCAGTTTGCCTCTGAGATAACAACATCCAGTCTTTTAACTGCATTATCTTCAAACACTTCCTCGAAATTCGGATCAGCATCTTTGCTATGCGTTTCGCTTGTCCAATCGGTTGCCTCAAAATCTGTATCATCAATAACTACTGTATCATCCAAAACAACTTCTTCTTCATCTTTGCTGCAAGACGAAAGGTTTAATCCCAAAATCACAAAAAGGGATATGAAACAGAGCCCTATAAATTTATTTTTTAATGTCTTCATGGCTATAATTTTTACGTTCAATTCAATGCAAACATATCTAAGAATGTATTCTCAGCGAAATAGAATCAACCAATCAAGGGATTCTATCTACAGAATTGAAGATCAAATCAATGTAGGAAATTGAAAATACAGCTCAAAAGCTAGGATTTTTCATTTCGATGCTGCGCCATATTCTTGAACCGTATGCCGAAGCAGTTCTATACTTCCAACATTCTGATTCAAGAATACAACTTCAGGCAGAATGAGGTTTTAGTCGTTGCTTATACGAAATAGAGGAAGGTATTTTTCATGGATTTCCTGCACAATTTCGAGCGGATTTCCCTCCGGCTCGGAAATAAATTCTGTTTGCTGTTTGGTCCAATTCCATTCAAAGGAAGCCATCTCTTTATTCACGGAATCCATATTTAAGGCGACATTATTTTCTAAACCGGCGCTGAGTATGCCAAAGAATTTTTTCCATCTCGCTTTATAATACGACGATATCAAACCCGAAAGATCACGACTGGCGTAGTCAACAATAGAATTGCCTTCATTGCCCCAAGTGCTAATTAAAACACGAGCTCCCTTTTCATAATAGGCTTTTGAAGCTGAATCTTTCCCAAAACTGCGGGCATCATTCACCCATTTCCCGAATAAAAACTCGGGCTGCGTTGCCAACAAACGATTTTGATCGTCCATAATCCCCAGAAAAATATTGACTTGCTTTTTCAGCTCTGTGCTGTCTTTATCTTGATAGGCTTTATTGATTTTTTTTCGCACAGGAATAATCAAATTATCCAGGATCTGCTTCGTTACCATCACCAAATCTTTTTGATATTCACAGCTTTGCAAACTTTTCTCATCAGCGCTCAGCATAAGTGTCAGGATTTCTGTTAATTCCTGATAATCGTATTTACTGGGGCGTTGATAGCCTTTAAGTCCTTGTAGGAACGGACGTGCCTGCATTAGGCTTCCTGTTGCTACTCCTGAAACCTGATCCTTATAAACAAGATTTATTAAACGAAGATATGCTTGTTCCACAATGGGATCATATTGCTTGATTTTGGTTTGTGCATATTTAGCAACCCATTCATTGATGTTTGATGCATTTTTATCCCAGGCGTATTCAAAAAGCCATTCGAACATAAATCGGTTTACGCCAAAGCCTTCGAGAGTAGAGCCAATCCCATAGAGTTTTCCGTGGGCGGTATCGTTTTCTGTTTTTATAAGCCGTTGTGCAACTTCCTTGATTGGCGCTGCCATTTCGGTATTCCCGCCAAAATTACCCAGATAGCACCAAATATAAGGCGCACCATGCCAAGCATCTGTATTTCTCCAGACCTCTTCTTTTTCGGCGAAATAATCCAGGATAATCATTTTATTTTCGGGCACAGCTTCAATCATGGCCTTTAATCGTTCGGGATCATCCTTCCATAATTTCATATAATAAAAAGTCCAGCCCATTTGCACCCATACTGCATTCGTATCAATGCTGCTCATTCCTTGGTAAATCGTTTTTGATACTGAAGCCAGATATTCAGGGCTTGTATCCGGCGGATCCATTTCGTTAAAAGGATCGGCGCCATAATAATGATCTGTACCAAAATGCTTCGTTTGGATTGTTAAAAATTTCTGCTGTATTTCGATAAACAGAGGATCCATCGGATCGAGGAAAAATGCCTCATACTCTTCTCCAAGCCCATAAGAACTCATTGAAGTGATTTTTGCTTCGGGATATTTTTCTTTTATGGCTTTCGGCACATGACCGGCAAAAGCAGGAAGCACAGGAGTCATTCCAAAGGAGCGTTCACGCATTAATATTTTTTTCTGCAGTTCATATTGATTGGCGATAAAATCCTGTGGCAATGGGCCCAAAAAACCATCGAGGTTCCCCATTCGATGCCAGGGCAAATGTGCAGGACCCGTAAAATAGGCTCGTATCTGGTCTTCAGTCATTCCCAAGCTTTTCCAAACCTCAAGCCAAATTGCTTCCTGACCAGTTATTGCCAATGGCATATTGATGCCGTTTAAAGCCATCCAATCGATAAAGCGCTCCCAATCGTCCCACTGCCACCATAGCATGGTGTAAGCAAAGGTGCAATAGTTTAGAAAAAAGCGTTTCTCAAACCGGCATTCCTGTGTAATTGGCGTTTCGACTATGGGCAAGGTCTTGGGAACAATTATTGAATCACTTTTATACCAAGAAACCCGAGTATCGCAATAATTATTCAGATAGAAATTGAAGGCTTTTGCAATGGCAAGATCGTTGGTTCCCTTAATTATTATTTTCCCTTGATCACTGCTTAGCTCAAAAGCCTCTTGCTTGTTTTTCTTAGTTAAATCTTCAATCACAAAGTGGGATGATTTCCCCGGCATAATTCTCTCGATGAACTGATAAGTATTTTGATGCTTTGACTCCTTTGTTTTACAAGAATAAAGACCAAAGAAAAACAAAAGGAAAAACCCTAATGATACATATTTCATAATCTCAAATTAATGCAAAGTTAAACTTATAAGAATTCAGCTCATTTGATATGGAGAAAAGATACAGCCTATTCATAGAATTATGCTATTTTCCATTTATTCCATTAAATTGTCTTTTAATTTCCTCCAATTATCCTCTGAGAGTATTGGCTCATATTCCACTGTGCTGTTTTTACATAATTCCAGCACATATTTTGCCCGTTCTTCTGAGTCCGGATGTGTGCTGGCCCATGCAAAATATTTCATTGCTTCATGCTCATCCTGAGATAATTGAAAAAGGAAATTAGCAAAAGGTTCCGGATTAACATTCGCTTGGATCAAGTATTCAACCGCTTTTATGTCTGCTTCCCTCTCCAAACTCCTGTCGAATGCAGATGAAGACAACATTTTCGCGGTTTCTTTGATTATTTCTGTGCCTCCATTAGTTGATGTCATCGAAAGAAGCACCGAAAGGCCAACTTCCTTTATCAATTTTTTCATTACATGATGCAGTTGGATATGCGCCATTTCGTGGCAAATTACTCCGCATAATTCTTCCTGGTTGTTCGATGCCAAAATTAAAGCGTCATAAATAATCAGGTGCCCATGAGGCAAGGCGAAGGCATTGATTTCGTCTTTCTCTATAATATGCACTTTAATCGTATTCCGGTCGATCCCGTTTTTTAAACAAATTTTATTTACCAGGCTATCGATGGAGTTGATAACAAAGGGGGTTTTATTCTCCTTTTCTGTCTTTGTGTATATTTCCAAAAAGAGATTGCCCAATTTTTCTTCCGTTTTATTTGTTACTTCCCGCACATTAAAAACCGTCATCCAATCAATTTGTGTCAAAACAAACCAGGTTGAGAAAAACAAAACGACAATTAATAGTCCCTGTATAACAATCTTTTTCATGCTTCCGAATTAATTATAAGATCTGTTAAACCACCATAAAACCACCATTCGATATGAATCCCTTTTCGGGTTTGCACCGCTGTATAGATTGTTGCAATAAATTCAGCGAGATTAAAAAATATTGCTGCAATAATATATGCAATATAATGATTGCTAATAGTTTCTGATGTAAAAACAATGGAGACTGTCCACCAAAAGCCATAGCTATTAATAAAAAGCACGGACAATTGAGAAAGCAATGCCTGCGTACAATGCCAACGGACAAAATATGTTCCTTTTCTATTGCTGATATAGAAAGCCAAAGTTGCTATAAGATTTATAATTGGCAAGGGGAAACCTCCCATCAGAGCAATTAAGGACATAAGATAGCTGTTTGAAGCTTTTTCTGCCTCATGCTCTCCGGGTTCGTAGATGAATCTTTTTTCAATAATCATAGTCCTTTTATGATATTCCAAATCCAATTTAAGATAACAAGTAATATAAGGGGGATTGCAAATTTAGGCTTCTTTAAAACATCCTCCATTTTATGATAAAAATTGTATAGGCTTTGGCTTTTGGCAACAAGATCCAACAAAATCCAAAAAGGTGTTACGATCATAATAAATGCAATGATCAAACCAAAAGGATTGATTAATACAGATTGCACAAACTCGCCATGCATTAAGGAAAGAACCGACCTTGTTGAGCCACAGGATGGGCAGGGTATATTTGTCAGCTGTTTTATCAGGCATACTTCAACCGGATTTGATTCGGATTTATCTATTGCAATGCCAATATAGAGCCAAATATACCCTGCACAGCAGGCTATAAACAGCAGAGTATACAGTTTACTCCTGCTTAAAGGCATTTTTATAAAACTTGTTGAAGTTTTGCTATATTTTTTTCTCTTGTAGCACCCATAATCAAAAACCAATCAACAATAGCCCAAATACCCAAGCCACCACAGGTCAATAGTTTACCAACACCAAGTCCTGTATCACCAATCAAAAAGCGATCGATGCCGAGGCTCCCTCCCAGCAATGAAACAATAAGGCTAGTTGTTGGATCTTTAAACTGCAATGTTTGGATCATAGCCCATTTTGAGTCATCCACTGTAAGAAGTTTTTCCCTGATTTGAACGACGTGATGGCTTTCAAAGAATTTGCCATTTGCCATAATGAACATGTCCACTTTTTGTGCTTCCATTTTGATTGTTTTTTGATAAAATAAATTTTTCCTACTCGTTTGGCTTTTCGGTTTCGCCCAGTTTTTTGAAATGGTTTCTTGCCTCCATCTTTGCTATAATTTGCTAAAAACCTAGTATACAAGCATTTCAATATCGATCAAGACAAATACTAAAAAGCTTCCCGTAAGAAAGCCTCATTCAGCATTTCTCTTGCATAAAAATGCGGCATAAATATAGCAAATATTTGCTTTAAAAGAGGATGAAATTCATTTTTCCCCAATGAAATGATTTATGCTTCACTATTTTTTTCGAATAACTCTGTCTTTAAATAAAGAATTCTTTTTGCTTCCACTTTTACCTGTTTCATATTGCCATAATTAATAGCAAAATAGAGTATGGGACTATATAGATTGCCAAAAAAACGATTCAGAACCGAGTAAATAGTGTAAAAATTTTTCTTCGCTCGTATTTTCCCTTGTTGGAGCTCGTAAGCCGTCATATTCTTGGGACTAAACACAACCGTATTATGATCGTAATACCTCCAGTCTGTTGATATCAAACGATTTTCATTTTTTAAATCATCATAGGTTTTGGTTCCCGGATAAGGGGTTAATATATTGAAAGAAACCGAACACACTTTATTTTTGACCAAAAAACGAACGGTTTCGTCAAATGTATCTTTTGTATCATTATCAAAGCCAAAGACCATTGATGCATGGATAAGAATACCGGCTTTTTTGATCTTTTTCAAGGCCTTCTCCAAAAGATCAATTTTGCCAATTGCCTTGCGCATTGTTTTTAGCTGGGTCTCCGATACACTTTCAAGTCCGAAGAAAAGAATTTTGCAACCACTTTCTGCTGCAAGCTGCATCAGTTCATCATCTCGAACCAGCAGGGATACTGAAGCTTGTCCGACCCATTTAATTTTCAAAGGTTTAATTGCTTTGAACAATGCTTTCGCATAGGTTGGGTTTCCAATAATATTATCATCCAGAAACATGAAATTTTTCCCACCAGACTCCTGAATATCCCGCACAACATTTTCTATGGGAATATGTCTGATCTCGTTACCATAAATATTTGATACACAGCAAAAATCACAATTATATGGGCATCCACGGGTTGTCATTATCGGCAAAAGATGAAATAACCTTCTTTTAATGATTTTACTAAAATCTTTAGGAACATATTTTCCTAAATCAGGCAAAGGATCGTGATATTTTTTTTGCAAATTATTGTTCTGAAAATCCAGGATTAGTTTCTCCCAAACCCCTTCTGCTTCTCCAACAACCACACTATCGGCATATTGCATTGCCTCGTCTGGGAGTATGGATGGATGAACGCCGCCCAGTATCACGGTCTTACCTCTTTTCTTAAATTCATGACAGAGTTCATATGCCCTGGACGAATTTGCTGTCATGCAACTTATTCCGACCAGATCGCAATCATTTTCCAGATCAACACATTCTGTTTCTTCCTCAATAACTTCAACATCATGTTCTGCCGGAGTCAATCCGGCCAAAATATAAAGGGCAAGCTGAGGCATCATAAGTCCTTTATTGGTTCTGGTTTCTTTATCAACTCTCGGGGAAATTAGGAGTATTTTCATTGCTAATTTTATCTAATTCATTAATGACTAAAGTCGTAAATTTGCCTGGTAGCGAATGTCAGTCCTCCGATATTTTGGATAGGCAGTTGTAGAACGTCTGTTCTTTGGTAAATTTTTGCAAATACGATATAAATATAGCAAATTTTTTCATACTAAGAGCATCTTTTTTTTTGCATAAAACAATTATGCAAATTTTTTATCTACAGAAAATATGGATATGAGATTCAAACAGAACTCTAAGCGTTATAAAAGTCGGAAGGTCTGTAGCCTCAGGCGGTCTATTTATAAGCTACTGTTTCTGAACTGTTCGAACTATTGATTCCGGTAAATGGGCTAAAATCTCATAATTAAGCTCATCGCTTATCTCGCTAAAAGCACTTACTTTTATTTCCAGGTCATCTTGTTTCCCAATCAAAACAACTTCATCGCCCACTTGCGCATCGCCAACATGAGTCACATCAATTATAATCATATTCATATTTATAACTCCAACAACGCTACATCTACATCCACGAACAAGAACACGTCCTTTATTGCTTAAAGAACGACTATAGCCCAAGGAATAACCTACTGGTACTAATGCAGTTATAATATCAGATTGCGCCAGATATGAAATTCCATAGCCAATAAATTCACCACTTTTGACTTTCTTTATCGCCATAATTTGGCTATGCCATCCAAGTATTCTTTTCAATGGATCGGTTTTGTCATGAATAGAATTTATGTAGTGGATATAAACTTCGGTACTTGACCAAAAACCATAAAGCATAATTCCTACTCTTACTAAATCCATTCTTGTTTTGGGGTAAACAAATGATGCAGCAGAATTAGCAGTATGTTTGAATTTTGGGTTCAAACCGCTGGCTTCAAGTATCGTTAACATCTTCTTGTATTTCCTTAACTGGTTTTGAATCCGATAATGATTCGAAATACTTTCGGCTCCGGCAAGATGTGTACAAAATCCTGATATTTCTATATACTCCCTATTCTCTATTATAATACGAATCGCTTTATTTAATTCATCGATATTTAAGCCAGAACGGTTCATGCCTGTTTCGGCTTCAAGATGAATGCAGGCCTTGATATTCAATTCTTTGGCATATTGAATTGCCATATTTAGCCTTTCAATATTAAAAACAAAAAATTCTATTCCCTTTATAATTGCGTCACGAATATTTTCTTCGCACAACCATCCCATAACCATGATGGTTGCCGGTTTTTCAAGACTATTAAAAACCCTGACTGCTTCGCTATAATAAAAAACAGAATAATGATCAATGCCGTATTTTTCAAAAACAGGAACAATTTGTTCAATCCCGTGTCCGTAGGCATTTGCTTTCACTACGGCTGAAATTTTCACTTTACCACCCATTTTCTTTTTTAAAAAAGCAATATTATTTTCAACTGCACTTTCATTGAGCGTTATTAAGGAATTATCAATCATATCTTAATATTTTTTCATAAACAGTATAAAATAAATTTACTCCTGTCTCAATAATGTCATCAGGGAAATCAAAATCAGGATTATGCAGTTGTGGCTGATCTGTTCCCGATCCTAAACCAAAATAGCAAGCATCATATTTTTCTGTAAAATAGCCAAAATCCTCCGACCATTTAAATGGTTTTTCAATATATTCGATATCTAAACCGATTTGCTTCGCTGAATGATCAACAATACGCACACAGTCTTCATTATTCACCGTCGCAGGAAATTCTTCACAGTACGAAATTTCACAGTTTAATTTTTCAACTTTCGATATTTCGCGTATTAATTTTTCGCAATGCTCTGTTAGTACTGCCATATCCTCGTTTTCAAAGGCACGTAAAGTAATCCTCAACTCTGCATAGCCGGGAGAAGTACCAAAAGAGATCTCACCCATTTGGATATGAATGATGGTAAGCAAAACGAATTCCTTAAAAAGCGTTTTATTCTCTCTTAATTCATGCAGCTTTTTGATAATCTGAGAAAGAGCATCTGCCGGACTAATTCCATTTTGCGGCTCGGCGGCATGCGTTGTTTTCCCAGTAAGTTTAACAGTCATTCCTTTGGAGGCAGAAGCAAAACTTCCCTTTTTCAGCAATATTCTATGCTTTTTATAGCCAGGCACATTATGAAGTGCAAACATATAGTCAGGCTTCATGTTGATAAAGTTTGGATTTTCCACAACATCCCGAGCGCCTTGCTCTACCTCCTCAGCAGCTTGAAAAAGCATAATGGCTCTTCCTTTTGCCGGACGATTCTCTGAAATTTTTTGCGCCAAAGCAGTTAAAATCGCCATATGCCCATCGTGCCCACATGAATGAGCAATATGATCATTTACTGAAGCGTATTCAAGGCCAGACTTTTCCTGAATGGGCAGAGCATCCAGCTCAGATCTGAATACAATAGTTTTCCCTTTGTCTTTCCCATGAAAAGCAAATGCCACACCTGTCTCTCCGAGTTTAATAATCTCGTCAGGCTTATATTTTGTGATATAATTTATTATCCGCCCTGAGGTATTATACTCATTATTAGAAACTTCCGGGTGTTTATGTAATTCGTGCCTTAAATTAATTATTTCCTGTTTCATAAACCAATATCGTTTTTCTTCATTATAAAATAGGCTCTTACTTTATGAAATTTATCCATAGGAAATGATTGCAATAAAACAAAAACAAGAGCTGAAAATGTGATTCCAAAAAAATTTGCATCTAAGCCTAAAGGCAATGCTATTTCGGATAATATGAGAACCAAAGTAGTTCCTCCTCCAAATATCATTGAATAAAGTGCTGCTTTGGCAGATGGTTTTTTCAAAAACATCGTTCCCAAAACAGGGACAAATAATCCAGAAACCATAAAGGCATAAGAATACAACATCAACTCCAGCACATTTTGCATCATTGTAGCAAGAAAGATAGCCAATATACCAATAACTAATGTTGTTATTTGTGAATACCTGATACTCTTGGTATTGTGTTTGGATAAGCCGAGTATATCTGTTGTAAAATTTCCCGATGCCGCCATCAAACAACTATCAGCCGTTGACATTATTGCCGAGAAATAAGATGACATAAGAAGCCCCATCAATCCGATAGGAAAAATATGTGTGAGTAGTAATGGTAGTCCGATTTCTTCATCAATAGGACTGCCGGGTGCATATCCAAAATCAGTAAACATTCCTTGTTCGAAAGCTACCCTGCCCAATAATCCGAGACCAACCCCCATAAAAGCCATTACCGGCCATTCAAATAAACCTGCAATAAACCAAGCTTTTTGCGCTGTTCTCTTATCCTTAGAGGCATAAATCCTTTGATATAAAGTCATGCCAACAAACCAAATAGGAACAATCGTAATAAGCCAATTCACAAACTGAACAAGACTAATATTGGTAAGGCTTAAGAAATTATCGGGCAGATAAATCCGAATTGCTTCCCATCCCCCAACTTTGATAAAACCCAATGGGATACCGACTAAAACCAGGCCAATCATTAGAATGATCCATTGAATAGTATCGGTATAAATAACGGCTTTAAGTCCTCCAAGCACTGTATAGCCAATTACGACAAGCCCCATTAATAAAACAGCATCTAAAATAGTTATTGAAGGAAAGGTTGCTGATGCCAATTTAGCACCGGCTAATATTTGAGAACTGGTAAACCCGATATAGCCAATCAAGGAAATAATGCCCGCAATAAAAGCCACTTTCCCATTATAGTAATGATTAAGAACCTCGGGAAAGCTTAAGAAATTATGCTTTTTTGCCAAGGGGTATATCCTGGGAATAAGCACTACAGCACTAATCCAAGCACCAACTAATCCGGTAAAAAGCATCCAACTGCCCGACAGCCCTATCAAAAAGCCTAATCCCCCTAAGCCTATTGAAAATCCACCCCCTACATCCGTTGCAACAACGGATAAGCCTATATGTGTTGAAGACATTTTTCGACTTCCTACATAATAGTCTTCTTGTGATTTATTGCGTTTTAGAAAATACATACCAACGCCAAGCAATGCGGCCATGTATATCACAAAAATCAAAATGTCAATTATATGAACATTCATAAGCAAATTTTCAATCTCATTTCAATCTATTTTCTACCAAAATCTGGTATTTATTAAAAACCCAAGATGGCTTTTCCGGCTCAATATAGAATATGACACTTGCTTCATCCAAATCAATCAGTCTTCTTTTTCATCCTTTTTCGGTTACTTACTTGCGCCATATACTAAATCATGCCCCATAAACTTTATAGCCAATCATAATAAATTTTATTGAGACTCGCAAATTTAATGTCAAAAAATAGCGCACGAAAGTCCTTTGATATTTCGGTGCAGGCAGCCTTAAAAGCTCCTTTCTTTGGCAGATCGTAGCGAAATACCTCGAAAAAATTTAGCCTTTACGAGCACTTAATAGAGTGATATTGAAATATATATGCATTAACATACTTTTGCACAAAGTTAAAAAAGCACTTCCAGACTTAGGCAATTTAAAAAGGCGCAGACTAATCGTTGAAGCGCCAATACAATCCAAAAGTTAAACCTCCATCCTGCAACGGATAATTGGGCACTGCCATATAATCATATCCGAAAAGGCCTTTTGCAATATGCTTGTATTTGAGGAAAAGTCGTGCGCGTTGCACCTTAAAATTCACAAAGAAGTCGATATAGGGATAATTTCCGTATTCCTGTTCATCTTGCAGATAGAACACATTGGTTGATGGCATATAGGCTTTTGCCTGATAGGCACTGGTATAAAAAATCGAAAAACCGGGTTGCAACATCAATGCCCTGTGGAACAATGGGAAACGGAAATAAATCCGGCTTTTCAACATAAATGTTGGCAGGTGCAGCGCTTCATTATTGCTTAATTGTTGCAATACCAATTGATTATCAAAATGGAAACCGCCCAATTGCATCCGGGAATAGAGCCATGCCTGTAGGAGCCCTGTGGTTCCATCTTGTTGTGCCGGCAGCGCATTTTGATTAAAATATAATAAATCGGTCAGTAAATAATACCGAACTCCCAAAAGGTTTGTTCCTTTAGCAAGACTGGCACCAATATATGTTGTCGCTGTTTTATTGAATGAATTCAACCACATAAAATTATTGGCATTATGGTAAAAATACATCCATGGTGCTGTATTCGACATCATCGAAGCTTCTCCCTTAAAGATAATTGGAGACTGTTTTTGTCCAAATAAAGTTTTGATATGCGCTCGCAGCATATAATCAGCATCATTATAGCCACCGGAAACAATGGATGCTTCACCACGGAGCTCAAATCGCCCAAAAATACGTGTTGCCAATTCTGCGCGAGGAATCAATTGATCGAATTCATATTTACCGACATCGCCACTAATTTTTATATGCTGATGCTGCAAATACAAATAAAGCCTGAACAGGTTTTTCTGGTCTACCGCCTCCGGATTGGTATTGCTCCATGCAAAAATATTGTGCATTTGCTGCACACGCACCGAATCGTATGTAGTAGCCCCTTGATAGTAATGGTCGTAAAATCCGGTTTCCCCGGAATCATCTTCATAAGCATAGGAATCGTAAAAATAGCGAAAGCGCCAGGAAATCCTACCGGGATTAAAAATACGTTTCTGTATTTTTAAGATAGAATCGGCACGAATAAGACTATCCGCTAGGCTAAAAGACTGTTGTTGTTCATACAATTCCACATCGAGCAAAGAAGAAAAAGGGATCGGCTGCAGTTTCATGGGAATAATTTTCAGCATTTCTTCTGTAATGATGATGGTATCGCTCAAGTCATTTTCCATTGAAGAAGCAATAGAATCAAGAATCAGAGTATCCGAAAATTGTTGAAATATACTATCGACCAGAACTTTAGTTCGCTCTGTGGTGTCTGCCAGCAGTTCCTTGGGTATTGGCGTTGTTTCAGGTTTTTCCTTTTTTTTCTTTCTTCCACCGGGGGGGATGATGTTAAAAAACTGAAACACTTCCACGCCGCTTCTTTTCCAGCGCGTTTCGGCATCGGCGAGGTTTACAGCATAGGCAGCACGGTTTGTCTCCAAATTTTGTGTAAACAGGCTATCGTATGTAATTCCACCATTTTCCTGATTCGTGATGCGGTCGTTGAGATAAGCCACCGTAAAGCCATAACGTTTATTGGGCGTAAAATAGCGAAGGGTTACAGCCAAATTATAATCGTCTGACTTTTGTTGTGGATAATCCCCAAAGGCATTAATCAAATGAAAATCAACGCCAAGCACAAGCCCTCTAAAGATATTTTGGCTATGTGTTAAACCCAGGAGTTGCATTCGTCCCGGCCCCGTAACATAATTTACATTTGTATAAGGAGCCAGAGAACTAAAATAACGCACGCGCTCAAAGCCCTGCCAAAAGGTAGAAAAGGCGGTTTTTCCATAATTAAAAGAGATGGATGAGGGCGCTAGATAAAAAAGATTGGTTTGTGCCTGTCCGATATTCCCGAGATCGGCATAAAAACGAGTGCCTTTTCGGATTGGATCAATCTCCTGAACTCCACTAAGCACAGTATCGACATAGATATAATGTTCCTGATCGGCACTATCGAGCGTATTATAAAAATACCAGGCCCGTAAGCTGTCCGGAGGCAAAATGCCCGTAGAGTCCTGAGCATAAACCTGTATGCACAAAAACATCCAAAACAAAAGAAAGACTGTTTTCTTTAACGACATAAACTACATCAATGAGCGGCAAAAATAATGATTTATTGTACTAATGCCTAAGAAAGTATTGATACTGCTTGACCTTATAAAATTTACCGGCGAAATAAAAGGCTATTCGAAAAAATACGTAATAAATATTTTCATACCTTCGGCCCTTGGAAACACCAATTGCACTATATTATCAAAGTATTTAAACACTAAACCCATGAATAAATATTTACTTATTTTCTGTCTTATCCTCTTGCTTGGATTTCAGGGTATGGCGCAGCTGTCTGTCGGCGGTTTTGGAGGCATAACCAGTATAAACCTGAAAGGAGATGCTCCTGATAACGCTAGTTATAAAAGCATTATAGGATTTTCTGGCGGCATCCAATTGGATCTCAAACTCAGCGAAACGGTATCCTTAAGTTTTCAACCATCCTATTTACAGCAAGGAACAAAAATACAATGGGATATTGACGGTCTCACAGAGCCGTTAGACAGTATCGATATCAAGTTAAATTACTATGCTTTACCACTTTTACTAAAGGCGTCCACTAACAACAAACGCTTTTATGCTGTTGGTGGTATCGAAACTGCATTTTATGCAGACAGTAAAATTTCAAGTAAAGGAGAAGAGTTAGATATTGACCTAAATCCACAAAAAATTGATGTCTCCATGATTTTTGGTGTTGGCTTTCGCATTCCCATTGGCCGCCCAGTTTTATGGCTCGAAGCCCGATATGGCCAAGGCCTAATTAATGTTACAGACCGAGTAGGCGTTAAAGACTATATTCCCCGTGTAAAAAGCACTGGATATCGTTTATTGGCCGGCATTCAAATCCCATTAACAAAAAACTAGAAGCATCATGAAACAATTTATTATACTTTTTCTATCCATATTCATTATTTCAGCAGCTTATTCTCAAGAGCTTCAAAGCAATATCAAACCACGCAAACCGGAACTTTCAGGGCATTATTTTGCAACACCAACGATCATCCGCAGTTCTTTTGTGCGCACCAATCTCAATGCAAGATTAGGCTTCGGGCTTTCTTCAACAATGGATATGCCCGATATACAAATAGGCGATAAAGTGCTTGATGGTTTTAGCGGACAAATATTGTTTATGAACCTAAACGTAAGTTATGAACAAAAATTCACCGAATGGCTGAGTCTCTACACGATCATTAGTGTTTCCGGGCGTTTGGGGTCTGATATTTCAACGATCCTTGCCGATGGCGTTAATACAGTAAGTGGAGGGGCAATAGGCTGGAAGGTACGGTTTTATCAATCAAAGCGTTTACAAATTTCGGGAGTTGCCTTTGCTAAAAATCTCAACGGTAGTTTCATTAATATAAAGGAGTATATCAATGAGATTATTGATGGCGACCCTTTTCCCAGTGTCACAAAAAACATTCCCGCAATGATTGCCGGAGGGGGTGTGCAGGGAGCTTACGCAATTAACCCTACTTTTGGGCTGCAATTTCAGGCAGATGTATCTTATGGCGAATCATTTAATCGCGCCAAAACAACAACTTATTTAACAGGGGGCGCATGTATTGATGCCGATATGAATCCAAAACTAAATGTCCCCTTGGGATTAACGCTTGGCTATGCACTATCGTCCTCTCCTGAAGTAGTGATGACATCAGATGCCACCGCCGGAATATTTTCCGCACGTTTGGGCTATACAGGATCATCAGAATATGAGCTTGGAGTGATGTACAGCGCCTACTCAGTAAACATAAAAAGTGTTGACCAGAAGCCGGGCATCAGCAGGATCCAATTATTATTGAAATTCTATTTTTAGGCTGAATAATTCACAAATTCTTTTAGGCGTTGCCGATAAGGGCATCGGGCTTTTGGCTATATCTCTCTGGATTGAGGATGGTGAGGTTATTCACTATAACGTTGGTGTAAGTTTTGAAGCGGAGTTGCGTGTGATTCTCTGTCCGCATACGGATGAGAGAATGAGCGGAAAACCGTTGCCAGCATACCACTGCGACCGCTTTTAAATTTACACATTGTTATAGACTGTATTTATATTTTTTCCATTGTCAATTTACTGTTTATCAGCTTTATTTCATATTTGTCGTCAAATTGCTGAGTGATGATTTTTGATGAATCAATCTCAATTAAATCCATTTTTGTATTGAACATTATTCTCGGTCTGTCTGCACTAAACTCAATAAATGTCAATAACCCATTATCACTTGCATATACCCAGCTAAATAATCCTAGTATTTTTGTTTTGTTGAATTCTGTCAATAACAATAAGTCTGTCGAAATTTGATTTTGTTTTTTAACTGATTCTGGAACTAGGTAATTATCGTCAAATTTAACCCAACCGTCAAAATTGGTTTGCGTCAGAATTGAGCCGTTGTCAAGTTTAATTTGAATTTGATGAAAAACACCCGGATCATTTTCAAATCCTCTAATCTGGTTGAGAATTATCGAGTCTTTTATCTGATTGTCATTTAGGTCTATTGCGAATTCTTTAACACGATAATATTCAAAATCTGGATTGTCAGATCTTAGCCGTTCATCACTAAAGAATTCATCAATCAAGTTTTGATTTAACTCAATCTTTGTCAAATCCTTACTTTTATTGTCAGTCTGTCGAGATTGGCAACTTGTAAGAATAAAAATGACTAATAATATTTTAATGATCGCGTTCATTTTTTATATAGGCTACAACGTGTGCAAATATGGCCCGTAGCCGTTCACTTGCATTATGTTTATTTATTACTCGTATGTTTATGTTTCTACTCATTTGTCTTAATAGCACTAATGCGGCTATGGGCTATGATTTGCTGTTATGTGGCGTTTTTTTCTTTTTATTCTTTTTCCATTTTTTTAGTCCGTAAACGTCTTTTCTGATTTCTCTTTTCCAACTATTACCATATTTTTCAGTTAAGTAATCAAATACTATCGCATTATAATTATACATGCATTCGTCCTTTGCAGGTAAATCTCCAAAGTCAGAATATGTTATTTGATATTTTTCCTCAAAATTTTTGTCTGTGGTAAAAATAGTAGGAGCAATTCCTCCTACAATCAATATTTTAATTTCTTGTTTTTCAATGTCCTGTTTTGCTATGATTTTTGATTTTTCACAATCTTTTATCATTTTAATTCTAAACTCTGAAGGCGAGTCGGAATGGATAAAAATTGAATCAATTATTTCTTGTTTTTCCTCTTGTCCAAAACTTATAATTGAACTAAGTCCAAGAATTAATATGGTGAAAATGATTCTTTTCATGTTTTCTTTAAAATGCCACCTAACTACTGTGTATAAGACACCCCTATTGCCAATACACCAGCTTTATACAAAGCATGATTTCAAATAACAGACCCCCAAACAAAACAGCTTACGATATCTTTATGGTGTCTCATTTTATTGTTTCTTGTCCCACAAATATAAATAATATAATGTGAATCGCAATTATTATTTCAAAGCAAAAGGGTTCATATACAGCTTAAAACAGTCCACGGACGGGATCCTATGACTAAACTGCATTTTGGGCATTGCAGCAAAAGTCGCTGGGCTTTTGGCTATATTTTGCTGGGGGCGAGGATGGTGTTGGGATTCCTAATGTGGGCATATGCGCAATAGAAGGTACGAAAGCGGTTTCCTGTCAGTTTATTATCGAGACAAAACTACGCCTTTTTCAATATAATCAAATCGGTAGATTTAGCGGTGCCCGGTAGAACTACCAACCCCCGAACACCTCAGAAACCGCTATTGCGTATATGCATTATTGCCAATAATACTTTGTTGTTATTCAATTAAATATATTTTTCAAATCTTGCATTCCAACAATTGCCATAATTTCAACAAAATCGTCCGTTATCCGATAATATATACTGTCTGAACCGCATACATACCGGCGATATCCTTCCTTTATATAATCAACAGATTCAAATGAATATGGTCTCTGTGCTATTAGGTCAAAATCGTCGAAAAAATCGTTGAAGTATTTGTCTGCTTGATTCATTCCGAACCTTTCAACTCCAAAATGATGAATACGAATCAAGTCTCTCTTTGCCTCCTTAGATAGTCTATATTTAGCCATCGAGCATTGACTTTGATTGAGCTAAAATCTGTTCCTTTGTGTCATTTGTAAATCCACTTTCTTCAGACTTTTCGAGCTTCAACTTAATCCAATCAACTTTTGCTTGTTGCTTTCTTGCTTGTCTTACTAAATCGTTAACAAGTTCGCTTTTGCTTGAATATTCTTCACTATCTATTTGGGATTTTAACCACTCGTCATTTAGTTTTGAAAATGATATACTTTGTCTGGGCATAACTTCTACATTTTAATTGATGCAAATATACACCATTTATACACCAATGTCCATTTTTTTTGTGTTATTGGCAACTACTGTGTATAAGACACCCTTATTACCAATAAAGCCGCTTTATACGAAACAGGAGTTCCTATAACACACTTTCCATCAACAAAACAGCTTATTGGGTTTGAGGGTTTATTATTGTTTTTGTCTCACAAATATAAATAATATAATGTGAATCACTAATATTTTTTTGAGCCTTGCGGCAAAAGCCTCTGTGCTTTCCGCTATATCTCGCTGGGGCGAGGATGGTGGTGCGATCGCTAACGATTCATAAACATTGTCATGCGCTACCTTTAATTCTTCTCGAATGTTAGATAGTCCGTTCCACCATTTCCACCACTAACGTCTATAAGTTCAATTTTTGTGGACGATTGCGAGACAATATCCCAATCATCATTTAAATCTTCAAAATCATTAGTTAGATTGAAATTAATGTTAAAGTCTAAATCATCTTGACTATCATCATTACTGTTGCTATCGGTTATACTCCAAGTTCCAACATAGTTATTAGTCCCATTGTTTGCATTCAAAACGCCGGATTCATCAAAAGTAAAGTTGAAACCTGAGAAATCGTTTGTTTCGTCTGTTCCCGAGTCTATAAATTTAGTTATTCGCCAAGTTCCAGTTTGAACATTACTTTGCACTGTTGTTTGAGTATTGTCACTCGGGTTGTCATCATCTTTATTGCAAGATATCATAGTAAATAGGCTTAATATAAAAACCAAAATTGAGATTTTAAAATTTTTAGCATTCATAGTATTTCATTTTTATTGCTAATATAATTACTTGATTCTAATTTTCAGATTGAACACTAAATACTACTGTATTAAGCCATCCTCAATCCCTAATACACCAACTTTGCTCAGAGCGCAGCTTTTACACCACACTTTCCATCAACGAAACAGCTTATTTGGTTTGATGGTTCATTATCATTATTGTTTTTTGCGCAAAAAAAAAACCAATCCCAATAACATTTTTTATTGCAAAATGTTCATTTACAGAATAAAACAACTCCATAGTGGGGTTCTATGTCTATAATTATTTTTGCCTTGCAGCAAAACCCGTCAAACGCTGTCGGAAAAAGACAGTATTTCCGACAATGGCCGTTTTGCTGAATTGGAGCAAGGCTTGTGCGAAATGTGAAACAATCACGAACACCTATGAAATTAAATACTCCGTGAGTAATTGCAAATGTGTATGGCTTTAGCGTGTGCTATTCCTTTTATCCCATCGGTTTTATCATACTTTCTATAAAATCAACCTCTTCCTTACTTAGCTTGTATTTTGCATAGAGTTGTTTGTCTATTTCCGGTATGGACTGCGACCAATCAATGTCAGAGTTTTCGGTGAAGTCTTGGAGCAGGACGAAGGAAAAACAATCTTTCGTGACATTCACCGAGGTTATTGATTGTCGTAAACGAAATCTTGCAAATTTTGAGTTCAAGAATAATACATAATTGATGGCTTGTGCCTCTGCATCAAATACAGCAGTATCAATATAAGTTTCTGTATTAATTTCATTAGGTGTTCAATTGAGTACTTAGGCTAAGCAATGAAATTCAGTATATTTCAATGAATGTTGTTTTAGATTTCTCCCTCGGTCATCATATGTTTGTAATTTAACGAGTGTTCTATATCAAAAAGAATATAAAACACTGTAACTAAGAAAAATGACCTCAGTCGAAAAGACAAGATGGTGAAATATAGATAGACAAAAGTGGCGCGCGGACATATATATTTTAAAGTTATTGTGTCCGCGCGCCACTTTTGTCTGCTCCCTAACGAATCCTGTCTTTTCGACCAAGGGATCAAAACGAAGTGAAGATCCTGCGGGAGAAATCTAATTATCAATATAACAACCGATTAGGTTAAGTATTTATTTGAACACCTCAATAATTTCATTAGGTTTTAGAATTTTAGGATTAGAAATAAATCTATATCTTTCAATGTCTTTTACATCTTTCTCAATTCTTCTTTAATAAAGTGTTCCAGCGATCTTTTATTCGGAAGTTGTAACATATACTTACTAACAAACAAATTTTCGTCCATCCCTGCTGTTGCATACTCTACAAGAGCTTTGTCTTTATCTGTTACTAATAATATTCCAATTGGAGGGTTGTCTCCATTTTCTTGAAAATGTTTTTTGTAATAGTTTATGTAAGTATTAAGTTGACCTGCATTAACGTGTTCAAAATCGGCAACTTTAAGTTCAATTAGCACATGGCATTTCAATATTCTATGATAAAACACTAAATCGATAAAATAGTATTTTTGACCTATTAAAATTCGTTTTTGTCTAGCCTCAAAACAAAAACCATTACCTAGCTCAAGAATAAAATCTTGCAGATTATTTAATAAGGCATTTTCTAAATCAGTTTCTTCAATAAATTTAGGATTATGAATATCTAAAAATTCAAGAAAATAATGCGATTTGACAATGTCTATTGGTTTGCTTGGTGCAACTTTCTTTTGGAGTTCTTCTATGGCAATTTTACTTTCCCCTGAAAGTCCAACCCTTTCATAAGCTAAAGAAGATATCTGTCTCTTTAGTTCTTTTACCGATGGTGTTGTTTTTAGTATTAGTAATTCGTAAAACTGTCTTTTTGTGTTTTCCTCTATTTTTATAAGTTCTACAAAATGAGTAAACGAACAGTTAGCGATAAGTTTCTGCAGATAGGATATTTCATTGTTATCAGATTGGTCAGTTGTTGGCTGACCAATTTTATATGGCTCATTTTTAGCACTTTGTAATTTTGCAGTCATCGACTGCAAAATTGATAATTGTGAATTGTTAGAAAATGCAGTGAGCGACTGCAAAATTTGTGGATAGACTAAGAAAAATTTTCTAAATAAGCTTAAATTCCTTTGCGATAAACCTTTTGTATTTAAACGTTCTGCAATATTTTTGATTAATCCAATACCATATTCTGCTCTATCTTCTCCCTTTTGTTCATATTCAACAATATAATAACCGATACACCAATTACGAATGGTCAAAGCTTGGTTTACTGCCTGCGCAGCATTCAACTTCAATTGTTGATCAACTGATATAATGTTAGCTATGAGTTTATTAATTTTCATATAGGGCTTATTTTGAGTTAGCTTAGTAAATCAACATATCTTAATTTTCGTCCTTTCTTTCCAGTGGCTTTATCTTTGTTTGTCCAGTCTTTAATTAGAGCATAAATTCCGTTGTGTTGTTTAATGTTTTCGGTTTTACACCCTTTGCAAGGCATTTCCTTCACTTCAACTTCGCCAAAGAGATTGGTTGTAGATGTAGTTTTAACTCCACAAGTATTCGGGATAGTTCCTTTTAAACCATCCATTTGCCAAATATTCCACGAAATAATATAGGAAATGTAAGTAATTGATTTTTGTAATGGCTCTTTACCGAACTTCATTACATAATTTTCGATAAAGGTAATCAGCATTGCCTCACTAGCTAATAACAGGCTATCGCCTTGCCACTCGAACGCATAAATACTCATATAGGCTTTTTGTGATGCTTTTAGCCATTCTCCGCTAGTATTACAGTTTTCATTAATAACCCTTAGTTTACGGTCAAGCAAGCCAATTCTATTTTCTACGGGGATAAATTCTCCAGTAGTAGTGTCGTATCGGCTTGTGATATAGGGTGCTTCACCACACGTCATTTCAAGACGCTTGTCACGAACATACGCTTTCCAATCTTTCTCCTTTGAGAATTCTATAGCATCTTGCGCTGTTTTCCAAGTTGTTAATTCTCCTTCGTTTATCTCTTTATTAAACACATTCTCACGACCAAACCAAGCCTTGTCAATTAAATTATTTTGAGCATTGCATATCCAAGAAGGTGTATAAACTTCAGCCATTTTGCGCACTCGTGATTGTTGAAGCTCCTTGTTCTTCTTCACTCTAGGCATAATTACAGTACCATTTTCGCCAGATATTTTATCAACTTGGATTTCACAATTAAACTTGTATCCATCGCCTAATTGTTCGTAATTGTCTGTAGCCCAAAATATATTTTTCTGAGTAGTATGGTCTCGAATTAGTGTTTCAAGTACTCCTGGATACTTCTCAAGAATTTCATTCTCTAATATGTCTGCGTTATTGTACAAAATCTTATATTCTTATTAATTTCTAAAGTTCCAAAGATACTGCGAATGTGTGCGTCGGCAAATAATAGCTCTTTTGTTTTTTTCAGTGTCAGGCTTTTTGTGTCGGCAAAAAACCAAATGTGCAATTTGTGCGTGGGCTTTTCATTTCATTTTTACTGCTTAGGTTTGTTTGTTTTGCATTACCCCCAACTACTGTATATAACCCACCCCAATCACCACACTTCCGATCAACAAAACAGCTTATTGGGGTTTGAGGGTCCATTATTGTTTTTGTCTCACAAATATAAATAATCTAATGTGAATCACTAATATTTTTTAGAAGCCCTGATTTCTTGTATTTTTTATATGCACAGATGAGTTCCGGAAGGAGGTGCGTGAGGATTTCAACCTATCTTTTCATCGCTACCTGATGAGGCATTATCGGAGGAATATTTTGCGCACGGAAATATTAAAATCTTTTATGGAAAAATATGGCCTTACTGAGGATGATATCAAATTTGAATCGCTTTATCGCTATTCTTTCAGGCTTCTGGAGGAGTTGGACTATAAAATCGGGTCATATTCGGTCACTGAATCGAAAAAACAAATTTCAGAAAACCGGCAGCAATTCATTCGCCGACTGCATCATTCTTATACCAAAATTGAAGCATTCGCCACAGTTAAAAAAGAAAAAACACGGCATAAAAAAAGCCTGTAAACGTCTCATTTACAGGCAATTAAGGGTGAGCAATGGGATTTGAACCCACGACCCCTGGAACCACAATCCAGTGCTCTAACCAACTGAGCTATGCTCACCATGTTCTAAGAACTTACTTTCGGGCAGTACTCTATTATAAGCCGTACCAAAAAAGCTGTGCAAAGATACTACTTAAAATCTTTTTTGCAACAATTTTTTCTTAAAAAGATAAATCGAATTCAAAGCGAGAATGACTATCTTTACGATAAATCAAAAAGCAGACATCAAATGGCAGATATTATCGACTACAGAATTTTCGGCGACGATATGCAAATTGTTGAAATTGAACTAGATTCAGGAGAAGGAGTACGTGCAGAAGTAGGCACCATGATGTATATGGAAAACGGCATTGAGATGCAGACCAATACAGGTGGGGGCATATTTAAAGGATTCAGGCGTATGCTTACCGGCGACGGATTTTTCATCACCACATTTCTATATACCGGCTATGGCAAAGGGCATGTAGCTTTTGGCGCTCCCTATCCGGGAAAAATTATTCCTATTCATCTCGGAAGGCAGGGAGGGCAGTTTCTTTGCCAAAAAGATGCATTTTTATGCGCAGCCCAAGGCGTGGATATTGATATTGCTTTCACAAAACGCATTGGCGCCGGCCTTTTTGGTGGAGAGGGCTTTATTCTGCAAAAACTCAGTGGCGACGGACTGGCTTTCATTCATGCTGGAGGCACCATCATCGAAAAACATCTGCAGCCAGGCGAACAACTTAGGGTTGATACCGGATGTCTCGTTGCATTTGAACCAAGTATTGACTACGACATTCGCTTTATCGGAGGATTTAGAAATGCTCTATTTGGGGGTGAAGGACTGTTTTTGGCACACCTCACCGGCCCGGGCACGGTTTACTTACAAAGCCTACCCTTTTCGAGACTGGCCGATAGAATTTTTGCTGCAGCAAAATTCCAACAAAAAGGGGAGAAAAAAGGTGTTGCCGGTTTGGGGGGCGGCATTTTAGGAAATATCATCAGCGGTGATTAAATTATAAATGAGGCGTTTAATTGAGCACTTATGCTGCTGAATCAAATGAAGAATATTCCTCTGAATGCTGTTTTAGATTTCGCCCGAGATCATTTATAGGAGTTTAACGACTATTTTAAATCAAAAAAAACACAAAGCATTGGATGTAAGAAAAATGACCTCAGTCGAGTAGACAAGATGATTAAATATTGATAGACAAAATATATTACTGATAATCATATAGATATCTCCTTATTTTCATTCAATGGCATGCGGCTTCGAATACAACTAAAACTACTACTTTAGTGTCTATAAAACAGTCAAATAAAAGACCATTTAAGAGTAACTTAAAAGCACTTTTTATCGTATGCAATAATATTGTAAAACAAGAGTTTTTGCTGACCATTTTATATAACATAAAAGCGAACCGACTGTTTCGGTACCGTATTCTAATCATATCGGTGCTGATATTCTGTCTGTACAGCATCCCTGCAAACAGCCAAACATACTATTGGACAGGCGGTAACGGAAGTTGGGGCGACACTCTGATGTGGTCATTCAGTTCGGGGGGCAGCACGCATCCTTCCACTCCTCCAGGCATAACGAACAATGTCATCTTCGATGGAAATTCCTTTCAGAATATTGGCGATACGGTTTTTGTTACCGACCCGAACAACCAGGAATGCTTTTGCAAAAGTCTGATCTGGCAGAATTCATCAATAGCCAAAGAACCCGTTTTTAAAGGCGCCCACGAACTTCATATCTATGGTTCACTTCAATTAATCCCTTTTGAAGAAGAAAATTACCAATATTTAGGGCTTATATTCTTTAAATCTGATGCCACAGGCAATACAATAAGCAGCAACGGCAACAGATTTCGCAACCATATCTATTTTCGGGGAACCGGAGGGGAATGGACATTGCTCGACAGCCTTGCCGTTGATAATAATGTTTATCTTCATGAAGGCACCTTAAACACAAATAATTACGCAGTTGATTGCGATCGTTTTTTCTCCGATTATCAGGCGCAACGAACACTGATTATGGGAAATTC
Organism: Bacteroidales bacterium; assembly: GCA_963676725.1. Taxonomy (GTDB): domain Bacteria; phylum Bacteroidota; class Bacteroidia; order Bacteroidales; family WRLA01. The sequence goes on along the minus strand of OY781463.1, from coordinate 829,261 downwards.
TACTTTCTATATCAGAAAAGGCTGGGATCCTTGTTGGTTTGTCGATTATAGCGATATGATGACTCTGGATGCAGGCACTTCCACAATTATTTTCACACATACAATGGAAGGAAAAATGCTTGCAGGAGAGGGCTTACGATATAATGACGTAATCTTTCAGAGCCACTATTTATTCGGCCAATTGGAAGCAATTGCCGATACTTTTAACAATGTAAGTTTCACAGATGCTGCCAATGGGTGCAGGATTTACGGCAACCATAATGTCTTCAACACCCTTTTTGTGGAAGATTATACCCACATTTACGGTCACAATAATATGGTAAGCGATAGTGTATTCTTCGGCCAGGATGTAGAAATATACGAGGGCTCCAATGAATTCAACCGAAGCTTTTGGCGTAGGTATTACCTCGACAATACAACGCCAACCACTATGAGTCTTCAAGCCGACAGCACAACTACATTCAGGCAGGGCATCACAATGATTGGCGATATTGATTGCGAATTTTCAAAAATTGAAAGCACTGAAAGCAATAGCAACGCAATCATCCATTCAGATCCCGTAATCAGTCTTGAATTTATGGAAATTGAGCGCATTACAGCGACAAATTCCATCGACCCAAATGCCCTTGGAATTGCCCCTGATACCGCATACAATTCACTCGTAAGCAACAGCATCAATTGGGTAAACCCCGACCAATATATCCCAATACACCTTGATAGCGTGCTTATTACAAATGTTTCTCCCTGCTACAACAATACAAATGGAGCCATTCAAATTTATGCTTCAGGAGGAATGGGACAGATACAATATAGCCTCGATAATGTTTCATGGTATGATGCACCCGTATTCACGAATCTAAGCAAAGGCCCCATCAGCATTTATTTGCAGGAAATACGAATCTCAGGCCAGATTTGCAGCACCGAACATGTTCTGGACACCTTAATTGGCGGGCCAGACTCTCTGACAATTGCCGGTATCCGCACAGACAGCACCTCTTGCTTCGGCGAATGTAGCGGAAGGATTATCTTTGATATTGATGGTGGCACAGCACCCTATCAACTAAGCCTTGACAATGGCAGCATTTGGCATGATGGCGATACCCTGCATGATTTATGCGCAGGAAATTATCCGAATCTTCTTATCCGTGATGCGAACCTTTGCACATATGATGGCCCGGATATTCCTGCACAACAAATTTTACAGCCGGAAGAAACAGCGATTATATTCAGCACACAAAACCTCCTTTGCCATAACGATAGCTCAGGAAGTATCTCTGCACTTGCGACAGGCACTTATCCCCCTTTTGAATACAGCTGGATCAATACACTGAATCCAAACGACACCATTAGCGAAACCCATGAACTCAATAACTTACCCGCAGGAACATACAGGCTCATTACATACGACCGGCATCAATGCGAGAAAACAGCACAGCAAATTGTCGTGCAGCCTGATACTTTAAATATTGATTTTCAAAATACTGCAATAAATTGCTACGGAGAGGCAACAGCCATAATAACTTCCACTGCTTCCGGAGGCACATCACCATTTTCGCATTATTGGTCTACAGGGCAGGAAGATCTGCTCCAGAATCCTGCACAGCTCAGCAATATCGCTGCAGGAGTTTATTCCGATAGCATTGTGGATGCCAATGGATGTAGTTTTACGAAAACCAACACTGTTGTTCAGCCACCTCAAATTGAAATTTCCTTCGATACTATTGGCCATATTGATTGCTTCGGTGATGCCACAGGCTTTGTAAAGGCAAGCATCATTGGCGGAACGCCCCTGGATCCTCCTTTAAATCCATATATTCTACAATGGAGTCCTGGAGGAGAATCAGGTGACTCGATTTATAATAAAACTGCCGGAGAATATATTCTTCTAGTCACGGATAAAAAAGGCTGTGCAAGGCGAGATACCGCCCTGATCCAACAAAACAGCCCGATTGAAATCAGCATAAACCTTGCTTATCCTTCCTGCGCAGGCGACAGCAGTGGTTGGATAAAAGCAGTTGCATCAGGAGGTACACCCGGACAGCTTCTCCCCTACACATACGAATGGAGAAAAATTGGAAGCGCAGGCATCATCTCGACAGAAGATTCTATAACTAATCTTCCGGAAGGAAGCTATCAGATAATGATTACAGACAGCCTGGGATGTGTGCGCTATGATACAGCAGATATTATTGCCCCGCCGCCTGTGACCATCGACTTTTTATTGGGCACAGATAATTGCAGCGGCACCAGTGGCAACTGGATCAAAGTACTTCCGGGAGGAGGCACGCCCTATCAAAGCAATGCACGTGCAGCCTATGATATTTTCTGGTTGCCGCCATTAAATTCCACAGAAGACTCCGTATACAATCTAAATCAGGGCACTTATTACTGCCGCATTACAGATAGTTTAGGCTGTCAAAGTATTGATAGCGCAACAGTTGCCCCATTCAACGGCAGCTTAAGCAGCAAAAACAGCCGATGTAATGGCAGTAACGATGGTTATATTATGGCACATCCTGTTGGCGGCTCAACACCATACACCTTTGAATGGAAAAAAGAACCAAATCCAGCAATTATTTCAACAAACGACAGCATTTACAATTTAAGCCCCGGGACATACACCCTCATTGCTACGGACAACAATAACTGTCTCTATTACGATACAGCAAGCATCAGCCAACCGACTGCACTCAGCCTGATATTCAATTCCGTACCAACCACTTGTTATGATTCCACCAATGGTTTGGCTACGGCAATTGTTGGCGGAGGAACAAGCTTTACGGATGGTTCGTATCATTATCTATGGTCCAATGCATCCACAGAAGCATCCATAACGGCTGCAGCAGGATGGTATACGCTTCTTGCAACAGATAGTTTAGGCTGCAGCATCACCGACAGTGTAGAAATTATGCAACCGGACAGCATCAACATCACAAGCCTGACACATACAGACTTAAGCTGTTATCATGCTATTGATGGCAGTATTTCCATAAATGCATCGGGAGGAACAGGAACAATCACCTATACCCTATCGCCAACAGCTCAAAGCAATGAAACCGGATTATTCGCGCCCCTGCCTTCTGACAACTATACTGTTCTGATCCAAGATGAACATTTATGTTCAAAATCCAGCCCCGGCATTAGCATCATACAGCCTGATACACTAACAATTACAAATGCAATAGCAGAAAACATCCTTTGTCATGATGCAAATGACGGAAAAATCACCATCGCGGGAAGCGGAGGAACAAGCCCCTTAGGTTATACATTATTTGGCCCGGATTCATTGACCACAAATCAAACAGGAGTTTTTGAAAACCTAAGTGCTGGCAGTTATTTTGTTGTGCTTAGCGACATCAACAATTGCCCTGCAGACACCAGCACACTGCTTGACATTGTAAACCCTCCTGCCATAAATATTATTTGGGATAGCCTTCAGGCATTAAGTTGCCATAATACCAATGACGGAGAAATAAGTATTGGGGCCGAAGGTGGAGTGGGCGCATTGACCTACACACTTTTACCCAATAACACCAGCAGCGATACAGGCTATTTTTCAGCCTTAACTCCAGGAATTTACACAATTAAAATCAGCGATACCAACAATTGCGAGCTAACTAGTAATAATCTGGAAGTGATCAATCCAGACACTATTGATTTCTCTTTTGAAATTCAAAATATTTCATGCTATAATGCCGATGATGGGAGTATCATCATCCATGCAAATGGCGGAACAGCCCCTTATGAATACTCCATCAGCAGCGGCACAAACTGGCAAACAGATTCAGTCTTTGAGCTTCTTCAGGCCGGGAGCTATGGCATTTTGGTCAGGGATACAAATATGTGCATCTCGCATAGCGGCAATGCAGTAAGTACAAACATCACACAACCAGACAGTTTAACTATAGAATTTATCAATATTGAACACCCTACCTGCAATGGTTGCACTGACGGAAGTGTTACAGCAGAAATCAGCGGGGGAACGGCGCCATATCAACATTTCTGGTCGAATGGCGGCAATGATAGCATAGCCAGTGGTCTCACAGAAGGTTGTTATACCGATTCTGTTGTGGATCAGCATGGATGTTACACAAAAAAAGAAATTTGCTTGTCTCAGCCACCGGAATTCTCATTAAGCATTGACAGTGGAAATGTGCGCTGTTATGGCGGTTCCAATGCATGGATTCTTGCCCACCTCAGTGGCGGCACAAAATCGTATTCTTATGAATGGCGCAAAATTCCCAATACTGCAATTATTGGCACCGACTCACTAATCACCGGATTAGATTCGGGCACCTATCAGATAAAAGCCATTGATTTTTACGGATATTCTATTGAACAAAATGTGCATATAAGCCAGCCGGATATTATACAAATCAGCCTTTTACACCCTGACAGCATTTGCCCCGAAAGCAATGAAGGCTGGATAAAAGCCAGTGTTCAGGGCGGAAACCAACCCTATCATTACAGCTATCATTGGAGCTCCGGAGACACACTTGCAGGAAAACCTGATTCACTCTTTCATTTAAGTTCCGGCACCTATAGCCTCACTATTACGGACGACAGCTTATGTCAGGCGCAAAAAGAAAGCACGATTTTCCCCTACCCTGCCCCAACTTCCGATTTTCTGGCATTGCCTGTTTGTTTTGGCGACAGCACTGAATTTATCAGTCAGTCTCTTGCTTTTGGCAGCAGCATCGACTCATGGCATTGGAATTTTGAGGATGCAGCAGCAGGCGACGACAGCATATCAGAACAGCAAAACCCACATCATTTATTCACTAGCTCAGGCAGTTATAATGTAGAACATTTTATCATTGATGAAAGAGGGTGTATTTCAGACACAAGCATAAAAACAGTTCTTGTGTACAGCCTGCCTGTATCCAATTTCACATGGGACACTGCCTGTAATGGCAATGCCGTGCCTTTTACAGACCTGAGCATTAACGGCAATGGAAATGTGAATGCCTGGAACTGGCAATTTGGTGATGCACTGTCCTCAACATTGCAAAACCCTTCCCATCAATACAGCAATTATGGGGATTATAGCGTTACATTATCCATTGAAGATAATTTTGGATGCAGCGACAGCATCACCAAAGACATCAGGGTATTTTCTAATCCAATTGCCAATTTTACTGCCCTGAACCCCTGTGCAGAAAGTCAGGTAGAATTTATCGATGAAAGCGATAGTGTTGGCGACCCCATTACATCATGGTTTTGGGATTTTGATGATGGCACATATACAAGCCTTCAAAATCCGGTACACGTTTATGGCGGCATTGGTAATTACGATGTCAGTCTGACTGTACGCAATGCAGGTGGATGCATCGACAGCATAGCAGATATGATTGAAGTCTGGCCCTCGTTTTGGGCTGATTTCACCTTCGATACGGTTTGTCTCGGGCTTTCGACGCAATTTAGGGACACCCTTTTATCGAGCGATATCGTTCCGGAAAGCTGGTATTGGGATTTTGGCGACGGCAGCACTTCCACGCAGCAGCATCCACAGCATACATTTTCAAATTTCGGAAATTTCTCTGTACTCCACAGCGTAACAGATACAAATGGCTGCATTGCCACACGCACCCATCTCGTAAAAGTATTTGCCCTACCGGATATTGATTTTGATGCCACCACAGAATGCATTGGCGACAGCACTGCTTTTACAAACCTCAGTCAGGCAAATGCCGATAGCATTTCTTCGTATTTCTGGGATTTTGGCGATGGATCAACATCCAATAGAGAAAACCCAAAGCATTTGTATTTGAATAGCGGCAATTATGATGTTGCTCTATCAATTACAAATTCTAACCAATGCAGCAGCGCGGATACTTTGACTATTTCCGTTTACCCATTGCCTGTGGCAAATTTTATTGCCGATAGTGTTTGTCTCGGTTCTACCAGCCATTTTACAGATCAAAGTTATAGCAATATTGGAACTATTGATTCTTGGTTCTGGGATTTTGGTGATGGATTTTCATCGGCAAGCCAAAGTCCAAACCATACTTTTGCGAGCGCCGGAAATCATTTGGTACAGCTTATTGTATGGAACAACAATATGTGTTCAGACACTATCCAAAAGGGCGTTATTGTCTACGCACCGCCATTGGTTCAATTCAATTTTGATACCGTTTGCCTGAATGAGCCTACATCATTCAACGACCTCAGCAGCAGCATAAACGGAACGATTACAGAATGGCTTTGGGACTTTGGAAATGGTAATTTTTCCTCCGATCAAAACCCTCAATATATTTTCACTACAGCAGGAAACCATAGCGTTTCCCTTTTAGCAACGGACAATCAGGGCTGTTCAGCAGAAATAAGCAAGACCATCCAAATAGACACTTTGCCAATTGCCAACTTTTCATTCGGTGAAAACACTTGCCTCACAGACAGCATTCAATTTACAGATGAAAGCCAAGCCTTTGCAACGGGAATTTTGGAATGGAATTGGAATTTTGGCGATGGGGGCACTTCCATTCAGCAGCATCCAAAACATAAATATTCGAGTTCTGGAAGCTATAGTGTTCGGTTGATTATTGAAAACAGCAATCATTGCCGCGATACCTTAACGCAGGTATTGATTATGAATCCAATGCCCGAAGCAGACTTCAATGCAGATACAGCCTGTTTGGGCGAAAGCACACACTTCATTGATGCATCAACATCGGCAGCAGGAAACCTAAATTACTGGTTCTGGGATTTTGGCGATGGAAGCACCTCAAGCCTTCAAAACCCTGCACATATTTTTGCTTCTGATGGCTGGCATGCAGTGCAACTTATTTCCGGAAACCATTATCAATGCACCGACACAATCATTAAAAACATCTATGTGAGGCCAATTCCGAGACCGAACTTTAGCACAACAGATGGTTGCCTGAACGACAGCACCTATTTCACGGATTTATCGACATCACCCAATGGAAGCATTAATTCTTGGAATTGGAATTTTGGCGATGGAAACAGCTCCGTGCAACAAAATCCTGTTCATTTATATACCACTTCAGGTTTGCAAAGCATTGCCTTAGAAGTTACAGATAATCAAGGATGTTCTGCCGACACAAGCATCATCACGGAAGTTTATCCACTGCCTATTGCAGATTTTTCCACAGACATACAATGCGTAAACGACAGCACAATTTTTAATGATCTTTCTTCCGGAAACGGAGCGCAGCTGATCAGTTGGAGCTGGGATTTTGGCGATGGAGGCAGCTCAAACCTGCAAAACCCAAAGCATGCCTACCTCAACGGAGGGAATTATACGGTTCTTTTAGTCATTACAAATGCAAATAACTGCACGGACAGCATTCAGCAAATCATCAATATACATTCATTACCCAGAGCAGGTTTTGAAAATGGCTTGTGTTGTGCCGGCGATTCAACAATATTTACAGACACATCCAACACTACATTTGGCACTATTTCTTATTGGGAATGGAATTTTGGCGATCCGGCTTCAGGGATTTCAAATGTAAGTTACAGTCAAAATCCAATTCACCGTTTTAGCACTGCCGGAATTTTTGATGTTGTTCTGATTATAGAAAATACCGAAGGCTGCCGCGATACTGTTTCAAAACCCATTGAAGTCTTGGCCGGTCCGCAGGTTGATTTCACCTTTAATGAAGATTGCCTTGGCGACACTATTTTCTTTACCGACCAATCGCAGCCCACTGCCCCGGCCACACTTACAGATTGGATGTGGAATTTTGGTGACGGCAGCGGTTCATCGCAACAAAACCCATGGCATTTATACAGCCAGCACGGCACCTATGAGGTCCGTTTACGCATAAGCGAAAGCAGTGGATGTTCGGCAGACACGAGCAAAATACTGCATATCTGGCCCTTGCCTGTGGCTGATTTCACTTATTATTCTGCCTGCATTAATGAAGTAACACATTTTATCGATCAAAGCACAGGATCGGGCTGGGACATCACTGAATGGCTGTGGAATTTTGGCGATCCGGCCTCAGGCGCTGCCAATACATCCTCTTTACAAAATCCTGGTCACACATTCACGCAAAATGGCGATTATCTTGTTTCGCTGACCGTTGAAAACGAACAAGGCTGTTTTGCCTCCATACAAATGAATATTCATATTGTACCCGGACCTATTGCCGATTTTTCGAGCGATACCATTTGCCAAAACACAGCGGCCTATTTCAATAATCTTTCATGGTCTTTAGAAGATCCGATTGTGAGTTGGTATTGGAACTTTGGCGATGGAGACACTTCCACCCTTCAATATCCCTATCACACATATCAGGATTATGGCTCACATTATATTTCCCTTCAGGTAGAAACACAAAACGGCTGTTCCGACGAAATAATTAAAGAAGTTTTTGTAACGCCCTTGCCCGATGTTGATTTTAATTGGGCCAACGAAAACTGCGCGGGAGGAAGCATACAATTTTACGATTTAAGCAGTTTTATTGCACCCAATCAGGTGGCAGAAAGAATCTGGGATTTTGGTGATGGAAGCACTTCAGAACTGGAAAACCCAACGCATACCTACAGCAATATAGGCATCTATACGGTGACGCTCAGCATCAGGGATACCAGTGGTTGCTATAACAGTCTTAGCAAAAATATTGAGGTTTGGCAAGGCCCGGCAGCTTCTTTCACATCAAATACAACAGATTGCGATCATGTTTATTTTCAGGATCTTTCCTCTGATATTGCGCATACAATCACTGCATGGTATTGGAATTTCGGTGATGCTGCATCTTCCAATAATACGAGTACTCTGCAAAACCCAAGCCATGCATATGCCGATTCGGGCATTTATTTCGTTCGCCTGATTGTTGAAAACGAACTATTTTGCAGGGACACCATGATCCAGGAAATCCATATTGATAAGCCTCTCGCAGGATTTAGCAGTAGTGGCACAATATTTTGTCCTGATGAAGCCGTTCAGTTTACCGACACATCCTATACTGCACAACAAACGATTACAGACTGGTTCTGGACATTTGGCGATGGAAGCACGAGCATTCTTCAAAATCCTATACACAACTATCAGTTTGCAGGAAATTATCAAGTGAAATTATTTATACAAAGTGCATCAGGCTGCTCCGATAGTTGTCAGGGAATAATTCATGTTTTGCAATCCCCTTATGCAGATTTCAGCACACAAACAGCTTTATGTCAGGGAGATTCATCACAATTTAACGATCAATCACTTTCCCTTTCGGGACAAACTATTATTCAATGGCAATGGGAATTTGGCGATGGAGGCTTATCCGGCCTTCAAAATCCGGAACATCTATATACAAACACAGGCGTATATTCTGTTAATCTGCACATTACTGATGCAGCAGGCTGTTCTTCAGACACTTCCAAAACCATTGAAATTTTACAAAAGCCTATCAGTAATTTTGATGTTCAGCTTTTCGATTGCGATTCGGCAGTATTTGAAGACCTGAGCATTGCACCCTCGAGCACAATTTCGAGCTGGTTATGGAATTTTGGGGATCCTGCATCAGGCTCAGCCAATATAAGCACCGAACAAAACCCTTACCATCTGTTCTATAATCCTGGAACCTATCAAATCAGGCTTATTACAAGCAATATAGCAGGCTGCAGCGATACAGCCCTACAAACTATTAGCATTGAGCATCCTACGGCAGATTTTTCTATGGCAGCAAGCCATTATTGCCCTGAAATTCCCGTTCAGTTCACGGATGAATCGACAGGCATTAATCTTATTGAATGGTTCTGGGAATTTGGCGATGGCAACACTTCTTCCGAAAGCAATCCACAATATGCTTATTCCGTTTCAGGCATTTATCAAATTCGACTGAGCGTAACAGACATCAATGGCTGCATAAGCCAAAAAATGCAAAGCATTGAAATTCACGGAAACCCAATCTCCTCATTCATAAGCGATGCGCCAGTTTGCCTTGGTGATAGCATTATTTTTGAAAATCAATCTGCAGCATTAGGAAACGGTAGTATTGTTTCGCATTATTGGGAATTTGGCGATGGTCAAAACAGCAATCAGGAAAATCCGAAACATCTCTATTCTATAGCGAACGATTATATGGTTTCCCTGAGGGTAAGCAATGAAAACGGATGTTTTGATCTGGCAGAAAACTTGATTTCGGTGCAGCCAGTTCCCACCGCTGATTTCCAGCATAATATTTATGGCTGCGATAGCGTACAATTTAACGATCTAAGCTATGCGCCCCTTTTCCCAATCACATATTGGGAATGGAATTTTGATGATCCAGCATCAGGCCCCGACAATATTTCCACGGAACAAAACCCATTGCATCTATATTCAGAGGCAGGAATTTATAACGTCAGGCTTATTGTCTCTACAGAAGCCTATTGCTCCGACACGATTATAAAAACGGTCACCATCGACAATAGGCCTGTGGCCGGGTTCATTATTGATCAGGACAGCGTTTGTGCGGGTTTGCATCTAGAATTTACAGACACATCATCGAGCAGCAGCGGAAGCATACAATCATGGTTATGGAGTTTTGGGGATGGGACAACATCAAACCAGCAATCGCCACAACATGCCTATGAAGAAGCGGGAAGCTATTTTGTAACACTAACGGTAAGCAATAGCATTGGCTGCACCGATAACTCCATTCGTCCTGTTTTTATAAGCCCGGGGGTTTTTGCAGCATTTGATTACAGCAATTTATTATGCATCGATGAAGAAGTATATTTTTATGATGGTTCATCGAGCATATGGCAGGGCGATATCAGCGAATGGCTTTGGGATTTTGGCGATGGAACAACAAGCACCGAGCAAAATCCTGTGCACAATTACAGCAATTCGGGCAATTATCAGGTAAGCCTGCAAGTGACCAATAGTTTTGGCTGTATTGACGACAGTGTGCGCAACATCAGCATCCATCAGGCACCAAATGCAAATTTTATAACAGATACGCCCGATTGCGACACCACATGGTTTTCCGATTTATCCTCAGATTCTGATACTACAATTATTGGCTGGTTGTGGGATTTTGGCGATCCTGCTTCAGGCTGGCAAAACCATTCCACCGAGCAAAACCCCCTGCATATTTATTATATGCCCGGCACATATCAACCGCAATTAAAAATCACCAATGCAACAGGTTGCGAAGCAGAAATCGTAAAAAATATTGTTATAAACCGTCCTGTTGCTGACTTCAATACAAATTCGCCATGTTTAGGACAAAGCACCAATTTCACCGATATTTCATGGTCGCCCGGCGGCGCAATTGTCAGCTGGTATTGGGATCTTGGCGATGGAACATCAAGCACAATTCAAAACCCTGTACATACATATACTGCTGCCGGAACCTATTTTGTGGCTCTTACCGTCACAAATAATTTAGGATGTGTTTCCCAAATTGTGAAGCCGGTTTATGTAGAATATCCACCCATTGCGGATTTCCAGATGGAGCCATTTGTTTGCAGAAATGAGAACGTTTATTTTGAAGACCAGAGTTATACAACGGGTGGAAGTATTGCTATTATTTCATGGTACTGGGATTTTGGCGACGGAGCTTTTTCTTTGGAACAAAATCCTGTTTATGCCTACCCAATTCCGGGTAATTATATTGTAACATTGATGGTTTATGATGAAAATGGCTGCAATGACATAGAAACAAAAGCCATCGAAATCAGCAATTATCCTCAGGCCAATTTCCTTTTTGATATCCCAAATTGCGATACAACATGGTTTACCGATATAAGCAATGGAATGGGCAATAATGTGATTTATTGGCATTGGAATTTTGATGATCCGGCCTCCGGTGCTTTTAACACTTCCATAGAAGAAAACCCATGGCATATTTTCAGCGGAACAGGCACCTATAACGTTCAGCTGATTGCAACAACTTCAGGAGGCTGTACCGACAGTATCAGCAAGCCTGTCTTTTTTGATGCACAGCCCGATGTTGGTTTTCTTTTTGATACAGTTTGCTTGGGCAATCCTACACATTTTACAGATACTTCAACAGGAAGCAATCTTGTACTTTGGAACTGGGATTTTGGCAACGGGCATTCTTCCACACAGCAAAACCCTGAATTTACTTTTGCACAGCATGGACTGAATCCGGTAACGCTCAGCATCACCAACCAGATTCAATGCAGCAATTCCACAACAATAAATGTACTCGTTGACACACTGCCTGAGCCAATGTTCGATATGTCCGACACCACCTGTTTGCTTCATGAGGTTCAGTTTACCGATCTTAGTGTGGCACATGCCACAGGAATCACAAGTCGCTTATGGAATTTCGGTGATGGAAATACTTCCACAGAAGAAAACCCAACACATACCTATACCGTGCCCGGTTTGTATTTTATCAGCCTGAGCATCACCAATACAAATGCCTGCAGCAATACTTTAACGAAACCTATTTTTGTCAATCCCGATCCTGTAGCAAATTTCACTTTCGATACAGTTTGTTTGGGTTATCCAACAAATTTCATGGATTTATCGGGCTCACAGTATAGCTTTGTCACCTACTGGGAATGGCATTTTGGCGATGGTAGCGACACATTGAATATTATTGATCCGCCCCATGTTTATGAAAATCCGGGCACCTATACTGTCCAGCTGATCATCGCCGACTTATGGGGCTGCATGGACACCATCAGCAAAGAAATAATAGTTTATCCATTGCCTGAAGCCAATTTTATCATCAGCAATGACGCCACTTGTCAGGGCGATACAATCTGGTTTGAAGACCAATCGACGCCGGCGAGTGCTCCATTGGCGAGCTGGAACTGGTATTTCGGACATCCGGCATCGGGCAATAACGACACCTCCATTTTACAAAACCCTTGGCACATATATGACTCTGCTGCAACATATTATACACTATCAATGGTAACAGACAGCAATGGATGCCGCGATGATATTTTAAAACCCGTAGAGATTCATCCAAAACCCTTTGCCAATTTTACATACAGCAGCAGTTGCATCACAGATAGCGTTCAATTCACCGATCTTTCCTTTGCCAATTATTCTGAATTAGCCTCTTGGTTCTGGGATTTTGGGGACGGACAAAGTTCAGATCTCCAAAACCCAACGCACTTATACACTGATGGCTTGCTGGAATACACAGTAAACCTCACGGTTACGGACACGAATGGCTGCTCTAAAAACCATAGTGAAACCATTGAATTAATGCCATTACCTGAAGCAGCATTCACTTATAGCATGAACACACCATGTTCTGGGGAATTTACAGAGTTCTACGACCAAAGCAGCACAACAATTGGCATCATTCATCTATGGAATTGGGATTTTGGTGATGGAGGAAGCGCAAGCATTCCCAATCCAGTACATTATTATACTGAAAGCGGCACCTATTCCGTCAGACTGATTGTTGCCAATACCGGAGGATGCTATGACACAGTAATACAAGATGTTACAATAAACGAAGCTCCATTTACAGATTTCACTTACGATACCGTTTGCTTTGGCGATACCACCCAATTTATTGATACTATTTTCACTTCCGGTGATATTGTAGAGCGCAAATGGGAATTTGGTGATGGACAAACCCAATACGGGAAAAACCCCAGACATTATTTTACATATGCAGACACTTTTAATGTTGCACTAAGTGTGCGTGATATTTATGGCTGTGAGAACTCCATTATTAAACAGGTTATTGTGCGCCCATCGCCGGTTATTGATTTTAATTTCAGTGTCGCCTGCTTGGGAAACGCCACAGAATTTCGTGGGATAAATCAAGGAAACAGCAGCACGGAAACCGAATGGTACTGGGACTTTGGGGATACAACAGGGCATTCTTTTGCCCGTGACACAAATTACATTTATCGATATCCGGGCGTTTATCTTGTCCGTTTAAGTGCTACAGATCAAAACGGTTGTACCGCAACGATTGAGAAAAATATTGGCATTTTGGATATTCCGAGAGCAAATTTCACTTGGGAAAACACCTATTGTGATGATGGTTTTGTGCAATTTTATGATTCAACATGGAATCCTTCTGCGAGCATTATAAAATGGGAATGGCAATTAGATTCCAATTATTTCAGCATCTGGGAAAACCCTGATTATGTCTATGATATCACCGACACATGTTATCAGGTAAAGCTCATTGCCACAGATAGTAAAGGCTGTTCCGATTCCATTACAAAAGAAGTATGCGTTGCCCCGGGTTTCAGGATCGATTTCACATATAATGAAGCCTGCCCCAAAGACTCTGTTCTGTTTCAGGCCATGCATTTCGCTCCTGGCGATACAGTAAAACAATGGAAATGGCGCTTTGGCCAGAATGAGCCAATCACTACAGATGCCGATTCAATCTGGCACAGCTTCGATGACAGCGGCCCGGTTGAAATCAAGCTTTGGGCAACAGATGCAGAAGGATGTATTGACTCAATCAGCAGAATAATCTATATCTATAAAAGTCCCGAAGTAGAATTTATTGCAAGCAAATCAGCTTGTTACGACAGTACTTATTTTCAAGACCAAAGCATAGCCAATGCCGATGAAATCACCGAATGGCTTTGGGATTTCGGCGACACTACATCGGGCATGTTCAACACATCCAACCTACAAAACCCAAGGCATTTGTACGCTCCGAACGATAGTACATATTGGGTTCGCCTGAAGATCACAAACAGCAATGGCTGCTCCGATACGGACAGCATTTTAGTAGAGCGCCTGCCCTGTTTTTATACTGATTTTCGCATCATCAATCAAAGCACTTGCGAGCGGCAAACACAAATCCTCGAAGATTTAAGCTATACAGGAAGCCCCGACATCAGTATTATACGATATGACTGGGACTTTGGCGATGGGGATCAGCTTACTTATACCGAAAAACGCGATAATATTTTGCACACATGGCTCCTACCGGGTACATATCCCGTTTATATGGCCATAACCGCACTTATTAACAACGAATTATATACCGATACTTTGTGGAAAAACATCCATATCCACAGCTTGCCCAAAACCACCTTTACAAGCGAAAACCATTGTCTGGGCGACACAACCCATTTCTTTGATGAAAGCAGCATCAGCAGTGGAAGCATAGCCTATCGCTTATGGCAATTTGGTCCCCAAGACTACAGCAATGAAGCATCGCCGGAATTCTATTTCCCGGAAGTCAATAATTGGCCGGTCATGCTAAAAAACATTTCAGATTCAGGCTGTGTAGATAGTTTAATTAAAAATATCAGCATCAACCCTCTGCCGGAAATGAGCTTCAGGGCAAGCCCTGAAACAGCTTGTGGCGATTCATCGCTCATTATTTTTGTTGATGAATCGGAAATTTCCAGCGGAATGATCATTAAAAGAACATTCCGTTTTGGAGATGGATACAGCACAACAACGAGCTATGAAAGCCTGGGGCACACCTATGCAATTGGCAATTATACGGTATATCTTGAAGATATGAGCATGGAGGGATGTAGCGCTGAAGACTCCATTTATGTAAATATTTTTACTCCACCTGAAGCAATCATTGAATTCCAACCGGATAGTGCCAGCGGATTAAATCCCGAGATAGAATTTTTTGGCAATCAGTCGATTGAAGGAGAAGCACCTATAATTGATTATTATTGGAATTTTGGCGATCGCGAGAAAATCAGGGAAGAGAATCCTGTACACACCTATGCAGATACAGGCCGCTACGAAGTACTATTGAAGGTGACTGACGAAAATCAATGTACAGACACAGACACCACAATGATAAGGATTTATCCTGAATTATCCTTTTATATTGCCAATGCATTTACACCAAATGGCAATGGGCTAAACGCCACATTTGGCCCACGCGGACTATACTTTGAAGAAAAATCTTTTGAATTTCTAATTTTTAACCGTTGGGGCAATCTTATTTTTGAGAGCAGCTCCATTGATGACCGATGGGACGGAACCTATAAAGACAAGGAAGTTCCGGTTGGATTATACATCTGGATCATTAACCTGAGGGACAATTCAGGCACAAAAGAAGTCTATAAAGGAAATGTTATGCTTATTCGTTAAAACGAAACATAAAAATAACAGATTAATTAGTAACTTTAAAGCCTGTTTGCCGTAAAATTGACTTATTCTAATTAAGGATACTGATGCAACATAAATGTATTGCATTATGTCTGAAAATTAGACGAAAAGAACAGGACGAAAAAATTGAGGAAAAGTTAAAAGAGCGTTTGACATGTCCTCCCAAAATATTGGCATTTATTTGCCACTGTTTGCTTGAATTGCCGACCGGATCAATTGACAGTATTGGTCAGGTATTATTATGTTTAAGAAAAACAAAGGACTTATGGTTATAGAAACTACCCTTGCACGCATCCAAAGTATCCGGATTCTTCTGGCGATATCAATAATTTTATTCCTACTTCCAACCGCACTACTCGCCCAAAACGATTATTATTGGGTTGGAGGAAATGGGCAGTGGGATCAAATGGCGCATTGGGCTAACAGCTCTGGAGGTGCCGGAGGAGCTTATGCCACAGCTCCAACACAAACAGACAATGTTTTCTTTGATGCCAATTCAGGGTTTAGCCCGGGTGATGAAGTCAAGGTAATTGTCGATGATATTTACTGTCATGATATGGATTGGTCCGGCGCTCTAAATGGACCAAGTTTCTATGGTGAAAAAGCATTAAATATTTATGGCTCAATTACCCTGAACCCAAACATGGAATTTAATTTTGGGGTAAAAAGTATCGGATTCAAATCTGCCGATGCAGGCAACACAGTTCAATCAAATGGAAAAACATTCTACGGAAATATTTATTTTGAAGGTGCGGGGGAATGGATCCTCCTCGACGATTTTACCGTTGACCAGACCTTATATCTTTTGCATGGTCATCTCAATACAAACGGAGCTTATGTAACCTGCGATTACTTTAAATGTGTTGGTTCTCAAACACGAAGCCTTACGCTAGGCAATTCAATCATCCAAGTGAATAAGAGCGGCGGAGAAGATCAGGATTCATGGGAAGTGGAAAACAGCCACCTTTTAACATTTGATGCCGGAACATCTTTAATCCAATTCTGGGGCATACTGCCTGATTATACTGTAATGGATGCAGGAGAGAACCTGTCCTATTACAATGTAGAATTCTTTAAAACCGGTAAAATTTATACCGATAATTGTTCCTTCAACAATATCGAATTTAATACCCTTAATAATTCTGGAACAGGCACCATTTATGGAGATGACAATGAGGCTGATTCTGTGTTTTATAATGGAACCGGCAAGTTAATTGGAGACAATAATGAACTCAATTACGCTGAATTCCACCGAGATGGCTACATCAATTCCGGAGACAACCAATTGAATGAAGTGGCTTTTTACCGATACAGACCCGGCGATTTGCATAATACGATGTACCTGGGCCAAAATAATACGCAATCCATAGAAGGTGATAATTTCAACCTTATTGGCGACATCCTCTGTGAGCATACAGTGATCATGGCTGATACTTCTGGCATGCATGGCTCCCCGCCCAATCCGGCCATACTTTTTTCCGATTCTGTATTGAACCTGATTTATGTGCGCATTGGCTATGTCCATGCACAAAATTTTTATGACCCAACCGGCATAGGCATTGCACCAGATACGGCCACACGCTCTATTGATGATCATTCCATTAACTGGATATTTGATGAAGAATACCTTGCAGTTGATACCATAATCGTTCAAAATGTAAATCCTTGTAATTATAGCCACAACGGACAAATAGAAATCAATATGTCCGGAGTCTTGGGCACATTGCAATACAAATTGTTCAAGGGCACAACAGCTATTACAGGCTGGCAGGATTCAAATCTTTTCACGGATTTAGATTCAGGTTATTACGAAATACATTTCCAGGAAATCCGTTCTGGACGAACATGCTCCCCTTCCGAAATTGCAGATTCCATCTTTATCTATGCACCGCCTCAAATCATTATCGACAGCACTCAAAGCATTGATGCACTGTGTTATGGCGATTGCAATAGTAAAATTATAGTATTTGCCAGAGGAGATTCCACATTAGCAAACGATACAATCCCCCTTAATTATTCTGGGGATTTTGGCCTTTCCGGAGGTAGCAACTTCACTTCTAATGATACAATAAGCGGTTTATGTGCAGGTGACCACCCGATAATGGTGATGGATGATAACGGATGTTATTACAATTGGAACGGAACAGCAGCTATTCCCGACACCGCCACAACAGGTCAACCGGATACTATAGTGATGAACCCTATTCAGCATACAGTTACTTGTTTTGGAATGTCTGACGGATGGGCCAAATTTAGCATCACAGGAGGCACTGGACCATTCACACATCATTGGGAAACAGGAAGCACAGATGTTACTATTACCAATATGCCTGCCGGAATGTACACAGATACAATTACGGATGCGCATGGATGTATGGCTTATGATAGCGTTCAGATTTTTCAACCCGACTCGCTCTATCTAACATTTAGTACAGGAACCGATTTGGGACCACCCTTAACCTATTGGGCAAAAGCAGTTCCTACCGGAGGCTTTGGGCCTTATACCCATTGGTGGACAAATAATGTTACACTCGGTGGCAATGCAAGAACACAAGATTCTATTTACAACCTCAATGCCGGAACATTTATTGATACTGTAACTGACCATCGCGGATGTCAGGCATGGGGAGAGGTATACTTACAGGAATTATCCATCGCCATTGATTCAGCCAATATCAGTTGCTTTGGTGGAAATAATGGCTGGATTACTGCCATCCCGCTTGGAGGAAATACTCCATATAATTATGTCTGGAAAAAACTGCCTGAAGGAACAATTATCGGAAATGAAGCAAGCATCACAAACCTTGAAGCAGGCGATTACCGTATCATTATTACCGATGCTGCTCCCGTAATTGATTCTGTCGATGTTACCCTTACACAGCCATCTGCTCCTATTAGCCTGACTGCTGTTGTTGACAGCATTAGCTGCCATAGCCTTACTGATGGCGCCATAGACCTCACAATTGCCGGAGGGACACCCTTTACAGAGCCCGATATCCATTATAATACTACTTGGACACACAATGGCCTCCCATTCAGCACGGATGCCGATCTTATGAATCTCGATACAGGAACATATATCCTACAGATCAGCGATTCACTCAATTGTTTGCTCGATACCAGTTTTACAATTTATCAGCCTGATTCCATCTTCGTTGCTTTTACCTATGGTAATGCAGATTGCTCAGATAATGGCTATTGGCTCAAAGCAAATGTGCATGGCGGAACAAATCCTTTTACTTACCACTGGACACCCCATTCTTTTCCCGGATCAAATACTGATTCTTTATATAATATTACTTCAAGAGATTACACACTGCACATCGAAGACGCCAACGGCTGCACATTGCATACAGATGCTGCATTCGAAATAGATGAGCTTATAATCACAATAGACTCTTCTGATATAAGTTGTAATGGAGGCAATGACGGATGGATTTCTGCCGAATTAAGCGGAGGCATCTCACCATTCACCTATGAATGGACTCCGGGCACGCCAAGCGGTTATACAACAGATTCCATTTATAGTCTTACAGCAGGAACATACACACTAACTGTTACCGATTCAAGCAATTGCGACCACATCAGGCTTGTAAGTATTAGTGAACCCACAGAAATAAACATCAGCAATGTTGCCACAACCAATATAACAGGTTGCCATGGAGATACAAATGGCATTATCAATATCGCAGCGGCAGGAGGAACAGGCTCTTTGCAATATTCAATTGATGGCGGAACCACATGGCAGGTATCG
The DNA here is from genome assembly GCA_963676725.1 of Bacteroidales bacterium. GTDB lineage: Bacteria > Bacteroidota > Bacteroidia > Bacteroidales > WRLA01. The sequence goes on along the minus strand of OY781463.1, from coordinate 809,510 downwards.
AATATATTTATCAACCTTGCGGCAGGAAGCTATAATATTGACGTAAAAGACGCCAATAATTGCGCTGCAACATATGCGTCAAATCCTGTTGTTCTCACAGAACCTGATGGCATCACAATCAGCGATGTAAGCAGTATTGACCCAAGCTGTAATGGCTTTAATGACGGAAGCATCACAATCACAGCAATTGGAGGAACCGGCGACTTAAGGTATTCTATCAACGATGGCAGCAGCTACCAATTTGATAATCCGATATTTACAGGACTTACCAGTGGAAGTTATACCATCCGCGTACGCGATGATGAAGCCTGCGAAACAGTTTGGGCTTCCAATCCCGAAATCCTTAGCGATCCTGCTGTTCTTGCAAATGCATTCAGCAATACAAATCCAACTTGCAGCGGATGCACAGATGGCGAAATCACAGCAACACCATCTGGCGGCACCCCACCCTACACACATTCATGGAGTACCGGTGCCAATACACCAACAATCAATGGATTAAGTGCCGGAATTTATTATATCGACACCATCAGGGATGCGCATAATTGTACAATTATTGATAGTACAATCCTCACAGAACCCGGACAATTTTTAATCACAATTGACAGTTCAAACATTAGCTGTAACGGCTTTAATGATGGCTGGATCGAAGCAACGGTTACGGGAGGCACAACGCCCTATATGTACGCATGGAAAAAAGAACCATCAGCAACTATTATTGGCTCTGATGCGCTTCTTAACAACCTGACAGCAGGGACTTTTAGCCTAATCGTTACCGATGCTTTTAATTATCATTCCTATGACACTATTACTCTTACAGAACCATTGCCGATCAGCATCAATTTTATACTGAGTGCCGACAGCATTTGTATTGAGGACAGCAGCGCATGGATCCTTGCCAATGTAAGCGGTGGAACAACTCCATACAATTATTCCTGGAGCTCAGGCGATGTATTGCCTGCCAATCCCGATTCAATATTCAATCTGTTCGCGAACACATATCAACTGAACATAACAGACGATAGCGCATGTATTGCCACTGCGGACACAGCAATTTATAATTTCGCCAGACCTATTGCAGATTTCACAAGCGATACAGTTTGTTTTGGCAATCCAACACATCTCACCGACCTGAGCCTAAGTAGCGATGCCGACTTGAGTAGCTGGCATTGGTTTTTCGGCGATGGCAACGACAGCATCATCAACATTCCTGCAAGTACAGACATTGAATACACCTATGCTACGGCCGGAAAATTCCGTGTACAATTAGTCGTATACAACGCCAACGGCTGTATATCAGACACCATAGCAGACAGCGTGATGGTAAATGCCATCCCCGTTGTTAATTTCACAAGCGATACAGCCTGTTTTGGAAACCTCAGCAACCTGACCGACCTCAGCAGCTCAGCATCGAGCAGCCTAAGTGCATGGCAGTGGGAATTTGCAAACGGAAGCAGTACAGACCAAAACCCTGCACATATTTTTGATGCTTGGGGATTAAATGAAGTACAATTAACTGTTACGGATGATATCGGTTGTTCCGATTCCATCACAAAAATGGTTCTTGTCGACTCTTTACCAATTCCAAATTTCACATACACAGATAGTTGTACAGGTTATTTTGTCTATTTCACGGATGCATCCAATGGAAATGGCAGTAGCCTGAGCAGCTGGTATTGGGATTTTGGCGATGAGTATTACAGCTCAGAAACAAATCCGATTCATTATTACGAAAACTGGGACAGCACATTCCTTGTCAGTCTTACGCTCACAAACAACAGAGGATGTATGGATTCCATCTTCGATTCTGTTTTTGTAAAAGCGCCTATTGGAGCGAATTTCACATTCGATACGGTTTGCGAAGGCCAACTGACCCATTTTAATGACACAACAATTATTGGATCCGACAAAATCGCATCAATTACATGGTATTTTGGTGATGGAACCCAAAGCAACCAACGCGATCCGGAGCATGAATACCCAAGTGCAGGATTATACAGCGCAACATTCTTAGTCATCGATACAGCAGGCTGTAGCCAAAGCGTTAGCAAAACAATTAAGGTTGATTCGCTTCCCAATGTACAATTTACTTGGACGCGCGAATGTTTCTCAGACACGACCCGCTTTACAAACCTCTCCGATGGTGCAGACACAACTCTCGTCAGTTGGACATGGCAATTTGGCGATGGTGCTTCAAGCAGTGATTTCAATGCGAAACACCTCTATACTGCCCCCGGCGAATACGAAGTAACATTGAATACAACAAACGCCAATGGTTGCGGAGCAGCTTCATCAACATGGATTATTGTTGATTCATTACCCGTAGCCGATTTTGGTTTTACAACGGTTTGCCTCAACGATTCAACAATCTTCAGCGATTCATCTATTGCCCATTCAGATCCGGGATTGATTAATTGGTCATGGGATTTCGGAGATGGCGGAAGCGCGACAATACAAAACCCGAAGCATCTCTTCCTGAGTTCGGGTGATTTCCCCGTTCAACTTACCGTTGCCAATAGTCTTGGCTGCTTCGATGATACAACACAAATTGTTACCGTTTACCCATTGCCTGTCGCTAATTTTGAAGCCGATAGTGTTTGTTTTAACGACAGCACGCATTTTACAAGCCTTTCATCAGGATCGGGAGCAATACTTACAGCATGGTACTGGCAATTTGGTGATGACAGCACTTCAACTCTGGAAAACCCTGCCCATCTTTATGAAGCTCCAGGGACATATACTGTGCAGTTGAGCGTTACAAACAGCAATGGTTGTCAGCACGACACAAGCATCAATATTCTTGTGCGGCAACTACCCACAGCAGATTTTGAATATTCACAAGCATGTATTGGCGACACAACCCAATTCACAGACCTTTCCAATGGAGTGAGTGGAAACATTATTGCTTGGGATTGGTCATTCGGCGATGGCGGCACATCCATCCTACAAAACCCAAAACATTATTATGCAAATGAAGGCCTCTATGATGTTCGTTTGATTGTAACCACAGAACATGCCTGTGCGGATACAATTATCCAAAGCGTTCAGGTGGATACACTTCCAAGTGCTGATTTTTCATATTCAGCGAGTTGTATTGATCGGGCAACACATTTTTATGACGAAAGCGATCCGAACAATGGCGCAATTACGACATGGCATTGGGATATTGATAATATCTGGTCCTCTACCACGCAAAACCCAACATACAGTTTCAACACCTATGGAAACCATACTGTCACCCTCATTGTAAGCAATTCACACGGCTGTCAGGATACGGTTGTACAAACCATATTTACAGATTCATTGCCCGATGCGAATTTCAGTTATACATCAGGATGCTTGGGAACAGAAACACAATTTACCGACCTCAGCAATACAACAGGAAGCAGCATTAGCACATGGCAATGGTATTTTGGTGACGGACAAAGCTCTACTGAGCAAAACCCCGGCCACACTTATGCCAACAGCGGATCCTTTAATGTAAAACTGGTGGTTACAAAACCCATGGGATGCACCGATTCCATTACAAAAAGTATTTTTATCGACTCCATTCCGGAAGCAGCATTCTCCGCAAATACGGTCTGTTTTGGTTATGCCACACAATTCACAGAATCCTCCATATCGCATGGAACCTTAAACAATAATTGGCATTACTATTTCGGAGATGGCACAGATACACTTATTGTATATCCGGATTATATTGAGCCATCGCATATTTACCCAGCAGCCGGAATCTATGATGCCCAACTGATCGTAAGCAATACAAATGCTTGTGCAGATACAGCCATTATTCAGGTTCAGGTAGACACTTTGCCTCTGCCTGCCTTCTCTTATTCACAAGCATGTCTCGGCGATACAACATGGTTTACCGATCTAAGCATGGCAAATTCTTCGGGCATCAATAATCAAAGCTGGTATTTTGGCGATGGCGGCACAGGATCAGGAGCTCATCCATTCCATATTTATGGCCAGCCCGGCGCTTATGATGTTACTTTAATTATTGAAAACACCAACGGCTGCACCGACAGTATCACTCAGGAAATCATCGTAGACTCATTACCAACAGCTAATTTTCTTGCTGCACAGGTTTGCCTCGGCTACGAAACCGCTTTCACAGATATTTCTTATGATGGCGGCACAAACCTAAATACTTGGCTCTGGAATTTTGGGGATGGAAGTAGTTCCACTCTGCAAAATCCGGTGCATACCTATTCTACAGCAGATACGTTTTTGGTGCATTTGAGCGTCAGCAACCTGAATGGCTGCGAGGACGATACAACGATAAAAGTTGTTGTGGATTCATTGCCTGTGGCATTATTTACTTTTGATACGGTTTGTTTTGGAATACCAACAACATTTACGGATTTAAGCCAAGCACACAGCCCTTCCATCAGTAATTGGTATTGGCATTTTGATGATGCAGTAGCCGGAGACGACAGCATTTCCACTCTGCAACATCCAACGCATATTTTCACTGCTCCCGGCACATATAGTGTAATGCTTGCCATCACAAACAGCAATGGATGTCAGGATACACTTTGGCGCGATATTCTTGTAAATCCGGGCGCGGTTGCAGAATTCACCAATGATACAGCTTGTTTTGGCAATCCAACACATTTCACAGATCTGTCTTACGGAATCACAACAAATATTGTGGCATGGAGCTGGAATTTTGGTGATGGAGGAAGCAGCAACCTGCAAAATCCGGAGCATACCTTTAGCAATTGGGGCATTCATCAGGTGGAACTTACTGTCACCGACGAAAACGGTTGTCTGGGAATTATCAGCCATGATGTGGTTGTTGACAGCCTGCCCGTTCCGGGATATTATTATACGAACCAATGTGTTGGCGAGTTGATACAGTTCACGGACACTTCTTTGGCCAATGGCTCACCAATCGTGAGTTGGTATTGGGATTTCGGCGATGGGGATTATTCCATAGTACAGAACCCAACACATATTTTCACTACACACTCACCATTTACTGTAACCCTCACCGTTACAAATGCAAGAGGTTGCAGCGATAGCATTGCCAAGCCCATTCTGCTTAATCCTCCATTTAGCATTGATTTTTCTGCCGATCAGGTTTGTTTTGGCGATTCAACGCACTTCAATGATACTCTGCTGACACCGGTAACCGTTCTCACGTCTATAGATTGGGATTTTGGTGACGGCAATACAGCCACAGGCCACGATCCTGTACACAAATACGATCTTGCCGGAAATTATAATGTAATGCTTTCTGCAACAGATGATTGGGGATGCACAGAAACCATCAATCACATCATTACAGTGGATGCAAAACCGGAACCCGATTTTGATTATACAACACCATGCGAAGGCCTTGCCACAGAATTTACAGACCTCACTCCAATTAGCGGAGCAGGCATTGTTAGCAGATTATGGCGCTTTGGCGATGGAGCAACATCCACAGCCACAAACCCAAGCCACCTTTATGCCAACGATGGATATTATGAAGTTTGGCTGATAATCGAAAACGGCTCCGGCTGTATCGACTCTGTAAGCAAAAATGTGCCTGTTTATTCAGTTCCTTTGGCAGACTTCCAAACCAATACGACCTGTCTCGGCAGTCCGACACATTTCATCGATTATTCATCATCGCCGGTTGGCAATCTGGTAAGCTGGGCATGGAATTTTGGCGACGGAAGCACTTCTACAGACCAAAACCCAACACATTCCTATGCAAGTTCAGGTAATTTCGATGTGCAGCTGATTGTTATCAATAGCAATGGATGTACGGATACGGTAATAAAGCCCGTTACCATCCATCCGCACCCAACAGCTGATTTCAGTGCCAGTCCATTATGCCTGAATAATCCTACACAATTCAACGACTTATCTACTTCACCCAATGGTGCAGTTACTGCATGGTCATGGGATTTTGACGATGGATATTCCAGTAACGATCAAAACCCGACTCACACTTATCTCGCTTCAGGCGATTATGATGTGTCTCTCAGCATCACTGATGAAGCAGGCTGTACGAACACAGTAATTCAAACAATTACGGTCTACCACCTACCCTCGCCTAATTTCACATACATCAACGCATGTGAAAGCGATACAACTTGGTTTACAGACACTTCCACCCCAAATGGCGGCAGCATTAGCTCACGCTTATGGAAATTCGGCGACGGACAATCATCCACGGATGAAAACCCATGGCATATCTATACTGTAGCAGGTATTTATAATGTAACGCTCATCATTACAAATGGAAATTCTTGTACAGACTCCATTGTAAAACAAGTAGAAGTACTGCCTCCACCAATGGCCGATTTCTCTGTAAATGATGTCTGCCTCGGACAAGCAAGCAGTTTCTTCGATCTATCTTCGTCCACTAGCGGGAACATCAATTTCTGGAGCTGGAATTTTGACGATGGAGCAAGCAGCACACAACAAAACCCGGTGCATACTTATGCCGCTTCGGGTATTTATAATGTTATGCTGATTGTTGAGAATATCAATGGTTGCCGCGATACAATCATAAAAGCAGCTGTTGTACATCAACTTCCTGTTGTTGATTTTGAAAGCGACGAAGTTTGTTTTGGCGATTCCACACACTTCACCGATTTAAGTACATCCGGTGGCAACCTGACCAATTGGGTTTGGGACTTTGGCGATGGTGCATCATCAACACTGCAAAACCCAGTACACCTTTATGCAGCATCAGGGAGTTTTAATGCCAATCTTATTGTTACCGATGAATTTAGCTGTACTTCAACACATACGGAAGCTGTGATTGTTCATCCACTTCCTGAACCGGAATTCTCTTATAATTCTGTAACATGCTCAAACGATACGATTTATTTTACTGATGAATCCACAGCAACATCCACAATAGTAAGCTGGTTCTGGGACTTTGGCGATGGTGCAACATCCACCGACCAAAACCCCTGGCATATTTTCCCTGCCGGCGGCAGCCAGACTGTTCACTTAACAATAACAGATGCATTGAGTTGCACAAATTCAATCAGCCATACATTGATCATCAGCCCACCTCCTGTTGCAGCATACAGCTATACAGGAAATTGCGCCACAAACACCACAAGCTTCACCGATCAATCCACAACAATTGAAGGCACATTGGTCTACTGGCATTGGAATTTTGATGATCCGGCATCAGGTATTTACAATACATCGGAGCTGCAAAATCCCATACATACTTATACCAGCGCAGGCACTTATCAGGCAGAGCTAATTGTGAGAAACTCAGCAGGCTGCGAAGACACGATTGTTCAAAGCGTTGTGATTGCACCTGCTCCTATTTCTGATTTTACGTACACCACGCCTTGTGCGCATGACACAACATATTTCACAGATATCTCCATGCCGGCAACGGCTCCAATAAACTCATGGTATTGGGAGTTTGGCGATGGCCATACCAGCACCGATCAAAACCCATGGCATTTATATACCACATCGGGGCAATATATGGTGACCCTAACGGTAAGCGATGACAATGGCTGCACCGACAGTGAAACAAAAATGATTGTTGTTTATCCATTGCCTACTGCGCTCTTCCAAATTGAGCCCAGTTGTGCCGGTTTGACAACGAATTTCACAGACTATAGCAATGGTGGTGGCGCTGCAATTACCAATTGGTATTGGGAATTTGGCGATCCAACATCAGGGACAGCGAACTACTCCACATTGCAAAACCCAACACATATTTATAGCAGTCCGGGATTATATAATGTAACCCTTACTGTTGTAAACGCCCACGGATGCAGCAATGCAACAACAATAGCCCTTGAAGTGCTGCCTGCACCTGTTGCTGATTTTGAAGCAGATACAGCTTGTGTTGGTTCTCCAACCTATTTCAACAACCTTTCCTATACGATAGGTGATGTTATTGTATCCTGGTATTGGGACTTTGGCGATGGCACAACATCCACCGTTCAATATCCTTATCATACCTACGATGCTGCCGGAACATATTATGTTGCATTGGTCGTAACAAACTCCATTGGCTGCACCGATAATATTGTGAAGGAAATCAATGTAAAACCAAATCCTATTGCAGACTTTAGCTATAATGAGCCAAACTGCTTTGGGGACACCACCCAATTCTTCGATGAAACCAGTTTCATTGGTAGCAATATGGTGGGCACATGGTTATGGTATTTTGGCGATGGAGATTCATCACTCTTAGAAAATCCAAAACATTTTTATGAATTGCCCGGGATGTATACCGTCACATTACAAGTGTACGACACAAGTGGCTGCTACAATTCCATCATTAAACCAATATACATTAATGCGCCTCCGCAAGCCAATTTCAATTATCAAATCAGTTCTTGCGATACAGCATATTTCACCGACATCAGCTATGATATCGACACAACAATAGTGCATTGGCAATGGAATTTTGGCGATCCGGCTTCCGGTAGCGACAATACCTCCAACCTTCAAAATCCTTTCCATCAATATACTGTGGCTGGCGATTATGATGTTACCTTAACGGCAACAAATGCTTATGGATGCATCGACACCATCACGAAAGTGGTGCAGGTGAACCGACCTGTTGCCGATTTTGCTGTTGACTCTGCAACACTTTGCAAAAATACGCCAACACAATTCAACGACTCCAGTTATTCCAATGGTGATTATATTGTTGATTGGCTATGGGATTTCGGTGATGGAACAACATCCACACAGCAAAACCCAACGCATACCTATGCTGCTGCCGGCGATTATTACGTCAGTTTATTGGTGCATAATTCACAAGGTTGCGACGATATGGTAATTCGTTCAGTAGAAATTAACCACGGCCCTCTTGTTGATTTTGAATACAGCTATCCCAATTGTTTTGGCGACAGCATACAATTCAGCGACCTCAGCAATACATACGGTGGCATTCCGATCACAAGCTGGTTCTGGGACTTTGGCGACGGAACTACTTCCACACTTCAAAACCCGAAACACTTGTATGCTTCTGCCGGTTCGTATATAGTAACGCTCACTGCAAATGACGCCACAAGCTGCCCCGACACCAAAATACAAACTGTTTTGGTAAGTCCATTGCCGATTGCCCATTTTGAGCACGACATCAGCGGCTGCGATAGCGTTCAATTCTCTGATTTATCAGTAGATACAGATACAACTATTATTGCCTGGCTTTGGAATTTCAACGATCCTGCTTCGGGCAGTCTGAATACATCCACCATACAGCATCCGGAGCACATCTTCCATAATCCGGGCTTTTATAATGTACAACTTATCATTACAAACGCCCTTGGATGCCAGGATACAGCAATAAACACTATTGAAATCAGCGCTCCTGTTGCCGATTTCAGCATGAGTCAGGACAGCAGCTGCCTGAATAATCTGGTACAATTCACCGATGAATCACTGCCAAATGGCGATGTAATTATTTCATGGTTGTGGGAATTTGGCGATGGCGCAACATCCACCGCACCCAATCCTGCTCACACTTATACCGATTATGGAAATTATAATGTCCAATTAAGCATCATTACATCCAATGGCTGCACAGATTCAAAGGTTTCGCCCATATTTATTTATCCGGGGCCAATTGCTGGATTTGAAGTAGAAACACCCTCTTGTTTGGATGATTCCATTCAGTTTACGGATTTATCTGCCGGCGTTGGAAACCTTCCAATCGTAAGTTGGTATTGGGAATTTGGCGATGGAGCAACATCCACAGATCAAAACCCACTGCATGAATACCTCGCTTCCGGTGAATATTTTGTAACACTGCTTGTTAGCGATGCAAGAGGATGCACCGATCAGATTTCAGAAATCATTACGATCAGCAAAAAACCAATTGCAGCATTTAATTATGATATCCATTTCTGCGATACCGTTTTCTTTGAAGACGCTTCAGCGGATGATGACACTACAATTGTTGCATGGTTCTGGAACTTTGGCGATCCGGCCAGCATCTGGAATAATGAATCTACAGAGCAAAACCCATCTCATATTTACCATCATTCCGGGGATTATGCCGTTACATTGATTTCGACCAATGCTATGGGCTGTCGCGACACTGTTCAGGACATCATTACGATCAATCGTCCGGATGCTGATTTTACCGTAAACGACGACTCCGTTTGCCTTGGCACTGCCATTGCCTTTATGGATTTATCGAATCCAAATGGTGGAAATGTGGTTGCATGGTTCTGGGATTTCGATGATGGAAATACCTCAACAGTTCAGAACACATCGCATGTTTATGATGCTCCGGGCACATATTACGTGAGTTTAACTATCACCAATTCTATTGGCTGTCAAGATAATATCGTTAAACCCGTTTATGTATTTTATCCACCGGTTGCACTCTATAGCTATGATGATGTGAATTGCTTGGGCGATACGGTACATTTTGAAGACGAATCCTTTACCCTCGGTGTCAATACCATTGTAGATTGGTCTTGGGACTTTGGTGATGGAGCCACTTCATCAGAACAAAACCCAGCACATTATTTCGATGCACCGGGCTCCTATTTCATCACCCTTGTTGTTACAGATAATGCCGGATGCACGGATATTTATTCAGAAAACCTAGAAATTTTCCCTGCACCATTTGGCAACTTTAATTTCACTACTTCCGGTTGCGACACAACCTATTTTGAGGATATGACCATAGATAATAATGCCGGCATTGCAAGTTGGTATTGGAACTTTGGCGATCCCGCTTCCGGATGGCAAAACTACAGCACGGCACAGGATCCTTTCCACCGTTATTTGAATGATGGCGATTATGATGTGCAACTCATCGTAACCAACGATCTGGGCTGCGTAGATACGGTAAATAAAACCGTGAGCATACATCTTCCGATTGCTGCATTCAGTTCTGATATTGTTTGTGCAGGACTGGCCACGATGTTCCAAGATGAATCCATATCGACGGGAAGCGCCATAACAGAATGGTATTGGGAATTTGGCGATGGAGGAAGCAGCATACTGCAAAATCCCTCGCACACCTATGCTAATAGTGGCTTATTCTTAGTAAGTTTGACTGTTACAAATCAGGCCGGTTGTATTGACCAAGTGGTGCAGCAGGTTCATGTGAATCATCTGCCCGTAGCCTCATTCACACACGATAGCCCACATTGCAATGGACTGCCTGTACATTTCACCGATGCATCGAGCATGGTTGGTGGCGCAGCAATTACAAATTGGAACTGGGACTTTGGCGATGGCTTTGCCAGTACGTTACAAAATCCTGAACATCAATACGCTGCAGCAGGTTCCTATTTCGTTAACCTGAGCGTTTCCGGGGATAATGGCTGTGCCGACGATACCACAATGATGATCGTTATCGAGCCAAAACCCGACGCAAACTTCGTTTATAATATCGTGAACTGCGACACAACATGGTTTACCGATATCAGTGCAGGTGGCGGTGCAGATATTGTTTTCTGGGAATGGAATTTTGACGATCCCACATCAGGATGGTTTAATACCTCCAACGAACAAAACCCATGGCATGTCTATCAAACTGCCGGAACCTATAATGTACAATTGATCATCACCAATACAAACCTTTGTAAGGATACCATTGTGAAACCATTGATTTTCGATCCATTGGCAACACCAGAGTTCTCTTTCGACACAGTTTGTTTTGGCGACAGCACACACTTTGCAAATGAATCGACAGGCTCCATACTTCTCTATGAATGGACCTTTGGCGATGGATTTTTCTCTTATGATGAAAATCCCGTACACAAATACACAGCTCCGGGCACTTATGAGGTTACTTTAAGAATCACCAATACAATGAGTTGCGTAGATTCTATTTCGCATGATGTAATTATTCATCAGTTGCCCGATGTAGCTTTCTCCACTTCCGATAGCGTTTGCTTTGGAAATAGCGTAAGCTTCTTCGATGAAAGCCTACCAAACGCCTCCGGAATCGCCAGTTGGTTATGGCGTTTTGGTGATGGGAATACCTCCAGCATCCAGAACCCGGAACACGATTATGCTGTTGGCGGCACCTATTTGGTAAGCCTGACAGTCACCAATACGAACGGTTGCGTTGATTCCACCGTACAATCAGTATTTGTGAACCCATTGCCTGTGGCTGATTTCTCTTTCGATACTGCTTGCCTTGGCTATCCAACGCAATTCTTCGACCAATCCACTTCCCAATTCAGTTATATAGTAAATTGGAATTGGGACTTTGGCGATGGCAGCGATACATTAGGCATTCCAAACCCGCCTCATGTTTATGAAAACTTTGGCGATTATAATGTACGCCTGATTGTTGGCGATTTACTCGGCTGTGTTGACACGATCACACAGCAAGTACATGTACATCAACCACCTACGGCTGATTTTACGGTATCTTCAGACACTATTTGCCTTGGCGACACAACTTTCTTTATCGATCAATCTGTTGGTAATGAAGCCGGTCTGGCCGGATGGAATTGGTATTTTGGCGAACCTTCTTCAGGATCAGCCGATTCGAGTATATTACAAAATCCTTATCACGTATACGATACGGCAGGCACTTATTATGTCTTACTGATTGTGAGCGACAGCAATGGCTGTGTTGACAACATCCTGAAACCGGTTGTTGTAAACCCGATGCCAATTGCGAATTTCACCTATTCATCAGCTTGTTCAAACGACACCGTTTTCTTCCTCGATTTATCGGCCATCAACCAAAGTGAAATTGTGAGCTGGAACTGGAATTTTGGCGATGGAAGCACCTCCAACGAACAAAACCCATGGCATATGTATCCACCCAATACAATTGACACAAGCTATATAGTAACGCTAACAGTTCAGGAATTGCATGGCTGTATCGACAGCATTAGCCAGGAAATCTTTATTACTGCTGCTCCTGTTGCTGATTTCACTTATGACGATGCTTGTCTTGGTTATTTGGTTGATTTTACGGATATGACGACAACATACAGCGGCTTCCTCGTTGAATGGCAATGGGATTTCGGCGATGGTCATACATCCAGCCAACAAAATCCATATCATTTATATGTGGTAGCAGATACCTTTGATGTTTCGCTGATCGTATTCAATTCGATGGGCTGTACAGATACGGTGGTGAAATCGGTCATCATCCATGATTTGCCTGTTCCTGCTTTTGAAGCAGATACGGTTTGTTTTGGTGACACAACACATTTCACAGACCTATCATTCTCTGATGGACTGGTAAGCAATTGGTTATGGCATTTTGGAGATCCGTATTCAGGTGATGACGACACATCAACATTACAGAACCCTTATCATGTTTACACACGCGAAGGACTGTTTAATGCCACACTCGAAATTGCAGATACGAATGGTTGCCGCAGCAGTATTTCGCAGCAAATTTTGGTGAATCCATTGCCTCGCGCCGAATTCACATTTACATCTGCAACCTGTCAAAATCAGGCCATAGAGTTTGAAGACCGTTCGTGGAGTCCAATGGGCAGCATCACTGAATGGCATTGGGATTTGGGCGATGGAACAGTGATTTCCATTTATAGTCCGGGCAATCCCGATATTTCGCACACCTATGTACAGGAAGGAAATTATACGATTGGCCTTACGGTAATCGACACCAATGGATGTACTGCTTATACAGAACACTATATTACTGTATATCCAATTCCTACAGCGAATTTCACTTTCTCTGATACGGCTTGCGAAGCATCATTGATTTACTTCCAAGATTCCTCATGGGCTATTGGAAATTCCATCAATAAATGGTTCTGGGATCTCAATTATCCAAATCAATATTACAGTCCGCTGCAAAATCCGTATTTCTACTATCCGAATACAGATGCAACATATACTGTAATGCTTGCCATTGAAGATCAGCATGGCTGTGCCGATACTATTTTCAAGCAAGTCTATGTTAAAAAAGGCTTTGAAATTGATTTTACTACGGATACAGCATGTTTTGGATATCCAACAACATTTACCGATTCAATACTTTCTCCGCTTGGCGATACATTAAAAGGCTGGACATGGACCTTTGGGGACGGGCAAACATCTTCCGAAGAAAATCCACAGCATATTTATGAAGAACCCGGGCTCTATTTCGCCACATTACAAGCCAATAATCAGAATGGCTGTATGACAGAGGTAAGCCACGAAGTATTTGTTTATCAACCACCTGAAATTGCTTTTACTGCATTGCCTGCAGGCTGCGAAGACAGCACGGTATTTGTCAACGAAAGCATACTTCATAGCGATAGCGCTGTTTCTTGGACTTGGCAGTTTGGCGATGGAACAGACACAATTATTTTCTGGCCAGACAGTCCGGACCTCTATCATTTCTATCCGCCACACGACAGTACCTATATTGCCACACTCATTATTGAAAACAGCAATGGCTGCATCGATTCACTCAAACAAAATGTCGTTCGTTATCCATGCCTCTTTGTCGATTTCAGTGAGAATGGCACTCTGTGCAACGGACAGATAAGTACTTTTATCGACTATAGCTTTACAGGCAGTGATGATGTGCAAATGATTGACTGGGAATGGGAGTTTGGTGATGGAAACAGCATGACCTATTTCGAAAAGCAAGACACAATTTATCATGTTTATGCGGATACAGGAACATTTATCGTGCAACTCGTAATTCATGCAATGGGCCAAAACGGAGAAGTTTATGATACTTCACGTCAGGAGCTTCATGTATATAATACGCCACAGGCAGAATTCAATTATGATAAATTCTGTGTAAAAGCACCTACAGAGTTTACAGATTATTCCTATCTCGATTATGGGGAAATAGACCGTTGGTACTGGAACTTTGGCGATGGATTTACAAGCAGGTTGCAGAACCCGGAACATGTATATTTTGAAGATTCTGTTTATCAGGTCGAACTTGTTGTAAAAACCAGCGATGGCTGTGCCGACACTATTCTTCATAATATTGCGATCCATGATCTACCCAAGGTATCGCTTTTGGCAGATAATCCTATTGGTTGCGGCGATTCCCTGACTTTCACTTTCCGCGATACATCATCTCAGGAACACGCAGTATACACCTGGAGCTTTGATGATGAGGAGTATACAAGTACGGATGTTGACCATATCGACAAACTCTTCTATTATGGCGAACATGATGTAAAACTGGAAGTTGTATCCAATTTCGATTGTGTGAACGAAGATTCAACAAAGATTGAACTTTACCGCAGGCCAATTGCAGGCTTCCATTTGAATTCTGACAGTATCAGCATTTTAAGTGCCCGGGTTCAATTGAATGATGAATCCGAGAGTGTTGATGCACCCATAGAATACTGGCAGTACGATATGGACAATGGGTACGATACACTTATGCGCAGCTTCGACTATGTGTATTCAGATACAGGACGTTACAATATCGAACTCACGATACAAGACTATAACGGCTGTCGTGATTCCATGACGCAGAATGTTTATATTTATCCTGAACTTACATTCTTTATTCCGAATGCATTCACTCCAAACGGAGATGGAATTAATGCCACCTTCAGGCCTCGTGGAAAATATTTTGAGGACAAAACTTATTTATTCCAAGTGTATAACCGCTGGGGACAATTGGTTTTTGAATCTCAAGATTATGAAGCTGGTTGGGATGGTGAGCAAAATGGCAAACCATCACCAAGCGGAATGTATGCATGGGCAATTACCGTGACAGACACTTGGGGCGTGACGCATATTTACGATGGATATGTCGTGCTGATTCGATAGCACCTTTGACTAGTTCGAATAAAAATTCATACAAAAATAAATCCCTCTATTCTATAGGGGGATTTTTATTTGCCTATGAAACTCAATAATATCCATTTTAAAATACTTGCTCAATTCAATCACGAAACAAATAATAGAATTATTAAGAGTTTATGTTTGGATATCAATAAAAACAATTATACTTTTGACGTCTTAAGCAGCCAATACCAAAACAGTTTACCCTATCGTATAAAACATTAACTAACTTCTTGATTTAATGTATATTAGATCAAGGTATTAAGAAATAAAACAATTAAGAAACACATTACAGTTTATTATTGTACCGCCAATACTAAACACACAAAAGCTATTGCATCATGATTAATAAAAACAATTTTCTTTTTGTCCTTTCATTTGTTATTTGCCTTGGTTTTTTCCATAAAGCAAAGGCACAGCAACTCTATATCAACGAAATACTCTCATCAAATACAACAGGCATCACCGATTCATACGGCAATTATCCCGACTGGATTGAGATTTACAATGCAGGCACCACAGCAATAAACCTTGAGGGATATTTCCTTTCCGATAAGGTAGACAACCCACAAAAATGGTCTTTCCCAAGTGTACAGCTTCCCGCTAAAGGCTTTTTACTCGTTTTTGCCACAGAGGAAGAGAGCACCGCCGATGAAATTCATACGAATTTTAAAATATCAAGCAAAGGTGAAGCCCTTTTATTATCAGATAATCAGGGAAATTTAATTTATAGAATGGATTCAATTCCCTTAAGGGCAAATATTTCTTATGGTCACAAACCGGATGCAAGCGGCAGCTTAAAATATTTCGACGCACCAACCCCCGGAGCATCAAACACAAGTAACGGATACGACGGATTTGCAGTTGAGCCGGAGCTTAATTACCCTTCTGGGTTTTATACAGAAAATATAAATGTCAGCTATACCCATCCCGATCCGAGTATTTTAGTGCGCTATACTTTGGATGGCTCTGAGCCTGACCAAAATTCACCAATATTTAACGAAAGCCTGACTTTTCAGGACGCAGCCATTAAGCCAAATACTATTTCACTGATCCCTACTAATCCTAGCTTTGATTTCCCCAAACCGGGTTTTGATGAAGATCGGGCAAACAATAGGGGCTGGCTTCCTCCCTACTCCACCATCAACAAAACCAACATACTGAAAGTAAAGGCTTTTAAAGAGACTACCATTCCCAGCAATACACTCTCTGCTACTTATTTTATCAATCCAGAAGGCAGCAATAGGTACAGTCTTCCGGTGATGTCCATTATTACACCTGAAACAGGATTTTTTAGTAATCCAACAGGAATTTATGTTTATGGTACAACAGGAGCTCTGGGAAATTATTACGAATCAGGGCGCGAATGGGAACGCCCCATTGTGATGCATTTCTTTGATACAGAGGGCAATCTTGCCTTTGAGCAGCAATTTGGCGCACGCATTCATGGCGGTGGCGGAAGGCATTCTACTCAAAAAAACCTAAGAATGTATGCCCGCGACGAATACGGAAAATCCTCACTCGAATACAATTGGTTTAATCGCCCCGACATCACCGAATTTGAACGCTTTATGGTCAGAGGCCCCGGACATACGCCCAACTGCATAGCCAGGGATGATCTTGCCGACTTACTACTTGAAGATCAAGATGTTGATGTACAGCATATCCGACCCGTAATTGTTTTTCTGAATGGTGCTTATTGGGGCATACATTCTGTAAAAGAACGCTTTGACCAAGAATACCTAAAAATCAAATACGGCAAAAAAGAAGCGGAATATGTTGTGCTGAAAAATAGCGGCACCCTTGTTGATGGTGAACCGGGAGATGAGGATTATTATAATGATATGATCGATTTTATCGACGACAACGATCTAAGCATTGAAGAAAATTACAATTATGTAAAAACACAAATTGATCTCGACAACTACTTAAGCTATCTTTCCACGGAAATATTTCTTGGCAATGTAGATTGGGTTATGACAAATATTAAATACTGGCGCTATAAAGGCGCACAAAAAAACGCACAGTCAAACACAAACAATCCATTAGACGGACGCTGGCGCTGGTTTTTCTTTGATTTTGACATCACCTTTGGCCAATCCTGCGATGAAGTGAGTTATACATCCAATGTGCTCAAAAAAGCATTTGATGATTCTGAGGAATATTATAAATATACGATTCTGGCGCGAGGATTAAAGCAAAATACCGATTTTGTGAATCAATTCGTCAACAGGACCTGCGATATGATGAATTCCTGTTTCAACCATAGAAATATGGAAGAAAAAATCAACGAAATTGATAATGCCATGCGACCGGAAATGCTGGAGCATGTTGACAAATGGCGCTATCCATCAGCAGTTGAAACATTGGCGGAACGCGAAAATGAAATCCCATCCCTCGATAAATGGAATGAAATTATAGATGGCTTGCACGAATTTAACGACAACCGTAAAAGGAAGGTTATAGAACATTACACAGAAGCATTTGAATTAATGGACACAGTAAATGTGCGTCTTGAAGTGAATGATGTCGCAATGGGAAGTATAAAAATAAACAGCATCCTTGTTTCGGAAGCCCTCGAAGGAGTGAACGAAAATGTATATCCATGGCAAGGAACCTATTTTGCAGATATCCCCATACAATTGATTGCTGTTCCAAAATGGGGCTATCGTTTCGTTGAATGGGAAGAATCTGGTAGCACATTAGACACCCTAAATTTGCAAGTTTATTTCAACCAAACATTTACAGCAATATTTGAAAAAGATCCCGATTTCTCTGAAACATTGTATATCAATGAGTTCATGGCATCAAACAAAACGACTATCGCAGACGAAGAAGGCACTTATTCCGATTGGATTGAGATTTATAATCCAAACGATCAGGAAGTTGATCTTGCAGGATTTTTCCTTTCCGATGACCTGGAAAAAACAACAGAATACCAGATTCCAAGTGGCTATCATTCCACAATTATTCCGGCGCATGGATTTTTACTTCTTTGGGCAGATGATCTCCCAAGCAGAGGGCCATTGCATACAAATTTTAAGCTAAGTGCCGGTGGGGAAGCCATTAGCCTTTATGCTCCGGATACCACTTTTATTGATGCAATTACCTATGGCGAACAAAGCGAAGATATAAGCTATGGAAGAGAAACCGATGGAGGCGATGATTGGATTTTCTTCGAAAAACCTGATGGACCAACTCCCGGATTCTCCAATAATACTGCTGCTATTGACGATATGGAATTCTCCACATCCCTCAAGATTTATCCAAATCCTGCACAGCAAGGCCATACAGTATATTTCACAAATGAAGCCAATATTGAAGTATATAATTTACTCGGAAAACGCGTGTTTAAAGGGGAGCACATAAATCGATTGGATACCCAAGGCTTTAAAGTTGGGGCATATATTATAAAAACCGAAAAGCAGGGAACCAAAAAGTTATTCCTGTTTTAAAATAGATTACTTGATGTTTCGATTTCTCCCGAATGAATCCTGTTCTTTCAATCCCTTGGCAGAAAGTATAGGATTCTTTCAGGAACAGACAAAAGGGACGCGCGGACGCAATAATTTTAAAATAAATATGTCCGCGCGCCCTTTATGACTATCAATACTATTCATCGTGTCCTTTCGACTGAAGTCATTTTTCTTAATTACAGTGTTTTGTATTCAATTTTTATATTTAAGACAATCGTTAAACTAACAAAAATGACCGAGGGAGAAATCCAAAACAACATTCATAGAAATATACTGAATTTTTATTCTTCAGCTTAAGTACTTGATTGGCATAAATACGAAACGAAGGCCAAATTCACATAAATAATACAGCTTTGGCATAAAAATTCTGGACAGATCGATCTGGTTTGCCTATTTTTGCAAAAATTGAAAACATGATTTTCAGCAAAATAAATATTCCCCGCTGGTTGATTTTTCTTATCGATATCTGCTTTGCACTTTTTAGTGTCCTTTTTGCATATATGCTCCGTTTCAATTTTCATATACCTGAAGTGGAGCTACCATCAATGCCCAAAGTGGTTGCGGCAGTTTTGATAATAAGGGCTTTAAGTTTTGCAATAGCAAAAAGTTATGCAGGCATTATCCGTTATACCACAACCGATGATGCATTCCGTATTATCATTGTCAACCTCAGCACCGCCTTTTTACTTGGCATCATCAACCTCATTTCCTTTTACTTTGTCAATAGCTTGTATTTCATTCCTTTCAGCATCATTATCATTGACTTAATCCTGATTACGATGCTGATGATTTTCTTCCGTTTGCTTGTAAAAATGGCCTATCTCGAAATCCGAAGTGCAAGTAAAGAGAAAAAGAATGTAATTATTTATGGCGCCGGGCAAGAAGGGGTGATTGCCAAAGAAGCGCTAAACCGCGATGCCGGTGCTTCCTATAAAGTTCAGGCTTTTGTAGATGCAAACCCAAAAAACAGCGGCAAAAAAATCGAAGGCGTCACGATTCACAACATTAAAGAACTAAAAAGGCTATTGGAAATTAATGACATCAGCCTATTTATTATTGCCGATTCGAAAAGCAGCAGAAGCCAAAAAGAACAACTTGTTGATATTTGCCTGAAACATGAAATCCAACTTATGAGTGTTCCACCAATCTCACAATGGGTTGATGGGATATTGAGTTTCAGCCAGATACGCAAAGTGAAGATTGAAGACTTACTGGGGAGGGAAGAAATTAAGCTGAATGAAGAAGAGGTAAAACATGAACTCCAAAACAAAAATATTCTAATTACGGGTGCTGCCGGATCTATTGGCAGCGAATTATTCAGGCAAGTTGCCCGTTTTCAACCCGGAAAACTGATCTTACTTGATCAGGCTGAAACCCCGCTCTTTCATATTGAACTGGAAAGCGTGCAGCGTGAGCTCACAAACACCAGTATTCATATTGCTGATATTCGCAATAAAGAAGGCCTGAAGCGCATCTTTGAAAAAGAAAAACCTGATTATATTTTCCATGCCGCCGCCTATAAACATGTGCCCATGATGGAGAATAATCCACTGGAAGCATTTGAAACGAATGTTCTCGGCACAAAAAATTTAGCGGATTTAAGCATGGAATTTGGATTGTCAAAATTCGTAATGATTTCGACGGACAAAGCTGTAAACCCAACCAACGTTATGGGGGCGAGCAAACGATTGGCAGAAATTTACACTCAATCTTCAGATCAGGCGAACAAAACACGTTTCGTTACCACACGCTTTGGTAATGTACTGGGTTCTAATGGCTCCGTAATACCATTATTTCGCAAGCAAATCGAAAATGGCGGTCCAATCACCATCACACATCCTGATATTACTCGCTTTTTTATGACCATCCCGGAGGCTTGCCAATTGGTTTTGCAGGCAGCTGCTATCGGAAAAGGCGGCGAAATATTTGTGTTTGATATGGGCGAATCGGTAAAGATTAAAGAATTGGCCGACAAAATGCTGCAATTATCTGGCCTGGAAGAAGGTCGCGATATTAAAATTACCTATACAGGGCTTCGTCCCGGTGAAAAGCTCTATGAGGAACTTTTGAATGATCGGGAAAATACATTAGCTACCCATCATGAAAAAATCATGAAAGCAAGCATTAGTCCTTATCCTAAGGAACACTTTCTCCCCGATTTTGAAGAACTGAGCAGCATTTTTAGGCAAGGAAATGTGGATGCACTTATTCGCAAAATGAAACAGATTATTCCGGAGTACATCAGCCAAAACAGTCGTTTTAGTAATCTGGATAAACAAACAGACCCGGAATAGATGCGTCAGAAAATTGCACATAGAATATTTGATGATGAGCTAAAATACAGCTTTACCCGCAGCAGCGGACCGGGTGGGCAGCACGTTAACAAGGTAAGTACACGTGTAGAACTCCGTTGGAATATACCTGCATCAATACAGCTGAGCGAAGAGGAAAAACTCCTTGTTCTGGAACGACTCTCAGCCTATACAAACAACGAGGGAGAATGCTTCCTGAATGCACAAGAGAGCCGCTCACAATCGGAAAACAAAGAAATTGTCCGCGAAAAATTCTATAAAATCCTGAGCGATGCATTTAAACCAGTAAAAAAACGGATCCCTACAAAACCGAGCAAAGCCAGTAAAGCAAAACGAATCGAAAGCAAAAAGAAGACAGGACAAAAGAAAGAGCAAAGGCGCAAACCCGATCTGGACTAAAAAAACTTCTAAAAGTTTAGAGACGGCAAGGCACGGGCAAATCTGCGCCAGCGGTATATAAGAAATCTGAATGCAACGAATCCCTCAGCGTAAATCCGCGTAATCCGTGGAAGAAAAAAAAGCTAAACGCAACAAAGCCTTCTGCGAAAATCTGCGTAATCTGCGGGATAAAAAAAGGATGAGTGCAACGAATCCCTCTGCGAAAATCCGCGTAATCCGTGGAAGAAAAAAAAGCTAAGCGCAACAAAGCCTTCTGCGAAAATCTGCGTAATCTGCGGGATAAAAAGAGCATGAGCAAAGCGAATCCCTCTGCGAAAATCCGCGTAATCTGCGGGATAAAAAAAGGATGAGCGCAACGAATCCCTCTGCGAAAATCTGCGTAATCTGCGGGATAAAAAAAGATGAGTGCAACGAATCCCTCTGCGAAAATCTGCCTAGTCTGCGGGATAAAAAAAGGATGAGTGCAACGAATCCCTCTGCGAAAATCCGCGTAATCCGTAGACGAAAAAACAAAAAAATCGCCTGATCAAAAGGATCACCAGACGATTTATTATAAATCCTTCAGGAAAGATTAGGCCATATTATGAAATACTTTCACAACATCATCATCTTCATCCAAACGCTCTAAAAGCTTATCAATTTCTACTTGCTGCTCTTCGGTTACTTCTTTTGTATCCATAGGAATACGTTCCGATTCAGCACTTTCGATTTCAAAATCGTTTTCTTCGAGATATTTTTGTATTGGCCCAAAGCCTTCAAAATCACCATAAATAATTACAGAACCTTCTTCATCAAAAATTTCGGAAACACCGAGGTCGATAAGTTCCAGCTCGAGTTCTTCCAGATCTAAACCTTCTTTTGCCTTCACTTTAAAATGGCATTTATGTTCGAACATAAAATCCACACTTCCTGAAGTCCCGAGGCTACCGTTGTATTTATTAAAATAGCTTCGCACATTTGCAACAGTGCGGGTTGTATTATCTGTTGCTGTTTCAACAAGAACAGCAATACCAAAAGCGGCATAACCTTCGTAGACGATCTCTTTAAAGTCTTTGGTATCCTTTGCTGTTGCTTTTTTAATAGCGCGTTCTACATTATCTTTCGGCATATTTGCAGCCTTCGCATTTTGGATCAGAAGCCTTAAGCGCGGATTTGCTTCAGGATCACCCCCGCCACTTTTTGCAGCAATTGTAATTTCTTTTCCAAGTTTTGTAAATGTACGGGACATACTGCCCCATCGCTTCATTTTTCTAGCTTTTCTATATTCAAATGCTCTTCCCATGATTTTCTCACAAAATGATTAGGGCGCAAATTTAGGGATTTTCCTTTTCTCAGAAAACGACAAAAAAAAATAAGCTAAATTTCCATGATTTCTATCATTCACCCTAATGATTAAAGGCGCTGAACATCATTTGAATAGATATTTTGGAATAAAATTTGATAATCAACAACTTATTCCCGTGATAATCAGTTAAAATAGACTACTTTTGCAGGCAGTTTGAGGGCGGATATCACAGTTTTCCTGATAACACATTGATTATTAACACTTAACATTTCCGGCAAACCGGAACACATTGATTATGACGAACAGCTTTGAAGCACTGGGGTTAAAAGAAGAATTATTAAAAGCCATTGGCGATTTGGGATTTAAAAATCCAACAGAAGTTCAGGAAAAAAGTATACCCCGCTTACTCACAACTAAAAGGGACATCATCACCCTTGCACAAACAGGCACAGGAAAAACCGCAGCCTTCGGTTTGCCACTGCTTGAGCAAATTGATGAATTCAACAGAAAACCACAGGCACTTATCCTCAGTCCAACACGCGAACTTTGCATTCAAATTACAAACGACCTTAAGGATTTTTCGAAGTATCTGAATAAGATGAACATCACCGCTGTTTATGGTGGCGCCTCAATGGATGCCCAAAGACAGTCGTTAAACAGAGGCTCACAAATTGTTGTAGGCACACCAGGGCGTATGTGCGACCTGATTCGCCGCAAAGCAATCGACATCACTCACATTCAATGGCTTGTTCTTGATGAGGCCGACGAAATGCTCTCTATGGGCTTTAAAGAAGAACTGGAAACTATTCTTGCCGAAACCCCTTCAGAAAGAAATACATACCTATTCTCCGCTACAATGCCGGAAGGGATTAAAACTATTGGCAATAAATATATGCGCGATACGGAGACCATCCAAATCGGCAAAAAAAATACCGGTGCCGACAATGTAGATCACTTGTATTATATGGTAAATGCCCGCGATAAATATGCTGCTTTAAAACGTGTTGCCGACATCAATCCCAATATTTATGGCATCGTTTTTTGCCGTACACGTGCAGAAACCAAGGAAATAGCTGATAAACTAATGGAAGATGGTTATAATGCAGATTCATTGCATGGCGATCTTTCACAAGCACAGCGAGAATTGGTTATGCATAAATTTCGTAGCCACTTTATCCAGATTCTTGTTGCTACTGATGTTGCTGCTCGGGGTATTGATGTTGACGATCTTACCCATATTATCCATTATAGCATTCCGGATGATTATGAAGTATATATCCACCGTAGCGGTCGTACCGGTCGTGCAGGAAAAAAAGGTACATCTATTTCCATCATCCACTCTCGTGAAAAAGGAAAACTAAAGTTTATCAGCGAAAAACTAAAAAAAGAATTTGTTTATACTCCGGTGCCTGACGGGATTGCAATCTGTGAAAAACAATTATTTAAACTCATCGACCGCCTCGATAAGGTTGAAGTGGAAGAAGAACAAATACTACAATTCCTTCCGGTTGTTTATGAAAAACTGGAGTCGCTCTCCCGCGAAGAGCTTATAAAGCGTTTTGTTTCTGTTGAGTTTAACTCCTTTTTGAAGTATTATGAAAATGCGCCCGACCTAAATATCAACAGCAGAGAAAGGTCACCGCGAAAAAGCGATCGCAATACGATGCAATTCGCCCGTCTCTTTATCAATAAAGGAAAAAAAGATGGCTTAACTCCAAAAGATGTAATTGGTCTTGTAAATCAATGCCTGAAAAACCATAGCGCAGAAATTGGACATATCGAATTGCTGAAGAATTTTAGTTTCTTCGAAATCGATAGCCGTTTTACTGATGAGCTAATCCTGAATATGCGCAACAAAAGCTATAATGGAACTGCCGTTTCGATTGAAGTTTCTAATCCACAGCCGGATAAAAAGCCTGACCGTAAGAAGAAGGAATGGCGTGGTGAACAGAAGAAACCTTATTATCAAGCGCGGCCACAAAAACGCAGAAAAAAATTCTAAAACAATAAAGGAAATACGATAATCTCGGTTTTCTTCAAAAAGCAAAAACGCATAAGCATCGATTAATTTGATGTTTATGCGTTTTTTTATGCTGCATTGCCGAAAGCATTTCCAGCCAAAGAAAAGAACCGAGACTTATTTCTTTGTCCAGATGCGTGTATTCAGATTTAGCTCTTTAATGAGTAAAGAATTCAAAGCAAAAACATCATAAATTTTTTCAATTTCTTTATAGCTAACTGCGGATTTCATGATTCTCGGTTCATAAATACCTTCACCGAAACTCATGGCACAATAAACCCTCGACCGGATAAATGATAAGAACATTGATGTAGGTTTATACTGTTTCTTAATATGCAGCAAAGAAGACATCATAGCCGGAGTAAGTATATAGCGCGCTTCCACTTGATCTTTCGACCGAGCAATAAAATTCCTTATAAATTCTGGGTTTTCAAGTCGAATGTATTCAGTATCAGACGCATTCCCTTTCAGAGCCATCGCCTGTTGTTTCAGGTCCCCACTGGTCACAAAGGTTTCGCCAATAAAATGTTTGTTGAAATCAGCATGAAAGAAAAAGCCGTTAAAAATGGATTGAATTTCTGTTTTTCCTCCAACATTTCTCTCATAATTCGTAAATAGAACAGAGCTTTTAAAATCAGTTTTATCGATGACGCCCTCAACAAGATGCTTGCCATCATAATTTGTATACGATTGATGAAACAATTTACTCGCTTTATATTCGATGGAGCCAACCTGGGCATCATCACGATACCGCCAATTTGGCTCAATAGCGTGAATAATAGGCGAAACTGCTTCTTTATCGAACAGAGCCTTAAACCCAATCTTTTTTCTATCGGCAATATGAATCAATACCATAAAAAGAATACCAAAAAAGAATCCCGAACCAAAACAATAAAAGGCCTGGTAGCCTGAATCCAAATCTTCTAGTATGAACAGAGGCACAAAAGACAGAAAAGTGCATGCGAGTGAAGAAAAGCTTACGATATAATAATTTTTTAGGATTTTTCGCTTTCGCTCGATGCCCTGCAATTTAGGCCTTAGGTCTCTTTCATAAACCTCTTTCAGTTGGTCTTTTGTAATCATAGTGGTCAATTATTGTATTAATAACGCAAGAAATAATCAGCATTTTTAGGACCAGACTATTCTCCAATTAGCAGACAAATATAGACAAATATAGACAAGAGACATAAAAAAAGCCCGTCCAACATTGATTGTTGAACGGGCTTTGTATTGAGCAAACATTTGGTGTAGATGTTCTCCTTACTTCGACAGATGTTGCTCGGCAATAAATTAATTACCTATAAATAAGCAAGATAGTTTTCATTTTGTCGAAGCTGGAAGCAAATAGATTTCTCCTCCCTTCGGTCGTCGAAATAACTGTTTTTTAGTATTTTATAATAATTAATTTCAATACAAAGCATACCACCAAAACATATAAAAAAAGCCCGTCCAACATTGATTGTTGAACGGGCTTTAGTCTGAAAAACCTATTGATAAATTATGATTTTTCGGCTTCTTTTTGCCTGATCAGGTTTAGGGCGCTTCCGGCTTTAAACCACTCAATTTGATTTGCATTATATGTATGCAGCACTTCAATGCGATCGGTACTTCCATCAGCATGTTTTAGTTCAGCCACCAAGCTTTTACCCGGAGCAAATTCTTCCATACCCAAGATACTGATATTATCATCTTCCCTGATTAAATCATAGTCTGATTTATTCGCAAAGGTCAGTCCGAGCATTCCCTGTTTTTTAAGATTTGTTTCGTGTATGCGTGCAAAAGATTTTACCAAAACCACTTTTACGCCAAGGTTTCTGGGCTCCATAGCGGCATGTTCCCTTGAACTGCCTTCACCGTAGTTTTCATCGCCAACAACAATGGATGCAATTCCGGCCGCTTTATAAGCACGAGCAGAATCGGGCACTGCCATTGTTTCTTTATTTATTTGGTTTTGAACTGCATTTGTTTTGTCATTAAAATAATTTACAGCACCAATCAATAAATTATTGGAAATATTATCGAGATGCCCCCGATATCTTAACCAAGGGCCAGCCATACTGATATGGTCTGTAGTACATTTTCCTTTAGCCTTAATCAGGAGTTTCATATCTGTAATGTCTTTCCCGTCCCACGCATCAAAAGGTGTCAGTAATTGAAGGCGGTCGCTATCAGGCGCCACTTCAATACTTATAGATGCACCATTTTCAGCGGGAGCCAGATATCCATTATCTTTCACATCAAAACCCTTTTCCGGCAATTCAATTCCTGTGGGCTCATCAAGCTTTACGGCTTCTCCATTTTTTGATGGCAAATAATCTGTCATTGGATTAAAATCGAGACGACCTGCAATAGAAAACGCGGTTACAATTTCTGGACTGGCCACAAAACCATAGGTATTTGGGTTCCCATCGTTTCTTTTGGCAAAATTCCTGTTAAAGGAAGTCATGATGCTGTTTTTCTCCTGTTTATCAGCATTATGCCGAGCCCATTGTCCGATACAAGGACCGCAGGCATTTGCCAGAACGACACCACCAATTTTCTCAAAAACATCCAGCAGTCCATCGCGTTCTACAGTATAACGCACCTGTTCCGAACCCGGCGTAACAGTATATTCAGCTTTCACACTAAGACCTTTATCAATTGCTTGTTTTGCAACTGATGCTGCTCTTGTAATATCTTCATATGATGAATTGGTGCAACTGCCAATAAGGCCTACTTCCATTTTTAAAGGCCAGCCATTCTTTTTTGCTTCTTCCCCGAATTTTGAGACAGGCGTGGCAAGATCGGGAGTAAATGGGCCATTAATATGAGGCTCGAGCTCTGAAAGGTTTATTTCGATTACTTCATCAAAATAGGTTTCAGGCTTGGCATAAACTTCAGCATCACCGCCAAGGTGCTCCATATGCTTATCTGCTTCATCAGCAATATCAGCACGATCTGTAGCACGCAGGTAATCAGCCATTTTTTTATCATAGCTAAAAAGCGATGTTGTTGCACCAATTTCTGCGCCCATATTACAAATCGTCCCTTTTCCAGTACATGAAATTGTTTCTGCCCCGGGACCAAAATATTCAACAATTGCACCTGTTCCACCTTTTACAGTAAGTATTCCGGCAACTTTAAGGATAACGTCTTTAGCGCTTGTCCAGCCGCTCATTTTACCTGTTAATTTTACTCCAATCAGTTTAGGAAATTTCAGTTCCCAAGGCATTCCGGCCATTACATCAACAGCATCTGCACCACCCACGCCAATGGCGATCATTCCAAGACCACCGGCATTCACGGTATGCGAGTCGGTTCCAATCATCATTCCTCCGGGGAACGCATAATTTTCGAGAACAACCTGATGAATAATTCCTGCACCTGGTTTCCAGAATCCTATTCCATATTTATTTGAGACCGATTCGAGAAATTGAAATACCTCATTATTGTTTTTCAATGCCGATTTCAAATCTTCCCCTGCACCTGATTTTGCAAGAATGAGATGGTCGCAATGCACTGTTGAAGGCACAGCTACTTTATCCTTACCGGCCTGCATAAATTGCAACAGGGCCATTTGAGCTGTTGCATCCTGCATAGCAACCCTGTCGGGACGAAAATCAACATAGGATCCCGAGCGCTCAAAGGCTTTTTCGGGTAAATCCCCGTCGAGATGTGCATAGAGAATCTTTTCAGTAAGGCTCATTGGTCGGCCAAGCAAGTTACGGGCAGCCTCAATTTTAGCCGCCATGGAGGCATAAACGCCTTGAATCATTTGGATGTCGAATGTCATATTTTCATGCTTTTTTTAGACTAACAAATAAAAACCAAAAAGGTTCTCTATCTTATGAATGCCTTGGAGTGAATTAGGTAATATAGACTCTTTGAACTCAAAATAAAACCAGAAGCCCTCTAGCGGAATCCATTATTCCCATTTTTATTTATATCGGAATATTGATAGATATCCTTCAATATATATTCATATTTTTTATAAATAATATTTCTCTTCAATTTAAGGGTAGGGCTCAATTCTCCGGTTTGAGGCCCCCACTCTTCACAAACGAGCCTGAAGCGCTTTATTTGTTCATGTGCTGCAAGCTTTTTATTCACTTTAGCAACCTCCACATTAAAGCGTTTCACTACCGTAGGGTTGGTAATAAGGTCTGTATTATCCCGATAATGCACCTTGTGCTTGGAAGCCCAGAAATGAAGATGGTTAAAATTCGGGGACACTAAAGCACTGGCAAATTTTTCATTTTCGCCTACGACCATAATTTGCTCAATAAAAATGGATTCGCGGAATTTATTCTCAATTACTTGTGGCGCGATATACTTCCCTGCCGAGAGTTTAAAAATTTCCTTTTTCCGATCTGTAATCTTCAGGAATTTCCCATCCTCGAGATACCCAACATCGCCCGTATGGAACCAGCCATCTTCATCAATCACCTGACGTGTATATTCAGGATCTTTATAGTAGCCCATCATCAGATGTGGTCCTTTTGTGAGGATTTCCCCATCATCGGCAATTTTCACCTGTACATTTTCCAGAATTGGCCCAACGGTGCCAAAGCGCAGATTTGGGTATTCAGCATGGCTAACAGCAATTACCGGCGAGGTTTCTGTAAGGCCATAGCCTTCCATAACGCGCATGCCGGCAGCCCAAAATAATCGCGCCAAACGAGGTTGCAATGCAGATCCTCCGGAAACAATTATCTTTACATTTCCACCAAGGGCTTCCCTCCATTTACTATACACTAATTTATCATAGAGCTTTCTCCTCAATTCATACCACCAGCCATTGGCTTTATTCAGCTCAAAAATCAATGCAAGATCAATCGCCCTGAAATACAATACTTTTTTTATTCCTTTGAGATCTTTTCCGGTAGCAACCAGTTTATCATAGACTTTTTCGAGCAAACGCGGCACACTATTAAAACCATGTACTTTTAACTCTTTAATATCGCGTGTGATTGTCCCAAGGTTTTCAGCATAATAAATACTCACGCCAAGATATTGAAAATGAAGGTTCATCATGCGTTCGTATACGTGGCAAAGTGGCAGGAAACTCAAAATACGATGCCGATGGTCTAAAGGCTGTATCTTAGAAGTTGATATGGAGTTGCTCAACAGGTTTTTATGGGAAAGCATCACTCCCTTCGGGTCGCCTGTTGTTCCGGATGTATATATGATAGTAAGCAGATCGGAAGGATCGACTTCATCCTTTATTTTTTGGAGTTTTGCTGCCCATTTGGTCTCATTCTCTTTTCCGATGCGATAAAAATCTTCGATGGACTGAAAATCTTTGTAGGGCGACATCAGAAAAACATCCTTTATTTCGGGAACAATCTTTAAAGCCGGGGCAATTTTATCATATAAATGACCATCAGAAAACCAAATGGCAACAGCATCTGAATGCTTTAGGATGTGTTTGTAATCATCCAATGAAATGGTAGGATACACAGGCACATGCACCAATCCGGTTTGTGCCAAAGCCAGATCGATAAAGTTCCATTCCGGACGATTATTACTCACCGTAACAATTTTATCGCCTTTTTTATAGCCTTGTTCCAAAAGGGCATAACTAATTAGGTCGACATTATTTTTATACTCCGCTGAGCTAAAACGCACCCATTTGCCATTTTTTTTGCCACCAAGTACGTCTTCTTTCGCAGCAAACACTTTCTGATAACGGTCGAGAATATCAAAAGTACGTCTGATTTCCATAAAAAACAAATAATTAAATCACTGTTTTACAATATATTAAATGTATAACAAGCAAAAGTAACAAATAAACTGAAGCAACAAAATTAAGAATATCCAAAAGGAAAGCAAATTTTAACACACAAACACAACTACATATGTCGTTAAAAAGAAAATCACTGCAAAAATTGGCGAAAAAAATAATGGGCGCGTCTTTTGAAGGATATTTTTACCTATATTTGACCGTAAATCACATTTATCAATCTTAAATCTTGAATTATGAAAGTTTCTATTGTTGGAACGGGCTATGTTGGCTTAGTCACCGGTACTTGTTTTGCTGAAGTAGGTATTGATGTAACTTGTGTTGATATCGATAAAAAGAAAATTGACAATCTCAATAAAGGGATTATACCTATCTGGGAACCCGGATTAGAGCCGATGGTAAAAAGAAATGTTGAAAAAGGTCGACTTCATTTTACCACGAATTTAGCAGAAACCCTTGACGATTGCGACGTAATCTTCAGTGCTGTTGGTACCCCCCCCGACGAAGATGGTTCTGCAGACTTACAATATGTATTGGCCGTTGCAGCAGAGGTTGGCCGAAATATGAAAGACTATGTACTTATCGTTACCAAAAGCACTGTCCCTGTTGGTACAGCCGAAAAAGTACGCAAGGCTATTCAGGAAGAGCTTGACAAACGGGGTGTTGATCTTCCTTTCGATGTATCATCAAACCCTGAATTCTTGAAAGAAGGTGATGCTGTAAACGATTTCCTTAAGCCCGACCGTATTGTTGTAGGAACTGATTCTGAACGTGCAGAAAAAATCTTCACACGTTTATATAAGCCATTTACAATGAATGGCCATCCGGTTATTTTTATGGACATTACTTCTGCCGAAATGACCAAATATGCTGCAAACTCAATGCTGGCAACAAAAATCAGTTTTATGAACGATGTCGCTAACCTTTGCGAAATTGTTGGCGCTGATGTGAATGCGGTTCGTAAAGGAATCGGCTCAGACACACGTATTGGCAAGAAATTTATCTATCCCGGTATTGGATATGGCGGAAGCTGCTTCCCAAAAGACGTAAAAGCCCTCATTAGCACTGCCGATGAATGGGGTTACAGCATGAGGATTTTGAAGGCTGTTGAAGAGGTAAATGAATCTCAAAAATCTGTTCTTTATAATAAAGTAGCCAAGTATTTCAACAATGATTTAAAAGGCAAAAACATAGCGATCTGGGGTTTATCATTTAAACCACAGACCGACGATATGCGTGAAGCACCTGCACTCGTTATTATTAAGAAATTAATTGAAGCCGGTGCCCATGTAAAAGCATATGATCCGGTGGCTATGAAAGAAGCTAAAGAGCGAATTGGCGACACTGTAGAGTATAGCTCAGACCAATACGATGCACTGATTGATGCCGATGCACTTCTGATTGCAACCGAATGGCCGGAATTTAAATTCCCCAATTTCAGGATAATGAGAAAACTTATGACAAAGAATGTTATTTTTGATGGCCGTAATATTTTCGATCCCAATGAAATGGAAGAAGATTTTGAATATTTCTGCATAGGCGTTAAAAAAGACATCTAAGCGACTGAATGAGTATAAAGGGGGTTCGAAAACTGCATAGGTTTCGAATTCCCTTTTTTTCATACATAATGCAAACAAAGCACATTTCGTTATAAATTGATTATTCAATAGAGGGCCAAAAGCATTGGATATGCCTAGATCCCCAAATAATAAATCTCCATTAAAATAATATATTCATGAAAAAAATACTGGTAACCGGCGGTGCAGGCTTCATAGGATCACACTTATGTGAGCGACTATTAAAAGAAGGCAATGAAGTAATTTGTATGGACAATTATTTCACAGGCTCAAAAAGCAATATTCTACATCTTCTTGGGCATCCTTATTTTGAGCTTGTCCGGCATGATGTAACCATGCCTTTCTTTATTGAGGTAGATGAAATCTATAATATGGCATGTCCAGCATCACCTGTGCATTACCAGTACAACCCCATTAAAACGATTAAAACATCGGTTGCTGGCGCAATTAATATGCTTGGCCTTGCCAAAAGAATCAATGCAAAAATATTACAGGCCAGTACCAGTGAAGTTTATGGTGACCCACAAATTCATCCACAGACAGAAAGCTATTGGGGCCATGTAAACCCTATTGGCCTGCGTTCCTGCTATGATGAAGGAAAACGCTGTGCCGAATCTCTCTTTATGAATTACCATCACCAAAATAATGTACGGATAAAAATTATGCGTATTTTTAATACCTATGGTCCAAATATGCACCCGAATGATGGCAGGGTGGTTTCCAATTTTATTGTACAAGCACTTCAAAACCAAAATATTACCATTTATGGCGACGGGACACAAACCCGTAGCTTCCAATTTGTTGACGACCTCGTAGAAGGAGCCATGCGTTTGATGGAAACCGGTGATGATTTTATCGGCCCCGTGAATATTGGCAATCCCGGAGAGTTTACCATGATTGAACTGGCTGAAAAAATTATTAAACTTACCGGAGCAAAATCGGAACTCGTATATGAACCATTGCCAAGCGATGACCCATTACAAAGACAGCCCGACATTACACTTGCCAAAGAAAAACTGAATTGGGAACCAAAAATTAAATTAGACGAAGGACTGAAACGCACCATTGAATATTTCAGAAAAAAAATTCAAATTCAATACTAAAACACAGAGTTTACTAAAAAACAATTCAATATGAAAAAAATAGTCCTCACTGGCGCAAAAGGACAACTTGGTTCCGCTCTTCATGAAATTAGAATGAATTATCCGGGATATCTGGTGCTTCCTACGGATATTGACGAATTAAATATAACAAATAAGGAGGACGTCTGGAATTTCATGATCAGGGAAAAACCGGATTTTGTGATCAATTGTGCTGCATATACAGCGGTTGATAAAGCCGAGGAAGAAACTGATAAAGCAATATTGATCAATGCAAAAGCCCCTGCTTACCTAGCACAGGCTTGTGATTTTATCAAGGCACGGCTTATTCATATATCGACGGATTATGTATTCGATGGCAAATATTACCGCCCCTATAACGAAAACCACCCTGTATCGCCCGATTCTGCATATGGCCATTCAAAGCTTGCAGGCGAACAACAGGTTTTTGACGCTTCCGAGAACGCACTGATTATTCGTACATCTTGGCTGTATAGCACTACAGGACATAATTTTGTAAAAACCATTCGAAAATATGGGAAGGAACGCGATCGCCTAAAAGTTGTTTTCGATCAAATCGGAACACCAACATACGCTCCCGACTTAGCAGAAGCCATTATGGAGCTTATTCAGCAATCGGAGCAAATCACCGGTAAAAAAATATTCCATTTTTCTAATGAAGGCGTATGCAGTTGGTATGACTTTGCACTGGAAATCATAAAATTATCAGGTATTACATGCGAGGTTGAACCATTAGAAACAAAAGATTATCCCTTACCTGCTAACCGCCCACATTATAGTGTGCTGAATAAGGGAAAAATAAAAAAACAATTGGGAAGGCCAATTCCATATTGGAAAGACAGTCTCAAAAGATGCATCAATATACTCTATCTAAAAGACAGATAAATGATCGATTATAATTGAAAGGACAAACATATGAAAGCAGATATTGAAGTTATAAAAAGAGCAAAAAAATGGCTAAGCGAAGCCTATGATGAAGAAACAAGGAATGCCGTACAGCATATGCTGGATAATGAGCCACAGGAACTTACAGACTCTTTCTATAAGGACTTAGAATTTGGGACGGGTGGCCTACGCGGAATTATGGGTGCAGGAACAAACCGCATGAACAAATATACCGTGGGCATGGCAACTCAGGGTTTGGCAAATTATTTGAAAAAGAATTTCGCCCATATCCCTCAAATTAAGCTTGTTATTGCTTATGATTGCCGGAACAATAATACGTTTTTTGCGCAGGTTACTGCGGATGTATTGTCGGCAAATGGCATTAAAGTGTATGTTTTCGATGACTTACGCCCAACACCGGAACTTTCTTATGCTATCCGTCAATTAGGTTGCCAAAGCGGTATTATGATTACTGCTTCACACAATCCAAAAGAATATAATGGCTATAAAGCTTATTGGGATGATGGAGGTCAACTCATTAACCCTCATGATGTTAATGTCATTGAAGAAGTAAAAAAAATCGCCAGCCCGGAAGAAGTACTTTTTGAAGGAAATAAAGAGCTTATCGAAATAATTGGCGCTGAAATTGACAAAGACTATGTGGATATGGTTGTCGGCCTATCCGTAAGCCCAGAAATTATTCAACGCCAAAAAGACCTGAAAATCGTATATACGCCAATTCATGGCACAGGCGTAAAACTGGTCCCTATGGCTCTCAAAGCATTTGGTTTTGAGCATATAATTAATGTTCCTGAGCAGGATGTGGTTGATGGTAATTTCCCAACAGTAAAATCACCCAATCCCGAAGAAGGCCCGGCATTGGCCATGGCCATCGCGAAAGCCAAAGAAACAGGGGCAGATTTAGTCATGGCCACAGATCCTGATGCCGACCGTGTTGGCATTGCTGTGCGCGATGGCAATAATGAATTTGTTTTGCTGAATGGCAACCAAACTGCTACTTTGTTGATTTATTATATCCTCAAAAAATGGGGTGAAAAAGGTAAAATTACAGGCAAAGAATTTATTGTAAAAACAATAGTCACCTCCGAGATTTTATGCAATATCGCTGAAAAAGCCGGTGTTGAAATTTTTGATGTGCTTACAGGCTTTAAATTTATTGCCGCAATCATCAAAGAACTCGAAGGCAAGAAAACATTTATTGCCGGAGGAGAAGAAAGCTATGGCTATTTAGTTGGTGACAGCGTTCGCGATAAAGATGCTGTGAGCAGTTGCTGCATGATTGCAGAAACAGCTGCATGGGCTGCCGATGAAGGCAAAAGTCTTTATGAACTGCTGCCGGAAATCTACAAAGAATACGGTTTCTTTAAAGAACACCTGATTAGTGTGGTTAAAAAAGGCAAAGCAGGAGCAGATGCGATCCAGCAAATGATGACAGATTTCAGGCAATCGCCACCAACCAGCATTGCAGGCAGCAAACTCAAGTGCATAAAAGACTATAAATCAGGGATTTCTTTTGATATCCAGAATAATAAAAAAGAAAAAATCGACCTACCATCGTCGAATGTTCTTCAATTTTTCTTGGAAGACGGCAGCAAAATAACCGTAAGGCCTTCCGGTACAGAGCCCAAAATAAAATTCTATTTTGGTGTTGTGGGCACTTTGGATGATGAAGCCGATTTTGAAAAAGTTCAAGCAGAATTAGGACAGCGGATACAGGCGATTATTGAAGATCTTAAACTGACCTAAAAAAGCACAGTACAAGATCTTTAAGAAAGCAGCTTTTGCTGTTTTCTAAACATAATAATTACGATTAAAAGCCATTTTGCAAGCAAGTCCTGAAACGGAAATGCCCCTGCCCGATGGCTTTTATACTTTTCCTGTTGCGCCACCGTTTATTTTGTATGTATGCGTAAGAAGATCCTTATTTGGTTAATTGTATTTGCCTTTATGCAGGCAGTTCATGTATCATTTGCTCAAAGCGATACAAGTTTAGTGCAAAAAGTAAACCTCAATAAAGGCTCAACAATTACGCTGAACAACAAAACAATTCGGGCATATTCAGACACTACCCTACTGTTGCAAAAAGGACAAGAATATACTATTGGTACCCCGCCAAAAATCACCGAAAATTTTTATGATTCATTAGAAACGGCAGCCCAAAAAAACAAAATCACCTCTGAATTATACAAGCTTCTGATTACAACAGACGATACTGCATTCAAAAAAAAACCGGGCGTAAAACTGACCAGTAGTGAGTCACGTTTTGATGCTTATAAAGGAAAAATTATACGAAATATTGCCTTTAAACAGCTCAAAGTTTTTGGGCAAAATTTAGCAGATACAAGCGATCACCTCAACAAAGCCGAAAGTATCATAGACCATTTGCATATGAACACCAGACAGTTTGTTCTGCGCAACAATCTAATTATTAAAAGTGGCGACCCGATAAAACCTTTACAAATTGCAGAAAACGAACGTATTATGAGAGAAAGTCCTTATCTGGAACAGGCATCATTTTATGTACTTCCTGTAGAAAACACTGATTCGGTAGATGTTTTGATCATAACACGCGATGTGTTTTCATTGGGGGTCGATTTTTATCTGGATGGACTTGCAGATTTTGATTTTACACTTTTCGACGATAACTTTATGGGGCTTGGCCATAGATTTTCAACCACCATCAACGCAGAAACAGAGCGGGCACCATATATAAATATGAAGCAATTGGCCTATACAATGACCAATATCAGAGGAAGCTTTATTGATGGAGTCGTTTCATTCGATAATGTAAATAATAAAAGAAGTATTGGAGCAGATTTTTATCGGGATTTTTTCACGACTTATACTCGCTATGCCGGTGGGCTGCAACTCTCCTATCATGATGATGATGAGATTATTTACGAACCTATTGTGCGAACAGAAAAGCTCACCTACTCTTCCATGAATATTTGGGGCGGACGGGCTTTTAAAACTGATTTATTACCCCCTTCGGCAGGGTTTTCGATAACAGGAGGCATTGCTTATACCAAGTACTTCAAACGCCCGGAAGATGAAGAAACAAGAAAAAACTTCAAAAACAGCACCCAATATCTTGCTGAACTCACTCTTTTTCGCAGTAGATATTATACAGGACGATATTATCGCAGGTTTGGAATTGTAGAGGACATCCCTTACGGATATAAATTCACCCTTACAATGGGGCCGGATAATTTTGGCACCAATATACGATTTTATACAGCTACAGATGCTACCGTTGCACATAAATATTCCTTTGGCTATATGCTAAACAGGCTTTCGCTTAGTGGATATTGGTACAATAATGTTTTTCAGCAGGGCATGATCAAATATGGTATGGAATATTACTCAAACTCACATAATTACAATAATTCCGTCATGCGGCATTTTGCTAAACTGGACTATACAATCGGCCTCCATCGCTTATCCAATGAGTATATCAATATTGTAGATGAAATGGACATCACGGGAGTAAAGAGCACAGACACCATACTTTTTGCCGGCACTCAACGATTTTATCTGGAAATGGGTGCCATTAATTATACACCCATAGATTTTTATGGCTTTCGTCTTGCATGGTTTGCTTCCGGCGGACTGGCCTTTATCGGCAGCAATGATCGTCCGTTTTGGCAAAACGACGACTTCTTAAAAGTGAGTGCAGGCATCCTCTTTAGAAATGAGCATCTTGTGATAAAAACCCTGCAGATAAAATGCAGTTATCTCCCTCTACTTCCCGGTGATTATAATAATCTTCAAATACAAATTGGAGGTATCTCTGTATTGAAATTCAATGAACTCAGGCCAAAACCTCCATCTACAATTCCATTTCGGTAAAATAATTTTGCGGTCGGCTATTCTCTTTGATGTTTTTTGCAACTACACTCTAGGCTAAAGATAATTACTTCGAGAAAAAATACACGACCGATAATGCCATATGAATGTATTTTTCAAGTAAATTCTGACATCCGGTTTTTTTTCGCAATTCAAACAGAATACCCCGCTTATCAAGCCTCCTGACTTCGACACGCGTCACCTTACAATAATTTAATTACCTATAAATAAATGTGTTATAAATTTCATTTTGTCTTTTAGGGTGACGCATTGCCGAAGCCGCAAGGCTGTATGCCTGCCACAAACAGTCGAAATTTGTGTCCGGCTTACAGCCTGATTTGATTTTAGTATCATCAATGACAGGGCGTTCCTTTTGTTGTTCCAGCCCTACAGGCTGTGTTTTGGATATTGGATAAGCTAAAAAAGAAAAATTAGTGTTCTATTTCCTGACTTCGATACGCATCACCCAACAATAAATTCATTGCCTATAAATAAGCGTAATGCAAATTTCATTTTGTCTTTTAGGGTGACGCATTGTCGAAGCTAGGAGGTATTCGTGAATCGCTTCGCTTATTTCTGCCTTACTCTTGCCTTGAAAATAGTTACTTTGGCAAACTCAATACACCGCATTTACCTGAGCAAACCCCTTCTTTTCAAATATGCAAATAAAACCAAACAGGCTCTGCAACAAGCCTCAGACGCCAAAAAGTGGTACATAAAAAAGGGACAGCCCACCAAACCAAATTCGGGCTGTCCCATACGGAAACTTTGCTCAATTAAAACTACTCTTCCTCAAGTTTTGCCATATGCTTTTTATAGCCATAAACGGAAGCCAGACCGATCATAATGAGCACACCGCCACCAATGGGAGCACCACCTCCTCCACCAGGAACCGGAGTGGAACCAACATCGGTCCCATCGCCATTACTATCGGGATGAGGCGCTTGTGCGGAAAGACTTAAGCTTGCTGTCATCAATAATATCCCTAAAAAATATGCTATTCGTTTCATAAGTACTTATTTTTAATGTTATATGCTCTAATATATGATCAATTTTTGGCTTACTATTTTATTCTCTACATCCAGTTTCATCAAATATACACCGGCTGGGATATGTACAGGGATATTATTTATGCCTGTTTTTTCCTGAAGTTCGCCACCCATAATATATCGTCCGCCAACATCAAGAAGCTGATAGGTTTTTGCACCATCGTTCTGCAGATGAATAAAATGATTGGAATAATAAGCACGAATTGAAGTTTCGCTTGTTTCCTCTACAGCTGTTGTGCTCTTAAGGTGGATAAAGAAACGTCCTTCATCATTCAGCCCTGCCTGATATTCGTATTCAAAAGTGTTTTCAATATCAAAGCTTTGCGATAGTTCCCGATCTTCAAAAACGGCTTTAAAACCGGCATCCAAAGCAAGTTCAAAACTTAATCTGCATGGATCGGATGTTGCTGTTTGAACCTCCACTGGAATTTCCAATGCACCATTCTCCATATTCACAGCATTAATGGCCACCTTTGCATCATCGGAAGTAAGCGCATAAATCTGTGCTACATTATCAACTAATAATTTATGGGCATCTTCTTTTCCACTAAAATCTGTATTGTAGTTATTTCCGACTCTTATAAGCAGTTCATCTTCATAGATATCCTGATGGATTTTCACACGCAATGATGAAGGCGTTTCAGTTTCTTTGAAGCTATTGCCATCCTGATGCACCAAAGAGGAAAGGGAAAGTCCGAATGTACCGTCAACCGCGTCATCAGCAACCTTTACGAAAAATCCTTGTCCTGGCTGTACATATTGCGTTTGGCCATTTGTGCCGCCCGTTCCAATAGTATAATACTGATAATTACCGGCTCCGGCATTTGCAGCAGGATTCCAAAAAGAGAATGTATTATCAACATCAACTAAGGTATTTCCTGCAAATTCAAGATCAGCGGCAGCAAGATGGGGATTTCCCGTCAGGTTGTATCCACTGGTATAATCCAGACCAACAGGATTGGTATTTGTTAACATGGGAGACCACAGCCAAACACTAAAATTACCTGTTTGCGTAATCACGCTATTTTGTGGGGCACATACCGATATTCCCAAATACGCAGCTAATTCTTCTTCGGGATTTACAATTTCAGCCCAAGTTTGCGTTGGCTCTTCATATTTATTGACTAAAAATCCTTCGAAAGTAGAAGCATGCGTTGAGCTTAGCATCGGCGTTAGATAATGCCATTGACGATTTCCCGGAGCAAGTCCGGTTCCGCTAATATATTGCTGAATATGCGCTATATTTAAAATATTCAAATTTTCAGTATAAACAAATGACCCTCTTCCATTGGCATTCGCTTCAATAAATAAATCATGCCAAACCTCAAAATGACCTTCACCCGTAAGTGTAAAACGTGCATTTGGCTTGATAGTGAGATTTTTACAAGCGTAATACTCAGCACTATTATAAACCGGATAATTCCCTGAAGCCACTACCGGTATTGTGATATGCACCGATTGAGGAATAGGATAATTAGACCAGTTGTTCGCATTATCCCATATGGTGTTTTCAGTTCCAGTCCAGATATAGATAATCGGATTAAGTGTTTCAATAAGGTTTGTTGTGTGCCCCAAGGTAAATACAACATCCGACTTTGTCTTATCCACAAAGGCATCATGTGTAATTTGTACGTCATAGGTGCCCGGAGGTACATTTTCTATTGTAAAATTCCCTTCCCAATCTGAATATGCTGTCAAAGCCGTTCCGACAATACTAATTAAACAGCCTTCTACGCCATCCAGAGCAACTGCATCTGTGATTGTTCCTTCGAGGTTAGAAATTGACGTTATTGCAATATTTAAGGTTGTTGTTTCTAGTCCGACAATCGCCACATTTTCTTCTAAATGAGTTGTATAATCATTTTTTGTAATCCGAACCTGGTAATTATTATCCGGAATGATATGGTTGAACTGGTACGTTCCATCAAAAGTAGTTGATGTTGTTGCGTTTGTAAGTCCAATAAGTTCAACTTGTGCATCTTGGATTGCTTCGCCACTATAAATATCGGTAATTGTTCCCATAAGTTGTCCCATTTCCAGGATAGTCACAACTACTGAATCCTCAGCGAAACATCCCTCGGCATCCGATACGGTAACCGTATAAGTCCTTGTTTCGTCGATTTGCACTGCGGGCATTGCAGAAGTGGCATCATCGAGGCCTTCGGCAGGCGACCATAAGTATGTATATGGTTCTTCACCATTTTCTGCTGTAACGCTAAGCAAGGCCTGCTCATTCGGGTTAAGCGTTTTATCATCGCAAGCGGTTGCTGTTAAGTCGCAACCACATACTTTCATGATAAATCCCTGATCGATATTAAAATATCCACCATCACGACCATTTCCATCAAAATCCATCTGCAATGCACATTGCATACTCGAGAAGAAAAATTTAATAGGCTGAGGGCCACAGTCCTGAATAAAGGCTGCGGCAATAGCCTGCGCAGCATCAGAGCTTCCGGCACTCAGGTCTTCCACCTGCGCATAATCTGTTTCGCCAGAGATGTCGTCCCGATAACCTTCCCATTCATGGTAATAAATATCCATCGTAAAGGATGGCATATCTCCGCCCAGCATTTGCTTGCCATCAAGTTTAATAGAGAAGGTACCTCCAGTATATTTACGCCATTCGTAGTTATCAACCATTTCCCAGTCTTGCCCTTCGATATCGTCTCCGAGTGTCATCAAACCAAAAGAAATTTCCAGGTCGGCAGTGGTTTTTCCATGATTGGCCAATGCCTCTGTAAGTGCCGGCCAGTTTACAGCATCGCCATTTCCTACTATTCCTTCAGAAGAAGCAGGGTCAATATTGCTATAATCGCGTGAAGCCAAATAGTAATACGCAAGCGCAGTAGAAGCAGGTGCCGGTGTACCGTGACCGGTTTTGGCAGGTTCAGGTCCTGCCCCGTCAGCATTCCATGCTGCTGCACCCCTATGGTCGTTCTCATTTCCGGCGAAAGGGATATACGACAGACAGGGACCAGCATCAGCAGAAAGCAAAGTAACCCATTTACTAGCTGTACTGCTTGTAGTGCCATCGGAAACGGTAAGCCTTACTTTATAAGCACCTTCGGTTGCCCATTGATATGTAGGGTTTTGCAGATTAGAGTCTTCTTCACCATCATTATCAAAATCCCATGACCAGGAAGTGATTGCCGTTCCCTCAGCAGTACTCTGGTCAGTGAAACTGATATTGCTGTTAACAAGTGCAAGCATGGGATCAAAATCAAAATCTGCAGTAATATCACTGGCAAATTCGCCAAAAACATATGCAGCACCTACATTTTCTGCTGGTAATACATTATGCGTGTAGGCACCTACAATAGCTCTGCTCTCATCAATAGAAACCCGGTACCCAAATGAAGCAGCACTTCCAGCATCCGTGGCATATAACGCTTCCAAAAGATCCCAGTTGCCGGTGCTTTCATTCAGTTCATAAATAAAAGCAGCCCCGGTCACCTGCTGATTATGAATCTTTGAATCATCGCCAACAATAATATGGTTTCCTTTGATATCAACGGACTCTCCATATCTCATAGGGCTATTATCTTCAAGTATTTGTACTTGGTTCCAAACATCTGAATCATTCCGTTTATAAACATAAACCTTATCATCATTCACCGTTCCAACAATGGCATAATCACCATCAATAGCAACCGTATAACCATATTGATCATAATAACTCAAACTATTTTCAACAAGATGTTGTTTCTGCACCCAGCTATTATTTTCAAAATGATATAAATAAGCAGAGCCAGTAGCTCCTGCAATATTCTGTTCGGTAGCGCCAATGATAATCCAATCTCCGCTAACGCCGACGGCATAAGCAAATTTTTGGCCATTTTCGGAACCCGGGATCGTAAGCTGTTTCACCCATTGCTCGCTACCTTCATCATATTCATAAACATGAGCTGCACCAGCCTCACCAACATCGTCTATTCTTCGGTTCCAAGCGCCAACTACAGCCGTATTGCCATCCATATCTACTGCACTACCAAAATATTCTGTTTCATACATATACGTTCCGGGATCCCAAAGTTTCTGCGTTTCTTCCCACTGAGTACCGTTCTTTTTATACATAAAGACGGCTCCTTTTTGTGCATAATAATTATTATTGCCCGTACAATTTGCACTCCAATAAGGAGCTCCAACCATAAGAAAATCATCATTGCCCGAAAGAGCAGCTCCAAAGTGATGGTTCTGCGTTTCTGGGTGGCACATGAGTTTTTCCCCGACGATCTCATCAACCTCTGTCCAATTATCTCCATCGAGCTGATAAACCCATACCCTGCCACCATTAGCCGTAGACAGTAGTTCACTACTTACAAATGCAAAATCGTTATGGATAAATACTTCCCATCCAAACTTAAACCCTGCCCAACTATAGGGATTCGTAAGTTTTGTTTCGGTCAATTGCGCCGAAGCACCCATCGTAAAAAAGATAGGCACTGTTAATAATAAAAATCTAGCAAACCATTTCATAGTATTAATTTTAGATCACCAAAAGTAGTCCCGTTTATAATTACGTAGGATGGCTTTTTAAATCCGGTTTGCGATAACTTATATTAGGCAATTATTACTTCATATTCGGGCAACCATATAGTATAGAAATAGATTGAGAAATAAATCAGCAAAAAGCCAATTTAAATTAGGATTGGGTAAAAACGAATTGAAGTCGATAGATAATTATAATCTACTCCTATGTTCGGAAATGCTTAAACCCAAAATATGCATTAGAATATTTTATTGGGAATACTTATCTTAATCGCTTGTTATATTGAACTTTAGATTTCTCCCGAGGGGATTAAATTTTTATATTTATCCAATTTACATATTGACGACAAACATATTTCACGGGTATCTATCAATCTGTGATTCCTTCATCGATCAACCAATACGTATAGTTCATCACCCTGTCAAAGTTATTGATGTAGTCATAATAGGTCGGTTCAACTTTAAAATCCGGGAGTACACCCCTTTGGTCATCGAAGCCCCCGGGGCGAAGACTATACTGAGCCGAGTTTTGAATATTAATTTTTGTATTGGGTAATTCAAACAACATGATGCAAGCATACATTGTTGGGTTATCGCTGGTTTCTTCGCCAACAATAATTCCAAGATTATTGTCTTTAATTTGAGCCGAAAATAGCGTGCCTGCAGAATAAGTATCTTTGCTTGTTA
This sequence comes from Bacteroidales bacterium, assembly GCA_963676725.1. Lineage (GTDB taxonomy): Bacteria > Bacteroidota > Bacteroidia > Bacteroidales > WRLA01. Next base: position 764,926 of record OY781463.1, on the reverse strand, counting down.
ATACATAGAGTTGCCCGTTAAATCTGTTTTGATTTTCGCCTGGAGTTATTGTTTCTAAAGGAAATGTTGTCAATGTCCCTGCTTTTTCCTTTAAAAAACAATCCACAAGTTTTAGAAATTCCGGTTGATCGCCTTCCGCTTTTCTGGCCTGTTCGATGGCCTGTACAAGAACCGGATGCGTTGTATAGCAGTGCTTTGTTGCTTCACTTGTTTTCACCTGACTACCTCCGGATGCAACATAAGGCTTGTCGGTTAAATAATCCACAAGGCTGCTTACCAGATTTCCGTTTCCTCCTTTATTTTCCCGAACATCAATAATCAGGTTTTCGATTTCATTTTCCTTTAATTCCATAAAGATATTCGTCAAAAGGCTGTCGTATCTATCAAAATCTAGATGGAAAGTATTGATTTTCAACAGAGCTGTTTTTCTTTCCGGTTCCAGATGAAATTCAAAATCTTTCTTGCTTTCCAATTTCGCTTTAAGCTTCTCCAAACTTGCACCTTTTATCGTTTTTGTTTGAATTTTATGCTCGTTGGGTAAAATGTAGCTAAGAGTAAACTGATCACTAAAACCATATAATAACCACAAAAACCCTCCCCAATTGTAAGAAAGTGTTCCGCCTATATATCCATTGGGACGAACTCTCAGGTAAGGAGTAAATTCCTCTATTATTCTGTTTACAGGGAGGTGATTAATGGCAATAATTTCGGTGCCTTTCGTAAATTCTTTCTCTGTTGAAAAATTTTGATCAACATAAATATGCCCGGAATTGAGCATTATTTTAAAAGGAAACCCCAAACCTCCTGCTTTTAAAAATTGACGATAACCACCATCACCAAAAACCATGGTATGCCCCTGCCGGACAAGTGCAATGGTTTGAAGCAATATTTTATGAAAATCAGATTTTGTCATTGGCCTATTGATCGAGGCCCGAAACTCATCAGTTTTTTTCACAAATTCATCCTTGGGTATATAAGCATATAAATTCGGATGTGTTTCTTCCAGTGTTTTTAGCAAAAAATCATAATCCTCTATGAGTAAGTTCTGGTCGATAAAATCCTCGTTCAGGGCCTCTTGTCCGGATGAAACTTTTGCCAACGCAAACAGCATTATGGTTATCAGTATGAGAAGGTTTAAATTTTTCATCTTATTTTTCTTTTATTAAATCACTAACTTTCCAGACTAATATGTCACTCTCAGGGGTGCCAGCTATTAAATATTTTCCATCGGGACTAAAATTTGCATTATGTATCTCCATCATGTCTCCTTTATATCTCCATATCTCTTCCTGCGACTTCATGCTCCATAATATAATAAAATAATTCTCATTACAACTTGCTATATATTTTTTGTCATTACTCATGTTAAAAAACCCATCATAACAAGGAAATGGCTTGTTTGAGACTAATTTACCACTTGATAAATCAAAGTAGTCCATGCTGCAATTCCCTTTATAAATGCCTAATTCATTATTTTCAGTAAATAAAATATCTCCTGAAACGTTAATTTTGCGCACCTGCTTAAATGTTTCCGTTTCCCAAATAATGGTTTCTCCTTTACTGCTGGAATTATTGCTCGATCCACTGATAATATACTTGCCATCAGGACTATATTTTACCCACATCCAGTTAGTGGAATGATCGTCCAGCGTATCAATAAATACAGAATTTTCTATATCCCAAATACGAACCAATTTATCAGCAGAAGCGATTGCCAATTGTTTTCCATTCGGACTAAATTTTACTGAATATATTGAGTTTGGAAATTTTCCATCAAATTCAGGAATCATTCCTCTTAGAATAATGTCGTATGGACTTATTTGAACTTGCTGGATTTTTTCGCCGGCTTCTACATCCCAGATAATAAAAGTCCTATCCATTGAACCACTGGCTATAAACTTATTATCATGACTTATCGAAGCGGACCAGATCTGATCTGTATGTCCTTTTAAAACCTTTAACTCTTTGAATGTTTCGGCATCCCATATTCGAACAGTATTATCCCAACCATAACTTATGATGAATTCTCCATTGGGACTATAAAAAGCATTTTGAACTTTATGGTCATGACCTTTTAAAACCTTAAAAGGCTTAGTGTTTGCTTTTTGACCAAAACAAGTAAAGCTGTTGAACAGAAAAATAATCAATGTAATGCGCAGGATCTTTTTATTATTCACAATCAGACATTTAATATTTTCTCGATTTTTCTTCCCTTATTAATTTTAAAGTGTACTCCAGCGTATATTCCCTGTCGTTAAGTATGTCATCCAATGATGGTGCATATGGATAATCCGGAAGTACGCCCCGGTTTTGGTTATTGTTGTTGCAGGGCATATAAACAATTGATAGCGCTGTGACACAAGACATATTCGTTTCAGGCAAAACAAATTGATTCTGATCACCATTACTCAAAAGGGGCTGACCTGATTCTTCGCCAACGATAAAGGCATTCTGACAGCATTTTGCCGCTGCTGAAAAACAGGTGCCTGTCGAATAAGAGCGAGGCCCACTAAGAATATAGGTTTTTCCGGAAAAACGATTTTTACGATCAGAACTATGTTTGGCGTATTCCTCAATAAAATAACCATCCTGAATAGTCCCTTTTGTTTTTTTATCTTCAATAAATTCTTTTGTCAGGACACTTACTTTGGTTTTTTTCATTTCCATCATATTGATTGGCTTATCTGTATAATACGACATCAGGGAGTCGGCAAGATCTGTAAACCCACCTCCAATAAGGTTATCAATGATTAGATAATTAATTTTTTTCTCAGACATTAGAGCGAAAGCAGAATCCATAAAATGCATAAAATCCTTTGGAGGCATAAACAATCTTTTATAAATGTATGCTATATCATCATCATAAAAACGTAACTCAAATTTTGGTTTTGGAAGCTCTTGAAAAGCATCCCACTTCGCCCCCATTAATTTGATTTCAGAATTATTCACACTAATATTAAAATCAGAAAAAGAACCATAGACCAATGCCATAAAAACATGAAAACTTTCTTCGAGTCTTTTTGATTTATATGCCTCTTTTACTCCGGGGACATAGCTGTATAGCTTATGGATGATCGTTTGTGAAGAAATTCCATTGATCTTCTCAATAAGTGAACCTTTAACAAGCGATTTATTTTCAGAGAGATTTTCTTTGATATAAAGTTCGTTGTTGTAAATTATCACTTTAAAGGGAAACAGAGGACTTTCTTCCACATCATATAATGGCCCATTATACAGGAGCGTTGTATGCCCATCAATCGAAATAATGGGTTGCATTATCCTAAAAAAATCCAAGGTAGACATGGGTTTGGTGATTTGCTTCTTAATGCTGTCTATCCTATATTGTAAATTATTGGCTTTGTAGTGGGTTTGAAATGTCGGGTGAACATCCATTAATGTGGCTATCAGCGTATCAATATCTGCCTTAATTTGGGAAGGTTCAAGAAGTTGAGAAGGCGCCTCTTGTCCGTATATAATTGCTGGAATTATCAATGCCCATACAATTAGAAATTTTCTAATAATTTTTTTCATGTATACTGGTTTTTATTTATAGTTATTCATTCCAAATAGAGTGGCCATTTTGGATTTTACCAGACTTTACTTCTTTTCGTCTTCAATTTTTTTGCAAATCACATTGTCTCCTCCATCCGGATGCATGGTCATACTTTCTACTTCTCCGGCAACATTTACATTAAAATAGAATTCATATTCCGAAGCCTTTATAAAGAATTCGGTCTGAGATCTTGGGAGCAGCGTAACTTCACCCTGTCCGGGAATTTGTAATATTAGCCGACCCTCTTTTTTAACAACCGTTAAAATCATAGCCGGTGATAATGCATATTTCGCCAAATATGTGTCCAGTACAGCATCAGGAACAGTTACATCTTTGTATAACACCTCCTTCGTTGGTTCAGGGATTGCATTGAGCAATAATCGGCCTACCATGGTATAAGTTGGTGGTTCATTTTTAGTTATGGGAAATCCTGTAATTCCTGCTTCTCCACGTTGGCCAGCTTCGGCAACAAAACTGATATTCCCGTTTTTATCAGGGTAAATATTAAATAGGAAGCTTGATCCGAAGTAGGTTGAATTTAAGAGTTTGCCATGCTCAACATCTACAATCGTTACAAAAGATTTTTTTCGCCCAAGAAATGAGGAATTAAAGGACTTTTCACAAAGTGGGAATTCAGAATATAATGCATTTTCGGTAAGCGGTAAGTCGGCTGAACTTGTTGTTCCTCCAATTGCAACGGTATTTTCATTAATAAAACCAGCCGACATGACGCGCTCATTTTCAGTCCCCCCAAATAAAGTTGCGTATTCTAGGTCCATTGTTTCAGAATTAAACAAGGCTATATAGCAATCCTGCTTACCTTTCACTGTATCACTTATTGCATTCTTCGTTGCAGGAAAACTTTCCGCCTTAGTGCTTCCACATACAGCAAGGTTATTGGGTTTTATCCATTTTATAGATGAGCCCGCATATCCATCGGCAGCAAAATAGCTGAAATATAAAATCCGATGATCTGCTCCATCTATTTTAGCAATATAATGATCTACTACACCCCCTGTTTTTGGCATAATTATCTTCTTTCGAAATGCATTATCTGTTACCGGTAAGCCTTCTGAACAAGTAGAACCCGATAGATAAATATTATCCTCATCGTCAAGGTCTATATTTGTAATGCCTTCCAAAGTGCTGCTTCCGAAAAAAGTTGAAAAAAGAAGTTTTTCACCATCGGGACTCAATTTAGTAATGAAACCATGCATGTTTTCATTATCATCAATAGTCCCTTTTGTTAGAGGAAAATTCATGGATTTAGTAATCCCAGAAACAATAATATTTCCTTTCGAATCGACCTTAACACCTCCAGCCCCAACAGTCTCTTCCACTTCGCCACCAATAAATGTAGAAAAAACAATCTGGCTTCCTGTTGGATTCAATTTCGCTAAAAAGACATCACCGGCCCACGATCTTTCACCATTAAAACTAGTATCAAAGGCTCCCTCGGTAACAGGAAAATCGGATGAATGTGTTCCTCCAACAATATAAATGAACCCTTCCTTATCTACTGTAATCGCACTATGATGCTCTCTCTTTGTACCCCCAATTAATGTAGCAAACACAATTTCTCCTTCTGGGGTATATTTTACAACAAAAACATCGGCTGTACCTTCACCTTTTAATTCTGTTTGATAAGCCCCTTCTGTAGCCGGGAAATTCTTATCTTTTGTATTGCCAACAACATAAGTAAAGCCTTCGCTATCGCTATAAATATCGAAACCCGCTGCGTATTTATCAGTATGTGAAAGGTAGGTTGAAAAGCCGAGTGTTAAAACAGCACTATCTCCTTCTGCACTTGTTTGCGCTATTAGGTTGCCCCCGAGAAAAAGTATTCCTATAAGGACGAAAATGATGTGTTTTATCATAATAGTTTTTTTTATATCCTGATCCAGCTACATTAAATTGAAATTCATATTCAACAAAGTAAGTCAAAGGCAGGCAGAATCATGCACGCAATTGGGGACATAAACAGCCTCAGTTCAGGACAAATAATTGATAAACAACGAAATGCGACTATAGTCTTTTTAAAATCGGGGAATGACGCCAATTTTTTTTTAAAACGATTGTTAGTTTCTGTCCAGCATAAGCAAATCCGTTTTTGCAGTGATTTCAAAAAATTTAAAGACCGTTTCTTCAAGGTGTGCTATTTTTTTCCGCAGCTTTTGCATGTTCGTATGCCAACTTTTTAGCCTTTTACACACACCTGATGGCCTAATGCTGAGGCGAAAATTTCACACATCCGCCCTAATATGGCTTGACCTGATTGCAGATATTTGCCCGTAGCTAATGTTGAATAGGCGAAGGATTAGTGAGGGTTTTATTGTGTTTGCCTCTGATGAAAACAGTTTTCTTTTTGTCTTTTTGATATCAATCCCCATAACATCAAAACCAGGTTTGTTCAACACAGCGTTCAGACTCTGCTCTGCGCAAATCCTGAACGCTTCATTGTTGTGCTGCATTTTTTATTCATATTTTAAAGCATCTATCGGCTTGCTTCTTGCTGCTTTAATCGATTGATAACTAATTGTTAATAAGGCAATTGCGAAAGAGATTAGTGTAGCACCAAGAAAAACCCACCAACTCATTTCCGTTCGATAAGCATAGTCATCTAACAATTGACGACCTAAGTACCAGCTTAATGGCCACGCGATAATATTCGCAATGATAATGAGCATAATGAATTCCTTAGACATGATTCTCACGATACCACTAACCGAAGAGCCCAATACTTTTCTGATTCCAATTTCTCTGGTTTTCTGTTCTGCAAGGAAGGATGTTAAACCAAATAATCCTAAACTTGAAATGAATATAGCTAGAAAAGCAAAATATTTGAATAACTCTCCACTTTTCTCTTCTCTTTCATACATCTCACGATATCTATCTTCCATGAATGTATAGGTAAAAGGATAATTTGGAAATAGTTCATCCCATTTCTCTTCTATAGAAGCTATGGCGGCTTTTACATCACTGTTATTCAGTTTAATTAATATAAATTGACAATATTCAGGAGCCTCAAAAATCACAAGAGGGCTTATTTCCTCACTCATAGGCCTAAAATTATAATCTTTTACTACTCCAATGATTGTAAAACGACTACCCTCACCCCAGCTGAGCCAAGATCCAACAGGATTTTCAAATCCCATGACTTTTGCCGCATTCTCGTTTATTACAACTGCTGAGCTATCCGTTCCAAATTCTTCAGAGAAGTATCTACCTTCTGCCATTTTCATTCCCATAGTTTTTTCAAAATCATAGTCCACAGAACTAAAACTTAATTGAATATGCTCTTCTTCAGCTTTGCCATCCCAACCAATAGATCCTGTAGTGCTCCCGATCATAAATGGTAATGAACTTGTTCTTGAAATATATTCTATATTAGGATTCGTTAATAACATTGGTTTTAGTACCTCAAACTTTTCGTTCACTTCCCCCCTCATTCTAATATAAATGACATTGTCATTCTGTAATCCAATATCTCTATCTTGAATAAAACTTAATTGTTTGAAAATAATAATGGTTCCAATGATAAGAACTATAGAAAGGGTAAACTGAAAAACGACCAAAACCTTTCGAAACATTGCACCAGATTTTCCTTTACTCGCAAACCCTTTTAAGACAATAATAGGTCTAAATGAGGATAAATACAATGCTGGATAACTACCTGCAATCATTCCCGTAATGAGCGTTAAAGCAATTAATCCCCCTATAATTACAGGATCTGCAAAATCGAATACCAGTTCCTTTTCAGTAAATACGTTGAAAGAAGGCAATATTAAATAAACCAATAAAATAGCAACAAACAATGACAAAAAAGAAGTAAATATTGATTCTCCAATAAACTGATTTACAAGATGTTTTCGATTTGCACCCATCACTTTCCGAAGGCCAATTTCTTTAGATCTTTTCGCCGATCTCGCGGTGGCTAGGTTCATAAAATTAATGCATGCCATTATCAGAATAACACTTGCAATAAGAATGAACATATAAATAGTAGCAATCATTCCACCACCAGAATAATTATATAAATGCATCTTTGTCATTGGCCATAACCAAAGTTCTACGTTAGATTCTGGTCGTTCAGAAGCAATTGGGTAGAAATTCTTAAGTTTAGCTTCCGCAGCATCCCATGTTATTCCTTCTTTAAGCAAGACATAAGTTCCACAAAAATTCCAACCATATTCAATCTTTGTGTCTCGATCCTTTTCGAGATGTTCAAAAGGAATACACACATCAAATCTAAGTGAAGAATTTAAAGGAAGATCCTTATATACACCACTCACTTTAAAGTTTTTATCACTACTGAATTTCAGTATCTTACCAATAGCATTTTCACCTCCAAAATATTTCTGTGCAATTTTCTCTGAAATAACTACCGAAAAGTAATCATCAAATATAGCATTTGGATCGCCGGCAATAAAATCTACTGTTAAGACAGAAAATAATTCCTTATCAGCATATACTATTTCTTCAGAAAATTTCTTTTCCTTGTAGCGAAGAATCATTCCTGAATGACTATATCTAAAAGATTCTTCAACTTCAGGAAAATTTTCTTTGACTGCGGCCGATAAAGGGCCCGGCATTGAAAATGTATTCAAGGGGCCACTACTATAGGATATAGTTTGACCCAATCGATAAATTCTATCTACATTCTTATTTGAATGATCATAGCTAAATTCATATTTAACCCATAGAAGAATTAAGATAACACTAGCTAAACCAACAGCTAATCCGAGAATATTGATAATTGAATAGCCTTTTTGACGTAAAATATTGCGAATTGCAATAATGATATAATTTTTAAACATATAATCTTTTTTAAAAGTTAGAGTGCGACATTTTAAAGACGTAGCAAATTAAAAAATGTGACATTTAAATTTCTGAAGACACTTCAATCAATCCTTTTTTGTATGCTGGCAAATAACTCACTGTCATTCCTTTTTTTTTTCAAATAATAGATTTTTTGCTCTAGGATTGTTTATTACCAGGCTTATAATTGCTCCATTTTCTTCTAAGAATGAAATCGATTGTATTAAGCCTGAATTACTTATAAATGTCAAATCACCTGAATGTTCTAAAACTATGTCATTCGAAAATATGGAACTTTGAATTTTCAATTCATCATTTAGATATCTAATTTCATATTTGACATCAAGTTCCTTTGAATAGAAAGTTCCTGTTAACTTGTCATAATTGATATTTACCTCTTTTTTGTCCTCCTCAACTCTTAATGCTAAATATCTATTACCAGTTTTTCCTACAAGTGTATGGCTGTTTACCTTTCCGTTTCTTAAATGAAATACGAATTCTACTTTAGCTTCTTTTATAAAATATACGGAATCTGATTTAGCAAATAATTTTCGGTTCTTCTCATACATGTTTAAAAAATACTCATCACCTTCTTTAAAGAAAGTCAAATAACAACCTTTATCATCAACCTGTTCGTATTTACCAGCACACAATGCGAAAAACTCATCGTTTACTTTCTGCTCTTTTGGCTCACTTTCTTCTGTTTTCTTCTCTGTTCCTTCTCCAAACAAAATATCAGCAACATCATTAATAATTTTCAATGGGTGTAATGTTCCGTTATTGCTTAAAATAACCACACCAATATTTTCTTCAGGGAAAAAGGCTATTGCCGATTTGTAGCCTCCCCATGCTCCATCATGACTATAGGCTTTCTTGTTTTTTATTTTTTTAAGATATAATCCATAACCATAATCTATGGTTTTACCATTGCCCAACTTACCTTCTTGATTTATTTTGCTAAAAGCAATATCTCCACCCAAAGTCTTATTGTTAAAGTTTATCAACCATTTGGACATATCAGAGTTGCTGCTCATAAGCGAACTAGAACCAGGGGCACTTAAATTATTTGAGAAAGGCAGAAAAGTACTTCCATTATAATAATAAGAATTGGCGATTACATTTTCTTCAGACTTGTTACTTTCAATAAAGTAAGTATTCTCCATACCTAACGGAATAAATATATTAGCATGCATCCAACTTTCAAATGATGTATCTGTAACTACTTCAACTATTTTTGCCAAAAGATTGTAATTGGAATTACTGTATGAAAATTCAGTACCCGGAGTAAAATTTAAACTTTCTTGTTTTTTAAGTATTTCATAAATATCATCCAATGAAAGTGCTTCTTCGGGCTGCCATCCTTTCAACGCAAATAGGGTAGGCCAGTCTCTAATGCCGGAGGTGTGATGAACAAGTTGATATACTATAATATCATTCATTACAATTGGCAAATCAGGTAAATACTTAATGATTTTATCATTCATATCTATTTTACCTTTGTCTACCAAAAGAGCTATTGCCATTCCTGTAAATTGCTTGCTTATAGAGGCTATATCAAAAATTGTGGTTTCAGTTATTGGCGATTTTTCGTCTAAATTGGCAGAACCAAAGTTCCCTTTATATAAGATAGAATCCTTCTTTGTAATTATTACCGACAATCCGGGTTTATTCTCTTCACCTAAAGCTCCTGATTGATTATAAACTTGTTGTTCAAAGTATGAATCTAATTGGGGTTTCAATTCCTTTTCCTGTGTCGATTTGCACTGGATAAGACTAGTAGTTACAATTAATGCCAATACAAGGATTCCAATTTGTTTTTTTTTCATCATTAAATTTTTTCTATTGTAAAAAATAAATATCTAAAAGTGTAAAAATAATATTTAAAAGTGCAAAATCTGTTTTGTGCTTGTGTGCAAATATTAACATGCTTATTTTATATAGTTTTTTGAAGTCTAATCAAAACTGATATTTTTAGTTTAAAAGTTTATTGTGTTTTCTCTTTCTCAAGCTCCAGATAATATGATAAGCCATAGTGCATTCTGCTTGGATGTGATGCCAAAGCAACAGCTGTACCTGTCAGTTTTCCGTTTTTGTATTCCAAATTCAAACTTGTAATCTGTGGACATCTTAATAAATGCTCTCCCGGAATATTTCCTGCATACCAGCCCTTTAAATGCCCATTATTTAAAAACCAATTATTAAGCAGCATTCTGTGTTTTACTACATGAGTATGTATCCGTAAAATCATCGATTCGAATTGAGCTGTCATGTCAACAAGAATGTCTCCGTCTTCCTGGAACACAATTTTTATTGGGATTTGTTTGTTGTCAGCAATAATATGTCCGTTCCAGCTACCGAATAAATCAGCTTGCTGTATTTCCTTTGATTCTTCGTAAGCAGCAGCTTGCTGTTTTTGGGCTTGTTTTGTCACCTTTGACTTTAAATCAGGAGTCATTTCAAGTAGAATATCTTCAGTTAACTGATGGGTGTATCCGGTGTATTGATTTGAAATAGCTGCGACAACAATATTTTTTTCAGGTAGTAATCGTATCATGGCATCTATTCCATCCATACCACCGGCATGATACACCATTTTGTATTTGTAATCGGTATCATTTACAAACCATCCCAAACCATAGGTATTTCTTTCATTGGAATTATCTGCGTATTGTCCTGTTTGCATGGATTGAATGGTATTTTTCCTTAGCAATGGCGCATTATTTTCAGTATCATTTCCCAAATGAAATCTCCCAAATTGAACCAAATCCTGAATTGTTGTGCTTACATTTCCTGCACCTGGCGTATCGGAAAACGAAAATGGGATTAGATTTCCTTTGATATCATAAGGCCTGGCAAGTTTGCTTTTGGTTTTTGATGAAATGTCGATGGTGGTTTGTGTCATCCCCATGGGGATGAAAATTTTTTCAGTCATGTAATCATTAAAACCCTTTCCAGTGATTTCAGCGATAACTTCCCCTAATATTCCATATCCCAAATTAGCATAAACATATTTTGAGGAGGGAGGATTAACAACAATACCATACTTTTCAATAGTCTGCCTCATACCAGGTATTGCAACTGCATCGTCATCATAGAAATACTGAAAATGCATCGGTAATCCGGAAGTATGGCTTAAGAGATTTCGGCAGCTCACTTTGTTGCTATCGCTCACATAATATTTTAGCTGTATATCCTCCAGGTAGCTTTCAATATCCGCATCCAAATCTATTTTCCCATTTTCATAGAGTTTCATGATGCCTGTTGCTGTTACAGGCTTTGAAATGGAAGCAATACCATAAATCGTATTGGGGCTCGCTTTTATTCTATTTTCCTTATCGGCATAACCAAAGGATTCCATCCAGATTATTTCATCATTTTCTATCACGGCAACTGATAAAGATGGAATATCTCCATTATCGATCTTTGTTGAAATTGAATCTTTAATGCTGCTGAATCTTGCATTCGTAACTATATTGTTATCAGATTCTTTCTTTTCGCAACATCCAAAAATGCATATTGAAATAACAGATAGAAATATTATTCTTTTTTTCATGTGTTATTTATTGGTTTATCATTAATAAATGGGCGCACTCTGCGCTAGGGATTGGATCGGCACCTTTTTTTTATTTTCAGAAAAAAAGATACAGTGAAAAGCTTCGCCATGATAAACCCCTCGGACAGGCCGACCCCTTGCATTTTTAGCAAGGGGGAACGCTCAATAAAATTTCTTAAAATTGTTTAGACTTATTTGTCCTCGATTAGTCTCAAGGTGTATTCTAAAACTTCATCTTTTTCTGTTAATATATTTTCATCAAATGGGTAATCAGGAATAACACCTCTTTGAGAAGTATCGCCATTAGGTCTCACACCCAAAGCTTTTGGATAAACGACCTCCCATTTTGTATTTGGTAATTTGAATGTATGAGCACCACCATAAGATGATACTACTTCTGCTGTTTCTTCGCCTATAATTTCACCAAATTTATAATCCTGAATTATAGAAGCTACACTTGATGTATTTGAATAGGAATAACGGTTAATTATTACGTATACTTCTCCATTAAAACGAATAGAATCGGGATGCGGATTTATTTCTTTTAATTGTAAATCAAAAAAAGTTCCGTTTTCCTTTGTTAATATTTTCTCTTTAAGTTCTTGATGTTCGTAAACATCTAATTTCCTGAAGCAATCTTTAGTTATGAGGCTGGTTTTAACGCTGAATTTTGACGTAAACCAAAAAGGTTTGTCGGCGAAATAGGATATCATATAATCACTAAAAGAGTTATCTCCCCCAGGATTGTACCTTAAATCGATGATAAGACTTTTTGCATTCATTTCGTAAAAATAAGTAAATGCTGAATCGGTAAAATGACAGAATTCCGCATTATCCATCAATGCCGGATTTGATGGGTCGAAAGGAATATCATTTAAAAAATGGCCAGGCCGTATATAAGCAATATTGTCAATTAAACTGAAGGCCCGTTTCACTCGTAAGAGTGACTCCTCTTTTCTCATTTTTTGTTCGAATTCCTGACCTTTTATAGATGGGATTAATAGATCTAATTCCTGACCATCCTTTTTTCTTATCTTCAATGCAAATGTTTCTTGATTATCGAAAAAGAACCAAAAAAGACGTGCAAATTCCTTTTGTTCTATTTGTGAGTTTTTAAAATAAGTTGTTGGGCCTGAAATAAACCGATGCATCTCATTTAATAGCATCTGAATTGGTTCCCCGTTAAACATCAATATTTCGTCGTTCTTTTCAATTTGGGTGTTTTGACTGAAATTTGCTCTTACCAGTACTTTACCATCATTAAAAAAAAGCCTAAGAGGGAAAACAGATCCGCCTTGTTTTCTGTATGTTCCATACTCTTTCCAAGGGTAATCCATATAACAATGACTCATGCCAGCTGAAGCAACATAAGGTTGAAAAAGTCTAAATACCTGGAGGCTAGAAAGTGAATCTTCAATAGAGTTCATGATGTTGGTATATTCACCATCCATAATGGTTTTACTTGTTAAAGCATAGAAGTTATAATTTGAAGCTTCCATGGCATCTTTCAAATATTCCAGATCATCTTTAACTTCCTGAGTGGAATATTCTTTTTGAGATTGTGGACTTGCCAGCTGAGCCATGCATGCGATAACTGCTATCAGCATTGCTGATACAATTGAAATTGATTTTTTCATGACTATTCCTTTCCCTCAATTAGATCTATGGTAAAATCTAAAATTTCATCTTCATCGGTAAATTCATTTTCGTAAACGACCTGATCCGGAACAACGCCTCTGAGTGTTTCATCACCACTGGGCCGCACACCAAATCCTTTAGGATACTGAACTGTGATTTGAGTGTTGGGTAATTTAAACACATGTGAACCCATATATGATGACACGTGTTCGGCTGTTTCTTCTCCGATAATTTCCCCAAATTGATAGTCTTGTATGATGGCAGCCGCATAAGCAGCCATCGAGTATGAATAGCGATTAATGAGGACATATACCTTGCCATTAAAGCGTTTAGGTTCAGCATGTGGATCGGAATATGTAATTTTTGATTCGAAATAGCTGCCATTTTCAAGTGTCATAATCTGTTCTTTTAACTCTTGATCTTCTGGATTTTCAACGCCTTTAAAAAAATTCTTTGTCATCTGGCTTGTTTTCATCGGAAATCTTGAAGCAATACAGAAAGGTTTGGTTGCGAAATAAGCCGTCATATAGTCACTAAATTTATTGTCGCCACCTAAATGATCTCGTAAATCAATGATAAGATCTTCTGATCCTTTTTTATTAAAGGTAAGAAATGCAGAATCAATAAACTGGCAAAATTCGGAATTGTCATAAGTATTATGGTCTTGAGCATCACCATTTCCATCGGCATTACTAAATTTCCCGGGACGCAGGTAAGCGATATTATTTTCGCTTAGATAGAATTCCCGTTCTGGAGCATCTTCCGATGATCGCTCAGCGAGTTTAGCTTCCAGTTCATTACCTGAAATAGCATTTAAAACGATGTCGAATTCTTCACCATCGCTTTTTTTAATTTTTAGCTTAAATTCTTTGCATGCACCAAAAAACATCCAGTATAATCTTGGAAAGGAATATATTTCAAGAATGGATGCATTGTAATAATTTGACGGGCCTGACATGTTTTTATAAAGATCAGTCATCAGTTGATCCATAGGAATTTCGTTAAAAGACAATATTTCATCGGATATACTGATTGATTTATTGGTAGAGAAATTATCTTTCACATAAACCTTTCCCTTCGAAAAATGGAGATGCAAAGGGAAGAATGTAGCCTCCTTTTTCAGGATACTTACATAAGCTCCCCATGGTCTGGATAAGTTACAATGCGACATGCCCACCTTTGCAACAAAGGGTTGAAATATCCTATAGATTTCCAAAGCGCTTAAAGAATCATGAATCGAATTATAGATGGCTTGATATGCACTGTCCATTTCTTCTTTAGTAACCAGAGCATATAAGTCATAATTACTTTTTTCGAGGGTTTCGTACATGTATTTCAGATCGTCTTTAATCTCCTGAGCTGAATACTTTTTTGGTGATTGCGCAAAAGCTATTGTAGATAAGCTGCTTAGTGCAATAAAAATAATGATTATTTTTTTCATTTGTTTTTAATTTGTTTAAGGATTGCGCAAAACTAGCTATAGCATCTATTCCAATCGTCCGAATGCTTCTGTTCGGACTAATTTTTAAATTTTAAATAGTATTCTCTTGGTGTTTGTTCTGTATTTTTTTTAAAGATATGGTTAAACGTAGATTTTGAATTAAAGCCACATTCGAAAGCATGGCCAAGCAAGGTTAATTGATCACGATCTGACTGCTGCATTCTCTGTTTAAATTCTTCGACACGGTATTTGTTAACGAATTCATAAAAATTCATGTGCAAATCATGGTTCATGATTCTGGAAATAGTCTTCGGATTCATACCTGCAATTTCCGATAACTTTTGTAAATCCAGATCCGGATTAAGGTATGGTTTCCGGGAGCTCATCAGCTCAGAAATTAATTTAGCATCCTCAGGATTGGTGTGGATTGTTTCTGTTTTTATGGATGCTTTCTGAAATCCTGAAGCATCCGTTTGCGATTTAACATACCCTTTAAAACCAATCCAGGTAGTGATGATGGCAAGGGCGATGTTGGTGGGCAGGAAATAAAATTCTTTAAAGGCGTATTGAAAAACAAAGTGATCAATTTGTGTAATAATTATCCAAATAATCCAATAGCCTGAATAAATAAAAACAGGAGTTCGCAACCAACCCAACGATTTATTTTCCAAATTTGAATACTTACTTTTAACCCACCGACAGTAGTTAATGAGTAAACGAACAGACAATAAGACGTACACAGAAATAGATAATATACCAAGCCACTGTTCTGCTAAATAGACTATGGTAAATTGGTGCATTGGTGTTTGATACAAACCGTTTGATCCCAGCCGATATATGTCGGTTCGATAGAAAATAAACTCCAAAAGCACCGGGAGAAAATGAATGTACTCTTTCCTGGAAAAACGATAATCCGGATCGGTAATGCTTTTGGTGAAAAAATAAAGCGCAGGGCCAATTCCAAAAAGCAACTCCAGTTGAACATACCTGAATACATGCATCAGGTCATAAGAAAAAAGGAAGTTACCCATACTGATATTAACCGTCATCAATGCAAAAAAGAAAAGCACCAATGCCAGGAAAAAATTAGATTGCCTTTTGGGTTGTTTCAACAACAACAAAACACTAAGTACAAGGGCCTGCAAGCCAAAAATCAGGATAATTGTACATGCTATGGGGTTGGGAGAAACCATTGTATTCAGTTAATATTTTTATTAAAGTTACTTGTTTCTTGAAATTTAATTATCTGTTCCTTTTCCAATTAGATTTTTAGTTTGTATTGCAAAATCATTATCCGGGTTTAATAATAGTGATTGTTCATTATGGGCCTTTGCTTTTTTCAAATCACCCATCGAATAATAAGTTCTTGCTAAATATGCATCGGCACTAATCGCTTTTGGATGAAGTGTTTTACATGTTTCTAATAATTTTATCTTTTCTTCAATTTGATTTCTCTCATTTAGAATGTATGCTAATACATAAAAATCAAACTCTGGTGGGCTTATCTCAATGCCTACCTTCTCCGATAAATGATTATAATGTTTTATGAATAACTCTGTCATATTCGTAGCGTCTTTTCCAGGAATAGTAAATTTCCAATCCGTAAAAATAAAGAACAATGCATCTGTTATGGTGACCGGAAAAATAGTATGATGATTATCATTAGATTTTAATATGGGTTTGAATAAAAAGGTCTCACTATCTATTTCGTTAAAAGCATTTATTAGTTTTAGATTTCCTTCGTAAAAATAATCTTTTTGGCTTGCAGCTAAGAATAATCGTTTTTTAGATCCACTTAAAAATGTCCTTTTATCTTCACCACTCAACTCTTCAAGGAAATAATCAGAATTTACCGGCGCTGAACTATAAAAAGCATGAAAGGGGCTATCCTCATTAAACATGGAACGTAAAGCCAATTCTCCACCACGAGAATGTCCAATGATTGTTTTAAAATGACACTCTCTGTACTTTTTTTCAATTAATGGAATTACTTCCTGTACTATAAACTTATCATACTCAATCAAATTATTTCCATCCGGGTTGCCTACACCAACCACAATTGATTCAGGTATTGTGTGCAATTGATTCAATTCTACCATATGATAGGGTCTGCTTAGATATTCCGAAATCGAAGAATACATCTGAGTTCTTGAATAATTGCCCAATACTATTTGTAATGGATAGCTATCATTTGAACTGTAATAATCAGGTGGCAAGTAAATATGAATCAACTTACTTTCATTTAAGAATTTTGACTGAATAGTATCGGTAAAAACAAACTGTTTATCAATGCCTTGACAAAACACACTTGTCTGTAATATTATAAATAACACAAGTACTATCTTTTTCATATAAATTAAGTATTATCACTTTCATAATCATAAAACCGGATATAGTGCCACGCAACTGTTGGCGATATGTTTATTGCCCCATACAAGGTCTTTTATTCGGTTATTGGTTCTTTTCTTATTTACAGTATAAGCGGTATTAAATTTGACCCTTCGTTAGTGACTAATTTCTTTATCTTTTTCCATTTTATCATAATCTTGCAAAGCCAACTTAATGCTATAAATCACTAAGTCCGGCTCATCAACTTGAACAGAGTGTCCGGAAGATGAACTATAAAAGAACTTTCCGTATTTCAAGGGATCCAACAATGCGATCCAGCGTTTCATCTTTAAGTTGTTGTTAATTCGAAATAATTTCTTTTTATCAAAAATTGTTTCTCCCCTATCGTCATTATCGGAGTAGCCACCCGCCATTATAAAATGCACGGGTAGGTCAGGTAATGGATTACGCACGCATTCTTCAAAACCTGTTGCATTGAGTGCCCTAGAAACCTTGACCTCTTCAACATAGAAAAGAGGCATTTCTTCATATAGCTGCTCAATAAATTTTTCATAGGTTTCCCCAAACAATGAATCGATCTGATGCTGCGTTAATCCTATTTCTAGATAAGGCAGGGATCCAAACCCTTTTTCCTTAGTGAAATCTACTGGATCAACAAAAACAAGACCTGCAATTTCGTTGGGATATTGTGAGGCAAAAGTTCGTATGTATGCTCCGCCAAAAGAATGTGAAACCAATAAATAAGGAGGTTTTAACCCCTTTTGCAGAAGCATTTCTCGCAGATTACTAACAATATGCGCTGTAGTTGGAGGAAGGCTATCGTTTTCAGATTCTCCTATTCTTGGGCGATTGTATCTGAAAACAGCATTTGTTTTAGAAATTTCTGCTGCTACTGTTTCCCAACTTCCAAAACCACTTGCCATTCCATTTTCAAATACAACAACCGGCTTATCTGCTTGCTTGTTTTCCATTCCTGAGCATAAGACTTCAACTTTGAATCCATTCATAGTTATGAAGTCTATTTTGGAATAGGCTATGTCTCTATTTGCTTTAACCAATTCAAGAATGGATTGCCATCTTTTATCACTATGAAGTGATTTAAAATCAGGATCTCCCTCCATATGCATATAATTGGTGTAGTTCATTTTAGCGGCAATATAATTTAAATGATAAAAGGCACTATCAGGTACCTTTGCAAGAGCCCAGGAACAAGCAGCATTATAATGCTCATTAGATGTTGCATTCCGGTCATTTACCTTAAATGCTTTGGAAAATGTTAAAGCAGAATTTTTATAGTCTTTTGCATTATACAGAGAGTCTGCATTTTGGATAAGATCATCGTAATTGTCCGGAACATTCTGTCCGAATAAAAGAGCTGAATAAATTATAAAACTAAATAAAGCTATTACTTTTATATGTCTCATTGATTATTGGGTTTTAGGTTGCTTTCTCAAAGATTTAACGTTAATTTTGGGTCTAGGCATTTTATTCAAGTATCCACCTTAAATATTCATCAAGTAAGCTTGAAAAATCCTTGGGAAACTGATGTCCTATACCCTTATTTACAGTCATTTTCGTTTCTCCTCCGATTTTGTCAAATTTATTTATGAGTTCTTTTTGGTCTTTCAAGGCAAAATCTTTTTCGCCTGTTATTATACCAAGTTTGTTTTTTTTAAATACATACTGACTGATTAATTGGTCTGCAACATCTGGTATTACCGGACAATTTAATACTAAACCTGATACGGGCACCAATTGATTGAAAGCATAATCTAATGCGCAACAGCCTCCTGCCGACATCCCACTAAAAATAATTTGATTCTCGTTCGTATTGTATTTTTCTACAATCAATTCATATATTTCCTTGAACTCCTTATCCGTTTTATCATCATTTTGCACCCACTTATAATTATACTGATTCATGAAAATATACGATTGCAAATAGACGACGATAAGCTTATCTTTCATCACATCAGAAGTCCATGTGCGCTTTGCCTTTTGAAGATTTCTGCCATTGCCATGAAAAATAAACAATAATGGATATTCTTTTTCTGCGGAATAATTAGAAGGTAGAACTACTTCGTATTTCATATGCGATAAATCGTTCAAACTATCGCCAATTTGTTTATCAATTTCTGCTAAGCGATCAAACTCAGCATTATTTTCAAACCGATCTTCATACTGCCAATTATTTATGCCGTAATAATATCTTTTCTTTAAGCCATAAGCCCAATTTTTCAACGCACTTATATCTCGATTGGCTCTGATATATAAAAAATCAAGAATGTAGCTTGCTTTTTGATCATATTCGGGAAACTCCCTCATGCCATATTCAATTGCGATTATTGCAGAATCTAATTTGTTTGTTTGCACATATTTCCTCGACAATTGATCAAGTTCATCAAACGAATTAGAACCTACGAATTGGGGAAATGAAGTAATACTAAATACACAGAGTAATAGAAAAGTCAATGTCAGCTTTAGTTTCATACTGTTTCATTTTTATTTCTGTTTTTCAAACCAAAGATTTCTTACTCTTCCGTTTGAAACATAAATACCAATCACTTGTCCTTCTTTATCTCTTTTATATTTGCTGATCGCCATAGGCCATTCACTTTCCAAAACATCCTGTTTTAAAACTTTCATTTTAAAATCCCCATGACGGGCATGATGACAAAACAAAGTATCCTCTTTTAAATAAATTTTATAGCTTGTTTCAAGTTCCGGACTATAAAATGTACCGGTATAGGACAACAAATCTTTTGTCGTGATTGATCGCGCTTCAAAATCATATAATACAGATGGTTTGCCGCCATTTACGCTCACATACATGGATTTTTGTTTCCCATTTGTTTCGAACGTAACTTTAAGATCTGCAGCGGTAGTAAGCATTTGGAACTCATCATTTCCAATAGGTACAATAGAGCTTTCATTAGCAGAAGATCTGGAATATCTCAAAGTATCATTCCTTAAATAAATTTTTCGCGCATAATTATCCTTATCATTCCAGTAGTTGGATTCAAATTTTTTCAATTCATCATTCGAAAGTTCGATTGTTTTGAATGAATCATTCTTTTTCACAGGTTCACTGTTGTCAGCCCCTAATTTTGGCAAGAGAATTCCAAAAATTTGATTTGCTTTTGAACCGGAAGATGAAGAAGAAAAATTAGTCAGTACAGCAATACTCAATTTTTCATCGGGAAATGTGCCGGCATAGGTTCTAAACCCCCCAATTGCGCCACTATGTTGAATGATATCAGGGCCTAGATGTTTATTTATGAATAAGCCGAAAGCATAGTTATTATCAGACCCATCATTTAATTTATCCAGCGTTTTCATTAACTTAAATGGTTCTTCCCAATGGGTTTGCGGGGCATTAAAATTATTCAACCACTTCAGTAAATCAGTGGTTGTAGAATGCATATTTCCCGATCCAACATAGCCCCAATATTCTACCGCCCTCTGATAATTTCCATTAGTAAGCTGATGATAAGATGTGGCATTATTTCTCACAACCCTATTGTATTGGTCTTCTACGTAGGTATGAATCATTCCTAATGGCTCAAATACATTTTGCGTCATCCAATCCGGAAATTTTTCTGCAGTAATATTCTCTATAATTTTAACCATCAGCATATAGCCTGTATTGCAGTACATAAATTCTGATCCCGGTTTAAAATTCAAGTCCCTTTGCATTTTCATAAATCGATAAAGATCTTCATTGGTTCTGGAATCATCAGCTCTCCATCCGGCTAGTCCTAGCATTGCATGCAAACTTCTTAATCCACTCGTATGATGGAGCATTTGCCGTATTGTAATCTTCTCCCCAAAATCAGGTAATTCAGGCAAATATTTTCTTATGTCATCATCTATGGATAACTTTCCTTGAATATGAAGTAAGACAATTCCCATTGCTGTGAATTGTTTGGAAACAGAGGCAATATTAAAAATGGTTTCCGGCGAATTAGGCGTCAGGTATTCTAAACTGGCTAATCCATAAGCTCGGGAGAAAACAATCTTATCATTTTTCATAATACCGATCGCCCCTCCCGGATGATTTGGTTTATTCCAATCAATAAAGAGACTATCTATTTGATTCATCTGTTTTTCTGTTATCTGAGCGTTTGCATTTAACGCAATAATCAGAACTAGAAGTGAAATTAAATATTTGAGGTTCATCTGTTTAAATTTACTTTGCATTTGTAGTGTCTGAAAGCTCATCAATATTTCCAAAAAACTCATCTTCAACCCTTTCGATAATATCAAACCCATTATCTCCATTTGCAAACATAATGATTGCACGTTTCGATTTGGGCAGAATCACAACTTTTGTGCAAACCCCCGGATCATAACCTGTATGTGTTAATGCAGCTTCGCCTTTGTCATAATTTTGCATTATATACCAGCATAAACCGTAAGCAACACCTTCTCTGACTTTTGCTTGTGACCTGACCATATCATTGTAAACCTCCTCTGTTAATCCTGTGGCTTTCAATACATTTACTGCGAATATACTATAGTCTCCAATAGTTGTAAGAACTCGATCTGAAGCAATAGCATTTTTTGTTCTTTGCTTATAAAGATAGCGCGCACCCTCTTTATCGTGTTCTATTGCATATCGCCGCTTATGGAAATCGTCATCCCAAAGAAATCGGGTATCCTTCATCCCGAAGGGCTTAAATAGAAGAGAATCAGCAAGTTCTTCCCAAGGCTTGTTAAACTTATGTTCTATAGCAAGCCGCATGTATTCAAAGCCTTCTCCCGAATATTTAACTTCTGTTCCAGGTTCAAAATTGAAGGTTAACTTACCGGTTTCATTATTCCATCTCCAATTATCAAATCCGGTTTGTTGCGTTAACACAATGCGTGTAGTAAGCTTTTCAAGGTAAGGATCATCTTTAATATCCGGGTCAACCCAGTAATGACAGAGCGGTTCGTCTAAATCCCAATCACCATTACTCACTAATGTAAGTGTTAAATATGCTGAAATGGGTTTGCTCAGTGAAGCAATATTAAAAATTGCATCGTCCGGAGCAGGATCTCTGTTTATTGAATCAAAAGAAGTGCTGTCAGTAGTTAAAGCTTTGAATTGAAGCTTCCCAATTACTTCAAGTTGACTAAGTTCTCCTTCTTCGATGATCCCTACCGCCAAAGCCGGAACATTTTTTTCAATCATTAATTTTTCAATCTCGCTTCGAAAACTGTCAGATGTTATTTTTTCCTCTTTTTTAATCTTGCAACTTTGAGCTATGATTAATACTAGCAAAATCAGAGTAATCTGGTTGAATTTTTTCATTATTTTCGTTTATTTTTATAATTAAAAACTTCCTTTTTTAGATCGTCAAATATTTCAGTTGAAACCCAGAAGAAATCATGCTGTAGTGCATATTTCCCTGAAATAACATCAAGAGGCAAAGAGAATTTTTTGCTTTCCATGGTTTCTAAAACTGCAATCAGTTTGAGAAAAAGAGGACAGAGAGATCACTATAATCAGTAGTGTAAGAATACTTTTCTTCATTTTTTTAAGAGTTATTTAAAGAATTATTATCATGATTAAGGCTAAGGCTCTGTATATCATCAACTCATTATATCATCCCCAATCTGTTCATTAATCTCCATTTCATAAACCAAGGACTATTCCATTAAACGTATATATCTTTATTCCAGTTGATTGCAATACATTTTGCCAGAAAGTTTAAAACAATCTGTATGAATATTATACAGTTATTGTATGCTTAATGGACATGTATTTTCTAACAAAAGCTTATCTGTTATTTTTTATTCAATCACCCACTTTAAATACTCATCAAGTATTTCTGCGAAGTTTTCAGGAAATGAATGCCCCAGATCTTTTGTAACAAACATCTTTGTTTGTCCCGCAAGGCTATCAATAGTACTTACTAATGTTTTTTGACCCACTAGTGCAAAATCATTCTCACCGGTTATAATTCCTAATTTTTTATTTGCTTTAACAAAGCCAGCGATCATCTCATCTGTAACATTTTGTGGAATTACCGGACAATTTAACACCAAACCGGAGACAGGAAAATAATTATTCAATGTAAAGTCGAGTGCTTTTCTCCCCCCAGCTGACATACCAGCAAAAATTATTTTAGACTCATCAACAGGATAATCTTTTAAGATCTGATCATATATTTCATTAAACTCTTTTTTGATTTTATCATCTTTTGATACCCATTTAAAATCTGTTGGAGAACTTGGAATATACGATTGTAGAAATACAGTTATAAATTCCTTATCCATTATTGGAGCGTTCCACGATATTTTTGATTTTTCAATATTTCTATTGTTGCCATGAAAAACAAAAAGTATTGGGTAAGCCTTTTTATTGTTATATGCTTTAGGAAAAATTATTTCAAACTTTAAATGCAGAGTATCCAACCTGCTTTTTTCTATTTGGGCTAGTGCTTCAAAATCAGCATTATCTTTATAATAATCTTGATAGTAGGGGTTATTTAAATCATATATATATCCCTTATTTATGCCTACTCTCCAAATTTCAATTGCTTTTGATAAATTATTCGTTTTTACATAGATATAAGTAAGTATGTTTGTTGTTCTAGCAAATTCTTCCGGAAATTTTTTATTCGCATATTCCATAATAATTATTGAGGAATCGGTATTATTATTGCGGAAAGAACTTATCGCCAAGGTTTCTAATTCTTCATAAGACAGGCTTTTATCAAACTGCCCAAAACTGCTAGCAATTGCAGTAATGAAGATGCACACCAATAAGATTATTTTTTTCATGCTTTTGGTTTTTATTAAATTTCGATTTTATTTCTTAATAATCCCTTGTTTCCTTATTCATTATCTAAATTCAATTCCATTATAAGCAGCTTATTCATGATATCTCTACAAAGATCTTCGGTAACACCAAAGTCCCGCGAATTAGTGGAAACGATAAAAGCTCTGTTCAATTCAGGTGTGATAACAACTGATGTATACCAAATTCCGTTACTTCCAGAATGAGTAATCATTTTTCCTTTAGCCCAAGCTTGTTCGGCAACACCCCAACCTCCGGCGTAGAAGTGGCTGCCAACAGGCTCAATTAGTTTATTCAAATACGCTTTATCCAGAATAGGATTTTCTTCTGCTAATTGAAGTGAAAGAAATTTAGCCCAGTCTTCTATAGTACAATGAACCCTACCGGCTGGCCCCAATGCTTCCAGATTATCAGATTGATCAGGTTTCCATTTATTCCAGTACCAGGCTTTTTCATGCCCCCAGGGCTGATCAATTTGTCCGGGCGTGTTTGGGGCTCCAAAACCTGCCGAACTCATTCCCAAAGGATCGAACAAACGCTGTTTCATTAAAACTTCCCAGCTTAAACCTGACACCTGTTCGGCCATACAAGCAGCAATCATATATCCAATATTTGAATAATGGAATTGATCCATTTCATAAGTAGCCGGCGACTTCAAATTATCTTCTAAAATAGCCAAACGCCTTTCCTTGATTTCTTTTTGCTGATGCGCGTCCCAATCCTTTGCGTTTTTAGCAAGTCCTGCTCGGTGGGTGAGTAGCTGCCATAGCGTGATTTTATGGTAATCGCTATGAATCCTGTCTTTTAGCGACGGAATTGCATCAATCAGTTTCGTGTCCCAACTCAGCTTTCCTTCAGCAACTAAAGTGGCAATCATGGTGCTCGTCATAGCTTTGGTACAAGAACCCAGATGCACCATATCATGAGTAGTAAATGCAATACCGGAACCCACTTTACGTTCTCCTGCAGATGCTATGGCAAGTAAACCTTCGCTTGAAAGGATTGCAGCAATCATTCCGGGTGCTTTACCATCGTTTACTACTTCTGCAAGGATGTGTTGAATGGAATCAGATTTATTTGAATCCGTTTTTGTTTGCGAAAAGACATCCCCATTTTCTGCTGTATTATCTATTGATTCGGCAGAAAAACAACTTGTTAGAAAGGCGAATAAAAGCAGTGTCAGAATATGAAATATTTTATTGCGCATCATGTTTTCTATACTTTTCAATAATATCACTACTCACCCAATAAATATCTGTTCTACCCATACCCGGATGCTTGTAGGAGTTTGCAAATTCATCCTTAATCTTTTGATAGGTCTGTTTCTCGTCTGATTCTTTCTTTGCCACAATATGGCTTGATGAAAAGAAGAAATACTTTCCATCAGGATCGACCATCGGGCAGAATTCACCTCCCGTTTTATTAATTTCTTCTCCCATATTTTGAGGTGCACTCCACTCTCCCCCATTGTTAAATGTGATATATAAACCATTACCGGCAGGTCTGCCATAGGTCCTAAAAATCATATAATCCTCATCCGGAGAGATATAAATATCCCCTTCCCAGTATTTATTAATCGTTTCACTTAACTTAACGCTAGGCTCAAAACCACTCCCATTTCTTTTGGCGCAATAAATATCCCTATTATTCCCGCCGCTTCTTCCCGATGAAAAGTATAAAGTTCCTTCCTTTGTTAAACTGGGATAAATATCGTCCTTGTCCGAATTAATGTTCGAGTCTAAGTGTTCCGGTTCTGCCCATTCCCCATTGATTTTCTCCATACGCCAAATATCCCAATCTGTTTTGGGTGTTTGCAGGCTATCGATGGGTCGTTTGGAAACAAAATATAAAAATTTTCCATCAGCTGTAATAAAGGGATCTGCTTCGGAATATTCACCCGAAAAACTTGCTACTTCCGGCGCCGACCATTGCTGCCCATTGTATTTCATCGACATAATCACGAAATTATTGCCGGGCATAATTACCGAGAATAAAAATTCTGTATAGTCAGGAGAAAAACAAGCATTAATTTCTGACATTCCGGTAGATACAATATTGGGAGCAAATATTTCAGGCTTTAGCCCGGGTTCTTTTTGCCCAACATACTTACCCTTTAATTCAGGAAATTTATCTTCTTTAATTATCGTTTTATTGTCCATGCAAGCATATAATGCGATAAGACCCAAAACCAAAATCCAGTATTTTATCATTTTTGTTTTCATGTTTATTTTGCTTTTAAAATTGTCCATAATGGCTCGTAACTACCTTTCATAACACTAATATTTTCAGGTGGAATAATATTAGAACACATACATTTTCTGACATAAAACATTCGCTCCGGAAACCAGCCACACGAGATAAATTCCACTTTTGAGTTTTGCCTGAATCATCAAATAACAGCTGATGGGTCTGGAAGAATAGATTTACGAAAAGTAAAAATACAATAATAAATACCTTTTCCATACTATTTACTTTTGCTGCCCCAATAGGCTATTAAAATTGATCCTTATATTTCTACAAAATAAATAATTACATCTCATTCCTGCATCTGCAAACAGGGACAGAAAGAGTAGCAGAACTGGACAATAATGGCAGTTATCGTAAATTAGAACTTCTTAAGTGATTTATTTATAAGCAGATGGCGAAACTCCATGAAATTGTTTGAATGCCTGACTAAAGCGTTTGACGTCTTCATAACCCACCATCAGCGCAACTTCATTCACCCGGTATTTTTTGTTTCGGATTAAATCTGCGGCTTTCGACATTCTATGATGCCGAATTAAATCTGTGGGCGATTTATCCGTTAAAGCCTTAAATTTTCGCAGCAAAGTCCTCCTGTGGACATTCATATTTTCCGCAAGCAATTCAACAGTGAATTGACTATTATCCACATTGTCGTTTATATTTGATAAACAATCTCTAAGGAATTTCTTATCAAATTCAGAATAATGGGAAGTACTTCGGTTTATATCAGTAAAGCTAAACTGCTTTCTGGCATTCTGTATGGTCGAGATGATATTCTGAACTTTCATCAGCAAAACTTCAGTATCGAAAGGCTTAACAATATAATCATCAGCTCCGCAGTCATAGCCATCCGCAATACTTTCGGGCAAACCTTTGGCCGTAAAAAGGATTATCGTGATGTGGCTTGTTCGCACATCATTTTTTAGGATTTTACATAGCTCATTGCCTTCTATTCCGGGCATCATAATATCGCTGATGATTAAATCGGGCAAATACTGAAAAGCCATTTCCTTCCCTTCCAGACCGTCTTTAGCAGAATGAACCTGATACGATGCCGAAAACAAATCGCGCAAAAACAAACGCAGTTCGTGATTATCTTCAATGATTAAAATACACGGCAGCTCCTCCTGCTGATTGATGTGTTTTTCCAAATCGTTAAACTCTTTCAACCCGGGCTTTATGCAATTTGATAGTGGTTTCCCTGCCTGAATTTTAATCATCTCGCAGGGCAATATAATGGTCACTGAAGTTCCCACGTTTTCCTGACTGGATATTTTCAGGTCTCCATTCATCAAGCCTACCAACTCCTTTACATAAGCCAATCCGATGCCTGTTCCTTCAATAGCTGCATTCCGCTCTTCAACCTGATAATACCGATCTCCCAGCTTATTCAAATGCTCCTCAGAAATACCAATTCCATTGTCGCTAATCTCGAATTTTAACCCCTTTGCGTTTACTTCCATTTTAAATTCAACCCAACCTCCCTGCTTATTGTACTTAAATGCATTGGATAAGAGATTATTAATAATAGAACGCAGCCTGATCTTGTCGAGTTGTACGATGGCTTCGCTAATATTGGGTTCAAATCTTAGGCTACAATTACTTTGGTAACAATAAGCTTCGAACGAAACCGCAATTTCCCGACAAAAAGCAATGAGTTCAAAATCAGATAATTCCAGCCCGAGTAGTTTCTCATCCAGTTTCTGTAGATCAAGAATTTGGTTTAGCAATTCTTGTAATCTGTTTGTATTATTCAATGCAATTTGCAGCTGATTATTCCTTTCGGGATTATTTCCGGAAGTTTTCAGGGTTCTTTCCAGAGGTGATTTAATTAGTGTAAGTGGCGTTCGTATTTCGTGAGAGATATTGGTGAAAAAATCCAGTTTCCGTTTCCCGGATTCCTGTAGTTGTTTTGAAATTTCCTGGATTTCCTTCTTTTGTTGGGCCAATAAGATATTATCTTTTCTTTTGCCGCGGTATGCACGCAGAAGCAATATCCCAATAATGAGAACAATAATAGCTCCGGCAACAAAGGTATTACGTATGAGTTTTTGCTTACTTATTTCACTTTGAAGCAACTTGGCTTCAAGCTTCTGTTCTTCTTCTCTTTTTTCAATTTCAAATCTCATTTCAAGTTTAGCCACCTCATTATATTTTTCGATACCTGCCAAACTATCATTCATTTGATTCGAAATGCTTAAATAATCGGAGGAAGTTTGGAATTCCCCTCTAGAATAATAGATTTCACTTAGTGACTCAGCTGTGGTTTTTATATTTTTTATCAACCCCAATTCCCTTGCAAGCCGATAAGCATCATTGAAAAAGAAGATTGCACTGTCTTGTTTCTGAATGTTCAAATAATACTCGGCCAGGGCTTCTGATGATCTGATCTTCTCCATCCCTGACTGCGCTTCCTCAGCAATTTTCCGGGCTCTGTTTAAATACACAAATGCCTGAGGAGCATCATCAATTATTAAATAAATCAGTCCTGTTTCAATCAAGGATTTATGAATCATGATTTCAGGGCAGACCATACACATTCCATCAATACTTTTTTGCAGATATAGCAATGCAGAATCGTAGTTATTTCTTTTTTTGTAAATGAGGCCTATCCGATAATTGATCTGAGACAGGGTTGAATGATTCGCGGAATCAAGTTCCCTGTGAACTTCTTTATAGATTCCTAATGCCAATGAATCGTTTCCTGTTTTCAGGTACCAATCCCCAACGCTCAGCCTTGCCCAATTGAGGTATTGCAAATCATTTAATTCACCGAATAGGCTTTGAGCTTTCTGCATGTATTCAAGAGCAATATCTTTATTTACATGATTATTGAGGAATAATTGTCCGGCGGTAAAGTACAATCTGGCCAATGCCAGCTTACTCCCAGTTTCTTCAGCATATTCAATACCTTCCCGCAAATAGTGATAGGCTTGCCGGTAATTTTGTAATGTGGCATATACGGCCGAAATTTCCTGATAACTCTCGAAAATTTTATCGAGATTGAGTGTATCTGCTATTGTACTTTTCTTTTTAAAATAAGCCAGGGAATTTTTAGAACTTGCACTTTTATTATAAAGATCCCTATTGATGATGTTTATCTTTAAATATGCAATCGTGCTGTCATATTCGCCTAAAGCTTCAAATCCTTTTGCAATCTGATTATTTGAATTAGCGACATATTCCAGATTTTCCTGTTTATAAAACAAGGATCTTGCCTTTTTATAATAAAGGATGGCTTGGGGAAAATTCGATTTCCAGCTTTCAATCCGGCCAAGAAAATAATAAGAGTATGAAAGAATTTCCTTTTCGTTTAAATATTCTGCCAGCTTTATTGTCTTCAGGAAGGCTGTTTCTGCTGAAAGAAAATCATTATTAGAATATAAGGATTTCCCTTCTTCATACCACTTATGTAACTCCTTAGCATTTTGACTTTCAATATCTTTCAGAAGTAAGGCCTGTGTTATTCCCGCATTGGTGTTTGAGTACAAAAGATTAAAACCAGAGAAAAAAATCAACACAATGATCAGCAAGCCTGTTGTTTTCAAATTTCGATGCAATTTATTTGTTATTTGGCTGTCCATATTGTATTGTTCATGATGCAAGGGCTTGATGATCTTAACGATTATGTTTCAAATATACATAAATTTTGCGCACAAGAACGAAGTCGCCAAAAACGCAGCCCTATAAAAAAAACTCATCGAAGAAAACTCGAAAGCCAGATTTAAGCTCGAAAAAAACAATAGAAATTTCAAAAAAATTTGATTCAGCTGAGAAAGAACAATCTGGCGAAATTATTTGAATTCTAATGCAGGCTGTTCCTATGAAAAAACAGAAATTATTTTATGCTGGCTCATAATGTCCAAGTCCATCCTTATTCTTTGTATTGAAACCAGTCACCACCTACCTACGGTGGTCATTAATTACAATACCAAGAACAGATCGAACATTCGGGCTAGGATCCTCGGCTCTATGGACAAACTCTAAATAACCTACTTTACAACCAACAAAAAAAACAAATATTATAACAATTAATTCATTTATGCTGATACACAATTCAAATAATAATGTATCTTTGGGGCACATAACCAATAGAGGATTTTATACTATCTAAATTCTAAAAACACTAAGCTCTCTGCGAAGAAAGAAAAATTATATACAAAAATACATATATCTGATTTTTTTGAATTACCCCTTAAAAACCAATTATAATGAAGCATTTTCTACTCGCACTGATGTTTTTTGCCTCATCAGTATTCATCATTCAAGCGCAAAATAATCCCGATAACACACTCTTGTTTCAAACGCAGGAGCAATTGGATGAATTCCTGATTAACTATCCTGATTGCACGGAAATAAACAGTGCTGTCCAAATAAAAGGCGATAATATTTACTCACTTTCCGGCTTAAGCAAAATCCGGGCAATACATGGGCGACTTGCAATAGAGTATAACCCAAATTTAAAAACCCTGAGCGGACTTGATGCGCTTATGATTGTGAACGGACCCTTGGTAATCCGGCTCAACGATAGTCTGGTTGGTACTGAAGCCCTATCCAAAATTTCTACCCTTGATGGAAATATTTCCATTAGGGACAATCCGTTATTGGATACAATAAGGGGCTTCGACGGCATCGTTGATTTCCCGTATAATATAGACATTGCAGACAACCCAGCACTTAAAAGTATCCTTGGCTTTTCAAAGACGCAACAAGCTAAAGACCTTTATATTTATAGCAATATATTACTTAATCAATTTTCATTTCCGGAGCTACGAAAAGTAAGATCATTAACAGTGTCAGGCAGCCTCAGGTTACTGCATTTCTATGGCCTCGAAATGCTTGATACAATTCAGCAGGACTTCACAATTTGCGGAAATAAAATGCAGATTGATTTTATGGGACTAAACCTCAAATATATTGGACGTGATTTTTATATGCTCGGTAATACCAGGCTTGTAAATCTAAAAGGCCTGGAACAGCTTGAAAGCGTTAGATGCTCTTTTCGTATTTCATACCGCAACGGCCTCAGGTCTATTGAAGGACTTAGTGGCCTGAAATATATTGGCTCAAGATTCGAGCTAGATCATCTTGATTCGCTTGAAACAATTCACGGACTAAATAAGCTTGAATTTGTTGGCTATGATTTTGTCATCCGCTATTGCCCTCGCTTAAAGTCTATTGATGCCTTTAAAAATTTAAAAACAATACAGGGAGACTTTTGCCTCTTAAGCGATACAACACTAAAAACAATACGAGGCTTTGATTCATTGCAGCTTATTGATGGATATGTAGGAATATGGGATCTTCCAAAAGTTCAAAGCATCATCTTTTTCAATGAATTAAGAAAAATAAATGGATATGTAGATATAACGGACGTCCCCAGTCTTAAAACAATTGATGGATTTAGGAAGCTTGACAGTGTATTTGGCGATTTTAGCATTCTAAATGCTGATAGCCTTCAATATTTATTTAATGCCCCAAATTTTGTTTATATCAAAGGCGACCTCACTTTTGACAACCTGCATACAATAAAAGATTTTACAGGATTGCCCGGGAATAATAAAAAACTTGGATGGCCTGCACAAAGCCACTCAACGCCTCTATTCAATAAACAAAGGCCATCCAAACAACTATCAGAAGTAAACCTTAATAATAATCGCAACAATTCCGGATTAAACGCACTAAAAGAGGTTGGCGGTCTGGAAATTTTTCATTGTGATCAATTGGAAACCTTTACAGGTTTAAACAAGCTAAAAACGATACAAGGTGATCTAAGAATTCAGTATTGTGATTCACTCCTAAACTGTTCCGGCTTTGGCTCTCTGGAGGAAACGGGCAACTTTCGGATGGAGAATTGCCCCCAACTAGAGACCTTTTCAGGCCTGAACAAACTTAAAAAGACAAATGGAGATCTAAAAGTTCAGTATTGTGATTCACTCCTAAACTGCTCCGGATTTGGCTCTCTGGAAAAAACGGGCAGCCTCCGAATGGAAAATTGCGCCCAACTAGAATCTTTCTCAGGCCTGAACAAGCTAAGAATAATTAAGGGTGAGCTTATAATTACAGCCTGCACATCACTAAAAAGCTTCGCCGGTATGCATCAGCTCGAAACAACCGAAGGCTTGATTATCGATAATTGTCCTGCTTTAGAAAATTTATTCGGACTGGAAAAATTAAAGACAATTAATGGAGAATTAACCATCGCGGCATTAAGCAATTTAAAAAATATCTATTCCCTGAAAAGCCTGATACAAACCAAGAATTTTAAAATACTATTATGTCCTAAATTACAAACACTTACGGGTTTAGAAAATCTCCAAGCAATTTCAGGGGAACTGGTACTGTTCAATAATACCTCCTTAAAAAACATCCAAGGATTAAGTAATCTGGAATCTGTTCAGTTAACAAAAGTTTCGATCAGGCAAAATGATTCATTAACTGATTGCGCCATCGAAACACTATGTACCATAATATCCGACTCACTGATTGCGGTCACTATTCAGACGAATAATACCGGCTGTAATTCCGAAGAGGAAATCCTTGAGAATTGCATCTATCTGGATGATCAAAGCCTTGATAACGAACAATCCTTCAGCATTTCACCAAACCCATGTAGATCGTATGTGCGCATTATCAGCTCTCTAAGCGCCATAAACACTATTCGAATTTTCGATCAAAGCGGTGCGCTTGTATCCCAAGAGAATACCGAAGGGCTTTTTGAAGTAAGGCTTTCTGTAGAGCAATTGAAAAAAGGACTGTATATTATTGAAATTCAATGCACAAACAAAATATACAGAAAAAAACTCGTACGGATGTAGCGATTATTAAACCGACAATTCAATGCCAAGGTCAGCAGCACAAGCCTGTAATTTTTGAATCAACGAATCCTTTACCGGAATTCCCTTTTTGCTATAATCTGCTTCATTTTGTCGTTCAGGATCGCCGGGCACAAGCACTTTTGTTCCCTCTTCAGAAGGAGGAGCATTTCTAAATGCTTTCAGCCATTGATCCATATCTTTTTTAAACTCAGCGGCGGGGCGAAAAGCATCAATACGCATTGCACCCAGAAAATGGCCGATTCCCCTATCTTCCCCTGCATCAGCATTTGGTATAAACGACAGTGTAGGGACAACAAAAGGACCAAAATTTGCTCCGGGCAATACGGCAGAAAGTATATCAACCATTGCACTCATGCAATATCCTTTATGGCTGGCGTGCTCATAATCGCCTCCAAGAGTACGAATAGCACCACCATCCCTAAGGATATAGGGATTTCTTACCACTTTTCCTGAAGCATCCTGCACCAGATTCTCAGGCGCACTCTTGCCTTCCAAGGCCCATGTATCCAATTTTCCGCGCGCTACGGGAGCTGTAGCAAAATCAGCAAAAAACGGAGCCTCCTCCCCTGCCGGAACTGCCATTGCAATTGGATTTGTGCCCAGCATGGGTTTTCTGGAAAAAGTTGGAGCAACCAAAGGATTTGCATTGGTCGTAGCAATACCAACCATATCTTCGGCAAGAGCTTTGGAAGCATGGAAACCGGCAATACCAAAATGAAAGCTATTGTTCACAGCAACCCAGCCTGTTCCGGATTTTTTTGCAAGTTCAATTGCGATGTCCATTGCTTCGCCGGCAATAATCAAACCCAAGCCTTTTTGTCCGTTAATAAGCGCAGTGGATGGAGTTTGATGCACAATTTCCGCTTTTGCGTGCACATTCAAACGGCCTGATTTCCATAAAGCTACATATTCAGGAATGCGGTTCAGCCCATGCGAATGAATACCACGCAATTCGGCAGCAAGCAAAACATTAGATGCTTTTTCGATATTCTCGGGGCTATAGCCCATTACCTGAAAAAAAGAAGAAGCAAGTCGATAAACCGCTTCTTTGGGATATCTTTTGGTGTTCATTTTACTCATGTTACAAAAGTCTAAGACAGGGCAAAAGTACACATGTAGCGGGAAACGAGCGGAACTTTTCGCTCTTTTTTGTGCTACAACACAAACCAGTCTCTGTTTTATTTCTCTGATGGAATAGAAAACCACCTACAAAATTCAAAACAGAATTGTACTTTTGCAGCCTAAAATCAAGTACAGAATGAGAAGGAAGATCAGTTTATTTATTCTGAAAATCACGGGATGGACCATCACTGGTAATTTTCCTGATCTCAAAAAAGCGGTCGTTATTGTTGCACCACATACAAGCATGTGGGATTGGATATGGGGCAGGCTCTTCTTTTTTGCGCACAAAAAAAGCACCTTTATTCTGATCAACGAAAAATATTTCTTTTTCCCACTTGGATGGCTACTCAGGGCAACAGGAGGATTTCCCGTCCCCAGATCGAGGAACCCACTTTTTATGCCCAAGCTTTTGAATTACTTTAAAAAGCAAGACGATATTTACTTAACCATCACGCCGGAAGGCACAAGAAAAAGCGTAAATAGATGGAAAACAGGATTTTATCGTATTGCACAAGCCATGGATTTACCCATTGTTCTTGGGTATATCGACTATAAAAGCCGTACAATGGGCACCGGCCCGATTATTCATATTTCAGAGAATAAGGATGATGACCTAAACAAAATCTTTGATTTTTATAGCGGAATAGTTGCGAAACATCCAGAGAAATTTAACATCCCCAAAGACACAAACTAAACCCCTTATGAAACGCTTTTGTATTTTTATTTTCCTACTAATGGGAACGCTTGCCATGCAGGCACAAATCAGTATAAAACTTATTGATTCAGAGAATAATACAGCCATAACCGATGCATTTATCTACAATCTACAACGAACGAAAACGACTACTTCAGGGCAAAACGGAAAAGTGCTGCTCACTGAATTTTCTTTAGATGATACTGTGTATATACAGCATGCGTCATACACACCTATATTACTAGCTATTAAAGATATAAAGCAGAAAGACGCTGAAATTAGAATGAAGCGCAATCTTATTCCTTTAAGTCAGATCGTGATTTCAGCCAATAAATGGGAACAAGACCGCAGCGAAGTCCCCAATAAAATAGCAACCATTACACAAAGCGAAATTGCTTTTGAAAATCCGCAAACAGCAGCCGACCTTATTGGGGAAACGAATGAGGTTTTTATACAAAAAAGCCAAATGGGAGGCGGCAGTCCGATGATCCGAGGTTTTTCTGCCAATTCTGTATTGATTGTTGTGGATGGTGTGCGCATGAACAATGCAATGTTTCGCAGTGGCAACCTACAGAATATCATCAATATAGACCCAAACACAATCAGTAATGCAGAAGTGATTTTTGGTCCCGGCTCTGTAATTTATGGCAGCGATGCACTCGGTGGCGTTATGGATTTCCACACAATCGGCATTCAACTCAGCGATGAAGGATCCTATTTTAAAAGTAATTTTATGGGACGCTATGCCTCTACAAATATGGAGCGCACATTTCATTTTGATGCCACTTATGCCGGCAAAAAATGGGGAGGGCTGAGCAGCATCACTTATAGTGGATTTTCTGACCTGCGTATGGGCAACAATGGGCGAGACTCCTATGAACGCACAGAATATCAGGATTTTATTGACGGCAAGGACACAACCATCGTGAATAGCAATCCCAATATTCAAAAATTTAGCGGATATGAACAGCTGAACCTATTGCAAAAAGTTCGATTTCGCCCCAATAAAAACCTTGATTTCAGTTATACTTTCCAGTTCAGCAGTACCACAGATATTCCACGCTACGATCGTTTAATCCAAAAATCTGACGGAAATTTAAAATACGGTGATTGGTATTATGGCCCACAAAAATGGATGTACCATAAATTCACCACAGATATAAAAAAGGGAACTGCATTGTACAGCAGCGCCCGTATTAATCTTGCTTATCAGTACTTTGAGGAAAGCCGCCATGATCGTAAATACGGCAAGAGCAATCTTCGCAGCCGTACCGAAAAGCTTGATCTGTTTACACTGAATATTGATCTTGAGAAAAAACTCAGTTCGCACTTTAATTTGTTTTATGGGATTGATGGAGCCTACAACAATATCCGTTCTGAGGGATTGGAAATGGATATTTATAGCGAGGAAACAACTGCTACGGCAACACGCTATCCCGATTCCACAAACCATTACAGCACAGCAGCAGCCTATGGCAGTTTGAAATTCAGGCCCTCAAAGAAAATCACCCTGCTTGCAGGAATAAGATATAGCTATGTAAGCATGCTCAGTCGCTTTAAGAAACATACATTTTATGATTTCCCCTTCGAGGACATTTCATTAAACACCGGCGCTTTGAACGGAAGTTTAGGTTTGGTTTATAGCCCGGTAGAAAGCTGGCAAATCAATACAAACCTCAGTAGTGGTTTCAGGGCGCCAAATTTAGATGATATTGCAAAAATCTTTGACTCGGAACCGGGCAATGTTATTGTTCCCAATAAAGACCTGAAACCCGAATATGCATATAATGCCGACCTGCGCTTCTTAAAGAAAATTGGGGAAAACTCTGAGGTTTCCCTATCCTTTTTCTATACATGGATCAAAGATGTGATGGTACGCCGCGATTATACATTTAACGGGATGGATTCCATTATGTATGATGGTGAGTTAAGCAAGGTGCAAGCATTGGTGAATGGTGGCAGCGGATATATTTATGGAGGCAGTTTTTCTGCCAAAGCCAATATCAACGCTCATTTCTCCCTAAAAAGCTTCCTGACCTATCAGTATGGTCGCGATGAAGACGAACTTCCTTTGCGGCATGTTAGCCCTCTTTTTGGCAGCACAGCATTGATGTACACCTATAAAAAAATCACTGCCGAGATCTATGCGAATTATAATGGGGAAATCTCCTATGACAATCTGGCTTTGTCTGAACGCGACAAGCCCTATATGTATGCTGAGGATGAAAACGGTCAGCCCTTTGCTCCTGCCTGGGCAACATTAAATGCGAAAGCCGAATATGCCTTTACCAATGAACTTTCTGTTAGCCTTGGCATTGAAAACATTTTAGACAATCGCTATAGGCCATATTCATCGGGTATTGTTGCAGCAGGAAGAAATGTAATTTTCTCGATCAGGGGCTCATTTTAAGTCTGCAATTATCTCGCTACCTTCATAGGCATTCTCTTCAATAAGGATATTCTTTGGTGGAAAAATATTCTGCCTTAAATGAACTAAAGCTGAATTCTCATCGATCTATTGCCCGAAGCAAAGAGCAGTAGCAATGTGGTTTAGGACTCATTCTTTGATAGCATGTTAAATATTTATAAAACTGTTTTTATTAATAAATAATTCCTAACTTTGCAGGAAACCTTGAAACAATATGGTAATAGAATTTCCCGATTGGAGCCGAAACACATTCCTCATCGTTGAGGACGTAGATAATAATTATAATTATCTTAGGATTGTTTTGGAACGAGCGAAGGCGAAATTTTTCAGGGCTTATGAAGGGGAAGAAGCAATTGAACTAGTAAAAACTCATCCTGAAATTGACATTGTTTTAATGGATATTCAGCTTCCCGGCATAGATGGCTATGAGGCAACCAGGGAAATAAAGAAAATACGACCTGAACTCATCATACTGGGACAAACAGCACATGCATTAAAAACAGACATCCAAGAATTGGAAAATTCTCAATTGGATGATTTTATCACGAAACCGGTGCGCCCTGCTGCACTTATTTCTTTTATACAGAAATACTTATAGATTTATTGAGGTCGGCAGACATGGTGCACTTCAAGGACCTCAGCACAAGCGCTTCGAGAACACCTCAGCACAAGCGCTTCGAGAACCTCAGCGACCCTTATAACTACGCTTATTTCGTCTACGCTTACTTCAAGAACCTCAGCGACCCTTTCGACTACGCTTACTACGGCGATGCTCAGTACAGTGCAGCGACCCATTTAAGCTTCAACTATGATAAGTATTTGTTTGAACAGCTCGATAAAACTATTTCAGGCTTTTTGCAAAAGATGCCAGGCTATCAAACCAAAAATCAATTAAATGGGCATTCTCCTGAACAACTTTCAGGTCGCTTGAGATAAAAACAGTACACATCCCCAATTTTCGTCCAAACATCATATCCGAAAGGGCATCGCCAACCATTGTTGCTTTTTTCAAATTGATTTTAAACTCCTTACGTGCTTTCAAACCCATACCCACATTTGGTTTGCGGTCGATATGATTGTCTTCGAGTTTATTGGGGCAATAGTATATTTTATCTACAGAAGCGCCAACTTCTTCAAGAGCCAAATGAAATTTTTGATGAACCTGTTTCAGGTCTTCATGCGTCATCAAACCTTTACCAATACCTTGCTGATTCGTAACAACAAATATATGCCCAAACAAGGAACGAAATTTTTTAATGGCTTTTGCAACACCCGGAAGAAGGTCAAATTGTTCAGGATTTAACACATACTCATCCACCAAACGTTTATTGATTACACCATCCCGATCGAGAAAAAGGGAAGCCTCTTCCCCAATAATAATGCTTTTAGTCTTCATTTTCAAAGGCTTTAAAATCCTTCTGGGCTCTTAAATAATCCTCCGGAATACCGATATCAATAAAATACTGCTTACAGCTCATGCCATAAAATTCATGGCGATCAAAGGACTTTTGCAGCACCTCTTTCTCAAAACTAAAAGCACCCGAAAAAGGCAGTTCTTCGATCAGTTTTTTATCGATCAAATAGACTCCGCCATTAATGGAGCCGGAACCTGTTTTCTCTCCTTTTTCGGTAAAATGAATCAGCTTTCCTTTTGAATC
The DNA here is from genome assembly GCA_963676725.1 of Bacteroidales bacterium. GTDB lineage: Bacteria > Bacteroidota > Bacteroidia > Bacteroidales > WRLA01. Next base: position 725,802 of record OY781463.1, on the reverse strand, counting down.
AACTTCCACAGAACCATAACGTTGCACATCATTTACCTTACGCAAAACCATGGTCAGTTCTGAGCCAAAAATCCGGTGATAGTCTTGCAATTTTCCCAGATTTACTTGAAACATGGTATCGCCATTGAGCACAAAAAATTTATTTCCTTCAATTTGCTGAGCAGCAAGTTTTATTGCCCCACCGGTTCCCAACGCTTCCTCTTCAACAGCATAAGCGATGTGCATATACTTATACTTATTCTTAAAGTGCGCCTGAATTACCTCATGGCGATATCCAACGGAAAGAATAACTTTATTAATGCCATAGCCTTCGAGATAATCCAATAAATATTCTAAAAATGGCCTGTCATTAATTGGTGCCATTGGCTTTGGCAGTTCTTTCACAACAGATTGAAGCCTTGTTCCAAAACCTCCGGCTAATATAATAGCTTCTTTAATCATTTTTTGTAAATATTTTAGCTTCAATGATTTCACAAAGGATATGCCCGATAAGAATATGTGCTTCCTGAATACGCGGAGTATCGCCGGAAGGTACATTAATCAGTATATCAGCATTTTGCTTCATCTTTCCACCCGATGCACCGGTTAATGCAATGCATTGCACATGCTGTTTTTGTGCTTCTTCAAAAGCACGAACAATATTTGCCGAATTACCACTGGTACTCAATCCGATAAGCACATCACCTTTACGTGCCTTTGCTTTTACCAATCGTGCATACACTTCATCAAAGGAATAATCGTTGGCGACTGCCGTGAGATAGCTGGTATTTACGTGCAAGGCCTCGGCAAAAAGTGGCTCCCTATCGAAATAGAAGCGTCCACTAAGCTCAGCAGCAAGATGTTGCGCATCGGCAGCACTGCCACCATTTCCACAAAAAAGCACCTTCCCTCCTGCTTGCAAAGACTGAATGCAGCGATCTGCAGCATTATCAATAGCCTTCAGCAGGCCTTCATCATTGGCTAGGGCGGTTTTTATATCGATCGATTCCTGAATAATCTGTTTGATGTTCATATGTTTCATCTCTTAAATGAGTGGGCAAATATAGGAAAAAGCCTGAATGGAATTAGTCTTCGGCACTCACATCAATAAGGGTTTGCCTATAGGCTTTAAAGATATTTGCCCTGCTTACAAAGCCTCTATATTTGCCATCATCAATAACCGGAAGATTGTAATGCCCTGATTTATTGAACTTATCCATAACCTGCTCCATGCTGTCTTTTGTGCTCACATGGGCATCGGCCTGAATCATATAATCCATAATTGAGGCATCATACTTTTCCGGGCGAAACATATCATCACGAACATCATCCAGATCAACAAGCCCGAGATAGGTTCCGTCATCGAGAAGCACCGGGTAAATATTGCGTTTGGAACGTGCAATTACTTTGGTCAAATCGCCCAGAGAATCCTTAGGGCTAACACGAATCAAATCTTTATCAATAAGTTGGCTAACATTCAATAAAGTAAGCACTGTTTTATCTTTATGATGTGTGATTAAGGCCCCTGCCCGTGCAAGATGCATTGTAAAAAGGCTGTGCGAGGCAAACATCCTGATGGTTACAAAAGATACTGCCGTGCTCAGCATCAAAGGCACAATCAGTTCATAGCCATTGGTCATTTCTGCGATTAGGAAAATCGCTGTTAATGGCGCATGAAGCACAGCGCCCAAAACCCCCGCCATCCCGACAAGGGTAAAATTCACCTCATGAACCCTGGAAAAAAGACCACTATCATTCAGCAAACGGGCAAAAATATACCCTGTAACCCCTCCACTAACGGCAGCAGGCGCAAAAATTCCGCCAATCCCACCCGATTCGGTTGTTAAGGCCGTAGCGATAACTTTCAGCACCACAATTGTAATCAGGAAGGCAATAAAAACCCATTCGTGCTCACGAAAAGCATAAAAAACGGTATTATCCATAAGCTGTGCTGCATCCCCGGAAAGGATTTCGCGAATGGCAGAATATCCTTCCCCGTAGAGTGGCGGGAAAAGGAAAATCATCAATCCAAGCAATAAACCGCCAATAAGTACTTTATATTGCGTTTTCTTAACCCTGCTAAAGCGCTCCTGAATAAAGACATAGCTGCTATGAAAATAAAGAGATACCAAACCGCAAAGAATGCCGAGCAGGATGTATAAATAAAATACCTCCACTTCAAAATCCTGATTGACTTTAAAGTGCACCAATATTTCATCGGCAAGCAACATTTTTGTTGTTATGGCACCGGTAACCGAAGAAATAAGCAATGGGATAATGGAAGCCGTTGTAAGATCAAGCATGAGCACTTCGAGGCTAAAAATAACCGCAGCAACGGGTGTTGTAAAAATCGAGGCGATGGCGCCGGCTGCACCGCAACCGATGAGCAATGTACGATGGCTGTAGCTGATGCGCAAAAACTGCCCTAAAGTGGAGCCCACAGAAGCGCCTGCAGCAATAATGGGCGACTCCAGTCCAACGCTTCCACCAAAACCGGCTGTGAGCGAACTACCAATTAAAGAGGAAAAATATTTATGCCAGCGCATTTTGCCATCGAGTCGCGAAATCACATATAAAATACGCGGAATGCCCTGTTCTGTATTGTCTTTGATGATGTAGCGAATAAATAAAACGGTGAGGATAATGCCCATTAGCGGCAATAACAACAGCCAATATAATTGTTCATTATGCGCAAATCCGCTCAATACCAATGATTTAACAATATGCACAAAGGATTTAAGCAGATAAGCAGAAATCCCCGCAAGCAGACCAACGATAAAGCTTAATAAAATTAGGAAGTATTTATCATTGATGCGTTTCTTGCGCCAAATCAAAAACTTACTGATCCATGTTAAACGTGCCATGCAGTTTCCTTTGGTGCCCGAATGTACGAAAAAACCGACGAATACCAAAAGAAGAATACACACAGCCCAGAGAAGCAAAAAATTTTGCCGCTCTTTCCTTTGATCTTGGTGTTTCTATACGGATGATACAGCCGAAAGCGATAAATTAAAATTGTGTGATCTGTTTCAGATACCGGAATTAATTGCTTTAATTGATTTTTAAAACAGCAAAGTGGATTTACGAACACAAATAATGCGTGAAGAAGCGCCGCATCATGCCAATGATATTGTGAGCGTGGAATTTGATTTTGAAATACCAATCAAACTTCTTTCCACGAAATACCGGGTATACTAAAAAAATCATATGAGGTGTTCAATTGAGTACTTAGGCTAAGCAATGAAATTCAGTATATTTCAATGAATGTTGTTTTAGATTTCTCCCTCGGTCATCTTATGTTTGTAATTTAATGACTGTTCTATATCAAAAAGAATATAAAACACTGTAACTAAGAAAAATGACCTCAGTCGAAAAGACAAGATGGTGAAATATAGATAGACAAAAGTGGCGCGCGGACACAATAACTTTAAAATATATATGTCCGCGCGCCACTTTTGTCTGCTCCCTAACGAATCCTGTCTTTTCGATCAAGGGATCAAAACGAAGTGAAGATCCTGCGGGAGAAATCTAATTATCAATGTAACAACCGATTAGGTTAAGTATTTATTTGAACACCTCAAAAAATCATTTACCATCGAAATCATAAGATATTTTACTTATATTTGATGCTTGAAACAAAAATATACGGGGAATGATGAAGCCCAAAATCACACTGGCATTTGATGAGCACCGCAAGCAGGCGGTGGTTAGCCTGTGTTTTGAAAAGGACTCCACCATTATCAGGAAGGGAAAAAACCTCACTAATGCCCGTTGGAGCCAGAGCAGAAAGTTTTGGTACCTTCCAATGGAAACATTCAATCTTCATAAAGTTTTTGAAACCCTAAATCCGGTTGCCTATCTGGATTATTCTGCATTAAAAACAAAAGAAGCAAAGCCTGAACCGAATAAAAAAGCCAGAAGACCGAAACCTAATCTAACTAATAAATTATCCGATACGCATCAGCATGAACTTGACGGATTTCGAGTATGGATGCAGCAGCAGCGCTATGCCGCAAACTCAATTAAAATTTACCAGCATTGCCTCGCTAATTTCCTTCGGTTCTACCCTGAAAAGCTAATTAATGAAGTTAACAATCATGATATTGAAAAATTCAACCATGATTTTATTTTAAAAAACCTAAGAAACCCATTGGATCAGTTTGGAGGTATCGCATGAAAATTTTTGAAATAAAAACAACAAAAGGTGAATATATCAGCGGTATTGCGTTGGATATAGTTACTAAAGGTGAACATATAAGTAGTTGTAAGCAATGGAAGAAGATAGTTGCTAAGCTTATACCAAACATGACAAATATATTTTCGGAAAACATTGAATATTTTTATAAATTTACCTAACAACCGAACAATAATATAACATGACTTTTATAAACCCAATTGAGATTTTAAATCTGGAAGGCGCTGAAATTTCTGATATTGACAATTCAGCAATAAAAAAAGCGAAAAGGAAATTAATTGCTGACATTGAGTTGTCAGATAACGGTTTGTTAGAATACAAAGGTCAACAATTGACAAAAAGTGATTGTGAACAAGCAATTAATGAATTGGGAAATCCGTTAATTTTGGATTTCTATATTCAAATAAATAACAACAAATTATTAAATGAATTTTTGGTAAATGGCAATGAGAAAATCTTTGAATCATTTTCTTTTGAAAGTATTTACTTATTACCGGAATTTGTAAACTTTATTAGCCCATTTTTTGCTGATAAGTTTGATAAAGCTTTTTTAAAATCATTCCAAGACAAGGATATAATCAAAATTAATTTAATCCTTAAAACTGAAAAGTTAATTAAACCCGAAGACTTAACTATTGCATATAAAAGTATATCGCATTTATTGAATGAACACATACAAACATTTGACCGAATAAGAGACCGCATAAAAAATGAAGAAGAAAATTACTCTGAACAGGATTTAGATTCAATAAGCCAATATGTTTTTAAGAATATACCCTTTGAATTACTAAATACGCTACCGATTTATTTCCAAAGTCAGTTAAATAAAATTGCCACGTCCATTAATTACTTACAAATTGCCATTTGGAATGGTTATGATATTACTGCAATATCTTATGATTTATTAAAATATATTTTAGAATTAAATATAGAAAGTGTTAGTAAACCCACATACCTTAAAAACTTTGAAATAGTTAAAAAGAAGCATTTTGAAAGAATTGAAAACGAAAAGAATGCTCCAATATTAAATAAATGGGCAAAAGTTTTAGTTTCACTTCAGGAAACACTTAAATCACTAAAAGTAAAAGAACTTAAAGTACAAGACATAACAAATATTGTAACACAAGCTGTTGATATTAAAGAGCTTAATAGTTTGGGAAGTTTTTCTACTGAAATTAAAAATCAAATTGCATATTCAATTCGAAACATTTCGGTTGAATGTTGGAACGTTGAACAAGATATAATAACTGCTGAAAATTTATTAAATTTTGCGACAAAGATAGACTTAGACAATGTTGTGTTGCAAAAACTTAAAGAAGATAGAAGTGAAATTAACAAACTAAAATTAAAATATGAAGGTATTTTAATTTGTTATTTCTGTGGTAAAAATAAAACAAATCCTTCGAGTAGTCTTAAAGATACAATCTACTTGGAAACTAAACGCAATTATTTCCCTAGAAGACGAGTTGAATATAAATCATTAAGCATTGATATACCCAGATGTAGTTCATGTGCAACTATTCATGACATGTTGAATAAAGGGTCAAGTAATGTTTTATGGATTACAGTTTTAATTTCTATGATTTCAGTTTTCATCCTGACATTGGCTAATGAACCTGATAATGTTGGGTTAGCAATTATTTCAGGATTTTTTGGTGGCATGATTATAGGATGCTTAATAGGTTTATTTATAAATTTCATTATTAAAAGCTCAAGAAAACAAAATGTTACTATTAAAGATGATTCAATTAGTACTTTATCAAAACATCCTATTTTAAGACCATATATAAAAGAAGGATGGCAATTCACAGAACCCGGTGCTTAAAAATTATTTAAAATGCAAGAAACAATTAAATTACGCAAATTTCTTATAGAGTTTATTGACCAAGTTTTTGAGATTGAGAAAAAAGTCGAAAAACTTAATGCAGAGAATTCAATAAATAGAAATGTTAATCGGCTTAAAATGTTATTAGAGGAGTTTGAACCAGATGGTGGTTTGTTTTATCAAAATCCAATTGGAGAACCTTTCAATGAAACCCGTACTGATGTTGAAGCAAGTATTGCAGGGGCTTCAACTGAAAATTTAATAATTACAGAGGTCATTAAACCCATTATTCGTCACAAAAAAGGAGGCATTACATTTATTGTTCGCAAAGGTGTCGTTGTTGTTGAATCATTAAAATATTAAACATGGAAAATACTATAAACTTTGGTATTGATTTAGGTACAACTAATTCAGCCATTACTAAATTTGTAAAAGGTGAAGTTATTGTTTTTAATAACCCTCTTGATTATGGCAGGGCAACTTTGCCATCCGTTGTTGCCTACCGGAAAGACAGAATAATTGTTGGTAGCGGAGCAAAAAAATATTTAGAAAAAGACCCTAAAAATGTTATTGGAGCTTTTAAACGTAAAATGGGTACATCAGAAAGTTATAAAATAAAATCCCTAAATGAATCAAAAACCCCAATTGATTTGTCTGCCCAAGTAATTAAAGAGTTAAAAACGTTTGTAAATACAGATGAAAATATTGATTCAACAGTAATAACAATACCAGCTTCATTTGATTTAATTCAAAGTAATGCCACAAAAGAAGCAGGTTATCAGGCAGGATTTAAACAAATTGTTCTATTACAAGAACCAATTGCAGCAAGTTTAGCTTACGCAAACATGAAAAAGACAAGAGAGCTTTCAGATGGTCAATGGCTTGTTTATGATTTAGGTGGAGGAACATTTGATGTTGCCCTTGTAAAAATAAATGAAGGTGAAATGAAGATTATCGACCATGAAGGTGATAATTTTTTGGGTGGTGCAGATTTTGACCAACTAATTGTAGAAAAACTGATAATCCCTGAAATAAACGAAGAATATTCATTTGAAAATCTGGAAAATGATTTAAAAAGTGCAGCTGGGAAATATAACGCAAGATATTATGTTTTATTAAAACGTGCCGAAGAAGCAAAAATAAGATTATCGGCAGTTACGTCAGCAGAAATTGAAGTTGATGGTTTTGATGATGAAGACGGTAATGAGGTTGATATTGAAATTACAATCACTCGTTCCGAATTTAATGAATTAATAAAACCATATATCGACAACACAATAGAACTGATTAATAAAATCATTTCTAAAAGTAATTTAAAATCAAATGACATTTAATTTACTTGTTGGTGGTTCAACTTACATACCGTATGTTCGCCAACGGGTTGAAGAAGTATTACAAATACCAGTCAATACAGAAATTGACCCAACTACTGCAATTGCTATAGGTGCTGCATATTATGCTGCTACAAAGCAAAAAGACATTTCAAAACCGGAAAAGGAAATTATAAATTCAGACCTTACAATAAAGGTTTCGTATAATAAAGCTTCAAAAGAAAACGAAGAACTTTTTGCAGCTCGAATAACTGGTAATTTAGAAGGGTTGTTCTATAAAATCACAAGACAAGACGGTGGTTTTGCTTCCGGTTTAAAAAAGCTTTCAGAAAGAATAAGTGAAGATTTACCATTGGTTGAAAATACATTTAATTTCTTTACCTTTTCGGTTTTTGACACTCATAACAATGCAATAAAAACTGATATTGAAACTATTGGAATAAATAGTGGTTTTGGCATTAGTGGTCAACCACTTCCAGAAGATATTTGTTTGGAGGTTGATGATTTTGACAATCCCGGTCAAACCCGTTTAGACCTTGTTTTTCAAAAAAATACTATTCTGCCATCAAAAAAAACAAAAACTTATTCACTTAATAAAACAATAATGAAAAGCAGTACAGAAGATGTTATTCGAATTAATGTTTTACAAGGTTCACAATTAGCTTTACCAGAAAGCAATAAAAGCTTAGGTTATATCATAATTTCAGGTAAAGAATTAAATAGAGACATTTCTAAAGGCTCTGATATTGAGATTACTATTTCATTATCGGAATCGCAAGACTTAATTGTTACTGCTTATTTAAATATGGCAGACCAAGAGTTTAAGCAGACTTTTAATCCAAAAGAAAGACATACCCCAATTGATATTTTAAAAGAGCAAGTAGAAGAATTGTCGGAAAAACTAATTGATGAAATTGAATTAGCTACAGAAAGAGAAGACTATGAAACAGCTGGCGCATTGACAAAGTTGAAAAAAGAAATGGAATCGGTATCTAATGAAACCAGTATTTTAACCAATGATGATGTAACAGACAAAAAATATCAATTAGAAGATAAAAAAAGAAAAATAGCCCAAGAGATTGACAATGCAACTAAACATAAACGCCTTCAAACTGCTAAAGACCAATATGCTAAAATAAAAGGAGATTGTTTTTCACTTTTAGAGAAATCTGGAAATGATTATGAATGGAAATCATATAATGAAATTATTGCTCAGGAACCAGCTTTTATGGCTACTAATAGTCCTGTTAAAATTCAAGAAAAAACAGACGAATTAAATAATATTATCAGTCAAATAAGATGGCGTTTACCTGAATTTTTAACAGGGATTTTTAATTGGTTAAAATCAGAACAATCAAAAATGAATGACACTGATAAAGCAAATGAGTTATTTGAAGCTGGTACATTTGCGATTGAAAGTCAGAACTGGAAACGCTTACGTGAAATAGATTTTGGTTTATTGGAATTATTACCCAAGTATGCGAAAGACGGTTACACCACTAAAATTGGCTTTGGACTATGAAAACAGAACAATTTCAAACACTTTTGTTAAAGTCTGCTGTTTCAATGGTTTCTTGTGATGGTCAGGTTGAAACCTCGGAAATTGAAGAAATTTCTAAAATAGCAGAAAATGAAATCTATTTTATGGGTTTTGAATATTCAAAACTTTTAAATGAACAACTTGACTATATTAAAAATAAAGGGAAAACAGCGATAAATGAATTTCTTGCAGACTTATCAACTTCAGAGTTAAATGAAAATCAAGAATTAATATTAATTGAGGTTCTTATAAAAGCTCTGGAATCAGACAATAAAGTGGAAAAAAGCGAAATCAAATTCTTACAATTAGTTAAGTCAAAACTCAAAATTACCGAGGAGACTTTAATAACAAAATTTCCTAAGCATTTTAACTATCTACTTGACTTTAATGGTTTTGGACTGAATTCTGAATTTGATGAAGAGTTTGAACTTGATTTAAATATTTGAGATTAAATAATTGATTATGAATAGACTATAAGAAACCACTGCTTACAATCGAGTAGGCTGCCGCTAGGCAGATTTGCCTAGCGGAGAACACTTCGATAAACTTGCTTCGAGTACCTTACTTCGAGCACCTTACTTCGAGTACCTCAGCACAGTGCAGCACAGTGCAGCACAATGCAGTGCATCGCCTCTCACTTTCTGTTGAGCCCGTAGAAACACCAAGTATCTTTCGACAAGCTTAGGAGATACCAAGCAGGTCTCGTATGCAGCGGTTTCCCGAAAAATTCGGGATGGGGCGATTTTTTCGTACATTTCGAGCAGGGACACATAGCCTCTTTTTCGTAGCCTTTCCATGGTGATTGTTGTGCCCAATATAGGGCTTTGAGCTAAGCCCAGCCTCCCATACGCGTCCATGCATATGCCTGCCCTTGGTTTACACCTAAACGTATAAGGTTTTTCCTTTTCCGTCCAGGCCTTTTCTCCCGCAGCTGCGGGACCATATGCAATACCTCAGGCGGTTTACTCATGTTGTTGTTTGTTTTTATCGGTATTCGTGATTCGCTTCGCTTAATTCTTAGCCATCCATCAATGCTCTTGAGCTTTCCGGATATTTTTGCCATACGGAAGTACCCTAACCAGCCACCTTGTACCTCTATTATTTTCCGAATGCGTTCATCGAAAGTCATAGGGGTAGTTTTACGGGTGATCACTTTGAGCTTTTGCTTCAGCTTGCAAAAGCGGTGCAATGAGCTTGTCGAATTGAGCTGTTTTTTTTCTAGCGCACTGGCAGTAATTTGTTACATTTGTGGTTAATTGCAATGGATTGATTAATGAAAGATATTGACAAAATGGAAGAGAATAAATCCCAAATAATTATATATCAAACCGAAAATGGAGAAACAAAATTGGATGTTCGTTTTCAAAATGAAACCGTTTGGTTAACGCAGAAATTAATGGCTGAATTGTTTCAGACAACTTCACAAAACATTACCATTCACCTTAAAAACATATTCGAAGAAGGAGAATTAGAGGAAGAAGCAACTTGTAAGGATTTCTTACAAGTTCAAAAAGAAGGAAACAGGGATGTAAAACGTAAGCAAAAATTTTATAACCTCGACGCTATTATTTCAGTAGGATACCGAATTAAATCACACGTAGCTACAAAGTTCAGACAATGGGCAACGCAACATATAAAAGAATACATTGTAAAAGGATTTGTGTTGGATGATGAGCGATTAAAAAATCCTGATTTACCATTTGACTATTTCGAAGAACTTGAAAGACGGATACAAGATATTCGTACATCTGAAAAACGATTCTACCGAAAAATAACAGATATTTATGCAACAAGTGTAGATTATGACCCTACTTTGAATATCAGTATTGATTTTTTTAAAACTGTACAAAATAAATTACACTGGGCAATTACAGGACAAACTGCTGCTGAAATAATTAGCCTGAGAGCCGATAGTACAAAAGAGAATATGGGCTTAACCAATTGGAGAGGTGATACTATAAGAAAAACAGATGTTTCTATTGCCAAGAATTATTTAAACGAGAATGAGTTGTCTGCGCTAAACAATTTAGTTGAACAATACTTAATTTTCGCTCAAGGACAAGCACAACGTAGGATTCCAATGTATATGAATGATTGGATTAAAAAACTAAATGGCTTTTTAACCCTAAATGACCGCGAAATTCTTAATGATGCAGGAAGTATTTCACACGAAATTGGAAAAGAAAACGCAGAAAGAGAGTACGATAAATTTAAAGATTCTCAACAAAAAATGATTTCAGAAAGCGATTTTGAAAAAGCAATTAAGAAAATAGAACGGAAAAATAAAAAATAAATGCCTACGCTTCACAGCCATACATATTGCCAAGTCGCTCTTAAAGTCCAGCCCACAACCAAAACTTGTCAAAGAGTATGTCTGTCCAAACGCACGAAGTACTGCAAAATTAGTAGCTAATTGATTGAAAATGAATAAAGGCCAACCGCTAATCGAGTAGGCTGCCGCTAGGCAGATTTGCCTAGCGGAGAACACTTCGATAAACTTGCTTCGAGTGCCTCAGCACAATGCAGTGCATCGCCTCTCACAGTCCTGTTGAGCCTGTCGAAACACCAAGTATCCTTCGACAAGCTCAGGATAAACCAAGCGGGTCTCGTATACAGCGGTTTCCCGAAAAATTCGGGATGGGGGGATTTTTTCGTACATTTCGAGCAGGGACACATAGCCTCTTTTTCGTAGCCTTTCCAAGATGATTGTTGTGCCCGGTATAGGGCTTTCTGATTCCGCTTTTTTCCCTGTTGATCGGTAAATCAAATTTGTTTCAGAAAAAAGTGGTGGTTTACTTTTGCGAAAGATTGGTGACATTAAATCTGCTATTTACAGCAGTCCCGCTTCCTTCAGTGAACACCTCGCGGTAAACCACCTTGCAGCTTGCTAATCGGCTTCACCAAATGCCGATAAGGGACTTTCACCCTCAAGATATTGTTCACCCACTTTTTGGCTCTGAAAAATAAATTTGTATTTTTGACACTTTTCATAAGCTTTCGGTGGGTGTGCTTAAGCTCATGCTGGGCACACACAATGTGTATAGTGCATAAGGGTTTCAGAGGTTTTCGAGCAGTATCACCCGCTTCAATTTTGGGTGGTAATTTGATAGGTTTGAAGCCCGAAATCCCGTACAACACCATACACGCAACCTTATAAATAAGCCACTAAAACTCAGAACGATTCAATGACTTTAACAAAAAAGGGATGAAAAATAAAACAATCATTTTAATTATAGTAACAGTTATATGCTGGACATCGGTAAAGGCTCAATCTCAACGAAACAATTACTATATTACCAACCAAGAGCCTTTAATAGCACAACCTTACACTGCTTTGCCTTTAGGTAATATTAAAGCTAAAGGATGGTTGCAAAAGATGTTGGAAATTCAGCGTGATGGCCTTACTGGTAAATTGGATGAAATCTATGAAGTTGTGGCAGGTTCTAATAATGGATGGCTAGGAGGAACAGGTGATGGATGGGAACGTGGCCCCTACTGGATTGATGGACTGATACCATTGGCATATCTATTGGATGATGATGAACTTAAAGCCAAAGCCCAGAAATGGGTGGAATGGAGTATTAACAACAAACAACCCAACGGTTACTTTGGGCCAATGCCTCTTCCCGAAGGATACGAAAAAATCCCCGGCACCCAACAAGAGATGCGTGAAGACTGGTGGCCTAAAATGGTAATGCTAAAAGTTCTTCAGCAATATTATACAGCTACAAACGACGAACGGGTAATTGGTTTAATGACAAATTATTTCAAGTACCAGTTGGAGACCTTACCTGAAAAGAAACTGGATTATATTACTTATTGGGCTGGTCGCAGGGGAGGTGACAACTTACAGGTTGTTTACTGGCTTTATAATATTACCGGCGATGAATTTTTATTGGAACTGGGTGAATTAATACATAAGCAAACCTTCGACTGGACAAAAATATTTACCAATAATTCGTTAAGAAATGCGAACCCATATGCCGCTGTGCACTGTGTTAACCTCGCACAAGGCTTAAAAGAGCCTGTAATTTATTATCAACAAAGTAAAGATACAAAATACACTGATGCGGTAAAAGAAGGTCTGGCTGCAGTGAAAGACGTACATGGGGTTGTTACAGGTATGTACGGAGGCGATGAGGCCATGCATGGAAATGATCCTACACAGGGGTCGGAATTCTGTTCTGCTGTTGAGATGATGTATTCTTTCGAAGGTATCCTACCCATTACCGGAGATATATACTATGCTGACTACCTGGAAAAAATAGCATTTAATGTTCTACCAACTCAGCATACCGACGACTTTATGCGCAGGCAATACTACCAGCAAACAAACCAGGTTCTTATAGCGCACTCAGATAAAAATTTCGATTGCGATTATCATGGAAGTGCAACACTGTTTGGAACAACTACCGGATATCCATGTTGTTTGGCCAATATGCATCAGGGATGGCCTAAGTTTGTGCAAAATCTTTGGTATGCAACAGCTGACAATGGACTGGCCGCTTTGGTTTATGGTGCCTCTGAAGTTAAAGCAAAAGTGGCTGATGGAACAGAAGTTGAATTTGTAGAGGAAACCGCTTACCCGTTTAAAGAAGACATTAAATTTACATATAAATCAAAAGAATCAGTAAAATTTCCACTCCACCTTCGTATTCCGCTCTGGTGCAAAAATGCACAGATTAAGGTTAATGGGAAGACCATGGAAGTCAATTCAGAAAATAACATTGTAATTCTCAATCGCGAATGGGAAAAAAACGATGTAGTTGAATTGCATTTTCCAATGGAACTGCGTTTTTCGAGATGGTACGAACGCTCATTAGGTATTGAGCGCGGCCCATTGGTTTATGCCCTTAAAATTGAAGAAGACTGGCGTGAAGTCAAAATCGAAAAATATCCTGATACTTATTATGAAGTATATCCTAAAACACCATGGAATTATGGTATTCAACGCAGAACAATTGTTCCTAGTGAATTTGAAGTGGTAATTGAGGATGAAATTTCAGATATGCCCTGGAATCTTGAAAATGCGCCGATTAAGTTAAAAACAAAAGCAAAACGAATTCCTTTTTGGAAACTATATGAAGGCTCTACAGGTAAAATACCTCTGTCACCACATCCTTTGCGAAAAATTGAAACGCCTGTGGAAGAAATAACCTTAGTGCCTTACGGATGTACTACTTTACGGATTGCACAATTCCCTGTTATTGAACGTCAATTAAAATAACCTGATATGAGACTTATATATATTTACATTATTATCTTGGCCCTATCCTCTATTTCGACAAATGCTTTAGCTCAGTTTGAAAAACCTGAATTGATTAATAATGCCACCTTCAAAGGGTTTGTTGATGGCAAAAAGATAGAATTATTTACCTTGAAAAACAAAAATGGAATTGTTACACAGATTACAAATTATGGAGGAAGAGTAGTAAACCTTTGGGTGCCCGATAAAGACGGTAACTTTGAGGATGTTGTTTTGGGCTATGAATCTTTAGATGGCTACTTAAGCAGTAATGAGATATATTATGGAGCCTTGATTGGACGCTATGGTAACCGTATAGCTAAAGGAAAATTTAGTTTATCTGATAAGGTTTATACGCTGGCCACTAATAATAATGAGAATCATTTACATGGCGGGACAAAAGGATTTAATGATGTTGTTTGGGAGGCAGAACAACTCGATAATCAATCCTTAAAGTTAGTTTATCTGTCAAAAGATATGGAGGAGGGCTATCCCGGTAATCTTTCTATTGAAGTTGTTTATACACTAACTGATAAGAATGAATTAAAAATTGAGTACACTGCGCAGACCGATGTCACTACACATGTAAACCTCACTCATCATAGTTTTTTTAATTTACATGGTGCTGGAAAAGGAAGTATAAATGACCATGTATTATTTATAAATGCCGACTACTTTACTCCTGTAGATTCGGATCTTATCCCGACAGGTGAAATTGCTCCGGTAGTAAATACTCCTATGGATTTTACCAAACAAACTACAATTGGAAAAAGGGTAAACAACGATTTTGAACAACTAAACTTCGGCCTGGGATATGACCATAACTGGGTTTTGAACAAGAGTGATAATGATGTAAGTTTGGCTGCACGTATTGTTGAGCCTGTTTCTGGTAGATTGATGGAAGTTTACACAAATGAACCTGGATTGCAATTTTATGGGGGCAATTTTCTTAACGGTAGCGATATTGGTAAATATGGTTTGAGCTATGAGCATAGGTCTGCGTTTTGTTTGGAAACACAACATTTTCCTGACACACCTAATAACAACAACTTTCCTTCAACTGTTCTACACCCAAAAGAAGATTATTATTCGGTGTGTATATACAAATTTTTAACCGAGAATAAGATAAATTGATTCATTCAAGTAAGCTGGTGTTAAGTCAAGCATACTCTTTGAGGCCAAGATTTATTCTTTTTCGGTTGAGCCTGTCGAAACACCAAGTATTCTTCGAAAAGCTCAGGAGATACCAAGCGGGTCTCGTATACAGCGGTTTCCCGAAAAATTCGGGATGGGGCGATTTTTTCGTACATTTCGAGCAGGGACACATAGCCTCTTTTCCGTAGCCTTTCCAAGGTGATTGTTGTGCCCGGTATAGGGCTTTGAGCTAAGCCCATTCTTAGCATTCATGTATTTAAGCAATACCACATTGCTTGATCTGTTCTAATAGCCTTCATTTTGGCTTCCATATATGCGTTTTGCCGAAGGATAAAAAACTGCTTCACCGCAAGGTATCGAAAAACAAATGCTCTTAGAACGCAAATATTTGCTAATTTTATGCCGTATTTCGGTACAATTTAAAAGAGACCGGAGGTTTTAAGACAGACTGACGTTAGGCTGCATGCAAAAAAGATCGTACATATACTTGACTGATATACTAAAAAGATATACCTTTGTGGTATAAATTAAAAGCTATGAAAACAGTATCATTAAAAATTGACGATTCAATCTTTGGAGAAACAGAAAAGATTCTTTCAAGGATTAAAAAGCCTCGTAACAGATATATTAACGAAGCTTTAGAATATTATAATCGTATCCAGAAAAGAATGATTCTTGAGAAAAAGCTTAAAAAGGAATCGGAATTAGTTAAAATGGATTCAATATCCGTACTAAAAGAATTTGAAGATATAGATTATGCAGATTAAACAGTTTGAAATTTGGATTGCAGATTTGAATCCACAGATAGGAACGGAGCCTGGTAAAACAAGACCAGTTCTTACTGTTCAGACAAATTTACTAAATAAAATACCACATCCTTCGACAATTGTTTGCCCTTTAACAACCAATATTAAAAAGGGGGCTGACATTTTGAGAATTCATTTAAAAAGGGGAATCGCAAATTTACATCAGGACTGTGATATCATGATTGACCAAGTTAGGGCTATTGACAATGATCGTTTGATTAATAAAGCAGGAGATTTGCCTAAAGACTTGATAAATTTGGTCAAAGAAAATTTAATGATAGTTTTTGATATAGAATAATGCAAGACGGCACAATCGAGCAGGCTGCCGCTAGGCAGATTTGCCTAGCGTAGTACACTTCGATAAACTTGCTTCGAGTGCCTTACTTCGAGTACCTTACTTCGAGTACCTCAGCACAGTGCAGCACAATGCAGTGCATCGCCTCTCACTTCCTGTTGAGCCTGTCGAAACACCAAGTATCCTTCGACAAGCTCAGGAGATACCAAGCGGGTCTCGTATACAGCGGTTTCCCGAAAAATTCGGGATGGGGCGATTTTTTCGCACATTTCGAGCAGGGACACATAGCCTCTTTTCCGTAGCCTTTCCAAGGTGATTGTTGTGCCCGGTATAGGTTTTCTGATTCCGCTTTTTTCCCTGCTGATCGGTAAATCAAATCTGTTTCAGAAAAAAGTGGTGATTTACTTTTGCGAAAGATTGGTGACATTAAATTTGCTATATACAGCAGTCCAGCTTCCTTCAGTGAACACCTCACGATAAACCACCTTGCAGCTTGCTAATCGGCTTCACCAAATGCCGATAAGGGACTTTCACCCTCGAGATATTGTTCACCCACTTTTTGGCTCTGAAAAATAAATTTGTATTTTTGGTATTTTTCTAAAGCTTTCGGTGGGTGTGCTTAAGCTCATGCTGGGCACACACATTTTGTATAAGTAATGGTAGGGAAAGTGCCAAATATCAAAGTTTGTAGCCCGATCAAACTGCGTAGCGGTTTGACAGGAAAGTGCCACGTAATCTGCCACCACTCATACAATTTACCGTTAGCCTCAACTATGGAAACCAAAATAAAAATGATTAAAGACAATAAAATGACCAAAGGATTAAAAATAGTATTGACAATAGGACTCATTATTTTCTTTCAACAATTTGCAAAAGCTCAGGGAATTCAAAATCAACATTTTCTAGAAAAAGTAGGTGTTTTGGATAGTCTCTTTTCCAAAATACTAAATGAGTCAAGAAAGATTTATATTCAACTTCCTGCCGGTTATACCCCTGAGAAAAATCAGAAATACCCAGTGGCTTATATTTTAGATGGAGAAATATTTCTTCCAACTCTTGTAGATGTGCATAATTATTATTGCGGCGGTTTTATGCCCGAAATGGTACTTGTTGGAATTGCTAATAATAAAAACAGGTTAAGAGATTTAACTACTTCAACCATAAAAACAAATTATGGAATGCCTTTTAATGAAGAAAACGGAGAGGCAGAAAGTTTCAGTAAATTCATAGAAAAAGAACTCATACCATATATTGAAACTAAATATCCTGTGACCAATTTCAGAACATTAATCGGTCATTCTTATGCAGGTTTGTTTACCATTTACAATCTAATTCATCACCCACATTTATTTGCCAACTATTTGGCAATTGACCCCAGTTTGGATTGGGACGGGCAAAAATTATTAAATGAAGCAGAAGAAGCACTTGCCACTCAGAAATATGAAAACAAATCTTTATTTATGTCATTAAGCGGACAATTGAATATGCAGAACTCGAAGGTAACAATCGACAATGTGATGCAAGACACAACAGAATTCACATTGTTTGCCCGTTCCAATATCACCTTTTCAAACGTGCTAAGGCAAAACACTAAAAACGGATTGTCTTTTGAATGGAAATTTTATCCCAGAGATTTACATGGCACCATTCCATTTCCATCAATTATGGATGGATTAATCTCTCTTTTTGAATGGTATCAATGGGAAAATACAGATAAATTCAATTCACCTGACACACCAAAAGAAGAGCTTCTCGGCATAATAAAATACAGGGAAAAGAAGCTCAAAGACCATTTGGGATATTCTGAACCTCCTTATCCGGAAGAAATTTTAAATATGTCAGGTTACATGAATATGGATATGGAACAGTTTGAAAAGGCAAAAATGTACTTTGAACTTGCCACTGAGTATTATCCTGAAAGTGCAAATGCCTTTGATTCTATGGCTGATTATTATGAAGCAAAAGGCGACTCTACTAATGCAATTAAATATGCAACTAAAGCTTTTGAATTAAGTGGTAACGATTACTACAAGAAAAGAATCGAAGGTCTTAAAGTGAAAAAGAATAACTGAGGCTAATCGAGTAGGCTGCCGCTAGGCAGATTCGCCTAGCGGAGAACATTTCGATAAACTTGCTTCGAGTACTTTACTTCGAGCAGCACAATGCAGTGCATCGCCTCTCACTTTCTGTTGAGCCTGCCGAAACAGCAAGCATCTTTCTCTATGCTCGGGATAAAGCAAGAGGTTTCCAGTAAAAATGGTGGCTTTGAATATTCTTATACGCAATTAAAAAAACGCAACAATGAGTAAAAAAATTAATTGGGGAATCATAGGACTCGGAAAAATTGCAAATAAATTTGCAGAAGACTTAAGGCTTTCAAGTGATTCTGTACTCTACGGAGTCGCTTCAAGAGAAATAAGTAAAGCCAAAAATTTTGCAGATAAATTTAATGCAACTAAATACTATGGTTCTTATGAGGAGCTAGCAAGCGATCCTGAAGTTGATGTGGTATATATTGCCACACCGCATACTTTTCATTTTGAAAACAGCATGATGTGTTTAAAAAACAACAAAGCGGTTCTCTGTGAAAAGCCAATGGGAATAAATTCTGATGAATCAAATATGCTGATTGCCGAAGCTAAATCCAGAAATTTATTTTTAATGGAAGGCCTTTGGACAAGATTCATCCCTGCTACTGAAAAATTACTTGAAATTCTGAATAAAAAATTAATTGGAGACCTGCAGTTTATTCGTGCCGATTTTGGATTTAAAGGCGATTTAAATTTTGAGAGCAGAGTGTATAACAAAAAATTAGGAGGAGGATCTTTGCTCGATATCGGGATTTACCCAATATATTTAAGCCTTTTAATCCTCGGGCTTCCCATTGATATAAAAGTTATGGCCTCTATGACAAAAACCAATGTTGATAGTACTTGTTCGATGCTGTTTCACTACAAAAATGGAGCGAATGCAAATCTCGAATCAACTATTGAATTAGACACACCCACCGAAGCATATATTTTTGGCACTGATGGAATAATAAAACTACACAGCCGATTTCATCATACAGAGAGAATTACGATTTCCAGAAATGGCAAAAATGAAGTATTCGACATAAGGTACAAAGGAAATGGTTATATCCATGAGATCGAAGAAGTACATAAATGCCTTTCAAATCAGGATATTGAAAGCTCTAAACATCCTTTAAAAACAAGCCGTGATTTAATGTTTTTATTAGATAGGGTGAAAGAAAAAATTGGTTTAAGCTATGAGCCAAAATCACCGAAGAATACTGATTATCAGTAATTATTTTTTTAAGTTATGCATGAAAATTCCTTGCATAGGCAATTATTATAATTGGAGAGAAGCGGAAATTGCATACATCCTAAGGCATCAATAACCGTTTGCCCTTCGAGCACAAATATTTATTAGCTTTATGCCGTATTTTGGGGCAATATAAACGAGAGCGAAAATCAGCGCTATCAGCGGGAGAAAAAGACATAACAGAATTAGAAAAATAAACGAATTACAAAAAAGAGTTGCCCGCAGATCTCGCAGATAACCGCAGAAAAATAATCAGCGAAAATCAGCGCTATCAGCGGGAGAAAAAGAAGACATAACAGAATTAGAAAAATAAACGAACCCTAAAAGAGTTGCCCGCAGATCTCGCAGATAATCGCAGAAAAATAATCAGCGAAAATCAGCGGAAGAAAAAAATAAATAACAGAATTAGAAAAATAAACGAATTACAAAAAAGAGTTGCCCGAAGATCTCGCAGATAACCGCAGAAAAATAATCAGCGAAAATCAGCGAAAATCAGCGGGAGAAAAAGACATAACAGAATTAGAAAAATAAACGAACCCTAAAAGAGTTGCTCGAAGACTCCGCAGATAATCGCAGAAAAAAATCAGCGAAAATCAGCGATATCAGCGGGAGAAAAAGAAGACATAACAGAATTAGAAAAATAAACGAATTACAAAAGAGTTGCTCGCAGATTCCGAAGATAATCGCAGAAAAAAATCAGCGAAAATCAGCGCTATCAGCGGGAGAAAAAGACATAACAGAATTAGAAAAATAAACGAACCCTAAAAGAGTTGCCCGCAGATCTCGCAGATAACCGCAGAAAAAAAATCAGCGAAAATCAGCGATATCAGCGGGAGAAAAAAATAAATACCAGAATTAGAAAAATAAACGAACCCTAAAAGAGTTGCCCGCAGATCTCGCAGATAACCGCAGAAAATAATCAGCGAAAACCAGCGCTATCAGCGGGAGAAAAAAGACATAACAGAATTAGAAAAATAAACGAACCCTAAAAGAGTTGCCCGCAGATTCCAAAGTTAATCGCAGAAAAAAATCAGCGAAAATCAGCGCTATCAGCGGGAGAAAAAGACATAACAGAATTAGAAAAATAAACGAACCCTAAAAGAGTTGCCCGCAGATCTCGCAGATAACCGCAGAAAAAAAATCAGCGAAAATCAGCGCTATCAGCGGGAGAAAAAAATAAATAACAGAATTAGAAAAATAAACGAATTACAAAAAAGAGTTGCCCGCAGATCTCGCAGATAACCGCAGAAAATAATCAGCGAAAACCAGCGATATCAGCGGGAGAAAAAGATATAACAGAATTAGAAAAATAAACGAATTACAAAAGAGTTGCTCGCAGATTCCGAAGATAATCGCAGAAAAATAATCAGCGAAAATCAGCGCTATCAGCGGGAGAAAAAAATAAATAATATGACAGAAAACGATATATCCTACAAAATAAGAGGCGCGATATTTAACATTTATAATGCCTTAGGCCCTGGATTATTAGAATCTGTTTATATAGCAGCATTAGTCTTTGAATTAAAAAAAGAAGGATTAAACATTAAAAAAGAAGTGCCTGTTCCCGTATATTACGAAGGCGTAAAATTAGAAATAGGCTTTAGACTGGATTTGCTTGTTGAAGACAAAGTGATCATCGAAGTAAAATCGGTGGAAAATATAGCAGATGTACATCACAAACAAGTACTAACCTATTTGAAAATAACGAAATTAAAGTTAGCAATACTGGTGAATTTTAATGTGGATAATATCAAATCAGGAATATATAGAAAAGTAAATAGCTTATAAAAATATCACCTAAACAATTCCAAAATTAATCAGCGAAAACCAGCGCTATCAGCGGAAGAAAAAAAGAACTATGAAAATACCAATAAGAGCATTTGATCAGATTATTGATGAGACAATCCTGAAAAGAGGATTGTCATACTTTAAGGAAGGCGCAATAACTGATTTTTCAGAAATATCAACTGGAAAATATGAAGCTATTGTTTCAGGAACAGAAGAGTATAGCGTTCAATTAGAAATTAGCAATAATATAATTACTCAATATAATTGTGATTGCCCTTATGATATGGGGCCTGTTTGTAAGCACGTCGTTGCAGTAATTTTCTATTTACAACAAGAAGCATTGGAATTAAATCAACCCAATTCATCAAAACCTAAAAAGGGGGAAACGATGTCGGTTTCTCAACAAGTCAAAGAATTATTACAATCAATTTCGCACAAAGAACTAATAGAATTTGTAGAGGGAAACTGCAAAAAAGACAAAAAGTTCAGAAACTACTTTTTAGCTTCGTTTGGTCATTTAAGCCAAAACCAATCGAAAGAGTTTTACAAAAAACAAATTCATTCCATTTTACAATCAGCAACTGGTAGAGATGGTTGGATTGATTGGTCGGGTATGAAATATGTTGTAAATGCGACCCAACCATTTTTAGAAATTGCCGAAAAGTATCTGATAAATAATAATTTTGAAAATGTGTTTTTCATCAGCACAGCTCTATTGGAAGAAATGGCAGAGGCTTTTCAGTATGGAGATGATAGTAATGGTGATTTAGGGTATTTTGTAGAATCAGCTATGGAGTTTCTTTCAAGATTGACACAAGAAAAACTGTCTAAACCTTTGAAAAAGGAAATTTCAGAGTATTGTATTTCTTCTTTTAACCAGAAGCTGCTTGAAGGTTGGGACTGGCATATAGAATTGCTTGATATTGCTTGTGAATTAATTGAAAACGAAAGAGATACAGACATAATACTTAATTGTTTGGATACTATTAAGGGAGAATTTGAAATAGAGCGGGCTCAATCCCTTAAACTGGATTTATTAAGAAAGTTTAAAGATGAAAAAGAAGTAGAATCGTATATCAATAAACACATTTCCAACTCACAAATAAGAACGAATGAGATAGAAAAAGCATTTAAAAACAAAGACTTTGAAAGAGTTATAAAGCTATCGAAGGACGGAATTAATTGTGATGAAAAAGACAAACCTGGTTTAGTGAAAAATTGGTATAACTGGTTACTAAAAGTTGCTCAATCTCAAAAAGACACTTCAAAAATTATTGAATACGCAAGATTTTTATTTATTGAAAATTCCTATCCTGAACAAGATTATTATCAAATTTTAAAGGATAATATTGACGATAAAAATTGGCATCCGTTTTTAGAAGAAATAATAAAAGAAGTAACACCTAAAAATAGGTGGGCTTATACTGAATTAATTCGAAAAATTTACATTAATGAAAAATGGTGGGATCGCTTATTTCAAATGCTAAAGCAAAACCTTTCTCTAGAGAATATTCAACAGAATGAGCAGTATTTAGCAAAAGAATATTCACCAGAATTAATTGAACTATATAGTGAAAGAATTACGAACTATGTTGAAAAATATGTTGGCAGGAAATATTATCAAACAGCTTGCATGTATTTACGAAGAATGAAAAAACTTGGAGGAAATGATCAGCTTAATGATTTGATAGAGTTGTTTAGAAAGCAATACCCACAGCGAAGTGCCTTAATGGATGAATTAAACCAAGTGTAAATATCAGTCCTAAAAACCATACGCATTGTCAAGTCGAACGAAAACCAAACCATGTAAACAGCAAAATCAATTTCACCAATTTTTCGCAGAAATAAATAACCGTTTTTGGCTTCCACCCTCTCATTTTCCTGTGGTTAAAAAAACAGCTCCCTCGAAAGTCATCGATAAACAGATGCCCTTAGAACACAAATATTTATTAGTTTTATGCCGTAATTTGGCAAAACATAAGGTAGAAGGAAGATTCTATGAGCGCTCAACTTTGGGAGCCAAAGCTTAAGGGCAATTTTAAAAAAAACTGACAAAAGTATTATGGCTAAGAAAAAAAAATTAATAATTATTAGGATAGCGTTAATAAGCGCATCGATAGCCTCTTTATTTTTTGTACCATGGTTATTAGTAAAAGCATGGATATTACCGTTACCGGATACAGTTCAGAAACAGTTAGATGAGGCCATTGGCCATGGTTTTGACGGAATGATTGTTTATGTAGACCAGGCTGGCAAACCTCCTCAGTATTTTGCTTCCGGCTGGCATAATCGAGAATCTAAAATTCCGGCCAATCCCCAGGCACTATTTAAGATTGCCAGCATTAGTAAGCTCTATGATGCTGTGGCTGTTACAAAATTGGTGAGTGATGGACGGCTTTCATTGGATAAAACCATCGCGGATTATTTACCTGAGCTTGTGGGAAGAATAGAAAACGCTGAGAAAATCACTTTGAGATTGATGATTCAGCATAGAAGTGGAATTCCCAATTTTACGGACGCCCCGAATTTTTGGGCAAATCCAACAAAGACCTATGAAGAAGGCCTTGCATTGATTCTGGACAAGCCCGCCAATTTTGAACCCGGTGAAGACTATGAATATTGCAATACCAATTACCTTTTAATCAATAAGATAATGGATGATGTCTTGGGTTATGGTAACTTTCAATTCATTCAGGAAGAAATTCTAATACCACTAAATCTAAACAACACCTATAGTTCTCTCAGTGAAGTGAATATAGACGAGGTTATGAGTGGCTATCATGTTGGATATCCCCATGATTTAAAAACAAATGATTTTGGCATGCATGCCACTGCAGAAGATGTGGGAACTTTCCTTAGAGCATTGAATGATGGATCATTGTTTGAAGAGGGAGAGCAGGAAATATATGCTTCCATTTATGAGTATGAGCATTCTGGTTGGGTTCCCGGATACCAAAGTTTTGCAAAATATCACAAAGACCTTGATGCCGTTATTATTGAGTTCTATAGTACTACGGATTCTAAACTCTACAATTGGAACTTGTCTGAGATCATAAATAGTAGAATTGTTAAAATACTAAAAAGACAAAAAAAACTATAATACAGTACTATCGTATTAAAAAAATATTCCTGAAATTCATCAAAATTCCTCAGCAGCACACAACTCCACAATCATTAATCTATTAATTTACAGAAAAATAAGACACATCTATATCCTTATATATCTCTTAAGCAGGCATTCTAGGTCAATAAACAGACAAATAAATAATGCTGCATTTTTAAGAAAATTTATTATTATTGCAATGCAAAACAGAAACAGTTTATTGATTTCGAAATATGCTAAGAAATAGAACAGATTCTCGATCCAAAAAGGGACTATTCTTTTTAAAAAGGTGTTCTTATATCCTAATCGCTTTTAGAATATTTCATTATCAATTTAACTATCTCATAAACAATAATATATAAATACCAAACCTCAACCCAAATGAAAAAATCCCACGCACTTAAATGCAGCCTATTCATTGTTTTAATTTCACTTTCTACCTTGTCATTTGCACAGAAAGCTCCGGAAAAATATGGCAAAATCAGTAAAAAAGAGCTTGAAATTCAAAAATGCCCAATTGATTCGAGTGCCCATGCATATTATATTTTTGATTTTGGAAATGCATATTTTAAATATGCAAGCACTCACGGACGCTCAGATGATCCCTCGTCAACGGACAAAGGTTTCCAAATTATTTTTGAGCATCATTTCCGGATCAAAATACTGGACAATGAAGGATTTGATTGGGCAAATTTCGAAATCCCATTATACCATAGCGATGGAAATGAAGAACAAATCACTTCAATAAAAGGCAGGACATATAACCTTGTTGATGGTAAAATTGAAAAGACAAAACTCAAGTGGAACGATGTGCTGGAAGAAGAAAGCAGCGCCAATTGGACGACATCAAAATTTGCAATGCCCAATGTACGAGCGGGTTCGGTTATTGAAGTGGATTATACAATTACCTCTGATTTTCCGTATAATTTCCGGGAATGGTCCTTCCAAAAATTTATCCCTGTACTCCAAAGCGATTATTATGTAGCCCTTCCCGAATACTATGGCTATAATCAAACCCAAAAAGGCTATTTCCCAATCGCGATAGAGCATTCACAAACAGCACGCGACCTCACCATTACCTTTGAACAAAAAGCAGAAGGAAGCACAAGGCAGGGATATACATCCCAAAACACTTTCTCATATCTCGAGGACACTTACTTCTTTCATGCCAAAGATATACCGGCTTTTCCTATGGAAAAATACCTGAAAACAGCCGATAACTACATTACAAAAATTGAGTTTGAACTCCTATATACAAAATACCCTAATGCCCCAATAAGACATTACACCACTAGCTGGGAAAAAATCAACGAGAACCTTCTCGATCACACATATTTTGGTAAAGAACTGGAACGAAACGGACATTTAAAAGACGATGTATTATTCTTAAAAAACTCCGGACTTGAAGGTCCACAGTTAATCAATGCTGCTTTTTCCTTTATGAAATCAAAATTAATATGGAACGGAGGCTATGACAAATACACCACAGAATCATTGCGCAAGGCCTATAAAAATAAAGGCGGTAATTCTGCAGACATTAACCTAAACCTTGTTGCTATGCTTAGGGAATTAGGCTTTGATGCTTATCCTGTACTGCTAAGCACTCAAAAACATGGCGCTGTTCATCCCGCTCACCCTTCATCAAGTAGCTTTAATTATGTGATTGCTATGGTACAACTCGACGGAAAAAACTATCTGATGGATGCAACAGACCCGACCTCAATGATAAATACCCTCCCTACAAGATGTTTAAACGACAAAGGTAGAATCGTAAATAATGGCGGTGGTTCCTGGATTGATCTCAATAGCGAAAAAACAAAATATATGCTTGTCGAAACCAAAAAACTGAGCATCAATGATGATTTGCAATTGGTTGGCACAACAGATGTGAGGATGAAAGATTATTCTGCTTATCAATTCAGAAAAAAAGATACTGATAATAAAGATTACAAAGAATCTTTAGAGAAAGCGAATAAAGGACTTCATCTCCATAATCTAAATATAGAAGGTCAGGACAGCTTGCACAAAGCCATCAATATTTCCTACGAACTCACTCAGGACTCATATATTGAGAAAACTAACGACCTGATGTTTTTCAGCCCTGCTTATATGGCTTTTGTTGACGAATGCCCATTTAAACTGGAAAAAAGGGAATACCCTATTGAGTATAATTATCCGTATACTGTCCAACAAATTATTTCGATTAGCATCCCTGAAGGCTATACAGTTTCCGAAATACCCAAACCGCTGATTGTACAAACGCCGGATAAAAGCGCAAAATACATTTACAACATTTCCCATCTAGGAAATTCAATCAATCTAACCCTGATGTTTTCCATCAATAAAACCATGTTCTTACCCGAAGAATACGAAATCCTGAAGAATTTCTATACAATGATCCTCGATAAACAGAACGAATTGGTTGTATTAAAAGCAAGTGAATGAAAAAAATAATCCTGATTATTCTTGTATTTATTTCATGTGCACCTATTTCTTTTGGCCAATCAAAGAATCTAAATACAGATTTGATCCCTGATTCCCTAATACAAAGAGCAGACGCCGTACTTCGTTTTAGTACAACAACTTACGAGCGTCATTCGGCATCGTCATACAGCATGCACATCCATAAAGCAGTTACTGTCCTCAACAAAAATGGAGCTTCTGCTGCACGCCTGAGGATTTACTACGACAATAATAGCGATGTTCGCCAGATAAAAGGGATTTTTTATAGCGCTCAAGGCAGGGAAATATCAAAGTTAAAGAGCAAAAATATTAGGGATTATGCATCAAATAATAGTTATACACTTTTCAGTGATCAAAGGGTAAAGACATTTAGTCCGGCATCAAATAATTATCCCTATACAGTAGAATACTCATATACAGTTGATTATCATGAAACCGCAGGTCTTCCCATATGGATGCCCATTGAAATGTACAATCTATCGGTTGAGGAAGCAGAACTCAATGTTCTTGTGCCCGAAAAGCTCGACATCAACTATCTATCCTTGAACAATGATTTCAGCTTTCGCTTGGAACAGGATGGCAAGGACAAAATATACCAATGGCATGCACATCAGCTTAAAGCGATGGTTTATGAACGCAACAGTCCTAATTTCCTGGATTTTATGCCCTGTGTTTTGCTTACTCCAAAAACCATTTCCTATGAAGGGCATAAAGGGGATTTCTCCAATTGGAATAATTACGGAAGATGGGGCTATGAACTTATCGAAGACAGGGGCGTCTTATCTGATGAAAGCATCATGGAAATTCAAGCGCTAACTGATACAATTCCTTTACGGATTGATAAAATCAAAGCAGTGTATCAGTATATGCAAAACAAAACTCGTTATATCAATATCACTTTAGGCATTGGAGGTTTTCAGCCTATTGAAGCAAAAGATGTGGACAGCAAAGGCTATGGCGATTGTAAAGCACTTTCAAATTACACAAAAGCCTTGCTCGAATGCATTGGCATAGAATCCTTTTATACAGAAATTGGCTCAGGAGAACAGAAGGAGATTAAATTTCCGGAATTCGCAAGCGCAAACCAAACGAATCATATTATTTTATGTGTTCCAAATAAAAAAGACAGCATCTGGCTGGAATGCACCAACCAAAACATTCCGTTTGGATATATTGGCTCATCAAATCTCAACCGATACGCCCTGCTGCTGACTGAAAAAGGCGGGATTCTGGCAAAAACACCAAATTATACAGCGGAGGAAAACAGCAGTTCCGCAACAATTACAATTGAAATAAACGAGAGCGGTAATGCTGAATACACATTAAAGAGGTCTTATAGAAATTATTTGTTCGAGGAAGTTTTTCCGATGCTGCCCCTATCACAAAAGGAGCAAAAGAAACATCTTCTATCAAATATTGAAGCAGATGGGTTGAATATAAACGACTTTCAATTGCAGGATATTTCGAATAAAACAGCCATAGCCTTTTTAGAAATAAAAGGAAGCATTAACAAATTGGCTAAAATAAGCGGGAACCGAATGTTTTTCACACCAGAACTCTTTCGTCTGGATCCATTGCCCACTTTTATCCCCGAGAGCAGAAAACAAAATATTTTTCAATCGCAAAGCTTTAGCAAAACAGATAGCATTACAATTAAAATACCCGAAGAATTTGATTTTGAACATATTCCGGAGGATATTTCGCTTACTTCCGTTTTTGGCGATTATTCAAGAAGCTTTATCAGGATGGATAATATGCTGACCATGATCCGTAAGCTAAAAATTCATCATGGCAATTATGTCCCGGCGCAATTTACTGAAATGAATGCCTTTCTTCAAAATGTAAACCGCAGTGATGAAGAAAAGTTAATTGCAAAGAAAAATAAATTCGTGATACAAATCACCATAAAAGGCCACACTGATTTCTTGCAAAGAAAAGTTTAGGCCATTGTCCACGAGGTGAGCCCTGATGTTGTAAATTCATAGCGTTTTGCCTGCCCGCCAAATTTTTCGAGCGCTTCAATCACCTGGCTTCTAGCGATTCCAGGACAATAGAAAATCATAAAGCCACCACCACCGGCACCGGAAATTTTGCCTCCGGTTGCGCCATTTTCTATAGCCGTATTATAAATATCATCAATCAAAGGATTGCTGATTGCCTGCGCCATTTTCTTTTTATTATGCCAGCCAAAATTCAGGATTTCGCCAATTTTATCGAGATGCCCGCGGAGCAATGCTTCTTTCATTTGCACAGCCTGTTCTTTAAGCTTTAATGTTGCCTCGATGCTGCTTTGATTATTATTGACAATATTTTTGCTTTGCTCGGCGATGATGGAAGAAGAAAACCTACTTGTTTTGGTATAATAAAGCACCAGATTATATGCTAATTCGTTGAGATAATCAGGACGGATGCGCAAAGGATTCACAATTACTTTATCATTTTTCGCAAATTCCATAAAGTTCACACCACCAAAGGTTGCAGCATACTGATCTTGTTTCCCTCCGGCCATATTGAGGTCGATGCGCTCGATTTCATAAGCCAAATAGGCTAAATCATATTCACCTAAAGGAAGTTGCAGCCATTCTGCAAAAGCGCCTAGAATTGCAACCACAAGAGTGGAAGATGTTCCCAAACCCGATCCCGGAGGCGCATCGACAAAAGTAGTGAGCTCGAAAGAAAGCGCTTTCCCTGCAAATTGCTTTACGATGCGGTTATAAATACCTCGATGCAGATCAAGATTTCCGTCAATTTCAAGAATTTCTTTAGAATCCAGTTCGTAGCGTTCTTTTTTATCAACCGAATTCAGGATTATTTTGCCATTATCCAGCGGTTGAATGCTTGCATAAGCATACATACTAATTGTTGCATTCAGGATGCTTCCACCATAGATATCGGAGAATGGCGCCACATCGGTACCGCCACCTGCAAGCCCAAGGCGCAAAGGCGCTTTGCTACGTATGATCATTTATTCGATTTTTCAGTTTCACAATTAGTGCAGTTCCAATCTTTATCAAAAATCAATTCTTTAGAGCTGTCTTTCCCTGTCAATTTTATTCGCTTATTTGAATAATCCGTATCATATCTTTCGAAGATAAAATCACAAACAAGAGAACCATCATTTGCCAAAACACCATAGAACTGATCTTTTTTGACAATAAAAACGCCATGATAGTAATAAATATTGCTATATGCCTCAGTATTGATGCGCCGGCCTTTTTCATTCAGAATATAATGCTGCCCATTTTTTGTCTGAGCTAAAAAACAATTATTTTGTCTTAAACTTTCAATAGATACATATGCATCAGCAGGAATAATCACCTCAAAATCTGCATTTAAAACAGCCGACTTTCCATCCTTACGAACAACAAAACCTTCATTGGAATAATCAAGAAAATCAATACCATCATTAATAATTCCTGCTTCATCAAAATCATCCCAAATTTGAGCGGATGGATTGATAATTTCACTGTTTTTCAATTTCAAAAAGGAATATCCCTGATCATTATAAGCAATAAATGCATCCTGACCGGGAACAATAAAACGATATGTAAAGGGAAGCAATTCATGCCCGCTACTGTCAATTATTCCCTGAAAACCTTTTTCATTGGAAGCAATATAGGCATTGGTTGCTACAGGCACTAAATAGCTATAAGTCCGTTTTAAGATATTCCCCGATAAATCTTTGGAAAGCAATCCAAACACTCCTTTTGACTGATAGACAAAAGGTTGGGTATACGAGATTTCAAAATCCGACTCAATATCATCATCAATTACACCTTCGTATTGAATTTGAGCAAAGAAATCAAAAAGATAAGGCGTCACATACCATTTCCCTTTTACTTTGACTTGGAAAAAACGATCATAGCTATTCTGATTTATTATTCTGTAATCCTCAACGGGAACTTTCAGCCCTTCCGTTGAAAAATAATACCATTGTTCCTTTTCTTTCAAAAAGTAGGATTCCCGTGCAAGCATTTCAGGAGTACCATCCACCAATTCAGCATCTTTTGCAAAGGAAGTTGGCCTACCTTCAAAATAAGCATGATCAAATCCTTTTTTTACTGATGGATAAAACAATCCTTCAGCGATTTCCGATCCATTGGGCATATGAAACACAAAGGGTCGGCTAATTATTTTGTCTTTCTCTTGATCATAGACAAAGCTCAGGTTTGTTGTTGTATCGCTGATAACAAAAACAGCCGTCCCCATTTCAAGGCTTTCGATACTATAATTGAGCATCCAATAATTGCTGAATGAGCGGGAGAAAGAAAAATCCTTCGTATTTAAAATTGTATAGTTACCTTTTCGTTTTACGATGATAAAAGACGGATTTAGATAAAGCAGGTCTGAATACATTCGACTATCCAGATCAAATTCAGCGCTTTTGCGCCCCTTATTGTCCATCAGAAAATAGTGCTTTCCTGAAGAAAAAACGAATGGCTTTGCTCCTTCGTTGAAATACTCATACATCATTCCGGAATTGAGCTGGTCAATTGGCGCTTGAAAAGGCAAAATCAGATTCCTATCAAAAAACGCATTGCCTAAAATTTCATTATTCTTCAGGTCGAAGAGACAGTATTGGTCATTTTTTTTGCAAAAAATGCTTTTTTTATCCAGAAAAAGGTAAAAAGCATCATCATCTACGAACACCTTGTCAAAAGTCAACCCCAGCTCTTTGCCACGAATATCTACAGCATAAAACTTGCCTTGTTTTCCCAAAAAAACAGGGAAAATCAGTGCTTCTGTCCCAAAAACAGCCAGATCTGAATAAACCTCAGGAATTTTATCATAATCGCCACTAATTTTTTCCCCTTTATTATTAATCAGAAAAACCTTATCGCCTTTTTGAACAATAGCCGCCTTGGTTTTTTTATCGAAGTTACCGGCAAATTTATATTTGGGAGGAATAACAAAACCTGAGTTCGTCCCAACATAACCGTAAAGAGGATTCTGTCCGCCATTAGGTTCAGGGATGAGTTTCTGAGCAAAAGAGAAGGCAGAGAAAAAAAAGAGGGAGAAGAAAAAAACGATTTTTTTCATTGTATAATTCTCATTAAGGAAAAATATGCTTTATTGTTCAGGGATGATATTCTAAAAAATCATTTTTGCAAACATTACACCAAAGGCAGTGTAAAGCTAAATATACTTCCCTGATCTTTTATTGATTCCACTTCGAGCACTCCACCTTGTTTCTCCACAAATTCCCTGCAGAGTATCAAGCCTAATCCTGTTCCCATTTCATTGGCGGTGCCTGTTGTTGAAAAATGGCAATCGAGCCGAAATAATTTTTTAATATTTTCCTCACTCAGTCCCCTTCCGGTATCCTGCACGCACAACCTTAGCATTTCACCTTCTTGTTTTACGCTCAAGATAACCGAGCCTTTTTTACTTGTATATTTTAGCGCATTATTTACAAGATTCCGGAGTACAGAGGACACCATATTGCTATCAGCAAAGACATTAAAATCTTCGCCCATATCCGCTTTCAGCACAATTTCTTTGTCTTTCGCATTTTGCGCATAGGTAACAATGACATCCTTGATTAATTCATTGATTTGTATTTCTTTTGGTTCGAAAGGAATACGCCCTTGCTGCAGGCGTGCCCATTCCAATAGGCTGTTTAGCAGCTTTAGGTTATTGTGGGCAACCTGTCTCAAATCCCCGATTAATTCTTGCAATGTAGCTATATCAAAGGATTCCAGATCGCTAACCAGCATTTCAGAAAGTGTTATTAAAGTAGCGGTAGGGCTGCGAAGATCATGGGCAATAATGGAGAAAAATTTATCTTTGGTTGCATTTAGTTGCTCCAATTCATTTCTTTGTTCTTCGATCTCCACTTTTTGCTTCTGAATTTCGCGATTACTGCTTGCAAGACTTTCTTCAATCACGTTCATATTTCGCAAACGGTTTACAAGAAACCTCATTACACCGGCATCTACGCTTGTATAATCGGAAGTAACTTTTCGAAACACTTTTTGAGAAACACGAACCACACTACAATCTGAAACCGCAATAACATCAGCAGAATGTTCGCGGGCATCAATCAAATAATACTCGCCAATAACATCACCGGCGCCTAAAGTAGAAAAGACATGCCCTGCATCAGTAACAACAACGCTACCGCTCAATATAATCAGCAATGCATTTCCCATTGTCCCTTTATGCACCAAAAAATCATCTACTTTATAATCCTTAAATTCAAGATCGGGGGCAATTTGTTGGAGTATTGAATTGTCAACTTCTGAGAATATCTCTACTTTTTTAAGGATTTTGATGCGGTCTTCAGTATTCATAAAGCATTTATTTATGTGTTCAAAAGGGATAAGATACTCTGAGTTAATCGACTCCAGGAATATTTTTTCTTTTCAGTACGAATATAGGGCAAAAAGTCATTCGATTTCTCTTCTTTGAAAAAACTGATGATTGCTTTGGATATTGGTTTCGGTTCCGGCTCCACTACATAGCCCACTTTTCCGTGCGGTACAATTTCAGGCAAACCACCAACATTTGTCACCAGCATAGGCTTTTCAAAATGGTAGGCAATTTGAGTTACGCCGCTCTGTGTCGCAGTTTTATATGGTTGAGCAATCAAATCAGCAGCGCAAAAATAATAGCGAACATCTTCGTCGGCAATAAAATCATTATGCAAAACAATCTGATTTTCAATACCAAACTTTTTAATAATCTTTTGATATTGTTCTTCATTATTATAATACTCTCCAGCCACAAGCAATCGGATGGGCATTTCCCGAATCTCATCATCTGCCATTGCTTCCAAGAGCAGGTCAAGGCCTTTATAATCGCGGATAAATCCAAAGAACAGCACATAACGAAAAGCAGGGTTCAGCTTTATTTTTTCCAATGCCTCTTCCCTACTGACAGCCGCGCCAAAATTATCGAAAAGAGGATGCGGACTTAAGATCCGTTTTTTTTGTGTATCAAACTGTCCCAAATCATCCATTACCTGATCGGACATGGCCACAAAAGCATGAATTTTTTTCACAAAAAGCTTGGACAGGAAAAAATCCCCAAGACGTTTTTCATGCGGGATAATATTATCAAGGATACTGACAATCTGTGTATGCTTGTTTTTTCGGACCATTGCTGCGATGGTTGAAAAACATGGCGACATAAACGGCAGCCAATACTTAATAATAAGCAGATCAGGATTTTGCTTTCGCAATTTTCGCCCAACATTCCACCAATTTATTGGATTAACCGAATTAACTTTGGCAGAAATATTCAAATGAGCCGGTTTGGGCGAATCAGAATATTGTGTCTTTCCCGGAAAAAGAAAAGAAGGATATTGCAGGGAAAAAGTAATAATCTGCACATTATGGCCCTGATTTTGAAATTCTGTTGCCAGACGTTCGTTATAACTTGCCAAACCCCCTCTTAAAGGCCAGGCGGTTCCAAGAAGAACAATATTCAATTTATTCGCCATGTGCTGAAAGCTTTTTCTTGTCTTCACTTTTTGGCGAAAGCCTCAAACGGTCTTTAATCAGGTATCTATTACGTTCCGAAGAATTTCTCGATAAGAGCTCCCCAATAAAGCCAGCCAAAAACAACTGAGTACCAAGCACTATCGATAATAACGCATAATAGAACAGCGGTCGGTCAGTCATTCGGTATTCAAGCAAGAAGATTTTTGAATAGGCCAAATATCCTGCAATACCAAAACCTGCCAGAAAAATAATGGTGCCCCATAATCCGAAGAAATGCATGGGCCTTTTCCCGAATCGCGACACAAAACTAATAGTCATCAGATCGAGGAAGCCATTAATAAAGCGCTCCATTCCGAATTTTGTTTTCCCAAACTGACGTTTTCTGTGTTGCACTACTTTTTCGCCAATTTTTGTAAAACCGGCCCATTTTGCAATAACAGGGATGTAGCGATGCATTTCCCCATAAACCTCAATGCTTTTCACCACTTCATTTTTATAGGCCTTTAGCCCACAATTAAAGTCATGTAAATGAATGCCTGTGGCACGTCGGGTAGCAAAATTATAGAGTTTTGTGGGGATGGTTTTTGTGATGGGATCGAAGCGTTTTTTCTTCCAACCGGACACAATATCCAAATCCTCACGCATAATCATATGATAGAGTTCGGGGATTTCATCGGGGCTGTCTTGAAGATCAGCATCCATGGTAATAACCACATCGCCTGCACACGCTTGAAAACCTTCGTTCAAGGCAGCAGATTTGCCATAATTACGCATAAAGCGGATGCCTTTCACCTCGGGATATTTGTTGGAGAGGGATTCGATTTTATCCCAGCTACCATCACGGCTACCGTCATCAATAAAAATAATCTCATAAGAAAACTGATTGGACTGCATAATCCGTGCAATCCAATCAGTCAGGTCATCAAGTGATTCCACTTCATTTAAAAGTGGGACAATAATAGAAAGATCCATCTAAAAAATTTTATTCAGCATCATCAAATTGCACAGGTTGGCTACGCTTTAGGAAAATGGAATAGATTAACGAAAGGATAAACGACCAAAATGTATTTCCTAAAACAGCCAATAAAGACATTATAATCGGTGAGGTCATTCTCTTTGTAATGTCCAATGCCATTTCTACTTCACTGGAAGTCATATTAGGATTTTGATCATACATTTTCTGTTCAGTAATTTCAAGAATACGATCGACATATGCAGGATCGATATACTTAAAGAATACAAACATATATATGGCTGTGATAATACCGGCATAAAGGCCAACTAAGGTACCGGTTCCAAGACCCTGACCATAACTTAAATTGCCATCATTATGCTTATCGCGCCATTGACTGGCAGCAACAATACCCATTACCAAAAGGATAATACTGCTTAAATAGTTGATTTTACTCTGCATATCTACTTCCATGATATACATGATCAACGAAAAAATAATTAATAAAACGCCGGTAATGAGGCCGTAACGTAATGCACTTTTCCCAAGACTTAATTTTTCCATAATAAATGAGGTTTATTGATTATGCTGCAAATTTATGCAATTCATTGGCGAAACCATATTTTTTTAAAAAATATCTTGATGGAATTAAAAAGATTTCTACTTTTGCAGCGGGTAAGTCTTATACGACCAGCTCCCACTGAAATCCCCCAGGACCGGAAGGTAGCAAGGGTAGGTGGTTGTAGCGGTGCGATATATGTACTTACCCACTTTTTTTATCCCGATTTTTTATGATTTGGTCGCAAAGCATATCTGGTTATAAATCCTACCTCCTCCTCGAAAAAGGCCTCAGCAAACATTCCATTGACGCTTATTTATCTGATATACACAAACTTTCATCGTTTTTTTCTAACGAGCATATAAAAATCAAACTATCTGATATAGAACATCAGAATTTGCAGGAATTTATTGGGTTCATTCATGAATGCGGTTTAAGCGATAAAACCCAGGCGCGAATGATTTCTGCCATTAAATCATTTTTCGGTTTTCTGGTTCTGGAACGTATTATCGAACAAAACCCTGCTGAATTGCTCGAATCGCCCAGACTGGCCCGAAAACTTCCCGATACACTTTCCATTGCTGAAGTGGAAAAAATAATTCAGATTATTGACCTCAGCAGCAAGGAAGGCCATAGAAACCGCGCAATTATTGAAGTATTGTATGGCTGCGGGCTTAGGGTTTCGGAATTAGTAAACCTGAAAATTTCGGGCTTGTATTTTGAGGATGAATTTATTCGCCTCGTAGGGAAAGGCAATAAAGAGCGATTGGTTCCAATTGGGCATCAAGCCATACATCAAACAAAAATCTATCTCGAGGAATTCCGAAGCAAACAAACAATTAAAAAAGGTTTTGAAGATTTTGTGTTCTTAAACAGAAGAGGCGCAGCACTTTCTCGGGTCATGATTTTTACGATAGTGAAAAAGCTTGTCGCTGATGTGGGAATCAAAAAAAACATCAGTCCGCACAGCTTTCGACATAGCTTTGCCTCGCATCTGATTGAAAAAGGAGCCGATTTACGCCTTGTGCAGGAAATGCTCGGCCATGTTTCGATTACAACTACCGAGATTTATACGCATATCGATCGCAGTCACCTCAGGAAAGCACTTATTGATTTTCATCCCCGTGAGCAACAAAAAACTACTGAGTAATTTGTACTGATCCACACTGCTGACTTTCATCACAGATCATAATGATAAAAACAATATTAATAATTGCAAATTAATGGTTTTCAGCCATTAACACCATTTTTCCAAAAATGGTTGACTGCCTGAAATCCAAACATTATTCTTTGAAAGACAGTATTTCATAGCGAAAATCTAATTATTTGAAATAATTTTGCAGGCTCATCAGGCAACTAAAAGCATACTGACTCATTTTATATTAGACAGACTTGAAGTCCTTTTTACTTATCGAAGCCCAAAATAAAAGGGCATAAAACAAATCAGCGTATTGAATGTTAATTAGTTAATGAAATTATAAATCTTATGAAAAAATTAATTCTTTTTATGGCTGCAGTGTTTTTCGCAGCCACAACTTTTGCCCAAAACAAAGAAGCTATCGTTCAGAAGCCTGCCTATTTTGCAATAAGCAGGCCATTATCTGAACTGCCCATTGTGCTTGCCGGCAAAGATGAACCGAAAAATAAAGTGAAAAAAGAACAGCTCAATATTTTTATTGATGAAATGCAGCCACAAGGACATGATGTTATGGATGCATTAGTTCAAAATAAACTTGGTGGTATTAAAACACGCGGCCCAATTCGCAGCATCCCAGGTCAAGATGGCGGTTATCCTCCTGACACACAAGGCGATGTTAGTCCTGATCATTATGTTCAGGTAGTTAATGTGAAACTACAAATCTGGAATAAAGAAGGCAATTCTGTTTATGGCCCTGTGAATATCAGTAGTTTTTGGAATGACCTGACAGGCCCTTGGACCGGCACAAATGATGGTGACCCTATTGTACTTTGGGACGAAATGTCGGAACGTTGGATGCTTTCTCAATTCGTGGTATATGCCGGCAATGGAAAATATTACCAATTGGTTGCAGTTTCAGAAACCTCAGACCCACTCGGACAATGGGCGCAATATGCTTATGAATTCAATACCTTTAACGATTATCCAAAATTCGGTGTTTGGGACAATGCCTATGTTGGTACATATAATTGCTTTGACAACCATGAAGATGCCAATTTCAAAGGAACAGGTTTAACACTTTGGAATCGGGAAAAAATGTTAGTTGGCGATCCGGATGCAGAAATGGTGTACTTCCCTCCCACCCACGTATACCTTACAGGAAAATACAGTTCCTTACCTGCCGATGCGGATAATGCCCCTCCCGCAGGATCCAAGCCCTTTATCAGCTATTTAAAGAAAAGCGGAACACAACGCATCGAGATTCTCGAAGCAACAGTAAATTGGGCAAACCCGGACAACTCCACTTTAACGCTATCCAATGCCCTGAATGTAAGTGCTTTTAACTCCACAACCAATGGCATTAGCCAACCGGGAACCAGCCTGAAACTCGACGTTTTACAATATATGATGATGTACCGCCTAAATTATAGGAATTTTGGCACACACGAATCTTTGCTCTTTAATCATAGTGTGAATGTAGACGGTCATGTTGGTATTCGTTGGTACGAATTAAGGCGTACAACAGGAAGTGATTGGGAAGTATACCAACAAAGCACCTATTCACCGGATAATACAAACCGTTGGATGGGAAGTATTGCAATAAATCAGGATGGCGATATTGCCCTTGGTTTCAGCGCTTCCTCTTCAACCGATGTTTATCCATCCATCAGATATACAGGTCGAAGGGCCGATGATCCATTAGGACAAATGACCATAGAAGAAACAGAACTGATGACCGGTCAGGGAGCACAAACCAATATCAACCGCTGGGGTGATTACAGCAGCATGAGTATTGACCCATCTGATGGAACAACATTCTGGTACACACAGGAATATATGCGCGGAAATAATGACCATAGCACCCATATTTCTTCCTTCAATTTTGAACCAATTACTGGCCCTAGTTGCTATGCCGGCGCTGATACTGCCGTTTGTTTTACAGATTTCTATAATACTATGGGTACGGCAACAAGTGCAAAAACTATACTTTGGGAAACCAATGGCGATGGCCGCTTTATCAACGAAAATGCTTTGGCTACAAAATATCTTCGCGGCCAAGGAGATGTCGAAAATGGTGGAGCTACTCTGACGCTTACAGTTGAAGGATTTCTACCTGAAAGCACCGCTGTTGATAGCATGCATTTATACATCAACCAAGACCCTAATGCACATGCCGGGAACGACACAATTATTTGTCGTGGCGAGTCCTTAATGCTACACGCATCAGTTGATTATTCAAACACTTATGAATGGTCTACTGCTGGCGATGGAACTTTTGATGATGTTAGCAGCCTAAACGCCATTTACACCCCTGGCGAGCAGGATGAGATTAATGGATCAGTAGCATTAAGCCTTACTGCACAACCACTTACAGGTTGTACTTCTATAGATTCCGATGAAATGACGCTTGAAATCAATGATTGCACAGGCATCGACGAAACTCAGGACA
This sequence comes from Bacteroidales bacterium, assembly GCA_963676725.1. Lineage (GTDB taxonomy): Bacteria > Bacteroidota > Bacteroidia > Bacteroidales > WRLA01. The sequence continues at coordinate 686,210 of OY781463.1, read as the reverse complement.
TCAAAGGCTTTACACTTGCACCAAACCCAAGCAATGGCATCGTACGCTTTTCTCTAGACACAGGAAAAAGTGGTGAGATCTTAAATCTGCGCCTATCAAATATGACCGGCAAAGTATTATTTTCCAGCGAATTGATGATGAATTCCAGTTCATACAGCAATACGATTGACCTTTCTGCATTGCCAAATGGCATTTATTATTTAAGTGTTCAGGCAGGCAATAGCACCAAAACACTAAAAGTGATTAAGCAATAAAACTTTTCTCGATATACAAAAAGGGCTGCAATAATAAATTGCAGCCCTTTTTTTTATCAATTTTCAAAAAACATGCTGTTTGTTGTATGTAACCGGTGGCTACCATGTGCTGAGCATGTCGAACTAAGGCTCTCGAAGCCATTGATTGAGATGCAATTACCAAAACCCTACAATGAAGACAAATGAATCCGTACAATAAAATCATCAAAACAAAGTAGGCGTTTCGAGAATCTCTGCACTAAATTTCGTCAGAAGACCAGCTAATTGTTGTCATGGCCTTATCTTCAAAATAAAAATCCAAATTGAGTTCATCATAAGAAATACGCTGTTCGCCCCATGTTTCTTCGGCATCGTCGAATTCATCAAATTTATTTTCCCTCATAAATTCTTTCAGTTCTGCAGGATTCATTTTAAAAATCTCTTTCCCAAGGAATTTGGCTTTTAAATTATCGGTTTGAATGCTTGTGAGCACTTTTTTTCCATCTCTGTCCTCCATGAAAAAATTCAGGCATAAATCCCAATAATTCAGTGCCTCTGTTTTAATTCCACTTTCCTCATCTTCCAGATCCTCAACATCTTCCGCTTCTCCGATTGCTGCAGTGATTATTTCTTGCGAACATCCAAAAGGGATGTTTTCAAGGCCTTTTAAGGGAAGAATTTCTACCTCTAATTTTTTGTCGCTCATAATTAATATTTATTATTTAGTCAATAATTCAATTTTTCAGGAAGGCAATTTATTGCACTCCTTATTTAAATGGGCTATTCGGTTCCTTCGCCATATGTTTATAAACCATCCCATCCAATATTTTCGGAACACATTTTCCCAAAAATACGGTTAATTTTCCTTCTACAAACGTAAGAATCAATTTTCGCCTTCTTTTCTGAATCGCTATAACCATTTGCGCTGCAACTTCTTCGGAAGACATCATTTTTCCTTCATTGCGTGGGGTTTCTCCCTGTTTGCTTCCATCTGCCAATAAGGCTTTCTTTCTGATCTCTGATGAAGTAAAACCCGGTGCTGCCACCAATACATGCAATCCTTTTTTCATATTTTCGATGCGTATGGTATCCAGGAATCCCCGAACGGCAAATTTCGATGCAGAATAAGCTGTTCTTCCTGGCAAACCAACATATCCGGCTATGGAAATAACGCCCACAAGGCTTCCTTTTGATTTGAGCAAAAATGGCAAAGCATATTTTGTACAATACACTGTTCCCCAGAAATTAACGCCCATCACCTGACGCATCACATCCAGTTCCATATCTTCAAAAATGGCACGCATGCTTATGCCTGCATTATTGATCAAGACATCAATTCCTCCAAATTTCTCGACAGCTTCTTCAACCAAATATTTACAATCATCTTCTTTAGACACATCCGCAAGCACCGGTAAAAACTGGCAGGATGTATTCACTTTTAAGGATTCCACCAAAGCCTCCAGTTTATCATAACGACGGGCTGCCATAACAATATTATAGCCGCCAAGATGTGCATAATGCTCTACCAGAGCTTTACCTATTCCGGAAGAAGCCCCGGTAATGACAATCGTTTTATTCATAATCTCCTGTATCTTAATCCTTTATCAAATATAAAATCAAAGCCAATTATACACAAAAAAACTGAGGGCATTTGCTCAAATACCGAAAGATCCGCCCTCATTCTATTTGCATTGATTTAACACTCCAAAGCTAAAAATTATATTGATCAGATTCTTTAATTTGAGCGTAAAATTACGTAATTTTGAATCCAATACAATGATTATGATTTCGAACCGAAAAATATTCTATCAGCATATAGGATTACCATCAGATATTCCTTTAGGCATTGAAATTGAACGTGCTGAAGGCATCTATTTATACGCACCTGACGGCCAAAAATATATTGACCTGGTTTCCGGTGTTGCTGTAAGCAATGCAGGCCACAGTCATCCAAAAGTAGTTGAAGCTGTTAAAAACCAGGCAGAGAAATATATGCACTTGATGGTGTATGGAGAAGTAATTCAAACTCCGCAGGTACAATACGCCTACGCACTCACTAAAGAGCTGCCGAAAAGCCTCGATTGCGTCTATTTTGTAAACAGTGGGGCCGAAGCTACCGATGGCGCCGTAAAACTCGCCAAGCGATATACAGGCCGACCAAATGTTATTGCCTATAAAAACGCCTATCATGGGAGCAGTATGGGCGCATTAAGTTTTTTGGGCAATGAAGAACTCAAAAGAAATTTCCGCCCATTAATGCCCGGCGTGTCTTTTATAAACCTCAATAATACATCTGATTTAAAAGAGATTACAAAAAATACCGCTTGCGTCATTCTGGAACCGGTGCAAGGGGAAGCTGGTGTGATGGCCGCAGAAAAGGAATACCTACATGCCTTAAGAAAACGATGCGATAAAACAGGCACTTTACTTATTTTCGATGAAATTCAAACCGGTTTTGGCCGTACTGGCAGTATGTTCCGTTTTCAAAGCCAAGAAATTATTCCAGACATTCTCTGCCTTGCAAAGGGCTTGGGCGGTGGTATGCCTTTAGGCGCTTTTATCGCTTCAAAAAAAATAATGAACGAGCTTACATACAATCCAATGCTTGGCCATATCACAACATTTGGCGGGCATCCCGTCTCTTGTGCCGCAGGGCTCGCCGCGATGAATGTCATTAAAGACAATCATTTAGCAGAAACTGCTGAAGCAAAAGCAAATATCTTCAGGAAGCGTTTAGAAAAACATCCTTTGGTCAAAGAAATTAGAAATGCGGGCCTGATGATGGCTGTGGATATTGCCGACACGGAAAAATACCATAAACTTTTTGATAAACTCACAGCACTTGGAATCATAACAGACCCGTTTTTATTCAGGGAGCAGGCCTTCCGAATTTCACCACCATTAATCATTACAGAAGACGAAATAAATCAAAGTTGCGATATAATAATCGATGCATTGAACAAAATATGATATGATTGGCGATCCAATTACCGAACGATACCTTATTCTCGCCTTTGGCGTAATTGTGATTATTATGCTTACTCTGGATTTAGGCGTTTTTAATAAGGAAAGCCATAAAATCAGTTCCCGTGAAGCGTTGATATGGAGCATCGTATGGATTGCGCTTGGATTAGGTTTTGGTTGGGTTGTTTATAAATTTCTCGGCCCTGAAGCCGGCACCGATTACCTAACTGCATATATCATCGAGAAAGCACTTTCGGTGGATAATCTTTTTGTATTTATTTTAATTTTTGGGTATTTTAAGGTTCCGCCGGAATACCAGCATAAAGTTTTGTTCTGGGGCATTATTGGGGCTATTATTTCCCGTGGTATTTTTATTTTTTCCGGCGTTTGGCTGATTCAAATTACTTATTTACCCCCAATAAACTTCTTTGGGCACGAAACCCATTTGAATCTTGTTCTTACTCTTTTTGGCTTTTTTCTTGTGTATGCGGGCATCAAATCCTTTAGAAAAGAAGAGGATTCAAAAACAGATTTCTCGAAAAGTATAATTGTTCGTTTAAGCCATCGTTACCTAAAATTCAGTAAAAACTACGATAAAGGGAATTTCTTCACTATTGAAAACGGAAAACGGCTTGCCACGCCACTTTTTCTCGTTGTCATTGTTATTGAAGCCACCGATGTACTTTTTGCCGTAGATAGCATTCCTGCTATTTTTGCGGTCACAAAAGACCCGTATATCCTTTATTCTTCCAATATTTTCGCAATCCTTGGCCTACGTACACTCTATTTTTTATTGGCCAATTTCATCAAACTCTTCTCCTTTCTGCATTATGGCATGGCGCTCATCCTCACATTTATCGGTTTTAAAATGCTGCTAGCCGATTTCGTTCATATCCCATCTGTTATTTCGCTGAGTGTTGTTGGGGGGATTCTATGTATCTCTGTTATTATTAGTTTGATTTTAAATATTAGAAGCAAACAATTGCAGCAATAGCAGATGTGAATACATATATTTATTTGAGGATTTTTTAACTATATTTTTCATTTACTCCACTGCCTTTTCAGCAAATGCTCATTAAACAGCATGACCTTTTCAAAAAATCAATAGCAAGTGTAAAATCCAAAAAGCATCTTCATACACAGATATGCCGTTCCATCGCGAAAAAACGCCCCTTTATACATTAGCCCTAGCTTTTTTAGATAAATACATTTTCCATTTTTTGACGAAAAAATATTTTTCAGTAAACACAAATTTTTCTATATTAGACTGCCATTTATAAAGTATGGATAATTATTTGAAATAATAAGCATTGCCCTAGTAAGTCCCAAAGCCTAGAAGCAAGAAGTACCTATAAAAAAACAGTTGGATTATGACCAAAACAGTTACGCTAAAAACGATTCAAAAAACAAGGACACACCAATTTCTCTTTCTGATTCTTTTTATTTTCGGTCTCGTTTTCCAGAACGCAAAAGCACAGACCTACATCCTAAATGAGGACTTCAGTGCAGCAGACAGTATCACACCGCCTCCCGGCTGGGAGAACAACACTGTAACAGGCTCTGCGGGCGATCTTTGGCGTTTTGACAATCCGGGCAACCGTACGATGAATTTCCCGATTATCGGGACATTTGCCATTTTCGACAGCGAATTTTATTCCGGCAGCGGTGGAGCAGAGCAATCAGAACTGCTTACGCCCTATCTTGATTGCTCATTCAATGCGCATATACTGCTGTTTTTCGACCATTTCTTCGCCGGGGGACGAGGAGGAGAAGGCACAGTAGAAATCTGGGACGGCAGTGCATGGAACCAAATTGTTACGTATTCCGATAGCACAGAAAACCCCACGAGTGAAACCTACGATATTTCTACTTGGGCCGGAGGAAATACAGCTGTACGCCTAAAATTTCGCTGGGAAGGCGATTCGAGCATGTATTGGGCAATTGACAATATAAAAGTGCTGGCACCATTGAATTATGATGCAGGCATTGTAGATATCACAGCGCCACAAATGCCTTTTGATGAAGGAACAAAAGACATCAAAATTAGTCTGAGAAATTATGGCTACGAAACCATAAATAATACCACTATTCGCTGGAAAGCCAATGGAATTGAGCAAATACCTTTCAATTGGAACGGCAACCTGCCTTACAATTCGCAAATTGATGATATTAATATTGGCAGTTTAAATTTCCCTGCCGGACAATTACAAGAAATACAGATTTGGCAGGAAAACCCAAACAGTCAGCCTGATGAAAACCCTCAAAACGACAGTACGATGCGCAGTCTTGCAGCAGCTTTTTGTGGGGATTATACCATTGGTGGAGCAGATGGGGATTTTGATAACTTCACTCAGGCAGTGAGCGTACTTACACAAGCCGGAATACAATGCCCTGTGGTCTTCAATGTACGCGATGGCGTATATGAAGAACAAATTGCAATCAGTGGTGATATTCTCGGAACTTCAGCAAGCAACACTGTTACTTTTCAATCCGAATCCGAAGACTCATCGGCGGTAGTTCTTTCAAACACCCAAAGAAATTACAGCAATGGCCTTGATTATACATTAAAACTTGAAAATGTAAGTCATCTCAACTTCAGGCAATTGAGCTTTTACAGACGTAATGGCGCTTACAATAATGTCCTTAATAATGCAGACCATATACTTTTTAGCCATTGCAACCTTCAACACTCAAGCTATGAATACAAACTTGAGAATTGCGATAGCCTTACTATTGAAAATTCATATATTCAACAAAGACTTAGACTATATAAAAACAATCATTTTATAAAAATTAAAAACAATATATTAAACTATGGCATTGAGAGTGCTTATACGAGCAATAATAATATCCAGATTAGCGACAATATTATTGATGGCATTATTGATATAGAAGCCGATGGTTACCCAGGAAACAGTATTATTGAGAACAATACAATCACTTCCGATCATATCTCTTCTTCTGACTGCATAAAAACTACAGGAACAAATATCAAAAAAATTTCAGGCAACAGACTAATTATCGATCAATTTACTACTGGAATCAACTGCAATTCCACTAGTACTGAGATCAGCAATAATTATATCAATATCAGTCGTTCCGGGTCTAATGGTATTTATCTCGGCAGCAGCGCAGACTCCTGTACTATTTTATTTAATACGGTAAAAAACCTAGGGCAAAGCACAACAGGAAGCCGTGCATTTTCTGTTGTTAATGGCGTTGAAGAGCTGAGCGTAAAAAATAATATTTTCAGTTGCATCAATTCCGGGATCCCTGCATATATAGAAGGAAGTACTGAAAGCTGGGAAATGGATTATAATGATTACTACAGCCGCAGCGGAAGCATCGGATATTATAACGACAGCACCTACAAAGATTTTACAGCATGGCAGGACACTACCCATCAGGAAAGCAACGGCATCCATGCAAACCCGGCATTTATTTCGGATGATTCACCCGAGCCAACACATTCAAGGCTCTATGAAGGAGGAATCAATATTGTTGGCATCAATACCGATATAGACAATAAAAACCGCAGCAATCCTCCCGACATTGGGGCTTTGGAATTTAATCTAGCGACTTTAGATGCCGGATGCGACTTCTTTACTAGCCCGGAAAACCCAATGATTGGACCGGATCATCCGGTAAAGGTTACTTTAATCAACCACGGAACAGATGCACTCACCTCTGTTGACATTCAGTGGAGCGTGAACGAAGTATTGCAGGAAATGTACCACTGGACAGGCAACTTAAGCTCTAAAGAGCGCACTGAAATAACTTTAAGCAGCCTGCACAATTTCAGCGGTGCCGGCATTTACGATTTAAAATCATGGACCGAAAACCCCAATAATTCAACGGATTTACAGCACCAAAACGATACTGCTTATCTCGATGACCTGACCTCTCCATTGTGTGGTACATATACCATTGGCGGTAATGATCCGGATTTCCCGGATTTCAGCTCGGCAGCCCTTGTGCTTCGCGAAGCAGGGCTTACTTGCCCCGTAGTTTTTAATGTTCGGAACGGCACCTACAACGAAAGCATTACCCTGGAAGATATCCCCGGAAGCTCGGAAGATAATTCTGTTACTTTTCAATCAGAAAGCGGCGATTCGAGCCTGGTTACATTGTATGGAACAGGATCTTCGGCACTGACACTAATTGAAACCCAATATATTAATTTCAAAAATATTGGCATAAAAACAAATCATTCATCGGACAACCTATACATCCTGAGCAGCAGTAATATCATGTTCGAGAATTGCAATATTGCCTCGGATGTTTATTATAGGAGAAGCATCGTATTGAATAATGCGCACAACATATACATTACCAATAATTACATTGGCGATATTGAACTACGGGAAAATTCTTCTGACTTAACTTTTATGGCCAATAAAATTCATGGCTTTTTCAAAACCTATTCGAACCACAGTGCATCGCACATTATTTTTAAAGAAAATTCCATCTATGGTTATTTTTACCTGAATACGAACGGCTATCCCAAAAACACAGAAATTGATGACAATACGTTTTATGCAGGATACGATGAGAATGTCATTGAGTGTAGAGGAAACAATACTCTGTGCATCAGCCGCAATCAGATTTTTGATGCCCAGCACTATACAGGTATTTATTGCCTGTCTCCCGGAGTTGATATCATCAATAACACCATAGAAACCAGCGGTAACGAAGGAGCTCACGGCATTGGGCTGACATCATCAGCTGATTCCTGCCGGGTTTTGTTCAATACAATAAACCACAAAGGAACAAACAGCACGTACAGCAGGGGAATTTGGCTGGACAACAATCTCGAAGAAGTTGAAATCAAGAACAATATTTTCGCCTGCACAAACAAGGGCATTCCCGTATATTTTGAAGGAGATATTGACCAAATTGAGATAGACTACAATGGATACTATAGCGGCGATGGCAGTATTGGTTTTTATGACGACACCCTTTATACCGATATGGCTCAATGGCAAGTCAAAACCCAAAAAGCTCAGAACGCAGTATTTGCTAAACCTTTCTTCACATCCGACAGCATCCCTGAGCCCAACACCCCCTTCTTCAATGATGCCGGAGAGGAAATTGCAGGCATCACTACTGATTTGGCAGGCAATATCCGTTCCAACCCTCCTGATTTGGGTGCAGTGGAATTTACACCACCGCTCAATGATGCCGGGCTTTTAGGCTTCACCAGCCCCACAAACCCATTAACCAATGAAATTCAAGCTGTTAAAGTTGTCTTAATGAATTTCGGACAAGATGATCTGCATTCAGCCGAAATACACTGGGACGTCAACGAAGAAATCCAGGAAACCTATAATTGGAACGGATCACTGCAAACCGGAGAAAAAGACACCATTACCATTGCTACTGCCCATGCCTTTAATAACGCTTTGTTTTATAATGTCCGGGCATGGACAGAAAAACCCAATAACCTCACCGACGAAATACCCAGCAATGATACGGCCAGGATCAACAATCTGGTCGCTCCGATCTGTGGCTCTTATACCATAGGAGGAGATGATGGCGATTTCAGCAACTTCACAGAAGCCCTTACCTTGCTCACCGAGTCAGGAATTACTTGTCCGGTCACCTTTGTAGTGAGGGATGGTATCTATGAAGAACAACTTTATATAGGCAATATTCCCGGCTTAACCGCAGGGAATACGATCACTTTCGAATCTGAAAGCGGAGATTCGAGCGCTGTTATTATTCATAATATTCAAGCAAATTGGGCTAATATATATGACTATACTATTAAAATAGAAAATGCAGGTAATATATCATTTCGAGGAATTGGAATAAAAAGAACTGGGGGACAGTATAACCTTAAACTAAATAATACACACGACCTGAATTTTGAAGGCTGCCTTTTAACGGATGCCGCTACTTCAGCAGATATCAATACATCCTCATCAATAACACTTATGAACAGCTACATGAGCGGTCAATTGAGAATTGTAAGTGGCAATTCTGATTTTACCATAGTAAAATGCATTATTCATGATTACACCCGGGTGTACAGCGGTTCCAATTACAATATTAAAATCAAAGAAAACACCTTTTACAGAAACCTTGGAATCTACGTACAACTGAATAATTCACAACCTCAAAGCATCATTGAAAACAATACTTTTTATGCAGGAGGCAATTATGATGTGATTAAAGTACAAGGCAACAACACCAAAAGGATCAGCGGAAACCGGATACTGAACGCAAATAACTATACCGGTATCGTGTGCGAAACACCTAGTGTAGATATTATCAATAATTTTGTTGATATTGGCGGCGATGGCAACGGGATTTACCTGAGCGGCAATGCAGACGATTGCAGGGTACTTTTCAATACCGTAAACCACAGGGGTACTAATTCCTCCAACAGCCGCGCCATAGCCATTGCCGATGACGCCAACAACCTCCTCCTGAAAAACAATATTTTCAGTTGTAAAAACAACGGAACACCTATGTATATTGACGGTGACGCCTCCACCTTCGACTTAGACTACAATAATTATTATTGCCCCAACGGAAATATCGGTTATTACAATGGCTCAACTTACACCAGCCTGTTCAACTGGGGATTGGATCTTAGCAGCGATGCCAATTCAAAAAACATTAACCCATTCTTCCCGGAAGACACCATCCCCCTACCCTATCAGCGACAGCTCAATGGCGCAGGACTGCCCATCAGCGGTATTGCAACCGACATCAACGGCAAGCTCCGCAACGACCAGGCACCTGATATAGGAGCTGTGGAATTTATGGTGGATTTCGGTATCACACGCCTGATCAACCCCAGCCTGTCATGCGCACATGAAGGAATCGACAGCGTAACTGTGCTCCTCAGGCAATTCGGGGACATTCCCTTTACAGATATTAAAATTGCCTATCAGGTAAACGGCGGCAGCATTATTAAAGATACCATTCATGGAAGCATCAATAATGATTTAGAATATACGTTTAGCGAAGGGATCGATATCAGTGCTACCGGAGATTACGAATTCCGTATCTGGCTGATTTCCACAAACGACGACAACCGCTATAACGACACACTTATCGAAACCCGCTACTCCAAACCCTCTCCTGAAGTAAGTTTCAGTTGGTCGCCAGAATGTGCAGGAACAGAAATCCAGTTTAATGGAAACGCTAGTGTTGGCGGAGGGCATTATATTGCAGGATACGAATGGATTTTCAATACACAGGATAGCTCTATCCAGCAAGATCCTCTTTATGCATTTAGCTCTGGCGGCGAACATCCTGTTCATTTCCGTGCCTACTCAGATGCAGGATGTTATGGAGATACTACCGAAATGATTCAGGTTTGGTATAACCCACAAGCAAATTATACAACAAACAACTCTTGTTCCAACGACACTTCCTATTTCACGGATGAATCCCTGCCCATGGAAGGCGCTATCAACAACTGGAACTGGAGTTTCGGTGATGGCGGCAATGCCACAACTCAAAATACAAAACACAAATACAGCGTCGCAGGAGATTACGAAAGCCAACTCATTGTGACCAACACAAATGGCTGTAAGGACACGCTGGCGCAAAGTGTGCATGTGTATGAAATCCCGATTGCGGATTTCAGTGTGGATACGGTAGTTGTGGGACAAGCCGCAGAATTCAACGATCTGAGCACATCCTCCGAAGGCAATATTCTTAGTTGGTACTGGGATTTTGCAGACGGAAGCAATTCTGCAGAGCAAGAACCACAGCATAGCTACAGTGCACCGGGCGTTTATCCGGTTGAACTGACCGTTACAACAGAATTTGGTTGCCAGCAGAGCTTTACTGCAAATGCTGTGGTTATTGACGATATTATGGCTGTCTTTGAGGCAGATACTGCTTGTTTGGGAACACCAACACTTTTTACCGACTTGAGCGTGCATAATGGCAGCAATATCACCAATTGGAATTGGGATTTTGGCGATGGCAATAGCTCAAGCGAGCAAAACCCACAGCATATCTTTGCTTCAGCAGGCAGTTATCAAGTAAACCTTATCATCACAAATGATTACAACTCAACAGATGACACGACTATTCAGGTGATTGTTGCCGGAAATCCATTGGCAGATTTTACCAATGATACAGTATGCTTTGGTTATCCAACACACTTTATCGATAATTCTACTGCTCATTATGGATCTATTGAAAGCTGGGAATGGAGCTTTGGGGAAAACACCCAAAATGCTGACTATACATTTAATGATGCAGGAACCCATCTGGTGCGACTTGTTGTGGAAAACACAAATAGCTGTACAGATACATCTTATCAGAATGTTCCATTAAAACCATCCCCAAATGATTTAGGCACACCAATTTCTATACATCAAGAGATTCTGGCATCCTATCCGTTTCACGGCAACGCCCTTGATGTGAGCGGAAACAATTACAATAGTACCGTTCATGGTGCAAGCCTAAGCTTCGACCGATTTAATCAGCCTGATAATGCCTATAGCTTTGATGGACTCAGCGATTATATAATTGCTCCACTCAATCTGAATTTTCACCAGGAAGTCAGTATAAGTTTTTGGCTGAAAATTCAAGCACTGCCAAGTACAAAAGCAGCTATTTTCTCCAATGAAAATGGAGATTTTGGACGTGTTGTCAATCTATTAAGCGATGGCTCTTTGGAGATGATGGACGCCAATGGCCCTGTTGCAGGACAAAGCCAAAGCCTGAGCACGGGCATTTGGTATCATATCTGCGCTATATGGACCGGAGAAAGCAATCAAATCTATGTGAATACAGAACAGCAAATTAATGCCGCATCAAGCCCCGGAGGTTTGGACGAACTGCCCGTTGTTTATATGGCTCGTCCGGGAAATTCCACCGATGAATATGCTCAAATAAGCCTTGACGACATCAATTTTTATACGCGCAGCATCACCCCCGAAGAAATAAATTACTTCTATTCAGGCCCATTAGAAGCAATTGCACCAGAAGGTCTTTGTGCCGGGGAAACCGCAATCATCAAGATTATCCATGCACAAAAAAATGCAAGCTATACAATCTGCAATACCGCTCTGGATCCGCTCACAGCAGCTCAAAGTGGATTTGCAGATACGCTCTTTTACAGCATCGCCAATATTACTTCAGACACTAGCCTGAAGATTAAAGCAATGTTCACTAGCAATATGTGCGAGCGCATACTCGATACTACGATCAATATCATTGTCTATCCTTCTCCCGTATCTGCTTTTACTTATAATGCAGTTTGCGACGCCCTGCCTATGCAGTTTATGGACGCAAGCACAATCAATAGTGGACTCATAGACAGTTATTTATGGGATTTTGGCTCTGGGAACACCTCTACAACACAAAACCCAAGCTATACATTCCCATCCTCCGGAGATTATCCTGTTCAATTGATTAGCTACAGCACAAACGGATGTTCAGATACCCTGACACAAAATGCACATGTTTTTGCATTGCCAACAGCAGATTTTCTCACAGACACAGCCTGTTGGGGCGATTCCACTTCATTCCTTGATCTTTCCCAAAGCAATGAAGGACTGATTGAACAATGGGCTTGGAATTTTGGTGATCCCGCATCCGGAAGCAATAACACAAGCGCTTTAAGCAATCCGAAACACATTTTTGAAATTATAGGCGATTATCAATCAGAATTAGTGGTTCTTGATGCAAATGGCTGCGGCGATACAATTATTAAAACCGTTCCCGCCGGAAAAATACCCCAAGCTTTTGCTGGGCAAGATACCTCAGTTTGTGTGAATGGAAGCTTACAACTTTATGGCGAAATTGCAGAAGCAGGCAGTTGGAACTGGCAAAGCACAGGCGATGGAAACTTTGAGGACGTCAACGCCTTAACAACGCTTTATCATCCGGGCAGCAACGATCTTGCTAACGGTTCGTTCCAAATTATCCTAAATGCGGAAGCCACAGCACCATGCCTGGGGGATGCAACAGACACAATGGACGTTCAAGTGGTTTATTTGCCTATTTCTAATGCAGGAGCGGATACCCATATTTGTGAAAATGCCAGCCTCAGCCTAAACGGCACAGCTGAAAATCAGCATCATATTATTTGGACCAGCACAGGAGATGGCACTTTCGATGATGCCGCAAGCCTTACAACAATATATAGCCCCGGGATCAACGATATTGCAGCATTATCAACAAAAATAATTTTAACAGCCTTTCCACTCTCCCCTTGTGGCGAGGTTTCTCGCGACACAGTACAAATCACTTTGGACCCATTAGCTGAAGCTCATGCGGGCGAAGATTCCGAGATGTGTTCCGATGGAGCGTTCCAGACGACCGGTTGGGTGCAATATGCCTCCGGAATGCAATGGGGCAGCAGCGGTGATGGCAGCTTTGACGATCCCGGATCATCCATGGCCATTTACACTGCAGGGGAAAATGACATTGCAATGGGAAGCACGAAACTCTATCTCAAAGCTTTTGGTGCCGCATCATGCACAGATGAAGCGACAGACAGCCTGATCCTTAGCATTATTCCTCCGCCAATTGCCGAAGCCGGTGAAGATGCAACAGTTTGTGAAAATGCTACAATCGCATTAAATGGAAGCACAGAAAATTCATCTTCCTGCTTTTGGAGCACAAATGGCGATGGCAGTTTTGACGACTATCAAAGCCTAAATGCCACTTATAGTCCCGGGAATACAGACATCATGAACGGAAGCCTTAAGATCTACCTCAATGCACATGGCCTTGCGAGTGCTTGTATAGACCATAAAGATTCACTTATGCTGTACATTCAATATCTGCCTCAAGCTTTTGCCGGTGATGATTTCACCACATGCAGCATTAATGACATTCATTTAGAAGGCGAAACCACATTTGCATCCAACTCTGTTTGGGGCACTGATGGCGATGGTGTTTTTGATGACCCTTCAAATCTGCATAATGTTTACCATCCCGGTGAGGGCGATCTGGAAACAGGTTTTGTAGAAATTTGGCTGACTGCTGAGGGCGAAACAGCTTGTCAGGCAGAGCACACAGACACTATGCGTGTTGATTTTATTCCGATGCAATTTGCTTTTGCAGGCAATGATGTGGAAATTTGTGCCGGAAATCAAATCGAATTGTATGGCAGCCCTGCCAGTAGCGAAAATCCTTTATGGACAACGAGCGGCGATGGAACATTTAACGATCCAAATATTTTATGGCCAGTGTATACTCCCGGCGCCAACGACATCGACCAAGGCGGAACAGAACTACAGCTAACTATTTATGATCCAAATGGATACTGCCCTGAAAGTAGGGATACAGTTGATATTATCCTTTTATCCTCTCCGGTGGCTTCATATTCCTGCGAATCTGTTTGCTTCGGAAAAGAGAGCGAATTTATAAACGAAAGCATGGAAGCAGAAACATGGTTCTGGGATTTTGGCGATGGGAACACATCCACCGAAGAACATCCACACCATTTATATGCACAAGCCGGAACTTATACGATCATGCTTATTGCAAGCAATACCAACGCCTGCACCGACACCATTTACGGGATAGCAGAAGTACTTGAGCTTCCACAAGTAGCATTCAGTTTTAATCTGGCCTGTATGGGTGAGCCCACTAATTTCATCAATCAGAGTGGTGGAAGCGCAAATACATTTTGGCATTTTGGTGATGGAGAAAGCAGCACAGAAACAGATCCACAGCATACATATAGCAATAGTGGTTCATATACTGTTTGGCTTATCACAGAAAATGTTAACGGCTGCATCGACTCTATCAGTCATAATGTGCAGGTTTTAGAAAAACCTCAAGCTTTATTTGAGATTCATAATGGCTGTTTTGGACAAACAACAGCATTCACTGATATTTCAAGCTCTACATCCCCCATTATGCATTGGTCATGGAATTTTGGCGACGGAAGCAGCTCCGAGGAGCAAAATCCGCAGCATCAATATACTGCAGCACAAAGCTATCTCGTTGAACTGAGCATTGAAACAGAAAATGGCTGCAGCGGTTATTTTTCAAAAAATATTTGGATCAATAATCAGCCTGAGGCAGCCTTTAGCTATGAATCGACCTGTAGCGGCCAATACACTCAGTTTACGGATCAAAGCCAGGCGAGCGGATCGACCATCAATTCATGGTTATGGGATTTCGGTGATGGACAAACATCCACAGAAGAAAATCCGGCACATTTATTCACAGCTTCAGGGAATTATAGTGTAAAACTGATCATCACAACAGGAGAAGATTGCAGCGGAAGCAGCACACAAAACGTCTATATTTCAGAACTTCCCACAATCTATCTTGGAGCAGATACGGCTATATGCCCGGGCGATATAATTTATCTTAATGCTGGTAATTTCGCTTCCTATGAATGGCAAGATGGCAGTAATGCAGCCAGTCTCATGATCGATATGCCTGGTATTTATTGGGTGAAAGTAATGAATACATCGGGTTGTACAGCGAGTGATACAATAATAATTGGCGAAACTCCCGGCATCGACATCAGTGGACATATCACTCTAAACCAAGAGAATATTGCCGAGGCATTAGTAAAAATCCATAAGTGGGAAAATGATCACCTTTCCCCGGCTTTTGATTCAGCCTATAGCGATGGGGATGGCCATTATGTCTTACACGATATCAGTCCATGCTCCTTCTATCTGATTTCAGCAGAATCGGTAGCCCATGAAAACACTTTCCGTACATGGTATGAGCAAGCGCCCTATTGGCATCAGGCTCAATTGGTTGATACTAGTCTGGGCATTAGCGGAAGTGGTATCGAAAATATCGATATTGATTTACTCACCTTTTATAATGGTGGTGTTGGCGATGGCATCCTCTGTGGCAATGTTCATTATGATGATCATAGTAAGCATCCTTTAGGAGAGCCGATTAAAAATGTAGATATCTCGCTGGAAAAACTTGGCACAGAAAAAGACGACACACGTCCGTGGTATGTGATCAAGCGTACAAAAACCGATGCAATGGGCGATTATTGCTTCACAGAAGTAAATGGCGGCGATTATCGTATTGTGGTTGACCTCCCATGCTTGCCCATGGACAGTATGTATTATCTAAATATTTATCAAGCAGATACAGCAATTTATGGATTGGATTATGTGGTCGATAGTAGTGGGATCTACATCATTACTACAGGTATTGATGATATTAAGGGAACAGAATATTATGGAAAACTCAGCATCTGGCCAAATCCAAATAAAGGGCAGTTTACTTTAAACTTTAATACTGAAGGCCATAATAATAAACTGCTTCGTATCGACATTTTGGATCTTAGTGGCAAGCTTATCAGAAGAGATAATTACAATGAAATCCTAGATCTGTCATTCACCAAAGAATACAGCTTTGCGCAGGAAAAAGGGGTGTTTATTCTCCGTTTCATTTGTGATGATTTTGTGCTGCATAAGCGGATCATCATTGATTAAACCAGAAATTTACAAAAAAGATACACGGCCTGAATGGCCAAATTATAATAGCCAAGGGCATCGCCTTTGGCTATTATTATCGAATGCATTGCAGGCTGAAAGTCAAGCATAAATTGGCAGGAAATACAGTCTAATATTTATCTTTATAGATTGTGGTTTTGTGCTCTTTTGATCAAATGCCTGCTGAATTATTGATCCGATGAGCTTTGAGTCTCAGGCACAATAAAAGAAAAGGCGTCACGGATTACAAATTCGCGCCAACGGTTGAAACGATATGTATGATAAAAAACAAGAACTTACTTTAAAGAGAAACCGAAAGGGCCAAGTCCGTACCAAGTCTATACCAAGTAGGGGCAAATGAGCATCGACATCAGCACATTTTGAAGGCATAAATTCATCGATAGATTCTTTGTTGGGAGCAAAACACCGACTTGGCAGCCGGATGGTCCTAATAATACTAAAGTTCAATTCCGACATTTAGTTTATAATCACCATCTTCTTAAAAGGCGTATTCTGAATTCCATTCGAAATCCGATACAAATAAAGTCCGGCTTTCACTTTCAGACCATCGTTGTCGCAGGCATTCCAATGAACTTGAGTGCGTCCGTTGATTGGAATATCGCAAATTTCCCTGCCTTGAAGGTCATAGATTTGTATACTGGATGCAGCGGAAGCAACTTCAAGGTCGATATAAAAGCAGGTTTGATTTGAGAAAGGATTGGGTAGAGCATTGGCTCCGGCATTGATGTCTTTCTGAGGCTGATCCACAGAAGTCATCAACCAATCGGATTGTATTTTGGTCAAGCGTGGCGGGCGACCTCCATTAGTGGTAAGGAAGGCCAGGTTTCCATCAGAGCAGCACACTATTCCGGCAGGAATCCCTAAGGGTTCAGGATGATACACCCAAAGACTATCGCCATTGGAATCCAGATTTAATATATAATTCTGCACTCCGCTAATTCCCGGGGTTTCCATGGAGCCAAAAATTGCTGTTCCATTGATTACAGTGCGGCAGGCAGAAGCTGCAAGTACATAAGCCAAGTCTTCCGAATATTCTCTTTGCCCAAAAATATTGCCCCTCAAGTCTGTTTCCAGAAGAACAATTTGCTCCGAAGGACTGGTATTAAACAACATCTGCAGATTGCCTTCAGGGTTTATCATCATATCAGCTGGTTTATTATAAAATTCCAATTCCAAACTTTTCGACCACCACTTTTGTCCTTCACCATTGGTTTTATACAAAACGGAACCGTCATCAGTGCTCATCAGCAAATAAAAATCATTTTCAGAATAAAGTACGGCTGAAACACAGGCCAGCATATCACCGCTTTCATGCTCGCGGATCCATATCAATTCGCCCGCGCTGCTCATCTTGCCGATAAAAACAGAACAGATCGGATCGCAGTCGTTCACAACAAAAAAGCAGGAATTGCTTTCCTCCTCCCAGTACATTTGCACATTTCGAAGGTAACGGCTTTCAATCTCCATGCGTTTTTCCCATTCCAACTCATTATTTTTGTTGTACTTATAAAATATCAAAACCTGATCGCCGGTAACAGAAAACAAAAAACCGGTATCCGGCAGGGATATAATATGGGTATAGCGAATAGTTTCTGTGAATTTCATCACGCTGCTCCAAGTAACATTTCCAAGGGAATCGGTGCGAAAAACCTGAACAATGGCAGTATCCTGCTCAAAGCCGTATCCACACATGACAAACTCATTATCAAGACTATATGCGAAATCATTGATGTAGGCATCTTTATAAAACCTTTGCCATATTTCCTGAGCGGAGCTATTCAGGCTTAAAAATGCAAGGATGAGCAGAAAGAAATTTTTCATTGCGGCTTGATGTTGGGTTGATGATAAAATCCCAACAAATGTACAATATTAAAAATCAAAGCCCAATTTTATTTAACTTCATTAATTCACAATCAATTTTGTTTTGGAAATCACCCGATCTGAAGATTGAATCACAATGAAATACACTCCTTTTGGCCAATCAGAAACATCCAGCATCATGCTTTGATCAATTCCACTGACAGGAGCACTGTATATCTCATTACCGATAACATTGATTAGTCTAATACTTATGGGCTTTTGTTCGATGGCATTTCTAAAATTTATAGTCACAAAAGAGTTTGTCGGATTGGGAAAAACCTGCACAAAATCAGTATTTTGAACATTATCATCAACAATATATACGGATATTTCCTGATTTTCATAAGCCCCCATATCAATTCTGTTTCCAAATATTCTTTTACTTCCGATTATATCAAAAGGAGGGATTGTTAAAAAGGCTGTATCGTCTGTGCCGGTATTAATGCAGGGCGATGTGTTTTGAAGCGCCCAATCTGCTGCTGCACCATCATAAGAAAGGCCAACACCCGCTGACGGATCTACAAATTCAGGGGCTTCATATATTGCTCCTTCGCCACCATCGCCATATTGAACACAATTATACATTAATTTAGGTTTTGAACCATGATATTGTATCTGGTCATAATCCTTCCAATCATAGTAAGAATTACCCCAGCAGATATTATTAAATACATCAACATTTGACCAAAGGTAAAGACCGCCGCTTCTTGTCTTATTATTGATAATTGTGTTGTTAAACACCTTGCCGGAGGAGAGTTGATGACCATCAAAAATGCCACAGCCCCAGTTGTTACAAATAACATTATTGAAAATACGGGCATATCGATTGCTCGTATAAATGATACCATTAGGACTTTTATTATTAAAACAAAAATTATCACTAATCTCCGGACTATATATCAAATCAGATGTGGATACAGCAGCACCAACACCTCCGTAAATTATCCATCCCGGAATGATATCATAGAAAAAAGCAATATTCCCAATAAACGTATTATGGGATATAATCGTGTTTTTACAGCCCTTATCTACTCTGATTGCGCCACTATAATAAAAGGACCTATTACGGATAAAGTTGCTGCTATCAATTCGAACATTTTCCACGTTTTCACAGTAAACTGCACCACCATAAGGACCATCTATGCTATCCGCATAACAGATAACCATATTATTTGTAAAACGAGAATGTGTAATCAGCAAAGACTTATGATTACATACATAAAGTCCTCCACCACAAACATCTTTACCGTGATCATCATAGTTTTTACCATAATGCACATTGCAATAGCTGAAGACAGAGGAGTCTTGGCTTTCATCTTTACCAACAATATAAATCCCATGCCACCCCCCTTTAACGGAGGTCGTATCCGTCCAAAATCCAGTTGTATCACGAACCGTAAAGGTAATAGAGTCGTTTTGTTGCCCTTTTGCCTCAATGCACCCCTTCACAAAAATGCCATAATAATCCTTAGCTTCAATATAAACACCCGGACCAACAGTCAGTTTCACGCCCTTACCAACAATTACATCCCCATAAATTTGAACTGTATCAACATTCCAGTTTGTATCATTGTCTATATTGCCTTGCACTTTAATCGTTTGGGAAAAACCGCCCATAGAGATTAAAATAAAAACCAACATATACCAAAAATTTCTTCCTAGGGCAGCAGTTGCTTTTTGTTTGTTGCCTTTTGATTGATCGAACAGTACAGCTTTCATCATATAAAATATTTAAAAATTCATTGGATTACTGTACTTTTAACTAAAATACTTCAAGAATATTATATTAAATTTCCAAATACTGTTATTAAATTGTTTAAGATTGGTAGATAAATACTTATTCGAATCGCTTGCTTTATATATTGATATTTAGATTTCTCCCGTAGCCACCCCACTTTGTTTTATGTCTCTGGTCGTAAAGACGGAATTGGGAGGAGAAACCTACAAAAGGAACACAAGATCAGTATTTTGGTCAATATCATAAGGGGGGATTGGCATTTTTAGGTTTTTCAATTTGCTGCTTTGGTTCCTATGATTTGCTGTTTAGGCAGCAATCTTCATTCGCTTTTTCCTACTTCTATATATTCTAATCCTTTTAAATTTAATGCTCTGAATGGTTTATAATTAAAATCTTCAAATTTTAGTGGTCCCTCTCCATCTATGAATAATGTCAAGTTTCCATTTCCACCTCTAATAATATCAAAACTAAAATAATAGATTGAATCTTGTAGGTTAATTAGAACTGAATCTAATTTTTCTATTTCAAAGTCATATTTTTTATTTTTCTTAATTTCTTTGGTTTTCAATATTGATTTCTCAAATGAACTCAACAATAAAATTCTACCTTTTCCAGAATTCACGGAAATGACATAATAGTCTGGAAGAAAAGAGAACGTGTCAATTGAAATGACTCTACATCCCTTTAAAATTTCAGTTTCCTGTGATTGACAGTCTGTGAAAAATATGAGAGTCAAAAAGCTTAGCAATATGGTGAGATTGATATTATTCATTTTTTTATACTTGGGAGAAATCTAAATATAACAACTGATTAGAATAAATATTTATTTGAACACCTCAATTATTTTAATCATAATGAAATCTACATTTTGCTATTAGAATCTCATCATCTCTTACTTGATATATTAATCTGTGTTCTCCTGTAATTCTTCGAGACCAATATCCTTGAAATTTAAATTTTAATGGTTCTGGCTTTCCTATTCCGTCAAATGGGTTTCTTTTTATTTCTTTGAGCAAATCATTTATTTTCTTCAGAATCTTCTTATCTGTCTTTTGCCAATACAAATAATCCTCCCAAGATTCATCCACAAATGTATATTTCATTATTCCTCAATTAAGTCTTTTTGAAAAGTACTTTTATTCTTCAGTTTTTCAATTGCTGAATCTAGTCTCTTTTCATTTTCTTTTGATGATAACTCATGTTGAGTTGCCTGTAATGAATTGTATTCATCCAAAGAAATAACGACTACACCTTTATCTTTTCCTCGGTTGATAATCAGAGTTTCAAAATTCTCTGTTACCCTATCCAAATATCTTCTGACATCCTTTCTAAAATCTGAAATTGTTGCTGTTAACATGACTTATTATTTTATGTACAAATGATTGTACAAATATACGTACATCAATGGAGATTAGCTAATTTTGTTCTTAAAAATTTTAAGCGTTAATTGTAACTTCTCAAGAAAGTCCAGTATATCTTGATTTAAATCAATAGTATTCCCAAAGTGAATTAAAATATTCTTTTCAATTAGAGAAACCAGTTTTTCTTCTTCAAAATTTACAAATTCCAATAAGTTATCATATTTTATACTATTCTTCCTTTTAGAAAAAAGAAAATCAATTATTTCCCTTTCTCTATAAAGGGGGCTTATTAAATCTTTTATTGAGTTAAATGCGAACATCTTATTTTACGTCTTCAGTGGGTTGGCAAAAAACAAATGTGCTATTTGTGCGTTGGCCTATTATCATATTATTGGCGTTTGTCGATTCATTTTCCTTATTCATTTATCCGAACAAATATAAATAATCTAATCTGAATCACAATAGTGTACGCATTAAATCTTCCGGAATTTTTATTCTACCACGATTTTGCCTATTTTTTTTGTATCGCTGTTGTTCTGCTTTAACTAAGTGCAAGAAGCTTTTGTTTTGCAGCAGTTTCAGCTCCTAATAGATTTTATAATGCATATTCCTGCTTCAATATATTTCCTAACTTTATAGCGCAATAAAATATAAAGCAAAGGCTTTCGGAAATAGAGACCGTATGACTTTTTGCAAAATGATCAAACAGGATGGCGTTTTAAAAAGGACTTGTTTGATAAAATATATAAAAATGAAACAGACTTTTCTACTCTTCATCATCGGGCTAATGGCACTCAGCCTAAAAGCACAAATGTATTTTCCACCAAATAATTCTAATGCATGGGATACTATTGCTCCATCAAATTTAGAATGGTGCACAAGTAAAATTGACAGCCTCTACAATTTTCTTGAAGAGAACCATACAAAAGCTTTTCTCTTGCTGAAAGACGGGAAAATTGTTTTGGAACAGTATTTTGATGAACATTCCGCATCATCAAATTGGTATTGGGCATCAGCAGGTAAAAGCCTGACTGCCTTAATGGTAGGACTTGCACAAGAAGAGAATTATTTAGACATAAGCGATACTACTTCAAAATATTTAGGGCAAGGCTGGACCTCTTGCACACCGGCTCAGGAAGATAAAATAACCATTTGGAATCAGCTTACAATGACTACAGGTTTAGATGATGATGTTGCTGACCCATACTGCACAAGCAATACTTGCTTACACTATTTGGCGGCAGCCGGAACACGATGGGCCTATCATAATGCACCCTATACACTTTTAGATAATGTCATTGAAAACGCAACAGGACAAACCCTCAATCAATATACAAACCAAAAGCTAAAAAGCACTATCGGCATGGACGGGCTCTATATTCCACAGGGATATAATAATGTGTTTTTCAGCACAGCAAGAAGTATGGCCCGATTTGGGCTATTGATTTTGAATCAAGGGATTTGGAATGGAACGCCTATTTTAAGCGACACAAACTATTTTAATGAAATGGTGCAAACATCGCAAAACCTCAACGAATCATACGGTTATTTATGGTGGTTGAATGGCAAGAATAGTTTTATGATCCCTCAAAGTCAATTTGTATTTCTGGGGAGTATGATGCCAAATGCGCCGGATGATATGGTTGCAGCCCTGGGGAAAAATGGACAGTTTATCAATATAATCCCATCACTAAATATGGTTTGGATACGAATGGGCGATGCTCCCGACAATACCCTTGTTCCCTTTACATTTAATGATGAAATATGGGAATATATCAATGATCTGGATTGCGGTTCGCTCGATATTACTGAACAAGAAGTGGATAAGCCTGATTTTTTCGTTTTTCCAAATCCGGTAAAAGATTTTCTTTATATAAATTCTGAAAGCACAGAAATTGGACGCACAAGCTATTCATTATATAATGTATTCGGGCAATTGATGTTAAACGGAGAATTTAGCGGAAATCACCACCAATTAAATTTAGAAATGATGCTGAGCGGCATGTACTTACTGGAATTAAGGAATGAGATGAATACGCAAACAATCAGGATTATAAACGAATGAAGTAATACCGGTATTGCTTCATTCTAAAGACAGTATATTATCCTCAAAAAATAATTGAACCATTATAATGTACAATTACAAAAATATATTAACTTGCATGCTTCAATAGTTTTTTAAAAGATATGTCATTTTAAGATCAGGAAGCAAAAGCAGAAATTTATGAAACCACTCTATAAAATACTTATTTATAGTTTTTTACTAATATTATCCACAAGTATTTTCGGTCAAAAAAACATTGAAGTTTTCAGTAGCGAAAAAATAATGGGAAAAAACCTTATGACCGATGCTGACATCACAGGAATTGAATACAGCTTTCCGGAAAGGGTTCACAGCACTTATTATAATGCAAAGAACCAATACCTTACAGTGCAGCTCAGAAAGCTATCAAACAATAAGAAATATTTAAAAAACAAATCCATTTTTATTCAATTCGACATAAAAAAACAACAAATACTCTGGAGTAAAAAATTCAGGAATCCATCTATTGATTTCTTGCAGTATGACAGCACTGTTGTGTTTACAATCGGGCTTCATAGCAATGCATATAATATACATACAGGAGCAGACGATTGGGAAAATATCAATAGTATGGTGTTTCTCGACACCTGTGTGGATATTGCGCTTGGCCATCTCTATTTAAAAGAGTGGGGCTATTCGGATTTCATACAGGGATTCGATTCAGAAAGCGGCGCAGCACTATGGGACAGGGAAATTAATCCGGACTTTGGCCTCAATGAAATTAAATACTTAAATGACTCAACTATTATTCTTGCAGCAGCCGGCTTGCACACTATAAACCTCAAGAATGGAAAAGGCTGGAGCTATCATACCAAAACAGGCATAAAGGATTATACCGGTACTATTGCGGCAAATGCGGTCGGAGCAGCTATAGGGGTATTAACAGGCACTTTTATTATTACGCAAGGGCATCAACTTTTACGCCAGCTTGCATCAAACATACTGATTGAGGATTCTTCATTCGTTTATTTTTCATCCACAGAGCAATTTGCAAAGCTTAATCTTCAAAATGGGGAGATTATTTGGGAACTGGACTTCCCCAAAAAACTTGCAGGAAAATCGCATCTTTTCGCCAATGACGACGCTATCTTTATTGTGAATGAAGGATGTGGCAAAATGGGCAATAATGAAGTTTGTTTTGGAAAGGCTTTTATTGCATCTATTGATAAAGAAAATGGCAATAAAAAGTATTTAAGTGTACTTGGTGAGAAAAAGGATCCCATGATGGATTTCAAAATAAAAAACGACATAATTACAGTACTCTTTGCAGATAGGATAGAGAAGTATTCGATACAGGATGGCTCGCTAATTTCCACAAAGAAATTCCCAATAGAATCATTTGGAAATATTGTTCACCTGATCGGCAATGCAGTTTTTATTCAATCAGAAAGCGACAAACTTATCAAGCTAAATGCTTCAGATACCAGTTCCATTTTTGTATATACAAGCATGAATAAGATCATCCAAATTGATAACGAACTGAACGCAATACCGGAAATACCTATCGAAGATATATACCTATGCTACCTAATATCGGAAAAACACCGCTTTATGTATAAAGACAAGCAAACAATAATCATTGATAATGAGGGGAGAATTATTGCTCGTTTGGATATTAGCAAAAACGCTTACATGGCAAACAATAAACTCTTTGACAAGAAAGACAATCACGTCTATGAAATTGATCTGAGTAAAATACTAAATTAAGCGAAGGGCTTCTCCAAATCCGTTAAACATAGAAATGATGCTGAACGGCATGTACTTAATCAATTGAGGGAGGAGAGGAATACGCAAACAATCAGGATTATAAAAGAATAACTCATAACTACATACTAAAAATTCTCAATGCCTTCTGATTGTATTTAAGTCATGAATATTTAGCACTTTAAAAATATAATCCTATCCGATTATAAAATAATTTTATGCTTTGTGCTTGGTAAAATGTCCACAGAACTGCAATAATAAAGGAATGCCTTTTATAATAAATCAAGAACATTACTTGCATTGTGGGAATTGTGCAGATGTTTGTCCGAAAAATGCAGTAATAGAATTAGGGCAGAGTGTGCACTTTTTGCTTCATCATATTTTTCTGATTAACAAACAGCCACTTGGGCTATATTATCTAAACTTATAACGGAAATATTATGATAAATTTATATTGATTTTTTATGCAATAAACATTAGCTTTGTAAGCTAACTAATAATATGTAATACTTGTATTTTAAAACATAATCAATCAAAACCATAAATGATGAGAGCAAAACTAATTTTCCTATGCCTGTTTCTTTCATTTCAGACCTCCTTTATTTTCGCGGAACTTGATTCTACTTCAATCTGGCGTGCAGATAAAAAACATTTTGACCCGATTAGCGGAACTTTCGATTATTATGAGAAATTCAGAAATTATGTGGATGGCAAAGTCATCATTAATGGCAGACCATATTGGAAAATAATGAGAGCCGGATATTATCGCAATAGCAAAAATGGGGAGGAAGAAAAATTTGCTTATATTGATGGGTATATACGTGACTGTGGCGATAAATGGTATTGCCGTCGCTGTGGTCAGGAATACCTTTTATATGATTTCACTTTAAAAGTTGGTGATGAAGTACCGGTACCAGACGACTACTATTGGGATATTCCTGCAATTAAAAAGATAGACTCGATCAAAATTAATGGAGTATATAAAAAACGTTTTCACTTATATGGTGGAGGGTTACAGTTTGCAGAATATATTATCGAGGATATCGGCGCCACAAGTAGTCTTTTCGAGGACATGTTCTATTTTGAAGGTGGAACTCTATTAATTTGTTTTGTTAAAGATGGTGAATCAGTATGGGGCGAGCCATTAGGTGAATGCGATATTACAGTTGATATTGAGAAAATGAATGAAAGTTCTCAATGTATATTATTCCCAAATCCTGCACATGACTATGCAAAACTAATTCTACCTCCTCACTTATCCGATGCAGATATTGCCATTCGCACTATCAATCAGAAAATTATATATTATAAAACAGATATTGCCACCGAAAGTGTTGACATTTATCTTAAGAATTTCAGTTCAGGGGTTTATTTCATTGAAATAAATTACGATCATAATAGACAGTTTCTGAAGCTAATAAAACAATAAATTGGAAAACACCAATAACTCTTAAATAGCATAAACACAATCACTACTACCAAAACCTTAGGCCCAATTCATCATATAAAAAATAATACTCAAAAAGGGTTTTATCAACATATGCATCAGGCGTTATTGCTCCACCATGTCCAGCCCCGGGAATTACATATAGCTGATATAGTGATTTAGGATCCCCTTTTTCCTGAAGAGAGGCTAAAAATTTATACGAATGTAATGGGGGAACGCGATCATCATTATCTCCAATAATCAATAAAACATTCGGGTAACGCACTCCCTCTCTAATATTATGTAAGGGAGAGTACAACACCAGCTTATTGTAATCATCAAGATTTGAAGATATTCCAAACTCATTAATATTTGTATTTATGGATCCAACTGTAAATTTTTGGACTCTGAGCATATCAAAAGCGCCTGATTCCGCTATAGCTGCTTTAAAAAGCTCGGGGCGTTGTGTTATTGCTGCTCCAACCAGCAAACCACCATGTGATGCTCCTGTAATAGCAAGTTTTTTAGAACTTGTATATTTCTCGTGAATAAGAAACTCAGCAGCAGCAATAAAATCATCAATTGTGTTTTGCTTATTCAATCTCCGACCCGCTAAACCCCAATCGCTTCCTTCTGCACCGCCACCCCTAATATTAGGCACTGCAATAATACCACCATGCATTAACCAAAGAGCATTAAACTTATCAAAATATGGTTCCACTATCTGGCCATATCCTCCATATCCATGAAGTATTGTTGGATTTTCCCCATTAAGTTCAGTGTCTTTGTGGCAGGTAATATACATCGGCACCACGGTTCCGTCTTTCGACTTATATTTTACATACCGGGTTTCTAAATCATCATAATTATATGGAACTGTGACTTCTATACTGGGCTTGAAAGAAAAATCTTCTAACGAAAGCTGAAACCATAGATTTGGATGATAAAAAGAAGATAAACAAAAATCAGTATATTCGGCTTTCAAATCATATTCATAAAAATACTTGATCATTTTTCCTTTCGGAAAATCAATTTTTTTCAATAATTCTCCAGCAAGGCTATAAATCAAGGCCGAATACTGTCCGTTATTCCTATAAATACAAGCTAATTTATCTTTCCCAAGCCTATCTACTCTCCTTAAGGGCACATCAAATTCCGGAACAATCTTCACCAATTCATTCCTATTCTTCACATTAGCCATCAATACTTTACCATTGGGTGAATTCCAGTTCGATTTTAAAATCACGGTGTCCCCAAAAGCCACTTCCACATCAAGATCTATTGTTTCATCATTGGGGTAAATGATAAAATCATCTATAAAAAAAGACCTCCCTTGGTTTAAATATGCCCAGCCTAATGCCCGATAAACCTTGCTTTTGGAATAAAGATAATGGTTTATAAAAAGCCGCCCCTTGCCCATCCTGTAAAATGAAAACAGATCCGTTCCTGTTGTATCAGGATTTTGCAATAATATTTTATCATCTTCTTGGGGAGTTCCCATTTTATGATAACATAGAGTTTGACCTACAGCCTTATCCAAAAATTCCCTACCCTTCTTCGGAGCATTATACCTATCATAGTAAAATCCATTTCCATCCCATATAATATTACTGCTTCCCCGCAGATGAAGCAATGTATCAGGTAATTGTTGCCTGCTTAACAAATCAAAGAAATATATTTGACGCCAATCGCTACCATTATGCGAAATTTCTATGGCTGCAATATCAAGACTATCAGACACATAATAAGCCGTACACTCTGCATGATCATGTCTATCCTTTTGGAATTTTCTTATTTTAACAAGCTTTCTAAAGAACTCTTCCCCTTGCCTCCGACACATTAAATCCCCTGCTCTATTCCTATTTTTATAACTATATTTAAATTCATATTTGTCCTTATTTTTTCTATCTTTTTTAATATATCCATCAAGGGTTTCGTTTTCAATGCCTGAATACATTGTGTACATTTGTGCACTCAATATTTTTCTTCTTCCTTGGTTTCTACTCTGTTTTGCATTAATTTTTTTTTGGTCTTTAAGCCATTCTTCAAGCCTAGGATCATCCGGATTCTCCATCCATTGGTAAGGATCGCAAATCGTTGTGTCAAAATAAACATCATAAGTAGAATCCTTAGGTGCAGACGGATATTTATATATTTTTTGCGAAGCAGCACAAAAACTTAGCCCACAAAAAAACAAACAAAAGAATAAATAACGAAACATAAGACTTACTGGCATTTATTTAGAATATTATTGCTTAACACATTTATTAGGATACAATCCATAATCATATACCTACAACTCCTAAAGGTAATCTCCTTTCTAAATCCAAGATATCTGCTTTATACAAAACGCTCCATTCCATAAAAATCTAACTATGAGCGTAATAGTTAATTTGGGATTGTCGGTTCATGCTTTCCTATTTATTTGAGCAAATATATAAAATCTAATTAAAATTTCAATATTGAATGTATTAAATCTCCCAGAACCTTCATACTCCTATCACTGTATTTTAAAACATTATAAACTATTAAACAAACCTCTTCATACAAGCAACCTTAAGAATAATACATGGTCTTGTAAAAAGAACAGCATATTATGATTCCGAAAAAAATATCGGAAAACAAACCATAAACATAAGTATATAAACAACTTAGAAACCTAAATTATTCAAAAATATTTATTTTCACACTTGAAAAACAGTTCAAAAAAATTGTGTTTTTAGCAAAACATCAAACATGAAGAAACAGTGGAACAAAAGCGTATATTGGCTCATAAGTGGATTCACAGCCCTTATCCTTCTATTGCCCCATAGCACAATTCAGGCACAAACCTATATCATGAATGAAGATTTCAGTGCAGCGAATGGAACAACTCCTCCGGTGGACTGGGAAAACAATACGATTAGTGGAACCCCCACGGATGTCTGGCATTTTGATAATCCCGGGGCACGCAGCATCAATTATCCTGTTTCCGGCCAGTTTGCTATTTTCGATAGCGAGGCTTATTCCTCTGGAAACGGCCAAGAAATTTCTGAACTCGTTTCACCCTTCCTCGATTGCTCATTTAAAGAACACATTATACTATTTTTCGACCATTTTTTTGCCGGATCCGGATTAGGAAAAGTGGAAGTCTGGGATGGCAGCGCATGGCAACTGGTGGATAGTTTCACGGACAGCACTGATAATCCGCAGCAAGCACAATACGATATTTCCGCATGGGCAGGAGGCAATTCATCCTCTCGCCTCCGTTTTATCTGGGAAGGCGATAACGCTTTGTTTTGGGCAATCGACAATATCAAAGTACTTGCTACTTTAGATAATGATGCAGGAATATCCGCCATAAGCAATCCTGTGATGCCCTTTGCTCCCGGACTGACGGAGATAAAAGTCAATCTCAGCAATTTTGGTTATTTCCCAATCACCTCAACAGATATTCATTGGAAAATCGATGGCATTGAGCAAGCAGTGGTGCATTGGACCGGAAATGTGCCTTTTAATACAGAGGAAACCGACATCCCGCTAGGAAATTATAATTTTAATTCCGGTGAAGGCGTTGATATTGTTGCCTGGCAGGAAAACCCAAATGGCCTTCCTGATGAAAACCACCAAAACGACAGTACACAAAAAAGACTTACAGCCACATTATGCGGCACTTATACCATTGGTGGCAGTGATGGAGATTTTGAAAATTTCACTACAGCTGTGAATGCACTCAGCACTGCGGGCATTAGCTGTCCGGTCGTTTTTAATGTGCGCAGTGGCGTTTATGACGAACAAATTTTATTGGGCGAAATTCTTGGCGCTTCAGCAATAAATACAATCACCTTCCAATCAGAAAATGGAGATTCATCTTCGGTTACACTCACAAACAGCCTTGTGAATTTCACATTGGATTATACGCTCCAATTAAATTTTGCAGAACATATTCATTTTAAACGAATGAGCTTTGATAGGGGAATATCATCAACGCAAGCCATTGCAAGTACTAATAGCGCACACTGTTCTTTTTCCCATTGCGCCATCCAAAAAAATATCAAACTCAACAGCACGGATTCCCTGAGCATACTTCAATCACTGCTTTATAAAAACCTAAAATTACAAAATTCAAATCAGCATATTTTCGTAGAAGGCTGCGAAATCCTAGAAGGGATCGATTCAGAAAACAGCAATACAAACATCACGATTACGAAAAATACCACACCCTATTTTATTTGTGAAGGCTATTTGAATTCATCCATCAAAATCCTCTCAAATACAATCCGGCATATAAGCGTCAAAGCTAATTCTTATCCTCCCAGCACTGTGATTGATAATAATACAATGCCATCTAATTCAGGCGGGCGGGTAGCAATAATAGTAGAAGGAAACAATATTAAAAGCATCAGCAACAACCGTATACATAATATTCTTTCAAAAGCAGCATTATTAATTAAAGCCACACATGTAGATATTATCAACAATATCATTCATTCGAGCAATTGTTTTAATGATGGCAGTATTCATATTGCCGAGCAGGCTGATTCGTGCAGAATCCTTTTTAATACAATCAACCAAAGCTCGATAAAGCATTCAGAAACAAATGCCCTTTATCTTGAAGCGGGTGCGGAAATGCTCAAGATAGAAAACAATATTTTTCGTTGTAAGGAAGCCCGTATTCCTGTATTGATCAATGGAAATTCAACATCCAATATTTTTAGCCATAATAATTATTTCAGTACTGATGGTGTGATTGGTTCCTATAATGATGTTCTTTATACGGATATGGCCGAATGGCAGGCAGCTATTGGAGGTGGCGTAAATAGCGTAGAAATTGATCCCCGTTTTGCCTCAGATAGCCTGATGGTGCCGCATCACACTTTACTCAATGGAACCGGATTGAGCCTAACTGATGTTGCTATGGACATAAACAACAAAATCCGCAGCAACCCACCGGATATTGGAGCAATTGAATTTGACCTGGAGCAGACTGATGCCGGCATCGATTATTTTATTTCCCCAGAGAAACCATTGACTGGCAATATTCAAGATATTGTTGTATTGCTTCGGAATCAAGGTACTAATCCTCTGCTCAATGCGACAATTCAATGGACAATAAACGATGAGCTACAAAGCCCTTTAAATTGGACCGGTAATCTTGGTTATCGCGAAAGTGCCGAAATAATCCTGGAGGCGAACCACATTTTTTCAGGCAGGCCAATTTATCATTTAAAAGCATGGAGTGAACAGCCCAATGGGATTGCAGATATTGTTCCCGCAAATGACACAGCATATTTAAGGGATCTAGCGAGCTCAATCTGTGGTATTTATACGATTGGCGGCGAGGATCCTGATTTTGAAAACTTTAGCGAAGCAGCAGTTGCACTAAACCAAGCAGGAATTACATGCCCTGTAGTTTTCTATGTGCGCGAAGGCAATTACGACGAACAGATTATTATTGATTCCGTTGCAGGAAGTTCGGAGATCAATACTATTACATTTCAGCCGGATACGGCCAATGAATATGCAGTAATCCTTAGTTATCAATCATTCAGCATATTGGATTATTCTTTGAAATACAATAAAGCCCAATATGTTCATTTTAAAGGAATTAAAATAAAAAAAGGCGAGGGTGCCACATCGATTATGATGGATCAAGCTTCCCACTGCTCTTTCAGCAATTGCTCTGTTAATCGAAACTTCCTTATAGAAAATTCGGACTCTATACTCTTGGACAACAACACTCTACTAGGCAATTTGGAACTTAGCAACAATAATTCTTTTATTGAGATCATCAATAATGCCTTTACATCGAATATCCTAAACCGCTATGATTGCATATTTACGGGAGAAAATGCACATATTGAATTCCGGAACAATATTGCAGAGAAACTAACGATCAGAAACGCTTCCGCAGTTAATATCCACAATAATCAACTCTATCATATTCTTTTAAATGCCACATCTTTACCTAAGACTTCAAAAATCACAAACAATACAATTATTTCTAAATTGACAAGCCATCCTGCAATAATAGTATCAGGAAACAATATTTCAGAAATCAGCGGCAATAAAATATATGATGTTACGAACCAAACCGGTATATACTGCTTGGGAAATGCGATAAACATCATCAACAACAGCATCGAAACAGAAGGAACCGGCGCAAGTACAGGTATTTCTTTATCAGGCAGTGCCGATTCATGTGCTGTACTTTTCAATAGCATTCATCAAATGGGCACGCATCCAACACAAAGCACGGCTCTGCTGATTGGCGGAACCATTTCTAACCTCCACGTTAAGAACAATATCCTGTACTGTAAAAATACCGGCATACCCATTAAACTACTTGGTGAGAAGCATAATATTTCGCTTGATTTTAATGACTACAATAGCTCAAGTGGAAAAATAGGACAAATCAACGATAGCATTTATACTGATTTAAACAGCTGGAAAACAAACATAAATGATGATGCGCACAGCATTACGATTAACCCAAGATTCACTTCAAACAGCCTTCTCATTCCTCATCATACTTTATTAAATGGAGCAGGTCAGGCATTCGCCGATATTGAGGTCGATATAGATTCTGTTATACGCAGCAATCCTCCGGATATTGGTGCATTTGAATTTGACCTAAAACAAATTGATGCAGGCATTGATCATTTTGCCTCTCCAATCAGCCCTTTGCAAGGCTCAATACACGCGATTCGTGTGCTGCTGAGAAACCAAGGAACAGAAAACCTTACGTCTGCCGATATTCAATGGACAGTGAATGGCGTGCTGCAAAACACCTTCAATTGGACAGGGAATTTGGCATATAAAGAAGCAGAGGAAGTAACCCTTGATGCCGCATTTTCTTTCCTTGGCACAGACTTTTTTCATCTTAAAAGCTGGAGTAAAAACCCAAATCACCAAACAGATATTGATCCCTATAACGACACAAGCTATTTAAACAATCTTTCGACATCGCTTTGTGGAATCTATACCATTGGTGGCAGTGATGGATATTTTGAAAATTTCACCCAGGCTGTGGGTGCTTTAAATGGCTCAGGAATTACCTGTCCTGTTATTTTTGATGTACGCGATGGCATCTATAATGAGCAAATTGAACTTGGACCAATTGTGGGCACATCTGCAATAAATACAGTTACATTCCGATCAGAATCAGGAGATTCTCTTGCTGTTCTTTTAAAAAGCGATCCGAGCACAAATAGCGATAATTTTACGCTTTCACTCGGTAATACACAGTATGTTCACTTCAAGAATATGAGTATCAGCAGGGAGTACTCCTCGGTCTCTGTTCAAACCGAAAATTCCCAAAACTGTTCCTTTGAGCAATGTTCGTTCAGCAAAAACATCCTGTTAAATCAATCCGATTCTATTCTAATCCTAAGCTCCAGCATACGCAATCAATTATTAATCAATGAGTCGAATAATAATATTGCCATTCTGCACAACCAACTCTCCGGAAACTGCATTGCCTCAAAAAACAATACCCATATAGTTTTTTCCAAAAACGTTGGCACAGAATTCAAGTCTACCTATACATCAAATAATTTTTTCGAAATAACATTTAATACGCTAACAAAAATCAATGTTGCTGCCTCAGGCTTTCCAAAAAATTCTGTCATCGACTACAATATCATTAACGCGGGCAATAATCCCGGCATTTTTGTCTCCGGAACCAATATTAAATCAATTATAGGAAATCAGGTTCTGGGCGTACAAAATAATTCAGGGATTATGGTGCAATCTAAAGGCACTCAAATTATCAACAATTTCGTAGAAGTTGGCGGACAAGGCTTTTCCCGGGGCATCAACCTCTATCCTTCTGCGGATTCGTGCCACCTTTATTTTAACACCATAAATCAAACAGGAACCAACCAAACCGGTAGTCAAGCCATTGCGATTACAGCTTTTGGCTCAGACAATGTTACCAATCTTATTATTAAAAACAATATTTTTAGCTGTCAAAACACGGGCATCCCTGCATATTTCAAAAGTGATTTTCCCACCTGCGAAGTAGACTATAACGATTACTATAGCCCAACAGGGCAAATTGGTTATTATCAAGGCACTGAGTATAGCGACATCAATATTTGGGGCGCAGCTATTTTGGGGGATGCAAATTCAAAAAACCTTGCACCACTTTTCCCTGCATCAAACAATCCTCAGCCATACCAGCGTCAATTAAACGGTGCCGGCCTTCCGATTTCCGGAATTGAACGAGATCTTTATGGCAAATTACGCCACGATCAGGCTCCGGATATGGGAGCAGTGGAATTTATGGCCGATTTTGGCTTAATCCATTTGCTAAGCCCCAACCTCAGTTGCGCTCACGAAAGCATTGACAGCATTACTGTTCTCATCCGTCAATTTGGAGATATCCCATTCATAGACCTTAAAATTGCATATCAAGTCAATAATGGGCCCATTTATACAGACACCATAGAAGGAAGCCTCAATAATGACCTGATGTATACCTTTCGGGAAGGCATAAATATGAGTCCACAAGGCGATTATGCCTTTAAAATCTGGCTCATTGATGTCTATGATGACAATCCAAACAACGACACCTTGGAAGAAATGCGCTATTCAAAGCCATCGCCGGTAGTAAGCTTTAGCGCGACTCCGGGATGCGCAGGTACAGAAATACAGTTCAATGGCTCTGCAACAGTTGGCGGCGGCTATTTCATCGAGCATTATGAGTGGTATTTCAACGACGAGGACACTTCAATGCTGCAAAACCCATTATACTCCTTTGATACTGGAGGTGTGTTTCCGGTTTGTTTCAGGGCTTACTCCAATGCAGGCTGTTATAATGACACTTCCGAAACTATAGAAATTTTCCCACAACCAATTGCCGCCTTCACCCTTTCGGAAAGCTGCCTTAACGATAGCAATTATTTTTTCGATGCATCGCAGGCTATTGAGGGAACCTTAACATCATGGCAATGGAGTTTTGGTGATGGGGCAACTGCCAATGTTCAGAATACACAACATCAGTATGGCGCTGCAGGAACCTATGAATGTCAACTTATTGCAAGCAATAGCCTAGGCTGTTCAGACACCATTATACATCCTGCAATAGTACACCAATTACCCTCGGCAGCTTTTAATGTTGATACTTCAGAATTAGGTCAAGCGGCAATTTTTAACGACCTAAGTACTTCCGCTGATGGCGAAATCATTTCATGGTATTGGGCATTTGGCGATGGAACTTTTTCATCCGAACAAAACCCACAACATATTTATCTAAATCCGGGCAATTATACAGTGCAGCTGAGCATTCAAACAGAATTTGGCTGCCATCATTCTCAAACTGGTGAAATAGTGGTCATCGACAATGATGTTATCGCTGATTTTACCTCTGACACAATATGTTTCGGTTTGATGACGCATTTCACAAACCTCAGCAGCGATAATTCAAGTTCATGGCACTGGGATTTTGGCAATGGCAATACATCCACGGAAGAAAATCCGGAATTTACATTCCCAACTGCAGGAATTCATGAAACAATTTTAATCGCCTACAACAATAATGGAGTATCAGATACTGCCATAAAGAACATCAAAGTATTTGCTTTGCCAACTGCTAATTTTATTGCAGACACTGCATGTTGGGGCGATTCCACAAGTTTTACCGATCTATCAACCAGCAACGAAGGACAAATTATTCAATGGTTATGGGACTTTGGCGATCCCTCCTCCCCTGTCAACAGCAGCACTACGCAAAACCCAAAACACATCTACGAACAACTTGGCGATTATACTGCGCAATTGACAGTAACGGACGAAAATACATGCCTCGACCAAATCAGCAAAAATGTTCCTTCAGGGAAACTACCTCAGGCTTTTGCCGGAAGCGACACTGTAATTTGTGAAAACGGCAGCTTACAATTACATGGCGAAATTGCTGAAGCAGGATCATGGGTTTGGGAAACCACCGGAGACGGTAGCTTTGAAGATCCAAACTCATTGAATACACAATATATTCCCGGTGAAGAAGATTTAACTGTAGGCAGTTTCAATATCATCATACATGCTACTGCATCACCACCTTGTCAAGGGAATGTTTCAGACACAATGTTTGTTGAAATAAATGAGCTTCCTTTTGCTGATGCAGGTTCCGATACAATAATTTGTGAAGGAAATAATATTCCTCTATTTGGCCTTGCCCAAAATTATGACAACATTCTTTGGAGCAGTTTAGGTGATGGTGAGTTTGATGATGCGTCATTACTCAATGCAATTTATACACCCGGCGACAATGACATCAACAATTTATCCGTTACACTTACACTTACTGCATTCCCTCTTGCACCATGTCTCAACACATATACAGACTCGATCAACATCCATATGAATTCGATGGCTGAAGCGCATGCCGGCAGTGATGAAGCTATATGCAGTAATAATGTTTTTCAAACAACAGGCTGGGTTCAGTATGCAGGCGGTCTCCTTTGGACAAGCAATGGAGATGGCACATTTGATGACCCATCTTCCTCACAGGCAATATATACTCCAGGAATTGAAGATATTGACAATGGAATTGTTCAGCTGACACTCACGGCAATGGGAACAACATCATGCCCCGGAAATGCAAGCGATAGTCTTTTATTAACATTACTCCCGCAACCAATTGCTCATGCAGGTGAAGATGCTTTGGTTTGTGAAAATATGTCCATCACCATGAATGGTAATGGAGAAAACGCCGCATCCTATTTATGGGAAAGCTCCGGCGATGGCCTTTTTAGTGATGCACAAGAATTGGATGCGCTATATACACCTGGAACACAAGATCTTGCTTTAGGTCAGGTACAGCTTTATCTCACTGCAAATGCCCTGAATAGTGTTTGTGATGCCTCAACGGACAGCATGACTTTAAACATACAGTATTTACCTCAGGTTTTTCTGGGTGAAAATTTCAGCACCTGCTCCATAAACGACATTCATTTGGAAGCACAAATTTATAATGCATCCACATCGCAATGGGAAACCAATGGTGATGGCGTTTTTGATGATCCTAACAGTCCGCATAATGTGTATCATCCCGGCGACGGGGATTTGGAACAGGGCTTTGTGCTTCTTTGGTTGAATGTTCAAGGAATATCCCCCTGCTTTGAAGATGTTTCAGATACAATCCGCATCGACTTTATTCCTATGATGTACGCTTCAGCTGGCGATGACAGTGAAATTTGCGCAGAAGATTTTATTCATTTAAATGGAGGGCCATCTAATGCAAGTAGCAGTTTATGGTCTACCACAGGCGACGGAACTTTCAGTAATCCCAGCGCCTTAAACAGCATTTATTTTCCCGGCGCCAATGATATAAACAACGGCAGTACAATCCTCATCCTTACTGTCTTTGATCCAAGCTCAGATTGCCCGGAAGACTCTGATAGCCTGACCTTAAGCATTTCACTAAAACCACAGGCCGCATTCAACTGCCCTGATGTTTGTCTGGGCACAGCCAGTCGTTTTTATAACCAAAGCAGCGGTTTAGAAAACCTGACATGCCATTGGGAATTTGGTGATGGGTACATATCAAGCGAGCAAAATCCGGAACACATCTACTCCGAAGCCGACTTTTATACAGTTATGTTGGAAGTAAAATCAAATATGGGCTGTATGGACACTGTATACAAAACAGTGAAGGTAATAGCACAGCCCAATGCCCATTTTGATTTTGAAAACACATGTCTGGGAAGCCCTACACAATTTCATGATCTTTCGACCAGCAGCGATGACACCATTATTTCATGGAGTTGGGACTTTGGTGACGGAAACACATCAAACCAGCAAAACCCCGAGCATGAATACAGCGCAGCATCAAGCTATAATATCGAACTCATTATAGAAACAAGTCATGGATGTTCAGATACTTACACAAACCCAATTATCATCACAGATACGCCCCAAGCTAATTTTTATGTCGGACCAAGTTGCGCCGGACAGGCAACACAATTCACAGATATCAGCACATCATCTGAAGCAGTAATAACACAATGGATCTGGGATTTTGGGGATAGTTGTACAGCAACTGATCAACACCCAACGCATATTTTTGCCAGTAGCGGAGATTATGAAATACGCCTTATTGTTCAAGATGAAAACGGCTGCAGTAATGGCATGATTCAGGATTTGACTGTTGGGATGATCAAAGCTGTTGATCTAGGTCCGGATACAGCAATTTGTCCCGGTGATGAGCTAATTTTGGATGCCGGCAATTATACCACTTACCTTTGGCAGGATGGCAGCACGCAAGCAGAACAAATCGTAGAAAATACCGGTCTCTATTGGGTTGAAGTCACTAATGATCTTGGCTGTATTTCCATTGATTCAATTTTCATTGGATCCTCGCCCACCATGAACATCAGTGGTTTGATCAGCATGGACGGCATAGTCCTTTCTGAAGCACAAGTAAACCTTTATAATTGGAATAATGGCAAGCCTTCTTCGGCTTTGGATTCATGCATAAGCGATGAAAATGGTCATTATATCCTCAAAGACATCAATCGTTGTGAACGCTATATCATTAGTGCATATTCAAAAGAACAAAGCAACAGCATACGCACATGGTACAAAAAAACGCCCTATTGGCATCAGGCCCGCATTGTTGATGCAAGTCTTGGCATCAATGAATTAGAAAATATAAACATCGATCTGTTAAAACTCTATGATAATGGATTTGGCAATGGGCTTTTATGTGGAAATGTGCGCTATGATGATCCATCAAAACATAAACACGGTGCTCCAATTGAGGATGCGGATATGTATTTGCAGGTATTTATAGACAGTAAAGACAATGATCCATGGCAAATCACCCAACGCACAAAAACAGATAATGCCGGAGACTATTGCTTTAAAGAAGTGAACACCGGAGAATACAGAATATTTGTCGATATCCCGTTCATACCCATGGATAGCATGCACTATGTTCATTTATACAATTCAGATACAGCAATTTACGGCTTAGATTATATTGTCGACAGCACTGGAATCTACATCATCACAACAGGAATCGAGGATATTACAGGCAATGAATATTTTGGGAAGCTTCATGTTTGGCCAAATCCGAATCATGGGCATTTCCAATTACAATTTGAAGCAACAAAGCCAAACATACATTTGCAACGAATTGACTTTTTGGATATCAGCGGAAAGATACTACGTAGAGATAAAATCGAGCAAACGATTAACGAAAGCTTCACAAAAGAATATAATCTGCAGCTGCAAAGCGGGGTTTTCATTTTGCGTTTTATATGTGATGAGTTTATTGTTCATAAGCGGATTGTGGTGGAATAGAATCGGGTAGAACAGTAATCGCAAGCCCAACTTTTTCAATTACGCCGAGCTTATTGACCGATTATTCTCCCATTGACCCTTTTGGAAATTTATCGCAATTACAGTTTTGGGATATCCATATATTACCGATTTTTGCACAATGAAAATAAATCCAACAATAAGAAAAATACTCCATCCCAAAACGGCCTCTATACTATTTTGGATCTGGCTGATTACAATTTTCACCTTATCTTCTATTCCCAAAATACCAACAGCAAAATTAGAAACCGCATTTTTTGAGATGCGATTGGATTATATGCTACACTTTGGTGTATATGCTTTGCTCTCTGTTCTGTTTTATTTTTGGAAATCTACAGTTAAAGGCCATATCAACAAAAAACATTTGCTTATCTACCTGACAGCGGCCTGCTTTTTTGCTGCTTTGGAAGAAACCCATCAACTTTGGATTGATGGACGTACTTTTAATCCTTTAGATATGCTCAGTAATTTCCTTGGAGTATTTGCGGGAATATTTATTTGGCGCATCAAAGGACTAAAACCTGAATAAGATGACTTCTAATGATACTTAAGAACATCCCCCAACTTTCGTTGATTCGATCAAATGCGGAAAGATTTTATATTTCATCAAAAAAAAAGAGGGTTGATCTTGCTCAGAACCCTCTTTCTTAAACCAAAAAAACAACAGAAACCCGAGTAAATTCTAACGACTCGGAAACATCTTGTTATTAGATCAAAATGTTCTTACAAAGAAACAACGAATACAATTCAAAAAAAAAAGAGGCGTGAAAACATGCTCATTTGGCAGGAAAGTACCATATTTCGGAAAAACCGTAATTTTTAACAAAAAAATCCGTAAATAATTGACCTAAAATTTCATAAAATCGAGCAAATTCGAAAATTATTTCTAAAAACAATAATATCAAACCTTAAAATAAATTTTCTTTTAAAAATATAGAGATTGACAATCAATTAAAAACAAACTTATTTATAATCAATAAAAATATTAAGCCTCAAAAATGCAGTATTTAAAAGAAAACACACATACAAAAAATAGCACAGCTAAAT
The DNA here is from genome assembly GCA_963676725.1 of Bacteroidales bacterium. Classification (GTDB taxonomy): domain Bacteria; phylum Bacteroidota; class Bacteroidia; order Bacteroidales; family WRLA01. The sequence goes on along the minus strand of OY781463.1, from coordinate 645,062 downwards.
ACTTATAGCTGTGCTTTATACAATTTACTTCCACAAAGAGTGCTCGTTTAATAGTTGTCAGAATGGATTTCCATATAAGCCTTAGGATGCAGACAAGCGGGACAAATTTCCAGAGCCTTAGCCGATTCGTAGACATATCCACAATTCCGGCACATCCAAAATATCTTACCATCTTTCTTAAAGACTTTATCTTCACTAATATTTTGAAGCAGTTTTAAATACCGTTTTTCATGTTCGGCCTCTACTTTTGCAATCATCTTAAAGGCTGTTGCCACTTGCTTAAAACCTTCCTCAGCTGCAACTTTGGCAAACTCGGGATAGAGTTCTGTCCACTCTTCGTTCTCGCCTTCAGCGGCTGCTTTTAAATTTTCCGTGGTTGTTCCAATTTTTCCGGCAGGATAGCTAGCTGTTATTTCTGTCATTCCGCCTTCAAGAAATTTAAAAAAGCGCTTGGCATGTTCTTTTTCCTGATTTGCGGTTTCCTGAAATATAGCTGAAATTTGCTCATAACCTTCTTTCTTTGCAACTTTAGCAAAAAACTCATAACGGGTTCTTGCCTGAGACTCTCCAGCAAAAGATTTTAATAGATTTTGTTCTGTTTTTGTTCCTCTAATACTTTTCTCCATGATTATCATTTATCTGTTCAACAAATAATTTACGAAGGTAAAGATAAGAACAATCAGAATCCCGACAGAATCCTAAAGCTTATATGAAATGATTCCATTTAAGGACAGGCTACTTCAACAAAGCAAGCACATCATCCATTCGTTGCTCAACCTCTTCTGGTGTTATACTGATGCCTGCTTGCACCGGCACTTCATACTCCTCATCAACACCAGGTAAATGATGCAGCTCTCCGCGATCGGCTTTGGCATATAAATCGGGTTTGTTTTTGCGACAATAGTCAATCGTTGCATCCATATATACTAAATGGAAACGTTCAGGACCAATAAGATTGGCAACTTGTTGCCTGATATCGTCACTCGGAGAAATAAAACTACAAATCGCGATAATACCCTGATCGTTGAGCATTCGGCAAACATGGGCAACACGACGCAGATGTTCTGCACGATCTGCAGGTGAATAATCCAGTTCTTTCGATAAACCGGAACGAACTGTACTTCCGTCGAGAAGTACAACAATTTTCCCTTCTTCGAAAAGCCTGCGCTCTAATGTATATGCCAATGGGTTTTTCCCGGAGCCATGTAAACCGGTGATCCAAATTGTCTCCCCTTTTTGATTATATCTTGCCTCACGCTCCTCATTGCTAATCAAACATTCTCCGCGATCAATTTTTGCAAGTTCTGTTCCACTGATGCGATTCGGCAAATCCTTGTCCTGCAGTTTATCAATTATCATCCCCACAGCACAGGTATTGTGGGTCATGGGATCAATCAGCACAAAAGAACCTGTTGTATGGTTGCGCTTATATGGATCGAAGAAAATGGGCTTTACGGTTGTCAATACGACCCTAGCAATTTCGTTTAACCTTAATTGATTTTCTTCCGATTTTTCGAGTGTATTTACATCCACACGATATTTTATCGCATCGATACGGGCTTTTGTGCTATTGGTGGTATGTTTGATGTAGAACTGGGTATTTAGATCCATTTCGGTTTCATCCATCCAAACAAGCATGGCCTCAAAATGCCGTTCCGCCCGGGGAAGGTTATCGGGATGCACGATCATCTCACCACGTGAAATATCTATTTCATCTTCAAGGGTAACGGTAATGGATTGTGGAGGATAAGCATATTGCTGGTCGCCGTCGCTGCCAATAATCCGGTTTATTTTTGAGGTTTTCCCACTCGGCAATGCCTTGATGGTGTCGCCCAATTTCACAACACCGGATGCTACACTGCCTGCAAATCCACGGAAGTGAATATCGGGACGGTTGACATATTGCACCGGCAATCGGAAATCCTCAAAATTACGATCACTTCCAACATGCACATTTTCAAGATATTCGAGCATACTCTCACCATGGTACCAAGGCATACGCTCCGAATGGCTTACAACATTTTCTCCTTTGAGGGCAGACATAGGGATAAATTCCACATCGGGTATATCCAAACCTGTAATAAATGCTTTATAATCGCTGCAAATATCTTCAAACACTTCCTGACGATAATCCATCAGGTCCATTTTATTCACAGCAACAACCACATGCCTGATCCCAAGCAAATTAACAATGTAGGCATGTCGTCTTGTTTGGGTAATAACGCCTTTGCGGGCATCAACCAAAAGTATGGCGAGATTCGCTGTTGAGGCTCCTGTTACCATATTTCGGGTATATTGCTCATGCCCTGGAGTATCGGCAATGATAAACTTTCGCTTATTTGTAGAAAAATATCGGTAAGCAACATCAATGGTAATGCCTTGCTCGCGTTCTGCTTTCAAACCATCCAGCAAAAGGGCATAATCGATTTCATCACCGGCATGTCCCATTCGTTTGCTATCGCGTTCCAGAGCAACAAGATGGTCTTCATAAAGTTTCTTGCTATCAAAAAGCAGTCGCCCGATGAGTGTCGATTTTCCATCATCCACACTTCCGGCAGTAAGCAGCCTGAGTAGGTCTTTTTTCTGGTCCTGATCGAGGAATTCTTTTATGTTGAGATTTGTTTCCATGAGGTTTGAAGGTTCAGAGGTTTTAAGGTTCAGAGGTTGAAGGTTTTAAGGTTCAGAGGTTGAAGGTTTTAAGGTTCAGAGGTTGAAGGTTCAGAGGTTTTAAGGTTCAGAGGTTTTAAGGTTCAGAGGTTGAAGGTTTTAAGGTTCAGAGGTTGAAGGTTTTAAGGTTCAGAGGTTGAAGGTTTTAAAGTTCAGAGGTTGGAGGTTTGAAGGTTGAGGGTTGAACGTTGTTAAATTTATTCTCCTACTTTTTTGCTACCAAGCTTTTAACATACTTAATATAATTAATCAATTTTGCTTTTACTACTCTCGCCTGATTTAGGGTAATATCCGAATCACAAAATCCTAGCCTATTTGAAATAATAAGTTGCGTTTCAATTTCCGTTATCGATCCAAGAGAATAATGCAAGAACCTTATATTATCTTTATCAGATTGGCGCGCAGCCCCTTCAGCAATATTAGATGGCACGGAGACAGCTGCTCTTCTCAATTGATCTGTAAGACCAAATTTTTCTTCAGATGGAAATTTCTTTGTCAATCTATACACTTCCTCTACTAAATCCATCGACAGCTTCCAAACATCTAAATCTTCATGAGTAGCCATAATATAAATCTAAATATTTTTAATCAATTCTCAAAAAACCTCTAAATCAGACAACCTTTAAACTTTCAAACAAAAAAACTTTACACGTCTTCTTTAAAAGTATCCTTCGCGTTTTTTCTGTTCCATGCTGGCATCTTGGTCGAAGTCGATGACACGGGTGGTGCGTTCGCTTTTTGTTGCGGTCATCATTTCTTCGACAATTTTCTCAATTGTATCTGCTTCTGATTCAATAGCGCCGGTTAAGGGATAACATCCCAGAGTACGGAATCGTACCATTTTCATTTTTGCTGTTGCTGCCAATTCTGCAGGCATACGATCATCATCAACAAGCACTAGTGCATTATTAAACTCCACCACGGGTCGTTTTTTCGCATAATAGAGAGGCACAATCGGAATTTCTTCCAAGCGGATGTACTGCCAGATATCCAGTTCTGTCCAGTTGCTCAGTGGAAATACCCGAATGGATTCTCCTTTATGCACACGGGCATTATAGAGGTTCCAAAGTTCCGGGCGTTGGTTTTTCGGATCCCATTGATGGAATTCATCGCGAAAAGAGTACATACGTTCTTTTGCACGTGATTTTTCTTCATCGCGCCTTGCTCCGCCAAAAGCAGCATCAAATTTGTATTTGTTGAGTGCCTGAAGGAGTCCTTGGGTTTTCATCACATCGGTATGCACCTTACTGCCATGAGAAAACGGGCCAATGCCTTTCTTTTTGCCTTCTTCATTATAGTGCACAATTAAATTCCAGCCTTTTTCTTTTGCATATTTATCGCGGAACTCCGTCATTTCCTTAAACTTCCATAACGAATCGATATGCATTAATGGGAATGGCACTTTTCCGGGAGCAAAAGCTTTTTCGGCGAGGCGCACCATCACTGAAGAATCCTTTCCAATACTATAAAGCATCACGGGATTCTCAAATTCTGCTGCCACTTCCCTGATTATATGGATGCTTTCCGCCTCCAGTTCCTTCAGGTTATTTAATTGGTAGGTATTCATCGAGTAATAATTTTCCTGATCTTTTAGCAAAAAAATGATTTACTTCCGTATTTTAGCAATATTTAGAAGGCCATCATTCAATAAAAAAGCGGGATTATAAGTATTATTCACAATCCCGCTTTTGGTTTTATTTCAATATTATAGGGAACGCTTTATTTCAAACTCTTCGTATCCTTCAACAATGTCCCCAACTTTTATATCATTAAAATTCTCTATATTCAATCCGCATTCTTGACCAACGATTGCTTCTTTAACGTCATCTTTAAAACGGCGCAGCGATCCAAGTAAACCTGTATACACAACAATACCATCACGGATAACACGAACTTTTGTATTTCGATGTATTTTTCCCTCGAGGACAAAACAGCCGGCAATCGTACCCACTTTTGTGATTTTGAATATTTCACGGACTTCCACATTACCAAGAATTTTCTCTTCAATTTTTGGAGCGAGAAGACCTTCAATAGCCGACTTAAGTTCATCAAGGGCTTTATAGATAATAGAATACAGGCGAATATCAATTTGTTCCGCTTCAGCTAATCTACGAGCTTGTACAGAAGGACGCACCTGGAATCCGATAATCACGGCATTCGAAGCCGAAGCCAATAGAACATCAGATTCAACAATCTGACCAACAGCTTGATGAACAACATTTACCTGAACTTCTTCTGTTGATAATTTTAAGATCGCATCAGTAAGAGCTTCAATAGAACCCTGAACATCACCTTTTACAATAACATTCAATTCTTTGAAGTCGCCAATTGCAATACGACGTCCAATTTCATCAAGTGTAATATGTTTCTGAGTTCTAAGACCCTGTTCGCGTTGCAATTGCAGACGTTTCGTTGCAATATTTTTTGCTTCACGCTCTTCCTTCATCACGTTAAAAGTATCACCGGCACCCGGAGCCCCATTCAGTCCGAGCATCAAAACAGGGAATGAAGGACCTGCTTCTTCAACAGGTTCGTTAAACTGGTTATACATTGCCTTTACTTTTCCATAATAAGCGCCTGCCAGAACAGTATCTCCAATATGCATTGTTCCATTTTGAACGAGCATTTTAGAGACATATCCACGTCCTTTATCCAGCGATGATTCGATGATTGTTCCTTTGGCTAGCCTTTCGGGATTGGCTTTAAGGTCTAAGAGTTCTGCTTCAAGAAGGACTTTTTCGAGGAGTTCATCTACATTAATACCTTCTTTTGCAGATATTTCCTGACTTTGGTATTTTCCGCCCCAATCTTCAACAAGGTAGTTCATTTGAGCAAGCTGTTCTTTTAGTCGCTCAACATTAGCAGTTGGCTTATCAATTTTATTCAGCGCAAAAACAATTGGCACGCCAGCTGCCTGGGCATGGTTTATTGCTTCTTTTGTTTGGGGCATTACGCTATCATCAGCAGCAATCACGATAATTGCAATATCCGTTACTTGCGCACCACGAGCCCTCATTGCAGTAAAGGCTTCATGACCCGGTGTATCCAGGAATGTTATTTTTTTATCATTCTTCAGTGTAACTTCATAAGCACCAATATGCTGTGTAATCCCACCGGCTTCACCGGCAACAACATTTGCACTTCTGATAAAGTCAAGCAATTTTGTTTTCCCATGGTCAACGTGTCCCATCACCGTTACAATAGGAGCACGAGGGATTCTGTTTTCATCGTCATCGTCACTGACATCTTCCATCTCGTCTATTGCTTCGAGCACTTCGACGCTCACAAACTCCACTGAATAGCCAAACTCTTCGGCTACAACAGTAATGGTTTCAGCATCAAGACGTTGATTAATTGACACAAAGAGACCAAGCGACATACAAGCGCTAATAATACTGTTTACAGGCACATTCATCATGGTTGCCAACTCATTGGCAGTAACAAATTCTGTTGCCTTAAGAACTTTCTTTTCCTCCTCCTGCCTGATCATCTCTTCCTGACGAACCTGACTCGCTTGATCACGTTTGGCACGACGGTGTTTTGCCCCTTTCGATTTCGAGTGGGAAGTAAGTTTTGTAAGTGTTTCCCTAACTTTTTGTTGAATTTCTTCTGGTGTAGGCTCTACTTTAGGCAGTTCCTTTTTACGTGGTCTGGCTTTTGCACGTCCGCGACGATCATTCTGTTGTCCATCACGACTTTGTTGAGTCCCGGTTCCACTTTGGCCTTGTGGGCGTTGCCCCTGTGGACGCTGCCCTTGTTGATCCTTATTCACCGGTGTACCTGCAGGCTTAATCCTTTTGCGTTTCTTTTTACGCGTCTTATTCATATCACCAGATGAAGAAGCGACTGGCTTTTTCTTTTCCGGTTTCTTTTTCTCTGGGAGAACAATTTTATCAAGGATTTTAGGCCCTGCCAGCTTTTGCACTTCTGTAGGCATAAAATTCTCGTCCTCAGGTTTTTGAGGCACTACAATTTTTTTATCTGGAGCAGGAATTTTTTCAGGTGTTTTCTTTGCAACAGGCTGCATTGGTTTTTTTTCATTTGCTTTATTTTGTTGCCCAGAAGCTGTGGTTGCAGTATTAGTAGAGTCTTTACGTTTCTCTGTTCTAGATTTTTGCTTTTCTTTTTTACTTTTCCTTGCAGGCTTTGTCTTTTGATTTAAAGAATCAAGATCAATCGTACCAAGAACCCTCGGGCCATTAGCAGTCTGCTCTTTTTCTATTGATTTATTTTCCGGTAGAACGGGAGCATCTATCGGTTTAGCAATTTGTTCCGGTGCAGTTATTATCGGAGCCTTATCTTTGCCTTCCGGGATTACATCATTTTCAACAACAGTTTTCGCTGTTTCTTCAATTTTAGGAGCATTTTGTTCTAGAGGTTTTGGCTCCTCTTTTTTTGGCTCTTCCAGAGGCACATCCTTTTTCTTTTCCTCTTTTTTAACGGGTTCAACTTTTTTCGGGCTTTCTACTTCTTTTGGAAGTTCCGCTTCAGCTTGTGGTTCAACATCCGGTTTTTTCTCAACTACCGGAGCAACTGGTTCTATCGTTGGTTTTGGCGCAGGAACTGCTTCTTCTACTGCAGCATCCTCCGTTTTTCTTTCTATCTTTTTCTCCTCTACTTCTTTAGGGGCTTCCACTTTCGCCTCTACTTTCGGAGCAGGCACGTCCTGAGGGTCAATTTTATTGATCACTTTTGGCTCAGGAGCCTTTGTTTTTTCTTCAGGAGACTTAATTGAAGATTGTGCAATAAATAAATCGCGACCAGAAGTATTATCATCCGGCTCAACAACCTTGACCACTTGTGGTTCTGTGTCGGGTTTTACTCCTGAGTCAGGTTTATCACCTTTAAGCCCTACAAACTCAATTTCGTCAGCTTTTTGCTTGACTTTTTTGTCAACACCATATTTATTGTCGAGCAGCTCATATTGTTGTGGGGTCAGTTTCGCATTCATACCGCTGACTGCATGGCCTTCTTTGGCCAGAAATTCAACAATTTTCTGCATGCTGACATTAAACTCCGTTGCGGCTTTGCCTATACGTATCGGTTTTCCTTCTGACATATTTGATTCTTAAAAATCTGCTTTTATTTGTTAGCCGACTTATCTGCACGGCAAAACAATATTTCAGGCAAAATTATAAATTATATCTCTATTATTAAACTTTCAATGCTCTGATGGGATTATTAAGACTCTATACAAGCCTCCCCCACTAATTCAACTGCCTTTTATTCGAACTCGGCCTGTAAGATACGCACTACTTCCCGCACTGTTTCCTCTTCCAAGTCAGTCCTTTTTACTAGGTCACTTACTGACATTGCCAAGATACTACGGGCTGTATCGCAGCCAATTGCCTTAAACTCTTCAATAATCCACTGATCGATTTCATCAGTAAACTCTTGTATATCAACATCTTCATTATCTGCATCTGCATCGCGGTATACATCAATTTCATAGCCGCTTAATTTTCCTGCAAGTTTGATATTATATCCGCCTTTACCAATTGCTAATGAGACCTGATCGGGTTTCATATAAACATCGGCACGTTTTGCTTCTTCATCAATTGTTATTGAAATAATTTTTGCAGGACTTAAAGCACGCTGAATATACAGGCTTGGATTTGCTGTATAATTAATTACATCAATATTTTCGTTTTTCAACTCACGCACAATCCCATGAATTCTGGAACCTTTCATCCCAACGCAGGCACCAACAGGATCAATACGATCATCGTATGATTCAACAGAGATTTTTGCACGTTCGCCAGGAACACGGACAATTTTTTTAATGGTAATAAGCCCATCAAAGACCTCAGGGACTTCCTGCTCGAACAAGCGCTCTAAGAAAAGGGGAGCTGTTCGCGACAAGATAATGACCGGCGATTGGTTGCGCAAATCTACTTTAGCAACAACAGCTCTGATAGAATCGCCTTTGCGGTAATAATCAGAAGGTATTTGTTCCGATTTGGGCAATGTCAACTCAATTCCCTCATCATCAAGCACTAAAATTTCGCGTTTCCAAACCTGATAAACTTCCCCGGTTATAATCTCACCAATACGTTCTTTATATTTCTTATAGATATTGCTTTTTTCATATTCAAGGATTTTTGATTTCAGGTTCTGGCTTATCGAAAGAATTTCCCGACGACCAAAATCATGAAGTTCAAATTTCTCTGTAACCTCTTCACCAACTTCAAAGTCGGGTTCTATTTTGATGGCATCAGAAAATGCAATTTGAAGATTTTCATCTTCTATTTCATCATCTTCGACAATCTCCCTATAACGAATAATTTCTAAGTCGCCTTTATCAATATTCACGATGACATCAAAATTCTCATCCGTTCCAAACCTCTTTTCAAGCATATGACGGAAGACTTCTTCGAGTATCTTCATCATTGTTTCACGCTCGATATTTTTAAACTCCTTAAATTCTGAAAAAATCGGAGCCAGGTCTCTATTATCCATTGTCTTATATTATTTATTAAACGAAAAATCTATTTAAAACTGATCAGGCATTTAGCGCTTATAATTTCATTGTACGGAATAAAACGCTCGAGTTTATCTTCCTCCTTTAGCTTTTTCAGCTGTGTTTTGGATTTTGGCAATTCCGGTTGAAAAAGTATCCCTTCTTCATCAACTTTTAAAAGGAGACCATTTTTTTTACTTCCATCTTCCAACTCAAGCTTTATACCTTTATCAATGTACTTCCGGTATTGACGCGGTGTAAGTAATGGATGATCAATACCATAAGTCATAACATTGAGCTCAAAATCCTCTGCTTCACGATCAAGGTTTGATTCAACAAGTCTACTAATTACAACGCATTGGTCAATAGTAAGCCCTTCATCACTATCCAAAATTACAGAAATTTTGTTAGTGCTGCTTACTTTTACATCCACCATATAATGCGGACTACCTTCTAATTCGCTGTTAACCAGATTACTAATAAATTCCTTATCTATCATTCTATCTATTAATATAATAAAGAAGGGGACACAGTCCCCTACACAATATCTTCTCATACAAATAAATCCGGTTACAGCCGGATTTTCAGGCTGCAAATATAGAAATAATTAAGCTTTTATCAAACAAATGAGCCAATTAATCCCAAATTTGGGAGAATTTCGCAAAATATTCATCCGATTTTCATCAAAAACCCTTTAAGGATTTTCTTTTCTCTAAAAATATCTGCTTTCAAAACGAAAAATTGCAAATAAATTTTTCTGCTTATGCCTTTATTTCATTTTTAGCATCATTTTCTTTCTTCTCCCTCAAAGGCTTCTCCAAATCAAGTGGATTCGTCACTTTTTCGCTTTCCAATGCAATATCAAGCACCTCCATCATGTTCGCAACATATTCAAAATGAAGCCCCTTTACATAATTTTCAGGAATATCCTTTATATCCTTCTCATTATCAATTGAAAGGACAATATTCTTCACCTTTACCCTTTTTGCAGCCAAAATTTTCTCTTTAATTCCACCCACAGGCAATACTTTTCCACGTAATGTTATTTCGCCAGTCATTGCCACATTCGAGGATACTTTTCTTTGGGTGAACATAGAGGCCAAAGCAGAGAACATCGTAACACCGGCCGATGGGCCATCTTTTGGCGTAGCACCCTCAGGAACATGTATATGCACATTCCAGTAGTTAAATATTTCAGGATGTATTTTTAAACGTTCCGCATTACTTTTCAGGTATTCAAAAGCCAAAGTGGCAGATTCTTTCATCACATCACCCAAATTTCCGGTAAGGCTCAACCGACCATTACCACGGCTCAGGCTAACTTCCACGTAAAGGATTTCACCACCAACTTCCGTCCAGGCAAGGCCTGTAACCACTCCCGGCTGATTATATGCCACTTTATTATCCCTTACATAACGGGGAACGCCGAGAATATTTTTTAGGGCCGCAACCGTAACTTTTTTCTCATAAGGCTCATTTTCAGCAATATATCGTGCATGAAACCGAATAATCTTCGCAATTTGTTTTTCGAGCGACCGTACTCCGCTTTCGCGTGTATACTGTTCAATAACAGCACCCACTGTTGCCGGTGGAAGAATCAACTGTCCCTTTTTCAAACCATGATATTCGAGTTGGCGAGGAAAAAGGTGGCGCTTTGCTATTTCAAGTTTTTCTTCGATTAGATATCCACTGATATCGATAATTTCCATTCTATCGCGCAAAGCCGGATGAATTGTCCCCAGATTGTTTGCGGTGGCCACAAACATGATTCGAGATAAATCATAATCAATCTCGAGGAAATTATCATGAAATGTGTTATTTTGCTCGGGGTCAAGCACTTCAAGCAATGCAGCAGCAGGGTCACCATTGATATTGGAGCCAATAATTTTATCAACCTCATCGAGCACAAATACAGGATTGGAAGTTTTTGCCTTTTTCAGGTTTTGGATAATGCGCCCCGGCATCGCGCCAATATATGTTTTCCTATGCCCACGGATTTCAGCTTCATCGCGTAATCCACCTAAAGACATACGCACATATTTCCTTCCGATAGAGCGGGCAAGGCTTTTTCCGAGGGATGTTTTACCAACTCCGGGAGGGCCCACAAGACATAAAATTGGGGAACGCATATCGCCCTTAAGTTTCAGAACAGCAAGATATTCCAGTATGCGTTCTTTCACTTTTTCCAACCCATAATGGTCTTCATCGAGTACTTTGCGCCCATGTTTCAGGTCTAAATTATCTTTCGAAAACGTATTCCAGGGTAAACTGACCAAAGTATCCAAATAATTCATTTGAATCGAATACTCAGCAGCCACAGGGTTCATTCGCTGCAGCTTAAGCATTTCTTTATCAAATACTTCTGCCACATTCTTGTCCCACTTCTTCTTCGCTGCTTTTTCTTTCAGCTCTTTTGTGGCCTGTTCGTGCGGGTTATCCCCAAGCTCTTCCTGAATTGTTTTAATCTGCTGATGCAGCATATAATCGCGTTGCTGCTTGTCCATTTCAACCCGCACCTTATTTTGGATTTGGTTTCGAAGTTCAAGCATTTGCAGATCGCGAACAAGATTTTCGAGCACTTTACGCCCCCGCTGGGCCACATCGGTCATTTCAAGCAACTCTTGTTTTTGATCAACTCCCACATTAAGATTTGACGAGATAAAATTGATCAAAAAGAAAGGGCTATCAATATTTTTCAATGCAAACTCTGCCTCAGAAGGCATATTCGGCGACTTTTTCACAATTTGAATTGCCGTTTCTTTGAGTGTTGCAATGAGGGCTGAAAAATCGGGGTCATCCTCAGGTAATTCGGAAGTTTCTAAAGGAGAGACCCTTCCCATAAAATAAGGTTCTTCAGAAGTAAACTCATCAATTTCAAAACTCCGTTTGCCCTGAATGATCACGGTAGTATTTCCATCGGGCATTTGCAGGGTTTTCAGTATTTGCGCCATTGTGCCAACATGATGAAGATCTTTAATACCCGGATCCTCTTCCTTCTGGTCCTTTTGCGTTACAACACCGATACGCTTATCACCATTATAATAATCGCGCACCAGCCTAATGGATTTATCCCTACCAACCGTAATTGGCAATACGACCCCCGGAAAAAGCACCGTATTGCGCAAAGGCAATAAAGGCAACTCTTCAGGTAAGTCCTCCGATCTCATGTGTTTTTCGTCTTCCGATGAAAGTAAGGGAATAAATTCTGCGTCTCCGTCTGCTATATTTGTCATTTTCCAGATTATACTTTGTGATTTATTTTTTAAAAAATCAGCCATTATGTCAGATTTAAGCTGTTAATTGGAACAATAATAGTTCATCCCAATAATAATATCCTATGAATCAATTATTTGCATAATTAAGATCATAAAGCCACTATTATAGTCAAAACATATGCCATAAATAATGCAAAATAAAATTAAGGCATATTTGGCAAGAACAAAAGAAGGTCTATATAAAACAAAACAGATCTACAAAAAACCGCAGACCTGTCTTTAAATTTTCACATATCATAGCTTCCTCAGACTTTCAGCCTGATTATCAATTTCTTATTTTCTACTATTGTGATATGTTAGTTCATATACTTCCCGAAGAATGCTTTGTTCTGTGTCATCAAAAACCTTTGCGCGTCTTTGATAGACCAATTCGGCAACTTCAATTGCCCGATTAATGTCATAACCAACATAGCCGGCAGTACTTCCCCAAATAAAGCTTGAGACATAATTCCTATGGTATCCTGCGCCATAAACATTAGAGCTTACACCAACAACGGTACCGGTATTAAACATTGTGTCGATTCCACTTTTGCTATGATCGCCCATAATCAGGCCGAGGAATTGCAAACCTGTATCCACAAAACGTTCTTTTGTATAGCACCAAGCCTTCACGTTTTTATAGTTATTATTAAGGTTTGAAGTATTTGTACCAGCCGCGAGGTTGCACCATTCAGCAATTACAGAACTTCCAAGGAAACCACCATGAGGTTTATTGGAGTATCCAAATAAAATAGAATTTTCTATTTCGCCACCTACTTTGCTATATGGACCGATTGTGGTTGCTCCATAGATTATTGTGGCCATTTTCACGACAGAATGTTCGCAGAGCGCAACAGGTCCACGAAGTGCTGCACCTTCCATAACAACAGCGTCTTTCCCAATATAAACAGGTCCTGATTTCGCATTAATGAAAGCCATGCTTATTTCAGCGCCTTTTTCAATAAAAACCTGATCACCGGCAACTTTTGTTCCATCGGGGATTGGTTCAGATTTCCTCCCTTTTGTGATCAGCTTAAAATCATCTTCAATTGCTTGGGCATTTCCCGAAACAATATCCCAAGTAAATTGAATTCGCTGTGTTTCTGTTAGTGTTTTTACTTCCCTGATACCACCGGTATCCCCATCACCAATTTTATCGAGGTCTTCCGCTTCAACAAACATGGCAATAATCACATCTTCGTTTACTAAAGCCTGATTTGGTGTAAGTTCTCCTATTTCCTTCACTAATTTAGCATTAGGAAGGACAGAACCATTAATTAAAATATTATGCTGGCCTTTAACAATAGGAAACTTAGCACTTAAATAAGTTTCTGTTAGTGTTGATGTAGCAACACCAAGATATTTTTCCCACTTTTCGCGGATAGTAAGAATACCAACCCTTATATCAGCAACAGGGCGCAGGAAAGTTAAAGGCAATAAATTATTTCGTGCGTAATCGTCAAAAAGTATGTAGTTCATAGGTGCAAATATTTTAGATCCATAAGAAATTTAAAGTACAATAATAGTTTTTTTAGAATTAAGGTCAACAAAAACCATGGAGCAACTTTTCAAATTTAATGAACATTATGCACATGCACAAGCAAAACTTTGTTAAAGGCACTATTGATGCAGCAATAATACAGATGACCCGTCGAAAAAAGGGGTAAAATCATCGCGAAAGCAGCAACAACAAAAAAAACCCCTGCGAAAACAGGAGTTTAACAGAAAAAATATTTTATAAGAATTATTTCTTTTGCTCGAAATGCTTCTTGTAGCGGTTCTTAAACTTATCAACACGGCCTGCGCTGTCAACCAATTTCACTTTACCAGTATAGTAAGGATGTGATGTATGAGAAATTTCAAGCTTTACTAAAGGATATTCTTTTCCATCCTCCCACTCAATAGTTTCTTTTGTATTTACTGTTGAACGCGTTACAAAAGTGTAACCGTTTGACATATCTTTGAAAACAACCTTTCTGTACTCTTTGGGATGTATGTCCTTTTTCATTATACTTTTTCTTAAAATTTTTAGGTCTGCAAAAGTAGTATTTTTCTCAGAACTAACAAACCAACAAGCATTTTTTTTCAAAATTCATTAAAACTCCTCTAAAAAAAAGACAAAAAGCCAACAATACTGCTAAATTCCCATCAAAAAAGCGAGTGTATCAACACCGTCCGCATAATCATCTAATGCAGGTCTTTGTGATTCACCAAGAGGAATAGCATGATGAATTCGGGGATTTTCAGACAATACACACTGTAATTCCTGCTTTCGATAAGATAATTGCTTGTTCAGGGAATCAATATCGCTATAAATCTCATAGTTCAGCACAGCTATTGGGCTTGAAATTACTTCATCAACTTTGACCAGCAAAAATCCCGTATCAAGATGCTCTACTTTATTCACAAGAAAAACGGATTTCCGATAATCATAATTATTCATGTATTTATAATGCTGAGCTACACATGCAAATGCTTCAAAATGAGGCAATATTTTTAATACTGCATCTTTATGTGGCACATAAATCTTTGAAACATTCCTGCAACCAAGTCCATAAAAATCAAAAATATCGTGCCCCAGCGCTTTAATTTGGCCTTCATTTTCTGTACCATTGAGCACGGCAACAGCATTTCTGTTCTTGCGAATAATATGAGGATATTTCCCAAAATAATAATCAAAATAGCGTGAGGTATTATTGCTTCCGGTTGCGATAAAGGCATCGGCTTCTTTTATTGTTCCCTGAGTAAATACGATTTCATCTTTTAATTCGGGTTCGATCGCAATAAGGAGTTCGGCGATGGCAGGCAATAAAAGCGCATCATCAGAAGAAAGCTTTGCAAGCATTTGATGCCCACTCAGCAGCACACATAAAAAATCGTGAAAACCGACTGCAGGGATATTTCCGGCCATTATCAAGCCAATTGTTTTATATTTTTTCGGATGAAGAGGATAGCGCATACGCCAATCTGTTAAAACAGCCTCATCCCGAAGCATGAATACAATTCCCTCAAGTGCCTTTCGCACAGAGTATTTCGTAAACCAGGGGTTTGCACTACTATAGGTTTCAATACATTTTTCGATATTCGCACAAGGTAAACGGTAAGAAGCAGAAATTTGATCTGTGGCTCCATTGAGTATCAGTTCAAGCAAATGCCCCATTTGCACAAAAGCATTTATTCTTTCTTTAATAGCTATTTTCATCACCAGCTTTTTTTAATTTTAGACCCGATTTCGAATCTATCTGTGTCATTCCAAAATATCCGGCTAAAATACAGCGTTTATAAGGATGCTCAAAACACAAAATAATATATGCAACGAACGCACTCTATAAAAAACACGCATCAATCATACAAAATAAAGCCAATGCTCTGGGCAATACTAATTCTTGTAATGAGCTTAAACAGCAGTGCCCAGCAGAAGGCAAGCGCCCTCCCCGACCAAGAAATCCTTTTAAAAAAACTGGGTCGGGAAATATTGCAATCAAGCGATATAGTAGAGCGTGAAGAAGCCAATAAAGAATTTACACAATTGCTCACGGATCTCTTAGAACAAGCGCCATCGTTTTCCTATCCATTTGATTCTGTGGAAAATATTGCCATTTTAAGCCCTCCGGATAGCAGTTTCAGGCTTTTAAACTGGATGCTCCCAAAATCGCATGGGGAAATGGAATTTTTTGCCATAATCCAAATGAATCCGCAAAACTCAGAAGAATGCATTCTTTTTCCCTTAAAAGATGCATCAGCCGAAATTCAAAATCCACAATTTGCCCTATGCGGTACCAAGCAATGGTATGGGGCATTGTATTATAAAATGATAAGCAATAAAGATAAGGAAGGCGCAAGCTATACATTGCTTGGCTGGAACGGTCATACAAACATTTCCAATCAAAAAATTATTGATGTACTCACTTTTAATAACAAAATGGAACCTATTTTTGGTAAACAGTACTTTTCAAATTCCCCTCTGCAAACTCGAATTATTTTTGAGTACCATAAACAAACTTCCATGTCATTAAAATATGAGGAACAAGCCTATTATAAAAACAATAAAGACAAAGAAAAAGGCAAATTAAGTAGGGATAAAATGATTGTTTATAACCGATTATTCCCAATGAATGAGCAACTTGAGGGGCAATTTGAATATTATTATCCTTCGGCAAATGTTGCCGATGCTTATATTTTCGAGAAGAACCAATGGGTTCTATATAAAGATATTGATGCCCGAAACCCCGAAAGCAAAATATCACAACCACAAGGGAAGCCGGATCAAGGCCTATTTCACCAAAACGATAAGAACTGATGTACAGGATAACTGCCGTATCATACCTCAACACCTATCCATTGATTTATGGATTA
This sequence comes from Bacteroidales bacterium, assembly GCA_963676725.1. Classification (GTDB taxonomy): domain Bacteria; phylum Bacteroidota; class Bacteroidia; order Bacteroidales; family WRLA01. The sequence continues at coordinate 628,325 of OY781463.1, read as the reverse complement.
AAAAATCATCAGCTTAATGCCAATGAATTTGAACTGCGCACAGCTGTACCCTCTGAAGTAGCGAATCAACTTATTTCCGGACAAACCGATATTGGATTGGTTCCTGTAGCGGCAATACCACAAATCCCAAATGCAAATATTATAAGCAGCTATTGCATTGGCGCCGATGGCCCGGTAAAAAGTGTTATTCTGCTTTCAAAAAAACCATTGCAGGAAATTGGGAAAATACACCTCGATGCCGATTCAAGAACATCAGTAATGCTTGCTCGCATTTTAGCAAAATGGCACTGGAAAATTCATCCGGAATGGGAAAATGGGGGGCCAGACATGGATCCGGAGAAAGTAGATGCTGCTGTTATTATTGGCGATAAAGTTTTTAAAAAATTCCCTAATCATCACTACCGTTATGATTTAGCGGAGCACTGGAAAATTTTTACTGCCCTTCCTTTTACATTTGCTGTTTGGGTTGCCAATAAAAATATAGACCCTGAGTTTATAGGCATTTTTAATGATGCTCAAAAAAAAGGTTTGGAGAATATTTCCGACTGTGTACACCCCCTTCCCGAAGGAATATCAGAAACACAAGCAGTTGATTATTTAACAAACAACATCAGCTATGAGTATAGTGCACAAAAAAAACTTGCCGTAAAAAAATTCCTAGCATATACCACAGCGATATAAGCAGAAAATCCATTCTGTTTTCCTTAATCGAAGACCCGACGGATTATCAAGCTTTTGAATTCCTATTTTTTTGATGCCCGGTAGCAATATACTTCGACACCATGAGGGCAATCACTATTGCAATATACATTTGACCTATAACAGAAAACAAAACGGTTAGCATTCGTGCTGCTTTAGAGACTGGCACAATATCACCAAAACCGATGGTGGTAAGACTCACAAAGCTGTAATAGGCCATCTCAATAAAGGTTCCACCCTTACCCTCCAAAGGCCAATTAAAGGCATCCTGATCGACCATTAAAACAAGGCTATTGATTGTTGTGGATAAAAATCCCAGCAATAAATAACCTGCTGCAACACCGGAAACAGCATCCAAATCAACTTCGGGCAATCGAAAAAGCTGTTTCAGAAGATTCCCGAAAATTAAAATCAAAAAAACTACCATAAAGGCCAAGGCTGAAATCTGCACATTTATTGAAGCATAGGATATTTGAACCATATGCAATCCTGCAGCTACGATTGCCAAAACAATCATTAGTTTCAGAATCATCTTAAACTGCCTGATAAAATTAACACAGGCAATAAAGAAAAGCACCAAAACAAAAGACCTCAGGCTTTCGTAGGTCAAAGACGACTTATCAAAAAAAACAGGAAGGGTTATTTGGAGCATTAAGGCCACCAATAATAACCAATAACGGTTTTTCAACAACAACTTGTATATATGAGGAATGCGCATAAATATCTATTTTGTCCAAAAATAGAAAAATCAGTTTACCTAAGAAAATGTATTTTTGCCAGAAAGAAAAAAATGCACCTAAAACAACTGAAACTATCGAATTTCAAAAATTGTGAATCGGCAGTACTCGATTTTTCGCCCAAAATAAATTGTTTTGTCGGAAGTAATGGTGCAGGAAAAACCAATATTCTCGATGCTGTTTACTATTTATCCTTTTGCAAAAGCTATTTTAATCTATCTGACACACAGAATATAAAGCATGAAGAAGACTTTTTTGCCATTCATGGGCATTATGAACGCGATGACCAAAAAGAATCACTGGTGCAATGCATTCAAAAAAAAGGACAGCCGAAGCAATTTAAGCTGAATAAAAAAGAATATCAGCGCCTAGCCGATCATATTGGTTTATTTCCCTTGGTGATGATCAGCCCCTACGATCGCGACCTGATCAACGACGGATCGGAGATCCGCAGAAAATATATCGACAGTGTTATTTCTCAATTCGATAAAGACTATCTGGAAAAGCTGATCCGCTATAATAAGAGCTTGCAACAACGCAATATCCTTCTAAAATACTTTGCTGATAATCAATCCTATAATGCATCTGCAATTGAACCTTGGAATATGCAGCTTGCTGTGCTTGGGAAGGATATTTATGAGCGAAGAAAAGACTTCCTTACTGATTTCTCTAGTGTTTTTCAGGAATATTACCGTTTTATATCACAAGGAAATGAAAAAGTCAGTATTGATTATATATCGCAGCTTGCCAATGAAGACCCGGAAGTATTGCTCCAGAAAAATATTGAGCGGGACCGCATGCTCAAATATACGACTACAGGAACTCACCGCGATGATCTTGCCTTTAAAATTGATGGATATCCCATCAAAAAATTCGGCAGCCAGGGACAACAAAAATCCTTTGTCATTGCAATAAAACTTGCTCAATTTAAGTATACGACCAATATAAAGAAAACAAGGCCAATTATGCTGTTTGATGATATTTTTGATAAACTCGACGACCAAAGAGTTGATCAGATCATCGAATTAGTTAGCGACAATGGATTTGGACAAATCTTTATTACCGACACACAAAAAGAACGCGTTGAACGGATTTTTATCCACCATAAAGTGGCGCATAATATTTATCAGGTAAAAAATGGCGAAATTCAGGCAGAAATCCAATCCCTTTCAAAACAAAGTTAAGAAGCAACTGTTATTCATTCATATTAATTCAGAAAGCATATGCTAAAAATATTTTTCCTCACACTTATCCTAATGGCTCTGGCAATTGCCGGAATTGCAATCAAAATGTTTGTGTTTAAAAATGGGGTTTTCACAAAATCATGCAGCAGCATTGATGATGGCACAGGGAAACATAGCGGATGTTCCTGTGGAGGAGGCGAAAAAGCCACATGCAAAAACCATTCAAAAAAGCATTTTGATATTAAGGTAGAGCCGTATCGACCAAAGCATTAATTTCCCTCTTCGAGTATCTCTTTAAAGCCATCAGTATACCAGGTCTTAAGTCCTCCATTTTCATCAGAATAAATCAAAAAGGCTTGCAATTCGGGATGATAGTGAAGAAATGCTTTGGATTCTTTTAAGCCCATAACCATAAAGGAAGTTGCATAAGCATCAGCAGAAGCGCAATCTTTGTGTAAAATGGATGCACTTAAAAGGCTATGCTTCACCGGATAACCGGTTAATGGATTGATTGTATGACTGTATTTTTTTCCATTTCTCCAGTAAAATTTCCTATAGTTTCCTGAAGTCGCAAGCGCATTGTCTTTCAAGCGCACAATCGCTTCAATGGTTCTTATTCCCGCTGAATCTGGATTTGTTGTAGGTTTTTCAATCCCTACTTTCCATTGCTGCTGCTCAGGTTTCTCCCCTTTGGCAAGCACTTCCCCACCAATATCAATCAGATAATTAACAATACCTTTTGATTCAAAGAAATTGCCAACCAAATCCACAGAATAACCTTGTGCAATTGCATTAAAATCCACCCGAGTTTGAGGCATTTTCTTGATAAATTGATTGTTTTCGAGCTTCACCTTTCGAAAGCCTACAAATGTTCTCAGGCTATCGACTTGAGCAGAATCGAGCTTCATTGGGTCATCAAAACCAAATCCCCAGGCGCCGGAAAGAGGACCAACGGTAATATCAAATGCTCCATTTGTTTCAATGGAAATACGTTCTGCTAATCGAAAAACGGTTCGAAAAATAGAGTCTGTTTCCGTACTTTCGTTCCGGTTTAGTTTAGAAATAAGGCTATTTTTTACCCAGATAGAAGCAGAAAGGTCAAAACTTGTAAGCAAAGAATCCACCGAGGCTTGCAAATTTCTGTTTAGTGTATCGAAATAAGTAACAGCATAATACGTGCCTTGGGCCTCACCCACGAAATGGATTTTTTTTGCCTCCTTTTTACAAGCGCTTGCAAAAAAGAAAAGCGGTATTACAAAATAAAGCAGCCTCTTCATATCAATTATTTTGGTGGTAAAATTAGTGTATATTTTATGGTTGAGCTATAAATACAGCAAACAAAAAAAAGGGAGCCATTAAGGTTCCCTTTTGCATTTCTTAGCAGCTGCTTAGCCTCCAAAATCATCAAAGGCAATCATCTCTTCAGGCACGCCATAATCGTCGAGCATTTTGAGCACGGCCTGATTCATCATTGGAGGGCCGCAGAGATAATATTCGATCTCCTCCGGCTCCGGATGGTTTTTGAGATAATTTTCCATAATCACATTATGGATAAATCCTGTATAACCTGTCCAATTATCTTCCGGGAGTGGCTCCGAAAGGCCAATATGAAACTCAAAGTTTGGATTTTCTTTTTCAATATCCTTAAACTGATCCACATAAAATAATTCCCTGAGTGAGCGACCACCATACCAGAATGTTGCTTTCCGGTCTGTATGTTTTGCCAAAAATTGATCAAAAATATGCGAACGCATAGGAGCCATACCGGCACCGCCGCCAATAAACATCATTTCCCTACTGGTTTTCTTGATAAAGAATTCCCCATAAGGGCCAGATATTGTTACTTTATCGCCTGGCTTTCTTGAGAAAATATAAGAAGAACAAATTCCGGGGTTCACATTCATAAATCCACCGGTTTTTCGATCAAATGGTGGCGTAGCAATACGGATATTCAACATAATAATATTGCCTTCGCTAGGAGAGTTGGCCATAGAATATGCACGGAAAATCGGTTCAGGATTTTTCATCTTAAGATCCCACATCTTGAATTTATCCCAATCGCCACGGTATTCCTCATCAATATCTATGTCTTTATAATCGACATCGACCTGAGGCACATCAATTTGAATATACCCACCGGATTGGAAATCAAGGTTTTCTCCTTCAGGAAGTTTCACAACAAATTCCTTAATGAATGTAGCCACATTACGATTGCTCACCACTTCACATTCCCACTTTTTAATTCCAAAGATTTCTTTTGGAACGGATATTTTCATATCCTCACGAATCTTCACCTGGCAACCAAGTCTCCAATCGTTTTGTTGCTCTTTACGGGTGAAGAATCCTGTTTCTGTAGGAAGAATGGTGCCCCCACCTTCATGCACCTGACATTTACACATACCGCAGGTTCCACCGCCACCACAAGCAGAGGGCAAAAACACTTTATTTGCGCTAAGTGTTGACAGGATTGTTGAACCGGGCTCCACCTTTAACTCCTCTTCTTCGTTTATGGTCAGGGTAACTTCCCCTTGAGGTGTTAGTTTCTTTTTCGCATAAAGCAGTATGATTACCAGCAGGAGAATAACACCAAGGAAAACCACGATACTGGCAAGGATAACGGTACTTATATTAACGAGTAATAACATCTTTTATAGTTTTTATCGATTAGAGTTTAATTCCCATGAAGCTCATAAAAGCAATGCCCATCAGACCGGTAATAATAAAGGTAATCCCAAGTCCGCGCAAAGCCGGAGGAACATTTGAGTAACGGATTTTTTCACGGATTGCGGCGATGCCAACAATCGCCAGGAACCAGCCAATACCCGATCCCAATGCAAATGAAGTTGCTTCAGCCACGGATTGGTATTCGCGTTCCTGCATAAATAAAGAACCTCCAAGAATAGCACAGTTTACAGCAATCAAGGGCAGAAAGATCCCTAAAGAAGCATAAAGCGCCGGGGAAAACTTTTCCACGATCATCTCTACTAATTGCACCATTGAAGCAATAACCGCGATAAACATAATAAATGAAAGGAAACTAAGATCAACCTCAGCAAATTCAGGTCCCAACCATTGAAGGGCTCCCGGCTTAAGGAGATACATATTAATCAGGTAGTCAACAGGAACAGTAATGCCCAGCACAAAAATAACAGCTGCACCCAATCCTACTGAAGTATTCACCGTTTTGGACACTGCCAAATAGGAACACATCCCTAGGAAGTAGGCAAAAACCATGTTGTCGATAAAAATCGACTTAACGAAAATATTAAATAACTCTTGCATATTTTTTGCTCTTAAAGGTTCACAAACTATTTATCTTCGATCAGCTCACGGTTTCTGTAGCGCTGAATCCATATGATGATGCCAACAATAATCAATGCCATTGGTGGCAGGATAAAGAAGCCGTTATTTTTATATCCCAGTTCATAAACGCCTTCCGGAATCACTTGGAATCCCCATAGGGTTCCAGAGCCAAATAGCTCTCTGAAAAAGGCGACAATAATTAGGATCAAACCATATCCGAAGGCATTTCCCAGACCATCTAAAAAGCTGGGCCAGGGTTTATTTGCCATAGCAAAGGCTTCAAAACGCCCCATAATAATACAATTGGTAATAATGAGACCAACAAATACAGAAAGCTGCTTGCTCACATCGTAGGCAAAAGCTTTCAGGACCTGGTCGACCAAAATTACGAGTGCAGCAATCACAACAAGCTGTACAATAATCCTGATTCTCTGTGGAATAGAATTACGGAGCAATGCAATTACTACATTACCCAATGCAAGCACAGCCATTACGGAAATCGACATTACCACAGCCGGCTCGAGCTTAACTGTTACTGCCAAGGCAGAGCAGATTCCCAAAACCTGAACGGTAATCGGATTATCCCTTCCGATAGGGCCGGTAATTAACTTTCTGTTTTTCAAAGAAAACAAAGGTTCTTTATTTTTTTTATCTGAACTCATATCCGAATAATGTTTTTCCGTTTTTAATTCTTTGGACTTTCAAAAAATGGCTTATAGTAATTCAGGCAATCGAACAACATATCCTGCACGCCAACACTGGTGATTGTTCCTCCGGAAATTGCATCAACGGCATGTATTCTATCTGCCTGAGGCACATTAGCCACCCCTCCTTTAACAACTTTAATGGAAACGAGTTTCCCATTACTATTGAAGATGTCTTTTCCGATAAATTGTTCCTGAAAAGCGCGTGTATCAATCTCAGCACCCAGCCCGGGAGTTTCCCCTTTATGGCCGAATGTAGCACCGGCTACAGTATTAAAATTGGATTCCAATGCGATATTTCCCCAAATTGGTCCCCAGAGACCCAGGCCGCGAACAGGGATCACATAAAGTATTTGCCCATTATTATTCATTTTAAAGACGGGCAAAACTGCTTTCTCTCCTTTTTTGATATGGTCGAGCTCTGCTTTCAGCTCAATTTGGAATGCACGGATTGTATCACCACTTTGGGCATCCATTTTGCCATCAGCTACTGTATAGGTATTCAAAACATTGCCTTTCAAATCGACTACGATTTCCTCCTCAATATACTTTGTATAAAGATCAGATGCATTTTCTGCATTGATAATAGGGGCATCTGGACCTTCCAGCGCAGCTTTGAGGATGTTTTCCATCTTTTCAACCCGCTTATTTTCTTCCTGATAAGGCTTTAGGAGCATGGCCGCTGTTGATAATATGGCAGCAACGATGATCACCATAACGGAAGCATAGATGAAAATATATTTATTACTATTTGTATTCATTGCTATTCGATTATTGGGTTAATGATTCATTAAGCTGCACGTGCTGCCCTTTTTAAACGTTTCTTGATATTTGATTCCACCACATAATGGTCGATTAATGGGGCAAAAACATTCATAAACAATATGGCCAGCATCATTCCTTCGGGATATGCAGGATTAAATACCCTGATAAGCACCGCAAACACTCCGATAAGCAGACCATAAATTATCTTTCCATTTGGGGTTTGTGAAGCCGTTACAGGATCGGTTGCCATAAAAACAGCACCAAAAGCAAAGCCACCAAGAATAAGGTGCTCCCATGCATTTATTCCCATATAATCATTGGCGCCCCAGAGGTTAAATAAGAGTCCCATAACAAGGCCACCTGCAAAAACTGAAGCCATTATCCTGAAGCTTCCAACTCCTGTGATAATAAGAAGTACTGCACCAATCAGAATGGCAAGTGTAGATGTTTCCCCAATAGAACCGGGAATAAAACCTAAAAACATATCGCTGATTGACCAGCGTTCGTACATATGGGCAACATTGCCAACCATGGCTTCACCAAGTGGTGTTGCACCCGAGAAACCGTCAACAACTTTGTCGGCATTGCTCAAGCTTACCCATACTTTATCACCGGACATCTCCTGAGGATAGGCAAAAAACAGGAAAGCCCTTGCCAGCAAAGCAGGATTAAGAATATTCATTCCGGTACCACCAAACACTTCTTTGCCAATAATTACGGAAAACACGGTAGCAATTGCCACCATCCATAAAGGAGTTTCTATAGGCACAATAAGTGGGATAAGCATTCCAGTAACCAGAAAACCTTCATTTACTTCATGGTTTCTGATTTGAGCAAATACAAACTCTACGCCAAGGCCAACAACATAACTAACAATAACGACCGGCAGAACGCGCCAGAAACCATAAAAGAAGGTTTCCCAAAAGCCACTTTCTGCGTCAATAGCCAAAAAATGTTGATAACCAATGTTATACATTCCAAACAAGAGTGCAGGAATAAGGGCCATAACCACCACAGACATGGTACGTTTTAAGTCGATTGCATCTCTGATATGGCTCCCTTTAAATGTCACTTTATCAGGAACAAAAAGAAAGGTCTCGAATGCATCAAAGGAAGACTGCAATTTCTCAAACTTCCCTCCTTTTTCAAAGTTTGGTTTTATTTTATCTATGTAATTTCTTAAAGCTTTCATTCAAAAAATCTTAATCGTTAACAGATCCAATTAGCTCATTTCCTTACGCATAAGATCAAGGCCCTTACGCACTATGGCCTGAATTTCGGTTTTAGAAGTATCGATAAACTCGCAAAGCGCAAAGTCTTCATCATCCACCTCATAAATACCAAGTTTTTCCATCAGATCAATATCTTCCACCAAAATCGCTTTAATAAGTTGAATTGGGTAAATATCATAAGGAAATACTTTTTCAAACTTGCCGGTAACAACAATGGCTCGTTCGCCACCATTTAAATTGGTATCAAGCCTGAATTTCTTTTTGGGCGTCATCCAAGAGAAATAGCTGTGATAGAATGAAAATTTATTAAAACGCGGCATCGCCCAGCCAAATAATTCATAATAATTCCCTTCCGGAATTACACTTATTTGATTGTCGTAATGGCCAAGATATCCGTTTGCTTCTATACGCGTACCTGTAAGTACATTCCCTGAAATATAACGAAGGTTACCGCCGGTCACATTATTTTTCACAAGACCCTCAATAGAGGCGCCTGCCATTAATTTAAAATATTGTGGTTTCGACACTTCGCTGCCTGTTAGGGCGATAATTTTTTCGGTATTATATCTGCCTTCCAGAAACAAGCGTCCAATAAAAACAACTTCCTGAGGCCTTATATACCAGACAATATCCCCTTTATTAATTGGATCGAGTTTACTAATTTGAGTACCAACATTACCTGCAGGATGCGGCCCTTTAAAAAAGTTGATCTGCACATTTTTTGCATTCAAAAAAACTTTTGAGGTTCCTTCGGTTTCTCTCAGGTTAAGATGAATTGGGGCATGAACAATTTGGGCCAAAGCATCAATTCCACACTGAAAAGCTTCTCCCTGACCATGCAGGATATAATCATAATCAGGAGCTAGAGGAGCAGTATCAAAACCGGAAATAACTATTGCCTTTGGTTTATCTTCCGGATTGGCTATTGTACTATAAGGCCTTTGCCTGATAAAACTCCACACCCCACTTTGCAGCATTTTTTCAAGCACCTCCTCCTTTGAGAGATTTTGTGGCTTTGCAGCGCCATAATCCTCAAAATCCATGATAGGATCTGCATCAATACGTACTTCAAGCACAAGCCGTTTTGCGCCTCGGCGTATTTCACTTACAGTGCCCGACACCGGTGAAGAAAAAATAATATTATCTCTGTACTTGTCGTAAAATAAAGGCGTTCCGGCCTTCACTTTTTCTCCTACTTGTTTTAAAAGTTTTGGAAAAACACCGACAAAATCGGGGGGCTTGACTGCATAGGAAGTGGAAATCACTTCTTTTGTATGCTTTTCAGCTTCACCTAAAAGCTTGATATCAAGACCCTTCTTGATGGTAATTACATTTGGCATAAGATATGGTAGTAATATTTAAACATCCAGATACTCTTGTCTCTCTAAATCTAATTGCAAATTTAATAAAATCAAAACAATGAGGGCAATAAGCTTTCCATTGATTTAAAATCTAAAATGTACAAACATATGATTCGGCTAATTTAGAACATTCTAAAATACAAAATAATATTGGAAAGAAGCGTAATGTCACGTGAAAAACTGACATAAATCAGTTTATTAAACGGTACTAACAACTTTTTAACGCTGCATTTAACAGATTTACTTCTATATTTGTTTTCGTACTAACAGTTGATTTTTAACTTTTTATTTAAAAAATATCAAAATTATGAAACTTAAAACACTGATTTACATAATTTTAACTTTCTCAGTATCATCCATTTCTGCGCAAGATTATTTTGATGGCACAAGCAACCGTTATCAAAACCAAATCTTCAAAGAAAATATTAAAACCCCTCTGCTTTACCAGAAAGGCTGGGAAATGTCTGAACCAGTGATTCAACTGGGAACGAATGAAAAACTTATGCTTTCGTTCGATGATTTGGATGCAGATGAAAAAATTTATAATTATACCCTTATCCATTGTAATGCCGATTGGACACCCTCCGATCTTGATCCATCAGAATATCTGAGCAGCTTTTATGATGACGAAATCCGAGATTACCAAATGTCGTACAATACATTGCAAGATTATGTGCATTACAGTCTAAGCATTCCCAATGAAAATATCCAACCAATACTCTCAGGCAATTATATTTTGTTGGTTTATGAAAACAGCCCGGAAGACCCATCTTTTAGCCTACGCTTCAGGGTTCTGGAACAAAAAATAGGGATAAGTTCTGTCCGCACAAGAAAACCATCAATCATCAACCTCAGGGAAACAAGTCAACAGGTGCAGTTTATTATGCAAGCAGGAAATTATTCCATACCATACCCCCAGCGCGACCTAAAGACTTGCATTGTTCAAAACGGGCGTCCGGATAATGTAATTTGGCTACAACCTAGGGAAATAAGGGAAAACGAATACTATTATGACCCAACAGAAGGGAATATTTTTAATGGCGGCAATGAATTCAGGAATTTCGATATGAAAAGTCTAAAATTTTATAGTGAAGCCATTGCCCAAATAAAATCGGATAATAATTCCTACGACATCACACTCCACCCGGGAGAAATAAGACGATTTAAAGATTACGAATCAGATCGCGACCTAAACGGAAATTTCCTTATAAAAAATGATGAAGCATTCAATTCTGATATTGAAAGCGAATATGTGCACGTTCACTTCAGCCTGCCTTATGATGCTCCATTGGTGGATGGCAGCCTTTATATTTTCGGTAAACTCACCAATTGGCAATTCACCAATCAGGCCAAAATGAAATACAATTACGAAACAAAGACCTATGAAGCCAGCCTTTTCCTAAAGCAAGGCTATTATAATTATGTATATGCCTTTCTGCCCAATAATGCATCAGCTGCAGAAATTCCATTTATTGAAGGCAATTTTTATGATGCGGATAACGATTATGCTATTTACGTGTACCATAGGGAACCCGGCGACCGCTACGATCGCCTCATTGGTTCTGTTCAATTTAATTCACACTACAATAATAAATAAATGGGCATTCTTTTCTGGGTATTTGCTTCCTTGTTTCTCTTAGGCGCTATAATTTCTTCCTTCTACGCATTTATAGAGAAGGAACCTAGGGCTTTACGCATTTCCCTGCTGATGCTCCTTTGCGTCTTGCTCTTTTTCCCGGGGGTTTATTATATCGGCATTCCCGAAATCATTCTTGTTGTTAATTTACTGATAATTATATCTTTATCATATTTATTCGTTCCCTTTCGCTTTTCTAAAACCATAAAGCTGAAGGTTGGAGAAAGTTTCCGCTTTGATGAACGCGATATGATGTTTTCCAGAATGCGCCTAGAAGAAGGCACAAAACGCTTTGAGGATTACTATAATAACAAGCCGGATAACAAAAGAAAAGATGATGAATGGCGCAGGGAAGCAGGATTAATGTCCAATAAAAGCCGTTTTTACAAACCCTATACTTTTGCTGCAGCGGAAGCTTCTTTTCAAGCAGTAAATGCGTTTCACCCGATGGTGAGCAGCGTGGCTCAAAAAACCCATCAAGCCCATGATGCTGCAAAAACCACACTATTTATTGAAAAGTGGCTAAAATCCATTGGCGCCAAACATATTGGATTTACAACAATAAAGCCATACCATTTATATACACATAAAGGGCGCGGCGAGGAATACGGCAATCAAGTAAAAAATACACACAAGAACGCCATAGCACTCACCGTTGAGATGGATTATGATAAGATGAAAATGGCACCATACGGGCCAACCATCATGGAATCTGCCCAGCAATATCTAAGCTCAGGGACTTTGGCAACACAGCTTGCCTTTTTTATCCGCTCTATGGGTTTCGATGCGCGCACACATATTGATGGCAATTACGAACTCATTTGCCCTTTGGTTGCCCGCGACGCAGGAATTGGCGAAATCGGGCGCATGGGATTACTTATGACCCCGGATCTTGGCCCACGTGTACGAATTGCTGTTGTTAGCACAGATATGCCATTGATAATGAGCACTGCAAAAGACTATCAATACATAATAGAATTCTGCCGTTATTGCAAAAAATGCGCAGATGTTTGCCCATCAAGGGCAATTCCTTTTGATGAGCCAAAAATCAGCGATGGCAGCCTTCGGTGGAAAATAGATGATGTCGCCTGTTTTAATTATTGGTGCAAAACCGGGACAGATTGTGGCCGATGTATGATCAGTTGTCCTTTTGCCCATCCCAACAATATTTTCCATTCCCTGATTCGATCAGGCATTCAGCACTTCCCAAATTTTGCACGAATGGCAGTTTTTCTCGATGATATTTTTTATGGAAGAAAGCCACACCCAATAAAACCTGCCGGTTGGTTGGATTTTTAAGCAAATCCAGAGTTTCTAAAATTCGTATCTTTGCGGCCATTTAAATTGATAGAACAAAAGAAAACAAACAATAAAACCACAAAAAATGAATCTACTGAAAGGAAAAACAGCCTTGATTACAGGTGCTGCAAGAGGCATCGGTAAGGGAATTGCCCTACGTTTTGCCCAGGAAGGAGCCAATATTGCTTTTACTGATTTGCAGCGCAATGAGGATATGGAACAATTGGAAAAAGAGCTAAATAATTTAGGCGTTAAAGCCAAAGGTTTTGCTTCAGACGCCAGTGTTTTAGAAGATGCCGAGCAACTCATTTCTGATGTTGTTAAAGAATTCGGACAAATCGACATTCTGGTGAATAATGCCGGAATCACACGGGACAACCTTCTGATGCGCATGAGTGAAAATGATTGGGACCTGGTGATTAAAGTAAACCTGAAATCAATCTTTAATATGACCAAATCTGTTCAGCGCACTATGCTCAAGCAACGTTTTGGCAGTATTATTAATATGAGCTCGGTTGTTGGTGTTGGCGGCAATGCAGGACAAGCCAATTACAGTGCCTCAAAAGCAGGATTGATTGGTTTTACAAAATCAATTGCCCAAGAGCTTGGCTCACGAAATATTCGCTGTAACGCCATTGCTCCAGGCTTTATTGAAACAGATATGACCTCAAAACTTAATGAAGAGCAAAAAAACGCATGGATTCAGGATATCCCTCTTAGAAGGGCCGGAACCTCAGGCGATGTCGCCAATGTTGCCCTTTTCCTTGCCAGCGACCTCAGCAGCTATGTTTCAGGCCAGGTAATCAATGTTTGCGGTGGAATGAAAATGTAACGCAAGCTTTGAATATTCAAACCGATTTTCCGGATATTTTTATACCCCTGAGTATATGTGCAGGATTGTTGTTCGCAGCAATCCTGTATTTCAGGGAAACCAAAAGCGAATTCGCCCGTCCTATTCGTATTTTATTGTTCTTCCTGCGATTTGCAGCCTCTGCCCTACTCTTTTTTTTGCTGCTTGCGCCGATGGTGCAAAACCAAAAAAAGATCATCGAAAAGCCGAAAATCCTCATTTTCACCGACGCTTCAGAATCCATTAAAGCACGCACAGATTCTACAGAGCTTTTGGCATTTCATGAAGGAATGATGCAACTGAGCAATAAACTATCTGAAGATTTTCAGGTAGATGCTTTTACTTTTGGCGATGAGATTAAAGAAGGATGGCCTGCCCTATTTCAGGAAAAAACATCCGAATACAGCAAAGTTCCCGGATTCATCAATGAGCAATACAGAGGCAAAGAAGCCGCTGCAATTATATGGGCAGGTGATGGTATTTTTAATCGTGGAACAAACCCGATCTATAGCACAAAGCCTTTGTTATCAAAAATATATACCATTGCTCTGGGCGATAGCAGCCAAACTACAGACTTGGTACTCAACAAACTGAATTACAATAAAAAAGCATACTTAAACAATAATTTCCCTTTGGAAGTAGTATTTCAGGCTGATGGCCTCAAGGGCAAAAAGATAAGTATTATCATCAGTGAAAACGACAGTATTTTAGGAACTGCAGAACAAATTATCCCATCATCAGCATATACAGGCAATCGTATATTCTATTTTAAGGCAGAAAAAAAAGGCTACAGGCAGCTTAACGTTCAATTATTAACAGAAAGCAACGAAACGAGTTCCGATAATAATCAGGCAAGCGCATTTATTGAGGTCACTTCCGATAGAAAAAAAGTCTGCATGATTTATCATGCCCCACATCCTGATGTAGCTGCGATACAAAACGCCCTTAAAGGAGATTTTAATATTGATTTTTCTTCAGGAACCTATGCTGAAATGAAGGATTCAATGGGAGGAAGCAATCTGGTCATTCTTCATCAAATCCCATCCCTAAAAAACAATAATCCATCGCTTTTCAAGACAATACAGGAGAATAAAATTGCTGTATTATATATTTTAGGAAGCCAATCCAATATCAGCACGTTTAACAATCTTCAAACCCTGCTTCAAATAGACAAAGCACAAAACAGCTTTGATGATGCACGCATTAAGTTAAACGAAGCTTTTAGTCTTTTCCTTATCGACCAAAGCACTCTAAAAGCCACTGAAGAATGGCCCCCATTGCTTTGCCCCTTTGGCGAATATTTACCATCCTCGGGCACAAGCACCTTATTTTATCAAAAAATTGGACGAGTTAACAGTACACGACCAATGATTTGTTTTGGAAATGCAAATGGCCAAAGAAGTGGAATTATTGCAGGCGAAGGCATTTGGAGATGGCGGATCGCAAATTTCAAAAACAATCAAAGCCATAATGATTTCGATCAGATTATCCGGAAGATGGTTCATTTCCTTTCACTGCATGAAACCAAAAAAGCCTTTAAGCTGAATATTGCCGACGAAATAAACGAGAATGAAAATATTCTTGCCAATGCAGTTTTATTGAACCAAAACAACGAGCCGGATAATTCCCCTGAGCTTCAAATTGAGCTTGTTGACCAAAACGACAAAGAATTTGTATTTCTATTCTCAAGAACGGCACATACCTATAGTTTAAATATAGGCAGACTTCCTGCCGGAACCTACACATGGAAATCAAGTGTTCAACTTGCCGGAAAAACCTATCAGGAAAATGGGAAGATCTATATTCGCCCCGTGCAGATTGAAAACACACAACTTCGGGCAAACCATCGCCTGATGCATCAATTGGCAGCACAAAATGAGGGAAAAATGTTCTATCCCGGGCAATTGGATGAGCTTTACAGCGAAATAATCAATCAAGTAGACACAAAAGAAACAATCAGTTTCCGCAAAAAAAACAGACCAATAACAGACTTTTGGTGGATTGCCGGATTGATTATCCTTTGGTTGAGCCTGGAATGGTTTGTCCGAAAAAGAAATGGTTCCTATTAGGAAGGCATCCATAGAAAAGCTGATTTTGCAGTTCCGAAGCAAAACACAATAAAAAACTTACTTCCATAACAAAATAACGATGACTCAACTCATTTTCTGGATAATTATTGGAATCATGAGCGTGGAATTTCTTCTGGAACAATTCCTCGAATATCTGAATAATAAAAGCAGAAACAGGGGAATCCCCGAATTATTATCAGGCATTTACGATGATGTGAATTACAAAAAATCCCAGGAATACGGCTTAAAGACCTCACGATTAGGCAGTATCTCTGCTTCACTCACTTTCGTCTTAACGCTTATTATTCTTTTTCATGGATATTTCGGCTTATTGGATGAAGCCATTCGGCATTTTTCAAATAATGAAATTATTGTAGGATTACTTTTCTTCGGCATTATTGGCCTGCTTGCAGATATTATCGGGCTGCCGTTTCAGTTGTATAGCACATTTGTTCTGGAAGAAACCTATGGATTTAACCGCACCACGCCCAAAACATTTATCCTTGATAAAATAAAAGGCTGGCTTTTAGGGATAGTGATTGGTGCGCCATTATATGCCTTAATCGTATTTATTTATGAGCAAACAGGCAGCTATTTTTGGGTATTAATCTGGCTTGTAATCTCCGTGTTCAGCATTTTTATGAGCCTGTTTTATTCCAGCCTTATTGTCCCACTCTTTAATAAACAGAAACCGCTCGAAGAAGGCGAATTAAGGACAGCAATTGAATCATTTTCACAGAAAGCAGGCTTTAAGTTGCATAATATTTTCGTTATCGACGGATCGAAAAGAAGCAGCAAAGCCAATGCATATTTCACCGGATTTGGCCCCAAAAAACGCATTGTTCTCTACGACACTTTAATTAACGACCTAAGCATTGATGAAGTAGTGGCTGTACTTGCCCACGAAACAGGCCATTACAAACACAAGCATATTGTTTGGGGCATGCTCAGCGGATTACTACAAACCGCTTTGCTTTTATTTATTTTCTCATTATTTATCAAGAAAGATTCACAACTAGCATCCGATATTTGCAATGCCATTGCAGGAAAAGAAATTGCAGTACAAAGCTCATTTCATCTTGGAATCCTCGCTTTTGGGATTTTGTACACCCCTGTTAATCTGATTTTGGGACTTCTTGGAAACCTTCAATCGAGAAAATACGAATATCAGGCCGATGCATTTGCAGCAAAATATGGATATAGGGATGAATTGATTAGCGGACTGAAAAAACTCAGCAAAAGCGGACTCAGTAATTTAAGCCCTCACCCACTATATGCATTTTTCCATTTCTCGCATCCCGGCCTTTTACAGCGGGTTGAGGCACTTATGAAATAAAACAAGAACTTCAAAGTGCTTAGGAAAGCGACAAACTTACTTCAACTGTTCCCGGATTTTAGCATCCAGACCTTCCACCCTATTGGCGATTTCGAGGATAGTACCATCCTGATCAATTAAGACAAATTGTGGTACCCCAATAAGTTTCCAATCCAATATTGCCTCAGATTGTGGTCCTTTTAGGTCGCTGAGTTGAAGCCATGGAAGGTCATATTCCTGAACAGTATTGACCCAATCATCGCGTTCCGTATCTACAGAAACCGCAATTATCTCAAAATCAGTATTTTCAAATTCCTGATATAAGGCTTTTAGCTCAGGAAGCTCCCCTTTACAAATACCACACCAGCTAGCCCAGAATTCGAGTAAGACAACTTTTCCTTTATAATTTGCTAGTGCATGACTATTGCCTCCGGCATCGGGCAAAAAGAAATCGGGTGCCATTGCGCCCACCTCCGGTTTGGCCTCGCCAATAAGCTCATCAGCCTGAATAAAGTCATCCTCTTTATCGGAACAGGATACAAAAACTACAGCTATGAAGAAAAAAAATCCTAAGAATGCTTTTGAATTGAACATAATCTCTTGTTATTAGTGTATAGTATAAGAACAAGAGATCAGGCTGATTGCCTAATAAAGCGATGTTAATGAGCTGTTAAAGAATTGCTAACAATCGAGCTTAGCTCCACATTGCTTACAAAAAACCGCATCGGCATCATGTTTATCATTTTTGCATTTCTTGCAAACAAGGGCATTTGATGACTGCCCAGACTGCCTCGTAATTTCAGCAGTGATGATGCCTGTAGGGACAGCAATTATGGCATAACCGATGATCATTACAAAAGAAGCAAGCGTTTGACCCAGTGCTGTTTGTGGTGAAATATCGCCATATCCAACCGTTGTGAGAGTTACAATAGCCCAATAAATTGAACGAGGAATACTCGTAAACCCATTTTCAGGCCCTTCAATAATATACATCAATGCGCCCATAAGCACAACGATGGTGAGTATCATTTCAAGAAACACAACAATTTTATGTCTGCTGGCTGTCATCGAATCCAGAAGCACTTTGCTTGCCCCAATATAGCGCGCCATTTTCAACACCCTGAAAATCCTTAGGAAACGTAGAATACGAATCACAATCAAGTAGTGGGAGCCAACAATAAAAAGGCTTAAATAGGTAGGCAAAATGGATAAAAAATCAATAATCCCAAAAAACGAGAAAATATAAGAAATCGGTTTTCGGGCAGAATATATGCGCAAAACATATTCTGTTGTAAACAGTATGGTGACGCACCATTCAACAATCAATAGCCAGCCGTGCGCCTTTTCATGAATTATGGGAACAGAATCGAGCAGCGCAATAATTACGCTCAGGAAAATCAACCATAATAAAGCAACATCAAAGAGCTTACCCTTGGGGGTATCTGCTTCAAAAATAATCACATAAAGCTTCTCTCTGAAAGTCTTCGATTTACTGCTATTCATAAAAATAAAACGAATTTAAACATTTTTTCCGAGACCTGCCTTCTCAAACACGCCCATTCCAAATAATGAGAAATCATATTTCACCGGATCTTCTGCATCGAAAACCCTAAGGTTAGCTGTCAATTCTTCCACAGCTTTCCAATCGTCCTGTTTGCGCAGTAGCAAACCAAAATGGCGCGCCACTCTTCCCGAGTGCACATCCAGCGGGCATAAAAGTGCGGAAGGGGGAATGCTTTTCCAAAGACCAAAATCAACACCACCCTCATTGCTCCGCACCATCCAACGAAGAAACATATTTAAACGTTTTGCAGCACTGCCTTTTGCAGGATTGGAAATATGCTTTGCAGTTCGCTGCTGATGTGGCACCAAAAACATTGAATCCCTGAACCTAAGAATACTGTTTGACACAGAACCATCAAATTCCTCTCCGCAAAATACTGCTTCAAGGCCACCTTTTTGTCGATAAATAAATCGCAGGCCCTCAATAAAGAACAGTAAATCATCGGCCTGAAATGTTCGATGTTTAAACGAGAGCAAGGGCTTTAGGTCTTTATCGACAGCATTCATAATAAAATCAAAGGGCGCATAATCCATGAGCTGCATCATTTTTTGCGCATTTTTGATAATCATACTCCTTTTGCCCCAAGCTATTGTTGCGCTCAATAGTGCTGATATTTCAATATCTTCCTTTAGGGAAAAGCAGTGAGGCACAGAAATCGGATCCGTTTCAATAAATTCCGGATTTTGATAAAAACGGTATTTTTCTTCCAGCAACTCATACAAGCTCTCTTTATTTTTCATGAAATGATTTGATGAGTCCAATTGATTTGTAATATTATAATTTGGTATCGGGTAAAAGTCCGGTATCCTACGATTTCCTAAAATACTCAGACATAAAAATTCCGGCTGCGATGGAGGCATTTAAGGATTCAGAAAAATGCCCTGCCGCATTTCCGGGGATTTTCAATTTCTGCTGTACACAATCTTTCAATGGCAACCTGATACCATGCGATTCACTTCCAATAATAAAAGCCGGTTTGCTTTTAAAATTGTGTTGATACACATCTTCCCCTTCAAGAAAAGCCCCGTAAATTGCAAAATCATGAGATAAAAGCTGGTTTTTAATCGCCTCAGCATCTTCATACAAGATTTTCACCCCTTGGATTGCCCCCATTGTTGATTGGACAACTTTAGGATGAAACACATCAACACAATCCTTTGTACACAAAAGGTGCTTAAGTCCGAACCAATCAGCAGTGCGAATAATCGTGCCCATATTTCCGGGATCATTGATTCCATCAAGCACAAGCATACTTTTTATATTTGGATTGTCCGACTTAAAAGAAATATCGGGCAAATTCACGAGGCAAAGCACCTGATTAGGAGTTTTTAACTGGCTAATTTGAGCCAATTCGCGCTCGTTTACAGAAAAAACCCGCTTCGGAAGAGGCATTTTTAATTGCTCGAGATATTGAGGCAATGCATAGATCTCAGAGATTTCAAAGATTCCTGCTTGCAATAAATCGGCACACACTTTGGGGCCTTCGGCAATAAACAAAGAATGTTTTTGACGAAATTTCCTCAATTTAAGGGAATTAACTAATTTTATTTGATTCTTTGTAATTGACATAGTTTGCAGAAACAAAAACGCACGACTCGAAAGCCGTGCGCAAAATACTTATTTGGATTCGATTATTCAGCAAAAACTTCAAAATTAATTTTTGCAGCAATCTCTTTATGCAGTTTCACATCTGCAGTATAAGTTCCAAGTTCTTTGATAGAAGTGCCATCGACAAAGATTTTCTTACGATCAACATCATATTTATATTGAGCGTTAAGTGCTTCGGCAATTTGCAGGGCATTAACAGATCCAAAGATTTTACCATTGCTTGATGCTTTAGCGCCAATGCGCACGGTAACACCCATGAGAGCTTCAGCAAGTGCAGTAGCTTCATTACGGGCTTTATCTTCTTTGTATGCCTTTTGTTTCATCATTTCTTCATGGGCTTTACGAGCTGATTTTGTAGCAAGTATAGCCATCCCTTGAGGGATCAGATAATTACGCGCAAAACCGTCTTTAACGGCAATAATTTCATTCGCGTAACCAACATTGGGGATATCTTGTTTGAGAATAATTTCCATCTTACTTCCTCCTTATTTTAATAAATCACCAACATAAGGCATTAACGCAATATGACGCGCTCTTTTGACTGCCTGGGCTACTTTTTTCTGATATTTTGTTGAAGTACCTGTTAAACGGCGTGGAAGAATTTTTCCTTGCTCGTTTACAAACTTCATCAGAAAGTTTTCGTCCTTATAATCTATGTATTTGATGCCGCTTTTTTTGAAGCGACAATATTTTTTCTTCCGGGTATCAACTGCAATTGGAGTCAAGTACCTGATTTCTGAATTCTGTTGTGCCATTGTTTGCTCGATTTAATTCTTAAGATTTAACTTCTTCTTTTTTCGCCTTGGCTGCGGCGCGTTTTTTCTCGTTATAAGCAATAGCATGCTTATCGAGTTTAACAGTCAGGAATCGGAGAACCCTCTCATCGCGTTTGAAAGCCACCTCATAGTCCTGGATCATATCGCCTGTTTCATGAGTAAACTCAATCAGGTGATAGAATCCTGATGATTTTTTCTGAATTGGATATGCGAGTTTACGCATGCCCCAGTGCTCTTCGTGCACTATCTTACCGCCGTTCTCAGAAATGAGCGTCTGGTATTTTTTAACCGCTTCCTTCATCTGTTCGTCAGACAAAACGGGAGTTAAAATGAAAACGGTTTCGTACTGTTTAGACATTTCTTTGATTTTTAATTAATTAGAACATATTTCAAAATGGAGTGCAAAATTAAATATTTTTTTGTTCCCAGCCAAAAAAGCTTCCCTATTTTATTAAAAATGTGCAGAAAACAATCATTATATATCACAGGCTTCATTTGAAGCAAGCATAAAAATATAATTCACAGCCTAAAAAAACAATAAATATGCAAAACCCTGCCCGATACAATAAAAAATACACATAAATGCAAGCAATTAAAAACAAGGGAATTAAAACGGTTTGACAATAAAATTTGAAAAAACCGGAAAAATCTTTTGGAATTTTAAAAAATGATAGTAATTTTGCATCCCGATTTCAGGAAAAAGTTCTGATCGTATTGCTGTAAAGCAGAACAAATTATTCCAATGCTCCGTTCGTCTAGGGGTTAGGACGCCAGGTTTTCATCCTGGTAGCAGGGGTTCAAATCCCCTACGGAGTACTAAAATTTGTTCATGCTCCGTTCGTCTAGGGGTTAGGACGCCAGGTTTTCATCCTGGTAGCAGGGGTTCAAATCCCCTACGGAGTACAATTTTAAAACCCAATCAATTGTTTATCAGTTGATTGGGTTTTTTATTTTTCAACAAAATTGCCATTTTTGGTTTTGAGGCGACCCTGTTGATCACGAATGGAATAGAGATTATGAAGGACAAAATCCAATAAGGGAATGTAGCATCCTCGACACCGCTATGTTCAAAACGAATCCGAGTGTGTTGTGTTTCTTGGCAGGATATATCACTTGTTTCTTAGGAACATGATAAGATCCCGAATGAGGAAGGAATCGCAAATCGTGGAGTATTCACGATCTTTAAATATCTCGTTTCAACATCATGAAAAAGGATTCCTTGTATGTTTCACTGACAGGAATGATGGTTGATCCGATTGTAATTTTATTTTTTTCAACACTTACTATTTTGTCCAATGCCACAATATAAGACTTGTGTACCCGGATAAAATTATCAGATGGCAAGGATTCTTCCAGATTTTTAAAACTTTCGAGAATCATGATTTTCTCCTTTTTGGTATGGATGCGCAAATATTCTTTCATGCCCTCCACAAACAAAATATCATCGAAATCAATACGCTGGATACGGTATTCGGTCTTAACAAAAAAATAATCTCTACGATATTGATTTACAGATGTATCAGCGGATTTTTCCCGCACGAAAAGATCAAACAATTTGTCGATGGCCTGAATAAATCGCTCAAATGAGATGGGCTTAAGCAGATAATCGCATACATTTAGGTCGAAAGCCTTCAAGGCATAACGGTCGTAGGCTGTAGTGAGGACAATGCGGGGCTTATGCTGCAAAACATTTATCAATTGCAAACCGGTAAAACCCTCCATTTCGATGTCGAGGAATATCACATCTACTGTATTCTTTTGCAAAAAATTTATGGGCTCAATGGCATTGTCGAAGCTTTTGAGCAATCGCATAAATGGCACTCTGGCAATATAATCTTCCATTTGCTGGATGGCGGGATATTCATCATCGATCACAATGCAATTAATAAGCATGTAAATTAATGTTTAGTTCAACAATATAGATGTTTTTTTCTTTCCTGATTTTCAGGTCATGATGCCCGGGAAAAAGGATTTCCAGACGACGACAGATATTTTTCACCCCCAAACCACCAGCTTGTTTTTTTTCTGTTTCGTTTCGTTGTTTTATCTGATTTTTACAGCTAAAAAATAATTGTTCATTGTTGCTTTGGATATGGATTTGGATGGCGTTTGTTTCGCTGAAAGTCCCGTGTTTAAACGCATTTTCAATAAAAGGCAGAAAGATCATGGGAGGAATCCGGATACCCACGGTTTGACCTTCAACGACGAACCGAACAAAGTCATTTTCACGGAATCGGAGTTT
This sequence comes from Bacteroidales bacterium, assembly GCA_963676725.1. Taxonomy (GTDB): domain Bacteria; phylum Bacteroidota; class Bacteroidia; order Bacteroidales; family WRLA01. Next base: position 604,981 of record OY781463.1, on the reverse strand, counting down.
CTGAAGGGCAATAAAATTGCGGATATATTCCAGTTCCATGTCCAGAAATACCTTTTCGGCGGATGCTTCATACAGCATATAGCGCATAATTTCGGACAACTTGATGATGGCAAAGGACGTTTTTTCAGGATCGCGTATACTAAACGAATGTATGTTGTTAAGGGTGTTGAACAAAAAATGAGGATTAATTTGCGAACGCAGCAAAGCCAGTTCGGTAAGGCTATTTTGCTTTTCAAGTTCTTTTTGACGCCTGTATTTATTAAACCAATCCACCGTCAACCTTAAAACAAAGGCGTAAAGTATACTTAATATAGTATGCCCATAACTGGCTAAATAAACAACCCTAAAACCCTCATTATCATGTATCCGATCTGTTATTTGATAAGTCCATGCCCAAATAAATCCATAGAAAAGGATAAAAAGCACTGACATTGAAATATTTAAGACCAGCTGTTTTTTTAATACGAGTAGCGGAATAATGAGGTAATAAAAAAACGAAAAAGAAATCATTTCCAAAGGAGTCACGATAACCAGCGTGGTGAGGGCTTTAGTGAGACTATCACCTTCGTACATAGGTAATATCCCGATGAGTTTGATGGATACAATAAACAACCAAAAAATCAATGGGATCACATTCAAAACACGCTTAGCGGACATTTCTTTTTCTTACAAAACTAAGTAATTTTTCTTTTAAATATCCTCATCCGCTACTCCAATAAACAAGCGGCCAATTATTATCAATGAACACCCGTTTTTAGTCCACGAAACTCTCAAAAGCCTTTGGTTAATTTGTTTGCTGTCTTGGTTGATTTCATTTGTTCATCTGATTGTAGATGAATTATTTTGTGAGAAATTTATAAAAACATGAAATCTTTCAAGACCCTTTATTTGATCATTATATTGTTCGGATTCCACTACATATTCGCTTCGGGAAACACAATCCCAAAGCAGGCTTCGATAATGGGAGTAGTGGTCGATCATCTTTCAGGAAACCCGATCGAATATGCGAACCTAGTACTCTTCAAGGCCTCCGACAGTGCCTTGATAACGGGCACAGTTAGTTCAGCTGAAGGACGGTTTATCCTGAGAAATATCGACAATGGAGCCTACTTCTTAAGAATTCAGTTTATGGGATATCAAACCCTCGAGGTAAAAAATCTTGAATTGAACAAAGAAAAAAAACTTGATTTGGGCATCTTACGTATGAAACCCTTGCACATCAATTTACAGGAAGCCGAAGTAGTGGCCAACAACGATTATGTGCGTTTCAAAATCGATAAACAGGTGATTAATGTGTCGGCTCAGGCAGGTGCTGAGGGCGGAGTGGTGGCGGATGCCTTGGCCAATGTTCCATCTGTGCAAGTGGATGGCGCGGGTAATATTACTTTGAGGGGAAGCACCAGCTTTACTCTGCTCGTCGATGGGCGCCCCTCGGTGATGGATGCCACCGAAACATTGAATCAAACTCCTGCCAATGCGGTAGAAAAAATCGAAATCATCACCAATCCCGGAGTAAAATACGAAGCAGACGGCACCACCGGCATCATCAACCTGATCATGAAAAAGCAAAAGGCCAATGGAACGAGCGCTCAGGCAACCCTCACCCTGGCGACAGGCGATAAATACAGCACCAATGTGATGGTCAACCATAGGGGCAAATCCCTTAGCACACACCTGAAGGCTTCCTATTCCAATAAACGAAAACAAACCGAAAGCACCGATTCCCGCGAATCGTACAGCGGTGATACCACTCAAAATCAATTCATAGCTTCCGACCGCGACCTCTATTGGAAAAATTATCAAGTGTCAGGAGGTTTTTCACTGAATCCCGATACCAAAAACACCTGGACTTTGGATGCTGAAATCGGCCAATGGGAATTTGACAGAAGAATTAACTCAAATTTAGAGGCATTCAATAATTATTCACCAGACATCAATCAGATGGGTTTTAACGACCGTTTTCTCATCACCAATACCTATGTTAGTGGAAATGCAGGCTATTCTCACCTTTTTACAAAGGAAGACAATAAGCTGGATGTCAACCTATATTATGTAAACCTACAAAATGAAACCCCCAATCACATGACAGAAAATTACCCTGATGCAGGAACGACTTCGGACTCCTTGAATGAATTGCAATTGAACAGTCGTTCCAACCGCAATCAGGTTCGCCTTAATATGGATTATACTTTGCCCCTTTCCGAAAAAATAATGTTTGAAACCGGATTACAAAGTGATGGCAAATTCTCCGGAACCGATTACGAGTATCTTCAATATTTCCCCGACTCGAATAAGTGGATTTCCGACAGCAGTATGACCGATCACATGGATTTTCAGCATACGGTGAACGGACTTTACGGGATGCTTGGCATTCAGTTTAAAGGAATTTCCATCAAAGGAGGGTTGAGAGTAGAAATGAGCAAACGCTTGCTAACAGAAAAACGCACCCAAAAAACCTACCAATGCGATGAAATCAATTTGTTTCCTTCGCTGCATGTATCACGTGAAATGAAACATGGTCAGCAACTTAGCCTAAGCTATAGCCGACGGGTAAACCGACCCAACGAATGGATGCTTATACCTTCTGTTTCTTCTACAGGTCGCAACATGTTGCAAATGGGAAACCCAGAATTGTTGCCCGACTTCACCCATTCCATTCAATTGGGTTATGCTCTCCAAAACGACATTCTCTTGCTAAGCACCGAACTTTTTACCCTCATTACTGAGAACTCCATCGTTAATTCCACCAGCGAGCGCGACGGAGTTTACTATCAGAGTTACGAAAACCTTCGTCAGGAAACCGCTACGGGATTGGAGCTCATGACCAATATCAACCTCAAACCCTGGTGGCGTATGAACATCAATGCCAGTGCCTACTACAACACCTTAGAAGGAACTTTGCACACAGGCTACCGGGTAGATAACCAAAGTTTTATGTGGAATGGCAGTTTCCGAACTACCTTCATCGTAAAAAAAACCTATCTGGAGTTTTTGGCCATTTATTATGGCCCTTCCATCTTAGCTCAGGGAAAATCACAAGATTTTTATTATTTCGACTTTTTTCTCAAGAGAAGCTTCCTAAATCGCAGTCTCACAATAGCACTGCGTTCGCACAACACCTTCGATTCGGGAATATACATTGAAGACAGCCAGGGAGCCAACTTCAAGGCACATACGTGGTTCAAATACGAAGGCCCCACCTTCATGATGACCCTGACATACAAATTCAATAACTTCAAACGACAAAAAACAAGCAATTCACCGGATATGAACTTCGACAGCGGGTTGGATCATTAAAATAGGACTTATAAGTCTTAATATTCCAACCATGAACTAATCAACCAAAAATATTCAGTTTAAAAAACCCGATGGGATAATGATTAGCGCACAAAAATTCTTAATTTATGATGCATTTGCCCTGAGCCAAACGAATAAATTTAACATTTCTTCACACATTATCAGGTCGGCTCTTATCAACCTTTTTTATCGTACATTTGTCTGTTTTCATGAAATAGACAAAATCTCTCTAAAATGCATAAAATGCCACGATTTTCCCTAACTAACTTAACTATAATAATAATCCTATTCTCTGTTTTTAAAAGCCAAGCACAAAACGATACCGAATTCTGGTTTGCAGCACCGGATAATGTACATGCCCCATCATCAGGAAATATTAGGGATGAACCCTTAAAATTCCGTTTTACTTCTTTTGACCAGAATGCCAACATCACCATCAGCCAGCCGGCTAATCCAACTTTTACGCCCATAAACTTAACGGTGACAGCAAATAATACGATTACTCAGAATATGACAAATCTGAAATCTATTATAGAATGTCAACCAGCCAATAATATTGTTAATTATGGATTACTAATACAATCTTCCAGTCCAATAACTGCCTATTTTGAAAACACAAGCCCCTCAAATCCCGATATATATACATTAAAAGGAAGAAATGCAATTGGTCGCTCATTTATCGTACCCAGTCAACTTGACTTCGCACAGGAATACAGTTCGAGCGTGCCTAACTCTTTTTATGTCATAGCTACAAAAGATAATACACAGGTTCAAATTATCCCCAAAAAAGCCATTGTAGGGCATAATGCAGGGCAGCAATTTACTATAACTTTAAATGCAGGGCAAGTGTATGTAGCCACAGCCATTGACCGCAACGCAGCCAACCATTTGGGCGGCAGCCAGGTATCAGCCAATAAAGACATTGCAGTTGTTGTTAATGATGATTCAGCAGATCCTTATGCCCCGGATTTAATGGGAGATCAAACGATCCCGAATAACCGCCTAGGAGAAAATTATATTGTTGTTCAGGGAAATATTGGAGAAGGCAGTTCTACAACTCGCGACCGGGTTTACATATTTGGTTCAGAAAACAACACCATGGTATACAGGGATGGAAATCTAGCTCCGGTTGCCAATATACACAAAGGCACTAGCTATTCATTTGAATTTTTAGAAAGCGAAGAAAGCACATTTATTGAAAGCAATAAGCCTATTCTAGTTTATCATATGTCGGGCTTTAACGGCCAACCGGGAGCTGCTGTTTTACCTCCAATTGAATGTACAGGCTCAGATATTATTGCCTTTACGAGATCTGAAGCAGATGATTTTTATTTGATGGTTATCACTGAAGCAGGCAATGAAGATGATTTTATTCTCAGAGGCTCCACCAATTTGCTAAAAGCTTCTGATTTTCATAATGTGCCTGGAACGGGCGGAGATTGGAAAGCGGCAAAAAAACAATACACTACTGGGCAAATCCCTGTTGGTGTGGCATCCGTGATAGAAAATACTTCGGGACTTTTCCACCTTGGAATTATTAATGGGGAAACTCAGCGCTATTGCCGCTACGGCTTTTTCTCGAATTTTGCCAGCTTGAACCTGGGACCGGATATTGACTACTGCAAAGGTGATACGGTAACTCTGGATGCCGGATCCGATATGGACACCTACCGCTGGTACGATAATGATGCCCCAACTACGGTTATCAGCACAGAACAAAGTATAGACATTTGGGATACAGGAACTTACTTTTGTGTTGTTACCTATGAAATGTGTATGCCATCCGATACGATCCATTTGGGATGGCGTGCCGATCCAACACCCGATCTTGGCGCAGATACAGCTGCATGCCGAGAGGATGTGGTTACCTTCAGTCCGGGATCATATAATTCATATTTATGGTTCGACGGTAGCACCAATGCCACATACGATAGCCCAACTTCAGAAACAATCTGGGTAAAAGTATGGGATGCCTATGGTTGCAGAAACTCAGACACAGTTGTGCGCACTACGCTCGCTTATCCCCCTCCTACTATGATTTATCATGACTGATTTTATTCATGGTGAATGAGCTTCAAGGAAACCCCTGCCAAATCAAGCATAAGCGATGGCAGTAAGAAACGAGATTATCTGGTGTTTTAAAATATTTATTATCAACCTGTTAACCACTGAAGGCGATTATTAATAAGGGCAACCATAGAGCATCAGCTTTTTGAAATTGACATAAAAATCATGAACCGAATGAAAAAGTTTTCTAATAAAGGATTTTAAGCTGTTTATTTCAAACCCTTCTTAAAATTAAAGGTAACCGAAGGTTGCACCTGTTCCCCGCTTTTCCAGCGTTTTAGCAAGGTTTGTGGGAAATTCTTTGATGGGCGCATATAGCTTAAGTCGAATAAAAACCGCCTAAAACCGGCTTTTTGGATCTTTGCAGCATACAAACTATAGCTCACAGGAACAGAAGGCACTGTAATTGTTACTCCATCACGTACAAACTTCTGATAATGAAGCCCATCATTATCTGTAATCTCAGGATTATTCGCCGGAATATCTACAGGCATACGTGAATAAAACAATTCAGGATAGAAAAATACTGGCACAATCCCTCCCCTATCTCTGCCGGCAAAGAGGTTTTCCCATTCATTTTCGAGCGGGTAAACATATGATTCTACTTTTTGATCCAATAATTGGTCAACAGTAGCATCATTAAAGACATATACATTTTCGTTGGTATGTACAATTGCCCCTTGTGGAAGGAGTTCCTTTTGCGATAGGTGGCTCAACACAAAATTCTTAATCCCATTTTTAAAGAAGCCCAGGCACAATTCCTGATAAAAAGGGATATCCTTTTCGGGTATAAACTTGGGAAGTTCGATATAGAAACGATACATATTTTTAGCAAAAAACGGAGATTTAAGAGGCAATTTTTCCCATTCTGTTCTCGTCATTTTTAGGAAAATAGCAGAATAATCATCCACACGAATTTTACGAAGCCAATCGGCACTATCAATACGCAATAAAAATTGCGCAGTGGCAGCCGGTCTTTTTAGTCTAAATTCTCGTTTGGCCCGATCATATTTTTGTTGAATGCGTGAGGGTATATTGATATTGGGCAATTCGGGGAAACGACTGGGGAAATTATCAGTACGCATTCCTGCAAGAAACACCTGATCGCCTGATGCAGCCCCGTCTTTATTTACTTCGATTTGATAAGGCCCCTTAACTTTATCTATCTTCCTTATTTTCACATTGTTCTGCGCTCCATCTTTTGAATCCCTGATGCGCAGCAAATAACCTTCCTTCAATTCTATTTTTGATGAGAGCTCAAAATGAAGGCCATTTTCTGTTGGTTGCTGCACCTTACCAAGAAACAGACCTGTATTTGGCGCATCGGTGATACTATTGGTTACTTTGCCTCCAAAGAAATAACTTGTTTTCTCTCGCCCAAAATCAAAACGGAGCAATTCTCGTGCCTGAGGCAAGGTTTGTGGATCGTCCAATACCATGCGGTATGCTTTGGCTACTTTATAAACATATTCTGCAGATTTAAGACGCCCCTCAATTTTTATGCTGGCAACGCCTGCCTCCTTAAGTTGGGGCACATAATCGATCAGCTCATTATCTTTGAGGCTAAAAATAAAATGCGCACCATCAGCTTTTTGAAAGGTTCGACGGCAAGGCTGTTTGCACCAGCCACGATTAGCTCCGGAACCACCTATATAACTGGAGAACAAACACATCCCTGAAAAAGAGTAGCATAAAGCCCCATGCACAAAGACTTCTGCTTGAATATCAGATTTTTGCAGCATTTCGTTTAATTCTGCTTGCGTTAACTCCCTTGCCAGGATGACGCGTTCAAAACCCAATTTATCAGATAACTTCAATCCCAAGCTATTATGATTTCCCATTTGGGTACTGGCATGAATTTTTAAAGAAGGGAAATATTTTTTTATAACCCTGTAAACGCCCCAATCCTGTATGATCACAGCATCCACTTGAAGTTTTTGAAGAACAGACAAACTATAAAATAAATCAGACAGTTCTGTGTTTTTGATGACCGTATTCAGGGTAATATACATTTTCATGCCCCTTTTTCTTGTCTCCATGCGAATAGCAGCAAGCTGTGAAAAACTAAAATTATTCGCACGCCCTCTGGCGCTATACGATTTCATCCCGAGGTATACAGCATCGGCACCACCTTCAGCGGCAGCATAAAATGTTTCAACACTTCCTGAAGGGAGAAGAAGTTCTGTCGTATTTATTGTCGTCTCTTTCATTGCTGCAAAAATACACTTATTGCAGTAAAAATACTGCCGCATTACACTTATCCATTACAGAATTCCTAATTTTGCCATATGCTAAATAACAATTGGACAAGACAACTCGAAAAAAAAACTCCGGCAGAGCAAGTAGCTGAAGTAATGACACGTGTTTACGAACAAAGGCTTACAACACCATCAGGCGGAAATATATCAATGCGTGATAAAAATGGCGATATATGGATGACGCCAAGTCAGATTGATAAAGGCTGCCTAAGTGCAGAAGACATCATTTGTATTCATAAAGACGGACGCATTGTTGGGAAACACAAACCCACATCAGAGTATCCTTTTCATCTAAAAATCTATAAAACCCGAGCAGATGTGAGAGCCATTGTTCATGCGCATCCTATTCACTTAGTCAGTTATTCTTGCTCCGGTCAAATTCCTGATATTCAAGCACTGCCTGAGATACACAATATTATTGGCTCCGGGATTCATTCAAAATATGCAATTCCGGGGAGTAATGCTTTAGCCGATAATATTGGCGAGGCTTTTCAGCAAAACATTAGCTGGGCTTTGATGGAGAATCACGGTGGGGTTTGCGTGGATGAATCACTTTCTTCCGCATTTTACAAAATGGAACTATTGGAGCATGCCGCATCAATCCTATTAAAAACAGAACAAATAGGCAATATTCAAAGAGCTACCTTAAGCGATGCATCAGATCCAATATCTGACACACAAGAGCCTATTCGTGATCTGTCAAAATGCAGTGAGCTACTGTATTTTATGCGGAGGGCTGCCCAACGTGGCTTATTTCCATCTACAGGTAATTCCTGGTCCATACGGTCCGGAAATCAAATTCTGACCAATAATCATATGGTGGATTTCAGGAATCCTTCACAAGAAGATATAAAAGCGATTCCATTGAAAGAGAATGCTCATCCCCACGCGGCTATTTATCTTAATAATCAAGGAATTAACAGTATTTTATCCGCATCTCCAGAAAATATAATGGCCTTTGCTGCTTCCGATGTGCATTTGGATACACGCACGATTCCGGAAAGTTATATCGTTTTACGGTCGATTCCAGAAAGGCCATACCATTGCGGCTCTCAAGGACTGGCGGAACTATTTAAACCGGAGAATAAAACAAACGCAGTACTCATTAAAAATAAAAATATTCTTATGAGTGGAACGTCTGTTTTTCAAGTATTTGATCAATTGGAAGTCGCTGATTTCACAGCAGCATCCATCATTAAAGCAAAGGCATTGGGAGGCATTCGCTGTATGTCGAAAGAAAATATCGAAGAGATTACGGATACTTATTTGAAATAAGCAAATTTTTCTTGTATTTCTTTACTTTAGACGAGCAGCCAATTCTGTAACTTCCTTAAGATATTGATTGCGTGTATCATCATCTACAGACATTATTGAGGGAAAAAAGATATGATCGATAACTTTCATTCCTGTAAATTCAAAGATACCATTGTCTGTTGTTTTCCTCATTGCATCGTACATCCCGCTTGGTTCATAAGCTTCACGCGGCTGACCTGTTGTATTGATAATTGCAACTTTTTTGTTCTTCAACAGACCAACAATTCCTTGTTCAGACATTGCATAGGCAAAACCATATAGAAAGACGCGGTCTATATATCCTTTAAGAATGGCAGGCATTCCTGTCCACCAGATGGGATAAACAAAGGTAATCACATCTGCCCATTGTATATGTTCTTGTTCTTCAATTATTTCTTTTGGCAAATTCCCACTTTGCAAGGCTTCAAAATCAGAGCCCTTGAGTACAGGATAAAAATCTTGTTCATATAAATTCCGGATCCTTGTTTCATGACCCAGATTCCTCAGGGAAGCACAAAGTTCATCTTTTATTTTCGCATTGAAGCTACTTTCACTATGATTGGCATATACTATAAGGTGTTTCATTACTATCGAGTTTTTGTTTATTAAAATCCTTCACATATTAAACTACTTAATATGATTGTACAATAAGAAACATCAGGAAAGCTGTTTAGTTCACCATATTCAGCATAAAAATTACTCTAATGGGCTAACACGTTCACCATTTGCAAAGCGCACCAGTTTCCCGTCTTTCAGATTAAGATTTTCATTCAGGTATTCAAGGTATCCAATAGCGACATCGATACTTTTAAAATTACCTACAAAGTAATAATAATTGCCACCGTAAAGCTCGGAGGAAATTTTTTCTGGTGTTTTAAAATATGATTTCAAATCAGCATCGGGAATAGGTAATGAAGATTTTTTAAAAAGAATCCGGTAATCATCTTGATCTGTTTTAGCGGTCTTCGGTAATTGCATTCCAGATGTATCTTTTGAAGGTTTCAGGCTAGTGGTTTGTGAAGGTTTGGGCTTTCGACCACTTGTTTTAGATGTTGATTTCGCAGATTTTAAAAGGTGCTCAGGGATTTTATTGAGCTTTTGATCACCCAAATAAGCAATAACAAAAGCGCCCTCAATATCGTGAAGTGCAATCATGTCATCCTTTGCTTTGACGGCATCCCTATAGGAAGAATAATCTCCGGCCATATAGCGATACATATTCTGATTTAATTCTTCAGTAATCGCTACATCCAAAGCGTATGCATCTACTAAATCTTCTATATCAATTTGTTGTGGGCTCGAATGAATCTGGATTTTAAAATGGTAGCGCCCTTCTTTATTTAAAGAGCTTTCTGCATGTCTTTTGCCATTCGTAAAACCGACAACAAAAGCCCCTTTAATCCCGTTGTTGGATCGTAGTTTATCTCGATATGCCAATGCTTCTTCCAAGGTTTTAAAATGTCCGCTCCTAAAGCGAATCCAACCATCAGCAAATTTTTCTTCAATCAAATTCTGTAGTCCAAAAGCTTCTTCAGCTTCCTGAAGCGTAATCCTGATTTTTCGTTGAGCCATAACTTGAACGCTATAAAACTCAATATCCGAAGCATCGGTTTTAGTATAGTCAACTGGCTTATAATTTTCCTTGCCGCTTACAGCTTCATCCTTTATTGCTGAGGATATCTTTTTCTGCTCCTGTCCGAGCTGATAAAAGCCCTTAGAATTTTTGAAAAAATAATTATAGTACTTGGTAATAAAAGTTTCATCCTCATCGGTTTTAAGGTCTGCAAAAATGATAAAACTATCTTCCGGGCTGGAAAACAAGCGTGTATCAGCAGTAGCAGAAACATTAATTTCGACAGTTTCAGGAATATAGAGGGCATTTATTTTTATGATTGATTCATAAGTTCCGGGTGTAAAATTTGCATAAGGAAGGCGTGGATTTGCCAGCACAATCCCGGCAGGATGATGGACACGAATAATACCACTAACAACCTGATCGATAAGCTCAAGATCAAAACGAATATTGAATTTATCCTTCCCATCAATAATTGAAGGCAAATCCATGCGAAATGGAGCAGGTTGATTAGAAGGGTCACCGGAATCAGAGGACAAATCGTTTTTTGCAGAATCCTGATCTTTATCAAGGGCTCTTAAAGGAACACCATACTCTAAGAGGGCTTTGGTTTCCTGATAAGGCAGAAGCTGACCGCTCAAAGCTGTTGGATTCAAATGATAAGCAAATCCGGCAGAGGCAAAGGCATAAATATCATATTTAGAGCCACCAATAGTAAGGTCTGGTTCGTCAGAATCCGGTATATGATAGCCACCTTCCGCAATAAGCGTCCAATGATCGTTTAAACGATATCCGAAACCGGTGCCTAGAATAAACTTTAGAACTGACACATCGCCTAATTGAGTATTTGGTAAATTAATTTGCTGATCTCCTGATACATATGGGCGAATTTTTTGAGAAGAATACATATCCATACCGATTCCCAAAAGGCCATACCAAGATAAGTTTCGTTGCCTATTCCCTGAAATAATTCGTAAAATTTCAATCTTTGCTTGAAGGTTAAGTTGAAACAAACTAGCATCGAACCAAGCGTAAATAGGATCTTGGCCTATACGCGGATATTCTTTTGTCCCACCAAGCCACCCATAACCTAATTCTATTCGGGAAGTCATCCAATAGTTCCAATCTTTCTCAAGAAAAATTGAAATATTGGGGTTAATCTTATTCTCCTCGGAAGAGAAGAAATTGAAATCCCCAAAAGGAGCATTAATGCCTAATTTAGCCCCTACATACAGATGCGATTTTAGGGTATATTCCTGAGCATAGGAATGAAACCCTACAAAAATCATAAGGAAAGTCAAGAAACAATATGACAGTATTTTGCTCAACGATTATTTCTTTTCAACCATTTGGAACATTTTCTTTTAAGCATTAATGCAGCTTCATCTACTCCATAATCCGCAGCCATATTAAAATCCTCACAAGCCTCCTCTTTATTTTTCCTTTTCAAACGTGCCAGGCCACGGTTATAATAGGTTTTTGCCCATTCATCCAGAAAAGAAGAATTTGTAGGCCTGAGCAGGATTGCAGTAGAGAATCTTGATTCAGCATCAGTATAATTTTCCATTTGAAAAAAGCAACTACCAAGATATGCATAGATCAAGAAATTTTCCGTTTCAGGTTCTAATTCTATTGCTTTTGCAAAATCCTTAATTGCCTCAGAATATTCTTCCCGGTTGTAGCGACTAATACCCCGATGGAGAAAATCCTCGTAAGAATTGGCATCCGCAATTAAATTGGGATAATATTGTATCCCACGAATAAATTCTGAGAACCTTTTAAAAGGAAGCTCGAAATAGCGTCTAGTAAAAAGTTTTTGTTCATTTTCCGGCTTTAAATAAGGCCCCCAAATATCCTTTTTATTAAATACATCAATGAGGCGAAATCGGATTAACGTATTTTTTCCTGTATTTACTGGAAGAACAGCAAAAATGGCAGTTTTTTGACTTGAAATTTTGCCACCATATGCTTTTAAAATGGAATTTCCGATAATTGATAGGTAAGTTTTTTTATCATAGTCTTTGATTTCCCCCATCAAGAAAGCATTAAGGTTTACTGAATAGGGTACATTTAGTTCTAGTGAGTCGGGCAATATTTCTTGCAGCATCTTAGCCTCAAATACATAATAGGACATAGATTGATATTTATGCCAGTCCTCCTTAAGAAGTTCGAATTCGTAATTACCATCACTATAAAAAACACATAGAATGACATATTGAACCCCCCCAATAATAACCTCTCTTAATTCAAGTGTTTCAAAATTTTGAAGGCCAAGTTTTGCGTATTTATCGCTATTTGCATTTATTTCAGAATTTCTAATTGGTATTGTATTATTTCCGCTAACCCAATTCCCGTTATCCTGCAATGTCCATCCTTTTGCATTCGTAAGGCTTGCTTTCACTTCCGAAATAACGGGCATATTAGATTCCTCCCTACTAATAGACTGAGCATCAGCCATATTATAGAGCAAAAAGGCAATTAATATGAATAAGCCCTTACGCATTATTTTACTAATATTTAATAAAATAAAAGTACCTAAAAGTACTGGTTTGGAATGCCTTAAGAAAATAATTTATTACAATATTATTAACATAAAGCAAGTGAAAATCTTTAAGTAAAGAGAGAAACAAAAATAGTGATTAGTTTATTAAGCATCAAGCGAATTAGACGGTATCGTAAAATTCAAGCAAAGAGCGAAAAGTTTTGACATGAATTTATTCATGCATCAGTGCTATATGGGGTGAAATACGACAGCAAAAAATAAGCACCTTATTCAGGAATTAGAAAAAAAAAAGGCAAAAAAAAACCCGACCATGACAGGTCGGGTTTAAAATTAAAGATTGGCAACGACTTACTTTCCCACATAAATGCAGTATCATCAGCGCTGGTGGGCTTAACTTCTCTGTTCGGAATGGGAAGAGGTGAACACCACCGCAATAGTCACCATAAATATCGTTGACACACTGCAGATTATCGAAAAATTTTGTTTCTCACTAAAAGCTACGGGTAATTAGTACTGCTCGGCTATGATGTTACCACCTTTACACCTGCAGCCTATCTACGTCCTAGTCTTGAACGACCCTTAAAAGAAGCCTAATCTTGTGGCGAGTTTCGTGCTTAGATGCTTTCAGCACTTATCTCATCCGAACATAGCTACCCAGCAATGCAGCTGGCGCCACAACTGGTACACTAGAGGTTCGTCCAACCCGGTCCTCTCGTACTAGGGTCAGCTCCACTCAAGCTTCTAACGCCCACAACAGATAGGGACCGAACTGTCTCGCGACGTTCTGAACCCAGCTCGCGTGCCATTTTAATGGGCGAACAGCCCAACCCTTGGGACCTTCTCCAGCCCCAGGATATGACGAGCCGACATCGAGGTGCCAAACCACTCCGTCGATGTGAGCTCTTGGGAGTGATCAGCCTGTTATCCCCGGAGTACCTTTTATCCTTTGAGCGATGGCCCTTCCATACGGAACCACCGGATCACTATGTCCTACTTTCGTACCTGGTCGACTTGTAGGTCTCACAGTCAAGCACCCTTGTGCCATTACACTCTACGCATGGTTACCAAGCATGCTGAGGGTACCTTTGAAAGCCTCCGTTACGCTTTTGGAGGCGACCACCCCAGTCAAACTACCCACCAAACAATGTCCCCCACCAAGGGCGGGGTTAGGCATCAAATAAACAAAGGGTGGTATTTCAAGGTTGGCTCCACGATTCCTAGCGAAACCGCTTCGTAGCCTCCCACCTATCCTACACATCGTTTATCCAATGTCAATGTTAAGCTGTAGTGAAGGTTCACGGGGTCTTTCCGTCCCGTTGCGGGTAAACGGCATCTTCACCGTTACTACAATTTCACCGAGCTCATGGCTGAGACAGTGCCCAGATCGTTACACCATTCGTGCAGGTCGGAACTTACCCGACAAGGAATTTCGCTACCTTAGGACCGTTATAGTTACGGCCGCCGTTTACCGGGGCTTCAATTCAATGCTTCGCCGAAGCTAACATCTCCTCTTAACCTTCCGGCACCGGGCAGGTGTCAGGCCTTATACGTCATCTTTCAACTTAGCAAAGCCATGTGTTTTTGATAAACAGTCGCCTGGGCCATTTCTCTGCGGCCTCACTTACGTGAGGCTCCCCTTCTCCCGAAGTTACGGGGTTATTTTGCCTAGTTCCTTAGCCATGAATCACTCGAGCACCTTTGGATACTCTCCTCGACTACCTGTGTCGGTTTACGGTACGGGCTGCTTATTTCGGATTTTCTTGGAAGCTTACTCAGGTGCTATCACTTCACCCGAAGGCTCCGTGTACTATCCCTTGCGGTTCAACGTACTATTCCGTCAGTACGCGCACCCCTGTAAACTCCGTCCCCTTTTTAGTATAAGCAGGTACGGGAATATTAACCCGTTGTCCATCGACTACCCCTTGCGGGTTCGCCTTAGGCCCCGACTAACCCTGATCCGATTAGCGTTGATCAGGAAACCTTAGTCTTTCGGTGTGCGGGTTTCTCGCCCGCATTATCGTTACTTATGCCTACATTTGCTTTTCTATACACTCCAGCATGGCTGACGCCACACATTCAACGTATATAGAATGCTCCCCTACCTAGATTTCTCTATTACAGCTTCGGTAATATGCTTATGCCCGATTATTATCCATGCCGGACCGCTCGACTAGTGAGCTGTTACGCACTCGTTAAATGAATGGCTGCTTCCAAGCCAACATCCTAGCTGTCTCTGCAGTCCAACCTCGTTAGTTCAACTTAGCATATATTTGGGGACCTTAGCTGGTAATCTGGGTTCTTTCCCTCTCGGACATGGACCTTAGCACCCATGCCCTCACTCCTTATAATCATGTTACAGCATTCGGAGTTTGTCAGGATTTGGTAGGCGGTGAAGCCCCCTAGTCCAATCAGTAGCTCTACCTCTGTAACACTTTATAAAGGCTGCACCTAAATGCATTTCGGGGAGTACGAGCTATCTCTCAGTTTGATTAGCCTTTCACCCCTACCCACAGCTCATCCAAAGACTTTTCAACGTCAACTGGTTCGGTCCTCCATTCCGTGTTACCGGAACTTCAACCTGGCCATGGGTAGATCACAAAGTTTCGCGTCTACTCCCACTAACTAATTCGCCCTATTCAGACTCGCTTTCGCTACGGCTCCACCTATCGATAGGTTTAACCTTGCTAGTGAGAAGTAACTCGTAGGCTCATTATGCAAAAGGCACGCCGTCACCAAATAAATTGGCTCCGACCGCTTGTATGCGCACGGTTTCAGGATCTATTTCACCCTCCTGTTCGGAGTACTTTTCACCTTTCCCTCACGGTACTGGTCCACTATCGGTCTCTCAGGAGTATTTAGCCTTACCAGATGGTGCTGGCAGATTCACACAGGATTTCTCCGGTCCCGCGCTACTCAGGGTACTGCTACTTATGATATGGATTTTGCCGACAGGACTATCACCTTCTTCGGTCCATCTTTCCAGATGTGTTCTGCTATCCATACTTCTAAGACATCGCAGCCCTACAACCCCACAGCTGCCGTAACATCTGTGGTTTGGGCTAATTCCCGTTCGCTCGCCGCTACTTGGGAAATCACTATTGTTTTCTCTTCCTCCGCTTACTTAGATGTTTCAGTTCAGCGGGTTTGCCTCCCCTAAGGGATAATATACCTTCAGTATACTGGGTTGCCCCATTCGGAAACCTCCGGATAATAGGTTGTTTGCACCTACCCGAAGCTTATCGCAGCTTACCACGTCCTTCTTCGCCTCTGAGAGCCTAGGCATCCTCCGTACGCACTTATGTACTTTCTTGTGATACTTTATAAAATTTTTCTATTCTCTGCAGCATGTCAATGTACGTTCTCTCATCCTTTCTTTCGCTTTGCCCTTGCCGTTATGACCAGCTACAGACTGTGCGTGCGATGAGATTATGCCCTCTTTGCGGGTGGCTAAACCCTTATGGGGCATACTTGTGACAATTCAGGGGATCGAACCCTTGTGGCTTTCTCTTGCCACTTCCTTTTTCTTTGTCTTCTCGTGTTCTCAGTTTCCTGTATGTACGTTATTTCCTCTTGTGGAGAATAAGGGAGTCGAACCCTTGACCTCCTGCGTGCAAGGCAGGCGCTCTAGCCAACTGAGCTAATCCCCCTTAAGTTATAGTCGCCGTAGTCTCGGGCAGACTCGAACTGCCGACCCCTACATTATCAGTGTAGTGCTCTAACCAACTGAGCTACGAGACTATCACACTTAAGGTGTGTGTGTCTATATATATATTGTGAACAGCACCATCTTTGGCGGTAAAAACCGCTCCTCCAGAAAGGAGGTATTCCAGCCACACCTTCCGGTACGGCTACCTTGTTACGACTTAGCCCCAGTTACTAGTTTTACCCTAGGCAGTTCCTTGCGGTTACCGACTTCAGGTACCCCCAGCTTCCATGGCTTGACGGGCGGTGTGTACAAGGCCCGGGAACGTATTCACCGCATCATGGCTGATATGCGATTACTAGCGAATCCAACTTCATAGAGTCGAGTTGCAGACTCCAATCCGAACTGAGACCTGCTTTCGGGATTAGCATCTTGTCACCAAGTAGCTGCCCTCTGTGCAGACCATTGTAGCACGTGTGTAGCCCTGGACATAAGGGCCGTGCTGATTTGACGTCATCCCCACCTTCCTCACGGCTTGCGCCGGCAGTTTACTTAGAGTCCCCATCCGAAATGCTGGTAACTAAGTATAGGGGTTGCGCTCGTTATGGGACTTAACCCGACACCTCACGGCACGAGCTGACGACAACCATGCAGCACCTCAACAGACGTCCGTAGAATATAAGCTTTCACCTATAGTCGTCTGCCGTTCTAGCCCAGGTAAGGTTCCTCGCGTATCATCGAATTAAACCACATGCTCCTCCGCTTGTGCGGGCCCCCGTCAATTCCTTTGAGTTTCAAACTTGCGATCGTACTCCCCAGGTGGCTCACTTATCACTTTCGCTTGGCCGCTGACTGTATATCGCCAACAGCGAGTGAGCATCGTTTACGGCGTGGACTACCAGGGTATCTAATCCTGTTCGCTCCCCACGCTTTCGTACATTAGCGTCAGTCCATGTATAGTAAGCTGCCTTCGCGATCGGTGTTCTGTGTTATATCTATGCATTTCACCGCTACACAACACATTCCGCCTACTCCCACTGAACTCAAGTACCACAGTTTTAATGGCAGCCCCGGGGTTGAGCCCCGATATTTCACCACTAACTTATGATACAGCCTACGTACCCTTTAAACCCAATAAATCCGGATAACGCTTGCACCCTCCGTATTACCGCGGCTGCTGGCACGGAGTTAGCCGGTGCTTATTCCTTCAGTACCTTCAATCAGGTATCACGTACCTGAGATTATCCCTGAAGAAAAGCAGTTTACAACCCATAGGGCCGTCTTCCTGCACGCGGCATGGCTGGTTCAGGCTTGCGCCCATTGACCAATATTCCTCACTGCTGCCTCCCGTAGGAGTCTGGTCCGTGTCTCAGTACCAGTGTGGGGGATAACCCTCTCAGGACCCCTAGACATCTTCGTCTTGGTAAGCCGTTACCTTACCAACTAACTAATGTCACGCATGCCCATCTTTAACCGTCGGAACTTTAATTAAAATACCATGCGATATCTTAATACTATGGAATATTAATCCCCGTTTCCGGGAGCTATCTTCCTGTTAAAGGTAGGTTGCATACGCGTTACGCACCCGTGCGCCGGTCGCCATCTCACCGAAGTGAATGCTGCCCCTCGACTTGCATGTGTTAAGCCTGCCGCTAGCGTTCATCCTGAGCCAGGATCAAACTCTTCATTGTAATAATGTTATTAATATCTATCAGAGCTAGTTTTTAACCTTCCAAAGATGGCTAGTTGCTGTTCATCAATATGTCAATGTACTTTCGTTCTCTCTTTTTGTGCCCCTTCGTGTTTAACTTGCCGCTAAACGGGGGTGCAAAGATACTCGCTTTTTCGTTACGTCCAAATGTTTTTTGATTTTTTTTTAAACCCTCTCTCGTGAAGGAAAATCCCAAAAATCATCGCCTAGTTAAACTAAACCTCCTGTACGTTGTCCCATCGAAACGGGGGTGCAAAAGTAGTCGTTTTTTTTAAACAACCAAATGTTTTTTGAAGTTTTTTTTGAACCAATCGCTCAGCCCTAAAAAATGAAAAAACCGCTCTAAACGCGCCATCAAAAACATGAACTTATGCCCGTATCAAACGGGGGTGCAAAAGTAGTTATTTATTCGAAACAACCAAATGTTTTTTGAAAATTATTTTTGTTGCCCTCTCGAACCCAAAAATCAATCAACGCGAAAACGAAAAACAATATGTTAAGGACGTTCCTCCAAATGCGGCTGCAAAAGTATAAAACCTTTTTTATCCTACAAGCGATTTTTTGTGCTAATTTTTGTTGAATTGAAATAATTGC
Source organism: Bacteroidales bacterium (assembly GCA_963676725.1). Classification (GTDB taxonomy): domain Bacteria; phylum Bacteroidota; class Bacteroidia; order Bacteroidales; family WRLA01. The sequence continues at coordinate 586,042 of OY781463.1, read as the reverse complement.
TGAAAATGAGAATATTATAAAGAAAAGTTTTTTGGAAAAATTTTGTACTGTTGCTATCTTCCCCATTAATCGCTTATAATTTTGGAGATATTTTTATGGTAAGAGTAGCGCATCAGCCCCATTGCAACAGCCAAACAGAAAATTGCAATGCCAAAAGTCCAGGTAAAACCAAGCTCTTTATAGAAGAATATTCCCAATAATGGAGCGAATATCGCCCTTATTGCTGTTAAAGTAAGATGTACACTCTGATAATCGCCAGCTTCTTTCTGATTGCAAAAGTATGCAGACCCAATACTCCACAGCAAAGACATGGTGGAGGCAAAAATGCCGTGGGCAATAAATGCTGGGATAAGCAGATAGAATAATTCAATCCCAAACATAGAAGTACTTTGTGGATAATACTCCGTCAGCATCACAAAAAACAAGTATAAAAGTAGTGAGCCAAAGGTTAGTGATGCAAATTTCCGGGGATCAATCCTCCCCAATAGTTTTCCGAAAAACGGCAGCAGAATTATTGCTAATATATTATAGACGTTTTTATAAAAGGCATAACTGGTATAATTCATCAGTAGTTTTTCATTAAAAAAGAGGACCACCACGGTTACTGTGATCATAAAAGAGAATCCATAGAACATAAAACCCACTTCAAAGTCCCGATAAGGCTTATTATTTTTGATTATCAACCACATACGTTGAACACTCAAAAACACTGATTGGATAAGAGCTTCCTTTGCTTTCACCACAACCTCCTGATAATCAATATAACTTAACAGGAATACACTAAGAACACCCATAATGGCCACGATAGGAAATACCCATGTAAAGGCATAATTATCGACATCCAATAACAAACCATAGCCAAAAGTAACAACCAGCATGGCAATTTTATTCATAGAAGTGGCGAAGGAATACAGATAGCCAAAATGGATATGCCGGTAATTTGTTTTAAGAAAGAGATTAATGGTGGGGTATATTATAGGATTGCCAAGGTAATAGACAAGAAAAATGCCGAGAAAAATAATATGATAGACTGAAGTCCCCGAAATTGCTTCTGGAGAAGAAGGAAAAAACATCAGGATCATTAATGGGGCACGCGTCAGGATACCGGTAATACGAAGAAGTCTCTTTTTATTTTGTGCCCGGCTGAGGAATTCGTTAAAGAACAACAAAAAGATGAACACGATCATGCTAAACTGAAATAGAAAGCCCAATTGATAATCGGAGCCGAGAAGACTACGTACAAAGACAAATTCATTCAAAGCAAGCACCCCAAGAATGAATCCTTCGAGGATACTATATATAATGTGTATTCGAAAGGTTTTTTTCTCTGTTTTGGTTAACTGGATTTTCAATAAATTCAAAGCAAAGGGTTAAAATTATTATTGGATGAATAGGAACATCGTTAAGATTTCAACTATTTGATGGTTCAAAAAGCTTCGGTGCAAAACTAAAAAAAGGCAAGGAAACCCTTGCCTTTTTTTAATGCATATAAGACTATTGTCCGAGATAAGCTTTTAAAAGCCTACTTCTCGAAGTATGCTTTAGCCGTCGAATGGCTTTTTCTTTTATTTGGCGCACGCGTTCGCGTGTCAGGTCAAATTTGGCTCCAATTTCTTCAAGAGTAAGCCCATGATTCATTCCAAGACCATAATAGAGGTTAATTACCTGTCTTTCTTTTTCTGTTAAAGTAGACAAAGAGCGTTGAATTTCCTGATTCAGGCTTTCCTGCATCAGGGTTTCATCTGTGCTTTTACTGCCCTTATCCACAAAAACATCGAGAAATCGTGTATCTTCATCTTCAATAAGGGGCGCATCCATGGAAACATATTTTGTAGAAATCTTCATGACTGCGGCAATTTTTTCTTCGGCGACTTCCATTGAAGCTGCAATTTCGTCGGGGGATGGCGGGCGTTCAAATTCTTGCTCTAATTTCGACTGAGCTTTTCTCATTTTATTTAGTGAGCCCACTTGGTTCAAAGGCAAGCGAACAATACGAGATTGCTCAGCAAGTGCCTGAAGAATTGATTGGCGAATCCACCATACAGCATAGCTTATAAATTTAAACCCGCGTGTTTCATCGAAACGCCTTGCTGCTTTGATAAGCCCCAAATTTCCTTCATTGATTAGATCAGGAAGGCTTAGTCCCTGATTTTGGTATTGTTTTGCAACAGAAACGACAAAACGAAGGTTCGCTTTGCATAGTTTTTCAAGTGCGATTTCATCGCCTTCGCGAATTCGCTGAGCCAGACGCACTTCTTCATCTGCTGTAATTAACTCTTCTTTGCCAATATCCTGCAGGTATTTATCAAGAGAAGCCGTCTCTCTATTTGTTATTGATTTTGTTATTTTTAATTGCCTCATTAACGCTCCTTTTTAAAGAATTGTTTAGTGCAAGGATTGAACTTCCTTTTTCCGAACCTTGCAATTTAGTGATTTTTTTCTGTCAACCCAAATTTAACGGTCTTTTAATCGTCATTATTTTAAATAATTTTCTCTCATCATTTCTTATCTCCTTAATAACAAGCATCAAAGGCATCAATAGATGGATTAATTCCCAGGAATCCCCATTCCATAATAAGCCCTCATGCCATTTGGATATATTCCCTCAATGAGCACTCCGCCTTTTTGAGCCTTAAGTACTTTTTGAATATCATCTACAGTATTGATGGGCTGTTGGTCAATACGGACAATAATAAAATTTTTCCGAACTCCAACTCGACTCAAAACACCTGCATCGATATCAGAGACCCTCAAACCATTTTTTAAACCAAGCGCAGTCAGCTCTTTCTGCGATAAAGCACTAAAGGAAGCATTAAGATCTGATAGAAATACGTCTTTTTGCTTCTGAATTAACTCTGTATCGCCTTTCTCATTCTTAAGAACAACTGAAAACTCTAATGGTTTACTATCCCTAAGGATTCCTACTTGCACAATTTCCCCCGGATTATACTGCCCGATGCTTTCCATTAATTCAGCCGTACTATTGATTTTTGTCCCATTTACCTGAACAATAATATCACCGCGTTCCATTCCGGCTTCCTCTGCCGAGCCACCCTCCATCATTCCGGCAACATATACTCCTAGAGGCTGCTCCAATCCCACTTTTTCTGCCAATTCACTATTAACATCAAGAATCTGAACGCCAATATAAGCCCTTTGTATTTCACCGTAGAGCATCAGGTCATTCACAACTTTTTTAACGATATTTACAGGTATAGCAAAGGAATATCCGGCATAATAACCTGTTCCACTTGCAATTGCAGCATTAATCCCGATCAATTCCCCATTTGTATTCACTAAGGCTCCACCACTATTTCCCCTGTTCACAGCGGCATCGGTTTGGATAAAGGATTCGATGGTTGACCCTCCCGGATTCCGCAGAATATGAATATTTCTTGCTTTTGCACTCACAATACCGGCTGTTACCGTTGATGTAAGGTTAAAAGGGTTTCCTACAGCAAGAACCCATTGGCCAATATTAGCATCATCAGAATTTCCAAAAGGAATGAAAGGCAAATCAACTTCATTAATTCGTATCAGGGCCAAATCCGTGGTTGGGTCTTTGCCTATAATTTGCGCCTCATAAGTTCTTTTATCATTAAGAGTTACCTCAACATGATCAGCGCCATCTACAACATGATTGTTTGTGACGATATAACCATCTTCACTAATTATAACGCCGCTTCCCATACCAAGCACTCCCCTGGATGGTCTTCTTTTGTTGTAATGAGGACTGTTCAAATAATCCTTGAATGAATCAAAAAAGTCGTCATAGACAGAGCTTTTCCGCTCAAATTCCGTTGTAATATGAACGACACCATGCACGCTACGTTCAGCAGCCAATTCGAAACTTGGTGTGCTAAGCGGAGCTCCCGGCATAGAAACTGCAGTTGCTTTTGGCATATCATAAACATGATTCATAAAAGCCTGCTCCTTTTTGCCAACACTTAAATGATAAACTGTCAGGCTAAAAAAACTGCTCATAAGAGCGATAAGAATAAATGGCATATACTTTTTCATAATTCATAATATTTTAAATGCTCAATACAATCAGCAATAAAAACGCCAAAGCATCTTTCAAATTTCGATTTGAACGTTAATTTTTGTTAAGTCAAGCAATTATCCTGTTTTTTGTGGAAAGATGTCGCTGTATTTCAAGCAATGTCCTATTTATTCGTCTTTCCCATCAAGCGGAATCGCAATAAAGCAAAGCTGCCCAAAGAATCAGGGCAACAAGCAGATATTTAGATTGAATCTTCATACATTTGCATAGAAAATGAGATTGGTATGTTTTTATGTAACGGATGAAGAATTATTCCAAAAACGCACATAAAGCATTAAAAATAAGAATATTTTATGCACATCCATCAAAAAATACAATTCAGCAAAATACATGGTGCAGGCAACGATTTTGTCTTTATCGACAATAGAAGCAAGCTTTTTAAGGCAGAAAAACAGCTTATAAAATCTCTTTGCACGCGACGATTTGGCATTGGAGCCGATGGGCTCATTCTTCTGGAAGAGCATTCTGAATACGATTTCTCGATGCGGTATTTTAATGCGGACGGCAATGAAGCCAGCATGTGTGGCAATGGAGGGCGAAGCATTATGGTATTTGTCTATCATCTTGGCCTTGTCGCAATAAATGAAGGGATAAGGTTTATGGCTGTTGACGGAATTCATGAAGCAAGGATCATAAGCCAGCAAAACAATACTTTTCTTGTCGCATTGCGTATGAAGGACTGTCCATACCCTTCAAAATCGGGTGAAGATTTTGTTCTTGATACAGGATCGCCACACTATATTCGATTTCAGGAAAGCGACGAACAATTTGTGGATCATGCAAAGCAGATCAGAAATCAAGCGGAATTCAAGGAAGAAGGAATCAATGTTAATTTTGTTGAAGCAATAGATAAGGGCATTAAAATCAGGACTTATGAACGCGGCGTTGAGGATGAAACATTAAGTTGCGGTACAGGTGCAACAGCAGCAGCACTGGCATATGCAACACAAAACAATCTGAATCAAGGGCGTATTGCCGTGCAAAGTCGTGGTGGTTTATTGCACATCTCATTCATTAAAAACGATCCCTTACAAAGCTATACGGATATTTGGTTGGAAGGTCCGGTACAATATGTTTTTGATGGAAAAATAACTTCAGGCTTATGATTGGGAAAGACATCTACTTGCGTGCCGTTGAACCGAATGATATCGATGTGCTTTATGACATGGAAAATGAAATGGCCATTTGGCATCTAAGTGACACACATGTCCCTTTTAGCCGTTTTGATATGGAGCAATATGTTTTTCAGGCAGACAAAGACATATATGTTCAGCGACAGCTGCGTTTGATGGTCATCGAAAAAGACACAAATAATGTTTGCGGAGCCATTGACCTATTCGATTTTGATCCGGCAAACCAGCGTGCAGGTGTTGGAATCATCATTCTTGAGAGCCATAGGGGAAAAGGATTTGGCAGAGAAAGCCTTGTTTTGATAAAAAAATATGCTTTTGAAACATTAAACCTAAAGCAAGTCTATTGCAATATCCATGCGATAAATGAAACCAGCCTTCAATTGTTCCGTAAACAAGGTTTTAAAGATGTTGGGATATTAAAATCCTGGACACTGATTAATAATACATGGCATGATGTACACATCCTGCAATGTTTGAACCCAAGCGAAAAAGAATAAACAATGGCATATTACCACAGCAAATACGGGATTGGCTACAAAAAAAAGAAACGCGCCAGAACAGGGCGCATCCTGTTCATTATCCTTCTCCTGTTCATTATGGGCGGGGCTTACGCAGCTTATACACTCCATCAAAGTATTTTCGCGCCAAATACATGGACACCGGAAGGCAAAAAAACATCGCTGTATATCCCCACAAACAGCAGCTATGAAGACCTGAAAAGCTTACTGTACACCAAAGGGGTAATCATTAACCGCAGCACTTTTGAATGGTTGGCGGAACGCAAAAAATTACCACTATCCGTGAAGCCCGGCAAATACATTTTGGCGAGCGGTATGAGCAATAATGATCTTATAAATATGCTACGGGCCGGACTTCAAAGCCCCACAAAAGTGATTATCAACACAGTAAACACCAAGGAGCAGCTGGCAGGAAAAATTGCAGCACAGCTCGAAACAGACTCAACAGCCATCATCAATTTATTGAACGACAGTTTGAGAATGGCAGCCATCAATATGGATACGGCCAATGCTATTGCACTCTTTATCCCAAATACCTACGAATTTTTCTGGAACACAAATGCTGAACAGCTGCTGAACCGGATGCAAAGCGAGTATAAAAAATTCTGGAATAACGAACGAAGTGCAAAAGCAGATTCTCTGGGATTTTCAAAAAATGAGATCATCACAATTGCCAGTATTATTGAAAAAGAAACCAATAAAAACGATGAAAAAGCCCGCATTGCAGGAGTCTATTTAAATCGTTTAAAATCCGGTTGGCGCTTGCAAGCCGATCCGACACTAAAATATGCGACGCGAAATTTTGGTTTAAGAAGGATACTAACTGTCCATATGGATTACGAATCCCCCTATAATACATACAAATATACAGGTTTACCACCAGGACCGATATGTCTGCCCTCCATAAAAAGCATCGATGCTGTACTCGATGCAGAAGAACATGCTTATTATTTCTTTTGCGCAAAAGACGATTTGTCGGGCTACCATAATTTTGCAAAAAACTCAGCGCAACATGCAATAAATGCGCGTAATTACCATCAAGCACTTAATAGAAACAAAATCTACAAATAATGAACGCATTCAAAGCCTACGACATTAGAGGCATCTATAATAAGGATTTTAATAAAGAAGATGCATATAAAATTGGGCGTTTTCTTATAAGCACATTCCATCCTAAAACTGTTCTCATTGGACGCGATATCCGGAACAGCAGTGATGAAATATTTGAAGCCCTCAGCAGGGGAATCACAGAAGCAGGTGCTGATGTTGCTGATGCAGGACTTTGCACGACTCCCATGATCTACTATCTGACAGCCAAACAAAATTACGATTTGTCTGTCATGATTACCGCTTCTCATAATTCTGCCGAATATAATGGCATGAAAGTCAGTGGACCGAAAGCTACGCCTATTGGTTATGATGATGGCCTGCATTTAATCGAGGAGAAAATGCAGATGGATGAAGCCTTCACGGTGCATCCAAAGCCTGGTTGCATTAAAAAAGTAGATTTCCGTGAAGATTATCTCGATTTTCAAAAAAAATACCAACCCAAACTTGATGGCTTAAAGCTAGCCGTTGACTGTTCCAATGGAATGGCCGGATTTTTTATTAGGGATCTATTGGGCGATGCACCCTATTATATTAATGAGAATCCCGATGGAAACTTTCCGGGGCATAATCCAAACCCCTTGGTCGCTGAAAATGTTGTGCAACTTCAAGATACGGTTAAAAAGCATGACTGCGACCTAGGCTTAATATTTGATGGTGATGCCGACCGCGTAATGTTTGTCGACGAAAAAGGGCAATTCATTTCCCCCGATCTTATCATTGCTTTATTGGGGCATTATTTTCTTGAAGGAAAAGAAAAAGGTCAAAAGGTGCTGCAAGACATCCGTACTTCAAAAGCAGTAGGCGAATACCTCCAACAATTTGGCGCTGAGATGCACACTTGGAGGGTCGGCCGTGCCTATGCCGCCAAGAAACTGAGGGAAATTAGCGGATTATACGGCGGTGAACTTGCCGGGCATTATTATTTCAGTGATTTTTATGATTCTGATTCAGGAATACTTGCCGCATTAATTGTTTTGGGCATTGTTAAAAAATTCAAGGAAAAAGGGAAAAGCCTCTCATCGCTTATCCAAAAAATTGGCACCTACATCAATTCCGGTGAAATCAATTTCAAGATTGAGCATAAGGCAGATGCTATGGAAGCCGTAAAGAAGCATTTTGAGCAATCGGAAGAAGTGCTTGTTTTTATGGATTTTGATGGTTATCGCATGGAATTTAAGGATTGGTGGCTAAATATCCGCCCATCCAATACAGAGCCATACCTTAGGTTTTTGGCAGAGGCCAAAGATGCGGCATTGCTTGAGGAAAAAGTCAGCAAAGTTCGTGAAATCATAGGCAGCTTTGAGTAGAACAAGGACTGACATATTACATAAGCGCCTAATCCTCTTTATGCTTCTTGCCCTGATGCTTCCCGCAAAGCAGTATGGGCAAACGAGCTCGGGATTGTTAGAATATCCGGATAGTTTGCATAAAAAAAGGCTGCGTACCGTTTTAATAATGGAAGGTGCTGCTATTGCAGGTTCCTTAACTGGATTATATTATTTATGGTACAAAGATTATCCCCAAAGCAGCTTTCATTTCATTAACGATAATAATGAATGGCTTCAAATGGATAAAGTAGGCCATATGGTGACCTCCTATTACATCAGCCGTATAGGCTATACTTCTTTGCGATGGAGCGGTTTGCCTGAAAAAAAAGCAGTTTGGTATGGAGGTAGTTTGGGCTTTTTATTTCAATCAACCATCGAAATACTTGATGGTTTTTCAGCAGAATGGGGTGCAAGCCCTGGGGATATTATTGCCAATACAGCAGGCTCAGCCATATTTATTAGTCAACAGCTTCTATGGAAAGAACAAAGGATTATCCTAAAATACAGCTTCCACCCTACGAAATATACAGATTATCGATCGGATTTATTGGGGAGCAATATTTTTCAATGGCTTGTTAAGGATTATAATGGAATGACATTTTGGCTAAGCTGCAATCTAAAATCATTTATTGGGAAAAGCAGCAGCATCCCGGACTGGCTGAACGTTTCCTTTGGTTATGGAGCCGATGGTATGATTGGGGCACGATCGAACCCTACAGAGCATAATGGAGTGCCTCTACCCTATTTTGAGCGCCGCAGGCAATTTTACCTGTCATTGGATATGGATTTACCGAGGATTAAAACGCGATCAAAATTCCTTCAAATCATGTTTAATGCATTGGGATTTATTAAAATTCCCTTCCCTACGCTTGAGATCAACGATAAAGGTGTGGTCTGCTTCCATCCTATTTACTTTTAAATTTATTGAAAATCAAATGATTAAAAAACACTTACAATTAATTTTAGGAAAATTTTAAAGTGCACTTGCAATTCTAATAAAAATATCTGTACATTTGCACTCATTTTTGAGGAAACGAATAAATCAGCTTAAAATGAGCAAACCGGAATTAATCAAGTTTATAGAAGATACTGTTGAACAGAAGAAATTGCCTGCTTTTAAGGCTGGTGATACAATTACTGTACTGTATAAAATTAAAGAGGGTAACAAGGAACGGATTCAAAAGTTCCAGGGTGTTGTGTTGCAACGCGTAGGCGGTGGCCCAACAGAAACCTTTACTGTAAGGAAAATTTCCGGGAATACCGGCGTAGAAAGAATTTTCCCAGTATCCTCGCCATTCATCGATGATATTATCGTGAACAAACGTGGTGTTGTTCGTCGTGCCCGAATTTTTTACCTTCGGGGATTACGCGGTAAGAAAGCGAGAATCAAAGAAAAAAGAATGTAGTTTTGTTTTCATAATTTTTGGGATTTTTTTTACCCGGGCTGAAACATCAGTCCGGGTTTTTTGCATGTCCAAAAATTATGTACTTTTAGTCAATAATTATAACCCATGAATACAAATAAAAAATTCGGAACAGCACCGGTCTTTTTTACGGCCATTTCTACAATACTCGGAGCCATACTCTTCCTTCGTTTTGGCTTTGCCGTTGGCACTTTAGGTTTTTGGGGTGTTATCCTAATTGTATTATTGGGGCATCTGGTTACCATACCAACAGCTTTTGCAATTTCAGAATTAGCAACCAATAAACGTGTTGAAGGAGGTGGAGAATACTTTATTATTTCCAGATCCTTTGGAATGAATATTGGCGCCACGATTGGTATTGCCTTGTATTTATCGCAAGCGATTAGCGTAGCATTTTATATTATTGCCTTCACAGAAGCCTTCCAGTTCTTTTTCGATTTTATGTCTGCATCCTTCGATGTGTATTTGCCGCGGCAAGTCATTAGTATTCCTTCAATGATTGGTCTGGCAATCCTTCTGTTTTATAAAGGGGCAAGTATTGGAGTAAAAGCATTGTATTTTGTTGTGGGCATATTGTTTCTATCACTGATCCTTTTCTTTTTTGGAGAACCGGCCGCTGCTGCTCAGAGCAGCTTTAGTTTAGACAACGCAAGTTTTAGAAATGCAGATCAGTTCTTTTTGGTTTTTGCTATTATTTTCCCTGCCTTTACCGGGATGACTGCCGGTGTTGGCCTTTCGGGCGACTTAAAAAACCCGGCCAGATCGATTCCGATGGGAACAGTTTTAGCAACGGTTTTTGGAATGGTGCTTTATTTTCTGATCAGCTATAAATTAGCCTCATCTGCTACTCCCCAAGATTTAATGAACGATCAATTTATCATGGGGAAAATTGCACTGGGCGGAGCCATTATAATCCCTTTGGGATTGGCTGCAAGCACGGTATCCTCAGCCATTGGAAGTATTATGGTTGGCCCCAGGACATTACAGGCAATTGCAATGGACAAAGCATTTCCTTCCGCCGGCATCAACACATGGCTATCAAAATCACGTAAGAAAGACGACGAACCAATAAATGCCACCATAGTAACAAGTATTATTGCCCTATTTTTTGTTGCTTTAGGAAATGTGAATGCCGTTGCAGAAATCATTTCCATGTTTTTTATGGTTACCTATGGCTCACTTTGCCTCATTTCTTTTCTAAACCATTTTGGGTCTTCCCCATCCTACCGACCAAGTTTCCGTTCAAAATGGCCTCTTTCCCTTATTGGCTTTGTTGTTTCTGTATGGGTAATGTTTAAAATCAATACGCCTTACGCACTTTTATCTGTCATTATGATGACAGGCCTCTACCTTTTTATGAATGCATATCATAAAACGCAAAAAGGAATTGCCTCAATTTTTGCCAATGCCTTGTTTCAGCTGAACAGGAATTTGCAAGTATATCTACAAAAAAAGTACAGCACCCGCTCTTTCATCGAATGGCGCCCAAGTGCCATTTGCATCAGCGAAGACAGTTTTGACAGAAATACAGCTTTTAAGCTCCTGAACTGGATTTCCTATAAATATGGGTTTGGCACTTTTTTGCATCGTATTGACGGGTATTATTCAAAAAACACTTCCGAGCAAGCAAAAAGCGAACAAGAACGCTTAATCCAATCAACGAGCCACACCCATAACCACGTGTATATAGACACATTAGTGAGTCCATCCTATACTTCCGCTGTGGCACAATCGATCCAAATCCCGGGCATATCGGGCATGGAAAACAATATGGTTATTTTTGAATACGATAAAGATAAACCGGAAAAGCTAAAAGAAATTACAGAGAATTATGCTCTTGTGAGTGCAGGCGATTTTGATGTATGTATATTGGCATCAAGCAAAAGGCAAATCCAATACCGCAACGGCATCCATGTATGGATCAAATCGACAGATACGGAAAACGCCAATCTGATGATCTTATTGAGCTTTATTCTTTTGGGGCATCCCGATTGGAAAAAAGCAGGCATCAAGATATTTGATATCTGCAAAGAAGAACAATTGGAAGAAACCAAACAAAAAATGAACGAACTTGTGGTTAGTGGACGACTTCCGATTACAACAAATAATATTGAAATTATTCTGGAGCAGGAAGATATATCCGCAAAAAAACAAATCATCGAAAAATCAAAAGACGCCGGACTTACACTTATTGGCTTTCGTGAAGAAAGCCTCAGGCATTATAAAGAACAACTTTTTGATGGCTACGAACATATGGGTACCATCCTTTTTATCAACTCGAAAAACAATAAGGCAATTGAATAAATTAATTTTATTGCCACTATAAACAATTATATTTTTGCAGAACATCAAATATAGAACTATGAGTCTTCTAAGAAAAGCTTTTCTGATCCTCTTCACTTTTCTGATTTTTTGGAATTGTTCCGGCCAAATCAATATTAGCGGCCAAATCAATAATTATCCCAAAAATGAAAAAATCTATCTCAGCAGCTATTTTGGCGAACAAATTTCTCCGATAGATTCATGTAAGTCTACTGAAAACGGAAGCTTTCAATTCAATCTACCGAAAAATACACGTAGTGGTTTATACAGAGTGGATCTTGGGAAAGGACGTTTTTTTGATCTGATCATCCATCAGGAAAAAAAGATCGATTTAATTATTGATTGGAACGCCCCACAAGAAAGTTTGGAAGTGATAAAATCCGATGAAAATGCTTTATTTTATAGCTATATGCGTGAGGAAACCCGCATAGAAACAGCGATTAGCTTATTGTTCCCATTGCTGGATGATTATCCCCGCAGCGATCCTTTTTTCAAGGATATAGCACTTCATTATGATTTTCTCGAACGAGAAAAAGATTCTTTAATTCGTATCCTAAGTAAAAAAGCCCCGGAAACCTTCGCCTCAAAACTTATCGCCATGCGCAAATCCCCAACTTTGCAGGCATGGATGCCGAAACGCGAAAAACTGGAAACCTTAAAAAATGAATTTTTCTATGGACTTGACTTCTCAGACACAAACCTTTTGTACAGCAATGCATACACCTCCAAGGCAATAGAGTATTTGTCTTTCTATAGCAATCCTGATTATAGTTTCGAGGAAATTCAACTCGCTTTTATGACTGCAGTGGATAAAATCATGGCCAAGGCAAGCGAAAACCCCAAAGTCTATAATCAAATTTTAAACTATTTAGTGCATGGTTTTGAGCAATATCATTTTGATGAAGTATTGGCACATATTGCAAGTCAATGGCCGGAAGACGGAACATGCCATAAAGAAGATGAAGGCAGCCTATCGGAACGATTAAAAAATTATCAAAAATTAGCCAATGGGATGCCGGCTCCGGATATAGATTTCATAGTTTTGAAGGGAGGAAACGAAAAACTAAGCGAAATCAAATCCAAAAATACTTTGCTTGTGTTTTGGGCAAGTTGGTGTCCGCATTGCAAACATATGATGCCTTCGCTCAAAGAATTATATAAAAACACAGAAAGGGACGAGCTCGAAATCATTGCTCTTTCGATTGACACATCACAAACACAGTGGAAAGCTGCAATTGATGAGCTTGACTTGCCCTGGAAAAACGCCTGTGATCAAAAAGGCTGGGACGGTGATGCTGCTTTGAAATACAATATTTATGCGACGCCAAGTTTCTTTTTATTGGATGAGCAAAAAAATATCATCTCCAAACCAATGAGTGTTGGCGAAATCAGAAAAAAAATCAACGCAGGAAAATAATTATTTTAAACATCAATCACCCGGAAAGCTGTTGAATGGGGTACTCCTCTAAAATCTTCGATATATTTTTCTGAAATAAGGCTAGGGAGCTTGGAGTTTCTATAAGCCGGATTTTGTTCCAAATCGTTCTGCACTTTTTCATAATATTTTTCGCTAAGCACAATTCTGTTCACCTTCGATTTTGACATCAGTCGTGCAGACAGATCGACATCCTTGCCGTAATAATCATTATATTTCTCGAAATAGGTGATATTATAAACATCGGTACAATAATGAATTCCGACTTTACAGTTCAGGAAAAGGTCTTCAAGCGGAAAATTTTTAATGTTATCAAGCGTAGCATAGATTTCAAAAAGCAGGGAAAAATAATCGGTATAGGTCGACTTTTCTTTAAGGACACCGTCAGGGATATAGAGCATAATTTCATCTCCAATCCCTTTCACGATATTATCAGGGAAATCATTCAGGAAAGTGATCAGGTTAAAGGTATTATTGAGCAATCGTCCCCAATGCGCAATACCTGATTTATATTTAATTGCTGTTGAATTGGTTATATCTATAAAAATACAGGTTCCGGGGCAGGTAGGCAGATTGCTTAAGTGCTCCTGCATTTCCTGCGAATTGGGATCCCGATAATGAATAAAATTACTCATATTCAACTATTTATCCAAAGTGTTAATTGCATCAGTTTCATTTCCAACGATTTCAAAAATACTGGCAAAGCCTGCAATTTCAAATATCTCCCGAATATTTGGCTGAAGGGAGCAAAGGACAAAACGGCCATTTTTAGCTTTTAATGCCTTCAGGAACATGAGAAAAATACGCAAGCCGGAGCTACTTACATAATCCATTTTTTCGCAGTTAACCACAATTTCCTGCACATCATCAGCCATGAGTTCGTTCAATTTATTCTCAAAAATTCCGTAGTTCAAAGTATCCAAACGCCCATCTACAGCGAGTATCCTACGTTTTCCCTGATTCACTTCCTTAATTTCCATATATAATTTATTTTGCTGTTCTCAATTTATTTAATGCTGTGTGTTGATCGTCCCATATCTCCAAAAAAGGGAGCAAACCTGAGAATTCAAACAATTCGTGTATATCTTCGGAGAGGCCGCATAAAACGAAACGCCCCCCTTTAGCTTTATATTTTTTCATTGCCATTAAAAAAATCCGAATACCTGAGGAACTCAGAAAACCCAAAGAGGAGCAATCAACCAGCATATGATGCAGGTCCTGATGCTGAAAATATTTTGTGAAAACCGCCTCGGCCTGCAAATAAGTATTTGAGTCGAGTCTGCCGGAGAGTTCAAGAATGATTAATTCCCCTTCTTGTTTTTCAGTAATATTAATCATTGGACAATTTTTTAGTAAGTTGTACCCTATTTTTATTACCGATGCGTTTATAAGAAACGTCATCCATCATTTTTTTCACGAAATGAATTCCGAGTCCACCTATTTCCCTTTCTTCCAGCGTTTTTTTCAGTACATTTTTATCTTCCACATCCAGTAAATTAAACTCAGAAGCATCATCCTCAATTGTAATAAGCAGGCTATTCTTCGTTTCATTCCGAGTGATGGAGATATCAATATAGTGGATCAATTTATCCTGATATCCATAAAAAATGATGTTGCTAATCAATTCTTCAAGGATAAGGTTTATACTAAAACTTGCTTTTATTGGCAATGTCCATTTTTCTGACAATTGCTCAATAAAAACAGCAATATCTTTAATTGCAGCAATATTATTTGTTACCCTAAGTGATTCAGCGCACATAATTTATTGTGTTCAGTTAACAAATGTAATGATTCTTTTTCAAAAGGGTGCAATTTGTTTTCATGCTTCATGCATCATTTAGTTCATCGATTACTTCTTGTTTTCTGTTGTTTCGGTTGATCCAAAATAAGATAAAGCGAGCAATGTAATATCATCTGAGCGCTCGGCTTCCCCTGCAAACGCCAAAGTATCTTCGAGTATTTCAAGGCAAATTAAATCAGGCTGTGCTGCGAGTTTATTATTTTCAAGCAATTTTGCTAGGCGTTCATCCGAATAGAAGTCATTATTGATATTTACTGCTTCGGGCACTCCATCGGTATACAGCACCAAGCTTTCCATTGCCTGCAATTGAATATGTCCTAGCCCATATTCCTGATCAGCAAAAATCCCCAGAGGCAAACCCTGCCCCGGGCCTAAAAGCACATTTCCTTCTTTTTTAAGCCACCATGGATAATTATGTCCAGCATTGCAATAAGCCAATTTTCCTGTTCTCAGATCCAAAATCGCGAGGAAGAAGGTCACAAACATCGAATCCTCATTATCCCTGCAAAGTTCGATATTCATTTGCTTTACTATCTCATTCACTTCCCGACCTTTGGTTGCTTTTGCCCTGAGAAGGGTACGAGTAATGGCCATAAATAAAGCCGCCGGAACTCCTTTCCCTGACACGTCGCCAATCGCAAAGCAAAGCTGATGATCGTCCACAAAAAAGAAGTCGTAGAGATCGCCTCCAACTTCTCGCGCAGGATTAAGAATTGCATAGACATCGAGTTCTTTTCGATCGGGAAAAGGCGGAAACACTTTTGGGATCATATTTTGCTGAATCCCATGGGCAATTTTTAATTCGCTCTCTATTTTTTCTTTTGCTGCAGTAGCAGATTTCAGGTCAGAAATATAGGACCGCAACTGATTTTGCATGGCAATATAGGCCGTTGACAACTCTCTTGTTTCTCTGCTTGTTCGTATATCAGGAATACCGGCATCAAGATTACCATAGCCTATATTCCTAATTGCGAGAGCCAATGAGGTAATTGGGCGCGTTATTTTTCGTGAAACCAGAATGATCAGAAAAAACAGCATTAATATCGCCACTAACCCAATAATTGCCAAACTATAATTCATTGTACTTATACCTTCATACAATTGATTTTCAGGATAAATAACACCAAGAGACCACCCAACAGATTTCAGTGGCGCAAAATACACATGCAAATCCTGATTTATTGAATCCGCGTGAATTTCTTCAAAGCCTATCTCTCCTTTGATCATTCGCCTTCCAATTTTGGCCAATTCAGGCAGGCGGTCCAAAATTTCTTTATCATGCAAAATACTTGGCGGCAAGCTCTCTATATTTCGCGGCCCGGCCAGCATTCTACCTGATTGATCAATCAGAAAAACATAACCATCTTCAATAATTTGCAGGTTTTTAACAAAGGAATCAAGCCATTTTAAGTCAATATCCACAGTAACAACGCCGGCGGGTTTATTGTCACCGGCACGAAAAGGCACAGAATAGGAAATCATCATCACATCGCCGCCGCCTTCATCAAAATAGGGCTGTGTCCAATAAGACGAATCCATGTTTATTGGACGCAAAAACCATTCTTTTTCAGTATATCTATATTCCTTTGTATGCAGGTCTTTTATGCGAATACCTGAATCTGAGCGATAAGCATATACTGCTTCTCCCGAAGAATATTTATCCGGTTTCAGGGCAATAGCCGCTCCAAAAATATCCTGATTAGTCTTAAGCATTCCCGTAACAATTTCATCAAGATCCATTTCAGCAAAAAACCCAGAATCCAAACTAAGGGCAACATTTTGAGGAAGACGTTCTGCCGGTTCAAGAACACCCGAAATATAATTTGCTGCAGTTATTGTAATGCTTTCGGCATTGTTCTGTGCCGACTCAAGTATGGTCTTTTTTATAAAAGAAATTTTATAGAAAAGGGTGAAAATCAAAATTGCAGCAGCAATAGGCAACAAAATCAGGTTCAACTGAAAGGCAAGGGGTTTATGTGAAAAAAACCGGATTTTCTTATGCATTAATTTGTTTTTTAATAAATCCTAAAACACTCTTTAAATGGCTTTTAATGATATTGTCCGATAAGCTCAATAATAATATCCATTTTAAAAAACATAGGTTTCCCCCTGTTCCGGGATAATGAATTCAAAATCAGGAACAGCTGCTGTTTGCAGTTCATTATAAATCAATTTCACTTCTTCTTCGCGATTAAATGCGAAGGCTTTGATATGTGTTACGAAGATTTTCAAGGGGGCGAAATGCGCACATTTCTGTTGAAGCTTTTGCAGTTCTTCCAACAATAATTTTGGTGTTAGATGTCCATAAAGTTGTTGATCTGCCCTTTTTGATGGCCATGACGCTTCAATCATGATCGCCTTTAGTTGACCAGCATCAATGAGTGGCGCAATTGCACTCCAAAGGCTGTCCAGTTTCCCTGAATTTTCAATACGATCGGCACCTGTGTCGCCGAGATAAAGAAAATAAGACTCGTCTTTTCTAATTAAAAAGGCAGTGGATGTCATTGCGCCATGGGAAAGTGGGAAGCAAGTCGCAAAAAACGGAGTTCCGTTAATACTTTGTTCCTGAAAATAAGGACATTCTTTATAATGGATACGTCCCAAAGCAGGCTTAATACCGGAATCCCCAAAATTAGCCCAGATTACGTTATTTAACAGGTAGTCTTTGATGCTCTTCAAACAAAAGCCATCAGCATATACATCGGCAGAGCCAAGCTCCGGCGTACTGAGGGCAAAGCTGTTCAGGTGATCAAGATGCGGATGTGATATAAGGAAAGCCTTAAGGCGATTTTTCATAATTCGCTGAACCAAAGGGGCTTTTAAGCCTGTAAAATAGAGACTATTCTTTTGTTCGGCTGTTTTTAAGCCTTGAAAAACAGAGCCTCCATCAAGACAAATATAGCTTGTGTCAGCACCAGAAGAAAGCAAATATGCAGAAAGATTGCCCGCCTGAAGCCCTCCCCTGACCCCAAGAGCTGTAATTCTAAAGTCATAATCAAGCTGTTGGCTAATACCAAAAAAGCTAATTGCGCAAAAAACAGCCGTTAAAAGGCCTTTTGTAAAAAGATTCATTCGTTTATCGTTAACAAAACAAAGCGTAAAGTTAATATTTTTTGCAGTATTTTTGCCTCCCCCTTTTCGAGAGGGTGTACTTTTGCAAGAATAAGCTTTACTATTGATGATTCGGATCAACTGGAAATTTTTAATTGTCTTCTTCCCTTTATTGTTCTTTAGTTGTTCGCAACAAGAGGCTCAACAAAGGGCGATGGATAGTATTATGATTTCCGGATTTACCTATGAACCCGCCCCTCTAAATATCCCGGCAAAAAAAATCGAGAAACTATCATCTACCATCGAGAAGCTACTCAAAAACAGTGGGTTTAATGGAAATGCCCTGGTTATGCTCAAAGGCAACCCCTTGCTGACCTATTCTCATGGCTATGCTAATTTTAGCCAAAAGAAGAAACTTCGGGAAGATTCCCGTTTTCAGCTTGCATCTGTAAGCAAACCATTTACAGCTACGGCCATTTTGATGCTTCATAACAAAGGCTTGCTCAATATTGAAGATAGTGTCCAAAAATATATTCCGGAATTTCCATACGAAAGAATCACCATCCATCAATTGCTCAACCACACCAGTGGGCTGCAAAATTATATGTATCTTGTTGATAAACATTGGGATAAAGACACACCATTAAGCAATGAAGATGTTTTAGACCTCATAATAAAATATAATTTGCCCTTAAATTTTAAACCCGGGCGCAGGTTTTTATATTCAAATACCGGTTATGCTATGCTGGCACTTTTAGTCGAGCGTATTACAGGCATCAGCTATCAGCAATGGATATCAGGAAATATATTTGGGCCATTGGGCATGTACAACAGTTTTACTTGGCAACAAGACATTTATGACACTTTGAGCAGCCCAGTTAAAGGATATACAACATCCAGACGCTGGCGCAGGAGCTATGAATTTGACCCGCTCGATCAGGTTGTTGGCGATAAAAGTGTGTTCACAACTATTGAAGATATGGCGCGATGGGACAGGGCTTTGCAACAAAACTACCTTATCCCTGATTCTTTGGCAATGCTTGCCACACAAAAAACCAAACTCAGATGGCGTTCTGTGAATTATGGACTGGGCTGGAGGATGAAAAATTTCGGAAAACACCAAGCCATCTATCACAATGGATTATGGAATGGGTTTACAGCAAGCCATACCAGATTTCCTGAAGAAGACCTCAGCATCATACTCCTGAGCAACACAAAATCGCAAGTAGCAACCCTAGTAAACAGGATTCAAAAAACTGTTTTTTCGGAACTGGACGACTAATATCAAAACTTTTTACAATACGACTTGTTTCAGAAGGTAGATTATAAAGAAATCAACCACCCAAAAAGATGAAGCAACAGCAAAATGAAACATGGAAAGGGTACCTTTTTGTATTCATCTCCATTATAGCCACTTCCAATGTTTATCTATTCAGTAAAGCAGCTTTTAGGGAAATCGATCTGGCACAATTCGGTTTTTACTGGTTTTTGTTTGGTATGGGCTGGAACCTACTGTTCAATACTGTAAGCGGAAAACTAAGATGCATCCAAAAAGTCAATAAAAAAGGACGCTACTTATTAGTCATTATAGGTTTACTCGAGATTGCAGGCACCAGCCTTTTTTTCTATTCGATTTCTGTAATGAAAAATCCTGCAATTGTCTCATTTATTGCAAATACAGGCCCTTTATTTGTTGGAATTTTAGGATTTATATTCCTACATGAACGCTTCAGAAGACTGGAAATTATTGGTTTAATTGTAACTCTACTTGGAGCTTTAATTATATCCTATAAACCCGGCAGTATCAGTGAAAGCATATTTATTTCAGGAGCCGGATATGTTGTGCTTTCCTCTCTGCTTTTTGCGATTTCTTCTATTCTTGTGAAGAAAAACATCAAAGCCATCGATCCTACCGTTTTAAGTATGAACAGAAGCCTGTTTATTTTTGGCTTTTCAGCCATAGCCATGTTTGCCACCGGATCATCCTTTTATATTCCCCAAACAGCCTTTATTAATGTTTTACTTGGCTCAATATTAGGACCTTTTCTCACTGTTTATGCCGGTTATACCGCATTAAAATATATCGAAGCCTCACGCGCTTCTGTTATAGGAAGCAGCAAAGGCCTGTTTGTTATGATGGGCAGTTGGCTCATTTTCGGCATTCTCCCCTTATCCTATCAAATTATTGGCGGCATCATTTCCATCTTTGGAGTTGTTCTATTGACTGTCGGAAAAAACAAATGGAATATTTTTGACCTACGCTATAAAATTATACGCAAAAAAGATTAATTCCATATTATGGAAAAACAGCCCTCAGATTTGGGGATTTTTTAACTTTGAGGCAAAATCAAAACTTATGAAATATCTTTCCTTTGGATTAGCTCTGCTTTTTATGATTATCAGCATCAAGCAGACTGAAGCGCAAACAAATAAAAAAACACTTTCCCATAATGAGTATGCTCAATGGAAAAACATTGAAAATGAACAGATTTCAGCAGATGGTAATTGGGTTAGCTGTGAAATAAACCCGGCTCGTGGCGACGGAAAACTCTATTTATTTAATGCGAAGAAAAAACACAATAAAGTATTTGAACGCGCCAAAAAAGCAGTCTTCTCCCCCGAAAGCAATTATCTGGCCTTCCGCATTTATCCGGAATTCGACACCATCAGGGCACTAAAAATTGCCAAAACAAAAAAAGATAAATTACCAAAGGATTCACTTTTTGTTTATCTGATGGATGTGGACAGCAGTCAAAAATTTGAAAAACTCAAAAGCTTTAAAGTACCAAAAGACGGGGGCGATTGGATGGCAATTTTGCATGATGGCCTAAAACCACCAGCCGATACTACAAAGCCGGAGCCTAAAGACAGCACAAAAAAAGAAATCAAAAAACCCAAAAAGAAAAAGAAGGAGAAAGGAAACCGATTGGTATTACTCAATCCTACAAAAGGGCTCAGCCACAGCTTCGAAAAAGTTGAAGAATACAGCATCTCCGATAATGGTCAGCTTATGGCTTTCATACAAACAGTTGGCGATAGTATTGATTCCGTTAAGGTTGCTGTGTTCGACGGACGCTCAGAACAACTAAAATACATCTTGCAAGAAGCTGGCACAGCCAAAAAAATCTGTTTGGATAGCGAAGGGAAACAAGCAGCATTTCTTTTTTCAGCGGATACCAGCAAGCAAAAAATATATAGTCTTTACTCCTGGGCTGAAGAGTTTGCAGCAGCACAAAAAATCATCGACAGTACAACAGCTTCCGTTCCTAAGGGATGGTGCGTTTCAGAAAACGGCCATTTAGGTTTTTCAAAAGATGGCAGCAAATTATGGTATACAACAGCGCCAATTCCACCAAAGGAAACCAAAGACAGCCTGATGAAAGACGAGATAGCCCGCTTGGATGTCTGGAGCTGGACGGATGATCGTTTGCAACCGCAGCAATTAAAAAACAAGGCTGCAGACCTGAAAAAATCGTATGCCGCTTTATGGCATATTAAAGAACAGAAAAGCCTGCAATTATGCGATGAAGCACTTCCCAATTTGCAATTACCTTTCGAGGGAAACGGAAATTATACTTTGGGCATCAACCCAAAACCCTATCAAAAACTTCAAAGCTGGGACACCTGGTATCAGGATTATTATATTGTTGACCTCAATACAGGCGAACGAAAGCTGTTGCTCCAAAAGCAAGCATCCGGGAAAAGCCTCTCCCCTGACGGCAAGTATTTTGTATGGTACGATCAGGCAGACAGCAGCTGGAAATCCCAAAACACAAGCAACGGCGATCAGTATTCTTTAACATCAAAGCTTAGCCCTGTTTTTTATAATGAAAAGCATAATATGCCTGTTCTTCCCGGACCTTATGGCCTTGCGGGATGGAGTAAAAACGACGACTTTGTCTATATTTATGATCGTTTTGATATCTGGAAAATAGATCCAGAAATGGAACAACAACCTCAGCTCCTAACGAATGGATACGGTAAAAAGCACAAAGTCCGCCTGAGATACAGAAGACTGAATCGCGATATAAATACGATTCCTGAGCACATTATCCTCTCGGGATTTGATGAAACATCAAAGGAATCAGCTTTTTTCAGCCTCAACACAAAAGATGCATCCAATCCCAAAACCTTAATCAAGAAAAAAGCGGAATTCCGTGGAATAAAAAAAGCGCGTAATGCCGAAGAAATCATCTGGAGAATGGGAGATGTTCAGCATTATCCGGAACTCTATATCAGCAATATACAATTCAAAAAAGAAAGGGAGCTTACCAATACCAACCCACAGCAGGAAGAATTTAACTGGATGACGGAAGAATTGGTATCATGGACTTCGTCTGATGGTGTAAAACTAGAAGGGCTACTCTATAAACCCGAAGATTTCGACAGCACAAAAAAATACCCTATGCTGGTTTATTTCTATGAAACCTATTCAGAAAACCTCTATAGGCATTATATTCCATCGCCAAGCCGTTCGGTAATTAATTTCCCTTATTTCACGAGCAATGGATACCTTATTTTTATCCCGGACATCGTTTATGGAACCGGTTATCCCGGACAGGATGCCTATAATGCGATTGTGAGCGGAACTTTAGAAATGATGGACCGACCTTATGTCGACAACAAACATATTGGTATTCAAGGGCAAAGCTGGGGAGGATATCAGGTTGCCTATTTGGTTACTCAAACAAATTTATATGCTG
Organism: Bacteroidales bacterium; assembly: GCA_963676725.1. Classification (GTDB taxonomy): domain Bacteria; phylum Bacteroidota; class Bacteroidia; order Bacteroidales; family WRLA01. The sequence continues at coordinate 563,154 of OY781463.1, read as the reverse complement.
CTGCCGAAGCAGGTGCCCCGGTGAGTAATATGACCAGTGCATATGGCGGAATACGCTGGGCATCAGGTATGAGTAGAATGTTTCAGTATGAAAACACCCAAAGCCGTATTGGCGGCACTCTTTGGGAAAAACCCATGCAATACCTTGCCAATTCACCAGTTTTTATGGCCGATAAGGTACAAACCCCCTTATTAATTATGCATAATGATAATGATGGAGCGGTGCCATGGTATCAAGGCATTGAAATGTTTGTTGCAATGAGGCGCCTGAATAAGCCATGCTGGATGCTTACCTATAATGGCGACAGCCATAATCTGAAAAAAGAAAACTGGGGAAATCGCATGGATCTCAGCAAACGGTTGCAACAATTTTTCGACCACTATTTAAAAGAAAAACCTGCTCCAAAATGGATGATCGAAGGAGTTCCCGCCATTGACAAAGGAGTTGATTATGGATTTGATCTCGAATAGAATCAATAAAACGCAATAAAAAGCCCTGCAAAAAACTTGTATCAGTTTTTTGCAGGGCTTTCTTTTTTGCGGCACTAAACAAGCAAACCAAACAGCTGACTCACCAAGATCAAAAGGACCAAGGCAATCGGATATACTGTCGCATAAGCAATCTGCGGAGCATCGCTTTCAGTCATAGGTTCAATCGCACTCAAAGCAGGAGTACTTGTCATACTTCCTGTCATTGCGCCAAGCAAACTAAGTGGATTAATCCGCAAAATATAAAGCCCGACAATTAAGCTCAATATCATTGGTACAATTGTGATAAGCGCACCCACTCCAAAAAGCAAAAAGCCATTTTGCCGAATAGTTTCTAAAAAAGTTCCTCCGGCATTGGTTCCCACTGCTGCCAGAAAAAATATGAGCCCAATTTTTCGAATCAGTTGATTTGATGAACCACCGATATTCCATAAAAGCGAGCCTGTTTTACCGATTTTACTGAGCACCAAAGCAGACACGAGCACTCCACCTGTTAGGCCAAGTTTGAAATGCAAACCGGGAATAGGAAATTCCAGTTGACCGATAAGGACACCAATCAGAATCCCAATGGCTACAGGAAGAAAATCAAGCTCCGCAAGTTTCTGTCGGCTGTCTCCGAGCAGCTCCCTTAATTTGAGCATATTGCTTTCCGGACAGGCAATCATAATGCGATCACCAAATTGCAGGCGGGTTGTAGCAAAAGGGGTGAGATCAATTCCGGCGCGTCTGATACAGGTCGCAGTAGCCTGATAACGAGTAAATAAACCTAAATCACCAAGACGTTTACTCACCATCTCTTTATTTGTAACCAGAACACGGCGAACTGCATGATTTTTACTCAAAGGAATTTGCACTTCCGTTGCAGCACCAACAAGCAAAGAAAATTTTTCCAGGCTTTCTGCAGTGCCAACAGCCTTAACAAAATCACCCTCATGCATGATTGTTCCGGCATTTGGTGTGGATGCTTTGTCCTGATGCATAATACGACTGATACTGGCACCGGTCATTGAACGTATTGCCAGTTGCCCTAAGGTTTTCCCAAAAACATTGGGATTTTTAACTATAAAATTCCTATTGATGATTTCAGGAAAATCACTGGAGATCTCCTTCATATAATCCTCTTCCGCTTTTTTGATATTCAAGCGAAACAGCTTTGGCGTTAGGCGGACAAAAAGAATCACACCAATAACACCAAACGGATAAGCGAGACCATAGCCAATGGACGCCACAGGGGAATTCGTTGCCTCAATTGCAGCAGCTAAACCAGGCGTACTCGTAAGCGCACCATTAAAAATACCGGCAACAAGAGCAAAATCCAGATCAAAAAGCCATGCCATAAGTGCAGCAATTAATCCGCCGCTGAGCACAACAACAAGTGCCAAGATCATTAATTTATTCCCTTGCTGTTTAAATGCGCTAAAAAATCCGGGTCCTGCTTGAATACCAACAGAATAAATAAACAGGATTAATCCGATTTTTTGAATAAGATCGGGAATTTTAAAACCAAAATGCCCAAAAACCAGTGCAACAAAAATAATAGCAGAAACATCAAGGGAAATACCTTTAATTTTGATATTGCCCAAAAGCAAACCCAAGGCAACAATAAGAAAGAAAGCGAGGTATTCATTAGAAAAAAGTTCCTGCATAACACTAAATTTTTTGCAAAAGTACTGCAAAATCATTCGTTAATAAAATAAAAATCTTTGCTGTATTTTTTGAAAGCATTGAATCAGCTAGATCAAAAACTATTATAAACCAAGTATTTAAAGCGTATGGAGCAATAAAATACAGCTGAGTTTCTGATTCACTGCCTGCCCGTCTGAAAAGACTGCTAAATCGGCGGCAAATAGTATCTTTGCCCCATAATGAAAAAAGTAGCATTTCATACATTCGGATGCAAGCTGAATTTTGCAGAAACATCATCCATTGCACAAAAATTTCGTGCAGATGGCTACGAAGTTGTTTCTTATAAAGAAGAAGCAGATCTCTATGTTATTCACAGTTGCACGGTTACGGAAATCGCAGAGAAAAAATGCCGTGCACTCATCCGCCAAACCAAAAAGCGCCATCCTTTGAGCAAACTTGCCGTAACAGGCTGTTATGTGCAAATGCGCCATAAAGAACTCGCACAAATCCCTGAGATTGACATCCTTTTAGGCAACGACAAGAAATATAATATTTCAGCATATCACCAAAACAAGAACAATCAAGAAGGAGAAGAGCAGCTTTTGGCCTTTAAACCGGCATTTTCTCAAGGCGACAGAACACGTACATTTTTGAAAGTGCAGGATGGTTGCGATTATTTTTGCACCTATTGTACCATTCCATTTGCACGGGGAAGAAGCCGAAGTGCAAGCATTGAAGAAAGCCTTAAAGTTGCGCAAGAAGCCGAAGCAACAGGTGCTGCAGAAATTGTGCTTACAGGAGTAAATGTGGGTGATTTTGGCAAGCATCAGGGTGAAAATTTTCTGGGATTATTAAATGCGTTGGATGAATTAAAAAAAATCAAACGCATCAGGCTTTCCTCTGTGGAACCGGAATTGCTCAATGAAGAAATCATCCAATTTATTGCACAATCGAAGCTTTTTGCACCACATTTCCATATCCCGCTTCAATCGGGCAGCGACCGAATTCTCTCAATGATGAAAAGGAAATACGACACCAAACTTTTTGCGAGCCGTGTTCTGGCGATTAAAAAACTTCTTCCCCTAGCCTGTATAGCAGTGGATATTATTGCAGGATTCCCCGGGGAAACAGAAGAAGACCATCAAAATGCTATGGATTTTGTTCGTTCGCTTCCCATTAGTTATTTGCATGTTTTCACATATTCTGAGCGCCCCGGAACAAAAGCCTTGGAGATTAAACCCGCTATTGATGTTCATGTACGTCGAGAAAGAAGCCATGAGCTCCAAAGACTTTCAGATGAGAAAAAAAGACAATTCTATCTGGAAAATACTAATAATGAAGCCAATGTGCTTTTTGAACATCAGAACATCAATGGTTTTATGTATGGCTTTACAGAGAATTATATTCGGGTAAAAAGTATTTATAATGAAGAACTTACAAATACTCTTAGCAGAGCAAATCTCCATTCACTCGATTTAGAAGAAGCTGTTTTTAACATTTAATAATATGTACCCAAAACTTAGCGACCTGATCAACGACCTTTTTGGCACCAATATCAATCTGCCCATACAGAGCTATGGATTTATGGTGGCCATGGCTTTTGTAACAGCAGCCATTTTGATTTTTCTTGAATTAAAACGCAAGGAAAAAGATGGCTTACTGAAGGCAAAGGAAATTCAGATAACAGAAGGAAAAGCCGCAAGCGTTCAGGAATTAATAATTTCCGGATTAAGTGGTTTTGTGATTGGCTTTAAGATCATTCCAATACTGACTGATTATACAAATTTTGCTAATAATCCACAGGATGTATTAATAAGCTGGACAGGCAGTTGGTTAGCAGGAATCATTTTAGCAATCGTCTCTACAGGCTGGACCTGGTATAGCAAAAACAAAGCAAAACTCGACCCTCCAAAAACCACTACAATACAGGTTCACCCATACCAACTCACAGGCAATATTGCCATTATCGCAGCAATTTTTGGCATTTTAGGCGCCAAATTATTCGATATTATTGAACATCTCGATGATTTTTTCCTTGATCCAATAGGCACTCTCACAAGCTTTAGCGGGCTAGCTTTTTATGGCGGGCTTATTGTTGCAGCAATTGCGCTCATTATTTACACCAAAAAACAAGGCATTCCCACACTACATTTTATCGACAGTGTTGCCCCGGCTTTAATTTTGGCCTATGCCGTCGGGCGTATTGGATGTCAGATTTCCGGAGATGGATGCTGGGGAATTGTGAATGCACATCCAATCCCCGATTGGTGGTTTTTACCGGATTGGATATGGGCATTTGATTACCCACATAATGTTATTAATGAAGGAATTATGCTTCATAACTGCTCTGGAACGCATTGCCATGTACTCGGGGAAGCAGTTTATCCCACACCTTTCTACGAAACAGTAATGGGAACTCTTATTTTTATCATCCTCTGGAGTATTCGCAAAAAAATTCATGTTCCCGGTTTACTGTTTAGTATATATTTGATGTTTAATGGTATGGAGCGCTTTTTTATTGAACGCATCCGTGTGAATATCGAGTATACTTTTCTTGGCCTTGAGGTAACACAAGCGCAAATTATTGCTGTTTCACTTTTCTTACTGGGTCTTATTGGCTCAATTTATTTTATATATAGAAACAAAAAACAGAGCCATCAACATGCATAATTTACAAGAGCTTACCGGCAAGATTATCCTAGTTTGCAAAGAAGCAGGTGAATTCATCAGAGGAGAATCTGAAAAGATTAATTCTGTGGATGTTATCACAAAAGATGTCAATCAATTTGTAACCCGAATCGATATCTCAGCAGAAGAATTATTGGTAAAGAAGCTAAAAGATTTACTCCCTGAAGCTGGTTTTACTACCGAAGAAAAAACAATTGCCAAAACGGGCAAAAACTACCATTGGGTAATTGACCCACTAGATGGCACAACGAATTTTATCCATGGCGTTCCGGTTTATTCTGTAAGTGTTGCATTAATGACAACAAAAAACATTCCCCTTTGCGGAGTCGTTTACGAAATCAACAAAGACGAATGCTTTTCTGCTTGGAGAGATGGCGGCGCCTATTTAAACGGAAAAGCGATACAGGTAAGCAAAGTTGATAGTATGCACGACAGCCTGATTGCTACCGGCTTTCCCTATTATGATTATAGTTCATTGGATAAATATTTGCAGGTTTTCCGTCAATTAATGAAGCGTACAAGAGGACTCAGGCGCCTGGGTTCTGCAGCCGTTGATCTTTCGTATGTAGCCTGTGGCCGGTTTGACTCTTTTTATGAATACGGACTGAATATCTGGGATATTGCCGCCGGAATACTGATCGTTAAAGAAGCTGGTGGGCATATCAGTGACTTTTCAGGATCTACCAATTTTATTGAACGCAAAGAGATTCTCGCTAGTAATACGCTCATGCACAATAATATGATGAATATTTTCAATAAATATTTTGCTTAAAAACCTTTTCTTAGTATTATTGCAATAGGAACGAAATAACACAAATGCAAAAAAATCCCAAAAAGCCGGACATTACCGATTTAGATACAAGAGTGAAGGACAGCCCATCCAGAAGTATTGCCAAGGCAATTAGTTGGAGGCTTATTGCTTCGGCAACAACATGGCTTATTGTTTTTGTGATTTTTCGACGATACTCTGAGAAGTCCTTTAATGATGTCGTTCAAACCGCGTCTTTTATCACAATTATTGAACTCTTCGCAAAGATTATTTTTTATTATTTTCATGAGCGTTTATGGACCAATATCCGCTGGGGAAAATACTGGTCGCGAAATTTCTGGGATCGCAGGGCATGGAAGAAGTTATACCGTGATAAACATAAATAGCCCAAATTTATAAAAACACAATTTCTCTCGATTCATCTCCAAAAAACATCATTCCAACTCTGTTCAGGAATTTATTCTGAATTTAGAGAACACTTTATTGCCCATCTTGCTCAATCAATTTATTATCCTTCCATCTGGCTCGAGAGGCAAAAGATATTTCCTATAATTCATCCAAAAATTAAAAGCAATTTCATCAAATTCAACGACATCTTTGATAAAATATCAAAAGATATGCGCAGTTTGAAGAAAGCATTGTATTTTTGGAGAGCAGGGAGTTATTCTCTTCGAGTACAGAGTAATTCCCAAATAACTGTGGGCATCAATTCATGCACATAGAGTGATAACAGAAGGATGTAAAAATATAAAATATTGATAATGAAGCTATTAAAATCATTCATTTGTTCTTTGGCCCTTCTTTTAACAATGGTCTCTGCTGCACAATCCACTTCAGACACAACAGACACTGCCAACAAGGAAAAAAAAGTGGTTGTTTTTGACATTAAAGAAGAAATCGCCCCACCCATTTGGCATAAAACAAAAAAAGCAATTCAGCAAGCAAAAGACATCAATGCCGACCTAATCGTAATCCATATGAATACCTATGGGGGCATGCTTGAGTCAGCGGACTCGATTCGCACCATCTTGCTCGATACAAAAATTCCTGTTTCTGTTTTTATTGATAATAACGCAGCATCTGCTGGCGCACTAATTTCTATTGCCTGCGATAGTATTTATATGCGAGCTGGAGCCAATATTGGCGCGGCCACAGTCGTAAACCAAGAAGGCAAAGCGATGCCCGATAAATACCAATCCTATATGCGTTCGATGATGCGTGCAACGGCAGAAGCCAAAAACCGCGACCCTCAAATTGCACAAGCCATGGTTGATCCACGTATTGTTGTTGAAGGCGTCATTGATTCATCAATGGTTCTTACTTTTACTACTTCAGAGGCCATCGAGCATGGTTTCTGCGAAGGCCAAACAAACAATCTCGATGAAGTCATTCGAAAAAGCGGTTTTTCTAATTATAAAATCATCAAACAACAGCTGACTACCAGCGACCATATTATCGGATTTCTGATCAACCCTTTCATCAGCGGCATCCTAATTATGCTGATTATTGGCGGCATCTATTTTGAATTGCAGTCGCCCGGACTTGGTTTCCCATCTGCAGCAGCGGTTATTGCAGCCCTTTTGTATTTTGCACCTCTTTATATTGAAGGTTTAGCAGCCAATTGGGAAATATTGCTCTTTATTATTGGACTGATCCTTGTTGCTGTGGAAATTTTTGCCATTCCGGGATTTGGTATTGCAGGAATACTCGGCATCGGATTTATCACCGTTGGGCTCACCCTTGCGATGGTAGAAAGTTTTGAAGCTATTGATGGCAGTATCGATTTCAGTGGAGTGCTAAAAGCATTGTTTATCGTTATTACGGCTATGTTCCTATCCCTCTTAGGATCCATTTATCTGAGCAGGAAACTTTTTAGCGGCAGCACAATTTTTGGAACCCTGGCCTTAACGGCATCACAACAAAAAAGCGAAGGCTTCAGCAGTTCATACCAAAAGTATGAAGACATAATTGGGCAGGAGGCCAAAGCATATACAAATCTTCGTCCGGCAGGGAAAATTATGTTTGAAGGGGAATTATATGATGCTGTTGCCGAAAGCGGATTTATCGAAAAAGAAAACATAGTCTCTATTAAATCCTATCAGAACGGACAATTAGTTGTGCGTCAAAAATTATAAGCCAATGAATTTTTCCCTGATTAAAGGCGACATCACGAAAGTTAAAGCAGATGCAATTGTTAATGCTGCCAACAACAGCCTTCTGGGCGGGGGTGGTGTTGACGGCGCGATACACAAAGCGGCCGGATCCGCCCTGCTAGACGAATGCAGGACTTTAAATGGCTGCGAAACAGGTCAGGCAAAAATCACCAAAGCATATAATATTCCCATAAAATATATTATTCATACGGTTGGCCCGATTTGGAGGGACGGAAGCAATCATGAAGAGGAGCTCCTTTCATCTTGCTATAAGGAATGTATGAAACTTGCTTCAGCTAATAAACTCAGTAGCATTGCTTTTCCGAATATCAGTACAGGCATTTACGGCTTCCCTAAAGAAAAAGCAGCAAAAATTGCAATAGAAACGTTAAAAACCATTCCATTCCCCGCTCCGACTGATGTCCTTTTTGTTTGCTTCGATGAAGAAAACTACCGTATCTACGAAAAACTCCTCATATGATTATTGATCGAAAAACTCTGATAACCATATTTTTTATATTAATATTATCGAATCTGACTCCTACTGCCAAAGCTCAGGAAGCTTCCAAAAAATCCTTAACGGCCTATAGAGTGGATACGCCTCCTAAGATTGACGGTCTTTTGAACGAGCTCATTTATTCAAAGGCAGAAGTTGCGGATCAATTTATTATTTATAATCCGTATAATGGAGTCAAAGAACGCTTCAGCACAAAAGTCTTTGTCGCCTATGATAATGAAGCTTTATATATTGCTGCAAAAATGTTTGATCCTTCGCCCGACAGTGTACTTACGGAATATGGAATGCGCGATGAATACGGTTTAAATGCAGATTATTTCAAAGTTACGATTGACCCGTATAATCAGGGACAGCTAGGTTTTGAGTTTAAAGTTTATGCCAATGGTGTTGAGGCAGATATAAAAACCAGCTTGAATTATGAAGACAGCGATTGGGATGCTGTATGGAAAAGCAAAACCGTAATTACCGATGAAGGATGGACCGCAGAAATGCTTATACCTCTCGCTGCATTAAGGTTTCCATCGGAAGAGGTACAGGAGTGGGGCATTAATTTTTGGCGTGAAATCAGAAGATACAGAGAACTCTCCTCTTGGAATTATGTGAATGATGCCGAAGACGACTGGCTTTATCAAAGCGGAATATTGAAAGGCATTAAAGATATTCAACCTTCCTTGCGTTTATCCATTATGCCTTATGCAAGCCTGGGCACAGAAAAACTTCCCGGAGCCGAAAACTGGCGGGCAACTTATAATGCCGGAATGGATTTAAAATACGGCATCAACGAAAGTTTTACACTCGATATGACCCTGGTTCCCGATTTTAGCCAAGTAGAATCTGATGATGAAATATATAATTTTTCTCCTTTCGAAATCAGGTATGATGAAAAACGACAATTTTTTACCGAAGGCACCGAACTATTTAACCGTTGTGGACTATTTTACAGCCGACGGATTGGGGACACACCAGAAGGATATGATGAGGTTGAAGATAAACTCAATCCAAATGAAATAATCAGCAGCAATCCAGCACAAACCCAACTGATAAATGCATCCAAAATTTCGGGGCGAACCAACAGCGGATTGGGTATTGGCTTTTTTAATGCGATGACAGCAAACACTTATGCCACTGTTCGCGACACGATAAGTGGCTCAGAACGGCAAATAATGACCCAACCATTTACTAATTACAATGTTTCTGTTTTGGATCAATCCTTAAGAAAAAATAGTTATATCAGCCTGGTAAACACCAATGTATATACTCCTGACAATAGTTATGCAGCAAATGTTACCGGAACCCAATCGCGCATTACTTTTTTCGATAATACATGGGCATTTTTCGGGCAATTGAATGTAAGCCAGAAATATCAAAAACATAAAAAACCAGATTTTGGATTTAAATATTTTTGGGAAATCGAAAAAATAAAAGGCAATTTCAGAATGGCTTTTGGAGAAAATATGGAAAGCGACACTTATGACGCCAACGATTTGGGATTTGTTTATAACAATAATGAATTTTCACACTATGGCGCTGTGTCTTATCATATTTTTAATCCTCGAGGCATTATTCTGAATGCACACCACTTGCTGTATCTCGACCATGAGGCACTATATGCACCACGGAAATTTGTCAGCACTGATATTGGGCTCAACAGCCGCACAACCTTTATCAACCATCTAACAACAGGGGTCGATTTTAAGGTTTATCCGATTGATCAAAACGATTATTTTGAAGCTCGGACAGCCGGACAAGTATTTATAAAACCACCATCCTGGGAAGCCAGTCTGTTTCTCTCTCCCGATTATCGCAAAGCCTTTGTGCTGGATTTCGATATAGAATATATGCGTAGCGATCGCTATAATCAATCCGTTATTGAACTGCAACTCAGTCCAAGATATCGCTTCAGCGACAAACTAACAGCAAGCATATCAGCCGAATACAACTATCTAAAAAACGATATTGGATATGTAAACCATTGGGAAGATGAGATTACTTTTGGGGAAAGAAATATTACAGAAATTGAAAACAGCCTAAGGATCAAATTCTTTTTAAGCAATAGGGCGGCATTTAATATAAAACTGAGGCATTATATGGTGCAGGCTGAATATTCAAAATTCCTAAGCTTACAGGAAAATGGCTTACTGAAGGAATCTGCTTATGACGGCAATCAGGATTTTAGCTTTAACCTGTTTAATGTAGATTTATTTTTTACCTGGTATTTTGCCCCCGGCAGCGAAATGACCATCAGTTGGAAAAATGCAGTAAACGACTATAGGGATGAAGTCGTGAAAAGCTATTTTCAAAACTTCAAAAATGTACTGGACAGCCCCGCGGCAAATTCTTTAAATATTAAGCTGATCTATTATCTTGATTATCAAGGTGCGAAACATCTTTTTTCATCAAAAAAACAAGACTAATGAATATTGTTTTGCTGGGTTATATGGGCAGTGGAAAATCTACACTTGGGAGCAAAACAGCCCGTTTGCTTGAGATGCCTTTTCATGATCTGGATAAGAAAGTAGAACAGCATTATAAAATCAGCATCAGCGGGCTTTTCACAAAATACACTGAAGATGTTTTTAGGAAACTGGAACAAAAAATCCTAAACGAACAGTTAAAAAGCGATAATCTATTTTTAAGCCTTGGTGGAGGCACTCCCTGTTTCCATAACAATATGGAATTCATCAACCAAAATGCCTTATCCATTTACCTAAAGTTATCCCCTAAAAGTTTGTTTATCAGGCTACGTTCATCAAAAAAGCCAAGACCTCTTATAAAAAACCTCAACGACAATGACTTACTTCATTTTATTGAAGAAGCATTGCTTCAACGTGAGCCATATTACAGTCAGGCTGCACTTATTGTAAAAGGAGAAGATCTAAGCGCCATAGCATTAGCGAAAAAAATCAGGCAAGCACTTAACGAAAAAAAATCCTAGAAAGCCTTTCGTTTCAGTAAAAGCACATTTTCCACATGGTGTGTGTGGGGGAACATATCAACAGGCTGAATACGCTGAATCTCATAACGATCAAGCATTAATGAAATATCGCGGGCCTGAGTTGCAGGATTACAGCTTACATAAACAATACGATCCGGTGACACATCGAGTATGCGCCGAATAACCTTTTCGTGCATGCCGGCACGTGGCGGATCTGTGATCAGAACATCAGGGCGGCCCTGCTCCCGAATAAAATCCGGGGTTAGCACTTTTATCATATCACCGGCAAAAAAGTGTGTATTGTCTATATTATTGATTTTAGAATTTACCTTAGCATCCTCAATTGCTGCATCAACATACTCAATACCAACAACTTTAGATGCATATGGCGCAACGAAATTTGCAATGGTTCCCGTTCCTGTGTACAGATCATAGACGCATTCATTTCCTTGAAGTTCCGCAAATTCAAGGGCTTTTCTATACAAGAGTTTTCCTTGTTCCAAATTTGTTTGAAAAAACGACAATGGCCCAATTTTAAAACGCAGTCCATCCATTTCCTCCATAATATGATCTTTGCCATGATATACTTGAAAAGGCAAATCGCTGTACACATCGTTTTGTTTTGTATTCAAGATATGGATCAAGGAAGTAATTTCCGGAAAATTTTGGTGAAGGAAAGACAGGACTTTTTCGGTTTCTTCCTTATTGTCATCACCAAAAACAACAATAACCATAAGATCACCTGTTGATGTCGTACGGATCACTAGATTCCTAAGCAAGCCTTTCCACGCTCTGATATTAAAAAAGCTCAGACCTTCCTTTAGGGCAAAATCCCGTAGAGCAAGGCGAATTTTATTACTTGGTTCTTCCTGAAGATAACATTGATCGATATCCAGAACACGATCCCACATTCCGGGCAGATGAAACCCAAGACCTTCATTGATGCGTTCTTCTTCGGGCAATTTCATGGCTTCCTCGGTAAACCAGCGACGATTCCCAAAGGTATACTCCAATTTATTGCGATAATAAAAAACATGCTTCGAAGGAATAATCGGCTCTATATCAGGCAAACTAGCATGACCAATCCGTTCTAGGTTATCAACAACTTGCTTTTGCTTAAAATAAAGCTGATGCTGATAATCCATATTTTGCCATTTGCATCCGCCACAGAGGCCAAAGTGGCTGCATTTGGGCGGAACACGTTTGGAAGAATATTTATGAATCCGCACAAGCCTGCCTTCATTATAACTTTTTCGCATTTTAGTAACCTGAATATCAACGACATCACCGGGAACTGCATAGGGCACAAAAACAACTTTATTGTCGACCCGAGCTACGGCTTTTCCCTGCGAACCGGCATCAAGGATTTCAACATTCTCTAATAATGGTTTAATTTTCCTTCGCATAACAGCATTTTCGATATAATGGCTACAAAAATACCTAATTCGTTGTTAACATAATCAGTTCTTATAATATTTTGGGCAAGCATACGTTTAGAAACTGATATCGATAATTTTTATCCCCTATAAGATCCAAGGAAGATCAAATTATGATATCTTGGAAAATATTTTTTATATACTTTTACCGATAATAAAACATCAGCTAAGTGAAAAAAGCATATCTACCCATACTATTCATTATCAACATTTTAATATTTAATCCTACAAAAGCGCAAATTGGCGGGGATAATGTTTATGAATTTCTGAATCTGACCAGTTCTGCACGGGTCGCAGCTTTGGGGGGCAACTTTTTGGCCGTTAAAGACAACGATATAGCAACAGCCTTAAACAACCCTTCGCTGATTACCAATCAGATGCACAATCAAATGGCATTAAGTTTTGTGGATTTCTATTCGGATATAAATTATGGGTTTGCCTCCTATGGCCGTACATTTAAAGAAATTGGAAGCTTTGTTGGCACAATGCAATATATTAATTACGGAACTTTTTTAGAAGCTGATGCCAGCGGACAAACCTATGGCAATTTTACTGCCGGTGAATATGCAATGACTGTTGGTTGGGGTCGCAGCCTTGATTCTGTTTTTAGTATTGGCGCCAACTTCAAAGCCATTTATTCTTCCCTGCATTCTTATAATTCTTTTGGCATTGCTGTTGATGTTGCCGGATCGTATTATAATGAAGCAATGGATCTTACGATTTCTTTGGTTGCCAGAAATATCGGTATGCAATTAAGTGCTTATAATGGCGGTGACCGTGAGCCATTGCCTTTCGAACTTCAATTGGGGCTTTCCAAAAAACTGCAACACCTTCCTTTTCGATATTTCATCATGATCAATCATTTAGAAAAGTGGGATCTCACCTATAATGATCCATTGGAAGAAGAAAAAGACCCCATCACAGGGGAAGTAAAAGAAAAAAGCGGAATATCCTCCTTTGGCGATAAGCTGATGCGGCATTTTGTTATTGGTGGAGAGCTCACTCCCATCAAAAGCTTAAGCATCCGTTTAGGCTATAACTACCAAAGGCGACAAGAATTAAAAGTAGCTGATAATGCTTCTACTGTAGGTTTTTCTTGGGGCATTGGCCTAAAACTAAAAGCCTTCAGTATTAATTACAGCCGTTCCACATATCATTTAAATGGATCGCCCAATTATATCACCATTACAGCTGATCTTGATAAGTTATTCCACCGTACAAAAAGCATCCCAAAAGCTTAGGTTAAATGCCCGAAATCCTTATTGATGAAAATGCTGGGTTCTGCTTTGGCGTTGTAAAAGCCATCGAAAAAGCAGAGGCACAATTAGCTATGAAGCACAAACTTCATTGTCTTGGCGATATAGTGCATAATGAAGCAGAAATTGAGCGGCTGGAAAAATCTGGGCTCAATACAATTTCCATTCATGATTTTAATCATTTGCAAAACGAAACTGTATTGATCAGGGCTCACGGAGAACCTCCGGAAACCTATAAATCCGCTGCCGCAAAAAGCATCAAAATTATTGATGCCACCTGCCCGATTGTTTTAACACTGCAAAAAAAAATCCATGAAACATGGAAAAACATTCGTGATGATGGCGGGCAGATTGTCCTTTTTGGCAAAGCAAGCCATCCTGAAGTAATTGGGTTGAATGGGCAAGCAAAAAATGAAGGCATTATTGTTCATGAAAGTGAAGATCTGAGTAAAATTGATTTTTTCCGACCTATTCAAATGTTCAGCCAAACCACAAAAAGCCTAGAATCCTATCAAATACTGAGTGCGCTCGTAAAAAAGAATGCTCATGAAAAAGGGAATCATGATGTTGTGATTCATCCGAGCGTATGCAAAAAAGTTTCCAATCGCTCAGAATCATTAATCGGTTTTGCCACAAAACATGATTGTATTGTTTTTGTCAGCGGAAAAAAAAGTTCCAATGGAAACTATTTATATGGTGTTTGCAAGAAGCATAATGCAGAAACGTATTTTATTTCGAATGTCGATGAAATCCGTGCGGAATGGTTTCATAAAAAAGAGAAAATTGGGATTAGTGGCGCTACATCTACTCCGGCCTGGCTTATGGAGCAGGTAAAAGAACGCATCGAACAATTGTGTGGACAATAAAAATTCCTGATAGCCAAGCCTATACAGACTACTTCTTAGAAAAAATTGAAACGACAAAAGACTTCAGAACTTCGGCTGTTGTTTTGTAGGGATCGCGGCTATTGGCCTCCCGAAAATCAACCATTGCCCCGATAAACTGATTCAGTTTTTGTCGGGTTTTCCCACGATAAATATAGGCCTGAATATAATTTTCATTCAGCTTAATGGTGCGGGAGAAATCTGCCAGGGCATCTTCGTAACGGCTTAATTTATAGTACGCAAAACCACGAATAAAATAAAGGTCGTCCATTTCGTATCCTTCGGCAATGAGTTGACTGCAATGCACAACAGCTTCGATATAATTTTTATCGTTCACATAATGCATGGCTGAGTCAAGATCAGGAATATTGTCATTATTCCCTGATACATGAATCAGGCAAACCAAATTGAAGACCAATATGTATAAAATTCGTAGCTTCATATTATAAGATAATCAATTTTTTTACAATTTGATTATCAGACATTTGTATTTTTAACAAATAAATACCACTGGGCAAACCAGATAAATTTACAGGAAACACCTTCTCTCCAAACAAATATTTCTGAAAAAGGTTTCGTTTCACTCCCGAACGGATATCCATTAAATCGCAGGAAATATCTTGAGCCCTAAGGGTTTTTATCAGGATATTGCAATATTCATGAGCAGGGTTTGGATGAATATTCACCACTAGTCCTGTCTCTTCGTCAATACTTTGAAGTGTATCACAAGGGAAAAATTCTGATGCCGGACTACCAAGGAAGCAGCCGTTTTTCCAGTTTTCCGGCGTATTCTGGCCTCCCGAATAATGTACGATCTCCATAGTCCTCCCTGTTCCGGAAACACTATCGGGCCATGGTAAGGAATTCGTATATTGAATCTCAGAAACCAAAAGACCTTCAGCATCAAAAAGCCTGACTTCGTCAGCAGAGCTTCCCAAACCAAAATCGAAGGGACCAAAAACATCATCAATAACCGGATATACAGATATAAAAGCTCCCGGATCATTCGCTAAAACAATATATTCTTTAGGGTAAAGCACTGCATCATCAGAAAAAACATACTGATGACTGTCCTTATCGTCTTTAAACACATAGCGCCCAATATCCATTGGAATATTGCCCGGGTTATGCAATTCCACCCAATCGCCTGCATCGTAATCGGGATGCGATTTATAATTAATTTCCGTAAAAATGACTGAGGCCGAATCCACAGAAGGCACAAGATAGAGTGTAATTACATCTTCCTTTTTGGGATTATAGCTTAAAGTGCCTGATGATGATAGTAGTCCATATTCAGATGATTCCCAATGATCTACAGCATAGCCTCTTTCCGGCAATGCCTCAAGTTGGATGGGAATATCTTCAAAATAGAGACCGTTCCAAGGAAAACTATTTAATGTCAAGGAATTCAGCTGAATATTTGCAGCATCACGAGGAATAATACGAAAAGCAATATCATGGCTTTGAACTGCCTCAGAATGCCTGATTATATTTTTTCTGGCCATATTTGGCCGATTAACGACAAAACCCTTCAATCGATCTTCAATATTATCATCGATCCAATTCGCCATATTTCCGACCCAATTATCGAAATGACGCTCCATATCTGGAGATAATTCCGCGACAAGGGAATCTATATGTGCCAATAATACATCCGTACGAAACACAGTATTCAGCATATCAGCATAATGATTGATAAATTTATGGCGGAACTCCTTATTTGCGAGCAAGGCTTTAAACATATGGGCATGCAGTTCATCTATAGATAGAATGCGACCAAAGGCATCCAGGCCAAAACCATTTTCATCGTGATACGCCATAGAAACATCGAGATCGTATAAAAAATAATGCCATTTTCCATTTGCATTTTTCCACATTTTGATGTTGTTGTGCGGCCAATCTACATTTGCTGAAAATAGTTCTGTGGCAAAATAATCGCACATATTATTGATATCTATGGCCGAATCTGCATAATGATAATGTATGGAATCGCTAAGATCATGCGATAGCAGATAATCTACCATTTCGAGAAAATCATGGTTTGTGCCTTCTACTTCTTCGCCTTGCCTCTCAATAATGCAAATATCCTCTTCTCGGTATCCAAAATTATCAACCAAATAATAGCGATCGAACTTCTCTCGCATATAATGAACACCCCAGAAAGCACCATTAAACAACACAACAACAGGTCGATCCGCCATTACATCGAGTCGTCCACTTTCTCCTATTGACCTATGAATAAGGACATCACGCATATAAGCGCCCCAAAAATCATTGCCGGCATTCCGTAGCAATATCCGTTTATGAGCGGCAATATTTTGCTTCGATGAAAAAAGCGGATAATCAAAACTACTTTCCCCAAGCTTACTTTTGGATTTCAGGCGCAAGGTTTTCATCGGGAACCCCCTACTCCATCCGCCATGGATTTCAGCGCCAACATCTTGACTAATAATGAGGCCGTCTTGCTTGTCAAATATTTCCACATGTACTTTACGCTCCCAATCCTTCCAAAAATTAGCCCCATAAAATGGAAATGAGGGGGAACACCAAACGCCTTTCACATAGATTCCCCGCTCTACGCTAAAAAAATCAAGGCTGTCAAAAGAAAGTGAGACAACATCCAATTGTGCGTTTTCATTCACGAGATAGGATGCTGTATTAATTTTCCCCGGCATTTTGCCTTCATTTATCAAACGGGCTTTTAACACGGTATTTTTCTTAAAGATTAATGGTTCTGTATATGTACTGCTCTCATTGTCCGGATCACTGCCATCCAATGTATATTTTATCAGGCATGACGTATCGGGTTTGGAAATTGTTACACGTATCCTGTCTTTATAAAATCCTGCAGGAATATCAAACAAAGGCTGCTCGTGAATAAAGGAAGCGATCACATCTGCATTGAAGGTGCCCGGTGTCATTCTTTTAAAGAAAAACACTTTTTTTGAAATCGAATGCCTACCAAAACTAGTATTCACATTGCAGTCCCTCATATAGAGGCTGTCGATAATCCCATCAGCATCATTAGAAAGGACAAGTGACTCTCCCACGCCTAATTTAAAAGACGTATGCATAGGAATAATTGGCGCTTCAAACCATTCCGGAACCGGATTATTTTCAATAGTGCTATCGGTTTTTGCAATGAAAAAATAAGGAATTGCCGACATATCATCATCACCCCAAAAATTATGAACTTGAATAGCAAGGGTATTTGTGCCTATATTCAGATGAGAAAGAAAATCATTTTGTGGAACAAAAAACATTTCCGGAGGCAAACCCTGATACATTAAGGCTTCATGCACGGCGATTGCAGAAGTATTATATGAAGGTTTATAATAGCGATCGTTCTGGTAATTCCCTTGCCATGCGATTGGAAAACCATTGAGATAAGCAACAAAGCTATCATCAAAATCAAGGCCAAGCACGGCAGCCAACATATTGGAAGTATCGGTCAGTTCAAAACTTCTGCGGATAAAAATTGATGGGACTGTATCCCCAACCAATGTTGAATCATCACCATCGCCAAAACCAAAGCCGGGTTTTCCTATATTCCATGATGCATCATCAAAGCCGGGCATATTCCATTCATAAGGCAGCTCTGCATTTGGGCATTTATAGCGCCAAGCGGTATCGGGTTGCAGA
Source organism: Bacteroidales bacterium (assembly GCA_963676725.1). Lineage (GTDB taxonomy): Bacteria > Bacteroidota > Bacteroidia > Bacteroidales > WRLA01. The sequence goes on along the minus strand of OY781463.1, from coordinate 544,760 downwards.
AGCATTTCCCAGTGGTTGCACAACTGTTTCCTGTCTTTACCACTAGCAAAAACAATAAAACGCTGACCGGGCTGCAATGACATTTTTGGGAATTTCCATTTATGGAGTTCATCAGCCTTATCGCTTAAATAACAATCTGCAAGGGAAACAGCAGTATCATGAGGATTATAAAGCTCTATCCAATCTTCATCGTCGCCGTTTTCATCTGTATAGGCATTAAAATTATTATAGCATACCTCAGAAAGAAACACGCTCTGAGAAAAAGCCTGTTGCAGAAAAATGCTTAGAAGTAAAGCCAAACTAAATCGTATTGATTTCATAAAAATGCAATCGTTAAAATGAAGTTCAAAAATATCAGAAAACAAAGATGCAGCATTTTACTCAATCTTTTTAAGGCCAAGCGCATTTAGCATTTTATCGAACACCATATAATTATCCATCATTCCGCTAAAATTCTCCGCTTGTGGCCCATAAGCAAATAAGGGCACCATTGAAGCCGTATGGCTATCGATCAGGAATGCACCTTCTACGATTTTCTCGTCGAGGCTTCCATCAAGAATATCAAAACCTGCGGTTACATGGTCTGAAAGAATCAGCACCAATGTTTCGCCATCATTTTTTGCAAAATCGAGCGCTTCAAAAAGGGCATCGTTAAAATCCTGCATTTCTGCCATCAAATATTCCTGATCATGCTCTTCTCCTCCCCAATCTATTTGGGCCCCTTCGATCATAACAAAAAACCTATTTCGCGAACCTGAAAGAAAATCGAGTGCTTTGGTTGTTGCTGCTTTTAATTGCCCTTGGCGGCCATCCATAACTTTAGGCGGGCGAACCTCTGCCGTAAAAACAGCGACATTTTCTTCACTGCCTGTAATTTCCCCTGGTTCAGCATAAATCGCAAAACCGTTATTTTCAAGACTATCTAAGAGTTTTTTCCCATCAGTGCGATCATAAAAAAACTTGCGCCCTCCCCCCATAAAGAAATTAAGTGGCGAATGGTATAAATCGAGGGCAATTTCCTCATGCATATTTCGATCCAAGCGATGGGCATAAAAAGCTGCAGGTGTGGCGTCGGTTATATGTGCCGTTGTAAGTACAGCTGTTTTAAAACCATATTTAGATACTATTTCAGTGATATTTGTTACGGCTTCTCCATCCGTATCCACACCTACATAGCGATAATTAGTTTTAAACCCTGTAGCATAGGCTGTTGCGGAAGCTGCCGATCCTGTTACAAGACGGTTTGCTGCCCATGTTTTCACTAATCCCGTAACTGGAAATTGCTCAAAAGCAGTTTGTTGCCCTTCTATAATGCTTAATGCCGTAATTGCCGGTACTCCCATTCCATCGCCAATAAAAACAATCAAATTTTTTGCACGGCCTATTTCCTTATCAGGATAAGAAGGAGGTTGTGGTTTTCGTTTCATGGAATCATCCTGACAAGAAAATAAGAACACCAAGCTAAATATAATAACGAGCGGGATCAGTTTTCTGAATTTCAATAGATTCATTTCAAATTATCTTTAGGAACGCTTACTAAAAGCTTGCACAAATATAATACAGTTCGTTATCTTAATAAAGAATGCCCTGTAATAAAAGCAGAATTCCGTTCATTGAAGGACATAAAAAAGCCCCCGAGACTTTTCCCGGGAGCGAATAATCAAGATTGCAATCACTTAAAATTTGTAACCCAAAGTTAGCGCAATACTTGTCTGAGTAATATCATTAACACTATATGGCCTGTTGTTCGCCACATAATAGGGGTAATACTTTTCTGTAGAACTTGCATAGATATAGGCAAGATCCATTGTGAAATTTTGATAGCGATATCCAAGGCCAAGGGAGAAGCTACTAACAGATCCATCATTAACATCCTGATCTTCATATGGACTTGTACTATAAGCATAGCCACCACGGAAGCTAAAAGGACCATATCTCCATTCAGTTCCAACACGAAATTTATGCTGAGCAGTATAGGAATTTTGTATCGCTTGATTTTCATCGTAAAAAACGCCAGAAGGCCTCAAACGCGCACTTGAATAATCCACATACTCATAATCAGCTGAAAGCATTCCGGATGAACCAAAAATCAGGGCGGCACCACCCATTGCACGCCATGGCGTTGTCATTTCATAAGAATATTCGCTATATGGACTATCGACATATCTTCCTTCAACCTCATCAGTATCAAAAGTAGATTGGAAAGAATAGCGCCAACGGTCGTTCATATTCCCAAAGTATGTAGGTGTATGAACAGCAGCTCCCAGTCGAAGAAAATCGGTTGCCCTAAAAATAAGCCCGAATTTACCATTGATGCCTGTTCCACGGGTTTCTAATGACTCTGTAAAAGTCATCGACTGAAAATAAGGGTTCTCCTGATCGACATCTTCCTCTGTATACACTGCATCATAGTAGTAACGAATAATCGGCAAACCAAGAGTAGCACCTATATATAAACGATCGCTATAATTTCCTGAAACAGAAAAAACCATCTCATTCATAGCGCCACTGGTTTCTGAGGTCATTCGTTGCCAAACCTGCCCTTCCTGCATATCTGCAAAATACTCCCCCTGATCTTCAAAAATCAGGTTGGCCTGCATGGCAAGATCTTCAAGGGATCCTTCGGAAACGCCGTAGTCGTTCGCATATTCAACTAGGCCGGTAAGCATAGAGTTGTCCGGATTAAAGCCTTCCATAAACATTCTGTTGTGAAAATCATTAATACGATTGACGCCAAAACCAAATTGCACATTACGCCAGCCCTGTTCATCGAGGCGATTGGGATAAGTTGAAGTCAAGACCATACCTACATTATTAAAGTTGAAAGCATAGCTATCGTCATCACGCACATTTCCAAAATAATTGCTACTCGTTTTTCCAAAATACAGGGATGGGGTTATTGTAAAATCTGATGATTTAAACAGACCCATGCCTGCCGGATTAGAACTTAAAACACTAAAATCTGCTCCAACGGCTGTAAATGCTCCCGACATTGAGGTAAAGCGAGCCGTTCCACTATAATTCAGGTTGCTGTAGCGCAGCGCATCTGCTGCTGTTTGTGCATTCAGCATTGCTGAAAGAAAAAGCATACTTATTAGAAAACTTAGTTTTTTCATGATGAAGAGGTTTATTTTAGTTTATTTTAATTATCGTCTGCGACCACCTGATGAAGAGCTACTTCCAGAACTAGAGCTTGATGAACGGCTTGGTGTAGAATAACTTCTGGATGAAGAACTTGAAGAACGTGATGGACTGGAATAACTCTTTGATGAGCTGGAAGAACGTGAAGGAGAAGAATAGCTTTTGGAGGATCCTGAAGAACGTATGGACCTTGCACTGGAGCTACTTCTACTTGGTGATGAATAGGATTTACTGCGTGAGGGTGCTGAATAAGATCCTCTGCTGGTTGATGTAGATCGTGTATTAGTACGCGAAGGTGTTGTATATGAAGAACCGCTTGAACGCGAACTTGTTGCTTTTCTCTCGTACCGATTGGTATTCGACCTGGTTGCAGTTGAGCTGCTTGTTGCCGGCCTATTGCGTGATGGTGCTTTATATTCTGAACTTGATCTGCGGCTGTTTGATCCAGGAGCAGTATATTTTTTTGTTTGGCTACTTTGGCGTGCTCTGGATAAATCTTGCGCCGATCGGGTATTCGTATTTTTTCTTGAATATCTGGATTGGCTTGCAGCAGAACGCGGATCCCTTACATTAGTATTGCTTACATTGGCATTTCTGCTTCTTGTATTTGTTGCAGCATCCGCTTGCCTTGTGTTTCCTGTTACAGCGGCACTTCTTCCTCCGGCAACTTCGGCTCTGCGGTTATTCGCAGTTGTTGCAGTTGCTGTCCTATTATTGTTTGTTGCCTGACGTGTATTGCCTGTTGCCTGTCCTGCCCTGTCGCGGGATACACTAGAGTTGCGCTCATTATTTGATATTGCAGAATTTTTGTTGCGAGGAGAACTTGATGCACTTCCTCTGGCCCATGATGCCCTATCTGCCATTGAGTGACTCATTCCCGGCGAGGAAGCACCATTGGTATTTCCATGACGTGTACGAGGGCCATAATAACTATTCCTAGCATAGTTTCCTCCACCGCTTCCCCAATAATAACCATCGTTCCAACCATGGTTATAGCCATTCCAATAAGAATTATACCCATAATATCCACCATAGTAAGGATAACCCCAACCATAAGAAGGATAGCCCCAGCCAAAGCCAATGGAGCCCCAGCCCCAGCCAAAACCTATTGACCAGCCGCCACCATAGTAGGGATAACCCCAACCTGTTCCAACATAAATACTTGTTCCCCAATAATATGGATCATAAGTATAATAGTATAAGTCTGTATAACATGGGGCATAGTAATTAAAACCATTATAAGGCCTGTAAAATCGGTTTATGCGGGCAGAATAAGAATAATCATAATATGAATCATCTTCAAAATCATCAGTTTCATAATAATAATTATTTGTAACAACACTTTGTCCGTCTTCGTCAACATATTCTTCCTGGGTTTCATAGACCGGCTGTTGCGGATCCCTTTCGGGCAAACTTGTATATTCTTGATATTGTCTCATATCAGTTGCGAGCGAACGTTCTTCAGGTTCTACATAATCATATTGACTGGCAGGTTCCTGATAAATATGCCGTTCAACAACTTTGGTTTGATTTTTAGCAGCATTTTGATCTGCTGTTTGATAATCATCACGCACGGCATTCGTTGATGCAGGATCTACCGCAGCGCTCTTCGAACTATAATACGCATCATCATATGGTGTTGATGCTGTGTATGTTGCTGTACATCCGATCATGAATATTGTCGATGTCAGTATAAGTGCGAATATGGATTTCATGGTAACCTCCTATTTATTTAGTTCAGTAACGTTTGTTAACTTTCAATGTTTCTTAGTATTTTTGCCCGATACAAAGGGTGAAATACGCCCTTATTTTAATCCAAATATCATACCATTATTTAATATGGCGAAAAATTTTCCAACAAGAGCTGATAATTATGCGCAGTGGTATAACGAGCTGGTGATAAAAGCAGATTTAGCTGAAAACTCTGCTGTGAGAGGTTGTATGGTTATTAAGCCTTACGGCTATGCGATATGGGAAAGCATGCAGGCAATCCTTGATAAAAAGTTTAAAGACACAGGTCATGTGAATGCTTATTTTCCGCTTTTTATTCCTAAATCATTTTTTAGCAAAGAAGCTGCCCATGTAGAAGGATTTGCCAAAGAATGCGCTGTTGTTACACATTATCGCTTAAAAAACGATGAAAATGGCGAAGGAGTCGTTGTGGATCCTGATGCCAAATTAGAAGAAGAATTGATTGTGCGCCCGACATCAGAAACCATTATTTGGGATACCTATAAAAAATGGATTCAGAGTTATCGTGATCTACCTCTACTCATTAATCAATGGGCAAATGTAGTTCGTTGGGAAATGCGTACTCGTTTGTTTTTGCGTACTGCCGAATTTTTGTGGCAGGAAGGACATACGGCTCACGAAACAAAAGAGGAAGCACTTGTAGAAACAAGAAAAATCCTGGATGTTTATGCTGATTTTGCTGAAAAATATATGGCCATTCCCGTGCATAAAGGAACAAAATCGCCAAACGAACGCTTTGCCGGAGCCTTGGAAACTTTTTGCATTGAAGCCTTAATGCAGGATGGAAAAGCATTGCAGGCAGGTACGAGTCACTTCCTGGGACAAAATTTCGCCAAAGCTTTTGATGTGAAATTCCTGAGCAAAGAAAATAAACTGGAATATGTTTGGGCTACTTCATGGGGTGTTTCTACACGTTTGATGGGAGCTCTTATTATGACCCATTCCGACGACCACGGTCTTGTGCTGCCTCCCAAATTAGCACCAACACAGGTTGTGATTATCCCAATTTATCGCAAAGCAGAACAACTCGAACAAATTTCTGAAACAGCCAATAAGATTAAAGAGGAACTGCAAGCGAAAGGAATCTCTGTGAAATTTGATGATCGCGACACCTACAAACCCGGTTGGAAATTTAACGAATATGAATTTAAAGGGGTACCGGTTCGTTTTGCCTTAGGGCCAAGAGATATTGAAAACGGCACTATTGAAATTGCCCGTCGCGATACACTCGAAAAAGAAATCATCCCAATAGATCAGGCTGTTGATAAAGCAGCTTCACTCCTTGAAGAAATTCAAGAAAACCTTTATAAAAAGGCGCTGAAATTCCGCGAAGAAAACACCTTCAAAGTAGACAGCTGGGAGGAATTTAAGGTGCAGATCGAAAAAGGAGGATTTATTCTTGCCCATTGGGATGGAACCGCCGAAACGGAAGAAAAAATCAAAACAGAAACCAAAGCGACCATCAGGGCAATCCCTATGGATGGCATTATGGAAGAAGGCAGCTGTGTTTATTCCGGCAAAGCCTCCAACCAACGTGTTTTGTTTGCACGAGCATATTAAGCCCATAAAATGTTCAAAAAAAAACCGTCAGATCTAATTTGACGGTTTTTTTTGTGCAGTATTCTCTTTTTAATTTAAGTGGTATAACTTCCCTTCTCCCGACGATTCCCAAACTAATATTTCCGGCTCACCACGATAATATACATTGCCTTTCCCGCTAATATCCACATTGAGTTTGTATTCAGCCTGAACAGAGCAATCGTTCGTACTTGACTGCACTACAGAAACAGTATTAACAATCAAGGAATCACAAAGAAAAGGCCCGTATGATGCACTAAAAATACTAAGGCGTTCTGCCATGCCTTTAAAATGCACATCAACAGCTCCGGAATGCTGTTTCAGGATCAGCTCATTAGCCATCACATCCATATATATACTGCCGGCACCATTCCAAATATCAATCTGCAGGCTATCAAATTTTGTTTGTTGATGCGTACGCAAAATCCCCGTTGAATTATACTGAACATTTTCGACACTATCGGTATAGATATAAACCTCAAGCAGTGCATTGAGATCGCGCAACCAATTGCATTTATTCTCATTTCGAATGCTCAAAACACCATTTTCCACCTCAGTGACAATGCCGTCGATAATATTTTCACCGCCCTTAACTTCCAATAAATCAAGGGAAGAAGGAACAATAATCACATCAATATTATCAAACATTGAGATTCTATGAAAAGAAGGCAGACTTCTGCTCTCAACAATTATATTCCCCTGGCTTTTCAGGCAATTGTTTGTTTTATTGCAAGCCTGAAAAAATGCGGCAAGCAAGAATAAGGAAGCGATAATCAGATACGTTCTGCTTTTCATAATTTAAACCCTAAACCTAACCCAACACAATCGGCCTTGGCAAAATGTGACTTTAATGAAATATTGAGAAGAAAATGCTTCCCCACCAAATAATTGAGTGCGACAACATCATAAAAAATCCCATCAGAATTTTCTTCCTGATATAAATACACACCAAATTGCAATGAAATGCTAAAACGGCTGATCTGCCATTCATGCATCGCCTTGATGCCGGGCTTGATATATTGATACCTATATTCCAACACTTTACCCTCACGCCTTAACAATTCCACATCAGAATCATCATAAACAAAATCAAGACCGACACCCAATTTTCGCGTATCCCTGTAGTAGTAGAGGGCATTAAAGCCCATATTAGCAATCAAATATTGTGGCCCGTCAACCGGTTGAATTTCTTTTTTCCCGGCATATGCAAGGGTATAAAACTCAAATAAACCTTTTTTGGGATCTTCAATCTGAGCAGCCTCATGCATTTCAACCTTATTAATAAAGTTATATGCTACAGAAACACCTGCAGTGAGCACATTAATACCAAAATTTGGCATTTTTGAGCTACCATTGCTAAAATGAGTAAAGGCCATTCCGGTTTTTAACCTCAAGCCATTATCAAAAGCAGCAGAATACATCAGTTCAAAATCAACAACGGAATTAATATGTGAGCCAATTGCAGAGTTTTTATAGTTATCAAGCCGGTCGAAACATTTCTCAAAATATGATAAACCTCCTCCAAACCGCAGCACCAGACCGCTTTTATGGTTTCCCGACAAAGGAAAATCAATAAAAGGATAAAGCGCATGGACATCACCCAATATCGGGCTATTGCCCAACGGCGAATACAAATACGACAAACCGATATGCGGATAATTATACTGCTGCTGCCAAGCTCTACGACCTGTTGAAGATCGGGCTATTTCGATCTGAAAAACAGGGAAGTGATGATTTGTAAACACCTGCATTTCTTTATGATGACTGATGATAAAACCATACTGCGACTTAATACCAAGGCTCCATGAGGGAGAAACAAGGCTGTCTTTTTGGGGGACTAGGGGATTTGATGCCATAGCAAACGAAAGACTGCTAAGCACAAACAATATCAACAAAAAAAAACGATTAAATGGTTCTCTTCTCATAAAAAAATCACGGACTTAAAGCCGGCACAACAGCTGCTTCGCCGGCAAAAATAAGAATAAAAAAAGCCGAAAAACGCATTTTTATTAAATCCACCATCATTCGTTGACCGAACAAGACAGGGTATATATGTATGAATTGATGTACTTTTGTCTCAGAATAATTCACAATTATTGAAAATAACGGCTTTAACTATTTGTTTTTGAAGGTATTTATTAAATCATCCTACATCAGCAAAAGCAGAATAAAGACAAACACAAACCTATGAAAGAAGAGCTAAAAGCATTTGACCGCTTATTGACAATTATGGACGAGCTGCGCGAAGGCTGCCCATGGGATAAAAAACAAACCATTGAGAGTCTAAGATACCTGACCATTGAAGAAACCTACGAGCTTTCCGATGCAATTATCAATGGCGACATGAAGGATGTACAGCAAGAATTGGGCGACCTGATGTTGCACCTTGTATTTTATTCCCGTATTGCCAGTGAAAAAAAATCATTTACCATAACAGATGTTTTAAATGGCATTTGCGAGAAGCTCATTAAGCGGCACCCACATATATATGGAGGCACAACAGTAGTTGATGCCAAAGAAGTAAAAGATAATTGGGAAAAAATAAAGCTCGATAAAGAAGGAAAAAAATCTGTATTAGAAGGAGTTCCACAATCCATGCCCCCCTTGGTTAAAGCCTATCGAATGCAGGAAAAAGCATCAGGAGTTGGTTTTGACTGGGATAATAAAGGGCAGGTTTGGGATAAAGTACTGGAAGAGTTGGATGAACTAAAACAGGAAGTAGATAGCGGAGAATCACACGAAAAAACAGAACAGGAATTTGGCGATCTTCTTTTTGCCTTAGTGAATTATTCACGTTTTATTGATGTAAATCCCGAAGATGCCCTAGAAAAAACGAACAAAAAATTTAAAGGCCGTTTTCAATATATGGAGCAAAAAATTAAAGGACAAGGAAAAAAACTGGCCGATTTAAGCCTGACAGAAATGGATGTTTTTTGGGAAGAGGCAAAAAAACTGGAACATTAGCCTCTTATATTCCCACATAGATTAATTTTGCATTAAATATTTTGTCGATGCGTATTAAAACTGATTTCCTCATTATTGGCTCAGGCATTGCCGGATTGAGCTATGCCCTTAAAGTGGCAGAGAAAGGCAAAGTGCTGATTGTTACGAAAAATAAAGCAGACGATACGGCAACACGTTATGCTCAGGGTGGGATTGCAGCAGTAATGTACACCCCAGACACTTACGAAAAACACATCAAAGACACGCTTATTGCCGGCGATTTCCTGAACGATGAAAAAGCTGTGCGCGTTTGTATCACAGAATCCACGGAGCGAATCAAAGAACTGATTAGTTGGGGCACAAACTTCGATAAAGACAAAAACGGAAAATTTTCTCTCGGAAAAGAAGGAGGACACTCAGAATCGAGGGTTTTACACCATAAAGACAATACAGGTTTCGAAATTGAACGTGCTTTATTGGAAAAAATAAAAAGCCATCCCAATATCAATCTTTACGAACATTGTGTTGCTTTGGACCTGCTTACACAGCACCATCTTGGGCAAAAGCTAAGCCGTGGAAAAACAGACATTTGCTGCTATGGAGCATATGTACTTGATCCGGATACAAAATCCACCTTTACAATATTGGCAAAAACTACAATGTTGGCAACAGGTGGAGCCGGAAATGTATATAACACAACAACAAACCCAGCTCCGGCAACAGGCGATGGTGTTGCGATGACCTATCGCGCAAAGGGAATTATTGAGAATATGGAATTTATGCAATTTCACCCAACATCACTGTATAATCCGGGCGAAAAACCCTCTTTCCTGATTACTGAGGCACTTAGGGGTTTTGGCGCTATCTTAAAAACAATTGATGGGCAGGAATTTATGCAAAAATATGACAAGCGCCTCTCACTAGCTCCTCGGGATATTGTTGCAAGAGCCATCGATAATGAAATGAAAATCAGAGGCGAAGAGTATGTTTGCCTTGATTGTCGCCATCTAGGGAAAAACGATCTCATCAATAGCTTTCCTACAGTTTATGCCAAATGCCTAACAATCGGTATTGATATTTCAAAAGATTTGATTCCCGTAGTACCCGCAGCACACTATATTTGTGGCGGAATAAAAACAGATACTGATGGAAAAACTTCCATAAAAAACCTTTATGCTTGTGGGGAATGCGCCTCAACTGGGCTTCATGGCGCCAATAGGTTGGCCTCAAACTCCCTGCTTGAATCTGTTGTTTTTGCCCATCGGGCAGCAGTGGATGCTAGCAATAAATTAAACGAAATCGAATATTGCAATGCCATTCCCGACTGGGATTCAGAAGGCATGGTAATGAATGAGGAAATGATCCTTATTACACAGTCCCTCAAAGAATTACAATTACTAATGTCGAATTATGTTGGCATTGTACGCTCAAACCTTCGTTTGCAAAGAGCATTGGACCGATTGGAAATTATTTATCGGGAAACTGAGGATTTATATAATGAATCAATCGTGACAACACGCATATGCGAACTAAGAAATATGATCAATGTGGCTTACCTTATCATCAAATCGGCCATGAACAGAAAAGAGAGCATTGGCTTACACTATTCGATTGATTACCCAAGAAAATTAAAAAAATTCTAATTATATGGCATTAATTAAAACAGTAAGGGGATTCAGCCCCGTTTTCGGAAAGAATGTTTTTTTGGCAGATAACGCTACTGTTGTTGGCGAAGTAAGCATCGGCGATGATTGCAGCATTTGGTTTAATGCGGTTGTTCGGGGCGATGTTCATTATATTAAAATTGGCAATAATGTGAACATCCAGGATGGAGCGGTGATTCACTGTACCTACCAAAAAGCCCCTGTTACTATAGGCGATAATGTGTCGATTGCCCATAATGCAATTGTGCATGGCTGCACTATAAAAGACAATGTATTGATTGGAATGGGCTCGATAATCATGGATGATGCTGTGATCGAGAGCAATTCTATTATTGCGGCAGGAGCACTTATTCCAAAAGGGACTCATGTGGCATCGGGCACGGTTTGGGCCGGAGTTCCTGCAAAAAAGATTAAAGATATTGATGCAGCACTTCTTGAAGGTGAAGTCAAGCGCATTTCGGGTAGTTATAATATGTATGCAAGCTGGTACAAGGAAGATCAAGAGGATTAATCCTTATTCATCCCCATACTTATCGCTTTAAATATCAGAAGTATGGCAATAACAGCAGTTGCAAATGCTGCTAGGATTGAGAGCATATATTCGTTTGTGATATAGGTGAAGCGAAACAATCCATGAAAAAAGCTTGCCGCCAAAAGACCTGTCATAGAATCGATAAAACGGTTGTTGCGTGATTTTCCGAGCCCCACAAAAAAGCCCATAATAATAGCAAAAATAAAAGCAGAAGGAGCATACATAAAAAGTTCATAATCGTTCTTTATGTAAAGCTCACCACCAAAAAAATAGGCCCAAAGCAGCCAAGATGAAGAAAGCCCGAGCCCAATCATTATTGAATATACAATCCCATCATTTGCCCCTTTAAAAACAGCTTTTGGCACTGTATAAAAACGAAGAATTAGAAACTTCACGAGCTCCTGCAAACCACCAACAACAACAAAAGCAAAAAAGGTAGCCCTTTTAATATTGCGGCTTGTTTCAAAATCCAATAATCCGAAAATTTTCTGCCCGCCGAGAACCAATAAAATCCCTAAAAACCCAAAAATATAAGCATAGACCAATACCTTATGTTGTTGCTTTGGAAATTTGTATTTCAGAAACAGATAAAACATTATGGCCAACAGAGGCGCTATGAACAAGGCAGTCATTCTCATGGTACTCAATGTTAAATTATTAATATTAAACATATTAGCTAATAATAAAATCATGAAAGCTTGAGCGGAACAAGAATGCATCTACCGTTACATAATTATTTTCCTTCTATAAATGAACAATAAAAGTCCCCAATATTTAGCGATTTTACTATTTTAGTTACCAAATATAGCATTTTTACTACTTTTACGAATGCAAATGCTGAATTTATTTTTTCTTTGAACGATATATTAATGCCTTTGGAAGAGATAATAATCTGATCTTTTTTAAGGAAAAAACAAAAGGACAAGAAAAACCAGAATATTTGAAAAAAGGAATCAGCATTTTTGATTGGGAATAAATGCAAGCAGAGCAATGCATGATTTTATATGGACAAGCACAAATAACAACTAAATCAAACACCAATAATTAAAGGCGAATAATTTGGTTGTATTCCGCAAAGGATTGCCCTGCAGAAGAAAGTTGAAATAGCGAAAAAAAAACATAATTATTTTGAATAGCCCCTTAGAACATAATGAAGCCATAGTATTGCGGTCGACCGGCAGCTGGTATACCGTACTTACCAGCACGAATGAAATAAAAGAATGCCGTTTACGGGGAAAACTTAGGACCAAGGGCTTACGAACCACCAATCCCGTTGCAGCAGGTGATCATGTTTTCATTGAACAGGTAAATGACGACACTTTAATCACATCGATTAAAGAAAGGCATAATTATATCATCAGAAAATCAATAAATCTATCGAAAGCCTACCATATTATTGCAGCCAATATCGATCAGGCAATACTCATCGTTACCATGGCCTTTCCGCGTACTTCCTATGGTTTTATCAATCGGTTCTTATTAACAGCGGAAGCCTATCATATCCCGGCAATTATTGTTTTCAATAAAGCTGATATTTATGATGGCGAAATATTGGAACGCTACAAGACTTTTCAGAAAATTTACGAGCAAGCAGGCTATAAAAGCTTATTGGTTTCTGCATTAAAAGGCACAAATATTGAGGAATTTGCAGCACTTCTAAAAAACAAAGTGAGTCTGGTTTCAGGACATTCGGGCGTTGGGAAATCGGCATTAATTAATGCTATTGAGCCTCAACTCAACTTACGCACATCAGATGTCTCTATTTATAATGACAAAGGCAAACACACAACGACTTTTGCCGAAATGCACCCATTAAGCTCAGGAGGGTTTATTATTGACACACCGGGCATCAAAGAATTTGGTGTAGTTGATTTTAAGAAAGAAGAAATATCGCATTATTTCCCTGAGATGCTCCGCTATTTGGGGCAATGCCGTTTCAATAATTGCAGCCATAGGTCGGAACCCGGATGTGCCGTGAAGGAAGCCGTAAAAAAAGGCCACATACACGCAAAACGTTACGAAGGCTACCTGAACATTATTAATGATGAAGATGTTGATTAACTAATAAGTACCCATAAGCTAATGATTGCTAAAAACCTCTTAAGCTATGATATACCGGCTGCGAAAGGAAGCGACAGCCCTGAAAACATCCTCTCAATTATGGATGAATTCCAAATTTCTGAAATCCCTTTTATAGATGAGGATGGCCTTTTTTTATTTATGATTAGTGACGAACAGCTCTATGCCCTACTCGACCATACAACAGAGCTGAGCAAACAAAACCTTAGACCAGAAATTAGATCATATTGCACGCAATATCAACATTATATGGAAGTTTTAAAAGTATTTTCAGAACGAAAATACAGCTGCATACCGGTGTTGGACAACAATAAAAAACTCTTAGGCATAATCACTGCTAAAAATCTCCTTCATTATATTGCCAGTTCATCATCATTAAATAATCCCGGAGCTGTGCTGGTGCTGGAGGTAAAAAGCATTGATTATACGCTCACCCAAATAGCACAAATCATCGAATCGAATAATGCCAAACTTTTATCGCTAGATATTCGCAGCAGAGTAAATAGCCCCATCCTCGAAATAAGCATCAAATTAAACATCAACGAAATTAATCCCATAGTGCAGACTTTCAACCGTTTTGGCTATGATATACTTGCCGCATATGCGGAATCGGATTACCAAAGGGATATGCAGGAAAGATACCAATCGCTTATTAAATACCTAGATTTATAGGTATATGAGGAAGCATTATTTAACATATAAAATACTAATTGTACTTTTTGTAAGCATTGCTGCTTTTGCCCACGCACAAAATACAACTGAAAAGCTCGATAGCATTAAAAATGAGACTCAGCTGCTTTTTGATATCCCCTCCGATGATTCATTGAAGCTTTATACTATTCACAATATCAGCCTGGAAGGGAACAATAAAACCAAAGCAACGGTAATTTGGCGCGAATTACCCTATCGTACAGGCGATCAGCTTGCCGGAAATAAGATCTATACTGTTTTAGAAGACGGGCGCGAAAACCTAAGAAACCTTTCCTTATTCAATTTCGTTCATGTAAGTAGCTCTTTAGATGATTCTTGCGAAAAGTGCATTAATGTACGCATCCGCTTTATCGAGCAATGGTATATTTGGCCCTTCCCTATTTTTGAAGTCGCGGACAGGAATTTTAACACATGGTGGAAAAAGAAGGATCTTTCCCGTCTTAATTATGGTGTGCTGTTCGAGCATAAAAACTTTCTAGGCTTAAATCAGAAACTCAAGCTCTTGCTCCGTTTTGGCCACGATCAAAAATATGAACTTTCGTATTATAACCCCTTTCTGAACCGTGCGCAGACATTAGGTTTTGGTATTAGGGCGGGGGCGAATATGAATCATGAAACGGCCTATAAAACAGATGACAACAATGAAGAGCTTTATTATGAAGACGAAAATAAATACGTTAAAAAAAGCTATTATTTTGGTATAGAGTTCACCTATAGAAAAGACATTTATAATACCCATGTCTTTTCTGCTCGCTACATTATGAACCGCTTTGCCGATTCCTTGGTTATTTTAAACCCAAATTACTCCATCGATCAAAAGACCAGCATCAATTACACACAGCTGTTTTATATGTTTCGGTCCGACCATCGCAATTATAAGCATTACCCTTTAAAAGGATGGTATTTTGATATACGCCTGACCAAAGACGGTTTGCCGGGGCTTGAAGATCTTGATTTACTCAATGCCATATCTACATACCGAAGATACTGGCAATTAGACCAACGCTGGCATTTCGCAACAGGTTTCACTGGAAAAGTATCCACAAAAGGCTTTCAACCCTATTTTGCGCAGCAAGGACTGGGATACGGCAGGGATTTTGTGCGCGGATACGAGCTATATGTTATTGATGGACAAGATTTTGCTTTAGCAAAAACAAATCTAAAATTCAGTCTTATACAGCCACGGGTTCATCGTTTTGGTTTTATTCCCAATGAAAAATTCAATACAATCCATTTTGCATTTTACATCAACTGTTACCTCGATGCAGGATATGTTTGGGACAATGAACTCCATCAACAAAATGAATTGGATGAAGAACTTTTATTGGGCGGGGGAATAGGGCTGGATTTGGTCACTTATTACGACAAAGTGCTGCGCTTCGAATATTCTGTAAACAAGCTCGGTGAAGGCGGGATTTTTATCCATTTCCTAGCTCCGATATAATAAACTTCAGAGACTAAGAACCAGCTTTTGTTCGTAACTTTATTCGATAAAAAAGGTAAGCAGTATATGGAATCACTAAAACACATAAAAACAAAAAAGCTTAAAAACATTGCAATTTTCGGAAAAAGCTTCTCATCAGAACAAACACCTTATCTTCAGCAACTTATTGATAAACTCGAAGCATACAACTGTGATCTTCTGATTTTTGACACCTATTACGGACTCATTAAAGACCACGTAAAATTACATCGCGATGTAGGCCTTTTTAAATTCCATAAAGAGTTTAGCGATACAGCAGACCTCTTAATTTCTATTGGTGGCGATGGCACATTACTCGATACAATTACTTTGGTTCGCGAAACAGGCATACCTATTTTGGGTATTAATATGGGTAGGTTGGGTTTTCTTTCTTCCATATCAAAGGATGAAATACAACAGGCCATTGATAGTATTATGCACAAAGAATTCGAAATTGATGAGCGCAGTTTGTTGAGGTTAAATACAGACTTCCAATTATTTGGAGACCTAAACTACGCAATGAATGAGCTGAGCATCCTGAAAAATTACCCTTCGAGCATGTTAGCCATTAGTGCATGGATCGATGACCGTTTTGTTAATTCATATTGGGCCGATGGGCTTATTATTGCAACACCAACAGGATCAACTGCTTACAACTTAAGTTGCGGTGGCCCAATCTTAGTGCCTAAATCCAAGAATTTTATTCTTACTCCCATAGCCACACATAATTTAACGGTACGCCCCATTGTTATCCCCGACACCTCAAAAATAAGAATCAAGGTAGAAGGCCGTATTAAAAACTTTCTTATTTCTCTGGATTCCCGTTCAGAAACAATTGATTCGACTATTGAGTTGCGTATTGAAAAGGAGCAATTTGGTATAAACCTCATTCAAATGACCAACAAAGACTTCTACTCAACAATTCGGAATAAGCTAAAATGGGGCTACGACATCAGAAATTAAGCATAAAACCTTAATTTTCGTTAAAACATTATACTAAGCACCCAAATTTGGAGTTAATTCCTAAATGCAGAAACTGGCATTAATATTATCTGTACTTCTCGTAATGAGCCTAAGCCTGAAAGCACAATACCTTGAGGTTGGCGTGCAAGGAGGAGGCACATATTATCTTGGAGATATTAACCCCGGAACACATTTCGGGGGAACAAAACCTGCTTTTGGTTTTCTGGCAAGGTATAATCCATCAACACGTTGGGCCTTAAGGGCCAATTTCTTGTTTGGAAAAGTCGGCGCCAGTGATTTGGATTATGAAGCTGTTGGCAATAGGAACTTGAATTTTGAATCAGATATCACAGAAATATCCTTTATTGCCGAGCTTAATTTTTTCAGGTATTTTACAGGCAGCCTGAAAGATTATTTTTCACCTTTTATTTTTGGTGGCATTGGGATGTTCACCTATAGCCCAAAAGCCGAATATAACGGCACTTTATATGAATTGCAACCACTAAGAACAGAAGGTCAGGGAAGCAAAGAATATCCCGACAGAGAGGCGTACAGCCTAAACGGAATGATGATTCCTTTTGGTCTTGGCGTAAAATTCAGCCTTACAGAACGCATTTGCGTTGCTGCTGAATGGGGCATGCGTAAGACTTTTACAGACTATCTGGATGATGTTAGCCAAACTTATTATCTGGATGCTGAAACCACTGAATTCATTGATATTGCAGAAATATTATCCGATCCCACAAAAAATCATACAACAGGAATGCAGCGTGGTGATGCTGCCTATAAAGACTGGTACGCCTTTGCAGGGCTCACAATTACGTATAAAATAGACCTTTCACCACGCACAACCTGCAATGACTTTGAGAATATCAAGGTTTTCAGATAAGAATATATTACTTTTGCCGCTTTTAATTGTGGCACTTAAGCATTAAATTTGCCACCCGCTATAAAAAGCGGCAAAAAAATAAACGGACGCATTTAAAATATACGAACGAATGAGCAGCCTGAAAGACAGCATCGACCCAAAAAATATCCCGCAGCACATTGCCGTGATTATGGACGGCAACGGGCGTTGGGCAAAAAAAAGGGGCAGAAAAAGAATTTTCGGGCATGAAAACGGTGTAACTGCTGTGCGCGAAACAGCAGAAGGCGCTGCCGAACTCGGTGTAAAATACCTGACACTCTATGCTTTCTCTACAGAAAACTGGAACAGGCCAAAATTTGAAGTCAATGCCCTCATGAAATTGCTTGTGAAAACAATTCATGAGGAAACCCAAACCCTCAATAAAAATAAAATTAAACTGAATGCGATCGGCGACATCAAAAACTTAAATAAGGATACTGCCCGCGAATTACAAAGGGCAATTAAAAATACAGAGCATAATGACCAAATGACCCTAACGCTGGCACTAAATTATAGCGGCCGATGGGAAATAACCGAAGCAGCAAGAAGAATTGCACAAAAAGTGAAAGAAAACACACTTGACCCCAACGACATAAACGATAATATTTTTGCCCAACACTTAGAAACTTCCGGTTGTCCTGATCCGGAACTCCTGATTCGTACTAGTGGTGAAGAACGCATCAGCAATTATTTGCTGTGGCAAATCGCTTATTCTGAACTTTATTTCACGCCGGTACTTTGGCCTGATTTCAATAAAGAAGAACTCTACAAAGCAATATTTGATTATCAACATCGGGAACGCAGATTTGGAAAAACAAGCGAACAAATTCAGTCTGCCAACAAAACGAATAATACATTAACTGAGGCTAAGTAACAGATGAACTTAAAACACCTATTCCTACTCATACTGGTTCCCTTTTTTATTGCAACCCACATTCATGCGCAAGTATCTTTAGGCAACCTGAATCCCATTTCATATGACAGCCCAAAGCAATATGAAATTGGCGGCATAACAGTAACCGGCGTAAAATACCTGGATAATAATGTACTGATTATGCTCTCCGGGCTTTCTGTTGGCGATGAAATTATGGTCCCGGGAGACCAAATCTCCTCGGCTATTCGCAAACTCTGGAAACAAGGGCTTTTTAAAAACATCCAGATCAAGGCCACTAAAATACAGGGAAACCTTATATTTCTGAACATCTATCTGCAGGAACGCCCGCGGCTTTCCAAGTATAAGATAGTTGGCGTGAAAAAATCCGATGCAGAAAACCTGCGCGATGAAATGCATTTAATGACCGGGGATGTGGTTACAGAAAACCTGATCATCCGCATAAAAAATACTGTGCAAAGCTATTTCACAGATAAAGGCTTTCTTAATGCTTCTGTTAATATTGAAGAAATTTCGGATACTACAAAACCGAACAATGTTTTATTAAATATTGATATCGACCGGGGGAATCGTGTTCGCATTCTCAGCATTAATGTTAAAGGAAATCAAAATCTGAGCGATTCGCAAATCAAAAGCGCTCTTAAAGACACAAAAGAAAAAGGTGTTGTTCGCCCCATGAACAAACTCGATTCTCTGATTATTAACGTAATGCATGATGTGTTTTCACTCGATTTTTATGCCATTGGCCAAGACTTCAATCATTATATCGACGAGAGTTATAAATTCAGGATCTTCAAAGGCTCCAAATTTATCCGCGATTCCTACGATGAAGACAAAGCCAATATCATAAAAAAGTATAATGAAAATGGTTATCGTGATGCACGGATTGTTAAAGACAGCATTTACCTTGTTGACGAAAGCACCATTAATATTGACTTGGATATCGATGAAGGAAATAAATATTATTTCAGGAACATCAATTGGGTTGGGAATACAAAATATTCGGCGAAAGAGCTAAGCAATATCCTTAAAATACAAAAAGGGGACATCTATAATCAGGAAAGACTGGAAACCAACCTCTCCTATAACCCATCAGGGTTTGATGTCAGCTCTTTATACCTCGATGATGGCTATCTCTTTTTTAATGTGCAGCCAATCGAAGTAAAGGTTGAAAACGACTCCATCGACCTCGAAATCCGCATCCATGAAGGGAAACAAGCCCGTATCAATAAAGTAACTGTAACCGGAAACACACGAACAAACGATCATGTTGTTATTCGTGAGCTCCGGACAAAACCAGGCCAGCTTTTTAGTCGCTCCGATATTATTAGAACACAAAGGGAACTTGCTCAGTTACGGTATTTCGATCCGGAAAAACTTGGGCTTGACTATACTCCAAACCCTGCAGATGGAACTGTTGATATTGAATATATTGTTGAAGAAACCTCTGCAGACCAGATTGAGCTGTCCGGAGGTTGGGGCTATGGCCGTATTATTGGTACACTGGGACTGAGTTTCAATAACTTTTCTTTAAGGAACTTTTTCAAGAAAAATGCTTGGCGTCCGATTCCTTCCGGCGATGGTCAAAAGTTATCACTGCGTGTACAAACCTATGGTTCAGGCTATATCAGCTATGGATTTTCTTTCACAGAGCCTTGGCTGGGTGGCAAAAAACCAAACGCTTTTAGTGTTTCCTATTACCATGCACTCTATTCAAACGGCTACGATAGTGATGATCCTCTGCGGTCAGATTTCAGGAATAATAGTGTTACTTTTGGTTTAGGAAAAAGGCTTCAATGGCCCGATGATTATTTCACACTCTATCAATCGATTAACCTACAATGGTATAATCTAAAAAATTATACAACCATTTTTAATTTCGGCACAGGAAATGGCGACTTTTACAACTTCAGTTATATGGTTGCATTTGGGCGCAGCTCAGTAGATGCCCCTATTTATCCTCGTTCTGGAAGTGATGTTTCGTTATCTTTGGAACTTACCCCCCCTTATTCTGCTTTTTCGAATAAGAATTACAAAACAATGGATGATGATGAAAAATACAAATGGATAGAATATCATAAATGGAAATTCAAGAGTGATTTTTATACAAAAATTGTAGGCGATCTGGTTCTTTCAACCCGTATTAAATTTGGGTTCTTGGGTTCTTATAATAGCGATATCGGTGTTACTCCATTTGAGCGCTTCTATGTTGGTGGTGACGGGCTTTACGGCTATAATAATCTCGATGGAAGGGAAATCGTGGCACTTCGGGGATATGGCAATGAAACTATTACACCTAACTATGCAAATAACAGTAATTTAGGTGGAACTATTTTCAGTAAATACACTATGGAAATAAGGTATCCCCTCTCACTCAACCCCAGTGCAACAATTTATGCACTCACGTTTATGGAAGGAGGAAACTCTTGGGCCAATTTCAGATCATTCAGCCCTTTCAATGTGTATAAATCAGTTGGTGTTGGAATCAGGATATTCCTACCAATGTTTGGTGTACTTGGCCTCGACTATGGCTATGGCTTTGATGAAGTACCCGGATTACCGGATGCAAACGGAGCTCATTTCCACTTCTCCATCAATCAATCCCTCGATTAAAGTTTGGTACAATAATTGATAACTTCAGAGAAAAAAGACAAGGAGGTTTATATGAATACAATGAAAAAAACACACGCAGCATTTGTAGCAATGGCCTTTGCCATGCTATTAGTCTTTTCAGCATCATCCGCATCAGCACAAAAATTTGCTTTTGTTGATACTGATTATATCCTGAAAAACATTCCTGAGTACACAGACGCACAAGCACAAATTGATGATCTGTCGAAAGAATGGCAAGCAGAGATTGAAACAAAATTCGCTGAAGTAGAGCAAATGTATAAGGATTATCAATCGGAAGCAGTTTTGCTGCCGGAGGAGATGAAGCGCAAAAAAGAAGATGAAATCATTCAAGCCGAAAAAGCAGCTAAAAATTTGCAGCGCAAATATTTCGGATCAGAAGGCGATTTATTTAAAAAACGCGAAGAGCTTATTAAACCTATTCAAGACAGAATTTTTACTGCAATTGAAGAACTCGCTACGGACAGAAACTTGGGAATTGTCTTCGACAAGGCCGGTGCTGTAACGATGCTTTATGCCAATATCAAATACGATATGAGCGACGATATCCTTGATGAGTTAGGCTATAGCTTTAACACAAGACGAAATCAGTAAAAACAAAAAAGCGACATAGAGAGCGGCCACTATTGGCCGCTTTTTTTTGGATAAAATCAACTCTATAAAGCAGCCTTATGCCACAGAACAGGCCGTAAAATAAGACTTTAAGCTTTATTAAGAAATTTATCAAGGATTTATACAATTTATTCTATAAATTTGCCGCTCATAAAAAATGAAAATCATTTAACAAATTAATCTAAGATGAAAAATATTTTCAAAGTAGTCATTCTTATTGGCATTCTGTTCGTAGCCGGAAATGTGAACGCGCAAAAATTCGGACACATTGATTTTGCGAAACTTTATAGTATAATGCCTGGTCAGGACACTGCCCAATCAGCATATGAAAAGTACGCCAAAAACCTTCAAATGCAAATGCAAACCATGCAAGGGGAACTGGAAAGTAAATTCATGGACTATCAGGCCAATATGGCAACGATGTCTGACATCATCAAACAAACCAAAGAAAAAGAAATTCAGGATTTGCAAGCACGCATAGAAGCATTTAATGTTTCCGCAACTGAAGATCTTCAGGCAAAAGAAGCACAACTTACAAAACCCCTTATCGATAGGGCAAGAAAAGCCGTTCAGGATGTTGCTAAAGCAAATGGCTACACTTATGTTTTTAATGGAGCAGAAGGCCTACTCCTTTATGCAGAACCAGCTGACGATATTATGCCTTTAGTGAAGAAAAAATTAGGTATATTATAATATAGGACTTCCAAAAAAAAAGCCTCCTTGCATTTGCACAGGAGGCTTTTTTGCTTTTACAATAAAGCGTATTGTTTCCCGGGCAAAGATTTCACCACGGCTTTAAATTCAAGATTAAGCAAACAACTGGCTACCCTACTAACAGGCATAGCTGCCTGATGACAGATAAAATCAAGGCCGCAATTCTTATTTTCCTTGGTCAGAACATCCACAATTTGTTGTTCTTCTGCATTTAGTTCAACGAATAATTGTTTTTGTTGTGCTTTTATTTCTTTTGGTTCTGATGTCCAGTTCATAACATACTCAATATCTTTTGCTGATTCGCAAAGTGCTGCCCGATTTGATTTGATCAACCAATTGCATCCTTCCGACTTAAGATCTCCAGGGCGTCCCGGAACAGCAAAAACATCCCTACTGTATGAAACGGCCAATTCTGTTGTAATTAGCGAGCCTCCTTTTTTGGCCGTTTCCACTACAAGCACGGCATCTGCCATGCCGGCAACAATCCTGTTTCTTTGAGGGAAATGCTCGCGATCCGGTAAACTACCACTTAGGAATTCTGTAATCAGGCTTCCATGCTCCAGCATACGTGTCGCCAAGCCACGATTCGTAGCCGGATAGATCCGATCCAGTCCATGAGCCAAAACGCCTACAGTTTGTTGCTGGTGGTCAACAGCCGTTTGATGCGCGCACGAATCAATTCCATACGCAAGCCCACTGATAATTTGCACATTCCTTAAATCGCGCAGAATATGCTGACAGATTTCGATACCGCCTCTTGTTGGCGCCCTTGTTCCTACAACAGCCAAAACCCTTTCGGCATTCATGGAGGCATTTCCTTTGCTGTAGATCATGATCGGGCTATCCACACAATGATAAAGTCTTTGTGGATATTCTTTATCAAGAAAAAAAATAGGCTGTATTTTATGTTTCTCAATAAAAGCGATTTCTTTCTCAGCGCGCATCAGTGCTTCATGCTGATGCGTGAAAATTTTATCGATAATAAATTTGCCAATACCCGGAATTTGCATTAATGCTGTCCGTTTTTCTTTAAAAACCGCCTCAACCCCTCCTGTATAAGCAATTAATTTTTTGGCGTTTACATCTCCCACTCCGGGAATTAATGTTAATGCTATTTGATGGTGTAAACTCATTTAATAAATTTATAATATTCAAATTTAAGAAATTTATACTTTTGCCAAGAAGGAAATTCACGCAAAATCCTATGACAAGGAAAAGAATTATCATTGCTCCCCTCAATTGGGGAATTGGACATGCAACGCGCTGCGTACCCATTGTTCATAAACTCCTCGAAAAAAATCAGGATGTACTTATTGCTTCTGACGGTCGAGCCATGGAATTTATGAAAAAGGAATTTCCCAAGCTTAAGCACATCAATCTTCCCGGCTATAATATCGTTTACCAAAAAAATGGCAACTTTTCATGGCATCTCGGCAAACAAATTCCAAAAATTTTTAAAAACATTGCCAACGAACACAAAAGAATTGAAGAAATATGCCGTGAATACAAAATCGATGGTATTATTTCGGATAATCGTTTTGGCTTATGGCATAAAGATATTCCCAGCGTATTCCTGACGCATCAAATCAACATCAAAGCAAATTCTGCTTTTATTGAAAAATTAATCCGGCCTCTAAACCATTATTATATTAAAAAGTTTTCCCATTGCTGGATCCCTGATTTTCCGCCCCCTAACAGTTTATCAGCCGACCTTGCCACTATTCCAACAGGCAATGAATTCTTCAGTTATATTGGTGCTTTATCACGTTTCAAAAAAAATTTGGCTCAGGAGAAAATCTATGATTTTTTGGCAATAATTAGCGGTCCGGAGCCACAAAGGAGTATTTTTGAAAATAAAATATTAATGCAAGTCCAAGAACAAACCGATCTTAAAGGCGTTGTTCTTCGTGGTTTACCTGAAAATGAGGAGAATAAAAAACAATTGACAGACAGAGTTACTATATACCCTCATTTAGGGTCTGAGAAAATTGACCAACTTATTTCTCAATCGACTGTTGTCTTATCACGATCAGGATATTCCACCATTATGGATCTTTCTGTTCATGGAAGCAGGGCAGTTTTTATTCCTACACCGGGACAAACAGAGCAGGAATTTCTGGCTAATTATCATACAAATAAAGGCCATACCGCCATGCAATATCAAGCAAAAATGAATATTAAAGAAGGCATTGAACAAGCAAAAAAAGCAAAAGGGGTTCCAAAAATGCCGGAAACCAACTACTTAGATCAAAAACTTGACGATTTCCTTTTGCAGTGTACTAAAAAATAAAAATAAACAGATGATAGAACTCTATATTAACTGGTCTCCGGATCCTGCGATTTTTACAATATTCGGACATGAAGTCCGTTGGTACGGATTATTATTTGCTTTAGCTTTTGTAGCTGGTTATCAAGTAATCACATGGATTTTTAAGATTGAAAAAGTTCCAATAAAACAGCTGGATCAATTAGCAACTTATGTGATTATTGGAACAATAGCCGGAGCGCGTTTAGGCCATTGTCTTTTTTATGAGCCATCCTATTATTTGGCTCATCCATTAAAAATCCTCTTTATTTGGGAAGGCGGGCTTGCGAGCCATGGTGCTGCAATTGGGGTTCTCATCTCTTTATGGCTTTTTAGCAGAAAATACAATTGGCCTTTTTTAAAGATAGTGGATCGTGTTGTTGTAAGCTCTGCGCTGGGCGGCGCATTTATTCGCTTAGGCAATCTAATGAACTCCGAAATTATTGGTGAACCGACAGAGAAGCCTTGGGGTTTTATCTTCTCATCTGCCTATTATCCTGGCGATTTAAGCTTACCAAGGCATCCCGCCCAGCTCTATGAAGCCATTGCTTATTTTATCATCTTCCTTATTCTTATACTTATCTACAATCAATACCGCATTAAAACCCCTCATGGATTATTGCTGGGTTGGTTTATGGTTTTGGTTTTTGGTGTGCGCATATTCGTCGAAACAATTAAAGAAAACCAAGTAGCCTTTGAAAATGATTTATTCTTAAACATGGGTCAAATTCTAAGTATCCCATTCGTTATTGCAGGCATTGTACTTATTTTCCACAGTAAAAAAATCCCGGAAAAAGCATAGCTCTCCCGGGATGACAAATCATTTATTTTACTATTTATTGTATGCGCTCCATCAAACTTAAGCGCTGAATTTCTTCATCAAGATAAGCCGACATCTCATCGGAGAGTTTTATTCTTTTGTTTCTTTGTGTGATTTGGCTTAGGTTTTGAATCGCCCCCAAAGCTTTTTGTACATCCTGAAAATAGAGATCAAACAATTCCGGACGCAGGCTATGGTAATAGCGCATATCGTCCTTATAGTTGTTGAAAATTGTTTCAGACATATAATCACCATTGGTTGTATCATTCACATGATAATACATATCTGCAACAGAGGTCATAAAATAATCGAATGGGAATTTACTATCAGGGAAATAATAAATACAGGTATCCAGAACAACTTTCGCTTTATCCTTTTTCCCTTCTTTAATAAGAGCTTCGGCAAGCCTCATAAAATTTTGTTTTGGGATAATGCTATTGCGCATACTTTCCCTGTCAACCGTAACATCCTCTTTTTCAAGATTACCCCATGCGCAATTTTCTGTTAGCGCTTTAAAAGAAGTATCTGCTTCAATACCACCCAGTTGTTTCACATAATGATCTGCTTTGAATGGTCTAAGGCGATATACAAAACCTTCGAGATGGCAGTATTCATCCACATTCAGGACATCACTCACACTGGAAGGGTTTGCAAAGTAGATTGGCCTCTCCCAATTATTATTGGCAATCAGATCAAGAAGCATCAGATCATTTTTATAAAGCAGGCTTTTGCTCACATCAAAATCGATTGCATCAACAATTTGATCTGCTTTATCGGCAGGAACAGTTCCGTTTTGCAGCACTTTATCTTTATCTACAGGAATACTTAATTTACGAACAGGCAAGAAAGCAAGCTTTTCGCCGGTTCCGAAAGTGCGTTTATTTTCATCATTCGCAATAAAATTCACGGCTTCTTTGACGGGGATATACACGCCTCTGGAATTCATATCCATAACCGGAACAACATCATTCACTCCTTTATTGTATTGTTCTGGAGCGAGTTGCAGAGGAAGCCGATCTGAATCATAGACTTTTCTTTGCAGCTGATGCACATACCAGGCCCCTCCAGAAAGCATATAGTTCACAACACGCACATCAGGGCGAACCCCTTCAACTTCCTGGGCATACCATAATGGGAATGTATCGTTATCACCATTTGTAAACACAATAGCATTGGGCGCGCAGGACATTAAATAATTTTTAGCATAGTCGCGGGCTGCAGTTTTCCCGGAACGATCATGATCATCCCATCCTTCATTTGCCATAAGTCCGGGCACCAATATCAAGGCAACCAAAAAGCTTACTATTGAAGCTGATTTTAATCCAATAAATTTCCCTAATTGCTTCGCAATTGCCATCACACCCAATCCAATCCATATTGAATAGGCCATAAAAGAACCGGCAAAGGCATAATCCCTTTCCCTCGGCTGATGCGGAGTTTGGTTTAGATAAACAACAATGGCTAAACCTGTCATCAAAAACAACAAACCAACAACCCATGCATCACGTTTACTATGGTTTATTTGAAAAAACAAACCAATAAGTCCTAAAATTAGTGGTAAGAGATAAAATTTATTATTGGCACTATTTTGCATAGAGCGAGGTAAATCCGATTGATTGCCAAGTCTTGGACTATCCAGAAAATTGATTCCGGTGATCCAGTTCCCGTCGCGAATCCCTCCATGGCCTTCAACATCGTTTTGACGTCCGCTAAAATTCCACATAAAATACCTAAGGTACATATGCCCAATTTGATACTTGAAGAAAAATTTTAGATTTTCTCCAAAGGTTGGTTTCATTATGGTTTCAGTAGTGCCGTCGGGTTTTGTATGACGAACAGGAACTCCTTTTATATCAGCCCAATTTTTATAATCTCTTTGATGCTGTGTTTTTTGATTGCTCCACATTCTGGGAAAAATCGTTGTGAAATTATCTTCGTAGACAGGAACGGTATTTATACGATGATCGGTAATAACGTATTTACCCTTTTTTTTGTCCTTGATATAAACAGGGCTTCTATCACCATATTCTTTTACGGGCGAATTATAATACTGCCCTTTTAACAATGGCCAATCTCCATATTGTTCTCTATTTAAGTAAGAGAGCAGGCTGATTGCGTCGCTGGGGTTATTTTCATTAATCGGCGTATTCGCGTTTGCGCGGATAATCAAAATAAAAAATGAAGAATAGCCAATAAGGATAAAAGTAAACGATAAAACAATAATATTCAATAAGACCATTTTCTTTTTGATGGTATATTGAATCCCAAAAACAAGCAATCCAATAAGTACGGCAAAGAACACAACGGTTCCTGAATTAAAGGGCAAGCCGATTGTATTCACAAAAAACAGCTCAAAATTCCCTGCTAATTTCACTGTACCGGGAATAATTACATACATGATAAAAGCAAGGCTTAAAACAGAGAGGATTCCTGTTATTATAAAGCCTTTCCAGCTGAAATTCTTATACTTCTTATAATAAATAACATAGCCGATTGCCGGAATAGCAAGAAGGTTTAAAAGGTGAACTCCAATGGTTAAGCCGACAAGATAGGCAATAAAAATGATCCAACGGTTTGAATATCGTTCATCCACAGCAGCTTCCCATTTCAAAATGGCCCAAAAAGTAAGTGCAGTAAAAAAGCTCGACATGGCATAAACTTCACCTTCAACCGCAGAAAACCAAAATGAATCGGAAAATGTATAGGCAAGCGCACCGATAACGCCACTAAAAATAATAAGGCGTTGATTTTGAATATCGAGTGTACCCTCATGAGTAAGAACAATTTTACGTCCAAGAATAGTAATAATCCAGAACAGGAATAAAATAGTAAAACTGCTCGACAGTGCCGACATCGTATTAATCATCATGGCTACATTGGCTGTATTACCGAAGGCAAAAAGTGAGAAGAACCGGCCAAGTAATTGAAATAAAGGAGCTCCCGGAGGATGGCCAACTTGCAATTTATAGGCTGTAGCGATATACTCTCCGCAATCCCACCAACTAGCAGTTGGCTCCAGTGTAAGCAGATATACAATAGTGGCTATCGCAAAAACCAACCAACCTGTTAGGTTATTATAAAACTGAAATTTCTTCATTGAACAAATTGATTTATCATTAATAATTCATAAAAAAGCCCGCGTAAGAGAAAAGACAATCTATTGACCAACTAATCAAGAGCTTCGATCATTTTCAAATTTTAAAACAAAAGAGTATTGCCCCATTCTGATACCCGAACAAAGAATATGTTACGACCACTACTAGGGTGGCAGCGTATAGTTCAGGAGATGCAAGGACAACAATTATATAATATGTCTGCGAAAATAGAAAAAAAAGCAGAGGAGATGAAGCCACGATGATCAGTTTAAGGAAAATTAAGAACAATAAAGCAGGAAGAAGCTGATTTCAAATAATTTTTCAAAAAAACGTCTTCAATATTTGGAGAATAGAATTTTAATACTAATTTTGCATCCGAATTTACAAGAAGGGTATGTCCCATGGTGTAATTGGCAACACGTCTGATTTTGGTTCAGAAGAGTTCAGGTTCGAGCCCTGATGGGACAACAAGAAAGCTGCTTTCGATAAGGCAGCTTTTTTTATAAAATTGAATATCCGGAGCATCAATCGGAGGCAGCAATACAGAATAGTTTGAAAAAATAATTTGATCAGGTGAAAAATGTTTGAATTATTTTATTCACTGTTTGTTAAATTAAAAAATATCTCTACCTTTGCAGCCCTTTTTGAGCCCTTAATGGCTTTATGAATCAGAAATTTAAGAGGTTAGATGAATACGTTAAGTTACAAAACAATCAGTGCAAACAAGGAAACTGCTCAAAAAGAGTGGGTTATTGTTAATGCAGAAGACGCAACAGTTGGCAGACTTTCCACAGTAATTGCTAAGATGCTGCGCGGTAAATACAAAACCAATTATACTCCGCATGTCGATTGTGGTGATAATGTGGTCGTGATTAATGCGGAAAAAGTTGTTTTTAACGGCAACAAAATGGGCGTGAAAGAATACGTTCATCACACTGGGTATCCTGGTGGACAGCGTTTTAAAACACCCGCTGAACTCATGAAAACGAAACCTGAGAGAATTCTCGAACATGCAATCAAAGGAATGCTCCCCAAGACAAAACTTGGTAGGGCCATTTTCAAGAACTTGTATGTTTATGCCGGAAGTGAGCATCCACATCAGGGTCAGAAACCTAAAGAAGTTGAATTAAGCACAATTAAGCAATAGGTAAGTAATGGAGTATATCAATACTATTGGCAGAAGAAAAACTGCTGTTGCCCGTATCTATCTGAAAGAGGGCGAAGGACAAATCACCATTAATAAAAAAGATTATAAAGAGTATTTCAGCTTGGCTACCTTGCATAAATTGGTAGAACAGCCTTTTGCTCTAACCGAAACTCTCGGGAAATACGATATCAAGGTGAACCTCGACGGTGGTGGCATAACAGGACAAGCAGAAGCTTTGCGTCTTGCTATATCTCGTGCTCTCTGTGAAATTGATCCTGAATATCGTCCTGTTTTAAAGGCAAATGGCCTTATGCGTCGTGACCCACGTATGGTTGAACGCAAAAAGCCTGGACAGCCAAAAGCAAGGAAAAAATTCCAGTTCAGCAAGCGTTAATCTTTATTATTATTTAATTTTTGTAGTATAAATAGTGTTTAGTATCTAAACAACTAAGACTTTCTCTATCAATGAAACTACTTAGTTGTTGCTAAATCTAAGAATGTAAACATGGCAAGAACAAATTTCGACGAATTACTTGAAGCTGGTGTACATTTCGGGCACCTGAAAAGAAAATGGAATCCAAACATGGCCCCATATATTTTTATGGAACGCAATGGAATCCACATCATTGACCTCTATAAAACTGCAGCAAAAATTGAGGAAGCTGCAGCAGCGATGAAACAAATCGCAAAATCCGGAAAAAAAATCCTCTTTGTAGCAACAAAAAAGCAAGCAAAAGATATCGTTGCTAAAGAAGTTGCTAAAGTTGATATGCCTTACGCTACAGAACGTTGGCCTGGAGGTATGCTCACTAACTTCGCTACAATCCGCAAAGCGGTGAAGAAAATGACTTCTATCGACAAATTAGTTGAAACAGATAGCTATAATAACCTTTCGAAACGTGAACGCCTGCAAATCAGTCGTGAACGTCAAAAACTCGAAAAGAACTTTGGTAGTATTTCTGATCTGAACAGACTCCCCGCTGCTATTTTTATTGTTGATATCAGTAAAGAACATATTGCTGTACATGAAGCAAAAAAATTGAATATTCCTACATTTGCTATTGTGGATACAAATTCCAACCCATTATTGGTTGATTTTCCTATTCCAGCTAATGACGATGCCAGTAAATCAATTTCAGTGATTATTAAACTGATGGTTCAAGCTGTTCAGGAAGGCCTTGATGAACGCAAAGCAGAACGCGACACCAAAGCAGCCGAACAACAAGCTGCTGAAATGGAAGAAGCAAAAATTGCTGAAGCTAACGTAGATATTGACGATACTGAAGATGATGATGATGGTCCAAGACGCAAAAAACGTCCTCGTAAAGTCATTTCTAAACAAGCAATCAAAAAGAGCGATAACTAATTAAGAGTATTTATATTAAATCATAAATTCTTGAAAATACGTGTCTTGCACGTATTTTCTTTTTAAAATCACATATAGAATGGCTAAAATTACAGCTGCTGAAGTAAATAAGCTCAGAAAAATGACAGGCGCAGGCATGATGGACTGCAAAAAAGCACTTGTTGAAACAGAAGGTGATTATGAAAAAGCAATAGATTACCTCCGTAAAAAAGGTCAAAAAGTTGCTGCAAAACGTGCTGATCGTGCTGCTAGTGAAGGATACTTAATTGCTGCCACAAATGACGCAAAAACTTTTGGCACTATTATCATGCTTAATTGCGAAACAGACTTTGTTGCAAAAAATCAGGATTTCATAAATTTTGCCAAAAAAGTATCTTCTTTATCTTTAGAAAAAGCCCCTAAGTCTATTGACGAACTCAAGGCTTTAGAAATTGATGGCAGAGCAATTGCTGATCATGTTATTGACCTCACCGGTACTATTGGTGAAAAAATAGACCTGGGTGCTTACGAATATATGGAAGCAGAATGCGTGTCGACATATAACCACCACGGAAATCGCCTAGCCACTATTATTGCTTTCAACAAAAATAACGAGCAAATTCAGGAAGTTGCTTACCAACTTGCAATGCAAGTTGCTGCAATGAACCCTGTTGCCGTTGATAAAGATTCTGTTTCTGAAGAAGTAAAACAGCATGAGCTGAAACTTGGTCGTGAAATCGCAATTCAAGAAGGCAAACCTGAAAATATTGTTGATAAAATTGCCGAAGGGAAATTACAACGTTTCTTTAAAGACAATACATTAGTTGAACAAGCATTCATCCGTGATACAAAAATCACCGTACGCCAGCATCTTTCAGTAGTTGATAAAGACCTGAAAGTAATTGGTTTCAAACGTGTTGGACTTGATGCATAGGTTCTGAGATCATAAACCAATACTATTTGGTACTAAAAAGGCTGTTTCAAATTTGAAACAGCCTTTTTTTTATTTTCTAAAGCCTAAAATTGATTTACCTTAGAATAATTAAAAATTTGCACACTAAGTCTTGATAATATGCAAATTATTCCCGTATTTTGACACAAAGTCCTTTTGGTTCATTCAGTTTCCCCAAATTCTTTTGCCTGATATCTTTTTTGAGAACAATCTATGCTCTGGAAAAATAATGTTATTTAATAATAGATTGCTATCAACCAAACTGAATTATCACATAGTATTTAGCCCAAGTTTCCGATGGGAACAAAGGTTTAGGATATTTAAAAACTAAAGACAAATTAGAATTATATGAAAAAAAGAAATTGGATTATTTTGTCGACTGTCGTAGCAATTATTATTATTGCCCTATTGTTTACCGGCTCTGGTTCATCTGACAAAGAGACTGTAACCGTGGATGTTAAGAAAGGTGAATTTGTAATTGCCGTGCACACAACAGGTGAATTGGAAGCAAAAAACTCTACAGACATACGCTTCAATTCCAACACATTACGTTCATTAGGTTTCTACGATGACATTAAGGTTGAAAAACTGATTGCTGAAGGAACTGTTGTTGATTCCGGTGAATTTGTTGCGCAATTGGATAAAACCCCAATTGCGAACAAACTTAAGGAATTGGATAATGAAATTACAAAATTAGAAAGCCAATTAGAGCAAAAAACGATTGATACATCGCTTCGGCTTCGCCAATTGCGCAATAATTTAATCAATCAGGAATTTGAACTCGAAGAGCGCAGAATTACGGTAGAACAATCAAAATACGAACCACCTGCAACTCAACGACAAGAGCAAATTGCATTGGAAAAAACACAACGTGCTTATAATCAGCAATTAAATAATTACGAGCTGGAAGTAACAAAAGCCGGTGCAGAAGTCAGGGAAGTTGAAGCCGACTTGAACACACAGCGCTTAAAAATGGATAAGTACGAAAATGCCATGAACGACTTTCGTATTCTAGCTCCCCAACCGGGCATGGTTATTTATCATAAAAGCTGGAGGGGCAAAATAGAAACAGGCTCCCAGGTGAGTCCATGGGATCCAATTGTTGCAAAGCTTCCTGACCTCAACAAAATGATCACAAAAACCTATGTAAACGAGATCGACATCAGCAAGGTGAAAGAGAAACAAGAAGTGAATATTGGAATTGATGCCTTCCCTGAAAAGAAATATAGCGGAGAGGTTATTTCTGTGGCCAATATTGGCGAACAACTCAGGAATTCTACCGCAAAGGTTTATGAAGTAATGATCGACCTGCACGGTACGGATACGATTCTACGCCCAGCCATGACCTCTCAGGTTGAAATTATCACAAACGTGCTCGATGATGTTCTATTTGTGCCACTTGAATGTGTTCATAGCAATGATTCCATGACCTATGTCTTCACACGTCGCAACCGCCAGGAAGTACAAACAGGTTTAAGTAATGATGATGAAGTTGTCATTTTAAAAGGACTGAAAGCCGGGGAAACAATTTACCTTTCCATGCCTGAAGACCCTGATAGCTATAGCCTTAAAACATTGGATAACAACTAAAGATACACATTGTGGAACGAATAATTCAAATTTTTTTCATTGCTCTTGAGGCTGTTATCGCAAATAAAACCCGTTCATTACTTACTACCCTCGGAATAATCTTTGGAGTGGCTGCTGTGATTGCCATGCTGTCGATTGGAAAAGGAGCACAAAAAGAAATCCTTGATCAAATGAAATTAGTTGGAGTGAACAACATCATCATTTCAGCAAAATCTTCCAACGACAGTAATAAAGACGAAGAAGATTCAGAGGATTCAGATGAATCAGGCGATGAAAAGGCCACAGAGAACAAAAACATGAATAAGCTTTCCCCCGGACTAACCCTCGAGGAAGCTAGGTCGATTTCCCAGTATGTACCTACTGCCGTTAACGTTTGCCCTGAGGTGAGCTATTCTACCAATATCATCCGTTCCGGGAAAAAAAGTTCTGCCAACCTTAAAGGTGTAACTCCCGAATATTTTGATGTGTTTGGTTTTGAACTGATTCACGGAAATTTCTTTGACCAGCAGCATATTAACACTGATAAACCTGTTTGCGTTATCGGGCAAAGTCTTAGTGCACGTCTTTTTCAGAAAGAAGAACCGATAGGAAAAAGCATTAAATGTGGTGATATATGGTTTACTGTTATTGGCATTATCAAAGACGTTAATCAAGGTAAAAGTCAATTACGCGATTTAGGGCTTAATCTAAGCTCCAATAGCGTTTATGCACCAATTACATCTGTTTTAAACCGATATAATGACCGCAGTAGGATTACCAGTTCTATGGTCAATAATCGTAGAAGAAGAAATAATGAAGACACAGAAAACAATAGAAACCAATTAGATAAGATCACAGTTCAGGTAAGCGACAGTCGCTTTTTAACACCAACTGCAGAAATCTTGGGTAGGATGATTATTCGCAGGCATGCAGGAGCAAAAGATTTTGAAATCAGCATCCCGGAACTTCTCCTCAAACAGGAACAGCGCACCAAAGATATCTTCAATATTGTACTCGGCGCTATTGCCAGTATTTCCTTAATTGTTGGAGGAATTGGAATTATGAATATTATGCTTGCATCCGTAATGGAACGAATTCGTGAAATTGGCGTTCGATTGGCAGTTGGTGCTAGAAAACGCGATATTGTACTCCAATTCCTCATGGAATCAACGCTCATTAGTCTTGCCGGTGGAATTATTGGAATCATTTTAGGTATTATTTTCGCGAAACTGATTATGGAAATTACCGGGATTCTCACAATCATTAGCGTTTTTTCTATTCTTATTTCTTTCGGTGTTTCGGCAGGTGTAGGAATAATTTTTGGCTTTACACCAGCAAAAAAAGCATCAGAACAAGACCCCGTTACCTCATTGCGTCACGATTAATCCAGAATATTATGAAAAAATTTCTCCTTATACTTTTCACGATCAGCATTTTTGGAATGCAATCCTTTGCTCAGGAAACTGTATATCTCACTCTTGAAGAAGCCATTACCCTTGCTAAAGAGCGTTCTCGTAATGCCTTGATCGCGAAACACCGATTTCGTCAAAGCTTCTGGCAATTCAAAAATTTTAAAGCAGAATATTTGCCTGAACTAAGCCTAAACGCAACACTGCCTAACTTTAACCGCTCCATAAACGAGGTAACTCAACCCGACGGTACTATTGAATACCGGGAGCAGAAATACACCTCCTATGCTGGTGGATTAAGCTTGCAGCAAAAAATCGGATTGACCGGCGGTACGGTCTCACTAAACAGCTCACTATCAAGAACCGATAATATTTTTGATACCATCACAAATACTTCCTACCTGAGTACGCCGATTAACATTATGTATCAGCAGCCCATTTTTCAGTATAATGATTACCGATGGGCAAAAAAAATAGAGCCCCTCAAGTATGAAGAAGCAAAGAGAACTTATATGGAGAGTATTGAAGATGTTTCCCTTGCTACGATCTACAATTTTTTCAACCTGCTTACTGCCCAGATTAGCCTAGAAATAGCCAAACAAAACTTGCAAAACTACGACACTCTTTTCTATATCAGTAAAGGTCGTTACAATCTTGGAAAACAAGCTGAAAATGAAGTTCTTAGTATTGAACTTGAATTTCTCAGGGCTCAAGCGCAACTCGAAAAAAATAAATTAAGCTATCAAAATGACCTTCAAAAATTCCTGAGTTTTTTAAGGCTCGACAATTCTTCAGAGATTGTTTTAATACCCCCATCACAAGTAAGTCCGCTTAAAGTAGCTATTGAAGAAGCCATTGAATATGCGCATAACAATACTTCAAAAGGTTTAGAATTTGATCGGCGTATATTGCAGGCCGAACAAGGAGTAAATCGTGCACGGATGCAGGGGCGTTTCGATGCAGATTTAACAGCAGTTTTTGGCTTGACGCAATCGGCTACTGAACTCTCCGAAGCGTATAAAAAACCGCTCGACCAACAACAGGTCCGATTAGGGATAAATGTCCCCATTCTTGATTGGGGCCGTGCAAAAGGATATATCAAACTTGCCGAATCGGGAAGAGATTTGGAAGTTATCCAGGTGGAACAGGAAAAAATTGATTATGAACAAGACATCTATCTGCAAATTGCCAATTTTAATATGCAGGGCTCATTATTGCTTATTGCAGCAAAGGCTGATACTGTTTCGCAAAAGAATTATGAGATCACAAAAAAAAGGTATATGATCGGAAAAATCAACGATGTTCTTGAGCTGAATACAGCACAAATCAACTTCGACCAATCGAAAATTCAGTATTATGAAGCCCTCGAGACCTATTGGCAATATTATTATAATGTGAGAAAGCTTACTCTATATGACTTTGAAAACAACACGCCTTTAATCTTCGATGAAAAAATGGTAGAGGATTAGAACATAATCCCTAATGAGTTGTTATTCATAAAACAGTATGAAACATACTATCGAAAGACCCAAAAAAAATATCAATACATTAAAACAAAATTATTATGTCAGTATTAGTTGGTAGAAAAGCACCCTTATTTGAAGCAACAGCAGTGGTTAATGGAACTGAATTTGTTGAGAAATTTTCGTTAGAACAGTTTATTGGAAAAAAACATGTTGTTTTCTTCTTCTATCCACTTGATTTCACTTTTGTATGCCCAACTGAAATTATCGCCTTTCAGGATAAAATGGATGAATTTGAAAAACGCAATGTGGCAGTTGTAGGCTGTTCTGTTGACTCTCATTTTTCACATTTTGCCTGGCTCAATACCGAAAAAAATCAAGGAGGGATCAAAGGCGTAAAATTCCCATTGGTTTCTGACCTTTCAAAAACAATCTCTGAAAATTATGATGTTTTGGCAGGCGAATACGATTATGATGAAGATGAAGACGAAAGCTCATTCGATGGTGAAGCCGTTGCATATCGCGGCCTCTTTTTAATTGATAAACAAGGTATCGTGCGTCATCAGGTAGTAAACGATATGCCACTCGGACGAAGCATTGATGAAACATTACGTATGGTTGATGCCCTGCAATTCTTTGAAGAAAACGGTGAAGTTTGTCCTGCAAACTGGCATGCCGGTGAAGAAGCAATGCAACCCACACAGGAAGGTGTTTCTTCTTATCTCGCAAAGAAATAAGTTTAAAATCAAATAAATATCAAAACCTGTTCGTACCTTTACGGGCAGGTTTTTTTATTTGCCGAAAAAATTCTTCAGATTTTCCGGTTTCTCACCGAGCCGCAACACTTCGATAAGGAATATTATGAATAGAATTGCACTTATTTTTGATTTTGACGACACCCTCACCCACGACTCAACCAGTCAATTCCTCGAACAACTCGGCCTTGATGCTGAAACATTTTGGACAGAACGTGTGCAGCCACTCGATCGTCAAGATTGGGATCCAATTCCTGCATATATGTATCAATTGATCGAATTATCCAAAGAAATACCGATCACTCAGCAAATGCTTATTGATTTTGGCAAGAAATTAAAATTTCACAAGGGGGTAACACGCCTAATATCCCGTCTAAAAGAACAGGCCAAAGAATCTTTTCCGGATATTGCCTTGGAATTTTTTATCATCTCAAGCGGAATAGGCGAGATTATCAGAAACACTCGCATTGCTTCTGCATTTACAGATATTTGGGGCAGCGATTTTCATTATGATGAGGAGGGCAGGATTAAATTCCCCAGAAAAGTAATTTCCTTTACGGATAAGACACGCTATATCTTCCAAATATCAAAAGGTATTATTGGCGATCGCGCTATTTCAAACCCATTTGCCGTAAACAAAAAAATGGCATATGAAGATTTTCACATCAAAATTGAACATATGATTTTTGTAGGCGACGGGCTTACTGATGTTCCATGCTTCAGCCTAATAAAGCGCTATAAAGGTTATACATTCGGGGTTTATGATCCCAAACGGCAAGATCGCTGGGGAAAGGCATGGGATTTTATAGACGATGGTCGTGTAAGCAGCATTTATTCCGCGAATTATTCCGCCTCATCGGATCTTTCCAACAGTTTATGGATGGCCATTAGCAGTATTGCAAAAAAAATACAGCAATTATAAATGAAGCACAAGGGATAAGCCTCCACTACCCCCGGGCAAGAAAACAGGTGAAATACTAAAATCGCCATTTTCTTTCTTGGGTAGATTACCTTTTGCACGCTTATAAATAAACCGTCCAATAGAATACCCCAAAACAGAGCCAAAAAACACATCAGAAGGCCAATGCTTTTCAGCATAAATCCTTGACACGGCAGTTAATCCCGCTAGACCATATGCGATGTAGGGCACTAATGTATAATCATGATATTCTGATGCCACAACCGCAGCTACAGCAAAAGCTAGGGAGGAATGCCCTGAAGGAAAAGATAAATGATCTGTATCCAAGGATGGCCCATTCCATAGATATGCGTTAGGAGGAGTATGCTCGTAGGGTCGATAACGATGAAAAAACATTTTCATTCCGCCTGTAAATACCGTTGTAACAGCAAAAGCACGAACTGTTGTTAATAGCGTAAAGGAGAGTCGGTCTTCCTTAAAAATGCGGGCGCCGGCATAGGTCAATCCCATGGCAGGCAATATATAGGCAAAAGACCACAAATCATTCAAAAGGTTTTTGCTCTGATGTTGGATAAATGGAGAAGAATGATCGTGCATAAAATCATAAATATGCTCGTCGGTCAGCATCAATCCACCGCCAACAAAAGCCACACCACCAAAAGTCGCCCAATTTTTTGCTTTCCAGGATAGGGGTGCTAAACCCGTAGCAATAAAATCTTTTCCAAAGTCTTTAAGCCATTTGCCATTTATTTTTGCATCCTGAGAATAATCAAAATTAATTAATTTTTCTTGTGCAAAAATGTTTGCAGTAACGCCAAACAGGAAGATAAAAATCAGCAAGTGTATCCTGCTCATAAATTCACTTCCCCAATTTGTCGAATAATTGATTCCGTCTTGGCCTCCATACGCTTTTCCGTGCCCTTACGGATATCGAATTTCAGACTAGAATAAACCCTGTCGCAATCTGCCTCGAGCTGATTGTAGGACTCTTTGACCACCTCCAATGCTTCATCCAGCGTATCTGTTTCAACAATAGTGCCCATTGCTGTAAGCTGATAGGCATAACCTTTATCTCGGATATGGGCAATAATACGTTTCACATAGCCACTCACACTCGCACCTTTATCGGTCGGAAACATTGCAAACTCTAGTAGTACTGACATAATTATATTTTAAAGAAAGAACAACTGCAAATAAATAACGTTCAATCGCTAGGATTATTCCAAATCCGCCACGACTCTTCTGCTTGAATACGAAGCATTTCCATCCCATTTTTAATCATTGCCCCTCGGGCTTTTGCATATTTAAGAAACAGACTTTCCGCCGGATTATACACCAAATCATAAAACACATGCTTGTCGCCAATAAAATCCCAGGGGATATCCGGACAAGTATCTACATCAGGAAACATTCCCAAAGGGGTTGTATTAATAATCAGCGTATAATCTTTCAGAAGATTAGCATTCAAATCATTATAAGTAATTGTATCGAAAGATTTTTGTCTTGAAACGATTTGCAAAGGCACCTTATGCTTTTTTAAGATATGAGCAACAGCCTTGGCTGCCCCTCCCCTACCTAAAACAAGGGCTTTTCGATTGTTAAGTGAGCAAAAATGCAGCAGAGATTGTTCAAAACCTAGAACATCAGTATTATAACCTTTCAATTTGATTTTCTGATGCTTCCTATAAAATTGAATACAATTTACCGCACAAAGTTCACTAGCGGTTTCATCTAGGGAATCAAGAAAAGGAACTATCGCCTGTTTATAGGGGATGGTAACATTAAGACCCTGTATATTAGGAAATTGATTTAATATTTCCGGAAATTCGATGATATTATTTAATGGAAAATTTCTGTATTCCGCATCCAATATAGATGCTTCAAGAAATTTCTTGGAAAAATATTCTGATGAAAATGAATGCGTTAATTTTTTGCCAATCAGTCCATAGACTTTCATTTCTAGAAAGCATATTTTATAGCTACGAAGCCACCGATAAGCAATACCGTAAATAGAATGGCTAATAAATTAAAATACTTATCAATAAATGCTTTAATAGATTCGCCATATTTCCAGATTAACCAAGCGACGAGGAAAAACCTTCCTGCCCTTGAAACGAGACTGGCGAGGATCACCATAAAAATATTCACATCAAAAGCCCCAGCTGCAATTGTAAAAACCTTAAAAGGGATTGGTGTAAAGCCAGCGGTGAATACGACCCAGAAATCCCATTCATCATAAAGCGCCTGTACCCTATCAAATACTCCATGAGTAAATCCAGGAATATTATTAAAGAAGAAATTTGCCAAATCAGAAAAAGAGCCATCGGCACCCCACCATATTGCATAACCGATATAATATCCAAAAACGGCGCCTGTTGCAGAAGCCAAAGTGGCATTTAAAGCATATCGGAAAGCCTTTGTTCGGGCACCCAAAACCAATGCAATTAATAAAGGATCGGGTGGAATTGGAAAAAAAGATGCTTCAGCAAAAGCCAGCACAAATAATGCAACAGCACCATAAGGGCTTTCTGCCCAACTCAATACCCAATCGTATAATTTTCTGAAGATATTCATCTATTTATTGTTTTAATGAGGGCGGCAAAAACTGTTGAAAGGTGTCTCCGCGAAGGCCTAAACGCAAGGTTTCCAATGGAATTAACTCGTTGGGGGAAATATTTCCAAGATTCACATTGGCACCAAAATGATGAATAAACCAACATTGCTGCGATTTTAGTGGCGCTTCCCAAAGAACGCTGGCAGGATTAATTGTTTCGGAAATTTCATCGATCAAAGAAACATCGGCCATGCCATCTTTACCGTATATACCAACAGTTCCACTCTCACGAGCCTCAGCAATAACTTTTACAGCACCTGCTTCAAGCTCCGTTTCCATTTCGCGAATCCATTCTTTATGATCCAAATGCACACTAGCATCTTTTGAACCAACTTCAGACAAAACATGGTATTCCTTTGACAGTTGATGGATATAATTGCATTTGTCCTGATGATCCATATACATAGATCCATCACTAATTTCCAAGGCTTTAAGGGAATATTTATCTAAGAGTTTGCGGTAATCATCATACATTCCCCTGATAACAAATG
Source organism: Bacteroidales bacterium (assembly GCA_963676725.1). Taxonomy (GTDB): domain Bacteria; phylum Bacteroidota; class Bacteroidia; order Bacteroidales; family WRLA01. The sequence continues at coordinate 503,295 of OY781463.1, read as the reverse complement.
CTTCAAAAAGAGTTCCACCAAAATAAACGCGTATGCCCTCATTTTGATACAGCTTAATTTTTTCTGCCAGACGGTTTGTAGTGATTGATGTTCCAAAACCCAGTTTAATATAATCGATAAGATGCGCACTACGATCGAGTAAGTCTTCAGCTTCACGTAGGCTTAAGCCTTTATCCATAACCATTGCAATTCCAGTTTCTCTAGGTTTTGCCGGTCGTTCGGGGAGATATGGTAGGGAAAAATTCATGATATAGAGGAATATTTATAAAATCTCATTTTCATCATTATAGTTATCCAGCAATTTTACAAAAGCCGGATTATCAAGAAGTTCAGGGGTTTGTTCGAATGCTTCTGCAAACAAGCTGGGATCAATTTGTAGTGCAATTTCAAATGATATACAAGCATTTTTCATATTTCCTTGCAAGGCAAATAAGGCGGCCAAACGATAATGGAGCATCGGGTTTACAGGCAAATGGACTAAAGCTTCCTGCAAGGATTTTATTGCTTGCTCTTCATTATTCAATATCAGGAAACAATCAGCGCGTTCGAGCCATGCATCTACATTATCACGTTCAAAAACAATCACTTGATCATAGGCTTCTATGGCTTTTTGATATCGTTTTAGGCGTGCTTGCAAATCGCCCATTACAAACCAATGCTCGGCATTATTTGGTGAAAGCTCTATTGCTTTAGAAATATACGGAAGAGCTTCGCCCGGTCTTTCAAGCTCGGCAAGGCAAATGCCAATACCAATCCATGTATCCGACGAAAAATTATCCAATTCGAGTGATTGCCTATAATTTTCAAGGGCTTTTTCGAAATTCTCTAACTTTTCGTAGCATTCGCCGATATAGAAATAAGTCAGATAATCGCCTGCTTCATATTTTGTTGACTCCAGATAGGTCTCAATAGCCTCTTCATACAAATTCAAGTTTGACAAGCTATTAGCTTTATTAAACTGTGCTGAGGTATGCTGCTCATCAATTGCAAGGGCATAATCATATGCATCTACTGCTTTTTCATGAGCATCAAGATTACTATAAGCGAGCCCCAGATTAAACCAAGCGATTACAGAAAAGGGCCTTTCATCAAGATATTCTTTATAAAAATCAACTGAGGCCGCTGTCATATGAGCCATTTCATAGCAAAATGCCAATTCGGTAAGCACGGACTCATTATCGTAATCAAAGGCCAAAGATTTTTTCAGATATGAAATTGCCTCTTCATAGCGACCAAGTTTTTCGAGCTCCAAAGCAATATTTGCATAAGCTTCATCGCGCACTTCATCATCATTTAAAGCCTTGCGGTATTCAGCAATTGCTTCATGATTTCGATTTAATTTACTGAATATCGCACCTTTAGTCAGATGAATTTCAGAATTACCGGGTTCCAATTTTTCTGCCTGAGATAAAATAGCCAATGCCTTTTCTTCCATATCATCGGTAGAAAAGAGCTGGGCTTGTTTAATTTTCAAAATTACATTGGCAGGATAAATCTGAAAGGCGAATTTTAGAGCCTGCTTAGCTCTTGTAAGCATATCATTATCAAGATAATGATTAATAATGCTTTCGAAATCTTCCACATCAAAGAAGTAGCTTTCTTTATGGTTTAGCATATCCTCATAGCGCCCTAAAAGGCTACCAAACTCATCTTCTTCTAATGGACTAAATTGTATACTCATTTGCAGTAAATAGCATATTCAATCTGCAAAATTAATAAAATTGGCAAGCAAGTGTATTTTGTGGATAACTTTGGGATAAAGCGCACCACCCAACTACTTCCAAAAATCTTCATTTTTGGCAAAGTATTCTTAGTTTTGCAAAAAAACAGCGATATGACTTTAATAAAATCAATTTCAGGAATACGTGGTACTATTGGTGGAAAACCGGGCGAAGGACTCAGCCCATTGGATGTTGTAAAATTCACTTCTGCATTTGGTGCATTTATTCAAAATAATTTTCCCGGGGAAAAAGTAAAAATGGTCATTGGCCGCGATGCTCGTATTTCGGGCGAAATGGTCAACAGACTTGTTGTGTCCAGCCTAAATGCATTGGGTATTGATGTTGTCGATCTTGGTTTAAGCACAACGCCAACCGTTGAAATTATGGCGTGCAAACTAAAGGCAAAAGGGGGAATTATCCTCACTGCAAGCCATAATCCGGCGCAATGGAATGCATTAAAATTACTAAATCATAAAGGTGAATTTATTAATGCAGAAGAAGGAAATCAGGTATTGCAAATGGCGGAAGATGAAAATTTTTCCTATTCTGACGTATATGAATTAGGATCATACAGCCAAAATACAACACATATTCAGGATCATATTCAGGCAGTACTCGCTCTTAAGGATGTCGATGTCGAACTAATCAGAAAAGCAAATTTTCGAATCGCCTTAGATTGCGTTAACTCTACCGGAGGCATTGCGCTGCCACCCTTACTGAAAGCCCTTGGTGTTGAGACTGTTTATGAATTATATTGTGAGCCAACAGGACATTTTCCACATAATCCCGAGCCCTTGCCCAAAAACCTAACAGAAATTGCAGAGCTTGTTCTTGAGAAAAAAGCTGATCTTGCTTTTGTTGTTGATCCTGATGTTGACCGATTGGCAATTGTATGCGAAGACGGAAGCATGTTTGGCGAAGAATATACTCTGGTTGCAGTTGCAGACTATATCCTCAGCCGGAAAAAAGGCAGTACAGTATCCAACTTATCTTCTTCACGTGCGCTTCGGGACCTAACGCAAAATGCCGGGGAAAAATATTTTGCATCTGCCGTAGGTGAAGTAAATGTTGTTGATATGATGAAACAAAAAAATGCTGTAATTGGAGGAGAAGGCAATGGAGGAATTATTTTCCCGGAACTCCATTATGGCCGTGATGCTCTTGTTGGTATTGCACTTTTCCTTACGCATCTTGCTCAAAGAAAGCTAAAATGCTCCGAATTGCGTGACAGCTACCCTGCTTATACCATTTCCAAAAATAAAATTGAACTTTCTCCTGATTTGGATGTCGATAATATCCTGAAAAATCTTGAAATCAAATACAAAGAAACGCCCCATTCCACAATTGACGGACTAAAACTTGACTTTCCCGATGGTTGGGTTCATTTGCGAAAATCGAATACAGAGCCTATTATCCGAATTTATTCTGAAGCACAGAATGCTGCCCGAGCCGAGGAACTTGCCGTTTTAATTATGGATGACATAAAATCTTTATAAATGATATTCCTTGATGGCATTGATGTTTCACGGAAAGAGCCTTCGAGACTAAAGTCCGTGCAGCAATGCAACATCACGGAAACAAATACAATCCCACTCTACTACAGTGGACAAAAAAGGCTGTTTGAAGCAAATGCCCATCCGATACGAATGCAGGCTGTTTTTTTGAACAGCCTGCCCGAACGCATTTTTCATTTTGCTTCAGGAACACAAAGTTTGCTCAATATATTATATGCCATCTTTGAGGAAAATCAAGTGACTCATTTTATTGTTGAATCCTCTTTTGATGAGCATATTATCAAGCTTATACAAAACCACAGCAATACCAAAATCCGGCTGTTTCGTTCAGGAAATTTTAATAGTGTTTCCGATGAAATACTAGAAAATGCCCCAGATGGGAAAACAGTATTGATCATTCATCAATTATGCCCTTTCACAGGCCATGCTGTTTCTCTTAAAAAACTGATTAAAAAATGCACACAGAAAGAAATCCTATTAATTCTTGATAGTAGTTCTGCATTAGGGCTCATACCTTTACCTAAAGAAATGCCGGGAAATTGCTTTCTAATTATCGATCCATATTTCTCTGGCACAATAGGGGCACAGTGTATGTGTATCAAATATGGGGATAATGTTGGTTCATTTAATAAAATAGCCGAATCAATCAGGCAGGATTATTTATCCCATGATTATCCTGAACCTAACATAATATTTCCCGATCCCGCACAGATATGCACACAATTTTTACACTATAAAAAAGAGGCCTCAAAAATGCAGGAATCTTTGGAAAACGGTCTGACAGAGGCATCGGTTTCATGGCAATATGTTGGAGGCAAACCACATAGCCCTTTTATATTTAGCATTTATACGAATGCGGGAAATAACCAAAAAAACTTAGGCGAACTCTTATACCTCAACGGTATTTATGCGTTTTCTTTTTCTGTGAATAAAGCCGGTGCGCATTGTTTGACCGGAGAACCAGCATTTTCTCAAGCCATACGAATATGCTTTCGTAGAGAAAATAACGAAAAAGAGATTGAACAAATAATCCGCGTTTTTCAAAAGTTATTAACCTAATCGCGTTAATATACAGGAATCCTTTAATTTAGCAGTCTGAATATACAGAATATGCCAGCAAAGAAGAAAAGAGTTACGCGCAAAAAAATCCGGTATCGACAGATTAAATTCAAGCTGACTTCCCAACAAAAAAAATCCCTTGACACCTATTGTGCGCAAAACAATACAAGCATGATCCACTTGATTAAAAAATCCATAAGTGATTACACAAAAAATCATCGATCAGCCCCTGTAGAAAAAGACCCAAAACAATTATCTATTTTCGATGAGCTGAACAGGCAATTAACGATATTTGAGGATTAATCGTTTGCAGTAAAAGGCAAACGGTGCAGTATTGACCGACCCAAAGTAACCTCATCGGCATATTCTAATTCATCACCCACAGCAATTCCTCTGGCAATACTCGTGACTTTTACCCCCGTATGGCTTAATTGTCGATAGATATAAAAATTTGTGGTGTCTCCTTCAACTGTTGGCGATAGCGCAAAAATAACCTCCTGAACATCACCATTTTCCACACGCTTTATTAATGTGTTTATATGCAAATCAGCCGGTCCAACGCCTTCCATTGGAGAGATAATACCCCCAAGAACATGGTATAAACCACGATATTGGGATGTTTTTTCAATCGCCATAACATCGCGTATATCTTCTACAACACAAATGGAGGATCTTTCCCGATTTGCCGCCGAACATACAGCACATAGATTGTCATCAGAAATACTATGGCATTGACTGCAATACTTAATATCACTGCGCAAACGGAGCAATGACTCTGCCAATTGTTTGCTCCGGTGTTCTTCTTCACCGAGCAGGTGCAAAGCAAGCCTTAAAGCTGTTCGTTTACCAATGCCCGGAAGCCTCGAAAGCTCATCAACGGCATTTTCGAGTAATTTTGATGGATATTGTTCCATTTTATTCGATTAATCATATAAATTTCAATCTACAAAAATAAAGGGATTTTAATAAACGTTCTATTTTTGTTTCTCAAACACAAATATTCTTAAATACTGCTTTTTATGACCATTCCTTTCCAAAATTTCCGCATACTCTTTATTGCATCCTTGCTTCTATTTATAATGCCCGCAATGATGATAGCACAAAACATCAACTTAAAAGATGCAGAAGGGAAAAAGAATGGTAAATGGGAAGGCTATTACGAAAATGGCAATCTTCGGTATACAGGAATATGGGATCATGGAGAAAGAAAAGGGGAATTCAGGCATTTCTTTGAAGACGGCAAACTAAAAGCCGTGCTGTTTTTCTACAATCATGGAAAAAAATCACGCGCTATACTCTTCGATGAGAAGCAAAAAAAACTTGCAGAGGGCTTTTATACAGAAAAAAAGCGGGACAGTATTTGGGTGATTTATGATGCAAAAAACGAGAAAATTATTGCAAAGGAGCGTTATAGAAACACTTACCCTCATGGTACATGGCTAAATTACTACCCGAATTCGGAAGTGATTGTAAAAGAAACCAATTATTTAAACGGCTTGAAATCAGGATATCAAAGAGAATATTTTGAAACCGGCCAAAAGAAAAGTGAAGTTTTTTATAAAGCCGATACATTAACAGGCCCCAATACGACATGGAATCCGGACGGAAGCATCAGCATGACAGGTCAATACAAAAATAATGTTCGCGATGGAAGTTGGGAATTCTTTGATGAAAATGGGAAAACGAATCTGATCGATGTATATTTTGATGGCTACAGGATTTACACAAACTATATCAAAGGAGATTCAATAGAATACCATGTGCCTATGGATGTTGTCCGGCAGATTTTTCCTGAAACCGACTCCTCAAAAAACGACTCAAGCCTTCAAAATCCATAAACACTTCTGCCCCACTCTTTTTAAGCCTTTGATAATCTTGATGCCCTTGCGCAATAAGCGCTGCCGAACAGCCCAATTCCTCGGCTACTTCATAATCGTGCAATGTATCGCCAATAAAACAAATCCTTTCTGGGGAATAAGGCAGTTTGCTCAATAATTTCCGGCCACGCTCTATTTTTCCGGCAGCCAAAACATCATCAATCCCGGCTATTTCATCAAAAAAAACATCTAATTTATAATTCTTTAGATGGCCAATTAAATGATCCTCCATCATAGCAGAAAGAATGTATTGCCTGATTCCTTTTCGCCTAATGCTTTCCAAAAGCGGTTTTACTTCCGTAAAAGGTTTGGCATTTTCAAAAACACCGGCATTGTAGAGATCAATAAAACCAGCCCCAACTATATTAAAATCTTCACGAGAAAAGTCAAAGCCAATTTTTTGATAATAATCCTGAACAGGAAAAGTGAAGATTTTACGGTATCTTTCGACTGTTAAAAGAGGCAAATTCCTTTCTGAGAGCATCAGGTTCATGCTGTTCATACTATGCTCAACATCATTGAGCAGAGTGCCATTCCAGTCCCATATTACTGCACTAAACGAAGAAGGATACATCATTTTATTTCAAAAGCTCATCCACAGCATCAAGGAAAGCAGCTGAAGAGAATGGTTTTGCAAGCACTTTATCAACGCCAATTTTGCGAGCTACTTCAAGATGCTTTTCTGCACTGATTCGTCCGCCACCACTAATTACCAAGGTTTTAACACCCGGCAATTCTCTACGCACATCGAAAAGCAAAGTGATGCCGTCTTTTTCAGGCATGATGATATCGGTAATAATTAATTGCGGAGAATAATCACGCACACTTTCCATTCCTTCATCGCCGTCGCTTGCGCAATGCACTTCATACCCCTCTCCCTCCAGCAAATCTTTTAATCCTTCAAGAATATCCTGATCATCATCTATAAGTACGATCCGTTTTTTCATCTGATCCATGTTTAACTAAACTCAAAAATACAAAAATTTCTCTACTCACCAGAATTTATATTTACTATTTTTCTATTGATGCACCAAAAAATTAACAAACCACAGGCGGCATATTGCCCATTAGAAAAACCTTCTCCACATACAATATTCTGTATTTAAGCGTAATATAAAAAAAGAAAACGCAGAAACAAGAATCACAAATCCCTGTTTCTGCGTTCAGTGGTTTTGAATAAAAACTCACTCTATCGAATAAGCAGACTATTTAAGTCCAAGCACCTCAACACCTTGCTCAAAAACAATATCCCTAGGAATATTAGCATTGGCAATACGATCGAGGTCTGCTTGTAATTCGGGGCGTATGCTTCCCTTTTCTGCAAGCAGTTTTTTAGCAGCATCATAATCACCATCTCCCTGCATGGTAATAATCAGTGTAGAAAGCTCGATCATTGCTTGCTTCATTTTCTCAAAATCAACTCTATAAGTTCCTGTTTCGGGATCTCGTGTAAAAGCACCTTTTTCCTGGAAATAATAAAAGCGAACCATATTTGCTTTACCATGAGAACTAGACACACCAAATCGTACAGAGCGGAAAATTCCCGCCATAAAGGTCACAAAATTGTCCATCATGTCTTTATCCTGAAATTCTCCCATTTCGTTAAGTTTTGAAACGAGGAATAGTCCAAGAATATCAGCTTTTCCTTCTTCAATGGCAGAATAAGTATCCTTTAATGACTCGCGTACGCCACCTTTGCCATTAATGGTCTCTTTAATTCCAAGGCCATGACCTACTTCATGGAACATTGTATTTTCGAAGAAAGCATCAAATTTAATATGCTTGCGCTGATCTTCGGCGATCAATATTTCGCTAATAGGCACTAAAATTTTATCAAATTTCGCCTTCATTGAGTTTTTCAACTGTAATTTACGGCTTCCTTTTTCAACATGGATGCGTGGGTCGTTGGGAAGGTTAATGGCAATCGTTTTGCTTCCTGCATTGCAATCACCTGCATAATAAACTGCATCATAAACGCCGAGGTCTGAAGAACTTCCGGGAACTTCTTTTTTATAAGCATCAGGCACAGGCAAAGATAATTGCAATTGCGGCAAAAGGGATGCAAAATGCAAGACCCTGGCACTCCATTCTTTATCCTTGACCAAAACGAAGGATTCATGAGCTGCTTTATACTCAAAGAGGTGATCTTCATAATTTTCAATCGGGCCAACAACGAAATCAATCCCATTATCTTTCATATCCATCCAAGCCATATCGCTGGCAAAATAATCATCGGTTTGCAATGCTTCTGCCCTTAGGTTCAGATATTTTTTCAGTCCTTCATCTTCAGCAAGGGCTGCGGCTTCGGTAATTAATTTCACAGCTTTTGCCAGAGATTCTTTATAGGCTTCATGGTAAGGGACAACAATCAAATTTCCTTCAGCATCGCGGCGAATCAAAGTATAGAGGCTTGTTTTATCCGGATTATCAAATGCTTCAAATTCTTCTTTCGTCATATCTTTTGGATAAAAGCATGCGCCCAAAGGTTTCGGCCCAACGCCTTCAATAAAGGGCTCATTGCCATGCAAGCGCTCCCAAGGCCCATAATTTATTAGAGCAAATTTCTTTGCCCATGGATCAGAAATCCCCTCAAGCAAAGCAGCTTTATCGCCGTAAGCCTGAGTCCAATAGATATCGTCCATAATTTTTGCAGCTTCAATCAATAAAGGAATCATTTGTTTCTCGTTCTCGCTCAGTTTGCTTACATCTGTAGTAAGCTTAACGGGCACAAATTCTTCTACTTTAATTTTCATTTGCTGATCATAATTTTCTTCGCTCCCTGCTTTCTGCTCAGCAGGCTTCTGATTACATGATGCCAGAATTGCAGCAAAAGCAATGACAATAAAGGTGATCTTTTTCATAATTGTGCATTTAATTTTGGTTAAACGGATTAAAAAATCCATATGGTGATGGTTTATTTATCAAATTCAATTTCAATATTTGGATCCCAGAAATATTGGCTAAAGTTACAAATTTGATCCTTATCAATGCAAAGTCCTTCGTTTTCTAATAATTGTTGCATGATCTCGGGGCTTCCAAAATGATGTTTTCCGGTAAGGCAGCCATTTCTATTTACAATACGATGCGCAGGAACATCAATCGCGGAAGTATGTGCATTGTTCATCGCCCAACCCACCATTCGGGCAGATCGGCCTGAGCCAAGAAAACGGGCAATTGCCCCATAAGAAGTAACGCGTCCATAAGGGATTTTAGAGACGACATCATACACACGGGCAAAAAAAGAATCTGTTTCACTCATTTAATCATTCAACTTAAAACGCACATATTTAATAATGCGCCCTTCGGCCAACCAAATTTGCTCATAATAGGTTTTTATCGCCCTTACCTCTTCTTCGATGGCCGTTGCTTTCTCATTCCCATAGAGGTCATGGATACAAACAACAGGCTTTATCCCCTCCTCTTCAAGCACTTCAAGTGTATAATCGAAGAATTCATCACTGTCGGTTTTTAGATGAATCAGATGATCAGGTTTAAGCAATTTTTTATAGCGCTCCAGAAATGTAGGGTGCGTAAAACGTTTTCTGATACGTGGTTTTTGCAATTGTGGATCCGGAAAGGTGATCCATACTTCCGAAAGTTCGCCTGGCGTAAAAAAATATTCTAGATGTTGTGCCTGTCCACGAATAAATGCCACATTGTTTAGGTCGTCCTGCAGGCTATCTTTTGCCCCTTTCCATATTCGGGCACCCTTAATATCGATACCAATAAAATTACGGTTTGGGTATTTCTTGGCAAGCCCATAGGTATAATCCCCTTTGCCACAGCCTAATTCTACAGTAATCGGATTATCGTTTTTAAAATAATCCGAATTCCATTTCCCTTTCAGGGGAAAACCACTTTCCTGAAGTTCTAAATATAACGGTTGAAAAAAATTGGGGAATGTGCCAACCTCTGCAAACTTTCTTTTCTTATTTTTCTTACCCACAGTAATTAATTTTGTGGCAAAAATAAAAAAATCATTCTTCTAATATCCAAGCATCTTTCCGGATTATTTTCCGAATCTCATCCAAACGCTGTGAAGCCAACTCCTGATCGTGATATAGACCACTACTAACCCGAATGCGTCCTCCGGCATACGGCCCCAATAAACGGGCATCATAACCTTTGCTTAACAGGCTCTGGTAGAATCGATTTGCTTTTGCTCTATTCAGATAGGAGCCACATATTATATAATAATTTCTTATAGGGCCGGCAGCAACGACAAGGTCAGTATTCTCTTGATCAACAGGGCTTTCTTCTTCGATAATCAGGATGTCCTCCCCGGGAATTTCATTGGTGGTTTTTTCATGAAGGATTTCATCAGACAATGATGCTGCCTTCTCATTGGATAATAATTCTTCAGACTGAATTGGATCTGCGCCAGCCTTTTTTATTTCATCAGAATTCTCTATTGCAGTCAATGCGGGGCTTATGGCAGCTTGATTATTAGTGACCACCGGCATTAGGTTTGATTCGCTTACATATTGATTAGTGCGGAAGAACTGACTGTAAATAGTCCAAGAAAGTATTGCGATAACAAAAACCGCAGCCACTGCCGGCCATAAAATTGAATGCCATGAGCCGACAAAAGCTTTTTCGGCCCTACGGTCTTCGATGATTACCCTTTTTTCTGCTTGTCGGAGGCTTTCACGACGAATGGCAGGAGAAACAAAAGAGGCAAGACCATAAGACTCATGCAGAAAATTAGCTGATTCATCGGGATTGAACTGCAAGCGCCCTTCCGAATTAGCAATAAATTTACCCAGAGCAGGCATCATCACACCATCTTTTTGAGGCATTAATGTGAGTATCTGATCCACCTGCGATTGCACCCATTGAGTCGCCTCATCATAAGAAATTTTCTTACGACGGGAAATATAGTTAATTAACAAACCATCATTTTCGAGTAGAGCCGGATTAAACGCAACCTTTCGTGATGGAGGCATAAATTTATGCTGCACAGGATGAATTACAGCACCCTGATAACGTGCCAAAAAACCACCGAGCCTAGGCACGATTACGCATTCGTGATTGTATAAAAGTTCGCTAATAAATGATGCTATTTCCATAATAAAAATTCGAGCAATTCGTACAAATATAAGCCTGATTTTCAGAAAGGTCAAGCTTTGTTTATAAGTTTTAATAAATCTTCCGGGCGATCAACAGAGATGCTCTCCTGAGATGTTTCCGCATAATGCACATGAACACCATTTGCCAGCCATCGCAGCTGCTCCAAAGATTCAGCTTTTTCTGCTTCCACTTGTTCCATGCCACTAATTTTCAGAAGCACTTCGAGACGATAAGCATACATGCCAATATGTTTAAACCATCTACCGTTTTGAAGCCATTCTTTTTGGGGAACACCCCTTAAAAAAGGCACCGGGAAACGGCTAAAATAAACGATTCTGTTCTCTGCTCCGGGAACGGCTTTAACGACATTCTCATCAAAAAGTTCCTCTTCAAAATCCACTTTTTTAATCAGTGTGGCGATAGAAATTGATTGCGAACGGAATAGCTCAGTAATTTTTTTTATTTGTCCGGGTTGGATGAAGGGTTCATCGCCCTGAATATTCACAATAACATCATCGGCTGAAGCAACTCCTTGCTGCAAGAGACTTGCGGCAACTTCTGCGCATCGGTCTGTGCCACTTTGATGGCTTTGCGATGTCATCACCGCCACACCATTATGTTCCTGCACATGATCAAAAATACGCGCATCATCGGTTGCCACATAAATCCCAGAAAAAAGGCCTGATTTCTGAGCCTGCCTGAACACTCGCATCACCATGCTTGTTCCACCAATATCAGCCAAAGGCTTGGCCGGAAAACGTGTTGATGCATATCGGGACGGAATAATTCCAAAAAATTTCATCGCTCTAAAAAAGCCCGTGGATTTCAGCATTAATTTTATCGATCACCATTCCCAAATCTTCCGGATTGCTTTTAAAATCAATATTATCTACATCAATTACAAGCAATTTACCTTCATCATATTTAGAAATCCAAGCTTCGTAGCGTTCGTTGAGCAATTTAAGATAATCCAATCGAATTGCTTCTTCATAATCACGACCGCGTTTTTGAATTTGCATTACAAGTGTTGGCACGGTAGCCCTGAGGTAAATCAGCAAATCCGGTGGTTGGATAAATGAATTCATCAGTTCGAAGAGCGAAATGTAATTATCAAAATCTCGAGTGGACATCAGGTTCATATCGTGCAGGTTGGGCGCAAAAATATTTGAGTCTTCGTAGATTGTCCTGTCTTGAATAACCGTTTTGCCACTTTTCCTGATTTCAACGATTTGCCGAAAGCGGCTATTAAGAAAATATACCTGAAGATTAAAAGACCATCGTTGCATATCTTCATAAAAACTATGAAGGTACGGATTTGAGTCCACATCTTCGTAATGCGCTTCCCAACCAAAATGCTTTGCCAGCAGGCCGGAGAGTGTTGTTTTTCCCGAGCCGATATTTCCTGCAATTGCTATATGCATGCTTATAAATTTTAAGAGATAAAAAAAGTGATCGTGTCTGCAAATTTAATCAGAAGCAGCCATTTTTTTAAATGAAAATTAAAAAACTCTAAAATGAATTCTCAATAGACTGATTTACAAATTACTGTACGCCATAAATTATCGTACCATTCATATCGACAAGGAACAACCTTCCGGGAATCAGATTAAAATTAAAGGCACCCGCTTGAAATAGGCTACCGCCCGGAAGGAGCACTTCTGAGCGCTCATCAGAAATCGGATTATAGGAAATCATCATCCGCTGATTGAACCACACAAGCGAACCCTGATTGTATGAAGCTCGAACAATCCCGCTTGTGCTATTTGAGTCGATAAATTTTGCCTTTTCATCGAAAATCAGCAAGCCAAAATTAACATCAATGGCATACAATCGCCCTTCGGCAAGCAAAAGCTGTTGAGGGGAAAATCCTTCGTTGTTGGTAAGGGCTTTCAAACTGCTGCTCACGTGTAGGCTTTTATTGTTTCTATCGAGATGGTATATTGCATTAGTATTTGCATCATAAATCCATAAACCATCCCCCGATTGATCTGTACAGACTGCCTGCACATCAAAACCCAAATTATCAAAATTCACGCTATCAATTACATTTTGCAAAGTTTGATCGAGCTTCACTGCGACTTGCTGATCCGGATAAAAAACAAGCACATGAAAAATATCACTGACATCAATACTGCCAAAATCAGAGAAATAGAAGCTATCATATTGACTCAGGAATTGCCCGTCCTTATCGAATTTTTTAAGGAGCAGATCTTGGGTTATATAAAAATTCGCCTCCTCATCGGCATAAATTGCTGAGGCTTGCTGATCGAGATTTCTCAATTTTTCAAAACGATATTGCTGCGCCAAAGTAGAATTTTGCTGCATGAAAAAAAGGCAGCCGGTCAGCAAAAAAACGATTTTATAGAATGTCTTTAATTTCATCGAGTATTATTCTATTGTTCGACAATCGGGGCACTTTATGCTGCCCACCGAGTTTTCCTTTAGATTTAAGCCATTGATAAAATGTTCCTTTAGGCACAGGCAATATTTCCGGCATATGCAGGATCATATTTTTATATCGTTTGGCTTCATAATCGGAATTAAGGGATTTTAATGCATTATCAAAAGTTACGCTAAAATATTCAATATCAACAGGCTGCCTTTCAAATTCCACATACCATTGATGCCTTGCTTTTTTGCCGTTTTCGATAAAGACAGGGCCGCCAGTATATTCTTCGATATTAGCATTACATTTTCGGCAGGCTGTTTCAAAAGCTTTTTCGGCATTATCAACAATCAATTCTTCGCCAAAAGCATTAATAAAACTTTTTGTTCGTCCCGTAATACGGATCCGAAAAGGCTCGAGATTGGTAAAGCTAATTGTATCACCGATCATATAACGCCATAAACCGGCATTTGTAGAGATAACCATGGCGTAATTTTTTCCAATCTCCACTTCGTCGAGGCGCAAAAGCTTCGGGTGTTCTTTAGTGAGTTCTTCCATAGGCATAAACTCATAAAAAATCCCATAGTCGAGCATCAGCAACATTTCATCGGAAGCGCGCCTGTCCTGAATTCCAAAATAACCTTCGGAGGCATTATATACTTCAAAGTAGTGCAGCTTCCCACGCTGTATAATTTCGTCGTATTGAGAACGATAAGGAACAAAACTCACGCCGCCATGAAAAAAGACCTCAAGGTTTGGCCAGACTTCATGAATATATGTTTTTCCGGTTATTTCGAGCACACGGCGCAGGAGCAGCAACATCCATGAAGGAACACCTGAAATATTTGTCACATTTTCATGACTGGTTGCCAAAGCCATTTTTTCAATTTTGCTTTCCCATTCATCCATTAAAGCGATGGAAAGGTTTGGTGTTCGCTTCATTTCTGCCCAAAACGGCAGGTTTTGAATCAGGATAGCGGATAAATCGCCCACATAATAACTCTCATTATTGATGGTCGTGATATCATGACTTCCCCCTACAGCAAGGCTCTTTCCCCGAAAAATATCCGAATCGCCCACGGCATGGTGGTATAGGGCCAGCATATCTTTCCCTGCTTTAAAATGGCAATCTTCCAATGATTCTTGGGTAACGGGAATAAATTTGCTTTTCGCGCCGGTAGTTCCAGATGATTTGGCAAATAATTTCACATCGGATGGCCACAAAAGATTTTGCTCCCCTTTCATCAATCTTTCGATATATGGCTGAAAAGCAGCATAATCACTCACAGGAACACGCTCTTGGTAATCACGGATACTCCTTATACCTGAATAATCATATTTCTTGCCCCAGTTGGTATCACGGGCAGAAAAAATCAATTTCTTAAATAATTCATTTTGAACATCATGCGGATACTTCACAAAGAGATCTATTTGATGCATCCGCTTTTTGATCAACCAGGAAAGTACAGAGCTAAGAATAGGCATATGTATTTTTTGTATCCTTCAAAATTATAAAAAATCATCAAATAGAACAGCACATACCCATAAATCTTGAAGCATTAACATTTTTTCATTTTCATGGATATTCATTTATCGTACCGAAATAGAATACAGATTGAAATAGTAACCAAATAATTTTTCTGTGAAAGCTGTCATTCTTCAATGGGTTTCATACTTTTGCAAAAACAGAAATAAACAGAATAATTTTGGCAAAGTACAGCTATTCGATTACGCTTATTGGTTCAGGAAATATTGCCTGGCATTTGGGAAAGGCATTAAAACGCAAAAAGCATAAAATCAATCAGGTTTTTTCGAGAAATACAGAAAGCGGCTCTGAGTTGGCATTAACTTTGGACGCAGATTTCACTAATTCCATATTAGACTTAGACGAAACCTCAGATATTTTTCTTTTGGCCGTCCCCGACAAAGCAATCGCCGAGCTGGCACAAAACTGGCCAAAACATCTCAAAAACAAACTACTTGCTCATACAAGCGGCAGTGTTTCCTTAGAAGCGATTTCTGATTTCCAGGAGAAGGCTGGGGTTTTTTACCCCCTCCAAACCTTCACAAAAAAAGAAAAACTAAAATTTAAAAAAATCCCTGTTTGCATTGAAGCAACAAATCAGGAAACACTAAATCAGCTTATTGAATTAGCACAATCCATCTCCAAGGATGTTCGTTGTCTTTCTTCAGAGCAAAGGCGTATTGCCCATTTATCTGCTGTGTTTGCCAACAACTTCACCAATTATATGTTTTCTATAGCGGCAGATATTTTAAAAAACCATAATTTGCCTTTTGACCTTATTCAGCCGCTCATTAAAAAAACTGCCGATAAACAGCGGAACAATATTAACCCATTCAATATGCAAACAGGCCCGGCTATTCGCGCTGACCTTGAAACCATGAGCAAGCATATTAAAATGTTAAGCATACAACCCGATTATCAAGAAATATACAAAATACTGAGCCACAGCATACAAAAACAAGCTAAGAACAAAAAATAAGATCATTCATGAAAAACTATAGGGAAAAACTCAAAGAAATAAACACAATTATTTTCGATTATGACGGTGTAATGACTGATGGTTCCGTACTTGTTTTGCCCGATGGCGAACCTTTGCGCCGCACCAATGTTAAAGATGGCTATGCCTTGCAACTCGCCGTAAAAAAAGGATTAAGAATTGCTGTAATAAGTGGTGGCTGGGGAAAAAACATGCAGAAACGTCTTGAAATGCTGAAACTTGAAGATATCCACCTAGGTGTGAAAAATAAAATTGACGTTTTTAATGCCTTGCTGGACAAGCACGGACTTTCTTCAGAAACAGTAATTTATGTTGGCGACGACATTCCCGATTATCAAGTAATGCTGCAGGCAGGTTTGGCAGTTTGCCCGTCTGATGCAGCCGAAGAAATAAAATCCATTAGTCATTATATTTCACATTGCGAAGGCGGAAAAGGCGTGGTGCGCGATATCATTGAGCAGGTTCTCAAGGCTCATAATTTATGGATGAACGATGATGCCTATCATTGGTAAAAGCTCAATACTATGTACGCAATAGAAACAAAAGACATAATAAAAAAATATGCCGGCCATACGGCATTGAATAAAGTAAGCATCAAAGTTCCGAAAGGGAGTATTTATGGCTTGCTTGGCCCAAACGGTGCCGGCAAAACCTCCCTCATTAGGATTATTAACCGCATTACCGCTCCAGACGAAGGGAGTATTCTTTTTAATGGCAAAGACTTATGCCAAAAAGACGTCGAGAAAATTGGCTATCTACCCGAAGAAAGAGGCCTTTATAAAAAAATGAAGACAGGCGAACAAGCCCTTTACCTTGCACAATTAAAAGGGGTCGATCAAAAAACTGCATTAAAAAGTTTAAAAGAATGGTTTGTCCGCATGGATATTACCGATTGGTGGGACAAAAAAGTCGAAGAGCTCTCAAAAGGGATGCAACAAAAAGTACAATTCATCACAACGGTCATCCACAAACCCCAACTTTTAATATTTGATGAACCTTTCAGCGGCTTTGATCCCATTAATGTGAATATCCTGAAACAAGAAATCCTCAAGCTGCGCGATGAAGGTGCAACAATTATTTTTTCCACGCACAATATGGCATCAGTTGAGGAAATCTGCGACCATATTTCCCTGATCAATAAATCGGAAAAAATACTCGAAGGCCCTCTCTCTGAAATAAAAGAATCGTTCCGAAGCAATAATTATGAAATTCTGATCAAGAATTATTCCGGCAGCCTACCTTCCATTATTGAGATTGATTCACTAAGCAAAGAACAAGGTCTGGACCGAATACAGTTCTCCACAGATAACAAAGATTTGGCAGGCACTTTCCTCTCTCAAATCGCCGAAAAAGAACATATTGTTTCTTATAAGGAAATCAGGCCATCTGTAAACGATATATTTCTGGCTAAAACCACAGAAAAGAAGAAGTAGCATGAATAAAATTAAACTCATTATAAAACGGGAGTACCTCACCCGTGTGAAAAAAAAGTCGTTTATAGTAATGACTATTCTTGGCCCTTTGCTTATGGCTGCCATTTGGATCATCCCTTTTATTATTGCTACAATGGATGGCGACAAAAAAGAGATAGAGGTTCTCGACGAAAGCCAGCTCTTTTTCACGGAATTTAAAGATTCAGATGAATATAGCTTTCGCCTTGTATTTACTGAACTTGACAGCGCAAAAAAGGCCTTTCTTGAGGGGGATGCACATGCTTTGGTTTATATTCCAAAAACGGAAACAGCTGTACCGGAAAAAGCCTTTATTTTTTCCAAAAAGCAAGCCAGTATGGGATTGAAATCCTATGTGCAGAATACCATGAAGAAAGAAGTGGAAAGCATGAAGCTGGCAGCCTCCGGCATCGACGAACAAGTACTGGAATCGATAAAGACCGGTATAAATGTTACAGCCATCAAATTAGACGCCAATGGTCAGGAAGAAAAAAGCTATCCCGAAATACGCTTAGCACTTGCTTGGGTATCAGGAATTTTAATTTATTTCTTCATTTTCCTATTTGGTGCTCAGGTAATGCGCGGAGTTATCGAAGAAAAAGTAAGCCGAATTATTGAGGTCATGATATCCTCGGTAAAACCATTGCAGCTTATGACTGGAAAAATTATTGGTGTTGCCTTGGTGGGATTAACCCAATTTATGCTGTGGGTAATACTTACCTATAGTATTGTGGCTGTTTTTCAGCTTACAACAGGAATTTTCGATGATATGGATCAAAGCAGTATGCAGCAAGTAGCGCCAATGGGCGGGAATATTGTGGAGATGCAACAAATAGATCAATCCGGAGGACAGGAAGCAAATCGCATGCAGTATTTTTGGCAATCGATGATGTCTGTCAATTACTTTGCTGTATTATTCAGCTTTCTCTTTTATTTTATTGGAGGCTATTTACTATATGCCGCATTATTTGCAGCAATAGGCTCAGCTGTTGACAATGAAACGGACACACAACAATTTATGCTGCCGGTTTCGGCGCCATTAATTCTCTCTTTGATTTTGGTACAATATATTATAGATAATCCTGACGGGAACCTGGCCGTTTGGCTTTCAATTATCCCATTCAGTTCACCAATTATTATGATGGCCCGAATTCCATTTGGTGTTCCCACCTGGCAAATAATTTTATCCGTACTTTCGCTGATTGGTGGCTTTATATTTACTTCTTGGTTTGCTTCAAGGATTTATAGAGTGGGCATTTTAATGTACGGCAAGAAAGTAAACTACAAAGAATTGTGGAAATGGTTTACTTACCGAAATTAGTGCAGGCATTAATACGACAGACAAGCTAGGAGTATGCTAAGCCAAAGCAATATTGTAAACCAAGACAGATGCATAATTAGAAGCATTTTTAGTTAAACAAATGATATACAGGGATTTGGATATAAACCAAATATAAATCCGAAAAATTGTTAATTAAAAATTATTATCCTATTTTTGCACCCTCGAAAATTTAAGTCATTATCAAATAAATAGATTCGGAAATGCAACACAAAGGTGTAATTAAGTTTTTCGCTATTCTACTCGCACTCGTTTGCGTGTTCCAGTTGTCCTTTACATTCATCACGAGAAGTGTTGAATCTGACGCTACTGAATATGCACACTCAGAAGATGCAAGCATTATAGCAAAAAATCTAGCGAATGGAGATGAAGTTAAGTACCAGTACTTTTTAGATTCTGTATCTAAATCAAGGCAACGCTACTTTCTTGATTCAATGGCCAGTGAGCCTGTTTATAATATTCTTGTAAGGGAATATACGTACAAAGAAGTTAAAGAGCGTGAGTTAAACCTTGGTCTTGACCTTAAAGGCGGTATGAACGTAACGATGGAAGTAAGCGTTGTGGATATCCTGCGTGCTTTATCTGGTTACTCAAAAGACGAGACCTTTAACAATGCCATTAATCTGGCTCGTGAAAAACAGAAAAGCAGCAATAGCGATTTCGTAACATTGTTCGCTGAGGCTTTTAACGAACTAGACCCAAATGCCCGTTTAGCAAGTATTTTTAATACTGTTGAATTAAAAGATCGCGTTAAATACAATTCCACAAATGCGGAAGTAATTAGCGTAATCAGGGCAGAAAGCAGCGATGCTATCGACAGGACTTTTAACATCCTACGTACACGTATCGACCGTTTTGGTGTTGCTCAACCAAATATCCAACAACTGCAAACTGCCGGCCGTATCCTTATTGAACTTCCTGGCATAAAGGATCCTGAGAGGGTTCGTAAACTGCTTCAAGGAAGCGCACAGCTGGAGTTCTGGGAAACATATCAATTACCGGAGATTTTTCCCAACCTTGCAGAATGCAATGCAAAATTGCGAGAATTTGTTGCTGTTGAAGAAGGTCTTAAAGAAGATAAGGTGTCTGAAACCACTACGATAGAAAATGCAGATGGTACTACAGAAACTATAGAAGACGAAACCGAGTTGCAAATTAGCGAAACCGGCGATACCAGCGTAGTTGAAGAATCCCTTCTGGATAAAATTGCCGACTCAACCGGCAACGAAATCACTGAAAATAATTCATTTGAAAATTACGCCAAAGAAAACCCACTATGGGCATATTTAAACCCTGCTGTATATCAAAATGAAATGGGTCAAACAATGCCTTATAATTCAGCACGTATCGGATCTGCTTTTATTAAAGATACTGCCAGGGTGAATTATATGCTGCGTCAAACTAAAGACCTACTCCCGAGAAATCTTGAACTACTTTGGACTGTAAAACCTGATCAGGGACGTGAAAATATCCTTGACCTCGTAGCAATTAAGGTAAATACCCGCGACGGAAAAGCTCCTCTAGGTGGCGACGTTATCGTTGATGCCCGTCAGGATGTAAACCCAATGAATGGCGGTGTAGAAGTATCTATGTCCATGAATGGTGAAGGTGCCCGTATTTGGAAAAGAATGACCGGAGAAAATATTGGCAAACAAATTGCGATTGTTCTTGACAATTATGTTTATTCATATCCAAACGTTAATTCAGAGATTGCCGGTGGACGTTCTTCTATTTCCGGTGGTAATATGAGTATTGAAGAAGCACAAGACCTTTCCAATATTCTAAAAGCGGGTAAATTGCCTGCTCCTGCACGTATTGTTCAGGAAGAAATCGTTGGTCCATCACTTGGTGCAGAAGCAATTAGCGCCGGTTTGAATTCATTTATACTTGCATTCCTTCTGGTTCTGATTTATATGATTTTCTATTACAACCGCGCTGGCTGGATTGCCGACCTTGCCCTACTCACAAACATTTTCTTTATGTTTGGTGTACTTGCTTCATTTGGGGCTGTGCTTACACTTCCCGGTATTGCAGGTATCGTGCTAACACTCGGTATGGCGGTTGATGCCAACGTAATTATCTATGAAAGGATTCTGGAAGAAATCAGGGCAGGCAAAGGAACCCGCCTTGCTGTAGAAGACGGTTATAAAAACGCTTATTCCGCGATTATTGATGGAAACGTTACCACATTATTAACAGGTATTGTTCTCTTCACATTTGGTTCAGGTCCTGTTCAAGGTTTTGCTACAACATTGATTATTGGTATTCTTTCTTCATTATTCTCAGCAATCTTTATTTCAAGGTTGGTGTTTAACTGGATGCTAGAGACCAAAAAGACAGTGAATTTCGACACAAAATTAACCCGTGGACTCTTCGCCAACATCAATATCGACTTCATCAGCAAACGTAAAGTTGCTTATGTAATTAGTTCAATAGTTATTCTTATTGGCATTGCCTCATTAGCAACCCGTGGCCTTAATTATGGTGTTGACTTCTCCGGTGGACGTACTTTTGTAGTACGCTTCGACCAACCGGTAAAAGTGAATGAAATCAGGTCTGCCCTTACAGCAGAGTTCGGTTCTACACCTGAAGTAAAAACTTTTGGCCCATCAACTCAGGTGAAAATCACTACTGATTATCTGATTGATAACGATTCCAAGGAAGTAGACAGTATTGTTGAGAATATGCTCTATACTAGTCTGAATCAATTCTTTAAAACTGGTATTGAAAGAAGGCAGTTCCTCTCAGATACTGACGAAGACAGCAAACTTACAGGTATTCTAACATCACAAAAAGTTGGACCAACCATTGCTTACGATATCAAAAGAAATGCTGTTTTAGCCATTATCTTTTCGCTCATCGTAATCTTTGCTTATATCGCTGTACGATTCAAAAAATGGCAATATGGTTTGGCCGGTGTTATCGCCCTATTCCATGACTCCTTGATTACCATTGGTCTCTTCTCACTATTTTATGGGGTGTTGCCATTTAACCTGGAAGTCGATCAGGCATTTATTGCGGCCATCCTAACCATTATTGGTTACTCAATTAACGATACCGTAATTATCTTTGATAGAATTAGGGAATATACAAGACTCTATCCAAAGAAAGATATAAAACTGAACATCAATACAGCCCTTAACAGCACATTAGGCCGTACCTTTAATACTTCAGGCACAACGCTTATTGTACTTCTTATTATCTTCATCTTCGGTGGTGAAATTATCAGGGGCTTCACATTTGCACTTTTGGTGGGTGTTTTAGTTGGTACTTATTCTTCATTGTTTAATGCCAGTCCAATTGCTTTTGACCTTTTAACACGAAACAGTAAGAAAGAGATCAGCAGCAAACCCAAAAAATAGTTCTGCCAACAGGTAGAAATTAAGAAGACTAAGCCCCGAAAGTATTTTCGGGGCTTTTTTTATTTATTTTTGCCCTAAGAATAAAAATTATGGTTTTTCTCTTTTTTGATATAAGTGGCGGGGAAATTTTCATTATTATGATTATTATCCTAATTGTTTTCGGACCAGGAAAGATTCCTGAAATTGCAAGAAAAATAGGAAAAGGCATGGCCGAAGTCCGGAAAGCCTCCAATACGATAAAACACGAAATCATGAGTGAAAGTGAAAATATTCGTAAAGAAGTAACTACTGAAGGAACAGAAATTAAGAAAAAGCTCGAAGAGGCCTCTTCAAAAATAAGTGAACAAACCCGTATAACCGACAAAAACAATAATTGATACTTGCATCAGTTATACAAAAGACAAATAATACGTATTTTAGCACGGAAAAATACTGAACCAATTTTCATTCACTATGAAATTACGCCATTATCTAATATTTACCCTGAGCTTGCTCTTATTCCTATCTACTGCCCAAGGGCAAAACAGAAGATTAAAAGCTGCTAATGAGGATTTTAGGAATAAAAAATATACTATTGCCTTGGAAGGCTTTAAAAAAGCATATTCAAAAACAAAGAATAAAAGCCAAAAACAGGATATCTCCTTTCTTATGGCAGAATGCGAGCGACTGAAAGGGGAAAGCAAAAAGGCGGAAACAGCATATAAGAGGCTAATCGGCTGGAAGTATCAAGAAAAAGAACCGCTTGTTCTGCTCTATTATGCGGAAGCATTGGTGGAAAATGGAAAATACGATCAAGCCGCAGAATACTACCAAGCCTATATTGATAAAGTTCCTGATGACATCCGTGGGACAACAGGTCTCAACAACTTAGAATTTATCGAAAAATGGAAAGATTCTAAAGGCCGGCATGAAGTAGTGCGCGAAAAACGAATTTCTTCACGTTGGGACGATTTCTCCCCCACCTATATGAACGCCACCTATAATGCAATCGCTTTTACGACAAACAGGGATGATGCTGCCGGTAAGAAAGAAGATGAATGGACAGGCAAAAAATTCAGCGATATTTTTATCAGTCAAATGGATAAAAAAGGCCGCTGGGATACTCCAATGCCCATTGATGAAGAGGAAATAATCAATACGGAAGCCAATGAAGGCCAACCGATGATGAACAAACATTATAACCTGATGTATTTTACCCGCTGCAGCAAACTCGACAAACGGGCGGCCGGTTGTAAGGTGTACACATCAAAACGGCAAGGTACGAGCTGGCAGGAAGCTAAAGAACTAAACTTGGGCGGTGATACACTCACGGCAATTGGGCATCCTACTTTAAGCGATGACGAAAGCATGATCTTTTTTGCAGCAGATTTTGATGATGCAATTGGAGGCAAAGACCTCTATATGGCAACACGCACCAGCCGAACCGGTGATTTTGAGGAAGCTGTTAATCTTGGCGAAATTATTAATACTGAAGGCGACGAACTATTCCCCTTCTTTAGAGGTGATACAGCACTCTATTTTTCATCAAACGGCCATATTGGCATGGGCGGGCTTGATATCTATAAAACAGTGATGACCAGGGGTGAAGATGGAAAAATAACTTGGAGTGAACCCGTAAATATGGGACCGCCAATTAATTCTTTTAAAGATGATTTTGGTATTATTTTTAGCCCTCAGGAAGATGGTGAAGCAGGATTTTTTGCTTCCAACAGAAAAGGCACACAAGGCGATGACCTTTTTAGTTTTACACGCGAACCATTACTGTTCACACTTAGTGGAACAATAACAGATGATCGCACGCTTCAAACGCTGCCGGAAGTAGCCATTGCCGTAACAGGCTCAAATGGTGTTCAACTTGAAGATATTAGTGATAAAGATGGATACTATAGCTTTAATAAAAATCAGATTAAAGCCAATATAACCTACGAAATTGTTGTCTCTAAAGAAGGATATTTTAACCAAACAGCTACAGAAACAACCGTTGGCTTGCAGAACAGCACCGATTTAGTGCATGATTTTGTTTTGGTGCCTATTCCACAAGAGCCAATTATGTTGCCAGAAATTCTTTATGACTTGGGTAAATGGGATCTGAAACCACAATATCAAGATTCCTTGCAGGGATTAATTACTATTATGCAGGAAAACCCCAATCTGATTATTGAACTCGCAGCGCACACAGATGCCCGGGATTCGGATGAGAACAACGATATCCTTTCTCAAAAAAGGGCACAATCTGTTGTTGATTATCTAATTGACAGGGGTATTGAACCCGGAAGGCTTTCAGCAAAAGGATATGGTGAACGAACCCCATTAACTTTGAAGAAAGATGTAGATAAAGACGGTTTCCTGTTTTCAAAAGGAACGATCTTATCAGAAGACTATATCAATGCACTCACTTCCAGGGTGGAGCGTGAAGCGGCTCATCAATTGAACAGGCGTACTGAATTTTCAATTATAGGAACCAATTATATTCCCGGTTCTGGAATTGTTAAAACTGGTGGCAATCAAATAGATATTGTAACAACACCGGAAAAAAACATCATCAAATTCCGCTATGCAAGCAAAGGAAACAGCATTACGGCTCCTTGTATTATTAATGGAATTAGTGCAGAGTTTATTTATGATCTGCGCAATACAAGCACTGCTACAATATCGGAAGAAGGTGCACTGGAATTATTGAAGAGTGGCGCAATCAGCAAAACAGATTTTATGGGCGATCCTGAACGGGTTCTTGGAGAAGGCCGTATTGAACGAAATGCACGTTTTCTGATTAATGATTTGCGTATTGGATCGGTAGTGCGCTACGACATTGAAGTAAGTGTTCAGAAAAGCAAAAATAATGCACTGGAATTACCAAAAGGTGTCCTTTCACGTTTTGGCGAAGTAACACTGAACAAAGAAAAACAGGAAATTATTTTTGAATAAGCCCTACTTCGAAATACACACATGAAATCAAGATACAACCAAAGAGGGGTTTCAGCCTCAAAGGAAGATGTGCATAATGCCATAAAAAATATTGATAAAGGATTATTCCCGAAAGCTTTTTGCAAAGTAATCCCCGATTGGCTTGGCGGCGATGATGCCTTTTGCAATATTATGCATGCTGATGGAGCAGGCACAAAATCATCCCTGGCTTATTTGTATTGGAAAGAAACTGGAGACCTGAGTGTTTGGAAAGGCATTGCACAAGATGCTATCGTCATGAATTTAGATGATCTCCTTTGCGTTGGTGTTGCAGACAATATCCTTTTAAGTTCTACAATTGGCAGAAATAAAAACAAAATTCCCGGAGAAGTCATTTCTGCAATTATAGAAGGCACAGAGTCATTCATTGAAGAAATGCGCCAATGGGGCATTCATATGATCTCAACAGGTGGCGAAACAGCAGATGTAGGAGACCTTGTGCGAACAATTATTGTTGATAGTACGGTTACAGCCAGAATTCGCCGTTCAGAAATAATTACAAATGAAAAAATTGGCGATGGCGATGTGATTGTCGGGCTATCATCATACGGACAAGCACAATATGAATCTTCCTATAATGGAGGTATGGGCAGTAATGGATTAACTTCTGCCCGCCATGACGTGCTCAACAATACATTTGCCCAACAGTACCCAGAAAGCTTTGATCCTGAAATTAATATGGATTTTGTGTATAGCGGAACAAAACTACTGACAGAAGCAAGTGAAGTTCCGGGGATTGATATCGGAAAGCTAATCCTATCCCCTACACGCACATACGCTCCGCTCATGAAAAAAATCCTGAAGCACCATAAAGAACATATACATGGCTTGATCCATTGTAGTGGAGGGGCGCAAACAAAGGTCTTGAACTTCGTTGACAACCTGCACATTACAAAAGACAATCTATTTGATGTACCGCCACTTTTTAAACTAATCCAAAAGGAAAGCGGCACACCTTGGAAGGAAATGTATCAGGTATTTAATATGGGGCACCGTATGGAAATATATGTTCCAGAAGCTTATGCATCCGATATTATTGCCCAGTCGAAAAGCATGGGCATTGATGCGCAAATAATAGGTAGATGTGCCGAAGCAGAAACAAAAAGCCTTCTTATAAAAAGCAACTTTGGTAGTTTTCACTATCAATAAGCAAAGCGCTCTTTAAAAGAAGGCTGAAAAATAAAATCTTTTTTGGATTAGTTTTCGCGATAAACTATATCATCGTATTCCAGCTCAAAGCGTAATTTATGCTTTGATTCTTCGATGGCCAAAGATTCAAACACTTTTCTAATTTCTTCGTTAGGCGCTTTTTTCGCCAAATCGGAATAGAGCCGAAAAGCAGCTTTTTCTTTTTTCATGGCAACAACAAGAGCATCCACATAGCTCATATTTGGAGTAATCTCTACTTCCACCACATAATCCGCGATTTTTAAGTCAGGAACTTCTTCTGTTCTTCCTTTGTAAATTCCCTGATCTTTAAGATTGGATAAGCGCTTCTTATGCCCCATTTCTTCAGTAGCAAATTGCAAGAAAATTTTCTTCATTTCTTCATTTTTTGCTTCATTAGATAATTGGTTGTAAAAATCTACAGCCTCCTGCTCACTTTGCATTGCAAAATCCAGAATATCGTCAATTCCGCTAAATTCTTTCATAAAAAAAACATTTAAGGTTATCATCTTCGTTGTCACAACAAATGTAGAAAAATATTTCAGGCAGTCCGAAGGCTAATTTGTATAATTTTCTAAAACATTCTTACGCTAGAACCATCGCTATTAAACAATAAGTCCTCATCTTTGTTTAATTAAAAATACTTCAGATTAAACATGGCAAAATACGCAATAAAAGACCTGGAACACTATACCGGCATCAAAGCTCATACCATTCGCATTTGGGAAAAACGTTATGGCATTGTTCAG
The DNA here is from genome assembly GCA_963676725.1 of Bacteroidales bacterium. Taxonomy (GTDB): domain Bacteria; phylum Bacteroidota; class Bacteroidia; order Bacteroidales; family WRLA01. The sequence continues at coordinate 476,114 of OY781463.1, read as the reverse complement.
CCCGAACGAACAGAAACAAATATTCGTTCATACTCTGATGAAGACCTTAAAAAACTGCTCAATATTGCAATGCTCAACCGACATGGTCATAAAATTAGTGAGCTAGTAAATTTGCCTGACAAAAAACTTTGCAGCTTAGTTCTTGAAATGTCGGCACAGAAAAAAAGTAGCGATCTATATATTGATAATCTCATGCTTTCGATGGTAGATTTCGACGAACAAAAGTTTGAAAAAACCCTAACAAACATTATTATCTATCACGGGTTTGAAAAAACAGTTGTTGATATTCTATACCCATTTTTCGTGCGTATTGGTTATCTGTGGCAAACGGGACATATTCAGCCCGGACAAGAACATTTTATCACAAATCTCTTTCGTCAAAAATTAATTGTTGCTATAGATCAGTTAAATACAGAGCTATCTGACAGTTCCAAAACCTTTCTTCTCTTCCTCCCTGAATGGGAAATGCACGAAACAGGCCTCTTGTTTTTTCATTATCTGATTAAAAAATCCGGGCATAAGGTCGTATATCTTGGACAACAGTTACCGGCTGAAGATCTTGTTTCCATTTGCCAAAGTCAAGAAATCGATTATCTACTCACCTACTCCACCCTAGAACCAAAAATTGAAGATCTGGAACAACTCAAAAGTGTGCTCAAAAACGAAATTTCTTCAAAAAAACAACTAATTGTTTCTGGCTACAATGCCAATTTGTTCGCCGATATCCCTCAAAATAACACAATCATTATCCCTCAAGGAAAAGATTTTAAACTTTTTTTAAACAATTTATAGGCGCTAACTAATTGTTTCTGAATACATTCAGAAGTCTACATATTTACATATGAAATTATTTTAGTTAATTTTATGTTAATTTGTTCTAAATAAGGAATATTTGTTTAACTTTGCTGCATAAGATTTAAACATTTTAGAACCCTTTAAAATAAAAAGCCCATGACCGCCATTGAATTTAACCAAAGATTAATCAGTTTGCAGGATAACCTGCGCTACTTTGCAAAATCGTTAACATCCAACGATGATGATGCCAATGATCTCATGCAGGAGACTTTCCTGAAAGCGATACAATACAAAGACAAATTTGACCCGGCAACGAATTTAAAAGCCTGGACCTATACAATAATGAAGAATACCTTCATCAATAACTACAGAAAGAATATGAGGACCAGCACTTTTGTAGATACTACTGCTGACCTCTATTACTTGAATGTGAACAATCAGGCAAAAGACAGCGTTCCAGACTCAATGTATTTTACGAATGAGATTTCACGTAAAATTGACAGCCTGGAAGACGAACATCGCATTCCTTTTCAAATGCATTTTGAAGGATATAAGTATAAGGAGATTGCTGAAAAGCTGAACCTATCAATTGGTACCGTAAAAAGCAGGATCTTTTTCAGTCGGAAAAAACTGATCAACAAACTGAATGATTATCAAAACTAAGAGCAAAGGCTCACTCAAAGAAAAATAGAATAGAGCTCCGTGAATCAGCACGGGGCTTTTTTTAAACCCTAATGATGTCGAAAGGAAAGAACTTGAATGAAAAAAGAAAAACAAGCGATCATCTACTTTGACAATCAGTGCCTTTTATGCAGTAGGCTGCTGCAGTTTGTTTTTCGAAAAGACAAACATGCTTTATTTCTCTTCGCACCCTATTCCTTTATCACTATGCGAAAGGATCATTATGGCCCTTTTCCTGATAGCATTCTTCTTGAAATGAATGGCAAGCTATTTTATCGGTCTGACGCAATCATGCAAATTCTTCAACATTTAGGCTATCCTCTAAAATTCTTAAGCCTTTTCCGATTTCTGCCGCGAACTTTAAGGGATTGGATTTATAATTTCACAGCAAAAAATCGTGTTGTTTTTAAGAGGGATTATTGCATGCTCCCCTCTGGAAAATTGAGCGAGCGATTTATTAAAGCGTTGTAACCCCTCCGGCAACAATAAATTTCATCACTTCTGATGGAGCAGCATCCACAGCCTTAACATATTTTGTGTCGACAATAAAAAGGTCGCCCATAACACTCAATGAATAAGGAAGATATACAGCAATTTTATCTCCTTCCATATTCAGGGATTTAAGATCGGATGATGTTACAAAACCAAGTCGAATTACTTCCGGCTCAAGATTTACAATCACTGAAACAGGCTCCGTAAAACGTTTTTTTTGTCCGACAAAGGCTGACATTAAATCTTTTATAGCCGTATAAATGATTTTTATTAAGGGAGCCTTACTGATCAGTCTATCGAAATAATTAATGACCGGACTAAAAATAAAAGTAGAACCAAGAAAGCCAATTAGGCTTACAAAAAGAATTATAACGACAAGCCCGAGGCCCGGCAATGCAAATCCGATAATCTCTTCAATATAGGTTTCGAGCAGCCCATCCACCCAGGTAAATATTGAATATAGCGTATAAGCTGTTACGGCCACGGGAACTAAATACAGCAAGCCTTGCATAAAATAGCGGATTGACTGCTTCCAAAAACCAACTTTTTTCATTGTACATTATTCTTTAATAGACTCGTCAACCCATCAAAACAGTCGACGAATCAGGTTATATTAAGGTAAAGGTATTGATATTAGGCGGAATTCCCTTCATCTAATCCAATTGATAAAAATAAGCTGAAAAATTGGGAGCACATCGTTCTCCGCGCAGGAGGCATTTTGACTATGGAGCAGAAAAACCTCAGAACTGCTTTAATGCCTGATATAAAGCCTGGGTAGGCAATCCCATTACATTATAAAAACTTCCTTTGATGGATTCAACGCCTATAAGGCCGATCCATTCCTGTATGCCATAACTGCCAGCCTTGTCATAAGGATGATATTTTTCGATATAAAAAAGGATTTCTTCCTCAGTAAATGGCCGAAAAAGCACTTCTGTCTGAACTAAAAATGAATGGATTTTCAAAGCAGTACGAATGCAAACGCCGCTTATCACCTCATGCCGGCCACCTGACAATTGCTGCAACATTTCTACCGCATCTTCCTTAGAGTTAGGCTTTCCCATGATATGGCCATTCATACTTACCAAAGTATCGGCTGTAATCAAAAGAAATCGTTCAGGAAGATCCTTTTCTGTGAAAGCCCGACTTTTCAATTCTGCCAAATAAGTGGCAGCTGAAGCAGACGACATAGGAGTTGGCAGGCTCTCGTCCACATCAGACTTTAAAATATCAAAATCAAGACCCATCTCATGCAATAATTGCTGACGGCGCGGGCTGGCAGAAGCCAGAATAATATTATAGGATTCATTTAAATGATTCAGAATCATAATTCAAGAAATAGTATTTGCATGGAAAGCATTCCTGCAAGCATAAAAACTTTCGTATAAAGGCTTAATGCCACATAATCCTTTTGCTCGTCTGCAGAAAAAATATTCTGGGCAATAAAAAGATAAAAAGCAATCAATAGACACAAATAGATCAAAAGGTTCATCATATGGTTATCATAAGCATAATAGGCAGAAATGAGAAGCAAGACGAACACAAAAGCAGAAAGAACAAATGCAAATATTTTGGATTTTACTTTCCCGAAGACAATCGGAAAAGTATTTGAACCCATTTTTATATCGCCGGGCATATCTTCCACATCTTTCAACAATTCACGTATCCAACTCAAAAGAAAAGCAAAAACAACATAGGCTCCAATCAATAGCGTAATAAGCGGATAGGCTCTTAAACCATCTACAAAAAGCGCAGGCTCCGACATACGTGCAAAATATTCTAAGCCCCATGGCAGAGCAACAGCCAATGCAGTCAATAAAGCAATCAACACATTACCAATCAATATTTTATGCTTTAGACGTTCAGAATAAAACCACAAACTTCCGGAAGAAAAAACAAAGACAAACCAAAAATTAAACTGATGAATACGAAGAGACAGAAACAGCCCAAGAATTAAACCCAAGCCTGTCAAAAACGCATACCATGTCCAGGCATTTTTTAAGGAAATACCATGACTCGGCAAAATCCGTGTAGGCTTATTCATAGCATCTGCTTGACGGTCAAAAATATCATTAATGATATAACCGCCGGCAGATATAGAAGCAGTTGCCAAGATTAAGCTAACGAACTCCGGCAGACCTACAGCAAATGCAATAAAATTTATTGAGAATAATGGATTGATCACAAAATACCGTACAAAGAGCTGTACGATAATAATCATAAGGATGTTTGGCCACCGAATGATTTGAAAAAAAGCAATAAATGGATTTTTCATGGCAGCCAAAAGTACAAAATCTTCCTAGTTGCCCCTAAAATAATCCTTCATTCTATGGAAGAAGGATTTGTCCCTACTTCCCGGCTTCGGAATAAAGTTCTCAGAATTTTGGGCTTTCAGCATGAAATCATTTTCCTCTTTGCTCAGTGTTTTAGGCACCCAAACATTGATATTTACGAGCAGATCGCCATGACCATAGCCATTCACATCGGGCAATCCTTTGCCTTTAAGGCGCAATACTTTCCCTGGTTGAGTTCCGGCAGGTATTTTAATTCTTGCCTTACCATCCACCGTTGGGATTTCAATACTAGCGCCCAATGCTGCTTCCGGAATACTTAGGTAATGATCGTACAAAAGGTTAATTCCATCTCTTTCCAGAGATTCATGGGGCAGCTCATCAATAAGAATAATGAGGTCTCCATTTACGCCACCGCGTGGTGCCGCATTTCCCTTACCAGTCATGGACAACTGCATTCCTGAAGTTACACCGGCAGGAATATCGATAGAAATTACTTCCTCATCTTTCACAATACCTTCGCCATAACAGCTGGTACATTTATCTGTAATAATCTGTCCTTCACCCCCGCAAGCAGGGCAAGTAGAAGTTGTTTGCATTTGGCCCAGAAAGGTATTTGTGACTTGTGTCACCTGGCCTGTACCATGACATGTTTGACAAGTAGAATATGCACCACCACCTTTCGCACCGGTTCCGCTACAAGACGAACAAGCAACGAATTTATTGACTTTAATTTTTTTCGTTGTCCCATTGGCAATTTCCTTGAGGCTAAGTTTTACCTTCACTCTTAGGTTACTGCCCCGATTCACACGGCGTCTACCCCCTCGTGAGCGTTGTCCGCCAAAGCCACCAAAACCACCACCAAAGGCTCCACCAAAGATATCGCCAAAGTTTGAGAAAATATCATCCATTGACATTCCTCCACCAAAACCACCACCAGCAGCACCATTTCCCATGCCTGCATGACCAAACTGATCGTATCGACTTCGCTTATTTGGATCCCTAAGAACTTCATAAGCTTCGGCAGCTTCCTTAAATTTCTCTTCAGCTGAGGCATCATCAGGATTTTTATCCGGATGATACCTTAAAGCCTTTTTACGGTAAGCCTTTTTTATTTCCTCATCAGAAGCATCTTTGGCTACTTCCAGAATTTCATAATAGTCTCTTTTCGACATAATCTACAATTATTAGCTGCCCACCACTACTTTAGCAAAACGGATTACCTTATCATTAAGGGTGTACCCTTTTTCTATAACATCAACTACTTTTCCTTTAAGATCGTCTGATGGTGCAGGGATTTTTGTAAGGGCTTCATGAAAATCAGTATCAAATTCTTTTCCATTAGCTTCCATGCACTTCAATCCTGTTTTTTCGAGTATCGATTTGAACTTATTAAAGATGAGCTCCATTCCTTCGCGAGCTCCTTTTGTCAGTTCATCGTCAGCCGTCAGCGTTCCTAAACCTCGTTCGAAATCGTCGAGAACAGGAAGCAAAGACACTACCAAATCAGCTGATGCTGTTTTACTTAACTCCAAGCGTTCGCGAGCTGTTCGTTTGCGAAAATTATCGAATTCTGAAAACAAGCGCAGATATTTGTCATTTAATGAATTTGCTTTCTCCTCTAATTCTGCTATTTTTTCATCCTTACGGGAAAATTTCATCTTTTTTTTCTTTTTCTTTGAGGACGATTCTTCAGAATTTACTTCATCAGCCTCAGCATTTTTCGATTGATCTTGTTCTACTGATTCGGTTGATTCGTTTTCAGCATTTTTCTGTGCACCCATGTTTTCAGGGTTTTGCTCGCTATCGGTAAATTTATTATCTTTTGTCATTTGAAAATCCAATTATTATTCGTGCCTTCGGCAGAATCAAAGACTTTGCCATACACCAATAAAGGACAAATTGTCAGATTTAAAGAAAAGTCGGTTTATGAGATACGTTCAATCTGTGCGCCTAATGCTTGCAATCGTTTGTCGATATGCTGATATCCCCTATCAATTTGTTCAATATTATCAATAATACTGACGCCATCTGCAGACAATGCAGCGATAAGCAATGCTACTCCGGCACGTATATCAGGGGAACTCATGCGAATTCCATGAAGTCTTTGCTGCCTGTTGAGACCAATAACCGAAGCACGATGTGGGTCACAAAGAATAATCTGAGCCCCCATATCAATAAGTTTATCAACGAAAAATAAACGGCTTTCAAACATTTTTTGATGAATAAGCACACTCCCTTTTGCCTGTATGGCCGTAACTAAGGCGATGCTAATAAGGTCGGGAGTAAAACCAGGCCAGGGAGCATCTGCAATAGTCATAATAGAACCATCAATAAAGGTTTCCACCTCATAGCTCTCGTGTTCCGGAACTAAAATATCATCTCCGATTTTCTCGAGGGCAATGCCCAAACGTTGAAAAACGGACGGAATAAGTCCAAGTTCGGGCCAGGCAACATCCTTAATACGCAAAGCAGATCGTGTCATGGCAGCCAAACCGATAAAACTACCTATTTCAATCATATCAGGCAATAAACGATGATCCGTTCCTCCCAATTCCGTCACTCCTTCGATGCGAAGTAAATTAGATCCAATTCCGGAAATTTTACCCCCCATCCTATTGATCATCAAGCACAATTGCTTTAGATAAGGCTCACAAGCAGCATTAAAAATAGTTGTAACACCATCTGCGAGTGCAGCTGCCATTACAATATTTGCTGTGCCTGTAACAGAAGCTTCATCAAGGTGCATATAGGCACCTTTTAATTGTTCTGCTTCAATTCTATAGAAACGCACATCCTTACAATAGTCAAATTTAGCGCCAAGTTTTTGCAATCCTACAAAATGAGTATCTAAACGACGGCGCCCAATTTTATCACCTCCGGGTTGTGGAATATAAGCTTTCCTGAAGCGTGCCAGCAATGGGCCAACGATCATAACAGAACCACGCAGGCTGCCGGCCCTTTTAACAAACTCATCACTATGAAGGGATTCCAAATCGATATTTTTTGCCCGAAAGCTGAATGCTCCTTCTCCCAATGCCTCAACTTCAACGCCAATAAATTCCAGTAGATCAATAAGTTTATTTACATCCCTGATATCCGGAACATTTGTGATCGTTATTTTTTCGGGGCTAAGCAAAACTGCGCACAGAACTTGCAACGCTTCATTTTTAGCACCTTGTGGAACTATTTCCCCATGAAGGCTTTGCCCTCCTAATATTTTGAAAGAACCCATAAAATAGATTTATTAATTTCCACCCCTAATGCAGACGCCGTTTGCTTAACTATATTATTCCGATACAATAGGGAATTTACTCTTTAACAACATCATCTATCGAATTTCTTGGCAAGATGGAAGAAACAGAAACATTCTCCTTTTCAAAAACATAGCTTCCAGTGCCTTACAATACAATGAACGGATGGCTTAGCAAAATTGAATATTAATACTTGGAGCGTTTTTGTTTTCCGCCGGAGCCCTTTTTCTTTTTTGACTGATAGTTTTGATTTGGAGTTTTGGGCACCAACACATGCGATTCGATCAATCGATGTTTCTCGGTTGTCAGATTAATTTTCCCACCGGAGAGATCGCTTAGATTTTCGAATATAAGATCATCAGCAACAGAGTCCCTACTCCATGTTAGATATGCTTTTTTCATATGGTTTGCAATGGCCATGATAAAGGCTTCTTTTTCCGGGCCTTCTTCATAATCAACTGCCTTTTCAATCATCGAGACGATATTTTTGCCATAGTGACGATATTTCACTCTTTTCTCGTTATAATCAATTTTCTCTGGCTTGACTGTAGGCACATCTTTATCCGGCATTTCAAAAGGGGCGTCTACATCCAGCTTAAAGTCAGAAATAATAAAAAGATGATCCCATAACTTATGCTTTTGCTCTTCACTTTCCCCTTTAATGCCCTGTATTTGAGCCATTACCCTTACCACCTCATGAGCTGCCCGTGTACGTTCTTCCTTATCACTCAGGCCAACGGTATATGCAACCATTTTCTGTATGTTTCTTCCGTATTCAGGGATAATTAGTTTATCCCTGGTGCTATTATATTCCATAAATGCGTTTATTTCAATGAGGTAACAAAAGTACAAATAATATGAATAAAAACAGTATTCAGGTTTTTATTCAATAATTCTCAATTTCGCAAAGCGCAGTAATAATTGCTTTTGCCCCACGGCATTAAAAAATACCGTAGCTTTTTTATTGGCTCCACTTCCTTCAATATTGACAACCTTTCCTTTCCCAAAGCGAAGATGTTCTACATGCATACCAACCTGAACATCACTACTTATAACATGTTCTTGGGCTTCAACGCTTTTATTATCGTGTTTTTTAAGCTTATTGAAATCCGGTTTTGGCTTCAATTTAATTCGAGCAATACCAGTGCTATTGCTTGTCTCAGGCACAGGCGCCTTTTGATCGCTTTGGATGCAGCTAGGGTCAATTTCTTCTAAAAACCTACTGGGCTCACAAAAGGACAAATTTCCCCAGCGATATCTATTATCGGCATAGCTTAGAAAAAGACGTTGCTCGGCACGAGTTACTGCCACATAGAACAGACGCCTTTCTTCTTCCAGATCGGCACGTAGAGTAAGCGATTGGGCTGAAGGAAATAAATTTTCTTCCACACCAACGACATAAACATAAGGGAATTCCAACCCCTTTGCGGCATGAATAGTCATTAGTGACACCTTATTATTATCGTCACTTGATTCGTCTGCATCAGTGAGCAGTGCAATATCCTGCATAAACTGATCGAGTGTCCTGATACTGTTGTCATTTTCCTCATCACCGGCCTGCAATTCATCGGTTTCGGTAAAATCCTTAATTGCATTCAGCAATTCTTCCACATTTTCGAGCCGACTCACTCCTTCAGGGCTTTTATCGTCGTCAAGGTTTTTCCAGATGCCGCTCGAATAAGCGATAGCTTTTGCAAGATCATAAGCCGGTCTGGTTTTTAGCTGCACAGAAAAACTTTGAATCATTGTATAAAAAGCTCTCATTTTATTGGCTGCTGCTGCACCTATACCAATTTGGAACCCATTAATATTCTGCAGGACATCCCATAAGCTGATTTCCTGATGGGCTGCCACCACTGTTAATTTATCAAAACTAGTATTGCCAATGCCCCGGGCGGGATAATTAATAATTCGCCTGAGAGCGTCCTCGTCTTTCGGATTAATCACCAGACGAAAATAGGCCAATAGGTCTTTAATTTCTTTTCTCTTATAGAAACTTAAACCACCAAAAATCCGGTAAGGAATATTGCGCTTTCTAAGGGCTTCTTCGATCGGCCTTGACTGTGCATTGGTTCGGTATAAAATTGCAAAAGCATCGTTTGCTGCCTGATAATGCATTTTTATTTCAAAAATAGAACGGGCAACAAGCACCCCTTCTTCATTGTCGGTAGCCGCTTTGAGGATTTTAATTTTATCACCCTCATCATTATCTGTCCATACCTCCTTAAAAATTTGTTCCTTATTGTATTTGATCACACTATTGGCAGCCTGAACAATTTGTTTTGTACTCCTATAATTTTGTTCTAGCTTAATGGTTTTGAGATCGGGATAATCTTTTTTGAAATTCAGGATGTTTTGGATATTCGCACCGCGGAAGGCATATATGGATTGTGCATCATCACCAACCACACAAATATTTTCATTATTGGCAGCCAATTTTTTAATAATCAGATACTGAGCATAATTAGTATCTTGGTACTCATCCACAAGGATATATTGAAAGCGTTGCTGATATTTATGCAAGGCATCCGGGAAATCGCGCAGCAATACGTTCATATTGAAAAGCAAATCATCAAAATCCATTGCCTGAGCCCTTTTGAGGCGCGCATTATAAATGGCATAAATATTTCCTGTTTCGGGGCGATTAGCAAATCGGTCATATTCCACCAATTCGGGTGATTTTGCATAGGCTACCGGAGTTAAGAGGTTAGATTTTGCGGAAGATATCCGTTGCAAAATAACATTTGGCTTATACACTTTTTTATCAAGGTTTAACTCCTTTACAATGGCGTTAATCAGACGCTTACTATCTTCCGAATCATAGATTGTAAAATTAGACGGATATCCAAGTTTCTCACTTTCAGCCCTTAATATTCGGGCAAAAATCGAGTGAAAGGTTCCCATCCAAACATTCTTTCCTTCGGTGCTACTAATCAAATGGATAATACGTTCCTTCATTTCTCGTGCAGCTTTATTCGTAAATGTAAGTGCCAGCACATTGAATGAATCAATTCCCTTTTCAAGCAGATAGGCAACCCTATGGGTTAAAACCCTTGTTTTCCCGGAACCTGCTCCGGCGATCACCATCACCGGGCCATCTGTAGAAATAACAGCTTGTTTCTGGGGTTCATTTAAACCTTTTAAAATATTACTCTCCATCTCATGTCTTAAATGTAGGTCAAAATTAATACTTTTGATGACGGGACAATTAGAAACAATTTGTTTAATTTTGAAAAACAATATATTGCTATGAGAATCAGTCTAATAAATTTTATTTTTCCCCTTATGCTCTTTGGCACAATACTGCTCTTTAGCTCGTGCTCAAAAGAAGAAGAGGAAAAAGGAGTAAATTTTAATGACCCTATGTCATCTTTTTATTGGGAGACCGAAGATCTAGAAGGATCCAGGCTAAAAGTGTCTTTTAAAAATGCATCAGAAAATGCGGACAAATGGGAATGGGATTTTGGCGATGGATCACCAAAAAACTTCACCAAAGAACCCTCTCATATTTACCCTAGATCCCAATCAGTGAGCAGGGAATATCTCATCATTTTAACTGTTACAAATAGTTTAGATGGTCGTTTTAACCGTCGATCAAAGGTATTAACCATTAATCCGTCATAAAATCAGTACATTTGACAAATTTTTTATCAATTTTTTTGGGAATGTGAATTTTAATTCTACCTTTGCACTCCCAAAAATTTTATTCGGAAAAATATTATTGTAATGGCAAATCATAAATCAGCACTCAAAAGAATCAGGCAAAGTCAGAAAAGAAGACTAAGCAATCGCTATTATGGAAAAACAATGCGTAATGCGATCAGGAACCTGCGCGAACTCACAGACAAGAAAGAAGCCAGCGAGGTTTTACCAAAAGTAATTGCACTCATTGATAAGAATGCGAAACGCAATCTGATTCACAAGAACAAAGCGTCAAATATGAAATCGAAATTAACAAAATCGGTGAACGCTTTATAAAAAATTAAAAAGCATTTTTCTTATGCTTTAAAAAAGCCCTACATTCGTAGGGCTTTTTTTATTGTCTAAAATTTATGGAAAAATTTAGTATTAAACACTGGGAGGAATCAGATAGGCCTCGCGAAAAAATGGTATTAACAGGACCAACAACACTCTCCCTAGCGGAGCTTCTAGCCATTTTAATGGGCTCCGGAAACCGCGAAGAAAATGCCGTAGAATTAGCCAGACGAATATTGCGGCATTCCGACGACAGCTTGATTAAGCTTTCAAAAATGAGTATCAAGGAATTTATGAAGTTTAAAGGGGTGGGCGAAGCAAAAGCGGTTTCTATAGTTGCTGCATTGGAGTTAGGCAAAAGGCGCATGAATGCAGAATCACATAAGAAAAAAAGCCTTACATCATCCCAAGATGCTTTTGAAGCAATCAGGGGGCCATTAATGGATTTGCGGCATGAAGAATTCTGGATCATAATGCTCGATCGGGCAAATCATATTATTAGCACGCGCCAAATCAGTGAAGGAGGTTTCACGGGAACTGTCGCCGATCCAAAAAAAATATTCCGATTAGCTCTCGAATTTGCAGCATGCGGGCTTATTCTTTGCCACAATCACCCATCAAATAATTTAAAGCCTAGTGATTCAGACTGCAAACTCACAAAAAAGATTGTTCAGGCCGGGGCTGTTCTTGATATTAATGTTCTTGACCATCTGATTGTAGGCGAAACTTCCTATTACAGCTTTATGGATGAAGGCATGATGCCCTAGCTTAAGTCTATTGAGCCCTTACAAGCGTCACACCAGCATAAAGTAACCTTTTCAGTTCTGATTACACTAACATTTTCAATACAAGAGCAAAGCATGCGCTAGCCTTTGTGAATCCCATAGGTTAAAAAAAATTTGGGTTAAGTCTCTTGCCACGAAAAAAGGCAATGTCGTCGCATGTAAATATTTACACTTTTTATGGCAGCTAAAACTCCATTAGTTCCAAATTTGCTAAAAACCGTCGAATTTCGAAATTCCCTTTGGAGCAAAAAATTTGGTTCGTACAGAAAAAGGGGTGGTTCATCCGCTAAAAAGCCTCCTTCGTACAATATCTAAATTTTTTCTTGCTTTGTACCTAAAAAGCCCTTTAACTTAGCAATATGAAAATCTAAAATTCATCAAATTCAAAAAGAAGAGTATAAAGATTCCTTTCTATACTCTGGATTTTTCAGCACCTTTTACCTTAGACCTGATAACAGGTGTCCTTCCCAGGGACACCTGTTACATTTTTAGCTAAAATAAAAAAGGCCCCGATAAACGAGGCCTTTAATTTTGAGTTTTCATTGGAAGTGAAAGGACTGCCAATGTCATGATTCATCCGGTAAAAGGAACCAAAGAAAGGCCACCTTTTCCATATAAGCTTTTTATTTAGCGAACTTAAAAGATTTGCCAGGATAAATAGCGTCATCACCTAAGAGTTCTTCGATGCGAAGAAGTTGGTTATATTTGGCGATACGATCTGTACGGCTAGCAGAACCAGTTTTAATTTGGCCTGTATTTAAAGCAACTGCTAAATCCGCGATGGTAGTATCTTCTGTTTCACCAGATCTGTGACTCATAACAGCAGTATAAGAATGACGATATGCCAAGTTCACTGCATTAATTGTTTCTGTTAAAGACCCGATTTGGTTTACCTTCACCAGAATAGAATTCGCAACTTGCTGATCGATTCCTTGTTGCAGACGATTTACGTTTGTTACGAATAAATCATCACCAACGAGCTGAATTTTATCACCGATCAAATCAGTAAGTGTTTTCCAACCAGACCAATCATCTTCAGCCATACCATCTTCGATGGAAATGATGGGATAATTTTTTGTCCAATCTTTCCAGAAATTAGCCATTTCTACAGGAGTTAATTTATCACCGGTAGACCATTTCAGGTGGTACATATTCTCTTCGGGGATAAAAAACTCTGAGGAAGCAGGATCAAGAGCGATAAAAATATCTTCCCCGGGACGGTAGCCAGCTTTTTCAGTAGCTTCCATGATTAATTTCAGTGCGTCTTCATTAGACTTCAGGTTTGGAGCGAATCCACCTTCATCACCTACGTTTGTTGCAAAACCTTGTTTTTTAAGAACTTTAGCAAGGTTATGAAAAATTTCAGAACCCATTCTAATCGCTTCGGTAAAAGAGGAAGCACCAACGGGCATAATCATAAACTCCTGAAAGTCAACGCTATTATCAGCATGTGAACCACCATTTAAGATATTCATCATAGGAATTGGGAGTGTATTTGCATTCACCCCACCAATGTAACGGAACAACTGCTGGCCGGTAATATTTGCAGCAGCTTTAGCAGCAGCAAGAGACACACCGAGTATAGCATTAGCGCCCAGAACCCCTTTATTTGGAGTACCATCAATTTCTATCATTTTTCTATCAATGGCATTTTGATCGGTAACAAAAAGGCCACGAAGTTCTTCATTAAGAATTGTATTCACATTATGAACAGCTTTCAAAACGCTTTTTCCGAGATACAATGATTTGTCTCCATCGCGAAGTTCTACTGCTTCGTGAACACCTGTTGATGCTCCAGAAGGGACTGCTGCACGACCCCAAGCCCCGCTATCTGTAATTACTTCTACTTCTACTGTTGGGTTCCCTCTGGAATCCAAGATCTGACGTGCATGTACATTAATAATTGAACTCATAGTATTTAAAAATTTGTTTATTATAGAAAAACAGCTAAAAATACTTGTTTTTCTCCATATAAAAAAAGGATAAGGCATTAAATTTACCTTATCCTTTTCAACGAAAATATTTAAGAAATATTATTATTCTTTAGGCTCTTCACTGCTTTCATTTGCTTCGTTCTCAGCTACTGGTTCCGCAGGAGTTTCTTTAGCTACAGGTGCTGCTTCAACAGCTTTTTCACCAGCATCAGAACTTTTTCTTCTTCTACGACGACTCGATCTTGCTTTCCTTTCTTCTGATTGAGCAAGCATATTTTCGTTATAATCGACTAATTCGATCAAACACATTTCTGCATTATCGCCCAAGCGGTTTGTAGTTTTAAGAATACGAGTATATCCACCCTGGCGTTCACCTATTTTAGTAGCGATATCGCGGAAGAGTTCATTTACTGCATCTTTATTTTGGAGTTTACGGAAAACCATACGTCTCGAATGTGTGCTATCTTCTTTTGCCCGTGTAATGATTGGCTCAATAAACACTCTTAATTCTTTTGCTTTAGCTACCGTTGTCCTGATTCTTTTATGGATAATCAGGGAAGTTGCCATATTTGATAACATAGCTTTACGGTGAGCTGCCGTACGACCAAGATGATTGAATTTTTTACGGTGTCTCATTTCTATTATTCCTTATCTAATTTGTACTTTTCTACTTTCATCCCAAATTCAAGCCCCTTAACAGAAACGAGTTCTTCGAGCTCGGTCAGTGATTTTTTACCAAAGTTACGGAACTTAAGCAGGTCATTCTTATTATAGGATACCAAATCGCCAAGGCTTTCCACATCTGCTGCTTTAAGGCAGTTTAGGGCACGAACCGAAAGGTCTAGGTCTACCAATTTAGTTTTAAGCAACTGACGAATATGCAAAGAATTCTCATCAAATTCTTCGGTAACAGTTTTTTCTTCAGTATCGATAGTTATTTTCTCATCGGAGAAAAGCAGGAAATGATGAATCAGGATCTTGGCTGCTTCACGCAAAGCATCTTTTGGATGAATGGAACCATCGCTGGTGATATCCATGACCAATTTTTCATAATCCGTTTTTTGTTCTACCCTGTAATTTTCAATATTGAATTTAACATTCCTGATTGGCGTATGGATAGAATCTATCGCAATAGTACCAACAGGAGCGTTCAATGACTTATTTTCGTCAGCGGGAACATATCCTCTGCCTTTCTCGATGGTAATTTCCATAGAGAGTTTCACATTAGGCTCCAGATGACAAATAACCTGATCCGGGTTAAGCACCTGGAATACAGAGAGGAATTTATTAATATCCCCGGCCTTAAAGACCTCTTGGTCACCAATTACAATATTAACTTTTTCGCTTGATTCGGATTCTATCTGACGTTTAAAACGGATTTGTTTCAGATTCAGAATGATTTCCACAACATCTTCCAGAACACCGTCAATAGCACTAAACTCGTGGTCTACACTATCAATACGCAAGGAAGTGATGGCAAATCCTTCCAGGGATGAAAGCAAAATTCTTCGCAATGCATTCCCAATGGTAATACCAAATCCAGGTTCGAGCGGACGGAATTCGAAGGTTCCGTGGAATTCATCCGACTGAACCATGATCACTTTGTCAGGTTTTTGAAATGCTAAAATGGCCATAGGCTTTTACCTCGATCTCGATTTTATAATCAATTATTACTTAGAATACAATTCAACGATGAGCTGTTCCTTAATATTTTCAGGAATATCTTCACGTTCAGGATAATTCATAAATTTACCGGCTAAACGGGTTTCGTCCCATTCCAACCAAGAAAATTGTGTACTACGATTTGCCAACGAATTAGTAATGGCTTCTAAAGATTTAGATTTTTCGCGTACACCTACGATATCGCCTGGGCGAACAGAATAGCTTGGGATGTTCACCAGATTACCATTAACAGTAATATGACGATGGCTAACAAGCTGACGGGCTGCTGCGCGGGTTGGGGCAATACCAAGACGGTATACAACATTATCTAAGCGAGCTTCAATTAATTGGAGCAGGATTTCACCAGTAACCCCTTTATTTTTCGCTGCTTTTTCGAACAGGTTTCTAAATTGACGTTCGAGTACACCATAAGTATATTTAGCTTTTTGCTTTTCAGCAAGCTGCATACCATATTCTGATTGCTTGGAGCGTCTTCTGGAGTTCCCGTGTTGTCCCGGTGGGTAATTCTTTTTCTCGAAATACTTATCAGGGCCGTAAATAGCCTCCTTAAATTTTCGTGCAATTTTGGTTTTTGGGCCAATATATCTTGCCATGGACTAACTAATTTAAAATTTACAACAATAAATAAACATTACACTCTTCTGCGTTTCGGCGGACGACATCCATTATGAGGCAATGGAGTAATGTCTTTGATTTCAGTAACCTCAATACCGGCGGAATGAATGGTACGAATTGCAGATTCCCTTCCGGATCCTGGTCCTTTAACGTAAACCTTCACTTTTCTCAAGCCAAGGTCATAGGCTGTTTTTGCACAATCTTCTGCAGCAGTTTGAGCTGCATAAGGAGTGTTCTTTTTAGAACCCCTAAAGCCCATTTTTCCAGCTGAGGACCATGAAATCACCTGTCCATTATTATTGGTGAGCGTGATAATGATATTGTTGAAGGTCGCGCTTACAAAAGCTTTGCCAACTGCTTCAACTTTTACGACTCTTTTCTTGGTCGCTTTACCGCTTTTTCCACTTTTAGCCATACTATATTATTCGTCAAATTTTCAATCAATATTAACCTTTCGGTGCTTTCTTTTTGTTCGCAACGGTCTTTTTACGGCCTTTTCGCGTACGGGCATTATTTTTTGTGCTTTGGCCACGAAGTGGTAAGCCTATACGATGACGGATACCGCGGTAACAACCAATGTCCATCAAACGTTTGATGTTCATTTGTATTTCTGATCGAAGTTCACCTTCTACAGTAAAATGGTTACCGATGACTTCACGAATTACCTTCTGTTCGTCATCTGTCCAATCGTTTACTTTTTTATCTACATCAACTCCTGCTTGATTTAAGATCTTGGTAGCGGTACTTAGACCGATGCCAAAGATGTAGGTTAGGCTTATTTGCCCTCTTTTATCATTTGGTATATCAACACCAGCAATCCTTGCCATAAAAACTGATTTATTTAATCAATGTTGAACTAATTTTCTAATTAACCCTGACGTTGTTTAAACTTCGGGTTCTTCTTGTTGATTACGTACAGTCTTCCTTTTCTACGTACAATTTTGCACTCTGAAGACCTTTTCTTAACGGATGCTCTGACTTTCATCTTTAAAGCTATTATTTAGGTTCTTTATTTATATCGGTATGTAATTCGTCCTTTAGACAGGTCATAGGGAGTCATCTCTACTTTCACTCTATCTCCTGGTAATATCCGGATATAATGCATACGCATCTTTCCTGAAATATGCGCTGTTATAACATGACCATTTTCGAGTTCGACCCGAAACATGGCATTACCCAGCGATTCGATAACGGTACCATCTTGTTCTATAGAAGGTTGTTTTGCCATATATCCTATTTCATTTTTTGTAATACCTCTTCAATATAATCAAAAGTGGATAATATCTCCGCTTTTCCTTTGAAAACTGCAATATCATGTTCGTAGTGCGCTGATGGAAGTCGATCGGCTGTTCGTATTGTCCATCCGTCGCGTTCTTGTACCACCCTAAATTTA
This sequence comes from Bacteroidales bacterium, assembly GCA_963676725.1. Lineage (GTDB taxonomy): Bacteria > Bacteroidota > Bacteroidia > Bacteroidales > WRLA01. The sequence continues at coordinate 458,216 of OY781463.1, read as the reverse complement.
CCTAGGTTTATCATGGGTTCGATTGCCAGTACCATTCCTTCTTTTAGCAATGGGCCTTTTCCTCGCTTTCCATAATTAGGCACTTCCGGTTTTTCATGCAATTTTCGCCCGAGACCGTGTCCAACAAGATCCCTGACTACAGAATAACCTTTCGCTTCAACATAGGTTTGTACAGCATGTCCGATATCTCCTACCCTATTCCCATGTACAGCTTGCTCGATCCCTTTATAAAGCGATTCTTTAGTTGCATCCATTAATGCTCGAACCTCTTCAGACACCTCGCCAACTGCAAAAGTATAGGCTGAATCGCCATAAAACTCATTTTTCAATACACCACAATCAACGGATACGATATCACCTTCTTCCAAAATACGATCTCCTGGAATACCATGAACAACGTGATCATTGATGCTAATGCAAAGGGTTGCAGGAAATCCATACATTCCTTTAAAACCGGGGATTGCTTTATTGTCGAGAATAAAGGTTTCCGCAATTTCATCAAGTTTTTTTGTAGCGACTCCGGGTTTGATATACCGGGCTACTTCTGCCAGCGTTCTACCAACAAGCAAAGAACTTTCTCTTAGTAATTCTATTTCTTCTGTCGTTTTAATCGGTATGCTCATTATCAAAATTTTTCTTACATGATGCCGCCTGCGCGGCCTTTAATCCTTCCGGATTTTGTAAGACCATCATAGTGACGCATCAGAAGATGGCTTTCAATTTGATAAAGCGTGTCGAGCACAACACCAACTAAAATGAGTAGGGAGGTTCCTCCATAGAACTGCGAAAACTGCGTAGTTACACCGAGTAAACTTACCAAAGATGGCATAATGGCTACGAAGGCCAGAAAAATTGATCCGGGTAAGGTAATACGAGACATGACTGTATCTATAAAGTCTGCGGTTCTTTTCCCAGGTTTAACACCAGGGATAAAACCTCCATTTTTCTTCATATCCTCTGCCATTTGATTTGGGTTCACAGTAATCGCTGTGTAGAAATAAGTGAACACGATAATCAGAACAGCAGTAACGAAATTGTACCAAAAGCCTTGAATATTTGTAAATGCTGCAGCAAAACTCCCCATTGCTTCACTATCGCTAAAGCCTGCCAAAGTAAGTGGGAGGAACATAATTGCCTGAGCAAAGATGATCGGCATAACACCTGCTGCATTCACTTTAAGGGGAATATACTGACGAACACCACCGTATTGACGGTTTCCGACAACTCTTTTTGCATATTGAACCGGTATTTTACGAGTACCTTGTACCAGTAATATCGTGAGCAATATTACAGCAATCAGAACAACTATTTCAATAACAAAGAATACCAGTCCACCACCTTTTTCTTCCATTCTGGAGATTAATTCCCCAAAAAGGGCAAATGGCAGTCGTGCAATAATACCAATCATGATAATGAGTGAGATACCATTACCAATTCCTTTATCGGTAATTCTTTCACCCAACCACATAACAAACATAGTACCGGAGATCAGGATAACAATACTAGAAATCCAGAAAAATGTTGAAGGTGTCGTTACATTAGCATCAAAAGGTGTAATTGCTTGAGCCGGTAATTGTGATACCAGGTTAGCGATATAGCCAGGGGCTTGAAAACCGGTAACAGCAATTGTTAAATAACGTGTAATTTGATTAATTTTTCGCCTTCCGCTTTCACCTTCTTTCTGCAGTTTTTGGAAATATGGCACAGCCATTCCAAGCAACTGAATTACGATGGAGGCAGAAATATAGGGCATAATACCCAGAGCAAAAATAGATGCATTTGAAAATGCACCCCCTGAGAACATATTCAGCAGGCCCAATAAGCCACTGGAAGACTGGCTTTGCAGATTTGCCAGTTGATTAGGATCCACACCGGGAATTACTACATAGGCTCCTAAGCGATAAATCAGCAGGATTCCTAAGGTATAAAGAATGCGGTTACGCAGTTCTTCAATTTTCCAGATGTTTTTGATGGTCTCTATCAGTTTTTTCATTAGTTCATGATTTGTTTACTGCCTCTAGTACTATCTCTGCAGCTTTAGAATCCGTAAAACTATTAAATAATTGTTGCAATTCCGCCCTGAGCTTCGATAGCTTCCTGAGCTTTTTTTGAAAAAGCGTGTGCGCTTACTTCCAATTTTGCAGACAGCTCACCACGAGCCAGAATTTTCACCCTATCATTTTTTGTAGCGAGTCCTAAGTCAATAAATGCTTGGGCATCAAAAACGTTGATCCCTTTTTCAGCACTAATTTTTTCAAGGGTAGCAATATTTACAGGGCTGTATTCTACACGGTTAATGTTTTTAAAGCCGCCTTTTGGCACCCGGCGGTATAGAGGCATTTGGCCTCCTTCAAAACCGAGCTTACGGCTGTAACCTGACCTTGATTTAGCACCTTTATGACCACGGGTTGATGTTCCACCGTGTCCAGAGCCTTGCCCTCTACCGATACGTTTTCTGTTTTTAACAGATCCTTTGGCCGGTTTCAGATTACCTAAATCCATGTTTATAGTATATTAAGAGTTTCTACTAAATTTCTTCTACTTTAATAAGATGGTTCACCTTAGCAACCATTCCTAAAATCTGCGGTGTCGCAGTATGCTCAACAGTATGATTTAATCTCCTTAAACCTAAAGCTTCAATAGTAGCTTTCTGGTCTTTTGGCCTACCAATAGCACTGCGAATTTGTGTTACTTTGATTTTTTTCATTTTCCTCGGGGATTTAACCGTTAAAGACTTTGTTAAGATCCACACCTCTTAACTGAGCAATAGTATGAGGATCTCTCAGAAGTTTGAGTGCATTAATAGTTGCTTTCACAACGCTATGTGGGTTTGATGAGCCTTTTGATTTCGCAAGTACATCTTTTACTCCAACACTTTCGAGAACAGCACGCATAGCACCACCGGCGATAACACCTGTACCAGGAGCAGCTGGTTTCATAAATACATTGGCACCACTATATCGTCCGACTTGTTCGTGAGGAATTGTACCATGAAGCACAGGAACATGAACAAGGTTCTTTTTAGCATCATCAATACCTTTAGCGATAGCAGAGGTAACTTCTTTTGCTTTTCCAAGGCCGTAACCTACAACACCATCTTCATTACCAACTACAACAATTGCAGAGAAACTAAAAGTTCTACCCCCTTTGGTAACTTTTGTTACCCGCTGGATACTAACGAGTCTGTCTTTTAATTCGATCTCGCTTGATTTTACTCTTTTGATATTAACGTCTGACATAGTTTCCCTTTAAAATTTGAGACCTCCTTCTCTGGCAGCTTCTGCCAAAGCTTTGATTCTCCCGTGATACAAATAACCATTTCTGTCAAATACTACATTTTGTATTCCCGCATCGCTGGCTTTCTGGGCTATCAGTTTTCCAACAATCTTGGCCTGCTCAATTTTAGGAAGATTTTTTTCTGCAAAATCGTTGCCTCTGGTAGATGCTGCGCAGATAGTTTTACCTTCTGTGTCATCAATAAGCTGAACATATATATCCTTATTGCTCCTGAAGACGTTAAGTCTTGGCCTTTCGGGCGTTCCGTTGATAATTTTCCTGATACGCTTTTTAATCCGGTATCTGCTATATTCTTTTTTATTCTTGATAGCCATTCTCCAAAACTATTTAAAAGATTAAATTAACTGGCTGCTGTTTTACCTGCTTTACGGCGAACAATTTCTCCTTTATAAAGGATTCCTTTGCCTTTATATGGTTCAGGTTTGCGCAAAGAACGAATTTTTGCAGCAACCTGTCCTACCAGTTGTTTATCACAACTAATTAACTTTAGGCTTGGGTTTTTACCGCGCTCTGCAGTAGCTTCTGCCTTCACTTCGTCCGGAAGTTGAAGATAAATATGGTGTGAGTACCCCAATGCTAATTCTAGCACCTGGCCCTCTACGGTTACTTTATAACCTACACCTATTAACTCTTGCTCAATAACAAAACCTTCTGATACACCTTTAACCATATTACTGATCAGTACACGGTACAGACCATGATATGATTTATTTTGTTTTGTTTCCTCTTCAATGCTCAGAGTAACAATTCCTTCCTCGTAGTTAATTTTCACAGCAGGATTAACTTGCTGAGTCAATTCACCAAGTTTACCTTTAACGGTAACAAGGTTTTCCGGGGAAATCGTAAGCTCTACTCCTGAAGGTACACTGATGGGTAATTTTCCTATACGTGACATAATCTGGGTTCTTCTTGATTAACTTACATAACAAATTACTTCGCCTCCAACACCAAGGTCACGCGCTTCTTTATCAGTGATAACACCACTGGAAGTAGAAAGTACAGCGATACCTAAACCGTTGAGTACTCTAGGTAATTCGCGTGAATTAGCATAGGTACGAAGACCAGGACGGCTGATTCTTTCAATCTTACGGATTGCAGCTTCCTTGGTTACAGGATGATATTTTAAAGCGATTTTAATTGTCCCTGGAATTTTATCGTCCTCGAATTTATAATTCAGGATATATCCTTTATCATAAAGGATTTTCGTGATGGCCTTCTTCATATTCGAAGCCGGAATTTCTACCACACGATGTTTGGCCATGATGGCATTCCTGATTCTGGTTAAATAATCTGCTATCGGATCGGTTAACATATTCAAATAAAATTTAAATTCTCTCTATCAAACTATTAATTACCAGCTCGCTTTTCTCACTCCGGGGATAAGCCCATTTGCTGCCATCTCCCTGAAATTGATACGGGAAAGACCAAATTGACGCATATAACCTTTTGGGCGACCTGTTAATTTACAACGATTGTGCAGACGCACAGCACTTGAATTTCTGGGGAGTTTTTGCAGAGCTTCCCAGTCTCCTTCTGCTTTCAATTCTGCCCTTTTTTCAGCATATTTGATCACCAGTTTTTCGCGCTTAAGCTCACGGGCTTTCATTGATTCTTTTGCCATAACTATTCTTATTTTGTAAAGGGGAAACCAAATTGTTTCAACAACTCCATTGCTTCTTTATCTGTAGGTGCTGTGGTAACGAATGTAATATCCATTCCATTAATGCGAGCCACTTTATCCATAACAATTTCAGGGAAGATAATCTGTTCTGAAATTCCGAAGGTAAAGTTACCACGACCATCAAAACCTTTGGCTTTAATACCATTGAAGTCACGAACACGTGGAATAGCGACAGCAATTAAGCGATCCAAAAATTCATACATTTTTTGACGGCGCAGGGTAACACGTACACCAATAGGCATCCCTTTTCTAAGTTTAAAGTTAGAGATATCCCTTTTGGATTTTGTTGCTACAGCTTTTTGACCCGCGATGGCGGTCATTTCAAGAACACCTGTATCAATAAGTTTTTTATCGGCAATTGCAGTACCCAATCCTTGATTGATTGCTATTTTGACGATACGAGGAACCTGCATAACACTTTTGTATTCAAACTGTTTCATTAAAGCAGGAACAACTTCGTTCTTGTATTTCTCTTCTAATCTTGGTACGTAACTCATTACTTAATAACCTCCCCTGATTTTTTAGAATAACGAACAGATTTATTGGTCTTTTCATCAATCTTACGACCTACGCGAGTAATATTTCCCGCAGCATCAACAAGCTTAAGGTTAGAAACGTGGATACCGGCTTCTTGCTTAACAATGCCCCCTTGAGGGTTATTTGCATTTGGCTTGGTATGTTTAGACACCAGGTTAGCCCCTTCAACAATGGCCCGTTCTTTAATGGTATCTACCATGAGTACTTTACCTTTTATTCCCTTGCTATTTCCGGAGATAACCATCACGGTATCGCCTTTTTTTATGTGGAATTTTTTCTTCATAGTCTTTGAACTTAAAATCATTAAAGCACTTCGGGTGCCAATGAAACAATTTTCATATATTGTTTTTCCCTGAGTTCTCTGGCCACAGGGCCAAAGATACGGGTACCAACCATTTCACCGGTAGCGCTTAATAATACTACAGCATTATCATCAAAGCGGATGTAAGAACCATCATTACGACGGATTTCCTTTTTGGTACGAACAACAACTGCTTTAGCGACAGTACCTTTTTTTGTATTCCCGCCGGGGATGGCGTTTTTTACAGAGACAACGATTTTATCACCTATTGAGGCGTAGCGGCGGCCCGTTCCTCCAAGCACCCTGATACAGAGTACTTCTTTCGCTCCGCTGTTGTCGGCTACCATTAATCTAGATTCCTGTTGTATCATAATTACTTAGCTCTTTCTAATATTTCGACTAAACGCCAGCATTTGTTCTTGCTCAATGGCCTTGTTTCGGCTATACGTACTTTATCACCGATATTGCAATCGTTTTTTTCATCATGAGCAGTAAATTTGGTGCTCTTTTTGATGAACTTACCATAAATCGGGTGTTTTTCCTTACGATCTACCTTAACAACAATTGATTTTTGCATCTTATTGCTGACTACAATGCCTATTCTTTCTTTTCTCAGATTACGTTCCATAAGTGCTTAAGCTTTCTTGGTTGCTTCAATTTCACGCCTTCTCATTTCGGTCTTGATCCGGGCTATTGTTTTTCTGTATTCCGCCAGTTTATTGGTGTTCTCCAATGGGGATACAGCATGATTGATTTTTAGCCTGGTAAGTTGCTTTTGCTCCTCCTCAAGTCTTTCCTGCAGGTCACTGGTCGACAGTTCTCTAATGACTTCTTGTTTCATTTGTTATAAGGAAGTTATAAATTAATCTTTTATTGTCCTTCTACATAATCACGGCGAACCATAAATTTGGTTTTAACCGGTAATTTTTGTGCTGCAAGCCTTAAGGCTTCCTTTGCTACCTCGAGAGTGATTCCATCTGCTTCAAAGAGGATTCTTCCGGGGTTTATACGTGCAACGAATCCTTCAGGAGCACCTTTACCTTTACCCATCCTTACTTCGGCAGGTTTTTTAGTAATAGGTTTATCGGGGAATACTCTGATCCACAATTGTCCTTCACGCTTCATATGACGAGTTACTGCCTGACGAGCTGCTTCTATTTGGCGCCCGTTTAGCCATGCAAATTCGAGTGATTTAATCGCAAAAGATCCTAAAGATATCTGATTACCACGGTAAGCATTACCTTTCATTTTCCCTTTTTGCTGCTTCCGGTATTTGGTTTTCTTTGGCTGTAACATTTTTGTCTTATTCTATTAAATGATTAACAGATATTATCTTCTTTTTCGGCCACCGCCACCGCTTTTACGGCCGCTATGTGGTTTTTTGTTTTGCTCGAGGGTTGTAGGTACTAGTTCCGGTTTCCCATAAATTTCCCCTTTGCAAATCCAAACTTTCACACCAATTCGTCCATAGGTAGTATGAGCTTCTTCTCTGGCATAATCAATGTCTGCGCGAAGCGTATGTAACGGAGTACGCCCCTCTTTATACATTTCATTTCTAGCCATTTCAGCACCCCCAAGACGACCGGAGATCAGTACTTTTATCCCTTCAGCGCCCATACGCATTGTACTGGCAACCGAAGTTTTGATAGCCCTTCTAAACGAAACCCTTCCTTCAATCTGACGAGCGATGGAAGCTGCAACTAATTTTGCATCGAGTTCCGGGCGTTTAATCTCTGAGATATTAATCTGAACTTCTTTATCGGTAAGATTTTTCAATTCTTCCTTCAGTTTGTCCACTTCTTGGCCACCTTTACCAATAATGATACCTGGTCGGGCAGTCATTACTGTAACTGTAACTAATTTAAGAGTACGCGCGATCAATATTTTAGATATACTGGCTTTTGATAAGCGTGCATTCAGGTAATTTCTGATTTTCTCATCCTCGACAAGCTTCTGGTCAAACTTGCGACCTCCATACCAATTGGAATCCCATCCTTTGATGATACCAAGCCTCAGGCCGATTGGATTTGTTTTTTGTCCCATTATATAGCAATCGTTTGTTAACTTGTTATTGAACTTCTTCTTCGGTACTTACTTCAGCTTCTAACCTGCTGCCTAGTTCGAGGGTTACATGGTTGGAACGCTTACGAATTCTATGTGCTCTCCCTTGCGGTGCAGTTTGAATACGTTTGAGCATACGGCCGGCATCCACACTAATTTTCATAATGTACAGGTCGTTATCTTCCAATTTTTCACCTTCGTTTTTCACCTGCCAGTTAGCCATCGCAGACAGCAAAAGTTTGTAAACCCTTCCTGAAGCTTCCTTTGGGGAATATTTCAGAACGTGAAGCGCTTGCTCAACACCCATACCTCTAACCATGTCAGCGACTAGACGCATTTTTCGTGGTGACGTAGGCACGTTATTTAAACGGGCTACATAAGTATTCTTTTTAGCTGCTTTTCGTTCTTCAGCTCTGATATGTTTTCTTGATCCCATGCTTATCAGTCTTTATTTTTTGCCTTTATCTTTATTACCACCATGGCCACGATATGTACGTGTAGGGGCAAATTCACCCAGTTTGTGGCCTACCATGTTTTCAGTAACATAAACAGGAATAAATTTATTTCCGTTATGGACTGCAATCGTTTGTCCGACAAAATCAGGTGTTATCATGGATGCTCTAGACCAGGTTTTGATCACCACTTTCTTTTTGGCTTCAGCGTTAATGAACACCTTTTTTTCAAGTTTATAGTGGACGTATGGTCCTTTTTTAAGGGAACGACTCATAATCTCTCAGATTAACTTGTTATTTCTTCTTTCTTCTTTCAACGATATACTTATCCGACGCCTTCTTAGGTGCGCGTGTTTTGTATCCTTTAGCAGGAACACCATTACGTGAACGTGGGTGACCTCCTGAGGAACGTCCTTCACCACCACCCATTGGGTGATCGACAGGGTTCATTACAACACCTCTTACCCTTGGGCGACGACCTTTCCATCTGGAACGACCTGCTTTACCACTAACTTCAAGGTTATGTTCTGAATTGGATACTGAGCCTATAGTCGCTTTACATGTTTGCAAGATCATCCTAATTTCACCAGAAGGCATTTTCAGGAGGGCAAATTTTCCTTCACGTGAAAGAAGCTGTGCATAAGATCCCGCGCTGCGAGCCATTTTTGCACCTTGCCCTGGGCGAAGCTCAATATTATGTATAATAGTACCGTAAGGGATTTCACTAAGGTACAAAGAGTTACCGATTTCCGGTACTGCTCCGTTACCACTATTGATTTCCATTCCAACTTTCAATCCTGTTGGAGCAACAATATAGCGCTTTTCACCGTCTTGATATTCGAGTAAAGCGATTCTTGCTGTACGGTTTGGATCGTATTCAATTGTTTTAACCGTCGCAGGGATTCCCTCTTTATCACGCTTAAAATCGATGATTCTGTATTTACGTTTATGTCCACCACCCATATAGCGGTTAGTCATACGTCCTTGGCTGTTACGTCCACCACTTTTGTGGATACCTACAGTTAAACTCTTTTCGGGACGGTTGGTAGTTACATCGTCAAACGCGCTGATAAGCTTGAAACGTTGACCTGGTGTCGTCGGTTTATATTTCTTTAAAGCCATCTTTATTTACTCCTAAATGTTGCTGTAAAAATCAATTGTTTGTCCTTCTGCTATGGTAATCATAGCCTTCTTGTACGAATTGGTCCTACCGGAGATATAGCCTGTTTTGGTATATCTGGCCTTGTTCTTACCGCTGTAATTCATGGTATTCACTGCCACAACCTCCACACCATACAAATCTTCAATGGCTTTTTTAATCTCCAGTTTATTGGCCTTCCGGCTTACGATAAACCCAAACTGGTTCTCTTTTTCGCCTATGGCTGTCATTTTTTCTGTTATGACCGGCTTTAAAATAATATTCATGTTTTACCTCTTTTCTTATTCGTAAACCCTGTTTTGCTTATGCTGTGGCAAAGCGTTCTTCAATTTTGCCCAATGAACTCTCGAGGAAAACCAAGCGTTTTGCCTTGAGTATTTCATATGTGTTTAAGTTTGAAGCCATTATAATATTTGCATTTTGCAGGTTTCGAGCCGACAAATATACGTTATTATGAGATTCGCTAACCACAAAAAGGGTCTTTTTATCTTCAAGCTTAAGGTTCTTTAAAAGCGCTGTGAAATTTTTTGTTTTCGGGCTTTCAAAATCAAAATCTTCGATTACTGTTATGCCGTTCTCTGCTGCTTTATAAGTCAGTGCAGATTTATTCGCAAGACGTTTGAGTTTTTTATTCAATTTAAAGCTATAATCACGTGGTTCTGGACCAAATGCACGGGCTCCACCTCTAAATAAGGGGTTCTTGATATCGCCATATCTTGCAGTACCGGTACCTTTTTGGCGTTTAAGCTTTCGGGTACTTCCGCTAAGCATGCTGCGCTCTTTTGAGCTATGCGTGCCTTGCCTCTGGTTTGCCAGAAATTGTTTCACATCAAGATAAATAGCGTGATCGTTGGGTTCGATACCAAAAATTGATGCATCCAGTGAAACCTTACGTGAGGTGCTTTCGCCCTTTATGCTATATACTTCTAACTCCATCTCTCTACAATTAAATATGATCCAATGGAACCGGGAACGGAACCTTTAACTACGATGACATTTTTCTCAGGATGTATTTGCATAATTTTCAGGTTGATCATCTTCACCCTGTCACTTCCTGTACGACCTGCCATGCGCATTCCTTTAAAAACGCGACTTGGATAGGAGGATGCACCAAGCGAACCAGGAGCGCGAAGTCTGTTATGCTGACCATGCGTTGCATCACCTACACCGGCAAAACCATAGCGTTTTACAACGCCCTGAAATCCTTTACCTTTACTTGTGCCAACTACATCAACAAATTCTCCTTCAATAAACTCCTCGACGGTAACTACATCACCAAATTTCTTCTGATTGCCTGCTTCAAAACGTGTAAATTCTGCAACTTTTCGTTTTGGACTTACGCCGGCCTTTTCAAAATGCCCTTTAAGAGCTTTGGTGGTATGCTTATCCTTTTTATCCTCGTAGGCTAACTGAATGGCATCATAACCATCAATTGCTTTTGTTTTTACCTGTGTCACTGCACAGGGACCAGCCTGGATAACCGTACATGGAACATATTTTCCAGAGGCATCATAAATACTGGTCATTCCTATCTTCTTTCCTATTAATCCTGACATTGCTAGCTATTTTTTGCCGTTGTCAAATTCTAAATTGATCACACCTTTATTTCTACTTCAACTCCACTGGGCAACTCAAGCTTCATCAATGCATCGATGGTTTTTGATGTTGAGCTGTAGATGTCAAGCAGTCGCTTATAAGAACTCAATTGATATTGATCTCTTGATTTCTTGTTCACAAATGTTGACTTAAGAACAGTGAAAATCTGCTTATTTGTTGGCAGTGGTATTGGTCCGCTGACTATTGCACCAGTAGACTTAACAGTTTTGACGATCTTTTCAGCTGACTTATCAACCAGGTTGTGATCGTAGGACTTTAATTTAATTCTAATTCTTTGGTTCACTGTTATAAAACTTTATAAATGAATGCTTAATAACCTCTCACTTTTATTAGTACCTCATTCAGCATGCTTTCCGGAATTTCTGCAAAGTGCGAAAATTCCATACTTGCTGTTGCGCGTCCTGAGGTGATGGTACGCAGTGCTGTTACATATCCAAACAAATGAGCCATAGGAGCTTTTGCTTTAATTACCTGAGATCCATTGTTTAGTCCTTCTATGTTTTCAAGATGTCCTCTGCGTTTATTAAGATCGCCGCTGATATCACCAACATATTCTTCGGGAGTAACTACTTCTAAGCGCATAATTGGTTCAAGAAGTGTTTTATTTGCTTGCTTACTTGCTTCCCGAAAACCTAGTACCGATGCTGCTTCAAAAGCCATTGCATCAGAATCTACAGGATGAGTTGAACCATCAAGTAAGCGCACTTTCAATCCCCAGATTTGATAACCTGCTAATGGCCCATTTACCATTGCATTTTCGAAACCTTTTTTGATTGAAGGAATATATTCTTTTGGAATTGACCCGCCTTTAGTATCATTTATGAACTCAAGGCCTTTTTCGCCATTTTGGGGAGGCTCAATTTCAAATAGGATATCTGCAAAACGACCTTTGCCCCCGCTTTGTTTTTTATATACTTCCCTAAAACGGACTGTATTCTTAATAGCCTCTTTATAAGCAACTTGCGGCCTACCTTTTGTACATTCTATATTAAATTCCCGTCTTAAACGGTCGATAATTATATCGAGATGAAGCTCTCCCATACCACTGATAATAGTCTGGCCTGTTTCTTCATCAATACGAATTGTAAAAGTAGGATCCTCTTCTGCTAATTTATCAAGCGATAGGCTCAATTTATCAACATCGTCTTGTACTTTAGGCTCTACTGCAATGCTAATCACAGGTTCAGGAAATACAATGGTATCCAATAATATAGGATGATTCAGGTCTGTAAGGCTATCTCCAGTACGAATTTGTTTAAACCCTACGGCGGCACCAATATCACCAGCTTCGATCCGATCAAGGGGTATCTGTTTAGAAGCATGCATTTGCATAATTCTGGCAATACGTTCCTTTTTGCCTGTATTCACATTTAGAACAACACTACCGGCATCTAGAGAGCCGGAATAAACCCGGAAAAAAGCCATACGACCCATAAACGGATCTGTAGCAATTTTAAATGCCAGAGCGCTAAATTTCTCTTCTGTGATTAATTTTCGTGATTCCTTAATTTCAGTTTTTGGATTAATTCCAACTATTGCAGGAAGATCCAAAGGAGAAGGAAGGTAATCTACAATACCATCAAGCAGAGGTTGTACACCAATATTTTTCAGGGAAGACCCACAAAACACCGGGGTAATTTTTAACTCTAATGTTGCTTTACGAATTGCAGCACGAATTTCGGATAGACTAATTGATTCAGGATTTTCAAGGAACTTTTCAAAAAGGACTTCGTCCTCCTCAGCGACACCTTCAATAAGCTTATTTCGCCATTTCAGATAGGTTTCCATCATTTCTTCCGGAATATCTATCTTTTGCATTATTGCACCTTTGCTTTCTTTATCCCATGTGTAAGCTGCTCCATCGAGCAAGTTGATTACACCATAAAAATCTTCTTCTTCACCTAAAGGCAGTTGAAGTGGGACAGGAACAATATGCAGTTTAGCTTCAATATCTTCGAGCACATTAAAGAAATCTGCTCCTGTACGATCCAGTTTATTAATATAACTGATGCGTGGCACACTGTATTTATCGGCTTGTCTCCAGACAGTTTCTGACTGTGGTTCGACTCCACCGACTCCACAAAAGATACCCACGGCACCATCAAGTATTCTAAGTGAACGTTCAACCTCTACTGTAAAATCAACATGTCCGGGCGTATCAATAATATTGATTTTGTACTCTTCGTCGTTGGTTTTCCAGAAGACGCTGGTTGCAGCAGAAGTTATCGTGATTCCACGTTCCTTCTCTTGCTCCATCCAATCCATAGTGGCGGTTCCTTCATGAACTTCGCCAATTTTATGGTTGATACCGGTATAATAGAGTACACGTTCAGTCGTCGTGGTTTTACCCGCGTCGATATGGGCAACGATGCCAATATTACGTGTATGTTCTATTCTGTTATTCATTTTATACCGGATCTCTTCTATTTAGAATCTAAAATGCGAGAATGCTTTGTTTGCGTCGGCCATGCGGTGCGTATCTTCTTTACGCTTATAAGCAGAACCTTCTTCATTATAAGCAGCTACAATTTCCGCTGCTAATTTGGCACCCATTGTTTTTTCATGACGTTTGCGTGAGAAACCGATCAGGTTTTTCATTCCTATAGAAGCTTTCCTGTTTGAAGGAATTTCTGTAGGGATTTGGAATGTGGCACCACCAATACGACGACTCCTTACTTCAACTGCAGGAGTAACATTTGCAAGTGCTTTTTTCCATACTTCAAGACCATTCTCTCCGGTTTTTTCGCTAACGATGTCCATAGCATCATAAAAGATGTTGTAGGAAAGATTTTTCTTTCCGCTGTACATCATATTATTCACGAACTTAGTAACCAACTGATCGTTGTACTTTGGATCGCCCAGAATTATCCTCTTCTTTGGTTTTGATTTTCTCATCGTACCTTGATTCTTCTAATTAATCCTGCTATTTATTTTTGTTTTGGCCTTTTCGTACCATACTTAGATCGCCTTTGTGTTCTTCCTTCTACACCGGAAGTATCAAGCGCTCCACGAATAATATGATAACGAACACCAGGAAGGTCTTTTACCCTTCCACCACGGATCATAACAATACTGTGCTCCTGAAGGTTATGGCCTTCACCAGGAATATAGGCATTCACCTCTTTACCATTGGTGAGTCGTACCCTTGCCACTTTACGCATGGCTGAGTTTGGCTTCTTAGGAGTTGTAGTATAAACCCTGACGCAAACGCCCCGTCTCTGAGGACAAGCATCGAGAGCAGGAGACTTACTCTTTTCAACTAACTTCCTGCGTCCTTTTCTGACTAATTGTTGAATTGTCGGCATATCAACTTTTTTATTTTTTTAATACCCTCAAAATTTGGGACTGCAAAAGTATAAATAATTTTAATTTATTCGCATGTTTTTGAAAAACAATTTGTCTTTCACAAACATTTCTTAAAACTCTTTTGAAAATTGATGAAATTGAATACAGGCATACACCAGGTGGGGTAGACTATCTTAGATAACTTTTATGAGGTGACGTTACCGTTATCCGCAGAAACCTATATTAGTCTTACTTTCTCAGGCTTCCTATATTCTCTTTTATCCTATGAAACAGCATTATATACTCCTTCATTCAAAAGTGGGTGCAAAAGTATAATACCTATTCCTAATATCCAAATAAATTTAACACTAATTTTCAATAAAACCCCTATTTTCTCCAATTTGCTGCGTATTTCGCCAAAAAAATGAATAAAAACGGATTTATAGCATGCAAATGCAAGCAGTTTTGCTTTGTTGGACTATCTTTGCCTTTTGACTTCAAGCATGTTTCTTCATGATCAATAACCCACAAAATAGAAAAAATATCCTCTACCTCTGCAGATGGTATCCCAATAAAACAGATCCAATGCCGGGGCTTTTTATCCAAAAGCATGCTGAAGCTGCTGCCTTAAACAATAATATTTGCCTCATTTATGCTCAACCTTTAGAAGGCATCACCAAAGTATATACAGAACACAATGCCATTAAAGGCGTTGAATCCTACCTTATTTATTATCCCCCAGTTGCCCTAAAGCTACCTTTTATCTCCGATCTGGTAAAAGCTTTCCGGTATTACAAAACTATTTTTAACGCCATAAAAAACATTCGTAAAAGCGGGTTTAAGGCAGATTTGGTTCATATACACATTTTAACCCGACTGGGAATTCCGGCACTTTGGATGAAACTTCGATACGGTACTCCTTATATTATTACCGAACATTGGTCGCGTTATTTGCCAATAACAAATACATATCATGGGGTTTTGAGGAAATTTGCTACAAAATTGGTAGTAGGTCATGCAAACCGAATTACAGTGGTCAGCAAAAACCTGGAGAACGCAATGCTTGCACATAAAATTTATGGCAGATACAGCATCATCCATAATGTTGTAGACACCGAACTGTTTAACATAAGAGAGAATAAAAGGCCAAAGCTGTTCACATTTGTGCATGTTTCCTGTTTCGAGAACAGATCTAAGAATATCAGCGGGCTTTTGGATAGCATTAAATTATTGAGCGAATCCAATACTCCCTTCAGGGTTCAGCTTATTGGCGAAGGCGAAGACCTGGAGGAAATGAAAAAATATTGCCATAGTCTGATGCTCGATCAGCTTGTAGAATTCTGCGGTTTAAAAACCGGACAGGAATTGAGCCACATTATGGCTGAAGCAAATTGCCTTCTGCTTTTCAGTAATTATGAAAATATGCCCGTGGTCATCAATGAAGGTTTTGCCTGCGGGCTTCCCGTTATTGCCACCGATGTTGGCGGCATTTCTGAACATGTTTCTAAAGAAAGAGGTTTATTGGTGCCGGCTCGCGATATTGATACCCTTGCTCATGCCATGAAAAAGATGATGCAAACATCCTCATCATATAATAAACAGGATATCAGAAATTACGCTTTGAAACATTTTAGCACGAAAGCGGTTTCCGGACAACTCAACAGCTTTTATAATGAGGCTCTAAACCAAAAGCAAAAATGAGATCAGGAACAAAAAAAATCGAAACTTTTGCTCTTCTTTGCAATTCCTACAGCCTTCAACAATGGCAGGCCGATTGCATTAATCAGTTATTGAACGGGGGGATTCGTTTAACGATCATTATTATGGATGATAGTGAGGCAACAAAAAAACCAACCACTTCAAAACTCAAGAAGTACCCTTATAAAAAGATGATTTACCGCATATACCAGCGGTTTCTGTTCCATCCTACGGCAAAATCAAACACGGATCTTTCCACTGAATTCCAAAATATTCCTGTATTAAAAAGCATACCCGAACGCAAAAAACGAGCCTATTATTTTAGCGATCAAGATATTGCAACCATAAAAGAATGTCAGCCGGATTTCTTGCTCCGCTTTGGATTTGGAATCCTCGCCGGGGAAATACTCAATGTGGCTCCCTATGGTTTATGGTCCTATCATCACGATGATAATGAAATATATAGGGGCGTGCCAAGTAATTTTTGGGAAATCTATAAAAACGATGCTGTTAATGCTGCCATTTTGCAAAAGCTTAGTCCAACAATTGATGGAGGCCCTGTATTGCGCAAGGGCTTTTTCCCGACAATAAAACATTCGTGGAAAGAAAACCTGAACAATGCCTATTTTAATTCTGCAGCGTGGCCATTGCAAGTATGCGCCGACATCAACAATGGTAATACAGACCCAGATAAACTGCTAGCACCGAAGAAGATTGGAAAATTCTATTATCTGCCAACAAATTCACAAATGCTCCGTTTTTTTGGAAAAATCATCAAAAACAGAATTGGGCTGCATCTGCATGAATTATTCTCGCCCGAAGATTGGCGCATTGGCGTTTTCCCCCGTGATCCGCAAGTAAGCGACAAAACAATTCAGCAGTCTGATTTAATGTTACCGCCGCCACCGCGCCACGCCTGCTATCATGCGGACCCTTTTTTATTTGAAACAGCCGAGGAGCTGCATTTGCTTTTTGAGGATTATGATTATCGGCATCAAAAAGGCAAAATTTGCGGCTATATATATAATAAGGAACACAAACAGTGGCAACCCAAAAAAGACCTTTTAGAGAAAACTACGCATTTGGCCTATCCTTTTTGCTTTGAAAATGAGGGCAAATTTTACTGTATGCCCGAAAATGCACAAGCAAACCAGCTCGAGCTTTATGAATATTTGCCTGCGCAACAAGAGCTACGCTTTATAAAAAGTCTGATTGAAAATCGGGCTTGTATTGATGCTTCATTGCTTCATTATAAAGGAATGTGGTATTTGTTTTTCACTGTTCCCGGAGCCAGTAATTATGAGTTGCATATTTATTATTCTAAAGAATTGACAGGGACTTACCAGCCACATGCGAACAATCCTGTAAAGCAAGACATACGCTCTGCACGACCCGGGGGCAATTTTATTAAAATGGGGGGAAAAATCCTGCGCCCAGCGCAAAATTGTGCCGAAAGCTACGGATCGAAACTGGAAATTATGGAGATTGAAAATTTATCGCCCATAGCCTTTCAGGAAAAAGTTTTTGCTGAAATCGTTCCGGACAAGCATAATACATTCAATAAAGGCTTGCACACTTTAGGCAGCAGCAAAAACTATCATGTATGCGATCTAAAATGCTATCGCTACAATAGTTATAACTTCCGAAACAAATTACTTGAAAAATTAAAGATTAAACATTAGAGCTCCTTTTGCGCAAAAAAACCATTTGATTTGGAGTAAATGTAAATTCGTCCTTTTGTGATTTCTCCATCAGATATGCTAAAAAACCAAACAAACTGATCATTGGCACCATCATTAGCATAAGAGAATATAGTATGTAGCCCGGAAAATACCGGAGCAACCAGCCATGCTCTGTAAATCGTGAGGGATAATGTTTTAGAAAACGAGCCAATAAACTATATTGAACCGTCAGAAAACCTCCAAGACTAGCCCGTTCGATTACTTCAAAGCCATTTTGTTCAGCCATTAATTCCAAATGATTTATTGTATGGCGCATCACATCTTCCTTGCTCCAAAGGGCATATAAAAAATCCGTTGTAAGAAGCACAGGGGATCCCGGTTTCAGAACACGCTTCATTTCCGAGAAGAAAAGCTCCGGTTCTTTGATCACTGATAATACCTGAAAACACAAAAGACCATCGTAAGTATTTGCTGCAAAAGGCAGGCATGAAGCATCCTCAATCCAGAAATCAGTGTCAGTATCCGGCTGAAGATGATTTAGTTGATAATGTCGACGGGTATTTGTAGCATGATATTCCTGAACCTTGGAAAATATTTTTCTATAGGGCTTGTCCCCTGCACCAACATCCAAAATTTTACCACGAAAATGCACTGCTACATTCCTCAGATTGCGCTGAATTAAACGTCCGGATGGGTTGAACAAAAAATTGTTCAGGTAAGAAAACAAGAGAGAAAAAAGGAATTTTTTCACGCCTAAAATTTTGTACGCCTTTTGTTATGCTGCAATGCGTCAGCAATCCAAATGCAATAAGTATGCAAAGTTAAAGTTTTATCAGATACGGTGGTTTAATACAGAAGGATGTTCGATTCATTCAGCTTATAAATCCCCTATCTTTGCACCAGCGATATGATGATAAAAAAAATATTTGGTACAGCCACCGCGCGTTTTCTGAATGCAGCCCTTAGTCTTGTGATCCTTGGAATTATAGCCAAGCAATTGGGTGCAGAAGCCGTAGGCACAATCAGCCTGATTGTACTGGCAGTTGCCATTATCCAAAACATCAACAGCCTGGCAGGAGGCGCGCCCATTGTTTATTATATCACTCGCATCCCCACAGCCAACCTCATCTTAATTTCCTATACATGGTGCATTATTTCCTCCCTTGGAGGCACACTTATTATGTATCATCTCAAACTATTTCCTCCGGAATATGTGTACGAGGTTTTAGCCTTATCCCTGATTCTATCATTAGGACAGATTCATCAGATGTGGCTTTTAGGCAAGGAGCGCATTAAGCTGTTCAATATTATTTCTATTTTGCAAATTCTGGCGACATTAGGCACGCTTGCTTATTATATTTTTATTGCAGAAGAAAAAGATGTTGCAGTATATATTCGGGCACTTTTCGTAGGCTATTCGATTATGCTTCTTTTTGCTGCCTCAAAGACTTTAGGCAAGATAAGCGGCTGGAATCCAAAAATCCTCAGGCAAGACAGTATTCAGATCTTCCGTTACGGTTTTATGGTACAACTTGCTGCGATTTTTCAATTACTGAATAATCGTTTGGCCTATTATATTGTGAAACAATATTTAGGGCTTAAGAGCCTCGGACACTTTGATGTTGGTGTAAAACTCAGTGAAGGGATGTGGCTTGTTGGCAAGAGTGTTAGTTTAGTTCAATACGCCAGAATTTCCGGCAACACAGAGCCTGAATATGCCAAAAACTTAACGATTAGCTTATTAAAATTTACGGTCTTTATTACCTTTTTGATGATTTGCTTTTTATTGCTGATCCCGGAAATGTTTTTTGTGGCAGTTTTTGGTGCAGAATTTCATCATGTACAACAAATAATATTTTATCTCTCTCCCGGCATCCTAAGTATTTCGGCATCGATGATCTTTTCACATTATTTTAGTGGCACCGGCCGTCCATTTATTAATACAATTGCATCAGCTATTGGCCTAACAGGCATTGCGATTGGGGGATTTGTGATCATCCCAGAATTTGGGCTTGCAGGGGCAGCCCTAGCAACCTCAGCAGCATATTTTTGTTCCCTGGTTTTTCAATGGGTCATGTTTTTTCGACTTGCAAGTCCGCATATTATGGATTTTATTCCCTCGAAAAAAGACATTAAAACACTGCAAAGCATTTATTATCAATTAATTAAAAATAATTAGACACACTGCATTATTCCTATAATTGCCAAAGACTCATACCCGTTTTCCTAATGATGTATAATAAATTCCAATAAGCGTAAAAAATTCAGAATATTGACAATACACCCAAAATCGGGCGCGTTTTTATGCATTTATTTTCGATGAATACTCACTTACAATTCAAAAATTGAAAGAAAATATTGATTTTCTGAACACTTGACATGAGCAATATAATTGAGTTCGTCATAAAATATGGCCATTTCGACCCAAAAAATGGCTGCTTCATACATTATCTCAAAAATTTCTTGCATTGTATAAAAATGCGCTGTACTTTTGTAAAAAATCAATTAGACATGATCGGCTTATTTGGAAAAAAGAATTTCAAATCAATCGGACTGGAACAAGTCCAAAAACACAAAGGGAAAAGGCTTACCTACGAAAACTTCCTGAAAAGGAGCCCGGAAATGGCGGAGAAGTACCTCATTTTCGTTGCAAAAAACCCATCAGTATCTTATATCAAATGGGATAAAGCAAAAGAGGCTTTTGTTGATCAGGGATAAAAGTCATTTATTTGACATTAGAGATAAAGGGAACGGGAAAACATTTTACCGCTCCCTTTTTTTATGTTCCCTGCAATCACATAGGCAAAAATATTGGCCTCTTGCAATTTTTCACTCAGGTTTGCAGCATCTTTCTCAGGAAGGGAAATCAAAAGACCGCCGCTGGTTTGGGCATCGCAAAGCAGATAGCGCACCGCTTCCGGCACATCATCATCCCATTGCAAACGCTCACCAAGAAATGCCATATTGTCTTTGGTCCCCCCTGGAATAATTCCCGCATTGGCCAATTCAATTGCCCGAGGCATAAAAACCGATTCCTTTGGATAAACTTCAGCATCCATCTCGGAAGCCTGCAACATTTCGCCCATATGACCAAGCAGGCCAAAACCAGTAACATCGGTGCAGGCATGTACAGGAAATGCAGACATAATATTCGCGGGATAACTATTTAAGCTACTCATGCTTAAACTTAAAGCCCTCTTCTCCTCTTCCGACAATAAGGAGCGTTTTGCTGCGGTACTTAAAATTCCGGTGCCCAATTTCTTAGTAAGCACTAAAACATCACCTTCTTGTACCCCACTGTTCTTCAATATTTTATCAGGATGCACACTGCCGGTAACGCACATACCAAACTTTGGCTCCGTATCATCCACTGTATGGCCTCCAAGAACAGGAATTCCCGCTTCTGCAGCTTTATCGGCAGCACCTTTTAGTATATCTTCCAGCACTTTTAAGGGAAGTCTATTTGAAGGAAACCCAACGATGTTTAATGCAAAAAGAGGCTTTGCCCCCATAGCATAAATATCGCTCAGGGCATTTGCAGCAGCAACAGCACCAAATGTATAAGGATCATCAACAACAGGCGTGAAAAAATCCAGCGTTTCTACAATTGCCACATCCTCTGAAATCAGATAAACTGCCGCGTCATCAGCCTGATCTGCATCCACAAGCACGCGTGGATCCTTAGGCAGCAGTGATTTCACATTTTTTAATACTGATTCCAATGCCTGAGGGCGCAATTTACATGCACAGCCCAAACCATGGGTATAACGAGTCAGCTTAATCTCTTCATTTGTATCCACAATTTCGCAGACTTCCTCTTCGCTCGTTGGGGCAAGAGCCTTTAGCTGCGTTAAAATATCTTTTGATGCGGCCTTAATATCCTCGATCGTAGTAGCCCTTCCTGTCGAAAACCTCAAAGTACCCATGGCAAATTCCAATGGAAGACCCATCGCTTCAAGCACATGACTTACGGTAACATCTTCGGCATGACAAGCAGCTCCGGCAGAAGCAGCCACATTATTTAATGCGGACAATAAAGTATTTGCTTCAATATTCTTAAAACTGATATTTAATGTATTAGGAAGCCTTTTCTCGGGATGGCCATTGAGTTTTGTTTCCACAGGAGAATCCTGCAGCTCAAGATATAAAGCATCGCGCATCTGCTTATAATGCGCTGCGTGGCTTTTCAAATCACGATGTGCAATACGACAAGCAGCTCCCAGCCCTGAAATTTCCAGAACATTTTCTGTTCCTGCTCTTCTATTTTGTTCATGATCTGCGCCATGCATTAATTTCTCGAGCCGCACAGAACGCCTGACATACAATGCCCCAATTCCTTTTGGCGCATAGAGTTTATGACCGGCAATAGACAATAAATCTGCATTCATAGCCACAACATCGACAGGGATTTTTCCGAGGGACTGAGCTGCATCCACATGCAGTAAAATGCCATGTGCACGGGCAAAAGCACCAATCTCTTCAATGGGCTGAATGCTTCCGGTTTCATTATTGGCATGCATCACAGAAATCAGGATAGTATCGTCTCGTACTGCTTCTTTTAAAGCAAGCGTTTGAACAATCCCAAACTCATCTACGGGAATAATACTCAGGTCAAAACCTTCATTTTGAAGAAAGCGACACACTTCCAGCACAGCAGGATGTTCAATTGCAGTAGTAATAATATGCCTGCCTTTAGAACGGAGCGCATAAGCAGCGCCTTTAATTGCATAATTATTTGATTCTGTTCCTCCGCTTGTAAAAACCACTTCATCGGCATGAGCATTGATCAAGGCTGCTACTTCTGCGCGGGCATTTTCTACCGCCTTACGTGCCTCAACACCAAACAGATGTGTACTGGAAGGATTTCCAAAATAGGATTCAAAGAAAGGCTTCATTGCCGCCATTACTTCCTGATCAATTGGTGTCGTGGCGTTATAGTCGAGATAAACAGGCAAATTCTTCATCTAACTCGCTTTATCCTGAATCAAATCATCCTCAACGCGAAGATTATCAATAATAAAAGTCTGGCGTTCCGGAGTATTTGTCCCCATATAAAACTTCAATAAATCAGGAATGCTTTTGTCTTTTTTAAGAAGGACAGGCTCGAGGCGAATATTTTTTCCGATAAAATTCTTGAATTCCCCGGGACTAATTTCACCAAGCCCCTTAAAACGAGTTATTTCCGGTTTCGCCCCTAATTGACTAAGGGCATTGTTTCGCTCAATATCATTATAGCAGTAAATAGTTGTTTTTTTGTTTCTCACCCGGAAAAGTGGGGTTTGAAGGATATATATATGCCCACTGCGCACCAAATCAGGGTAAAACTGAAGGAAAAAGGTGAGCAATAGAAGACGGATATGCATCCCATCCACATCGGCATCAGTAGCAATAACAACATAATTATAACGCAAGCCATCCACACCTTCTTCGAGGTTTAAAGCAGATTGCAAGAGGTTAAATTCTTCATTTTGATAAACGATTTTCTTGCTTTTCCCAAAGGAATTTAAGGGCTTACCCCTGAGGCTAAATACTGCTTGAGTATTTACATCCCTTGATTTGGTAATGGATCCACTGGCAGAATCTCCCTCAGTAATAAAAAGTGTGGATTCCATACGGCGCTCGTGGTTGGTATCATAATGTACTCTGCAATCGCGCAATTTTTTATTATGAAGGCTGGCCTTTTTAATACTTTCTTTCGCCATCTTTTTAATGCCTGCCAACTCTTTCCGCTCTTTTTCGGATTGTTGGATTTTTTTCTGCAAAACATCGGCAGTTTCCGGGTTTTTATGCAAAAAATTATCCAGATGACGTTTCACGATATCGTGGATATAGTTTCTAATGGTTGGCCCATCGGCTTCAAGATGTGTTGAACCCAGCTTTGTTTTAGTTTGTGATTCAAAAACAGGTTCCTGAACTTTTATACTGATGGCCGCAACAATAGAAGTTCGGATGTCGCTGGTATCATAATCTTTATTAAAAAATTCACGTATTGTTTTTACAATTGCTTCGCGAAAGGCCTGCTGATGCGTACCGCCCTGTGTTGTATGTTGACCGTTTACAAAGGAATAATACTCCTCACCATAATGAGAGGAATCATGAGTAAAAGCAAAATCAAAATCCGCTTCATTCAGGTGAATAATGGGATAAAGGATGTCCTCACCCACATTATTTGCAAGCAGGTCTGTAAGGCCATTTTTCGCATAAAAGCGTTCCCCATTATAATAAACAGACAAACCATTATTTAGGAAAGCATAATTCCAAAGGAGTTTTTCGAGATGCTCAGATAAATAGTGGTAATTCCCAAAAATTTCTTCATCGGGTCTAAAGGTGATTATTGTTCCATTTTCTTCGTTTGTATCTTCTTCCGCAAAATCATTAATTAAAGAACCCCTTTCGTATTCTACAATTTTGGTTCTGCCTTCGCGGATGGATTGTGCTCTAAAAAAAGCAGAAAGAGCATTTACCGCTTTTGTACCAACGCCGTTAAGGCCAACAGCTTTTTTAAACACTTTGGAATCGTACTTTGCTCCGGTATTTATTTTCGAGACGCAGTCAATTACTTTTCCAAGTGGTATCCCACGGCCATAATCCCGGATTTTAACGACACCATCCTGAATACTCACATCGATTCTTCGGCCATTTCCCATCACAAACTCATCGATAGAATTATCGATAACCTCTTTCACCAGCACATAAATCCCATCATCGCGCGATGTACCATCACCTAGTTTACCAATATACATACCGGGACGCAGGCGGATATGTTCTTTCCACTCCAGCGACCTGACACTATCTTCATTATAGCTTTCTGACATATTATAATACCTTTCGCGCAAATATAATATGCATTTGCTTTAAAGCCTGCTATTATTAAAAACACTTATTAATAAAGCCTGTTTTTTTTTCAACATTTTGTAATGTTACCCCCCCTTTTTATCTTGTGAGGCACTATGGAAGGCATCAATATTTGGGAAACGAAATAAGCAAAATTTTAAACAAACAGGCTATAGGCCGTATAGCCAAGATAAAGCACATATAAAAAGATTAAAAAATAGCCTGTTGGCTTACCAATGCGCCATCGCCTTATTATCAGGACGGAAAAAATAACAATGACAGAAAGGAACAAAAATAATACGGATAGGGAGAGATCATCGGTACTTACAGGGATAATGCCTCTTGAGGGAGCAATCAATAGGGCAATAAGCCAAGGCAATCCCAAACCAATCATCACATCAAAGATATTGGAACCAATAGCATTACTAATTCCCATATCACCCCTGCCCTGCTTTGCTACAATTATAGAAGAAATCATATCCGGAACACTAGTACCAACAGCGAGAACCGTAATACCAATAATTATTTCAGGAACATTGAGTATTTCGCTGATACCGATAGCACTTTGAACCAGCACCCAGGATAATACCGCAATAAAAGCAATGGACAAGCCAAAAACAGCGAAATAATGCCGTGGTGGTGGGAACACCTTAAACAAAAGGTAATCCAATGGCATAAGAATTTTTTCTAATTTCGAATAACTAATACGTTCCTTTCCAACTTCGGGCACAGGCATATCCTCTGCAGTATCCCGATAAGGGAACCATCGGCGCCAACGAACCACAGCAAAAACATAAACGATAAAGCTAAGCACAAATATGAGGCTTTCGGTCATAGTGATTGCACCATCAGAAAAGCACCAAAACAGTAAACCAATTGCGTAGAGATAGAAAATAATATCCCGCACAACGGGTTGCCAAGTTATTACGGCTTTGCGCACTACGGCTACAGCACCAATAATCACCAAAATATTAAACAAAGCAGAGCCAACAATAGTCCCAATACCGATTTGCTCGTGACCTCCGGGTTGCAAAACAGCAACAAGAGCAACAAAAAGCTCCGGGGCACTGCTTCCAATTGCCATTAATGTAGCTCCGGCAGCATCGGAAGAAAGTCGCAAACGCTCCGCAATACGATCCAATGAATCAATAAAATATTTATCTGTAACCTGCGACAGCAAATAAAAGGTAAGGAGAAGAATAAACAAATATGCAATCAGTGTCATGAGCCTACCTAAAACTTTTATTTTGTGTATGTTTCAATATTTAATCTTTTGCAAAAATACTGGAAGAGTGCGCTGTTCTTCCGTTTAAAACATCATTTTGAAATTCAATAAGCCTAAATTTGCATCACTGTGCTTGCGTTTCAGCAGCATTGATCTATGAGAACAATTTCTAACTTTAGAGATCAAACACTACATAGAAAGACAAAACAATATTCCAAAGGTACAATAAATCAAGGATTTCAATCAAAAATACAAAAAAATATTACCGCTTGCACATTCTGAACCAAAAGCCCTTTGCCAATCTTGAACATCATGAATACCTTAACTATGATGAATCATGATAAAAACACAAACCGAATTGTTCTAAAATTACTAATCCACTAAAACAACAAAACGGATGAAAATAGAGGATAAAATTGCGATCCTGAGTAAGTTCCAATACAAGTAACCATAGAACAGACGGTCTATTCAAAGCAAGCGTTGCATAATACTCCGAATCATTTTCAAGAAGCCAAGCTCCACGAGCCACCTATTCTAAAAAACCAATGAACTCAGCCCCACTTCTATAAATCAAGCTGTTCTTGAGCTGCAATTATCGAATTTGCTGCCTGATTTAAATGGAAAAGATTAATTTAGCAGAATTAATAGCATTTACAGCAATATGGTAAATCGACTTTATCAGGTTTTTTAGAGAGTTTCAGTGATAGGATTTCACTGTTTACAACAAATATATTCTTCCAATAAAGAACCTAAAAACAAACCTTTAACAAATAAGATCATGGGAAAAAGTCAGGACGCAAAGAAAAACGTTAAGAAAGAACCGACAAAAACGGCTAAAGAGAAAAGAGCAGAGAAAAAACTAAAAAAGGCTAAATAGTGTTTGTCCATAATGCCCGATCTCAGCGTTATTCTAGTATTGAAACCAAGTCGCTTCGGCAGGCTTAGTGCATCGCATTTACCAATGTAAACTCCTTGTTTTCAATCCCGCGAATGTACTTCGACATGCTTACTTCGGCAAAAGCTCAGCACATTTCGACAAGCTCAATGCATCGCAGTGCAGCATAACACCTCGACTTCGAACATTCTGAATCAAACACTTGACTTTATGGACGGACACTAAATAATGCTCAAATCCTTCGAGCACAAATACAAGCGGCTCTTTTCAGTTCTATGCCATTTATTGTTGCGACGCATCGATATTGGAGGAACACAGTTTCTCCAATAAGACTTTATAGAGGTCAGTAGATAAATACATAGTTTATTAACACTCATTTATGAATAGATTTCTCCTCCCGTTGGTCGTCGAAATGACTTTTAACCAGTTATTTAGGCAAAGGCGGCGCACTTCGACTCCGCTCAGTGACCGTAAGCTGCCTTTGCCATTAGAAAACACCAAAACGTCATTTTCGACAGAAAGCTCAAAGCGAAGCGAAGAGCTGGATGGAGAAATCTGCTTTTAATAATTCTTTAAAAATCAAATTATTATAGAAGGTGATAATTTATTTGATAAGATGCATCTGATATGCACTTACATACTGACCTCTAAGACTTTATAATGCAAAAAAGCCCCGAAGTAAATGCTTCGGGGCTTTTTTTATCCTCTTAACAAAAGTTCATAAAGACAGGAAGCCTCCTCGCTTTCGTATTTTACTGTTCGATATTTATCAGGACTAGAAATCCTTTAAAACACTCTTTAGTTTATCCAACTTTTCCGCTTTCTTTAGGTCAAAATTATATTCCAATGCGGCACTTTCCCAATCGCCATAAGTAGCATTGGGGAGCACAATAAAGCTACTGCCGAATTCATTGCGAAGACTGTCTGTTAATGCCAATCGTTCTTCAGCATTTTTATGATAAAACAGCTGTGAAAAATCGGCTAGGTTATCTCCGGCGAGCAATAAAATATCATAATCCTCCAGCACAAGATTACGGCGCGCTTGCTTATCAGATGATTCAGTACGGAGCATCAGGTGAGAACTATCTGCATCAGGAAAGCCATGAAACTTTAGGTTCTTTAAGGTTGGTTCAAAATATTTTTGCTTCCGATTTGTGATATAAAATACTTCCACATCCTTGGATGCAGCATAATTCAAGAAAGACACAGCCCCCGGAATTATTTCAGCATCAGCAGAATTCATCCACTCATCCCAACCAATAGGATAATTCGTATTATCGAGTATACATTTTACCTCAAAAGGACTGTTGTCCAATATCGTTTCATCAATATCCACAACAACCGCTGTTTTTTTCTTTCCTTTATAGTTTTTAAGCTTCTGATCTAGAGATGTTTTGGCACAATTGAACGCCTGATAGCAGAGCGCTTTGTTTTCGGCTGCATGTTGTTGATATACAGTAGCCAACAACATATAATCGTTATTAGGCTCCACGATTTGTGGCTCTTGCACTTGTTGTTTGGTATTGCAAGAACTCAAAAAAATGATGGCCATGAAGGCACTGATCAAAGGTTTTATTATTTGCTTCATATCTATTTTATTTCTTCCTACAATAATAAAAAAAAAGACGGGACAAAGCCCGCCTTTTTTATATAGAATATTTAAAAAACTATTCTTTGCTAAAATCCATAGCAGCAAGACGCTGATATTGCTTATAGCGCCATTTCGCATTCTCTTCAGCCTGAACAAACAGTTTTTCTGCTTCCTCGGGGAATGATTTCTGTAGGGAAGTATAACGTACTTCACCTTGCAGGAAGTCTTGGAAAAGACCCCAATCCGGTTCTTTGCTATCGAGTTGGAATGGATTTTTTCCTTCTTCTTCGAGCATTGGGTTATAGCGATATAAGTGCCAATAACCTGCCTTAACAGCATCCTTCTCCTCTTCTTGGGTTTTGCCCATTCCTTTACGCAGGCCATGATTGATACATGGTGCATAGGCAATAATAATTGAAGGACCTGGATAAGCTTCTGCTTCTTTCACTGCTTTGAAGAACTGAGCTTGGTTTGCGCCCATAGCAACTTGTGCAATATAAACATAACCATAAGTCATGGCCATTGCACCAAGGTCTTTCTTCCGTGTTTTCTTACCACTAGCAGCAAATTTCGCCACAGCACCTACAGGAGTTGACTTAGATGATTGTCCACCTGTGTTAGAATACACTTCAGTATCAAGAACGAGAAGGTTCACATCTTCACCACTGGCAACTACATGGTCGAGGCCACCATATCCGATATCATAAGCCCAGCCATCGCCACCGATAATCCATACCGATTTTTTCACGAGGTATTGTTTGAGGCTCATAATTTCTTTCGCAGTAGCATCATCAGAATTTTCGATTAATGGCAGAAGGGCGTTTGTTGCTTCAACAGACTTTTCTGCTTCATGCATTCCGGCAATCCAATTTTGGAAAGCGGTTTTCAGCTCTTCGCTAATGCCGTTTTCCATAGCTTTTGTCATGCGGAGAGCAATGCGTTCACGCATTTTATCAACACCGGTAGCCATACCAAAACCATATTCTGCATTATCTTCGAATAATGAGTTTGCCCATGCGGGACCATGGCCGCTTTGGCTATTGGCACAATAAGGAGTACTAGGGGCAGATCCACCATAAATTGAAGAACAACCAGTAGCGTTTGCAATCATCATGCGCTCGCCGAAGAGTTGAGTAATCAGCTTAATGTATGGAGTTTCACCACAACCTGCACAAGCTCCGGAGAACTCGAAAAGAGGTTGGGCAAACTGGCTACTTTTCAAATTGGTATTCTTATCAAATACTTTTTCTTTGTACCCAACAGTTTCGTCCATATACTTAAAGCGTTCCACTTCATCCATCTGAGTTTCCAGATGCTTCATGACAAGGGCTTTATTTTTCGCAGGACAAACATCAGCACAGTTTCCACAACCTGTACAGTCGAGAACACTCACTTGAATACGGAACTGAAGGCCGGCAGCAGCTTTTCCATTCGCTTTGATGGTTGCTGTATCAGCAGGAGCATTCTTCACATCTTCTTCATCGAGAAGGAATGGACGAATTGCAGCATGAGGACAAACATAAGCACATTGGTTACACTGGATACAGTTGTCTGAAATCCACTCGGGAACATTCACTGCAATACCACGCTTTTCATATTTTGTAGTTCCTGCCGGGAATGTACCATCTTCACGATCAATAAACGCACTTACAGGAAGATCATCACCTTTTTGTGCATTAATTGGTGCAGCTACATTCTTAATAAATTCGGGAACATTACTTTCAACGGCTGCTTCAACATCGAGGCTTGCCCATTCTGCAGGAACCTCTACCTGAGCAACATCACCGCCGCGATCAACAGCAGCATTGTTCATGCTTACAATTTCCTCACCTTTACGGCCATAAGATTTCTTAATAAACACTTTCATTTGCTCAACAGCCTGCTCATAAGGAATAATTTCTGCAACCTTAAAGAAAGCAGATTGCATAATGGTGTTGGTTCTTGTTCCAAGGCCAATTTCCTCTGCAATTGCTGTGGCATTAATGATATAGAATTTAATCTTTTTCTCTGCCAGCACTTTTTTCATGCTGTTAGGAAGGCGTTTTTTTGTTTCCTCAGCATCCCAAATAGAGTTAAAAAGGAAAGTTCCTCCTTCTTTAATCCCTTTAAGCATATCGTACATTTCCAGATAAGCAGGAACGTGACACGCTACAAAGTCAGGAGTATTTACCAGATAAGTAGAGCGGATCGGGCTATCACCAAAGCGAAGGTGAGAAGCAGTAAAGCCTCCAGATTTCTTACTATCATAAGCAAAATAAGCCTGCACATATTTATCCGTATTATCACCGATAATCTTAATGGAGTTTTTATTGGCACCAACTGTACCATCAGAACCAAGTCCATAGAATTTTGCTTCGTATGTACCTTTTGGGGCAAAGCTAACCTCTTCGCCTACTGGCAATGACTTATAAGTAACATCATCAACAATGCCTACAGTGAAGCCATTTTTAGGCTCGGCAGCTGCTAGATTATCTAGCACAGCAACAATTTGTGCCGGTGTTGTATCTTTTGAGCTGAGGCCATAGCGACCACCAACGATCAAAGGAGCATTTTCTTTTCCGTAATAAAGGTCTTTAACATCAAGGTAAAGAGGTTCGCCATTAGCGCCCGGTTCTTTTGTGCGATCAAGAACAGAGATACGTTTTACTGTATCAGGAATTGCTTTAAAGAAATATTTTGCCGAGAATGGGCGATACAAATGAACGCTCAGAAGGCCAATTTTTTCACCATTGGCAACACGTACTTCAATAACTTCCCTAATGGTTTCTGTAACAGAACCCATAGCAATAATCACATTTTCAGCATCGGGGGCACCACAATAATTGAATGGGTGGTATTCGCGGCCGGTAAGTTTTGTGATTTCCTGCATATAATCTTCTACGATATCAGGAACAACATCATAGAAACGGTTTGAAGCTTCACGAGCCTGGAAGTAAATATCCGGGTTTTGTGCTGTACCTCTGGTTACAGGATGCTCAGGATTTAATGCTTTATCGCGGAAACGCTGCAATGCTTCATAATCAAGCAATTTTGCCATATCTTCAGTAGAAGGGGCTTCTACTTTTTGGATTTCGTGTGATGAACGGAATCCATCAAAGAAATGCACAAATGGGATACTTGATTTAATGGAAGCAAGGTGAGCAACGCCTGCAAGATCCATAATCTGCTGGATACTTCCGGTAGCAAGGAAAGCGAAACCGGTTTGGCGTGCACTCATCACATCTGAATGGTCGCCAAAAATTGAGAGAGCCTGAGCAGCAAGGCTACGGGCACTAACATGAAAAACACCGGGAAGTAATTCGCCGGAAATTTTATACATGTTTGGAATCATCAGGAGCAAGCCCTGTGATGCAGTATAGGTTGTTGTTAATGCACCTGATTGTAGGGAACCATGAACAGCACCTGAAGCACCGCCTTCTGACTGCATTTCCACCACCTTCACTTCCTCTCCAAAAATATTCTTTCTGCCATGAGCAGCCCACTCGTCAATATACTCTGCCATTGTTGATGATGGCGTAATGGGGTAAATGGCTGCAACCTCACTAAACATATAAGCACAATGTGATGCCGCCATGTTTCCGTCGCATGTAATAAAATTTTTCTTCTTTTCCATAATTGAATTAATTATTTACATCCCTTATTTTAAGCAGTTTACAAATTTTAAACCACGAAAATCCTCGCGAAATTACTAATTTTACATGCTTCGGGGCGAAGGTTTTTGTTAATTCATCAATATTCTACCTTATTTAGATTAAGTTTAATTTAATGCAAGGCGAACATTTCGACTAATTATCTGTTATTAAACCAATAACATAAATATGCCGGAAAGCGTTAAATATGCCTGTTTTTTTCTAAATGGATAATTACTCATATTTCCCCCTCGCATTTTTGCATAAATATGTTGAACCAATTTTCTACAAAAAAAATAAATCTAATAACCCAAAAAAAGATCACGATCATGGCAGACCTGAAAACGAATTATATGGGAATTGAACTTAAAAATCCCATTATTGTTGGAGCAAGCAATTTGGTTACCGACCTAAGCTATCTTAAAAAAATGGAAGAAAATGGTGCGGCGGCCATTGTTTATAAATCACTTTTTGAAGAACAAATCCATTTGGAAAACCTGCAAATGGAAGAAGGCCTAAGCGAATTTGAAGATCGTAATGCTGAAATGCTCCGTATATTCCCCGATATGGAACACAGCGGGCCAAAGGCTTTTCTAATGCAATTACGTAAAGCCCGTAAGGCGGTTAGTATCCCTCTTTTTGCCAGCCTCAATGCAGTCTATCGTGAAACCTGGGGCGAATACGCAGAAGAACTTGAAAAAACAGGTGTTGATGGACTAGAACTTAATTTTTATGCGAACCCACAGAATTTAGATCGACCCGGTAAAGAAATTGTTGACGAACAGCTTGATATTATTCGCGAAGTTAAATCACGGATAAAAATTCCTGTTGCAGTAAAAATCAGTCCGTTTTATACCAACATCCCCATGGTTGTAAAAAAGATGAGTGAAGCGGGAGCCGATGCCGTTATTCTTTTCAACCGCTTTTTTCAACCGGATATTGATATTGAAAGCGAAAGCCACCATTTCCCATATAATCTAAGCAATGAAGAAGACAATCGTTTGGCTTTGCGCTATGCGGGTTTGCTTTATGGAAATATTGATGCTACAATTTGCGCAAATACAGGCATTTACCAAGGAAGCGATGTGGTTAAAATGATGCTGGCCGGAGCCGGTGCAGTACAAGTGGTAAGCGCTTTATATAAATTTCAGATCAACCACATCACCAAAATGTTGGGAGAATTAAATGCATGGATGGATAAAAAAGGATATGCAAATACGGAAGAATTTGTTGGCAAACTAAGCCGTAAAAATATTAACGACCCATTTACCTATAAGCGTGCACAGTATATTGATATACTGATGAAATCAGAAAAGATCTTTAAAAATCACCCAACTATATAGGGCTTATTCTTATTATGAAAAATAAAAAACAGGGATGCACAAGCGTACATCCCTGTTTTTTATTTTTCAATATTCGCTTGAAATCTACTAAACTATTTCCATCTTAATTGGATTAATAGACCACATTAAAAATATAACCAACCAGCACAATGCCAACAGCTACAATGCCGATAAAAAGCAAAATCAGAGGCAATTTAAGCACTTTTTTCAGAATAATAATTTCCGGAAGGCTGAGACCAACCACCGACATCATAAAAGCCAAAGCCGTTCCAAGGCTTACCCCCTTTTCGATAAGAACGCTTACAATAGGTATTATTCCGGCAGCATTGGAATACAAAGGCAGGCCGATTAAAATAGCCAAAGGCACTGAATACCAATGCGCATTATTCATCAATTCGGCGAGATAATCTTCAGGTACATAGCCATGCGCACCGGCACCAACTGCAATTCCCAGAACAATATATATCCATATTTTTCCTACAATTTCTTTTACAGAAGCGTATCCTGCCTCGATGCGTTGCTCCATTTTTATGGGAATACCCGTCACTGTTGCATTTCCTGATTTTACCTGAAAAACCCATTCTGCAATATATTTCTCCATCTTAAAATGGCCGATTATCCAACCCGAAAAAACGGCGATTAGAAGACCTGTGCCAATATAGATAAGGGTAACCTTCCATCCAAAAAGGCCAAGTAAAAGGATTACTGCTACTTCGTTAATCATAGGTGCAGCAATAAGAAAGCTAAAAGTAACGCCAAGCGGAATACCTGCCTCCACAAAGCCTAAAAACAAAGGAATGGCCGAGCAGGAGCAAAATGGCGTAATAATTCCCAATAAGGAAGCAAGAATATTTCCCGTAAACAATGATTTTCCTTTCAACATAGCCCGCGTTTTTTCCGCAGTAAACCATGTGCGAACAAATCCTGCCACAAAAATAATCAACAGCAGGAGCATCATTACTTTCGGCACTTCAAAAAGGAAAAACCACAAGCTTTCCGTTAGATGCGCACCGGGCTTCATCCCAAAAAGATCCAATACAAGAAAATCGCTGATGTCAGCCAAATAGATATATAAAACAATCCATAGGGGCAGCAAAAAAATAGGCAATAAATATTTTTTATTCATCTCTAAGAATTTCTGTATCGTATAGTTCTCTAAGTTTTTTTCCTATTTCGTCGCGCACACGATAAAATTCGCTCATGATAAATTCTGCGCTTCCTTCAGCTTTGGAAGGGTCATCGAAACCAATATGCAAACGATTTTTAACTTTGCCTGCAAACACCGGACATTTTTCGTTGGCATCATCACAGACGGTAAGCACATAATCCCACTCCTGATCAATATAGGCATCAACAAGTTCGGGTTTATGGTGACTGATGTCGATACCAAGTTCTGCCATCACCTGAATGGCTTTTGGCTGAACTTCTTGTGCAGGCTCTGTTCCTGCAGATCGAACCATCAACCGCTTATCAAAAGAATGCAGAAAACCGTGCGCCATCTGACTACGGCAGGAATTTCCCGTGCAAAGGACAAGTATTTTCATTTTTAATGTTTTTAAATTCATTCGTTAAAAATATCCAGATCAAGGCTAGATTAGATAAAAAATACGATACAATAATATATCCCAACAAGAATAAAAATCGTGGCAATAATACGCCTGAACCAAAATTCAAAGCGCTTCAGATTATTAAAAAATCCGCCAATTTGCCCTACCGAAAATGCAAGCAACCAAGCAATAATAATCACAGGAAGTCCGGTTGCCAAAGCGAAAATAAGCGGCAGGTATAAACCAGATGCACTGCTTATTGTCATCGGTATTAGCATCCCAAAATAGAGCACACCACTATAGGGACAAAAGGCGAGGGCAAACAAAACACCCAACAAAAGCACATCCCAAAAGCCTCCTTTTTGATTTTTTGTCCATTTTTCACTCAGCCTTCCCATGGCAGGGATATTGATTTTTATCAATCCCAACATAAAAATGCCGATAATGATCAAAAGAGGCCCGAGGAATTTTTCACCCCATTGTTGCATAAAACCCGACAGCTGAAGCCCGCTGGTTGTGAAGTAAAAAATAAGTCCGATGGTTGTATAAGCAATTGCCCTCCCTAAAGTGTATACAAGTCCCTGAACGAAAACACGTTTGCGGCTTTGAATATCTTTACTCAGATAACCAATGGCGGTAATATTTGTTGCCAAAGGGCAAGGACTAATGGCCGTCATCAAACCCAAAAGAAAGGCCGAAAACACCGGAAACTGAGCTCCTTCGAGCAATTGCTGCAATACTTCCATAAGCCTATTCAGCGATTAATTGATCCACAGCCTCTTTTATCTTTTCCTTTAATTTTGAAGGACTGACACGCGCATATAAAAAGCCGTCTTGTGTAAGGTCAAGCTTCTGGTCGCCATGCACAAAAATCAAGGCTTGGACTGAAACACCAAGTTCTTCGGCCACTGCAGCATTTTGAGGTTCTTCAAGATCAAGGGAATGAAATGCGATCTTATCCTCATCAATCAAATTGGGATAAAACTCTTTTAAGGCATCTTTGGTCACATCTTCAACGGCATTGCAAGTAGCACAGCGGCGTGTAAAATGAAAATAATACACCTCTGTTTCTGCTTGAGACTGAACTACTGCTACACTTTCTTTTTCTTCCGGTTGCACTTTATTTTGGCAGGATACTGTCAAAATAGCAAGAACACTCATCATTAAGAATACTCGAATTAATTTCATATTCAATGTTTTAGGCTTGTATGATTTGCTTTAGTTCTTTTACCGAAGGCACACGCCCCGAAACTACAACTTTTCCATCCAGCATAAGCGCCGGGGTTGTGAGCACACCAGCCTCCATAATTTTTACTATATCTTCTACTTTTTCTACTTCCGTTGGCATGTTTAATTCTTCCAATGCCTTGATGGTAGCTGTTTCCAGAGTTTTGCATTTCGCGCAACCTGTTCCAAATACTTTAATGTTCATATGATTTGATTTTTGTGTTCGTAGTTCGTAAAACAGCGAACGGTTTATATAAAAAATTTTAAACTTTAAAAAACTCCTTAAATAATTCCTGAGCGAGTTTCCAATTTTCCTGATTAAGACAATATCTAATTCGTGGCGCTTCAATTTCGCCCTGAATAAGCCCTGCATCGCGCAATTCTTTAAGATGTTGGGAAAGTGTCGATTTTGCAATGGGGAGAATATCCGTTAAATCACCACTATAACAACAGCTTTGCTGCGATAAAAAGCCAAGCACATAAACGCGCACCGGATGCCCAAGTGCTTTTGCAATTCGTGCTATCTTAATTTCTTTCTCGCTATATGCTCTTTCTTTTTCCATCAGTTCGCAAAATTACGAACAGTTTTTTGATTTCAAACTATTTTTGTTGAAATTTTTCCATCATCGCCGATTTTTAAATCTTCGCCAATAACTTCTTAAATACTCTATGGACGAACAATTAGTTCGAATAAGCCTTCTGTTGAGGCCTTATCTTCATAGATTTTTTCCAATGCAAAATGTTGTTCCGGATGTTCATGGCGGAAACGCTGAAGGATAATTTGGGGATCATTTTGCTTTTCTTTTCCATAATAGATCAGGATTCGCCTATTTTTGTTTAATAAAGAATCTGTAGGCACATATTCATCCCAATGGAAGAATTTATCCGACCAATCATTATAAAAAAAGCGATTTGGGAAGGCTTCTTTGAGCACTGGTTTATAAAATTTCCGAACGGGACCGCTCAGGTGAAACCCGTTGGCCAAAGCATAGGATGGGAATGGGCTCCCAGCGAAATATCCGCTAATAATCAGCAAATCCTCTTGCGCCACCCTTGATGTGAAATGCGCCATTCGCTGCCCTTGTTTTTCAATGCGATTCGGATCTGTTTTTTGTGATGGTTGAGCGACAGAAAAAAACATCAAGCTTAGGGCAAATACAAAACCAATAAACTGAGCGTATTGAGACCAATAATATTTCTTCAACAATTCCTGCAGCACTATCAAAATAAAAACAACAAAAAAGACCTTAAACAAAAATGCGGGGATCAAATAATGCAATGCGAAATGCTTGCAAATCATAATTACCAATAAAGCTGGGCCTGAAAGTATCGCCAAGCCAATACGCAATAATTTTTTATTAAAACGATTCCTTTTCCCGAAAATAAACAATACAATCAGAGCAGCAAGCAGCAGGGCAAGCAGTACAAAAAACAAAGAATCATAGGCATACAAAGTTTTAATCCGCGTGGTAAATTGAGAGAGGTCAATCAAACCGACATCGCCTTCGCCCCATTTCCCGCTATGCACCAACATTTTTCCACTCCATCCAAAAAAATGCTTCAAATTGCTCAGTGTGGAAAATGCAAAAACGAAGAAAAACAAGATACTGTAGCCTAAAACCTTCAGTTTATTTCTATAGTGAGGAAACAGTATAAGCGGCATCACTAAAAATGCAGAAAAGGATAGTTTGCAAGCAATGCCCCATCCTACAAATAATGCCGACAAAACAATATATTTATGCAGTTTAACTTCCTCATCTACATCGTATAAATAGCGGACAAACAATAGAAAAAGCAGGCTTAAAGGCAGCAGCATCATAGCTTCAGGAATTATGCGGGCTGCCACATCGAGCAAATGCCAACTTGCATAAAAAGCAAGCTGCATACTCAGGGCAAGGCTAAAGTTTTTGCTGTATTTCCATGCTTTAAGCCCAATCCACCAGATAATTACAGCGCTCAGAATATTTGTTAGCAGATTGGCTGCAAACAAATACAATTCCGGTCGATGAACGACATCTGCCAACAAATTCTCGCTGCCCGAAATCCAAAAAACAAAGCGGGCTGCTATCGCTATAATAATTTGTAATGGAATGCCCGGATGATCCATATATCCCGGATCGGGATGAAGATCAGCAAAAGCGGCACCACTGATTAAGTGAAAATATTCCGGATCTATGGCATCAAGATAAAAAACACCCAAAGACTGCCGCCAAATTACAACAAGCACAAAATGAAGCAATGGCAAAATCCACAAAAAATGGCGCTTCCGTACCGACAGGTAATCAAGCACATCATGAATATCAACACTGAAAAGTTTCTGCTTCATATTCATAAGATATTGAATTATTCACTCTTAAAATGATGAAAGGTTTTTGCCTCTACCGAAAAATCCTCTCCATTCTTCATCCAGCGAATTTTTCTTTTTCCATTGCAAATCCGCCCAATAGCGTACAAAGGCTTTTGAAATTCAGCCTGAAAGCTTTCTTGCACTTTGGCGAAAGAATCGGCTTTCACGGTACACAAAAGCTCGTAATCCTCTCCCCCACCGATGGCAAAACTGCTGGCATCCCAATGATTTTCTTCGCAGTATTCCTGCAATAATGGCGAAATGGGAAGCTGCTCAATAAAAACCTCAGCAGATCTTTTAGATGCTTTTAGGATATGAGCAAGGTCGGAAGAAATTCCATCGGAAAGATCCATCATTGCATGAACATCTTTCTGATTTCGCAGCCATATTCCCTCTTCGATGCGTGGCGAAATTAATAAATGACGGTTTCTTAGCAGCGATTCCTGATACGTTAAATAATCCTTATTAAGTATTATTTCCAGACCTGCGGCAGAATCACCCAAGGGGCCGGTAACACAAATGATGTCA
Source organism: Bacteroidales bacterium (assembly GCA_963676725.1). GTDB lineage: Bacteria > Bacteroidota > Bacteroidia > Bacteroidales > WRLA01. The sequence continues at coordinate 419,280 of OY781463.1, read as the reverse complement.
TTATTTTTAGCGCTTTTGCGCAATTTGGCACTGCCTTTCGGACACTTGCCCACAACAGCCACATTAATACATAAATCCCTGAGTGAGCTTGTCGTATCGCCACCAAGCAAGGGCACAGAAAAATGCTTGCTCATTTTCTCATATCCTTGCATAAAATCTTTAATATATCTTGCGGCAGTTTCCTTTGGGATGCCGAGTGACAGAAATGTGCCCACAGGTTCACCGCCCATAGCGGCAATATCGCTCAGGTTTACCGCCAAAGCTTTTTGTCCCAAATCTTTTGGAAGCATCTCATCGAGCAAAAAATGCACGCCTTCAACCAAAAGGTCAGTACTTATCAGATAATCGTATTCTTCCCCTGCCGGGATGATGGCGCAATCATCCCCAATACCCATAAAGCCCTCATTTAAAAGGCCATCATAATTCTTAGCAAATTTGCCGATAAAGGAAAATTCGCCCAATTCACTCATTTTCATAAGCACAAAAATACATTTAATGAGGTCAGTAGATAAATACATAATTTTTTAACACTCGTTTATGAATAGATTTCTCCTCCCGTTGGTCGTCGAAATGACTTTTAACCAGTTATTTAGGCAAAGGCAGCGAGGACAAAAAAAAAAAATTATAATGAGTCCTCGCTGCCTTTGCCACTTGAAAACACCAAAATGTCATTTCGACAGAAAGACTAAATTATGAGCTTAAAATACTGTTATACAATATTTTATAATTTGCAATATCTGATTTACATACAGTTTTACAACAAATTTGCCCTTTTTAGTTTTTACGAATAGTCGCTTATCATCACTTCATTATAACCCACAAAATCTAATTCATAAACATTCTAAAAAACGTTTTTATGGAAAACTGCGCAATTCCAACACATAATTTTAATTATCCACCGTCTTGATTCGAGGATATTTTTTAATGTTTTTTTCCTTTTGGTTGTAATCTTCCAATTCTTTAGTGACGATATCGGGATCAAATAATACAATTCGATCGATCTGGAAACAAGAAAAAACACCCTCATTTTTTAATTCCTGAGCCTTGCTCTTTGAAATCCCCAAAAATTCTGCTAGTTCCCCGGTTCCTTTTAAAAAATATACCGGAGCACATTCTTCAAATACAGCCTTATTTACCTCTTCCTCGATTACTTGATTGAGCTCTCTTAAGTCTAAATTTAGTTTGATGTCCTTCTTCATGCCTTTTTCATTATTGGTTATCGAGCAAATATACGACATATACCCTTCTAAAATACTGATTTTAAGTATTTTATGTGATTAGACGAGGAATCACATTTAAAATAGCATGTCACATTATTATGTATAAATAACTATAATACAATATATTAGCACTCTATTGATAATCACATATAAATCACATAAAGATGATTGTTTCTGCTATTCTTTTAGTCAAATATTAATGGTTGGATAAGATTTTTTGGCTCGAAATGGTCTTGGCTCTTCTGATCATTTTTTCAACAAGTCCATCATGCCTTTTCCCATCGACTTTATTGTGGTTACTTGTCAGTTTAAAATCCGGATCAAAATATAATTTAATCTGCTTTTTATTCAATTTCGTTTTGGTAAGGATCCAGATGAGGTCAAAGAGTCCTTTTTTCGCTCCATTAATTGGCTCGCCATTCGTATTTATTGTTCTCCAACGAACTCCTGGATAAGGATTTGGGGAAAAGACCTTCTGCCAATTCTTTTTGTCGTGTTTTTTAAGAATATCCTTTGAGGCTAGTTGATTAAATAATTCTTCCAGAAAGCCAATAATTCGGTATTCTTTAACAACTGCCAATCCTTTAATGTTCTGATACAAGTTCTCGTTTATGTCCCATTTAACATCTATGGAGTTGCAAACCTGATACAGTTCCGACTTCCAGTCTTTAATGTTGATTGGTTCTATTTTGTCTGAAAAACAATCCCCGAGCTCACCGGAAAAAAACGGAACAAGAAATTCATCAGCTGCATTTTCTTTTCTTGCCCGTAAATCATTGTAGAAATTAACTAATGTACCAGGGTCTCCGAATCTTTTCCTGCCTTCTACTGCTTCAGGCGCAAACCAATATTCATAAATCTTTGTATACATTGCCTCGGCTCTGCTCATTATTTTTTGCTGTGCCTTTTCATCAAGCTGGTCAAAAAATGATAATAATAGTACGAAATCAACCCAGTCCTTGATTTCTTTTTGTTCAATACTTTGTTTGTCGCCATATGATAAATAATCATCGCATAAAAGCAGAAGTGCCATAATGAAGTCCTGCTTGAAATATTCTTTGATTTTTGGCTTGTGCTCGTATGAGAACACATTGGTGATTCTGCTTACTTCCTTTGATATTCTTGTATCAAGGTGTATTTCAAAATTTGGCAATAACTCCATTCTAAAATTTATTTGTTGATAACAGCACAAGCACCCCCCCCAATTATTCTCTTTTAGCCGTTTTTTCTCCTTATATTATTTCATCTAAATTTATGAAAAATCAAAGATCTCAGGGATGTAATCCGAAAGACAAACAAAAACAGTGCTACAGGGATCATGCATTGCATAATATGATTCAAAATTAAATAAATTTATGGCAATTCTTTTAAAAATATAGAGATGTTGGAATTCGGGATCCCTTTACATGTCATTAATATATCGATTGCTCGGAAATTGACTTCGCACAGGATTAGCTACTAAATTGTTTTGAAGATTGCGTGTGATTAGCAAATTCATCCGTAATCAAAGCCACAAACCAGATCAAAATTAGCCAAAATCAGCCAAAATTTGTCAATACAGCCCAAAATGTAACTATTTCCTTCTACGCACCCCCAAAAAAATGTATATACCTGATAATCAGCTTTGTAATTTTTTTGTTTTTATGTGTTTTTTGATGTTTCTACGTGTATTTAGCCGTAAATAGTCGTAATTAGGCTGTTTATTAGCTGTATTTATACAAATTCATCTGAAATCGGCGAAAATTGCGTCAAATTCAGCCCATATTTATCAGAAAACACCCCGAAAAAGTGAAAATATTAGTGATTCTTATGAAATTTCCGGTATTTCCATAGAAAAATCTTGACCAAAAATCTATTTTGGGCATCTTCCAAAGAGAAATGAAGGAGAAGCAAAGCTTTTGGGAAAGCAATGTGTTTTCTAAGTTTATAATCCGGAAGGATCGTCACAGATATTGCTCTTGAAGACACAGCAGCTTTTCTAGAGAAGATGTTTTTTTCTGAACCGCTTTTTGTTGTGAATTTCAATAAAATATTGTTGTGATAGCAGTAGAAGACAACAAAAATCGGCTTTGCACATCCTTGGAAGAACAAAAGACAACAAAAGTTGGGGGTGGTTTAGGTGTTGGGTTTTGTTGTGGTTTGTTGTGTTTTTGGCGGAAAAGGATAGCTATGAGTGGGCATTGCTTGTTTTTTGAACCGTTTCCTTTTTGAGGGGGGGGGTCAGCATAGTCCGGAATATCTTGTCTCTGATATAGTGACATTAAATTGACGGCAATAATAATCAACAGAAAATTCAATAGCTATATCTAAAATTCTTTCTAAATGCTCAAGTAGTATTACATGAGAATTACGTCTAGTAAAATGTCTAAAAAAATGTCCATTATCCGTTTTTAGACATTGTCCAAATTTTGCCATTAACTACAACTACCCCTTTCTTTCTCAAGTATTGTAGATTATTTTTGATTTTAGTCTGCTTCAGAGCAAGGCTTAATATATCGGGAAGTTTTTTTAATAATATCAATTCGAAATGTTCTCTTTTGCCCTCTTTAAACTTTTTTAAATAATCTGTTATTACTTTCTGAATATAATCATCATCAATCCCTCTCATTTTAATATAATCAACTTCTCGTCCCGTTTCTTGTACCACAGATGCTGCTACAAAATAATTGGGTTTTCTGCCTTCAATTAGTCTTTCTTTTTTTAGCAGTTTTGCTGTGTCTGCCGAAATGCTTTGTTTCTTTTTAGCTATATATGCTTACCAAATGCGCCTCACGCCAATAAGCTTCCTTTTGATAAAGTCTAAGACAATAGATTATTTGGATAGCAAATTCACAAAAACCAAGAAATCCTTGTTTAAAAAGGGGCTAGTATGATTCATAATTAGTGACACTTTACACCAATGGCGGAGGCAACATATTCCTATTGCATATTCCATATTCTATAACTGAGATCAACTAAAACAAACAAATTCAGACGCAAATAGAACCACAAACCGGATTAGAATCAACAGAAACAGACAAAATCAATCAATTCATCCTTCGATGTAAATATTTCGGACTACAGGAATGTAAAATTCTTATACATCTGATATTCAATGGATAATATTTTTTCAATTTTAGGAAATACACACTAATTCTTAGGAAATTTTAAGTTCTTATAGAATTTTTAGCGGATTTTTAACAAATTATTAGCTGAATTTATACAAAATTGTCTAAAGCTTCCGAAAACAGGGCCAAATTCAGCCAGTATTCATCAAAAAACACCCCGAAAAAGTGAAAATATTAATGATTCTTATGAAATTTCCGGAATTTCCGAAGAAAAATCTTGACCAAAAATCTATTTTGGGCGTGTTCCACAGAGAAATGAAGGAGAAGCAAAGCTATTGGGAAAGCAATGTGTTTTCGGAGTTTATAATCCGGGAGGATAGTCCCAAATATTAATCCTGAAGACGCATCAATTTCGTTGGAGGAAATGTTTCTTACTGAACAGCTTTTTAATCTGCTGGAAACAACAAAATCCCCAAACCTTTTCCCAATACTAATCATGATAAATCACCACAGGTGCTGGTTTGCTATGCTCCACAGCATGGGTGCTGTCTGTGGCTTTGCAACCGTGGATATCCGTTACTTCCACAATTACGTTCAGCGTTGTATCCGCATAAAAGCTGGTATCTGTTGAGCCGTTTTGCCAGAGGTAGGATTGAAAATACCCCGGCCAGAGGTTTACGCCATAGCCTTCGCAAAAGCCGGTATCTGTTGGTAAAAATGGAACAGGCAGAGGATGGATAAAAATCTCCTGCAAAGTAGTGTCGTTCAGGCTATTGTTATACCCAATAACACTGACTTGGAAACTACCAGTATCTGAATAAATATGGTAGGGAAAAAATGATGTGGAATTATTCAGGATGCCTGTTATTGTATCCCCAAAATCCCAGAAAACAGAATCCTGGGAGGCGGTATCAGTAATGGCGAAAAAGGTGGTATCCCCAATGCAATGGCCTTCCCATGTGAAATTTGCGGGGTTGAAGAAGGACTGGATGAAGGCGGGGAGGCCGAGCATTCCATAGTAATCACCTGAGCCATCATCCAGATTTAAAACAGAATCAATAAAAATACAGTCTTCACCTAATTCGTTGGGTTGTTCAATAGAACTTAACCATGTTGACAAAAAACGAACACAATAAATTTTTCCATCAGGAGCAATCTGTATGGCGCCGAAAGAGCTTTGGAGCGGTTCCTTTATCGCAACAACCTGCATCGAATTGACAATGGAAGAGGAATCGGCTTGTGTCAAATCATATTGTTTTAAATAATCCCAGCAACTTACATAAAGCCTGCTGCCATCCGGTGAAAACTCAAGACAATAGGAACCATCGTTATCCCGTATCGGTATGGGGTTAGATATTTCTCCAGTAATATTATTAAAGTCAGATAATTGCATATAAAGATTAACATTCTGTACATAACAGGCCAATTTATCCCCTTGCATGGATGTTTTTATATAGCCTCCCGGGACACCTTCCGGTGATATGTCCACAAGTCCGCAATTGCTTTCAACAGGTGTTGTATGTACCGAATCTGCATCTATCAAAAAGGCCTGAAAAGTATTGGTTTGCCAGAGGTGGGTAATGACCCAATAACCTAGTCCGCCGCCATGCCTGACCGATGTAACAGCTTCGTGAACAGGGCCGGTGAGATAAATATTCTTTTCGGAAGTGACATCGCCCAGACCGCCATCTAGGTTCATATCTACAACAGAATAACGCAGTCCCACAGATTCCTGTTCCAGAGGTACTGTGAAAACATAGTATAAATATTGATTGCCAGGCTTTGGGACTACAATAGAAGACATGGCCGAAGAAAAATTTCCCAGCAATCCATTGCCATTGGGCATGGTGTCATGCTGGCTGTTCCAAACCACGGATCCATCAGTATAGAATAAAAGATTTCCCTGAGCATCAGATATACTGGCGCAGCCTTCGAAGGTTTCCATTTGCCCATTATAAACGGCTTCCGGTGCACCACTTGCTGTATTGAAGCTTATTCCTGCTTTAATCCCAAAATACCAATTATCTCCCTGTCCTCCCTGTGCAAAAAGCGCAAAAGGCAACAAAAGGCAGAATATTATGGAAATTATTTGGCGCAAATGTTTTTATTATAGAATTCAATACAAATATAATGTCTTTTATTTATGAGAAGAACCAAATTTTACTAAAGAGTACAAATAATAGCATTACTAACCTCAGAGACGAAATTGTTATATGAGTTGTTCCTAGATTAGTGGGTGAATATGACCGGAATATGCAGACGATACCAATAAAGGGAATATCCTTTCGGTTATTGACGGGTTTATTAAATCTATTAAACTTAAAAATATTGCTGCTTTATAAAAGAGAAAACCTGAACGATGCTGGGCTTTCTTAATCAGCTCTTTGGAATAGTAACCAATGTGATTGTCCCATCACCAAATTCTTGTGGGCTAAATTTCCAGTAGTAAAGTTCTTTTAGTTTCGAAAAGTCTTTCACCTGATAAAACTCTTCCTTTTCTCTTTCACCAAATTTCTTAAAATACCCAAGCTCCCATATAATTTTCTGATTTATTAATAATTTCTTAGCTGGTATAGAAGCAAAGAACAATTCTTTCTTCCCAAAACAAAATGATATGTCCACATTTTTATATGGATCAAGAGATGGAAGATATACTTTATTACAGCAAATATCTGACACTATCGTATCTTCATTTTGAATAAAAAGGATTTTACTATCACTTTTTATCTTCTTTTCTTTTCCATTAACAACATACAATAATTCTATGCTTTGAATTTCTTGTGAGTAAGCATTCACCTTAAAAACAAGCAGTAACAATACAATGCTATACTTTATCAACTTATTCATTTTTCAGCTTAGTTCTAAATTTTTGTAATGGGAATGTTGCCTGCACTCCTTTTCCATTATAAATATATACTTTATTACTTCCCGTACCTAAAACATAGGAGTTTCCTGTAACCAATCCACGACTTGAGCGTCCTGCATGAACTGATATATCAACATCAGATGGAGATTGCACAAAATAACTGGTTGTTGTTGTGCCACCAATAGTTGTACCACTTGTACTACTGGATGAACTATTTGATTCTTTAATAGTTCCATCTGGATGAGTGTGAAAAGTGCCATCCAAAGTCCCGTACCCTTTCAATTCAGAAGGATCAGCAGCATCTAAAACATTTATCTCTGCATAACCATCTACTCGTGGGTCAGCGTCAGCCCCAGGTTTAGCATTAACTACTTTTTTGCTACCGTCTGACATGTTAGCAATAACTCCGCCTTCTTCATGGAATGAGTTACTACCAGATCTATCAACTGCATCCCCCATATCACTTCTAACGCCATATTCTGGAAGTTCAACTTTTGAATCAACAGACGCTGTGTAATTTCCACCTTTTTTGTCTGCTTTCTTTATCTTTTTCGCTTCTTTTCTATCAGTAACTACATAGTTTTTTTGATCATCAACACCATCTGTTCCTAAATAATTACCTTTCTGATCATAATAGTCACCAGCAGACATTCCCATAAAATCAATAAACCTTATCGGATTATTTGCTGCATAAACAAATGGAGATTGGAAAGAATAGTTTTCAGCAAGTGGGTCAACAGTGTGGAATCTACCCAAAACCGCATCATAAAACCTCGCCCCATAATCATACCACTCTAATCCAAACTCACCTTCCAACTCACTTCGACTACGCTCAGTGCAACGCTTTCCATTATACTTGTATTTATTCTCTGGGCTGGAGCTGGCAGAACTCAAAGCGGCAATGTTCATCCCAAAAGGATAATAGGCGTCTTCCTGCAAAATCGTTCCGTTTTGGCTGAGGCTAATGCGGGTATTGCCCAAATGATCCTTGAGGAAATACTGGTATTCGTATGTGCCATTGTTTTGCATCATAATGCGGCCTTCGGAAGTGAGGATAAACTGGAGTTGGTTGTTTTCATACACAAAGTTAGCAATATAATTGGTTAGCTCGAGGGGGCTGGCATCTGTTTTTGTTTGCTTTGCCCTTTTTGCGCCGGAGGCGTCGTATTCCAAATCAACTGAATAGTTTTCGCCGTTTTTTTCACCGCCGGATGGTATATCCTGTGGAGCTGGATTTCTGTAGTTAGTTAATTTCTTTATATCCATTTTCCGTAATGGTAAACTTCTCTTTCTCTTCTATCTCTTCTTGTTTAAGAATTTTTCCTGTTGTTAACAATTTATACTTCTTAGTTGTCTTCTTTGCATAAATATTATCATAATCATTATCCGGTGGTGGTAAAAACTCATACAATTCTGTACTAATATTCAATTCCTTATCAATAGAATAAAACTGTTCTTTATAATCGATTTTATAGCCTCCTAAAAGTAAAGTTTCTATTATTTCACCTTGTCTATTATAAGTGTAAAGCACAAACCAAACTTCATTTATTTCATCATCTTCAATATAATCCTCAATAATAATAGTAGCCCAGTTATCATCTGATAATTCAAATTTGTACAGGCATCTATATTCGATTTCATCAACATCTTTTGTCTTAATGTATTTGTAATTTGAACTGTCCAAAATAGGGTACTCACTTCTGTGATGAGTTTCCGTAATTTTATTAAATACAATCTTTTTATATTCAAAAATATTGGCTCTATCAATTGAAAATGGTAATTCGGTTCTATTAAAATGCCTAAGATATTCTTCTTGAAAATCAGATGTTGAAGTACAAGAAAATAATAAACCAATAATTAAAATTAATTTCATGTTATTTATTTTTTCTTACATGTGTTACAGTATATGTCTTACCGCTATAATTTGTTGTTCCTTGCAATAATCCTTTTGAATTTGGATTAAACACATTTGAAGAATGCGTGCCTTTAGCTTTCCATTGCGTACCAGGCTCATAAAAATTGTAAGATTTGCCCCCTGTTTGCAAATTAGTTGTTCTAGATGAGACTGCTACAAAATGGTCTGTTGTTCCACCATTTCTGTTTTTTCCATATGCATAATCAACACCTACAAGAATAGGATTTCCTTGGTTAATTTGCCCGTCAAGATAATTTTGTCCGTCTGTTGAATTATCTGTTGCATTTACGGTGTAATTGTCTTTGGTTCCACTTTCAGCCCCTGTCTCTATCCCGTTTGCTCTTCCCGCCAGCGGTTCGGCTCCTCCATTTTCAACCATTTCGGACGAAGCATCCCAACAATTAACACCATCTCTATTCTGTTGCGTAGCCCAATCATCACCAGTTAATACTGTTTCTGTCATTGACGAAGCTTCATTTTGACTGTATGTTATGGAGACACCATCTCCTAAATCCTGAGTATAAGTTTTGCCGATATTATTGAACTCTTCCCCATTAACTGTAATGTTTTGTGCATCCCCGTCCTGCCAGATTATATTCCCTGCTTCGCTTTGATACCAATCATCCAGTGCACCTGTCGGGTCGATACGATTAATAGGATTGTTTTGTACGAAGTTGTAAGGGCTTACCCATAATCTTTGGTCTGCCATCGGGTCAACACTATGGAAACGGGCTAAAGCCACATCATAAAACCTCGCCCCATAATCATACCAATCCAAGCCAAACTCACCCTCTAACTCCTTACCATTATACTTATATTTATTCTCAGGGCTGGAGTTGGCAGAACTCAAACCGGCAATGTTCATCCCAAAAGGATAATAGGCATTTTCCTGCAAAATCGTTCCGTTTTGGCTGAGGGTAATACGCGTATTTCCCAAATGGTCTTTCAGGAAGTACTGGTATTCGTATGTGTCCTCGTTTTGCATCATAATACGGCCTTCGGAAGTGAGGATAAATTGGAGTTGGTTGTTTTCATACACAAAGTTAGCAATATAATCGGATTGGTTAAGGGGGCTGGCGATGGATTATTTTAGATTTTTATTTGCTCGTCATAAACGGCTTGTGGGCTGCCATACCGTGGCTTTTTCTTTTCTTTATTAACACATTAATTATGCTTTGTAGTATAAGTACTCGCCTTATGGCTTACAGATCACTCGATAAAATATCGAGCGGTAGCTAGGGTGGCCCCGTCAACACGCCGGAGAGATCTAGTGTTTTTTTTTATTAATAGAGATATTGCTCATATCATATCCACTCTTTTCCCATTGTTGAATAATATTAAATATCTGATCTTCCTCAGCCTTATCTTCAACAAAAAACTTATATTGAAGTCTTTTATTAAGAACATCAATGGCTATAAAATTGTCAATTCCAGAAAATACATTAAATCGTGGCACAAAATCACCCGCTACCTTTTTACCCTTATAACCGCTATAAAATAATTCAATCTTATCTATGTTAGATAAATTTAATTGAATATTAATATCAATTGTTTCAAGTTTAATTTCATTTATTCCCAAAAAAAGTATTCCAATTGCTTTATTTGATTTCTCCGTAATCATGACATAGCCTAAAATCAAAAAAAATAAAACGATGAGTACACTATTTTCTAAATTAGGGAATATAAAATATATACCTAATAAGCCTAGAACCCCAACAATAATTTGCAGTATAACTAAACGGTTATCATCTTGTTTATATAGTTTTAGCTTAATCATATATAGAATATTATAAGAATTACAATTTTGATACTGGTGTTTCAGAAGACAATCTTAGCAATTTTTTTTCAGCTCTTCTTGCTTTATCAAGAGTTACATTCAATTTAACTCCATTATGAATTTTTGTTCCGGAAATCAAACCAAATCCACCCATACTGGAGATTGATTGAGCTATAATTGAGTATGTGGGAGTGCCAGGCAGACTCATACTTCCACTATAAAACTCATTATTATTAGAACTTTTAATAAGACTTGATACACCATTTGCTATAGGATCTGACTTTGTCATTACATCAACTTTATCTTGATCAGACTTTGTCCCATAAGCTTCTGAGATAGTTTGTTCTGTCTTAGCATCTGCAACTTCTCGGCTTTTAAATAATTCATCTTGCTCAGCTGTGAATGTGGCATTTATTTCTGATTCAGTTGATATAACAGAAACTGTATTTCCTTCACCATCAATAGTAAACATAGTTTCAGACATTAGGTAATTTGCTTCTGAGTTTGTCGACATTTTCTCAGGATGTTGTATAACTTCAGTTCTTGTTATAGTTGTAATCTCAGTATCATTATTTGTAGTTACAGTATAGCCTTGCTTTATCTTCATTTTTTTTAGAACATCTTCCATATCACCAGGTCCTTTCCCCATCCAATCTATATAGCAAATCGGGTTGTTTGCTGCGTATGCAAATGGAGACTGAAAATTATACTTTTCACTTAAAGGATCCAAAGTATGAAAACGACCCAATTGAGAATCATAAAACCTTGCCCCATAATCATACCAGTCAAGGCCAAATACGGCATCTTTTTAATCGTCTTCTTTAGTTTCAGTATTATCGGTAATTGGTATTGATTTTAATCGGTCAAAGACTTCAGTATCTGGTTCACAAAATTGATATGAAAAATCTATTAATTCTTGTTCTTTAATTCTTAACTCCCAGAATATTCCATTGTATGAAATTGGAATATGATCTTTTGATGAAGGCGGAACAAATAGATTTTTGTCTTTATGTTTCTCAATTATCATATTATTATCAAATACTAATACCTTATATCCTTTATAATTGCATAAATAAATAGTCTCTTTATAATCATCATAATAATAAATATTCTCGTACATATTACTCCCTATGCCTAAAATATATTCATCATCATTTAACACTCTAATGTCGATTTCGATAAAATGGTTTTCCGGATTAATTCTTTCATTTTTTTCAATATAAATATCAAGATATTGTTTAACGTAAGGTTTAAATATTGTCGAGCTTGCTTCATTTTTGAAATACGAGCACCCTGACATAAAAAGAATTATTAGTATTAGTTTACTTTTTTTCCACATATCTTTTGCTATTGTATTGATAAGTTTTTCCTGATTGAGGGTGATACATTAGATGTGTTGCGTGCCATCCATTCTCTTGGTCTATCCAGGCAGCACTTTTAGCATCATCTCTTAATGGCTTAATAGATGTTCCATCTGAATAAAATCCTGATGGAGTCTGCCCTCCTATAGTATTGCCGGGATGACTATGATTTGTTTCTAATATAAAAAAGCCTTTATTTAACATGTAGTTCGCAACATCTCCTGTTAGAGTATATTCAAAACTTCCTGAAGTATGAATTATGGATTGTGTATTCCCATTAACTCCAGTTACAATACCATATTCGACTGAGAAATTATCAGCACAAAATTTAAAGATTGCTTGTGCATCAGTTTGATTATCTACTTTTAAACCTTTGGCTGTCCCATTGCTACTTTCTATTGTAACCTTATTGGAAGCATCGAAAGTTCCGCTTGATACTCTTTCACTATTTGCAGGTTCTGGATTGCCATATTCGTTCTTCAAGTTGCCATTCTCTTTTGTTTCTTGTCTTGCAACATTATAATCATTTTCTGTATAAAGTACATCGTATTCATCTCCTCCCGTATCATTAACTCTATTTATATTACCTTCGTCGTCGATAGTGTAGCCGTCATAATTCATTCCATTATCATCAACATAGTAAATCGGATTGTTTCCCGAAAAATGATATGGAGATTGTGAATAATATTCCTCTGCCTTAGGGTCAACGCTATGCCACCTTCCCAAAGCCGCATCATAAAACCTCGCCCCATAATCATACCAATCCAATTCAAACTCATCCTGCAATTCCTTTCCGTTGTATTTGTATTTATTCTCAGGGCTGGAGTTGGCAGAACTCAAACCGGCAATGTTCATCCCAAAAGGATAATAGGCATCTTCCTGTAAAACTGTTCCGTTCTGGTTCATTGTAATACGCGTATTACCTAAATGATCCTTGAGGAAGTACTGGTATTCGTATGTGTCCTCGTTTTGCATCATAATGCGGCCTTCGGAAGTAAGGATAAATTGGAGTTGGTTGTTTTCATACACAAAGTTAGCAATATAATCGGATTGGTTGAGGGGGCTCCCATCAATTTTTGTTTGCTTTGCCCTTTTTGTGCCGGAAGCGTCGTATAAATAGGCAATGGTATTGTTTTCCGCGCTTATTATTCGGATTTTCTGGGGCAGGTTCATAAAATTATAGTCGTCAACCCAGAGGTTTTTATTGATGTCGCGCTGCATATTGCCGTTGGCATCGTAGAAATACTCTGAACTGCCAAACTGCCCGTTATCGCTGAAACCATTGTTCTGTGCGCTGCCCATAGCATCGGTAACGCTTTTCAGTTGGTTGCCGGTATAGGTATAGCGCAGGCTGTCGATAATGCCATAATCATTGCTTCCGCCCAGTTTGCCGTAGCGCAGGAGCTTTTCAATGTTGCCGTTGGCATCATAGGTATAGGCTGTGCTGTTATTGCCCGTTCCGCTGAAAAAAGCAGAATCGAGCCGGTTTATGCCATCATATCGGAAGGAATAAGCATTCAGCCCTTTTGAGCCTGTATTCCAGCTCATACCGGATATATTCCCATTAAACTGCGGCTTGGGTGACTGGGTATAATCCAGTTTCATGGCAAAAAGGTCGCTGCCCAAAGCATCCGGATTATTGATCCGGGTCATCCAAGAGCGGATATTATAGGAATAATCGAGGATCTGCAAACTGCTGCCCCCGTTCAGATGCAGTTTTTTTCTCTTTAGCTGTCCCAGTTCGTCATATTTTTGTTTGCTCAGGCACAGCCAGGTGCCATTATCTATTTTATGCTCTGTTTTGATTAAGCGCTTGCCATTATCGAATGAAAAGCGCGTATAAAAATTAAGGGTATCAAAAATGCTTGTATGATTTTGCCGTGTTTGCAGCACATCGCCAGTAAAATTCACCTGGTTTGATATTATGTCTTTGCCGCTCAGGTGGTTGTCTGAAACGCTTTGTATCAGGTGCAGGTATTCGTCATAGTAGTTGGCTGTGGTCAGGTAGCTCAATGTGTCAGTCCGGCTGATTTCCGGGTTGTCCAGCAAACGGATCCGCATTTGAGTAATCTGGCCTTTTACATGGTTTGTCTTAAGATATGTGAAACTCACTTGACCTGCCTCAAAAGGGTGGCTGGTACAAACGGTATCCCCGGTGTATCTATCATAAAAATTTACGGTATATACCTTGCATCCATTTGTACTGATATCGGGAAAGGCCTGGTTTGTATGCCAGAAATAGCTGTTAGGAGCAGGATCTTCGTGCCAATCATCTTCTGCATCAATTATTTGTTGCATCTGGGATTGGTTCAGGCTGTCTGCATGTTGATATAAACCCGTCATTACAGGCCGGTTCATGGCATCGTATTTAGTAAATGCCCACATTTTGTCCTGCCGCATATTACCGTCCTGGGATAAAACAAGCAGGTCAACCTTGTTATACACCATATATTGTGGTTCTGCACCTGGCAGGCGCTTGAACTTCATCCTCCTTTTCGAATCGTATTCATAATAATAGCAAAGCTGTTTTACCCAATCCAGGTTTTTTGAATAGGTTTGTCCATTGGCAATATTTGTTGATGCCAGTGGCGGCAGCACATAGCGCAACAAGCCCCGGTCGTCATATGCATAATAGGTCCTCAGGCTTTGGGAACCGTTATAGCTTTTCTTTAAAACGGTTCTTTGATTGATATCTTTGTATTCAATGCTTAAGTTTCCGTTTTCATCAGTGGTTTTTACTTTATACAAAACCCCTGTATGGTAGAAAGAAACCTGCAAATCCCCTGATGGTGAGATGCGGAAACGAAAAACCTCTGATGAACTATTGGCCGAATACTCTATTTCATTTTTCTTGTTTGGATTTCTCCATGCATCGCCGGGCCCCAGCTCAGATAAGACCCTGTTCATAGGGGAATGATCATATTCTATTTTTGTATTTGCGCTTTGACCCTGTCCGTTATAAAAATAGTTATTGTATTCCACTTGCTCTGCAAGGTCATTTGCCCTGTAACCGCCCGGCCCGTTCGTTCCGGCCTGTGCCATGATATAGGGCAGGTATTTGTTTATCTGCAAACCATTGGAGTCATACTTAACAGGCGTAATGATATCCTGTCCGTAAGGGCTGGCTTTGACTATTACTTCTTGCATCAAACGGCCATGCCCGTCAAGGTAATTAATGCTCTCGTCCCAGATATCATGGTTCAGGTTCTCATGCACGGGCAAACTGATTATCGTTGAATCGTATGGGGTGAAAGTACGGACAAAATTAATATTAAAATCGCCATTGGTTTGAGGTTCTGCATTGTTAAAAGGGATGTCGGGATCAATATAGGCATGAAGCGGGTTGTTTCCCTGGGTATGGAAATCAGGAATAAAATGAAGGGACTCACGAGCTTTCTCAACCGGGCTCTCGTAATCATCAATGACCCTGTTGTCCCATCCGTCATCTCCATTTTGCGCATAGGATGTCCGTACCATTATCGACATGCATAATGCTAATATATAAAGGGCTATGTTTGCTTTTGATTTCATTTTTAGCGTCTTTTATTCTGGTACGTAATAATTATAATCGAAATGTTTTAAAATATAATCGTGACCTTCCCTGATGGTTTCCAGTCTTCCAAAGTCATCGTATTCATATTTTTGTTCCAGGCCATCCGGCCCGGTTTGGGAGGTTAAACCAAATAAAGGGTCATAGGTATAGGAAGAAACCATTGCCTGTTCCATGTTTGGGTGGCTACGTAGGTTATTGAATATCTGCTTTAGTTCAGAAGCTGTTTTGGTTTGCAGGGAAGTGATGGAATACCCCAAGGATTGTAGCGCGCTCTCTACTGAGGTATAACCGGCGTTCTCTATTTTGGCAATAGGGAACTGATAGTTATAGCCCCAAATATAGCAGGTGTAAAAATTGTTTGCTGCATGAAACTGCTGCAGATTGCCATGCTCATCAAAGAGGTCGAATACATGCTTTGCTTTTAAGTGGTCGTCAAATTGAAAGGTTCCCCCTTCGGTTGAGCTGTAATCGTAAGAATTTTCTGCGAGCGTGTTGGGGATTTCCAATGCAAAAGCAGTATCGGGAACAACAAGGCCGTTTTCCAGACGGTACATATTCATTTGGGAGAAAAAGATGCCTGGGTTCTGCTCATTTGGATATTTAATCATTTGAACGCTCTCCAATATTTTATTATGAATATGCTTTGAATTCAGACTGTCAATGGCTTGTCCCGGACTGTCATTGGCTCCGGCAGCATACATGGTCGGATATTTAGTTTGTGTAATATACTCTACCCCATCATCCGATTTTCGGATTTTCCGTGTTACCTGCATCCCAATGGTGTCATCATAAAACAAAAGTTCTTTAGTGGTTATGCTGGTATTGCTTTCAGGGAAATATTCGGTGGTTATGACAGTGTCTAAGCGATGCCAGTAGGAATCCCAATGTCCCTTAATCCCCGAATAGCGATTGATTTTATGTCCAGAAGTTCCTCCGATTCCTGTTACTGTTTTTCTAATATCATAATTATATAACGACTCAAACTCTTGTTTGCTGTATATTTTCCTAATTTGTTTAACTATTTGTTGCTCATTACTAATTTGGGTTTCTTGTAAAAGTTTTCCATTTCTCCAGGATTCGTAATACCTTGGTCCGTCTAACAGCTTATTCGACCCTAAAAACTGCCCCCCTAATCCATCTTGGCCAGATAAAAACCTGTACTCTACACCCCCATACTCAAAGTAATTCCCATTGCTCAACGTAACAATGGGATAATTAAATGAACCTCCATAAGGAGCTGCATAGCCAAAATCATTGGCTTGCCACAGTATGGCAAGGCATTCTACCCAGTATGAGCCGCAGTTTCTGAAATTTCTTTTTTTAAGGAAATTGGGGTCAACATAGATCCTTTGCAGAGAGCTGGCCAAACTGGATGTATCTGTATATTGCGAGTAATATATTTTATTGATAGTGGGAGGGAGACCATTGCTATAGTTATGTGTAATTCGTTGCAACCTGACCCCAAACTCCGGATAAACTATTTCCTCGTGTTCTGAATAAATGTTCATATTGAGCGTTGTAGTACAGATAGTCTGATTTGAATGACCCCCTGCTTTTATCCTTATGTCATGATAGCCCGAATCCAGGCTGCAATATACTGAGTCTTCGCATTTTAACTCAAAGCATTCAAGTTCTTTAAATACTACATTATCCACGTATAACCATGAAGTCGTTTTTGTTAGATCATTATTGGAGCTATTAATAAGCTGGAACCTAACCATACCCTCTGTTTCCATGTATATGGTTGTGTCATAGGTGTTTTCATAGGAATACCCTCCGTCTTCATTGCTGACAACATTTAGTGGCCCAAGGAATTGACTTAATGTCGAAGTTGTTACTATACTTCCATTGCTAATGCCAAAATGTGGTTCATAAGTAAATGTACTGTTTCCTCCTGTTGGATACGTAACTTTCTTAAGCACACCTATCTTGGCATGTTCAAAAGAGTATTCTCTATTTGCCCCTGTTGTAGTTCCAAATATATTTGAGTAGTCACCGGAATTCTTGTACAGAAGGGTTGTGTTCTGATCGGCTCCATTATAGTAGCCTAGTAAATCTTGACCTAGGGTTAATCTTTGAGGCATGTCTGTCTTATCCTCATATTCAAATTTATAACAGGGTATTGAACCTGAATTACTTCCTTTTTGTAGTGAATCTAAAAAAATCCTTTCGCCATATACACTGTGATACAAAGTCCAGCTAAAATCATGTTGATTAGTATAATAGTTAATATCACTTATTTGGATTTTTTTTAATCTGGAATTAGGAATAGAATTCTCAATGGTTGGCGCGTATTCAAAAGACACTCTAATACCATTTGTCGATAAAATAGAAGATATTCTCGGCTTTATTCTGTTAATGTATTTGCTGTAAGGAGGCTCTCCGTATGAGGTAGTAATACAATTACACCCTACAGCATGTCCCGGTAGATTTTTCTTCTTAGTGAATAACTTGCCTGTAATAAAACTCTCTGTTTCATTACTATAGAAAAAGCTAATCGAGTCTAAGTCTGGATGTACAATTGAATTCAGATACCAAGCAGTTCTTGAGTTTACTTCACTTTGGGCTGGCTGTACCAAAGGAGGATGAAAAGTAGTTTCAATGGAAGAATATCTGTATTTAATCCCTTTTTCATCCCTTAAGATGAAGCCATTGATTTCACCGTTTTCTCTAATTATTGTAATATCGATATTTTTTTTGGGTATCATAAATGGCTCCCATTCCTGTGTATAAGCAAAACTTCCACTTCCTTCTGGGTAGGTGTATGAAAAAAGATCATTTTGTCCATCATAATTATTATCTGATAGAGTATGAGCTGCCCAAAGTGCACTGTTAGGGTTATTCCAATCAACAGTATCGAAATTCAACCTTAACCCTGCTTCATCAGGTCGGCCGTACATAGTACGGGTTATTGCTCCACCTGCAATTAATTTCCAGCATATGCCTGAATATGTAGAAATATCATTAACTTTAATGCCGTTAGACCGATAGGAAAGGGAAATAGGAACCTCCAGATTCTTTGTTTTAATTGTATAAATCGGCACATTCAACTCAAGAGACCCGTCGTTAAACCCAGGTTTCGCTTGGGCTTGCTCCTCAAATGATGCGGCCTCCGGTGATGCGAAAAGAGGTAATTTGGTTATTTGTTCAATGTCATAAAGTTCCTCTTCGTCATTCTCCGAAACATTATTGACTATCTGGCCTGGAGAAATATACCAACAAATCAGAAGTGTGAAAAACAGAAAATTGCTCCTATACATGGTTAATTATTTTTCAATTACTATTTTTATTGCCCTTGATCTTTTCTTGCTTTCTACGGATAATATGTAGTGCCCAGAAGGGTATGGTGAGATGTTAAAGGTTTCAGCGGTTTGTTTATCCGTAATTTTTATATCTTCTTGCAGAAGGGTGGCTCCTTCAGAACTTATTAATCTAACATCTATTATAGATCCAAGAGTCTCTCCAAAAACATATAGGTTAATCCAATTATGACATGGGTTTGGAAAGACATCTATGGAATAGGTGTTTTTAGGATTAGAAGGTGATAATTTTTCATCTTTGTAAAACCCGCTTGACCTAATTAAAAAGTACTTCCGTCCAGCACACCCCAAAGAATCAACAACAGCCACACAGATGGTTGAATTGTTGTTAGAAAGGGTGTCTGAATTAATTGTAAGGCTCGCATTTTTTGAGCCATTACTCCAATTATATGACTCCATATTCTCAGGGGCGAAAAGACTTATGACCTGACTATTGCTTACGACCCATTCTTCAGTTTCGTATTCTCTTAAACTGTCTCCAAGTTGAACAAAAACAGAATCAATGCTGGGACAATTTCTATAATCCCTTGCTTTTAGAAAATACCATGAAGTTGAATCGACACTAATTTCAGAAGCATTGGATGTACTACTCCATAAATAGTCCTTCATATTCCCTTCAGCGGAAAGCTTAAAATGATCGCATGACTTTTCAGTGATTTTTATTTTTACCTGATCTTTTTCCGTGCAATTTATTAACCTGCTGATAAAGCTTCCAGCACCATCGGTAGATAGGCTTTTCCCTTCGAGTGTATTCAGTTTATTATTATAGCTTCCGGTTAGAATTATCTCCCCCGACTTTTCAATGAGTAGTTTCCTGCCTAGACTAAAGTCTTCTCCACGGAAATACCATGTACGGGACAAATTGTTGTCTTTATTCAGCTTAGCCAAGAAAGTTAAGGCGGTCTCAGATAAAGGGATGCCTTTAGATTCAGTATCAGCTTTGAATAAGCCACGGCTGGTGCCACTTATATAAATCTCGCCATCAATATAAGCCAGGTTATTTGGATAATCATTGGTGGCTCCTCCAAATGAAGTAGTTGAAATAAACTCCGCATTATCGTCCATTTTAGACATAAAAACATCTAAACGGCCATTTGATATAATAGCTGAGCCATCCGGTATTGTAATTTCATCCGTAAAAGCCCCACATAAATACATGGAACTATCAAAGCATTCAATACTACTGATGTAGTCTTTGTAGTATCCACCAAAAGCGGTGCATGATATAGGATACAGGTTTGTGTCCAGCTTTAAAATATAGCAATCGCTCTCTCCATTAGAGATTTTGGTTTGTTTTCCTGTCTTTAGGCATCCTTCAAAAGAACCTGCAAGAATTATTTGCCCATGGTTTATTGAAATTCCATCAGCAACCAATAAGCCTTTCGTGCAGGAAAAAAATGAATAGTCAAGAGTTTTGCCTTCTGTCTTATCTATTTTAGCCAAAAGGATATTCTGGAAACTTCCATTTCCAATGGTAGTATCGGCTATTTGAAATTCTTTGGAAAATACACCGGACAAATACACCCAATCAACATTTTTCTCTATATCGATTACAATAGGATTTTTAATCACTCCCCCTAATGTTTTTACCCATATGCATTTTGCCTGTTCATCAAATCTTGCGATAAATGTGACCCTGTTTTTGTTTGAAACGATTGTTCCTTCTATATTTACCTCTCCCATAAGAAGCCCAGTAATATAGAAGCCTTCACATGACTTTATAATATGACTGATTTCAATATGATTATCTGAGGTAAAATCTTTGCTCCATAATCTAGCTCCCTCTGCATTAAACTTGATCAATTGTGCATAGTCATGAATATTGCTTTTTGCTTGGATTGAGTCTGACTTTGAGACAGGGACATTGCCTGTAACAAGAATATTTCCATCCTGATCGAAGATACAGTCTGTAATAACAATTTCATTTTCATCGGATGTATTCTGCAACCAATCGAATACCAGTTCCTGAGCATGAACATTCAGGCAGATCAACCAAAGAAGCAAAACAACAATGCGGCTCTGAATTATTCCTTTTTTTTGTCTTTTCATTTTTGTGACTTTAGCAATGTCTCAATGTGTTTCTGTTGCTCTTCTATCTGTTTCTGCTGCTCAATAACATACAATGTCAGTTCCTCTATCTTTTGAAGCAATTTAGCGTCCATTTCGCCAACATTTATTCCTTTTTCAGCCACTTCGGCTGCATTGGGGATTTCCGGAAGGTGACCATTTTCTTTGATGAATGATTCAACTTCTGACAATGGTCGTAAATGGTAATCCTTATCGAAAACAAAATCGCTCCAGTCTACTGCTAGCTTTACCCAAACTTCGGTTGTGGTAATACCACCTTTAACCCAAAGTTTACTGCTTGTAGAATTTCTCAATATATTATAATCAGAATAGCCGTCCAATCCAATGCCAACATTCCCATTGTTTCCAATCCATATATTCGAATGTTTTTGGTTTTCAAACGATTCCCCGGCAACTCCTTCCGGCGCGGAACTGAACTCAATATCTCCGGTTTCACTCATACTCATCCAGCACGATTTGCCATCTAATATCCTTCGGCTATATCCACTTCCTTCAACCGATAACCAGTCCCAGTTATAACCTATAATTTTGTTCCCCCCATCATGAAATGTCCATCGGTCGCCAATTTGTAAGCGTTCACAGGGATATGAAGTATTTAGCCCAATATTTCCCGCTGTATCTGAAATAAAAATGGCATAATTTAGCTCCTCTTCTCCTTGGGACTCAAGATTTCTGACTGGTTTCCAGAAATTAAGACCTGATGATTCATATTTTATTCCCCAGCGGCCGTTAGGGTTTTCAGGGTCTGCGGCATCGTCAAATAAAAGAGATGCATTAGGTGTGTTGATTAAAAAGTTTCCATCAACGTGGAGTTTTTGCAAGGGACGAGCGGCTCCAATACCAATATTTCTAGTGCCCTGTTCAATAACCAGAGATGGCAATATAGAAATGGAATAATGTGGTGGTGGCGGAAAGCCATCTCCAGCCGAAGTATCCTCAGTATAGATTGTCTCAACAAAGCGCAAATCCCCACTTTTTACATAAACCCCCCAATTTGTGACATGATTACCTTCCTCTTCTCCAAATAATAAAGCGTTCTCATTTCCGGTAATCCTTATGTTACCGGAAACATCTAACATCGCTTTCGGATCCTTATTCCCAATTCCTACAAATCCTATATCCGTAGTGTCATCATTTCCTTGTATGTATAGCGCAGGCGCTATACTGTTCGCCGAAAGTGCAATGCTATACGGCTCAAATGTTTTAGTTCCAAAACCGATAGCTATGGAATGGTGGGCAAGTGTTTCGGTAGTAAGATCAAGTCCTAATGCGGCACTATATTCACCATTGAGAATAAGGTCTTTACCTATGCCAAGTGTCATTTCGCCATAAGTTTTAATATCATGACCAATCAAGACATTGTAGTCAATGCCAGCAAGAACCTCGTTCCCGTTTCCGAAAATCATGGAATACCTACAACTATCTGGGAGTTTATTATTATTTCCAATCAATGCACTATAACCAGAATTTGAGCCAATTGTATTTGCTTTTCCAATTGCAGTGCAGTATATAGAAGAGACTGTAGTGCCACGCCCAAGGCCAAATGCTCTAGATCCAGTTACCGAAGCCCCATTAAATGCCGTTCCAGATTGCCCTAAGGCGACAGTTCCTTCGGTATAACAAGGGTTTTGCTGAGCTATTGATTGAATTGAAAGTAATACAAAAAGTACAATAGCAATAATAAATAAACTATTTCTTTTTTTCATAATATTTGGTTGCTGCTCTTTTAAAAATTAATACTATATTTGTCGTACTATTACACAATGTGTTCTTTGTTCTAATAATTAATATATTTGATCCCAAAAAGGTTACCTATATTTTGATAAATTTTTGTAATTTAAAATCAATCTAAATATATTTATCTTATTTACAGGGATTTATGTTGAAATAAATATTTTTTATAAAGATTATACATACAAAAAACACATTGATCATGAAAAAACTATTCTTATTGATTTCCTTATGGTGTTGTTATTCAATGCAAAGCGGTAGCTATGCCCAAACTGTATTTCTCGAAGATTTCAACGAAGGGCAGGCCTCTCTCGATAAGTGGGAAATTGATACAAGCGCCAGTCATACTGTATTTGGCTATAGCCTGCCTAATACGAGCTTTTGTGGCTCTAATCCGCCGGAATTCTATTTCAATTACTGTGGCGAAGCTGACTTCAAAAACAAGCCAGAAAAAGAACGTTCTAATGATTTAAAGCTCATATCACCAGTTCTTGATCTTGCTACATATGATCATATCAATTTTAGTATGGATTATTTTCGGCTTGAGCATGATTTCGATGCAGGGGAAATAGACATTGAACTCTACGTGCATAATAATGAAATGGAAGACTGGTACAGCATATGCCATTATAGATGGATGATTGAAAATAATAATTTTAAATCAATACCCTTTAACTGTGCCATTGATTCATCATTTTTTAAGAAACCAGGCTTTCAATTTAAACTTAAACTTGAGTCTTTTTTTGGAATTTGGAGTGGTAAAATATGGATAAGTTTAGATAATATAAGGTTGTATGTGCCCCCACAAACTGATTTAGCAATCATTGATCAATATCCAAATAAGCATGCCTCAAATAATTCGCCATATATACCATGTGTGCTGCTGATGAATCCCGGTATTCAGGCAATAAATGGCAATGCAGTATGCACGATCAGGGAACACCTGAGCGGGGAAGTGGTCTATAGTGAATCTGTTAATGTGCAGGAAATGCAGCATATGGACACCCTCTCTGTTTCTTTTCCGGAATTGATTTTGCCCTATAACAATCATCTATACCATGTTGAATACAAAGTTGATTGTGAAGGCGATCAGGTGCAGGAAAACAATACAGCTCTCTTTGATTTGGATTCTTATACCAATCCATTTCAAAACGAAGTATGTGTAAACGTACTATATTCCACAAGATATTCTTTTGGTTATGATTATGATAGCTATCCCCGAGAATTGAAAGCGGTTGTGGATACCATAGCAAGAATTAAGAATGAAATGAATAGTGTTGTTTTTGTAAATTATATCTACGATGAAGTACTTGATTCCTCAGAAATGCCTACGGTTTTTTCATGCATGAATGATTATGGATTTACCTTTGCACCAGGAAAACCGTCTAATGCAAAACAGCCACATCTACCACGTTGGAGTATTCTCCCCGGGAGGGCTATTAGCAATTTAGAAGCTACTTTTTGGCAAAATATATATCGTGAATACCTGCCGGAAATAAAAGAGAACCAAAAATGCCCTTTCATTCTGGATATTTTTGGTACCCATTCCGGTTTGGATTATAGTGTAATGGTAGAGCTCACACCAAAAGCGCCAATTGTGAATGAGCGGCTAAAGCTACGCACGGTCATTACGCGCTCACATATACCGTCCAATGCAAACCCCAAAATACCCGACCTATACCGTCTAGAATACTTCGATGATGTTGTACAAATGGCCTTACCGGATACAAACGGTATTGCTTTTGCTATGGATGGATCGGAAACAAGTCCCAAACAATGGGAAATGTCGTTCAGCCTAAAAGACTTCTGGGATCCGGAACAAGTAAAGATCGTTACCTATGTTCAGGATACCTTTAACTACGACATTATACAATGCAAATCAGTTAACCTCCTCGATTTATGGGGCGTAGGAGTGGGCGAACCCGCTCAAAGCCCTGCCGAGAGCATTTTAATTACGCCCAATCCGGCCAAAGATGTGCTTTATGCACAGCTTGAGTTGGAAATGCCTGCCAATATCCTTTTCCGTTTGCATGATATAAATGGACGCGATCTTGGCATTCTAAAAGAAACCTTCCTCGGCGCCGGAAAACATAATGTCAGCATACAACTGCCCGAATCCATAAAATCAGGCATATACATCCTCCAAACAGAAACAGGGAGGCAAAGCTATTCACAAAAATTAAATGTGCTGCGTTAGTGTGTTTTTATTGGCACTATTGATCCGATGACTACTAAAGTCATTGGATCAATAAAATTTATATTGTATATATAGCACGGATTGCAAATCCGCGCTAACTGTTAAGTTTGAGCAAAGCAATAAAGACTCTCAGAGCTCTACTAATTCTTTAGCAAACCCATACCATCCGGCTACCAAGTGGGTATTTTGCTCCCAGCAAAGAATTTTACGGTGAATTTATACTTTGAAAATGTGCCGGTGTCGGTGCTTATTTGCCACTACTTGACACGGACTTGGTACGGACTTGGTCTTTTCGGTTTAATTCTAATTCCTTTGCAGGGAGAAATCTTTTTTTATAGTAGGTGGTGTTTTATTGTTGGCAATAACCCTATCTCAATTATTCTTATTCACATCCATCCAAAACTCATTAAAATCATTGTGTTCAGGGAATAGGCTTTTTGAGCGGTTCACGGCATGAGGGAATGCGTTCTGAAAAACTTTCGCGGCCTTTTCCCCGGCCTCATCATTATCGAGAAACAAATCAATATATTCATAAGACCCCATTTGTTTAACAGCTTTCTCTGCGTGAACCGTACTGTTCAGAATAATCGCATGATCAGGGAAAGCCTTAAAAGAATAATATTCCAGATAAGACAAAGCATCCATAAACCCTTCAAATAGAAGCATCGCATTGCTTCCTTCTTTTGGTATGGTGCTGAAATATGCCGGGCTAATATTGTATTTCTGGTATTTGTTCCTGCTAGCAAAACCGCCTTTGTCATTCATCAGCCCAAGGGCAAAATAGGATTTAGCATTAACCTGATAGTACACTTCATTCAAATAGCTTTTGGCAATTTCAGTAGATATTCCCCGCTCCCTAAGGTAGTTGATTAATGCCCTATGCTGCAGATCATCACTCCGCAGTAGCTTTATCGCGCTTTTCCTTTGTGGCGTCCTCCTTAATGGCTGACTGCTGATGTGGATAGGAGGTAATGGCTCATTGTTGCCCGACAGGCTTTCAATTGCCTCCAGAAACGTTTTATTCTCCATTTTTCTGCACAGATCAATGATGTCTCCATGATCCCCTGTGCCAAAATCACAAAATGTGTTCCGTTCCACATCGACCATAAAACTTGGCGTTCTCTCTTTTGTGCGCAAGGGGCTAAAGTATTTGGCTCGCCCATTGCCCAAGTAAGAAGGTTGATGGCCGCACCTGCATAAGTAGTTTGTTATTCTAACCTCTTTTGCTGTTTCCAATTTGTTTGTGAATTTTTTGTTCATTTATTTACTGGTTTTAATTTATATTTGCCATACCTATGAAAAATCCCCTATTTCCCTATCAAAACTAATAGTATTTGATTTTTAAGGTTTTATGTTTAATAATCGTTTAGGGAACTTTAGGGGATTGTAGGGGATTTCCTAAAAGAGAAAAAGATTTCCCTAAAACCCCTGCTATTCCCCTACCTATTCCCTATTACTATTATACTTATTTATATTATTCATTTATAGGTATTTATATAGTTTATTAGAGTTAGATAGGGGATTTAGGGGAAAATGCATCCTTTAAAAATAAAAATGACCCAATTGTAACGAATCATTCTGTTTAATTTGAAAGAGTAACATTGAGCTTGTCGCTATCAAATACATCGGCATTTAAGTTCCTCGCGCCATAGTTGTTGACTTTGCCAATATATGCCTCTGATGACCTCAGGTAATCCTTTAGGTTGTTTTCAGAAATAACCTCATAACCCAATCGCCTAGCAGATATAGTGTAGTTGGTATATAGAGACCGCCATGTAATGAAAATTAATTGTTTGCTATTCAAAAAGCTCTTTGTAAAGTACCTGTCCCTGCCTGAGCTGAAGGCTTCACGTTTCTCATGTTCATCAGTCTGTTTTGTAACCAGTAATTTTATTTCTTTCAAATTCTCAGAATGTATATTCTCCATGGCAACAGTGTTGTAGCTGGCAAGCATGTGTTCCATTGTCTTCCAGAAGTTATTTACAATACCAGTATTGCTTAATGCCTCCATCTGCTCATCAATTAGTTCAAGGAAATAGGATCTGAGTTCATCATAGGTGAAGGCAAGTTTTAGCCCTTCCTGATCCAGGATTTTAAAAACAGCAAGCAAAATTGAATAATTATTGATTATTCGCGAGGGAACTTGTTTATCGCTTAAACTGTCTTTAAGAGACTTGCTCTCACTGTTTTTTATGGCCGTGAAATTCGTCTCTATTGCTTTTCTGTGTTGCAGGATTTCCTGTAGTATTAAACTAAAGGGCTCTCTCTCCATTTGCTTCAATTTATTAAAAGCTTCGGTCTGTAATTCTGACCATGAGGTGTCTTCACTTTTTATCGGGATGATACGTGTAACCAATGCTTCTTGTTCGGGATAGTGCTCTCCAGCGACTAATGCTGTTGCGTAGATTTCCGGGTTCTTCAATCCGGGCATATCACTTCTGCTGCGTGGTGTTCTATTGTAGATGTCTTTCAACAGCAATTCGTCCTCTTTAACATTCCTAAATTCATCAAGAAACGCAATGCCATTACGATAGAGCATCAGCCGGTCGGATAGGCTAGATACTGTTTTGTTGGCCAAAGAGAGCGGTTTTAAATCGGAAGTATTGTATAGCACGCTAATAATGCTTCCTGCAAATTCATTTTTCCCTGACCCTGGTTTCCCGATTAAATTTAGTACTGGCAGCGCCCTTTCTTCCGCGAATAAAAAATCAGAGAATATCGACATGAGCACAAAACAAATTCCGGCAAGACTTTTTTTGCCGTAGGCTTCAAGAAGCAGCCTTGACCAATCCAGGGTACTAATCGGGTTTTTATCACTGAAGTTAAGGTGTCGCTCATTTTTAAGCTTTGATGACTCATCCTTTATTAAATTGGAACAGGCTCTGATAAAGAACGATTTTCCATTGAAATGCACAATTCCTGTTTCAGAGGCGGGTATAAACTCACCATTTATGGTACTGATACCATTTCCCCATGCCCAGACCCTGTATTTTTCCTGCCAAAACAGGGTATTGAATTCAAGACATCGTTCAATCTTTTCATTTAATCGCTCAAAGAGGTTGCTTAAATTTCTATCTGTCCCTTTCCAAACAAAATATCCATGGTTTAGGAGCAAAGCAGCAAAACTATTGTTTCTACAGAGGTTTTCTGCTTTCAAGCAAATCAGCTGCCTTTCTTTTTGTGTGTTTTTTATCCAATACATGTAAGAGGATTCATTGAGTTCCTCATTTCTAATCTGGGCAATCGGTTCTAGGATAAAGTTAGATAGTACAACAGGCTTATTCTTATTGTCCAAGGTGTAATATTTTCCATGGTCGACGAAAATATTGAACTTGTCAAAGGGAACTAGCTCCTCTTGTGGAACTCCGGGATACTTCTTACGAAGCACTTCCTTGTTTTTCATAATTTTTAGTGTTTATTTGGAATTTTTAAAAATCGCCTTGATAATGCTATCGGGATCAAAAATATAAGTGCGCCCTTCTTTGAACCCTTTTATGATTTTTTGCCGAATCATTTTTTGAGCTGTAGGTTCTGATACCCTTAAGAATTTTGCCAGCTCCGAAATGCCGTGCAGCATTTTTTTCTTAATGGGCTTTCTCAGTTTGAGGGCTTTTTTGACTTCCGTATGGATGAGCCTCCGAAATTCATCCCCGGATAATGTTATTGTTTCCGATCTTTGCATATGTGTATTTTTTAATTTTGTATGCATTAATCACAAACAAAAACCATGCAAATCATGCCATAAATAATTGATTAACAACATTTTATATGATTCTCTATCAAATCACATTTTTTTATAAAATCACATAATCTATTATAGATACTTTAATATCAGTATATTATAATGAAAATACTAATCATATAAATATCACATAAAAAGTGAAAATTATTGCTAAATATTAGCACAATTAAAGCTGTCAGTATGTTATACCAACATGATAGGCCACCAATCATGCACAAGAATGACATGACGCCATGGCATAAAACAGAAAAACCGGGATTGAAGGGCTTACTTCAATCCCGGTTTAATGATGTATTGAGGGCAAATGGCTTATAACTTATCCAATGCGTCTTTCTTGTGCTCGGGGTTTACAGTGTAATACCTAGAAAAGGATCTGCTGTTTTCAGAGTGCCCTGACATACTTGCGATAATTGGAATGTCGATTTTACCAAATAGGTTTCCGATAAAAGCCCTACGACCCATATGCGAAGAGGCGATTACATTTATTGGTATTTCTTCTGGTTCATTTGTAGTGGGGTTTAATCGGGTAACAATCCTTGTTATTCCTACTTCTGTGAATATTTCCTTTAGGTATTCGTTGTAACCCTGAAGGCAAATAGAAGGAAAGAGTTTGCCGCTAGGGCAGTTATAACGCCCTATGATTTCTTGGGCTTCATGTCTCAGGGGCACAGAGATTGTTTCATTCTTTTTTGCTCTGTTTTTTTGGGGAATGAAGAACAATGTGTTGTCCCTTATATTATTTTTTGTGAAAGAGAGCAGATCGCTAATGCGGCATCCTACCAGGCACTGAAAAACAAACATATCCCTAACTCTCGTTAAATGTTCCTGTTTGAAAACATGTTTATATAATTGGTCTCTTTCATGGCTTTTGATAAAAATGGGGTCTCCATATTTTTGTTTTG
Source organism: Bacteroidales bacterium (assembly GCA_963676725.1). Classification (GTDB taxonomy): domain Bacteria; phylum Bacteroidota; class Bacteroidia; order Bacteroidales; family WRLA01. The sequence continues at coordinate 389,561 of OY781463.1, read as the reverse complement.
GCATCTGATAGCCTTCCGATCCAAAATGTACTTGAATGATGATTCCATCCCTTTTTAATTCTTTTCGGGCAAAGTTTAGGAATGACCGGGTCAAGGATAGGTATTGAGCGCAAACATTGATTCCTTTTTTAATTCCATCATCAATGCCGTTATTTAAGAATCGTTCAAATTTCCGCAGATTATCTACTGAGAAAAGGTCAAAGTCTAAATTGTACTTATAGTATCTACAAAAACGCTTCCAATGCTTCAATACTGTTGCAGAATTTTTTTTTGTGCCTTTAGAAATCAAATGATTGAGAATATAGTCTTTCCAGAAATCTTCTAGGAGTATTGCTCCTTGTTTTGATTCCGGCTGGTTTTTCACGATACGGTAAAATTCCTTTTTTATTTCTTCCTTTTTAATATCCCCATTATTCTCAAAAAATTCTCCCAATTTAACTTCAATTAGGTTAATTCTTTTATTGATTGTCCTGAAGCTGACCCTTCGTTTTCCTTCGTAACCACGCGCATCTTTTTTAATCCGGAATGTGTTCAGGTCAAAATCATCCCAGTCGATCCTATATCCAATGGACATCATTAATCTTTGACCCCCGAATTTGATGTCAGCCATAATGGGCACTCTTTCCCTGATATAGCTACCTGTCTTGTCCTTTCTGTTCTCTGGGGCGATCCTAATATTGTATTTCATAGTTGAAGTTTTGTTGTATTTGAAAACAAAGATACAACATTTTTACAACAAAAATAATTCAAATCCGATTTGTTCTGCTGTTACCCGATTTGGTTTAAAGCCTGATATTCAGTATATAATTGGTCTTAGGGGAATGTGATTTTACTGGTATTGGCTTCTCGACAGAAAGCTCCCAGCGAAGCGAAAAGCTGTATGGAGAAATCTAATTTATCTAATATCGAGGCATAAAAATTTATAATACCTGTTATAAAAATCATTTTAATATGCACTTACATACTGACCTCTATACATTTATTAGGGATATGTATGAAAATGGCAGAAAGAATAAGATTTCTGTTTTCGGCCTGAGAATTCCCAAAAGCCCTCCACTCCTAGCCTGAATTACTAATACGGTGCAGCATATCCAAATTCAGGATCTCGATTTCGTGGCCGTTGATGCGGATGATTTTATCTTTTCTAAATTCCGAAAAAATGCGGATTACATTTTCGGTGCGCATATCAATCAGCTCAGCAATTTCACGGCGGGCAACAGGCAGTTCAAAGACCGGTTTCTTATAAATATTTTCAGAAAAATCGAGTAAAATATGCGCGATCCTTCCACGAAGGTTTTTCCTGTGAAGGGCAAATGTTGATTCAAGAATATCATCAGTTACTTTGCTCATTCTCTGAATAATATCTAGAGCAAAAGCGCCATTTTCCTCTATTTCTTTGAGCATGCATTCCTTACTAATATAACAAACCGAAGAGTCCTCAATCGCAGTAATGGAATAACGATATTCAGTTCTGGAAAAAACAGAAATCAAACCAATAAAATCAAAGGCTTTGGCAATACTGATGATCTGACTTTGGCTTTCAGAAATGCGCTTATGCAGCTTCACCAGACCTTTATGCATATAGATAATGGAGTCGATGGGAGCGCCTTCCATGCAAATTAGCTCTCCCTTTTTAAAAATCTTTTGCTCTTTACAACTACTCATCAATCCGAGACGATCGTCGGGAATTGAATTAAACATTGCAGTTTTAAATGTGCACACATCACAGCTGGGCAGTTTCAGTGAAGGATTCATGGATTATTGCTTTGAAGCAAATGTACACTTTTTATGATAATTATCATAATATGACAGTTATCACATGTAAAAACATGTATAACTATATATGAAAGACTAAGTTTGTCTCTAATTTCAGAAACATAATTAAACCAAACACATAAAAATATGAAATTACGCATATTCAATTATCTAGGCATCGCTCTGCTTTTTACTTTATTAAGCATTGACGCGCAAGCCACTGACGGCTATTTTAGCACGGGTCAGGGAACAAAAAACAAAGGCTTTGCCGGTGCCGGTATTGCTTGGTTACATTCGCCATTTTCGGCAGCCATCAACCCTGCGGGCATTGGTTTTCTGAATAAGAAAATGAGTTTTGAGTTAAGCGTTGGTTTGTTTAATCCAAACCGTAAATACAGCATTATAGGCGCTCCAACTTCCCCTCAGTACTGGCCATACGATGGCCGTCAGATGCTTTTTGGCCTGGCAGAAGGAACAGTGGAAAGTGGTTCAACAACTTTTATTATTCCCGCGCTTGCTTTTAGCTACAAACTAGGCGAGAAAAATACCATTGGACTAAATTTCTTCGGTAATGGCGGCATGAATACCGATTATAACACAAAGACATATTATAGCGAGACCATAGCAGGTTTTGGAAACCCCATGCCAAATGGATTTCCTAATCCAATGGTCAATGTAAGCAGTCCAACAGGCGTAAATATTGAGCAGATGTTCCTGTCACTCAGCTATGCACGACTTTTTGGCGAAAAGCACAGCATTGGTGTTTCCGCCATTTTTGCTTTTCAAAATTTCGAAGCCAATGGTTTGGAAGCATTCAGGGATATGGGTTCAGCCGGTATGCCCGGAATGGCTGTTGACCGTAGCGCTTACGTAACCAATAATGGCAAAAGCAATTCAAATGGCATTGGTTTCCGTATTGGTTATCAAGGCGAACTTTTTAGTGGTTTTAGGCTAGGAGCAAGTTTTCAGCCAAAAATCAGCATGAGCAAATTCACAGAATATCAGGGATTATTTGCCGAAGAAGGTGGGTTTGATATTCCTACAAACTGGACAGCCGGTATTTCTTATGATCTTTGTGAAGATATGACGGTTATGCTGGACGTAAAACACATTTGCTATGGTGATGTTGCATCAATAGCAAATCCGATGATTGCCGGTCAAATGATGCCGATGATTCCTAACCCCAATATGACATCGCCTCAGGATGCGTATATGCCCAATCCTGATTTTGTTGCTTTAGGCAGCGATAATGGAGCCGGTTTTGGATGGGAAAATATGACCATTGTAAAAGTTGGCGCAGAATTCAGGCAAGTAGAAAACTGGCAATTCCGATTTGGATATTCTTATGGCAAACAGCCCATCCGGGAAACCGAGGTAATGTTCAATATCTTGGCACCTGCCGTTAATGAGCATCATGTATCCTTAGGATTAACACGTATTTTGGGAAACCACCAGATGAACCTTGCTGTTACCTATGCACTACCGAATACCGTTACGGGAACAAATCCATTTGACCCCTCGCAACAAATTGAGCTGAACATGAACCAATTCGAAATTGATTTGGGATTTTTGTTCTAAAACATAGAGAAAACACATAAAAAACCTGAGTAGGAATACCTTCGTATTACTATTCAGGGTTTTTTATTCATACTCCTTTATCACCGATTCGAGATGTGTTTCCAGACCAATAAAAACCACTGCATCAGGATTTACAGCTTCGATAATTGGTTTATTTAATTGATATCTCCATGAATCAAAAATAAAAACACTTTCGGCAAAAGATTCTTTGAGAAAGGGAATCATTTGTCCGGCAAAGGAGTCGCGTATAAACAAAACCTTCAGTCCATTTTTGATTGTTTTATTCACATAGCGCTGCTCATAATCCCAGGGATAGGGAAAGTTTTTAATAACAGGAAAACCATATTTTGGTGCCTTTTCCGCTTCTTCCCTCAAAAAAACAGGGAAACGATCAACTTCGCTAATACTTTCAATTCCGATTACTGTATAATGAATTCCTTGCTGTAAAGTAGAGTCTTTCCACACAAAAGGCGCAATATTCGGAATATTTTTATTCGGAAAATCGGTCCGTATCTGCGCAAGCAAAAGCTGAGAAGTAATAAACCCAGAACTTAGGTTCCAATGGTTATCGAGTGTATAGAACAATTTAGTTGTATCCTTAGCTTTTATCAGAGTTGCAGAAGGATCGAGAATCAGGTTTGGGAAAGGTTCTTTCAAAAACTCCTTCAGCTGATCGACCCTTTTCTGTTTATTTTGCCGAGAGACATTAAATGGCAGGTGTTCGGAATAGATATTATGTTTAAAAGGAGCGATCACCCAATAATATTTAATATGCAATGAATCGAGAAAGTTCTTTCGTTCTTCCCATTCCTTTTTAAAAGCCAATAATTGATCTTCGGTAAAATTTAATTTTCCTTCAAATATTTTTTTCTCTTTTTTTGCGAGAAAGAAAAATCCATCGCTCCCAATAATAGTGCGCTCAGGATGTGGGGAAACCTTAAAATAATAGTACTTGATAAAATGATAGAGATTTAAAAATGGGCTTCTGAAAGAAAAGTTATCATTGATATATTCTTCGGCTTCCGGAGGAAAAGCATCGAGGCGACCAAAATCCAAGCTTAAAGAATCCTTATAGGTCCTATTTTCATCTTTTCGCTCGAATTTCCATGCACCACTAATACTATTCAATGCAGGAAGTAACAAGATCAATAAAAAGAGGATCAATAAATTATACTTAATATTTGGGAATGAAGCCTTCATACTAAAACCTAAAATAGATGAATGGGTTATAAGAGCCTGAATTGATATATAATACAGAATAAAGCAGCATAAAAACAAGAAGGATATCGCGTGCAAACATTATTGGAACATAAAGTTTTCCTACTCCAAGTCGTTTTATAAAATCCTTTAATTTTAATAAAAGCGTAGTACTCGAAAGTGCTGCCAGGAACAAAACAAGAAGACGTTCCCGATCCAAATAATCGAACAAGAGAACATCATTAGAGGCCCCAAAGCCAAACATTTTAGCAATATAAAGTCCCGCATCCTGAAAATGCTCTATCCTAAAAAAGACCCAGCCGATGAGTACAATAATCATGGTATAAGACCAGCTAACTATTTTCGGCAGCCGATTTAAAAGTTTATCAAAACCAAGTCGCTCAAAAACCAGGAACAATCCATGAAAAATGCCCCAAAACACAAAACTCCAGGTAGCACCATGCCAAAATCCTGTAAGGAGGAATACGATAAGTAAATTATAATATGTGCGTTTTACCCCAAGGCGGTTTCCTCCCAATGGGATATAAACATAATCGCGAAACCATGAGGAAAGGGAAATATGCCAACGGCGCCAAAATTCTTTGATGCTATGCGAAATATATGGAAAATTAAAATTCTCCAATATCCTGAAACCAAACATTCTGCCCAAGCCAATTGCCATATCGGAATAGCCTGAAAAATCAAAATAAATTTGAAAAGCATAAGCGATAATCCCAAGCCAGGCAATGGGCGTGCTTATTTCTGCAATATTATTGTCCATTATGGAATCAGCAATAGCAGCACAGGAATTGGCAAAAACAATCTTCTTAAAAAGTCCGAGAATAAATTTTTGTATGCCGGAATGAAACAGGCTTATGCTTTCTTTTCGATGCCTAATCTGCTCGATGATATCATTATAACGAACAATAGGACCGGCAATTAATTGCGGAAAAAAACTGATATACAAGGCCGTATTCAAAAATTTTAAGCGCACAGGATTGGGATCACGATAAACATCCCACAAAAGCGACATCTGCTGAAAAGTGAAAAAAGAAATACCTAGTGGCAATACAATATGTGCAAAAGGAAGCGCCTCAAAATCAGAGCTAAAAAACTGACCTAGGCTGTTTATATTGTCTATAAAAAAATCAAGGTATTTAAAAACAAATAGAATGGAAATATTAAAAACCAAACCGACAGCCAACCATAATTTTTTATTTCTCAGACATTTACCAATTTGGGTGACGAATAAAAAATTCATGAGCACTGAAGCCAGTAATATGACCGAATAGCTTACTCCGCCCCAGGCATAAAAGAGCAAACTAAAAACAAGCAGTACACTGTTTTTCGCTTTTCGGGGAACGATATAATATACCGTAAGGATTAGCGGAAGAAAAACAAACAAAAAAATGAGGCTCGAAAAGAGCATAAGCAATTAAAAAAAACAGTTAAAAAAATCTAATTTATACTTGTCCTTAATTTCCGATCCCTTTCTCTCTTCTATTGCTTTATTGCAACATAACTGCTCAAAGATTATCTACCTGATGACCGACATTAAAAACAAAAATTAATTGACAAAACACCAATTAATTCAAAACATCACGAATACCAATAACGGACAAATATAATTATTATTAGGACTTAGGCTTCTTTAGAAAGAATCCGGACTATTGATTTTACAGGGCGAATAATTTGCTTTAGAACAACCCTAGAGGAATTAAATATTTCTAGAATAATTGCAATCGTATATTCACATCTCAGCGAGGTCGAATGTTCGTCCCGCTTTAATTCCCTGCCTTAGCTGTTTATTGAGTTGCTTTGGTTTAAAATGGCACGAAATGCAAATTCGCGTAGGCGGTAATTTTGTGAACGAGACCGCTTAACGCAAAAATAATTTTTGCTTAACTTTGCCGCCAATATTTTAAAAATTCATTCACGGAAAACACACGAAAGACCCTGTTCCCAAAATAATGAAGCAACCCTTACTCCCAAAGGCTTTTGCAGCCACACTCCTTCTCACGGCAATTCTCTTCAATGCATGTGTTTACCAACCAAAAGGTTTGAAGGAAACTTTTGTGCTTGCTACTGATGTAGAACAAATTACTGTGGATGGGAAAAAAATCCTGGCGAATAGCGACAGCAACTATCACTTTTCAGCAGCAGCATTACGAACAATGGAAGAAGCACATAGCGGATCTTATTCTGTAATGCTTACTCCTAAACACCCCTATGCATTATCCGTCACATTATCAGATGTCCCTCAAGACAGCTATGTAGAAGCAAGGGTCTGGAAAAAAGGCAGTGAAGCAAGTATTGTTGCTGCAATTAATGAAGCCGGTTTTTATAAACGCCATTATAAAAACCCGAATGAAAACCCAAATGAGTGGGAAGAACTGGTTCTGAATTTCTATGTTCCACCGATTAATCCTTATAACGAGCTAAAGCTATTTTTATGGAATTTCGGACAAGACACTGTTTATTTAGACGACTTCTCGATCTCCATCAAAAAATCGATTGAGCGACCCGAATACAAAGAAACTGCTTTCCATATTGAGCTCGACACATCTGATTACCTAAAATTGATGAAAACCAGAAAACGGGCATTTAGCGCCGGGGTTTTACAAAGCAAAGACAGCGATTGGATTAAAGGCTTTATTATCGACAGTCTTCATATAATGAAGGCAAAAATGCGTTTAAAAGGCGATTGGCTCGACCATCTTCATGGCGACAAATGGTCTTTCCGCATCAAATTAAAGAAAGCAAACACATGGAAGCACATGAAAGTATTTTCGTTTCAAAACCCATTGGCACGTCTTGGTGTAAACGAATGGCTTTGGCATGAATTCCTCTTTTCTCAATCCGTTTTAGCTACCAGATATGGATTTAGCCCCATGACCCTAAATGGAAGAAATTTGGGAATTTACGCTTGGGAGGAACATTTCGCAAAACAGCTAATCGAATCGCAGGACAAACGCGAAGGCCCCATATTACGCTTTGTTGAGAATGCACTTTGGGACACCAGGGTATTAAATGCAGAAGGCAAAATGAACCTGAAAAAAACAGCTGTTTTTGAATCTGCGCCCATCATGCCTTTTGGAGCATCAAAAATAGCAGAAAGCCCTGTTTTAAGCAATCAATATATTATTGCACAAAATCTGATGCTGCAATACAAGGAGCGCAAAAAACCCGCTTCGGATATTTTCAACCTAAAAGCACTCTCGGTTTTCTATGCCTCTACCGATGTATTTCTCGCCAAACACAGCCTGATTTGGCATAATCAACGCTTTTATTATAATCCGGTTTTATGCAAACTCGAACCAATTGCCTATGATGGCTATTCCGATATTGGTCTTGAAATGGCCAGAAACAAAAGCATTTACGGGCTGTACGACCAAGCAGGAACAGAATTCCCATCCTTTGCAATGATGCGTGCCCTTTTTGAAGACACTGCTTTTCTGAGACTCTACTATAACGATCTAAAAATAATGTCTCAGGAACACTATATTGATTCCGTTTTTGCCGCCTATCATGATAAAACCCAATATTATGATTCCCTGATACAAATGGAATTCCCTGAAAGCCATTTCTTTGCAAATGAGATAAAAGAAAATGCCAAACGGATCAGGAAAGACCTTCCCCGATTGGAATCGCAATACCATAAACTTCTGGAAGGACAAAGCACAGCTGCTTTCGAGCTGTATCAACAAAAAGATTTCGATAGCATCCTTCCCTTTTCTTTCGCGAAAAACCTTGTGAATGTCTATAAGCAGAAAATTGCCGGAGACAGCTGCATGCTGCTTATTGAAAGCTATTTCCCGGAAGACTTTTATCTAATTGGAACAGGCTCAACTGCAAAAAGGCTAAATCAAGCCATTTCTCCTGCGATACAATTATCGGCAAGCAAAAACGGATTGCCCGTTAGGGATTCGGTGTGGATTATTAATGATGCTGCCAGCTATTTACTGTATGCACCAAAAGACGGTTATGAATATTTCGGAAAAGAAATCAATCCATGGCCGGCACCAAGCCTTAAAAACAGCCCATTCCAAGATTTACAACAAAATTATCCGTTTCCTGACACAAATATTTTTGCCGAAATTAACGGCAGGAAAATCTTCGTAAAAGAGGGCTATACACAAATCAATAAACCGGTTTTTGTTCCTAAAGGCTATGAGGTGATTTTCACGAAAGGAACCCATCTTGATTTCATTCAACAAGCTATGTTTATCAGTGAATCACCGGTATTTATGCATGGAACACAAGAGCAGGAAATACTTATTTTCTCCTCCGATTCATCATCGAATGGATTTTTAGTGTTGCAAGCCAACAAAAAATCAGAGCTGCAGCATGTGCAATTCAAGGATTTAAACACCTTAAATTATAATGGCTGGACATTAACCGGAGCGGTAAGCTTTTACGAATCCGAAGTGTCCATCGAGCGATGCAGTTTCATACAAAACCATTGCGAAGACGCATTAAATATTATTCGTTCCAATTTTGTTGTGAAGAATTCATATTTCAGCAAAATTTTTGCGGATGCTTTCGATTCAGACTTTAGCAAAGGGCTGGTAGAAAGCACTCGTTTTAGCGATATTGGCAACGATGCCATCGACTTTTCCGGAAGCAATATCCTGATAAACAACACTCGTATTAATAGGGCAATGGATAAAGGAATTAGTGGTGGTGAAGGATCAACATTAAGTATTAAAAACACTCTAATCACCAATTCTAATATTGGACTGGCCTCCAAAGACCTTAGCGAACTTTCTGTTGATTCGACCACGGTAGATTCTTGTGTGTACGGCATTGTATTATTGCAGAAAAAACCCGAATACGGGCCGGCAAAAATGGTGTTAAACAACTGTATTATAGAACATACAGAAACAGAAATGCTGATTGAAAAAGGCTCTGAAGTATTTCGGGACAAGAAACACATCAAAGGCGAATTAAAAAATGTTGCCTCTTATTTTTATGAATAGTAGAAAGATTACACGAATTTCAATTTATATTTGCGCTTTTAAATTTATCTTATGAACGATCGTTGGGCATTATTTCAAAAATTCTTAATTACTCAGGAGCAAAAAGTATCCTTAACCGATTTCCTGATTAATGCTGTAGTAATTATTATTCTGGCTACAATCCTGGAGTTTACCTATGTTAAAGTTGGCCGTACTATTAGCAACCGAAGGCAATTTGCAGGCACTTTCCTTTTAATTGCTTTCACTACTATGCTGATTATTTCCATTGTAAAATCTTCATTAGCATTATCTTTAGGACTTGTTGGTGCACTTTCGATTGTCCGTTTTCGTGCCGCCATTAAAGAGCCCGAAGAATTGGCGTATTTATTCCTTTCCATTGCATTGGGATTAGGTTTGGGCGCAAATCAGACCATAGTTGTACTCGGAGCATTTGCTGTTGCGATGATAATTCTTTGGGGCAGGCATTTTTTAAGCCCACAATATCAACACCCTAATTTATACCTCAACTTTTCTGCACCGGCGGGCAGTATAGAATTGCCACAAATTGTTGAAAAAATTGATGCCAATTTTAAGAAAAGCAATTTGAAACGCTATGATGAAAACAAACAGGCCATCGAAGCGTCTTTTGTGATTCATGCGCCAAAACCAGCTGATCTTCATTCCTTTAAAAAGGATATGGTGCAATTTGGCAGCGATGTGCGCATCTCCTTTATTGAAAGCAAATCCTTTTAATATTGCTTATGTATTTTCCGCCATTTAGCGAAAAAGACAGCCGTTTTGAACGGAAATATGTGGTCACGGAAATGCATAAAGCCGGAGTAATGCAGCATATTCGCATGCATCCTGCTGCCTTTTCCAATTTATTCCAACCGCGTCAAATCAATAATATTTATCTCGATTCGGAGGAGATGTCCTTCTTTACAGATAATGTTTCTGGCAAAGGCAGTAGAAAAAAAGCCAGGATTCGCTGGTATGGCAATTTGTTCGGGGAAATTCAAAATCCTGTTCTGGAATTTAAAATTCGAGAAGGAATGCTGGGCAATAAACGCTCGTTTAGCCTGAGTCCTTTTACTCTTGATGAGTCTTTTAACGGACAAAAACTTCGGGAAGTGTTCCATTCTTCCGCTTTGCCGGATTGGGCAAAAGAAGTGATGCTAATGTTACGCCCGGCCTTACTCAACACCTACCAACGTTGCTATTTCCTGAGTTTCGACAATAAGTTCAGGATCACCCTGGACGATCATCTAAACTACTATCGTATTGGCATGCAAAATGGCTACTTCTTCGAAAAATACAGTTCCGATGATTTAATCGTGGAATTAAAGTACAAAAAAGAAGACGATACCGCGGCCATTCCTGTTTCCAATGCTTTGCCATTTAGATTGACGAAAAGCTCAAAATATGTGAATGGCTTTGAATTGCTTCATCCGGAACTGACTTAGTTTTTGTTGTGAATTTCCTAATTATTTAACAGCCTCGCAAAAGCAAGCAAGGAACACACAGCCAAGATTCTTAAAAAAACAAGCATCTTAGCCTGCCTGACATCAAACAAAGCTATGAATTCCCCTAAACCGCATGCAACTCGAAAATTGCATAATCATAGCAATTAGGGAATACAATCCCTAAAAATCATAATATTTAGGGAATATAATCCCCGAAAATTAGTATTTTTGTAGAAAAAGGATGTACAGCAGACTCATTACCGACAGGATTAGTAAAAGAATCGGATCCAAGAAAGCAATTATTGTCATTGGGCCTAGACAAGTTGGAAAAACAACTTTGATCGAATCCATTTTGAAGTCAAATGACTATTTGCTCTTGGATGGTGACGATCCCAAAACCCGAACTTTGCTTAAAGAACCATCAACGGAACAAATCCGAACAATCATAGGTAAGAATAAATATATCTTCATTGATGAAGCCCAAAGAATAGAAGGTATTGGATTAACTATGAAAATTATTACGGACAGGTTCAAAGATGTTCAATTATTTGCAAGTGGTTCATCTTCCTTTGACTTATCCACTAAAATCAACGAACCTTTAACCGGACGGAAGTGGGAATATCAGCTTTTTCCCATTTCTTGGGAAGAATTTGAGAATCACCATGGTTATCTACATGCAGAACAGGATTTAGAAAATAGGATGCTTTATGGATTTTATCCAGATGTTTTAAATAACGCAGGAGATGAAGTAAGCGTATTACGAAATCTAGTAAACAGCTATCTCTATAAAGATATTCTTGCTTTCGCTAATATCCGCAAACCCGAAATACTGGATAAACTGGTTCAGGCTCTTGCCCTGCAAATTGGCAGCGAGGCAAACTATTCCGAACTGGCTCAGATCGTAAATGTCGATAAAAAAACAGTCAGCAATTATATAAACATATTACAGAAAGGATACATTATTTTTAAGCTGAACAGTTTTAGCCGTAATATTCGCAATGAGATCAAAACCAATAGCAAGATATATTTTTACGATAATGGCATTCGAAATATGGTGGTTGGAAACTTTAACCCACTTGATTTAAGAACAGATAAAGGCGCTCTTTGGGAAAACTTTTTGATATCAGAGCGGATAAAACAAAACGAATACAAACAGAGCTTAGCCCGAACATATTTTTGGAGAACCCAACAGCAGCAGGAGGTCGATTTTGTGGAAGATAATGAAGGGAAAATATTTGGATATGAATTCAAATGGAATAAGAAGAAAAAACAAAAACTGCCCAAAACCTTCACAGAGAACTATAATGCTCAGGCAGAAGTAATTGATCGGGATAATTTCAGGGAGTTTGTTGTGATAAACAACAAAAGTCAGAAGACCGCTTAAAAAACACAATCGTGGCATTTCGGCAGGCTTGGTTCAACTTCGCTCAAGCAGAAAAGGCATCTTCTCAAGGCATAACTTATAAGACTATTTGAAAGTAAAAAGTGGTGATTACCTTTTGCGAAATATTGATGAAATCAAGTGCCGGTGATTTTGAGATGGTCAAAAATGCAAATACATTATCTTTCTTTCTTGCGAATGTTTAGTCATTTTTTGTGAAAAAGCCTGAAATAGATTCTCAGATTTATAATCATTAAAATTAGGTATTACGGGAAATTTCGTGGAATCATGCAGACTATAAGTTGAATAAAAAAAAGCACCATAAGTCTAAAACATAAAATTTCCTGTTGCATTAATAAAAACTAAGGGCATGTAATAGGGTTTTCACGCCCCTACCTTACATCCGATTGAAAATCCCCAACCCTTTTCCCAATACTAATCATGATAAATCACCACCGGCAATGGTTTGCTATGCTCTACAGCATGGGTGCTGTCTGTGGCTTTGCAGCCGTGGACATCCGTTACTTCCACAATTACGTTCAGCGTTGTATCCGCATAAAAGCTGGTATCTGTTGAGCCGTTTTGCCAGAGGTAGCTTTGAAAATCCCCCGGCCAGAGGTTAACACCATAGTCTTCACAAAAGCCGGTATCTGTTGGTAAAAATGGAACAGGCAGAGGATGGATAAAAATCTCCTGCAAAGTAGTGTCGTTCAGGCTATTGTTATACCCAATAACACTGACTTGGAAACTACCAGTATCTGAATAAATATGGTAGGGAAAAAATGATGTGGAATTATTCAGGATGCCTGTTATTGTATCCCCAAAATCCCAGAAAACAGAATCCTGGGAGGCGGTATCAGTAATGGCGAAAAAGGTGGTATCCCCAATGCAATGGCCTTCCCATGTGAAATTTGCGGGGTTGAAGAAGGACTGGATGAAGGCGGGGAGGCCGAGCATTCCATAGTAATCACCTGAGCCATCATCCAGATTTAAAACAGAATCAATAAAAATACAGTCTTCACCTAATTCGTTGGGTTGTTCAATAGAACTTAACCATGTTGACAAAAAACGAACACAATAAATTTTTCCATCAGGAGCAATCTGGATGGCGCCGAAAGAGCGTAGGTGCGGTTCCTTTATCGCAACAACCTGCATCGAATTGACAATGGAAGAGGAATCGGCTTGCGTCAAATCATATTGCTTTAAATAATCCCAGCAACTTACATAAAGCCTGCTGCCATCCGGTGAAAACTCAAGACAATAGGAACCATCGTTGTCCAGTATTGGAATGGGGTTAGATATTTCTCCGGTAATATTATTAAAGTCAGATAATTGCATATAAAGATTAACATTCTCAATATAACAGGCCAATTTATCCCCTTGCATGGATGTTTTTATATAGCCTCCCGGGACACCTTCCGGTGATATGTACACAAGTCCGCAATTGCTTTCAACAGGTGTTGTATGTACCGAATCTGCATCGATTAAAAAGGCCTGATAAGTATTGGTTTGCCAGAGGTGGGTAATGACCCAGTAGCCTAGTCCGCCGCCATGCCTGACCGATGTAACAGCCTCGTGAACAGGGCCGGTGAGGTATATATTCTTTTCTGAGGTAACATCGCCCAGACCGCCATCCAAGTTCATATCCACAACAGAATAACGCAGTCCCACAGATTCCTGTCCTTCAGGTACTGTGAAAACATAGTATAAATATGGATTGCCAGGCTTTGGGACTACAATAGAAGACATGGCCGAAGAAAAATTTCCCAGCAATCCATTGCCATTGGGCATGGTGTCATGCTGGCTGTTCCAAACCACAGAGCCATCAGTATAGAACAAAAGATTTCCCTGAGCATCGGATATGCTGGCGCAGCCTTCGTTAGTTTCCATTTGCCCGTCATAAACCGCTTCCGGTGCACCACTTGCTGTATTGAAGCTTATTCCTGCTTTAATCCCAAAATACCAATTATCTCCCTGTCCTCCCTGTGCAAAAAGCGCAAAAGGCAACAAAAGGCAGAATATTATGGAAATTATTTGGCGCAAATGTTTTTATTATAGAATTCAATACAAATATAATGTCTTTTATTTATGAGAAGAACCAAATTTTACTAAAGAGTACAAATAATAGCATTACTAACCTCAGAGACGAAATTGTTATATGAGTTGTTCCTAGATTAGTGGGTGAATATGACCGGAATATGCAGACGATACCAATAAAGGGAATATCCTTTCGGTTATTGACGGGTTTATTAAATCTATTAAACTTAAAAATATTGCTGCTTTATAAAAGAGAAAACCTGAACGATGCTGGGCTTTCTTAATCAGCTCTTTGGAATAGTAACCAATGTGATTGTCCCATCACCAAATTCTTGTGGGCTAAATTTCCAGTAGTAAAGTTCTTTTAGTTTCGAAAAGTCTTTCACCTGATAAAACTCTTCCTTTTCTCTTTCACCAAATTTCTTAAAATACCCAAGCTCCCATATAATTTTCTGATTTATTAATAATTTCTTAGCTGGTATAGAAGCAAAGAACAATTCTTTCTTCCCAAAACAAAATGATATGTCCACATTTTTATATGGATCAAGAGATGGAAGATATACTTTATTACAGCAAATATCTGACACTATCGTATCTTCATTTTGAATAAAAAGGATTTTACTATCACTTTTTATCTTCTTTTCTTTTCCATTAACAACATACAATAATTCTATGCTTTGAATTTCTTGTGAGTAAGCATTCACCTTAAAAACAAGCAGTAACAATACAATGCTATACTTTATCAACTTATTCATTTTTCAGCTTAGTTCTAAATTTTTGTAATGGGAATGTTGCCTGCACTCCTTTTCCATTATAAATATATACTTTATTACTTCCCGTACCTAAAACATAGGAGTTTCCTGTAACCAATCCACGACTTGAGCGTCCTGCATGAACTGATATATCAACATCAGATGGAGATTGCACAAAATAACTGGTTGTTGTTGTGCCACCAATAGTTGTACCACTTGTACTACTGGATGAACTATTTGATTCTTTAATAGTTCCATCTGGATGAGTGTGAAAAGTGCCATCCAAAGTCCCGTACCCTTTCAATTCAGAAGGATCAGCAGCATCTAAAACATTTATCTCTGCATAACCATCTACTCGTGGGTCAGCGTCAGCCCCAGGTTTAGCATTAACTACTTTTTTGCTACCGTCTGACATGTTAGCAATAACTCCGCCTTCTTCATGGAATGAGTTACTACCAGATCTATCAACTGCATCCCCCATATCACTTCTAACGCCATATTCTGGAAGTTCAACTTTTGAATCAACAGACGCTGTGTAATTTCCACCTTTTTTGTCTGCTTTCTTTATCTTTTTCGCTTCTTTTCTATCAGTAACTACATAGTTTTTTTGATCATCAACACCATCTGTTCCTAAATAATTACCTTTCTGATCATAATAGTCACCAGCAGACATTCCCATAAAATCAATAAACCTTATCGGATTATTTGCTGCATAAACAAATGGAGATTGGAAAGAATAGTTTTCAGCAAGTGGGTCAACAGTGTGGAATCTACCCAAAACCGCATCATAAAACCTCGCCCCATAATCATACCACTCTAATCCAAACTCACCTTCCAAATCACTTCGACTACGCTCAGCGCAACGCTTTCCATTATACTTGTATCTATTCTCAGGGCTGGCATCGCTATAACTCAAACCGACAATGTTCATCCCAAAAGGATAATAGGCATCTTCCTGCAAAAGCGTTCCGTTTTGGTTCATTGTAATACGCGTATTACCCAAATGATCCTTGAGGAAGTACTGGTATTCGTATGTGTCCTCGTTTTGCATCATAATGCGGCCTTTGGAAGTGAGGATAAACTGGAGTTGGTTGTTTTCATACACAAAGTTAGCAATATAATTGGTTTGGTCGAGGGGGCTGGCGTGGGATCCATTCCCTTATTTTTTTAAGAGTTCTTTTGGGGACTATATTCTCATGCTTTAGGGTTTTATCTATTATAAGCTCTGCAGCCCCCCTTCTTTGTACTAACATTCTTTAACTTTAGTAAGCTCTTAATTGAGAAAAAGATTACGACACCAACAATGAGTAAAAATATATTGGCTAATATATCTATTCTGCTTAAGCTAGCATTTGTAGTAGAAGAGAATTTTAGTATGTACCCAAGTAAACTCAAGACCGAACTTCCAATAAAAAAAATACCAACCCATATTTTTATCGCAGTTGCTGCAAATCGATGTTTCGTGAAAATCAGGTAAAGTAAAGCAATCTGTATTACAATAGGAACAAGCATCATATATTTCTGTGTAATAAATACATTATATAAATTCCACAATACTAATGCTACTATACAACACTCTAATATAAAGACTGCATTCTTATTCTTATAAACAGTAGTTTTGTGATTTTCAGTCATTTTAATAAATTAAGTTAGCTCAATCAAAATTAACACGATGCCTAAGAAAACAAATCCAATAGACGAAACAAGCCCTCTGACTTTGGTTGCAGCCCCTGTATATGCATCTTCTTTTAGTGATTGATATTGAAAGATAAAAATAATCACTCCCCAAAAAACAAATAGCATTCCTATTAACATTCTAAAAATATTTATTTTTCATCATTTTTTTCTGATTTTTCGGTAAGCTTGTGAATTGTATTTAAATGATCAGCCTCTTGTGTCAACAAATTTTTAACCTCATCAGTTACATTAAGTTTTTTTATAGTATTTTGTGTGACCATGTCTAAAGCCTTATCTGTAGCCATATCAATCGCTGGCTCATAATTTCCATTAACAGCCTCATTACCAGCAATTATTCCTTCTCCTAAAGCTTGAACTCCTGCACCCACAACAGTAAGTCCCGTTGAAGCTCCAGCTGTAAAAGGAGCCCCTGCTATACCCAACTCCTGAATATGACAGCCTCCTTCTATAAGAGTATTACCTGTTTCATTTGCTATTGCATCCTTTATCTGTTTAGTCCCATCCCCAATATCACCTAAATCTTTTGAAATTTTGGTCAAAGAAATCATTTTTTTATCTCTATGTGAAATATTCACATTACTTGGGATGTCTTTAGAAACATTTCCGCCTGCTAATAAGCTTCTTGTAGCACTCACTACTTTTGCTATACCCATGGCCATACCTGTCATCATGCGAATAGGCAGGAAAGGATATCTACCATCCGGATCTACAAATTTTATAGGTCTATTAAAAGTATAATTATATGAAGTCCACTGGTATTCTTCTTCTGCCAGAGGATCTCTAACATGCCACCTCCCCAAAATCGCATCATAAAACCTCGCCCCATAATCATACCAATCCAATCCAAACTCACCTTCCAACTCACTTCGACTACGCTCAGTGCAACGCTTTCCATTATACTTGTATCTATTCTCAGGGCTGGCATCGCTATAACTCAAACCGGCAATGTTCATCCCAAAAGGATAATAGGCATCTTCCTGCAAGATATTTCCGTTTTGGCTGAGGGTAATACGGGTGTTTCCTAAGTGGTCTTTCAGGAAGTACTGGTATTCGTATGTGCCATTGTTTTGCATCATAATGCGGCCTTCGGAAGTGAGGATAAATTGGAGTTGGTTGTTTTCATACACAAAGTTAGCAATATAATTGTAGTGTTATGTTAATCGTCAATTGACGGATAAAGTCTTTTTAATTTCACTCTTGATTCTTTTGTTGTAAACTGCCAGTTTATGGTGCTTTCTTTATTGTTTCTGTAATTTTGCCAAGCATCCGTCTCCTCTTTTACTTTTTCCATTGTTGAAATATGTCTATTGAGGCATTGCCCATTTAGCACGTGTAACTCTATCTCTGCCATGTTAAGCCAGCTCCCGTGCTTTGGCGTAAAAACGAATTCAAACCTATCCCATATCCGTTTGGCTTCCTTTGGGTCGAATGTTTCATAAAATGCTGAGGCTGAATGTGTCTTGAAATTATCCATCACCAAGGTTATTTTATCTGCTTTGGGATATAACTCATCTGCTATTCTTTTGATAAATTTCGCCCAATCTTTCTTTGTCTTGAAAGCGGTGACTTCAACTAATCGCTTACCTCTTAATGGCTCATTTGCCATGAATATATTGACCATTCCATGCCTGACATACTCATAATCTCTACGAATCTCCTGCCCTGGCTTCATAGGCATTGAAGGATTTGCATCCGAAATCAACTGTTTCGGCGATTCATCCATACATACCACTGGATTATTTTCATCATATGGTCTTTTATAAATATCAAGGACGCGTTCCATATTTGCCACAAACTCACCATTCTCTTTCGGGGGTATGACCCAGCCTTTTACTTTCCAAGGCTTAAGTTCATTTTTTTTAAAACATTACCAACCGAAACATAAGAAATGCTGTCAACGTATTGTAGTTCAACCATTTTGTCGGCCAATAAACGTAAAGACCATTTTGCAAATCCAGAAGGAGGTTCACTGCAGCAAAGCTGAACAAGTTTGGCTTCTACGTCCCCATCTATTTTAATATCATACACGCGAGAGCTGGGGCGACGTTCTAGTACAGCTTCAAAGCCTTCTTCAACAAACTTTTTCTTTATCCGATCAATTGTTCGCATCCCTATCTTTAAAACCTTGCTAATTTGCTCATTTGTAACCTTTTCAGAGAAGTCCCCTTCGTCACAATTTAATAAAATGTATGCTCCCCGAAAAGTCTGTGAGGTATGTGATCCTTTATTAATAATTGCACGTAGTTCCTTGACTTCTTCTTGACTTAATTTTATAGTATATCTGGCCATTGCTTTTTTGGGCAAAGATACAGATTAATTACGTCATTTCATAATTAACTTAACAGTAGTTTATATTATACTATGTTTTTATAAAACCATTACCATAATCAAATGAAAAGCCTTTAATCACAAGCACAACCTTCTTTTTTTCAAATCGTCCATTTGCAGAAAGCCAACGCCCAAATCCTTTGCACGTGCCGTAAACACTGTATTTTCATGGGATAATTTACCATGAAGGTTGAGATTACTGATAAAAACAGATTTGGCCCGAATACCAAATTTATCGTCAATAGCTCCGAGTTTATAAAGCGCTGATTCAACTTTTGCCTTTAGTTTTGATGTTCCGAAGTAGGCCTTACATTCCACCACATGAATGGTGTTTCTATGGATAAAAACAACATCCAGCTCATTATAAATATCATTTTTTTGGATGCGCACTTTCATTGCGATTTGTTGCTCACTTAATTTCAATTCTTTTTTAATGCGATAGTACACATACTCTTCAAACCAGCCCCCTGAATAAAAACTTTTGTCTTTTGGGGAGCGATAATGCCTTGAATCTTTAATTCTGGGAATATGATTCACATTATTATTGTGCTCGAAGCACTCTTCCATCAACTCATGCGAGACTCTATTGTCTGTAAGGTCATGCCCCGCAAAACTGATTTCCAGGCCATAGGAGGTCATATACTCTTTCATGCTCAGCTCATGCGTAAACTCCTTTTCGGCATGATTGATATGTGGATGCACCTGGCGATAAGAGTTTTCTTCGATAAAACTATAATAAATACGCGCCTTGGGATAGCTTCCAAAAAAACCAAAAGCAGCAATTGCCATTAATTTGGTGCCGCAAGTAATATTTACAAGATATTCATCCTCTTCAGAAAGACCAATATTGCTGAGCATTTGCACGACCTGTGAGATGCTGTGCGGATCTGTAATCAAGCGCTCGATTGGTCGTTCCTGAATCCCGGCAGCCTGAATAATCCATTCGGTGCGGCTTGCCCCTACCGGCTCCATTTTTCGGGTGCTGATAAAAATAAAACGGTCTACCCTATCTTCAAATTCTTTGATAAACTGAAGGTTTGGAATACTTTGTTCGCTAACTAGGCTGATGAGGTTTACAGACATAATATACATTTATTGAGGTGTTCAAGTAAATACTTATTCAAATCACAGTGGAAAAGGGCACTTCGACTCCGCTCAGTGACCCTATAGACTCCGATCAGCGACTCCCTAGGCTCCGCTCAGTGACCCTCTATGCTCCCCT
This sequence comes from Bacteroidales bacterium, assembly GCA_963676725.1. GTDB lineage: Bacteria > Bacteroidota > Bacteroidia > Bacteroidales > WRLA01. The sequence continues at coordinate 369,192 of OY781463.1, read as the reverse complement.
CAGTGACCCTATAGACTTCGCTCAGGACTCTCTAGACTCCGCTCAGTGACCCTATAGACTCCACTCAGTAACTCTCTAGACTCCGCTCAGTGACCCTATAGACTCCGCTTACTTCGACTGAGCTCATCGCATTTCGACAAGCTTACTTCGGCAAAAGCTCAGTACATCGCAATGCATCGCATTTCGACAAGCTCAACGCATCGCATAGCAGTGACGCATTCGACCAAGGGAGAAATCTAAAACAACATTCTTAGAAATATACTGAATTATATTCCTCAGCCTAAGCACTCAATTGAACACTTCATTACATTTAAAAGGCTAAAGATATAGAAAAAGCCCACATCTTGAAAGGCAACAAAACATTAGGAGCGGGATTCCGGGCAAACATAAATGAACACACTGCCCATTAATGGTCAATCGAACAAAACATTCCATCAATACAAGCAACTGATTAACATAGTATTATAAATGATGGCATAGGCATTGCAAAGGCATCTGGACAATTAAAAAATATGGACAGAAAAGTATCACATACCACAAAACAAAAGCGCAAACGCAGACTTATCATCAAGGGCAGCCTTTGGGCATTGGCAGCAATATGCCTGATTATTGGATTCCGAATGATGATAAAGCCCACAATCGAAAGAAGCGCGTTTCAATGCGCAAGCGTAGAAATTGGCACTGTGGAAGCCTCTGTTCCGGCCTCCGGTACCGTTTTGCCCGAATACGAAGAGGTGTTTAACAGCCCGATACAATCAAGGATATTGAGTGTTGCTTTAAGCCTTGGAAGCAAAGTCCATCCCGGGGATACGATTCTAAGCCTGGACACAAAAGAAACAGAATCTAATCTTAGAAAACTGATTGACGAACTCAAGCTGAAAAAAAACAATATCAGCAAACTGGAGCTGCAATTAGAAAAAGAATTGATTGACCTGCGCACCAGTGAGGAGATAAAAAAACTCTATGTTGATCATAAAGAAGCGCTCCTGAAAGAAGAAGAATACCTCTTGAAAATTGGTGGAGGCACAAAAGAAAACGTCAAGCAAGCCAGATTGGATCTGGATATTGCAAGAATTGAGCTAAAACAAATCCAACAAAAACTCAACAACAGGCAAAAATCAATGAATACGGATCTGCTCGGTTTGAATTATGAAATCAGCATTCAACAAAATAAAGTAAATGAGCTTCAGTATAAAATTGAAAAATCGACTCTGCGGGCAGATAAAAGCGGCGTCATTACTTTTATTGATGACCATGCCGGCAAGAACGTATCGGATGGGCAGATGTTGGTAAAAATCGCTGACTTACAATCCTTTGAAATACAAGCACATATATCTGACCAGCATGCTAATAAGCTTAAAATTGGCGGTGCGGTACTTATACGCATTAATGAGAACACAGACATTCGTGGAAGCATCAAAAGCATATCGCCTTCCGTTGACCTGAATTCAATCCAATTTATTGTTGGACTCAACACACAAGACGCAGACCTATTGCGCCCAAACCTTAAGGTGGATGTTTTTGTACTAACATCGCTCAGGAAAAATGTATTGCGTATCCCCAATGGCGCATTTTATAATGGAGGGCACAAACAGCAAGTATTTGTTTTAAAAGATGATAAGCTAATAAAAAGAAGCCTTGGCTTTGGGGAAAGCAATGCCGATTGGGTGGAAGTAGTCAGCGGACTGAAGGAAGGGGAAGAGATTGTTACTTCCAAACTCAGGAAATATGGCCAGAAAGAAGAAATCTCGGTCAAAAATCAATAATCGTATCGCCTTAAGAAGAAACAAGACCATGAAAACCCACAAAACCATAGGACTGATTCTCTGTTTATTCATTAGCTTTCTCATGCCAAAAACATCAAAAGGGCAGGAGGTGATCAGCCTTGATGCATTAATTTCCTATGCTCAGGAAAACGCCCCCGAGACCATGCGCATCAAAACATCAAAAGAGAATAAATACTGGCAATGGCGCGAATATAAAGCTGCGTATAAACCTCAACTATTATTGAGTGGCACACTGCCCTCCTATCAAAACGAAAACATCCCTTTGATTCAGGATGATGGCAGTATTGTTTATAGAAACATCAACCAGAACCAACTTACAGCCAGCCTAAAACTGGAACAAAACATCAGCTTAACCGGAGGAACTTTATATCTCAGCTCTGATATTGGCCGGCTCGATGATTTCAGTCAAGATACAAAAAGTTATAGCGGTGCCCCCTTTTTTGTAGGCTATGAGCAGTCGCTCTTTGGCTTTAACGAATTCAAATGGATGAATCGCATTGAGCCACTGCTTTATGAAGAATCGTTTAAAGAATATACCGAAGGGCTTGAAAAAATCGCATATACAAGCACTGTAAACTACTTCAATCTGCTTCTTGCCCAGGAAAACTACCAATCTGCTTTAAGCAATAAAAACAATGCCGACACGAATTATGCCATTGGAATGGAAAAATACGCTCTGGGCAAAATATCCAAGGACGAGCTTTTGCTTCTGAAATACGGACTGATTTCCGCACAAAAGGCGATGGCACAGGCCGAGCTCGACAAAAAAACCGCTGCACTTGCATTGGCATCATTTTCAGGCATAAACTATAGCGATCAGCTGGTGCTTCGTCTGCCAACAGAGATTGACAGTTTCGCCGTAAACGATTCGCTTGCTGTGGAAAAAGCCTTTCAGAACAGCAGGCAGTCCATCGAATTTAAAAGAAAAACCTTAGAAGCTCGCCGCGATGAAGAAAAGGCACGCAGGGAAAGCGGGCTCAACGCACATTTATCGATGAGTTATGGAAAAACCTCTATTGCAAACAATCTTGGTGGTGTTTATCAAAATCCGCGCGATATGCAAACCCTTGAGCTCGGACTAACAATTCCAATACTCGATTGGGGGCGAACCCGTGCAAAAAGAAAAACAGCATTGGCAAACCTGCAGCTCACCGAATATACCGTAGCACAAGAAAAAATCAATTTTAGGCAGGAAGTCATTACCGAAACCGAAAACTTCAAAATGCTGCTCGATTTTATCCAATTTACTGCCGCAGCAGACAAGACCGCCGCAGAACGCTTTCAAATTGCACGCCTCAGGTATTTGGCCGGCGATATAAGCCTCACTGACTATAATATTGCCCAAGACGATAAAGACCGCTCCAAACAAGACTACATTCTTGCACTGCGCGACTATTGGCTTACCTATTACTTTATACGCATACTCACCCTCTATGATTTCAATAATAACACATCTTTAATCGCTCCAAATTATGCTCAGGAATTATATTAAAACAGCATGGAAAGTCTTTAAACGGAAACGGCTTTTTTCCATTATTTCCCTTTATGGGATCACAGCACCTATGACATTTATCATTTTGATATTAAGTTTTTTAACACATTTAACCCATAGTGAAAAGCCATTATCAAATGCCGGCAATATTGTTAATTTAGACAATATTCGTTGGATCTATTATAATGAAAATGGCGATGCTGAACGCATGATGGGAAACTGGCCTACCTATCAATTTATTAAAACGAACTTAAAAAGCCTGAAATCACCGGAAATGAAGGTTGCTACAGTTTCTGGCGACGCATCAGACATCTATATCTACAAAAACGGGCAACGATTTAAATTCACCTTAAAATATACGGATACAGAATTCTGGGATGTTTGCGATCATGATTTTATTGCCGGACGCTCCTTCAATAAATCTGAGTTTGATGCAGGCCAAAACTTTGCAATAATTGATGCCTATACGGCACATTTCTACTTTGAAGATGAGGATCCCATAAACAAAATGATCGATGTTCATGGCAAGAATTATCGGATTATTGGTGTAGTTGAAAATGTCGATATCACAAAGCACCGAATTGCAGCAAATATTTACGCCCCCATTTCAAGCAATGAAAGCTACGCATCCAAAGATATTTTTCAGGGAGGATGTACTGCTTTAATGATGCTGAATGATATGGGCGATTTCGATGAATTGCAAGAGCAACTTACAGATATTGCCGACAACTATGATTTTTCCGGCAAGAAGCGTATAAATGCACTGGAAATTGAAATTGAAGAAACCTCTATAAATGTGGAGCTAGACCGGATGATGTGGCAAATGTTTTCTTTCGGCTCGGAAGATTACAGAATCCCCGCAATGTTTATTGCCCTTTTGCTTTTTATTATACTGCCAACAATTAACTTGGTAAATATCAACCTAAATCGCATTAACGAAAGGAATTCAGAAATCGGCATTAGAAAATCATTTGGGGCAAGCACAAAAACCCTTGTGATTCAATTTATTACTGAAGCAATATTTTTTACGGTTCTTGGAAGTGCTTTAGCCATAATTTTTGCAGCTATTGCCCTGTACTTTTTTAATCAATCGGGATTGATTGCAGGAGCTGTCTTTAAAATAAATTATACCGCTTTAGTCTATACCACGATTACGGTTTTGTTTTTCGGTTTATTGTCCGGGGCTTATCCTGCCTGGAAAATGTCTCGCCAAAGTATTGTCCAATCCTTAAACGCCTAAAAAAATGATCACACATAGCGCTAAAATCATCTGGAAATCACGCAAAAAAAGCATATTGTTGGTATTGGAATTTCTCCTTAGCTTCCTGAGTGTTATTGCAATTAGCACCATCATTCTGTCCTTTATGAATAATAATAACAAAGAAATCGGCTATAGCTACGATCATGTTTTTAAGATTGAAATGAACACTACTGCCAATATCAATGGAGACTGGGATGAAGTAGTTCGTCAGCAAAAACAAATCCTAAAAAGCATCAGAACATTTACCGATGTTGTGAATATTGGATATTGGCATTATAATTACCCCTTTTCGAAACAGCAAACACAACCAGGCGGCCCTGTCGAATATCAGGATAAAATTATTGACGGGCAAGAAGTGGATCTGTTTACAGCAGATGAGAATATGCAGGAAATACTCGATATCAATATTATCGAAGGCAGATGGTTCGACCGCACAGACATTATCGCCAATATGCGTCCGACCATAATCAACAGCAAAACAAAAGACAAACTATTCCCCAATGGAAGCCCTATTGGAAAAATAATTACTATCTGTGGAAACGAAACAAAAATTATTGGCGTCATTGACGATTTTAGGTACCTTGGGGAATTTTCAAGCCCCACCAGTCTAATTATCAACCATCAATCTTATACAGACAGCGTTTATTATAAAAGCAATATGTGCATGTCCTGCAGTGGATGCGGATGGGATGTCTTTCTTCTTAAAACAAAAAGTAATGACATTAATTTTGAACAAAATCTGGTTTCTTACTTAAAAACAAAATATCCCGAATGGGTTGTGGACATCACTTCCTTGGATAAACTTCACGACCAATATATTACACGCACCTGGACTCCCATCATCCTGATTTCCATTATTGTGCTGTTTATTCTATCCAATGTATTGTTTGGCCTTTTTGGTTTATTATGGTACAGCATTACGCTCCGCAAAGCCGAAATCGGTTTACGCATGGCCGTTGGCGCAGATAAATCAGCTATCTACAAGCAGTTTATCTATGAAATGCTGGCGCTAGTAACTTTGGGCATTATCCCCGGAATTATTATTGCCATTCAATTTCCTTTACTTCATGTCTTTGATATACCAACAATGGTTTTTATTAAATCACTACTTATTTCTACAGCATTGATGTATTTTTTGGTTGGGATTTGCGCATTATTGCCAAGTGCCCAAGCCGCTAAAATTCAACCGGCCACAGCATTGCACGACGAATAAGCCATTTGTACAAAAAATCATATTATTTCACAGCATATAAAAACAATATATATCATGATCAAGCTAAAAAATATTGAAAAAATCTATCGGACCGATGAAATAGAAACACTGGCATTAAATAATATCAATATGGACATTGCCAACGAGGAATTTATCTCCATTATGGGGCCATCGGGTTGCGGGAAAAGCACGCTGTTGAACATTATCGGCCTGCTCGACAGCCCAACCAATGGCGAGCTAGAGATTAATGGCGAAGCAATGGATGCAAAAAACAGCAAAAACCTCGCTGCTTTCAGGAATAAAAGCCTGGGGTTTATTTTTCAAAGCTTTCACCTCATCAACGACCTGCCTGTCCTAGATAATGTGGAGCTGCCATTACTCTATCGCAAGGGCATCAGCAGTAAGGAAAAGCGACGTTTAGCATTAGACGCTTTAGAAAAAGTAGGGCTATCAGCAAGGGCAAAACACTATCCTACACAACTTTCCGGAGGACAAAAACAAAGGGTTGCCATCGCCCGAGCAATTATTGGAAAGCCGCAGCTAATCCTTGCCGATGAACCAACAGGAAACCTCGATAGTAAAATGGGCGATGAAATCATGGACATCCTGCTCAAGCTCAACCAAGAGGAACACACAACCATTATTATGGTAACGCATGATGAGCATATGGCAAAAAAGACACACCGCACCATTCACCTTTTTGATGGTATGCAAGTAAATTAGTAGCTTTATCGCGAATTATGATATTAATTATTGACGACGACAAGGCAATTCAATCCTCCATCCGACTTCTGTTTCTGCAAGCCGGACGGGAAACCCTATGCGCTTCACAGCCTTCGGATGCACTGGAAATAATACAAAACAATACAATTGAGGCAATCCTGCTGGATATGAATTTCGGCAATGAAACCTCCGGCATTGAGGGCTTGCAATTTCTTGATGAACTAAAGAAAAAAGCCCCTGCAATTCCTGTTGTATTAATTACCGCCTGGGCTTCTATTTCCCTTGCCGTTGAAGGCATGAAAAAAGGCGCTTTCGATTTCGTAAGCAAACCCTGGGACAATGCAACGCTACTAAAGACCATAGAAACAGCCATTGAGCTTAATAAAAAACAAAAAGAGCCTTATTCAGAAAAAAGAAACGAACTCGACAGACAATACGAGTTTCAAAACATTATTGGCGAAAGCCCCGGATTAACCGAAATCCTCGAAACCATTGGGCGCATTGCCAAAACAGATGCTGCCGTTTTGATTCTTGGCGAAAGCGGAACAGGAAAAGAATTGATTGCTGAAGCAATTCACAAAAACAGCCCAAGAAAAAACGAGGCTTTTATTAAGGTAAACCTTGGGGGAATTTCTTCCAGTCTTTTTGAAAGCGAACTCTTTGGGCATAAAAAAGGTGCCTTTACCGATGCCATTGCCGATCGCAAAGGACGCTTCGAACTTGCCGATAAAGGCAGTATTTTTTTGGATGAAATTGGCGATCTGGATATCGCTGCACAGGTAAAATTGCTCAGGGTTTTACAAGACAGAACCTACCAGCCATTAGGCGATAGCAAAACGCGTAAAACAGATGTCCGGGTGATTTGTGCCACAAACCGAAATATTAGGGAAATGGTGCAAAAAAGCAGCTTCAGGGAAGATCTTTTTTATCGCATCAACCTGATTACATTGGAATTACCTCCACTTCGGGAAAGAATGGGCGACATCAGGCTATTGGTGGCTTATTTTTTGAAAAACCTTAAAAAACTCTACCATGCCGAAGATGTTGAAGTAGCACCCCAAACAATGGAATGGCTTCAGGAATTCACCTTTCCCGGAAATATCAGGGAATTAAAAAACCTGATTGAACGCACATGGCTGATGAGTGGTAAAAACATTCTAGAAATCGCTGATTTCGAAAAAGCTCAGGAACAATCCATTAGAAAAGCTGCCACAGGAGATTATCCGGAACCTGGCAGCATCACCCTGGATGAATTGGAAAAAAATATGATCATCAAAACCATGGAGAAATTCCACGGAAATATCTCCAAAGTTGCAAAAGCTTTAGGGCTCAGCAGAGGCGCACTCTATCGCAGGTTTGAAAAATATGGCATTCCTTACGAACAAAAATAGATGAAGCTAAAAACCAAATACATCCTTTTTACTGCCTGCATCCATTGCTTCTTCCTCTTAATTGCAGCGGCCATCTATCCCTACAATAAATATTTATTTGTCGCTGCGGAAGCGGGGATTTTGATCTCGCTTCTGTTTTTTATTTTCTTCTACAAAAGCCTATTTCGTCCGTATAAATTGCTCCATGCCGGCATCAGTTCCATTTCCGATCAGGATTTCGGTATAAAATTTATGCCCGTAGGACAAAAAGAACTCGATTCACTAATCGAGGTTTACAATAAAATGATGGAGCAACTCCGTTTGGAACGAACAAAAAACACTGAAAAGAATTTTTTTCTGGAGAAACTTATCGAAGCATCACCGGCAGGGATTATTATTCTTGGCCTCGATGATAGGATAACAAACATCAATCCTGCTGCACTAAAACTAATGGGAATTCCAAGGCTTTCCCAAAAACTACAAAGCTTCGATGAGCTTCCTAAAACATGGTCGAAAGAATTAGCCAAAATAAATGAACAAGGCAGCAGAATCTTTCAACTTAATGGTGCACAGCAGTTTAAATGCTCCCGTTCTTTCCTTATCGATCGTGGTCTAAAAAAGGGATTTTTTATTATTGAGGAATTAAGTCGCGAACTACAAAAAGCAGAATGGCAATCCTACGAAAAAGTCATTCGCATGATGTCGCATGAGGTAAACAATAGCGTGGGTGCTGCTAATTCGATTATTGAATCAAGCCTGCAGCACTTTAAAAAACAGAATATTATTGAAAACGACATCTATACAGAGGCACTAAATACAGCATTGGAACGCTTGAGCAACCTGAATGCATTTACGAAAAGATATGCCGATTTGGTGAAATTGCCCCTACCCGACTGCTCCATGCATCAATTAGGCGAACTATTGCATAATGTTCTGATGTTTCAACAGATGATACTCCGGCAAAAAAACATTGAGCTCTCGCTTCATCTCGACACAGAGGATGCATTGATTTATTGCGATGCGCAGCAAATGGAACTCGTTTTGACCAATATTATAAAAAACGCCATTGAGGCCATTGGCTCAAACGGGCAAATCAATATAAACTATTCTATTGCGGATAACAGTTTACGCATTGAAAACAATGGAGCAGCAATTCCCGAAGCACTGCAAAAGAGGCTGTTTGAACCATTTTTCACCACAAAAAAAACCGGTCAGGGCATCGGCCTAACACTTATCAGGGAAGTATTAAGCAACCATTCCTGCCGTTTTCAACTCAAAAGTAGGCAAGATGGAATAACGGAATTCAGCATCCAATTTCCCTAAAACGGACCGCGATCACAAAACACAGCATAAGCTAAGCCCAGAAAGACCAACAACAACAGCTGGCGTGCATTTGCGATTCGTGCCTATTGTACCAATACGTTATAGCTGTATTTCGACTTAGGCAATCAATTGAACACCTCAAAATATTAATTTGCTTGCCAATTGCCATCATTTTGACGACAAAAATTATTCTACTTTCACAAGAAAGAGACGTATATTTGCTTAAACATTAATTTAATGACGACCAAAGAGCACATATTATCAAAAATTAAACGACACAAAAATAGGCTAAAGAATCTTGGTGTTGTTAAAATTGGCCTTTTTGGATCATATGTGAGGGGAGAACAGACTGTTAAAAGCGATATCGATATTTTCATAGAATTTGAACCAGAGAAAGAAAACTTTGACAATTTTATGTCTATTTATGACATTTTAGAAAATATTTTTAAAAATGAAAAGGTTGATATAGTAACTAAAAATGGTTTGAGTCCACATATTGGCCCACAGAAACTTAAAGAACTTAGGTATGCATAAAGATCCCATGGAATATTTGAGGTAAATGTAGACCTCCATAAAGCACTTGGTGGTGGATGGGATATTTGATAATAGAAATTTGAAAATGGAAAACGTCATCAAAGAAAAAACTAAAAATAAATTGCTGTAGTTCTTTTGCTTACACCATAATCCCAAAAGATCATAAGAAAGACTTTCCCCCTCCCTCTTTCAAAGTATTAAACCCTGTTTTACATCCTTCCAGCAACAAAAATCCAACCCACTGAAAGCGATGCACATAAAGTGAAATCCTGGGCAACACAATACCATAGTCAGAAATATAATGCATCTTTTCTAAATCATTTATTGAGGTGTTCAAATAAATACTTAACCTAATCGGTTGTTATATTGATAATTAGATTTCTCCCGCAGGATCTTCACTTCGTTTTGATCCCTTGGTCGAAAAGACAGGATTCGTTAGGGAGCAGACAAAAGTGGCGCGCGGACACAATAACTTTAAAATATATATGTCCGCGCGCCACTTTTGTCTATCTATATTTCACCATCTTGTCTTTTCGACTGAGGTCATTTTTCTTAGTTACAGTGTTTTATATTCTTTTTGATATAGAACACTCATTAAATTACAAACATAGGATGACCGAGGGAGAAATCTAAAACAACATTCATTGAAATATACTGAATTTCATTGCTTAGCCTAAGTACTCAATTGAACACCTCATATCATTTATTTTTCGATAGATAATCCAAAGGGTTCAAATAAAACATTTTCTTCCACCCCTGCTTCGCAGTATCAATTCGCCATGGATATGGGATAGGTGTTACTATTGAATAATGCAGATGCGGCGGTTTCCCTTTTGCATTGCCACTTGCACCAACAGTTCCAATCTGCTCTTTTCTACCCACCCATGTAAAGGAAGATGATTTTAATTCATCGAGATGCGCATAATAATGAAAACGCCATTTAGGGCCAAAAATCAGAACAACATTTCCTCCTACTTTTATATTTCCGGAATACAAAACAAGTCCCGCAATTGAAGATAAAACAGGCGTTCCGGTTTGCGCAAAAATATCAACGCCCTTATGTGTTATCGATTTTCCCCATGGATAATACCAAAAAGTATCCTTATTATAATCGCTTTTTGTGGCCCCTTCGACAGGCATAGAAAACCTTTGCGGCACAATGAGACCAATTCCAATAATCAGCAGAACTGCAATAATGAACTTGTATCTCTTTTTCATTGTACAGGATTTTGAATGATTTTGTTTTCACTCTTTAAAGAGCATTCAAAGATATTAAAAACAATGATTTTTGACATTAAATCAAAACCCATAAATGATGACAGCTTGGCTAAAAAAATATTTAATTCTATATTTGCCCTAATGGAGACAGCAACAAATAAAACTGAAGACAGGAAAAATCTGTTAAAAAACCTCCTTTACAAACCCTATCCTTTTCTGTTTACACTCAAGAGAAATCTAATTATTGCGACAATTGCAGCAATTGCAAGTGGTTTTATTAATTCTATTCGTCTGGATGAAAGTTTTGCCCTCCAATACCTCACAATACCAAAACCAAATATCCCCTATTTATTCGGAATTATTGTTTTTGCTTGCATCATGTTCATTTTTCAAGGATTAACATCCCTGTTCACAGAAAAGACCAAAGATAATTGGAATATTATCAGGGAGCTTTCTGTCGTACTTTCTTTGATTTTTACGATTATTCTTTTCATTTTTACATTTCTTCTTCTAATTGCCAAAGACGCATCCGGCTTTTTATCCATTGTATTTCTATTGAAAATTACGGCCTATGCATTATCGAGCAGTATAATTATCTCCATATTTATTGTTTGGTCGAATTATACTATAATCCTGCGAAATAACCTGAAAGCAGTTCGATTGCAAAACGAGCATTTGCAAGGCAAATTCAGCACAAAAACACATAAAGCGGAGCCCGAATCCATCAGCATTCCGACCCATATTAAAAATGAAGACATCAATCTCTGTTTATCTAATTTATTGTTTATTAAGTCCGATGGCAATTATCTCGAAGTATATACGCACAAAGACCAGAAGACGAGCCAGAAACTATACCGTGCTTCTCTTCAGGAAACTTTGATGCACCTAGAACCCTACCCTTATATTATACAATCGCACCGTTCATATCTCGTGAACACACAAAACATCATCCGCACTGAAGGAAATGCCCGCAATTATCAGTTATTTTTCAAAGACACCGAGCTTTTCGTACCTGTTTCCCGAAATCGCTTTAAAGAGTTTAATGAGCTGCTGAACAAAAACGCAGGCTAAAAAAGCAGTCATTGCACAGGACCATTCAAATACTTTATTCCAATCGGTAACAACAAAATGCCCATTCACAACAGAGTCCTGCCCATTCGCAACTTCCGCTTGATTTCATAGCATCCGCTTCAGGATACTCCCATAGATTTGTCATCAGAAAAACAAAAAAAAACCTTTCTGATGAAGATCCTTGCAATAAACGGGAGCCATAAAGGCAAAAACGGCTACACACATTTTCTTATAGAAACCCTTTTTTCAGGGGCAAAAAAAGCCGATGCCCATTGCCACGAAATTGCCTTAGCTGAATTAGAAATAAATCCTTGCACGGGATGCGGGACATGCCAAAAAAAGGACACTCCTCAAAAATGTATTTATCATAAGATTGATGACACAAATGCCATTTTCAAACAAATGGCTGAGGCAGATTATATTGTTTACGCCATGCCCGTATATCTTTTTGGAATGCCCTCGCTGATAAAAACATTTCTGGAACGTATGTATAGCCTTGGCAACAGCAGCAATCATTGCCTTTCCGATAGTGGGATGTTCTTTCATAAAATAGACAAGGGCATATGCTCCAAGCCATTCCTTTTACTCATAAACCATGATAATTTCGAAAAAGCGATGTCGCATAGCATTATTGCCTTTTTCGAGACCTTTTCACTGTTTATGGACGCACCTCAAGTTGGTCGAATAATAAGGACATCAGGAGGGCTTACTGCTTACGGGAAAAATCTCAATATTGAACGCAAATACCCAAAGATATCGGAATGCTATCATTCAATTGCCAAGGCCGGATTCGAATTGGCAAGCGCTGGGAAAATCAAAAAAACCACGCAACGCAAAGCAAGCAAGGACATCATCAATATGCCATTTATCCATGTTCTGAAAAGCACCACATTCTTTAGAAAGAGAGCGATTACAGCAACAAGAAATGGACAATAAACATTAAGTAAAAATATTAATTATCAACTATTTACATAGCATTATGAAAACACTTTACCCAAAAAGGCAAAACAACCGGGCAAGCAAGCTTATGCAATCCATTCGCCTCTTTCTTTTTGTTCCGGCTATTCTATTCTGTTTTACGATCAAGGCACAAACACCGGAGAAATTCAGCTATCAGGCAGTTATCAGGAACGCCAATGGAAGTCTGATTACAGACACACAGATTAGCTTAAGAATCAGCATTCTAAGAGGATCATCCTCAGGAACAATCTCCTATCAGGAGCTTCACAGCCCAACAACTGATATCAATGGATTAATCAGCATAGAAATTGGCACAGGATCAGTACAAAACGGATTACAAATAGACACTATTGAATGGCAGGGCAGCAATTATTTTATCAAAACAGAAGCGGATCCTGAAAATGGCACAAATTATAGTATTTCAGGAACATACCAATTATTGAGTGTACCATATGCCCTTCATGCAAAGACGTTTTCCGGCGATATGCAGCAATCAAAAATCAGCAATCTCGCTTTACCAACCGACAGCCAGGATGCGGTAACGAAATCCTATGTTGATGAAATCCTAAACATCCTGAACGATAACGGAATCGTTTTCTGCGATTTCTGGACCGGCTCCCAAAGCCTCGCAACCGACAGCCTGATCTATTTTCGTGACACTTCAACTATGAGTGTGGAATCATGGCTCTGGGATTTTGGCGATGGAGCAACGAGCACAGATCAACATCCTTCACACACCTATTCCTCTCCGGGACTTTATACCGTGAGCCTATATGCATCAAACGGAACAATTTCGTACGAACAATCTAAAGAGAACTATATTATGGTTCATGATATCATTGCGGGCGAAGGGCTAACAGATTATGACGGCAACACATACACGAGCATCATTATTGGAACTCAGGAATGGATGGGCAGCAATCTGGCCGTAATCCATTATCCAAATGGCAGTTCAATCCCACACGACCCCAGCTGGGAAAATTCAGGCAATAATGACGAAGATGACGCCTACTGCTGGATGAACAACGATATCAGCACAAAAGAAGATTATGGAGCACTATATAATTATGCGGCAGCCTGTAATGGCACTCCACATAGCGGAGGACCGGAAATTATTCAAGGCGTTTGCCCCGCTGGATGGCACCTGCCCAGCCGTGATGAATGGAATACCCTAAAATCATATCTCACCGAAAACGGCTATAATTATAATATGATCCAATACCAACGAAAGGAAGGAAAATCAATGGCTGTAAACAGTGGCTGGAGCACAGAATATACAGACGAAGGAGATGTAGGCTTCGACCAACAAAGCAACAACAGCAGCGGCTTTTCTGGTGTTCCGGTAGGATACAGATATGCAGACAAGAATTTCTATAATAATGCAAAAAGAGCATATTGGTGGACATCGTCAGAAGGAACCTCTACTGCTGCCCGAAGCATGGAGCTCCATAATAACCTGCCCAATATTAACGAAGGATATCATAATAAATCAGTAGGAATGAATATTCGTTGCTTAAAAGATTAAAGTGCGTTTAGCTGTCTTGTAAAAACTGCAAAATATCGACCGACCTTCATTATCCATCTCAAAATTAAATTATAAATCCAATGAAACGACGCAATATTATTCTCATATTCATCTGTTTACTCACACTTTCAAGCTATGAACAAACTGCCTGTGTAAGTTCCGGGGCAAACATTTCAGGCAGTAGCGGAAATCTAGTTTTTTCAGTCGGGCAAATATCCTATAAAACGCATCGAAATTCAGCCGACCACTCTGTTTCCGAAGGAGTTCTTCAAGCCTACGAAAATTCGGAATTAAACCAATGGCAGGGCGACGACCCCACACACCCAACAAACTGGGGAACAGCGGAAAACTGGTCTTACAACAGTATTCCATCTACTGAAGATGTTTTAATAACTAATGTAGCCCATCAGCCACATATCGCAATTAATTCCCAGGCAAACTGCAATCATCTGAATATTGCTTCAGGCTCATCCCTCACCATAGAAAGCACACAAAACGGAACCGGATCATTGATTGTGGGAGGAAGCAGCACAATAAACAACCAGTCAAAAATCATTGCTTGCAGATTCCTATCTGAAGAAAAATACCACTATATCAGCACTCCTATTGCCTACCAAAACACTGATTATATGTCGAATATCGATGTTCTGGAGAATGAAAACCAAAATATGGGCCTCAATAAAGAGGAGATAATCAATGGATTTCATACCGACAATCTATGGGCATGGAACGAAGCCTCAGCCCCTTCCGGAATGTGGATGGATTTACTCCATACGAACAGCATGGCAACAAATTCAATGCAGACAGGTATTGGTTATGTTTATGGGAATAATGTTTCTGCAACACTTGCCATGGAAGGCGATATCTATACAGATGATGTTGCCGTGAATTTAAGCCACAACCCTGACGCCGCGAATGGATTTCATATAATTGGCAATCCGTTTTGTTCTGATATTGCTATCAATAGTGAGGCAGACGCAAATAATTTTCTGGCCGACAATGCAGAAATCCTGCATGAAAGCTATCAAGCAATTTATATTTGGGATGAAGATGAAAACTGGAATGGCGGAGATTGTTATCGTATTATTTGCAATTGCGGGTTTAATGGCGTTAGTAATGGCAACGAAATGGATACTGATTTCATTGAAATGGGACAAGCATTTATGGTTCGAACAAGAACAGAAGGAACAATTCATTTCAAGAAAAATATCAGAAAACACGCTCCATCAAGCTATTATAAAAGCACAAACAAGGATTGGGCAGGCATACAATTATTTGCCCGACACAACACAAATCAAAGCGCAACAATTATTGCCTTTAATGAGCATATGAAGAACAGCCTCGATGCCGGTTTTGATATAGCAAGCATGAAATCAGGAACAAAAATAAACCTCAGCACACAACTTAAAGAAGACAACGGCAAAGACTTTGCAATTCAATCGTTGCCTTTAGATGCCACAAGTATTGCATGCAATCTGGAGATTCGAGAAGCGGGTGAGTACAGCTTTTCTGTATATCAAGATAATATGAAAGAAATTTATCTAGAAGATATGGAAACCAATATAATAACAGATTTAATGCTTGGTAAAAGCTATTGTATAGAGCTCGAATCAGGGGAATATACGGACCGCTTCGTACTCCATTTCACCCTTCAACCTACAATGGGCACAATGGATCATCAATTTAAAAATGTCCAAATTTATTCTTTCAAAAAAAATATCTATACAAAAAACATAAATGGCCCGATTGAAATCTATGATCTTTCAGGCCGATTGATTAAAAAACATATTGCCAGCAAAACCATTGATTGCATTAAAATGGCCGTAGCCCGAGGCGTATATATTGTAAAGTCTGCAGGAAAAACCGAGAAAGTGTTTCTATCTGAATAATCCCCAAATAACTGTATTGAAGCCATCTTTTTATTCTTCCGGGTAAAACCAAAATTGCTCCCGCGAATTTGCAATTCACGCCCCAAAGAATAAGCCTAACCTTTAACTGAAGTCGAAATAGGTCACTGCGATGCAATGTTAAGACTGTCAAAATGCACTGAACTTAGTCGAAGTAAGCGGAGCAGAAACTGGTCACTGAGCGGAGTCGAAGTGCCCTTTTCGTGCCTTTACCAAAAAGACATTTTCCGATTTAGATAAAAGGCCACAACAATTACTGCTGCGGCCTTTCCTTTGAATATCTGTTAAAAATTAACTTAACAAAATATGAAATCGGAATTACCTATGATTAAACATTGATTTTGCTGAAGCATCCTCAGCTGCTTTAATCAGCGGATATCCTGCTGGTGAAGCAGTTAGTAATGGATGCGTTCCAATTTGCGCAGTCATTAATGAATTAATGGTCATACGATTTTGAATCATTATCCCAATAGTATTGGTAAGTTCGCCAATAGAGAGTCCACCAACAACTTCACCGCCAAGAATAACACCGGATTCTTTCCCAACGATTAATTTCACAAATTGCTTATGCGTATCTTTCAAGCTTCCCGGATGACGGTCGATGCCTTCAAAAACACCCGTTACAAAATCAAAATTCTCGCTCTCTGCCATGGTTTCCGTTAAACCGGCAACGCCAAAACCAGTATCGCCAATTGCTGTAGCAAAAATAGAGATTGTACCGCTAAAAGTTTTAATGGCATAGAGTTTATAAAGGTTCATCCCTGCGATACGAGCCTCAGCGCAAGCTGTAGAAGCAAGCATTACGGGACAGCTTTTCCTTGTGACAAAATTGCGTTTTTCAGCACAATCGCCAACAGCAAAAATATCCGGATCATCGGTGCGCATATATTCATCAACCTTAATAAAACCCATATCGTTCACAGAAAGCCCCGCCTGTTTCGCCAAATGTGAATCAGGTGCATAACCAAGCGATAGGATAATGGCATCGGCTTCAATTTTCTCACCATTTTCTAGAATAACACCCTCTGCTTTTCCATTGCCGTAAATTTCTTTCACACTTGCCCCTGTAAGGATTTCCACTCCTCTGTCGCCCAATATTTTTTCTGCCCGTTCTGAGACATCGGGATCAAATGCCAATCCTAAAATACGGGGAAGGCGCTCGATCAATACAACTTCTTTCCCTGCTTTATGCAGCTCATCAGAGATTTCAACACCAATAAATCCTGCACCAATTGTCACAATTTTCTTACAGGGCTTTAGTTTTTCCTGCATTTCATCCAAATACACTTTGTTTTTAGGAACCGTATAAACACCCTCTAAATCAGCGCCTTTAAGCCATTTAGGACGAATCGGCAAAGAACCTGTACCTAAAACCAATTTTTCGTAGGAAAGAGTACCGCCATCTGCCAAGCTCACTGTTTTTGCTGCCCTATCAATAGATAGCACTTCATCATGAATCACATCAACACCGGCCTTCTGAAAAGCAGCTTCAGCAGGAAGAATATCATTATCGGAAGAGCCTACAGAACCAAAAATATATGGAATACCACAAGGTATAAGCGTTTTAGGCATTTTTGTAATAACACCCACCGACTTATTGGGATAAAGTCGCTTTCCTGTTGTTGCTGCTACTAATCCTGCCGCACTACTTCCAATTACAAGAACATCATTTTTTTTCATAATAATAAGTTTTTTTAACAATAATGAATCAAATCTTTACAACTCGGAATATTTTAAAAAGAGCTATCTCTCTTTGAACCACCTACATTTATTCTAATCACAAAAAAAATCAGAATGCTAAAAAATAGGTGGGTAGAAAATAAATCATGATCAAAATGTGGGTTCAATCATAAATTTGATGCCTTTTGATAAAATCCTTATTAACCACACAAAAGGCCATTTCTACATATGATCCAATTGACATATAAAAAATCGGATATTTTGCAAAGGAAATGAACATTTGTTCATAATGCAAAAAAATCGGCACTTTTTTTTGATCGGGGATAAAAAAACCAAAAAAGCAGGCGCTAATTGAACCTGTTGATTAGAAGTAGTACAACGATTTGATTAAAACGGAAAAGGATGTCTTATTCTGAGAGATTCCCAATCAGGACGGCACTAATATTCCAAGAAGAAAAGCTTTGTCCTTCACGTTCACCCATTGGAATAGCGACTTTGATCATATGCTTTCCGGGCTTCAAATTCGGAACAGGAATAAAAACGGGTGGAGTAGAAGTGCCAGGGCACCAATTAGAACGACTTAAATCACTGGAAGAAAGTCCATTGGCAAAATTTCCGGAAGAAGGGTTTAATTCCCTATAAGTAGCGCAATCGGAGCGCCATGGCACAAAATGGAATAACAGCTCATTATCCAGGAAAATAGTATTCACTTTTGGATTAAACTCATCGCCACCTTCCCAACCTCCGTGGCCTGTGCTGATCAAACAAATTTGAACATCAGTCAGTCCTTCAGGCACGTCAAAAGCAACTTCAAGACTATCTTCCAAGAAAAGCGTTCCATAATTTTGACCGGACATTTCCATAATATTCACAGTATTGAATAATGGAAGCATCCATTGGTCTTTGGCAGCAGCAGTATCATAAGAAGGATAAAAATCCAGCTCAAGGTTTATTTCATGTCCGCCACGATCGTAATTCCCGATAAATGCGCCCAGCCAAACCTGCTGCCCTTCCGGTCGTAAAAGATGGGTAATTTCTTGTGTATATAAGATTGAATCAGGCCAATTATATCCATCAATATCCGATGATTCATTAAAATGCCCCGCCCCGAAAGAAGTAAAAAACCGCATTAATTCCACAGGTGGATCATAAAGACCATCATGCACAATGCCCTGATATTCTTCTCCATCATTGGCTGTAAAAACCGGGATTTTAGTCAAACCATACCGAAAGGCATCCAACATCGATAATGCCTGACCGTCTGGTATCATAAAAACAGAACCCACACGATCATAAGCATCGCCTAGAGAGCGATTGCTCAAGCGCAGGAATGTTTGACCACCAGACTTTAAATCAGGAAGTTGTACTTTTCTCAGCACAATGGTTCCTTTAGAGAAATGATATACTGTATCCAAAAGGCCAAATTCAACGGATTTGGGCTCTTCCGTCCCAAAATTAATCTGCTGCTTTTCAAAAACAGGAAAACGCTTATAGCGTGACTCAATCTGCAGGCGCGCAAAACGAGAGGGATCAACTGCCTCAGCATTTGCTAAATTTGGGTTCCAAACCGAAAAGACACTATCTACATTGAATTGAATAAATTCCTCAGCCCTAATATCGTAGCTACCATTAATCAGAATACGTAAAACCAAAGCATTTTTTTTCGGCATAACGAGACTAAGAACAGGCGATCCACTGAGCGAAGCAGACTGCGTATACCACATTTCGACACGGTTTGAGCGTAGACTGCCGACAGCATAAGTGCAAGGATACCCTAAGATGTCCACATCAACTTTTTCGGTTTCATAATGAGGAAGCTCATTAAAAGAAGTCATGCTTTTATACCAAGAGTCCTCCATTTCGAGCATTTCGATGCTTTCCGATTGCGCATAATCAATAAAACGCGGGGCATTTTGGCCTTGAAGCAAAAGCACTTTTTCATCCTGCATCATCAATTTTAAGGAAGCGTTTAAGGATTTCCCATTATTATAATAATGATACACAAGGGCTTCGTTGGATGCCGGTTTCGCATTTTGAGCAAAACAGAAAGCAGGGGCAAGGAAAACAAAGAGTAGGGAAAAAACGATATTTTTTTTAGGCACCCTTTTGAGAAGACGAATCATAAGCAAAATTTGAGATCAATAGTGCTCAAAAATACACAAATAAAACAAAATGAATAGAGGGGAAGCAGAAGCATTTCGCAAAAAAGGGCATAAAAAAAGCCCGGATTTACCGAGCTTAGAGCGAAAGACGGGACTCGAACCCGCGACCCCGACCTTGGCAAGGTCGTGCTCTACCAACTGAGCTACTTTCGCGTTTGGGAGTGCAAATATAAAGCTATTTCTCAAATTGCAAAAAAAATCTAAAAATTTTTCTTCTGGAAACAGAATACAAAACCCAACCGAATATTCATCTTCAGGATAAGTACACAATTGAATAACTCAATAAAAATTCTATCCTGATGCATTATGGAAGTCGGAAGAAAATAGTTTTCTTCACCCAATGGTGGTTTAAATGACGCATTATTTGGGGGCACCTCACTCAATAAAAATAGCCTGCACAAGGCACTCGTATCCTTATTTTATTTCCTTCAGCTCGTAAACAAAATAATAGCCGAAAGAATCGTCAGGATCATCTACAATCACTTTGGCATAAACTCCTAATTTATCGCTAATCATCCACATTTTCATTCGTGCACCGGAATCAGCAATTGCTTCCACAACTGTACAATCGAATGTACCTGCCGGCGTAGTAATTTGCTCATTACCAACCACTCTAAATATATCAACCATTAAAGGATAGAGAGGTTTATAATATTCGGAATTTTCCGGAAATGCAGCATCTTCCGGCAGATTATAGCGATCATATCCAATAAAAATATTATCAACAGAAAAGCCTTCTTCTTCCAAACTTGCCTGCACATCGGCTGTAAGGGTTTTGTTCTCGAAAGCATCAGTACCATTAATGAGGGTCGCATAATTATAAACCAACTGTTTTATGTTTAAGAGTCCCATTTTCATTTCGCCAAAATCTCTCCAGGGTAATTTTTCCTCATCCTCATAATATTTATAATCCCCCTCCTCAGTATAGAAATCTGCTTCCGTAAAACTCAGTCGTTCAATTTTTTGCGCACTTTTAGCTTTTCGTTTGGCCTTAAAAAGCTTTCCATTGCTTTCCAACTCCATGGCATCATCATGAATACGAATGACTTTATTTTCACCATGAAGTATATCTTCACCACGCAAACCAATCATAAAAAGCAAGGCTTCTTCTTGATCAAAAATCCATGTTCCGCTCAACCTAGCCACACTCCCCTCTTCTTTCTGAATCATTGTAAATTCATCAGGGGCGCTAAAAGTGAGCAGCGTAATTACTCCGGCATACGGCTCATCTGTAAATTCCCACATCCCAAACAGTCCGGAATGCTCATTCTCCTTTTCTATTGCAGGTGCATCAATTTTCCGATAAAGCAATTTTGCTCCATTTTTATCCACCAACAGTTCTTTCTTACTCAGTTTCAAAACTTTTTCTTCTCCGTTAAAATCTTTATCCAATTCCGATTTCATGATGATTGAGTTTTCGGTTGTATTGAATTCCCATGTTCCGGCATCCATTCCCATCACAAAAAAACGCCCATCCTCTTTAAATTCAGTCACAAAATAGGGTGTTTGAACTTCGCCATTCACTTCAGCTTTTGTCATCAGCCAGCTTCCAAGAAGCTCCGCTTTTTGGGCGCTTGTTATTCCGGCCAAAGCCATGAAAACAAACATAATAAACAATAATTTTTTCATGATTCTTCGATTTAGATTGATTAAAATGTCTTACTGTCAGCGTTTTCTAAAATCCAAAGCCAGAACAATATTGATGTTCCGTTCATCATCATTGATTTTATTGACAATAAAATTTTATGCCTTAAATATCAAACAACTCAAAGCAAAACTAGTTTGATTCAATTGCCTATTATTCAAAATTTCAATGAAACTACGGCACAAAGAACAACTAATTCATTTGTGCTTTGCTGAATTATACCGAAATTTGGCCTGATATTATCGACCATGATAAATAATTATCGCTAAAAAGGAATCCATCATAAAAATAGCCAATGAAAACCCACCTACTCATCTTCATCCTTTTATTTTTCGCCAAAAGTCAGTCGAATCAAGAAATGGCAATTCAGGAAAACTCAATATTCCCCTTTTTTGTCGGCACATACACTCAAGGTAAGAGCCAGGGTATTTACAAATATTTATTACTGAAAGATGGCACTATAAAAGGACTTGGTTTAGTCGCCAAATCTGACAATCCATCCTTTCTGGCCATGAATACGGAGAAGACAATCCTGCTTGCCGTTAATGAAACTAGTCACGAGAATACAGGTACGGTAGAGTCATTTTTCATAGACACCAATCGTCTGGAATTTATCAGCCGCAGTTCGTCCGGAGGCGCACATCCTTGTTTTATAAGCGTAAATAAAAACGGCTATGTATTGGCAGCAAATTATAGCGGCGGCAATGTTGGCTTACTCCGACTCAACAAAAAAGGCGAATTGAGCGGCTTGCTCGATCTGCAACAGCATAGCGGAAAAGGAACAACAGAGCGACAGGAAGCGCCCCATGCACATTCGGCCTGGTTTTATAAAGATTCTGATGAAGTGATCTCTGTAGATTTGGGAACAAACGAACTTTGGTTTTCCCATCTGGATACTATGGAGCAAAAATTAGTTCCGGATGATCCATACACATTGCAGATGAAAGCCGGAGCGGGGCCTCGCCATCTTGCGTTTCACCCAAACGGAAAATGGATCTATATTTTAAATGAACTAAATTGTACGGTAACATTGGTGCAAAAGTATGATGAAGGCACATACACTATTGGCCCTTCCGTTTCAAGCCTGCCAAGGGATTATTCAGAAGCAAATACCGCTGCCGATATCCATATTTCTTCCGATGGAAAGTTTGTATATGCATCGAACAGAGGACATAATTCCATTGCTATTTATGAAGTTGACCCAGCAAATGGATCTTTAAAACCTATCGGATTCCAAAAAACAAAAGGCGATGGCCCGCGCAATTTCTCCATTTCGCCTGATGGCAGATATTTGCTTGTAGCAAATCAACACACAAACAATATCGTTTCCTTCAAACGCGATAGAACAAGCGGCTTACTGACCTATATTGATCAAATTGAAGCGCCAACACCAACATGCATTTTATTTGCAAATGGTATCGATAAAAACACGAACAAGAGATAAAAACCTCAGAAAGCAATCCAAAAGCGAGCAAAAAAAGGAAACACCAGATGCATCAAAAAAGATTTCTCTCAGCAAAGGAATTATAATTAAATCGAGAGAGAGCAAGTCCGTATCAAGTCCGTACCAAGTCCGTACCAAGTCCGTACCAAGTCCGTACCATTAGGGGCAAATAAGCACCAACACCGGCACATTTTGAAAGCATAAATTCATCGATAAATTCTTTGTTGGGAGCAAAATTCCCATTTGGTAGCCGGATGGTAGTGGTTTTGGAATTCCCCTAATACATTTCAGGGGAACCGATTTTAGTATCAATAAATCAAATTTCACTTTTAGATTGAATAATGGTATACTTTTCTGTTGAAATAAACACTGAGAATTATAAGTTGTTCTAGGGGGTTGTGGCGAAGATAAAATAAGTAGTGTTTTGGCTCTATCGAACGCATAATCGATATTCATAAAATACAATTATTTTAATAGCTTTTCACAGAATATACATATTATTCATACATTTGGAAATCATTATTCATAAAAAGGTATGGCAAATAACAGTTTTTCACACGAAATAACAGTTTTTCACAATAGGACAAGTCCTGAACCCGGTACACTGGCGGGCTATGGAGCACTTATTCGTACTTATGGGCTAAAGGTTCCAATACCGGATAAAATAGCACTGATAAGCACAAAGCATAAAAAGTATTCGACAGAGCAGTGGGAAGTTTTTACGCCCCGTCATGCTCCTGAAAATTCATTATCAGGCCATCTAACCTTTGCGTTAAAATACGAAGGCATTGATTTAAGTGTACTCAAAGGTGTTTTTAGTTCGGTACCACAGAATGAGATTCGTGAGCTCATTTCAGCTGAACCCACCAGCTATTATGGAAGGAGAATCTGGTTTTTATTTGAATGGCTCATGGGGGTTCAGCTCAAGCTACCTGACCTAAAGACCGGAAATTATATAGAGGTACTGGATGAAAAACTTCAATACCCGGGACGCTCTAAAAACTCACCCAGGCACAGAGTCCGCAACAACTTGCCGGGGGTTAAAGACTTTTGCCCTTTAATTCGGAAAACACCCTATCTCGAAAAATGTATTGCAGCACAACTAAACCTCAGAATTGAATCCTCATTGAGCCCTATCCGAAGGGATGTACTGATGCGTGCTGCCGCTTTTCTCTTGTTAAAGGATTCAAAAGCCTCCTATGCCATTGAGGGAGAGAGTGCTCCACAAAACAGGATGCAGCGCTGGGGAGTGGCCATCGGTCAGGCCGGAAGAAATAATCTATCCAAAGAAGAGTTGCTCCGCCTGCAAACCATCGTTATCGAAAAACCAAGGTTTTTTAAATTTGGATGGAGGAAGCTCGGTGGATTTGTTGGAGAACACGATCGGATTCATGGAACCCCAATACCAGAGCATATTTCAGCCAAATGGCAAGATATCAGCCGCCTGATTGATGGTTTGATAGCGACCAACGACAAACTGAGGGATGCTAAATTCGATCCGGTTTTAGCGGCGACCATCATTGCCTTTGGTTTTGTGTTAATTCATCCATTTGTCGATGGAAATGGGAGGATTCACAGATATCTTATCCATCATGTACTGTCTAAAAATGGATTTGCCAATAAAAACCTAATCTTTCCGGTTTCTGCCGCCATACTTGAACGTATTGTAGAATACAGGGAAGTTTTAGAACACTTCGCCTCACCACGTCTGGAACTTATCGACTGGGTAGTGACTTCGGATAACAATGTTGATGTACTGAACGACACGATGGATCTTTACAGCTATTTCGATGCAACCAGAATGGCTGAGTTTCTCTACAGTTGTGTAGAATATACCATCGACCA
The DNA here is from genome assembly GCA_963676725.1 of Bacteroidales bacterium. Lineage (GTDB taxonomy): Bacteria > Bacteroidota > Bacteroidia > Bacteroidales > WRLA01. The sequence goes on along the minus strand of OY781463.1, from coordinate 344,032 downwards.
CGTAATACCCCTTGAGGTTGACTATTTGCATAAATATGATGAGTTCAAACATCAAATCGAACAGACCTATGAAATGCCCGATAAAATGATTGCCCTGTTAACACGGTTTTTAGAGCAAGGCAAGGGTCATCTGTCACGCAGAGCCAAAGAGAAGGAGTTTCACATGCTTGAAGAAGATGAAATCAAACAGATTGAAACGATCTACAATGAAGTCTTTTCCTAATCCCCAAAGAAGGCCAAATAGATTGAATCAGAAAAATAAATAAGCCATGCTATAGGAAAAAATCAACACCAATTTGATAAATACCCCAATCAGAACATCCTGTTTTACTTTGATCAGGAAGGTATTTACGAAGGCGAAATAGATAAGCTGGATATAGCCGGAGAACGAATAGTGAAGTATGCGCAGAATGCATTTAACCTGAAAGTAAAGCTCAATGGAGAGTGGCTAAACGAAAAAGTGTTTCTGTATTTCAAGCAGCCCCCCCAAGGGAAGTAGCGGATTATAAAACATTTGCACTGCTCGTCCTATTGATAGCCAACAAAGAATTGATGTTGGATGATATTGCCGAGTTCATGGAAGAATACCGCTTGAGGTCGAACCAGCGTACTCTGGTATCCAAATACATGAAAGAACTGCAATACATCTCCAATAGGAAATTATTGGAGCCTATCTTGCTTCCCAACAAATTTGAAGAGGGAGCCCTGTTCAAAGGCCTTTTCTCTTCGTTTTTAAAATTATCAGAAATAGAAGGATGGGATACCTTAATATGCAAAACTCAACTCAGTTCAAATTTGTTGTAATCCCAAAAGCAAAAATCCCAACCAACTGATTAACAGTTAATTGGGATTAAGCCTTGTACCCGGAGCGGGACTTGAACCCGCACGGCCGCGATGGCCATTGGATTTTAAGTCCAACGTGTCTACCAATTCCACCATCCGGGCAACATATAAAGAACTATTCTTCTAAAAAACCCTGATAGACATAGGGTTTGAGCGAAAGACGGGACTCGAACCCGCGACCCCGACCTTGGCAAGGTCGTGCTCTACCAACTGAGCTACTTTCGCTTTTGGGAGTGCAAATATAGAAAATAAAATTAATTCCAACCAAAAAAACTTTATTTCCAAACGGATATCAGGCAATTAGCCTATACAAATTACTATTATACAGCTATTTATGAATTAACTTTTTGATTTCATTCAATTTCATCAAAGCTTCAACAGGGGTTAAAGTATTAATATCGGTATTTAAAATATCCTCTTTCATTTGAAGCAATAATGGATCTTCCAATTGTATAAAACTCAATTGCATATTGTCCTCTATCGTGCGGCCACGTTTTTTTCCCAATCCATCTGCATTGCGATTTCCTTCCATTTGTTTGAGCATTTCGCGTGCCGTAGCAAGAACAGTGGGAGGCATTCCGGCCATTCTAGCCACATGAATCCCAAAGCTATGTTCGCTCCCACCTCGGGCGAGTTTTCGCAAGAAAATAATCCTATTATTGATTTCCTTCACAGTCACATGGTAATTCTTAATCCGCTTAAAGCTTTTAGTCATTTCGTTTAACTCATGATAATGCGTTGCGAACAAAACCTTAGCACGGAAGCCGGGATGTTCGTGCAGGTATTCTGCAATTGCCCATGCAATACTAATCCCATCATAGGTACTGGTTCCCCTGCCTATTTCATCAAGAAGGATCAGGCTGCGATTGGAAATATTATTCAGAATACTTGCTGTTTCGTTCATTTCAACCATAAACGTTGATTCTCCCGAAGAAATATTATCGCTTGCACCAACGCGGGTAAACACTTTATCCACCAGACCAAGCTCAGCACTCTCGGCAGGAACGAAAGAGCCCATTTGCGCCATAAGCACAATAAGAGCAGTTTGCCTTAGCAAAGCAGACTTTCCGGACATATTCGGCCCGGTAATCATAATTATTTGCTGCTTTTCATTATCAAGGGCTACATTATTATTAATGTATTTTTCTCCCGGAGGTAGTTGATGTTCAATTACCGGATGTCGCCCTCCTTTAATATCAATGCTAAAACCCTCATTCATATTAGGTTCAACAAATTGATATTTTTTTGCGCCGATTGCAAAGGAAATCAGCACATCAATTTGTGCTATAATTGAAGCATTTTTTTGAACAGCAACAACATAGGCGGCAAGATCAACAATTAATTGCTGAAACAGCCTTGATTCTAAGGCAAATATCTTTTCTTCTGCACCTAAGATCTTCTGCTCATAATCCTTAAGTTCCTCGGTAATATAGCGTTCACAATTTACAAGGGTTTGTTTGCGATGCCATTCTTCGGGCACTTTATCTTTATGAACATTCGTTACTTCAAGGTAGTAGCCGAATACATTATTATATGCAATCTTCAGGCTCGGGATTCCGGTGCGTTCACTTTCACGCTGCTGGATTTGCACAAGGTAATCTTTTCCGCTAAACGCCAGCTTACGCAGATCATCGAGTTCTGAATTTACACCATCGGCAATCACATTGCCTTTATTAAGCAAAGCCGGTGCTTCCTCTTTTATTTCACGATGGATACGGTCTCGAATATCAATACAAGCATCAAGATCTCTTGCCCATTGAACCAAATCTTCATCGCCACAATTTTCCAAAACGATTTTTACAGCGTCAATAGCAAAAAGGGCTTTTTTTAGGGCAAGCACTTCTTTAGGCCCAATTCTGCCTACGGCTACTTTAGAAATCAGGCGTTCAGCATCGCCAATTAGGGTAATTTCTGCAAGTAGCTTTTCTAATAATACTTCGTTTTCCTTAAAATAACGCACGATTCTCAAGCGCTGATTAATATCGTCCAGATTTTTCAATGGCAATACCATCCAACGTTTCAGCAATCGGGCTCCCATAGGTGAAGTGGTCATATCCAAAATATCTAGTAAGGATTTCCCTTCTTCCGACATTGGGCGGATTAATTCCAGATTCCTGATTGTAAAACGGTCGAGCCAAACATATTGTTTTTCATCAATACGGGACAATTTGCAGATGTGACCTGTTTTATCGTGATGGGTTTCAGCAAGATAATGGAGTGCAGCACCTGCAGCAATAAGACCATTGGCCATATGCTCCACACCAAAGCCTTTAAAAGAGGCAACCTGAAAATGATTGAGAAGGATGTCGTTGGCAAAATCACCACTAAACACCCAATCGTCAAAAGTAGCCGTATAAAATTTTCCACCAAAATGTTCGTGGAAATAAGCGAGCTTACTTTTTTGCAGCACTACTTCACTAGGTTTAAATCCCTGCAGGAGTTTATCAATATATTCTTCATTGCCTTCTGCGGTATAAAATTCTCCGGTACTGATATCCAGGAAAGAGATACCACTATTTTTTCCGTTCAGGTGTAGGCCAGCCAAAAAATTATTTTCTTTATGTTCCAGGATTTTATCGCTATAGGAAACTCCCGGTGTAACAAGTTCAGTTACCCCTCGTTTTACAATTTTTTTTGTGAGTTTTGGATCTTCGAGCTGATCACAAATAGCGACTCTTCTGCCCGCACGAACAAGTTTAGGAAGGTAAGTATCGAGGGAATGATGAGGGAATCCGGCGAGTTCGATATAAGCGGCGGCACCATTTGCCCTGCGTGTTAGAACAATTCCCAGTATACGACTGGCATCAACAGCATCATTTCCAAAGGTTTCGTAAAAATCGCCCACACGAAACAGAAGGAGTGCATCAGGATATTTCGCCTTAATTGTATTATACTGCTTCATTAGCGGAGTTTCCGCAACTTTCTTTTTTGTAGTCAAAATCGTTTTTTGAGCAAAAATACGATAATCATGGAATTAGGTTTTGGATGTTCAAAAAATAAGGTCGTATATTTGTCTTTAAAATTTCACTACTTGAGACAACTACGAACAGAAGAACTTCATAGAAAAACACAAGAGGAATTTAAAAAATCCGAGAAACTGCCATTGGTTGTTGTTTTAGATAATATTCGGAGCCTGAGCAATATAGGATCAGTTTTCCGCACTTCCGATGCTTTTCTGATAAAAAAAATCCTTTTATGTGGCATCACTGCCAGCCCACCTCATCGGGAAATCCATAAAACTGCATTAGGCGCTACGGAAAGCGTTGATTGGGAATATTTTGACAGCAGCGTGGCTGCTTTAAAATCTTTAAAAGAAGAGTCCTATTATATATGTGCAGCAGAACAGACTGATTGTTCAGAAATGCTGCATGATTTTTGCCCTCCCAAAAAGCGTCCTTTAGCTGTGGTGTTTGGCAATGAAGTTGCCGGTGTTTCTGAGGAAGTTCTAGCAATTTGCGACAAAAGCATCGAAATTCCACAATTTGGGACAAAACATTCTTTAAATATTGCTGTTAGTACAGGGATTATTCTTTGGGAATTACAGAGAAAAATCCGTTTAGACGAAACTATCATAAATTTTTAACGTACTAATGGCTATAATTCAATAAGAAATGTTATTTTTGCACATTAAGCACTTAAAATAATAATACCCAAAATAGCAATCTAAAATTTTTACGACATGCGAAACATTTATTCTTCAATCATCAGGATGTTTCTGATTGCACTGGTAGCAACAGTAAGCCTGAACGCCATAGGACAAGACAATGGCGACACAGAAAAAAAACAAAAAACCAGCAAAAGCAGTTTTGACAAATACTGGTATATCGGCATTAACGGTGGCGCCAGTTATTTCCACGGCGATATTGCCGAATACAAAATGGCCCCTGACTTCAGCAACACCAAATTTGGTGTAAGTGGCATAATGGGCTGGCAATTTTCACCAATTTTTGGTGTTCGTGGACAACTGCTTTACACAAGCCTTGCAGGCGAAACAACATCAAGCAACTGGTCAGATAAACCTTACTACAACAATCGTTTTGAGGGAAATACAATTGATTATTCATTGCAGTTAACCCTTGAAATTGATGACATTTTTTCTCGTGACGACGACAGGCGTTATGGCGTTTATGCATTTATGGGTGTTGGTAATTTTCAATATCAAACAAAACGTTATGATGCTGTAACCGGAACATTGCTCAATGAGCGCGGTTATGGTACAGACAAAGGTGGCGGAGATGCCAAAGGATTAGGCGACCGCGATTTGGTTGGAAGTATCCCAGTTGGACTTGGTTTCAAATATGCTGTTAGCAATGCCATTGACCTGAACTTAGAATCATCACTTCGTTTTGGAGACACTGATGGTATGGACGGAATAACTGCCGGAGCCAAAGCAATTAAAGAAGATTTCTTTAGCTATACTTCAATTGGTGTTACTTATAATTTCGGTCGCGAGCTTGGTGGCAACATCAAATCAATGCAACGCGATTTCGAAGAAGTAGAATTACAAGCCGACCCTGAAGTTCTTGAAACTCAAGGCGATGAAATTAGCGTAACTGTAAAAGGTGTCTTTCCTGAGAAATATTTCTCTAAGAAAGCTGTCGTAGTTATGGTTCCTGTTCTTACTTATGGCGAAGAAAGCATGATGCTTGATCCAATCCAATTCCGTGGTGAAAAAACACAAGGCGAAGGCCAAGTGATCAATTATAAAGAAGGTGGCACGTTCTCACATAGTTTCACTATTCCTTACGACCCAAAAATGGATCAAAGCGAATTACACCTTGTACCTTATGCTTTCGTAGCTCCTAAAGACACTCCTGTAGCAAAAATGTCTGTTGAAGACGTTACAGAAAATTATGAGTATCTTGTACTTGGCGACCGCAAAGTAGCCGATGGTGTTATTTATACTTGCAAAAATATCCTGAATGATCAGGTTGCTGTCCTTCTTCCTCACGGATACGAAAAAGAAACAATCCTGAGTGAATCAGCTGAGTTTTATTATCCTGTAAACAGCCATAACCTGAATCCACGTTTTGGCCTTAATAAATCAGATGCCGCAAAAGCAGCATTAGAGCAACTCAATGATTTCGTTAAACTTGGTTATGTAATCAAGGATGTTGAAATTAATGGCTGGGCTTCACCTGAAGGAGAAGAAACATTCAACGAAAACCTCTCCGAAAACAGGGGCAAAAGCTCTATGAAGTATTATACCAAAAAACTTAATGGTTTGGCTCGTGGCAAAAACAGCACTGTTTCTTACGAAAAAGCTGATGAGCTCACCTTCAATTATAAAGGAAATGGTCCTGACTGGAATGGTTTCATGAGCAATGTAAAAAACTCAGAAGTTAAAGACAAAAACATTATCCTTAATGTTGTTAACTTCTCTGACCCACTGAAGCGCGAAGAAGAAATCAGAAATATGATTCTTGTATATCCTGAATTAGAAGACGAAATTCTTCCTCCACTGCGTCGTGCAATCATCACTGTAAATGCTTATGAGCCTAAGAAAACTGACGAAGAAATCGCCATGCTTTCTACTACTGCTCCTGACAAGCTGAACCTGAAAGAATTGCTCTATGCAGCTACCATGACCGATGATAATGCAACGAAACTAAGCATCTACGAAGCTGCTATTGCGCAACATCCAAATTGCTGGGCTGCAAATAATAATGCAGGATATGTAGCATTAGATATGGGCGATGTTGATAAAGCATTTGGTTTCTTTGAAAGAGCAAATACAATCGCTCCTGACAAACCAGCCGTTATCAATAACCTTGGAATCATATATGCCATCAAAGGCAATTACGAAAAAGCTGAAGAATTCTTCAACAAAGCAGCTAAACTCGGCGCAAACAATGCTTATAACCGCGGTACACTGCAAATTCGTCACGGAAAATATGACGAAGCCCTTAAGTTAATGAGCGGAACAAAGTGTAATTATAATGTTGCCCTTGCTCAACTTCTTAAAGGTGATGCCGCTGGTGCAAAAGAAACTCTCGACTGTGCAGAAAAAGGTGCAGAAACTTTCTACCTCATGGCAATTGTTGGCTCACGTAGCGGAGACACTGCATTCATGTACGAAAACCTTGTTGAAGCAGTAAAAGCAAATCCTGAATACAAGGATAAAGCAAAAACTGACAGAGAATTTATTATGTATTTTAGTGAGCCTGATTTTGAAAATGTCGTAAACTAAATTAGGTTCTATTTTTGGGCTAAAGCTGGTCTGTTTCATACAGACCAGCTTTTTTTATATCCCCAAATTCCCCGAACAGCTTTGTACGAGTAATATTCATATTTTTCGGGATTTTCCAGCATCCACAGAAAGATTCATGAATGAATCAGCTTAGTGGTCTTTTTTGAAAAGACTTATCTTTGCTAAAAATTATTTTGATGAAAATTATTTATCTGGCAATTGGCGGAGCCGCCGGCACAATTCTAAGATATCTGCTTTCTGAATTGATGAATAAATTATTCGGAGGTGCTTTCCCTATGGGAACTTTTGCAGTAAATATGATCGGCTCCTTCCTTATCGGACTCTCTTTCGGGATTTTTGAAGGTGCAAAAATAAACGAGCATTTTAGGATATTTTTATTTGTCGGATTTTTCGGCGGCTTTACAACCTTCTCCTCATTTGCACATGAAAATGTACTTTTATTCCGGGAAGCAAATCACAGCCATGCTTTTCTCTATATCGCATTGAGCAATATTGGGGGAATATTATTGGCCTGGCTTGGCTATCTCTGCGCATCCGTGTTCAAACTCCAAAACCGTTCCTGATATGCATGAAATTGAACCTTTTTCCAATTGGGAATATTTGTACGATGCTGCAAATGATGAAAGAAGTCCATTTTTTAAGCGCTCCTATAGTGAATTTGAATGTCATAACCTGATCTACAATTATTATATACACCCGCTTTGGGATGAATTTGGCGCATATACTTTATACGTAAAAATCCTTTATGCTAATTATGAGAAGCATTATGCCATTATTGAGATGTTCGGAGAATGGAATGATGCCGTTCATAATGATATTATGTTCTTTAAAAGGAATATTATTGAAGCATTAGACAATCATGGAATCAATCATTTTATACTGATCGGTGAAAACATCTTAAATTTTCATGCAGGCGAAGACGATTATTATCAAGAATGGTTTGACGACATTGAAGATGGATGGATTGTGGCCTTGAATTTCAGACAACATGTAATTGAAGAGTTTGAACTGGGAAAACTAGATTATTATATTGCTTTTGGAGGTGTTTTTGATGAACTTCCATGGCGAAACCTAAAGCCAGATCAGCTTTTCCATTTGGTAAACCAGCAAATCACAAAACGTTTGAACCCATGATAAGCCTGAAGATACACATCGAAGGCCGTGTTCAAAGAGTTGGTTTTCGGTATTTTATTTATAAAGAAGCTATCAAATTAGGTGTTTTGGGCTATATAGAAAATAATGCCGATGGAAGTGTTTTTATCCGGGCAGAAGGCCAAAGAGAGGCCATATACAATTTCCTTTCTTATTGTCGCAAAGGCCCTAAATGGAGCAATGTAATCTCTTGCGAAATTACAGAAACGACATTAGATCAATTTAAAAAATTTGAAATAAGGAAATAATAAAGATAATTTCCTATATTTGAATTAGATTTTCATAAAAGCAATTTGGAACATTCTGGAAGAGGTAAAGCATGAAAAAACATCTAAACATTATTATTAGCGGGGAACTACAGGAAAAAGGTTTTCGGTTTTCGGCTATGCAAAAAGCATACGAATATAAAATTAGCGGCTTCGTCAGGCGAAAGCGTGACGGACGCATTTACATTGAAGCAGAAGGGGAAGAAGAAAACCTAGAGCCATATTTGGAATGGTGCCGCAAAGGGCCTTTAGGAACTATTGTTTATAATGTGCAGATAGAAGACGGAAAGATGAAGGAATTCTCTACATTCGATATAAAACGCCGCTAAGGCACCAATTCCTTCAGAGGCCTATATTTCAATACATTATATGCCTTTTGACGAATCTCCTCAAAAAAATACAATCGGCTTCTTCAATACGAAGAATACCGATTGTTCTATTTTATTTCAGATTGGCTAATTTTTTCGTGCGCGTGTAATTTCTCGTTTCCCCGGAGGTCCTGGAAGGTTTTCCACTTCAAAACCAGCTGCTTTTAAAGCTCTTTTGACTGCTCCCTTAGCCGAATAAGTAACTAGGATGCCACCGGGAAATAATGCATCATACAATTTTTTAAAAGACTCCTCGGTCCATAATTCACCCTGAATATCCGGACTAAAAGCATCAAAATAAATAATTTGAAATGCTTCATTCTGAAATTCCGCATCTGCAAGGGTTTTCTTCACTTTATGAAGAATAAAATTATTGGAGATAAAACGGGGCACGATATCCCAAACAGACGTATGCATCTGCATAAAGACTTTGGAAGCGTCCTCAAAATCCAATAATTCCGTATAATTGAGTTGCTTCGATTCATCAGGCGTAATCGGGTATGGTTCCACCGCTACATAATTCACTTTACGGTAATTACGTGTAGCTTCCCTATAAGTAAGCAATGCGTTAAGCCCCGTTCCAAAGCCAATTTCCAGAATATTAATCGTATCGGTACTGTGGCCAAATTCCCGATATGCACTTTCGATAAACACAAGCATGCTTTCCTGAACCGCACCGTGCACAGAATGATAATGTTCATCCAATTCAGGCACATAAATAGTCATTGAACCGTCTTCGGTTTTTATAATTTTCTTTTCCATAGATATAAAAGTTGTTCCTCCACAATGAGCGCATTTGATTTATAATGTCGAGCTGTTCTTGATTCCAAGAATCATGACTTCCCTGATCAGAAATAAAAAATCCATTGAGAAGAACGGGCCCTGTCCCTAAAAAAGAAGACAAGAAACGGACACAATAAAACAAATACAAATTAGAACCTCAAAGATAATTGATTATTTGATACGCATCAATTTCCCGTATAATGCATACCGGATATTCGTTGAGGCATTTGCTGCTGCATGAGTGTTTTTCGTGCAGTCCAATCATACAACAAAATTTTATAGCCATCAGAGAGCAAGATTTGCGGCAAATCCATTCGTGCAGCCATTAATTGCATTGCACCAATATCCAACACAAATTCAAGCTGTTGCTGATGGTACATATAAAGCCCATCAGTGCAAAGGACAGCATAATGCCCCAAGCCGCAATCTTCCACAGTTATAATTGCAGCATCCGTCGAAAGTGTTACAGTCCTGAGTGTATTTGTTGCAAACTTGTATATCTCAATATGTGCCTTACCATCAAGATTACCAAATATCAGAGCACTGTCGTGCGCACAAAAATACATCTGGGAACACTCGAAATGCATTTCAATTTCCTGATGATAGGAGGAGGTTCCCCGATAATATGCTCGGAGACCCCGCCTTAATTGATTGAATGAACGAAATCCAATAAGCACAAAATCACTATTTGCAGCAATCGATTGTGCGTATTCATCCTCCGGGAAAGGAACGGAAAAAGAAACGACACCATCATCATTATATGACCGGATGAAATCCTGAGCATAAGCAACAAAAAACTGATTGTTGTAATTGCATAAGCCAAATGGAAATCGGATCGGCTGAAAAACAGGCCGTGGCACAGACCAAACAGACTGCATTGAGTCAATACTGATCGAGAGAAGATTTTCTGTTAAACTTCCGGCAAGTAAAAGTTGTGCTGCATTTGCATTATAAAGAGATTGATTGAGATCAGGCCAATAAAACAAAGCAGACTTAACAAATTCAAAATCTGTGTTATACACCAATAACTCTAGAGAATCGGATTGTTCAGAAAGAAAAACCCAGGAACCTTTTTCAGCCGCTTTCCCCTTCCAATCGAGCAAAACAAATTGCTTATACGATTCATTTTCAACAAAATGCTCTAACAAAAGATAATAAACTCCCGCATTTGTTGGAGCAGAAAATGAGGTGATATATGAAAATTCCACAAAAGCCTCACCTTCTGCTACAGGGATCGTTTGGTTAATACCAACAGGGATAAACTGCGCATTTAATAATTTGATGACTAGCGATCCGGAAAATAATTCTGGATTAATTTTAATGGAAAGCTCAATAGTATCGAGCTGTGGGATAATGCTTCCATTTGTGGGATCGATTATTTGAACAGCTCGTGGAGCTTCGGTTTCTGCTTTATCGCATCCAAGAACGAAGAGAAAAAAAACAAAAACGACATAAATAAGTCTCGTTAATTTTATCATAGACTGATAAAATTAAGTAAATTTGAAGAAAAAACAGCATATGAAAGACCAGAACTTAGAAAAAAACATTCTTTTTCTCGATATTGAGACTGTTCCGGCAGAAGCTAATTACCAATCTCTTAATGAACGCTGGAAAAAGCTTTGGGACAGAAAAGCACAAAGACTCTCAAAAAATGGAGAAACAGCTGAAGAGCTTTATCCACGTGCAGGGATTTATGCCGAATTTGGTAAAATTATCTGCATCTGTGCAGGTCGATTTCAGGGCAAAAATTTTGTACTCGAATCCTTTTACGGAAAAGACGAACATCAGCTATTGTCGGATTTTGCCCAATTCCTGAACAATCAATTCAACAAACCCGAGCATCGTTTATGTGCGCATAATGGCATTGAGTTTGACTTCCCCTATATTGCCAGAAGAATGTTAATCAATTCCATTGCCCTTCCTTCCATCCTTGATCATCGTGCTAAGAAGCCATGGGAAGTGCAACATCTCGACACGATGCAATTATGGAAATTCGGCGATTTTAAGGCCTACACTTCCCTTGATTTATTGTGTGCTGTTTTCGACATCCCTACGCCCAAAAATGATATTGATGGCAGCATAGTTCATAAAGTTTATTATGAAGACGGTGATCTGGAGCGTATTACTGAATATTGCAGAAAAGACACCATCAGCGTTGCCCAGCTCTATCGTAAATACTATGCTAAAGCATTTATTGAGCCGGAGCAAATTATTATTCCGGAGCAGTTGGCATAAAAACGGAAAGGATCCCTTCAAAAATTAATATTGCCGAAAAAAGAAAGGCCTGATATTCATGATGAAATATCAGGCCTTAGACGCAATAAATTTGATCGAATCCTATTCAGCTTTTCGGATCGTGACACGGATTCCGAATTTTCCTGATTCTTGTTGAAGCACAACTTGATCATCTGTTTGGGAAAGCACTTTGAAAGCATTTTCCTTCTTGGTGCTTTTATAATATTCGTCCTCATAATACCATGGGCCCAATGGGCTGCATTCCAGTGTAAAATAAGTATCGGGGCCATCCTCTCCATCGCAGCAATAGCTGGCACGCTCTCCCTGGATTTCATAGACTTCATAATCCATTTCCCATGCATAGCGTGCTTCATTAATACCGGTAAAAACTTTCCCTTCATAATAGAGGTTAAAATATCCTGTATATGCTCGGTAAAACCTACCCCATTGAAATGTAGATGGGATAGCAGAAGTCCCTGCATCGATATAGTCGGGTTCATCATCAACCCATGTTAAAGAAATAAAGGCCTGACCATCTCGGCCGTCGCGACCTTCGCAGCATGAGCTCAGGCTAAACAAATAAAGAGCAGCACCGGCTAGAAGAAGTATCGACATCGTCCATTGAGTAAGCTTAAAAGTTTTCATGGTATTCAGTTTTTTAGTGATATGAATGCTGAATCCAAAAGCTATGCCAAAATATCATAAATTAAATTTTATACCTTTGTAAAAAGGCTCTATTTATGGAAAAGCATGTCCTTTCAAAAAGCACATTCATTAGAGGGAATCAATGCCTCAAATCTTTGTATTTATATAAAAAACGCAATTTTCTGCGCGATAAACTATCGGCAGAGCAACGAGCTAAATTTAAACGAGGCACAAATGTAGGCATTATTGCTCGAGATCTTTTCCCCGGGGGGATAGATGTAAGCCCAAAATCACCATCGCAATACAGGAAATCTGCTTTAAAAACCACTGAACTTATCCAAGCGGGCGAAAAAATAATTTATGAAGCAACATTTCAATATGATGGTGTATTGATCATGATGGATATTCTGGCATTGATTGATGAAAAATGGTATGCTTTTGAAGTAAAAAGCTCCAAAACAATAAGCGAGACATATGTTTTGGATGCAGCGGTACAATATTATGTAATTTGCGGCAACGATATTGCTTTGGAAGATATTTCCTTAATACACATTGATCCTGAGTATATTAAAAATGGATCTATTGATCTAAAGCGGCTTTTTAAGACGACAAGCGTTAAAGATCAAGTAGTGGAATTACAGCAATATGTCGTAGAAAAAATTGCTGAGGAAAAGATTGCCATGAACTTAACATCCAGTCCAAAGATAGAGGTTGGGCCACAATGCCATCATCCATATCCATGTGATTTTTACGGCCATTGTCATAAAAAATTACCGAAAAATGGCATTCATCAACTCCATATTAATGAGGAGGACAAATGGCGCATATACGATTCAGGGATCAAAAGTCTGGAGGAAATAAAAGATATTGAAGCATTTCAGATTACGGAAAAGACAAAAGATATACTCAGAGCCCTCGTAAATAAAAAAGTCTATTGCATGCAGGAAAATAGAGAGCGATTGAAGAACATTCAAAAAAGTGAAACTATTTTCGTTAAAGTTTTCGGCTTCCGTCCTGCAATCCCAATTTATGATGGATGCATGCCCTACGATTATATCCCCTTTGCCATTGGCTGGAAAAAGAATGAATCGGAAGAATTTCATTTTTTCGAGCCCGGTCAAAATCCAATGGAGGCATATAAAAATATTCTCCGAAGAATAACAAGCGGATCAAAGCACATCATTACGGATTATGCAGGAAGAATAGAGCAGTCCTCAACGGATTTTTCAAGACAACAAATCTTCGGACTAATTGACATGATTACAAATATGGAATATTATGAGGCTGCAATTGGCGATCATCTTCTAAGCCATCAAATTTATAAAAACCTTATTGGTCTTCGATACAAAACCGAAGGCAAATATTATTCAGAAACATTGCTCGAAGAAGCTTATAAATATGAGCATAGTACGCTGAGTAAGTCCGAACCATTTTTTCTTGAGACAAAAGCCTTGTGTGAATTTCATTTAAATGCTTTGCAGTATCTATTCGGGCATATGCGATTAAAAATCTCATAAGGCAAACAAATAGTCACATATTATTAAACATACTTATAAGGCAAATGAATACTCAGGATTGGCGGCCAAAATATATTTTTCCAATGCAAGGAATTACCTGATTTACATAAAACTCAAGGATTTAGAAGACTATTTTCAAAAAATTTTTATATTTGTAACAAAAAAACATGATATATTCAGGACTATTCTATTCCGGAAAGGAGTTAAATCCATATAATCTGCATTTCAGGAATGGTATGGAAAATGAATATCGCGACTATATCTTCGGGAAATCAAAGATTCACCTACGAATTCTAATAATATTCACGCTGCTTTTATATTTTTTCTTTGCTGCTTTAGATTATAAACTCTTTCCCGAAAATTATAATATCCTATGGGTCTTACGTTTTGCTGTCTATGCCCCTGTCAGTATAGCTATCTTTTTATTATCCTATCTGGATTATTTTAAACGCTATTGGCAAATATTTATGTCGTTTTGGTTCTTCTTCACAGGACTAGTCATCATAAATATGTCTGTTTTCGTCAACAATCCAAATATTCATTATTATTATGCAGGACTGATGCTAGTATTAGCCGGTGGACAATCATTAATCAGGCTGCGCATATCCTATAGTGCATTTGTCGGCACCTTAATTTTTGGCACATATGTACTTATCAGCTTATATTTCACAAATATCAAAACTGATGTCCTTATTGGCAATTCAAGCTTTTTATTGGCCATGAACCTGCTCGGTATATACACGGGTTATACGATGGAGTATTATATACGTAACGAGTACTTAAACCATAAAAAGTATGAGCAACAAAAAGAAGAAACCGAACAAATCAATGCTGAATTAGAAGCCAGGGTGCGGCAAAGAACCATCGAACTCGAAATAGCCAAATCAAAAGCAGAGAATGCCGACAAACTAAAATCAGCATTTCTCGCCAATATGTCCCACGAAATCAGAACCCCCTTAAACTCCATTTATGGATTTTCCACTCTTCTGAGCGAAGACACAGAAAACGAGGAGCACAAAGAATATACAGACATTATTCTCCGCCAAAGCAAAGAACTTCTAAAAATCGTTAGCGATGTTTTAGATATATCTAAAATTGAAGCTGATGAATTGATGCTCAAAAACAAAGAATTTATTTTCCACGATTTTATTGAGAATATTTATAACGAATTTCTGCTAAAGCAGAACAACATATTAAAGAAAGACCTGGAGTTCAGGTTAAAAGCAAGCGATACAAATCAAAATATTGTTGTTTTTTTGGATGAATCCAGATTAAGGCAAGTCGTCTCAAATGTATTAGACAATGCATTTAAATTTACAGAGAGCGGATTTATCGAAATAAGGTATCGTGTTTTTAATGAACAAAACCAAAATTCGAGAGGAAGCAATGCATATATTTCCTTGGAAGTAGAGGATAGCGGCATTGGTATTTCGGAGGAAATGATGCCAGTAATTTACGACCGTTTTGTTCGCACAGATGATTTTACCGTAAAGCATTATCGCGGCACAGGATTAGGACTCACAATCAGCCATGAAATACTCAGCATGATGAACTGCGATATAAAAGCAATCTCCACAGTAGGAAAAGGCAGTACATTTTTCATCATCATTCCTCTTAAATAACTGATTACCTGATAAATAAATTTTTATCCACAAAAAAGAAGCACGCTATGATTATTCGTAACTTTGCCCCCATATGAACAATACAATGAATAATCAAGCGGAGAACACGAATACTTCATTCACCCAAAAAAGACTTAAAAACCAATCTGCCCAATTTCTTCATCAAACAGCCTTGGACCACGGCAGGATACCTCCACAGGCTACCGATATTGAAGAAGCAGTATTAGGCGCTTTAATGCTTGAGAAACAAGCTTTAACACAAATTATTGATGTCCTGAAACCACAAGCATTTTACAAAGAATCGCATCAATTAATCTATGCTGCTATAAAAAGTCTTTTTGCAAAATCGGAACCTGTTGATATTCTAACCGTTACAAATGAACTCAAAACAAATGGCACTTTAGAGTCAGTTGGCGGTGCATATTATTTGAGCCAACTCACCACACGGGTTGCGTCTGCAGCAAATATTGAGTTTCACGCAAAAATTATTATCGAAAAATACATCCTAAGGGAAATGATCACAGTATCCTCCGAAACAATCCGTGATGCTTATGATGACACTTCGGATGTTTTTGAATTGCTGGATAAAACAGAGGCAAAACTATTCTCTATTTCTGAGGAAAACTTCCGTCGAGAATACGAAAGCATGGAAAGCCTCGTGCGCATGTCCATGGATGAAATCGAACAAGCCAAAGATCATGAAGGCAAATTAAGGGGCGTTCCATCCGGTTTTACCGAATTAGATCGCATGACAAGCGGTTGGCAAAAATCCGATTTGGTCGTACTTGCAGCCCGCCCTGCGATGGGAAAAACAGCTTTTACATTAAGTATGGCAAGAAATATTGCCGTTGACCATCATAAGCCTGTTGCTTTCTTTTCACTTGAAATGGCATCAGTCCAATTGGTTACACGTCTCATCTCCAGCGAATCGAAGATTAAGGCAGATACTCTTAAAAAAGGGAACCTGAAAGATTATGAATGGGAGCAACTAAATGCGAAGGTGACAAATCTTGTGGAAGCCCCAATATATATTGATGATACGCCATCACTGTCGGTTTTTGAACTTCGTGCAAAATGCCGCCGATTGAAAGAACAGCACAATATTGAGATCATTTTTATTGACTACATCCAACTCATGACTTCCGGCGTTGACTCCAAAGGCGGAAACCGAGAGCAGGAAATTAGTATGATCAGCCGTTCACTAAAAGCCCTTGCCAAAGAATTAAATGTTCCGGTCATTGTGCTTTCTCAGCTAAACCGTTCTGTTGAAACACGCGGCGGATTAAAAAAACCATTGCTTTCCGATTTACGTGAATCCGGCGCAATTGAACAGGATGCTGATATGGTTGTATTTATTTACCGCCCTGAGTACTATCAAATTGAAGCCGATGAAAAAGGCCCAACACAAGGCAAAGCTGATATTATTATTGCAAAACACAGAAATGGCTCTACAGGAGAAATCAGACTTGACTTTATTGGACAATATGCACGTTTTCAAGATCCTGAAGACTTTACAGGCATGAGTTTACCTGATGACGGATCTGGAGGAATGGCTCCGAATACCGGTTTCGACCAGCCTCCATCCACAATTACCATCCCATCAAAAATGAATAAAGATGATGATGTCCCTTTTTAAAACATTTCTTAAATATCAGCGTTAAATTATTGATCGTAAAGTTTTTTTAATTTGGTAAATTTCATCCACAAAATCAAGAAATCTCAATTAAGAGAACAAAACACCATTTCGATCATCGATATTTTATAAATGGAAACAATATGAGAAAAGGATTTGCAGGAATTTTTCTAGTTTTTTTAAGTATTCAAATTCAGGCTGCTTATCTATTGATTCCGATGGACAATCAGCAAAAAAACCACCTAAAAGCCTATGGAATAGCCTATTGGGCTTTAGAACAGGATATTGAAGTGGATTGGTTGCTTAATTATCGTGGAGGCAGTTTTATGTGTAAATACCATGAAGCTATTGAAGACGAATGCATGATCAGAAACGTAAGCTATACAATAATCGCTGATGCACAATCGACAGCAATTTTACAACAAATCGCTGATCCACAATCGAATCAAGATGTCGTGAAGCTTTTAAAAGCTCCTAAAATTGCCGTATATTCCCCAAAAAACAAGCAGCCCTGGGACGATGCTGTTACGCTCGCCATGACCTATGCCGAAATTCCCTACGACATTATTTACGATACAGAAATCTTAGATGGCGTACTACCAACATATGATTGGCTACACCTTCACCATGAAGATTTTACCGGCCAATACGGGAAATTCTGGGCACGTTATAAAAATGCGAGTTGGTATATAGAAAATCAAAAAATTGCAGAAGAAATGGCTCGGGCTTCTGGATTTAATAAAGTGTCTCAACTTAAACTAGCTGTAGCTTTAAGCATACGTGATTTTGTTGCAGGCGGGGGATATCTTTTTGCCATGTGTTCTGCCCCTGATAGTTTTGATGTTGCTTTGGCAGCGGAAGGTGTTGATATTTGTGATGTTATGTTTGATGGAGACCCACCGGATCCTAATGCGCAAAAGAAACTCAATTACGACAATTGTATTGCTTTTAAGGATTTTACAATTAGCCAAAACCCCTACGAATATGAAATTTCTTCTATAGATATTGATCCGGCAACACGAAAAGTACGGCAGAAAGACGATCTGTTTACACTTTTTGAGTTTAGCGCAAAATGGGATCCTGTGCCAACAATGTTGTGCCAAAACCACGAAACCGTATTAAAAGGTTTTATGGGGCAATCCACTGCTTTTAGAAAAGAATACTTGAAACCAAATGTGCTTATTTTGGGCGAAACAAAAAACCTGAACGAAGTGCGATATATTCATGGTGAATATGGAAAAGGCACATGGACATTTTACGGCGGGCATGATCCTGAAGATTATAGGCATTTTGTAGGTGATCCGGCCACAGAATTGGACTTACATCCAAATTCCCCCGGTTACAGACTGATTCTCAATAACATATTATTTCCCGCTGCAAAAAAGAAAAAGCAAAAAACTTAGAAAGGAATTGCCATTTTTCCACCGGCTTCGAGCACTTCCCCACTGGCATTTACTCCCACTGCATTAAAAGAAACCCTGCTGTTGCAATGGCTGGTGGTGTCGTTCCTGTCCCCATAATTGAGATAAACCTCATCGATATCGAGATCAGGCATATTCATAAAAACCTCTCCCACATCGATCCATCTACATGCAAATGGTTTTATTAATGTATCAAGCACATCAATAAAATAGCGGTCAAATTGATAAGAGCGGCCTTCTGCTTTTCCTATTAAAAAAAGCGTATCATCCTCGAGCATATCAGGTGTTGAGATTAAATTTTTCCAAAGAACAGTATAATCCGTGCTATAGCCAATCTCATATTCGTAATCCATCTGATAATCAATAAGCCCGTTACTTACTTGAAAAGAATAGGCCAGCAGATTGGCTTGGGGAATACTATCGCACAAAATATTGATTGTACCGTAAACCCTTTTATTTCCTGCAATATAGAAATCAGATAATTGAATTTGAACGCCCCCTCCTACTTGCGTAAAACTGCCGCCATAGAAACTCATTTTGTATTTTCCCCGCCTCTTACGGCCATCCATTCCTTTCTGAAATTCAGGACCATAATCTACAGTCAAGCCTTCATTTGTGCGGCTCACAATAGCAGAATCGATTATTGCTGTTCCCTGTTGGTTCAGGCTTCTGTTGTTAATCACTTGTGCTGTTACCCGAAAAAAATCATCATAAACTGCCTGGCTTAATAAATAGCTTTCCGCAGCATATTGATTGATATCAACATCTGTAACACCGGTATCCTCATCCGTGCAGGAAAAGAAAACGAAAGCCACTGCACAATAGAAAGCAATATATTTAATTTGGCGCATTCATTTATTTCTTAGATATATAGATAACAAAAGAATAGGCCGGAAGGTTGGCTGAATTGCTAAAATACTCCCGTGAACTTTCTTTCCATAGCATGGGGTCAATTTCGGGAAACAGCGTATCTCCCTCATATTCAGAATGAACTTCTGTAATATACAGTTTTTGTGTAAAAGGCAATGCCTGTTTATAGATATTCCCTCCACCAATAATAAATGCTTCTTCCTCATTGTCCAATAAGGCAAGCGCATCCGCTAAAGAATGCACAACAACGGCTCCTTCCGCTTTAAAATCCTGCGAGCGCGTCAGAACAATATTCTCTCTGTTTTTGAGTGGTTTAAAGGGCAACGATTCCCAGGTTTTCCTACCCATAATAATTTTCTTGCCGAGAGTAAGACGCTTAAAGCGCTTCAGATCTTCTGAAATATGCCAAGGCATATCGTTTTCTGATCCGATTACACCATTTGAAGCAACAGCAACGATTATAGACAGGCTCATTTTATATAAATTTGAATTTTAATAAATTAAACAGATATTGCTCCTTTTATATGCGGATGTGACTGATAATTTTTCAAAGAAAAATCTTCATAAACAAAATCAAAAATGCTTTTTCGCTCAGGGTTTAATTCCATTCGCGGCAAATCCATGGGTGATCTACTTAGTTGTAATTGCACTTGTTCATAATGATTTTTATAAATATGCGCATCGCCTAATGTAAGAATAAAATCCCCATCTTCTAAGCCACAGCTTTGGGCCATCATTTTCAGCAAAAGCGCATAGGAGGCAATATTAAAAGGCACACCCAGAAAAATATCGGCACTACGTTGATAGAGCTGGCATGATAATTTACCCTGTGCCACATAAAATTGAAATAAGATATGACACGGAGGCAAGGCCATATTCTCCAATTCCCCAACATTCCAGGCACTTACAATATGCCTTCGTGAATCGGGATTATTTTTAATTGAATCGACAACATTGGCCAGTTGATCGATATGTTTTCCATTTGGCGCAGGCCAGTTTCTCCATTGATATCCATAAATTGGTCCCAAATCTCCATTTTCATCAGCCCATTCGTTCCAAATGCGGACACCATTTTCCTGAAGGTATTTGATATTGGTTTCGCCTTTGAGGAACCACAGCAGCTCATGGATTATGGACTTCAAATGCAGTTTTTTTGTTGTTAAAACCGGGAATCCCTTCTGCAAATCAAAGCGCATTTGATAGCCAAAAACAC
Organism: Bacteroidales bacterium; assembly: GCA_963676725.1. Taxonomy (GTDB): domain Bacteria; phylum Bacteroidota; class Bacteroidia; order Bacteroidales; family WRLA01. The sequence goes on along the minus strand of OY781463.1, from coordinate 323,253 downwards.
TTTTCGTACCAGTACCAGTACGATCGCTTTTTTCTATACCATGATCCATGACATATTGAAGCAAATCAAGATATTGTTTCATTTTGGTATCGGTTTTTATATGCTATTTCTAACTGATTCATTGCCTGTTGCACTATTGATAAAGGTGCAGCAATATTAAGTCTCATAAAGCCGCTCCCCCCTGTTCCAAAAACCCTTCCTTCGTTCAGGCCAAGACGTGCCTCCTTGATAAAGAAATCGCGAAGAGCATCATCATCCAAGCCTAAGGCACGGCAATCAAGCCAAATCATATAGGTTGCTTCAGGGTTAATTGGAATAATCCCCGGTATCTTTTCCCTTAAAAAAGTACGGACGAAGGAGATATTCTTCTCAAGATAAAGCAAGAGTTCATCAACCCACTGATCTCCATTATTATATGCCGCTTCAAGCGCGACATTTCCAAAGATATTCCCATTGCCAACATGCACCCTATTCAGGATTTGCTCAAAACGGTGACGCAATTCAGGCTTTTCTATAACGAGATAGGAAGTTGCCAAACCCGCTGTATTAAAGGTTTTTGATGGAGCCATTGCTGTAATGCAATTTTGGGCAAACTCTTCAGAAATGGACGCAAGCGGAATATGCTTATGGCCGTTTAATACAAGGTCGGCATGAATTTCATCGGATAATATCAGCACATTGTATGCTTTGCAAATCTCAGCCATACGCTGCAATTCGGTCTTTGTCCAAACATTGCCTCCCGGATTATGAGGGCTGGACAGGATAAACATGCGCACATTATTGCGTTTAATTTTTTCCTCGAAATCCTCAAAATCAATGCTTAGCCTTCCATTACTGATATTAAGTGGATTTTCCACCAGTTTACGCCCATTATTGCGAACAGCATTTAAAAAAGGAAAGTAAACCGGAGGCTGCACCATGATTGCATCCTCACGAGCGGTAAAAGCCTCAACAATAAGGTTAAGCGCAGGAACAATTCCAGGACTAAAAACAATGGAATCTGTTTCTACAGACCAATGATGCCTTCTTAGCAACCAAGATTGAATACTCTCAAAAAAAGATTTTGAGCGTATGGAATATCCCATAATCTCATGTTGCGCCCTTTGCTTTATGGCTTCCATAATAAAGGGTGGTGTTTTAAAATCCATATCAGCCACCCACATTGGGAGGACATCTTCCGTACCAAAAAACACAGTACGCAAATCGTATTTCACAGAATTTGTCGCTGCTCTGGGTGGACATTTATCAAAAGAAAAACTCATAAAATTCCGAATTCGTATCAAATAATAGTCACTACAAAGGTAGGAAACTATTGCATAAACAAAAAAAGCCGCCTAGACCGCACACTATAGAAAATTAAAAATTCCCTGTATTGAACCTGAATAGGAATAAATACTGTTAGACCATCTGCCGGGAATAAGGAGCAGCAGTTTGATCTGCGTACATACCATTAATAAATTTATAATAGCCTGAAATCCCGATCATCGCAGCATTATCAGTACTATACTGAAAAGCGGGCAAATATACCTTCCATCCGAGACTGGCACTGCGTTCTTTCATAGCAAGGCGTAAGGCAGAATTTGCAGATACACCGCCAGCAATTGCCAGATGCTTTATGCCTGTATCTTTCGCTGCTTTTTCCAGTTTTTGCATCAGAATATCAATAATGGTATGCTGAACCGAAGCACAGATATCAAACTTATTCTGCTCAATAAAATTGGGTTGCAGCTTCAATTGATCCCTTAAAAAATACAAAATCGAAGTTTTTAAACCACTAAAGCTAAAATCATAATCAGGCATTGATGGTTTAGGAAAAACAAAGGCCTTAGGGTTTCCTTCTGAAGCAAGCTTATCAATAACAGGTCCTCCGGGATATGGCAATCCCATAATTTTTGCCGCTTTATCAAAGGTTTCCCCTGCAGCATCATCAATGGTTTTCCCCATGATAGTCATATCAAAATAATCGCGAACGAGCACAATCTGCGTATGCCCTCCGGAAACCGTTAGACAAAGAAAAGGGAATTCTGGGATGCCATCCGGATTATTATTTAAAATAAAATGCGCCAAAATATGCGATTGAAGGTGGTCTGCCTCGACTAATGGAATTCCTAGGGAAAGAGCAAAACTTTTAGCAAAACTAATCCCAACCAGCAAGGAGCCCAAGAGCCCCGGACCTCTGGTAAAAGCCACGGCCGAAAGGTCCTCTTTTTTGATGCCGGCATCTGATAAGGCCTTATGCACAACAGGTATAATATTTTGCTGATGAGCACGTGAAGCGAGTTCAGGAACAACACCTCCAAAATCGCTATGCACTTTCTGGCTTGCAATTACATTTGATAAAACCATATTATTTTTCAATACAGCTGCGGATGTGTCATCACAGGAAGATTCAATACCTAAAATAAAGCTATCCATAAAAAGAATTTTGTGCAAAAGTAATTCATTCATTGATTTTTTCGCTATTCAAAGAACTAAAGCTATTTTTGCAAGTTAGACAATGGGGCTTTTTGTACAGAAACCATATTAATGAAAGTCAAAATAGATCAAATACGCGAAGAAGCATTCCAACGCATGGAGCAGGAAGACGAAATCAATCGTGTATTCAATTATTTTCTAAGAAAATACAGCATTAGCTTGCAGAAAAACAGGAGAGATGTGCTCAGAATTGCGAATCTACTCAAGCGCATGCCCTATCCTGCGGTACGCCACAGCTTTAGAAAGACAAATATTTGGATACGAATTTTGCTTATTTTTCTTGCCAGCGGTTTAATCAGCATGGAATGGCCTTCCATTTTAATCAGTTTAAATGCAGGCCTGCCTGTGGGAATTCTTAGTGCAACCTTACTTGTAACCAACTTTTTTCCTTTGCTGTATATCTACAATGCTGCTGCTTTAACCCTAAAAAAACCGAATAGTTTTCGTTTTCTAGGTTGGTTACTCCTTTTTGATTTACTTCGTTATATTCCGCTTATGGGTATTTATTTGAATGAAGAACCTTATTTATTTCTCACAACGGTTATTTTACGAATAATTACGGCAATTCAGGCTTTTTACATATCGGTAAATCTGAGTAATCAATACGAATTTCATCAAAGCTATTATGAAACTCCTGAGGGAGGCAGGAAGAAAAAACAAATTATAAAATTCCTAAAAACATTGCATTAAGCCCAGCCGCCCCTTCCTTTGAGCAAGATTTCAAAAAAATACACCATATATTGCCCGAGCTCTCTTCAATCAAGGAGTTTTCAGTATTTTTGCGAACATTACACAGGTTTAAACGTAAGACATTATTATCGCAATTTTAAAAAAAATAGGCCGGATATTTCTGCGGATATTGATTGCTTTGCTTGCAATTAACATCCTCATATTTACCTTTTTGCGTGCGCCAATAGTGCAAACATTTGTTGCAAACCATGCGGCAGAATGGATGAGCCATAAACTTGGAACAACTGTGAAAATCGAAGGATTTAGCCTTAAATTCTTTTTAGACCTTGAACTAAACAATATCGAAATACAAGACAAAAGAGACAATACATTTATCAAGATAAAATCATTAACCCTTGATTTACAAAGATTTAATTATAGAAACAAATCATTACAGCTTAAAAAAATCATCATCGACCAAGCGGAGATAGGTTTATACAAATACCATACTTCCGGTTTCAATTATTCAGATCTTATTCGAACTTTTTCGAATCCCGACACGATCAATTCAACAATAGACAGCAGCGCGATCCATTTCCCACAGATGAATTTATTATGCAATTCACTGGAAGTCAATAATACCCGTTTTATCTATAATAATGAGACACGCTCAGTACGATCAGGATTTGATTGGAACCATATGGATTTATACGTTGATCGACTTCTTCTGACAGACTTTCATTTATTGCATGACACCATTATTGCCTCGATTGACAGTATGCGAATAAGCGACAAAAGTGGTTTAAGCACAGAGAACTTATCAGGATATTTCCGTTTAAGCCCTCAGTTTTTCTCCGGGAATAATGTCCATATCACCACAAAGCGCTCCTCACTTTCCATGGATTATAAGTTCGAGTTTAAGAATTGGCAGGATTGGAACAATTTTGAGAACAGAATAAGCATTCGGGCAGACATCGGACAGTCTCGAGTAAACTTGGCCGATATAGGTTATTTCTCAAAAAGCCTACGCAGCATGTACAATTCCATGGGCATAAAAGGCAAAATTAGTGGCCGAATCGGGCATCTTCGTGCAAATGATCTGGACATCCGCTATGGAAAAGCCACACGATTTCTTGGAGATATTTCCATTAGTGGTTTGCCCGATATTGAAGAGAGCTTTATACTTACCGATATCAAAGAATTTATCAGTAATGCGGAAGACCTAAATAGTTTCAGGCTTCCAATTTATAACGGAATACAGATGCAAATGGAACTTCCTGGCGAAATAACAAATTTAGAATTTATTCGTTTAAAAGGAAGGTTTACAGGATTTTATAACGATTTTGTCAGTAATGCATCCTTCAATACCGGACTTGGCAATTTTGAAACCGATATTCGCTTGAAATATAATCCTGAAGACGATATATATGAATACAATGGCTCACTGTCCACAGCAGGTTTTGATCTGGGTCGCTTTACAGGATATTCGCCTGCATTAGGAAAAATCAGTTTAAATACACATATCGACGGCAAAGGCTTCAGCATCAAAAATGCAAGCATGGAACTTGACGGCAGCATCGACACCATTGTTTACAGGAATTACAGCTACGAGAACATCACAATCGATGGTTATGTTTCTGATAAACAATTTAATGGCGCACTAAATGTACGCGATAATAATATTGATTTTTCCTTTAATGGTTTGATTGATTATACGGACAGCATTCCTGTTTTTAATTTTGTAAGCCATTTAAAAAGCGCTCGATTAAGCGATCTTCATCTGATTCCTGCTGGCGATCCTGATGCATTGTTATCGGGCAGGATTGATGCAAACTTCAAAGGCGATCATATTGACGATATCCTTGGAAGCATTTTTGTGGACAGCTTGTCTTTAAGACGTTTCGAAAAAGATTATCTGATGAAAAGAGCCTCTATTCAGGCTCAAAAACTAAGCGACACAACCAAACACATAGCAATAAGAAGCGATTATCTGGATGCAAATATCAGTGGGCGCTTCGATTTTAGCAAGATTGCCGGCATCGCAAAAAATTTCGTGAATAATTATCTTGCAAGCTTTCAATCTCGGCAAAAAGATATAGTAGCCGTTGATGCACATTCTTTTGTGAGTTTTGATCTGCATTTTAAAAACACTTCCGATATTTCAGAAATTTTCTTCCCGAATTTCAAGCTCAGTGAAGGCACAAAAATTTCGGGCAATTTCCAATCAGGAAAAGCAGCACTCTATGTTAAAGGCTCTGCTGATGAAATCATTTATAATGGGATTATCTTCAAAGGATGGTTTCTGCATAGTTCCACGCTTAAAAATATTATGACCTTTTCGTCGGGGGTAGATGAACTTATTTTACGAGATAAAACAAAAAAAGACAGCCTTAAAATTGCTATCGATAATTTCAGCTACTACAGCAACATCAGCAATGATAAAATCAGCTTTATTTTAAAATGGGACGACAATAAAAAAATCAACAATAATTCCGGGAACATTAGGGGTGTAGCCAATTTCAGAAACTATCCAAACACCTATTTACGCTTTGCCGGTTCCTCATTCATTATAAACGACACCCTCTGGCGAATCCCATCGGGCAATAGCATTCAATTTGATAGTGCAGGGCTCAATATCGGGCGATTTTCTCTGAATTCACCATCCGAAGAAATCAGCCTTATGGGAAATATTGCCCAAGACACCAACAGCAGTTTTAGTGCATATCTTAAAAAAGTGAACCTCAGCAATTTTGATTTGCTTGCCAACCTGATCGGTATCAATCCTGATGGTTTTATTGATGGAAATATCACACTGAATAATTTATACCACAAACCTCAAATTATTTCTGATTTACGGATTGAAAATTTTAAAATTAACGGAAAATATATTGGGGAAACACAAATCCGAACGCATTGGGATTATGATTCTAAAAATATCAAAATCAATGCTTTATCAGAAATACAAGGCGATGGATACAGATCAAAACCCATAGCAATAGACGGACAGTACAATCCGGAACAAGACAGTTTGCAAGCCCATATAGTCTTACAAAACCTTGAAGTAGGCATAATCCAACCCTATCTGGAGGGTGTTTTATCTAACCTTGGGGGATATGCTTCCGGTGATTTTCATATTTCCGGAACACTTCCCGAACCTGGATTTGCCGGAACATTATCCCTGATGCGTGGCCAAATGCGTATCGATTACCTAAACACATTATATACTTATACGGGCAATATCGACATTGATGAAAACAATATCGGCTTTAGGAATTTTATTTTATACGACAGTTTGGGGCAATCTGCACCACTCTTTGGCAATATAAGCCATCATTATTTTGATCTATTTGGCTTTAACCTCAGGCTAGAACCTGACAATTTTAACAGTCTGAACACCAACAAACAGCAGAACAGCATTTTCTACGGAAGCGCTTTGGTCTCCGGCGCTGTTGATATTAAAGGAACAGACGACAATATCCTAATGAATGTGAATATTGAATCGGAAAGGGGCACCGATATTAACATTCCTTTAAATACCACTCAGGAAGTATATGAGAATAACTTTGTAACATTCACCAGCGACACAATCAGTCATAGAAAATCACAGGCAGAAGAAAATGTGAACACCAATGTTTCCGGCCTCAGCCTTAATATGGATATGAGATTAAACAATCAGGCCAATATTTCCATTTATCTGCCCGATCAAAACGGAAGTATTACTGCGAAAGGCAGCGGCGATCTGCAAATGGATATTGATGAAGCCGGTAATTTTGAAATCGACGGCACATACAGCATTCAAAGCGGCAGTTTTATAATACGTCTTCAGGGAATCCTTAATAGGGTTTTGGATATTGAAAGTGGATCAAAAATAAGCTTCACCGGAAACCCTTATGATGCCCGTGTTGAAATGACAGCTGCCTATAAAATTCGCACAACCCTGGCCGGCCTTGATCTTCCATTGGATTCCTCAGTGCTTAATGTGCGCACTCCCGTAAATTGCATCGTACGATTAAAAGAGGAATTAATGAACCCAAAAATCAGTTTTGGTATTTATTTCCCCGGTGTTGATGAAGATATACGCAATCTGATATACAGCAAACTAGACACAACCGATGAGGTAGTTATGACCAAACAATTTTTCTCGCTGATTGTCCTCAACAACTTTTCTTTCCAATTGAATAATAATGGAATTGCCAGCAGTATCAGCACATCATCTTTAAGCCTAATCTCCAATCAATTAAGCAATTGGCTATCGCAAATCAGCAAAGATTTCGATATTGGCATCAATTACAGGCCCGGCAACGAGCTGAGTGCCGAGGAAGTTGAAGTCGCTTTATCTACCGAACTTTTTGATAATCGCGTGATAATTGATGGAAATATTGGCTATGCAGACCGACAAAAATACAGCCCCCAAGCCAGTGATATTGTGGGGGATGTGAATGTGGAAATAAAAATAACCAGCGACGGGCGCTTAAGGGCCAAAATGTTTAACCGCTCAAATAATGTTGACCTACTCAATACCACTGCACCATATACACAGGGTGTTGGTATTTCCTACAGGCGTGATTTTGATAAACTTACAGATTTATTCAAAAGAAAGAAAAAACTAAACACAAAGAAAAAAACCGAAAAAGTAAGCGATGATTAATTCAGGATCAGAAAAATTAATTCCCGAACCAAATCCCCCTCTTTAATATTGCTTGGATTTGCCCCAAGGCCTTTCGCTTTCAGGTCGAATTGACGAAATAATGAGATCACTTTATATACTCTTGCCAATGGAAAATTTCTGGCTGCCGTTTCATATTCCCCAACAAAATGAGGGCTAATCCCAAGTTTAGACGCTAGATTATTTCTTGATTTATCACTTAAAGAGTAGTAAATCAAAATGTTCGTAAAAAAACGCATCAGGCTCGGAAGAATACGCATAATTGGATATTCTTTGGCATTTGCCGCCATATAAGCTGCGATGCGGTTTGCCTTGAAAGCATTCAATGTTCCGATTGCATTCTGCAACTCAAATACATTGTACTCTTTGCTAATTCCAATAAAATCCTCCACATGTGTTTCTGTAATCTCTTCTTTTTGAGACACATTAATCATTAATTTATTCAACTCATTGGCTATGCGCGACAAATCGTTTCCAAGATGATCGGCAATAATAGCGCACACACGAGGATTTGCAGAGTATTTTCTGTCCCGCAAATAATTACTGATCCAAGGTGCTACTTGATTATCGTATAGTTTTTTCCCTTCAAAAACAACAGCAGAAGAAGTATTTAAGGCTTTATAAAGAGCACGGCGTTTGTCTAATTTTTTATATTTATAGCAAAACACCAGAATAGTTGACGGTTGAGGATTTTTCAAATAAATTAGCAAAGGGTCAGCATCTTTATTGCCATCGGATGGTATCAAGTCGCGCATTTCCTGAGCCTCTTTCACAATAACAACTTGGTGGCTGCCAATCATGGGATATGATTTTGCCGTACTAATTATAGACGCTTTATTCACATCGCGGCCATAAGTAATTACTTGATTAAATTCTTTTTCCATATCCTCCAGCACATGATCCTCTATATATGAAGAAATAATATCAGTATAATAAGGCTCATCGCCATGAAGGAAATAAACTGGTTTATAAATTTTATTTTTTAAATCGCGAAGGATTTGTTCTAAGGTTGCCGCCATATATATCCTTAGTTATCAAAGCGCAAATGCTTTACAGTTATTCTATTATCAATAAGTTGTTCCAATGATTCCAAACCAATACGGATATGATCTTCAATATATTTTTCATCAATGGCTCTATCACTTTCTTCAGTTTTCACGCCATCGGGAATCATGGGCTGATCCGAGACCAGCAATAATGCCCCTGTCGGGATTTCATTAGCGAAACCAACAGTAAAAAGCGTAGCTGTTTCCATATCAATGGCCATACTTCTGGTTTCGCGCAAGCTGTCTTTAAAACGCTGATCCCATTCCCAAACGCGCCTGTTGGTTGTAAAAACGGTGCCTGTCCAATAATCGCGGCCGTATTCACGGATGGTTGTTGAAATTGCCTTTTGCAGGCTAAAAGCAGGTAGAGCAGGAACAATGGGAGGAAGATAATCATCGGATGCCCCTTCGCCACGAATAGCAGCAATTGGAAGGATCAAGTCTCCCAATTCATTTTTCTTCTTTAATCCGCCGCATTTTCCAAGAAATAATACAGCTTTTGGGCTGATGGCCGATAATAAATCCATAATGGTTGCTGCATTGGCACTTCCCATCCCAAAATTGATCATTGTAATTTTTCCGGAAGTAACTGCCGGCATTGTACGTTGATAATCAATTACTTTTACATTCTTCCATTCCGAAAAGATCTCCAAGTACTTTCCGAAATTCGTCAATATGATATACTCACCAAACTCTTCTAAACCCAAGCCTGTATAGCGAGGCAACCAGTTTGCTACAATTTCTTCTTTGCTTTTCATAAACCTTCTTTTAAACGGACAGACAAAAATAATTGATCAATCAATCAACAAAAATAATCCAATTCGGCCAAAGTCTCTAACAGATTCAGAAGTTAGGCACTTAGTTTTACGCAAAAAAATACAAACCTTTGAATTACTGCACTTTATAAATACAACAAAAGCTTTGAAAACTAAATGGAATATGTAATTTTGCAGGCTGATAAAAAAAATGACCAAAAGCACCATAAAAACCCGAACGCAAAACGGACGTCTGGAGATATTTGACCAGATCCGCAAAAAGTATGTCGCATATACTCCGGAGGAGCATGTTCGCCAAGTTTTTATCGATTTCATAATCACCGAAAAACAATATCCTACGGGTCTTATCAGCGTGGAGAATAAGGTGAAAAACCTCTACAAACAAGGACGGACTGACATCTGCATTTATAATCGTGCAGGAGAAGTTCTGATGATTATTGAGTGTAAAGCCCCGGACGTGAAGCTGACAGACAAAACCTTTGAGCAAGCCTCTCGTTACAATATCAGCCTAAAAGCCTCCTGGCTTGTTATCACGAACGGCAAACATCACTATTGTGCATTTATTGATCACGACAAGCATAGCGCTCGATTTGTTGAAGAAATCCCTGACTATAAAACTATTACAAGCTTATGAATCAAAAAATCACTTACCTTATCGCACTAGCATTTTTCTTGCAATTCCTGACGACAATCCCTGCTTTTGCACAAGATCAGCCCTCAAAATTTGGCATTTCATTCTCCGGATTTGTTCGGGCAGACCTAATATACGATACACGGCAAAATGCTGAATCGAGAGAAGGCTTTTTTATTTTTTATCCACTTGCGCCAGATTATGATCCGAGTGGTAAGGACATAAACGCCAGTCCATCTTTTAACCAATATGCAATGGTTTCTCGCCTTTCAGGAAAAATTACAGGACCTGATGCATTTGGCGCAAAAACCTCCGGATTGATCGAAGGCGATTTTACAGGCCCATCGAATATGGTAAATAACGGTTTCCGCCTAAGGCATGCTTATGTAAAACTCAGCTGGAAGAAAACACAACTGCTCACAGGCCAATATTGGTCCCCCCTTGATGTGATTGAAGTTGTTCCGCGCGTACTTTCCCTGAATACCGGAGCACCATTTCACAGTTTTTCCAGGAATCCGCAAATTCGCTTTTCATGGAAAGCCCTGAGCAATATGAATCTCATTGCCGTGGCCTATACGCAACGAGATTTTTCGAGTATTGGGATGAATGGCCGAAGTGCCGAATATATAAGATATTCGAGTCTTCCAAATATGCACTTTCAACTTCAATATAGCCCAGGCACGCACCTAATGGGTTTTGGCGTTGATTATAAAACATTAAAACCCGCCTTAGAAACAGATAAAGGCTATAAAACAGATGAAACCATCGGCAGCATGGCAGCAGTTGGCTTTATTAAACTCTCTTTCAAAAAAGTAATCTGCCGTTTTGAGGCTGTCTGGGGTCAAAATCTAAACGATCATTTAATGATGGGAGGATTTTATGCAGATACATACGATAGCATTACAGGAGCAATGACCTACAAAAACGCCTCACAATTGAGCTTTTGGACAGATATTGAAAGCCGGGGAGAACATTTCAATGCAGGCATTTTCATCGGATACGCTAAAAATCTAGATTTACCCTATTTAGCAGCAAATAATACAATGTATTTGCTTGGGCAAGATATTGAAGCCCTATACCGCATCAGCCCTCGATTAACCTACAAAAGCGGCTCCATAAGCCTCTTGGCAGAATCTGAAATTACAAGTGCCCGCTATAGATTTTTCCCGAACGCACAAACTACAAAGCAAGAGATACAGACTGTTACAAACCTAAGGCTACATATGGCGATCGTTTATAATTTTTAAATACTTAGGTATTTTTCACCTAATAAATGGCAAAATACAGCACCGGATACACAGTAATTTATCGATGAAAAAAATACTAAAATTTGTGATTAACAGTTTATACTGTCTAAATTAAGTTAATCGCATGAAAAAGTGTTTCATTTTGTTTAAAATATTTTAATTTTGCACTACATAAAAACCTATTCAGCATGAAAATTGTCATCAAATTACTCCTTACTGTTTTAATTTTAGCGCTTGTTTATATTATTTATGAAAGCGTTATGACCCCTGTTCGTTTCAACAAAGAGAAAGACAAGCGTTATGTAACTGTTATCGAACGCTTAAAAGAGATCCGTGAAGCTCAGCGAATATTCAAGACAGCGAATGAAAGATATGCTGCCGATTTTGACACGCTGATTATGTTTCTGGACACCTTCCAAATTCCGGTCGTAAAAATGGTTCCGGATCCGGAAGACACAACATTTACCCGTTCTATCAAAGACACAATTGGTTTTGTTTCAGCTTTGGATTCGCTCTTTGGCAATAAAACAAACTTCACTGCGAAGCATTTATCGATTATTCCGTTTGCGCCAAACAACACTAGGTTTACATTAGATGCCGGCAATATAAATAAAGGCGGCTATACCGTACCCGTTTTTGAGGCAAAAGCCCTTAACTCAGATATTCTTGCCGGTCTGGATGAACAAATGATTCGAAACCTGAACGACAAAGCAATTCAGATTGATAAGTTCCCCGGTCTAAAAGTTGGATCAATGGAGGAAGTTTCTACAGATGGTAACTGGGAATAAACGATATGCAGGGACGCATTCACGAATTAGTTAATCGTCACGACGAAAGCCTTAATTCGCCTGAAAATCAAAATTTTATATTATCCATCCTTTTTGAAAAGGATGGATTTTCTTTTTGTGTATTTGATCAAACACAGCATAAATTTAAGGCTTTGAACCGCTGTAGTTTGCAAGGAAAAAATGAAGACCTTAAACAACTGCCTGCCGAATTCCAGAATTATTGGTTGGAACATCCCCTTTCCGCGCTTTTTTATAAAAAAGTACTGATTATCAGCTCATCTGCTAGCAGTACACTGATTCCTGCACATTTCTTCGACGAAGAGAAGCTGGCAGATTATTCGAAACTTATCGGCGCACAAACGGACACACAAGAGCTCTATTACGACCTCTTACTTGCCGGTGATGTTGTTAACACCTATTCGCTCGATTCAAACATAAAGCGGCTTGCCAAAGAACTCTTTTACGATCGTTTTATCATCAAACACCACAGCAGTTGTCTGATTGACAGCATACACAAACACTTACCCGCAGCCGATCAAAAGAAAAACATCTTTGTGAATATTCGCAATAGGGTTTTCGACCTGCTCATCTTTGAAGGCAAAAAGCTTCGGTTCTGCAACAGCTTTGAATTCCACACAAAAGAAGACTTTATCTATTATCTGCTCTTTGTTTTTGAACAAAGGTCACTCGATCCGGAAACAGATCGTGTACTTATTTCCGGGGATATGATGCGGGACAGTTCACTGCATAAAATCCTCGAAAAATATATTCGGTTTAGCAATTTTATTCAACGGAACAACTCTTTAAAATATTCCTATTTCTTTGATGAAATCCCTGAGCATTTATACTTTTCACTTTTAAATACTGTTTCATGCGTATAATCAGGGGCACTCATAAATCAAGACGCATCCAAGCACCTAAAGGGCTACCTGTTCGTCCAACAACTGATGTTGCCAAAGAAGGCTTATTCAATATTATTGAAAACCATTTTGATATTGAAGAATTGCATTGCCTGGATCTTTTTACCGGAACAGGAAACATTACTTATGAGTTGGCCTCAAGAGGGGCGCTCTCTGTAGATAGTGTTGACATCGATGCACGATGCATTAAATTTGTTGGGGAAACCGTTGAAAAAATGGATTTTTCATCCATCAGGCCTATACGCTCCAATGTCTTCGTTTTTTTAAAAAGGATCAAAGCATCCTATGATTTAATTTTTGCCGACCCTCCGTATGATTTAAAAGAATACGATCTAATCCCTGAACTTGTATTCAAAGGCGGACTTCTAAAAACGGGAGGTTGGCTTATTGTGGAACACCCATTCAATTGGGAATCACATAAAATCCAAGGTTTTAGGGAACATAGAAAATACGGCAAGGTGAATTTTAGTATTTTTCAAAACCCTCAGGCCTGAACTCCCTCTTTTTTGCTTTCTCGTCCCGATCTTTCTGATTCAACACACGCATAATTTTGGATAATTCAGCTTCCATTCCTTGCAAAGGGGCTTTGGCCGGATATTGAATAATATTCCCGGATGTGTCGATAAGAGCATAAAGCGGATAATTATGTACTGCCCAATCATGAATCATTGAAACATCATCGCCAATATAAAGTAATGGGTATTGTTCGCCATATTTTGAGCACAACCATTTAAAATCAGAATCGTTCTGATCAGCTGACACGACAAGAAGTTTTATTCTACCCTCTTGTTTTTCAATCATTTTACTGATAAGACCCAGATCCATCAGGCATTTCTGACACCAATTTTTCAAAAAAGCAATAACAATATATTTTGAATGAAAATCGGATAATGACAATGGGTTTCCTGAACAATCGAAGCCATTTAATTCGGGGGCTTTTTGACCGGGCTCAAAACGCTGCAGTTTTCGGAGCACATTGGTCATAATTAAACGGTGCTCAGGAAAATCGCTCTGCTCAATCATTTGTTGCGCAATCATTTGCAACGCTTCTTTATTAAAAAGAGGATGCTGGTATAACTCACTAAAATTACAGAGAAAAACCAATTCCCTAATTTTTTCATTACGCAGCATACTATCCCTACCGAGTGTATCCATAAGAGCCTGAAAATCATGATTTTCATTTATAGGCACTTTCAAAACCCCTTGTCCATAATTTTTTGAACCGGTCAGTAAAAATTTATCAAAAAAGCCTTTAAAAAAATCCATATAAGCAGGATTGCTGTAGCGGATGGTTTGTCCATCAATAAATTTTTCAAATATCTCTGCTCTTTTTCGACTTCTACTTTGAGTAATCACATCAGCCAGGGAGTAATCCCGAAAAGCATTCAGGTAATCACTATTAAAATCAGGCAAACTGTCTGTAATCATTTTTAGTGAATCAAGAAACAGTGAATTACGATCCCTGAAAATCCCTTTCAAATGATTGGCAATATAATCTGACTTTGCAATAGAAAAATCTCTAACTGAAGCATTTATTGGCCATTCAGCAAGATCCTCATGAATACGAAAACCGATATTTTTCTCATGAAGAAAATAATTATAACGATCATTATAAATAAATGTATCCGCTTCTAAAACATAGGATGCTTTTGGAAGGACAAAAAAATAATCTTTTTTAAAACGGCATTCAACGACAAATTCCCTGATTTGGCGCACAGGGACGGAGAAAGAAAAACCCGCATCAACAGCAATTGTATCTATTTGCAATAAAGCCATATGACCACTAACATAATCATCGTAAGCATAAAGGCTAATTGTTTCACCCTCTGCCCCGGGTAAATTTCCCGTAATAATCACATTCTGTGAAAAACCTGTTGCGCCGGCAATTATTAAAAGAAGCGGCAATAAAAACAATTTTCGAAACATAGGCATTATTTAAGTTGAACACATGCAGGAACAAAAACAGATGCATCTCCCCCATGACGTACAATATCCCTAACGACAGAGGAGCTGATAAATGTATGTTCAGGAAGGGTTAACATAAAAACAGTCTCAATTCCATCGTATAATTTCTTATTGGTTTGGCCAATACTTCTTTCAAACTCGAAATCGGCCGAAGTTCTTAATCCCCGCAGAATATAGTTTGCGCCCGTTTTCTTGCAATAATCCACGGTCAGGCCTTGATAAACGCTCACTTCAATTTTTGGCTGATCGGAATAAAGAGTATTAATCCAATTCATCCGCTTCTCTACAGGATAAAAATTATGTTTCTCGGAATTTTGTCCAATAGCAAGGATAATTTTATCAAATAAAGGAAGGGCACGCATAATAACCGAATGATGTCCAATAGTTATGGGATCGAAAGAACCTGGAAAAACTGCAATCTTACTCATAATGCACGATTTTTAGGTAAATAGCTTAATGCAATGCAAATTTAACTGCTTTTTACTAGAAATTGAGGTGTTCAAATAAATACTTAACCTAATCGGTTGTTATATTAATAATTAGATTTCTCCCGCAGGATCTTCACTTCGTTTTGATCCCTTGGTCGAAAAGACAGGATTCGTTAGGGAGCAGACAAAAGTGGCGCGCGGACACAATAACTTTAAAATATATATGTCCGCGCGCCACTTTTGTCTATCTATATTTCACCATCTTGTCTTTTCGACTGAGGTCATTTTTCTTAGTTACAGTGTTTTATATTCTTTTTGATATAGAACACTCATTAAATTAAAAACATAAGATGACCGAGGGAGAAATCTAAAACAACATTCATTGAAATATACTGAATTTCATTGCTTAGCCTAAGTACTCAATTGAACACCTCATACTAGAAAAATGCGATTTCATAATACAAGCCCAATTAATATCTTCCGAGCGATGAATAATATTTATTGCAGGGAATCGTTTATTACTCGCATCAAGACGAGCGCCATTACTATTTAAAAAGATTCTAAAAAGACCCGTTCATTGTTAGAAAGCCTATAACCACCTATGTGTTGGAAGCATTCTGTCACAAGTCTATATTTTTGAAAAAATCATTGGTCATGAACATCATGAATTATTCATATATTTGCACTGGTTTCTATTCTAAATAGAAAAGCAATTAATCACAAAAAAACAGAATCAATGTCTTCAAATAAACCTGAATCAGGAAGAGTAATTGCCAAGTATTTATTACAAATAAAAGCGATAAAACTTGACACCAAAAACCCATTCACCTGGGCATCAGGATGGAAATCACCAATTTACTGTGATAATAGAAAAACCTTATCTTACCATAAGATCCGAACCTATATTCGTCAGGAATTTGTTCGCTTAATTGCAGAAGAATTTGGCAATATTGATGTTATTGCCGGCGTTGCTACAGGCGGAATTGCCCAAGGAGCTTTGGTTGCCCAAGATATTGGCCTTCCTTTTGTTTATGTGCGTGCCACAGAAAAAAAACACGGTCTGGGAAATCAAATTGAAGGGGTAATTGAAGAGGGACAATCTGTTGTTGTAGTTGAAGACCTGATTTCAACTGGTGGCAGCAGCCTGAAAGCAGTTGAAGCCCTGCGCGATGCAGGTTGTAATGTAAAAGGGCTTGTTGCGATTTTTACATATGGTTTTAAAATTTCTGAGAAACGTTTTGCGGAAGCAAAATGCCCATTTTTCACATTATCCGATTACGATACCCTTATTGAACAAGCAGTTGAAGAAAAATATGTTACTTCAAACGAAATTAACAAGCTGATCAACTGGCGCGAAAATCCAGACAGCTGGGGAAAATAAGCATATGCACATCGAAAGTAAAAGAGTATTAATCAACACAAAAGCCGAGATAATTTCGGCTTTTATTGCTTTACCGGATAATTTCGGTAAAATCCTACCTTCACAAATCAAAAACTGGTCATCAGAAGGGAATTATTGTTTTTTCACCATTGAAGGGCTTACTGATATGCACTTGGAAATGCAGGAACATCAGGAAGGGGATTTTGTTTTGTATCAATCCACAGAAAAAAACAAAATCAAAGTAAAACTAAAAATAGCCTTAACACCTTTAGGTTCAAACGAAACTGAAGCACAATTTCATCTCGATGCAGATTTAAACCCGATGATGGCGATGATGGCAAAGCGTCCATTAAACAATTTTGTGAACCTCCTTGCTGATGAATTGCAAAAATCATTTATTTCGGGAGAATAAATGCAATCTCTTTCATTGCTGCCGTGTTTTTTTTGTTGTCACTCGTGATGAATTGAAGCTGGCCATATTCATCAATTCCTGTAATTTTGGCATATATGCTTTCGCCCATATAGAGAAAGGGCCAAAACCCCTTCGAACGATATAATTTTTTCAGATAAATTTCTTTCTGAAATTCCGGGAAACCATGATCTAGTTCTGTAAGACGCTTGGATATTTTTTGAAGTAAACGATGTCGTAAATCCTCAATCGCCCATTTTTGCCCGGAGTATTTTCTTAATGATGTTGGATTTGGGGCATCAGACAGAAAAACCATTTGATTGATATTGACACCAATTCCTGCTATGCTTTGATGAACATCTTCCCCCCGAATTTGATGTTCGATCAGAATGCCACAAATTTTATTATCGTCTATATAAATATCGTTTGGCCACTTTATTCGTATCCTTTTTTGTGCATCAGGCATACATTCTATTAAAAAATCTACGATTGACAAAGCAATTGCGATACTGAAAGAAAATTGTTTGGCAGCCTTCATCTGTTCAGGCTTATAAGAAAGGCTTATTAAAATATTTTCGCCTGGAGCACTTTCCCAAGAGGATGCCCCCTGGCCTTTTCCTCCTGATTGATAAGCACAACTAATAATCAATGGTCTATGGGAAAATTGCGGGTGTTTTTTTATTGCATCATTGGTTGAGATCAAGATCTCAGAATATTCGTACAACCAAGTAATCCCGCAATATGAAATATTCATGCTAAATTTCGTTAAACTGTAATTGTGTCAGTACTTTCTATCCACTAAAAATACTTATTTTTGCAAAAATCTAATAATTTTAGGAACATTTTACAAATTAACAATGAACTCATAAAAAAATTCTATGAAGCAAACTTCAGGAAAAAATATAAAAGAACGCATCAACACCATTGTTGAAGCCATTCAGGACAAGAAGGGCGAAGACATTATTTCACTAGATTTCAGCAATATAGACAATTCAGTAAGCGAATTTTTTATTATTTGTTCTGCAGACTCTGCAGCTCAATCCCAAGCGATCGCCGATTTTATTGATGAAAAAATAAAAAAAGGCTTTGGTGAAAACCCTTGGTTTGTGGAAGGCTACAACAATGCGGAATGGATTTTGTTAGACTATTCAGATATTGTAGTACATATCTTCTTGAATACGAAAAGAAAATTTTATAAGCTTGAAGAATTATGGGCAGACGCATTAATTCAGCGTTACTCAGAATAAATGGTTTAAAACAGCTTTTAATGGCAAACGAAGAGAAAAAAAATCATAACGAACAAAATAGCCAAAGGGAAAACAAATCACAAAACCCTTTTAATCCCAACAACAAAGGGAAAGGCAAATTTAATTTTTATTGGATCTATGCTATTTTGGCAGGCATCTTTATTATTTTCAACTTTTTTAATTGGGATGACAATGTAAAAACAGCCGATTGGCAAGAAATCAAAAATCTATTGCGCGATGGCGGTATCAGCAAGATTATTTTGGTGAACAAAGAAAAGGCAGAGATTTATCTAAAAACCAGTGAAAAAACGGACAATAAAAGTTTTATGTCCGACATAAAAAAGCCTGATTATGTGTATGTTATAGGCCCTGTTGATAATTTTGAAACCAAAATTGCCCAAGCACAGGAGAATATCCCGGAAGGGGATCGGATTTTTGTAAAATATGAAAACCGAAGAAATTGGGGCGGAGAAATTATAGGATATATTTTTCCCATTTTAATTCTTATTGGTGTTTGGTTCTTTATTATGCGCATGATGAGCCGTGGCGGTGCGGGAGGTGGACAAATTTTCAATATTGGTAAATCAAAAGCCCAACTCTTTGATAAAGACACAAAGGTCTCTGTAAATTTTAATGATGTTGCAGGACTTGATGAAGCTAAAGTTGAAATTATGGAGATCGTTGATTTCCTTAAGAACCCGAACAAATACACCAACCTTGGAGGTAAAATCCCTAAAGGAGCCCTACTTGTAGGCCCTCCCGGAACAGGAAAAACCCTTCTGGCAAAGGCAGTTGCCGGCGAGGCTCAGGTTCCATTTTTCTCCCTGTCCGGATCAGATTTCGTTGAGATGTTTGTGGGTGTTGGCGCATCAAGGGTTAGGGATCTGTTTAAACAAGCCAAAGAAAAATCTCCTTGTATCATTTTTATTGATGAAATTGATGCCATTGGCCGTGCTCGGGGGAAAAACCAAATGACTGGAGCAAATGACGAACGCGAAAATACATTAAATCAGCTCCTTACAGAAATGGATGGCTTCTCGGTAAATACAGGTGTTATTATCCTCGCAGCAACAAACCGTGCAGACGTACTCGACCGTGCATTATTACGCGCAGGACGTTTTGACAGGCAAATACATGTTGAGCTTCCTGATATTGATGAGCGCAGGGCTATTTTCCGTGTTCATATGAAGCCTCTTAAAATTGATACAGATACTGTTGATATTGATTTCTTAGCAAAACAAACTCCCGGCTTTTCAGGTGCAGATATTGCAAATGTATGTAATGAATCCGCTTTGATTGCCGCACGTAGCAATAAAAAACTTATTGAAAAACAAGATTTTACAGACGCTATTGATCGGATTATTGGCGGACTTGAGAAGAAAAATAAAATTATTACCAGCCATGAAAAGAAGGTAATAGCCTATCATGAAGCCGGTCATGCAGCCATTAGTTGGTTGCTTGAGTATGCACATCCTTTGGTAAAGGTAACTATTGTACCCAGGGGAAAAAGCCTTGGTGCGGCATGGTATCTTCCTGACGAACGCCAGATAACAACATTTAATCAAATGTTTGATGAAATGACAGCCGCATTAGGCGGAAGAGCAAGTGAAGAGGTTAATTTTGGCGAAATTTCGACCGGTGCACTAAATGATCTGGAAAAAGTTACAAAACAAGCCTACAATATGGTTGTTTATTTTGGCCTGAACAAAAGGATCGGGAATATTTCCTATTACGACTCTACAGGACAGGCTGAATATTCATTCCAAAAGCCCTTTAGTGAAAAAACTGCGCAGATTATTGATGAAGAAATAAGCATTTTATCTGAATCAGCTTATACACGCGCTCTTGAAATCCTAAGGGATAATAAAGAAAAGGTAAGTTTATTAGCAGAACGACTTCTGGAAAGAGAAGTGATTTTCCGTGAAGATGTAGAAAAAATCTTCGGCAAAAGAAGCTTTGAACGTGAAGAAAGCGAGCGAAAAGAAAAAGATATGCTCTTAAAACTGCGTGAAGAGGCGCGTTTGAACCTATTGGCTGAAAGTGAAAAAAAACCGGAAAACGGCAGCACGAAAAATGAAGCTACAGAGGACGAGCCAAAGGATGCAGAAAATAATAATCCGAGTGTACCGCCTAAAAAGAAATAAAACTTAAAGCATGCAAGATACCACTTCCAGAGAACGCGTCTTAAAAAGCATTCGGAATGCACTTCTTGATAAAGAAGACAGCGTATCCTATGATATTGATACAGACAGCAATGTTTTTCAGCCATTTGAAGAGGAAGCGGACATAGAGTTTGCAAAAGAATTCAGTCGAATTGCCGGTCAATTTATCTATTGTGCCGATGAAGAAGAGCTGAAAACAACATTGGCACATCTCCTCAAAGAGAAAAAAATGGAAGGTGTCTTCACTTTTGAACCACAAATTAGGGAGTGGTTAGATAATTCTGAGGTTCCGTGTATGTTGGCTCCTTCAGATATGAAAAACCTCTCAACAGCCATTACAAACTGTGAATATCTTATTGCCCGATTTGGTGCTATCTTGGTAAGCTCGGCGCAGATAAAAAGCAGGAGAGCCTACTCTTATGCTGAAAATCACATCGTTATAGCATATTCAAACCAGATAGTTAACGAATTGAATCAAGCAATTAAAGCTGTTCATGAAAAATATTTGGACAATCTACCTTCACTAATCACGGTGATTTCAGGTCCGAGCAGGACTGCTGATATTGAAAAAACCCTCGTATTGGGCGCACATGGCCCAAAAAATTTGTATGTTTTATTTGTAGATAAAGCATAATTTTTGTATCTTTTACTCAAAATTTAAAATCATGAGCGAAGACTTCATAAAAGTATATTCAGCCGGTAAATTGTACGATGCTGAATTAGTAAAGGGAATGTTGTTTGAAAACGGCATTGAAGCTACTATTATCAATAAGAGGGATACTGAATTCCTGATTGGGGAAGTGGAGCTTTATGTTTCAAAAAAAGATTCCGAAAAAGCAGTGGAAATAATCAATCAGCGCGGTGAGTAATTTTTTGCTGAGAAGCATTACAGGAATTATTTTCACTTTATCTATTGTACTCTCAATTATTTGGGAACCAATATTGTATGTCTTACTATTTTCCACCCTTTGCTATTTTTGCATCAAGGAATTACTTGAATTACTGAACCGTGCAAATAAAGACATCCATCTGCGCAGCTTATTAATTCCTGCTTCCGGAAGTTTGATTTTTCTTGTCAGTTCCTTGCATTTCATTATGCCAATGATTATTCCTACAGCATTTTTAGCAATAATCCCTCTAACCTTTCTTGCCATAATAATCTCAGAATTGTATCGGCGCGACCGCAATTTTATTGCAGCAATATCTCAGGAATTTTTCGCCCTCCTATATGTTGTTGCCCCCTTTATCATGCTTAGTTACTTGGTTTCAGGAAATATAAGAAATTCAGGGAGCGAATTACTTTTAGGTTTTTTTATTGTTTTATGGACATATGATTCAATGGCTTACGTAAGTGGAGTCCTTATTGGGAAGCACCGATTATTCCCATCCCTTTCCCCCAAAAAAAGCTGGGAAGGATTTATTGGCGGGATGCTTTTTTCGATGGGTGCTGCATATATTCTTTCTTTATTCTTTCCTCTTTTGACTTGCCTCGAATGGATTCTGATGGCAGTTATTACAGGAATTTTCGGTACTTTTGGCGACCTAAGCGAATCATGGATAAAACGACAGATGAATATTAAAGATTCAGGGACAATGCTTCCAGGTCATGGAGGATTACTCGACCGCTTTGATGCTGTCTTTTTTGCCGCTCCGGCTTTGCTTGCATATTTTCTTATTATTAATGCTTTATAGAATGACGATCCATAAAGAAGGCTATAGAACCATAATTATTGCACTCATTGTTTTTCTCCTTATAATAACGATTCTTAACGCCATTTCGCCTCAGCAAACATACTGGCATTATGCACTTTATGTGCTTGCTGCACTTACTTTTGGTTTGATTGTACGCTTTTTCAGATTACCTGAACGAAAAGCCATTAGCGAAAACTCAAAAATTATTAGCGGAGCTGATGGAACGGTTGTGGCAATTGAAGAAGTTGAGGAAAACGAATATCTTCACCAAAAATGCCTACTGATTTCTGTCTTTATGAGCGTTCATAATGTTCATGTAAATTGGTATCCTGTGAATGGTACCGTAGAATATTTTAAATACCATCCCGGAAAATTTTTAGTTGCCTGGCATCCCAAATCTTCCACACTTAATGAGCGTACAACCGTGGTTATAAAAACACCCGAAAGCAAACAAGTATTGGTGCGTCAGATCGCTGGTTTTGTTGCTCGTCGTGTTGTTTGTTATGCCAAAAAAGGAACAAATGCTGTTCAGGGAGAGCAAATGGGCTTTATTAAATTTGGTTCCCGGGTCGATCATTTTATACCGATTGATGCAAAGGTTCATGTACAATTAAACGATAAAGTTGTTGGGACACAAAGTGTTCTGGCGAGTTTATAGGAGCTTCAAGAGTCCCCCTAAATAAAGTAGCATCTCTTTTTCCGAACAATCCTTTTGATCTCCGGAACGAAAATGTTTTAAAAATTTTCTGTTTACAGGATCATATACAAAACGATGTTTATGCATCCGACTATTTGCGCTCCACAATCGAAAAGAAAAACAAAAAGGCTGAAAAAAATGAGTGAATAAAAACTTCTTTTTTAGTTCAATCTCATCAAAAACACCTTTTGGGTCTTCAATAAAAATCTCAAAGCCTTTCATACCATCAGACATCACTTCATGCGCTCCAATGCTATGAATGGAATCAATATGAAAAAACCTGAACTCCATTTTTACGCTTTCGGAGGGAATTAATGAAAAATTCCTCACAAAAACCTCAATAGTTAACTGATTAGCAGGCAAGTTCTTATTTTGATCCAGTGTCACAGAAGATTTGAAGAGGGCGTTGGTTTTTGAAACAAAAGCCTCCTTTACCATTGCGTGCGGCATGGGACGACAACTGCTTCCATTCCGATAATAAAAACGACCATCTTCAAACTGATAAGGGCGATTGGGTGCTGCTTCAATTTCAATTAAAAACAACTTCCCATCATCTGGAAATTTTAATTCGGTCACAGAAATGGAATCTGTTTTTGGCCGGATAAGCTGCTCTATCCGTTCCTGCACCCAAGCTGCATCTTTGAAAAAAGAAGGCGTTGGTTCTCCCTGACAATAAGGCAAGACCCTGCCCTGTTTTTTCATGGGATATTGTTCCCGCGGACTGCCAACAATAAGCAGGCCTCCTTTGGTATTCAATAAACCACAGGCTTCCTTGGCCACATCATTTATACGTGCTTCGCCACTCTTAAACTCAAGAGTCACAGACTCTATCCTTCTTTGTTTAAAATAGTCCTGCACATCAGCAAAGCTTAAACCGATGATTTCCTTACCAAAAGCCTCTTGGATAAAATTCAATTTTTTTGGTTAAAAATAAACAATGCTCCTTTACTAAAAAAACAATAGCACAAATTTATTTGAACCCTCAAATAAAAAAAGCCGAAAAAGCCCCATGATTGATCAATGAAACTTTTTTCGGCTTCTCTAAAGCAAATAGTAAATTGCCTATTTTATGATAAATCGCTTATTCAGAATTGTATTATTATGCAGTATACGTACAAAATATAATCCTGAAGGCCAGTCTGTTGTATTTAAGACAATTTGCTGTCCCTTTTGATCCTCTATATTCTGCAGTAAACGTCCGTCTGCCGAATAAATGCTTAATACACAAGCATCATTAAAAGGGAAAACAATATTCAGCACACCCTCGGAAGGATTTGGAAAGAGCTCAATCTGAGAAGCATTCACCTCCTCAATAGCACTGCATACATCAAAACTCACCAGAACACTATCACGTGCACTGCAATTGTTTTCATTGGTTAATTCAAGCCAAATATCATGAGAGCCATAACCATATTCGTTAAATGTAAGCTCCAGATAGCGCTCTGTTGAACCATTTGACCATAGATAACTCAAGTATCCTTCTCCCCCATCAAGGGTAATTGTTTCATTTTCACAAAGGTTCACATCAGCACCAAGATCAGGCTCCGGAAGTGCGTGCACCTCAATAAATACAGAGTCTATAATAGTTTCCACTCCATCACTTACAGAAACCTGATACCATGTATTCTCAATGGGACTTACAATAGGCTGCGCTTCCAAACTTTCAAAACCGGTAGGATTGGAAGACCATTGGTATGTATATACTCCCGAACCTCCATCGGCATTTGTGTGCAGTTGGCTGTTTTGCCCGAAGCAAATCTCCTCAGGGGAAGCAGTTGGATCAATGGAAAGAACACTGCCTTCCACCATCACAAAGACGGAGTCAGCAATAGAAACACAGGCATTGTCGGCATCCGTTGCAATAACCCAAAACCATGCAGATTGGCTTAATGGGTGGCTTACAGCTTGCTGAACATCAGGATTTACGAGCAAATCAGCAGGTTCCCAATGGAAGCTATAAGATCCGCTGGCACCACTTGCCGATGCATTCAACTGGCAAGTTTCCCCCGTTTGAATGCTTTGGTCATCGCCTGCATTTACCTGAGGTGATTCATGGATCAATATCATTGCAGCATCTGAAAATGCACTTTGACCACAGTTATTCACAGCCCTAACCTTAAGTTCTGCATTACCACTATATTCCTCATTCCAATTTATTGCTGCAAATGTTCCATTCCCGGAAATTACACCCGCATTGATAGGATCAATTTCCCAATTATAGGAAACGGCATATTGCACGGGCACAACAGAGATAAACGAATTTGAAGAGGTCTGGCAAACCTCAGCAGGAGCATTCGGTTGTGCCGGTTGTTGTGGTTCTGTGCGTACTTTTATTAATTCTGTTTTGATGAGCGTATCAGAATATTCCCCATTGCTTACAATCAATTGCACGTTATAATAGCCCGGGGCAGCATAGCTAATCCCTTGAGGGTTTTGCTCATCTGATGTTGCCGGACTTCCGCCTTCAAATGTCCATGCGTATGATGTTGGTTCGCCACGCGATTGTTCAAAAAAGTCTACTATTGCCGTTTCGCAGAATTCGGTTTCACCGGCTTCAAAATCAGCATAAACACCGGGGTCATGAACAAGGACATCATCTACATAAAGGCTATTCCCGTGACCATTCCATGATTCAAACATGATTTTTACATTTGGCAAACCTGACCACGGGCTTAAGTCTACAGTATAACATGGGCTTCCATATCCATTATTGCAATAATCCGATTCAACGGATGGTTCAAAAATGCTATAATCAATCGGGTCATGCGTTGCAAAATTGCCTGAACCATCTTCCCCGTAGGCAGCAACCCTCGTCCAGCTTGACCCTGCATTGGTTGACACCTTAATAATTAGGGAGTCACGGCGGGTCTCATTGAAGGTAGCATAAGCATGTACAAAATCTAGGAACAACTGACGATGGCCTGTGGTATTGATGGCAGGACTGATAATTTGGTCGCGCTCGCCTGTTGCTGTATATTCATAGAAATTCATCCAGGCAGCTTTACGGCTATCGCCATTGCCAGATAATTTATAATAACCATTCCATGTGATGCTACCATCTGTATTGCCAATGCTCCATTTATCACCAAAAACAGCGCCTAATTCAAAATTCTCATAGAAAGGCACAGGAAAGCCTCCGGCATAAATATATTGCTCTTTGGTACAGGTATCAGAACCATTTGCATTAGAGGCAATCAATCGAACAGAATAAACGGTCGCTTCCTCAAACTTAACTCGAGGCTCTTCAGATTGCGAAGAAGTTCCACTGACAAAACTCACGGATGAGGGTTCGAAAGTCCATTTGAAATTATCGGCTCCGTTGGCAGAATTATTATTAAATGTCAGGCTCGTATAATCAGTATAAACCACTGTATCATTTACATAAAAGTTAGCAGACGGGAGCACATCATCGCTAACCTCAATAAAGTTATTCTTCACTTTTGTGGATTCGCCTTGGGCATTCCAAACTGTTAGACTCACTTTATAGGTTCCTGTTGCATTATAGCGGATGTTTTGTGGGTTTCTCTCTGATGATGACGCCGGGGCACCACCTTCAAAAGTCCATTGCCATTGAGTTGGATTGCTTGTTGAGAGATCTGTAAAATCAACTGTTTGTCCGGTAAGTACTTCGGTATGATTTACAAGAAAATCGACATCAGGCACATTTGCTGATTGAATCCCCATGATTGCAGCTTGGCTATTGGAATAGTTATGCGTGCCCGGATTCAGATTGCTTAGGTAGAAATAACCGTTATACAATCCACCCCAGCCCCAGTTAAAATGAAAATGGCTTCCATCCTGATATCCATCCAATACAAAAGCATGGCCACCGGAACCGCTACCACTATAATACAGAGGTCTGCCTGCATCGAGGTCATCGCGTATCATTTGTTCCCATTCTTCCTCAGTATAGGAGTATTTATCAAGATATTGGGTTGAAACCGGATCATAACCAAAATAATTAATCAAGGCATATTCTACATCACTACTATAGGCACCAGAACCTTGCGGCCCATAACCCATATCCACACTCACGCCGCAGTGATAGCCCAGTTCGGCTACTTCATAATTATAATCAGTGATAAAATCAGGCATATTGCTGTATTCATATGTAGCTGCCCCGAAATCGGCACTTAAAAAACCATAAGACGAAGTATAACTATGGCTTCCGGTGCCTTGCGACGGATACTGATGGTATCGCATAATTTGAGCCATCGCCACAGCCACACAACCAACGCGTGCATGGCCACAAGCCCCAGTAGCATCCACCGGACACAGCTCATTATAAAAGCAATCCTGATCCCAGACTGAAGTCACTAGATAATCAACAGAACGCACTGCTGAACGCTGTGGCTTTTCGTAGCGTTGCCAAGCCTCTTTTATTTGCTGATCAGCAGCATAGCCATTGGCACGAATTGCAGCAATCTGGTTTTTATAATCTTCCATCCATTCGTCCATAGCCGGAAAACTATTATTCAAATCAAAGCGACCTTCAAAACTATATGCAAGAACAGGGTATGCCTGTTGCTCCGCACTCATAATTACAAAACCATTTCCTGATGCCTCATTAAAAATGTAGATCGCAGCATCATTATTTTCTTTGACAACTATTGGTGCAAGTAGCTCTGCCTGCATCGTTTTTGATGCATTTCCCTCCAAAGAAAGCGCACGCTCCATATAAAGGTTTTGCGCTATATTTTTCGCCTTTTCGGGAGGGACAATTTGAGCATTCAGGCCTGTAATAAATAAGGCCATCATCAAGAAAATTGAAAAAATTGGGGTGGTTTTCATTCTGCTATTATTTTATAATTAAGGTTTCGCTATAAACATCCTGCTCTGTAAGCATCCTCAAAAGATACATACCCGCAGGCATTTGACTGATATCAAGAGAAACAGGCGATCCACTTTCCAAAGATCTGCTTTCGCTCAATACTGTTTTTCCTGTAGCATCAATAAGTGAAATGCGTGCATTGCCGCTTTTAAATTGGCCGCTAATTTTAATGTTATTCATTGCCGGATTTGGGGAAATCTGTAGTCCTGAATAAGTTTCATTGCGGACATTTATTGAAGTTATATCATTGGTTACCATCACATTATCAATGTAGAGATTGTTTCCAAAGAAATTATAGGTTTCAAAGCGCAGAAGCACATTTGCCTGACCGGCATATTGCGAGATATCGAGAGCGATGCAGTTTGCGCCATAAGCCTGACCACACCAATCATCTATCGATTGAGGAACAAAATTTACAGAGCTTGGCTCAGCCGTAGCAAAATTACCACTGCCATTTTCTGCTGAAGCAAAAATACGCGTATAGGTGTCGCCACAATCTGCTGAAGCGCTAATAATTAAGGAATCATAGAGAGAGAGCTTATTTGTATAAGCATAATCAATATTGAGTAATGCAGTACTATGGTCGCTAAGGTTTAATGGCGGTGAAATCAGAAAATCACGAGCATGCAATTTTTTATAGTCAAAGAAATTCATAAACATGCTATGGTTTCCATCCTCAAATTCGAAAGGAGCCCAGCCAATATCGCCATCAGGATTTTCAATAGCCCACTGATAACCTTCTCCGGCAGCCGCTTCAAAATCCTCTTCGAATGGCAAGCGAAGCCCCCCCAGCTGGATATAGTCTTCTGCTGTCACCTCATTTGTTCCATTCATATTTGTTACTTCAAGGCTGACGCTATAATTCACCGGAGAGTTAAAAATAACTACAGGATTTTGACTATTGGCAGAAGTCCCTTCAACATAGCTTACATCATAAGGAGTGAATGACCATTGCCATGATTGTGGAGCATAAAGCGATGTGTCGAATAGATGCACAGGCTGTTGCGAACAACCGAATCGATCGTCCGAATAAAAACCTGCAG
Source organism: Bacteroidales bacterium (assembly GCA_963676725.1). GTDB lineage: Bacteria > Bacteroidota > Bacteroidia > Bacteroidales > WRLA01. The sequence goes on along the minus strand of OY781463.1, from coordinate 294,180 downwards.
CAGGAAGAATAGAACTGCTTACTATGACCATATCTTCAATCACTTTTGTATCAGCACCTTCTTCATTGCTTACTGAGAGCGTCACTTTAAAGACGCCTTCCTCAGGATAAGTCACTACCGGATTCCTTTGGGTTGAAACAGCCGGCTCACCGCCTTCAAAGGTCCATTGAAATGATGTAGGAATCCCTCCGGAACGATCAGCAAAAGCAACTTCACCACCTTGCGGGATGGTTGTTTCACCCAAACTGATAAAATTTGCAATTGGCTGATAATGATAAGTTGGCGACGTCCATGTACCACGTCCGTAGGTTCCGGCACGGATAACATCAGCTGCGGAATTATTCTCTTCTGTATAAATTTCCACTTCATTTACAGAAGCATCAATAGGAAGGCCATCACTAAAATACACCCACTCATTAAGATAAAAATCGCGATAGAAAACACCTATATTTGAAGAGACATAAATCCCATCAATACTATTTTTATAAAAAGCTATTGACGTATAATTAACATCGGGCAGGTTTTCTGAAATATCTTCCCAATTATTGCCTCTGTCATTCGACTGATATATTCGGCCTGCTTGAGATAGATAAACAACATCAGGCAGATAAGCATGACATTCAATATCTGAAGGGGAATTATTTCCCGGCAACATGGATGTAATATTGGTCCATTCCGGAACATCTGCATTGATATTTTCACTACGAAATACTTTTCCATCTCCTCTTATTGCGAAAAACAAATCGAAATCTGCCGGAGAATGCTCAATGACTTTCATATTTTCGTCACTGCCGGAAAGGTTCTCGCTAATTTTTGTCCAACTTACATAATTTGCCCTACAATTATTTGTGCGCCAGATGTTTTTATAACCACCAAATAAGATCTTTGGATCACCTTCATGCAGAGTAAATGGTGTTACCCAAGCGCCTGATTCGGTAATACCACCGGTTCCTTGACCACCAATCTGTCCATCATAATTATTATTCCGTAGGCGCGAAATGGAGCCATAATATATCGTTCCATAGCTATAAGTATCATCCTGCCAATCGACGAGGCATTCCATACCATCACCGCCAAGAACAGCTTTCCAGAATGGTGTTCCTGTGTATGTGGATGTTCCATTATCCTGATAGCCATTGATAATCATATCCTTATCTGTTTGACTCTGCCCAATTTTATAGACTTGACTAATCGCCAGTCCATTGGTTAACAGATCAAATGATTCAGCTTCAGGGCTTGTTTTATAGATACCACCATCATTTCCAATATACAAATTACCATCAACAGGGGAAAATTGGAAGATATGCTGATCGGCATGCACCGTTGGCTCATTGCAATCACCTGCCCAATGGGCCTTAATATCCCAGCTTTGCCCGCCATCTTGCGACATCCATACATTGACACCGCCGGCATAAACAGCAAATTCATCAGCAGGATCCGCTTCAAGGCTCAAGTCATACCAACCTTGTCCACCACTTGAACCACCGGAGCAGCTCCACTCAAGGATATTTGGAGAATCGGCTTGCATCACAAATGTTACGCCATAATCTGTTGAACGGTATATTGCTTTAAAACCATTGGCCGAATTCGACTGCATAAAATAAACAACCGCAGGGTTGGCTGCAGTAACAGCAATCACCCCGCGAGATCCGGAGCTTAATCCTTCAGTTGTTCTTGTCCAGCTTTGCCCTTCATCATCGGTACGATAAAAACTTCCGGATGTAGTTGCATACATAATGGAAGGGTTATCGGGGCTGGCAACAATTTGCTTAAAATTTCCTGATTGTTGATAAGCCCAGCTCATTCCGCCGTCTTCAGTGCCATAAATTCCGCTCGATGTTGCTGCAAAAATTTTCAGTGGATCTGTTTTATGCTGCACCATTGCGCCAACGGTAGCTGCCGGCATCGTGATTTGTTGAATCCAGTTTTCACCGCCATCAATGGATTTAAATACACCCATGCCTTCCGCATCTCCCGCATCACGGTCACCGGTACCAATATAAATTATTTGAGGATTTGTATAATCAACGATAATGGAAGAAACGCCCAATGTTGGCAAATCATCGGCTAGGTTGACCCAATTGTTGCCACCCTGATCGGTCATCCAGATGCCACCAGCAGGTGCTCCAATAAAAATAACATCAGGATCTGTAGGATGAAAAGCAATTGCATTAATTCTACCAAGCCCCTGATAACTACGGCCATTCCCGGGCAAATTATAAGGCCCGAGGCATTCCCAGTTTCCTGAGCGCGCCATACGTGTGTTTTTTGTAAATTGATTATAGGCTTTCAAAATGCGAGTTGGATCTTTTCTTGAACCATCTGGATTGATACGCCCCATTTGCATACGGTATTCCCAGCGTTTAAAAGGTTTCCAACCACAGCCCTTGGTGATGGGGCGGTTTTCCCAATACACTTCAAAGGCATGCTGCACATCATAGAAATTTACCGATTCATCCTGCATCATCTCAATCCAATAAGGATAATCAGCAAGGTCTTTCTTGTCCTGTGCTACGAGTGTATTCGTATTCAAGAGTAAGGCCATAAGGCCGAGCATCGTAAAGATTCCAAACTTTCTCATAATCAATTTAATAAATTAGTGCCGTAAAAATACTACTTCATCAAGATAAAAACAAACTTCATCTGTATGCTATAAATGACATTATCCTCAAATAGTTGCCTAAAAGTACATTTCCGAGCAACAAAGAGCAGTTTTAAGCAAAAAAGGCCGCCCGTTTTCATGGGGCAGCCTTCTTATTTCATTGGTCATTTTCCTATTCTTCTTTCAGATATTTTCCCTGACGCTTTAGTGCTACAAGGATCAATCGATAACTAATAAAAATCAATAAGGGCCAAGTTAATAACCATAATATTCCTGCAATCATAATAACCTCCTTTTAATAAACGTGTGAATCATTTTCCATTTCTTCAGCATCAATTTTTTTATTATTGATGGCTCTCCAAGCATAAATAATATAGGCGAGGACAAAAGGCACCATCAAAGAAACATAACTCATAGCCGTTAATGTATAATGACTTGAAGAGCTATTCATGATAGTGAGACCTGATTGCAAATCACCATAAATTGACGGATAATAAACTGTATTATTAAAACCTGCAAGCAGCAATAAAGCAAATACCGTTAAAACTGTTCCCAGTCCTGAGTACCAGATTCCTTTTGTGGATTTTTGGAAATATCCTTTAAAAATCCCCAAAAGAACAAGCACAACACCTGCGAGGAAAATAATCGTATTGAGAGGCATCGCGATCAGATTATGAAGATATTTGTATGGCTCCATAAAGACAATCTGGTCTGCATCAACAGCAAAACCTTCCCGCACAAGAATATTCACCAAGAAGAACAAAAAGAAGAATAAAAAAGGAATTGCCGATCTCAGCAATATTTTTCTTGTACGCTCAAAGAGAACCTCATCGTCAATATTATTCATAAAATACAGGCTTGCCAAAACCCTAGCAAGGAAGAATACTGCCAAACCGAGTGAGAGATTAATAAAAGTAGCATAGCGGCTAAAATCAAACGCCAGCTCCAATCCGCCAAAAGGAGTTTCCCAAGTTGAGAAATTCATTTCATTTACAGAAAAAAGTGATCCTGTGAAAAATGTTGCTACAGCCGTACCGAGTAAGATGGTTCCGAGTAGCCCATTAACAAACAAGAATACTTCGTAGGTTTTTGCCCCGAGGAAATTATTTGGCTTACTTCTAAATTCAAATGCAACAGCCTGAATAATAAAGCAAAACAGGATTAGCATCCACACCCAATAGGCTCCACCAAAACTCGTGGAATAGAATAATGGAAAGGATGCAAAGAAAGCGCCGCCAAAGGTAACCAGAGTTGTAAAAGTAAACTCCCATTTACGTCCTAGGCTATTTACAAGCATTGTTTTCTGCATTTTGGTTTTTCCAAGCACAAAAAGAAGCGATTGCCCTCCTTGCACGAACATTAAAAAAACGAGTAAGGCGCCCAGCAATGAAACGATTACCCACCAATATTGCTGTAAAGCTAAATGTGATAAATTTTCAAACATAATTATTGTCCTCCGTCTTTTGGTCCCTTTTTAATTTGTGTGATCATAATTTTCACCTCTGCGATCATAAGAATGGTGAAGGTGGCCGCAAAAAGCCAGAAAGTAATCTGTACTGCTGAGCTCTCTATTTGTGAAACAGCAGAAAGTGTTGGCATCAAATCCTGTATTACCCAAGGTTGCCTTCCTACTTCAGCTACAATCCAGCCTGTTTGGGAAGCAATATACACCAATGGAATGGTAAAAACCCCAATCCAAAGCAACCATTTTTTTGTATCAAGTGTATCTTTAACGCCCCAGATTAGGAACAGAATAAATATCAGCAAGAAATGCCCACCAAGGGCGACCATAATATGGAAAGAGTAAAACGTTAGTGGCACCGGAGGAATCAGCATATGAGCATTATCATGCAATTCTTGTGGATCATCGGCATAATAATAGCCATATCCGAAATACTGAAAATAATTATCGATCCAATTTTGATCTTCAAACTTGGCTTTCAGCGCTATATAATCAGGATTTGTCGCATAATCCCTTTTATTTTCATCTTTTATGCGCTTCAAATTTGCCAGGGCATCTTGCGCCATTTTTCCACGCTTGATCTTCTCCATATATGATAATATCGGCTGGTCTATTTGATCATTTCCATGCACTAAATCCCTGATCCCCGGCACAAAGGCATGCGGATCAAGGAATGCCATATACGACAACATATTGGGAATCTCAATACTAAATGCAAATTCGCGGGGCTGAAACTGTACTCCTTCTTTTTTCTTTTCAAAAAAGCCGATTGCAACGAGAGGCGCATTTGTTTGCCCATCATAGAGTGCCTCCATGGCAGCAAATTTCATAGGCTGTGTTTTAGCCACTTCTCGTGCAGATTCATCACCGGTGCCAATAATAAAAATGGTGGTAATAATCCCAAACACTGCTGCAACGACAATACTTTTCTTGGCTAGGAGTTTTTCCCTATTCTTTATTAAATACCAAGAGCTGATTCCAATAACAAAAACAGCAGCAGTTACATATCCTGATGAAATTGTATGAAGAAATTTATTGATGGCCGTTGGGGAGAACAATACTTCCCAAAAATTCGTCATTTCATTGCGGGCCATTTCAGGATTAAAACGAGTTCCTACAGGATTTTGCATCCATGCATTAGCAACGAGTATCCAAAGGGCAGAAAGGTTTGCGCCAATCGCAACGAGCCAAGTGGACGTAAGGTGAAATCCTTTACTCACTTTATTCCAACCAAAAAACATGACCGCAATAAAAGTGGATTCCATAAAAAAGGCCATAATACCTTCAATCGCTAAAGGCGCCCCAAAAATATCGCCCACAAACCAGGAATAATTCGACCAGTTTGTCCCAAACTCAAATTCGAGGATGATCCCTGTAGCAACGCCAATGGCGAAATTAATACCAAAGAGCACCGACCAGAATTTGGTCATGCGTTTCCATTCAGCATTGCCTGTCCGAACATATATCGTTTCCATAATGGCGATAATGAACGACAGACCAAGGGTCAGGGGAACAAACAACCAATGGTACATGGCTGTTAACGCAAATTGCGCCCTCGACCAGTCAATCAAGGAAAAATCGTAAGATTCAATCATTTTGCAGATTTTTGATTAGTAATTATTTTCTGTTCTTAAGATAATTTTGTCTGTTTTGTAGTGTTTGCCTGTAAAGCACCTCTGTACTTTTCAGATTATGGTTGTTTTGTGAGTTGCTCAATCACATAAGCACTCTTCTCCTCATCGGATTTAAATTTGCTCCCTAAAAAATCACTGAAAAAAAAGAGCTTTAAAATAGCGAACATAATAAAGAGCTTTAAAAAAATAATCAGCCAAAGCTGCCTGCCAACTCCCATACCCCTAAATCCGTCGTAGTAAAGGTAAAAAACTTTTTTAAAAAATGATTTCACGCTCTTATTGATTTTTATAAACAATATGATGGCAGATGAATACCCTCTCCATAGATGCTCGCTGCCTATTGCCTGTTGGATAACAAAATTAGGAAATGAAATACTTAAATACAAATTCGGAAACGCGGATTGAATTTATTTAGAATTATTAAAAACAAGCCTATGCCAAATATATTATTTACATGCTGCTGTTTTAATTACACCTTATAAATCAGCGATTTAAATGTTATCCGAAAAACAATAGACCAAATATGCTTTTAATAATCTAGCATTAGCCTGTTTTGCAGCGCATAGACATTGCATACAGAAAAAAGGGAAACCGTTAAGAATCTACTGATATATAAATATATAGATATTTAGACGGATCATCTTTTCTGTTCTAATTCACTTAATAACAAACAGATGAAAAAGACAATTTTTTAATTTAAATTTATTCTAAATAGCATACTTATTCGTGCCCCATCATATGTTGCAGCCCCTGAGTTGAATGTATTTCCAATTTTTTATCAGGAGGGCTCACATACGGAATGCCAAGATTTAGGCCACGAAGAATAAAGAGCAATCCGATAATCACAATAACAATAGGGATAAATTTCCTGATTTTATTGCGTAGACTTGTGCTAATGACGTTTCCTGCTAGGGAAACCAACAGAAGCAAGGGCATGGTGCCCAAACCAAAAACAAACATAAAAGCAATACCGCTCACTACATTAGCTGTAGCAATGGCACCGGCAATGGCCATATAAACGAGTCCGCAAGGCAAAAGTCCGTTGAGCAGACCAATAATCAAAAGGGATTGATAGCTGCGCGCAGTAAAAAGGTAGCCAAACTTTGATTTTAAGCGCCCCACATACACTGCGACCATTTTATCAAAATTTACCTTATTGCGAAACAGAAAAGGGAAAAACACGCTGAGCACCATAATGCTTCCCATGATGATGCTGACCCATTGCTGGAAACCACCGAGTTTCAAGCCTTGACCAACAAGGCCAAAAACAAGCCCCATCAAACCATAGGTAATTGCCCTGCCTAAATTATATAAAACCCCTCCAAAAATTCGGGTGAACCAATTGTCATTTTTTAGAGGCAAAGCCACTGCAATAGGGCCACACATCCCTACACAATGAAAGCTTCCCATAAGTCCAAGTGTTAACGCACTGATCAAAATTTCTGTCATTTCACAATTTTTTTTGAATCACTCAGTTGCACAAATTAAAGTGCAGCATTAATTATCATAAATTTTAAAAGCCCGAATTTTAATTCTGAATTTCACATTCATAATAATACTCTACGCCATTTGTTACCCAATCCAGAATTACTTTATAGCGTCCTTTCTTTAATCCGGTGAGGGGAATTTTCTGTTTATTCTCTAATCCTGGTTCCATTTTATAGTATTTGTCTTCAATAAAATCGACAAAATAATACAGTTGGATTCTTCCGATTGTATTTTCCGAATTGATCTCCTTCGGATAGATCAGCACAAGGCTATCCATATCAACAGCAACATGCACCGGCACATCTAGTTGCGCTGTATTACGCAATTTCTCCATATGCTTGGTGTGCTCCAATTCTTTTGGGTAATAATCCCTGCTTACAAGATTTATTTTCTGCTGAAAACTAATATAGACCAGCACCAGCAGAAAAATGATAAACAGTGAAATAAAAAGCGCGATGCCTTTGCCCCAGTGAAAGGAATTTTTTTTCATAATTAATGTCCTTTAGTTTCAGGAGCTACAAAGTTAATCTCCTTTTCGTACATCAACTCATCGCCATGATATACACCGATCATCATTGTTGTATGTGTTGAATTAATTTCCTGCTCTGGTAAAATCACAAAGAAAACAGCCTCCACATCCGATTGTTTTTTCAGGAGCAGATCTCCGGACGGAATCAGTATTTCTGCATTTGGTGCGTTGACTTTTATTTGCAAAGGCATCTCCTGCCTGCTTTTATTCACTGCCGTGATGCTGTATAAATTACTGATTCTTCCATCATCCTGCAACTGGTACAACATACCGGGAGTGCGTAAAATGGTTGCTTCTACTTCTGTTCGGGTAATCAGCATATAGGACAAAAACCCCAACAATGCCACAAGCACCAAACTGTAGGCAACAATACGCGCATTTACGTTTAGCTTTTCGTTTTTACGGATGGAGCGCTCACTGGCAAAGCGTATTAAGCCTTTCTCCATACCAAATTTCCCCATCATGGCATTGCAGGCATCGATGCAAGCAGTGCAATTCACGCACTCCAATTGTGTACCATTCCGAATATCAATACCAGTTGGGCAAACCTGTACGCAGCTGCCACAATTAACACAGTCTCCCTTTTCTGCCAGCTTGCGATCTTCACCAAAATGAAATGGGGCACGAGGCTCACCACGCATATAATCATAAGCCACAATAATGGAATTATTATCAAGAAAAACTCCTTGCAACCTGCCATAAGGGCAAATCATGACGCAAACCTGCTCGCGAAACCACATATACACCACAAAACCAATAAGTGTAATTACCGTAATCACAATATATGGAATTGGGCGCTCAGAAAATGGAGTAGCATAGGTTGCCCATAAACCCTCGGTTCCAATAAAATAACTCACAAAAGTATTCACGAGAACGAATATGATTGCTAAAAAAACCAGGCTTTTTAAGAGGCGCTTCCCTATTTTTTCAGCATCCCATGCTTGTTCCTTCAGGATTTTTTGTTTGCCCGGGCCTCCATCAATCCATTTCTCGATCCTTCTAAAAATTAGCTCCATAAAAATGGTTTGAGGGCAAGCCCAACCACACCAAATTCGACCATAAATTACTGTAAATAGAATCACGAAAACCACAATGGAGATCATTGCAATAACAAAAAGATAGGTATCCTGTGGCCAAAAAATCATCCCGAAAAGAATGAATTTCCTCTCAAAAATATTTATCAACATAAAAGGATCGCCATGAACGCGAACAAAGGGCAGTATAAAAAACAAAGCCAGAAAAACAGCTGCAACATAATGACGCAGCCGCGTTAATCTTCCTTTTGGCAAACGCGGGAACAACCAACGGCGCTTTCCACTTTGGTAATCCATCGTGGCGATACTATCTCGAAATGAATTTTTGGCACTCATAAACGATACGTTTTCATGCGATTTACTTATGATGTTTGGCAGCCTTTCAGACTGTGTCTTTCGAATCCCTATTGCACAAACTTCTCTCCTTGTGCTGCCTTGGCATTCGGAGGATTTGTCCCTTGAAGGCTCAACACATAACTGGCCACCTGATCGATTTGGTTTGGCGTAAGCTGATCTTTATAAGGAGTCATTCCTTTTGCAAGAACACCATTTTTAATAACGCTTACTACATCTTTAAAAGCCCCGCCATGAATCCAGAATTCATCAGTAAGGTTTGGTCCAATGGCATTTCCCTCGCCTGCAGCTCCATGACATGTGGCACAGAGTTTTTCCTTATAGATTTTCTTTCCGGCTGCTAGGCTCGCTTCATCAGTTAATGCACTTTGTGCTTGCGGGTCTGCTGCAGCCATATTATTGGCTTGGGTCTGCATGACCGAAGCAACTTCCTGCTGATATTCATCTTCCTGACTCGGGCCACGGCCGTAGATATCATAATGCACATAGTACAAACCAGCAAAAAACACCGAAGCATAAAAAAGATACATTAACCATGTTGGCGGCGGATTATTTAATTCCTGTATCCCATCAAATTCATGGTCTTTAATCAGTTTGCCTCCAAACTCATCATCAATTGGGTCTTGGTTTTTATGTTCGTCGCTCATAATTATATTTTTTTGTTGATTTCGATTATTTCTTCATCATGTTCAAAAGGCAGAGCAGCCAATTCGTCTATATATTCTTTTTTTGTACGTACAGTACTAATTATTACATAGATGAAAAACAGAAAAAAGATGAAAAAGGCGATCATTGGAAAAATTTCGATCTGATCGATACCTTGCAATATAAACCGAATGTGTTTCATTCCTGATTTTTAAATTATTCTTGAATATATTCTTCGCCTTGTGCTTTCTTTGCATTGGGCGGATTTGTACCCTGAATGCTGATCACAAAGCTATATACATCCTGCAACTCCTTTGGCGTCAATAAATCTTTCCATGCTTGCATTCCTTTTTGAGGAATCCCTGTATGTATGGACTTAAAGATATCCTTCTTTGAACCGCCATGAATCCAAAAATTATCCACGATATTAGGACCAATTGCATTGCCTTCGCCCAATTGACCATGGCATGCTGCACAATTAAGCAGATAAGAAGCCTTACCAGCATCAAGTGATGAAGCATCGCTAAGCACAGTAGGGACAATAATTTCCACTTCTTCTGAAGGTTCAGCACGCACAGAAATATCCTTACCGAGTTTATGCAAATACGCAATCAATGCAAGGATTTTCTTATTTGGACCTACTTCAATTCCGGCAGAATTAAGATCATCGGCAATTTGTTTTGCTTGTATTTTCAGATCTTCAACAGCTTGTTGATCATAATTTTCAGGATAAGGCACGCCGAGGGTGATCATACCACGGATTTTTGCGGGCACCATATCTAGGTTAATTTCCTCATCAATCAGCCATGCATAAGAAGGCATTATACTTTCTTCGTTCATTTTTTGCGGATCGAGCATATGCTGATAATGCCAAGCTGCTGGTTTAAACATTTTTCCGGTAATAACGCCGGAGCGCGCAAGATCTGGTCCAGTTCGTTTAGAGCCCCATTGGAATGGTCTATCATAAATAAATTCCCCGGCTTTCGAATAATCACCATAGCGCTCTGTTTCGCTACGGAATGGCCGCACCTGTTGGCTATGGCAGGTATAGCAACCTTCTTCAACATACATATCCCTACCTTCCAGTTCCAGAGGGGTATAAGGTGTAACACTCTCAATGGTAGGCACATTTGATTTAATCAGCATGGATGGAATAATTTCTGCTGCACCCCCAATTGCTACGGCAATAAAAGCCCATACTGAAAACTGAACCGGCTTACGCTCAAGCCATTGATGAATCGTTTCACCAAATATGCGTCTTTTAGGTTGACGTTCCAATGCAGGCGCACTTGCTGCCTCATTGTTTACAAAGGAACCACCTTTAATAGTGACGGCAAGATTATACACCATCAGCAAAGCGCCGGCAAGATAAAGCCCGCCACCAAGCACACGGTGCCCATACATGGGAAGGATTTGCACAACAGTTTCCATAAAATTAGGATAACGCAGGAAACCTTCTACGGTAAATTCTTTCCACATCAAACTTTGGGTGATGGCGGCCCAATAGAGAGGCACTGTATAAAACAGGATTCCAAGCGTAGCAATCCAAAAATGGATATTGGCCAGTTTTCGTGAATGCAGTTTGGTATTCCAGATTTTAGGGATTAACCAATAAAGCATTGAGAACGTAAGGAACCCGTTCCAGCCCATACCGCCAATATGCACATGAGCAATCGTCCAATCGGTGAAATGGCTGATGGCATTTACATTCTTTAAGGAAAGCATCGGGCCTTCAAAGGTTGAGAGACCGTAAGCAGTAACAGCAACCACCATAAATTTCAATACGGGATCCTCACGTACTTTGTCCCATGCTCCGCGCAGAGTCAGTAGTCCATTAAGCATACCGCCCCAAGAAGGAGCCAGCAGCATCACAGAAAAAATAACCCCGAGGGTTTGAGCCCATCCCGGCAATGCCTGATACAATAAATGATGTGGACCCGCCCAGATATAGAGAAAAATCAGGGACCAGAAATGCACTATCGACAAACGGTATGAATAAACTGGGCGTTGTGCTGCTTTTGGCAAGAAATAATACATCAGTCCAAGGAAAGGCGTTGTAAGGAAAAATGCCACAGCATTATGACCATACCACCACTGCACCAGCGCATCCTGAACACCGGCAAAAAGGCTGTAGCTCTTAAAAAGAGAGACAGGCAAGGCTAGGGAATTCACAACATGAAGCAATGCAACAGCCACAAAAGAAGCAATATAGAACCAAATGGCCACATACATATGTTTCACCCGTCTTTTGGCGATGGTACCAAACATATTCCAGCCAAAAGCTACCCAAACAATGGTTATAGCAATATCAAGCGGCCATTCCAGTTCGGCATATTCCTTGGAAACTGTGATTCCCAGCAATAAAGTAATGGCTGCTCCGAGGATAATCAGCTGCCAGCCCCAAAAATGGAAATAACTTAAAAAATGACTGTACATACGCGTTTTCAACAAGCGCTGCATCGAATAATATGCACCCGTAAAAATTGCGTTGCCCACAAATGCAAAAATTATCGCATTGGTATGCACCGGACGCACGCGCCCAAATGTGGTATACTGTAAATCAAAATTAAAAACCGGCCAGGCAAGCTGCATCGCTGCCAAAAGCCCCACGATCATTCCTATTATCCCCCAAAACACCGTGGCGTAGATAAATAGCTTAACGATCTTATTGTCGTAATTAAATTTTTGAATTTCCATAAGCTGATTTATTTCTTGTTTTCTGATTGATTTTCTTTTGTCTGTTCATCAGTAGTCTTTTTTGCTGCATCCTCTTCCGGACTTTCCTCATCATCGAAAAGCATGCGCACCGATGGCGTATAGGTGTCATCGTATTGCCCATCGCGCACAGCCCAAAGGTAGGCGATAAGAAAACCTGCAGCCACTGTGATACTTGCCCCTAACAATAAAAAGATTACACTCATTCTTTTCTGATATTATACTTCTCCATATCTCAAAAATTTTATCCTCTTTATTTTCGATATAATCTTGATTTCAAAACACTGGTTGACAAGCTTGCAAATGCCACAACCGAAACGGAGCTCAGTGGCATTAAAATCGCAGCAATAACAGGGGAAAGCATTCCGCAAACAGCAAAATACAATCCAGCAATATTATACATAAAACTAATCACAAAGCTCAAGCGCACAATATTTAAGGAGATATGCGTAAAATTGATAAATGCCGGCAGTCGCCCAAATTCCTGAGACCTTAAAATAGCATCACTGGCAGGCGAAAACTGAAACACATTGTCTGCGATACTTACAGAAACATAGCTCTCGGCAAGTGCCCCTGCATCGTTTAAGCCATCACCAATCATCAACACTTTCGATTCTTTTTGGAGCGCGCGTACAAAATCCCTTTTCTGTACGGGGCTCTGCCTGAAAAACAATTTATCGGCATCAAAAATCTTTTCCAATGCTCCACGCTCTGCATCATGGTCACCGGTGAGCACATATACAGGCCATTTCAACTTTTTGAAATACTGCACCAATTGATCCAATCCTGGCCGATATTCATTTTCTATGCGAAAATAACCAAGCACATTTTTGTTGATCGACACATAAACACGTGCACTCTCAGGGCTTTCTTCCCCGGCATCTACAAACTCTGCAGAGCCTGTCCTTATTTCATCACCATCAATGCTGCCAACAAGGCCACGCCCTGTTATTTCCCTATAATCAGTGAGCATTCCATCAATGGGATCTCCTTCTGTCCCCTGCTCCGGCATTTCCGACAAAAACCTGCTTATTGCAATGCTTAAGGGATGCACGGATTGTTGGCTCAGCGTTTTTATTTTTTGTTTTTCACCGGTACTTAAATCTGCACCAACAAAAGACACACGAAAGGCTTCATTTTTGGTGATTGTACCCGTTTTATCAAAAACCACTGCATTGCTGCGATAGAGTTTTTCAACCACATCAGTCTTTTTAAGAAAGAAACCCGCTTTACCAAAAAAGCGCATGGTATTGCCAAAGGTAAAGGGCAATGTCAGCGCCAAAGCACAAGGGCAGGCAACAATTAAAACCGCTGTAAAATTTAGAATTGCCCTTGCCGGATCTATAAAATACCAGACAACTGCCGTGATAATGGCGATCAAAATAATCACCATAGTAAAATACTTACTAATTTGATCCGTTAAGTTTTGCAGCCTTCCGTCTTCTTTTCCTTCCGTTGTCTTTTGATTCCATAATTGCGTCAGGCGGCTTTGCTCCACATCTTTTTTAATACAAACCCTGATGGCATTTCCAATCTGCCTACCGCCTGCAAACACTTCTTCTCCTTTTTGCACGCGCACAGGGCGGGATTCACCACTAACAAAGCTGTAATTAATGCTTGCTTCATCGCTCAGCAGCTCGCCATCAGCAGGAATAATTTCTTTATTACGCAATAAAATCACATCATCCGGCTTCACTTTTTCGAGTGGAATGTTCTCTGAAGTGCCGTCTTGATTGATTTTACTTACTGCAACAGGGAAATAGGATTTAAAATCGCGTTCAAAACTTAATGCCTGATAGGTTTTATTTTGATACCATTTGCCCACGAGCAGAAAAAATACAAAACCAGAAAGGCTGTCCATATATCCAGTTCCTGTGGCTGTTGCAATTTCAAAAACACTTTGCGAGAATAAAGCAAGCATCCCAAGGCTCACGGGCATATCGATATTTATCACCTTATGTTTCAGATTTTTCCAAGCAGACAGCAGATAATCGGATGCACTATAAAAAAACACAGGCAGTGCCAGTAGCAGGTTCAAATAAGAAAACATTTGCCTGAATTCCGGACTTAGATCGTTTGCTGTATCGAGATAATCGGGCAGGCTCATCAGCATGATATTGGCAAAAGCAAATCCTGCGACACCTATTTTATACAGCAATTTCCTCCCGGCTTTTACACGGGCATCGTGTTCATTTTCATTCTGGCTCAGGTCGGGGGCATAATGCAATGAAGCGATTAATTCAACCAATTTACGAAGGCTGATCTGTGATTCATCAAAGCTTACGAAAAGGCGTTTCCGCACAAAATGCACGCTCGATTGAAGAATTGCAGGATTCAAACGGCTGAGGTTTTCGAGAAGCCAGATGCAGGAACTGCAGTGAATCACAGGAATATAGAATTCTGCTTTTACTATTTTTCCCTGTCTGAAGGTAATAAAGCGCGAGGCAATTTCTTCTGTATCAAGAAAGGCATATTTATCACCAAAAACAGCATCATCCTCTTCAATACGCACACCGGGACCATCATACATTTTATAATAATGCCCGAGTTTATTCTCATTAATGATCTGATAAACAGCTTTGCAACCATCACAACAGAATGCTTTCCCCTCCCAAATTACAGGATAGGAACCGCAATCTTCACCGCAATGAATACACTCTTGACCAGCCATTTGATTTATTGAATTAATTTATTAAAGCCTCTAATTGACTATTACACAGCTTTAAACCTCTGCTTCTTCAGCAAATTTCGGCAAACGGATGACCTGAAAGATGATATAGAAAATAAAACCCCAGACGATCATCACCGAACCGAGGAAAGAAGCAATCAGCCAAATGGGCGCCATGCGGCTTACAGTCCATAAGGAGCGATGATCCAGCAAATTAACAGGAATTGTTGGCACACCCCAATCGATCTGATCTTCAGCAATTACGCGACCAAAGCGGTCTTCATCGGCCAAAGCCACAAGAACAGCAACATTTCCGGTGCTATCTCCCGGCAAATCGTTAGGAAACACAGCAATTGCCTGACCTTCTGCATTTGTTTTGGTGGCACCATCGGCAAAAGGCAAATTCCCAAAATATCGCTTTACAAAAAATTGCACGTCAATACCCTGAACAGGGATACGCTTTCCTTCTTTCATTGCGCTGACATTTGCCAGTACGCTCACCTCAGCAGGCTTATAATCCAGAGCGATCTGAAAATCACTCAGTCCATCAAAATTTGTTGGTTCTTCAATAACCGAAGCTGCTGCAGATGCCGCCGCTTTATTATCGGGATTAAGCGTTCGTAAATAACGGACTATTTTCCAACGGTCGTTTTCATTTATTAATGCTTTAAACTGAGGCATTGCACCCCGTCCTTCGGTGAATCGATAAAAAATCTCCCCATCGCTTTGCTTATGAAAATCAGCAGAACCCGGATCAACAGGTTTTGGCACCAAGGGCAAGCCATTATCTTTTCCCGGATCGCCATGACAGGATTTGCATTGGGTCATATAGAGCTTTTTTCCTACCTCAATATTTGCTGCTGAGGCTTCAACAGGATTTTTCAGTTGAGCAAATTCATCCGGGACAGGCCACTCATTTTGCGATGAAGCCGAAAATGCTAGCATCAGAAACAGCCCGATAAGAATTGTGTATCTATTTTTCATGATTCTACTTTTTTTATTTCAATAAATCTTCCTGAACCCCTTTTTCATGTGCAATTTCCCAAATGCTAATCACAGGGAAAAGCTTGGCAATAATGGTAATAATAAGCAGTGCTCCTGCTATGGGTAAAATTGTCAGCATAATTTCAATGCCTGTAGGATGGTAGGTATGAAAATACTCTGGGACATTTTGTATCGGCAGATGTGGATGCTGTTGCGTTGGAACAACGATGAGGAAACGTTTCAGCCATGCACCAAGAATTACAAAAAGGGAAATCACGAGCAAAGGAACAGGCTTACGCATCCTACGGAAAAGCAATAAAAGAATAGGCAATACCAAGCCGGTGATTTGTGTAAACCAGAACATCCCCGCCCAGGAACCTGTAAAGAAGCCATGAAGGTGGCCAGCATCAGCCTGTTTCATTTTATATCCGGGAACGAGAAATTCGTTGATATTGAAATAAAGGTAAACCAATGAAACCAACACCAAAAGCTGTCCCATTTTATCGAAATGCATTTCAGTAATATACTCTTTGAGTTTAAAATTATTGCGGAAGAAAAACATGGCGATTACCACGGCAGCAACACCTGCAACAAAAGCGCCCGTTACAAAATAAGGACCAAATATTGTGGAATCCCAACCTGTGCGCAATGTTGCACCAAACAACCAGGAAGTAACGGTATGAATGGCCAATGCTACAGGAACAATCAAGATGAGCAACATACGAATGGAACGATGAATAATTTTAAATTGAGGAGGAGTAGCAGTCCAGCCTAATGACAAGATATGGTAGAGCAATTTTTGCCATTTGGGAAATGTATTAATACGGCGGTTGATCATAGCAATATCGGGGATAAGTGGCAGCACTAGCAAAAGCAAACTGATCATCACGTATGTAGAAACCACGGTAACATCCCAGAGAATTGGCGATTGAAAACGGCCATGAAGAAAAACATTCAGTAAGCGATCGGGGCGCCCCATATCAATAACAATAACAATCCCCGCCCACATGGCAAAGGCGAGCGCAATCATTTCGGCAATGCGAGCTACAGGAGTAATCCATTTCGCGCCAAGCAGACCAAGCACCGAACTAATCAGCATCCCAATGAGGCTTGTTGCCACAAAGAATACAAAGTTTGCGATATACATCCCCCAGGAAGAATAATCGCGCATCGCTGTAACGCCCAAACCTTCAGTTAACTGTATATAATATGCATAGCCCCCGACAACAAAAATGAGGGCAAGGAATAAAATCCACAACTCAAAACCCTTATGCTTTTGCATTGGTTTTGTGAGGTCGCTAAATATTTTTTCCAGGACTTTTTTTCCTTCTTCTTTTGGTAAAATTGTCGACATATTTCAGGAATTAAATGATGCTCAATAAATATTAATGATGATTGTCTTCTTCAATGGTTGTTTTTCCTTCGTATTTGAAAGGGAACACACGGTTTTTGGCAGGCAAATAGTACACCTGAGGTTTTGTACCAAGTTCTTCCATCACGGTATAACCGGCATTTTTACGAACAAGCTCGCTAAAACGAACGCTTTCTTTTGTTGTTCCATTAGTTACAACATCTTCATTCAGGTCGCCAAAATAATAGACACCATTAGGACAAGCAGAAACGCAGTAAGGCAACTCCCCTTTTCTGAGTCGGTCGGCGCTAAATAGACATTTAGAGATGGTTCCTTTTTTCTGCGGCACATTTAATTCCACATCATAAGTCTTCTCCTTATCTTCCTCGTAATATTTTGGTTCTGTCCAATTAAACACACGAGCAGAATAAGGGCAACCTGCGATACAGAAACGACAGCCAATGCAGCGTTCATTATCAATCAGCACAATTCCATCCTGACGTTTAAATGTAGCATCAACAGGGCAGACCTTTGTACAGGGAGGATTATCGCAATGATAGCAAGGTTTCGGCATAAAATAAGGCGCCGTTTCTTTCGCATCCTTCATGCGATACACATTAATATGGTGTTGTTCTTCGCGCAAACGGTGTGCAGATTGGCAGGCAGCCATACACATACGCGCATTACGGCAGCGGGAAAGGTCAATAACCATCACCCATTTTTTTCCCGGAATCCCTTCACGCCCTCGTTTTTGAAATTCGCTAAGCAGAGCCTTATTTTCATCAGCAGAGGCCGTTTTCATTTCCGAAACGGGCACTTCGACCAATTCCCCACCTTGGGTAAGAACTTTCATGGTCTTTCCATCAGAAGGCTTTTGATCACCAAAACCAAGACCATTATAGGCAACAGCAGGGCCTGCAACAGCACTGGCTCCGGCCACAAGTCCGAGTTTCTTTAAAAAATTCCTTCTGGATTGATCGTTTTCCTGAGGTTTTTTCTTTTCTTCCATATACTTAATCTTGTTCGTGATTTGTTCTATGCTCCCCTCTCTCAATTCGCCAATTTAGGCAGCCTAAAACTCCACTGATCCATTGTTTAGTTTTCAAACGATGTTATTAAACATATATAACTCTGTAAATATATGAAGAAAGAACAAAGAGCCGCACTAATTGTGCATTAAAATACCTGAATAAAGAGTAATTTATACTGCGTATAAATAATGAGGTTTAACAAAAAGCCAAGAATCAGATAAATTGACCAATCAAACCATCTAAGCTAAATAATTCACAAAGTAAATCGACAAAAAAAAACATCATTCAATAAAAATCGAAAATGGGTTCAGCTATTAAAATCCAAAAAAATCCATCAAATATATTTTTTACAGACAGCACGATAAAATAAACAGAATCACAGCAAAGCTCTCTTTTTTAAAGAAATCTTAGTATCTTTGATAGGACACAATTTATTCATCAACACAGTTTAGTCTTTGCTCATTCTGAATTGAAACCGACAACAGCCCTATCAAAATGAATATTTATTTATGGAAAACGAAAAATTTAACAGAGATGAATTAATTTCGAAAATAGAAAAGCTCGAACAGGATTTAATCCATTATAAAAATCTACACAATAGATTAATGAAGCCTGCTGAAAAACTGAGCGAACAAGAAAATCTGGCCAATAAATACCTAAACATTGTAAACAGCCTAATCATTGCATTGAACCCTAATGGAGAAATAACTCTATTGAATAAAAAAGGGCATGATGTTTTGGGGTACGAGGAGAGTGAACTAATTGGGAAAGAATGGTTTTCAACGTGCTTGCCAAAAAAAATCAGCAGTACAGTGAAAGGATATTTCAAAGAACTGATGAATGGGAAAGTGGAAGACCAGGAAACTTATGAAAATGAAATCATAAGAAAAGACGGCCAGAAAAGGATTATTAAATGGTTTAACACCCTGCTTAGGGATAATGATGGCAATATAAACGGTTTGTTAAGCTCAGGCGAAGACATCACGGAACACAAATTAGCGAAGCAAGCACTAACAGAAAGCGAAGAACGATTAAATTTAGTAATTAAAGGATCCAATGATGCCTATTGGGATTGGGATTTTGCCAATAAAAAAATCTATTACTCACCGCAATGGTGGGCACAAATCGGCTATACGCCCAATGAATTGCCCGTGAGTGATCAGCTTTGGTATAAGCTCTCGCACCAGGAAGACAGAGCAAACATTGATGCGGTTTTGGATAAAGCCTTAAAAACTAATTTAGAAAATTACAAACTTGAATTTCGGCTTCTGCATAAGGATGGTCATTATGTTCCGATTCTTTCTCGCGGTTTTATTATACGCGATGCTGAGGGAAAGATTCTTAGGTTGGCTGGAACCAATATGGATTTAACGGAACGCAAAAAAGCAGAAGAAGGGTTAAAAAGGAGCGCGGACAAACACAAAACAATACTAAAAACCGCCTTAAGCGGCTTCTGGATTGTCAATATGCAAGGCGAAATAGTAGAAGTAAACGACGCCTATTGCCTAATGAGCGGCTACAGCCCTGATGAACTATTATCGATGAACATCAGCAATATTGATGTACTCGAAACGCCGGATGAGACAAAAATCCGAATTAAAAATTTAACAAAAAAAGGCTCAGATCGCTTTGAAACAAAGCACCTTAGAAAAGACGGTTCCTTTTTTGATGTTGAAATCAACATACAATATCAGCCATTTGATGGCGGTCAGTTTATTTGTTTTATCAGCGATATTACTGAACGGAAACAATCAGAAAAAGCGCTAAAACAAAGCGAAACAAAATATAAAAACCTGATAGAGACTGCTTCTGATGCGATTTATTTAATGTCAGAAGATGGGACAATCATTGAAACCAATCAAGGCGCTTGTGATATGTTGGCGAAATCCAAAAATGAAATTATTGGTTCAATGATAGATTCAATAGATCCAAATTTCCCTATTGCAGAGTTTTTGAAATTTTGGAAAAATATCCATTTCAACGAACAGGCCATGTTTGAAACAAGCCATTTACGAAAAGACGGAAGTTTCGTGCCAATAGAAATAAGTGGCAAAAAATTTAAACTGGACGAAAAAATCTTTTATTATGGAGTAGCACGAGACATTACCGAGCGAAAAAGGGCAGAACATGAAACAGCAAAAGCTCTGGAAAAGGCAAAGGACAGCGAAAAAAAATTCCGTACACTCTTCACGAATAGTCCGATTCCAACCTATACTTGGCAATATTTAGATGGCGATTTTGTGCTCAGCAATTATAATACTGCTGCTTTTACGCTTACCCAAGGAAAAATTGCCAATATCATTGGAATAAAGGCCGGCGAAATGTATCGGGACGACGAAGAAACTTTACAAGGGTTTAAGCAATGTTTGCAGCAAAAAACGACTATCGCAAGAGAGATGGATTATCGGTTTAAAACATTCGGCGACAAAAAATACCTGAATGTGAAATACACCTTTATTCCCCCAAATCGGGTTATGGTGCATACTGAAGATTTTACTGACCGCAAAAATGCAGAAAGGGAAATTAAAGAAAGCCAAGAACGTTTTAATTTGGCAATGAAAGCATCCAAAGATGGGATTTACGACTGGAACCTCTTAACAAATGAAATTTATTATTCACCCGGGTGGAAAAGTATGCTAGGCTATGAATATGACGAAATTCCCAATGATTTTTCAATTTGGGAATCCCATACAGAACCAGAGGATGCAAAAAAATCCTGGGAAATGCTAAATGAGGTAATCAACAAGAAACGGGATCGTTTTGAGATGGAATTCAGAATGAAACATAAAGATGGGCATTGGGTGGAAATTCTTTCTCGCGCTGACGCAATTTTCGATGAAAACGGAAAAGCGATTCGCATGATTGGAACGCACGTAGATATCTCTGAGCAAAAAAAGACGGAACGGGCACTCATCAATAATCAAAAACGCTACAAAAAAGCCCAGGCTATGGGGCAGGTAGGAAACTGGGAGTATAATCCTGTTACAACAAAATTCTGGACCTCTGATGAAGGCAAAAGAATTTATGGTTTTGATCCGGATATGGGAAATTTTTCAACAGAGATGGTGGAGAGATGTATCCCCGAAAGAGAAAGGGTACATCAAGCTTTAATTGACCTGATAGAGAAAAACAAAAAATACGATTTGGTCTTTGATATCATTACCCACGATAAAGGAATTAGAAAGAAGATTCATTCGATTGCCGAAGCTGAAAAAGACGCTCAAGGCAATATCATAAAAATAACCGGCGTAATCAGTGATGTTACAGAGCGTCTAAAAGTAGAAAAAGAATTAATTATTGCCAAAGAAAAAGCTGAAGAATCAGACCGTTTAAAATCAGCATTTTTGGCAAATATGAGCCATGAAATCCGAACACCAATGAATGGAATCCTGGGGTTTACTACCCTATTAAAAGAACCTGGACTAAGCGGTAAAGAACAACAGCAATACATAAGTATTATTGAAAGAAGTGGCGCCCGTATGCTTAATACCATCCATGATATTATCGATATCTCTAAAATTGAATCAGGACAAGTCGATATTTCCCTTTCAGATTTAAACCTAAATAAGGCAATGGATGAGTTATTTGAATTTTTCTATCCGGAAGCTCAAAAAAAGGGCCTTCAACTTTCCTTTACAAACAGGCTTCCCGATCAGCAGGCAAACATTAAATCTGATACGGAAAAACTCAACTCCATTTTAACTAACCTCATTAAAAATGCGATTAAATATACTCATTCCGGTAGCATTGAATTTGGTTATTCCCTAAACAAAAATCCCAAATCATATGAACTGGAGTTTTATGTGAAAGACTCCGGTATCGGCATACAAAAAAACAGACTAAAAGCAATATTCAATCGGTTTGAACAAGCAGATATTGATGACAGAGGGGCTTATGAAGGTTCAGGTTTAGGCTTGGCCATTTCCAAAGCCTATATTGAAATGTTGGGCGGAAAAATCTGGGTAACAAGCAAAGAGAGCTTTGGCTCTATCTTTCATTTTACGCTTCCTTACACGCCAAAAAACAATGACATTCTAAAAACCAATACAACAAAGCCGAATAAAAAACAATTGCCTCAAAGGGGGCTAAAAATCCTGATTGTTGAAGACGAAGAAATTGTGATCACCTATTTAACTATTGTGCTTAAAGAATTTGAGAAAGAAATCCTTATCGCAAAAACCGGTATTGAGGCTGTAGAATTCTGCCAAAAGAATCCGGATATTGACCTGATCCTTATGGATATCAAAATTCCTCAAATGAACGGCTACGAAGCCACTCGCAAAATACGCACTTTCAACAAAGAGGTTTTTATTTTGGCACAAACTGCATACGCTCAAGCAGAAGACAGGGAAATGAGCATAAAAGCCGGGTGTAATGATTTTATTACAAAACCGATTGATCGGGGGAAATTATTAGGAATACTAAAAAAGAATTTTTGAGCTAAAAACGGATAAAACGCTGTTCATCATGGAATATGTTTTAAACCAAAATTACGGCTAAAGCCGAACCGGCAATTTTCATGCTGATTCCAATTATTAGCGAAAAAGCTCATAAACGAAATTCTCCCGATTAATTTGCCGGAAGGCAGTTTCAGGATACGATTTTACAAAACCGGATGGCAATTTAATTTTTGATTTAGGGGTATATTTGAATTCCAAGGCGTGAAGTTGTCCGTCTTTTTCTTCAATATAATCCACTTCCTGCTGTGCATAGCTTCGCCAGAAATAAATATTCTGATGACTCCCCATTGCCTGATTCCATTTAATACGCTCATTGATGCAGAAATTTTCCCAGAGCGCACCCTTATCATTCCTAATATTCATTGGTGCGAATTGTTGAATTACGGCATTTCGTATCCCCAGGTCGTTAAAATAAATCTTCTGCGATTTGCTCAGTTCTTTCCTCGGATTCCTGCTGAAAGCATGCAAGCGGTATATCACAAAGCTTTGTTCCAAGAGTTCAATATATCGAATCACAGTATGCACACTTACTCCCAATAAGCGGCTCAACTCTTGAAACGAAACATCACTTCCTAATTGAAAAGCGAGCGCTTTAAGCAATTTCATCAATAAATCAGAACGCTTCAAACGCTCAAACTGCAAAACATCTTTATACAAATAGTTGGAAGCAATTTCGTTCAATTCTTCTATGGCTTCTTCCTCACTTTTTCCATACACTTCAGGGTATAGACCAAAACGCAGGATATTGTCGAGCTGGGCATAAATGCTAATCGGGTCTGCTGATGCAAGAAGTTCCTGATATGATAGTGGGTATAAAACAAAACGACGAGCACGCCCTGTCAAAGGTTCACTGATTTTCTGACCAAGATCAAAGCTTGAAGAACCCGTGGCGATAATCTGCAATTCCGGAAAAGTATCCACAAGCACCTTTAGAATCAAACCGATATTCTGAATATGCTGTGCTTCATCAAGAATTATCAGCCTGTAGGAACCAAAAAAACTTTTTAGCAATTCTGTATTGGTGGTTTCTATGGCTGAACGGTTTTGTTCCAACTCGCAGTTAAAATATCGCGCACCATCAATATTAGCCAAAAAGGCTTTTGATAAAGTAGTTTTACCCACGCGTCGTGCACCATAAACTACAATAACTTTTCCTTTAAATAATTGAGATAAAATTTGCTTATACAGATATCGATCAATCATGATAAATAATGTTAAGTTCACAAATTTAGCTAAATTTGTGAACTTAACAGCACAAATTCATATAAATTTGTGCTGTTAAGAAAAAGACAAGATGTTGAAACGGATTTAGAATAATGGATTAGGTAAACAAACTACCAACTTCCACCGGCACCTCCACCACCAAAGCTACCGCCGCCAAATCCTCCAAAGCTACCGCCACCCGAGGAAAAATCGGACCAGGAAGACGAACCCGATGAAGAGCGTCCACTAAAGGAGGAACCACCCATCATCAACCACCAAGGGATACTGGAAGCCGCCGCGCTGCTTCCAAGTGTATATCCACTTCTTTGCCTTTTGCCTTTTGCCATTACCAAGATAAAAAAGAAGGCCATAAAAAGGAAGAGACCCAAGGCAAACAAGGGACTTCCTTCTGATTGTTTTTGATAATCTTCGGCGCTATATTCCCCTGCTGTCAACGATTTCAGAATATTTGTCCCTGCCGTAATTCCTCCATAATAATCATTGTTCTTAAAATAAGGAATCATTTCATTATCGGAGATACGATTTGCAATCGCATCAGGCACAACACCTTCTAGACCATAGCCTACTGAGATAAAAACCTGTCCTTTATCGCGGGCATTAAGCTTTGGCTTTACCAGAACAATAATTCCGTTGTTCTTTCCTTTTTGTCCAACGCCCCATTGTTCCCCGATTTTTGTAGCAAAACCAGCCGGGTCATATCCATTGAGCGATGACACGGTAAGAACCATTATTTGCGTGGAAGTAGTATCGTTAAATGCCACTAAAGAGCGCTCGAGCTCTTGAACTTCCGCCGCACTCAGTACTCCGGCCAAATCATTTACTAATTTTGGCGGATTGGGCCTTGCAGGAACATCCTGAGCATAAAGACCTGTATTCAAACTCATTAAGAGAATGAAACATCCTATTATAAATCCTTGTTTTCTATGTATCATTATTCCTGTCCTTTCAATTTGAGGAGGCAAAGCCTGAGCAATTGCATTTAATTCGTACCAAATGAAATGTCATCGGGCAATTCGTTTACATCATCCTTTTGATAAGGAAAATGTTTTTTCAGATTTTCACCTGCCAAACACACTCCATCAATAAGGCCTTGGGCAAATCGTCCTTCTCGAAAATGCTCCAGCATCATTGCTTTAATATTGTCCCAAAAGCCTGCGGGCACTTTTGTATTAATGCCTTGATCACCGATTACAGCAAACTTTCGGTTTTTCACTGCGAGATAAAACAGCACCCCATTACGCAGTTCTGTTTCATGCATTTTAAGCTTATCAAACCAATAAGATGCACGATCGAGCACATCGCCCTCACATACATTTTCCACATGCACACGAATTTCTCCGCTGGTATCCAGTTCTGCATTCAGGATGGCCTGTTTGATGTCCTCTGTTTCTTCTTTAGAAAAAATACTTACAGCGTCCATTTATATAATATATTGGTGATTAAAATTTTACTTCAGGGGCTTTTTCTGCGCCCTGTTCTGCTTTGAAATATTCTTTCTTATCAAAGCCAAAGTATCCGGCAAAAAGATTCATCGGGAATTTTCGTACCATAGTATTATAACTCTGCACCACCTGATTAAATTTCATACGTTCTGTACTAATTCTATTTTCTGTTCCCTCAAGCTGCGCTTGTAAATCCAGAAAGCCCTGATTTGCTTTCAGATCGGGATATTTTTCGACCACCACCATCAGGCGCGACAGTGCGCTACTAAGGCCATCTTGAGCCTGTTGGAATTGCGCAATACTTTGTGCATTTAATTTTGATGCATCAATGTTCACTGATGTTGCTTTAGAGCGGGCTTCAATGACATCGGTAAGGGTTTTTTGCTCAAAATCGGCATAGCCTTTTACTGTATTCACCAAATTTGGAATCAGGTCGGCACGGCGCTGGTAGACGTTTTCGACCTGCGACCATGCGGAAGTAACGCTTTCGTCCTGTACTACTAATTGGTTATAGCTGCTTTTTACGGAAGTGTACATAAAAATAGCAGCAATCAGGAGAAGTAGCCCAATGGCTCCGGAGATAATGCATCCTTTTTTCATATATTTACAATTTACTTAATGAATAATATCTTTTATCAATCGCTGATAGATCTACAAAAACCTATTGCAGAAAATAAAAAAGGCCGGCTGATCAGCACCCAATACAGGGAAGCAGTTCAACCAGCCTTTTACAAAGATAAACTCTTTTCCTTACTTTCCAATTAATTCTACACTCCTTTTCAGGAATTTATCCAGGCTTTCGCCTTTCAGCATATTCTGTGACAATAAAGCGAGATCTGTCAGTTGTTTCGCTAATTGTGCTTTCTTTTCTTCGTCTTCCATAGCGAGGATTTCGCCCACAACCTGATGATTGCTGTTCACCACAAGATTGTACATATCGGGCATATTTCCCATAAAACCCATTCCGCCACCACCAAGCTCCTGCATATCTTTCATGCGGCGCATAAATTCCGGACGGGTGATAATAACGGGTTGTTCGCTTTCCGACATATTCTCAAACATAACGGTAAACTGAGCCTTATTCACATTATTTTCGAAAACAGGCTTGAGTTTTTCTTTGTCCTCATCGCTTAATTTCGATGGCATTTCTTCATCTTTTTTAATGAGCTTATCTGCTGTTTCAGCATCAACGCGCACAAAAGAAGAATCGGCCAGCTTGGTTTCCATATGGTTGATAAAATGATTATCGAGTATTCCATCGAGCAGCAGCACATCGTAGCCTTTTTGCTTGGCTGCCTCTATATAACTGTATTGCTCTTCCGGATTTGTGGCATATAAATAAACCAGTTTTTTATCCTTATCGGTCTGATTCTCTTTGATATGCTCTTTATATTCTTCGAAGTTAAAGTATTTCCCGTCCATGTTTTTCAGGAGGCAGAACTTCTCGGCACGATCGTAGAATTTTTGTTCGCTGATCATACCATATTGGATAAATACGCGGATATCATCCCATTTTTTCTCAAAATCGGGGCGATCTTCTTTATACATTTCCTCAAGCTTATCAGCCACCTTTTTCATGATGTGGTTGCTGATTTTCTTCACATTAGAATCGCTTTGCAGATAAGAGCGCGATACATTCAATGGGATATCAGGTGAATCGAGCACACCATGCAGCAACATCAAAAACTCAGGAACAATACCTTCTACAGAATCGGTAACAAACACCTGATTGCTGTATAACTGGATTTTATCTTTTTGTACCTCAAAGCGGTTCTTAGCCTTTGGGAAGTAAAGGATACCGGTGAGGTTAAAAGGATAATCAACATTCAGGTGGATATGGAACAAAGGCTCCTCAAAATTCATGGGATAGAGTTCCCTATAGAAATTCTTATAATCCTCTTCGGTTAAGTCTGCCGGTTTTTGCACCCATGCAGGCTTGGTATTATTGATGATGCGTTCTTTTTCAATCTCTTTATACACATCATTTCCGTCCTTATCCTTTTCGCCTTCAACCTTTTCGGAAATTTTTTCGTTGCCGAATTTAATTTCAACGGGCAGGAATTTACAGTATTTCTTTAGCAGGTCGAGGATGCGGTGTTCTTCCAGAAATTCTTTAGAATCATCGGCAATATGCAGCACGATATCGGTTCCACGTTCTTTCTTTTTTGATTCTTTCAGCGTATAATCAGGGCTGCCATCGCATTCCCATTTTTGAGCTACTGCATCTTCTTTATACGAAAGGGTTTTGATTTGCACCTTATCGGAAACCATAAAAGCGGAATAAAATCCAAGACCAAAATGGCCGATAATTTTGGCAGATTCTGCTTCAGATTTTCCTTTAAACTCTTTCACGAATTCTTCGGCGCTGCTAAAAGCGATCTGATTGATAAAACGGTCAACTTCTTCGGCAGTCATTCCGATGCCTCTGTCGCGTACAGTCAGGGTTTTCTTTTTATCATCAAGGATCACCTCAATGCTTGTATCGCCAAGATCACCTTTTACTTTTCCCATAGATGCAAGAGCTTTAAGCTTTTGAGTAGCATCCACAGCATTTGAAACCAATTCCCTCAAAAAGATCTCATGATCGGAATAGAGGAATTTTTTAATAATTGGAAAAATGTTCTCGGTTTGTACGTTAATCTTTCCTTTTTGCATAGTATAAAATTTTGTTGTTTTCTGTGTGGCGAATATCAAAGCTTATGCCAGCAGAAAAAGTCTGTCAAAATGACGCTTTATTGTTTTCTTTGGGAAGTAATGGCAAGTTTAAAACAGTAATGAAATGAATAGGGTATTTTTCTTGCGACGGAGATGTGGGTTATGAGTGTGGGAGTGTTTTCTCGTTAAGGCGCAAAGACGCTAAGGAGGGAGTGTTTGGTTGATGAAGATGCTTTCCCGTTAAGGCGCTAAGACGCAAAGCTTTGTTGG
This sequence comes from Bacteroidales bacterium, assembly GCA_963676725.1. Lineage (GTDB taxonomy): Bacteria > Bacteroidota > Bacteroidia > Bacteroidales > WRLA01. The sequence continues at coordinate 265,632 of OY781463.1, read as the reverse complement.
TGATGGTTTGGTTGATGAATTTTTCTCACGCAAAGGCGCTAAGACGCTAAGGAGGATGATGTGGGAGTGTGGCTCACGCAAAGTCGCAAAGACGCTAAGGAGGGAGTGTTTGGTTGATGAAGATGTTTTCCCGTTAAGGAGCTAAGACGCAAAGCTTTGTTGGGGATGGTTTGGTTGATGAATTTTTCTCACGCAAAGGCGCTAAGACGCTAAGGAGGATGATGTGGGAGTGTTTGGTTGACGAAGATGTTTTCTCGCAAAGGCGCTAAGACGCAAAGCTTTGTTGGGGATGGTTTGGTTGATGAATTTTTCTCCCGCAAAGGCGCTAAGACACTAAGGAGGGACTGTTCGGTGGATGAAGATGTTTTCTCGTTAAGGAGCTAAGACGCAAAGCTTTGTTGGGGATGGTTTGGTTGATGAATTTTTCTCCCGCAAAGGCGCTAAGACACTAAGGAGGATGATGTGGGAGTGTTTGGTTGACGAAGATGTTTTCTCGTTAAGGCGCTTAGGACTATGACTGTGGGAGTGTGGCTCACGCAAAGACGCTAAGACGCAAAAGAGGATGTTTGGTGGATGAAGATGTTTTCTCGCAAAGACGCTAAGTTTGTTTGTTCTTTGGATTTTAGAGACTTAGCATAAAACTTTTGTGTTCTGGATTGAATGAGTATGCTCTTTTCTCACGCAAAGACGCTAAGAGGGGATGATGTTGGCTTACATGGTTGGTTATTTTTCTCACGCAAAGTCGCAAAGTCGCCAAGGGCTGATAGTTCTTTGCGGCCTGGCGTCTTTGCGTGAGACCATTTTTAGCATTACAATACAGCAGAACTTACTTTTTCACGACCTTTTCATTAAAGCGTTCCGTTCCAGCCACCAAACTACACACATAAGCCCCCGGAGTCAAATCATGCGTTTGGATCAGGAAACGGCTTGCCCGGCCATGCAGCATGATTTTGCTTTGACGGACGAGCTTTCCGTTCATATCGGTAAGCAAGAGCATGGCTTCTCCCTGAAATTCCAGGTTTATGCTGATTTGCAGGCTGTTGGAAAAGGGGTTGCCTTCTATTGAGAAAGCTTGTTGTTTATCATGGGTTGGGATGGGCTGGATGCCTACGGGCAGGCCGTCGCCGAGGTATAAGAGGCGACCTGAAGGGCCATAAGCCCAGAGATGTTGGCCGTCAAAATCCATTTTTAAACCGCTTAATCCTGGGAAAGGCCCGAATATTTCCCAGCTATCATCCCATAGCTGATGATAAATAATACAGTTTAAGCTATTGGACTCCAGTATCCATATTCTTTGGTTTGCATCCATTTTGACATCAATAATTTCACCGGATTCCTGTCCGCTAAAAAATAACTCACCCAATTGCTGTGCCCGTGGATTTACTGACCATAATTCAGAAGGCATTTGTTCCGCATTCTGGCTTACAAAAATGAGGCTGTCCGACATCAGGAATCCTTTTGAAATCACTCGTGGCAATTCCAAATTGATAAAATTCCAGCTCAACCCCAAATCATTTGAATGAAAATACCCTATTTCTTCTAAATTGTCACCGAAAAGAAAAACTGCTTGTTCGTTGGCCTCAATTCCTGTAGGCTTGAGCATATTTTCAGGTAGATTTAAAGTAAGAAAGCCTTGCTCGGGCTTGTCAAAATCATATAACATTAATAAAGATTCCTGAGAATAATCATTATCTCTAAGTAAAAACAATTGCTTGTCTGTTCCATAGTCTATTTCATCGGCATAGAAATTATTGGGGAACACTACCTTTTGCCAATTATTTCCGTCACTATCAGAAAAAACGATAAACTCTTCGTTTGAGGAACCTCCATACCAACAGATGCTTTGTTCAAGGTATTGATCACCAAGCTTTAATTCTTCGCCGGCATCATAGTCTTTATTCCATTTGTTCGATTTCTTTGAGGTGCTGACAATATGTGTGCCAGCACCTAGAAGTATCCGATTTTCCAGAATGGCCATGCCATAAAAGCCATTATATTGATCATCGGGAAATACATCCCAGTGCTCAATGTCATTTGTCTTCATAAATGTGCTTAGCGGCTTTGGACGCCATGTACTTGAGAGACTGATGATAGCCGAAATTTTATCAATTATACCCAAACTGTTTACCGTTGGGTATTTATAAGCTGAATAGTATAATTGGGTCTCTGCAACTGGCCAAAACCAGCTTTCGCCTGCATCTGAAGAAGCCATTACATGCGGACAGTAGTTCCCCTCCTCAGAATTAAAACTTCCCCCAAATAAATAAATTATTGAATCCCTGTTTGTTTTGAAAGAAGGGTTTTTAAAAGTTGCAAGATCATGATAAACCTCATGCCAATTTTCTCCAAAATCGTTAGTTTTGGCAATTTTGCAATCATTGGGCATGTTTTTTTGTGTAGCTTGGCCTAAATTCTTTCCCCCTTTATCTCTTGATAAATAAATATAGACAATAAAAGTGTTATCCTTCAAATAAGATAGCTGCTGAAAATCAACATCATCATAATGTCCCGGGTAATCTATCTGTGAAAAGCTTTTTCCTCCATCTGTTGTTTTGTACAAAAAGGCATAACAATACCCATCCCCATCATCTTTTGTAAGGATGATCATTCCATTTTGCGAATCCATAAAGGCAATATCTGTAAGTTCAAAAACCTCCCAGAAACCTTCTTCGATAAAAAGGCTATCCTGTACAATTTCCCATTCTGAAGCCGAAGAGTGCGTTGCCAGGAGTTTATACCTGCCGGTATTTGTACTCCGTGCAATGGCAAAGCCCTCATTTTCATTCAACATCTGCATTTTATGAATGGCAAGGCTGTCAGGGGCTTTATATACCTTACTCCATACCTCGCCATAATTATCTGTTGCAATAATCTCACTGTTCGCCAATCGCAGCAGAGCTTTACCTGTACTATCCAGAATGCATATTTGAGTAAAAGGATCAGAACCTGTCGGGCCAAAACAAATTTCCCAATTATTTCCTCCATCTTTGGTAGAACAAATTGTTCCGTACTCACCACACATCAAGCCATGTTGCCCATCAAAAAAATCAATATCATAATACTCATTCCCGGTGGGCAAAGGATTGGCCCAATGGATTTGCTGTGCCGATAAATTCAATGACAGCAAAATTATACCGGCATTAATGGCTAAATTTACAAGAAACAGGCTTTGTTTCAATGACCCTTGGTTCATATCTGTTATGTTTTGTATTACTGTAGGGGCAAATATAAAAAAAAGAAACAAAACAAAATTACTTTATAGATCTTCTTCCCTCAACTCAGCCACTGCATCCCCCGGATAAAGTTTCTCTAAATATTTTAGCGATGGTGAAGGCAGGAAAACACCCAGACCGTATTCTTTCCAACGTCGATCAACTTTTTTGATGGTCGCTTCATCCATTGTAACCACATTGGGCCATTCACGGCGAAAACCATCATATGACGCATGCTTCTCTGTGCCATCGATCACCAGAAAACCATCATCGCCTCCGCTCAGGGAACAATCTATGGCGGGATCGATATTATTGGCAACACGCCATGTTATTTCTGCTGCATCCTTGATATCAGCCACAGCTTCGGCAATCACGCAAAGCTTTATTCCTTTAATCCAGCCTTTAGATGTGATTTCATCAATAAGCTTGCGGGCATGATTCTTTTTATTTTTCTTCAGGCCAATCAGAAGCAGGCCACGATTAAGAAAAACATCGTTTAGCGAAACGATTTCAGGAAATACTCGCTTAATTTCATCAATATTGACTTTCATAAAAGGATCTCCCCCGAGTTGTAGCGGAACTTCTTCGGGCAGTTTATCCGTAGCATCAATACCGAGTTTACCACCAAACGCAAAAGCACGACTGGCATGGTCGAGCACATCGGCAGGGCCGCGGTTTATAAGCGTATCTTTCATTGGATCGTAACTCTCATGCATCACACGCAGCACTTCCCTGTAATTGTGAATATCAATATCTCGATCCACAACAATCATCACTTTATTGAACATCATCTGCCCGGCGCCCCAGAGCGCATTCATCACCTTCATACCTTGTCCGGCATAGGTTTTTTTTATTTTCACGATGGTGATATTGTGGAAAACCCCTTCAACGGGCATATCCATATCGATAAACTCGGGCATCATGCTTAGGCGGATGGGCGCTAAAAAAATACGCTCTGTTGCTTTGCCCAGCCATTCATCTTCCTGCGGGGGAATTCCCACAATGGTAGCAGGATAAACGGCCTTTTTGCGATGCGTGATGCAGCTAACATGGAAGCCGGGGTAATAATCTGCCAGCGAATAATATCCTGTATGATCGCCAAACGGCCCTTCGTACACCAATTCCTCTGCAGGATCCACATATCCTTCAATTACGAAGTCAGCATCTTCGGGCACATAGAGTTCGTTGGTGATACAAGGCACCATTTCCACTTTTTTCTTGCGCAAAAAACCTGCGAGCATATATTCATCCACATTATCGGGCAAAGGCGCAGTTGCAGCATATGCATAAGAAGGATCACCGCCCAGCACAACGCTGACGGGCATTTTTTTTCCTGCTTTTTTGTATTCCTCAAAATGCCTTGCTCCGGTTTTATGCAATTGCCAATGCATGCCAGTATGGTTTTTATCAAGCACCTGCATACGGTACATTCCGGCATTCTGAATATTTGTTTTTAAATCGAGTGTATGCACAATAGGGAGCGTAACGAAAGGCCCTCCATCATGCGGCCAGGTTGTTAATATTGGAAGTTTCGATAAATCAACATCGTGATGTATAACTTCCTGACAAGCTCCGCGACCCTTGCGCTTTTTAGGCATCCATGAAGCAATTTGCCCAAGCGCAGGCAGCAATTTAAGTTTCTCCAAAAAGCCGTGGCGGGGTTGACTTAAATTTTGAAAAAGAATTTCGATATCCCCTGCAATTTCATCGAGGCTCTCTACTCCAAGAGCAATACACATTCTTTTCTCGGAACCATAAGCATTCATCAGCACAGGAAAATCTGTACCATTATTTTCAAACAATAAAGCCTTTCCTTTGGCTTTCAGTACTCTATCAGTAATTTCACTGATTTCCAATTTGGGGGACACAGATTCCGAAATACGGATAAGTTCCCCTGCTTCTTCGAGTTTATTGATAAAATCTTGGATATCTTTATACGCCATAAGAATTTATTTACGATATTTGAACAAGCCAGCATGGCTTTTGTTGTAGTCAAAGATACCAATTGAATGTTTAACCCAATCAAAAAAATATAAAAAATGAAAAAGAATACAGGCATTACAACATTTATGGGCGGTCCGCTCACACTCTTAGGCGATATGGTTCAGCTTGGCGATAAAGCCAAAGATTTTACTGTTCTTGGCAACGACCTAAAACCTGTAAAACTCAGCGATTATGCAGGTAAAACCGTAATCCTTTCGTTAGCACCATCTATTGATACAGGCGTTTGTGCAGCACAAACACGCAAATTTAATGTTGAAGCGGCAAAACTTAATGATATTGCAATTTTGGCCATTTCAATGGACCTACCCTTTGCTTTAGGACGTTTTTGTGGCGCTGAAGGCATCGATAAAGTCATCACGCTCAGCGACCATAAAGGTGCGGATTTCGGAACAAAATACGGCTTCCTGATTGAAGAACTGCGCCTGCTCAACCGTGGAATTGTAATTATCGACAAAGAAGGAGTCGTCCGTTATGTAGAGTATGTGAAAGAAAATACCGACCATCCGGATTATGATAAAGCCCTAGAAGCTGCAAAAGCTTTATAAGGTTTATCAAAAATATTTCCTTACAATAAAAAAAGGGCGTCGAATATTCGACGCCCTTTTTTTATTAAAAACAGATCTTCTATAGACTATTCAGGTCGAAAGAATAAATCGTTCCACTATTCATCAGCTCCTGAATATTGCTGTAGCGGCCAAAGCCTTTGGAACCATCATCGAGGGAAGGCATCCAGAACAACATATTTGTAAAAGGATCGACAGTATAGCAAGGATCTTCTTTATTCTCTTTCATTGGGATAAAGCCTTTAATTTCGCCATCCAATTTAGAAACAACAGCAAGGCCAATACCGCCGCGCTCTTTGTCTTTTGTCATAAGGATGACATAATTTTTTGTTGCTTTGGAGTTTTTAAAGCGTTCAGAAATTGCATTGATTTCATCACCAATATCAACAGCATTTAAGATACCCATGGTGGCCATTTCCGACATTTCCTTATTCAGCTCATTTTTCGCCATATCCATGTTTTGCTTATATTCATCCACATCTTTACGATATTGAATAAGGTCAGCATCCACGCCATTTGTTTCTTCATACGATTTATCTACAATATCCATTCCCTGACGGGTATATTGGTCACCGGCTTCAACAGCATAGGAAGTAGCGCCTGCAATAGCAACGGTTGCCAAACCACCCATTACTTTAAAGGTAGCACTAAGGACATTTCCTGTTACATTCAACCATCCGGCACCCGGAGCAGCATAATATTTATTATAAATTTGGTTTCCTTCAAAATCGAATTTAATCAGGTTTTGTTCTGAGTGCAGCACCATACCATCTTTAAATAAATCAAGGCCTTTGGCTTCGTCGCCACCTTTAAGCTTAATTTTTTCTTTATTAAACTGTTTTGCTTCCAGAGTAGTTTTATCAAACACATAAATCAGGTCTTTTGCTGAAGTATAGAAATAAACTTTACTTCCGGCATCGGCCTTTACAAGATAATCTTTGCTTCCTGTTTTCAGCTCTTTGTTAATTACAAACTCCTTTGTAGCATAGTTATAAATATTTGCACCACGGCGAGAAGAAACGAGGAGACCACCATTTACTTCTTCGAATTCGTATGGCCCGGGGAAAAGCTTCAATGATTTATCCAGCTCAAGTTGTCCGGTTTCCTGATTTACAATATTAAAGAAATAAGATTCATTCATATAGGCTTTTGTGATAAACACGATTCCTTTTGAGCAAAAATTGGACTGGATATAGCCACCTTTAAATTTTGTTCCTTCTTCGCCCCATTGGGTTTTACCAGTTTTATAGTCAACCAGATTCAGTTTATGCTTTTTCATGGCATTATTGTCACTGGCAGGAATTACAATCATTCCGTTTTCTTCAAAAATAAGGTTCTTAACCGGTCCGGTAACTTTCACTGGCTTCTCCCAGCTTAAAGAACCATCAGCCTGGCTGTGGCAAGTCATATATCCACCGCTAAATACATAGATATTTTCTCCTGTTTGATCGGGGAACATTTTAGCAAATTCGACACTTGCTGATTTGAAAAAGCCATCCTGATCACCAAACATTGAAGGATACTGAATATCCCAAGCAATTTTTCCTTCTTTATCGAAATGCATTAAACGGTCGTGCACGGCAACAAAAGCGCCACCTTTTCCATCACCAACAGGGTCGCACATCAATCCTTTTGCTTCAGGGTCCTCTTCCATTTCTATGGAAAACATCCCTTTCTCGATTTTTTTATCATTATCAAGATCAAGGTCTTGTTTCCACAATAATTTTCCTGTTTTTAGGCTGAGCATCCAGAATTGCTCACGGTCGTCCATTTGTGTATAAATAAGGAATCCGTTTCCTGCACGAATGGGATAATAAGCCTTAATGCTGTCCATTCCGAGTTTTTTAGAATCGCAAAGCACTTCAGCAGTCTCAGGATTGAGCACCAGCAGACCTGTTTTGTCTGAATCGTAATAAATACTGGTTGTATTTTGCAGAATATTAAAAGCGCCATGGTTAAAATCCTTTTTCCAGATCACTTTCCCTGTTTTGGCATCAAAAGCAACGGTTTTACCGTCTTTGGTCCCGCAGATCAGGTTTCCGTTTGGAGCGAATTTATTCCAGGTAACGCGTGCGCCCGCTTGAGCTTCCCACACATGATCCATCTGCGCATGCAAAGCCGTCATACAGATAAAGCTTACGGCTAAAATTAAAAGTACTTTTTTCATTTTCTGTAATTTAATTGGTAATATTTAAAGTTTATAGCAATAGGTTCAACAACTTATTAGTTGCAATTCCCCGTCGATTTTGAAATACGAAGACGATATTATCCGCCTATAAGCGACCATCAGTTTTTGATAAAACGATTTACCCCCATTCTTCTACCAAATTGGCTGCAATATCATAAATTAATCAGCACAATGCAAAAGGAATAGTAAGATTGCAATGGAATTTTTGAAAAAATCAAGGTACAGAGCCCAAACACAAATAAAAATATGTACATTTACAACGCTTCAAAATGGCGTACTAAAATACACAGAAGCGGAAAGTGTTTTTGCATCGACAACCAAATAAAAAAAGCATTAGTGAACCTAATAAATCCATTTCCGGGAATCCGAAGCTATCGACCTGAAGAGGCTCAACTATTTTTTGGCCGCAAAAAAGAAATAGAAGAGCTACTAAAGAAGATGGAAAGCAGTCGTTTTGTCTCCATTACAGGTTCTTCAGGATGTGGAAAATCATCACTGATCCTTGCCGGCATCATTCCCGCCATGAAAGCTCAATCGGATGCATTTCGATATTCCATTATTCGACCGGGGAAACAGCCTGTACAGAATTTAATAGAAGCCCTTGAGCAATTGTTTTCTATAAAGAAAAAGGAAGAACCAAAGGATTATCAATCATCTAAAAACAGAACCGAAGAATTAAAAAACACCATCGCCCAATTCCCTGAAAAGGGGGAGAACTGCTTATTGGTCCTCGATCAATTTGAAGAATTGTTCCGTTTTACTACCGACGAAGCACAATCTAAGGAAGCGCAAATATTTACAGATTTGCTTTCCGACCTGATCCAAGGAAGCAAGCTACGGATCATTATTAGCATGCGTTCCGATTTTTTATACGACTGCACACGCTTCCCAAAACTCACCGAACTCATTAATAAAGGCAATTATCTGGTTCCGCGCATGGATAGAACCGCCTGTTTGGAAGCAATTTCAGGCCCTTTGGAGAAAATGGGGCATCAGTTGGAAGATGGTTTTACAGAAAAAATACTCCAAGATATTGGGAACAATCAAGACCAACTTCCCATTATGCAGCATGCATTAATGCGCACATGGGATCATTGGCAATCCACAAAAAGGGGAACAGAAACACTTGGCATTAAACACTATATCGCCGCCGGTAAGATAGAAAAAGCCTTATCCATCCATGCAGAAGAAATTTATGCAGAATTAAAAACCGATCGCCAAAAAAATATCTGCGAGAAAACCTTCCGCGCCCTCACCGAAATCAGTGAAGAAAACCGTATTGTGCGCAGGCCTTGCAGCCTGAAAGAACTCGCAGGCATCTGCAACGAAAGCGAACAAGAAGTAAAATCGGTGATTGAACTCTTCAGAAAACCCGGGCGTGCCTTTTTAACACCTCCTTTCCCAAATACAATCATGAGCGAAACCATGATCGACATCAGCCACGAAAGCCTGATGCGTGTTTGGGTGCGCTTAAAAAAATGGATCGCCGAGGAAGCACACTCTGCTCGACTTTATAAAAGACTGGCGACTTCTGCTGCACTTTATCAGGAAGGAAGAGCTGCTTTATGGCAAGATCCTGAACTTCAATTGGCCATTAACTGGAAAAATAATAACCATCCAAATTTACGATGGGCTTCACGTTATGACCATAGTTTTGACAGGGCTATGAGTTTCTTGCATACATCGCAAAATGAAAAAGAAACCAAAGAACTGCTCACACAGGAAAAACAAAAAAAAGAACTGAAAAGGGCCCGGCAATTTGTGCTCATCCTCAGTGCTGCATCAATACTATCGATACTTCTTTTTGTTTATGCCCTTACCTTAATGTTTCAAGCGGAAGCATCTGAAAGAAAGGCCGTTGAAAAAGAAAAAATTGCCGTAAGCGAAAGGAACACAGCCCAGACCGAGCGGCAAAAAGCCATTATTCAACAAAAAATTGCCGAACAGCAACAAGAAATTGCCGAACAGCAAAAACTCATAACAGAGCAACAGAAACAATATGCCATTGCCCAGCAAAATATTGCCATTTATGAGCGCAGCCTTGCAGAATACGAACGCGAAAAAGCCGATAGCGCTTCAGTAGTTGCTGTTCAAGCCAAAGATGAGGCCGAACAAAGAAAAACAGAAGCATTGGAGCAAAAACAAATTGCTGAAGCACAAAAAACTAAAGCAGAAATTTCAGAAAACAGGGCACAAAGATTAAGAAAACTTGCGATTGCCAAGGCTCTCGCAATACAAGCCGTTGATTTATCGAAGAGCATTCAAGGGGAATTGCCCCAGCTTTTAGCCCTAGAAGCGTGGCGTCTGAACAAAGAGAACCAAGGCAATCCACAGGATCCTGATGTTTTTCAGGCATTAAGCCAAACTACTGCGAATGGAGACCAGATGTACCAGCACGATGACGCCATTAAAAAGCTACAGTTCTTTGATAATAAATATATTATCGCTGCCACACAGGACGGGAAGCTGATAAAGATTCAAGCATCAGGAAATAAAGATCTCCCTCTGCTTATCAACAGCCCGGTTTCCACAGAATTTCTGAGCAGTGGCCCTGTTTTTGGAAATGGGAATCTGGCCGCAGTCACCTACAATAAAGACTTATTGATTTTTGATTTAACGAATGCCTCCCCGCCGAAAAATATTCCCCTTCCGGCAATGATATACCATATTACCAGCAGCAACGACCAATTAATTTGTATCGACGGGCAAGGGCAAATCTATAAATACGATCAGACAAATGCAGAAAGCAATCCCCTTATCGCCCTTCAAAAAACGGAAGCGCCAATTACAAGTTGCTTAGGAACAAAAAACGGCCTTTATGCAGGATTAAAAAACGGCAAACTTCTGTTTATTCATCTTGAAAGCGGCGAAGAAAACACAATAATTAATGAAGTATCCCATCCGCTTACTGCCATTGCCTATGATGCCAAAAACAAAAATATGGCTTGTGCCAACGATAAAGGACAGGTATTTCTCATTGATCAGAACGGGAAAAAATCTTCATTGATTGGACATACATCCGGAGTTCAAGCCTTAGCTTTTAATCATTCAGGCGGACTTTTAGCTTCGGCAGGCTACGACCAAAACATAAGAATCTGGGACTGTTCGAAAACCGATGCGCCCCCATTGTCCATTCACAATCATGATGGTTGGATTTACGACCTTTTGTTTGCCGAAGATGATTCAGAGATTATTTCATGTGGTTCCGACAATCAAATAATAAAAACCATAATTGACCCGGAACGGCTGGCAAAAAAAGCACAACAAACAGCAGGACGCGGACTCACAATATTTGAATGGCAGGAATATATTGGCACAGACATCCCATATCGCACCGAAACTAACAAAAAATGAACCGAATATTTACCCTAATCTTTTTTCTGATCATGGCTTTGGCCCCTTTGATGCTTACAGCTCAAAACTGTGGCACGCAAAATCTGAGTGAGGCGAAAAAATCATATGAATCAGGTCATTTTAATGAATCCATAGCAATCCTTAAAGATTGTCTGGGAAATCATTCTGGCATCAGACAAGAAGAAGAAGCCTTTCGCCTAATGATCCTATCAAACCTGGCCCTGGATTCATTGGATGCAGCAAATCATTTTATGGGGAAGTTATTGATGATGTCGCCGGCATATGAAGCAAATATTTTTGATCCACCACAATTCAAACGATTACTAAACAGCAAAAAGGCAGAAGCCGCTTCGCGTCAAGTAACCTCTGTTTCTAAAAAAGCGGAAAACATCCACGAAGCCCCTGCCACCGTTATTGTTCTGAGTGATCTGGAAATAAGGCAACGAGCATACAACAATCTTGCTGAAATTTTTTACGATCTACCCGGATTTGATATCTCAAGCACACGTGCAGGCACTTTTTCTAACATCTACCAGCGTGGGTATAGATCAAACAATACAGACCGTATGCTCGTATTGATTGATGGTGTGGAGGAAAACGACCTTTGGTCAAATATCGCATACATTAACCGGCAATACCCCGTGAGCAATATCAAGCGTATTGAGGTAATCTATGGACCGGCATCAACAATGTATGGCGCAAATGCCTTTACAGGAGTTGTGAATGTGATTACTAAACAACCAGCCGATTTGGCCGGAGATCATAAAATAGGCATTGACGCCTCTGTTGGCTATGGCTCGTGGAACACAAAATATGCAGACATCAGCATTGGTGGAAAATTTGAAAAGTTTAGCTTTATCAGCACATTTAAAACCTATTTCACAGAGGATTATGACCTCTCAGGCTATCCTGAATTCGATTTTTCCACGGAAGCATATGATACGATTAATTATGGACGACTCTTATCTGTTGATCAAAATGTGGAAGAATTTATCAATTCACCCGATTTTGCTCAGGTTGCCGACTATTATAATATAAGTTATGATGCAGCAGGAAACCCAATTGCCGCCAATCTGAATCAAGCAGGAAACACGGCTGCGCGTCAACTCGACATCAATGGATTAAATACGAAAGTTGATAATGCACTTCCCTCTTACAGTAATATTGCCGACAATTATTTCTTTTCGGGCAAACTGCTTTTTGGCAATTTCACTATTGGTTATGAACTCTGGGAAACCAAAACAGGAGGATTGAATTATTTCACAGATTGGTCAAAACTTGGCTCAGACAATGGCCAGATATGGAATCCGAAACAATTGTATGTTTATAGTCTGTTTGAGAAACAACTGAGTGAAAGTGTGCACCTAAGCAATTTAGCCTATTACCGAAAAAGCGATGCAAATGATTTAAGCCGCTCTGTGAGCATGGCCAATTATGCGAATTCTGGGCTGAATGCCGATGCATTTGTGCTTCAAACGCCTGTTCAGTTTACAACGGTCTTCCTGTATCAAACATCTTCGCAGGTGCGCGATGAACTAAAAATCAGTTATAGGCCAACAACCAATTTCGACCTGATCGGTGGCCTTGAATTTCGAGGCAGCAATTTACAAGGCGACTACAGAATGCTTATCAATCCGCCAGACAGCCTTAATGTAATAGACGATGGCACAAGCTCAGGCGACCTGATGCCCGGAGGGAATAATTTCAATATTATGAATATTGGAGCCTATTTGCAAGCTTCTTATCATTGGAAAGAGCTGTTTATATTCACCTTAGGCGGAAGGTACGATTATAATAAAATCCGTAAAAGCGGAGGATATGGCTCTGTATTTAACCCAAGGATTGCGCTTGTTGCAACACCCGGGGATTTTATTTTTAAAGCCATCTATGCAAGCGCCTTTCAGGATGCCTCGAATTGGACGAAATACGCCACCAACCCACAGCGTTTGTTGGCCAACCCTAATCTAAACCCCGAAAGAGTAACGAACCTGGAGGTATCTGTTGGCTATAATCTTAACAAAAATTCATTTATTGAAGCCTCTTTTTACAATAGCACCTATGATGGAGCCGTTGGCACCGTGATTGTTCCTTGGCAAAATTCATATACAGGACAAAATCAAGCCATTGGAAAACTCCATATTATGGGCGCGCAAGCTCTTTTCAATTATAAAAGGGATAATTACAGCATTCAGGCAGGATATACCTATACCCATCCTGAAGAAAATATCAAAGACGAGTCCGGACTACCAACTGATGAGTATCAAAGGATAGGCGATATTGCATCACATCAACTGAATATTATCGGGAATATTGAGTTTTTTAATCATCTGAATATCAACATCAGAGGAAAATGGGCTGCAGAAAGGGAAACAGGCACGGGCACATCTGTCCCTGCAAATCCGGGAGCATTCCCCGCAACAACAGTAATCAACACAAGCATTAGTTATTTCGACATCATTAAAGGAATGGATTTGCAATTTTCTTGCTATAATCTGCTCGACCATCAATATTCTGATCCGGGCATACGCTCAGCCGATGGCTTTGCATACGCCTGGCGAACGCCGCAAGCCGGAAGGAATTTTCTCATAAGACTTAGCTACCGTTTAAACAACAATATCTGGTAATTTCAAACACTGATCATGGAAGACTATACATTTTATCGAAAACCAGCAGAAATTTGCATCGACCGCTCACAATGGCAACATCTGCACGAAACTGAACTATTTATTAAAACCAATAAGCAAGAAATTGAAAGATTCTTTAACGATCAAGGCCTCAAATTAGTCAAAGGAGAACTAAACGATATTGAGCGCCTTTATCGCTTTACCCATGATCGTTGGATTATTTTTGGTGAACGCATTGCAAACGACCTGAGTGCATATGATATCTATCGCTTTATTCTCTTCGGCTACGCATTAATGCTGGAAAATAAGGAAGGAGAACTCCTGGCCTGCGTATATAGTGCTTATTATCAAACCCCTGATAAATGCACCTTTAACCTTAGACTTGCCATGGATGAACGCCTGAAGGGAAAAAACACCGGACTCCATATGGTAAATTACCTGAACCTTATTGCCATGGAAAAAGGAATGCTGACAGACAGGGGATTATTGGAGACAGATAATAGTGTGTCGGCATATTTGCATCTGAATAAAATGGGCTGCGTTTTTGATAATTACCATCCGGAGCTGCAATTGGGAATTCAAAAAGCTTTTATGCTCAGCCTTAGGCTAACACCTGTGGATTTTGTATACAATCGCATAGATAAAGAAAAACTATTGAGATATATCGAGCATAATCAAGCAGGCTCAGATTATCAATTAATCGATTTTGATGATTTTCAGAACATTGAAAGCCTTTATAAAGAAGGTAGATACCTTATTGTTGCAATGATTCGGGAAGGCTGGCTCACCGATAAAAACCTCTATTTTGCTTTGCCAAAATCACAGCTCGAACCAATCAACTATTAAGAAATGAATCTCGCAAGAAAAATAGCGGACCTCTTTAATATTAAAGCTGCAGAGCAAACAGTGGTGGTTCTTATGGCCTCCTATAGCTTTTTTATGGGTTCTGCTATTGCATTTTTTTATACAGGAGGCACAGCTCTTTTCCTGAAATTCTATGGAAACGAAATCCTTCCATGGGCATATTTGGCAAGTGGTCTGATTGGTTTTGGGATGTCGAAACTCTATTCGGCTGTCCAAAAACACCTGAACCTGCGCAGCCTGAATGTAGCCGGGATTATCTTTCTCTTTGTCAGCGTATTGATGTTAAGCATTATTTTCAAACAAAGCGAAATTGTCTGGCTGAGTTTTATCATGTTTGTTTGGGTACGGGTTTTTATATTCGTTTATGGCATAGGCTTTTGGGGCATAGCCGGACGCATTTTTAAAATCCAACAAGGCAAAAGGCTGTTTAGTGTTATCAGCTCTGGCGAGGTTGTTTCAAATATCCTGAGTTTCTTTCTTGTCCCCCTACTTCTTCAATTTATTGATGCCTCCGGGCTATTGTTCCTTTCGGCAGCCGAGCTGCTTATCTGCCTGGCGCTTATGTTAATCATCACAAAAAAGTTCCAAAAAGAACTAAATGAAGGCAGCCCTGTGCAGCAAAACAAAAAACAGGATGCTCCAACAAAGCAAAAAATGATTCGCGACCGTTTTGGGCTTTTTGTTTTCCTATTGGCCATTTTTCCAATGTTTGCCATTTATTATGTCGATTTCATCTTTTTGGCCGAAACGCGCAAAACTTTTCCCGACACAGAAGTTTTGGCCAGCTTTCTTGGTGTATTTCTTGGTGTTGCGGCTCTGATTGAATTACTCTTTAAGTCTTTGTTATCGGGCAGGTTACTCAATCGCTACGGACTAAAAATAGGATTAATTATCATGCCCATTGCTTTATTGGGAACTCTTGCCCCTGCTGCCATTTTGGGAAGCATTGCTCCAGGCCTTGCCCTATTTTTTGTCTTGGTTGCCATGGGGAAATTATTTGAGCGATCGACACGTTCCGGCATACACGATCCATCTTTTCAGGTTTTATATCAGGCAATACCAATTGAAGGGCGCTTAAATTTCCAGAACTTCATCGAAGGCATTCCCAAAGCAATTGGCAGTATTATCGCCGGGCTTGCATTAGTCGCATTTACTTATATACCGGTAAAAAGCATTGTAAGCTATAACTATATTTTTATCCCGATTGGCATTATCTGGCTTTGGGTCGTCATCAATACGATGAAAGAATACAGGCATAAAATTGAAATTCTGATTGGCATACATCCAAAAGACAGCACTAAAAAGGAACAAGAAACAGAACAGAAACGCCCTTCGCAAATAAATAACGGCATCCTTCAAAAAGCTTCTCTCGAAATTGGCGATCAAAGCCTCATGCCCGATCCCGGTTATTTTAAAGACCAAAGAGTGAGCAATGCCACACAGGAAGGCCTAAACGGACGCTTATCTGCTGTGCATGAAATAATTTCACTAATGAACTCAGAAAATGCAGCCATAAAACGGGAATGCATTCAGGCTGCAGCATTGCTGAAACGAAAAGAACTCATCAGCAAACTCCTCACCTATCTTTCTGATCCGGAATATAGGAATCTTGCAGCATTTTCATTATCCCACCTTCATGCCCCGACTGAACTTGAGCAGGCATTTATAAAAAACACAGATGACACCCTTCTCAGGATGACCATTTTAAATATTTTATCTCATATAAATTCCGGCCAGGATTTTCTGCAAAAACAAATAGACAATCCATCGCCCATCGAACGGGATTATGCGATTAAGATGATTACCAAAAACAAAACAGAACGCTTTAATGGAGAGTTTAGAAGAAAAGCGGAAGACATTATCTATGCCAAAATCGAAGACATTTGTAGTATTTACAGAATATTGGAAGACATAAAAGACAGCGCCCAGCCCGACCTAATAAAAGCTCTAACTAATGATGCAAATCGCTATGAAACTGGTATTTTCAATACTTTGGGACTGCTTTTTGATGCGGAAAGCCTCGAGCGCATCAGAAAAAACACAAAGGGTGCAAGCAGTGGTTTTGCTGCAGAAGCATTGGAATTTATCATTCAGGGAAATTTAAAAGAAGTATTGATACCGCTCTTCACTTCAGAGAGCACCGAAGAAAGCCTGGACAAACTAAGTAGGTTTTTCCCACAAAAAAAGAAAGGACTGAACGATCACATCAAAGAATTGATCGGGGGCAATATCTGGATGTTTTCAAGCACAACAATCGCCTTGGCAATGCAACAAGCTGCTATGTTCAAAGATTTTTCGGAAAGCTTTACAGAGCTGATTGCAGCACATATATGCAGTAAAAATACTCTTTTAAAGAAAACAGCAGTTCATATTCTGAAAGAGCGAAATCCTGAACATTTGAAATTTTGCCTTGAATATACACCGGAACTCATGCCTTTTTTCTATAATCCTGAAACAGAAAAAAATTGCTGCCATTTAATTCAAGCAGCAAATGCCAATAAAATCCTGAGTCAAATTCACCCAATACTTTTAGATATCTTGCTGGAAGATACCAAAACCACATCCGTTGATGATGTATTCTATCCTTACAGTGAGTGCATTTTATGTGTTGATGATACACTTACAATTACAGAGCCCAAGAGTACCTACAAAAACGGTGATTTGATCTTATTGCCCGAAAACAATCCGGAGAAAAAGATTCGTTTAAACAATAAAACAAACCAACATTATAAGCTAAATAAATTCACTCTAAACAATCTTCTCTTGCTTTATTCAGCATCTAGAGAAAGTCATATGGAATTTATGGAGCAAGTTTTTGGAGAAAAAAATCATCAGGCTCATTTTAACAGCCAAAGCGTATGAAAAATCATATCTCAGGTCACATAATCCTTACGATACTGCTTCTGATTCTTGGAAGCAGCAAAAACATTTTCGCTCAGGAAGAGAACATTCCTTTCTCTGGCAGTCCTTTGATTCATTTCTTTTCGGCAGAAGAATATCAGGGCAAGGAACAAAATTTCTCATTATGCCGCGATAGCCTCGGCATTTTGTATGTGGGGAATTTCTCGGGAATCATCACCTATAATGGCGCCCTTTGGTCCCTAATCCCCACCCCTTCTTATAATATGATCACATCATTATACACAGCCTCCAATGGGCAGGTTTATGCCGGCGGCCGCAATGAATGTGGTTTTATCCAAAAAGCCCAAAACGGACAAAGCTCATTTAAACCACTTGCAGAAAATACTGTTTTTGAGGGAACTGTATTTCATATTGGAGAAATTTCCGGGACGATTATTTTTGTATCGGAAAATAAAATTTACTTAAAAACCAAAGAAGAAATACGCAAAATACCCCTTGATTTTTATTGCATCGGAGCATTTTCTTTTCAGGACAAAATCTTCCTTCAAAGCGAAAACAGCGGGCTCTTTTCTTTTGATGGCCACAAAACAGAAAAGACCTCATTCATAGAAGGGCTGCCTCAAAGCACTGAAATCATAGGCATGGATATTTTTAAAGGAGACAGCCTTTTATTCAGCCGCCTGCAAGGGATCATACAAATAAAAAACGGCAAAGCATCATTCCTTAAAAATGATGCAAGCCTGATGGCAAAACAAGGACAATGCAGTTGCATTCAGCGGATTAATAATGAGTTGATGATGCTGGGAACGAAGCATAAAGGTGCATTTCTTTTCAATAATGATGGCCTTATACAGATGCATACTGCAGACCATCCCGTTTATGGAACTTTTGATGTGACTGCAATGAATTACAGTAAGAAGGACCAAAACCTCTGGTTAAGCATGAATGGAGGCATTGCATTATGCGCAATCCCATCAGATATTAGCCTGTATAACAGATCCAATGGAATTGAAGGAGACATTAATGCGCTCTTAAATTATAATCATCAACTGTATGTTGCCGGAATGCAAGGGCTTTTTCGGATGGAAAAAGAAAAATTTACTGCCCTAAAAGAGATTAATACAGCCTGTTGGACACTCCAAAAAGATGAAGAAAATAATATACTTTGGGCCGGCTGTAGTGATGGATTGTATGCAATCAATAATTCAGGAATAGCAAAAATCACTGATGAGTTTGTATTGTCCATGGTGCTTGAGGGCAATATGATTTTTGCAGGGACTACACGAGGAGCTTTTTCCTATAACAATCAAACACAGATTAAAAAAGACATTATAAAAAATACTGAAATCAGGACAGTTTTGAGCGATGGGAAAAACATTTGGTTTCATGCACCCGGAGATGGGGTCTGGCGTTTGGATATACAGCAAACAGAAAAACCAATTCTATATCCCTTTGGTGACAAAGGGCTACCATCCAATAATACGAGTGGGATTTTTATTGCGGACAATATTTTGCATATTAATTATGGCGGGGGAATTCTCATTTACGATAAAACATCAAATTCTTTTTCAGACACAGAACTATTCTGCAAAGAAGAGATTAATAATCAATGGTTAAACCCTGTTATTTCTTTGTCGAATAGCATATTATACACATACGGAGCAGAATCAAAGGAGAGCAGGCTCTTTAAAAAAACATCGAAATGTTATACCGTTTCAAAGCAAGAACTATACCGTCTTAAAGGCGAAGATATCCGTTGTGCCTATGCCCCTGATTCCAATCATATTTGGCTGGGTGGTCAAAATAAAATTTTCCTGATTCAAACAAAAAATAATGATGTTCGCAGGCCCGAAACCAGCATTTTCTTTACTAAGATAAAAGCCGGAGATTCTATTTTCGATCTAGAACAACAGACGACAATGGACATACCGCATAAGTTGAGCCACTTTCTTTTTCAATTTGCATCTACCAATTTTGATGTTGGCGCAGAAGTACTGTTCAGTTATCGCTTGAAGGGCTTAAATGACAGCTGGTCAGAATGGTCTCAAGAGCACTCAAAAGAATACACTAACTTATTAAAAGGAAAGTACGAGTTTCAAGTACGAACAAAACTCCCCGACGGAACAGAGAGCGATCCGATTACTTTTTCTTTCTTAATCCATCCGGCCTGGTATAATACAGTGATGGCCTATCTGGCCTATATTTTTACACTCATCCTTATTATCGTTCTGTATATAAGGTATCGGTCGGCTCAATTGATGCGCGACAAACAACGCTTGGAAGGAATTATTGAGGAACGCACCCATGAAATCAATAAACAAAAAGAGGCTTTAAAGCAACAATCGGGAGAACTAAGCAAGAAAAACGAAGAATTGGAAGGCATTAACAATTTGGTGAAATCAATTAATGCTGAAATACAATTGGATTTACTTTTGGATGCCCTTCTTAAAAAACTGCAACTACTTCCAAATGTTGATACTGCGACCTCTCTTATGTTTGATGAGACGCTCGGCACTTATAGCTTTACATCCTCAGCAGGAAGAAAAATTGAACAGGCAAAACACATCAAACTTAGCACAGAAGATATTGAAAAACAATACTTAAGTCAAACTACTGAAGTTTTTGAAGACATCTTCCTGAAAAATAGCCCACAGATTGAATTTGAGGGAAAACTAAAAAATGTTTTTGAGAAATCTTCTGCGATGATCATCATGCTCATCCGGTATAAAAACAGGGTTATGGGCTATCTGATTATGGAAAATATGTATGAGCATCAAGCCTTTGATGAGGAAATCTGCGAACAATTCAGGAATATCAAAGAGCATCTGGTTTCTGCGTTTATTAAAACAAATTTATTGCATGAAATTGAGCAAACCCTCCACAGCCTGGAAAGCACACAGCAGGAATTAATCCGCAAAGAAAAACTGGCCTCCGTCGGTAAACTCACTCAGGGCATCGTCGACAGGATCATAAACCCCTTAAATTATATCAATAATTTTGCGCAACTATCCGCTGAATTAATCCAAGAGCAAAATGAAATAATAAAAGGCAGCGAAAGCAATTTATCTGATGAGGACACAGAAGAACTTTCAGAAATTACAGAAATGCTGGAGCAGAATGTGCAAAAAATCCATGAACACGGAACAAATACTGCACGCATAGTAAAAGGTATGGAAAATCTTTTGCGCGACAGAAGTGGCGAAAAACAAAGAACAGATATCAATAGCCTTTTGACACAGGGCGCAGCAATAGTCCAAAAAGAATTTTCCACCTATGAAAATGGTGAAAAAATTATTCCAATCCTTCAATTGAATAAAGAATTAAATGCCCCAATAATTGCCAATGGAATCGCTCAGGTCATCTATCATCTATTGCGTAATGCCTTCTATACCAGTATTCAGAAAACAAAAAAATCAAATATCGAACGATTGGAAATAGAAATAAATAGCTGTATTGATGGCAGGTTTGCCGTTTTTAGCATTAAAGATTACGGCATGGGCATCAGTGAGTTGGAAAAAAAGAAAATATTCGATCCGTTTTTTACCACAAAACCAACAGCTGAAGGAACAGGCACAGGATTATATATCGCCAAAGAAATTATCCAGAACCATTCTGGCAGGATCGATGTCGAATCATCCATTAATGATTGGACATTATTTACAGTGACTATTCCTATATCATGATGAAAATCCAGATATTATGAATCAAAATAAAATTGAAGAACTAGAAAACAGGATTTCAAAGCTAGAGGATCAAATTATTCAGCAGGAAAAATTAGCCGCTGTCGGGCGATTAACTGCCGGCATTTTGCATGAAATTCAAAATCCCCTCAATTTTGTGAATAATTTTGCCCAGTTAAATATTCAATTGACGGAAGACATAAAGGCGATTATCGAAGAAATTCAGGATCAGGAACATCTCTCAGAATCTCTTGACGAGCTTACAGAAATTGCTGAAATGCTGGAAGCGAATTCAAGCAAAATTTCAGAACACGGAAAACGTGCACAGAATATCATTAAAGGCATGCTCCTACAAACAAGGGGCAAGGAAGGTGCTTTTCAGCGCACCGACATCAACAAAATGGTGGAAGAATACACAAAACTCGCATATCACGGGATGCGTGCATCGGACAGCACATTCAATACCAGCATCGAATATCAATTTGCTATAGATTTTCCTCCTATAGAAATTATCCCTCAGGATATTTCCCGTGCCATACTAAATATAGTGAATAATGCTTGCTATGCTGTTTTTGTGAAATCTACCCTCAAGATCGAACAATATACGCCTGAGATTAAAATAGCCACAGAGAATAAAGGCGAATGCGTACAAATCACATTTCACGACAACGGCATAGGCATACCGGAACATATCCGAGAAAAAATATTTCTCCCCTTCTTTTCCACAAAAGAAGTAGGAAAAGGAACAGGATTAGGTCTTGCTATGGTGCGGGAAATTATTGAGAAAAAGCATAATGGAAGCATCACCATAGATAGTCAGCAAGGGGAATTCACACAGTTTACTATTTGTTTGCCAATAAAAAAACATGTTTAAAACAAACGTCATATTCATTGTAGTGATATTGCTGATCTCAGCGAATTACACAACTATGGCTCAAACAAAGCTGAGTTTGCACAATTACTATTTTTATCATGAAGATTTAGGCACAGACCCCTCATTTATTACGGCCACATTAGCAACTCAGAGTGCTTTAAACAAAACATTCTCATTTGCCAGCTACAGTTTGATAAGGGAACATTGGGGCGAATCAGTTTTTGGTGTTGATGTTAATATAGCACCATGGCTTATTGCAGGATTTAAAGTTGGCCTCCAAACCGGCAATGGTAGTCCTGAAAGATATTCTCCGGTAGTGTATCTCTTTCACAAAAAACTTTTTTTCTTCGGTGTATATGAATGGGGTGGAGATAAAGACCGCTCTCAGTGCATCTTTACCTATAAATTGGGGGCATTTCGTATTGGCGCAACAGAAGTGCATAATGGAAGTTTTATTGCTGCCGGTCCGCTTATAGAATTTTATATTCCCAACACCATTTTCATGATCTATTCATCTGCAATGGATGATCTAAATCTTGGAAAATTTTGCGCACAGTTTGGCTGGAAAATGCGTTTAAACAATGAAAACTAAGAAAACATTATATTATGGCTTTTAAAATATTATGCGTTGATGATGAGCCCGATATGGAAATGCTCATCAAACAAAAATTCAGAAGGCAAATCAGAAAAGGACAATTTGAATTCCACTTTGCAGGAAACGGCCTAGAGGCATTAGCCGCAATATTGGAACATCCGGACACCTGCATTATCCTATCAGATATTAATATGCCGGAAATGGATGGACTCACATTGTTAACAAAAATCAATGAGCTTAAAAATCCAACACTCAAGACAGTAATGGTTTCAGCGTACGGAGACATGGACAATATACGAACGGCCATGAACCGTGGAGCATTTGATTTTACCACAAAACCAATTGACTTTACTGATCTTGAAATTACCATCAATAAAACGATTGAGCATGTTAGTTTGCTACAGAAAGCAGAAAAAGAACATTATCAACTTGAGGCAATACAGCATGATTTAAGCATCGCTAAAGAGATACAGCAATCTATATTACCCAAAAATTTTCCAGCTTTTCCGGAGCATACTGAATTTGATATTTATGCGCAAATGGAGGCAGCGAAGTCAGTAGGGGGAGATTTTTATGATTTCTTCATGATTGACGACACGCATCTGGGTTTAGTAATTGCAGATGTATCAGATAAAGGAATCCCTGCAGCAATTTATATGGCGGTAAGTCGTACAATTATAAGGGCTGCAGCATTAAAAGGGCTATCACCAGATGAATGCATGAATTATTCAAACGAATTATTGTGCAAGGAAAATATCAATGATATGTTTGTAACCACATTTTACTGCATTCTGGAAATCAATACCGGAAAGCTGAGCTATTGCAATGCAGGTCACAATCCTCCATACATATTGCATTCAGATGGAAATATTGAGCGATTAAAGCTGACAGGGAATACGGTTCTTGGTGTTTTAGAAGGATTATCTTATAATACCCTTGAGACACATTTAAAAGCAGGCGACAGTTTATTCTTATATACTGATGGCGTAACCGAATCAATGGACGTACAGAACAATCTATTTAGCGACAACGCATTGGAAGAATTACTCGAGAGATGCACAAACATGAGTCCGGCGGAGCTTATCTCAGAAGTAAGCGCAGCATTAACAGCCCATGCAAAAGGAGCTATTCAGAGTGATGACATTACGATGTTAAGTGTAAAATTTAGGTAAAAAAAATGCCCTGCAGGGCGCAGGGCTTCGCAAAACCAACAAAGATATATAGTAGGAAATAATAAACAAATATATAAAAAAAATCAAAATAAAACCCGACCATGACAGGTCGGGTTTAAAATTAAAGATTGGCAACGACTTACTTTCCCACATAAATGCAGTATCATCAGCGCTGGTGGGCTTAACTTCTCTGTTCGGAATGGGAAGAGGTGAACACCACCGCAATAGTCACCATAAATATCGTTGACACACTGCAGATTATCGAAAAATTTTGTTTCTCACTAAAAGCTACGGGTAATTAGTACTGCTCGGCTATGATGTTACCACCTTTACACCTGCAGCCTATCTACGTCCTAGTCTTGAACGACCCTTAAAAGAAGCCTAATCTTGTGGCGAGTTTCGTGCTTAGATGCTTTCAGCACTTATCTCATCCGAACATAGCTACCCAGCAATGCAGCTGGCGCCACAACTGGTACACTAGAGGTTCGTCCAACCCGGTCCTCTCGTACTAGGGTCAGCTCCACTCAAGCTTCTAACGCCCACAACAGATAGGGACCGAACTGTCTCGCGACGTTCTGAACCCAGCTCGCGTGCCATTTTAATGGGCGAACAGCCCAACCCTTGGGACCTTCTCCAGCCCCAGGATATGACGAGCCGACATCGAGGTGCCAAACCACTCCGTCGATGTGAGCTCTTGGGAGTGATCAGCCTGTTATCCCCGGAGTACCTTTTATCCTTTGAGCGATGGCCCTTCCATACGGAACCACCGGATCACTATGTCCTACTTTCGTACCTGGTCGACTTGTAGGTCTCACAGTCAAGCACCCTTGTGCCATTACACTCTACGCATGGTTACCAAGCATGCTGAGGGTACCTTTGAAAGCCTCCGTTACGCTTTTGGAGGCGACCACCCCAGTCAAACTACCCACCAAACAATGTCCCCCACCAAGGGCGGGGTTAGGCATCAAATAAACAAAGGGTGGTATTTCAAGGTTGGCTCCACGATTCCTAGCGAAACCGCTTCGTAGCCTCCCACCTATCCTACACATCGTTTATCCAATGTCAATGTTAAGCTGTAGTGAAGGTTCACGGGGTCTTTCCGTCCCGTTGCGGGTAAACGGCATCTTCACCGTTACTACAATTTCACCGAGCTCATGGCTGAGACAGTGCCCAGATCGTTACACCATTCGTGCAGGTCGGAACTTACCCGACAAGGAATTTCGCTACCTTAGGACCGTTATAGTTACGGCCGCCGTTTACCGGGGCTTCAATTCAATGCTTCGCCGAAGCTAACATCTCCTCTTAACCTTCCGGCACCGGGCAGGTGTCAGGCCTTATACGTCATCTTTCAACTTAGCAAAGCCATGTGTTTTTGATAAACAGTCGCCTGGGCCATTTCTCTGCGGCCTCACTTACGTGAGGCTCCCCTTCTCCCGAAGTTACGGGGTTATTTTGCCTAGTTCCTTAGCCATGAATCACTCGAGCACC
Organism: Bacteroidales bacterium; assembly: GCA_963676725.1. Taxonomy (GTDB): domain Bacteria; phylum Bacteroidota; class Bacteroidia; order Bacteroidales; family WRLA01. The sequence continues at coordinate 240,152 of OY781463.1, read as the reverse complement.
TTTGGATACTCTCCTCGACTACCTGTGTCGGTTTACGGTACGGGCTGCTTATTTCGGATTTTCTTGGAAGCTTACTCAGGTGCTATCACTTCACCCGAAGGCTCCGTGTACTATCCCTTGCGGTTCAACGTACTATTCCGTCAGTACGCGCACCCCTGTAAACTCCGTCCCCTTTTTAGTATAAGCAGGTACGGGAATATTAACCCGTTGTCCATCGACTACCCCTTGCGGGTTCGCCTTAGGCCCCGACTAACCCTGATCCGATTAGCGTTGATCAGGAAACCTTAGTCTTTCGGTGTGCGGGTTTCTCGCCCGCATTATCGTTACTTATGCCTACATTTGCTTTTCTATACACTCCAGCATGGCTGACGCCACACATTCAACGTATATAGAATGCTCCCCTACCTAGATTTCTCTATTACAGCTTCGGTAATATGCTTATGCCCGATTATTATCCATGCCGGACCGCTCGACTAGTGAGCTGTTACGCACTCGTTAAATGAATGGCTGCTTCCAAGCCAACATCCTAGCTGTCTCTGCAGTCCAACCTCGTTAGTTCAACTTAGCATATATTTGGGGACCTTAGCTGGTAATCTGGGTTCTTTCCCTCTCGGACATGGACCTTAGCACCCATGCCCTCACTCCTTATAATCATGTTACAGCATTCGGAGTTTGTCAGGATTTGGTAGGCGGTGAAGCCCCCTAGTCCAATCAGTAGCTCTACCTCTGTAACACTTTATAAAGGCTGCACCTAAATGCATTTCGGGGAGTACGAGCTATCTCTCAGTTTGATTAGCCTTTCACCCCTACCCACAGCTCATCCAAAGACTTTTCAACGTCAACTGGTTCGGTCCTCCATTCCGTGTTACCGGAACTTCAACCTGGCCATGGGTAGATCACAAAGTTTCGCGTCTACTCCCACTAACTAATTCGCCCTATTCAGACTCGCTTTCGCTACGGCTCCACCTATCGATAGGTTTAACCTTGCTAGTGAGAAGTAACTCGTAGGCTCATTATGCAAAAGGCACGCCGTCACCAAATAAATTGGCTCCGACCGCTTGTATGCGCACGGTTTCAGGATCTATTTCACCCTCCTGTTCGGAGTACTTTTCACCTTTCCCTCACGGTACTGGTCCACTATCGGTCTCTCAGGAGTATTTAGCCTTACCAGATGGTGCTGGCAGATTCACACAGGATTTCTCCGGTCCCGCGCTACTCAGGGTACTGCTACTTATGATATGGATTTTGCCGACAGGACTATCACCTTCTTCGGTCCATCTTTCCAGATGTGTTCTGCTATCCATACTTCTAAGACATCGCAGCCCTACAACCCCACAGCTGCCGTAACATCTGTGGTTTGGGCTAATTCCCGTTCGCTCGCCGCTACTTGGGAAATCACTATTGTTTTCTCTTCCTCCGCTTACTTAGATGTTTCAGTTCAGCGGGTTTGCCTCCCCTAAGGGATAATATACCTTCAGTATACTGGGTTGCCCCATTCGGAAACCTCCGGATAATAGGTTGTTTGCACCTACCCGAAGCTTATCGCAGCTTACCACGTCCTTCTTCGCCTCTGAGAGCCTAGGCATCCTCCGTACGCACTTATGTACTTTCTTGTGATACTTTATAAAATTTTTCTATTCTCTGCAGCATGTCAATGTACGTTCTCTCATCCTTTCTTTCGCTTTGCCCTTGCCGTTATGACCAGCTACAGACTGTGCGTGCGATGAGATTATGCCCTCTTTGCGGGTGGCTAAACCCTTATGGGGCATACTTGTGACAATTCAGGGGATCGAACCCTTGTGGCTTTCTCTTGCCACTTCCTTTTTCTTTGTCTTCTCGTGTTCTCAGTTTCCTGTATGTACGTTATTTCCTCTTGTGGAGAATAAGGGAGTCGAACCCTTGACCTCCTGCGTGCAAGGCAGGCGCTCTAGCCAACTGAGCTAATCCCCCTTAAGTTATAGTCGCCGTAGTCTCGGGCAGACTCGAACTGCCGACCCCTACATTATCAGTGTAGTGCTCTAACCAACTGAGCTACGAGACTATCACACTTAAGGTGTGTGTGTCTATATATATATTGTGAACAGCACCATCTTTGGCGGTAAAAACCGCTCCTCCAGAAAGGAGGTATTCCAGCCACACCTTCCGGTACGGCTACCTTGTTACGACTTAGCCCCAGTTACTAGTTTTACCCTAGGCAGTTCCTTGCGGTTACCGACTTCAGGTACCCCCAGCTTCCATGGCTTGACGGGCGGTGTGTACAAGGCCCGGGAACGTATTCACCGCATCATGGCTGATATGCGATTACTAGCGAATCCAACTTCATAGAGTCGAGTTGCAGACTCCAATCCGAACTGAGACCTGCTTTCGGGATTAGCATCTTGTCACCAAGTAGCTGCCCTCTGTGCAGACCATTGTAGCACGTGTGTAGCCCTGGACATAAGGGCCGTGCTGATTTGACGTCATCCCCACCTTCCTCACGGCTTGCGCCGGCAGTTTACTTAGAGTCCCCATCCGAAATGCTGGTAACTAAGTATAGGGGTTGCGCTCGTTATGGGACTTAACCCGACACCTCACGGCACGAGCTGACGACAACCATGCAGCACCTCAACAGACGTCCGTAGAATATAAGCTTTCACCTATAGTCGTCTGCCGTTCTAGCCCAGGTAAGGTTCCTCGCGTATCATCGAATTAAACCACATGCTCCTCCGCTTGTGCGGGCCCCCGTCAATTCCTTTGAGTTTCAAACTTGCGATCGTACTCCCCAGGTGGCTCACTTATCACTTTCGCTTGGCCGCTGACTGTATATCGCCAACAGCGAGTGAGCATCGTTTACGGCGTGGACTACCAGGGTATCTAATCCTGTTCGCTCCCCACGCTTTCGTACATTAGCGTCAGTCCATGTATAGTAAGCTGCCTTCGCGATCGGTGTTCTGTGTTATATCTATGCATTTCACCGCTACACAACACATTCCGCCTACTCCCACTGAACTCAAGTACCACAGTTTTAATGGCAGCCCCGGGGTTGAGCCCCGATATTTCACCACTAACTTATGATACAGCCTACGTACCCTTTAAACCCAATAAATCCGGATAACGCTTGCACCCTCCGTATTACCGCGGCTGCTGGCACGGAGTTAGCCGGTGCTTATTCCTTCAGTACCTTCAATCAGGTATCACGTACCTGAGATTATCCCTGAAGAAAAGCAGTTTACAACCCATAGGGCCGTCTTCCTGCACGCGGCATGGCTGGTTCAGGCTTGCGCCCATTGACCAATATTCCTCACTGCTGCCTCCCGTAGGAGTCTGGTCCGTGTCTCAGTACCAGTGTGGGGGATAACCCTCTCAGGACCCCTAGACATCTTCGTCTTGGTAAGCCGTTACCTTACCAACTAACTAATGTCACGCATGCCCATCTTTAACCGTCGGAACTTTAATTAAAATACCATGCGATATCTTAATACTATGGAATATTAATCCCCGTTTCCGGGAGCTATCTTCCTGTTAAAGGTAGGTTGCATACGCGTTACGCACCCGTGCGCCGGTCGCCATCTCACCGAAGTGAATGCTGCCCCTCGACTTGCATGTGTTAAGCCTGCCGCTAGCGTTCATCCTGAGCCAGGATCAAACTCTTCATTGTAATAATGTTATTAATATCTATCAGAGCTAGTTTTTAACCTTCCAAAGATGGCTAGTTGCTGTTCATCAATATGTCAATGTACTTTCGTTCTCTCTTTTTGTGCCCCTTCGTGTTTAACTTGCCGCTAAACGGGGGTGCAAAGATACTCGCTTTTTCGTTACGTCCAAATGTTTTTTGATTTTTTTTTAAACCCTCTCTCGTGAAGGAAAATCCCAAAAATCATCGCCTAGTTAAACTAAACCTCCTGTACGTTGTCCCATCGAAACGGGGGTGCAAAAGTAGTCGTTTTTTTTAAACAACCAAATGTTTTTTGAAGTTTTTTTTGAACCAATCGCTCAGCCCTAAAAAATGAAAAAACCGCTCTAAACGCGCCATCAAAAACATGAACTTATGCCCGTATCAAACGGGGGTGCAAAAGTAGTTATTTATTCGAAACAACCAAATGTTTTTTGAAAATTATTTTTGTTGCCCTCTCGAACCCAAAAATCAATCAACGCGAAAACGAAAAACAATATGTTAAGGACGTTCCTCCAAATGCGGCTGCAAAAGTATAAAACCTTTTTTATCCTACAAGCGATTTTTTGTGCTAATTTTTGTTGAATTGAAATAATTGCTGAAAATGAGAATATTATAAAGAAAAGTTTTTTGGAAAAATTCATGCTCAGCAAAATTTTAGCAAATCCATTCCATTCCACAGAAATCATTATCTTTGCTAAAAAGACATAACTATATGAATATCAAAACAATAATAGCAATATTCTGCCTTATCACAGGTCTATCAATCTCATTAAATGCTCAATTTCAAGATGTTAATCTAAAAAAAGATCCTTCGAGTTTCGGTCAGCGCGTTTTCTTTGGTGGAAATTTAGGATTGCAACTCGGAACAATAACCTCCATCGAAGTGTCCCCACTTATGGGATATCGTCTCACCGAAAGGTGGATTGCCGGTGTTGGCATTACTTATATGTACTATGAAGACAAGAGGTACAGCCCAACATACAGTACAAATATTTATGGAGGAAGGCTATTTACCCGCTATTATCTATTTGGTGATTTCTTTGCCCACGCTGAATACGAACTCCTGAGTTATGAACAAATGACTTATCTAAGTTGGGAGAAAACCAGGCGCAATGTGTCGAGTTATTTGATTGGTGGAGGCTACAGACAATGGTTGGGGGCAAGTGCAGCCGTAAATTTGATGGTCCTTTTTAATTTGAACGACACAGAATATTCCGTTTATAATAATCCGATTTTCAGGATTGGCTTCGAATTTGGCCTATAGCAACATCCCGCAATGGAAAGGATGCCTATTATAAAACGGGGGGGGGGAATAAACCCAAAAAGATCAGCTTAACAATAAAAAACCACTTATCGCCGCCAACGGTCGACCTGATAATACCATGATGATTTGTATTCCGGCTGTCTCAATAATTTAAAATCTGTTTTGCTGAGCGGATTATCGATGCGCTGAAAATCGAACCTTATGGATTTATAATTGCTTTCTTCCCCATAAATCCAGCTCTCCGCATTGGGACTTTTATAAACAATATGCGGTTCACCATACATTATATATATAAGGCCCCTATCGGTCTGCCAACCTTGCTTCCATGAGGAGAACAATTCGTTGGCGCGTTCTACCCTTCCGTAGTAAGTTGAAATAAGCCTTCGGGCACGCTCAGGATTTCCTGCATTGGCCACCCAAAAAGAATCTACTGCCAATTTTGCATCTCGGTATTGCAGCAATTCGGCAAACTCATTTGCGGAGCTGATATAACGTAATGGCATCAGCATTTCAATAGGATATTGAATTTTTGGGTAGGCATTGCCAAATACCATGGCTGTATAGCCCTGTTTGCTGTTTGTATCGCTCAGGATAAAATAAGCCCCTTGAGCAAATGGCGTGAATGTCACATTATGATTTATGTTGCGATAAATCCTGAAGAGCGAATCAGGCCTTAATGCTTCTATTTTTCCATCATCATAAACAAAAGGCGGCTCGGCTATCGGAACATCCTGAGAAAAATAATACACCCAAAAGCTTTCTTGTGGAAGTGCGGTTTGCAGTTCTATTGTCTTGCCTTTTCTGAAACGGTCATCATTATAGAGAATATCGCCTTGCTGATTTACCGGTAAAAATGAAGAGGCCGGCGAATGTCCTTTATTATCCAACATGCGTAAAAGACGGATTTCCTTCTCAGAATTCAAGTCTTTAATCCGTAATTCGATCAAATAAGCCCCTTCATCCTTCAATAGAAAGCTGCATTCATTTTCAATGGCAGTGGAAGCCAATAAAGCAGGCAATTCTGTGTGATGAAATATAAAAGTATCAGGAACCTTGGAAATATCCGCTTCATCATATACAAAAAAACGCAGGCTATAATCGAGATAGAGACCTGATTGTGCGATTTCACGCGTCTCAAAACCTGATAAATCGACTGAAACATAAGCCCTTACACTATCGTTGCAAACTTGAAACAATCTAAACTCAGCTTTTTTACTGGCGTTTTTCTCCATATAGGAGGACGCAAAATTATAGGAGCTTAGTTTATTGAGACCTGTGCAGGAAGTAAAAAGCAATAAGAGTGTTGCAAACCCAAATATTAGACTATAAAATAAATACTGTTTATGGATTTTCATAGGATATTATTGATCTTTTAAATTCAGCCATCGTTTGGTTTATTGCAGAAATCATTCAATCCGAAACTCAGTAATGCAAATATACTAAAAATGAAGGAAGGCCGATGATGGATTGATATAGCCTTGGGAAGGTTCTGGATTCTTGATAGGATCTTGCTGACTATGTACCAAGGCCTATTTACTGATAACAAGATTTGTATTTCTACGCCCAACCGACAGAAAGACAATCAAAATACACAATACAGCACAAATTATATAAAAGTCACGACATCCATATCTTTAATAATGTGATGTACAACTTAAGTTCTATTAGTAAATGCTTTTTATGCCTTGCTAAAAATAAAATTATTTGTATTTTAGGGATTCAAAACCCCCATGCAATGAGACTAAATATTATTAATCAGACTTTAATCCTTACGATAGCACTCTTTCTGTCTTCAAGCTTATTAAATGCACAGAACAGAAGTGTTTCGACTGTAGACAATAAAAAGATGTTACACGATTTCTTTTCGATGGAGATGGTTTATCCAGAAAAAGCTTTGGAAAACAATATTTCCGGCGATGTGCGTATCATCGTAGAGATTGATGAAAAAGGGCAGATGATTGATTATAGCATTTCACAATCTGTTGATCCGGAAATTGATAAGGAAGCCATTAGGATTATGAAAAAAATCTGCTGGCTGCCTGCACTGAGCAATGGCAAAAAAGTAAAAGGGAAACAAGTTTTGGAAATCCCTTTTCATGTACGTAAGTATAAAAAGCAAATGAAGCGCAGGGGCTATAATCAAATTCCCAATTTGGATCTTGCAAACGACACAAATTTTGTTATTTACCCCTTTCGCAAAGCCAATAGCATCCCTACACCGGATTTCCCTAATGGCAAAAAACTTGGACAATTCCTGAGCGAACAACTTCAATACCCTGAGGCAGCCAGCCGTTTAGGGATCAGGGGCACTGTTACGCTAAAGTTTATTGTTGAAACCAGCGGCAATAGCAGCAATGTAATTGTTGAAAAAGACCTTGGTGGCGGATGCACAGAAGAAGCAATGCGTTTGTTGAAACTAATCAGATGGATTCCGGCACAAAAAGACGGACAGCCTGTTCGTGTTGGCTGGAGCTTAGACATCGCTTTTCAAGTAAACCGCAGCGGCGTTGGGCAAGTAACGACTCCGGGAAACAATGGCCTTTAAGATAATGGATTAAATCTAGTCAGCGCCATAATTATTGTCGGAATCAGTATTATCGGAACATATTATTTATCAAGGTATTTGATCAATAGTGAAATCCACCATCTACAATATCTGAATATCAGCTCGCATCTGTGGGCTTTTTCACCTTCTCGGTACTTCCAATACTTCCAGTTCGCGGATATTGCTCCGGTCAATTTCAAAATCGGTTCTTTTTAATCCTGACAGGTTTTTGATCTGAATCATATACATACAGTGCTATATATTAATAAATTCATACTAACATTGCAAATTACAATACTAACTAATTATTATCACGGTTAACAATACAAAAGTAAACCTACGCACTCAAATTAGCTTCAATAACAATCACAATCACAATAATTAAAAAATCTTATCTATTGACTTTCAGGACTTACTAACAAAAATACACAAAATACACCAAAAAAAAAAAAATACACAATTTCTTGGATATTATAATAACAATATATACATTTGCAAATACAATATTGTTAAATAGTATTTCCGGAAATCAATAAATTTATAATAAATAAAGAATGGAGGTATAAATTAACAGCAGAAATAAATTAAAATTCAATCTCTTGATATTTTTAAGAATTCGTTATTGGAATGCTCACAAATTAGTATTCTATTTTTCGAAATTTAAATAATTCAATTTTAACAATCATGAAATTATTTATTAAAATCATACTTTTAATTTTAACTGCATTTTCAGTTTCATTAAGTAGCTGCACGAAAGAAGAATACACTCCTGATAATGAACAACTAAACTTTAAAGAAGTCACAAGCATCACCTCAACTATTGTAGGCTCTGCTCATAATGCTTCTTTGGCTAATACATATACTGCGTTAGAACAATTATCTGCATCAGCAACTTCATCAAATATTAACTGCGCAATAGTAAATAGCCGATTATTTCTAATTGAACAATATAATATTCAACCTAACTTCATTGACAGTATTTATAATGCTTTACAGGTTGGCACGACCACATTAAACATTGACTCACTTATAAACACTATAGACGATCAAGAGTACAAATCCCTTATATTAAGAATATTGGACATTAAAAATGATGGCATTTGTTCGTATGAAATTTTTGATGAAAAATTAAGTAAAATAGAAGATGATGCATCTAAAACTAATTATTCTAATGAAATTGGAGCAGTGTGTAGTGTTGCAAGAAATTCATATATTTATTGGCACGAAAACTTAAATGACTGGAGATTATTACTAGCAAATAGCACAAAATCAGCTTATGCAGATGTTGATCCAAGATTTTGGGATATATTGTTTGAAGATGCAAAAGGAGCTGTTGGCGGAGCATTTTTTGGAGGCATTGTCGGCTCTTTAGTTGGAGCTCCTGTGATGTCCGCAATCGAAGGGATCAAAATAGCAATTCAAGCCAAGTAGAAATTTTACAATAAGAAACATGGTAAATCCTCATAAAAAAATAATGCTCCTAAGAGCAATAGTTACATTTATTGTGATGTTTTTAATGGAATTCTATTGGTCCAAACACTCCTTAATTGAATCATTGCTCACCTCGTTTATATTCGTTGTGGTTGTATATCTTATATTTGTATTAATCTACCACATAACAAAAAACAGGAAATACAAAAAAGATGCTTAAAACAAATAAGCGATGGGTAGAATGCATTCTTTGCCCGTCGCTTTTTATAATCCGACACCAGATTAGATCACATATTCTCAAATCACCGTCCGCATTATTGTTTTTAGCGCTTTTACAATACTCTGGATCATTATCTCACTATGGAGCAAGCGCTCAGGGCATAAGTTCAACCTTTTAGGATTCACGCCACATACCCTTTAGTGTTTTTTCGGTGCGGGTGGGATTTGTAGTACGATACTCGTCTTCACATATCCCGATGAAACCAATATCCCATGGACAATCTTTGCCGTGATGTGTATTAGTGCTACATACGATATGTTTAGGCAAATTATCAAAAGACAAAATCAATAACACCACATTAATTATAAGCCCGCATCTGGGGGCTTTTTTATCGCCTAGGCGCCTCAAACACTTCCAGTTCGCGAATATTGCTCCCGTCAATTTCAAAACGCAGGGCTGTTTGTACATTATGAAAGCCATAATTACCTGCTGCCCCCGGGTTCATATGCAGCAATTTCCTCTTAGGATCGTTTATTACCTTGAGTATATGAGAATGTCCGGAGATAAAAAGCTTTGGTTGTTCTTTTTGGATATATGCAATTGCACGAGGATCGTATCTTCCGGGATATCCTCCGATGTGCGTCATATATACTTTCACCCCTTCGCACATAAAAAGCTGATGTTCCGGAAAAATCATACGAATCCCCTGCCCATCGATATTCCCATAAACAGCGATTAGTGGAGCCATGGCCCTCAGCTTTTCGGCCACATCCATCGAACCAATATCGCCTGCATGCCATATTTGGTCGCAATGTTCCAAAAAACCACCAAGCTTTTCGGGCAGGCTTCCATGTGTATCCGAGATCAATCCGATTTTCTGCATTTGTCTTTTTGCCGCAAAATAATGAAAAAGCCTTTATTGGCACAAAAATGTATTAATTTTGTCGCCAGTACAGCAGTCTGTTCTATCGCGTTTCGTTTTTTCGGAATGAGGAAAGTCGGGGCAGCGCAGGGCATCATACTTCCTAACGGGAAGGGGTTCGATTTATCGGACTACAGCGAGTGCCACAGAAAATAACCGTCCCATTCATTCGGGATAAGGGTGAAAACGTGAGGTAAGAGCTCACGCCGGTTTGTGGCGACACAGGCCGGGGGTAAACCTTATGAGATGAAAGGCCAAATATATCCTGATTCTTTTGAGCAGAGCGGCCCGTTCTGTTTCTTTCGGGAAGTCGGGAAGGGTAGGCTGATTGAGGCTTGCGGTGACGCAAGTCCCAGATAAATGATAGAAATCCCCTCCAGGGGATACAGAACCCCGCTTATAGGACTGCTGTACTTTTTAAAATATTGTTTTCAATCCATCAAATTTCCAATCCACTACCCTTTTCTAAGGTTCGGATTTTGGAAAAATTCTAAAGCCTTCGGAAAAATTAGTGGGTTAGTCTTTGAAAATTTGTTCTAAAAACCCATTTTCCTTCACAATTCCATTTTATTGTTATTTCATTCACGATTGAATTGAAAAATTCTACCTTTGCCTTTTTAAGGGAGATACAATATTTATAACAATTAAAATTCAATACAATGATCACGGATAATTTCGTAAAACGGCACAATGGCCCTCGCGGTCAAGAGATTGCCGAAATGCTCGAAAAAACCGGTGTCTCTACACTCGATGAGCTTATTGATCAAACTGTTCCCCCGGCAATTAGGTTAAACGAGCCTATGAAACTTGCCGACGGGATGAATGAATACGAATACCTTAACCACTTGAAGGAACTGGCTTCAAAAAACCAAATCTTTAAGTCCTTTATCGGTTTGGGGTACTACAATACCATTACGCCGGGTGTAATCCTGCGCAATATGTTGGAAAATCCGGGCTGGTACACAGCTTATACGCCCTATCAGGCAGAAATTTCACAAGGCCGTTTAGAAGCCCTGTTGAATTTCCAGACGATGGTTTCTGACCTAACAGCCATGCCAATGGCAAACTGCTCCCTTTTGGATGAAGGTACAGCAGCAGCCGAAGCCATGATTATGGCTTATAATGCCCGTCCAAGAAAAGCTGTTAAAGCCGGCGTGAATAAATTCTTTGTCAGCAACAATCTTTTTCCACAAAGTATTGCAGTAATACAAACCCGTGCTCTTCCTTTAGGCATTGATGTAATTCTCGGCGATGTTGCCACTTTTGAAGCAGACGAAAGCTATTTTGCTGCGATGGTTCAGTATCCCGGTGAACGCGGCGATGTTATAGATTACAGCAAATTTGCAGAAAGCCTGCACGAAAAAGGCTTGCTCCTTGCTGTTGCCTGCGATATTATGAGCCTTGCCCTACTCACTCCTCCGGGAGAATGGGGCGCTGATATTGTTGTTGGATCAACACAACGCTTTGGTATTCCAATGGGTTTTGGTGGTCCACATGCAGCTTATCTTGCCAGCAGCGATAAATTCAAAAGACATATGCCCGGCAGAATTATTGGCATTTCAAAAGATGCTGATGGCAATACCGCATTACGCATGGCCTTGCAAACCCGTGAGCAACATATCAAACGCGAAAAAGCAACATCAAATATTTGTACGGCACAAGCACTTCTCGCCAGCATGGCCGGAATGTATGCCGCATATCATGGCCCTAATGGCATCCGTGAAATTGCACGCCATATCAATATACTTACCGGCGTGCTGAATCAGGAAGCAGCAAAATACGGTTTCAAACAAAATAATGAATTTTTCTTTGATACGCTCGAATTCACTCTTCCTGAGAACGCAAAAATGTCCTTCATTCGTGAAGCAGCGGAGCAACAAAAAATGAATTTCCGCTATATCGACGAGCAAACCATCGGCATTAGTATTGATGAAACCACTACGCTGACCAACATCAATGCTATTTTAAAGATTTTTGCCGATGCAAATGGTGTCGCTTTTTCAGAATTTGTTTGTATTCCGGAAGAATGCCAACTGATTACAACAATTCCTGCAGCACTCCATCGCAAGAGCAGTTATCTAACGCATCCTGTTTTTAACAGCTATCATTCCGAAACAGAGATGATGCGATATATGAAAAGACTGGAAATCAAAGATTTATCCTTAAACCGCAGTATGATTCCTTTGGGAAGCTGCACCATGAAACTGAATGCTGCCAGTGAACTCTTTTCATTAAGCTGGCCGGAATTTGGTTGCATTCACCCATTTGTACCTCAAAATCAGGCAGCAGGATATCTGGAACTGATCAAAGAGCTTGAGAAAGACCTTTGCGAAGTAACGGGTTTTGCAGCCATGTCGTTCCAGCCCAATTCAGGCGCTTCTGGAGAGTATACCGGATTGCTGGTTATTCGTGCGTATCATGAAAGCCGCAATGAAGGCCATCGTAATATCTGCCTGATTCCTTCATCTGCCCATGGAACAAACCCTGCCAGTGCCCATATGGCCGGCTGGAAAATTGTTGTGGTTGCTTGTGATGATCGTGGCAATGTAGATATGGCCGACCTGAAAGCAAAAGCCGAGGAACACAAAAACGATCTCGCTGCATTGATGATTACTTATCCATCGACCCATGGAGTTTTTGAAGAAGGCATACTAGAAATGATGGACATCATCCATGAAAATGGAGGCCAAGTTTATATGGACGGAGCCAATATGAACGCTCAGGTTGGTTTGACCAGCCCCGGACATATTGGTGCAGATGTTTGCCACCTGAACCTACACAAGACCTTTGCCATACCTCATGGTGGCGGTGGCCCCGGTGTAGGTCCTATTGGTGTTGCTGCCCATCTTCAGGAATTCCTTCCCGGAAGTCCGATACTGGAAGCTGGCGGCAAAAATGCAATTTCAGCAGTTGCTTCGGCTCCTTATGGCAGTCCATTAGTCCTTCCAATTTCTTATGGTTATATTAAAATGATGGGCGGACGTGGGCTTACTGAAGCGACAAAAATGGCAATCTTAAATGCAAATTATCTAAAATCAGCATTGGAAGATCATTATAAAATCCTTTATAGCGGCAAAAACGGACGCGTTGGCCACGAAATGATTTTGGATTGCAATAAATTCCACATGAGTGCTCATTTGCAGGTAATTGACATTGCCAAACGCCTGATGGACTATGGTTTCCATGCGCCTACGGTTGCGTTCCCCGTTCATGGTACATTAATGGTTGAACCCACTGAGAGTGAGCCTTATCACGAACTCAATCGTTTCGTGGAAGCAATGATCAGCATTCGTGAAGAAATCCGTGCAATTGAAGAAGGCAAAGCAGATCAGGAAAACAACCTGATTATGAACGCCCCGCATACAGTTCTGACGCTAACTGCCGAAGAATGGGACAAACCATACAGCCGCGAACAAGCTGCATTCCCTGTGGCAGGCCTGAAAGAGGATAAATACTGGCCACCTGTAGCGCGCATTGACGATGCCTTTGGCGATCGGAATTTAATGTGTACTTGTGCACCAATTGAAAGCTATATCGAAGAATAGTATTTCGTTTGCTATAAAAAATCAAAAGGCTGTCCCAAGGGATGGCCTTTTTTATTTTTTCATTAAAAAAAAAGAGACCCCAAAGCGGGATCTCTTTCAAAACCAAAAATACAAACGATTACTCTTTAATCAGCTTAAATTCTTGTGAAACAATTCCATTTATTTTGATCAAATAAAATCCCCTGCTCAGACCTGAAGCATCAACCTTAATGTTGCCCCTTTGTTCTGGGCGGACAGAAAGCACTACTCTTCCAGAGATGTCGAGAATCTGAATTTCGTGTACCACTTCCTCAGAATTCACATACCAAGAATTCAGTGTTGGGTTTGGATAGATATTCATTTCATTGCTTTGTGTATGAGACAGGCCAACCGGATCTTTATAGTAGAAGACATTATCTATATACACGATGCTCTGACCCGAAGGATTGGCTGAGATGATAAACTGATTGATATCACTCATATTCATGCCAACAAAATCTTCCAGTGGAATATTGAGTGAATTCCATTCGGATTGCAGTGGTATGAACTCAAGTTCCGCTTCAGTATCATTGTCGTTTCCATAACCATCGCCACCAAAATCAACCAGTTTAATTCTGAAGGCTGTACTGTTTGGTGTCCAGAAATCGATATGCAAGAATGCCATGCCTGCAGCCTCAAGGTCAATCGGGCTGCTTACTGTTTCCACTCCGGCATAATCCAATGAAGAATATTTTTTCGTTGCATCACCCTGTATTTCAATGTCTTCCAAGACTGCGACAGACCAATCGGTCAGCCATGTATCTACATCAACATTCGTATACACATTACTGAACATAGAAATTACATTCTCTTCAGACTGAGATGGTGTTGGTGCAGCTTCAGCAGGCACATCTGTAGGCAATATAAAATTCACATAATAGGTCATTACAGTGAAACCATCCTGTGCAGTAACCACAATTTCTGTAGTTCCAGGAATTTCTATAGCATCAACAATATCATAGGTAGCATTTTCATCCGTTGTTGTGACTGTCACCACCGGAACATCTGTAGTTCCTTCAGGAAGTTCCACATCATAGCTAAATACATCTGAAGAGAAGCCTTCAATTGTTTCGCCATCCACAAGCAGGCTGCTTAGTGTCGCATCACCTCCTTCGGCAACATTCCAGAAATACCAATTATCGAGATAGACTGTAGTTGAGCCATCTCCTCCATCAAGCTTAAACTGAAAAATATCTGTAAGGTCAAGACCCTGTCCGGAAAAATGGCTTAAAGGAATATTCACGCTGACCCACTCTGATGTGGAAACCGGTAGAGAATAAGACACTTCACCACTGCTCTGACTAATCAGGAAGAAATTTAATGTAGTTGCATTCGGTGTCCAGAAATCGATATGGAAGTATTCGTGTCCGGAAACATCCTGTGGAGTTCCTTCATCGCTTCCTAAATTGGTTCCCTGATAGTTCAGGTTTGAATAGACCAGCGTATTATTTCCACCAATTTGTTCATCCACAACCACTTGAGTAGATTGCCCCCAGCTTGGATTAAAATTCGTATTTTCAAGATTCGTATAGCTATCACTGTAGATCGAGAAAATATTGTTCAGCGTTTCATTGTGAAGCGGAATCGGAGCACCTTCTACCGGAATAGGATCTTCCAGAGTAAAGCTGATATTATACGTTAGGATAGTAACATCATCAATGGCTGTAACTACTACACTAGTAGTTCCAGGCAATTCGGTGGCGTCATTTACTACATAAGTTGCAGCGGGGTCGGTTGTAGTAGCCGTCACTACCGGCACAACTGTAGTTCCTATGGGCAATAACATTTCATAGTTGAGTACTGAAGGGGAGAAACCTTCAATTGATTCTCCGTCAACAGATAAATCGCTCAGTGTAGCATCGGCTCCTGAAGCGTTATTCCAGAAATACCAATTATCAAAATAAACGGTAACTGTTCCATCGCCACCATCCACTTTAAACTGCCAGATATCTGTTAAATTCAATCCCTGATCCAAAAAGTAACTCATTGGTATATCAATACTTACCCACTCTTCATTTGCAATAGTTAGTGCATAAGGAACCTCAGCACCAGACTGACTGATCAGGAAGAAATTTAATGTTGTTGCATCCGGAGTCCAGAAATCAAGGTGAAAGAAGTCATAGCCGGATACATCCTGAGGTAGTCCTTCAAGACTTCCGAGATTCGTGCCTTGATAATTGAAATTGGTATAAAGCAAGGTATTATTTCCGCCAATAGGTTCATCAAGAGAAACACTTGTCGTCTGCCCCCAACTGGGATTAAAATTCGTGTTTTCGAGATTCGTATAGCTATCGCTGTATATAGAGAATACATTATTCGCAGTATGAACCGGTATTGGAGCACCTTCTGTCGGAATCGAACCCATAAGTTTGAAATTGACATAATAGGTCATTATCGTGAGACCGTCTTCGGCTGTAACAACGACACTAGTAGTTCCCGGCAGAGATGAGGCCGCATTAACCACATGCGTTGCATTAGGCGCGCTTGGTGTAGCTGTAACTGTTGGCACAACAGTAGTTCCCTGTGGCAAGAATTCATCATACTCAAGGATATCCTGCGAAAATCCATTGATGGTTTCGCCATCCACCTGCAGATCACTTAGTGTTGCGTCGCTGCCTTCTGTTGCTTTCCAGAAATACCAATTATCAAAATAAACTGTCTCAGTACCGGTTCCTCCATCTACTTTAAACTGAAAAATATCTGTGAGATCAAGTCCCTGACCGGAAAAGTAGCTTAATGGAATATTCACGCTCACCCATTCCTCATCAGAAACCGGCAAAGCATAAGCGATTTCGCCACTCGATTGGCTGATCAGGTAAAAATTCAATACAGTAGCATTGGGGGTCCAGAAATCCATATGGAAATAGTCGTGTCCGGAAACATCCTGTGGAGATCCTTCATCACTACCCAGATTTGTTCCCTGATAGTTTAGGTTATCGTACAATAATGTACCGTTTCCTCCTATAGGAAAACCTACGGTCACCTGTGTATTTTGCCCCCAAGATGGATTAAAATTGGTATTTTGCAGGTTTACATAATTATCGCTATAAATACAGAAAACTTCATTGAGAATTGGGTCATGTACCGGCACCGGAGCACTCAGATTTGGCACAGAATCTTCGACGACAAAGCTCACATTGTATGTTAGCGTTGTTATACCGTCATCAGCAGTAACCACAACGCTGGTCGCTCCTGGCAGGGATGTTGCATCATTAACCACATAAGTGGCTTCAGGATCTGTTGTTGTGGCAGTAACCGTTGGCACGACGGTAGTTCCATAGGGCAGCAATTCGGTATAATCCATAACAAAAGAAGAAAAACCATCAACTGTTTCTCCATCCACCTGTAGATCGCTCAAAGTAGCATCTGCACCCGGCTCGCCGCTATAAAAGTACCAATTATCAAAATAAACAGTTACGCTTCCATCACCGCCATCAACTTTAAATTGCCAGATATCGGTAAGATTAAGTCCCTGATCGGAGAAATGACTCAATGGAATATCCACACTAACCCATTGTTCTGTTGTTATTGGCAAAGCATAAAAGCGCTCCCCACTCGTCTGGCTGATTAGAAAAAAGTTCAGCGCAGTTGCATCGGGTGTCCAGAAGTCGATATGGAGCGTATCATAAATTGAAACATTTTGTGGTGCACCACCAGCATCACCAAGGTTTGTTCCCTGATAATTAAGGTTGGTATAAACCAAAGTATTGTTTCCGCCAATCAATTCATCTACAGCAACCTGCGTTGACTGTCCCCAGAATGGATTAAAATTAGTATTGGCGAGGTTGGTATAACTATCGCTGTATATCGAGAATACATTGTTCATTGTTTCATCATGCACAGGCACAGGGGCTCCAACAGCAGGCACTGGATCTTCTAAAAGAAAATTTACATTATAGGTTTGCATGGTAACGCCATCCTGAGCTGTAACTACTACGCTGGTTGTACCCGGAAGCGCGCTTGTTGCATTCACAACATATTGCGCATTCGGATCATTTGGAGTAGCTGTTACTGTAGGAACAATTGTCGTTCCATTAGGCAGATACTCATCATAACTCAAAATATTAGGCGAAAAACCGTCGATGGTTGTTCCGTCAAGCTGCAGATCGCTCAGAGTCGCATCATTTGCTCCTGTTGCTGTCCAGAAGTACCAGTTGTCAAAATATACAACAACGGTTCCATCTCCGCCATCGACTTTAAACTGAAAAATATCCGAGAGGTTCAATCCCAAACCTGAATAATGGCTCAGTGGAATATCCACGCTAACCCATTGTTCTGTAGTGATTGGCAAGGCATACGACCTTTCTCCACTCGATTGACTAATCAGGAAAAAATTAAGGACAGTTGCATTTGGTGTCCAGAAATCGATATGAATATAATTCTGTCCAGACACATCCTGTGGAGTTCCATCATTGCTACCAAGGTTCGTCCCCTGATAGTTCAAAGCGGTATAAAGCAAGGTATTGTTACCACCAATCGATTCATCTACCGTAACTGAAGTGCTTTGCCCCCAGTTTGGGTTAAAATTAGTACCGGCCAGATTGGTATAGCTATCGCTGTAAATAGAAAAAACACTATTTGTTGTTTCATCGTGTGTTGGCGCGGGAGCTCCTGTTGTTGGTGCTGGCAAGGCGGTTCCTGCATTAAAAGTAATATTGTCGTAATAAATGATATTATCCTGGCTTCTGGCTACAAAATCCGGGAATAGCACGAATTTGTTATAGGTATTACCAATGGCAAAAGAAAAATCAAAGGTTAACTCTTCCCATTGTCCGGTTAGGGTATTTTGGATACCTGTACTTTCAACAGCTGCGCTTGTGCCTTCAAATTTCAACTTTACTTCACTGATAACGTCTTTATATACCCACATTTTCACAAGGCTATTGTCACTATCAAAAGTGAAAGTTCCAATATCTGTGGTTTCGCAACCTGCCCAGATCTGCCCTATTTGCAATGCAGTAAATTTGGCTACAGTAGCACTGGTATTTCCGGCACCGGACACCGGATTCGCTATAATTTCAATGGCGGGATTTGTCCCGTTTTCAAAAACAGTCCATGTCCATCCTGCTCCATTTCCTCCGACTTCAAAGTCAATCGGATTTGTTTGAGCAAAACCAAAGCTCATACAAAATATTAAGCTTAATAATGTGATAATTTGTCTCATTATAATAAATATTTTAGGTTCTTATAAAGCTTTACTTCAAAATACATTTTTGCACTTCACTGCTGTTTCCTGCAGTAACTTTTACAAAATATACACCGGCCTTTTCATTCGAAATTTCCCACTTTATGCTGTGCGTGCCTTCGTTAAAATAGCCATTTGTCAAGGTTCTTATTGTTCTACCTGTAATATCTAAAATGGAAACCTCTACCATTTCCGATTGGCTTAATTCAATTTTTATCTCAGTAGAGTATGAAAAAGGATTGGGTTGAATTTGATAAAGATTTGCTTGCTTTTCCTTACTAAGGTCTTGTGTTCCTACTGTTTGTTTGTAAAAGAAGATGTTGTCTAGAAAAATTGTTCCCAAAGGAGCTTTCACAAAGATTAATTGCGCCAAATGATTTCTATGCAATAGGCTAGTAAAGTCACTGAGTGGAATATCATAAGAGATCCATGTTTCTGCAGCAGGGGCGGCAAAAGTGATTTCATGTTCGCTGTCATCACCACCACCATAGGCTGCGTCGGCTCCAAAGTCGACCAATTTAACTTTAAAATCGTTTGCATCGGGAGTCCACATATCCAGATGGAAATAGGTCATCTCAGTGGCATCAATTAAATTAGCGCCTACGGTTTCAATACCAACAAAGTTTAAGGAGGAGTATTTTAATGTTGGGCTACCATCAATTATTACTTCCTGAAAAACACCGTCAGACCAATCGGTTCTCCAAGTATCTACAGTAACGTCATTATAAACATCGCTGAACATAGAAATAACATTTTGTGGATCTTGAATTGGCGTAGGAGCTGCGATTTCAGGCTCTGCTCCGCCACCTCCACCTTGTGCAGAGAACGAAATATTATCAAAATAAATCACATTATCCTGGGTTCTGCCATTTAAATCAAAATCCGGGAAGATGACAATTTGGTCATATCCATCTTGAATTTGGCTTGTAAAATCAATTGTTAGTTCTTCCCAAGCATTAACCACTGTATTCGCAACTTTTATTTCTCCCATTGACCAGCCATCGGGTTTTACTAGTTTGATCCCTATATCACTAATGATGGGTTTCCAAACCATTATTTTAATGGTAGAATTGCTTGCGTTGATTGAAAATGTTCCAATATCAGATCCGTGCAAGGATTCACATCCTGCCCAGGGCTGTCCGGCTTGACGTGCGGTAAACTTGGCTACAGTTGAGGATGTATTTGCACCACTCATATCTGGATTGGCCACTATTTCAAGTGGTGGATTATCATCATTTTCAAAAACGGCCCATGTCCAATCTGCTCCATGTCCTTCTGCTTCAAAGTCGATCGGACTTACCTGACCAAATCCAAAACCTGCTACTAGTAGTAATCCCAAAAGTGTAAAAATTTGCTTCATAATCTAAAAATTAATGGTGAAAAAAATTATTGAATAATATATTTGATGATTTCTTCCGTTTGATTCGTCCTGAATTTGATAAAATAAATACCGGGCTGATAATCGTCCAGCTTCCAGTTCATCATATGTTTTCCTACAACCTTTTCTGCATTCACAAGCTGGGCAACTTTCTGCCCACAGATGTCATACACTTCTATTTCAACATTTTGTGTAGTCTGAATCTCATAGATTAATTGTGCCTGTGTCGCACCCGGATTAGGATATACCATGGGATTCATTGCGGGTTTTTGAGAAATAATTTGATAAACACCAACAACACCCCCATCATAGTAAATATCATCAAGGGCAAATTCACAATTCACGCCATTTACCTCCAGAATAACGAATTCATAAGTCAGCATACGCATATCGATAAACTCTCCTCTCAAATCTGATACAGGAATACTTGCATGGCCCCATTCTCCATTACGCTCAAGCCCATACTTGCTTTGGTTTGCAGGAAATTCCACATAATTCTGATTTCCCCAAGTGTCGATTACACCAATCTGAAAACTCACATTGGCAGGTATTTTGATGCTAAAATTCAAATGGCCGTCCGCAAAATCAAAGAGGTTAATAGGCTGATCAGACATTATTCCGGCACCAAACCAACCCAGGCCATTACTCACCCAACTAATTCCGTTTTCACCTTCATAAGGAGGGATACTTCCTTGGGAGAGTGTCCCTTCCCAGGCATAAATAAATGCCTCCTCTTCAACGAACAGAGAACTATTCGTAGGTGTTTCATCTGTGAAAATTCCAAAAGCACCTGTTTGAGGTACAGGAGGCCCATGATGCACATGCCCCTGTCCGTTCCATTTCATCACCTTAATATAATCGACATACATCTCTGCGGGGAAAGGCATGGAAATAGCCGCACCACTGCCCGGATCACCGAGTTGATATGCATCGGTAAAAGCGCCGCCAATGGCCATATTTATAATAAAATAGAAGGGCTTATTCAATTCATCGCTTATGCTGTCGATATAAAAAACATCTTCAAACAAATCATATTCAACACCTTCATCTACAACAGTATACCGCAAGCTGTTTTCATCCCAATATATACGGTAGATCAAAAAACGATCATTCAAAGGATTGCTGTAATTAAAATACGGACGGCAAAATTCATCATCGGGATCCCATGCAATGCTGGCTGCACCACTAGGATTGCCCGGATTAATGGATTCCTCGCTATAGAAAATGGCATTTGCCCCCACCATCTGGTTTACAGTGCTGTTATCCTGATCATTCCCGCCATTATGGCTGTCGTGCAAATCCCTGAAGGCCTTTGGGTGTCCCATTTCCATGATATCAATTTCACCCTTAGTAGGCCAGTTATGGTTGGATGTTCCCAGAAGCCATACAGCAGGCCAGCCACCTAAATCGATATTCGAAACCATAACACGCGTTTCGATAACACCATATTTAATAGAAGTAAACGATTTGGAATTAATCCTACCGGATGTATAATTCAGGGGATTACCCCACTGATCCACAATGCCCGGCCCTGATTCTTCCCTCGCTACAATGTGCAAACCATAATTTTCCGGTTCGCCGGGAATTAGTACCGAGGAGACATTATCTGCCTGATAAAACTGTAGTTCGCCATTACCCCAGCCCCAGCTGCCGTTCCCTGTTTCTTTAATCCAGTTATTGAGGTCATTAAAATCCTCCTGCCATAGAACTTCCCCAATTTGTGATTGTGCGTGAAAGGGAAAAATACTTAGAAGCAAAAGAAGGGAAAGTGAAAGGAGGCGCACTGTTGTCATTATTTTGTGATTTTGAGCGAATTAATTTCTTCAAAAATGCAATAAGATTAAAGCGAAAGCTAAAAATCAACCTCATAATGACTACATCAACAACAAAAACACACTACATAATAATTACATCACCAAAGTTATTACATACACATTTTAAGCGCTTTACAAAAAATAATTTTGAAAATTGGCCATTTTGCACATACAACAACAAAAGGACTCCTAATAGGGTCTCAGATATTAAATAAATGAATTTTTTGAACAAAGGA
This sequence comes from Bacteroidales bacterium, assembly GCA_963676725.1. GTDB lineage: Bacteria > Bacteroidota > Bacteroidia > Bacteroidales > WRLA01. The sequence continues at coordinate 217,939 of OY781463.1, read as the reverse complement.
TTGAACACTCGCAGTTGTTAATGCATTGACAGAAAAAATGAATATCCTGTATTTATTCTTTGAGAGGTTAAAAAAAACCTTGTTTGTGCCAGCCCATACTGTCTGATCTCTGCTTTATTCTTAAACTCCAAATAATGAAGTATTCCAATAAATATTTTTATGTGATTTTGTTTTATTCTTTAAAAATAAATTTATATTTTTGTACACAAACAATCAAAAACCCACAAATGAAAAAGTTATTGATCCTTGGAATCTTTTGCTTTATAGCGCTCTATGGTTTCACTCAAAAGAAAGCGATTACAGAATTTGGCGAAGAAGTAATACTATATGAAAACGGAAGTTGGGAGTATTTAGGGGCAGACACCTTATCAAACATTGAAATACCAACAAGCAACGAGCGTTTTGAAAAAAGCGAAAAAGCAACATTTCTCCTCAAAAGCACGCGCATTAATTTAGGCTTTTGGATCAATCCTAAAAAATGGTCATTTACCAAAGCAGGAGAAAATGAAGATGCTGAATATGAACTGCAACTGCGTGAAGGGGATCTGTATGGCCTGATCATTAGCGAAAAAATCGAAATCCCATTATTGTCGCTAAGGGAAATTGCCTTGGAGAATGGCAGGAGTGCAGCCCCAAACCTACATATTGTTCAAGAAGAATACCGCATTGTGAATGGCCTAAAAGTATTATTCTTACAAATGGATGGGACAGTTCAGGGCATAAAAATATCCTATTACGGCTACTATTACTCCAGCCCCGAAGGAACCGTGCAATTTCTGACCTATACCTCACAAAACCTTCTTGATGAATTCAGGAGCAGCTGCGAGGACCTGCTAAACGGACTAGTTGAACTTTAAGCCCTTTTGTAATTGAACATCAACCCAATGAGAGCAAGTAAAATTTATATATTTCTACTCTTTTTATGCATTATTTCAGGCTTACAGGCTCAGGTAGATTGTGAAGTCGTTGAATATAAAACGGATATTGTACTAAAAGATGGACTACTGACCGAAACAACTAGTGTTTTAATTCAGATCAATAATAAAAATGCCGATTGGGTTACGGATATTGAAATCCCCTATCGTTCCTATATGGACATAGATATCATTGAAGGGCTTATTTACAATGCAAAAGGAAAGATTGTCAGGAAATTAAAGAAGAAAGACATCATCACTGCGAGGGATTATTCTGCCAAAAGTTTTTATGATGACTTTATGCATAAAAAATTCAGCCTTAGATGGAACGAATTTCCTTATAGCATCAAATACACTTACGAAACAAGCAATCCAAAATTTATTGACATTGTGCATTGGTATCCGGTAATTTATTCTAGCGTTCCGGTTCTTGATGCATCCTTGAGTGTTGAACTTCCCATGGATTATAAAGTCCGCGTCAATACTGAAGGCGCATTGATTCAAAAGACGGACACTTTAAAAAAAGGAATCAGGATGCAATGGTTTTCCGGCATGGTTTTTCCTCCTGTAAAGGAAAACTTTGCACCTCTACGTACAGAATTGGTCGCATCCGTCCGAATTGTTCCTCTTCATTTTTTCTATAGCATTGCAGGTTGTTCTGAAAGCTGGCAAGAAATTGGGCTGTGGCATTTTAATTTAAACAAGGGAGCCGATTTACTGACGGAGAGTGAAAAAAAGAAGGTCAACAGCCTGATTCAGGGCGAAACAGATAAAAAGGAAATCGCCAGAAAACTCTATCACTATTTGCAGGACAATACGCATTATATAAATATTGCCCTTGATATTGGCGGATTAAAACCATATCCTGCATCCTATGTATGCGAGAAAAAATACGGCGACTGCAAGGCCTTAAGCATGTATATGAAAGCCCTGCTCAAGAAGGCCGGCATAGAATCACACTATACCTTGGTGCAAGCAGGAGATAATCATGAACCAATAAATAGGGCATTTCCGTCGCAACAATTTAATCATGTGATCCTGTGCGTCCCTTTAGAAGAGGACACCATTTGGCTGGAAAACACAGCAAATCATCTTCCTTTCAATTATTTAGGCAGCTTCACACAAGACCGCTTAGCGCTTATTGTTGATCAGAAAAACAGCCGACTAATACACACCCCCACGCTAACAAAAGAAGATGTCTTGGAAATGAATATTTCCCATTGTACTATTACTCCAAAAAATGAAGGTCATTTTCTAATCAAGCGTAAGCTTCAGGGCGATGTTTTTGAAAAATACCGACATTACTATTTTTCTGAAACTGAAGAAATGCAAAAAAAGGCAATAGAAGCCGATATCCTACAAAAAAACAGCACTCTCCTAAAACATGATATTATCATTGGTGCACGCGACGACAAACAAATTACGGTCGAACTCGAACTTATCGAAGCAAACACACTAAGGGAAATCGGCGGCATTCAGCTCTTGTATCTGCCCCAATCTGTCGATTATCAGCTGAAAACGCCGAAACAAAGAAAAAACGAGCTTCGCATCAATTATCCTGTATACCAAATTGATTCATTGTATTATTCTGTTGCTGATTTGGATAAAATGTCAGTAGAATTTCCTCAAAAAATTTCAATAGATTCAGAATTTGGGCACTATAAGGAAACATACAATAAGACGAACACGCAACTAATCATTTACAGGGAATTTCTTATCAAAAAAACAAATACAGCCAAAAGTGGGTATGCTGATTTCTATGCGTTTATAGAATCAGTTCTAAAAGCACAAAAAAAATCAATCATCATCATAACACCATAAATTAGATGAAAAATATTCTATTTTCACTCTGCTTATTTTTCTTGATGCATGGAATCTATGCACAAGTCGAAAAACATATTTTAGGGGAGCTTACAAAAGAAGAGCGCGAAATGAAATCCTATGCAAAAGCACCTGAATCGGAAGCAGTAATTTTGTTTGATGTAGGTCAAACTGTTTTTTTTGAAACTAAGAAAGGCTACGATTTTAATATTCGTTTTACGCATCGCAAGCGCATAAAAATACTCAAACGCTCCGGATTAAAGTACGCAGAAGTCAGCATTCCTTATTATGTTAATGATTTAGATGAGTCCGAGGAAATTGTTTCTATAAAAGCATTTTCCTATAATGAAGAAAATGGAAAACTGATAAAAAAGGCCTTAGACAAGCACAGTATTTATACGGAAAGACTGAATAATCGCTTGATGCTGAAAAAATTCGTATTCCCCAAAGCCAAAGAAGGCTCCATTATTGAATATGAATATGTATTGGAAAGCCCCTTTCTATTTAATCTGCCTGACTGGTCTTTTCAATCTGAAATCCCCACATTGTATAGCGAGTATATGGTCTCGATTGTTCCATTTTATCTTTATATCTATATTGCAAAGGGCATTACTAACTTCAATTATTACAATTCTATAACAGATAAAAATGTCAAAATTTTCGGAGATGTGGTCTATGATCATGGACGAAACATCGGCAGCGGTGTTGAATATCAGGAAAAGATACACACCTTTGTTATGAAAGACATTCCGGCATTTTTGGATGAATCCTATATTACCTCCAAGGAAGATTATTTGATGCAGCTGGATTTTCAATTATCCAAAATCACATACCCATCGGGCACGCATAGAGATATCATTACCACATGGCCAAATCTTAATCAGGCAATGCTTAAGCATCAATCGTTTGGGAAATATATAAAATCTTCGAAAAAATATGCATCGAAAATCCTCAAAGAAAAAATTTACCTAAAAGAAGACGACCCAATTCAAAATGTAAAAAGCATTGTAGAATATGTAAAAATCCATTATAAATGGAACGAGAAATATTCCAGATATGCGAGCAAAACCGCCAAAGAATTCATGCTACAAAAAACCGGTAATTCTACGGATATCAATCTATTTTTATGTGCGCTTTTGCAAAAAGCCGGAATCGATGCCAAAGCAGTATTGATCAGCACACGCCAGCACGGCAAAATAAAGCTCGATTATCCTTTTGAGCATTTTTTTAATTCAACAGTCATTTATATTGATGATCAGCAAGACTTCCTTTGTGATGGATGCGAACCCCTTCTTCCTTTCAACAGAAACCCGCCTGCTTGTATTAATGACAGAGGACTTGTTGTTGACGATAAGGAAACAAAATGGGTCGATCTCAGCTTTAATGAGGCATCATTAGAGAATACGAACATCAACATGAGCATCGATCCGGAAACAGCCGTGGCAAAATCGACTATTTCTATAAATGCAACAAATTATGAAGCATTTGCTTATAGAAAAATCTTTGAAGGCGATAGTGCAAAACTCTCTGATTATTTTATCAAAAATGGTTTAAGCATGATCAATAGAATAAAAACACTAAATCAATCTAAAATCAATAAGGCATATACAGTTGCTGCTAAAGGCGAAAGCAGTATTGAAATGCCCGGCGATCTAATCATTATTAAACCATTTCTGGATTTCCCGATAAAAGAAAACAAACTAAAACAGGAAGAACGCAGCTATCCTGTTGATTTTATTTTTCCGGAATCCAAAAGTTATAGGAGCAACATCCTGATTCCGGAAGGCTATGTAGCACAAGCATTGCCAAAAAACCACGAAATCGATACTGATCTTGCACAAATCAAAATCTCCTATAAATCAGACAATAAAGCAATTAAAGCTGAGATAAGCTATACGTTCAAAAAAGCTGTTTATCAAACAAATGAATACTCAAGAATAAAATCATATTTTGACCTACTCGTTAAGAACCTGAATACGCCAATTTTGTTAAAAAAAGAGACAGACCCCAATACAGCAGGTCAAGCAAGCGAATAAGATGCAGTTTCAGGAAGAGGCACTTCATCAAATATTGATAAATAATTGATTAGCTCAAACATCATATTGCGCTCAAGTTCTGCCAGTTGTTGAAACTCTTTATACAGATGATTTTCGGCGGTTATATTGGCCAGAAGTACATCCAGTTCATCTGCTTTTGCTTCCAATCGTTCGAAGGCATCGAGAAACAAGGATTTTGCTTGATGATCTTTTTTTTGATGCATTAATAATGTTGCGGACATACTTTTCAAAAGATCAATTATTATTATTCCCGCTTTAGCGATAATTTGATTTTTATCCTGTTTATATGCATTCATTCCCACATAGTAATGCAGAGAAAGGGACGACTGCATAAAGCGAGCCGAAGCACTTTGCAAACGCAGCATGGGAGCAATCAGATCTTGGTTTAAGCCGGGTTGGTTTAAGCTGCGTTGAATGGATGCGCGTGTATTTGATGCTGCCAGCTCCATATTTCTATTGAGCTTTCTTAGTACTTTGGGATCAATATCTGCATCTGAAAAAACAGCAAGAATTGCCTCAAAATATATGGCATTTGCTTCCAATAATTTAGATAATTGAGCAGGAAAACGATGCCGCTCCCATACGGGCAAGAGCAAATGGCTGCCAATTATGGCAAGAAGCATTCCTGCCAAAGTATCTAAAACCCGATCGAATGGGATATGCCAGTCTGCCGTTCCACTGATACTATACATTACAACGATTAGTGGCGTTAGAAAAAACACAAATAAGGCATAATTAATGGGTTGCAGCGAAATGGCAATGATTGTCAGCAAGAGCAGCATAGCAAGAACCACAATCTGATGGTGTATAAAGATTAAAAGCAGTACTGCGAATAAACCGCCGAGAATAGTACCAACTCCCCTTTGAATCGTTCGCACCATAAATGCGCCCCCAAAATCCGGAGCCATAATTACAACAACCGTTAAAGGCATCCAATAACCCCTGGGAAGATTGAAAGCTGCAGCAAGAAAAACAGCAAGGGCTGATGTAATACCAATCCGTAAAGCATGGCGAAAAATAGCAGAATGAATGCTGAAGCTATCGCGCAAAAGCGTAAAAAAACCAGCTTTTTCATCCTTCATCAAAGGGTCATGCTCCAAACTAATTTTCTGAAGACTGAAATCAGGATTTTGTTGCGCAGCTATTCTGATTTCATTTTTCACATTCGCTAAAATTCGCTCCAAAACTCTAGATACTCCTTCAATTGCTTCAGCAGTAAGCTCATTTTTTGAATTCACGTAATTTTTTTCAATCTTCACAACTTTCTCAAATAATGGCTTTGCCGGAATTTTTGAATGCAATATCAGTTCAGCAATCCCTTCATAAACTTCTGCAATAGCCATTAAAAATTCATAAATTTTCTCTGATTTCTCCGGCTTAACAAGTGGGTAGCTTTTATTCAGCCAGTCCAAAAGAACCAAAATGCTGCGATGATCTCTAGCAATGCCCTGTAAGAGAATAATCAATGCATCCTCTGCATCGGATCGATTGTAACGCCCCTGCCTCTGATGCGAAAGCATTGCATGGGCGGCATCTATTTTTTGCCTGAAATTGCTGTGCTTTGAGATCGCCGGTTGTTTAACCAAATATGTTCCCTTCTCCTGATAATAAAGTGCCGCAGACCTTAAAAAAGAAGCATTTTCCTGATAACAAGCCGCCACAGCTTTCCGCACAGGCTGATAAGGTCTTATAGGCCAAGCTATAAGAGAAAGCAGCATCGCCCAAAAACCACCGAGGATAAATATAAATAATGTATCTAAAGGGGCGCCCATCATATCGGGCTTTGCCACAATCATCACAAAAAGCGCTGAATTCACGAATGCAATAAGAACACCGGCATTTCCTAGCAAACCGAGCATCGCCACAGCCATTAGCCATACAGCAGTAGCAAAAACGGCCGTAATCAAATACGTTCCTGCATATTGTGCTACCACAACAGCAATAGCATTTAGCAGCGTAGTGATCAGCATGAGACGGGCCGTTTTGCTGTATGTATTTCCACCCATATCAATAAGTGAAACATTTAAAGAAGCCAGCATAAATGCAAATGCCACCGACATCTGATTGGTATAAAACCCAAACAGGACAGGCACTGCCAATAAAAATGCCACCCTAAGTCCCCTGAGGTAAGCGGGTTTTACTGAAGCAATTTTAAAAGAGGTATACAAATAATGTATCCGCTTTTTCTTTGGTTTCTTAGAATTCATACTAACCTGATTATTAAGAGTGCTGCAAGTAAAAGGGATAAAGATACTATTTTTGTTAAATAAAAACTTCCAACTGAATGTATAACCAATAGGTATTTCTATGCAGTCCGTTCTTATTTCCTTTCGTTCCCTGTGCGTTTCTATGCAATCCGCTGCAATATTTAAGCGCTCCGAGGCAATTTCTTTACGATCCGTGGTCATTTCTTTGTGATCCGCGTCAATTTCCATGCGATCCGTGGTCATTTCCATGCAGATCGCCTTAATTTCTTTACGATCAGATGCAGTTTCTTTGCGATTCGCACCTATTTCCATGCGATCCGTGATTATTTCTTCCCCATCGCCTCTAATTTGCTCAAATTCGTGCGATCCATCATGCCAGGCTTCTCTGTTTTACAAATTGTGGGGCATTTTTTCAGGCTATCCCTCAAGACAAAAAATTTAGTAGCCCATCATTAAAGGCTTTATCCCAATAAGTTTCTATTTTTGCAGGCGATTAAAAAAAATGCACACATGGATATTGCTCCCAAATACACTCCCGGACAGACCGAGGACAAGTGGTACGCCCACTGGATGAAGAAAGGATATTTTAAATCACAGCCCGATGAGCGCCCGGCTTATACAGTGGTTATTCCGCCACCAAACGTAACTGGTGTGCTGCATATGGGCCATATGCTCAACAATACAATTCAGGATATTTTAGTACGACGTGCCCGCATGATGGGATTTAATGCCCTTTGGGTTCCCGGTACAGATCATGCTTCCATTGCCACAGAAGCCAAAGTAGTAAACAAGCTGAAACAAGACGGCATCGACAAAAAAAACCTTAGCCGTGATGCATTTATGGAGCACGCTTGGGAATGGAAAGAAAAACATGGCGGTATCATACTCGAGCAACTTAAGAAATTGGGTGCTTCCTGCGATTGGGACCGCACACGCTTTACCATGGATGAAGCACTCTACGACTCAGTAATTGACACATTTATAAATCTTTATCAAAAAGGATTAATCTACCGTGGAGTACGCATGGTCAACTGGGACCCTTCGGCTCTTACTGCCCTTTCCGACGAAGAAGTAATCCACCGCGAACTGCAATCAAAATTATATTATCTGCGCTATCAGGTGGAAGGCACAAAAGACGAATGGGTTACAATCGCCACAACCCGTCCGGAAACAATTCTGGGTGATACTGCGGTTTGCATCCATCCGGAAGATGAGCGCTATACAAATTTGCACGGAAAACGAGTAATTGTTCCATTGATCAACCGCAGCGTTCCCATTATCCTCGATGAATATGTGGATAGGGAATTTGGTACAGGCTGCCTGAAAATCACCCCTGCCCACGACATCAACGATTATGAAATTGGCTTTAAGCATAAGCTCCAAAGCATCGATATTTTCAATAATGATGGCACTTTAAGCGAGGCAGCCGGATTGTACATTGGCAAAGACCGTTTCGATGTACGTGAAGAGATTTCCAAAGACCTGAAAGAACAAGGCTATCTTGTAAAAGTAGAAGATTATACCAATAAGGTTGGCTTTTCGGAGCGTACCGATGCCGTAATTGAGCCCAAGCTTTCGATGCAATGGTTCCTGAAAATGGAAGAAATGGCAAAGCCTGCGCTGGATGTCGTTATGAATGATACTGTGCAGTTCCATCCACCAAAATTCAAAAATATTTATCGCCATTGGATGGAAAATGTGCGCGATTGGTGTATTTCGCGCCAATTGTGGTGGGGACAGCGCATTCCGGTTTATTATTTGCCCGAGGGCGATATGGTGGTTGCAAAATCAATTGAAGAAGCGCTGCAAAAAGCCCGTACCGAATTCAATCGTCCCGAATTGCAGGAAGCGGATCTGAAACAAGACGATGACGTACTCGACACATGGTTTTCATCGTGGTTATGGCCCATAAGCGTTTTTGATGGCATTCGTCATCCTGATAATGAAGAAATAAACTATTATTACCCCACCAATGATTTGGTAACAGCCCCTGAAATCCTGTTTTTCTGGGTGGCTCGAATGATAATGGCGGGATTGGAATACCGCAAAGAAATTCCATTTAAAAACGTATACCTTACCGGAATTGTACGCGATAAGCTGGGGCGCAAAATGTCGAAATCACTTGGCAATAGCCCCGATCCGATAAAATTAATGGAACAATATGGTGCAGATGGTGTGCGTGTTGGAATGCTCCTCACCTCCCCTGCCGGAAACGACCTTCCCTTTGATGAAAGCCTTTGCGAACAAGGACGGAATTTCAGCAATAAAATCTGGAATGCCCTTAGGCTGGTAAAAGGCTGGAAGATTGAAGAAGATGCAGAAATGCCACAATATGCAAAATCTGCAGTAGAATGGTTCGGAAACAAACTCGATCAATCCATCAGTGACATCGAAGGCCAATACGAAAAATACCGCATGAGCGATGCATTAATGGGTGTTTATAAACTCATTTGGGATGAATTTTGCTCTTGGTATTTAGAGATGATTAAACCTCCCTACGGAAGCGGTATCGATCCGGAAACCCTCAAGCATACCATTGTTTTCTTTGAAAAATTGATGAAAGTACTTCATCCGTTTATGCCGTTTATTACCGAAGAAATCTGGCATTTGCTTGCCGAGCGCAATGATGACGAAAGTATTATGATTGCAGAAATGCCAAAAGCCAATGACATAAACAAAGCACTTCTCGACAATTTCGAAGTAGTTCGTGAGGTGATTATTGGCGTGCGGAATATCAGGGCACAAAAAAATATCGCCAATAAAGAACCCATTGAGCTGCATATCCGAAAAAACCAAAACGAAACTGCCGACACCTATTTTGACGATATGCTGATAAAGCTTTGCAATATTGAGGAGCTCCGCTATACAGACGAAAAACCTGCTGCTGCCGGAACTTTTGTTGTTGGTGCTACGGAATTTTTCGTGCCATTAGGCGATAAAGTTGATCTTGCTGCTGAACTTGAAAAACTCAATGAAGAGCTGAAATACACCCGAGGATTTATAAAATCGGTGGAAAAAAAGCTCAGCAACGAACGTTTTGTGAACAATGCCCCAGAAAAAGTAGTGGAAATGGAACGCAAAAAACAAGCCGATGCCATTGAGAGAATCAGAATATTGGAAGAACAAATAGCTAGTATGAAATAGGCGCTGAAGCAATATTAAAAAGCCCGCATTCCGATGAAGGAGTACGGGCTTTTTTTATGGTGGAATATGAGTATGGGAATTAGTTGGGGCGCTAATTTAAATTATGAGGTTTTCCATTGAGCACTTAGACTGAGAAATTCTAATGCATAGACAATATTTACGTCGAGAATGCACAAATATTTTTGACCCAAATATGGCCTTCTAGAAAGAAGCCAACAAATCCTGAATTTTTGGATTTGAAAGACCAAAACTCACAATACGAACATCTAAAGGTGTATGCTTAAATTTATTTAGAGCATGCACCATAGATTCCATAATCCACTGAAGATCATTTCCAAAGGCTCCACCACCAACAAGAGTCAGGTAGACAATATTGCTTTTCCTGAGATTTATAGAGGCTGCATGTAGTGTAGCTTCGTAGGAAGCCTCCAATATAAGTCGAGCAAAAGGCTCCCACAGATTGGCATCAATCCCCGAATAGGCAACAGGCAAAGCAGAACAGTAGGCCTGTGAAACAATTTGCCCGGTATCTTCTAAAGTAACTTCTGTATCCCATTGAAGCCCAATTCTGAGCTTGCCTTTTAAATACTCCCTTTCCTGCTCTGTCATCCTAAGAAGCTTGTTATTGATGATTTGCAAATTCCTTTTATCGGGCAAAGCGTAGCCATTTCTCATTTCCCATAACGGTAGACCTTCTTTCCATAATTCCCTGCCCAATAATTCCAAACAATCAATCTGCCGGTCTCTATCCTGCCCCAACTTCCCTTGAATGGGCACAAAATAATTCCGGTAAATAGTAGCTGCACCACATGCTATTGCACAGGCCGGACCCTGTGTAAAATCCTGTTCGTAAATATCAATTCCTTGCTCTGGAGTTATATGCGGCCCAACCATCTCCAGTAAATTGAACTGAGAAGCAGCCTGAAAAAGTGCATGCTTGTTCTCCGGTTCAAGATGGAGCAAAAGTACATCGCCAACAGTCTCAGACAGAATCAAATTGCCATTTGTAGAATTCTTTTCTGTATTCCTTTTTCTTAATTCTTCCAATGTTGGAATATCCAAACGACCAAAGCGAAATGATTTGTTATTGACTCTTGAATGCATCAACTCTCCTTCAATAAAAATATTCGTACGCAGCTGCTCAGGAGACTCTTCCTGAAACCCGGTTAATTTCTTGAACCACATAATATTATTTTAACAATAAAACACATTATCCATTCCATTTTCCCGCATAAGTCCCTTTTCTCCAAAGCCACTCCATCGGCCCATAGCGAAAATGCTGTAATATAATTTTACTGATCATGATTTGAATAGCAAAGAATACTATGGCAAAAATTATAAGCTGCCAAAGCTCAAAACTACCAAAACGGCCAAAACCATAGGAATACATGAGTATTGAAAAAACGACAGAATCGGCCAGATAATTTGTAAGACTCATGCGTCCGGCATATTGAAGCGGATTCAGGATTTTCTGAAAGACCGAATTTGAAGACAAAAAGAGAATAATGAACAGATAAGACATTGATAAGATGACATTGACGAATTCAAATACAGCCGTATATAAAGCACTATCATATGGATTTGGTAGGCCTCCAGTAATACTATTCACCAAATCTACAGTAAAAATATTGATCAGGATTCCGCTGCAGAGCAAAATTATTCCCCAAATAAAATACTTGACTTTGGATTGATTGATTTTCCTTAAAACCTCATGCTTATAAAACAAAAAGCCAAGAATAAAGAGGGATAAAATTTTTGGCATATAGTAGAGAATATTGAGGTTTCTCATGGCAAAATACTCGCTCAACCGAAGCGTAAAAACCTCAGAAATTGAACCTTTCGAATAAATCTCTATGACCTGTGCCATTGTGATATCACTTGCGGAACTCAAGGCATCGGGAAGAAAAGGGAATACAACATATAAAGCAATATAAACAACAGGAAAAATATACAGAAACACACTGATAATCAACAATAATGAAGAAGGTAATTTTCTGACCAATAGCAAAAGCATTCCAAGAAGACCATAAATAAGCAAAATATCACCTGCCCAGAAAAAAATGATATGAACAATTCCAATGAGCATCAGAATAAGCAAACGACGTGCGTACAAACGAAAAAAACGCTGTTCATCGCTTTTATATTTCAAATACATGATTGCAAAACCAATCCCAAAAAGAAAAGAAAACAGGCCAATAAATTTGTCGGCGGCATAATTAATCATAAAATGATAGACCCCGCTGTTCAGGGAATCAGTAAAACCTCCATTAAACCCTCCAAAATCGAAAAATGAAGAATTATAGCCAAAGACATTTACGAACAAAACCCCAAAAAGGGCAAAACCTCTGAGTATATCAATTTGAACTATTCTGTCTTTGGGCTTTGTTGGTTGTAGAATGCTTTTCATCGTTGTTGGTGGTATGTTATTAATCACTGCGACAAATTGAACTGTCGGTATTTTAATGCTAATTATCCTTTATTCTTTGTCATTCCTAATCCATTTCCAATATTTTAACAGGAAAGCAAATATAAATATTTTCGAGAGCAATATGCGAATGACGTGCTTTTCAGGTTTAGAATTTTTTTGGGGATAAAGCCCTCTTATTTTATGAATTAATAAGCGAGCCTGAATAATGAGACCCTTTTCATTCCACAAGAAAAAACAAATCCCCCTGCAAGCTCGTTATTAAAGGATGTATCTTTATCAAGGAAATTATATGTACAAATTATTCATTGGCAATTGAATCAAATCATAAAAATCGCCAAAATCAACACTTTATAACACATTTGATCTTATAAACAGCTAAATGAGAAAAATCATCCACATTGATATGGATTCGTTTTTTGCTTCAGTAGAGCAGAGGGATTTTCCTGAATATTCGGGGAAAGCCTTAGTTGTAGGTCATAGAGGGCCTCGCTCTGTTGTTGCTGCCGCCAGTTATGAAGCGCGCAAATACGGCGTTTATTCTGCCATGCCAATGTCCATCGCCTTACAGAAATGTCCACATCTAATTGTAACTCCCCATCGCTTCGATGTTTATAGAGAAATATCGAAGAGCATCCAAGATATTTTTCATGAGTATACTGATTTAGTAGAGCCATTATCATTGGATGAGGCCTATTTAGATGTAACTCACCCAAAGAAAGGACCGGCATCTGCATCTTTAATTGCGATGGAGATAAAGAAAGAAATTCAAGAAAAAGAGAACTTAATTGCCTCTGCCGGAGTTTCCTATAATAAATTCTTGGCAAAAATTGCCTCAGATATGAACAAGCCAAATGGCTTTTTTCTGATAAAGCCTGAAGAAGCAGAAAACTTTTTAGACGAACTTGCTATCGGTTTGTTTTTTGGAATTGGCAAGAAAACAGAACAAAAAATGCACCAATTGGGCATCTTCAAAGGCCATCAATTAAAACAATTTTCATTACAAGAATTGATACAGCATTTCGGAAAAGCAGGAACATACTTTTATAATGCAGTGCGGGGCATTGATGAACGTCCCGTGCTTCCATTTCGGGAGCGCAAATCGATTGGAGCAGAGCGGACCTATGAAACAGATCTTTATGATATTGAAATTGTTAAAGAAAAACTGACAGAAGTTATCACCATCATGTGGAAGCGTTGTGTTTTAAAGCAAAAATCAGGGAAAACCATTACTTTAAAACTTCGCTTTGCAGATTTTAGCACCATTACAAAAAGTTATACGCACAATCAGCCATTTACAGAGAAGGAAATGTTTGCCTGTATGATGAATCTCCTCCCCGATACACAAATAAAAGAACGCGGACTTAGGCTTCTTGGCGCTACAATGTCGAATTTTCAGTTTGAAAGCAGAGCCTGCTCTAGGCAATTAGAATTAGATTTGGATTGGGACTAAGGAGCACAATCACAGATACATCTAATGAGGTGTACAATTGAGTACTTAGGCTGAGCAATGAAATTCAGTATATTTCTATGAATGTTGTTTTAGATTTCTCCCTCGGTCATCTTATGTTTGTAATTTAACGAGTGTTATGTATCAAAAAGAATATAAAACACTGTAACTAAGAAAAATGACCTCAGTCGAAAAGACAAGATGGTGAAATATAGATAGACAAAAGTGGCGCGCGGACATATATATTTTATGAGGTGTTCAATTGAGTACTTAGGCTAAGCAATGAAATTCAGTATATTTCAATGAATGTTGTTTTAGATTTCTCCCTCGGCTTATGCTTGTAATTTAACGAGTGTTCTATATCAAAAAGAATATAAAACACTGTAACTAAGAAAAATGACCTCAGTCGAAAAGACAAGATGGTGAAATATAGATAGACAAAAGTGGCGCGCGGACATATATATTTTATGAGGTGTTCAATTGAGTACTTAGGCTAAGCAATGAAATTCAGTATATTTCAATGAATGTTGTTTTAGATTTCTCCCTCGGTCATCTTATGCTTGTAATTTAACGAGTGTTCTATATCAAAAAGAATATAAAACACTGTAACTAAGAAAAATGACCTCAGTCGAAAAGACAAGATGGTGAAATATAGATAGACAAAAGTGGCGCGCGGACATATATATTTTAAAGTTATTGTGTCCGCGCGCCACTTTTGTCTGCTCTCTAACGAATCCTGTCTTTTCGACCAAGGGATCAAAACGAAGTGAAGATCCTGCGGGAGAAATCTAATTATCAATATAACAACCGATTAGGTTAAGTATTTATTTGAACACCTCAATAAATCTATTAAGAAGATAAACCAAAGGATTTTACGGCAAATTTTCTCGTCTATCATCAAAAACCCATTCGCATAAACACCTTAATTATAGCACTCTATAATGATGATACTTAATTTTTCCTATGCAGCTTATTAAAACAGGAATATTTTCCTTGGTTATTTATCCAGTAGTTTAGCGTAATATTTGGAATAGTATATCCAAATTTGGCGTAATATTTGGAATTGAATGTCAAATTTTGGCGTAATATTTGGAATTGCAAATAAATTTTTATTACCTTTGAGAAAACATTTCCATGAAAAACAGAATAATTTCACATACAATCAATAAAAAAAGCACATCCCCTTTTGGTCGGATTATCGTTATTACGGGTGCCCGGCAAACAGGGAAAACAACTCTGGTAAAACATATCTTTCCAAACTACAGTTATATTTCCATAGAAGACCCTGTTACCATTGAACAATATAAATCACTCACCGCCTTACAATGGAACACAGCATATCCAAATGCTATTTTGGATGAAGTACAGAAAGAGCCCAGACTCATTGAAAGCATTAAATCCGTTTATGACCAATTTCCGGATTCAAGGTATATTTTGCTGGGTTCTGCACAGATTATGTTAATGAAAAAAATTAGGGAATCTTTGGCAGGCAGATGCCAAATTATAGAATTATACCCACTTACTCTCACGGAATCGTTAACCAAGAGCTGGAAAGAGGACGTTAAACTCTCTGCATTTCAGAAGCTAATACTCTCGAAAGACGCAGGAAACCTTCCTTTTCTTTTAGACCCTAATCATGCCGAAAAGCTTAATGTTTTTAATGATTACTTACGTTTTGGTGCATATCCAGCTATATCCGGAACAAACATTTCATCGGAAGATAAATCGGATTGGCTTGATAATTATGTGAAGACATATCTTGAACGAGACATACGGGATTTGGTTGAAGTCCGAAACCTGGAGCCTTTCACAAAAACACAAAAATTAATGGCATTGAACACCGGCCAGCTTATCAATAACTCAAAAATTGCTTCAGAAGCCGGTGTTAGTTCCAAGACGGTACAACGCTATATCGAATATATGCACATCAGCTACCAAATAATAATGCTGCAATCATGGAATAAGAATTTAAGAAAACGACTGGTAAAATCTCCCAAAATACATTTTATGGATACCGGCATACTACGCGCGGTTTTGCAACAACAAGGTGAATTGAACGGCCACCAGTTCGAAAGCGCCATCATTTCAGAGATCTATAAGCAACTGAAGACAATAAATGTTGGCGCACAAGTATATCATCTACGCACTACAGATGGCAGGGAAGTCGACTTGCTCATTGAAACCGAAGAGGGATATATTGCTATAGAGATAAAAAAAAGCGGAAATGTCCGATCAGTTGACGCAAGAAACCTGCGAGGGCTTGAGGATATTTTGGACAAACCACTTTTACATAGGATAGTTTTATCTATGGATTTAAACATCAAAGAATTAAGCAAAGACATTTTAGCAATTCCTGCTGTGCAATTTTTGACCTAACATAATCCGTCATAATACACAGTTTAACCACCAATGGAATAAACACGGTTTCGACTTCGCTCAACCTCCGGTAAATGAACTTATTAACCCGGTTTCGGCTCCGCTCAACCTCCGGTAAATTAAAACTCATTAACCCAGTCTCGGCTCCGCTCGACTTCCGGTAAATGAACTTATTAATCTGGTATCGGCTCCGCTCGACTTCCGGTAAATGAACTTATTAACCAACAAACCCACTTCTTATCAATTTTCCTCCCAAACTCCCTCCTTTTGGACCCAGCTCCACCAGATAATCAATAGTTTGGAAAATTAACGGATGGTGATCACTGATGATCAAACTATTTCCTTCGTGCACCAAACGCGAAAAAATCTTAAGCAGAGAAGCCACATCACTGGGATGAAGCCCCCTTGACGGTTCATCCAACAAAATTAAATTTTGTTCCTTTTTCTTTGCATTAAGCACATTACACAAAAGCAAACGCTGCTTCTCACCCGAAGAAAGGGATTTACTAGCCTGCCCCACATGGAGATATCCCAGACCTGCATCGCAAAGGGTTTGGAGATTATCGTGTATGCCTTTCTCTTTTGCAAAAAACACACAAGCTTCCTTTACAGACATCTCCAAAACATCCGCAATATTCTTTCCCTGATATTCAATTTGCAGCATTTGCTTTTGAAATCTTTTGCCCTTACACTCATCGCAAAGCACTGCTGCATCGGAAAGAAAATCGAGTTTAGCGCTAATACTCCCCTGACCTTTGCAGATCTCACAGCGCCCACCTTTTGCAAAAAGGCTAAAATGAGTCTTTGTAAAAGCGTTGTTTTTCGCTGCTTCCTGCATAGCAAACAATATTCTTATATCATCAAAAAATTGAGAATAAGTACCCACAATACCCTGACCTTCGGCGGCTTTTTGCTCAAATCCTGAAACACTATGTTGCCCAAAGCCTTCCATACTTTCACAATTTTTTGCCCTGCCGGCGGACACACTTTTATAAATCACATCACGCAACAAGCTGGTTTTCCCGCTGCCAGAAAGACCGCTAATCAAACACAAACGACCGACAGGAAAACGCACATCTATATTTTTCAGGTTATTTGCATTTGCAGACTTAATGCTCATCCATTCTTGGCTCTCGGGAACAGAATTGGAAATATGCATTGGCTTATAGCGAAGGTCCAGCCATGAAGCACTTGGGCTAATATTCCGGCTCGAAATTTCCCTCGGGCTAGCTTGAGCAATTATTTCACCACCATCGCTACCACCGCCCGGCCCCATATCAAAAACAAGATCACATTGTCGGACTAAGTCCATATTATGTTCAACCACCAAAACCGTATTTCCCAGATTACGAAGATTTTGCAATAACTGAATAATCTTTTTTGCATCCTCAGGATGGAGGCCGGCTGTAGGCTCATCCAAAACATAAAGAACATCTTGTAGCTGACCCGAAGCATGCGCAGCAATACGCAATCGTTGCAATTCACCACCAGACAAAGTTCGTGTGCGACGTGAAAGGGGCAAGTAGTCGAGGCCCGACATACAAATCATTTCTAAACGGGACGCCAGCAGTTTCAGCAATTCGCGGGCAATCGCAAAATCTTCCGGAGGATGAGAAGGAATTTCCCCATTATCTAAATATTTTTGGCATAAATCCAAAAGTTTATTTGCTTCCATATCAGCCATTTGACCAATATGCAAACCATCAACACATACCTGCAAAACCTCCGGGCACAGGGCGTATGTACCACAGGCATCACAGGCTTTGTCGCTCATTAAAGATTCCAGCCCTTCTGCCTTGTTTCCCGCATGCTTGCGTTCATATTCCTCATTAACAAACGACACAAAACCAGGCCATTCAGACCGAAACTTATGCGTTCCTGTTCGGGTTTTTGTCTGGAAATTCCACTCCACTTCAAATTCCTGATGAGGCAAGCCATACATTATTATAACCCTTTCACCATCAGAAAGTGCATCCCAAGGCTTATGAAAATCTAAGCCCATTGATTCTTCTACTGCCGATAAAATAGCGAGATATTTCCCGTTTTTATCACCATAAAACCGACCCGTTTTATGAGCCTTTAATGCTCCTTCAAACACTGATAATTCGGGATTACTAATTAATTTTTCAGGATCGGCAGTACGAATAAAGCTCAATCCTTTGCATTGGGGGCATGCGCCGATATCGTTATTAAAAGAAAAATCGGAAGCAAGGAAATCGTTTTTTCTGTTTCCATTGCGCCCAATCCGGCTATACAAAAGTCGCATCATATCATAAACCCCTGAATGAGTGGCTGCTGTAGAACGTGGATTTGCTTTAAAAGAATTTCTTCCAATGCCAATAGCCGGAATCATTTTTGTACATTTTTGCCAGCTTCCTTTTTGCAAACCCTTTATTCGGCTGCGCATCCAAACGCTGAAATTGCTTAAAAAACGATAACGTCCTTCGGTCATTATTGTATCGAAAGCCAAGGAAGATTTTCCCGAACCACTTGGCCCTGTAATTGCCGCAAACGTGCCTAATGGAATCTCGATATCGACATATTTGAGATTGTGTGTGCTCACGCCTTTCATGCTTATGGGATCAGATGCATGAGAATCAGCTGTATGAGCAATTTGAAAATCCATTTTTTCCCGTCGAGCAAATAAAGAATAAGTAAGGCTATTCTTTATGGCCAGCATTTGACCGGGTGCTCCTTCAAACACCTTATCTGTATGTAATTCAATAATATGATCTGCTGCAGATAAAAAATCCATATGATTCTCAATCACAAGAAATGTATTTCCCTTCACTGCCATTTTTCTCAGGGAAGCCACAAGTTGAGTAACATCATCCATATGCAATCCTGTGCATGGGAACTCAAGCAAAACAAGGCTTTCAGAAGCTTTCACCAAAGCAGCAGCCAACTTAAGCCTTTGCGCTTCACCGCCCGAAATGCGTGTTGCTGCTTGCCCCAGTCGGATATATCCAAGGCCCAATTGCTGCAAGACGCGTAAAAATTTAAGGATTTTGGGCTGAGACTCAAAAAACAAAACAGCCTCTTCTACTGTAAGGTCCAGAATTTGAGCAATATCCTTCCCCAAAAAACGAACCTGCAATACTTTTTCCTGAAAGCGTTTGCCCTTACAATAAGGACAAGGCGTATGAACATTCTCCATAAAATGCATCCCAATTTCCAGCAAGCCGGCTCCTTGGCAATGCTCGCAGCGCCCTCCTTTATTATTAAAAGAAAAATCAGAAGATTTTAGCCCCCGGGATTTTGCCTCAGGCAAAGCAGCGTATAAAGCCCTGATTTTATCAAACAATTTGGTATATGTCGCCGGATTACTGCGCACTGTTCTCCCTATTGGATTTTGATCCATATGGAGGATTTTCCCATCAAAAAGATCCTTTTTCTCTTTAAGTATCCGAAGCAGGTCGAGCATCGAATTCCCTGAAGGTCCAGTGATTACATTGAGTGCATTTTTCTTCAAATGAAACGCAGGAAAATTGTCGACACAAATATCCAGCGCTTGCAAATCGACATTTTCTTCTTCAAAATGCGGCCTTTTCTTTAAGAGATAATCGCGCGTCAGGGATTTCAGGCTTTGATTGCGCAACATCTCCGAGGGCGTTCCCTGAAAAATTAGCTTTCCTCCTTTACTCCCACCCCCAGGACCGAGATCGATCAGAAAATCTGCATTAACAATATTCTGAATATTGTGCTCAACAACAATTACAGTATTTCCCATATCGCGTAAGCGAAATAACTGTCTTATTATTTTCTCATTTTCTTGAGGGTGCACGCCTGCAGATGGTTCATCCAAAACATAAATCAAACCGCTAAGCCCGCTGATTATCTGTTGCGCCAGTCGCATACGCTGAAGCTCACTTCTGGTCACATGGATCAAAGAATCTGAAAGATGCAGGTGGCCTAAGCCCAATTCAAGTAAACCATGCGCTTTTGCAAGAATATCTGCTGCAATTTCCTGATAAACAGGATGATTAATAAATGTATTTGTTTCAGAAAAATATACTGCCAGTTCACTAATGGACATAGTCACAAAAGCGTGTATCCCTTTCGCATCAAACAGTACAGAGCGGGCGACTTTATTCAATCGCTGTCCACCACAGCTTTCGCAAGGCCGCGAAGAGACAAAACGAAGAATATTACCATTTCTGTCGCGGCGAAGAATATCTTCCATCGTAGGAATAATGCCCGGATAAAAGGCATCTTCGCGTGGCTTGGCAGTAATCCCCGACCATTTCATTCTGGATTCTAGTGTATGCTTGCCAAAAGGAACTTTCAAACGAGTGCTGCCAAAAAGCACTACATCTTGTTCTTCCTTTTTCAATTGTTCCCAAGGAATATCAACATGAAAGCCATGCGCATTACACACATCATTAAGCACATCCATAGTAACCTGAGAATAAACGATATAGCCCGAAGGAGTTGTCATCACAAAGGCACCTTGGCGAATTGTTTTACCGGCATCAGCAATTAGTTTTTGAGAATCGATAAATTCGGTACACCCAAGCCCATTACAATCAGGACAGGCTCCTTTCTTATGATTAAAAGAAAACAAGCTTCGCTCCATTTTAATATCAGGCACAAGCTCACTTTTCCCCAATCGAGCAAAAAGTAAGCGCAGATCATCATAAATATTAGTAAAAGTGCCTATAGTTGAACGATCACTGAGGCTTCCCACATTTTGCCCAAGAGCAAGCGCTGCACGCATTCCGCTAATTTCTGTTGCCGCAGGACTCTTCATTTTTGATGTCATTTGACGAGCAGATATTGACAAATCCGTCATCATACGCCTTTGACCTTCACGAAAAAGCACATCAAATGCCAATGAAGATTTTCCTGAACCCGAAGGGCCTGTAATTACGGTTAACTGATTATGCGGAATCACAACATCAATTGATTTCAGATTATTTTCTGTGAGTCCCGATAGTTTTAATTCCGTTCGATGCATAAAGTGGGTCGTTTAGTATACCGATTATGATGCAAAGATAGAAGGAAATATAAAAAGAAATTCAACTCTATTGTTATTTGAATAACAATGATTTTCTTTGAATATTGTTTATTTTTTAGGCCTAATGTTAATTTTAAATTACTTTTTATACCAATATGAATGAATTTATAGGGGCTATTTCAAAATAATTCTATATTTGCCGAACAAAAAATACAATCTATTGATTTAATCAGTCGGGATTGCATTCAAAAAGGTTGATAAAATTTGAAGGCATTGAAGCAAAATCGACTGAACAACAAAAATTAATAATTATGGCGAAGCTTAGATTTCAGGCATTACAGGAATTATTCAGGAGAGAACCTATTAAATCAGAGAAAAAAGCACAAACAACCAGTGAATATTATGGTAATAATGTGTTCGATCGCACAAAAATGAAAAAATACCTGAATATTGATGCTTATGAGGTATTTACGCGCAGCACAGAGAAGAACGAACCCATCGACCGAACGCTTGCCGATCAAATTGCAGCAGGGATGAAAACATGGGCAACAGAGATGGGCGCCACACATTATACACACTGGTTTCATCCACTTACCGACAGCACAGCAGAAAAACACGATGCTTTTATCGAATTTTCCGAATTCGGCGGGGTTGTGGAAAATTTTAGTGGCGAGCGATTGGCCCAACAAGAGCCTGACGCTTCCAGTTTCCCCAGTGGTGGCCTAAGAAATACCTTTGAAGCAAGGGGCTACACCGCCTGGGACACCAGTTCTCCGGCCTTTATCATCAATAGGACCTTATGTATTCCCACCATTTTTGTCTCTTATACAGGCGAAGCCCTAGATTATAAAACGCCATTACTTAAAGCACTAAGCGCAATGGATAAGGCTGCTGTTGATGTTTGCCAATATTTTGACAAAAATGTCCGAAAGGTTACTTCCAATACAGGCTGGGAACAAGAGTACTTTCTTATTGATGAGTCGCTTTTTTGCGCCCGACCGGATATGATGCTTACAGGAAGGACATTGATGGGCCATGCATCATCGAAAGACCAGCAAATGGATGATCATTATTTTGGCGCCATCCCGGAAAGGGTAAAAGCTTTTATGTATGATTTTGAGCAAGAAGCCTATAAACTAGGTATTCCAATAAAAACCCGTCATAATGAAGTAGCGCCAAATCAATTTGAATGCGCACCAATTTTTGAAGAAACCAATCTCGCCAATGACCACAATCAATTGGTCATGGAATTGATGCGACGGACAGCAAGAAAGCATCATTTTCGTGTACTTTTCCATGAAAAACCCTTTGCTGGAATCAATGGATCAGGCAAGCACTGCAATTGGTCTTTGAGCACAGATACGGGTACAAACCTTTTTAAACCGGGGCGAAACCCAAAAACAAATCTGCAATTCCTTACATTTCTGATCAATACAGTGAAAGCCGTTCATAAAAACAGCGATTTACTGAGGGCTAGCGTAATGAGCGCGGGGAACACTCACCGAATGGGAGCAAATGAAGCGCCACCATCTATTATTAGTGCTTTTCTGGGCCGGCACCTTACGCATATGCTGAATGAAATCGTTGAAAAAGTTCCGGACAATAAAGAAATGGACCCTGAATTAAAAACAGACCTAAAACTAAATATTGGTAAAATTCCTGAAATCCTGCTCGATAATACAGACAGAAACAGAACATCCCCATTTGCATTCACCGGAAACCGTTTCGAATTCAGGGCTGTTGGCTCTGCCGCCAATATTGCCGCCCCCATGATCGTGCTGAACACCGCGATTGCTCAGCAATTAAAAGATTTTAAAACCGAAGTTGACGAGCTGATCTTTAGCGGAACAAAAAAGGATGAAGCAATTTTTCAGGTACTAAAAAAATATATCATCGAATCTGAACCGGTGCGCTTTGAAGGAAACGGATATAGCAAGGAATGGGAAACTGAAGCCCAAAAAAGAGGCCTGACGAATATTAAAAGTGTGCCGCTTGGCCTTGACGCATATCACAAAAAGGAAGCAAAAGAGCTCTTCCGGAATTTAGGGATTTACAATAACAAAGAACTGGAAGGTCGTCTGGAAGTTGAATACGAAAAATTCACAAAAATCATTCAGATTGAATCAAGGGTATTGGGCGATCTGTCCATCAATCATATTGTGCCTACAGGAGTGAACTATATGAATTTGCTCATCAAAAATGTTCAAGGATTGAAAGATATTTTTGAAGATGTTGAATACAAATCCCTAGCAAAGGGCCGAATTGAGCAAATCCGAAATGTATCAACACATATCTCTGATATAAAAGAGCTTGTAAATGAGATGATTGAAGCAAGGAAAATCGCCAACAGAATAAGCGAAACAAGGGAAAAAGCCATCGCTTATGATGAACAAGTACGGCCATTTATGGAAAAAATCAGAGTGCACATCGATAAACTCGAACTGATTGTTGATAATGAAATTTGGCCACTACCGAAATATAGGGAATTACTTTTTGCAAGATAAAATCCTAAAAACGAAAAAAGCCGGGCAGAGATGTCCGGTTTTTTTATGGCTTTCCCGCAATAACGTTTTGACTCAGCCCTATTCCTCAAATAAAGAAAGCCCGACTTTTTCTGCTTCCTGCCAGAATGTTGGGAATGATTTTTTTACAACGGATATCTCATCCATTTTTAACTCAAATCCTAGAAGCGCAAGCGGCGCAAAAGACATCGCCATTCGGTGATCCTGCCAGGTCGAGATCTGTTTCCCCGAATAATGAGGTTTTTCCCCTCCAATTTCCATCGTATGATTTTCGATGATGCGCGAACTCACGCCAAATTTAGATAATTCAATTTGCAAGGCAATTAAGCGATTTGTTTCCTTATGCACCAATGTACTCAGGCCCGAAAGCCTCGCCCGCACTTTTAATCCTGCACAAAGTACAGCAATGGTTTGTGCCATATCAGGCATTCCTGAAAAATCGAACTCAAAAAATCCCGGAAGCTTCACTGAGGAGTCCTTCTCTATTATTAATCCATCCTCTACAAAAATAGTTTTCACACCAAAGCGACGAAAAAGCCCAACAATCCCACTATCGCCCTGAACCGAGTTTTCAATAAAAAGGCCTTTTAAAAAAATGGACAACTGCTCTCCCGAAAATGCTACCATCAGATAAAAATAGGAAGCAGCGCTCCAATCCCTTTCCACCTTAATATTTGTTGGCTTATAGGCTTGCTCCTCAATTAAAATATCAATATCATCTATTTGCACTAAAGCCCCGGCCCTTTCCATTAATGCTGCGGTCATTTTGATATAAGGCAGGCTTATCGCATTTTTCATCAAAGAGAGATGCAAACCCTTGTGCAGATATGGCGCAATCAGCATTAAAGCAGTAACAAACTGACTACTGCAGCCGGCATCAACAGAAAGCTTTGGCGCAAAAAGTTTGCCGCCCTTGATCCGCAAAGGCAGAAAGCCTTCAGCATTTTCATAAACAATTTCAGCACCTAAAGAAATAAGTGCATTTGCCAATGCTTTGATTGGCCTTTGCCGTAATCTTAGCGAACCTGTTAAATAAAATGATGCATTTTCCATTGCCAACCGTGCAAGAAGAAAACGGAAGGCCGTGCCTGCATCTTCGAGATTTATTGGACAATTCGGAGAATTAACAGACTTCAGTCCACGCTGAAGCACGCGCGTATCATTTGCTTCTGATAAATGTTCAATTTGTACGCCTTTTTCCAAAGACTGCATAATCAACAAACGATTGGAAATGCTTTTAGAAGCAGGCAAATGGATTTCCGCCCTGCTGCTCTCAGGTTTTTGTAGCCTGATACCACTCATGAGCCTATAATTTTGGCATAAAAATCAAGGGCTTCCTTCACTTCTTCGAAGCTTAGATTCCGGTCGAGCCATGGACTACCCGGAGAGGAAAGGAGAACGGTAATTACTTCTCCATTATGATTTTTTTTATCATGCTGCATCAAGGTAAAAAGCTCTTTGTAAGCTTCTTGCGGAGGAACAGGCAAGCGGTATTGCAATTTGATCCATTCGACGACCATCTCAAACACTTGTTGCGAAAAACGGCGACGCTTCACAGAAAGATACAAATCACAAATCATTCCGGCGGCAACAGCCTCACCATGATAAATTGCATTGGGCTTATCCAGAAAATAGCTCTCTAGGGCATGCCCAAAAGTATGTCCAAGATTCAACTGTTTCCGAACACCTGATTCGCGAAAATCCTGTTGTACTATTGAGTTTTTAAAACGGACTGAAGTGAAAATCAAGGCTTCCAATTGTTTGTTGTCCGTATAATCAGACGCCATAAAAAACCGCAGGCTTTCTTCTGAGTACAAAAGTGTATGTTTGAGCATTTCAGCCAAGGCAGCCCTAAAATGCCTTTCAGGCAATGTTTTCAGATATTCGATATCGATAAAAACAGATTCGGGGGAATAAAAAAGACCTAATTGATTTTTGGAGCCACGGAAATCTATTCCGGTTTTTCCACCAACCGAAGCATCAACCATTGCCAATAAACTTGTGGGCACATTAATAAAAGAAATTCCCCTTTTATAGATTGCTGCCGCGAAACCACCCATATCGCATATAACCCCACCTCCAAGATTAATCAATAATGCATTTCTGTCCGCATAAGAATCTAAAAGATCTGCAAGCAGCTTCAATAAATTTTTTGCGTTTTTATTCACCTCTCCAGCCGGAAGTTCAAGCAATTGAATATCAGAACGATTACCCAATAAAGCATCCAAAAGAGGAAAGCAATGAATCTTGGTGTTTGTATCGGTAAGCACAAAAACTTTCGTTGCACCGGATTCTGAAACGGCATCACGAATTGTTTGCTGGTCAGGCTGAAAAACGAGCTTTGTGGAACCGCTCATAAGTATTTTTTGCGGAGGCATATATATAATGTATGTTCGGATTGAGTTTCAAAGATAATAAAAGCCTGAAAGGATTGCAGCAAAAATGAGTTTTAGAATAAAAATGTACTTTTGTACTGTGATTTATCCAAGTAGTTTTGAAGAAAAAATAGGCTTTAAGAAAATTCGCCAAAGCCTCGAGATGCATTGCCAAAGTGCAATAGGAAAGCGTTTTGCTGAAAAAATGAACTTTAGCGAAAGTACTGTCCACATCGAACGCTGCCTCAGGCAAACAGAAGAATACCGTCAAATTATTCTTTTTGAAGATAAAAAACCCTATGGGGACATTTTTGATGTCATCGAAGAATTGAGGCGCATACGCACCATAGGCACATTTATGGAGCCGGAAGCACTTACAGAGCTCAGAATCACATTAACAAGCATATTGGTAATGTGCGATTTTTTAAAGTCAAAAGCACTAGAAGATAAATATCCAGAACTCAATTTACTTGCAGAAACAATCGATATAAACCCTGCCTTATCGGGTAGGATTGAGCATATTATTGATGAAAAAGGAGAAATACGCGATAATGCTTCCGAACATCTCGCTGATACACGCAGAAAAATCCGCAGCGCACAATCAGATTCTGAAAAAAAACTAAGACAAGTCCTAAAACAGGCAAAAAAGGCAGGATGGACGCCGGAGGATGTGGAGCCAGGCATTCGCAACGGACGAATGGTGATTCCCATGCAAGCAGCGCACCGCAGGCAAATTGAAGGATTTGTGCAGGATGAATCTGCGACCGGGCAAACCGTGTATATTGAGCCGGCCGCTGTTCTTGAAAACAATAATAAAATCCGGAAATTAGAACATGAAGAAAGACGCGAAATTATTCGTATCCTTACTGCAATAACCGATGATATCCGCCCTGAATCAGAGTCAATACTAGAAGGCTTACGATTTATTGGCATGTTGGATTTTATCCGTGCCAAAGCGAAATATGCTATTGAAACAGAAAGCCGCAAACCGCTTATTTTTAGCGACTATCAGATAAAATGGAAAAGCGCCATCCATCCTCTTTTGCATCTTAAATTAAAAAAAGAAGATAAAAAGGTAATTCCCCTCGACATCGAGCTGAATAGTGAAGAACGCATCTTGGTTATTTCCGGCCCGAACGCTGGAGGAAAATCGGTTTGCCTGAAAACCATTGGCCTTTTGCAATATATGCTGCAATGCGGCATGCTGGTTCCGGCAAAAGAAGAATCGGGAAGCTGTGTTTTTTCTGATCTTTTTGTAGATATTGGCGACGAGCAATCCATTGAAAATGATCTAAGTACATACAGTAGCCATTTGGTCGGCATGAAAAAACTGATGCAAGTAGCCGGCAAAAAAACCCTTTTCCTGATTGATGAATTTGGCACCGGTACCGAACCTCATCTAGGCGGCGCTATTGCGGAATCTGTATTGGAATTTCTGGAAGAGAAAAAATCGATGGGTGTTGTGACGACTCATTACAGCAATCTGAAGCTCCTGGCCGACAAGCATAAAGCGATTATTAATGGAGCGATGCTCTTTGACACAAAAAGTATGGCGCCACTTTATACCCTAAAAACAGGAAAACCAGGAAGCTCCTTTGCTTTTGAGATTGCAGCAAAAATAGGATTCCCAAAGCAATTACTAAAAGAGGCAGAGAAAAAAAGTGGTAGCAAACATTTTTCCTTTGATCAGCAGCTTCAGCAATTGGAAATTGATAAAAAAGAACTCGACAAAAAACAAATAAAAGTAGATGTAGCTGACGCCTTTCTGACGGAAATCATTGCAAAATATGAAGCGTTGAACAGTGATTTGCAGCAAAAAAAGCAAGACATCCTCGCAGAGGCAAGGAAAGAAGCAGAAAATATTTTAAAAGGAACCAATAAAACCATTGAGAACCTAATCAGGGAAATCAGGGAAAGCCAGGCTGAAAAAGAAAAAACAAAGGCATTAAGAGCAAAACTTGAAAAAGAAAAGGAACGCATTCGCAAAGAATCTGAGTCAGCAAAAAAAGCAAAAAGCAAACTACCTTTAAAAAAGGGGGCTTTGGAAAAGAAAGCGGAACGAGTTGTTCCATTGAAGAAAGGCGACCCCGTTAGGCTGAAGCAACAAAAAGCCGTTGGCGAGATTATTCAGCTTTTGGGCGATGAAGCCATGGTTTCTTTCGATTCTTTTAAACTCAAAACACCACTCGACCGCCTCGAGTATTATTCGGGTAAAGTTCCATCACGCACTTCCGGGACAAACTACAGCAGCATTGTTCATGATCTGCACAAGCGGGCCACAAATTTCGACCTAAAACTGGATGTTCGCGGAAAACGAACCGATGAAGCCTTAGATTTGGTGCGCAAATTTATTGATGATGCCAGCTTACTGAGCATTCATGAACTTCGGATTTTGCATGGCAAAGGCAATGGGATATTACGCATGATGATCAGGGAGCAATTATTGAAAACCCCGGAAGTAGAAAAAGCTGAGGATGAACATCTTGAATTTGGCGGACATGGAATCACGGTAGTGAAGCTCCGATAAATTTTTAATGAAGGGCAAAAAAAACTGCTTCATCAAAGCAAGCAATTGCATTTTTGCTCAGGCTAATGATGAAAAAAACTGAAACATACAAAAAGATTATCTTGCTCCAGATTTACTGCATTTCTTTCAGTTCCTTCTGCAATTTCTTTGTCAGACCATTCACAATCAGCGCATAAGAGTCGTCAACCCATTTCAGGATTAATTCATCATTCAAGGAGGGATCAAAAGGCACTGTATTCCAGTGTTTTTTATTCATATGATAACCCGGGCGCACAATCGGATACCTACTTCTAATTTCCAAAGCCCTGTCTGGCTCACATTTCAAGTTTGCCGAAGGGTCAATATCTGTATTTAAAAGTGCAAACATTTTTCCCATCACTTTAAAAACCAAAGTTGTTTCATCGAAGGGAAATGACTCTGTAACCGCTTTCAGGCTCAGGCAATAGTCCCGAAATTTCTCAATATTCATAGATTTTAAATTGATTTTCAAGGATTTAAAAAGTCAGCACAAACATACAAAAAAGAGGCGAAATCCTATCACCGAAACACATGTCGATAAATACATATTAGATTAAACCGCTGAATATCTGTAGTTTATATGCCATGATATGGGGGTTGCTTTTTAGGGAAAAGTAATTAAATTTGCAGCATTAAGGAAGTGCTGCATGAGCATTTATCAGTAAATTTGTGAAGCGGTGCACAAAAATTTAACAAAACTTAATTAATATGCCATTAAAACAGAAGAGCCACGAGCTGAGAAAGCGAATGAAGGAGGCTTTACAAGGAGGTGGTAGCAAAGCAATTGAGAAACAAAAGCAAAGGGGCAAAATGACTGCCCGAGAGCGTATCATTGCATTGCTGGACCCCAAGAGTTTCCAGGAATATGATCTCTTTGTTGAACAAGCCGGCAAAGACTTTGATTTGGATAAAAAGTTTCTTCCCGGTGATGGAGTAATCACAGGCACAGGTACTATTGAAGGCCACCCTGTTTGTATATATGCACAGGACTTCACTGTTGCTGGCGGTTCATTGGGCTATGCACATGCAAAAAAAATCACCAAAATAATGGATCATGCGCTAAAGATGAAAGTGCCTTTAATTGGCATAAATGACTCAGGCGGCGCACGTATACAGGAAGGCGTAAATGCTTTAGCAGGTTATGGCGACATCTTTTATAGAAACACACAAGCCAGTGGAGTAATTCCCCAGATATCAGTAATCCTTGGGCCATGTGCCGGCGGAGCTGTTTATAGCCCTGCCCTTACTGATTTTGTTTTTGTTGTAGATAAAATTTCCCAAATGTTTATTACCGGACCAGAGGTAATAAAAACCGTATTGGGTGAAGAAATCAGCAAAGAAGATCTAGGTGGCGCCAGAGTGCAAGCAGAGCTTACTGGAAATGCTCACTTCTACTCAGAATCTGAAACCGAGTGTTTTTCCCAAATAAAAAAACTTGTAAGCTTCATTCCTTGGAGCAATATGCAAAAAGCGGAAAAATACCCGAAAAAGAACCCAAAAACACGCACATACAAAATTGATAACATCATTCCATCAGATGCAGGCTTGCCCTATGATGTCCGTGACGTTATTCGATCATTAAGCGATGATTCCGACTTTTTTGAGGTTCAGGAATTATTTGCCGCAAACATTGTAATTGGTTTTGGTAGGCTCAATGGAGAAACAGTTGGTTATGTAGCCAATCAGCCATTAGTTCTTGCTGGTGTGCTTGATGTAGATTCGTCTGATAAAGCAGCTCGTTTTATTCGCTATTGCGATGCGTTTAATATTCCATTGGTGACTTTGGTTGACCTTCCCGGTTATTTGCCAGGCGTTGACCAAGAACATGCGGGTGTGATCAGGCATGGAGCAAAAGTTCTTTATGCTTATTCTGAAGCAACTGTTCCAAAAATCACCATTATTCTAAGAAAAGCATATGGTGGAGGTTATATTGCTATGTGTTCCCATCACCTGAAAGCAGATTTTGTTTTTGCTTGGCCAACAGCTGAAATTGCCGTTATGGGACCTGAAGGTGCTGCAAATATTATTTTCCGAAAAGAAATATTGCAGGCTGAAGATCCTGAAGCAATGCGCCAGCAGAAAATCGAAGAATACAAAAATAAGTTTGCAAATCCTTATGTTGCTGCAGCTTATGGCTATGTTGATGCAGTGATTGACCCTAGGGAAACTAGGCATTTTATCGGACATGCCTTAACAATCTCCGCAACGAAATCGGAAAAACCCATCTTTAAAAAGCATGGTATTCCACCGTTTTAAACGGACAATAAATACAAAGATCAATCATAGCCTAATGAACTGAATTCTTTTCGGCTATTTGGCTATGATTGGACTTATAAGTACACATTACTTACATAACAATATTTGCTTATGAGCAGCAAGACAGAAAATCAGGATTTCAACGAGCTTATTATAGATGATGCCGTATATAAAACGCTATATACCAAAAAATTTCAAAATCGCGAGAAATATAAAAAGCCTAATGAAAAACTCCTGAAGGCATTTATTCCCGGTTTGATTCTGGAAATCAGGGTAGAAGAAGGCCAGGAAGTTGTGGCCGGCGATATCTTATTGGTTTTGGAAGCAATGAAAATGCGCAATGAAATTGAAGCACCAATTAGCGGCAAAATCAAAAAAATACATATCCAAGTGAATCAAAAAATTCCAAAAGCTCAATTGCTATTGGAATTTGAATAGGATTAAAATTTTATACTGAATAAAAACAAAATCCCTGCCTTAATCAAACAGGCAGGGATTTTTTATTGCAACTGTTCGATCACAGAAAAAATTTCATCGCGCCCCGATTTATCAACAGCAGAAGTAGTGATCGCAAAGGGAAGTTCTGTCCATGTTTTTGACAGTTCTTTTTGATACTCTTCTATATTTTGGGCAATTTTCTTCTTTTTCAACTTATCACATTTCGTAAAAAGGATAACAAAAGGCAGATTCTTTGTAGCAAGCATTTCCATAAACTCAAGGTCTATTGTTTGCGGTGGGATGCGACTATCGATCAATAAAAAAATCATCCGCAGATTTTCCCTTTTGGTCAGATAGTTCATGCTGCTTTTCTCCCATTTCTCACGCTGTACTTTAGAGACTTTGGCATATCCAAAACCCGGTAAATCAACTAAATACCACTGATCATTCACAATAAAATGATTTATGAGCCTGGTCTTACCCGGTTTCCCCGAGGTTTTAGCCAAATATTTATTATTTACCAGCATATTAATCAGCGATGATTTTCCGACATTTGAGCGCCCAATAAATGCAAATTCCGGTTTATCGGGTTCCGGGCACTCTTTAAGCACACTACTGCTTTTTAAAAATTCGGCATGAATATGTTCCATATTAATTATTTTGGTTTGCGGATTTGAAACTTAATATTTCCCAGTTTCATTCTATTTTTTAGATAAGTAGCAAGATGCCTTTTTTTCTTTGTTTCATAAACATCATCAATCGTAATAATAATCCCGGTTTCTTCCACATCACCAAAAACAGTATTTACGGCAGTACCCAAAGTGCGCATTGTTGGCGACAAATTCATATATGCATTAAAGAGCGGCGGGATATTCTCTTTATATTCCCTGATGCGTTTATTCAGTATTCTATAGTTTTCATCATATGAAGTACCTGTAAATAATTCTGAGATTTTTTGATCAAACATATCGACACAGCAATGTTGATGGGGCACAACAAGATGATCAGGATCGGGGAAAAATTTATGCAGAAAATTTAGTAGTAATTGCTTTGCCATCAGGTTATAATGAGCATACATGGTCATTTTCCCAAAGAAATAATTGATATTGGGGTTGTCAATTACCAAAGCGCCAAGACCATCCCAAAGATTATCCAGAGAAAACATTCCTTTACGAATATTATAAGAAGCCTGATAGGAAGGCTGCACAAAAGAGCGCCCCAGTTCAATAGTATGTGGCATATACTCTTTGATAAATTTTTCACTAAAATTAAAGAGCTTCCCTGTAGGCGAATGCACCGTACTATCTTCATCAATAACGAGTTCATTGCAATCAATAAAGCGATAGCCACCAATAATTTCCTGATCAACCGGATCCCAAACAATCAATTGCTTAAATGGATTTGCTGCCGTATCGTATGCATCGATATCAACTTCCCGACCAGTGCCTCCTTTTGCATCACGAAAGGAAACCTCCCTCAAGCGACCAATTTCGCGCATGGTGTTTGGCGAATCATGATGGGTCACGATAAAAATACGTCGGTCTCCATAATTGGTTTTGCGAACAAATTTATGTTCTGTTAATTCCCTACGAATAAGGGAGCGGTCTACTTTGGGAATAATGTCTTCCATCTTACACATTTTTGAGTCCATCAAAATTATCATGTCCTTCTGCCAATCGATACACATGTTCACGCACCAATGCAGCCCATTCATTTGGACGCTTATCTTTAGTAAAATTACTATAAGACAATGGTTTACCAATACGAATATGAATATCTCTTTGCTTTGAACTATATAATTCATCCGGCAATAAAGCCATTTCTAAATTCATTTTTATGCCGAGCCGCACTCGCCAGTTGGCAAAAGAATAAAAAAAGTTTGAATTTCTGCCATTAATAAAAACCGGCAACACATCTCGCTGATATGAAACGGCTTTTGTAATAAATGTCTTTTTCCATTCAGGATCACGTATAATTCCTTTATGCTTTCTGGAAACCAATCCTGCAGGGAAATACAAAATCATATAATCCGATTCAAAAGCAGCATTAAATACATTCCGGTTTTCTGCATTAGAACCATGTTTGTTCACAGGAATAAACAGAGGTTGAAGTTGAGGCACATTTAACAAAATATCGTTGACCGGAAAAACAATATCCCTACGGACAGCAGAAATAGCAGAAATCAAAGAAAGCCCATCAAGACCGCCCAAAGGATGATTCGAAGCAATCAGATAACGCGTATCTGCCTGAATATTTTCAAGTCCTTCTACTTGCAAACGAACCCCCAAATCGTCTAAGCATTTATTTACAAATGAAAGCCCGAAATCTTCCCGATAAGTATAAACCATGCGATTAATCTCATCCTGATGGATAATGCGCTCAATCAAACGAAACACAAAAGCCGGAAGCAATTTTGCAGCTTTAGGGCTTTTTTTTCGTATAACTTCCTTAACATCAATGAAACGATCTGAAATTTCATTGGTATTGGTCCGTGGCACCAGATATTGTTTGAGTATAGTATTTGCATCCATGATCATTACAAATATAAAGATAATTCACCGACAAAATCCGCCTAATTTTTTCGTAAATATTTGCAACAAATGACGCCATTCTCAATAAAATTCCCCCCATTTTTCCCAAACACCATAAACCGCTATTATTCAATCATATAAATACCCCCATTTTATTAATAAAAGGCGAAAGGCAAAAAAAGTTTTCAACAAAGTGGGGAAAAGTGTTTTTTTGTGTCAAATAGTGGGGAGTTGTTTTGTATATTTGGACAAAATATTAAAATTATGCTGGATTTCATTGAGATGCATGAGTGCAAAATGGATGCGAAAGGTCGCATTCTGCTGCCTGCTAGTCTCAAAAAACAGCTAATTGCCGCCTCTCCAGAAGGCTTTGTGCTTAAAAGAAGTGTTATGAACCAATGCCTGGATCTATATACTTTACCGGAATGGAAAAAAGAGCTAAAGCGGATTAATAAGCTAAACCGCTTTAAAAAGAGGCATGATATTTTTATCAGGCGTTTTCTGTCCGGAGCAAAACGCATTGAACCCGACGCAACAGGCAGAATTAATATTGCCAAAGATTTGCTGGTTTTCAGCGAATTAACAAAAAATGTTGTAATAGCCCCATTGCTTGACCGTTTGGAAATTTGGGACAAGAACCTATACGAGAAAAGCATTAACGACCCTGATATTGACATTGGAGAATTGACCGAAGAAGTAATGGGCGGGCTTGAATTTGACGAAACAGAAGAAGACTTTTCATAGAAATAATTGAAGCATTCAGGCATGACGTATCATCAAGCTGTATTATTAAAGCCGAGTACAGAGGGATTAAACATTAATCCTTCAGGTATTTATGTTGATGTTACTTTTGGAGCAGGTGGCCATTCCAGGGAAATTTTATCCCATCTAAATGATCAGGGCAAACTCTTTGGTTTTGATCAGGATGCCGATGCTCTTCGCAACAATATTGAGGATTCGCGCTTTACTCTTGTTCCACATAATTTTCGATATTTAAAAAACTTCCTAAAACTCTACAAGAGCATTCCTGTTGATGGCATACTGGCCGATCTTGGCGTATCATCCCACCAATTTGATACAGCGGAGAGGGGCTTTTCCATCCGTTTTGATGGCCCTTTGGATATGCGCATGAACCAAAACGATGAATTAAGCGCACAAACCGTTGTAAATGAGTATGAAGAAGAAGATTTATATCGAATTTTCAAACAATATGGCGAGATTAAAAATACAGGAAAACTCTGCAGGACCATCATCGCCTCCCGTGAAAAAAAACAAATAACAACAACCGGCCAACTCAATGAGCTCTGTCAGACTTGTGCCCCTAGATATCAGGAAAACAAATATTTAGCACGGGTTTTTCAAGCACTAAGAATAGAAGTAAACCATGAACTTGATGCTCTTCAGGAATTTCTTCTGGCTTGTGGCCCGCTTATTAAAGCCGGAGGCAGATTGTCGGTAATTACTTATCATTCATTGGAAGATCGTTTGGTAAAAAACTATATGCGCTCAGGTCATTTCGATGGGCATCAAGAAAAGGATTTCTACGGGAACCTGCTTGCGCCCTTTAAACCAATCAACCGAAAACCAATCATTGCCGATGAAGCTGAAATAACTTCTAATCCCAGATCGAGAAGCGCCAAATTAAGGGTTGCAGAAAGGGGACAGTTATGAGTAAAGTGAATGTTAAAAACCCCATTGAGGAAGCGCATAAAGAGCCAACGCCCAAAAAAAGGCCAAGAAAAAACAAAGGTCTTCTGAGCATTACACTTTTTGGCGGCTTCATGGAAAAAAGGGAAACAGCAAGGTTAGCGCCCTATTTTATATTGTTTATTCTGATGTCGCTTATATATATCACAAACGCATATGTCAGTGAAAAAAACAACAGGAAAATTCAGGAAACAAAGCAAGAACTTATAAAGCTCAGATACGAATATATCAGCTCAAAATCACAGTTGATGGATAGTTCGAGGCAGTCATATATTGCCCGAAAACTAGAAGCAACCGGCATTAAGGAATCAACAGTACCACCAACAATCATCATAGTGGACGAAGAATGAAAAAGGTCAGAAACGACATATTAGGAAGAGCATACTTCATTGCATCATTGGCATCCATTCTTGGACTGTTAATCCTTGGAAAGGTTGTTTATATTCAACAAGTTGAGGGTCATGAACTGCGACAAAAAGCGCAGGAAGAAAGCATCCGCCTTGAAAGTATTGAAGCAATGCGCGGAAATATTCTTTCACGAAATGGCAGCTTATTGGCCACTACTGTACCAATGTTTGAAATTCGTATGGACATTGCCTCCCCACACATCAGCACCAAGCTGTTCAATAGCAAAAGGGATTCTTTGGCTTTAATGCTTTCCAAATTATTTCATGACAAAACACGCCAAAAGTATAGTAGTATATTGCAAAATGCCCGCGACAAAGGCAATCGTTATTTGCTGATTCAGAAAAATGTAGACTACGGCCAACTCAAAAAACTGAGCAAGTTTCCGATATTCCGTCGGGGCAAATACAAAGGAGGCCTGATTTCCCTTCAGCAGAACAAGCGCAAAATGCCTTTTGGAATGTTGGCTGAAAGAACCATTGGTTATGAAATTAAAGATGCCGGCATTTCTGTTGGACTCGAAGGCAGATATTCAGAATATCTCGAAGGGGAAAGCGGTGTAAGGCTGGTGCGTAAAATCGCCGGAGGATATTGGATTCCTGTTGATTATAGCCAAGATATAGAGCCTCAAAATGGGAGCGATATTGTAACAAGCATCGATGTGAACATACAGGATGTTGCCGAAAACGCACTCCTGCTTCAAATGAAAAAACAGAATGCTGTTGCAGGTTGCGCCATTGTAATGGAAGTTAGCACCGGGGAAATCCTAGCAATGGCGAATCTCAAAAAGAATAAAAAAGGGGAATACGGAGAATATTTCAATTATGCCATTGCTGAAAGCATGGAACCGGGATCGACATTCAAACTTGCTTCAATTATTGCGGCTCTGGAAGATAATATTGTAGCCCTTGATGACACCATATATACAGGTGATGGTCATTGGAAATATGAAAACCGAACGATGAACGATGATCATAAGATTGATGAAGGTTTTCCAACGGTTCGTAAAGTTTTCGAAAAATCATCCAATGTGGGGGTTTCACGCATCATCGATAGAGGATATCGCAAACGACCACAAAAATATATAGATCGCCTCTACGATATGTCGCTAAACAAACCTTTAGGCTTTGAACTAGCAGGAGAAGGAACGCCATATATTAAAAACCCCGACGACCCATCATGGTCCTTAGTCAGTCTTCCATGGATGTCGATTGGCTATGAAGTTCTCTTAACCCCGCTTCAAGTACTTACATTATATAATGCGGTAGCCAATGACGGAAAAATGGTAAAACCCATTCTGGCAAAAGAAATACGAAAAGCCGGAAAAACAACGAAAGTTTTCGAGACCGAGGTCATAAAGAATTCCATTGCATCACAAAAAACAATTCAAAAAGCACAAGATCTTTTGGTGGGCGTTGCCACAGACGGAACCGTTGAAACTGTTTTTAAAAACAGCCCATATACCCTTGGCGGAAAAACAGGAACAGCACAAATTGCCATAAATGGACGATATGACAAAACACATTATAACGCCACTTTTGCAGGATATTTCCCTGCAAAAAACCCCAAGTACAGCTGCATTGTCGTGATTAGCCGCCCATCAGCCGGAAAATTTTATGCCAGCAGTGTAGCAGCGCCAGTCTTTAAAGCAATAGCTGACAGAGTATATGCAACAGATCTGGCCATTCATCGTGGATTAATCACAGACAGCATCACCGGCACTGGCGTAACACCAGCCATTTGGTCGGGATATTATCCGGACTTAAAGCAAATATACAATGAGCTTCAGATAGATGCACCCGAAATGGGAAATGATGCCCGCTGGGTTACAATACATCGCGACGAAGACAAACTAGAATTCAAAGAAAGAAATATTCTACAAAAAAGAGTACCAGATGTTCGAGGAATGGCAGCAAAAGACGCCATTTATATGCTTGAATCGCTTGGTCTGGAAGTCAAAATAAACGGGATGGGACGCGTCAGCAAACAATCCCTAAACCCCGGTGGTACTTTTAAAAAAGGAAATAAAATCGAATTATTACTGGCAACAAAATAAAGTCAAATTTGAAGGATCTTAACGACATATTAAAACAAATAAATGGGCTTCGGATCATCGGGACACACAACCGAAAAATCTCAGGCATTGAATTTGATTCGCGCAAAGCCAAACCGGGAAATTTATTCGTTGCACAAAAAGGAAGCAGCAGCGATGGCCACCGTTTTATCCCTCAGCTAATCGAAAAAGGCATAAAAGTAATCGCCTGCGAGCAGTTGCCTGAAAATGCAGACATTGACACAACTTGGATCGTATGCGATGACACCCATAATTTGTTAGGCCTCTTAGCTTCAGCATATTACAATCATCCATCCAAGGAACTAAAGTTGGTAGGCGTGAGCGGAACAAATGGCAAAACGACTATTGCAAGCCTTTTGCATCAATTATTTATGACGCTCGGCTACAAAACAGGCCTCTTCTCTACAGTTGAAAACAAGATTAATCATCAAATACTTAAGTCCACACATACAACACCGGATGCTGTTCAAATAAACTCTTTGCTCAGCAAAATGCTGGATGCCGGCTGCGATTATTGTTTTATGGAAGTGAGTTCACATGCCATCGACCAAAAACGAATTGCCGGGCTTCATTTTAGCGGGGGAATTTTTACCAATATAACCCACGATCATCTTGATTATCACGGCAGCTTTCTCAATTATATTCATGCCAAGAAAGCATTCTTTGATGACTTGCCAAAAACCGCTTTTGCCATCACTAATCTTGACGACAAAAATGGCACGACCATGTTGCAAAACACAAAAGCCAGAAAACGCAGCTACAGTCTCACACAAATGGCCGACTACAAATGCCGCATTCTTGAAAACAGCCTGGAAGGGCTCCATCTAGATCTTAATGGGCAGCAAATCTGGTCGCTGCTCAGCGGAAAATTCAATGCATACAATATTGCAGCGATTTATGCAGCAGCCATTGAATGTGGACAAAAACAAACAGAGGTATTGGAGTCCATTAGCAGTCTTCATGCAGCAGAAGGTCGCATGGAACTTATCAGAAACACTGGAAGTGTGACCGGTATTATTGATTATGCACACACGCCCGATGCATTAAAAAATGTACTGGAAACATTACAGGAAATTAAAAGCGATAAAGGGCAAATTATTTGTGTGGCTGGGGCTGGAGGCGACCGCGACCGAAGCAAACGCCCTGAAATGGGAAACATTGCTGCCAGCCTTAGCGACCGCTTTATCATCACATCCGATAATCCACGCTCTGAAAACCCGGAAGACATCATTAAGGATATAGAAAAAGGCCTGACTACAAACAGCCAAAGACAGAAAACACTCAGCATCACCAACCGAAAGGAAGCAATTCGCACTGCAGTTCAGTTGGCCGGCGATGGCGATATTGTTCTTGTTGCCGGCAAGGGCCATGAAAAATATCAGGAAATCAACAAAATCAAGCATTCTTTCGACGACAAAGAAATTCTTTTAAGCGAACTCAAAACAAGCCAGAAATAATATGCTCTATTATCTATTCACATACCTACATGAAGCATTTGATATACCCGGAGCAGGTGTATTCCAATATATTTCATTCCGTGCCGCTGCAGCAGTAATTACTTCTTTAATTATCTCCCTTTTATTTGGTGGGCGCATAATCAAGTATTTACGGAAGAAACAAGTCGGCGAAACCGTGCGTGATCTGGGACTTGAGGGTCAGATAGAAAAACAAGGGACGCCAACCATGGGAGGACTGATTATTATTGCAGCCATTATTATTCCCACATTGCTTTTCGCCAAGCTCGATAATATCTATATCCAATTAATGATTTTGACTACTGTTTGGCTGGGATTGATCGGCTTTTTAGATGATTATATCAAAGTTTTCAGGAAAAAGAAAGATGGCTTAAGGGGGCGCTTTAAAATATTTGGTCAGGTAACACTGGGTTTAATGATTGGCTCGGCGCTTTATTTTAGTCCGAATGTTGTGATTCGCGAAAAAGACGATGCACATTTATATATCAAGGAAAACAATATAATGGATGCTGAACAATACAAACGCGCCACAAAAACTTTTTCAGAAACCGCAGTAAAGTCCACAAAAACAACGATTCCTTTTGTAAAAAACAATGAGTTTGACTATGCTACATTGATTCATTGGCTAGGTGACGGAGCCGGGAAATGGGCTTTTCTAATATTTATTCCCATTGTTATATTTATCATCACAGCAGTAAGCAATGGTGCTAACCTAACCGACGGGATGGATGGCCTTGCCACAGGTACTTCTGCCATTATCGGGGCAACTCTCGGTATATTAGCCTGGGTTTCAGGCAACATCATATTTGCTGATTATCTAAACATCATGTACATCCCAAATACTGGCGAGCTTACAATCTTTATTAGCGCTTTTGTTGGTGCTGCGGTGGGATTTCTATGGTACAATTCATATCCTGCCCAAGTTTTTATGGGCGATACAGGCAGTCTTGCCTTGGGAGGCATTGTGGCAGTATTTGCGATCATTATCCGAAAAGAGCTGCTTATCCCAATATTATGTGGAATTTTTCTTGCCGAAAATTTCTCTGTTGTATTGCAGGTAAGCTGGTTTAAATACACAAAAAAAAGAACTGGGGCTGGCCGAAGGATCTTCAAAATGGCTCCTTTGCATCATCATTTTCAAAAGCTTGGCTATCCCGAACCCAAAATTGTATTACGATTTATGATTGTAGGGATTATGCTGGCCGTATTAACCATTGTAACACTTAAACTCAGGTAGTTGACAACGATAAAACACATAAAAAATGGCCATCAGAAACATAGTGGTTTTTGGGGGCGGAGAAAGCGGAACAGGCGCAGCTATATTAGCTAAGTCTAAGAAAATGAATGTGTTCCTTACTGATAAGGGACACATTACCGAAGCATACAAAAACGTTCTTTCACAGCATGGTATCGCATATGAAGAAGGCGGGCACAGTCCAGAGAAAGTATTCAGGGCCGATGAAATTATTAAAAGCCCCGGAATTCCGGATACGGTTCCCATTCTTTTGGAGGCCAAAGAAAAA
Source organism: Bacteroidales bacterium (assembly GCA_963676725.1). Taxonomy (GTDB): domain Bacteria; phylum Bacteroidota; class Bacteroidia; order Bacteroidales; family WRLA01. The sequence continues at coordinate 176,737 of OY781463.1, read as the reverse complement.
GGAATAGCGGTTATCTCCGAGATTGAATTTGCAGGACGCTACACCAATGCAAAACGTATTTGCATAACCGGAAGCAATGGAAAAACTACTACCTCATTGCTGCTCTATCATATCCTGAAAAATGCAGGAATAAATGTTGGGCTGGCCGGGAATATCGGGCAAAGTTTTGCCAAACAGGTCGCCCTAGAGCAGCACGATGTGTATGTGCTAGAAATCAGCAGTTTTCAACTAGACGGCATGTTTGATTTCAAAGCAGATATTGCTGTACTCACGAACATCACACCCGACCATATGGACAGGTATGATCATGATTTCAGCAAGTATGCTTCTTCAAAGATGAGGGTTGTACGAAACATGGGAAAAAAGGATTCATTTATTTTTTGCCATGACGATCCAGAAATTAAAAAGCTTCTTCATCATGTTGCCAAGGACGTTCCGCTATATCCGTTCAGTATAAAAGAAGCATTGGTGCAGGGCGCCTGGCTTGAAAATGACCAAATAAAAATAGAAACAGGACAAAATACATTTGATATGACGCTTGAAAAATTAGCATTACAGGGAAAACACAATATTTATAATTCAATGGCGGCTGGCATTGCTGCTCGTTTGTTGGATGTTCGGAAAAGCAGTCTAAAAGACAGTCTTTCTGATTTTAAAAATGTGGAGCACCGTTTAGAGCATGTCGCAAACGTTCATGGTATTGAGTTTATCAATGACTCAAAAGCAACAAACGTAAACTCAACATGGTACGCCCTGGAAAGCCTGAATAAATCTATTGTATGGATTGCCGGTGGTATTGATAAAGGCAATGATTATTCCGACCTCATCCCATTAGTTAAGGAAAAAGTCAGAAGGATCATTTGCTTGGGCAAAGACAATAAAGCACTCTATGATGCTTTTTCCGGGTCTGTTGAAGACATTTCGCAAACCCAAAGCATGAATGATGCTGTTCAATATGCATATGAAAACGGACAGCTTGGGGATTGCGTTTTACTCTCTCCGGCATGCGCCAGTTTCGATCTTTTTAAAAATTATGAAGAACGCGGTTGGGCGTTTAAAAATGCAGTAAAAAAACTCTAAACTAAACTCGATTGATAGACGGGATTAAACATACGATTAAAGCGAGCCTAAAAACGGACAAAGTAATATGGGGCATCTTTTTCATTTTTGCCACCTACTCTGTTTTGGCTGTTTTTAGTGCTACAGGAACACTTGCTTTTATGAAGCAAGATGGCAATATTACTTATTATTTGCTGCGACAAATTGGTTTTCTTGCAATCGGCATAGGCTTTATAATGGGCGTTCAATTTATTCCTTTCAGAACGATTGGCCGATTGGCACAAATCGGATTGTATCTTATTATTCCGTTGCTTCTTTTCACTCTTGTCTCCGGCGCAAACATCAATCAGGCAAACAGATGGCTGGTGATCCCCGGAACAGGCTTTACATTTCAAACTTCCGACCTGGCAAAAACCATATTATTGATCTATATCGCACGCGTTTTATCTAAAAAACAAAATGTTATAAAAGATTTTAAGCAGGGTTTTTTACCTGTTTTCCTACCTGCTTTTATCATTTTCGTATTGATTTTGCCGGCAAACTTCTCCACAGCAGCAATGCTGATGGTAATCACTATTGTCCTGATGTTTATTGGCAGGGTACATTTGAAATACATCACAGGGCTTATTGGAATGGGAATTTTAGGGATTATACTGATTCTTGCTATTGGGTCTTTGTTTCCTCAAGTACTTCCAAGGGCTGAAACATGGGTGAATCGTGTCGAAAGTTTCACTAACGATGATAGCGAGAAATCGGATAATTATCAGGTAGATCAGGCAAAAATTGCTATTGCCACAGGCGGTTTCGTTGGAAAATTCCCCGGGAATAGCACGCAAAGAAATTTCTTGCCCCACCCCTATTCCGATTTTATTTTCGCCATTATTATTGAAGAATACGGACTTATTTTTGGGGCCATTCCTCTAATCGCTTTATATATTATTCTATTATTCAGAGGAATACGAATTGCATCGCGAAGCAATTCCAAATTTGGGGCATTATTGGCCATCGGGATCACATTTGCCATGGTTTTTCAAGCATTTATAAATATGGCCGTAGCCGTGCATTTATTTCCGGTTACAGGCCAAACACTTCCTTTGATTAGTATGGGCGGCACATCGTTGGTAATTACCTGCATACAATTTGGATTACTAATCAGTGTAAGCAGGCAAAACGACGGCAGTACAAAAAGACAAACAGCATAAAGTGAAGACACAAGATAAAAACATACGGGTAATCATCAGTGGCGGCGGCACAGGCGGGCATATTTTTCCTGCTATTGCTATTGCCAATGCCATAAAAGAGAAGCAGCCCGATGCAGAAATCCTTTTTGTTGGAGCAATCGGCAAAATGGAAATGGAAAAAGTCCCACAGGCCGGTTACAATATTAAAGGACTATGGATCAGTGGCATTAAAAGGAGCTTATCACTAAGCAATCTCTCTTTCCCATTTAAGCTTTGGGCGAGCATGAGAAAAGCAGCTGCAATAATAAAAGATTTTAAACCGGATGTCGTTGTTGGCGTTGGTGGCTTTGCCAGTGGCCCAACACTAAAAGCAGCCAATAACAAGAAAATCCCCAGCCTGATTCAGGAACAAAACTCATATCCCGGAATCACGAACCGTTTATTGGCCAAAAAAGCAGCAAAAATTTGTGTGGCCTACGATCATTTGGAACAATATTTCCCGAAAGAAAAAATTGTTTATACAGGAAATCCTATCAGAAAAGAGGTTGTAAATATCAAAGGGAAAAGCACTGAAGCCTACGACTTTTTTGGATTGGAAGCCCACAGGCAAACCCTTCTGGTTGTTGGCGGTAGCCTAGGCGCCCTTGCTGTTAATGAAGCGGTCAAAAATCATATGAAAGAGCTCGAAGACAACAATATACAGATCATTTGGCAAACCGGAAGACTGTATTACGAGCAGGCCGTAAAAGCTGTTGAGGCACAACAACTAAAATTAGTCAGGGCTGTAGAGTTTATCCAACGTATGGATCTTGCTTATGCCGCTGCCGATCTGGTTATCAGTAGAGCCGGTGCCATTGCGATTTCTGAACTTTGTGCCATAGCAAAACCGAGCATTTTCGTTCCACTGCCAACAGCTGCAGAAGATCATCAGACCAAAAACGCACAAGCATTGCTCGACAAAAACGCCGCATTGCTTATTCCAAACAATGAAATCAATACTAAAATCACCGAAACAGTCCTTGAACTGATGGGCAATAATATTCAAAGACAACATTTATCAGATAATATTGCGCCACTTGGTATACTTGATGCCGATGAACGCATCGCCCAGGAAGTAATGAGCCTGGCTCAAAATCATCAACAAAAAAAACCGAAAAAATAATGTACGGGCAACAAAACATATTCTTTATTGGTATCGGCGGCATTGGGATGAGCGCTTTGGCGCGGTATTTCCGTGACTGTGGAGCCTTGGTTTCGGGATATGACGCCCATCGCTCGCATATTACTGATGCCTTACAAAAAGAAGGCATCCAGATTTTCTTTGATGATGAAATAAGCCTATGCCCAAAAAACCCCGCACTTATTGTTTATACACCTGCCATCCCTAAAGACTGCAATATTCTTAATTATTTTTCTGATAAACAGTATATTCCAATCAAGAAACGCAGCGAAGTTTTAGCCGATATTACAAATACACAAAAATGTTTTGCTGTTGCCGGAACACACGGAAAAACAACAACGAGCAGCATACTCGGGCATATTTATATGCATGCAAAAAAGGGAGGAACATCCATCATTGGAGGCATCAGCAATAATTATAAAAGCAATTATTTTAAATCTATCCAGCAAAGCGAGAACATCATCGTGGAAGCAGATGAATTTGACCGCTCTTTCCTTCGTTTGAAGCCCTATATGGCCATTATTACCTCCACGGATGCAGACCATCTTGACATTTACAAGAGCCATGATAAATTGACCGAGGCATTTCAGGAATTTGCACTGCAAGTGGATAAAGAGGGCACAATTTTGCTAAAAAAAGGACTGAAAATTCATACTAGTGCAAGGGTCTATACCTATGATATCAATGATGAGGCCGCCGATTTCTATATTCGCAGGATCAGGCAAAGCAATGGATATTACTATTTTGATTTGCACAGCCCCAAACTGGTTTTAAGTGATTTATGCATGCCGGCGATGGGACGCATCAATATTGAAAATGCATTGGCTGCAGCAGCTTTAGCCTTACTCAATAATGTAGAAAAAGAAGCGATTTCAGCAGCCCTTAAAACTTATAAGGGAGTTTACCGTAGGTTTGAGTACTTAATCCGCGAACCGGAATTAATCCTAATCGACGATTATGCACACCATCCGACAGAACTCAAAGCATTGATCGGATCTGTAAAGGAAATTTATCCCGATCAGACAATTTGCTGTGTTTTTCAGCCTCATTTATACAGCCGTACACAGGATTTTGCCCAAGAATTTGCCAGAGAGCTTTCAGCCTGTAACTGCTGTTATCTCCTTGATATTTATCCCGCAAGGGAAAAACCAATTGCAGGAGTAGACTCTGGACTCATTCTCAATCAGCTAAAAGATACAGAAGGCTATTTATGCAGCAAGGAAGAGCTGCTGGGCAATGTAGCAAAACGCAGTGAAAATATATTTCTTTTAGCCGGAGCCGGTGATATTGATAAACTTCGTGAGGACATAAAACAAACACTCTTAAACAAAAGAAAAAGTGAAATTTAAACAGCTCGCACATACCGCCCTTTGGATTATATTGGCAGGCTTTTTCGTGCTAATCACCGGCTTTACGGTGCTTCGGCATTATAAAAGCAAGTGCCGTGCTGTAGAAATTGAAATTACTTATCCATCAGAAGACACTTTGATTGATGTACAGGATATTCTAAAGAACATACACATATCAAACGACAGTTTAAAAACAATACCTCTTAAAAAAATTGACTGCAAAAAACTAGAAAGCCTGATACTCGAAAATCCCTATGTACTTGAAAGCCGTGTATACACTTCTATTTCAGGGAATTTACATCTTGAAGCGACACAAAAAACGCCAATAATACACATCTTCCCACAGACAGGATCAGATTATTTTATTGATGAGAACGGCAACGAAATCCCTGCAAAGGCAGGAAAGGCAGCACGGACCATTATTATAAACGGCTCAATAACGAGAAATGATTCTTTATTAAATAAAGAGATCCTGGATTTATATCAAAAAATAAATGAATCGCAATTATTGAGCACTATGATCTCGCAAATTTTTATCGAAAAAAATAAAAAAATCATACTTATTCCGGCTTTAGGAAGCCATTATATTGAATTTGGCACGATTGACAACAGCACAGAAAAGTTAAGCAAGCTGCAAAATTTCTATAGTCGCGGACCGGGAAAAAACCAATGGAGTAAGTACAAGAAAATTAATTTAGAATTTGAAAATCAAATCGTTTGCACAAAAAGATAAGCTATGGACCCATCAAAAGTATTTATTGTCGGACTAGACATTGGAACCACCAAGATTGCTGCCATTGTAGGCCAAAGGGCAGAACATGGCAAAATATCTATTCTTGGTTATGGTAAAACAGAATCCATTGGAGTAAAAAGAGGTGTTGTTTCCAATATCGAAAACACAGTTGACTCCATAAAACGAGCCATCGAAGAAGCAGAACAGAAATGTGGGGAGAAAATAAAATACGTGAATGTGGGCATTGCAGGCCAACATATTAAAAGCATACAGCATCGCGGAAGCATTATACGCACCAATAATGATGAAGCCATCAGCAGAAATGATATTGACAGCCTGATTAACAGCATGTATAACCTGAATGTAAATCCCGGCGAACAGGTAATTGATGTTATTCCACAAGAATATATTATTGATTCAGAGCAAGGAATTAAGCAACCTGTTGGGATGTTGGGAAACTCCCTGGAAGCCAATTTCCATATTATTACTGCTCAGACTGCGGCTGCAAAAAACATTTATACCTGCGTAAAAAAAGCCGGACTCGAAGTTGTTGACCTAATTTTGGAGCCAATAGCATCGGCAAAAGCAGTGCTGAGCGATGAAGAAAAAGAGGCAGGCGTTGCATTGGTTGATATTGGTGGCGGCACAACAGATATAGCCATTTTTCATGACAATATTATCCGTCATACAGCAGTAATCCCTTTTGGTGGAGACATTATAACAGAGGATGTTAAGGAGGGCTGCACCATTATTAAAAAACACGCCGAAGAGCTCAAAGTTAAATTTGGTTCTGCGCTTGCAGCAGAAAACCGCGACGATGAAATTGTTGCGATTCCCGGACTGAGGGGGCGCCCTCCAAAGGAAATCACACTAAGAAACCTGGCGCACATTATTCAGGCACGCATGGAAGAAATTCTAGAGCATGTTTACTATGAAGTCAAAAACTCAGGCTTTGAGAAAAAACTTATTGCCGGAGTTGTTTTAACAGGAGGCGGGGCAATGCTGAAACATATTGGCCAATTAACTGAATTTGTGACTACTATGGATGTACGTATCGGCTACCCAAACGAGCATCTTGCTGCCGGCGTTGAAGAGGATATGGCAAGCCCAATGTATGCTACCGGAATTGGACTAGTTATCGAAGGCTTAGAACGCTATGAAGCCGAAATGGAGCGCAGGATGAAACAAGGCATCAAAGACGAAACGATGCTTTCTGAAGAAAAAGATGAGCCGGCAATAAAAAAACAAAGCAAAAATAAGGATAACAGAACATTTCTTGATAGATTACAAAAATGGTTTGATGACAGCCCTGAATAGCCAAATAAGTAATTAACAATAAGCTGTTAGTAAATCAAAGAGATAAACACACATTTAAAAAATATAGCTATTAATTTTAAGGATAGAAAAACAATGACAGATATGTTAGAATTTGACTTACCTAAAGCACAGTCCAATATCATCAAGGTGATTGGTGTCGGAGGTGGCGGCAACAATGCCGTGAACCATATGTTTCAACAAGGGATAAAAGATGTTGATTTTATTAATTGCAATACTGATGCCCAGGTACTTGAAGACAGTCCTGTACCTGTCAAAATACAGTTAGGCAATACAGGATTGGGCGCGGGAGCCAACCCTGAGGTAGGGAAATCATCTGCCGAGGAAACGGTAGAAAGAATCAACGAAGTGCTTGATAAAAATACCCAAATGATTTTCATTACCGCAGGAATGGGTGGAGGAACCGGCACCGGAGCTGCCCCCATCATTGCCAAAGTGGCGCGGGAAATGAATATCCTTACCGTGGGCATTGTCACCATTCCTTTTTCTTTTGAAGGAAAACGAAGAAAAAACCAGGCTATCAAAGGCATCGAAGAACTTAAAAATTATGTTGACACACTTTTGGTCATCAGCAATGATAAACTTCGTGAGCTCTATGGCAACCTGAAAATGCAAGATGCTTTTCATAAAGCTGATGATATTTTAACGACAGCAGCAAAAGGTATTGCGGAAATTATTACTGTAAAAGGCTATATCAATGTAGACTTTGAAGATGTTAAAACAGTGATGAAAAACAGCGGTTCAGCTATTTTAGGAAGCGGTATTGGTGATGGGGAAAACCGCGCCATAGATGCTGTTGAAGCTGCCTTAAACTCGCCATTACTGAGCGATAACGACATCAGGGGTGCAAAAAATATGCTGCTGTATATTACCTCCGGACGCGAAGAAGTGACCATGGACGAAATCGCAGAAATTACAGATTATATTTCAGATAGAACAGGTGATGATTCTGATGTAATTTGGGGTAACGGAATAGATGAAAGCCTTGGGGAAAAAATCAGTATTACTCTCATTGCTACGGGTTTTGAAAATAGATCCATTGCCACAAACCCATCCAAGGTACCAACGGTTATGACTTTAGGCGAATCACCAGCAAGCCCAAAGCCGACCCATTCACCACAAGCGGCAAGCCCTTCAAACGACACAAGACCAATTAAACCAATTACAGAAATAACATTGATTAGTGGACCGGCAGTGAATAAAAACGATGATGCACCTTCTCAGGAAAACGCTCCATCAAGCCCCACTTCTGCAACCATATCCAGGACAATTTCAAAACCTATTATAAAACCGGCCCCCGAGGAAGATGCAGCTGCAGCTCCTGAAGAAGAAATTGATTCTGCAGAAATGCAGGAAATGAAACGCAGGGCTCAAGAACGTAGGGCTAAACTTCAAGGAATGAGCCTAAAGCTTTCCCAGGAGCGCATCCAGGAAATGGAACGTCCGGCTTACGAACGCAGAAATGTCAATCTGGAAGACACTCCAAGTTCAACGATTTCTCAGGCATCGCGCTACAGCTTGGAAGATGGCGATAAAGGCCCTGAGATCAAAAAAAACAATTCCTTCCTTTATGATAATGTGGACTAAGGTCGTTGCAATTTTATATGAGAAGGATGAAAAGGTAAAATATTATGGGATTAGCAGAAAGAATAAATGAGGATATGAAGGCCGCCATGCGGTCGAAAGACAAACAAAAACTTGAAGCATTAAGGGCGATTAAAGCAGCCCTTTTGCTTCTGAAAACAGGCAAAGACACTAGCGGCGGAGAAATCCCCGAGAGTGTTGAAATAAAGTCTTTGCAGAAATTGGTGAAACAACGCAAAGATTCTGCCGCAATTTACCAGGAAAAAGGACGCACTGAGATGGCCGAGGAAGAACTTTTCCAAGCCAAGATCATTAGCGCATATCTTCCTGAACAAATATCGGAAGAAGAAATACAAGCTGAAGTACAGGCAGTTATTTCAGAAACCGGAGCATCGGGCATGAAAGATATGGGACGTGTTATGGGTATGGTTTCCAAGAAATTGGCCGGCAAGGCCGACAATAAAATTATCTCTGTTATTGTGAAGCAGTTGTTGGCTTAATAGCTATTTCTGCCTTAAATGTGTGTATAGCCGGCTCTATGCCGGCTTTTTCAGATTAAAACAGAAAAAATGGGCAATCGCATCATAAATACGCATTCGAAAAGCAATTCAGACAAAATGCACAGGCATACATTTCGGCTGTTGGTGGTTTGTTTGAGCTCGCGCGCTTTTGAAGGCATTTATAAAGACAAAAGTGGCCCGGCGCTCACTAAAAAGCTCACCAATTTCTTTGAAGATCAAGGTTTAGACTATCATATTGATTTCCATCTAATTCCTGATGATGCAGAAACCCTTGAAAAACTACTCCTAGAAACTGTAGCTCAATCTGTTGATTTTGTGTTTACTACAGGAGGAACAGGCATTGGCACCAAGGACATTACGGTTGAATGTGTGCGGAAGCATCTCCACAAAGAGATTCCCGGCATCATGGAACATATACGCATCAAAAGCGCAGAAAAAAACATGAAAGCCCTACTAAGCAGATCTGTGGCAGGCTGCATCGAAAACAGCTTAGTTTTCACACTACCGGGCAGCACAAATGCCATCCATGAATATTGTGATGAGATCTTCAAAATTTTAATGCATCTCTGGTTTATGGTGCATGATATTGATGTACACTAAAAAGATTAAGCAGACAAAAACAAAAAATATGAACAGGCAGGAAGCATTGGAATTATTAAGAGAAAATGTAAAAACCGAAAGCATGATCAAGCACTGCCTTGCTTCTGAGGCCGTTATGCGTTCTTTGGCGAAGCATTTGGGTGAAAACGAAGAAGAATGGGCTTTAGCCGGATTACTGCATGATATTGATGTAGAAAAAACCAATGCAGACCCTCGGACACATGGCCCTATGGCGGCAGTAATCCTGAAAGGCAAAGGAGTTTCAGAAGAAGTAATTGATGCTATTGTTCATCATAATGAAGATGCTGAAGGAATTGGCCCAAGAGAAACAATCTTCCAACATGCCCTTGCCGCCGGAGAAACGATAACGGGTCTAATCACAGCCACAACTTTAGTGTACCCTGATAAAAAAATTGCTGCCATAAAAACAAAATCCGTGACCAAGCGCATGAAAGAAAAAAAATTTGCCGCTTCTGTCAAAAGGGAGAATATTCTGGAATGCGAACAAATCGGTATTCCTCTCGCAGAATTTGCTGCATTGGCGATCAATGCAATGAAAGAAATTCATGATGAATTAGGACTGTAAATTAAAAAACAAGAAAGCATGATCACAAATATACCACCCCTTTTTAAAAAGCCATACTTCTATATCATCCTGCTTTTTATACTTCATATGCTGTTTCTTGATAGTAATAATTTCATTGCTCAATATAAAATCCGGCGCACATTAAAGCAATTAACACAGGAAAAAGAGTTTTACGAGCGCGAAACACAAAGCTATCAAAACGAAAATGATCAACTAATGAACGACCCCGAGGCATTGGAGCGTTTCGCCCGCACACGCTATCTGATGAAACGGGACAATGAAGATATTTTCCTTTTTATGGACAAAAAAGATTTGCAAGGCAATTAACGTCTCGGCATGGGATCAGCCCGTCAATATACTATTTAATTATCTTATCGAGATAACTCCGTGCACCCTCCTTGTTCATCATCAGGTTCATCATTTTCAGCTTGATATAATCATCGCGTATAAAACGATAGCCTTTATTTTCTCCATCAAAACCACCCGCTCCGGAATCTTTTACGAGCACCCAAAAATGATCTTTTGTTTTTTGAAAACCAACGGCATGCATACAATGATCATCGGTAGTACTTCCATTGCTTAGCCTAAACTGGCGCGCCTCATTGCTGATATATTCTTGTGGGATATCAAAATCCGGGATAATGCCCACTTCGACATTTTTATCAAAGCCAACCTCCGAAATATCGCCACATACCGTAACGCTATAACCCTTTTCGAGGCTTTCAGTCAACGCGCCAAGAAAATCATGCATACTTAGATTATAATAATCATCACAATGCCACCAGTTATCTGCTTCAACAAGCTCCCCTTTTTCGTTAAAATTCTGCGACATGGTCGACATAAAACTAAAATAATCACGAGGGTTTAATTGGCAATAATCGGCCATAAAATCCTGTGGCGTATATGATTTTCCATCATAAACAAAGGTATCAGGCGGTGTACCGAGGTGTTTGTTTAAAATCGCCTCAATTGTTTCAGCAACAGCTTCTTCATTCCAGGCATTTGTGTTTTTTACAGACATCAAATAGTCATCCATTTCCTGAAATAGCGCTTTATGATTATGAAATTTTGCCTCTTTGGGCATTCCGGAAAAAACCTCACGGGGCACGATGCCATGGCGATTCATCATACGCAGCACGGAAGTGGCCTCTGAGCCTTCGGTAAATGAAATATCCCCTCTGTTTTGCACAAAGGCACGGGCACGGGCAATATACTCATGATAAACAATATACATTTCAGAAAGCCCAAGCTCTTTTGATGTTTTTCGAAGAACTTCCGATTCGAGCATAGAGATTGTTGCAAAGCACCAGCATGTTCCTGTACTTCCCTGGGAATGTGGTAAAAGATGCCCTAAAACAGTGTAATCTGCAATATTTACCGGAAAATCCTTCCCGCTAAAGTCAAGCCTGAAATATTTTTTGGCTGGCGCTTGTTTTTTGCTTTTCTGCTCACGAATATCCTTTAAAATACTATTTTGATAAAATCCGGGTTCATAACTTTTAAACAAGGTTTTATCAGTATTTTGTGCATGGATAAATAGCCCGCAAAAACTTATAGCCAGGAGAATAATAAAATGCTTTTTCATTGAATCGCTTATTAAATTTATACTTTAGAAATCTCAGTAAAAAGCTCAATCCCAATAAATGGAAGAACAGCCCTTTATCGTAGAAAAGCTAAAATACACTTTTTTCGAGCATAGTATTCACTATGAGCATTTATAAGGCTTTTCAATGAAACAATTTTTCAAAAGGATACAGAAAAAATAGGCGTAGACATAAAGGGGCAATAAAAAAAAGCACAAAAAAACCACAAAGTAAGGATTAGATCCAAAACTTTGCGGTTTAAAATATTATGAACAGGTATTTAACCCTTCATCAACTAGCTTTTAATACGCATTCCATAGAATGAGCGATAGACAAAGAATAGCCCAATGGCGAGAAAAACAGCACCAATAATATGGCTGATATGCTCATGTCCGCTCACGATCATTTCAATAGCAATTTCGGCAGCGAGCAAACCAAAAAGGGTACTAAATTTAATAATAGGGTTCAAGGCAACAGAAGAAGTGTCTTTGTAAGGATCACCAACAGTATCACCGATTACGGTTGCATCGTGTAATGGTGTGTTTTTTTCTTTCAAATCTACCTCAACAACTTTTTTGGCATTATCCCATGCACCACCGGCATTCGCCATATACATTGCCTGAAAGAGACCAAAAACAGCAATTGAAATCAGGTATGCTACAAAGAAATTTGGATCAAAAAAGGCAAAAGCGAGTGTTAGGGTCAGAATAACAGCAAAGATATTCCACATTCCTTTTTGCGCATATTGAGTACAAATTTTAACCACGTTTTTCGAGTCTTCAATATCTGCTTCATCTTTATCAAGGTCGATATTCTGCTTGATATACTCAACGGCCCTATAAGCCCCTGTAGTAACAGCTTGCATAGATGCACCACTAAACCAATATATTACAGCACCACCGGTTATAAAACCGAGCATTACTGGAGCAGAAGTAAGATCAATACTAAGCAAAGGAATCCCTCCCACAGTAGTTTTAGCAAGAACAAGAATAATTGCAAAAATCATAGTTGTTGCACCAATAACAGCTGTTCCGATTAACACAGGCTTAGCTGTTGCTTTAAATGTATTCCCTGCAGAATCGTTTTCTTCAAGATTATGCTTTCCGTTTTCAAAATCTGGTTCAAAGCCAAAATCCCTTTTAATTTCTTCTTTAATGTTTGGAATTTTCTCGATTTGAGAGAGCTCAAAAACAGATTGAGCATTATCTGTAACCGGACCATAACTATCAACTGCAATGGTAACAGGCCCCATTCCGAGGAAACCAAAAGCAACAAGACCGAATGCAAAAACAGCAGGATAATCACCAAAAACACTAATATCCCTAACAATAAAATAGGAAGTAGCCATAAGCCCCATCATTACCATTCCTTTCCAGAAAGCACTGAAATTACCAGCAACCATTCCTGAAAGAATCGTTAACGAAGCACCACCTTCGCGAGAAGCATTCACGACCTCCTGAACATGACGGGATTTACTACTTGTAAAAGCCTTTGTAAGCTCCGGAATAATGGCTGCAGCTAAGGTTCCACAAGATATAATTGATGAAAGTTTCCACCATAAATCACCACCTTCGGGCAAATCACCAATAAGGAAATAGCTCACAATAAAGGTTACGATAATAGAAACAATGGAAGTAATCCACACTAATGTTGTAAGAGGAGTTTCAAAATTAAAATGATCCGCATCTGCAAATCGGCTTTTAGAAATTGCCTGATTGACCAAATAAGAAAAAACAGATGTAAAAATCATAAGGAGACGCATGGCAAAAATCCACACAATTAATGTTGAAGCAAACATTTCGTTAGGAAGCAATCCGGTTTGCCCAAACATCAAAATAATAAATGTAATCAGAGCCACACCTGTAACACCATATGTTTCAAAACCATCGGCAGTTGGGCCTACGCTATCACCAGCATTATCGCCTGTACAATCGGCGATAACTCCGGGGTTCCTTGGATCATCTTCACCAATTTTGAAAACAATTTTCATCAGGTCGGCACCGATATCAGCAATCTTGGTAAAAATACCTCCGGCAATTCTCAGGGCGGCAGCACCGAGTGATTCACCAATAGCAAAACCAATAAAACAAGCTCCGGCACTTTCACCCGGCACAAAAAGCAGGATAAAGATCATCATGATGAGTTCCACACAAATCAAAAGCAAACCAACACTCATACCGGCTTGCAAAGGAATCGACATTACATCGAAAGGTTTTGCCTTTAGTGCAGCAAAAGAAGTTCGTGCATTGGCCAAGGTGTTGATTCGGATACCAAACCAAGCCACGCCATAAGAACCCAGGATACCCAAAATTGTCCAAAGAAGGATGACAAAAACTTTTGGAAGCCCCATATTGCTCAGGAAATAGAAATAATAAAAAATAGCTGAGCCAATAATCAGAAACAAGATAATAAGAAAGCGGCCTTGCTGCAAAAGATAGGTCTTACACGTTTCATAAATAATGTTTGCGATTTTCAACATGGAATGATGAGCAGGTAATTTCTTGATTTTCTGAAACTGCCATAATCCGAATAGTAATCCGAGAATGATAATAATAATGCCGTAAAACAACAAATTCCAGCCATTTAGGCCAATTGCTGAAAAATTGCTTTGGCTAAGATCCGGAACAACAAGGTCCGCTTCACTCGCCCGACTAAGAAATGGCACAGCTAAAAGTGCCAGCATCGTCAAAGTTCTTTTCATAACACGTTTGGTTTTGGTTAAATCTTATATAGTAGCAAAAATAGGGATTACAGCCGTTTGAGCAAGCTTTTATTCACTCAGTTTTATTTTTTTTATGCCCCACCTCCAATGGTTCTCACTCTTTTTTCTGATTTACTGAAAGTTAGCCCAATAAGACATTCCCGATTTTTAGAGCAACAATAAAAAGCAGCAAACGAAATACTCTAACCGACATCATCGATAAAACTTTTGCCTAATTTTTAAAAACGCTCAAACGGGCATACACAAAGATTCAATATCGTTTTTGGAAAGGGAAAATAAAGCCGAAAAGCACATTTCTGCCAATAAATTTTTAATTTTATGCCATATAAATATCCAATGAGTAGTGGAGCGGCAATGAAAAAAATTAGATTAGAGATTACAGGACTGTCATACAGCCAGTTACAAAGCGGTGCTTATGCTTTAGTATTGAATGAAAAAAACGGCAAAAGAAAGCTTCCTATTATTATTGGCAGTTTTGAAGCTCAATCGATTGCTATGGAGCTTGAAAAAATCAGACCCGGACGACCATTAACCCACGATCTCATTGTTTCCTTCGCAAAATCATTTGAAATTGAATTAGTTGAAATTATCATTGATAAATTTGTAGAAGGTGTTTTTCATGCGAAGCTCATCTGCCTTCAAAACAATAAAATGGTAGAAATTGATTCACGTACCTCCGATGCCGTATCGCTCGCAGTGCGTTTCAAATGCCCCATTTATACTTATGAAAAAATCCTCAGTGAAACCGGGGTCGTTATTGATCCTGATGAGGATAATGCCGAAGCGGATGAAGCTGCAAAAGAAGCAAAAAAGAAAGCAGACCCTTCAGAAAAAGAGCAATTAAGTCTGGAAAAATTACACGAATTAATGAACAAAGCGATTGAAAACGAAAACTATGAGAAAGCCTCAGAAATCCGTGATGAAATTCAACGCCGCACGAAAAAATAAAAACTAATATCGCAACAATGAACTTTTTACAGCTGAACAAGCGCAACAATCAATTAGCTAAGCGCGGCCCTGGACGCGGAATCCTATTTATTATTTCCATCCTTGCAGTGGTATTTATGGCTTTTGGTCAAGCGCAGCATGAAGGAAATGACACAACAACAGTAAAAGACACAAGCGTCAATGTACTGCAGGAAGAGGCGCAAGTGATGGAAGAATTAACTCAGGAAACTGCCAATCTGGAATCACGCTCAAATATTTTAATCAGCAAAGAAAGCGGCAATATCAGCTTCACAGGAATCCTTCGGGGCTTTCTGGGCTTATTGGTCCTAATCGGCATTTCTTTTTTGCTGAGCACCAATAGAAAAGCAATTTCATGGCGTGTTGTCATCATCGGCTTAAGCATACAAATAGTTCTGGCAGTCAGTATTTTGTACGTTCCCTTTATGCAAGATTTTTTCGAAATTGTGGGGAAAATGTTCGTTAAAGTACTGGATTTCACTAAAGAAGGAACAAACTTTCTTTTTGAATCTTTCGTTACAGGAAAAATAGAAATGCCCCTAATTAATTTTGCCATACAGATTTTACCCACCATTATATTCTTCTCTGCCCTCACTAGTTTATTGTTTTATTTGGGCATCATCCAAAAAGTGGTTTATGGACTTGCTTGGGTCATGAGCCGACTGATGCGTTTATCAGGACCTGAAAGCCTATCTGTTGCAGGTAATATTTTTCTAGGGCAAACCGAATCGCCATTGATGATCAAGGCATATCTTTCAAAGATGAATAAGTCTGAAATCCTGTTGGTTATGATGGGCGGAATGGCAACATTAGCCGGTGGCGTTTTGGCTGTTTATATCAGCTATCTTGGCGGTGACGACCCTCAGCAACGCCTCCTATTTGCCAAGCATTTGCTTACTGCATCAGTTATGGCAGCCCCGGGCGCTGTAGTCATATCCAAAATACTTGTGCCACAAACAGAAAAGATAGACCAAGACGTAAAAGTATCTAAGGAGCGCATCGGAAGCAATGTACTCGATGCTGTTTCAAATGGAACAGGCGAAGGACTAAAACTTGCTGTAAACGTAGCAGGAATGCTGCTTGTATTCATCGCATTTATTGCCATGTTTAACTATATCACTTTCAAATTTGGTGGGTTAATCGGCATCAACGATGATATCGCTTCATTTACGAACGGGAAATTTGACGGACTTACACTGCAATTTATGCTTGGATATGCCCTTGCCCCTTTAATGTGGTTAATTGGCGTTTGTTCTGAAGATATTGCTTTGGTAGGTCAGCTGCTGGGCGAAAAAGTAATTATGACCGAATTTATTGGTTATGTGAGCCTTAGCGATTTTAAAGAGGCCAATATGTTTGCTGAGCGCAAGTCAATTATTATGGCAACCTATATGCTCTGCGGCTTTGCCAACTTTGCCAGCATTGGTATTCAAATTGGAGGCATTGGCTCCTTAGCTCCCGACAAAAGGGTTCTGTTAAGCAAATACGGCATCAGGGCACTTATTGGCGGCACATTAGCGTCTTTGCTCTCTGCTACAATTATTGGTACTATTATGGGATAATGGATGCAAACAAAAGAAAAAGCCCTGAGCAATGAGTTCAGGGCTTTTTTTATTGAAATTTCCTAGGATGGATGCATTCTAAAAACCAAAGCTCATTTGTTCTCCGATTGGATCATCATCATCTCCGGAAGGATCTTCTCTCTCTGACGAATTGTTTGATTCCTCTTCACTTTCCAGCATTTCTTCTTCCTCCTCTTCATAGGGCAAAGGATCCTGCCAAATCAAATTTTTCACAACATATTTGGTAAGGCGCTTGCCTTTGGCTTTCTCTCCTTTTACATCGATAAAATCTGCAACCATAATCTCTTCATCCTCTAAATCCTCATCATTTTTCTTGGGATCAAAAACAACTTTTAAAACAGGCAGGTATTCATCTGTGGTAAGAAGCAGCTTTGATTTGGGATGCTCGGTAATAAATGTTACCGGCTTTCCATTTCCATCGGGTTGAAAACGTTTGATGTACACAAAACCAGACTCCCCTTCCATATACAAAGCCGTAATTATTTTTTTAGGATTAAACTTCTCGATGATCATCATATCATCATCAAAATGCGTGGCTAGGTCGTACGAATAAAACTTATAGATACCTGATTTATTGATTGTAAAAATCTTATCATCCTTCCTGAATTCACCTAAAAAGATTCCTCTCTCTTCGGTGCTCAGACGATGTACGGTATCATCGTACCAAATTTTCAATGCTCCAAGTGTTGAAACACCATCTTCCTTTTTTTGAATTTTCCGAACGGCATGGCGCGATAGTATATTCCCTTTTGCATTCCGGTTTTTGATGGCAAGATCACTAAAATCGAAATCAAAATTCAATTTTCGCAATTTGGGTTTGGGGCGCAAATACACTTTTAGCACCTCCGCTTCCCCATTTGGATTGGCAGTAAAATAGAGCACACGTGTTCCTTTTGTGCCTATAGTCAAATCATATACCTTATCACGTGTAACGCCAATCACCGAAAATCTTTTGATATACACATTCCCGATTCGCCCATCCTGATAGACCATATTATAAACTGTACGTTCATCATTTTTTCGGAAAATATCAATATGGATCACATTGGAGCCGATATACACTTTTGTGGCAACCTTAGTCACCATAAAGGTACCATCGTTGTTAAACACGATAAAATCGTCAATATCAGAGCAATCGCAAACAAATTCATCTTTTTTCAGGGAAGTGCCGGCAAATCCCTCTTCACGATTGATATATAATTTAGCATTGTTCACAGCAACAGCAGCAGCTTCAATCGTATCAAAATTTCTCAGTTCTGTTTTTCTTTCCCGTCCTGCGCCATATTTCTTTTTGATTTGCCTAAAATAATTGATTGCATAATCGATAAGGTGCGCGAGATGGTTCTCAACTTCCTTCAGCTCTTCTTCGAGCCCGCGCATATACTCTTCAGCTTTGAATGTATTGTAGCGTGAAATCCTTTTGATTGGAATATCCGAAAGGCGAATCAGGTCATCACGCACAACATCCCTGATAAAATGCTCTACATATGGCTTTAAACCTTTGTCAATCGTTTCGAGCATCTCTTCAAAAGAGTTTGTCTTTCGAATATCGAGATAGATTTCCTTTTCTATAAATATTTTTTCGAGTGAGGACAAATGCAATTTTTCGAGCAGCTCTGCTTTTTGGATTTCGAGCTCGCTCTTAAGCAATCCCAGTGTATTTTGGGTGTCACTTTTCAGTATATCTTTAACGCCGAGAAAAAGAGGCTTTTTCCCTTGAATAATGCAGGAATTCGGGCTAATAGAGATTTCACAATCGGTGAATGCATATAGAGCGTCAATGGTTTGATCGGGAGAAACATTATTATGCAGATGAATCACAATTTCTACCGATTCGGCTGTATTATCGTCAATTTTCTTTACCCTAATTTTGCCTTTGTCGTTGGCCGACAGCACAGAATCAATTAAAGATCCGGTAGTAGTTCCAAAAGGGATTTCGGTAATTGTGAGTGTTTTTTTATCTGTTTTATTGATTTTTGCCCTTACCCTAATTTTGCCACCGCGAAGCCCGTCATTGTATCTGGAGCAATCTGCCATTCCCCCGGTTGAAAAATCAGGGAATATTTCAAAATCTTCCCCTTTTAAAATTTTGATCGATGCATCAATTAATTCCAAAAAATTATGTGGAAGGAGTTTTGAAGCGAGCCCAACTGCAATACCCTCAACCCCTTGAGCTAACAGCAAAGGAAACTTCACAGGAAGAGCAACAGGTTCTTTATTCCTGCCATCATAGCTTGATTTCCATTCTGTTGTTTTCGGGTTAAAAACAACTTCAAGTGCAAATTTTGAGAGGCGCGCTTCAATATAGCGGGAGGCTGCTGCACTATCACCGGTAAGGATGTTTCCCCAGTTTCCCTGCATATCGATAAGCAGGTCTTTTTGACCGAGCTGTACCAAAGCATCGCCAATAGAAGTGTCACCATGAGGGTGAAACTGCATGGTATGACCAATAATATTAGCCACTTTATTGTAACGGCCATCATCGAGGCGGAACATCGAATGAAGTATCCGCCTTTGCACAGGCTTAAGACCATCTTCCAAGGCCGGAACAGCCCGTTCCAGTATTACATAAGAGGCATAATCGAGGAACCAATCCTCATACATGCCCGATAGTTGTGTTGTTTTAAAAGGCTGGTTATTGTTTTCGCCAGTGTCAGGATACTCCTGCTTCTTTTCTTCTTCTTCCATAATAAATCCAGGGTAAAACCAGTAATTGACAGGGCTTAAAATTACTAAATTTAGGGCAAATAAAAACGGGGACATTGTTTCATTTATCAACAACGCCCCCGTTCTAATTGAATATCAACACCTTAATTTTTCTCTTTTAATTTTGCCGCCATAGCTTTTGCTAGCTCAACGAGTTTTTCGATATCCTTATGCTGTGCAGAATGCCTTGCTTCCACAGAATCTGCTACTAAATCCCATTTTATTGTCTCGGCAAATTTCTCTAGTGTGCGCACTCCGCCACCGCCCCAACTCATTGAGCCGAAAATGGCCAATAAATGGTTTTTGGGCATAATATGTTCCAGTTCCCTGATTAAAGCACGCATTGGGGTAAATATCCCGCCATTGTAGGCACTACTTCCGAGAATAACGCCTTTATATTTCCAGATATCGTTAATAATGTATGAGCTGTGGGTTTTGGAAGAATCGTATACTCGAATATTTTTAATACCTTCTTCGCTTAATGTACGTGCAATAATTTCCGCCATTTTTTCGGTATTGCCATACATACTGCCATACACAATAACCACACCCTCTTCTGTTTCGTAGCGGCTCCATTTTTGGTAATCGCCAATAATTTTATCGATATGTGAACGCCAAACAGGGCCATGTGTTGAGGCAATCATTTTTACATCAAGCCCACTGAGTTTGTTCAGTGCTTTTTGTACTTGCATTCCGTATTTTCCTACGATATTGCTGTAATAACGCCTGAGCTCTTCCTCATAAAAATCCAAATTGATTTCATCATCAAAAATGCCACCATCTAAGGTTCCAAAGCTACCGAAAGCATCTGCAGAATATAGGATTTTATCGGTTTCATCGAAGGTCATCATTGTTTCGGGCCAATGAACCATTGGCGCCATATAAAACCTAAGCTCATGGCGACCGAGTTTCAGGCTATCGCCTTCTTTCACTTCCAAAAAATTATCATGAATCCCATAAAATCCTTCAAGCATTGGGAAAGTCTTACGGTTTCCAACGAGCTGAACATCTGGATATTCATTAATTATTGCCTTAATGGCTCCGGAATGGTCCGGCTCCATATGATTGATAATCAGATAATCGACCTTTTTCCCTTCGCCAAGAATATCACGGATTTTATCGATATATTCTTCCATTTTACTGATTTCCACAGTATCTACCAAAGCGACTTTCTCATCGCAAATGAGATAAGAATTATAAGCAACACCATTCGGCAGTGGCCAATAGTTCTCGAAAAGATGAGTTCTCCTGTCGTTTACACCAATCCAAAATGTGTCTTCACTAAGTTTTACCCTGTTGTACATTTAATCTATATTTTATAATTTATTTCCAGAATCGTAAAAGCAGTATTTCAATCGCTAAAAAAGCAAGTGCAAAAATAATAAACCAGCGCCAAAGTTGTTGATCCATATTCATTATTTTCGTCCCAAGCCCTTTTTGCTGCCCATTAAAAACACGGTATGGGTAGAGACTTTCCCTAGCAATGCTATCTATTTCTTTTTCTGTAAAAAAGCGCGTTAGGGATTCTTTTCGGCTGTAGTTTAGAGCCAAAGGATACTCTTCGTTATTCGTTTTCAGGGAGAAAAGCCCTGCCTGATTGCATAATTCAGCATTTAGGAAAACCTGCAACTTATTTCCCGATTTACGAAATGAGGGGATCATGTCCTCTTCGGTTTCGCTGCTTACCAAAAGCGGAGCTTCATCGCCCGGTAATTCCAAATTTAAGTCGATAACATCGTTATTGGCAGGCGTATATGCCAAAGGCTGCATTCCTGTACTCAGAAAAGCGGCTTTATACATAATCGGAACAAATAGGGCATGCGCATACATATCAGAATAGGGCTGAGCCAAAGCAGATGCAAATAAACTAAACTGGCCATTTCCTAAAGCATTGCGGATTAAAAAGGGACGCCCATTTCTCAAACTCAATAAAACTTCATTTTCGCTTTCGGTATTGATGCGTATGGGATAATACTGCTGCACATCGGGCAATTGCAAATTGCGTGGAATATTCTCAAAAACGCCTGAAAAAAACGGACTGTTTTGCTGAATCATCTCCAATTTTTCCGCCACTGTATCAAGGGGTAGCATTGTCATGCCAAAGTTTTGAAGAAAGGAATTATAGATCGGCAAATCTGCCTGCGCATGGGGAATCATCATCAGGCTTCCTCCCTGCCGGATATACTTTTGTAACTCCAAAGCAAGCCCTGATGGGATTTCGGGAAGATTTTCCAAAATAATAAAATCCCGAGAAGGAAGGCTTTCGTAAGGGATTTCCCCCAGAGTCAATCGCTCGAAGCGAAAAATACTATCTGTAGCATACAGCCTGTCTATGGAACCCTTTGCATTGGTTTCTGAAATACAGAGCACATCAATAAACGGATTAATATGGATGCTTATAAAATATTGATCATCAAAACGCACAGGATAATCCATAATTTCCACAAATCCTGTATAGTTATTGGTTTTTTCTGGGGTAAACTGCAAATCGACTTCTGCACGCTCTAAAGGCTCCAAATCAACCGATGATAATGCCCTTTGCTCTCCGTTCAGCACGAGTTTTACGGGAAGTTTTTCCAAATAATCTGTGCCATAATTTTTTAGTATTACCCTAATTGTCAATTGCTCTCCTGCACGTACATAGGGCGAAACCATAAAACAACTGTCCACGGCAATATTATTATTATTTGTATGGGACAGGTGAACCAGATTTATCATTGCAGCACTATCAGAAAAGAAGGGATGCACCTGAAAACTTCCCTTTTGAAAATCACTGATAACAAACAAACTATAATCATTTCCATCAAGCGGAGCAGTGTTTAGGTAATTTTCAATCAGCGTATTGATATTTGCAGAACGTACACTGGTTTTCTGCTCCTGCAACTGCTTTAAGGCATCGTCCTGACTAATAAAAGGCGTGGAACGATAGGTTTTACTATTATCAATTATTTGATAGTCTGACTCCTGACCTAAGCTTTTAATCAATTCAGCAGCCTTTTTTTGTGCAAGCTCAGGAAGAGGGCCAAGACTCGACTCCCCTTGCATCGAGAAAGAGTTATCAATATAAATACTCACTTTTTTTAGCTTCACTTTTTCACCCAAACTTTCTTCCGCGGGGATAAAAGGGCGAGCAAATGCAAACACAATTGCAGCGACTGCCATCATGCGGACAATAAGCACAATAAGATGCTTTAGTTGAGAACTTTTCTTTGTTTGGCTTTTAATTTCACGAATGAAGGCCACATTGGTAAACTCCTGTTTTTTGAATTTGCGCAGATTAAAAAGATGAATCAGCACAGGAATTGCCAGGGCGAAAAGTCCGTAGAGAAAATATGGGTTAGCAAACTGCATTATCAGGCTTTTTCATGATAAAATTAAGGATCATATTCTATTGCATTTCTTGATTTGTAAATACATATTGGATGATGTTGGCCCCCATTTTTAAGGCATCTTCACGAATTTGTTGCGAATCGTGGTGCACGCCCGGATCTTCCCATCCATCACCAAGATCAGATTCGTAGGAATAAAAACACAGCAGGCGACCTTCATAAATCAGCCCAAAACCTTGCGGCGCTTTATTATCATGCTCATGAACCTTGGGCAGTCCTTTAGGGAAATTATATTTTTGATGGTAGATTGGATGATCAAATGGCAATTCAACAAAATCCAGTTCTGGAAAAACCTTTTTCATTTGCGGCCTGATAAACTGATCCAGTCCATAATTATCATCGATATGCAAGAAGCCTCCGGCCAATAAATAATTCCTAAGATTTTGAGCCTCCTCCTGAGAAAACACAACATTTCCGTGCCCTGTCATATGCATAAAAGGCATATTAAAAATTGCAGGGTCACCCACTTCGATTGTGGTTGCTTCCGGATTGATTTCAGTGCCCAAATGCTCATTACAGTAAGCAATCAGATTTTGCAAGGAGGTAGGATTTGCATACCAATCGCCGCCGCCATTGTATTTAAGTAAGGCAATTTGCAATGATTGTGCGCGCATTGCCCCCAGAAGGCCAAGAAACACTATTAAGGAAAAAACTATTTTTTTATTCATAAAACTATGATTATAAGCACTCAGGGCACTTAATCTTTTTCATTAATCAGGTTAACTGTATGGCAGGCCACCATTGCAGCCGTTTCTGTACGCAAACGGCTTGTCCCCAAGCTTACAGGCAAAAATCCCTCTTCCAAAGCAAGGGTAACTTCTGCCGGACTAAAATCACCTTCGGGGCCAATCAACACAAGCACATCATCACCGGGAACAATTGAATTTTTAAGGGACGTACGATATTCATCGCTGCAATAGGCGATAAAATTTATTGTTTCGGAATTGTTTTTCACGAAATCAGAAAAGCTTATCGCCTCATTTAATTGGGGCAAGCGTGCTTTTAGAGATTGTTTCATTGCCGCCAGAATCACTTTTTCGAGGCGTTCTTTTTTTATTGTTCTGCGCTCCGAGTATTCACAAATAATGGGTGTAATTTCATCAATACCAATTTCTGTGGCCTTTTCCAGAAACCACTCGAAGCGGCTATTGTTTTTTGTTGGCCCCATCGCAATATGTACCCGAAAAGGCTTTGCATCATATTCATTGTCAACCTCTTTAATCAAAACTTCTGTTTTTTTTGGGTGAGAAAGAATAATTTCAGCTTTTGCCATACTACCCATTCCATTGCTCAAATGGATAATATCTCCTTCATCGAGTCGTAAAACCTTCGAACTATGCTTGCTTTCCTCTTCCGAAAGGGAAACAATTTCGCCGGCAATCATTGCTTCAGGATGGTAGAACAGTTTCATTATTATAAAATCTTTTGAAGTTCATGAAAATCAACAATCCTATATGTAGCTTCCCTTGAGGAATATGTTTCATTGTAGTCGACCAAAACCTGATCCATCCCTACTCCAATTGCCCCATCAATATCAACATCAGGGTCATCGCCAACCATAAGGCTTTGATGCACAATTGCCCCGGATTTTTGGAGGGCGTACTGAAATATTGCACGATCGGGCTTTTTGGAGCGCGCCTCTTCAGAAGTAATAATCGAACGAAAATAGGGTTTCAGTCCGGATTGCTCCATTTTTGTATACTGAACTTCATTAAAACCATTGGTAATAATGTGCATATAATAACCTTTATCTTTAAGGTAATCAAGGGTTTCAACCACTCCAGGAAACAAACGCGTTTTCATAGGGCTACGAAGGATATATTCCTCGCCCATGCGCGCTGCAAGCCCTTCATCAAATACACTAAATGCCTCGAGGGTGTCGCTGAACCGCTGAACACTTAAATCCTCTTTTGTTATTTTTTCTTCCCTGTACAGCGACCACAAATAATGGTTGATTTCTGTATAGGTATCATAAAACGCACTAAAACTTTCAATTCCGCGGCACGAAAGAGCAAAATCGCGATAAATATCATGCAGGGTATCCTTACTGTTCGTATCAAAATCCCATAAAGTCCTGTCGAGATCAATAAAAATATGTCGATATGGTTTCATTCCATTCAATTTAGCCGACAAAGATAAAGAAGATCGCCGAAACGATTAGCCCAAAACGCAAGAAGCTTCTCTGCAGAAAGATCATTCTTCCAGAAAAATAATTACCTATATAACAAACTTAATAACAGCATATTACGGACAACCCCTTTTACATATTCACAAAATATTTTCAAAAACACTTGACAAGCACATGAAAATTAGCTATTATTGCAATATCATTTTAATATCATTATAAAATTACTCTAAAACTAAATATCATGGAAAAAACAATTGTTCCCTTTTCAGGCTTTGTAGGTTTATTGATTGTATTGGTTTTGATTTTCGCGCCATTGTACGGCATCATTATGCTGCATATGATTTGGATGATTGCCTTTATGGTGATTGGGCTATTCTTTGCAATTGGCTTTGTGATTGTTAATCCGAACGAATCAATAGTCATGACACTTTTCGGGAAATATGCCGGAACGGTAAAGAAAAACGGCTTTTATTTGGTGAACCCTTTTTATGTGCGCAAAAAAATCAGCTTGCGCGCCCGAAATCTCGACAGTGATCCAATAAAAGTAAATGACAAAATCGGGAATCCGATTATGATTGGCATTGTATTGGTTTGGCGTGTGAAAGACACTTATAAAGCAGCTTTTGAAGTAGACGAATACACACATTTTGTTGATATTCAGAGCGAAGCAGCGATTCGTAAATTAGCAGGCCATTATCCTTATGACAATTTTGAAGACGAAGAATCGGATTTAACCTTACGTAGTGGTGGCGAAGAAGTAAACCGTGTTTTGGAAGAAGAGCTTTCTGAGCGTTTAAAAATCGCCGGCATTGAAGTAATGGAAGCACGCATTAGTTATCTTGCTTATGCACAAGAAATTGCAGGCGCCATGCTGAAGCGTCAGCAAGCCTCTGCCATTGTTGCCGCACGAACAAAAATCGTTGAAGGAGCTGTAGGAATGGTAGAAATGGCCATTGAAGAGCTTTCAAAGAGAGAAACAATAGAGCTTGATGAGCACAGCAAAGCCGCAATGGTAAGCAATCTGATGGTTGTGCTTTGTTCCGATAAAGACGCCAGCCCCGTAGTAAACACTGGAACGCTCCACCATTAAAAGATGGCAAAGAAGAAGGCATTTGCACTGCGAATTGATCCAGAAATGTTTCGGTTGATAGAAAAATGGGCTGGCGATGAATTCAGAAGCACGAATGGACAATTAGAGTGGATCATACAAAAAGCCCTCCACGACGCAGGCCGCATAAATAAAAGCAAAACTGCTAATAATCAGGGCGAAGACAATAAATCATAAGCAATAAGGGCAGGATTTTTCCTGCCCTTATTATGTATATGGAAAATGCAGCGTATCTTTGTGTTTCATTTGTGTTTCATTTGTGTTCATCCGGAATATCCGAATCTCTCGGTATTCTGAAATAAACCCAAAACTTAAAGTCAGGCACAGTTTTGTGCTTGTCCGTAATGACCGATCTCGCCCTTATTATTCATGCTAAAACAATGGCTTCCGGAAACTCAGTCTTGCATTTCTTTCGGCAGACCCAATAATTTCAGCACAAATAAGGCTTTAAGTTCGGATATTTATCAATCAAGAAACGCCTTTATTAGACGGAAATAAATTAAAAAAATTATGAGCGAATTAAAAAACTACATCGCCAAAACCTATGCCGGGTTTGAACAAATTTTATTCAAAGAATTGCATACACTTGGCGTTAAAAATCCGGAAATAATCCGTCGTGGGGTTCGTTTTCAAGCAGATGAAGCAACACTTTATAAAGCCTTATACCAATCAAGGCTTGCCTTACGTATTATGCTGGAACTGGGTTCTACACCCATAAAAGACAAAAAGGAGCTATACGATTTTGTGTATAATCAGCCTTGGAACAAATGGTTTACCATTGACAAAAGCTTTGCTGTTGACAGTATTTTGCGTTCTGAGCTTTTTAATCATTCTCATTATGTTAGCCTATTGGTAAAAGATGCCATTGTAGACCGCTTTCGCAAGGAAGAAGGCTATAGGCCTGATGTTGAGCCAAAATATCCTGATATTCGCATTGCTGCCCACTTAATTGACGACCAATTTACTTTGTTATTGGATGCAGCCGGAGAAGCCTTATTTAAAAGAGGATATCGTAGCATCAGCATTGAAGCACCTTTGAGTGAGGTGTTAGCGGCTGGGCTGATTGAAATGAGTGGTTGGGATCCCCAACAAGCCTTTGTTGATCCAATGTGCGGCAGCGGAACGCTCATTACCGAAGCCTTGATGAAATCAACGAATATGCCTGCAGGCTTTTTCCGTCAAGAATATTCTGTTCAAAATTGGACTACTTTTCAGCCTGAATTATGGACAAAAATTGTCGATGAGGCTCGTGCTAATATTTATGAACCGGAAGGTTTTTTTCAGGGCTCTGACATCTCTCCGGCAGCAGTGAAGGCTGCACGCCAAAACCTTGCAATATTTGAATGCGAAGATTTTATTGATCTGAGTGTTTGTGATATTGCCGAAGTGAAACCAAAGCACGAAAACGGGATTTTGGTAACAAACCCGCCTTATGGTGAACGCCTGAATCCGGAAAACCTCGATGCTATTTATAAAACCTTGGGCGATACACTTAAAAAACATTTTGCAGGCTACACAGCTTGGGTTTTCTCTGCTCATACATCAGGGTTAAAAAAATTAGGATTACGCACAAGCGAACGCATCCACCTGAAAAACGGACCATTAGACTGTCGTTATTATAAATACGAGCTCTTTAAAGGATCAGCGAAAGCACCAAAAAAGAATGATTGAGACTGAAATACATCATCAAACATTTTTTGCGGAAGTCTGGCTTCCTGTCCCTTTAGCCGGCAGCTTCACTTATCGTATTCCTCGCAGCTTGAGTGCATTGGTGAGCATTGGTTGTCGTGTCATTGTGCAGTTTGGACGAAAAAAAATATATACAGGCATCGTTCACAATATCCATGAAAATCCACCAAAAGATTATCAGGCAAAATACATACTCTCCCTTCTGGATGATAAAGCCGTCGTAACGGAAAATCAATTGAAATTCTGGGAATGGATGGCTTCTTATTATATGTGCGCCGAAGGCGAAGTGATGAATGCAGCACTCCCATCAGGGATGAAGCTAGCTTCAGAAACAAAAATATTGCTTCACCCCGATTTCAATAGCGATTATACTCAATTAAACGATAAAGAATTCCTGATTGCCGAGGCACTGGAATCACATCAAATCCTCAGCCTTACAGAAGCCTCCAAAATCCTTGACCAGGAAAAAATTATGCCTTTAATCAAAAGCCTGATCGAGAAAAATGTAATCATGGTTGAGGAGGAACTTAAAGAGAAATACAAACCAAAACTCGAAAAATGGCTAAGCCTCAATCCTGAGCATGAAGATGAAAACAAGCTTCACGAACTTTTTGACACACTTGAAAAAAAGGCATTTCGCCAATTGGAAGCACTGATGTCTTTTCTACAACTCAGCCCGATGCGGGATGGCGGGCGTAAACCCATAAAAAAAAGCGATTTAAAAGAGAAATTAAAAGACAAAAGTTCCGGACTGACGGGACTTATAAAGAAAGACATCCTGCTCGAAGAAGAGAGGGAAATCAGTCGATTGGCACACTATACAGAAACCTGTCATCCCGATTCGATCGAACTCAATGCGGAACAGGAACAAGCCTTAAGCGACATCAAAGAGCAATGCAATAGCGGCAAAGCGGTTTTATTGCATGGTGTTACAGGATCCGGAAAAACAGAAATCTATATAAAACTCATTCACGAAGCCCTTTCTGAAGGGAAACAAGTTTTATACTTACTTCCGGAAATCGCGCTTACAGCTCAGATTATCAATCGTTTGAAAAAATTTTTTGGCGAAATGACCGGCGTTTACCATTCTCGATATAACGAAATGGAGCGCGTCGAAATCTGGAATACTGTATTGGCCAATAATAACCGCTATCGACTTATTATTGGTGCACGTTCGTCTATGTTCTTGCCTTTTAAAAACCTTGGTCTCATCATTATTGATGAAGAGCATGATGGCAGTTTTCGACAGCACGATCCCGCCCCGAGATATAATGCACGTGACGCATCCTTGGTTCTGGCACGCCAATTCGGGGCAAAGGTTGTTTTAGGCTCAGCCACACCCTCTTTAGAAAGCTATCAAAACACTTTGCAGGGCAAATACGGCATTGCAAGGCTTTTTAAACGCTTTGGCGATATACAAATGCCCGAAATATTGGTCGCAGACTTGAAAGACGAGCAAAAAAAAGGAAAAATGCAATCGCATTTCAGTAGCCTTTTAATCAACAATATACACGAAGCATTTCAAAATGGGCAGCAGATTATCCTTTTTCAGAACCGACGGGGCTTTTCTTTACGGTTGGAATGTCAATCTTGTGGATGGGTTCCCGAATGCAAAAGCTGTGATGTAAGCCTGGTTTATCATAAAGGAAAGGGACATTTACGCTGTCATTATTGTGGTTACGTGAAAAAAATTCCCGAACAATGCCCTGTTTGCAAGAGCACTAATTTGAAAATGGTAGGCTTTGGAACAGAAAAAATTGAAGACGAGCTGCAACTTATATTCCCTGATGCCAGAATAGCCCGCATGGATCTGGACACAACACGATCAAAAAACAGTTATTATAACCTCATCAGTGATTTTGAAGAGAAAAAAACCGATATACTTGTTGGCACTCAAATGGTTACAAAAGGTCTTGACTTTGACAATGTAGGTTTGGTTGGTGTTCTCAATGCAGATGGAATGATCAATTATCCGGATTTTAGGTCGTTTGAACGAAGTTTTCAATTATTAGCACAGGTGAGCGGCAGGGCCGGAAGAAAGAAGAAAAGAGGAAAAGTGATTATTCAAACAAAAAAACCCTATCATGCCGTCATCCGTTATGTAATGGAAAATGATTTTCAAAGCATGTTTCAGAGCCAATTGCAGGAAAGACAGAAATTTAAATACCCTCCATTCTATCGCTTAATCCGTATTACGGTGCGCCATAAAGAACAAGAAATAACACAAGCTGCTTCTAAGGAAATTGGCCAATTACTGAAGCGAAAATTAGGAGACAGGGTTCTTGGCCCGGAATTTCCGATGGTGAACAGGGTTCGAAATCAATACCGTATGCAGTTACTGATTAAGGCCGAACACTCTTTGTCCTTAAAAGCTTTGAAGATCTTTATCCTCGAACGTATTGAATATTTTAAACGAACAAGCGATCACAGATCAGTGCAATTGATTTTTGAGGTTGATCCGTCTTAGCATCTCATTGTCATGACTGGCCGACAATTTGGAATCGCTGTTCTAAAGCAACATCTTAAAAAAAATTGCCATAAGCAGAACTTATGGCAATTGATCTACAGAAAAGATTATAGGGCTTTATTTCCGCACCACTTTCCGTGTAATTAGGCCATCATCAAATTGAATCTGAAGGAAATACAATCCTGAGGGCATTGTAGTTTCGAGCATTTCAAGATGTACTTTCCGACCATCAAGGTTCATGCTTACAGGCCATTGTTTCCCGGTTAAATCTGTAATCAGAATTTCCCGAGGAATTGAGGTATTCGTTATTTCAATACTGATTTCATTAATAAATGGGTTGGGGAAAATCCTTAAAGAGGCTGCAAATTCATCCACACCAACACCTCCAATAGCTACATCAAAATAAGCAGTATCGCTCTTGCAACCAAATTCAGATAATTCATAGCATAAAATTTGGTCACTCCCTGCATTTAGCCATTTTATTGCGATTTCGTTAGTACCTTGGCCATTTAAAATTTCACCGGCTCCACTCATCCAGTTCCATTCTGCTGTTTCATGAAATACAACAGAATAGCTATATTCCTGATCGTTCAGCACATCTACCGGCCCTGAAATAATGGGCATTTCCGGCTTGCCATGCACACGCACTTCTACGGTATCTTTATTGCTACAACCGTTTTCATCGCGACCTGTTACAATATAGTTTGTTGTTGTCTCGGGGCAAACAATGTTTACCGCATTCAAGACGCCATTACTCCATGCATAGCTTTGTCCGCCTGTTGCGATTAATGTATCGCATTCTCCAGTACAAAGATCCACATCCATTCCTGCAAAGATTTCAGGCTTGCCGTTTACAACAATATTCATCATTGACATTCCGCCTTCTCCGCATACATTCATAGCTTTTACTGTGATTTCGCCACTTTGTGCATCATCATGTACAATGAGGGTTATGCTTGGCGTAGTTGTACTGGCAGACGCAAACTCAAAACCGGGAGGCAGAGTCCATTGATATTGAGTGGCATAAGTAACAGGTTCCACAGAATACACTTCATTTGCGCCACCTTGACAAACCTCTGTTGCGCCGCTTATTGCACCGACATCACCGGGTGCATCTATAACACTTACTTCCACTTGCGCACTACGAACATCCTCTCCATCATCCACATCAACAAGATACAAAGTGCTTTCATTTGGCTGCACCTGAGGATTTTGCTCCGAGGAAACAAAACCTTCGGGTATAGACGTCCAGGAATAAGAATATACGGAGGTACCGCCAGAGGCTTCCGCATATAACTGACTCGTTTCTCCAAGGCAAATCTGGCCTGGCTCTGCGCTTGCTAGAACGCTCAAATCTGTAATAGGCCCAAGACTTCCATCATATTGAAGGTTTTGAGCATAGATATCTGCATCATCATTTCTATCATCGGCCCAGCATACAATAATTTGGTTATCATGGCCCATTGCTGCTTGTACATCATCTTTCCCACTCTCTACAGAAGAAACATATAAGCGCTCGGACTCCCAGGCAAAATCGCCATCAGGCTTAGCTGCAAAAGCAAAAACAGTTTCATTTTGATTTGCAGGATACCATTCCATATCAGTGCATACGGCCAAAACATTTCCATCATCGGCCAAGCGGATTTGATTAAGGCTTTTTCCTGCCTGATCGAGCATATAATATTCGATTCCCTCATCAGTCCATTGGCGGGTTCCTGTCTCAAAATCAATCTTTTGACCCGCCACACCCTTGTATGACTGACTAAAACTAGAGGAATTAGAGAAGGCGTACAACATCTCTTCATTTTCGTCCCATGCAATATAAGGATACATCAACATATATGTAGAAACTACACTGATTTCCAAACCATTTTGCTCATATTTCATATTTCCATCGGCATCTATATACTGCACGAATGACTTAAAAACAGTACCTGCACGTGCATCCATCCAGGCTGCAAAAACACCACCATCAGGTCCGGGAGCCGTTTCAATTTGATGATAGGATTTTAGTACACTAGTATTTACAACCGCTACAGGTTGATCCCAGGCTAAACTACCGTCTGACAAAACCTTTTGCACATAGAGCATTACATTTTGGCTATTTGGCGGGGTATAGGCGCTATAAAAGACCATAACTGCATCATCATCGGTTGTTTCCAGCCAAACACGGCTATAGCTCATGCCCGTAAAATCCTCCAGAATAACATCCTCATCCCAAAGGAATTCTCCATCTGGCGAAAGCTTTTTCAGGACAATAACAGCACTCTCACCATCGCGCGACCATGCAGAGACAATATTTCCGGCATCCGTAAAACAAATGCGCGGATCAGCTTCAAAATCCTCATTATCAGAGAGGGCAATACCATCTTCACCCCAGTTGAACTGCCCTGTTGGACTAATTTTATAGATATAAATATTATTAAAGCCATTGCGAATATCCTGAAAAGCAAGATAAGTACGGTTATCAGGACCCGTGGCCATACTATAATCCGTTATCCAACTCATTGATTCATTGTCGGATATAAGCAAACCTTCGGAATCCCATTGACGCTCCCCAAAGACATCATAACGCTGCAATCGGACATTATAATTCCCATTTTCGGGACTAAACCAACTGATATATGTATCGCCATTGGCCTGTGTAGAAACCTTTGGTACAGCTTGCTGACCCGTAGCACCACCCACAAGAGTGTTCACCGAAGGGGACGTGCCCCATTGAGCACTCAAGCCCATCGAACAAAATAGTGCAAAAAGAAAAAGTAGAGTTTTTTTCATAAGGCTGGAATTTTAAGCCTTTTACGCAAAAAACGACAATTAGTTCCCGAGGATTTTTTCTGAGCTTTTGTGAGTTTCTAAGACAAAAAAGAGGCCCAAACCCTGACAGCAGAAAGCATGCTTCATTATGTAAATGAGGATTATAGCAACAAAGAAGGCCTATAAGGGAAACCAACATCCATAAGTTTCTGCAGAAGTGGGGCATCAACAACGTGATGCACTACCCCTATAGAAAAACCTGCAGCATATCAGAGATAAAATGTACTTTCGCTCGAGAAAACAAAACATGCAAACAGCCCGCAAAAACACATTCTTTTTAATTGGCCTGATTTTCTTTATATCCGGCATTCCGGGGCTAATTTGTGAAATCATATGGGCGCATTATTTGCAGATCGCTTTTGGCGGTGCTTTTTTCGGACAACTCTTGTCTATTGGCATTTATATGGCAGGTTTAGCAGCAGGCAGCCTAATCAGCAGCTTTTTCATTCGCAGCCGCAGCATTCTTCTTATTGCCGCTATAGCAGAATGGGGTTTTGGGCTTTTTAGTTGGTTCTATCATCCCATTTTTCTTGAATTGAATACAGGGATATTTATCGCTGCCCTTACATTTCTTCCGGCTCTTTTGAGCGGATTAGCCCTCCCTATTTTGCATGAATATGTGCGCCATTCTCTCAAAAAAAAGTTTACTGCTTCACTGGGAATTCTATATGCGCTCAATACATTAGGTGCTTTCGTGGGCATACTCATCAGCGAAAGCTATTTAAAAAACCATTGGACACTGCCAGAAATCCTTCAGGCCACTGCACTAATCAGCGCAGGAACAGGACTCGGGTTTTTCATACTGCATTTCAGTAGAAAAAACCAACCTGTATCGTTAAAAAGTAAAACTTTTCCCATAAAACCAGGATTACTTCTTAAGGC
The DNA here is from genome assembly GCA_963676725.1 of Bacteroidales bacterium. GTDB lineage: Bacteria > Bacteroidota > Bacteroidia > Bacteroidales > WRLA01. The sequence continues at coordinate 142,569 of OY781463.1, read as the reverse complement.
AATATTTTTTGCATTTTTTAGCGGCTGGATGATGTTTTCATTAGAAAGCCTGCTATTACGAATGATCTCGATCGTCAACGGCAGTTCTGTTTTCAGCCTGTCGGCCATGCTTGCCGCAATAATTTTAGGATTGGCTGCAGGAAGTGGGATTTCAATACAATTTCAAAGCAAAAAACCGGAATTGATTCGTCTGCGTAACGCATGGGCGCTTATGACTTTTGTCATTATTCTAAGCTGGTGGGCCTATACATTTTCGTTCGATTTGCTTTACTATTTTCTACGTTCCACGGCACAGACAAGCCAAAAAATGATTTTGTCTGCATTTTTAATTAGTATGCTTTTAGGGGTTATTCCGGCGATGGTGAGCGGGTATCTTTTCCCTCAATACACAAGAATGTTCCGTATTGGCGGACTTCAAAAAGCAAGCAGTATTTCTCTCTTTTTAAATATCCTTGGTGGTATCTGCGGGATGTTCGCCACCTATATTTTACTGCCTGTTTTGTCCATAAAAACAATCTTTCTCTTTCAGGCAGTACTGGCTCTTCTCATGATATTCATCAGCACAGCAGGGCATTTCCCCGGGAAAAAACAGAGCAGTATTTTACTCAGCATTGTTTTTACACTTCTGCTTCTTGGAACCTTCATTTTCAGCGATGTAAATTCGTCTGTAGCAGCCTCAGGAGTGTTTCGGGGCGGGTATGAGCACCGCGACAACCTAGTGCTTTTTCATAAAGACGGGAAAACGGCCACCGTTGATGTATTTATCAGTAAAAACAGATTAAAAACCCTGAGCATCAACGGAAAACCCGATGCCGCAATAAGCCTTACAGAAACAGCCGGACCCGACGAACCAACAATGAACCTTCTGGGATTATTCCCTTTCGCTTATCGTCCGCAAGCAGAAAAAGCCCTTGTCATAGGGTTGGGGATGGGCATTACAAGCAGAAACATCCTCTATTCAAACAGTATTAAAGAGGTGCAAACCCTTGAAATTGAACCGGCCATAAGTGATGCAGCAATGACTTTGGGCAGTATAAACCAATTGGTTTTTGCGGATAATCGAAGTAAAATAATCTTTGCTGATGCCCGCCAATTCCTAAATAAACCAAAGGATAGTTTCGATATTATCGTTAGTGAACCATCCAATCCATGGGTAAAAGGAAACAGCAATCTTTTTAGCGTTGAATTTTATAAAATGGTCAGCCAAAACCTACAGAAAAAGGGTGTTTTTGTGCAATGGATTCATTTATACGAAAATAGCAATAATCTGGTTTATAGTATCATAAAAAGCATTGACTTCATTTTTTCTGACTACGACATCTATTTTGCAGACAATGCCAACCTGATACTAATCGCATCAAAAGACACATTGCCCACGGCTGATTTCACCTCTCTATTTGCAAACGCATCTATGGCAAAGGCTTTAAACCGCATCTCCATCAATGGTCCGCAGAACCTGAAATTCAGAATCATGGGCAATAAAAAATACCTGCAAAACAGCCTTCAAAAAGACGCACACAAACTTCGTTCCGATTTTAATTTATCCTTTGAATATCAGGCAGCTGAAGCATTCTATAAACGATCCTTTGCCGAAGATTTCAGCCACTTACGCAAAGAATATTTTATTGATCATGAACCTATGGGCAACAGCAATACACAGGATAATATTATTAGCCCGGAACTCTATTTCAGGCCGGCATATGAAGCCTATCAATGCATTTTACTCGCCAACCAGAAAGACAGCACAGAAAACGGCACGAATGACCTTCTGTTGAACCAGCATCTGAGCACTTTAAAAAACTCTAAAGATCGAGACAAACGGATCAACGCACTTTGTTTTATCATGTCCTATACCCTGCCCAACACCTTTATTGCCGGATTAAAAGGCAGTCTTTTGCCATTATTGGGAGAAGATCCCCAGGACGACCCTCAAATCATTTTGTTTAAAAAACTGAATGTGGAATTATTAAACAAAAAATTTCAGGCAGCAGAAAAAATAAAGCGCTCACTATTAGAAATGAAGAACTTAAATCCTTCAATAAAACGGTTTTTAAAACAGGAAATCCCAATAAACCCGACAGATTCTATTGAAAGCAAATCGTAAATGAATGAATCTGCCTCATCATTATTTGAATAAAAAACATCATGAATTGGAATAATATCGTATCAGGAAAGCGCACCGGCACAGATAAATCAAAAACAGGGATTCGCACCAACTATCAAGTTGATTTTGACAGGCTTATTTTTTCATCAGCATTTCGAAGGTTGCAAGATAAAACACAGGTATTTCCCTTACCCGTTTCCACTTTTGTGCATAATCGCCTGACACATTCTTTAGAAGTTGCCAGTGTTGGACGATCTTTAGGGAAAATTGTTGGAGAGAAACTCATTGCCCAAAACCACATCAGCAAAGAACGCGAAAAATTCTACGAATATGAACTTCAAAATGTAATTGCCTCTGCCTGTCTTGCGCATGATATTGGCAATCCTGCTTTTGGACATGCCGGAGAAAAAGCAATATCCAATTATTTTATCGAAAATTGCCACGACAAAATTGACGGCTGCGCTTTAGAAGAACATTTCACAAAAGAAGAATGGACCGATCTTATCAATTTTGAAGGCAATGCCAATTCTTTCCGGATACTGACGCATCAGTTTAAGGGAAAATCAGAAGGAGGTTATGGATTAACCTACAACACCTTAGCATCATTATTAAAATACCCTTGTGAATCAAACTCCATGAACAAGGGCAGCATCAACACCAAAAAATTCAGTTTTTTTCAGGCGGAAAAAGAACTAGGCGCTCATATCCTGGAAACCCTGAATGTGATCAAAACGGCTGACAAGCCCGCTGTTTTTGCGCGTCATCCATTTGTATTCCTGACCGAAGCTGCCGATGATATTTGCTATCGAATTGTCGATTTTGAAGATGCTCAAAGGCTACATATTATTGAGCATAAAAGAGTTGCCGATATATTTTTGAGTTTAATCGAAAATATCGCACATAAGGATGATAACTTAAACAAAATCAATAATACCTTTAAAAACATCACAAACCAAAACGAACAAATCTCCTATTTAAGGGCGAAATGCATCAATACACTAACGCAAAAATCCTCCGATTTATTTATCGAAAATGCAGACAAGATGATCAGTGGCAACTATCATTCTGGGCTCTTAGACGATTTATCGCAAAGCAACAGCTTTCTGCAAGAAATTGAAGACATCTCTATAAAGGAAATATACAATCACGACACTGTAGTGCAGTTAGAAATTGCCGGCTATCGTATTATGAACGACCTCTTAGGATTGTTTATTCCGGCGATCCTTAAAGAAAATCCGGGGCATAAAGACAAAAAAGTCCTCTTGCTTTTGCCCGAGCAGTTTCAGTGCGATGCAGGCACAAACTACGAAAAGGCGTTTTCCGTTTTGGATTACCTTTCGGGGATGACGGATTCCTATTCTGTTGATCTTTATAGGAAGTTATTTGGGATCGAAATCCCGAAGCACAGTTAGGGCTTTGATCGAATCTGAATCATTCGCAAAATCATTCTTGGCGAGCACATACGAGTTCAAAAGAAGTGTCTTTTGCAGTTATATCATCATTTTTAAAACGTTCACAAAACCCATCCTCTTCCATTTCTTTCCATTCCTGACACACGAGTTTTCTCGGCAACTATTGGCTCTAAAAAGTTTATTGTCAAAAACTTGCATTCCATATAAATATTCGCTATATTACGGGCTAAAACCCCCACGAATATTTTTATATATGCGAACCCAAAAAACCATGATCCATGAAAACAAAAACAAAAAGCAGCATCATCATCCTTCTGCTCATTTTGATGAGCATTTTTTCCTGTAAAGACGAAATACAGGACATCCTCACATTTAACGCACCCGAAGTAAAAACGGCCATCGTTGTTCAGGTCTATCAAGCAGGCACAACGGATTTAATTGGCGCTAATGATACGCAAAGCATTAGCATGAAAATCGAAGGAACGGATAAAAGCGCCGCCAAAGACATTTTCGGACAACAAATCACTTCTTTAGCTTCCAAACACGGCATATTCACTTTTGCACTCTCAAACTCCATACTCCCATCGGCATCAAAACCAATCGAATTAACTCTGATTTTTGAAGGCAGCGGTTTTCAGGAAGCAAGTATGCCGATACAAATTGTAAGCGAGGGAGGCCATTCCTTCAATGTCAACTTACTAAAAATTAGCAGCCCTCCCGAAGGCGTCAGCATTTCCAATGAAATTGCAGGCATTGTACCACAAGACGGAATTACACCGGAAGACTTCAATATTGCTTCTCTGCCCGCAGCACAAAGCAACGCAATCACAAGAGTGCACATCCCTGAGGGAACAATTATTAAAGACATAAACGGCAAAGCACTAACAGGGGAAATAGAGTCTCAGATTATCTATTACAGCAACCAATCTGCTGATGCTGTTGCTTGTTTCACTGGCGGTTTTTGCGTAAAAACCAAAGACGAAAACGGCACTCTTGACAATGCACTCTTTTTCACCGGAGGATGGGCAGATTATGACCTTATTGATGCAAGCGGCAATATTGCCAGCACTTTTTCAAATCCAATTGATATTTATTTTGAAATTCCAACAAACACCTATAATCCCGACACCAAGGAGCTGCTAAAAGCAGGGGATTACTTCCCCATGTGGAACTACAATCTGAATGAAGGCATTTGGGAGTTTGAAAACGAAGGACTTGTGCAAGGACCTGCAGCAAATGGAAACTTATTTATCGAATATCAAACCACACATTTCTCCAAGAAAAATGCCGACAAGAAAAAAAAGGAAAAAAGTGCTTGGAGAAAAAAAGTAGACGCAGTGAAAGATGCACAGAAGGAATGGTTAAGAATTATCGATAACCCATCAGAAAAATCCGCTTCTGAAAATACTGAAACTTACAGCTGCCCCGATATTGTTCAACTGGTTCTTAAAGAACCCATGTCAGATATTGTCTATTGGTCTTCAGGCTATCTTCAATCGAGTGATGACGAAATCTATATTCCTGATGCACCTTGCGACTTAGAAACAGTTCTTGAAGTTTGGGGCGGATGTCCATTTTCATTATTGGGATCAACCACGGTCATGGATTTATGCACAGAAGACCCAATATTAATCGAGCTAACACCACCATCCGGCATAGGGCAATTAGTTGATGTTGATGTTACTGTTTATGCAAATTGCGAGTTTTCCAAAATCAAACCAAATATCTCCGCATTTTATGATGACGGATGTGGATGGAAATACATCGGACAGGTCATCGATGGAGAAATCACCATCCATGGCTTAGAGCAAGGCAAAGGCTATTCTTTTGGCGCTTTGGTCGATGATTTTTGGTTTGATGAATTTTTTGTTATCAACAGCGATAGTTACACCATTGAAGTGGAGCTATCCTCCGAAATTTGCGGGCGATACGAATAAAACACCGCAATCTTTTTTACAGACAACATGATGAGATGGCTGTTTTTCATTAAAAGCAGCCATTCTCTTTTATTAATAAGGTTGAAGACACAGCATTTTCCTGACTTCGACAATGCGACACCCTAAAAGAGAATATGAAATTTGCATCATGTTTATTTGTAGGGGGTTAATTTATTACAGGGTGACGAGTGTTGAAGGCAGGAAATAGAACACTAATTTTTCTTTTTTAGCTTATCCAATATCCAAAACACAGCCTGTAGGGCTGGAACAATAAAAGGAACGCCCGGTCTCAAAAATGGCAAGAACTCAAAATTAGGCCATAAGCCTTACACAAATTTGGACTGCTTGTGTCAGGCTTACAGACTCGCGACTTCCTGTTTCTGTCTTAAGATACTCAAAAACAACACTTATTTAGCTTAGATAGCTCTTGTGTTCATAATGTCCGTTTCTGAACAATTGCTGTTCGTTTTCCCACACAGGCATGTTTCCAGAGAGAACAATATCTCCATCAAACAATCATTTTCATAAACAACCTGAGTTTCAAGGAAATCTTCCGCTCAGATTCACTGAGGGAATAAATGCAAAAACACAAAACCCTTAATGGGAAACACAAGTTTATTTACTTCATATACAGTATATTAACCAAATTATACTTAGTCTTAACCATTTCAAATTCACGTCAGCTCAATATTTATAAATATCTTAACACAAACACCTAACTTTGGCATGTTCCTTGTAAAATGCAGAAGCAAATACCAAAGCGCAATGATACAAAAAACCATAACCGTCCTATTATTGGCCATCGCCCCGATATTCCTTTATGCACAAGAAGCCAAGGAAACACAGCAGCCTACCTATTTATTTCAAAAAAATGGTGAAACCCGGATTTCCGGATTTGGCGCACCAATATTTGAATTTTCCTCATTTCAGGGCGAATTTGCTTTTTCCACTGGTGGTGGTGGCGCAGTGCTCATCAACAATCAATTTTTTATTGGCGGCTATGGCCTAGGCATGGTTAGCATGAACGAGCTGAATTACAGCGTTTACAGCATGAGCAGTCGCATTTCTTATCCACATACGGTTTTTGGCCATGGCGGCCTATGGATGGGATATATACTCCAACCCAATAAAGTCATACACCTTGCACTCAGCACAAAAATTGGATTTGGCGGAATAACTTATTCCAACAATACTTTTGGGAATTGGTGGGACGAAAATGAATGGGCTGTGGATGGGGTTTTCGTTTTTACACCGCAAGCAGAAGTTGAACTCAATCTCTTAAAATGGTTTAAATTTAATGCAGGCATCGGCTACAGATTAGTAAGCGGAGCAGGATCAATATATTACGACATTGACGGCAATCCAACTTTCAACAATAAGGACTTAAGTGGACTTACAGGCAGCATCACTTTAATGTTTGGATGGTTTTAATCCAACAAAATCCCCTTCCATTCGTTCTATTCAATAAAAACAGTTTTCTCCGGGAAATAAAATGTTTCATCAGACATAAATTTTCTACCTAACATTCATTGAAAAATAACCATATAAAAAAGATGAAAAATCTCTTTCTACTCATTTCACTCATTCTACCATTAATAAGTTTCTCGTTTGAAGGCATGGATTCTCCGGAAAGTAAAACACGTTTTACCCTAAGCGGCCATATCGAAGACGAAACAACCGGCGAGCAACTCATTGGCGCGACTGTTTATGTGAAGGAAATGCAAAATGGAACAGTTAGTAATGTCTATGGGTTTTACAGTCTCAGCCTCGAACCCGGCGATTACACCTTTATTTTTTCATTTATTGGCTATACAAAAATCGAAAAAAGCATCAGTCTTAAAGAAGATAAAAGCCTCAATATCAAACTAAAACCATCACATGAAACCCTAGAGGAAGTGATTATACAAGGAAAAGCTTCCGACAAAAACATTAAAGAACCCGAGATGGGCTCTATTTCCCTTGATTCAAAAAAAATTGATCAAATTCCGGCTTTAATGGGCGAAATAGATATCATCAAAGCCTTTCAATTGTTGCCCGGCGTTCAGGCCACGAGCGAAGGCTCATCGGGTTTTAGCGTTCGTGGTGGCGCTCCCGACCAAAACCTCATCCTACTCGATGAAGCCCCAGTCTACAATGCTTCGCATATGCTCGGGTTTTTCAGCGTTTTTAATAATGATGCCGTTAAGGACGTAAAGCTCTACAAAGGCGATATTCCTGCGCAATATGGCGGAAGATTGGCTTCACTCATGGATGTGCGTATGAAAGAAGGAAATAACAAAAGCTTTCATGGCACCGGCGGAATTGGATTGATTTCCAGCAGGCTAACACTCGAAGGCCCTATTATTAAAGACAAAACATCTTATCTGATTAGCGGCAGGAGAACCTATGCAGATCTTTTTCTTCCCCTTTCCAGCGATGATAAAATTAAAGACAACAAACTGCATTTTTACGACCTCAACGCCAAGGTAAACCACATCATCAACGAGAACAACCGGATCTTTATCAGTGGATATTTTGGCCGCGATGTATTTAAAAATAAATTCGGTCGTATTGCCTTTGGCAATCAAACAGCAACAGTGCGCTGGAACCACCTGTTTAGCCAACGTATTTTTGCCAATTTCACAGGCATTTACACCAATTATGATTATGAAATAGGCACGGAAATGGATCGCGCCGATGCATTTAATTGGATTTCAAATATGAAAGAATATGGACTAAAAGCCGATTTTACATGGTTTTTAAATCCGGATAACACAGTGCGTTTTGGCGCATCAACAGCATTTCACGACTTCTACCCCGGAATGGCAGAAGGCGTTGGCGAAAATAGCTTTTTTGATCGTTTTGAAGTGCCCAGCAATTACGCATTGGAATCATCTGCCTACATGAGTAATGAGCAAAATATTGGCGAACGCATTTCATTAAGATATGGGCTACGGCTAAGTATATTCCAAAATATTGGCCCTGCAACCGTATATTCAATGAACAACGCCTTTGACATCACCGATTCTACAAATTATGCAAAAGGTGACTTTTACAATACTTATGCCGTTTTACAACCACGATTTGGCATCAATTTTTTACTGAACGAAAGCAGCAGCTTGAAAGCAAGTTACAGCCGTACAGCACAATATGTGCAACTCGCACAAAAATCGGCATCAGGCACACCCCTTGATGTTTGGTTTCCGGCAAGTCCGAACGTAAAGCCTCAAATTGCTGATATGGTCGCTGTAGGATATTTCAAAAATTTCCAAAATAATGTAATCGAAACATCCATAGAGGCATACTATAAAAACATGCAAAATAGCATTGATTTTAAAGACTTTGCACAATTGCTCCTTAATAAAGAAATGGAAAAAGAATTGCGCTTTGGCAAATCCTGGGCCTATGGAATTGAATTACTTGTGCGGAAAAATAAAGGCCGCCTTACGGGATGGGTTGGTTATACTTATTCGAGAGCAGAACGAAAGTTCGAAGACATCAATAATGGGAACACTTACCGTTCTCCCTACGATAAACCCCACGAACTAACGATTGTGCTTAACTATGAACTCAGTCAGCGGATCACAGTATCGGCAAATTGGATTTATGCAACAGGAGCTCCCGTTACTTTCCCTTCCGGGAGGGCAATTTATGGCAATAAAATCATCGCCATTTATACAGAAAGAAACTCATATCGTATGCCCGATTATCACCGCTTAGACCTTGCGCTCATCCTGAAAGAAAAGCCAAAAACCGGCAGAAAATGGCATCACAGCTGGACATTCTCCGTTTATAATGCCTATGGAAGAAAAAATGCCTGGGCAATCAATTTCGTACAGGATGCTGACAATCCGGATATTACTTATGCAGAAAAAACCTATCTCTTTGGAATCATTCCATCCGTTACTTTTAACTTCAATTTCTAGAAATATGAAAGCAAAATATATCTTCAGCCTTTTTATTGTATTGATGCTAGCATCCTGCACAGAAAAAATCGACCTGGATTTGGCAACAACAAACGAGCGATTAGTTATTGAAGGAGAACTCACTTCCGATGACACCATTCAAACCATCAAACTCACGAAATCAACATCTTATTACTATAATGAGCAGCCTCCTTCTGTTCAAAATGCAAAAGTGAGCATATTTGATGGCACACAAAATATTGAATTTAAGGAAATTGAACCCGGCATTTATGCAAGTCCCAATAATTTTAAAGGCGACACCCTGAAACAATATCAGCTCAATATTGAACTCAATGAACCCATCAATAATGCCACATCATATCAAGCCTCTTCTTCGATGCCCTCAGTAATTCAGCAAGGCTCAATAGATATAGTTTACCACGACGATTGGCTCGATGGCATTTGGGAAGTGCAACTGTATGCATGGGATCCACCACAGGATAATTTTTATCTTTTCAGATCATTTCAAAATGGCGTTTCCGTGACAGATACCATTACCGAGTGGATTGTTTCTGAAGACCGTTTTTATAATGGCAATTTTACGAATGGCGCAGGCGTTGCATATTTCAACCGAAAAGAAGGTCAGGTTCTTCATCCGGGCGACACCGTTACCATTCAGATGTCAGGCATAACAGAAGAATATTTCACCTTTATCAGCCAGGTAAAAGAAGCAGCATTTGGGCAAAATCCCATGTTTAGCGGTCCTCCGGCCAATGTACAAGGAAATATTGATAAAGGCGGCATTGGGTTTTTCGCAGTATATTCAAATGTTTATTTTACAACGATTTATAAAGGGGAGTAATACGCTCGCCTAACGCCATATTGCTGAAACACATAAACCTTTTATCATATCCTTCTGCTACAATAAAATAAGCTCCTAATCAGTCTGCAAATAAGCGATTATTCTCAAGGCCGACAAAACACCCTGTCAGTTCTTGATACTTGTGTCAGTAATTGATGTCAAAACAGCAAAGGCATCAGCTCCATCAGGTGATTTGAACTACCCGAAAATTATCTGTTTTACTTTTATGTTTCTGATTGATCTTTCAGAAGCATTATTGTCTGATGGAATTTTTAGATGATATTTATTGAACTATATAAAACAAAAAGACCATCTAAACCGCCATGATTGCGAAATATATGTAAGCTCAAAAGAAAACATATAATCCAATATACTACCAATATTATAGTGCACCGCAAAATGAACAGAACCGAGCAAAAAACAACAATTTGTTCAAATTGCAAAACCAGTCACCAAACCTGAGTTTTTTTATTCTATTTTGCCTAAATAAAAACAGCATCTTTGTTTTGTTCTTCAAGAAGCAGTATTTAAAAAAAACCGGGAGAACCACCCCCGGCTCTGTTTTTAAGATTAGTATAATTTAATAGGTAGCATCCCACCCTGTTCGCTTTTTCATTTTAACAAAATAACCAATTCTTCGCAGTCCGAACCTTTTACAGTAATACTTTCAACATCTTGCCATAAAATCCAATCGTGTTCCTTAAAAGAAAAAGTATGCGAACCGCTTGCATAATCAGAAACATCAACCTCATTTGCGTTCAAATAGCCAATATATATGCCATTCTGGTAAACATCATAGCGTTCATCTAAAGCGTTTGTAATTGTAATGGAGAAAGTATGATTTAACTCACATTTAGGTAAATCCGGTTGTACCGTTTCTTCATCTTTTGCACAGCCAACAGCCAGAAACCCTACCAAGGCCGCCGCCACGAAAAATTTAAAATACTTTTTCATATCAAATAATTTTATTGAATTAGTTACACAAATATTAAGACAGACAGCTGTTTAGATCATTCTAAATTTTTCTATTAGAAGTGGAAATGTACACCTGCAAGAATATTCACAGCATTATATTCTGTTGTTCCGGAAAAAGACTGATATGAGCCATCGTACGCAAGTACACCTACATTTTCATATTCAAATTTAGCGGCATTATACTCCCCCGATATATTAAGGCTCCATTTATCACTAAGCATAAATGTAAAGCCAGCCCCGAGAGCAAAACCAAAAGATGTAGCATCTGCTTCTGACTGAACTGCCCATTCGAATGGAGAGCCAGTAATCCAATAATTATATTCCGGGTTTTTCATACTCATATAGCCCCCTAAAGCCTTGATGTCAAATATAACATCTTCCATAGGAAAATGGATGGTAACACCACCCAATAAGCCACCAAAAGCAATTGTTGCCTTATCGAATGTTACCAAATCATAAAAAGACTCTGAGGCTGCTTCTGTATCAAAATTATTTGCCGATCCGAACCATTTTAGCATTAAACCAAAATTCTTATTAAACTTATGTCCATAATCAATAGCAAAAGTTACTCCTGTTTTTACAAATTCAGCATCTTTAAAATCACCCATTGGCAAACTTGCCCCGAGTGAAATTCCAACATAGTTGTTCCGCTCTTTTTTGATCATTTTTTGTTCCGGGGAACTACTTTGGGTTTCTTGTGCAATGATTGACCCCATCATAAAGACAATCATTAGTCCACTAAGTATAAATTTTTTCATAAGTAAATATTAGTTTATATTTGTTAATATTTAAGAAGTTAATATAAAATCAAAATCATTTTCCGGATTTAAAAAGCTGAATTTTAAACCAGTATATAATTATAAATTCTGCGATCGCCCTGTTTCATAAGAATAAGTTTATCCTCTTCCACTCGGATTACTGTATACTCTTCTCCCTTATAGTTTATATGTATAAAATAACCCGAAATAGTATAATTGCTCAAATCAATGGTTTCATTTTCATCTATGATTGTAGGCTTTTTCTTGTTGTATGGCATTTTTACTATTTGAACGAGATTCCAAATAGGTTTTTTCGAAATAAGCTTTTTAAACTTTTCTATATGCGGCACTCTATTAGAATAAGCCACGCCTGTAAGCAGCACCTCAGCAGTATTAGTACCTCCAGTCCACATATTATATCTATGTCCTTCAGTATGATCATTGGTTAAGAAAACCACATTCGCACCAAGCATAGCTGCTCTAATACGAATTTTACGCAGCGCCTTATCTTTAATTTTATTTTCATTAGAAAACTCACTTCCTGCCTTTACTTTAGAGGACACATCCCCCATGCGGTACAGCCCTGATATTTCGTCAGATACAGGAGTCAAAGAAACTTTTTGCCAATCTTCCCAGCCATTTACATCTTTATAAATTGTACTAGAGGCAAATGACTCAACTCTGCCGGAAGAAAAGACCACCTTATTGATCATATTCTTATTGATAGAAATAATTATATCCTCCTTAGGATATGAATACTTCACCACAGCATCATCAATTTCCTGTATATCACAGACGATGACTTTGTTATGGCTAAAAATAGTATCATATGCTGTTTCTTGAGCAAAGAGATACGAGGAAAAAAAGACAACAGCTAACATCAAAATAATGGGTAATAACTTTTTCATATAATGTGGTTTAATTAATAATTTCAAATTTTCCTTACTGAAGATAAAGCACTCATAATGTGTTAACGCGATGTTTTTAAGGAACACCACAAAAAGATATATACTAACTCGAATTGAAAAAAACGCTAAATATTCTATTCAGATTTAATAAATTTAAACTGTTCTATATCATCTCTTGTCTCAATAATAACAGTATAAACACCAACCGATAAATTTTCAACCTGAACCTGAATTAACTCTTGAGTATTCTCATACCTATTATTCATAACTGTTTTTCCTGTTATATCCCGAATTTGAACAGTATGAATTAGATCATTATTTCCATTACTGATGTTTAGGTAATCCTTAACCGGGTTTGGATATACACAAAAACTATTTTCTGCTTTTTCATCAGGAACTCCTGTATTAAGAAAACGCTTAATCTTAATATCCAATAAATAAGTACCTACACTTCCCTGAAAATAAGGGGCGACTAAAAACTTAACTTTCCCTCCATCGTAAATATTAATATCAGAACCCATAACATCATCATAAGGCTCTGACCAGATATTATCAAGAGAATAAGACCACAATACATCGTTTGTATAATCGTTCCCGTTGCCACTATTATAAGAATCATGGACACGGACTGTTACTTCATAGTTATAGCCTTCCTCCAAATCAACTTCATAGTAATCTAAATCCGAACCGATATGGTTATTAGAACCGTATGTAAGAATTTGAGCAAAATTATTGCTGAAATTCGCATAAAATTCAAATGCGTCATCTTCTGTATCATTTGACTCAAACATATCCGCCACTATAATAGGATTTTTTACAGTTACATAAATCGGATTATTGTTATAAGTTGATCCGGTAATTTGATAATTACCCCCATTCCATTTATGCGTAACAACAAGAAAATACATATCTGGATCAGCAGTAATTACCGATGTGTTCAAAGTTATATATGGATAACTATATGTATAACCTGGTGGTAATCCTGTTGATTCAGTATATGATCCAATATTCTCCACCCAATAACCATCAAGACCATATAAATCAACCGAATATGTTCCATAGAAAGAACTACTCCCATCATTAACAATATTAAAATTAACAGATGCTGATTGCCCGTTAATCAATTCTGTTCCCGGCGTAAGTGCAATAACTGAATTTAACTCAATATCGTTAGGGTTAATTACTCTCAATTGAGCACTATTTGTGTATCCTCCATAATCTGAAACGGGCACCCAATTTCCACCAGTAGGTCTATAGTAGATATAAATAGAATAATCACCGGGCAGCAGCCCTATCATGCCTGTACTTGAAAAAACTATATCATTAGAATAAGTATAACCTGCTTCTAAACTCCAGTCAGTCATTATTTCAACATAATCAACAAAATTTGAACTGGCATCAAAAACAGCCGCACAATAATCACCCGCAAAATCATTTAAACCGTTATTCCAAATATTTGTGCTTACGCTAAAAGCCTGTCCATAATAAATAATATTCGATGAAAGCGACACATTATTATATAGAACCATATTGTATGTAAGTGCGCCGCTAGGTGGTTTTATGCCAATAATAGCTTGTTGCCCGTTAGTATAGTTACTACTGCCCGGGTTTAGCTCATCAACTAAAAAATAACCATCACAAGTACCACCCCAACCCCAATTAAAATGGAAAAAACCACTGCTATTATAGCCATCGCATACAAATGCATGACCTCCACTAGCCCCACAACCACAATAGTTTATTGGCCTTCCAGCATCCAACTCATTCCTTAATATTTGTTTCCATGCGTATGTTGAATAATTCTCGCGCTTTATTCCTTCAACACTATTATCGTACCCAAAATACTCTGTATAGGCATTTTCTGAGTTATGTGGATGTAACCATGAATCAATAACGTATGCGCTACTACCTTCTGGGCTATAATTCATTTCCACACTTACACCACAATGATACATTAATGTTGCCACTGCATTATTGGGGCCTGTTACATGATCTGGCATTGAACCCCAGTCATAAGTTGTGGCGCCAAAATCAGCGCTTAAATACCCATAGTCATTCTCATAATACGAATGAAACCCTTGTCCAACATCCGGGTAATTCCAATATTTCATTATTTGTGCTTGCGCTGTAGCAACGCAGCCCGTTACAGAACCACCGGGACATAAGGCATTATAATACGGAGATTGACTCCAAGTAGTTGACATTAATGGCCCAGCAGATTTAGATGTCTCTGCTTTTAACTTTGTCCCATTTTTTAAATCCTTCCATTGTTCCTGAATACTCTCTGGAGCAATGATATTTTTCGCAATAATATTCCGTAGCTCCTTTTTATAACTTTCTATCCATTTCCGAAAATTTGGAGGCAAACTATTCGTATCAAATATACCTGAATTTGCATAACCTAAAACAGGACGTGAATTATCGTCACCTGCAATAATGATAAAGCCTTCATTAAAGCCATTCGCAAATACATAGAAGAGCGTTTGATTTTCAGAATCATCCTTCCTAGGTTTATTATTAAGCATATTCGTCTGATAAATAAGCTTTAGATCCAAATTAACTTTATTGTTAACTTGGGTCAAAAATGCCACCGCTACATTTTTTGCGGTCAAGCTATCTACACTTTCAGCCTGTACTAAGCCGCACATACCATACACTAAGACAATTGCTAATAATAATCGTTTCATTGCAAAAAATATTTTGTTAATAGAATATTTAAAGAGCCTTCATTTTTAATGTGTTTTAGTGCCATATCAGAGGCAAATAAGCATTAACAACTGTTTATTAGTAATATATATTTCTATATAAGCAGAAAAACAAAGCATTTTCAGCTCACAAATATAATAAACAATTTTACAAAATAACAAATAATTAACTAAATAAGTTAAAAATCTATTAATCAAAATAAAGAGTAATATGTGTATACACAATAGTCATATATGCCAAAATATACATGTAATAATCTATGAACAAATAAACAACACCATAAGTTATATATTTTTTAGCATCGCTAAATCAATCACTTATCACATTAAAAATACAATCTAAAATGTGGAATGAAATACTCAAACATGATTCTTTATCTGGATGAAATGTGTGGATTTTTAATATGGTTGCCTACATAGAAGACGCTTTGCTCTCAAACCCTCTTCACAGAAAAACCTAAAAAACCCACTATTCACCTAAAAACCTCAATATAGAGCAGGCTTTCCGGAAAAATGCAACAAAAATGAATTACCTTTGTTAGGCTGATGGTTTCATCATCATAAAAACCCTGATGATGGACACATGAATCATTTTTGTAAGAAACCCAATCATGAAAAAAGCATTTTTTATACTGTTCAGCATTGCCCTGCTCTCGTCCTGCGCAGAAAGGCAAACAACAAAACAAAGGATTACTGTTAGCATCCCACCGCAAAAGCACTTTATTGAAGCCATAGCCGGAGACGATTTTGAGGTTAATGTAATGGTTCCTTCAGGCGCAAGCCCGGCAACATACGAACCAACGCCAAAGCAAATGGTCAATTTACAATCCTCCCCTTTGTATTTTCGCATCGGGCATATTGGTTTTGAAAAAGCCTGGATGGGCAATATCGCCAAGAACCATCCTGAAATGAAAATAATTGATCTTTCTAAAGGCTTAAACCTTATTGAAAGCGGACGCCATCAGCATGGAGACCATGTGCATATTGGCGTGGATCCCCATATCTGGATGTCGCCAAAAATGGTAGAACAATTCAGCCAAAGCATTTTATCGGCATTAGTGGAATTGAGGCCGGAGCGAGCAGAAACCTACAAAAAAAATCATGCGCTTTTTATCGCAAAAACAGAGATACTCGACAAACAAATCAGGCAAGAGACAAGCAAAATAAGCAATAAAAACTTTCTTATTTTTCATCCTGTGCTTCGTTATTATGCCAGGGATTATGGCCTAAATCAGATTCCTCTGGAAATAGATGGCAAAGAACCCGGCGCCGACCACATGAAGAGCATCATCGACTTGGCCAAAAAGGATCATATACAGAAAATTTTCATTCAGAAAGAGTTCGATCAAAAACATGCAGAAACATTAAGCAGGCAAATTGATGCCGAAATTATTGTTATTGACCCACTTTCGGAGCAGTGGGAAGAAAGCCTAATGAAAATTACACAGAATTTAATCCGGTAACTATGCACACAACAAACGCATTACTCAGCCTAAAAAATATTGATGCCGGTTATAATAATAAGGTGGTTGTAAAAAATGCAAGCATTGATATTCACCCACTCGATTTTATAGGCATTATCGGACCCAATGGCGGCGGAAAAACCACTTTATTAAAAGTGATGCTGGGATTATTAAAGCCCTTTAGCGGTTCTATTGAAAAAAATCCTGAAATGGGTCAGCCCGGATATTTGCCCCAATACACAAAAATCGACGCCAATTTCCCCGTAACCGTTTTGGAAATTGTGCTTTCGGGGCTGATCCGCAAAGGGAATGTTTTTGGGAAATATTCCAAGAAGGATAAACTCAAAGCAAAGCAACTGATTGAGCAATCAGGGCTTTCCGACAAAAGTTCATCACCCGTTGGTGCGTTATCGGGCGGACAAATCCAAAAAACGCTTTTGTGCAGGGCTTTAATCTCTGATCCCCAACTTCTTTTTTTAGATGAGCCCAACACATATGTTGACAGCTCTTTTGAAGGCGAGCTGTACCGAATGCTCAAGGAATTAAACAAAAAAATGGCCATAGTAATGGTCAGCCATGATGTTGGCACTATTTCATCAACAATAAAAACGATTGCTTGCGTCAATCAATCCCTGCATTATCACCCATCGAACCATATATCACAAGAACAGCTACAGGCATATAATTGCCCGATAGACCTTATTACGCACGGAAAAGTACCCCATCGGGTTTTAGGAGAGCATAAATAGAGTTCGTCTATAAAGCCCAACTTCTGCGATGTTGCTCAAAATCTAAATCCTCAAATACCTGAGTATTATCCGGTTTAGATTTTTCACACGCACTTCGACGGTGCTCAGCATGGCACCTTGAATTTGAACTTTATAGAGCAAACTCGGTACTTTATAGAAACACACTAAATAATGGAAGCAATTATCGAATTATTTCAGTATCAATTTTTTAATAACGCACTTATAGCGTCTTTACTTACAGCTATAAGTTGCGGTATTGCAGGCACTTATATAGTAACACGTCGTATTGTTTTTATCAGTGGCGGCATTACGCATGCTTCCTTTGGAGGGATTGGAATTGCTTTTTTCCTCGGTTTAAGCCCGCTGCTGGGTGCTGCAGTTTTTGCTGTAATTGCTGCACTTGCCATTGATATTTTATCACGCAAAGACCTCATCCGTCAGGATTCTGCCATAGGCATTATGTGGTCTTTTGGCATGGCATTGGGCATTATATTTATTTTTATGAGCCCCGGTTATACGCCCAATCTAATGACGTATTTATTTGGAAGCCTGCTTACTGTTACAACAACCGATTTATGGCTGATGGCCGGTTTGGCTATATTGCTCAGCCTTTTCTTCATAGTATTTATGCGGATTATTCTATTTATTTCTTTTGACGAAAGCTATGCAAATTCAACAGGCATTCCGGTTCATTTCTTTACCAGCCTATTATTGGTGCTCGTTGCTTTAACAATTGTCTTGAACATACGAACAGCGGGGATTATTTTGGTGATAAGTTTGCTCACAATTCCACAAAGCACGGCTAATCTGTTTACAAATAAATTCCGCAGCATCATTATTTATTCCATTATTATCAATTTCATTGGTTCCCTAATCGGTATCGGGCTTTCGTTTTGGCTAAACATCCCATCAGGGGCAGCCATTATTTTTTCCTTGGTTCTGATTTTTGGGCTTGCCCGTCTCTACCTTTATGTGCAACAATTGAGGCAAAAACCAATTTCCGGCTAATTTTTTATGAGACTTTGGTGCTAAATCCATATATTTGGATAAAAAACCTCAAACCATGAAAAAGATATTAGTTCCTGTAGACTTTTCGGCATCAACCATCGATATTATGCGTTTTGCTGCGCATACAGCCCAGAGGGCAAATGCTCAAATTATTTTCTTTCACAGTTATTACGAACAAATCGTTCTCCAGGGTATGTCGGGCACAGATAGTGTTGAGAGCCTTCCCTTGATGGATATGCGTTTTTCGGCCGAAGTGCGTGAAAGGGCAGAAACGCAAATGAAGGAAATTCTCGGGAAAATTGAAAAAGAGTTCAAGCAAGAAAATGCAAAGATGCCTCCTTATGAATGGAATGTTGAAGGCGGCGATTTTGAAACAGAAATCCGCATGGCCTGCAATAATTTTAGCCCCGATTTGCTTATTTTAGGATCGGAAGGCAATGGCAAAAAAGACCCTTATAGTGGTTCTGTTGCAGCCAGATTATTCAAACATGCCAAGGTGCCGGTTTTGGCCATTTCCAAAGAGATGAATCCTAACTCATTG
Source organism: Bacteroidales bacterium (assembly GCA_963676725.1). Classification (GTDB taxonomy): domain Bacteria; phylum Bacteroidota; class Bacteroidia; order Bacteroidales; family WRLA01. The sequence continues at coordinate 123,263 of OY781463.1, read as the reverse complement.
GAGCACATACTTTTCCTCACAGACTTTTCGGAAGTGGTGAATGCCAAAATTCGTTTTCTTCTTGACTTTGCCCTGCTCTTCAATGCAAAAATTCATTGCCGTCATTTGCATTTAGACCCTGATGAAATCTTTGATGACATTAAAACCCAAAGCCTCGAACAATCTTTTAGCGAAGAAATTGATGCCGACCTCATTGATTTTAAAATCATTCGTTGCGAAGATGGCGAAAAAGGCATTCAGGAAGTTTTTAAAGAATTTGCACCGGACATTATCGCTTTTTTGGTGCAAAAGCATGGATTTTTACATCACCTTTTCCACAATACCATCACACGAAAAGATATTTTCAAAACAGGGAAGCCTTTATTGGTGTTTAGCCCACAAGATTAACGCAACTTATGACTTGGAAAACGCACATCAATAGCGCCCATTCCGAAGTTTGACATGGGAGCATCCTGATATTGAATACCATCATAATCTTTCAAAACCTGAATCAGGGCATTTTTTAATACGCCGGAACCGATTCCGTGGATAAAAGTCACTTTATAAAAACGATTTGTAAAGGCACTCTCCATGCACTTGGTGAAATATCCAACCTGGAAACCAAGCATTTGGCCTTTATCCATTGTTTTCACATCTTCGGCAATTGCCTCAATATGAAGATCCACAACGGCCTCACCCGGTCCTGTTTGATGGCGTGCTATAAAAGGCTTTGGTTTTACGTGCACTGCGGTTCCATTTACAGAATCTTCGCCGCTGATTTTTAATTTGCGCCCTTCGGGATGGAGCAGAATAAAATCCTCCACTTCCCATAAACCAAAGAGAAACATCTTTTCTTCGAGCAGGCTATATTCTTTAAAATTATCCTCACGTGTAAAACGGTTGGGCTTTACATTAAATGTAGCACTCATTGGCTTATACAGCTGGTCTACTTTTTCTGTATGCACCATCATTTGCATAATACCGCGCGACCAACGCTCAATATCAGAAATTTCAATAGAATTGAGCAATAGTTTTGAATCCGCAGGAATCGCATCATAATCCTGCCCATAAAATGATCCGCTTTCATGATCCTGCAAAAACAAATTAATCAAGACATCATAATGCGTATTATTGAACACATAAACATCTATAGCTCCAGAAAGGAAAAGCATCTGATTTTGCGGGGCAAAGCCCAAATAAATACCTTCAGGAACAGGATTTCTCCTTTTCATTTTTACAATGGAATTAATCCGCTCCGAATATTCTTCTTCGTATTCCTCCGCCTGAATTGCCTGTTGGGCAGCAGCCTTTTTCGCTTTGGTTTTCTCATCATCGAGAATATCGCCATAAAATTCTGATTTCGACACAATATTACGTTCAGAGAGAATCAAATCAGTAATCAAAGTAGGAAGTTCAAAACCGTCCGCTGTTTCAACAGCAACCGTTTTTGAATTCAATATTTTTTTTATGATGCCACCACCTGTTTCATTCAGGAAACTAACACGATCGCCTTTTTTAAACTTCATTATTTTCTTATTTTAATCCGTTAACCACCAAATCACGCCCTTCGCCCTTATAAAAGCGCAAGCCCTAAAAAATATGCTTGCAAAGAATAAAATAACGTTTTGACAAGAAACGCAAGACTCTGCCAATACCAAATATTCTTTATAAAAGGAGCAACTCAAATTAAAAAAAACCTGTCTCTATTATGAATCTGCAGCAAAGGTACAAATATGCATGATGCATCCGTACTGATAATTGCAGGCATTAACAATCGCCCTGAAAAATGTATCTTTGCAGAAACCCTATACTATGAAGAAGGCAACAATACTATTCATTTTCCTTTTACTGGCGAGCTTGGGCATTCAAGCACAACAGTATTATTTGCAAGGCACCATAAGCGATTCACAGAATCAGGAAAGGCTTGCTAACGCTCAAATAAGCATCATTGAAACGAATACAGGAACCATCAGCAATGCGAAGGGGGAATACCGCCTGAAATTCTCAAAAAAGGGCAGTTATACCATTCGTGTTCAGCATATCAATTATGAAGACGCCACTTATGGTTTCGAAATTCCGGCATCCACCACACTAAATATCCAATTACAACGATCCAGCATTCTACTTCAGGAAACGGAAATTCAGGACAGCATTTGTTTTGAAAAATCATTTCAACCCACAAATACTCTCAGCAAAAAGGAATTACAAACTTTACCTCATAATGATATTGGTGGTGCACTGCGCAATTTACCTAATGTTGATGGCATTCGGAAAGGCGGACAGGCGCTCGATCCTGTGATCAGGGGTTTTAAATTCAATCAATTAAATATTCAAGGGAATGATGGTTTGAAAATTGAAGGCGGCTGCCCAAACCGTATGGATCCCACAGCAGCGCATTTCGATTTAGATGATATCGAACGCATTGAAGTGATCAAAGGTCCATTTAGCCTAAAATATGGCCCATCCCTTGGTGGCGTTGTAAACCTAAAAACCCATCAAGCCATGCCAATGGAAGATAAAACCTTCACTTTAAATGCTTTAAAATCATGGCAAACAAATTGGGAAGGCAGCAAAGAACACCTTGATTTTGCTTTGGGAAACGAACGCATCTTTTTTGCAGCATCGGGGAATTATAAGAAATATGGAGATTATAAAAACGGAGATCAGCAAAAAGTTGATGCCGCCTTCGAAAAATACAATATGGGTGCTTCGATTGGCGCGCAACCAATTGACGGCCATATTCTCCGCTTCTCTGCCGACCTCTCCTATGGGCGCAATATCGACTTCCCAACACTACCAATGGACGAGCGCACCGACAATACAAAACTTTTCTCCCTCGACTATGAAGGAAAAGGCTTTTCGAACACCTTCAGGGAAACAAAATTAAAAATCTATTCTTCAGATGTAGAGCATATTATGGACAATAAAAATCGTCCGTTTGGCGATACCGTTGTTGCTATTTCGAGCATAGATGCAAAAAATCGTGGCGGAAGAATAGAGCAGCAAATTCATGCCTTTAATGAAGATTTTATCTTGGGTATTGATGCAGAATATATCGAAAAAGATGGCCAGCGCACAAAAACAAAAATAATGGATCCGTCGATGCCAATAAAAACGGAACAGCTCTGGGGAAATGCAGAAATACGGAATAATGGCCTTTTTGCCGGCTGGGAAAAAGCGATCAACCAAATCATGCTCAAAGCCATGGTTCGCATGGACCTGAATCATGCCAAAAGCGACCCAATGGTAGTGAAAGCCATGAATGGAACCACTTTATATGAGGATATGAATACGACATCAGATTTTACAAACTTCAGCTTTTCATTGGCTGCATCTTATCATATCAACAAAGATTTTACCCTGGATGTTAGTTTTGGTCGAGGGGTGCGCAATCCGGATATGGTGGAGCGATTCATCACTCTATTGCCAGTAGGCTATGATAATTATGATTATTTAGGCAATCCGCAATTAAAACCGGAGAGCAATACCGAAGCAGATATTACTTTTCATTACGACAATCCGCAAATCGGGCATATTCTTATAGGTGCATTTTACAGCTATGTTCAGGATTATATCACAGGAGTTATTCTTCCCCCATCGCAAATAATGCCGCAAACAAAAGGGGTGCTCGGAGTCAAGCAGTTTTATAATGCAGATCATGTGTACCTAACAGGTTTTGAAGCCGCTTACCGCACACCGGAGCAAATGAAACCATCTTTGGCTTTTACTTTAGGCCATACGATGGGCATCAATCCGAATGCATTTACATGGGTAAAACAAGAAGACGGAACCTACGAAGAAGAGATCATTAAAAACGATCCTTTGCCGGAAATCCCTCCACTAAAAATCAAATTTGATATTGGCTACCCTTTATTAAAAGACCGACTAAAACCCATTGCCACAATAAGATTGGCGGCAGGGCAAAGCCAGGTTTCCAAGGCATATGAAGAGCAAACTTCTGAGGGCTACATTGTTGCAGATTTTACAATGAGTTATGAGTATAATGCACATTTTAAAGTACATGCAGGCGTTCAAAACATCTTCGACAAAAATTATTATGAACACCTGAACAGGAAACTTATCGATAAATCCGGGCCATTATGGGAACCCGGGCGCATCTTTTTTATGAACCTGATTTTTACTATTTAGCCTTATGAAAAAATCCTACATCCCCTTTATAGCCCTCTTGATGATTTTTGGCATTTCATGCAATGACCAAAACACTGAAAGCATTGTAAAATACCGTGTTAGTGGAGCATCCAGTGAATACCACCTTACTTGGGTCAATCAGGACGGAGAAAAAACCACAGAAATTATTCAGCCCACGAGTGCTCAGGACGAATGGGTGAAAAGCTTTAGTGCCACTGAAGGTCAAATATATTTCATGGCTGCCCGTTATTATAATCCGGCGAATAGGATATCCCTAAGCGTACTTCAAAATGGAAAAACCCTTAAACAAGCATCAAGCTCATACGACACAACACGTTACGTTATTGTTTCAGGTACATTGCCTTATGAATAAGCGGCTTAAATTATTGATGTTCCTCTTCCTTGGGCTGTTCAGTTGCTTTTTATCATCATGCAGCAAATCCACCGACACCCCTCCACAGGAAGAGCCCTACGGGAAAATCAGCCTGCATTTTATCCATGAAGCGGATGGCATGCCATTAAATACAGACACTATGTGTTATACAAATGCTGCCGGAAATCATTATTTGATTACGGAAGTACAGTATTTTATTTCTGATGTGGTTTTGCATGGAGAAAATCAAAATGACGTTTCAATAGAGGCGTGGCAGGATATATGGTATATTGACAACGACCTACCGGAAACCCAAAACTGGAATATTTCAGACAAAATCCCCACAGGGAATTATGATTCCATCAGCTTTACTTTTGGGATTAATGAAGAAAAAAACCAAAGCCTGATGTTTCTGAACCCACCGGAACGGGATATGTTCTGGCCCGAATTTTTAGGTGGCGGCTACCATTATTTAAAGCTGAATGGGAAATGGGAAAACGACCTTATGACCAACAATCGTCCTTTTGAATTTCATCTTGGCATTGGCCAGATCTATAAAAATGATTCCGCCTACGTTCCAGATATTATTGGCTTCGTGCAAAATTATTTTACTGTAGGTTTATCTCTTGAACAATTACAAATTTCTGAAGGCGAAACCTCTGATATCAATATTGTTATGGAAATACAAAATTGGTTTCAAAATCCTAATGTTTATAATCATGGAGACTATTCCGAAAACACCATGCAATCGCAGGAGGCTATGCAGAAAGGTTGTGAAAACGGGAAAAAGGACGTTTTTCGGGCTTTGTTCAAAGCAAAAAATAATTTATGAAGACACTCAGGTTCTATATAATTTTTGGATTCCTAATTCTTGGGGCAGCCTGTTCTAAGAAGGATTCTGGGGAACCTGATCAGCCGGTAGCATACAAACCAACTCCCTACGAAATAGAAATTCCTTTTGGTTTCCCAACGGAATTAAATATTCCTGAAGACAATCCAATGACTATAGAAGGAGTCGCTTTGGGAAGATATTTATTTTATGACGGTCGATTATCGGGGCGCAGCCATCCCGACTCATTAATGAGCTGCGGAAGCTGTCATTTGCAAAAAAACAGCTTTGAATGCGGCATAGACCACCCAGTTTACCAAGGTCATCCTCATGGTTTAAGCGGATTGGAAGCGCCACATGTTATGCTGCCGCTGATTAATTTGGTCTGGAACGATAGCGGTTATGGCTGGAATGGCATTGTAAGCAAAAATGGACCAAATCCGGAAATGCAAAACCTTGAAGATTTTGTATGGATGTCGGTTTTGGCGCCTCATGAAATAAATGGAGACACGAACAAAACCGCCCAACTGATTGCCTCCATTCCAGAATACAGGGATCTTTTTGCAAAAGCATTCGGCACAAAAGATGTCACAATGAAAAGAATCAGCAAAGCCATTGCACAATTTATCCGAACATTAAATTCTTCCAACAGCAAATTTGATCGCTATTTAAAAGGAGAAGAACAACTCAACAATTCAGAGCTGAATGGCTTTATTTTATTCACAACGGAAGAAGGTGCAGATTGCTTTCATTGCCATGGCGGTTACGGCAACCCACTGTTTACTACGCATTTATTTTATAATAACGGCAAAGACAGCATCTTCACGGGGAATTTTGAAGACCCCCGCGACCGATACCATATTACAGGCGACCCAAACGACCTAGGCGCTTATAAAGCAACAACATTGCGCAATATACGGTTTCAGGGGCCATATATGCATGATGGGCGTTTTAAAACGCTTGATGATGTACTTAAATTTTATAACGAAGAATTAAAATGGTCTCCCTATATCAATCCATTAATGCACCATATTGCCGATGGAGGAACGCGCTTAACATCCTCAGAACTAAATGATGTGAAAAATTTTATCCTTAGCCTCGAAGACAGCTCTTTCCTTACAAATCCGGAATTTTCTTGCCCTACGAGCCTCCCTGATGGTTCAACTGCATTTTTGCAACGATGATTTTATTTGTATATTTACGAATAAAATTTGCATTAAGCAGCATCGGAACCTCTTATGCGCACAACAAGCTTTCTTCTGTTTTTTCTTTTTATGTCGGGAAATATGTTCGCGCAAATACTGCTGCATAGTGCATATGATCAAGGATTTTTAAACAATCCCGCCTTTTGTGGACAAACAGGAAAATGCATTTTACGGGCAGGCTTTTATAACAGCAATCAATGGGCGGGAACATTCACGGGGCAGGCTTTTCAATTGGACACCAAATTATCCCCAAAATTTTTAAAAGAAGGAACTTCATTTGGCTTTGGCCTTAGTGCAGCGAAACAAAGCAGCCTTTCCGATCAGATTGAAAGCAATATTATTGGCATCAGTTTTGGCTATCATAAAAAAATCCATCGTTTTATTTTCCATATGGGATTCACTGCAAATTGGCAGCAAAAACACATTCAGGCATACAATTTTGTATTTGCAAGTCAGTGGACGGATGCAGGTTTTGATTTCAGTCTCCCCAATTTAGAACCAAATCTCAGCGAATCGGAAAGCACTTTCCATTTAAACAGCGGGCTTATGTTAGAATTGTATTCGCCCGAAATACGTTTTGAACGCATTCGTGCCGGACTCGTGGCCAATTATATGAACCAAGCTGTTGAAAGCTTTTCCGGATCGGTTTTTCACTATCGACAAACCTACCTCATCCATATTGATCTCGATTTTTGGATCAATAAAACCTTCAGCATCAGGCCATGGCTTATGAACTATAGCGGACAAAATGCATCTTCTTTTTATTGGGGAACTTATTTAATAATACAAGGAGGAAAAGAAAAAAATACCTTCCAATTTAAAGCGGGCCCGGCTGTTCGCACAACTCCTTATTCCTCTTTGCTGCTCACAGTTGGCATCGAATACCGTAATTGGACAATGGAAGCGAGGCATGCAATATATGAAGAAGGCATTATTCCAAATTATATGAATTATAATTCAATGGAATTTTATATCAGCAAAGCCATTTTCTGCACAAGCAAAAAACATAAAAACAATTGCCTGACACCAGCCTCTTCAAAATTCAGAAAAAAGAAAAAATGAAACCATTAAGAACATATATAAGCCTAATAATTAGCCTATTCATAACAATAAGCGGCTATGCACAAAGCAGTTGTTTTGATCTGCTTAATGCGCATGATTTTTTTGCAAGTGGCGGAGCAGAAGCCGATTGGCAGATTATAGATGATTCAACAATTTTGCAAGAATGGGAAAACCATCCTCCATCCTTTTATTTATACCCACAAAAATTTATTGATGTCGAATTCCAATGCGAAATCACTGTAAATTCCTTGCGTGATTTTGATTATGCAGGCATTGTATTCGGTTTGAAAAGCCCAATTAGCATAGGCGATTCCAACTATAATTTCTATTTATTCGATTGGAAAGGCAAAACCGGGTATTTTCATGGTTATCAAGGACATGGAGGTTATTCGGTATGCAAAGCCTCCGGTGTTTTTTCGGAAGAAGACAGTTGGAAATGTTTTTATGGCCATCAAAAGGAAGAGGGAAAATTTGAGGTTTTGCACACAAATTTTCAGCCCGGAAGTCAATGGGAAAGCTTCACAACATATACAATAAAGGTGAAATACCATCACAACAACATCAGCATCAGTATCAATAATACAGAAATATTTTCAAAAAACGGATGTTTTGAACCGGGCTATATAGGATTTTACAGTTTCTCACAGCCACATATTCGATTTCGAGGGGCAAAAATAATCAGCGATGCTTTTATCTATCTGGATAAAAGAACAATATGCCGTGGAAATCCAATTCAATTTAGCAGTATCGATTCTGCTTGCCATCAAGAAAATAGTTGGAATACAAATTATTATTGGACTTTTGGCACTCAAGACACTAATTTTAACCGATCTGGCAGCTATACCTATCAGGATAACGGGGATCATCCGATTTTTCTTCACGTGCAAACAAAAGGAGGTTGTCAATTTACCAAAGCCAGGGGCATCAGTGTTTTAAACTCTCCGGATGTTTATCTTGGCCCGGACACGATCCTTTACCCAAACAAAGAAATTCTTCTGAATGCTTTTGAAAACAACTGCACTTATCGATGGAATACAGGAGCAATAAGTCCGGAAATTATTGTAAACCAAGCCGGAACATATTGGGTTGAAGTAAATAACGGCAGCTGTTCCTCAGCAGATAGCGTTCAAGTGAAAAAACTTATTATCAGTCAATTCGGATTACCAACTGCTTTTTCCCCGAATAACGACCTCATAAACGACAGCCTAAAATTTATGGGAAATTTAACGCACTTAAAGGCTTTTTCAATCATTATTTTTGATCGAACCGGCAGTATTGTCTTCGAGAGCACTGCATCAGATTTTGCATGGGATGGTCGTTTTCAGGGAAATCAATTACCTACAGGCATCTATTTTTATCAGCTCTCTTATCGTACGATCGCAGAAAAAACCTATTCGGGCAAAGGGCAAATCATGATCCTTCCCTAAGTTGAATGAAGCATAAAAAAAGCACCCCGGATTGAGGTGCTTTGAGAATATTTTACTGAAACATGTTTCAAAAATATTATCGAAACATGATAGCCTGAGTTTAGAAACTTGGTTTCATTCCCAGATAATACATAGTAAATCCCCAAACATCAGCAGCTTCGTCAATAATTTTAGATGTAGGTTTTCCTGCTCCATGGCCGGCTTTTGTTTCAATGCGTATTAATACCGGATTATTGCCTCCGTTTGCTTCCTGCAGGCGGGCAGCAAATTTAAAGGAATGCGCGGGCACAACGCGATCATCATGATCGGCTGTAGTAATTAAAGTTGCTGGATAATCAACACCATCTTTTAAATTATGCAAAGGCGAATATCCATAAAGATAATCGAACATTTCTTTACTATCGTCGCTGCGGCCATAATCTCCGGCCCAGGCCCAACCAATAGTAAAATTATGATAACGCAACATATCCATAACACCAACAGCAGGCAAAGCAACTTTAAACAAATCAGGGCGTTGTGTCATAACTGCGCCTACAAGCAAACCTCCGTTTGAGCCGCCATTAATCGCGATTTTTTCAGGATTGGTGTATTTATTATCAATCATATATTGAGCAGCGGCAATAAAATCGTCGAAAACATTCTGCTTTTGCATTTTGGTTCCGGCCAAATGCCATTCTTCTCCATATTCGCCACCACCACGTAAGTTCACCATTACATAAACGCCACCATTTTCCAAGAACGGGAGGCGGGTAATACTAAAACTCGGGGTGAGCGAAATATTAAAACCACCGTAACCATAAAGCAAGCATGGATTTTGCCCATTCAACTCAATGCCTTTTTTATGAACAATAAACATGGGCACTTTTGTTCCGTCCTTACTCTCAAAAAACACCTGTGAGGTTTCAAAAGCCTGACCATTAAAATCCACTTCCGGCTTTCTGAAAATCTTTGAGGCATTGGCTGCCACATCATATTCAAAAATGGTTGTAGGATAAGTAAATGATGTAAAAGCAAAAAAGGCAGTATTGCGATTTTTCTCACCGCTAAAACCACCTACAGAACCAATTCCCGGAAAACTTACTTCACCCAATTGCTTGCCATCCACATCAAAAGTATAGGCTTTGCTGTATGCATCTTCGGTATATTTGGCAATAAGTCTGCCACCAATAAAATAAACGCCTTCCAAAACCATTTCCTTTTCAGGAATCACAACGGTCCAATCTTTCTTTTCCGGTTTTGAAATATCAACCTTCATCAGTTTTTTCATTGGAGCATCGTCATTGGTCATCAGATAGAGCATATCGCCATCATTATCAACAACACCATACTCTTTTTCAAAGCCTTCTGCCAATTGAATAAAAGGAGCTTTCTTTTTTGCAAGATCCTTAACATAAAGTGCATTCCCATGAGAAGACTCCATTTCCCCTATAATTAAAAAACGCTCATCCTCAGTAACCTGAGCATAAAAGTTTCTTTGTGGATGTTCTTTATCTTCATAGATCAGGCGGTCTTTGCTTTGATCTTCCCCAAGGGTATGGTAATATACTTTATGAAATTCATTTTTATTGGAAAGCTCTTTTCCTTCTGATGGAGCATCATATCTGCTATAATAAAATCCATTGCGGTACCAGGACATTCCTGAGAATTTTACCCATTCGATATGATCAGCTGCAAGTTCTTTTGATTCGATATCCAGAACAAAAATCTCATTCCAATCTGATCCACCACGGGCAATACTGTATGCCATATATTTCGCATCATTGGAAATACTTAGGCCACTTAAAGCCACGGTTCCATCTTCCGATAATTTATTGGGATCGAGCAGCATAGAAGGTTCACCATCAAGGCCTTTTTGGATATACAGCACACTTTGGTTTTGCATTCCATCATTTTTAAAGAAAAAATAGTATTCCTTCTTACTAAAAGGCGCACTGTATTTGGGGTAATCCCAAATTTTCTCGAGGCGGTTTCTCAATTCCGGACGGAAAGGAATATCATTCAGAACAGAAAAAGTAAGCTCATTCTCTGCCTTTACCCAGGCTTCTGTTTCGGCTGAAGTATCATTTTCCAGCCAACGGTACGGATCAGCCACTTGTGTTCCAAAGTATTCATCCGTTTGATTTCCCTTTTTCGTTACGGGATAATTAAATTGCTGCATACATGCACTCATTAAAAAAATTACAACTCCTGAAAATAAAACAAGTCTTTTCATGCTAAAAGTTATTGGGTTAATTAATTATTTGGTAAAGATAATAAAAGCTCCCTTAAGCACACAAAAAGAATGAAAACAGTTTTATTGTCGCCCACAGCTTCCTTACATACAACTTGCATCATAGCCTCTTTGTCCATATCAGATGAAGGCAAGAAAAGCAGGCAACTTTTCGTTCTATAAATGTTCATATTTTATGGATAAATAGCCCGCTTTATTTTAAGAGATAAGCAGGAACTTATTATTTTTGAAGATTACAATATTGCAATAAAATGCCTATCGACATAACAAGCGAAATATCAGTGAATTATGGTTTTTACCAAAAAGAACATAAAAGCAAAAAGGGTGCTTTTGTTTTCTCAAAAACCATAACTCGAAAAAGCAAAGGCTTGTTTTATCACTATCCCTATATTTTTTTTAGCATCGAAGAATTAAAAACAATATAAATGAAGCAGTTGAGGAAAAACATTCCACCACTAGTACTAACTTGTTTATTATTATTTACTTTTCTGCATCCAAAAGCACAAGACCATTGGCTTGCTGTTTCTGATTTTGGGAACGCGCCCACCGATGCCAGAAAAGGAGCTACTTCTTTTCGCATCAACAACAGTATTTATGTCTATGGCGGTTGGGATGCTTCGGGGATTTATCTAACTGATCTTTGGAAATATTCCCAATCTTCCGACTCTTGGACGCTTGAAAACGCAACATGCCCCATTACAGGCGGCAGGGCTTTTGCTGCTTCTTTTTCCATCGGGAATAAAGCATATATTGTTGGGGGCAAAAACCTAAGTGGGCGCCATCGCGATGTTTGGGAATTTAATTCCGTAAACGGAAACTGGACTCTCCTACCCGACTCTTTGCCCGGCGAAATCCGTGAAGGACATTCTGCTTTTACAATTGGACAAAAAGCTTATGTAGGGCTTGGTTTTAATGGAGCCACATACAATTCTGATTTCTATGCTTTTAATCAAAGCACTTTAAGTTGGACACAAATCCCTGATTTTCCGGGAAACGCAAGGGTATATGCTTCATCATTTACCTTAGGAACCAAAGGCTATTGCGGCATTGGCTATAGTGGAGCCTATGAAAACGATTTTTATTGCTACGATCCCGTTGCCAACAGCTGGACTCAAATCGCTGATTTTGGAGGCACTGCAAGAGGAGCAGCTGTCAGTTTTACAGCCCTGGGAATGGGTTATGTAGGCATGGGAGACGATGGAACAGACCTTAAATCAGATTTTTGGTGGTATGATGCTGCCGCCGACGCTTGGTCACAAACAGCAGCTATTGAGGCAGATGGCCGTGAAAATGGCATTGGATTCTCCCTTTCTGATATTGGCTATGCCGGAACAGGTTCCGATAATGGAACCAACTTTTATCGTGAGATGTGGAAATGGATGAACGATTATTGCACACTCGAACTATCCGCAAGTTTAAGCCAAATCTCCTGTAATGCCGATAATAACGGCGCCATCGACCTGACAATTTCAGGAGGCGCGCCTGCTTATGATGTGCTCTGGAATACAGGATCAACTTCAGAGGATATTGCAAACCTCAGCCCCGGAGAATATTCCGTTTCGATTACTGATGACGAAGGCTGTTCACTAAACAAATCATTTCGAATCAGCGAACCCATGGAATTAGGCTTCGGACTCGACTCAACTGTTTGGAATTATGCCTTTAACGATGGTGGAGACGGCATCGACCAAAGCGAAAAAATGTGCACAGACGATGCCGGAAATATCTATATCACAGGGAGTTTTACCAGCGACGTTACTTTCGGAAGCACCAGTATGACAAGTTTCGGAGGATCAGATATATTTCTGGCAAAATATAATGAATTGGGCAATTTAAGCTGGGTAATCTCTGCCGGAGGCACACTCAACGATGTAAGTAACGACATTGGTATCGACAGCCTCGGCAATATTTATATCACAGGAACTTTCAAAGAGCTTGCCTTTTTTGGAGCCACGCAAGTGCAATCCTCAGGATCAGGAGCAACAAATCAGGATCAGGAGATATTTGTGGCCAAATATTCCACAGACGGCGACCTGGTTTGGGTGCGCACAGCGGGTGGCTATTTTGACGACCGCGGACTGGGGATTTATACTGAAGCCAATGGTGATTGCTATGTTACAGGATCATTTCAGGGCAATGCCACATTTCAATCGCACAGTCTCTTAAGCGCAGGAGGTGATGACATCTACACTGCCAAAATTAATTCATACGGAGTTTTTGAATGGGTGAATGGTGCCGGAGGAACATCAGAAGACTTTGGTTTTGAAATTACAAAGGACGTTTCAGGAAAGGTAATTTCTGCAGGAACCTTCCAAAACACAGCCGCTTTCGGAGGAACCAACCTTACCAGCCTTGGCGATGATGATATTTTCATTCTATGCCATGACCAATATGGCGCCCAACAATGGGTTCAACAAGCAGGTGGCCCTCAAAACGAAAGTGTTAGCGATATTACCCACGATTATAATGGGTTTATTTATCTTACCGGCTCATTCAAAGCAACAGCAAGTTTCGGCGTAAATACGCTAACAAGTGCCGGACTAACAGATATTTACATCGCAAAATACAGCAATACAGGAAGCCATCAATGGTCATATCGTGCCGGAGGAAGCGGCGCCGATTATGGAAAAGGCTTAAACGTTGACTACCGTAATAAAATTTATATGAGTGGCGCATTTTCAGGTACTGCACAAATTGATACGATGAACCTGACTTCTGCGGGCGGCCTTGATATTCTCGTTGCAGGATATACAGCAGCCGGAAATTTCTTCGACGGCATTCATGTTGGAAGCCCCACCGATGAAATTGCCAATACCATCGTTCAGGACACAAACGACAATATCATTATTTCAGGCTATATCACAGGCAATATTACCTTTGGGGAACACGCACTAACAAATCTGGGAAACAAAGATGTATTTGTGGCCAGAGCGGATAAAACATTCTTTCCAAGAGCAGCAGTGGTGGTACAACCCTCTTGCGCAGAAGCCGGAGATGGTAGCATCGAAATAGAAGTAGGCGGAGGAACGCCACCATATACATTCGCATGGTCGAATGGAGAAAATACACAAAATATCTATAATCTAAATGCAGGAAGTTATTATCTGCTCGTAACAGATGGAGCAAACTGCACCAAAGACACAACCATTGTGCTCAGCAATGTGAATCCTGCCCCTGAACCTCCATTAGTTGCTACTGTAGACCGTACTTTATTTTGCTGGGACGATCCGGGCGATATTACACTAAACGCAGAAGGCGGATCCGGGACAACACTTACCTGGCTCAAAAATGCTTGCCTTGAAAGCGATGGCGGACAAATTGTTGGAACAGGGACACCCCTGACCATAGAATCCCCTGAAGATATCACTACATATTATGCACGATGGGAAACCGTTTGTGACACTTCTGCCTGTGTATCTATTGAAGTCGTAGTACTTGGACAACCAACTGTACCGGAAGATGTTGCAGCCTATCCCGATGAATTCTGTGAATTAAATGTGAATTTTGTAACGCTTTCAGCGGATAATACAGGTCATACCGGGGAACTGCTTTCTTGGTACGAAAACAGGGATTGCATTGGAGACCCAATCGCAACAGGAACTCCGGTTGATATCACATCCCCATCTGTAACAACTTGGTATTATGTTCGTTGGGAAACAGATGGTTGCGGAAATTCTGCAGTCGATTCTGTTCGGGTTATTGTCCTAGACGGACCAATTGCCGTTGACACAACCTATGCAGACACTACTGAAATTTGCCTGGGCTATCCGAATACAATAAGTCTTTCTGCTGATGGCGGATATGGTGACAACCTCATCTGGACTATTAATGCATGCGACGGCACTGCTGTTGGGTCAGGCACACCATTAAATATTGATCCACCAACCGACACAACAACATATTATGTGCATTGGGAAAATTATTGCGGCGAATCTGAATGCGACTCCATTACCATAAATGTATTGCAAACCCCAACTGCACCCACCGGTGTTTTGGCTGATTTTGAAGAATTTTGCATTGGAGAAATTGATTCAATTACACTAACAGCTACAGAAGCATATGGCGGTGATGTTGTTTGGTATAAAGGCTATTGCGGCTTAGATTCGATTACCACAGGTGATGTTGTGAAAGTTAAAGCCCCAACAAGCATTACAACCTATTATGCAAGAGTTGAAAACCTTTGCGGCGCTTCGCCATACCCCTGTCCATATGTAATTATTACGCCACATCAACCTCCTGTTGCTAATTTCACAGGACTTGGCGACGCACTTTGTCTCAATGCAGATCCGGCATTATTAAACGGAACTCCCACAGGAACAGGCGGAGTATATTCCACCACTGCCGCTGCAGGTCTTACTGATAATGGCGATGGCACTGCAAGCTTTGATCCCGCTCTTGCCGGTGTCGGTTTATGGGATATTACTTTTACTTATACCGATGCGAATGGCTGTATGGATGACACTACTTATAATGTAGCTGTTAATCCCCTTCCTGTTGTAAATTATACTGGCCTCAATCTTCCGGGATATTGCATTAACCATGACAATCAACCAATTGTACTAACTGGAAACCCTGCATCTTCTTCAGGATTTTTCTATGGCGAAGCAATTACAGACTATGGAAACGGTACTGCAGGATTTTCGCCAGCTGATGGAACTCCCGGTGGCCCTTACGAAATTATTTACAGATATACAGATGGCAATGGCTGTACAGACAGCATTATCAAAGAAGTGAACATCTACGGACTTGATCCTGCCCTGAATTTCACCTTAACAGAACCCGGATATTGCTTAGATGCTGATCCTATTGAGTTAACCGGTAATCAATCAGGAAACCCATCAAATGCAGGCTATTTTCTTGGAAATGGAATTCAGAACACTCAGCCCGGAAAAGCATTTTTTGTGCCACCATTAGCTGGCGCAGGCGTTCATGATATATCCTATATCTACACCAACGCCAACGGATGTACCTACGACACAACAAGAACGATTGAAGTCTACGCATTGCCAGTAGCATATTTCACAGGACTTCTGGAAAACTATTGCTATGAAGGTAATCCTTCAATGCTTATCGGGCATCCAACCGACTCAAACGGAGTATTTAGCTATGACGGCCCCACGCCCGGTTTGCACGACAACCTAAATGGAACCGCTGTATTCTATCCGGATAGTGCAACTGCAGGAATCTGGAACATCAATTACTATTATCTTGATACAGTGACAGGCTGCGAAAACGATTCTTCCATTGCAGTAAATGTCTATAATCGCATAGCCGTAAGCATTGATGGGCTCGAAGACCATTATTGTGTCGACGCTCCCGACGACACTCTTGTTGGAAGCCTGGCACCACAAGGAACATTTGGCCCTGCCGTCGATTATCTCTTCGATATGAGTGATGGTCGCGTAATTTTTAAACCCTCAATTGCAGGTGTAGGAACACATCCAATTACCTATTCCTGGGTTGATGGCAATGGCTGCGAAGGAGACACAACGATACTTGCAACTGTGGTTCCCCTACCAACAGCAACGGTCACTTCTTTGGATTCAAATTATTGCCTGAATGCGATTCCCGATACAATCTTTGGAAACCATCAACCGGAAGGCACATTCAGCATCCTACCCGGAGCAGGGCTCGCTGATCTTGGCAATGGGAAGGCAATCTTTACAGCAAGCGACGCAGGTCCCGGATATCATTATATAACATACTCATTTACAGATCCAAATGGCTGCACAAAAGACAGCACCTTTAGGGTAAATGTTTGGGATTTGCCGGACATCACCATCACCGGATTTGACACCTCCTATTATTGTTACGATGAGGATACAATTAATTTAAATGGATCGCCATTTAGTGATCTTTCTGCCGGATTTAGCGGAAACGGTATTCTTGACAACGATCCTACAACAGGAACGGCACGCTGGGCTGCATCATTAGCATATGATCTGGCCGGTTCTGGCCCTCATACAATAAGCTATGGACTTTCTGATGCTAATGGCTGCGTCTCTGACACAAGCTGGCAGATTTTTGTAAACGCCTTGCCAATTGTTTCCTTTAGCGGTTTACCCGATACGCTTTGTGTGAATGCAGATGCGATTACATTAACAGCAAATCCTCCAAATAATTTAGGAACATTTAGCGGCAACGGAATCTCTGATTTGATGAACGGCACAGCCATTTTTGACCCCTCAGATCCATCCGTAACAGCCGGGACATTTGTGCATATTACTTATGCCTTTACAGATTATAATAATTGCTATAACGACACCATAGACTCGGTATATATACACCCATTGCCGGTTAAACCAGAAATGATTATTCCTGACACCAATGATTATTGTGCCGGAATTGTTACCGACCTCACCTTAAGTATAGAAGGCGGTTGGGGAGACTCCATACAATGGTTTATGAAATCATGTGGCGACTCGCTTATTGCAACAACAGCTGATACGTTCCTGACGATTACTGCACCAACTGACACAACCTGGTTCTGGGCGCGTTGGGCGAATCAATGTGCTATTTCTGAATGCGATTCACTGCAAATTCTGGTGAAACTACAACCAACAATCATGGACTCAATCCGTGTTGATACCAATGATATATGTGCCGGAACCGTCGATTCACTCACATTAACAGCTTTTGGCGGTAATGGTGATGAACTTCGCTGGTATACAGATTCATGCGGAGGGAACTATATTGGCTCAGGATCTGAAATCAGGATAGAAACCCCTGCAGACACAACAAGCTTCTTTGCTCGCTACGAAAGCATGTGTGATACTTCTGATTGTCAAAGTCTTACAGTAAATATATTCCCACAACCAATCATTCCGGATCAGCTTGCTGTTGATGTGAATAATTTCTGTTCAGGGGAAATAGACTCAATCAGCCTGATGGCTTATGGTGGATATGGAACAGTATTGGAATGGTTCTCTCCAACTTGTGGCGATACACTTGTTGCAGAAGGGGATTCTATTCGTATTCCTGCACCTTTAGATACAGCTGTTTACTTTGCTCGTTGGAGAAATGCCTGCGACACAACAGAATGCCTTAGTATTCAGGTAGATGTTCGACCACTTCCAATAAAACCCGACACATTAATGGTTGACAATAACGATTATTGTTCTTTATCTGTTGAATTAATTCAGCTGAGTGCAGAAGGTGGTTTTGGAGATTATGTTGAATGGCGCATCGATAGTTGCAATGGGCCTGTTGTAGCACAAGGAAACCCAACACAGCCTATACCTGCCCCGGTAGATACTACTGTTTATTATGCCTCCTATGTGAATAATTGTGGATACAGCGATTGCGATTCTATTATTATTAATGTGCGTCCACTTTCAATCAGGCCTGACACAATAATGGTTGACACGAATTTCTTCTGCCCTGCATATGCCGGTCTGGTTAATTTAAGTGTTGAAGGCGGCCTTGGCGATACATTGCTATGGCATAGAGATAGTTGCAACGGTACATTGCTTGGAAAAACATACAATAATATTAACACCCTTGCTTTCCAGGCACCGGACACAACTACTTCATATTTTGTTTCCTATGTAAACAGCTGCGACACTTCTGATTGTATATCAATGGAAGTGATTGTAAATGAGCCATTGCCGGTAGACACTATTACTGCAGACACAACAATCATTTGTGCCAACAGCATCCCCGGAAACATCACCTTCTATGCAGAAGGAGGACGGGGCGAAAGTATTCATTGGACAAAAGGTAGTTGTGATGGAGAAGAACTTGGTATTGGAAACCCATTCAATATCTTACCCCCGGATACTACCACAGTGTATTTTGCAAAATGGGTAAATTATTGTGGCGAATCCGAATGCAATTCGATACGCATCATAGTTATTCCCGATCCAATTGCACCTGATACATTAATCAGCAACCATAATAATTTCTGTCCCAACACATTGGATTCAATTAAATTTACTGCTGTTGGTGGATATGGCGACACAGTCTCCGGACTTCCGGAAACTGTTCGTTGGTTTGCAAATTCTTGCGGAGGAACAGAGCTGGGCACGGGAGTAGAATTCTGGCTTGTACCACCTCCGATTGTAACAACGCAATATTATGCCCGTTGGGAAAACAGCTGTGGTGTCTCAATTTGTGATACCCTGGAAGTACTCGTTAATAATCCGGAACCTGTTGATTCTGTTTTACTTGACACAAATTATTTCTGTCCGGGCGATGTAACATCTGTGCAGTTTACTGCATACGGTGGTTATGGTGATGAACTAATGTGGTATAAAGATGAATGCCTGACAACACTCGTGGTAAGCACACAAAACCCCATTATTGTTCCTGCTCCCGACACAACCACCACTTATTGGGTAACCTGGAGAAACCAATGCGATACCGCTGAATGCTTCCCCGTAACAATTACTGTGAACATTCCACTTACTCCCGATACAATTATAATTGATACAAACAACTATTGTTCTGATTATACCGAGAATATCCAACTTGAAGTTCTGGGAGGGCGTGGCGACACCGTAAGGTGGTTCACCAATTCCTGTGAAGGTCCGGAATTAGGGTTAGGAAACCCATTAATTATACCTCCATTTGAAGACACAACAATGGTTTATGCAAGATGGGAAAATTATTGCGGCGTTTCAGAATGCATTGAGCTTGAAGTAGCTGTTGTTCCCCATCCAGAATTGGATGCAGGGCCTGCGCAAGACTCTATCTGTGAAGAATACACTTATACATTTGCAGATGCTTGGGTAGAATTTGCCGACTCAATTCTCTGGACAGTACCGGAAGGTTATGGAAGCTTTAGTGATCCGAAAGACATTAATACTGAATATATTCCAAACCCTGATGATATTGAAGAACAGGTGAATGTGTGGATTAAACTCTATGCTTTCGGCATCAGCCCCTGTGGTATTTATGAAGACAGCATTCGGATCAGTATAAATCCAACACCAATTTTAAGCATTAGCCCGCCAAATCCGATGTTATGCCGTGATTCTTCTATTTTTATCACAGCAGAGGGCGCCACAGAATATCTTTGGACGCCAAATATTGGACTGGACACCAATAGAAATCAATCTGTTACAATTACTTTAAACGAAGACCAAACCTATCGGATGTATGGAACCAGCAGTTCAGGTTGCGTTGATAGTCTTGATTTTACCATTCCTGTATTGCCCCCACCCTATGTGAATCTAGGGGACAATCTATATCTATTTACATGCGAGCCTGTGCTTCTTGACGCAGGAAAAAGCGATGGCAATATTAATTATAGATGGCAGGACGGAAGCCGAAACAGAACCTATGAAGTTGAAGAAGATGGAGAATATTATGTAAGTGTGTGGAATGAAGCATGTTCTACAAGCGACACTATTTTTATTCAACTTTGCCAGGGTTATATGTATATGCCCAATGCCTTTACACCAAATAAAGATGGTATTAACGAGGTTTTTGCTCCGGTTACATCCGATCCTGATGTAGAATTTGAAATGCGTATATACAACCGATCCGGAAGGCTTGTTTTCACTACAGAAGATGTTTTGGAAGGCTGGGACGGCACTGATTTTGACGGAACGGAATGTCCTCAAGGTATTTATGTCTGGCAAATCACCTACCAAGGCGAAGGGGAGATAAGCCCTGGGGTAAAACGCACCGAAACGGGCAGATTAACCTTACTTAGATAAAACGTAAAAGCCGGGCTGAGTCCGGCTTTTTTTATTGGCCACAAAAAAAACCCGCTTTCAAATGAAAACGGGTTTTTTATTCTGAAAAAGTAGTTTTATTCAGCAGGGTGAATAGCTTCTGTAGGACAAACATCGGCGCAAGCACCACAATCAGTACAAACATCAGCATCAATTTTATAGATGTCCCCTTCAGAAATTGCTTCTACAGGACACTCATCGAGACAGGTTCCACAAGCTACACACTCGTCAGTAATTACATATGCCATAACTTCAAAATTTTATTGGTTAAAAAACGATAAATTAAATTTCTCTTTAACACCGCAAAAATAAGTGATTCTGTTACTGGAATTAATCTATTTTAATGGTTTCACAAAGTTTAGATTGAATCTAAATTAATATAGAAACCCTCTGACAATGAATTTTTAAAAAATAGGAATGCCTAACTAAAATAATGGTATAACTTTGCCCCAATTCAAAAAATAAAGAAGCATGGCAGATAAAGAACAAAAAGCTGTTGAGCTGGATCATGTCGTTATACGATTTTCGGGTGATTCCGGTGATGGCATGCAGCTAACAGGAACTTTATTCTCAGAGACATCAGCATTAATAGGTAATGACTTGGCTACTTTTCCTGATTATCCCGCTGAAATCAGAGCTCCACAGGGCACTGTAGGCGGTGTTTCAGGATTTCAAGTACATTTTGGCCACAAGGAAGTAAACACTCCTGGTGATTATGCCGATGTATTGGTCGCAATGAATCCGGCTGCGCTTAGTGCAAATGCCAAATGGGCAAAAAAGGGTTCAACCATTATCATTGATAATGATAGTATTAATGAGAAAAGCCTTCAAAAGGCAGGTTTTCTAACAGAGGATCCAATCGAGGAATTAAAACTCAAAGATTACAACATTATCTTTGCCCCGATTTCATCCCTAACACGAGAAGCCCTCAAAGATACAAAGCTAGATACAAAGAGTATTTTGCGCAGTAAAAACATGTTTGCCCTTGGCATTGTTTATTGGATGTTTGATCGCCCAATGGAAAATACGGAGAAATTTTTCGAAAAAAAATTCCGTAAAAACCCTCTGGTTGTTGAAGCCAATAAAAAAGTCTTAAAAGCAGGCTATAATTACGCCGAATCTATTGAGGTATTCAGAAACACACATTATAAAGTTGCTCCGGCTAGAATCAAAACAGGCCAGTACCGCAATATTAATGGGAATATTGCTACAGCTTGGGGATTAATTGCAGCATCAGAAAAATCCGGACTTGGCCTATTTTGTGGCTCATATCCAATTACTCCTGCTACAGAAATTCTTCAGGAGCTCTCCAAACAAAAAAGCCTTGGCGTTAAAGCCATTCAGGTTGAAGACGAAATTGCCGGTATCACAACTGCTATTGGCGCTAGTTTTGCCGGGAAATTGGCTGTTACTACAACATCCGGCCCAGGACTTGCCCTTAAAACTGAGGCAGCAAACCTTGCTGTAATAACCGAGCTACCATTAGTTATTGTGAATGTTCAGCGTGGCGGCCCATCAACCGGCCTTCCCACAAAAACAGAACAGTCAGACTTAATGCAAGCACTTTATGCGCGCAATGGAGAAAGTCCTATTGTTGTCATTGCTGCAAGTACTCCTTCCAATTGTTTTGATTATGCATTTAAAGCAGCAAAAATTGCTTTAGAGCATATGACTCCGGTAATTTTGCTTACAGATGGTTTTATTGCCAATGGTTCTGAACCATGGAAAATTCCTCAAATGTCTGAAATGCCGGAAATTAAGGCAAAAATTGCTCATGAGGATGATAATGATTATCAACCCTATCGTCGTGATCCTGTTACTTTTTCACGCTATTGGGCATCACCGGGCATGAAAGGCAAAGAGCATCGTATTGGAGGCCTCGAAAAAATGGCCATCACAGGAAACGTATCCTATGTTCCTGAAAATCATGAAGTAATGACAATGGAACGCGAAGAAAAAGTCAAACGCGTTGTTGTTGATGTTCCGGATGTGGAAGTTTTTGGTGATAAATCAGGGGAACTTCTCGTTGTTGGCTGGGGCTCTACTTATGGTCATCTTCTTTCTGCCGTTAGGGATTTACGTAATGAAGGTAAAAGCATCAGCTTGGCTCATTTTAATTACATAAAACCACTGCCGGCCAATACTTCGGATGTATTCTCTCGCTATAAAAAAATCGTGGTCTGTGAATTGAACCTTGGTCAGTTTGCACAATACCTAAGAATGCATTTCCAACAATTCGAGTTTAAACAATACAATAAAGTAATGGGCTTACCTTTTACAATGGTTGAACTCAATAATGAATTCACTAAAATTCTGGAGGGCAAATAAGATGGACAATAATTCAATAAAACTCACTGCCAAAGATTTTAAAAGTGACCAGGAAGTAAGATGGTGCCCCGGTTGTGGTGACCATGCTGTATTAAATGCCGTTCATAAAGCAATGGCAGAACTTGGCTTACCGAAGGAAAAATATGCTGTGATCTCAGGCATCGGATGCTCTTCACGCTTTCCTTATTATATGAATACCTATGCCTTTCATGGGATTCATGGTCGCGCGGCTGCAATCAGCACTGGTGTAAAAGTAGCCAATCCAGAACTAAGCGTTTGGACAATTACCGGCGATGGAGATGCTCTAGCAATTGGTGGAAACCATTTTATTCACGCCATCAGAAGAAATATCGATATCAATATATTGCTCTTCAATAATCAAATTTACGGACTGACTAAAGGACAATTTTCACCTACATCAGTAGAAGGACAGGTAACCAAAACCTCCCCATACGGTACTGTTGAACACCCTTTCCACCCGGGAGAACTGGTTCTTGGAGCGCAAGGAAAATTCTTTGCCCGTACCCTTGATAATAATGTAAAGCTCACAACAAAAATCCTTATTGAATCCGCAAAATTTAAAGGAACATCTGTTGTTGAAATCCTGCAAAATTGTGTCATCTATAATGATGGAGCTCATAAAGCCATTACAGACAGAGAACATAAATTAGACAGGCAGCTTCATCTGGAGCATGGGAAACCAATGATTTTTGGTAAAAATAACGACAAAGGACTTGTTCTTGATGGTTGGAAACTTAAAGTGGTTACCATCGGCGAAGACGGCATTACTGAAGGCGATATTTTGGTGCACGATGCGCATAGTAAAGCTCCATTTATGCACCTGATGCTCGCAAATATGTCCTATCCTGAATACCCTGTTGCGTTTGGCGTTATAAGAGCCGTGAACGACACTACCTATGACGGAAAAATCGAAAAACAAATCGAAGAGGTTAAAAAGAGCTCGCCCATAAAATGTATGGATGATTTGTTGAACTCAGGCGACACTTGGGCTGTTGATAATGACTAAGTCTTTGTTACTGATCTCCAATCAACGTTCTTATTCCTTGAACAAAAAAGGGAATTGATTTGAACTTTGTATTCAGATAATCTAAAAAAAACCGGATCTTTCATTAGGTCCGGTTTTTTTTATCGGCATTTGTTAAAAAGACGGGGTTTTGGTTCAGAATGTTTGGGATCAAGGTATTCTGCTGCATTCTACTAAGCTTGCCAAAGTAACTGATTTCAGCCAAAGAATAAGGATGAGATCGGACATTAAAGCCAAGCAAAAAGTACTCAATGGGACACTTCATAGAAATTATAAGCATATTGTAAGCCTGAAAGAGGCTATATCAAAGCCTGATCATAGCCTTTATAGGTACGTTACAAGTACGTTTCAAGTACGTTACAAATACGTTATACATACGTTCCAAAACGTATTAATAAGGTAGTTATAGCGTATCTATAACGTATTCATATACTATTTGGTTAGGACTTGATACGGATTTAACTATACTTTAAACCGGCTTATAAAGTCAGTGGAACGCTTCACCCCTTGGCGCGGATTTGTAATCCGTACCTTCAAAAAGGGAAAAAACCCAGAACCAATTAAATAGATATACCACCCGTTGGCGCGGATTTGTAATCCGTGCCTTCAAAAAAGAAAAAAAACAGAACCAACTAAATAGATATACCATTAAATATCAAATATATACGCTTATTCGACCCCATCCGGGGTCGTAGGTTGTACGATAGCCATTGTTCTATAAACATACAATCCCGCCGGGATTGGCAAGAAATTATATTTTCAAGGCTTCTATCCAGGAAATGTGATATAATAATTTAATAATCATTGCTTTTGCGTGCTTGGAATACCAACATATACCAAATCCTGAAAGGATGACATTATTATAGAAATTATGTTTGCAACGCACATACAAACCCAGAATGGGTGGCATTATAGTTTGAAGATCCCTGCCAATAAAAGATGAGCCCCCAAACCAAATAAAAATAGATATTACATTGAAAATCAATTAAATGCAATTATTAGACCCCGCCGGGGTCGCAAATTGTACGATAGCCATTGTTCTATAAACATTCAATCCCGCTGGGATTGGCCCGAACCAAATAAAAACATCGGTTTAACACAGAATAAATAAGGTTGGGCAAACTTAGGTTAGCAATCTTTTTCGCATCCGTTGGCGCGGATTTGCAATCCGTGCCTTTATAAATATCCTAAAAACTAAAACCAAAAACATATAAATCAATTAATTAGCCACATTCGACCCCATCCGGGGTCGTAGGTTGTACGATAGCCATTGTTCTATAAACATACAATCCCGCCGGGATTGGCAAGGAATTATATTTTTAAGGCTTCTATACAGGAAATGTGATATAATAATTTAATAATCATTGCTTTTGCATGCTTGGAATACCAACACATACCAAATCCTGAAAGGATGACATTATTATAGAAATTATGTTTGAAACGCACATACAAACCCAGAATGGGTGACATTATTATAGAAAACAGAAGGGAAACGCACAATCAAACCCAGAATGGGTGACATTATTATAGAACGCAGAAGGGAAACGCACATACAAACCCAGAATGGGTGGCATTATTATAGAAAACAGAAGGGAAACGCACATACAAACCCAGAATGGGTGGCATTATTATAGAACGCAGAAGGGAAACGCACATACAAACCCAGAATGGGTAGCATTATTATAGAAAACAGAAGGGAAACGCACATACAAACCCAAAATGGGTGGCATTATAGTTTGAAGATCCCTGCCAATAAAAGATGAGCCCCCAAACCAAATAAAAATAGATATTACATTGAAAATCAATTAAATGCCATTATTCGACCCCGCCGGGGTCGCAAATTGTACGATAGCCATTCTTCTATAAACATTCAATCCCGCCGGGATTGGGAAGAAATTATATTTTTAAGGCTTCTATCCAGGAAATGTGATATAATAATTTAATAATCATTGCTTTTGGGTGCTTGGAATACCAAAATATACCAAATCCTGAAAGGATGACATTATTATAGAAATTATGTTTGCAACGCACGATCAAACCCAGAATGGGTGGCATTATAGTTTGAAGATCCCTGCCAATAAAAGATGAGCCCCCAAACCAAATAAAAATAGATATTACATTGAAAATCAATTAAATACCATTATTCGACCCCATCCGGGGTCGTAAATTGTACGATAGCAATTATTCTATAAACATTCAATCCCGCTGGGATTGGCCCGAACCAAATAAAAATATCGGTTTAACACAGAATAAATAAGGTTGGGCAAACTTAGGTTAGCAATCTTTTTCGCATCCGTTGGCGCGGATTTGTAATCCGTGCCTTTATAAATATCCTAAAAATACTAGTGATGCGTTAATATTTTTAATTTGACTCTATATTTCATTAAATCAATAGATTACAAGTGTTTTTGAATTTTGGGATTTGAAATGAATCGTAGTTTTGTGCGTTCAAAGCCTAAAATCATGAAGTCAAGAGACATATTTTAGTCTACTAGCTACAACTACTTAATAGACAAGTACTTGATAAATGATGTTATACGAATAAATTAAGGAAATAGAGAAATGTCATATGGCTATATTAACTCAAATCCGTAGAAATGTCGAAGAACAATACACACATTTTCTGACGAGAGTTTCAACGCATCACTAGTATCCTAAAAACTAAAACCAAAACATATAAATCAATTAATTAGCCACATTCGACCCCATCCGGGGTCGTAGGTTGTACGATAGCCATTGTTCTATAAACATACAATCCCGCCGGGATTGGCAAGAAATTATATTTTCAAGGCTTCTATCCAGGAAATGTGATATAATAATTTAATAATCATTGCTTTTGCGTGCTTGGAATACCAACATATACCAAATCCTGAAAGGATGACATTATTATAGAAATTATGTTTGCAACGCACGATCAAACCCAGAATGGGTGGCATTATGGTTTGAAGATCCCTGCCTTTAAAAGATGAGCCCCAAAACCAATTAAAAATAGATATTACATTGAAAATCAATTAAATGCAATTATTCGACCCCATCCGGGGTCGTAGGTTGTACGATAGCCATTGTTCTATAAACATTCAATCCCGCTGGGATTGGCAAGGAATTATATTTTCAAGGCTTCTATACAGGAAATGTGATATAATAATTTAATAATCATTGCTTTTGGGTGCTTGGAATACCAACATATACCAAATCATGAAAGGATGACATTATTATAGAAATTATGTTTGCAACGCACATACAAACCCAGAATGGGTGGCATTATTATAGAAAACAGAAGGGAAACGCACATACAAACCCAAAATGGGTGGCATTATAGTTTGAAGATCCCTGCCAATAAAAGATGAGCCCCCAAACCAAATAAAAATAGATATTACATTGAAAATCAATTAAATGCAATTATTCGACCCCGCCGGGGTCGCAAATTGTACGATAGCCATTCTTCTATAAACATTCAATCCCGCCGGGATTGGCCCGAACCAAATAAAAACATCGGTTTAACACAGAATAAATAAGGTTGGGCAAACTTAGGTTAGCAATCTTTTTCGCATCCGTTGGCGCGGATTTGTAATCCGTGCCTTTATAAATATCCTAAAAACTAAAACCAAAACATATAAATCAATTAATTAGCCACATTCGACCCCGCCAGGGTCGTAGGTTGTACGATAGCCATTGTTCTATAAACATTCAATCCCGCTGGGATTGGCAAGAAATTATATTTTCAAGGCTCCTATACAGGAAATGTGATATAATAATTTATTAATCAATGCTTTTGGGTGCTTGGAATACCAAAATATACCAAATCCTGAAAGGATGACATTATTATAGAAATTATGTTTGCAACGCACAATCAAACCCAGAATGGGTGGCATTATGGTTTGAATATCCGTGCCATAAAATAAAGGTTCAAAACAAAAAATGGATATAACCTTAAAAATCAATCAAATATTTTTATTCGACCCCATCCGGGGTCGTAGGTTGTAGGATAGCCATTGTTCTATAAACATTCAATCCCGCCGGGATTGGGTAGGAATTATATTTTCAAGGCTTCTATACAGGAAATGTGATATAATAATTTAATAATCATTGCTTTTGCGTGCTTGGAATACCAACATATACCAAATCCTGAAAGGATGACATTATTATAAAAATTATGTTTGCAACGCACATACAAACCCAGAATGGGTGGCATTATAGTTTGAAGAATCAATAGTTTTGCGTGATTGCAGAACCAACAGGCGTTTTTATGATAATCATATCACCCCTTCAGGATTCTGATAACCAGTAGATTATGTTTTTGTATAATCATTTCACCCCTTCGGGGTTTTATGGTTTGATTTATAATGGCACTTACGCAAATTCAATCACAGCATACAATGGGGAAATTAAAAACCAATCCCTATGATGACGTTCTCCTGAAATCAATAATGCGTCACCCTAAAAACAATATGAAATTTATAGGTGATTAAATAATTATAAAGTGATGTGTGTCGAAGTCAGGAGCTGCATTTTATAATTGATGCTCTTTTGAAACCAGGCACCATACCAGCTAAACATTTCGCCATCTACCAATATAATCTTCTTTTCAGGATATTGGTGTGCAAGCATTTGCTGATGTTTCTCCGTAAAAGCATAGGGTTCTGATGAAAGTAGAATCAGTTCAGCATTTAAAAAATCTTTCGGATGCGCTTGTGGATATGCGGTTTCATTTCTGATCACATTCTCAAAACCAAAATATTCCAGCATTGAACCCGTATAAGTACTTGCCGAAACACTCATCCACGGATCCTTCCAGATCAGATACAAAACCTTCGGCTTTATTTCCTGTACTTTGATCTCCGTAAATTCTGAAGTAATCGCTTGCACTCTATGTTTTTCGATCCCACAAAGAGCTCCAAGTTGCTCTAAATGAAGTGAATTTTGTTGAAAATGATAAACATCACATACATAAACAGGGTATTTTTCCGCCAATTGCATTACCTCTTTTTTACGATTTTCCTGCTTGTCTGCAATAATAAGATCCGGGGAAAGCTCTTGAATTAATGGAATATCTATCTGATGAACCCCGCCAATATTCGGAACAAGCAGTGTTTCGTTTTGAGGGTGAATGCAATAGCGGGTTTTGCCAACCAACTGCTCCTTACACCCTAGCGCAATTAGGCTATATGTTATTGACGGGCAAAGACTTATAATTCTTTTTGGTTTTTTTGGAAGCCGAATTTGCCTCCCAAGATCATCCGTAAACAGAAGACCACCATCACTCATAAATGCGGCAAATCAGCTTATCGATTTTCACTTTCATGGCCACAACTTCGCGCACGGCAGGATCACTATATTTAAATTCCCTATCGGTATATTGCTTCATAACATGGTTGAGCACAGTAATTTTATCTTCTTTCTCTTCAATTATTTTTACTTCACCGAAGACAAGGATACTTTTATACTTCATGCCATAACTGCAAGCAACACGTTCATGCTGCCAGCGGAGTTCGTGCCCCGTGCTAAAATTAATGCATACCTTGGGGTTTTTCTTTAGAAATTTCATCTTCTGTCCTTCTGCACCGGAATGCAGGTAGATATATTCTTCATCAAAACCAAAATTCATGGGTACAACATATGGGTCCCCTGATTCATCGACCATACTCATTGAACACACCTGGCAATCCGTCATAATCTGACGAATAACCTCTTTATCATAATTATATTTTACTTTCATTACTCCAAATTTAAAATGAATAATTTCCCTCTTTATCAAGGGGTTTCAATTGACTAATTCTTCAGCTTAACTGAGTCCTGAGGCTTCAACAAATAGGACACAAATGAATAAAGAATACTAAAAAGAATAGCATATCCAAAACCATCCACATAAAAGCCGCTCACCCATCGGCTGACAAGGGAAACCATTAAAGCATTGATAACCAAAAGGAACAGACCAAAAGTAATGATTGTGATCGGAATTGTTAGAACAACCAATATTGGCTTAAGAAAGGTATTCAGTATCCCGAGCAGGAAGGCAACAATAATGGCATCACCATAATCATAAATATACACTCCCGGCAGAAGCCATGAAATCAACATGACAGCAACAGAAAGAGCAAGGATTCTTAGTAAATAGTTCATCGGATTGAATTTTATTCAAAAATAAAGAAAATATGGGGAATTTAGAATTCCCTTTCAATATTGCACGTATATTTTCCGATTGGCTGATATTTCTTACTCAGCAATAACCGGTCGCTGCGGTGCGATGCATTGAGCTTGTCGAAATGTGCTAAGGAACTCGAAGTAAGGTTCTCGAAGCGCCCATTACCAATCAATGGCTTCGAGGGCCTCAGCCACCCATTGTGCTCAGCAATAACTGGGTCGCTGAGGTTCTCGAAGCGTCCTTTGTTGCTCCCATCGAATTTTGCCGTTGATTGGGTCACTGAGCGGAGTCGAAGTGCCCCATCTAACATAGCAATAACTGTTCAAAGCACTAATAAAGCGATACAAAATCGAAGCTTAAAGAAAACTCATAGCGCCAATCCTGAGCTTCGGGAATATAAATCATGCGCGCCCCAGCTTCGATTGGGGTAATTAATTCCAGAAAATGAAAATCTGTTTTTAGTTCCGCCCCAATCGATTGATAGGTCTGGATTCCTTCTGCCCCATTCCAGCCTTGTGCCCAATCGGCAAACAGACCTGCTTTAATTCGCTTTAAATAGAGAAGCCCACGAATATCCCAATCGGGATAAGCAATAGGAAAGCGGTATATTGCCTGAAGGGACAGCAATTCTTCATTGATTTGCCCACTATATCCTCTTGGATAATTCACAATTGATGAAAAAATAACGCCATTTTTTATGCGTTTTTGTACCCCCGAATAAATGCTCAATCCATGATGTCGCCATAAACCAGGAAAATAAAGCACCGATTCGGCAGACAGCATCGTTCCATCAGGCGATTCAAAAGGAAGCGTGCGTATATTCAAATCGAGTACCTGACCAAATCGGGGATAGATATCCAAAGCAACTGATCGCTGTATATTACTGAAATACAAACGATAATCAATAATATGATATTCCCTGAGCCCATATTGGATTTCAGTATCCCCAGCATCCGTAAAACGGGAATAAGTATAATGCAGTTCGGGCTGCAATAAACGGGCATAATTCCCACCACTCAACCTCAAAGGCTGTGCAATACCGGCTTTTAGGTTCCATTCATTCCATTTGTATTTAAATATTCCATTATCAGTAAGCACATTGCGCTCTCTTTGCCCATATTCTGCCCTGAAACTCAACTCGGGATAAAAGCCCTTATAGGTATAATCCACAAACCATTTGCCATAGGTCTCATTAATATCATACTCATATCCGGCAGAAAAGAAGGAAGTGCTTAAAAGATTCTGGGAAACCACAGAAAAACCCGGACTCACTTCATAGGTTCCGGCATCCACACTGATTGGTCCCCAGCTGTGAAAATCAAAGAGATGGCCCATTTTGGAATAATTTTTTATCTCATATGACTCATGAAGCACCGTATCATTTTGAAATTTAAGGGGACGCTGGGCGGATAATGAATCAGCCCTTCGGAATTGAGTTAAAGAAACCTTATCGAGAGGTCTCCATAAAGCCTCATCCAAATCGAGGATTGCTGGCCTGAACCCTTCTGCTGTATAATTAGAATAGACCAATTTTTCATTGGAAAGCGTGGCATAATCTGCAGCAAAAGGCACTGAAGTTAATTGATATACAGCGTTATCCGATAATTTATAGCAAAAAATATTATCGACACCTGTAAATGAAGCGGTAAAAAACAAATACTCTCCGGCAGCATAGGGATGATTCAAATCAGTGCGACCAAAAGGAATAATTGTATCCCATTTGTTTTCAGAAACCTGATAGGCCAGAATGGCTTCACCTGCTGTTCCGATTGCCAAAACAAAAATGGCGGACTCATCCTCTGACCAGCAAGGCTGTGAAAGCTGTAGATCAGTGGGCGTCTTCACCTGACTTTGTTCATTGTCTTTGATCAATAATAAATGGCTTTGATTCAGTGAATCAACAAGAATGCAAGCCCATTGGTTCTTTTTTGAGGATAGTGCCGGACTAAAATAACGTCCCTTTTTTGTGCGCTTTTGCCTGCTGTTCCCCTCCAAATCATAAGACTGAATTACAGAATAATCTTTATTTGCCCATCGCAAATCAGGGCGATATGCTGCCCAGCTGATCCCTTTAGGCAAAACCTGCACTTTCTCAGGCAAATAATATCCCATTTCGATGATTTTGCTCACCTTTCCCTCCTGATCAATGCGCGCAAAATAATCGGTGCGATCCAAACCACTAATTACAGCAAGGATTTCCCCATTATCGAGCAAAACGGGATATTGAACATCGAGATAGCGTTTTGCTAAAACATTCTTTTGCTTGCCGATGGTAAAATGCTGCTTTATCAGCTTTTGCTGCCAGTTGCTTTGAAGCTGTTTTATACTTTCCTCATACCAATTCCATTTATTTTTCCCGCTTCCATTCTTTATTCCATGAGAGAAAGGAGTGATTTGCCAAGGCTTTCGGGCAACATTTTCTACAACATTTTCCCAGAAATCAGCTCCTTGGTTTAGATATCCACTTTCGACAAGATAATAGCCCAGCTGATATCTATTGGGAACAAAATCCTTATAAGAACCAAAAACTGCTTTTGCATAGGAATAAGAACCGAAATTAAGGAGTTGGGTGCGCAAATACTTCTCAAAAGAAGGCTGACGTCCCCTGCCTGCTTTTGTAAGAGCCGTTTCATTAGCCACGGCATCGCCTTCCATAAACCACATGGGAATAAAAAGTCCGAGAACAGCTCCGGTAGCCTGTTGGCCAAACACATAGTTCATGCTATGGGTAAAACCAAGATCCAAGGCGTGGAGCTGCACAACATGACGATACTCATGCGCAGCCAATTGCGGCAACCATTGCTGTGCATAGGAATCCTGTGGTGGCACTGTATAGATTTCCATGCGGGCAGGCGCCCAGGCCACCATACCATTTGCAAAAACAGAATGATCGTGCATCCAAACGGTGATAGCGGATTTAGGGGAATTCAAGCCAAAAGAAGAAGCTTTGATATTATTGTTCAGTAAGGCAGCATATTTCAATGCCTGACTTTGATTCGTTTCAGGGAAAACGACACGGATATTCTTTGTTTTAATTTGCTTCCAGCGAATTGAAAAAGGCTCCTGACCGGTAGAATAGAATTGCGCAAAAAGAGAAGCTCCCCAAAATAAAAAAAAGAGGGTGAATAGAACACCCTCTTTATATTTTAATGTGATTGATTTCACGCTTTTATTCTTCATCTTCCACTGCTACTTTCATCTTTGCATCATATAATTTTTTTGCTCCATATCCAAGCCCAAGGACAATTAGGATTAAAATACCTCCTTGGATATTGGCTCCACCGCCGATTGGGGTTGCGTTCGAACCTGCGCCTCCTCCTGTTGGGTCACCTCCAGGTGGAGGGGGCGCATCAGCGAAGAGTGCAGTGCTCAGAAAAACGAGCAGAACAAGCGTAATACCAAATAATATGATTCGTTTCATTTAAAAATATCTATTGTTGCCAAACCAAAGCACAAAAGTATTAATTATTTTTAATAAAGACCTTTTGCACTTTGTTAATATTTGATCCAATGACTCTTACTACGTACCAGCCATTACTTTGTTGCATATAAATGCGCGTTAGGCCTTTTTTGTTCACTTCTTGCGACAAAACTTGTCTTCCGGTCATATCATATACAGATGCCTGCAAGGCTCCCGAACTAATCTTATTATCTCCTATGACAGTTATATTTATGCATTGGTTGTCCGAATTAATCTTAACCCGATTGCCATTAGCAGTAAATTCTTGAATTGCAGTGTTTTCCCCAAAAAGAATTTCAAAACGATTGCGATAATATCCGGAATCTAATTCTACTGTAAATGTGGGATTTTCAGTGAGGTCAAAAACATCACCGGTTTCAATATCCCGAACTTTTATAGGAATTTGATGCTGGAAGCTTTCCATTTCTGTTGCTGTGAAGTTATAAACACCATCAATGGTCACAAAAACTCCCATAGGAACAATAGCTTCCTCTTTCATTTCCGGGGGCAATGCATTCATTGCAAGCTCAGTACCATCTTCGATATAGGTAAACAGCTGTGGTATTTCATAATTACCATACATTTTATAGGCGTCGCCTATGCGATCATAACCCTCATTTGCATCAGAGAGGAAACGCACAATAATGTCATCATATAATTCTACAGCGCCTTCTTTGTATATCGTTAAACGCATATAATCAGGTATTGTATCGTTCTTTTGTTTATAAAGGGAAGATGATGCTGCAAACCGATAATCATTTTTTAAAGAAAACACTGTATTGTCAACTGATGCCCGAACAAAAAAGCCCTGAAAGGGGGGAATATAGGCACTGGCCAATCCCAATCCTGTTCCTAAACCATTTTGATATGCTAAAAAAGCACTTCCATTCCATGTATAATACCCGGTATTCTCTAATCCAGTTTTATCAACACTATTCCAAAAAAGATGTGATGGATAAGGATTCCCTATAAGATTCCAACCAAAACCACTACTAATCGCACCAGATAATGCAAGGTTCGTAGAATGGTTCCCCGTATTAAAGTTACTTGCTGAGAATTCATATGTTTGAGCAGAACCGGCAATCCACATTTTATAACCCTCCATAACATTCACGGGAGTGGTTTCTTCTTCAATATAATCCCAGCAGGCCTCACAATAAGTATCTGTTCCGGGGTGTCCGCCATCTTCATTATAATAGGACAAATATACTTCAGGCGAATGATTTAAATAAAAATCATTGGCAGTAAGACCACTCATAGGTACAGATGGAAAGACCCAACGGTTGCCCGGAATATATTGTTGAAAACGGGCATTCCCATTTGAGATAATCAGCATAGCTGTAGCATGCTTTAAAACAATCTCACCTGTATTACTTGAATTTGATTGAATCAAAACATCACCGTCAGCGACTGTCAAACGACGAAAGAAATTAATTGTCAGAGATGCTCCGGGTTCTACAGTAAGTTCTTTACAAGTAGAATTAGCAGAAATAACCGGTTGATTTGCAGGAGCAGAAGGAATAACAGCCGAGATAGAAGCTGTTGGCACCACATTATAATCCCAATTTCCCGCTGTATTCCAATCCGTACTTTCACTTCCGTCCCACTCTACTTCTGTAGGATTTAATGTCGTTACAGGGCCAATAATATTGGAATAATCGCTATTGCCACTGCTGTTTTTTGCACGAAGGCGATAATAGTAATCAGTATTCGGAGTCAAGGAAGAAACGATTTGGCTTATGGAGGCTCCACCGCCTACTTCATAGTCATTATAAACACCTACAAAAGCTAAAAAGGTATTGGTTAGGGAGACATCCAGTAAATACGATGAAGCACCTGTTTGAACCTGCCAATTTGCTGTAAATTGGGTTGCACCAATGCCGGTAGCAGCTATTGCTGTTGGTGGGTCACAAATTGTTATGGTATTTTCTG
Source organism: Bacteroidales bacterium (assembly GCA_963676725.1). Classification (GTDB taxonomy): domain Bacteria; phylum Bacteroidota; class Bacteroidia; order Bacteroidales; family WRLA01. The sequence goes on along the minus strand of OY781463.1, from coordinate 87,422 downwards.
CGTCAGAATTTCCTGTAGTTCCACCATCTGATAATTTTGCCCGAATACGTGCATAATAGACCGTACCGGCTGATAGTCCGGAAACATTATAACTTGTGACATTGCCTGTATTCAGATTGTCATAACCAACAAGTAAACTTGTAAAGCCTGCATCCGTAGCAATATCAAGATAATAGGTGGATGCTGTACCTGAAAATGACCATGCTACATCAAACTCATCAGTAAGATGATTACTAAACCCGGTGATTATGGGTACATCCCCGGTAGTAAATTGTTTATCATCCCCATATAATGTTTCTGGTGTACCAGAAGACAAATCAGTTGCCACAATACGAAAATGATAGGTTAAACCGGAAGTTAATCCACTAATACCAGCACTCACATCTGAATCTGTACCTATATCATTATTAACAGTTGTATTCCCATAGGAGACCGTTGTTCCCCACTCAAAATGAACATCTTCAAGAGGTACAGACGAACCCATAAGTACGAGGCCATTTAAAGTAGCTGATGTCCCAAGTATATCAGTAGCGTTATCCGTAAAAACAGAAGCCTGTGTATAAGCAGTTGTCGTAAAAGTAGACAAGCTTGTATTATAATAGGCCCCATCATATCTATATCGCACATAGTATTCATAAACAGTACTTTGTGATAAACCACTCAAAGTAGTATAAGAAGAATAATCATCGGGTGCTGTAGGGTTGAATGGAGCACCATCAGAATTTAAATATGCCGAACCGGAACCCTGAACCCTATATTTGAATTGAACAAAAAAGGCTGTTTCACTATCCGGCAAATCAGTAAAATTTGCTTCAAGGCCAGCCGTTGTAGCTGTAACATCATCAGATGACAGAACAACCGTAAGTTGTGCAAATACACAAAAATGAAATGCATGAATCAACAATGCAAGCAATAATAATTTCTTCATCATCTTTACTTTTTCTAATCGATTATGATACCAACACAGACATCTAAAAACATGAATATGTTGTACCTAAAAAAATATTCCAGACATGAAGCTTATTCTATGCATGGAATATTCTCAAAAAACAATACTGCAGAACTAATCATTCAGTTTTTTCCAACTGCCATAAACCTTACGGGCTCCATAGGCTCCGCCCATAGCAAGAAGAATTCCAATTCCTCCAGCCAGACCGGCAGCACCACCAATCGGACCGCCATTGCCTGTACCGCCACCGGCACCTGCATCATTGGGATGCGGTGGATTCTGTGCGTTCAGACTAAGGCTCAGCATCAAACTAAAAACTACTACTGTTAAAAATCTTATAATATTTTTCATTGCTCAAACGATTAAATTACTGAACTATTTTTCTTGAATAAACACCTTCTACTGTTTGGATTTCGACAATATAAACAGAAGAAACCTCAGGAAGTTGCATTTGATACTGCCCTTCTCCGGTTAAATATTCCTGATTGATAATCAGCCTGCCTGTTAAATCAAAGACCTTAATTGATTGGATATCTTGATTATTGGGATTGATTGTTAACTGACTCCCGCTGACCCAAATATTGAATGGGAAGAGATTTTGCTCGTCCACCGAAGTAGTGCTAAGCTGCAATTTAAAACGATTTGGATCATCATTCACATCATAGGAAAAGCTATAGTTTTCCATTTGCCTGAGATCAATATGCACATCTAGTTTGGTATCATAAAGCAACAGGGAAATATCACTATCGATAAGATTCGCATCCGGAATTGCGAGAGTATAGCTTCCTGATAATCCGCTTAAAAAGCCAATATTCACTTCATCCGGACGATTGCTCTCATCATAAGCATTTACTGCAAAAAACTCATTAGGCTGTGTGCTATAAATTTGAGGAGGTTTTACCGCTGCGGTAAACATCTTATGCACATCAAAATCACGATCAAAGCCCGCAGTTGCTTGCTCCCTAAAATAAATCGTTGTTTGATCATCAATCTCATTACCCCTAACTTTCAGCGTAATAACATTTTGATTAGCGTTTTCACTCTTTAGAAAAGACTCTTGCTCTGAACACCTATAGCCATTGCCAAACTGCAGAGTTGCACCAGCCGAGTTATTACACTCCACAAAAAATCCTTGCATTGCAGGCAGATATTGAGTAGCAGTATTGCCGCTGCCCCCCTTTAAATAGTATTTAAACGTTTGGGTTGTACCATCCAAAACATAGAATGTTTTATTCAAGTTTGCAGGAAAACTGCCATTATCCACTAAATCCCAATCAATTGCAGATGGATAGGGATTGCCGACAAGATTCCACCCATCCTGCCCAAGGGTTTTACTGCATAAAATATTTTTTGTACCGGTATTTAATGTTCCACTAAAATTGAGTTCTTTGGTGTTTGATGCTCCGCCACCATAATAGTACATTGTAGCATATCCTAACATAGCTGTGCTTTCAGTGGAGCCTTCCCCTACATTAACATATGCTCCTGTAGACTCATCAAAGGTTCTTAGGAAACAATTCCAAAACACATCACTGCTATTAAAGCTGCCTACAGGGGAACTAATTAAATGCCATTGGTCATTATCAGGCACTTCAGCTCCGAGCATTTCCAGCTTTACCGTGCTTGTTCCTGTAATTGTAACACCTCCGTCAGTTTGATCGACAAGACTTCCACCCTTAGTTGTCCCAAAGCTGTGTTCCGATTCAAGCAATAAGTCTCCACCTATCGCCAAAGTACCACCGGATTGAATAGTTAAAACAGCATTCGCAGCAATCGTAAGATTATTACAGGAGGCTGCGATCTTTGCATTTGTAATTATAGGTAAATTCCCGCTTAAACCACCTGTAGAAACATCAGGAATGCTTACATCATCTGAGGCTCCGGGAACAGCAAGATTATCCCAGTTTGAAGCTGTTGCCCAATCAGTATTTGTATTACCTGTCCAAAGCCCTGCTGTTCCTTCGGTTATTTCGATATCATCTATATGGATATAGTTTTGATTAGCAGTACTCACGGCATGAAAACCTATATAATAAACGCCGGCGGAAGCAACAGTCAGAGATGAATGTTCCTGAGTAAAGCTACCTGAACTAAATGTCAGATCATCAATAAAAGTGTTTGTCATGGCGGTGGCATTAGCCTCTTCCCCAACAGAGACATCGAGTATTTCAGTATTTGCTCCATCTGCACGATAATAAAAATCTAGGATATAGGTTCCGGCATCCAGGGATATTGGTTGAGAGAAAAACCAAGCATCCTTGGGATTTCCATCAGTTTGTGTAACACCAATCCCATAAGTACCGGATCTTTTTGCATTAGTGCTAACCACCCATGCATTTGCTGTAGCAGCAGTCTCCAAAGTCCAGCCAAGTGGCATAGCTCCTCCATTTTCAAAGCCTTCAGAAAGCGGCAATTCGACAGCAGGCATAGCCGACACCTCTACTCCATTACTATACGATGTCGCCTTAGATGTTGAAACAGAAAAAACCTTATAAAAATATTTTGTACCGGATGTAAGGGTAGTATGGGTTGTTGATGTTCCTGAGCCATTATAGATCACAGTTCCCCCTCCTATAATTGGATCATTAACTGAATAATTACCACTAGGCACACCAAATGTATTCATTGTATTATAGGCGACCATAACATCATCACCACTTCCATTTTTTACCCAGCTTAAACCAATGGATGAAGTACTTGCAGCAGATGCAGCTACCGACGTTGGATCATCTACAGAGCTGGCTTCTGTCAATATTAGTGTTCCATTGGTGGTAGATTTTCCATCGGTACCAGTAATTGTCCAGCCAATAGACAGATTCCCACTAAAACCACCGGGAATAGTGATGTTTACATTGAATGAACTGCTTGAACCTATTGGGCCAGTAAAAGAGCTGTTATTATACTGGGCGACCCATGTTTCAGGGGACGGGTTTGTAATATTAAGATACGTACCAAAATCAGGACAGTCTATTTTCTCTGAACTGCTTCCCGGATTCACAGTTATTGTAGCAGGAAAATCAAAATCTACTTGATCAATAAATTCAGCAAAATCACCATCATAAACAACTGCAAAACTTACATTCATGGTTGTCCCGGCGGTATAAAACTCTGTAGTGGTTGTTACTTCAGAAGTTCCCAGATCCCTCACACCCGAGGAAGATTTAAAATCACGATTTTGTCCAAAACTTCCTACTGTGAAAGACATCAGCATCAGTAGGCTAAATACGAAGGGTAAAGCTTTCTTTTTCATATGATTACATTTTATTAACAAACCAATTCTTAACTAGTGCAGCAAAGCTAAGGAATTAGCCGGTAAAAAGCAATATATTTTTGGGAAATTTGTGTAAAACTACTGTATAACTTATATGCCCAAAGCTTCAACAATAAGCTTTAAAGATTCATTTTCAGTAATTTGATCTGTATTTAGACGCAAAAATGCATCCTTTGGCGCCTCAAATGGACTGTCAACTCCTGTAAAATCCCGAATAATTCCTTTTCTCGCCTTCGCATACATGCCTTTTACATCCCGCTGTTCGCAAATATGCAAAGGGGTGTCCAAATAGATCTCATGAAACAAATAGCCCTGTAAAACCGCTTTAAGCCTTCGGCGAATAGCTTCCGTTGGCGTAATAAAGCAATTAATTACATGCACCCCCGATTGCAAAAGCAGCTTATTTACTTCGGCCACCCTGCGTATATTTTCGGCACGATCTTCTATAGAAAATCCCAGATCACTATTGATCCCCTGACGCACGATATCCCCGTCGAGGAGTATATGACGCAAACCTCTTTCCTTGTATACATCAGAGAGTAAACGGGCTAAAGTTGTTTTTCCGCTACAGGGCAAGCCTGTAAACCATACAATATGTGGCAAACGTTTATCCATTAGATTTCTTAATATTTGATTCAAAATACTTCCAAAGCGCATCATTTGGTGCAGGCGCAGTGATCTGAATATTTTCTTTTTTCACAGGATGCACAAATTGGAGGTTCCGGGCATGCAGGTGAATCGATGCATCTTTATTGGAGGTTTTTGCGCCATATTTCAAATCCCCTTTTATAATGCAGCCCATATGCGCCAATTGCACCCTGATTTGATGATGCCTACCCGTAAGCAGCTGCACTTCCAGTAAATTGTATTTATCTGAGGAGAGTAAAAAATTATATTCGAGTATCGCCTGAAGTGCATCCGGGCTTTCATGCCCCACAACATAGGATTTATTCTGTTTTTGGTTTTTTCGCAGGAAATGTTCCAGCCTTCCGGAAAGCGGATCGGGTTTATTATTGCATACTGCCCAATAGGTTTTATTGATTTCGCGCTGGCGCAAGGACTCATTTAAGCGACTGAGCGCTTTCGATGTTTTTGCAAAAACCAAAGCCCCGCTCACCGGTCTGTCGAGACGGTGCACAACACCCATAAACACATTCCCGGGCTTGTTGTGTTTTTTTTTGAGATAGAGTTTTAGCAACTCGCTTAAGGGCAAATCGCCGGTTTTATCCCCCTGAACAATTTCCCCTGCTTTTTTATTGAATACAAGCACATGATTGTCCTCGTATAAAATCCTAGCTGCAATATCTTTATAGATTTCCTCTTTCACGGTAATTAATACTGCTCGCGTTCATTTGGAAAATCGTGCGTCTTCACATCTTTAATATAGGAACGCACGGATCCCCTGATTTCTTCGCTCAGATTATGGTAGCGCCTTAAAAAACGTGGCGAAAACTTCTGGGTAATGCCAAGCATATCGTGCAGCACCAGAACCTGTCCATCGACATGACAACCTGCACCAATCCCGATTACAGGGATTTTCAGGCTGGAAGCAACATCCTCAGCCAAACGTGCAGGAATTTTTTCGAGCACCAATCCAAAGCAGCCCGCTTCTTCGAGGAGGTGTGCATCTTCAATCAGTTTTTTTGCTTCATCATCTTCAGTGGCTCGAACCACATAGGTTCCAAACTTATGAATGGATTGTGGCGTAAGCCCAAGATGGCCCATTACAGGGATTCCCGCAGAAAGGATGCGATTCACGGATTCAATAATTTCCCTGCCGCCTTCCATTTTTATGGCATTACCTCCTGATTCTTTCATGATGCGAATTGCAGAATTCAATGCTTCTTTAGAATTGCCCTGGTAGGTTCCAAAAGGAAGATCAACAACCACCAAAGCGCGTGATACTGCGCGCATTACAGAACTAGCATGATAAATCATCTCATCGAGGGTAATGGGCAAGGTTGTTCGATGCCCTGCCATTACATTACTGGCAGAATCACCAACTAGGATCACATCAATACCGGAATCGTCCAAGAGGCCGGCCATAGAAAAATCATAGGCGGTCAACATGGCAATTTTCTCCCCCTTTAACTTCATTTCCTGAAGAACATGGGTGGTTATCTTTTTATAATTTGGATTTGAATAGGTCGACATAACAATTAAGGTATAAAATAAATAATCCTCTTATTGATGCAGCAAAAGTACAAAAAGCCTTTAAACTCAGCAGCAAACAATTCAGCACATTTCGATTTGTGGTTTTGAGTACTTTGTTTCTATCGATTCTCGAAGCGCCCCAATTATATTTCCCTACGAATTAATGGCTTCGAGGGCCTCAGCCACCCATCGTACTCAGTAATAACTGGTCGCTGAGGTTCTCGAAGCGCCCTACCATATCACCCTTCTATATAGTGGCTTCGAGGGCCTCAGCCACCCACCGTGCTCAGCAGTAACCGGTCGCTGCGATACGATGCATTGAGCTTGTCTAAATGTGCTGAGGAACTCGAAGTAAGGTTCTCGAAGCGCCCCAATTATATTTCCCTACGAATTAATAGCTTCGAGGGCCTCAGCCACCGACTGTGCTTAGCCTCCATTTAAAGGCTTCTTTTCAGGCCAAATTTTTCTGCAAATCCGTGCCTTTCCCCACATCGTTCCAATGAATAAATTTATTGGAGGGATCAAAGCAATCTCCTTGATAATTCATCCCATTGGGGATTAGAAAAAAAATGCTGCCTTTTTTTTAAGTCTCTGATACAGGATTTTAATGTTTATGTATATCTTTGCAGCCATGAGAAAGAATGGATTAATTACGGCTATATTTGCAAGCTTCCTGCTTTTATGGAATGCATGCTCTACAGATTTGGATGTTGATGGTGAATGGAAAGACATCACAGTTGTTTATGGAGTTCTGGATCAAAGCCAGAAAACCCAATACATAAAATTAAATAAGGCCTTTCTTGGGGAAGGAAATGCACTACAGATGGCACAAATACCAGATTCGAGCTATTATAATCCCGAGAATATGTCTGTAAAAATTGAGGAGCTTAACCTTCAGGGTGTGAATCTCATTCCAACAGGCAGGGTTTTCAAATTCGACACAACATTGGTAAGCGATAAAGAAGAAGGCACCTTTTATTATCCAAACCAAATTGTTTATGCTTCTACAATCGACACTTTGTACTCTGAATATTATTACAAACTTCATATTGTAAATGCTGCAACGAATAAGGAAATTACTTCAATCACCCCATTAGTTGGAGATCCTACAATCAAGAAGCCTTTATACAATCCTTATAACCCTTTAATTAATTTTAAATACACGGAAGCAACAAGCAGTGTTCTATTGATTTCGGGCAATAATGGCAGGCTTTATGATGTCACCTACCGTTTCCATTATTATGATGTCATTCCGGGAGGCGATACAACTGCAAAATATATTGATTGGAATTTGGGCTCACGTACAGTCACAAGTATTGAAGGCGGTGAAGATATTGAATATATTTATCGTGGGATGGATTTTTATCTCTTTGTTGAAAACACCATTCCGGACAATCTAAATGTACATCGTATTGCCAATAAAATAGATTTGATAATAGGAGCAGCCTCTGATGAATTCAGCACCTACGTTGACCTCAACCAACCCAGTGGGAGTTTGATTCAAGACAGGCCACAGTATACCAATATCGAAAATGGCTTAGGCCTCTTTAGCAGTCGATATATTATTAGTAGAAACTACGGCTTACATCCTGAAATCTACACAAATTTAAAGACCCATACAACACGAGGTTTTATTAACCCACAATAAAAAATCCGTAAAATATAGATGAAGCAGCCGGAATATTTTGGCTGCTTTTTTTATGCCTTCACTTCAGTAAAAAGCTGCATTGGCAGAGCGCGAAACACTATATTACTTTAAAACTGCCTTTTTGTCAGCGGTGTTTTAGAGCATCGACAGGGAAGATGTTCCTTCATTTAAGAAAATATATTTAACTGACAATAAGCTTATTACAATAAATAATACGTTTTTACAGGACGGATCAAACAACAATAGCCCTCCTACGCAAAGCTTTGGCATAAAGATTGAAAAGTGTTCAGCACAATCATTTGAATTAAATAAAAGTTGAACACATAAAATTTTAATAAAGCAATGGGAAAAATTATAGGTATTGACTTAGGAACCACGAACTCTTGTGTTGCCGTAATGGAAGGCAACGAGCCGGTTGTAATTCCTAACAGCGAAGGACGCAGAACAACCCCTTCAATTGTTGCATTTACTGAAAATGGCGAACGCAAAGTAGGTGATCCTGCGAAACGTCAAGCCATTACAAATCCTCAAAAAACCATTTCTTCCATCAAACGATTTATGGGAGAAACATTTGCCCAAACATCAAAAGAAATCTCACGTGTACCTTATAAAGTAGTTCGCGGGGATAATGACACACCACGCGTACAAATCGACGATAGAAAATATACCCCTCAGGAAATCTCTGCAATGGTTCTTCAAAAAATGAAGAAAACTGCTGAAGATTATCTTGGACAAGAAGTGAACGAAGCAGTTATTACTGTTCCTGCTTATTTTAGCGACAGTCAGCGTCAAGCGACAAAAGAAGCCGGTGAAATTGCCGGACTAAAAGTTCGCCGTATTATTAACGAACCTACAGCTGCTTCACTGGCTTATGGCCTTGATAAGCGCGATAAGGATATTAAAATTGCCGTTTATGACCTTGGTGGTGGTACTTTTGATATCTCCATCCTGGAACTTGGCGATGGTGTTTTTGAAGTAAAATCAACCAATGGCGACACACACTTAGGTGGCGATGATTTTGATCAAGCTATTATTGACTGGCTTGCCGATGAATTCAAAAAAGATGAAGGAATCAATCTCTTGCAAGACCCAATGGCTCTTCAGCGCTTAAAAGAAGCAGCAGAAAAAGCAAAAATTGAGCTTTCAAGTTCTTCAGAAACTGAAATCAACCTGCCATATATTATGCCCGTTGATGGTATTCCAAAACACCTTGTTCGCAAACTGTCCAGGGCTAAATTTGAGCAATTGGTAGACACTTTGGTTCAAAAAACCATCGAACCATGCCGCTTGGCCCTTCAGGATGCAAAAATGACTGCTGCTGATGTTGACGAAGTAATTCTCGTGGGAGGCTCCACAAGAATCCCTGCCATCCAAAAAGTAGTTACCGATTTCTTTGGCAAAGCTCCTTCGAAAGGTGTAAACCCTGATGAAGTTGTTGCAATTGGTGCTGCAATTCAAGGCGGTGTGCTTACAGGAGAAGTAAAAGATGTTCTTCTGCTTGATGTTACTCCATTATCATTGGGAATCGAAACTCTCGGCGGCGTATTAACCAAGCTGATTGAAGCAAACACTACCATTCCAACGAAAAAATCGGAAACATTTTCCACTGCCGCAGACAATCAAACAACGGTTGAAATCCATATCCTGCAAGGCGAACGCCCAATGGCTAACCAAAACAAAAGCATCGGACGTTTCCATCTCGACGGCATCCCACCGGCACCACGCGGAGTTCCTCAAGTAGAAGTAACTTTCGATATTGATGCCAACGGAATTTTAAATGTGAGCGCAAAGGATAAAGCGACAGGAAAATCTCAAAATATTCGCATTGAAGCTTCTAGTGGACTTTCGGAAGAAGAAATCAAGAAAATGAAAAATGAAGCCGACGCAAATGCCGAAGCCGACAAAAAAATGCGCGAGGAAATTGATAAAATCAATCAAGCCGACGCTCTTGTTTTCCAAACCGAGAAACAGCTAAAAGAATATGGCGATAAATTGCCAGCTGACAAAAAAGCTGAAATTGAAAGCGCAAAAGACGAGCTGAAAAAAGCACATGCAAGCAAAGACATCGCTGCTATTGACGCAGCAATGGAAAAATTGAATGCAATATGGCAACAAGCAAGCCAGCAAATGTATCAGGACGGACAACAACAAGGCGCTCCAAATGCTGATCCCGGCGCCAATGGCGGGCAGCAAGCAGGCGGCCAACAAAAAGGCGGCGACAGCGAAGTTGAAGACGCTGATTTTGAAGAAGTAAAATAATTCTGGATTTTTAATAAAAAAAAGGGTACTTTTGGTGCCCTTTTTTTATATTCGTTTTTTTGGAAAAATTTGGCTAATTTTAAAAAATAATTCGTTTTTTAACTATAATTTAATAATATTTAGCACAAAAATACCCTTGTTTCAAGTACTTTTGTGTCCCCTCTTTTTTTGATTGAAACAATAAACTTAAACAAATTATTATGAGAAAATTTACTTTACTAATTCTAAGCGCTTTTTTCGCTCTGGTTTTCCAGAACGGATTGAATGCACAAAGCGAGATTTACCTGGAAGGGTTTGATGCAGATTTGGGCGCAACAACCCAGCAATCTGTTGTTGGAGCAGAAGTATGGGTTTATGCAACCTATGGTACGCCTGCAGGCTGCGCTAAAATGAGTGGTTATAGCGGCGGTGCCCAAGACAATGAAGATTGGCTGATTACAAATTCCATTGATTGCAGTGGATATAGCGATATCACTTTGCAGTTTACTCATGCCCGGAATTACGAAGACAATAACGGCTTATCTGTTCTTGTATCCAACGATTATGATGGCATAAGCGATCCAAATACTAGCGGAACATGGAACGATCTTACGGCTCAGTTCACTTTTCCAGCCACAGGTAGCTGGGATTTTATTGATGCCGGTACAGTGAATATTGATGCCTATGCAGGAGCAACAACCTATATTGCTTTTAAATACACCAGCACAACTGCCGGTGCTGCAACATGGGAAGTAGATAGCATTTATGTTGCCGGTGTAGAACCACTAAACGCCTTTATTGCTGGCTCATTTAATGCCTGGAGCGGAAACGACCCCGCTTATCAAATGGCAATGAATGCCAATGGTGTTGCTGTTCTTACAAAGAACCTTGCTGCCGGCACTCATGAATACAAACTAGTGAATGATGGAAACTGGTATCCAGATCCTGATAACCAAATTATTGACCTTGCTGCAGCTACTGATGTTACATGGCGTGCCAACACAACCGACAATTTTGTTACACACACAAATCCGGTTCTTGCTGGCAGCTTCTTCGAGGCTATGGGCCTTGGCTCAAACTGGGCTCCGGACAATATGAACGGCGAAATGACAGATGCTGATGGTGATGATATTTTTGAAATCCAGTTTGCTACAATCCCTCTTGGTTCTTGGGAATATAAAATTACTTTAAACCACAACTGGAATCAAAGTACAAGTGGAAACCAAGGATTCTATTCCGACGGAGCCACACCAATTACATTCTATTATGATATGTCGAACAATGGCATTTCAACTACAGCACCCGGTAATCCATCAGCTTTAGTTACTTTTATTATTGACGATTCACAGAACCAAACATTCACTGCTTTTTACCTAAAAGGCAGCTGGGATGCTGACGGAAACTATGACCCATCTTGGAACGGCGGAGCAGAACACAGCGATTTTTATGATGACGGAACACATGGTGATGTTACTGCTGGCGACCATATTTGGACAACACAGCAAAACCTGATTTCTGATGGTGGTGGAAACACTTGGGAATGGGGTTTTAACGACCAAGACCACGAATGGGTTGCCGGAAACTTCCAGTTTACTGTTCCTGATGAAACAGCTCAGACACTGGAATTCAACAGCTTCCCTGCTATTCCTTCATTGGTGATTACAGAAATCATGTATAACCCACCGGAAGGCGGAACTGATTCACTCGAATTTATAGAAATTTATAATAATGGAAGCGCTTCAGCAAATTTAGAGAACTATTTCTTTGGCGAAGGCGTTGAGTTTATTTTTCCTGCCGGAGCAGATTTAGCAGCAGGTGGTTTTATGCTTGTTGCTGTTGATAGTTTGGTGATGTTGCATTCCTTTGGCGTTACTGCATACGAATGGACAAGCGGTGGACTTTCAAATGGCGGTGAGGATATCAGCATAAGAGATAATATGCGCCAAACAGTAGCTTATGTAGAATATGATGACGCTGCACCATGGCCTACAACTCCGGATGGAGACGGCCCTTCATTGGCATTTTGTGATCCTGACCTAGATAATAATGATGGAACAAATTGGTCCGCTTCAACATTTTTCCAATTTGTAAATGCAGATAACGATTCAATCTGGGCAACACCAGGTACAGGATGTGATCCATGGACTGACCCTCCTATTGCCAACTTTGACGCAAGTGCAACAACAATCCTTACCGGATCAAGCGTTGATTTTTATGATATGTCGCAAGGAGATCCTCATACATGGAGCTGGACACTTCAAGGCTCAACACAAGGAACATCCACAGAACAACACCCAACAGGCATTCAGTATAATACTCCAGGAGTTTATGATGTTTGTCTTGTAGTTACCAATGATTTTGGTGATGACACCAAATGTGTTACAGGATACATTACTGTTGAAGATCCAGTTGACGCTGATATCGTGATCACAGAAATCATGTACAACCCACCGGAAAGCGGTGATGATTCATTAGAATTTATTGAAATCTACAACAATGGAACAAACGATGTAAACCTACGCGATTGGTATTTTGCAGAAGGTATTGAGTTTGTATTCCCTGAAGTAACCATTAATGCCGGTGAATTTATGCTTATCGCAAAAAATGCGGCAGCAATGAACAGCACCTTTGGTGTTACTGCATACGAATGGACTGACGGCGGCCTCAGTAATGGCGGCGAACTTCTTCAATTGAACGACCGTTTTAACGTCATAGCAGACACTGTTGCCTTTGATGATGGCGGAGACTGGCCAACATCTCCTGATGGTGATGGTCCATCACTTACATTCTGCGATCCTTCTTTAGACAATGCAATTGCAACAAACTGGTCAGCTTCCGTTGAACTAGCAGCAATTAATACAGAAGGCGACAGCATTTGGGCTACCCCAGGCGCTGGTTGTTCTTTATTACCATTGGCTGATTTCACTTCAGATATTACTGTTGTTGAAATTGGTGGTGATGTAGCATTTACTGATATGTCGAGCGGCGAACCAACAGAATGGCTCTGGGAATTTGAAGGCGGAACACCTGCAACATCAACAGAGCAGAACCCAACTATTGTTTATGAAACCGAAGGCACATACAACGTAAGCCTTACTGTAACCAATGCCGGCGGATCGGACACAAAATTAGTTGAAGATTATATCATTGTATCGAACACACCTCCTCCACCAGCTGCTGATTTTGAAGCCGATATGACAGACATTATGGTAGGTGGCAGCGTTCAGTTTACTGATCTTTCACTTTATGACCCAACAAGCTGGAGCTGGTCATTTGAAGGTGGTGAACCTGCAACTTCGACAGAAGAAAACCCAACAGTAGTGTACAACACACCTGGCGTTTATAGTGTTGAACTTACAGCAACCAACGATTTTGGTTCTGATGTAATGCTCAAGGAAGCTTATATTACGGTTCGTCCTGAGCCTAGTGGAGCAGAACTTGTGATTACTGAAATTATGTACAACCCACCGGAAGAAGGTGATGATTCTTTAGAATTCATCGAAATCTATAATAATAGTGCAGATGCTGTTAATTTGGAAGGCTTCTATTTTGAAGCAGGTATTGTATTCGTCTTCCCATCGTACGACCTCAGCAGCGGGGCTTATGTACTTGTTGCAAAAAGTTCAGCAGCGATGACCAATACATTTGGTGTAGAATCATTGCAATGGACAGAAGGCGGATTGAAGAACAGCGGAGAGCTGCTCCTTCTGAAAGATGCTGCAGGTGTGAGTATTGACTCGGTTGAGTTCTTAGATGTTGCGCCTTGGCCTGTTGCTTGCGACGGAGACGGTCCTTCATTAACACTTTGCAATCCAAACGATGATAATGCATTAGCAGAAAGCTGGGCAGCAAGTACAGAGTTTGCAGCTGTAAATACAGTTGGTGATACTATTTGGGCTACTCCCGGTGAAGGATGTGTTTTCGTTTTCCCAATAGCCGATTTCAAAGCAGACACAACTGTTGTTCGTCAAGGTCATGAGCTTCAGTTCACCGATCTTTCTCTTGGAAACCCAACAAGTTGGGAATGGACATTTGAAGGTGGTGAACCTGCAACATCTACCGAGCAAAACCCAATTGTTACGTATAACGATCTAGGTGTGTATTCTGTAACTTTAACCGTTACGAACGAAAACGGCAGCGATACAGAGACAAAAACAGACTATATTGAGGTTGTCCTAAATACAGGCATTGATGAACTGGATGCAAATGCTTTCAGCATGTATCCAAATCCTGCCAAAGACCAACTCTTTATTTCTACAACTCTGGAAAATGCGGAGATCCACATTTATAATATTGTTGGAGAAACAGTTTATACAGAAAATATCCACCAGAGCAATAACGCAATCAATATCAGCGCACTGGAATCAGGAGTTTATCTTGTACAGATGCGTGATATGAACAGTGGTAAAATTCGCACAGAAAAACTGATTATTAAATAATAATTTTTTTAATTCATTATAAACCAGATGACTATAAAGGTCATCTGGTTTTCTAAAATCAAACGACGCTTATGAAAAAAATCTTACTCTCAATGGTGGCCTTTGCATTTGTACTTGGCCTCTCCGCACAAAACCTGGTAACTAACCCCGGTTTAGAAGAATGGACAGACGACACTACTCCTGTTGGTTTTGCCAAAGCTGAAAACATCACAAAAACCGATGTAATGGTTCATACGGGCACATATGCCGCCATGCATACATCCGACGAATCAACAAAAGACCTCCAACAAGATGTTGCAGGCATTGCTGCCGGAACAGAATACACGATCTCGTATTGGTATTACGATAATGACGTAGAGGCTCGTTCACGTATTTGGGCTTATTGGCTAGATGCCGATGGTAATTACCTTGACGATGACGCTGACGTTCTTCGTCCGGACACCTATTCTGAGAACGTTGATGAGTGGATGCAATGGTCAGCAAGCCTGATTGCTCCTCCAACTGCAACACAATTCCGTTTTGAAGTGCGTGTATACAAAGAAGAAACTATTTTTGGTGGCAGTGTATATTATGATGATTTCGCTATTACTGGTGGTGGTATCTCTCCGGAACCAACAAATTACCCTACAGATTTTGCTGCTGCTTCTGCAGGTCTTCAAATTAATTTAAGCTGGGTTGACGCAGTTGGCGAACAACTTCCTTCAGCTTATCTGATCCTCGCTGCTATACCGGGCGCAGAACTACCTAATGTAGAAGATGGAACACCTATCGCCGATGATACTGACTTTAGTGATGGTGTTGGCGCATTAAATGTTGCTTTTGGAGCAGAAACAGCTGCTTTTGCAAACCTAGCTTCAGGTGTTGAATATCATTTTGAAATTTATCCATACACTAATGGAGGCGATAACATCGATTATAAAAATGACGGTTATGCTCCAGAAGCATCAGCTACAACTTCTGACATTGAAGTACTTAGCTTTACTGATTTTAATGACCTCGCTTGGGGCGATTGGACTCCATATAGTGTCATTGGAGACCTTGGCTGGTCAATTTCTGAAACATACGGAATCGATAACAGTCCTTGTGCCAAAGCAACAGGATATTCAGGTGGTAATGAAGAAAATGAAGATTGGTTGATTTCAAAAGCATTCAACTCCAATACTACTTCAAATATGAGCATTGAGTTTTTCACAGCTCAAAATTATACCGGCCCTGCTTTAGAGCTTTATGTTTCTACAGATTATGATGGCACAAGCGATCCAAACGGTTTTGCATGGACAATGCTCGACTTTACTCCCTCCGCAGGCAGCTGGGAATGGACAAATTCAGGTATTGTTAGCCTGAGCGCATATAGTGCTGATGCGATGTATCTTGCATTTAAATTTATGTCAACTGCTGATGAATCAGCTACTTGGGAATTAGATAATATTACCGTTATGGGCATGGGTTCTACTGGTATTCAGGACATCGAAAAAAGTAGCGTAAGTATTTATCCAAACCCTGCTAACGATCAAATCAATATCCGCTGCCAAAGCAATGTTGAAGTGAATATTTATAGCCTAACCGGTCAAAAAGTGATTAGCACAATTGTTCCTCAAGGAACATCAACTGTAAATATCGAAAACCTTCAAGGTGGTGTTTATATGATAGAAACCATCACAGAAGGAAGCCAAACAAGATCAACATCGAAACTGATCGTAAAATAATTCTAACCGAATAATTTGAAACCGTCTGTTTTTTTTGCAGGCGGTTTTTTTATGCGCTTATGCCAATAAATCTTTATATTTGTTTTGATTAAGAAGCCAATTCGAAACCTATTTACTCAAAATCAGTATAATACATTATTATTCAAGTATTTATTGATATGTTTTAAATAATCACACGGGCTCTTCCTGAGTTGAGTATTCAAAAAAAAAACATCAAATAATGGAAGCACCTTGCATCAAAACACGATTTATGCAATCAGTTAATTTAGATTATATGAAGGTTTTAATAAGTATTTCTCAAGCGATTAAAAATCAGTTTCTACTGCTTTTTATCCTTAGTTTATTATGGTTTGGGAATTCATACGGGCAAATTAAAACAGACAATCTTTCTAGGGATAATGCCGGAATTGTGATTACTGAAATCATGTATAATCCCCCTGAAACGAATACGGATTCTTTGGAATTTATTGAGCTCTACAATAATAGCGATGCTCCAATAAACCTTCTGGGTTATTATTTTAGTGAGGGTGTAGAATATACATTCCCAGACATCACCTTAAACGATGGGGAATATTTAGTTATTGCTGCGGATTCATTGGCAGTAATGGGTACATTTAATGTGGATGCAAGGCAATGGTTTTCGAGCGGTTTAAACAATAGTGGCGAACGCATCGAACTAAGAAACGCCTTGGATGAACTGATTGACCAGGTTGATTATGATGATTCTGCCCCATGGCCTGTGCGAGCTGATGGAGATGGCCCTTCATTGGAACTATGCAATCCGGATGAAGACAATTATTTAGGCTATAATTGGTCTGCAGCAACCTATTTTCAGTTAATAAATGCCGATGGCGACAGCATATGGTGTACTCCCGGAATGCATTGCAACCCTTGGTTTGAGCCTCCAATCACTGAGTTTTCAGCAAACCAAACCGATATTTTAAGTGGATGGGAAGTCGATTTTACTGATGAAACCCAAGGAAACCCTGAAACTTGGTCGTGGACTTTTGAAGGAGGAAGCCCTGCCAGTTCGAGCGAGCAAAACCCTGCAGGAATCGTATTCAATAACCCGGGAAATTTTGAAATATGCCTCACAACCAGTAATGCTTATGGTGATGATAGCGAGTGCAAAACGGCCTATATACACGTAAGTGCTCCGCCAAATGCGGAAATTGTGATTACCGAAATTATGTACAACAGCCCAGATGCCAATACTGATTCCTTGGAATTTATTGAATTATTCAATACCGGCCCTGACGCCATTGACCTAAATGGCTGGACAATATCCGATGCTGTTTCCTATACTTTTAATCAGGAAGAAATTTTAACAGCAGGAAACCGACTACTTATTGCCAAAGATCCTCAGGCGATGCTCCATGTTTTTGGCGTTACATCATTTCAATGGTCAGGCACATTAAGCAACAGCAGTGCCGTTGTTTTGCTCAAAGATAATTATGGTTTTGTAAAAGATAGTGTAAAATACTCAGATGAAGCACCTTGGCCGACATCCTGCGATGGAAGGGGACCATCCTTAACGCTTTGCGAGCCCGAGTTGGACAACAGTCTTGCAGCTTCTTGGTCAGCATCAACCGAATTTGCAGCACTTTTAACTGATGGTGACACAGTGTATGCCACTCCCGGATTCGGCTGTCTCTATATTCCGAATGCCGATTTCACTGCAAATGCAACATCAATAACTGCAGGCGAATCTGTTCAGTTTACAGATTTGTCCACAAACAATCCAGATATTTGGCATTGGACATTTGAAGGAGGAAACCCAAATACTTCCAACACACAAAACCCTCTGGTACTCTACGAAAATGAAGGCATTTTTTCCGTAAAACTGATTGTTGAAAATGAAGATGGATCCGATTCCCTATTGCGTGAAAACTACATCCATGTTTCAGCAGCTCCAAGTGGTGCTACTTTGGTTATTACGGAAATTATGTATAACTCCCCGGATGCCAATACAGATTCCCTCGATTTTATTGAAGTATTAAATAATGGAGAGGATGCGGTCAATGTACGGAATTTTAATTTTGTAGAAGGAATCACATTTACCTTCCCCGACATCGACCTTCAAGCGCAAAGCAGAATGGTTATTGCCAAAAATGCAGCAGCGGTAAGTCAATTTTTCGGTATACAGGCTTTTGAATGGGAAACCGGCAGCCTTAGCAATGATGGAGAACTAATTCTTTTGCAGGATGCTGCAGGAATTACCTTAGACTCAGTGGTTTATTCAGCCTTTACGCCCTGGCCGGAGGTTTGCAATGGCGACGGCCCTTCGCTCACCTTATGCGATCCAAACCTCAACAACGCCATTCCTGAAAACTGGAGCGCTTCCGAGGAATATGCAGGCACCCTTTTGGATGGCGATTCGGTTTTCGCCACACCCGGAACAGGCTGCATTTATTATCCACATGCTGCATTCACTGCAGATCCCCTGCAAATTTTTAAAGGGGAAAGCGTTCAGTTTACCGATCAATCGACAAATGAACCCAGCTCATGGCTCTGGAGCTTTCCCGGTGGAAACCCTGCAACATCAAACGAACAAAACCCGACAATAACATACCCAGAAACAGGAATTTACGATGTCAAACTAGAAGTTACAAATTCTTATGGTGTTGATTCGCTTAGAAAAACAGCATATATTATTGTGGCACACAATCCGGAAGAAACCCAATTGGTGATTACTGAAATCATGTATAATTCCCCCGATTCTGATATCGACTCCCTTGATTTTATCGAACTAAAAAACAATGGTTCTGAAACAATTAATTTGAATGGTTTCTATTTCGAATCCGGTATAAATTTTACTTTTCCTGATTATGATTTACAAGCTCAGTCTTATGTGGTTGTTGCCAAAAATGCAGAAGCGATTTATTCCTTTTTCGGCACAGATGCCCTGAATTGGGAAAGTGGCAGCCTGAGTAATGAAGGCGAACTATTAACCATTAGCGATAATTTTGGCATCATCCTCGATTCTGTTCGTTATGCCGACTCACTGCCCTGGCCCCCACAATGCGATGGCGATGGCCCTTCATTAACCCTTTGCGACGCATCTTTGGACAACAGCCTGCCTTCCTCTTGGAGCGCTTCTGTTGAATTTAAAGGACAGCTAGCTAATGAAGATTCAGTATTTGCCACACCGGGAACAGGCTGCTTATATTTGCCCAGAGCAAACTTTTCTGCTGACACGACACAAATATATACTGGCAGCGATATTCAATTTTATGATCTTTCAACCAACAGTCCTAGCAATTGGGAATGGGAATTCCCCGGAGGCACACCTTCATCATCATCAGAACAAAACCCAATAATTAGCTATAATAATTCGGGCATTTATCCTGTTAGTCTCAGGGTATCTAATGAATACAGCAGCGACAGCCTGACAAAAGAAGAATATATTTACGTATTTAATGACCCTGAGACCACTAAGCTGGTTATTACTGAAATCATGTATAACTCACCAGATCCTGGCGATTCTATTGAGTTTGTAGAAGTATTTAATAATGGCAGCAATAACCTAAACTTAGAAGACTTTAGTTTCTCAGGGCTCAGTTTTACTTTCCCGGAATATTTTCTTGAGCCTGGAGCATATGCTGTTATTGCAAAAAATGCTTCGGCAGTTCAATCATTTTATGGTGTTGATTGTTTTGAATGGGATGCAGGTAGCAGCCTCAATAATACTGGAGAAGATTTGATTATCAGGGATAATATGGATGTTATTGTGGATTCGGTTTTCTATATGGACAGCCTTCCTTGGCCTGTTCTTTGCGATGGTGATGGACCTTCACTTACACTTTGCGAACCGGATTTAGACAATAGTCTGGCTTCGTCTTGGCAAACATCCATAGCCTTTGCAGGGATTTATGATGGCGATTCTGTTTTTGCCACACCTGGAAGAGGATGTGCTTTCTATCCACGTGCACGCTTTGAAGCAGACATCACAACACCGGAAATAGGTCAGGAGGTTCAATTTTTCAACCTTTCCGAAAACGATCCCGATGAAATTCAATGGCAATTTAGCGGCACATTTCCCGAAACATCGACAGAAGAAAACCCTATTGTTACCTATTCGGAAGCAGGAACATTTGATGTGAAATTAATGGTTTCCAATGAGTTTGGAACAGATTCATTGACAAAGAAGAACTATATCAAGGTCAATATGCCTCCATCTAATGCCGAGCTTATTATTACTGAGATTATGTATAATTCACCTGATGAACTCGACGACACCCTTGAGTTTATTGAATTGTACAATAAAGGCTCAGAAAAAGTACAAATGAGTAACATACTAATTGCTAGTGGATTTGATTATGAATTCCCAGAGATGTTCCTATTGCCCGGACGTTATCTTGTTATCGCCAAAAGTTCCAGCGCCATGATGAATACTTTTGGGGTTGAGGCATTGCAATGGACAAACGGATCATTGAATAATAGCGGCGAGCTGCTTCTTTTAACAGATAAAGCCGGAATTACCATTGACTCGGTGCGCTATGCAGACACACTTCCCTGGCCACCACAATGCGACGGAGATGGCCCTTCCTTAAGTCTGTGCAAACATGATCTGGATAATTCCTTAGCAGAATCATGGAATATCTCTTTAAACCTAGCTGCAGTCCTTACAAATGGGGATTTGGTTTTTGCAACTCCCGGCACAGGTTGCCTTGGCGTTCCTGAAGCTTTTTTTGATGCCGACACAAATACTGTTTACGAAGGTCAATCGGTTCAATTTACAGACCTTTCTATCGGCATACCTAATAATTGGGAATGGACTTTTGAAGGCGGAACTCCGGAATCGTCAAGCGAGCAAAATCCATTAGTCCGTTATTTTTCTGAAGGAATATTTAATGTCAGCCTGAGCGTTAGTAACCAATATGGCACAAGCACTGAAACAAAGGCCGCTTATATAAATGTCTTAAAAAACAATAGTATTGCCAACATCAACCCAAATTATTTCTCAATCAAACCGAATCCGGCAACAAACCAGCTTTCCATTGAGACTGTTGCCACCGGTTCATGGCTGGAAATTTGTGATTTAACGGGAAGAATGCTCCTAAAAGAACAAATTGAGGGAACAAAAAAGGTGATCAATATCCAAAATTTTAAAGCAGGAATGTATTTGGTTATTGTTCGGAATACCGGAAATTCATTGCCATTTACTCAAAAGCTCATTGTTGAATAGATCCTATGAACCTACTGAAAACCATCTGCTTGCTGCTTTTGCTGATACCCAATACAATTTATGGGCAAAATCCCCTTAGGCTTGTATTGGAATTATCAGATGAATACCAATCTGTACAGGTAGAGCTATTGAAAGATTCCTCCTTACTTGTTTTTTATCCGGCGCAAAGCTTGAGCGGCACATCCAGCAGGGATGAATGGTGTTTTAGGCAATACAATGTTCATTTTGAGATGATCAATGAAAGCTATACTTATTTGCCAGGAGGACTCAACAAATATCAGATAAAACAGGAAGGCAAACAGCTTTGGCTACTCTTTTCTTCTTCCGGCATGCTGGCAGAAGAAAAGGCGGCTCTTGTTGCATATGAGCTAAATGAGAAAACAATAAACACGCGGGTTTTTGACCTTCCCAAAAAAAGTGATGTTGCAGATTTTGTGATTTCACAATCCGATTGTTATATACTGATCAACACTAAAAATTCGGCTTCTTTAGCGCGTCTTCCCGAGAAAAAAGACAAAATTCAAATCAAGGAGTTTGCTATAAAAAAGGGCGATATCATGGGCAGCAATATAAGTATTGCTAATAAGGAAGCCCTGAGCGTTCGTTGCATCATCTATCCCGACAACAAAAAAAGCCTGATTCGTGAGTATATTATTGATAAAGAAGGATTTGAACAAGAAAGCAAAGAGATAGCCCTGGATCTTGTGGTTACAGGACTTACGGAAACATCAATCAAGAATTTATATGTAGGTTTCTCGAATGACCGTAAGGACAAGGATGAATTCGGCCATTTGTTTGCAAACGGAATATTTAGTTTGAAGCAGAGCACCGTAAAAACACTTTCTTTTGAAAAAATGTCCGGCGCTGCTGCCCTTCAGGAGAAGAAAGCAAAAACCGATCTGATGCAATTCATCATTCACAGAAATCCAATCATTTATAATGAGGGTATTAGCATCATCAGCATGGAAGCATTCAGTCCGGAATATCGCACGGAATCGCGTATGGCCTATGATTTTTATGGACGAATGATGCCTTCAAATTATTCGGTTTTTGAAGGATACAGACATCAGGCCACCTTTATTGCCGCACTTGATGATCAGGGTGATTTTTTGTGGTGGGGCAGTTTCCATTTTAAAAATATCGTACTCGAAACACCGGCATCTGTTGCTCAAATTATCCCCATCGACAATGAATATTTACTTGCATTTATCAAGGATGGAAATATTATTACCTACCCTTTACTCAATGGAAAAATAACAGGTGATGCCGATTTAAGTCCTATTGAATTGAACACACCTAGCGAACGGCTAAGAAGCGACAAAAACTGCCAAATAAAAAAATGGTATGGCAGCTATTATCTGGTTTTTGGTTACCAAAACATCAGGGAAAGCCATGCTAGAAACCTAAAGGATAAAAATATTTTCTTCTTAAACAAACTGGAAGTGCTGCCTTAATTCGTTTTAAATATTAAAACAAATAATTTTATTCAATATATAGGAGAATGCTCCAATATTGTACGCAAAAAACTCAATCGACTTCTCATACACAAAAGCATACAGGAACAACTATTTTATGAATAAATCAACATTAGATTATTATCTAGGATTTTATGACTATCTTTGAGCTGAAGCATCTCAGAGCAAACAACTTATAGAAAGCATCTGTTTTATGAAAAAATCTATATTAATCTTGATCCTTTTCATATTTTCAGGTTTCAGTGTTTATTCACAAAAACCCGAGAAATCAGAGCGAAAGCAAAGCCTGGGAATATTGGATATGGCATCGATAAGTAGTAAAGCTGCAGAGACAGACCTGATTTCGGTTGAACATATTGCACAGGTTGGAGGCATGCCCTATTCAATATGCACCACACTGGAAGAAGCATTGCAGCATCAGGTGCTTATTTTTTCGGCCGGGCCTGATGCCAACGACCTCACTAGTTCAGAGAGAGCCATGCTACAAAACTACATTCTTCAGGGTGGATGTGTGATTAGCAACAGATTACGCGACGAATCGCTCCTAAGCACATTCGGGCTGAGCACCATAGAGACAAACAATCAACGCTACAGAATCATATTTGACACCAGTCTGCATTTTGATTTCTTTCGTATGATCAACGAAGACTATGAAAGAACCATTAGCATTGGAAAATCAGAGGGCCACGGCAGCATGAACAGCAGCGCCTACGGCATAGGTACAGCAACAGTACTCGCCCGCTATGATGACGGCGAAGCTGCCATCACCCAAAACAAGCTTGGCGCAGGAGCCGCTTACAATATTGGCATTCGTTTTAAAAATATCATCTTACAAAGTCAGCTCAATCTGGATATAGAATCCGAGCGCTGCTATTCCAACTGTTTCGAGCCTTCAAGCGATGTTATTACCTTGCTTATCAGGGATATATACCTTAATCACGTGAAATATGGCGTCTATAAACATACTGCACCAAATAATTTTAAGGCAAGCCTTATTATAACACATGATGTATGCAGCAATAGCGCCCATGAAGGAATGAACGCCTTTGCAGACCTGGAAGTTGAATTTGGGGCCAAAGCAATGTACACCATTACAACCCATGAATTTGCAGACGATGTGAATGGCAATAATTATACACCACATATTGACTTGATCAAGCAATTAGTTGCAAAGGGCATGGAAATCGGCAGCCATTCTTATGGCCATTTCCCCGATTTTGGAAACGAAGACATTATTCCTTTCGGAAGTCTTGAAGGCTTGCCCGGCGACTACAATCCACGACATATAGAAGAATCAACCATTGGCGCGAGCCTTTTAGGCGAAACTTATGTTTCTAAGTATTTATTAGAGAAAGATGCAGGCATTCAAGTGCGTACATTTCGTTCAGGCCATCTTCAATTTCCGAAAAAACTAGTCAACGCCTTGGAGATGACCGGCTATGATTTTAATAGCAGTTTAACCGCAGCTGATGTGCTCACTTCTTTCCCTTATTATGAGCAGAAAGACTATTCTTATTCTGGGGGTAAAACTCATATTTTGGAGCTCCCTCTGCTCATTTCGGATGTTTTTCCGGATGAACCCCTCGACGAAACAAATTATATGGATAAAGTAGCTGTTTGGCTGGATGTAGCAAAAAAAGTTGCTGACAACAATAGCTTTATTAATCTGCTTATCCACCCAAACAGGGATTATAAAGTTACTGCTCAGAGGGCATTTATGGAAGGATTGCCGAAGGGTATTATTGCCCTCAGCCCCTCAGAGGCAGGAGATTTTTGGAACAAAAGGAATGCTGTAACTTTTTCTTACCAACAAGTTGGGCATCAAATGGAAATTATTATTCCGGACAGTTGTTTCCCATTGGATTCGAAACTAAGCTTTATCATTCATAAAGGCATTTGCTTTGAAAATGCATTGCTCCGTTCCGAATCGGGAGCCATGATTGAAGGCTATAACTGCAGCAAATATGGAAATGAGGATATGATTGTTTATCAACAAAACGCCACAACAGCTATAAGCAGCCCCAGAAATGAAACACCAGGCTTTATTGCAGGAGCTGCATACCCCAACCCGACCAGCTCTGAAATTCATTTCCCTTTTATCCTTTCAGACGAAGCATATATTCGTGTGGAGCTTTTTGATATGACGGGCAAAAAGACGCAAGAAATCCAACAAAGCTATTTTACTAAAGGACAACATGAAATTATCGCACGCCTGAATAAAAACCTAAATGGCCTTGCCTTTTACAGCATCCTTATCGTATCGAACGGCCAGGTTTATAAAGTGAGCAATAAGTTTTTAATACACAAATGCTTATAATGTACACAATAATCAAATAATCAAAAACAGAAGGCATTCAAAAGCAACAGATAAACAAGAAAATCCTTTTATAGAAGCTTAATATTCTGTATTATATAAAATATATCACAAAATGGCCTAATAAATTAGACGTTTCAACGACTATAATTAGTATATTTGCAGCTAACTTATGAGTATAATAATATGGAATTAATTATCATAGCTATTGTTTATGTCCTTGCTGTAATTGTTATTACACGTCAATCAATGTATTATGAAATTAGCCAGTTTAAAGTTTTTCTTATTTCAGTATTTTTGACCCCTTTAATTGGAGCGCTCTTTGTGTTCAATTCGAAAAGGAAAATTATGTATAAAGTAAAACAGTATAAATGCCCTAGCTGTAATTTTTCTTTCACAGAACAACACGAATATTGCCCGCATTGCATTAAAGAAAACAAAAAAGTTCGTCTACAAGAGAAGCTACGCGATATGACTTAAGCTTTCTTAGTACATTAGCGGCAAAACAAATTCAGCTAATGAAAAAACATCTTCCCCTCCTACTCACCTTTATTATTTTTAGCACAATTTCCTGCACTTTCAGCAGCAAAAAGGAGCAAGACTGCCTTTCCCTTGAGTTGAATCATTGGTCATTCAAATACGAGGATTCGGTGTATACAGCAGAAGTTCCCGGCTGTTTTCATACAGACCTCCTCCATCATCAACTTATTCCCGACCCGTTTTATCGGGCAAATGAAGACAGCCTTCAATGGGTTGGCAGAATGAAACCCGAATACAGCTGCACCTTTGATATTCCAACGGAAATGATGGAGCAGGAAAACATTAGCCTTCGTTTCAATGGCGTGGACACCTATGCACATATCAGCCTGAACAATAAACCGCTTTTACCCAAGGATGGCGACAGCCTTCTATCCAATATGTTCCGTGTTTGGGAATTTCCGTGCAAAGGAAAACTCAAAGAAAAGGACAATCATTTGCAGGTTTTTTTCTTGCCATCGGAACCCATTGACTCGATGATGGCGAAGAACTATTTCGTTCAACTTCCCGACCAAAGGGCATTTACCCGAAAAGCTGCATATCAGAATGGTTGGGACTGGGGGCCAAAATTCGTAACATCCGGTTTATGGAAAACGGTTGAACTACTCGGTTGGTCGGGATTCAGAATCAACAGCCATCATTTTGAAACGCTCAATATCAAGGAACACTCCGCCAAAGTGCTTTTAAGTCTGGAAATAGAAAGCACCATCAGCGAAAAGGCCGATATTCAAATATTATTGTCGCATAAAAACACCATCATTCAAAAAGACACATGCGTTTTACTAACGTTAGGCACCAACCAAATTGGCATTCCAATCGACGTGAACAATCCTGCCCTTTGGTGGTGCAATGGTATGGGAGAGGCCAACCTTTATGATGTAGCGCTAAAAATAAGTTCGAAAAGAAACACAGAAAGCTGTGCATTCAAAGGCGGCATCAGAGAAATCAAACTAGTTGAAGAACCGGATCAATATGGGAAAGGCTTTAAGTTTGTGCTCAACGGACAGGATGTTTTTATTAAAGGAGCCAATTATATCCCGCAAGACAATTTTCCAGCAAGGGTCTCGCAGAAGCAATACAAGGACTTATTAGAAATGGCAAAATCTGCCCATATGAATATGCTGCGCGTTTGGGGTGGAGGTATTTATGAATATGACATATTTTACGAGCTTTGCGATGAAATGGGCATTATGCTTTGGCAGGATTTTATGTTTGCCTGCAATCTATATCCCGGCGATGATGCATTTTTAGATAATGTACGCATTGAGGCTGAACAACAAATAAAACGCCTGCGCAGTCATCCTTCCCTTGCACTTTGGTGTGGCAATAACGAAATTAGCGAAGCCTGGTATAATTGGGGCTGGCAAAAAAGCCTGAATTATAGCCCTGCAGATTCTGCAAAAGTGTGGGAAGATTATCTCACTTTGTTTCATAAAATACTACCCAGCGAGATCAACAAATACGATTCATTAAGAAGTTATCATCCATCATCACCCACAAATGGCTGGGGTAGGAAAATCAGCCTAAGCGAAGGCGATATGCATTATTGGGGAGTTTGGTGGGGCGCCGAACCTTTTGAAGTGTATCTCCCAAAAACAGGGCGATTTATGAGCGAATATGGGTTTCAAGGATTCCCAAACTATGAATCCATAAAGAAATTTACGCTGCCCGAAGACAGGCAGATAAACAGCGCTGTGCTTGCAGTGCATCAAAAACACCCTAGGGGCAAAGAACTTATTCAAGAGTATATGGAGAGGGATTTCCCTGTACCATCCAAGTTCAAAGAATATGCTTATATGTCTGAATTACTGCAAGCTTACGGCATCAATATCGCCATTGAGGCCCACCGCAAAGCAAAACCAAAATGCATGGGAACTTTGTACTGGCAATTGAATGATTGCTGGCCGGTTATAAGTTGGTCCGGCATTGATTATTACCATAATCCAAAGGCATTGCATTATGCAGTAAAAAGGGCATACAGAAATTTTCTAGCATTAGCAGAATGGCAGAATAATCGCCTATCCATTTATCTGGTTTCCGATTCAACACAAAAGATTAGCGCACAGCTTACAGCAAAGCTCTATGATCAAGGAAAGGAATACATGATTATCGATACCATCCTGGACATTGATCCAGCATCAAGCAAAAAGATTGCCTGCTTAAAAGGAGCACAATTGCCAAAATTTAATCCGGCTACAGCTCTTTTAGTTGTTAATGTTACATCAGGGACCAGATCATTAACACAGAAGCACTTCTTTTTTCAAAAGCCTAAAGACCTAAAGCTCAAGAAAGCCAAGCTCCATTTTGATATCGAGCAAACAGCATCAGCCTATTCGATCAGGCTTCGAAGCGATGGAATCGTAAACGGATTATTTTTATCAACAAACTCAATTTCAGGAACCTTTAGTGACAATTACTTTTCTTTGGCTCCAAATGAAGAAAAGACCATCCTGTTCAGAAGCGACCAAAAGCTTTCTATTGAAGAGCTCAGGAAAAATATATCAGCAGTTTCATTGAACGACATTCTTAATGAAAAATAAATGAGCTTAAAAAAATACATTTCGCTATCACTTTTTCTCATTATTATGGGTTGTATTTCAGCACAGAACAGCGACAGCCTTAGGATTATGAGTTTCAATATCCGTTACGACAATCCGGGGGACGGCATCAACAGCTGGAAGCATCGCAAGGATTTGGTCGCAAAAATAATTCTGGAAACGCAGCCGGATATCATAGCTACTCAAGAAGGATTGTACCATCAAATTCTGGAACTCCAAAAATCACTACCACAATACGGTTGGATAGGCGTTGGCAGGGACAGTGGCAAGCTTGAAGGAGAATTTACAGCCATTTTTTATCGGCTGGATCGTTTGTCAATCGATACATCAAACCATTTTTGGCTGTCGGAAACACCTGAAATCCCCGGATCCAAAAGCTGGAATACTGCCTGCACCCGCATGCTCAGCTGGGCGAAATTTAAGGACAGGAGAACAGAAAAATCTTTTTATTTCCTGAATACTCATTTAGACCATGCATCATCGAATGCACGGGAGATGGCAGCGAAACTCATTTTAGTGCGGTCGATCGCAATGACGCACCCTGATCCAATGATCCTTGCCGGAGATTTTAATTGCACAACTGAAAATCAAGCCATTCAAACTATTGAAACCTTATACAACAATAGTTTTACGCTTGCTAGAATCAAAGCTGCTTCCCCTGATTATACCTTTGCCGGATTTAGTGGCGAGGCCATATCAGGCAATATCATTGATTATATTTTTGTGCGAAATATTGATCAGGTAATCCGAGCATTTATCTATAATAAAGGGTATCAAGAACCACCCTATCCATCAGATCATTTGCCTATTATAACGGATCTTGTCCTCGAATAATAGGTAAATATTCGGGATATATTAACCGCAGTGAGCAATAAAAAAATTCCCGTACTTTTGCGAAACACTTATTAAATCCTTTTAGAATATGCCAAACACAGGACAAAAAAACTACACGCTGCCGTTCATAACAGTGATCGGATTATTTTTTATGTGGGGATTTATCACATGTATGAACGACATTCTGATTCCCTATTTAAAATCAGTTTTTGAGTTGACACATTTCAAAGCCATGTTGGTTCAATTTGCCTTTTTTGGAGCTTATTTTATTGGCTCGCTTATTTATTTTTTGATTTCCGTTGTTAAAGGCGATCCCATTAATAAAATAGGATATAAAAACGGTATTCTTGCCGGGCTTTTTGTTTCAGCAATTGGAACTGCTCTTTTTTATCCGGCAGCAGAATTTAAACTTTATGGCTTTTTTCTTGCAGCACTTTTTGTTTTAGGGCTTGGGTTTACGCTATTGCAAATTGCAGCAAATCCTTATGTTGCCATTTTAGGAAGCGAAGCCACAGCATCGAGTCGACTAAATTTGGCTCAAGGGTTTAACTCTCTTGGAACTACGATTGCTCCGATTATTGGGGGATATCTGATTTTCAAACTTTTTGCTGGAGACAGTTTCCAAGGTGCCGATTCGGTGAAAATCCCGTATTTAGTATTTACGGGCTTATTTCTCGTTTTGGCTCTTATCATTAAATTCGCACATCTGCCGCGCTTCACAAATCAAGGCGATATTGAAACAGGCGCCGGAGCACTAAAATACCCTCAATTGGTTTTCGGAATGATTGCCATTTTTATGTATGTTGGCGGCGAGGTCAGCATTGGAAGCATCCTTATTTCATTTCTTGGCCTTGAAGATATTGGCGGACTTACAGAAATAGAAGCTAGTAAATTTGTTGCGTTTTATTGGGGTGGCCTGATGATCGGGCGTTTTCTTGGTGCAATTTCGCTCAGCAATATGAGCAATAAAGCACTTAAAAATCTGATTATGGTCGGAATACCACTCCTTGCATTCTTCGTGATTTGGGGCACAAGCGGCATCATGATTGCAGGAATTTACTCGATATTTCTGGTATTAAACCTATTGGCATTTATTTTTGGTAAATCGATGCCGCACCGCACCTTATTTATCTTTTCAATTATAGCTGCAGGGCTTCTCGTCAGTAGTTTGCTGACCAGCGGCTATATTGCAATGTGGGCAATTTTAGGCATTGGGCTGTTTAACAGTATTATGTGGTCAAATATTTTTACTTTGGCTATCGCCGGACTCGGAAAATACAAAAGCCAGGGGAGTTCTTTATTGGTTATGATGATTTTAGGCGGCGCGATTATTCCTCCAATTCAGGGAGCACTTGCTGATAGTATTGGCGTGCACAATTCCTTTATTGTCCCCATTATTTGTTATGTCTATCTGGCCTTTTATGGTCTGAAAGGGTATAAGCCGAAATTGGCTGAATAGTATTCCAAGCAAACAAAAAAAGCCCTCTTTGCAATCAAGCAGAGAGGGCTTTTTTTTTAAAAAAGATGGCACGACCTATTGCGCATCTTTCAATTTCTGAACTGCTTTTTTATAGGCTTGTTTGCGGCCTTCAGTTGTAAGGAACTTAGCAATTTCATCATCAAAAGCGATTGTTTCCTCTTCAATTTTTTCGATATCCGATTTTTCGCGATTCCCCACCCTTATTTCACGTTCTACATGCTCTCTGGATTTTTCTATACGCATATAGCGCTCAGCGAAGGCATTAATCTTTTCCATATCTTCCGGACTTACACTTTCTTCCTGCTGCACTCCTGTGGTAAAACCTGAAGAGGTCCCCTTTTTGGACTCTTTACAAGCAGAAAACATAAGAACAATTGCAAATACAGCGGATAATACAAGGCTCAATTTTTTCATAAGTATGCTTCTTTAAATGTGTGTATTAATTAGTTAATTCTATTATTCAATGATATTCATTTCCTCAACAAGATGGCCTGCACCTGCAAATTTATCCATAATAAAAAGGCAATAACGAATATCGAGTGTTATATTTCTGCATTGATCGGGATCGTACATCAGATCACTCATTGTTCCTTCCCAGTTTCGGTCAAAATTAAGCCCAATAAGCTGGCCGTCAGCATTTAACACAGGCGAACCCGAATTCCCTCCGGTAGTATGGTTTGAAGCTGTAAAAGCCACATGCATTTTCCCATCTTTGGCTGCATATTTCCCAAAATCCTTTTCATTATAGAGCTCTTTCAGTTTATCCTCAACCACATAGTCATAAATGTCTGGATTTTCCTTTTCCATAATCCCATCAAGTGTTGTGAAATGACGGTAATGCACAGCATCGCGCGGCATATAATCATCCACTTTGCCATAGGCAATACGAAGGGTAAAGTTAGCATCAGGATAGAAACGGGCATCAGGCTGCATTTCCATCTGCGCTTTCATATAAATCCTTTGCAAGCTATCGAGCTTCGCAGATGTTTCCGCTAAACCGGGTTGAACTTTTGCCAAATAAAAATCAATAAGATCAGATGCCAATTGATAGGCAGGGTCTTTTTCGATTTTTTTATACTTATTCTTTTTAAAACCATCCATAAATGCAATCATCTTTTCCTTTGACGTAAACATGGATTTATTAAATAATTTTTGAGCATAAGCATCAAAATTTCCTTTATACTTTTTATTGATTTCGCGAAGCACTTCCGGTTGCCATTTCATGGGAAGATCATTTGCATAACGACTAAGCAGTGTTGCCATAACTTCCTCATCAATAGGCTGGTAATAATCTTTAAAATGGCCATCGATCTGCGTTGCCAAACGTGATGCCAATGCACTAATTTTCTCTTTATCTACATTTTTATCTTCACATAGTCGCACAAGCCCAGAATATGAACGGGCATAGCGAACCACTTCAATTCCTGATATACCGGCTTCCAGCAAATAGGTAAAAGCAAGATCGAGATCGCTATACTGCTTGTATGTTTTCTCAAATTCAGGAATCAACTGAGCATATTTCGCTTTTCGTTCGGGCGTTGCATTGGCCCATTCATTGAATTGTTTTTCAAAAGCTTGCTTTTTTTCAACTGCTTTCAGGCGTTTAATTCCACGATTTTCTCCTTGCCACTTCTTCCAGCCATTAGAAACTCCGGCGTATTTTGCTGCATATTGAATACGAATTGCAGGATCTGCATTCATATATTTACTCATAATATCGAGGCGCTTGCCCCTTAAACCAATACGAACAGGGTTCGTTACTTCTGTAATATGACTGATTGAGTAAGATGGAACATATTCTTCTGTGCTTCCCGGATATCCAAAAACAAAAGTAAAATCATCCTTTTCCACACCTTTCAGGCTTACATCTAAAAATTTCTTAGGCGTATAGGGCACATTATCTTTGGAATAATCTGCCGGCTCGTTATCTTTATTGGCATAAATTCTAAAAACAGAGAAATCGCCTGTATGACGAGGCCACATCCAGTTGTCTGTATCACCACCAAATTTACCAATATTTGATGGAGGTGCTCCCACGAGGCGAACATCATTAAAAACTTCATTAACAAACAGATAATACTTATTACCATAATAAAAAGGCTTTACAACTGCTTTATAATGTGTGTCTTTAGTCGCCGAGTCTTTAATGGCCTCAATATTCTTTTTTATCAGTTCTTCACGATCATTTTGGCT
The DNA here is from genome assembly GCA_963676725.1 of Bacteroidales bacterium. Classification (GTDB taxonomy): domain Bacteria; phylum Bacteroidota; class Bacteroidia; order Bacteroidales; family WRLA01. Next base: position 54,438 of record OY781463.1, on the reverse strand, counting down.
CATATCCTCTGTAACTCCTTCCAATGCATTCTCCGTTACATCTTCCATGCGTACCAGAAAAGTAACGCTAAGTCCGGGATTGGGCAATTCTTCGTCTTGGCTCATCGCCCAAAAACCATCGGTAAGATAATCATGCTCAACAGAGCTATGTTTCTGGATGGAACCAAAACCACAATGGTGATTTGTTAATAAAAGCCCTTGATCGGAAACGACTTCACCGGTACAGCCACCACCAAAGATAACAATCGCATCTTTTAGGCTGGAATGGTTTACGCTATAAATATCTTCAGCAGAAATACGCATACCCATTTCCTTCATTTCCTTCTCGTTAAGGCTCTGAAGAAGCATTGGCAACCACATTCCTTCCCCTGCTAAAACGCTCAGGCGGACGAATAAAAACAAAATAATAGTAAGGCTTAAAACTTTTTTCATGATCTGGGTGTTTTCATTCAATTATTAGTTTATTGCCTTATTATCAGACAAATAACCATAATCAATAAATTTATTTAATAAATGTTTCGATAATTTTTTCCACGCTAATCCCTTCGGCTTCGGCTTTAAAATTCCGCACAATACGATGCCTCAGAATGATTGTTGCCACTGCATGCACGTCTTCAATATCGGGAGAAAATTTCCCTTTAAGTGCGGCATGGCATTTTGCACCAATAATCAGGTATTGACTTGCACGAGGCCCTGCGCCCCAATTCAGGTATCGATTGGCCCACTCATGAGCAGCCGGTGTACCGGGGCGTGTACGTGCACTGAGCTTAACCGCATATTCATATACATTATCGGTGACGGGAATTCTCCGCACAAGATCCTGAAAAAACCTGATTTCTTCGGCACCCATCACCAATTTTGGCTGAGCATCAACGCCAGTTGTCGTTTGTTTTACAACTTGCACTTCCTCTTCAAAAGAAGGGTAATCGAGATGAATATTGAACATAAACCGATCGAGCTGCGCTTCCGGCAAGGGATATGTACCTTCCTGCTCAATAGGGTTTTGCGTTGCTAAAACAAAGAATGGTTTATCCAAAGGATAATTCTTTCCGGCAACAGTAACTGCCTTTTCCTGCATTGCTTCGAGCAAAGCAGATTGAGTTTTTGGCGGAGTACGGTTTATCTCATCGGCGAGGATAATATTGGCAAAAACAGGTCCCTTAATAAAGCGGAAAGCCCTTTTTTCATCGAGTATTTCACTACCGATAATATCGCTGGGCATCAGGTCAGGAGTAAATTGAATCCTGTTATAACTCAATCCAAGCACTTGCGCGATGGTATTCACGAGCAATGTTTTTGCCAGTCCGGGCACACCTACAAGTAGGGCGTGTCCACGGCTAAAAATAGAGATAAGCACGCTGTCTACAACATCTTCTTGCCCTACAATAACTTTCGCTATTTCTGATTTCAGTTCTGCGTATTTTTCACGCATGGCTTCAACAGCCTCAACTTCTGATTTATATTGCATAATTAGTTTTCTTTCCGCAGCCAGGAGTGCTCAAAGGGGCAGTTTTGATAGTCCTCATTCAAGCGCACATAAGTTTTCTCTGCTTTTTCTTTCACCCAGGCATTAATTTGCACCGATTTCTTGTATTCTAATGCCCAATCCTGAATTTTATTATAGTCGTCCTCAATATTAGCCCTATGGGCCAATGTGCGTTCTTTCAAATACAGCAATCGATAAGCTTCCGTTCCTTCTTCTGTATCAAAGGCCACAGCTTGAGAAATATCGCCCACTTTCATTTTATCAATAACAAAAAAGACTTTGGGGTCTAATTGGTCGTATTCAAACTGGTTTGTACCAGTCATTGGATTCATCATCATACCTCCGTTGATCTTTCCGGGGTCATCACTAAAAGCACGAACAGCATCTTCAAAGCTCATCGAATCAGCGCGAACTAATTGTGCTACGCTATCGAGGAATTTATTGGAGCGCATCAATTCCATAGGGGAAATTTTAGGACGCAGCAAAATATGGCGCACGTTTACATATTCCCCTCTTCGTTCAATGAGTTGCATAATATGAAAGCCCGCTTGTGTTTCAACTATTTCAGACAGTTCACCATCTTTCAACTTAAAGGCTACAGCTTCAAATTCAGGATAAAGTTCGCCCCTACCATATAGGCCAAGTTCACCGCCTTTTTTTGCAGAGCCCGGATCTTCAGAATAGAGCACAGCAAGAGTTGCAAAATTTTCCCCATCCAAAACACGCTGCCTCATTGCCCTGAGCTTTTCCTTAATCTCAAGTTTTTGCGCCATAGTAATCTCCGGCTGACGGACGATTTGCCCAATCACTACTTCCGGGTTTACCATAGGGATGCTGTCTTTTGGCAAAGATTTAAACCATTTTTTTATTTCGGATGGCGTTATAGTAACATTTTTTGTGAGTTCCTGCTGCACTTGTTCTGTCATCATTTGCTCACGGATCACTTCACGCATTTCTTCTTTAATGGCATCCATGGATTTCTTATAGTACTCTTCCAGTTTTTCCTGTGAACCAATTTGTGCAATAAAATAGCGCAAACGACGCTCCAGTTCAGAATCGACTTGTTTTTCTGTAACATCCACACTATCCAGTTCTGCCTGATCGAGCAATAATTTTTGGTAGAGCATATTTTCCAGAACACTGCAGCGCACTTCTTCCGCTGTTCCCTGAATGCCACCCTGCATTCGGTATTGAATATATTGGGTTTCGATATCCGAATAAAGAATAACGTTTTTACCAACAACTGCGACAACCTCATCAATCACCTGCCCCGGGTTTTCATCATTATCCTGAGCATGGTTTATTGAATAAAAAGCAAAAACCATCAGCAGGGAAAGAAAGAATTTTTTCATTAGTGTCATCAAATCATTGTATTTAATAGATTTCTATTTCATTATTTTTAAACGCCTCCTCATAAATATCCTGATCCATCTTTTGAAGAAAAGTAAGTTTTCTTTTATTGATAATGATATCACGAATATTTTCGCGTTCAAGGATTAACGGTGAAATACCGTCTTTAATTTTATAATCGAAAAATCGGAGCAAATAAATTATTGGGGAATCTTTTATTTCGATATAATTATTGTTTCTCAGATATTTTTCATCATCGAAAGTAGTTATGGGCACCATAATTTGCAAGTCACTAAAATACATCCATTTATCGACATTATAATAAAAATCTACGGCATGAGCAGCACTATATTTTTCGAATTCTTCGATATCAAGGCTATCTTGTTTTAGAATCTTTCGTATTTTTTGGATCTGCTGCACGGAATCTTCGAGCATTTTGCAATATGCGAACTTAACGATATGGTCTTTCAGTTCAAAATTGCTCATATTATCATCATAATACTCTTCAATTTCAGCATCAGCAACGCTTGTATCAAGGGCTTGCTCCAACAGACGGGTTTGATAATGATAAATAATTAAGGAGTTTCTGTATTCCTCTAATTGCTTTTCGAAAGAATTCTTATCATCATTAATATTTTCTTTTGCTTTTTGCACCATCAATTGTTGCCGAATCCATGTATTCACATAGTTTCTCACAATATTCAGGCTGTCGGCAGGTGGTGTGCCGGAGGCAATAAGGCCTTTTATATCTGATTCATACAAATACTCACTTCCTGCCCTAGCCACTACATTTTCTGATACGGGCTTTTTAAATTGCAGGAGCTCGCAGGCATTAAATAATAAAGCCAACAAGAGCAAGATAAAAAACCGCCAAGCATTGTTTCTGAAGAATATTAATTTATTTCTCATGTATCAGGAGTAGAAAAAAGGACAAAAAACCGACAGCACTGAAAACTGTCGGTTTTTTATATTACTTAAGGCTCTGTAAAAGAGCTGTATCAACATCAACGGTATATTTACTTCTTAATTCTTCGATCCACTCTTTTTCAAGCAGATTCTGATAATCGGCAGTGATTAGCCCACGGGCCTCATTAAGCTTTTTTGCTTCGGGAGGCAGGATTTTCTGCAGACGAATTAGACGCAGACCACCGGGTTTTGCTTCGATTTTTGTTAATGGAAAGGCTCCGCCTTCAACCGTAATCTGGTCGGCAAAATTATTCGCTCCATTTTCATATTTTCCTGTTTCCCATGTATAAACAACAGCCGTATCAGCATCAAGGATTTCCTTTAACTGATCGTCGCTTGCATGCTTTTTAAGCATACGTTCAATCTTTTTCATCAGTTTTGCTGTTTCTTTTTCACCGGAAGCCAGGCTATCGATTTCAAAAATGCTAATCTCTTTGCGTTCTTTCCACATATAGTCATCTTCACGCTGTTTATGGAATGCCTTAAGACCTGTAGTATCCTGAATTGCTTTGCTCCAAACCACTTCATCGGTCAGGTCAAACAGCAAAATTCCATCGCGGTATTCTTTCACCAATAAACGGAATTCCGGATATTTCTTTTCGAGCTGGTGATCTTCATAAGCGCGGCAAACTTGATCGACAAATTTCTGATATTCAGAATTTATGTAGAGTTTAAGATCTTCCTGCTTGCGTGTACGCTGCTCGCTATATAGATAGTTAGCAAAATCGGCTTGATTAATCAGCGTATCGCCCAAAGTGAAGAGCTCTTTATTGAGTTCATTTGCTTTTTCGCGTGGCCATTGTGCCATATAAATGCTGCTGTCAACCACATTATAAAATTCCTGAAGCGCTTTATAATCTTCTTTCAGGCCATATTCTTTTTTAATACGGGCAATAATTGCTTCAGTACTCAGCTGTGCACGAGCATCGCGATTGAGTTTTTGTTCAATATTCTTCTTTTCCGCTTTAAAAGATCCAATAGGTTCTTTTTCAACGAGTTTAATAATATGATAACCATAATTGGTCATTACGGGCTTGCTATAATCTCCTGTATCTAAAACGCGAATTGCTTCGATAAATTCAGGCACCATACGGTTTACGCCAAATTTTGGCAGCAGACCTTTATTCACTTTGGAAGCACGGTCATCAGAATATTTTTTTACGGTTTCTTCCCACGTGGCACCATCCTGGAGTTCCTGATAGGCTTTCATCGCTTTATTATACACTTCCAAGGAATCATTGGCAGTAAATCCGGGGGTCATGCGTAAATAGATATGCGCCACCTGAACAGTACCAAGAGCAGGATATTTGCCTGTTGTTTTTATGAGGTGATACCCAAAATCAGAGCGAACAGGCAAGCTTACTTCATTCACTTCCAAGCCATATGCTGCTGACTCAAAAGGATAAACCATATTAAACACGGTAAAAAAGCCAAGATCCCCTCCATTGCCTTTTAATGCAGGATGATTGCCCTGAGCAGAACGATCTCGGGCACTGGGATCGTCAGAAGCTTCAATGGCTAATGCATTAAAATCCTCCCCTTTCATAATCCGTTTACGAATCTTCATCATTTTTTTGTACACTCTGGCAGTATCTGCAGGCAATGCATTTTTATCGAGTTTCAATAAAATATGGCTTGCCCTTAAATCGGTTTGCATCCGATCATAAGCTTCTTTAATCAGCTCATCGGTTATGCTTTCATCCACAAAATAAGGCTGTGCCAGTTGCTTACGGTAGCCGGAAAGTTCTTCAGTAAATTTCGGGAGTGTATCCATTCCCCTATCTTCCGCGTCTTTTACCTTCAGTTTAAAATTGATGTAGAGATCAAGGTATTCATCAATCGTTTTTTTATCGACAACCTGACTGTTCACATTATTTTTAAGGTATACGTTCATAAACTCGGACACGCGCACTTCATCGTTTCCGACATTCATCAAAACGCGTTCATCCAGCAGGTAGTCTTTATTTGGTTCATTTTGTGCATAGAGTTGAGCCGTACAGCTCCATCCGATTAATGCTAGAAAAAAAACGGATGTTAAAAATTTTCGGATTGTATTCATCTCTTGGTTTTTAGTACTAAGATTTAATATTATCGACTATAGTTAGGTGCTTCACGGGTAATTGTGATATCGTGTGGATGGCTTTCAGCAATGCCGGCAGCAGTAATCCGTGTAAATTGCTTTGTGCGCAGTTCACAAATATTTGCCGAGCCTGTATACCCCATACCTGCACGAAGTCCGCCCACCATCTGGTGAATTACTTCATTCAGGTCGCCTTTATAAGGAACTCGTCCTACGATTCCTTCCGGAACCAGTTTTTTGATATCGTCTTCGACGTCCTGAAAATAGCGGTCTTTGGAGCCTTGTTGCATTGCATCAAGCGAGCCCATGCCACGGTATGTTTTATATTTTCTACCATCAAAAATAATGGTTTCTCCCGGTGATTCATCAACACCGGCAAAGAGTGAACCTGCCATAATGCTATGCGCCCCACCGGCAATTGCTTTTACAATATCACCTGTAAAACGGATTCCACCATCAGCAATAATAGGAATACCGGAGCCTTCAAGTGCCTGAGCAACATTCATCACTGCGGTAAGCTGTGGAACGCCAATACCGGCAATAATGCGTGTAGTACAAATTGATCCGGGGCCAATACCTACTTTCACAGCATCAACCCCCACATTCATCAAATCTCTGGCAGCTTCGCCTGTAGCGATATTTCCAACAACCAGATCAACACTCGGGAAACGCTGTTTCATTAAACGCGCCATATCAATAACCCCCTTGGAATGACCATGGGCAGTATCGATAATAATGGCATCAACTCCGGCAGCAATAAGAGCTTCCATGCGCTCGGGAGTATCGGAAGTAACACCAACCGCAGCAGCAACGCGCAAACGGCCTTTATCATCTTTACATGCAGAAGGGCTTTCTTTTAGCTTGATGATATCGCGATAAGTAATTAAGCCTATAAGCTTTCTGTTGCTATCAACTACGGGAAGTTTTTCGATGCGATGTTCCTGAAGGATGTCTGTGGCTTTTTCAAAATTCACAAATTCATGAGTTGTGATCACATCACGGGTCATAATATCAGCAATCGGGCGGCTTGTATTTCGTTCAAAGCGCAAATCCCTATTGGTAATAATTCCTGTGAGTTGATTTTGTCCGTTTACAACAGGAATACCCCCAATTTTGTATTCGCTCATAATATTCAGGGCGTCCAGCACGAGTGCATCCTCTTCCAAGGTAACCGGATCGATGATCATACCATTTTCGGCACGTTTCACCTTACGCACCTGATTGGCCTGAGCTTCAATGCTCATGTTTTTATGGATGACACCAATACCGCCTTCTCGGGCAATAGCAATAGCCATTGTTGATTCGGTTACAGTATCCATAGCTGCTGTAACAATCGGTATTTTCAGCTCAATATTTCTAGTAAAACGGGTGCTCACATCCACATCCCTTGGAAGCACCTCTGAATATGCTGGAGAAAGCAATACATCATCGTATGTAAGCCCCTCACTTAAAACTTTATCAGATCCAAATGACATACCTTAAATTTTTAGCTGCAAATGTATAAAAAATAGGCTTTTATCCGAAGTTCATTTCGCTTTTGCCTAATCTACAAACTAAAGCATAAATTACTATATTTCAAACTTTTATAATCAAAAAAGCTTAATTTTCACTTTTATTAACATATCTTAAAAAAGATAATACGCCTCCATTTTAAACCAAAGAGACCGAAAGACTGTTATATAGTCTATAATATTTAGTATTTTTGATGAAACCCAAAAACGAAAATTATGCAAGAAAACAGAGCAATTGAAATTTTAAAAGAAGCCATTTTACTGGAACGTCGCGGAAAAGCTTTTTATAACCAAGTTGCAGAAAGCAGCAAAAGCGATGCAGCAAAAAAAATATTTACAATGATGGCGGAGGAAGAAGATGAACATATCAAATTCCTATCCAAACAATTTAAAAATTATAATGAGCACCACACATTCGTAAAACCGGATGCTCATGAAGAAGATCCGAATGAAGCGGTCGTTTTAAAAGTACTGAGCGAGGAGTTAAAACAACAAATCAATGCGGCCAGTTTTGAAGCAGCCGCCATTGCATCAGCTATGGATTTTGAAATGCGGGCGGTAAAAGTTTATAGTGATCGGGCGAACGAAGCCACAGATCCTCTCGAAAAGGAGCTTTATCAAATGCTGGCTGATTGGGAAAAAGGGCATCATGAAATGCTCAAAAGGCTGAATGATGAGCTAAAAGAAGATATTTGGTATGATAATAACTTCTGGCCTTTTTAAGGAAAATACTGCCACTCAAAAAAGCCTGAAGCGTTTTGTTTCGGGCTTTTTTATTTTTGAAATGATTTTATCAACTGCTCATGGCTTGGAAATTCTGCAGCAAGTTCTTCAACATCAGCCATATGAAAATCATCAAAATCGAAGCCCGGAGAAACGGTACACCCCATTAAACAAAAGGAGACATTTTGTGCCGGACGGGCAGCAAACCAAGTATTTCTGGGAATCACAACCTGTGGAGTGCAATCTTCACCGGCATCTTTTCCCAAAAGTTTTTTCATAATGCTGCCATCATTAAAAAGAATAAAAAGTTCGCAGCAACCACCGTCGTAATGATGCCAAATTTCATCTTGCTTAATCTTATGAAAAGCAGAAAAATCGTTCTGACCCAAGAAATAATAAATGGAAGTTGCAAATTTTCTGTTTCCACCAAAACGTGCTGGCAGTGCATCTCCTGCTATACTCTCATCGCTACGGTAGATTTCCCGATAAAAGCCTCCCTCAGGATGAGCTTTTAATTGTAATTTTTGCTTCCAGTTCTCTGCATTCATCATTGTGGTCTGTTATTTTCGTTGCGCTGATCTTTAGCCGTTTTGCTTTTGTCGTTAAATATATAAATTAATCGCAAACTAAGCACATTATTTCGCTGATCACGGGTGCGCAAAAACTCACCGTTTTTATTATAAAAGTCGCGTTCTCTGATACTTACCAATGAATAAGAATATCGGATATTCATATATATTTTTTGATAAAGCCTGAAACGCAAGTCTGCTATTCCGCTATAATCCCATGAGCTATAAGGCCCATTTGAGAGCGTTGTAGTTGTCACTTTTTTCCCGTGCTCGTATTCTTCGACACCCACCAAACGTCCAATGGAAGCCCCGAGGCCAAAGGTAATACGGTCTTTGTCGTTATAGTGCAGCATCAAGGGCACTTTAACATAATTTAGGCGCAAATCGTATTCCCCTGTTAGTGAATCATTGGGGTATTGTGGCGCCTGATAACTACCTTCCTGACTATATGAGTTCTCAATACTGATGCTCCATTTATCATTAAAAGGCAAAATAGCAGCAGCGCCAATATTTAATCCAAGTCGCTTAAAGCCATATACTTCATCACCATCAACCTGTGAAACATTCAGTCCGCCGATTATGGCACCGCGAATAAACTGGGCATTGACCTCAGACAAGAGGAAAACAAATATCAAAAGGAGGAATATTCTGTAAAAAGCCTTCATAGAATCAGTTTCGAAATCAAACGCAAAAGAACAAATTTAATTGTTTCGGGGCAAATCAATCCTATTCGTTTTGTAGACCTTTCATTGTCAAGGCGATCCGTTTTCGTGCAATATCAACCGACAATACTTTTACCTGCACATGTTGATGAAGTGAAACCACTTCCGCCGGATCGCTTACATAAGCATCTTTCAACTGACTGATATGCACCAATCCATCCTGATGAACGCCAACATCCACAAAAGCACCAAAAGCTGTAATATTTGTTACAATGCCCGGCAAAATCATCCCTTCATTCAAATCTTCTACATGATGCACCCTTTGGTCGAACTCAAATCTCTGAAAACTTTTTCGCGGATCCCTTCCGGGTTTTTTCAGTTCCACCAAAATATCTTTTAAGGTTGGCAGTCCGGTTTCACCATCCACAAAACTTTGAAGATCGAGTTCTTTTTCCAGACCTTCCATCCCAAGCATTTGTTGCAGCCCAAACCCGAGCGATGCAGCCATTTTTTCCACAACACCATAGGATTCAGGATGTACAGCTGAGTTATCCAAGGGATTTTTTGCTCCCGGAATACGCAAAAATCCTGCTGCCTGCTCAAAGGCTTTTTGGCCAAATCGCTTCACCTTTAAAAGTTGCTTTCGTGATGTAAACGCACCATGTTCGGTGCGGTACTCAATAATATTGGCTGCCAAAGCAGGGCCAAGGCCGGAGACATAAGTCAGCAATTGTGCACTTGCAGAGTTTAATTCCACACCCACATGGTTCACACAGCTTTCGACTACCCCTTGCAATTCCTCTTGCAATAAATGTTGGTCAACATCATGTTGATACTGTCCTACACCAATACTTTTCGGATCAATCTTTACCAATTCTGCCAAGGGATCCTGCAAACGCCTGCCAATAGAAATGGCTCCACGGACAGTTACATCGTACTGTGGAAATTCAGCACGTGCCAGATCAGATGCCGAATAAACCGAAGCACCATTTTCGCTAACCATTACTGCAATAACTTCACGATCGAAACGAACGGTACGCAGCAAATCCTCTGTTTCACGTCCTGCTGTGCCATTTCCAACCGCAATTGCTTCAATATCATATGCCGAAACAAGGCTCTTGATTTTATGGATGGCTTGATTTTTCTCGTTACGCGGAGGATGAGGGTAAATTGTTTCATTATGTTTTAATTGTCCGGTAGCATCCAAGCACACAATTTTGCAACCGGTACGAAACCCCGGATCAATCGCCAAAACCCGCTTATTTTTTAGCGGTGGTTGCAAGAGCAACTGCCTCAGGTTTTCGGCAAAAACTGCGATTGCTTTTTCATCGGCTTTCGTTTTAATTTCTGCCCTCAGTTCATTTTCAAGAGAAGGCATCAATAAACGTTTATAACTGTCGAGTAAGGCATTATACACACAATCAGCTGCCTGATTCCTGCCTTTTATCAATTGTCGTTCTAAAATATCGATCGACTCATCTTCGTCAGGACGGATTTTCACCCGTAAAAAGCCTTCCGTTTCTCCTCGAAAAATAGCCAATACTCTATGCGAAGGTGCTTTAAGTGCATGTTCTTCCCATTCAAAATAATCGGAATATTTTTCTGCCTCTTCTTTTTTGGTTTTTACTACGGTAGATGATAATATTGCCTTTCGGCGGAAAAGCGAACGCAAACGCTCCCGTGTCCGTTCATTTTCACTAATCCATTCAGCAATAATATCTGAAGCGCCATTTATGGCATCTTGTTCGGTTTTCACATCCTCATGTTTCATAAAGGATGCTGCTTTTGCTTCAATATCTCCGGGATTTTGCTGTAAAATCCACAGGGCGAAAGCCTCTAGTCCTCTTTCCTTTGCAATTGCAGCACGGGTTTTTCGCTTTGGCTTATAAGGCAAATAGATATCCTCAAGCACCACAGCCTCATAGCATTCACGAATTTTTTTCGCTAGTTCGTCGCTTAATTTTCCCTGTCCTTCTATTGTTTCGAGTATATGCTTTTTCCGCTTTTCAAGGGCTTCGAGTTCCTGCCAGCGTTTGTTGATATGTGCCAACTGCACTTCATCGAGGCTTCCGGTGCGTTCTTTGCGATAACGCGAAACAAAAGGAATGCTTGCCCCTTCCTCAAATAATGATATTGCAGCAGAAACCTGATGTATTGACACATTAATCTCCTGTGCTATAATATGTTGCAAAGTAAATTCGGCCATAAATAATTTTTTGAACCTACGAAGATAAAAAGAAAAAACCGGGCAAAAGCTCCGGTTTCTTCAAATTAGCACAAAAAGCTTTCTTTAATGGGCTTATTGTTTGAGTAAAAGCTGAATTTCAATCCCTATTTCATCATCAATAAAATTATCCTTCAAATTCTCAAAAAAGCTCTTTGATTTGAATTTAATATCCCATTTTGTACGATCGATTTCAAATTGTGGAGCATGAGCTTTCAGTATTTGTCCGCTTTCATGCACCGAGGCATAAAATGTAATTGGATGACTGATTCCTTTCATAGTAAGGTTCCCTGAAATGGCATAATTATAATCTTTTGCTTTTACCATTTTCGCTTCAGTCATCTGGAAATGAGATTCGGAAAATTCAGCAACATTAAAAAAATCGGGGCTTTGTAAATGTCCCAAAAGTTTGGCATTCATTTCTTCGTCTTTAATATCATCCACTTTAAGGGTATTCATATCAATGGTAAAAAAGCCTCCACTGATGCTGTTGTTTTGAAACTCCAGCTGCCCTTTTTTCAGTCTCAGTGTTCCAAAATGCTCGCCCAATGGTTTACTCCCTGTCCAAGTGATATACGATTCGTCGATATCAACGGTATAGACATTTGATTTTGCAGGTGCAATTTCGTTTTGCGCCATACCATTAACGATATAGAACCCTAAAAAAAACACGAGCAGACCTATAATTTTCATCTTGTTATTCATAGTTAAATGTATTATTGTTTGTGGAAGAATAACATAATTTCGCTTCAGATGTTCAATCATAAATCGTGAAACTTAAACAAAGTCTTTTCATTATTTTTGCCGGATGAAAAAAAGCCTGAATAAAGAGATTCTGCGCTTGGCCATTCCTAATATAGTCAGCAATATTAGTGTTCCCCTTGCCGGCATGGTCGATTTGGCCATGATGGGGCATATGGGCAACACTGCTTATATCGGAGCCATTGCCCTTGGCGGAATGATTTTTAGTTTTATTTATATGAGTTTTGGTTTTCTCCGCATGGGCACCACTGGTTTCACAGCCCAGGCTTTTGGGCGCAAAGACAAAAGCGAAATCAGCCTTAACCTGATGCGTTCCTTAATGCTTGCAATATCGGCAGCTATTTTTCTCTTGGTGCTGCAAGTCCCCATTGGCCGTTTTAGCTTTTTTATCACCGATGCCGGCCCCGAAGTGGAACAATATGCTGCACAATATTTTTATATCCGCATCTGGGCTGCGCCTGCCACAATAAGCCTTTATAGTTTAAATGGCTGGTTTATAGGTATGCAAAACACTCGTTACCCTCTTTGGATTTCTTTGGCATTAAACGGTGCTAATCTTTTATTTAACCTCTTTTTTGTTTTAGGGCTACATATGAAGTCGGATGGAGTCGCCCTAGGAACTGTATTGGCACAATATACCGGATTGATTTTGGCCATTCTTCTTTTCTTTAAAAAATACAAACATCAAACCGCCTACTTCAATATCCAAAAAGCCCTTGATTTTAGCGCATTAAAACAATTTTTCCGGGTTAATGGCGACATCTTCATCCGCACATTACTTCTTATTTTTACCCTTTCGTTTTTTACTGCGCAATCAGCAAGTTTCGGGGACACACTATTAGCGACGAACACTTTGCTTTTTCAGTATTTTCTGTTCTATAGTTTTTTTATTGATGGTTTTGCCTATGCTGCCGAAGCACTGGTCGGGAAATTTACCGGAGCAGGCGCAAAAAAAGAATTAATAAAAAGTGTTGGAATCCTCTTTCGATGGGGCTTTTTCATCAGCCTTCCTTTTATGCTGGCCTATGCTTTTAGTGGCGAATTGGTTCTCAATATCCTCACCACGAACCCACAGGTAATTGCCGCTGCGAAACCTTATTGGTTTTGGATCGGACTTGTTCCCCTCATAACTTTTCCTGCCTTTTTACTTGATGGCATTTATGTAGGCGCAACAGCATCAAAAGCCATGCGTAACAGCATGATTATATCCACTTTACTTGTTTTTTTCCCTGTCTTTTATCTCTTAAAAAACAGCCTAGGAAACCATGCACTCTGGTTCGCTTTCCTTCTGTTTATGGCAGCTCGTGGTGGCAGTTTGGTGCTGATGTTAAAGCAACAAGTTTATAATCGGGTAGCATAACAATAATAATGCTGCATCAAATTTTGTGTCTAATAAAACCCTTGAAGGTCGATAAAACACAATCTTGAAAAAATAAATACGCAAATCATAGACTTCTTTGTGTTTCTAAATCCTTTTAGATTATTTTTGTCCTTATAAAAAACCAGAACCATGAAAAAACTTTTGATTGCACTTCTGATCCTTCCCTTATTTATGCAGGATATTTCTGCACAAGTGGCGAAAGATTTTTTTAACTGTTTCACCATTATTGCCGGAAAAGATGCTACCGCAAGTGGCGATATTATGATTGCCCACAATGAAGATGATTTTGGCGATTTCGTTGTCAACTATTATAATGTACCTGCCCGAACAAATACAGAAGGCTCCACCATTACATTAAAAAATGGGGCAGAAATTCCAGAAGCCACCCAAACCTATCGCTATTTATGGATGGACATGCCCGGCCTCGACTTTTCCGATTCTTATGTCAACGAGTTTGGTGTCGTCGTTTTTTCAAACTCCTGCCCATCACGAGAAGACCAAGGGGAATTAACTGATGGGGGAATAGGTTATTGGTTAAGGCGCATCATTGCAGAACGCGCAAGAACAGCTTATGAAGGCGTTCAAATTGCCGGTGAATTAATTGAGGCTTATGGCTATTATTCATCAGGGCGTTCTTATACAATTGCCGGCCCCAACGAAGCATGGTTGCTCTCTGCCGTAAACGGAAAACACTGGGTTGCTCAGCGTATTCCTGACGATAAAATAATGGTTTTATCAAATTATTATGTTATCACTGAAATAGACCTTAGCGACAGTGCAAACTTTGCAGGCAGCCCGGATATTATCACATATGCCATTGAACGAGGCTGGTATAATCCACAAAAAGATGGCGCCTTTAATTTTGCAAAAGCATATAGTGCACCGGATAATCTCGTGCATCCAAATAATATTACACGTAAATGGGGCGGATTGCACCTTCTGGCAAAAGAGAATTTTGCTTGGGATGACACATTCCCTTTTGCTGTTACTCCAAAGAATAAAATCACCCCGGAAATGCTAATGGATGTCTTAGCATATCATTATGAAGGCACCGAATTCGATAAAACGAAAGACTACGAGCTCGGGGATCCGCATCATTTTGGTGAATACACCATTTGCACAAGCAAAACGCAATACGGAATTGTTGCCGAACTACGCAAAAATATGCCTGCCGATATTGGTGTGCGCTTATGGATTGCACCATTCCGCCCCTGCGTTAACGCTTTTGTGCCGTGGTATTTAGGCATCAGCGAAATTCCTAAATATTATACGAATGAAAATAATTGGCAAAAAGCTTTGAATGACCATTTTACTTCCACAGAAAGCTATCGTGCAAAATTTCCAAATTCGGCGCAATGGACTTATGTAGATTTTGCGGATCAAATCGATAAAAATTACAAAAAGAACATCGAATCAGTCCGTGCAAAAAAGCAAAAACGCCAACAGCAACTTTTCAATCGCGCCAAAGAAGTGGAACAAGAGGCACTTCAAATTTACGATCAAAACCCACAACTCTCCAAAGAGATGCTCAACGAATTTCTTAAGGACGAATTAAAAACAGAAGCAAAGCAAAAATTATAAGCATGAAAACTTACCATTTCCTATTCTCGCTTCTTTTTGTATGGATACTCAGCTCATGCAACAAGCAGCAAAGTCCTGTTGATTATGTCAATCCATTTATTGGCACCGGAGGCCACGGACACACTTACCCTGGCGCTGCGGTTCCTTTTGGGATGGTGCAATTAAGTCCTGACACCCGCCTAGATGGCTGGGACGGCTGCGGCGGCTATCATTATTCCGATGATGTGATTTTTGGCTTTAGCCATACACACCTCAGTGGCACAGGAGTTTCCGATTATGGCGATATCCTAAGCATGCCCACAACCGGTCCTCTGTACCTCAACAATGGAAGCAAGAGCGAAAAGGGTTATGGAAGCAAATTCAGCCATAAGAACGAAAGTGCATCTCCGGGATATTATAGGGTTTTGCTCGAAGATTATGACATTACAGTAGAACTGACCGCCACAAAACGCACTGGAATGCAGCGCTACACTATCCCCAAAAATGAAAGCTGCCATATTATTCTCGATCTGATTCATCGCGACAAAGTGCTGGATGCCTCAATAAAAATCGTGAACGATCATCGAATTGAAGGCTATAGAAACTCCAGAAATTGGGCAAAAAACCAGATTCTGTTCTTTGTGATGGAATTCTCTAAACCCTTTCATGCTTTTGGAATAGAAGAAGACGGTAACAAACATGAAGGAGAAAAGCAGGCACAAGGTACAAACCTAAAAGCTTGGTTGGATTTCAATTTGCCCGAAGGCGGTGAGATTCTGGTAAAAACAGGCTTATCTGCTGTCAGCATTGAAGGTGCCGCTAAAAATCTTGACGCAGAAAACCCCGATTGGGATTTTGATCAAATCCATAAAAACGCCAGAAAAAATTGGACTGATGAATTAAACAAAATACAAGTCAGCGGATCAACAAAAAACAATCAGGAAATATTCTACACATCCCTCTATCACAGCATGTTAAATCCAAATATTTATATGGATGTGGATAATAAATACCGTGGTCGCGACCTGAAAATACACGAAGCTGATGGTTTTACAAATTATACGGTTTTCTCCCTTTGGGATACTTATCGCGCAACACATCCTTTATTTACCATCATCGACCAAAAGCGCACAAACGATTTCATAAACACCTTTATAAAACAGTGGGAACAAGGAGGTTTACTCCCTGTTTGGGAACTCTCGGCCAACGAAACAAATTGCATGATCGGTTACCATGCAGTGCCTGTAATTGCCGATGCTTGGGTAAAAAACATCCGTGGATATGATGCAGAAAAAGCCTATGAAGCAATGAAAACCAGTGCGATGCAAAATATTCGAGGCAGCAAATTATATCGTGAATATGGTTTTATTCCTGCGAATATGGAAGGGTCTTCCGTATCACAAACCTTAGAATATGCTTATGACGATTGGTGTATTGCCCAAATGGCCAAAGGATTGGGGAAAGATGATGATTATAAATATTTCACGGAAAGAGCTCAGTATTACAAAAACTTATTTGATCCCCAGAGCGGTTTTATGCGCCCACGTCAAAACAATGCATGGATCGAGCCTTTCAACCCAAAAGAAGTCAATTTTCATTATACAGAGGCAAATTGCTGGCAATATGCTTTTTATGTTCCACAAGATATCACACATTTTGCACAGCTTTTGGGAGGTAAAAAAGGCCTGAGCAAAAAATTGGATCAATTGTTTACGGAAGATTCGGAGACTACAGGAAGGCATCAGGCTGATATTACAGGACTGATCGGACAGTATGCACACGGCAACGAACCCAGCCACCACATGGCATACCTTTATGATTATACAGGAGAACCATGGAAAACACAGGAAAAGGTGCGGGAAATTATGCGCGATATGTACACAACAAAACCCGATGGGCTTATTGGCAACGAAGATTGCGGTCAGATGTCCTCATGGTATGTTTTAAGCTCGATGGGATTTTATCCGGTTACTCCAGCCGCAGACTATTACGCGCTTGGTAGCCCTGTTTTTGATGAAGCCAAAATTCATCTCGAAAACGGGAAAACATTCACAATTACTGCCGAAAATAATAGTTCGGAACATGTGTATGTGCAAGAGGTTTATTTAAATGGTGAAAACTGGGACAAAAACTATCTGCTGCATCAGGATATTATGAATGGCGGGAGCCTTCGCTTTGTAATGGGAGCTGAACCCAATAAAAACAGGGGCATCGCTGATGAAGCTATTCCCAAAAGCCATATCGATGAATATCTGATTGTACCCACGCCATTTTATGTAACCAATGGCCAGACATTTGGCAAAACCAAAGAAATTATTATGTCCTGCGCATTGCCTGATGTAGATATTTATTATACAATAGACGGCAGCGAACCAACGGATAAAAGCACTAAATTTATACAGCCATTGCATATCAGCAAAACAACCACCATCAAGGCGATTGCGATCGACAAAAGCGGTAAAAAAAGCAGGATAAGCGAAGGCACTTTTTATAAAATACCGGAACACAGAAGCATAGAGCTGCATTCTACTTATGACCCACAATATGCAGCCGGAGGCGATATGGCGCTTATTGACCAGCTTCGTGGCAACGAAAGCTTCGGCACAGGTGCATGGCAAGGCTATCAATTTCAGGATTTTGAGGCCGTAGTTGATCTCGGCGAACAACAAAAAATATCAAAAATAGCCATCGGTTTTATTCAGGATATGAAGTCATGGATTTTTATGCCCGAATGGGTGGATTTCTCTGTTTCTTCAGATGGGAAAAACTTTAAAAAGGTCGGCAGGATAATGAATGATATCCCACAAAATACCGAAGGCGGTATCGTAAAAGAATTTGAACTCAAAGTAAAACCGATGCAGGCCAGATATATCAAAATTCTGGCGAAAAACACACAATATTGCCCCGAATGGCATTTAGGCGCAGGAGGAAAAGCATGGCTTTTTGCTGATGAAATTAGCGTGGAATAAAATACAAAATCCGGTTAAGCAAAGCACTTTCTATAAAACTTAGAATAAGCGTCCGCGTTTAATCAGGAATGACATTAAAACAGGATGAAAGCCCTCATTAATATCGGCTTCAATAAAATCGATCTGATATTGCGCGCAGCGTTCTTTCAGCTCTTTGCTGAAATCCGTCATTCTACGCACATAAGCCTCACGAACTTCAGAAGGATATAGCTTTATATTTTCAGCTGTTTCCACATCCACAAAACGATAAGGTCGATTGGGGAAATCAAAATCGATTTCATGCTTTTTATCCGTAACATGAAAAAGCACTACTTCATGTTTGTTGTGCTTCAGATGTTGCAAAGCAGGGAAAAGCTGATCGGCATGAGCAGAATTATCCAGCATATCACTAAAAATCACCACCAAAGAACGACGATGAATGCTGTCAGCAATAAAATGTAGATTTTCAGCTGCTGCCGTAGAGGAAACATCTTTTTGGGGCGTTTCTTTCAGAATTTTATCCAGCTGAGAATAAATATATTGATGATGCACATTACTCGATCGTGAGTTTGTTGAAACATCCATTTTTTTCGAAAAAACACTTAAACCAACAGCATCCCTTTGCTTTTTAAGCAGCAGCATAATTGCAGCGGTAGCGAAGACAGAAAAACTGATTTTATTGAGATGGTTTAGGTCCGGGTTTTTCTGCGCCGGATAATGCATGGAAGCAGAATTATCAATCACCAGGCGGCAACGCAAATTTGTCTCTTCCTCATAGCGTTTCACAAAAAGTTTTTCGGTTCGACCAAAAAGCTTCCAATCGATATGCCGTGTTGACTCACCACTATTGTATAAACGATGCTCAGCAAACTCCACAGAAAACCCATGAAAAGGGCTTTTATGCATTCCTGTAATAAAACCTTCCACAACTTGCTTTGCAAGCAGGTCTAAGGGTAAATATCTTTGAATTTCTTCGTTTCTGAAATCGTTTTCCATAATTCTGAACAATAAAAAATCAGGGCTTGAGGAGGTTCAAACCCTGATTTTTATTTGAGAATAATCTCTACAAATGTTTTTCAAGAATTGATGTCAATACATTTTCCGGCACTGCACCTACTTGTTTGTCAACAATTTCTCCACCTTTAAAGAAAAGAATTGTAGGAATATTACGTACCCTGTATTTCATTGTAACATCAGGATTGCTGTCCACATCGAGTTTGCCAACAACAACTTTGTCCTTATAATCTTCGCCTATTTTTTCGACAATAGGGCCTACCATGCGGCAAGGGCCACACCATTCTGCCCAAAAATCTACAATAACGGGCTTATCTGATTTAAGAACAACTTCTTCAAAATTGGAATCAGTAATTTCAATAGCCATAAGTGCAATTTTTTATCAGTTTGAGATTTCAAAGATAGAAATAATCAACAGAAAACTGTTTGAGAAATTCAAATATTTGCAGAATCTATTTTATTTTGATGAAAAAGATGAGCCATTTCACCAAGAATTATGACGACAAAACTTTTTTTATGGTTACCCGCCATAATAATTAAGGATACATGATTCCCTGTAAATCATCAAACTACTTTCAACTTATAATCATCGACCAGACTCCTGCTTTTCACTTCTTTTAAAAAGCCTGAGGGATCAACGCGCATTTCAGAGCTTAGCTCAACGCTTATTTTTTCTTCATGATCAAGCAGTTTAAAGGAAACAGCAGTTTTCCCCGGATATTCTTTTTCAAGGGCTTTCAACTCATTCACCAAAGCTTGATCAATACTCAACTGATCTATGCTCAGGCATATCGAGCGCACTCGTTCTTCCAGCAATGTTGACAAAAGGCTCACTGCCTGAATCCTGATTTCAGTCTCTTCGGAATTATAACGCTGTTCCATTTTGGCGGTTACAAAAAGCAAGCTTCCCACATCGAAGAAGTGCCTCATTTTCAGCCATTGCTCCGAAAACATCATTACAGTAATACTTTCGTCTGTATCTTCGAGTGTAATACTCCCAAAAGGATTCCCCTTTTTGGTCATTTTCTCATTGGATGCAGTAACGATAGCGGTAAACTTAATTTCCCTCCCCTTTAACTTTTCAGGTTCAATTTTAAGCTCACGGATTGAATGTGTAGCAAAAGTTTTTGTTTCAATACTGTATGTATCGAGTGGATGGCCGGTAAGATAAAAGCCTGTGACTTCTTTTTCGTGTTTTAATTGTTCAAAATCAGACCAATGATCACAAATCGGAAGGCTGACAGCGATTTCTTCGCTTCCTGTATCCGGATCATCAAAGAGCGACACTTGTGCAGCATTTTTCCTCTCCAAAGCAGCGTGAACATGTTTGATAATTTTTTCGAGAAAAATCGGACCATTTTCCTTTTCCTTATAGAAATACTGAGCACGGTGTTCATCACTAAAACCCTCAAAAGCCCCGGCCATTGCCAATGCTTCAATACTTTTTTTATTGACTGTGCGCAGATTGACCCTGCTAATAAAATCGACAATATTTTTAAATCGGCCATTTTCTTCCCTTTCGCGGATGATTTCACTCACAGGGCCTTCTCCAACTCCTTTTATTGCTGCCATCCCAAAACGGATTTCCCCTTTGGTATTAACGAAGAAATTAAAACGCGATTCATTCACATCAGGGCCTAAAACCATAATACCCATTCGTTTACATTCTTCAATAAAGAAGGTAATCTTCTCAAGATTATTTAGGTTATGGCTTAAAACGGAGGCCATAAACTGAGCAGGATAATGCGCTTTTAGATAGCCTGTTTGGTAAGAAACATAGCTATAACAGGTGGCATGGGATTTATTAAAAGCATATTCAGCAAAGGCTTCCCAGTCTTTCCATATCTTTTCAATTTTATTATCAGGATGATTATTTTTCCGACAACCTTCAACAAATTTTATTTTCAATTCGTCCATCATGGATTTGATCTTCTTCCCCATAGCCTTCCTCAGGGAGTCAGATTGGCCACGGGTAAAGCCTGCCAATTTTCTCGACAAAAGCATCACCTGTTCCTGATAGACAGTAATCCCATAGGTTTCTTCGAGATATTCTTCCATTTCGGGAAGGTCATATTCGATTTTTTCTTGACCATGCTTCCTTTTCACAAAGGAGGGGATATACTCCATTGGCCCCGGACGATAGAGGGCGTTCATCGCAATAAGGTCTTCAAAACGTGTTGGTTTGAGTGCTCTTAAGTGCTTTTTCATCCCATCCGATTCAAACTGAAATAAAGCTGTTGTTTCGCCCTTACTGTACAATTCATAGGTAACCGGATCTTCTAAGGGAACATTTTCGATATCAATCACATTCCCTGTTGAAAGCCTGACATTCTCCACTGCATCTTTTATAATGGAGAGGGTTTTTAATCCAAGAAAGTCCATCTTAAGAAGCCCGATATCCTCTACATGTTTTCCGTCGTACTGTGTAACATACTTCAGTTCAGAATCTTTGGCCGTACTTACAGGCACATAATGTTCCAGATCATCTTTCCCGATAATGATACCACAGGCATGTGTTCCGGTATTTCGAACCGAACCTTCGAGGGTAACAGCATAATCAAGAACACTCACAACCTCCTTACTTCCGCTTTCTTTTTCCTTTAATAATTCAGGAGATTCTTTAAAGGCCTTTCTGAGAGACATGCCCGGTTTTTCCGGAACCATTTTTGCAAGTCTATTGGCTTCGGACAGCGGGAGCCTTTGCACTCTAGCCACATCGCGAATGGCTAATTTAGCAGCCATTTTACCAAAAGTAATAATATGCGCCACACGTTTTTCGCCATATTTTTTCACGACCCAGTCGAGCACTTTTCCCCTGCCTTCATCATCGAAATCAATATCAATATCAGGCATTGAAATACGATCGGGATTTAGGAAACGCTCAAACAGCAGTTTATATTTAATCGGGTCAATTTCTGTAATCCTTAAGCAATAGGCCACAACGGATCCAGCTGCAGACCCCCTTCCGGGGCCGACACTTACGCCCATACTCCGAGCAGCTTTCAGGAAATCCCATACAATCAGGAAATAGCCCGGAAAACCCATCGTTTTAATCGTATTTAACTCAAAATCAACTCGCTCTCTTATGTCTTCTGTTATTTCTCCCCAGCGCATCTCGACACCTTCATAAACAATTTTTCGAAGGTATTCTGCTTCCAGTTTTACACGAACAACACTTTCATATCGACCCAGGCGGTTAAAGGCTTGTTCACCAAATTCTGTCAAAAGATCTTCCTCCTTGAATTTTTCCTTAAAGGATTCGAAAGTCCCAAAATCTTCAGGAATATCAAATTCGGGCATAATTGGCTTTCGATCAAGCTCATACACCTCAACTTTATCAGCAATTTCTTGAGTTGTAAGCAAGGCTTCCGCTTGATCGTGAAAGAGTTCGTACATTTCATCGGTGGTTTTAAACCACTCTTGGGTTGTATATTTCATCCTAGCGGGATCATCCAAGTCTTTTCCTGTGCTCAGGCAGATCAGGCGATCATGGGCTTCAGCATCTTTTGCATCAATAAAATGCACATCATTGCTAACGACCAGTTTTACACCATGCTTCTGCCCAAGTGTAATAAGTTCCTGATTTACAAAAACCTGATCTTCATAAACATCCTTATCCTTCTCAGGAATTCCTGAGCGATGCCTTTGCATTTCGAGATAGAAATCATCACCAAAAACCTCTTTATACCATAGAAGCGATTTTTCTGCAGCTTCTACGCCACTTTCCATAATTAATTTAGGGATTTCGCCACCAAGACAGGCAGATAACGCAATAATCCCTTCACTTTTTTCTTTAAGCAAATCCTTATCAATGCGCGGTTTATAATAAAAACCTTCAAGCCAGGACAAGGAGACCATTTCGATGAGATTATTATAACCGATTTGGTTTTTTGCAAGCAATACGAGATGGTACCCACTACCATCCTGTTTTGTTTCCTGATCGAAACGCGTCCGTCTGGCGACATACACCTCACAGCCTAGGATCGGCTTTAAGCCAGCCTTTAAAGCCGTTTTATGAAATAATTTTGCCCCGAACATATTCCCATGATCCGTTATGGCAATGGCGGGCATATTATCCTCTTTGGCTTTGTTAATCAATTTTCCAATTTCTGCTGCACCATCAAGAATGCTGTATTGGGTATGCACATGAAGGTGTACAAAAGGCTTTTTCTCGACTATTATTTTCTTGGCAACAGCCTCATCTCCACTCGAAATCGTCGAATCTATTTGCCTTGAAGAAGTGGGGAGCACTTCATTTGGATTAAAAGGCAGAATATTAAGTCCAATAGGCTTTATAGGTTTCGGATTCTTCTCAAGGAAGACCCTATATTCTTCTTGGGAGAGCCCTAAACTACGAAGAGGCACGATCCCCAGACGTACTATTTCCAGAAAACAACGGGCAGTTGCTTCTACATCAGCAGCAGCATTATGAGCAGCATCAAAGGCTTCACCGAAAAGCTTTGTATGAAGTTCGGTAAGGTTTGGGAATTTAAATTTCTGATTTGCCCTTCCTCCCGGCAGAGCACAGAAATCGACAGTTTCTTTCATGGTGTCGATGTGGGGCAAATCCAGCAATCGACGGTCTTGACCTGTTCTGAATAATTCTGCGCCAACAATATTATTATCGAATGTGATGTTATGACCAACGACATAAGAAACTTTTTTCAGGGATTCATTAAATGCATCAAGTACTTTTGAAAGCTCGAAACCCTGATTAACAGCCTGTTGATTACTTATGCCATGTATTTTAGTTACTGCATAAGGAATTTCGAAGCCATCCGGACGTATGATATAATTCTTTACCTCAAGGAGAGCCCCTTTTTTATCATGAACCTGCCATGCGAGCTGCACAAGTCTCGGCCAATTTGCACTATCGGTTAATGGAGCATTAAAATTATTGGGCAATCCTGTTGTTTCGGTATCAAAAACGATATACATAGGGCATGAAATTAATTAAAATACAAGACGTAAAATTAATAGAAATGGCCGAAAAAACAGATGCATGTTAATAAGTTTTTGGAATTAGGCTCCAGATATAAACCTTTATAATACAGGCTATTAGCTATCTAAATAAAGAATCCTCCATCCAGTATCCACCTGACAGCCAACAAACTGAAGACAGCTAAGGCAATCAGTAAAAATTGCCATTTAAGCCTTCGTCTTTTAAAATGAAATTCAATTACATCCCATTTTGGATTCAGAACATTTAGATAGGCCGGTATAAGAAGTAAGGCAAGGCTTAGCAGCATCAAAAGCTGCGGAATAGAAACATTCGGTAAAAAAACCACAAATACAAGCAAAGAGCCTGCAAGCCAAGGCATCATAAAAACCGTAAGCACATAGAGTTTACGAGCCGGCTTTTGAATAATGGAATAAGAAGGCGAAGCTTTCAACATATGCGAAACCAAATTCCTGCCCACAAAAATCATAATCAGAATTGCTGAAAGTGCAAATACAATCTCTTCCGCATCCAAAATGCGGCTCATAAAAATCCACTCTGTGGTATAAACAAAGCCCGAGCGTGTAATTACGCCGGCAAGATATGCACCAAAAAAGAGGTTCAGGCCATGAATCATAGACCACACCAGAAAGAGTCGCAAATATCCGGCAGAACCTTTAAACCATTGCAATAATTTACGAGATAAAACCCATATAAAAAGGGATAAAAATGGGGCAACAGCAAAAATAACGATCAACGCCAGCCTCGACCAGCTATTGCTATAAGTTGTTGCTGAAAACTGCACAAAATTATAGAATACTCTCGACCCAATACCAAAATAACGTGCTGCAACTGCTGTGAGAAAGGCGCCAATTTCAAAAACAAAAAGGTATGAGATAATAAATAAAGACAGTGAATGGACAAAAACAGATCCATAAGTCTGAACGCCACCATTCTTACTGAATTGCTCCTGAAGTATTTTTGCAGAAGGACGAAAACTCCCTTTCAAACGTTTCAAAACACCCTTTTTCTGATGTCGGTTTTTCGCATTATCCTTATGATGGAGGAGTTTTCCCCCTTTTAACAATTGCGCATCTATATGTGAATGTTGTATTTGCTGTTTTTTGCGGATTAGTTTTAAAACGGACAAAGTTCGTTTATGCTTCTTATTCTTGTGCTTTTTATTGGTTTCCGGAGCTCCGACAAATCGGTTTACTTGTTTTTTCTTACGTACTTTTTTAGGCCTAAGCCATTTAAATTTGAATATTTGTTTGACATTTTGGAAAAACGCTTCCCTTTGCTCCAGTTTTTCTGCTTTTATTTTTTCTTTATACCTTTTTGTACTGACTGATTCTTTCTTTCTACGGAACAATGAAGAAATCAATTTTTGGAATTCTTCCCTTCTTTCACTACGTTTCTTTTCGCGCAACCAACGTTTTTGCTCTTTTATGCGGATTTTATATTCCTTTTCCTTCTTTCGTATGGATTTACGTTCACGTCTGTTGTATGCGCTTTTATTTGGTGCTATGTACTTTATTTTCGCCAAGTTTTCTAAATTATCATGGATTATTTCGGTCAGAAAAAACTACTCAAAATTTTCAAGTTCAAAGCTATCAATAAAAATTCATATAAAAAGAGATGAACTAAAATAAAGTCGATTTCAATCCAATAAGATCCCTGATACAGTTCAGCAATTTAGTGTTGTTAAGTGCTTTATAAGCACAAGGCGAGAATTAAACATCAGGGAGTTCACAGAATTACACTTTAGGACAAACAAAAAACGCAGGCTTAAGAGCCTGCGTTTTATATTATCAGAATTATTTATTCTGTAGATTAGTTTACGCCTGTACGTGTATCCCACCACATTTTCTGTCCCCAGAATTGGTCAACGATTCCAACAGCAGCAGGAGCAATGTTTGCGCCATTTCTGTTAAATTCGTTTGTTGGGTAAGGATAACGGAAAGGAGGACGGTTATGTCTTCCGTAAGGGCTACCTTCAGCTTCATCCATAACAGGAATATCAGTACGGCGGCACTCTGCCCAAGCTTCATGGCCATCCTTAAAGAGGCTGATCCATTTTTGCAGATAAATTTGGTTTACATCATTCTTATAAGCCACCTTAGGACTAGCAACAAAAGCAGCGATAGCATCGCCATCAGTAATACCATTTTCATTCATAGAAGCAGCAATTGCGTCCTCATAAAGTGATTGTGGGTCAGCATTTGTCATACCACGTTGTGCAGCTTCAGCTTGAATAAAGAGCACTTCAGCATAGCGCATAAATGGAGTAAAACCAGCTGGGTTATCGCGATACATAGCACCAATTCTTGAAATTTTAGCCATATCGAAAGTACCATCAATAGCACCTGCAGCAAGACCAACATATTCTCCATCAGCATTTGGCTTAGCAAGAACAGGAAGACGTGGGTCAGCAAAAGCTTTCAAAGTATCAATCAAGGTATTACACATACCGTGGTCATCACGAGTTTCTGAATTTTCCTGCCAAGGCTCTTTATAAGGAGCAGCACCAGGCCACCAGAAATAAGCATTATCTTCATTACTTAGCATAATTTTACCACCTTGAAGCACTTCATTAATATGCGTTGTAGCAAGCGCTTCATTCACATTTGAAATACGGATGGCTACCCTTAAACGAAGGGAGTTACAGAATTTTTCCCATTTTGCGGCGTCGCCACCATAAAGAAGGTCACCATCACCCAGAGCATCGCCATTTCCGGCAGCAAAAAGTTCTCCGGCCAATTTAAGGTCAGCAAGAATTGCTTTATAGATGTTCTCTTGGGTATCATATGTTGGATTAACAATACCATCTTCGGCTTTCCATGCATCGCTATAAGGAATAGATTTCCATGTATCAGTAGCAATTTGCATGATATATGCTCGGAAGGTTAAAGCAGCAGCTTGCATGTTTTTATCGCCGCTTTCAGAAGCATAACCAATCACCTTTGTAAGATCAAGAGTAGTATTATATGCATCTTCCCAAGCAGCATTGACGACACTGGCACGGTAATTATAACGTGCTTCATCAATATACTGGATTTTTGTCACCTGACCGGCATAACTCATATAGTTATTCATATCCTGCCAGTCGTCGAAGAAATTATCGGCATAATACCGCAGGCTATGCGCCAGAATATTTGTATTAGGAGCCCAATTTGGCTCATTAGGGTTCACGTTCATCTCTTCAAAGTCCTTGGTACAAGAGACCAGACCAATGATAAGCCCAAGAACGAATACCGCTTTTATATTTAAGAATTTTTTCATTTTATTCATTTTTAGGTTTCTAATATTAAGTTTCGAATGTTAAGCTCTTGTTATACTAGAAGGATAACTGCAGTTTGAAACCAAAACTACGTGTTGCAGGAATCTGGAATTGCTCAAGACCCATACCATTGATTGAAGTACCGAAACCTGTTTCAGGATCGATTCCCACATCATTGGATTTATCAGTATAGAGCAAGGCAAGGTTTCTTCCGATAACAGAGAAGTTTGCACGCTTAATGAAACCTGTTTTCTTCATCCATTTCTTTGGAAGGTTATAGCTGATAACAACCTCGCGTAGTTTAATAAAGCTACCTTTAATTACTGAAGGCTCGTGTAATCCCCAATAATTCTCATAATAATCCTGAGCAGCTACAACGATATCATTGGTAACAAATTCTCCGGCATCGTTTACATAGCCACAAGTTTTATCATCAAGAACATCCTGACCTACAATCAGACCATTTTCGCGGATACCGTTTTCGGCTGTTTCTTCAGTTACACCGGCATAAGCACCAAACCAATCGGTTACGGAAAAGATATCTCCACCCCAACGCGAGTCGAGCAAGAAGCTTAAGCTAATATCTTTATAACTAAATGTATTCCGGATACCACCAGTCCAATCGGGCATAACATTACCAATTGTTACCGGCTGAGCAGAATGCTCAGGAAGACCTGAAGCAGGATTAATTAGCACACGGCCTTCGTCATCATATACATAACCACCGCCTTTGATTACGCCAAACTCTTCACCTTCGCGTGCTTCAACAGTAACAGCACCCCAAGAAGTTCCCAGTGTAAAAGCATCAATCTTTTGACCTGTAAGAGGATCTGTATAAAGCTCTTCAACAACGTTTTTATTGGTAGCCCAGTTAATATTAACTTCCCAGTTCAAACCTGTTGGGTTATCAAGGATTTTACCAGTCAGCATGAGTTCAACACCTTTGTTAGAAACTTTACCGGCATTAATCCACTTTTGGTTATAACCAGAAGCACTTGAGATATCAATATTCATAATTTGATCAGAAGTGTTCATGTTATAGTAAGTAAAATCAAGACCTAAACGGTTATTGAAGAATTTCATATCAAGACCAAATTCGATTGAATTTGTGCTTTCAGGCTTCAACTGTGCGTTTGGCAATGCGCGTGTTGTAGAATATTGAGCTACACCGCTAAATGGATCAGATGTAGGGACAAATGTAGGATATAACTGATAAGGATCAGTATCATTACCCACTTTAGCCCAACCTCCACGAACTTTACCAAAGCTCATGATCGCAGGATCAATATCCAACATCTCAGTGAAGATATAACTAACACTAAAAGAAGGATAGAAATATGACCAGTTGTCAGCAGGAAGTGTTGAACTCCAATCGTTACGTGCAGTGACATCTACATACAGCATATGGCGGTATCCAAAGCTAGCAGAACCAAATAATGAGTTTGTTTGCTTTTCTTCATCATACTGGGTTACGCTGGCATTACCACGCACGTTTGCGATCGTATAAAGGTCAGGTACGGTAAGTTCTGATGCAGATAAGTACATTGTCTTATACTTACGGTTCATATAGTTACCACCTAATGTAGCATGCACTTCTATGTCTTCATTAATGTTTTTGTCGGCATAAAAGATAAGGTCTGCATTTGTTTCATTCTCATACATATTGCGTTGCCAGAATGAACCACCGTTTGAAGACTCGATAGATCCGTCAGCAACAACATGCTTCCGATATTCATTATAAAAGTCAGTACCAACACGACCCATAACTTTTAACCAATCTGTGATTTGATAAGTCAGGTTCACATTTCCAAATACACGGTCACGTGAACGTGAGGTAGTATTTCTATATACTGTCCAATATGGGTTATTATGATAACTAGAATTCCAGTTATAAGGATTTCCCTGTGGGTTGTATGTTTCCCAATTATTTTTCAGGTCTGTCATATCCACCTGACGGCCAAACCAGCCACCGAGTGATTGCATAATATTATTTTCATCATAACCGCCACCGGGGAGGTTATCACTATTATTGCGTGTATAATTTACAGAAGCCTGAGCTGTTAAACGCTTACTGGCTTTCAATGTACCTGCAAAATTCACGCTATTACGTGTCAGGTCTGTATTAGGCACTGCACCTTTTTGTTGGCTGTTTGTTAAACCTAAACGGAAAGAAGCAATATCATTTCCACCGGTAATGGATAGATTATTATTCCAGCTGGTACCTGTTTCGAAGAAATCTTTAATATTATCAGGATTAGATACCCAAGGAGTTGCTGTTCTGTTTCCATTTGCATCTAATGGGCTGTTAAACTGAGGGATAAGAAGTCCGGCATCCAAACGGGAACCCCAACTTTCATCAATACCATCATTTACGCCACCCCAGTTTCCATCAACATAGCTAAAAGAATTCTCTTGGGACCATTTTTGATATTCTGCAAGATTTGTAATGTCTACGCCATCTTGTTTGGCAATATACTCTGAACCACCATAACCCTGACCATAAGAATTTTGGTATTTTGGGATTATAGACACATTGTCCATGGTAAAGGCTGAAGAAAAGTCAACGCTAATTCCACGTCCTTGACCAGGCTTAGAACCTTTTTTTGTAGTAATAAGGATAACACCGTTCTGAGCACGGCTACCATAAAGTGCGGCAGCATTTGCACCTTTAAGAACAGAGATACTCTCAATATTTGCAGGATCGATGTCCATGGCAGCATTACCAAAGTCAACGTCGCCCCACTGAGATACTTCAGAGGAACGGTTTAGGATTGGCACACCATCAACAACAAACAGAGGGTCGTTGTTGGTAAAAGATGTATTACCACGAATAACAATCCTAGAAGAAGAACCAATGGCTCCACTAGAATTAGTTACCTGAACACCGGAAACTTTACCGGTTAAGGCATTAACAAGGTTATTTTCAGGCGCATCCGAGAGATCATCTCCGGACAAATCCTGAACAGCATAACCCAATGATTTTTTCTCCCTTGAAATACCAAGGGCTGTTACAACAACCCCTTCGAGGGCAGTTGAAACCGGCTCAAGCGCAACGTTAATAACATCATTGCCAGCGATGAGCA
Organism: Bacteroidales bacterium; assembly: GCA_963676725.1. Taxonomy (GTDB): domain Bacteria; phylum Bacteroidota; class Bacteroidia; order Bacteroidales; family WRLA01. The sequence continues at coordinate 23,900 of OY781463.1, read as the reverse complement.
TTTCCTGTGCTTGCATCCCCACAAAGGAGAATACCAGGTATTCGTCATCTGGCGTTACGGTAATGGTGTAATTACCATCGATGTCAGTAACCGTACCTACAGTGGTACCTTTAACTACTACGGATGCACCAGGGATGGACGTGCCGTCCTCCGCACTGGTGACCGTACCCGAGATTTGCTGTTGAGCACTTACTTGCATGCCAATAAAGGCAAAAAATGCAAGAAGGAAGGTAAATTTTCTCATAATTATACGGTTTTGGTTAGTAATGGTTGATATGGTTAATGTTGAAAAAAATTTCTAAATGATTAATAAGGTTTAAGGTTCAGGGAACTGAACTTATGGAGGTGGCTGATCAATGATAAATGGCATCATCGGAATCGGGATTGGTTTGCAGCGGCAAATTAGAAAGTTTTTTTCACACAGCCAAAAAAAAATAACAATTTATTAACCAAAAAAAATCTCACACCTCAATAATTATATTTTAAGAAGCTTGAAATAAATAGCAAAACAGCATCTTTTGTCGAGAAAAAAAAGTCAACAGGTGCATCAAAAACAAGAAAACGAGAATGTGATATAAGGAGAAAGGCCCTTAATTCATATATTTGATGTGTAGACGATAGAAAACTATAAATGCAAGGCTTGCAGAAAGTTCCAAAACAGAGAATTGATATTCAACAAGCATTGTTAGAGGTATGATCAATAGAAAAATCTGCGCTGCAGTATAAAGGTGGAAACCTATTCGCTTTAAACGAAACATTAAAATTGCTCCCCATAAAGACACTATATTAAATATAGCACCTAAAGCAAAAAAAGATCTTCCACCACTAAATAAAATTTCAATACCGGGTAGTTTGATTTCTGCATTTTGAACCATTTCTGCAATCATATCATAAGACATTAGGATTGTCAGGTATGATATTGCAGAAACACCACTAAAGAAAAAAGTTAGGATGCACAAGGCGGTGAGTATATCCGGACGTATATTTTTATTTCGGCTATTGCCGTTTGTAAAATCTGGAAGAAAAGGGTTTTTCATAAGATCCATTAAATAACGCGCAAAAATAACATAAAAAAACGCAGCGCCAATACGAAATTTAGTGCTGCGTTGAATCAATACAGATAAAAAATCTATTCTAAAGAGCCAATCAATGCTTCAACATGATGCAAAATATCACAATTTTTCACCAGATCTTTCATTGTGTTGTGGTCGTTATAGAGTGGACGGTCGATGTCGAGAAAATCGACATGCTTTCTGATTACATCATGAGCCTTTTGCGTTCCCTTACCAAAAGCATATTCCCGAAAATCAAGGGCTTGGGCTGCTGCCATAAACTCTATACCTAAAATACCATAAGCATTATCAATAATCTGGAAGTTCTTGAGTGCTGTATTCATTCCCATCGAGACGAAGTCTTCCTGATCGGCAGCCGCAGGAATAGACTGAATTGATGCAGGCGCTGAAAGAATACGTTGCTCAACAATCTGCATATCAGCAGTATATTGCGAGAGCATTAAGCCACTGAACATTCCGGCTCCTTTGGTAAGAAATGCCGGCAAACCTACACTCAGGGCTGGATTATTCAAACGGTTCATACGGCGTTCTGAAAGCACGCTTATCATTGTAATACAAGCTCCTGCCATATCCATTGGTACCGAAACCGGGCTTCCTTGAAAGTTTGCACCACTAAGCTGTATATTTTCATCAGGGAAGAAAATTGGGTTATCCCCTACTCCATTCAGTTCTATTTCTACTTGAGAGCGTGCCCAGCGCATTGCATCGTGTGCTGCTCCAATAACCTGAGGTGTAGAACGCATAGAATAAGCGTCCTGCACTTTGCATTTCACTTTTCCTTCGGCCAAATCGCCACCTTCCACAATGCGACGGATTGCTTCAGCACTGCGTACGGCACCCGAAAAACCTCTGATTTCATGAAGTTTAGCACTATAGGGCTTCATATTGGCTTTAAGCGCCTCCAAAGACATTGCTGCTGCAATTTCTGCTTGCTTCAACCAATTATTGGCATCATATAAAAATAGGGCACTCATGGCAGTAAGCACATTACTCCCATTAATAGTAGCAAGGCCATCGCGGGCTTGTAATCCGGGCACTTCAATTTCTGCGCGCTTCATTGCTTCCGCACCGCTTAAAAGCTCTCCTTTATAAAAAGCCTTGCCTTCGCCCATCATCAAAAGAGCGATTTGCGACATTGGCGCTAAATCGCCGCTGGCGCCAACAGAACCTTTCTGGCAGACAAATGGGGTTACTCCTTTATTCAGCATCTCAATTAATGTCTGTGTAATAATAGGGCGACAACCGGAATTTCCATGGGCATGCACATTTGCACGACCTAGCATTGCGCCACGCACCCAATCTTCGGGCATTGCATCACCAATACCGGCTGCATGATTATAAATAAGGTATTTCTGAAATTCCTTCACCTGAGAATCATCAAGCACAACTTCAGAAAACTCACCAATACCTGTATTGACGCCATACATTATTTCACCGGCTTCAATTTTCTTTTCCAACATCGCACGGCATTTAATAATGCGCGCAAGAGCATCGGGATGGAGCTCCACTTTTTTGCGATTTCTGGCGACTTCCACCACATTTTCGATGGTAAGTCCCGCACCTTTAATAATATAAGTCATAATTTTGAATGTAGTTTTATTTATTGTTAACAAATTAACAAAGAAAATTTCAGTCAAAAAAATCCATTGCACACTTTTCACTCGAAGAAAGAAGCTTTTTTTTGGCTTAAAATAAACTGAACTTTTTTATGTTCTTGCTGTTTGCTTTCTGTTTTCAGGAAACTATTGTCTCCTGAACCAAACCACCTAAATCAAAAAATATAATGACAGATCTTCTTCAGGAAACCGAAAAAACAATTCGTGAAAAAAGCGCAGTAATGCTCTATTTTTATAATGATAATTGCGCTCCATGCCTTAGCCTGAGGCCAAAAGTTGAGGAAATGCTTCAGCGCTATTTCCCTGAAATAGAATTTAAACTCATTAATTCTGAAGGCAATGAAGCACTGACTTCACGCTATGGTGTTTTTTCAAACCCAACGATTTTAGTATTTTTTGAAGCTCAGGAATACAAACGTTTTTCAAAATACATCAGCATACAGGAGATGGCAGAAGCGATTAGCCGGCCTTATGATATGATTTTTGAATAAATTAGAGCAAACAAAAAAGCCACCCAAAAATATTGGATGGCTTTTTTCAATGATATTCCTATTTATTTTTTAACAAGCTTGGAGGATCCAATCATTTTTCCGTCAGATTCCATGCGAATGACATAATTTCCTGCAGGAAGACTTTGGATATCAATGCGTGATGTCGCCTTTTGAAAGCCGCTATATACTTTTTTCCCTTGTATATCATAAACAGAGATTGTTGCCTCTAAAATATTTTCTGGCAGATCGACCTGAATAAAATCCGTCGCCGGATTTGGATAGACATTCAGTATAGTTTCAGCTACTTCATCAACAGGCACTGTTTGGTCAAAATCCCAGTTTGTGTAAATCAGCCCTCGGCCATGGGTTGCCGCAAGCACCATATTGTCACTTGTTCTCATTTGAAGCATATCTGTCCGCACATTAGGATAATTAACACCACCCGGTTCCCAAACTGCATCGTCTTCATTTAGGTTTTTACAGATCCAAACACCAGTTTCTGTTGCAATCATTGCCTGTGCTGAACCTTCAGGATGATAAATGGCCCAGCGAACCGGAATATCAGGGAGATTAGCCTCTTTACTTTGCCAATTATCTCCACCATCAGTGCTTTGCCATATAGAATTTACCCCATAATTGCTGAATGTAACGAGCAAAGTATCTTCAGAGCCGCCCACAGCAATACAGCTGATATTGGCAATTGGCCATTCATTAGAAGTAATCTCAGTAATATTATATTCAGTTGACTGTGCATTTTCTATGCGGAACATCCTTCCGGATTGTGAACCAACAAATAATGTAACCTCATCATCAGAAAATGGCGACACTTTTACATGGCTAAAAGGAACAGAAGTCCCTGTGTTCAGGTAGAGAATTGAGATTCCTTGCTCTCGGGGCAAACCATTTATACGATATATTTGATCTGCCAGTTCCCCATTGAAACGGCAACTATTTCCGTAGAGCGCATCATTATTATCATCATAATCCATTGGGTTTACAAAAGTTCCCTTAGACCATTGATTGTATGACATAGTATATTGGCCTTCCCATCCGGCGATGGTTGTATAATACACAGTTGTAATCCAATTATTGGGGGTATCCTCATCGATAAAGCAATAAGCACCATCACCTCCAGTTGCCATAGAGTTGATTGTTAATGGTTCACCATCATAACGCAGTGTACCATTATCCTGCAAACCACCCAAGAATATTTCCTCTTCAGGATGCAGGGCACAAGTATAAAACTGAAGGGTATTAAAACCAACATTTGCCTCTGTAAAAACCGGGCTTAGATCGTTGGATTCATTCGTAAAAAATATCCCTCCATCCGAAGAAAATATTGCTTCATTTGGCTCTCCGGGATTAAAAGCGATATCGTGCTGATCTCCATGCACATAATCATCACCACCGCCATAATACATTAAAGCCCAATCTGTTACTTTATTCCACGAAAAACCTCCATTCGGCGTAACATAAAGATCAAGGCCACCTGCATACACAAAATCGGCATCAAGGGGATGCACTTCAATTGCCATAGCATGCCAAGACAAATAAGCCCAATTTTTTGGTGATGTAGCAGGCAATTGTACTTCGTACCAGCTCTCTCCTTTATCGTCGCTGCGAATGAAATAATTTGCCTGAAACTTAATAAAACCATCTCCTGAATCCTGATAACCAACAGAAACGCCGGCATAAACCCTATTTTCATCAGAAGGGGCACATGCAAGGACAATACGTTCCGGATATTTATAATAGGATTGCCCTTCAATCAGAAATTTATAGGTCTCATTAACAGTCCAGCTGCCGGAAGTTCCTTCATCAGAAGTAAAAATTGTAGCCCCACCTTTCAGATCGACAGTAGCAGCAGAGCCAACATACAATTTATTATCTGCGCCCAATTCAATATCGGAAACGGCATAGGGCATATCTTCTCCGGGAATCAAGGGAAGCACTTGTTCCCAATTTTCGCCACCATCTTCTGAACGCCACAAACCGTTTGTATTGCTTTCCTGTATCTCACCTTTATAAATGCCGCTTGCTGCTGCTGCATAAATGACGCTATTGCCATTTTCATTACGCACCACAACATCAGTAATATACTTAAAGCGCTCGGTAGAAGGTAATAAAGACCAACTTTGCCCGCCATCCAAAGATTTATAAATACCAACACCAACGCCTGAAGATTCGCGGTAAATGATACGGGCGGTTTCAGCTTCGCCTGTTCCCACATAAAATATCTGTGAATTATTCGGGTCGTAAGTAATAACACTGATTGACAAGCTTGCCCACATGCTTTCTACGGGTATCCATTCCGACTCCTCATAACTTACGTCATCATTATACCATAAACCACCGGTTACAGATCCTGCCCAAGCCTTATTATGCGTTGGATCGTTTGGATCCCACATCATTGTTCTGGCGCGTCCACCCATATTTGCGGGAACGGAGGTCCACTCGGGCATTGGATCCATGCTGCGCTGTTTTGCAAGATCGGTTGCTTTGCGGGCTTTTGTCAAACGATCCAAAGGCACTTGTTTTGTTTTCGGATCCATGGTCATAAAATAATCCATAACGCCTGCCATTTCGGGCATATCCGGAAGTTTTTCTGAAGCGGCATCCGCCTGAGGGATTTTTGCATACTCGCTAAGCAAAAATGCTTCATAATCTTTTCGTGCGTTATTGTCATTTTGAAACAGCATATAGGCTGCCGGAAGCATGGCAAAAAGCAAAAACGCAAGTAATAAGTGGTGTAATTTTTTCATAAATCCTGTGCTTAATGGAACTCGTTATTATATTGCTCACGAAAATACACTATTTTTGTTATTCAAGCTATAAACTTAAATATATTAGGCCTAAGTGACCCATCACTAACAAGATACATTTCCATGAAGAAAAAAATTGTGGTTTTAAGCGGAGCAGGAATGAGTGCCGAAAGCGGCATCAGCACATTTCGCGACAACAACGGCTTGTGGGAAAACCATCGCATCGAAGAAGTTGCAAGCCCTATTGCCTGGAAACGTGATCAGGAATTGGTTTTGCGTTTTTACAATATCCGAAGAAAACAATTATTCGAAGTATCCCCAAATGCCGCACATAAGGCACTTGTAGCCCTCGAAAAGGATTATGATGTGCATATTATCACACAAAATGTAGACGATTTGCATGAACGAGCCGGATCATCGAATGTTTTGCATTTGCATGGCGAACTAAAAAAAGCCCGAAGCACTGTCGACCCATCATTAATATACACTCTGGATCATTGGGAATTAAAGACAGGCGATTTATGCGAGAAAAAATCGCAACTACGCCCTCATATTGTTTGGTTTGGCGAAGGCGTGCCGGAATTTGAACATGCAGTAAAAATAGCATCAACAGCAGATATTTTTATTATTATTGGCACTTCCTTGGTGGTATATCCTGCCGCAGGACTTATAAATTTTGTGGACGAAGACTGCCCAAAATATCTCATCGACCCAAAAGCAAAACCCGAAGGAAGACATAAAAAACTCTGTATTCTCAGAGGAAAAGCTGCAACACAAACGCCAAAGCTTGTCGAATCACTACTTTTGCAGGCAAAAGAAGACAAATGATACGAAAAGCGGTTCCGGAAGAGAAACTCATGGGCAAAATTCTTCGCTACTGTGCATTGCAGGAAAGGGCAACATCAGAAGTGAGAAAAAAACTCTACGAATGGGGCGCCGGCAAAAAAAGTAGCGAGGAGATTATAAAACAACTTATTGAAGAAAATTTCCTGAACGAAAAGCGTTTTGCCATGGCTTATGTTCGCGGCAAACACCGCTCCAATAAATGGGGCAAACTAATGATTCGGTATGGGATGCAACAAAAACAAATTGCTGCTGTTCTGATTGATGAAGCATTAAACAGCTTGGAATCTCAGGAATATCTTGCAACTTTGCGGCAAATTATCAGTAAAAAGGAAGCTACATTGGGGCAAAACATCCCTAGACGCGAAAAAAACGCCAAACTTATTCGCTATGCTGCTTCAAAAGGTTATGAAATGAATATCATCATCGAATTACTGAACGAATCTGCTGAAGATGAATAATATAAAAAAATATACTCATGACAAGTGAAGAACAATATAAGGGGCTTCAAGAGCGACTGCTCGCCCTGAGGAGGTACCTTTGACATTGATGCCAAATTAACATTAATTGCCGAAGAAGAAGAACAAACACAGCAAACAAGCTTCTGGGATGACCCTAAAAAAGCAGAAATCCTGCTGAAAAAAATAAAAGATAAAAAACACTGGACAGATGCCTTTCAAAAGGTGAGTGACAGCATTGAGGAGCTCGGCATCCTCCTAGAATTTCATGAAGCCGGTGAAGCAAGTGAAGAAGAGCTCGATACTCAATATGAAAAAAGCCTGAGCAAAATCAAGGATCTGGAATTTATGAATATGCTCAGTAATGAAGAAGACAAACTGGGCGCAATTCTTGAAATAAACGCAGGAGCAGGCGGAACCGAAAGCAATGATTGGGCGCAAATGCTGATGCGTATGTATATCCGCTGGGGCGAACGAAACAATTATAAAGTCAAAGAACTGGATGTGCGTGAAGGAGAAGTGGCCGGAATAAAATCCGTTGCTTTGGAGTTTCATGGCGATTTTGCTTTTGGCTATCTACGCGGCGAAAATGGCGTGCACCGCTTGGTGCGCATTTCTCCTTTCGATTCGCAATCGCGCAGGCATACTTCTTTTGCATCGGTTTATGTTTATCCCTTGGTGGATGAAAATATTAATATCGAAATTAATGCTGCTGATATTACCTGGGACACGTTTAGATCCGGAGGTCCGGGAGGCCAGAATGTGAACAAAGTGGAAACGGCCGTTCGTTTGAAACATGGCCCTTCGCAAATTGTGATCGAATGCCAAGAGACACGTTCGCAAGGACAAAACAAAGAAAAAGCCCTGCAAATGCTCAAATCGCAGCTCTACGAAATAGAATTGCGCAAAAAGAAAGAAGCTCAGGCTGAAATTGAAGGAAAAAAAATGAAAATCGAATGGGGCTCACAAATCAGGAATTATGTGATGCAGCCCTACCGATTGGTGAAAGATTTGCGCACACAGCACGAAAGCGGTAATGTTCAAGCTGTTCTTGATGGCGATATTAACGATTTCCTGAAAGCATTTCTAATGGAATTTAGCAAACAATAAAACAGAACAGTATGATATCCGTTTACCACAATCCAAGATGTAAAAAATCCAGGGCAGGACTGCAATATATCATCGATAAAGGCCTTGAGCATAAAATTATATTATATCTTAAAGATGAGCCTTTTAATGAAGCATCCCTAAAGGAAGTTTTACGAAAACTCAATCTAAAACCTGCAGGATTATTAAGGAAGCAGGAAGACATCTACAAAAAACAAATTAAAGGGAAAGAACTTGACGATCAAGACTTAATAGGCTTGATGCTAAAAAACCCAAAGCTAATCCAAAGGCCAATTATTGATAATGGCACAAAAGCCGTTATTGCAGACCCTGCAGAAAAAGCTGAAGAGGTTTTATAAAGACATAAAACACAGAAATTGCTTTAAAACAAAACCGGTGAAAAAAGCCTTACCCACATACTTCCTGATAATCATTCTGATCCTGACGGGCTGCGCTCAAAAGACGGAACAGAAAGACTTAGACTCGGGTAAGACTAAGGAAAAAAAGGCACCACAAACAAAGCCCATAAGTCATCCTACATTGGTTTTTTGCTATCCGGACTCGAGCTTTATTCGTGATTTTCAGGAAAAATACGGCATGACCGCCTGGTATCATTATCGGGATTCATTAGGTTCTGAATTTTTCCGGCATAAAGCATTTTGTTCCGAAGAAAAAATCCCCGCCTACAGTACCGATCAACGCTTTATCCGTTTTAATCTCAGCGGGCAGGAGATCGTTTTCGATAATCGACTTTTTCTTAAAGGTGCAGGTGTTTTGATGTTTGACGGCATCAGGCCACCAAAAATACTCGACAAAGAAAAATTTAACACAGAGTCGCTTGCCCTATCGCAAAAGCCGGCAATAAAAGAAATAGAAAAACAACCACATACGAATCTTCCTGCACCAAAAATTGAGGAAATCGCCGCAACTAAAACACATTTGGCAATCCGCGAAAGCACCGATAGTATAAAATTATTGATCCCTTTAGATGCAGACGGAATTGACCCGATTGCTTTGCGCAGGATTATTAAAAGTCGCCCACTTCCGGCCAACACTTTGGAAGATATCGCAAGACTCAACACGAACACCGTTCTAAGCATTGTTTTTGAAAACGATATTTTTAGCAATACAGACCGCTATTTCACCAATGGAAGCCAGATTCATTTATATTCCCCCGTTTTTGCAACTATTGCGAGCGCTCAAATCTTTCTTCCTTATAATAAATATGCAGTGCATACATATGGTTTAGGCTTAGTGCAGAACATCTACACACCATCCACAACAAAACTCGGCGGCATACAGTATGGGGACAGGCCATATTCCGGCGTCCTTTATGCAAGTTTTTCGAGAAACAGCACCGATTTAAAAAGAAGACAAAGCCTGATTTCTGAAGTCAATGCAGGCGTTATCGGCCCTGCATCAGAAGGAGAATTTGTTCAAAGCCTAGTACATAATGTGGTTCCTACAAATGACGAACCTTTGGGCTGGGAATACCAAATTCAAAACGACATTGTCCTTAATTATGATCTATGGTTTGAGAAACAATGGTTTCTACAAGGCAAATTTTCAGCAAACACCATTTTAGGTGCTCAGGCAGGCACGCTCTATGATAAGGCCTGGTTTGGTGCATCAGCATATTACAGCTACATTCAGAATGGTTTTCAAAGCAGCAATGATTTGCTTAGCCGCATCCAAAAAAATGCTGCATTTAACTGGCGATTGTTTGTCGATTTGCGTTCATCCTTAAATATCTACGATGCCACATTGCAAGGAGGCATGTTTAATAAAAGCAGCGTTTATACAATTAGCGCCACCGAAACTGAAAAGGTTGTGTTTAAAGGCCAGTTTGGCGGTGGTTTTACATATAAATGGCTTGGATTTCGCGCAACACAGAGCATACTCAGCCCGGAGTTTGTCGGCGGGAAATTCCACTTTTGGGGTAGTTTTCACCTACTCTTCTTCCTGAATTAACGATTGCTGTAATTTATTGATATTTAGTTATTAAACAAACCAATCATTTCCGAAGGAGTGTAAAAATCACCCCTATTTCCCTCAAGTATTGGGAACCTATTTGAAGCATGATTCATTTTGCCACGCTAAAAAATACAGCAATATCAAGCTGTTCAAATTTATTAACAGTACTTTTGCCGCGATATTTTAAAAACACTATGAAAGCAGAAATAATTACTATAGGTGATGAGCTGTTGATTGGACAGGTAATAGATTCCAATTCGGCATGGATTGCTTCCCGTCTGACAGAAAACGGCATTAAAGTCGTTCGAATTACCAGCATTGGCGATACCCGTGAAGAAATATTTGACGCATTGCAGGATGCTGAAAAGCGGGCAAGAATCATCATTATGACCGGAGGTTTGGGACCAACTGCTGATGATATTACAAAGCCAGCTCTTTGCGAATATTTTAACACCAAACTCGTTTTCTCTGAGAAAACTTTGGCACAGATCACAAAGCTCTTTGAAAAACGCAATTTTCCCATGACAGAGAGCAATCGGATGCAAGCCATGCTGCCTGAAAGCGCGATTCATTTAAATAATTCCCAAGGCACTGCAAAAGGGATGTGGTTTGAAAAAGACGACAAAGTTTTTGTAAGCCTTCCTGGTGTTCCTTTTGAGATGAAGGCTTTAATAGACGAAGAGGTTTTGCCAAAACTAAAGGCAGAACTTTCCATTCCTGCCATCTATAAACGCACAGTAATGACCCACGGCCTAGGCGAATCCTTTTTGGCAGAACGCATCAGCAATTGGGAAAAATCACTGCCCGCATCTATTAAATTGGCTTATTTGCCCCAACCAGGCATTGTGCGGATGCGTTTAAGTGCCTCTGGCGATGATATGGCGCAGATTAAAATTCTAGTAGATCAAGAAATTGATAAGCTTTGCGCCCTCATCCCCGAACTGGTATTTGGCTTTGATGAAGCCGCCCTTGAGAAAATTATTGGGGAGCTTCTTTTACAAAAAGAAAAGAATTTGTCTTTGGCTGAAAGCTGTACCGGGGGTTATCTTGCGCATTTAATCAGTGCTGTACCCGGCTGTTCCGCCTATTTTGAAGGCTCTGTAACAGCCTATTCCTATGAACTAAAAGAGAGCCTTCTTGGAGTATCCCATGCGAGCCTAATAGAATATGGCGCAGTCAGTGAAGAGGTCGTATGCCAGATGGCGGAAGGCGCCAGGAAGCATCTCAAAACCGATTATGCCCTTGCCACATCCGGGATTGCCGGGCCTGATGGCGGAACCGATGAAAAACCCGTAGGAACAGTTTGGATTGCTGTTGCTGGGCCTAAAGGAAGCAAAGCCAAGCTGTTGAGGCTCGGCGAGCACAGATTCCGTAATATCAGGATCTCAGCACTCTCAGCACTTAATCTGCTTCGGGAAGAACTCCTGAAAGACTAAGCATGAATGCATTGCACCTTAAAATTTTTATCTTTTGTGGAAAAAATGTTGATTTCCATTTGATAATTAAAAAATTTTAACGTCCTTTGCACTCCGTTTTCAAAAACCAATTTTTAAAAGGAAGAACGATGTCAAAGATTTGTCAAATTACAGGGAAAAGGTTCATGGTTGGAAACAGTGTTTCCCACTCACATGCGAAAACCAAGAGAAGGTTTAACATCAATCTTCACACCAAGAAGTTTTATATTCCGGAAGAAGATAAATGGATTACTCTTAGGGTATCTACTTCAGGATTAAGGAATATCAACAAAAAAGGTGTTTTCGCTTGTGTAAAAGAAGCCCGCGAAAAAGGCTTCCTACCCCAATAAGAACGTAATTACTTATGGTATAGAAGAGCTGTTGTTTTTTAACAACGGCTTTTTTTGTTGGGGCTAACTGAAAAGCGATACTGATCTCAATAAACACCCACTACTTCCATAGAACATTGATCGAAAAGCCATTTACAAAAAGCAACAGAGGTGTCAGGCATAGAAAAACCCATCATGCATCAATACTGGCAAAATAATTTTCGCTTTATGGGCTTTATCGTTTTATTGCCGCCCACTTTTAACTCATTATAAGGATCTGTTTTGGCCCTCTATAAGAAACAAAAAAGCTCTTGCGCTCAAGTTTCCACGTATAATATTACGCCAATGAAACCGTTAGCTTTTTGTTCATCAGGGTATATCCGCATAAAGCTGTTATATTTGCGAACCAAAACACGAAACATAATTTGAAGTCAATTCCGGAATGAAGTACCCATATCTTGCCTTGCTATTTTTTCTCGCACCTCTCTTTTCGTTTGGTCAGCAAACAGCTGTTGTTTACGGCACGATCAAAAACGACCGAAAAGAAGCTATAGAACTGGTTAATATTGCCATTGAAGGCGAATCCGGCGGCACAACAACTGACAAATACGGCCGTTTTCGCTTGGAAGTGCCCGTCTCTCCCTGCACTCTGCTTTTTTCTTATGTTGGCTATCATTCCTTAAGCATTCCGATTGACCTGAATGCCGGCGAAGAAAAGCAACTGCAATTAAGCCTGCAACCCACTTCAACAAATTTACCGGGATTAGTTATTGAAGATCAGCAGGTTCGTTCTTCAACACTCACACCCATCAGCCCAAAAGAAGCAACTGTAATCCCGTCAATGTCGGGGAATGCCATTGAAGCTTTAGTACAAACACAAATCGGGGTTTCTTCAAACAATGAACTCAGCGCGCAGTATTCCGTACGTGGCGGAAACTATGACGAAAATCTTGTCTATGTAAATGATATTGAAATATATAAGCCTTTTTTAGTGCGCTCTGGCCAACAGGAAGGGCTTAGCTTCCTCAATTCTGATCTGGTCTCCAACATTCTATTTTCTGCCGGGGGATTTCAAGCCAGATATGGAGATAAAATGTCGTCGGTGCTTGATATTAAATACAAACGACCAAAAGCTTTTGCAGGCTCTGTAAACCTAAGTTTGCTTGGAGGAGGCCTACATCTCGAAGGAGCATCAAAAAATAAAAAACTGATGTATTTATTCGGTGCACGACAAAAATCAAATCAATATTTATTGTCGAGCCTTCAAACAAAAGGGGAATATAAACCCTCCTTTACCGATATTCAGGGAATGCTGATGTATGAATTTAATGACAAACTGGAGGTTTCTTTCCTTGGTAATTATGCCAATAATTCATACCAACTGGTTCCAACCGATCGCGAAACGGATTTTGGTACAGTCCAGGAAGCTTATCGCCTGCAAATATTTTTTGAAGGACAGGAAAAAGACTTGTTTACCAATCATACAGCTGCCGCCACAGTTCGCTATAGGCCACAAAAAAATCTTACGCTCAAGCTGATTGCCTCTACTTTTCATACGAACGAACAGGAGAATTACGACCTGCTTGGGCAATATTGGATCGGGCGTTTGGAAACCCAAGCCGGAAGCGATAATTATGGCGAAGTAATTGAGGCCAATGGCGTTGGTTCTTATCTAAATCATGCACGGAACAAACTGATTGCCAATGTTTATAATATTGAGCACCGAGGTTTATACCATAAAGACGACTATATGATTGAATGGGGTTTCCGATATCAGCATGAAGATATTGACGATCACCTAAACGAATGGGAAATGATCGACAGCGCCGGATATAGCCTTCCAAGACCTCAAGATTCTGTTGGCTTTACCAATCCCGATGTACAATCCATTCAGCCATTAGTACTGAATGAAGTGATTAAAACAGACATCAGCATCCAATCCAATCGTTATACAGGCTTTGTTCAAGGCAGTTGGACTTTCCCTGAATCCGATATCATTCTTACGGCAGGGCTTCGCGGAAATTACTGGGATTTTAACAAACAATTTTTGCTGAGTCCAAGGGCAAATATCAGCTGGAAACCAAACTGGGAAAAAGATGTGCTTTTGCGTTTTTCTACCGGATATTATTATCAGCCACCCTTTTACCGCGAGCTGCGCGATGATCTGGGCAACATCAATAAAGACCTGAAAGCCCAAACTTCCATTCATTTTGTTGCCGGTATGGATTGGAATTTTATTGCATGGAACCGTCCATTTAAATTTGTATCGGAAGTTTATTATAAATACCTCGATAATTTAATTCCCTATGTAGTTGATAATGTAAGGCTGCGCTATTATGCCGAAAATATTGCCCATGGGTATGCTACCGGTATTGACTTTAAAGTGAATGGCGAATTTGTTAAAGGCGTGGATTCCTGGGCAAGCCTTTCCATTATGAAAACCATGGAAGATATTGAAGACGACTTCTATTTCGACTATTATAATATTTCCGGAGAAAAAATTATTTTTGGTTATACCGAAGACGAGACTATTGTTGACAGTGTTCGTGTGGAGCCCGGATATGTGCCACGCCCATCAGACCAAAGGGTAAGTTTTAGTTTATTCTTTCAGGATTATCTGCCCGGCCATCCTACATGGAAAATGCAGCTGCGTTTGGTTTTTGGAACAGGCCTACCTTTCGGTCCACCCAAAACAGAAAAATATGAGCATGTATACCGAATGCCTGCCTATCGTCGTGTAGATATTGGTTTCTCAAAGGAACTGATTGGTGAGCATACAAATACACCAAAATCGGGTCCCTTTAAATACATAAAATCGGCTTTTATCACTGCCGAAGTATTTAACCTTTTGCAATTCTCCAATACCATTTCTTATCTGTGGGTTACTGATGTAAGTGGGCGACGATATGCCGTTCCTAATTATCTAACGCCAAGACAATTAAACGTTCGTCTTGTGGTGAATTTTTAAAAATAGTCCTTCTGGCGCTTCATATTTCACTTTTTCTTAAATTTGCAGAGACGCATTTCGTCCATTGGATGTTTTGTGCTTTTGCATATTATCCTTAAGCCTATCTTGAACTTATATTCATTTTTTGAATAAACAAAACATATACCTATGAAGTACCAAAGAGTTTTATTAAAATTAAGTGGTGAAGCACTTATGGGAAGCCAGCAATATGGCATTGATCCAGAGCGCCTTAGTGATTATGCCGATGAAATCAAGAGCATTACAACAAAAGGCGTACAAGTTGCTATTGTCATTGGCGGAGGAAATATTTTTCGCGGCCTGCAAGGTGCCAGCAAAGGCATGGATCGGGTTCAGGGCGATTATATGGGCATGATGGCCACTATTATTAATAGCATGGCGCTTCAAGGCGCATTAGAAAAAATTGACGTAAAAACCCGTCTTCTTGGTGGCCTTGAAATTCAGCCTTTTGCCGAAAGTATGAGCCGCAAAAAAGCAGTAGAATACCTGAATCAAGGAATGGTTTGCATCATTAGTGGCGGCACAGGAAATCCGTATTTCACAACAGATACAGCCTCAGCTTTGCGCGGAGTGGAAATTGAAGCAGACATTATGCTGAAAGGAACTCGCGTAGATGGTATTTATACCGCAGACCCTGAAAAAGACCCAACAGCCAGCAAATTCCAAAGCCTCAGCTATGATGAAGCCTACGAAAAAGGGCTTAAAATCATGGATCTTACTGCTTTCACCTTATGCAGGGAAAATAATCTGCCCATGTATGTTTTCGATATGAACAAAAAAGGGAATCTCCTAAAAGTTATTGAAGGTAAAGAAATTGGAACCCTTGTTCATAAATAAAAGAACTCACCCCAAATACAATATAAAATGAACAAAAAACACATCTCCTTAAGGGCCCTAATGCTGGTCTTTATGCTTCTTGCCGTTCAGATTTTATCGGCACAACAAGATTCTACAAAATTAAACCTGCAACGCATTTTTGCTTCAGGGGAATTTTTTCCGGACTTCTTCCGTCAGGCTCGATGGATGGACGAAGGAACATCTTATACGATACTCGAGCGCTCCAATAGCCAGCCGGCGGCTCTTGATATTGTACAATATGAAACAAAAAAAGGAATACGCAGCATCTTGGTTTCTGCCGATCAGCTTATCCCCGAAGGAGCAGAAACACCATTGTATGTTGAGAATTACGAATATTCAGCCAATAAGGAAATGCTGCTTTTATTCACAAATTCTAAAAGGGTATGGCGTACGAATACTAAAGGTGATTATTGGATTTTAAATCTAAAAACCAATAAATTAACCCAATTGGGAAAAGGTCTTCCTGCATCATCATTGATGTTTGCAAAATTCTCACCCAACAACCTGATGGTGGCTTATGTAAGCGAGCATGATGTCTTCTCAGAAAGCATTGCAACAGGAGAAATAACACGCCTTACCTTTAATGGCTCGGAAGACCTGATTAACGGTACATTTGATTGGGCTTATGAAGAAGAATTCAGTGCTCGTGATGGTTTTCGATGGAGTCCTGACAGCAAGAATATTGCTTATTGGCAGCTGGATGCCTCAAAAATCCGCGATTTCCTGATGATCAATAATACCGACTCCATATACTCCTATACCATTCCCGTAGAATACCCAAAAGTAGGCGAAGATCCTTCATCCTGCCGTATTGGCGTTGTTCCGGCAAATGGCGGGGAAACAATCTGGATGGACATCCCCGGCGATCCGGTACAAAATTATCTGCCCAGAATGATGTGGAGCGAAGACTCAAAAGACATCATGGTGCAGCAACTAAACCGCAAGCAAAACACATTGACCATTTATGCATGTAATGCTGCTAACGGAAAAAGCGCAGCCATTTATACCGAAAGTGATGAAGCTTGGGTAGATGTGGTTGACGATTGGATGTGGCTGAATGATGGCAAAGATTTTACCTGGGTCAGTGAAAAAGACGGCTGGAGAAAATTATACATCATCTCCCGAGATGGCTCCAGTGAAAGAGCAGTTTTAAAGGAAGATTTTGATCTTATTAGCATCCTCGATATCGATCCAAAGCGTGGTTATGTCTATTTTATCGCTTCTCCCGACAATGCCACACAGCGTTATCTGTACCGACTGAAACTGAATGGCAAAAAAGCTGCAGAGCGTCTGACTCCGGCCGATCAAGCGGGAACGCATTCGTATCAGATTGCTGATGGTGGTAAATATGCTTTCCATACTGTTTCCGATTTCAATAGCCCTCCAACAACAGAATTGATCTCTCTGCCAAAACACGAAAGCATTCGTTTGCTGGCGAGCAATGAAGAAGCCCTAGCAAACATCAATAGCCTGGATCTTCCTGAAACAGAGTTCTTCCAAATCACTACAGAAGATAGCGTTACTATGGATGGCTACATCATCAAACCAACAAATTTTGACGCAACAAAAAAATATCCAGTGCTTTTCCATGTTTATGGCGAACCTGCAGGCCAAACGGCCAATGATAGCTGGGGATATTTTCAGAGTATGTGGCATCGTATGCTTGCCCAGCAAGGCTATGTGATAATTTCAATGGACAATCGCGGAACACCTGCGCCAAAAGGTCGAGAATGGAGAAAAAGTATTTACGGCAAGATTGGCGTTATTAATTCGCGCGATCAGGCTATGGGTGCAAAGAAAATCCTCGAATGGCCATTTATTGATCCAGAACGCGTTGCCGTTTGGGGTTGGAGCGGCGGTGGATCCATGACACTGAACCTTTTGTTCCGTTATCCGGAGATTTATAAAGCAGGAATGTCTGTTGCTCCGGTGGCAAACCAATTGCTTTATGATAATATCTATCAGGAACGCTATATGGGCGTGCCTTGGGAAAACAAAGAGGACTTTATCGAAGGAAGCCCTGTAACCTATGCCAAAAATTTGGAAGGCGAATTGCTTCTGATGCATGGCACCGGCGACGATAATGTGCATTACCAAAACGCCGAAGTACTGATTAATGAGCTGATAAAAAACAATAAAGTATTTCAAGTAATGCCTTATCCAAATCGCTCGCATGGTATTTATGAAGGCCGTGGAACAACAATGCATGTGTATAATACACTAACGCATTTCCTAAATGATAAAATAGAAGCCGGCCCAAAAGAACAATAATAATCTGACAAAAATTTTATACACGGCTGTCCTTTGAAATCAAATAGGGCAGCCGTTTTTTTATGACTTGCAAAACCAATTTGCTCCATACGGGGGCTTATAAAAAAGATCTCCCCAAAAAATCATTTTATCTTTGTATCCACTATCATTCACGAAAGCTCGTATTGAGTATGAAAAACTCAATAAAAGAATGAGTGTATGATTCAAAAATAAAACAATAAGCCATGAAAAAATTTGATTTCTCGAAAGAAGCAGAACAATATGATAATTATTATTCAAGCCCTTTTGGAATGGAAGTGGATCGCATCGAAAAAGCCGAAATATCACAATTGATGTTGGAAATACCGAAAGGGGAAATTCTGGAAATTGGTTGTGGAACAGGACATTGGACGCAATTTTTTGTAGAACACGGCTTTTCCGTTCATGGAATTGACCTTTCATCGGCGATGCTGCAAAAGGCAATCGAAAAAAGCATTCCGCACGCGAAATTTGAGCAAATGGATTTTTTGAACAATACTTTTAAGGATGCATCCCAAAAGCATGTCTTTGCTATTACATCCCTCGAATTTACTGAAAATCAGGATAGACTTTTTGAAGAAATTTATCGTATTCTTGAGCCCGGAGGATATTTTCTCGCAGGTTGCCTCAATAGTGAAAGCGAAATGGGACAACAAAAAGATGCTAATGAAACCTTTGCTGCAGCGGACTTTTTTACCTGGGAAAACCTTAACAAAAGGCTGAGTCGATTTGGAGAACCCAAAATTATACCTGCAGTATTATTGAAAAACGGGCGAATAATAGATGAGCAAAACCAGGATAAAGAACAGATGAAAAAAGAAGCCTGTTTTTTTGCAACATTAGTACGCAAAACCCTATAAATTATGACGATATCTGTTGAAATAAGCCTCTATCCATTGAAAGAAGAATATGGTGCATTGGTGAATAATTTTTTGGAAGAGCTCCAACAAAATAAGGCTTTGCAAATAGAAACCTCAGCAATGAGCACTCTGATTCTTGGGGATTTTGAAGCGGTAATGCCCGCAATTAGTGCTGCATCGAAAAAAGTATTTGAGACGGAAAAGGCCGTATTTGTGCTGAAAATCTCGAATGGATGTGTAGTGGGTTGAGGTGAGGGAAGATTTCACGCAAAGACGCTAAGGGGGATACGATGGAGGGTCGGGAAATGGATCTCGCAAAGGCGCTAAGACGCTATGTGGGATACGATGGAGGGTTGGGGAATTGCTCTCGCAAAGACGCAAAGGCGCTAAGGGGGATACGATGGAGGGATGGGAAATGGATCTCGCAAAGGCGCTAAGACGCTAAGAGGGATACGATGGAGGGTCGGGAAATGGATCTCGCAAAGACGCTAAGACGCTAAGTGGGATACGATGGAGGGTCGGGAAATGGATCTCGCAAAGGCGCTAAGACGCTATGTGGGATACGATGGAGGGTTGGGGAATTGCTCTCGCAAAGACGCAAAGGCGCTAAGGGGGATACGATGGAGGGATGGGAAATGGATCTCGCAAAGGCGCTAAGACGCTAAGAGGGATACGATGGAGGGTCGGGAAATGGATCTCGCAAAGACGCTAAGACGCTAAGTGGGATACGATGGAGGGATGGGAAATGGATCTCGCAAAGACGCTAAGACGCAAAGGGGGATACGATGGAGGGATGGAAAATTGCTCACGCAAAGGCGCTAAGACGCTAAGGGGATACGATGGAGGGTTGGAAAATTGCTCACGCAAAGGCGCTAAGACGCTAAGGGGATACGATGGAGGGTTGGGGAATTGCTCACGCAAAGACGCTAAGACGCTAAGGGGATACGATGGAGGGTTGGAAAATTGCTCACGCAAAGGCGCTAAGACGCTAAGGGGATACGATGGAGGGTTGGGGAATTGCTCTCGCAAAGACGCAAAGGCGCTAAGGGGGATACGATGGAGGGATGGAAAATTGCTCACGCAAAGGCGCTAAGACGCTAAGAGGGATATAGATGTACGGGAAGGGAAATGGATCTCGTAGCATTATGCCAAAAAATCACGAACGGCTTTTGCAATTCCTTCTTTGACATCCTGCCAACTTAGGTCGAGCATGCTATTTGGGTTTGCATCTGCATTAGCTTCTGCAAAATAAGTAATGGCATTTGGAATACTAATCGCCAGCATTTGATTGGGGTATTTTTGTTTGTGCCAGTTAATAATCTGCTGCAAATCATAATGCTGCAAAAGTTCGTGCAAATCATAAAAATCTTTTTTTCTGGCCCTTCCCAGTATGGCTTGGATTTTCATAGCCGCAATATCAGGATCGGAATACATGCGAATCCCATCTATTTCTACAATCGGTTCAATAAGCGGATGTGGATAATGCACCAGATCAGTTTTGACATTATTAATATGACAAAAAAGTCCCCATTTGCGATGCCCTTCCTCTGCGGCATACGCTTGTACATATTTTTGACTGAGCAAGCTTTCTAATTCCTCGGGATTAAATTTCTTGATTGAAAAAAAATCCAAATCAACAGAAGTTCTATGGCCAAATTTAAGTGATAGGGCTGTACCACCCACTAAAGCAAAACTGCGAAGTTCCGCAATATCGCATAGTTCTTTTAGTAAGGAAAAAGTTCCGGGTTCGACTGTCTGAGTTTGTAGCATCTAAAAGCCTCCAAAGGTTCGTTAACAACTGCTGCTGAAAGATGTATCCTATGTTCGGGCAGATACTTTGCATTGAGCAATACCTCCCGCACTTTTTCATCGCCATAAAATCGACGGCATTGGCGTATATCCTCCACATCGCCACGCTCAAAAACCCTCGCAATAATAAAAGCAGCGTGTTGCTCATAATCAAGGGTTTTTGTATCTACATCCCAGAAAATACGCTGATTAAATTTGGGTTTATCCATTGCTTTGTTTTATGCGAAGGTACAAATTTTTTCAAAAACAAAACATCACTACACAGAGCCGGATTAAGCACATAACTCATCCGACATATTTGCAAATAAGATTAGTTAATTGACTTTATATTTTTATATTTGCAAATAAGATTATTGAACTGACTTAATATGCCACCTTTAAAATCATTTTCACAAAAACAAATTTTTACTAAAATCAGATTTGAAAATCCTTGGTGGAGTACCGGCGAGATTGATTCTTACTATAACTCCATGAAAAAACGCCTCTATTTTTCCCTATTCACACCCCTTGTCTACGAAAACAGCATTAAAAGGGCAATTGTTTTAATGGGGCCACGGAGGATTGGAAAAACTGTTATGTTATTTCATCTTATCCAAGATTTAATTGACAAAGGAAATGATCCTGAAAAAATTTGCTATCTATCCGTGGAGAATCCGATTTATAACGGATTGTCGTTGGAAGAATTATTATTCCTTTATCTTGATATTTTAAAACAAAAACCCTCTGAAAAACTGTATATTATCTTCGACGAGATCCAATATTTAAAAAATTGGGAAATCCATTTAAAAACACTGGTAGACAGCTATCACAATATTAAATTCATTGTATCCGGATCAGCAGCAGCAGCTCTCAAACTGAAAAGTATAGAATCTGGAGCTGGTAGATTTACGGATTTTATGCTTCCACCTCTAACATTTCATGAATATATTGACTTAAATGGTTTATCAGACCTTGTTTCACTTGTCGAAAAAGAAAGGCATGGAATTGTAAATAAATATTACCATACTGATAATATCTCTGAACTAAACAGGCAATTTATAAACTATATTAATTTTGGCGGATATCCTGAAGTCTCCTTGTCAAAAGAAATACAATCAGATCCAGGCAGATATATCAGAAATGACATTATTGATAAAGTTTTATTGCGTGATTTACCCAGTCTATATGGCATAAAGGATGTTCAAGAGTTAAATTCTCTTTTCACAACTATTGCTTATAATTCCGGAAATGAATTTACCTATGAGGAATTGTCAATCAGTTCCGGTGTATCAAAAAACACTATAAAACGCTATATCGAATATCTTGAAGCTGCATTTCTAATAAAGACAGTAAATAAAATCGACATTAGTGCCAAAAAATTCAAAAGAGCAACCGTATTTAAAATTTATTTAACAAATCCTTCCTTACGGTCTGCTTTATTCTCACCAATTAAAAGCGATGATGATTTTATCGGGAACATGGTCGAAACAGCCATATTTTCACAATGGAGCAATAATTCAAATTTTATTCCATATTATGCACGATGGAATAAAGGCGAAGTAGATATTGTTTGCTTATCACTGGAAAAACAAAAACCACAATGGGCTGTAGAGATAAAGTGGAGCAATAGATTTGTTAAAAGTTTGAATAAGTTATCAAAACTCAAAGCGTTCTGCAAAAAAAATACGCTTACCAAAACTTTTGTAACAACATTAGATATTGAAGAAATTAAAGAGGACGACGGATTGACATATATTTTTATTCCAAGCAGTTTATATTGTTATACTGTTGGCAGAAACGCTGTTGATAACTATAAAACCTCACAAAACATGGCCATTACGCACTAATTGTGCAATAGCCATGTTTACATCAAAATAAGGATGCTTTATCGCTAATAATTACCCTCTACTTCCTTCCGGAATCGGAAAAATACTTCATAAACTGGCTGCGTTCGTAAAGCATTGGTTTTGCGATCTGCTTCATACTGAGCTTGCCACGGAAATCGCTAAGGTTTTGATATTCTTTCCCCTTCATCCATGCCTCCAGGCGCTCGTTCATCTCTGTAATAAGTCCAAGGCCTTTTGTATATAAAATACTGGCAAGCTGAACACTTTGCGCACCAACCAATAGATTTTTTATCACTGCGTCACCATTATGGATGCCTGTGGAAGCAGAAATATCACAATCGAGCAGTGGACTCAGAATGCCAGCCCAACGCAAAACCATGGCATTTTCATCGGGATTGCTATAGATATGTGTCGAAATAATTTTTTCCTTTTCCAAATCTACATCAGGACTATAAAAGCGATTAAATAAAACCATTCCTTGAATTCCTGTTTGCGATAGTTTTTTAGCAAATCGCGCAAAATCTGTGAAATAATGACCAATTTTCACCGAAACAGGAATCTGGACCTCTTTTAGGATATTGGCAATAATCCTGAGATAGGTTTCTTCAATTTTCTGACTATCCACTTCCGGGTCTGAGGGCAGAATGAACATATTTAATTCCAAAGCATCTGCTCCTGCTTCCTGCATTTTTTTTGCAAAAAACGACCATTCCCCATCGCTAACGCAATTGATACTGGCAATTACCGGGATATCAATAGCCTTTTTCGCATCGGAAATCAACTTTAAATAGCTGTCTACATGATTTTTACGCGAATAATATAGTGCATAAGCTTCTTCATTCGCATACGTACCATACATATTATTCACTCGCTCGGCATCAACATCCATTAGGATTTGCTCCTCGAAAAGCGATTTGAGGATCACAGCCCCCGCTCCTGCTTTTTCAGCCGCCACAAGATTATCCAGATGCTCAGTTATACCCGAACTACCTACTATTATAGGGCTTTTCAGCTCCAGGCCCATATATGTTGTTGCAATATTTATCATTGGATTTCTTATTTGGTTTGTAGGAAATGATCGATTCCAATTGCTGCTTTATGTCCGTTCGCAATGCCATGGATTACATCTGGGCCTTGAATAATGTCGCCGCCAATAAAAAGCCAA